>NZ_JAQOMS010000001.1:0-1859 GCF_028401425.1 Psychrosphaera algicola
CAATACCAACGCATTAGGCTTAGTCACTACCACATCAGGCAGTGTTACGATTGAAAATGCGGGTGCATTAATGGTTGAAGGCATCATGGGCAGCTTAGTTGTGACCAATGCCACCAGTGTTGCCGATAGTGGCATGTTAGATATTGCTGGGACATCAACAATCGATACCAGCACGTCAAATGGTGCGGTGGTGTTAGACCAAGATACCAACAATCTTGTTGGACTCGTAACTGTGACGTCGGGCTCGGGTGATATCACCGTAGATAATGCGACCACTGACTTAGGTTTAGCGGTAACAAACACAGGTTCAGTGACAGTTGAAAACGCCGGTGGTGTATCGGTTGCAGGTTCAATGGGTAGCTTTACAGTAAGCAACGCGACCAGCGTCAATGACAGTGCCACGGTAACGATTGTTGGCGCGACAAACATTACCACGACTGACGGAGCCGTGAACCTAGACGACGATGCCAATAACTTAGGTGGCACGGTTACCGTATCATCAGGTACGGGGGCAATTACGCTTGATAATAATACTAACGCCCTTGATGTTGTCACAACATCAAGTGGTGCGGTCACGATTGAAGATGCAGGTGCCTTAACGGTAGCGGGCTCAATGGGCAGCTTTATGGTGACGGATGCCGATAGTGTAAACGATACGGCAACGGTGATGGTTACAGGTGCAACATCGATAGATACGTCAGGTGCTAACGGCTCAGTAATATTAGATGATGACAGCAACGCGCTAAGTGGCACAGTTACGATAGCGGCGGGCACAGGTGACATCACGCTGGATAATGATGCGACGGATTTAGCCTTAGTGGTCACGAGCGGTAATGATGTGACGATAGAAGATGCGGGCATGGTTGACCTGCAAGGGTCGGTAGGCAATAACTTATTGGTGAGCAGCTCAACGGGTATCACTGATAGCGGCACATTAATGGTGGCGGGTACGACAGGATTAACCACCACAGGCGATGGCAGTGTGGTGCTTGATGGCGATACAAATGCCTTAACGGGTGTGGTGACGGTATCAAGTGGCGCGGGCGATATTACGCTGGATAATGGCACAACGGCACTGAGCTTGGTGAGCACATCAAGTGGCATGGTGACGATAGAAGATGCGGCGGCATTGGCGGTTGAAGGGTCAATGGGCAGCTTTGTTGTGACAGAAGCGGACAGTGTTACGGACAGCGGTGCGTTAGCAATAACAGGGGCGAGTACGATAGATACGAGCGGCGCTAATGGCTCGGTGATATTGGATGAAGATACGAATGCGTTAGGCGGCACGGTGACGGTGAGCAGTGGCTCAGGGGCGGTGACGTTAGACAATAATACAACGGCCCTGGATGTGGTTGCGAGCACAACGGGTGCGTTAACGATAGAAGATGCAGGGGCCTTGACGTTATCAGGTAGCTTAGGCAGCTTGATGGTGACAGAAGCGGACAGTGTTGCAGACAGTGCGATGTTGGCGGTAACGGGTACGACAGATATCACGACAGTGAGCAATGGCTCGGTGATATTGGATGAAGATACAAATAACCTTGCGGGTGCGGTGACGGTGAGCAGTGGCTCAGGTGCTATCACGTTAGACAATGCGACAAACGACTTGGCGTTAACCAGCACATCAAGTGGCGCAGTAACGGTTGAAAATGCAGGGGCGTTAACGGTTGCGGGCACGATGGGCAGCTTTAATGTCACCAATGCAACAAGTGTAAATGACAGTGCAACGTTGGCGGTCACGGGCACAACGACAATAGATACGAGCACGTCAAATGGCTCGGTGATGTTGGACGACGATGCAAATAACCTCGGTGGTGCCGTGAGCATAACTGCAGGTACGGGCAACATTACGTTAGATA
>NZ_JAQOMS010000002.1:0-4691517 GCF_028401425.1 Psychrosphaera algicola
CCGACTTAGACGGTGACGGCGTGATGGACTACGACGATAACTGTATTGCCGTGATGAACGATGGACAGGAAGACGCGGACGATAACGGCTTAGGCGATGCGTGTGATATTGCGGTGAGTGACATCAGTGGCCTTTGGCATGGTAAAGGACAAGAATCTTTTAGCGATATCAGCTCTGACATGACGTGCGACATGAGCGGCATGATTTATCCTATGGGCGGCTTAGGCAAAATTGAAATGGAAGGCAATCAGTTCTTCGTTTTCGATGCGAATGTAAATGATGATCGTGACGATGACATGTACGGCATGGAAGGCATGGAAGGCATAGAAGGAAACATGGGCGGCCATATGATTGCGTACGGCGTACTGGCCGAGGATGGCAGCTACATGTGGTACGAAATGAAGGACGACATGAAACCTAACAATGCCGAGGGCACAGACGACGGCATGAGTGAGAATATTGCCGAAGACGGAACGGACGACACTGGATCAGAGCAAATGGCACCGATGTTCCGGATGTACATGGGTCAATACGACGAGTTATCGGATACGATGATGCACAGTGATGTGGTGGAAGACACTGAAAAAGGCTGTGTTGTCACCACGACAATGAGCATTGAACGCCCAGATATGAGTGTTAATGAAGAAACGGCATTTATGGCTGGTTTGAGCTGGTTTGAAGGCGAAGATTACGGCGACCATATGTGGTTTGACTATGGCCGAATAATGGATGCGAGTGACACAGTGGATGAAATCTCCTATGTTTATGATTTTGAAACAGCGGATTGGGTTGAAGAAATGGACCCTGAAGTTGAGTTTGTCATTACGGACTTAGGCATTACAGAAAATACTAATACCTTAATGGTGGTGGGTTATGGCGATAATGGCGACACCGCAACCTTAAGCAATGGGTTAGATACGTTTACGGTAGACTTAATAGGTCTGGATATCGCGGGCCAACGCATTGAAGATTATGTGCTAGGGAGTTACGAATGGCATCTAGGTGATGGCATGCCGATGTTCAGTGATGGGGCCATGAGCTTTATCGCGGAGATAAATCAAAGTGGCGACGCACAATACCGTTTCTGGTGTGATTCAGGCGGTGGTTTATCCGACTGGTTCCCAGAGTTGAACTGTGAAAATGTGATTATCGTGGACTGGGTATTGGACGCAGAAAGTAGCAACGGTGCTCAACTTCCAGTCGCAGCGATGAGCATTGATGATGTGATAAACAATGCCAATGAAACGACAGATATGCCGGTTCAGGTGTGGCTTGGCGATAATCAATTTGTGGAAGTTTGGTCAGACGACGGAACGTTTGCCGGTGGTAACCTCGAAGTGAAATACCATTCAGGAATGAACGCAGAAGCGGGCCCTGTAGCGGTAAGTAATGGACTGGAATTGACCATGATGGGCGATGTTGCGGTGTATACATTTGTATTACCAGACGGCATTGATATGCCAGAACAAATGATGTTCCTATTTGAAGAGTCCACATTGGAAAGCACGGATGACATGACAAATACCTACTTACGTATGGGTTATGTGGTTGACGGTATGGGTGTTGAGCAAGTCATGTTGTTTAACGATGTGGCGAAAGACGATGTGCTGATGCACTTTGCACCAATGAAGCCAGTGAGTGATAAAGACTATGATGGCTGGGATGATGATATGGACAACTGTCCAGAGCATTATAATCCGCAACAACATGACCAAGATGGTAATGGTATTGGCGATTTGTGTGACTTCAATTATCAAAATAAAGACTATGACCAAGATGGTTGGTTAGACGGTGAAGATAATTGCCCAGTCGTGAAGAACGAAGACCAACTGGATGTGGACGAAAATGGCGTTGGCGATGCATGTGAAATCAACGGCGAAGCAGA
The DNA here is from genome assembly GCF_028401425.1 of Psychrosphaera algicola. Classification (NCBI taxonomy): domain Bacteria; kingdom Pseudomonadati; phylum Pseudomonadota; class Gammaproteobacteria; order Alteromonadales; family Pseudoalteromonadaceae; genus Psychrosphaera; species Psychrosphaera algicola. The sequence goes on from NZ_JAQOMS010000002.1 coordinate 1,886, forward strand.
TACAGACGGTGACGGTATTGAAGACTATATGGACAGTGACATCGATGGCGACGGCGTGATGAACGACGAAGACATGGATATTTATAATCCATGGATAGGCAAAATGGTTGATGAGCCAGATTTTGATGAAGACGGCATTCCAGATTATATGGATGATGACATCGATAATGACGGCGTATTAAACGAAGACGACGCTGATGATTACGACGATATGGTGTGGGACAGAAGGCAGTTCACCGACTTAGACGGTGACGGCGTGATGGACTACGACGATAACTGTATTGCCGTGATGAACGACGGACAGGAAGACGCGGACGATAACGGCTTAGGCGATGCGTGTGATATTGCGGTGAGTGACATCAGTGGCCTGTGGCATGGTAAAGGACAAGAATCTTTTAGCGATATCAGCTCTGACATGACGTGCGACATGAGCGGCATGATTTATCCTATGGGCGGCTTAGGCAAAATTGAAATGGAAGGCAATCAGTTCTTCGTTTTCGATGCGAATGTAAATGATGATCGTGACGATGACATGTACGGCATGGAAGGCATAGAAGGAAACATGGGCAGCCATATGATTGCGTACGGCGTACTGGCCGAGGATGGCAGCTACATGTGGTACGAAATGAAGGACGACATGGAACCTAACAATGCCGAGGGCACAGACGACGGCATGAGTGAGAATACTGCCGAAGACGGAACGGACGACACTGGATCAGAGCAAATGGCACCGATGTTCCGGATGTACATGGGTCAATACGACGAGTTATCGGATACGATGATGCACAGTGATGTGGTGGAAGACACTGAAAAAGGCTGTGTTGTCACCACGACAATGAGCATTGAACGCCCAGATATGAGTGTTAATGAAGAAACAGCATTTATGGCTGGTTTGAGCTGGTTTGAAGGCGAAGATTACGGCGACCATATGTGGTTTGACTATGGCCGAATAATGGATGCGAGTGACACAGTGGATGAAATCTCCTATGTTTATGATTTTGAAACAGCGGATTGGGTTGAAGAAATGGACCCAGAAGTTGAGTTTGTCATTACGGACTTAGGCATTACAGAAAATACTAATACCTTAATGGTGGTGGGTTATGGCGATAATGGCGACACCGCAACCTTAAGCAATGGGTTAGATACGTTTACGGTAGACTTAATGGGTCTGGATATCGCGGGCCAACGCATTGAAGATTATGTGCTAGGGAGTTACGAATGGCATCTAGGTGATGGCATGCCGATGTTCAGTGATGGGGCCATGAGCTTTATCGCGGAGATAAATCAAAGTGGCGACGCACAATACCGTTTCTGGTGTGATTCAGGTGGTGGTTTATCCGACTGGTTCCCAGAGTTGAACTGTGAAAATGTGGTTATCGTGGACTGGGTATTGGACGCAGAAAGTAGCAACGGTGCTCAACTTCCAGTCGCAGCGATGAGCATTGATGATGTGATAAACAATGCCAATGAAACGACAGATATGCCGGTTCAGGTGTGGCTTGGCGACGATCAATTTGTGGAAGTTTGGTCAGACGACGGAACGTTTGCCGGTGGTAACCTCGAAGTGAAATACCATTCAGGAATGAACGCAGAAGCGGGCCCTGTAGCGGTAAGTAATGGACTGGAATTGACCATGATGGGCGATGTTGCGGTGTATACATTTGTATTACCAGACGGCATTGATATGCCAGAACAAATGATGTTCCTATTTGAAGAGTCCACATTGGAAAGCACGGATGACATGACAAATACCTACTTACGTATGGGTTATGTGGTCGACGGTATGGGTGTTGAGCAAGTCATGTTGTTTAACGATGTGGCGAAAGACGATGTGCTGATGCACTTTGCACCAATGAAGCCAGTGAGTGATAAAGACTATGATGGCTGGGATGATGATATGGACAACTGTCCAGAGCATTATAATCCGCAACAACATGACCAAGATGGTAATGGCATTGGCGATTTGTGTGACTTCAATTATCAAAATAAAGACTATGACCAAGATGGTTGGTTAGACGGTGAAGATAATTGCCCAGTCGTGAAGAACGAAGACCAACTGGATGTGGACGAAAATGGCGTTGGCGATGCATGTGAAATCAACGGCGAAGCAGATACAGATGGTGACGGTATTGAAGACTATATGGACAGTGACATCGATGGCGACGGCGTGATGAACGACGAAGACATGGATATTTATAATCCATGGATAGGCAAAATGGTTGATGAGCCAGACTTTGATGAAGACGGCATTCCAGATTATATGGATGACGACATCGATAATGACGGCGTATTAAACGAAGATGACGCTGATGATTACGACGATATGGTGTGGGACAGAAGGCAGTTCACCGACTTAGACGGTGACGGCGTGATGGACTATGACGATAACTGTATTGCCGTGATGAACGATGGACAGGAAGACGCGGACGATAACGGCTTAGGCGATGCGTGTGATATTGCGGTCAGTGACATCAGTGGCCTTTGGCACGGTAAAGGACAAGAATCCTTTAGCGATATCAGTTCTGACATGACGTGCGACATGAGCGGCATGATTTATCCTATGGGCGGTTTAGGCAAAATTGAAATGGAAGGCAATCAGTTCTTCGTATTTGATGCGAATATAAATGATGATCGTGACGATGACATGTACGGCATGGAAGGCATAGAAGGAAACATGGGCGGCCATATGATTGCGTACGGCGTACTGGCCGAGGATGGCAGCTACATGTGGTACGAAATGAAGGACGACATGGAACCTAACAATGCCGAGGGCACAGACGACGGCATGAGTGAGAATACTGCCGAAGACGGAACGGACGACACTGGATCAGACGAAATGGCACCGATGTTCCGGATGTACATGGGTCAATACGACGAGTTATCGGATACGATGATGCACAGCGATGTGGTGCAAGACACTGAAAAAGGCTGTGTTGTCACCACGACAATGAGCATTGAACGCCCAGATATGAGTGTTAATGAAGAAACGGCATTTATGGCTGGTTTGAGCTGGTTTGATAGCTTTAATTATATCGAAGGCAAGGATTTTGAATATGGCACCATTATTGATGCTGTCGATCAAAGTGCAGAAACCATGTATAGATTTAATTTGGCGGCGCAAAGTTGGTTAGAACATACTGAGAGTTATATGCAAGAATTTATTATAAATGACAGCGGCGTTATGCAAGCTCTTGGTAATCTAACGTTTGATGGCTACGGCTCCGAAGGCCATACCGCAATGTTAAACGTTGATGGATCGCAACTTAATATAGATTTACAGGCAATCGATTTGTCGGGCATGCAAATATCGCATTATTTACATCATGATTATAAAGCCGCTTTTACCAATGAAACGTTTAGTGATGACGCGATAGGTTATATTGCTAACGTTGAAAATGTAGACGGAACTTACCGTTTTTGGTGTGACCAAAATATGGATATGATCGACAGTTTAGATCTGGAATGTGCTAACGCTATTGTTTTGAAATGGCAGGAAAATGAGTTCGAAGAGGTCATTCCGGTTATAGCAACAAGTATTGATGACATTATTGCAAATAAAATGCTCGATGATGAAAATGACGGTTTTAAATTGTATTTAGAAGGCGACATGTTTGCAGAGTTTTGGTCGGATGATGGCACTATTATGGGGGATAATTTAACGGTCACTATATTTAAACACGGATATAACGACCACGGCGATATGGAGAAACTATTATTAGGTGAAGGCCTTGTGCTATTTTCCAATATGGGTGGTTTTGATATTTTTGTTCTTGAACTTCCTGACCATTTACAAATGATGAGAAACTCAGACATGTTCTTATTTGTCGAAAATGTTATTGAATCAGATGGTAAAACGGTATTACGTCAGGGTCACTATGAGTCAGGAACTGAAAATGAAATGCAAATTTTGTTTAATACTGAAGCAACAGCAGATATCTTACTTTCGTTTAATATTGACCATGGACCGGACATGAATTCTGATATGGATTTGGACGGAATAGTTGATTACATGGATAATTGCGTTGCTTACGCTAACGAAGATCAAATGGACTCTGACGGTAATGGCGTTGGTGACATGTGTCAAGACGTTGATTTTGATAATGATGGTGTTGATAATAGTACCGATAATTGTTCTGACGTCTTTAACCCAAATCAGGAAGATTTTAATCTCGATGGGCTAGGCGATGCATGTTCAGATTTTGATTCTGATGGTTATACGGATGAAAAAGAAATCATAGACGGCACAGATCCTGAAGATGAATTTAGTTTCCCTATACCGCTTAATCTGATCTTAAAAAGTTAAACTTAACATATTAGAAGCCAGCTAATCCCTTAGCTGGCTTTTTTGTTTTTGCGGGGAAATTAAATTAACACTCGGAAATCATAACTTATTCAATCAGGCACTTTCACCTCGTCATTTGTTTTAGTAAAGTGCTGTCAAAGAAAGTAATACGAGTTGTTTATTATGTATGAATTACCACCAATTAGTTTAAAAGGCCAGGTCTCTGAACAAGAATGGCAAACTCGTGTTGAGCTTGCGGCGGCTTATCGGCTGTATGTAATACATGGTTGGGATGACCTAATTCACACACATATTTCCGCCAGGATCCTAGGTACTGAACATTTGCTTATTAATGCGTTTGGCCTAGCATTTGACGAAATCAATGCATCCAATTTAGTAAAAATTGACATCGATGGCAATGTGATCCAACAAGACTGTCCTTTCTCAATTAATCCAGCCGGTTATACAATACACGGTGCGGTGCATGAAGCACGCCACGAGGACCAATGTGTACTCCATGTACATACCAATGAAACCATTGCTGTTGCGAGCATGAAAGACGGGTTGTTACCTATTTCTCAATATTCGATGTTTGCATTAGCGTCAATGAGCTATCACGATTACGAAGGTTTAGCGGTAAATCAGGATGAAAAGAAACGCCTCCAAGACGACTTAGGTGCAGCAAATTTTATGTTGTTACGTAATCATGGTGCGTTAACGTTAGGTAAAACTATAGGTGATGCTTTTATGCATATGTACGACCTTGTCCGTGCCTGTCATATCCAAGTGCAAGCTTTGTCTATGCAACAACCAATCAATTATGTTGAACAATCGATTATTGACGGAATCAAGGCCTAGGCTAATATCGTTCATTCTGGCCAAACAGGTGGTGAAAAAGCCTTACCCGCAATGATGCGAAAAGTAAAACGAACTTACCCAGAATTTGACCAATAGAGAATTAATAATGAAAATAACTCATGTAGAGATCTTTGACATCCATTGCCCAGACCGTACCGCTTGGAATCCAATATTTGTTCGTGTTCATACCGACGAAGGGATATCAGGTGTCGGTGAAGCTGGCTTAGCCTATGATTGGGGCCACAGTGCGGCTGCAGCCATGATAAAAGAGATCACTGAAGCCGTTCTTATCGGTTTCGACCCGTTTAAAACAGAGCTGTTGTGGTCAAGAATGTTAAGGGAAAGTTTTTGGGGATTAGGCGGTGGGCCTGTCCTGTATGCGGCAATGAGCGCAATAGACACCGCATTGTGGGACATCAAAGGCAAGGCGTTTGGTGTACCTGTTTACCAATTATTAGGCGGCAAAACAAATACCAAGCTGCGTACTTATGCCAGTCAGTTGCAGTTCGATTGGGATAAGGACATTAAAAAACTAATCGAACCTGCTGAGTACGCTGAAGCGGCATTAAAAGCGGTAGCAGAGGGTTTCGACGCGGTTAAAGTTGATCCAATCGTTTATGATAAAAATGGTGATTCGTCATTTGACCGAACCAATTTATTCACTCGCCCACAGCTTAGATTATTTGGTGACCGCTTACGTGCTATTCGAAATGCAGTCGGCCCAGACGTTGACATTATTTTTGAATCGCATTCTTTAATCGGGGGCTGCATCTGCGATACAGATGGGTGAAATTGTTAAAGAAGTGGATTGCATGATGTACGAAGAACCAGTGAATTACTTAAATTCTGCTGTCCATAAAAAAGTTGCCGACAACGTAAATGTGCCAATTGCCGGTGGCGAACGTCTATATCATCGTTGGGATGTTCGACCTTATTTTGAAGATCAAAGTATTGACGTTTTACAACCTGATGTTGGTTTATGCGGAGGCTTTACAGAAGCGAAAAAGTCTGCGATTATGCCGATGTTTATGACATCCGAATTCAAGCTCACGTTTGCGGTGGTCCGGTAGCAACAGCCGCCAGCTTGCATTTAGAAACAGCAATCCCTAACTTTTTAATTCATGAACACCATACTTACGCAACCAAACACTGGAACCGTGAACTGTGTATTCAAGACCCACAACCTAAAAATGGTATCTTTGAAGTATCAGAGACACCGGGAATTGGAATTGAATTAAATGATGACGTTGTAAAACGCTCACCCAATATTACCGTTAAATAACGGTATAACTAAAATTGATACCATGTATGGGCGTTGTCGTGAAAGAGCGCCTGTGCATGGACAATATTAAGTTTATTGAGTTCTTGCCAATATTGTTGGTAGCCATAACTAAAAGTACACAGAGGAAAGTTACTCGCATACATAACTTTTTTAGGACCAAATATGTCGATGCATTTGAGCACAGCAAAGTGAACATCAGCAAAACCATATGCTCTATCTATCATTTCCCATCCTGAGCATTTCACCGCTATATTAGGCAGTTGGCTAACTGATATTAAGTTTTGATAGAACTGACTGTTAATCTCTGAGTGACTTAAATTGATAAAACCGCAGTGGTTTAATGTAAATTTAATATTATTAAATGGTGTCAGTTTGTCGACACACAACAAAGTAAAATCAGTGTTGTTAAGATCAAATTGTAACTCAAATATCCAACCGAGATTATCAAGTGTTAATAAGTTGATTGCGGTATTTTGATGACTCAAAATAGCAGGTAGATCATCATCTAAGATATGTCTAACCCCAACAACCGAATTTAACACCTTGAGCTTGGAAACTTGGTGCTTGAAGGATGCAGGTGGCAGCGTTAAATCTATCGCCGCAATGCTTTTGAATGGCTTTTGGCAAATACGTTCAAGCCACTCTATTTCCCGCCATGGGGCGTTATTATCAAAACCTGCTTCTATATGGACAAAACCCGCCAGCGTATTCGACATACCAAGCGTTAGATCTTCTTCTGAAAATGAACGAAAAATACGGCTTTTATCCGGCCAATTTGGCTGGTTTTCTGGTTTTAACCAACCATATTCGCCTTTTGATAAGTCAAATAGATGAATATGCGGATCGATTATCTTCATTATTGTGCTGTGTAACCGCCATCGATTACTTGCAAACTACCAGTGATAAAACTGGCTTGGTCACTTGCTAAAAACCACACGAGTTCTGCCACTTCACTCGGTTGACCGAGTCGCCCGAGGGGTTGTAGCGCGGCTTCTTCTTTATGAATTTGGGCTTTATCAGCGCCTGATTTTGCACAATAATTATCAATCGCCCGGTGATAAAGCGGGGTTTCAATCGTACCGGGACAAACGGCATTAGCTCGAATATTAAATTTGGCGTAATCAATAGCCGTAGTTTTTGCCATAGACGCAATTGCGGTTTTGGTTAGGTTATATATAAATGAATTTTGTTTCGCAACAAGCGCTTGGTCAGACGACATTAAGATAATTGAACCTGAATTTTGCTGCTTCATGTAGGGCAGTACCGATTGAACCGCTGAAAATGCGCCCTTGACGTTTATTTCAAGTACACGGTTAAAATCGGCTTCCGTGGTATCTTCAATATTGGCTGAATGATGCACACCAGCGTTTGACACAAGCACATCGATATTGTGTATTGCCCCAATATTTGCAATTGCGGTGGCAACCTGCTGATGATCAGTCACATCGCACTTTATAAATTCACCGTGATTTGAAGGGGTTAAGTCCAAATTGAACACGGTAAAACCACCGGCCAAAAATCGCATTACAATGGCTTCACCAATACCTGAACTGCCACCGGTGATCACACACGTTTTATTATTAAGATCCATAAACCAAATTTCATTCTAACTCGTTAAAAACATGTTAAACGAAAACGAGGTTAGATGCTTTATCCAAAACTAAATTTTTGAACATTGCTCTCGCAGTTTTTCAACAAAAAATTGTGTTGCAGGGCCCAACATATCATCATCTTTATATAACAAGTGCAAACTAACTAACCGTGAAGAGCCCCGCTTAAGCGCTAATGGGGTGATGGTGTTTTGTTGCAGCGCCGTTTGAATCGACGTAACAGGCAGCCAAGCAAATCCCAATCCGCGACTTAACATATCAAGAGAAGTTCGAATATGGCTTACAGTCCAACGCTGATGCGCCCCTAACCAACCAGCATCTTTGCTTTGGGTTAACGCTGAATCGCGGATAACAATTTGTCGATGCAATTTAAGTTCTTCATGTGAAATCGGTTGTGTGTTTTGTTGCAAGGGGTGCTCAGGACTAGTGACTGCAATAAACTCTATTTGGCAAATTGCTTCGCTGCTGCCAGACGTATTGTTTATTGACGAAATTGCCAAATCGACCGCACCTTTTTCGAGCAATTCATTGGCACCACTTAATACCGACTCCAAAATTTCTACCCGTAAAAAGGAAACGCCATCGACGTAAGCTCAAGTGCTTCACATAAACGGTCTTGGGGAAACATTTCATCTACTGCTATTTTTAGTTGAGACTCAATGCCTTCAGATAATATATGGCCAATTGATTCGAGTTTTTCCGCTTCTTCCAACAGATAGTTAGCCCGCCTTAATAATAGGACGCCAGAGTCAGTAAGATGTGTTTTTTACCTTCAATGTAAAATAATTTTAACCCTAAGGATTGTTCAATTTTACTTACCGAGCTGTGAATGCTCGATTGGCTTTTATGAATATTTTGGGCGGCCTGATTAAAACCGCCAAAATCCACAACGGCCTTAAACATTCGCCATTGCTCAAGTGTAATCCGTATCATTGATTACCCTCTATTGTGGGGCGCTAGGAAGTCTTGTTTAGGCCCTTCCGGAATAACTTGGGTTGGGTTGATCATCGTATGACTAAAGTAATAGTGGCGTTTGATGTGCTGCATATTAGTGGTTTCAGCGACCCCAGCAACTTGATATAACGATCTTACATAATTGGAAATATTTGGGTAACTGTCTATTTGTCTTTGGTTACATTTAAAGTGTCCAAAATATACTGCGTCAAAACGAATAAGCGTTGTAAATAATCGCCAATCCGCTTCAGTCTGTAGGTCACCTACTAAATATTTATTGTTAGCGAGAATTTCTTCAATTTTATCAAGTGCGACAAATAACGAATCATAAGCTTCTTTATATGCTTGTTGCGTCGTTGCAAAACCACATCGATATACGCCGTTGTTTATGTTTGGATAAACAAACGCATTAATGGCGTCTATTTCTTTGCGCAATTCAGCTGGGTAAAAGTCTAATGTATTGCCCGTGATATCATTAAACGCTGAGTTAAACATTCGAATAATGTCAGCAGACTCGTTACTAACAATTTGTTGGGTGTTTTTATCCCACAATACAGGGACCGTTACTCGTCCTGTATAGGCGCTGTCATTTTTGGTATAAATCTGGTGCATATATTCAGATTGATATAAGTTATCGCCACTGCTGCCGGTATTTGGGTCAAACGTCCAGCCGTGTTCAATCATGTCAGAGCTTACAACGGATACGTCAATATGCGATTGCAGGCTTTTTAACTGCCTAAAAATTAATGTCCGATGCGCCCAAGGGCAGGCGAGTGAGACATAGAGATGATAACGCCCAGACTCAGCTTTAAATCCTGCTTTACCAGTAGAACCTGCACTTCCATCAGCGGTAACCCAATTACGTAATTTAGCGTCTTCACGTTTGAATGCACCACCATTATCAGCCGTTTTGTACCAATCGTCGCGCCAAATACCATCTACCAATAAACCCATAATTTGTTACCTATTTTTACCACGTTACAACTACATTATTCTTGTTGCATTTAGAGCTATCCAACCTAAGCACTACAAGATATCGCTACTTTGATGTTCTTAATCAGGTTTAAATTGTCAATTGGCCAAATTTGCCCGTTTGATAATCTTGTACAGCCTTATTAATCTCAGCTTGTGTATTCATCACAAATGGGCCCATATGAACAATTGATTCTTTAATTTTATTGCCTGTTAAAACTAAAATACCAGCCCCTACTTGACTCGATGTCATTTCGATAATTGATTGTGAGTCAACAATAACCAATTCACCGCGAGCGAGCGGTGGCGTGCTTAAACTTCCCGTGTGCACATAGATAAGCACTTGCTCAAATTGCTGTAAGTTAAGTGTTGCTTCTTTATTCGCGTCAAAAGTCATATCCGCAACAGCGGCTCCGGTAGCTAAACCATCAAGAGGAGAAGCAACGTGTTGATTTGCAAATTGCCAACTTCCCGCCAACGCTTTTAATGTGACTCCTTGTTGATCGTTTATGACAGGGCTTCCAGCTTCAGCAGAGTCCTGGTAAATAGCTGGACGCATTTTGTCTTTAGCGGGCATGTTTAGCCAAATTTGAAACCCATGCATGCCATGCTCTTCATCGGCAGCCGGCATCTCAGAATGAATAACTCCTGAACCGGTACTCATCCATTGCACGTCACCGGCGCGAATATGTTTTTATTGCCCATCTGGTCTTGATGTTCAAATGCACCTTTAATCATATACGTGAAAGTTTCAATCCCACGATGCGGATGTGGAGGAAAACCCCCAATGAAATCCTTAGCATCGTCGGAACGAAGCTCGTCTATCATTAAATACGGATCTAAGTGAATGCCTGAAAAGTCCGCTATTCTTGAGATTTTTACTCCATCGCCATCTTGAGTAGGGCGACTTTGCAGTTTTTTAATAATGTTCATGAATTGTTCCTCTCAATCAGTAATGTGTTCAGACTAACACTTATATAGTGGAATGATATTAGTATAAATCGAGCCTATCATTCTATTAAATAGAACGATAAGGTGAGGAGTCATTTTCTATTGCAGATGAAGTGACCCGTATTAAGTTATTGGAGCAAATGCATTTAACCAAAATAAAAAATAAGTTATGTTGAAATCAACCAACTACCAGACAACATCGAATGAGTATAGGCTAAATGAGGAATAATAAGCGTGATTAAAAATTTCAATTTAGAAGACGCCAGTCAGGTGTTCGTTGGAGCCTTTGCATTAGCCGTTCCTATTTCATTTTCTGAAGAAGCCTTAGCGATTAGGGGAAACCTTGCCCTAGGTAAATTTGTTTTTTCTGTTTTGCCTTTCGATGATGTTTTTAGGGCTATTTGCCTATCAAAGCGTCTTTCAACAAGATATTAGCCACCGAGTCTCTACCTTTGTATTTCGAATACTAATTGCTTATGTCATTTCAGCGTTTGTTGTTGCACTTGTTTTGATGTGTATTGATAAGTTGCCAATTGTTGACAGTCCCGTTTTAGCGTTTAAACGGATTGTTGTCATCACAATGCCCGCCTCAATGGGGGCAATAATTGTTGATAGCTTTGATAAAGAATAGCGAGAATCAATTTTTCTGCTTAAAGAATGAGCTATTTATATAAATGATTTTATTGATTAATTCTTAATGTCCACGGTTAATATTTTTACCAAAAAATAGAAAAACGGCTATGCTTAATTTTGAATGTTTATAATTAGGATAGTTTTTATTTTATGGGTGACCTCTTAGACTCCTATTTCCGTGCAGACTATATGCCGCATGGTCATTGCTATTTTTGGCAGCCGCATATTTTATGGGCGCACGTCATATCAGATCTTGTTATTGCCGCCGCCTATTTTTCGATACCAATTGCTCTAATTGCATTTATTCGCAATCGACCTGACATTGAACACCGCGCCGTATTTGTCTTATTTTCGGGCTTTATTTTAATGTGCGGAATTAGCCACTTAATGGGCGTTTGGACTATTTGGCAGGGGGTTTACGGCTTACATGGCATCGCAAAAATTCTCACGGCAATCATCTCTTTAGTCACCGCGATAAGTTTATATAGGTTAATGCCTCAAATCGTTAAAATCCCAACTTTAGAGCAATACGAAGGGATCATAAATAAATGGTCCGACAGTCAAAAAGAAAATGAATATTTATCAGGCCAACTTAGAAGCCAGAAACTAACCCAGTTTGTTTTAGATTCGATTCCAATTAGCTTACTTTTAGTCGATGACGAAGGTCGAGTCATTCTCTCAAACTCGTTTTATAACAAAGAATTTAATGACAACGAAGAGTTAAATTCAGTTCATATATCGACGTTATTTCAAGGGAATTCGACAGAATTTAAGTGGGAGTTCCATCAAGAAAAATTATTTGATGGCGTCGAAATAGGCGATCAAATTAAGTTTCTAGACAGTGTTCAATACGGAAATAAGCTAATTCCAGTTGAGGTTGTGATAACGAAAAAGAATTTCAAGAAAAAATGGCCTTTGTTATTACGATCAAAGACCTGCGCGAAGTCATGCAAATTAAACAGATGTTAATTGACAGTAATTCTAGATTTGAGAGGGCCGTTCGGGCTACCGAAGAGGGGCTATGGGAATGGGATCTCAAAGCCAACAAGATGATTTGGTCCCCTAAATTTTACTCGATGATAGGCGCTAAGTTGGGAGACGAACCGAGTTTTGACAGCTGGTTGTCTAATGTACACCCAGATTACGTTGATGCTGTTAGTCATGCACTTAATCAACATTTAGAACATGGCGAACGTTTTTATGTGGAGTATGTGGGTAAAAATGAAACTGGGGAATATGGTTGGTTTGCGATAAATGGTAATTCAATTCTAGACATTAATGATGTGCCAACGCTGGTTTCCGGCTCTCTACGATATATTGAAGAAGAGAAACAAAAAGAAGAGAAGTACTACCAAAAAACAAACTTCTCAATGCCATATATGAAGGCTCTAGCAACGCAATTTTTGTTGTTAATAAAATGGAAGATGATGAGTTGTGTTATACCATCTTAAATGACACAGCGTTAAAAATAGTAAATGTTTCCAAGGATGTCATCATTGGTAAACCGTTTAAACAACTCGCTGGCAGTTTGTTACCACAGGCATTTGTTGATCACGTCTCCGCTCGATACCGAAGTTGTATTAATTCTAAAAAGACCATCGAATATATTGAGAAAGTAGAGACCATTAGAACATTTTGGTTTCAAACGACGTTGTACCCAATTGCTGATTCTCAAGGCGACGTTTCTATGTTAGTTGGTACTGCGACTGACATTACAGAACTTAAAATCGTCGAAGAAAAATTGGAAAAAATACGGAATTTTTGGAAAGTTTGGTTAATAATTCTGTGTGCGGTATGTATATTTTTGATTTAACGACTTATAAAAATACTCTTATCAATGAGGCATACCAAACTATATTAGGGTACACAATTGATGATTTAGACAAGTGCGACAACCTGTTAGCGTTGTTCCACCCAGACGAACAAGAGCTCATTACAACGCATTTGGACAAAATGGCTAACTGCAAAGAGGGTGAACTTCATCCGTTGGAGTATCGTTTCAAACATAAAAACGGTGATTGGGTTTGGTGCTATTCGGTTGATTCAGTTTTAACTCGTCATCCAGACGGAACGCCAAGTCAAGTATTGGGGACGTTTGTTGATGTTACCGAAAAGAATCAATTAGTGGATAAATTAAAAGAATCAAATGAATATTTAGAACGTTTTGCGTTTGTCGCATCCCATGATTTACAGGAGCCATTGCGTAAGATAACCGCATTTAGTGACTCCTTGTCTGAGCGTTTAACACCATTGATCGAGAATGACGAAGCGTCGATATTCGAATTATCGCGAATGAAGTTAGCCGCACAGCGTATGGGAGCAATGATCCACGATTTACTTAAATTGAGTCGGATCACTTCCAATTCACTAGATAAAAAGAACATATCTTTACCAAGGTTATTGGAAGAGGTCTGCGATATTTTGGAGTTGTCTATTGCCGATAGGAAAGCCGATGTAAATTGGGATAAATCGGTGGGTGACATTGTGGGCGATGAAGGGTTAATTTTGCAAATGATGCAAAATATAATCAGTAACAGTTTGAAGTTTTGCAATGCAGAAACAACACCATGTGTTTCTATTCGTTGTAAATATAGGGCGCAGAACGTCGATATTATAATTCAGGATAATGGCATTGGGATCCAAGACTCTGAAATTGCCAACGTATTCGAACCATTTAGGAGGCTGCACGTTAGAGATGAATATGAAGGCAGTGGAATAGGTTTAGCAATTGTGACTCAGATAGTGTCAGTTCATAAAGGGACTGTCGCTTGTGACAGTGAAGTTGGCGTAGGGACGACTATAACTATTTCATTACCAAGGCATTAAAAAATGATTAATTTATTATTGGTAGATGATGATCAAGACGATATATATTTTTTTAAGCAAGCCGTGAAAAAAGTCGCCCTGCCGATCAATTTAAGTACATATAGAGACGGTAAAGAAATTTGTGATTATTTAGCGGTAAATAAAGATTGTGAGAATTCGATTGTTTTACTTGATCTAAATATGCTAAGGCATTGGTGGTCTTGAAACACTTCGGATTATTAGGCAAAGCTTAGGTCTCGTAACGTTACCAGTTTTGATCTATACCACTTCTAAAAACGTAAAAGACATTGAAGAAAGCTATAAAATCGGGGCAAGTTCTTATATAAAAAAACTAGACACAATAAATGAAATAGCGGCTTTTCTAAAGTCAGTAGTAGGATTTTGGGCAATATATAATAGGGCAATTAACACATGAATGTAGATAAAAGTGGATTACTCATTTATCTCCTCGAAGACGATACAGAGGACGCCTATTTGATCACGAAAGCGATTCAAAGTGACGTACTTGATAAACATTCGATTGGTGTATTTAAAACATTGGAGTCGTTAACAAGTGGCCTTAAAAACTTAATGCCTGAACTAGTTATCATTGATCTAAATGTCCCCGACAGCAAGGGGTTGGATACTATGATTAAGGTCAAGAAGCTCGCACACAATGTACCAATCGTTGTTCTCACCGGGATAGATGATCCTAAAATGGGTAATCAGTTGGTGCAACTTGGGGCTCAGGATTATATCCCTAAGCCTGAAATGACGGCATCGTTATTACAAAGGGTTATTCGATTTTCAAAGGAACGGTTTAAGTTAATTAAAGCACTAGAAGAGTCGGCATCGAGAGATGTTTTGACACGGCTTTATAATCGGGAGGCTTTAGAGTCGAAGTTTGCTGAATTGATAAGTAAAGCAGAACGATATGACGAAAAATTTGGCATCATATTTTTAGATTTAAACAACTTTAAATATTTGAACGACACCTACGGTCATCGAGCTGGAGATACCTTATTAACGCTTTTGGGGGGACGGTTGGAAATTTTCAGTCGTTCATCTGATTTTATCGCCCGCTATGGCGGTGATGAATTTGTTACGTTATTGCCAAATGTACAAACTATTGATGAGTGTTTGGCCGCAGCAAAAAGCCAGCTAAGTGTGGTTTGCGATGACTATTTTGTCGAATCAGACGATGGCGTTGCGATCAAAGTTGAAGTCACAGGAAGTATGGGGGTTGCTATTTACGGCGATCATGGCACGACCAAAAAGCAACTTTTAGAATCCGCTGACACAGCAATGTATGAGGCGAAGACTAAAAAACTAGGCCTATCAGCAGCTAAATCAATCAAGCGCTAGATCTGTAAATATAATTAGAGCAATGGTACCTAAGTAAAACGAAAAAAGTGCAACATAAAGGTGAAATGATGAGTGTTGTAATGTATGGTTTGTAAAAGCAAAAACATGATAAAGATAAATGAGTTATGAATAAAATCACATTAAGCCTTTTGATGTTTTTGTGCAGTCTTAGTATTGATGCTAAAACATTACATTTTGCTGATCCTGCAGGTACCGCAATAAGTAATGTTGTTGTTAAGTTTTCCAATCAAGCGGTCGACAAGTCATTGACGAAACCCGTTGCTATTATGGACCAAGTCGACATTCAATTTGCCCCTTATGTTTTGCTCATAGATAAAGGTCAACAAGTAGCTTTTCCAAATCGAGATGATGTTCGCCATCACGTTTATAGCTTTTCAAAAACCAAACCGTTTGAAATAAAACTATACAAAAACACACCCACTGACCCCGTGACGTTTTCATCGGCGGGCGTAGTGGAACTTGGCTGTAATATTCACGATAAAATGATTGGTTATATCTATGTGACTGACCAAGCCAATACCTTTTTGAGTGATAGCGAGGGTAATGTCAATTTGCCAGAATCGATGGGGCTTGCATCGACAATGGAATTTCAATATTGGCATCCGCGTCTGTCCACTAATCGACTCGAGCACAAAAAAGCAAATTTGTCAGACCCGATAGAAGCGACACAAATCATTACCTTATCCTTGTTAAACAATGACGCTTCAACAAAACAACAAAAACGGAAAACTCGTTTTGGGAAAACATATTAGTGTTATTTAAAAATTCATTAAAGTTTAGAATAAACAAGCTCGTCGTTAGCATCGTTTTGTTGATCTCAATCGTTATTTTAATGGCGATTTGGTTTGCAACCAGTCGACATGCCGATACGCAGTTGTCCCGTGAATTAGAAGTTGGTCATAGTGTCTTTGTAAACTCACTTGAAAGTCGTGAAAACCTGTTGGTTAATGCTGCTACGGTTTTAACCGAAGACTTTGGTT
This sequence comes from Psychrosphaera algicola, assembly GCF_028401425.1. Lineage (NCBI taxonomy): Bacteria > Pseudomonadati > Pseudomonadota > Gammaproteobacteria > Alteromonadales > Pseudoalteromonadaceae > Psychrosphaera > Psychrosphaera algicola. The sequence goes on from NZ_JAQOMS010000002.1 coordinate 18,599, forward strand.
TTAAACAAGCCATCGCCACGTTAGATAGCGCAACGATAGACAGTATGCTGAATAACCACAGCGAACGTATTTCAGCGGATCTTATGCTGGTGATGTCATTAGACGCTAAAGTCATTGGCAAAACGGATACTCTAACGACAGATAGCGGCAGTTACCTCACACCAGAAATTTATGATAATGTTTTGCGCGATGGTGGTTTAATTACGTTTAATTTGATTAATGGCAAACTCTACCAATCTTTATTTCTTACCGTCGACGCGCCAAACCCTATCGCCATAGCTATGATAGGGTTTGAAATGGATCAAAAACTCGTTGACCGATTTAGCCAATTAACGACTCTCGATATTACCCTTTTATTTGACCAAGAAAAGTCGGCATATTTAACCACATTGTCGCCGGCAGACGCTGAAATCGTGCTGCAATCAAATTTACCTTTATTAGAAAACGCTAAAAAATTTAGTCGCTTGCATCTAACAACTCAGGCTTTCAGACTGGAAAACTACCCACATTTCACAGGTTATGTGATGCTAAGTCATAACACCGATCTGTTATTTAAAGAGTTTTATACGCTTATTAAAGACGTTGCCGTAATTTCTGTTATCGCCGTATTTGTTGCGCTATTACTCGGGGTTGGTTTTTCTAAAAATGTGACAAAACCTCTGGAACGCCTCTCTATACTAGCGAAACGTATATCCCGTGGTGACTACCAAAATACAATTGAACTAAACACCAGCACGACTGAAATTGCTGACTTATCTGTTGCTTTTAAACAGATGCAGTTGAACATTTCAGAACGTGAAAAAACGATTAGCTATAACGCCACTCACGATATGGTAACTGGCCTTTATAACCGCACTCGATTGCTTGAACTCGTTCAGGAAGGCATAGAAAACAACGGTGCTTTTCAGGTCATTGCAATTCAGATAAATGGATTTAGAGAGCTGAATGAGACTTTCGGTTATAAAGTTGGTGATGAGTGTTTGCAATACCTCGCTGGTGAAATTAAAACGAAGGGCGGCTGTACAGCGAGAATTGCTGGCGGGGAAGTTATTTGGCTCCCCAATCAAACCGTGACGCTAGAGAACATCGTCGATATTCAATCAGAAATGGAACGTTCAATATTGGTTTCGCAGGTAAAAGTGCGGATAAAATTGGTCATTGGCATTGTAAGTGTCAACGACAGTAATAATAAAAATAGCGTGTTTGACAAAGCTGAAGACGTGATCCGAAGTTTAAGTATTGCAGCAAGTCATGCTCGGACAAAAAGTAACAATATTCAATATTATCTGCCTGAGCAGGAAGCCGCCTATATTCAACGAATCGAAGTTTTATATGAATTACAGCACCTATTAGAAAGTGACAATAAAGACGAACTGGCAATGTTCTATCAACCTAAATTGGCATTAAGCAACAATAGCGTTGATAAAATGGAAGCCTTGATCCGCTGGAATAGTAAGAAATTAGGCTTTGTTTCGCCAGAGATGTTTATCCCAATTGCAGAAAGTGCCGGTATCATTAAGTCTTTAACACAGTGGGTTATTCGACGCGTTATCAGAGATTTACATCACTGGCAATTACCTGAACAACAAATAGCAATTAACCTCTCGGCACAGGACATAGTGTGTGGGGACTTAATTGAATATATTGATGATTGCTTAAAAGAGTTTGATATTTCAATTAATCAATTGTCGTTTGAAATAACTGAAAGCGACATCATGTCAGATCCACAAAGAGCCATTGCGCAACTCAATTTGTTTGTCGAAAAAGGGTTTTCGTTGGCCATCGACGACTTTGGTACAGGCCACTCATCGTTGTCTTATATTAAAGACTTCCCGGTGCAAACATTAAAAATTGATAAAGCGTTTATTCTACAACTTGATCAAAATGAAGACGATTTAACCATTGTGAAGTGTATTATTTCCTAGCAACAAACTTTGGATTGTCTGTGGTGGCAGAAGGGATTGAAAATAAAGCATCGTTGGAGATATTGCGTCAATTAGGTTGCCAGTATATCCAAGGTTATTACATTAGCCGGCCTATGCCAGCCTCAGAGGTGACCGGTTGGTTAGCGCAATATCACGATAAAAAGGTGCAAGAATGACAAGTTGGAAAACGATATTAAGCGCAATTTTATTGCCGACTTTGTTTGTCGGGACATTATACGCGGGGACCAATGACGGCAAGTTGCTAGCAACGGCTGGCGTAACACAAATTGAGGGGTCTGCAGGCGGTGGACTTGTACCATGGGCCGTCATATCAGGTTATGGTTCGCGTGACGAAGTCGCGGCAACAGTGTCGACAACCCAAGTTTCAACCACCGATTACCGTTTAGATGTGACCAGTGCAGCAATTGGGCTCTATGATAAAGTCGAACTTAGTTACGCTAAACAACGCTTTACATTAAGTTCGCTGGGTGGTGATATTCAACAGGAAGTCTTTGGTGCCAAGGTAAAATTATACGGTGATGCCGTATACGGTGTTTGGCCGCAGGTTAGCGCAGGTCTTCATCATAAACGCTTGAAAGACTATGTTATTGCAGATGCAGTAGGCGCTAAAGAGTCCTCTTCAAATACAGATTACTACTTAGCTGCAACTAAGGTTCATTTAGGTTTAGCGGCTGGCTTTAACGTTGTTTGGAATGTCACCGCCCGGTTGACTAAGGGTAATCAAACGGGCTTTTTAGGGTATGGGTCCGCGTCAGATACCTCTCATAATTTGATGATGGAAGGCTCCGCCGGAATATTGCTTTCAAGAAACTTAGTCATTGGTGTTGAATATCGACAAAAGCCCGATAATTTAGGTCTGGGTGAGGACGATTGGTATGACATATTTGTGGCGTATGTGCCGAACAAAAATGTCAGTTTAACGCTGGTCTGGGCAAAACTCGGCAGTATTGCCGGGGCAACAGGTCAAGAAGGTTTATTTCTTAATTTAACGGGGAAACTTTGGTGATGAGTGGAAAAGTATGGGGCGTTGTCATTCTCACCGCAGCGTTAACGGGATGTGTAACCACAAATGTTACGTTATATCAGCAGTTAGGTGGCGATAAAAAAGTTGAATTGATTGTCGATAATTTTATTGAAGAGATTCAGTTTAACAAAAGATATTTCAATATTTTACTGAATCGGATGTCGATCGGTTTCGAGAAAAATTAATTGAACATATCTGCGTCATTGCAGATGGTAATTGCCAATATACGGGGATACGATGCAACAGGTACATGAAGGTATGAATATCACAGAGACTGATTTTAATACCACCGTTGACCTGCTCATTAGCGCAATGACTAAGGCCGATGTGCCACATAGGATCCAAAACCAATTATTACAACGATTAGCTAAATTACGTCACGAGATTTTGTACCTGTAGTACCTGTAAGGTTCACTTTTACATAAACGTTTATTTAGTCAAATGTTAAGGCTGTTAAAATAATAACAGCCTTAATTTATAACCAATTGTGTCTAAATTACGACATTAGCAACAAAAGCCAAGGCATAAGCCAACAAGCCATAGAATCCATAGAGACCCCAAGATAATTTATTATTACCTATCTCACCTTTAAGCGTTGCCACGGTAGCCACACATTGCAACGCAACAACGTAAAATAACAACAAGCCGATACCGGTATTAAGTGGTAAGCCTTCGTTAAGTATTTGCGCCGCTAAGCCGCTAATGTTCTCATCTGCGCCTTCCATTCCGTATAAGGTGCCTAGAGCCCCGACAAAGACTTCACGGGCTAAGAACGACATTAATATAGCAATCCCATATCGCCAGTCTAATCCAAGTGGTTCAAAAATAGGTTCAATAAAATGACCAATCGTACCCAAAAACGAATCTTCTAAACTGGCATTGAGTGGAAAATAACCCAATACCCAAATCACTAAAGACACCACAAATATCACAGGCGCTGCACGTTTTATAAATTGCACCGCACTGTTTACGACACGCTGACCTAGTGGTTTCCAGTGTGGAAGTCGATAACTTGGCATCTCGATAATAAAAGGCATTTCAGTTTTTTCTTGCTCAGTTATTGTTGACCGACTTAATAAAGCGCTGATGGCTAGCGCCGTCACAATGCCAAAAAAGTAAAGTCCAAAAACGCCACACCTTGCATATTAAATAAACCCAGCCAATACACATCAGTCGGGATTAACACAGCGATTAGTAAAGCGTAAACTGGCAGTCGAGCAGAACATGACATTAACGGAATAGTCATCATAGTTATGAGGCGTTTACGAGGCGACTCTATCGTTCTTGCCGCCATTATTGCCGGAATTGCACAGGCGTGGCCCGACAAATAAGGGATGAAACTGCGACCGGACAAACCAAAAAAGCTTAGGGGTTTATGGCAAATTAATGCGGCTCGCGCTAAATAGCCACTGTCTTCTAATAAACCGATAACAAATGTAAGTACCATGATTTGAGGTACGAAGACCAAAAACGACCCAACACCACCAAAAATAGCATCATTGATAAAGTCACTTACAACGCCATTACCGACAAAGCCTGTAATAAACTGCGCTATTGCACCGAGGCTAACTTCCACCGCGTCCATCAATGGCGTTGCCCACGTGAATATACTTTGAAATAGCAGAAACATGATGGCAAAAATGCAATGGAACCAAATAAACTGTTAAGTAAAAAAGCATCGAGTACATTTTGGTTTTTAAGAATTACATCACGATTAATTGCGTATTTAGACGCTAATTCTCGACTTCTTTTTACCGCATCGGAAACACTACTAATTGGTGTTTGACGACTCAACGAGGGGTAGGTTTGATAATCTTTCGCCAATAAAGCTTGCTTGAGTTCAGTAATACCATCTAAATCTCTAGCAGAGACCGCATAGACCGGAGCACCTAAATCATGAGACAGGGCGTCGATGTCAAAACTGTGACCAAAGCGCTTGAGTTCGTCAATAAAATTTACGACAAACGCTATGGGTTTACTCGCTTGAGTTGCAAGTTGTTGAGCTTGAAGAGCAAACACCAAACTGCGCTCTAAACGAGTCGCATCTAGAACACATAAAACCAAAGATGTGTCATCGTCAGCGAGCTTCGCATTTAGCTGGTTTATTGCGACTTCTTCATCTTTAGATAAACTATTTAAAGAATAGGTACCTGGAAAATCGATAAGTTCAACGTTGTCCATTACGCCACTTTTTATTTCGACAGTCACACTATGGATAATTTGCGACTTTTTGTCTTAGACCTGTAAGTTGATTAAACAGCAAACTTTTTCCACAGTTTGGCTTACCAACCATTAAGATTTTTTTCATGTTTATATCTTTAATTTGTAACTTAGTTTGTTGCGAGATATACGTGTTGAGCAAGCTCTTGTTCTAATGAGAAAACTGAGTCACCTAATTGGACGACGATTGGGCCAGAAAATGGCGTACGCCTTAAACACGTGATGGATTGATTCGTTTCAAAACCCATTTCCATAAGTCGCACTAACAATGCTTCCTCAAGAGTGGGAGACAGATGAGAAATCGTTGAAAGTGAGTTTTTAGTAAGGTCCCAAAGTGTCATTATTAATCTCCAAAGCCTTATAGGAACTGTCATTTTTTTGCAGTATACAGTGAAGTAATCATGTTGCAAATGATAATAATTATCATTTGTAAGGTTGCTTAAGGTCGCTTTTTGATAAGTATTTGCAAATTGTTGATATAAACAGCGATAACAAGTTGCTGAGTGTGGGGTTTTAGTATATTTAATAAGATACTTGAAATTTTATTAACTCAGAAAGCGTGGCGTTGATGCAATATTCTCATTTTAATGCCTCCATAATTGCGGCCAATCGATTTGGTTATGGAGCAAAGAGCACCGACAATGTTAAACAAAACATTGATGCAAAAGCCTGATTGAAATCAGGGCTAATAGCCCCTAATTTTGATAATAGTTTACCGACGTCAATTGCGCTGCGTCAGCAACTGTATGAATATCAGCAACAGCGGAAAAAGGCTAAAAAACAAGGTAAAGAGCTGTCGAAAGAACAAAAATCTTTTCCTAGACAAACCTATATTCGTTTTATCGACGACTCTTTCACACAAGTCGTTAACGCAGATCATACAATTCAGTGGCGATTATTAGATTTTTTCTCTAATCATTTTTCTGTAACCGCACAGTCAAATGTATTAAACGTATTGGCCCCGACATTAGAGCGCGAAGCAATTGCGCCAAATCTTTTTGGTAATTTTGAAGACTTATTGGTGGCGGTGGTTAAACATCCCGCGATGTTACTTTATTTAAATAATGAACGGTCATTTGGGCCAAATTCCAAAATGGGAAAACGTGGCAAAGGCTTAAATGAAAATTTGGCACGTGAAATTTTAGAGCTGCATACGCTTGGCGTGAACGGTGGTTATACGCAACAGGACGTAATAGAGCTTGCAAAGGGTATTACTGGATGGAGCATTGCATATCCAGCTAAAGAGCCGGATAAAGGCTTTGTGTTTCGAGAAAAAGGCCATGAACCTGGTAGTCGCAAATTGCTGTCTAGAACCTACAAAAAAGGTGGTGTTGAGCAGGGCGAGTTGATGTTAAAAGATATTGCACAGCATGCGTCTACTCGTCATTTTATTTGTAAAAAGCTTGCTTCTCACTTTGTAAGTGACAATCCTCCTAAGTCATTATTGGATAAACTTGAAGTCACTTGGCAAAAGACAAACGGCAATATTAAGCAAGTTATGACAACCTTAATTGATGCAGAGGAATCGTGGTCTGCATCGCTTCAAAAGTATAAAACCCCTCGAGATTTTGTCTTGTCCAGTATGCGATTGCTACCGAATAACAAATATAAAGGCAGACAAGTACAACAAGTATTAAAACAACTGGGTCAAGCACCTTTTAAAGCTGGATCACCTGCCGGGTTTGCTGACACTGAGGCTGATTGGATGGGCGCAAATGCAGTAATGACCCGAATTGATTTAGCCATGAATGTTGCGTCTCGATTTAAAGCAAACGCTGAACAACTATTAGCCACTGCATTGTCTAACACAGTGTCGGAGTTGACCTATCTATCGGTGGTACGCGCAGAATCTCGTAAACAAGCAACAGCCATGTTGTTGCTCAGCCCAGAATTCCAAAGGAGATAGACATGAATAGACGTGACTTTCTAAAATTTTCAGGCGCCAGTCTAGTCCTTTGGCCATCTGCATCTGCTTTGGCAACTACGGCCGTTGTGAAGCCTAAAAAATTAGTGTTTGTTATGCTGCGTGGTGCTTTAGATTCGCTGCACACCATTATTCCTGTAAATGATAAAGCGTTACACCAACACAGGCCAAAACTGGCTGCCGTTGCAGAGAAAAAGCACTCTCGTTAAATACTCAGTTTGCGCTTCATCCTTCATTGCAGACGTTACATCGTTGGTATCGGCAAAAAACAATGTTGCCAATCGTTGCAGTAGGTTCTGGATACGACGCTCGTTCGCATTTTGATGGCCAAGATTTTTTAGAATCTGGCCTTAATAAAATTGACCACGATACAGGTTGGTTGGGCAGAGCAATAGATATTCAACGTAAGTCGGGTTTGGCCGTGTCACAAACTACGCCGATTGTTTTTAGAAGTGCCAAAGACGTTAATACTTGGTACCCAACCAACTTAAAATCTGCAGATGAAGATATTTATAACGATCTAATAAATTTGTACCAAAATGATCCTAAGTTGTTAACCAAATTGCAAGAAGGGATGGAAACCAAAGCGCTGGTTGGAAGCAAAAACGATAAGAAAAAAATCAAGATAAGTTTGTGTCACTTGCTCGTTCTTGTGGCCAATTACTTAATACGAAAGGGGGCCGGATTGCGCAATGTTAGAACTTGGGGGCTGGGATACTCACAACAACCAAGCGAATCGACTCACACGTAAATTAGCCGAACTGGATAATGGCTTAAATGCCTTAGAAAGCGCGCTAAAAGAAACTTGGAATGACACTGTTGTCGTAATCGCGACAGAATTTGGTCGTACAGTCAGAGAAAATGGTACAGGTGGAACCGATCATGGCACCGCAAGTTGCATGTTTGTCGCAGGTGGTGCGGTAAAAGGTGGAAAGGTCCTTGGAGAGTGGCCGGGGTTAGCACCAGAACAGCTGTTTGAAAACCGAGATCTACAGCCAACGTCAAGTGCTTTTTCCTGGATGTCTGCGTTGTTATCTGAACATTGGCAGATGTCACCTGATCAACTGGCAAAGGTTTTTCCTAAATTCACCCTATCCTGCACGTTTATTAAAGTCCTATGCTATCTTGAACTAATAAGGCGAAAGGCAATTTGGGTGGATTTGTTACGAACTTTTAATTAAAAGTAAATAATAAGCCCTAATTGCCGATAACTTGCGTAATAAGTTGATGTTAAGGATTAATATGAAATTACAGCAAAAAGTTTACTTAAGTTTAGTTACCGCTATTTTGTTTCCGCTTACCTTGTCTACGTTTCTATTTTCTTCTTCTATCACCTCATTTTTAACCGATAAGCTTGAAACCTCAGAGCTGCCAACGGCACTAGCAGAAGTGCGAAACGCGATAGAACTGGAATTGTCGAGTCCAGTTGAAGCATCCAAGGCTATAGCAACCAATACGATGGTGACCAACTGGATTACAAATGGTGAATCAAGTTCGAAATTAGCTGAATTTACCGAGTACCTTGCCAATATCAAAGCTAACAATGAAGCTATTTCTGCATTTATAGTCTCAGGTGAAACGTCAAATTATTACACCAATGACGGCATCATTAGACAAATTAATCAAAACGAAGATAAATGGTTTTACAAATTTACTAATTCAGGGAAAGAATTTGAACTGAGTTTAGATGTTGATAAAAACTTAGGCCAAGCTGCTGTTTTTATTAATTACAGCATTAAAGTGAATAATAAAGTGGTGGCACTCGCAGGTGTTGGACGTTCTCTTGAAGCCATGACAAAACTTATTAAAGGTTACCGAATTGCCGATACGGGAATTGTTTATCTAGTGGATAGCGAAGGGATAATTACTCTGCACCCAAATCATAACTTAATTGGGCGGAAAATTGATTTAGCTGCAACTAGAACAACATCCCTTAATGAAGTTGATATTAACGGCGAGGAACATATTCGCAGTAGCATTAAACTCAAATCAATAGATTGGAATTTAGTGGCTGAAATTCCAAAAGTAGAATTGTTTGGTGCAATTCAATCTGCAATTTTTCAGAATATTTTTGTCGGGTTATTAATTGCGGCACTTGGGTTTGTTTTAACTAAAATATTAGCGAATCAAATTTTTAGTCCAATTCGTTGGATCCATAAGTCGGTTGTTAACTTGACTGAAAAAGACGGTGATTTAACCGCTCGGATCAGAGTTGATGAACAAAATGAAGTGGGCGAATTGGCTCAACAGATCAATATATTCTTAGAACAACTGCACGGTATGTTTAAGCGGGTTTCAAATGCGACAGAACATGTAAAAATTATTGCCGACACAGTGGCTGACAAAGTAAACCATTCGAAACATTTAGCGGATACTCAGTCCAATAGTACCCAAACGGTTGCCGCTGCGGTTAACGAAATGGAATCCACAGTCCGACAAATCTCTGAAAATGCGGAAGTGGCATCCGGTGTCGCTCATGACACTGAGCTTAAGACAAATGCGGGTAACGAATTTGTGCAACTAACAATAGACCAAATGAAATCGTTGGAATTGTCGATGAATCATTCAGTGGATTCAGTTAACGAGTTGTCGAATGAGATCCAGTCGATCACCCACGTACTTGATGTTATTAAAGGTATTTCAGAACAAACCAATTTGTTGGCGCTAAATGCGGCGATAGAAGCAGCGCGAGCTGGTGAACAAGGGCGTGGGTTTGCTGTTGTTGCTGACGAAGTACGAACTCTTGCCAAACGTACAGCGGATTCGACGGAAGAAATTAATTCGATGATCGCCAAATTACAAAATAAAGCTTCAGATGCGGTGTCTGCTATCAAAATTGGCAGCGAGGGAACACAAAATGCGGCGGGTCGTTTGATTAAAACAGGCGAAACCTTCACTGAAGTTGCCCATGAAATTGTTAAATTAACTGAAATGAATAACCAAGTAGCATTGTCAACGAAAGAACAAACATTGGCTACAGGTGAAATCAATGAAAACGTTGTGCTTATCTCTGACACAGCAGGGGACAATAAACAAAAAATGGAAGAAGCGGCTGAGCTTTGTTTAGAGCTTGAAACGAATGCAAAAGAGTTAGAACATTTGGTGTCTAAATTTGTACTTTAAGTCTCCCTTCTTGTTGCGATGTGTCACCAATTAAACGGTTAGCAGTCTCGATGTTGTTATGGACGTCGAGACTTTATTCACTCAAAAACGCCTCACTTCCTTTTTATAAGGTCAATCATCCTACCTAGTAAATTATCAAATAAATTATAAATATCAGCTTGTTATGTTTGTACTAGTAATTGTGTAATGTATTTTACAATATTTTTATTTGGTTAATTGTTTACAAAATACTATCCAAAATGGAAAAGCTAAGGTATGGTCTTAAAAAGGTTAACGGTTAAATTAAAATGAGATCAGCATTCATCGACAACAAAAATCACATAACTCACGCAGCGTTATTTCAAAAGAGATCATTATTAAAACTTGCTGTATTAAGCATAATGCCGATTAAAAAATATCGGCAGGTTTTGTTGTTCGTTAAACCGGTTATATTAGCAACAGCTGTGATCTCAAGTGCGCTTACAGCAGGGTGTTCTGAGCAGGCAGTAAATTCAAATGTAGGTCTCGCCGCTTTTTCTAATAAGACGGTATTGCCAAACTCACCCCTATCAAGTGAAGTCAATATCACGGGTAGTTTAGTGAAAAAGTTAACTATTGAATTAACTAATCCTGCAAATTACGCAAGTTTAAGTCTTTATGGTGATAACGTTTTACTCGCGGATAACCTCAATATTGCCAAGTCCGGAAAACAGTCCATAAATGTTTTAGTACGGTTTCCCTCAAACGGAAAGGTTAAATTAACATTTAGGTCAAATAACGCCGACGTAATGATTAATCATTTGCTGCTCGAAGATATGGGACCAATAAATGTACCTAATTTTTCTGACATTTCGATTAAGGCCGGAATAGATAAAGTGAACTCGATAAAATACGGCGGGCCGACTATCGCCGACATCGACCAAGACGGTGATTATGACTTTATCGTTAATAACCACAATCAAGAATCGAGTAAACTTTATTGGAATAACGGTGATGGTACGGTAAGCAAACACAATAAAGACTTAGCGCGTTGGTTTATGCATGATTTACACGGTACATCAGTGGGTGACTTTGACAACGATGGAGATTTAGATCTTGTAGTTACCCAAGGCGGTGGCAATGGTAAAAACCCTTCAAAGGCAAATTTTTATACCAACAATAATGGCACTTTTGTATTGACCACTGGTGATGTAGCGATTGACAAAGGCGGGCGCGGACGAGGGGCAAAATGGTCCGACATGGATCTCGATGGCGATCTTGATTTGATGTTAATCAACGAGACTAGCTTAGCGGGCTCAAAGCCCCAGCATTTTTTCTATGAAAACTTAGGCGATGGCACGTTTACCTATAAACCAATTGCTGGCTTGCAAGACCAACATCCTTCCAGAGCGTTAATAACCGATATTAACAATGACCATATAGACGATGTGATTTTGTACGGTCCGTTGTCAGTATGGCAAGGCAATGGCGATTTTACATTTACCGACATCACATCTCAATTTCCCGCAGATATATCGTCTATTAAAGGTGTAATGGGGATTGCGGATTTAGACATAGATAACGACGGTGACCTTGATTTGTACCTTGCTAGAGGCAAAGAATTTGAAGGTGGCTTTGGCGAAAAACCGTCACTTGATCACGACCCGATCACTAAAGAATTGTCTATAAAGCCACGAGGATACAAAGGGGTTGATTCATTTGAGTTTACCGCCGACGGCGATATCAAGTTTCATAGCTACTATTATTTATCACAGGGGTTTTTAGGGGCAAAGATTATCCCATTTTTTTAGGGGCTAACAAAAATGCTACAGTTTTGGCATCCGGTGATGAATTTGTTATTGAGCAGCAAAGTTCAATTGGGTGGCCCACCGATTTAACGGAAAATGGCATGTACTTTGGCTTTGTTGGTGATAGTGATGTTGGTAGTGGCACAGGCTCCAACCCTAACAAAGGTAAATGGAAAGCGGCGTTGGTCAGAAATGGCGACATATTTTGGGGCTTTAATTTTAGTTTATCTGGCATTAATAGCGTGACGCCAAACTTCGAACCGGAAAATCGTAATACCCAAGATATCTTATTAAGTAATGACAATGGCACATTCACCAATGTAACGGAAAGTTGGAATTTACCAAGTGGTGGCAACGCCTTAGGGGTAACGGTAGGGGATTTTAATAACGACAGTTTTCAAGATGTATTTGTCTATCGTTGGGGCAAAATAGACGGCAGAATTTCAGATTATATGTTGTTAAATGACGGCAAAAATCAATTTCAAACGGTGACGATGCACGGTGCCAATGATGTAGGCGGACCGGGCAATGGTGATATGGGTCAGGCATTTGATTTTGATCTAGATGGTGATCTTGATTTACTTAATGGTAGTGAAGGTGGTCAATGGTACTTATATCAAAATGGTGTCAGTGACCAAACTGAGTCGCTTGCAGATAATGCGTATGTGCTCGTTAATGTTGGTTATTCACCACAATCCCACGTTGACGCGATTTCGGCGGAAGTTATTGTCAAAACAGCTAAGGGAGAATTTACCAAGCGAGTCGGTTCAGCTGGGTCAGTTTTCTCTCAAAGTTTATTAAATATAGTGCATTTTGGTCTTGGTGACGTTGACGTTATAGAATCAATTAAAGTGCGCTGGCGCAATGGCGAAACGATAGCGTTTCGCCACAAGGCGGTTAATCGACTTTATGCCACTGACAGGCTCGACCCAAAGGGATTAGACGTGTTTGTTGATGCGGAAAACAATCATATCAGACAAAATGCGACGATTCAGCTTAATACGGCGATGGTACCAAGTAACGCGGACAATCAAATTAACTGGACATCCAGTAACAAAAATATCCTGAAAGTTGATGAACGCGGTCGGGTAACCGCTGTGGGTGACATAAATCAAAGTGCAATAATTACCGCAACAGCTGCCGTAAATAAACTGACAAGTTCAGTAGAACTAACAATTATCCCTTGGACTCCAAAACCCGTTACTGCAGTTACAATTGCGAGTCAAGATGCCGCGGTTCGTCAAACTATGGTGGAAGGTGAGACTCAGAAATTACGCGCAATTTTATTCCCAATAAATGCAGACAACGCCATTGTTAACTGGAATAGCAGTAACCAAGAAATAGCAAGGATTAACGATAATGGTAAGGTCACCGCGTTAAAACCGGGTACAACAACGATTAGTGCCAAATTAGGGGACTCCGCAGTTAATAACGCAAATAAAGTCGTCGATAAGTTTACTTTGACCGTAAAGCCACTAATAAAGCCATTTATTAAAATTACGAATGCTGAGGCGTTTTCGGGTAAACCGATACCTGTGAACAGTCAAATTGAAGTAAAGGTGCAATACAATGCCGGAACTGGGAATCAGGTGATCTCTTCAGATGAAGGGGAATTCGATTTTGGTTAAGGCACTTTCAGTCAAAATGGATCCCGGTAGAAGATAGGGTTGTCGTTGATTCATCGGTATTAAAAACTAACGAAGGAATTTCAAGTAAGGTCATTTCTTTGGCTGGCTTGAAGCCAACGTCAGAATTACCCGAGGGCCAGTTTTATCAACTAAGAGTGTCATTTGCATCAAGTGACGGAACGATGAATGACGCCGTGATTTACCCGCTTAACTTAGTTGCAATCGATTAAGATAGGCACTTTTTAGCAATGCTTCTCAGCGACTGTTAAAGGGCATTTGTCAGCAACAATTTAATTAATAAAAAATAGCGCAGTGTTGCTAGGGGTGCCTGCGTTATTTTTTATCTGAGTACAAACTCGACATTCTAGCCAAACGACATATTCACCAATCTGCTTTAAATCCTTGACCTAATTTTTACTCGCACTTAACGATAGTGCATATTGCAATATGGTATAAAACCATACTTATTCTGCAAAAAAACAAGACAAAATAAGGTTAAAAACCGTACCAACAACTAAATGAAAATAATAAGTTATTGTTAAGTATTAGTAATTTTAAATATATTACCCTTTAAAAATTATTCGTATACATATGATGTTTAAAAATATAAGATGTATCTCAGAAGGTTAAATTTATATTTTAGCTCTGGTTAAATCCAGAACAAAGATCAGGAGGCATCAATGAAACGTCACTTAATAGGCGCGGCCATCGCTTCGGCCCTGTTGTTAACAGCGGCTTGCAGCACAAAAGAAGAAGTTGCAGCAGAAACCGCACAGGAACAAATAGCTAATTTTAACGAACTGAGTCCATTGGAGCAGGAAGCTCGAATTAAGTTAGTTGAACTTAAAAGCATGATGGAAAAAGCGCAGAACAACGAAATAGATGTGGCCAGAGAAGAAACCATAGTTTGGTTTTCTGAACAGTTTTTAACGTTTGCTAATTGGGATGAAGCCAATCGTGACTCAATTGAAAAAGCATTTGGTTACGAGCGCTACTACGCAAAAGATAAAAAACGATTAGCAGATGAATTACCCGATTTTGAACGTCAAAAAGTTATCGATATTCTCGATAAAGGGATTGAGGTATTGGCTCAAGAATTACGTGGCGAAATTAAACGTCGACCAGTTAATAAAGTCGATTGGCAAGGAACGAAGGCGTCAGACAATATGTTTATCAGCAATGGCAAGCCTATTTTCCCATATGACTATTTCTCAAAAACAGTGGGACAACCGTTAACAAATACCGATATCTACAATGACCATTTGGGGGCCTTGTATCATGGTGGTGAAAACCTATACCCTGTCGATCATGACAGGGCCATTAATTCATTTTTGTTAAAAGAAGACGGCACATTTGACCAAGAATTAATGAAAGAGTTAACAAGTATTCCAGACACTAATGTAGGATTTCTTTATTATTGGATCATGGGCATTCCAAAGTGGGTGGAAGAACGCGAACCGGAAGTACGCAAAGGTCGCTCATTGTTTACTGGTTTTGATGTTGATAACCCATTAGTTCGTGATGTTTGGGGCAAGATCATCCGTGAAACGGGTCGTTTAACTAAAGGTAAAAAAGTTACTGAACTTGGTTTTGTGTTGGCAAATGAACCTCATTGGTTTTCTGAAAAAGACCACTGGACGTATCGTTTTAAAGAAATGAACGACATTTCATCTTACACGCTAAACAAATTTCGCAATTGGTTAGACGCTAAATACAGTGGCGATGTCGCTGAATTGAACAGCAACTGGGGCGCTGCTTTTACAAGCTTTGACCAAGTGCAAATTGACATACCTTTGGACACTAAGTTTAAAGGCCAACCAATGTGGTATGACTGGATGCGTTACAATATGGACCGCAGTACCGAGTGGTTTAAGTTTATGCAGGACGAATTGCATACTGTTAATGCCGATGCGGATACGCATATAAAGATCATGCCACGGATGTTTATGGATAATTCCCGATCTGGTGGTATCGACACTGAAGCACTAGCTGAATTAACGACTATGGTTGGCCACGACGCTAAGTCATTTGGTAGCAAAAATATTCGTCCAGGTAAGTCTTCTGAATGGATAGAAAAATACGCTTATCACTGGGGCATAGTAGCAATGTTCCATGACTTTATGGAGTCAGTTGCACCGGATAAAATTAACGTAAATTCAGAATCACACTTTCTGTCGTCAGGCCAATGGCGTGACTTAGATACTCGAACAAGTTACGTCAGAAGCGTATATTGGTTAGCGACGTTACTTGGCATGGACGCAAATATGGGCTGGTTTTGGGCCCGGGATCCAGATGGTTCGCCAGAAGATCGTTTAGAAGGGGATTTAGACTTCTTCGATCCTGGTTTAGGTGGCGCATACGCCGGTTCTAATAACATGCAACCTCACGTCACTAATGAAGTTACCTGAGTAATGTATGACTTAAATAGTTTTTCTGAAGAAATCGTTGAGTTACGTGAACAACGTCGACCCATCAGACTGTTTTACTCAGAAACCACTGCAATAAACGCAGACGATTACATGACTCAAGGTTATAAGCTTTATGAAGAACTGTTCTTTGAAGGCATGCCGGTCGGCTTTGTGACTAAGAACATCATTCAGAAACAAGATAATGGGCTTTGGGATGTTGTTGTGGTTTATCGTAACCAATTTGTGACGGAAGCAGAGTTTGCTGCACTGCAATCATACCTAAACCAAGGCGGCACTGTAATTCTCGATACCAAAGATGCGTTATCTTTAAATGAATATGGTCAGAAACGCAAACAGCAACTGGTTAAAGGCAACGGTAAGTTGTTGGTGTTAAACACTAATAATATCGCTAAAATTAAACAGGCGACGTTAAATGAGGTTAAACCAAGTAGTAAACCTGCGGTTGTGCTGAAAGAAATTAACGGTGTTGCCCACAAAACCACTATGTGGCGTGTTGTACCCAATGGTAAAGGGGTTACTTGGTTAACATCCTCAATGTAGGTCATAACAAGGCAAATATTGAGCTGACACTGGCAAATGGCAAATCGGTCGATATCACAGATATGATGACGAGCAATCCACTGGAAACTCGATTTGAAATAGCATCTGAGCAAGTTTTGTTGTTGGAAGTAACACCAAAATAATAGGGCTAGAGATATAAAAACCCGGGCTTCGCAATGACTGCGTCGCCCGGGTTTTGTTTATATAGCTCACTAAAATCAATCGATTCAGGTTTGCTGACGTAAAAGATTTATCCGTTATTCAACCAGACCGTTTTGCTGGTTAGTCCTTGCCCCGAAATCGTTATCCAAGCCGGTTTGTTGTCATTTACTCTTACAATACCTAAAGCACGGCCTTCGCTGGTGATTACTTTGGTATTTTGATATTTGTCTATGGTGCGAGAGTTACCACTGTCTAAGCCAAGTAATTGTACATTGGTAGAGACATCAAATTGCAGTTGAATTTCTTGGTGGTGGACGGCAATATTATTTTCATCAGTGAGCTGTATTTCGATATGAGCAACATGATGAGGGTTAACGTCTAATGTCGATTTATCAATTGAAATGGCGAACTGACTGGCATTTTTTGCCGTAGTCACTTTATCGCTTGCGTCACAACCATCTAAGCCTTTAGCGACGAGTTGCCCAGCAGTGAAATTTACCGCCCACTTCAACTCGTGGTCAGGTGACTCGGATAAGCTTTGTATACCTAAAGATGACTCATTTTGAAACAGTTCTACACGGTCACAATTGCTGAGAACTTCAACAATGACAGATCCACCTTCTTTGTAGTTCCAATGGCGGTTTACATCTTGCCATAACCAAACTCGCTCGGCCCATTTTCCTTCTTTCTTTTCAACAACCTGTTGCCCATCTACTTTGTAAAGAGATTTATCTTCTACTTGGCTGGTTATGTGGATATGAGGTTGGTTATTCCACAACGTTTTATACATATGGAACGATGGGGTTTTAAACCCTGCGGTATCTAACATGCCTGACTCTAACGCCTTGCGAGGCCAACCATTGTTTGATTCGCCTAAATAGTCAATGCCGGTCCAAAGGAATGTGCCTTGGTATAAAATCTCGTTCTTCAATGGCTTTCCATTCGTGCCATTGCACTAACGTTTTCGGTCCCCAAGATCATTTTATCCGGAAACAATTCATGTCCATAATCGTAGATTACCCGACGGTAACTATAGCCAACAACGTCCAAAGCATCGGTATAACCCGAAATATGGCTTACCGATGGTAATATTAAATTTGCGGTAACAGGGCGTGTTGTGTCCATTTCTTTTACCCATTTAGACAGTTTTTGAGCTGTTTTTGCGAGTACATATTGGCCTTCTTCGCTGCTGTGGAAGCGCTCCTTGATTTCTTCGGGCGAAATAAACGGTGGGTTAAAAAAGTAGTTGCCCGCGGCGTTCATATCAAAATATCCCGTGGCTTTTTTATAACGAGGGTAGGTCCACTCAATTTCGTTCCCGATACTCCACATAATTATCGATGGGTGGTTTCTATCGCGTTTAATTGGGTCTTTTAAATCGTGTTCAGCTTCTTGTTGAAAAATATCGGCATATCCACGGCTTATATCATCGTCGTGACGTTCCCATTGATTTAGCCGTTTATCTTTAGGGTTATCCCATTCGTCGAATATTTCCGCTTGAACTAATAAACCAAGCTCATCACACAACTCTAAAAAGAAACTGAAACTGGATTATGAGCCGTTCTCACTGCATTTACGCCAGCTTCTTTGAGGGTTTCCAGCCGACGTCTCCATACATCATTTGGTACCGCTGTGCCAACAAGACCGGCACCATGGTGTAGATTTACGCCTTTGATTTTGTGATTTTTACCGTTTAAAAAGAATCCTTTGTTCGCATCATATTCGATAGTACGAATACCAAAGGGCGTTTTGTAAGTATCCACCGTTTTGCCATTTAGGCGCAGTTCACTTACTAAGGTATACAGGGATGGGGAATGCAGATCCCAGAGTTGTGGTTGAGACACTTCTGACGTGCTAGATAACGTTGTTTGTGTATTAGCTGCCAATTGGCCATTTAACGAGTGTTGGCTCACGAGGGCGTGGTTTTGGTCGTAAATTCGATTCACTAACGTGAAAGACTGTGCCACATCAAAATTGTTTTTAATTTCAATTTGGCTAGCAACTTCGGCGCTGCTTCTTGTCACTTTTGGTGTGGTGACATAAGTGCCCCAAATAGGAATGTGCAATTTGCTGGTGGATACTAAGGTAACATCGCGATAAATTCCTGATCCGGTATACCAACGACTGTCGATGTAACGTTCATGTTCTACTTTGACTGCAAGCACGTTTTTGTCTGCATTCAAGTGCTTGCTGATATCAATGTAAAATGGCGAATAACCGTTTAAACGGCCTCCAATATGTTTGCCATTCAAATACACTTCTGAATTGGCATATACACCATCAAAATAAATATAGGTCGAATTATCTAACCATTGTGGATCGGCTTTAAACGTTTTTCGATACCAACCCGTTCCGCCCGGCAGATAAGCTGTCGCCCCGTGATATTTTTGATCAAATTCGGCTTCAATGCTCCAGTCATGTGGTAGCGTTAACGTTCGCCATTTTTCGTCGTCAAATTCTACCGTGGCAAAGTCTTGGTTGTCCCCAAGGGTAAATTGCCAATCGTTATTAAAGTTGAGGGCACGTTTTTCAGGTAATGGAATGTGGGTTAACTCGGTATTGGTGCAAGCTTGAAGAATAATTCCAAACAATAAAATGCCTATAAAATGTATGGTTCGCATCGTACGTTTCCTTTGTTGTCTAATGGTGGCAAGTGTTGATTGTTCATGAGTAAGATTAGGTTTTGGGAACGGGTTTATAAAAACGCACCCAATCAATGAGATAGATATTTTTTGAGGATCATTTATTTCTTCATCTGTTGGTGCAATGCCCATGTCAGAACGCCAGTCATGTGACTCAGTATTAATAATGGCTTGCATCGGTTTATTAAGACCCGAACCTTCGGTGTAATTAACAGGATCGATAATATCTTTACCGCTACTGGACTTAATAAACTTACCGTCTACGTAATACTCTAAATGCCATGGATCGCGCCAATAAACCCCAACGGTGTGGAAATCATCTTTCCACTTTATGCCGTTTCGTGCATACTAAGGTATCATCCGTTTTAGGTTGGTAGTCTTGAAACGGATTACGAATAAATACGTGATGACTTAAGTGTAATCGTTCTGAGAACCATTGTTGATCCGCTCGTCCACTGCCATACGCCTCTAAGACATCAATTTCATGGGTGGAGTCTTTACTTAAAAACCAAAAGTTAGACGCGGTAACCATATTTGATATTTTAGCTCTGACTTCCATATAGACAGGGTATTCGATGGATTGTTTTGAAGTAATACTGCCGGCAAAAACATTGCCGTTTGTTTCGTTTCGACCGGTGGTTATTCTTAAATATCCATTTTTAACTTCAGAGTATTCTGGATGCCATTCTGTAAGACCTGGGCCATTAAGGCGTTAATAAAGCCCTCAGTCCAGCGTTGATGAAACTCTTCACTTTTGCCTTTGGCGGGGGCGGTGTAATTGAAATCGTCTGACATATCAGATAACTCCCAAATCATACCATCAGGTGGTATCGCTGGAATGGGATAATCATTCCAATCGTTTACTTGGAGCGGTGCGATAACCGCGCATGCCGAAAGCAAAATAAGGTTTTTCATATAGCCTCTTATTGATGACTGTTTATTGTTGACAATTTCAGGGTAAAACGAATAGCTTAAAATTTCCACTACTAATTTAGCTACTTAGGAGATTTTGGTGCTGTTGTACAAATTAGCGGTTTTGGAGGGAGGGGCGTAAAGTTAGACTCTGTAAATCCAAGTTTTTATTGCTCTAAAAATTGGTGGTCAAAATATTAACTCTGGTTAAAACAATAAGTCTGATCATAAAAGAACAGACTTATTGAGAAAATGACTTACTTAACTGGTGAGTCATTAATTGGTAGTTACTTTATGGTATAAGGCGCTCGCTCTTTTGCTTCTTTTAAATTTTTCTCAAATAACGCACGGTAAAATTGCGACATGGCCTGTTTGTATTCATTGTGTTGGTACAAGATGTTATTGATATTTCCTGAGTTCCATTCATTCCATAATTGAGCAAGTTTGGCTTGTTCTGCTAGGTTAGTATCAACAATGTTATTTTGCTCTGTTGGATCGTTTTTCATGTCAAAAAAGCGCGATTCACATAAGAAGTCCTTGATACATATATTTTGACTCCATAGTGCGAACAGCCCAAATGTTATCAGCTTCTTCTAAACGCCAAAATAAAGCAGTTCTGGGGGTTCCGGTTTTTTACCGGTCATATACGGCGTTAAGTCGACGCCTTCCAATTTACCGTCTGAAGCATCGGCTTTGGCTAAAGCCACGGACGTTGCCGCTAGATCTGAGAAGACACTAATCCATCAAAGGTTTGGCCTTTTGCTATTTTGGCTGGCCAATGGGCGATGAACGGGACTTTAACACCCCTTCCATCAGTGCGACTTTGCCGTGGCGATATGGCGAGTTGTCGGCCCAATCAAAACTTGGCCACCAAGTATCTGGATACAAACCACCATTATCTGATAGGAAAAATATCAATGTGTTTTGGTATTTTCCTTGTTGTTTTAGTGAGTCAATCAACATGCCGATACCTTGGTCCATTTCGTCAACCATAGCAGCATAGATTTGTCTGTTTTTGTTTTTTAAGTGGCTGTACTTTTTTATGGTTTCCGCTGGGGCTTGCAATGGCGCGTGGGGCGCATTGTAAGATAAGTACATTAAAAAGGCGCATCTGTATTATCAGCAACAAATTTAGCGGCGTCTCGGCTTAAGGCTGTTGTTAGATATTCATCAAAAGACACGACTTCTTTATTCCGCATAATAGGTAGGGCATAGCCGTCTGAATTTATTGTGGTTTGCTCTGGATAGTAATGATGGCCACCATCTAAAAAACCATAGAAGTAATCGAAACCACGACTATTAGGTTGAAAATGCTCGGCACCGCCTAGGTGCCATTTGCCAAAAACAGCTGTGGTATAACCCACATCCTGCAGACGTTTGGCAAACGTTTTTTCACTTAAAGGCAAACCCATATTAGGATCGTATGGCGTGTAGGTAACGTTATTTTCCATACCAAAACGGGCTTGATAGCGGCCTGTAAGCAATCCGGCTCGTGAAGGGCCACAGTATGGGTGCGTTACATAGCCATTTTTAAAAATGACGCCACCGGCGGCAAGTTCATCAATATTAGGTGTTTGAATTGGAGTTTCGCCGGTAAATCCTACGTCGTTGTACCCTAAGTCGTCAGCAAGGATGACTATGATGTTAGGCCGTTCATCAGCAAATACTGAGCTAAAGGCTCCAATAAATAAAAGATAAACTAACAATTTTGAAATCTTCATTGTCTTCGAACTCTCTATGTCTTTTTGATTAATCGTTTGTTGTGCTTGGTTTATCGGTTCGGCTTATGGGTTCTAAATTTATCCATTCGTTCCATAGCGGAGCCTTCATATTCACGCTTTAGTTGCTAGGCCGGTCGTTCTAACGTTAGCTCCCAATTAAATAACTTTTTGTATAACCGCTTTACAACCTCTGGCCGCTGGCTCGCTAAATTATTTGACTCTGAAACGTCGTTATTTAAGTTGTATAACTCCGCTGGGCGGTCTGGGTAGCGAAGCAATTTCCAATCCCCATCTCGAATTGCACCGCGATTTTCTTTTTCCAATATAAGGTTTGGTGTGGACGTTGTTTATTCTCGCCTGTGATGTAGGGCTTTAGGTTTACGCCGTCAATGGGTCCTAAATCCTTAGTATTGCCGCCCGCGATTTCATAAAAAGTCGGCATTAAATCCAAAGTACTAATTGGCTTATCAAAATTGCCGCCAGCATCAGTCACCTGTGGCCAGCGCATTAAGAATGGCACACGTATACCGCCTTCCAAATGATTTGCTTTGGTACCACTTAACGGATAATTATTAGAAAAATTTGTATCTGATGGGCCGCCATTATCATTGGTGTAGATAACGATAGTATTGTCTGAAAATCCTTTAAGGTCGATGGCATTTAACACCTTGCCAATTTCTCGGTCCATAGCTAACGTCATTGCGGCGAGTTGTTGGCGCTTGCCGCTTAATTTTGGAAACTGTTTTAAATCCTCAGGATCGGCTTCCATT
This sequence comes from Psychrosphaera algicola, assembly GCF_028401425.1. NCBI lineage: Bacteria > Pseudomonadati > Pseudomonadota > Gammaproteobacteria > Alteromonadales > Pseudoalteromonadaceae > Psychrosphaera > Psychrosphaera algicola. The sequence goes on from NZ_JAQOMS010000002.1 coordinate 41,406, forward strand.
GGAGTATGGACAGCGGTAAAAGATAAAAACAAAAAGAAGGGTTGGTTTTGACGATTTATATACTCTACGGCATTGTTTGCCAATGCAGCTGTTAAGTATTTCTGATTCTCTTGATACACCTCAAAGCCAAATTCCAGCTTGTTTTGAGGCTGGATACTTTGATGAAATTCGTCTAATTCCCAATAGCTACGAGATCCCCCACGAAATCCAAAGAAATAGTCAAAACCGCGCTTAGTTGGGTGGAATCGGTCTGCATCGCCCTGGTGCCATTTGCCAATTAGTGCAGTGTTGTAACCTTGGTTTTTAAGGTGATCAGCAATCGTCTTTTCATTTAATGGCAATCCCATATTTTCTCCCATAAGGCCGTTGTGGCTCATATAGTCTAGGACATTGTTTTCTTCAAAACCAAAACGTTGCTGGTATTTACCAGTGAGAATACCAGCTCTTGATGGGCCACAAACCGCTGCAGTTGTGTATGCTTGTGAAAATTTTAAGCTTTCAGTTGCAAGCTTATCAAGGTTTGGTGTTTTAAATTCGGTGCTGCCTTGAAAACCAAAGTCAGCATAACCCGCATCGTCACTTAAGATAAATATAATGTTTGGTCTTGGGGCTTGTTCATTCGACTAAGGCGGTTAAGCTAACAAACAAGTTGACCAAAGTGAATGCAAATAGAGAGAGTCTTAACACGTTTTTACTCCAATAACTGAGGCAATATATATTCACAATTAACAACACTCAAACCTGCGTTGTTAATTGTTGACAATATTTGATAGTTACAAAAAACCTTGTTTGTGCAACAAGGTTTTTCGTTTCTATTTGATATTTGCTTTAGTCGACTTTATCGCTCAGGCAATATTCCCTTCTCTAAGGGCATTTAGTATTGCTCTGTGTTCGTTAACGCATTGCTCAGTATTTACGATACGTTTGTAATTTAAACGCATACGCATAACATATGGATACCAGATATTGACAAGTTCATCACCGCCAGCTTTTTCTATAATGTAGTGATGGAATGAAATGTCGATTTTGGTTACCGCCGTATAATCTTCATTTTCTAACGCTTCTTGCAAGGCAATTAGGATGTTATCCAATGCATTAAAGTCGCGTTCAGTCAATTTGTCTTTGATTTGCTCCAAAGCAAAAACTTCGATTTCGCGTCTAAGCTTTATCATTAATTTTTGTAATTTTGGTTCGAGGATACAATTTACAGAAGCACCGCAATTGTTTTTAGAGATCAAAAGGCCTTCTTTTGTTAATTGTAAAATAACATCACGAATCGGCCCACGTGATAGACCAAAGCGTTCAGCAAGTTCTTTTTCATTGAGTTTTGTGTTTGGTAATAAATCACCTGAAATAATATCTGAACGAATTTGATCGGCAATTTGGTCTTTTACGGTAAGGATTTTTGTAGTTCTGGTAACGGCCATCGAGGTTCCTCAGTTGTTAAGGCGGTAATTTTAGTGTTTTCGCAATAAAATGCAATTGTTTAATTGTTTACAAAAGACCAGTGTTTTTTGTTGAATTAGCCAGTAAAACGAATTAGCTATATATAAGTAACCACTGATCAAAGGTTAAGGTGATAAGAATTGTCAAATTACGTTCATTATAGTTAACAATATCGCAATGCTAATTACTGATACTTTTGCGCGTTACTTGTTTAGCGTTAAATAAAGGTTTAATAGTTGAATGCGTAAGTTAGTAACTTATTGGATTTGTTCACTTGCCTGCATGTTCGTTTGCTTTGTTTAGTTCATCAATCAATTTCAGCGCTAGTGTGGTGCTTTATATTTTACTTTCGACTAATCTAAAAAATTATTTGGCAGCGAATCATTAATTTATTGCCTTAGTTTTCATTTTGTTACTGGGGTAATTACCCTCGTTTAAGAGCCAAAATAGTAATAATTGAAAATTGTTAACAAAATATTTGTGAGGTTTATGTACGCGTCGCTAGCAAACAAATGGGCGAGTTAGGTTATGTCATAATAAACGGCAAAGTGAATGGAAATAGAGATTGAGGCTAAATGCTTCAAACTATAAAATGACTTTCTTTTGTATGTCGTATATAAAAAGTTAATTGAAGATTGTTAACAAAAACTTGTTGACATAAGTAATTGGGTAGATCTAAAGTGTGTGTAGATTTTATTCAAACTCTGTAGTTGGTGGGCGAGATAAAATCAACAACTATTAAAACTAGATCAACTGGGAAAACACAATGTCAAAATTAAAGACGAGTTTTAAGTTAAGTGCTGTCTACATGGCGATGCTTGCTTCAACAAGTTATTCCTCACACGTCATTGCTGAAGATAACGATAAAAATAACAAAGCAGAAGAAGACGTTGAGGTCATTGAAGTTAAGGGCTTTCGAGGAAGTCTTAAGAAATCGCTAAATGATAAACGATTTGCTTCGGGAGTTCGTGACACAATTAATGCTGAGGATGTGGGTAAATCTACTGACCAAAACATTGCTGATGCTTTGGGCCGAGTAACTGGTGTTACCGTAGTAAGTAGCGACGGTGAAGGTACTCAAATTACAGTACGTGGTGCTGATGCTAATCAAAATAATATTACGCTTAATGGTCAAGCATTAACATCAACGGATTTCTCTCAAGCTGTGGATTTAAGTTCGTTCTCCGCCGACATACTTTCTAAATTAGAAGTTGTAAAAACACCAAGCGCCGACCACGACGAGGGGTCATTAGGTGCGAGTGTCAATTTAGTTACCGTACGTCCATTAAACCAAATAGATGATATTCGTTCTCTAACGGTTCAAGGTCGATACAATGATTTTTCAGATGAAGCAAACCATAAGATACAGTTTTCAATTTCAGAAAAATTTTTAGATGAAACATTAGGTGTTTCACTTACTGCGTACGATGAAACAAATGCATATCGTAAAGACCAATACAATGCAGGCAATTTTGTCGAATCCCAAGAATATACTCAAGCTGTTGATCAAAATGGCAATGTAATATCTGGTGTTAAAGCCATCGAACCAAGTTTTGCAAGTTATGAACTTCATCAAAATGAAAGCAACCGCCAAGGGGCTTCATTAGGCATTCAGTTTTTACCAACAGACACATCAGAACTAATGTTTGATGTTACTTATAGTAAACAAGATTCAGTTAGAACATTTGATGCGATACAGGCAAAAAGCTTTTCGAATAACCTTAACTGGATTGAAGGTCAAGTACCGACAAGTTTCGTAAGAGCGCCAAATCCATATTCTGATCCAATTGACTGGATCCAAGTGGATACAACGACGCACGACATGACAAAACGAGTTAATCGTTATGGTAACGGTAATATGGTCCGTTCAGACGGTGGTCAAGACAATGAGAACTTGAGCACGACGTTAAACTTTCAAACTGAATTAACCGATAATTTGCGCGTACAAGCGCAAGTAGGTTATTCATCAAGTAAATCAGAAAGTTTACCAAATGCTTATACGGTTATGGAAAACTATTATCAAGTTCCATAGTCAGCTATTATGGGATGCCGGTGCAAATATTGAACCGGTCGGTGTTGATTGTACCGGGGGCGGTGATACATGCTCAATGGTATACGGTGATTCGTTTGTTGATTTAGGTGACCATTTATACGCTTATACCGATCCTGAGACCGGCTCTCGAGTGCTAGGTAGCGCCGATAACGTGGCCTTAACAGGTTTCAACCCTCAAGATGTTTCATCCTTCCATTTAGGTTATATCCGTGAAAATGATCGTAATATTAAAGATACTATTGCTAATGCTCAAGTGGATTTCGACTGGGATATAGATGACTATGGCATTACAACTATTGAGTTTGGTGCTAAAACTTCAAAACGTAACAAAGATGTTGATGATCAATCTTATAGTTTCCAATCTTTGGAAGCTACGGAGATTATCAGAGACCCTGTTACAAATGAAATAGCGGTTGAGCTTGGTGGTTCATTAACGGATATACGCGGTGATATAATCGCAGGTGACCCAATAGAGTATGATGACTTTATGGAATCACTTGGATATGCACGAGAAGGGTCTACAGTTGGCTGGACACCTATTGATGTCAAAATGGCTAAAGAGATGATTTTAGGCGACGGAAATGTGATTCGCAATGTCGACAACACTGCCTCTCGTGAAACCAATATTGATACAAATGCCCTTTATTTCAAAACAAACTTTGAATTTCTTGATGGCCAGTTAACAGGTGATATTGGTGTTCGTTATGTTGAAACCGAAGTAGAAGCTATTGGTTACTCAGGTATGAGTTATTATGAACAAGGTGGTTCAGATTTAGAGCGTGACATTGACCGCCATACTTTAGGTGAATTGGCTGATAGAAGTCTACCTGAGTGTCGAGCTGTTAATTTAGGTGATGATGGCGTTGCTCAAGATTATGAATTAAAATATCAACGTGTAGATGGAACTGGTTGGGATACAAGTGCCGGTCCTGATCCATCGACTTGGACTCGTATTGAAGACCAAGGGGCTTGTCACGATCCATTATTTGCTAATTACGCAGATGCATTAAATGATTATCGAGCTGGAAACGGTGCAATACCTACACTGGCTGACTATAGTTTGTTATGGCAAAGTATGTGGCGTTATGCTGATATAGGTACTGGCCGTACCTATGGCTGGGACAATCTACCTGCATGGAACGGAGAATCCACAGGCGTAATTACTAATTACTCTTGGGAAACATCGACTAATAATCAAGTTGCGTCAACACCAGCATATAAAACTCATAAATATACGAATGTTTTACCTAGTTTAAATTTAAACTATGCATTCTCTGATGATTTTGTTGGTCGTTTAGCTTTGTCTAAAACCATGACACGTCCAGAAATAGATTTGTTACGTCCAGGTTATAAAGTGACAGAAGCTGGTTATTGGGGCAGTGGTAATACTAATGTAGGTCGTGTTGATATGTATAACACGCAATTAGAGCCATTAGAGTCTAATAATTTGGACTTATCACTAGAATGGTATTTCAGTGAAACGGGTATGTTAAGTCTTGCATATTACAAAAAAGACATGTCTAACTTCACAGATCGTGAAACTACTTTGTCGCCAATTTACAGTGTCAGAGACCCTGAAGACGCACCAGAAAGCGGTGATGAATTAATCTTGCAAAATGAAGCTGACATTGCTGAATGTCACCCAATTAGAGCGACGACTGAATTCGGTTACCTAGCGAGTGACCCAACAACGTTTAGCGGTGATGCAAGTGACAACTGTGCAAATATGACAGTGACAAAAACAGTTAATGCAAAAGACGCGACAATTGAAGGCGTAGAAGTCGGCTACATGGATACCTACGACTTCCTACCTGGAGTTTTCGGTGGCTTAGGTATTAATGCAAATTATACTTATCAACAAAGTGAATATGAATCAGAGTATTCATCAATCAATCCAAACCTGTTACTACCGTCATTCCCAGTAGCAGATACTCCAGAGCACAGTTATAACTTTACCGCGTTCTGGGAACAAAATGGTAATCAAATACGTTTAAGCATGCGCGGAACCTCTGATTCATTAGTGGGTAAAGATTGGGCGAATGGCCAATACGGTCGTAGCTGGAACCAAGGTTCAATTTGGAATGAAGGTCGTACGACGCTTGATTTGTCAGCTTCTTGGCAAGTAAGTGAAAACATGTCGTTGACATTCCAAGCAATTAACTTAACTGATGAAGCATACCGCACCTACTTTACTAGCCGTACGTTAAATGTTGTACGAGTCGCGGCAGACAATGCAGCAGGTTACGACTTTGTTGCGTTAGAAGAAGGTAATCCACTTGAGGGGATGCACCAACACATCGTACTTATACTAAGTACAAAGTTGGTACGACATACCGCTTAGGGTTACGCGTTAACTTCTAAAAGTAGTTCGGATTGTGGCGGTATTACACCGCCACTAAGCAAAAACAGAATTTGGTACAAAATAATGAAAACAATAAAAACAAATAGAGTTTTATTAGTTAGCTCAATACTGGCAGCATTAGCTGGATGTAACGTAGAAAATCCAGAATACGACCCAGAATCAATGGGTAATTCAGTCGCGCCGACACACGGTGGTGATATTGTTGTTGATATTCACGAAAAAAATGTATTCAAACAATACAATTTATTAGGTTCAATAACGGGTGAAAATACTGGTGAAAGCATTGCAAAAGACGCCGATGGTAATTATTTGTCTGTAACGGATATAGCCATTACCACATCTGGTGATAGAACCGAAGATATCGGCTCTGACGGTATTTTAATTCAAGGAAATAAAGTAGGTGTTAGAGCTTTGGATATCGCACCTAATTTAGATACTGACGAAACCCATACGGTTGTATTAACTTACAATATAACTGACGGCGTAAACAAAACGCCTCGTACAGCAACTTTTAACTTTACCGGGAAGATTTTGCTCCTGAAATTACCGGCGGGTTACTTGGTAATTTCACGCGAGACGCTGGTGCCAGTGTATTAGATGGGCTTAAAAATGTTACTGATGCTGACAATGAAATACTTACGTTAAGCAACTTAGTTGCTGACGCAGCGAACCCATATAATTTGCCTGTTACTATAAATGGCAGTAATTTAGATGTAGATATATCTGCAGTTGAAAGTAGTATTCCTGATGGCCAAAAAGTGACATTTAACTTTACTTATACAGTAAGTGATCATCGTTTTGACCTTACGCGTAATTTAACTATTAATGTACTAGGTGTACAAGATATCAGTGGCGCACCATTAGTTTTAAACTACTTTAAAACTGATAAGTTTGACGAAACCGACGGTTTAAAAGTTTACAACCTAGCGGATGAGATAGAAGAGCGTGAAGGTGATGACATCGTAATTAGTGACGTTATGTTAGACGGTTCTGCGGAATTACCATTTGGTGTTAAATTTGAAGGCACAACATTAACGTTTAACCCTAATGCATTTTATGACGATATCGCGGCTAATTCATTTAAAGACTTTGTTTTTACTTATAAAGTAGCGGATTCCAATGGCAACATGTCTGACGGTACTCCAGAGTTAGCTCTGACTGTTGATGGCGTTGAGTCGAACTTATTTAAAGCGTTAGGCGCAGACGTAGGTTTTGAAAATGGTGGGACTGGATTTAGTTTGTTTAACTGTCCTGCAGGGATTGAATTTACAAACTCAATCGTTGCCAACGGTGAACATTCTATGCAGATGTTGGGTAATCCTTGTTATGTCACTATTGGCGCTCAGTATTTCCCTGATTTAGCCGCGGATCAAAAGTATTACTTTAGTTACAATGCTTATGTAGGAGCGGGTGATGCATCGCCATACATGATGATCAGTAATGACCCAAATGGTGGACATAACTTCTGGGCAGGTGCTCGCCCTTGGCATCCAGCTAATGGGACTTGGCGTCCACTCATGATAAATTATGATACCAATAGTGGATATTTAGCGACAGCCAATGCTGCCGGTGAAAAACCAAATGAAATTGGTGATCAATTACAAATGTTTATCATGAGCGCATGGATGGGTAATGACGGCATGCCGGTCTTTGATGACTTTAATATGGTTCGTTATGATAATTTAGAAGGTGTTGATTTACTAAATAATAACGAAGGAACATTTGAAGCCGCAGATTATGCTCCAACGTCTTCAGGTGGTGGAACGGTTGAAGTTCAAACCGACGCAAATAATGCGGATAACAAAGTTCTATATGTGGATACAACTGGCGCCGATGCTGGCGGAGTTAAAGTAGAATTTGCAGTTCCCAATGGTGCAATTGTTTCTGGTGGTAAATATCGAGTCACTTTTGATATTCAGTATGTGAACTTTGAGGAAAATAAAGCAGCAGCAACTGATCCAAATATTAACCAGTGGGGCGGTTACACATTAGATGTAGTATTTGCTAATGGTGACAATGACTTAAACTTTACTCTAAACAATACGATATGGAATGGTGCAGGCTTTGGCCAAGTTCAAGGTATTGCGGATGAAACTACCCATTGGTTCGGCTTTGGTGCTAATACTGATTGGAACAGCGATAATGTTACCGCAACCTTTGTTTTAAAAGGGGTTGGCGCTAAATACATTATTGATAATATTAAGATTGACCGCGTACCTTAACTGTTCGTAGTTAATTAAATTTGATAATAAAAGCCGGCTTGCCGGCTTTTTTATTGGGTAAAATTAATTTAATGTAGATTGATAATTGTTAACAATTGTAAAAGGGTGTATAAAAGAATATAAATTTAATAGATGAAGTCATCTCATAAAACGTGAGTAAAGATCAAAATGCCAAAACAACAATATGAATTAGTTAATACAGAAGCGCATAAACATCTAAAAATTAACACGCAGCAAGTTAATGTAGTTGAAAACAAAGTGAATGCCTGTGTTGTCGTGGCAGGTGAACTTAGTACTTTAGTTCATGAATACCCTATATTTATTAGCAAAAGCCAGCAAACACAGCAGTATCAATTAACCGCTATTTTAGGGTTACATAGTGGTGAAAACCTCTATTTAGACGGTGAAAAATGGCGGGCGAAATTTCTGCCGCTAGATATTTTACGTAAACCATTCCACGCTTTTATTCCCGACCCAAGCAAGCCAACTAAAGGTTCAATTGCAATCGAACTTAATAGCGCCATGGTCAATGAAAATGACGGGCAAAGCTTATTTGAAGACGATGGCAACGCAACGGATTACTATAAAAGAATTGAAACAACATTTGCCCAATTAATGGGTGGCAGTAAGCACAGCGCAGACTTGTTGCAGCTTGCCGCTGATTTAGAATTGTTAGAACAAGTTTCTCTCGACATTGATTTACCTAATGATCAAAAAACTAGCTTGACGGGATTATACGTATTTGATCAGGAAAAACTGACTGCACTTACCGGTGAAAAACTAGAGAAGTGTCATCAATCAGGTTTATTGCAAGTTAGTCATTTGGTTTTGAGTTCTTCCGTACATCTCCAAAAATTAATTAATTGGTTTAACGAAAAATAGCCGGTAACCAGCTTGGAATTCAGCAAGAAGAACACAAAAATGAACATTAACAAGACACCGACAAACATTTCTATAGTTGCATTTGCCCTGATCGCTATTCCTATATTATTAACTGGTTGCGGTCAAAGTAAACATCAAGACTCCGTTGAGCCAAAGCCTGGGCAAACCCTGTTTAATTTTGAGTCAGATGCAGAACTTAGACAATTAAAATTAAACAACGCTTTGGCGACACTAAGCCATATAAATCATAGTCAGGCAGCTAAGATTGAATTTTTAAGTGCTCATAACCATGAGTCAATGGTGGAATTTGTCCCTACTGAAAAATGGAATTGGTCAAAGTTTAATGCATTTGGTGTCGCGCTAGATATCAGTAACTCAGAAAACTCGTCGGTACATTTATACGTGACTGTTAAAGACTCCCATGGTTCGAGGCATAACCGTAGCTTTGTGGTACCTGCTAATTCATCAGACAAATACGTAATGGAACTTGCCGGAATTGACTTAAACATTGAAACCGGTATTCGTAGCAACCCATTTAGTTGGCAAGATAAATATAAACCAATAATTTGGCGGTATGGTTCAAAGAATATTGATTTAACGGATGTAGCCAGTATTTCTTTTAAAGTGATTGGTGTTCCAGAAAATAAAATTTTGCATTTTGATAATGTCGAATTAGTCGAACCCAAACAGATTGATCAAGATTACTTAGTTGGTTTAGTAGACAAGTACGGTCAAAGCACAAAAATTGAATTTGCCAATAAAGTTTCGACAGACGTTGAGTTAGTAAAAAAATCACAACAAGAAATTGAACGGCTTAACAAAGCTGCAAACTTCGATAGATCGAAATTTAATGGCTGGAAGTCTGGCCCCAAACTTCCTGCCACAGGTTTTTATCGAGTGGATAAATATCAGGGCAAGTGGACTCTTGTCGACCCACAAGGCTATTTATTTTATTCCAACGGAATTGCCAACGTTCGTATGGCAAACACCACGACAATTACCGGTTATGATTTCGACCCAACACACATTAAACCTCGCGACCCTAGTGATTTAACTCCAGAAGATTCAATTGGTTTAAATACGGCACCTGCGAAAGCATGGCCTACACGTAAACGAACTTCTGACCTTAGAGCAAATATGTTCACTTGGTTACCTGAGTATGATTCCACGTTAGGGCAATACTTTGGATACCGTCGTGAAGTACATAGTGGCGTAATTGAAAAGGGCGAAACCTTCAGTTTTTATCAAGCTAATTTAAGTCGAAAATATCAAATGAAAGACATGGATAAAGTCGAACGTACATGGCGCGAGACCACCATTAAACGAATGCAAAATTGGGGCTTTACCTCGTTTGGTAACTGGATTGACCCAAGTTTTTACGACATGGCGGAATATCCGTACTTTGCCAACGGATGGATAATTGGTGACTTTAAAACGGTTAGCAGTGGCAATGACTATTGGTCGCCGCTACCAGACCCATTTGATCCAAAGTTCAAAACGCGCGCCTTTATTACCGTTGAGCAGATAGCGAAAGAAGTCAAAAACTCTCCTGGTGTGTTGGTGTGTTTATCGATAATGAAAAGAGTTGGGGACAAATGGGAAGCCACAAAAGTCAATATGGTATCCCATTGAGCGCGTTGGCACTGAATAGTAACAACAGCCCAAGTAAGGCCCATTTTAGCCGCTTGATGAAACAACAATACAATACAATTGAAGGCTTAAATCAAAGTTGGCAAACCAATTTTGAGTCATGGTCTGAGTTTGATAGTGGCGTTGAGTTACAAACGCTAACGGACAATATTGTTGCTGACTTATCAACGATGTTGTACGAATTTGGTCGACAATATTTTGTCATTGTAAATCAGGCGATGGAACAATATATGCCAAATCACTTATATATGGGCGTGCGTTTTGCCGACTGGGGGATGACACCAGAGTTACGTCAGGCAGCCGCTGAAATCGCGGATGTCGTAAGTTATAACTATTACAAAGAAGTGATAAATGATGATTTTTGGCAATTTCTAGCTGAAGTTGATAAACCAACAATCATTGGTGAATTTCATAATGGTTCCTTAGATTCTGGCCTGCTCAATCCGGGTCTCATTCACGCAAGCGACCAAAAAGATCGAGGTAAAAATACGCTGAATACGTCAACAGTGCGATTGATAACCCGTATTTTGTCGGCACACATTGGTTCCAATACATTGACTCGCCACTTACTGGGCGAGCACTTGACGGTGAAAATTACAACGTCGGTTTTGTCTCGGTGACCGACATTCCGTATCAACCGCTCGTAGATGCGGCGAGCGAAGTAAATCGTAATTTATACCAACGACGGTTTAACGATAAACGAAATTAACACTAAGCCAGTGACAAAAACATTAGCGTGTGTAAGTCGCTGGTGTTTTGGTCATTAAAAAACTTGTTAATAATCAATTGTATTGAGGTAGATTGGAATTGCGTAACATAACAGCCATATTATTAGTAGTCACAAGTTGTTCTGGGTATTCTGCTCAAGCAACGGGTGCTGAAAAAGGCAAACCAAATGACATAGAAACGATAGAAGTTTTTGCTAACTTTAATCCGGTTCGGTCGAATCAAATGCCTAGCTCGACATTTGTATTAGAGAAACATCAAATCGATAAAATGCAGGGGACGTCAGCGTTAGATCTTTTGGCGCAAGTACCCGGGATTACAACAAAATCGTCTGGAATGGTGCAAGAAATTTTCCTTCGAGGGGCCGAAACCAATTTTGTCATCTTGCAAATTGATGGTGTGCAAGTCAATAACCCAATGGACAGCCGTGGTGGTAGTTTTGATTTAAATTCAGTCTCCAAATATATCATCCAAAGAATTGAGATCATTAAAGGTGCTCAATCTTCAATTTATGGCTCCGATGCCATTGCCGGAGTGATAAATTTAATTACTTTTGAGCCATCTAATGACGTTCGCACAGTAGGCCTTCATTATTCAAAACACGGAAAAAAATTGCGACAATCGCAGTTGGCGGCCAAAACAGCGCGCTTTCGGCAAATTACACAACCACTGATGTTCAGCCCAACGGAAACAAATTAAGGGCCGCAGAATTTAGCATTCATCATCAAGTCAACTTGCTTGATGACTCTACAACGCGTTTTAACATAAGGCACAGTCGTTATCGTCAGCAAGGTTATGCGGACCAAAGTGGTGGCGCCATGTATGCCGCAAATACAGACAAAGAAAACAAAGATGGTAAATCAATAACTGCTGCGGTGCGTCATACACAGAAGGTGAGTCCCGAATACGAATTGGGTGTTCAAGCTGAATATTATTTAGCGGAAGATAATATTACTTCATAAGGCATACAGCCTTATGACAATGCGCCACCATCGCAAAGTCAAAACGAATATGAGTACATTAAAGTGCGCTGGTTGAATCAGTTACTGTTAGGAAGTAATACACTCACCGCTGGCATAGACATTAAAAGCGAGCAAGGCAAAACCGATGGACAGATGTTGCTGTTTGGGACTGAACTGCCAACCATTTACGATATATCAAGAGATAACTTCGCGGCTTTTATAGACAGTCATTGGAAAATTGCCCGTGCAAGTTTATTTGCCAGTTTTCGACATGACTATAGCAATGAATTTAAGAGTATAAATACTTGGAAGTTAGGCGCTGATTATAACTGGAGTCCTAATATTAGAGGGTATATAAATGTTGGCACTGCATTTAAACAACCCAGTTTATATGCGCTAAGTAATAACTTAATCGGCAACATGGACCTTGAGCCAGAGGAAGCATTCAACACGGATTTAGGACTTGAATGGTTCGTTAACTCATCAAGCTTGAGTGCCTCTATTTTTAGTTATGAATATGAAAATCTAATCGATTTTGATGGGCAAACGTTCGCTTTAGTCAATCGTTCGAATATTCGCAGCGCTGGTGTAGAAGTTATTGTCGAACACGAATTGACAACACAGCTGTCGATGTCGGGTCACGTCACCTATGTTCATACTAAAACCCAAGAAGGGGCATTATTAACAGGCCGACCAGAGTGGCAGGCTGGGTTAACTATGAACTACCAACACAACAAAAATTTGTCTACCTCCATTAGTACAACTTATATCAGTGATACGACAGCAACTAGTTTGCATACAGGTACATTTTCGGTTGAACAGTTGTCAGCTTACTCTCCGTTTCATGCAGCGCTTTTTTGGCAACTCAGTGACAAGCATTTATTGGATCTTTATTTAACAAATGTTTTTGATGAGCAGTATCAAACTGCTGTTGGTGTGCCCGGCGAGCCTCAAACTTGGGGCGTTAAATATCAATATGTATTTTAACTTGGTATGCGTAATTAACCTTTTGGAGTGTCATATTTAATGAAGAATGGCGTTTTTAACCTAGTACTTTTGCTTCTGATCTTATCGAGTGACTTGATGGCAAACGAAGTCAATCAGCGACTCACGCAAAAAAGTTTGTCGCCGATTGAGATCAAACAAGGCCAGCAATTATTTGAGCAGGTATGTGCTTCTTGTCACAGTAAGGATCTAAGTGGTGCTTCGGGTTTTAACCTCAAAGATGCAGAATGGGTTCATGGTAATAAACCCGAGGCCATCTTACATAATGTCAAAACGGGTTTTGCTAATGCGGGCATGCCAGCGTTTGGTGCAATATTTACCGAGTCGCAATTGGAATCGATAGTCGCGTATGTCATTTCTAAGCGAGAGGGATGGGATAACTTATCTTACAAGTTGTATCAGTTGAATGGCGAACACGATAAAGAAATAACGGCCGACAAATTAGTGAAATCAGGCTCATTACCTAAAGGTTTTGCGGATTATTCGATTCCTGAAATTGAACATTATTTCATAGAGTTTGAGGGTGACTTTTACGCCCCAAAAAATATGGATTCGCAACTTTGGCTCCAATGGGGCTTCCCTCATGAATACAATGTATTTATTGATGGGTTACAAGTGCATAAAGGCGGAACGGCGTGGTTTCCAACTTGGGGTTTAAAACGAGGCAAGCAACGACTTAAGGTAACTTACCATTCTGGAACGTCAAAACCCGGTCAACGAAATTTAATTGTCTATGTTACTAACCTAGATATGACCATCAAATTGTTTGCTTTATCTAGTCGAGCAGAGCAAATCATGGCTGGAAAAAACTACGAGATAACCGCGTCGAATAAAGCCGTTGTTGAACGAAAACGAATCAATGAACTACCGCCCTATACTATTTCGGTAGGGTTACCTTCAAAAATAAATTACGCTTTTAATACTAAATCTTGCTCTATTGTCGGCCTTTGGTCGGGTGATATGTTGAATATAGGACCAAACATTGATGGTCGCGGTGATTTCCCAAGTTTACCTCTTGGTGATTTAGTTTTTAAATATCCTAAACAAATCAAATTTGAGCCTTCTCATTCTTGTAAGTATTTGGGCTATACCACCCTTAATGACGTTCCTGTTTTTAAATTTCAAATACAAAATGAAACCTATCAATTCTGGGGAGAAAGCAACAGCTCGAAGGAAATTTCTTTCTATTGGCAGTTAACGGGTCATAAAAACTTACGTTTATCACTGCCTCAGGTTGACTCTATTCAGTGGCAAGATCATAACGGTAAAACAGTAGAAAACGGTTTTGATGCAATGCCAAATAAAGAACAACAAGTATTGCTAAAAGCAGTCATAAAACAATAACTATTGGGGTTGAATTAAGATGAATAACGTATTCATAAAACAATTTTTAGAACTGCTTTCGCTATCTCTAGTGTTTTGACAATAGGCACTGCGAATGCCGCGCAAGCACCAGATCATACTTATAAACCAGACGGCTACAAGATCATTACCGTTGAAACGCCAAAAGATGTTCGTTTTCACGCGACCGGTTTAGACAGCGACAAAGAAGGTGTCATTTGGGTGGCAACTCGATTGGGGGAAGTTTGGTATTTAAAAAATAATAGTTGGTCTAAATTTGCGGAAGGTTTGCATGAACCAACGGGGCTATTAGTGGATGAAGATGGTTCTATTCTCGTTGCACAAAAACCAGAGCTAACTCGCTTAGTTGATGCTAATGATGATGGTGTTGCTGACAGTTATATACCAGTAGCGAACCAATGGACGTTTCACGACAACTATCATGAATTTACCTTTGGTCCAGTAAAAGATAAACAAGGGAATTTATACGGCACTTTGAACCTAAGTCATAATCACCCTGATGCTTTCAGAATGGGCGCGATGGGGACGACAGGCGGGAATCGAGGTTTTGCTTTTAAAGTAGACAAGGAAGGAAAATATACGCCTTATGCTCACGGTTTACGCTCGCCTGCGGGTATAGGTGCTAGCCCTCAAGGGGAAGTGTTTTTACGGATAATCAAGGGGATTGGGTACCAACCTCTAAAATGCACTTATTAAAACAAGATAAGTTTTATGGTCACCCCGTATCGTTAATTGAAATCGACGGATTTACTCAAGAGCGTGTAAAAGCATTACCCTTAGACACACTAAGCGCTATGAGTGAAAAGCCAGTGGTTTGGATACCTCATGTTGAAGTCGCCAACTCACTATAGGCAATCCAGAGTGGAACACCACTGAAGGAAAATTTGGCCCGTTTGAAGGGCAAATATTTATAGGTGACCAAACCCAATCAAATGTATTTCGAGTCTTATTAGATGAAGTGAACGGCCAATATCAAGGAGCTGTTATTAACTTCATGAATAAATTTCAAAGTGGCAATATAAGGGCTGAGTTTGATATTCATGGTCAGTTATGGATAGGACAAACTGCACGAGGTTGGGGCGCTCAAGGTGGTAAACCATTTGGTTTGGAAAAAGTAGTATGGGACGGTACAAATCCATTTGAATTGCTGGACATCAAACTCACGAAAAAGGGCTTTAAACTAACCTTTACTGAAGCGCTAAACCCTGAGTCTGTTACCGCTAAAAGTCTCAGTGCCCAATCTTGGCATTACCATTATTCTAGTAACTATGGCTCCCCTAAGGTGGATTTAACCTCTTTAACCATTAATAAGGTTACCTTGTCTGAAGACCACAAAACAATCTATGTTCAGATGCCTTTGGCAAGCGACAAAGTAATACAAATTGATTTTCCCGGTTTAAGAGACGTCAAAGGACGGTCTGTGAGCGTGGAAAAAGTGTATTACACCCTGAATCAGCTACGTAAGTAAAAGCCGTGATGAAACTAAAATTAATGCCTTTAGTGCTATGTTATTTGTTGCTTAGTTGCTCGGTGATTAATAAAGCTGAACCTAAATTAAAGGTACTGATTATTGATGGCCAAAATAACCATGCTATCTGGCCAAAAACAACCCAGATGATGAAAGTGTACTTGGAGAGCATTGGGCAATTCGAGGTTGATATTTATCGTACCCAATTCACTTGGATGGGAAAAGACTTAATCACCCAATTTCCAGCTCAAGATGGCAGAACACATCAAGCGACTAAACAACCTAAACATGATCCTACATTCAGTCCAACGTTTTTAAACTATGATGTTGTGATTTCCAATTTTGGTTGGCAAGCAGCGCCTTGGCCAGAATCAACACAATTAGCGTTTGAGCAATATATGAAAAATGGCGGTGGTTTTGTCACTGTTCACGCGGCCAACAATTCGTTTCCTCAATGGGTTGAATATAACAAAATGATTGGGTTAGGTGGTTGGGGTGGTCGTACTGAGAAAGATGGCCCTTACCTCTATTTCGACGACGCTGGCGAATTACAAAGGGATATGACACCGGGTAATGGCGGAGGTCATGGGCATCAACATGAGTTTGATATTCAAGTGAGAAACAAAAACCACCCAATTATGCAAGATTTACCAACGAGTTGGCGTCACAGTAAAGACGAGTTATATAACCGGTTGCGAGGTCCTGCGGAAAATTTAACCATATTAGCCACGGCTTACGACGATAAAAAATTTAATGGTTTTGGACGGAATGAACCCGTCTTTATGACCATTAAATACCATAAGGGCCGAGTATTTCATACGACCCTTGGACATGATTCGACGGCATTCCAAGACACAATCTTTATGTCGATACTGGCAAAAGGCACTCGCTGGGCAGCGGGTTTAGAGTAAAGCTTGAATAACTAAGTTAAAGGCGTTTTCTATGTTTCGCAACATGACACTATCGATGAGTTTGTATGGTTTATTAGCGTTATTTTCTTTTGTTCCATCGCTCAAGTCCCAGTTTCAGTTCAAGGAGAGCTGAAAAAATGGCACAAGATCACTCTTGAATTTGCTGGGCCAAATGTATCGGAACAGGATAACTACAATCCGTTCATTAACTATAAATTGAACGTATTGTTTACCCATTCAAAGACCAAAGCTACTTACCTCGTTCCCGGGTATTTTGCCGCTGATGGGAATGCGGAAAATACCAGTGCTGATTCAGGTAACAAGTGGCGTGTGCACTTCAGTCCAGATGAAATAGGCCTATGGAATTGGAAGGCGAGCTTTATAAAAGGTAATTATGTTGCCGTTGCGAAAACCAATAAAACAGGATTGAGTGCTGGTTTTATGGATGGGCAATCTGGCTCATTTGAAGTAAATGCCACGGACAAACGAGGTCCAGATTTTAGAGCATACGGCCGTCTACAATATGTTAATAAGCCCTATTTAAGGTTTGCGGATCAAGGTGGATATTTTATAAAAGCAGGACCTGACTCTCCTGAAAATTTGCTGTCGTACGCTGATTTTGATGGCGGATTTAAAAACGATGGGTTTAAAGATAATTTAGTCAAAACCTAGCAACCTCATGTTCGAGACTGGCAAAAGGGGGACCCTACGTTCAAATCTGAAAAAGGCAAAGGGCTGATCGGCGCACTGAATTATATTGCCAGCAAAGGCATGAACTCGATTTCATTCTTAACGCTTAATATTGTTGGCGACGATCAAAATGTATTTCCTTATGTCGATAATAAAGATTTTTTACGCTTTGATGTGTCGAAATTGGCGCAGTGGGAAATGGTGTTTGAACATGCTCAATCGTTAGGTCTGTTTTTACACTTTAAGACACAAGAAGTGGAAAATCAGGGTCTATTAGACAATGGTGGATTGGGACTTGAACGCAAGCTTTATTACCGCGAACTAATAGCACGCTTTGGACATCACTTAGCGCTTAACTGGAATTTAGGGGAAGAAAATGGTGAATGGCATCCTAATCCGCCAACACCACCACAAACCACCATCCAGCGGTTGGCAATGGCTGAGTACTTTAAACAAACCGATCCGTATCAACACCACAGAGTCATACACAATGGTCAATACTTTCATGATATAGCAGCCAACAACAGCCAATATACAGGCGCTTCAGTGCAAACTTCCTCACCCGATTTTTCACAAATTCATGGTGCGGTTAAACGTCTCAGAGATTGGCCTGTTAATAATGGCCGACCATTGGCTATCGCAGTAGATGAGCCCGGTGACGCTGAATACGCTTTGCGTTCTGATGCACTAAACCCTGAACATTTTGATGCGCGTTCAAATGGTTTATGGGGCGCATTAACCGCAGGCGCGTGGGGCACTGAATGGTACTTTGGTTATAAAAATAAACACTCGGATTTAACCGCGCAAGATTGGCGAACCAGAGATAACTTTTGGTCGCAAGCCAAACACGCTATCGACTTTTTAACATCACCAATTTAGATTTACCTAATGCCGTCAACAAAGATGATTGGGCTACAAACGCTTGGGTGTTAGCCAAAGATAATGAGTTTTATGTTGTTTACACCAAAGATGCATCAGCAGGTGTTTCGCTTAAATTACCTGTGGGAGCCTGCGAATTATAGTGTGTCATGGTATGACCCAAGAAACGGTGGTGAATTAAAACAAGGCTCAGTAACTCAATTGTTACAAAACGAGCCATTTAAACACTTTTGGGTTCGACATCAAAAAGATTTAGGCGCTGCACCAAACAATCCAGATAAAGACTGGGTGATTTTGGTTCGTAAAATCCAGCAGTAATGTAAGTCAATAGGGCAATCAGGTTGTGTATGAGGATACTTACAATCCTATTACCACTATTTTGAGAAATAAAACGCAAAACATTTTTTGGGAGATCAAAGAATTGAAGTGGATTGGAATAAACAAAACGATACGTACAAAAGTAATTTTGCCAAAGGTGCTCATGATCGCTCCTTAAAAGAGCTTAATAATTATTCCGATATAGCGTGTGAACATTAAAGTTTGTTGTATTCGCAAACTAAGAGTTAAAACAAAAATTAGAACATTAACCTGAGTATATTTTATGAAACGAAAAAGTTACAAAATCACCTCTTCAATGATATTTATTTTGCTCACTGCCGTAATGACTGGCTGCAATAGCTCACAGACTGCAACGAACAGTCAAACAGCAGTCCAAAAAGAAAAAGAGCAACCCAATATATTGTGGATCATTACAGACGATCAACGACCAGACTCGGTCAGTGCATACAATCGCGTAATGTACGGTACCAACGAGAGCCCGTTAGGGTATGTAGAGTCTCCAAACATTGATAAGTTGGCTGCAGAGGGCACGCTATTTGTTAATGCATTCACGAACTCGCCGGTGTGCGGGCCTTCAAGGGGCTCGATGTTGACAGGTCGTTATCCTTTTAGAAATGGTCATTATGCATTTGAATTGACTCATCAGAATCCTGACTTTGTAAAACCTACGGTGTCACAAACCATTCGTGACAATGGTTATCAAACCTCTGTTTTTGGCAAAGAAGACTCTTATATTTTTAAGTGGGGACCCGGTCAAGGTTTTCATGATGCAGGTTTGTTCGACTATAAAGTGCATTTTAAACATCACTTACAGGCAAATAACAAAGGCGATATCTTCGGCGAAGCGTCGTACGGCGAAGTTGATGGTTCTCCAGTAATGAACGGTTATGCTGAGAACGTTGTTTATGCAGACGGTCGTACTCGTAAGTATTTTCTTAAAAGAAAAGGTGGTGAGCTTACTGAACAAGATTTAGCTGAAAGAGAAGTGACCAACCAAGAATTTGATATTTTACGTGCGTATACGCGCACCAATACATCGCTAATTTTAGCAGGGGAAAATCCACAACCTGCAGATAAAACGGTTGACGCTTATATTGTTAAAGAGTTTGTAAACTACTTAGATAATGCAAATAAAGCATTTAAAACCAGTTGGGGCAGTGACGCTAAAGGCGCGAATTCAAATAAACCGCAATATATGCAATTGGGATTTCATCTGCCACACACACCGGTTTTACCGCCTAAATCCATTCGAGATAGATTTAAAACTAAGTCTTACAACATACCTGACTATTCAGCCGCAGAAACTGATAAGTTGCCAGAGCAACTGCAGGCGATTCAACAAGCCGGTGACATATCGGGCATGACTTATGAAGAGAAGCAAAAAGTAATTCAAGACTATTATGCCTTTTGTGCTCACGGCGACGACCTAATTGGTAAAGCCGTTGAAGCATTTAAAGAATACAGTAAAAACAGTGGCCGAGAGTACGTCATCATCTACACTATAGGAGACCACGGCTGGCATTTGGGTGAGCAAGGCATCGAAGCCAAGTTTGGCCCATGGGCGCAATCAACCGCGAATGCCGCGATCCTTGTATCTTCAGACAAGTCCCTTATCCCAGCGGGTAAAGTGTATAAAGACTTAGTGGAGTTTGTTGATTTCGCTCCAACGGTATTAAGTGCCGCAGGCGTTGATACCAGCACAGAACAGTTCGATTATTTAGACGGCTATAACTTGTTTGATGTATACAGTGGCAAGCTACCAAAACGCGATTATGTATTGGGTGAAATAAGTGTAATTTCGGGACCAAGAGCTTATCTGCACTCTGAACGTTTTCGATTCTCAATGCGAACACGACCATTTAATAATTGGGCAACAGAAGAGCAATTAGGTAAAGAGTTAGATTGGGCGCTAACGACAAAGGCAGAGAAAGCTGAAATGACGCTATACGACTTGGACAACGACCCGTTAGAGCAAAACAACCTTGCTTATCAAAACGATTATGTTCAACTCGCGGGCTGGTTCAGGAATAAACTAGGTAATATCGTGCTGGGTGATGGACGTGTTGAAGCCGATTGGCGCAAAGCCAACGCTTACCACATCAGTAATTTTGCTAAAGGTGCGGATGATAAGGTGCTCAATATACCACAAGAGCTCATTCCTTCAATTGCCGGTAGGAAATAATATTTATTTAATGGGTAATTATTTAGTTGAAAGGGTTGCCGTTAGGGGTTGGTTAGTCGTTGGGTTAATAACGAGATAACTGGCTGAACAGCGGTACCTGACTTATTGTCAACACAGTGACGTTACAAGCCAAATATTTACCCATTGATACATTAAGCTTTTGAACATAGTAAGCGAAAACCTAAGCACAAAGTAGTTATCGGCCACTGGAACACTACTACGTCAGTTTTACACGGAAATTAATGCCGAAGTTGATCAGCGAATGGAAAGGAAGACAAGCTCAGAATTTTAATTCTGAGCTTTTTTATTTGCTTGTTAGTTATCTCATTTACTAAATTATTGTGTTATTGATCTTCTAACTTCCAAGTTCTCACCCAATCAATATATGCCGTATTTACGTCATTGTTTGAGAGTTCAGACTTTTTAGGAAGACCGCCCACCCAACTCGCTTCACTAGTCCAAAGATCAAATATTATTTCTAAATCTCTGGTAAATTCACGATCGTACGTTTTGCCATCTAAATGCTCACCGACTTTGACTTTTCCTGCTGGTTCGCCATTTAAATAAAACTGCAGGTTGTTGGCATCTTGCCACCACACACCATAAATATGGTAATCCTCATTCCAACCCACATTTTTTAGCGGATTGACATCCGACAGACCTGAACGCAAAAAGTTACCATGTTCACGAACGGTTTGAGGGTCTTTGTTTGAATCCGCTTGGAAATACTGAGAGTTCATTTGATTAGGGTATTCAGGTTTACATCCACATGACGGGTTTGAGTTATTTTCTATAATGTCGATTTCATCTCTGTTGTTGCTGTCTCCATTGTTTAACCAATATGTTGTATAGGCTGACAAATGGGAGGTTTTTATTCTCGCCTCGGTATACATAGGGTATTTAGTTTCGGCTTTACTGTGAACTCGAGCAGTTTGGAACCAACGCCCTTCAGGATTGCTTTCATTTAATGTTGCTTTAAGCCATAACTTGCCGTCGGTAACACCTGAGTTTTCGTCTGTTGTGGACATAAAAACCGGGACGCCATAGTTCCACGACGATTTGAACCATTTCGAATTATCCCAAGAATCAAATTCGTCTGACATAGATTCGAGTTTAACCCAAGACTTTCCTGTTGGCGTGGTATCTGAAATAGATACAAAAGACGGTAAGCTAGGGTCCATGTTGTTAAATAGCTCTGCGGTCAGCTGGGTTTCTATTTCGTTTACTGTAATTGATACAGTCGCTGTTACTTCGTCCCCATCAGCATCGGTCAGCGCATAAGTGAATGAGTCGTTACCTGTGAAATTTTCATAGGGAATATATTGAAATACGCCATCAGAAATTTCAGTTACATCACCGTAAACGGGATAATGAGTAATACTGTAATCATCTCCGTCGCTACCGTTAGCACCAATATCGTCGTTATTTGATACGGCAATTTGGTTTGCCGAGCCTGTTTGACTATTTGCATCGACGGTTAACAAATCATTTTGTGCGCTCGGTACAGTATTTACAGACGTGTTTTCATCATTATTTGAGCTACAGCCTAACATCAGAGATGCGCTTAACATAGACATGATAAATGGAGATTTTTTAAGGTTTAGTGTGTTCATATTTTTATTAGCTTCAGTTGATATAGAGGTACTAAAGCTATCAGAATATTTAACAAAAATGCAAGTTGTTAACAATTTATTATAAACAAAGTTGTTGGTGCTTGGAATAAACTTAAATTTGTTATTACAAATGCCTAAGGCGTTCATCGCCTACAAATGTTTCTATTGTTAACAAAAAACAGTTGACTAAGTTGTGTATTTTTATATTGTTATGTTCTTTATATAAATAAAGAAATGCATAAATGTTTGAATCGATTCGCCGAGCTTTATTGTCACTAACATCATTGAGTTTGTTGGCGTGTAATAGCATAGAAACAAATACAAGGGACATATCGTCAGTTCCTTTTGAAAAGGTTTCTAAACCAAATGTGGTGTTAATTTTGATCGATGATCTCAATCACTATGGCATAACAGCCTATGGCGCAAATCGGTTACATTCCTATGATGGTGAATTCAAACATAAAGTATTTTCAACCCCGAGTATTGATAGCTTAGCCCAGAAGGGAGTGTTGGTAGAGAGGGCTTACGCTCATCCAATTTGCGAAAATACGCGGATTTCGTTAATGAGCGGCAAAAGAAATAACCGGAATTATTTAAGACCTAAATCACAACATCATTCTGATTTAACTTTTGGCGATGCTTTTAAAAAAGCAGGTTATAAAACAGGACTTTTTGGTAAGTGGAAACAATCTCGAGGCACTGAAGAGATCGCCGGTCAAAGTTATTTATCTGAGTTTGGCTGGGATACATATACTGCGTTTGATGTTATTGAAGAAGGTCAACGTTTTATAAACCCGAGTCTAGTGGTCAATGGCGAAGTAGTAAATTATAAAGGTAGGCAAGACGTCGATCCAGAAACAGGGAGACGTTGGTATGGTCCGGATATAGTTAATCGCCATGCACTTCGTTTTATTGAAGAAAATAAACATCAGCCGTTTTTTTGTATTACCCAATGTTACTTGTTCACGATGATCATAAACCAACGCCTGATACTCGCCCTAAATCCATTTTTGACAATTTTCCAGAAGTTGCAACCTATAACAATACTCTTGGAGATGATCGTCAATATTTTCCTGACATGATCACTTATATGGACAAGTTAGTGGGGAAGGTCGTAAACAAGTTAGAAGAGCAAGGTTTAATAGAAAATACCTTAATCGTTGTGATGGGAGATAACGGTACTAAGTCAACTTTTGGTCATGTTTTGCCAGACGGAACCATCTATCCATAGTGGCAAAGGACGTACAGCTGAAAATGGTATTAGAGTGCCGTTGATATTGAGTCAACCGAGTGTAATACCTTCTGGTCAAGGTTCCTCAATAAGACGTTATTCAGGCATTGTTAACATAACTGATATTTATCCAACGGTTGCTGAGAGCGCTGGTGTCCATATGCCTAATGCTGATCAAGTAGATGGAGTAAGTTTTTGGCAGCAGGCTGTAGGGAAAAACAGTGTAGAACACCGAGACTATATTTATCGTTGGTATATTGGTAACAATCGATTTCCAACTGATGATTTATTGAGATTCGTTTTTAACAAAGACTATAAATTGTATGCCCCCGACAAAGATTTTCCAAAAGGGCGTTTTTTGATTTAACAAATGATCCATTAGAGTTACATGGCGAATTTTATATCAATCGTAAGTGGGGTATTCGCAGGTATAGCGGACTCAGTTTTGACTCCTTGACGGAAACGCAACATTTAGCTTACCAAGAATTAAAGAACAAATTAGAAAAGCATAAAGAGCAACGTGTCACATCGCTTGCCATTATCGTCGATAAAAGGCAGCTAACCGTAGGTGAACGTTTAACATTTGACGTTGAGGTTTTACCTAATTCAGCGCAACGACAAGGTGTTATATGGCATTCAACGGATCCAACAATTGCGACGGTTGATAAATTTGGCGTAGTTACCGCTTTACAGGTTGGGGAAGTCGAAATACAGGTGTATTCATGGGATGACGCAAAGCCATTGGCTGCTAATGAGGCACCGAGTTTTTTACGAGAAGGTCTATCGGATATGGTTAAAATAGAAATAAAGTGAATACGAGTGACTCCTGAAGGAATTTGAAGTGCTGAAAAGATAATAAATTGGAATGATTTAGAGTTAATCAAACTCTCTATCTCAATCAAATACAGGTAAAAAAATGAATAATAAAATATCTCGACGTGATGCGTTAAAAGTTTTTGCGGCTGGTTTAGCAGCAACAGGCGTAGCGTGTTCAACAAAAACCACAAATATGATCAGCAAACCTGTGTTACAGAACACAATTAAAGACAGTTGGAGTAATACCCACAACAGAGTTTGGTTAGGTGGTGAATATTGGGCCAATCCAATGGAAGATTGGCGAATAAACAATGGTGCTGCAGAGTGCGTTACAACGGGTGGTCAACGTAGCGTGCACTCATTACAACATCAGTTGGTTGATACCACTAAAGCATTCAGAACGTCTGTACGTGTAAAGTTAGCAGAACAAGGCATCAAAGATGGTGGCGCGTCTATCCGATTTGGCATTCGCAGCGAAATAAATGAATATCGTAGTAACTGTTTTGTACAACAAGGTTTAGACGTAGGGATAATTGATAATCAAATAGCGCTAGGAGATAAACGTAAACCGCTATCCAGACCTAATGTTAATGAAGAATTAGAAATTATAATTTCTGGCGCCCCACAAGCACAGTTGGTTGCCCTTGACGTTGAAATTAAATCGGCGACCAGTGGTGAATCCCTTGGTCGTATGGCGTCTTTAGTCGGCACGGAAGAGTTATTAGGAAACCTTGCTGTCGTGAGTAATTTTGAAATACCTTCTTTTGAAAGTGGGCCACAACAGTCCCGTAGTGATGGTGGCCGTTATCAATTTAAAAATTGGCAAATCGAAGGTGAAGCTTTTAGTCATAACGTAGAGCAAAAATTTGGACCTATCCTTTGGACTATGTACACCTTAAACAACAGTCGCAGCGCTGAAGGTTTTGTTATGAACCTGAGTGTGCTCACAGGTCCGCTAGGCAAGAAAGACTCTAAACAAGTAATATTACAAACTTTCCAAAATGGTGATTGGCAGGTCATCAGTAAAGCTGAACTGGATACCGATGCTTGGGTTGCTTCCTTTAGAATCGTTAACTGGGATGAAAAACAAGCAACTCCTTACCGTGTTGTTTATGGCGAAGGACAAGTAGACGGGACAACAAAACTAGACGTTTATGAAGGAATGATTAGGGCAAATCCTTCTGAGCGAAAAATGCGTATGGCTGCGCTGACATGTCAAAATGATTATGCATTTCCTTATGAGCCTGTTGCTAATAATGTAGTAAAAATGGACCCTGATTTAGTGCTGTTCTCTGGTGATCAACTTTATGAAAATCACGGTGGCTTTGGCATGATCCGTGTGCCAGCTAAAATGGCGATTTTAAATTACCTTCGTAAGTATTATCAATTTGGATGGGCCTTCAGAGATGCCATGAGAAATGCCCCGACAATTTGCTTGCCGGACGACCATGATGTGTTGCAAGGTAATTTGTGGGGAGAAGGGGCAGCCCAATGCCATTTTCTGCTCATGAAGAAAACAGAGTAGACAAAACCGGAGGGTATATTGAGCCAATTAGAATGTTGAATGTCGTACATCGCACTCATACAGCCCATCATATGAAACCGGCTGATCCTACTCCATCAAAAAATAATTTGAGTGTGTATTATGGCGAATTAATTTATGGCGACGTTAGCTTTGCAATTGTTGCCGATAGGCAATGGAAAAGTGGTCCAGAACGATTAGACATTTTAGTTGGCACCTCAGGCAATGAAGAAGATCCTAATTTTATAAATCCCAAATGGGATTCTCCAGATTTACATTTGTTGGGAGAACGTCAAGAGCAGTTTTTAAAAGTATGGAGCCGTGATTGGCGAGAACATAAGCTGAAAGCTCTGATATCTCAAACTATTTTCGCAAGTTTAGCGACACATCAAATGACCCCTAAACATTATTTAAAATATGACTTCGACGCTAATGGTTGGCCAGCATCAGGTCGCAATCGAGCTGTAGAAGCAATAAAAGGGTCTAAAGCCTTACATATTTGCGGAGACACGCACTTACCAAGTGTTTCTCAATATGGGTTAGAAAAACATCGTGATAGTAACTGGGCGTTCTGCACTCCTGCGATTGCGGTTGGTTGGCAACGTTGGTGGCGACCTGATGATGTAGGTTTGAAGTATACTCATCGTCCTGAACACGGTATGGCGAATACCGGTGAATATTTAGATAGCTTTGGCAATAAAAATTATATTTATGCCATAGGCAATCCAGAAGTTAGTCGCTCAAAAAATAGATATGTAATGGCACATGAGAAAAGTAGTGGTTTTGGTTTTGTTACTTTCGATAAGGAAGAGAAAACCTACACTATGGAAGCATATAAATTCATGGTGGATATCACAGATGGGAAATCGAGCAATCAATTTGATGGTTGGCCTTTAACAATCAAGCAATCGGAAAATCAGAGTGTTTGATTTTACAGATGATAAAAAGATAACAAAGATTAAGAAACCGCTGAAGTATCTGATTTTGAGTTTATTTTTTTGCAATACAATTAATGCTCAAGCCTCAGAACTGCCCCGGTGTTGATGAAACAGGGGGCTTATACGATCTACGATAAACAAGCGCTTGATTTACTTGATCTTGGTGCAAAATTAGAAGTGTTAGCATCAGGTTTTGAATGGACAGAAGGGCCAGTATGGGATGATAAAAATAAGCGTTTATTATTTGTCGATATTCCCAATAATAAAATCCATTCGTATAGTGAATTACAAGGTGTTACTGACTTTTTATACCCAAGTGGCCGAGCAAATGGTTTGTTAATTGATGCAGAGGGCACATTAGTGATGATGTCCACAGCGACTAGAACGGTTGCGAAGTTGAAAATGACTGAGCGTGTGAAAGCACCAAGCGTCCAGCATATTGTCAGCCACTATAAGGGAAAGCGACTCAATAGCCCGAACGATGTCGCTTTGCATCACTCTGGGGTCTTGTTTTTCACAGATCCACCTTATGGATTACCAAAACGTATGGACGATCCTAATAAGGAGCTCGACTTTCAAGGGGTATATCGTTTGTCAGTGGACAATAAATTATCTCTAATAGATGACGAACTTACATTTCCAAACGGTATTGCAATATCACCAAGTCAGGACAAGCTTTATGTTGCGGTATCTGACGACGCTGAGCCTGCTTGGTATCAATACCTGTTAGATGCACAAGGTAATGTCATTGATAAATCTTTGTTATTTAAACCCAAATTTTTAGGCATTGAGCATGGCACAACGGATGGTCTTAAAGTACATAGTACTGGAACTGTTTTCGCGACAGGTCCTGGAGGGGTTTGGATATTTTCTTCTGACAAGCGATTGCTAGCACAAATAGCCATGCCTTAGCTTTACTGCAAACTTGGCATTTAATGGCGATGAATCTCTTATATATTTAACAGCCCATAAAGAATTAAGACGGTTGAAATTGAGACACGCTGATTAGTTTCTAGTTGCTGGATAGATTACTAAATATAATTTTTAAGAAAAGGAGGCCTGAACATTAAGTTCAGGCCTAATATTTACCACTATGTTGAAGGTATTATTTGGCTAAACGTTGCTGGTACATCTTGCCTGTTACTTCTTTAACCGCCTTTATTAATTCAGGGTAAGGCGTGTCAGTAACGTTTACAAAACCTATATTGGCATTTTCTCCATCAAGTGCTCGACCGGTAATAGGTTCATCGACATACTGGAACCAATGCGCGCCAACCATATAAGGTTTTGATAAAACACTTTGCATATACGCTGTGTATTTTCGAGCTCGATCTTTTTGATCGCTGGCATGAACAATACCAGGATTGAACATCCCGGAATCTGACGCTGTGCCAATATGAAATTCACCAATCGTTACCGGTAAATCGACTTCTTCTAAAAATTGCCAGTAGTCATCCTGCATACTGTCTTCGTAAATGTTAAAACTCAAAACATCAGAATACGCCGTTGATGCCTTAATAATTTCATCAGGCATTCCCCAATTCGCCATTCGTGCTCCCATATATAAATGGTTTGGTAGAACGTCTTCTAACGTGTTGTGGACAACGATAAAGTACTGTTCACCTAATAACTCTAACATTTTAGATAGATCTGCTACGTAGGCCGCAGTATGTTGCTCAACAACTGCGTTTTTAGCAAATGACTTCCAACTTGCAAATGTTGAATTCCAGCTAGAGTTTAATGCCGAGATAGATTGATATTTTTGTTTTAAGTGTTTAGTGAACGCTTGTTTTGCTGGGCTTTCCAAACTGTTTTTGGATAGCGCATCCAATATTATACCGTAACGTGCTTCAATACTGCCTTCACGTTCGCCCCAGCTTTTTCATTGTCGATAAAAATACCAGCACACCAAGGAGAATTGTTAATGTTTTTCGCAATTTCTTCAATTGTCGCGCGGGCACGTTCAGCAAATACCGGATCAAAAACATCTGGCATTAACCCCCAATGATTTACTTTACCTGACAATGTTTTGAAATCACCAATGATCCAGCCATTGGCAAAGTAAGGTACTTGTTTTTTCTTATAAAAGTTTGGGTCAACCCAGTTACCAAAAGAGGTGAATCCCCAGTTTTTCATGCGCTGCAAGGTAACGTCATACCAAGAATCCATGAAGTTTTCACCGTATTTACGTTCTAGGTTAGCCCGATAAAAGTTAAATGTTTCGCCGTGGTCCATAGCGCCTTTTAAAGCCCACCGACGGTAGCTGTAGTGTTTGGCGAGCGTTTCATTATATTCGGGTAACCATGCAAATAGGTTGCGTCTAATATCCGATGATAAGTAGCGTGTTTGGCGAGTTTCGTCTGAAACGTGTACAACGCCCATTGAGTCTTCAGGGGTCAATTCATCAGGGGAACGATATCTTACCTTGTCATCCTTAAAGTCAATTCCAGTCAATGTAGACAAGTTCGCCATGCGAACATTGGCCGGGCCATGGGAAAAGTAAAGATAGCCGTCGGGGTCAACCATCCACCACTTTCCTTGATATTTCTGGGTACGAAAATAACCAGTGGCCTCTAGTTTTGGGCCAGCTTTGTAGCCACCAAATCGTGAACGAGTTGGATCAGGTTTGGCGTCTTTAAGCGCCGTCAACTCGGCTTGCGTGTTTGCCGCTAATTGCGCATCGTTATCGATATGTAAAGCCGTTTTATTGTTATTGTTTTGACCATATTGATCTAACACATTGGTCATCCAGTTTGGATCACGTGGTGGGTTTTTTCGGATCCTAATATTATTGATTTCAATTGTATTATCTTCAGCAAGACCAATTGTTTGAAAGGTCAACGCTTTAATTGTTGATACGTCAACGTTATCGTGGCGCCACGAACGCCATATCATTAATTGGTCTTTGGTTTGCCACGGGGTTGGTCCCCCAAAAACCCGCTTCGGTTTCGGCTTCTTTTCCTGATAATGGGAAGTAAACCGTTCCTTGATATCCCTCTGGAATGGCGATGGACCGGCTCTGAGCCTCGCCATCTTGATTTTCTAGCAACAAATAAAAGTGACTTGAGTGAGCGCTTAAATTTTTAACGTCAAATGCAAGATTGTGCTCAGGAAAATTGGAGAGTAACCATGGAGAGGCGGGTTCAATTCGAACTGTTGATATGTTTTCTGATGCTTTGAAATTAATGATTAGTGATTCATTATCGATCCAATCATACTTTGCTGTTTCAGCTGTTATCCAACTGGATTTTTGTCGCTGTATCTTCGGTAACAAGTCCAATAATAGGGTTTCTGTTTCAAAGTGGTCTACTAGTGCTGATTGAGACTGCTTTGCTAACTGAGGTTCGCCGTTTTGGTAGCAACCTACTAGCACCAACGAGGACAACAGAGCCGCAGTAAATAATGGTTTAAATTGAATGTTGTTGTTATTCATTTATTTCCCTTGTGATTGAATTTTAAACACGTCCCATTGTTTGTGTTAAATAGTTAATTGTCAACAATCAAAGGTGAAAAACAAGGCTAATGAGGATAGCACTGTATGAATCATAGTGGTTTGCGGTTATGTAAGCTTTAGCGTTTTGTATTAACTAACTAATTCGTTTTAAGTAGTCAGCATGGTTAGGCAATCGTACAACTTTCTTTTGAATATCTTGTTCAATGTCGTCAAGAAAACGCTTTAATTCACTCTCTGAGAGTTCGTCGGCAATTGGGTGATGGTTATCTGGGATCAAACCTTGCCCAATCATTACCTGCAACCATGAGTCGTTAAAAATTTCGTTTTTACGTTGCACAAATCGACCCGTTTGTTTAAACATATCCATTCTTTGTTGCAGACTTGGCGGGACTTTCATTTCTTGGCAGAACTGCCAAAATGGTGAGTCATTGCGGTCCGTTTGTTTGTAATGCAGAACAATAAAGTCTTTAATTTCGTTGTAGTCCGTCTCCATATAATAGTTGTATTCATCGACTTCCAGCTGATTTATGCCGTATGTTGGGAAATACTTAATAAGTTGTAAGATCCCTGCTGAATGAGATGAATTGCCGTAGACTCTAGCGGTTCAATAAAGCCACCGGCCAAGCCAATTGCGATACAGTTTTTATTCCATAGTATTTTTCTGTGGCCCGTTTTAAATTTTAGCATGCGCGGTTCAGTTAACATTTTACCTTCAACAGATGTTACTAATGTATCGCGGGCTTCGTCATCACTCATGTAATCGCTACCGTATACAATGCCGTTACCCATCCGATGTTGTAAAGGAATACGCCATTGCCAGCCAGCCTTGTGAGCAATAGAACGCGTATAAGGGAGCGGTGGTGTTGCGAGTTCGGTTTGCACTGCAATTGCTCTATTCATTGGTAACCAATGGGACCAGTCGACAAATGGTGTTTTTAATGTTTCATCAATCAACAGCCCTTTAAACCCGGAGCAATCAATAAAGAAGTCTGCCTCTACGGTAGGACCGTCTTGTAGCTCAAGCGCAGTGATATAACCATTATCAGGGTTAGTTTGTACGTGATTGACTAAACCTTCTTGCCTTTTCACGCCTTGTGATATGGCTTTGTCTCGCAGCAAATTCGCATATAAACTGGCATCAAGATGATAGGCAAAGTTTGGACCGCCTTGGAGATGGGCAAATTTACCTTGTAAAGCAGCTTGGGTTTCTAAGTTGTAACAACCAAAAGGCTTGCTGATCCCAAGCTCGATACCCCGTTGCCAGTATTCATGAAACCCTGCTGCCCACATACCTAGCCCTGTAGAGCCAAAACCATGAAAGTAGCTTTCTCCTGGTTTACGCCAGTTTTCAAATTGAATACCGAGTTTAAAACTGCCTGACGTCTTTTTATAAACTCGCTAGAATTTACCCCTAACATATCATTAAAAAAGTGAAGACTCGGGATTGTCGCCTCGCCAACGCCAATGGTTCCAATTTGTTCAGATTCCACTACCGTGATGTCAACTTTAGAAAGCGCTTTAGATAAGAGGGCCGCGGTCATCCACCCTGCAGTACCACCACCCAAAATAACGACTTTACTTACTTTATGTTGCATATCTATTGGCTCCCCAACGCCTTGGTCATTTTTGCCATGACTCTACTTTAATATAGTGTACTTTACATACTATATACAACTAGTCAATTGTAAATTGTCAACAATGAAAAAGTGAGATACAGTAAATACCGAACAAAATAATAACCAGTAAATTAAGTAGAGTGTCATTATGAAAATGTTAAAAATAATTTGCATGATATTAATTTTGGCTGCTTTCCAAAGTGCAGCCGCTTTAGATCCAAACATTAATTATCTAAACAAAGGCAGTGCGGTATCGCCATGGGAGTTGGGGTTAAATTATGGTAAGACCAAATACATAGGAGAAAGTGTCGCTACAGTTCGCAGTAGCTTGCAGGCGTCTCCTGCAAAAAAATCTGTTGATGGCGATGCTGTTCGATTTAAGTGGAAACCGAAAGGGATTAAAAACGAATGGGGCAGTGTCGACTCGAATATTCTGACGTTGAATGTGACCAATAAGATGAAACACACAGACCTAACGAGTGTCATTGACCGAGCGGCGCTAACCTTCGATGTAAAGGTAAATAAAGTCCCAAAAGAAAACGTTGAGTTGATGATGGAGTGCGGTTGGAATTGGAAATGCCGGACGAAGTTCCCACTTAAAAATGCGTTTAAACGTGCGCCTAAAGGAAAGTGGGTTTCTATCCCTATCCCGCTTAAATGTTTGGCAAATGAAGGGTTTGATTTTAGCAAAGTGACAACCATATTTAGCCTTCAGACTGTCGGTAAATTAGACATAGAAATCAGCAACATTCAATTGACTGGACTTGCTTCTGGTGAAATCAATTGCGGTTAGTTTTAATGTAATGCGAACCAATGCGCTTTTTACTTATTGAGAAAGCGCATTGGGGAGCCCTAAAAAGTAAAAATGGCCACGATTTATTGTCAGTAACAGCAATAGCCTTAGATCTGGTTGTACAATAAATGTCACCTTTTAGTTACCCCGACTTAAAATTATCAGTGGATAGCTGTTGATTTAGGTGGCAAATAGACCGAATAAAAATGTCTACCTTATATTCTTCAAGGCTGAAATCTAATTTCACCTTATCATGTTTTTTAACTTATCCAACTTTTAGTAAGGGGAAGGTTGGCGTCTAATCGTTTTGGTAATGATCTGTATTTGTTACTAATTTTCACTTACACACGATGAAATTTCGTTATCGCCATAACAAAGGTTATTTCCCCGCGAATTATAGCCGAAAACCAATGCTCGATTTATTTAACTAGGTTAAAACTATTTTAACTTTCAACTTTACATACCTAAAATTAATGTGTAGATTGTTAACAATAAACTGTAATTAGTCTTCTACTTTGAGAGTGAGTTATGCCAATTCGCAAAATTAAATCGATAAAAAATGCGATTTATAACATTCCGTTGAAAGAAGTTTTGTCTGACGCCAAACATGGTGATCATACTCACTTTGAAATTATCGTTAGTACCATCTTTACGGATGATGGGTATGAAGGTACGGGTTATACCTATACCGGTGGAAAGGGCGGCAGGGCCATATTTTCGTTGCTAGAAGACGAAATTAAACCAACGCTAATTGGTGCTGATGCCAATGACATTCAAGCCGTCTGGAATAGCATGTATTGGAATTTACATTACGTAGGGCGTGGTGGAATTTTAAGTTTTGCAATGTCAGCGATAGATATCGCTCTTTGGGATATCAAATGTAAAACCTTAGGCAAGCCACTATATCAGGTCGCCGGTGGCGCTAGTGACAGAACCAAATGCTACGCTGGCGGAATAGATCTTAATTTTAGTCAAGAAAAGCTGTTAACGAATATTCAAGGTTATTTGGATAGAGGATTCCATGCAGTAAAAATTAAGGTCGGTAAAGAAAACTATTTAGAAGATGTTGCCAGAGCCGAAGCCGTGCGCAAACTGATCGGCTCTGACATTAAGTTCATGGTGGATGCAAATTATTCAATGTCTGAAAAGCAGGCAATCCAATTTGCAAAAGCCATTGAACCTCTTGATATCACCTATGGTTTGAAGAACCAACCTTGCCAGATGAGTACGAGATGTATGGACGTATCGCCGATGCGACGACAATACCTTTGGCAATGGGTGAGAATCTCCATACTTGGCATGAGTTCACGTATGCATTTGCCCAATCTAAACTGGGTTTTGTTCAACCTGATGCATCAAATATCGGTGGCATTACGGGCTGGTTAGAAATCGCAGAACTCGCGAAACAACACAATATTCCAGTATGCAGTCATGGAATGCACGAATTACACGTGTCATTGCTGTCTTCTCAGTCACACGCTGGTTATTTAGAAGTGCACTCATTTCCAATTGATGAGTACACCACACGTCCAATTCAAATCGAAAATGGCTTGGCGCTCGCGCCTGAGCTGGTTGGCACAGGTGTCGAGTTTGACCCTGTTTTAGTTACTCCACATTTAGTCAAGACTTCTTAAATTTATAGGTAAAAACATGTTAGCAGCTCAATATATTGGTAATAAAAATTTCAACATCGTTGAAGGGCAGGCGTTAAAGCCAGGTGCAGGTGAAGTGCGTCTAAATGTTGGTTATGTTGGTATCTGTGGAACAGATATGCACATTTATCATGGAGTGATGGATCAACGTGTTAACCCTCCTGCGACTATCGGACACGAAATCTCAGGC
This sequence comes from Psychrosphaera algicola, assembly GCF_028401425.1. Lineage (NCBI taxonomy): Bacteria > Pseudomonadati > Pseudomonadota > Gammaproteobacteria > Alteromonadales > Pseudoalteromonadaceae > Psychrosphaera > Psychrosphaera algicola. Next base: position 76,370 of record NZ_JAQOMS010000002.1, read on the forward strand.
GTTGTTGCTGAATTAGGTGACGGCGTAACCGGTTTTTCTATTGGTGATAAAGTTGTAGTACGCCCATTAGATTGGTGTGGTGAATGCCCAACTTGTAACGCCGGTTATACTCACATTTGTCAAAATCTTAAGTTTATGGGAATTGACTCACCGGGTGCGTTCCAAAACTCATGGACAGTTAAATCGCGTACATTGCATAAATTACCTGCAAATGTTGATTTGCAACAAGGCGCACTTATCGAGCCTTTATCAGTAGCATGTCATGACATTCGTCGTTCACGCTTACAAGCTGGTGAAAAAGTGGTTGTTTTAGGCGGTGGGCCAATTGGTCAATTGGTTGCAGCTGTTGCCAAAAGTGTTGGTGCAGAAGTATTGGTTTCTGAGCCAAATGAAAGCAGACGAGCATTTGCCACAGAAAAACTAGGAGTGAGTGTCGTTAACCCAATTGACACGGACTTAGCGAAATTTGTTGACGAGTGGACAGAAACAAAAGGTGCAGATGTCGTATTTGAAGTCTCTGGAGTAAAACCTGCCATAGATGCAATGACACAAATTGCTGGCCGACGCGGTCGTATTGTTATGGTGGCTATTCACGCCCAAGCACCTGAGATTGATTTGTTCCAATTTTTCTGGAAAGAGTTAGAGTTATTAGGTGCACGTGTTTACGAAGCGGCTGATTTTGACTGGGCTGTTGAGCTAATTTCTTCTGGTAAAATTGATGTTAGACCATTTATCAGTTCAGTAAATGAGTTAAAAGACATCGGTAAAGCATTCGCTGGGATGGATAACAATCCGACTGGTATGAAAGCATTGGTTTCATGTGGTGCGGAATAAACCGATAAACCATTAATATCCTAAACGCTTATATCGCTAATTAATTTATTGGTTTTCCCAGGCTTTTGGGGAAACCAAAGAGAGAATAAAAAATGTTAGAAAAATTCAATTTAGAAGGCAAAGTGGCCTTAGTAACTGGCGCTAAACGTGGCATTGGTAAAGGTATTGCATTGGGACTAGCAGAAGCTGGCGCTGACATTATCGCAGTATCAGCGAGTTTAGAACTTGAAGGTTCTGAAGTCGAAAAAGAAGTCAAAGCATTAGGTCGTAATTTTAAAGCGTACCAATGTGATTTTTCAGACCGTGATGCTCTGTACAAATTTATTGAACAAGTAAAAGCTGATTTTGACCAAATAGATATTTTGGTTAATAACGCAGGCACTATCCTACGTGCACCAGCTGCAGAACATGGCGATGACTTGTGGGATAAAGTGATTGACGTTAACTTAAACTCGCAGTTTGTACTTAGCCGCGAAATTGGCAAAGATATGGTTGAACGAGGCAGTGGTAAGATCATATTCACTGCATCTTTATTGACTTTCCAAGGTGGAATTACCGTACTTATGGTTATGCTGCAAGTAAAGGCGCAATTGGTCAGTTAGTTAAAGCATTAGCAAATGAATGGGCAGGTAAAGGCGTAAACGTAAATGCCATCGCACCTATAGTTATATTGACACTGACAATACTGAAGCATTACGCAATGATCCGATACGTTCAAAATCGATTTTAGATCGCATACCACAGGGTCGCTGGGGCACCCCAGATGACTTTAAAGGCCCAGCTGTGTTTTTATCGTCAGACGCAGCTTCTTATGTAAATGGTACCATCTTGTTAGTAGATGGCGGCTGGATGGGGAGATAATCCAATGCAATTTCAAAATAATGTAAATTTTATAAATGGCGAATACGTTGCGTCAAAAGTAACAGAAACGATCGATATCTTAAGCCCATCAACGGGTGAGAAAATTGGTGTTATCCCAAAAGGTTGCGCAGAAGACGCACAATTCGCGCTAGAAAACTCAGACGCTGCACAAAAGAAGTGGGCTAAGCTAACGGCGCGTAATCGTCAGAGTATATTACGTAACTTTGCGAATAAAATTCGTGAAAACAAAGATATTTTAGCGCCAATGATTGTTGCAGAGCAGGGTAAACTGTTATCGGTTGCTCAAATGGAAGTGGATGTTACTGCGACATTTATTGATTACGCCTGTGATAATGCATTGACTATCGAAGGTGACATTTTGCCTTCAGACAATGAACACGAAAAAATCTATATTCACAAGGTTCCTCGTGGTGTTGTTGTGGGAATTACCGCATGGAATTTCCCACTTGCTTTGGCGGGTCGTAAAATTGGTCCAGCCCTAATTACGGGTAATTCCATTATTGTCAAACCCACGCAGGAAACACCATTGGCGACAACCGAACTCGGTCGAATAGCAAATGAAGCTGGCATTCCAGCGGGAGTGTTAAACATTATAAATGGTTCAGGTTCAGTGGTGGGTCAGGCACTTTGTGAAAGTCCAATTACAAAAATGATCACCATGACAGGGTCAACGGTAGCAGGTAAGCAAATTTACAAAACCTCTGCAGAATATATGACACCTGTTATGCTGGAGTTAGGTGGTAAAGCACCTATGGTCGTTATGGCCGACGCCGACCTTGACCAAGCGGTTGAAGGCGCATTATGGGGACGTTTTGCTAACTGTGGACAAGTTTGTACTTGTGTTGAACGTTTGTATGTACAAGAAAGTGTCTATGACAAGTTTATGGCGAAGTTTTTACCTGCCGTTAAATCGCTCAAAGTGGGTGATCCGATGGACCCTGAAACACAAATGGGCCCTAAGTGTAATCAACGTGAAATTGAAAACATTGACCATATTGTTCAAGAAAGCGTTAAGCAAGGTGCAACCGTTGCCCTTGGCGGTAAAACGGCAAATGTCGATGGTTTTGAAGGTGGTTGTTGGTACGAACCAACGTTATTAGTTGACGTTGAACAAAGTAACATTGCCGTTCATGAAGAAACATTCGGTCCTGTTTTACCTATTATCAAAGTGAAAGATATGGACCAAGCTATTGAATACTGCAACGACAGTATTTATGGGTTAAGTGCTTACATTTACACGAAAAACTTCTTTGATATTCATAAAGCCATTAGCGATTTAGAAGTCGGTGAAGTTTATGTCAACCGCGGTATGGGTGAACAACATCAAGGTTTCCATAACGGTTGGAAACAATCTGGCTTTGGTGGAGAAGACGGTAAGTTTGGTCTTGAACAATATTTAGAGAAAAAGACTGTTTACCTTAAAGAAACCCCGTAAACCCATATGTTTTAAATTAAAAACTAGTCCTGTGTCTGCTCAGAACACTAAATCTGAGTCCTGTTGTTTTATAGCGATGTTAGCGAAAGCTACATCGCTTTTTTTGCCTGCAATTTATACTGGCCCATTGAACAAAATGGGCCAATAATAATTGAAGAAAAGCGAGTAAACAAAGGAGATTGCAGCAAAAACAACCCCGATTAAAACAACCCCTTTTAAAAAGAGGTAGCTAAACGCTGGTCTGTAATGGTCATCTTGTATGTGACCAATTAGTACGTCTCATTGGAAATCGTTACATTACCGCCTGACGTCCATGTTGTAAGTTTATCGTGCCACTCCTTAGTGTCCCAGCCTCGTTGTTCGGCACGGTAAATGGCATCTTTAATCATTCGAACAGCATCTGCTCGCTGGCGTTTGTCTTGCTGTTCATATGCAAGGGCCATTAAATATAGTATTTCGGGATTGTCACCATTTAAGTTCATTAGCGGTTGTAAGTAGGTTAACGCTGTTTTGGCATCGCGCAGTTTTGGGTCCGTAGCATTTAATTTAATATAGGCAGAGCGCTTTAACGCCAACTCATGACCCTGTTTCGCGGCGCGTTCTAGCCAAAAGTGTGCTTTGTGTTCATCAATCTCTATCCAAGGGCTAGTTAAACAGAGTTCACCGACCAAGTATTCGGCATTTGCGAGACCATTTTGGGCCGCTTTAATCAGCCAATGTGTAGCTTCTTTTATGTTTGTCTGTTCTCTATACATTTTGCTGCCTAGCACATATTGCGCCTCTGCTACGCCAGCGTCTGCTGACTGCCTAAGCAATGTTTCTACTTCGCCTGCTTGTCGTTTTATTCCGTCGAATGCCATTAAAACAACGGCATACAAATATTGATCTGATGGAGTTAGAAGGTCGTTTTTACGTTTGTTTGTGATGTGTCTAATCCCACTATATATTTTTTATAGTCTGTACGTAAGTCACTGACATTAAGGTGTTGCTGGGCTAGACCTAATCTAACCCGTTTAAAAAATGGTATTGTGGATTCGTTAAATATAGGTTTAGCAAATTTCACTTCTTTTAGTTGTCTCAATGCTCGACGAATAGAGCCATATTGTTGAATAACATCGATATGTCTTACGGTGCCGTCCGCAGCAATTGATAAATCCGCAATTAGCAAATAAGGGCTTTTTGGCTTCTCATCGAGGTATTACTTACATAGCTACTGCTAAACTCATCTGAAAAGTCAGAATCGACTGATAAATCTAAATCCTCCTCGTCAAGGATGTTGTCAATTATGTCATCTTCAATATCCAATAAATATGACTCGTCACCGTTTGAAAATTTAACTTTTTTGACAGATTATTGGTTATCAACTGGGGCAGAATATTGGTATTAATTGATTGTTTCCCATATATAGGCTCTAGTCGTTGTAACTGTTCGACGACGATTTGTTTGTCTTCTGGGGAAAGTTTGGCAGATAACAAATTTGCTAATTTTTTTGAGTTTTTAAAGTCATATTGCGCCGCTAATGTTAGCCAACTGATGACCATGTTTTTGTCTTGTTCAACGCCTAAACCCTGGTTGTATATCACGCCAAGAGTATGCAACGCTCTGGCATTGCCGGCCTGCGCCGCCGCTTTATATTCGGTAATGGCACTTTGATAATCACCGGATTCAAAGGCAATATCAGCGAGTTTTATGTTGGCATCAACTGGACCGGTCGCTACGATAAGTAAGGACACGAATAAAGTCTGAAATTTGGATAGCGTCATGAGTGTCCTAAGGACGGTAGTTTTGTTATCTGTTTAAAACAAATTACAACGGAAGAACCATAATTTAATATTGAGAATTGATAAATAATTTCTATTTTGGTTGGATCTAAATGTTTAACCAAAGAAGTTAGATTTTTGTTTTTTAACTTTCTATCAACTCAAAACTAAGCGTGTCGTTGTTAATGTAAACGTAAAGTTAGTGGTGTAGTATTGTTGTGTAACCCAGCAAAGAATACATCCAAGGGCTCTGATTTTATGCGTTTTTTCTACTTAATATTTGTTTTTTATTACTCGCTTTGCTCAGTGCATGTGGCACAGGTCAACACTTTAAAAATATCGAACAAGGGACAAGCCCAATCAATACATCAACACCGATTACATTAAAAGTGGCCACATTTAATGTCAGCATGGAAGCCACTAATTATGTAGAAAACAACCAAAAAGCCATGTCGAATGCAGCGTTGCGAACAGCCCTTAAGTCTGGACAACACCCACAGATAAAAAATATTGCTGAAATCGTGCAACGTGTTGCGCCCGATATAATACTGCTTAACGAATTTGATTACATTGCTGACAAGCAACAGGGCATTGCGTTATTTAAACAAAAATACCTAGAAGTTAGCCAGCAAGATCAGCAACCTATCCGTTACCCCTTTGTCTATCTGGCCCCGGTTAATACCGGTATGAAAACGCCTTTCCATCAGGATAAAAAAGTCGCTTAAGTCATTTTGGTTTTGGCAAGTACGAAGGTCAATATGGCATGGTTTTATTGTCAAAGTATCCAATTGGCCCCACTGAAGTCAGGACATTTCAGCATTTTCTTTGGAAAGATATGCCAAACCATTTGATGCCTAAAGAGACGGACGGTAATCATTGGTATCGTAAAAATGAAGTTGAGTTAATGCGTTTGTCGTCAAAGTCTCACTGGGATATTCCGGTAATGGTTTGTGGACAAACCGTTCGGGTTTTAGCCAGTCATCCGACGCCTCCTGTATTTGACGGACCAGAGGATAGGAATGGCCGCCGTAACCATGACGAACTGCGTTTTTGGGCAGATTACATTAACAATAGCAGCACAAGTTATCATTATGATGATAATGGCACTAAAGGGGGATTCCGGATAATTCTCCATTTGTTATTTTAGGGGACTTAAACGCAAGCCCAGTAGAAGGGGATGCATTTATAGCGCCATCTCGCAATTGCTAACGCATCCAAAAGTAAACAGTAAAATAATCCCAGAGTCAGAAGGGGGCGTGCTAAATCGCAATGCCAGCGAGTTCGCTGCAAATCATACAGCATCATGGGGGATAAGAGCTGATTACGTTTTGCCTTCCATTGATTTTAATGTGATGTCTAGTGGCGTATTTTGGCCAAAGCCGCAAAGCCCGTTATCGCGCCTAGTTTCAACTCGGGTAGCCTCTTCAGACCATAGATTGGTTTGGGTGACGCTGCAATTACCAGCCAAGACCAATGACTGTATAAGTAAAGATTAGAGCGTAGTTACTTGAACGAACATACTAAATTCATCGTTAAATAGGATATTTATGATTTCTCGTCGCCATTTTATGTTTGGTATCGCCGGCACTGCTTTTGCCGGACTAAGTTTAAGCTTGCTTGGCCGTAAGGTGAGCGCGCAAGTTACCAATCCTCCTCTCCCAACTTATTCTGGGTATGGCCCGTTACTTACTGATCCTAATCGACTTTTAGATTTACCAGAAGGCTTTAGTTATCAAGTGATTTCACAGTTCGAAGATCGAATGAGTGATGGCTTGCCTGTACCTGATCGAGCCGATGGAATGGGGTGCTTTAAACTTGATGACGAGCGGGTGGTATTAATCCGAAACCATGAACTGCATCCAAAACATTTCGACGATTTACCTGAAAAATCCAAAACCTACACCTCAGACAAAGCATACGATAGTTTTACTAACGGAATCGCTTTGTAAGGCGGGACAAGTAATTTAATTTATAATCTTAAAACTCAAAAGCTAGAACAGGAGTTTTTGAGTTTAATTGGCACAATTCGAAATTGTTCAGGCGGCATTACTCCTTGGGGCACTTGGTTATCATGCGAAGAGTCTGTCGCAAAGGCTGGGGACGATATTACACGCGACCATGGTTACATTTTTGAAGTCTCGGCTAACGCTACGGGTTTGGTAGAACCTAAACCGTTAAAAGAAATGGGACGTTTTAATCATGAAGCGGCTGCAGTCGACCCTCAAACTGGAATTGTTTATCTAACAGAGGACAGGGGGGACAGTTTGTTTTATCGCTTTATACCTAACGCACTTATAGCCAGTTGGATAAAGGTGGTCAGTTACAAGCAATGGTTGTCATGCACTTGCCTAAATTTGATAGCCGTAATTGGTCTAATTTAACTATGCCAATAGAGAAGTGGTTTGATGTTGAATGGATTAATATAAACAACCCAGAGGCACCTGAAGACGACTTGCGAATCCAAGGTTATGACAAAGGTGCAGCAGTCTTTGCAAGAGGTGAAGGTATACATTGGGGAGATCACGAATTGTATTTTTGCTGTACAAATGGTGGCTCACAAAAACTGGGGCAAATTATGCGTTATCAACCTTCAGTGCATGAAGGAACTAAGGATGAAGCCAAAAGCACTGGGCAAATTCAATTGTTTCTAGAGAGCACAGATGAGTCATTATATAATTTTGGTGACAATCTAACGGTTGCGCCAAATGGCCACTTAATCGTTTGTGAAGATCAATATACGGCAATAACGAGTAATCATTTACGCGGCGTTACACCAGACGGCAAAGTATATGACGTTGCGCGTATTCGAGTGCAAACCGAACCTGCAGGCGCTTGTTTTTCACCCGATGGCAGCACTTTGTTTGTTAATCTGTATTCACCGACACGAACTTTGGCAATAACCGGCCCTTGGCAGGCGTTTATAACGAGTTGATTTTATCCTAGTGAATATTGCTATGGGTAGTCTTTATCGGCTAATTAAAACGGAACTGCTCGAATGTACGGCTGGATTCAAATCTAAACATCAATCAATAAATTTAATTGCGTTATTTAAGCAACTCTAAATCCAATTGTTTTAGATAACCTTACGGCTTTAGAGTTAGTTAAATTGTAAACGAGTAGCCGTAACGATCGACTGCGCTAAAGCTTACCTTCAAAGTGTATTACACATTAGAGACGAGAATGACAACGTCGGATTATTAATTAGATAGACGAAAATCCAAATGATGGGGCATATCGATACGTTTATCCGTTACAACTTATGCAAATTGCTTCGCCCAGAAATACGTTACAACTAGGGGAAGAGATCATTCTTCAGTTGTTCTTTAGGTTGCTCTCGAACCTCAGGTAGTGGCAGGTGTGCAGGTGGCGGTGGTTCTGGCGGCAGTTAACCTTGATACTCAACTTAATGGCTTAATTGGCCGCTAAAAAATCCAGCCCTAAGGGCTGGATTTTATTGATGGTTAGATTAGAAACGGTAGGTTAAAGAAGCTTTAATCGTACGTCCTAACAATGGACGTGCAACGCCCGTGTAGTCACCATTTGAGAAAGACAAGCCACTTAGTATTGGAGAACCTTCTGTAAATGAATCGGCATCATTTAGGTTTGCAATGTGAATTTGCAGATCCATTTGCTCAGAAAATTCGTAGATACCACCTAAGTTCATTTGATAATAGGCTGGATATACAGTCACGTTGGTACTGTCATCAGTCGCAAAACGTTCTGAGTAATACATGAACTGGCTGTAGATCGATAATGGGATAGATTCAAAATCATATGATGGTCTGAAATTAACCAACAATTCAGATTGACGTCTTGGTCGTCTGCCTTCGGTTGTTGAAACATCGTATTGACGTTCGTCAAATACACCATCGCCATTTGTATCAACTTCTACGATCCCGTTTCTGATCTCATTATCTTGACTCAGTTGCGGATCTTGCCAAACGATACTGCCTTGTAAAGTCAAACCTTCCAGCGCTTCTGGAGAATAGGACGCTTCTAACTCTATCCCTATATTATCTAAGCTTCGGCGGAATACATCGCGTACCTTAGGGCAATTTGCTGGCGCAGGGATTGCCGTACAGGCGATACCATTACCAGTAGCACTAAGATCATCTAGCGTTGGACCTAGGTTTTCTTTTGCCGCAAAGTCGATGTAAAAGGCCGTTAAACTCACTGAGTTGACGGAATCTGCATAACGCAAACCACCTTCAACTTGTTTGATGTTTTCGACTTGATCACCACGTGCAACTTCGCCTGTTGTCGGATTTGTTGCAGGACCACCAAAGATATAATCTTCAAAGCCTGGTAAACGGAACGAGTCGGCAATGCTTAAGTACGTGGTGAAGTTTTCGTTGATGCGGTAGTTTGCACCAATTGTCCAACCTATATCATCGTAACTTTCAGATGCAAAACGTGGGGTACCGTCAGGCACATTAACAAAGTTATCTGCCAAGGTATCGCTAGTTGAACCGACAACGACATCTGCTGGGGTAAAGTCATTGGAACTGTTACTCAGGGTCAAATGAATTGGTTGTTAATCGGTCTACATCCAATTCTTGCCAACGAACACCAAGGTCGATTAATAAATCACCGTCTAAGAGCGTCATATGATCCAAAGCGTAAAACGCATTGGTTCTCATAGTGGCGTCCGCGCCAAGACCAAATATCGCAGGTTGATCTAAACCACCGCGAGTTATCGATGGACCAACTTGCTGTTCATTATTATCGACGGCGTATAAGTCAACTAGACGAGCACTTTCACCAATGTCACTCCAACCACTGGCAAATACAGAATAAACATCATAGGTGTAATGACTGGTGTAATAACCAAACGTTAATTCGTGAGAATTGTCACCGACTTCAAATTCTTTAGAAAGTTTAAAGTCAGCGATATTACTTGTCGCATCAACCTTGCCATAGACTGGAATGTTGTGTGCCAAAATGCTCGGCGCCTCTTCAGCACCAGTTAAATCGGTACCAGTCACGGTGTCAGAATAATAAGCTTTTACCCCAACAGCGTCGCTATAGGCATCTCCTAATACGCCAGTAAAACCTTGGATCCGGTTAAATTGATCATTGGTTAATCGAGATGTTTCAGCCGGTGGATCGTTAAATAAAGAGTAGAATCCATTGGAACCGGTTGTGGATCGAATCGAGGAAACAAAGCGCCAATCATTTTGTAAATCTTTGGAGATTTCAAGAGACAAAATATCAAATTTAGGGTTTATACCATTAGTAATGTCGAGTGGCAGTTGAGAGCCGTCGCTATTGTATAATTGATAAAAACTGGTTTGGTGTGACAATACCGTCCCATCTTGAAAATTAACGCCTAAACTGTTTACATCATTTGGATTAATTTCAAACGGATTGCTTTGAGTGCTTATAGCTCACGATTACTCTCTACTGAGTAAGGTATGTTTTGATAAAAATTGGTTTTATCGTTAATGCTGTGGGCTTGTAATTTAATTTGGGTTGTACCGTCATCGCTGGTATAAACTAGGTTCCCTCGGATTTGACCACCAGAATTACCGGTATAACCCGGATCACGGATACCATCTGCAACGCGATAAAAACCACCAACGGCAAACGTTAAGTTTTTATTAATTGGACCGGACACTAAAAAATTCGTTACGAACGTGGCCCCAATCGCCAACTTCTAACTTATAAGCGCCTTCAAACTCTTGACCACCAGTACGGGTAATATAGTTAACGGCTGCACCCAAAGCATTTGAATATAAAATGGCGCTAGGGCCACCCTTAACGGCTTCTACAGTTACCGTCATTAAGTCAGGTTTTATGAACACGTCATTATTCATAAATGGAGCTTCAGGCTCTTCATATGCTGGCAAACCATCAATTAAATTCGGAACATAACGATAACCACCAGCTTGTGGCAAACCTCGGACTAACACGTTGTTGTGGGACTCACCTGCTGTGCCACCTTCTGGAAAAAGCTAGGAATGTTACCGAGTAAGTCGGCGGCGCCATGAGGCGCTAACTTTTTAATGTCTTCTTCACTAATCGTGTTGATGGAAAAAGTCGCTTCCATTTTATGGGTGTTTTTTGTAACACCTGTGGATACGGTGATGACTTCGATTTCCTCATCTTTTTCTTTGTTCACATTTTCAGCAAATACATACCCTGATTGAGAGAGCAAAGTTAAAGAAATTATTCTGCTAAGTGTTTTTAATTTCATGTGTGTGTTCCGTTGATCAAGTTTTATTTTATAATTTTAGACTAAATGTACATCGATGGACATTGTGAGTCAAAAAAATTCGATGCTAACAAACATTGTATGTTCATCGCATCGGATCGTGATTGCTCTATTTGGCTATCGATGGACATTATGACACTTTTTATACAGTAGTTGTCAATAGTATTTTTAAAAAAGACAAAAAAGATGGTTTAATGCGCAGTTAGACATTAGGTATTGAATTTTAAATCTTTGTATCTTGTTGTAAATAATAAGAATTGTTTTTGTTGGTAAGGCGATTGGAGCCATCGGCGTATTTATAAAGTGAGAGTGGCGAACAACAATTTTGTCGCCACTCAGATGACACTGGAAAAGATTAAGCTGGCTGCTCGCTTAATTGCTTTTCGTTATTTTTTTGTCATCGGTTAAAATAACCCAAGAGACAATGGTGAAAAAGACCACCACACTGCCGAGTATTTTATAAGATAAGGTAAAGCCTATTGCGTCATACATCATTCCCGCGACCACAGACAAGATACTGGCAAATACTTGAGTGGAGAATAAAAAACCCACCAAATAGAGTGTTGAGGATAACCTTGCATCAAAAGTCGCAGAGATATATTTAAAAATGGCTATCAACATTATCGGTAATTCGGCGGCGTGCAAAAGCTTCATTGCCGATATTGAAATGGGATCCCAAGCGTAGCCTGACCCTATCATTCGTACGGCCATAATGACACCGGCTAATACAAGGCCGTTTTTAGCGCCAATTCGATTCACGATAAACGGGGCAATAAACATGCCTCCGGCTTCTAAAAATACTTGAAAAGAGTTTAAGTATCCAAACATCGCGTTGCCTTCAGCTTGGGTCGGAAATAAAGAGGCAAAATAGACTGGAAATTGCTGGTCATATACGGAATATACGCAGGTTACCCCCATTACATAGGTAGCAAATGCCCAGAATCGTTTCATTTTTAACAACCCAAAAGCATCTTGGATATTTAATGCCGACGCTTTATCGTCAATGAGATTTTCATCTTCGGCTTTTTCCGTGGGCTTAACCAAGGTTACGGAAACTAAGAAGATAATCGCACAACAAGATGCCAACCAGAAGTTAATATTAGGGTCTATATTAAACAGGGCACCTGCAAAAAATGTGGCGGTTGCCCAACCTATCGATCCCCACATTCGAGCTTTACCAAATTCGAACCCAGAAATCCGACTGACACGTTCGATAAAGGTTTCGGTCGCACCGACTCCGGCGGAAAAGGATAAACTGAAAAAGATGCCGCCAAGTATGACGCCTAAATAAAAATTAGAGGCCAAAAGAGGCGCATAGACATAAATAAAAAATGGTCCGCTGGCGATGAGTAAAACACCAACCCATTGCAACAGATATTTTTTAGCCCGAGTTTATCTTGAATAAAGCCATAAAAGGGCATGATGAATAATGCGGCCACGGCATTGAGGCTAAATATAATCCCCATATTTTCGCCATTTAATCCCGCGGCTTGATTGAGCCATATAGGAAATAATGAGAATGAAAATGACCAAGTTAAGAAGAAGGAAAAGAGTGCTAAGCTTAATAGCCAATAATTTCTATCTGAGTTTTTAAACATGTTGCTTCCTATTATTGGCCATTTGACGCTCAGAGCAGTGTAGCTACTGATCCTCTATCGACAAACTGACCGCTGATTTTATGAATTTTTGCTTGTTTAATTTTGGCGATTGCCAATTTTGCTGCCTCTTGTCCCATGGCAAAATATGGCAAGCTCACCGTGCTTAATTTGGGTAATAGATTTTCTGAAATTAGGCGATAATTATCGTAACCGACGATGGAGATCTGTTGTGGGATCTGATACCCCATCACGCCACGTACTAACATATAAGTTCGCATTGCCATTTTATCGTTACCACACATTAGAGCGGAAGGCGGGTTTGGCAAGGAGAGTAAGTCTTTAAGTACTTGCTCTAGTTGTGCAAACTCGTCAGACTCATTTTCAATAACTCCTATCCGAATAAGGGTAGGGTCGTATGCGATTTGGTGATCGGATAAAGCCTGTTTATAACCTTGGTGACGTAATTGGGAGGCCTTCATATCTTCAAAAAGTCGAAGTTCTGCGATCCGGGTGTGCCCTTTATTAATGAGGTGGACGGCCGCGTCATATCCACCTTGGTAGTCATCAGGGATAATCGTCGGGTGTAACGTTTGTTGTTCAAAACAGTTGACCAAAATAAGTGGCGTATTTTTGAAGGCCTGCTCTATTTTCACTTCTTTGTGGAAAACCGTCGCTAATATGATGGCCTGTGAGCGATGACGTTTAAAGTCGTCAACCAACCGCTCAAAGTTTTCTGGTTTACCTGCCATTTCGCCAATTAATAATTGTTTACCATGTTGGTCACAAATGTTTTGGATCCCGGCGACGATTTCATAGGAGTCTGGTGTTGTCGTCAAATTGTCGGTAATTAAACTTACGATCCCAGCTTCGACTCCACGTAGCGCTTGAGCAGCCGCAGAAGGTGCATAGTCGAGCTCCTTCATTGCATTGGTTACTTTTTCTTTGGTCTTGGCACTCACCCCTTCAAATCCGCCTAAGATCCGAGAGACAGTCTTTATCGACACATTGGCTTTTTCTGCTACGTCTTTAATTGAAGTCATAAAAATTCTTTTGTTTATCAGTATATGAGTACTGATTATCTACTTCCTAATCTGTTACGACAATTTAAATTTTGGATTAATTCTTGACAAAGGCTAGCATTGTAAAATTATAATGTCCATCGTTAGTCAAAAATAGTTTCACACCATTAGGTCAAATGAGAGGAAAAGTTTTACCGCTAAAATGTGTGCATTTAGTGCGGTGAAAATGAGAATTTTTATGAAAAACACTGAAGAAAAACAATTCACTGAACAGTGGCGACCACTGAACCATTTTACGCCACAAGAAAATTGGATGAATGATCCTAATGGCTTAGTGTATTACGACGGGCTCTATCATTTATTTTACCAGCACAACCCTAAGGCACATGTATGGGGCAATATGAGTTGGGGTCATGCTGTGTCAACTGACTTGTTGAATTGGCAGGAAAAACCCGTTGCTTTGTTACCAGATGTCAACGAAAACAAACAAGGATTAGGTTACATCTTTTCCGGTAGCGTGGTGGTCGATTGGAATAATACGTCGGGATTTCAGCAAGGTGAACATCCTCCATTAGTTGCGATTTTCACTCATCATTCTGAACAAGCGGTTCAGTGCCAAAGTATCGCTTACAGTAATGACGCAGGTGAGACTTGGACTAAATTTGAAGGTAACCCCGTTATCGAAAATCCAGGTATTAGAGACTTCAGGGATCCAAAAGTGTTTTGGCATCAAGAGTCAAAACAATGGGTCATGGTATTGGCGGCTGGCCAAGTTGTGAAACTGTTTGGTTCGACGGATTTAAAATCGTGGCAGTTTTTATCTGATTTTGGTGAAGATGTAGGAAGCCATGCTGGAGAATGGGAATGCCCCGACCTGTTTCAATTGACCACCGAAGATGGTGAGACAAAATGGGTATTGATCGTCAGCATCAACCCCGGTGGACCTAATGGCGGTTGTGGCACGCAATACTTTGTTGGCGAATTTAACGGCAACAGATTTGAGACGGATCACGATAATGTGAAATGGTTCGACTATGGACCGGATAATTATGCCGGCGTAACGTTTGACGGCCTACAGCGAGTCGATGGTCGACGGATCATGATCGGTTGGATGTCAAATTGGACCTATGCCGGAGATTTACCGACCTACCCGTGGAGCGGTGCTATGGCGTTACCAAGAGAGTTAACTCTTCTTAGCACATCAAATGGACATTTGCTTGCTAATAAGCCGGTGAACCAATATCAAAATTCGATGGTAGAGGTCACCCGGAATAAAAGCACCTAGAGCGATTTCGGCGTACCTTCCACAAGAGTCTGTCGTCAATATTGAGTTTAACGTATCGACTAGTGCGCCGAGCAAAACAACTTGGGAGTTAACTAACGTCGATGGCGAAAAAGTGATCATCAAATACAACCCATTGCGCAAGCTACTGACAGTCGATCGTCGAAATGCCGGTTTTGACATTAAAATTTGGACGATGCCAATAATTGAGGCGCCGGTATTGCCGCACAACGATCAAATATCGGGGCAAATGATTTTAGACAAATCTTCGTTAGAAATATTTTGGGGAGATGGTACCACGTCAGTTACCGCATTACTGTTCCCGTCTAGTCCTTTTGATACGCTCGTCATGCAGTCGCAATGTGACTCTGAGAAGTCGATTATCATCAGCAAAGTAGGGCAAAAATGATGAGGAATAAAGTTGCGGTATTTGGTGAAGCGCTTTTTGATTTATTGCAACAATCTAATGGTGATTATCGTCCATTTGTTGGAGGGTCACCGTTTAATGTTGCTCGGAGTTTTGCGAAGCAAGGTTTAGATTGTTGTTATTTGTCGCGCATCGGAAATGACGATTTAGGAAGTCAAATCATGCATGCGGCGCAACTAGATGGGATCCAGCTCCCGGAAAATAATCGTTCGGACAAACCCACCTCTTTAGCGCTGGTTTATAAAGATGAGAATGGGCACCCGAGCTATCAACTTTACCGTAAATCTGTTGCTGATCTGGATATGACCGCAGAGCAATTGTTAGCGATTATACCAGCGGACGTTGAGGTATTTCATACAGGATCACTGGCCTTGGTTCCAGAGATGATAGATGTGTTAACGCCAGTTTTAATTAAATTGAAAAATCGCGGGGTGAAGATCAGCATCGACATTAATGTACGACTAGGGGTTGAATTAGATCATAGCCAATATGTCGGAGCGATATGGCAGTTTATTGCGTTAGCTGACATCGTGAAAGTTAGTGATGAAGATCTACATCTGATGGGTCTGCAAGATGATCCAATATATCATGCCGCAGAATTGTTAAGTGTGATGAACGACGGTATTGTCGCGTTAACATTGGGTGAACAGGGGGCATTTATCATCACCGATGGGTTAACGGTACAACAAGACATCATTCCAACCCGTTCTTTTGGTGATGCTGTAGGGGCAGGCGATACGTTTTTTCTGCATTAGTTTCTGAGTTGCTACGTAACAACGCACTGCATCGTTTTGCCGAAAAAGAACAACTGCAACAGGGCTTGTTATTTGGCGCTATGGCTGCGTCGTTAAACGTCAGTGAAATCGGCTGCCACCCCCATCACAACAGCAAGTATTAAACGCATTAGCCCTTCTTTAGGTATGGATATAGGTATTATGATGACTACAACGCTTCGATTTTTTGCCAATTTATTGGCACTGCATGCATTTCTCGCAGTAATTTTTTTTAGTGAAAGAGCGCTTGCCAACAGCGTATTACTGACGGAAAACTTTGACAATTTAGCAAAAAGTAACGTTAAGTTATTCACTCAATTTGAGCAACCAGATAGCGTCGCGGGGGTAACAGGCAGGGCATGGCGTACTGACGGTTTTTACAGTTGGGGCGAAGCTTCAGTCTCGCTTCAGGGAGTAAATAGTTTTACATTTTCCACTTGGGTTGCGCTTGAAAGTTATCCTTCTGATTTGGAAGTGACCGCAGATAAATTAACGCCATCTGCGATAGTAAATCAACGTATCGGTGATTTAGGGTTTGAAGTTTACCTCGATACGTTTGGTCGCTGGGGGTTATGGCTTGCGACCAGTAAAGGACCGGTGAACATAAAGGCAACAGAGCCGTTCCCACTTTATCAATGGAATCATTTGGCGTTTTCATTAAACGACAAGACTAAGACGGTAAGTCTTTACCTAAATGACACGTTACTTGGTAAAGCTCAAATGCCTTCTTTCGGTCAATTTACGCCAGCCAATACACCACTTTTGTTGGCCAAAAGTCATCAAGAAGTCGAGTTATTAAACTTTACCATTAATCGCATTAATGGCGCCTTTGACAACATATTGTTGACCACTGAAGTATTTTCGCTAGAGAAGATAACTCAAATGTATCTCACAGCCGATTTGAGTGTTGTTGACGCAGAAAATGCTTTGTCAGTACCATCATCTCGATTTGCTCTAGATCATTTAAGACCACGTTACCACCCTATGCCGCCAGCAAATTGGACCAATGAACCCCACGGTTTAGTCCGGAAAAATGAATTGTGGCACATGTTTTATCAACGGACGCCAAATGGCCCCTTTAAGACTCAGATGCACTGGGGACACATGGTGAGTGATGATTTGGTAACTTGGACGGACTACCCCGACGCTCTAAGGCCTGAGATAAACCAAGCTGGATTTGGTTATGACATGAAAGGTATTTGGTCTGGAGATGTCGTCGTTGACGGTGAGCAGGCATATGCATTTTACACCAGTGTTAACCATTCGGATCGTTTAACATCCGCCAACCCTAGTGTATCCGTGGCCATGAGTCTAGATCCCAATTTAATTGAATGGCAAAAAGTTGGGCCCATTATCAATACGCAACATGTCGAAGACTTTCGTGACCCTTACCTTTGGCAGGAAAATGGTAACTGGCATATGCTCATTGGTGCAGCCTACAAAAATTATGGTGGATTAGATTATTACATCGCGGATAAGTTGGGGCCTAACGTCAAATGGCAGCACCAAAGCAACTTTAGCAGTTTGCCATACCAAACGATGGATATTGGCTCGATCATTTGGGAAATGCCTGTATTTGAGGCGCTAACCGAAGATGTGTACGTGTTAGTTGTGAACCCAATTGGCGGCACAATTGAAAAGTATGGAGACCCGGCGACACGAGGAGTCTATTGGACAGGGACTTGGAAAAACGGTCAATTTCAACCTCATTATACCAAGCCTAAAATGTTAGATGTTATCGTTGGTCATCTATCGCCAACGGTTGCTCGTGGTGAAGATGGCGCTATTAGAGCGATAGGCATTGTCGATGAACGACGCACTGCCCAAGCGCAAGAAAACGCAGGGTGGACACATACGTTTAGTTTTCCACGTCGCTGGTTTTTGAGTCAGAACCGACTAGCGTTGGGGCAGGCTCCAGCCCCTGAGTTAGTCCAGTTACGTGATAAGTTGCAGTTTAATCTACAAAAGGTCTTGATCTCGCCAGAGCCGATTTTTGTGTCATCAGAACTAAAAGCTTACGAGCTCTATATTAAAGGCCAGGCTGTTGAGTGACAACAGCTTGAAAATCGACGTATTGAGCAGTAGCGATGGCACAGAACAAACATCCATTGTGATTGATGGGGAAACGGGTAAAGTCACATTGGATAAAAGTCGTTCTAGTTTAGCTGGTGAAGACGAAGGGCCTCAGATCTTAACGGGACATTATTCTAAACAAGATTTTGGCACAATTGAGTCCGTACGAGTTTTTGTTGATGGGTCAGTCGTAGACGTGTTTATTAATGACGCGGCCGCTTTTTCGGTTCGAAGTTATCCTTCAAAACGAGATAGTGATTTAGTCAAAGTGTCGTCAACGTCAACATTCAGTTTAGAAAACCTGAAATTATGGTCTTTCCAACCAGATGTTCGGAAATTGTCGATCACTGGAAAAAATAAGTAGATGTGTTACTTAATCGAATAGCCGCTTAATGCCGTTCGACTTAGTGAGTAGGTCAATGTGCTCTGCAAGCTAGGTTAGAACGGCGATGTTTTCGACGGCTATAAACGACAGGTAATCGTTCTTGTGCGCGCTTAGGCAACCCAACTAGACTTTAGAGTAATTATCTAGTTGCAACTATCAACGGAAAGTCCGATGTTGACCAAAGTGCCTCCGCAGCACTTGCAGACGATCTTTGTTTGACGCTTACCAATATGAAGGTGATTATAGCGGGTGGGATGTTTTAGTGCATGTTGCAAATAGTGCCTATGATATTGTAGGTGATACTCAAGCAAAGAATGCCTTACTTGCTAACTGGACGACAGATCAGGATTATGCTCAGAGAGTTGATAACTTAGCTGCTGGGTTAGTGTCTGCGGTTACAAATAGAAATGTACACTTTTTATAGTAGTTTAGAAAGCCATCTAATTGCGATGACACCCAAAACGAAAAGAACAAAAACGAGTGGCACATTGAATAACCACGTAATTCTAATTTACTATGGGTATCCACACCGCCACGAATGTGACCATCCATTGGACCTAGCCAGACAAAAATTCAGAAATGATTTTACTATTCATTTTGGCATCTTGTTGAAAAATAATTGTGTCGTTTTCAGCCTAAAATTACTTACATTTGAATCACTGTATAAGTGGGCGTTAAGTGGGCGTTAAGTGGGCGGCAAATTCAGAGATGCTCTGAAAGCCTTTAAAATTGGTCGGACTGGTCAGATTCGAACTGGCGACCCCTGACACCCCATGACGGGGATCCAACCAAATGGTTTTGTGTACCACGATGTGTACCACAGTGTTAGCTTTAATGATTTTGGTGCGTGGGAATTCTATTTAAAAATGTGTTGGAAGTCTTTGTTTTAGGTGGTCCCCAAGGTGCCGATGAAAACTAAAACCTTGAACGCCGAATTGTTCAAGGCGGAGCACATTTCTGTTCCGTAGGCTTCTCGATTACTAGCCAAAGACTAGCCGAGCTTGCGCAATAGAACGGAAAATGCATTCCTAGGTAAGTATTATCGGCTCAGGGATATGAGTTTTCTGTCAAACACCCTACAAGCAACCAAAACAAACAATAAACCAGTATTTCCATAATGCCCAATAACAATATCGAACATTGTAGAGAGAATTTATTGCGTCGCGGAATATAACAGGATTAGAAAGCGCTGCAACGGAAAATAGAGAAATAAAATTCAACTGGCCATTTATTTTTCAAGATGACGTTTTATTGCCCGTTATTTACACGAAAAACAACATTCACAGCAATCTACTTCTTTAAATTCAAAATCTGTTTTACACTTAAAGTATTAAATTTTTTGGAAGATAATATGAAACATCAGGAATTAATGAGCGTAATAAACGAACACGATTTCACAGCGACAGCGAGTGAGCTACACGGTTTAATTACCGGGTTAATCGCTGGTGGCATGTTTAAAGGTTCGGAAGATTATTTAGCCCATTTAGCCGACTTGTTTAACAATGGTATGGCTATCAAAGGCTCATTAAAAAAGTCTAGCGAAGAATTAACCCAGTCAATATTTAGTCAATTGGCCTCGGAAGATATGTCGTTTGAACTTATGTTACTTGACGATGATGAGGTTTTGTCAGAGCAAGCCGAAGAGCTAATTAACTGGGTTCAATATTTTTAGTGGGTTTTGGTCTGAATCAACGTGATTTAAAAATGGCATCCAATGACGTACGTGAAATTATTGAAGACTTTACTAACATCACGCGCATGGATCCAAATTTAGATGATACAAACGAAAGTCAGGGCGACTATTACGAAGTGGTGGAGTTTATTCGCATATCGGCTGTGTTAATCCATCAGGAGTTTGGTAAGCCACTACAAGACGACGCAGAGCCTAAAAAGACCCTTCACTAATTATTTACGAGTTAATAAAACGTTATGATACCAAACAGTGAGTTTGTCACCCGCCGCAATCGTCTGTTAGCCCAAATGGCGCCAAACAGCGTTGCCATAATACCCGCCGCCAATGAACTAACACGCAGTAACGATACCGAGTTTCCGTTTAGACAAAATAGTGATTTTCAATACCTCACTAATTTTCCTGAGCCAGATGCGTGGCTTGTTTTAGAAAAGTCTTTGGATACAACAAGTTCAACACTGGTTTGCCGGGTTAAAGACAAAGTTGCTGAAATTTGGCAGGGCCGTCGTATTGGTGCAGAAGTTGCCAAGCAACAATTTGAGTTTGACGAAACGTTTGATGAGTCTAAACTCCACAGTGTGTTATTTACCGCTATAAACAATACCACTATCTTGTATTGGCCACAGGGTGAATCTGAAGCAAACGACAAACGTATTTTTGATTTGTTAAACGAACTTCGAACAGGGCCTAAAAAGGCTGGAATGCGCCAACGCAAATATCCGATCCGCGACCACTTATTCACGAGATGCGTTTGTTTAAGTCGGCTGATGAAATTACCGTTATGAAACGGGCCGGCGTAATATCTTCTACCGCCCATAAACGCGCCATGTTGTTTGCGGCAAACCTGCATAAGTTAAAGCAACCGGTCACTGAGTTTCAACTCGAAGCAGAAATTCATCACGAATTTGCGATGTCTGGTGCCAAACACCCAGCCTACGGCACAATTGTTGGTGGTGGCGAAAATGCCTGTATCTTACACTACACTGAAAACCAAGATGTGATTGAGTCTGGGTCATTAGTCTTAATAGACGCCGGTTGTGAATTACAGGGGTACGCGGCTGACATTACTCGTACCTTCCCTGTATCGGGTAAATTCTCACCAGAACAAAAAGCGCTGTATCAATTAGTATTAAATACTCAGGTTGAAGTCATTAATAACATCAAACCGGGTACGACACTAAAAGCGTTAACCGAATTATCGGTTCGACTTATTACCCAAGGGTTGGTTGAGTTAAATATCTTAGAAGGCGATGTCACGCAACTAATTTCACAAAACGCCCACCGAGCTTTCTATATGCATGGATTAGCTCATTGGCTCGGCCTGGATGTACACGATGTTGGAGACTATAACCAAGCTGGTGCTCAACGTCCGTTGCAAGCAGGCATGGTATTTACGGTTGAGCCAAGGCATTTATATCGATTCGGAAGCTAATTGTGATCCAAAATGGCACGGCATCGGTATACGTATAGAAGATAATATTTTGATCACCGAAACCGGTTATGAAAACTTAACGATTACCGCGCCAAAATCTGTTGAAGAGATCGAAGCGTTAATGCAATAAGATTACTTTTATTGATGTGCTGTGAGATTAAGCATTTTTCGTTTATCTCACCACTCAATAAATTGATGATGCAAAGTTGTTTTTTTGAATACGAACGGACTAATTGCAAACCGTGACAAGGTTATAGAAACCGAAAACAAATTTAACGCCGACGGACAAAGTTGAAATAAAACCGATGACAGAAAATGGATCAAACCCTCAAATATTCGATGTTGTTATTTCTGGCGGTGGACTGTCGGGATTGCTAACTGCAATTGGTTTGAGGCAGGAGTCGCCGGAATTAAACATTGCGATAGTTGACCCAAACGCAACAACTAAACCACAATTTGGTTTAGAAGCGCAGCAAACCGAACCTCAATTAAACTTTACAAACAACTTTGATGGTCGTTGCATCGCGTTATCTTACGGCTCGTTAAAGCTCTTGCAACATTGGCACGTTTGGCCAAGATTAAAACCCCACGCATGGCCAATTAAAACTATTGTTACGTCTGACAAAGGTCATATTGGTAAAACCATTTTAAAAGCCACTGATTTCCAATTATCCGCCATGGGATATGTAGCCGAAATGCGCAATATCGGACAGATATTTCAGCAAACATTGGCGCAAATGGCGGAACAAAAATGAGTTGGTTTGTGCAAACCGAAATTAGCGCAATTTGTCATCAGGGTGACTACACCAAACTCACGTTAACCGATGGTAATGAATTGCATTCCAAGTTGTTAGTCGTGGCAGAAGGCGGTATGTCGAGCACAAAATCTTTGTTAGGCATTGAAAACGATACAGCGGATTACAGTCAAACCGCAGTTGTGGCGAATATTAAAACCCAAGGTGCAGATGGTAAAGACGGTAAGTTTGCAAAATTGCTGCGTCACCCAAACCTTGAGAGTAAAGACTTTGTTGATGCTGTTGCGTTTGAGCGTTTTACCACACATGGTCCAATAGCCCTGTTACCGATAGGTCCGCAACAATACTCTGTTGTGTGGACCGAAAGCCACGATAAAGCAGACGACATTTCAAAATTAACAGACACTGAGTTTTGCAAAGCGTTGCAGGCTGAGTTTGGTTTTGCCGCGGGTGAAATTATCGAAGCGGGCGAGCGGGCGTCTTTTCCACTGTATTGCTCTAAAGCTCAAAACTTAACTCACAATCGCGTTGTTTTGTTAGGCAATGCGGCACATACCGTTCACCCAATTGCGGGGCAGGGGTTTAATTTAGGATTGCGAGATATTGCGGTTTTGGTTAATGAAATTAAAGTTGCTTTAGATAGTAAACAAGACATCGGTAGCTTTAGGTTATTAAATCAATATCAAAACAATCGGGTGGACGACATAAACCGGATCACAACTTTTACAGATTCATTGGTACGAATATTTGGACTGGAAGGGCGCTTGCCAGCATTTGTCCGGACTATTGGATTGATGTCCCTGCAAAAATTTGATCCCCTACAACAGTGGTTAGCATTACACTTTATGGGCAGTCAGTCGGCAAAGAATATTCCGCAACTCACGCAATTGCCTCAATTAGCTCAGTTAAAACCGTTAGTTCAAGAACAACAAGCGCATGATCAAAATTAACCCAAGAACAAAAACAGAGTAGGATTTTAGGCATGATTTCAACAGACATCGTTATCGTCGGTGGCGGAAGTGTAGGGTTAACGACAGCACTTGGCCTTGCCAATACCGGTTTTACGGTTACGGTAATAGATAACAGTGCGGCTGAAACCAAACTGTCATCGCCTGAAACGCGAGTATCAGCGCTGTCACCCGCAAGCGAAGCGATCCTGAGGAACTTAGAAGTTTGGCAACATTTGGATTGTGCTCGACTAACACCTTATTCAGACATGGACGTTTGGGAAAAAGATTCTTTTGGGCGAATTAATTTTAATGCCGAACAAGTCTCTGAACCGCGTCTTGGGCATATTATCGAAAACGCCAATATTCGTAATGCATTAATTAATACAGCGCAACAACATCATAAGATTACCTTGTTGTTTGAGACAAAATATCAAACGATTCATAACAGTGACGAACATGTATTAGTGACGTTAGAAAACGGCGCACCTATATTAGCCAAACTGCTTATTGCGGCCGATGGGGCTAATTCAAATATTCGAAAATTGCTAAAACTACCCATTACTTTTTCTGATTACGATCACCATGCAATTGTTGCCACAATTAAAACCACTGAACCACATACTCATTGTGCAAGACAGGTATTTTTGCCTGAAGGGCCATTAGCATTGCTACCACTTTATAATAGTAATTTGTGCTCTATCGTGTGGTCAACATCACCTGAAAACGCCGAGAAATTAATGGCAGACAACGATGAGCAATTTTCTCGAGCATTAACAGCCGCAACAGACAGTGTACTTGGGCCGGTTAGCTTACACAGCAAACGCCAGTCATTTCCACTTACAATGCGTTATGCTAATCAATGGCTGGATAAACGCGTGGTTTTAGTGGGCGACGCCGCACATACCATTCATCCATTAGCCGGATTAGGCATGAACCTTGGCCTATTAGATGCGGCGAGTTTGGTGCAACAACTGCAAAGCGTAGATGTGGCAAATTTACCTGAAATGACCCAACAATTACGTAGTTACGAGCGATGGCGAAAAGCGGAAGCGCAGCAGGTTATTCTTGCGATGCAGTCGTTAAAGTCGTTGTTTGAAGGCAACAATCCAATAAAAAAATTGATCCGTACAGCCGGTTTATCAATGACTAATTCGATGCCAATGGTGAAACATGAAATTATACTCAACGCTATGGGAATGAAAGGTAACCTACCGACATTAGCGGTGCCCGTTGAAATCATCTAAACCAAAATTCGGTAATGTTTCAGATAAGTATTACTAATGCTTAGGCTATGGAGAATAAGTCTAAATTAGTCTATACTCTGCCGCAATTTCAATTCCCGTGTAATTTTTGTGGTTAACAAAATGAACAATTATTTTCATCATTAATCATGATGAAAGGTTCAAACTAGGTGAGAATATGAGCAATAAAACGGTTTTATTTGATAAACATGTAGAAGCAAATGCCAAAATGGTTGATTTCCACGGTTGGGAAATGCCAATCAACTACGGATCTCAAATTGAAGAGCATCATGCGGTTCGCCAAGACGCGGGTATGTTCGACGTATCTCACATGACCATTGTTGATATTAAAGGGACAGACGCTAAATCGTTTTTACGCTATTTAGTTGCCAACGACGTTGCTAAATTAACTGTACCGGGCAAAGCCTTATACACAGGAATGTTAAATGAAGCCGGCGGCGTAATTGACGACCTTATCGTATATTACTTTGACGAAACGTTTTACCGCTTAGTTGTAAACTCAGCAACTCGTGAAAAAGACCTAGCTTGGATCAATAAACAAGCCGAAGCGTTTTCGGTCACTATCACAGAACAACCAGATTGGGCGATGATCGCTGTTCAAGGCCCAAATGCAAAAGCAAAAGTAGCCACATTATTAACTGACGAGCAAAATGCAGCCGTTGAAGGCATGAAGCCATTTTTTGGTGTTCAAGCTGGCGATTTGTTTATTGCAACAACCGGATACACAGGTGAAACTGGCTACGAAATTATGTTAGCGCCAGAGATGGCCGCTAACTTATGGCAACAACTACTAGATGCTGGCGTTAAACCTTGTGGCTTAGGTGCCCGTGATACGCTTCGTTTAGAAGCGGGTATGAACCTTTACGGCTTAGATATGGACGACACTGTTTCGCCTCTTGCCGCTAACATGGCTTGGACTATCGCTTGGCAACCTGAAGACCGTAACTTTATTGGTCGTGATGCAATTACGAAAGCGAAAGAAGCGGGGACTGAGCAACTAGTTGGTTTGGTTATGGAACAAAAAGGTGTTTTACGCAGCGGCCTGAAAGTCATTTCAGAAGCAGGCGAGGGCATAATAACGTCAGGCACATTTTCACCTACGTTAGGCTATTCAATCGCTATGGCCCGTGTGCCAAGTGGTGTTGCTATCGGTGAAAGCGTACAAGTTGAAATGCGCAAAAAATTAGTTGACGTTAAAGTGGTTAAAGCAGGCTTTGTTCGTAACGGCAAATCAGTACTTTAATTTTTATCGTTTTTGTTGCTATGCCATCTTGGATTAGGCTGAGTTCTTAACTAAGAAAATAGCGACAAATAAGAGCAAAAAGAACGTCAATTAGACGTTTTATAAAGAAATTATCGTTTGCAGGTTGAAGTATAGCCGCACACCAATTATCTTTTCCAAGGTATGTGGCTAAATTTGTAAATAACTAAACTTAAATTATCTATCCTAAGGAACATAATAATGAGCAATATTCCATCGGACTTAAAATATGCTTCGTCTCACGAATGGGTTCGTAACGAAGGTGAAGGCGTTGTTACTGTAGGCATTTCAGAGCACGCACAGGAACTTTTGGGCGACATGGTATTTGTTGACTTGCCTGATGTAGGCGACGAATATGCCGCTGGTGACGATTGTGCAGTTGCAGAATCAGTTAAAGCAGCATCAGACATTTATGCTCCTGTTGCGGGCGAAATTGTTGCTGTAAATGAAGAATTAGAAGACTCTCCAGAAACAGTTAATAACGACCCATACGGTGACGGTTGGTTGTTCAAAATTAAAATGGAAGACGCTTCTGAACTAGAAGATCTTCTTGACGCAGAAGGTTACGCTCAGTCTATCGACGAAGACTAATCGTAAATGAATAAAGGCCCCGTTAACTTATCTCTATAGGAAATGTAACGGGGCTTCTTTGTTTTTGCGCTGCAGTTTTATGGGTTGTTTAGACAAACCATATCCTGCAACGCAAATTGTAATCGTTTAAGTCTAGGTGCTTGGTTAGGCCAGAAAACGGTTTCAATGCAAAAGTACTATTTGTCGATTTATGCACCTTTCACTTTACATGGTGTTTAAAACGCAAAGCCGATTTACAACACATACAGCAATTTTAGGAAGTCGCACTACCATGACCGAAAAAACCAGCTTACAGCAACTAGAACAACACGACATTTTCATTCGCCGTCATATTGGTCCAAGCCAAAGTGACCAGTCAGAAATGTGTCAAGTGTTAGGCGTAAGTTCAGTGGATGAGCTAATTGACCAAACGGTCCCAGGTTCGATTCGTTTAGACAAAGATATGAACATTGGCGACGCGCAAACAGAAGAAGAGACGTTAGCGTATTTAAAACAAGTTGCTGGTGAAAACAAGGTTGCAAAATCTTATATCGGTTTAGGTTACCACCCAGTGTCGGTTCCTAACGTTATTTTACGTAACGTTATGGAAAACCCAGGATGGTATACAGCGTATACGCCTTATCAACCTGAAATTGCTCAGGGTCGTTTAGAATCGTTGTTGAACTTCCAACAAATGACTATCGACTTAACAGGCTTAGATTTAGCAAGTGCATCATTATTAGACGAAGCAACTGCAGCAGCAGAAGCGATGGGTCTAGCAAAACGTGTTTCTAAAGCCAAAAAAGCCAATAGCTTCTTTATTGCAGACGATGTTTTCCCTCAAACCATTGACGTTGTTAAAACCCGTGCAGAAATGTTTGGTTTTGACGTAATCATCGACAAAGCAGAAAAAGCCCCAGAATTAGAAATCTTCGGTGCCTTGTTCCAATACACAGGTGCAGAAGGTCAAGTAAACGATATCAAACCTTTGATTGCTGGCGTTCAAGCCAATAAAGCCGTTGCATTAGTTGCAGCCGATATCATGAGCTTATTATTATTAGAAGGCTCAGGTCATTTAGGCGCAGATGCCGTATTAGGTTCTGCTCAACGATTTGGTGTTCCTATGGGTTATGGTGGCCCACACGCCGCGTTTTTCGCCACAAGCGACAAACATAAACGTTCATTGCCTTAGCCGTATCATTGGTGTGTCTAAAGACCGCCGCGGCAACAAAGCCCTACGTATGGCAATGCAAACCCGTGAACAACATATTCGTCGTGAAAAAGCCAATTCAAATATTTGTACCGCTCAAGTTTTGCTTGCCAACATGGCGGCATTTTATGCGGTATACCACGGTCCTCAAGGCCTTAAAACAATTGCAACTCGCATTAACCGTATGGCAGACATATTTGCCGCAGGTCTTACTGCTAAAGGCGTTTCACTTGTTAATGCAACTTGGTTCGACACCATCACATTTGTGGCACCAAACAAAGATGAAATTTTAGCCCGTGCTAAAGGTAAGTTAGTTAACTTCCGTACCGATCTTGAAGGCAAGTTGTCAGCAACGTTAAACGAAATCACTTCACAAGCCGATTTACTTGAGTTGTTTGATGTTGTTTTGGGCGAAGGTCACGGTTTAGATGTAAGTGTGATTGACGCACAAATTGTTGCCCAAGACAGCTCGTCTATCCCTGCTGAATATGCTCGTAAAACAGACGTATTAACGCATCCAGTATTTAATTCTTACCAAAGCGAAACAGAAATGTTGCGTTATATCCGTAAGTTAGAGGGTAAAGACTTATCGCTTAATCACTCAATGATCTCATTGGGTTCTTGTACCATGAAGCTAAACGCAACTGCGGAAATGATCCCAGTGACTTGGCCAGAATTTGGTAACTTGCACCCATTCTGTCCTGCGGACCAAGCTTTAGGTTACCGTAAGATGATTGGTGAATTGTCAGATTGGTTAATCGACGTAACCGGTTACGACAATATTTCTATGCAACCTAACTCAGGTGCACAGGGTGAATACGCCGGTTTGATTGCAATTCGTAAATATCACGAAAGCAATGGCGATCATCACCGCAACATTTGCTTAATCCCAAGCTCTGCACACGGCACTAACCCTGCATCTGCGCAAATGGCCAGCATGAAAGTGGTTGTTGTTGAATGTTTACCTGACGGTAACGTCAACATGGAAGACTTAAAAGCAAAAGCGGAATTACACGCTGATGCGCTGTCTTGCATCATGATCACGTACCCGTCAACTCACGGTGTATACGAAGAAACCATTAAAGAAGTATGTGAAATTGTTCACCAGTTTGGCGGTCAAGTTTATCTTGACGGTGCAAACATGAACGCCCAGGTTGGCTTAACTTCACCTTGGCTTTATCGGTGCCGACGTTTCCCACTTAAACTTACACAAAACCTTCTGTATTCCACACGGTGGCGGCGGCCTGAGTATGGGACCAATTGGCGTTAAAGCGCATTTAGCACCATTTTTACCAAACCACGTCGTGAGCAAAGTTGAATTTTTTGGCGACAACAATGTCGACAACGTGGGAACAGAAAACGGTGCGGTTTCTGCTGCACAATATGGCTCTGCGGGCATCTTACCAATTTCATGGGCCTACATTGCCATGATGGGTAAACATGGCTTACGCCAAGCAACAGAAGTGGCTATCTTAAACGCCAACTATGTAATGGAACGATTAAGCAAACACTACCCAGTATTGTACCGCGGCCGTAATAACCGCGTAGCGCACGAATGTATTATCGACATTCGTCCACTTAAAGAAAGCTCAGGCATCACAGAAATGGACATCGCTAAACGTCTTAACGACTACGGCTTCCATGCACCAACCATGTCGTTCCCAGTTGCGGGCACGTTAATGATTGAACCAACTGAGTCAGAAGCAAAAGTAGAACTAGACCGTTTTGTTGACGCGATGATTGCCATCCGTGAAGAAATCGCGAAAGTTGAAAACGGCCAATGGACTGTCGACGACAACCCATTAGTATTTGCACCGCACACAGCTGAAGATGTACTAGACCCAGAGTGGAACCGAGCATACGCCCGTGACTACGCCGCATTCCCATGCGCCGCGGTTAAAGAAAATAAATTCTGGCCAACGGTAACTCGAATCGACGACGTATACGGTGACCGTAACCTCATCTGCTCGTGCCCTCCGCTGGATACGTACAGAGAAGATTAGTTTATATGTGAGGATAATTAACTAAGTTGGTTAACGATTTAACTAAGATGGTTATTTCAATTAAGTTGGTTAATTAGACTCAACATTATTTTTTAAAAGGCGACCCAGAAATGGATCGCCTTTTTTCTTATGCGTTTTTGAAGCCGATAGTACTTCATATTGTTAGGGAAAGTTTTAAGATGAAAGAAGTTATACATTAATGAGTATTAGCTTGTAGTTGATCTGCCGAGTCCTACTGAGCGAAATGCGATCATTCACGGTAACTCATTTCTGGATAAAAGCGTGTAATCTACCTTGTTACTTAGCTGTCCATGAATTAACAGAGTTATGGGAAAAGCTCTCTTTAAGTAAATTTAAAGTGGTACACATCTCAACTAACACACTATATGCAGCTAAGTTTACATGATAAACTAATCTGTAGTGTAACCCTATGATTTATAAAAGAACATTGTAGCGATATAGATTAAGGGTATGTTTTTCGTTTGTTGATTGGGTATAAAAATGTATTTACATTGTTTGAAAATGGAAAATTTCAGAAGGTATGAACAGTTAGAGGTTGAGTTCAACTCTGGCCTAAATTTATTGGTTGGGGAAAATGACTCAGGAAAAACGGCGATTGTAGATGCTATTAAGTATGTGTTGAACACTCAAAGTTATGAGTATTTAAGACCGTGCGTAGAAGACTTTTATTTAGACTCAAGCAAAGATGAATCACATCGAGCCACTGAATTCCGTGTGGAATGCACCTTTAAGGGCTTTGATAAGCACGAAGCAAAGCACTTTATTGAATGGCTTGGTACTGATGAAGACAAAAATTACTTCTTGAAGGTATGGATCTCAGCATCAAGGAAAACTGGCAGGGTCTTTTACGATGTTAAGGCTGGTAGTGATGATGAAGGAGTTGCAATTAATGGTGAAGCTCGTGATTTGCTCAGGGCAACATATCTCAAGCCACTACGTGATGCTGAAAGCGAACTAACACCGAAAAAGGGATCTCGTTTATCTCAAATTCTTTATAACCATGATGTTTTCGAGGATGAAGAAAACCATCGCTTACTTCGAATAATGTCCTTGACGAATAAGGCTATCGAAAAATTCTTTACAACTCATGATGGCAAAGAGTTGCTTTTAGACATAAACACATATCTAGATGAGTTTTCTCTTGAAAACAATAAGCTCAACTCAAGGTTTAATGTAAGTGATAGCTCCCTCAAATCGGTTTTAGAAAAGTTATCACTAAGATTATTCAACCAATCAGTATCTGAAAACAACAATCAAGGTCTTGGTTCCCATAACCTTTTGTATATAGCCGCAGAGCTGTTATTACTGAAAAAAGCAACTATCAGGGCTTGAAGTTAGGGTTGATCGAAGAGATTGAAGCTCATTTGCATCCACAAACACAAATCAGGTTGATTGAGGCTATTCAAAATATATGTGAAGAGAACAAAATTCAGTTCATACTCACAACTCATAGCACGAGTTTAGCGTCTAAAGTCAAATTGAAAAACTTAGTACTATGCAAAGATGGATGTTTATACCCAATGGGCAAAGAGTATACAAAGCTGAGAGAGGGGGATTATTCATTTCTGGAGCGTTTTCTTGACTCAACTAAGTCTAACTTGTTTTTTGCCAATGGAGTGATTCTAGTCGAAGGGGATGCTGAAAATATTATGTTACCTTCTTTTGCCAAAAAATTAGGTCGTGAGCTTTCACAGCATGGTGTGTCTATTGTAAATGTAGGTAGTACAGCATTCTTGCGCTATTCAAATATATTCTTGAGACAGGACGAAAAAAATTAAGTCTTGATGTTTCATTGATAACTGATGTGGATGTAAGACCTTTTATTCATGAAGATAAGCAAACTAAAAATAAAAAAGACGAAGATGGAAATAATCTTAAAGATGAAGAAGGCAAAACTATTAAAGTTGAAATGACCTCAGTAGAGATCGAAGAGATGAGGATAAATACAGCTCAAGACATTCGAGATAAATATGAAGCGCCTGTAACTGCTTTTGTTGCGCCTTATTGGACTCTTGAATATAGCATCGCTAGAAGTTGTTTAAGTGAATTGTTCCACCAAGCTGTTTATATTTGCCATAAAACAAAGTCAAAAGACTATGTGTATAACAAAGAAGAAAAAGTTGCATTAATTGAAAAAGCTAAGGTCGAATATAAGAAATGGAAAGATGAAGATAATTTGAGTGTTGATGAAATTGCTTACAATATCTATCAGAAGATCATGCTCGATAAGAAGATTTCAAAAGCTGTTGTAGCTCAGGTTTTCTCAGACTTTATCATTGACGCCGATTTTGAAGGCGTAGAAGCAGATGAAAACCTTAGCTATTTGGTTAGTGCGATTAAGAATGTGACGGGCAAATAAGTATGAGTCCGATAACAGAACAAGATATTCTAGATGTAGAGAAGAAACTTTCCCTAAAGTTCGATGACGGGAGTAAAGAGTTTATTAAATGTTCCGTCACAAAAGATATCCAAGCTTGTCCGGGGGCAGGTAAAACGACTTCATTGGTTGCTAAGCTGGATATACTCGCCACTAAAATGCCGTTCCCGGATAAAAGTGGCATTTTAGTTCTAACTCACACCAATGTTGCTGTCGATGAAATCAAACGTAAGCTTGGCCATAACGGAAGCAAGGTTCTTGGATACCCCAACCATGTAGGAACATTTCAGTCTTTTATTAATAAATACTTGGCAATACCTATGTATGTGAAGATATTTGGGAAAAAGCCCGAGACAATAGATTCTGAAATATTCAATGAGAAACTGGTCTCTTTAATGAATTCCAACTGGATTGGTAGGATTTTATTAAAGCGATGCCAAGAAAATAATTTTAAAAGTGTTGAGAGGTTTTTAGACAACTTAGAGGTATATGACGAAAAAATTGTGTTAAAGCAATCTGGAGGAAGGGAAAAAACAATGGTTAACAGTACAAAACCATTTTATGCCCAACTCAAATCTTACCTTGAAAAGAACGTTGTAAATCAAATAGCATCAAGAGGTTATTTAACATTTAGTCACTGTTATGACTTGGCAGAAGCATATCTGAAAGAAGTCCCTGATATAGTAAACCTTATCAGCGCAAGATTCAGCTATGTTTTTGTTGATGAAACTCAAGATACAGATAATAGACAGTTTGATCTTTTAAATAATATTTTCGGAAATTCTGACTCTACAATTCAAAAAATTGGTGACAACGATCAGTCAATATTTAATTTTCAAAGTTCAAATGAACAGACATGGGATATCAAGGATGAACATATTAGAATATGTGATACGAAGAGGTTATCTCCAAAAATCTCTAATGTTGCTAGCCATTTCTCCATAACAGATCATAAATTAACAACTGGTAGTCAAGTTAATATTGATCCAGTAGTCATAGTATTCGATGATGAACGTATTGATCAGGTATTGCCTAAGTTTGCTGAGTTGATTAAAAGACACAACTTGCATTTGGAAAATAATCCAATGTTTAAAGCAGTTGGGAATATAGGAAAAGTTAACGACTACCATACCATACCAAGCTACGTTGAGTCTCATGCTGTAACCCCTCCTGAACTTATAAATGGAGATAATATTAGAGATAAATTTTTCAATAGTAGCTGTGAAATTACGCCATGCTTTATCAATAACGTTTATTGGAACTTGGTTGTTCAATACCTAGACGTGAATGGAATAAAAAATAAAGGGAACAAGTTTACAACAAAGACACTAATTCACTATTTGAAACTCAACAATAAAGTTCTTCTTGATGAGTTAAAATTGAACTCATTTTACATTGTTGAAGAGCTTCTAATTGAGACTGACCTCAATCTATATCTTGAAAAATCATTACAGTCACTGGCTGATTTTATGGGGTTCAAATACGAGCAAGATCAGCTCATTACATTAATTTCCAACTATAGAACACCAAAAGTAAAAGCGAGCCAAACAAAATTTCAGTCGTTGCTGAAGGCTCTCCTATAGATATATTTGTTTCTACAATACATAGAGCAAAAGGTGAAACCCATACTGCGACTCTAATTATGGAAACATACAACAAGGGCTACGATATAAATCAACTCTTGCCTCTATTAAAAGGCAAGAAGAAGAAAGGCTTAGAGGCGAAGAAAAAGGTACTTTATGTCGGTATGACAAGACCGACTCACTTGCTCTGTATAGCAATTCATAGGACTTATGCTAAGTCAGCGAAAAATAGAGTCACTTTAAGTGAACAAGATTTAGATCAGATTAGGGCAAATGGCTACGAAGTTGTATGTATAAATAAATGATTTAGATTATTGTCAGCAATAAAAATCTGCCGTACCTGTGTTTTCTCGGTAGAAGCCTCAACCTATCTCATCTATGGCAGCTAATTTGTCAATATGAGAATTTTGGGGACTGCCCCTTTTAGCAACTCCTTCTCGTAGAACCGTTTATGCTCATTATTTTGCCCTCAAATTTATAAAGTTACATTAGTTATAGTAAGATAAACTTTACCTATTCGGCGGCACCGATATCTGTTCTACACGCTTTGGGACAGAAGATAGCTAGTTACCAAGTGCTAAGCAACAGTCAGCATTGATCAATCGTGTTAAAGTTGTTTGATGTTTTAGCAGTGGTCTACGGCTCTTAAACTATATTCAGATTACAGTCTATATAATTTTTAGACAATATTAGGATTATGTAAAATATGAATGACTCTAAGGTCCCTGAAACTATTTCAGAGTGGCATGAATGGCTTTCTGAAGAAGAAACAAAAACTCTAGAATCATATTTAGCTAAACCTGCTAATTTAATAAAAGAGTTTCGCAGTGAAAGAGCCACCAGTGAAGATTATAAAGGCAGGGAGGTTTTAGAACTTTTACAAAATGCTGCGGATCAAGCTAAAGAGTCTTCTGTAAGGGGAGAGTTGTTATTGAGGTAATGGATGAAGGGCTATTAGTTGCTAATACTGGTAAGGCGTTCTCGCTTGGTGGTGTACATTCATTACAAAATCATCATCTTAGTCCTAAAAGGCGTAAAGAAAAAAGTTAATCGGATGCAAAGGACTAGGGTTTCGCTCGGTACTAAATTTAACTAAAAAACCTTTAATATCTAGTGGGAGTTTAAATATCGCATATAGTGGTGCGTATAATAAAAAGTTATTAAAGCAGATCTGTAGTCAATCTAATGACGTTCAGTTATTAGTCTCTAAAGAGCAGGAGCAAGAAAAAGGGTTAGTATTTCCCATTTTGCCATTTCCAGCATTTGGTAAAAACTATGATGAATTGACTGAACCTACTACTTTAAAGTTTAAAGAGCGCTGCCATTTCTGGCGTTCCGAGGGTTACAATACTGTTATAGGTATACCTTTTGAAAAGCCTGAATTTAGATATGATGTCGAAAAACAAATCTGTTCACTTAGCCCAGAAGTACTTTTATTTGTCCCATATTTAGATGAAATTATATTTATCCTGCCAAATAAAGACGTTAAAGTTTGGACAAAAGAAGGAGATGAATCGGCATCTTTAGTTTTAGAGAATGATGAACCTATTGGTATTTGGCAAATATTTAGACAGTCAGGAAATGTAGAAAGTACTTATCTTGATAATAACACCGATAAATTATTGGGTTACGAGCTAATCATTGCTGTGCCGGATTATAATGACGGTGATAACCCAGTAACTCATCCATTATATTCTTATTTTCCTACACAAATAAACCTTCCCGTTCCTGTTGTTTGCCACGCTACTTTTGAATTAGACCAAAGTAGAAACCACTTAAAAAAATGCAAAACTAATGAGTTCGTTTTTGAAAAGTTAGCGGAGTTTATAGCCGAAGTAGCAGAGTTAAGAGCAAAACAGTTCCCTGATGGTATTAATGCTGGTTATAAAATAGTGATACCTTTAGAAAGTTATTCACACGATTTTAAGTCTGTGAATTTTGAAGATTTATTATACGATGCTGTGTCCAATAAAAACATAATACCTACTATTGATGGTTCTTTACTTTCACCTAAACTTAGTAAAGTTTTAAACATTGAAAGTACCGAGTGGTTGCCTGAAGAAAGTTTTGGCGATATTGCAAAATGTAATAAAGAACAAAGCCGATTTTTCATTAAATTAGGTGCTGAACACATAAATAATAAAGAGATACAAGAAAGATTTATTGCTCATAATTGGCAAGATGTAGATCAGCGAGTTAAAGCAATTACTGGAATAATAGCTCATAATTTCCATTCTTCTACTCATTCATCTTCTTTACTGTTAGCAACTAACCAGAAAAGTCTACCGCATGCAGTGACAGTTTTTAATTCTCGGAAAGGAATTGATTTACCCGAACTTCCTTCATGGCAAAAGCTTTGGTTTTTAGATGAGCTTATGCAAACAAAACTGATGTTCCTCTTAGAAGCAAAGGATGTAAGAAGTCTACAAGTAAAACTATCGGATTTTGGCTTAAGAGAATACTCCTTGGGTAGCCTTATTAGTAGGTTAGCAGCAAATGCAAACTCGAAGAAAAAAGTTGTTGAAACTCCGGAAAGAAAGATAATAAATGACGAATTGATTACTGCAATTTATAGAATATATAAAGCTGAAGATCTTAGTTCAGTCAAACCTGCCTTTCCACCGAATGTTACTATAGAAATTGAAAACCAATCAGGGGATTTAATTCGAACGTCAAATTTATATTTTGGGAAAGGTTATGGTTCTGATGGCAATATTACCCAAGTTTTGTACGAAGATGTTAAAGATTGCAAATTAGTCGCTCTACCATCTACATTTCATTTCACGGAAAGCATTGAAAACTTGATTGAGTTTTTTATTTGGCTCGGTGTAAATAAATGGCCAAGAACTATAATCCAAAAGCGAATAAATATTAGCGCTGATAAAACTTATCTCGAACATGTTAAAGACTCATTCGATTACCCTGTGAGTTTTGGGAATGAGTATATTTTTAAAACAAAAGAATCACTATCTTCATCTCCATTGTATTTAACTTCAATAGCAAATATAGATGGTTTAGAACAATTTTTGATTCCAACTAAATCGGATGCAGTAGCAGCATGGCTGTCTAGAGATGAGAGAATTAATACTCTTTTAGCTGACACCACCGATAACAAAATAGCGGCAAGAAAAGGCTACGACAGAAATGATAGAGTTCATCAAGGGGCATTGCCTAGCTACATAAAATGGAAGCTGGAATATACGGATTGGTTGATGGATAAACACCAAAAACCAATAAAGCCTAAAGAGTGTATTGTCATAGATAAAACTACAGATGCAATTTTTAGTAGACCAGCTAGACCAAAAGCTGAAGTGTTATTAAGCTTTGGAGTATCTGAAAGAAACATAATTGATGGTTGGAGGAAAGGCGGTGTAATTACCAATCAGTTTGAGCTGAAATCCTCTGATATTTACGATAAATTGATAGAACTTCCTGCAAAAGATCCGAAGGGAGTTGCAGCTAAAGCACTATACCGCTGGTTCTTAGATATTATCGATGCTATAGAAGTTGGTAATGAATCGTCAAAGTTAAAATTTTTGTCTACTGGAGAAATGTGGGGTGTGTGTGATGGGAAGTTCGATTATTACCCGATAACAGACTTAAGACATGATGATATTGGAAGTTTGCCAAGCACTTTAACTAAAAAGTTATCAATGGCTGCGCTTTCTCATAAGGTTGGGGTTAGAAAAGTAGAAAAAGTTTTTGGTATAAAGTCAATTAGTCTTTCTTCTTTAAAGCAAAAACCAAAACATTATATTCTTGATATTGACCTTGATGATTATTTCCAGAAAGCCAAACCATACTTGTATGCTGTAAGGGCTGGAGTAGCTGGCCAACAAGCAATTTTACAAAAATTAAAAGGTTATTCACTTAAAGTATGTTCTGAACTAAATGCAGAAGTAATATATGAAGGCGATGCAATAGAGTTTTCTCTTCCGTTTTGGGGATGGTTAATAGATGAAGCAACTAGCACTATTTATGTGCGTTCAAATCCATCACTACAAACAAATTCTAATTCACAGTTACTTGCTGATTCAGTTGGTTCTGCATTAGCAAGCATGTTCTTACTCACAGATGGAGGTAATTTTTCTAGATTATTTTCATGCGGAGAAAATGAAAGAAGAGAGTTACTAAAAAGTATCAGAGGCGATGATAGCTTTATTGATATTGATGAAATTTTGTTGGATTTTGACGATGATTTTACTATTGATGAAGAAGAGCACCTATACTCAGCCTTCGATGAAATTGATGATCCTGAAGTAGTAAATGATAAAGATGAAAGCTCTGAAAGCCCAGGTGATGATGAGCAACTTCGCGATAAGAGATCTACTCACAAGAGTGAAAAAGAAGCATCAAATGACGATGATGATGATATAGAGGTTACGTCGAAAGATCCCCAGCCAGTCAAAAAGAAAAAACAACTAATATAAAAGTTGTCAAGCGAACTAAAAGTTCAAGGAACAGCGTTTCAGGATATAAAGCTACGGATGGAGACTTTGCTGAAAAGAAGGCTATTGAATTTGAAGAATACTCGAATAGGTTTCCATTGAGAGTAGGACAAATTCAAGGAAAGGAAGGTTTCGGCTGCGATATCCTAAGTTTTTCATCTCAGCAATTAAGAGATGACTTTAAATCAAATAAAAATAGAAATATATCTTCAGTTAGTCGCTTCATTGAAGTTAAAGGCAGAAAAAATATAAATGCTGAAATAGAGTTGCGTGGCAATGAAAAAAATTGTGCGTATAAACATTCAGAAAAATATTATATATATAGATTAAGTAAAACCAATGACGGTGAATACTTGTTGGGTATATTAAAAACCCTCTGTCAGTGCAAGAGGCTGTTGAACAATCAATTTATGTTCACCTTGATATGACAGAAAGTACTGAGTTTTTGGATATTAGAGGGGGATCAAGGAGAGCTAAATAGTAAGGTTATAACCAATGTTCAGGTATAACCTGTAGTGGCATAGTGATTTTGGCCACCTAATTAGAGGATGTTATGATTGAATCATAACAGTATTAGGTGAAGATAATGGCTAAGAAGTCACGTAAAAATTTCAGCCCAGAATTTAGATTAGAAACGGCACAATTGGTACTCGATCATGGTTATACCCATGAAGAAGCAGCTAAGGCCATGAATGTGGGTTATTCGACGATTGGTAAATGGGTTAAACAGTTAAAAGAAGAACGGCAAGGCAAAGCGCCTAAAGCAACACCCATGACTCCCGAGCAGCTTAGGATAAGAGAGCTTGAAAAGAAAATTGAACGCATTGAATTAGAAAAGGAAATTCTAAAAAGGCTACGGCTCTGTTGATGTCGGACTCACTGAACAATTCGAATTAATCGAAAAACTCAATCAGAGCCATAAAGCTAAGGTATCCAATAAAAATATTGTGTGATGTCTTCGGTGTTAATCGTAGCAGCTTTAAATATTGGCTGAAACGAGATAATTCGCCGTCAGTCGAGCATCAAGTATTACTAAAGAAGGTTGAGAATGCTCATGAGTTAAGCGGTGGCTCCGCAGGTGCCAGAACAATCAGTGAAATCATTACACAAGATGAAAGTGACGTAACGTTGAGTCGATACCGGGCTACTAAGTTAATGAAAAAGCTTAATTTAGTGAGTTGTCAGATACCACAACATGCTTATAAGAAAGGCTCAAAGGAGCATGTGGCAATACCTAACTTGCTTGGTCGTCAGTTTGATGTAACTGCGCCTAATCAAGTCTGGTGCGGCGATGTGACGTACATATGGACAGGAAATCGTTGGGCCTATTTAGCTGTCGTGATTGATTTGTTCGCTCGAAAACCTGTTGGGTGGGCAATGTCACACTCACCTGACAGCGAATTAACAGTCAAAGCACTAACAATGGCTTACGAGCTACGTGGCAGACCTGAAAACGTGATGTTTCACAGTGACCAAGGCAGTCATTACACGAGCCGAAAATTCAGACAGAGGCTGTGGCGTTACCAGATAACACAAAGCATGAGCCGTCGCGGAAATTGCTGGGACAACGCACCGATGGAGCGATTTTTCAGAAGTCTAAAGACAGAATGGGTTCCAACGGTAGGCTATCGTAGTTTTAATGAAGCCAAGATAGATATCACGAAATATATTATTGGCTATTACAGTCAAGTTAGGCCGCATCAGCATAATGGCGGTTTGGCACCAAATGAGTCAGAGAGAAGATACTGGCTAAACTATAAAACCGTGGCCAAAAACAGTTGACCACTACAACCAGACTATATAAAGTTGAGTACAAGTAATGATTTTAAAACTTAATAACGTTAACAAAATCCTTACTAATTGGCTTGATAGTTTGTCGAAAGGAAAATATGAACCTTTGATTAAAGTGTGGTCAGGGCCAAAGGGTACAAGACGTCATTTATATAAAGGGATCAAAAGTGGCCGAACTCACCATTTTTTAAGTGATGGTGAAAAGCGCCTAGGAATTGTAAGAGATTCTCTGCCCGAGACCGTTGACTATTTTGAACAATATCCACTTTATGTGTAACCAGACGCAGTGGTATAGGTACTTAGACTTTGGTCATTTGGGCTTCCAAGCTGCAAAAAATAAAGAAGCCCATTGGGAAGATGAAACAAAGGAAATTTTCAAAGGCTCTAGGCTCGATGAAGCGCTAGGTTAACTTGACGAAAATATTGAGTATTATTCAAACTAATAGAATATGGATTATTTATTGCGGTTGGTCATTGATTTAAGATGCCTAACTGCATTTAAAATTAAGGATTAATATATGAAACAAATTTTGATCATTTTGTTTATTGTAAGTCTTTTAGGTTGCGAATCATCGAAGGAAGATGGACTAATCGCAGATATAATCTTTGTAAGTGAATCAGTTGAGTCTTGTATTAAAGAACGAGCAGAAGCTGAGAGCTTTACTAAGGTAGAAGAGTTAACAGAGGTTCTTTGTAAAGGGGGCTATGGTTACTCAAATTTACAAGACTTAAACCACTTTCCAAATTTGAAAGGAGTCGCCCTTCATTCACTAGATGCTCATGAAGTAAACTTCGATAACATTCTGTATGTCGAAAGACTATCAGTAATTTCTTCGGAGCAACTTCGCAGGCTTACAATACAAAATTCTTCTAATTTAGAGACTTTTAAAATAGAAAATTCACATAAAGTTAACGAAGTTTCCCTTGATAACCTGCCAGAACTAAAGGATTTAACGATTCGAGACACAGTACTAGAAACTTTAGACATTGGCGATATACAGTCATTGGAAAGTTTATCAATAGGCACATATGGCTCTGACTCTTTTCTTTTTGATTTAGTAGTGTCAATTGAAAGTTTAGATCTTACGGCAAATCAAAACCTAGAAGAAATTACCTTAAAATACACAAAATTGAAATCAGTTATGCTTGAAGGTCTAAATAAGCTAAAAAATCTTACAATTCATAGCAGTGAGCTGGATCAAGTATATTTGGACCTTCCTAGCTTGGAAGAATTAGTTTTATTTCAAAACAAAATCTCTAGCATTGATTTAGGGTACGTACCAAAAATTACGCACCTACAACTTCAAAATAATTTTATTAATGAAATTGATTTAGATCCGAATACAAATCTTTCTTTTGTACGCTTAACCGATAATCCATTGTCACAAGAAGCTATTGAATATCTGGACTCTATAGATTGGATTGATGATTTAAAATACTAATAGCGTTTATAGATTAGCGGTCTGACAAGCCGCTAATCGCAAATACATACAGTGTTGTAAACTCACATTAGCCAACTTCAATTTTGCATCGATCCAGATCAAATAACGTATTCAATGTTTTCCAGCGCTCTTTGGCTCTAATAGCATTAACAAGAGAATTATAATTACCTACAAAAACACTGGTTTTTGAAGAGCGAGTTAGAGCAGTATAAATCATGCTTCTTTCTACAAAATCAGGTCTAACCTTTATTAAGTTTGGAGATAGCTAAGATGATTTGCTTATTATAAAAAGGTATTGAGCTTGAACTTTGCAGTAACATTATCATGGAGTCGAGTCCAAGCTCATTGCATTTTGATCCGGCTCATCAAAAATTATCAAACCGGGGATTACCGCTCATGCTCGTCGCAAGTTTATTGAAGCGAAGCAAGTGCAAGGTAAAAGAAGACCGGCAAAGCCGATGTGGTACTGAGCCTTATTCAAAAGCTCTACGGCATCGAGTCGAAAGCGAAAGACAAAACGCCAGCTGAGAAACTCGAGATAAGAGCGCAACAATCACAAGCTCTCATCGATAAACTGCATGCATGGTTAGAGAAAAACCAACCAAGGTTGATAGGAAAACGAAATTAGCAGAAGCGGCCAACTACCTAGCAAACCAATGGCGAAAGCTCATTTTCTACTTAAAAGATGGTCACCTGAACATTGGCAACAACCGTGCTGAACGAGCAATAAAACCGTTCGTCATTGGCCGCAAAAATTGGATGTTTAGCCAATCAGCAAACGGTTAACAAGCCAGCGCCAATCTATATAGCATCATTGAAACCGCTAAATCGAATGGCTTAGTGCCATTCGATTACATCATGCATTGCCTAGATGAACTCTGCCATGCAGAGCTTGACATTGATTGCTTACTGCCCGGAACTTTAAACCTTAAGTGGTGCTGGCCGAACGTTCACTGTCTAATAGGTAGTGTACTAGGAGGACCCCTTTAGGACCGAGCTTAAAGAGAAGTTGTAGTGATGAGGGTTCCATTTACCAAGTGATTGCGTCGGTATCAAAACAAACCAACTGGTAAATCATCGGTGGTGGGCCAAATTCGAATATAATATCAAAGCAATTCGGGTACATATTGTAAAAATCAACAAAACTGTCATTTAGTATATGATGCTGTACGACTATGGTGCAAAGGCCGTTGTCACATTTGATGGCGAATCGATTGAGGATAGACTTCCTAACAGGGTTTAAATCCAACGTTTCGATCACTCTCGCTTCGTGACTATTAATAGTAATATTATTCATGAAACTTGGCACAGCGTATTTGTCTGCCCAATCCCACATCACGTTAAATGTCTCCGTAATTCCGCTTGAGTCGGATAAGGCGCGCCACATTACATCGTCCATGTAAAGTGTGTCATAGCCATGCAATTTATACACAGCAAAAAGTTCGATACCCCAGCGGTTCTTGTGACAAGCTTTTTGCACTCCAAGCTGAGATGTGCGAGCTTTGCAATTATAATTTCCGCCCTCCAAAAATTGAAGTAGCGATAGATAGTCTTCATCACTCG
This sequence comes from Psychrosphaera algicola, assembly GCF_028401425.1. Classification (NCBI taxonomy): domain Bacteria; kingdom Pseudomonadati; phylum Pseudomonadota; class Gammaproteobacteria; order Alteromonadales; family Pseudoalteromonadaceae; genus Psychrosphaera; species Psychrosphaera algicola. The sequence continues at coordinate 119,410 of NZ_JAQOMS010000002.1, forward strand.
GATAGATAAATCGTCCCTTTCGCAATTGGTTAAATTCATCCCAGTCAAATTTTGGTTGGTCGCTAGTATCGACAACTTCCCCGTTAACTTTTCTGAAACTGTTTTCATAATTGAGGCGGAGCATGTCGTCATATTTTTGAAACAAGTCGTTTTTTACAATTTTAAAAATGTCATCTAGTAGTGTAGAGCTATGTGATTCAGCATCGGCATGCATTACATTTAGTGGCGAGCTTGAGCTAATGGCAGGGTTGTTTGGTTTACTCTGATCGTTGAGTGCAGTAGAAAGGGCTTCTGCCTTATTCGTACTGATTACATCTTGTTCGTAAATCGGTGATTCGGCCAATGGAGGCACATCCGGTTTATCTAAGTATTGCCAAAGCATTGAGGTGATTAAAATCACCATACTTGTAATTAGAAGTCGTTTCATAAATGCCCTTTACAAAACCCCTTGTAAATAGCTTTCTAACTACAGGGTAATATTCATCGAAAAATACTAGGTATGATAGCAGACAATTAATACATCACCCGATACATTCGGATTGGGAATAGTCTTACAAGTCTCACCAATCGACCCTCTAAGACTATTAGTGCACGTAGAGCCTTTTACATTGTCGTCCTCATCCTTTTGTTCAACACAACTCAATGTAATATTCCCATATGCACTGGACAGCAAAAGTAAAGTTGGGTCTGCACTAGTGCCGCTGCCGCTAGATGAAGTTATTTCGTCTGCGTCAATGAATCGGACATTTTTTGGGTACCCATTCACGATGGCAACTTTGTTCCGCAGAAGTATCACTCTGTCTGCTTACTACTTCATATACCGCGACTGCATCATTTACCGGAACCCAGTTGCCGTTAGCGGAATCATGGGGTCAGGTCTTGCTTTTGCATAATTGGGAATAACAGCGACACCCACCGTTATTTCACTGGGTGATTTTTGTGACTGCACAAAGTTCGACTATATTGTAACTCATTGTATATATTATAATTTCAACTAGGTTGCAGTGGTTCGTACTAGTTTAAATGCAGGCACGATACTATGATCCAGTCATAGGTCAGTTATGCTCCAATGATCCGTTTGGTTGGATCGCGTTGGTCTATATTAAAGATATCGCTGTGATATTTAAACTAATGCATTAGTTATTAGGTTGTATAATTTAAATTTAGGTTTTCTTTTTGTGTAAAATCCTATTGGCAGTGTTCTGCAAGAAAACGTACAAGCATTAATGTTAAATTTTCGCGGCGCGATTTGTCTGGCCAAATAGCGTAATAGCCCATTGATTTTAATTCCCATTGCGGCAGTACATGTACAAACTCACCTGTTTTCAACTGCTCTGCAACTACATGCTCGGGTAGAATTGTTAAACCTAAATGTTGGCCCGTAAAATAAGACAAAGCATTAGCACTGTTCGCACTAATACGGGAGTTTTCGCTTATCGTCACTTTTTCACCAGTTGTCCCTGTAAACTCGATCGTATTGGTTCGCATTTGAAAGCGTATCCAATCCCAATCTGTTAGGTCTGATGGGTGATTAGGAGAGGGGCGCGCAGCCACATAGGATTTACTTGCCACAAGTAGACGCTTACTTTGACCTATTTTTCGCGACATCATCGAGCTATCTTCTAACCAGCCGACCCGAATACTGAGGTCGAGTCCTTCGTCTAGCATGTCCATGCGTTGATCAGTATAACTTAGCGATAATGATACCTGCGGGTTTTGAAGAGCAAACTTGGCAATGGCATTAGAAATAACAGAAGAAGTTAAAAACGCCGGTAGAGAAATTTTTAGCTCGCCAATATGTTTTTGGGATAACGTTTGTAGTTCGTTTAAACCTGCTTCCGCATTTCTCGTGATATCAACGACATGGCTATAGAACTTGCGGCCTTCATTGGTCAAAGCAAGCTTTCGTGTTGTTCGGTTTAATAAAGTTACGTTCAGGAACTTCTCAAGATCAGAAACCGTTTCACTGACACGAGATGGTGCTAAGCCAAGGTTTTTAGCCGCAGCGCGAAACGAACCCTCATCTACGACGATGGCAAAAATAGCCATATGTTTTAAATAATTTATCACTGGTCTGGAATTCCGAATTATAAAATACAATTATTCTATATATTCAGGCTAATTTGTACAGGATATATTACCCCTAGATTTTCCCTTATAAGCAAACCAAATGAATTGTTCATTTTGGTTGCAAACAAATTACTTCTAGGAGGTTTTATGAAAAATTATCACCATCAACTCGTTTTAGGCATCGCATTGGCTTTAGCTGGATCAAGTACCGCTCAAGCCGCTGGTTTTACGTATCAGGTCAGTTAGGTGTAAGTGAGCAAGCTAGCGATGTTGAACCTTACGGTAACAATATTGCTGTAGATAGCGAATTTCCGGGAGCTTTCGACAATGGTGACGGCACCGTTGGCAGTATTGGTTTTGGTTATATATTTAATCAGAATTATCGCCTAGAAGGCCGCGTTGGCAAGCGTGATGGAAGTTTTAGTGATAGTAAGTTAGGAAGTGGCTCTCGTGACGGCGAAGAATATATTGTCAATGGCAAACTTAAGAGCGCGACGTTTACTGTAGAAGCATTTTATGATTTTGCTAATGACACGGCCTTTACCCCTTATGTAAAAGTGGGGCTTGGTATTGCTGATAATAGTTATTCTGCTCGCCTCGGTGGGGCTGGTGTGGCTGCGTATGACGCTTATGATGGCTCGGTAGATGGTTATTACGACGCCTATGCAGATGATGAATCAAGTGAGTTTTCTTGGAATGCCGGTTTTGGTGCCAACTATGCGTTATCGCAAAATGTTTCTTTGTACGGCGAATATCAGTTTGCGACATTTGGTGAGGTAAAAACTGGGCAAGACTCTTTTACCGATGGTTTTAAAATAGACGATGCGGCGGCCCATGAGATGATGATTGGTATTCGCATTAAGCTTTAAATATTGATAATGCCTAGGTTAGTTCTATATGGGCATTTTTAACAGGTTTAAACGCATAAGTAATAGATAGATGTACATAAAATCACAGTACAAATATTTATTAAGTTTGAGTAAACAGCATAGAGAAATAAAATGAAAAAATTAATGGTTATCTTTGTATCAGCTTTTATGTTTATCAGTGTTGGTACATATGCAGCAGACAAAAACTTGGAACACCTATTAGACGGTAGCTCTATGAATTACCACTATCAATCAGGTAGTGGTATTCACATGGAGTTTTATAACGGTAAGCTTAAATATGAATGGATCACTGGCCCTCGCAAAGGTAATGGTAATAAAGATCTTACCTATAAGTCACGTAAAATAGGCCATAAAATGTATATGGTGAGTTGGTTAGAAGCCGAGAATCCAGACTATATTACCTTGGTATTTAACTTCGATAGCAGTGTTATGTACTCTTCTGGAATCGCTCGTTTTGGCTCAAAAAATCAATTTACGGTTTTTGATGGCGGTATTATTGAAAATTTAGTGTTAGTTGAAAAATGATCGACCAAGGGGTCAGAGACGCTGAAAGTAATAACCTCTTCAGTATTGTGTTAGCTGCGCTAAATATCGCCTAGGCGCGGCTAACTATATACCCTCGAGGAATGAGGTTTTAGTTTTTGTATTTTAAGCAAATAATAATCGAGAATAACGTGAATAGAACATCAGTGATGTTATTCTAACTGGCCGTAACTTTACGTAAATAACCAAGTGTGCATCATCCGTCCTTAAGCATCATAGCTAAGCTGCCAGCTATTAATAGCGCGCCCACATACATGCCAAGCATATGTCTTTTATGCGCACCCACATCGCCTTTTCGAATTGCTAAAATAGCTAATGGAACGGTTACAAACACGAGGACACTTAATAAGTGAATAAACCCGAAGTGGTTTAAAATTGTAGGGCCGACAACGGCTGGCATAAACAGAGTAATAAATGCGGTTGCAAGCATAAAACTCACATAAAGCTTTCCTAACATTTTGTGTTTTGGCGTTCCTTTGCGAATAAATAAAATGTATGTCCCGAGAAAGAAAGCCGGTACTACAGTGGCTAGATGTAAATATGCGAGTTGTATGTATGTCAAAATATGTCATCCATTTTTGTTTAAAATTAGATTAAACGATTACTCTTTTACATTCAATACGTTCTGATATTACTGACAATAAGGACCACGAATTTAAGTCGTTCTGTTCTTGCTATCCAGAACCGCTTGTTGTCGACGCTCTAAAAATTGTAGCCGAAAGTGCAAAGTTAATGAGCAACCGTTATCGCCTTGCGTAAATTTAATGTCATCACTGGCGAACTTATGGTCACGCTGTCAGTCTACACACTACTTTATTGACAACCATTTTATTTTATTGAAAGTCATTTTACTCAATTGAAACCCATTTAAAGCAAGGATGTTTATGAAAATCAAAGCATTAATATTTACCGCAGCAGTAACATTTATTTTGAACGGATGCATGAGCATGCCGATTAGCACCATGTATAAAATGAGTCAATTTTCGCCTCTTGATATAAAACCCCATGAGCTAAAAGTCGCAATTCGCACAAATGAAGCCATCAATATCCAAAGCGGCGCAGTGCAAATTAGTATGGATGTTCAAAGCAAGGGAATGGAAAAAGCGAGCGGTATCTCTAAATCGCAACTCGATGAGTTTGGTCCTCTGGACATTGCATTAAAAATGAATGTTCGTGTTTTACCTGAAAATAAAAAGGGTTTTGCGCCAATTTTGTTAGACGACATTGGGGATGATGAGCGTTTAACAATATTGAGTCTATCGGATGAAGATGCACAAACTATGTCCGACACGCTGGCGTTGGTTCGAAAATACAAAGCTAATGGCATAAAACCACGTGGTTCATTTGGTATATCAACGCAGTCACAATGTTTTGGTGACTTTTCTGGCTTCGATGAGCTTGAAGTTGATGTATTTATTCAGGTTGATAATCAAGAAGGGTACATCATGTTTTTAGAAGACATAGACATTATTGAAGAAGCCAACGACCGAGACTTAAAGATGCTCACAACAAATAAATGCGAATAGCAGACCTATGTGCTCAGAATAGCTTCGTTGATTTTTGAAGGATAGCGGCTAGGCTTAACATTCGTACTTATTATTAAAGGTTATTATTTATGGCACGGATGCTAAGATTAAATTTAGCAAATGTTCCGCAACATGTGGTGCAAAGGGAAATAATAGACAAGTTACGTTTGTCACACGTAATGATTATGTCGCTTATTTAGAAAAACTTAGACTCTACGCAGAAGAATACAAAGTGCAGGTCCATGCATTTGTTTTGATGACTAATCATGTTCACCTATTATTGACACCAACGACAGAGAAAGGCATTAGCCAATTAATGCAATCTTTGGGGAGCTATTATGTTCGCTACTTTAATCATGTACATAAACGAACAGGCACGCTGTGGGAAGGACGTTATAAGTCGACTCTGGTTGACTCTGAGAATTACTTCTTATTAGTTAGCCGTTATATTGAGCTTAATCCCGTAAGAGCCAATATTGTTAGTCACCCTGCAGATTATCCATGGTCAAGTTACCAACAAAACGCCGTTGGCAAACAAATTCAGATGCTGACTGAGCATATAACTTACTTGGCTTTGGGCAGCAATAGCGAACAAAGGCAAGAGCGTTATCGCTTCCTTTTTAATTCCGAGATCCCAGAAAAGTCACTGGCTGAAATTAGAGACTCTACGGATAAAGCATGGGTATTGGGCAATGATAAATTTAAAGAACAGGTGGAACAGTTAACGGGAAGAAGGGCATCGCCAATGCCCAAGGGAGGTGATAGAAAGTCTAAAAAATTTAGGGACAGACAAGGGGAGAATATCAGCGACTCTGACCCCATTGGTCTTATTTTGAGATGATTTTGTAGGGTAAATACGGAATGATTTTGTCTTCCCATGCTTTTACCTTTGTCGTCATTTCTTTTACTAAATCGGGGTGGTCCTTAGCGATATTATGCTGTTCAGAAATATCTTTAGATAAATCATATAATTGCGACTTTTTATAATAAGGGCTTACTACCAATTTCCATTTTCCAGATCGCATTGCTTTACTTTTATCTTTAGTTAATAAGCTCGTCGCTTTAACCGTTAAACCACCGTTGCGCCAAAACAATTCACGTTTTGTTTCTTGTTGCCCAAGAAAGGTAGGAATAAGATCAATCCCGTCTAGTTGATGATCTTTAGGCACACTAGCGCCCGATAACGATAAGATCGTTGGCATAATATCTAACGTTGTAGCTAACTGGTTGTTAACTGTGTTTTGTTCAATTTTATTTGGCCACCAAGCTATCGTAGGCACTCTGTGACCACCTTCAAATAAACTCCCTTTTTACCGCGTAATACACCGGCTGAAGACAGCGACATTGGTCCATTATCTGACGTAAATAAAATTAACGTATTGTGACTAATACCTGCACGTTTAACTGTTTCGACAATTTTTCCAACACTGATATCTAACTCTGTTAGGACTTCTTTATAAACGTCACTGGCCTTAATGTTCTTATCTTGTTTTTGTTTATTAGGCCCTCGTTGTATACGTGAATTCGGGCCTTGCATGGGATCATGTACAGCCTCGTGAGCAACGTATAATACAAACGGTTTTTCTTTATTGGCGTTAATGAAGTCGGTTGCGTGTTTCGTAATAAGATGAGTGGAGTATCCTTCTTCTTTAACTTGTTCATTGTTGTGCCACCAATCAAACGTACTCTGGCGGTCATAATGTGAAATGTAATCAATATTTCCAGATAAAAAACCAACAAAACGGTCAAAACCAAAATTCATTGGGTGATAGCGTTGCTCATAGCCAATATGCCATTTACCGATCAATGCAGTTTTGTAACCTTGAGATTTAACTAAATTTGGAAACGTTATTTGGCTTTTAGGATCAACACCAAAACTATGTGATGGATGTTTAGGATCTGCGTTTACTACCCCATCTACAGTAGATCTATGTTGATAACGGCCTGTAATAAGTCCGGCGCGAGTTGGGCTACAAACTGTGCCGCTTGAATGAAAATCGGTAAAACGCATACCTTCTTTGGCTAACTGATCTAAGTTCGGTGTTTTTTGTTTTCCGTTATAACTGCCTAAGTCACCGTAGCCTAAATCATCGGCCATAATAATAATGATGTTCGTTTTACCCGGTTGTATGTCTTGTGCGCTTGTTTGTGCAATTGACAGTAAACTAGCAATGATTATTAATATGGTTTTCATTCGTTCATTTCCTTTCAAAGTTCGACCAGTGGGGTCAGAGTCGCTGATTTTCTTGCGCTATAGACATCGGCTGACAAGTGAGGACCCTAATGGCCGTGAAACGCCCTATATTAAATATAATTAAATCGTCAGGGGCCAATTACTGACCCCTCGCGGTATGTTGGTATCAATGTTCATTTGTTGTTTAATTGTAATCTGTTGAATCTTTGGAATGAATCTCATTATCTTTTATACTTTCAACGCCTTTATCCAACGATGAACGTACAAATTGATTATTTACAGTTTCAATCTTAAATACCCACGCATGTTCGCTTTCACCAAAATCTTTTGGTGGCTCAATAACCAACCCTTTTCCATTTAAATGCCATTTTATTTGTTTCGAAGATCCCAATAATGATACGCGTTTGACGGTAGAATCAGCCCAACCTTTTGTACCTTTTATGGTGAATGGGTGATTTGGTTGCTCCGCAGCAATAGCAAATAGGTCATTACCTTTAACGGTAAAGTACAATTTGTCTTTTTTCTGCTCTGTATGTTTCCAATAACGGCTACCATAAATTGCTTCACCGTTGATCTTTAACCAAGTGCCCATATTTTTTAAACGTTGAACTTGCCAACTAGGGATCGTACCGTCAGCTTTTGGCCCAATATTAATTAAGAAGTTACCATTACGACTGATAATTTCTATCATTTCATGGATCACTTCTTTATCTGATTTTTCTTAAATGGGTAATCTTCTCTTTCTTCAGCTGCAAGATAGCCAAAAGAAGTGCCAAAAGTAGTACAACTTTGCCATTTTGGGCCTATGCTTTTTAGTCTCAAATTGTCTTTTTCGTATGCGCCAACGCCCGCTGGAAAATTCGGGTTACCCCTTTATTATTGAGGTAAACCTGCTTACCTTTTGCCGCAGCTTCGTTCATAAAGTCAGTGATCATTAATCGCACTTGATCATAAAAATACTGAACTTCTGGTCGAGAACTCTGGTGGCGGCGGATTCGTGTTATTACGAGATAAATTAGACTTATTACCATCGCGGGTTAAAATTGGATAATCATCCATCCATAAAAAGTCAGGGTCATATTTCGCCTGAATTTCTTTCCACCTTGCAACATAGTCATCCACAAACTCTTTTGAGTAAGATGTTGGTCCATATAATAAGGCCGCTTCAGGATTAAGCCTGATCTCTTCAGCTATATCAGATCGTCTAACACCATTTACAGTAAACTTTGTCTTTCCCCTGGTTCTCGCAAATTAAAGTGGTTAGGTAAGCGTTCGCGATGCGTTGATGGTGCGTATTTTAAACCTTGTTTTCTTAAAGCTTTTCCTAAATCTCCAACCAAGTCACGATTCGGCCCTTTATCCATTGCATTCCACGGTGTTAAATCTGAATCCCAGTTCGCCCAACCGTCATGATGTTCTGCGGTAAATACAACATAAGTCGCGCCGACATCCTTAAACAATGAAGCCCATTGGTCAGGATCCCAATTTTCGGCTTTAAAATGATCGATGATGTCTTTGTAACCAAACTCAGGAGGATGAGCACCAAAACGTTGTTCCAATAGCGGGTAATAATAATCCGGTTCGTCATACATTAGACGTGGAAAATGCTCAGCGTAGCCTCTGTCTCCTTTTTTGGCACCTACAACACTATACGGCCCCCAATGAATGAAAATTCCTATTTTCCCATCATCAAACCATTTAGGGACAGGCATTTCTTGTAAAGACTCCCAGCTGCCATCATAGGGTTTTTGTGGCTCATTAAAGTACTTTTTTGTGGGGCACAGCCGCTCAAAGCGGTTCCGAAAGCCAAAAGAACCGCAGTGTATTTGAGCCAATGTTTAGGTTTACAATATTCCATTAAGAGCACCTGATAGCTAAGTTACCTATATAAACAAAAGGTTAATTGTAAATCCGTAAAATTAAACCTAAACCTAAACCTAAACCTAAACCTAAACCTAAACCAGTGGGGACAGCGTCGCTGATTTAAAATTTTACTATCAGCGACTCTGACCCCATGAAGTCGATCAGCGACTCTGACCCCATGAAGTCGGTGCGAAATCGGAAGTTCCGGTTGGTGTTGTCACACTGATGGAAATTTTGTCGATTTTGGTATCTGCAAGGCCATCAATTAGCAAAAGGTCGACAGCACTAAACTTCAGTTTTTTAATAACTTCATGGTCATTGCCTTCGAGTTTAACTGTGTAATATTCAGCTTGAGGGGGGCGATATTACAAGCGCAACGGCGTTTTCACCAGCAAGTACACCTTTAAGTTCAGGAGGTTGTGGTTTGGTGTTTTTATCCGCGATGGTAAAATACAACCACTGGGACCAAACGGTTTTATCGCCTGACTCATTAACGCCACGCACACGAACTTTTTGTTTGATATTTGTAGGTAAGCCTCGTACTCGTGATGCGCCTTTCACTGTTGTGTTTTGACGTTTAATTATGTGTTCATCAGAAGCGCTGGCAACTTCTATATCCCAAGATGTCTGAAGTTCGCCACCAATAAAACCAACCATCAAATCGTTTGAAACAGGGATCGCGGCTTGGATGATTGGAGCCATTTCAGTTTTGGTTACTAAGGTATGAGTCGTGATCTTTGACTGTGTAGCGCCAACTGAATTTGTTGCTTTTAATCTAAACGTATATGGCTGATTAGGTTTTAACCCTGATATTTCAAGAAAGGTCTCTTGTTTAGTGGTTACGTGAACAGTGCTTTCTTTTAGCTTCCCATCCAGCAAATTGCCATCTATTAAACTCAATTCGTATTGGTTAGCTCCGGATACATGGTCAAATATTACCCGAATCGAATTACTTGAGGCGATGATCTGGCGCACATATGGCGTACTAGGTTTGGCAACAGGTACGCGGGTAACATCTACTTCGTAGCCAGTGGGAGTTAATAGACTAACCCGTTCTGTAACTAGGTTTAGGCCATTTTTGTGCCATTGAATATTTATATTATATTGACCACTTCCGGGGATTATGTCTTGCAAATTTTCGACTTTTCCACCAAGCACTTGGCCTTTTTTATCGATGCCTTGCACCACTATTTTGTAGCCTTTTAAGGCGAATGCAGGTAGTTCTTCGAGGGATTTGGCATTAAAGGTGACTTGGGTTCCTGTATCGGTTGAAACCGCTGTTAGCCCTTGTACGGCTGACATTGCTTTTTGCATCTGGAAGTATGCATTTTTAAATCCCTAAGGCATTTTGTAAACCCCAACCTCTGAAACCATTGGTCGATGTTCCTCTATAAGTCGAACGATAATCATTATATGCCCACACAGATGTGCCCATAACCTAGGGCTGTTTTTGGTATTTTTTAATAATACCATCAGCGCCAGTTGTGTGATTTAACCTTTCTCTAGAGGTAGGGTAGACAAATCCATCGGGGCTATATTCTGAGATGAAAACGGGCTTGTTTGGGAATGACTTATGGCTTTGCAGTGATTTTTTTCGAAATTTTGATAACTGTTTCGGCTTACAAAATCCGTGTACTGTGATGCTTCGGCGGGAACAACGTCATTATTGGTTGAAAACGTTAGAAACCGAGTTGTGTCATGTTGATTGCGAATATAATCCATCATGGTACGAACAAACGTTCTGCCGGTGTCATTGCTGCTTTTTATTTCGTTGGCGACCGACCATGCAAATATCGAGGCGTGATTCCAATCTCGTTGCAATAATTCATCGATATCTTTGTAGACTTGCGCGTTACTTGCGATAGACAGATCCGCTTTTTTCCCCAAACGGGAACTTCGACCGTTAACAGCATGCCTTTTTCATCGGCATAATCGAGCAGTGCAGGGTGTTGCCCATAATGCATAATTCGAGATAAATTGGCCCCAGCCGCTTTCATTCGATCCATATCTCGACGGATAACATGCAGGGGTTCTACTGAACCATGTGCTCGGTCATCAGAAACTCGGTTATAACCGTTCAACCTTACCTTTTCACCATTTAATACGAAGTCAGTCCCACGCAGTTCAATTTTACGAATGCCTACGCGATCAGAGACTCTATAGTTGCCGGGGCTAATTTGTACATTACTGCGATATAAATTGGGGTGATCAAAATGCCAAAGTTTGTATTGACTGGCATTAAGTGTCGCGGAAAGGCTCAGGGAGCGTGTTTGGCCAGCGGGTATGTCTATTGAATTTGATTGGTCAAATTGAGTGGTAAACGGAACCGCAGTCGCTCTATTATCGTTAAGATCAGAGAAGTCACCAGATATTTGTACGGTGCGGTCCGTTTTTGACATGTTTTCAATTGTTACTTCGGTCTTGATGTGTGCCTGCCCACTAATTAAGTCAGGCTCAGCAACAAACTTTTGACGAACAATTCTCACCGCAGAATCGACAATTAAACTTACATCTCGGGTCAGACCTCCCCAATAATACCAAGCACCAACGCTATAGGTATTATCATTCCTAACCGCAATTGTATTGGTTTGTTGCAATAACTCAGTAACGTCAAACTCAAACGGGGTATAGCCGCCTTTATGATTACCAAGGAAATGACCATTAAACCACACATCGGTGTCGTAATAAGCGGCCTCAAACCTTAATAAGACACGTTCATCATCTGTATAACTCGGTTTGTTAACAGTGCGCCGATACCAAGCGTCACCGACATAATTGGCATAATTGTCGTATAAACTCCAACTGCTAAGGTACGTCAATTGTGTCCCATTTTTTGTCATTAAACTTTTCGTTTTTAAATCCTAATGACACACCATTATTTTTAACATCCGTGGCAAATTTCCATTGCCCATTTAATGATATCGTTGTTCTCCCGTCGGTGACTTGATGTCCAGGGCCATCGACAATAAATTCGGCATGAGTCAAACATGAGAAGTACATTAGAGACAGTGAAAATAATGCCCAATATTTAGATCGGGTAGATAAAGATGAACTCATATTTTTGTCCTGATTTATTAACTGAACTTAGCGCTGAAGGTATTGTTAATCGCTTTCTATGTTAAATTTTGGTGTCGTATTATATGTAACAATTACCAAGTGCAAAAACGTAATAATATCTCGTAGAGAAACATCAAATCCAAAAATACATTCGCAGGTTGTTGCCTTTTGCCTAGATTAAGTTGCTAAACATCGGTGGTTTACAATGATATTTGTCAAAGCCAATGCAAGCTTTTAAAAAGCAACTAAACTTAATTTGAGTTAACTTACTTTAAAGGTGTCGCTATGCGTAAATCTATATGTAAAATCACAACTCTATGTCTGTCGATTGTATTCGCCAGTCCTGTCATCGCCGATTCTTTTTTGACGTCTTTTTTGACGTAACTTATGACACAGCCAGTGAGGCGCCCCAACTGATGGTCTCTAGTCGAGTCGTCACGCCTGGTTCAGGGGTTAAGCCTGTTGAAACTAAAGTGGTATCGATGAGTTCGTCGTCCCACAGAGGCATGGAAGATGGAAGCGTGAGCTATTCGTCTAGTGTCGCTGTTCGCAGTTGGCTTTCCAGTAGGGACGGTAAAACTAAACCAGTAGACTCATTTTTTGATGTTTATTATAAGTGTGTGACGCTCGAAAAAGAGAAACGAAGTGTGTGATCACAAATACGGCGGCTAAAACAAAAGGAAAACACCGCGGTCATGTCACGGTATTAAAGTAATAGCGAACACGTTTAGAACGTAAAAGGTAACCATACCCAAATGTAAAGACAAGCGCTGGCAGACGCCGATATTATATTGCTGGCTGTCAGCGCTTATCCTTTTGTTTTCACTATTGGTGTCAGGAATACAGGTTTTGAGCGTTCAATGTTTGGTGTTTTTTAGTTTTAAGAGTCTGCATTAATAAACACAAAGTAACTAAAAGCGCACCTATCCAGCCGATGGCGTTAAACTGCTCGCCTAAAATACTGACGGCCAATATTGTCGCGACTAAAGGTTCTATCAAAGTAATCAAGGTTGCTTTACTCGCATCAATAAAGGTTAATCCATACCCAAATAATACATATCCTAAAAACATTGGAATAATAGCCATATAAAGTGCAACTGAAATATTGGTTGCGCTGGCAAATAGGTTATCTCCGGTAAACCACAATGAAGGTAAAAGTACTAAAGAGGCAAGTCCAAATAGACCCGACATCGCCGATTGAGACTTTGCACCTGTTTCAATTAAACGTCTAGCTGCCCAAGAATAGCCTGCGTAAGTTAGACCGGCAATGCAACCCAATATTATCCCTATCAATTGACTAAAGTCACTTGTCTGCAAAGTCTCATTTTTTGCGCGGCCTAAGGTTAAAAGTGCGATGCCAACGGCTCCCATAATAAAGCTTATTAACCATTGTTTAGTGATATGTTTTTTACTTATCAGACGGTCTAGGATAGCTGCAAAAAACGGAGCAGTTGCAATAGAAACAACGGTACCAATAGCAACGCCAGTCAGCCGCATCGACGTGTAAAAAGCCAACGGGTAAATTGCCACGCAGGCTGCACCAAAAAGTAATACGATAGGTTGATTAAACATCAGCTTAGCGTCAATTAAGAGGTTTTTGTGGGCATTAATGACAAGTAATAGGCCACCAATACCCATTGAAAAGGCGCCAATTGCTAAAGGACTAGTGTCTGGTGAATAGCTAGCGACCGTGCCCGTTGTGCCCCACAAAAAGCTGGCGATAATAATGGCTAAAATTCCAGTAAAGCTTGTGTGTTGTCTATTCACGTAATGACCTAAAAGTAATGAAAGTAAAAAATACAGCACAAATCATAAGTCTGAATAAACCATTTGTTTTAACCATTCGGACGCATTGGTTAGCAATTACGACTTCGTTATTTTTTAAACTTGGTGGGGGACAAACCAAAGTATTGAGAAAATTTTCGGCTAAATGCTGAAAGCTCGTTGTAACCTACCATTTCACCAACAATTTGCATGGGGTAGTCGGTGTGAGTTAATAACGCCTGGGCTTTTTCCATTCGAACTTTAGTTACATAGTTCATTACGGTCATAGATGTTTGTTGTTTGAACAACTTTTTAAATTGGGTTTCACTTAAATAAGCGGTTTGCGCTAAACAGGTAATCGTGAGGGGGCTTGCAATGTTGTTAGTAATAAAAGCTATGGCTTTGTTAATACGGTTATCTAATTTCGGTAATAGAGTTTGTTCGGCAAGTAACAAGCAAAACATATCAGACATAGTCTGCTCTAATTGATTGTTAATTTTGTTTTCAAGCTGGCTTTCAATAAAACTTAAATATTTAACAAGTGGTGTACTAATTGCGAATACTTTAATTTGCGACGCTGCAATATTGTCTGGTAGTTGGTCGATATCTGCGACAACAAAACGGGCTTCAGAATTTGCGGTAAATAAATGCGACTCGTTAGCTTTAACCACGACACACTCATAAGGCGATACTTTGCCATTAAAGTAGCCTACGTCAATGCTAATCACGCCACGCAGTGGCTAAAACCAATTGGTTAAATTGGTGAGTATGACGCACAGGTTTAGTACTGTAGGACCTTATTGAAAGGTGATTTTTCATAATGATAGAAAACGGTAAACGCAGCCTGATGATAGTTGAATTTCCATATTAAAAGATTGAGAACTAAAGTAAAACATTCGTTTTATAATTAACTATTTTAGAATGTATAGCCGTAACTAGAAGGGTATTTAGCCACATCTAGATCCGGTGTTGAGAACATGCTGTTTAGCTATTTGCAGCTTATATTCTCTTTGATTACCGCTATTCGAGCATTATCCGGACGTTATCCTTTCATTATCCTGGGCGGCCGTCAGGTCGAGGGCTAGTTAAAATTTTCCAGTAAAATATGACATAACTCAGATAAGCTAAGATCCAACATCCTGCGGCAATGAGATAGATGTTTATACTAATGTTAGCTTGTAAATGCTGGGCGCAAATTCGACTTATTGCCGCAAAAACAATTAACATAAAAGCATACTTCATTACCCAGTGGGGCGTTAATGTTCTGCCGGTATGACCTAATGAAATTCTCGCTACCATCGCTAATATTATAGAGCTAATCGCACCTGCCGTTAATCCGTGTAAAGCGGTAGACGCTGTTATGTTTACGCCTGCTTTATGCAAGGCAAATAATCCAAAGCTAACGGGTATAAACCAATAAGATAAGTGTAATGACCAAACAAGAGGCGTACCCAAAGTTACCTGTGGTCGCCAACGCATTGCTCTAATTGCATGGCTACAGGCCGCAAAAACGAATACAAGTGCCGTGACCATGTTTGGTAAGGTTGAGGATAAATTGGTTAGATACAATAAAGCCAAAAATAACGTAGAACCAATTACTGCGGTTTCGAGATTGGCTAAATTAGGTACTTTTTCAGTCTGTGTACCATTAGCGGTAAACATAGGTAATACGCGGCCAGCAATAATTGTGATGATTAAGGTGATCGTCATTACGGTACTATGCGCTCCCCAAATGTAAAACGCTGGGTTCTGGTTTAATACGGATAAGTGAGTGAGCGAATTTCCTATGACCAAGAGCAGAAGCACCGGTAAAAATATCATGTTGCGGTATTGCTTCACTTTAAATACTAACTGGCCCATAAAGACGGCTGAAACTACTAAAAAGCTAATGTCGACTAGAGCTGTTAACCATGGAAAGGGCGATATATTGGTTAAGATCAAAATGCGACCTGCAAGCCATAATGTCACAAGAGCTGCTAGCGGCTTTCCATGTGTTGCACGTAATCCCGTCCAGTTTTGCACTGCTGTAAGTAAAAAGCCGACGATAATGGCGGCGACAAACCCAAACAACATTTCATGTGCATGCCAAAAAGCGGTCCGCCATAAGGTGATAATGAAATATTTCCATTTAAAAACAATGCCCAAAGCGCCATTGAAACAATGGCAAATAAAGTCCCGATTAAAAATAACGGCCTAAACGCTTGTCGCCAAATCGCAGGGATGTTTTGTTCTACACTCAGATCAGAAATATTCATTGTTGCAGTCCAATTGATTTAAGATACATATAATATGTATCTTTTAAAAGGTGCATATTAAATGTATCATTTAATTGTGTCAATCATAGGGCAAATAAATCAAGGTCATCCTAATGCAACTTACACGATATACAGACTATGGCTTACGAACTCTAATCTATCTAGCTTTGCTGCCCGCTGGACATAAGGCGAGCATCGATGAAATTAGTCAAACGTACGGGATTTCTCGAAATAATTTGAATAAAATTGTTCATCAATTAGGCAAAGCAAAAGTTATTCAAACACAAAGGGGAAAAGGCGGGGGCATGTTTTTAAACCAAGCTCCAGAGCAAATTAATATTGGTGATATGGTGCTGTTATTAGAAAATACCATGCGGGTCGTGGAATGTGATAAACCGCCATGTTGTATTTCGCCAGCGTGTAAACTTAAAGGAATATTTGCAGACGCCACGCAAGCCTTTGTGACCAGTTTACAGGCATATTATTTGTCTGATCTGTTACTTGAAGAGCAAAAGCCATTATTGCGAATTTTGGTGTAGAGGTCGTGTACTTATAGCACTTCCCAAATAACGATGAACGATATAATGTGGTAAACATAGTTCCTAATAAAACCCCTTTTTAAACAAAGCCAATTTAGTTAAAAGTACACAAGGAGTTGTTAATATGACTAAAGTACATTCTTCATTTTCTGGCCATGATATTGCGGGTAATAGCCATTTAAAACAAGAAGAGACTGCCTATTACGGCACTCAGCTATCTCGAATATCTATCGCTATTATTGCCTTGCTTCAGGGCCTTACACTGACCTATTTATATAAAAGTGTTGATTTGGTTTTTTTGCTAAGGCAGCAGTTAAAAACAGAAATCTCTCAATCCGAACCAGAAGTCGAAATAGTATATTGGCCAAATAAGGACGCATTTAATCCAGATTTATTGGCTTATATCAACAATAAAGATAATTACATTAACGTGGTTGATAAATCCATGTCACTTTCCTATCTGATCTCGTCTTACAATATGCACTAAATTGTTTAAGGGTTCTGGTTTATGAAAATGGAAGCCTTGTAAGTAGTCGACACCGACATCTATTAGGTAATCTGCGATGGCTTCTGAGGTGACAAATTCAGCGACGGTTTCAATGCCTAGGGTCTTGCCAATGTCTGCCATAGACTTGACCATAGCCTGATCGAGCGGGTCGTTGTCTACGTTCCTGATAAAACTGCCATCAATCTTTAGATAATTGACGGGAAGGTTTTTGAGATAGTTAAAAGAAGATAAGCCCGCGCCAAAGTCGTCTAGTGCAAATTTAAATCCTTCAGCACGCAATCGTTCAATGAAAGCAGACGCCTTGGATATGCTTCCTATAGCGGCGGTTTCAGTTATTTCAAAGCAAATATCGGCTGGATTAATATTAAATTCCTTTTGATAAATTTCTATCTCTTCAATAATTTCGGTTTTATCTATGGATTTGCCGGACAAATTTATCGCGCATTTTATTTTATGGCCTGCCAGAGTTTTTCTTTGCTTATTTAGCTAAGGCAAACGTGTGGCAAATGACCCAAGAGTCAATACGATGAATTAAACCATAACGTTCAGCCGCCGGTAAAAAGGCACTTGGCGGTATTATTAAGCCGTCAGCTTCTTTCATTCGGATTAGAATTTCAAAATGCAGAGGTGGTTTTTGCCCCTTTGTATGACTCGTCGACGGCGTAATGAGTTGGAAAAAGAGCTCAAACCCATTTTCTTGAATAACCGCTTCTTGTAATCGACCAGCCCAATGCGCGTCGCCGCTAATTTGTTCGATTTCAGCATCGGTTTTTTAAATACAGAGACTTGGTTTTTACCGCGCTTCTTAGAGGTGTAACACGCAGAATCTGCTTGTATCAACACATCTTGTACATTAGTGGTTTGTGCATTTATTTCTGCAACACCAATACTCGTGGTGACACCAAACTCTTTTTTATCTTGTTTGTATTTGTACTGGGATATATTTAGTTTAATTTTTTCCGCAATGACTAAGCTTCGCTCAATTGGGCAGTCATTTAGTATAATGGCAAATTCATCCCCACCTAAACGCGCTAGAGTGTCTTGATGACGAATTGTCTCATTCATAATGCTACTGACTTCTTTTAATAACGTATCACCCGCGGCATGGCCGCAAATATCGTTAACAAACTTAAACTCATCTAAATCGATAAATATTAAACTATGTTCGACACCAGATTTAGGCTGGCTTTGCACGTCATCAACAATTTGTTGTAGGCGAATGTCAAACTCTCGGCGATTAAACAAGTCGGTAAGCGGGTCGTGGGTTGCCTGATGGTTTAATTTTGACTGTATTTGTTGAGACTGAGTGATGTCCCGGAACACAATAACAATGCCAGTTAGCTTATTTTCCTTATCAAAAATAGGGGAGGCGGTATAACGAATGGCGTATACATCGTCACTACGACTAAATAGCAATTGGCTTTTTTGAGTAATAATGGTTTTGCGATTTTGATTTATATTTGTGATTAATTGATCGTTTGGATGATCAGTGATTTTATCAACAGCACAAAACACTCGATGTAGTGGTTTACCTATGGCGTCTTTGTCTAACCAGCCAGTGAGTTTGGCTGCGGTACGGTTAATGTACTGTACGTTGCCACTAGGTGAAGTTGAAATAACCCCGTCACCAATCGAATCTAGCGTTTTATTGGCTTTTTCTTTTTCTTGGAATAAATCGTTTTCGGCAATTTTTTGTAAAGTGATGTCGTGTACGAAACAAATGGTTTCATCTTCACTGTGGCTACTGGCAGACGCCGTCATATTAAGGAAGATCGGTTCTTTTGTTGTGGTAAGTTCACCTTCAACAAATATCTCTTCGATGGTGTCGAAAACGGCCACCCAGGGCAGATGGGTGATGTTAACCTGTTGTGGTAAAGCGAGAGCTTTTTGTGGGGTAATTAATTGTTCAAAGGGAATAGGGAAGTGATGGCTATCGGAGATACCAAAAATTGCTTTAGCAGCTGGATTTGCATTTATTACCTGAGCGTCTTTGTTTAACGTAAGAATACCAGCTTGAACATCTTTAATAATGTTTTTGGTTTTTTGAACCGCATCTTCAGCGCGTTCCATTAATTGATTGTATTTTTGGGCTATTTGGCCTACTTCGGTAAACGGCTCAACCGGTAGACGCTTCGACAAATCTTCATCAACATTAGCGTCATTTACGGACAATAAGAAGTCAACTAAGTCTGTTCGAGCGTCATGCTCTGAAACGTTCAGCCCTACATATTCTTCCTCAGGCGTGACTCGTAGTCGATAAAATCGACTAATAAGTTTTAATAGTATCCAAGTAATAGAGAAGGTCCAAACGGCACAAATTAGTATGCCTATTAGTTGCGCTTGAAACTGCTCCGAGCGAGACAATCCGGTTCCTAATAACTCTAAGTCAGAAAATAGCGCAACAGCAATTGTGCCCCAAATGCCAGCAAATAGATGAGCCGGAATCGCATCAATGGCATCGTCTATTTTGTAATGAACTAACAAGGCCGAACCGTAATAGACGATAACGCCGCCTACGGCACCGATGACAATGGCCGCAGGTTGCCCGACGGCATGGCAGCCCGCCGTTATAGATACTAATCCCGCAATTATGCCATTTAATGGCGCAACGCTCGTTTGAACATTAGGGTTTTTCGCGAACGAGCTAAGTAAATAGCTGCTGATACCGCCGGCCATGGCCGCCATAATAGTATTTACAATAATAGTTGGCACTAAGTTGTTAAACTTTAAGGTACTTCCTGCGTTAAAACCGATCCAGCCAATAATAAACAAAATAATGGCTAAGGTAGCTAGGGTTAAGTTACTTGCTGAAATATGCTGACGGCCTTTTTCAAAAACTCCGGTTCTAGGCCCAATGATGATAACCGCGGCTAAAGATGCCCAACCGCCTAAACTGTGCACTACTGTGGAACCGGCGAAATCGACAAAACCTATGTTGCCTAAATAACCTTTATCTCCGCCTAAAGCTCCTCCCCAAGTCAGGTGGGTAAATATTGGGTAAATAAGGGATGCGACGATGACGGCAATAAACAAGTAGGCTAAAAACCGAGTTCGTTCTGCTACAGCGCCAGATACAATTGTAATAGCGGTGGCACAGAACATTGCTTGAAATAAGAAGAAACTGCCTAATTCAGGGGTGTTTTGATCTATAGTAACAAAAAATAATTAGTGCCTAATGTGCCACCCCATGAATCACCAAACGCAAGTCCAAATCCGATAGCCCACCACACCATAAAAGTGACAACCAGATCGGCTAAATTTTTCATAGCGACGTTAATAGAGTTTTTTGTTCTGGTAAGCCCAGATTCAAAACAGAGGAAACCTGCCTGCATGATAAGCACCAAAATGGTGCCGAACATTAACCATAATGTATCAATTGTCACTTTAACTCCTTTACGCTAATTAGGGCTTAAAATCTGATTAACTAAATGCAAGGTATTGATTTATAGGTATTTGTTATTTATTACAATAAATTTGAATATACTGGTTATTATAAATAACGTGTCACTGAACTTGTAAAGAGCAATAAACCTGCCACTTGCCTTTAGCTACGAATAGCATGGGGTCAGAGTTGCTGATTTAAAAAAGTGTCGTGTATTCATAAAGATATGACGGTAATTATAGCTAAGGTGGAGTTTCTGGCAACTTTCGGGAGCTCTTTAAATTCCCACTAAGGCAAGGGTATAGGAGCGCACTAATTTGTTGAACTAAAGCCTTTGGCAAACACACTACATACTTGTTCTACCATCACTGACAACTCTTCTTCTGTGCGTTCCGGTTGCCATTTAATTGCTCGTTCCCAATAAACCAATTGTTTTAAGCTACCATAAAACATAGTTGCCGCAGTTTTTGCGGGATCCCTCCAATGCGCCGGCTCGCTCGGCTGTGGAAAACCAGCCAGACATGCCTTTTTCGCAGTCTTTAAATTTTGAATTCACTTTATCCGCAGCTTCTTTAGAACGCATGGACTCAATGATCACGATACGTGACAGCGTTAAATAATCTTCATTATTGGTTAACTTAATTGCTTGGTAAGCGAGTTTTCTCAATTGCTCATGCATAGGAATATCCATTTGATAGGGACATTCTGTTAGGCGACTAATTGTACCGAGTTGCAAATCTATAACGGCGTCAAACAATTCATCTTTGTTGGCGTAATTTTTATATAACGTTCGTTTGGAGACTTGAGCTCGTTTGGCGATATGTTCCATGGTGGAGCCCAAAACACCAAATTTAGCAAATTCACTAATAGCGGCACACAAGATATCGTCTTGTTTAGAGTTACTTTTCTCCGGACAATTGCCTAGCGAATTGCATAAGGTCATAATTTTTCGCGCCTTTAAATAATAGTTACCGTTTCAATTAACATGCTAACGGACAATTTAATATTTTTACAAACAAAGTAAACGATTGCGTGTACCTGTAATTATTTTTAGTATACACTATCGTTTACTTTTGCTTAACCCCTTATTTATAAACGTACTGAATTGAGTTTGGAACCAATATGCAAATTAAGAATATTCAAGTTTTACCCCTTTTAAAACTCCCTGTTTTAACAGTCATTTCTCTTATAATGGTTGGTTGCGGTGAAACACCTTCTGCCGGTGGCCATGGTGGAATGCCTCCTGCGAGTGTGCAGGTTATGTCGGCAACGACTCAGGACGTACCTTTTAATATTGAATTACCAGCGACGTTGTCTGGTTCAAAAGAAATTGAAGTACGTTCGCGTGTGGGTGGTATTTTAACATCGAGAAATTTTGATGAAGGCCAAACTGTAACAACAGGGCAGTCTTTGTTCACGGTCGATATTGAACCGTATCAATTGGCTGTGGCTCGCGCAGAAGCGTCTTTAGAAAGTGCCAAGGCAACGTTAAATAAAGCAAATAAAGATGTCGCTCGATTATCAAAATTAAAAAACACTATGTCTATTTCTCAAAGTGAATTAGATAGTGCCCAGTACTTCCGTAGAAGTCTCTGAAGCTGAAGTGAACAAAGCAAAAATCGAATTAAAACAAGCTAATTTGAATCTAGATTACGCTCAAGTTAAAGCGCCTATTGGTGGTGTAATGGGTCGAGAATTTGTGTCTGTAGGTACATTTGTATCAGGCCCAGAGCTCCTATTGAGCCAAATTACGCAACTTGACCCAATCCGTTTACGTTTTGGTTTGTCTGAGCGTGAACAACTCGCGATGCGTAAAGACCAAACTGCCGGCAGTCTAACGTTACCTGAAAATGGTCACTGGCAAGCAAGCATTAAACTACAAGATGGTTCTGCTTATGCTCATGCTGGATCTGTTAACTTCAACGACATTCGTGTAAATCAAGCAACTGGCACAAGTGAATTACAAGCCATTATTCCTAATCCTGAATTTAGTTTACGACCGGGACAATTTGTACGGGTTTCGCTATCTGGTGCTATCCGTAAAAATGCTTACGTAGTGCCACAACGAGCCGTTTTAGACAACGGAACTGGCAAATTTGTATACCTATGCGGCTAAAGCAGAAAACGGCATGTTGATAGCGCAACCTGCACCTATTAAAGTTGGCGAGTGGGTACAACAAACGGTTGACGGGGAAATTAAAAACTTTTGGGTTGTCCGTTCTGGTTTGAAACAAGGTGACCAAGTGATAATTGATGGGATGGCACGTATTTTCTTCCCTGGTATGCCGGTCGCAATTGCTCAAGAAGCCGCACCAACAGCAACTAAATAAACGCAAAGTAAGTTAATAAAAGGACAGTTCATGTTTTCAAGATACTTTATTGACAGACCCATATTTGCGTTTGTCATTTCCATTGTCATTGTATTAGCAGGCTTAGCTTCAATGCGAAGCTTGCCTATTGCACAATACCCACAAATTTCGCCTCCGGTTGTAAATGTAACAGCAATGTACCCATAAGTGCGTCTGCAGAAGTACTGTCGCAAACCGTTGCATCGCCGATCGAAAACGCTATTACTGGCGTTGAAGGCATGATGTATATGTCATCGACCTCTTCAAGTTCAGGCGTAGTAACTATTTCAGTTACATTTGAAATAGGCACAGACGTAGATAAAGCAACAGTAGATGTAAACAACCGAGTTAAACAGGTTGAAGCAAGGTTGCCAGAAGAAACTCGCAGACAGGGCGTTGTCGTTGAAAAGGCGTCTTCAAGCTTTTTGCAGATCCATGCTTTTTACTCACCAGATGGCAGTAAATCGAGTTTGTGGACGTCAAACTACGTGACGTTAAATATTCTAGACCGAGTTAAACGTATTCCCGAACCACCAGTGTCCAAGTTTTTGGTGCCAAGGATTACGCAATGCGTATTTGGTTGCGTCCAGATATCATGAGCCAGTTAAAAGTGACTGTAGATGATGTTGCCGGTGCAATTAGAAGTCAAAATTCTCAATATGCCGCCGGTAAAATTGGTGCGACGCCTACGTCGAGTTCGCCACAGGAATTAGTGTATAACGTAACTGCTCAGGGACGTCTGTCACAGCCTGAAGAATTTGAAAACATTATTATTAGAGCAAATCCTGATGGCAGCAGTTTACGATTAAAAGACGTTGCGCGTGTTGAATTAGGTGCCAAAGATTATAACTTTAAGGGAACATTTAATGGCAAAGAGGCCGTCTTATTAGGTGTATTCTTAAAACCTTACTCAAATGCTTTGGATGTCGCAAGTGACGTAAATGATGTTATGGCTGAGGTTAAAGCTGCGTTTCCACAAGGTTTAAAACACTCAACCTCTTATGACACAACTCGTTTTGTAGAAGTTTCTATATCCGAGGTTGTAAAAACATTAGCAGAAGCCATGGTATTGGTATTTTTAGTTGTTTTCCTATTCTTACAAAACTGGCGAGCGACATTAATTCCAACATTGGCCGTACCTGTTTCATTGCTTGGCACATTTGCTGGCTTATATATGCTTGGATATTCAATCAATACGCTAACCTTATTTGGCATGGTGTTATCCATTGGTATTGTTGTCGACGACGCTATAGTTGTACTTGAAAACGTCGAACGAATTATGCATGAAGAAGGTGTTAGTGCGCGTGAAGCCGCAATTAAAGCAATGAAAGAAGTCAGTGGACCAGTTATCGCCATCGTTCTTGTGTTGTGTTCAGTTTTTGTTCCTATCGCATTTTTAGGTGGCTTAACGGGAGAATTGTTCCGTCAGTTCGCAATAACAATTTCAATATCGGTATTTTTGTCAGGTGTTGTGGCATTGACCATGACGCCAGCACTTTGTGTTTTGATCTTAAAACAAGAACATAAACAAACGTCTGCTTTTTTCCTTTGGTTTAATCGCAAATTCACTGCAATCACAGGTAAATATGTAAGTACGGTTAGCTTTATGGTTCGACGTGGCTTTTAGGTTTGGTACTTGTGGTCGGTATGATTGCCATTACCGGCGCAATGTGGAAAAACACACCAAGTTCATTAGTACCAGATGAAGACCAAGGATTTTATATATCAGCGGTATTTTTGCCAGATGGTGCATCATTGGCCCGCACAGAAGAAGTTGTTGGCGAAGTAATAGAGGCCGTACGCTCAAACCCTGCGAACTTAGACATTGTCGCGTTTACTGGTTTTGACTTCATCGGTGGTGGTTATAAAAATAATGCCGCAACGTTATTCGTTACTCAAAAAGATTGGAGCGAACGTGAACAAGACACCAACTCTTTGGTCGGCGAATTGTTTATGAAAACCGCACATATTAAAGAAGCCTTAGTTTTAGCGTTTAACCCACCTGCAATTATGGGGTTAGGCAATACTGGCGGCTTTGAAGTCTACCTACAAAGTAAAGGCAACAACAGTACCGAAGAGCTTAAACAAGGCATGCAGATCTTAATGGGGGCAGCCCAAAAAAGTCCAATATTAGGTGGCATACAAACGTTATGGCGTCCAAATGCTCCGCAACTTAGTGTTGATGTTGACCGCGAACAAGCTCGTGCAATGGGCATTAATATTAGTGATGCGTTTAGTGCGTTAGCGGGCAACTTAGGCACTTACTACGTAAATGACTTTAATAAGTTTGGTCGTGCATGGCAGGTTGTAATGTCTGCAGAAGCAGAGTTTAGAAACTCGCCTGAAGACATAGGCCGTATATATGTTAAGAGTCAATCTGGTGAAATGGTTCCTATCTCGGCGTTTGCTGATGTGAAGTTCAGTCGCGGGCCTGACAGTCAAGACCGATATAATAACTTACCAGCAGTTAAATTATTAGGTAGTGCCGCACCGGGTTATAGTTCTGGTCAAGCGATTGCTGAATTGGAACGCATTGCAAAAGAAGTATTACCACCAAACTTAACGTATGAATGGACGGGCGCCGCGTATCAAGAAAACCAAAGTTCGGGTACAACTGGTTTAGCTTTAGGCTTGGCTGTAATTATGGTGTTTTTAATACTGGCAGCACTTTATGAGCGTTGGTCACTGCCAATTTCAGTATTGTTAGCTTTGCCTTTTGGTACATTTGGCGCACTCATTTCAGTTTGGATAGCAGGCCTAACAAATGACGTTTATTTCCAAATTGGCCTAGTTACCCTGTTGGGGTTAGCGAGTAAAAATGCCATATTGATTGTTGAATATGCCCTAATGAAACATCAAGAAGGCTGGAGCGCGAGTAGCGCGGCACTTGAAGCTGCACGATTACGTTTCAGACCTATCATTATGACATCACTTGCCTTTATCCTTGGTGTAGTGCCTTTAGTCTTCAGTTCTGGAGCTGGGGCAGGCGCACGTCATAGTGTAGGCACTGGGGTCATGGGCGGTATGATGGCTGCAACGTTCCTAGCTGTATTTTTTGTACCAATGTTCTTCTATTGGTTAACAGAACGTAAGCTAACAGAAAAACGTTCACGCCAAGAACTTGCAGATGAAATTGCGGAAAACCACAAAAAGAACACGTAAAAACCCAAGAAGGTTTAGTGTAAATAATCCTCATTTCAATTGTTAAAAAAGGAACCTAAAAGGTTCCTTTTTTATGTGCAGTGACCCATACTGGAGTAGTTTTAGTTTTAGTTTTAGTTTTAGTTTTAGTTTTAGTTTTAGTTTTAGACTGTTTTTATATACAGTATTGAATGTTTTTCCTCCTAAGTCAGAAAAAGAGGAAACTTTCCTCATTTCCACAAATTTTCCAAAAGATTACAATCTCCCAAACATAAACGTTGCAAACCCCCAAAGAATTTGCTACTAATAAATAAAATAAACACAGGGAAAATATTTTTTCAGGTTATGAGGAAACTTTCCCTGATTAAACTGTTATATTAACCAATCATAATCGGAGCCCTGTTATCAAAAAAGTAATCTATTTAGTCTCTCTGATTCTAATGTTTGGTTGTTCCGATACAGAACAATGGCAGCCCAAAATTGAGAGGATGGTTGCTGATTCACCTACAAAAGCACAAGCCATATCTTTTAGTCGCGGTGCTTGTTACGGAACTTGCCCAGTATATGACTTTTATATTTTTCCTGATGATAACTTTGTTTTTATTGGGCATGCACACGTAATAAAAATAGGAGCTTATCGAGGAGCTCTAGAAAAAGGTACATATAAGAGTTTAATCAACCTTGTTGATAATAATAACTTCTTAAAATTATCTAGAATTGGTTACTTTGGAAACTCTCACTCAAAAGAGGCAACTTTTAAATGTGGCTCATATAAAACTGATCACTCAACTGTTTCTATTGGTATTCAGCTTCAAGAAGCTGAATTAAAAGTAACACATAATTTAGGTTGTTCTGATTTTGCTGAGGAACAGGTAATAGTAAATATGTTTTCTAAATTTGAACAAGTTGTTGTATTAAATGGTAAAGGGTTAATATAACAAGTCATTAAAGCAGGACAAAAAACAGTTGGTTTTTGCTCGTGCCTCGCTTATTTTAACCAACTATTTTTAGCCTCTTAATGAGGCGTTATGTGTTTCTATGAATTACGATGAATTTGTCAACGAAGTCCAAAAATACGATAGCGACGCTGATGTTGCTAAGTTATTGCGCGTATTGAAAGACTGGAAGATTAATGGTGAAAGTGTGGTTCAGCTTCAATCGACCATTGAAAGGTTTTTGGGTCACTCTTGGATAGAGAGTAAGGAAACTCATAATCACCTTTATAAGTTGTGGTCATCTTTCAATACAAGTGCAATTGGAAACATCGGTGGTATGACAATGAATGAACGGCTTTTTTGGTTTGGTTTATTTGAGCAATTTGATAGTTGTAAATCTGAGGCTAAAAAACAGTTGATTTACAGTAAGTTGTCAGCCAACACATAACAAGTCATTAAAGCAGGACAAAAAACAGTTGGCTTTTGCTCCTTCGTCGCTAATTTTAGCCAACAATTTTTCGCCTCTTAATGAGGCGTTAGGTATACAAGGAAGTATTGAGTCTAGTGTTCATCCTTAAAGAAAAATTCAAAGCTATTTTTGAGTCTACTTTCTTAATCGTTGTATTCTCACTTTGTGGGCTGGCAATTAGTGAGATCCTAATTCAGCCATTTGCAAAACTCGTATTCGTATCTCTATTCTTTTTAGGATGGTTTGTATTGCTAATTTATGGCTTAATTTACAAAGAGTCTTATATGTTTAAGTGTTCTGTAAAAAGTAGATTATTTATATACTTAGCCGAGCAATTTATATATTGTTCTTTAATAATCATTACAGGTATTGTTCTCTTTCGAGCAGTGTATACCTAACAAGAACTTCAAACGGAAAAATACAGTTGGCTGTTTTCACTCCGTTCAACATTTTAGCCAACAATATTTTTCCGCTTAAGTAGGCGTTATAAGCCAAAGGCTAGTTTGGAGTATCATGGAAGAAAATAAGTTTTTTAAATTAGTTTGGCGTTTCAATGGGCTAATTATATCTGTTGCAGGAATTCTTGCGGTAGGTCTACTCGCTTTTGCTACATACAAGCTCTTTCAAGATGTTACTAGGGAAAGAACAACCCGAAATATTGTAAATATCGAAGAAAATGCAGAAATAAAGGAAAACTGGAAACTAGGACAATTTTCAGAAATAGACGATGGGAAAATCTTAATGCTCCCACTTAATTCTGATCAATCCTTTGATCGAGCCTATTTCAGTAAATCATCAAATTCTACTCGTAACTATCTATTCATTAATACCGATACTTCTGAAGAAAAGTGGTTATTTAACCATACTGATTATCTAATAGAGCGCAGTGATAAGTTGAGATTAGGTGGTTACAACTCAAAAGAGCCAATTGTCGCAATCTTATATCAACTAGTTAAGTTGGACTCTGATCATGATAACCGTCTGTCTGCGTCTGATTTAACAACAATAGCGATCACAAATCCCGATGGTTCAGCTTACGAAGAGTTAATCAAAGAAGTGGAGCTAATTGTTGATCATACACTTTTAAATAAAAATGAATTGTTCCTTATTTATCAAAAAGCTGGTGTCTCATATTCAGCGGTACTGAATTTAAATAGCCGTGAATTAACTAAAAGTCATCAACTTCCTAAAGTTGGCTTATAACAAGTCATTAAAGCAGGACAAAAAACAGTTGGTTTTTGCTCGTGCCTCGCTTATTTTAACCAACTATTTTATTGCCTCTTAATGAGGCGTTAGCAAGTCAAAGGAAGGGCTAGGATTTTTATTTAAACAAGGAATGTGTTCTGCTCAAATCAAAGCAATATTTCAACATTTCCTAGTTTGCACCAAATCCCGATAACGTTTCGTAAAGTATTTAAGTAGTGTGGTAGTTTGGCTACTCACATTTTATGTTTTGAAAAAGTGTGGTTTATCTGAGAAAGTTGAACCATGAATTATTAATTAAAAATTGTCTCACAGCGGAATTCTGTTTTGGCTTGGATTAGTCGGTAACTTACAGTGGCAGCAGTAAATTGCACACTCTGAAGGTTGCCAGCTAACAAGTCACTAAAGAAAGACAAAACAGAGTTGTACCGGTTCTTGCAAACGACGCAACAACCAGTCCAACAAACTGTTTTGCTTCTTAGTGAGGCGTTATATTTCACGGAAGGTTCATGGAAATACTCATTGATTGGAGTCTAATCAAATCCGAAGATCAATTTTACGATGTACTCTTATCACAAGTTGGAGCTCCAGATTGGCATGGGCATAATTTAGATGCTTTGGCTGATTCGTTAATTACAGGCTCTATCAATTCTATTGAGCCGCCGTACAAATTGATGTCTGTTAATTCCAGTGTTAATTTGGGTGAACTTAAATCATTTCAAACTAAGGTGTTAGCCATTTTTACTGAGGCAGCAACAGAACAAGACCGAGAAATCGAGTTTTGTGTAAAGTGAAATATAACAAGTCATTAAAGCAGGACAAAAAACAGTTGGTTTTTGCTCCTTCGTCGCTTATTTTAACCAACTATTTTTAGCCTCTTAATGAGGCGTTATGAGTATTAGGGATGATTGAGCTTTTAATATTTCTTCTGCCAATAATCACGGCAGGAATTGGAATATATCAAAAAACGATACTAGATGAAGGTTCTGCTATTTCCTTTGTAGATTATGCAAATAAGCATGGTGCAAAAGCGAGAACGTTAAAGTCACCTCGTTTCTTTTTGCAATTAACCTCATATATCATTTCGCCTCTGTACATCGGTTTTGGCTGGGTTTGGATGATATTAGGGGCACTTTATTAATTTGGATGGTTGTTTATTTTT
Organism: Psychrosphaera algicola; assembly: GCF_028401425.1. Classification (NCBI taxonomy): domain Bacteria; kingdom Pseudomonadati; phylum Pseudomonadota; class Gammaproteobacteria; order Alteromonadales; family Pseudoalteromonadaceae; genus Psychrosphaera; species Psychrosphaera algicola. The sequence continues at coordinate 149,259 of NZ_JAQOMS010000002.1, forward strand.
TATTTGGTGATGAAAAAACGGTTACGCCAAATCTATGTTCTTCTGACTTTGATAAACTTGTTCTAAAAAGAAGAAAACAAGCAATGGTAAGCTCGGTGGTAATGTTATTATGGATTGCTAGTTGGGTTGCAGAATACTCATAACAAGTCATTAAAGCAGGACAAAAAACAGTTGGTTTTTGCTCCTTCGTCGCTTATTTTAACCAACTATTTTTTGCCTCTTAATGAGGCGTTATGTTTAAAGGAATAACCCGTGAAAACTTTGTTTTGGATTTTTTGTTTGTTGTCCTTTCAAGCAACTTCCAAAAGTAATGAACTTAATTTATTGGGTGGCCTTTATTGGAATCACACAGAAGAGGCCTCCCTTGTAATTGGTGGCGCCTATATTATTGATAGCCCTACTTCTGAGAAGTTAGCTGAAGGTGAACTTTCACAGTATCTTTATGCTGATATCGAGGTTGGCAAAAATAATAAACTTGCTACTTTTGGTCGAGGATATAAGGGACTATTTGGTGGAAGTTTTAGATATGGTGCCAGTATCGGAAGATTAGATGATTCAAATGTTATAGGCTTAGTCACAACCGCTTCTATTTTAACTATGAGTGCAAAGATTGGCATCTACTCTAGTTCTGAAAACCAAAGTAAATTAATACTCGGTGTCGGTTTTCAATTTTAAACATAACAAGCGCATTAAGTCAGACGGCCTCAACTTTGGCCCCATTTAATGCAAAAGAAACGACGCATAAATGCGTCCTAAATTGGTCCGCTGCTTATGCGGGCGTTATGTTTCAATCGGGAATGGTTGTGTTCGAAAAAGGTTTATCAATTTCAGTAGCTATTGCTTTTATTTTTAGTTCATTTCCTTTCGTATTTAATGCGGGATTTGAAATAGTCATGTTAAAGGACTTTTGGTTAACCACCTCAGCTATAATCGTTGCACTTTTTTATTATGTACTTGCAGTTGTTTCTTTGTATTACTCACTTAACGCCCCAAGATTAAACTATAAGTTTTTAAATTTTACTTTGGCAAACAACAAGTACTTGGTTCATTTACCAATACTTTTATGTACTATTTTTCAGTATGTGTTTTGGTTTGTGGTATCTGAAACATAACAAGTCATTCAAAAGGACAAAAAACAGTTGGTTTTTGCTCCTTCGTCGCTTATTTTAACCAACTATTTTTTGCCTCTTAATGAGGCGTTATGTACTAAAAAGGAATTTTAAACATTGAGAAATTTATTGCTTACTCTATTCGCAGTCCTTTGTTGCTCTTGCGCTACAGTCAAAACCCTTTCTCCCGAAAAAATCATGTTGTTATTAAGCATCAAGGTAAAAAAGCTATTGTGAGGAAATTCCTCGTATTTACAGTGGTATTTCATATAATTTTTGTCTTTTATATGGAGAGCCTAGCAAAAGTAAGAATTTAGGTGGTGGTATTAATGATGTGCCTTGGTTTGTTTTTGATTCAGTTTTCTCTGTTGTTGCTGATACTGTTGTAATCCCGTATACGATTGTAACTCAATCAAATAAAGGTAATATTAAAGTTAATTAATATTGTTTTGGCACGTACATAACAACACGCCCTGAGGTGGACAGCAAGTATTAATACTCACTTTCCACCGCATATTTCAGAAGGGGTGAGCCCTTACGCTTTAGTGCTTCAAGGTAGGTTGTTTCATCGTATGCCGTCTTTGTTTTCCAACATCTAAACAGTATCCTTATCCACTTAAATGCCAGCGCACGAATGATAGTATTATGTGGCTTTCCTTTGCTTACTTGTTGTTGGTAATAAGCTTTGGCCCAAAACGAATATCGCACTGATTGACCAGCCCATTCTACAAATGTCTGCCTTAAAAAGGTTGTGCATGAGTAGCGCCAATGTATCCATTCTTTTTGCCACTTCGTTCCGTTACAGGAGCAATACCGGCGTATTTTTGTATCTCTTCACATGACTGGTAACGCTCGCGATTTGACCCCATTGCGGCTAATAATCGAGGGGCCATTTGGGGACCAGCTCCTAGCAAGCTATCATAAATAAATCGGTCGCTGTTCTTTTTATAAATCGATTTTATCTCATGGTCGAATCGTTCGATTGATGACATTAATTGCTTGAGTTGCCCAATCAAACATTCAACAAGAAGTTGGTTAGGACTGATTATGGCATTGTCGTTCGTTAATGGTTCAGCTTGCTTAATTTCTATAATACGCTTTTCATTTACCGCTGAGTAACGTGAATTGTGTTGGTTAAAAAGTCAATTAAGGTTTGCTTTCTAGCCCGTTTAACTTGTGCAAGTGATGGCCAACGTGAAAGAAAATCACAGAATATCATGCTGTCTTTTTCTTTAAACCAATCAAGTACATGCGGGTAATAATTTTTTAATGTAGTGGAGAGCCTATTCGTTAAGTCAACTCGGTCCTGCACCAGTGTTCGGCGGTATTCCACCAGTTGAGCTAGTGACCTAATACTTTCGGTGTCGGGAGTGATAACTTTTAATTTACTCATGTGCTGTTGCAATATTTCTAATTGGATAGCTGCATCAGTGGGGTCATCTTTGGCACCGCTATGTGTAAATGCCTTTCGGTATTTTGCGACAGTTGACGGATTGATAGTAAACAAAACGATATGTTTAAATTTACTTAATGCGTAAATTAAAGGCCCCTTTTTTAATTCACAGGCGACCGCAATTTGTTGCCCATTGTACTTCTGCTTTAAAGCATTAGCCCAAGCACTAATCGCCTCGGGTTTAGAGGAAATTACGCTAAAAATGGGTTTGTTGTTTTGGTGATCGAGTTCACAAATGTCGTGCTTACGGTCGGCCCAATCAATAGCGATAAGAGCAGTAAAATCGGAAGGATTAAATACTTTCATTTTTTAACTCCGAAGCGTAAAGTTAACCATGGAATATGGCTGAAATATTGTTTCTCGCAGGTCTTATAGATAGTCGATATAAACGGCAATCCCTGAGTATGCGTATTGAAACAAGTGACCTCTGTTGCTCCGAAAGTCTTGTTAAAAGCATCGAGTGTTTGCGCTCAAATATTCGTAAGCAACAGAAGCATATTCCGCTTATTAATGAGCTAGGTAAACAGATTAATTAGTGGAACGGAGCAACTATAAGTCATTAAAGCAGGACAAAAAACAGTTGGTTTTTGCTCCTTCGTCGCTTATTTTAACCAACTATTTTTAGCCTCTTAATGAGGCGTTGAGGCTGTAGAATAAGTCCCTTTATGATCAAAAGTTCGTTCAGTATTGATTGCTAAACTTGTTTGTTATTTAGCCTCATTTTCGTTTGTGCTATGCGCTTCGCTATGATCTAATTGATATTATTCCGCCAGAGATAATTCCCAATGGCAAAGTACAAACCTGACTTATCCTGCCAGAGTAAGTTCATTCCCATCGACTTTTCGCGTCAAATACTTCGGGAACCTTTGAGTATGCATTGGCTCACATTGTCGATAATCATCTGGATTTAACGGGGTTTGATGCGTGGTATAACAACGATAAAACGGGCGCTACCGCTTATTCGCCAAGGTGTCATGTTAAAGGTCATTATATTTGCCTATTCCCGCGGTATTATCAGCAGCCGAAAAATCGCGTTGGCCTGTGAAACGAATATCACCTTTATGAGTCTATCTGGTGATATCCAGCCTCACTTCACCAGTATTGCGAGTTTTGTCGCAAATATGAAAGAGCAAATCGAGCCACTGTTTACCCAAGTGTTGATGATATGCGACCGTGAAGGCTTAATCGGTCGCAACATGTTTGCCATTGATGGTTGTAAAATCAAATCGAATGCCAGTAAAGAGTGGAGCGGAACATTTGAAGAGTTGCACCGAAAAGAAGCCAAATTGCGTAGAGCCAGCCAACGTATATTGGAACGGCATCAAGCCCTAGACACTCAGCCAGAAGATGGAATAGAACACGACTTAAAGCAACAAAAAAGTTGGACGCGAGCGCCGATAAAATCAAAGCCTACCTAGACAATCATGACGAAAAATTGGGCAGCAGGGGCACGCCTGTAAAAAGCAATGTGACCGATCCGGACAGCGCCAAAATGACCACAAGCAAAGGTACAATCCAAGGTTATAACGGTATCGCGATAAACGACGACAAACACCAAGTTATTTTGCAAGCTCAAACATGGGGCAGCGTAGGCGAGCAACAAACGTTAAAGCCGGCAATCGAACAATTGAAAACTCAGTTGAGTAAATTGGGCACACCGGAGTCACTATCGAAATCGAAATTTACCGCCGACAGCGGCTTTCACAGTGAAGCAAACTTAAGCTATTTATCGAGCACAGGGTTAGATTGTTATGTTGCAGATACAGGATTTAGAAGTCGAAACCCTCTGTTTAAAAGTAGTGAAAAGTATCAAAGTGAAAAAGAAAAGCGTCGGCACAAACGCAGAAAAGTAAAAAGCAAACTGTTCACATCTGAGGCCTTTTACTTTGATAAAGAAAGCGGCAGTTGCCAATGTCCAGCAGGGAAAACGCTGTGGCGACAAAGCCAAAGTATTAACAGCGGTGACAAATCGTATGTGCGGTTTACCGGTTACTTGAAAGATTGTAAATCGTGTCCATTGCAACGCGAGTGTATGAGAAAGCCGCCAAACAAGACCGGGCGCCAAGTTCAGTTTCAAATTAATAAAGAAAAATCGCTGAGTTTTACCGACCGGATGAAAGTCAAAATAGACAGCTCGATTGGCCGACGGCAATACAGCAAACGGTTAGGGGCAATAGAGCCGGTATTTGGCAACATATGTGTTAATAAAGGCATGGATAAATTCACCCTACGAGGGCAGGAAAAGGTAAATGCCCAATGGCAAATGTATTGTTTGGTTCATAATATAGAGAAGCTAAAGGACAGACTGCATTAATCGAAAGCCTATGGGCTTATAGACCCCGTCAATCACTCATCCTATCCCCCAAAAAAGGCTTTAAAGTCGATAATCCCCGAAATCGCACAGTAAATTAGAATTTAAAATTGAAAGCTCAATAAAACTCAGATAACGTTTATTCCATAAAAATTAATAGATAAACGAGTTAATCTACAGGCTCGTTATACGCTAATGAAACTTTTATTTTTAATTACTATTATATTAATCATACCGTTTAAGGCAAAGCTCTTGATTCACCCATATTCCATTCGGTCAATATTGGTGATCAGTTCATAGGTGAATATATATATTTGGGCTATTGGGATCAGGAACCTTTAGAAGGAGGTGCTAAGGGGATATCATATAGATATGGACTTGGAACCCATGGTCAAAAGGTTACAGTGTCATTTTCTAAATTTCAGTATTTTGGCGGCTATGATATTGGTTTGAGCTACATTAAACCATATGAAGAAAATACTCATGTATTTAATGGGAAAAACTCTGCATTAGCTATTGAAGGAACCTTAAGGTTTTTTCTATCAAATCTGACTATTGGTGTCACTGAAGAAACTGTATATGCTTCAGTAGGGTGGTCTTTCAATTATGGCTTTTAGCGTATAACAAGCGCATTAATAATGGACGTCTTAAACTTGGCTGGACGCTCATTCTTCGCTAATTTTAGCCAAGTCTAATACGCCCATTATGCGGGCGTTATATTTACATGGAGTTTCGTGAACCAATGAAGTCTTTTCTAATTATATTATTATCTGTATTTCTATTTTCTTGTGCCTCAACAAAAGAACAAGCTAACCACCTTGAATTCATGATGTACTCGGACGCACACCCTGAGCTAAACGATGCAGAAAGCAGTTTATGGTTTGGTTATAGTTTCGGGCTTGGTATATGTATACAAAACGAAAATGCATCTTATGATCGTTATCCAATGAAATGTGAAGTTAGTGCTAGAAAAGCTATGGCTCAAATGTACGAAAATGAAACGGATAAAAGTAAATATTCGAACTCTTATCCAAAGGAGTTATTCAGTGTATATCGCGCGGGTTTTATGGAGGCTTATGTTTGGTCTAACAATCAACAAAAAGATTGGAAGCGCCCTAAAAACACCGATGAATTTCAGACATGGGCAATTTCAAACTTAAAAAGTCATATCCCACAACAAAAGTTTATGGGTAAGTTTCAGTAAATATAACACATATGAACCTTCTTCCGTCAAATAGACAATAGGATCTTTTTAGCTGCTGTTAGGCAGCTAATTGTATTCGTCAATCAGCAAAATAATCTACTTCGCAATGTCATTGTGGCCGTTAAAATTGTTTACGGCAAACACATATAGAGGCTCTCTTATTGTGGTCTCATCACTGCCTAACTCTGTCATTCCTTTTGTTGGTTAGGGGCACTACGACTAAATGGATTTAGGAGGTAGAGCGACGCAGGATGCCAAAGCCGAGACATTCATCGGTTAACCTTACGAAGGCGCTATTCAAGTCAGTTGGCTCATAAGTCCAGTTAGTTTCAGGCTCAGCTAAGGTGTAAACAATTTTGCTCATTGTTAATGCGCACCAATGGGGTGTCTAATCAAGACCTAGTAGCTTATACAGCGACTATATTTACCTGCGATATGTTGCTTAAAACAAATAGGCCACAAATAACACGCGATAGTTCTTTCTTATCTAGTTAGGCGTTCAGCTCACCCCATTGTGCGACTTAAGCTTTTAAAAAACGTTCATCATCAAATACCGTTTTATTCTTTAACATGAAATAGACTGCTCGACCAAGCTTGTGTGCTAAAGCCGATAACGCTTTGGCTTTGCTCATGCGTTTTTGCAGTTTGTTTAGGTAGCGTCTAGCTTTGTCATTACCTCGTAAATAGAGCACGGCTGCTTCACTGAATGCCCATTTAAGATGACCGTTTCCAATTTTATTGCCACTTGTGCCGTAGGTTTTCCCAGCGGATTCAGCCTTACATTTCACTAATCGAGAGTAGGAGGCAAAATTTTGTACGGACTCAAAACGGTTGATATCCCCAATCTCATATAAGATAGTCATGGCTAGGATTAAACCAATGCTAAGGCACCGTTCTGAGTTGAGCATAGTAGTCAGGTCGATGTTGCTTTGCTTTATTTTCTAAAAAACATTCTAGTTTTTTTAACTCTAGGGCATAACTTTCGAGAATGACTAAATCAAAGGTTACGTTTCGCTGAACCACCTCATCGTCATAGCGGGATTTAAACTCATCCCTGACACATTTATTCTTCATGTTTAACTCAAGAGCAGGGTAGTTGTATTGGCTATTCGTGTTTACAACATGAGCTTTAAGTTGGGCTCCATGCTGAACCAACTTAGTTCGTCGGCGCAGTAAATCGCGAGTCGCTCTCATCTCTCTTGGATAATCATAGGCAAGAGGAAAGTTACCGCCTCTTAACAAACTAGCAATTTTATATGAGTCGATTTTATCGTTTTTGGCTTTACCACCGTGGATAGCTTTCATATATAAAGCATGACCTAGGACAAAATCAATGTTGTGCTCAGCGCATAAATCACTGACCCAATACCAGCAATGCATACACTCAACGGCAACGACCACGTCACCTATATAGGGTTGCAGCAAATTTAATAACGCTCGTTTATCAGCGCCAATCTTCTGGTGAAGAACCTTTTCGCCTTTGTTATTTAATATGCAGACATAAAGAATTCGAGCATGTAGGTCGATTCCGCAGTAAAAATTGTGTAATTTAGTATAAAATTTCATTGAGCTTTCTCCTTTTGGTTTGGTCGCCTTGAAGTTTAGCTAAAAGCTAAACTTCGGGGAGAAGGTTCAATAAGTATCAAGTCGTTCAAGCGGGACAAAAAACAGTTTGCTCGGTTTCGCTTCGCTACACATTTTAGCAAACAATTTTTAGCCCCTTATTGGGGCGTTAGCTTTCAATACGGGCTTGGGTGTAAGATTATTTAAACGGATTTAAAATGGAAAATTTAGTTAACAAAATATCTAGCAAAAAAGCTAATTACCTCTACCTTATTACCTTTTGCGTGTTTGCAGTTTTAATTTATATACGTGAATCAAAAAACTTTGGTCATATTTTTGATTTTCTACCTGTATTAGGTGGAAGTATTCCCTATTTCGTTTTGACAATCTCTTTAATTTTTATATATAAAAATAATGGTAATAACCTTAGAGAACTTGGGTTGTCGTGGCCCACATTTGGCAGTACTAGATTTAGATCATTATTGTTCGCATCTCTTTGGGCATTAATCATTATACTGATTGGACTTGTGAGTGGCTCTATCGTCATGGAGTCTTTCGATCTTATTGTAGGGACAGTGACGGACTCATCACCAAGAAAAAGTGTATTGGTAGGGAATTTACCTTTGTTACTCTTACTTACTCCTTTGATGTGGCTAGCCGTTATTGGTGAAGAGTTACTTTTTAGAGGATTCATTATGAATTTTCTTGCGAAGAAGTTTGGTGGTACAACTAAAAGTTGGATACTGGCAATTGTTGTATCTTCACTGATTTTTGGTTTAGCTCATTTTTGGCAAGGAGCTCGAGGGATAGTGGGAGCTGGTGTTTTAGCCTTAATATGGGGAACGGCTTACTATCGTTGTGGACGCAACCTGTGGCCTACTATAATTGCACATAGTGTTGGCAATACAATTGCTTTTATTTCAACCTACAATAGTTAAAGTATCTAAAGATCGTAGACTGAAAGCTAACAAGAACTTCAAACGGAAAAAATACAGTTGGCTGTTTTCACTCCGTTCAACATTTTAGCCAACTATATTTTTCCACTTAAGTAGGCGTTATATTCTTATCGACAACTGATGCGCATCACGCTACACTTGTTGCATGATTAAATCTTTTAAACACAAAGGCCTTAAGAAATACTTCCAAACTGGAAGTATTTCAGGTATTCAGGCAAAACATCAACGTAAATTACGTATGCAACTGACCGCAATAGATACCGCTCAAGAAATTGATGATATCAATTTACCCGGTTTTAAATTGCACCCATTAAAAGGGGATCGTGATGGGATTTGGTCTATTACAGTAAATGGTAACTGGCGCATTACTTTTGAATTCATCGATGGTAATGCATATATTCTCAACTATGAGGACTATCACTAATGACTATGCATAACCCGCCACACCATGGAGAGTTTATTTATGACGTATATCTAGAGCCAACAGGCTTTAGCTGTCGTTATTTGGCAAAACAACTAGATGTAGCATCATCTACTTTAAATAGGGTTCTAAAAGGGCAAAGTGCTATCTCACCAGAAATGGCACTTCGTTTGTCTAAAGCAATTGGCAGAACCCCTGAGAGTTGGTTAGCAATGCAAGATAACTATGATCTTTGGCATGCTAAACAGCAAATTAATTTAACAAATGTTCATGCAGTAAATTTTACAGTGGCATAAAAACTATAAGTTGCTCAAAAGGAAAAATAACAGTTGGCCATCACTCCGCGATTATAGCCAATCATTATTGTCCTCTTAGCTAGGCGTTATATTTCACGGAGTATTCAAGCATGAGTGAACAACAAATAGTTTATTCTTTCGCATGGTTTCAGCCTGAAGAATGGAAGTGTTTAAAAGAAACAGTAGATGATCCAACTACGCTAGATGATACTTATCAAGAATGGCGACATAATGCTGAAAATGCTATTGGTGAACTTAGGGCTAATGGCGAGCAAGTTAAAAAGATATCTATCAAAATTAGTAAGCTTGTTAGCTGGTGTGAATCTAAAGGTATAAAACCTGATAGTAAAGCTAGATCTGAGTATGCGGCATTTCTTGCAGACCAAAGAAGCAACTGAAATATAAAAAGAAAATTAAGCGGGACTGCTAACAGTTGGCTAGGTTTCGCTCCGCTTCACATTTTAGCCAAGCTAATCCGCCCATTATTTGGGCGTTAGCTATACAGTTGAAAGTTTTGCTTTCAGTGATACTATAGTAGCACTCACCCCTGTTAAGAGTTCGATTATGAAAGTAGAATTAGTTACAACCTTAAAGAGGCAGGCCACTAAAATATTGGCAGATCTCCATTCTTCTAAAGAACCAGTTTTAATTACTGAGCATGGTCAGCCATCTGCATATTTGGTCGATGTTGATGATTTTGAAATGATGCAAAAGCGTATGTCGATATTGGAAGGAATCGCTCGAGGAGAGCAGGCAATTAGAAATGAGCAAGTCGTTTCAAATACGCAGGCTAAAGAGCAAATGAATAAATGGCTGAAATAGTTTGGACACAATCAGCTCTTAATAAGCTTGATGAAATTGCTGAATACATTGCAGTGGCTAATTTGATTGCTGCGAAAAAACTAGTTCAGACTGTATTTAGTAAAATAGAAAGGCTAGAAGTACTAGAAGTACACCCCGAATCGGGAAAAGTTCCTTTGGAAATACCGACCCTTAATTACAGGGAGCTAGTAATAAAGCCATGTCGAGTATTTTATAAAATTGATGGGAACAAGGTTTTTATATTGCACGTTATGCGTCAAGAACAAGATCTTAGGCGGTTCTTGCTAATTTAGTGAAGTTATTATCCATACAAGTTGCTTAAACGGACACTGCTAAACAGTTGGCTAGTGCTCGTTCCTCGCAATTTTAGCCAACATATTATTTGCCTCTTAACGAGGCGTAATACGCTTCTTAAGGATATTGTATGAATTACCTAAAATTAATCTTACTAAGTATGTGTATAGCCACTTGTTATTATGCACTGACAATTTCCGCAATAGGGATTGCTGCTGCGGGTAAAATATTTTGGTGGTTTCAATGGAAAGGTAATTTTGATTTTTACCATATCGCTCAAAATTTTGTTGGTATTGGCTTAGCTGCTTTGATCCCAGCATTTCTCGTTCATAGTTATGAACCAAGTAAAAAGTGGTTAAGTATTTCTATTGTTATTTTAGTTTCTATGCTTTTTCACGGTAACATAAATTATATACCGCTTGATCCTAATGGTTTTGTTCGTTTTTTAAAACGACACTTGTTTATGGTGATATTGGTTCTGTCGGTGTATTTTTGGAAATTATATTGCTACCAGTACTCTGGTTGCTTGTGTTTAAACGTATAGGGCATTTAAACAGGACAAAACCAAGTTAGCTTTTGTTCGTGCATCACTATTTTTAGCCTCTAGCCTCTGAATGCGGCCTTATATTTTTCAGAGCGCGCGATTAACACCCATACTTTTGTGTAACATTCTTACAATCAAAATTTGATTTGTTTTGTGCTTTTTATAATAAACTACGTAACCACCTTGAGGGCGTTTTCTGTAACCTTCTCTTAAATAATCGCAATTAACTACTAACACAGGTTCATCAGCTAATTGATGGAACGTATTAACTAATAGTATTAAATAATCATTTCGTTGAGCGGTTTCCCATGTTAAAGAGTGTATTTTGCTACTTTTATTAAATCGTTTTTAGCTTTTCCTGATAATGTGAATTTAGGCATTAGTGGTTATCTTTGTCCAACTCTAAGATCAAAGAATCATAGGAATAATCGGAAACACCACTGTTTTCACCTTCAATAAGCATATTACCTAAATTAAGTATTTTTACTTCCTGATCTTCCAATGCTCTTAAACCAGCACGAATGACTTCACTTGCAGTGCCAGAACGATCTGAGTTAAGTTGCTGATGTATAAATTTATCAACATGCTCGCCTAATGTTACGCTCGTATTCTTAGCCATAATGTAAACCTCAAGTACCAATATATATTGGGTAATAGTCTGAAAAATATATCAAGGTAATCAAACGGACAAAAACAGTTGGCTTTTTGCCGTGCCGCTACGCGTCTATTAAATATCATCAATGAATAAGGAAGGGCAGTTCTAGCTCTCCATTTTGTGTTCCCTCCTTGAACTGTAGTGTCTTCGAGTAGGATAGTTTGCCGTAACTATAGAAATAAAGATTCCATTAAAGCTTTCTTAATCAATTAAAAACATGTGCGCATGCCTTAATCAAATTTAGTCACTTTTATGTATCTTTACGAATGACGAGGGATCTGAGCTGAAAGTTATAGCCTATAAAATAAACTTGCTCTGCCTTACTGTATTTTATTATTCATTAATATATACTCGTTAATTGTCAACAATAAACAATAGATGCCAGTCCATGAAAAAATTATTAACTCTTTGGTTTGTTATGCTCACCATTTTGCTTTCGTTTAGTAGTTATTCAGAAGATAAACGACCTAACATTATCGTTATTCTTTCAGATGACTCTGGTTATACCGATTTAGGAAGTTTTGGTGGTGAAATTGAAACCCCTAATATTGATCAACTAGCTAATGATGGGGTCCGTTTTAGTAACTTTTATAGTAATGCCAGATGCAGTCCAACACGTGCAACTTTATTAACTGGGGTAGATGCTGCACACGTTGGTTTTGGTGGCGGCGTTGTTGGTGATTGGGTGCGTGAATTACCTTTTGAAGCTCACCGTGGGCGATTGTCTTATGAGCAACCGTTAATTTCCGAATTACTTGGAAGTAATGGTTATCAAACAATGATGGTTGGTAAATGGCATTTAGGTGGAAGCTATATTAAAGAGAACCCGAAAGAAATGTCACCAGAATGGATAGCGTCGCATTCAGGTATGGAACTGACCCAATATGAAATGGACCAAGATTACCTTAGTTTGCCCCTCAGCGAGGTTTTCAGAAAAGCTTAGTTTTCATTGGAGCACAAGGAAATCTTTTTGCGACTCCGGAAGATAAACATCAATATTATGATGGGAATGATAGGGCAACGTTAAAATACGATTATAACTATAATATGCACTGCTATGCTGACACACCTTTTCTCAAAAAACATTATGGTGCTTGTCATGGAAAATCGGGGAAAGCCTTTTACTCAACCGACGGCATTACAGACCGAGCCGTTGATTTGATAGAAGAAGCTTCAGATCAAACAGATCCATTTTTTATGTATGTTGCTTACCGAGCGCCACATAAACCACTGCAGGCTCCAGAAGAACTCGTTCAAAAATATCTAAAACGTTATACAGATCTACAAAAAGTAGCTGATGATCGCCATAAGGGATTGGTTTCTGCAGGCTTGTTTCCACAAAATGGTGATATCGCTAATAATAACTTTTTATGGACAAAGCAAGATAAAGAAAAAATTGAGAAATTCCGTCTACAAGCTGCTGTACACGCCGCTATGGTAGAAAAGTTAGATGAAAATGTAGGTAAGCTGATACAAAGCCTAAAAGATAATGGCGAGTATGAAAATACGCTTATTTTGTACTTTTCAGATAATGGTGCGGCATCTCATATTGGTGATCTAATGAATTCACCTTATAAAGGGGTTAAAGCCTTGCTTTGGGAAGGTGGTGCACGAACGCATGCTATTGCGAGTTGGCCTGACGTAATAAAGCCGGGAACGATTTCAGATGATTTAGTGTGGGTTGGTGACATAACTCCTACCTTACTAGAGATCACTAACACCGAATTTCCTGAAAAGTTTCATGGATCAGTACCAAGAAAACCAGACGGGCGGAGTGTTTTGGCGAGTCTTAAAGGCAATAAAATGTTACCGCCTGAAGCTATTTTTTCAACGATAAAGGCCAGCAAAGCGTCATTTATCAAGGTCGATGGAAGCTTTTAATTGAGGCTGGTTGGTATCTACAAACACTTGCGAAACCAGGGATCACATACGAACTTTATGATTTAAATAACGATCCGGGTGAAACTAATAACTTGGCAAAATTAAAACCAGACCTGGTAAAAAACTAACAGCTATGTGTGACAAATGGAAAAAAGAGAACAAAATAGTTGATTATGAAAAGATAATTAAAATAAAACCACAAGACCCTTATTAACTATTGCACGACTATATCGACGGCCTCGGACAGGGGGCCTGCTTAGGGATAGAGCTTAGGGGCAAAGCTTTAGGAGTTGTTTCTTTGTGCACCTAGCAGAGCTAATCAACGGCAATGGGTTAATAGACCTGTTGCCTTTGCCGGCTTACTGGTTCGGGGCGTACGGGCTTATGCTCTGGTTGTATTTATTATTGGTATCTTGCCTTTGTATGGGCAAAAACCGGGCTTGGAAAATAGCTCAATAACAACACGCTTGTACACTTCTAGTATCTTGTTTGTTTTAAGGTTTCACGCTACGCTGGTTGAAAATAAACAACGAGGCTAACGTATTTTTGCGCGACGATAGTTAGCTGCTTTAAGGTTTTTATGTTTAGAAATATATTAATAACTAGTTTGTGTCTTTTGTTTGTTGGGTGTAAATCAACATCGGTATATGTACCTAAATCTCTTGTAAATGCAGCCGACACTGATCTTGTCACGCTAAAGGCCGATTCAGAGCATGACCATGGTATTTTTGTCGCATTCGATGAAAGACTCTACATTTCCTCAATAAACGGTGAAAGTACATACGATTTTATGTCTATGGACGGTTATCCAGAAACAGCAAAAATCCCTATCGGTAATAATAAGATTGAGTTGAAATATATTCAGGGTCAAGTATCGGGAGATGGTTGCGTTGTCTTTAAAGCAGAAAAAGGCAAAGTTTACTTGGCAACTAAAAAACGAGACGGCATGCGCGTTTTATACTGGATTATTGAAGAAGGCACAAACAATAAAGTGAGTAAACCTTGTATCGAATAATATCTCCGAGTAGCCAGTTAACCTTAGGCTGATAAAAGTTCTAGTATCTCCTATATCACGAAATTTAGCCGTAACGTTCGTCCTTTATTGGAGAGCCTAGATGAGTTAGATTCATTTTGAGGTAATCGATCAAGGCCGATTGTTGAGCCACAAATTAACATACAATTGTGTGGCTCAAGTTCAAAAATGTTAGTCAATTAAGGCCAAACGCTTAATGTAGTTGTCATCTAAAGCTTGGCTAAATATCATTATTTCCGCAATGCTGCCATTTAAGTTTCTTAATGGCTTTTGAAGCCGTTTTGGGTCCCAGTTACCTATGGAAGCCGGGCCAATCAACCAATAATCTGAAGGTTTCATTAATTTAGTTTGTTTGACTTTTTCGCCATTGACAAATAATGAGACGGTTTTAAGTTCACTGTCAACTCGCGTTGCCAGATGATACCAAGTGCCCGAATCTGAAACAGAAAAAATGGTTCATAAGTATAGTTTTTGGGGCCAAGTTCGCGTGAAAATAAACCTAAAACTATAGTGCCAATCCCTGCATTTATACCTTGGGCACGATAGT
Organism: Psychrosphaera algicola; assembly: GCF_028401425.1. Classification (NCBI taxonomy): domain Bacteria; kingdom Pseudomonadati; phylum Pseudomonadota; class Gammaproteobacteria; order Alteromonadales; family Pseudoalteromonadaceae; genus Psychrosphaera; species Psychrosphaera algicola. The sequence goes on from NZ_JAQOMS010000002.1 coordinate 164,348, forward strand.
TAGAAATCTGCCAATGTATATCACCGGGTTTATATCCATCGGTTAATAACAGAGAATTGTATCTTCTATCTAAACTGTCTCATTTTAACCCATGTTGCCATGGTAAAACTGGTTAACTTCTCCTCAATATCAACACGAACGCGGTCACTTGCTCGTTTAAATTTTAACGCGTGTTTGCCTTGCCATGGACCTTGGCTCCAACGAGCACCAACGATAGCGCCGTGATGTTTATCGCCATGGCTGGATAAATTAGTGAGAATTCTAGGCTTTTTAGCACTTGGTTCAAAGTCGTAATACGTCACCAAATTGGAGTCAGCGAGAACCTCAGCTTTAACTGAAAGCCATTTTTGATGCTGTTGGCTTATCGCTGTGCCAGTGAGATCGTCGATAGTATTAAACTCGGCAAATTTGGCTTTTGAGGCGATATCATCGCGCCATTCAGAACGGGTCTCCCCAGAAAAATTTATTGCTTGTCCTTTTTCAATCAATTGTTGATAACCTAAGTCATTTCTAACTTCAACTAAGCCTTCAAAAACATGGACTTGAGATAAGCCATCCTTTGTTACTTCAACCCCGATTTCGGTCCCTAAGTCTATGATTTCGCTATTAGGTGTATCGATAGTAAAACCAATAGCCACTTTGGGAACATCGGTCATTACTTTGCCGCTTATTAATTCTACTCGTTCTTCATTAATAATATTGATGGCGGCCGGGCCGGAAATTTTTAGCTGTGCGCCGCGGTAAAATTCGAGCTCAAGAAAGCCCTCTGATAAATGTAATTGACCGGGTTTTACAGAGTCGCCAATTTTAAATATGGCGTTTTCGTGCAAGCCAATGGCATTGGCGATAACCGCAACGCCCAGATCTTGATATTCGTATTGAGGTTTGGCTTTATGCTCTGTTGGCTCTGATAATTGTGTGGTTAACTGAGTGGCCTCAGCGTGGTTGGATTTGTCGTGATTAGGCTCGGCCGTTAAAAAATGAAATGACAACAACGCACATGCCGCTGTGCTTAAGGCGGTTAGTAACCAAGGAAAATAGCCTCGAACAATATTGTCATCGGCTGGCCTTTTATCAAATTGATTGTTGGTAATCGCTGAAATAATGTCTGACTCAAAACGTTTATTGGTCTTATTTTCAAAAGCAGTAGTAACCGTTTGGTTCACAAAATTATCGAGTAGGTCGGTCGCTTCAAATCGTTGTCGAACTAAATTATCAATAGTGAGTTGTTCACTGAGTTGATTTTTTAATTCGGGATTATGTTCGGCCAATGCGATAAGCGCGTCAAACTCGTGATCAGCTAGCTTGTTATCTAAAAGTAGCGCAAGCAATGCTTCAAACTGTTTTTTATGCTCCATGTTATTGTTCATAACTCAACCTAAAATCTAGACATTGTTTCAATTTAGTTCGGATCCTCATCAAGGATAATCGAATGGCGGTTGGGGTCATTGCCATTTGCTCGGCAATGACCTGAGTGTCGTCTTCCATATGATATTTACGACCAATAAGTTCTTTACTTTTTAATGGTAGCGCATTGATACATTCTTTTAATGCATTAACCTCTTGATGTTCACCAAAAGTAACTTCATAACTTTGTTCAAACGAGTCAATTAGAAACAGGGTTAGTTTGTCGTTCATTATTCGGTTATGCCGAGCATGTTTACGAGTTTCATTCCTAACCAAATTTCGAGCAATACCTTTTAACCAATGACCAAAATCTAAACTTTGATCAAACTTTTCCAACTCTTTGTATGCAACGATAAAGGTTTCTTGGGCAATATCATCTACAGCGTGTGAAAATACTCCAAGTCCACGAATATAGCTCCTGAGAGTCGCTTGATATTGCCGAATAAACGATGTAAATAATTGATGTTCTTTAGTCATGTCCACATCAGCTATTGACGTTGTTGATGCCAGTCGGATTAGTCATTAACAAAACCTTCGGCTTGCTCTTGTTTACGGGCAAATAAACTAAAGACTAAAACGACCGCAAAACAGAATAACGGTAGCAAATAGCTAAGATTTACATTGGCGGTTTGATCAATGATACGACCTTGAATAGGTACAATTATCGCGCCACCTAAAATGGCCATAATAATAAATGAGCCACCAAGTTTTCGGTCCTCGCCAACGCCTGTTAACCCTAAACCGTAAATAGTTGGGAACATTAACGACATACAAGAAAAACAAGCTAACAAGGCATAAGTACCAATATTACCACCGACAAAAACGGCAATAGAAATTAACACGATTGCTAAACTTGCCATTATTGTTAGAAGACGAGCTGGGTGAATATAACTCATTAAAAAAGTACAGATAAAACGAAAACAAGTATAAACACACAGGCCATAAAAGACATAGTCTCCTGCTTCAGCTTCGTTTGTGATGCCCGATAGGTTGTCCATGATATACCGTATGGCATACGTCCATATTCCAACTTGGCAACCCACATAGAAAAACTGCGCAATAACCGCAAACTTCCACTTACTATTTTTCTTTAATCTGCTAAACGAAGCTTTTAAATTTCCAAATTTGTCGTCTGACTTACCTGACGGAAAGCGAGTGAAAAAGATAAATGCGGCCAATGTTAATGCGACAAGAGCGACGATTACGTAAGCCGAGACAACATTACTTAATTCTTGAGCTTGCATAGTATTGAGTTGCTCTGGCGACAAGGCTGCTCGTTCAGTTTCATTTGCACTATTTAAGCCTTTTAATATTACTTCCTTACCTAAAAATACGCCCATTAACACACCAATTGGATTGAACGATTGCGCAAGGTTAATCCGTTGAGTTGCGGTTTTTTCTGGCCCCATAGACATAATGTATGGCGCAGCAACTGTTTCTAAGATGGCGCAACCAGAGGCAAATACATAAAAGGCAAATAGGAAAAATTCAAAACTCATGGCCTTACTTGCTGGATAACATAAAAAGCACCAATGGCGTAAATTGTTAATCCAGTTAATACACCGTTTTTGTAGCTGTACTTTTGGATCAAATAAGCCGCGGGTAATGCCATGCAAAAATAAGCACCATAAAAGGCAGATTGGATAAATGAAGATTGAAACAAGGTCATACTAAGTACTTTCTGAAATGCAGGTACGAGCAAGTCGGTCATGTTGTTTGCCGCGCCCCATAGGGCAAAACAGGCAGTAATCAGTATAAAGGGCAATAATAAGCCTTTTGAAATAATCTTATTAGCATCTTTTGACGCGTCTGTTTGGGCTGTTCGCCTGATTGGGGCCGCCTCGATTGTTTGATTAACTTCCATTATGTTCTCATCTTTTCGTTATTATAATTAATATGAGTAGTTTGAATTACCCTGTAAATAGCGGATTAAACCCCGCCAAATGTTCATTACTATCTCCAAATTGACTTGTAGGTACACCACCGGCTTGAAGCATCTTTAGAAATAAATTAGACATTGGGATGTCTTCGGTGAACTTGTGATAGCGACCATGTTTAAGCCCCATGTTTTTACCTCCAGCTAAAATAAGAGGGCAATTTCGAGCATTATGGGTGTTACTGCATGCACTGCCATAAAGTATTTGCGTGTTGTCTAATAGCGAGCCGAATTGGTCGGTGGTATTTTTCATTCGGTCAATAAAATAACTAAAATGGCCCGCTAGCCATTGGTCATATTTACCCCAATCTTGCCAATGTCCGGTTGTTTTATCATGGGTAATTGCATGGTGGCCTTTTTGAGGCCTAGTTGAATTTTAGGGTATGCATCTCCCAGTCCCATGCCGTCTTCTCGGGCAATCATGTATGAAGCCACTTCTGTTAGGTCGAGTTGAAATGCCAAGACAATAAGGTCGTACATAGTGCGGATATAGGCTTGTGGGTCTATTTTAGCATCTACTGCAAGGTCAATATGATCCGCATTAAAGGCCCCTAACGGGATGTCTAACCATGCTTCGTTGCGCTTAATCTGTTCTTCTAGATCATTTAACGACGCTAAGTGCTCTGAAATTTTATTTCTATCTGCAACGCCCAAACGTTTTTGCAATCGTTTAGCGTCTTCGAGTAACAAGTCGACTACCTTTTTGTCTCGATGCAAACTTTTCTTGCGTTCGATAGATGTGTTTTGGCCGTCTGGGGCAAAATAACGCTCAAAAATTTGTCTATGGCTATGCTCAGATGGCAAGGCTTTACCCTGATGATTAAACGATAAGGTTGAAGCTCGTGACTTAAACCCAACACCGCCGTCGGCGGAAAGGATCAATGACGGGTATCGGGTATTGTGTTTTTTAATTGCTGCAGCGTATTGGTCTACAGAAATACTATTTTTGTAATCGCCACGCAGATCCCCAGCTGTTAAGAAACTATCACCGGCGATATGCCCTAGTAATTGTCTCGATTTTGGGTGGCTTAAACCACCTATAATTGAAAGGTCTTGTCTGTGCGGGTTGAGTGAAGACAATACGTTGGTGAATTCATAATTGTCGCCTTCGCCAGAGGGAAACCAGTTCCATTGTTTATATTCGGAGTCCAAGCTAAGGCAAACTAACACCATTAGGTACATACAGATAACACATGCGTTTAGGGGCGGTGAGTCGACTACCAAGTTGTTTAGTTTCCGCCATACATTCTAAGTATGGCAAGCTTGCCGCCACACCAATACCTTTGATGAAACTGCGGCGATCTAATTTAAACCCTTTAATGTAATTCATATCTTCTCCTTTAACTTGGGCGCTGGTTTATCTGTTTGTGCAGAAGGTGCTCTAACAAATGCCGGGCTTCTTATTATTGATGTAATTATGCTTTGCATTTGGTACTGGTTGTTTTTAACTTCGGTTAATATGGCATTTAACGCGTCTTCATCATGAAAACTGACTTCTTTGGCAAGGGCATAGGCGTATAGATGTTTGATGAGCGATAAGACCACCTTGTCTTTCTGCTCGGTCACAAGGTACTGCTTAATTTCTGCTGTACCTTTGATTTTTGTGCCGTCTGGTAATACGACAGAATCATCAATTTCGCCACCTTTATAAGATGCACGAAGGCGACCAACCGCATCGTATTTTTCAAATACAACACCAAAGGGATCGATTTTAGCGTGGCAATCTCGGCAGGAGTCTTTGTCTCTATGCAACTCTAATTGTTGTTTTAATGTTAAGTTTTCGAAACCAGGGTGTCGGGATCAAGCTCTGGAACATTAGGAGGTGGCGGAGGTGGAGAATCCCCTAAGATCTTTTCTTTTAACCATACCGCTCGTTTAACAGGGTGGCTATGTACGCCGTCGGCATGGCCTGTTAGGAAAGTCCCTTGGGATAATAAACCGCCTCGAGCATTATCTTCACCTAAAAGTACTTTGACAAACTCACTGCCTCTGACTTCTTCAATGCCATAAAACTCCGCTAAATTTTGATTTAACATCGTAAAATCGGCTTTAACCAAATTTAATGCTGGTAGGTTTTCCTGCAGTAAAATTCGTATGAAGTGTTGGGTTTCTAGTGCCATATCTTGTTTAATAAAACGGGTGTAGTCGGGGTAGGTTGCAATATCAACAGATTGATTTTTTTGTCTGTCTAATCTTAGCCATTGACTCGTAAATACATCGATAAAACGCATGACTTTGTCGTCGTTTATCATTCGTTTCATCTGTGTCTCTAGTTGACTTTCCAACTGGCCATGTTTGGCAAGCATCAACAATTCATTATCAGGTGGTGAATTCCAAAGGAAATAGGATAAACGGCTTGCTAATGCGTATTGGTGCATTTGTCGCGTTGTCTCATCACTTACTTTACTCGTCGTTATAACTGGTGCTGCTTGTGTTACAGAGTCAGTGAGCTCTGCCTTCATTTGTTCATCATCAGCTTGATATATAAATAAGAAGTTTGTTGAACATAGAACCGCAACTAAGGTCTCTTTTATGCTTTCTTCAAAGGACGAGTAATCATCTTTTATGTTTTGCCAATAATTAAAATAAAACATCACTTCTTCTGCGGTAGCGGGTCGCCGATATGCATTTGATACAAACTGTGTGATGATTTCATTGGCGTAGATTTCAGGATTGTTTTTGTTCGCCGATTCTATGAAGATCTTTTGATGTGCCTGCGTAGGCCACTGTTTAAAATAGGGGCTTCAAATTCGATGTAATCTATATGCAAAGGACTGCCAAATTCATCTGAACTTTTTACTAAATTATTATTCCAAAGTCCGACTTTTAAGCTGCTACTGGTAATGTGATCTCCCTGTGTACCATGGAAAGGGATTGGCAGGTTTTCTAGGCGGCCATAAAAACTAAAGACTTTTTGGTTGCCTTCAATATTTTCTACGCGGACACTTTTAGTAAATGTTTTATAATCCATACCATCGTCGGTCCGGGTTCCGATATAAGGCATGATCTCTGGTACAGCGTCTTCAAACTGACTGGTGTCGAGATATTTCGCAGGTAGGTTTTTAACATGTTTATGGTTAGCCTTTAACTTTGTAAATACAAGGTGGCTGAAACCGGGAAAGTGTTTGTCACTGCTAAATGCTACTTTTAGTTTGTCACCTCGAACTAAGTAAGCGACCCCTATGCTGGAAACAACCAAATTGTTTGCCGTTGATTTATCAGTGGAGACAAGAGGTGTGTTAAAACCAATATCTTTAGTAAATTGCAAATTAATATGACTGTTAACGCCTTTTGGCAATGCTGGGTGTACTAAATCTATTTGAAAATAGTCACCGCCACGCGCTGGTGCCTGAACCACAATTTCGCCAGACACGTTTTTACTATTTGGACTAGGTAATAATATTTGTGTCTCTTTAGTTGGTTTTTCAAAACCAATTGTCTTTTTGCATTTTTAGCTAAAACAACAAATCGATTTACACCTTTAGCTGGCTTTTTAAGCGAGGTATTGTTTTTATCTAGTTCAGCTAAAGGTTTGGCGTTGGTTAATGACTTTGCATTTAGCGCTAGTACGTCAAAAGCATATCCTTTGCTCGCCTTTACCCGTATTGCAAAATCGCCATTGCGTGGGTATTGATCTTTAATTTGCATCGATAAGTTAGGTGAAGGACCGTTCCAGAGCGCCATATCTGCCAGCTTGAGTTGTTTCCTTGTGCGGCAACGCGGAATAAAGAGTGATGCCATCTTCCATCATTTTGAATCGTCTAGGATTTGAACCTCGTAAACTCGCACTGAAATAAGGTTTTATTTGTTCTACTTGTTGGCCGTTTTTCGCCAGTCCATTTTCATCCAAAACTTCTACATAAAAATCATTTTTAGCAACGGCAACTTCCATATAACCTTTTGTCAAAGTATTAGGTTCGCCCTTACCGACACCTTTGCCAAAATGCATTCGGTAATGACTTATTGCTGGTTTGTCGCCCAAGTTAATTGCTTTATCTAATGCGCTTCTGGCAATTTTTTGGAAGGTTTCGAGATGCAAGTTTGATGTCGACAAAAGTTCGGCATTATTACTAAAACCAATTTCGGATAATTGGTCGTCAGGCAATTCACTCTCAAAGTTTACCGATACACCTAATAAGTCTTGTAAGGTATTTGAGTATTGCTGTTTAGTTAAGCGTTGCATTACCTGTTTGCTTGAGCCTTTTTCATCTCTTTGGCGGTAGCAATACCATTTGTAAGCCAATCTACTACGGCACGTCTTTCTTCTGTACTGAGTTGGTGTTCCTTCGGCGGTGGCATTTCTCCAGAGTTAATCATATCTAATATTGCATGCCACTGCGGGGCATCGTAACCGTTAACAAAGTCTGGATTTAGCGCTGAAATTTGTACTCCGCCTTTTTGTTTTTCGTCACCATGGCAGCTGTAGCAATATTTATCAAACAAGGGTTGGATGGTTTGCACAAATACTTCTGTCGTTACTTTCCGATAAATCAAATGCCTTAGCGTCTTCAGGTAACCATGATTTAATGGCGTTAGGTGCAAACCGCGTTAAGTAGGTTTCGCCATGTACCAAATTGCCGCCAGCGTGGGCAGCAAAAAACAAAATAATGAGTAACGCGATAGATGAGGTTGTATAGATAGAGGTTAACAATATTTGGTTTTTGGGGTTTTCACCAGTTTCACTGGTTTTACTAATCAACGTGTGCTTTAACGCTGTACAAATAAAGGTTATTAGAGCAACGCATATACCTGCGGTTAAATGGGCTTGAATTTGCTCAAAACGAAACCCTTCATTGGAGGCTAGAGTCATACCTAACATAACAGTGACAAAAACCGAGAACGAAGCAAACCACCATATAAACAGAATAATTTCGCTAATTTGAGGCGGTGACTTCTTGCGTACAAAGAACTCTAGGATTGGAATTAGCACGATAAGTGTAATGGGGAAGTGTAATACCAATACATGAAAACGTCCGAAGAATCGGGCGATACCTTGACCATCTATTTCATTAAATGGAATTGTAAGCGCGGAGGCGATTATTATTAATGCTAAACCAATTAAAATTGGAATTGGTTTAATCAATCTACGTAAATACATCTTTTTCCCTAGTTGTCGCTGTTAATCCGAAAACAAACAGCATTGAACATTATTATTATTTTGGTTGTTTTATATAATTGTCATGACTAAGCAAAGTGTTTCATTATTTATAATAAAATACTTATAACAGGTTTGGGAGCCAAAAACCGTTTATTAACTTGGATAACAGGTTCGATTTAGCAGAGTAAGAACGTAATCTTTTTTGACACTTCTTATTTTTAGCGATGTGGGGAGCGATAAATGACAGGGTTACGCTATTTAAGCTTTTATTCGGTGGTTACTTTCTTTGTCCATTTTATTGCTCTGCACCGCTAATATATTTGATGTTTACATAGGCTAAAGCTAAAGGGGGAGGCCTTTCTGGACAACACTTTATCGAAGCCTGCTACATTAAAATTAATGATAGGTATTGCAAAATACGCAGGGTTGCTAGAGCGTTAATATTTGGTGTTAAGACTTGGCTTATTCATTTACTATTTGCGCTAGGTCTAATTTTTTATACTAAAATGAATAACGGAAAAGCGCGCCTCGAATATGAGGTGTTCCTCCCCCATAAAAGGTCAATGTTATGTCTAAATTATTTATATTAATTGTGTTGTTAATGCTTAGCTTTACATCGTTTGCATCTAAAACCCTCATAAGCAACCTGACGATGCGATATTACTGACTGTTTTTCTCAAACATGATCAAAGCCATAGTTTTGAGGAGTTTCAAAAAATCCTTGAAGAACAAGGTTTTTTGACAACTTTCCACCAAAAGGGGTAACGGTTGTTAGCTGGTACGTGATGATGGGCATAGGGCAGGTGGTTACTTTGGAGGTGCCGGCCCATAAACTAAGAGAGGTTAATCTTGCTGTTGAAAAAAGTGCATGGAAGGCGTTTTCTACGGAATTTTACCCTACGTATAATCTGTACCCTGTATTCAAGGATAAACTTAAAAACAAAGCTAAAGTGGCATATTAGTTGTATTGCTATGTATAAATAAATTCGTGTTCGCAATATGTTATTTGTAGGAATGCCATTTATTATGACGTGAAAAATAAGTTTAAACTCTGACAAAGCCCCTAAAAGTAAAAGGGGCTTTTTTGTGTCTTTAGCTCTGGTAAATTATAGCTCTGGTAAATTATAGCGCTAATGTTGTTTTAATATCGGAAATGGCTTTAGTGGATTTACCCGAAATAAATGGAATTTAAAGGAATAGTTATTAAATGGATGTTGTAAAAAGTCGGTGGGCCGTCATTTTTTACCTAGCCGTATGTTTATTCTCAAACACGGCTAACGCGCTATCCCCTATAGAATGTAATAACAAAGATGCCTTTTTACAGGAAGTGTACTCTTCAATTGAATTACTCAATGTAACGGATCTCAAAAATAAAACTCATATACTATCAGCACTTTGTTTTGATCAATCACACCTCACATTTACTAAACTTGCCATCGCAGATGCAGAAGACGACGGACGAAGCATTGTTGAACTTAGAGATAAGATCGCTAATCAGCATTTGCTAAATAAAAATAATCCTTACTTTCATTGGCAGCTGTTTACGGTATTACAAAGTCACTATTGGGATGTCGATTATCAAGTAGCCATTGAAACCCTTTCGAAACTGAACGTTTACCTTAACCCGATTGCTAACACTGAGATTGAAGTAAGACTGTTTGTATTAATCGGAAATTTATACTGGAATGCAGAGACCGAGCTGCAATTGGAACACCAAGCTTACTACAAAGAGGCGTTGCGTTTTGCTCAGCAACAAGGAAATAAAGAGTTACTGGCTTATGTTTTGTATCATATCGGTGACTCCATTCCTTTAAGGAATGTTGATTCTGAACGCGAATTTTTGGCAAAAAAAGGCAATGGCTACAGTTAATTAACAATATGCCAAGTAGTGTTACAAAAGCGGATGTGCAATTGTTGTTAGGCACAGCCAATGTTGGAAATACAGCACAATCAAATATTCGCTTTGTTGAAAACAGTATAGAATTATTCGATATGTTTGGTGTGCGACGTTCTTCGATCAGCGCTAGGGTCAGTTTGGCTGAGTTATTATTTGAATATGGTTTGTATGACAATACAGTAGCGGTTATCAACGACTTACTCACAGAAAAAATACTTACTGGTTTGGATAAATCCAAGTTATATAAATTCCTATTTTTAATCTCTAAGAATCACAATAACTTTGAACAGGCAATTGTGTGGCAGGAATACTATTACGAATCAATTTTAGAACAGTCGTTACCTGAAGAAAGCTTAGACATGTTGTTAGCAAATTATAAAGTGGCCGAACAAAAAATAAGGCAATGTTACTGGAACAAACACTTAAAGTATCTGAGCTTAAAATTGAAAATAACAAACAACATATGGTTAATTTATTTTTACTTGTTGGTCTACTCATCGTTGGGCTTTCGTTTGTATTATTTATGTATCAGAAAAATCATAAATCAAAACTAAAATATGAAAAATTAGCAACCACAGACACATTGACTGGTGAAAAAATAGATATTCAATCTTACAATGTGGTGAAAGGGAAGTAGACGTTTCAAAACGTACTGGTATTCCGATGACCGTTGCGCTTGCAGATATTGATGACTTTAAAAAGATTAATGACCAGTATGGACATGACATAGGTGACGAGGCGTTAAAACTGTTTGCGGATGCTTCGAAGTCAGCAGTTAGAAGTATTGATTATTTTGGTCGGTATGGTGGTGAAGAGTGGTTATTTATTCTGCCAAATACCACAGAGGCAGAAGCTAACGCCTTGTTTAAGCGGATCTCAGTTAAACTCAGTAATAGCAGACAAGAACATGGTTTAAACCATATGACATTTAGTATGGGCGCTGTGGATTTGCATGGTGGTCACAACACCTTAGAGCAACTGATCAAAATAGCTGATGAACGTCTATATACTGCAAAAAACAACGGTAAGAACCAAGTTTGTGTCAACCCAACGGATCAAGTGCTTAATGTAACATTATCTAATGCATAAAAAACACCTGCGATAAGCTAGGGGATTTTAGCGCTTTAGTCCCATTTAATTAGACCGCTTCTGTTGATACTAGACGCTTATATATCTACATTTCATTTTAATAACCTCTGACATTGGATGTCATTTAACACTTAATTGCCACCGTCCTAAATCAATTTTAACTTCCATTTTTATATGATGCTAAATTTTGGCTAATATGACCACATATTGGTTTTGGAGTTTATTTTGTTTTTGATTTTTTGTATCGAATTTTATTTAAGTTATTGTTAATTATATATATTAAATGTTGGCACCCTCGTTGCAAAATAGAAAATAACTAAACATGAGGATTAAAATTATGAACAAATTAACTAAAACACTTTCAACAATCGTATTAACTCTTTCAACAATTGGTATGGCAAATGCGGCAAATTCAGTTGTCGCTGCTGATGATTATGTCACCACTAACCTATGTGTTGTTGCAGCACAAGGAGATCGAATTAAACTGCACAAAGCAATTAAAGACTCCCGTTTAAGTAAAAACTTCATTGCAGAAAAAGTTACGTGTAATGACCAGAACATCTTAGCTTTTGTGGAAGCGCACGCTGAAAATCCAGCCAAAATTAATAATCTACTGATGAATGGTCAGTATGATACTCAAGTTAAAATTACTGACTTAGCCGCTGTACAATACTAGGCAACGTCGTTTGGACTGATGTAAGCGGTCAGACTCAAAATCTGAATGTAAACATACAGGGTTCGATAATGATTTAACTCAAAAGTGAGCTTATTGCTCACTTTTTTGTGGGTGGTGAAAACCTGTGATTTTTCTATTAATTTTCCTATATAGTGGCGCTACACTATTCAGTATTTTTACTTAAAAAGGAATTTACGGCCTCAATGCATAACTTTCTAAAAAAGGTTTATCTGCGGTTCGCTCTGTGGCTGATAAGGCTTCAGAAGAGTTAACGTCGGGTTATACCCTTGTTAAAGAAAAGGTAAACGGGCTGCCGATATTTATGTCGGCAGAACAATCGGGTAACTACGACGATACCGAATACGATGAAAAACACTACTTTGTTATCCCCTACGAGCTATCTGACTATAAATTTGCGTTACATACAATGCGGTGTTTACCAAACGGCGTACCAGAAATTAATAATCTTCCGAAAAAACGTATTTTCCATTTCCCGAACGAACATTCGGAAGAAATGCTTAAAGGTTTTATGCGTCAATCTGCTGAGACGTTGGTTAGGACTCGAAACGATGGAAAACTAAATAGTCTTGAATCGTTAGCCAACCAAATTGATTTACTTGATAAAAAGCTCACCTATGGCATGTTGTTAGTGGGTGGTCTGGCGGCGATTGTAAATCCTCTATTAGGGGCTGGAATAGCAGCTAAAGCACTCATACCGAGCGTTGGTGGCTTACTTAATAGATACGGACTGCGTCCCACGGGTGAAAAGCTTTCTCAGTATCAATTAGATAAATCGATAAAAGAAGCAGAAGCACATATTGCTAAGGAATTTGAAGGTGCGGATACCTTGCAAGTTATTAATCCGATCTTACAAGAATTAGAGTTTGCGCTAAGGACGACTCAATCACAACATGACCCGCTAACTGACCCAAGCCTTGCTGATGGCAGCATTAAAGAGTTGGACGATGATAGGTGGCGTGAGTTAACTGAAAAAGCGATTTGTCATGTTTATAAGGAAGTTTATGAAGACAGTAGGTTGCATAAACAAGCCTCACTTGGACCGGAAGATCTAAGATGGTTACAAACACTCTTTTATGTTCATGATAGAAACATCTAGTCTCGAGCAACTGGAACATATAATAAAACTATTAATTTCTTAGTAAATACCTAAAATGGCAGCCATTAAATTATTCTAAGTACCTGTTCTTAGTTCTTGAAATCAAATCCTAAAGTTTATACATGAAATTATTGAAGTCAGCTGTTCACCCTGAAATACGAGATCTTTCTGCCCCAACGTTTACCCGTAAAGCGGCACGCGCCATCGTGCTTAAGGGTGAAGATATATTGCTTCTTTACACCCAAAGATACCATGACTACACATTACTAGGAGGTGGCATAGATGACTGTGAAACCCATGTAGAAGGATTAATAAGAGAATTGCGAGAAGAAACCGGTGCTCATTCAGTAACTAATATTAAAGAGTTTGGTTTATATGAAGAATTTCGGCCATGGCACAAAAGTGACTTTGATATTGTCCACATGGAATCTTATTGCTTTGTGTGTGATATCGATAGTGAATTGTTGACCACAAAATTAGAACCGCACGAAATTCAAAATGGCATGACACCGGTTTGGATCAATATTTTTGATGCCATAAAGCATAATGAAGAAACCTTAGCGAGCAACCCTAAAAAAGGATTGTCTATTGTCAGAGAAACCTTTTTATTAAAACTTATTGTTAAGCAATTATTGGGATTACAAAACTAGTAAGGAAAACCACTGATTTACATCTTGTTTGAAATAAAGTTAGTCGATTTCAATTGACTCACCACGTTGGTCAACTTGATGCGACAGATTTGTGGTAGAAGGTGAAACGCCACTTTGGAGATAACTTGGGATATTTTCCAACTCTAACGGGCGAGAATGAAAATAACCCTGAAGATATTGCACTCCAAGTTTTTTAAGGGCATTGGTTTGTTTTTCTGTTTCGACACCTTCCGCGATGACCAAAAAGTTAAAAGAGTCTGCAATATTGATAACGGCAGTCACAATGGCTGCACCATTTGAATCCATTTTAGCGACAAATGAACGATCTATTTTGACCATATTTACCGCTAAATCTTGCAATACAGATAGCGATGAATACCCTGTTCCAAAGTCATCGATAGAGACTTTAATTCCCATTCTTTGAAGTTGTTTTATCAGGTTAGATGTCGAGTCGAAATCGGCAACAAAAACTGACTCGGTTATTTCAAGATGTAATAATTCTGCCGGCAGCCCACTGTTTAAAAGAGCATTTTTAACAATATTGATAAAATTTTCATTTTGAAATTGGATCACTGAAACATTCACGCAAACAGCTACGTTACGTCCTATGCCCCATTGACTCGCGTGCTGACAAGCATGATTGAGTACCCAGGCGCCGATTTCGTGAATAAGGCCATATTGTTCAGCAATGGGAATAAACTCATCTGGTGGTATGTTTTCATCTTCATTTCGCCATCGAAGTAGGGCTTCAAATGCCGCTATTGTGTTATCTTCTGAGCGGATTATAGGTTGGTACACTATCCTGAGTTGGTGTTGTTCAATTGCTTTGGTCAAACCGTTTTTTAAACGTAACTCTTTGGAGTAAAGTTTTTCCATCTGTTCTGAAAACACTCCAACGGTAGAGCGCATTTGCTTCTTTTGAAAATACATTGCCATGTCGGCTAATTGAATTAGGCGATCTTCAGTCCTCGCATGTTCTGGGTACAAAGCGATACCAATAGTTGCACCTACCGATAAAACACCGTTTTCAATTTTGTGGTGTTCCGACAGCTTTTCAATTAATTGTTTTGATTTTTCTATGGCACTTGATTGGCGGGTATTGGTAAACACGATAATAAATTCGTCACCGCCCCAACGACATAACAATTGTGACTCTAACGTATAGGCTTTAAGGCGATTGGCTGTTTTCTTTAAAATTTGGTCTCCAGCCTTATGCCCAATTGAATCATTTATTTTTTAAAGCCATCGAGGTCAATAAACAGCAATGAGAAGGGCTCTATTGGTTTAGATACCATCATTTTTAGCGCGTCTAAAAATGCCGTGCGGTTGTATAGCCCGGTAAGGGATCCAAATTGGATAATTCATAGATTTTTTGAGTACGTTGTTTTACTTTTTCTTCCATCCGGTGCACTAAAACCGCGTTTTCATTTTTTAAAAATAATGCATTTCGCGTGAAATCAGCCGATTTTTTTGATGTTGCCAACATAACAAAGCCAAATGCTAAACCGAGGACACCGAGGAGTTGTAATGCCTCTATATCGGAAAAAGTAAACCAATGGCGCCGGGGACGAGCAAAATAACCGGATAAAACATCGAAGTGTATTTGTGAGCCGCAAGTATCGTTGCCGCACCACCAGCCATTGAAGCGACAGTAATAACGGTGGTGGTCAATTCTATACCGCTACTATGTGTTGTGGCATAAACTAGATAAGTGGTCCATACAATAGCGGTTGAATTAACCCCGATAATAAACCGTGTGATTGCTTTTTTCCGTCAAAGTCGGTGTTTTTTTCTTTAAAATTCCACCACATAGCATCAATAAATCGAAGAGAAAGGACGGCTGCCATTATCGGCCACCATACTGTTTTGAAATCGGCGGTTTGCGGGTTGTCAAAAGCAAAAACTAAAAAGCTAGAGGTGAGTAAAGTGATTAAAATACCAGAAATGGCGTTACCATATAACAGCACAGCCGCATCTTGTTCGACGTGCTTATTTAATTCCAAATTATTTTTGTTCAAAAAAACAATCTTACTTCTATTTAGACTATGACCTTAACCATAGCCTAAATTTAATAAAAAGCGCGTTTTGCATTACTAAAATGGCGGTTTTGTAAAAATATGCTATTCCATTGTATTTAGCACTATCTAAGTAGCCAGCTAAATTGCAACTTTTGCCAAATTCCTTGCGGTGCAATAAGGGCTTTAATTGCGGTTTTACATTTGCGATGAAAGCCATCACATACGGTCATCCCCGCGACCACGTTATACCTATTTCTAAGTTCGTTAAGTTTGGGCTTTATTGCTAAAATGCTGTTGTGTTTTTCGCTTTTCTCTAAGTCAGACATAAGATTTAGCGCATCAAATATGTATTGTTCGGTGGCGATAAGCTCTCTTTGGTCAATTAAATTAAGCTCTTCGGGGACAATTTGATTTGTTTGGATCCAGTTATCGGCATGACTCCACACTAACAAGTTATGCAAAGTGTGATCGGCATCTACTTGTAGTCCTTGATGAATAATTGGGCTGGCATCTTGGCCTCTGTCGAGCATTAATAAACAAACTGCATAATTGTAAAATCCTGCCATTGGTAATTTAGATAGGTCGTCAATTCCATCAAATAAATGGATCACATTATAATAGTGACCCGCTTGAATATAGACATCCATTAGCCTCATGACTAACTGGTCATCTTGATGTAAACGAGACTTGTTATCTGCAATCATTTTGTCGTCTGGTATTTCACTTTTTTCATGTAGATAGTCGAGAATGCTTGAAAATGCGCCGGCCCAACTGGGTTGCGATTGAATGGCCTCGATTTGTACGAGTAACTTATTAACCGGTTTGCGTTTATTATGCAGAAGAAACTTATCTGCCCATAAACTCGATTGCATGCGGCCACAATTTTCAAGTTGCAGACTCAACAGTTCGATGAGTTTTTCAGATGGAACATGATTGTTTAAACTTTTATATGCATGGTGCAAGGTGCCGTATATATCGCAGTGGTTGCTTATTAGCAACGTAAAGGCGTCAAGAGCTTCATCAATTTTATGAAGTTGGGTCAATACATTTACTTTCCTTGCGAGGGCAAAGTTTACCAAGCTAACTTTTTCATATTCAACTAAGCATGTCAGGGCAGCGTCAAACTGTGCCAAGTCGACTAATCGGTCGACGTAAGTCAGCATGATATATTCATCGCTCGGTGAAAGTTCATAAGCCCGTTTTAGACAATCCGTAGCTTCTTGTTTATCGCCGTAGGCTAAAATTTGTTCTCCTGCAACGCACAAAACGTCTGGGTCGTGTGGGTTTAGTGTAATGTGCCGTTGTGCAGCTTCAACCGCTCGTAATTTAGATTTATCGTCGTGTTCAATCAGTCGATCGAAAATGCCATAGAGTTTTTGCCAAGCTTGAATTAACCCACTTTTATTAAACAATAATTGATAGAGTACTGTCGCGGCCTCATCGTCTCTACCTGTTTGAGATAATAGTTCAGCTTTCGCAGTGGCTAATTCCACGGGCAATTGTTCTCCCAGGAGTTGAATTGAGTAGGTCTATCGCAGCGGTAAATTCACCTTGTCGTGTATATAATTGCGACAGTTGGGCGTAGCTGGACTCATCCATTGGATCGCATTGAATCGCCTGTTCAATGCAGCGCTTTTAGTTTGTCTGTCATCGGCTAAAAAGGCTTTGAAACGCCATGTTGGTGCTAAATGTGGCTGATGAGTCGTGAGTTCATTTGCTAACTCGAATGCTTGCTCAGGCACCCCTAATTCGGCCGTTATTTCTTGAAGTTGCTCCCAGCCCCACGGGTAATCAATATTAAAACGAATGGCTTGTTTCAGATGAGTTAAGGCTTCTTGTTTTTTATTTAATTTTAATGCGTAATCAGCGTAAAAGCCATGCAGTATACCGTCAAGACTATTGTGACTTAAGCAATCCGCTATGGTTTGCAACGCTTGATTTAAGTTGCCTTGTTTTTCGTATAGCTCCGATTGTTTTTTGGCAACTGTGTCCCAAGATGGATTTATCTTTAGTGCCTTTTTAGTGCTCTCTATCGCTGCTGAAATATCCCCAATGGCGAGCTCTATATCGGCTTGTTCACTGTACATTCTTGGAATTAGCGGAAACTTTTCCTGACCGGTGTTAAGGATCTCAATGGCTTTATCCATCTTATGAAACTGACTGTAAAACTGCGCTGCGATGCAGTATGTAAACCACTCGTTGTGATAGCGAACTAACAACATGTCGACAAAATCTTGCAATTCACTTTCCGGCAGTAAGTGTTGTCCTTCATGCCAGTAATGCCAAATTCCACTGTCTATTGAATGTTGCTTTAAGAGCAATTGTTTAACAAAGGCGAGGGAGTTTTGCTTTTCTTCGCGACTCGAAGTGGTTGCCGTGATCAGCCAAAGAGCGGTGCTATTATCAACATCGATGTTTAACGCTTGTTTTGCTAGATGTGTTGCTTGTTCGAAGTCGTTACAATAGTAATAACACTTAGCTAAAAACGCCGTTTGGAATGGTCCACAATTATGTCGTTGGTATGCTTCTTGTGCTTGTTTTAACGCTTCTGGATATTGATTTAATTGCAAATATGCATTGATTAACGTTTGATGCAAAAACCAATTGTCTGGTCGCAACGCTAACCCAGTGACTAGGTTATCAACGAGAAATTGAGGATCGTTATGCCAGTTGGCCGCATAGACATAAACAGATGAAATTTTAGGGTGTTGTTTAATGAGTGACTGTAACTCTAGATTGAGTTTTTCAGTTGCCCCAAATTTACTTAAACTCTGGAAATATAGGTTGGCAATGTCAGTAATAAAAGGGGCGTCAGAATATAACTGGTAATAACAGTTACAGGCTTGTTCCATCAATCCCTGTAATTCATTTAACCGGGCAGTTAATTTTACCCTTAGACGTTCGGATAGGACGTCTTTTTACTTTCAATTAGTGCTTGTAAGGCTTCAATTTCTCCAACGTCGGCTAAGGCAAAGGCGAGTGTTGAAACCAAGTCACTGTCTTTTGGATGCATGGTTAACGCATTTTGCAGTACTTCAATTCCCTTGGCTTTTTGATTGATAATGCAATAGGCGTGGTAAAGTGAAATTGCGGGTGAGGCCGAACGTTCTTGATACTTTTCTACGCGTCTTTGTAACCAAGAAAGGGCACTTTCACTTTCACCTAAAATGTTGGCCATTTTAAAGTAGTTTTCTACATAAACCGCGTTAGTTTCGCTCATGCAGTGACTAATAAAGTAATATTCTTTGGCCTTTAAAAACTCTTGAATTGCCCAATAATAATTGCCGATAGAGTAGTAAACCGAAGCGCTTCTGCATCCAATAGTTTTTAATCTTAATAAAAGTTTTTCTACTAATTTGGGGTTTTCTGAAGTGTCACATATTTCATTAAATAGGGTTTCTGTAAGGTCGAGATTGTGATTTTTGTCTAAATAATCACTAAGCCACTTTAACGCGCCTTTACGGTCACCTAAGTCACGGATACAGAAATATTGTGAATTAAGTAATACGGTTTCATTTGGGGCTATGGCAAGTAATTTATCGTTGGCGGATTGGATCAGTTTGGTATCGTTGAAAAAACACGCCA
The DNA here is from genome assembly GCF_028401425.1 of Psychrosphaera algicola. Taxonomy (NCBI): domain Bacteria; kingdom Pseudomonadati; phylum Pseudomonadota; class Gammaproteobacteria; order Alteromonadales; family Pseudoalteromonadaceae; genus Psychrosphaera; species Psychrosphaera algicola. Next base: position 183,821 of record NZ_JAQOMS010000002.1, read on the forward strand.
AATCGCGTTCCATAATTTGGGTCAAGCGATGATCAGGCGCAATTGTTTTCATTTGCTCAAACACACTTGTCATTTTGTCAGCGTCTTGTACTTGCCTTGCGAGTTGATATTGATCTTGAATTGGGAATATGTGACGACAAGTTGTGTCGATAAAATCTAATGTGTGACTGTTTTCTTTAGGCACAAAAGCCATGCAACGAGCGCCAAGAAACGATTCTTTTTCTATGGTTTCGTCTATCAACATTTCCTGCATCGCAGGCGAACTCGGATCCATGATATACATGCTGCCGTGGGGCAAATTATAGCCGATTACGGCTTGCATATGAGAGCTAAAACCCGATGTGGTGACTAAAGCAAAAGGAATGTTTTGATCAATTAAGTTAATCAAAAGTGGCTTTGTTAGTTCAAACTCTGCAAAAGAAAAATCATGGTCTCTGAGCCATTGTCGTTCTTTGGTGTCTGGCGTGCCATCAAAACAAATATCTTCAGCGATAAGCTCAGAGTCATATTGCTTGCCAAAAAACTCGCAATCGCTGCCATTGTAGTGGGTGCGCAAGTCAGGTGTTTTTGTCGGTAAAAGGGCACATCGAGAATTTTTTACCAGCACTGACGTGTTCATTGATGTTTTCGTTTTGGTCAGTGTTTTGGTTAGTTTTGGCTCCTAATGCCGTTTGTTTAAACGTGTCTATGTTGCGACAAACCGCTTGCCAGTAGTACTGTTTACTTTGCTTTAACACCTGTTGGCCTTGTTCAGTGTCACCTTTTGCGAGTAAACACTGGCCATGTAATATTAAATAGTTGCGTTTGCTTTGACGGTCTTCTGCTATTTTTAGCGCATCATATTTTTGTAATGCGAGTTCACATTGTGGCCAATTTAAAAGTTCGGCGTAACTTGTTGCACAGTTTAACCACATTGACGCTGATTGAAATTTGGGTAGTTCACGCCAATAAATGTCGATCGCAAATTCTAGGCCTTTAGCGTGCTGAGCTGAATTAAAATAGGCACGTAAAGTTGATACTTTAGGCTCGGATTCATATAGGGATTTAGCGACATTATAAGCTTGTTCAAATTGATCCTGAGCAATGAGGTTTGAAATATGCAATATTTCAAACCAAGCCTTGTTATCGGTGACTTGCCGGCCTTTTTCTATTAGTTGTTCAGACTGTTCGTAGTTATGAAAAAGTCGTTGTAAAATGGCTTCAAATCCAATGATGTCATCTTCATCTTTGGGCTCGGTTATTTGGGATTTTGTCCGGTCAAAAAACTCTTTGGCTAATATGCAACCGTCTTTATTAAGTACGTAGTACCAATGATCTTTAAGTTGTTCCGCTTTATCTGGAAATTGTCGATAGAGTTTTAGCGAGATGGCCTCAGCGTTTCTGTCCCCCCTAAATGCGCATAAATGGCACTGGCAATTTTACGTTGCGCAATGAGTTGCCAACTGTCTATTGGCCCCCAGAGGTTTGTGCTACACGTTAAGGCATCAGTGTAAAGACCTTGTTTCAATAACGCCTTAGTTTTTGTTACAGCAGTTTTTAATTGCTCATCTTCTTTTTCTACTGCAACTGTCGTCATTTACATTCCCTTAATCTTGACTTTAAACGCATAAAATAATTTTTGTTTGAGTGTATAGGTATTGCGAATAAATTAAAACATCAACTGATAAGTTAACCAGAACAATGCTTTAGCACTATAAAATATATGTTTTTGTTTGTTATAACGTCGTTTATATAGAGTGTTTTTAAGGTGGGAAATGCATCTAGATTGAGTCGATTTCGCCCATAGTTGACTCGTTGTATACCGGTAGGTACAATTTAACCTCTTTGAATAAATAAGTTTGGGAACATTGTGGCGAGCGGCAGAAAAAAGCATTTGATGAAAACACCGCCTTAAATGCTGCGATGGATGTTTTTTGGCAAAAGGGTTATGTAGGTGCGTCGTTAACTGACTTAACTCAACGTATGGGCATTAACAAGCCAAGCATGTACAGCTCGTTTGGCAATAAAGAAGCTTTATTTGTAAAAGCCACTCAGTGTTATCTCGATACTAAAATGAAACCCCATTTAGACTTGTTGTTTGCAGAGGGAGTTGGCCTTAAACAACGTTTAAAAAATCATATGATGTCGGTTGTATCGATGCAATGCAGCGATGACGGAGCCAAAGGCTGTTATCTCGTTTTATGCCAATCTGAACTCGAAAGCGGCGAAATTCCTGCAGAAGCTGAAACTTTGTTAAAACAAGCGGATGCAATACCAAAGCAAATTTTCACTGAATTATTTAAAACGGATCCGGAGTCAATAGAGCTTGGCCTGAACACTAAGGCGGCAGAAAATGCCTTGTGTTTGTACACGACGCTAAAAGGTACCGCAGCTATGGCCCGTTCAGGTGTCGATAAAGCTCAACTTGAATATAGTGTCGACGCTGTGCTTGCGGGCATAAGCACTCAGCTCCACTAGAATATTCATCTATTCTGTTGTTAGTTAACCCTGTTTTTATTATTTATGACCGCACCTAAGATTCCATTGTGTTGAAATAGCGCCTCTAAGCTATTGACTATACAATCTGCCTCAATGCCCTAGGGATCAAATACAGCATTATCACTTCGTTTTACCCAAGCCGCCTGTAAACCAAAGGACTTAGCGCCGATAACATCAAACGGATTGCTCGATATCAACCAAGTTGATCCCGCTTTAGAGTTTGTTCGAGTTAATAAATGTTGATAGATATCTGGGTTTGGTTTGAATGTACTGATCTCATCTGCCGATACGATGTCGTTAAATAATGAATCTATTTGGGCATAGTTTAGTAAGCTTTCGACCGAACTACGCTCGCCATTAGAAAATGCGATTAACGTAAAGCGTTCACTGAGTCTCAACAGTGATTTTTTAACATCATCAAAAGCAGGCAAGGTTTTGTAACTTTGCAGTAACGAGTCTTGCTGCGCTTGCGTTAAATGAAGGTTTAAATGTTCACATGTGAAGGCTAAGGCGTCTTTGGTACAAATCGAGAAATGAACATATTGCTTCATTAGGCCTCGGCGAAAAGAATACTCGAGTTGTTTAGCTCGCCAAGTCTCTGAAAACACCATTGCATGCTCACCCATATAAGTTTCTAAAAGCGCTACAACGCCATGGGTATTAATTAGTGTACCGTATACGTCAAATGCAAGTGTTGGTTTCATCTTCTACCTCTTTTTAAAAGCGATTTACGCATAGTAATAGATTTAAATAGCGCTTTGTACTAATTCATTATTGACTTTATAGTACCGGTCGGTACAATTCGGGAAAATTATAATGTACCGGTCGGTATGAAAATGTTTTTGACGCTTATTATTAGGTCGAAGCTTCAGTCCGAGCCGTTCTATTCAAATCGCTAAAAATTAGGAATTATAATGACATCATTAACGATACATACAATTGAATCTTCACCTGCTGAAAGCAAGCCTGTATTAGAGCAGTCCGTAAAAACCAATGGCATGTTGCCAAATCTACACGGTGTTTTGGCATCTGCACCAAGTACATTAAAAGCCTATCAATCATTACATCAGTTGTTTATGGATTCGTCGTTTAACGCTGAAGAACTTACAGTTGTATGGCAGGGCATTAATGTGGAACACGGCTGCACATATTGTGTCCCTGCGCATACGGCGATTGCTCATTCAATGAAAGTTGATCCAGCGATAACTGAAGCATTACGTAACCAAACGGCATTACCTACGGCAAAGTTACAGGCACTATTAGACATGACATTAATAATTGTCCGTCATAGAGGTCATGTCACTCCTGAAGAACTTGCTGCGTTTTATGCGGCAGGATACGGTGAGCAACAAGTGCTAGAAATCATTCTAGGCTTGTCTCAAAAAGTGATCAGTAACTATACAAATCACATTGCAAACACGCCACTAGATGCACCTTTTCAACCATTTGGTTGGGAAAAATCGTAAGCCACTTCCACTGATAAACGTGTTCCCAACATGATGCACACGTTTATCAATTTGTGTTTTTAGCCTAATGTTTGTTTAACGATATTTAGACAATTTACGTGTTTAAATGCGCTTTAAGTTGGTTTTATAAGGAAAGTGTTAATGGTGGATAAAGTGAAAATAGACATCATATCTGATGTTGTATGTCCTTGGTGCATTATCGGTTACAAAAATTTGCAACAAGCAATTGCCGAGTTGGATGTTGCAGATAGGGTCGAGATACAGTGGCAGCCATTTGAACTCAATCCTGATATGCCACCTGAAGGGGAAGAGTTACGGGCCCACTCAGCAAGAAAATACGGCTCAACGCCACAAAGCAGTGCTCAGTTTAGAATTGATATGACAAACCGTGGCAAGGAAGTTGGTTTCAGTTTTGACTATTTCGATAATATGAAGATAGTTAATACTCGCGAAAATCACATTTTGTTAGAGTACGCCAAAGAGTATGGCTTACAAACCGAGCTGAAATTACGTTTGTTCTCTGCATTTTTTCCGAGCACAAAGACGTGTCAGACCGTGATGTGCTTAGAAGAGAAGCTGCTGCCGTTGGTTTAAATGCTGACGAGGCGATGGCAACATTAGACAGTGACGACGCGATTCAAGCGGTTATAGAGCATGAAAAATTTTGGCAAGGTATTGGTGTGACGTCCGTACCTACGTTTGTCTTTAATCAATCGAGTGGCATTGCAGGTGCCCACCCTGTTGAAACATTCAAAAGTTTTCTCGCAAAAGAACTTAATATTAGCAATTAACATTGCTGTGTTAGTGACTTATGATAGCTGACATAAGTAAAAGGCCGCTTACAGAGCGGCCTTTTTAATGCTAGTTTTAGTTAACTCTACTTTTTAAACACGACGTCATTCGTGTTTAAAGCCTCAAAACCTCAAAACCTCAAAACCTCAAAACCTCAAAACCTCAAAACCTCAAAACCTCAAAATGCCGCTTGAATTATACATACACGCCGAACAATAAGACATTGACACTCTGTATGAAAAACATACAATCGAAGTGGCAAACTGTAAGGAAACTAATATGAAAAACAGATGGAGTTTAGTCGTACACGAAGTCACAGAACAAACCGTAAATATTTGGTTGGGCACCTTGTTCCATGATTGCCGGAAACCTATCAAAGTAAACGTTAAGATCACCGATACAAACTCTCAACTCGTTGCTACCCAATCTGTTTTAAAAGCCGAATGGGAAAGACCATTTAGCGACATAAAATCCCAACGTTTCTGCAAGTTAGTCACCTTCGATGGACTTTTACCGGGTCAGGATTATGAAGTAGTGGTCAGTGAGGTTTTTGCTGATCCAAGTATGCAACCTGAAATCATGCTCTCTGCGGGTACGTTCACCACATTACCTAATTCGATTGCCGACATGGATAACGGTTTTACGGTTGGGCTTGGCAGTTGTTTTTATGAAGAATTTGACGGCGGACACGTAGGACTTGCCTACGAAACCTTAGTTAAATTTGATGAGTCTACGTACAGACCTCATATTAAATTTCTAACGGGGGACCAAGTATATTTAGATATTGGTTGGGATTCGCTCAGTTTAGTTCCGAAGGAAATACGAGATCGAATAGCAAACGATTATGCGCTGCATTGGCAGGCGTTGAGGGGCGCATTTAGGAATGGCGCAACTTGGTTTTTATCGGACGATCATGAGTTTTGGAATAACTACCCGTTGGTGAAAGGCTTGTCACCGTTTATCCAGGCTTTGAAGATCCCATCGGTAAAAGACGCGTGGCGAAAAACCGCTAAAGATGGGGTTAAAAATGTGCAGCGAAGTCAACCTGTTCGAGTGTTTACCATCGCTAATGAATTGTCATTTTGTCTGGCTGATCTTCGAGCTTATCGTACGACAAGAAACATAATGCCGGAAACCAATTTTAAAGACATTCTAAATTGGGTAAAGGGGTTAACCTGTCCGGGCGTATTGGTTTTGTCTCAGCCACTTATGGTAAAACAGTCGGGAAATGACGATAGAAATTTTGTGTATTATGAAAAGCAATACAAAAACTCATAAAAGCGTTACATGACGCAGAACATGACGTTGTGGTGCTAAGCGGGGATGTACATCATGGCCGTATTTCAACTGTGGAATTTTCTAATCGCGATAATAAATTAATCGAAGTTGTCTCTTCTCCAATGTCTAATTTGTCCGGTATGAGCAGTATTGCAACCAGCGACATTACACGAAGCTCCAGACTCAAAAACTTCCCCCGATAACGGTGCTAAGGTGTTGAAAACAGTAAAATTAGTTATGAAACTCCTGGAAAGTCACATCTGAATATAATTTGTTTGATTTACGTTATTTAAATCGTCGAACCAAAGAGCACTTTTGTACACTAAATTTTGTTAAAAGCAGCGCTGGTGAGTTAACGGTTACTGTGCGTGCGTGGTTAGTTCGCGAAAAAGATCGTAAAACGGGTTTACCAAAACAAGATTGGTTGAAAAAGCCGATGGTATTTACATTGACCTAAACCTAAACCTAAACCTAAACTAATAAATTAGTGGCTACGCCTTTGTTTATAATAACAGGGGCTTCACAAAGTATGCTTTTAAGTAATCGATTAACAACCTTAGCTTTTTTGAGTCAGCGCCGCCGGGTGGAAATACGCCGTAGACATTAATATCGTTCATCGCATAATCGTCTAATACGGAAATAAGCGAGCCTTGTTGAATTTTGGGCTTAGCATCATATATTGGAATTCGAGCGATCCCGTGTCCACCTTCCACAAAGGCTGTTCTTGCAGCAGCATTATTGGTATTTATAGAGCCTTTCATTTCAATGCTAAACGACCGTGTGCCCTTGGTTAACTCCAAAGTGCCAGAGGTCAGTTTATAGATAACCCATTGGTGTTTATCAAGATCTGTCGGGTGTGTAGGAATACCAAACTTTTCAAAATAGGACGGTGCACCACAAAGGCAAGTACGAAGCGTAGATAGTTTTGTGGCTTGTAACCCTGAGTCAGCAAGCGGAGCGCCACGAATTGCCAAGTCTATGCCTTCTTTCATGATGTTCACAACTTCATCAGTTAACATGACATCGAGTTCGATTTTAGGGTAAAGGGTTTTAAACTCATTTAATGCCGGCACTATGGTTTGAAGTCCAACATTAACTGGACAGGTTATTTTAAGAAGACCCACAGGTTCATGTTTTAAGTTTTCGATTTGTTGATTGGCAGCGGAGGCTTGTTCGGCAATAACCCGGCAATGTTGATAGTAGTCGCTGCCGGCCTCGGTTAACGAGATGGTACGTGTTGACCGATTGAGCAATTTTATGCCCAAATGTGCCTCTAACTTTTTGATATGATAACTCACCACGGCACGAGATAGGCCCAGCCTTTTTGCCGCACCGCTTAGGGTGCCTTGCTCGATAACTTGGGCAAATACCACCATACTTTTTAGTTGATCAAACGAAATATCCAATGGGTTAGCTCACTTCATATATGCCATAGACAATTGAATTTAGATTGTATCATTTATTGATACAAAGATGTTTGTTTTGTCTGCATTGTCAGCTTTGTTTGTGTTCTGTAAGCTCTACCCAAGTTAATAGAACTAACAAGAACAACGATACAAAATAGTTTGTTATTCGTTTTCAAAAAGTGAACACATAGAGGCTCAATATGACTGCAAAAAAATATTAATGGTACTTACTTCGCATGCGGATTTAGGCAATACAGGCGAAAAAACAGGTTTTTGGGTTGAAGAATTTGCTGCACCATATTACGCATTTATTGATGCGGGTATTGAAGTGACATTAGCGTCGCCATTAGGCGGGCAACCACCGATTGATCCAAAAAGCGAATTAGATGACTTCCAAACCCCTGCAACAATCAAATATTATGCAGACAAGGCAACACAGGACGTTGTTGCGAGCACGCACGTATTAGCTGATGTTAATGCAGAAGATTACGACGCGGTGTTCTACCCTAGCGGTCACGGTCCATTATGGGATCTAACAGATAATAACGATTCTATTAAATTGATTGAAAACTTTCTTGCTGCAAATAAACCGGTTGCGGCGGTTTGCCACGCAACGGCAGCACTTTTAAACGTTAAAGATGCTACTGGTGCATATGCGATTAAAGGAAAAGCGGTGTCAGGCTTTACAAATACTGAAGAAGACGCTGTGCAACTTACCGATATTGTTCCATTTTTGTTAGAAGATGAATTAATTAAACGTGGTGGCGACTACCAAAAGGTGGCTGACTGGAATGCGTTTTCTGTTCAAGATGGTTTATTTATCACAGGTCAAAATCCAGCAAGTTCGGTACTAGTGGCACAGAAGCTGTTAAGTACAATTGTTTAATTACCGTTTGGACATAACCACGTTATTTCTAAAATAGTTAAATAAAAGTGATCATTTTTTCGCTTAGCTAACTACCTATGTTGTATATAGTTAAGCGCTTTATTTTTCCATGCAGCTGACTCAACTTAATTGCGTTGCAAAATTTTAAAAGAAAAGGAATTAGCCTTGTTAAATTTTAGTTTCCAAAACCCAACAAAAATTCATTTTGGCGAAGGTCAAATCGCTAAGATCACAAAAGAAATTCCAGCAGATGCTAAGGTTTTATTAGTATACGGCGGTGGTTCGATAAAAAGTAATGGTGTTTACGACCAAGTTGTCACGGCATTAGTTAATCACAGATGGTTTGAGTTTTCCGGTATCGAACCAAACCCAAGCTACGACACATTAATGAAAGCACAAAATATCATCAAACAAGAAAGTATTGATTATTTACTGGCTGTTGGTGGTGGATCTGTTGTCGACGGTGCTAAGTTTATTTCAGCTGCCGCTTTATTTGAAGGCGACGATCCTAGGACATTCTTGTTAAACAATCACCTGTAATTAACGTTTTACCCATTGGCGCAGTGTTAACCTTACCGGCAACGGGTTCTGAAAGTAATGGTAATTCAGTAGTGACACGTGATGGGAATAAAATACCATTCTCAAGCCCGTTATTACGCCCGCAGTTTGCTGTACTAGACCCTAAGGTGACATTGTCGTTGTCTGACCGTCAGATCAGTAACGGTGTAGTAGACGCATTTGTGCATGTAATGGAGCAATATTTAACATACAGCGTAAATGGCAAGGTTCAAGATCGTTTCGCAGAAGGTTTATTATTGACTCTAATCGAAGAAGGGCCAAAAGCATTACAAGCAGATACGAAAGAAGACTTAGAAATTCGCGCTAATATTATGTGGTCCGCGACGATGGCGCTAAACGGCCTCATTGCGGCTGGTGTGCCACAAGACTGGTCTACTCATATGATAGGTCACGAGTTAACTGGTGGTTTTGGTATTGACCACGCAAGAACCTTGTCAATTATTCTTCCTGCCGTTATGAAAGTTAAGCGAAATGAAAAACGTGAAAAACTCATTCAATATGCTGAGCGAGTATGGTCGTTGTCGGGTAATGACGATGCTGCAAAAATTGATAAAGCTATCGAGTTAACCGAAGACTTCTTTAAACGTATGGGTGTACCAACTCGCCTATCGGATGTCGACATTAACGAAACACACGTTGATGGCATTATAGATAAGTTAAAACAACATGGCATGGTTCAACTTGGCGAACACGGTGATATTACATTGGATGTCAGTCGTGAAATTGTCGAGTTAGCGCTTTAGCTTAAAACATACGAATTATTCCATGATTACGGCCGAGCCAATCTTAGAATTGGACTCAAATAATTAGGTTACTGATTGTCTGTCATAAAGCAAAACCGTCACTTAGTAACCTAACGACTCATTAGATAGAGAGATTAATATGAACGAATTAAATTCAGTACTTTATACCGCGGAAGTTACCACAACAGGTGGCCGTGACGGCGCTTCTAAATCAACTGACGGACACTTAGATATTTCTTTGTCGACGCCAAAAGGACTCGGCGGACTTGGCGGCGAAGGCACGAACCCTGAGCAATTGTTTGCTGCGGGTTATTCTGCATGTTTCATCGGCGCACTTAAAGTTGTTATGGGCTAAGGCAAAAATTAAGTTTCCTGAAGATGGCTATGTAAATGCAAAAGTATCTATTGGTCCAATTACTCAAGGTTTTGGTATTGAAGCAGAACTCAACATTTCTTTAGGTAATATTGATAAAGAAACAGCGACGGCTCTAGTCGAAAAAGCGCATGTTGTTTGTCCTTATTCGAATGCAACACGTGGCAATATTAAAGTTACGTTAAACGTTTTATAAATAACTGGCTAAGAGGGATTTTTTGATGACGTTAGATAACCAATCAGCAACGGCCAATCGTCAGATTGTATTGGCATCACGCCCGTTTGGCGCACCAACAACTGACAATTTTAAAACGGTATTAACTGACCGACCTACGCCTAAAAGCGGAGAGGTTTTGTTACGTACCGTTTATTTGTCACTTGACCCGTATATGCGTGGCCGAATGAATGATGCAAAATCCTACGCCGACCCTGTTGCAATAAATGGTGTGATGGTCGGCGGCAGTGTGTGTCGTGTTGAAGAGTCTCATCATGCTGACTTTAATCAAGGTGATTGGGTTGTTGCATATGGCGGCTGGCAAGATTACAGCATCTCCGATGGTGACAACTTGCTTAAGCTTGATGATACGATCACTAACCCTTCATTTGCGTTAGGCGTATTGGGTATGCCTTGGTTTAACTGCCTATATGGGATTGTTAGATATAGGTCAACCAAAGGCCGGTGAAACCGTAGTCGTCGCAGCCGCGTCTGGTGCCGTTGGCAGTTTAGTAGGGCAGATAGCTAAGATCAAAGGTTGTCGAGTCGTTGGTATTGCTGGTGGCGCAAAGAAGTGCCAATACGTAGTCGATACGCTTGGATTTGATGCCTGTTTAGATCATTACTCAGATGAATTACCACAACAACTCGCAAATGCATGCGGTGACGGTATCGATGTGTATTTCGAAAATGTTGGCGGTAAAGTCTTTGACGCGGTATTGCCTTTACTTAACTCAAGTGCACGTATTCCGCTGTGTGGTCTTATTTCACAATACAATGCCACCGAATTACCAAGTGGACCTGACCGTACCTCGGCATTGATGGGCGCATTACTTGTTAAGCGCATTAAGATGCAAGGGTTTATCGTATTTGATGACTATGGTCATAGATACAATGAATTTAGCGAGGCGATGGCCAGCTGGTTATCTGCGGGTAAAATTCAGTACAAAGAACATATGGTGGAAGGATTCGAAAATACGGTATCGTCATTTATCGGTTTGCTTGAAGGTAAAAACTTTGGCAAGTTGGTGGTTCGTATTGGCCCTGACAACCTAAGTTAACTTAAATTTTAAATGGATGCCTTTACTTTAACAGTAAGGGCATTTTGTTTGTATGAATCAAAATATAGACCAGTTAACGGCTATATAAGCTAAGGGAAAGTTATGATAACGGTACATCATTTAAATGCGTCACGTTCAAAACGTGTTCTGTGGTTACTCGAAGAGTTGCAGTTACCTTACGACGTGGTAAAGCATCAGCGGGACCCGGTAACACAATTGGCTCCAGATAGTTTAAAACAAGTTCATCCTCTTGCAAAAGCGCCGGTCATTGTCGATGGTGAGCTAACACTTTGTGAATCAGGTGCGGTTATGGAATACCTATTAGACCAAGACCCACAAAACCGATTACGTCCGGTTGCCCGTTCGCAGGAATATTATCATTATTTAGAATGGTTACACTTTGCTGAAGGCTCATTAAGCCTCCCCGTGATTACGTCTTTATTTATGACGATGGAAGGGCGCGACGGCACTAAACCAATGGATGGTTATATCGCTAAAGAAATTGCCCTCGATTTTTCTTATATTGAATCGACGTTAACCCAACGCCCTTATTTTGCCGGCGATAACTTTACCGCGGCAGACATCATGATGACCATTATGTTAGAAATTGCCGGTAAGCGAGGCATGTTAGAGGGACGTACTAATACATTGGCCTATTTAACAACGATGCAAAGCAGGGCCGCCTATCAAGCGGCGTTTAGCCAAGGCTAAAATTAAAGGCTAACTTGCATTGAAGTGCCTAATCAATCATTAGGCACGTTATCTCGGTTTACTGCTGTAATATTAACTCTTTTTAACTCAGTTCTTCGAGATAGGATTTTTGGCGTTATAAAATAGGGCAAAAGAAAACAACACTTCAATTATGCCACCGACAAATGCACCGGTTATAAAGGCCGCGTTAAAAACTATGCATAGAGCACCCGCCAACATTAGCGCGGCGCCAAGTACCCAATACAACTTATTACCGTATAACGTTTGAAACATTAAATAACGCACCCCAATGGCCAATAACATTATGGGGTAAAACCAAGTCGCTTGGTTTTGTGCGATGGTAAATGCGATAAATAAGCCAACAAACAAGATTACGGTAGTTTCCATTGCGAGTTTACTGAGGGGATTATTACTGTGGTGTGCGCCACTACGTTGTAGTAATTTAGCGAGAACAATTGAAAGCGGGAAGATAACCATGCCACCAAAAAACAGGGTAAGCATACTATTTTTATCGGTAGAAAATAGAGCAACCGAGGCCGCGATACACCAAACAATGCCGGAGACTAAAACCCCTGTAGCCCCGCCAAAATAGGCAATATCCATGTCGTTTTGAGCGTCGTTAAAATTCACTATCAAGTCCAAATTGAGCGGTCAGGAATACCAGCTCTAACTGGCTACCTGACCTTATATAGCTGTAGTTGTAGGTGTAGTTGCGACTGAACTAGTCAAGCGCTACAGTAAATGACGTATTTGTTGACGTACCCGACGGTGCGACCACTTCGATTGAAACTTCTGCGGTATCGGTTTCTCCGACATTATTCTTTAATGTGAATGTCATGAAAGCCCCACCATAACCATCAGGGTCGAGAGTACCGACCGTATCAGCGATGCGCAGTTGAGTTGTTCCTGATAATTCGCCAGCAGTTGTTGTAACGCTAATCTGCGTCCCGACTGCCATGGTTTGCATTGCATTGTCTGAAATGGCAAGTTTGTAACTCGCAAAATCATTTCGAGCGATGGCTGTTGAAGAACTTATTGATTCATTGCCATAGTTTTGGGCAAGAACGGCATCATTCGACAATTGCGTTACTTTTAAATAGGCATTACTACTTGAAGTAATCAGTACGCCAGCGCGTCTTATATGTATGAGTTTATTCGCATCATCTGAGCACAATGTCGTGCTGTTGCAATGTGGTCCATTAAAGTAACCGTCGCCGATATCATGGGCCGCATTTGAATTGTAATCAAAGAATTTTTCGCCACTGTCGTAGAGCATATTTTCATTGTCGTCACGCCATGCATCTTGTAGGTCAATAAAACCAGAAGTGAGTTGGGTGTCTGGACGCTGGAACCCTGAATCAACAGCATCCATGTTCCCAATTAAATTGTTTGCAACAGTGCCGTCTGCGTCACCCATGATATTATCGCCGTTCACATCAAAAAAGGTTTCATGACCAATGGCATAAGCTAATATTGTCGCTCGGTGGTCATCTAAAAACGGTTCTTGGCTGGTCCACATAACAGAACACTTACCATTGATTGTATTGCAATGTGACTCAATTGCACCACCTTCGGTCGTAAAATTTATGGTAGTGCCATCGGGAATAGGGTTGTTGAAGCTGTCAGCCAAATAGGCACTTACAATGACTTGCTTGCCTACGATATTTCGAGCTTCTGGGTTTGTTTCGGAAAATGCAATTGTGAATGAATCTTGATCAGGAAGGCCGGTATTTATTGACAATAAATCAGATTGAGTAGAAATATTGATGTCGTTTTCCAGTGCAACCGTCGCATTGACTCGTACTGAAGTTGGAACGGTTCCTGAGAGCACTATTGCGCTAACAAGACCATTAGAATTGGTCGTTCCGGAATCGTTTACTAGTTTTATATCGCCTACTTTTGATGTTAGCGAGAATTCTACTTTTTGTTGTTCAATTGGGTTGCCTAGTTCGCCTCGGACTAAAAATGTGATCGTTGAAAATTCTTGTTGGCCTTGACCGCCAGCGCCTTTAATTACTATTGATTCCGGTGAGGCACTCACAAACTCTATTGAGCCTAAGCCTTCTGGCAACAAAGTGATATCGTGAGTAATTACATAGTCTTTAGAATTAACAGTGATGGTCGCGATAATTGTATCAACATTACCGGAATTACCCGCACAACTAATGTCTTTATAAGTTGCTTTAAACGTGCCTTTAACACTTGTTATTGCGGTGTCTATTGATGCTTTGTCGTTGGCGGCACAAGTTGACGTAAAGCTTGCTGTTATTGAGTCGGTAATCAGTTCATGTGCATCGTCTACGATTGAAAATTCAATTCCAAGTGTTGCCCCTGCGTTTATTGTCGCTGGTGTTTCAAGACTGGGATCAGGTTTAAATTGATCAAGAATAAAGGTATTTGAATCATCAAAATAACCTAAGTTAACGCTTTCTACATTTACGCCTGCAATCACTTCGTAGGCTATGGAGTCAGAATTTGACACTGAGTTAACTTCAGCTTGGGCCGACGCAAATCCAGCGCCTAATGTTGTGTCGGTCGTAAGACTAACGGTTGCAATCCCATTACTATTAGTTAACGCAGAAGGGGCCTGTAAAGCGCCTAATTCAGCAGTAAAAATACTGGCGTATCAACAATGGGCGCATTGTCTTTATCAGTTAGCGTAGCCTGTAATTGCGCTGAGTTTTGTTCACGGATACGGTTTGTTATTATTCCCGTGCTGTCTACAATGGAAAGTGCGATGTTAAAACTGTCTTCTTCTACAACAACAGTTGTTGCGTCTACCACCTCAAATAAGATATCAGTTTGCAAAACTTCTTCGTCGACGGTTGTTGATATTGTCGCGGTTACAATACCAGTTGAGATCCCTGTCGTATCGACGACAAATTCTGTGGTGCCATCAGAACCGGTTAATCTGGCATCAGATGAGGCGGTACCTTTATTTGATGAAAATTCAATAGCATGATTAGTTATTACCCCTTTGTCGGCATTGGTTAGTTTCACTTTGATAATAGCCGATGCGCCAAGAGAAATTATATTTGCAGAGGTATCCTCTGAATTTGTCAATGTGACAGACAAAATACCATTAGTACCTGTCACTTCTAAGTCTGCGGTTGACGTTTCCGTGTCACTACAACCAAATAAAATTGACGTGAAAAACAATACGAATAATAACTTTAGGTTTACCATGATTTTCCATTGAATTAATGTTGATTCAGTAACAGATTTAAACACTTAGCTAGACAACCTGCAACAAAATAAAGGTTTGTTTTATCTTAATTTCTGCTTGGTTCTTAAGGTAAATATGCATATTTTTATGTCACAAGTATAGACAAACATATGGGGATTGTGACGCCGTAAATATAAAATATTTTAGAGGCTTACGTAGCAAATCGGTTAAAATTTTGTGGGGATAAAGATTGAATTTAACGAGTAGAGGGCAAGTCAACGGCGGCAATAGTTGCTTTATTGAATTGTGGAACCTTTTGTTTTAGTGGTGTATAAAAGGAGATAAGTGCCTGTTATTAGACACTTATCTATCAATTTTTGTGATTTATTTGTTAGTGATTAAATATCAACAACCACTTTGCCCATGCCTTTGCCACTTGTAAGTCGCTCATGTGCTTGACCAATCTGTTCTAGCGAGTAGTGTTTTTCGTCAACGATTGGCGTTAATTTACCTTGATCAACGATGGCCGCTAACGTCGTTAAGATCTCACTATGTTGTTCACGTTTCACATTATGAATCATCGGGATCAACATAAATACCACATGTAGCGACAGTCCTTTAAAGTGTGCTGTTGTTAAGTCCATTTCAATCATTGATACTGTCGTAGCAACTTGGCCATTAAGTGCAGCGGCTTCAAATGAATTAGCTATGTTAGCAGCACCAACAGAATCATAAACAATGTCAAAACCTGCGCCATCTGTGTGTTGTTCAACATACTCAGCAACCGTTTGGTTGCGGTAATTAATACCTGTAG
The DNA here is from genome assembly GCF_028401425.1 of Psychrosphaera algicola. NCBI lineage: Bacteria > Pseudomonadati > Pseudomonadota > Gammaproteobacteria > Alteromonadales > Pseudoalteromonadaceae > Psychrosphaera > Psychrosphaera algicola. The sequence continues at coordinate 199,788 of NZ_JAQOMS010000002.1, forward strand.
CGCCTAACTTTTCAATTAGAGCGAGCTGCGGCTCACCGCCGCCAGTAGAATAAACGTCTGCGCCAAAATAATTAGCGAGTTGCAATGCAACGTGACCTACGCCACCGCTACCACCATGTACTAAGACTTTTTGTCCTTTTGAAATACCTGCACGAATAAGCCCTTCGTAGGCAGTAATACCGACCAAAGGTAGCGCCGCTGCTTCACGCATACTGATGGTTTTTGGCTTTAGCGCAACCAACTTAGCGTCAGCTACCATGTATTCAGCCAAAGCACCTTGAAGTTCACCTAAACCGCCTGCACAGCCATATACTTCATCGCCCACAGCAAACTGAGTTACGCCCTCACCAACGGACTCAACGGTACCAGCAAAGTCCATTCCGAGAATACCCGGCATTGTTGGAGCTAAAGGACCGAGTTCTGCACCCATTTGACGTAACATAGTATCCACTGTGTTCACGCTAGTGGCGGCAATTTTAACTAAAATATGGCCGGCTTTTATTTCTGGCTTTGCGACTTCTGCTGCTTCAAATACTTCAGTGCCGCCAAATTGTTTGATGATCATTGCTTTCATTATTATTTCCTTAAATATGTTCTATTTAGATTCTGTGTTTTGTTTATGCGGTCAGTATATTTACAATGTATGGGTTTGATAATATGCTTGATTACATAATCAGTTTTTACTTTTTGTTGATAATAAAATGAATATTGAACATCTGAAGTTGTTTGTCAGAATTGCCGCTACACATAATATAAGCTTAGCGGGGAATGAACTTGGATTATCTCCTGCAGTGGCCAGTTCACATATGAATAAACTGGAAGCCTCGCTTGGTGTAAAACTCATTTATCGAACAACTCGAAAAGTGTCATTAACGGAAGAGGGACTGGCTTTTTTGCCCCACGCTGAAGGTGTCCTCGATACCGTAGATACAGCTCGTGCGGCGGTTGGCGCTGGCAGCTATACGCCACAAGGTACTATCAGAGTTGCGGCTCCGGCGTCATTTGGCAGGATGCACATAATCCCAGCCTTAAAAGGATTTATCGACCAATATCCAGAATTGAAAATAGACTTGCGATTAAGTGACAGCATGATTGATATGGTTGAAGGTGGTTTTGATATTGCAATTCGAAACGCTTCCCTCAATGATTCGACACTCATTGCCAGAAAGTTGTCCCCCGACCGACGCGTAGTTTGTGCGTCACCTGACTATATCAAACAGTACGGAGAGCCACTTCACCCTTCGGAGTTACAACATCATCAATGCATTACGTTATTTGGATTAGACAATTGGCAATTTGAAACGCCTGAGGGGGTTGTTCGAGTTAAAGCGAAAGGCATGTTACGTACTGATAATGGTGAATCGATACGCGATGCAAGTGTTGAAGGTATTGGTGTCACCTTGTGTTCGATGTGGTGTGGTTATCGGGAATTTGAAAATGGTAAATTGGTTCAGATACTAAAAGAGTTTCCATTGGTTTCAGATACGGCAATTTGGGCCGTTTATCCAAGTTCTAGACTTGTTGCCCCTAAGGTCCGAGCGTTTATCGACTATTTCTCCCAATATTTTGGCAACACGCCGTATTGGGAGAAATCTTCACATTGAGTGGTTCAAATTAACGGGCTAAAACCTGCTCGATGGCTTGTGTCAACTTGATCGTTTTGTTGGTATCGAGAGCGTCTGGGTGCGGTGCTGAAAATCGTCCTATATCATTATCGAAATATAACCCAGAAGCTTTTGCAAAATCGTTAGATAATGCGGCTTTTACCAAAATATCAGCACCTTGTTGAACGTCTTCGCCAGCGACGCCGTAAGCTTCTTTTACCATTTTACTGCCTAAAAATGACTTAGGATTAACGGCGACAATTACAGGCCCATCTGAACCTAACGACATAGCCATTTGCCTTGACCACATAGTAATTGCGAGTTTGCTTTTAGCATAAGCTTCATTGTCTGATAACTTACCCACGGTAAACAACTCTGCGGGGTTGATTGAAGCCTGTGCTGCGGAGGATACGTTCACAACTCGGCCAGAATTATCCATTATTGGTAAAAGTTGTTGGGTTAACAAATAAGGGGCAATGGTGTTAACGGCAAATCGAACATCAAACCCATCAATGGTTTCGGTATTTGCTATTTTGAACACCCCCGCATTGTTAATTAACGCATCTAAGTGTTGGTGTTCTTCTTTGATTTGGTTTGCCAATTGCTTAACTTCGCTTAGGATGGATAAATCAGCTTTATAAGTTTTAATAAATTCAGGCAATGCAAAATCGGATAACAAGGTTTTAACCGCCGCTAGTTTGGCTTCACTTCTGCCATGCAATAAAACCTCATGACCCAATTTAAGCAATGATTTAGCCGTTGCAAAGCCAATGCCGTCAGTTGACCCGGTTATCAATATTGTTTTCTTCATTTTAGTTTCTCCGAACACATTACATTTTATTGTATGGTTGATTAGTTAATAATTAATTTAGGGAAGTTCAATGGCTTTGTTAATTTAGTCAGCGTTAGCTAAATTCGGTAAGAACCTTTTCAGCCAATAAATTTAGTGTTGTTTCAATGTCGAGCTGATTAAATCGTAAATTAAGTGCAACATGACTAATTCCTGCGCGTTCGAGCGATTTTAAATACCCGACTAAATACTCAACCGTAGACCTAAAACCGAGATGAATTGGCTCAGGTTTAGCTGAGTTAGAGGTAGCTAAGTCAAAATACAAAGGTTGCATTACGGGTTGCGGCGCTCGATTGTAACGTTTAAGCCGATTATACCAATCTTCAACAAATAGCTTTTGTACAAGAGGGTCGTGAGGATAGACCATGCACCCATCGCTATTTTTGGCGATCCATTCAGGTGATTGTTGACTGCCGCCTGTTACCAACAATGGCAAACGGCCATTGGTTGATTTTGGGAGCATATCGATGTCGCTATCGTGGTCAAATTTTCCATACCTATTATCAAAGGTCGGTTTATCGTTTTGCATTTTTCTAATGTATTCAAAACTATCACGAAAGCGTTCACCTCGGTTTTCATATTCAAGTTCCATTGCTGGATATTCCTGAGGTCTATCTCCGGAGGCTACTCCTAAGATGACTCTACCATTAGACAAGACATCAACACTCGCTGCAGATTTAGCAACATGGGCTGGATGCCGCAGTGGTAAAACAATACTCGCAACACCTAGCGCAATGGTTTTGGTCTGCGCGGCGAGATAACCAAGATAAACAAATGGATCAAAAACATGACCAGCGTCACCAAATGCAGGCACATTAAACGGTACATCTCGTAACCAAACAGATTTAAAGCCCAAACGCTCAGCGAGTTGTACGCGGGTTAAGTGGTCTTCCATTGTCGGCACTGGACCAGACTCATACCGCTCTAGTGGTACCACAAGTCCAATGCTTAATTTTCCTAATTTAAAAACAGAGTTATATCCTGAGTTTAATGAAGGAAAACAGTTTGTCTGAACTGTGTCTTGAGTGCCTTGCGTCTTTTTCGTCGTTTGCATGTTTTGCTGCATGTTTTGGTCCATGGTAGAAATGAGTGAACAATTTACTTGCCGATATTCACTGTGAAACTAACCATTATACTAACGACAATTAAAGTAATTGATAATACGTCAATTTAGATATTCAGTTTTTACATTTTGTTGATAAAGGGAGAGGGTATTTAGTCAATTTAACATACAAAATTGGCCTACAATTATAGATTTAGCTTGGCTGTCAATGGTTAAAAATGAATTTGAAATTTGACGACAATGTCATTAGAAGCCTTTTTACGCAACCTGGACTCGTTTTGAACTGCGTTTATTAATTTGCCAAAATTCCTATCTTTTTCTTTGCGTTCAGCCAATGTAGCACTATTAAAGGCTTGTTCTTTTATTAATTTCTGAAAGTTATTGAATCGTCGCGGATCTAGTTCTCCATTTGCAAGTGAACGTTGAACAGCGCATCCGGGTTCTGTTTGGTGAGAGCAATCACTAAATCGACACTGTTTAGCCAATGCCACAATTTCACTAAACGTTTCATTAACACCGGTTTCACATTCAGTTAACTGCAACTCTCTGATCCCCGGCGTGTCCATTAACAATCCACCTTGTGGTAGCGATTTTAATGCTCTGTGAGTTGTTGTATGTCGGCCCTTATCGTCATCTTCTCTGATGCTGCCTGTTTTCATAGATTCAGTTTGCAATAGCGTATTTACAATTGTTGATTTACCGACGCCTGAGGAACCTACAAACGCGATGGTTTGGCCTAGTTTGCAATAGGGGGTAAGTTGTTCGAGGTCTGAATACGCTAACGCATTTACGGCTAACGTGACCATCATCGCGTCGAGATCTTGTACTTGGTGTATTTTATTTGTTACTTCTTCATTATTTTCACATAGGTCGGCTTTGGTCAGGACGACAATAGGGTCGACCATAGCGTCTTTGGCAACCGCTATATAACGCTCTATTCGGCTTAAGTTAAAGTCTTGATTAAGTGAGCTGACAATGATGAGGTGATCTATATTGGCTGCGATAAGTTGCGTATCAACTTTTGACCCTGGAGACTTACGTTGAAACACAGATTGCCTTTCTAAACTTCGCTCAATTATTTTTGTGGTTTTATTGATTAAAAGCCAATCCCCGACACAAATAGGGTCAGCATTATTCGATGGTCGGATATCAAATTGACCTTGGTCGCTCTCAACAACTATTTTACTTCGGTGCTGCTCCACAACTCGACAAAATAGACAGGTGTCATATTCATCTAAATTGATCTGCTGTTGAAAGAATGGTCGCCAGCCTAGTTGCTGCAAACTTAAATGTGAAGATGAAGACAAAATTCTTTACTCTTTTCGGTTTAGTTTAAATAAGCGTTGTGCTTACCCACTATAGTCGAGATAGCCCGTTTTTGAAGTAAGTGAAACTCAGTTAAGGCGACTAAATACTTTTGTATATTAGCATTGCATTCCAACCAATAAATAATGCAATTGCATAGCTAATTAATGTCCCTAACAACATATATTCTGTCAGCTTCATATCTTTGTTTTTTGTTAAATCGCCAAATCTAAAAATTGTTTTTGTGGCGACTAAAAACCAATGCCTGCAAATTGCCCCATAAAAATAAAAGAAATCGCTAAACATCGTTCAATGTAGCCTATCCATGAACCTGCAGAGATCAATCCAACATTGTTTTCTTTTTCGATTTTCAGTTCGACTTCTGTTTTATCCGGCGTTTGACTAATTAATGTGTCGCTTCTTGTTGCCATATTATTATGAGTTAACGCATCGGTGTGTTTCTTTAGAGCGAGTGCTATTAAAACCGATGCCGGTTTACATACGAGCAAATAGGCAATACCGAGGATCATGGTTTTAGGGGTAATGAGTTGCTTTAAAAATCCAATAACGTCTATAAAAGTAATATTGGAAATAACAACCCATACTATGACTAAAATGACGATACGAAGTAATTGATCGAGTAGAAAGTAGACAAGGTTATTGCTTTTTGGTGACTTACAAAGGTCGGCCATCAAATGACCGGCAGTGATAACAAAAACCGCAGTAATGGCTTGAGTTAGGCTTGTCGGTGTTAAATAAATAATTGTCATTAATACTAACGTGTAGAGTAGGGCGTGTATAATTGCGCGTCTGCAGAGCGTTTTGATTTTTACGGATTTAGAGGTTGATTGCGTTAGCCACTGCGGCGATTGTAGATAAAAATCGCTAATAAAGTGGGCGGTTAGAAGTAACAACAAGGCTGTCATTGTGACTTTTCCTTCAGATATTCAATCTTACGATTAACATTCTCAATATATTCTTTTATTAAATACGCACCAATATTACTGAGCCTATTACTGATGTTTTGGCGAGTGGTAGCGGTTAACTCTGCCATGGTTTTATGATCGGTAAAATCGTTTTCAATATATTGATAAAGCAAGGTGGCTTGAGTTTTGGTGAGTCGATTTAAAAGATGATTTAAAAACTGTGTGAGTAAGTTAAGCTCACTTTCGTCTAAATCTTGCTCAAGCAGAAGTGATAGTTCACCCCTTGATGTTTTTTGAAGCCCCCTTCCAGACGCAACAAATACCGAACCTGAAGACGTGTTTGGTTTATCAGCATAAATGTCGTATTCACCATAGGCGAGCGAAAGTGTACACTGGATTGGCTTTTCTGAAAACGTGGCTAAATGCAGTGCGAGTTTAATTAATAATGTGCTTTTTAGTGCATCTAATGGGTTAGGGTATTGAATTTGAAATTCATCACCACGGTATATTTCACCGACGGCGTTAAACTGGACGTTTACGTCTTGCAGTAATGACGTTAGTTGCTTTATGACTTCTGAATACGTCTCTTTAGACATTTTTGTTGAATTAACAATGTCTCCAGTTAACACAGCGATCATTTCGATGTTTCTCAATAGTTAAATATTATGCAACCCTATATGATTGCAATTTGATTTGCAATTGAATTTAATTGCCTTTGAGTTTGCAACAAAAAAGGATTGTCTTCGCTCTAAGTTCTAAGTTCTAAGTTCTAAGTTCTAAGGATAGTGCAATAAAAAGCGAATCCAATCAATATGAATTCGCTTTTAAATTTAACAAGACCAATATTAGCCGTTAATTATTTACAATTTAGCATAACCTTAGTTTAGCCCTTAGAATAAATAGCTAACGCTTAAATCGACTGTCCTAGGCATGATATAGCGACCATTTGACGATAACGAATCGCGTGGATCACCTTCTGTTAGTGCGTTTTCATCGGTCAAATTACTGACTGACAATTGCACTTGAACCGCATCAGTTAAGTTTAAGATCATACCTAAATCGATTTTTTGATAACCAGCCAAGGTTACGGTATTTTCATTATTGGCAAAGCGGTCACCAACGGCTGAAATATTACCGTAAATAGTGGCCCAACTGCCATTGTCAAAATCAATGTCATAACTTGGGGTCAAACGAATTTGCCAACCCTAGTTGTCTTTGTGCCTCATTACCCTTGTTATCAGGGCTTTCAGTAATTTCGGTTTGTTGAACTGTAGAGTTCAGACTTAGCGATAGACCACTTTCGGTGTAATAATTGAAATCAATTTCAATACCATAAGCTTCATTAGTCAATACTTCAGCTGGCGCACCTTGATTGTGAAACAAACGTATCGCCTTTTACTTCATTAAAAAGGTTGTGGCATACAGTTCGTAATCATTTCGTACCATTTTATAACCAAACTCAAATTGAGTTACCTGTTTGATTAAGTCTTCACCATCTTGGTATGAACCAAAGTTGTCTCTGAAATCATCAAAAAACGGCATTTTACTTCCGTCACTATAACGAGCGAAAATACCTTGGTTTTTGTCCAACATCCAATTTGCACCAACAGTATAGGCCAGCTCTGTTTTGTCATAAGATACGGCCTTATTTATTGCACCGTCCAACCCTTCATCAACCGTATATTCAATCTTATGGTTTTCGTTTCTAAGTCCACCATCAATGGTGAGACCGTCTGTCACATCAAATGATGCTGCGATATATAAGGCACTTGTTGCTCCATCACCCACACTGTTAATATCATAGTTCCAGCCACAGCCATCTAAGTTATCGTTACAGTCAATACCGGTTAACATCTCGCCACCTGACTCAATGACATGGTAGGCTTGATTACCAATTGACCACCAGTCGTTTGCGGCAAATGTCGAGTGATAATAACCTGCGGTAAAGGTGCCATTATCCAACGTTTTAGTTAGCGTGAAGTCATTGGTGAATGCCTCTATTTGCTTTTTGACTACCCAGCGCCCAATTTGTTGAACCATAGTGTCGCCTGCATACACTTTGCCTGACACGGCACCAATTGCAGAACTGCCATTATCGGCAACATTAGACAATGCAGTAGCATCTTCATTTGGCACTAAACCATAAGTATTGGCGTCACCTGTGGTGTATATGAATCGGTCGACTAGCGCCCAATCATTTCCCAATGTTAAGTCTATGCTGCCACCTGTTACCGAACCATTCCAACCGCGGCCTTGACCAAAATCAACAGTTTCTTCGGTATTATCAGGGCCATATTTGATTGTGGCTAAGCGATTTTTACTGCCAATTTGTGTGTATTTATTATCGACCGAATCGACATTAAGTGGCGATGGCAAATACTAGAGCGCCATGATCGTCAGTTATACGGCTGTATAAATTGATCTTACCGTTGTCTAATTGTTTGGTGATGTTAAGGGTAAATTGAGACCCTTGTTCCGCATTAAAACCTGCGTCACGTATGCCTTGGTGAGCTTTTAATGTAACCGCCGGCCATAAAGTACAAATCTTCGGCTATTGCGCCACTGATCATACCGTCGATACGTTGTAAGCCGTAATCTGATGTAGAGTACTTAAAGAGACCTTCGGTATCTTCCGAACCTTCTTTAAGGATGAAGTTGGTTGTTAAACCGGGTTGTCCATTAGAAACAACGGCATTAGGGCCACCGCGAAGAGCGTCCATAAAAACGACCGTTTCGTCTAGCCTAAATAAGGTAGAATTTTCTAAAAAGGAAAGGGTTGGTGGTGGAAAAATCGGTGCACCTTGCAACTGTACAGTTAAGAAAGGTGCATCGCCACCACCGGGGAAGCCACGAACGAAGACATTGGCGCCAGAAACACCACCTGAGCTTTCCGCCCAAACACCTGAGTACGGCTTTGAACAAGTCAGCTGTACTTTTTGGCGCTAACTTTCTAATGTCGTCTTCTGAAAACGAACTGATCGCAAAACTCACTTCTTTTTTGCAACACTTTTACCGCTAAATGTGCCGGTAACAACAATTTTTTCAACGTTGTCATCATTATTATTTTTTGTTCAGCAAAGGCGTTACTTGTACTACAAGTAAAGGCCAAAGCTAAGGCGACTGACGATAATTTGAATTTTTTAGTCATTTTTATACCCTCTAAGTTGCGATGGTTTACACCCATGCAACTACTGATTATTTTGATTGTAGTTCCTTCCCCGCATTTAAACTAAACAAAAATGCAATCGTTTGCAATTACTTTGTGTAACTAATTGCAATCGATTGCAATTGTGGTTGTTTTACGACGTTAAGTTGCGTTTAACTAAAGTGGTTAGTGAAAATTGTTCGTTTGGGGAATTGCTACTAATGCAAAAGTGGCATTTTAAATGAAGCTATGGAATTTGTTGTAATTAGCTTACGGACCGAATTGTTGAAACGTTTTTAGCAATAAAAATGGTTATTAGAGATTGCTTAACATGAAAGAACTCATGGTTTGTTTTTGATTGTATTACTGACTATGTATGCAATAATTCTGTTATTACGATGACTAAAAATAATTAAAGGCGATATTTGCTTTGAGCAATGATAATAAACTCACCTTAGCTGGATTGGCCAAATTAGCTGGTGTTTCAACGTCAACGGTTTCCCGAGCGCTAAATGATAACCCCTTGATAAAAAAGAAACTCGAGAAATGTTGCAGGCGTTGGCTAAAGAAAATAATTTTAGTTTAAATCGCGCCGCAAGTCGTCTACGTACCCAAAAAACGAATGTTGTCGCGGTTATTCTCAATTTAATAGATGATACTGATCAGAGTATTAATGACCCTTTTTTGCTCAAAGTCGTAGGGGATCTTAACCAAGCGCTTAATCAAAAAGGCTACGAGTTGTTGTTGTCAAATTCTCTTATGGCAACTGACGATTGGAGTAATTATTTTATCAACAGTAGTCGTGCTGACGGTATTATTGTTATTGGTCAGGGAAAAAGCACCAGTAAAATAGAAGATGTTGCAGCTGCTGGTTCCCCATTAGTGGTGTGGGGCGATCCTAAAGTAGCAGCTAATTACGCTGTTGTCGGCAGCAATAATGAACTCGGTGGCTTTATTGCGACAGAGCACTTAATCGACGGCGGTTGCCAAAACATCGTATTCTTAGGGGATCCCGAACATGCTGAAATGAGTGAACGGCATAAAGGTCATTGTCGAGCATTAGCACAGGCGGGTAGGGTAATTGACAATAACTTGACCTTATCGTGTGACATCACAAGTAAAGCTGCTTACGAAAAAATATCGACGGAAATCTTAACTAAAGGATTATATTTTGACGGCATTGTCGCGACCAGCGATATGGTGGCATTAGGTGCTATGAAAGCGTTAAAAGAACGTTATGTCAGTATTCCGGGTGATGTCAGTATTATTGGTTTTGATGATATCGCGATGGCCGAATTACTGCACCCAGCATTAACTACGGTCAAACAGGACACCAAGTCAGCTGCAGAAGTAATGGTTGAGCAACTCCTTTATCAGTTTCAAGGTAAGCCCGCTAAATCGGCCATTGTTGATATCGAACTTATCGCCCGAAAATCCAGTAAACACGCCTAAAATACAATCTAGATGTTGTTATGGTATTTATATAATCGGATAAATACCATAACAACACCTTGTAAATAAACCCAAATGCAAACGTTTGCAATTATAGATAAACAATACTAGACTAAATGAAAATCTTTACTTAAGAGTGTCCAATGTCACGACTAATTACTATTTGCGCAATTGCCGCAAGCTATTTTGTTTTTGCTATTTTATTAAACAGTGTCGGTACCGTCATTCTGCAATCTATTTCGAGTTTTGGAATAACTAAACCAGAGGCGAGCACATTAGAAGGTTTTAAAGATCTTTCAATCGCGTTTGTGTCTTTTTTGTCGCGTCGATTATACCAAGGATTGGCTACAAGGTAACGCTACTAATTGGCTTGGCTTTAGTCACTGTAGCGTGTGTTGTCACACCGTTAGTTGGCAGCTTTTGGGTCATTAAGCTGTTGTTTGCCTGTATTGGTGTTTCATTCGCATTAGTTAAAGTTTCTGTTTATTCCATTATTGGGCAATTGTCTACCTCGGTAAAATCTCATTCATCTTTATTAAATACAATTGAAGGTATTTTTATGCTTGGTAGCCTTTCTGGTTATTGGTTGTTTAGTGTCTATGTTGACCCTAACTCAGTTGTATCGACTGATTGGCTAAATGTGTATTACCCTCTTGCAGGAATGATCGCATTAACTTTAGTTTTAGTTGGTTTTTCGACGATAAGTCAAACAGAGTTAACATCAAAAAATGAGAGCGTATTGGTTGAATTTATCAATATGATCAAAATGAGTTATCAACCGCTTGTTCTGGTATTTGTGTTATCTATATTTCTATATGTATTAATTGAACAGGGGATTGGTACTTGGCTTCCGACGTTTAACAACGAAGTACTTGGTCTACCAAATAATGTGAGCGTCCAAATCACGAGTATTTTTGCTGCCGCGCTGGCAATTGGTCGTTTACTTGCCGGTCAAGTTCTTCGCTTTATACACTGGTATCCATTTCTAAATATATGCATTTTATCCATGGGGTTGATCATAGTTGTACTATTACCACTTACCCAAGCAACTGAAATAGGGAGCGTTAATAACGTATTTGATGCACCAGTTGTTGCCTACTTACTGCCATTAATCGGTTTGATGATGGCGCCAATTTATCCTGTTATTAATTCGGTAATGTTAAGCAGTGTAAAGCAGTCTAAACAAGCGTCGATGACGGGCTTAATTGTGGTATTTTCAGCGTTAGGAGGCACCACAGGTTCGGTTATTACTGGTTATTCATTTCAAGCGCTCGGAGGCCAACAAGCATTTTATCTGTCGTTAATCCCAATGACACTCATTGTCATCAGCTTATATTTTTTCAATAAGGCATCACAGGCCAAACCAACATCAAGTTTGTAGTAGAAGGGTTATTGTATGCACCAGACCAACCTAAACGCATTTAATTGTCATGAAAGTTTTGCGTTTTTTGAAAGTGAATTATTTAAGGATGTACAAACTCAGGGGTATTTCCTGATAGTAAAACGTTTACCGATTCTGTACCAAAGCAGCCAATCCATAAGATTTTGACTAATTATCTACAGGAAAGAAAAAGCAATACTGGTTTTGTGCTTAAAGATTTTGTCTTAGCCAACTTTATTATTCCGGACACCCTTGAAATAACGATAGATAGTCCATCTACCGATATTAATCAGCAAATTGAAAAATTATGGTTGGCGTTGGAAAAACCAGCAGACAAACTAACTAATACCTCATTATTGCCTCTGGCTAATCCTTATGTTGTGCCTTAGTGGTCGCTTCCGAGAAATCTATTATTGGGACAGTTACTTTTCTGCGTTGGGCTTAATTAAATCCCATAAAACCAAACTCGTGATGAGTATGTTAGATAATTTTGTCGACTTACAGCGACGCTTTGATTGTATTCCGAACGGTAACAGAAGTTACTATTTATCCCGGTCACAACCACCAATATTGGGATTATTAGTTGAATTACTTTTGCCATTTCAATCAGAACCAATTTCATTTATTAAAAAATATATAGATGCTATTACCAAAGAATATGAGTTTTGGATGCAGGGCAGTGACGATTTAACCGACGAGAAGTCAGAACATCGACGTGTGGTGAAATTACCTGATGGTAGTTTTTAAATCGCTACTGGGACGACAGTGATACACCAAGACCTGAATCTTATAGAGAAGATATTGAACTGCTCAATGATTTTAAGCCTGATAATGAAAGTGAGTTTTTCCGTAATATTCGGGCCGCCTGCGAATCCGGTTGGGACTTTAGTTCTCGATGGTTAGCCGATCCGCAATCATTGGCGACAATTAGAACCACTCGAATTCTGCCAGTTGATTTAAATTGTCTTCTGTTTAAAGTTGAAAGTTTATTAGGACATTATTTTGAAATTTTGTCTGATGAGTTTTTAAGTTCAAAGTATAAAGATTTAGCATTAAAGAGAAAAATTGCGATAAATCGTTATTTTTGGTCAACAAAAACCAACTATTTTATGGACTACGATCTCGATAAAAAACCAATAGCCCAGTATTATCGATGGCAGGGATCTTACCACTATTTGTAGAGTTAGCTGATGAACATCAAGCAAAGTGGATATCTGATGCTATTAAAATACAATTTCTAAAGCCTGATGGACTAGTGACAACCTGTATTGAGAACACTCAGCAATGGGATGCGCCAAATGGTTGGGCGCCTTTGCATTGGTTTGCTGTAGTCGGATTACATAATTATCAACATGATGAACTTGCTAATACTATTAAACATAGATGGACAAAGACCATTGATGTTTACTTTAAATCAACAGGCAAGTTAATGGAAAAATATAATGTTTGCCAACAAACCCAAAAAGCAGGCGGTGGTGAATACGATGTTCAAGAAGGTTTTGGATGGACAAATGGAGTATATCAGGCGATGTCTGGCGAAGATTAATGACCGAAATGAGCTTAGTGGGCAATAACTAAGCTCATTCCCGTCGTGGTAAGTATGTAGCTTAAAACTTAATTTCACATACGGACATTTTACCTTGGATTGTTGTCCACCATTTTCCTGTCCATGTACCACCATTTCTACTCGCTAATTGTTTACATTTATTATTAGCATCGTTTTGATTCCAAATTGGACCAGCTTCAATTGCACGTTTATTGCCTGAGCAATTTTGAATGCCTTGTTGCCAATTATTATGTTTGTTAATTTCAGATTTAAAACACTGAACGGTATTAGCGGCATTAGGGCTGTTTTTACACAAGTTTTTAACGTTTGTTGGACTCCAAGAACGGCTTCCACCGCGTGCCCAAGCAACTTTCCCTTGGATCATGGATTCACATAACTGTTCTTGCGATTGTGTTTGTGCAGGTCTGCGATCTTGATTGTTTGTTGATTTTATTCGGCACAATTCGTTATTTGTGCCTTGGTTGTAATAGCCCCAACTGACTTTTGTGGTGTGTAAGTCTAGTTGCAAATTCATTTTTCTGGATGGGTCGTTGAGATAAACTGACCATTCATCTCGATTTTGTTCTTGCCAGTTGATCCGCGAGCCTCGCTCATTAATTTCTTGCCAGCGTTTATTTCCGACTCGTTGAAAGGTGCTTTTATAAGTGGAACCTTGATAACAAACCGCTTTAGTTAATGAGTACGCATCAATCCCAAATTTACCTTTTGCCCATGTATTTGACGACCATGACAACAATATAGCCATTATTATAATCACAATTTTTTCATAATATTTCCCTTTAGTCTATTTTAAATAACTGTCCTTACTTCCCCAGTAGTGTCTTTTTTTGATCTAAAAACAATTACGACTAAATATTATTTATTGACCAACCTTTTATAAAAATAACAGCTGTTTATTTTGTCGCCAATAAAAAATTGTTAAATTTTTGCTATAAACCTTTTCAGGCGACATATATTAAGTGGATTATTGCGAGGAAGATAAGAGTCGATTAACATTTAATTTGGCAAAGGCTTCAAAAGTTTCGGCTAATAAGGATAAATTACGCCCTGTTTTACGGACTAAAAACCATTGGTTGGTAATTGGAAATTGGTCTACATCTAAGGTGGTTAATCCAGGGACATTACTGTGATCTAACGTTGAACGACTTAAGATAGCAAGACCTAACCCTTCGGCTACAAAGAGCTTTATCGCTCCATTACTTTCTATTGTCATTCGTTCTTTGAGTTTTAAATTGTGCTGCTGACAAAACATATCAATACTCATGCGTGTGCCTGAGCCTTGCTCCCGCATAATAAAAGGGTAATGTTGCAGACGATTTAAACTGATGTGGGGCTGACGAGTCAATTCATGGGTATCACTTGCCATGACAACAAGTTCGTTATCCACAAAAGGTATTTTTTCAGCTTCCAAGTTTTCAGGCCAATGACTTAATACATAAAAATCATCCAAATTTTCCATATAACGTTTTAATACGGTTTGGCGGTTGTTTATGGTCAATTGAACGTCAATATTGGGATACTTTCGGCAAAACGCGCTAAGCAGCTTAGGCATGAAATACTGGGCGGTGGATACTACAGCAATACGTAGCTTACCTGCATTTAATCCGTTAAACGCATCTAATCTAATGTGTAAGTCTTCAAAGGTATTGGCGATTCCTAAGGTCGCTTGATAAACCGCATAACCGGCTTCGGTAATATGAACTTTTCTATTATTCACCACATACAGTTCTGTATTTAATTGTTCACATAGATTTTTGAGTTGAATAGATACTGAGGGTTGCGATATATGCAACTTTTCTGCGACTAAAGAAACACTATTGGTTTCTACGAGCGCAGAAAATATCTGCATCTGTCGTAAAGTTGGTGATTTTGTGAAATTAATCATATACAAAAGTCTATGGTTAGTATTGTTTATATATATTTTAAATTATATAAATTCTGAAATAACATCAAGCTCAAGTTTTAAATTTAATAAATATGTTTTTTAAGATATAAATTAATAAGCGTAATCAACATTATTGGAGCATTCATGTTAGAACCGGTACAACAAAACGTTCGTATATTAGGGACCTTACTAGGGAACAGTATTGCTGTTGAACATGGCGAGCAATGGATTGATAAAATTGAGCATATTCGCTTAAAATCACGTGACGCCCTAAATGACGATCCGAGTGTGATAAAAGAGTTACAAGCGTTGTTTGCAGAATGCTCTGAAGAGGATATGATCATTTATGCTCGGGCCTTTAGCCAGTTCTTGAATTTGGCCAATGTTGCAGAGCAACAATATACGGTAAGTGACGAAGGGTTAGATCAACTCGATTTACCGCACCCGTTAGAAGCTTTGGGTGAAAAATTGGTAAATGTTAATCCGGATAAATTTCACCAAGCACTTTCCAAGTTGCATGTAGAGCTTGTGCTTACAGCCCATCCTACGGAGATAAACCGGCGTACATTTATCCACAAATATCATCAAATCGCTGATGAATTACAAAATAATCAAGACGACCAAACACGTATTGCCGAGTTAATTGAGCAAGCATGGTTTACCAATGAAATACGTCAGGAGCGTCCTACGCCGTTAGATGAATCTCGTTGGGGCTTAGAAGTAATCGCTGATAGCTTATGGGAAGCCGTTCCTAGATTTGTGCGTGAATTGGATGGTTTGTCTCAACAAATTACCAAAACCTCGTTACCGATTGATGCGGCGCCAATTACATTAGCAAGTTGGATGGCTGGGGATCGAGATGGCAATCCATTTGTAACTGCCGAATTAAGTAAAAAGCGATTATTAATGCCCGCCTAAAAGCCTGTGAATTGTATCTCAAAGATTTTGAACACCTTTATTTAGAATTGTCTATGTCGGTCGCATCTGAACAATTAATGGCATTAGACATCGAGCGCATCGGTCCATACCGCACTCAACTAAAAGCGGTTGTTAACAAGTTAAAACAGAGCATTGTATTGCTGCAAAATGGTAAGACACGTGGTGTGATTGAAAGCCGCGAAGAATTACTTGAACCGCTTATGTTATGCCGTGAGAGTTTAATTAGCCATGGTTTACACCGTATTGCCAATTCTTCAATATTAGATGTGATCAGACGTATTCATTGTTTTGGTATCTCGATGGTTAAACTCGATGTTCGCCAGCATAGTGAGCGCCATAATGCTGCTATGGCCGAAGTGACACGCGCATTAGGTCTAGGGGATTATGAACAGTGGAGTGAAAAAGAGAAGCAAGCTTTTCTAATTGCTGAACTCAATAATAATCGTCCGTTAATACCAAATATAACGTTTTCTGCCGATGTTAAAGAAGTTATCGATACATACAAAATGGTGGCAAGCCAACCTCAAGAAGTACTCGGTATCTACATTATTTCAATGGCCAGCGAAGTGAGTGATGTCCTTCTGGTTAAGCTACTTATGAAGGCCTGTGGTGTAACTTGGGATATGCCAGTAGCGCCTTTATTTGAAACGCTTGATGACTTAAACAATGCTGCGCAAGTTATGAATGACGTGTTGAAAGTAGAACAATATGTTAAAGGCATTCAAGGCCAACATTATGTGATGATTGGTTACAGTGACTCGGCTAAAGATGCGGGCGTGTTAGCCGCAACGTGGGCGCAGTATCAAGCACAAGAAGCGCTTGTTAAAGTATTTAAAGAACATGACACCATCCTTAAGTTATTCCACGGGCGAGGCGGTACAATTGGCCGTGGGGGCGGTCCAGCACATGCGGCGATTGCGTCACAACCTCCAGGTACACTCGATGGCGGTTTACGCGTGACTGAGCAGGGGGAAACCATTCGATACAAATTTGGTTTACCTAACTTGGCGGTCAGAAGTTTGCACCTTTATGCATCTGCCATATTAGAAAGCTTAGTGACACCACCACCGGAGCCCAAAACGGAATGGCGTGACCTAATGGATACTATGGCGCAGAGTAGTTGTGAGCAATATCGTAGTTATATTCAAGACCGTCCTGAATTTGTAAAATATTTTAGACAAGCGACACCTGAGCAAGAATTATCTGCTTTACCGCTAGGTTCACGCCCAGCGAAACGTCGCCAAGACGGTGGTATTGAGTCGTTACGAGCGATCCCTTGGATATTTGCATGGAGTCAAAATCGTCTAGTTGTTCCAAGTTGGTTGGGGTTAGGTAAAGCGATTGAACAGCAATTAGCAGAGAATACAGATACGATGCGTGAGATGCTAAAATATTGGCCATATTTTAAAGCTCGTATTTCATTGACCGAAATGGTTTATTTGAAATCAGACCGTACAGTGTCGTCGTTATATGACCAAAGTCTTGTTGAGCCAGAGTTACAAGTGTTAGGTGAAGAGTTGCGTTCACAACTAAAATCGGATGAAGCGTCGGTATTGGCTTTATTGGGTCAAAAGCAAGCTTTACAAAAAGATGCGTGGAACTTACAGAGTTTTGAAGTGCGTAAACCGTATTTATTGCCACTTCATTTAATGCAGATCGAATCGTTAAAGCGGTTACGTCAAAGCCCAGAACATCCGACGTATGAACAATTGTTGATGTACACTATGGCTGGTATTGCAACTGGGATGCGTAATACCGGTTAGTGTCTAACTGGTATCCAATTCGCGTTTAGTTGTCATAAACAATCAGCGCATCGTAGATGGCCATACAACCTCAGTTGTTGGCCATCTGTTATTTTTGAGTGTTGGTATTTACCCAATTTAAACGATAATTGTGATATATTGCCGCGCGTTTTAGGAAGCTAACTTAACAGCGTTAATATTCAGTTAATTAAAGAGAGTCGATTATTATATGGATAACCAGCCAAACAACCCACTTCATGGGCTTAAATTAGAGACAATAGTGACCAAGTTGGTTGACTATTATGGTTGGCCAAAGTTAGGTACATTAATTAAAATTAATTGTTTTACTTCAGATCCGTCGGTTAAATCCAGTTTAAAGTTTTTACGCAAAACACCTTGGGCAAGAGAAAAGGTCGAAGGGCTTTATTTAGAGACATTTAGTGCTGTAAATCCATGGTTAAGTGGTAAAGACTGATAATCGATAGATGAGAGAACTGACGCTATGAACCGTCGTAAAAAGATCAATGATACACTCAAGGCAAAAGCTAAAAAGCGCAACGCAAAGTTGCATAAAAACCCTAAGCCTAAGTACATATCGAAAGCCGATAGAGTTGAAGTGTCGACTGATGAGATGTCAGCACAAACGACAGATTGCGAGAAGTAAATCGACATTTCAAACATCCATTTTAAATGTGATGTTTTGTTATTAGAGAATAACGCAGAAATACCCGCCATCTTCACCTGCAGGTGGGGTTCGATATTCTGTTATTTTTAGACTGAAGGCCATTTCGCAAATAGATAAGTATTTAAAACCAACCCAATTGTTTGATAGTTAAAGAGAGTAATGATCATGGATAAAGAAATAGAAATCTAGGCCGCGGTTTTTCGCCGTTTATTAGCCCATTTAGATAGCCGCAAAGATGTTCAAAATATCGAACTTATGAACTTGGCTGGGTTTTGTCGCAATTGTTTTTCTAAATGGACGGTATCTGAAGCCGAAAAATTAGGCGTCGATATTGACATGGATACGGCTCGTGAAAGTGTATATGGTATGCCTTATTCTGAATGGAAAGAAAAACATCAATTACCTGCAACAGAAGAGCAAATGGCGAAATTTAATGCGTTAAATAGCAAAAAATAACTGCTATGAGCTTATTCAAGGCGCTTATATAGGGCGTCTTGATCACGCAGATTGATTCGAGTTTAGCCTTGTGAATCAATATTCTGTTGAGTTAAGCGATACAGGATCGCGAGCTCAATGGGTTTCCCTATGTGTCCGTCAAAGCCAACTTTTTCATATTTGTCGATGTCTTCTTTCATGACATTCGCTGTTAACGCGATGATCGGCGTATAATTGTTATCAATTTTTCTTATCTCTAAACACGCATCAATACCGTCCATTTCAGGCATTTGAATATCCATAAATACAAGGTCGGGCTTATGTTCGATAAACGCTTTTACAGCCAGTTTACCGTTTTCTACGGCGATAATTTTAGCATTTGTTGCTGACATCATTGACTTGAATACGACCTTGGTTAATCATATTGTCTTCGGCTAATAGTATCGTTTTACCACCAAGGTTTGGGGTAACTAACTCAGTTTCAATCTTGTCTTCGTGTTTAATTTCAACATTGGTTTTACTTAGGGGTAATGTTAAATACACTTGAGTACCAACATCAGATTCACTCTTAATTTCAATTTCACCATTCATTATTTGTAATAAATTTTTAGTGATAGCCATTCCTAGACCGGTACCGCCATATTTTCTAGTCGTCGAACGGTCTGCTTGTTCAAATCGTTTGAATAATTGAGCTAGTCCGGCTTTAGACATACCAATGCCGGTATCAAATATGTTTATTTTAAGTCGAGGATTTCCCCATGGGTCTAAGTCAGATGAAACGCTGATTTGTACGTGGCCTTTCTCGGTGAATTTAATTGCATTAGACGCCAGATTTAACAAAATTTGTTTAATTCGGATAGGATCCCCAATCCAACCATCTTCAAAGTCTGTGTCTTTTTGAAAATGACCTCGAGACCTTTATCAACGGCGATAGGTCTAATGTCATTAAGTACCATTTTAACGATTTTGTTAACTTCAAAAGGAACTTCTTCGAGGCTTAACATACCAGCCTCTATTTTTGAAAAATCCAGAATGTCATTAATAATGGTGAGTAAAGATCGACACGAAAACAAAGCGTTTTCGATTAAATCATTAACCATCAAGTCATCTACTTGTTCTTCAATCAACTGCAATGAACCATAAATCCCGTTCATTGGCGTTCTTATTTCATGACTCATATTGGCCAAAAATTCGCTTTTGGCTTGATTAGCCACATCAGCTTCCTCTAGCGCGTTGACCAATTTCCGCTGTGTTTCTTGCCGAGCAGAGACGTCTCGAACCAAACCAATAAATAGCTTTCGGTCACCGACAACAATTTTTGTAACAACCAACTCCATATCAAATTCTTTATCAGTTTTATCAACGCCTTTTACCAACCTTGTTGTATTGATGATATTTCGATTGATATTGTCGTCCTGTGTTTTTAAATAATGGTCGTGGTGCACTGCGACGTTTTTAGGCATTAGCTTACTAATGTTTGCGCCGATCATTTCTGACTCTGTATATTTAAATAGTTTTTCAGCGGAGCGACTGAATTTTTGGATCAAACCTTTATCATCAATCATGATAAGGGCTTCGCCCAAGTTATCTAAAATTGCTTGTTGCACATCTAATGTTTCGTTCATGATGCTTTCTTGATGTTGACGTTCAACAATCAAGTCATTAAATGCTTTAGATAGCTGACCAATTTCGTTATTGCTATAAACGAGGTTTTTACTAACATTTTTTCCTTCACGGAAACGTTGGACCACTAAGTTAAGTATTTCGATAGGGTAGGTGAGCTGCGATGAAATATAGATTGAAAATGCTGCGACAAGTATGGTGGTTAAAATTAACATAGCGATAGATATTGTGATGATTTTATCGTTACTACTAAAGGCATAACCTTTTTCAGTTTCGTTCACCACAACCCAAGTGACATCGCCAATGGTAATGTCTTTATGAACGGAAATTACCGGTTTGGAAAATAATCCCAAGGTATCAAATAATTCGATTTTTGTGTCGCGTATATTATATTGGACTTTGTTGTCGTCTGATGGCTGCGGAATAACTTTTTCAAATTTAATGTTTGAACCGAACTCAGAGTGCATTTTTAATTTTCGGTCTTGATTGACAATAAAATTATTTGTGCCGACATTTTTATATAACTCAATCGTCCGTTGGATCCTGTCCATTTTAAGTTGCATGGCCATAACGCCCATTTTATGTCCCTTATTGTCTAAAACTGGGGACGTAATAAAGCCTGTTAGATGGTGCTTATTTGCTGGATTCTCAAACAAGTCTGAAAAGTTAACGCTGCCATTTGCAAAGGATTTTTGCATAACGTTACTCAATAAAGTACCGGAATATTGACCGGTAAAAAGATTAGAACCTAGCGTTGTATTATCACCTAACGAAAATAAAACATTGCCTTTACCGTCGACCAAAATTAAATCTGCAATATAATCATAATCAAGCCATCGCTTTGTGAAATAGCCTTTGTACTTCGACACAACGAGTTGGTGCTGATAACTTTTTGTGAAATTTTGTATGGTTGACGCTTGGTTTTTATGTTGCTCGATGAGTTCAGACAATAAAGAAATTGTTGAAGGACTTGATGAAATATCTTTAGCGTCCATAAATCGATATTGAAACCAATTGTTAATAAAAGAAGCCTGTGATGACGCTTTACTCACAAGGTGTTTTACAACTTCTTGCTTTATTTGGCCACTCGCTAAGTTGTAGTTAATCGAGACTGCAACAATTAAGGGCATTAAACTTATGATTAAAAGCCAACTTAATATAGAACGGTTTATCGAAGTAAATTTCTTTTTAATTGTCTTCATCGTTACCCGCTACTGATAAAGTATCAAATTCTTTAGCTGCAAAATTATTAATGTTGACTGGTGAAGTTATCGTGCCACTCTCCAACCCTAAATTCATCATTAACTTAAGTCCCGGTTTATCAATATCTAAATGTTCGTAATTAATCACACGTAATGTCGGATCTAGGCTTAACCTAATTGCTTCCGTTGTATGAGCGGGGATATGTTTTTGTACCATTTTAATGATTTCATTTAATTTTTCTGGATCACCGTTTCTTGCTTCTTCGATATATTTACCCGCTTTCTTAATCATAGAAAAAACCTCTTTTATGGCTTTTGATTTAGTTTCGAGCGCGATATTTGTTGCAAGGGCAATACATTCCACATGGCCGTTTTGCGTGTTTAAAACATCTTTTGAATACCATGCGACTTTGCCAACATTTTGTGATTCGGCAACATCTATCCATGGTAAAGACTGCTCAATGGCTACTGGCCTGTTTAAATTGTTGTTGCCACGTAAAAAGTTGAGTGACTCTGCAGGGTTAACGGCAATCGCTAATACTTGGTCGTTAAAATTAGGCTTGAAACTCAAAAGTAAATTGTTGTTTTTAAGATAATGAAACAAGATTACGGCATGCGAAGACTGCAAATGTGGTACGCCAATTAGGACTCGCTGATTTGCGTTTATTTCGGATTTAACAATTTGGGCAAGGTCATGACTGGGTTTGCGTTCGTTGTGGTCATCGGGCAATTCCAGTTGATTGGCAAGTACGTTGTTGATTGCTAATCCATTGCCGTCGCGATGCATCAAGCCTATCCATTTAAAAATTGGACTTTCCGTGAACATGTTTAACGCCAAAGGCGCCATTGCAAAAGCTATTTCGGTATTGCCTTCCAAAAATTTTGTTTTTAACAAGTCCCAATTTTTCATTTGCTGGATAGAAAAATCAGCATATTTCATTTGTTCCGCATACTTTTCAAACGCCACAATTGCCGCATAGTGATCAGCTAAAGGAACATAGATAGCGTTAACTTTTACACGTTCCGCATGTAATTGGGTTGAAAAAACGAAACAAAAGTGGATAAAACCGACGATCAAACCTATTCGAAGTTGCATTTACGCTTTCCTGAATTTACTCTTAATGAGCTTAGACTAAAAAATCAATTTTGGCCTAAAAAATAAATTACTTATAAATAGGTAATTGATTGAATTTTGGTCATTAATATATGAGTTAACAATCAGCTTGCTAACTTATTTTTAAACAGGAAACGTAATGCCTAAAGCTAGTGAAATAAAAAACATGCCGCACTCGATATAGATGGTCGAGTTTTAATCGTAAAAGATATTGTTCGTTCAGTTCCGCAGGGGCGTGCAGGCGGAAGCTTATACAGAATGCGTATGTATGATGTAGTCACCGGTGGTAAGGTTGATGAAACGTTTAAAGCCGATGATATGTTAAAATTTGCCGATCTAACACGACGTTCAGCGACGTTTTCATACATTGACGGTGATGAGTATGTCTTTATGGATGCAGAAGATTACACGCCATACAATCTAAATTCTGCAAGCATTGCAGATGAAATCCAGTTTATCACTGAAGATACACAAGGTCTTTCTGTCGTGTTAATCGAAGGTTCACCTGTAGGGGTTGAACTTCCTGCTCACGTGGAACTAGTAATCACGGAAACCGACCCTTCTATAAAAGGGGCTTCTGCTAGCGCGAGGACAAAACCGGCTACTATGTCTACTGGCCTGACGGTGCAAGTTCCAGAGCATATATCCGTTGGTGATAAAGTGAAAATTAATACAGCAGAGATTAAATTTTTGGGTCGCGCTGAGCACTAATTAGTCAATTAAAATGTCGAGTAAATATCGTTGAAAAGGTAAAACCAAGGTTTTACCTTTTCTATTTTAAGAGCTGTGATTTTGGCAATAATAAAATTGTTTTTCCGGTTTACATAGGTAACGCAGCTCAACGAAATAGAACCATGCATACGTATTTTCGTTTTTTCTGTTTCTATTTTTCAAACTCATAATACTATAACCCTATTTTTAAATAACGTGGCTAGTGAGTCGATTAGCCTTAGGAAGTTTACATGTCTAAACAATTACCTCTAACTCAAAAAGTACCGCATTGCAGTCAACTCGTCTTTGGTTGCATGGGTTTAGGTGGGGACTGGAATGAACCTAATTACAGTCTAAATGATGTTGCGGTCGCAAATAGAGCAATCGACACTGCGTTAGAGGTTGGTATCTCAATGTTTGATCACGCTGACATCTATACACGAGGGAAAGCTGAGCAAGTCTTTGGCGATGTACTCAAACAAAGACCACATCTTAGAAAAGATATGACGATCCAAACTAAATGTGGGATCCGATTTGAAGATGATAAAGGTCCAGGTCGATATGACTTCTCAAAAGAATGGATACTACATTCGGTTGAAACCAGTCTGAAGCGCTTGAATATTGAACAAATAGATATTTTACTATTACACCGCCCAGACCCATTAATGGAACCAGACGAAGTGGCTTCTGCATTTGACCAACTCATTAAACAAGGCAAAGTTAACAAGTTTGGTGTTTCTAATATGACAAGTGCGCAAATGCAATTGTTGCAGCAAGCACTACCAAATCCATTGGTTTGCAATCAATTAGAGATCAGTTTAGGGCATTTAGATTGTATTGATCAGGGCATTATTGCCAATGTAGGCGGAGAAGCTACATACAATGCGATGGCTGGCACATTAGAATATTGCCAATTGAACGACGTTCAAGTTCAAACTTGGGGAAGTTTAAGCCAAGGTTTATTTAGCGGACGCATTTTAGACGGGCAAGCTCCGCATATTATTACGACCGCTTCGTTAGTGTCGTCACTAGCTGCTGAATATCAAACAAGCCCTGAAGCAATTGTACTGGCGTTTCTTACTCGTTTGCCACAAGGTATTCAACCGGTAATTGGAACTGTGGATCCTGATAGGATCAGAGCGTGTCAGCGGGTAATTGAGGTAGAGTTAACCCGCGAACATTGGTATCAATTGTTTGTAGCAGCTCGTGGCCGTGTTGTACCTTAATTGGTAGTGCGAACGGCAACAAAAGTTGGCTGTTAAAAGGAACAGCCAGCTTTTTGATGGAATAAAAACCACCCTACAAAACAGCAACATGTTACGTTTTTGATTGTTGGTTTTTCGCGCCAAATTCGGTAAGAAATAAATCTAATTTAGCACTTGGTAAAGGTCGACTGAAATAATACCCTTGGATTTCTAGCAACCTAAATCAGACAATATTTCCATATGACTCAATTCTTCGACCCCCTCAGCAATTAACGTTAAGCCGAGGTTATTCCCTAATTCAATGACAGTACTGACAATTGCCTTGTCGTCTTTGTTTAATTCGATTTGTCGAATAAAGCTCTGGTCAATCTTGAGTTTATCTATTGGAAATTGCTTTAAATAACTTAATGAGGAATAACCCGTACCAAAATCATCAATAGACAATTTCACACCGCTATCTTTTAGCTTTTGTAACATCGCGATGGTATCTGTTTCATTGTACATAATGACACCCTCGGTGATTTCAAGTTCTATATTTTCGGCAGGAACTTGCGTTTTTTCTAACACACCGACAACAGTGTCGTAGAAACTAGGGTGATTAAATTGTTGAGGCGAAATATTTATCGCGACAACAATATCTTTATATCCCTGTTCGATTAACGCTGCCGCTTTGTTACAGGCATTTAATAAAATCCAATCTCCAAGTGGCACAATTAAACCGGTCTTTTCAGCCAGTGGAATAAAATCAATTGGTGGAATAAATTTATCCCTTAGCTGCCAACGAATTAGGGTTTCCACGCCAATTATTTGGTTTTTTGGATGTCCAGTTGCGGTTGGAAATACAACTCCAATTGTTGTTTTTCAATCGCTACTCTAAGGTCATTGGTTAACTCTATTTCTTTAGATATCGAATCACCTAATTGCTCTGAAAAAATAACCAATGATGAATGATCAATTTTTATAGCTGAATCTAAGGCGATAGTCGCAGATTTTACGATGGTTTGCGCTTCCGACGCGTGTTCTGGAAAACACGTAAAACCAAAGTCCAATTCTAGATTGACCGTATTTTCAAAGGAAAACGTTTCTATAATTTTTTCTAATTTATTAACTAAATTGGCAATTTCCCTATTACAAATATCTGACTGAACAACAACGGAAAATTGTTTGTCTGAGGTACGGTATAACGTATGAGGGACGTCTTGCAGTAGTGTCTTTAATTCTTTGTTCAGCAGCAAAGCAAGTTGTACTATGATTTCGCTGGTCTGTTGAAGACCTAAGCGGGTGATCAAGTGGCTGTAGTGTCTGACTTCAACTAAACCGACGACACTGTTTTTGTCAATTTCACACACCTTTTCTAAGTCAGCTAAAAATTGGTTTTTGTTAAATAGCCCAGTTTCCATGTCGTGAAAAGCTTGGTAATGCATTTGTGCTTCAGCCCGTTTTTTCTGGGTGATGTCTAAAATATGCAAATCCCAATTTTCTAAATCACTTAACCAATGCAAATTGCATTCAAGTGTACTGTCACCAATTTCTACTTCAAATTTATCTTGTTGGTCGTGGTTTGTGCACACCTTACTTTTAGTTTCTTTGAGTGGTATTGCGATAACTTCTTTAAACTCGTCTATATCAATCTTTAAATTAGTTAATAATCGTAACATCGCCGGGTTGGTATATTTAACTTCATTTGTTACATCAATGGACAGAATTGCATTTGGGTTTCTTTCTGGAAACAATGCAAGTCTTCTGTTTCTAACCGAAACCATAATTGACGTTCTAATTGCACGGCCTACAAAATAAGCGATAAGGATGATCATAACGCTGTATGCCAGTACGATTTGGTTGGTTGTATCTAAACTTTGCTTAGTATTGTTATATTGTTTGACGATACGTTCATTGGTGCTTTCGGTTATTTTGGCTATGACAGGTTTGATTTGAATACGGTACATGGCCAATATTTCTAAATGGGTGCGCGCTAAGTCCCACATTTTGCTGTCGGATGCATCACCAAGTTGCATGTTATCGTCAAATTCGGAAGCAAGTTTTATAGTTTCTAATTGGATTAAACTCAGTTGATTTATATATTCTAATCCGACACCAACTTTGGCTAATTCGACTAAATCTGAGGACACCTTATCCGCAGTTGCGTTAAAGTTAGTTTGGTATACTTCACGATTTTGATTTGCATAATATTCGTTTAGATAAAGCTCCTGCTCTATAAATAACGAATTTAGATTTTGTAAACGCTCAAACACTTTAATTTCATGGTCGACAAGCAGTAGGGCATTTTGTTTGATATTTTGAGTGGAGTTATAAACAATACCGGAAAGAATAGTTCCTAATAATATGATGACACCATAAATTAAACCTGCATTACGTTTTAGGATTGCACTATTTAATTCCAAACTAACCCACCTTGTTTATGTATATACATACGATTAACTAGACCGAAGTAAACTGAAAAATGTTTCAGCTTACGTCGACAATTGAAAAGTATAAACCATATTTGGTGATTGTATAACGTTATTATGTAGTTGAAATTATTGAATGTTTCCTTTTTGCTAACGGTGCAACGATAATCAATAAAATCAATGCGTAAGCCATTTGCCAAGACAAACTAAAAGCCAGTGTTAAACACACGATAATACTGATAGATGCGAGCCAGAAGTACTTTTTAGGTAATAATTTAAACGCAGCAAACATTGAAGTTAAATAAATCACGACAAAAACACCATTGCAGAGTCCGACTAACACCGCCAAATCTAGTTTAAATAAATGGGATACCGTTAACACCACGGCCATTAAAAGCACGATGTGGCGCAGGGCAATC
Organism: Psychrosphaera algicola; assembly: GCF_028401425.1. Taxonomy (NCBI): domain Bacteria; kingdom Pseudomonadati; phylum Pseudomonadota; class Gammaproteobacteria; order Alteromonadales; family Pseudoalteromonadaceae; genus Psychrosphaera; species Psychrosphaera algicola. The sequence goes on from NZ_JAQOMS010000002.1 coordinate 227,449, forward strand.
TGAGCTGTACCAGATGAATTCTTTTGTTGATAAAGCGGTGGCAATACTCCGTTATGACTGAAGCTCCACATTAATTTACTGCAACTAGCCGTATATACATTAACGGTGGCAAGACCGCCTGCAATCCCTAAAAAGCAGATCACGATATTTCCATAGCCACCTAGCAACGTATCAAATATATCCACCATCGCTAAGGTTGATTGTGAACTTACATGGGCAACTAAAAAGGTACAGGCGATGTAAATCACACCAACTAATAGGGTTCCAAGTACAATCGCTGGGACTAAATCTTTTTGGGGTCTTTAAATTCCGACGACATGTGAGCCATGGCTTCTATTCCTAAAAAGCTCCAAAACGCCAATGCTGCTGCGCTAAACATGGTACTTATTGGTTTAGTATCCGTTATAAGAGCGGGCGTTATGTTGTTTACTGTATCAGCAGACAGGAAATACGCTAAGCACAAGATCCCTACCAAAGCGGATATTGTTAATGTTAGGCCCAATTGAATAGTCGCGGATAAACTTACGCCGCGTATATTTAGTAAGTATATGATTAATAAAAAGAGGTACTGAACCATCAATCCTGAAATGTCACTCAATTCCAATAGTGTATCAACAAATTGGAATGTCATAATCAGCGCAGCAGGGGCGCCTAGCGGTACAACCAATAAAAAAATGAGTCCAATAGAACGACCAACAACTTTTCCAAAAGCAAGTTCGCAAAAATTAGCAGGTCCTCCGGCATGTGGGAACTGCCCCGACAACTTTGCAAAAACAAGTGCTATGGGGAGAATAAACAAAGTCAAAAATGTCCATGACCAAATCGCATTGACCCCTGCGATTTCAATTGTCATTTCCGGTAGTATAAAAACACTTGTTCCTAATAGTGTCGTAGCGAGTAATCCAGCTCCCTGCCATACACCTAATGTTCCTGCGTGACTCATCGTTGTTCCAACATCATTATTGAATTTGAGTAAAGTATAAGGGAGTTTACTTTTACATATCGACGTAAATTAACAACAAAAAACTAATTTGACCGTCAATTTGCAGGCATAATGCAATTTTCCCATCAATTTGAAGGTAAGTATGGATAAGTTTGATCAACACATAATTGAAATGCTCCGGTTAAACGCCCGGGCGAGTATTTCGTCTATTGCTGACCAAGTCAGTTTGTCGCGTTCATCGGTCACTGAGCGGATCAAAAAACTTGAACAACGTAATATAATCAAAGGTTATCAAGTGCTATTGACCGAATCTCAAAAAGACGGCGTTAGTGTTTATTTTGAAATCCAACATCAATGTGCAAGGTGTTCAGAAGTCATCCCAGAAATTAAAAAATTCCGGAAGTTGTGACATGTCATGGCATAACAGGTGATATGGATTTATTGGTTTTTGTGAGGGCAAATTCAATGCAACGAATCCATGAAATAAGAGAGTCGTTAGATGCAACAAATGACATAGTAAAAATAAAAACCCACGTTGTTATGAGTGAATGGATCTAATCGTTATTGTTTTTAAAGGGCGAATGTTTAATTTGACCAAATTTTGTCTAACACTAAGATTTTATTGACATACAATTGTTGTGACTCATGGTCATTTTAAAATGTGACCTATGGTCATATCCCTAATTGGGGAGGGAAAAGCGTTTTTTTAAATGCTTAAAAAATATCGCATATTTATCAAAATGCCGATGGAACTTTCGCGTTAAATTAGTTACTAATAGGTTCACCTTTTTATATTCCAAAACACTGTTTATGCAGTTTTTAGGGGAATCAACCTGCAAAAATTGTTGTTCGCCGAAAGGGATGAAATTAGTTTTCAACTTTGAATATCTAATTTGGCAGAATAAAAAATGAGTCAGATTGACACAAAAAAACGGAAGAGAAATTTAGTGAAACAGAGTTATATTAGGTTATTGACAGTTGTTGTACTGAGTAGCGTGACGGCAAGTTGTGCGACCAATAACAATATAAGCATAAAGCAGGATCAAATTACTGTCCCTGAAATGTGGCAAAACCCATCGTCAAATGCGGTTGTCTCAGCTCAAAAAGTGTCAGTGCACGACGTTATTGACAAAAACTTGATTGAGTTTATTCAAGTTGCAGTAACGCAAAATCCTGAGTTAAAACAACTTAGCTTCGAATTAGAAGCGGCAAAACATCGCGTAACGGCAAGTGGAGCGACATTATGGCCTTCACTCGATTTAAATTTGCAGAGCAGTGTACGTCAGGCAAACGAAAATGCTGATGTTGTTGACAATGCAAGTTTAAACCTTGCACTTAAATACGAAGTTGATATTTGGGGCAAATTGTCTGCGGCTGATCAACAAATCAATCTCAATTTCTTGAAGTTGCAAACTCAACATAAAGATAGAATTAATACTTTAGTTGCTGAGGTGATGACAACCTACTTTGCGATTGTAGAAGCAAAGCAACAGTTGGAGCTTAATAAGCTTCGATTGGAGAACACCCAAAATAATTTGGCAATAATAGAAACCGGTTATGAACAAGGATTGAATGACGCTCTGGACGTGTACTTAACTCGCAATGATTTGGCAAATGAGCAGGCAAATATTTCAGCCCAAACTCAAACGCTCGAAAATCTGGTTAGGCAATTTAAAACATTGATTGGAACCTACCCTGACAACCAGTTTGATTATCAAGATTTGGCGTTAGATATTTTACCTCTTGACGCGCTTTCCAACACACCTTCAGATGTTGTAAAGAACCACCCTAAATTGCGCGCTGCGTGGCAAGGGCTATTATCGTCGAATGCGGCGGTTGCATTTGCTCATAAACAACGATTTCCGTCATTTTCGCTGTCGTTAAGTGCGGGTAGTGAAGGTACAGATCTCGGCAAAGCATTAAATGAGTTTGACTTAGGTTGGTCTTTTATAGGCAATATCGCTGCTCCACTTTTTAATGCGGGACGTTTAAAAGCGAACGAAAATGCGGCTAAATCGAATTTGCAGGCACTAGAACAAAACTACATTAGTGTTTTTTAAGTACCTTTGAAACCATTGAAAGGCTAAAGGCAAATCAAACAAATCTGCAGGCACAACTTAATGCAAATAAAATTGCCGAGCAAAATGCTGTTGCAGCAGAAGAACTTTCTTTTGAGCAGTACTTAAAAGGTCTCGTTAACTACGCCACCGTTTTAACATCACAAACACGGGCATTTAACGCACAGAGTTCGGTTATTAGACTGCAATATCAATTACTACAAAATCAAATTAATTTATTCACTGCGTTAGGCGGCGATTTTCAAGCATTATATGAACAAGGCAATGTCACATTATGAGTAACATAAATTCATTAAACTCGACCTCAAAGCTAAAGAAAAAGCTTACAGCAATCGTAATTATGCTGGCCGCTATCGCGTTGGCCTTTTTATATTTTCAAACCCACCAGTAGCTAAACGCGAATTTAAAGCGCCGAAAGCCCAAATGACCGTGGATGTAAAAAACATTAAACCAGAATTGTACCAAGTCTATTTAGACAGTTTTGGTACTGTTAAGCCTCGTACTCAAAGTAAGTTAGTGGCTCAGGTATCCGGGCAAATTGATGCCATTTCGCCAAAATTTCGTGAAGGAGGCTTTTTTAAGAAGGGTGATTGGTTAGTCACAATTGACGATCGAGATTATAAAGTCGACGTTAAAGTGGCTGAGGCAAGTTTATTAGATGCTCAACAACAGTTGGCTGAAGAACAAGCTCGGTCAGATCAAGCACGTGCTGATTGGAAACGCATAGGGAAAGGTGGTGAGCCAAACGATTTAGTTTTGCGACTGCCTCAGCTTAAAGCTGCTGAAGCCAATGTATTGTCTGCAGAAGCTCGATTAGAAAAGGCTCAATTGGCACTTGAGCGAACCAAAGTTCATGCGCCTTATGATGGCCGTATATTAACGAAACAAGTTGATGTGGGCCAAGTTGTGTCCAACAACGCCTATTTAGCGGATATTTTTGCAAGTGATTATGTTGAAGTCAGATTGCCTATTAACAACAACGATATACCACTAATTAATCTACCTGAACAACAGCAAGAAACCGACATAATGGCGCTAGCGCAAGTACACTTTTCGAGTCGTTTTGATAATCAAGACTGGGCAGGAAAACTGGTTAGGACAGAGAGTTCTATTGACAGTAATTCGCAACAGTTATACGTGGTTGCACAAATAGACGATCCATATGTTGTTAAAGCAAATGGCATGACATCGTTAAAAATTGGTCAATATTTGACTGCGAGACTCGCTGGCAAAATATTATCAGATGTCATTGTTATCCCAAATAAAGCCATTTACCAAGGTAGCTATGTTTATGTTGTAGAAGAAGGTGTACTGAAACGTCGCGAAATTCAAATCCTATGGAAAAATTCCTCAGACGCAATTATTAATAGTGGTTTAGAAGAAGGCGATAGACTAGTGTTGACGTCACTTGGCCAAGTCAGTTCTGGAACACCTGTGACGATTAATGGTGAAGCAAAAGTGACCAAAATAAAGCCTGTAAAAAATAACTTTGAGCGCAAGTTTGACCAATTGCCGGCGAAAGCTCAGGAAAGGATCAAGCAACTTGCTGCTGAAAAAGGCGTTTCTGTTGATGAAGCAATGAAAATGCATAGACCTCGCAAAGATAAGCAGGCGACGAGCGGACAGGGAGACAAATAGATGATTGCTTGGTTTACCCGAAATCATGTAGCCGCTAATTTATTGATGATATCGATATTATTAAGTGGACTATTTTCTCTATCGAGCCGGATCCCATTGGAAATATTTCCGTCATTTGAATCCGACATTATCAGCGTTTCACTATCATTAAGAGGCGCGACCCCAGAAGATGTTGAAAAGGGCATCAGTATTCGAATTGAAGAAGCGGTACAAGATCTTGAGGGGATTAAAAAGATCACGAGTACTTCTGGAGAAAGTTCTTCAAGAGTTAATATAGAAGTAGACAATGGATATGACGCACGAGAAATGTTAGCTGACATAAAATCTCGTGTGGATGCCATTAATACATTTCCGGCTGACGCTGAAAAACCAATTATTTCAATTGCACAACGTAAACGAGACGTAATGACTGTTACGGTTGCAAGTGATTATGGTGAAGCGGAAATTCGCCAGTTTGCAGAACGAGTGCGTGACGATATATTACGTATTCCAGGGTAACTCAATTAGATTTATCCGGGGTTCGTAACTACGAAATCGCGATTGAAATATCGCAGGACAAGTTACAACAGTATGGCTTAACACTTGGTCAAATCTCTAACTCAATCGCAAATAGTAGCCTAGATATCTCTGCGGGTAATCTGAAAACCTTAGGTGGAGACATTTTACTGCGTTCAAAAGGGCAGGCCTATCGTAAAGACGAATTTGTCAAAATAGTCGTAAAACAAAATACGGATGGCAGTATTGTTAGATTGGGTGATATTGCAAATGTTAATGACGGCTTTGAAGAATCGCCTATTAGGACACGTTTTAATGGTAAACGGGCAGCGTTTATTGATGTTTATCGTATCGGCCAACAAAGCGCAATTGAGGTTGCCGATCTTGTAAAAGAATATATAAAAGAAGAACAGTCCAACTTGCCTCAAGGTTATGAGCTAAGTTACTGGGACGACGATTCGATGATTGTTAAAAATCGTTTAACAACTTTGACAACAAGCGCACTGCAAGGTGGGTTTTTAGTACTGCTGTTATTAACGTTATTTTTACGGCCTTCAATCGCTTTTTGGGTCTTTATCGGGATCCCAATTTCCTTTATGGGCGCGTTCATCTTTATGCCGTTTTTAGGCGTAACCTTGAATGTTATGAGTTTGTTTGGATTTATTCTCGTTTTGGGGATAGTAGTAGATGATGCCATTGTGACTGGTGAGAATGTCTATACCCATTTACGAAAGTCAGACTCGGGTGAACAAGCGGCAATACGAGGAACGCAGGAAGTTGCAACTCCAGTTACCTTCGGAGTTTTAACAACGGTTGCGGCATTTTTACCATTGGCATTTATTGAAGGGCAGCGAGGCGCATTATTTGCACAATTACCGGCAGTTGTTATTCCGGTATTAATCTTTTCTTTAATCGAATCAAAGTTTGTTCTGCCGGCTCATTTAAAATACATTAAAATTCGGAAGAATGAAGACACTAACGGCTTGGCTCGATTTCAACAACGCTTTGCGGATGGTTTTGAAAACGCAATATTGAAGTACTATCAGCCCCTGTTAAACAAAGCTCTTAGAAATAAAGGCACGACCGTATCTTTGTTTGTTGGTGCCTTGCTAGTGGTTATTGCGTTATTAATGAGTGGTTGGACTAAATTTATATTCTTCCCACGAATTCCATCTGAAACCGTCAGAATGAACTTGTCAATGTCGACAGGAACGCCATTTGAGGTGACCGATCGTCATATTCAAAAAATATCTGATGCAGCTTATCAATTACAGCAAAAGTATGTCGAAGAAGATGGACGAAGTGTCATTATGAATATATTGGCATTTACGGGCGGCCGTGGTGGCGCGACACATCAGGGGCAAGTTCGATTTGAAATAATTCCTCCAGAAAAGCGAGAGTCGACCATAAGTTCACGAGAGTTATTAACCGAGTGGCGTAAAGAGATTGGAGAAGTCCCTGGCGCTGAAAGCATGTCATTTAGAGCGGAATTAGGACGAAGTTCTGATCCAATTGATGTGCAGTTGTCATCGACCTCAATGGAGACGTTGCAAGATGCCGCAGAAAAGGTGAAAAAACGACTCGCAACGTACCCTACGGTATTTGATATCAATGACAGTATGTCTAGCGGTAAGCAAGAGCTGCAAATCGAATTAACAGAGCAAGGAAAAGCGTTAGGGTTAACTCGAAACGATATCTCTAGACAAGTTCGTAATGCGTATTTTGGTTCTCAAGTACAACGTATTCAGCGCGGTAGAGACGATGTTCGGGTGATGGTGCGTTTACCATTGGACGAGCGACGTTCAATATCAGAATTGGAACATATCCTTATTAATACGCCAAATGGCGGCAGTGTGCCTTTGGCACACGTTGCTAAGCTCGATCCTGGCGTGAGCCCTTCATCGATTAATCGGATAGACCGTTATCGTGTGATAAATGTGACTGCGGACTTAGATAAAACCAAAGTTAATATGACAGTATTAAACGCAGACTTAAAAGACTATCTTGACGAGTTAGTAGGTCATTATCCAGGTTTGTCACACTCTTTAGAAGGCGAAGCTAAAGAACAAAGGGAGTCATTTGGATCCTTAAAATGGGCGTTAGTATTTGTTTTCTTTATTATTTATTGTCTATTGGCGATTCCGTTTAAATCTTATACGCAACCAATTGTTGTTATGAGTGTTATTCCATTTGGTGCACTTGGTGCCATGTTGGGACACTGGATTATGGGGATGGACTTATCTTTGATGAGTTTGCTTGGCATGTTGGCGCTTGTCGGGGTGGTGGTAAATGATTCATTGGTGTTGGTTGACTATATCAATAAAAAACGAGCGGAAGGCATGGCATTATATGATGCTGTTTCAACTGCGGGGGCCGCAAGGTTTAGACCGGTTATGCTTACGAGTTTAACCACATTTATCGGTTTAATGCCGTTGTTGTTTGAAAAATCAACCCAAGCACAATTTTTGATACCGATGGCGGTATCACTAGGGTTTGGTATCTTATTTGCGACGTTTATTACTTTGATGTTGGTGCCGGTCAATTACATATTACTTGACCGCGTAATCGGGTTTATCAATCCAAGCAAAAAAACAACATAGCGTAAAGCGCTGTGGGAAAAAAATTAGCTTGAGTACGGCTCATTAGTTTCCGTATTTGTTTTAATCCATATAAATCATGCCGCTGTTGTTGATTTACCAACAACAGCGGTTATGATCGTGTCACTCTTCAACAAAAAGTGACTACCAAAAATGATCACCACCTCTGACTTCCATGATATTGAAACACCAACGGGCACAATGCGCACTTATGTGTATCGACCAAATGAAACTGGTAATTTCCCGGCTATAATTTTCTACTCTGAAATATTTCAACAAACAGCGCCGATTGCACGTACAGCAACAATTTTGGCTGGTCATGGATTTGTGGTTTTAGTGCCAGAGGTCTTTCACGAGTTAAACCCTATTGGAACTGTCTTAGGATATGACGATGAAGGAAAAGATAAAGGTAATAATGATAAATGGACTAAGCCTTTAGAAGCGCATGATAGCGATACAGTAGCGTTAATTGATTTTGCTAAATCACTAGATTATTGCACAGGAAAAGTTGGTGCAATGGGGGTATGTATTGGTGGCCATTTGGCGTTTCGAGCGGCATTAAACCCCAATATTCTGGCGGCCAGTTGTTTGTATGCGACAGATATTCATTCAGATACGTTGCCTAGCGAAAAAGACAACGATTCATTTAGTCGAACAGGCGATATCAAAGGTGAATTGCAAATGGTTTGGGGAAAACAAGACCCTCATGTCCCTGACGCTGGGAGAATGAAGATACACCAGCAACTTCTAAATTGTGGTAATCATTTTAGTTGGACCGAATTTAATGCGCAACACGCTTTTATGCGTGATGAAGGGGAACGCTACGATCCCGTTTTGGCAATACGTGTTTACACTATGGCTGTGGAATTATTCCAAAGAACACTTAGATGATCTTTTTAAACTTTAATTTAGGCGCATAATAGAAACTCGACTCTTCTAAAAAGAGCCTCAATAAAAACTAAATTATGATCATTTTGATAAAAATGATTGTTCAGTTGTACAGAAAGGAAATTGAATGGATTACAACATTGGTGTACCTAGCCAACCTTGGGGAAGCACTGAAAAACAACAGTGGTTTGCGCAACAGTCGATAAAACGTGACTATAAGCAAACTGTCATGCCGCATATAGAAAAGCTTAAAACCCATTTTGAGGTAACCCAATACGGGGCGCTGTCATACAATTCTGACCGTTACCCTTTGTTTGCAGTTAAGACAAAAAACGCTGACTCACAATTACCAACAATATTAGTTACCGGTGGGGTTCATGGGTATGAAACCAGTGGGGTAATGGGCGCGTTGAGGTTTTGTGAAACGACCATGCTGGATTATCAAAAGCATTTTAATTTTATTGTAATTCCCTGCTTAAGCCCCTAGGGATTTGAAACTATTAATCGATGGAATCCCAATGCGGACGATCCTAATCGGTCATTTTTCCCGGCTAATATTAATGACAACATATCAGTTGAAGAGTCTGGTTTATTACAAACCTATTTATCGCAACTTGATGTCGAACCTTTGGCCCATTTTGATTTGCATGAAACAACAGATACTGACAATTCAGAATTTAGACCCGCCTTAGCAGCTAGGGATGCAATTGAGCAAAAATCGTGGAATATCCCAGATGGTTTCTACGGTGTTGGCGATACGTTAAAGCCTGAACCTGAGTTTCAAGCGGCTATTATTAAGTCAGTGGAAAAAGTGACGCATATTGCACCCGCGGATAACGATGGCAAGCTCATAGGCAATGAATTAGTCCAGAAAGGCGTGATTAATTATGCGACTAAAGCGTTAGGTTTATGTGCAGGTATGACGGACGCTAAGTACGTTACAACTACCGAAGTTTATCCAGACAGTGATTTGGTTGATCCAGAAAATTGTACCATCGCACAAGTTGCAGCTATTGTAGGTGGCTTAGATTATTTAATTACCGTAATTTAAATTTGAATACTGCATTAAACAATACATTTTTAATGGTACAACAAATACAAACGCCGCTTAATTTAGCGGCGTTTGTGTTTTTGCTGCAGTAAAATGAAGTTTCTATTATTTTAATTTGCGGTATTAAAATGTTGCCGGATATTGGCGCAATGTTAGCGCAATTTCTTCTGCCATAGCGTCAGGAATGGTCATTTCAAATGCCTCAATGTTCTCTGTAAGCTGAGCTAACGAGGTTGCACCAATAATTGTTGATGTAACGCCGTCTATTTGATTCGTCCAAGCTAACGCTAACTGAGCCGGCGTAAAGCCATATTTATTCGCTATTTCTACGTATTGCCGAACTGCGGCGTCGGTTTGTTCTGTATCTCTAAATAAGCCGTTACGTTGGGCCATCCGCCAACGGCTTCCCTCTGGCCTTGCACCACCAATATATTTACCTGTTAGGGCACCTGCAGCAAGTGGCGACCAAGGAAGGTATGCGATGTTTTCATGAACACAATTTTCAATCAAATACGGCCAATCTTTGGTATGCAATAAATTAAACTCGTTTTGAATCGATACCATTTTTGGTAAATCGTATTTGTCACTTAGCTTAAGGTAGGTATTTATTCCCCAAGTCGTATCATCAGAAAGGCCACAATGATGTATTTTACCCGCCTCTTGACAGGTTTTTAACGCTTTTAAAATTTCCAACATTTGTTCGGTATGAAGTTTACTATCAGCTTGCGAAAACTTAACCTTGTTAACATGGTGTTGTGCAAAGTGTGGAGAAGTGCGATTAGGCCAATGCAATTGATACAAATCGATGTAGTCTGTTTTCAGGCGTCTAAGTGAATCATCAACGGCTTCAATTACACTGGCACCGGTAATTTTTCCACCGTCACGAATGTAAGGTAATCCTGGACCTGCAATTTTAGACGCTAGTATCATTTCTTTTCGACGTTCTGGGTTTCGGCTCAACCAGTTGCCGATAACTCGCTCTGTGTCACCATATTTTTCAGGGACAGGTGGAACGGGATATAGCTCAGCGGTGTCAAAAAAATTAACGCCTTTGCTTAGTGCATATTCTATTTGTTCATCGGCATCTTTTTGCGAGTTTTGGTTGCCCTAGGTCATTGTGCCTAAACACACTCTAGACACTTTTAAACCACTGGTTCCTAACGTTGAATACTTCATTTTTTAACCTAGATTTTTCTCAATAAACAATAAATTGTGATGAAAGCTCAATATTCAATGCCAATTGTTGTTTAAATAAAGTAGTTGAAATTAGAATGGCACTATAAAAACGTGGCGATATCTTCAAATGGCTTTTTATCCCGAGCATGATTGGGCACTGTAGCACCTTCTTCAGGGTAGCCTGCAATAATCAACATATAGGGACGCTCATTATCAGGTCGTTGGCATATTTTTGACAGGAATTGCATTGGCTTTGGCGTGTGTGTCAGCGTGACTAAACCACAGTCGTGCAAGGCATTGATCAAGAAACCCGTGGCGATACCGACTGATTCATGAACATAGTAGTTTGTTTTTTGATCTTCGGCTTTGAGGCCACCTTTTTTTGGGAAAAAACAGCGATAAGCCAAGGTGCATGCGCTAAATAAGGTTTCTGAGCATTGGTGCCAAGGGGTTTTAAAGCATCTAGCCATTCGTCGCCTGCGCGCCCGTCATAAAAACCTTGTTCGTGTAATTCGGCTTGTTCTCTAACCTGTTGTTTGATCTCCGAGCTATGTATTGCAACAAAATGCCATGGCTGATGATTTGCTCCGCTCGGTGCAGTACCCGCGGCTTTTATGCAATTTTCTATGATCTTTTGGTCAACGGGTCTGTCACTAAATTGTCTAATACTGTGGCGACGTTTAATATTATTTAAAAATGTTTCTGAACGTTTCAGCATGACATCAGGGGCGTATTCGATGTAGTCATTTAGCGGTGTACAATTGTGTTCATTCATTCTTGAATTCTTATAATTATCAGTGAGTAAAAGGATACGAGTTGCGCCTAGCTTACCCATAGAATGTTATAACGCCAAGTCTATGGGTAAAATTTAACTCAATTCAAATTTAAGGTCGAATGTTCACTCGTATTCTTTTAAGTACACTCACATAGCCATCAGTAATAGTCACGGAAACAAACACGTCCGTTTCCTCTGTCACTGCTAATGACGTCACGGTTACTGTGTTAGTGGGTGGACTATTGGGGTCACCAACAATCACTAATAATTCCGGGTCTCCACTTTCTACCGAAACGACAGAGACGACATCACCGTCTGTGGCAGAATCTGGATCACTAGGCGTAATGTTAAAAGTAAACGTTGAGTTTTGCAGCATTAAAACGCTACCGGTATCGTTGGTTATCGGTGGTTCATTTTCCAAAATCACTGAAACGACAAATGGCACTTCGGTATAGGTTTCGTCGTCGTAAACACGTAAAATAAGTTGAGCGTTTTCGATTACCGAACCCTTACTCGCGCCTGAAATGCGAATGCTATTTATATCAGCTCCGTGGACGACGATCTGGCTTGGAATTATCGCAGAGGTTGGTGTACGCACCTCAACACTTAGTGACAAATTATCAATATCTACAACGCTTAGCGGTAAAGACACAATGTCGTCATTAATTAACGTTAGGTTATTCTCTGATAGTGTGATTACTGGTGGATCATTGACCGGCATAACATTTAACGAAACAGTTTCAGTGGTCACAAACGCATTTGCAGAGTCGTCACGAGCCGTTATGTCAAAATACAATAAAGTGTCGACCAAAACGTTATCTGGCACTGACACTTCAATATACCCGTCCTGTTCGGTAAGAGCTAACTGATTAGGGAACGGGTTTGTAATGGTAATAGCGATATTGTCGCCGTTAATATCAAAAACTCGATAGTTAATAATCAAATCAGCGCCTTCGGAAACGTTACTTAAATAAGCAGACACCGTTAACTCCGGTGGCGTAGGAATAATAGGAACGGTAACTGTGATATTCAAAAACGTCGATAAGAATCCGTCTGATGCCGACGTAGAAAAGATAAACTCCTGTTCATAAGGGCTATCTTCAGAGACGGCGAGGGCCAATATTTGCGTATTAGGATCATAACTATATGTTAAGTTTGAGTTGTTTACAGTGGAAAATAGATTCAACTCGTCGGTATCTGGATCAACATAGGTCAATCGCATTTGCAGTGTTTCACCAGGTAACATAGATACTTCGGTGTATTGTGCCGTGATCACCGGTGCGGTATTTGTAAAGCGTATTTTGGCCGGAATCGATACGAGGGCCTGTTCGGCAAAGTCGTCAACCGCAGTTACGTCGATTACACCGTCGTAGTCTTCCAATACATTGAGTGCTGTTACAAATAGACTGCTACCTTCGACAACAATCGCAAATTTATTTGTGTCGTAACTTAGGGCAAACGGTAATGTACCTTCCTCGGCATCGGTTACGTCAACTTGAATTTCGGCTGTACCGCCTTCCACTAACTCAATACTGTTTGTATAAGTTATTACCGGTGGGGTGTTATTTTTTACGACTACATTAATGTCGGTACTCGATTGAGCGCCAAACTCATCTGTAGCGATAAGTGTTATGGTTGTCTCGATATCATCGTCTGTTTCGTTTGGTAGGGCAGTGATTGCCAAATTTTCGTTTTCTAAAATGACCTGTAAAAGACTATCATCAAATTCAAATGTAACTGTAAAATCGTGAAGTTCAAGATCAGCGATGGCATAAGGCAATAACACACCGGTGGTCTCGAGCACGTCAATAGTTTGTGCAACATCAATTAACGGTGAACTATTCGGGTGGCCACCAAGAAACTCGACAAAGTTATTTTTAATGTATAAGTGATAGGTGAGTTTGGAGTTAAAATTACCATCACTAGCAACAATCGTTATTTGTTCATGGTTTAAATCGGTTACGTCGTCGCTGTAAACATAGACATATGGATAATCAATGCGATAACTGAATGCAGGATCAGAGGCGATAACCGAATATTCTAAGTTACTTTCTAAGTCGTCAAACGCGGCAAATGCTAAAGTCGCGATTAGGTCTGTTTCCACGCCCTGCAATTTGATTAATAAACTCAGGTCTACATTACGTTCTAAGTAGATCTGAGGTGGTTCATCGATAGCAACTTCACCAGTTGACGTTAAGGTAAATGTCGTTTGGCTGCTGTTGTGTGCGTCACTTATTTCTACCGTAATTTCGTTATCATCTATGTCAAATGACGCGATTGGATATAGGGTAATTTGGATCCCTGTTTGGGTTAAATTTACGTGGGTCGTCAGCCATTTTGGGCCTTTAATAATGCGATAGGCAATGCGGTCGGAATCGGGGTCATACAAGTCATAATCGAGCGTGGTTGATTGACCTGTTGGAACATTGATCGTGGTATCTTTGACCGCTAAAGTAGGTATGTGAGTGGTTTCTAAGTCTCGGTTTTTATTGTAATAAATCATATACATGGTGGATTCATTTACCACACCGTTTTTTTCAGTTACGGCTACAATTTCACCATATGTATCTTCTTCTCCGATAAAGGCTTCTATGATCAGGCTGTTCTTATCAGCTGAAAGCTGACCTTTAATCACCGCAGAATTGAAATAAAATTGTTCGGTGACTTCGTCATCATCTGTGTAGTTACGCTGTATTTCAATTTCAACCGTCTCGCCCTCAAAAATGGTTATGTAATTGCTGGGAAAATAAATGAGATTTAGGTTGAGTTCACTAAGGGGGCAGTCATCAACTGAGCCTGTACAGTCAGGGTCTGGATCTTCAGTTCAGGATCAGTTGAAATGGGAGTCGCAACGTAGTTTACGGTCATTTCTGACGTTTGAGTTTGGCTAGAAAACGACAACGTAAATTGTCCAGAACCAGTCTGGTCTCCTAACATAAAGCTGATCTGTTTATTTGTTTGATCAACCGCTAAGGTGCCATGACTTGGTGCGGATGTGATTGCGACATTGATATCAAATTCAGTTTCTTGCACAACAAGATAATTGAGGAGCGCTGTAGAATTAATCTCGACAGTTAACTCCGTTGAGTCGAGTTCAACGGTAAAACTTTCATCAATTGTTGTTGTCTTATTGCTGTCACTGCAGGCCAATACAAGCATGGAGATAAAAATGAGCAATAGATTTCGACCAGCCACTACAAAATGCGTCATCATAAAAACTACAGGTACCAAGGTGAAAAGAGACTTTAATTATAGCGGCAGTTAGCGGATTTTCTTTACTTGAATGTTGAAGATTTGTTGAAATTAATTAGCAAAAAACAAGGGAAACTGAACGTTTCCCTCGACTGTTACACAAGTCTAATTAATGACAAAAGTAGAACAAAATATTTGGTGATAGCGTATTACTCTTGTCAAAGTTTAACGTGCGTCAATTATTGTGTTAATAGCGCAACGGCAGTTTGGAGTTTGTCATTTAACTCTGCATTGCTGAGTTTGCCTTGCTCTACGTCAAAATTGTCGTAGAAACTAGGTATTGACAATGATGCTTTAACATCGCCATTAAAATACGGTGCTGACGTTACCGCTGTATTTAATACAGAAGCAGCCCCACTATGATCTTGGCGAAGTGGCCAGAAGCAACATAGGTTTATTTTGATAAACTTTTGGATCAATACGCGAAGTCCAATCAAAAAGGTTTTTAAACGCCGCCGAATAGCTGCCATTATATTCTGCAAAACTAATCACAATTGCGTCGGCATCAGCAATTTTTTGGTGAAATTGTTTCGCTTGTTCAGGTTGACCTAATTCGGCTTCGCGTTCCATGCTAAAAATAGGCATTTCATAGTCGTTAATATCAATGATGTCAGCTTCTGCATTCTCAATTAATGATGTAGCATAAATGGCAAGTTGTTTGTTTATTGAATTTGCAGAATTACTTCCTGCAAGTGTTAATACTTTCATAATAGTTCTCCTCTTGGGTAATGCTGAGCAGTCTATTATGTTCGATTAGAAAGATTAACAGGCCAAATGGTGAATGATTGTTTCCAAATGGCCTTTAATTGACGGTAAGACGTTGATTTTCAATTTAACTTTTAAGCTATTTTTTTACTTTTGCATTATCTGGATGAACTTGTTCGTAATAATCTTGCTTGTAGTCCGTTAGCAGCTCGTCTTGTTGTTCGAAGGTAAATCCAGAGCTAAGCAGTAACTGACGGCTTAACTCGATACTTGCTTCTAAATTTTCCGAAACGACTTTGTAAGCGCCTAAATCCATAAGCTTTTTACAAATAGGGGCATTATGGCCACGAGCATAAATCTTAATTGATGGGTAGTGTTGGCTCAAAATTTCCACGAGCGTGGTGGCCACTTCTGAGTCATTAACCGTCACGATAATTGACTCCGCATTTGCAATGCCTGCCGAATGTAATGTTTCAGGCTTTGTGACATCCGCATAAAAGACTGGCATTCCCAATGCTTGGTATTTTTCACTAAAGATACTTCACTCTCAAGCGCCACATAGGGCACTCCAGCAAGCGATAATATGTCGCCAACGCGGCGTCCAACACGACCAAAACCGGCAATAACAATGGGTTGGAATTCAATTTCTTTTTGTTCAAGCGGTTTGTCAGATGGCTTTAAATGTAATTTGTAAGCAATTGCAGCCAAAATAGGTGTGACAAGCATACTAATGAGGACAATTAATAACAAAGTATCAAATGTAGATTGAGTTAAAATGTGACTATTAAATGCGATGGAAAACAATACAAGTGCAAATTCGCCACCTTGAGCCAATATCAAAGCCACAGCCAAGCCGTTGTGCTTATTTAAGCCAAATAAGCGACTTATAGGCCACAGAATCAACGCTTTAATAGCGACGAGTGCAAATACCATTGCAATGATAAATAGGGGCGACTGACTTAATACATCTAGGTTTAGCGACATACCCATCGACATAAAAAATAGCCCGAGTAACAAACCACGGAACGGTTGGACTTCGGCTCGGATTTGGTGACGGAACGCGCTGTCTGAAATAAGCAATCCCGCTAAAAATGCTCCCATTGCCATTGATAGACCAGCATGTTCGGTTAAATAGGCGGTACCTAAAACAATGAGAAGGGCAGAGGCAGTAAATACTTCTGAATTAGCAGCATGTGCGACTCGATAAAGTATTGGGTTAAGCAAGTAACGACCAGCCAAAATAACAAGCGCTAAGATCCCAATGGATTTTAAAAATGCATAGCCTAAATGTATATCGCTTGACTGATCGGCGGATAACAGAGGGATCATGGCTAGTAAAGGAACGACGGCTAAATCTTGAAACAGTAAAACCGCCATAGAGCTTCGCCCGTATTCAGAACTTAAAGACTTTTGCTCATTTAAAAGTTGAAGGACAAATGCTGTAGAAGATAATGCGAGCGCTGGACCAATGATAATAGACGCTGCAAAATCTAAATTAAACCCGTAATAACAAATGGAAGTAATAACCGTGCCGGTAAGCACTAACTGCAATGAGCCCTGACCAAAAACCAGTCGTCTAATTTTCCATAGAAATGCAGGTTTCATCTCCATTCCGATCAAAAATAGCAGCAAGACAACACCAAATTCAGAGATATGACTAACATCTTCTACCTGTGCAATAAGCCCGAGACCAAATGGACCTATGGCTAATCCAGCAAGTAAAAATCCTGGAACAGCACCAAGTTTAATAGCTTGGCAAATTGGTACCATGATTACAGCGGCGATGAGTAAATAAATGAATTCGAGCAAGTATTGAGAAGGCACTATTTTTCCTAGTTGTTAATGGCTACGGATACAATAAGTTTATCTTATTATTTACGGATAAAAGTTGTGTTAAATCAAAGTGTTTTTCGATAATTATCAGAGTTACTCTTAATTATTAGAGCCACTTTTAAATTATAGTCTAGTAACAATCCAGCAAAATTTGATAAAAATATTACATTAGAGCCAAAAAAAGGAACGCACTAATTAAAATACGTTCCATTATTTATAAGCATTTAATGAGTTTACTTATCGCCTCGCTAAGAGGCTAAGTAATGCTTGGCTAAAATCTGTGAAGAACGAATATAAGCCAAGCGTTTCGTGTTCTACTTTTGCGACTTGATATGTGAAGCTAGAATTAACACTAAACCCTTACAAACAAACCGAATTTAATTAATAGCACCTAGCCACAGAAACACATAACAGCAAATAAAACGGTTGTTTATACTCAGCCGTTATTTGAGCGACGTGGCGCTCCACTGGAACCACGGTTACTTGTATTTGCTTTACGAGGCCCATTGCTGCGACGAGCGCCAGAATTATTATTTGCCCGGCCACTACCAGAACGATTGTTTGGTTTATTAGACCCTTTGCCCATCGAGCCTTTTTTCTCAGCGTCGTCAGAATTTAAGTCTAAAGATTTAACTTTTTTGGCTTTTTCTTTTGTGGTGCACGAATAGGGCGAGACGCTGGCACCTTTAAGCTAGGTTTAAACTCTTCATCAACAGAACGGTCGATATGTTTTTGAATTAACTGCTCAATCTTACTTAAGCTATCAAATTCCTCTTCACATACAAATGAAACTGCGATGCCTTCGCTACCCGCACGACCTGTACGACCAATACGGTGAACATAGTCCTCTGCAATATTCGGCATATCGAAGTTAATTACCTGTGGTAACTCATTAATATCGATACCACGTGCAGCGATGTCGGTTGCTACCAAGACTCGTATAGAACCATCTTTAAAGTTTGCTAACGCGCGGGTGCGAGCACCTTGGCTTTTGTCGCCATGAATCGCAGCGGCTGTGATGTTTTTAGAGTCTAGGTTACGTGCTAATCGGTTTGCGCCGTGTTTTGTGCGACTGAAAACCAACACTTGTTGCCAGTTATTTTGTTTGATTAGCTTGATAAGAAGCTTAGATTTATTACTTCGGTCAATTTCGTACAGCATTTGATTTACCGTATTCGCCGTCGCGTTTGCCGGAGATACAGACACTTCTACAGGGTCATTCATTAGCCCTTTGGCTAGAGTTTTTATATCGTCCGAAAACGTTGCAGAAAACATCAAATTTTGTCGTTTTGTTGGCAGTAATTTTAGAATACGTTTTATGTCGTGAATAAAGCCCATGTCTAACATGCGGTCAGCTTCATCAAGGACTAAGGTTTCAAGTTCGTCAAAACGCACTGCTCTTTGATTAAATAAGTCCATCAATCGATAAGGGTAGCAACCAAAACGTCAGCACCTTTTCTCAACGCCATCATTTGTGGGTTGATTTTTACGCCGCCAAAGACACAGACATAATTTAAATTTAAGTGCTTGCCATACATTTCAACGTTTTCTGCAATCTGGGCTGCAAGTTCGCGTGTTGGCGTTAGGATCAGGGCTCTTACTTGATTTGAGCTGGCTTTTTTGCCGTCCTCTAAGCGGTGCAATAGCGGCAGAGTAAAGCCTGCCGTTTTACCTGTCCCGGTTTGGGCTGCTGCCATTAAGTCCTTTCCGGATAGTACAGCTGGGATAGCCTGAGCTTGAATTGGCGTTGGTGTTTCATAATTTTTTCAGATAACGCTTTAAGGATAGACTCGGACAAACCTAATGAAGAAAAGGACATTAATACTCTCAAATTGGTGAATTGGTGGATGGTACAAACGCGCTGGAGGCTACAGTAAACAGTGTACTAAGGCAAGCTCGTCGTGTATTCAGCGATGAATTATAGCCTAAAATTTAACATCCTCCATAGTTTGACGTTAACATTCCTCTTAACTTTAGCATTAAAATTCATTACCTTTAGCGATATTCAGTTTCGGGAGCACTAATTTTGAGTTGGTTTGTTTATATTTTGTCCTGTAAGGATAAATCGCTATACACTGGGATCACGACAGATTGTACTAGAAGATTACTGCAACATAACAAAGGTACTGGTGCGAAATATACGCGGGCACGACTCCCTGTAACTTTGGTTTATCAAGAAATAGCCGATTGTAGAAGCACAGCAACCAAACGTGAAATAGCGATTAAAAAATTATCTCGTCAACAAAAACAAGAACTTATAAAATCTAAACCTTGTCAGAATTCATAATTTTCGGCGTCTGGCTCTAAAGTACCATTTTCTATTTATACCTGCTGTCTCATTATCAACCTGTACTGTAAAAAACGGGATTGAAAATGAAATCGACTTACCTAGCAATATTGACGTTAATTAGCGTTAGTTTTTCAACACTTGCTACAACAAAGTTTACTGCCTTAACCCAGTTTGGTGACAACCCTGGACAGCTTACGGCCACTTATCTATCGAGTGGTCAAAATAATAAAGCACTTGTTGTTTTGCTACATGGCTGTGGTCAGCACGGTGAAACCTTTGCGGATCAAAGTGGGTTAGCGGATGCTGCACAAGCTTTAGGATTCGCATTACTCGTTCCACAGCAAAATAAAAGCAACAATGTGCAACTTTGCTTTAACTGGTTTTCACCTATTGATCAGATTGGCATTGAAGGCGAAAGCCAGTCAATTGTAAATATGATCAACTCGCTAAAAATTAAATTACATTCTTCAGACGTTTATATTGCTGGTCTTTCAGCTGGCGGCGCAATGGTGTCAAACCTGTTGAGTTCACATCCTCAAATATTCAAAGCCGGTGCTGTTGTTTCGGGCATTGGTTTCCCATGTGCAGATTCGTTAGTGAAGGCGATTTCTTGTATGAAAAATGGCCCCGCGGAACCACCGGTGCAACTCGCAAAAATGTTAACCCCATTGCTAAAAGACAAACTACTGCCGCAAGTCACGCTTGTTGTTGGCAAAGCGGACAATATTGTTAACCCGCTAAATAGCGATAGTTTGGCGCAAAGCTGGGTAATGTTGAGTAAAGCGCAGCAGGTTTCACAATCGAGCAGTTTGGGTGTGCATCACCAACTTTGGCAGGACAGCAAAAAGGACAGCTCACTCGAGTTAATTAAATTTGATGACTTTGGTCACGGTTGGTCAGTTAATTCAGGTGAAAAATTTGGCGGTCAAGTTGCTCCGTATTTGATCGAACACAAGGTCAGTACCACAGTTTTATTACTTAAGGCTTGGAAACTTATTTAGTTTCATGGTCTTAGTTGGGAAATTCAATGGATAACCGTATACTACTAATGTACAAATTATTTATTTTACAAATTGGTATACAGTTTTTCGAGTCAATGTTTAAAGCTATAAAAATAACTACAACAGGGTAATTACATGAATAAGAAAAGCGTTAGATATACTAGTTTGGCATTAGCCATTAGCGCTGCACTTTCAAGTGCGAATGCGTTTTCAGCTGAACCAACAAAAGAAAAAAAGAGGCACTGGAAGTCATTGAAGTAACTGCTCGTAAAACAGTAGAAAATATTCAAAAAGTTCCAGTCGCATTAACGTCTGTAAGTGCGTCGGATTTAGCTGAGGCTGGTATTTCTGTTATCACCGAGATTCAGCGCTATTCGCCAAATACAACACTACAAACAAGCCGTGGTACGAACTCAACATTAACGGCTTTCATTCGTGGTGTCGGACAACAGGATCCGCTTTGGGGATATGAGCCATGGGGTCGGCATTTACATCGATGACGTTTACATGGCGCGCCCACAAGGTGCCGTTCTTGATCTGCTTGATGTGAGCAGAATTGAAGTATTGCGGGGACCGCAAGGAACCTTATATGGTAAAAATACCATTGGTGGTGCCATTAAATACGTTACGAATGAAATGTCAGGCGATAAAGAATTTAATATTGAAGGCACATTAGGTAGCTATAACCAAACAGACATCAAAGTTACAGGTCAAATGCCTTTAATTGAAGACAAACTTTACGTTGGATTTGGTCATGCAGATCTTAGCCGTGATGGGTTTGGCGAATTTATTATTGCGCCAACCGGCTAGGACAAAGAAAACTACAATAAAGATCTGTCGGCAACTCGTTTAACCCTTGAGTATCACGCAACGGATGATTTGTTTTTCCGTTTAGCGTGGGATAAAACTGTTGATGATTCAAACGCGAAAGGCGGACATCGTTTATTGCCGAGTCTTATTGACACCAATCCGGCAGCAACCAATATATATGATTCGAATACCAATATGCCAACTTGGAATAGTGTTGAGCTCGAAGGTATAAGTTTCATGGCTCGTTATGATATTAACAATAATACTTCGATTAAATATATCGGCTCTTCTAGAGAAAGTTATTCTGAAACCAATATCGATTTTGACAACACGGCAACAGATATTTTTGATGTTCCAGCCATTTATGACGATGAGAACTCGAGTCATGAATTACAGTTATCTCATACTGGTGATGATTATACGGTAGTGGGTGGTTTGTTTATGTCTGATGCGACGTCGTGTGGACATTATGACGCAATTTTGGGGCATTTGGGCAGAGTATTTGGCGCAAGTTCATTTACACGAGAAGTTACCGGATGTAACAACAGCGATAGTGTTGCGGCATACGCTCAAGGTAGCTACAACATTTCTGATAAATTATCGTTAACAGTTGGTGCTCGATATACAACTGAAGAGAAAACTGCATTTGTTAATAACACGGTCCACTGGGGAGAACATTACCCAGAATCTGGCTGGACTGACGGCTATGTGAGACCTGCAGACTTACCTGAAACGATGACATTGGGTATGGATACCAATGGAGATGATGTGCTCGACAGTGCAAAATCAGCAGATTGGTCTCGTTTTACTCCACGTATTGGTGTGGAATATCAAGCAGATGCTAAAACTATGTATTTTGCGAGCTACTCACAAGGGTTTAAGTCAGGTACATTTAATCCTCGTGCAGAAGGTAACGAAGAAGCTGCAGATCCAGAAGTTGTTGATTCAATTGAATTTGGTATGAAAAAGATTGGAACGACGTATTGAGAACTAATATCACGGTATTTTCAATCGACCATAAAGACCGTCAATATATCGTATTAGCTGATACAGATGATGCAACATCAATCCCTCAATATTTAGCCAACGCGGCTGAATCGAAAGTACAAGGGATTGAAGCGGAAGTGACATTTGCCGCAACTGAAGAATTGACCTTTGACGTTGCATTAGGGTACTTAGACGCTGAGCTAACTCAAGCAGAAAACATAGCAACTGAACTCGTTGGGCTAGCAAGTACGCCAGATTATACGCTTAACTTATCGGCTAATTACTTGATGGATACTGATGTAGGTTACTTTATCTTGTCAGGCAGCTACTACATGCGTGATGAATACGTGTTGTATGAAGAGACAGACTACTTATCTCAAGATGCTTATGGGCTATTAAACCTAAGCTTGAACTGGGAAAGCTTAAATGGCGATTGGTATGGCGCTATTCATCTGAAAAACATTACAGATGAAGAGTACTTAGTTGGTGGCTATACGTTTGTCGGTAAAGACGACGACGGTAACTGGACACCAAGGTACTGGGTTTGACCAAACGTTAATCGGTTATTATGGCGATCCGAGCACGGCTCATATCACCATTGGTTACCGTTTCTAAACTAGACAGTTTTATTTATTGTTGTGCTGTAAAAAGAGCTGGCGTCATCCAGCTCTTTTTTACCATAAAATTAATTGCCTTACAGAGTACAAATGATGTTAGCTTCCACTATATTAATTGCCGATGACCACCCGTTATTTCGGACCGCACTAAAACAAGCCGTAGGTCAGTGTTTGCCCAACGTGACTATGCTAGAAGCAAATAGTGTAGATGAGTTGTTTAGTGTAGTAGAGTCAACTCCAGAGCTGGAAATTATGTTTTTGGATCTGCATATGCTAAGGGAATAATGGCTTTACGAGTTTAACTCGCTTACAGAACCATCACCCGGATATCATTATTATTATGGTATCTTCCGATGATGCGCCTGAGATCATGCAAAAAGCCATCGACTTTGGGGCGGCGGCTTTTATTCCTAAATCGGCTGATCTAACGGTAATATCCGATGCAATTACCGCGGTACTAGAAGGGGATACTTGGTTACCAAAAGATGCCAACTTACCGAGTCAAACCAATCATAATGATAAAAAACTTGCTAAACAATTAGCATTGCTAACACCGCAACAGTATGTGGTTTTATCACAAATCGCAGATGGACAATTGAACAAACAAATTGCTTATGACTTAAATATTAAAGAAACGACAGTGAAGAAACATGTGTCTGCTATTTTACTAAAATTAGAAGTCACTAACCGCACTATGGCAGGAATGGCTTTCCAACAGTTAACGTTAAACTAGTCGTTTTACAATATATGGACGAAGGGATTCTCCCGTTATATAGCGCAGCCTGTCCCATCAATTAAACAGTAACTGTTTTAGTTGTTTTTTAAAGCCAGTGATTTAACTGGCTTTTTGGTAAATTGAAAGCCACCTAAGCTAACTTGTTCCCGTACCTGTTCCGATGTATCTGCAGAGCAAACAATGCAAGGTATAGGGGTGTCCGAATAGGCTAAAATGTGGTTGAAAAAGTCGATGCCGTTGTCGCCGTCATCTAAGTGGTAATCAACGATAGCTGCCGCCAGTTTAGGTTTGTAGTCTGAAAGCGTATCTATCTGCTTTGATTCACAATATTCTTGCCATTGTTGACGATCTTTTATCGCTAAAACGGTAAACCCCAGCTTTCTAATTGTTGTTTTAACGCCTCTAATAGCAACTCATCATTATCAATAACCAATATTGTATGCCCGTTAAACAATGGGCTATTTGATTCGATTAGCTCTGGGCTTTCTACTTGGCTTTTTATTTCAGGTGCACAAGTGGGCAGTGTAACGCTAAATACCGATCCTTTACCGACAACTGATCGCACAGCCAATTCAATATTGAGCAATTGAGCGATACGTTTAGAAATGGTTAGACCTAAACCCAAGCCCGGCTTGTCGCGGTTTTGTTCTAAACGCTCAAACTCTTGAAAGATTACGTCTTGTTTTTCCTGAGGGATACCTTGCCCGTTGTCCCACACCTGAATTTGGACTTTATCGGGATAACGACGAACGCCAATCAATACTCGGGCTTGTTTGCCGTCTTTTTGAGTAGGTGAATAATGAAACGCATTAGACAAATAGTTTTGAACAATGCGGCGCAATAAACGAATATCTGAGTTCACCCATAAACAACTTGATTGAAAATCAAAGCGAATGTTTTGTTGTTTTGCCAACAGACTAAACTCATGAAATAGTGGATCTAAAACGTCTTGAATAGCAAAAGGTTCTTCAACAATTTTTTGACTGCCACCTTCCAGTTTTGAAATTTCAACGAGATCCGTTAACAAACTTTCCACAACACCTAAAGAGTCTTGGATATGCTCTGCGATGGTTTCGGACTTTGTCCCTTTGACTTGTTGTTTTAACATGTCTGTGAATAACGACAACGCGTTAAATGGTTGCATTAAGTCATGACTTGCCGCGGCTAAAAAGCGGGTCTTACTTCGGTTTGCAAGTTCGGCTTCCGCCTTGGCTTTACTCAGTGCCAATGTTCGTTCATCAACTTTACGTTCTAAATGTTCATTGGCATATTGTAGGGCTTTTTCAGCCTCGATATGGCGGGTGATATCGGAAAAAGTACTCACAAAACCACCGCCCGGCATTGCTTGACCTCTGATTTCAAGAACAACGCCAGTGGGTAATACGCGTTGGAAATAGTGATTGTTCCCGGCCTGCATATGCTCGATACGTCGCACGACCATAGTTTCTATGTCGTCGCCTTCAAGCATTTTTCGTTCAGCATTAAATTGAATAAGCTCCTGGATAGGCATACCAATCTTGACTAGGTCTTTGGGATAATCAAGGAGTTCAATATAACGTGAGTTCCATAGGCAACTAGTCGCATATCGGCGTCAACGATACTTATACCTTGCTCGATGTTTTCAACACCGGCTTGAAGTAATTCTCGATTAAAATGAAATAACTGACTTGCTTCATCGACAATGTTCGCAACATCTTCTAATTGAATGTGCCGATTACTGTCCTCTACCGCGGCGTTCATCACTAATTTTGTTGATGCTGAGCCTAAAACAGAGGCGAGTTTTTTACGTGCGAACTCTGTTAATTGTGGTGAGGCAGGAGATTGTTTTGAGAGATTTGCATCTACATGCTGCATTAAATCCTTTGCAGCTTCTAGACTGACAAACCGATTTAGCAAACGGTAAAGGTCATCTGTCGTTAACTGGTAAGTAACTCTATTTGTTGGTTTTTTAAAAATATCTCCGCTTGTATTTTTTCACCAACAGAGCGCCGACTATTTAGCGATAACAACACAAAACACAGAGTATTGATGGCGAGACTGATAAATACGCCGTGACTTGTGACATCTAACATTCCTAGACCAAATAAATTGGTCGGTTGCAACCATGAAATGCCAAACAAACCTTGTTCAACGAGATATGAATTAGGCCATACTGTGGGCAATAACAAGGTATAACACCATAGACAACTACCGACTACGATACCGGTAAGGGCGCCGCTCGAACTGGCACTGCGCCAATACAATGCGCCTATCACAGCTGGGGCAAATTGAGCCAGTAACACAAACGATAAGATACCAATACTTGAAAGATGGCTTTGTTGGTCAACTATCCGTTCAAATAGCAATGACAGCATTAAAATGCCAACAATCGCAAATCGACGAAAATTTAACAATAAAGTAGAAAAGCGCTGGTTTTGATCTACATATTTGGGGTTGAAGCGTAATAGACTCGGGGTAATTAATTCGGTTGAAACCATAGTTGATAGTACAATTGAGGCAACGATAACCATACTCGTTGCAGCCGCAAGACCACCAATATAAACAAAGATACTTAACCATTCTTGTTGAAAATATAGTGGCAAAGTTAATATATAAGTATCGGCATTGACACTGCCACCTATGGAAGGTGATTTGTCCCGCAATTGCGATTGGAAGTACAAACAAGTTAATTAATATCAGAAACAATGGATAAAGCCATCGGGCGGTTTTTAATTGTTGTTCGTTGTGATTTTCTATCACCATGACATGGAACAGTTGCGGGGTAATAAAAATTGAAATAAAACCAAGGGCAATCTGAGCTATTGGCATATAAAACGAAGTCGTTTTGACTTCGGCTTGAGGAAGTTGCTGTTGTTGAACAAGTAAATCGGAAAACCCGTCAAATACGCCAAACGTAATGTAATAGCCGACTGTCGTGATGGCGAGTAACTTGACTATAGAACTAAAAGCGATAGCTAAAGTCAGGCCATTATTTTGTTTATTTGCAACAACATGCCGTGCACCAAATAAAACACTAAATACGGAAAGTACCATAGCGACGATAATGGTGGTATTCACCCCTGAACGATAACTGCCAGTCACTAAATCAAAACTTTGGCTAATGGCTCTAAGTTGTAGGGCAATATAAGGAATTGTCCCCAAAAGGGCGATAACGGTAACGATACCCGCAATGTTTAATGATTTGTCGTAGCGGCAGGCAACAAAATCCGCAATTGAGGTTAAATTTTGTTGTTTGCTTATTCTGAGCATTTTTAACAGCATCGGCCACGCTAGAATAAAACAGGCTATCGTACCGTAATAGATATAAGCAAGCCATTGACCGCTTGTTGCAGCTTGACCAATGATCCCGTAAAACGCCCAAGAGGTACAGCTCACGCCCAGACTCAAGCTATAAATCCAAGGGTGATTTGTCCATCTAGAGTTTTTGCCCTGTTGTCCCCAATAGGCGATAAAAAACAGCAGCAATAAATAGCCGAGAGACAACAACCCGATAAACCACGTATCGACAGACAGCCATGTAAACAAAGTATTACCCCAAAATATAAGCGAATCGTTAGCTTAAAGGCAGACTGCGGATAAGCATAGTGTACTAAGGTAGAAGATATTTTTGATAAACCCTGCGTTAATCTCCTACCATCACTTTTCTAAATGAAAAATTAGCATATATGAATATTAGTAACAAATACCTAGTGGAAGCGATTGTTTTTCTTAGTTATGTCTTGTTCGCGATGGCATGGGTGGGGGGAACTGCAAGTATGAGCCAAATAATGGCCAACTTAGATTTGACCAGTTTGGCGTCGGCGAGCTTTATTTCAGGGGCTGTCACGTTTGCAAAGATAGTCGGTACGTTTAGCGCGGCTTACTTTGCTATTCGTTTTGGAATAAAAGGAGCGTTCTTTGTTTCTTGCTTATTGGTCACCGTCGGGTTGATGACTCCTTATGCGCCTAGCTACGACTGGCTATTGGTTAGTCGATTTTTAATGGGACTTGGCGGGGCATTAATGATTGTTTACTTCAATCCAATTGTGATGAATTGGTTTGCAGTAGAGGAACGCGCCACGATTAATGGTCTAAATGCCGTCGCATTTAATGTTGGTACGGCGATTGTTTTGTGGTGTATGAACGACATCAATGCGCTTACCGGAAGCTGGCAAAATACGCTTGTATTGTTTTCTTTTTAAGTGGATTGCTGGCAATTTTTTGGTTGTTCGTTAAATTTGATGGGACTAGTTCTGCAGCGCAAGAGAAACAAGAAGGCGCAGTTCAATATAGTTATAAGTCTGGTATCACCGATAGCTTTAACTGGGCGTACGCTTTAACGTATTCTGGTTTGCTGGCGTTTTATATTTGCCTTTTTACCTTTTATCCAACAGCCGGAATATCCGCGAGTAAATGGGTTATAGGCGCGGGTATTATAGGCACGATTGCGGGCATGTTATATAGCCGTAAAATCAAACAGCGAGTCCCCGTTATTCGTTGGTCAGGCTTAATCCAAACGGTAATGGTTATAGGGTTGTCGTTTTCAGAAAACGCATTAATTCAAACAGGCTCCGCTATCTTACTGGGGTTCTTTATATTTTTCCCTATAACGGCATTGGTTTCTATCCCACATGAAATGAAAAAATGAGCGCGGGTAAAATTACCGTAGTCTTCAGTTTGTTCTGGTCAATCAGTTATTCGGTGGCAACCCTTGTCTTGTGGTTGTTTGGCCTCGTTGTCGATTGGCACCAGGGGGATTTTTTCTATGCATTTGTATTAATAAGTTTTGTTAGTTCAAGCTTCTTTCTAGGTAGTTTCTTTTTACCTGAAACCAATCCGAAATCTGATTTATCTGACAAAACTGAACCAACGACAGAATAGGACAATAAGCATGCGTGGCGAATTATCACCAAAGCTAACGGACTTTATTGCAACGGTAAACGTTGCAGCCAAAGCGTTTAAATCATCTGGTCAAACCCTGACGACGGAGCAGGCGAGATTAAATTTACAAAAACTGTCAGCTTTTGTAACTAAGGTTCCGGAAATTTCCTTTATTGCGGATAAAGAAATTCGTCATGAAACCTTATCAGTGCCCGTACGATTGTTTAGTCCCGATACTCAACGACCCTTGCCAGTACTTGTGTACTTTCATGGTGGTGGGCATATGTGTGGCGATATTGAGTTGTATGATCCTATGTGTCGAAAACTTGCCATTCATAGTCATTGCCATGTTGTGGCAGTTGAATATAGACGCTCTCCAGAGCATCCGTACCCTTGTGGTTTGGTAGATGCCGAGATCACAATTAAAAATATTCAACTGGTGTTGGGCGACGTGCAGCACAATGGTCAAATTTTTATTGCTGGTGATAGTGCCGGTGGCGCAATTTGTACCAGTATTTTGATGCGTCAAACCAGTTATGGATCTATTTTATCTGGTGTCACGATAGACAAGCAGATATTAATTTATCCAAGTGTTGATTACACCGGCTCCACGGGGTCCTATATAGAAAATGGCACGGGATACTTGTTGGAAAATAACCGAATTAAATGGTATTTCGATCATTATTTTACTGCCAATGAAGACCGAAAATTAGCGTCGCCTTTGTTTGGCCCGTTACCTGAGAACTACCCTAAGACACTAATTATTACAGCAGGGTGTGACCCTCTTAGAGATGAAGGTCTAGCTTATCTAGAGCGATTGATAACCAAAGGCGTTGAGACTCAACACGTACAGTTTGAAGGGATGATCCACGCCTTTATGAATATCGAAGATCTTGTCCCAGACGAGTGCCAATCTTTGTATAGTGAAATTAGTCGGTTTGTTCAAGCAGAATAATAGAGGTATGGGTTTTAGATTTTATTCACAAATAATAGTAATAAAAAACGCAGCCAAAGCTGCGTTTTTATTAAGTAAACGTAAAATAGATTTATTGAGCTGTCCAACCGCCATCAATAGGTAGCGATGCTCCGGTTATTCCAGCCGCCGCATCACTGCATAAAAAGTGAATCAATTCACCAATTTGCGATGGTGCTGCCATTTCTGCACGGGGTTGTTTGGCTGTGACGAGTTTTGCTTTAGCAGTCGCAAGGTCAGAGCCGTCTTTATCTGCAATATCTTGAATTTGTTGATTGATTAATGGTGTTTCCACCCAACCTGGGCAAATGGCATTAACCGTAACACCCATATTAGCGTTTTCTATAGCGGTCACTTTCGTTAGTCCAACTAAACCATGTTTAGCGGCGACATAAGCAGACTTGTTAACTGAGCCTACTAATCCGTGTACAGACGCAATATTGACGATACGTCCCCATTTTTTGAGCTGCATTTTTGGTAGTACAGCCTGAGTAGTATGAAATGCTGAGGATAAATTAACGGCTAATATTAGATCCCATTTGTCTTTAGGGAATTCATGAACTGGCGCCGTGTGCTGTATACCTGCGTTATTAACTAAGATGTCGACAGTGCCAAGTTCTTGTTCGATAAAAGAGAACATCTCTAAAATTTGGTTTTGATCGGCCATATTTGCATTTGAGAAATAGCTTAGAACGTTATATTTTTCGGCTAATTCATGGGCGATTTGCTCACCAATATGATCTTCCACTAATCCATGCACAACAATATGGCAGCCGGCATTTGCCAAAACCTCAACAGTTGCCAAACCAATGCCACTTGTAGACCCAGTGACTAACGCAATTTTGCCTTTTAACATGGTAAACCCTTTTATTTTTATTGATGTTATGACAATACCAAATAATGGGGTGAAAAAAATTACTACTAAAGTGCCACACAGGCCAAATTTAGTGGCCTTGGTGTTCTAAAGTAGCAATGACTTTAGGAGATTAATGCCTACACTGTAATAAAGCGTGTAATGACTTCGAAACAAAATGTGTCAAAAGATGTTTACTTACCTATGGTTCTTGATTGAGACAACCGTGCGCTAAAAAATTGGGTCAGTGACAGAGTTATGTAACTATTGGCAGATAAAAATACTAATAAAATAAGAGGGTTGAAAATGGCAGGGTTTGACAAAGTAGTGACAAGCTATGAACAAGCCATGGCGGGATTGGAAGACAACATGACCGTTATCGCAGGTGGATTTGGTTTATGTGGTATCCCAGAGGGCCTCATTGCTGAAATTAAGAAAAAAGGCACAACGGACCTGACAGTTGTATCAAACAATTGTGGTGTAGACGGCTTTGGACTCGGTATTTTATTGGAAGACAAGCAGATCAAAAAGATGGTGTCTTCGTATGTGGGTGAAAATGCGTTATTTGAAAAGCAATTACTCAATGGTGAATTGGAAGTTGAATTAACGCCACAGGGGACACTTGCAGAAAAAATGCGAGCCGGCGGTGCGGGTATTCCTGCGTTCTTTACTGCAACCGGCTACGGCACGTTAGTTGGTGAAGGCAAAGAAGTACGTGAATATAATGGCCGCAACTACATATTAGAAGAAAGCATTACAGGTGACTTCGCAATAGTCAAAGCGTGGAAAGCTGACCGTTATGGTAATTGTATCTATCGTCACACGGCGCAAAATTTCAATCCTATGGCGGCAACAGCAGGTAAAGTCACTGTTGTTGAAGTTGAAGAGATAGTTGAGCCTGGGAACTAAACCCAAGCGAAATTCATACGCCCGGGATTTATGTAGACCGCATTATTTTAGGTACGTTTGAAAAACGTATCGAAAAAATTACCACAGCAGATTAATAGGAGACACACTGATGGCGTTATCTAGAGAACAAATAGCACAACGTGTTGCTCGCGAATTTAATGATGGTGATTACGTAAACCTTGGCATTGGTATTCCAACTTTGGCTGCTAACTTTGTACCTGACGGCATGCAAGTTATGTTGCAATCAGAAAATGGATTGTTAGGTATGGGCCCATACCCTACAAAAGAAAATGTTGATGCCGATATGATAAATGCGGGCAAAGAAACAGTAACCACAGCCACGGGCGCGGCAATTTTAGTTCGGCTGAAAGCTTTGCTATGATCCGCGGTGGACATGTTGATATAACAGTTTTAGGTGCTTTTGAAATGAGATCAAAATGGTAATATTGCAAGCTATATGATCCCTAGTAAATTAGTTAAAGGCATGGGGGCGCTATGGATTTAGTGGCCGGAGCAGACAATATTATTGTTACTATGACTCACGCCAATAAACATGGTGAGTCTAAATTACTTGAAGCATGTACCTTGCCACTTACTGGTGTAAATTGCATTACTAAGGTTATAACTGATTTGGCTTATTTAGAAATAATCGAAGGCGAGTTTGTTTTGTTAGAGCGCGCTCCTAGCGTGTCCGTTGATGAAATAAAGCAAAAAACAGCGGGTAAATTACGGATTAATGGTGACGTGCCTGAAATGCAGTTTTAGTCGATGTTTTAAGCCTTAACGCCAATAACAGTTTGCTTTTTATAGACAAAAAGCAAACTGTTCTTCATTTAAGATTAACCTTTCTATACCCATTTTAAACCCTCATCCTTTTAAGTCGATTGATTATTAAAACATTCTAAAATTCATGTGTTTAGTTATTTGAATTATTCTAAAATCAGCCTAAAGTTAATTGAGTTAAAAAATGATATAACAAGTCAGCTTTCATCATTGACGTTATTTTCTTAATTAGGGTATACAAAAGAGGAATTTAAAATGGATTATATAGACGCCTTTGTCGCAGCGGTACCAACTGAAAATAAAGAACTTTATCTAGAACATGCTAAAACGTCCGTTGCACTTTTTAAAGAATACGGTGCTTTACGTGTGGTTGAATGTTGGGGAGATGATGTGCCAGACGGTAAAATAACGTCATTTCCAATGGCCGTTAAATGTGAAGCCAACGAAACCGTAGTATTTAGTTGGGTTACTTGGCCAGATAAAAAAACGCGAGATGCGGGTATGGAAGGGCTAATGCAAGACCCAAGAATGGACATGGAAATGCCTTTTGATATGACTCGCATAATATTTGGTGGGTTTCAAATGATCCTCAATGAATAATTTTTCTGCTTAATTTAAATCGTAAAAGTGATATAGCAAACAGGGAACTCATGACGTACGCCACTCAATCGGAAACAGAACTTAACCAAATACTTACAAATCGAGAAAAAGACTGGCGAATAGGTGCCGTCGTTTACCAAGTTTTGGTAGACCGATTTGCACCGTCTTCTCAACTCGAAAATAAATGTGGTCTTTATCCTGAACCCAAAGTTCTAAAAAGATGGAATGAAACGCCTAAACACGGACACTATTTAGAACAACACAAATTGTGGAGTCACGAAATAGAATTTTGGGGTGGGGATTTTGAGTCACTTACCGACAAACTGGATTACATCGTGCAGCTTGGGGTAGATGTTCTGTATTTAAACCCGGTTCATGAGGCGTATACCAATCATAAATACGACAGTTTGGACTTTAAAAACATATCACCAGAATTTGGCTCTAAATCAGATGTAAAAATGTTAATAGATGCTGTTCATCAAAAAGGCATGAAAATCGTGCTTGATGGAGTATTTAATCATATGGGGCAAAATGCGCCGGTATTTCAAGATGCACAAGATAAACCTGACTCGATATATAGAGACTGGTTTTGTTTTAGTGATGAATATGAAGTGGGGTATCGAAGTTGGGATAATGCGACCAATTTACCTGAACTAAACTTAGAAAATGAAGCTGTGCGTTCATATGTATATTTAGATGACGACTCTGTGGTTAAAAGTTATCTCACCGACGGTGTTGATGGATGGCGTTTGGATGTTGCCCATGACATTGGTTTTAATTACTTAGCTGAATTAACGTCTGAGGCCCACAAGCATAAACCCGGCTCGCTTATTATTGGTGAAGTATGGAGCTATCCACAGCAATGGTTAGGCAGTGTTGATGGCATTATGAATCTTACAATGCGGCATTTGATAATCCAAAGTGTTCTCGGTGCTATCCCAGCAAATTTAGCGAATAAACAACTTAATCAGATGGTTGTAGACTCAAATTATGAAGGATTATTAAAGTCCTAGGTTCTACTAGACAATCACGATACTGCGCGGCTGGCGACGTTAGTACCTGATATTGCACAGCGTAAACTCGCTATGGCGCTGCAGTTTTGCGTTCCGGGCTCACCAAATCTTTATTATGGCAGTGAGTTGGGAATGATTGGGGAGATGATCCAGAAATGCGAGCGCCGATGTGCTGGGATAAAGTGACGAAAGATAACGAGATGTTGTTGTGGACCTTAAAATTAGTAGCAACTCGCAAACAGAATAGGGCGCTTCGAATTGGCGAATTTAAAACGGTCCATTCATCGGATTTAATTGCGTTTCTGCGCTATACGGACAAAGTGGAAGATGCCTGTATTATAGTGGTGAACCCCAAAAACGAGTCAGTGAAAGAACAGTTGATGATCCCTTATTCGAAATTAATGAATATGGGGAACATGGTTGAATTACTCGGCATGTATCCCGCTCAACTTAGAATTTCAGCATCTTATTTGGCAGTCGAAATGGCCCCACTTTCAATTGCAATATTTAAACCCAATACTGCGCCAACTAATGGCTATACGACATATAAACGAGTTGTCTAAATGCGTATATCAGCGCATATTTTATAGATTTACCGATTAAGTTCACTAATTTATTGGTCAATTATTTGATTGGCCAATTTCTCTCCTTTTGTTCGTTAACAGCGTTTTTTGTTTACCTTTGAAATTTCTTAACGAGTCTGCCGGTTTTTATTGTGACTCGAAACGTTATACTAACCCCCATTGCTTACCAATTAAGATGCCTAATGGAACAGATCCAAGTCGGATATAATGCAGTACACGACCGAATGATAATGTCGATTAAAGCTAAGGGAGATATCCACAAAGTGTGGTTGACACGACGTTTTGTAATGTTGTTTTTAGCGCAATTAAACCAAACAACACAAAACGATCCGGTGATAAAAGAGCAAACAGCTGGCCCCCATAAATCTGAGATCATGGCATTTCAAAAGCAGCAGGCTGAATTACAAGGCAAGATCAATAAATCGGCGGAACCAATTAAAGTTGATTTAGATGAAGGTGAGCCAATTTTAGCTTGCGGTATAAAAATAGATGAACAAACCCTTCACATAGACTGCACAAATAAGCGACGTTTAACGTTAGGACTATCAACTGGTTTGGCTTATTCACTTATAAATTTGATAGAACAAGCGTTAAAACATACCGGTTGGGGCTTTACAGGTGTTAAACCGGTCGCTAAAAAACAACTGATGTGACGGTGGCGTCAAGTTGGTCTGCTTCCATTAATTAAACGCGATCAAATAGCTTACGAGTTCCGCTATACAGAACTACTAACGCCGTTCAGAGGTACTATTGATTGCTGAGTTTTAGTGAGATTTAATGCACTTAGCACCTGACGTAGCTGCAATTCAAAAATATCATTTAATGTCGCCATCGTCACGGACGTAAATTCAAAATAGACTTTTGGCTCGACCACAATTGTTGATGCATCAATAAACTCATTGGAGATTGTTCCGTTGAGCTGGTTTATTTGTTTTTTGCTAATTCAACTTTTTGTTTTTGTTCAAAGGTATAGGATCCACCGAGGATAAATGGTCTAAAACGTGTTCAGTGGTATTGGTTAGTTTTTGTTGTAAATACGCTAGCCTAATCTTATCGACCTTAGCTACAGTGTTTCATTGTGGCTATACCAACGCCAATCGCACGGCACTGACCAACAAATTCCGACGTTTGAATTAACTCGCGCCAAGTGAATCCAACGGAAGGTAATGAGGGCAATTGCGTACCATTTAATGCACTATTCTCAGCAATATCCTCTAATAGATACAGTAAATTTTCAATTAATTTGGTGTGTTGACTGAAGTTTTCTAAAACTGTAATCGTTGTTGTATTTTTTGTAGCCGAGTCCAGTGATCAATATAACTATCCCAACGAACATGGTTAATTTCTAACTCAGGTTTAGCAAGATTAGACTGTACGGATTTGATGTTTCGTTTTATTTTTACCAGATCAGTGCGAGCTTGGGTGTTGCCGTTTAATAAAGCTGAACTCATTCCTCGATGTTTTTGAGTGAGAGAAATGAGATCTTTTAACTGACTTATCTGAGCAACGCCTCGACACTGTGAAGTGACCAGCTGTCGCTTTTTGTGTATCTAAAATAAACAAAAAAACTAAAAATAACAGCTGAATAAATACAAATTTCTATCATAAGCTTCCCTATAGTTTTAGGCGTACTGCTCAGTTAAATGTTCCAAATGTGCTGCGACATGCTCTGTTTGTTTTGCTATTAATGCATTTTCTTTTGCAACAACCACAACTGAATCTACATGCTCTGCAATCTCGTTTGTCGCCACAGCTTGTTGTTCGGCGTTGGTCGCTACAATGGCAATTTGTTCCTGAACATCGTTTGTTGTTTGTTCTATTTGAGTTAGGGCTTGATCTACTATCACTGCGCCATCACAACTTTGCTGAGTCTCTATAACAACGGTGGTCATACTGTCTAATATCTGTTTTGTTTGATTAGATACCTCTAAGACCGCCCGAACAATACTGTCAGCTGCAAGGTGTGAGCGGGTAGCAAGTTCGCGTACTTCCTCGGCGACGACGGCAAACCCAACGCCAAACTGACCAGCACGAGCTGCTTCAATAGATGCATTGAGCGCAAGTAAGTTGGTTTGTTGGGCAATTTTTTGAATGGCATGGGATTCTTTTTCAACGGATGTCGCCATAACGTTCAGTTTTTCCATTCTAGTTTGCGTATCCTAGGCTTCGATAGTAACGTTATGTAACTTTTCAGTTAAATTGATGAGCTCTTTTTTCGCTAGTGATGCGGTACTACTCGCTCCGCATGCGGCACTATGAACCAGTTCTATCTTGTTACTGACTTCCTGTAAAGAATGTGTCATTTCTATTATGGCCGACGCAGTACTTGTGGTGGCGTCAGATTGACGCTGTACGTTTTCACTAACCGAATTGGCTGTACCGATCACTTGTTGGGCTGAGTAGGCCACCTCTCTTAATCTTGCAGTGTTTTGTTCATTGGAGCGGCTTAGTTCGCGGAGAACTTCGACAAATTTAGCAGCAAGTGGATGATTTTGGCTGGCTAAAGATTTTATATTACGGGGATCAAATTGTTCTATGTCTATTTCATCAAGAAAACTAAGGGATGTTTTCAAATAGTGGTAAGTGACATATAAAGTGCCAAATAAAAGGTAGCTAGAGAGTAAACATAAAATATTTATTTGGACAATTCCAATCGACAGAACATTGAAAATATTTAACATATTTAATGTGAGATAAATCGACAGGGACGTAATCGCTAAGACAAAACAGTTTCTTATCCCAATTGATTTTAGTAACAGGGACACAGGATAAAAATAATATTGCCCATAAATATTCCTTGTTAAGCAATGTTAACATCGCATTGCCTTATAAAAATGTGGTGTGGATTTTAACGGTCGATGCCATAAATTGCTTATGAACAGGAACACACGCTAAAAACTAAGTACTTAGGTAAGAAGTAATGGCAAGTTGTATTCCACAAATTAACATGTTGTTATATAAGTGAAAAAAATTAACTATTCAAAAGGGCTTGGAGGATATGAGGTACAACTGTGCAAGGTTGCATCATTTTAGTGAAAACCGACTTTTCACTATATTCATAATGGCTTGTGTATTTTTTTCTAAAACCAAATAAAACGGCTAGATTACTTTAATCTAGCCGTTTTAAAATAGTTTAAATAACTTTCCCTACAATTTTGTTACTGCGGGCGAACAAACGATGGCTTCGGTCTCTGAGTTTTAACAAAAGCACGTATGCAAGTGGTATAAAATAAAGACTGGTCACAGTTGAAAACATTAACCCGCCCATAATCGCTATGGCCATTGGTGAATATTCAGGACTGCCTGCGCCGCCAATGTTGGCATTTCCGACAGCAAGTGGCAATAAACCTAAAACGGTAGTCGCCACAGTCATTAAAATTGGACGAATACGATTACGACTACCTTCTAAAACGGCTTCTTTAATTGCATAACCTTGTTCCCGTAATTGATTAATCCTATCGACCAATACAATTCCGTTGTTTACGACGATACCCATCAAAATTAAGATCCCAATCATTACCATGATTGACATACTGGTGCCGGTTAGCATAAGTGCCCAGAACAAGCCTGAAATCGAAAACAATAACGAGGTGATAACCGCAGTAGGCAAGATCAAACTTTCGAATAATGCGGCCATTACGATGTAAATCATGGCTAAGGCCAACAACATATTAACTTCCATGACGCTTTCAGCTTCACGTTGTCTTTCGAAACTGCCATTGAGGCTCCAGCTATAACCAGTAGGGAGTTGTATTTGGTTTAAGGTTTCTTCTATTCGTAGTTTTGCTTGTTCTAAGGTTGTGCCTTCCGCCATGTTTGCACCAATATTTAAACTGGTTTGGCGTTCAAATCGACTGATTTGGCTCAATCTAGGTACTATTTTGAGCTCAGCAAGTTGATCAAGACGATAGTCAATACCGTCTTCGGAATGGATAACGATAGAACGAAAACGTTCAAGTGATTTTTCAACGTCCTGAGCAAACATTAGCCGTACTTGGATCTCACCAGAATTACGGTCACGATACGTACGCAAGTTTAAACCGCGAAGTGCCGTCCCCGCTGCTTGAGCAACATCTCGGCTACTAAGGCCAATACGTTGCACACGTTCTCGGTCAATAATTATTTGGATTTCTTTTTGATCACCAGTGACCTCAGAATTTACATCTTCCAAGCCTTCAATGTTCGAGATAACAGGAATTAATTGGTCTGCAATTTCCATCAATACTTCCGTCGCATTGCCTTTTAAGGTCACTTGGATGCCGCCGCCGTTGCCGCCACCCCAGCCAAACTGAGGTCGGGCCCGAACAAAGGTTGGCCAGTCTTTTTCTATATCAGTTTTGATGGCCTTAGCAGAGCGCGTAAGTTGTTTTTTAGGTTAATTACAGAGTTCGCGTAACCATTAGTGTAATAACTATAGACTGAATCAAATTCAAACTTGTCTTGATTGGCGTATAAATAGTCTTCCATTCGGTTTACTATTTTTTCAACTTCGTCTTTAGAATAGTTTTTTGCAGTTGGTAGTTGATAAACATGCGGGTGTTATCGACACCGTCGGCTTCATCACTCGTCACGGCGCCCATAGGAATAGCCATAGAAGCAAACAGTAAAAATCCAACTAAAAACGACTTTTTCTGATGGTTCATCACCCAATTTAACGATTTTTGGTAAAACTTCATTAGCTTACCGTCTTCTTTGTTCTTTTTAATCGGGATGTTTTTAATCTTGCTGGTTAGCAATGGGATCAATGTTTGCGCTATAAACAGTGAAGCGAATAAGGAAATACAAATAGCGATAGCCACGTGTTCTAAGAAGATAGTGATATCAATTTTTTTACCTATGATATTTGGTAAAAAACGATCGCTGTAGTACAAGTCCCTGCAATAACAGCAAGTGATACATTTTGTACGCCTTGGTTTGTCGCTTTTATTTGGTCTTTTTCATTTTGACGTTCGTGAAATATAGATTCGGTAACTACCACCGCATTATCCACTAACATACCGACGGCCAACATTAAGCCCATAAGCGACAATATATTGAGGCTGTAGCCCAGCATATACATCGCACCTAACGTGATAAAAATTGCAAAAGGTACGGACAAAACAACGATTATCGTTGTCGCCACATGACGCAGGAACAAATATAAAACGATAACTGACAGAAGGGCACCGATTAAACCGGCTTCCAATAAATTACTAAGGGAGTTGGTAACATCTTCGGCAGTGTTTTGCATGACGAACAAATTGATGCCATTAAATTGCGCACTATTAGAAACTTCATTTACGACTTCCATTACATCGGACGCAACTTGTACTAAATTAGCGCCGGACTCTTTCATGACATCCATGCCAATGGCATAAGTTTGATGCAAATGACGACCATCTTGACGTTCAGGCAACTCCAATTGAATATTTGCAATATCGCCAAGTTTGATGTTTTGTTCGATATAAAGATTATATACGTCTTCTACGGATTCAAATTTACCATTTGGGTTTATCATTATCTTACCGTCGGAGGTATTAAGATAACCGGCTGACTGACTGAAGTTCATGCGTCGAAGTTTTTCTACGACCGTGGGTAAATTTAAACGATAAGACGCTATTTTATTTTCATCTAAACGAATGCTAATTTGGCGTTTATCAACACCATATAGGGTCACTTGAGAAACGC
Organism: Psychrosphaera algicola; assembly: GCF_028401425.1. Lineage (NCBI taxonomy): Bacteria > Pseudomonadati > Pseudomonadota > Gammaproteobacteria > Alteromonadales > Pseudoalteromonadaceae > Psychrosphaera > Psychrosphaera algicola. The sequence goes on from NZ_JAQOMS010000002.1 coordinate 267,563, forward strand.
CCGCTACACGTTCGATAGGGCGTTTTAGGTTACGTTCAAGTAAGTCATAAGCTAATGACAGATCTCGATCCGAAGATATACGCAAGTTAAAGACAGGCATGTCGTTCGTATTAAACTGAAATACCATAATGCGCTCTAGATCATCTGGCAATTGATCGCGAATTGCATCAATTTTTCTCTCGCTTCAATAGACTTAGCGTTTATATTTTCGTCCCATTTAAACTGGATAGAAATGTCTGCGCCGGTTTCCTTGGACCAAGTTCTAAATTGCTGGATACCGGAAATCGTTGCTAAAGCCTCCTCCACTGGCTTAGTTATTTGGCGTTCTACTTCAGCTGGTGTCGAATTTGGGTAGGGAACACTAATATACAACTCTGGAATATCAATCCTTGCCACTTTTCTAGCGGCAGTAACCGGCTGGCAACAATACCCAAAATAAGCAATGACACGAACATTATTATGGTTGTTACGGGTTTTTTAATCGCCCAGTTTGCCAACGATTTACTGGCAGTTTGTGTGTTGTTATTTAAATTATTCATTTCAACCTACTGAGCAATTGAGTCAAGGTGATTAACAGGTTCATCGACAGGAGATACAAATCGTTTTCGGTCGATCAGTAAATATAACGATGGAATAAAAATTAACGTCAGCAAGGTAGAAAATATCAGTCCAAAAATGACGGTAAGTGCCATTGGAGAACGTAATTCTGCTCCGTCACCCAGTCCTAGCGCTAGAGGCAGCAGCCCGAGAGTTGTTGTCAGTGTTGTCATTATAATAGGACGCAATCGGCTTTGCGCTGATTCCAAAATAGCCTGTCGTTTTTCAATACCGAGTTCTCGCAGCTGATTTATTCTATCAATTAGGACGATGGCATTGTTGACAACAATACCAGCCAACATAATAAAACCAATAAAGACGACAACGCTGATGTTACTGTTTGTTAAGTACAGACCGTAAATCGATCCGGCTCCTGCTAATGGCACAGTAAATAAAATAATGAGCGGGTGTAATAAAGACTCAAACTGTGACGCCATTACGATATACACCATAAATACGGCCAAGATGAGGGCAATGGTTAATGATTCAAATGAAACTTGCATATCTTCATTTTGCCCTTTCACAGCCCATGTAATTGACAGTGGCATATTTTGTTCCGTAATAATGCCGTTAACGATTGTGACCGCTTTTGCTAAATCAATACCAGTAACATTTAAATCAATAAGGGCAACTCGTTGCTGTTGTAACCGATTTATTTCACTTGGACCTGTGGTTAAACTCACTTCTGCGACATCGGCTAACGAAATTGGCATTGTTGAATTTGAATTGACGATTAACTGTTTTAAATCGTTAATTGAATTGCGGTCATTTTCGTTTGTGCGAACCAAAATATCGACTTTTCTATCGCCAACAGACAATTTGGTTGCGACTTTGCCGCCAATTTGTGCCGCAACAACGTCAGAGACTTGAGCCGCAGTTAAATTAAGTTGGGCTAGTCTACCGTGATTAAACTCGAGTTTTATTTCAGGGTGGCCTTTTTTAAACTTGGATTGACGTCGGTTAGGTAATTGTTTGACTCAAATAGGGCGACCAGTTTATTGCTTTGTGTTTGCAACATGGAAAGGTCATAGCCAGAAAGAACAACTTGTATTGGTGCTTTAAAGGTCAAGAGTTTAGGGCGGTCAATAGTGCCATTTACGCCAGGAATACGATTTAGTTCCGCACGTAAATTAGACATAACAATACTTTCTTGCTCTGATGATTGGCCTTTTTAAGGACAACATTGAGACGCCCCCAATTATCACCACTTTGACCTATGGTGACGCATTCATCAAACTTCCTGTTCCTACGACGCTATAGGTTCTTTCAACAGCCTCGAGGGTTTTGGCAACATTTGCTAATTGCGTCAAACGTCTTTCTGTTTCTTCTAGTTTAGTGCCAGTTGGCATTAATACGTCTACAAAAATTCACCTTGAGCCATCGGAGGTAATAATTCTGAACCAAGCTTTTTAACTAACGGCACGCTACCTAGTGCTAATAATGAGATAGCAGTTATCGTTAACGCAGGCCGCTTTAAAGAGACAATTAGGGTATTTTGATACACCTCACTCAAACGGTTGTAAACAAAATTAAAACCTTTAGCTGATGGCACCATAATAAAGGAAATAATTTTAACAAATAGGCGTATAACGGCTTTTAATACAATAGTGACAATTAACGGAATGTAATAAACCACGACTAAAATTAGCTTTTTAATAGGCTAGGTTAAATACCAAAACGCCAATGCGATCTTATTGGTTGGTTTTTCTTTAATTGTAGGTTGGATAAATGGGTCTTGCTCTTCTTCAAACTTTCTAGTTTCTCTTGCTGCTAACATTGGAATTAATGTGATGGCAACAATTAGCGATGCAAATAACGCAAACGTTACGGCAAGTGCTTGGTCTGAAAATAGTTGTCCTGCGATGCCTTCTACAAATGCAAGTGGAAAAAATACGGCCATAGTGGTCAGTGTTGATGCAGTTACGGCAGTCGCCACTTCTTTGGTACCAATCGCTGCTGCTTGTTTTGGCTCTAAACCCTGTTCTTTGTAACGGGCGATATTTTCGAGTACAACTATAGCAGAATCGACAAGTAAACCGATGGCTAATGCAATACCACCAAGACTCATAATATTAAGAGAAATGCTATTAGCGTGCATAAAATTAAAAGTGGCGATGACAGAAACTGGAATTGAAAGCGAAACAATAAATGTGGTCCAACTGTTTTGCAGAAACAAATACAGGATCAACATAGCCAATAAGCCGCCAATCACGGCTGCAATTTGTACTTCATCTACGGCTGAGTCGATAAACGTCGCTTGGTTATATATAGGCTCTAAAGTTAATCCTTTTGGAAGTATATCATTAACTACTTCGAGTTGACTTAGCACTAGTTCGGCGACTTTAACTACATTTGCATCACCTTCTTTGTAGATAGCAACTTCGATGGCTTCTTCGCCGTTGACCTGAGTAATGCTATCTCGTTCTTTATGAGCGTCGGTCACTTTGGCAATTTCACTTAATCTAATGATCCTGCTGCCGTCATGTTTGACGATAAGTTCGCGGATGTCGGTTAAATCTTTAAATTGGTTTATTGTTCGAACTAAATAATCCTGACTTTGGTCTTTGACTCGACCACCGGATAAATTGACGTTTTCGTCACGCAAACGTTGAATAATTTGACTGATATCTAAATTGTGATGAGCGAGTTTACGTTGATCGATTGAGACATGAATTTCCTGCTCTAAGCCGCCACCTAGTTTTACGGATGCGACACCATTAACAGCTTCTAATTTACGTTTTACTTCTTCTTCAGCAAATGTACGTATTGATTTTAAATCGGCATCTAAGTTGTCTGATTTAAGAGCGAATCGCAAAATTGGATCTAAGCTAGGGTTAAATCGCAGCAATACTGGCTTTTTAACATCCAGAGGCAGTTGCAGAATATCGAGTTTTTCTCGAACATTAAGACTGGCCAAATCCATATCGGCCCCCCATTCGAATTCTAAAACAATGTCTGACTGACCTGCTTTAGAAACAGAGTTTACTATAGCGAACATTTTTGACCGTACCTATGGCTTCTTCAATCGGCTTACTTACCAATTGTTCTACTTCTGCAGGGGCTGCACCTTCATAATCGGTTCGAATTGTTAATGTAGGATAAGATAATTCTGGCAGTAAATTTATTGCTAACCGATTTAAAGACACAATACCGAACAACATTACTGCAAAGACAAACATCCATATTGTGACCGGACGTTTTATGGCAACATCGACTATTTTCATTTTATTGCCCTTAAATATTATTAATTACGTTAACGTCAGCTTGGTCTTTTAGATTATTGTGACCTGCTGTGATCAAAAACGCGTTGTCGTCTAGGCCAGATAAAATTTCAACAAAGCCATTTTCCCGATAACCAATAACCACTTCTGTCTTAATAGCTTTATTTTCACTCACAATATAAGCAATCGATTGATTGTCCATCGTCAAAATACTGTTTGAAGGTGCGAGTAATGCATTGCGATGAACGCCATATTCGAGTTTAACTTCAGCGAACATTCCTGAATTTAAGAGTAATTTTTGATTGTCCATAGTGATTACTACCTTAAATGTGCCGCTTTTTGCATCAATTACAGGACTAATTCTTTCTACCTTAGCAACAAATTGTTGGTTATTTACTGCGGGAACAGACAAATTAACATTTTGGCCCTTCTTAACATTAGAAAATTGACCTTCTGGTAAATGTAAAACGCCCTGAAGTTCACGTTGAGATACGATATGGAATAAGTTTTCATGCTGATATTGTTGGACTAGATTTCCTTTTTAACGTAGCGAGCCGATATAAAACCAGAAATTGGCGCAACTACGTTAGCTTCTGCCACATCTAACTCAGCGATACTTGTTGCGGCTTCAAGCGATTTGTATTGCCATTGCAGTTTTTCGAGTTGATCTGCAGAAACCAAACCTTTGTTTTTAGTTGAATTGAGTCGGTCATATTCGCTTTTAACTTGTTTAAGCTCCGCTCTACGTTGGTCTAATACTAATTGGTAACGTGTTGCATCTATAGTGGCGAGTACTTGTCCTTGTTCGACATAGTCACCTTCTTCTACTAGGACCTGCTCAATAAGACCCTGTACCTTAGCGATTACATCAGCTTCATTGATGGATTCTAGGATGGCGTTGGCTGCATAATAATTTGCGATTTGGCCCCGAGTAATCTTAGTTGCTTCAACAGGGACTTTAACAATTTCTTTTTTTCTTCTTCTTCTTTATCCATTGACGCTGTCGCTTCACCACATCCGCTAATCGCGAATACGCTCGAAAAAGCAAATAAAATAGCGATGAGAGGGGAATGATTTGTTGTTTTTAAGTTTTTCATTTTTTGGCAAATCCATAATCTAAGGTTTGACTGGTATTGCACATAGCGCACCAATAATATTTGTTATATTTATCAACAACTTAGAACAGTATTGTGTTTTAGGTTTGGCGTATAGATAAATAATTTAACGAATATCGTTAAATGTTAGTCGAATTAACCAATATAGATGGATTTTTGTTAAATCATAGGCAAAAAAATAGCAGCCTAAGCTGCTATTTTCTAATAGGTACGTAATAATTAACGTTTATCTGCTGTAACGTAATCACGTTGAGGCGCACCAGTATATAACTGACGAGGACGACCAATTTTTGTCCTTCTTCACCTAACATTTCGTCCCAGTGGCTGATCCAGCCAATAGTACGAGACATAGCGAAGATTACAGTGAACATGCTAGTAGGAATTCCCATTGCTTTTAAGATAATGCCTGAGTAGAAATCAACATTTGGGTATAATTTCTTCTCAACAAAATACGGGTCTTCTAATGCAATGCGTTCAAGTTCCATTGCAACATCCAATAATGGATCTTCGATGTGTAATGCCTTAAGAACATCGTGACATGTTTGACGCATAACTTTGGCGCGAGGGTCAAAGTTTTTGTAAACACGGTGACCAAAGCCCATAAGACGGAACGGATCCGCTTTATCTTTTGCTTTTGCTACGAATTCAGGAATACGATCTACAGAGCCAATTTTTTCTAGCATAGTTAAACATGCTTCATTTGCTCCACCATGTGCAGGTCCCCAAAGTGACGCAATACCAGCTGCGATACATGCGTAGGGATTCGCACCTGAAGAACCAGCAAGTCTTACAGTTGAAGTAGATGCGTTTTGTTCGTGGTCAGCATGAAGCATGAATATCTTATCCATTGCGTCCGCCAAAACAGGATTAACTACATAATCTTCAGCTGGTACTGAGAACATCATATTTAGGAAGTTTTCAGAGTAAGAAAGGTCGTTGCGAGGGTAAACAAAAGGTTGACCGATACTATATTTATAAGCCATTGCAGCGATAGTAGGTAACTTAGCGACTAAACGATAAGCGCTACGTTTGCGTTGCTCTGGATCAGTAATATCAAGGTCGTCATGGTAGAAACTAGACATAGCACCAACAACACCACATAGCATCGCCATTGGGTGTGCTTCAATTACAAATCCTTGGAAGAATGTTGCAATTTTTTCATGTACCAATGTGTGGTTTGTAATGGTGTTTTCAAACGCAGCCAGTTCTTCTGCAGAAGGTAATTCACCGTGCAATAACAGAAAACATAATTCTAAATAGTTAGAGTTTTCAGCTAGTTGTTCGATTGGATAACCTCTATGCAACAGAATTCCTTTACCACCATCAATGAAAGTGATTTTAGACTGGCATGATGCGGTAGCCAAAAAGCCTGGGTCGTAGGTGAAAACCCCTTAGAACCCAAAGTTCTTACGTCAATGACATCGTTACCTGCAGTACCAGACATAATAGGAAGTTCGAAAGCTTCTTGTCCAGTGACTTGAACTGTGGCCTTTTTATCCGCCATTCATGTTCTCCTCATAATTGTCGTTTTTTAATTGTGCGACGTTTCTTAACTTGCACATTCAAAAATTAGTATTTTTGTAAGACAAGTAAAGTCGGTCATTTTTAAAAGTGCAACATTGTAACTACAAAATAGAGTAAAAAGTCAATTTAATTGCACTTATGACTAATAATTATTCAATATTAGCTAATAATTGTTCAATCGTTTGGATTAAAGCGCTTAATTTTAAACAGAAATTGATAAATCGAGAATCGATATATATACTCCACTTGGCTGCACACGTATGCAGTCTGTAATTTCTACCAAATTTTAATAGTTGTAAATATTAAACTTTAGTCGTATTGCAAAAACACAAGTGTACTGGTTTAGTACGCACACACAAAAATAAAAACAGCTCGGATAGGCATGTAACCGTGAAAAAACAAAGACCTGTAAATCTAGATCTGACAACCATTTCAATGCCAGCGTCGGCTAAAGCATCCATATTGCATCGTGTCACAGGTGTCGCATTATTTTTTGCGCTCATTTTTGTGATTGTAGTATGGGCGATATCCTTACAATCAGCTCAAGGATTTGAAACAGCTCAAGAATTAATTAATGGTGTGATAGGCAAAATCATCACTATTGGTACTCTTGCTGTTCTTTCCTATCATGTTATCGGTGGCATTCGTCATTTGATAATGGATATGGGCTATTGGGAAGAATTGGAATCAGGGAACATAAGCGCCAAGGTGTCAATTGCACTTTGGATTGTAACTGTAGTGTTAGCGGGAGTATGGATATGTTGATTAATCAAGCATCCTTAAAGCGTGACGGAATCCAAGATTACGTTTCACTTCGCGCTACGGCGTTATTCATGACAGCGTATGTCATATTTATTTTAGGTTATTTCCTAACAACACCTACTGTGACCTATGAAGGTTGGTCAGGTTTATTCTCTAACATTGCGGTTAAAGTATTTACCTTTATCACCTTACTTTGTATTTGGGTTCACACTCGTATAGGTCTTTGGCAAGTATTAACGGATTACGTTAAAAGCCCAAAAATGCGCTCAATACTAAGCTTTATTCTAAACACGATCGGTTTGGCTTACGTCATAACTGGTTTATTTGTTTTGTGGGGTGTTTAAGTGAGTATTAAAGTTCTTGAATTTGATGCCGTCGTAATCGGCGCAGGTGGCGCAGGTATGCGCGCCGCATTGCAAATTGCAGAGTCAGGCCAATCATGTGCCTTGATTTCAAAAGTTTTCCCAACTCGTTCGCACACAGTATCTGCTCAAGGTGGTATTACCGTAGCACTAGGTAATGCCCATGAAGATCACTGGGAACAGCATATGTACGATACCGTTAAAGGTTCTGATTTTATCGGCGACCAAGACGCGATTGAATACATGTGTAAAGAAGGGCCAGAGGCAATCTTAGAAATGGAAAATAAAGGTTTACCTTTTTCTCGTTTCGAAGATGGTCGAATTTACCAACGTCCGTTTGGTGGCCAATCTAAAAACTTTGGTGGCGAACAAGCTGCTCGTACTGCAGCGGCAGCTGACCGTACTGGCCACGCCTTGTTACATTTGTTGTATCAACAAAATGTTAAAAACAAAACTACAGTTTATAGCGAATGGTATGCACTTGATTTAGTTAAAAATGCCGATGGTGCAATTGTCGGTTGTACAGCAATTGACATCGAATCTGGTGATGTTGTTTTCTTTAAAGCTCGAGCGACTGTTTTAGCAACAGGTGGTGCAGGCCGTATTTATGCTTCTACTACTAACGCGCATATTAATACTGGTGACGGTGTTGGCATGGCGGTTCGCGCTGGCGTTTCATTGCAAGACATGGAAATGTGGCAATTCCACCCAACAGGCATAGCCGGTGCAGGTGTACTTGTGACAGAAGGTTGTCGTGGAGAAGGTGGTTACCTTCTTAACAAAGACGGCGAACGTTTCATGGAACGTTATGCACCAAATGCGAAAGACCTAGCGTCTCGAGATGTTGTAGCACGTTCAATGATGACTGAAATTCGTGAAGGTCGCGGTTGTGACGGTCCTTTAGGTCCTCACCTGAAGTTAAAACTAGACCACTTAGGTCGTGAAACGTTAGAAGCACGTTTACCTGGTGTATGTGAATTGTCTAAGACATTTGCTCACGTTCATCCAGCTGACGAACCAATTCCAGTTCTTCCTACTTGTCACTATATGATGGGTGGTGTTCCAACTAACGTAAACGGTCAAGCGTTAACAAAACTCGACGATGGCTCGTTTGCTGAAGTTGAAGGTTTGTTTGCCGTAGGTGAGATTGCTTGTGTATCTGTACACGGCGCAAATCGCTTAGGTGGTAACTCATTGCTTGATTTAGTTGTGTTTGGTCGCGCTGCAGGTCTATATCTAGAAAAATATTTAGGTGAAGGGCGCGGTGCCACTGAAGTAACTGATGCTGATGTTGAGAAAGCGATGGAACGTTTCAATCGTTGGGAATCGACTTCTCAAGGTGAAGATCCAGTTCAAATCAAAAAGATTTACAACGCTGTATGCAACTTAACTTCTCGGTTTTCCGTGAAGGTCAAGCAATGGCGGAAGGTCTGGCAGAATTAAAAGAAATTCGTGAACGTTTAAAACATGCGAAATTATCTGATAATTCGAAAGAATTTAATACCCAGCGTATTGAGTGTTTGGAATTAGACAATCTTATGGAAACTGCACTTGCTACCGCTGCCGCTGCTAATTTCCGTACAGAAAGCCGTGGTGCCCATAGTCGCGAAGATTTCTTAGACCGTGATGATGTAAATTGGTTATGCCACAGTATTTATGACCCAAAAACTCAAGAAATGAGCAAGCGTGAAGTGAACATGAGCCCTGTGCATCGTGAAGCATTTCCGCCTAAAGCTCGTACATACTAATAGGGGAGTAACGAAATATGAAAACTTTGAATTTCTCGATTTACCGTTATAACCCTGATGTAGATGATGTTCCATACATGAAAGACTATCAACTTGAAGTTGAAGACGGTCAAGACATGATGGTACTAGACGCATTAATGTTATTAAAAGAACAAGATCCAACATTGTCATTCCGTCGTTCTTGTCGTGAAGGTGTATGTGGTTCTGATGGTCTTAACATGAATGGCACAAATGGCTTAGCGTGTATCACGCCGCTATCTGCACTTGGTACAGGGACGACTATATTACGTCCATTACCTTGGTTTGCCGGTTGTACGTGACTTAGTTATCGATATGACTCAGTTCTACACGCAATATGAAAAAGTTAAGCCATTCTTAATTAACGACGACAAAATGCCACCGGCTCGCGAATATATTCAATCTGTTGAAGATCGCGAAAAGCTTGATGGTTTGTACGAATGTATTCTTTGTGCATGTTGTTCTACGTCATGCCCATCGTTCTGGTGGAACCCAGACAAGTTTATCGGACCTGCTGGTTTGTTACATGCTTATCGATTCTTAATTGATAGCCGTGACACCGCAACTGATGAGCGACTGGCTGACTTAGACGATGCATTTAGTGTGTTCCGTTGCCACGGTATCATGAACTGTGTCAACGTTTGTCCTAAAGGGTTAAACCCGACAAAGGCGATTGGACACATCAAGTCTATGTTGTTGCAGAGGTCAGTTTAGAAAGTGAAAACTGAGGCTGTAATGACCTAACAAGAGAAAGAGTCGTTTCATTTATTTGGAAGGGCTCTTTTTATTTTTAAACAAGAAAAAGCTAGTCACAAATCGACTAACAAGGATATATATCTAATGCACGAAGGTGTTATGCAATCTTGGCTGAATAGTTCACATTTATCAGCTAACAGCATGGTATATGTTGAACAGATGTATGAGTTGTATTTAGACGACCCGACTTCTGTTTCTGATGAGTGGCGTGAAATTTTTGATACTCTGCCAAAAGTAGAGGGGGTTTCCGTTGAAACCAAGCATTCAGAAATTCGCGACTTATTCGCTCAACTTGCCAAAACAAAAGACCGTACTGTCGTATCAGTTGCTGACCAAGCAGATGAAAAACAAGTTAAAGTGCTTCAGCTCATTAACGCGTTTAGATTCCGTGGTCACCAGAACGCCAACCTTGATCCTTTGGGATTGTGGCAACGTGAAAAAGTACGTGAATTGAGCTTAGCTCACCACGAACTTGATGACGTTGATAAAACGCGAGAATTTAATCTGGGTTCATTTGCAATCGGCAAAGATAAAATGCCGCTTGGTGAATTGTATGAAGCGCTAAAAGACACATATTGTGGTCCGATTGGCGCAGAATACATGCACATTACTGATACAGACGAAAAGCGTTGGATCCAACAACGTTTAGAATCAATTCAAAGCAAACCTTCATTTTCTTTAGATGTTAAAAAACGCATCTTAAAAGGTTTAATTGCTGTCGACGGATTAGAAAAGTACCTAGGTGCTAAGTTCCCAGGCGCGAAACGTTTCTCATTGGAAGGTGGCGATTCACTTGTTCCAATGATCAAAGAAATTATTCATCGTGCCGGCGAGCAAGGTCAAAAAGAAGTTGTAGTTGGTATGGCCCACCGTGGTCGACTAAACGTCTTAGTTAACGTACTTGGTAAAAAAGCAGGCGAATTATTTGAAGAATTTGGCGGCAAAGTTGATGAATCACTGGCCGCAGGTGACGTTAAATATCACCAAGGTTTTTCATCAGATTTTGCAACAGCCGGTGGTAATGTCCACTTAGCGTTAGCGTTTAACCCGTCTCACCTTGAAATTGTAAACCCGGTTGTAATGGGCTCTGTTCGTGCTCGATTAGACCGTCGTGATTGTGAAAATGGTTCTAAAGCGTTAGCAATTACCGTTCATGGTGATTCTGCAATCGCAGGACAAGGTGTTGTTCAAGAAACATTTAATATGTCCCAAACACGTGCTTATAAAGTAGGTGGTACGGTACGTATTGTTGTAAATAACCAAGTTGGATTTACAACGTCACTGCAAGAAGACGCACGTTCTACTGAATATTGTACGGACATAGCGAAAATGGTTCAGGCACCAATATTTCATGTAAATAGTGATGACCCTGAAGCTGTGGCGCTGGTTGCTCAACTTGCCGTTGATTACCGAAATACATTCCGTCGTGATGTTGTAATCGATCTAGTGTGTTATCGCCGCCATGGGCACAACGAAGCTGATGAGCCAAATGCCACTCAGCCTTTGATGTACCAAAAAATCAAAAAACACCCGGTTCCAAGAAACCTTTATATCAAACGTTTAGTTGCTGAAGGTTCGATCCAAGAATCAGACGTTACGCAATTGGCTGACGATTATCGTGGAATTTTAGATAAAGGCGAATGTACAGTTGAAGAATGGCGTCCGATGACAGAACATTCTGTAGATTGGCGACCTTTCCTAAATCACGATTGGGACATTGAATACAATAAAGCGATTTCAGTTGAAAAATTGAATGAGCTAGGTGAGAAAATCACTCAGTACCCAGCAGAGCACACATTGCACTCTCGGGTTAAAAAACAATATGACGAGCGTCGTAAAATGTTAGCGGGTGAAAAACCTCTCGATTGGGGTTTTGCAGAAACATTAGCCTATGCTGCATTATGTGATGATGGTCACGATATCCGTATTACAGGTCAAGACTCTGGTCGTGGTACGTTTTTCCACCGTCATGCTGTATTGCATAATCAAGTTGATGCATCTACGTATATCCCACTTCAACATTTACATAAAGAACAAGGTAAATTCGAAATATTCGATGCCGTGTTATCTGAAGTCGGTGTACTCGCATTTGAATACGGTTACGCAACTGCTGAACCAGAATCTTTGGTTATATGGGAAGCACAATTTGGTGACTTTGCCAACGTAGCACAGGTAGTAATTGACCAATTTATAAGCTCTGGTGAACAAAAGTGGGGCCGCCTATGTGGACTTACAATGTTATTGCCACACGGTTATGAAGGTCAAGGTCCTGAGCATAGTTCGGCAAGAATGGAACGATTCTTACAATTGTGTGCTGACCACAACATGCAGGTGTGTGTACCTTCGACTCCGGCTCAAGTATTTAACATGATCCGTCGTCAACAGATACGCCCAATGCGTAGACCACTTATCGTAATGACACCTAAGTCATTGCTTCGTCATCCTTTAGCCGTTTCAACTATGGAAGAATTGGCCGAAGGTACTTACCACAATGTAATTGATGAGATTGATGAGATTAATCCAGCAAACGTCAAACGCGTGGTATTTTGTTCAGGAAAAGTATATTACGACTTATTAGATCAACGTCGTAAAGCTGAACAAGACGATGTTGCCATTGTTCGTGTGGAGCAGTTATATCCGTTCCCACATGCAGAAATGGATGCGGTAGTAGAAAAATATAAACACGTGACAGATTTTGTTTGGTGTCAAGAAGAGCCACAGAACCAAGGCGCTTGGTACTGTAGCCAACACCATTTCTGGAATTCAATTCCAGCAAAAGCAAACCTAACATATGCCGGTCGTAAAGCATCAGCTTCACCAGCAGTTGGTTATGCCTCTGTCCATGCTAAAGAACAACAAGCGTTAGTTAATGACGCATTAACGATTAAATAATCTCAAGGATTAATCATGACTACTGAAATTAAAGTTCCAGTATTACCAGAATCAGTTGCTGACGCCTCAGTTGCGACTTGGCACGTAAAAGTTGGCGACACAGTCTCTCGTGACCAGAATTTGGTAGACATTGAAACTGATAAAGTTGTGTTGGAAGTTGTATCACCAGAAGATGGTGTTGTTACTGAAATTCTTCAAGAAGAAGGTGCCGTAGTTTTAGGCGAACAATTAATTGCAACTATTGGTGCAGCAGGAGCCGCGGCGGCACCAGCAGCACCTAAAGCAGAAGCAGCGTCGGCTCCAGCAGCAGATGCAGCACCGTCAAAAACAATTCAAATCAAAGTTCCTGTATTACCTGAATCGGTTGCAGATGCTTCTATAGCTACTTGGCACGTTCAAGAAGGTCAAGCGGTTAGCCGTGACGAAAACTTAGTTGATGTTGAAACAGATAAAGTAGTACTTGAAGTTGTGTCTCCTGAAGACGGAGTTGTCACTAAAATCATTAGCCCTGAAGGCGAAACGGTTCTTGGCGAACAACTTATTGCAGAAATTACCGTAGGTGGTGCTTCTGCAGCGTCTGCTCCAGCGGCTGAAGCTGAGGAAACAACGTCTTCTGATGATGCGTTATCGCCTTCAGTTCGTCGTTTAATTTCTGAAAAAGGGTTAGATGCATCTAAAATTACAGGTACTGGCAAAAGTGGGCGAGTTACTAAAGAAGATGTTGAAAACTTTATGAAAGCGCAATCTGCGGCACCAAAAGCGGCACCTAAAGCTTCTGCGACTCCTTCGGCACAAGTTCTGGGTGAACGCACACAAAAACGCGTTCCGATGACTCGTTTACGTAAAACAATTGCAAATCGTTTATTAGAAGCTAAAAACTCTACTGCAATGTTAACCACGTTTAACGAAGTTAACATGAAGCCAATTATGGACTTACGTAAGCAATATAAAGACGTATTTGAAGAACGCCACGGCGCTCGCTTAGGCTTTATGTCGTTTTATGTAAAAGCAGTTGTTGAAGCATTAAAACGTTTCCCAGCTGTAAATGCGTCAATTGATGGTGACGATATCGTTTATCATAATTACTTTGACGTAAGTATTGCTGTTTCTACGCCTCGTGGTTTAGTTACACCAGTACTACGCGATTGCGACAAAATGAACTTTGCTGAAATCGAAAATGGTATTCGAGCACTAGCAATTAAAGGTCGTGACGGCAAATTAACTGTTGATGAGATGCAAGGTGGCAACTTCACAGTAACCAATGGCGGTGTATTTGGCTCGTTGTTATCAACGCCAATTATTAACCTTCCACAATCTGCGATTTTGGGTATGCACAAAATTCAAGATAGACCAATGGCGGTTGAAGGTAAGGTAGAAATCTTACCTATGATGTATTTGGCATTGTCTTACGATCACAGATTGGTTGACGGTAAGGAATCAGTTGGATTCTTAGTAACAATTAAAGAGTTGCTAGAAGATCCGACACGCTTGTTACTTGATGTTTAATTTATAAACAAAAGTAAAATAAAGCTAACAAAATTAGTGCAATTATTCCAATTTATACTTTAGTTGTATTGCACTAATTTAGGGGTGAACTATAATATCCCCGCATGTAATTTGGGCTGTAGATGTTCTGCAGCCTTTAACTTATAAAAGAGATGGATTGAACCTCATGAATTTGCATGAATATCAGGGTAAACAGTTGTTTGCTCAATACGGGCTTCCTGTATCTAAAGGTTTCGCAGCTGAAACTCCAGCCGAAGCGGCAGCAGCTGCTGATCTAATTCTAGTGATGCTTATGTTGTTAAAGCACAAGTACACGCCGGTGGCCGTGGTAAAGCAGGTGGTGTTAAACTTGTTAATACTAAAGACGAAATTAAAGCATTTGCAGAAAAATGGTTAGGCGAGCGTTTAGTTACTTATCAAACTGATGAGAATGGCCAGCCTGTAAGTCGTATTTTGGTTGAACCATGTACTGACATTGCTCAAGAATTATACCTAGGTGCGGTTGTTGACCGTTCTAGCCGTCGTATCGTTTTCATGGCATCTACAGAAGGTGGTGTTGAAATCGAGAAAGTAGCAGAAGAAACGCCTGAGAAAATTCTTAAAGCGACTATCTGTCCTTTAGCGGGTGCACAACCTTACCAAGGTCGCGACTTAGCGTTCAAACTTGGTCTTGAAGGTAAGCAAGTAGGTCAATTTGTTAAGATCTTCTTAGGTCTTGCGAAAATGTTTAAAGAAAAAGACGTTGAGTTAATTGAAGTTAATCCTTTAGTTATTACACCAGCTGGTGACTTACATTGTCTTGACGCTAAAGTTGCAATCGACAGCAAT
This sequence comes from Psychrosphaera algicola, assembly GCF_028401425.1. Classification (NCBI taxonomy): domain Bacteria; kingdom Pseudomonadati; phylum Pseudomonadota; class Gammaproteobacteria; order Alteromonadales; family Pseudoalteromonadaceae; genus Psychrosphaera; species Psychrosphaera algicola. Next base: position 282,892 of record NZ_JAQOMS010000002.1, read on the forward strand.
GCTGTTGGTCGTCACGCAGACATCAGAGAAATGCACGATCCTTCACAAGAAGACGCGCGTGAAGCTGATGCAGCAAAATGGGAACTTAACTATGTCGCACTCGACGGAAACGTTGGTTGTATGGTTAATGGTGCTGGTCTAGCTATGGGTACGATGGATATCGTAAACCTTAATGGCGGTCGTCCTGCAAACTTCCTAGATGTTGGTGGTGGCGCAACTAAAGAACGTGTTGCTGAAGCATTTAAAATCATTTTATCTGATGACAATGTTAAAGCTGTTTTAGTTAACATCTTCGGCGGTATTGTTCGTTGTGACATGATTGCAGAAGGCATCATCGGTGCAGTTAAAGAAGTTGGTGTTTCAGTTCCAGTTGTTGTGCGTTTAGAAGGTACAAATGCTGAGAAAGGTCGTGAAGTATTAGCGAACTCAGACGTAGATATCATTGCAGCAGAAAGCTTACAAAGTGCTGCTGAGTTAGTAGTTAAAGCTGCAGAGGGCAAATAATGAGCGTTTTAATTAATAAAGACACTAAAGTAATCTGCCAAGGTTTTACTGGCTCACAAGGTACTTTTCACTCTGAACAAGCAATTGCATACGGCACTAACATGGTTGGTGGTGTAACGCCTTAGTAAAGGTGGTCAAACGCATCTTGGTCTTCCAGTATTTAATACTGTTGCTGAAGCGGTTGCAGAAACTGGTGCGGACGCGTCAGTAATTTATGTACCTGCTGCATTTTGTAAAGATTCAGTTCTAGAAGCCGCAAACTCTGGTATCAAGCTAATCGTTTGTATCACTGAAGGTGTTCCAACTCTTGATATGCTTGACTGTAAAGTTAAGTGTGACGAGCTAGGTGTGCGTTTAATCGGTCCTAACTGCTCAGGCGTAATCACTCCTTAGTGAATGTAAGATTGGTATTATGCCTTAGTCACATTCATTTACCAAGGTAAAGTAGGTATTGTTTCTCGCTCAGGTACATTAACGTACGAAGCGGTTAAACAAACTACAGACGCTGGTTTTGGTCAGTCTACTTGTGTTGGTATCGGTGGTGATCCAATCCCAGGTACTAACTTCATCGACGTATTGGAAATGTTCCAAAATGATCCGCAGACTGAAGCAATCGTTATGATCGGCGAAATCGGCGGAACAGCTGAAGAAGAAGCTGCTGCTTACATTAAAGAAAATGTAACTAAGCCTGTTGTTTCTTACATTGCCGGTGTTACTGCACCTGAAGGTAAGCGTATGGGTCATGCCGGCGCTATCATCTCTGGTGGTAAAGGTACAGCTGACGACAAGTTTGCTGCGTTAGAAGCAGCTGGTGTTAAAACTGTACGTTCTCTTGCTGAAATCGGCAAAGCACTTGCAGAAAAAACTGGTTGGTAATCTACCACTTAGTTTAATAAAAAAGGCACCTTAGGGTGCCTTTTTTGTATCTAATTTTTGGATTTTAAAAAATGGGTATTAGTTTTTAATATTTGCTCTAGCAATCCGAGTGACTTCGTAAAGAATGTCCATCGCCTTATCAATTTCCATAATGGCATTTACATAATAAACGTCGTCGATAAAAATACCCGATACTACATATTCACCACCAAGCTCTTGTGGCCAATAATCAATATCTTGTGCTGGACTGATACCGCAGAGTGGAGCAATTTCTACATCCATATAATTTGATGTTTTACCTGCTATCTTTTCTGTTACTTCAAATACAATAGCGTTATAACCGTCTAGGTTTGTTTTTGTTATAGGTGACTTATAAAGTCGAGAAACTGAGCCAATATAAACAAAGTCAGCCGTTTTTACGGCGTTAATAAATTTATCATTGTCTGATAGATCATTTTCTTCGCAGGCAAATACATTAACGCAAACCAATAACATCAAACTGATTACTATTTTCATAATTTAACCTTGTAAATTTAATACAGTTAATGACTAGCCTTCAGGCGACTCACAAGGCTCACCTGAAGCTTCTTCATTTTCGTTAGCCTTACACTCAGCTTTTACTTTATTAAGGCCTAAACTGGCAACCATGCCGTCTACTTCTATTTCTTCTAACCCTTCTTCATTAAACGAAAATGTAATTTGAGCGATGTTTTTTGAAAAAAGTAGTCCTTGTCGTCTATCGATAGAATGTAATCACCCATGACCGGTTTTGCTAGTATTTCTTTGTATAACCGAATGTGTTTTTCGCCAATCTTCCAATCAAAAGATTCAATTAAACTTTTTGAAAATTCCTGAACCCATACGTAGTTGTTTTTTGTAAAACTAATACGAAGGAATATTTGTCTGGGCGTCCAGAAACAGCATATTCGGCTTTACCTATTTTAAACGTATGATCGTATTCTTTGGCGACATAACCAATCGACATTTTTGACGATTCTTTAGCACCTGTTGGGTAAACCATTTTAACTTCGCCTTTAATGTCAAAGTCGGCAAGGGCAGACAATGATATTAGAGAGAATGCCGAAACAAATAGGACTTTATAAACAACACTCATTGTTTTATTCATGTGGAAACAACCCTATGGTTTTACAAAATTAACTGCATTAGTCGCTTTAAGTTCTAGTCACATCGACATAGAGCTTTAAAGCTTGTCCTACGCGTAGATATTTGTCTGTGTCTAATTGGTTCCATTTTGCAATATCGACAATTTTAACTTTAAACTTTTTAGCGATACGGGCTAAAGAATCACCGTTTCTAACTCTGTATGTAATTGCGCGCATGACCGCATTTTCAGATTGATGTTTCGTTACGGTATCTTTCCAAATAACGAGTTTTTGACCCGGTTTTATTGGATCTTTTGGCGCCATACCATTCCACTTTGCAAGCGACCTAATACTGACATCGTATTCGCGACTAATATCCCAAAATGTGTCACCAGATTGCACAATGTAAGTCAGTTTGTTTGACGCTTGTTTGGTATTTTGTTTTTTAACAAGGCGATTTTCAGCGGTTAACGTATAGTCTGTTAAGGCGATTGATGATGTCGGGATCAATAACGCTTGGTTCACCCTTATTAATCGGCCTTTGATTTTGTTGACATCTCGAAGTACATCTAACGAGGTATTAAATTTTTGTGCTATCCCACCAAGTGTATCTCCTGATTTGACAATATATCGCGACCAAGACATGCGTTTATTGTTAGGTAAATTTGCTAGAGCAACTTCAAACGCATTTGCCTTCTCAATTGGCAGTATGAATTTATGTGGGCCATTTGGATCTGTGGCCCATTGGTTATAATCAGGGTTTAGATGGTGTAAATCTTCTAGATCCATTTCCGCTAATTCTGCTGCTTTTGCCAAATCTATTTGACTTTTAGCATCAACCACGGCGATTGCTGGTTGATTGCTGATCTTTGTCCAGGCCAAATTAAATTCATCGTTTCTTTTAAGTAGATCTGCAAGGGCCAACAGCTTAGGAACATATGCAGAAGTCTCTTTCGGCAAATCTAACGACCAAAAATCGGTAGGGAGATGCTTTTGACGGTTGCGTTTAATTGCTCTAAGAACACGACCTTCGCCAGAGTTATAAGCGGCAATTGCATTCAACCAGTCGCCGTCTAGCGTCTTGTGTAAAAACGACAAGTAATCTAAAGCTGCACGAGTTGCAGCGATTACATCACGGCGTCCGTCATACCACCAAGATTGTTTTAATTTAAAACGGTTACCAGTCCCGGGAATAAATTGCCATAACCCTGATGCTCGGCCATGTGAATAAGCAAATGGGTCAAATGCACTTTCTACAATTGGTAACAGCGCAAGTTCTATTGGCATTTCACGTTTTTCAATTTCCTCTACAATAAAGTGAAGAAATGGTGATGCTCTAGCTGAAACACGTTTTATATAGCTCGGGTGTTTTGCGTACCAATTACGTTCAGTAACAACTTGTCTGTTTTGAGGTACGTTTATGCTGAGTTGGTAAGAAATTCGATCCCAAACATCCTCAAATTCTGGAGTTTTGAGTTCTTTGGCAAGCTCACCAACTTCCAGTTGTAGTGCAGCTATTGTTAATGCGTCGACAACTTCTTCTGGCGATGCTATTAATTCAGGTGTTTGATTTTTAGCTTGGTACTGGTTTTTCTCTTTGTCAGTGTTAAAAGCAGGTGTCAAATTACAGCCAGACAAAACACTTAGTGATAATAGTCCAGAGAAACAGTATAAATAAGTTTTGTTCATAAATAGTCTTTAATTTGGTTAGTAGTGAACTCAGCTAAATAGGCGTTGGGCTAAGCGACATAAAATTCAGTTACAGGAAAAAATAATATTAACCCATTTATTCTGCCTACGCTAATACCGAATAACTCTGTTTATCAATTAAAAACTATCTTTCCAGCGTCTTAAATTTGCAAAACAGTCTTTCTCATCAAGGTCTTTTGTAGAAAATTGTTTTTCGACAGCGTGTTTTACTGGAAGACTATCACACCGTAAAAATGGATTTATTTTATTTTGAACTTCTACGGTTGTAGGGATAGTTGCGAAATCATGTTTTCGCAAGTCCTTAACAATTGATTCATAAGCAATAAGATCTTGATTTGATGGGTCTACGGTTTTCGCAAATTGAATATTTGACAAAGTGTACTCGTGTGCACAATAAATATTGGTTGATGGAGCTAAACGACTGATTTTTTTAAACTGACAAGCATTTGTTCTGCAGATCCCTCGAAGAGGCGACCACAACCGGCAGAAAAAGCGTATCACCAACAAATACATTGGCTGAGTCGAAATAGGCAATGTGGTCTATGGTATGTCCGGGAACTTCGATAACTTCAATGCGAGTATCCGATGCCTCTAAATTTATAACGTCACCTTGTTTAACTCCTGGGCAAAGGAGTTAAAACGACTTGTGTCAGGACCATATATTTTGCAATTGGGAAAGTGACTTTGTAATTGCTTAACACCGCCAATATGATCAGAGTGGTGGTGCGTAATCAAAATTTCAGTTAACTCAAACTGTTGGATCTGTAAAAATGACATGACGACATCGCCATCGCTAGAGTCGACAATCGCACATTTGCCCTCATTATTGTGTATAGCCCAAATATAATTGTCTGAAAAGGCTGGAATCTTTACTACTTGATACATATGCTTACTTCTTTCATTGTTGATAGTTTAAGTGTAACTAATAATTTAGTTGTCGAGAAGGTCACAAATATATATGAAACCCGCACTCGGTTATCGTTGGATCCAGCCAGTGGAACATTGGCAAGAATTTCCAAATGGAGAGCTGTTAAAACAACAAGAAAACACCTCTATAAGTCATAGACTAAATCTTTGTTTTGGTAATCATTTGCTTAAAATTGGTTCACTTGCCAGTGCAATAGATACCACAACATGCCGTATTAACCATCAAATTAGTTTAGCTAATTTGGCCAGCAGAACTGAAAGTACTGGGGTCGTTGGCGAAATTGATGAATTGCCGTTTGTTCAACATGCAATTGACACTGCGGTGGTTTCTCATGTTCTTGAGTTTAGCGCAGATCCCCATCAAACGTTACGCGAAGTTCATAGAGTGTTAATGCCTAACGGAAACTTAATATTAACCGTGTTTAACCCTTTATCACTTCTTCTAGTTGGCAAGCTTTGGCCATTTAAGTCCAACAAGTCTTTTTGGCATTGCCGACTTTTTCAATTCCACGGATAAAAGACTGGCTGAACCTGTTAGGTTTTGAGGTTATTGATGAACATTATTTATGTCATTCGACCTTATTAGGTGAAATTAAAGAGCAAAAGAAAGGTCGCATAACCAATATGTTCGCCAATATTGCGCCCAAAATGGGTTCTGTTTGCGTATTGACCGCTAAAAAACGAGAGTGGCCTTTAACACCCATTCGACCAAGAGTTCGATATAGAACGGTTTTTCAACCTGCGGTGCGGACGGCGTCCATGTTAGACCATGACAAAAATTAAGTGTGTACATTTTGAGTATTTGTGTCACAATTTGGGGTATAAGATATAACTTTTAGGAATATGCATTTTGTTGGTCGTTGTTGCTCTAATAATTGGATTGGCGATGGGATTGTTTGGATCAGGTGGTGCAATCTTAACTTTGCCGAGTTTAATTTATTTTCTAGGCATTGAAGATAAAGTCGCTATTATTGGTTCGTTAGTCGTTGTTGGTTTTATTTCAGCGGTTACGGCAATACCGCATTTATTTTCAAAAACGACAAATTTTAGTGCTCTAGTGTATTTTGCGCCTAGTGGTATTGCCATGAGTTTCCTTGGCGCAAAAATTGGCTCATTTACCTCAAGTGAAATACAGATAAGCGTATTTGCATTATTGGCCTTTTTAGCCGCAATCAAACTATTAATGCAGCCAAATTTACCTTCGACAGACTCGTCAGAAGTAAAAAACTTTCCCTTGTTATCACCGGCGGTATAGTCGGTTTTTACTGGTTTTATCGGAGTTGGGGGAGGGTTCTTAATTGTTCCAAGTCTTATTCTGCTCGCCAATTTAAGTATAAGAGCTGCGGCGGCAACTAGTGTTGTAATCATATTGCTGCAATCTATAGTAGGTACCGCAGCATATGCATTATATTCACCAGACTATTTTGATCTGTTACCTTGGAAAACCTTAATGTTTATAGGTGTAATTGCGTCTGTTGGCTCTTTGTCAGGTGTCGTTCTTTCACGTTACTTGAGTCAAACCCTATTATCGAGAATACTTGGGGTGTTACTGATCCTTGTATCAACCACTTTGTTATATACCAAATTATTTTAATTAAAAATTAGGAGAAAGCGATGTTAACGTCAATTGGAGACATTGTTGCCAATGTTAAGCAAGAAATTCGTGAAATAAGTGTTGCTGATTTTAAAGAAATACTTAATAAAAATACCGTAGTTATAGATGTTCGTGAGCCATCAGAGTACTCATTGGGACATATAGAAAGTGCCGTAAACTATCCTCGTGGTGTGTTGGAAATGCAAATTACTCAACATCCATCGGTTAAAGATTTAGCTGATCCGATGTTAGGGTTAGCCGATCAAGATATTTATTTAATTTGTCGCTCTGGCGCTCGTTCAGCATTAGCTGCTGAGTCACTTAACCGTATGGGACTAGACGCCGTATATTCTGTTGCTGGAGGCATGGTCGCCTGGGAACAGCAAGCGTCTTAATTTAATGTCGTTTAATTCTCTAATGGTGTTTATGGAATAGATTCTAAATATTGTTTTTATTTCTTAAACACCCTGCAACTTATCTAAAGCAACCTACATTTGTATAAGTTAACTTTACAATTCTATGATTTTTTTAGAGTGATCACAGGTTGACGTTTACGTTAACTGCGATTACATTGTTCTACATTATAACGAGACCGTAAACAAAACCCATATCAGATTGATTTAGGTTTAGGAGATGATATGAAAGTTCTAGTACCGATAAAACGAGTTATTGACTATAACGTTAAAGCGCGCGTTAAAGCTGACAACAGTGATGTCGATTTAGCTAATGTGAAAATGGCAATGAACCCATTTTGTGAAATCGCGGTTGAAGAAGCCGTTCGATTAAAAGAGAAGGGCATTGCGACTGAAGTAGTTGTTGTTTCTATTGGCACAAAAGCATGTCAAGAACAACTGCGTACCGCATTAGCTCTTGGTGCTGATAGTGCGATTCAAATTGAGACTGACCTCAATCTTGGCTCTTTGCAAGTTGCCAAATTATTGCAAAAAGTGGTTGAAGAAATTCAACCTGAGTTGGTCATATTGGGTAAACAGTCAATAGACTCGGATAATAATCAAACAGGGCAAATGCTAGCTGCGTTAACAAATATGCCGCAGGGCACCTTTGCTAGTGAAGTAAATGTAGCAGATGGAAAGGTTGCGGTAACTCGTGAAATTGACGGCGGATTACAAACTGTATCATTGTCTTTACCGGCCATTGTCACTACAGACTTAAGACTAAATGAGCCTCGTTATGCCTCTTTACCGAACATTATGAAAGCAAAACGTAAGCCATTGGAAGTCAAAGTAGCAGCGGATATGGGCGTTGATACGACCACCAAACTAAATGTACTAAAAGTAGAAGAGCCTGCTAAGCGCGTGGCTGGAGTTATGGTCGAATCGGTAATAGACCTAGTCGAAAAATTAAAAAATGAAGCGAAGGTGATCGCATGAGTATTTTATTAATTGCGGAACATGATAATTCTGAATTGAAAGCCGATACATTAAAAGCGGCAGATGCTGCTAGTCAAATTGGTGGTGACATTCATATTTTGGTCGCAGGTAGTGACTGTATGTCGGTTGCACAGAGCGCGCAAAAAGTTGCCGGTGTGACTAAAGTACTGGTGGTTGATAACGCTTGTTATGAACATGCTTTGGCGGAAAATATGTCAGCGTTAGTTGTTTCTTTGGCGGCAGATTATTCTCACATTATGGCGCCAGCAACGACCACAGGTAAAAATTATATGCCTCGTGTTGCGGCATTACTCGATGTTGAACAGGTGTCGGATATTATCGCTGTTGAAAGCTCTGATACATTCAAGCGACCCATTTATGCAGGTAATGCGATAGCAACAGTACAGTCTGAGTACGCTAAAAAGGTTATAACAGTGCGTACCGCTGCATTTGATAAAGCTGACTTATCTGGTAACGCTGAATTAGTAAACATAGAAGCAGCGACATCGACAGATCTTTCGACATTTGTAAGTCATGAATTAACCAAGTCAGAACGTCCAGAACTAACAGCGGCCAATGTCGTTATTTCGGGTGGTCGCGGTATGCAAAATGGTGATAACTTTAAACTGTTAGATGGTATTGCTGATAAACTTGGCGCTGCTATTGGTGCTTCTCGAGCTGCTGTTGATGCGGGTTTTGTACCGAATGATATGCAGGTTGGTCAAACTGGTAAGATAGTCGCGCCGGATCTATATATTGCAGTGGGGATTTCAGGGGCGATTCAACACCTTGCCGGAATGAAAGATTCAAAAGTTATTGTTGCTATCAATAAAGATCCTGAAGCACCAATCTTTCAAGTGGCTGATTACGGTTTAGAAGCCGATTTGTTTGAAGTTTTGCCGCAATTAGAAGCTGCATTATAAATTAACTTGCCTAGTCGCAGTGTCATTTACTCTGCTAAGTTGGTTTATCAAGGCCTGCACATAAGTGTCAGGCCTTTTTTATGCTCTTTTATTAGTACGTTAGGGGTTTTATTATCGGGAGCACTTTGCACCCTAAAGCCAAACGGTTGGTAAAGTGATGTTAGTTCATTTGGGCAACTAAGCAGTAACCTAGCGTCACTTTTATTACACAATAAAGTTAATATCTGTTTGGCGATTCCGTAATGTCGATGCTCTGGGTCCACAAAAAGGCTTCTTAATACAAATTGACCTAATTCGGGGTGGTCATTACTTTGGCAAGACTGCGCTTCAGACCTAATTTTAATGTTAATACCTTTGTTTGTCGGTAAATAACAGCGTATTAATCCAGCTCCTATGATTTTGTCTCCATTATAACTGACAGCAACAAGGTCAGATTGATGGCAACTAACATTTAATTTGAAGGAACGGTAAAAGCGATTTACGGGTTTGAATGTTGTTCCCATCAATAAGTTGCTTTTGATATTTGTATTAGGCATAAAAAAGCAGGCTAGACCTGCTCCTCTGAGGTGTGTTATTTATAAACCCACAATCTATAGATTACGGTATTACCACTTTTTCTTAGGGGCGAATAACTCGTCTAAATCATCTTTTTCGTCTTCAATTTTTTTCTTCACCGCTTTTGCGTTAGCCGACTTCAAATCAGAAGCAATCAGCTCTAAGCGTTCAGTTACATTTTTCTTACGAGCAACAATATAGTCGTCTGAGTAGGGTTGAGCTTCCAATGTGGCAAGTGCTTTTTCAAAATATTGTCTAGCAGAACCTGTCAAGCCATTAGTAATTGCAAGTTTTCCTCGCTTAATCTGAGATTCGACATTTATTTTGAGCTGTAATTTTTCAATTTTTTTGTCTTCTTGCATGAACAAATTGCTAGGTATACGCCCTTTACCATGTTCAGACCGAAGGATCGTGCGGTATTTTTTAATACCTTGGATCAACGCAATCAGAAGTTTTTCATTGTCAGGTAATTCCGTATTTGAAACCTCCGCACTTGGAAAATCTCCAGCTGTGATTTTCTCTTTGATACTTTGTATCCGTGCTACAACATCCTTTTGACCGGGGTTAGTTTCATTCATCCCTGTTAAAGCATGATGCACTCGGCGATAAAGTATAGAATAACCTTCATTGGAAATTGGTACACCAACCTCATTCATTATCGTTTCGTCGGTTTCTTCTATGATTGCTCTATATTTAGCCATCTCTTGTCGCTTCTCAGCTTCAAGTTTGTCTTTTTGTTGTTGCATTGTATTCGCTACAACCGCAATAATGACAAGCCCTATAATTAGCGCGACTATGATCGCAAATAGCATACCGCTTCCTCTGTTTCTATAATAATTAATCGAAGATATATAGATTACTATCTAATTTCATTGTTCATAGTAAACAATAATTGGGCATTAAGGTAGTGTTAATGTGAATACACTGCCGTCTAATTCCCCACCGTTTTCCAGTTGTATTTTGCCTACATTTCCATCTTGAATATGTTTAGAAGCAATAAGTTGGGCAAAATAAAGGCCCAATCCAGTGCGGCTCATAGTCATATTGAATGTACTCGGTGTCGGCATTAGTTTATCTAGCATATTTTCAGGATAACCAGCACCATCATCTAATATTTTTACAATTAATGTTTCACCTTGCTGAAAAGCTTTTACTTTAATTGAAGTTTTACAGTAACGCATCGCATTTACAAAAACGTCATTAAGTAAATTGGCAACTAGTTCATTGTCAAAATACTAAGTACCAGCTCATCTTCTATTTCAAACTCGATGTTTAGTTTTCGGTTATCGATATACAATTCATTTTTTGCGACAAGTTCTTCGAGTATCTCATCAAGGTAATATTCGTCTATATTCAGCGGTAATGTGTCACAATCTTCACGGTATAAAGCTAGGATTTGTAATAAATTTGAATTTAATCTAGAGGCTTCGTAGTGGATCCCAGCGAGTTCTTGTGCTTCTTCTGCGCCTTTCTGCTCTAACTTATTACTTAAGTTTTCTATTGATTGAATGAGCAAACAAAGACTGTTTTTCATATCGTGAACCGATGATGCTAATACCGTTGAAAATTCAATTGTACGAGTTTGTTGAAGAGGTGCATTTGGATCCGCGATAGTCATTTATCGTAATTCTCTTTTAGTTGTTTAAACAAACGTTACCTTAATTATTGCACTTTGATGATAGGTCTTTGGTAATTTTATTCCATCAATTTTACTATCGTTATGTGATTTTTGTTGCAAATATTGCGTTCTTATTCCTAAAAAGTGCATAAAAATGAAGTTTTTATAAAAAATGCAATTCTTTATGGAATAAATTAACGAATATGTATATATTTTTCGAATAACGAAGGCCAAATAAGCAACAATTCAAATGAAATTACAGCAATTACGTTACATCGTCGAAGTAGAAAACCATAATTTAAATGTTTCAGCAACGGCAGAAAGCCTCTATACCTCTCAGCCAGGATCAGCAAACAAGTTCGTATGTTAGAAGATGAGCTTGGTATTCAAATATTTGGTCGCAGTGGTAAGCATTTAACTCATGTGACACCAGCCGGTAAAGAAATAATTGATATTGCGCATGATATCTTGAGTAAAGTGGACAGTATAAAGTCAGTTGCGCGTGAGCACACCTTACCTGATCAAGGTAAGTTGAATGTTGCAACAACCCATACTCAAGCGCGTTACGCTTTGCCTGAAGTTATCAAAGGGTTTATGGCGAGGTTCCCAAAAGTGTCTTTGCATATGCATCAAGGTACGCCGTCACAAATTAGTGATGCTGCTGCAAAAGGAGAGGCCGATTTTGCAATTGCAACAGAAGCACTGCATTTATATAACGATTTGGTTATGTTGCCTTGTTATCACTGGAATCGCTCGATTGTCGTGAAAAAGATCACCCTCTGGCGTTAAAAACTGAGCGTGTGACAATTGAAGATATCGCTCAATTTTCACTAGTAACTTATGTATTTGGTTTTACTGGCCGTTCTGAATTGGATAAAGCGTTTGCTAATAAAGGGCTCGAACCTAAAATCGTATTCACCGCTACCGATGCAGATGTCATAAAGACTTATGTGAGAATGGGGCTAGGAGTAGGTGTTGTCGCGACCATGGCAATCGATGACGATGATAGTGATTTAGTCGCAATTGATGCTGGACACATATTTGAAGCGTCAACAACTAAGATTGGGTTCCGCAAGGGCAGTTTCTTACGTACTTATATGTATGAATTTATTGAACGATTTGCGCCACACTTAACACGTGATGTTGTAGAAAGAGCCTGTTTATTAAGAAACCAAGAAGAAGTTGATAAGATGTTCGCAGATATGGATTTACCACTTAGGTAAGCCAATTTGTAAACAATAAAATACGGGATGCCAAAAACATCCCGTATTTTTTTGCCTAAAATTTAGTGCAAACTCAATTTTACTCGCTATAACGTCACAAATAGTCCTGCAATAGCCGCACTTAATAGATTTGCTAATGTTGCTGCCATTACCGCTTTTAAGCCAAGTTCTGCGAGGTCGTGTCGTCTTTCTGGCGCCATACTGCCAATACCACCAATTAATATTGCGATTGAAGATAAGTTAGCAAATCCGCAGAGGCCAAACGTGATTATAACTTGAGTAATTTCGCTTAATTGTTCTTTATGTTTGATAAAATCTAAGTAAGCAACAAACTCGTTTAATACAAGTTTTTGACCCAAGAAGCTTCCAGCAATGTGTGCTTCAGACCAAGGAATACCTAAAATAAAAGCAATAGGTGCAAACAAGTAACCAAGGATGAGTTGCAACGTAAGTTCATCAAAATCAAATAGTCCGCCAACCGCGCCTAAAATTCCATTTAATAAGCTTATCAACGCGATAAAAGCCATTAACATTGCGCCAATACTCAGCGCAAACTTCATACCTTCAGCGGCGCCATCGGCTGCTGCGTCAATAACATTAACATGGTTACTCGACGTTAAATTAAGCTCTTCTATATCGTTTTTAGGCACTTCCGTTTCTGGCATCATGATCTTAGCCATAAGTAAACCACCGGGAGCGGCCATAAAGCTTGCGGCAATGAGATATTTAAGTTCGATACCAATACCGGATAAACCAGCGATTATTGCACCAGCGACTGTCGCCATACCGCCTACCATTACGGCAAACAATTCTGATCGAGTCATTGTTTTTAAAAATGGTTTTACAACCAGTGGAGCTTCGGCTTGTCCAACGACAATATTTGCGGCGGCACACATGGACTCAGGTTTACTGGTTCGAGTGACATAACGTAACCCCCACCAATAATACTGACTGCTTTACCCATCACACCTAAATAATAAAGCACCGCTATTAACGAGCTAAAAAAGACAATGACCGGAAGAATATGAACAGCAAAGATAAAGCCAAGACTCTTGCCACCAATTTGTTCACCGAACAAAAAGAGAATGCCGTCTTCTGCATAACTAAACACATTGTTTAATGTGCTCGAAACTGCCATAAGAATGTCTTTTCCAGGCTCCCAATAAAGAACCATTGCACCCAAACCAAACTGCAGTAAAAACGCACAAATGGTGGTTCGCTTACTAATAACCTTGCGGTTTGCTGAAAACAGAACTGCAATCGCTAATAATGTGGCGATCCCGAAAACACTTCGTAACCAATCGAATTCCACCAAAATACTCCAAATATTATGTTTTATTTTTCTAGTGGAGGATAATAAGTGGAAAAATCAGAGTTGCAATAGTTGAACCTAGATTCGACCAAATAAAGACTAAAATTAGTCATTTTATAAAAAGTATCGAAATATTATTCAAATTCTAGGACAATGCACTTGTTAACATAACTTTTATGTATTACTAATTTATTAAAATCTAAAATCAAGACACACTTCAACAATAACTACGGAATAGACATGAAACTATTTAAGAAAGCAACAATAGCTAATATTGTGCAAATAGCACTTTTAAGTACAGCTTCAAATATTGCTTTAGCTGCGGATAAAAAGGCTGAAGACGACGGCAAACTAGAGCGCATTACAGTTACAGCGCTAAAACGCACTCAATCTATTCAAGATGTGCCGGTGTCAATAGCGACCTTGTCAGGCGAAAAATTTGAAAATATGTTTTCTTCAGGCGATGACGTTTTAGCACTTGCTACAAAAGTACTAGGGTTATACGCTGAGTCATCAAACGGCCGTGTAGCGCCACGTTTTTATATGCGTGGACTTGGTAACACCGATTTTGATTTAGCTGCCTCTCAGCCAGTTTCTATTATTATGGATGACGTAGTAATGGAAAATGTAGTATTAAAAAGTTTCCCATTATTTGACGTCGACCAAGTTGAAGTGATCCGTGGCCCGCAGGGGACGTTATTTGGACGTAATACGACGGCCGGTATCATTAAATTTACAAGCCGTAAGCCAACAGACGATTTTGAAGCTTATGTAAGAGCCGGCGTGGGTAGCTATGGACTACAAAATTTTGAGGGCGCAGTTGGCGGTGGCTTAACTGAAGACCTAACAGCGCGCTTATCTGTGTTAAATCAATCTAAAGATGATTGGATCGAAAACGGTTTCACTGGCGAAAAAGACGCTATGGGTGGTCACTCTGACCAAGCGGTCCGTCTCCAAGTTGGATACAACCCAACAGATGCATTAGATATTTTGTTTAACTACCACACACGAACTCTAGAAGGGACTTCTTCTATATTTAGAGCCAACGTACTGACTCAAGGTAAGTCGGGCTTAAACAGCAATTACGACCGTGACAAAGTGTATTACGATAAAGGTGATAACAATCCACAGGAATATGATAATTCTGGCTGGAGCGTTAACGTAACCTATGATTTAGGAGCGATTACGCTTACTTCGATAACCGCTATGGAAATGGCGGATGGTCGAAGCTTAGGAGATATCGATGGTGGTGTCTTACGTAATGCCGATGGTTCGACGCCTAGTGATATTGATTACGTTGAATACCAAGATGATTTTAACAATGACCTAATTTCGTATCCTGGATTTATTCCTTTTGATGCGATTACTGAAGATCAATTGAAAGACTTAGAGCAATTTACTCAAGAAATTCGTTTTAGCAGTAATACAACGAACCCGTTGTCTTGGCAAACTGGTGTGTACTTTTTTGATTCTTCATTTAGCGTAACGAGTATTGATGGCTTTTTTGGCGCAACTGAAGTCTTCCACGAAAATACAACTTGGGCGGTATTTGGCCAAACCACGTATCAATTATCTGATGAATTATCAGTAATTGGTGGCTTGCGTTATACCAAAGATAAAAAATCCCTTTCTGTTGGTAAACAAAACGAAGATGGTTTTGCCGTAATTATTGGTGCAGCGTCTATACAGGACTATGACGACGTTTCAGTATCGGATGGTCAATGGAGTTGGGAAGGCATGGCAAACTATAGAGTAAGTGAAGACGTGAGCCTATATGCCAGAATTTCTAACGGTTTCAGAGCACAGTCTATCCAAGGCCGCGACATCGCATTTGAAGGTATGCCGTCTACCGCTAAAGCTGAGACAATTATGTCTTATGAAGCGGGTTTTAAATCAGATTTAATCGACAATACCTTGCGTTTAAACGGTGCTGTTTTTCAATATACTATTGACGACATTCAGTTAACGGCAGTGGGTGGCAATGGAAATAACATTGGTTTAACAAATGCTGGACAAGGCACGGGACAAGGGTTTGAAGTCGATGCGGAATATCGCGTAACGGAAAATTTAGTTGTTACTGCGGGTTATTCATTAAATAAGACAGAACTCAAAGATAAGTCGTTAAGAATTGCAACATGTGGTTCAGGTGCGTGTACACCTACAGACGAAATTGATCCTGAAAACGGTGGTGCCATTGTTCATGGTAATCCATTCCCTAATGCACCAGAGTCTATATTTACAGCAACTGGTCGTTATACAGTTCCTATGGGGAATGAGGGCGAAGTGTTTTTCTATGGTGACTATGCGTACCAAGGTAAAACCAACCTCTTCATTTATGAAACCAAAGAGCATGTTACCGACGGTCAGTTTGAATTAGGCTTACGTGCTGGTTATATCAATTATGACATGGATTTCGAAATTGCTGTATTTGGTCGTAACATTACAGATGAAGATAACTTAAAAGCGGGTATCGACTTTAACAACAATACAGGTGTAGTTAACGAACCTGCTGTTTGGGGCATCGAGTTTAAGAAAAACTTCTATTAGTTCCGATAGCTAAGAACGAACGTCTATGTTTGTTCTTAGCTTTAGACGATAAAAAACCCGGTTAGCTAACCGGGTTTTTTATTTGCGTTGAACAATCTTGAGGGCAATAAATATTATTTGTATTTATTCGCTTTTTCAAAATTAAACAATCATTAACTTCATTGTATTTGTTGCGCCAATTGTTTCCATTTTGTCGCCATGAGTAACCATAACCAAGTCACCGTCATTTAACTTGCCTGCAGCTTTTAGCGAGTTTAATGCTTCACGTCCGTCTTCAACGGCATACTGTGTGGTATCAAACGAAAACGGATATACACCACGGTATAGTGCACAAAGGTTTAACGTTTTTTGATGACGAGATAATGCATAGATTGGAAGGCCAGATGAAATACGTGATAACAAACGAGCCATACCGCCAGATTCAGTCAATGCTATAATCGCCTTTATGCCAGTCATGTGGTTAGCTGCATACATCGTTGCCATCGCAATTGTTTCAGAGATATTGTCAAACTGAATATCAAGGCGGTGTTTTGAACTAAGTACGCTTGGGTGTTTTTCAGCTCCAACACAAACGTTTGCCATTGCTTGAACCGTTTCTAACGGGAAATCACCAGCGGCTGTTTCAGCAGATAACATTACGGCATCGGTACCATCTAAAACGGCGTTTGATACGTCCATAACTTCAGCACGTGTCGGCATTGGGCTCGAAATCATGCTTTCCATCATTTGAGTTGCTGTGATTACGGCTTTATTTAATTGACGTGAACGAGCGATAAGTTTTTCTGAACACCGACTAATTCTGCGTCGCCAATTTCTACACCTAAGTCACCACGGGCAACCATGATTACGTCAGACGCTAAAATGATGTCATCAATTGCTTCATCAGTTGCTACCGTTTCTGCACGCTCAACTTTAGCTACGATACGTGGTTTAAAACCAGCTTCGTGAGCGAGTTTACGAGCGTAGTGTAAATCTTCGCCATTACGTGGAAATGAAACAGCAAGATATTCAACGTCAATCTTAGCTGCTGTCAAAATATCTTCTTTATCTTTTTCAGTTAGAGCAGGGGCCGTTAGACCACCACCTTTTCTGTTTATGCCTTTATTATTAGATAATGGCCCGGCAACCGTAACTTCAGTAAGAACCTTAGTACCTTCGATGCTTTCAACGACGAGTTGAACTCGACCGTCATCTAATAATAATAAATCACCTATGGTTTAACGTCGTTTGGAAGCTCTTTGTAGTCAATACCAACTTGATGTTGGTCGCCTTCATCACGGCCTAGAGCAGCGTCAAGGATAAATTTGTCGCCTACTGCTAAGTGGATTTTAGTATCTTTAAATCGAGCTACTCGGATTTTTGGACCTTGAAGGTCACCCAAAATTGCAACATACGTATTTAATTTAGCAGCGATTGCACGAACTTTATTTGCGCGTTCAATATGGTCTTCTGCAGACCCATGCGAGAAGTTCATACGTACGGTATTTACGCCGGCCGCAATTATTTTTTCTAGTACGCCTTCTTTATCGGTTGCTGGACCAAGTGTTGAGACAATTTTGGTTCTTCGCAGTGCGTTAGCCATTCGGGAAACTCCAATATGATTGAGTAGGAAAACTGTAATTAAATTACATTTTGAAAGATTTAAAAAAATTACAAGGGGATAATGGTCGGATATGAATAAAAGTAACTAAATAAATGCAAAAAAGGCGATATTCATCGCCTTTTATTCATATTTTCAAAAAATTAATTGAAAGTTTCTTTCTTTTCGAAGCGTGATGACCGAAGTGAATCTTTAACTTTCTTTAAGTTGTCTCTAAACTTTGGTCCCCTGCGAAGGGTAAATCCCGTTGCTAATATATCGACAATAACCAAATGGGCTATTCGAGACGCCATCGGCATATATAGGTCTGTATCTTCAGGAACATCTGGACTTAAACAAATATTACACTCTTGAGCCAAAGGGCTGTCTTTAGCAGTAACTCCAATAACGGTTGCATCATTTTGGCGCGCTATTTCTGCAATTTCGACGAGCGGTTTTGTTCGACCGGTATGAGAGAATAAAACGACAACATCTCCCTCTGTGCAGTTCATGCAACTCATGCGCTGCATAACAATGTCTTCAAAACAATTTATTGGTACATTAAAACGGAAAAATTTATTTAATGCATCCTGTGCCACAGAAGCGGATGCACCTAAGCCAAAAAAGCTTATTTTTTCGCCTGAGTTAAAATATCTACAGAGCGATTAATTTGAGAAATATCAATGCTCTTTCTGGCTGTATTTAATGAAGCCATAGTCGATTCGAATATTTTCGACGTATATTCTTCAGGGCCATCACCTTCATCAACATGACGATTAACATACGGTGTACCGTTTGCTAGGCCTTGCGCCAAATGCAATTTAAAATCTGGGAAACCTTTGGTGTCTAATCGACGACAAAAGCGGTTAACAGTAGGTTCACTCACATCGGCAATTTTCGCTAATGTTGCAATTGACGAATGAATTGCCTGCTCAGGATTATCGATAATGACTTCAGCCACTTTTCTTTCCGATTTACTGAACGTAGTTATCTGTAAGTTTATTTTCTCAAGAATATTCATTAAAAGCCCTCGTACTCACAACGTTGCAAAGGTAATATATTGTCTCAAAACAAATAGCTTTGACTAATATAAGCTTTATCAATTGTCAGTAGTAACTGTTGTTGATTACCTAATCTTATGTATCGCATTAGAAAGTAATTACTAATTAAAAACAACATTATTCGTCAAAAGTTTACTGGAAATGTAAAAAATTACAAAATTACGGTTTACATGGGCTATATTAGTTAGTTAGCATTGCGAACATGTAGTTTAATTACAAATTGACCTAAAATTACAATAAACGGAGAATCTAATGGCACAAAAATTGAGCCACAAGCCATGTGATTTAGTACTTTTTGGTACCAAGGGTGACCTTGCACGCCGAAAATTAATACCATCATTATACCAATTAGAGGTTGCCGGACTGTTAGCTGCTGATACTCGTATTACGGGTGTTGCGCGCAACGAAATGACAACAGAAGAATATATCGAGCTGGTGACAACTAGTTTAGAGCGATTTGTTAAAGAAGGTGTAGATGAGGAAGCGAAAACTCGATTTGTCGCCCGTCTAAATTATTGTCAAATTGATATGAAATCACCAGAGCAATATAAAGCACTGTGTGAAGTTGTCGATTTAGAAAACCGCACTATGGTGAATTACTTCTCTACACCACCGTCAATTTTTGGTGACATTTGTAGTGGTCTTAATGCTGCTGGATTGGTCGTAGACGATACTCGTGTGGTTGTAGAAAAACCGATTGGTCACTGTTTAGAATCGTCTAAAGTAATTAATGATAAAATTGCTGAATATTTTAAAGAGTCACAAATCTATCGTATTGACCACTATTTAGGTAAAGAAACGGTTCTTAACCTTTTAGTATTGCGATTCGCGAATGCGATTTTTACCAACAATTGGGATCATGAATGTATTGATCATGTTCAAATCACCGTTGCAGAAGTTGTTGGTGTAGAAGGTCGTTGGGGCTATTACGATGACGCCGGCCAAATGCGAGACATGGTTCAAAACCATTTATTGCAAATTTTGTCATTGTTAGCGATGGAACCGCCAGTAGATATTAGTGCTGACAGTATTCGTGATGAGAAATTAAAAGTATTACGCGCACTTCGTCCAATTGACTCAAACAATTACCAAGAAAAAACCGTTCGCGGACAATACACTTCTGGTTTTGTTGAAGGTAAATCAGCACCGGGTTACTTGGAAGAAGAAGGGGCGAATACCCAAAGTACTACAGAAACGTTTGCGTCAATTCGTGTCGACATCGACAACTGGCGTTGGGCGGGCGTGCCATTTTACCTCAGAACAGGTAAACGTATGGCCAGCAAAGGTACCGAAATTGTTGTTCACTTTAAAGACTTGCCTCACAACATCTTTAAAGATACGTATAAGTCGTTGCCTGCAAACAAGTTGCTTATTCGTCTGCAACCAGATGAAGGTGTTGAAATACACTTACTTAATAAAGTCCCTGGTCTGGGCGAAACAATGGAACTTCAAAATACCAAACTTGATTTAAGTTTCTCTGATACGTTTAAAAATGAACGTATTGCAGATGCCTATGAACGTTTAATTTTAGAAGCCATGTTAGGTAATCAATCACTCTTTGTGCGCCGCGACGAAGTTGAAGCTGCATGGAGTTGGGTTGACGGAATTTTAGATGCATGGAAAGGCTCAAATGAGCCACCTCGCCCTTATGCGGCCGGTTCTTGGGGTCCTGTTGCATCTATTGCAATGTTGGCTCGTGACGAAAGAGAATGGGACGAATAATGAAAGCAGAACTTAGAAAATTTCAAACGTCTGCTGAATTAAATGACGTTTTTGCACCAGAAATAGCGGCCAAGCTACAGGCGGGAATCGACCAAGATGGTCGCGCAAGTTTATTGGTATCGGGTGGCAGTACACCGCGACCTATGTTTGCCAAACTTAGCGAAATTGACATTGATTGGTCCAAAGTGGATATCGCTTTAGTTGATGACCGTTGGGTTAATACTGATGACAGTGCGTCAAATGAAAAAATGGCGTATGAAGCACTGTTAATTAATAAAGCCGCTTCGGCTAAGTTTTACGGTATGAAAACCGAACATGAAGATGCGTTTGCAGCAGTCTCGACCGTAACTACTAATCTAGCATCGTTAAAAAAACCGTTTGATGTTGTTATTTTAGGCATGGGTGAAGACGGACATACAGCGTCTATCTTTCCATGTTGTGAACAATTAGATGAAGCGCTAACAACACAACAAATGATCATGGCGACTCAGCCAACAACAGCACCTCACCAACGTATGACATTTACTTTGTCTGCGTTGCTAAACTCAAAGCAGATTTATCTGCATTTAGTCGGTGAGAGTAAAGAAACGGTGCTTAATGAAGTTATAGGAATTAACGACATTAAAAAGCACCAATAAAAGCATTCTTAAATCAATCTGATGTACCAATGTCGGTGATGTTAGCGACAACTAAATAGATTGATTTAACAAGGGAGAAAAAACATGAATCCAGTTATTCAAGAAGTAACAGACAGAATTATCGAACGCAGTCGAGATAGCCGTAAAGCTTATCTTGCTAAAATAGAAAAAGCCCGCTTGAAAGGTCCACATCGTGGCATCTTGTCATGCGGCAACTTAGCTCACGGCTTTGCCGCGTGCAGCACTGAAGAGAAAAAGGACCTAACGGCACTTACAAAAGCCAATATCGGTATTATTTCGTCGTACAACGACATGTTATCGGCCCACCAACCTTATGAAGTTTACCCAGACAAAATTAGAGCTGCGGTACAAAAAGTTGGTTCTGTAGCACAATTTGCAGGTGGTGTACCAGCCATGTGTGACGGTGTTACTCAGGGTCAACCTGGTATGGATTTAAGCTTAATGAGTCGTGATGTTATCGCGATGAGTGCCGCAATCGGTTTGTCTCACAATATGTTTGATGGTGCTGTGATGATGGGGATTTGTGACAAGATTGTCCTAGGCCTCGTTATGTCAGCATTAACATTTGGCCACCTGCCATTTATCTTTATCCCAGCAGGGCCAATGGAATCTGGTATTCCAAATAAAGAAAAAGCACGTGTACGCCAACTTTACGCTGAAGGTAAAGTAGGTCGTGACGAGTTATTAGAATCTGAATCAAAATCTTATCACTCTGCGGGTACTTGTACGTTCTACGGAACTGCTAACTCAAACCAATTGGTTGTCGAAGTGATGGGACTGCATTTACTAGGTTCATCATTTGTAAATCCAGGTACTGAACTTCGTGAAAAATTAACAGAAGCTGCGGCAATTCAAGCAACACGTATAACTGACCTTGGCACTGAATATCGTCCAATTGGTCACATCGTTGATGAAAAGTCAGTGGTTAACGGCATTGTGGCGTTATTGGCAACGGGTGGTTCAACGAACCACACTATGCATTTAGTAGCGATGGCGAAAGCGGCTGGCATTATCGTTAATTGGGACGATTTTGACGCGTTATCTTCAGCCACGCCACTTCTTACAAAAATCTATCCAAATGGCCAAGCTGATATCAATCACTTCCAAGCTGCTGGCGGTATGGCTTTGTTATTTAGAGAACTTCTAAACGGTGGATTAATTCATAACGATGTTAAGACTATTTGTGGTGAAGGCTTAGAAATTTACACTAAAGAGCCAGTTGTTCGTAACGGCGAACTTGAATGGATTGACGGCCCTACGAAGTCACTTGATGACGACGTAATTGCAACAGTTGAAAAACCATTTAAAGCTGACGGCGGTTTATGTGTACTAGAAGGTAACTTAGGTCGTGCGGTTATTAAAACATCGTCATTACGTGCCGGTAAAACGAAAGTGAAAGCACCTGCAGTTGTATTTGAAAGCCAGCACGATTTAGACGGCGCATTTAAAGCAGGCGAACTCGACAAAGATTGTGTTGTTGTTGTTCGTTATCAAGGCCCAAGAGCGGTTGGTATGCCTGAATTACATAAACTAACGCCACCTTTAGGTGTGTTACAGGACAAAGGCTTTAATGTTGCGCTAGTAACCGACGGTCGTATGTCTGGTGCATCAGGTAAAGTACCTGCGGCGATTCATTTGTACCCAGAAGCGTTAGATGGTGGATTAATTGCCAAAATCCAAGATGGTGACATTATTGAATTAAACGCCGATGAGAACATTATCCGCGTACATGTATCTGATGAAGAATTGGCTCAACGTCAACCATTCATAAAAGATCTTAAAGAAGAACGTGAAGCTATGGGTCGTGAGTTATTTAATGGTTTACGTCAAGTAATGACGACGCCAGAAGAAGGCGCTAGCTGCGTATTTCACGAAGCTTAAAAAGGAATAGTAATGACAATTCAAGCTTTAGTTGCTGATGTCGGTGGTACTAATATTCGATTAGCTGTGGCGAATTTAGAAGATTATTCACTGTCATTAATTAAAACGTATCAATGTGCCGATTTTGACAATATTGATGCCGCGATTAGCCAATATTTTGCTGAAACTGACTGCAAAATTGAGTTTGCCTGTATTGATGTCGCCACTGCTGTGGTGGGCGATCAGGTTAGTCTTACAAATAACCACTGGTCGTTTTCACAAAAAGCGATTAAAGCGCAATTTGGATTCAAAAACTCATTATTATTAATGACTTTACTGCGATAGCGATGTCGGTTCCACATATCAGTGCTGATAAAAAAGTTCAGATAGGCGGCGGTGAAGCACAGCCCAATAAGCCGATTGCAATTTATGGCGCAGGTACGGGACTGGGTGTAGCAAACTTAGTCCATAGCGGCGAAAAATGGATACCTTTGCCTTAGTGAAGGTGGACATGTCGATTTTGCACCAATAGATGCGGACGAAATCACTATCTTGAAAGAATTGCAGAAAAAGTACGCACGCGTATCGGCCGAGCAGTTGTTATCTGGTTTGGGATTAGTTCAGATTTATCAGTCGTTGCAATCTGCACAGGGTCTTGCTGTTTCAAACGTTGATCCAGCTTATGTCAGTACAAGCGCATTAGAAGAAACCGATGAATTGGCAATAAAATCATTGCAGATATTTTGTCGTATATTGGGCAGTTTCGGCGGTAATTTAGCATTAACACTCGTAACGTTTGGTGGTGTTTATATCGCGGGCGGTATTGTTCCACGATTTATTGAATATGTGAAAAATAGTGATTTTAGAAGCCGTTTTGATACAAAAGGGCGCTTTAGTAAGCTAGTTGAAACTATTCCTGTTTATATTGTTACAGAAGATCAACCTGGTTTGATTGGCTGTGCAGCGTATTTGAAACAAGAACTTTAATTGAGTTCTTAACGTATTTGCCACCTTATTAGAGTGGCTCGAATTGAAAGTGAAAAGGATAAAATATGGCAGAACGTAATTGGTTAATGGATTCTTCTGAAGTATTTGCTGCTGGGCCAGTTGTTCCAGTTTTAGTAATAGAAAATGTAGAAGATGCAGTACCGATCGCTGAAGCGTTAATCGCCGGCGGGATCCGTGTTCTCGAAGTTACGCTTCGTACACCGGCTGCCCTAGACGTGATTAAAGCAATTGCAGACAATGTGCCAGAAGCCATTATTGGCGCGGGTACAGTAACTAATGCAGCACAACTTAAGCAAGTGACAGACGCTGGTGCAAAATTTGCTATTAGCCCAGGATTAACGCCTGAGTTATTAGATGCAGGTAATGCGGGTTCTATTGCATTAATCCCAGAGTATCGCCTCAATTTCTGAATTAATGGTTGGTCTAGATAAAGGCTATTCACACTTTAAATTCTTCCCAGCGGAAGCGTCTGGTGGTGTGCAATCATTAAAATCAATTGGCGGACCTTTCCCTGCGGTACGTTTTTGCCCAACTGGTGGCATCAACCCTAGTAATTACCAGGACTACTTAGCACTTAGCAATGTAATGTGTTGTGGTGGTTCATGGTTGTGTCCAGACAATATCGTTAAAGAAAAACGTTGGGGTGAGATCACTAAATTAGCGGCGACGGCAGTTGCTGGTAAATAGTAATCGGTAAAGACAACTTCGTCTTAGAATTTAAAAAGCCTACTTTATGTAGGCTTTTTTCGTTTTAATTTTTAGTGTTTGCAAGTTTTTAAATTACCCGTACTAAGCTTAATCTACCGAATGTTTTGTTTTAACTTATGGGTTTTTCATGATGCTAATATAAACCCTTGAGTGTTGGCCATTTCAATACACACCATATTTAAATATCCGTTGTCGTCAAAGTCAGGTATATCTTTGGCCAATTCTTTCCAAGGGTTCCAGACAACGATAGAGTCGTGACCCGCGCCACTGATTAATCTAGTCGTCGTATTCGTCTTACAGGACAAATCAGGCTGATCCGTGACGTATACTCTGTCTACTGACTGATCTATTTTAATATCTGAGACTTGTTGCTTTGACTCTTTAGTCAGTTTGTCTACAAATTGGCAGTTATCTAACCCTATGATCTCAGTGTTATGGATATCGTCCACTCTAAAATAAGTATGAATTGCTTGAGAAAGGGGACGTGGCGTTTCACTGACGTTTGTCGTAACTAAGCTTATTTTTAATTTATTGGAAAATTTATATTCAACAAATACGTCTAAACCTAGTCTTTCTTTAAGTTCACTCGGCATAATAGGGGATAATCTAACGGTTAACGCTTTATCGTCACCTTCAACGAGAATCAATTCCCAATCAAGACTTCTGATATAACCATGTTGCGGTTCGCCTTCAAATTCGCCCGTTGCCGGACCAAACCAAGGCCAACAAAGCGGTACACCACCTCTTATAGGCTTTGAACCATCTAGTTTAGCACTGGTAGATAACCACAGCCATTGTTCTTGATTGGTTGGTTTAAACGCTAATAAGTGCCCTCCAAATTTACTGATCTGGGCAGTAAATCGCGGGTGTACCAAATCAAATATATCCGAAGCGTCTTTATTTTTTACCAACTTAATATACGGGTTATTCATTTATTCACCAAAATTGAAAACAAAAAAAGGTGGCTAAGGCCACCTTTTACAATCTTATACAATAATGTTTCTTAATTCAGAAAAATTATTTTGCAGTCATTAACTGAACTGCATTATCTAACATGCGGTTTGAGAAACCCCATTCGTTGTCGTACCAGCTCATAACTTTAACCAATCGACCAATTACTCGGGTTTCAGTCGCGTCAAAGTTTGAAGAGTATGCAATGTGATTGAAGTCAACAGAAACGAGAGGTTCGTCGTTCACTGCTAATACTTCCGCTAATGAACCGCCTTTTGCAACAGCGTTTCGGATAGCGTCGTTAACTTGTTCTGCTGTTACGTCTGTTTTAGAGATGAATGTTAAATCAACTAACGAAACATTAATTGTTGGAACACGAACCGCTAAACCGTCAACTTTACCAGCTAGTTCTGGAACCACTAGACCAACAGCCGCTGCAGCGCCTGTTTTAGTTGGGATCATAGACATTGCCGCTGCACGAGCACGACGCAAATCAGTGTGATATACATCGCTCAAACGTTGGTCATTGGTATAAGCATGAATTGTATTCATAAGCCCAGACTCGATACCAAATTCGTCATTTAAGATCTTAGCAAATGGTGCGAGACAGTTCGTTGTACAAGACGCATTTGAAATAACAGTCATGTCACTCGTAATCGTGTCTTCGTTTACGCCGTAAACGATAGTCGCGTCAACATTTTTAGCCGGAGCTGAAATGATAACTTTTTAGCACCGGCATCTAAATGCGCACTTGCTGCTTCTTTAGACTGGAAAATACCCGTACATTCAAAAACAACATCAATTTCTTGCTCTGCCCAAGGCAAGTCAGCAGGGTTGCGTTCAGACGTCACGCTTATCACGTCACCGTTAACAACAATAGAGTCATCTGCCACTTCAACTTGAGCATTAAAACGGCCGTGTGCCGTGTCATATTTCAAAAGGTGAGCATTGATGCTGGCATCGCCAAGATCGTTTATTGCAACGATTTTAAGGTCATAATTTTTTCTGATTCATATAACGCACGAAGAACGTTACGTCCGATACGGCCAAATCCGTTAATAGCTACGCGAATAGTCATAAAGCACCTATAGATAGTGTATTCAATTTACAAAGTTGTAATAAAATTACATTTATTTCTCCGTCATGTAAAGCTATTTGCTGTTATCAACGAATATTTTTTACGACATTACCCTATATCGTAAAAAAATAACCAAATCATCGTGTTTTAGTTGTTTATTAATACAGGTGTCATATTATTTACGTACTTAGTCGATAGCCTACTAACGAAATTTAGCAAGTTTTCTATATAAAAATGCCGCACTTATCTTATGCAAACGTATGTAGTGGTAATAGAAGCCAAAACGCTTTTATAGTTACAACCTGACTGGGTGGGAGTGAACATTTTTTTGGGTCAAACTCCACAAACTCTCTTTAATTTCCATAGCATAGGAATGAGCATGAATGCATCATTAGTCGAACAACTTGTTCAGGCACGCGGTATAGAATCGGAATACACTGACGCATGGGGGACACGCGCAGTAATTAAACAAGAATCTAAAGAAAAAATTCTTGCAGCCATGGGATATCCAGTCCATGACGAAGCGGCATTAATTGAAAAAGTGAATGATGAGGCAGAACAAAGTTGGCTTTGTGTTGTCGAACCTGTAACTGTGGTTCGAACAGGTTCAGTGACCAGATTACTATTTAAATTACCAATCGATTTTGCCAATGATCCTTTGGTGTTAAAGATATCTCAGGGTAATCGCGTTATTCAAGAATTTGAATTTGTGGCTGTAGAGCAAGAACTTATCGCCGCTGTTGAGATCCGTGATGTCGAAATACAACAATATGCATTTGAATTTAACGAAGAACTTGATATGGGTTATTACAAAATCGAGTTATTTGAAAAAGGCGTAGAAGAGGCATTAGGCGAAGGAAAGTTAATTGTAGCGCCACAAGAATGTTATAAACAGCAAGCCTTAATTCAGGGTAAAAAATGTGGGGCCCTAGTATTCAGCTTTACTGTGTACGTAGTGCTCGTAACTGGGGGTAGGCGACTTCAATGACCTCAAAGTATTAATTGATAAAGTGGCAGACCGTGGAGCTGACTTTGTTGGTCTAAACCCAATTCATGCTTTGTACCCAAACAATGCTGACGCCTGTAGCCCTTATAGCCCGTCTTCTCGACGTTGGCTTAATGTTATTTATATCGATGTCCAGAGTGTTGTTGGCTTTAACGAGAGCAAAGACGTTCAAAAGCTAGTTGCATCTGACGATTTTATCGCGCAATTAAACTTAGCCAAGCAAACAAACGACGTTGATTATGGGTCTGTAATGGATCTTAA
Organism: Psychrosphaera algicola; assembly: GCF_028401425.1. Taxonomy (NCBI): domain Bacteria; kingdom Pseudomonadati; phylum Pseudomonadota; class Gammaproteobacteria; order Alteromonadales; family Pseudoalteromonadaceae; genus Psychrosphaera; species Psychrosphaera algicola. Next base: position 311,068 of record NZ_JAQOMS010000002.1, read on the forward strand.
ATTAAAAGCGTTAAAGCCGTTATATTCGTTTTTTGTAGCAAATGAAGTTTCTAAAAATACCAAAACGGCCAAAGCATTTGCGGACTTTAAACTGCTTGGTGGCGATAGCTTAAAGCAAATGGCAACCTTTGACGCCATTCAAGACTCTTTTAAAGCCGAAGGTAAATTTATCGGCGACAATTGGGGATGGCCTGTGTGGCCGGAAGGTTTCCGTGATTATGATTCTGAAGATGTAAAATCATTTGCAAAAGCACATAGTGATTTAGTCGATTTTTATATGTATCTGCAATTTGTAGCAGCGCAACAATTAGAAGATGTCGATCAACTCGCCAAAGCCAAAGGTATGGCGATTGGCACTTATCGAGATTTAGCCGTAGGGGTTAGCGAAGGTTCGACAGAAATTTGGGCAAATAAAGATTTGTATCGTACAGACGCATCGGTTGGTGCTCCTCCAGATGTATTAGGCCCGCTCGGCCAAAACTGGGGTTTACCACCAATGGATCCCGTACGACTTTATCAACAAGCCTACCAGCCAATTATTGATTTATTTAGAGCCAATATGCATGCTTGTGGTGCGCTTAGAATCGACCACGTAATGGCATTATTGAGATTGTGGTGGGTTCCGGCGGGTGAGTCAGCGAAAGAGGGCACTTATGTTTATTACCCGGTTGATGATTTATTAGCAATATTGGCGTTAGAAAGCCATTTAAATAAATGTTCAATCATTGGTGAAGACCTAGGTACTGTGCCAGACAATATCGTAGGCAAGTTAAAAGAAAATGGTATTCACTCTTATAAAGTGTTTTTCTTTGAGCAGGCCGAGGATGGCGGTTTCTACTCGCCAAAACATTATGTTGAACAAGCAATGGCAACGTTGACGACACATGATATGCCAACCCTCATTGGCTATTGGCACTGTAAAGATTTAGAACTTGGTCAACAACTTGGACTATACGAAGGTGAAGAACTCATCAAAAATTTATATGCTGACCGTATACATGCCAAACAATGTATTTTAGATAGTTTACATGGACATAATTCTTTGCCAGAAGAAATTGGGAAAGATGCGAATGAAGTGCCGATGACACAAGCATTGAACTACGGCATGCAAATTCATATGGCTAAAGGGGCCTCTGCTCTGTTAAGTTTACAGTTAGAAGACTGGTTACAGATGGACATGCCGGTGAATATTCCAGGTACAAGTTCAGAATATCCAAATTGGCGACGTAAGCTCAGTACTAACTTAGAAGACATATTTTCTATCAATGAAATAAATCATCTAACAAATGAACTGACAAAAGCTCGACAATCAGCGTCTTAGGATGGTAAAAAATAAGAAGTGAAATTAATATTTTAGGTATTTATTTTAGTCAATGGATAAAAAGTTATTAATTGACTCGAATAGGGACTAACGAATACTGTAATTTAAAGCATCGTCTAAGGTGGTAAATGCCTTAGACGATGTTTCGCATTTAGAATTTTGTTAAGGAATAAATATGCAACAACCGAATGCCTTGGTAAATCGACTTAATCAAGCTAACGTAACCTTTCCATTTGAACATCTTGGTATGCAATACAGACGACAACAATAAAGGCATTATGCTTCGAGTATGGCAACCTAAGGCAAGTAAGGTAGTGGTATTAGATGTAAAAACTGGCAAAAATTTAGGCGAATTAGTCGAAGTTAGAAACGGCTTGTTTGAAAAACAGTTTCCTCGAAGAAAAAATTACTTTAATTACAAGCTAGTTGCGACTGTTGATAACGTAGAAAAAGAAATTAACGACCCTTATTTTTATAAGGTTGAGGCGTATCATGCTGTTCATTATTTGGCGACAGCCGCCGAAAACATATATCAACAACTCGGTGCACAATTAATCACATTAGAAAACGGCGTATCTGCAACACGTTTTGCCGTATTCGCTCCAAATGCCATGAGTTGTAGCTTAATAGGCGATTTCAATGAATGGGATGGTCGTATTTTACCAATGCAAAAACCGATTGTGGACATTTTGTATTAGTCGTACCGGGTGTTGTTGCAGGCGATAAGTATAAGTTTGAATTAAAAGATGCGCATGGGCATAGTCTTCCACATAAAGCCGATCCTGTTGGCTTTAGCCATGACCAATACCCATCATTTGCCTCTGTAGTTTATGACCATAATCAATACCAATGGCAAGACAGCTCTTGGATGTCTAAACCGAAACAAAATGTTTACCGTCAACCGATGTCAATTTATGAGGTTCATTTAGGCTCGTGGCGGACTAAAATTATTGACGGTGAACAGGTTTCGCTTTCTTATCAAGAAATGGCACAGGAACTTATTCCCTACTTAAAAGATATGGGATACACCCATTTAGAAGTGTTGCCAGTAACTGAGTTTCCATTTAATGGTTCTTGGGGCTATCAACCAACCGGTCTATTTGCACCAACTTCACGATTTGGTGACCCAGACGATTTCAAAGCGTTTGTAGACGAGTGTCACAAAAATGATATCGGGGTCATCGTTGATTGGGTTCCGGCTCATTTTCCAGAAGACGCCCATGGATTAGCTCGATTTGACGGCTCTAATGTCTACGAATACGAAGACCCACGTCGCGGTTGGCACCCTGATTGGAACTCATGTATTTATGACTATGGTAAAGACACAGTCAGACAGTTTTTAGTTGCAAGCGCTTTGTATTGGGTTGACAAGTTTCATATTGATGGGCTGCGTGTTGATGCGGTTGCGTCTATGTTGTATTGGGATTATTCACGTAATGAAGGTGAATGGATACCAAATGTTGACGGCGGGAATCATAATTACGAAGCAATAAGTTTATTGCGTTGGATGAATGACGATGTTCATGCCAAATTCCCACATGCTATGACCATTGCAGAAGAGTCAACATCGTTTGCTGGCGTGTCTAAACCGTCAGAACATGGTGGGTTAGGCTTTGACTTTAAGTGGAATATGGGGTGGATGCACGACTCGCTAAATTACATATCTAAAGATCCGTCGTACCGTCGTTACCACCACAATGATATTACGTTTGCAATGGTGTATAACTACGACGAACACTTTGTCTTGCCGATTTCCCATGATGAAGTGGTTCATGGCAAAGGTTCACTAGTGGGTAAAATGCCTTAGGGATGAATGGCAACAGTCGGCGAATCTTCGTTGTTACGCTTCGTTTATGTATGCTCACCCAGGTAAAAACTAAACTTTATGGGGAATGAAATTGGTCAATGCGAAGAATGGAACCACAATCAAAGTTTAAGTTGGCATGTTTTAGAGTTTGATAAACATTCGGGTATGCAAAACTTATATCGTGATTTGAACAAATTGTATCGTAGCGAGACCGCGCTTCATGAATTAGATCATGAACATGGCGGTTTCCAATGGCTTGATCATTCTGACGCTGAACACAGTGTCGTGTCATTTATGCGTACAGATAGCAAAGGCGAGAACATAATTGTAATCTCCAACTTTACGCCTATTCCTAGAAACAACTATCGCGTTGGTGTCGCTCAAGCTGGCGAATATAAAGTGATATTTAACTCTGACAGTGAGTATTACTGGGGTAGTAACTATTCAGCGGGTGAACCGCTAAATTCTGAACCACAGTTATGGCACGATAAGGCAAATAGTCTACTTGTTAATTTGCCACCTTTGAGCACCATCTTTTTAAAATTAAAGTAAATGATTTGCCGTTTTAACGGCAAGTCTGAATGACTACCACAACAACTAAATGGTTACTATGGCTCAAACTAAACAATTTTCACCTCAAACGGGCAGCCCTTGCCCGCTTGGAGTGAGCTGGCAAGCAGAGAAACTAAACATCGCAGTCTTCGCATCTGATGCGACGCAATTATTTATTCATTTTTTCTTACCTGATACTGAAGAGGAAGTGGCTGTAGTTGAATTGGCCCACCGCACCGGCAAAGTATTTCATGCCGAATTTTTGGGGGTAAATAGTGACTGGTTATATGCAGTACAAGCGATACAAAAGACGAGAATAAGGGCAAGCAAGTTAATGACAAATTGCTTATCGACCCATATTCAAAGGGGATAAATCGTCCTGTTATTTGGAATAAAAGTCTGTATGAAGAAAATAGTCCATTTTTCATTCCTAAATCTACTCTCAAATCGCCTGATTTTGATTGGCAAGGGGTGACAAAGCCAAAAACCCCTCGCGAAGAAACCATATTATATGAGACACACGTAAAAGGATTTACACAACTCAATGAGTTAGTCCCTGAAGAAAATAGAGGTACATATCTAGGGCTATGCGATCCTAATGTAATCAAACATATTAAATCGTTAGGGGTTACCAGTGTGCAGTTAATGCCAGTGTTTTCCTATATGTCGGAGCCCCGACTTGAAGACTTGGAACTAACTAACTATTGGGGATACAACCCAATAAATTTCTTTGCTCCAGATCCAAGATACGCCAAACATAACGCGGTTGTCGAGTTTAAAACCTTAGTTAGAACTTTCCACGAAAATGGCTTGGAAGTCATTTTAGATGTGGTCTATAACCATACTGCCGAAGCGGGTAAAGATGGCGCTGTTCTGAGTTTTAGAGGGTTAGCTGAATTCGACTTTTACCTTATGACTTACGATGATTATTGCTTAGACTACGCCAATTATACCGGTTGTGGCAACACAGTTAATTGTGACAGCGACTTCAGTTTACGTATGATCATGGACTCACTTCGTTATTGGTTAACTGAAATGCAGGTAGACGGATTTCGATTTGATCTTGCGGCAACTATGGGCCGAAATGGTGAGCGATTTAATCGTAAATCGGCATTGTTCAAAGCCATCGCTCAAGATCCTATTGTTGGTCAATGTAAATTAATTGCTGAACCTTGGGATATTGGGCCAGAAGGCTATCAATTAGGTAACTTCCCGCTTATTGGAATGAATGTAACGATAAATATCGCGACGGTATTCGCAAGTTTTGGAACGGTGAGAAAGGCCTAGTACCTGAAGTTGCGAGTCGAATATTAGGATCGCGAGATGTATTTCGTAAAGGAAAACGAAGTCAACTTTCGTCAGTAAACTACATTTGTTACCACGATGGATTTACGTTACAAGATTTAGTGAGTTACGACCATCGCCACAATTTAGCTAATTTAGAAAATAACCGTGATGGACATGGCGCTAATTTTTCTAAAAATTATGGCGTAGAAGGGCCAACATCTGAATTTGCAATTGTTGATAAACGCGAATTACATAAACGCAATTTAGTTGCGACCTTGCTCTTCTCACAAGGGATCCCCACCTTTTAGCTGGTGATGAGTTAAGTCGTACACAAAACGGCAACAACAACGCTTATTGCCAAGACAACGAAATTAGTTGGGTGAATTGGTCAATTGACAGTCGTCAATCGGCATTTTTACAATTTATGAAACGTTGTATCGAAATTAGAAAGCGCTTCTCTGTGTTAAAACATTGTTTTCTGCCGGATGATAATTTTGAACACAGCACTTATCATCATAAAGTCAGTTGGATAAGGCCAGATGGCGAAGAGAAACGGATTGAAGATTGGCACAATCATTATAATCAATGCCTATAGGTTTACTCGTTGCTGACGAAGATAAATGTTACCAACTGTTATTGATCTTTAATTCTTCAAATAAAGACGTTGGTTATAACGTGCCAGACGGGCTCACTAAAACATTAGTAATAGATACGTCTAAACCTTATGCTGACGAACATGTTTCGGTCGGAACAACGTTATACAAACAAAATGCAAATAGCATGAGTTTGTGGAAAATCGACTACGATAATTGTGTTATTGGTCAAAAGTCTCAAACAGCCTAATTCGTTTTTAAGGTTTAAAGTGACCTTTAAACCTGTGCCGGATAGTTAACTTTAATATTGGAATTTGTTCCTTTGTATAATTAATTGTTCTTGACGGTATGAATGGAAGGATAGTTTTTGTATAATCCGCGCCAAATTTCAGGCTATGCCGAATTTGGTTCGGATTAAGAGGCGACGTAAAATGTCAGACCAAGAAATATTGTGTGATGTAGGTTTTATTGGCCTAGGTGTTATGGGCAAAAATTTAGCTTTAAACCTAGCAGATAATGGTTACAAAATTGCTGCATTCGACTTAGACACAGACAAAGTTAATGACGCAATAAAACAAGATGAAGTTGAACGAGGTGAAAACCCTCAGCGTATTTTTCCTTGTACCTCTTATACCGAACTATTAGCGAAACTAAAATCCCCTCATTTGATAATGTTATCTGTACCAGCAGGCAAGCCAGTTGATGACGTCTGTCATAAACTTATCGACGCCGGTATACAAGCCGACGATATTGTTGTTGATACTGGCAATAGCTTATGGACTGACACAGTTCAACGCGAAAAAGATTTTGAAGGTAAGCTTTTGTTCTTTTCTACTGCGGTTTCGGGTGGAGAAGTTGGCGCGCGCTTTGGTGCTTCATTGATGCCAAGTGGTGACCGATATGCATGGACTCGTATAGCACCTATGTTGAAAGCCATTGCCGCTAAAGTAGACTCTACTACCGGTAAGCCAATTGAACGTTTCGAACCAGAAATCCAGTGTTAGAAGGCGAGCCTTGTGCCACTTATATCGGTGGAACCGGCAGTGGTCACTATGTAAAAATGGTCCACAATGGTATTGAATATGCTGATATGCAGTTAATTTGCGAAGCCTATAATATCATGCGAACTGGGTTGGATATGCAACCTAGTGAAATCGCCAAGATTTTTAGAGATTGGAATAAAGGCGAATTAAATAGTTACCTAATTGAGATCAGTGCAGAAGTTTTAGAGCACATTGACCCTGAAACACAATTGCCTTTGGTCGATATTATTTTGGATCAAGCAGGTCAAAAGGGGACTGGACTATGGACTGCGGTTAGTTCACTGCAAATCGGTGCCCCTTCACCAACCATTACATCAGCTGTCTATGCACGCGCTCTGTCGACATTAAAAGAAGATAGAGTAAAGGCATCAACGATTTTGGCTGGTCCTGATATTTCAACAATGAATTTAGATAAAGACACGGTTATTAGAGAACTACACGACGCTTTGTACTGTTCTAAAATATGTGCTTATGCTCAAGGCTTCCAACTTATGAGTATGGCCGCTAAAGAATATGAATGGAGTTTAGATTTTGCAGGCATAGCTAAAATTTGGCGTGCTGGTTGCATTATTAGAGCTGTTTTTCTTCAGTCGATCACTGAAGCTTATCAACGTGATGAAGACTTAACCAACTTGTTAATGGACTCGTTTTTTCTGAACAAATATCTAAGTTTCAATCTAATTGGCGTAGAACTGTAGCAAACTCAACTATGATGGGCATTCCGGTTGGAGGGTTTTCATCCGCTTTAGCTTATTATGATTCTTATCGTAGCGCGGTATTACCAGCTAATTTGTTGCAAGGGCAACGAGACTTTTTGGGGCGCATACTTTTGCACGTACAGATAAAGCCGCTGGCAAAAAATACCATGTCGAATGGAGTCATAAAGATCGACCCATCGTAAAAATATAATACGAAAAAACCACATCACAGTATGTGGTTTTTTATGTCTATACTAAACTAACGTTTCGATTAAGCAGGAGTGACAAATGTCAAAAATAGTAAAAACCGATGAACAGTGGCTGGAACAACTTGGTCCAGAAGCATTTAAAGTGACGCGGAAAAAAGGAACGGAATATCCATAAGTACAGGCAAATTTTTAAACCACAGTGAAAAAGGCCTTTATGTATGTACATGTTGCCAAGCACCTTTGTTTACTTTTGATTCAAAATTTAATGCCCACTGTGGTTGGCCTGCATTTGACCAAAGCATTGACGGGGCCGTCGAATATATTAAGGACCACTCAAATGGCATGACCCGAATTGAAATATTGTGCACTAATTGCGATTCCCATTTAGGGCACATTTTTGATGACGGCCCGACCGAAACTGGTAAGCGGTATTGTGTTAATTCTTTGTCACTTTCTTTTATACCGTCTTAGGGGGCTTACATATTCAGGCGTATGTGCCTATAAAGCATGAAACGACTCCGTTTTTGCCAATTTATAAAAGATAAACAATAGTCACGTTGTTCAGTTAATTGTCATTTTTGTTGCAAGGTGTGTAATAGTACAAAATAACTTTCATGTTTTGGTTTGTTCCTTTACAATGTGTTCGTTTTTAGGTGCTTTACATCTAGTTATCCCGCAACGTTAATTAATTGAAGGTAGAAAGAATGACTTTAACTCCAGAACAGCAATATCAACAAAGTTGGTTAGTGCGACAAGAATTTGCAGAACGTATGCAACCGCTTATTGGTATGTTGTATCGTAATCGTGGTATTGAAATTTGCGTCTATGGTCGTCCACTTGTCTCTGCTTCTACAATTGATGTTATCAAAGCACATAAAACAGTTTCTAAATATGAAGACCACAAGTTAAGACTTAAAGAAAGTTTTGAGTTTTTAGAAATCATTAACAATCTTAATTTGAATCCTGCAAAAGTAGACCTTGGTAAATTAGCCTACGGTTATTTATTTAAAAACGCCGGGGAAGGGCTTACAAAAGAAGCGTATTTAAAACGAGAATTAGCACTTGTATTAGATCAGCCACCGGCTGAAAAACCGCAGGATGTTGTGCTCTATGGTTTTGGTCGTATCGGTCGTTTACTGGCTCGATTGCTTATTGAAAAAATGGTCCTAACGCTAATTTACGTTTACGTGCAATCGTTGTTCGTGGTGGTAAAGACGGGGATTTAGAAAAACGTGCCAGTTTATTACGCCGCGACTCAGTTCACGGACCATTTAACGGCAGCATTACCGTTGACGCAAAAGCAAATGTAATAAAAGCAAATGGTGCTTATATTCAGGTTATATATGCCAACTCACCAGATGAAGTTGATTATACTAAATATGGAATTAGTAATGCCTTAATCGTAGATAATACGGGTATTTGGAAAGACGAAGATGGACTTGGCCTTCATCTTAAATCCAAAGGCGCAGCAAAAGTATTGTTAACAGCCCCTGCGAGCGGGAAAATTAAAAACATTGTTTATGGTGTAAACCATTTAGATGTTTTAAAAGACGATAAAATTGTTTGTGCCGCAAGTTGTACAACAAATGCAATAACACCGGTGTTAAAAGCGTTAAATGATGAATATGGCATAAACAACGGTCATGTTGAAACTGTCCATTCTTATACAAATGACCAAAACCTAATTGATAACTTCCATAAAGCTGAACGACGTGGCAGAGCCGCAGCGCTAAATATGGTATTAACGTCTACTGGAGCGGCTAAAGCTGTGTCTAAGGCGTTACCTGAATTAGAAGGTAAATTGACTGGCAATGCGATTCGCGTCCCAACCCCGAACGTATCAATGGCTATAATGAACCTTAATTTAGACCGCGAAACGTCGGTAAAAGAATTAAATGAGCATTTACTCGATGTCGCTTTACATTCTGATTTACGTGACCAAATTGATTTCACGAGCTCAACCGAAATCGTTTCTACCGATTTAGTGGGCAATCGATACGCAGGTGTTATTGATTCAAGAGCGACGATTGTCGATGGTAATCGCGCTGTATTGTATGTTTGGTATGACAATGAATTTGGGTACAGTTGCCAAGTTGTACGTGTCATGCAACAAATGGCAGGTATTCAATACCCATCACTCCCTGTTTAAAAACAAAAACAATTTTAAAAAGGTCACTAAAATCAGTGACCTTTTTTTGTTTTTTGGTTAATCTTCCAAACAAATCTTTTAAGACTTTGAGTTATTTTGAGAAAATATATGATTGATGTCAGATCATCCTTGTTGTTATCGACATTATTGGTTGCCCCTTTGCTCACGCCAAACAAGACAATAGCGATTTATTCACGTTATCAATAGAAGAATTATTGCAAGTTGAAACGACTGTCGCAGGATTTAGCTCCGAGTTAATTGCGGGATCTCCTTCTGTGGTTACCGTATTTTCCAGTGGTGATATTCAGGCATATGGTGTCGACAATCTTTATGACTTAATGAACTTTGTACCGGGTTTTCAAACCACAGTAGGGGAGAAAGTTGGGGCGCAATCAAAGCTACAATCTAGAGGCGTCTATCTCGACAACGGCTATGTGTTGGTCATGATTGATGGCGTGCGAATTAACGAAGTTTCATTTGGCAAAGCAAGTGTATATACCCCTTTCATTAATTTGGAAACGGCCGAGAAGGTAGAAATAATACGCGGTCCAGGATCGGCTAAATATGGCAGCAATGCATTCTTAGGCGTGATTAATATTGTAACAAAAAAGGATGATCACTTAGCTGCAGGGATCGGTAGCAATGGCCAATCACGTTTTAGCTTTGGATTAACTGAATCTGTATTTAATGGCACGCTTGCCGCAAATTTTTCGTTTATAGAAGCTGATGGTCAGAAGTTCATCATTAGCAACCAACAAACGTTAAACGATGTTGAAACCCGTAATCCATATGAACATCAGCAGATGGCAATCAATTGGTCAAATGCCAATTTTGAACTCGGTTACCGAAAAGATAGTCATAAACAAGATGGGTTTATTAACCTTAATGGTTATCATCCACTTAACTATTATCTTTCTGAAAACCAATATTGGTATGGTAAAACGCAGTATTCATTTAATCCTAAGACCCAATTAAGTGCACAATTAGAATATGCCGATCATATAATCGAGTCCGCTGGCTTTATTGAATCATCGGGAATTGCACCATTTAGCCATGATGTCCTCCAAGGGCCTTACTGGGGAACTGACCGCTATTCGCTACAGGCTAATATCAGTCACCAATATAGTGAAAGTTTAGAATTTAGTGTAGGCGTTGAAGTTCAGCGAGAATCTCAAGTAAAAGCCGGTGTGGTAACCACGCATGTTACAGATGATGGCCAATCAACAAGTCCTGCAATTGACGCGCATTACCAAAATGGTTTGATCAAATTATCTGAACTAGGTGATTTTGAAGGCTTAAAAGACTCAATAACAAGCCGCGCATGGTTTGGTGAATTACAATGGCAAATCGATGACCAGCAAAAAGTATTTATAGGTGGTCGCTATGAAAATTATAATAGTGCCGGTGATGCTTTTTCTCCTCGTATTGCTTACATTAGAAAATTAGACCAACAGCATCAAATAAAAGCTATTTATTCGCAGGCATTTAGAGCCCCCGTGACTAATGAGTTGTATTCAAACGACGGTGTAACAGTTGGCAATTCAACACTAAAACCAGAATTGGTTGAAACGTCTGAGTTACAATGGCTAATGACAAATGACAAGCTCATGTTAGAAACCACTTTGTTCCATACAAAAATGACTGATTTAATTGTTTATCAAGAGCTTCCCAGTAATCAACGATTTACCTTCTTTAACAGCGGCAGTACTGAATTAAATGGTATTGAATTGTTAAGTAATGTGGATATAGCCCCAAATCTCTCCGCCAGAGCCACCTATACGCATATATTTAGCGATACAGTAAATGCTCAGTACGATCATTTTGCAACGGCAAGTCTCTTTTGGAGCAATGAGAAGTGGCGTTCAAATGTACATGTCATTTATCGCCCTGCAAGTTCTATAAGTCAGGTGTTTACCGATGGTAACGAGCAATATTTCTCTGAAACTAGTCAATTTATTGTAAACCTTTCTTTGCATTATCAGATGGGTCGCAACTTGTCTTTCCAATTTGCGGTAGAAAACCTAAACGACAATCAATATAACGGTTATGAACCTCGTCAATCACTTAATGACTTTGGGGTTCCACAGCCTAGAAGACAAATGAGTATAAATGCACGTTACGCATTTTAACTGTAATAATAGTCAGTCTCGAACGGTCTTGTAGAGTGACGTTGTTATGAGGTTAAAAATGTTTAAAAATATACTTACTCAAATTGTAGTTGTGTTCCTTGTATTTAATCTAGTGAGTACGATACGAGAGACATCGTTGCTTAGCTATGATGAAACTGTTCATAGGTTCATCATGCCAACAGTCAAGGGCACGACGGTTAATTCTGAGCAGTTAAAAGGTAAGCCTACGCTTATTTATTTTTGGGCCCCTTGGTGCAGCGTTTGCAATATTAGCCTACCAAATCTTCAAGACTTTTATCGTGATTATGGAAGCGAAATTAATATTGTTTCTGTGGTATTAAGCTACCAACAAATTGAAGATGTTCACATGAAGATCATTAAACATAAGTTGGACTTTCCAGTTTTACTCGGAACAAACGAAGTTGCAGATGAGTTTAATATCACTGGATTTCCGACGTATTATTTACTGGATGCGGATCAAAAAGTCGTATCTAAATCGCTTGGCTATTCATCTGAATTGGGAATGCGGCTAAGAGCGTTGATTTTATAAACATTGATCACCTAGATCACCAAGATCCTATGGTTAAAACTAGATAGAATATGATAACCTCATCTAGGTTTAACAAATTGGTGAAATATAATGAAAATAAGCAGTAATTTTGACAGCGGAAATATTGAAGTTGTCCGTTTAGAGTCTGCAACTGATATCCAGTTAAATATAAAGAAAGACAATAATTCTGATTTTTATCAATGGTTTCATTTTAAACTTGAAACTTCAGCTGGTGAAGAACATACAATTAAAATATTGAATGCTCAACAGTCAGCCTACCCAGAAGGTTGGAAAGATTATAATGTTATGGCCTCATATGACCGTAACACTTGGTTCAGAGTCGACACTGATTATGATGATGGGCCACTCGTTATTAACCATATCCCAGAATTTGACCACGTATTTTACGCCTATTTTGTACCATATTCCTACGAACGACATTTAGATCTAATCCACAGCGCACAATTAAATCCCAACACGCAATTAACGACTCTAGGTCAAACCATCGATGGTCGCGATATTTCGGTTATCCAAGTAGGTGAACCTGCAGAACACAAAAATCAATTTGGATCACCGCACGTCAACATCCTGGCGAATCGATGGCCGAATGGTATGTTGAGGGCCTGTTAGAACGTTTATTTGATTTAGACGATGCAACGTCTCGACTTTTACAGCAAAAAGCTGTGTTTTATATCGTCCCAAATATGAACCCAGATGGCTCGGTAAGAGGGCACTTAAGAACAAATGCCAATGGCGTTAACTTAAACCGAGAATGGCTAACACCAAGTAAAGAAAATAGCCCAGAAGTTTATTACGTTCGCGAACACATGTTATCTACAGGTGTTGATATGTTTTTAGATATTCATGGCGATGAAGCAATTCCATACAATTTTGTGGCCGGTTGTGAAGGTATTGAAAGTTACGACCAGAAACACAGAGACCTTGAAACTCTGTTTAAACAATCTTATGCCGCAGTGACACCTGAATTCCAAGATGAATTTGGGTATCCAAAAGATGAACCTTACCAAGCGCTTAAAACGGTGGGTTCAGCTTGGGTAGGTGAACAATTTAAGTGTTTAGCCTACACGGTTGAGATGCCATTTAAAGATCACAACAATGCACCAGATGTCGACTATGGTTGGAACGATGTTCGTTCAGCTAAATTTGGCGCAGATGTATTAACAGCAATTTTAGCTGTAGTTGATACGTTACGATAATAATTACCCTACACTGCGCGGTAATCAATAAAAATAACGCCGCGCATTAATTAAAACAATAACAACAAAAAGGAACAAACAGTGACGGCTTTTAATGACCTACTTGTTTTTCTAGATAGTATTTTAGGCAGCTCGCCTTGGTTTCCGTATGTGTTACTCGGTACGGGTGTTTTTTTCACGCTATATTTAAAATTCCCGCAAATTCGTTATTTTAAACATGCATGGAAAGTAGTTACCGGTAAGTACGACAAAAAAGGAGCGGAAGGTGATACAAATCATTTCCAAGCATTAGCAACGGCTCTATCGGGTACCGTCGGTACTGGTAATATCGGTGGTGTTGCTTTAGCACTTTCCATCGGTGGGCCTGCGGCTCTATTTTGGATGTGGATGACTGCCTTTTTGGTATGACAACTAAGTTTGTTGAAGTAACCATGTCTCATAAATATCGTGTGAAAACTGAAGACGGTACTATGTCTGGTGGCCCAATGTATTATATGGACCGCCGTTTAAACATGAAATGGTTAGCTGTGTTATTCGCCGTTGCAACGGTTATCAGCTCATTTGGTACAGGCAGCCTGCCACAAATTAATAACATTGCCGTTTCAATGCACGACTCATTTGGTATTGACCATATGGTTACAGGTGGTGTTCTTGCGATTCTATTAGCGCTAGTTATCTTAGGCGGGATTAAACGTATTGCGTACATTACATCACGCGTTGTCCCTGCGATGTCAATTCTTTATATCATTGGTGCATTAGGCGTTATATTTTATAACATCGAAAATCTTGTTCCTTCATTTGTCTCTGTTTTTGCAGAAGCCTTCACAGGTTCCGCAGCAACGGGTGGTTTTGTCGGGGCCGCATTTGCCTATGCATTTACTAAAGGTGTTAACCGTGGTTTGTTTTCAAACGAAGCTGGTCAAGGTTCAGCGCCAATTGCTCACGCTGCAGCAAAAGCCGATAACCCAGTATCAGAAGGTATGGTGTCTATTTTAGAACCGTTTATTGATACCATTATTATTTGTACACTGACAGGTATGGTGATCTTATCTTCTGGTGCGTGGCATCAAAAATACGAAAATGTATTCCAGCGCTCAGATATGGAAATATTGAAAGGCACTTACAGCCAACAAAATGAACAAGATTTTGCGGAAATATCCAGTTACTTAAATGGACAACCAAGTAAAGTTGAAGATTTTGATGGCGAAATCATTGTCCGTGAAGGTATTGCGGTTACTGGTGACTTCACAATTTTAAATTCACGTTCATTTGCTGAGAACGTTGTATTTTTGTTACCTTAGTGACCATGTGTATAACGGTAAGTTAAAAGTTATTGGTGGCCAACTGAAAAACGACGAGATTATTGTTCGAGGTGACTCCTTAATCCACTCTGCGGCCTTAACGACCAAAGCATTCACCCAAGGTTATTTTGGTGAATATGGTAAATATATTGTCACAATCGGGCTATTACTCTTTGCGTTTTCAACAGCAATAGCGTGGTCTTATTATGGTGACCGTGCGATGACCTACTTGTTAGGGGCAAAATCAGTAATGCCATATCGTGTTATATATGTTGCCGGGTTCTTTTGGGCTTCTTATGCCGATACATCTCTAATATGGACATTAGCTGCGGTCGCAATCGTCGTCATGACATTACCGAACTTGTTCGGTATTTTATTACTACGCAAAGAAATGAAAGAAACTGTTGGTGATTATTGGGTTAAGTTCAATAAAGAGAACGATACCAAGTAATTATTGATTCGATAAAACAGCACCCTTTAATAGGGTGCTTTCTGCGTTTACGGTGTTGCCGTAAAATTTTAAAACTCCTTTAGGTAGACCAATATGGCGATTATCAAATGTCCCCAATGTGCCAATAACATTTCGGATAAACACAAAGCTTGCCCACACTGCGAACTCGATATGACCGAGTTAACAGAAGAAAAACTTCATAGTTTAAACAAAATACGTTCGTTAAAATCCAACCAAACCCTTATGACACATCAGATAATTGCTATGTTGTTATTTTTGGCAGGTTGTTTCTCGTACTACAAACTTGATGATCCGGAGTCACCGCAATTTGTTGCGGCGCAGGCATCCATTGTAATTGGTTTTGTGTGGTATATCGTCAATCGAATTCGGATCATTCTCGCCAAACGACAAAAGTATTAAGGACAAATAATGAGTATTGAACAACTTTTAGCGGGTGTAACCCCCGAAGTTTTCGAAAACCTAAAATACGTTGTCGAAACTGGAAAGTGGCAAAATGGCCGTGTTGCAACACAGGAGCAAAAGATAATGCTCTGCAACTGGTTATCGCCTATCAGTCGAAAATCGAAAAGTCTACTCAGCACTTCACTATTGGTGAAGATGGTGAAATGGTAGTTAAGTCCAAAAGTGAACTCAAAAAAGAGTTTCTGGCAGCAAACGACATTGCAAGGTTTGACGAAAATGATATTTAAGAATCTTTTAAAAGAAAAAAATGGCTAAGTGAAAAAGTCAGTGACCGATTAGCGGCAATTGCCGAATTAGAATTGAGTGACCTTTCTAATAAACCCATTATTCATGAACTGGCTTTTAACGACAATAATGACAAGTTAGACGCGCCGCTTTGGATAAATTAAGTGATTTTGCATTGTGGTGGCAAGCATTTAAACACGATGTATCAGAACCGATTAAAAAGCACGCTGAAAAAGTTATCGTCGATAGTCTTACAGGAAAGGGCTCCGTAAAAATTGATGCGAGCTTAAAATCAAAATTTATTACTGAATGTAATATTAGCCACATACTTGAGAAAGTGGTTTTTAGCTTAGATGATGAATCGTTAGTTTTATCTGTCCTTAACAAACTAGATAAAGAATCTCTTTATTTTAAGGCCATTACAGACTCAGCCTTATCAGCGGAGTTAAAAAAGCAACTCATAGAAAATACCAATGAGCTAGGGCAGTTACGAAAACTCTCTAAAAATTAACAGCGGCTCAACTTGAATTAGTGAACGCTAAAATTCAAGTGCTTACCGAAGAAGCGGAACGTCCGGTTAAAATCGAAAAGCATGTTCGGTTGTTGTTGGCTCGACTTAATGCATTAAAAGAAAAAAGCGATTTTGATGTGATTCAATCGCAAATGACAAGTTTAAACGCCGAATGGCTTGCCAATGAACGTGATATCAGCTTATTAAGCGAGTCTGTTCAAACAGAACTGGCTACCAAATATAACGCCATAAATGTAAGCTTAGAACGTATTTTAGCGCCGCTTAAAGCGCAATTTGAAAAAGAACAAGCTATACGCCAAACTGCCATCGAACAAGATAAAAATTATACTGCCCTCAATACGCAACTAGACAGTGTGGAAGGTCAAATCACTTCGTCTATCGTGGAAGAAAAAGAAATTGATCAGGTTCAAATCACAGAAACGATCAATTCTATTTCAAAGCAATGTCACGAATTAGCGTTAACTGAACAAAACAAAGCGCAATTAATCAAACGTTGCGAATCAATTTTTAATCGTGCAAATCAAGTCCCACAAATAAAACAAGCGATAATTAATGCTGCGCAAGTGATTACTGAGCTGTCACAGTTAGAGGCGCCAAAAGATCTAGCGTCTTTAAATGTGTTTAATCCTCAGTTTAAAGCCATTAAATTGCGTTGGCAGGAAAATGTGTCGCAGGCAAATATCGCGCTTCCTGAAAACATTGCTAATGAATACAAAGTTAAATTAACAGCGCTGCAAGAACCCGTTTGGCAATTAGAGCGCGAACAAAAGCAAATGTTTAATCAAACGCGTCGTAAAATGGCGGAGTTAGAAGGGCTTGTAAAAGAAGGCCGTTACCATAACGCATTTGGTTTGTTTAAGAAATTGACGTTTTGGTTTGCAGAGTTAAATGATTATCAACAAACTCAGTTGACAAATAAATGGCAAATTCTACAAGAGCAAGTAGATGGCCTGCGTGAATTAGAGCGATCTTTTTCAAATCCTAAAAAACAAGAGTTGCTTGAAGAAATTGGCACACTCGCGACGACGCCTATAGCAGATCCTACAGAACAAGCTCATCGTGTACGTTTGTTACGTTCAAATTGGCAAAGTCTTGGCCATGCTGGTGACGATACGGAAACTGAGTTAAATAAGCAGTTTGACGATTTATGTGAGCAAGCATTTGTACCATGTCGAGAACATTACCAAATGTTAGAAAAAGAGCGCAGTGATAGTTTGGCAGCCAAGCAGCTTATTTTAGAACAACTGCAAAAACTCAACGATAATTTAACAAGTTCACAAGTCGCTGATTGGCGTGAGTTGGAGTCTGTATTTGTTAAGTTAACAAAGCTTTGGCGTGAAACTGGTTTGGTTGACCGTGAAAAAGTGGATGAAGTTAACGGAAAATACCGTACGCTTTGCTCACCAATTCGTAAAGCCATTAACGACCATCACAGCGATAATGAACAAGAAAAACGTGACATCCTTAAAAAGCAGAGGCGATCATTCAGTCCGATGACAAGTTAGACTCGAAGATTGACAACTTAAAAGGGCTACAAAATAAGTGGCAAAAAGTCGGTTTTGCTGGAAAAAATGTTGACCAAAAATTATGGCGAGAATTTAGGGCGCTAAACAATCCTATTTTTGCGCAGCGTGAAGAAGCTTATAAGCAGCAAAAAGAGCAATCGTTAGCTATCTATGATGACTTTGCCGACAGGCTTAAAGACCTAGCAGAGCGAGCGAACAATGGTAGTGACATTAGTGAATTACGAGCAGTTATAGACGACGTTGAGGCTGTTCTAAGTTCGCTCGAAGGATTGTCAAAAGGTCAATATGAAAAGCTGAAACGTACGGGGCAAGAAATTAACGCTGTATGTGACGTTCAGATTGGCAAACAACGAGAGTTACAAGAAAAGCAAGTTTACGTTGATTTGTTTGCTGCGGTTAAAAGCTTAGCCCTTGGCGAAAAGGCCGAAGTTAATCATCTTAAAGCAGCATGGCAAACTGCCTTGAATACAAATGGTAAATCAGACCGCCATCTTGTGACAATAAAACTCGAACTTATTGCCGGTATTAGTTCGCCAGCGGCAGACAAAGCCAAACGTAACGAAATACAAATGATCTTAATGTCGGAAAAACTAGAACAGGGTATCGAATATTCTACTCAAGACTTATTAGAAGAGTGGCTTACAGCCGGAGTATTTGAAGAAACAGATTTAGTTCTGTTAGATAGGATCAAGCCAATCTTTATGAACTAACCCTTAGGCTATTTCAGCCATTAAGCAAAAAGCCAAATACTGTGTATTTGGCTTTTTTATGCGTGTCTCTTTGTTTAATTGGACTATAAGTCGAATGACCGCACATAAACTACAAACTAAGTTCACCTTTTAAGTTTATTTCAAAGCGTCTTCGAACTTCGTCATAACTAAGATCTTGACTCAGCAAGTGATGAATTTTGGTAAGGCAAGCTTCTAGCGTCATGTCTCTCGCGGACAATACACCTGCATCTTTAAGTGCATGACCTGTGGCGTATCCTTCCATGTTAACCATGCCTCTGTGGCATTGCGTTCGATTTACAACCAAAATGCCGCGTTTATGGGCTTGCTCAATTTCGTTCAATAACGCTTCGTTTTCCGGTGCGTTACCAACACCATAACTCTGTATGATTAACGCATTTACAGGTTGAGCAAGAATGTTTGCAATAACCTGATGGGATATTCCAGGGTATAAACTAACGACGCCAATTGGTTGGTCTTTAATTGGAATGACAGTTAACTTACTTTCATTGCGCGGCGGGGTAACAACTAACTGACCTAGGTCGACGTTGATTTGAATTCCAGCGGTAATTAACGGGTCACAATTGGGACTTTCAAAAGCATTAAACCCTGAAGAGTCCGCCTTAGTTGAGCGATTTCCCCGGTATAATTTGTTATTAAAAAATAACCCAACTTCAGCGAGCGGGTAATGAGCTGCTAAATATAACGAATTTAGTAAGTTAAGTTGTCCATCACTGCGTATTTCAGAAAGTGGAATTTGGCTCCCTGTAACGATAACTGGTTTTTTCAAGTTATCTAACATAAAAGACAACGCAGATGCTGTATACGCCATTGTGTCGGTACCGTGCAATACCACAAAGCCATCATATTGGTCGTATTTTGCTTGTATATCATCAGCAATAAACTGCCAGTCATTAGGGGTCATATTGCTAGAATCAATAACAGGGCAGTATTCGTGTATATCAAAATTAGGCATCTCTTCTCGGTGCAGTTCAGTCAACCCTTTTACCACATCAGAAACATATCCTTGTACTGGAATATAACCGTTTTTAGATTTTTTCATTCCTATGGTGCCGCCAGTATAAGCGATATAAATACGTTTTTTGTTTATGTTCATAGAAGTGTCACTACCCAAGTAAATTTAAGGCATTGTAATTAAATAAATCGGCGAGGCAAATTGTCTCGCATTATCGTTCATTTGAAACATTCTATTTTGTACTAAAAACTTGACCGGGACTAATGTGCTAAAAAAACGTACTTCAATCTTGTTAATAGAAGTACGTTAAATTCATCTGTTGTTTGTTGAGGCCAATCTAAGATGATTTTAGTAGCATCAAAGTTTGTTTACAGCTCATTTGGTTTTTACTGCAAGGTGTCGCACTCCAAACAGTAAATGTAAACGCCTGCTGGATCATTCATTTCTGTCCATTTTTCTGCTTGCGTAGCTATGGTGCCAAAGAGCGATTGAATTGATTGACGACGAATATCGAAGTTGTCAGTTAAATTAGGTCCGTACGTTTTAAATAACTCTTGCATGAATTGCTCCATTGGATTGAGTTTTGTTTCTACGACTTTAATATCGTAATCACTTAACTCAGCTAAATTAGCTGCAGAATCAATGGCATCATTAAAGTAACCTAACTTATCTACAAGCCCAATTTCAAAAGCCGTTTTACCAGACCAAACTCGGCCCTGTGCAATTTTGTCTACATCAGATTTACTTATCGAACGTTCTTCTGCGACAAGAGAAATAAACTGGTCATAACCATGTTCAATCGCGAGTTGAATGACTTTTCCCATTTGCGGATCTAAAGCACGAACGGCTGATAGTCCATTAAGTTCCGTTGTAGCAACACCATCGGTTGTTACACCTAGTGCACTTAAGCTATCTTCATAGGTCAGGAACATTCCAAAGATCCCAATTGAACCAGTAATGGTAGAAGGGCGGCCCAAATTTCATCAGCTGACGCTGAAATCCAATAACCACCAGAGGCGGCCATAGAACTCATCGATACTACGATCGGTTTTCCAGCCTGTTTCATGGCTTCTACTTCATTTCGAATTAATTCAGACGCAAATGCAGAGCCTCCAGGGCTATCTACACGCAGTACAACCGCTTTGACGGACTTATCAAGACGTGCTTGCTTTAATAGCGCAGCAGTTGATTGACCACCAATTTCACCGGGTTTACGCTTGCCATCGTAAATAGTGCCTTTAGCAACGACTATAGCGACCTTATCCATAGGCTCCATCTCTAGTTGTTGACTCATTGACGCTAAGTAATGATTAAAGTTTACGTAATTTACATCTTTACCGTACTTTTCCGCTAAGTAGCTATCTAATTCTTGATGTGATTTAAGACCATCAATCCATTTGTTTTGCAATGCAAATAGCGAAAAACTACCATTGGTTTGAGTTAGCTTTTCTAAAAAATCATCTAAAGATTCATCAAAATTAGAGGTTTCAATATTTCGAGCTTGCGCTACGTCTTCTTTGTAGATTGTCCATAAATCGCTTAACCAATTGATATTTGCTTCTTTGGCGGCAGCTGACATATCGTCACGAATAAAGGGTTCTACTGCAGATTTAAATGTACCCACTCTAAAAATATGGGCATTGATTTTGAGTTTTTCCAAAGCCGCTTTGTAATACATATTAAAACGACCAAATCCGTCTAAACTAATCGACCCCATGGGATGCAGATACAATTCATCGGCGTGGGCCGCAAGGTAATATTGGCTTTGGCTAAAATAGTCGCCATAGGCAATGACAGGTTTACCGGCTTGTTTAAATTCGTCAATAGCAAATGCAATTTCCTGCAGTTTATTTAATCCGGTATTTTTTA
The DNA here is from genome assembly GCF_028401425.1 of Psychrosphaera algicola. NCBI lineage: Bacteria > Pseudomonadati > Pseudomonadota > Gammaproteobacteria > Alteromonadales > Pseudoalteromonadaceae > Psychrosphaera > Psychrosphaera algicola. The sequence continues at coordinate 332,714 of NZ_JAQOMS010000002.1, forward strand.
AACTGTGTAAATTTAACACCAGTGCTTTAATTTTATTATCGTCTTTAGCTTCTGCGATTACGTCTAATACGTCGATTAATAATATTTCAGGACTTTGATTTCGATTACCCGCAAAATCAGCCATGACCTCATCGTAAGGGTCGACAAACGTTTTTTGTTCGACGATGTCACCAACGAGGTTTAGCGTTAGAATGGAATTGTTTTTACTACAATAGGAGCCGTTTGACTTGCACTAAAAATGATGAATAAGGCAATTAATACTAATATAAAACCGATATTTAAAAAGACTCGACGACTAAAATTTATGACATTCCAACTTGCTTTAATGAGATCTCTTAACCAATGTTTATTCTGAGATAGATCGCTACGCATAATATTCCTTGCTTTGACTTTAAATGGATTTTGTTGGTTATTGCTTATTACTCTGATTCTAAGACCAAAAGCAAATAATTTCAGTAGGTATTTAGGGAAACCTTGTAACAAAATATACAGTTGAAGTCCGACCAGTTGTTGGGTAGAGTAATACCATAATTATAAAAAGGGTTTTACAACATGTCATTTCCACACATTTTTGAACCATTAGACCTTGGATTTACCACTTTAAAAAATAGAGTATTGATGGGCTCCATGCATATGGGGCTTGAGGAAGAAAAAATGGATTTGATAAGCTTGCTGCTTTTTATCAAGCGCGAGCTAAAGGTGGTGTAGGTCTCATAGTTACTGGCGGCATTGCGCCTAATTTTGCTGGTCGTGTTGAACCCAAAGGGTCGCAACTCAGTTTCTTCTGGCATGTAAACAAACATAAAAAAATTACAAATGCGGTTCATCAAGAAGGCGGTAAGATCTGTCTTCAAATCTTACATACTGGCCGATACGCCTACCATCCGTTTAATGTAAGTGCGTCTGCTATAAAATCACCAATTTCTCCATTTAAACCTAAGGCATTATCAGAACGTGGTATTAAAAAGACCATTAATGACTTTGTTAATTGCGCCTATCTAGCACAAAAGGCCGGCTATGATGGGGTGGAAATTATGGGTTCGGAAGGGTACTTGATAAATCAATTTATTGCTCCGAAGACCAATAAACGAACAGATGACTGGGGAGGGAGCTTTGAAAATCGAACGCGTTTGGCATTAGACATTGTTCGTCAAACACGAGAAAAAGTAGGCCCTGACTTTATTATTATCTTCCGATTGTCCATGTTGGACCTAGTTGATGAAGGCTCTACTTTTGACGAAGTGGTCAAATTAGCGAAGCTATTAGAAACCGCCGGAGTAACTATACTTAATACCGGTATTGGATGGCATGAAGCTCGAATACCAACAATTGTAACCTCCGTGCCCCGTAAAGCCTTTACGTGGATAACAGAACGCATTAAGCAACAAGTCAGTATTCCTGTAATCACCACCAACAGAATTAATACGCCTGAAGTTGCGGAACAAATATTATCCTCTGGTCAAGCGGATATGGTTTCGATGGCTCGACCCTTTTTAGCGGATGCCGATTTTGTTAATAAAGCCAAAGAAAATAACAGTGATCAGATAAATACGTGTATCGCCTGTAACCAAGGTTGTTTAGATCATGTTTTTCAACGTCAAAGGGCAACGTGTTTAGTAAATCCAGTTGCTGGCTATGAAACCGAATTACTATTTAAGACGGTTGTCGAACCGAAAAAATTGGCTGTAGTCGGAGCGGGTCCGGCGGGTATGGCGTTTGCGTGTTATGCGGCTGAACGAGGTCACGAGATCCATTTATTTGACGCTGAACAATCTATCGGTGGTCAGTTTAATATCGCCAAGACCATTCCAGGTAAAGAAGAATTTTATGAAACGATTCGTTACTTTGAAAATCGATTAAAGCAACTCGGTGTGCATTTGCATTTAGGTGAAACAAAAGACGCGGAATCGTTAGTTGCTGGTGACTTTGACAAAATCGTAATTGCGACAGGTATAACCCCACGAAAACTACCAATTCCGGGTTTTGACTCAGACAAGGTTCTTGGTTATTTAGATGTCCTTAAGCATCATAAATCTGTTGGCAAAAACGTTGCGATTATAGGCGCTGGCGGTATCGGTTTTGATGTAGCATGTGCACTTACGCAACCTAAATCACATACATTAGATTTGGAACATTGGTTAGCCTATTGGGGCGTAGATACCGACTATTCGGAACGTGGAGCGATTAAAAAGCAAAAGAAGACCAGCCAACTCGTAAAATATACTTAATGCAACGTAAAAATACTAAAGTTGGAGCTGGTTTAGGGAAAACGTCTGGTTGGGTACACCGAATGGAACTGAAACGTTCTGGGGTCGATATGATGGCCGGTGTAGAATACAAAGCACTTACCGAAGAAGGTTTAGAAATTATTATCGATGGAGAAACACGTATTCTCGATGTGGATAATGTCATTGTATGTGCGGGTCAATTAAGTAATACGACACTTGCAGATGAACTAAAAGCACTTGGAGCAGATGTCGAAATAATTGGTGGCGCGAGTTATGCGTCAGAACTAGATGCAAAACGAGCGATACGCCAGGGCGCCGAATTAGCGTCGACGATTTAAATTGTTGGTGTTAGGTGGGTTAGAATTACAATTAGCTCATGGTAAACTGCGCGCAATTTTTTGTAATTAGAGTTTTTATGACAGATGTAACCATATGTTTGACCAACCCAAAGAGCCCAACCAATGTGGGTGGTGTAATGCGGGCTGTAGGTTGTTTTGGCGCGGATAAGGTACTTTATACTGGGAATCGGTATGATATTGCGAAAAATTTCATACCGATACACAAAATATATCGGCTGATATTGGACTTGTTCATGTTGACGATTTTTTGCGGAAAAACCGAAAGAAGTACCACTAATCTGCATTGAATTGGTTGAAGGGGCGATTCCTTTAAACGAATTTAATCACCCGCCAAAAGCATTTTACTTATTAGGTCCAGAAGATAGTTCGGTAAAGCAAGAGTGGGTCGACCAAGCAGACGCTGTTGTTTATATTCCAACTAAAGGCAGTTTGAATTTAGCCGCAACGGTCAATGTGTTGTTGTACGATCGATTTTCTAAATCAACTCAGGATATTGACCATACCTCTTTGATTAAGCAAAGTAGGGATGTCAATAATCGCTTAGCGGTCAAATAGTTCTCTAAAGTACTAGATTAGCGCCGAACTCAATCGACCTTACCTTAGTACCAAAAGCGATAACAAGTTTTGCTAAAAATGAGTTATCGCTTTTTAAGTTCAGCTCTCAAATGTACCTATTTTGACCGACTCTTTAATCGCATGATTGTGTTAAAGCACTTTTTTTAGTCATTAAAGAAGTCGTTTTAACAACCTATCAATTTGAGTTAACCGCAGCTTTTTAATTAACTTTTGTGGTTTTTGTGGATAGTCACGCAAAGATTGTAGTTCTGTAACCGACTTAACAACCGTTGTATTTTGATAAATTTGGGCAAGTTCGTTTTCGACCTGTTCGTTCAAAACTCCGTTTTTATCGTCAATGAGTAAACCATTTTCAAGGTCTAATGCCCACGCTCTTGGGTTTACATTACTGCCCGTAATTAAGTGGTATCTACTATCAGAAATAATGCCTTTTAGATGATAGCTATTTTTGTCATGTTTCCATAGGCGGATGGTTAATTGCCCAGACAAAATGTATTTCTGCCACTTTTTAACAAATCTAACCAACAAAATTTCATATAAATAGGGTATCGCGCCAATGGTTGAAAACTTGTCAGGATCTTCGATATAAAAGTCATTTGCAGTTTTATCGCCGACGGTAATTTCAACATTAACGCCACGTCGTAACGCTTTTGCAAGATCACGGACTAATACTTTTGGCATATTAAAATAAGGGGTAAATATAACAACCTTATCGACAGAGCGTTGTATTGTCTTTCTTATATGCTTATTTAGTTGATTATTTCTAGCTCCAAACCCAACAAGCGGTTTAACGGTAAGTTCACAATTTAAAGGTCTATATTGTTTTGTTTTATATTGCGTAACTGCCAATAACTTTCTTAACTTCTGAACAATTGTTTTGCGAGTTTGAAGATCTGGGTAATATTCGATATTAAGCTTTGGGGCTAATGCAGAATCGATAAATACAGTATCTAAGTATTGGCAGAAGCTATCGGCTAATGACTTGGAGTTTAAAATGTAATATCTATCAAGGCGGTATTTGTCATGTTGATGACAATAAACATCATTAATGCTCGCGCCGGTATAAAGTACATGATCATCAAATACCATGCCTTTGAGATGTAACACACCAAATAGTTCTTTATTTTTGACCGCTACGCCATAAATATTAATGGTATCGCCATATTGTTGTGCGAGCTTAAGGTAAAGTGCGCGGTTACCAAGTTGTTGTTTTTCGCCAATTAGTCCTCGCTGAGCTCGGTGAGCGTCTACAAATACATTAATATTAAGCTTAGGACGAAGTTGTTTGGCCTGATATAGCGCATCTAAAATGATTTTACCTGCGTCATCATCTTGCAGATACAACGCGGTAATGTAGATCCGTTTTTCAGCTCTTGAAATGTGCTCTAGTAACGCACTAAGGTATGATTTGGCTGAATCTAAGATGTTAATGTCGCCAACATCTAGTGCAATTGGTTTTGTCTCAAATAACAACAGCTTTACTCTTCAAGTAATAAAATTAGAAAACAAACTTTCACTTTAACAACTCTGAAAGATCTTGTTGCGGTTGAACAATGGTCTTACCGCCAGACTTAAATATAAAAGCGTCTTTATTGCCTTTAAGTGATAGAGAATGTCCATTTAGTTGTAGTGCACTTCCTTCTTGGATGCCGACAATCGTTGCGAGAGGGTTCAATACCATAAATTCTTCAATTCTCATTTGTCGCGTTTCACCGTTGTGGTCTGGAGGCTGAAAATCGGTGTAATGAGGGTTTAGTTGAAAAGGCACTAAATTAAGTGCCGTAAATGACTGAGGTTGCACTATTGGCATGTCATTGGTAGTTTTGATTGATTGTCCGGCAATATTTGAACCTGCGCTCCAGCCAATATAGTAAGTATGTCTTTCAACAGATTGTTGGATGACATCTAGTAAATCATGATTGTATAACTGATTTAACAACTCGAACGTATTTCCACCGCCAACGATGATCACGTCAGCATCTTTTAACGCCTGTTGGTAATCATTAAACTCGTGAATACCCTTAATCGAAAAAGGCAATGAAGCTAACGCTTGTTTAACCTTAGTCGTATATTCACCATAACTAATTGTGACGCCAGCAAACGGAATAAATACAGCATTAACTATTGTACGGTCAGCTAAAAATTCTGAAATTATGGGTAAAGCATGTTCCAAGTATTCAGTATTGCCTTCTTTTGAGGCACTTAATAATAGGGCATTCATATATATTCCATCTTCAACGCCTAAGGACTAAAACATGTCATATGTGTCGCTAAAAGTCGAATAAGTGCGACACATATAGAAGTCATAATCGCTGTAATAATTTGCAATTAAGCAACTTGCACAGTCTCGAGATTAAGTCGTTTGAGTAAATTTTTAAGTTTATGGGGCGAAATCGGTTTCGTTAAAAACCCTTTTGCGCCTTTATCCCAAGTTAATTTAACGTTTTCTACCGAATTATGGGCGGAGCACATGACAACATCTGTATTGCTGTCGCTTGCTTGGATCTGGTCTAGAATGACAGTCCCGCACAAATCAGGTAATTCAATATCCAAAAACGCCAAATCAAATTGTTCATTTTGGATTATTTCTAAAGCTTCTTTCCCGGTGCTTACTAAGGTTATGTCCTGATAGCCTAATTGATTCAGAAGGTGTTTGAAGAGGTGCAAAATGTCTGCTACATCATCAACAACCAAAACCTTTATTTGCATATTATGCTCGTTATTATTATTCGCTCTTATTTAAACTTAAAGCGTAGGTGTACGCAGTGTAAAAAGCTTGTTCTTGAAATTGTCTTAACTCAAGATCCTTCATGGAATATTCCATAGGATTATGTTTTAAGTTATCTTTTATTTCGTTATTTGTAATTAACTCGACATTAGCGCCTTCAATTAATTGAATGGCGGCTTCCATTTTAAAGCTATTTGAACTTCCGGCAAACTTGCCTCGAGTATGTCTTTGTTTAATTACTATTTTATCTATCTTGTAGTCTTCAATTAACTTTTTAAATTGAAACTGAAAGTGCTGCATGCCTTCGCTAGTCTCAGGCGTATTAGTACCGATACCGCGAGTTCGACATTCTTTGACGTTAAACAACCCATGTTCGAAGCTAATAATACAAATAACGGCTTCTTTGTTGTTTAACTCAACGCCAAGTATGTTCATAATATTTCCAGTTTAATAATAAATTTAAGTAACTATTAAAAATGGCCCAACTTAGAAAGCAGGACCATTTTTGTGTTTTTGTTAAAAGTTTGCTGTACTCAGGCGCACGTGGAAATGCGATAACATCTCTTACGTTTTGCATGCCAGTAACATAAGCAACTAGGCGCTCAAAGCCAAGACCAAACCCTGAATGCGGTACTGAACCGTAACGGCGTAAATCGCGATACCAGCTGTAGTCTTCTTTATCTAAGCCCATTTCTTCTAATCGAGCATCAAAAACGTCCAAACGTTCTTCACGTTGAGAACCGCCAATGATTTCACCGATACCTTGGTGCTAAGACATCCATAGCAGCAACCGTTTTACCGTCGTCATTTTGTCGCATATAAAACGCTTTAATGTCACGAGGGTAGTTTTGCATAATAATAGGAGCACCAATATGCTCTTCAGCTAAGTAGCGCTCATGCTCTGAAGATAAATCAATACCCCATTCAACAGGGAACTCAAATTTCTTGCCACAGTTTTGCAAAATTTCAATAGCGTCTGTGTAGTTCATTCGAACAAAATCACTTGTTACCAACGCTTCTAGGCGGCTAATCGCTGTTTTTTCAACACGCTGTGCAAAAAATTGCATATCGTCTGGCAACTCGGTCAATACCGCGTTTGCAACATATTTAAGTAAATCTTCAGCTAGTTGCGCAATATCACCTAAATCAGCAAATGCCACTTCAGGTTCAATCATCCAAAATTCAGCCAAATGACGACTTGTATTAGAATTTTCCGCTCTGAATGTTGGTCCGAACGTATATATTTTACTTAAAGCACAGGCATACGTTTCGCCATTTAATTGGCCAGAAACGGTTAAATACGCTTCTTTACCAAAAAGTCTTGGCTGTAATCCACTGTGCCTTCGTCAGTCAATGGTGTGTTAACCATGTCTAACGTTGAAACGCGAAACATTTCCCCAGCACCTTCACAATCGGACGCAGTAATTATTGGTGTGGATATCCAATAATAACCCTGTTCGTGGAAAAATCTGTGTATTGCTTGTGACAAGCAGTTACGAACACGCGCAACTGCACCAATAATATTAGTACGTGGACGTAAATGAGCATGTTCACGTAAGTATTCAATAGAATGACGTTTCGCTGACATTGGATATGTGTCTGGGTTTTCTACCCAGCCAATGATCTCTACTGTCTCAGCTTGAATCTCTAGGTTTTGACCCGCACCTTCAGATTGCACCAACGTACCGGTAACTGCAACTGAACAACTTGTTGTTAACTTTGTCACATCGTTATAATTTGGTAATTCGTTTGGAACTACTGCCTGAATTGGATCAAAACACGAACCATCGTGTACAGCCAAAAACGAGATCCCTGCTTTTGAGTCACGTTTCGTTCTTATCCAACCTTTTACGGTTACGGTCTCGCCAGCTTTTGTATCGCCAGCTAATAATGATTTTACAGTTTGATGTGACATATTTTTCGTTTTCAGAAGTTTCAATAATGTTCAAGTGGGGGCCAATTTTACTTTGTTCAAGTTGAGATACAAGACTTAAAACCGATATAAGTTAGCAATTTTTATTTATTTGCCAAACTAATACGGTATTGGCACAGAAATAGCTATCTTACGAATTAGTGTGTTAATTAAATAACGTACTCTTTCCTAAATTAGGTTCTGGTAGTTAAGTTTTTGTTTTGTCAGATTGCCATTAATTTACCTAATTACTAAATAAAGCGCATAATAGAGGCCGTCTACTAATTATGAATAAAGTTGTTACTATGATTAGAGTACACAAGTTAAAGTTGAGTAAAAATGTGGGATGGTAAAAATCGCCGCAAGGGCCCTGATAATTTAAGTATAATGTTGAATGTGCTTAACCTTATATCTTGGATGGTATTTGTCGCTGCATTGGGGCTATTTCACTATGCCCGTCCCGAAGTGTTTTATTTAACAGCGATGTTCCATGATGTGCCAGTTAGAACAGTATGGGTTGCATCACTTAAACATTGGCTGCTTATTACCTTATATTTTAACGTTGCGATAAGTATGTTAACGCTGTTTATCAATCAACGACGATCTAAACGAGCTAGTGACCACAGACGTTACAATTTGGTTTTTTAGTGCTCATCGTCGCTGCATTTTTATTCGCTACGAATACGTAAACAAAAATACAACAATTAAGTGACGCTCTGTTTGTCCCGTGCGCTGGCCTAAACGGCCAACGTGTTAATCTAACCTTTAACTTCGAGTCCGCGGATTACGCTATTTAAGCCATCGGTTAGTGCAGTGAGTTGTTCATCTGTGATCACATACTGAGGCATAACGTAAATAAGACGTCCAAATGGTCTAATCCACAAATTATGTTCAATAAATTGTTTTTGTATCGTCGCGACGTCGACATTTTGACACATCTCTATTACCCCAATTGCGCCAAACACCCTGACATCTTCAACGTGATCTAAATCTGCTAAAGAACTTAAGTTTGAACGGAGTAGGGTTTCTATGTTCTTAACATTAGATTGCCAATCATATTGACTTAACAAAGCCAAACTGGCATTTGCAACAGCGCAGGCAAGGGGATTGGCCATAAAAGTAGGGCCATGCATGATAACGCCAGCCTCACACTTTCCAATATCATTAGCGACTTCCGTTGTACAAATTGTTGCCGCTAAGCTCATATAACCGCCGGTTATCGCTTTACCAACACACATGATGTCAGGGAAATATTGGCATGTTCACAGGCAAACATTTTACCCGTGCGGCCAAAGCCAGTGGCTATTTCATCAGCAATAAGCAATATGCCGTATTTATTACAAATTTGACGGATTAAAGAGAGGTACTCAGGATGATAAAATTTCATTCCCCCAGCACCTTGTACTATTGGTTCTAATATAAATGCAGCAATTTCTAAATGATGTTTTTCTAGTGTGTCAACAAGTTCAGCCATATCTGCATTATCAAATGCTTGATGGGGTTTTATTGTCGGTGCTGAAACAAAATAATGTTGCGGTAAAATACCGGTATATAAGCTATGCATCGAATTATCTGGATCACAAACGGACATTGCGCCAAACGTATCACCGTGATAGCCGTTTTTAATGGTAATAAATCTATTTCTGCTTTTAAATCCTCTGCCTAACTGTGCCTGAATCGCCATTTTTAAGGCAACTTCAACTGCAACAGAACCACTGTCTGCTAAAAATACTTTATCAAGTCCAGCGGGTGTTAAATGAACAAGCTTCTTGCACAAATCAATGGCGGGTTTATGGGTTAAGCCACCAAACATAACATGGCTCATATCTGCTAATTGTTCGGTTACGGCTTTGTTTAAAATAGGGTGGTTATAGCCATGAATTACTGACCACCATGAGGACATGCCATCAATTAGCTTGGTGCCGTCTTCTAATTCTATATACACACCTTCCGCTCGCTTTACGGGATAACAGGGTAACGGATCTTTTAACGAGGTATATGGATGCCATACATGATTTAAATCAAATGTTGAATCGACAGTTTGGGTAGGTATATTACTTTTTACAGATTTTGTGGTCATAAATTGTTCACTTGTAAACTTTTGTGTAAGTCTTAAATTGACTTATTATTTGCGCAGGATAGACTACCGACTTTTAAAATTCATCAATTTTTGATTATTTGGATTAAATTATGTCTGCAGAAATACGCCACGATTGGTCTCACGAAGAAGTAAAACGCTTGTTTGAAATGCCATTTAACGACTTGATGTTTAAAGCACAGCTTGTTCATCGTGAACATTTTGATCCAAATTATGTCCAAGTAAGCACTTTATTGTCAATTAAGACGGGGCTTGCCCAGAAGATTGTAAATACTGCCCACAAAGTGCGCGTTATTCTACGGGACTTGAAAAAGAACGCTTGATGGAAGTTGAAAAAGTCCTAAAACGAGCTGAAGAGGCAAAAGAGATTGGTTCTACTCGTTTTTGTATGGGCGCTGCGTGGCGTAACCCTAAAGACCGCGACATGCCTTATGTAATTGAAATGGTTAAAGGTGTGAAAAAGCTAGGTTTAGAAACCTGCATGACTCTCGGAATGCTTACAAAAGAACAAGCGTTAGCATTAAAAGAAGCGGGCCTCGATTACTATAACCATAACTTAGATACCTCTCCTGAATATTATGGCGATATCATTACGACTCGTACTTATGAAGACCGTTTAGAAACTCTTGATAATGTTAGAACTGCCGGTATGAATGTCTGTTCTGGCGGTATAGTTGGCTTGGGTGAGTCTGAAAAAGACCGTCATGGCTTATTAATGGCGCTAGCAAACTTGCCTCACCATCCTGAAAGCGTACCAATTAATATGTTGGTTAAAGTGGAAGGTACGCCACTTGATTCAGTGGATGATTTAGACTCTTTTGAATTTGTTCGCACAATTGCAGTTGCGCGCATTATGATGCCTAAATCGTTTGTTCGTTTGTCTGCTGGACGTGAAGGCATGAATGAACAAATGCAAGCGATGTGCTTTATGGCAGGGGCAAACTCGATATTTTATGGTTGTAAATTACTAACAACAGCAAACCCTGATGAACATTTTGACCGCAAATTGTTCCAAAAATTAGGGATTAACTCTGAACAAACTAAAGACTATTCAGACGAAACTAAAGAAGCTGCGTTGTTAGAACAGATCAGTGATCAGACTAAACCAGCTGAAAAAGAAATGTTTTACGAAGCGTAATACGATGTTTCATCAGTATGTGGCGGAGCAGCTGGCTGAACGAGAACGGTCTGGCTTGCTGCGTAAAACGCAACTTGTTAATCCTAAAAGCGCTAGGCTGATAGAAGTCGAAGGTTCGCATTATTTAAACTTTGCGACGAACGATTACTTAGGCCTAGCAGCTGATTCAAATCAGATATTATCGTCAGCTAATACTAGTCTATTTAGCGGTGCGATGGCGAGTCCTTTAGTTACCGGTTACCATCAAATTCATCGCGATTTAGAGCAACAGTTGTTGCAACTGGTCAAAGCGCCTATTGATTTTGGTTGTTTGTTATTTAGCTCTGGATTTGCCGCTAATATGGGCGTCATTAAAGCGTTATTTAATAGCTTGAGTGGTAACGCGTTACTGATTCAGGATAAGCTGAATCATGCGTCCTTATTAGAATCCGGCAGTAATTCGCAGGGTCAAGGCTATTGCAAACAATGGCGATTCAAACACAATGATAATTCTAGTTTAGAGCAACTTCTTACGGCTAAAAACGCACATGAAACTCGATGTTTGACGGTAACCGAAGGCATTTTTAGTATGGATGGTGATGCGCCAGATTTGTCTGGTTTATCTCAAGTTGCTCGTCGAGCAGGTAGTCTTGTAATGGTCGATGATGCACATGGGATAGGTGTATTAGGACCCCATGGGATTGGTAGTTTAGCAGAACAGAATTTATCCTTTAGTGACATTGACATTTTAGTGGTTACCTTTGGTAAAGGCGTCGGTGCACAAGGGCTGCCGTCATTGCTCCGCAATTATATATTGATTATTTTACTAACTACTCAAAAGAGTTTATTTATTCGACGCATCTATCGCCAATGCAAACCTATTTGGTTAGTGAGAATTTAAAGAAAATGGTAAGTGAAGATTGGCGTAGAGAGAAGTTACACAGCAACATTGCCTATTTTAAAACCAAAATGAAAAACGCAAACAGAACCGTGATGCCAAGTGGCTCTGCAATCCAACCTATTTGGATTGGTGATGAGAAAGTGGCTTTGTCGGTTTCTGAGCAATTAAAACAAAAGGGAATTTGGCTCACCGCGATTCGTTATCCTACTGTTGCTAAAGGCGCTGCTCGATTGCGTTTAACACTGACAACTGATCATACCCATGACGATATCGATTTTCTTGTAAAAAGCTTAGTAGAATGTACATATGACTAAGCAATTTGAATCGCAACTTATAGCGCAAGATACGTTTCAACAATTGTCTCAGCGAGAAAAGATCCAGACTTGCTTTTCAAATTCAGCGCAAACGTATCGTTGCGGAGCCCAGTTACAACAAAGAGTTGGGCAAACTTGTTTATCTAAGATAGCTAACAAAAAATATAAACGCATTTTGGATTTGGGGTGCGGCCCGGGTTTATTTGCGCCTGAGTTAGAATTGTTAACAACACAACTTATCAGTCTTGATTTATCAAAATCCATGTTAGAAACAAATCCATCGTCTGGCGTTAAGATACAAAGTGATAGTCATAAGTTGCCTTTACAACCAAATTGCTTTGATTTGGTTTTTTCAAGTTTGATGATCCAGTGGTGCAATATCGAAACCGTTTTAAGTGAGATACACCAAATATTAAGACCTTACGGACAAGCCGTTATTTCTACTTTAGTAAGCGGTACGTTAATTGAATTGCAACAAGCTTGGTCTGCTGTTGATAACGATACCCATATTCATCAATATTCGACTTTTGAAGACATCGAGCGGATCGTTAACTCAAGTGATTGGAAAAAAACTAATGCAGAATTGGCAACTATATCGTTAAAATTTGATTCTGTTTTATCACTTGCAAAAGAGTTAAAGTTACTTGGTGCTAATTTTGTAAAAGATCGTAAGAACAAAGGTTTAGTGACCAAAAACAAATGGGTAAAAATGGAACAAGCATATCAACATAATTGTGGTAGCGACAATTCAATCCCCGCAACCTATCAGGTTGTTTATATAACGTTGGAGAAATAGCGTTTATGGATTTTGCTAAATTACCGACACGGTTTTTTGTCACTGGTACAGATACAGAAGTAGGTAAAACCTATTGCAGTGCTTTAATAGTAAAAGCCTTAATCCACAGTGGTCACTCGGTTTTTCCATTTAAGCCTGTCGCAGCTGGTGTTGAGCCATCATTGGTGGTTAACGGCAAAGCGGTAAATGAAGATGCTTATCATCTTTGGTTAGCGTGTAATAAAGTGTACTCGTTAGATCAAATAAATCCCATATTATATCAACAGCCCATAGCACCTCATATTGCAGCAGAGCTTGAGAATAAGGTTTTAGATGCATCGCTGCTTTCGTTGCTTAGTTCAAAAGTTCCTGGAGCGGAGTACACTTTAATAGAAGGAGCAGGGGCTGGCATCTTCCCTTAATAATGAAGAGCTGATGTCTGAATGGGTCGTTAATGAAAAATTACCTGTTTTATTGGTGGTAGGTATTAAACTCGGGTGTTTAAATCATGCGCTGTTAACTGCGGAGTCGATAATAAATTCAGGTGGCGCAGTTATTGGGTGGGTTGCTAACTTTATAGATGGTGAAACAGATATCGGGCGAAAAAACGTAGAGTATTTGCAAACTCAACTGACTAAACGCTTTAATATTTCAAAGTTGTTTGAAATCCAAAAAAACCAACGGACGCTTTTGTGACTCAACAAATTGAACTGATTGACGTGGCGCTATCATTTGTTCCTGTTAGCGCTGTTTTGTTTCTCATGTACCGCTCTAAAATGCCGGTGACCGGGCCCACTATCTCTATTGCTCGTATGTTATTGCAACTTATGGTCGTCGGTTATGCGCTGTTGTGGGTGTTTCAACAAGCGTCCCCTCTATTTATCACTTTGTTGATATTTTTAATGATGTTGATAGCAAGTTGGCTTGCTCTTAATGTTATTAAAACTAAAACGGTTGTGTTATTTCGCCACGCCTTAATTTCTATATTAATTGGCAGCGGCCTTGTTCTGATTTTTATAACTCAGGGGTTTTGAGAATTGAACCTTGGTACAACCCACAATATTTGATCCCACTTGGTGGTATGCTATTTAGTAGCAGTATGACCGCGATTAGCCTTGCGTTGGAGCGATTTGTTGCTGAACTTGAATATCACACAGTAGCTTCTGGCTAAAAATATTGCGATAAAAGCCGCTATGATCCCAGTAATCAATTCCATGTTGGCAGTCGGCGTTGTATCCTTGCTAAGGTATGATGACCGGTCAAATACTTTCCGGCGTAGAACCATACATTGCTGCCCGGTATCAAATTTTGGTAATGACCATGGTTTTTTCAGCAACCGGGTTAACGGTATTTGTATTTATGTATTTGTTGGCTAAAACCAACCTGTCTTATTTGAAGAGTAAAAACTGACTATGGCTTTAAAAGCAACGATTTATAAATTTGATGTGTCTATTACTGACCTAGATCGAAATTATTATAATGACCACCAACTGACGGTTGCAAAACATCCATCAGAAACAAGTGAGCGCATGATGTTACGCTTATTAGCCTTTATTTTAAATGCGTCAGAAACACTCGAGTTTACCAAAGGGTTAAGTGACACAGACGAGCCTGACTTATGGCAAAAGACATGTCTGATGTTATTGAACTTTGGATTGCGTTAGGCCAACCGTCAGAATCTCGAGTGAAAAAAGGCAGTAACCAATCGAATAAAATGGCTATCTATGCTTACGAGGACGGCTTTTTTAATGAGTTTTGGGCTAAGCAAAAGAATAAAATTAGCGTTAAAGATAACATTTCGGTTGTGACTGTACCTTCTACCATCGGACAACAACTTGTTGCAGCATTGCAGCGTACCATGGCTATTCAAGTCACGATTCAAGATGGTACTGTGTACTTAACGGTTGCGGGTGAAAGCTTGTCTTTTTCCCCTACAACTCATCTGTAGGTTTATCGTTAACCTTTGTATGCTCAGATGATTTCTCATCTGATTTTTCGAATTTTCAATGGGCTCCTGTTTTAGGTTCTTCATTGAAAATTTTGCGGAGTGTTTTAACAGCATAATGTTGCCGACTATCATACCAAGCGCGATAACAATAATTACAATTGCAAATCCTGACATTACTCTACTCGATTTACGTTCAAAATATAGTAATCAAGTATATGCTCAAAATTCCTAAGTATCGTGGTTTTGCCAGCTATATCTTCATTTATGATCAAATCGAACAATATCTTTGGTTCCGACTCAAGTAATTCCAAATAGCCTGAAGATAGCGGGTGATAAGACATGTGCCAAGGTTCTTCGGCAATACCGCCATTGTGGTTTAGATAAGGGAAATGGAAGCCAAAGTTTTCAGCATTGTTTAGTAGCCATTGGTGTAAATTAGCAAACGGTCCGTCGCCCTGATATTCAGAACTTACCAATTTAAGCCCCAACGTTTGATCAAAAGTAGATTTATCGTAATAGTCAAAATCAGTGCCCCAATGATGACGACTCGCACTATGAAGCGCGGAAAACCTCAAAATAGCTTTTATTCGCTCGAAGGGTTCAAGGGTATCAACGTCAAGTTGTATTTGATTGTCATCAAAAATTGGGATCATACCTAAATATTTGCCGTTCCATATTTTTAACTGTCTTTCAAAGTCTCTAAATCCTGATGCAATCTGCATGTCGAAACCGGCATCAAATGCTGCAGTTTGTAAGGCATTATAAGGCTCTATAACGTCGCTATGTATTGCGACGCCATTTGATTGAAAGATTATATTAGCGGTGTCCTTGCCGGTTAGATCCAATTTTTTCATTAACTAATTATTTTCCTAAATTATGGTAATAGGGCATTTTCTAAAACTTTAAAATACATTTCAGTTAGTTGATCTAAATCTGCGATAGCAACAGATTCGTCTACTTTATGTATCGTCGCATTACATGGGCCTAATTCAACGACTTGCGCGCCAGTAGGGGCAATGAAACGACCATCGGACGTGCCTCCTGTCGTTAGTAGTTGTGGCTTTTTCCCGGTAACTTCTTCAACTGCTATGTTAACAGCGTCGACTAACGTACCTTCGTCTGTTAAAAACGGTAGACCGTTATATGTCCATTTTAACTCGTAGTTAAGTTCATTATCGTTAAACAATGTTTCAACTTGATGAACAAGTTGTTCAGCGGTCACTTCAGTTGAATATCTAAAATTGAACATGATTTCAACATCGTCAGGATAACATTCCCAGCGCCAGTGCCAGAATTGATATTTGATATTTGAAAACTGGTAGGTGGGAAAAAATCATTGCCCAGATCCCATTGTGTTTGCGTCAATTGGAAAATAGATTGCGACACTTTATGAATAGGGTTTTCAGCAAGGTGCGGATAAGCGACATGGCCTTGCACACCTTTAACCGTTAAATCGCCTGTTAAAGACCCCCGACGGCCATTTTTTACGATATCTCCACAATAGTTGGTACTAGAAGGTTCACCAACAATGCACATATCAATCTTTTCATTTCGGGCTTCTAACGTTTCAATGACTTTCATCGTGCCGTTGATGAATGGACCTTCTTCATCACTGGTAATTAAAAAAGCGATAGAGCCTTTATGATCTGGGTGAGCTTTGACAAAATTTTCTGTTGCGACAACCATAGCCGCTAAACTGCCTTTCATGTCTGCTGCACCACGACCAAAAATATGACCGTCCTTGATAACAGGTTCAAAAGGTGGTGTAGACCAGTTTTTAACATCTCCTGTCGGTACAACATCGGTGTGCCCTGCAAAACAGAACACCGGCGCTTCTGTGCCTTTTCGTGCCCACATATTTAATGTGTCGACATAAAACATCGATTCGATATTAAAACCTAATTTTTCAAGACGAGAAGCCATTAACTGTTGGCAGCCTGCATCTTCTGGAGTTACAGACTCGCGACTTATAAGTTGTTGAGTTAATTCAATTGTTGGAGATATTTGCATATTAAGATTTGCCAAAAAGTGTTTCGTAATCAGTTTGTTTAAAACCCAGGTAATAATTACCGTTTGTATATAAAATAGGGCGTTTAATCATCGCTGGAGCGTCTAGCATACATTTAATCGCTAATGATTCGTCCATGGCTTCTTTTGTCGAATCGTCTAGTTGTCGAAAAGTTGTACCACGTTTGTTTAATACATTTTGCCAACCAAGTTCTTTACATACATTAACAAGCCATTGGTGTTCGATGCCGTCTTTGCGGTAGTCGTGAAATGTAAAAGAGATGTCTTGTGTGGTTAGCCATTTTTGCGCTTTTTTTATGGTATCGCAGTTCTTAATACCAAATATAGTTGTTGTATTCATAGTTTATTTATTCTGTCACTAAGGTAAATAAAGGGTCTGCACCATGCTCGACGTGAGTTCTTGGTACGACTATTCGTTTTATCGTTTGAGCATTTAACCAAAAGATATAAAGATGGGTCGGTGTTGAGTTGTGACTCATCTTATAAAGGTTAAGTTCCATTAATGGTTGATCAAGGGTTACTGCTTGACCTAATTTAACTAAAATCTTAATGCCTAGGCCCAAGTTTTGTTTGTATTCAAAAGGTAACTGAATAGCTAGTTTAAGCTTGTTTTTTGCTTGTAAAACGATCTGGCCGATTGAGATATCAATAGCAATCACATGGGCATTAAACGGTGCGGTTACCTGACTTGTCGTCGGAGTAATACTTACGCCACACCCTAATTGGTTGACTAATGGGCATGAAATTCTGGAGACTTTCCCCGATATAGGAGCAGGTATTTGTACCCCAGTTACAGTGGCCCCTTGTTTAAATTCTATTTTACTGGATTGACCAATCATGGTTTTACTAAATCTCAGCCCTTATTTTGTAGCCGGCTTTTTCGAGATGAATAATCGCGGCTTCAACATTTTTACTTTTAACTAAAATGTAGTCAGTATCGAATGTTGAAATTACGAATATGCTGATATCAGCAGCAGAGAGTACGCCGCTAATGTCTGACAAAATCCCTGTCAATGAAAAACCCAATGGCCCTATAACTTCTAAACTCTTCCAGCCATCCTCTTGCTCGTCGCTCTCTAATTTTAAATCAGAAGAGCAAACAATAGATAACTCGTCTGCAGTTTTACCTATAAAAAAGATATCAGATTGCAAAACGACTTGAGGTACCGGCGTTTCTGGTACGAAACTGTGTACTGAAAACTCTCCGTCTAGAAGGTGTAATGTTTGTTTAGGCATGAAGCCGATATCCTTATTCGATCTAGTAACCGATGCCTTTTATATTACTATGCTTTAAACAAAAAAGCAGTCTAAAACCTTTAAAATAGTCTAACGTTATTTTCTACAACGTTGTTAAACTCCTGTTTATTTACACAGTTATCAACTGTGCTTAATACTTTTCCACAGATTGTGTGGATAACTCTGTTGAGTAACTCTGTTATAGTCTGTAAGTTGTTGATAATAATATGTATTAACAAGTGGTTAAATATTGTCACCGAACAAATAACATACGCACGTAGTTGCTTAAGTAATCGGATTTGGGCCTGACTTTTAACCTATGAACAAATAGACAACAAAAGCAAGTATAAACTTGATGTAAATAGTGGATAAGTCGGTGTTTTTAAATTCGCTTGTGGATAACTTGTAAATAACATTTAGATAAAAATATGGTACTTAGATAGCTGATAAATAGCGCAAAAATTGATTATCCAGTGATAATGTCCATTTTGTATTTTGACGGTGTTGAGAATTAGGTTATCTTTAATGGTAGTGAGTCTATTTAAGAGGTAGTGAAATTTGCTAATAATTAAAACTCTAAAAACCGGATATGATTTTAGCCAACTTTGGCCAAAACGAGAACCCTATTTGGCGATGTTTGACCAAACAAGGGCGGTGAAACTAGCGTTGTTGTCTTTGACACTAATGCCTTCACTTGCAATTGTAACTGCGTTTCTGCATTTACAGTTTTTTGGAACAAGCCAGATAAATCTTACATTTGCGATGACGATTTTGTTTTTAAGTATTCCTGTACAAGCGTTTTATGTACTGGGTCTAAAAGCGAATAGTCAACTACCTGTAAGTTTACGAGTATGGTACAGAGAGTTAGAGTCTAAGATTAAATTGACGCCACTTGTGGAGCCTGGTTTAGAAGGTAAAGCAGATAAACGTCTGGGTAAATCAGATAATAAACTAACATTTTTAGACTTAGCCTGTGTATTACATGACCTGTTTGATCCAAGCAAAAGAACAAACAAGTCATTTAATTAACAATATAATAGACGATAGTAATCGAGTCATCATTTAAACGTTTTTTACTAAAGTGGTTTTGGACCAAAGTCGGCGCCACTTTTTATTTTAACGCTGCGATAACCTTAAACTTCAAAATCGATTTCAATAAATATAAATAGATTAGCCAATAGCAACGTAGTGTTCGTTGTTTTCGATACGTTTGAGCCAATTTGAAATATTCGGAAATTGACTGAGGTCAAAACCCCCTTCATCTGCAACATGGGTGTAAGCATAGAGCGAAATGTCCGCAGTTGTAATTGTATCACCTGTTAAAAATGCGGAGCTTTGCAAGCATTTTTCCATAACTGTTAGCGCTTTATTGCCGCCGACTTGTTTATCTTTATATTCTTGTAACCTAGATTCAGGCATTCCCAAATATTTATTAATAAAGCGCGCAACGGCAATAAATGGTTCGTGGCTGTATTGTTCAAAAAATTGCCATTGTTGGATCAGTGCTTGGGCTTTAGGATCAGAAGGGTAAAACTTACTGCTATTTGCAATATAGTTAATAATAGAATTAGATTCCGATAGGCAAAAGCCGTCACTAAAACGAACAAACGGGATCTTGCCATTTGGATTCATAGAGACAAACTGATTGGTCTTGGTATCGCCTTTTAATATGTCGACCTCAATCCATTTATATTTGACTTGTAACAACTCACAAACAAGTTTTACTTTGTAACAATTTCCTGAATTTACATCGCCATATACTTCAATCATCGTTAACTCCAGAGTTGATTTGTTAATCGTTATTGGTGACTAAATGCAAGGGAAAACGTAATTGGAACTGAATAGCTGATCGAACTTAGTCCCGCTAATTGTTTAAGTTTATCGATACCACCAGTTAACTGAAATTGGTCACTATTTATCACAAGCGGTTTGATAGTACTTATTGTCAGAGTTTTGTTTTTTCCTTTCACAAGCATCACTTCAGTTGTTATTTTTTGGGAAATACCATGGAGTGATAACATTCCCTCTATGGTCGTTGTTGTGTGTTCGCCCAAGGTTAGATTTTCATAAACGCTAGGTTTAACTTGGGTTGTAAAAACGGCCTGAGGGTATAGGTTCGTTTCAAACAACTCTTTTGTCATTCGCTGATTACGGATCTCGATATTGCTTTCGACACTATTTAGATCAATTGATAAACTTGCTAAGCCTTGCTTGTTTATTGTGCCACTTAGTTGAGTAAACTGATGAACTTCAGTGGTTGTTTGTTTTTTAGTCGATAAAAAGTGGAAGGCTGAATTATCATTATCCAATTTATAGTCGGCAAATACGCCAGCAGAGGCACTCATCATCAATGCCGACATGGCCAAATTAGTTATCATTTTACTGTTCATGTCTTTTCTCAATTTTTATTGCTAAATTTAGTTTAAATTTCAAACGTTGACCAAATTGGTGCGTGGTCAGAAGGTTTTTCTATACCGCGCAGTTCATAGTCAATATCTGATCCAACTAGAGTATCCGTCAACGATTTTGTTGCTAAGATCACATCTATTCTAAGGCCTCGGTTGTCATCAAATCCCTTAGAACGATAATCAAACCAGCTGTATTTTTCTGTAGTATCAGGGTGCAGTTGCCTAAACGTATCAGTAAAACCCCAATTTAAAAGGTCACTGAGCCATTCGCGCTCAATCGGTTGGAATGAGCATTTTCCAGTTTTTAACCAACGTTTGCGGTTTACTTCGCCAATTCCGATATCTAAATCTGTTGGAGAAATATTTATATCGCCCATAACAATCAAGTTTTCCGTGGGCGTTTGATTAGTCTCTAAGTGGTTCATTAAATCTTTATAGAACTGCTGTTTGTACGGAAATTTAGTCTCGTGTGAAAGGTTATCACCCTGTGGGAAATAGCCATTCATTACTGTTAACTTATTGCCTTTGGGCGTATTTAACGTCACTGATACCATTCTTTTTTGATGCAATTCTGTATCTGTCGAAAAGCCTTTATCTTCGCTGATGATCTGTTCAACTAAGTCTTGGCGAACTAACATAGCCACACCATAATGAGCTTTTTGGCCATGTACTATAGGATAGTATCCAAGAGCAGTTATATCGTCGAATGGAAAAACTTCATCATGTGCTTTAGTTTCTTGCAAGCCAATTATATCTGGATTGTGTTTAGTGATAAGCGCAGTTAGTTGGTGAATTCGAGCGCGAACGCCATTTATATTAAAAGAAATAATTTTCATAGAATTTAATCACGATGCTAATGTTTTATGGTGGAGATGATGCCTGTAAGTCATTAGAATCGCAAATATAAGTCTATTAAATTGTAGCTAGGAGCTAACTATTTTTCATTTATTTTTACACTTTCTAGTGCCGTGCTGCATTGCTTTAATTTTTGCACCAAAACAATGGCAAAAACCACTACTCATTATGATGTTAACGATGGTTGTTGATATTGACCATGTCGTTGCGGATCCGATCTACGACCCAAACCGTTGTTCAATAGGTTTTCATCCATTCCATAAACTTTATTTTATTTTGCTTTATGGTGTTTTGTTATTTTTTAAAAGAGTACGTTGGATTGGGGTCGGCTTAATGGTTCATATGTTGCTCGATAGTATCGATTGCTATCAAAATATGGGCATTTGGTGGCACAGTGCAGTGTAATTAATTCTTGTTCTTGGAATTACCCGTATAAAAGTTATACGGTCTTTTTAATAGTTTAAATTAATCACTGAAAACCAAGTCAATTTGAATTAGAGTTAAGCGATAACTAGGATACAACGAAGATCTTGTTTTCATGCTGAATGTTTTTCAATCTAATCGACTTGAAGCTCTCGTCACCATTTTATCAAAACAAATGAGTGACAATGCCGTAGATTCTGTACTAACCCCGGATACGATTTTAGTGCAAAGCCCCGGCATGGCGCAGTGGCTTAAACTAGAAATCGCAAAATCAAATGGTATAGCAGCAAATTTGGCGTTTCCGTTACCGAGTAGCTTTATTTGGCGACTTTATCAAAAAACCATGCCAGATATTCCAGAACAAAGTCCATTTAATAAAGACCGAATGACCTGGATATTGTTTAAGTTATTACCCCAGTTTTTAACCCATAAGCAGAATTTAACGCTCTGAGCCACTTTTTGGAAAGTGCTAAAATTGATACAAGTAATGGAAGTGAACATTTTTATCAACTTAGATTGTTTCAACTGGCCGAAAAAATAGCTGATGTACTCGACAATTACTTAATGTACCGACCTCATTGGTTGACGCACTGGCAGGAAGGCAATAATGATTTACCACTTACAGAACCCAATATCGATATAGAACAACACGCGTGGCAGGCCATATTGTGGCGAGAAGTTGTTCGATACGTAGAAGCAGATTATGACGATGTGGACAACATTCCTGCATTACACCGAGCGGAAATGCAAAGGGTGTTGTTAAATTGGTTAGCGCAAGCCGATAAGGCAACAATTCAGGCGATGGTTGGTGCTAGGGTCAGTGTATTTGGTATTTCAACGTTACCTGAGCAACAGATTGAAGTACTGGAAGCGCTCGCGAGAAACATTGAAATTGATGTTTATTGGTTTAATCCTTGTCAACTATACTGGGGCGATATTATTAGCCCTAAACTTGCTGCCCGATTGACGAGTCAACAACAAAACATAGTTAAGATTAATAGTGAATTACATGACCAATATTATATTGTTGGCAACCCATTATTGGCCAGTTGGGGAAAAGTAGGTAAAGATTACCTGGATTTGCTAACCAATAGAAATGTTGAAGTATATGACATCTTTATTGACCAAGCTGATCAAGCCACTAATTCAGTTTTACAAAAATTCAGCATGACATTCTAAATTTGGAATATCGTGACAGTCAGGTCCCGTTGACGCCTCAAGAGTTAAATTCAGAGCAGGGCAAATTAGTTTGGCCTCAAGACGATACATCAATACAAGTTCATATTTGCCATAGTCGTTTACGTGAACTGGAAGTATTAAAAGATAACTTGCTTCATTTATTAGCTGAGAACGAGGGGTTATTAGCGAGTGACATACTCGTGATGATGCCAGATGTTAATGCTTATAGCCCGTTTATAGAAAGTGTTTTTGGTGGGTTACACCAAGGTGCAAAGTACATTCCGTATACAGTTGCGGACCGCAGCGGTCACGATCTAAGTCCATCACTCACAGCATTTGTTGATATGTTCCTACTGCCTGAATCACGATTTACCATCATTGAAATATTGGACCTTATTGAAGTTCCTTTTATGAGTCGTTTATTCAGTTTTGACCAAGAAGATTTAAATCTTATTCGCAGGTGGGTTGATGGTTGTCAGATTAAATGGGGAATATCTGGACCGCATAAAACCAAATGGCAAATGCCAAATAGAGATATGAATACGTGGCAAAGTGGTTTAAAGCGTATGTTGCTCGGCATATCCGTAGGTGAAGATGCACTATGGCATGACATTGTTTCTTTTTCAGAAATTGAAGGTATGCAAGCGAAAACACTGGGTAAGCTAATCGATTTTTTCCAGTTTGTTGTAACGTTACAAGTTGAATTAGACGCGGCTAAAACCCCTGAACAGTGGCATCACTATATAACTGAGCTATTGGCGTATAGTTTTGACTTAGACACACTCGATGAAATTGAACAAAACGTATTAATGGCTATTCGGGACGTCAATGACAAACTCAAGGACTTCTCTAATACGTTACGTCTTGATCAAAAAGTGAGTTACAAAATTATTCACCGACATTTTGATACTTTTTTACAAGAAGATGGGGTAACGCAGCGATTTTTAGCGGGTAAGCTTAACTTTTGTAGCTTAATGCCAATGCGATCTGTGCCATTTAAAGTTGTTTGTGTATTAGGCTTAAATGAAGGTGAGTACCCTCGGAACGTTGACCCAATTAGTTTTGACTTAGTCTCGTTATGTTCGCCTAAAAAAGGCGATCGTTCGAGAAAATGGGATGACCGCTATTTATTACTAGAAGCATTGTGCTCAGCCAGAGACGTGTTTTATTTAAGTTATGTGGGTATTTCTCTCAAAAATAATGAAATGGTGCCTCCTTCAGTGTTGTTAAATGAGTTTAAAGATTACTTGTGTCAATCATATTTACCAACAAACAAGCAACAAAAACTAACGGATAGCTTTGAATATATCCATAGATTACAACCATTTGATAGCGAATATTATACGCAATCAACACAGAGTAATTTGCAAAATTCTTACCATAAACAGTGGTTTGATGTAGCAAAAGCAGCACATGCTGAAAACAATGGGGAGGAACTTACATCGTCGCCTTTGACCTCTGACCAATCAAATTTGGAGAACTGGTTTCAATACAGCGCGAATGCTAACGACAGTGAAATTAATATTGATCAGTTTATTGAATTTTGTCGCAATCCAATCAAAGCGTTTTATCGTCAACAATTAGATGTTCGATATGAGTTCTATACAGATACTTTAACAGAGGTTGAAAACTTTAGTCACAACGGCCTAACTAAATACACAATGAATCTTAAATTTATTGAAGCTGCACTTAATCAACAACTACCAAGTAAAACGCTTATGTTACAAAATGGTCAGTTTCCGTCGGACGAATGGGGACAACGACTTTATAAAAATTATAGTGCAAATAACGAAAAATATACGTCTGGATTGCATCAGGTAGTTGAGATTGAAGAAGGCGATAACATTCAATCAACACCACTTTCAATTGAATATAAACCAGCGTTTGGTAACGGTAATATTACCCTAGAAGCTGATTACCATTTGCTCGCAGGTCAAAACGTGCAACTCAGAGCTGGACGAATAAGAACGGTTGATATTATTAGTTGTTGGATTAACCATTTAGTGATAAATGCCAGTGGCTTTGAAATTAAGTCAGTGGTTTATGGGATAGAAGGTACGTCACCTAAATGGCATGGTTTCCTGCACTTAGTAAAGCGTACAGTGCACAGATGTTAAATGACTGGTTGCGACTTTATTGTTATTCAATGGACCAACAACGTTTGTTGAAATGGCACCCGGAAACCGCACTTTTATGGCTGCAGAAACGTAAAAAGATGTTTCACCACAAGAACTTGAAAGCGTATTGATGGATGCAATTGCAGAGGGCAGCGCTGCAGCTACAATTGCTATAGATAGTTACAGTTGGCGTTTATTTACCAAGCTTGATGATTTCACGCCTGAGTTTTTTGCTTTAGCAGATAAAATGTTATTGCCCATGTTAGAAATAGGAATGGGTTGTGGAGTTAGAGGGTTAAAGCACTATATTTCTCACATTAATCAAGCGCCAGTGGAGAGCCTTTAAATGAACGTACTTAATCCACTCTCTTTAGTGCTGAATCAAAATTGCCTAATCGAAGCGAGTGCAGGCACCGGTAAAACTTATACTATTACAACATTATATCTTAGGGCCATTTTGGGGCTCATAGACCCCGAACGTGAATTGAGCCCAATTGAAATTCAGAAAATTTTAGTGGTGACCTTTACCGATGCTGCAACAAAAGAGCTTAAAGATAGGATCAGAGATAAGTTAATTGAGGCGCAACATTATCTAATCTCTAGCCAATCTAGCGAAAAAACAAAAGCTGATCCTAATCTAATTGCGGTCATTTCCTTGTATCAACTAAAGTGCCAACAGCAATATGATATGGCGTCAGAAGCGGCTAGTTTACGGGCGTATACTCAGCTTCAACAAGCCATAGTACTTATAGATGAAGCGTCTATCTTTACGATTCATGGATATTGTCAACGGTGCTTAAACCAGTTTGCGTTTGAAACACAATCTGATTTTGACAAAGAAATGGACTTAGACAGCAAACCGACTACAGATAAAGCGCTTTATGATTTTTGGCGTCGTGAAGTATTAACGCTGACCTCTATTGAATTTGGATTATTTTCAGAAAACTGGGCGACACCTGAGGCTTTATATAACAATATTTCAAATGTTCTTGGTAAACGGATTTTAATTAACCCAACGTTGGATGAGGAAGGTTACCAGAGCCAACTTGCTACATTAATTGGTCTAACAGAAAAAATCCGTACACTGTGGAATGACTGTAATTTTAGTGACATTATTTTAAGCTCTGGAATGATTGCAAAGCGAAAAGCCGTTACGCGATTAGCTAGTTTAGAACCGTTTTTAGCGGGCGATATCGCTTACCCAGAGTTTGCCGATAAAGACAGGTGGTCAGTTTGGGGTCAGGAGGTTTTTGGGAAGCAAAGTAATTACAAAAAAGGTCATCCCTGTTTAGAGCACGAAATTATCGCTTTAATCGAACAACTAATCGCATTAGATGAGTCTTTTTGTGGCTCAGCTTTTAAAGGTTACTGGTTAACACACGCAAAAAATAGTATTGAACGACTTGCGAGTCAATCAAACTCACAGCAACAAACGATCACACCGGATGACCTGTTAACGTCCTTAGCCAACGCATTAGAAAATGACGAACAGCACGCTTTAGTTAATGTAATAAGAAATTCGTATCCGTTGGCATTTATCGATGAATTTCAAGATACGGATCCAGTTCAATATCAAATATTTTCTACGATTTATAAAACCTATTTTGAGCCTGAAAGAGAAGCGGGTGAGTCGGCCGCTAATATGATTTTAATTGGCGATCCGAAACAAGCGATCTCATAAGTTCCGTGGCGCAGATATTTACACGTATATTCGGGCAAAACACGACATCGCGCCGGAACGTCATTTTACTTTGAATAAAAATTGGCGCTCACACCCTGAGTTAATTCAATCAGTAAATTATATATTTGAACATAGCCCAGAACAATTTGAGCATAAATCAATTCCCTTTGTCTCTGTTGATTCCGGTCGCTCATTTGATTCACAACAAGCCCCAATTGACCACGACCAAGCGGCGTTTGAAGTATGTCATTTGGTTGTTGATGAACAGCAAGATAGTGGTAATTCGGAAACAAATATAAACAATACCGACGACACAGCAATTATTAACGCTGAAGAAGTTAAAGATAAAAACAAATCAACGTCATCAACCAAAGAGTGCGATAAAACAACTATAGCAAGTACACAAGGTTATGATCTCATGGCCAAATGGTGTGCCGTCGATATTGTTAATTTATTAAACGGACATAAACATAAGGGACCTGATGATCCAAAAGCGGTATCCACAGGTGATATTTGTATTTTGGTTCGTAGTCGTCCGCAAGCCAAAATTATAAAAAATAGCTTGAGTCAACTTGGCTTAGATTCCGTGTACCTGAGCCGTGATAGTATTTTTAGTAGTAAAGTTGCTCAGGACTTAAATCTTTTACTCGTGGCAATTGCAGCGCCGAACAACGAACAAAAAGTAAAAACCGCACTGGCGACTCAGCTTTTTCAATACTCAGTAGAAGACTTACTCACATTTCAACACGACCCAAATCTATGGCAAGAAAAGCTCAATTGGTTTTTCGAAGCTCAAGTTGAACTGCAAAGGGGCAATATTACGAGCAGTGTCGAACATTTAATGTTTTGCGCTGAAAGCTATTCAAAATGGTCATCGAGTGTCAATGACTTCAACCGACACGTAACCGACTTACGCCATTTGTTGGAAATATTGCAAACGCAACAGAAACAGCATGCTGGTATTGAAAAGCTTTTATTGTGGTTCGAACAGCAAATCTCGATGGATGTATCAAATGAATCAAACGATGAAAAAGTACTGAGACTAGAGTCGGATTCAAATTTGATAAAAATAGTGACATATCATGCGTCTAAAGGTCTGGAGTATCCTTATGTGTATTTGCCTTTTATCTGCAATGCAATGTTAAGTAAACAAGCTATTTATACCTCGGAAAAGGACAATACCACCTATTTTAGGGCCGATAATAGACTTATTGAACTGCAATACGCAGAACAAGAGCGCATGGCAGAAGATATACGATTACTGTATGTCAGTTTAACAAGGCCGATTTATCGCGTCGTTATTGGCATGTTTAACGTTGTAAACAGACAGTTTAAACTGCATCAAACCGCGATTTATAAATTGCTATTTGGCCGTGAAGAACAATCGAACATTGATGAGCGGATCAGTGATTATTTTACTGCAATGTCAAAGCAGGTTACTAATAATCAAACCGCTGGGGTTGTTTATAAAAAAGTAACTGTCTCTGAGGTTCATGACGCGTTTAAATCTTCACCAGTATTGTTGATGCCTAAGAATAGCGACGAAGCTTCGATGGTATTTAATCATTATAACCCACCTAAAAAACATGACTGGCGGATCATAAGTTATTCTATGATGAGTAACCAAATTGGTCATGCAAGTCATAGCGACGTCATTAAATCTGAGCCTGATGTTCTATTTGAAACTAGGGGGTTAACGAAGCAGAAGAAAGTGAATCTAATGATATCCTTGTCGCACCAGAAGGGGTTTTTAATCAGTTTCATTTTCCAAAAGGCGCTAATGCGGGAACCTGTATCCATTGGATTTTAGAGCATGTTGATTTTCAACAACCAATGTCTGCACAGACCCAGGTTATCATTGATGGGTTAACTAAATTTTCAATATCTTTAGAGTGGGTTGAGACGGTAGAACAATGGTTGCAAAATGTAATTTTAAATCCCAAAGCTGGTTTTTCTTTATCTCAATTGGCACCTAATAAATTTATTAATGAATTGGAGTTTTACTTTGATTTTAGTGGCCTCGACATGTCCATTTTTGGTAACGCGTTATCAATGTTGGGGCTAGAACAATTGAGTAACAAAATGAAAGGCTCAATGTTTTCAGTGTCTAGAGGCGTTGTTAAAGGGTTTATCGACGTTGTTGTCCAACACGAACAAAAGTTTTATGTAGTGGACTACAAATCCAATTTTCTAGGGTTTGAACTTCAAGATTATGACCAAACCAAGCTATTTGAAAGTATGATTGACCATCATTATCACTTACAAGCGCTGATCTATCTTTTGGCGTTACATCGCTTTTTAGCTACACGTTTAACGGACTACAATTACGACTTACATGTAGGTGGTGCTGTGTATTTATATGTCCGTGGGATGGATGAAAAAGATGACACTGGCGTATACAAATTTGAAGTGAATTATGACGTAATTCAATATCTTGATAATGCCCTAAAACAACACGATGTAGCGCAACACGACTTAGCGCAAAATGCCGATTTTGGCGAGTCAAAGTCAGCTGGAACGGATGTTAAAATTGTCGATGAAGGTTTATGGTCACAAAAAGGATTTGGGTTTTAACAATGAATTTTTTATTAAGAACAAATAGCAATACGTTAATAAATGATAACGGCTCCTTTATGGAAATAGGCTCAACCGATAAATCAATACTTAAATTTGATCAGACTCCCGTCGCACATTTGTTAACTGAGTTGGTCGCCAACGGCAAAATTGAGTCGGTCTGTAAACACTTCGCTAATATGATATTTGATGAACACTTAAGTCAAAATAAGCAAACTGAGGGAGATTCGAGTAGGAACCTATTAACGATTTTAGCGGCGTTTGTAATGGACGCAATGTTAAAACAACATTCATGTATCTATATTGATAGAAAAATCATTAGTAGCTGGTTAGCGATAAGCGATATTCTTGAACTTAACATTTTGCTACCCGATCACCAGATTTGGCTCGATACCGTTAGAGGTGAAACAGACTTTGTCCAAAATATTGACGACATTAGTTCGCTAAGTACTGCACAACAGGTTATTAAGCCATTTGTTTTGTGGCAAAACCGATTCTACTTGCACCGTTATTTTATCGCTGAACATTGTATTGCAAATAAAATTACTAAGATGTTAGGTCGAGCACCTAAGCAATCAAACAATAAGCTTGAAAGCGCAGATGAAGATCAAGCAGAAAATAATATTACGCCACGTACTTTAGGCTTTATCGAAAGCATGTTTAAGCGCAGCGATGAAAATAAAGAAAACGACAATGTTGTAGATTGGCAAAAAGTCGCAGTCACAAACGCTCTTCAGTCTCAGTTTTCTGTTATTAGCGGCGGTCCCGGCACTGGCAAAACGACAACCGTGGTTAAGTTACTTGCCGGAATTCTATTTGATCATCAGATCTTAGGTGGACAGGGAAAATTAAAAATCGCAATTACCGCGCCGACAGGTAAGGCAGCGTTACGACTTGAAGAGTCTATTAAAGGAGCGTTAGGTTCTCTTGATATTGAAGACGAACTTGCGGCTCAGGTTCCTGTTTCGGCCTCTACAGTCCATCGATTAATGGGCTCCCGAGGCAACGGGCAATTTAAACATGATCATAATAATTTATTGCGACTCGACATATTGCTTATTGACGAAGCTTCTATGATTGATGTCACATTAATGGCAAAAGTATTTAATGCGTTGCCGTTAAACTGCCGAGTGATATTGATCGGAGACAGACAACAATTAGCCTCTGTAGAGGCTGGTAATGTGTTAGCCGATTTTTACATTGCTCAAAACCAATTGTCCTTACGTTACCTTGTTGAACTAAAAAGAGTTTTCGGTTTGGTGCAGAAAGTTCGATAGGGCAACTCGCCGCGGCAATTAACGTTGGTGACTTTAATAGCGTCAATGCTACTTTTTAGCGGATACAGCAAATGAACAGTCGTTAAATTGGTATCGTCAGCCACACGCTGAAATTGATAAAGTAGTTGAGTTAGTTACAGAACATTATTCTAATATCCATAGATTGGCGGCAACATTAACAATTGAAAATGAGGCCAAATTGATCCCCGAGGTGTTTAAAACGTTATATCAATTACAGGTGTTATGTTGTGTCCGTAAATCAGAATTTGGTACTGAATCTCTCAATAGGCGTGTTCATAGACGATTAATGCAAAAATCGTTAGTGCCCAACAAAGAGCAACATTATGTTGGTCGGCCAATTATGATTGCAACAAATGCGTATAATTTGAAATTATATAATGGTGATATTGGGATTCAACTCATTGACCCGGTTTCGGGGTTATTAATGACGTATTTTCAAGTCGGAAAGTCTGCATTCTCTAAATTCCATTGCCAAAGGTTACTAAGGTCATGAGAGTGTTTATTCAATGACAGTGCATAAGAGTCAGGGTTCGGAATTTGACCATAGTATACTGATACTCCCAGCGGAAGATGAGTCTTCATCGTTAGTTTCAAGGGAAATTGTTTACACTGGACTAACGCGTTCCAAAATCAATTTTTCATTACTGGCCACTGAAACCAGTTTGCGTTCCGCGATAAATAGAACAACCCATCGTTACTCTGGACTAGCGGAAATGTTGGTCAATCAACTAAGCTAGTATATCTTTT
Source organism: Psychrosphaera algicola (assembly GCF_028401425.1). Classification (NCBI taxonomy): domain Bacteria; kingdom Pseudomonadati; phylum Pseudomonadota; class Gammaproteobacteria; order Alteromonadales; family Pseudoalteromonadaceae; genus Psychrosphaera; species Psychrosphaera algicola. The sequence continues at coordinate 364,216 of NZ_JAQOMS010000002.1, forward strand.
GGTTTAATTAACGGGTGGTTTTTTGACAAAAACCACCACAAAAAGTGCGAGCGCAAAGCTACCAATAAAAGCTTCTACTGCTGCGATGAGTCGCGAAAATCCTACCGGCTGTATGTCGCCATAACCTAATGTTGTAAATGTTACGACGCTAAAATAAATGGTCGAGAAAAAGTCCGAAAGATTCGACGCGAGTGAATTTTCTGTTGAAAACTTAATAATGCCTTCGTTGGCTTGGACACCAAAGATAAAAAATAGCAGGGCGCAGACAAAGATCAGGGCGAGTGAAAATGAAATGACATTCATGGGACGTTCGCCATATCCACAAAATAAGTCCACCGTTTTTGATATTATCCGTCCTTTTGAAAACTTAGGAAACTGCTTACGTCGCATGGTAAGTTCTTTATGGGCACAGTGCCCCGCGAGGCCCAATAGACCGTCGGACTCAGCTGATTTTCTTAAGTTTCGATATATTTCTTCCGATTGTTCATAGTGGTCAGCCGCTTCTTCCCTTAACCCTTTTTTATCAAAAGAATCTGCGATTGCTTCTTGTTGAACAAAGTCACCAATTTTTATGTTATCTAACCGAGCGCCATGGAGTTTGGTGCCTAATAAGTTGCAATTGTGTAGGTTGGCACAATGCAGATTGGCTTCGTTGAGGTTCGCTTTCATTAACGAAGCACCACTTAAATCCAAATTAAACAAATGGGCTTCTTGCATATTCGCGCGATAAAGGTCGGCACTGCGCATGTCATAACCGATAGGGGAGTCTGGGCGCACTAAATTAACGTGGAATAAGTTGGCGCGTTTTAGTCTTATTCCCTGTAATAAGCCACCACTCGAGGCAAAGGCTTCTAAACGTTCACTCAATTCCATTCCGGTTTTGTCTATTATTGGGTCATGCCAAAAACAGAATCCAGTGCCTAAATCCTTTTCTTTACACTTTTGTTTGTCCTCCGAAACATAACTACAGGGTCTATACTCAGACATAAATTAAGTGCACTCTTAAGAATTTGTTCTTGTTATAAAAACAATAGTTGAAGATCGTTAACTCGGTAACAATTTTTTTACAAATTCTTGCAATTTAAATACACCTTTACGATTTAATTCTCGTTTTAACACGATACACTTAGTCAAACGACTAAAACTGATTTTCTTACATTACTTTTAATTAAGGGGCTAAAGCGTTATGCATATCATTGTTTTAGCTTCATTTATCTTTGCGATTGTAGGTATGTTGTTAGCAAAATATAAAGGTCTAAATTGGTTGTGGGGCTTTTTGGTTGGTTTAATTTTAGGCCCAATAGCGATCCCCTTATTTTATTAAAAGGAAAATAAATTTGTCAGTTACCCCTTCTATTTTATGCGGCCCTATACTACGACGTCTGTTGTCATCTGAGTTACTGATATGGTTGGTCATGGACAAACACCGTAACCTGACATTGAATTTATATTTAGAGCAAATCAAATTATTAGATACTGAGTGTTCAGTAGAATGGATCCAGATAGGTGATAATGCGACAATCGCGTTATTTAGACTTATTCCAACATATGAAGACGCCTTACCGAATGGTGTTGATATTGAATATGAGCTCAAAGATGATGATAGCGGTCATGTATATGATTTATCCCTTTTAAGTTTAAGTCGAACCAGACCAAGTTTTTGTTATAACCAAACGATGAGTTCGGTTATCCAAGGTTCATGTCGTAAACCTGACCATATTGCGAAAGACGCTTTTGCTGGGATTTATGCCAAACTTCAAGATGGCACGCTGTCTCGCCCTGATTATCTAATTATGGCGGGCGATCAAATCTACGCTGACGATGTAAGTGCGCCGATGTTGATTGGCGCTCAGTTACTGTCTAAAAAGTTGAAGTTGTATTCCGCTACTCACTACACAGATGCGCTACCAAGAACTGCATTAGAATGGCAAAAGTCAGTAAATAAACGACATCAGCTATTACCGCAAAAAGAAGGCTTAAGTCGGTGGCAAAATTTTTGGCATGGCTCAACCATTATTTCTGCACGATTTCATGAAAACCATTTAATTACATTAGATGAATTTTTGCGACCTATCTACTCACCTATGGTCGACAGCTTGTTGGCAATTGGTCATGGAAGAAGTGGAACTTGCAGCTGGTGATTTTTCTGGTTTAGAGCAAAAAAATACCTTGAAGAGTTACATACCGTAAAACAGTTTGTCGAGGAACTTGACCGATTTGAAGCGGTTGTCGCAAACGTACCTACATTAATGATATTTGATGATCATGACATCACCGATGATTGGAACTTAACAGCGGATTGGGAATCACATATTTATGGCAATACAGTGACCAAGCACATGATAAGTGATGGTTTGTTGTCTTATTGTTTATTCCAAGGTTGGGGCAATAACCCTGAACGGCTAGACCCCATAATAGAAAAACTTAGATCCCTCGCACTGAAAAAAGACTTTGCGAATAAACAACTCACTGAGCAACTCCTAGATTTTAATCAATGGGATTATGTCGTTGAAACATCGCCTAGAATTGCAGTATTAGATACGCGCACGCAACGGTGGCGTAGTGAGACGTCCGCTAAAAATCCAAGTGGGTTAATGGATTGGAGGTCACTTGAGCAGCTTGAAGATCAACTTTATGAATCGTTTGGTTCTATACTTGTTGTGTCGGCGGCGCCCGTTTTTGGTGTTAAAGCAATTGAAGTCGTACAAAAAGCTTGTGAACTTGTAGGCCAAGAATTGTTAGTTGATGTTGAAAATTGGATGGCTCATCAGGGCTCTGCACGTAAATTGATGAGTATGATGCGCCACGATAATGCGCCTGATGAGATAATCATTTTGTCGGGCGATGTTCACTATTCGTTTTGTTTTTCAGCGGAAAGACGTTTTAGCTCAAGTACCGACAAGATATGGCAACTAACATGTTCGGGATTTAAAAATGAATTTCCTCAAAAATTACTTAAGTTCTTTGATTACATAGATAGATTTCTCTATTCGCAATACAGTTTGCTTAACATTTTTACCAAAAGAAGAAAGTTAGCGGTTGATCATCATCCCTTAAAAACACAGGATAATGCGTTTAAACATTTAAATGGTAGACATTTAGTGAGTAGTTCTGCTGCAGGTGTTGTTGAGTTAGATCAAAAAGGAATGTTAAAACACTACCGGCTTGTAACCGGTAGTGGTGATATTCACGAATTTGCGCTCGATGAATAATTAGAATACTTGCGCGACAAAGCCTTTTAAATAGTAACCTTCAGGATACACACTGCTAATTATATGGTCTTGAGCCTGTGAAAGCTTTTCGATAAAGACCATATCACGTTTTGCATCTAATGCAGCATCGGCCAGAATTTTTTGGAATAAAGATGGTTCCATTAATCCTGAACAAGAGAAACTGAGTATGATGCCACCTGGGTTTAGCAACTGCATGGCAATCATATTAATGTCTTTATAACCACGACATGCGCCTCGTAACTGCGCTTTACTTTCCGCAAATTTAGGCGGATCCATGATGATTACATCGAATTTTGTACCTTCTTCGCGGTATTTTCTTAATAGTTTGAAGACATCATGTTTTACAAGAGAAACTTTAGCTTGGTCAAAATTATTTAAGTCAATGTTTTTAGCAGCAATATCTAGCGCCGACTGTGACATATCAACTTGTGTAACATGTTTTGCACCACCTTTAAGGGCGGTTAACCCAAACGTGCCGGTATAGCTAAAACAATTTAGAACCGTTTTACCTTCAACGTATTTTTCTAATGTTTTTCGATTATCTCGTTGATCTAAATAGAAACCTGTCTTATGTCCATTTTCAACGTCTACGTACGCCTTAATGCCGTTTTCTTCAATAATGATAGGTGATTGCAATTTGCCAAAGATCTCGCCGCGACGGTTTTTCAGACCTTCTTTTGACGCACATCGACGTCGCTTCTTTCATAAATGACATGATCAGGGAATACCGTCTTAAGGGCTTCGACGATTATGTCTTTATTTGCTTCAACACCCGCACTTAAGATTTGGCAAACAAGCGTAGTGTTATAAACATCAACGGTTAAACCTGTAATTCCGTCTGACTCTGCACAGAGTAGACGATAACCGGTTGTTTGAGCTTGTTTGATCATCGGTTGTCGAATAAATAAAGCTCGTTCAATTTTAGCTTTAAAGAAATCGATGTCGATTTCTTGGTTTTGCTCAAAACTCCAAATGCGCGCTCGGATCTGTGAGTGCGGAGAGTAGGCCGCCTTAGCTAACCACTTGTTATTTTCATCTAAAAGATCGACGGTTTCGCCTAATTGCGGATCACCGATGACTTCTTTAATTGCTTTAGAGAAAATCCAAGGGTGTTTGCGTTTGACCGCTTTAACTCGGTCATTTTTAATAATGATTGCTGACATGTGTATACCAATAGAAAATAAATTAGACGCAGTTTACCTTTTTATCACTAAACTAGATATTGTTCCGTTACGTGAGTAGTCGTTTTTACTTTTTAGTCCCAGAAAATTATTTTTTGTCTCACTAGAAATAAAACCGTAAAAACATCGTTCTTATTACTAACCAATAATAAATATTAGAAAGCAAAGGTGTATTTTGAAAATATATTCGACTTATAAAAATTTTGTTGAGCGCTTATCTCTGGCAGATGGTTTGCCGCTTTTATTTATCAGATTATACTTGGCTCCCGTCCTTATCCAAGCTGGCTGGACTAAATTTCAAGCGTTTGATCAGACCTCAGCATGGTTTGGTAATAATGAATGGGGATTAGGATTACCGTTTCCGGATTTAATGGCAAGTTTAGCGATATCTGCTGAATTACTAGGCGGGATTTTTATACTGTTCGGCTTACTCACACGGTTAACTTCAATACCACTTTTAATAACGATGTTTGTTGCTGCTAAAACCGCTCATTGGCAAAATGGGTGGCTGGCCATTGCCGATCCGTCTAGCTGGTTGGCCGACGGAACTCTATTTCTAAATGAGCAAATAATGGCCTCTGTAGAAAAGAAACAAAAAGCGATAGAGATAATACAGGAGCACGGTCATTATGATTGGTTATCGAGTAGCGGATCATTTGTTATTCTAAACAACGGCATCGAGTTTGCGGCAACGTATTTTATTATGTTACTGGTTTTACTTGTTTTTGGTGGTGGTAAATATACCAGTATTGACCATTATCTAACGGGTTTGGTAGACAAAACAAAAAGTTAATTTTAGTTCGTATCTATCACTTTAAAACTTAATGGGAATTACGTACTATCCTGTTTAAATTCACTTAATAAGTTTAGATATTTAATGGATGCACTAGAGTTATTGCTAACACGAAGTTCCTTTGCCCGTCTTGATGCTCCGGCACCAGAGGGCAAGGCTTTAGACAACATCATAAATGCGGGTTTGAGAGCTCCAGATCACGCCAACCTAACACCATTTGAGTTTGTCGTATGCACTGGTGAAGGTTTAGACCGACTCACCGATATATTTACAAATGCTGCCGTGGCTGCGAATCGAGAAGAACTCGTCATCGAAAAATCAAAAAAATGTGTTACCGCGCACCTATGATTATTGTTGCTATTATGCGTTATAAAGAACACGAAAAAGTACCGAGAGTTGAGCAAATAGCGACAACGGCTTGTGCTGTTCAAAATATGCAAATGGCCGCATTTGCCCAAGGATATAACGGCATTTGGCGCACCGGTAGTTTTGCTTTTGATGACAATGTACGAACCGCATTTGACTTGCAATCTCAAGATGAGATAGTGGGTTTTTTGTATTTAGGCACACCTGCTATACCAACACCAATTAAAAAAGCAAAGGCTATTGGTGATACTGTGTCTTATTGGCGCTAAAATTTCATTCGTTTACTAATTAGTTTTTCTTAACTCAGATTGCCTAAAATTAACGTGACGCCTACAAATAAAGGCTTCACGGTTAATTTAGACATTGTAATAACGATAAAAATCAATCACCTCTGGCATAAATATTTCTAATGATTTTGCCTTAATATAATTCGTTAACGCTTGTTAAAATTGCTGAATTAGAATGCGGAAAATTCACTAAACACATTCATAACTAAAGTGGTTATTAATGGTATTCAGATTAGAGGCCGTCCTATGTTGTTTTCAGAAAATTTAGCAGCGACTTGTCCAATTCGTCAAAAAATCCGCGATTTTTATCGAATTGAAGAAAACGAAGCTGTTGCGCATATTTTGCCATTAGCTGAGGTTGATTTACGGGCGAAAACCCGAGCATGGGAACGTGCCCGTAAAATGGTTCTACAGATCAGAGCAGAATCTGAAGGCAGTGGCGGTATAGACGCCTTGTTAAATGAATATTCATTATCGTCGGAGGAAGGTGTTGTATTAATGTGCTTGGCTGAAGCACTATTACGCGTGCCTGACAAAGCAACTCAAGATGAGCTTATACGCGATAAATTAACACAAGGTAAATGGAGTGCGCATCTTGGTGCTAGCGATTCTCTTTTTGTTAATGCATCGTCGTGGGGACTGTTAGTTACCGGTTCTATGGTTAAGTACTCTGATAAAAATCTGCATAAACATTTTGGCATTATCAAACGTTCACTAGGACGTTTTGGTGAGCCTGTTATCAGAAAAGCCATGAATATTGCAATGAAGATCATGGGCAAACAGTTTGTGATGGGTGAAACGATTGAAGAAGCAACGGTTAGAGCTCAATCTAAAGAACAGAAAGGATATGTCTACTCGTATGATATGTTGGGCGAGGGCGCTCGAAATGCTGACGATGCGCAACGCTATTTTAATTCATACAAAAATGCGATCCACGTGATTGGCAAGGCGGCTGGCAATAAAGGTCCACGCCAAAGCCCAGGCATTTCTATTAAATTATCTGCAATTTTTTCTCGCTATGAATTTACGCATCGCGAACGCGTGATGGCGGAACTTGTCCCAAAATTAAAAGAGTTGTGTTTATTAGCAAAGCAATACGACATAAGCCTAACTGTTGATGCTGAAGAATCGGAGCGTTTGGATATATCACTTGATGTAATTGAAGCCGTATTTTCTGACAGTGATCTTGGCACATGGGCTGGATTTGGCCTTGCGGTGCAAGCTTATCAGAAGCGATCTATCTATGTCATAGACTGGTTACGTCAACTAACTGAAAATGTTGGACGTAAACTCATGGTTCGTCTTGTTAAAGGCGCTTATTGGGATAGTGAAATAAAAAATGCCCAGAAAGACGGCATGTCACATTTTCCGGTATTTACTCGCAAAGCCAGTACAGACGTTTCTTACCACGCTTGTGCTAATAAACTTTTGTCGTACAGAGATACCATTTATCCGCAATTTGCAACCCATAATGCATACACAGCGTCAGTGATTATTGAACTAGCCGGTGAGGATAAGAAAGGTTTTGAGTTCCAATGTTTACACGGAATGGGCGATACACTTTACGACCAAATCGTAACAATGGATTATATTCAATGCCGTGTTTATGCACCTGTTGGTTACCACGAAGACTTACTTGCTTATCTTGTTCGCCGGTTATTAGAAAATGGCGCTAATTCATCATTTGTAAATGCCATCGTTGACGTTGATCGTCCAGTGGAAGAGTTATTGGAAGATCCTGTTGAGAAAATTAAGCGTACGGCGTCTAAATACAACAAACAAATTAAATTACCTATTGAGATGTTTGGCGAAGAGCGAGATAACTCCATTGGTTTCGATGTCACAGATATTAACCAACTAACGCCGCTTAAAAACAGCCTTGTAAGCTGGTTTGAACTTAATCAGCAGCTAGTACAACAGAACAAAAATGATGACTTAGTGGCAGTTACCAATCCAGCGAACTTGTCTGAAGTGATTGGTTGGAGTCAAGTCAATACAAAAGTGGATATGGAGCATATGCTCGAGCGTTCACAAACTGCCTTTGAGTCATGGTCTAAAACATCTGTTAAGGTGCGCGCAGACATTTTGCGCAAAACCGCCGACATGTTAGAACAACATAGTGACGAACTTTATGCCTTGTGTATTAAAGAAGCAGGGAAGGTTCTAGCAGATAGCGTTGATGAAGTTAGAGAGGCCGTGGATTTTTGTCGCTATTATGCAGCACAAGCAGAGCAACTTAGTGAAGACACTCGATTAACGTCACGTGGTGTCGTGTTGTGTATTAGCCCGTGGAACTTTCCATTGGCTATTTTCTTAGGGCAAGTTGCTGCTGCTATTGTTACGGGTAATACCGTTATTGCTAAGCCAGCAGAGCAAACAAGTTTGATTGCATTAAGAGCAATTGAATTAATGGAACTTTGTGGTCTGCCGAAATCCGTTGTTCAGGCGGTAATTGCTGCTGGACGAGATGTTGGTGATACTTTGTTACCAGATGAACGTATCGCAGCGGTAATGTTCACCGGCTCAACACAAACAGGAACATTGATTTCTCAAATTTTGTCCAAACGCGGTGATGAGCAAGTTCCGCTTATTGCCGAGACCGGTGGTCAAAATTGCATGATTGTCGATTCTACCGCTTTGCCAGAACAAGTTGTAGACGATGTTATTGCAAGTGGTTTCCAAAGTGCTGGACAACGTTGTTCTGCGCTTAGAGTTTTGTTTGTACAAGAAGATATTGCAGACAATATGATAAGAATGATCAAAGGCGCAATGGCAGAATTACACGTTGGTGACCCCCAGTTTTTGGGTACCGACGTTGGGCCAGTCATTGATACTAGAGCACTAACGGCGTTACAAAATCATGCCGATTATATGGAGAAAAATGGTAAGTTAATTTACCAATGTCCGTTGTCTAGTTCAGCTGATAAAGGTCACTTTTTTGCACCTCGTTTGTACGAAATTGACAGTATTGATGTACTTAAACAAGAAGTATTTGGGCCTTGTGTTCATGTTGTTCGTTTCAAAGCAAGTGAAATTGAATCCGTCATTGATAAAGTAAACTCAACAGGGTTTGGCTTGACCATGGGGATCCATACAAGAATTGAACGTCGAGCGGAAAAAATAATTAAATTGTCACGAGCGGGCAATGTATATGTTAATCGCAATATGATTGGGGCCGTTGTTGGAGTTCAACCATTTGGCGGTCGAGGTTTATCGGGGACGGGACCAAAAGCAGGTGGCCCAAATTATCTACAACGTTTGATGAAAGAAAACGTTGAAGTGGAGTTAAGTACCAACTTAAATAATGACCAAGCGCTATTGTCGGACGAAAAAATAGCTGCCGAAGCGACCGATTTTATGGCTAATGCAAGTCGTGTAGAAAAAGAATGGCGCTTAACGCCGTTAAATGACCGTATCTCTTTTGTGCGACGTTTACTCGCTGAGATTTCAAAACTAGACAGTATTGACAATTTTGCCGATGATTTAAACAACACGCTATTAATTGCCCGAGAGCAGTTAATCGATATTGAATCTAAATTAAAACGTCCAACTGTATTGCTCAGGCCAACAGGAGAATCTAATACGTTGTATTTAGAACCTCGTGGAAATGTAGTGGTGTTCGCTGATTGCCAAGTGACGTTTCATTACTGGGTACTTGCAATTATTACCGCGCTCGCAACAGGTAATACAGTTATCACTGTAGTGTCTGATATCTTTTATGATAAGGCTGCGGCATTTAGAAACAAGTTTTTACTTACGGATGCACCTGAAGGTGTTTTACAAATAGCTAAACTAAATCACTTGCAGGCACTGTTAAAAGAAGAGCAACTTGCGGGGGTGGTAATGCAGTCAAACTGTCAGCGACGTAAGTTAGTAGCAACATGGTTGTCTGAACGTGAAGGTGCTATTTTACCAACTATCACCGCGGAGTTTAATGACAACCTAATTACGCGATTAGTAACAGAGAAGACCGTAAGTGTTGATACTACAGCGTCAGGTGGTAATACATCGTTAATGACGTTGGAAGATGAATAGGGCGAAGTTATTTAAATATTTGAAATGCATTAAAAATTAATGTCAAAAGTAAATCAAGGCATAGAGTAAACACATCGCTCTATGCCTTTTTTGTTTCTGATTAACTTAGCTAATTACAAAGGGTTTACTATGTCCTTCAGTAATTAACGGACTGGCATTTTTTCTATGGATTTTACTAAGTTATTTAATTTCTAATAACTAAACGAAGTTTTCCGGCATTTGGGGCTTACTAAGCTGTTGCTTTAAACTGCGTAGGGTCCATCTAAGCTTAATTAGAAACATTACAGACGCTGCCGTTAACCCAAACACTATGCCTATCCAAAACCCCTCTGCTCCCATCGCGGGTACAAGGATATCTGTTCGTCCTAAGGTATAACCTAGTGCAAATCCCATTGGCCAATAAGCTATAAAGGTAATGTAGAATAAAGGTTTAGTGTCCTTTAATCCTTTAAAAACTCCCGCAGCCATCACTTGTATCGCGTCAGGTAATTGGTAAATTGCAGCGATAACTAAAATGGAACTCGCCAATAAAACCACAGACGGCTCGTCTGTATAAATAGCAATGATTTGTTGATTCAAAAAAGTGTTATAACCATTACGATGGCACCAAATACAAAGGCAATGTTAAAACATGTTTTAATCGAATGGATGAGTTTTGAATAATCCCCTTGACCCCTTAAATAACCGATGCGGATTGTGGCGGCCATCGCCAAGCTTAACGGTGCCATAAAAACAACGCTACTATAACTAAACGCGACTTGGTGGCCTGCAACAGCAATCGCACCGAGAGGCGCTATAAACAGTGCGGTAAACGCAAATAAACTGCTTTCGAACAATAAAGCGAGTGAAATGGGGGTGCCAATTTTGACTAAATTATTAATGGCAGAGAAGTCGGGTTTGCCAATGACTAAGCTTGCATAAGGTTTAAATACTCTTGAAACTTTAAAGTAAATTAATAGGCTGATAATTGAAATCCAGTTGACAATTGCGGTAGCAAGACCACAACCCGCGGCCCCCATTTTAGGCATTCCAAATTCACCAAATACAAAAATATAGTTAAGCGGGATGTTTGCAAGTAGCCCAACAACGCTAACTATTAATGCTGGTTTTGTCGCACCAACGCCTTCACAAAACCCTCTATAGATAAAAAATAAACACGTCGGCACTATGCCCCAAATTACATAGTTTAAATAACCCAAAGACTTTTGATGTAATACCGTTTCGAGTTCGAGTTTGTCGATGGGAATGTGAATAAATTGAAAAATAATCAGTACAAAGATGGAGACAAACAAAGCTAAATAGACGCCTTGTTTGAGGGATGCTTTTAAATCGGCAGTAGAACTGTTTTTATTAGCGCCCAGTAATTGAGCGACAACAGGGGTAATTGCGACTAATAAACCTTGCACAGAAAAAACGATCGGACTCCAAATACCTGTTGCTACAGATACCGCAGCCATGTCGACGTGACTCGCGCGACTGGCCATTACTGTGTCGGTAAAAAACATCAAACTAACGACAATTTGGGTTGCTAATAAAGGTAAGGCGAGCTTTAAAATTTGTTTAACTTCAGACATTGACTCATTTCTTAAAAGAGAACTAAAAGGTCGTTTTAAAACGGTTTTGAATTCTATCATGGATAAATTATTGCGGATAAGAATTTGTGGTACTCGCGCAATAATAGTCAGAGTTAATTGCCCTTAAATTGGTTTTGTATTCCATAGGTGAAGGTAAGAATTTGATGGTTTTATATTCAAGTGTGAGTGGGATCAATAATCAATAGTATATTAGCTCTAAAAAGTACCAATTATCTGTTTCAATTTGGCCGTCTATATGGCAGTCTAAACCAAAAGTGGTTAACGGTTTTACGCGGTTATTATGCGTTTTACAAAGACAATAAAGGTTTTTCCGTTGCACTAAAAATAATGTAACGCCAGCTTAGTTAGCTATTTATGAATGGAAGATCTACCAACATGTCGGACGCTAAAATTACATCAGTATTGTTTGTATGCTTGGGCAATATATGTCGCTCACCAACAGCACATGCCATCTTTCGTCAGAAGGCAGAAAGTATCGGATTATATATTGACGTCGAAAGTGCAGGAACGTCTGCATATCACGAGGGTACAAGGCCTGATCCGCGTTCCGTGGCTGCAGGAAAAAAACGAAATTACGATTTTTCGGACATTAGTTCACGAAAAATAAAAGAACAAGACTTTGAGCATTACGATTTAATTTTGGCAATGGATAACGACAATTTGGCTTCGCTGAAGCGTCGGTGCCCAGCAGAGTTTCAATCGAAAATTAAACTTATGTTGGCGTTTTCAGAAAAATACAATGACGTTGTTGAGGTACCCGATCCATATTATGGTGGCGCTGCAGGTTTTGAATTTGTATTAGATCTAATTGAGGATGCTAGTGACGGTTTGATATCAGCCATCTCTAAAAATTAAAAGTAACACAATAAATAAAGACAAAATAAAAGGGTATATACGTGAGTAACTGGACACCAGATAGTTGGAGAAAATTTCCAATCCAACAACAGCCAAATTATAAAGACCAAACATTGCTGCACAATGTAGAGGAACAAATTCATAGCTTTCCTCCTTTGGTTTTTGCTGAAGAGACACGTGATTTAAGAAAACAGCTAGGCGATGTTGCTGAAGGTCGAGGTTTTCTTTTGCAAGGTGGTGATTGTGCTGAATCGTTTTCAGACTTTAATGCTGCGAACATTCGCGATACATTTAAAGTTATGCTGCAAATGGCAGTTGTACTTACATTTGGTGGAAAAGTTCCAGTTACAAAAATTGCGCGCGTTGCAGGTCAGTACGCAAAACCACGTTCAGCTGATTTAGAAACAATCGACGGCGTTTCATTTCCTAGCTATCGTGGAGATATCGTCAATAGTTTTGAATTTAACGAACAAGCCCGTGAACCAGATCCAAATAGATTAGTGACTGCTTATCATCATTCTGCGTCAACCTTAAACTTGTTGCGTGCTTTTGCCTAGGGCGGTTTAGCAGACTTGCACCAAGTTAATCGCTGGAATATGAGTTTTGTTGCTTCAAATCCAAATCGTGAACGTTACCAACATCTTGCTGATCGTATTAAAGAAACTCTCGAGTTTATGAAAGTAATTGGATTAACGTCTGAAACGACACCAGTTATTAAAGAAACCCAGTTATTTACATCTCATGAGGCGCTACTGTTAAATTATGAGCAAGCTTTAACACGTCGTGATCATTTAACCGGTAAATGGTATGACTGTTCAGCGCATATGGTGTGGATTGGTGAACGTACTCGACAACTCGATCATGCCCATATCGAATTTTTTAAAGGCATAAATAACCCAATTGGGGTGAAAGTTGGCCCGGGAATGGACCCTGACGAATTAATCAAATTGATTGATACATTAAACCCAAACAATGAGCCTTAGCCGTTTAACTCTGATCACGCGTATGGGGGCAAATGTGCTTGAAGGTAAATTGCCTGCGTTAGTGCGTAAAGTGAAAGAAGAAGGTCGTCACGTGGTTTGGAGTTCGGATCCAATGCATGGCAATACTATTAAAGCAAGCAACGGATATAAGACTCGTAACTTTGATTCTGTATTAAAAGAAATTCAGCAGTTTTTTGCGGTTCATAAAGCTGAAGGTACATGGGCTGGCGGTGTTCATTTTGAAATGACAGGGCAACACGTTACCGAATGTACAGGTGGCGCGTATGGGTTAAGTGAAGCTGACTTATCACAACGTTATAAAACGCAATGTGATCCACGTTTAAATGCTGACCAAGTTCAAGAACTGGCATTTTTAATTACAGACGCATTAAAATTCGCTAAATAAAGTTGAATTTTAGATAAAACAAAACCGGATGTAATAGTCCGGTTTTTTGATTTTAACACTAACGTTAATTGCTTAAATAAGTGGTGTAATAGGTATGATTAATAATAGGTATTCTTTGTTAGATTGGCTTCGAGGGTTTGCCATTTTACTTATGGTTATTTACCACTTTTGCTACGATCTCTATTATTTTAACTATATCGACACCATGTTTGGCAAAGGCTATTGGATCCCGTTTAGATACGTCATTGTCATTCTATTTTTAAGTTTAGTCGGGGTGAGTTTAGTTTTGTCACACAATCCTAAACTTCGTTGGCGTAATCTTATCAGACGCTCTGGACAACTCGGTTTGGCAGCGTTCTTCGTCAGTGTATCAAGTTATTTTATTGCCGCTGATAAAGTAACTGTGTTTGGAATAATTCATTTCATTTTACTGGCGACATTTTTAAGTTTGCCGTTTATATCACGCCCAAAGATTGCGTTAGTGCTTGGGGTAATTGTCTTCTTTTAGGACATTATGTTCAATCCCAATTTTTTGACCCCTTATATTTTCACTGGTTAGGAATGGTAGAAACTAAACGTCCTGCGTTGGATTACGTTCCCGTGTTTCCATGGTTTGGTATCGTTTTGATTGGGATCTTTTTCGGACACTTAATTCAAAACAATAACGTGGTTCAGAAGGTCTTTAAAACAAACCTTGCAGAACAATTCCATTTACCTATGTTAACCATTTTTAACTCACTGATTGAACGAGCAGGCCAGCATAGCTTAATCATCTATTTGGTACATCAACCTATCTTGTTTGGGTTATTTATGGCCGTTGAGTTGTTGATCAACTAATGATTAAATCGCTCTAATGCCATTTCAGACATGATTTTTGCTGAAATCTCTTCAACAGAAAACGAAGTGGTGTTGATGAAAGGGATCTTAGATTTACGGTAGAGCCGTTCGACTTCCCGTAACTCCATACGGCATTGCCTTAACGACGCGTATTTGCTGTTAGCGTAACGTTCGTTGCGGATCGCTGCCAATCGTTTAGCGTCGATTGTTAAGCCAAATAATTTCTTTTTGTTGTTCTTCAAAATAGCAGGTAAGGTCAATTCATCCATATCGTCTTCAATAAATGGATAGTTTGCTGCCTTAATTCCATAATTTAGCGCTAAATAAATGCTTGTGGGGGTTTTCCCACTTCTCGATACGCCAACTAAAATAACGTCCGCGTCGGCATAATTCTGCATAGTCTGGCCGTCGTCGTTTGCTAAAGCATAGTTCATAGCTTCAATTCGATAGTCATAACGGTTTGTTTTCATGGAGTGGGTGCGGTGCAATTTTGGCGTTGCTGTAACGCCTAATGCCAATTCCACTTTGCTAGTAAACGGAATAAGTACGTCAAAACATACCGCTTTTGCATGCTCAATAATTTCTTTAAGTTGTTGGTCAACAAAGGTATAGAAGACAAGCGGCATTTTTCCGTTGGCAGCATATATTTGATTTATTCTAGAAACGACCTTTTTAGCCATCTCTATATTTTCGATAAAAGGTAGAGTAACGTGTTCAATTTGCATTTCAAACTGCGATAGTGTGGCGTGCCCAACCGTCTCAGCAGTTATTGCAGTGCCATCTGAAATATAAAATGCATGATGATCGAACATGTTTTCACTCCTAAAAAATTAAAAAAATCAATTTGCGCAATTGAATCACCTGTGTAAAATGCCGCAATATGTAATTCGTTTTGTATTATTACAATTTTACTTACATAATAATACTTACATAACAAAACAATACTATAGTTCATCTAAATATTAATGAAAATTACGGAGTGTTTGTCGTGCAAAATTATGTCCTTTGGTACAAAGAGTTAGGCATGGGTGATGTTAACCAAGTCGGTGGAAAGAACGCCTCTTTAGGTGAAATGATCAGCAATTTGTCTAGTGTTGGCGTACAAGTGCCAAATGGTTTTGCGACAACGTCTTACGCCTTTAATGAGTTTTTAGAACAAAGTGGCTTAGAGCAACGCATCCATGATTTGTTAGATGCGCTCGATATCGACGACTTAGCTGCGCTTTCGGCAGCCGGCGAAAAGATTAGAAACTGGATCATAGAAACGCCTTTCCAACCTGAATTTGAAAATGAAATGGAACGATCGTATGCGGAATTAGCTGGGAAGTTAGGGGATGAAGCGTCATTTGCAGTTCGTTCATCTGCAACTGCGGAAGATATGCCAGATGCATCGTTTGCAGGACAACAAGAAACCTTTCTTAATGTAAAAGGGCTAGATTCAATTAAAACCGCGGTAAAACATGTTTTTGCTTCTTTGTTTAACGACAGAGCAATTTCATATCGTGTTCACCAAGGTTACGATCACAAAGGTGTTGCATTATCAGCTGGTGTACAGCGTATGGTTCGTTCGGATCTGTCTTCGTCAGGTGTTATGTTCTCAATTGATACGGAATCAGGATTTGAAGATGTAGTATTTGTGACTTCATCTTTTGGTCTTGGCGAAATGGTTGTGCAGGGTGCTGTTAACCCAGATGAGTTTTACGTACACAAGCCAACGCTTGCAAATGGTCGCCCTGCAGTAATTCGCAAAAATATGGGCAGTAAAGCGATTAAGATGATTTATAGCGACGACGTGGAACATGGTAAACAAGTTAAAGTTATTGATGTTGAACCTGAACTCGCGAATCAGTTTTCATTAACTGAAGATGAAATTATGGAGCTTGCTAAACAAGCGGTGACAATAGAAAAACATTATGGTCGACCTATGGACATTGAGTGGGCTAAGGATGGTATGGATGGTCAACTATATATAGTTCAGGCACGACCAGAAACGGTACGCAGTAACGAAGAAGCAAATGTTATTGAATCATTTCAACTAGAACGACGCGGCAAAATATTAACAGAAGGCCGTGCAATTGGGCACAAGGTTGGCGCTGGTGTTGCGAAAGTGCTCGGTTCAATTGCTGAAATGGACCAAATTTTACCTGGAGACGTTTTAGTTACGGACATGACTGACCCGGATTGGGAACCGATTATGAAACGTGCTTCAGCGATTGTAACAAATCGCGGGGGCAGAACTTGCCACGCAGCTATTATCGCACGTGAATTAGGGATCCCTGCTGTGGTTGGTTGTGGTAATGCAACTGAGTCTATTGTCACAGGCGACGAGGTTACGGTATCGTGCGCAGAAGGTGATACCGGTTTTATTTATGGTGAAGTATTGCCATACGAAGTGGTGACTTCAAAGGTTGACGACATGCCAGATTTACCCGTTAAAGTAATGATGAATGTCGGTAACCCAGACCGTGCTTTTGACTTTGCTCGTTTACCACATGCGGGAATTGGCCTCGCTCGATTAGAGTTTATAATTAATAGAATGATTGGGGTGCATCCAAAGGCATTATTAAATTACGATGCTCAACCAGAAGATATTAAAGAAGAAATTGACGAACTTGCAGCAGGCTATGACTCTCCAGTCGAGTTTTATATCAATAAAATTAAAGAGGGTGTATCGACGCTAGCATCTGCTTTTTATCCAGAAAAAGTAATTGTTCGTATGTCAGACTTCAAATCAAATGAATATGCCAATTTAGTTGGTGGTGACCAATACGAACCTGAAGAAGAAAACCCGATGATAGGTTATCGTGGCGCATCTCGTTACATTTCAGATAGTTTTAGAGAATGTTTTGCTCTGGAGTGTGAAGCTCTAAAACGAGTTAGAAATGACATGGGATTGACTAATGTCGAAGTTATGATCCCATTTGTACGAACGGTAAGCGAAGCTAAACGTGTATCTGAATTATTAGAAGAACATGGTCTTAAACGTGGGGTAGACGGTTTACGAGTCATAATGATGTGTGAGCTACCATCAAATGCCTTATTGGCTGATCAATTTTTAGAGTACTTTGATGGCTTTTCGATTGGATCAAATGATCTAACTCAATTAACGCTTGGTCTTGATAGAGACTCAGGTCTTATTGCTGACCTGTTTGATGAACGAGACGAAGCCGTAAAAGCATTACTGTCTTTGGCTATTAAAGCCTGTAAAAAGGCAAATAAATATGTTGGTATATGTGGACAGGGACCTTCAGATCATGAAGATTTTGCTAATTGGTTGGTCGAACAAGGAATTGATTCAATTTCATTAAACCCCGACACGGTTCTAGAAACTTGGTTATATTTGGCTGAACAACAAAATAATTAATGATTTAGTCTAAAACACATAAGTAAATTGAAATGGTAGGCTTGGCCTGCCATTTTTATTTGATTTCACCTAAATCTAAATCGTTTTTACTTTTACAGAGGAACATCAAGAAGATATTAATCCCATTAAAGCAAATGCCTTAAACGATCATCTCATATGACACTTTTTAAATTTTTTACCGCTGTCGCACGGACAAAGGTCATTTCTATTTAACTTATTAATAGGTTCGTCAAATAGAGTTCCAGTGTCGTACTTCCAAATGCCATTTTCTACTACAAATTTAGAACGTTCGTGTAATACGCCACAATGTTCATGCTCGATAAAAAACGCTTTAAACTCCACAAACTGAGTTTCTGTATTAACAATTTCTAACTTAACAAAACAATTTTCAATACATGATTGACGCAACTGTTCAACCGTTAGCTGACTTTTTAGATTGACTGAACTTGTATCGTACAAATATTCTGGTTTATTTAGTACAAACGCAGAGTATCTTGACCTCATCAATTGTTCAGGTGAACTTGGGCTGCTTTTCCTTTCAATTAAAGGCTTGCAACAAATTTCATATTCACGATCACTGCACGGACAACAAAACATAGCTTAGGCACTTAGTGGGTTTGAATATACTCATTATAAGTGGTTTGATCTGAGTTTAATAGATATAGCGCAGTACCATTCTCGTGGGCTTGTTTTCGTATTAATTCTAATTCGAGACCACTAATCGAATCGTCCCAAATGACTAAAACGGCACAGTTATCAAAAAATATGGCCTTTTTGGCAAGTTCGAACGCGCTTTTGCAGTATCGCTTATGCACGGTAAGTACTTTACTTAAATTGATACTGCATGAATTAAGAATTTGCTTATCTGGAAGTTTTTCTGGCGCAATGAGCAACGTCCAACCATCGCTAAATTCATATCGTTTAATTATCTTCAGCAATTCTAAGTGTGTATCTAAAAGGTCGGCATTAATTGATGGTTTAATCGGTGAAATTGCCGGATGCTGAAATTTGTTATTACTAAAGTTTAAATAGTTCATCGCCAATACCTGTTTTTATTAATAGTATTTCTATACAGTGGTTTATACAGTAGTCGTAGGAGATTAAAAATGCAACAAAAATATTCTGTAAAAGAGTAAATATTTTTACTAAATAAGAACTATAATATGGCTTAACTATTGAGATATTTAGGAAATATAATGAAAAAAGCTGGGAGCTGGGCAATAACAGGATGTGTCCTTTTCATCTTATTTTCACTATTGTGGGGAATTAAAAGTTCTTTTGACCGTATAAACGAATTAAATATAAACACCAATAATCTGCAATTAAAAATTGATCAAGCGTATTTTGTTGATGACAAAAATCAATTTGTTAACTCTAATTATAGTGAATTTAAAAGTCGATTTAGACCAACTAAACTCAACTATTCAAAGATAGAATTTGGTGAAAGTGACGTTTGGTACCAATTAAAATTTAGAAACCTGACAACCACCAAAATGAATTTGGTCCTTCTATTAGATAATCCAATGTTAGATTACATTGATATTTATGAATTGAAGAATAATGACCTCCACGTTTTGTCAAAACTAGGCGATAAACGAAAGAATACGGAACTCGAGTTACTTGCTTTACCTCACTCCGTAATCGAACTTAACGGTTCTGGTGAGATGGAAATGGTTATTAGAACCAATTCTAAAGGTACGCCGAATTTACCTATATCTATTTTTACCGATGAAAACTTTGAACAATACAAATCCATGGTGTTTCTTATCTGGGGAAGTTTTGTCGGCATCGTCATATTAATGTCTATTTACAACATTATTTTATTTGTAGGTGTAAAAGATAAACTTTATCTAATTTATGTAGGTTACATATTTGCCTTTTAGTAGTCCTAGGTGTAGTTCATGGATTTTTAACTTACCTTGTGCCTTATTGGGTGTATGACCTAATAGCGGATAATGTCATCGCACTGTTTAGCATGGTTGGGGCGCTAATGTTGGCGTTTGCCATGAAGTTTCTAAAATTTGATCAAGACAAACGCAGTCTTAGTTTTCGGACGGGCTAAGGTCGTTATTAATTTGCTTTTGGCACTTAGTTTTTACGCGTTGTTTGTTGTTGAATATAAGGCGGCGCAACTGTTTTTATGGCACAAGGTTCTGTCTATATTTTTGCCATCATTTTAGTCGCAATCCGATTAAAGTTAGATTTTAGCTGGGCAAAATATTATGTGATTTCTAGTTACCGTTATTCATCGGAGCTGCAGTAGGCCCATTAATGTTAACGGGTAATCTGGAGTATAGTTTCTGGAGTCGTCATGCACTTTTGTTGGGCGTATTATTTGAAATGACCTTCATTTCGATGGCTTTAGCAGAACGATTACGAATGAGCGAAAATCAATTGCTGTTCCAGACCACACATGACCACTTTTTAAATATTGGCAATTCAATAATTTTGGAACAGGAACTTAAAAAACAATTTGATGTTGTACCTAATCCTTCATTTAGTTTAGTGGTAATTAAAGTTGAAAATTATCACCAGTTAACGCCTTATTTAGATCAAATAAGTTTAAAAGTCGTCGTTGATAAATTTTTAACAAAAGTTGAAACGTTTTTTAGTGACCATGTCACCTTAGCGACACTTGACGAACATATCGACGTAAAACATATTGCTGCTGTTAAAGATGGCTATTTTGCATTAGTAATTTTAAGTACCGATCAAATACTAATCGACAACTTACAAGATGAAATTGGAGAATTGCTTCCTTTTACCTATCGCCTGAAAGGATTTGATGTTTCGTTTAATTGCTTTATTAGTTGCGTAAATTCAGCAGAATTTGAGTCACCAGAAGAAATTATTACTTTTAGCTTTAATGTATTACAACAGAGCAATCGTGCCACGACTACATTTCAAACTTTTGAGAAACGGAGCTCGGATAAAAGGCATCAGCTAGTTTCGGAACTTGTAAAATCTAACGAACTACAAGATTTTCAAATAGGATTTCAACTTACAACAAACTCGGTTAACAGTAAATTATCGCTAGTTAAATTGAGTATAAGTTCCTCTAAAAATAATGAGTTCTTTGAACTTTCTGCCTGTTTAGATACAACGACTAACAATATGATGGCTAGTTTGTTCGAAGAACGAGTTTTCGAGTTAATTTGCAGTCAAGTTGCATTGTTAGACTCGACTAAAACTAAGTTTTTAATCGACTTCTCAACTCAAAATAGAATAACAAAAACCTTTATTTCCATGCTGATTAAAACGTTAAATAAATATGGTTTGAAGGCCGATTTATTTGTTATTACGGTAAGTAGCAAGCTAATGAATTCGCAAAACATACAGGAAATCAGCACGCTTCGAGAATTTGTCGACCTCGGATTTTTAATTAGTATTAAGGAAGATACATTTGGAATAGAAAGTGCAAACTGGATCAGTGAGTTGCCTATCTCAGTAGTTACGTTTCAAGCGGAAACAATGAAAAAACTTATAAGGACAAGCGACCCCGAACGAGTTCTCAATTTTTCTTCTACTCTACAAAAAATGGATATTTCGATATTGGTTGAGAATATAAAAAATCAAACGGATTTTGATGAGTTAAAAGTGCTTCCTTTTAATTTAGTTGGAGCGCTATCAACAAACGTGTTGTCAGAAATAGAATTTAAGGAATACATTGATCAGCGCTTTATCGACTCTCTCGCTAAAGACCAAAGTTTACATAGCTTTGTTTTAAATGGGGTGAAATCATGAAACTTCATTTAAGGTTCATTTCAATTCTGTTCATGTCCTTTTTAGTTGTTATTTTTACTAGCTATATCATTAGTAAACTCGAAAATATTAATAAACTGGCATTAAATAGTAAAAATTTGGCAGTCGAATCAGTTTACAGGAATGTTCAAGGTGACTTTAAAACTGACTCGCAGACCATCTACAATTTCTTTAAAAATGATACTCGAGAAAAGAAAACAATAAGTTTAGAGTTTGGTGAGAATGAATACTGGCACTTAATTAAAATTAGAAATCTACGTTCTGTATTGTCTGAATATGTTTATTTATTTGATAATCCAATGTTAGATGAAATAGACATTTATGAAATAAAAGCTGGTATCCCAACTCTCGTTAAACGATTAGGTGATAATCGAATTAATAAGAAGCGCGATATGGCGTTACCTTCAATCGCAGTGAGTTTGCAAAAGCAACAACAAAAAGAATTACTTATTAGAACTTATTCTTTAGGAACACCACATCTACCAGTGGCCCTTTTTGAATCTAATGGCTTCAATCGTTATAAAAATATGCTGTATTTGTTGTGGGGATCAATCGTAGGGATCGTCTTTGTTATGACAGCCTATAACTTAATCTTGTTTCTCGGTGTTCACGACAAATTATATATTTTATATGTTGGCTATATTATTAGCTTTTTAATGGTTTTAAGTTTTGTGCATGGTTTTGGAATTTATTTATTACCAGTCAGTTTTTACCAGCACATTGGCAACAATATTATTTCAGTTTATTACCTGCTTGGCATCTTCTTGCTGTTATTTAGTTATTACTTTTTACATTTCAATAATAAAGAACAATTAGTGATTCAGCGCTCTGTGAAAGGGTTAACGATCATATTGTTTGTATTTGGAGTATACGCCACAACCCAAAGTGAGTATGAGGCTGCTAAACCATTTTTTTAATGCAGCTATTTATTTATATTTTGTGCTTAATCATGTTGTTTCAGAGAATAAGAAAAAATAAGAGTTGGGGGACGCTTTACATCATCTCATGGTTGCCGCTCTTTGTCGGTTCAGCCGTTGGAACTCTATTGCTGCAAGGGCAGTTAGAATATGGCTTTTGGACGCGGCATGCGGCGTTTTTTGGCGTCGTTTTTGAAATGACATTAATTTCGATGGCACTTGCCGAAAGATTACGGGTAAATAAAGCAGAAATACTTTATGAAGCGACACATGACAAGATCTTTAAACTGGCAAATATTGCAAAATTAGAATTTTGCATTAATCAAACGCCTAAGCTAGCTAAGAATAAATACTCTGTAATATTAATTGAGTTAGATGAAGTTGATAATTTTACAACAATAGATAAAAACCAAGAACAAATAGCGTTTATCAATAGTTTTGTGAGCGATATACAACGATATTTTTCAAGTTATCTCCATGTTATTGACGTTGATAATGACTCGACGATAAGAAAAGTCTGTTTAGTGCGTGAGGGATTGTTTGCCATTACGATTACCAGCAGTGATGAAGCGTTACTCAAAACTACGATTAAAGAATTTTGTAAGTTACAAAAGTTAAACAATAGTACAACAGCACAATTGTATAAAATGCATTTTGTTATTGGCGCAGCGACCAAGGAAAGTAATGATTTTTCATTAACTGATATTGTCAATCAGGCGCAACAAGCGATTAATATCGCGAATTCTAAAAAATTAGATTTTTGGATTTTTAATGAATTAGATAAATTTAACCAAAATAGAAGAGTTGAAATTGCCACTGAATTACAAAAAGCGATCGATAACAAAGAACTCATTATCTACCATCAACCGAAATTGGGTGTGGATAAGCTTGAAGTGATTGGTAGTGAAATATTAGTTCGCTGGGAACATTCTGAGTTAGGTGAAATTAGCCCTTCAGAGTTTGTACCGATTGCCAAAGATACAGGGTTGATTTCGTCATTAACTGAATGGGTGATAGACACCTCGTGTCAAAACTTAAGTAAGCTAATTAAAGAGTTTGACCCTAATTATCATGTCGCCATTAACATTTCTGTTTCTGATTTACATTTGTCGCAGTTTTTAGCGATGGTCCAAAAAAGTTTAGATACATATAGAATTGCAGCCAAGCATTTAACGTTTGAGTTCACTGATCTAAAATTTGAAAATTTAGACAATAATATTAAAAAAACAATAATAGGACTAAAGAGAAAAGGGTATCGGATCTCAGTAGATGCACTAAAAACGCCGTTATCTAATTTAGGATTTGTATTTAACGGACTGGTGTCTGAAATCAAATTGGATTGCAGAGAAATTCAAAATATAGAAGCGACACAAGGTAATACAACCGTCATTCGTCAGCTTGTCAGCTTGACAAATACCAATGGTATTGATGTTGTAGGTATTGGGATAGACTCATTAGATTCTGAAAATATGATGCTTGAACTACCTTGTAATATCGTACAAGGGTTTAAATATTGTGAGCCTTTGCCTTTTCATATGTATATCAACTGGCTAAATACAAACGCAAGGTGAGTTTATTCAATACTTTTGATAAGGCGTTATAAATCGCTGTCGTCGTTGTATTAGAATGTTAGTAACCTATTTGTTTCTTTTCAACTTTACAAATAAGAGCTTAGAATGTATTTTGCTACTATCAAATCAGTAAGAGAAATCCATGTCGTCTGCGTTTACTAGAGCTTGCGTAATTATAACAATGTTGTTGTCCGTAATAGGGCAATCGCTTGCTAATACCGTTATGCCTTGCGAAATGACAGATAGTGGCCAACACATGACGATGAATCATACTGGGAAAACATCTACATCTTCATCAATGGCAATGCACAAAGATATGAAAGTATCTGGAAATATGTCACATGGTGCACCTTCTAATCATGAGCAAAGCGGGAAAATGGATTGTTGTGATATTGAATGCAGTTGTCCCGCAAACGCCTGCTCAACTTACACGTTTGTAACCGTTGACATACAGTCAATATTATCTCTAGTAACAATCGAAAAAGTGCCGAGCCTAGAACATACATCACCAATCTCAATTTATAAGTCTTTCTACCGTCCTCCTATAATTTCTTAATCCACAGGACAAGTGCATCTTAATTTTGGTGCACATACATAACTCTCTCAAAACCAAAAAGTTAGAACGACTTAGTCTATTTATTTGTCTAACGCCGTTTTCATTTAAAGATGGTAAAGCATGTATTTACAAACAAAAGAACTAATTGCCATGCTGGTATTTTTCGTCGCAGGCGCGATTTTGGCAGCAATGGCTAATGCAATGGCTAATGCAATGAACAAAATTGAGCCTCTTATTCACCCAGAGAAAAAGCGCCAAGTTTATAAAAACCTAGTTGTGGATGCTGTAAAAAATGGGGCTTGCATATTGACCACTACGAGGAGCAGTTTTGATGGCTCAACTTAATTTTCGTAATGCTACCTTAATCGGAGCGGTATTAATTTCTACTATGTCTAATTCGGTGACGGCGAATCCTGTTATTTCGTTAGACGACGTAATAATTCAAGCCATTACAAATGACCCTTGGGTGAATGGCAATAACCAAAAATACCGAGCGACATTAGCAAGAAGTTCTGCCGTCGCCACGATGTCTGATCCGCTTGTGTCAGTTAGTTTAATGAATGTACCTGTCGATTCTATGGATTTTAATCAAGAGAACATGACGCAGTTAAAAGTTGGTGTATCGCAATTGCTGCCAAGAGGAAACGTACTCGACATTAAACAAGCGAAACTGACTACAAGTGCGCAAAAATATCCGTTGATGCAAGAAGAACGAAAAGCCCAACTAACGCTAAATGTGACACATATTTGGTTAGACATTTATTTGGCCCAAAAGACCATTAACCTTATAACTCGTGACAAAACCTTATTTGAACAAACTGCAGATGTTGCTAGAGCGAGTTATTCTAGTACCGTAGGAAAAACCCGACAACAAGATGTTATTCGTTCACAACTTGAGCTTATCCAATTAGACGACAGATTAACGGTAGAGTATCAAAAGCTTGAATCCGCTATCGCAAGGCTTAATGAATGGTTGCATGTTTTTCAAGACGGTTTACATGACAATAGACCTAATTTTGACGCAATAGCAACAGACATCAAAGTAACTGATTCATTGCCATCAATACCTTTGAGAAGCAATATTTTGTCTAAAAATAAACTATTGTCTAGAAATTCATTAGCTCAACTTGTTTCAAATCATCCCACAGTACGTCTAATCGATGTTGACCAAAAAGTGGCATTAAAAGATGTTGAAATAGCGAAAGAACAATACAAACCACAATGGGGTATCAATGCGTCTTATGCGTATAGAGACGCTATGGAAAATGGTGATGATAGGGCAGATTTTTTTCCATTGGGGTTACTTTTGATGTGCCATTATTTACCAATAAACGACAAGATAAACTTGTATCTGCATCTATTTCCGACGCAGCGTCCATTAGAACGGACCACCTTTTATTAACAAAAAGCCTAATTACACAAATTGAAAAAGAATATAGAAACTTACAACGCCTTACCCAGCGACAGCAACTGTATATAACGCAACTAATAACCCAAAGTCATGAGCAAGCAGAGGCCTCGTTAACAGCTTATACCAATGACGACGGTGATTTCTCTGAAGTTATTCGCGCTCGTATCGCTGAACTTAATACACAAATATCGGCACTTAACATTGATATCAATTTGCTAAAAGCAACGGCTCGAATTAACTATCTAACGACGCAATCGCTACTGCCATATTATCCAGACGGATGGACTAAATAATGACTATTACACAAAAATTTGTCGCAACAATAATAGCTAGCACGATTTTAGGTGCAGTGTTAACCGTAATTAGTGCACCTACTTTACAACTGCTTGGCTTTAATCTATTCCCCAACAACGGTGCTGCAAATAGTACAGATGAGTCAGCAAGTAAGAAGCCACTTTATTGGGTAGCACCTATGGATTCAAATTACCGTAGAGATAAACCGGGTAAGTCACCAATGGGAATGGATCTGGTTCCGGTTTATGCCGAGAGCAAGCAACAGGGAACCGCTGGACAGGTGACAATTGCGTCTCACGTTATCAATAATATGGGCGTTAGGACGGCAAAAGTCGTTCGCGGTGAAATGATGACCGAAATCTCTACGGTTGGATATGTACAATATGACGAAGATCAATTGGTTCATATTCATCCCCGCGTAGAGGGATGGATAGAAAAATTGTTTGTCAAAGCCGCAGGGAATCCCGTTGAAAAAGGCCAACCTTTATATACGCTTTATGCGCCACAATTAGTTAACGCTCAAGAAGAGTTTTTAATCGCGTTAAAGCGCAATAATAAAACACTAATCATCGCAGCGCGAGAACGTCTACAGGCATTGCAACTGTCAGATGCGTTTATTCTTAACTTAGAAAAAAGTCAAAAGGTGGTTCAAAACATCACTTTTATCGCACCTCAATCAGGCGTAATAGATGGGCTTAAAATTCGCGAAGGATTTTTTGTAAAGCTAGAGCACAACGTTAATGAGTATTGGACAGCTTGACCAAGTTTGGGTTGAAGCCGAAGTCTTCGAACGAGACGCCGCATTGGTGCGAGCCGGATTAGATGTATCAATGACGTTAGATTACCTGCCAAGTAAAACGTGGTCAGGAATTGTTGACTATGTTTATCCAACTTTAAACCCTACAACTCGTACTCTACGAGTCAGATTAAAGTTTGAGAATCCGGACCACAAATTAAAGCCTAACATGTTCGCGCAAGTCTTAATTCACGCCACTGGTATTACAAATACGTTAATGGTACCAAAAGAATCTGTTATAAGAACGGGTAAACAAGATAGAGTTGTTTTAGCGTTAGGCGATGGTCAATTTAAGTCTATCGAGGTCGTCATAGGTCGTGTTTCAAATGATTACATTGAAATCAAACGTGGCTTAAATGATCAAGACCGAGTCGTTGTTTCTGCCCAGTTTTTGATTGATTCAGAATCAAGTAAAAGTTCAGACTTCCTCAGAATGAGTCCAACGGTTCGCAGTGAAACTGTATTTGCTACGGGCGTTGTAAACAGTCTGATGCAAGAACATCGTATGATAAATATCACACATGAGCCCGTAGAGGAATGGCAATGGCCTGAGATGACAATGGATTTCATTGTAGCCAATGAGGTCGATTTATCTGACGTTCGAGTTGGTCAAACACTACATTTTGAAATGACAAAACTGCCCAACGACGAAATTAACATTACTGTTATTCATATTAGTGACGAAGGTGATAATTCAGCAAAGGATTCACCTAATTACCCAACGGCAACTGTGGGCGGCATTATTAACAGCGTTGACAAAAAAATAGGATCGTAAACATAAGTCGAGAAGCCATAACCAAATGGCAAAGAGACGCAGCAACTTTGGATTTTGAAATTGAAGAAAATTTATCATTAGACAAATTTGTGGAAGGTAATCCTGTGACATTTACTTTTGAAGTTAGAGATGAGTTAACAGTGATTGCGATAAAAGTAAATGATAACCCCGCGATAAAACCTAAAGACAAGGTCGAACCAATGTCTATGCATGACGGCCATTAGGAGACTATTTAATGATTGAAGCAATTATCAGATGGTCAATTCAAAACCGCTTTTTTGTTATTTTAGCCACAATAATAATCGTTGGTGCCGGATTATATTCCGTCAAAAATACACCTGTAGATGCATTACCTGATTTATCAGATGTACAGGTGATCATTAAAACCAATTATCCAGGTAAGGCACCACAGGTTGTTCAAGACCAAGTAACCTATCCATTAACCACGGCAATGTTATCTGTGCCTTAGCGCTGTAACCGTGCGTGGTTATTCATTTTTTGGCGATTCATTTGTCTATGTCATATTTGACGAATCTACCGATTTATACTGGGCTCGCAGCCGAGTGTTAGAGTATTTGAGTCAAGTTACACCTTCATTACCACCAAGTGCACGTCCGCAATTAGGACCCGACGCTACCGGCGTTGGCTGGGTATATTTGTATTCATTAATTGATAAAACCGGGAAACACGACATTAGCCAATTACGTAGCTTGCAAGATTGGTTTTTAAAATATGAATTACAAACAGTGGCTGGGGTGTCAGAAGTCGCCGCAATTGGTGGCATGGTTAAACAGTACCAAGTCCAAATTGATCCAGATAAACTTAGAGCTTACGGTGTACCACTAAACCATATAAAAACCGCTCTACAACGCGGTAATCAAGAAACCGGCGCTTCTGTCGTCGAAATGGCCGAAGCTGAATATATGGTTACCGCGTCTGGTTACATTAAGAATATTCAAGACATTGAAGCAATTCCACTTGGTGTTAATAAACAAGGAACACCATTAACCATTGGTGACTTAGCCCAGGTAAGTTTAGGGCCACAAATGCGCCGAGGTATTGCCGAGTTAAATGGTGAAGGCGAAGTTGTTGGTGGGATTGTTGTTATGCGATTTGGCGAAAACGCACAGCAAACGATTGAAGGTGTTAAAGCAAAACTTAAACAACTCAAAAGGGACTTCCTAAAGGCGTCGAAATTGTCACGGTTTACGACCGTTCAGGACTTATTGACGATGCTGTAGAAAACTTATGGACAAAATTGTTAGAAGAATTTGCTGTTGTTGCATTAGTTTGTATGGTCTTTTTATTCCACTTACGATCGTCATTGGTTGCTATCATCAGCTTGCCAGTGGGTATCCTAACGGCATTTATCATCATGCATTTGCAAGGGATCAATGCCAATATCATGTCATTAGGTGGTATTGCAATAGCTATAGGTGCAATGATAGACGGCGCAATTGTCATGATTGAAAATATGCATAAACATATGGAGAAAACACCGCTAACAGACAAGAATCGCTGGCAGATCGTAGCTCAATCGGCAAGTGAAGTTGGCCCTGCGTTGTTTTTTCACTGTTGATCATAACGGTTTCGTTTTTACCGGTATTTACGTTAGAAGCCCAAGAGGGAAAAATGTTTTCTCCATTGGCGTTTACTAAAACGTACGCAATGGCTGCATCAGCGGCCCTCGCTATAACTTTAGTACCTGTTTTAATGGGGTATTTTATTAGAGGTAAAGTATTAGCTGAGCATAAAAACCCAATAAACAGATTGTTGACGGCAGTATACTTACCGACATTAAATAAGGTTTTAACTTATCCAAAGTCGACTATTGTTGCGGCATTTTTAGTAACCGTAGCTGGTTTTTGGCCAATAAGTAAAATAGGTAGTGAGTTTATTCCGCCCTTAGATGAAGGCGATTTAATGTATATGCCCACAACATACCCAGGTATTTCAATTGGTAAAGCCCGTGAATTATTACAACAAACGGACAAGTTGATTAAAACCGTTCCAGAAGTAGAAACTGTATTTGGCAAAGTAGGGCGTGCTGAAACGGCTACCGATCCCGCGCCATTAACTATGATTGAGACCATAATTCAGTTTAAACCACGGGAGCAGTGGCGTGACGGTGTCACAACTGAGAGCCTCAAGAAAGAATTTAATAATTTAGTTCAATTTATAGGTTAACCAATGCCTAGGTAATGCCGATAAAAACTCGAATAGACATGTTAGCTACAGGCATTAAAACGCCTGTCGGGATTAAGATTGCTGGACCTAAATTAAAAGATATTGAAGAAATAGGGAAATCGTTGGAAAAAATATTGATGACTGTACCTGGTACTTCGTCTGTTTACTCCGAGCGAGTCGCCGGTGGCCGTTATCTTAAAGTCGACATTCAACGTAAAAAAGCAGCGCGCTATGGTTTAAATATCGCCGATGTACAACAAGTTGTAGCCTCTGCGATTGGTGGTATGAATGTTACGCAAACAGTTGAAGGTCAAGAACGATACCCGGTTAATTTACGTTACCCACAGGACTATCGAGACTCACCTGAAAAACTTTCACGATTACCAATAGTTACACCGGATGGGATGCGTATTTCATTAGCGGATGTCGCTAATGTTTTGATTGAAGATGGTCCGCCGGGAATTAAAAGTGAGAATGCCAGAATAAACGGTTGGGTGTTTGTCGATATAGAAGGGGCGGATATCGGCACTTATGTGCAAGAAGCACAACGAGTCGTCTCGGAGCAATTAAAAATAAAATCAGGTTATTCTATCGCTTGGGCTGGGCAATATGAATATATGTTGCGGGCTAAAGAAAAGCTAACTTTTGTAGTGCCATTAACATTAGCGATAATTGTAATATTGTTGTACCTCAATTTTAGAAACGTTGCGGAAGTATTCATTATTATGGGGACTTTGCCATTGGCTATGGTAGGCAGTATTTGGTTAATGTACTTACAAGGCTTTAATTTTTCAGTGGCAGTTGGTGTCGGCTTTATCGCATTGGCCGGTGTTGCTGTGGAGATCGGGGTGATCATGTTAGTTTACTTAAATCAGGCAATTTACTCGATGTATCAAACATTGCTAAAGGAAAATAAACCGGTGACTAAAGCGGATATACAGAGTGCCATTATAGAAGGTGCTGGTATGCGGGTAAGACCTGTAATGATGACTGCCGCGGCAATAATTGTCGGTTTGCTACCTATTTTGTATGGCACAGGCGTTGGTTCTGAAGTGATGAGTCGAATTGCTGCTCCTATGGTAGGTGGCATGGCAAGCGCGGTAATGTTGACTCTCGTGGTATTACCGGCTGTTTTTATCTTAAGGAAGTAACAAAGTTAACGGTCGGAAATAAGGAAACGTAATGAAAGGAAAGTTCATGATCCGAAGTATTCGAAAATACCACAAATGGCTTATGGCGTTTGTTGGTGTGCAGTTTCTATTTTGGTCTTTGACTGGCCTATATATGGTGAGTTTTGATATCCACTATATTCATGGCGAAACCTTAGTTAAAGAGAATGAAGCGTCGATAGCGTTATCACAGGTAACGTACCCAATAAGCGACCTTTTAGCGCAATATCCAAAGGCTGAGTCGATTTCGTTGACGACTTTAATCGACCGGCCGGTTTATCTGTTTTCAGAGCCAAAAAGCAAACCTAGCTGGCGGTTGGTAGATGCTAAAACAGGGCTTATATTACCGGTAATCGACAAAATGATGGCAATTCATATCGCTGAAAGTAAATATAGCGGCAATAGTGAAATAAAATCAATAAGGCTTCTGAGTGAGTCTACAGACGTACCTCCTGAATTATCTTCTCGTTATATTCCTGTTTGGAAAATAGATTATGATCAGTTTTCCTCACCGACGCTATACATTAGTAAGGAGTCGGGCAAGTTAGTCACTAAAAGACATGATTTTTGGCGATTATTTGACTGGATGTGGCGCTTCCATATTATGGATTATGATGATGGAGAAAACGTCGCTAATTGGTTCTTATTATTAGTGGCTTCTCTTGGGATTTTGGCAGCATTTGCAGGAGCAGTGCTTACTTATATTCGCGTATTTAAACCCAATTACAATGAGGTTAAATAACGAATATGTATAAATTGAGTAAAACAGTTCACAAATGGGCATCGTTATTTGTAGGTATTCAATTACTCATTTGGTTAGCAACGGGTCTCTATTTTAATTTGATGGACCACGAAAAAGCCACGGGGAACAACAATCGCCAACATGTTAGTCAAATTGGGAACCATCAAGACTTTGTGTTTAAGCCGATAAAATCATTGGGATTACCCGTGCCGAAAGCGCTCAATCTAGTTTGGATCTTAGGTGAACCCTATTATCAATTAAAATATGAGCTACCAGCACATGCAGAAGCGCTACAGGATCAACTCGTTGTTCACGCGGTGACAGGCACGTCTTTTCAGTTAACAGAAAGGGATGCATTAAAAATTGCAAAGCAGTCATTCACAGGGACGGTAACTGAGCCAATAATAAGCTTTGTTCAACCGCCTATAGATAATTTGCCAAAACAAAAAACAGCTGTATGGAAAGTACAATTAGGTGATGTTGATAATACGGAAGTTTTTGTAAATGCCTACACAGGTGAGGTTGTTGGTCACTTTAATGACGATCGTCGATTACGTGACCTCATGTTTACTTTGCATTTTATGGACTATAACAATCAGGGAGTTTCAATAATTGGTGGATTATTCTATTTGGCGCGGCTACGTTTTTTGTCAATATCAGGACTGATTTGGTTGGTAGAGTTAGTTAAATCTCAACAGTTTAAAATTTCATTTTATAAAGAAAATAAGGCGGTCCAGTTACATTATTCAGATAACTCTAAAACTGAGACTCTCATCTTAAAGAGCAACGACACTGTATTGGAAAGTTTAGCGATTAAAGGTGTCTTTATACCATCTAGTTGTGGCGGTGGGGGAACCTGCGGTAAATGTAAGTTTATTGCAAATAAAGATGCATCTATATGGCCAGCGGATAGACAACAATTATCAAAGGAGGAATTAGAGCAGGGATACCGACTTTCGTGCCAACATAACGTTAGTGAATTAGAGAATATTACGTTGGCTAAACAATTAAATGCAAAACACATTTACCTGACTTTAGTTTCTAGTGAATTTGTTACGCCATTTATAAAAGAACTTAAATTTGAACCTACTTCAAATGCGGTTTTAAACTATAGAGCTGGGGCGTATATGCAACTCCATATTCCTGCTAGCCAATATGAAGCGACGTTTGACGATATACCAGAGGGTTATCAATCGTTTTGGAAAGGTATGGCAAGCCAAACATTACAACACGACAAAACCGTTAGAAGTTATTCAATTGTCAACTTTGATACTGAAACTCATCAGTTAACATTTGCTGTTCGGTGGCAAGTTCCGGTAAATAAAATTGGCGAGGTAGGGATTGGTTCAAGCTATTTATGTTCACTCTCGCTTGGCGATACTATCGAAGCAACGGGGCCTTTTAGTGAATTTTACGCTCGTCCAAACTCACTAAACAGACGTGTTTTTATTGGTGCAGGTTCTGGTATGGCTCCGCTGAGGGCAATTATTTTTGAACAGTTTAATAAGTATGACGTTAGCAACCCAACACTTTTTATTTTTGGCGCACGAACTGAAAAGGATTTGCTTTACAAAGATGAATTTCAAAAATTAGAGTCAACTAATAGCAGCTTTAATTATGTCCCTGTTTTATCGCAGCCGAGTTCAAACTGGCAAGGTCGCGAAGGCTACGTTCAAGACATATTGGAAGATTACATTAATCAAGACGACCCCCTTACCGACATTGAATTTTATTTGTGCGGCCCTGCTGCAATGATGATTGAAGTAGAAAATAAACTGCATTTGTTGGGTATCGATAGTCTAAATATATTTAAAGATGACTTTAGTCGTAACTCAAAATAATTGAAGGCTCCCTAACATCGATGTGGCCTGCTTTAGGCCCGTTGTATATCTAATATATGGCTCTTAAGCGATTAACTTAGCTTTCGAACATACGGGTTAATAATTCTAAAACAAGGTTGACCTGTGTCTAACTCACAGGTTTAAACTGACCATATTAATTGTATAACCACCAAAGGATATGCTGATGAAAGTATCTGAACTCGCCAGTTTGTTAAACATTTCTGCTGATACTGTACGTTTTTATACGAGAGAAAAATTGCTTAAGCCTACTAAAAGTAGCAATGGCTATAAATACTATTCCCCTCAAGATGTATCTCAGCTCAAATTCATACTTAGTGCTCGTAGTTTGGGCTTTACGATTTCAGACATAAAAAACATTTTAATTGAGGCAAAGCAGGGTAAAACCGCGTGTCCTATGGTTCGAGAAATAATTAAACAACGGTTAGCAGAAACAGAAAAACAGTTCCAAGCGATGTTAGCGCTACGACAGAAAATGACGGATACGCTGTCTTTATGGGAAGAAATGGACGACCGGTGTCCTACATCTGATATGGTCTGTCATTTGATTGGACATGCTGGCATGAGTAAACCTGAGGAAGTTACATTAGCTGGTATTGAAACTTCTAATCACAATAGCAGTCCTCAAAAGACAGGACCAAAAACGTTAGGAGGCGAGACTCATGACAAAGAATAGCTCAACGATAAGTGAACTTGCAAATTCAAAAGAACAGTTAAATCCAGCCCAAAGTAGCTGCTGTAAAGCTAAACAATTGCCTGAAGAAAAGGATAGTCAACGCAATATCGGCACTGAATCTAAATCTGAAGCACAACCTCAAAATCAGATGGAAATTATATTACTCATTGAAGGCGCTTCTTGTTCGAGTTGTGTATTAAAAATCGAAAAAGCTTTGCGAACGGTTAAAAATGTATCGTCGGCGGAAATGAATTTTGGCGACAGGACGGTTGTTGTCGTTGCCAACGTCGAAAATAATAGTAAAAAAGCTATCGTAACAAAACTCCAAAATGCAGTGGATATAGCGGGGTATAAAGCAACTATCGTTAACGACAATGTTAGTGAGGAAGCCGAGGAAGAAAAACAAAAGCTTGATGAATTACAATACAAAAAGTTAATAAAAAATACCGTTACGGCTTTGTCACTTGGTATTCCTCTTATGATATACGGCATGTTTATTGGCGAGATGACCGTCGTAACAAACAACGAACGCGCGGTCTGGGGCACCATTGGTTTATTGACCTTGGCTATTATGTATTTATCCGGAGGCCATTTTTATAGCAGTGCTTGGAAAAGTTTTAAAAATCATTCTGCCAATATGGATACCTTAGTTGCATTAGGAACAGGTACTGCGTGGCTCTATTCTATGGTAGTTGTTCTATCGCCAATGATGGTTCCAGAAATGGCTCGTCATGTGTATTTCGAAGCTACGGCGATGATCATAGGGCTTATTAATTTGGGACTTTCGCTTGAATTTACAGCTCGTGGTAAAACATCTGAAGCGATTAAACGGCTTATTGGTTTACAGCCCAAAACAGCGATTGTTGTTAGGGACAACGAAGAGGTTACGATTGCAATTGAACAAGTGGTAATTAACGATATTGTGAAAGTACGACCGGGTGAAAAAATACCAGTTGATGGACATGTTATATCTGGCGCTTCAACGGTTGATGAAGCCATGTTAACCGGTGAACCTATGCCTGTTGAAAAAACACAGGCGACAAAGTAATCGCTGGCACCATAAATAAAACCGGTATGTTCTTATTTAAGGCGAACAAAGTAGGTAAAGACACCGCATTAGCTAATATCATTACCTTAGTTAAAAAAGCCCAAAACTCTAAGTTGCCAATCGCTAAATTTGCAGATGTCATATCCGCATACTTTGTCCCTATTGTACTAATTATCGCGGTCTGTAGTGCATTGGTATGGCTCAACTTTGGACCTGAACCCACTATCGCTTTTGCATTGGTGTCCGCAACGACCGTGCTAATTATTGCGTGTCCGTGTGCACTCGGCTTAGCAACACCGATGTCTGTTATGGTAGGTGTTGGTAAAGCTGCTGAAGCCGGCATATTGATCCGTAACGGCGATGCGCTGCAATCGGCATCAAAGATTACCACTATGGTGCTTGATAAAACAGGCACTATTACAGAAGGTTCACCAAAGGTGACCGACATCCATGTTGTAAATCTAATGTCAGAAAACGACATATTATCTCTGGCCGCGAGTTTAGAGTCTGGCTCTGAACATCCATTAGCTCAGGCAATTGTAGAAAGTGCAAAAGAACGTAATTTACCGTTGGTCAAAATAACGCAGTTTTCTTCAAAAACAGGGAAGGGTGTTGAAGCTCATTGTGATAATAAATTGCTATCGTTTGGCAATGCTAGGCTTATGGCCGACAGTGGCATTCAAATTGATGAATATACAGATTTAACAAAAAGCTTTGCCCTACAAGCAAAAACGCCTATGTTTTTTGCTGTTGATAATAAACTAGCCGCGATTATCGCCGTGGCCGACCCAATCAAATCGGATTCAAAGCCAGCCATTCTACGATTACAACAACTTGGTATTAACGTCGTTATGTTGACTGGTGATAATTATGACACGGCAAAAGCAATTGCAAAATCAGTCGGGGTAGACGATTTTAAAGCGGAAGTATTACCAGAGGAAAAAGCGCTTTATGTTAAACATCTTCAATCTGATCATCAAATCGTAGCGATGACTGGTGATGGAATAAATGACGCCCCCGCATTGGCGCAAGCTGATGTTGGTTTTGCGATTGGGACCGGCACAGACGTCGCTATTGAAAGTGCCGATATCACACTCATTAGAGGTTCACTCCATGGGTTAGTTGATGGTATTGCCGTAAGTCGAGCAACGATTAGAAACATCAAACAAAACCTTGTGGGGGCCTTTATATACAATATTATCGGGATCCCAGTGGCCGCAGGCGTACTTTATCCATTAACTGGAATGTTGCTAAACCCAGTCGTCGCGGGCGCTGCGATGGCTTTATCGTCAGTAACGGTGGTGTCGAACGCTAACCGATTGCGCTGGTTAAAAATCAATTCTACTCATATGAGTCCAAAGCAATAATCAATTAGTTTTTGAGCTAACACGCTCTATATTTGCTTAAGTAATATTAACTAAGGATAAAATCAATGTTATTGATAAATTTAGTTGGAATCGGTTTAATCGCCTTCATTGTGTGGTGGTTTTGGTTGTATCAACCACCGAATAAATAACAAATATAAAAAAACGGGCTAATGATTTGCCCGTTTTTTTACATTTTTGTACATCTTAAATTGCGAGTAAGAACCTAACTTGTTGTTAAATGTATCGCGTGAAAGCGTAAGTGTTCTTCAATAAAACTCGCAATAAAAAAGTAACTATGATCGTAACCATCATGCTGAGTTAATTGAAGCGGATAACCACTTATTTGTGCTGCCGAAACGAGTGTTTCAGGCTTCAGCTGTTCATTTAAAAAATTATCTGCGTTTCCTTGATCAACTTTTGTAGGAACAAATTTGGTGGCAATTCGCATAAGTTCACTGGCATCATGCTTGCGCCATGCAACTTTGTCGTTACCTAAATATGCACTAAATGCTTTTTGACCCCAAGGGCAGTTCATAGGGTTACTAATAGGACTAAAGGCTGAAACCGACGTGTATCGGTCAGGGTTTAACATTGATATCGTTAATGCCCCATGCCCACCCATAGAGTGTCCAGAGATCGCGCGTTTGTCCGTTACCGGAAATGTTGTTTCAATTAGAGCTGGCAACTCATCAACAATGTAGTCATACATTTTGTAATGTTTATCCTAGGGGATTGCGTCGCATTTACATAAAACCCAGCGCCTTGACCTAAATCATAACCTTCATCGTTAGCAACATTATCGCCACGAGGGCTGGTATCTGGCGCAACTATAGCAATGCCTAGTTCTTCAGCAATACGTTGAGCACCGGCTTTTTGCATAAAATTTTCATCAGTGCAGGTTAATCCAGATAACCAATATAAAACAGGCACAGGCTGACCGCTAGTTGCCTGCGGTGGTAGATAAATAGCAAATTGCATTTCGCAATTAAGTACGTTGGACTTGTGTCGATACTGTTTGTGCCAGCCATTAAAACTCTTAGTTGCACTAATATTTTCAATTGTCATGTTTTTGCCCTAACTGCCTAATTTGAACTTCACAAACCAATACGACCTAACTCACTAATTTAAAAGCGACAATAAGTTTGTGTTTTATAGTCAATAAAAAGATGTAATTTAAGGTGACTGCTCAACATAAAGCAGCCACTAAAATCATTTACTATTTATCAAAGTGAATAACAGTGCGAATACTTTTGCCTTCATGCATAAGGTCAAATGCCGAGTTAATATCCTGTAAAGGCATAGTATGTGTAATAAAATCGCTAAGCTTAAATTCGCCTTGTAGGTAACGTTCTACGTAGTTTGGTAATTCAGTACGACCTTTAACGCCACCAAATGCAGTGCCGCGCCAAACTCGACCGGTCACTAATTGGAATGGACGAGTTGATATTTCTTGACCGGCACCTGCTACGCCAATAATCACCGATTCTCCCCAACCTTTATGACAACATTCAAGGGCAGAGCGCATAACATCAACATTACCAATACATTCAAACGAATAATCTACACCGCCATCAGTTAGCTCAACAATAACGTCTTGGATAGGCTTGTCATGCAATTTAGGATTAATACAATCTGTTGCTCCCAATTTTTTAGCCAATTCAAACTTGCTTTCATTGATGTCAATAACAATAATTCGGCTTGCCTTTGCCATCGTTGCACCGATTACTGCAGATAAACCGATGCCACCAAGGCCAAAGATTGCAACCGTGTCGCCTTCTTCTACTTTGGCTGTATTCATTACAGCGCCCATACCTGTTGTGACACCGCACCCCAATAAGCAAACTTCTTCTAGTGGTGCAGCTTTGTTGACCTTCGCCAATGATATTTCTGGTAAAACAGTATATTCAGAAAACGTTGAACAACCCATATAGTGGAAAATTGGCTGACCATCTTTATAAAAGCGGGTAGTACCATCCGGCATTAACCCTTGGCCCTGAGTGGTACGTATTTTTTGACATAGATTGGTTTTGCCAGAAGTACAAAATTTACACTCGCCACATTCAGGCGTATAAAGTGGAATGACATGATCGCCAACTTGCACGCTTGTAACACCTTCACCTACCTGTTCTACTATGCCACCACCTTCATGACCTAAAATTGCAGGAAAGATCCCTTCCGGATCTTCACCAGATAGGGTAAATGCGTCAGTATGACACACACCAGACGCAACAATTTTAACCAAAACTTCGCCTTTTTTGGCAACATGACGTCAACTTCTTCAATTGTCATTGGTTGGTTTGGACCCCAAGCAATTGCCGCCTTTGATTTAATAAATTGATCGGACATCATAATTCTCGCTTTTAATTAATATGTGTTTATTGCAATAGCCGAAACTAGCTAGATATCTACCAAGGTTTTGATTTATCTACAATTAGAGACAGAAATCTATGTTATTTAAGCTGACCTATGGCAGAACGTATTATTAACATTAATGGATCTGACTGCATTAAGTGAAGTAAGTCTAGTTCAGATTTTAGTTTGTGATAATAGGTCAAAATTACAAATCAGTTTTACCTATATGTAATAATCAATGGTATTTAAGGGGTAAGTGTTACATCATTACGACTATTATTTTTGTACTGCTAAATTAAATTTTATTACGGTTGAAGTCGTACTTTAACAAAAGGCATTTAAAGGTAGGTTTTAATGAATTGGGAAGGGATCAGTGAATTTGTATTTGTCGCTGAAAGTGAAAGCTTTACCTTAGCTTCAAAAAAGCTGGCTATTTCAACGGCTCAAGTAAGTCGTCAAATTAGCGCATTAGAACGTCGTTTAGACGTAAAACTGTTTTATCGAACCACTCGAAAAGTCGCTTTAACGGAAGAAGGGCGTATATTTTATCAACATTGTAGAAGCGTGCTTGACGGATTAGATGCGGCAGAACGTGCAATCACCAATTTGCAGTCGACACCTAAGGGAAAGATTAAAATGACTGCGCCAGTCACCTTTGGTGAGCAGTATATTTTACCTTTGTTAAACAACTTTATGGCACAACATAATGAAATCGAAATTAATGCGTATTTAAGTAATCACCAAATAGATTTAGTCGACGGTGGTTACGACTTAGCCATTCGAGTTGGAAACTTAGCTGACTCAACTATGATGGCTAAAAAACTTGGATCTAGAACAAACTATGTCTGTGCGTCACCTAGTTACATAACACAATTTGGCACACCGCATACGTTATCTGAGCTAAACAAACACAACTGTTTACTTGGCACGTTAGACAGTTGGCATTTTAAAGGAGATGGACGAGACCTAAATGTGCGAGTAAAAGGCAAGCTTAGATACAACAGTGGTTTTGGTCTAGTCGACGCGGCGCTCAAAGGGTTGGGCATCGTGCAACTACCAGATTATTACGTACAACAGTACTTAGAAAACGGTGAACTTGTTTCCTTGTTGGATAACCACCGGGTACCCGACGAGGGGATTTGGGCCCTTTACCCTCAAAACAGGCACCTATCACCGAAGATCCGCTTTTTAGTTGACTATTTAGCAGCAGAACTTAGTTAACTTTAGTCTTCATCCAGACCACTAGACCGAATAGGGCGATCAAAAACGGCAAGAAAAACAGTATCACGACGACTACCCGTTTTTGTTGACTGGTTAAATCAAGTCGCTCAACTTTTATTTGGTTTGAACTCATCAAGGTTTGATAGTCCAAATCGGCTAACCAATTAACAATGTTTAATCCCATTTTTGAATTACTGTATTGATTGATATAAACATTCGTCAAGAAGTCTGCATCGGTGAATACAATTAGCCGAGTATCTGATTTTGCTTTTAGTGTTACGCCATCGCCTGCATGTCGCCCTTTATGTTCTTCAAGGACGACATAAGACATTGGCACAGGCCCTAAGGTGTCGACGCCTGCATCATATTGAACTTCTAAATATCGATTTGTTTCCGCCCAACTTTGATCTTTAGAAGCTGTGGCGGCAATAACAGCAAGTTTAATGGTTGGACGACGACCATCAACTATTTTAATAGAACGAGGTCGAACGTAGAATGTGTAATCAAGATCAGCTGTGATGGCTTTATGATTTTGATAATTTTTAGTCGCAGGGCTGCCCACATCATTTCCTATATGATTGGTCAAGTCGACCACAACATCGGACTCTACATTAAGTCCCCACTGATTTATGATTTCATTAAGTGATGGATTTAGCTGTTGCTGCTCGTCGGTTAGCGGCTGATCTGGGGTTGTTACCAAAGAATGTTCAATCAAAAATAACGCATCACCACCATCTCTTAAGTAGTTGGTAATTAATGTTTGTTCCTGTGTAGTTAAGTATGTTTTTGGCCCCGCGATAATTAACACGTCACAGTCCGTTGGAATTTCAGGCTTGATACCTAACATTAGTGGATAACTTTGAATGTTGTTGTCGTCGAGTAGCTGCTTAAACGTCGACAAACCAATATTGCCTTGATTGGAAGTTGAATATTCTCCGTGCCCTTGGAGAAAATACACTTTTGCTGGCTCTCGAGTCACACGAGCGATTGCATTGGTTAGTTGTTCTTCTGTCAGCAAGTCTTTAGTAAAATCAACGTCCTGTCGTACGTTGTCGGACTGTACGATAACTTTCTGCTCGTCACTATTAACAACGTTACCAAAGGTTGCAGCAAATGAAATGTTTTCAATTGGGTCAATTATTTGAGTGGTAATAAAGCCATTGGACAATCGCTCGTAATTGTTAAATAAATCCTGTAGATATTTTGGCGGAGTCCCTACGTGCAACGCGGTTAACTCAACATTCTTATTTAGAGAACTGACCAATTTAATGGTATTACTAGTCATTGTATGCTGTTTACCAGCAGTGACGTCCCAAGGCGTTGGAAACTTTCCTGCAATGTAATGACTTATTCCTAAAAATCCCACGCTCGCTATTATTAACAAAACAATCAAAATAGGGGTGCGCCAGCGACCATAAAGGCTGTCTTGTGTTTTGTAACTGTTTTCTACGGTTTGCTCGTTTTTTGTGAATAGAAACCAAAATAAAACTACTGTGGATAAACAACCGATAAAAATTAAAAAACTTGCTAACGTCCATGACCAAAACGTGCTTTGTGCATTGATGTAAAACAGAGATAACCCTAAAGCGACCATCACTAGAGACATTGCCATCAAAATCGGCGAGATTGATTTAAATTTGCTTTTTAACACTTCCATGTTGTTCATTTAAGACCAGCTCCTATGATTTATACTGACACGGGTGAGGGTCAAACAAAGAACAATACCTGCAAGGTAATATACAAGGTCACCAATGGATATCATGCCAATTGCAAAGTTCTCAAGATGTGTACGGGTACTCAGTTGTATGACGAAGTTTTCAGCGGCTCCCGTAAAATACTTACTAAAGGTAACTGAAAAATAGAGCATAAATAAAATGATGTACGACAACATTGCAGCAATAATTTGATTGCGGGTCCAAGAAGAGGTTAATAGTCCGATAGCAATAAACAGTGCGCCTTCTAACCAAATTCCGAGATAACCGGAAAGCATGCTACTTGAATCAGGTTCACCAAAGTACTCAACGATAAAATAGTAACTTCCAGTTAGGCCAATTAATAGAGAGTAAAATAGTAAAACACTACAATATTTTCCTAGTACAATCATGCTCGGTGTTAAAGGCGCAGTTAATAAAAATTCCATCGTGCCATTTGCTTTTTCTTCAGCAAAACTTTTCATCGTTAACATTGGAATAATGAAAATAAACATAAATTCCATTACCTGAAACACATCTCTTAACGACACTTCTTTATTTTGGTCAATGATCATA
This sequence comes from Psychrosphaera algicola, assembly GCF_028401425.1. Classification (NCBI taxonomy): domain Bacteria; kingdom Pseudomonadati; phylum Pseudomonadota; class Gammaproteobacteria; order Alteromonadales; family Pseudoalteromonadaceae; genus Psychrosphaera; species Psychrosphaera algicola. Next base: position 407,121 of record NZ_JAQOMS010000002.1, read on the forward strand.
AAAAACAAAATATTGAACAAGGACAAGCACGCAATAAGAATAATGTAGGCAATAGGACTGCTAAAGTAACTTCGCAATTCTTTTTGGTTAACGCATATATTTTATTCATTGTGTTTTATTATCTGCTATTGCTGACTTGGCACTAACGCCGTGAAAATCGATAAATATCTGCTCTAATGTAGCAACCTTGTTTAGGGGATTGTCACCTAAAGCACCTATACTTCCGCCTTTATAGTTTTGAAGCAGTGTTTCTAAAGGTTCGTCGATAACCAACTTACCTGTCTTAATCATTAAAATGCGCTCTGCTATTTGCTCAATTTCTGACAAAGTGTGAGTACTGAGCAATACGGTTCGTTGTTCACGTTGATTTTTAATTAACGACAAGACTTGTTGAATTTGAATCGGATCCAAACCACTCGTGGGTTCGTCTAAAATAAGTAATTTGGGGTCGTGGATAATAGCCTGCGCTATACCAACACGCTGTTTGTAACCCTTAGACAAGGTTGATATGGTTTTTTTGCAACCTCTTGTAAGTTACACTCATCAATTACTTTTGCTATTTGTACCGTCAGTTTTTTGCTGGAACTTCTTTTATTTCGGCAGCGAACTTCAAATATTGATAAACCGACATTTCTGCGTATAAAGGAGGGGATTCCGGTAAATAACCTATCTTTTGCCTTATAGCTAGGGAATGTTTGGAGATGTCATCACCGTCTACCAATATTTTACCCGTCGTTGGGGCCAAGAATGACGTAATCATGCGCATTAAGGTTGTTTTACCAGCGCCATTTTTTCCTAAAAAACCAACAATTTCACCTTGGTTTATTTCAAAACTAACATTGTCTACCGCCAGATGTGAACCAAAGCGCTTACTGATATTATCAACTGTTAGGATCTTCACTAAATCGCCTTCTATAAAGATGGGTGTATTCAAACCTGATTAAAACCATATTTTAGCGCGTTCATATATCACGAAATGAAATATACAAAACCGTTTGTTGTTTTTCTAAAAAATGAGTACGCAAAACAACATATTAACCATAAACCCCTCAGGATCTAAACAATTGTTGAGATGAGCGCTTAACTTTAATTTTGAGTGTAACACGTACTAGTAACTTTGGTTTTTTAACGTTACTAATTAGGAGAGGAGATGACGTAATAAAGCAGAAAATACCAAAGCTTATTCAAATGCTTTTAAGTTACATTTTGACGTAATGTTCTGGGTTATGCATATGGCGGGAACTTGCAGGTAATTTTACGATTAAAGCTTTGCTAAAAAGGTATCAATGTTCTTTTTAGGCATTTTTGATAACCTCTGTATAAGTGAAAACGGAACGTCACTAACACTTGTTTGTTGTTCTATATCATTAAGCATCACTAACCATAACTTCGCAGTCATTTCAGAGTCATATAACGCTCTGTGAAAGCTGCCGTTGGATTCAATATTTTTGTAGTTTACCAATGTGCCAAGTTTATGGTTTGGTGCATCTTGATATAATCTTCTTGATAAGAGAAGAGAACAAGCAAAGTCGCCATCATAATCTGCGGAAATACGTTGAAGTTCACTGTCTAAAAATCGTTTATCAAATGAAGCGTTATGGGCAACTAAGTTGTGTCCCTGTATAAAGTCAGCAAATCGGGCCATAACTTCACCGCAAGGCGCAGCCGAACTTAACATTTGGTTGGTAATTCCGGTGTAATCTTCGATAAAATAATTTATTGGCCGTCCAGGATCCATTAATTCCTGAAATCGCTCCGTAATAACACCATTAACTAATTTGACCGCACCAATCTCAATTGCTCTATCCCCGTTATCCGGTGATAAACCTGTGGTTTCAAAGTCGAGAACAATTACAGTGTGTGCGTTCATTTTAAAAATCTTTTAGTCAAAGTGACAGCAATATACAACAAGTCTTTGGATCCATTAAGAATAAATTTAGATTATATAAATTGGCATATAAATTTGAAGCTTTTAGACAATTATTGACTTATCGATACAAGATCCACTAGATAATACGGTTTTTGAACGGATGTTGTTGAGTATAGTTAAGTTGCTGCTCAGTACACTTTGTTATTGTTCATTCTAGTCATTTGTTCCTTTAGGTTTACTTTTTAAGCAATAAACCTCGACATTTTTATTAGGCTATAACCGTAAAACAAGGTTATCGCTCGCTAGATAATATACAAAATATTAACTTTTTATTGCTGGGTAGTTTAAATAAGTTGCGGATGAAACATTTGAACGTTCAAATGTTTGCAACGAAAATACTCGTACTATTTAATATATAATAAAAACAGTGGCTTATATTTGTATTTCGTTTTACGTTTTTTAGTCCAATTTAACCTATTGAATAAGTTTTTTTGAAGGCTTAGATTGAATTGTTGACTTTTTACTCATTAATTATTGTTTAAATACAATACGTTAAAGGGAAGGTGAATGCCGTTTTATAAAAGGAAAGTTAACAATAGAAAAACCAAAAATAATAATCCAAAAAGGAAGCTTAATATGATCAACATTTTAACTAAAAAAACCTATGTAAGGCAATGTTTTTATCATTGGCTGTAATAATGGCGTCAACTAACGCCTACGCTGGAAACATAACTGAGGAGCTATGTGATCCAGCAGAATCAGATACCGGTTTTGGTGCAGGTACTTTTAACGGAAAATTTTACTCTTGGTTTGAACTAACTCAAGAAGACAAAACGGATTGTAATACAAAGATCAGTTTTTATGATGAAGCTACAAGACATTTTAGAGTGGAATGGAATGTGGCTGAATCTTATGGAGAAGATGCTATAGGTGGTATGGGTTGGAGCAAGGGTTCAAGAAATAGAAAAATCGGTTATAACGTTGGGGAGTTAACGACTAATTCATCTATTCAAAAAGCGCTAGTTGCTTTATATGGTTGGTCTTGCGATACAACTAATGGTAAAGAAACTTCTCAAGAATACTACATTGTTGATACATGGGACGGTGGAAAGTTTGTTCCTTGGGACGAAAATACAAATAGCCCAGCAGAAAAATACGGAAGCGTAAAAGCAAATGGTGCTTGGTACGACGTGTATAAAGTTGGCCGTGAAGGTGCACAAGCTTGTTTCGGTGGGGATGAAATAAAATTCGAACAATTTTGGAGTGTTCGAAGAAGTCCTAGAGGTACTGGTGCAGACAGAAATATAGATTTCCGTCCACATGCAAACCGTTGGGATAATAATGATATGAAGTTTAAAGTGGGTGGCTTAAAAAAGGTTATCAAATTATGGCTGTAGAAATCTTTGGTGACGCAAGTGTAAGACATGAAGGAGCTGTTGATTTATCTGTATGGCTTCGTTAAGTAAATCGACGTCACTGATAATAAAATAAACGATAGGTCGAATTGCAAATAGAATTATTAGTAAGCACTTCGACCTATCAAATTTAACTTATTTAATTAAGTTTATCCGGAACGATGGGAATTTATCTTGAATAAAATTATCTCCCCCTTATCTTGGCGTTGGTTTGTTTTGTTGCAGGTTACCAATATTCGTCATTTAGCCAAAAGGCGTCAAGTCAAATGACGAAATGCACCGTCGAAAAGCAAAAACAACAATCAACGAATAATCAACATCAACAATTACCTACTCTTGTTAATGATACGGTTACATATCAGCAAGAAGTATCTCATTCTACTCTTAAACCTTTTGAACTAAATGAAAATATAGAGGCGTCAAACAATGATGATGTCGACTCAATATTTTATAAACTTCAGCAACTTAGATCAGTCCATAGGTAATGAGCAACTTATTGCTACTCAATTTGATTTACTGAAAAACGCTCTCATTAATCAACCTAATAATGTTGATGAGTTAGTTGATCTATTATCCAATGCAGAGGTAAACAGTAATACTTTCGATACAATACTAGTTGCAATAGGGGCATTACCTAATGAGGATGCAGACTCTGCGTTGCTTCAAATCGCTGAACAATATGTAATTACTCTTGACGATGAAACCTCGAGAGAAAATTTTCTAGCCGTGTTGTCAAATACCACAAGTCTGATAAAACCTGATCACATGATACGCTCATTAGTAGAAATCGCTATGCTAGATCAACCTGAAATAGACATAACGCTTGAAGCTCTTAATTTTACAGAGCCACATCAATTATATGAATCTGAAAGAACTGAAATAACACACAAGTTAAATCAACTTATTAGTAATAGTAGCGAAGAAGATGCTGCTCGAATGCTGCCACAACTATTACGTTTTTCACAAAAAGAACAACGAACTGAAATAGCAAAACAAAGCATCATGAAAGACCAACCAGATTCAATGCGAAACGCAGTTTTAGAAGGTATAGGCGCTGGCGAAATTTCAGCATCTGAAGAAATGAAAATAGTCCTATTGGGTATAGCGAAAGACCCAAATGATGCATTAAGCACAGAAGCTTTTGAAATACTTAATTATGCTTTTGACTTAAGTCATCAAGAACTTTCAAGTTTAGCGTTAAATATTGGTCAAAATTGATTATATTAGTAATTACTAAAAATGTATTAGTTCCGACTGAATTTTAACATTATCCGTTTTACATACAGGGTTTTGTCAAGGTGTTGAAATATTGCGTTTGCAACTTTCCAACACTTTGTTGACAAGCATATTAAGGCTTCTTTAACGCAATATCATTTGACCATAATATTGCGCAATTAAAAAATAGAAAGTACAGATTTACTTAATTATGTTCTGCGGTTTACAAGGGTCAATTGCATATCCAAAAAATGAGATATCAGTAAATAAACTGAAATGTATTTGGGGTGACAAAATATTGATTTAGTTGACATATAGAAAGAGAATTAAATCTACTTAAGTTATTGATTTAACGCCTACGACCGTGTGGAACCCAACTTTTCTTTTCAATTTTTGAACGAAAAATGTGCTAGGTGCGCGACAGCCTTTGGTCTGCCTATACTAGCGAAGAAGCTGGAAGGAGGATTTCAAATGATTTTATTTAAGCCCTATGTACAACAGGTGGGTTTTATTCGATACGGCATCGACTTTCACATTCGCTGAGGCATGTTAGGTATTGAGAAGTAACCAGCCCTGCATGAGAGCGCTTAGCTAAAGTCAAGTCTTTACCTACCGCATCAATCACGTGTTTCTAACTGAAGTGACATTGAAGTGTGGTTTGGAAAGACCTGACCTTTGTTTTAAAAAGGTGATTACACTTTTTTGCGTCGATTAAAGACAATTCCTGCAATACTAAGACTAAGAAGCATTAATGTTGTAGGTTCTGGCACAGCATTGGCTTCGTATGTCACTGAACCAGTAAGACCGTAAACTCCAAAACCGCCGCCTGCACTGTTGTGTGCCTTAAAGGCGATGACGTTGTCACCAGATACCAAATAGCTCGTTATATCAGCCGTTTGAACGCCACTATTGCCACCGTTATTATCAATTAGCCCAGGAACAAGTATACCGTTAACCCAAACTAGCGAGTCATCATCAACGCCTATGGAAAATGTTCCATAATTTGGAGTCCCACCGATGTTGAATACTTGACGTGCATAGAATGGAGTAAGTGCCCCCGCAGGTAAGCCACCGCTGTATGCAGACCAAGAAGAGTCATCATAGCTAGCGCTACTGTTCCAACCGCTGTTCGCTGATTCCCATGTTGAGCCTGTCGCAAAGATATTAGAAGCACAGGGGTAGCAGGTATTGTCAAATGATTCTGGGGTGACCGTTGCCTTCCAATCACTGCCTAAATAGGCGTCTAAGGAAATAACGGTAGCCTGTGCTGTAGCTGACAATATTAAGGCAGCAAATATCAGTGCTAGAGTGGTTACTTTTTTCATTATTCAATTTCCTAATTTATGAGGTTTGTTAATTAGGAAAAAGCACATAATAAGCCAATTGAATATTTTGTAATAATTACAATATCTTAGCTTCATAAGTAAACAGCCAAATTTCATGAGTGTAAAAATTTTCGACACTTAGGTGCAGCAAAACAATTTAAGCCGAATAATTTAAGTTTATCCTTCGCTACCTAATAAGTTGGTTTACCAGAATAGGGGAATAGCGCCAGTGAACTATAATGGCACAAAGGGGCCATTATTTTCTATATTTTCAATTCTTTTAGGGGATAAAGAATTGGTACGACCGAGTGGATTCGAACCACCAACTATCGGACCGGGTCACAAGGAGCGGTGTGCTTTTTCTTGTTTGAAACTACTTTTTGAATTTGCATATTTTCAATTCTTTTAGAGGGTAAAGAATTGGTACGACCGAGTGGATTCGAACCACCGACTATCGGACCGGGTCACAAGGAGCGGTGTGCTTTTTCTTTCTTGAAGTTGTCTTTTGAATTTGCATATTTTCAATTCTTTTAGGGGATAAAGAATTGGTACGACCGAGTGGATTCGAACCACCGACTATCGGACCGGGTCACAAGGAGCGGTGTGCTTTTTCTTTCTTGAAGTTGTCTTTTGAATTTGCATATTTTCAATTCTTTTAGGGGGTAAAGAATTGGTACGACCGAGTGGATTTGAACCACCGACTATCGGACCGGGTCACAAGGAGCGGTGTGCTTTTTCTTGCTTGAAACTAATTTTTGAATTTGCATATTTTCAATTCTTTTAGAGGGTAAAGAATTGGTACGACCGAGTGGATTCGAACCACCGACCCCCACCATGTCAAGGTGATGCTCTAACCAGCTGAGCTACGGTCGTACATTTTTAAATAGTTTGTCGTTAAGACGGGCGCTATGTTAAGTAGGCGCCTATAAAAAAGCAAGACGTTTTTTTAAAATGCCGTTTGTTTGCGGATTTTATAATCAGACAACGATTCTAATTCAGTAATTTCGTCTATTTTACACTCTTAACCTGATCTCAAATTAGATATTTTGGTATAGTCCTGCCATTATCTTTTTATTTAGATTAGCGACTTATATGTTTACAGGAATAGTTCAAACCAAAGGCACCGTAATTTCATTTGTTGGTAATGACAAATTTAGGACATTAACTTTGTCTGTAGCCAGTGAGCACCTGCAACGTTTAAATATTGGTGCAAGTATTGCGATAAATGGTGTCTGTTTAACGGTAACTAAATTTGCAAGCGATTTAGGTGAGAGAAATGGCCACGTGCAATTTGATATTATCGATGAAACATTAGACAAAACAAATTTAGGCAAATTGCAGAAGGGCGAAAAGGTTAACTTAGAACGCAGTGTTACATTTGGCACTGAACTCGGCGGTCATATTGTGTCGGGTCATATTCACGATTCTGTTTTAGTCGTTAGTGTTGAACAAAACAAAGACAACTGCTCAATCCAACTGCAAGTCGATCCAAATTGGATGAAGTTTATTTTATATAAAGGTTTTGTCTCGATAAATGGTTGCAGTTTAACCGTTGGTGAAGTCAAACCTGATGGTTTCTCTCTACACTTAATACCTGAAACATTGCAGGCCACTAATTTAGGCACTGTTAAAATGGGCGACCGTTTAAACCTAGAAGTTGATCAACAAACGTATTCTATCGTGCGAACAGTAGAACGCTATTTAGCAAATAATAAATAACGATAACTAGGTTTGCCACAGTGATTAAAAGCCGTAGGGCGACGACTAATAAATTTGTTCGTCGTCCGCATCAAGTTTCAATTCAATTTTTTGATGAACGTTATCTAAGTGCATGTCTATATGGATTGCATTGCAGCAAGCGGCACAATCTTCATAGTAGTTCTGGTCACCATTTGATGCATCAAACGTAAAGTGCACGTGGTGTCCACAATGTGGGCATAAAATTGTTTTTTCAAAGGTATCCATAGTTCACCTCTATTTAGTTATGCTTTGGCGCCTCCATTGACACTTCTCCCTCCGTCTACGGCCAAAATTTGTCCTGTTACATAATGTGCTCTAGCTAAATACAATATTGCTTCTGCAATATCATCGGGACTTCCAAGTCGGTTGAGTGCTATTTCATTTAATACTGTGACCTTATCTTCTTCAGCAAGTTCATTTTCGTGCCACAATATTGCACCCGGTGCGATGCCATTCACTCTAATATTAGGTGCTAATTCACGAGAAAGCGACTTTGTTAACATCGCTAAACCGGCTTTTGCCATGCAATAAATTGGGTAGCCTAAAAGGGGCCTGTCAGCATGGATATCTACCATATTGATTACACAACCTTTATTCGTTTCTAATTGCTGTTGAAGCGACTTAATCAAGAAGAATGGGGCCTTTAAATTAGTTGTCATTAAATCGTCCCACTGTTCGAAACTGGCGTTTTCGACATCAGTTGGATAAAACGTACTGGCATTATTAATAAGTAGGTCTAGTCGGCCGTAATAATTAACAGCTTGTTGTGCAATGATATTGAGTTGGTTTAGTTCCAATAGATCAGCGATGAGTAAGTGTGCTGAATTACTGCGTTTTTGATTTAACTGTTCAACAAGTTTCTCAGCATCTTTTACCGACTTATGACAGTGAATGATCACATTATAACCGGCGTTGTGGAGATGACACGCGGTCGTTTTACCAATACGTTTAGCCGCGCCGGTGATTAAAGCAACAGGAAATGTCATAGATTAAAAAGCCTTTCGTTGTTAATTTTAGCGATTTTGTCTTAGTGGTACCAATAGTACGGAAAAACTAGCCAATATCATACGGCTAACCCTTGCGAATTTGCACTAGATAAAATACCATTCGTCGTTCTTAGGCGCAGCTTTGAATAGGTAGTATCTGTTCTTGCGCTTTCAAATTAAAACACATTTTATTGTATATGCGACGTTTCGTATGCGCCGCCACTGTACTAAGGAAATTTCATGCCTGTAATTACTCTCCCTGATGGAAGCCAACGTGTCTTCGAAAATGCCGTTTCAGTAATGGACGTTGCCAATGACATCGGTCCTGGATTAGCTAAAGCAACAATAGCGGGTGCTATAGACGGTGTTCGCATCGATGCTTGTGACTTAATTGAAGCTGACGCTAATTTACAAATTATCACCGCACGCGATGATGATGGACTCGAAATTATTCGTCACTCATGTGCTCACCTTTTAGGGCACGCGATTAAGCAAATGTTCCCAGATGTTAAAATGGCCATAGGTCCAACCATCGAAAATGGTTTCTACTACGACCTAGATTTAGAAAAATCGTTAACTCAGGAAGACATTGATGCGCTTGAAAAACGCATGTTGCAACTTGCTAAGACCAACTACGATGTTGTTAAGAAAACAGTATCGTGGCAAGAAGCGCGTGATACGTTTGAAGCGCGTGGTGAACCTTACAAGCTTGAAATTTTAGATCAAAATATAGAACGTGACGATCGTCCTGGTTTATACCATCACGAAGAATATGTTGATATGTGTCGTGGTCCTCACGTTCCTAATATGAAGTTCTGTCAGCACTTTAAATTAATGAAAGTTGCAGGTGCTTATTGGCGTGGTAATTCTGACAACAAAATGTTGCAACGTGTATACGGCACAGCATGGGGCGACAAAAAGCAACTTAAAGCGTATTTAAAACGTCTTGAAGAAGCTGAAAAACGAGACCATCGTAAAATTGGTAAAGCCCTCGATCTATTCCATTGGCAAGAAGAAGCGCTATGGAATGGTATTTTGGCATAATGACGGTTACGCGATTTATACTGAATTGGAAAAGTTCATTCGCAACAAACTAGTTGAATACAACTACGACGAAGTTAAGGGCCCATTAATGATGGACCGTTCGTTGTGGGAAAAATCAGGTCACTGGGACAAATACGCTGAAAACATGTTCACAACAAGTTCTGAACACCGTGAATACGCGATTAAACCAATGAACTGCCTAGGTCACGTACAGATATTTAACCAAGGGCTTAAATCTTACCGTGATTTACCACTGCGTATGGCTGAGTTTGGCTGTTGTCACCGTAATGAACCTTCAGGTGCTTTACACGGATTAATGCGAGTACGTGGATTTACCCAAGATGATGCGCATATATTCTGTACTGAAGAGCAAATTCAAAAAGAAGTCAGCAGCTGTATAGAAATGGTTTTTGATACTTACAAAACATTTGGTTTTGAAAATATTAGTATCAAACTGTCAACGCGACCTGAACAACGTGTTGGTACAGATGAAAGCTGGGACAAAGCAGAAAAAGCGTTAGAAGACGCTTTGAAAGTAAATGAACTGGATTTTGATTTCCAACTGGGAGAAGGCGCGTTTTACGGTCCTAAAATTGAATTTACCTTACATGACTGTTTAGGTCGTGCTTGGCAATGTGGCACAATCCAAGTTGATTTCTCAATGCCTTAGTCGTTTAGGTGCAACTTATGTTGCAGAAGACAACGAAAGACGAACGCCTGTTATGATCCACAGAGCGATTTTGGGTTCTCTTGAGCGCTTTATTGGAATTTTAATTGAAGAATATGCAGGCTTGTTGCCAACTTGGTTAGCACCAAAACAAGTCGTCGTTATGAATATTACCGACTCACAAGCCGAATATGTGCAAGAAATCACCGAAAAATTGAAACTAAATGGAATTAGAGTCATTTCGGACTTGAGAAATGAGAAGATAGGCTTTAAAATCCGCGAGCACACATTAAAACGTATTCCTTATATGTTAGTTGTGGGCGAGAAGGAAAAAGAATCTGGTCAAGTTGCCGTTCGTACTCGAAAAGGTGAAGACTTAGGTTCGATTGATTTAGTCGATTTTGTCGGCTTAATTAAAGAAACGATTAGCAATCATAAATAATCGGTTCTAAAATTTGATGAACGGAGCTTAAAAATGAGAAATAGCTTCGTTCTTTTATATTAATTTCGTGGAGGATTTTGCCATTAGAGCGCAAAACAAACGAGGCCAAAAGGTCGCGGCAAACAGGTTAAACGATGAGATCACTGCTCAAGAAGTAAGATTAGTCGGGGTTGAAGGCGAGCCACTAGGTGTAGTTACTATTAGTGAAGCGTTAGGTACAGCGACTGAAGCTGGAATGGATTTGGTTGAAATTAGCCCAAATGCAGAGCCACCTGTTTGTAAGGTAATGGACTACGGCAAATTTTTATATGAAAAGAGCAAAGCTCAGAAAGAGCAGCGCAAAAGCAAAAACAGATCCAGGTTAAGGAAATCAAATTCCGTCCTAGGACTGACGAAGGCGACTACTAGGTAAAACTACGCAACCTGCGTCGCTTCATTGAAGCTGGGGACAAGGCGAAAGTCACGATCCGCTTCCGTGGTCGAGAGATGGCTCATCAAGATATCGGTATTGCACTTTTAAATCGCGTGAAAAAGATTTAGAAGAAATAACCAATGTTGAATCTTTTCCTTCAAGAGCTGAAGGACGACAGATGATCATGGTACTCGCGCCTGTTAAGACCAACTAGGTCGTTAACATAGCAAGTAATTAGGGCCTTTAAAAAGTAGCTCGATTAATTTATTAGTCGTCTCGCCTTATTACTATTATTAAACTTAACAATGCGGAGTTCAGGCTATGCCTAAAATGAAAACTCACAGTGGAGCGGCTAAACGCTTCAAAAAACTGCTTCTGGCGGTTACAAACGTAAACAGTCTCACTTACGTCACATTTTGACTAAAAAGAGCTCTAAGCGTAAACGTCATCTACGTAGCAAACTTATGGTTTCAGCGGTTGATAAACCGTTAATCGATCGTATGTTAGCTGGCGCTTAAGAGAGGAGACTGAAAAATGGCAAGAGTAAAACGTGGTGTACAAGCTCGCAAGAGTCACAAAAAAGTACTAAAGGCAGCTAAAGGTTATTACGGCGCACGTTCACGTGTTTATCGTGTAGCGTTCCAAGCAGTAACTAAAGCTGGTCAATACGCTTACCGCGACCGTCGTCAGAAAAAACGTGTTTTCCGCCAATTGTGGATTGCTCGTATTAACGCTGCAGCGCGTCAAAACGGTTTATCTTATAGCAAATTCATGAACGGCTTGAAAAAGGCGTCTATTGAAGTTGACCGTAAGATCCTAGCTGACATAGCAGTGCACGACCAAGCTACATTTGCAGCATTAGTTGTTAAAGCGAACGAAGCTTTAGCGGCATAATAGCAAACAGTTTGTTGAAAAAAGGAAGCTTATGCTTCCTTTTTTATGCCCGAATTTGAGTAACTAGGTAACTAGGTAACTAGGTAACTGCGACGACAACATACATCGAAAAAAGTACATGCTCGTACTTATATAGTTAAGCTATTTTGACTCGGTTTGTTGGGTAACTAAATCTTCTATTTCTATTTTTAAAAAACGTTCCGTCTGATCTTTACCAAATAGGCCATATTCATTGGTATCCGTATAATTTTTCAAAAATATCTGATTTGGCAAAAAGCACGGGCGATTAAACTGCACTTTTATTGAAGATACTTTTTCGGTTCGACTTTTTAAGATGTGTTTTAAACTAAAGTGCAAATTGAACATACCGTGAATTAACGCACGTTTTAGCCCAAACTGTTTAGCTAACGCAGGGTGAAGATGGATAGGGTTAAAATCCTTCGACATCCACGCATAATACTAGGCTGTTTTTAGTGACAATACCGTCGACGCCAAGGTTTTGCTAAGTGACTTAGTTTGCTTTTTTCTGGTGCAGAGCGGCTAGGGCGATAAGATGGATCTTTGTCTAACATTCTATTGGAATTGATGATCGTTATTTCACCGTTTTGAAATAACTTAGTCACGACCAAATAATTAAGGCCTTTTTCATCTTTAGTGACATCTTTAATTGACACTTCTATATCAGTCGGCAATAACCAATTATGCGGAGTAGCAATATTAAAGTCTGAATTTAAATGGATGAGCCCCATCAAATTTGATGTGATATTTGATTGCGCTAAGCATTGCAAAATTAATTTGAACGTTGCAACAAATGCAAAACTCGGAAGCTCATTTGGATGAGCGAAACCTTTAGTGAATTTTTCTAACTGAGCTCGTCGACAATAAAAATTATTGACGCGAATACTAAATGGCCGGAAATCTTCCGTCGGGTCTTTTTCCGAGACATTGCTTTATAAATTATTTTGGCAATCGAAAATTCTTTTTGAAGCTTAGACATAACAACACTCTTAATGTCAGTTGAAACCAGTTTATAGCTATCAATGTATTCAATTTGAATTCACCTTACCAGTGTTATTTCTATTAAATTTTAGTTCGTCCAGATCCAACTCTAGGCTGTTTTTAACTGCTGGTTCAGGTAGAATTCGATTAATTCCATTGCCCATTCTTTTAAATGGTTTTCCAACTAAATTAAGTCCCAACTAGGTTTGTTTAAATGAAAGTCGAAATTATTCCAGTAACGCCGTTCCAACAAAATTGCAGCATTATTATTTGCAGTGAAACAAATAGAGCGGCAGTTGTCGATCCTAGTGGCGAAGTAGAACGTTTAGTCGATCGAATAGACGCTCTGGGCGTAACGCTTGAAAAGATCCTAATTACTCATGCCCACATTGACCATGCCGGCGGCACCAAAGATCTCGCAGATAAATTTGACCTGCCTATTGAAGGTCCTCAACAAGAAGACATATTTTGGATAGATCGCTTAAGTGACCAATCTCGTATGTTTCAGTTTCCTGAGGCAAAACCTTTTGTTCCCACACGTTGGTTAGAACACGATGACACAGTAACTGTCGGGAACTTAACCTTTGATGTAAAACATTGTCCAGTGCCATACACCTATAGTCATGTCGTTTTTATAAATCACGAGAACAAATTAGCATGGGTTGGAGATGTATTATTTAAAGGCAGTATGGGAAGAACCGACTTTCCAAGAGGTGATCATCAAACATTAATTGACTCAATACATTCAAGTTTAATGACGCTTCCAGATGATTATCAATTTATCTCAGGACACGGTGATATTTCAACAATTGGTCATGAAAGACAAACAAACCCTTATATTAGATAACAAAAACCAGTGACGTTTTTCATGCGTTAAATTTTTTGTCTGCCCCTAAGTTAGAGCTACGGATTGGTTAACTTAGGTGGCTGTTTTATCGCACTTTTATACATTCAAATTATAAACTTCAAAAGCAGGTAAATTCTGCCTTCGGATACGTGTTATAGTTATATCTTGTGTCACATCTCGATAGGTTATTTGACACGTCTTGATCAAAGCAAAATACAGCTGTTCATTTCTACAACTAATGTTCGTACGCTGCTCTAATACTCTTTCCTTAAATCATTTTTAAATCGTTACTTAAAATATTTATACGTAATACCCAAATAATAATTGCGGCACACTAAATATCGTTATCAGACGTCTCACCTATTAAATATTTAATAAAAGGAAAGACAAATTGAATAACTTAATTGTAGGAGTCATTGGAACTTCTAAAAAACAAGATGAAAAACGTTTCCCTATCCATCCTGAACACTTACCAAGAATACCCGAATCTTTTCGCCGCCAGTTAGTATTTGAAACAGGTTATGGGATTGAATTTGGAATGAGTGATGAAGAAATAGCGGCAATGACAGGTGGTATAGCAACACGTTCTGAAATTCTAAAAGAGATAGGGACGGTTATTATCGCTAAACCCGTTCTTGAAGACTTACTTGAGCTAAAAGAAGGCGGTACTTTATGGGGTTATGCACATTGTGTGCAACAGCAAGATATTACGCAGGCGGCCATTGATAGAAAACTAACAATAATTGCTTTTGAAGATATGTTTGTTTGGTCGGCAACTGGACAGATAGGGCGACATACATTTTATAAAAATAATGAAATGGCAGGCTATTGCGCCGTGATCCATGCTTTACAACTCAAAGGCATAGATGGCCATTATGGTAACCAACGGAAGACTATTATCTTTGGTTTTGGTGCAGTTAGTCGCGGCGCTATTTACGCTTTAAAAGCCCATGGATTTAGAGACATTACTATCTGTATTCAACGAGTTGAAGATGAAGTTCGAGAAGAAGTCTTAGATTGTAATTATGTCCGAGTCAAAAATGGCAAAGAAGGCGAAGACAGAATGATGGTTTTTGAACATGACGGTACCTCTAGACCACTATCTGAATTGATAAGCGAAGCGGATATAATTGTAAATGGCACTTTTCAAAATACCCTAAAGCCGACCAACTTTGTAATTGAATCAGAACAAGAATGTCTGAAGCACAATAGTCTAATCATTGACGTGAGTTGTGATGAAGGCATGGGCTTCTTTTCGCCAAACCGACCACTTTTAAAAACCCGATGTTTAGGTATAACCAAACAGACTATTACGCAGTTGATCATACACCGAGTTATCTTTGGGAAAGTGCAACTCGTTCAATCTCCGCAGCACTAATTGTTTACATACCAGTCATGTTAAAAGGGCGGGACAGTTGGTTTAAAAACGATACGATTAAGCGTGCCATTAACATAGATAACGGTAAGATAAATAATTCAGCGATTTTTACGTTCCAAAAAAGAGTCCAAGACTACCCACATTCTTTAGTAGGAGAAGGCGAAATGAATGTTTAGCCTTTAACGCGATAGAAATTTAATAGACGTTAAAACATGAGATACAAAAAAGCAGCTAATTGCTGCTTTTTAATATTAAACACTAAAAATGAACGTTAGTTGTTATTTTTATAGTCTTCACATGCTTCTGTATCGTTACATTCGCCGTATAGATATAAACTGTGGTGAGTCAACTTCACATTGTAGCGTTTAGAAACCATCAATTGACGCTCTTCAATTACGTCGTCTTCAAATTCGATGACCTTGCCGCATTTTAAACAAACAAGATGATCGTGATGATGTTTATCGCTGAGTTCAAATACTGACTTACCACCTTCAAAATGATGGCGCGTAACGATACCTGCGTCGTCAAATTGATTTAACACTCGGTAAATTGTTGCTAGACCAATCTCTTCGTCTTGATCTAACATTAATTTGTACAAGTCTTCTGCACTGATATGTTCATCAGGAATAGACTTTAAGATCTCAAGGACCTTAAGTCGTGGCGACGTGACCTTAAGTCCCGCCTTTTTTAGTTGAATGTCGTTTTCACTCATTAGTCACTTTTTCTTATTTTAGTTTGTGTATGATTATAGGCATACAAAAATATAATTAAACCCAGTATTTAGTGGGGGATTATAAAGTCCCAACAAAGCGCGTTATACTGGTGTTCCCCAAAGATCATATTCGTCACTGTGTTCAATCTGAACATCAATCATATCACCCGCTTCAACATTAAATACGCCATTGAGATAAACCATACCATCAATTTCAGGAGCGTCTGCAGTTGTACGTCCAATTGCGCCTTCTTCATCAACTTCATCGACAAGCACCTTCATCGTGCTGCCAATGCGAGCTTTCAGTTTATTTGTACTTATTAATTGTTGTTTCTCCATGAAACGCGCATAGCGTTCTTCTTTTACATCTTCGCTCACATGGTCGGCTAAATCGTTTGCGACCGCACCTTCAACTTCGCTGTATTTAAAACAACCTACACGGTCGAGTTGAGCGTCTTCTAACCAATCCAACAACAATTGGAAATCTTCTTCGGTTTCACCTATGAAACCCACAATAAACGTTGAGCGGATAACAATTTCAGGACAAATTTCACGCCACTTTTTGATGCGCTCAAGAACTCGTTCTGCTTGTCCCGGTCGTTTCATTGCTTTTAATATTTTAGGAGACGCATGTTGAAAAGGAATATCTAAGTATGGCAATAATTTACCTTCCGTCATCAACGGAATGACTTTATCAACTGATGGATATGGGTAAACATAGTGCAAGCGAACCCATAACCCTAATTCACCTAACTTTTCACATAACGTTTTCATGTCAGTTTTTACTGGCATGCCGTTCCAAAAATCCATTTTATATTTGACATCAACACCATAGGCGCTTGTATCTTGCGAGATAACTAAGAGTTCTTTTACACCCGCTGCTTTTAACCGCTCCGCTTCAGATAAAACTTCACCAATTGGGCGACTAACTAGATCACCACGCATAGAGGGGATAATACAGAAGGTACATTTGTGATTGCAGCCTTCCGATATTTTTAAATAGGCGAAATGTTTAGGCGTAAGTTTAACGCCATGATCTGGGATTAAGTTTTCAAAAGGGTTATGTTCAGGTTTTGGTAAATGCTCATGAACTTGATTTAACACTTCTTCATAGGCATGTGGGCCTGTTACGGCAAGCACATTTGGATGTATTTCTCGAATTTCATCACTTTTAACACCTAAACAACCTGTAACGATAACACGGCCATTTTCTTTAAGTGCTTCTCCAATTGTATCGAGAGATTCCTGTACTGCGTCATCGATAAATCCGCAGGTATTAACGATGACTAAATCTGAATCATTGTATGTATTAACAACTTCGTAACCTTCTGTACGTAATTGAGTCAGAATGCGTTCTGAGTCAACCAAGTTTTTAGGGCAACCTAAGCTTATAAAACCAATTCGAGCTGCACCAAGGTTTATTTGCTGACCTTCTTTGGCGCTATTTGACTGTTGTTCTAAGACTTTTTTGGGTGTCTCTAAAGTCGTAGTTTGTGTCGGGTCAAATTTGTTTACGGTCATATTGGGCCTTATTTTGTGGTTCTATATTCGAAGTATGAATTGCGTTGCGTATAATACAGGATTTTAAACTCAAAAGGTACTTACAGAACCCTTAGAAACGTTTAAATTTAACAAAGATAAGTAGCCCTAAATATTACTCAACGTCATCGTATAATTGGTAATATTTACTTAACAAAATTTGTATTTTATCAAGTTCGTAGGGCTTTCCTAAATGCGCGTTCATACCAATTTTCTGATAATAAATGACTTCTTCTTCGGTGACATTCGCTGTTAATGCAACAATGATTAGTTCATCAAATTCGTACGTTTGTCTTAATACTTTGGTTGTTTCTATCCCGTCCATTACAGGCATTTGAACATCCATCAATACCACTCGGTAGGCATATTTTTCTATCGCCTCTAACGCTTCTTTGCCGTTTTCTGCTAAATCAACTGTTAAACCAAGGCTTTGTAGAAGATTCATTGCAACAATTTGATTTATTTTATTATCTTCAACTAGCAATATTTTTTGAATTAATTTAGATACCGTCGTTTGATTGTTAGGTACTTCCTTGACTAACTGGTTAGATTTTCCGATAAAGTCTAATTCGCTATGGTTTTTTTCTTTTGCTATTTTTAATATCTGATACAAACTTTCCATTGTTACGGGCTTAGGCAGAAATTGGCCGGTAAATGCTACGTTTGCGTGGTTTTCTATGTACTCTTTACTGTATGCACTACATATGACCAATAAATCAGGGCGATTTGCATGGTTTTCCATTGCGACAATAAAGTCGAGACCAGATTCTCCTTTTAAATTCCAATCTACTAGTGCAAGGTCATAATGATTTTTTCTACTAAAGTTAAGGCTTCTGAAATTGTTGTGGCGATATCAACGTCAACTTTAAAATGATTGGCCATTTTGCTTATAACAATTTGAGTCACTTCATAATCTTCAATAAGTAACATTCGTAAGCCGGGTAAGCTATCGGGCTCAATTTTTGATTTTAATTCGATAAGCGGTAACGCTACATTAAATTTCGAACCCGAACCCAATTCGCTTTCTACCCAAATTCGACCTCCCATTAACTCAACCAATAATTTTGCGATTGCTAATCCAAGACCAGTGCCGCCATATTTTCTAGTCGTTGAATGGTCTGCTTGAGAAAATCGTTTAAATAACCTCAGTTGTTGTTCAGTGGATAGACCGATACCCGTGTCTTCTATTTGGTAACAGATCCAGTCTTTATCATCGTATTGAGCCAAATTAACGTGCAATATGACGTGTCCATGTTCAGTAAATTTCACTGCATTGCTCATCAAATTAAGTAAAATTTGGTTAACTCTAACTGGGTCTCCGGTAAGGGTTTTTGGTACATCTGGGGAAATATCAAAAATAAGTTCTATTGCTTTATCCTCGGCAACACGACCTAACATAATGTTAAGACTGTCAAACAGTTTTATATGTTCAAAAGTAATGTTTTCGATACTGAGCTGGCCAGATTCTATTTTAGAAAAGTCTAAAATGTCGTTAATGATAGTGAGTAGGGCATTTGCAGAAAAGTCGACTTTCTCTAAGTAGGCGCGTTGCTGAGGCATCAACGTTGTTTTAAGTGTTAACTCAATGAGTCCAATAATCCCAGTCATAGGTGTTCGTATTTCATGGGACATATTGGCGAGAAACTGGCTCTTGATTTCTACGGCATGTTCTAATGATTCAGACGTCTGCCTTAATTTCATCTGTTGACGTTTTAACACGATTATAAGCAATAGCAATAGGCACAAAATACTGGCTGAAGTTGCAGTAATCAACGTTCGTTGTGACCGTGTAATATTAAGATATTCGGTTTCTACAGCTTTGTTAACATTACTAATAATAGGAAGGTTTATTAAGTGTTGCCGTTGCGTTGCTGACTGTTGGTAATTTTCCAAAACAAATAGACTATGCAGTCTAAATAAATTCCAATGGTTCAATTCTGATAGCGTCAACTGTGTTGAATCAAATGAATTTAATCGTGTCATTATTGCTTGTTGCAGTCGGCTCGTTGGGTTATTTAGAAAGTTAAAAACATCTATTTTTCCCTGCTGTATCACGCTGTTTGTAACCACAAATGCACTAGTTTCATAACCACTAATTAGTCGTAGTGACGTTTTAAACATTGTGACTAATTGAATGTATTTAGATGTACCTGATGAATAATTTCGAATGAGCGTTTGCAGTTGAGTCTTATTTTCTAAGTCTTTGGCAGCTTGTTCAATTTGCGAATCTAACTGGGCAAATCTATCATAGTGGACCTATAGTCACTAAAATTGACGTTCAATAATTGAATTTGATGTTTTGGTAATAACATTTCTAATGTTTTTAACTTTTCCAAGTTCACATATAAATGTTGACTATCTAGATATGCTTGACTTCCATTGTTTGCAAAATATGCCAGTAAAGACAAACAAAGAGCTTCAGGTAGATATTTAAATATACTCATATTAATCAACCTCTACCCGAGGCCCACTAAACGAATAAAGTAATGCGACAATGTCTTCAATTTCTGTCGATGTTAACTCCCGTCCTAACTGTGATCTTGCCATTATCTTTACGGCTTCATCCAATGTTGCGATTTCACCATTGTGAAAATAGGGCGCTGTTTCAGCAACATTCCGCAGAGAAGGTACTTTAAAAACATGATTGTCATTAGGGTCATTGGTAATAGCATAACGTCCAGGTCAGTTTTAAGCCCAAGTGGAACGTGTTGCAAACGCCCAAATTTTTGAAAAATGTTGCCACCTATATTAATACCTTGATGACACGTTGTGCAGCCGTAAGATTTAAACAAGTGTAAACCTCTTTGTTGCTGTATCGTTAATGCGTTGCTATCACCCAAAATAAACCGATCAATTGCTGAACCTGGGGTAATTAACGACTCTTCGAATGTGGCGATCACCTGCGTTATATTTTTTGCGTAATACCGTCTTCAAACAACTCTGAGAATTGACTTGCAAAATACGCATCATTTTTAAGCTTTGTAATAATTTCTGGTCAGGTAGTGCCCATCTCTATAGGGTTGTGAATAGGGCCAAGCATTTGCTCCTCTAACGTGTTTGCACGACCATCCCAAAATTGCTTAAAGTTAAATACGGCGTTCAATACGGTGGGTGAATTTCTAGAACCTTTTCGATTTTTTATGCCCGTCGATACTGGAAAACCATCATCACCACCATAATCAATTAGGTGACAGGATGCACATGAAACCGTATTGTCTTTAGATAACAACGGACTATGAAATACGGCTTTACCTAAACTTACCCATTCTTTGTTAATTTCAATGATGGTCGGAATAGGCTGTATTGCACCGTAAACTTTCTGAAAATTATATCGGGTCTGCGTAAATTCCTCTTTAAGTTTCAAATGTTCACCGTCAAATAATTTTAATAACGGGACAATTAAACACACTAAAACAGCACAAATTAATGCTACGTAATATTTTTTGTCCATTCGGTTAATTCCATTCGTATTTAAACGCTTAGTAAAAGCTTAGTAGATAAATAACATAACAACTTAATTTTGATAGAATTCATATTTCGTTCTATTCTAAACGCCTGTTTAAAACAAAAGTATTACTCCATGAATTCAACCAAAATTAAAATTTTAAATGCGGCAGAATATTTGTTTGCTACACACGGATATGCAGAAACATCCATGCGACAAATAACGAATCGAGCAAATGTAAATTTGGCATCGGTTAACTATCATTTTGGTTCAAAAAAGCGTTAACCATTGAAGTTATCGATAGGTATCTATCTCAATTGATGCCAGATATTATTGCAAATCTAAAACAACTTCAAAACAAAAAGAAGAACCAAGTATAAGCGCGATATTTTCCATTTTTAAACAACCATTATTAACCTTAAATTCAATAAATGATGGTGGAACTGTCTACTTTCTTAAGTTACTTGGTCGAGGTTATATTGATTCACAAGGCCATTTGCGAGGCTTTATTACCCACAAATATCAAACCGAGTTACGATTCATCCGTCAGGCATTTCATCAAAGTTGCCCACAATTGTCTGAAGAAGAATTATTTTGGCATTTACATTTTGCGTTAGGCACAACATCATTCACTTTGTCGGCATCTGATGCGCTGACAGATATTGTAAAAGCCGATTTTAATACAGAGCTTTACCTTGACGACATCTTAGATCGAATGGTGCCTTATATTTCGGCCGGTTTTATACGTCAAGGAAATTTAAATGT
This sequence comes from Psychrosphaera algicola, assembly GCF_028401425.1. Lineage (NCBI taxonomy): Bacteria > Pseudomonadati > Pseudomonadota > Gammaproteobacteria > Alteromonadales > Pseudoalteromonadaceae > Psychrosphaera > Psychrosphaera algicola. The sequence goes on from NZ_JAQOMS010000002.1 coordinate 428,816, forward strand.
TTGACCCTAAACAAAGCCTTACCTTGGATAGCACCTATCGTCGCAGTATTTACAGGTTTCATATGTTTTTATTTAGGGTTATCACAGGACATTGCAATTACCATTGGATTAACAGTGTGGGTTGGCACTTGGTGGATATTTGAATGTGTACCCATCCCATTTACTTCTCTATTACCTTTTGTTGTATTGCCTACCTTTAACATTATTGATTATAAACAAGCTTCGTCGTCGTTTGGCAATCACGTCATTATTTTATTACTTGGTGCATTTTTACTCGCAAAGGGTTTAGAAAGCTCGCAGGTGCATAAGCGGATCGCATTTAAAATTATTAACGTTATCGGTGGTACTAGTGCATTTCGTATTGTTTTTGCATTTATGTGTGCCAGTGCTTTTTATCTATGTGGATGTCTAATACAGCGACTGTATTGGCATTAATGCCAGTTGCCGCAGCGGTATGTGCTGGCAGTTCTAATAAAGCATTTTCGGTAGCACTGCTGCTTGGGTTAGCTTACTCAGCTTCTATTGGAGGAGTAGGGACACTAATTGGTACACCACCAAATGTTATTTTTGCATCTGTTTATGAACAATATGCCGGTATGGAATTTAACTTTGTTGATTGGATGGCAATTGGTGTACCCATTGTCGTTGTAATGATCCCACTAGTGGCATTGTGGTTAACACACAAAATTAAACTCGACCACAAAATTGAGTTGCCCCAAATGGGACAGTGGCGTTTGGCTGAAAAACGGGCTTTAGCAATTTTTTCTGTTGTTGTTTGCCTCTGGGTTTTCAGAAAAACACCGTTTGGCGGTTGGACAGCTTGGAGCGGAATAGAAGGTGTTGGCGATGTTACCATTGCTATGTTTGGGGCGATCATAATGGCCATTGTTAAAGGCGATAATGACAGGCCAATACTCACTTGGGAGACGGCTAAAACCATCCCATGGGACATGTTAATACTGTTCAGTGGTGGTATTTGTTTAGCAAAAGGATTTAGTGCATCTGGCCTGAGCGAGCTTATCGGTAATTCGCTTTCTAGCGCATTAGAAATGCAAATATTTTTAGTAATGATTGTCCTTTGTTTAACTTTATCTTTTTTAACAGAGGTCACTTCTAATACTGCCACCGCGACGTTATTTATGCCAATACTAGCAAGTGTCGCTTTCGAAAAAGGGATCCCTATCGAATACATAATGATCCCAGCAGTTATTTCATGCAGCTTTGCATTTTGTTTACCTGTTGCGACTGCGCCAAATTCTGTTGTATTTGCAACAGGGCAAGTCACTGTAAAAGATATGGCAAAACAAGGTGTCCCGCTTAATATAATGGGCGCTTTCGTTATTTCTGCACTCTGTTATTTGATTTTATAGCCTAAGGTCTAATACCTTAATGTGTGTTTATTCTCTAGGTTAGTAGTGATAAAACTAGTCTGGAGAATAAACATGACCTATTTTACATCCTATCAAGCGGCTAAACATGACCCTGAAGGCTTTTGGGCTGAAGAGTCTAAAACTATCGAATGGTTTAAAAATCCAGATTCGATTTTAAGTAAAGACAGCAATGGCTTTTATCGGTGGTTTGATGGTGGTGAACTAAATACGTCTTACCTCGCACTGGATTGCCAAGTAAAACTCGGTCTTGGCGATAATGCGGCAATCATTTACGACTCGCCAGTAACCAATACTAAATTGACGATAACCTACAATGAATTACTAGAGCGTGTATCAAAATTTGCTAGTGTATTGGCGGCTCAAAATGTGCAAAAAGGCGATCGTGTATTAATCTATATGCCTATGATCCCTGAAGCTTTAATCGCAATGTTGGCAACTGCGCGCCTCGGTGCTATTCACTCTGTTGTATTTGGTGGGTTTGCAGCACATGAACTGGCCATTAGAATTGATGATGCGGAACCAAAAGTCATTGTTACTGCGAGTTGCGGTATCGAAATAGACAAAGTCATTCCATACAAACCTATTGTAGACAAAGCCATCGCCAGTTCGGATCCCCAGGTTAAACCAAATGCTTGTATTGTTTACCAACGTTCTCAACTGTTTGCCAAATTAGACCAAGAAATTGATATAAACTGGATGGACGAAGAGCAACTTGCACCTTTACATCCTCCCGTTCCTGTTAAGGCTACCGATCCGCTTTATATTTTGTATACGTCTGGTACCACAGGCAAACCTAAAGGTGTTGTGCGGGATAATGGTGGCCACGCCATTGCAATGAAATACAGTATGAAAACCGTTTACGGTGCTTCACAGGGTGATGTGTTTTGGGCCGCATCAGATGTTGGCTGGGTTGTCGGGCATTCGTATATTTTATATGGCCCGCTTATGTCTGGTTGCACTACGTTATTGTATGAAGGTAAACCCATAAAAACACCGGATGCAGGCGCTTTCTGGCGCGTGTGTGCTGAACATAAAGTAAATATTTTGTTTACTGCGCCAACCGCATTTAGAGCGATTCGAAAAGAAGACCCTAAAGCGAGTCTTTTAAAAGAATATGATCTTTCAAATCTTAAACGCCTCTATTTAGCAGGAGAACGGCTAGACCCCTCCACTTATCTATGGTTAAAAGAAGCTACCCATAAGCCCGTTATCGATCATTGGTGGCAAACTGAAACCGGATGGCCTATCGCTGGCATACCTGTAGGTTTAGAACAACTCGAAGAAAAGCTTGGCTCCGCTGGTTTACCAATCCTGGGGTTTCAAGTCGAGATCCTTAATCAAGACGGCCATCAATGCGAAGCCGGAAAAATGGGTACCATTGCGATTAAATTACCATTACCACCTGGGTGTTTACCGACTATCTGGAAAAACAATGACAGGTTTAAAGCCGGTTACCTAAATAGCTTTGATGGGTATTATGTGACTGGTGATGGGGGATATGTCGATGACAACGGCTATTTATTTGTTATGGGCAGAACTGATGACGTAATAAATGTTGCAGGTCATAGACTGTCTACCGGTGAAATGGAAGATGTTATTTCAGGACATACTGCTGTAGCAGAGTGCGCTGTAATGGGAATACATTGTGATATTAAGGGGCAAGTACCCTATGCATTGGTTGTCTTAAAAAATGGGATTGAATACCTAAATATATACGATAAGGAAATTAAGTCATTAATAAGGGAACAAATTGGCGCAATTGCATCGTTAAAAGAAGTGGCTGTTGCAAAACGTTTACCAAAAACACGTTCAGGTAAAGTCCTGAGAAAATTAATGAAGCAAATGATTGATGGTGAAGACATTCAAATACCATCTACTATCGATGATGTTTCTGTTATTTCAGAGTTAAAGAGTATATTTTCTCAACGATTACCAATTTAACCAAAAATAATATCGGTAACAGCCATTCACTCGCGGTTTTTAAAGGATTTTTTATCCATTAACAAACCGCGACGCTGTTACTACTGCCAAATTTTAATGTTTCGGTTTTCAAATATTTGTTTACCCTCTGTTAACAAGTGTTGAACAGCAGGGTATTTAATCTTTCGCTTTGGTAATACTTACATAAGTCGCAATCGCCTGAAAATAGTGCCACTGAAGATAGTAAAGCCAATCCTAAAGGTCATAGAAATAATATGTATAAGGAAGTTATTTTATATCACAGCCTTTAAAAATGATTTTTGATAAAATTGTAAGCTAAGCACATATTTCTATCGGAGATCCCTTTATGTCAGAGAGTCGTTTTAAACATATAGATCTAAAAGGTGATGTTTTTGGCGGTGTAACCACCGCCGTTATTTCTTTACCGCTAGCACTTGCGTTTGGTGTTGCCTCGGGCGCTGGTGCAGAAGCTGGTTTGTGGGGGCTATTTTAGTTGGTTTATTTGCCGCACTGTTTGGCGGTTCTACCACTTTAATATCTGAACCGACCGGACCAATGACAGTCATCATGACCGCAGTACTTACAACGATGATGGCTAAATATCCTGAAACTGGAATAGCAATGTCATTTACTGTTGTCATGATGGCCGGGGCATTTCAAATTTTACTGGGGACTTTAAAACTCGGAAAATATGTCACGTTAATGCCATACAGTGTCATATCAGGCTTTATGTCTGGGATTGGTATTATTCTCATTATTTTGCAGTTATCTCCGCTCGTTGGCCATCCTGCACCTGCCGGTGGTGTCATAGGAACATTAAGTTCACTGCCAGAACTTTTAAGCAATTTAAAACTAAGTGAAGTTTTTCTAGGTCTGATCACATTAGGGGTATTGTTCTACTTTCCTAAAAATATCGAAAATTTGTACCTGCACAACTCGTTGCTTTGATCTTTGTCACAATCGTCTCAGTCATCATCTTTGACACCGATAGTGTACGTAGGATTGGCGAAATACCATCAGGGCTACCTTCTATCGTCATACCTCATTTTAATGCTGAAATGTTAACAATTATGGTTATTGATGCGTTAGTTTTAGGTACTTTAGGTTGCATTGATACTCTACTAACTGCGGTAATCGGAGATTCATTAACTCGTAAAGAACATGACTCAGACAAAGAATTACGGGGTCAGGGCTTTGCAAATATGATCTCAGGCTTATTTGGCGCACTGCCAAGGTGCAGGCGCAACAATGGGAACTGTCACCAATATTCAAGTTGGCGCTCGTTCTCCGTTATCAGGCATTATACGTGCTGGAACCCTAGCTTTGGTCGTTTTAGTTGCTGGCGGATTAACCGAACCCATTCCGATGGCCGTTCTCGCTGGCATTGCGGTTTATGTTGGGTTAAATATTTTAGATTGGAGTTTTATTCAACGAGCCCATAAAGTTAGTAAACAAGGCATGTTTATTATGTATGGCGTTATGCTCCTTACGGTTTTTGTAGATCTAATTGCTGCAGTCGGTTTAGGGGTATTTATTTCAAATATCATTGTTATTGAAAAATTAAGTAAAGAACAAGCTCGTAAAATTAAAGCAATTAGCGACGCCGACGATAATGACGTGCCTCTGACAAATCGTGAACGGGAACTATTAGAACAAGCGAACGGCAAGGTATTGTTTTTTATCTCTCTGGGCCAATGATTTTTAGTGTCTCTAAAGCAATTTCAAAACAGCATGCAAGTATTTCAGACTATCTAGTCATGATCTTAGATTTAACAGACGTACCTATGATAGATGTAACCGTTGGTTTAGCGTTAGAGAACGCTATTAAGGATGCGGTAGATGCCAACTGTGAAATTTTGTTATTGTGTGACGATGTAAATACGAGACAACAATTAGAAAAATTTAAGATAATGGATTTAATAAAACAAGATGCGCTTTGCGAAAGTAGAGAAATCTCGTTGAATAGGGCACTTGAGTACATAAAATAAGTTTTTTAGCGTCAGACATAAAAAAGGACGGCTTACCGTCCTTTTTAATGCGCTATCTAAATATTATTTTAGTTCATCTAAACACATTTCTTCGTTTATCTGTGCACACCATTGTTTAATTCGTTGCTCGGTTAGTTCTGGTTGACGGTCTTCGTCTATACCTAAACCAACAAAATGGTTGTCATCTTGTAACCCTTTAGAAGCAACAAAATCATATCCTTCAGTAGGCCACAAGCCCATTAAAATACCGCCTTTAGCATCAACAATATCTCGTACCATACCCATGGCGTCTAAGAAATATTCAGCATAATCTTCTTGGTCGCCACAGCCAAATACAGCATATAACTTACCATCAAAATCTATTTGCTCTAATTCAGGAAAAAAATCATCCCAGTCACATTGTGCTTCGCCGTAATACCAAGTAGGGATCCCGAATAACAACAAATCGTATTCTGCAATTTCTTCTTTTGTACTTTTTGCGATGTCATGAACGTCAACTAGCCCTTTACCAAGTTCTTTTTGGATAAGTTTTGCTACATGTTCAGTATTACCAGTGTCGCTACCGAAATAAATGCCTACGCTTGCCATTTAAAATAACCTTCTATAAATTTTTTAATGATTCGTTTATCAAGTCAGCTAAAAATTCGCCGCGACTTAACCCTCGTTCTAGGGCCAATTCAGACGCTTTATCATAAGTTTCTTTATGAAGCTTAATTTCGACTCTTTTTAAACCCGCTTGTCTATCTCTAACAAGCTGATTTTTCTTATTAATTCTTAGTTGTTGCTCTCGACTATATGGAGACGATTTAGGTCGCCCCGTTGCTTTTCAGTCTCAAACAAGTCAATGGTTGTACGATCAATTGTTACTTTAGCCATTAAGAAAGTCCGTTTGATTCCCAAAGAACCTGAACTATGCCTTTAAACACAAAGCCGGCGCATCCCAAAAACAAAACAAACCAAACAAATACCCGACCAAATTTAGGCACTTCGCCTTTTTTTAGAACATCTTGAATTGCCATACCTATAAAAATGAAAATTCCGATAAAAAACAGATTTAATCCTATCGTTTCGGCAATGGCATACTGTTGCGGTGTCATCGTTTTAACTTACCTAAAATGTTTTTGAAAATTGTCTTAAACCCACCGTTTTATTTAATAAACAATAAACGGCGGCGGATTCTATCAAACTACGACACTAATTTCAGCTCTGAACTAAAAATTCTCGACAAATTTTTTCAAAAGCTGCTGGTTTTTCGGCATGCAGCCAATGGCCTGTGCCATGGATCACTTTAGAACGGGTATTTGGGAAGCGAGAGAGTATTGCTGTCTTATGTTCCAACGTGACGTAATTTGACTCACCACCGATAATAAATAGGGTATCTACCGGAGACGTTACATTGGTATTTCCGTCTATAAGATTGTCGTAGTTTTTGGCTAACGCATCTAAGTCAAAAGCCCACGGAGAACTTGCATTAGGTAGAAAACTTTTCAATAAAAAGCCTCGCACGCCAGGTTCTTGAATGTAGCCTTTTAACTTACTATCTGCATCACGTCTATTATTCGTATCAACCGTTACAGATTGCAGGCCATTTATTATTGCATCATGTCGGCGTGTATATTTAACGGGGGCAATGTCCGCTACAATAAGTTTAGTAATTAATGTTGGCTCTTTTAAAGCTACTTCCATTGCAATTTTACCGCCTAAGCTATGTCCTAATAGGCTGACTTTTGACAAGTGTTGTTGCTTTATAAAGGTTATTACCATGTCAGCCATAGATTGCAGATCCAATGGCGTCGGGGTTGAAGATTTGCCATGTGCAGGAGCGTCTATTAAAAACACTTCAAAATGATCAGAGAGACTTTTCCCGACTGTTTTTAAGTTGTCCAAAGTACCAAATAGGCCATGAATAACAATTAATGCAGGGCCACTACCAAACTTTTCAAAATGAATAGACATGTTTTTCTCTTTATTAATCTTAATTATCTACTCAACGTAGGCTAAATTTTATTTGTTTTAGCGGTATTTAGTCTATCCTAATTATTCAATAAAACTGTAATATCGCGGTAAAGCAGTAGTAAAACCATTTAAACACAACAGATATTTTTAATATTGGCGTTGTGACGATTTAGGTTAAAAGCTCTAGTGGGTTTATTGTCTAATAACAAAGGTTTTTATTCAATATCGTCTTTGGTATAAGATGGTTCTTTAAGCTGAGCAGGAATTCTGGTTATAATAGGCTCAACTCAGTGTTTTAATCACAATCCTCCAATGAACTGATCAATATTTATGAAAACTATTCAAATTGAAGATGATTTATACCAATACATAGCGTCGCAAACCCAAGATATTGGTGAAAGCGCGTCTAGCATTTTACGTCGATTGTTAATCGACCAGCAGGCAGAGAAGGCAATGACGCCTAATGTGTTAAAGCCTCTAACAGCAGAGGTACAACAAAATAAAGTCGCAATGTCCTCTGAACCAGACAGTGCCCCGCAATCAGCTTCTGCTGTTATAGCTAAATCTGTTGCTGATAATAAAGATATTATTAGCGAAGATGCGACAGAAGAGTTAAAAGAAGACATACAAGTCAACGGTAATGTTTTTGACGTTCTTAATAAAGAAGAAGTCATGACACAAAAAGGTGCGGTAGGCCGTTTCCTATTTATTTTGGCCGCTTTTTATCGTTGTCATAATAAATCATTTAAAAAAGTATTGGACATAAAAGGCCGTGAACGCCATTACTTTGGTGAGACGGCGAAAGAATTAGAAGCCAGTGGCAGTAGTATTAAACCCAAGCAGATTCCAGAAAGTCATTATTGGGTTGTTACAAATAACAATACGCCAAGAAAGAAATTAATAATTACAGAAGTAGCGTCTGCACTTAATTATACACAAGAGCAGGCAGAAGAATTACGTGAACTCATTTAGAATTTTAAAGGAATTGACCTATGGCGTTACATCCAAATGCTGGTAAACCCGCTCAAAAATCGGACTTAATTAATGTCCCTCGAGTGATGTCTGCCTATTATTTAAATGAACCTGATGTTGATAAGTTTCCTGAACAACGCGTAGCGTTTGGAACATCTGGTCATCGTGGCGCGTCTCTAAATACCACGTTTAATGAATCTCATATTTTAGCGATTACACAGGCCATCTGTGACTATCGCAAAGCCAATCATTTTGAAGGCCCACTATTTTTAGGGTTTGATACTCATGCGTTGTCAGAATCGGCATTTTATTCTGCGATAGAAGTGCTTGTAGCTAACGAAGTTGAAACTCATGTTCAGCAAGATTTGGGTTATACACCAACGCCGGTAATTTCGAATCTCATTATAAATTATAATGAAGCTCATCCATCCTTTTTAGCCGACGGCATTATTATTACGCCATCCCATAATCCGCCACAAGATGGTGGTATTAAATATAACCCTCCACATGGTGGACCGGCAGATAGTAAAGCGACAAAATGGATTGAAGACCGCGCAAATGAATTATTAAGGAACGACTTATACGATGTGCAAATCTTTCCTTATACTAATGCAATGAAAACAGGCTACGTTAAAGAACAAAACTTTATTGAGCAATATGTCGAAGGGCTAGAGCAAGTTATTGACTTTGAAGCAATTCGCAACGCTAAAGTAAAGATTGGTGTTCACCCGTTAGGAGGCTCAGGAATTCACTATTGGCCGGCAATTGCTGAACATTACAATTTAGACATAACTATGGTGTCTGACGTCGTTGATCCAACATTTGAGTTTATGACGCTCGACAAAGACGGCAAAATTAGAATGGATTGTTCCTCTGCATCGGCTATGGCTGGGTTAATCGCACTAAAAGATCAATTTGAAGTTGCGGTTGCAAACGACCCTGACTACGACCGACATGGAATTGTGACAAAAACACATGGATTAATGAATCCAAACCATTACTTGTCAGTTTGTATCGATTATTTAAGCAAGAATAGACCTCAATGGAATTCAACACTTAAGGTCGGTAAAACATTAGTGAGTACGTCTTTAATAGACCGAATTGCTAAAGACAATGATAAAGACGTTGTTGAAGTACCGGTAGGGTTTAAATGGTTTGTAGAAGGGCTGGTAAATCATCAACTTATGTTTGGTGGTGAAGAAAGTGCCGGTGCATCGTTTCTAACCAAAGAAGGCAAAGTTTGGTCGACCGACAAGGATGGAATAATCCTTGCGCTACTCGCCGCTGAAATAACAGCCGTAACCGGTTTAAATCCATCTCAGTACTACGAACAATTAACTGAAAAACTTGGTTCACCTATTTATAAACGTATAGATGCACCAGCAAATCCAGAACAAAAAGCCATTTTAACTAACCTTAAGCCTGAAGACATCACGTCAACAGAGCTAGCGGGTGAACCCATTACTGCAATTTTAACTAATGCCCCCGGAAATGGCGCTGCAATTGGCGGTTTAAAAGTTGTTACGGAAAATGGTTGGTTTGCTGCGCGTCCATCTGGAACTGAAAATATTTATAAAATTTATATGGAAAGTTTCTTAGGTCAGGCGCATTTGGATAAAATTGAAGCAGAAGCTCAAGCAATTGTCTCTTCATCTTTTAATAAAAAGTTATAAGAATGAATAAACACTGGCCAGAAACTTGCTGTGCAAACGTATGTTGCTAAAAACTTCGCAGACCACCTTGGTCTGCGGGGCTCTAGGATATATTCTTCACTCATCATTCAAGACTAAATCATTTATTTGTCATATATCGACTATAAATTTAACCATGATTTCAATAACTGCAACGGCGCAAAAGAGACGCTGTTTAAATAGGCAGTAATAAAGGAGTAGATCCCAATATGAAAAATAACAAGATGATCGCGGGCGAGATTACCGCCGAACAATTCAAAGACTCTATTATTAAACATTTACACGGTACGTTTGGTACTGACGCAAACAAAGCGAGCAACCGCTCTTGGTGGAATGCGACATCAGCAGCATTAAATGAATTTGTTTACAGCGGATTGAGTAATACACAAAAACCTATTTTGAAAATGATACACGTGCCGTTCATTATTTTTCTTTAGAATTTTTAATGGGACGTTTAACGGGAAACAACTTAATCAATTTGGGTTTGTTCGAAACAGCAAAACAAGCACTTACCGATTTAGACATTAACATTGACGAATTAGTTGATGAAGAAGAAGATATGGCGCTAGGGAACGGTGGCTTAGGTCGTTTAGCTGCCTGTTTCATTGATAGTTTAGCAACAATGGAATTACCTGCGGTTGGTTATGGTATTCATTACGAACATGGATTATTCCGTCAAGAATTCCAAGAAGGTCATCAAATTGAACGCCCAGATAGCTGGCGTGAATACGGTAACCCATTTGAAATATGCCGTCCTGAAAGTGTTCAAGACATACCGGTTTATGGTTATGTTGAAACAAAATTTGATGAGTCGGGCAAAATTGTAAAAGAATGGCACCTAGGTCGTATCATTAAAGGTGTTCCTTGGGACGTGCCGGTTGTTGGCTATACTGGTAATAACGTTAACGTTCTTAGACTTTGGGAATCTCGCGCTTCTAATTTCTTTAACTGGGATGTATTTAACTCAGGTGGCTACCATGATGCTCATAAAGAAAATGTAGAATCTGAGACAATTTCAAAAGTACTTTATCCAAATGATGAAACGGACGCTGGTAAAGAATTACGCTTAATTCAGCAATACTTCTTTAGCGCTTGTTCATTAAAAGACATTATCCGTCGTTATAAACGTGTTCACGGTGATGATTGGAGCAAATTTAGTGCTCAAGTTGCCGTACAGTTAAATGACACTCACCCGGCAATTGCCATCCCAGAGTTGATGCGTATATTAATCGACCGAGCAGAGTTATCTTGGGATTACGCATGGCAAATTTGTCGTGAAACTTTTTCTTATACCAACCACACCTTGTTGCCAGAAGCGCTAGAGAAGTGGTCTGTACGTTTATTTGAAAAAGTTTTACCACGTCATTTAGAAATTATTTATGAAATTAACCGCCGCTTCTTAGAAGACGAAGTTGAAGCAAAATGGCCTTAGTGACGACTCGATTAAATCTAAGCTTTCTATTATAGAAGAAGGTCATGATCGCATGGTAAGAATGGGTAACTTAAGTGTTATCGGTTCTAATAAAGTTAATGGTGTTGCAGAAGTCCATTCACAGTTGGTTAAATCTGACTTATTCCCAGAATTTGACGCTTTATGGCCTGACAAACTAACAAACGTAACAAACGGCGTAACACCACGTCGTTGGTTGAAGTATTGCAACCCTGAATTAGCTAGCCTAATTGACGATACGGTTGGTGATGAATGGCCAACAAACCTAGAGTTATTACGCCGTTTGGACAAAAAAGCAGGCAATGCTAAGTTCCAAAAGCAATACATGGACATCAAACATACTAACAAAGTTAAATTAGCTAAAGTTATTAAAGATTTGGTTAATGTTGACGTTGACCCATCAGCTATATTTGATATTCAAATCAAACGATTACACGAATATAAGCGCCAACATTTGAATCTAATTCACATTATGGCTTTGTACCGTCGTTTATTACAAAACCCAGATTACGATATGCACCCTCGTGTGTTTATCTTTGGAGCGAAAGCAGCACCTTAGTTATCGTTTAGCAAAAGACATAATTTTTGCTATCAACAAAGTTGCTGACAAAGTTAATAATGACCCAAGAATAAAAGACAAGCTTAAAGTAGTATTTTTACCTAACTACCGCGTTTCACTTGCTGAAAAAATGATCCCTGCTGCAGACGTATCTGAGCAGATTTCAACAGCCGGTAAGGAAGCATCTGGTACAGGTAACATGAAACTTGCGCTTAATGGTGCAATTACCATCGGTACACTCGATGGCGCGAACATTGAGATTGCTGAGGAAGTGGGCGAAGAAAACGTTGTTATCTTTGGTTTAACTGTCGATGAAGTTAAAGCAGTTAACGCTGAAGGTTATAATCCTTGGGATTATTACTATGGCAACCCTGAAATTAAAGCAGTGTTAGATTGGTTCGATACAGATTACTTCACGCCGGGTAAACCTATATGCGTTATCGAGTATCAAACATAGTTTATTAGACGGTGGCGACCCATACCTATGTTTAGCTGACTTTGAGTCTTATTCTGAGGCGCATAAAGAGATAGATGCTAAGTATCGAGACACTAAAGGCTGGGCGAAAAGTGCGATTTTAAATACTGCATATATGGGTAAATTTAACTCAGACCGTTCAATTCAAGACTATGTTGACCGTATTTGGAAACTAAAATCTTGCAAAACTAAATGGTAGTCGCGTAACAAAAGCGATACAGCAAACCCGTTGCTAAATTATTAGCAACGGGTTTTTTATTTTCTAGAATAAGCGTTAGACTCTAACTAAGTTAAAAATAATAATTATAAAATCCTATGACAAACATAAAAAATAACGATTTTTTGGCGTTAACTCGCCAACATGAGAACCATTTACCTGCAAGTCGATTTGAAGATAATAAACATAGTTTTGAGATCTGGGATACCGGAGTGTTGCAAGTCAGTCCTATTGGGGCCAGTAAATTTGACTTAGCAATTGTATTGTCCGCCGGTATACATGGCAATGAAACCGCACCGATTGAAATGATCAATGAATTGATCAAAGAAATACTCACTAAAGAGATAACGTTAAAACGACCAGTATTATTTATATTTGGTAATCCACCATCAATGAATATCAACAAGCGATTTGTTATTGAAAACCTCAATAGACTATTTTGCTCTACCTATTTAAACGGTGTCGATATTAATGGTGATAGAACCAACTTAGAACGTCAACGTGCTGAAAAACTAGAAGGTTATGTCGCACGTTTTTATCAAACCTATGATTCCGAAAACAAATGTCATTATGATTTGCATACCGCAATCAAAGATTCGGTCCATGAAAAATTTGCTGTTTACCCTTACATTGGCAATTCACCTTGGAAAACTCAGCAGTTTGAACTACTACGTGCAATGGACGTCACGACGGTTATGTTAATGCAAAAACCGGCTACCACATTTAGTTATCATTCATCGAGTGTCCACGGCGCAGATTCGTTTACCATTGAGTTAGGTAAGGTTAGGGGTTTTGGTGAAAACGATAAATCAAAATTTGAAAAAGCCAAAGTAACACTGCGAAATTTGATGTGTGGAATTGACGTAGACAAAACACTATTTGATGAAGCTAATTTTGTCATGCTAAAAGTGCATCGTTCTATTACCAAAAATTATGGCGACTTTGAACTTGGCTTTGACGACCAACTCGCGAATTTTAGTGAATTTAAAGAAGGTGAATTGCTCGCAAAGGAAAATGGGGATGACATCGTCGCTGAAATAGATGGGGAAGCCATCGTGTTTCCAAATGCAGCGGTTGAAATTGGCCAACGAGCCATATTAACAGTCGTGCCCACCAGCGTTTCAAAAAGCATAATTTAAAAACACATAAGGCACTGATATTAGTGCCTTTATTATATGTAGTGGCAACATATTTGAACACTTACAAGGTCTAAACTAAAAGCTCTAAAATGCCAGCTAATTGAATCCAACTTTACGTAAAGGTAAAGTCCCGCCAAATAATAACAATCAAGCTGTTTATCCAGACCGAGAATCGTTTTATTGGTCTAAAATCACATTAGTGATGGGATTAAGGGGAAGCCTAATGGGCAAGTTAAACAACATAGATAATCCAAATAACATTACAAAAGAAGAAACTTTGAAATTAGAGTTTATTTCTGAAAATGCGTTATCTATACCTGTATTTAAAATGATGGATGCCGATGGTGAACTTTACGACGGTGCTTGTCATTCGTCATTAGATAAAGACACTGCAATTAAAATTTACGAAACAATGCGTTTCATCCGTATATTAGACGAACGAATGCTGGCTGCTCAACGACAGGGGCGGATCAGCTTCTATATGCAGTGTTTAGGTGAAGAAGCTGCTGTAACAGCTTCTGCGGCGGCATTAGAATCCCAAGATATGATATTTGCTCAATATCGCGAACAAGCAGCGTTAGCGTATCGCGGGTTTGAACTTGAACAATTTATGCATCAAAACTTTTCAAATTCTAAAGACCTAGGGAAAGGCCGTCAAATGCCCATTCACTATGGTTCTAACGCGTTAAATTACATGACGATTTCATCTCCCCTTGGAACCCAAATTCCACAAGCTGCTGGTTATGCTTATGGCCAAAAACTAGATGGTAATGGTGGATGTACTATTTGCTATTTTGGTGAAGGTGCGGCTTCAGAAGGAGACTTCCACGCCGGTCTAAATATGGCCGCTGTTCATAAAGCCCCAGTGATATTTTTTGCGCGTAATAACGGCTATGCGATCTCAACTCCAGCAAGTGAACAGTTTAAAGGCGATGGCATTGCGTGTCGTGGCGTCGGTTATGGTATGAAGTCTATTCGTGTCGATGGCGTTGACACTTTAGCTGTATATGAGGCAGTTAAATTAGCGCGTGAATATGCTGTTAAAAATAACGAGCCGATTCTAATTGAATCAATAGCTTATCGTTTAGCTGCCCACAGTAGTTCAGATGATCCGACGGGCTATCGTTCGAAGGACGAGGAAGAAAATTTCCGTCTAAACTGCCCGGTTAATCGTTTTCGTAATTATTTGATCAAGCAAAATTGGTTAGATGAGCAAGAAGACGAATCAAGCAAAGAAACTATTCGTAAGGAAGTATTAGCGGCGTTGAAAAAGCCGAAGTTGTCGAAAAGCCGTCACTTGAAGACTTAATAACAGATGTATATGAAGAAGTACCACAGCATCTTCGTAAACAGATGGATGAACTTAAAGCTCACATTGCTAAGTACCCTGAGCATTATCCGGCCTCGTCAGGCGCTAAAGGGAGAACCACTAATGGCTAAAATGAACATGTTACAGGCGATCAATTCCACATTGATGATTGCATTGGAAGAGCACCCTAAAGCCTGTGTATTTGGCGAAGACGTCGGATATTTTGGCGGGGTATTTAGAGCAACAAGTGGACTCCAAGAAACATTTGGTAAGTCACGTGTGTTCAATACACCTCTAGTAGAACAAGGCATATTAGGCTTTGCGAACGGGTTAGCTGCGCAGGGCGTAAAAGCGATCGCTGAAATTCAGTTTGCTGACTATATATTTCCAGCATTTGACCAAATCGTTAATGAAACCGCAAAGTTTAGATACCGTTCAGGTAATGAATTTAACGTCGGAAATCTAGTGATAAGAACGCCTTATGGTGGCGGTATTGCCGGTGGACTGTATCACTCACAGTCACCTGAAGCCTATTTTGCCCATACACCAGGTTTAAAGTTAGTGTTTCCTAGAAACGCATATCAAGCAAAAGGGTTGTTAGCATCTTCAATTGAAGCGAATGATCCTGTGATCTTTTTCGAACCAAAACGTTTATATCGAGCATCTGTTGGCGAAGTGCCTGAGGAAAAGTACCTGATCCCGCTCGATAAAGCTGAAATCATCAAAGGTGGTAATGATGTCACGTTACTGGTACTGGGGCGCGCAGGTTGAGATTATTGAGAAGGCTGCTGAACTGGCGGAAAAGCAGGGAATATCCTGTGAAGTGATCGACCTAAGAACGGTATTGCCTTGGGATGTTGAAACCGTCGCAAACTCTGTGAGCAAAACGGGTCGTCTAATTATTTCTCAAGAAGCCCCATTAACCGGTGGTTTTGCCTCTGAAATATCGGCCACAATTCAGTCTGAATGTTTTCTACATTTAGAGTCGCCAATCGATAGAGTGTGTGGTTTAGATACCCCGTATCCATTAGCGCAGGAAAAAGAATATATGGCAGACCATTTAAAAGTTTACGAAGCGATTTTACGCTCAGTTCAGTATTAGTAAGGCGGTACACATTATGAGTAAAGACTTTATATTACCTGATATTGGCGAAGGCATCGTTGAATGCGAGGTTGTCGAGTGGTTTGTTCAAGAAGGCGATACTGTCGTTGAAGATCAACCTGTATGTGATGTTATGACGGATAAAGCGTTAGTACAGATACCAGCGATTTCTGACGGCGTTGTCACTAAGTTATATTATGAAAAAGGTGAAGTGGCTATTGTCCACGAGCCCTTATTTGCAGTCTCCTCAGTTGGAGAGCCATTGTCGGAATCAACGCCGATGCAGGGCGTATCTGAGCAGATTATGGATCAAACTCCTGTTGTTTCTATTAACAACAATGCGACAAAAACAGAAGACTTTTTATTACCTGATATCGGTGAAGGGATCGTCGAATGTGAAGTTGCTGAATGGTTAGTGGAAGAAGGCGAGGAAGTACTAGAAGATCAAGCCATTTGTGAAGTCATGACAGACAAAGCACTTGTGCAAATTCCAGCCAAAAACGACGGTATTGTTAGTAAGCTTTATTATGCAAAAGGCGATATTGCCAAAGTACATGAACCGTTATTTGCAATTACAAGTAAAGTAGAGGGCATTGCTCAGGTTACGTCACCACACATAGCAAGTGACGAAGATACTCAAACTAGAAGCTTAGCTAGTGCTGTCGGGTCAAATACAACAACAAACCCAGCGATAAGCGATACCAGCAATAACACAAGCAATAACACAAGCAATAACACAAGCAATGTGACGAGCATCACGGCTTCAACTGGTAAAAAGAAAGCAGTAGCGTCGCCTGCGGTCCGTAGGATGGCAAGAGAAATGAACCTCGACATTACAGCGGTTGTTGGCAGTGGTGAGAAAGGACGAGTATTCAAACAAGATTTATTGTCTGTCGGTAATTCTGTTAATACGGTTGTACAAGCCAATGCCGGAGTAAGTGGTGATATGACAGCGTCAGTTGCTAAAGCCTCAGCTTCAAATACTAATACAGGGTCTAATCGAGTAGAGCCGATACGCGGCGTTAAAGCGGCGATGGCAAAAGCAATGCAAGATTCGGTTTCAAGCATTCCACACTTTACCTACAGTGATGAAATTGACTTAACTGAGTTGATTAAACTTAGAAAAGCTCTAAAACCTAAATTTGAGCAAGATGACATTAAACTGACAATGATGCCTTTTTTCATTAAAGCAATGTCATTAGCGCTTAAGCAATTCCCTATAATGAACAGTCAGCCAAACAGTGATTGTACTGAATTAACCTATCTGGAAGATCACAATATTGGTATGGCTGTCGATAGTAAAGTTGGCTTGCTTGTTCCTAATATTAAAGGCTGTCAGAGTAAATCGATACGCGATATCGCTGTCGATGTCATGGCCATCACCAAGAGCGCTCGGGACGGTCGGTTAGCGCCTGAACAGCTAAAAAATGGCACTATATCGATATCTAATATCGGTGCAATTGGTGGCACGACAGCAACACCAATCATCAATAAACCCGAAGTCGCTATTGTCGCGCTTGGAAAAATGCAAACGTTACCGCGTTTTGATGAAAGTGGTAATGTGGTTGCGAGGCAAATAATGACGGTAAGTTGGTCAGGCGACCACAGGGTAATCGATGGAGGAACCATAGCTCGTTTCAATAATTTATGGACGAGTTATTTAGAAGAACCATCATCAATGTTAACTGAAATGATTTAACTTGTTGAAAATGCCCGCTAAAGCGGGCATTTTGCTATATGTGACTTTACCTAAGCGGCCACTTAGTTTAGCTTCAAATGAGATACGACTAAAAAAATAGCGATATAAAATGGAATATGACTTTGGAAATTAATTTAAAAAATTTTTATATTTCAGACGAACAGTCAATTTATTTATTGGCGGCAAACGACGCTAAAAAACTAAGAGATTGGGTCGCCTTGTGTCAAACACAATTACAAAAAATGGGCTACCAACAAGTCCATTTAATTGGTAAAGGTGCCTATGGATTTGTATTTGTCGGTACGGATAAAAAGCGCAATGAACGGGTATTCAAATTCTCCCGAATTACGTTACCTCAAGCTGTCCGTGAAAGACTCGAAGAAGAAGGGTATATGCTTGGTTTGTTAGATCACCCGAGTATTCCAAAATATATTGCATTTGAGAGCATAAAAAACAGGGCATTTTAGTAATGCAACGAGGTCAAGGAGTTGATTTACACGAGCTCTCTCGTAGTTATGGTCGTTTACCCGTGTACCTAATTATAAAAATTGCAGAACAACTCGCCGATATATTAGTTTATTTGCGAAGCGTACAAATACAAGGCGCAAATGGCCAATTAGAATCCCGTCCGATAGTGCACGGCGACATAAAACCATCCAATTTGTTATGGGATGAACATACTCAAAAACTTTCGCTTGTCGATTGGGGCTCTAGTGTATTTGCCCAGCTTGATACTCAATGCCAACCCATAGTTAACAACGTCATGGAATTAATGTCTGCAGATATGCAAAATACTAATTCTCGGTTAGGTGACGTATATTTTATCGGTAATGACCAACTAAACGGTGGTCTGTCTAGTCCTAGGTTCGACGAACAAGGCGCCGCGGCCACACTATATGCCTTAGCGTCTAATCAAAATTGCCGCTACGGTGTCGCGGCCATACCGACAAATTCGTTGTGCCTGCCAAAAGCGTTCTCAGATGTGTTGTCAGATATGTTGAGTGACGATGTCGCTAAACAGCACAAAGCCGGTGACACCTTTATTACGCAAATAAAACATTTAAAGAATTGGGTATTGAGTGACACCGAAAATTATCAAGACGCAAATCATTTGCCTATTTGGACAAAAGTACGAAAACAAAATGTAGAAACAGTTGTCTATTCATCGCGTAAGTCGTTTTTACGGCAACATCAGGCAGACGCGGCTTCACTTGACGGCATTAAAGATGCACAACTCGACAAATATTATAAAAACTATCTACAGGGCATGGGAGAAAATGAAAAAGCGTTTGTCGCGGCGGTAAGCCGATTGAATGAATTTCCCATCGTTGGTGGATTTGCGATTCACTGGTTAGCGGACAACATTTCTGTAGAATCGAATCTAAATCTATTTGACGTCAAATACCAAGTCAGTGTGGGTCAAACAATAGATAATATTATTGATTTAGCCCGAAGCTTAGAACTTAGAGAAGGTATATTTAAAGCGTGTTTATTTGATGCTAAAAATACCCTGCATTTTGAGCGTGAAAACGAACACCAACCATTTTATTGTTCGGATACCACACATATTTCATTTGAAATTACCCCGTACCGGAAACCGATGACAACAAACAACACTCATATTTTGAAGATGGTGATGATCCGGACGAAAAATTAGCCTTACCAGAAGAAATAATGCAACACATAGTCGCCCTGAACAACATACGGCATACTGGTTGTATTATTTTTGAGGCGTTGCCAAAACATCTAAAAATTCATAATTACTATACGTTATTAGATGAGTCACAATACTTGCAATTTAAACATCATTTAAGCGGGGTTTTGGCAAATATTAAGCATATAAAAGGCATAGGTGTATCTGGATTTATGAAGTTACCGTACAAAGACACTAAATCGTTTTCTTATCAAACCAAGCGACCTGAGTTGTATTGCAATACACTTAAACGACTCACGGCATAAGCGCGTTAAACGCACGATTAAAAACGTCAATTAGTTTAAAAACGACTCATTGAGAATTATTTTTTAGGTTCTGTCACTAGCGTATTAAATTTTTCAGCCAACGACATAGCTCTTTGATTATTTGCTTGAGCCAAAGGCATACCGTCGATTATCTTAAAGATAAACCGACATCTATCAATTAATTGCCAGCGCGACCTTGGCTCCGATTCAATTAAAGAAATTAGGACCTGGATAAGGTTTAGCGCCGTACCAGAGTTCATTGGAGCAATATTAAGTGCCTGTTCAAAGTATTTAAGCGAATTGTGCAGTTCACCTTTATGATAATCTTCAATACCTTTTTTATTGAGCGTTTTAACAAGATCAATATTTTCACCTGCATTCTCCCGGGCCCGCGCAATCATTTCAATTGCAAAGTCATCTAAATCATCTTTTACCATTTCAACTTTTTGGGCATATTCTTTGGCTTTTTCATATTCACCAATTTTCAGCATCAATGAAACACTGTCAGGCAATAAGTTAGAAGGGAGATCGATTTTGCGATTAGTAAATTTTGCTGATAATTCAAAAAATGATCGCTTGGCCTGATAATTTAGCCCATTTACAGAATCGAGTCGGGCCATGCAAATTTGTTCAAAGTCTTCAATTTTCAGTGCTGCATTCACATGTTGTTCATGTTTTGACTTTTGCAAAGCGTAAATAGCTTCTTGATTATACTTACGTTTTTTATTTACATCTTGTTCTAGTTCACAAATATCGATGATATTACGAATGTGGTTCAAAAGATGTTTTTGATCTCTACGAAATGATTTTGATGTCAGTTCAACAACTTGATTACATGCTTTTATTGATACGTCGTAGTCTTTATTCAATTTTGCAATAGAGCTTAATTTATATTGGCGTTGAACAGAAAAAGGGGATTTTTCGATGCCAGACCTGATCCAGTCGTAAGCGGGTTTAGTTTCCGAGTTTTGCAAATAACAATCAGCAATTATATCGTATGCTTCAATGGTCAGTTTGCTCAACGAGAGCGCTTCTTTACTATATTTTATCGCTAGACTGTGTTTGCCTTTGGACCGCATTAGTTTACTTTTATAAACCAATGCCCAATTTAAACTCTTAACTTTAAGTACTTGATCTAAAAAGGCCTCTAACTCTTGAAACTTGCCTAATTTAAACAAAATATCCGCTTTGTATTTTAAGATAAGTGTTCTTAATCGCGGAGCCGTTTTAGATAATTCATCAACCTGTATTAACGCCTTATCTAATTGATCCCTATCTAGATACATTAACAATGGCAATAATGTTTGCTTTTTGAGCCAAGTACGGGACACTCGTTGCTTTAATAGATTTTGAGAAAAGGGCTTAACAACGTAATCGTCAGGCCTAACTTCAACAGCCCCGATAACCATGTTTAATTCACTCTCACCAGTTACCAACATACTTACGTTATGCACTGGTAATAATTTTCGTTCCTTTAATTCTTCAAATAGCTGTCGACCGTTACGGCCATCACCTAAATTGTAATCGATAAAGATCACATCAAACTTTTCTTCATTACAACGCACAAGAGCTTGTTCTCCATTTGGAGAAACAACTACGTTTCTAGCCCCCATGTTTTTTAACATTCCCTTGAGCATGACTTGAAAAGGCTTCTGGTCTTCTACGATAAGAATGTTTTTGTCAGCAAATGAAAATTCAGTTTTCAAAGTTACAACTTATTGATATTTAATCTCACCTCAGTTTTGGTAAGTTTACGCTGAAATTCAAGTGTTTATTTAAAAGAATGGAAAAAATAGTAAAAGAAGACGAAAAAAACCGAAGTCATAGGACTTCGGTCTACATAATAAGTGGTGGAGGGAGGTGGATTCGAACCACCGAAGGCAGAGCCAGCAGATTTACAGTCTGATCCCTTTGGCCACTCGGGAACCCCTCCACTTAGTACGAGGTGGATATTAACAAATTATTAAGTGATGTAAATAATTTATTAAAGTTATTGGTTTAACCGTCGATAAAACGCTCAATAGCATAATAAAAAGTTGTAATATGCACACCCAACCGTCCTTAAACACTAAATTCGAACAAACTGCTGATGTGATCCGCGAGTCGTCTTTTCGCGCTGAACTTACTCAAGCGGTTACCGATAACGATAAAGCATTTTATAATTTGCTTATGTCTATGGTGAGTACTGACGCGACCGACTTAGATCAATTTCATCAATACAAAACCACACCTGTAGAAACATCGAACGACTTAAATAAGAAATTTAATGTGGCACACTTTGAATCGGTAGGGCAATTTGATGTTGAAACTGAATTAAAGTGCAATGGATTTGCAAATAGTGGCAACATATCTTCAATCAATTTAGCGCAGTCTCTCGCTCGACAACCCTTAGTTGCAAAGTCAGATAACAACTTGCCTGATGAGGTGATTGCAAATTTAGACTACAACATTAAGTTAAAATATTTAGCTCAACAGAAACTAAATCGAGATACTGAAACTAATTCAATTCTTGATGAAACCAAGGTTACGCCAAAACTTGATGTAGAAACATGGTTTAATACGTTAAACCAAGCACGTGCAATGGAAAATATTCGATTTAATAATAGCAACCGCCTTTCTCTTTCAGCTTAGCTTCTACGCAGACATACTGTTCAGTGGATTGTTCTCCTTCTACTTAATACAATGCCCATAAACACACATGTCGAAATACTTCTTAACCGTATTTAGTGCTTTTATTTCCAAAGAGGTAAGAATACGCTCGCAGTTTTTATCAAAGCCAAGTAAGTTAGCGTTTCAATATTAATAACTCAGTTGATAACTTACTGACTAAGCGGGTATTACATGCATATCGACAAGGCTAAAAAACGAATTAGCAAACACCTAAAGTCTGGTTTTAAGGGCTATCCACAGATCACGTTAGAATATTTTGGACAAACTGCAGCGTGTGCAAACGAAGTCGCTGTTCAATTTATCTTTGAGGAAGGTGCCGATGTTCAAGTTGAACGGTTCACGTGCGAAGAAGATGCAAGAGAAAGCGAACTAATCCAATCAACCATAGTTAAAATTATCGAACGTACTGATGTAAAAACAGTATTAGAGATTGAAGGTGTGACGATTCTATAATACAGAGGTTAACCGCACGTAATGTTTATCAATGACAGACGCCGCTAAAGGGCTGGTTCGGTCGGTAATAACCTTGTTTTTAACACTAAAAATGCTTATAAGCGTTAGTATTTTTAGACCGGTAAACAATCATCGTTGCATTTGATAGTACTTATTCTAATTTGGTAATTTCAATTTCAATTTAAAACGATATAATTCAATTCAAATCCAACAATTTGTCTTGCATATGATCCGCCGTATTACTGAACAAGAAACGCTTTCTCCGATTGTTTTCAACTTTTGTCGTCAATTGTCGCAACTCAACGTGTCTACCGACGCCACGCAGGCCGCCGACAACAAAATATCCATCACTACACCATTTTCCGGTGATATCGATACTACGTATGCTACGCGCGTTACATTGGCCTCTGATAATAGTATTTATCAAGAGTTACCACAGGCTGCCTTGTTTCCTAAAAACGAAAATGATTTATTGCTCATTACACAATTAGCCAACGACAAGCAATTTAGTGCCATTAAGTTTTCTCCACGAGGTGGCGGTACCGGCACAAACGGGCAGTCCTTAACCGAGCATGTCATCGTAGATATGTCTCGGTATATGCGTGAAATCATCGAAATTAACCTTGATGAAAAATGGGTCCGTGTTCAATCAGGAGTTATTAAAGATCAACTTAATGATTATCTAAGACCATATGGCTATTTCTTCGCCCCGGATTTATCTACATCTAACCGCGCAACAATTGGTGGCATGGTTAATACAGATGCATCTGGGCAGGGCTCTTTAGTGTACGGAAAAACCAGCGACCACGTACTAGCATTAGAATCAGTCACAATTTCTGGACACAAGCTTTCGACTAAACCTTTACCGGTAACCGAAGTCAAAACCATAATTGAAGAAAAGTCGCCATTAAGTCCGCTCTATCTTCAAGTATTTAAAACAGGTTACGAGCATAGAGAAGAAATCCTTAACGTTTTTCCACGTTTAAACCGGTTTTTAACAGGTTACGATTTAGAACATGTTTTTAACGACGACATGACCAGTTTTGACTTATCTCGAGTACTTACAGGCTCAGAGGGTACACTGGCATTTGTGACAGAAGCAAAGCTGAACATTACCCCAATCGCCAAATTTAAAACATTGATAAATGTTAAGTACGACAGTTTTGACTCTGCATTACGTAACTCACCATTTTTAGTAGAAGCACATGCAACCTCGGTAGAAACTATAGACTCAAAAGTATTAGGTTTGGCCAAACAAGATGTCGTATGGGATACCGTGTCTGACCTCATTCAATCGGTGCTTATGGTAAAGTGATGGACGGCTTAAACATTGTTGAGTTTAATGATGAAGTTGCTGAGTCGCAGCAAATCAAAGTTGAGAGTTTATGTGCTCGATTAGACCAACTCATCAGTTCTGAACAAGCCGGGGTTATTGGTTATCAAGTCATCAACGACTTAGGCGCAATACAACGTATTTATGGAATGCGTAAAAAGGCCGTAGGCTTGCTAGGTAATACCAACGGTAATAAAAAGCCAATCGCATTTGCAGAAGATACAGCAGTGCCACCAGAAAATTTAGCCGATTATATCGCAGAATTTCGTCAGTTATTAGACAGTTACAAATTAGACTACGGTATGTTTGGCCATGTCGACGCCGGTGTATTACACGTACGACCGGCTTTAGACTTAACCGATCCAGAACAAGAAACCTTACTGCGTACGATTTCCGATAAGGTCGTCGCATTAACTGCAAAATACGGTGGTTTAATGTGGGGTGAACATGGTAAAGGCTATCGTAGTGAATATGGCCCTGCATTTTTTGGCGAAAAGTTATTCGCTGAAGTTCAAAAAATTAAAGCGCAGTTTGACCCACAAAACAGACTGAACCCGGGTAAAATTTGTACACCATACAAATCGACAGACAAGATGGTTTCGGTTGATGCGGTAAAACGCGCTTCATTTGATAAACAAATTCCAATTGAAATAAAAACAGAGTTTGAAACCACCGTTAATTGCAATGGTAATGGGCAATGTTTTAACTACGATACATCATCGCCAATGTGTCCTTCTTATAAAGCGAGCAACGACCGTCGTTACTCACCAAAAGGACGAGCTTCATTAATGCGTGAATGGCTCAGATTACAAGGCAATACGTTTAGTGCTGATAATCGGGAAATGTATCGCACTGGTTTTACGCAGCTTTTAACATTCCCATATAAGGTATTTAGAACCGCTGGTGCAAAACTCGGCAACTACGACTTTAACCATGAAGTTAAAGCTAGCATGGACGAATGTTTAGCATGTAAAGCCTGTACAACAGCCTGTCCAATTAAAGTTGATGTGCCCACGTTCCGAACTAAATTTATCGAAGCGTATTATTCACGATACCTAAGACCAATTAGCGATCATCTTGTGGCTAACGTAGAAGGGTTATTACCTTTACTTAGTAGAACGCCATCTGTTGGCAACCTAATTATGCACAATCCTATTAGCGCTTGGGTAACGCGTAACCTTGTTGGGTATGTTGATGCGCCTAAGTTTGGCGACAATTTAAGAAAAGCGATTGCCAATGAAAATTGGTATTCACCTGAACGGGTAAATGCGCTTAGCGAACAACAAAAACAACGTGCTGTTTTTATCGTTCAAGACCCATTTACCAGTGCTTATGAAAGTAGCTTAGTTGTTGATACTGTTTCAGTCCTAACAAAACTTGGATATTTGCCAATTGTTTTACCTTTTTATGCCAATGGTAAACCAGCCCACGTTAAAGGGTTTGTTTCTAAATTTGCACGTATCGCGGCTAAAGCCACAACGTTTTTTAATAAAGTTGCACAGCACAACATACCGATGATTGGTCTAGATGCTTCTTTAGTATTTGCCTATCGTGATGAATACGTAAAAGCACTCGGTAAAGACGCGGTAAAATTTGATGTCATGGTACTAAGCGAATGGTTAAAGGACGTCGATGTGGAAGTTGAGGTAACACCAAGCCTGCAAAGTCAAGCCACCTACACGTTATTAGCGCATTGTACAGAAAAGTCGATAATCAATGGAGTTGAAAAACATTGGGTGAGTATTTTTAACAAAGTTGGCCTCAACCTTAATATTAGAAACACGGGGTGTTGTGGTATGGCAGGAACATTTGGGCATGAAAAACAACATCAAGAAACGTCAAAAACAATTTATAACTTAAGTTGGAAACATGCAGTTGCGCAGGAGAAGCCAGAACTTATTTTGGCGACAGGATTCTCTTGTCGAAGCCAAGTTAAACGTCTCGATGGTGTCGAACTAAGTCATCCAATTCAAATGTTAGATAAAGTGTTAAGTTAATGGACAGTTCTAGTCTTTTAATAGAGTTTTTAACGATTGCAACAGCCCACTTTTTTGCAGTTGCCAGTCCAGGACCAGACTTTGCAATCGTGTTAAAACATTCTATTAACTATGGTAAACGGATAGCGATTATCACCAGTCTTGGTGTTGGTACTGCGATATTCATTCATGTAGCGTATGCACTAATGGGCATTGGGCTTATTATCAGTTCAACACCTTGGTTGTATGATCTTCTAATTCTTTTTGCGTCAGGTTTTTTGTTGTACTTGGGTTTTGGTGCTATTCGTTCATCTAAAAATGTTAAAACAAACGAGCAGGTAATTGACAATAACGTTGTAGAAATTAGTGGAAAAAGGGCGTTTTACTTAGGTTTTCTAACAAACGGCCTTAATCCGAAAGCAACCATATTTTTTCTCTCGTTGTTTACCGTTGTCGTCAGCGCTGAAACACCATTAATTATTAAAGGGTTATATGGCGTTTATCTCGCATTAGCAACAACCGCGTGGTTTTGTTTTTTATCACTAATATTAACTCGACCAAAAGTTCGTGAATTTTTTAACGGACATGCCTATATTTTTGACAGAGTAATGGGGTGGGTATTGATCTTATTAGCCGTTAAAATTACCTACAGTGAAATAATCACAAAATATCTATTCTAAATTAATAAGATAGATATTTGGCTGAGATGTTGGCACCACTATTGTATGATTTTTATGCAATAGTGAACTTACCCGCCAAACTGCAACGAAGTGAGACAACAAACTTATTTATTACGTTGTTTATGTCTTGGCTAAGGTTTTAGGCAACCCCATGGCAAATCAAGCAGTGTTACTCAATTACCATTACGATATGGTAAAAGCAAAGTCTCATAGCGCAGGACATCTATCAGTCCCGTTAACTAATATAACTTCTTTTACAGATGTCCTGTTAGCGCAAAGCACATCTTTAAGTCAACTTGAAACGTTAACAAAATTATTGTCTATTGCATTATTTAACGATCTTAACGCCTATGTGGACGTAAAAACACGACTGGATCAATTGACAGAATTAGATGGTTTGTATTTAGTTAACCGCTACCAACATCATATTAAACCAGTCATATTCGTTACAACGGAACTCACCGATTTTGTATTTAAAAACTTCATAACAAAGCCAACTTAGTAAATGTAACTGCGATGTTTAATCAAACAGTAGATACCATACCTACTGACAAGACCTGTACGAAACGAAAAACACCTAACCTCACCTTTATATGCAAATCTAACAGCTTCCCTGAAATTGACTTTAACAAACGTGTGTCGTTAGATTGCTACTTAGAGCATAACCAATTGTCAGTTGTCGTAAACAAGCTGCATTATATTGATTTTGAAGTTGTTAACTTACGAAAAATAGAAGACTTGTTAATAACAAGTCTTCTAGCTGATGCGGGTAAATTAAATGATCATAAACGATGAGTAACGCTCCTCGTTTATTTATATCGTAGGACAAGCTATTTAGCGGTCTTCGTAATCGTCATTTTCATTAATTTTGATTAAATCAAAGTTAGCAAATTTACTATTTGACGCCGTTAATTCATCTTCCATTTTATCGACCAGTTTTAATTTTTCACAAAACTTGTTGGCCTTTATTTCAATTTCATCCGCTCGTGATTCTATTTCTTGTTCAATACGGTCATCTAGATTATCTAAATCGCTAAAAGACGATTCTCCATTTGCAATAGAGTTACCAATATTAGAGATAAGGCCACCAATTAAGCTAGGGATCATATCTTCCATTAACTCTTCCACAGATTCGTCTATACCACTGCCGTCAATCTGATGATTAAATTCGCCATTAGAAAACGAATAATGGCTGTCTTCACTTTCATACTTATCTTTTATCTTTGTCTTTATTTCATCAAATTTACTGCTTAATTTAGAATTTTCAGGCATTTGGCCAAACGCCGCTTGTATACCTTGAAACGCTATATCAACGGCTTCGATTGCAATTTCACCAATGTCTGGAATGGCCGCACGCAACGACGCTGCATATTCTGTTACAAGTTTTTGCTGTTTGCTGTCTAATTCGATTAAATCGCCTCTGACAAACACCATTTTATCGTCATAGATGTCGATAAGAGTTTCATCTTCATTTTTGATAAGAATATGCTTTGGCGTAATTGTTAGCGCGTTGTTTAATTCAAGATCACAATGATTATCCATAGATACATTGGCAGCTTGAGAATAGGGTGAGACAAAAGAGTTGCTGCGACAAGTGTCGTTAGGGCCAATAGTTTCATAATGTTTCCTTTAATAAAAAATGGTGCAATTTAGTGATTGTCGCAAACGATAACATTAACGCGACATATTTAGTTTAATAATGACTTTAAAGGCAATCTTAATGCCAACTAAAAAACACATTAAATACAATAAGATAAAAATATTCAGTGATTTACAATAAACAAAAAACGTAGATGAGTTGGTGATTTTTGTCAAAAACTGGTTAATTTTGTTAAGTGCTTAAAATATCAGCTAATGAACTATTTACACTTGGCATACTTAATACCAGCAGTGGTATACTCTTGGCAATTATTTAGTTAAAAAGGCACTATCAATGGCAGAGATGCAAGCTCGTCCGACGAACTTTATCAGAAATATAATTGATGCAGATTTAGAAGCAGGAAAACATCAAACAACTCATACCCGTTTTCCGCCAGAACCAAACGGTTATTTGCACATCGGGCATGCAAAATCTATTGTGCTTAATTTCGGTATTGCAAAAGATTATAACGGTTTTTGTAACTTGCGATTTGATGATACAAATCCTGAAAAAGAAGACATTGACTACGTAAACGCAATAAAAAAGACGTTAACTGGTTAGGCTATCAGTGGCACGATGAAGTCCGCTATTCTTCTAATTATTTTGACCAGCTTTTTGGTTTTGCAGAAGAACTCATCTCCAAAGGCCTCGCGTATGTAGAGTTTTCTAATCAAGAAGAAATTCGCTCAATGCGAGGTACGCTTACATCATCAAGGTAAAAACAGCCCATATCGCGACGTATCCATTGAGGAAAACCTCAAACATTTTCATGATATGCGCGATGGGAAATACAAAGAAGGTGAGTGCTGCTTACGAGCTAAAATAGATATGTCGAGCAGCTTCATGTGTATGCGTGATCCTGTTATTTATCGTATTCGATATGCTAATCATCACCAAACTGGCGACAAATGGTGCATTTACCCAATGTACGATTTTACTCACTGTATTTCTGATGCGATTGAAAACATTACGCATTCTTTATGTACGCTAGAATTCCAAGATAATCGTCGTCTTTACGACTGGGTTTTGGATAATATCACTATAGAGTCGCGCCCACATCAATATGAGTTTTCAAGACTAAACCTTGAATACACGATGATGAGTAAACGTAAGCTAAATACGTTAGTAACAGAAAATTACGTGAGTGGCTGGGATGATCCTAGAATGCCAACTATTGCGGGTTTACGTCGTAGAGGGTATACGGCAGCAGCTATCCAAGAGTTTTGCCAACGTATTGGTGTGACTAAGATGGAAAACACGGTCGAAATGGGCATGTTAGAAGCCTGTATCCGAGATGACCTAAATGAAAATGCACCTCGCGCAATGGCTGTTTTAGATCCGATAAAAGTGGTTATCGAAAACTACCCAACTGACAGTGTTGAATGGTTAGACGCACCAAATCATCCCAACAACGAAGACATGGGCAGTCGTAAATTGCCATTTACTCGTGAAGTATTTATTGAACGCGAAGATTTTCGTGAGGAAGCCAACAAAAAATACAAACGTCTAGTCATTGGTAAGGAAGTTCGTTTACGTAATGCTTATTTCGTCAAAGCAGAACGCTGTGATAAAGATGAAAACGGCGAAATCACGACAATTTATTGTACTTATGACGATACTACGTTAGGTAAGTTGCCTGCGGATGGCCGCAAGGCTAAAGGCGTTATCCATTGGGTGTCAGCGAGCGAAGGTGTTCCAGCCGAAATTCGAGATTATGACCGTCTATTTACCGTTCCAAATCCAGCGGCTGCAGAATCAATTGATGAGATCTTAAATCCAGACTCATTAATTATCCGCAACGGATTTATTGAACCAAGTTTACTTGAAAGCCAAGCTCAGCAAGCATTCCAGTTTGAACGATTAGGTTATTTCTGTAACGATGGAACTAAGAATGAAGCCGGAAATTTAGTATTTAACAAGACTGTTGGTTTACGTGATTCTTGGGCTAAAATTGAGCCCAAATAAATACTACTTTATTGCCTGATAAGGTTTATCTTCAGCGATGCGATAACGGTTGCAAATAGATCAAAAAGCCACTTTACAGTGGCTTTTTTATTGTCTTTAACTTAATTCAACAAATTGAGTGACTGTGCTGTCATCATCGATCACATCGTCGTCAATTACAAACGAAGGAATTTCAGGTGCATCAAACGCAATATCACCTTCATCTACTTCCTGACTTAAGGTTTTAAAATCATATAATTCGTTGTCAGCAAGGTGACTTGGAACAACATTTTGCAATGCTTTAAACATACTTTCAATGCGGCCCGGGAATTGTTTGTCCCAACTGTTTAACATCTCTTTGATGTTTTGTCTCTGCAGGTTTTCTTGTGAGCCACAAAGATTACATGGAATGATAGGGAATTGTTTAGCGTCGGCAAAACGTTGAATGTCTTTCTCTTTTGCGTACGCAAGCGGACGAATGACAACATGTTCTTTATTATCACTTTTTAACTTTGGCGGCATAGATTTTAATTTACCACCGTGAAACATGTTCAAAAACATAGTTTCTAAAATATCGTCTCGGTGATGACCCAACGCAATTTTAGTTGCGCCAAGCTCCTTTGCAGTCCTATATAAAATCCCACGTCTTAGACGAGAACATAAAGAACAGGTTGTTTTACCTTCTGGTATTTTATCCATCACGATTGAATAAGTGTCTTCAGTGACAATTTTGTATTCAATGCCAAGTTCTTCTAAGTAGTTAGGTAAAACTTGGGCAGGAAAACCAGGCTGCTTCTGATCTAAGTTAACTGCGATTAGTTCAAATTGAATGGGTGCAGAACGTTGCAGGCTCATCAAGATATCCAACATAGCATAGCTATCCTTGCCACCTGATAAACAAACCATAACGCGATCGCCGTGTTCGATCATATTAAAATCTGCAATTGCCTTACCGACATCTCTACGCAAACGTTTTTGCAGTTTGTTAAAGTTGTATTTTTCTTTTGCTTGAACTGAAGTCGCCATAATTACCCTCAAAAACTAAGGCGCGCATTATATATTTTGTATCAGCAAAGATAAATTGATTATTGGTCAACACAACGCAAACTTACTTATAGTGGTTTAACACTACTTACAAAGCCGGGGGTTTTAATGCTAATAAATCGCAATCGATATTATCGATAACATGTTCCGCTGTATTGCCAATCAATGCGGCGCTTAAGCCACTTCGACCTACTGTACCGATGACAACAAGCTCAGCGTCTATTTGTTCACTTATCTTAGGTATAACATCTTCAGGCATACCTTCTTCGCAATAGACGTTTTCCATTGGTACACCATGTTGCTTAGCAAATTTTTTGACTGCCGCGTTATGATGCTCCTGCATTGAATTTTGGTATTCAATAACATCAAATTCTGGTATTTCTACTGCAATATTCATAGGGGTAGGTGGGAAAGCATTAACTAAATTGACTTCAGCGTTTAGCAAGTCACTCATATAATGGGCATGTTCAACAATAGATTCGTTGAGCTTCATATGATCGATGTCGTCAGTACCTGCGTTGATAGCACCTAATATTTGACCGTGGTCAGGCCATTGATGTTCTTTGACTAACAATACACTACAGGGGCACTTACGTAGTAGATGCCAATCAGTTGGCGTAAAGATCACTGATTTTAAAATATCATGTTCGTGAGTGGCTTTAACTACTAGGTCAAAATCACCCTCTATTACGGTTCTAATAATGCTTTCATAAGGGCGGTTGTGCCAGACAACGATGATATCAATTAGACTGCTCGTGCCCTGTGCTTCGATTACCAATTGGTTTAACCAATCTTTCCGATCTTGAATAACCGCATTTCTCATTGACTCGCGTTCTGTTGGCGACAACATAGTTGTCATTTCATAGGAAAAATCATAAATTGTGAGGAAGAGCGTCACATTACAATTTGAAACGCATGACGCTAACTGCAGAGCTCGGGAAAGTGCTTTTTGGTTATCTTCTGCTGGATCGATAACAACTAATAATTTGCTAAATTGACTCATATGAAATTCACCTTAATGATTTTCTTACTTTAATTGTAGTCAATAATGCAAAAGCTTCTAATTATTTTAAGAGTTTTTTAAAGTTGATTCAAATTGTCAAAATCAATTATTTCAATTAATTTGCCATCCACTTTTATCATCATCTGTTTTTGAAACTTACTAAAGATACGAGATACAGTCTCAACGGTTAACCCTAGATAATTGCCAATGTCAGCGCGAGTCATAGACAAACGGAATGACTGTTTGGATAGATTTCGTTGGCTAAATCGATTAGCCATATCCACAATAAATCGAGCGACACGTTCTTCTGCTGTACGTTTATTTAGTTGCATAAACATCGATTGATCATGGCTAATTTCATTACTCATCAAGCGGTTCACTTGTTGACGCAATTTGGGCATCTGGTTCGACAAATCATCCATTAATGTAAATGGGATCTCACAAACCATAGAAGTCTCTAATGCCGTGCTAAAGGTTTGATGCGTCCGCTCTGCAAGGGCGTCAAAGCCAATGACATCCCCAGGTAAATGAAAAGCAGTAACTTGTGATACACCTTGCTTGTCAATTAAGTACGACTTGAAACTTCCTGATCTGACGGCAAAAAGACTTGTAAATTTTGCGCCTGCTTCAAATAACACATCACCTTTATGGAACGGTTTTTGCGATCAATAGCATTGTCTAATGTATTGAGTTCATCATCGTTTAATGAAAACGGTATGCATAACTGGCTTAGATTGCAGTTAGCACAACTTATCGAAAAAGTATTACAAGGAGTTTGCATTGCGTTATCACGACTTTTAAACATTCAATGCGTTTAGTTTATAAAAAGCGTTACTAATTTGATATAGCCCAGCGAAAGTAATTATTAAACCCAATATGATTTTAGTGTAGCTATGGCTAAAAATACGAGAGAGGTGATTAGAAAAAACAGTCATACCGACGACGGTAGGTAAAGTAGCCAATCCAAATATTGTCATTACTGAAAAAGCCGTTATTGGGCTCGGACTGACAATTGCTAAGCTCAGTGCTGTATAAACAAGACCACAGGGTAAGAAGCCCCACAATAAACCATAGGCTAAACATTTGGGAATCGTGTCAATTGGCATCAGTTTTTCTTTAGCGGCGCTAACCAAATGTCGATAAACGTACCAAGTTTTTCTAACTTTGTGACGATATTACTAATATTAGCTATATGCAATCCGATACCGACTATTAATACACCGGATAACATTGATAGATAAAATACCGTACCTGAACTTGCGACAACGATCGACTGTGTTAATAGGTTAGCAAGTAGCCCAATAAGACCGTACCCAAATACACGACCGAGGCTAACAAATAACGCATATAGCCAAAAAGTTTTCTGTTTTGGGATTGAAAATCCAAGAGCAACAGATAATGAACCACACATAGTTAAACAATGAACTGAGCCGGTTAGACCCATTATTAACGCAGTTATGACTTCATTCATTGTCTTTAGGTTTTGTCGTGTTGTCGTCTTCATCCATTAGAATGGACAAACCATGTTTTTCAATGTCGTCGAATTGCTCGTTTTTTGTTGCCCAAAAAATGCAATTACACCGATGATTAAAAATATCAGAGCAACCGGTATTAGGTAGTAAATTACTTGCAACGTTTTAATCCCGTAATAGTTTTAGTGAATTCGATACGACCAATATTGAACTTGCCGACATACCGAGCACTGCAATATAAGGTGGCACCAATCCTAACATGGCCACTGGTAAAATAATCATATTGTAAATTAAAGACCAATACAGGTTATTACGGATTGTCTGTTTTGTTTCTAATGCCGCTGTTAAAAGCGTTTCAACAGCCGTTAATTTATTGTTAAGTACTATGATATCAGCAGAGTGTTTAGTCATGTCTGCACCACTAGACATTGCAATGGATACATTAGACGCCCCAAAAACGGGTGCGTCGTTAATTCCATCCCCGATCATCAAAATATTATTGCCCTCTGACTGCAATGACACAATCTTATCCGCTTTTGATTTAGGATCACACCCTGTATAGATATGATCAAAGTTAAGCTTTTTGCCGATCACATTACCAGATTCAGATGGGTCACCGGTAACTAACAAGGTAGTTAACCCTTTTTGTTTTAGGTTACTTATTGTTATTTCACTATCTGGTTTTAGGTTATCCGTAACACTAAACTGTGCGCATAACCTATTGTCATAACTAACCAATACATTTTGCACTGTACGGTTTTTTGGCAAATGTAAAGTCGACCCGATAAACTCCGGAGTCCCTATTTTTAAGGTCTTTTCATTATAAGTTGCCGAAATACCTTGGCCAATATGACTTACAATGTCCGTTAAGTTTATTGTGCCAATATCACGATTGAGAATACCTAAGTTTTCGGTGGTAAACGCTTTAGCAATAGGGTGTTCAGAATGACATTGTAATAAGTAAACCGCAGCCGCTAATTCTGTCGTAAATTCTGAGGATAATTCTGTACCATTTGCGTTTATTTCAAATCGGCCTGTTGTTAATGTACCTGTTTTATCAAAAGCAACATGGGTTATTTCTGTCAATTGTTCAAATGCTAATGCATCTTTAACTAAGATACCCTTACGATTTAACTTACTTAAAATACAGGTATAGGCCGTTGGTGTTGCTAAACTTAACGCACAGGGGCAGGTAGCAACTAAAACCGATAAACTTATCCATATAGCGTCGTCTGGACTTACATTCAACCAAATCAAATAAGTAATAAATGCAATTATTAGTTGTCCAATAACAAAATAGTGAGCAATTTTGTCGGCAAATTGACTTAATTTAGGACGGTGTTTGGTAAATTCTTCCTGTAACTGACCAATCTTAGCTAATGTTGTATTAGACCCTAACGCCGTAATTTCTACTTTAATATTGCCATCGTTGTTAATACTGCCGGCCAACACAGGATCACCAAAATGTTTAAATATTGGAGAAAATTCACCAGTTAAAACAGATTCATTGACTGTTGTTTCGCCATTAACTATTTTACCGTCCACGGCAAACTGTTCACCAGGTTTTACTACTATGGTGTCTCCAATATTTAATTTTTGAATTAATACCGTTGTTATCTGACCGTTTTCAAATCGATTGGCAAAAATAGGGAGCGATTTATTTAGATTTGCATTGGACAATATTGCTCGACTTTTTGCTTTAAACTCTAGGTATTTTCCAATGAGTAACAACAAGGTAAACATCGAAATACTTTCGAAATATACCTCCCCACGATTACCATCAAAACCATATTTTAATAGCTGAAAAAAGCTAATAAAAAAGCACCGTAAATAGCGACCGCGACGGAAACATCCATAGATAAGTGGCGAGATTTAACCGCGGTTATTGCCCCCTTAAGAACGGCAACGCTGAATAGAATACAACTGGGATGCATAGCGCAAAACTGATCCATTTAAAGTAACTTGTTTGGTGCGACTCCATTGTCGAAAAGGCGCCAAAATACATAGCAAAAGCGAGCATCATGACTTGCATGGTGAACAACCCAGCAACGCCTAATCGTTTAATGTATTGTTTTTCCTGACGTTTGATGTTTTTTTCAGCATCAGTGACCGAAAATGGTGTGCTTGCGTAGCCAATAGATTTAAGTTTTGAAAGGAGTTGCGAAAGGTGGATTATATTTTGGTCCCATTCAATTGTCGCTCGCTCGCTAATCGTGTTTACATTAACTTTGATTATGCCATCAAGTGGCGATAATGAATGTTCAATTAACCAAGCACATGCGGCACAGTGAATATTGTCGACACTTAACGTGATCCGTTTTGTCGTCTCTTGGAGGTTCTCACAAATTAAATCAAGATATTCAGCCTGATTATAAACTTCAAAATCACTACTATCAGAAGTATCGGGTTTATTGCCAAGTTCAGTTCGGTACTGGTAATAAACACTTAGACCACTTTGATAAATGTGCTCACTAACCGCTTTACACCCATTACAACATACTTGCTGTTGTTCGGTATTAAGCTGGGCGAATAGGGGGCTTTCACCTGCCGGAATCGATTCACCACAATGAAAACACGCAGTTTTTTTGTCATTACCAGTCAATTAGTTTTATTTAATTAGTATTGTATTGCTGTTTGGAAGAGCGATTTCTTTTCGAAGTTTCCAGCTGCCATCCATAGGTTCGATGAACACTTGCCATTTACCTGAAATATCATGTTCAACCGGTGCAGTAAGTTGTCCCTTAGCGTTTGGTGTCGCAATGAAATCTAGGTCGCGATATTTTAACGTAGAGTGAACTAGCTTAATTTTAACCGCGGGAAGGTTATAAGGATTTTCCAGTGTAATCTTTTGGTCGGTAATGACCGTAGACATTTCAATGCCCAATGCTTCCGCTTGTTTGTATAATTTAAGTTCTAAATTAATGGCCTTACCTTTTTTGTAGTAGTCATCTACAACCATATCTGGTTGGTTCATGCTTGTAATGATCACTGTAGCAATACCACCGATTACCGCCGTCATCGGTAAAGTTATAACCAACCATACGTACGGGTTTTTATACCAAATATCTTGTTTTAAATTCATTAAAATTTCCTAATTGGGGAGTACGAACCTAACAGATGTTTTACTAAAATCTAGTTAGAACATAGTTAGAATTGCAATAATACGTTTAATTTAGAAAGACATTAATGTGGGGAATGTACTTCTGAATTAATAGTAAAAAAAGCCTCCGAAGAGGCTTTTTCTGAAGTCCTACTGATTAGGGTGGGACTTCCTATATATATAAGCAGAGATAACGTGTACTTTATCCGCGCC
Source organism: Psychrosphaera algicola (assembly GCF_028401425.1). NCBI lineage: Bacteria > Pseudomonadati > Pseudomonadota > Gammaproteobacteria > Alteromonadales > Pseudoalteromonadaceae > Psychrosphaera > Psychrosphaera algicola. Next base: position 466,191 of record NZ_JAQOMS010000002.1, read on the forward strand.
TAAAATGTCTTTCCATGCTGGCATAACACCATTACGACCACTTCGAATAGACTCTTCAACTGCACGACGTGAACCGCCATACAACCAAACGTTATCCGTAAGGTTAGGTGCACCAAACGACAGACCGTGAGCAACTGAACCACGACCATCTTGACCGTGACATGCCGCACACATGACAAACTTAGCTTTACCTGCTTCTGCTAACTTATCGTTAACTTTACGACCAGCAAGCTTTAGAACGTATTCAGTCATTTCCTGAACACCTTGCTCACCTAGTGACGCTTCCCAAGCTGGCATCGCACCAACTCGACCATGCATCAAAGTCGCTTTAATTGTTTCAGGAGCTCCACCATACAACCAATCACTGTCAGTTAAGTTAGGGAAACCACGTGAACCACGGGCATCAGAACCATGACAAAGCGCACAGTTTTGTAAGTACAAACGTTGACCAACTTTAAACGCGTCGTCGTTGTATGCTAATTCCAAAATTGGCGTATCTGCCATTGCTTTGAAGATAGGACCGTAAAGTTCTTCTGCAACAACTTCTTCTTGGTTTAATTGAACAAGTAAGCCTTCGTCTTTTGCTATTTGTGCCAGCTTTTTAGACTCAGCCATAGTCACTATACCTTGGTTCGAGCTTTTCCAACCCAAAGCACCTTCATAGTTTCCTAAACTAGGAAATAAGAAGAGGTAACCAATTGACCAAACAAGAATGAAATAGAACATATACGTCCACCACTTTGGTAGAGGGTTGTTCATTTCCTCGATGCCGTCAAACTCGTGCCCCATAGACTCGCCTTCGCCTACGTGGGTGTAGTTCTTTAAGTTAATGGTAATTATCCAAAAGCAAAGAACTAATGAAGTAACAGTGAGTATTATTACCCACCAATGCCAAAACTCAGTCATGACCATTTTTATGACTCCTTACTATTTTTCTTATCTTCAACGTCGTCTTCAAGAATAGAACTGGCGATGTCGTCAAATTTATTCTTACGTTTTTTACCGTAAGCCCAGTAAACGATAAGCAAAAATAAAACTAATAAAATTAATGTGTAAATGCCTCTATAAGTACCGTAATCCATAGTCATTACTTAAGATGAGTACCTAGTTGTTGCAAATAAGCGATTAGAGCCTGCATTTCAGTTTTACCTTCAACGGCGGCTTTCGCACCAGCAATGTCTTCTGCAGAGTACAAAGGAATGTAGTTACCCTCTGCATCTTTATGAGTTTTGCCTGAAGTTAATCTGTTAAAGACTTCAAATTTCTTTGCAATGTGTTCACCAGTCAACAGGTTTTCATCTAACCATTTAAATGAAGGCATATTAGACTGTGGAACAACAGAACGAGGATCCATTAAATGGGCATAGTGCCAATCGTCTGAATAACGTTGACCTACTCGAGCTAAGGTCAGGGCCAGTTCGTTTTGAACCCCAAAGGAAAGGGTGATCCCAAACTGATTCACCTGCAACAGAATAGTGACCGTAACGTTCTACTTCAGCGCGGAATGGACGGATCATTTGGCTGTGACAGTTATTACACCCTTCACGGATGTATATGTCACGGCCTTCCATTTCCAATGGCGTTAAAGCTCGTAATCCAGCAACGGGTTCGGTCGTATCTTTTGAAACATTAGTGGAGTAATTTCAACTAGCGCACCAAAGCTAATCGCGACAACAGTTAATATAGCCATTAACGTGACGCTTTTTCAATCTTCTCGTGATGATTTGCCATTATAATTGCTCCTTATACAGCTTGTGCTTCAGCAACAGGTTGCTTAGATGAACTGCGAACTGTTTTAATGACGTTATAAGCCATTACAAGCATACCGGCTACAACAAACAGGCCGCCTAAGAATCTAACAAAATAGAATGGGTAAGAAGCCTCAAGACTCTGTACAAAACTGTATGTTAATGTACCGTCTGAGTTTACCGCACGCCACATTAGACCTTGCATAACACCCGATATCCACATAGCAACGATATAAAGTACTACACCGACTGTGTGTAACCAGAAATGAACATTAACCAATTTAAGGTCAATCATTTGGGTTAAACCGTAAAGACGAGGAATTAAATGATAAAGCGCTCCGATAGAGATCATCGCAACCCAACCTAACGCACCAGAATGAACGTGACCGATAGTCCAGTCAGTGTAGTGTGAAAGGGCATTTACCGACTTAATCGCCATCATTGGACCTTCAAACGTCGACATACCGTAGAATGAAAGAGAAACGATTAAGAAACGTAAAACCGGGTCGGTTTTCAATTTATGCCAAGCACCTGACAAGGTCATGATACCGTTGATCATACCGCCCCATGATGGGATAAAGAGTATAACTGACATCACCATACCTAAAGATTGAGTCCAATCTGGAAGTGCTGTGTAATGTAAGTGGTGCGGACCAGCCCAAATATAAAGCGAAATTAACGCCCAAAAGTGAACAACTGACAAACGATACGAATAAACCGGACGCTCTGCTTGTTTTGGTACAAAATAATACATCATGCCAAGGAAACCAGCTGTTAGTAAGAAACCAACCGCATTGTGTCCATACCACCACTGTACCATTGCATCAACTGCACCTGAGTACATTGAATATGATTTAAACAAATGTACAGGTATTGCAGCGCTATTTACTAAATGTAAAACCGCAACGGTGATAATGAAACCGGCATAAAACCAGTTCGCTACATATATATGGCTTGTTTTACGAATCGCCAACGTGCCTAAAAATACATAAGCATAAGCTAACCATACACACGTAATCAGTATGTCGATTGGCCATTCTAACTCTGCATATTCTTTAGACGTTGTAATTCCAAGCGGCAATGTGATCACAGCTGAAATAATAACGGCCTGCCAACCCCAGAATGTAAATGCCGCGACTTTGTCGCTAATAATGCGAACTTTACAAGTACGCTGCACAACATAATAAGATGTAGCAAATAGAGCGCTCGTACCAAACGCGAAAATTACCGCATTGGTATGCAGAGGACGAAGTCGAGAGAAAGTTAACCATGGTGTATCGAAGTTTAATGCGGGCCATATCAATTGCGCTGCAATCAATACACCAACCGTCATTCCTACAATACCCCACAAAACAGTTGTTAAAGCAAATTGCTTAACAACCTTGTAATTGTACTCTGGGTGAGCAATGTTTGTTGTTGTCATATTTTAAAATTCCACTTGGGGGTGAAAATAGTTGTTTAAGGTTATTATTCTAGACCCAAAATCCAAATATTGGAGATTAATCCTAAAAAGATAAACTTAAGTTCTTTTGGGAGGGTGAATGATAATGGCTTTGGAGGTAAAATAACAGCGACTAAACACATATTATTGTTGTAGATCAATAAAGAATTGGTGCAAATGCTCAAAAAACAATCTGTTATATTTCAAACACTAACTTTTATAAGTTTCAGTTATATCTTAGGTGCGTGCACACCCGATCCCAAAACACCTAACGAGTCTCAAAATATCAGTTGTGAGGAACACAATAGTTGCCTTGTACGAAACACAAAAAACAGCACACTGATGTTTAAAACGGAACATTTATTTGTAGAGCAACTCATTCCCTTTACGATACGTTCAAATAAACCCTTAGAATCCGTTTATCTTGTTGCGACAAATATGAACATGGGGCGACTTCCTGTTAGGCTAAATAAATTAACTAAAACTGAAACTCAAGCAGAGGTTTTTTTGGCATGTGCGCAGAACCAATGATGTCGTGGAATGTAATTTTGACGTATCAAGATGGCACACAAGAGATAACGGACCTAAAAAGTTACTGGAATCAAAGAGCCATACAATAATTTATATTACAATAACTTAGTGTCGATGTTAGTCAACACCAACATGGTTACGCGATACCATTTTAACACTACTTTCATTCACTTAACTGGATTAATTTATAGAAGGCAATAACAAATATTTTAGTTTACATTGGTCCAAGTAAACACAACTTATAAAATGATAATTTGCCATTATTGACAAGTTCAGAAGTTAGATTAGGTCCAAATTTTTCGCATTTTTAGTCTTTCCTACAATAATTGTGGTTTGGGTAAGACTGTTTAAAAAACCCATCGTTTAATTGCATTTAAATTCTCTATCACTATTTTCTGTTCCGTTGGATCAGGGTGAGTGATATTGACATCAATATTGAGTTGCTTAAATAAGTAGGGAATAAAGCAAACTCGGGTATTTATTAACAAACTACCAAATTCCATATCGAATTCGTTTTCAACTACCAACTTTTGTACCGCTGATAATCTCGGATCTGGAATTACGTTGATGTTAACAAGTGTGTTCCAGTCATCATCCATTTCTACTGTATTAATATTTTGCTCACTATTATAAGTGGGTGTTCCATGTATATGACGTAATTCAAAATTACGAAACGATAATTCCCGAAAACAATATGCTCTGACATGCCATTGTTGATTGATGAAAATAATAGAATGGGGGCGATGAGCTGCATTTCGCTTGTTGGTGATTTAATTGTTCGATGATCGATATTAAGACAATGAGAATGCACGCACGCATTTAATACTTCTCTAAACGCATCCGCAGAAATTGCACGATGACCAAACTCAATGTTATGAACAATATTAACACCTAAATAAAGTGGCTTTTTGGCACTGCTTGAATTTGAGTTGTTAACAGTTCGGCAGTGTTCCAACGTATATAGATAGTCATTTAATTTGTCGTCGATCAGTTTTGCTGCAAAACCTTGAGTGACAACATATCGTTTTAGCGAAGCATCATAAACCAAGTTTCAGGTCCAATTTCCCGCAAGTATATTTTTATATCTCTAGAAGCCTGCTGTCTCTGAATTCCAAAATAATCACATAAATGTTTGGTACTTAATTCTCCCTCCCACAAGGCGAGGGTTTCTATAAATTTAAACCGTTGTAACTGGTCATAACGAAGTGCTTGGTTATTTCCTTGATGTTTTTCTTGCATGAGAACAGGCTCCAAATATATGTAACATTTTGGTACACCATAACACAAACCAAACCGAAGACCAACAAAAACAACTCAACATATGTATACAAATAACTCATATGTGGCAATTAATAACCGACTAAGTATGTATTTACCAACAGGAAGAATGCCGATTATAATGACTTTCGTGAACTTACCCACAAGTGCAGGGCGAAACCACCCACGAGACTCATTATGATACACTCTTATTTATAAGTATTTATAAGTGCCTAAAGTTAACCTGTGAATAACTTTTAAACTAACTTCGTTTACCAAGTGGTTACGAACCGTTAGTAACGTAATTTAAATTTGTGAGGGTTACAGTTTGATACAGTGAACGATACTAATTCAGCGGGATTTGGTGTCGTGAAACTACTTTAAAGGCATAGGTGATGAAGAGGCATGATCTTTAGTAATGCCATTTTATAATTATTGGTGATCGGGTATTTAATATGTTCAACCACCCTTAACAACTTGTTTCGTTTAAATTCAGAAAATAAACCAAATTACTAATTAACAACGAGGACTTTACTTTACTTTTGATGTGGTTTATTTTAAATCACATACTTAACATTAACAAAACTCCAGTAATCTCAGCGATTGAAACATTTAAGGAAATAGTGTGGCCACAAACAAAAATATAGAATTCGAAAATATTCCCTTCGCTCAAAAGCAACGCTTAGCGTTTATCGACTTTTCTTTATTTTTTAAGGGACACCTATGTCGTAATGACCTTATTAGCCAATTTGAAGTTGGTTTGTCGGCTGGAACAAGAGATTTCAACCTTTACAAAGAATATGCACCAAACAATTTATATTATGACGCAAAAGTTAAACGTTATTTTCAAGCAGAAACATTCAAACCTTTATTCCCGCATGATGCGCGTAAAACTTTAGTAAAGCTTGCGAATCAAATTTCAGATGGTTACGACTCGATAGCTAATACAGAGTTTCCAGTAGAGCAACCATCACACTTAAATGTACCCGACATATTTGTGATAGCACGTTTAGTTCAAGCAATGTTAAACGGTAATGTTGTAAATATGATCTATACCTCGTTGTCCAGTGGTTCTGCGGCAAGAGACTTTGTACCACACTCGATTATTGATAATGGGTTACGATGGCATGTTCGTGGTTACGACCGAAAATCAAACAGCTTTAGAGATTTTGTTTTGACACGAATAAGTAAAGTATCGATTCGATCAAACCAACTCGGGGTTCATGAATTACAAACCGCAGATGACGCATGGCAAAATATTTTGCAGCTCGAAATTGTACCGCATCCTAAAAACATCAAACATCCCACTGCGATAGAAATGGATTACGGCATGCTTGATGGGAAAAAATTGTTAGCGTACGCGCTGCCATGGCAGGGTATTTATTAAGAAGATGGAATGTTGACTGCACGGTTGGCGGCACCTTATCTAGTGTCGAATATCAGTTGTATTTGAACAATCGTACTGAGATTCGAGGTGCGCATAACTTATCAATTGCATCAAGGTTATTAACTCTATTTTACTTATATTAAATGGTTCGCCGTTTTTGTCAGCTTTCAGTTTTATAGACTGAGGTTTATAACGGCTAATTAAACAAGGTAAGTATCTTTATACAGAAGTGTGTCGTGTAGCAATCCAAAGGTTATGTAAACGATTGAACTACATAAACATAGTGAACAGAGCAAAGTGAAATAGATTTGGGGGTAATAGGAATTGTTAAATGGGAAGAGACAGTCAACGGAACGATATTAAAGCCACAGTGTTGGGCAGGCAATGTTGGCCAATAGCCTATTTAACATAATATACATTGTGCGCATAATAGGCATTGTTTGAAGTAGAGCACTTACAAATCAAATTGGCCTAACATTTCCCACCATTTCTATTTATATCGTTTTAATTTAGTTAGATTTTCTCTTTAAACATATTGTCTTCTTAATCTATTAACGCGCTACGTGGTTGAAATAATTTAGCTTGGCTTGTATCCGGTAAAATTTAAATACTGCACGCGCTACGTGGTTGAAATAATTTAGACTGGCTTGTTATCCGTAAAATTCAAATAGCGCACGCGCTACGTGGTTGAAATAATTTAGCCTTACTTGTATCCGGTAAAATTTAAATACGGCATCTTACTTATTTGGCTAGTTAGATATTTGTCGTATCTATTTCTTAGTCTTAGCTGTGTCTTAGCTGTGTCTTATCTATGTCGTATCATTGTATTGTCTATGTCGGCTTTAAAATAATGAATCTGGTTTAATTCGTGTCGAACTTAATTAACATCTTCAGACAATGACTTTTTCCAATTTTCGATATCTTGGTCTGTGTAATTGAACTCTTTGAAATATGAAATGACTTCTTGGGAATCTTTTATCGCGACTAAACCGTTATTTAGTTTTTTCATTATTGCTTTAGACTTTTTAGTCTTAAGACTTAAGGTATGAATAAACTTCCCGCCATAATTACCGCCAACGCGTTTTAAACAATCTCGATCTGTTGGATCTTCATAAAACATACAATAGTAATTAACTGCGCCGACAGCAAAAAATAGATAATCTAATCGGCGTTGACGTAACATATAAAAAAGTTGTTTACGTGTAACCGTTGCGTAAATGTTCTTAAATCCCAGTTCCTTTGCAATTGTTTCTTGGCTTGAATTTGCAGAAACGCCTATTGTGGCGACGTTTAGATCAATTTCAGAAACGTGATTTATTGGGTTTTCGGGCAATGTAAAAATAGACGACGTGGTTGACATTAATGGCTTTGAGAAATATCCCCACTTTGCGCGTTCCTCTGTTTTAAAAGCGGCAAAAACTAAATCGACCTTTTTCCCCTTTAACCTTTTAACACTGCCTTGCCACGAACTTTCCTGAGGTACTAACGTTATGTTTTGAGACTTTGCTGCGAGTGTAATTAGTCGCCAAGAAATACCGTATGGGCCCGAAGCCAATACGTATTTATCGTGGTCATCAAAAACGGCAATCGTAACTTCGCTGTCAGCATTAGCAGTAACTGGTAAAGTACTTAGCAGTAATAAAAAAGAATCGCCTTGTAAAATAACCTTTTCATCTTGCACCTGTTGATCTCTAAAACAACGCTCATATCGTTGTTTACTACTAACACCTCATTTACGCCCAAAACTTTATTTTTATTCTATCTGTTGGGTAAACCTATTATTGATAAACGATAAGTTTTAGACCGTTTAGCAACAATATTCACGTTTAAAATGACGAATTAGGTCCATTTAAAAATGCATTCTCTTGATCGGTACTTCTACGTCCCAAAATCGAATTTCTGTGTGGATAACGCCCGAAGCGATCTATTATTTCTTTGTGTTTATGTTCAAAATTAAGTGTGTTTTCAAGTCCAGGTTGGTCAAATATGGTCACCGCTACCTTATGAATGCTTGGTGATTCGCTGTGCATAAACGGCATATATAAAAACGACTTTTGAGGGATACTCATAGCTACATCTAAGCGGTGTGCAATTGCTTCTTGAGCTAAAACTAATGCTAAAGGATCTGATTCAAACGCCCTTTTATCATCCCTATATATATTACGTGCAAATTGGTCTAATACGATTATTTCGGCTAAACGACCCAAAGGTTCAGTACGCCACATATAAAGCTCGCCCAGTTTTGCTGCCGATAAAGTATCATCAAAACGCGTTGTAATGACTCGGTCTAACTCATCACTTTTAGAAAAGTGCTGGGCTGGTGTTAACTCGTCAAACCAAAACGCTATTACATTTTGCCAATTCATTGCTATCTTCCTTTGCAATACATCATTCAAAATCTTTTTATGCCCAATGTTTTATCAAGGTGTCTGTTATTAAACAATAGTTTAAATATCTGAATATACCTATTTTGAGTTCAAGAAAAGAATCTAATTAATTAGATTTAATATAAAACACGGGTTTCGTTTGAAATAATAACGTTGCTAGGCAATTTTGAGTGGGTTTATTAGATGGCCAATTCGCAGTATTAGTCTCGTCATGGCGTGACTAAGATGAGGTAACCCGTTGATTAATTAGCAATGTAGGACACTGTTACTAACCAACGAGTTGTCGTTAGGCAAATACAAACTAGAGGAATTAGTTTATAGATTGATAAATTGCTTTCATAGTTTCAATTGGGTTTGCAGATTGCGTAATCGCTCGACCAATAACTAAGTAGTCAGATCCTGCAGCAACCGCTTTTTGCGGTGTCATGATCCTTTTTTGATCATCAACTGACGCATCCGCAGTTCGAATTCTTGTGTTACCAATTTAAAGTTTGCGCCATAGTTTTGTTTTAACATCTGCGCTTCTTGGGCTGAACACACCACTCCGTCTAGTTCATATTTGTGTGCTAGACCGGCTAAAAAGTTAACTTGTTCACGAGGTGTGCGCGTTATACCTAACTCTATTAAATCGTCGTCAGACATACTTGTTAATACCGTAACTGCAATAAGTAATGGCGCGTCATTACCAAACGGTTGCAGTATGGTTTTGGCTGCATCCATCATTTTACCACCGCCACTAGCATGTACATTTACCATCCACACGCCAAGGTCTGCCGCTGCTTTTACGGCTTTTGCAACTGTGTTTGGTATATCATGGAATTTTAGATCGAGAAAAACGTCAAAACCTTTGTTCTGAATTTCGGTGACAAAGGTTGGTCCAAAGTGAGTAAACATTTCTTTGCCAATTTTCAAACGACATAAACTTGGGTCAAGTCTGTCGACCAGATCAGTCGTTTCTTTTTTATTGTCAAAATCCAATGCTACTACGATGTTTTTGTTATTCACGGAAATGTCTCTCTAACTTTTATATGCCGTCTAATCCGGCCAATGGTTTTATTGTTTGCCAATTATTGCATGCTGGACAACGCCAGCTGAAATGATTTGTGGTAAACCCACAACTATTACATTCATAAAGTGGCTTTAATTCAATGTAACGTGTAATTAGGGATTGCAGTTGTTTAAAATGAGGATCGGACATAAAAAATTCTTTTTCAAGTTCAATCAACTTTGCAAAACCGCGAACACTTGGCTGGTCCTGCAAATGCTCAATGATATAACTGCGCCCCGCCTCAATGCCCTTCTCTTTTACAATATAGTCAGTCATCTGACTATGTGCTGTAACACTTTTAATGTTTTTTCTTTTATTAGCCAAAATAACCAAGCTGTTTGTTCGAACTCATCGACAAAACATTCAGGCGCAATATTAAATAACGCCGGTGCAAAACTCGGTTCTTGGTCAAGAATCGTAACAACTAATTCTCTCGATTTTTGTTTGTTATTTACGATTAGGTACAATTTAGATAAAGCCAATAAACTTCTAACTGATTTTCGGTTTACCTTTAATGCCCGTTTATACGCTTGTTTTTTAGATTTGTAGTTATCGTGTGCATCGCCAATTTCACAATAAAAATGACTTACGAGTTGACGACAGTTTTCAGACAATAATTGAGCATCGGCCGCTAGATAGGACTCTACGCCCGCTTGCCATTCACGAGTTTGCTCAAATATATGGAGTAGTCCAAGTAATGCCTCTGAAGCGTGTTGCGACATTAATAAAGGCGTAAGTGTGTTTTGAGCTCGTTCTAACATGCCCGCTGACAGAAAATCCTGCGCTAATTCAAGTTGAATTTCTTCTAACTCATATTGAGGAATTGTGATCTGATCGGTTTTAACTAAACCTTCATGGATCGCGATAGCTTTGTCGATTTCGCCTTTTTTGCGAAACAGCTTTGCTAACGTTAAATAATTGTCGATATTTGAAGGCGTGTCGTCAAAATATTGGATAAGCCTGTCAAAGGCCTGTTCTTGATCTTCATTAAGTAATAACGACACACTCGAATTGATCGCATTATTAATGGTTAATTGCTGTTCTAACAATTCTTTTTTGCGCTGTGTTTACCCATAACCCAGCCATAAATGACTGCAGCAGGTAATAGCAAAAATAGTAATTCAAGCATTCTTTCGTGTAATCAACTTTTTAATAGCAGATATCACAAGCATAACAAATACGCCCAGCATAAATGTTAGGAATAATAAAACAGCTAGAGGCAGTTGTACCTTCACAACAAGTAGATTCAAATCGACCAATTGATGGTTTTCACTGCCTAATGCCAACGCGAATATGACTAGAATGAAAAATATAGCGTAACTAAGTAATTTCAAAAACTTAACCCCTGCAATTTAGGGGTACAAGGCTATTGTAAGTCTTTCATCGAGTCAATACGGAACTACTTAAAATCGACTCTTTCGCGTAATTCTTTGCTAGGTTTAAAGTGTGGGACATATTTTGCCTCCAACTCAACCGAGTCACCCGTCTTAGGATTACGTCCTGTACGCGGCGCACGATAATGCAAAGAAAAGCTACCAAACCCTCGTATTTCAATACGATCACCAGTTGATAGACATTCGGCCATGTTATCTATAATGCTCTTAACTGCAGTTTCCACTTCCTTTACAGGCACATGTGGATGTTGTTCAGATAATGTTTCTATTAATTCAGACTTTGTCATTTTCTCACCTAATATCGAGACAAAAAATAAGGGAGCGTTATGCTCCCCTATATTTATAGCTCATTTAAAATCAAATGCTTAGTCTTTTTGTGCATTTTTAAATGCAGCAGCCATCGCATTTTCAAATTCAGGCGCTTGATTTTGTAAGTTATCTAACGCAGCTTTCTCTTCTGCTTCGTCGATAGCCTTGATAGATAGGCTTATCACGCGATTCTTACGGTCAACACCAACGAACTTAGCTTCTAACTCAGAACCAGCAGTTAATACTGTAGTAGCATCTTCTACACGTTCACGAGAAAGTTCAGATACACGGATGTAACCTTCAACTTCGTTACCTAGGTCAACAGTAGCACCTTTAGCGTCAACGTCTTTTACAAGACCTTTAACCATAGTACCTTTTTGTGAGCTTCTAAGTATTCGCTAAACGGATCAGAATCCATTTGTTTAACGCCTAGAGAGATACGCTCGCGCTCTGGGTCAACTTGTAATACAACAGCTTCGATTTCGTCGCCTTTCTTGAAGTCACGTACTGCGTCTTCACCAGAAACATTCCAAGAAATGTCAGAAAGGTGTACAAGACCATCAATACCGCCGTCAAGACCGATGAAGATACCAAAGTCAGTGATTGACTTGATGTTACCAGCAACACGGTCGCCTTTGTTATGAGTCTTAGCAAATACTTCCCAAGGGTTGTCTTTACATTGTTTAAGACCAAGAGAAATACGACGACGTTCTTCGTCGATTTCAAGAACCATAACTTCAACTTCGTCGCCAAGATTAACAACTTTAGAAGGATGGATGTTCTTGTTAGTCCAATCCATTTCAGAAACGTGTACAAGACCTTCAATACCGTCTTCGATTTCAACGAAACAACCGTAGTCAGTAAGGTTAGTAACACGGCCTTTAAGACGTGAACTTTCAGGGTAACGACCAGCAATGTCGCCCCAAGGATCTGAACCAAGTTGCTTAAGACCTAGAGAAACACGGTTTTTCTCTTTGTCGAATTTAAGAACTTTAACGTCTATTTCATCACCAACTGCAACGATTTCACTTGGGTGCTTAACACGTTTCCAAGCCATATCTGTGATGTGAAGTAGTCCGTCTAGGCCACCAAGGTCAACGAACGCTCCGTAATCGGTAAGGTTCTTAACGATACCTTTAACTTCTGAACCTTCTTCAAGGTTAGCAAGAAGCTCTTCACGTTCTGCAGAGTTTTCAGTTTCGATAACTGCGCGACGTGATACAACAACGTTGTTACGTTTTTGGTCAAGTTTGATTACTTTAAAATCTAACTCTTTGCCTTCTAAGTGAGACGTGTCACGGATAGGACGTACGTCTACTAAAGAACCTAGTAAGAATGCTCGGATGCCTTCAACTTCAACAGTGAAACCGCCTTTAACTTTACCAGAGATAACACCTTTAACGATTTCTTGTTCTTCACAAGCTTTCTCAAGGCGTACCCAAGACTCGTAACGTTTCGCTTTTTCACGAGATAGAATTGTTTCACCAAATCCGTCTTCGATTGAATCTAGTGCTACGTCAACTTCATCACCAACTGCTACTTCTAATTCACCAGCGTGGTTTTTAAATTGAGCCGCAGGAATAGCAGATTCTGATTTTAAGCCAGCGTCTACGATTACAAGGTCACGATCGATAGAGATAATAGTACCTTTAACGATTGAACTAGGGCGTGTTTCGATAGCCTGAAGGCTTTCTTCAAATAACTGAGCAAAATTTTCTGTCATGATTTATCTTCATTATTGCCAAAGAGGCGTTCCAGCGACTATGGGTTGATTTTTAACTTGTTACATCCATGCTAACAAGGCTTTTAAGTTTGTTAATAAACCCTTTTAAAATAAAAAGGTTGCCTAACTACGAATAAATTTTTCTTCAACCACTTTAATAAGCAATTGATAGACTTCTTCTGCCGATAACGTAGTCGAATCAATTTCGATAGAATCCTCTGCAGGCACCATTGGTGCTACACTTCGGTTCATATCTCGGTCGTCTCGAGCTTGTATCTCGGTTAAAAGGTCGCCGATTTTAACATCGTGGCCCTTTCCTTTCAACTCTATATAGCGTCGATTTGCACGTTCTTCCGCACTTGCAGTAAGAAAAACCTTAATTGCAGCGTCTGGGAATACAACTGTCCCCATGTCTCGACCGTCTGCGATTAAACCCGGTTTTTGTCTAAAGGCGCGTTGACGACGCAATAATGCTTCGCGCACACGAGGTAAAGCTGCAATTTTAGACGCAACGCCACCGACTTCTTCATTTCGGATCGAATGTGTTACTTCTTCACCTTCAAGCACAATTTTAGTTCCAGCTTCGCTAGATAAAAATTGCACATCAAGATGAGCCGCGAGTGGGATCAAACTTTCTTCGTCACTCGGTAGTATGTTGTGATGCATTGACGCTAAGGCCAATACGCGATAGATAGCACCGCTATCAAGGATTTCCCATCCTAATTTTTCCGCTAACAGACGACATACCGTGCCTTTGCCTGCTCCACTTGGACCATCAATAGTGATGACCGGAATAGAATGCGCCATAGTTACTCCACAAAGTGAATTTCGGGCGGCATTATACGCGATTGGCTACAAATTAAAATTAAATTAGAAAGTTATTTTTCATATAAAAAATGTAACCGAGTGAATTAGAGTTAAATCACTCGGCTATAAGGTAGGTTTTTTTGCTAAAATTAGCAGACTAATGCATTAAATCTATCGAAATAGTCCGGGAAGGTTTTACTCGTTACTTTTGGATCATTAATCGTTACTGATGCTTGATCAAAACATAACAACGAGAAACACATGGCAATTCGATGATCGTTATAAGTATCTATTGCTGCGTGTTTAATTGGCGCTGGTGTAACGATAATATAGTCATGCCCTTCTTCAACAATCGCACCCGCTTTTTTAAGTTCAGTAGCCATCGCAAATAAACGGTCGGTTTCTTTAACTCGCCAATTGTAAATATTACGAATGGCTGTTGTACCCTCTGCAAATAATGCAGTAGTAGCAATCGTCATTGCGGCATCTGGAATATGATTCATATCCATATCAACTGCGGTTAGTTTACCGTTGGATGACACAGAAATATGGTCATCAAAATAGGTAATATCTGCACCCATTTTTGCAAGAACGTCCGCAAATTGGATGTCACCTTGAACACTATTTTTACCGACACCATAAACATTTACCGGACCGCCGCTAATTGCGCCAGCAGCTAAGAAATAAGATGCTGAACTTGCATCGCCTTCAACCATAAAGTCGCTAGGAGATTGATATTGAGCATCAGCATTTACCACAAAGCTTTGGTAATTATTGTTTTCTACCTCAACCCCAAATTGACGAATAATATCGATAGTTAAATCTATATAAGGTTTTGAAACCAAATCACCAATCACTTTAACCGTTATAGTTTTGTGAATTAATGGAGCTGCCATTAACAACGCCGATAAAAATTGACTTGAAACACTGCCGTCAATTTCAACAACGGTGTCGTCAGTGATCACTGCAGGCTCAATTTTAAGCGGTGGATAATTTTCGTTACCCAAGTAGGTTATTGTTGCGCCAAGTGGGCGTATTGCGTCTACCAGGTGCCCAATTGGACGTTCTGACATGCGTTCTTCGCCGGTTAATTCCGTTGTGATATTTGCAAATGCTAATACCGCCGCAAGAGGACGCATTGCCGTTCCTGCATTACCTAAAAACAATGCTTGTTGAGGCTGTTTAAATTGACCATTACAACCATGCACAACACACGTCGTTTTATCTGCTGACAACGTGGTTTTAACGCCTAATAACTCAAGCGCATTTAACATGTGTCTAATGTCATCACTGTCGAGCAAATTGGTGATGGTTGTATCACCGTCACATAACGCCGCTAATAATAACGCACGATTTGACAGACTTTTAGATCCCGGAACCGTTACGTCCCCTTTAAAACCAGAAATGTGAGGTAGCGTTAATGATTCTTGATTAGCCATGTGTACGTTCGAACTCCTGCATAAACTCAGTTAACGCTTTAACACCTTCAATAGGCATGGCGTTGTAGATACTTGCTCGCATACCGCCAACAATTCGATGTCCTTTCAGTGCAACCAGTCCTTGATTTTCAGCTTGCGCCAAAAATGTACTGTCTAATTCGCTGTTCGCCAAGAAAAACGGAACATTCATACGAGAGCGATTGGCACTTGCAATGTTATTACTATAAAAACTGGAGTTGTCGATCGTTTGATATAACAAGTCAGCTTTTTCTTATTTAATACTTCCTGTGCCGCAACACCGCCATTTTCTAATAACCAATCAAAGACTAACTTAGCTAGATAAATCGCATAAGTTGGTGGCGTATTAAACATACTGTCTTTTTCATGGGTTAATTTATAGTTAAATACAGAAGGCACGGTTTCCTGCGAACGTGCTAACAACTCTTTTTAACAACAACTAAGCTTAGCCCTGACGGACCTATGTTTTTCTGGGCGCCAGCATAAATTAAGTCAAATTTACTGCTATCGATTTCACGGGAAAAATGGTGCTCGACATATCGGCAACGACAGGCACATCAAATGAAGGCTGTTCAAATATTTCAATGCCATCGACTGTTTCATTAGGGCAGTAATGAACATAAGCGCTGTCTTGCGAAACCTGCCAATCAGACATCGAAATAACTTGTTTTTTACCACCAACAATTTCCACCGTATTTTGTTCTGTAACGGCACCAAACTTTTTGGCTTCTTCAACGGCGGCCTAGGACCATGACCCTGTTGTGACATAATTGGCCTTACCACTATTTAGCAAATTAAGCGGAACCGCAGAAAACTGACCGCGACCGCCACCGTGCATAAATAACACAGTATATTCATCGCTGAGCCCTAATAATTGCTTTATCGAGGCTATTGCCGAGTCATAAACAGCAATGAACTCTTTACTTCTGTGGCTGAGTTCCATTACAGAACAACCTGTGTTATTCCAATTAACAAACTCACTCTGAGCTTTATTCATCACGGCCTCGGGCAATTTTGCAGGGCCCGCACAGAAGTTATAAACTGTCATTCATTTTCTCGTTAGTTACAGTAAAGCTAATTTTATCGAACAATTACTCTAACGTTATTTGAATTGCGTCTCAATTGATTATTTTGCAATTAATTAATTAATTTATGACAACAACAAAATTTGTTTGTTAAATAATCTAAATAGCCAGACGTACAAGGCTTACCAACATCCTCTATGATAAATATCCTATTGAATTTTAGTATTTTACTGCCCATTTAAGTCATACAACCATTTGGAGACATTTATGGAAATATTTGAAGCAATTGGAATTACCAATGAACTTATTCAATATTTCATTACTGGTTTACTATTTTTTATGGGAGCTATGGTGATGTATAAAATGGTTCTTTGGGGTAAGAAAATGCCTAGAGGCGCGTTTCTATTTTTAGCGTTATTTCCACTTATAACAATTTTTCCTATTCCACCTCCCATATTTAAAACATGTTAAAAAAATGTGGATAGTGGCGACCCACCTGACGAGGACCTAGCATAATCATAAGAAAATGGCCGACACTAATCCCAAGGATGTTGCTTAAAATATTCAGCTAGAAAATCGATTAGTGCACGCACTGTCGGTGACAAAAACTTTCGAGAAGAATACAAAGCGTAAATATTCATATCATTCGTATTCCAATTAGGCAGTACACGAACCAAACTGCCATTTTCAATAGCGGCATTTGCCATATAAGTTGGTTGCATGCTAATTCCGGCGCCACATTGAGCTGCTTTTAATAACGTGGTTGCTTCATTAGCCGTTAACTGACAATTAACGCTAATGGCTTTATGTTCGTTTTCATTCCAAAGGTGCCAAATGTGTTTTTCAAAATTGGTATAGCTAAGGCAACGATGTTGACTTAAATCATCCGGTGCCGTGATTGCAGGCATAGAATCCAGGTAAGCTTGACTTGCCACTAAAACGGAATGACACACCGCCAATGGTTTTCCAATCAACGACGGATCTGGATTTGACGCAATTCGAATTGCTAAATCAATTCTGCTATCGACCAAATCAATTGCAGTATCTTGCAGGTCTATGTCGATAGAGACTTTCGGGTGACGTGTCATAAATTGTTGTATTGCAACCATGAGCTGCGCATGACTAAACGACATACTACACGCGAGTCGGATCCGACCGGAAAGTTGCTCAGTTGACTTTATCTCACTGATAAATTGGTCTGCTGTAGTCAGCCACTGCTCAATATCATTTAGGCATTTTTCTCCTTGCGTTGTCAGTGTCACTTTTCTAGTCGTCCTATGTAATAAACGAACTTCGAGCCAACTTTCCATCACTTCGATGTAACGCGTTACCATTGGGCGTGACATCTCCAAACGCTCCGAGGTCGCGGTAAAGCTACCTGTGCGGGCTACATCAATAAATACTTGTGCCGCTTTAACCCGATCCATACTAAACCCCGATTTCTAACAGACCAACCCACATATGTTCGATTTAAGAAACAATGTTGAACATTATTGTACATATATCATTGCAAATCAATTCTCTATTATTGCCCAACTTTCAAAATACAGTTAAACAAAACCCAAAAAATAGGAAATAAAATGAAAATAAATCTACTCAAAGGTTTCTATTTATTAGCAACATTGACAGTAACATTAATGAGCTTTTCAAGTACCGCCGATAATAAAAGTGCGCTGAGTTTAAAAGTATATAACTCGGATAAAAACAGCTTTCATGTAAATTCAACATTAGTTTATGGTGAAACAGAGGCCGTATTGATAGACACAGGTTTCACAAGAGCTGATGCACTTCGTATTGCAGCAAACGTTTTAGATTCAGGTAAAAAATTAACAACGATTTTTATTAGCCAAGCTGATCCTGATTTTTACTTTGGTATTGAAACCTTGCGACAAATATTCCCTGACGTAAATGTGATCACGACACCCGCAGTACGCAAGGCAATTAGTAAAAAATGGGAGGCAAATTGGCCTACTGGGGTCCAAAAATGGGCGTAAATGCCCCTAAAAATGTACTACTACCTGATGTATATAGTCCAAATAGCTTTACCGTAGACGGTTACAAAATCGAAGTTAAGGGAACAGAAGGCGTTTTGGCTAACCGCCCTTTTGTTTGGATCCCATCAATTAAAGCAATAGTAGGTAATATCGCAGTGTTTGGTGATTTACATGTTTGGACCGCAGATACACAATCATCTGAAACGTTAGCAGCGTGGCAACATCAACTGCAAGAAATGAAGGAATTGTCTCCAAAGGTTGTCGTGCCATAAGTCATATGAAAAAGGAACTCAACTTAATGTTCAACTAATTGACTATACCGCAACTTACTTAACTGACTTTATTGATGCTAAGCGCAAGAGTAAAAACGCACAGGCATTAATAGACATAATGACCACAAGATATCCAGATGCCGAGTTAAACCTTGCTTTAGCGATTGGCGCTAAAGTGCATATGGGCGAGATGAAATGGTAATGTATTCTAATTAACAGGGATACAGGCATAAAAAAAGGTCCATTAGGACCTTTTTTATTCTATATTTACAGTTAAAGACTGCGACTTATTCGCCCTGTTCAGGCGCTTCGTCATCTACATCTTCACTTGATTCAGCTTGTATGTCATTTGTTACTTCAGCGCTTTCGCCTTCAATAACATCCTGACCCTCGACAACTTCGCCGTCGATAAACTCGCCTTCAAGCGTTTCATCTTCTTCAATCTCTTCGACTTTAGCCAGACCGACAACCAATTCACCTTCAATTGTTCTTATCAAACGAACACCTTGAGTGTTACGTCCAACAACAGATACTTCGTGAACCCGTGTTCTTACTAATGTACCTTTATTTGAGATGATCATGATTTCGTCAGTTTCAGCAACTTGACAAGCGCCAACCACTAAACCATTACGTTCACTCACT
Organism: Psychrosphaera algicola; assembly: GCF_028401425.1. Taxonomy (NCBI): domain Bacteria; kingdom Pseudomonadati; phylum Pseudomonadota; class Gammaproteobacteria; order Alteromonadales; family Pseudoalteromonadaceae; genus Psychrosphaera; species Psychrosphaera algicola. The sequence goes on from NZ_JAQOMS010000002.1 coordinate 485,613, forward strand.
TTAATCGAAACAACACCCTGTGTTGCTCGACTCTTAGCTGGGTAGTCAATTTGCGGTGTACGTTTACCAAAACCGTTTTCAGTGATCGTTAGGATATTGTCTTCTTCGTTAGGCACGATTAGTGATACCACTTTCGCGTCTTCAGTCAATTTAATTCCACGAACACCTGTCGCAGTACGTCCCATTGCACGAACTTGCCCTTCATCAAAACGAACAACTTTACCGTTTTGTGAGAACAACATGATTTCGTTTTGGCCATTTGTTATTGACGCACCAATGAGTTTGTCACCATCATTCAAGTTCACAGCGATAATACCGCTAGAACGAGGACGAGAATATTCGGTCAATGCTGTTTTCTTAACGGTACCGTTTGCCGTTGCCATAAATACAAACTTATCTTGTTCGAATTCTTTGACCGGCAATATTGTTGTTATCTTCTCGTCACTTTCTAGAGGTAACAAGTTAATAATTGGACGCCCACGTGATTGACGTGACGCTAATGGTAATTGGTATACCTTCAACCAATATAAACGACCGCGGTCAGAGAAACATAAGATTGTGTCATGGGTATTGGCAACTAATAGTTTTTCAATGAAATCTTCATCTTTCATCTTAGTCGCAGACTTACCACGACCACCACGGCGTTGAGCCTGATAATCAGTAAGTGGCTGATATTTGCAATAACCTTCATGAGAAAGCGTTACAACAACGTCTTCTTCATTGATTAGATCTTCAAGGTTGATATCGTGTGACGCCTCACGGATCTCCGTTTTACGTTCATCACCATAAGTATCGCGAATTAATTCTATCTCTTCACGAATAACTTCCATCAAACGCTCAGGTGAACCTAAGATCTCTAACAATTCAGCAATTAAGCCTAAAATTTCACGATATTCATCTAAGATCTTTTCGTGTTCTAGACCGGTTAATTTATGTAAACGTAATTCCAATATCGCTTGAGCTTGTTGCTCAGTCATATGGTATAAACCATCGCGAATACCGTATTCATCTTCTAGCCATTCAGGGCGAGCAGCGTCATCGCCTGCACGTTCTAACATGGCAGCAACACCACCTAGCGGCCACCCTTTAGCAGTAAGCTTTATTTTTGCTTCAGCTGGCGTTGGAGAGGTTTTAATTGTCTCGATGATTTCGTCAATATTTGCCAATGCTATTGCAAGAGCTTCTAATATATGGGCACGGTCACGTGCTTTACGTAAATCAAATACCGTACGACGCGTAACAACTTCGCGGCGGTGAGATAAAAATGCTTCAAGCATTTCTTTAAGTTTGAATATTTTTGGCTGTCCGTGATCCAGTGCAACCATATTGATACCAAATACGGTTTGCATTTGAGTCAATGCAAACAAGTGATTTAAAATCACCTCAGTTGGTTCACCACGTTTCAATTCGATAACAATACGCATCCCGTCTTTATCAGACTCATCGCGCAGTGCCGTTATTCCTTCAACCTTTTTATCTTTTACCAGCTCTGCAATTTTTTCAATCAGCTTAGCTTTGTTAACTTGATAAGGGATTTCGGTAACGATAATCGTATCCTTACCCGTTTTTTCATCCGTTTCAATTTCTGTATTTGCTCGGATATAAACCTTACCACGACCAGTACGGTACGCTTCTTCAATCCCTTTACGGCCATTGATAATCGCGCCCGTTGGAAAATCAGGACCCGGAATATGTTCCATCAACTCAGGAAGTTCCATATCAGGATTAAAAGATAAGGCTAAAACCGCACTAACAACTTCACGTAGAGAATGTGGCGGTATATTGGTTGCCATACCTACAGCGATACCAGAAGAACCATTAATGAGGAGATTTGGTACTTTTGTCGGTAAAACAGCAGGAATAAATTCAGTCCCATCGTAGTTAGGAACAAAATCGACTGTTTCTTTTTCTAAGTCAGCGAGGAGTTCATGGGCAAGCTTGTCCATTCTCACTTCGGTGTAACGCATTGCGGCTGCGGAGTCGCCGTCAACAGAACCAAAGTTACCTTGGCCGTCTACTAATGTATAACGTAAAGAAAATGGTTGCGCCATACGAACAATGGTATCGTAAACAGCTGAGTCACCATGTGGGTGATATTTACCAATTACGTCGCCCACGACACGGGCAGACTTCTTATATGGTTTATTCCAGTCATTTTTAAGTTCATTCATCGCAAATAAAACACGGCGGTGAACCGGTTTTAAACCATCACGAACATCGGGTAAAGCACGTCCTACGATTACACTCATCGCGTAATCAAGGTAACTTGTCTTTAGCTCTTCTTCGATATTAATGGGGCTAATGTTTTTGGCGAGTTCAGTCATAAACGAAAATTTCCCTGCAACTATTTAAATAGAAGTTTTTATTGTTTTTAATTAACGCGGGATTGTAACACATTCGTGTATTCGTGCTAGTGAAAATTACGTTATAAATAGTGGGGGGCTAGTGTTGTTGTCGTTAAAATCGCCTTGAGGCCATTTTGATGCGTTATTTGCTGTTTATTTAATCGATTGTTGAAATCTAGAATTCTTTTTCACCACAATATCGAGTACCCTACTCTGCGTTAATTATCTTAAAGGAACTTACATGTCGTTAGAAAACACCACAAATGTTGATCAACATGAAATTGAAAAGTTTAACTCAATCGCAAGTACATGGTGGGACCTAGAAGGTGATTTCAAACCTCTGCACATTATTAACCCTGCGCGGCTTGCCTATATACAGGAACAAACAAGCGGTTTAGCGAATAAGTCTATCCTTGATATTGGTTGCGGCGGCGGTATTTTGACCGAAAGTATGGCAAAACTGGCCGGCGACGTCGTGGGGATCGATATGGCGAGCGATTCATTACAAGTGGCTCAACTACACGCCTTAGAAACTAAGGTAACTAATGTGAGATATGAGCAAGTGCAAGCAGAACAATATTGCGCTGATAATAAACAACAGTTTGACGTTGTCACGTGTATGGAAATGTTGGAACACGTACCAGATCCGGCAGCTATTATTGAAGCCGCGGCGATGGCCTGTAAACCTGAGTGGTTCTGTTTTCTTTTCAACGTTAAATAAAACATACAAATCCTACGCTCTAGCGATAGTTGCAGCAGAAAAGCTATTAAAGATAGTGCCAAATGGAACGCATGATTACGATAAGTTTATGAAACCGTCTCAAATCATCCGTTGCGCCTCTAATTTTGATCTTAATGTAAAACATAGCATTGGCATTAATTACAACCCAATCTATAGCTCAGCCAGTTTAACGCCAAAACTTGATGTTAATTATGTGCTGCATTTTAAAAAATTGGTTTAAATGGCGACAAACCCAACGGTGACGCTGGCATCATAAAATTTACAAAAAGTGAAGTAATAATTTGGTAATTTAAATGGATTTTTCAGATAAAATTCATATAAAAAAATAGTTAAAAATCACGTTCAATTATGGATATTTTTAGTTATGTTTACACCTGTTGCTCATACTGTAAGGAGACACTTACAAGGACCCATGGTTGGTTATTTTGTAGTCATATAGATGAATATTTTAAACTTGCAATCATCTCCTCTACACTCTATCTTGTGCTATCGAATTTAAACAGACACTATATGATGTGTTTTTAGCCAAATTAGCTAATTATTATCCAGTCTGATTTAAAATTGCATCTAAATGCGATACACAAAATAATAATATATAAAAACAAAGGACAAACTGGCCCAATGAACAGCACCCTTTCTGTAACCAAACGTGACGGTGTAAAAGAACCTTTAGACCTAGATAAAATCCATAGAGTGATTACCTGGGCAGCAAAAGGTTTAGACAACGTTTCGGTATCTGAAGTAGAAATTCGTTCTCACATCCAATTTTACGATGGCATAAAAACAGAAGATATCCATGAAACCATCATAAAAGCGTCAGCGGATCTTATTGCAGAAGACACTCCAGACTATCAATATATGTCTGCACGTTTAGCGGTCTTCCATTTACGTAAAAAGCGTATGGCCAATTTGAACCACCACGTTTGTTTGATCACGTTAAACATTTAGTTGCTAATGGCCGTTATGACGAACATTTATTAGCTGATTATACAGAAGCCGAATTTGACGCTATGGATAAGTTTCTTGTCCATGACCGTGACCTAGATTTTAGTTACGCAGCCGTTAAACAGTTAGAAGGTAAGTACTTAGTACAAAACCGCGTAACAGGCCAAATTTACGAAAGTGCCCAGTTTTTATATATTTTAGTCGCCGCGTGTTTATTTGCTAAATACGACAGCGCGACTCGCTTAGACTACGTAAAACGTTTTTATGATGCGACGTCGCAATTTAAAATTTCGTTACCAACACCAATTATGTCTGGTGTTCGTACGCCAACCCGCCAGTTTAGTTCGTGTGTGTTAATTGAAGCGGGTGATAACCTAGATTCAATTAATGCAACAACATCTGCCATTGTTAAATATGTTTCGCAACGTGCAGGTATCGGTATCAATGCCGGTCGTATTCGCGCTTTAGGTAGCCCGATTAGAAATGGTGAAGCATTCCATACAGGTTGTATTCCATTTTATAAACACTTTCAAACAGCCGTAAAAAGTTGTTCACAAGGTGGTGTTCGTGGTGGTGCAGCTACCCTATTCTACCCGCTATGGCATTTAGAAGTTGAAACACTCCTTGTACTTAAAAATAACCGTGGTGTTGAAGAAAACCGAGTAAGACATTTAGATTACGGCGTGCAATTTAACCGCTTGATGTATCAACGATTAATCCAAGACGGTTTTATTACTTTATTTAGCCCGTCAGATGTTCCTGGTTTGTACGACTCGTTCTTCCAAGACCAAGATGAATTCGAACGTTTATATGTTCAATACGAACAAGACGATTCCATTCGCAAAAAACGCATTAAAGCCATTGAGTTGTTTAGCTTGTTCTTAAACGAACGTGCTAGTACAGGTCGTATCTATTTACAAAACGTTGACCATTGCAATACTCATAGTCCGTTTAATCCTAAATACGCGCCGGTTCGTCAAAGTAACTTGTGTCTTGAAATTGCCCTTCCGACTAAACCACTTCAGCATGTAAATGACGAAGAAGGTGAAATTGCCCTCTGTACATTGTCGGCATTTAACTTAGGCGCAATTGAATCATTAGACGAATTGGATGAGTTGGCTGAATTAGCTGTTCGTGCATTAGACAGTTTATTAGATTATCAAGACTACCCAGTTCCAGCCGCATTTAATGCCACTATGGGTCGTCGTACGTTGGGTGTTGGTGTTATTAACTTTGCATATTATCTTGCAAAAAATGGCGCAAAATACTCGGACGGGTCTGGAAACAACCTGATCCACAGAACTTTTGAAGCAATTCAGTTTTATTTGTTAAAAGCCTCTAATACGTTGGCTAAAGAACAAGGTGCCTGTCCGAAGTTTAACGAAACGACATATTCTCAAGGTATTTTACCAATCGATACCTATAAAAAGGCGGTTGACGGATTCTGTCAGGAGCCTTTGCATTTAGATTGGGAAACCCTAAGAAAAGATATTGTTGAGCACGGCTTACGTAATTCAACATTGTCGGCACTTATGCCGTCAGAAACATCGTCACAAATTTCTAATGCGACGAACGGCATTGAACCTCCTCGTGGTTTGATATCAGTTAAAGCAAGTAAAGACGGCGTGTTAAAGCAGGTTGTTCCTGAAATTGGGCGATTAAAAGATCAATACGAATTGTTGTGGAATATTTCAAGTAACGAAGGTTATCTGCAATTATGTGGGATCATGCAAAAATTTGTCGACCAGACAATTTCTGCCAATACAAATTACGATCCTACAGACTTTAATGATCACAAAGTACCAATGCAGCAGTTGTTAAAAGATTTATTAACAGCTTATAAATATGGCTTAAAGACTTTGTATTACCATAATACGCGGGATCAAGCAGGCACCTCTACCGACAGTAAGTCTGGTAAAAGGTCACCGCACCAACCACAGTTGTTATCGAAGACGATGAAGACTGTGAAGGCGGCGCTTGTAAAATTTAGTCATATTATTATGCCCAAACCTATGTTTGGGCAATTCAAAATTAGATTACAGAGTTTAATAAAATGCGATATACCACGTTTAATCAAAATGAAGTTAACCCGCTTAAAGAACCTATGTTTTTTGGCGAAGCCGTTAACGTTGCTCGTTACGACCAACAACGTCACGCTATTTTCGAGAAACTAATTGAAAAGCAACTGTCCTTTTTCTGGCGACCAGAAGAGATCGATGTAAGTCGCGACCGAGCTGACTTCCAAAGCATGACGGATAGTGAAAAGCACATTTTCATTTCAAATTTAAAATATCAAACGTTATTAGATTCTATTCAAGGCCGTAGCCCGAACATCGCTCTGTTGCCAATCACATCACTTCCTGAATTGGAAACATGGATCGAAACTTGGTCGTTCAGTGAAACCATTCACTCCCGCTCGTACACTCATATCGTGAGAAATTTATTTAGTGACCCGAGCGAAGTTTTTGACGACATCGTCAAGAACGAAGAGATCCTGAAGCGCGCAGCAGACATTTCTAAATATTACGATGATCTAATTTTCTATACTCAGATATTTCAAACTCTCGGTGAAGGTGAACATGTCATCGACGGTGAACGCTACGTAGTTAACCTTCGTGTTTTAAAGAAAAAATTGTATCTTGCCGTAAACTCAATTAATGCATTAGAAGCGATTCGCTTTTACGTCAGCTTTGCTTGTACGTTTGCTTTTGCTGAGCGCGAATTAATGGAAGGTAACTCTAAGATCATTCGTCTTATTGCCCGTGATGAAAACCTGCATTTAACCTCAACGCAACACATTATTAATTTGTGGGCTGATGGTCAGGATGATCCAGAAATGCAAGAGATCAGCATGGAGTGTTTCCAAGAAGCAAAAGAAATTTTTGCCAATGCAGTTGAGCAAGAAAAAGAATGGGCTAAATACCTATTTAAAGATGGCTCTATGATTGGCTTAAATGAAGAAATATTGTGTCAATATGTTGAATATATCGCTAATCACCGCTTATCTGCGATTGGTATTCCAGCGATGTATGACGTTAAAAGTAATCCGCTACCATGGATGAACAAATATTTAGAATCTGACAACGTTCAAGTTGCACCACAAGAAGCTGAGATCAGTTCTTATCTTGTTGGTCAAATTGACTCAGAAGTTGATGCGTCTGAATTTGACGGTTTTGAACTGTAATTTTAGTCAGTTCCCTACTTTAACGATTCATGTCTAAAATACGGGTTTTGAGCCAACAAGAAGTTGAAACAGAGTTTGAATTTCAATCTGGCGACAAAACCCTACTCACCTCACTCCTAAATCAAAAATTGGACGTGCTTTACCATTGCCGTGAAGGGTTTTGTGGTGCATGTCGATGTAAACTAAAAAGTGGTACAGTTGAGTACATTAACGAACCACTGGCTTTTGTTCGCAAAGGCGAAATCCTCACTTGTTGTTCCAAACCCACTACTGATATTGAGATAGAAATTAAATTTTAAGCCCCTGTCTTTACGCTGCGCCTCAGACGTAAACGTTACAAATTGACTGCAAAGAGTTTATTCAACACACGTTAGATCCAGCTCATTTTGTTATTTTTTGTCTCAAGCGTCGAGTTAAACCTCTTAAACTCATTAATATAAACAAAAACTTACCAATATAAACCTCATTTAACCGCGACATTTTTAATATAAACACTTTACATATGATTGTTTGTATATACACTATTTTATATATATTAAGTCTGTTACTAATTTTATGAAAAATCTAAATAAACAAAAAGTCCTTTTTATCTGTACTGGAAACTCGGCTAGGTCACAAATGGCAGAAGCGCTTCTAAGACATAAAGCCGCGGATTATTTTGAAGTGTATAGTGCAGGAACACAGCCTGATACAGTAGACGTGCGTGTGATTGAGGCATTAGGTCAATTTGGGATCGACACCACTGGTTTAGTTTCAAAAAATATAAATACGTTCGAAGGTCAAATTTTTGATTACGTCATCACGCTCTGTGATAAGGCAAATAATGAATGTCGTAGCTACCCAAATGCTCTCAAGCAATTAGCATGGGATTTCCCTGATCCAAAAGAACGCTCCTGCAGTAATCCATTTTCTACAACATTAACTGAACTAAATAATCGATTATCGATGTTTCTTTTAGTCGAAGGCAAAAATGCGCGATTTCAAAATGAAACCACCCATAATCGCGCAAGTGACGGAGTTAATCAGCTAATTGACCTAGAGCCGATCTCTTTTTATAAGACCCTTACGGATGATATTCGACTCAAAACATTAATGTTGACCCATTATTATGGTGAACTTTGCGTATGTGAATTAATGGAAGCGATGGATGAAGATAGCCAACCAAAAGTGTCACGCAACCTTGCCGTTTTGAAAAAGCGAATGTAATAACGGATAGGAAACACGGACAGTGGGTGTTTTACCGAATAAATCCTGAACTGCCGCTGTGGGCTAAATCAGTTATTGCACAAACAACTGAGAACAACGTTCCTCTTATCGCTAACGAAGTCAAACGTTTGGCTAATATGAAAAATAGGCCCGACAAATCCAATTTCTGTAAATAAAGATCACAAAACAATTTTTCTTCTAATTTAAAGAGGATTTTACATGGGTATTTTTGAGCGTTATTTGTCCGTATGGGTAGCTATGAGCATAAGCTTGGGGTGATTTTAGGCCTTTGGCAACCAGAGGTTTTTCAAACAATAGCGGGCTTTGAAGTAGCGCATGTAAATATTGTTGTCGCTGTTTTCATCTGGGTGATGATTTATCCTATGATGGTTCAAATAGACTTTTCAGCTATAAAGAATGTAGGTAAAAACCCAAAAGGACTGCTGCTAACTATAGTAATCAATTGGTTGATTAAACCTTTCACTATGGCCGGTTTAGGATGGCTATTTTTTAATATCTTATTTGCCGATCTGGTTGACCCAACATCAGCTCAAGAATACATAGCAGGCATGATTTTACTGGGCGTCGCACCATGCACTGCGATGGTCTTTGTGTGGTCGCAACTAACGAAAGGAGATCCAAATTATACCTTGGTACAAGTCTCAGTTAATGACGTGATCATGATCTTTGCGTTTGCGCCTATCTCTGCGTTTTTACTCGGTGTAAGTGACATTCAAGTCCCTTGGGAAACATTGCTTATTTCTGTTGCACTTTATGTATTATTGCCATTAATAGCCGGTGTTTTAACTCGCAATATGCTCAATAAAGGCCAAGGAGAACATACCGTAAATCAATTTTTGTCTTCTTTAAAGCCATGGTCGGTTATTGGGTTGTTGGCAACCGTCGTTTTATTATTTGGCTTTCAAGCAAATACAATAATTTCTGAACCTGAAACCATCGCTTTAATTGCAATTCCGTTAATGATCCAAACTTACGGTATTTTCCTCATCGCTTATTTGGCTGCGAAATGGATGAAACTCCCCCATAACATCGCTGCGCCCGCCTGCCTGATAGGTACTTCTAACTTCTTTGAACTTGCTGTTGCTGTCGCTATCTCGCTATTTGGCCTGCATTCCGGTGCTGCTTTAGCCACCGTAGTGGGCGTGCTCGTTGAAGTACCTGTCATGCTCTCGTTAGTTTATATAATAAACCATACTCAAAACTGGTTTGGAGAAAATCATGGATAATAAACCAGCCATACAAAAACACCCTTACGATATATTGCCTCTAGAAAATGGTGCGCAACTTATTTTTACACCTTGCCCTGGAACAAAAGACGCTAGTTTAAGTGACGCTATTTCAACCCTAAAACATGCAGGAACAAGCATGCTGATAACATTAATGTTTGACGATGAAATGGCAAAAAACAATGCCCAGTCTTTACCTACGGAATGTCTTAAACACGACATTGAATGGGTTCAGCTCCCTATTGTTGATGACGCCGCACCTGCGCAGGCATTTGAAAACCAATGGCACGTGCAGAAGGACAAGATCTTAGAACAACTAAAGAACAAAGGCACTATTGCGGTCCACTGCAAAGGCGGCTCCGGTAGAACAGGTTTGGTAATTGGCCTCATTCTTTTATCTATTGGTTGGCCCGCTGAAAAAATAATAAAACAAATTCAACAAAGGCGTCCTAACGCACTAAAAAATTCAAAACAGCTCAATTATTTTAACTCTTATTTGTAAATATTAAATAATACATAGGTAAATTTATGACAATCAAAATAGGTATTAATGGCTTTGGTCGAATGGGTCGATTATCAATGCGCGCCGCTTATGACTGGGACGACATTGAAATAGTACATATTAATGATCCTGCAGGTGATCCCGCAACATTAGCGCATTTAATGACGTTCGATTCGGTACATGGCAAATGGCATTACGACGTAAGTCATAACAATAACGAACTTATTATCAACGGTAAATCAATTACTTGTACGCACAATAAAGCGATTAAAGAAACTGACTGGTCAAAATGCGATGTGGTAATAGAAGCCTCTGGCAAAATGAAGACAAAAGCGCTATTAAACGACTATTTGGAGCAAGGGGTAAAACGTGTAGTGGTTACCGCTCCAGTAAAAGAAGATGGTGTTCTAAATGTTGTTATGGGAGTAAACGATCATCTGTTCAACAAGGACTTACACCCTATCGTGACCGCCGCGTCATGCACCACGAACTGCTTAGCGCCAGTCGTAAAAGTAATTCATGAAACACTAGGTATTAAACATGGGTCTATGACAACCATTCATGATATTACCAATACGCAAACTATCATTGACGCACCACACAAAGACTTACGCCGCGCTCGAGCGTGTGGTTCTAGTTTGATCCCTACCACAACAGGTTCAGCGACCGCAATTACCCATATTTTTCCTGAACTTTTGGGTAAGTTAAATGGCCACGCGATACGTGTGCCATTAACTAACGCTTCTATCACCGATTGCGTTTTTGAATTAGAACGTGAAACCAATATTGAAGAAGTAAATGCCCTATTACAACAAGCTTCTCAAGGGCAATTGCAAGGTATCTTAGGTTATGAGGAACGCCCTCTTGTTTCCATCGATTACAAAACAGATCCACGTTCAGGCATCATTGATGCGTTATCGACTATGGTGATAAACAAAACGCAACTGAAATTGTACGTTTGGTATGACAACGAATGGGGTTATGCAAATAGAACGGCAGAATTGGCACGTTTAGTCGGTATGGCAGATAAAGGCTAAGGGCAAGTTAACAAACATGGGACTTTTATCATTTAAAACACTATCGCCACAGATAAAACAATATTTATTGATCACCGCTAATTATTGGGCGTTTACATTAACTGATGGTGCACTGCGTATGCTCGTTGTGCTGTATTTTCATCAGTTAGGGTACTCACCATTAAATATTGCGATGTTATTTTTATTCTACGAAATATTTGGTGTTATCACTAACCTTGTTGGGGGTTGGTTAGGCGCTCGTTTAGGTTTAAACAAAACTATGAACATCGGGTTAGCGATTCAGATAATCGCGCTCGCTATGCTTGTAGTTCCTGCTGAAATGCTAACAATCGTCTACGTAATGGTGGCTCAAGCATTATCTGGTATCGCCAAAGATCTAAATAAAATGAGTGCTAAGAGTTCCATTAAGTTACTTGTAAGCGACGGCGCAGAAGGAAAGCTCTATCATTGGATTGCAATACTGACGGGGAGTAAAAATGCACTAAAGGGCGCTGGGTTCTTTTTAGGGGATTGCTACTTACTTTACTTGAATTTAAAGGCGCGATTATTGTTATGGCAGCCCTATTAAGTATCGTTTGGGTCGTTAGTTTAATCGCATTAAGGGAAGATCTGGGTAAAGCAAAGCACAAACCTAAATTCAGTGACATTTTTTCCAAGAGTGCATCAATAAATATTCTGTCAGCAGCGCGCATGTTTTTATTTGGGGCAAGAGATGTTTGGTTTGTAGTCGCATTACCAGTATTTTTAGCCGTAAAGTTTAATTGGGATCACTGGTGGGTTGGTGGATTTATGGCAAGTTGGGTAATCGGCTATGGTATCGTACAATCCTTCGCGCCCTATTTTACCGGAAAGAGACAGGGAAAAACGCCAACTGGAAAGTCTGCTTTTCTATGGGCAAGTTATTTGGCAATAATCCCCGCTTTTATTGCTTTGGCATTACACTTTAATTTTCACATTCTTGCGTCGATCATCATAGGACTCATTATTTTTGGCGTTGTGTTTGCCATTAATTCGTCTATGCATAGTTACCTTATCGTAAGTTACGCCGGTAACGACGGTGTGTCGCTCGACGTTGGTTTTTACTATATGGCTAATGCAATGGGCAGACTAATAGGCACTGTACTCTCAGGATGGGTATATCAAAATTTTGGCCTAGAGGCATGTTTATGGATATCAAGCTTGTTTGTTGCTACAGCGGCCTTGCTATCTTTGAAATTGAAACAATAAAAACTGTACTCACTTTCCTAAATTGAAATTAAAAAGCGTCGGGAATAATTTGGTTGATTTGATATTGATGAGCTTGTTTTATGTGCTCACAATCTTTAAGAGATCAACAATTCTGACGCTTATTTTAGGAAGTGGACGCCTCAATAATGGGCTGGTTGTAATTGGTTAAAACCAGTGACGAAGGAGCAAAAGCCAACCGTTTTTAACTTTGTTTAACAAATTGTTATGCTTTTTACCACCCTCTGGTTCTTGGATATTTTCAAAATCAACCAAATTCCATTTTTGCCCATTGCGGCGATATATTCGTTTTTAAGATTGGGGTAGTCAGCCATATCGCTATCTAGCCGCTGACCAACAACTATACATTTTAGAGTTTCAGTTCCTGTATTTTTAATGTTATGTGCTTCACCTCCAGCACGATAACCAATAAAGTCACCTGCTTTAATTTCGTATACCTCATTTCCAACAATAGCTTCACCATTCCCTTCAAGAACATATACACATTCTTCCTCAGAATAATGAACATGCGTTTCGGTAGTTACATAACCGGGTTTAACTTCAATTATGTGAAACCCAATACCACTCAGACCCGTTAAGTCTCCAAGAGATTTATTAATACGCTTTGCATTAGGATTAAGAAAATGTGTTTTATCAATACCCTCGTAGGCATCAATCTCTTCTTTAGTAACTAAATATTTATCCATCAGGTTACCTTATGAATGCACTCATTTTAATTTAAAACATAACAACTTCATCAGGAAAAAGTTTCCTCAGATCCTGAAAAAATATTTTCCCTGTGCTTATTTATCTATTATTAGCAAACTCTTTAGGGTGCTTGCAACTACTATGTCTGAGCAATGATGTTTTTGTGGAAATCAGGAAAGTTCGGTGATCCGAAGACTATCGAGGAAATAGCAGTTAGTTGTTTCTATAAGGCAATGTCCCAGTTATGTGTTGATATCGTCAAATAAACAAGTACCAAAAAGAGGGTAAAGTTGGAAAGTATGGTAATTGCCGAATCGAGTTCTTTATTTAAGGGGCGCAACAAATAAAGGCTTACAAAGGTTCAAATGCAAATTCTGTAAAAAATTCACAGGTGTAAAAAGCTCACCTTTTAAAACCCGATGCAATCAGACACGCTGATTGCTATGACAAAGAGAGTGTACCGCTTTTCACTTAGACGACTCGCTATATGAGTTTAAATATTTATCTAAATGGTTAGCAGACCCACTGTTTATAATTTGTCAGGCTAATAATAAACAGTAGTTGATACTTCTGAGGTAGAAACTAAAGTAGAAACTCAAATCGGAAATAGTTGCTTAGGTTTGAAGTTACTTCAGTACTATTAGCGCTGTAAGCAATATAATCATCCAAATCTAAGTCGATAATTACACATCCACAAACAGGGCTATAATATGCTTCAATCCCATTCCCACTGTCACCAGAAATAAAATCGGACCATTGCGCTTCGACTCTAAAAAGTAAAGGGTTGGAGTTTTCATAGTCCTGATAAAAGTAAAAAGTACCATTCACTCGCCTAACTTGTGTGTGCAACATCAATTCAGTTTCTTCGCCCGAAAGCATACTTAAATCTTTAGTCCAATCGCCATCTGCGATAAATGAAAAATCAAAATAATTCCCATTGTGGGTAAACAAGGTCTGCGAACATTCGGTATCTACACACCGCTTTTCTAATTGTTTTGGCTTAGTCAACTCAATACTGAAGTAGCCAGTTCGTTGTTCTAAATCAACCTCGGTGAACGTAGCAACCTCACTATCATTGGTAAAGGACACTTGATCAGAAAATGCGTCCTCTTCGAGAACACAGGCTGACAATAACAAAGTTAGAAGGCCCACCGTAATTAATTTCATAAACTTCTCCTTAAGGCTCAATATCAAATATAGACTTACAAGAATTAACTCAAAACGATCCATCGACAATAATATAATCATAACTATCATATAATTGGATGAAAAACAAAAAAGCCCTACCTAACTGGTTGGGCTTGTTAAACGTTAAACTGTAGTTTTAAAAAGTGTATTGATGACAAACCGACTTTGTAAAGTTTGATACCTCTAAACTCTACTTTTTAACGAAAATTGAAGATTAAAAATCACTGATTACCTTAGCTCTATGGTTTAATAAACGGAACAATCTTCGATGGTATTGAACTAAGGACAAATGGTTTTTCAGCGTTTTTAAGTATGGCTGAAGTTAATATACATTGGTTATCACTGCACCAACTTTCATCTCCGTTGATTATACTTAATTGCTCTCCAGTTTTTCCTAAAACGGTAACACCTGTGACTTTTGGTACTAAAAACGACATCATGCCTCCTAAATCCTGGAGAGCATCGTTAAAAGTTTCAACAAGACGGACTAGCTTAGTATTGTCTATGGTTGAGGCTAACAAGAAGCTGTTTTCAAGTCTCATGTTTAAGCCGCACTCTAATCCCTTTTCGGTTTCAATGACCAACTTTGCTTTATCCATGTCCAACTGTTCATCAAATGGCAATAAAACTTCACCATTTTCTAGATAGTAAACAGGCATTGATTTGATCTTAGTTTGCAACTTAGCCGAACGTATTGGACAGGCTTTTTTACTGTTAATTTGATTAAAGTAAAACGCCAATTTTATATCAACATATTCAGCTTCATCCAAATCATCCATACGATCAAAAAAGCCATCGTAGTTGAGTTCCATCGTCTTTGTTTGTTGTTCAACGTTGGCAAATAGGCTACTCGACACCAAACACATGGGGAAAATCAGTAAAAACGGTACCGCTAATTTTTTCAATGTCATTTACATATACTTTTGGTTAAAACGTAACATTTCTTGGATCTCTTCCACGTAGGCTTCGCGACGGGTTGAATATGGCAATAGCCCCTCTGCAATAACATACGGGTCCAGTTCATCATGGTTAACCCTTTGTTGATTTCTAAGTTGTCGTAACTTAGCGTATGCGTGGCCAGTATTTAAGTTATGGAAATAACTTCTGATGGAATCCGCTGGCGTTGCAAATTTACGTACTTCATAGGTTTTGCCTGCAGGTCGGCCTGTTGGAATAACGCCGCAGCCTTTGGTAAAACACCATTGACCAAATAAATTATTTGCTTCTAACGCGAATCGCGAGGTTCCCCAACCACTTTCGTTGGCGGCCTGCATCAAAACCAAATCCACTGGGATAATATCAACACGAGTTAGTAATTCAGCTTTCACTTTATGTAAGTCGTCTAATTCTTTAATTCGGTATTTTTTAGCAAGAGCAAGAAAACGCTTTTTGTCTGACGCGTTTTTACTCTGTGGACTAAATGATTCTACAAACGCGCGATGACGGCCGAGTTCTTCGTTAACTTCTAAAACAAATGGCTTCATAAAAGTAAAAAAAGCGTGCTTCTTTTCTTTCACATCACGAATGCTGGCAAAATCGGGGAGATGAACATTTTTATGAGATTTTTTAGATATGTGTTTTTCAACCGATCCAATCTCTATGTCTAGTTCGCTTTCTGAACTTGATTCTACCGGTGAATGCTGTACGAAGGGGTAAATAGCTGCATAAGCAACGACAAGGATAATGACTAATTTTTTTATTACTTGGCTTATCATAAAATTTCCGTAATTGGGTTAAGCCTGTAATTTTAGCACAACTTATCGAGGCGTCTTTACTCTATCCCAAAAATAGTTTTACCTGCTTGTAAACACAAGGCTTCATTAAGTGATTTAAATCGTGTTATTTTTTGTCGCTGTCTGTTAAACATTGGTGTACAAAACGGTGGCAATTATTATTGACCACATCGTATTCGCGATACGTATATACGTTGCTAATAGCACGTTCTCCCACGCCTTCAATTACTATCGGATTGTGGTTTTTATCGCACGCAACAAACATATTATTGCCTGATCGGTCATCTAAAAAACGTTCATAAGATATTGCTTTAACTAAGCCATTTTCACTCAATTCAATTATGGTGTCCCGGTCAATCCAAATACCGGTGTGGTCAACAAGATTATAAACTTCACAACACACAATACTGCCAAACACTGGGGTCACTGTTTGGCCATTGTCATAGGTATCTGAAGGTGTTTTAGTGATACTGGAATGATATATATTAGAATAATCGTCATTTTTACGATTTAATTCTAAATTTCTATAGTGATTTTTGGTAGATTCATGTAACGCAGCCGCGCCTAACGCTAAACCTGCTGCAATTAAAGGTAATGCCATAATTTGTCTCAAATTTAATTAGTCACCTTTATATTGTTATGTAAAAATGTATTTATGACTGTAATAAGTTGCAACAAGATGTAAATGGAAATATAACGTAATGAAAACCATAAAAAAATCGAGCAAATTAGACAACGTATGTTACGACATTCGAGGACCCGTCTTAGATGAAGCAAAACGTTTAGAAGAAGCTGGTCACAAGATCCTAAAACTAAACGTTGGTAACCCTGCCCCATTTGGTTTTCAAGCCCCTGACGACATCTTAAAAGATGTCATTGCACAATTACCTAAAGCCTAGGGTTATTCAGATTCCAAAGGTTTGTATTCAGCTCGTGTTGCTATTATGCAATATTATCAGCAAAAAGGTCTACGAGACGTAACAGTCAACGATATCTATATCGGTAATGGGGTTAGTGAATTAATTTCCATGTCGATGCAAGCTTTGTTAGATAATGGTGATGAAGTATTAGTTCCAAGTCCCGACTATCCACTATGGACAGCTACCGTCTCGGTAAGTGGTGGTAAAGCCGTCCATTACCTTTGTGATGAAAATGATGATTGGGCACCTTCAATTGAAGACATTAAATCCAAGATCACAAAAAAACCAGAGCAATTGTTTTGATTAATCCAAACAATCCAACTGGTGCGGTTTATAGCAAAAAAGTATTGTTAGAAATTGCAGACCTTGCGGCGGAACATGATTTGATCATTTTTAGTGATGAAATTTATGACAAAGTTTTATACGACGATGCTGTTCATCACAGTATTGCAGCTATGCGTCAGGACCTATTTATTGTTACGTTCAGCGGTTTGTCTAAAAACTATCGAGTCGCGGGTTTTAGAACAGGATGGATGTTGCTATCGGGCCCCAAAAAATGGGCTGGCGATTACATTGACGGCTTAAACATGCTGGCATCAATGCGACTATGTGCCAATGTGCCATGTCAAAATGCAATTCAACAAGCATTAGGTGGGTACCAAAGTATCAACGATTTGGTCGCAAAAGAAGGTCGACTATACCGTCAAATGGATTATGCCTACAAAGCATTAAATGCCATCGATGGTATTTCAGTTACTCGTCCTAAAGGCGCAATGTATTTATTTCCGAAAATTGATCTGTCAAAATTTAATATTGAAGACGATGAAAAAATGGTGCTCGACTTACTAAGGCAGAAATACATACTCGTGGTCCATGGCCGAGGCTTTAATTGGCCAAGCCCAGATCACTTTAGATTGGTGTTCCTACCGCATATAGATGAGTTGAAAAAGGCCATCTCTGACCTATCTGACTTTTTAGATGTATACCGAAAATGATAATGGAACACAGTCACTTTTTGCCAATATCGCCCGCTTGAAGTTAATTCAACGCTGGCCTTTAATGCGAACCGTCACCACCGAAAATGTGCAGGAGCATAGCCATCAAGTGGCAACTGTCGCGCACATTTTGGCATTGATCAAAAACAAAAAGTTTAATGGCAACGTCAACCCTGAAAAAGCGGCACTCGTTGCGTTATATCATGACGCTAGCGAAGTATTAACTGGCGATTTACCCAGCCCAATTAAATATCACAATGAAGATATCGCAAACGCCTATAAAAAATTGAAGCAGTAGCCGAAAAATCATTGTTGCAAATGTTACCTGCTGAATTTAGGGAAGACTTCAGTGACCTTCTATTACATGAAAATATTGATCCTGAGATGGCTCGGATTGTGAAGTCAGCGGATGTAATTTGCGGTTTAATTAAAACCTTAGAAGAACTAAGCGCAGGCAATCATGAATTTGAGAAAGCCAAAAAGAACATTAACAAAACACTACAAAAGTATCGTTGCCCGGAAGTCGACTATTTTATGGATATGTTTTTACCAAGCTTCTCGCTAAACTTTGACGAAATTTCGTCACCACTTTAAGGCTTTAGATGACTGACGTTTGGAACAATCGACAATCGGGGGATGCCAATCAAAGACCCAACGATCAACGAGACCCATTCCAACGAGATCGCGCCCGGATATTGCATTCCGCGGCGTTTCGTCGTTTACAATCCAAAACTCAGATCCTCGGCGTAGGACAAGACGATTTTTATCGGACTCGATTAACTCATTCGTTAGAAGTAGCCCAAATCGGCACGGGGTTAACCGCTCAGTTAAGACAAAATAATATCGTCCTTAACCATCAATTTCTCAAAGCTGCTTTACCATCTGATGCACTAATTGAATCTCTTTGTTTAGCACATGATTTGGGTCACCCACCATTTGGTCACGGAGGTGAAATTGCGTTAAATTATATGATGAAATCCTCCGGTGGATTCGAAGCAAACGGACAAACATTCAGAATCGCAACAAAACTTGAACCCTATACACCCGCGTTTGGTATGGATCTTACGCGTCGAACCTTACTAGGGTTGGTTAAATATCCACTTTTAATTAAACAAAACCCTGAATTTATTCAGCCAAACAATATTTCGACAATTATACGTGCTGACAGTTGGAAACCCATTAAAGGTCTATTCGACGATGACAAGGCGAGCTTTGATTGGTTATTGCAACCTCTGACAGACAAAGACCGTAGTCAATTTTTAGAAATAGATACCGATGGTGCTGCAACGGGACCGTTTCTTTCTTTAAAAGCAAAATACAAATCTCTCGACTGTTCAATTATGGAACTAGCCGACGACATCGCCTACGGTGTTCATGACTTAGAAGACGCTATCGTGTTAGGCAAGGTGACGAGCGATTTCTGGCACGACGAAGTATTACCTAGCTTGTTAACGACCGGTAACCCTTGGGCAAAAAACACGCCAAGCAACTGTCTATAATGTTATTTAGCAAAGAACATCATCAGCGAAAAAATGCAATTGGTGCCCTAGTAAATCACCTAATCACCAATATAAGCATTGTCAAACTGCCTACCCCGTTTGCCGAAACATTGCTTCAATATAACGCTCAATTACTTCCTACGGCACAACCGGTGTTGGACTTATTGAAACGATTTGTTTTTAAACATGTAATCCAAAATACCGAAATCCAACAACTGGAATTCAAGGGACAAAGAATGTTAATTTCATTATTTGAAGCCTTTTCGTGTGATCCAAAGCGCCTGTTGCCAACTCAAGTAAAACAATTATGGTTAATGAGTGAAGAACAAGGACTCAACTCTGATCGGATAATTTGCGATTATCTCGCTGGGATGTCTGATGACCACGCAATCCGTGTTTACAACCGTTTGTTTGGCATGTAGTACTAATTCATACCACAATTCAAAATTCCACTTCTATCTTCCTCTTTGAATTACACACATGACATAAAAAGTAAAGCCTCAATAAACACAACCCATTGTATTTAAACAAAAATATAAACCACCTGTGTGAGGACAGAAATAGAGTGTCTATAAGTAATTACACGAAGTCGTTATAAACACCTGTCCATTCTGTAAGTAGTCATGTAAGTAATTATGTAAGTCGACATGTAATAGTACAAAAAGACTTTCACTTTGGATAAAAAAGACTATGCTTATCGAACTAGCAAAAACTGTAAGTCAATTTTACAAGGGTGGGACAAGATCATGAATGACGAATATCAAGCGGAACCAAATTGGTTACCCTACTATCTGCTTAAAAAACAAAAGTAATTCCAGAAAAAGCCATCTTCAAGATGGCTTTTTTATACTTTAAAATTATAGTTATCTTAGTAACTTCTTTAGCTATGGATATTTAGACTACGGATATGAGTGAAAAAGATAAACAAAATCAACTGGAAGATGTGATTGTTCAACACGAGCGAGCATTAAAGCTTGCGTTAACTGTCGTAGACAAGATGGGAAGTCTAACCAAAGGTCAAGATGTAGAAGTTGACAATAAATTAACTCAACTTAGAAAAACAACAGGTAAAGGTGTTGAGCTGTCAACGCTTACGTCTCGACTTACAGAAACTCATGAATCGATAAAGTCCTTAGAAAATCAACATTATTTAAAACAGAAAGCCCTACGAGACTTTCTGTTAGAAGCTGGGGAAACCTTGCAATCCGTAAAAGGGATGGAAGAAAACGTTCGTAGGAAACTGCGCATGGTTGTAAATAAGGTAAAGTCTAAAGAGACTTTGTTATTTAATGAATTGCAACCAACGGTTGCCAATTTGGTTGAAACCTACCGCTTGGTCGCTCTGCAATTTCAACAAAAGCCTGTTGAAAACCAATCAAAAGATCAACAATTAAACCCTAAATTACTAAAGAACATAATAGTTCGCCTCGATAAGCTCTCTCAGAATGCGATTATTAAGCCGCGATTAAATGAGTTTAAAAAACGCATCGACGTTTCTACACATGATTTTGACCGTTTAGAAATTTGTCTTACGTATTTTGAAGAGTCCGTGACTCAATTTTCTGAAGAATTTTTACAAACTCAAAAACTCATTTTAAATGTGAATGCGGCATTGGCCGATGTCCACAAAACACTGATTAAGTCGATAAATTGTTCTAAAGATTACGGCAACCAACTCGAACAGTTAAATAGAAAAATAGATGGTCAAATCGACGAGTTATCTAAAAATGCCGACAGCGCTAATAGTGTTTCTAATCTTAAACAGATAATTGAAAACAAATTAAACGTTATTACCGAGTCGATTAAGCAGCGCGATGACTTGGAAAACAACGCGCTGCTGATTTAGACAATGTTTTGCAAGACATGGAATCTAAATTGGCTAATTTAGAGCAAAGAACGGAGTTTTATCGTAAAAAATGGCTCGAAGAGATCGCTAGAGCAGATTTAGATGCGCTGACCAACTTGCCAAATCGTGGCGCGTACGACAAACGATTTAACGAAGAATTTAAGCGTTGGTTACGGCACCCAGATCCGCTGTGTATTGCCGTGATTGACGTAGATCACTTTAAAAAGATAAACGATAAATATGGGCACTCTGTAGGTGACAAGACGCTACAAATTGTTGCCAAAACCCTGAGAACCTCGTTACGTGAAACTGACTTTTTAGCTCGATATGGCGGTGAAGAGTTTGTTTGCTTAATGATAAATACTGACGCGACAAATATGTTAACCCCACTTGAAAAACTGCGTAAAGCAGTCAGTTCAATTCCTTTCAAAGTAAAAAATGATCGACTAAACATAACGGTTTCAGTTGGTGTCACTATGTTAGTGGCAACGGACAACGTTCACACTGCGTTTGATAGAGCTGACAAAGCGCTATATGAAGCTAAAGATGCGGGTCGAAATAGAATTTGTTATAAAAAGTAGATCTTAAAAATAATAATTAAAAAACAATCAACATAGATGATGTAATTAAAAATACATCTTTCCTTGTTAAAACAAAGCATTAAATCAAGGAGAAGATATGAGAATACTTCTAAGTCCACTTAGTGGCATGAATTTACTATCGCAACACGAAGTTGAACAACTTAAACAATCATCCAACAGCAACCTATATAATTTATTTAGAAACTGCGCCCTAGCCGTTCTCAATGTTGGCACCGAATCTGATGACAGTTCTGAAGCACAGACAAAATACAAAGACTTTGAAATAAACTTATTAAGCCGTGAACGCGGTATTAAAATCGAATTAGTTAACCCGCCGACTTCTGCATTTGTAGACGGCAAAATTATTGTCGGTATTCAAGAACATTTACAAGCCGTTATCAGAGACATTTTGTATAACGCTAACCGCTATCCAAATGAGAGATTAGCTGAACTTGCATCGGGCGCAATTATTACTAATGAAGTTTTTGAAATGTTGCGTAATGCAAATGTGGTATCACCTACGGATCATCCTAACCTCGTCGTATGCTGGGGCGGACATTCGATAAAAGATCATGAATACCAATATACAAAAGAAGTGGGATATCAATTAGGCTTAAGAAAATTGGATATTTGCACCGGTTGTGGCCCTGGTGCAATGAAAGGCCCGATGAAAGGTGCAGCATTAGCGCACGCAAAACAACGCATAGATTCAGGCCGTTATTTAGGTCTCACGGAACCCAGTATTATAGCTGCAGAAGCCCCCAATCCAATCGTTAATGAATTAGTTATATTGCCAGACATTGAAAAGCGCCTTGAAGCCTTTGTACGTGTCGGACACGCAATTATCATCTTCCCAGGGGGCGCTGGAACAGCTGAGGAACTTTTATATATCCTAGGCATCATGTTACATCCGGATAATAAAAAACAAGTATTACCTATCGTATTGACGGGACCAAAAGAGTCGATAAGT
This sequence comes from Psychrosphaera algicola, assembly GCF_028401425.1. Classification (NCBI taxonomy): domain Bacteria; kingdom Pseudomonadati; phylum Pseudomonadota; class Gammaproteobacteria; order Alteromonadales; family Pseudoalteromonadaceae; genus Psychrosphaera; species Psychrosphaera algicola. Next base: position 508,485 of record NZ_JAQOMS010000002.1, read on the forward strand.
TACTTTGAAGAAATTGCTAACTTTATCGAATTGACATTGGGCCAAGAAGCACTAGATTTAATCAAGATCATTCCAGATGATCCTAAGCAAGTTGCTCGCTATATTTCTGAAAAAATGGAAGATGTAAGGGTGTACCGCAAAGAAAATGGTGATGCTTATCAGTTTAATTGGACATTAAAAATAGATCAGGGTTTCCAACAAAGCTTTAACCCAAGTCACGAGAATATGGCAAGTTTAGATCTCCATATTAACCAAGATAAAAAAGAACTCGCTGCGAATCTACGTCGCGCATTTTCTGGCATCGTCGCTGGCAATATAAAAGAAGATGGCGTTCGTTCTGTAAAAGAGCACGGGCAATTTATATTAGATGGTGATGCTGAACTGATGTTGGCGATGGACAAGCTCCTCGAAGCTTTTGTCCAACAAGGCAGAATGAAATTACCAGGTGCCAAATACGAACCTTGTTACAAAATAGTGACTTAATATCCGAGTTAATTGTTAAACTTCTTTGACAAGGCTTGATGCTTTCAAGTTATAATGCGCGCAAAATAAAAGAGAGATTGAAGGAATGTTATGTCTAATAAAGTAGTTAAATTTGCAGGTATAGGATTTGGACTATATGTCGTATTTGCAGCTACGGTCATTACATTTTATGAAGATGATCCAGACCAAATGGACTGGGAAGATAGGCAGGCGTTTAATAAAATTTATATTAATAAATTGTCTATTAACGATCAGATCCTAAAATCTCATGTCATTGATTCGTTAGGTTCACCTGACCTTACAGAAGCAAGGCAAGTAGAAGACGGTACCATTCAGGTAATGTTCTACCGTACGCAGCATCAAAAAGTGATGGTATCACCACAAAAGACGAATGTACGCCGATGTTATTCAAGAACGGTCAGTTGATTGCTTGGGGCGCCGGTGCATATGAAAAGTTCACTCAATACTAATTTGTGCAAAACGTTCAAGAACACCTACATAACGGCCAACAGGCGCTTTCAGAGTTTTTAAAAACGCTTCGAATTTGTCAGTTGGCGGTTAAAAAACAAGACACTGCTGAAATTAATGCCAGCATAACGCTGTTAATCGATAATGCGTTTGTATTAAATAAACTAAATCCATTTTGGTTTACTTTACTTTATGGTTCAAAACTCATTGCGGTTACCCCTTTTGTTGGCGCCTTACTAAATTGTATCGTCATCGGCCTACGATTGGGTAATGCCTGTTCGTTAACAAAAGAAACTCAAAAAGAACTGTTAATTACTTGTTGTACCGTTATTTATAGCGGAAAACCGATATTTGAGAAGTTATCTATCGATCCAAAGCTAACCGCTTCGACAAAAACAAGTTTAAGTACCCTTCTAGCGCGTTCGTACAAGTACGCTTGTTCTGAGGCGTTTGCAGAAACCAATACGCATACCATATTAGGGGCTATCTTAGGTGGGTCTACTTGTAAAAATAGAAGACTAACCGTTCAAGCATTAGTTACTATTGTTATCAATTATTGTTTATCCGCGTGTCGTCATCAAAAAACTAGGAAATACAGTAGTGACCAACTACTAAGCCAAATTGCCTATGGAAATTATGTTCTACCTGTAGATTCACGTTTGTCTTCTTTCTATCAACAAATCGTGATGCAAAAACTCCATACGGATGAATCTGTCGTCTTCGTTGAACAAAACAACAAACAACTCATCGCCATACTCAATGGCAGTGTTATAGAAGCCTGCATTAGTATTGCCGAAAACCAAAAGAAGCCGAGTAACTACGTTATTCAAGAAGTGAAATTTGATGAAGAAGCACAATACGACAAAAATATTCCAATATTTAAATTGGAACAGATTAATAACTTAAGCTTGCGTTTATTACGACTCGGTTTGTCTAACAATACACCGATAGAAGTCCCTATCTTGCCAGTTGAGAACATAAGATTTAATGCGCCTATTAGTTATCCAGCGTTATATCAGCTTATTAATATTGCGCCAGTTAACAAAATAGAACAGTTTTTAAATGAACAAGCGGATATAAATTCTGTTATTGGTTACGCCCAATCTCAATCAAAAGAAGTCAGAGCAAACTTTACGTTAAAACATGCCATTGGTTTAATTGGCATTGAACGATTACCGGCTATTTTAATGAGGCAACAGTTTTTACGTATTGCCTATAGTCAAAATGATAAATTTAGCCATTTAATCATTAACAAACTCGATCAATTTATTGCAATAACATCTTTGTTGTCGAGAAAGCTAGATTTACAACAACAAAATGTCAGTGAAAAATCGGTATTAGTGTTAATCATGGCTGGTTTGATTTCCAACCCTCAAATTCTTAACAAAGATCCGTTAAAAACGTTAAAAACAAAATCGAAAATAGATTTTTCTTTATTAGATTACTTTGAGTTATCGGACAATAAAGTTTTGAAGACCCATATTTCTCAAATTTGTGTTAATTGGCATGTCGATAAACATGTTAGAAACCAACTCGATCTATATCTAAAATATATTGAAAAATCAGCGCCGCTTCGCTTAATTCCAAAGAAATATCAATTTGTCATCTTATGTATAGAGCTTGCAGGCTACATGTATTTAGCTATTAATTCAGTGAGTTATAGAGGATTGTTACGCGACGAGCAAGTGCAAAATATTATGACCGAATTAAAGCTCGATAAAGCCGATATACGTGAATTACTTAACCAAGTCGTGGAAAACGCTGCGCCTATTACTTCACTTGAGTAAATTCATATTGCCTAAAACAATGCCAAGGCAATTACGCCCCAACCTACGATCATTAACATGCCACCAAACGGCGTAAGCATTGCAATAATTTTTAACGTAAATGACACTAACATAAACAACGAAACAGAAAACGTAATCACGCCAAATAGGATCAGTTTTAATCCAAGTGTAAGTTTTGGTGACTGTGGTAAACAACTTAAAATTAAAATCCCTAAACCTTGCGAAAGCAGATAATTAGAGGCCGTTGCCCACGTTGTAAGTTCTGAGGTCGTTAATATATCTTTAAGACCATGTGCACCAAATGCTCCGGCAAGAACCGATAACGCAACTAAAACACACGCTATTGCTTTAAAATTCCAGTAATGATTCATCGTAGTCCCCTGTTAAACATTTTAATTTATCTTATTTGCCAATCACTTTGTAAATAAAGTCGTTAGACAATTTTGCCGCTAATTCTAAATTATCTTCATATGTTTTGCCCGACGACTTCAATGGTTTAAAACTATGATCACCATTTGTGATCCAGCTTATTGTAACTTGGTCTGGGAATGTTTTAGAATTTAACACAGTGGTATTACCAAACGTGTCGCGCTCACCTTGTAAAATCAACGACGAACACTGCAGGTCTTTAAAATGTTGAGTTCGAGACTCAAACTTTTCAGGCTTTCCTGATGGGATAAATGGATAACCTAAAACAATATTTCCTGCAATGTTCACGTTTTCCAATTCAGCCAACGTTTGTTGTGCAAGTGACATGCTTGAAACCAAACTCGACACTCGGCCTCCCATGCTTTTGCCAGCAACAAACAAAGGTAAATCCGCACCAAATTGTCGAGTCGCTTCACCTATTTCAGAAAAATAATGTGTTACTAGCTTATCGACTTTATTTGGCGGACGTCGTTTTTCCGTTTCATACATAATTTGCATATATGGAAAATTAAATGACCACACCGCAATATTATATTGGGCCATTAAATGGCAAAACGAATCCATAAATTCGTGCTTAAGGCCAGCGCCAGCGCCGTGGGCAATAACTAAAACAGCTTTTATATCGTTAGGGATGTAAGTTCGTCTAATTTCGCCAACCGTCGTGATCTTAATCAAGTTCAATGGCCTCTTGTTCTTGCTTAACAGCCGCTAACAACCAGTTTCTAAATGTTACGATCTTTGCCGTATCTGATTGGGCTTCGCGGCAGACTAAATAGTATGCATTTTTACTGACGAGTACTTGATCAAATGGCATTACCAAACGGCCAGAATCGATGTCAGGCTTGGCTAAAACACTATGTGCTAATGCCACTCCTTGACCATGTATCGCGGCTTGCAGCACCATAGATGAATGGGAGAATATTGGTCCTTGATTTACGTTGAGATCGGGCAGCCCCGCAACCTTCATCCATTCCTTCCAATTTTTCCTAGATGAATCATGCAGCAAAGTATGATGACGTAAATCCTCTGTCGAACGTATCGGACGATCACTTGCTAACAATAGTGGACTACACACTGGGGTCAGGTACTCGGTATGAAGTTTATCGGCATTCACTCCTTGCCAATGACCTAATCCGTAATAGATCGCTACATCAACATCATCAGTAAGTGAGCTGTCATCATGATCCTGCGCTTTAATTCGCACATCGATGTCGGGATGTAACGCAGAAAATTCAGATAAACGCGGCACTAACCACTGGATCGCAAAACTTGGCGTGAGCGCGATACTTATCGTGCCCTTCGCTCCCCGCGTTAATAACTTTTCGGTTGCTTCGTAGAGATGCGCAAAAATATCTTTAATATCGAGATAATAGCTTTGCCCTTCTTCAGTAAGTAAAAGAGATCGATTTCGACGCATAAATAACTTAATGCTTAGATGATCTTCTAATAACTTAATTTGATGGCTGATTGCTGCTTGAGTAACAAACAACTCTTCCGCGGCTTTAGTAAAACTAAGATTGCGCGCGGCAGCTTCAAATGCTTTTAATGAATTTAGCGGGGGTAAACGACGTGCCATAGTAAAATTCACATTATTATTATTAATGCCAAAGTGTAACACTTATCTAATTATCCGACAGCGTAAATTGATTTTTTTGGCCCTCAATATAGGAAAAAATAGGTGTAAAGATTTCGATATGTTTCTGCTATTAACTTAAACGAATATGTTATTTAAAAAACGAACTTTTATTTTTGCCTCTGACGTTATTTACTAGCACCGTTGCTAAAAAACTATAACCATGAAGGTATTAAAAAAATGAGCTCTATTTACGAAGATAATTCACGCTCGATAGGCAAAACGCCATTAGTTAAACTAAACCGAGTTACTGGCGGTAACGTATACGCAAAGATTGAATCAAGAAACCCTTCATTTAGTATTAAATGTCGTATCGGCGCGAATATGATTTGGGACGCAGAAAAATCTGGTCGTCTTACGCAAGATAAAGAAATTATCGAGCCTACTTCGGGTAATACGGGTATTGCACTTGCTTTTGTTGCGGCTTCTCGTGGTTATAAATTAACGTTAACAATGCCAGAAACAATGAGCTTAGAGCGTCGTAAGTTATTAGTGGCACTAGGTGCGAAACTAGTGTTAACTGAAGGTCCAAAAGGCATGGGCGGCGCAATTGCTAAAGCGCAGGAAATTGTTGCTTCAGATCCTGAAAAGTACGTTTTATTACAACAATTTGAAAACCCAGCTAATCCTCAAGTTCACTTTGAAACTACAGGCCCAGAAATTTGGGATGATACCGAAGGGACAATTGACGTCTTTGTCGCTGGTGTTGGTACTGGCGGTACGATTACAGGTGTTAGTCGCTATATTAAACAAGAAAAAGGCAAGCAAATTCAATCTGTTGCTGTAGAACCTGTTGATTCTCCGGTTATTGCTCAAAAACTTGCTGGTGAAGACTTAAAACCTGGACCACATAAAATTCAAGGTATTGGCGCAGGCTTCATTCCTAAAAACTTAGACTTAGACTTAATTGACTCAGTTGAAGCGGTTAGTAATGATGAAGCAATGGAAATGGCACACCGCTTAATGAAAGAAGAAGGCATTTTAGCAGGTATTTCTTCAGGTGCTGCAGTAGTTGCAGCTAAACGTATTGCTGAAAAACCAGAAAACAAAGATAAGGTTATTGTTGTAATCTTACCTAGTTCTGCAGAGCGTTACTTAAGTTCGCCTTTATTTGCTGAAGTATTCACTGATTCTGAACTTGTACAATAATTTGAATTAGTTTGCTTTTTAAAAGCGTTCAAAAAAACTCAAAGTTTTATAAACTTTGAGTTTTTTTTGTTTTAGGTGGATCATTTAAGTGTTCACGATAGACTAATGGAAGAAAGATTTTTATCTTTGGCCAAAAATAAGGAATTTTTGTGAATATCATCCGAACACTTGTCGTGATTTTTGTTTTTATTAATTTGTATGCTTGTAAAGAGCAAAGTAGCAATATTCCTGCATTTGCAAACCCCAATGCACCTGAATATCGTGCATTAACGTTTTTTGATGCCATTTATAACCAAAATGACATTTCTCTATTGTTAAAATATGTTACCAAAAAGCATGCTCGGATCATAAAGAGTTATGGTACGCCTAAAGGTTATTCGCGTTATGTGCTAAATATGCAATTTGATAAGGGAGTCGACTTAAAAATTGATCGAACCTTAAATCAAGTTAAAGTTGGGGACAATAACACTACGTCAGTCAATATTTTGTTCACGGGCAAATACCTCGGTGCACTTAAAAACGACCTTAGAAAAGTTAAATTTGTTAAAGAAAAAGGTGAATGGCTCATTGCCGAAATTGCCGACGACCCTTATGCAAGACAACATAAATAACCCAACAATTATCGGTTAGCATTTTGTTAGAGTTAGCGTTTCAGTTTGATTGTGATTGTGATTGTGATTGTGATTGTTGGGGACGCTAGAGAACAATAAAACGCAAGCGCACTTAGTTATACAAAAAGTGCGCCCTGACTATTAAAGCCCTTTTGCCGTACCTTCTCTACGAGGGTCTGCAGCCCCCTTCCAGCCATCTTTAGTTTTAATTATGGCGTGGATACCTGAGGTTAGTTCAGATAGCCTTATGGTGTGTCCCATCTGTTCCAATTGCGTTTTGTACTGTGCCAATATCGAATCTTTTTCCAACGTCGTATAGCCATTACGATTTGAAAACCTCGGACCGTTCACAACGTCGTCAAGATCCATCTCAAATTCCAATAGCCCAAGCAAGGCATACCCAACATAGTTTATAATACGGCTGCCACCGGGTGAGCCTAAAACCGCAAACAATTCGTCATCCTTCATGACAATCACTGGTGTCATACTGCTTCTTGGGCGTTTATTCGCTTCCACTCGATTAGCAACTAGTTTCCCGTTTACCTTTGGTGCTAATGAAAAATCGGTTAGTTGATTATTTAATAAAAACCCACCAACCATAACCGTCGAACCAAAGCCCATTTCAATACTTGTTGTCATTGAGATTGCATTACCCTCTTTATCGACAATTGATAGATGACTCGTATTAGGCTGCGCGATTGATACGTTTGCGGCATATTCTTTACGTCCAATAATGCCCGCTGTGGCTTTCCCCATATCCCGTTTTTCGTTTATTAGTGCACTGCGCTTGGTTAAATACTGTTTGTCCAACATTGCTAAGGTAGGCACATCTACAAAATCACTATCAGCGATATATTGGTCTCTGTCGGCAAATGCCAGTCTCGCTGCTTGAGAATAAAGATGTAACGTTTTGGCACTAAAAAATTCAAACCGGTGAAATCAAACGGTTCTAACATCGCTAAAATTTGCAATACCGTTATGCCGCCTGAGCTTGGTGGCCCCATGCTGCAGATATCAAAAGATGAGTCTCTTTTAGTGTAGTCTAAACATTCAACCTGACGTTCGATTGATTGATAGTTCTTAAGATCCTCAAGTGCTAATAACCCGGGGGCAACCGGAGCATTATTGACTGCTTCAACAATTTGTTTAGCGACAATCCCGTTATAAAACGCCTTAATACCATTTTTAGCAATAAGCTTTAATGTATTGGCATAAGGTTTATTAACTAACAGACTGCCTTCTTTAATGGCTTTTCCATTTGGGTAAAAATATTCTTTAGCCGGACTCAACCGAGCAAGACTAAGGATTCATATGCATGGCGACTAATTTGGCTAAACGAGGACTTACTCGAAATCCATTCTCAGCTAATTTTATCGCGGGTTGAAAAAGCTTGTGCCATTCTAATTGGCCTTTTTTTCATGTACTTGATGCAACATATGGAGAACACTAAGGTACGCCCACTGAACGTCCACCGATAACAGCATCAATCCATCTTACAGGTTTACCGTTTTCAAAGAATAATTCTGGAGTAGCCGCAGATGGGGCTTTTTCACGACCATCAAAAGAGGTCATTTGTTTTGTCTTGGCGTCATACCATAATAAAAATGCGCCACCACCTATGCCTGAGGACTGCGGTTCAACTAAAGTTAATACCAGTTGTATAGCAACAGCAGCATCAATAGCATTACCACCTTGCGCTAACATTGCTAAACCCGCATCTACAGCATGAGGATTTGCTGCACTGACCATCGCCTCACTAGCAATAGCAGACTTCTGGTAGTTCATTCCAGTAAAGGCTTCTGGTACCGCTCTAGAAACTGCATTTTCGTGAGTTTGTTCGGCCGCCATTAAAAACTGGCTAGACAGAGTTGCAATGGTGAAAGTAATAAGAGTTAATACGCGCATAGTTACTTCGAATAATTTGTTATTACCGTAATGTTATCAAATCACACATTAAACACATACTACAAAATAGGGTCATTTACATGTTAGGTCTACCGTTGCGACGTCAGTTTATAATTGGGCCGCTACTTGTATTTAGTTGCATGATCTTACTTCATTTATTTGAACCCTACTCCAGCGAATTATTAGGGTTGTTTCCAACCAAGGTACTTGATGGAGAATGGTGGCGAGTGATCACAGGCCAGCTTTTACACACCAATTTAAATCATTTGTTATTAAACTCTTCTGGATTAGTTTTAGTCTGGGCGTTACACGGTGAATATTACAGTGTTAAACACTATCTAATAGTGATGCTGCTATGCCTTACCCTCGTTGGCATAACACTCATGTTTTTTGCTAATTACAGTCATTACGCCGGTTTATCTGGGGTCCTACATAGTCTGTTAATCTACGGTGGCATTATAGATATCACCAAACAAGAAAAAACAGGTTGGTTGCTGTTACTAGGTATTGCAATTAAAGTTGCGTACGAAAATATTGTAGGGGCGTCAGCGGAAACCGAAGAGTTAATTGGTGCTTCCGTTGCAACCGAAGCACATCTGATAGGTGTTATCGTAGGGTGTGTTGTTGCCGTATTCTACTTTTATTATCAGGTAATACGGCACAAATAAAAAGGGCCTATTGGCCCTTTTAAAAACTAAACATTTTTTAAGCGTTATAAGTGAGTTTCAAACAACTTATAAATACGACGATACTCGTCTAACCAACTTGAAGGTTGAACAAACCCATGCGGTTCAACAGGATAGATAGCCGTTTCGAAATTCTCTTTTTCTAATTCTATGAGGCGCTGAACGAGTCGCACAACGTCAACAAAAAACACGTTGTTGTCGACCATTGGCGCATTAATTAGTAAAGGCTTATTGAGTCCTTCTGCAAAATATATTGGTGAACTTCGTTGATAGGCTAAAAGATCGTTTGTCGGGCGATTGAGAATATTAGACGTATAACCGTCATTGTAATGGGCCCAGTCGGAAACCGGACGCAACGCAGCCCCTGCTTGGAACAAATCAGGTGCTGTAAATAAGGCCATAAACGTCATAAAGCCGCCATATGAACCACCGTAAGTTCCAACACGTTGTCTATCAACACTGACGTTTTCTACTAGCCAGTTAACACCATCTTTTAAATCTTCTATTTCCGGTGTACCCATTTGACGATAAATTGCCGTACGCCAATCGCGGCCATACCCTTTTGATGCTCGGTAATCCATATCCATTACAACATAACCCTGTTGGGTCAAAAAGTTATGGAACATAAACTCCCTAAAATAATAGGAAAATCCATAGTCACTATTTTGGGTGTACCCGGCGCCATGATTAAAGATTACGGCTTTGTAGCTTTTAGCTGGATCATAATTTTTAGGATAATAAACTTTAGAGTAAATAGGCTGTTCTTGATTTGACGACGGTACCGCAACAATTTTTGGTGCCTGCCAATCGTAGTCAACAAATTCTTTCGATACCGTTTGAGTTAACTGCGTAACTTGATTGTTATTTGTTAAATCAACTAAGTACAACTCATTTGGGCGAGTTAGTGTTGAATGCGTTATGAGTAATTTTGTTTCATCAGGAGATATAGAAAATTCATTATTTCCTAACATCGAAGTTAACGCTTCAGGTTTACTTTGTTTTTTGCTGTCAGTTGCTACACGGTAAATTTGGTAGTCTCCTGGGTGGTTTACGTTCGCTCTAAAGAAAAACGATGAACCATCCGAGTTTACTTTTAAACTTGATACTTCAAATTTTCCATCAGTAACCTGTCGAACCTTTTTACTAGAAATCGATTTTGTATAGATATGAGAATACCCATTTTGTTCTGATAAAAAATAAAGTTTGTTTTGATTTGGTAACCAGCCAAAATCGTTAAATGTGTAGTTTATCCACGCATCGTCATGTAATTGATGTTGCTGTTTCAACTTGCTTTTATCAAAATCAACTGTGGCTATCCAACGGTCTTTATTATCCCAAGCTTCCAACATGATAGCGACATTATCACCAGACTGTTGCCACTGAATTGGGCTTTGCTCCCAGCTCCAATCAATAATCAAATTAACGGTTCTATCTTGTTTTTCACTTTTGTACTTTTTACCTAATGCCTTAGCATTCTCGGTTTTAACAGATTTAAGTACGTCTTTGTCAAAATCATCCAAATTTGAAATAGTGATCTGAGACTGTTTTCTATCTATTAAATCCACATACCAAAATGTTTGTTGATTAGGTTCAGCGTCAGCGACTCTAGATCTAACTTTTTCAGCATGAATTCGACCATCATCACCAATATAATTTGGCATGATATCGCCGTCACTTCGCCAATTTTTCTTTTTCGCAGTAACAACAATCATCTTGTCACCACGTGGTGAAATAGACACATCGACAAGTCTGTCTTCAGGTGAGAAAAAATACTCCTGAGAAAATACACTTTTATTTTTTGATTAATCATTGAACTGTAATTGAATCGCTCAACTTCATCTCTATGTTCATTCGCAACAAACTTAATTAATTTGTGCTGCTCAGTACTAATTACATCATCTTTAATTTTTGGTGCTTCAGGTTTTTTTCAAAACTTAGTTTGACCAGTTCTTTTTCAGTTTTCGAATTTAGATCAAAAACATAAGCACTAAAATCGCGCCAAAATAACAATCGATTGTCGTTCAAAAACATAGGTTCATTTTCAATTGAACTGGAAAAGGTAAGTTGCGTTACCTTGTTGATTGCAATGTCGACAGTAAATAAATTACCCTCAAAAACATAGGCTGCTAGGGTTTTATTTCGGTTAAAAACTAACTCGTCTTGGTGGTTTAAATGTAATGTTTCTATCGGCACCTTTGATTGGGATAAACTTGATAAATTCACTTTCATCAGGTTTTCAATGGCGGTTTCCGTTTCTTGCTGGAATACAACAGAATCTGATGTCGCAAGCCACGCAGCAGAAGATGGTGCGGCTCCAATCCAACTAGGATCTGACATTATTTTTTCAAGGGTTAATTCTGAACTTTCCGCAAAGGTAAATAATGGAAATAGTAGTAACGAGAGTAAAATCGATTTATTTTTCATATTGTAATCCAAAAATGAGTTGCCAATATTTAACCATTGTTTGGGTTACTTCGCCATATTGAGACGGCGAATTAACAGAATAATACTATTAACGAATATCCTAAAATGTAAACCGATTGAAAATTACGGTGGCAAAAACAAAAACGTTAGGCACCTATAGCCTAACGTTTCATTCTTTTGTTAATCGAATTAACGAGTTATATGAGTATTATTTAGTATTAGTCACCGACCACGAAGACAAAACACCAAATACCCTTTTCAAGCCAAGTTCAGCGGCTATACCAAATTTTTCCGCCAAATTATGTTTTATCTTAAACTCAATTTTATAAACGTCGTATTTTGTTAAGTTCGTTAGTACAAAATCATCACTTGTTAATATTTCGTCAACTAAACCGAGATCTTTGGCTTGAGTTCCATACCAATGTTCACCAGTTGCCACTTTATCAATATCAACCTCTGGTCTATGATCCGCTACAAACTGTTTAAATAAATCATGTGTTTCATTTAACTCTTGCTTGAATTTTTCACGCCCTGCGTCGGTATTTTCACCTAGGACAGTAAGCGTTCGTTTATAGTCGCCCGCAGTATGCTGTTCAATATCAATATCAACCTTTTTCAAAAGACGATTAATATTTGGTATTTGAGCTACCACACCAATTGAACCAATAATTGCAAAAGGTGCTGAAATTATCTTATCCGCAACACAGGCCATCATATACCCGCCACTTGCAGCCACTTTATCAACCGCAACTGTTACTTTAAGATTTGCATTTTTAAGACGATCAATTTGTGAAGCGGCAAGCCCATAGCCATGAACCACTCCACCGGGACTTTCCAAATTGATTAATACTTCATCATTTTCTTCAGCAACCGAAATAATGCAACTAATCTCTTCACGAAGAGATTCAACTTCTTGAGCATCTACGCCACCGTCGAAACGGATGACAAATAACTTAGCTTTTGTTTTAGCTTCATCATCTTTCGCTTTTGACTTTGCCTTCTTAAGTTTCTTTTCTACTTTTTCTAATGCTTTAATTTGGCTTTTATCAAGCATGGCTTTTTTACATCGTCAATCTCTTGCTCTTTTGATTCAGAGATATTTTCTAAGTACAATTCGCCCTTCTTGCTCGATTTTCCTTTCATTGCGGCACCCGCAATTAACCCAATAACAATACCAACGGCTACAACAACCGTAGCAATTTTGGCCAAAAACAAACCGTATTCGTATAAAAATTCCAATGGATTCCCCTTATATTCAACCCAACATTTGTGGGGACTTTTTTGCAAAATTCAACGTTTTGAAGTGATAAAAACAAAAAACCAGCCGAAGCTGGTCTTTTTAATTTTGGCTTTTACTGACTACACGTTTCCGGGTTGCCACCTTTAACAAGGCAAGCACCTAACGTATTGTCGCCAATCTGAACTGAAGCACCGTTACTTAAGAAATAGTAATTCATCATTAAGTTCAGGTCTTGGTTTAATAGCGCGTACAATGTTGGGTAATTACCACCTAAACTCGTCGCAGGAGACAATATTGTACTGTGAGATCCTGCCGTTAGACGGACAATACCACTTACCGAACCACTAGAGTCCATCATTGATTCAGTTATCGATTGCAGACCAATTGAGGTCGCTAGACCGCTTGTTCCTGCCATAGGATTAGTTGCTACGAAGTTTGGAACAACTAAATCTGATGGGTTGTCACCACCACGGTCAATATCGCCAACCATTTCAATCATCAATACTGGTGTTTGGGTTGCCGCTAACAAACCTGCATAGTTTGTTGGGTCAGTCGCTTCTACAATTGCCTGTGCAGCAAATGAGAACTGAGCAAATGCGGACGCCATTCCAGCTTTTTCAGCGTCACTTGCTGAGGCTACAAATGCATTGTAGGCACAAACCAAGGCAATATTTTGATCAACAACTTCAAAGTTTTCGTTAAGTGCCGCGCCACATGATGGCTCTTGAGCAACAATTAATCCATAGTTAGCAGGTTGTAAATTTAGCGCCATAGACTGGCTTAACTCATTGCCCAAACCGTAAATAACTGACGCCTTAACTAACGGACTAAACGACGCTGATTCCAATAGGAAGTTAACTAATGAACCGCCACCGTTGGCTAGGAAAGAGGCGTTAATTTTATAAGCCGCATTTATCGCTGCATCAGTTGCTGCATCACCAGTATTCGCTGGCGTATTAGCTACTGCAGTAAAAGCTGTACCTGTAATCGCACCCAGTGAGTGTCCCATGTAATAAACTCGAGTTGAGTCGATTACACCGGCATCTGGAGGTGTTACACCGTCTTGCGAATATGCCGTTACATCAGCCATTGCATTAAGTGATAAACGAAGTCGTAACGCATCGGCTACCGATTGACGGCCGTTATCACGCGCCGTTAACAAACTTTGTAAGTTTAAGTAATGCGTAGGGTTTTCAGTTGATGCATTAATAACAACACCATCATCTGTAAAACCACGACTACCATGCAAAGGATGGTCTATCGCTACCGTAGCAAATCCGAACATAGATAAGAAACCTGTCGCGGCTAGCATATCTTCTTTTTGCTTGTAATACCGTGTTGTAAAATAACAACTGGCCAACCTGCATCTGGTCTACCAGCAAGCGGCGTTAAGCCTTGTTCTGCTCGTATGGAGTTAGCATTATCCAGATTAGGAAGGGTAATTTGTACATCAACAGTTTCCATACTCTTAACTTTAGGTACAGGATTGTACTTAGTTAAATGACGTTGAGTATCAATACCAAAATCTGCCAATCCAATTTGCGCACTTGAACACAATTCGTGATTATCACCAGTATTCGCTGAAAGTGCTACAAGTTGGTCTTGAGTAAGTGATTGCAACATTACGCCACTATCACATGCCGCTTCCCAGCGTCCCGTTAATGGGCTGCCTGTTTCAGCATTCTCTAGGTAATAAGGCATGCTAATTTGAGCACCATATACATCAGCAGATGAATAGAGCTTGTAAGGCAGTGATTCAGGATCATTTTCAATAGCGCCGGCTTGAGCAAAGGCTTGAGCGACGTTAAAACCCTGTGACAACATCAAAGTCGCAACGCTTGACGGGTCAGCCGCAGCCATGCCCGAAAATTTCTGTGCGTTTAACAATTTTGTTATCTGAAGAGGATCCGTTCCCGGTACACCTGCTGATTGCACAGTAAATACTTGGGTATAAACAATCGCGTCTTTATTTGCGCCAAATGTATCAGCAAGTGTGTTTTCGAAATTATTAAACATTGTTTGTAATAATCGAATACCAGCTTGAGTTTCATTTAATTCAGACGCTGTTAGATCAGGATGTACAATAGGAAGTGTATTTATATCTTGTTCTACCGACGCGTAGGTCGAAGAAGGATTTAATGGATTACCATTAGAGTCTTTAATTTCTTTAGTTAACGCCACAGCATATGACTTGCCAGCTTTAAGCGGCTTTAACGGAACAACGGCGATGTTGCCACCAGACAGTGTTGTTACATAATCAACGCCAAACGTTAGTCTTGCAGTGCCTTTACAGATTAGACCTGCTCTAGAAGCATCGGCACAATCTGGGTCTGAAAGTTCAGGAAACTTAACAACTTCATACAATGCAACCGCATCACCAGACATTATAGAGGTTGCGTCCAACGTCACACCTGAGTCATACGCAAGTTCAATAGTGAATGGGTTTTGAGTACCCCATCCGTCTAAGGCACCCAATGCAGAAGCTGGGCTTGCCCAATTGACAGATTCACCGGCAGCTTTAGAAGCAACTTCTTCTGGCATTTCCAGAGTGAAATCTTGTGTGCCACTATAGAGTAAATCATTTGGAACACTCAGTTTGCCATTTGAAGGGTCAAACACTACCGATACTTTAGGTTGCGGTTCGTTTGCTTCAACTAGTGACGCTGAATCTTTTTGAATATTTTCTAACGTTGTATCGTCACAGGCAGTGAGCCCTAGAATACTCGTTACGGCTATACTTATTGCTAATTTTTTCATTTTTCTCCCTAGGTCCTATTTTTTTATTATCCGTTTGTAGGTACGGCTTTAATTATGGGACTTTCTAAACAGCTTAGACCAGTTAAAGTTACATGAGAAATTTAATTTTAGCTAGTCCCTAAATAAAAATTAAGAATAATAATTTTGTAACGATGATTTTATTAAATTGAAGAGGTAATATGTCGGCCTTTGATAAATAGAATTTTATTGGCCGAAATGAATCACGTAAGTTTTAAACCCGCAGCAAACGAACTCGACGGTAAAGTCATCTTAATCACCGGAGCCGGTGATGGCATTGGCAGACAAGCTGCCTTGACCTACGCAAAACTAGGTGCTGAAACCATATTATTAGGTAAAACTGTTAAAAAATTAACGGCTGTTTACGACCAAATAGTCGCGGAAGGTGGTAAAGAACCCGCTATAATTCCTCTCGATATGAAGGGCGCAACGGTTAAAAACTATAAAGATATGGCCCTAACTATTGAAAGTGAATTTGGTAAATTGGACGGATTACTTAACAATGCGTCAATTTTAAATTCGCTAAATCCCATCGATCATATCTATGAAGATGCGTTTGATAAAGTGATGAAAGTGAACTTAAAGGCGACGTTATTTTTGACACAAGCATTAATTCCGGTGCTAAAAAGGCCGATAAATCATCCGTTATATTTACATCAAGCGGCGTTGGTAAAAAGGTCGTGCGTTTTGGGGTGAATATGCAATTTCAAAATTTGCAACAGAAGGCTTAATGCAAACAATGGCGGATGAATTTGGTCATACAAATATTCGTACAAATTGCATTAACCTAGGGGCTACAAAAACAACCATGCGTTCGAAAGCCTACCCTTCTGAAGACGTATCCCTGCTTAAGTTACCAGAAGACATTATGCCAACTTATGTCTATTTAATGTCTGATCAATCAGTTGATGTTAATGGCGAATCACTAGACGCTCAACCCAAATAGCCAAAACGTTAATTGTTACAACTTACGATAGGCATACGATTAATCCAATCGTTTATCAGTTTAATGCCTTCTAAATGAACACTATGTCGTCCAATGGGCGGCATAATGTCTTTAGCGGTCGTAACCGACATTCGATAAGGCAAAATAGACTGCTCTGCATTCCTTAGCACAATGTCATATGAAAGATGATTTAGGCCTCCGTCATATCCAGGCGGCTTTTTACAAATCCCATGTTTGATTGATGTAGCGTCGCGCCAGTATTCTAATCTAAGCCCTGAAATGCCCCCAAATCCTCCGTCTTGATGACAATGAGCACAATTAACGTCAAGATAGCCTTTGGCTGCTTGATCAAGTTCAAGGTCAGTGACTGGAAATTTAGGTACTGTATTGGTCGCTGCAATGTTTGTCTCATCACCTGACAACAACCCATTAATTTGCATGTTTCTAAGTTGCGTTTCTGACTGGTTAGCTAAAGGCCAATTTAAAAAACGGGCTTTTAAACCAATGGGTAAAAACACCAACTCATTTGTGTCCGTTTCTTTTTGATGACAATTTTTACAGGTCGTCTTAGACGGAATTTCATAACGAAAATCTATTGTTTGCTGCGCGTTCGTCATAACTACGTCAACCAATGCACCATACTTAGTTAAAATAGCGTCTTCACCATCGTCGGTCCATTTAAACGGCAACGCAACCCAACCATCGGTGCGTTTGATTAATAATCGAGTTTCAATCAATCGTTCGTGTTCTGCGCCTCTAATGGCCGTATCAAATGGCATAGCAAATGTCTTAACTAAGACCGTTCCTAAAGGCATTTCAAAAGCGTCGTCAAAGGAATACGTCATTTGTGAGTTTTCAGGTAAAAACACAAACCGATACTTACTTGCGTAATCACTAAATAGTTCAGCCGACAATTGATAATATTGCCCTGCTCCATTTGCATCATATTGTGGTTGTTTAATGTTCTTGAATAACTTGTATTGGCTTAACAAATTACAATCCGCGTGACTAAGCGCATCCCAATTTACACTTGTTGAATCTTGCTGACAGTCTGCTGGAGACGCCAAAGCTAAACGCGCGAGTTTCTCTTCTAGCGTTTCTACCGCGTTTTCGTCGTCGTTTTTGTCATCATTTTCGTCGACAACAATGTCGGTGCTATCATCGTCCTTTGGCACATCGACCACATCTTCTGGTGGTGTTGTCTTCGATGTTTCACCACACGAGAATAGACAAAAGCACATGATAATATAGAAAATAAGGTGTGATTTTTTCATAAATAAAAAGCCCTTTTTAAGGGCTTTCCAATGTTAATCGCTCGTACAGGAGCTGAGATTATACGGCGCACTATTGAGGCGACTAATCCACTCCCCAATTAACAATACCCCTTCCTTATGGATTAAAGAACGGCCAATTTCTGGCATTCGAACTTTGGCCTCATTTGAGTCCATACGTGCATAAACAATTGACTCAACTGCGACACCTTAGCTCTATGTCATATCCCAATCCTTCACCACCATAAGCAATGGGTTGTTTACAAATACCATGTTTGTTTTGCTGTGAATCAAAATCTCGCCAATATTCGATGTGGAAACCTGTATTGCTTGCACTACCTTCAGGGCGATGACAATGTGAACAGTTAATATCAATATACCCTTTGGCAAATACCATTAACTCGCTACTTTCTAATGTCAGTACCGAACTGATGTCTTCGTCTTTAAAGTTTGGAATAGACTTAATAGTTGATAAATCGGATGGTGCACCGGTTAACATACCTTCGGCAGACCATTTTGCGATTTGATTTTTTGTTTCATCGTCATAGCTGAAATCATAGTTAAGTAATCGCGCTTTTGGTCCAATAGGCGCAAACCTTGAAGTGCCATCGACAATATTTCCGGCAGAATCAAGATCGGTTAATTGGTGACACTGTTTGCAGTCACTTCTCGCTGGAACAACATATGTAAAGTCATAATCTTCGCCATCATGCTTAACTTTTGTATTGGCTATTTGCTTACCGTATTTAGCCAACTTCGCATCGGTACCGTCTTCATTCCAAACATAAGGTAAGGCATCCCAACCGTCATCACGATGGATCAACAATCGTGTTTCAATCAACGTTTCGTTTTCGAACCCTCTGCTTGCCGTGTCTGCTGGCATTGAAAAGGTTTTAACTAATATAGAACCAACAGGTAAATCAAACACTTCATTTTCGTTATAATTTGCAGTTGTTCCGTCTGGCATCACAACAAATCGATATTTTGTCGCGTAATCAGTAAAAAGCGGCATGGATAAATCATAAGGTAACGAATTTGAGCCTAAAATCCCCTCAGTCGGGTTTGTCATATCGCTAAATAAATTGAAAGCAGATAGATATTCGCAATCTTCCTCCATTAGAGCATCAAAATTGACCTTGTCACTATCTGGCGTACATAAACCAGAATATTTCAATTGCGATTCTAACCAAATGTTCTGATCATTTGGTGCGAAATCAATATTGTCACCATAACCATCTTCATCTGTATCAACAGTTTCAGTTGCATCATTCGGAAATGCATCGGCATTGTCACCAACTCCGTCGTTGTCAGTGTCAGTTGTTTCTGTTGCATCGTTCGGGAATGCATCTGCGTTATCGCCAACACCATCGCTGTCAGAATCTTTTGTTTCTGTCGCATCATTTGGAAATGCATCGCTACTATCAGCAACGCCATCATTATCTGTATCAATTATCGCAACGTCTTCTTTTCCATCTGGATCAGAACCACCGCCACAGCCGGTTAAAGACAGTCCACCTAAAATAATTATTGTGAGTAATTTTTTATACATCATCGGATCCACCTAAAAAAGGGGGTCTCCCCTTTTTGTTCATCTATTGTTTCAAATTAAAATTAGTCGTCTGTTTTACACGCTACAGATGTCGTATCATCAATGCCACAACCGTAAGTTGTCCCATTAAATTCAACATCGTAAACCGGTAAAGCGTCATGACTACAATCCAACAATGACTCACTCATAGTAAAGGTATATTCACTGCCTGTCGTTGCTGGTATTACACCTGTGAAATCAAATACAGTACCAACCAATATATTCTGCATTACACCGTCTTTCATGTAACCATTATTCTGTGAACATATGGCATCGTTAGCGGTAAATGCAGCTTCACCCATATCAGCTATCGCCCCTATATTTGCCAGGTTTTCACCTAAACCGTCATATAGGATCTCAGGATATCGGCCGTTGTAGCCAAAGAAGCCAGTTACGACGTCATCAATCAACGCACCGCGAGGTCGAGTAGCATTCATAACCATTTCATTGTCGTGCATATTAATTGCTCTAGGAACTGGTCTCCAACCATCAAAAATAACGCCACCGAGTCCAGCCGGATCGGCATATTTTGCAAAGTCTGGTTCGGCTAAGAAGTAGCTCGATACTGCTATTGCATAAGATTCGTTTCCAGCAATTACATTATCAAATATTTCAACACTATTTGTACTTAGCACTATCATGCCCGAACCTGGAGGTGCGATATGCACACCTGCTGGGTTACTACTTGCATTTGCAAAGTTGTCGGTATTATTTGCAATGGATACGTTATTAAAGATACGAACTCCATTTCCGTAGTTACCATTACCAATCGGTAAATCAAATATCAAGATACCTGCGGTGTTCATATATGCATAGTTATCATAAACATCGGCATTTTTTGAGTTTTCAATTTCAATACCAGCGACATTTGCAACCGCAAAATTTCGTCTAACAACGATATCGGTTGACTGACCGACATAAACACCTGCGTCTGCGGAACCGTAACTAAAGCTGTCTTCGATAATTACATTTGACGTTTCTACAGGATATAGACCATACGCGCCATTGTCTTTGTCTGGAACACTATAGGCCAAATTGTACCGACGTGGTGCATGTAGACACCGTCTGTTTTAGTGACTTTAATGGCGTTATTATTGGAATCCAGTACTGAGAAATGTGCGAGTTCTAGATTTGCACCATTTGAAATAAGGAAGCCGTCTTTAGCTACGCTCGCACCTTTATAGTCTAAAATGGTTTTGTCTATACCATGACCCATAATCGTAACCGCAGATAAATTACTGTAATCCGCTAAATCTATGTTAAAGGTTTGATCCAGAACAAAACGCCCTTCAGGCATAACCAAAACAGCATGTGTTGGGGCCGTTGCAGCTTGATCTGCTGTATCTAGCGCTTCTAAAACAGCTTCAATTGGGTAAGTTGCTGAGTTGCCATCACTCGGCGTGGTAAAATCGAGCATAATTGCACCATCAGGGATGGTGACTGCCATTTCGTCTAAACCATAGTAAAAAGCAGTATCTGAGTCAGCGATCATTGGATAAGCATTATCAGGAACGGCAATCGTTAACTCATCAACACGAGTTGGAGCTGGTGTTGCAGCGGTACAAACTTCGCCCATATCATCAACGCCACAACCCATTTCAACACCATCAAATTTTACAGTGTAAACAGGCAGTTCGGTTAATTGACAATTAAGTAGTGATTCACCAGTTAGGTCAATTTCAAACGATGGGAAACCATTTCCTTGCATAATAGCAAAAGCGTTTGATGCCGTTGTGTGGTCAAATAATTCACCAACAGTAGCGCCGCCATTATTTGTTGCACAAATTTGTTCATTTGCTCTAAATGGCAATTCGCCCATTGGCTGAAGAATAGAATTTTCAGCTAAGTTTTGGCCAAGACCATCATACAAGATTGCAGGCATTAATCCGTTAATTCCAACAAAACCATCAATGATGGGTAAAGAAGGATCTTCAAGCAGTGCACCATTTGGGTTTCCACCAGTTTCAGCAATTCGATTGTCGTGAACGTTAATACCGCGTGGTACTGGTTTCCAGCCGTTCGCGATAACTCCGCCTAGTTGGTTTGGATCAGCATATTTTGTAAAATCTTGTTCAGCTAAAAAGTAACTTGCAATCGCAATTGCATACGAATCATTTCCTGAAATGTCGTTATCAAAAATTTCTACATTTCTAGACGCTAACACTATGATCCCAGATCCAGGAGGTGCGATATGCACACCTGCAGGATTTGCGCTGGCATTAGCAAAGTTTTCAGTGTTGTTTGCAATCGACACGTTATTAAATATACGCGTACCATCACCGTAATGATTGTTACCGATAGGAAGGTCAAAAATCAAAATACCCGCGGTATTCATAAACGCATAGTTGCTATAAACATCAGCGTCTTTGGAGTTTTCAATTTCAATACCAGCAACGTTTGCTACGGCAAAGTTATTTCTAACGACTATTTTTTCTGACTGCCCAACATAAACACCGGCATCAGCTGAACCATAAGAAAAGCTATCTTCGATGACGACATTTTTGGTTTCAACTGGGTATAAACCGTATGCGCCGTTATCTTTATCAGGTGTACTATAGGCCATATCGTGCCTAAATGATGCATATAAACACCATCGGTCTTTGTGACTTTAATAGCGTTATTGTTTGAATCTAAAACTGAGAAATGACTTAACTCTAAGTTAGCCCCATTTGATATGAGGAAACCATCTTTAGCGACACTCGCGCCTTTATAGTCAAGGGTCGTTTTATCAATACCGTGACCCATAATCGTGACGGCTGACAGATTTTCGTAGTCGGCTAAATCGATGTTGAATGTTTGATCTAACACAAAGTGCCCTTCAGGCATTACCAAAACAACTTTGGTTGGCTCAGTCGCCGCATCGTTAGCATCATCTAATGCTTTTAAGACAACTTCGATTGGATAAGTTGTTGAATTACCGCCTGATGGAGTAGTGAAATCTAGCATTATCCCAGTGTCAGGAATAACAGCAGCTTGTGCATCAATACCATAGTAAAACTTGTTGGCGCCTTCGGCGTTAAACGGATAATCACTTTCGTCATAAGCAATTGTCAAAGAATCAGTCACGCTACTTGTGTCAACATCAGGAACCTGAGGTGCTGCTCCACCTGAGCCGGTGTATACTTTGTTTTCTGTGCTTACTTGAACTTGTTCGTCGATTAATGTTTCGACATCTGGTGCGCTATCTCCACAAGCAACAATTCACGCTGCGACTGATAGTGCGACTATGGTTCTCACGAATGCAGTAGTTTGCATGACCTCTCCCTCTTAAACCTGTTTTATAATTATTTTTATATTGTAGTCTTAAAAATATATAGCGGACTGTAAATTTAACAGTCCATTTATTGACTAAAGGTACAATTATCATAACTAATGCATTGGTACAACCAGTTAGCAAAAAATATTTATACTTTTTGCACCAAACTGGTTGTCTAATAAGAGAGTGTTTTTGTGGTAGAGCGTTTGCTTATTTTCGTTTAGTCGAGCGTATCTTATGTTTTTTCACTGCACGTTTAATACGAGCGTGTTCTACCCGACGGCTTTTTGCATTGTCTTTCGTAACAACAGGATTAAACTCTTGTAACTCACGGTCTAACCCCACCTTTTTACGAAGTTTATTTAATTCATCTAACGGCAACTCGCGCCAACCGCCTTGGATTAACCGTCTATCGAGAACAACGTCAGCATAACGAGTACGAACCAGTCTGCTTACAGTTAACTCTTGAGAAGCCCATAAACGACGTACTTCACGGTTTTTACCTTCTCGTAAACTAACCGTAAACCAGCGATTACTGCTTTCATCGTTTTGGTTTGAATCCGCTTTAATTTTATCAAACTTTGCAATGCCATCTTCTAACTCAACCCCTTTGGTTAAATTTTGCAAATGGCTGTTTTCGACTTCACCAAATACACGAACCGAATATTCACGTTCTATTTCGTAACTTGGGTGCATTAATCGATTAGCTAAATCACCATCATTAGTAAATAGCAATAAACCAGAGGTATTCACGTCGAGACGACCAATACCAATCCAGCGACTATTTTTAAGTTGTGGCAATCTATCGTAGACGGTAGGGCGACCTTGAGGGTCTTTTCGGGTACACATTTCGCCTTCTGGCTTGTTGTACATAATCACTCGGCATATTTCGTCAGCAACTGGACGAATTTCAATAACATGGCCGTCAACACGAATGGTTTCTGTGCTGTCGATTCTATCCCCAAGTTTTGCAACTTTACCGTTAATGCTTACTCGATTGTTGGTAATGTATGTTTCCATTTCCCGGCGAGAGCCAACACCACAGCGTGCTAATACTTTTTGCAATTTTTCTGACATTAAATAATCTCTATTTCTAATTTGTATAATTTGTTTCAGTTGAGGTCGACGCTTCTTGGTCAACCCCCATAAATTCATTTTCTAAACGACGTGTAATCGTTTCAAGTGCTTCTGGTTCCATCAATTGTGGCAACTGCGACAAATTGCGCAACCCAAAATAGTCTAAAAATGCGTTGGTGGTGCCAAACAACGATGGTCTACCCGGTACCTCTTTATGTCCAACGACTTTTACCCAATTTCGCTCTGTTAACGTACGTATAATGTTTGTGCTAACGCTGACACCACGTACATCTTCTATTTCACCACGGGTTATTGGTTGATTGTAGGCGATTAATGCTAACGTTTCTAACAACGCTCGACTGTATTTTGCAGGCCGCTCTGTCCATAGATAACCTAACGAACTCGATATGGATTTTGCCGCTTCAAAGCGATACCCCGAAGCCACCTTGACTAAGTTAATGCCGCGGTTGTCGTAATGTTCTTGCAATTTTTCTAGCGCAATTTTCACACGTTTTGTCGTCACTTTTTGGTCGACTAACACCGTTTGTTTCATCTTCTCCACCGTCAATGGCGAATCAGCACAAAATATTGCAGCTTCGATTAATTGGAGTAATTTGTCGTCGGTCAGACTTTCGCTCATCGCTATTCTACCCTTTTATACCTAACATGTAATTGACTAAACGCTTCACTCTGAATTATCTCTAGTAATTTTTCTTTTACGAGTTCGAGTATAGCCAAAAAGGTCACGACAACGCCCTGTCTCCCCTCAGATAAATCAAACAATTCCGGGAATGGCACAAAAGAGTCAGTCTGTGACAAACGTTCTAATAATTGCGACATTCTCTCACGTGTTGATAATTTTTCCGCGGATATTTCATGATGACTAAAAGCTTCGAGCCGATTAACAACGTCTTGGAACGCTGCGACAAGTTCGTGCATATCAATTTCAGGATGTTGAACAATTGGCTCCATATTTAATGGTAAAGCTGCTTGAGCAACATAAATTTCGCGGTTTAAACGCGGCATTTCATCGATATTTGCCGCTGCTTCTTTATATATTTCATACTCTTGTAATCGACGTATCAATTCAGCTCTAGGGTCTAATTCATCGTCGTCGGCAAACTGATTGCGCGGTAATAATAATCGAGATTTGATTTCAGCTAACATGGCTGCCATTACAAGATATTCAGCAGCAAGTTCAAGTTTCATGTTTTTCATCAAATCGACGTATTCCATGTACTGCAGGGTAATTTCTTGAATTGGTAAGTCGACAATATCAAACTTTTGCTTTTTGATGAGATACAGTAAAAAATCGAGAGGCCCTTCAAATGCCTCTAAAAAAACCTCAAGGGCATCTGGTGGAATAAATAAGTCTTCAGGTCGTTCAATTACCGCTTCCCCACGGACAAACGCAAGAGGCAGCGACTGCTGCACCATTTGTGTTGTATCTATGACAGGAGGTTGAAGTTGTTCAGCGTTGGTCATTAGTCAAAATGGCTAGTATCGCCCTCACCGCGGCGCAATACCACAGGCTCGCCATCCGTAAAATCGACAACGGATGTCGGTTTCTCACCCAAAAAGCCACCATGGATAATTAAATCAACGTGTTTCTCAAGGCGTAATCGCATTTCGTCTGGATCAGACTCTGCAAATTCGTCACCTATAGTAACAACAATGACGATGACATTAATGGCTCACCTAGCTCTTCGAGCAAGGCTAATGCTATTTTGTTATTTGGTACTCGTATACCTATGGTTCGACGTTTGTCATTTAACACACGTTTTGGGACTTCTTTTGTGCCTTTAAAAATAAAGGTAAATGGCCCGGGCGTTAAATGCCTGATGATACGAAACGCAGAATTGTCGACTCGTGCAAAATTTGCGATTTCTGATAAATCTTTACAAACCAATGTAAAATTATGGTTTTTATCAACGCGTCGAATACTAATTATTCGATCCATCGCTTTTTCTCACCTAATCCACATCCAATAGCATATCCCGAATCGGTCGGATAAATAATAACACCACCGTTTCTTACAATAGCGACGGCTTGACTGATCAATCGGCCCTGCGGGTTATCTGGATGAATATGAAAAAACTGACTCATGGCTTAGGTACTTCCTTTCTCTATATATCTTACTATAACGTGCCGTTAAGCAAAGCGCCATTTAGGATGTTCCCAAACAGGTTTGCAATGTTCGCCTAACTTTAGATTTCGTCCTAACTCTATCCAACGTGCAGGACCATGAAAGTCCGAGCCTTGGGAGCTATATAAGTCATGTTGCTGGGCCAAATTACTCAAATGGGTTCGTTGGTTAGGCGTGATTTGGGTTAATCCAACTTCAAGCCCCGCCCCTGCGCTTCAGCAAACTGTGCAACTAATTTTGCTAACCACTTATTCGACATATCGTAACGAATGGGATGCGCAAGAACTGCAATACCGCCCGCAGCATTTATAGCCGCCACAGCTTCTTCTATACTTACCCATTCCGCTGCCACATAACAAGATTTACCCTTGCCTAAATATTTTTAAAGGCACCATTAAAATGGGCTACGCCACCTCTGTTTATAAGGGCCTTAGCAAAATGAGTTCGACTTATGTGATCACTTCCAGCTAAGTCATAGGCATCTTGATAAATACCAACATAACCTTTTTTCTAACTTTTCAGCAACCAGCTTAGCCCTGATCCGCCTTGCGTTTTGTTGCTTTGTAAGTAAATTATTTAAATGCTCGTTTTCAAGATCTAAACATAAACCAATGACATGTATTTCAAAACCATGCCATTTGGTGGATATTTCAACGCCATTGACTAATTTTATCTTAAGCGATTGTTCTTCAATATATTGTTTTGCTTTGACTAACCCATTGATTGTATCGTGATCAGTTATTGCCAAGGCATTAACTTGTTTAATATCGGCTCTCATTAACAGTTCTGAAACCGTTAACGAGCCATCAGATTCGGTCGTATGACTGTGTAAATCATAGGAAAAATTATCGGTATTTTGCATAGCCAACATTATTGCATATAGCGTTTAGTTCTACACGCGATAAATTCCCCTCTTGACTCTAAGTTAAATTCGCGGTTTTATATAAACACTTTTTAAAACAGACAGCTTAGGTAATCATGAATACAGTTATCTCAAATCATACAACTTGGCGTTGGTGGTTAACTTCCAATTTTGGCGGGTGAGTGCTGCGTGTCTGTTTTTTAACACGACTTTATGTAGAAACCCGCAATCAGCGGGTTTTTTATGCCCGTAAATTTAGAACATTATTTAGTAAAGAAGATTAAACATGGTATTCAGTCAAATTACGACTTCTCCGGGCGAAGTAGCCAGTATTTCAATAAATGTGGATTACATCGACAGCCCATTAAAAGCCTTTGAACTAGCAACAACTGACAGCAATTACGCTCTTTTATTAGAATCCGCAGAAATTAACAGCAAAGATAACTTAAAAAGTTTAATGCTTGTTGATACCGCCGTTGTTTTAGAATGTCGTGGAAATACAGTGACACTTGTTGCCCAGAATGAAAATGGTCAATGTGCTAATCATTATATAAAACAACAATTTGAACAATTACACTCAAGCGATGTTGTTATCGTGCAACAAGGCATGGAACTCACGCTGACCTTTTCACCACCGGATTTAAACGTCAATGAAGAACAACGTTTAAAACAAGTTAACGCCTTTGAGTCTTTACGCTTAATCATTAATCAGTTTAAACATGATGAAACCGACCCTTTTGCGGTGTTTTTAGGCGGTTGTTTTGCCTACGACATGTTAGGAAATTTTGAACAACTACCAAATGTCCCAGACGGAAATAATACTTGCCCAGACTTTGTTTATTATTTGGCCGAAACTATGGTTGTGATCGACCATCAAAATGGTACATCTGAAATAGTAGGTAATGTATTCAGTGGCGAAACCGCCTACGCAAACTGTTTTAGCATTGGCAAACGTTTAGAACACATCAAAAATATCTTTAAACAAATTTCACCTGAAATTAAAGACGTAGGTTTTGATCTGTTAAACGGCAAATTGGATTTTACGGTAAATATTTCAGATGACACATTCAAGCAAACCGTTTTACAGTTAAAAAACAACATCGTTCAGGGCGACATATTCCAAGTGGTTCCTTCACGATGTTTTTCTCTTCCTTGTGAAGACAGCCTCGACGCTTACCGCCACTTAAAACGTGATAACCCAAGCCCATATATGTTTTATCTTAAACATGCAGATTACGTGTTGTTTGGAGCGTCTCCTGAATCGGCTTTAAAGTACTGCGCGGATACACGTCAAGTCGAAGTCTACCCAATTGCAGGTACACGTAAACGTGGTTTTGACTCCAAAGGCGGGATCAATTTAGACCTAGACTCACGGGTTGAGCTTGAACTTCGTAATGATCAAAAAGAAGTCGCCGAGCATTTAATGTTAGTTGATTTAGCGCGTAATGACGTAGCTCGTATTAGTGATACGGGCACACGCTGCGTAAAAGAATTACTAAAAGTAGACCGCTATAGTTACGTAATGCATTTAGTGTCTCGAGTTGTCGGTAAGCTTAAACCAGAATTAGACGCTCTGCATGCTTACCAAGCGTGCATGAATATGGGCACCTTAGTTGGCGCGCCAAAAATTAAAGCCGCGCAATTAATTCGACAAGTAGAGAAACAGCGACGCGGTAGTTACGGTGGTGCGGTTGGATACCTTAACGGCAATGGCGATATGGATTCCTGTATCGTAATTCGAAGCGCATTTGTCCAGCACAACATGGCTCACATTCAGGCGGGTGCTGGGGTTGTTTATGATTCAGACCCACAATCTGAAGCCGACGAAACTGTCAGTAAAGCACAAGCCGTTATTCGAGCGGTTTGTGCAAGCCAAGCCCTTTTAACCTCTAAGTAAACGGAGTGACTAATGAGTAAAATATACTTTATCGACAACCAAGATTCGTTTACCTACAACCTAGTAGAAGAATTAAACGCCCTTGAACTTAACGTCGAAGTTTATCGAAATACCTTAAGTGCAGAATTTATCACGCAACGCATTGAGAACAGTATCGCGAATAACGAACAGCCTATTTTGTTTTTATCACCTATAGTCTAGGTACACCGAGTGACTCACCAACCATGATGGCGCTTATTGCAAAATTTTGTGGTGTTATTCCAATTATCGGCATTTGTTTAGGCCATCAAGCCTTAGCAGAACACTACGGTGCAACCGTCGATTTAGCCGGTGAAACCGTACATGGCAAATCGTCAGTTATTGACCTTAAAGATCATGAGATATTCAATGATTTCGGTAACGCGTTACAAGTCGCGAGATATCATTCCCTTGTTGCACGGGACCTACCGAGTGAACTCAAGCAAATTGCCATGTTTGGCGACTTGGTAATGGCGATGGTGCATGAGCAAGATAAAACCCTTGGTTTCCAATTCCACCCTGAATCTATTTTGACCACCAACGGTTCTCATTTATTAAAAAATAGCATCGCCTATTTGACCCAGAATTCAAATTAAAGGATTACGTAATGAAAGACATTGACCTTATTCATAATGTGATGGCAAATAACAATTTGTCCGCTGAACAAACAGAACAACTTTTCACGAGTGTCGTAAAAGGCCAAATGGAAGATATCCATTTAAGTGCGCTGTTAACAGCTTTAAAAATGAAAGGTGAAACGCCGGATGAAATCGCGGGCGCGGCCGCGGCACTTTCGGGTAACGCGTTACCCTTCCCAATCCCAAACTATCCTACTGCAGACAATTGCGGTACGGGCGGCGATGGCACGCATACCATTAACATTAGCACCATTAGCGCAATACTTGGTGCTGCATGTGGCGTTAAAATGGCAAAACATGGTAATCGTAAAGTATCGTCAAAGTCAGGCTCGGCCGACGTATTGTCCGAGCTTGGGATTAAATTGGATATGACGCCTGAACATGCACGTAAATGTTTAGATGAAACCAATTTAACGTTTCTTATGGCGCCGGTATACCACGCCGGTATTCGATTTGCGATGCCCGTTCGTCAAGCTCTCGAGACCCGCACCATCTTTAATATTCTTGGCCCATTAGTTAACCCTGCAAAATCTGAAATAAAAGTGATTGGCGTATACTCAGAACATTTATGTCGACCTTTAGCTGAAACGCTAAAGCTGCTTGGTAAAAAGCCGCATGGATAGTACACGGCAGTGGAATGGATGAAATTGCTGTTCATGGCCCTTCTAAAGTCGTGCAACTTCTTAATGGTGAGATAACAGAGTTCGAACTTACCCCACAACAATTTGGGTTTAAACAATACGCCTTATCTGACCTACAAGGTGGAACACCAGTAGAAAACGCCGCTAATATTAAACAAGTATTGGCGGGCGATGGTATCGACGCTCACAATACCGCTGTCATTCTAAATACCGCGCCAGTGCTATTTTTATCTGGTTTAGTGGACAGCTTTGAAGCTGCAATTGCATTGGCTAAGTCGACGTTATTAAGTGGCGCAGGGCTGACAACGCTGAATCAATTTGTCGCACTGTCGGCGCAGGACCAGTAAACATGAATGTATTAGAAAAAATCGTTGTAGATAAGCGTATTGAAGTGGCACAGCGAGAAATCAATTTTCCACTTGAGTCGTTTATAGACCAATTAACCGTGTCCGATCGTGATTTTAAACAAGCATTAATCGATGATAAACAAAACAAAGGCGCGGCATATATTTTCGAATGTAAAAAAGCCAGTCCATCTAAAGGTTTGATAAGAGAAGTATTTGACCTGAATGAAATTTGCCAAGCGTATAGTCAATATGCCAGTTGTGTTTCGGTTTTAACTGACGAAAAGTACTTTCAAGGCGAATTTGAACGATTACCGCTTGTACGCAGCAAATTGCCACAACCAGTGTTATGTAAAGATTTTTTTGTAGAGCCCTATCAAGTTTATCTCGCGCGCCATTTTGGCGGCAATGCGATTTTATTGATGCTGTCAGTATTAGACGACGAAACTTATATTCGCTTGGATACGGTAGCAAAAGAGCTTGGTATGCATGTATTGACCGAGGTCAGTAACCGTGAAGAGATGGAACGAGCCGTTGCGCTAAATTGTGATATTTTAGGCATAAATAACCGAAATTTGCGTGATCTGTCTACTGATCTAAATCAAACACCAATGTTAGTTGACCTGTTTAAAACGCTTGCCGATAAAAAACAACAGGATAATACCGTATTAATTTCTGAATCCGGCATTTATAATCACGGCCAAATTATGAGCCTCAACAAACATGTAGATGGCTATCTCGTTGGTAGTTCGTTAATGGCTCAAAAGACTTGGAAAAAGCCTGCCGTGAATTAGTGCATGGACAACATAAAGTATGTGGTATTACTCAGTCTGAAGACGCTATCGCCATTGCTAAGGCCGGTGCATCATTTGGAGGGCTCATTTTTGTTGAATCGAGTAAACGTTGTGTTACCCCAGAACAAGCAAAAGACATCATTAGCGAAACTCAGGAAGTGATAAACTTACCGTTTGTAGCCGTTGTTAGGAATAA
The DNA here is from genome assembly GCF_028401425.1 of Psychrosphaera algicola. Classification (NCBI taxonomy): domain Bacteria; kingdom Pseudomonadati; phylum Pseudomonadota; class Gammaproteobacteria; order Alteromonadales; family Pseudoalteromonadaceae; genus Psychrosphaera; species Psychrosphaera algicola. Next base: position 539,749 of record NZ_JAQOMS010000002.1, read on the forward strand.
AACAATAAACGACTTGGTTCGTTTAATTTCCCAAGTTCCAGTCAGCGCCTTACAACTTCACGGTGATGAGGATCAAAATTACATTGATGAATTACGTGAAGCACTGTCACAAGTCGGCAAAAACATCGAGATCTGGCAAGTTATTTCAGTGCCTGTCGATGGGAAATTACCAGCCCAATGGCCACAAGCTGATCGTATTTTATTAGATACCGTAACACCAGATGGCACCCAAGGTGGTAGCGGTATGACATTTAGTTGGCAAAACTTAACGTCTTTACCACTCGATATCGCGCCAATAATGTTGGCTGGCGGATTAAACCCGCAAAACATAAACGATGCGATCCAATTGCCAATTAATGGTGTGGATTTAAATTCTGGCGTAGAAACATCGCTAAGGCATCAAAAATAAAGAATTAGTTCAACAGTGTTTCGATATAATCAATCGTAAACACAGTTTACAAAGTTAAACAGTAAGGTATTTCAAATGTCACAAAAGAAAACATTAGATCCGTATTTTGGCGAATATGGCGGTATGTTTGTTCCCGAATTGTTTGTTCCTGCTTTGGAACAGCTCGAACAAGCCTATATCAACGCAATTGACGACGATGCATTTATCAAAGAGTTTAACCACTTATTAAAAGATTACGCAGGTCGTCCGACACCATTAACTTTGTGTCGTAACCTTACCAAGGGCACCAATACAAAAATCTACTTAAAACGCGAAGACTTATTACACGGTGGCGCACATAAAACCAATCAGGTTTTAGGCCAAGCCTTGTTAACAAAACGCATGGGTAAAACACGGGTTATCGCCGAAACAGGTGCCGGACAACATGGCGTTGCAACCGCCCTAGCCTGTGCGTTATTGGGTCTCGAAGCTCGTATTTATATGGGTGCAAAAGACATAGAAAGACAGCAACCTAATGTTTTTAGAATGGAGCTAATGGGGGCGAAGGTTATTCCTGTTACTGCTGGTTCTGGCACGTTAAAAGATGCAGTAAACGAAGCGATGCGTGATTGGGCTTCTAGCTACGACGACAGTCATTATTTATTGGGCACAGCAGCGGGCCCACATCCGTTCCCAACCATTGTTCGTGACTTCCAAAAGATGATTGGTGAAGAAGCAAAACAACAAATTCTTGAGCAAGAAGGTCAATTGCCAGACGCGGTTATTGCCTGTGTTGGTGGTGGTTCAAATGCAATCGGTATGTTTAATGACTTTATCCCAGAAGATGGCGTGCAACTTATTGGCGTTGAACCAAGGCGGTAAAGGCATTGAAACCGGTGAACATGGGGCAGCGCTAGCGGTTCTTGATTTAGGTATCGATTCAAAAGGGATATTGCACGGGGCTTACACCCACATTATGCAAACCGAAGATGGCGAAATTGAAGAATCTTACTCAATTTCAGCAGGACTCGATTATCCTGCTGTAGGGCCTCAACATGCGCATTTAAAATCAATTGGTCGAGCCAATTATGTTGCTATTAATGACGATGAAGCCCTTGAAGCTTTTCAAACGCTAGCCAAACGAGAAGGGATTATCCCTGCGTTGGAATCATCACATGCCCTAGCCTACGCACTTAAATTAGCCAAAGCCGATCCTGAAAAACATCAGGTTTTATTGGTTAATTTATCGGGTCGTGGTGATAAAGATCTAACTCATGTCCATAGCGTATTAACTGAAATGGGAGACAAATAATGTCAAACCGTTACTCCAACTTATTTGCAAAATTAGACCAAAACGCTGAAGGCGGGTTTATTCCTTTTGTCACGATTGCTGACCCTGATTTAGAAACCAGTTATGAGATCATTAAAACACTTATTGACGCTGGCGCAGACGCATTAGAACTCGGTATTCCGTTTTCAGACCCTATTGCCGATGGACCAACAATCCAAGCGGCAAATATTAGAGCACTTGATAATCCAATTCGTACACAAGACTGTTTGGATTTAATTCGTCGAATTCGAGACGAATACCCAGATACCCCAATTGGATTGTTGTTATATAGTAACTTGGTATTAGCAAAAGGTATCGAGCAATTTTATCAACTATGTAATGATGCAGGTGTCGACTCAGTGCTCGTCGCTGACGTACCTGTTCGTGAGTCTAAACCATTTAGATTAGCCGCTGAAAAAGCCAATATCGACGCGGTCTTTATCGTGCCGCCAAATGTGCGCGATGAAACATTACGTCAAGTGGCGAGTTACAGCCGCGGTTATACCTACTTGTTGAGTCGTTCTGGCGTCACTGGTGCAGAGTCGCAGGCAGAAATGCCGGCAGATGCTATGATAAAAACAATGAAAGCTTACCATGCAGCCCCACCTATTTTAGGCTTTGGTATATCTACGCCAAAACAGGTTGCGAGTGCTATTGCGGCCGGAGCAAAAGGTGCAATATCGGGCTCCGCTGTCGTTAAAATCATTGAGAATAATCTTAACGACAAACAAACAATGTTAAGTGAATTAGCTGCTTTTGTTCGTGATATGAAAGCTGCAACTAAACGCTAATTGGTAATGTTAACGTCTAATGCAAGCAATTGATTGCATTTGTCGTTAGACATAAAAAAGCTCATTTGTTTTAATTAACAAATGAGCTTTTTATTTGTGCCGTATCATTTAAAAATAAGACTAACTGATCCCAATATACTTATGAACTTGAATCGATAAGCGCCAGTTCTTTTTAATGCAGGTGTCTATCGCTAATTGGGTTGCAGACGGCTTTTGACTAATTGGTTGTAAATACACAAAAGCATTCTTATTAATTGGTGACTTAGCTAATAGCGCTTCTAGTTCTTCAACGTGGACTTCACGGGCCACCGGGTGCTTAATTTCATTCGCACGAGCCATACAAGAGGCCAAAACTTCATATCCGCCTTTCATATTAATCTTTGGCGAAACCGTAACCCAAGTTGTTTCAGGAGCTTTAATAACAAATGTACCACTGGTTTCAATTTGGGTTGAATAGCCATGATTATGTAACAACTCACAAAGCGGCACTAAATCAAACATACAGGGTTCACCACCTGTGATAACCACATGTTTAGCGGTATAACCTTGGTTTTTAAAAATACCTAATATTTGGTCTGCAGTTAAAGCAGTCCACGTAGGCGAGTCCGCTGGTTTAATCAATATGGTCTGCAAATCAGTTTCATCAGCTTTGTCTGTTTCCCACGTTTGTTTTGTATCGCACCAAGAACAACCCACTGGGCAACCTTGCAATCGCAAAAACAAAGAAGGCGTACCGGTATATTGCCCTTCACCTTGGATCGTTTCAAACAACTCATTTACATTGTAATTAATCATGGAATATTAACCGCTCAATCTCTGACTATTCTTTCTAATCGTTCAATAATGATTTAAAATTTACGACTATCAATAGTTAACTACTGCGCCAGTAAATATTGCGCGGTATTGTAACAAATCCAATACCTCGATGTTGGTAAATATTAAATAAGGTTAAAAATGTCTGATAAAGCAGTTGTTATCTTTTCTGGTGGAATGGATTCATTCACTGTATTAAACCGAGCAATTAGAGACGGTTTAGACGTATATGCGTTAACGTTTGATTATGGGCAACGCCATGTAAAAGAAGTTAACTTTGCTCAAAATGCCTGTGAGAAACTTGGAGTACAACACAAAATTGTCGATATTAGTGCCATTGGCGGCATCATTGCGGGTTCGTCGTTAACTGCAAATATTGACGTGCCTGAGGGTCATTACGAAGCAGAAAGCATGAAGCAGACAGTCGTGCCTAATCGGAATATGATCTTATTATCACTTGCTGTCGGTTACGCCGTGAGCTTAGAGGCTAGTAAAGTGTATTATGGCGCACATTCAGGTGACCACGCTATTTATCCAGATTGTCGACCAGAGTTTGTCAAAAAGATGCAGGACGTTTGTGCGATTTCAAACTACGATCCGATAGACATCGTCGTTCCATATTTAGAATCGAGTAAAATCGATATTCTAAAAGACGGTCTTAAAATGGGACTGGACTACGGGTTAACTTGGACCTGTTATAACGGACGTGAACATGCATGTGGCAAATGTGGTGCCTGTCAGGAACGATTAGAAGCATTTGAAAAAAATAATGTGACTGACCCACTGACTTATGAAGTCTAACGACAAAAAAGCGATAACAAATCCGCATAGGGCTACTGATGAACTCGAACAAGCTGTTTATCAGTTGCTCTTGTCCGGCGATAAATTTACCGAATTTGAATTAATCGATAAGCTATCCAAAGCGCCCTATTCTTTTTTGAGGTAGGTAGTCTATCCCAAAATCTAAGCTTGTTTCAAACGCACTTTATATTGTTTCACGCCTTGTATCGGCTCAATCAACTCGGTCACGAAACACAAACTTTTAATATAGAAATTCATGTACTTTCTATACAACTCAATGTGATTTCTGCCAACTCAACAACCGAGCCAAGCTGTTACTTAGAAAGTGACGGTTTACGTGATTATTATTTGGATTGGAATAATTTTGATAAAACTGATAGTGCAGATGTAGCGAGTTTGTTGTCTCAATTTTGGCAAAAATATAACAAAAACGCCCTTTATACGCCGCAACTTGTAGAGCAAGCTCAGGCCTATTTCGAATTTGACACAACGCCAACGATGAAGGAATTAAAGGCCAAATATCGTCATAAATCTCTAGAATATCACCCAGATAAAGGCGGAACTACCGAAAGATTTAGTGAGTTACTTAATCACTACAAGGTCATGAAAAACGCCATTACAAAATTGTAATGGCGTGACACAACCGTTGGGAAACGCTATGTTTTATTGACCGTCTAAAATAGCTCTAAGTTCAGCTTTCTCTGCTTCATCTAACTTTTCAGTTTTAACTAAATGTTTCAAGATGTGCTTTAATTTTTTCTTGCTCATTTTGCCTTTTTCTTTCGAATTACGTTTTCCGCCTCTGTCATGGTGGCCTTTTTTACCATCTTCCATCATTTTATGGATAAACATGCGTTTTTCAGAACCCGCGCCTTCGCCTTCTACGTCAATTTCAATATGTACATTTTCTTCGCCATCGGCGGTTCTGATCATATAAACTTCAGTTTCTTTATCGCCTTTAGCTATTTCGGCACTTTTTATCACAACATGTTTGGCATCGTGGTCTTTAAGTTGGCCTAAAAGTTCGACAATTTTAGATTGTGTATCTGAATCTAAGTCGCCAAGTTTGGCGGAAACATTGTCCATGCTATCTAATTCGTCAAAGCTAAAGTTGTATTCTTTTTTAACGTCTTTGTTTAAAACATAAACTTCAACACCGTCACCTGATTCAGAAACAACTTTAACGATATTTTTTCAACGTTTCTGCGATTTTCGTGATCTTTATGTTTAGAACCTGCAATGGCACCTGTTGATGTCATTGCTAACATACCGATTGTAAGACTTACAGCAGCGGCGATAGAATGTAATTTCATTTTTTCATGGTATTACTCCGTAAAATAGTAATCTAAGTTGAACAATTCGACGTTAAAAGTATTCAACTCTTTTAATGTCATTCTCAGTAAGTAACTCAATTCCTGTGCCACAAAAAATTACGACATAAATTTCAATTACTTAACTAAATTAAGTAAAAATACACGTCCTAATAAATACAAATAAATCCTGATATAAGCATGCGTTATTCCCCATATCAGGATATATTAATCTATAGTCTAGTTATGCCTTCGTTAACCTGCTGTTTTACAAAGTTTAAATATGTGGAACAAAGATTGCGTACAATTAAACAGTATCAGTATATGAAACAATATAGTTGCGAAGAGATGAAGATACTGGGCAATCGGAAAGTACCGAGTATAGGTATTCGAACGATACGCTAATACTTCATTTAATTTCGTTAGGGTTGATTTTCAGTCCGTTATTTTCAAACGACCAAACATAAGATTAAAAAATGACAATCAAGCGTTACCTATTTATTTTGCTTACCTCGTTTCTTGTTGTGATGGCCGCATCACAAATATTTTTAGTTGATCAATTAAAACAAAAGATGGAGCAAGAAATTGAATTACGAGGCAAACGATTAGCCAACCTTATCATCGATAGAACAATCGAAAATATTCCGCAAGATGCCGAAGTTGAGGTTGAAGTTCATGAATTGGAGTTCAACAAATATTCAAACAAAAATAAAACCGCTCATAAATCTAAGTCTAAATCTAAACGTTCATTAAATGCATTTCGAATTGAGATCAAAGATATGAGCAATGGTGTTCGAAATGACTATGACGTCGTTTTGCTTATAGCAAAAGCAGAAAATCTGAAGAACTCATTAATCAGTTGTTAAAAAACGAACCTAAATCAATTAGGAAAAAAATTAATTCGATGTTAAGAAAGTTCTATAGCGGTAAAGAAATTAGTACCGCGGAAGAATTCGGAAATATCCAAATCTTTATTACTAAAGATGAACGTTCAACACATCAGCTATTCAAAAAACATTTAAAGCAACAAATCGAACATTATAAAGAAATCGATCCTGACTTGTCGGAGCACAAACCCGCGCTCGTGAAAATTATTGAAAAGAGACACAAAAGCGCCAATAAAGGGCAATCGTTTTTGCTAGAAAAAATGATTAACTCAATCACCTACATCATTATATTTACTTCTATTTTAGGGATTATTTTTGTTTTTTGGTTAAGCAATAAAATCAGCCAACCGATGAATAATCTAACCCTTGGTTTTCGCAAAATAGAACAAGGCGAAAAAGACGTCGAAGTTGAAGTTTCAGGCACCAACGAAATCCAATTTGCGATTACCCAGTTTAATGCCATGAGCAAACAACTCGTATTGCTCGAACAGATGGAAACAAAATTGAGCGAACGCTCTCACCTTGAAGAAATCGGTGACGTGAGCAAAGGTATTGCGCATGCCCTTCGCAACCCACTTCATACTATTGGTTTAGCCATAGATCAGCTGCAAAAACCAGATTGCGATGAAACGACCAAACTTCAATTATTAGACAACATCAAAGTTAAGATCTCGCAACTAAACAAAAGCATTGCGGCGCTGTTAACCTTAACGTCTGGTAAAATGGAACGCGGTGCTAAAATTGATATTAACAGTTTGATTAAAGATGTAACGTTGGAACTCAAGCAATCACACCCTTCTAATACCAAACCGTTGGAAATCGAGTTTGAACTCGGCGAACAGAGCTTTGTCGTTGGCGAACTAAACGAATTGAGAAGCATATTACATACTATTATTTTTAACGGTTACGAAGCGGCAATAAGCCATAACCCAGATGTTTTAAAACTCAAAATCAACAAATATGAAAATGATGATCAAACTTGCATTACCGTTTCGGACAATGGCGGCGGTATAGATAAAAATATTGAACCACAGTTATTTGCTCCCCATGTATCTTCAAAAGCTGAAGGCGCTGGTATGGGCTTATACATTGGCAAACGTATCGCAGAACTTTATTACAATGGTTCACTAAACCTAAAAAATACGTCAGAAGGTGCAAAGGCAACGTTAATTTTGCGTAAGCAAGGATAATGTAAACCTCAGTCATTAAAATCGAGATACAAAACCAGTATTACTAAGACCAATGTTACTTTAACAACCTACGAACATATGTTTTTGATTAGGTGTTAAATATAAAATGCACGTCAAAGGGTTCCAAATGTTAGTTCTATTAGTAGAAGATGAAAAAGATCAACGAGAACTTGTCGCCGACATTCTTAAAGATCATGGCCATGAAATAGTTTCAGCCGAATCGGTTGAGTCAGCAATAGTTGAATTAAAAAACCTCGAAAAAATAGGCCAAGTGCCAAATGTTATTTTTTCTGACTGGAAGCTGGGAAGTTTAACTGGCATCAGCTTGTTGGAATATATTCGAAACAACAAGATTAACTGTGGCTTTGTGGTTGCTACGGCCTACGGTTCAGTGCAACACGCAGTAGAAGCTGTTGAAAAAGGCGCAGATGACTATCTAAGTAAGCCATTTCAAACTCAAGAACTGCTTCTGGCCATTACCAAAGCCAATACAGCAAACAATTTACGGTTACAAAACAGCGCCCTTTCAGAGCAACTCTCCGAACAAAAAACTTAGTTGAACTTGTTGGTAGCGCGCCGTGTATGCAAAAAGTATATGACCGAATAAAACGTGTTTCAAATACCAATGCTACCGTATTGATCCACGGAGAAAGTGGTACAGGTAAAGAGTTAGCGGCCAGAGCGCTGCATAAGATGTCACAACGTCACCTTAATAACTTTGTGGCAATAAACTGCGGGGCTATTCCAGAAAACCTAGCAGAAGCCGAACTATTTGGTGCTGAAAAAGGCGCCTTTACCGGCGCGACAGAACGTAAAATTGGCAAAATAGAAGCGGCCAATGGCGGAACATTATTTTTAGATGAAATTGGTGAGTTACCTATTTTACTGCAGGCCAAGTTACTCCGGTTTTTACAAGAAAATGTCATTGTCCGTTTAGGCTCAAATGAAGAGATCCAAATTGATGCCCGAGTTATCGCGGCGACCCACAGAGATATTCCAGAGTTAATCAGTTCCAATGAATTTCGTGAAGATCTCTATTATCGGTTAAACGTTGTGCCGCTTACAATGCCGGCGCTCAGAGAAAGAAAAGAAGACATACCACGGTTATTTGAACACTTTATTCAGAAGTTCGAAACTCAGTACAAAAGTAAAGCACCGCAACTGACGACAGAACAAAAACGGGCTATTTATGACTACCCTTGGCCCGGCAATGTGCGCGAGTTAAGTAATCGTATAGAACGATTCGTTTTGCTCGGGGATGCAGAAGAGTTGAGTTTTAATAGCAACAGTACCCACAAAATAGATGTTACTTCAGGTTTTGAAATCCCCCCGATGGGCTGGTTTGGGATGAGTTTGAAAAAGACATATTACAGCAATCTTTAGACCGTACCGATGGCAACCGAACGAAGTCGGCGAAACTCATCGGGTTAAACTACAAACAGTTTTTATATCGACTAGAAAAATACCAGTTGTAAAAAATAAAAGTAAATTGAAAGATTATTTAATAAACCTAGTTCTATATAGTTAACGCGTCGTTTGTATTTATAAGGTTTGTTATGTCTACTAAATTGTCCTTGTTAACACTATTGGTTTTATCATCAACTTTGCTTGGGGCCTGTTCTGATAAAATGAATGAACCAGACATAGAAATGACCGAAACGGTCATGATGGATGACACAACAACCAACGACATGGACGACGGTGGCGCAACCACAGACGACGACATAGAAAATGAATCACAATATAGCTGTGACATGGCAGATCACCCTAGCGTTGGTTCTACGGCGATATTGAGTACACTTCATCATATGGTGTCTGGAACAGTTAAGATTGAGGACAACTGCACCTTATCTGTGACTAATTTTACTTACGATGGTGAAGGTCCGTCTGTCTATTTTTATGGCGCTTTAGATGGGCAATACGACACTGAGAATGGCGGTTTTGCTATGGGTATGCAATTAAATGGTAGAGCGTATGCCAATGAAGACTTTACCGTTAAATTCACTTCGCCAGCCCCACTCGACAAAATGAATAGTATAAGTGTGTGGTGTGCCGATTTTTCGGTAAGCTTTGGAGATGGTCAGTTTCAATAGTTATTTTTTGTGCTTCACCAACCAACTATTTAATAATTTCACTTGTCCACACTGTTGAGCCGCAAACGTTAGGCGAATTGCGTTGCTCAATATTGTGCTGTCATCCCATCCCGTTTTGATACGAATTTCTTCAAGACACACTTGAGCTTCATTGGTTAAATAGCCACGAACTTCTTTTCTACCTTGCAGGATCTTCCTTTCTCGGTAGCGTTTTTGTTTCTCAGCGTTAGATAATGGTTGTTTTTTGTTCATTTGAATATTAAATTTTAGTTAAATTACTGTTCAGAGTTGTTTAGCGTACAAGTGTTCGCTAAATTAGCGACCTTTATTACACTTCTTGTTAAGAGTATTTATGTTACAGAAAAACAGCTACGATAAAAACGATTTAATCGATTGCGGTAATGGCGAGCTTTTTGGCCCGGGAAATAGCCGACTTCCGTCAGATAATATGTTAATGATGGACCGTATTGTCCATATTTCAGAAGAAGGCGGAAAATATGGTAAAGGACAGATCATAGCTGAATTGGATATTAATCCAGACCTGTGGTTTTTTGCTTGCCATTTTAAAGAAGATCCCGTCATGCTAAGGTTGTTTAGGACTTGATGCTATGTGGCAACTTGTAGGCTTTTTCTTAGGTTGGACTGGTGGCCCTGGTAAAGGTCGTGCACTGGGTGTAGGTGAAGTTAAATTTACCGGTCAAGTGCTACCTACCGCTAAAAAGTAACTTACCGTATCGACCTTAAGCGCGTTATCAAACGTAAGCTTTATATGGGATTAGGTGACGGTGTAGTTGAAGTAGATGGCAAAAAAATCTATGAAGCAAATGATTTAAAAGTTGGATTGTTTACAGACACTTCTTCATTCTAAGTTTGAAAGTTCAAACTAGTTACTAAAAAGCCCGTCATTTATGTCGGGCTTTTTTATTTCTAGTGATAGTTATTTAAAGAGACCAATATTCTTGTCTCCGATAGCCTCTCGCCATCCGCCTAACCATTGTGATTTACTTTCTGAAGATTGATAAGGACAGGCGTCTCTCGAACGTCCGGTAAGACCTGCTTTATATCCTTGTGAATGAGCTCTTTCTGAGCGATCACGTTTCTGTCTTTTCATAGGCACTTCCTCAATTTATTAGTTTGAAGTCACTTTTGAGTTTTTACTCTTTGGAGCAAAATCACATATATATGAATAGTAGATTACAAAAATATGATCAACTGTTTTAGCGGAAATAAATAGAGGAAAAAATAAGCCCATGATAGACATGGGCTTTTTTATTAGAACATTAAATTATAAAAACTTGCGTCTTATTGCGATTAAACCACTAAGTAAAATGGTAAAACTAACCGGCAAGGATAACCCTTTACGTTTATAGTCTGGTTCATCTTCAGTCGCACATTCTTCCAGTTCGCCACCATCGATTGGAGACAATAAAACGGCAACTGCCACCTGCTCTTGGTAGGCTTCACCGGTAGAAGGATCTATAACAATTTCGCCTTTATAATCTCTTGTATCAACTGTTTTAAGTGCGGTTGCGGCAATTTGACCAGCATTATTGATGGCACTTGTTGAGACAATTTCATAAATCGAATTACATTCGGTCAAATCATTTAAGTCAAAAATTCTTTTTTAACACTGTCGTAAATAAAGCCATGTTTACGACGTGTTTGGTTTGTTGTAACTTCGTATTCAGCTTGGCCAACAACAACCCCTTCGTCATTAATACCACTTGCTGTACTTTGTGCCGTGGAATAAAACGTCGTTGGCGTTTGTAACTCGCCGCTGTTTAAGTCATAGATGAAAAATTCACTATTATAAGCACTGTCAAAATACGTGTCTAAATTACCCACAATAAGATTGTTTTCATTTATGTCTAACGCATAACCACGGTCGTAATCTTCATGATCAGCCAACATTTCGGTTGTTGTGCCATTTTGAAATACCAGTGGATAATCCTGCGCAGCTGCCGACGAATCAGAATAAGGTACATGACCATAACCTACAGCAATACCAAGATCATTCACTGCAATAGCGCGACTTGAATAGGAGCCAGTTTGATTTTCGTTTGGCGTAAACACTAAATCATATTGTGTTTTACTCACAATATTACCTGAGTTATCAATTTGCCAAACAACCGGACGTGTATTGTAAAACGCACTCGACCTAAATACTGACTAAGGCACAAACTTGTTCAGGTAGCAATTCACCAGTACAGTTTTCTTCTAGTGCAGTTACAACACCAACTTGAAGACCAATAGCCTCTGAACCGGCAATAAAGTTTGAATCAGATATGTCATAAACCGTTGAATAGCCACCGTAACGAGTTTCTTCTGACATCAATTCAATGACATTACCGTCAACAATAGCAACGGCTCTAGACAAAAAGTCTTGCTGCCACATAGTTACTGGCGACTCGGCTGCAAATTCACCCGTTTGTTGAAACGAAATTTTACTGTAAGGACCAGTACCGTGACCGACTTTAATGCCATTACTATTACTTGCTCGAATTTGTTCAACATTACTATTAGTAAAGTCTCCTAAATCGTCATCAATAAAATCAAATATATTGATCAATGTACTGTCATCAGCCGTACCAAAAAACGATTTATAATCGCCAATTTTTTGATAAATAGGACTAGCGCCATAACCCACGCGATTATTAGATGTCGTTGTACGTGCTAAATCTAATTTGAGACAACCGATAGATGAAGAATCAAATTCACCTGACGTTAGTTCAGCATCCGAAAGTGCACAATAGCTGCGAAACGGTCCTGTTTCAGCGGTCAAATAGGGTTCTACATATATAGGAAAATTAAAACTGTCTCGAACCGCACCAATTAACGTGCCTTGATTATCTATGTCAATAGCAAAACTCTGACGGTATTTGTCACCAGAGTACACTTCTTTAATGTCATATTTAGCGGCGTTTGCCTGACCTACTACTGTCAATAAAGACAAGGATATTAATGAACGAACAAAATATTTATTACTCAAAATAACTACTACCTAAATTTAATTTTATTGTTTTTCTTCGAGCTCTTCCCACCGTGCAAAAGCTTCGTCAAGCTTTGACTCAGCTTCGGCCAATTGGTTCAAAGTATTTGTGGTTAACTCGGCATCTAACTTAAAAAATTCAGAGGAGTTAACAGTGAGTTGAAGCTCTGCAATTTCTTGCTCTAGGAGTTCAACCTGTTTGGGGAGTGATTCTAACTCCCTCTCCTCTTTGTATGAAAGCTTTTTCTTCTGATTATTTTTAACTTTAGTTTCCGTTACAACCGGTTTTGACGGTGTAACGGCAGGCTTTTCGTCAATAGACGGCGCAATTCGTTGCAGATATTCACGATATTCTTCGTAACCGCCAACGACTTTATTTACTAAGCCATTACCTTCAAATGCCCAAACTGTTGTGGCTGTATTGTCGATAAACTCACGATCGTGACTAACGAGAAGTACAGTACCTTCATAATTTGCCACAAGTTCTTCAAGTAATTCCAACGTTTCAACATCCAAATCATTGGTTGGCTCGTCGAGAATTAACAAATTAGATGGTTTTACAAATAGCTTGGCTAAAAGTAATCTATTTTTTCGCCACCAGAAAGCGCTTTAACTGGTGTTCTTGAACGTACCGGCGGAAATAGGAAGTCTTGTAAGTAACCTAATACATGACGACTGTTGCCATTAAACATGATTTCTTGTTTGCCATCAGCGACATTATCTTGCACCGTTTGCTCTGGATCTAGAGCCAATCTGTGCTGGTCAAAATAGGCAACTTGTAAATTTTCACCAATTTTAACGATACCGCTATCTGGCGTAAGATTACCCATCAGTAATTTAATTAATGTTGACTTACCAATCCCATTTGGACCGACTAATGCGATCCTGTCGCCGCGAGTAACTAACGCATCAAAATTTGATACTAAACGTTGGTCTTTAATTGCAAAACTGAGATCAATGGCTTCAAATACTTTTTCGCAGACTTTTCGCCCTGCTGAATTGTCATATTTGCGGTTTTTTGAACCCCTATTCTTGCGCTACGTTCATTACGTAAATCTTTTAACGCACGAACACGGCCTTCATTTCGCGTACGTCTAGCTTTAATTCCCTGACGGATCCACACTTCTTCCTGCGCTAATTTTTTATCAAATAGCGCATTTTGTTGTTCCTCAACTTCCAACAACCTTTGTTTTTCTAACAAATAGTCAAAATAGTTACTTTCAAAAGAAACGAGCTTACCTCGATCTAGGTCGACAATACGAGTTGCCATATTCCGAATAAAGGCACGGTCATGTGAAATAAAGATGATTGAACCGGCAAAGTCTTTTAAAAACTTCTCTAACCAAGCAATAGCGTCGATATCTAAATGGTTTGTTGGTTCATCTAATAGCAGCACATCAGGTTCGGTAACCAATGCTTTCGCCAAAGCGACTTTACGCAACCAACCCCCACTGAGTTTATTAACGTCTTGTGTAGGGTCTAACCCAAGCTTAGTTAATGTTTGTGCTATACGAGATTCAACAGCCCAACCATTTACACGGTCAATTTCCTGTTGAATAACTTCCATCTTATCTAGCGCAGATGGATCTTCAGCCGCTTGATAAGCTAAGTCATTATACTGAGCTACAAGGGCGATAATGTCCTTTAGCCCCTCACAAACAAATTCGTAAACGGTGCCTGTTTGACCACGTGGTGGATCTTGTTCAAGACGAGCGACCGTTATTTCATTAACAAATTGCACTTGACCATCGTCAAGGTGCATATCGCCAGTTAATATTTTTAACAATGACGACTTACCGGCACCATTACGTCCAACAATACATACCCGCTCGTGGGTATTAAGTTGAAAATTTGTCTTATCCAAAAGAGGATTTGTGCCAAATGCTAATTGGGCGTTAGTAACTCGAATCAATTCCATAGTGTATTAAATACTGCTTTAGTTGTGTTTGTTCAAAGGGCCAAAATAATGCTTGTTCAGCATTTTCTGCAATAAACACTGGTATATGGTCACCGTAAAGTGACACCAATTGCTCATCTTCGATAATATCAATTTTTTGAAATTCAATGTTATTTTGCATTAACAGCGTTTCTGCCACCTCACAGAGATGGCAACCGTCAGTACCTAATAAAAAGAAAATCCGTGGTTGCTTGTCCATTACGCGACAGACAATATCCAACAATGATGAATTTTTGCATTACGTTCAAAATCTGGTGGTAATGTATCTTTCGTAATGTCTTCTATTTTGTAGCCCAGTTCTGTAATGCCTTCAACATCAAGCTTAAAGCCACGTAAATTATTAGAGAACAATATTTGTCCGCCATCCATCAAACGGTCTTTCATTAACGTTAAGATTTCAACATGGTCACGTTGTACATCCCAAGTTCGGTCCATTTTTTTAGAATTAGAAAAACTCGGTGGATCTAAAAAGACTAAGTCAAACTTATCTCGTGTATTTGTTAACCAAGCAAGGCAATCGGCGCGGTGGAAAAAGTGGTTTTTCTTGTCCAATTTATTAATAAAGAAATTGTCTTCAGCCCATTCTAAATAAGTATTAGACATATCTACAGAGGTAACACGTTTAGCGCCATTTAACGCCGCGTGCACCGATACACTGCCGGTATAACAAAACAAATTCAAAATGCTTTTACCAGAACACATAGACGCAAAACGTTGACGTACCGAACGGTGATCTAAAAACAGGCCTGTATCTAAGTAGTCATGAATATTGACGTATAATTTTGCGCCATTCTCTTCAACAATAAAACGTTGCTGACGTTCAGCTTCTTTTTGGTACTGTTCTTTACCTTTTTGAGACTTACGTACTTTTAACGAAAACTTATCGCTAGTAAGGTCAAACTTCTCTTGTAAAATACTTAAAACATCAAGAAGGCGCTGTTCTGCTAAATTAGCATTTACCGTTTTTGGCGCTTGGTATTCGTATACCACAATGCGGCCGTCGTAATAATCAACTGCAACATTGTATTCTGGAATATCGGCATCGTAGATCCGATAGCAGCTAATGTTTTCTTTTTGATCCACTTACTAAGACGCTTTAAGTTTTTGTCGATTCGACCCGAAAATGCCTGACCATCTTTACTCAAAAATAGCCATTGGACGTAACGTTACCCATTTCACATTGTTGTTCGGTCAATTGATATTTAACCAACAGTATGTCTATCGCACCGTTTTTAAACTTATATTCTTTGTCTTTTTGAAGTTTAAGTAACTTTAAAAGTGTATTTTCAGTACACAACAACGACATGTTCCAATTAACGTAATTTGATTTTAAATTAAAGCCAAGCTTCTTAAACAACGTGAGTAATGTAATAGAGTCGCCAATACGTTCTCCATACGGAGGGTTTGATACAATCCAGCCCGGAGTGACGTCTTTACCTACAGTCGCTTTTACTGCGTCTTGTTGCGCCAGTTTAATATCACCTTCTAATCCTGCCATTGCGATATTTTCTCTAGCGATATCCAAAACGTAGCCTACAATTTCAAATCCGATAATGTCGGCACTAATTGGCTTTTCTTGAGCAATGGCTTCATCACGAATCGCTTCATACTTATGAACCAGAAATTCAGGATGCTTAACAAATGAAAACTGCCTGCGAGTTAAACCTGACGCGCGATTTTTGTTAATCATGGCCGCTTCTATTAACAAAGTACCGGAACCACAAAACAAATCGACAAAACTGGATTTACCATCCCAACCACTGCGTCTAATAATACCCGCAGCTAAATGTTCTTTTAACGGCGCAGCGCCCTGCGCTTTACGGTAACCTCGTTGGTGGAGTGATGGGCCTGAGAAATCAACATAGACATTACACTGCCCTTTAAACAATCTCGCTTGAATAATAAGATCTGGAGACTGCTTATCTACGTCTGGTCTTTTGCCGGTTTCTTCTCGGATGTTATCGACGATTGCATCTTTGACTATTTGTCCACCAAATTGGCTATTTCTTATACTTTTATCGGTTCCAACAAACTCGACGGCGAAAACCTTTGTTTTAGTAAAGAAAGGATGCCAATCAAAGCCTAAAACCCCGTCGTAAATTTTTTCTTTGCTGCTTCCTGAGACCTGAACAACATGACGTAATATACGTGTTGCAAGACGTGTCCAAAGACATATTTTTTGGGCAGTTTCAAAGCTGCAGGAAAAATGAACAGATTGTACTTTAGGGGCTACGTCGGTAGCACCGAGTTCAACAAGCTCTTCGGCAAGAAGTAATTCTATACCAGCGGATGTTAGTGCAATGAAATTGGGCATAATTTTTAAACCTTTGGGAAATTGGCGTCATTATAGCAAATTTATTCAAAAGACCTATTTATTACAGTTTTTTAAATTAATCGTTGCAATTTAAATTTAGATCGCTATTATACGCATCTCGTTGAGAGACACTAGTCGAAACAACGGAAACCCAGACGCGGGATGGAGCAGTCTGGTAGCTCGTCGGGCTCATAACCCGAAGGTCGTCGGTTCAAATCCGGCTCCCGCAACCATTTCCTTTTAAGGAAAAATGGAAGCCTGAATTCTTATCAACTGAATTAAAATGTTGTTGACTCTCTTCTCTTAGGAGAAGCATTCGGACGCGGGATGGAGCAGTCTGGTAGCTCGTCGGGCTCATAACCCGAAGGTCGTCGGTTCATTCTTTGTTTATAGAGAGTGGCTCCCGCAACCAATTTATTGGTTCTGGGAAATTCGTTACAGTCGAATTAAAATATTGTAGGCACCTTCTCTTAGGAGAAGCATTCGGACGCGGGATGGAGCAGTCTGGTAGCTCGTCGGGCTCATAACCCGAAGGTCGTCGGTTCAAATCCGGCTCCCGCAACCAATTCGAATGATCAATAACCCTTTATATTAAACATTAATTTTAAAACGACACACCATTTCAAAACAACAACATCGTCGGTTCACTCTTTACAACATCGTCGGTTCACTATTTACAAAATCAGCGGCTCCCGCAACCAATTCGAATGTTCACAATCGATTTTTAAAACGACACACCATTTCAAAACAACAACATCGTCGGTTCACTCTTTACAAAATCAGCGGCTCCCGCAACCAATTCGAATGTTCACAATCGATTTTTAAAACGACACACCATTTCAAAACGACAACATCGTCGGTTCACTCTCTACAAAATCAGCGGCTCCCGCAACCAATTCGAATGTTCACAATCAATTTTTAAAACGACACACCATTTCAAAACGACAACATCGTCGGTTCACTCTCTACAAAATCAGCGGCTCCCGCAACCAATTCGAATGAACAATAACTTTTTATATTAAACATTAATTTTAAAACGACACACCGTTTTAAAACAACAACATCGTCGGTTCACTCTTTACAAAATCAGCGGCTCCCGCAACCAATTCGAATGAACAATAACTTTTTATATTAAACATTTATTTTAAAACGACACACCATTTCAAAACGACAACATCGTCGGTTCACTCTTTACAAAATCAGCGGCTCCCGCAACCAATTCGAATGTTCACAATCAATTTTTAAAACGACACACCATTTCAAAACAACAACATCGTCGGTTCACTCTTTACAAAATCAGCGGCAATCGCAATTACCCTTTTTGTTTTATTAGAGTTATAGATTTCCATAAATACTTGTGATGTCAATTTAGCTAAATAATTTTGAAAATTAAGTAATTGGCAATTCAGAGCGAAAAATTATGGGGTTCGCACAGTTGGTAAGTATGGTTTGTAGTATGCATACCTTCTGAAACACCAAAGCCCTCTAGTCAAACTAATCAACCACGCACTGCAATATCTATAACGATTAACGCACTAAAGCGAAGAAAAATCATCCAAAATCAATGTCAGTTTTTTTACACCTCGCAAAGTTTCCCGGCCCAAATAAGGTTAAACCAATGAAATATATATATAAAAATAATCGGCACAAATAATGCCTCCACTTATTCAGGGAATACTTAAAGTTAAACTTTGAGAGTAACAGGCATTAAGCTTCGCCCTAATTCTCATGACGCTAATTTCTAGAATCAAAATAGGAAAAACGATGTTAAAACGTACTCTTTTTACATTTGTACTGGCTTTAATAATATCAAGCCAAGTAAACGCTACAATTATTGTTGACGCAGAATTTGAACAAGGGCAAAACGGCCTAGTCTCAAATGGTGGATGGTATTCAACATCATCACAAGCACCGTATTTTGGTGGTACGGCCAACCCAGAGGGCGATTGGGTCGCTCACGCAACAACAGGTAGCCAAGATATTTACACCAATGACATTTCTAACGGTGATTATACAATTCAAGAAGGCGCTTACACTATTTATTTCAATGCAGGCAATTGGAGTAATGAAAGTTTTCTTAATTTTGACATTACTTTTGCTGGAATGAATGAAAATCTGGCAACAACATCTACTAAAAATATGCTAAGGTTCGGGCCAATGGGAGTTATGGAGTTTTACATGGGAAGTTGATGCAAATTCAGCATTTATTGGCAATGCACTTTCATTTACAGCCAACTCAATTGGCACAGCTGCTAACAGTAACGGTGCAATAGACGGCGTTGGCTCCTATAGTGCACTTGGTAATGGCTTTTGGTGGACTATACGGCAAATGTGGTTCCTGAACCTTCAACGTTAGTGGTTTTTGCATTAACTATACTTGGTTTAGGTGCAAGACGTTCATTTAACAAAAACATCTAGCTTTTATTGCTTAGGCCGTTCTAAAGTTTGACTGCCTAAGCATTCTATTCTCAAATCCTTACATAACCCCTAATGAAGTGTAATATTTAAATTGACCATCAATTTGATATTGGAAATTTCAAAATAATGCAGAGTTCTAATGAGTTTTTTGCGAGTAAGTCCCATTTAGTATCCTGCGAATTACGTCGATATTTAAAGAAGCCAGACGTTGCCGCATTACGTGGTATGCAAAAATCTTGAATGTTAAGGTAGCTTTGGGCTTGCCCATCAATGATGGCACGCTATTCGTCTAGCGTTCTGTTTTTCATAATACCCCAAAAATATTTAGACGATATTTTTAACTATTCATACCGTTCTACTAGTTATGTTTATTCGGTCGCTAACAAATGAGATAATGTTTATGACCTTTGGTATTAACCATCGATGGATTTATCTATAAGCTTAGTTTTGTTTGAATTTTCTAATTCGGCAAATCGAAAATACAGTAGCCCTAAGATTGCAGCTAAACCTGAAGCAATTAAAATAGAAGTCTTGGCATTATGTAAATGTAAAGGTTGCCCATCAAAACCTAGAGCTGCTATAAACGTCGACATCGTAAAGCCTATTCCAGCCATAAGTGATACGCCTATTATATGCTTCAAATTGACGTCTTTAGGTAAACGTCCAATGCTAAAACGAAGTCCCAACCAACAAGCACCAGAGATCCCAAGGCATTTCCCAATGACTAACCCTAGGATAATACCCAACCCAACAGGTTGAGTAAGGCTTTCTAGTAAAACATTAGCATTAAATACAACACCTGCATTAGTTAAAGCAAATAGCGGTAAAATAAAGATTGCAACGGGTAGATGAAGTGCATCCTCCCAACGTCGCAGCGGAGTACTCGCATGAGCCGATATTTCGCCTATCTCTACCACATTTTCATGATCAATTTTGCTAGCCAAAACATCGATATTATCGGTATTTTTTGCATTGAGCTGATTAAGGATTTTGCATTGCCCAATAATTGTTCAGTTTCTAATTTGGGACTAGCCGGCACAGTCAAGGCAATTGCAACACCAGCCACCGTAGTGTGAACACCTGACTGAAGCATAGTCCACCATGTGGCAATCCCAGCGATGATGTAAAATAGCGGCTGTCGAACGCCTGCATAGTTAGCCAATATCAGCATCAAAATAAGTGCAAACGAGACAGATAGATAAATTATTGATATTTGTTCGGTGTAAAAGATTGCAATGACCATTATCGCACCTACATCATCGACAATAGCAAGACCAACAATAAAGGTTAACAAGTTAATAGGAATGTGTTTTCTAACTAGTGTTAGTATACCTAATGCAAAAGCCGTATCCGTTGCCATCGGTATAGCCCACCCGATTTGTGAGTCGAGTGAACTATTAAAGAATAAATAAATTAAAGCAGGTACAACCATTCCTCCCATAGCGCATAAAATTAGCATTCGTCGGTTATCAGCACTCGCAAGCTCACCAGCCAACGCTTCTCGCTTCACTTCTAAACCAAGGAAAAGAAAAATATAACCATCAATCCATCATTTATGATGTGTTTGAAAGTGGCTCGAATTTCCAGATCGCCAACAATAAAGCCAATGGGGGTATTTATTAGTTCTAAATAAAAAGCGGAGTAAGCGGAATTTGCCCACCAAAGCGCCGTAATAGTGGCGACTAACAAAAATATACTGGATGTTGTTTGCGCTCTAATAAAATTAGAAAATGGTCCATGTACTTTTTCGAGGATACATTGCAATACATTCATATGATCTAGGGATGTTTTAATGTTAAACCCCTTTGATTAGGTGACATTCGAATATGCCATGTTAGTGTTAATAATCGAAGCGTTATAAAATTATCTTTCATGTACTTGAGTATGTTGTAAGTATTGAAATAATTCACTATCAGTTGATAGCAACAATGTCGTATTTTGACTTATAGCGAGTTCGTAAGTTTGTAGTGAACGGGTAAACTCATAAAACGCTACGGACTGTGAATTTTGATTATAGGCGTCTGCATAAATTTTTGTTGCTTTTGCATCGGCTAAGCCGCGAATTTCTTCTACTTTACGGTAAGCTTCCGATTGGATTTTATTTAAGTCTCGTTCACGGTTACCCTGTATGCGTGCGGCTTCGCCTTTACCTTCTGATAAAAAGCGTTCAGCTATTTGAAGACGTTCGCTGATCATACGTTCATAAATTTTAGGTCGTACACTTTCGTTATAATTAATGCGTTTAAAACGAATATCCAGCAGTTCAATACCAAATACTTTGACCTTTTCCGCCGCTGCATTATAGATATCTTCTTCAACCAATAATCGACCTGTATTAATAGGCACCAAACTACCCATATCTTGGGCTTTTTCTGCCTCGGTCAGCAATGAATCTCTTAGTGGTAAGCGGTCTTTAGATGTGCGAATAATTTCGATTAATTCATGTTTAGCAACAGCATTACGTGTTTCGCTGCCAAAAATATCATCTAATCGAGACTGCGCACTGCGTTCATCGCCTAAACGTAAAAAATATTGCAAGGGGTCGATCACCTGCCAACGTGCGAATAAACTTACCGAAATATATAACTTGTCTTTTGTCGGCATATCAGAAGGCGTACCTTCCCACTCCAAAACGCGCTTTTCGATAGAATTAACTTGCTGAATAAAGGGCCATTTCAGTTTAATTCCAGCATTAACAACCGGCTCACCGACTGGCTTACCAAATTGTGTAATAATTACTTGAACGACTTCATTCACTGTATACACCGCACTATTTAAAGATAAACCAATAATCACCAACGAAACACCACTGACAAACCATAATGATTGTTTCATTCTGATGACTCCTCAGTTGTTAGATTTAGAAGCGGTAAAACACTTTTCACCTTTGTATCTATTATGATTTTGTTGTCAATTTTAGGTAGCACCTTTTGCATGGTTTCTAAATAAAGTCGTCTTCGGGTTACCTCTGGTGCGTTTAAATACTCTTTAAACAATGCATTAAAACGAAGTACATTGCCCTCGGCTTCATTGATACGTTTTAATCGGTAACCATCTGCTTCACGGATCCGTTGATCACTCTCACCTTCTGCTAATGGAATAACCCGATTATAGTCTCGACGAGCTTCGTTTATGAGTTTTTCTTTTTCTTGCTGTGCCTGATTGACCTTGTTAAACGAGGCTTGTACAGGTTGTGGCGGATTTATATTTTTTAGTTGTACTTGATCAATACGGATCCCCATCACATATTTTGAAGCCAATGCCTGCATTTTGCTTAATGCTTCAACTTCTATCTCTTGCCTACCAATCGTTATTACTTCATCTACAGTACGATCACCAACCACTTCCCGCATAACAGATTCAGATACGTAGCGCAGGGTTCCTGCCGGATCCCTCACTTCAAACAAATAATATTTAGGATCGGCAATTCGGTATTGAACGACCCATTCTACTAATGCCGTGTTTAAGTCCCCAGTCACCATTTGGGTTTCCCCAATTTGATTGCTCAAAAAATGAGCCTTAGATTTAGCCGAAGAATAAAAGCTATTTGGAGTGCTATTTTGATTGGGATCAGTTGCCCTATGAGTTGAAAATCCAAACTCTTGTTTTAATTGGCGTTTAGTAGGCACGATATTGACTTTATCGATACCTAAAGGCATTTTAAAGTGCAATCCCGAGGGCTTAATTACCTCAAATTTGCCAAACCTCAGTACGACCGCAACAGAGTCACTAGGGACGGTATACAAGCTAGTGTAGCCAGTTAACACCAGCAATAGCACTATACAAATAATCAATACCTTATAAAATTTTCCTTTGGGAAGCACTTTTTAAGAGTATTAAAAATAGCACGACCGGCCTTCTCAATAGCAACTACACGTTGAGCGTCTTCTATTTTATTATCTTCTTTTTCTGTAGACATTAATTTCTCACTCTATTACGGTAGTCAAAAAGTTTGTTGAAATTATCTTATAGATATGAATTTCTCATATTGTAATGATTTTTAGATCCATACTGCTCCATTAATCTTCGTTGATTAACCTCACTGTATTTTACGCCTATCGACTTAAACTACTTGCCACGCGCAGTAATAATCCTTTTACCTCTTTAGCTAATTCTTGTATTTCAGGACTATCCACTATTTGTAATACGGCTTCGGGATCCATAAAAACAACCGATATACTGCTATCTTTTTCTTCACGGACCACAACGTTACAAGGTAGTAATAAGCCAATATCTGCATCTGCCTCTATGGCACGAAGTGCTAATGATGGATTGCATGCACCTAGAATACGATATGGTCGATGCTCAACATTGATCTTCTCTTTTAAAGTTGCTTTAACGTCTATATCACTAAGTACACCAAAACCTTCTTTCTTGAGTGATTCAATAACATTGGTGATGACTAAATCGAAAGGCATTTGTAATTGTAGACTGAACCCGTACATAGGAAGCTCCTTAATAATTGCAGAGTCGATATTTATTGGCGTAGTTCATGATATAGCTGTAAATATTATTGTTCTGTACGCTAACGTACTGTTTGAATCTTTTTCGAAATTTAAGAAAAATACAAAATTGAAAAAAGTGTAAGTTTCGACTCAGGTAAAAAACAACGCAACGTTTTGATCTAATGATTATTTAAGATTTTTAGGATCTAAAAGTTCAGCTAAATAATCATGATCCAACTCTGTCATTTCTTTTGCTAGATCAAGTATTGGTCGTTTCTCAGCATAAGCCCGCTTACTAATTTCAGCAGCCTTGTTGTAACCGATCACTGTATTTAACGCAGTGATCAATATGGGATTACTTGACAAGTTCTGTTCCAGTTTTTCATTATTCACCGTAAAACCATCTATGGTATTTTTCAACGCCAGACAACTACCGGTTAATAATTGAATACTCGACAATAAGTTGTAAGCTATAACAGGCAACATTACATTCAATTGAAATTGCTTGAGCTGCCCGCTAAGGTGATTGTTGTATCATTTCCGACTACCTGCACTGCTGCCATTGCAACAGCTTCAGGCAATACGGGGTTAACTTTCCTTAGCATTATGCTGCTCCCTAGCTGAAGTGGTTTAATATTGATTTCATTCAGTCCTGCTAAGGGGCCACTGTTCATCCAACGTAAATCATTGGCTATTTTTAACAACGCTACTGCTAAGGTTTTTAACTGACCTGAAACTTCAACCGCGGTATCTTGGCAGCTAACTGCAGCAAATAAATTCTTTGCTGTACAGAACTTACTTCCGCTCAAAATTGATAGATGCTTGGCAAATAGATCTGCAAACTCTGGAGGGGCATTTATTCCAGAACCAATCGCTGTCGCCCCCTGTGCTATTTGACTTAGCCTTAATTTAGTACTGTTTATTCGTTCAATCGCTAGCGTTACTTGCGCTCTCCATGCTGATAATTCTTGAGAAAAACTCATTGGCATCGCATCCATCAGATGCGTACGACCCGTTTTTAACTGTTTCGTCAGCCCATGCTCTTTTTTGTGTATACCCTCTTGCAATGATTTTAGTGCAGGCAATAATTGCCTTTCTATACCTAGTTGAGCGCTTAGATGAATAGCTGTCGGGATAACATCGTTGCTGCTTTGGCTACAATTAATTTGGTCATTGGCGTGGATCGGTTTTTTAAGTCGCTTACTAACCATGTTTGCAATCACTTCATTGGCATTCATATTAGTACTCGTTGCAGAGCCCGTCTGATACACATCAACCGGAAATTGCTCTAGATGATGCCCGTTAGCAATCTCCATTGCTGCAACATAAATAGCTTCTGCGACCTCTGGTTCAAGTAAACCTAATTTCCCATTTACCTGTGCTGCTGTGGCCTTAATTAAGCCTATACTTTGAACAAATGTTGCTGGCATCATAAGATCACTTATAGTGAAATTATCAACCGCCCGCTGGGTCTGAGCGCCATATAACGCGGTAAAAGGAACCTTCACGTCTCCTAAACTATCCTTTTCAATACGAAATAGTGGTTGCATGATTAAGCCTTATTTTTATTGTTTAACAACACTTGGTTTAATACATAAGTCAGCACACCACCAGCACGGTAATATTCAATCTCAATACCGGTATCTAAACGGCAAAGTAACTTGATAAAGCGCTGTTCACCAGACGGATAGTGGATAATGGCGTCTAATGTTTGATTAATCACTAAAGCACCATGCACCCCCAGAATGTCAAAAGATTCATCTCCCGATATATTTAAAGACTTTCTATTCTCACCTAGTAAAAACTGCAAAGGTAGGACCCCCATACCTGCTAAGTTAGAGCGGTGTATTCGCTCGAAACTTTCGGCTATTACTGCTTTAATTCCTAGGAGTAAAGTACCTTTAGCTGCCCAATCCCTACTTGAACCAATGCCATATTCTTTGCCCGCAATAACCACACTAACCCTTTGTTGCTGTTGATAAATAATCGCGGCATCAAAGATGGGCATCACGTTAGTCTGCCCCTGTATACGTGTATACCCTCCCAATTGATTGGTGATCATTTCATTGCGAATACGAATGTTGCCAAAAGTCCCTCGTGTCATAACTTGGTAATTACCACGGCGTGCACCATAGGAATTAAAATCCACTTCTTCGACACCATGTTCTCGTAAATATTGCGCTGCAGGACTCTCAAGCGGTATAGCGCCAGCGGGAGAAATATGATCGGTTGTTACTGAATCGCCAAGTATTACCAATATAGCTGCATTAATAATGTCTGAATTGTTATCACGATACTTAGATTCAAAAAAGGCGGGCGCTGGATGTAAGTGCTATCCCTTGCAAACGTAAAGTTTATCTGCTCAGTTGACTCAATCGCTTGCCATTTGCTATCACCAGAAAACACTGCGCTGTAACGGTCTTTAAACATATCTTGATGCACGCAATTAAGTAAATTCTCAATTTCAATATTACTCGGCCAAATATCTTTTAAATATACCTTTTCGCCATTACTGCCGGTGCCAATGGCGTCTTTGCTAAGATCAATTAATGTAGTACCAGCAAGCGCATAGGCAACAATCAAGGGAGGTGATGTTAACCAAGATGCCTTTACCAGTGGATGAATTCTGCCTTCAAAATTTCGGTTACCTGACAATACGGCGCAAACAATAAGATCGTTATCTTCAATACGTTTTGTTATTTCAGGTGCTAAGGGCCCGAATTACCGATGCACGTTGTACACCCATAACCCACTAAATTAAATCCGAGTTTATCTAAAGCGTCCTGCATGCCAGCTTCCTTTAGATAATCTGTGACTACTCTTGAACCATAAGTGCAAGCGATGCTTTAACCCAAGGCGGCGTAGTTAATCCTTTATTTATCGCGTTTCTTGCTAACAAACCAGCTGCTAACATAACCGAAGGGTTAGATGTATTAGTGCAAGACGTAATAGCTGCGATGACAATATCACCATGCTTTAGTGGCGATTCGGGAAGCGGTTGGTCTATTACGGTCCGACTGGGCTCTGAACAATTAGACACAGGTGGCAATGTAACTGTTTTACCACTTAGATTAATAAAGTTTTCTGTGGCATATTTTAACTGAGGCACCGAAACACGGTCTTGTGGTCTACTTGGACCAGCAAGGCTAGCTTCAACAGTGCTTATGTCAAGACGCAAATTTTCTGAAAAATCAGGGACGACACTTGTTTCATCTCGCCACATGCCCTGTGCTTTGCAATATTCCTCAACTAAATCAATTGACGCCTGACTTCGGCCACTTAACCGTAAATAGGCTAAAGTTTGTTGATCCACCGGAAAAAAGCCACACGTTGCACCGTATTCTGGCGCCATATTTGCGATAGTAGCGCGATCGGCTAATGGCAAATGTGTTAATCCGCTGCCATAAAATTCAACAAATTTCCCAACCACTCCATGCTTTCGTAACAATTGAACAACATGCAATACCAAATCGGTCGCCGTGATCCCCTCTAATAACTTCCCGATAAGCTCAAAGCCAACTACATCCGGTATTTGCATTGAAATAGGTTGACCAAGCATAACGGCTTCTGCCTCTATTCCGCCAACGCCCCACCCTAAGACACCCAAGCCGTTTATCATTGTAGTATGGCTATCGGTACCCACTAATGTATCTGGATAAAGTAGACACTGATCATCTATGGTTTCGCTATTTACAACGTTCGCTAAGTATTCGAGATTGACTTGATGACAGATCCCAGTACCTGGAGGTACAAGTCGAAAGTTTGTAAATGCAGTCTGGCCCCATTTTAAAAATCTATATCGCTCTTTATTACGCTCCATTTCTATATTAACATTTTGTTTGAAAGCAGCAGGCGTTGAATATTTATCAACATTTACTGAGTGATCGATAACCAAATCAACCCTCGTTTTTAGATTGATATCTTGCGGATCAAATCCTTGTTTAACGAGTTCGTAACGCATTGAAGCAAGATCAACAATCGCAGGTACTCCAGTAAAGTCTTGCATCAACACCCGAACTGGGTAATAAGTAATTTCAGTTCGACTAGATTTGCCCGCACTATTAACCAACGCGCTAATTTCAGCGATTGCATTGGGGTTGCCATTTTGATGACGAAACAAATTTTCAAGAAGTATTTTGATGGATATGGGTAAACGAAAAATAGAGTTTTTTGTGTTTATATCTCCAGTATTGATCGCAAAATAATGATAGTTTTTACCATTGATATTTAATGCCGCCTTACATTTGTTGACCTCTGATCCTGTTGGCATAAGTGTATCCAGTTGAAATATTGAATTTTAAATAATTGTTTAAATTGCAAAATACATTCATTGATTCTAGAACCAGAAATATCCCATATTTGTGCTTTCATCTATTATGAGGGCGAATAAAATACAATAGTGACGCAAGATGCTTAAAATAGAACTAGAGTCCTGCCTATGACAAAGTTAAAACGTCTACCAATGTCATAAGTTTATTAAAAAAGAATTTAAGGGTAAAAGAGGTTCAAATTAACCGGAACATTTATGTACATGTCTTTATAAACCCCATGTTGTAAAAAATTTTAATAATGTAATTACAATTGCGAACTGCATTGCTTTATTTTATGCAGAAAGTGATTCGGCTTCGTCGGTCCAATATCCTTTCCTTTTGTAATGCTTATGCATAGTCACTTCCCAATCCCGATCCATTGTAGCCAGCGCTTCAAAATTAGGAGCGCCTTTTATTTCATCGCGAGTATGATTAACAAATGCCGACGAGTCTTTCCATTTTATGTCAGTAAACCACTGTGGTGGCAACAAAATATCATGGCCTGTCCACCAATGATTAGTGCGTACTACAACATAACGAACCGCATACGTTTTCTCGTCGATCAACAAATCATGAATATGCCCTATTTCACCATCAGAGCCGTTAACGACATACCCTTTTACTTCTTTCCAACTGCGTAGATGAGGATCTTCATTTTGCGTTTCAGCATATGCCTTGGCTGCTAAGGCATTGGGTTTATCGCTAATATCTTCGTCTACCGTCATTAAACCATCAGGATAAAACCCTTGACCCCATAACCCAACTCCTCCCCAATATATGGGATAACCGTAATAGCCAAAATATCGATATTCTTGTTGTCTTGAAACGGGTTCATGAACACTAATATCAGGACAATCATCAATTTGCTCTTGTGTTAAATTGACTTTAAGTGTTTTATTTAACCAGTCTGGTTTTATCAAGGAAATTGGTGAAATTAGTGCTTCTCGTTTAATAAACCAATTGTTAGTGGCCACCACTAGATAACGAATAGCCCATTCTTCGTCGTCAAAATATACATCATGTATTTTACCTAAATCCCCTTCCATAGATTGGATCTGGCAAGCGTTTAAATCGTCTGTTCTCTGCAACATAAATTTACTCTTAGTGGAAAGTCACCATTGTTCTCACTTTACAGAAGGCTAAAAAATACTCTGTGCGATAACAGACATTGGTAACGTTTGAGAAAATAACGATTCTAATATTGTCGTTTTTAACTCGTTGAAACGCCTTGGCGCTAACGACTGTCGACATGATGAAATTTCTACATTTTTCAAACCACAAAAATAAGCTTTAAATTAAAGCTACATGCTGATTTTTTAGCAGTACAGATGGCCTTGTTAAGAATTTTATTTTGTTTGCCACCCTTTTAGTTGAAATCAAAATAAGGCAAGAGTGGTTCTTGGCAATAAGCGCATAAGTAATTCTCCAATAACCTCTATCGACGAGTATTCTGACTGTACGGCATTAACAATATAAAATTGTTAAAAATTTATTGGCTACCGCCATCTGTCTTTATGTTTGTTATGTTCTAATAATGTCTTCTGAGGTTTATTTGCTGATTGTTGGGATTGAGTTTTTTGATCCGAGTAAAAAGGTTCCTCCTCGGTTATATCGAGTTCAGTTAACTTCGTTTTATCGTTTTTTTTATCAGTACCTGCATTTTTCATAATTACCTTATAATTTTCGCCGATTACAGCATCGTAATAGGCATAGATTTAAGTTTAAGGCATTATGGTTTTAGTATCTGTGCGCTAATGCACCTAGCGTTTTGAATAGCTGCTAACTGTAGTTATAAACTGTTGCCTAGCCAGTGATGAGTAGATTCTAAGAATTGCAATTTATGCTTTATTTGAAAATTCCGCTAACCTATCCGTTTCTAATTTAACCACCGCATAACACTCACAACAGAGCGTTTCAAGCATGTCTCTATTTTCGACAGTAATATGTCCACGTTTATAAGTAATAACGCCTAATTTTTGCAACTTGCCAGCAGCCTCAGTAACGCCTTCCCTCCTAACTCCGAGCATATTTGCGATCAATTCTTGAGTCATAGTTAAGTTATTTGTCCTAAGTCGATCGAGGGAAAGTAGCAACCAGCGGCAAAGTTGTTGGTCAATGGAATGATGACGATTACATACCGCAGTTTGTGCCATTTGTGCGATTAATGATTGAGTGTAACGTAATAGTAACATCCGAATAGTAGAGTCATTATTAAATTCACTTCGTAAAACTGATGCTGGAATTTGATATGCGTAACCTGCACTTTGTACCACAGCACGGTTAGGCGTACTTTCACCGCCCATAAAAACGGCAATACCAACTAAGCCTTCATTGCCTACTACAGATATCTCTGCTGATGAACCATTTTCAGTAACGTAAAGTAGAGAAACGATGCTGTCTATAGGAAAATAGACATGTGTAAGACTTTGGCCTGATTCATAAATAACTTTACCTAAGCGCAATTTAACTAATTTAAGCCTAGGAAAAATTTTATTTGTAACTTCGGTAGGGAAAAATTTTAATAACTTATTATCCGTGGGGTTATACATATGACTCCTTAAGTTAATTGATTAATCTAGTTAAGTCACGATTAAAAACTTGCAACTTTTAACGCCATTGATAGCTCACTATTTTTACCTACTTTTTATCAATTACATTGATACTAGCACACCTAGTTATCGGTAAGGTTGGTATTTTGTTGATTTCACCACGCTGAGTTAATACCAATTTCATAATTAACTCTTCATGTCAGAGCTTCATCAAACGTGGGAGAATAAGCCAAATTTTCGCCGGTTTAGTCCTTCATGGCCGGATCTTTTAAGTTAGTTGACTCCTGAGTCGCTCTACCTCCCACATCCTTGTGGTCGTAAATCTAGGGGATTTGACGTACCGCGCATTACGCGACAGGCATTTGAATTGGTATAAACTTCCAAAAGACGAGTTTAAAAACTTTCATGCTCTAATTAAGTCATTCGTTACTGACTTTTAGAAGGGACCACCTTCTCGTTATAAAAAGTCGACGGTCAATACCTTGTTTAAAAAGCTTTAAATTTCGCCGAATGATCTATTCAGTATGAAAGATTGGTATAATCCTTAACCTCAAACGATTGATTTTCTTAAAATTGGCACAAAAAACCTGCATTTAGCAGGTTTTATATTTAAGTCAGCCTAGCGGTTCAAATTAACTTTCTAATTTTCCGCGTTTAAAACGACTTGCACGTTCAATTTGAGTTTGTGTTGCTTTGTTGGTGCGGCCTGTTTTTGAGTAAGCATGGATATTTTTGATTAAAACATCACGGTTACTCACTTCAAAATCAGCGTGATGAACTCGCTTAATTTTATTGCCAATTAATTTCTCTATTTTTGCAACCGTATGTTCTTCTTCACGACTTACCAAAGAAATTGCGGTGCCTTTATTACCGGCACGGCCAGTACGACCTATGCGGTGAACATAATCTTCTGGCAAATACGGTAAATTAAAGTTAACCACGTAATCTAAGCCTTTTATATCGAGGCCACGTGCTGCAACTTCTGTTGCTATTAAGACTTGCAGTTTGGTTGATTTAAAGTCCGCTAATGCGCGTCGACGAGCGCCCTGCTTGATATCACCATGACACACGGCAACCTCAATGCGTTGCTGTTGCAATGATCCCATTAAACGGTCGGCCTGTTCTTTAGTGCTGGTGAAAACCAACACTTGAAACCAATTGTACTGTTTAAATAGTTCTAAAAAGAGTTCTACTTTGCGGCGCTCTTCCACTGGGTACATAACATGCTCAATGGTGTCGGCAGTAATGTTTTGTTTTGCGGCACTAATAACAACATGGTTTTTAATATTTTATGAGCCAAACCACTTACTGCATGGGAGATGGTCGCAGAGAACAACATCGTCTGGTGCGTAGATGACGTGTATTGGATCAATTTTTGAACATCTGTAATAAAGCCCATATCTAACATACGGTCAGCTTCGTCTAATACTACAAATTCAACTTTAGCTAAATCAACATTACATAATGAAATGTGCTCTAACAAACGACCGGGTGTGGCAATAAGAATATCAGTCCCAGCTTTCAGTTTTGCTGCCTGACCAGACATTTTGCCACCGCCGTAAACTGAAGTAACGCTAAATGGTAAAAACTGCGCGTATTCTTTAATGGTATTTGCTAATTGCTCAGCAAGCTCGCGAGTTGGCGTTAAAACAAGCGCAAGTGGACTCGAAGACATTTCAGTAACAGGCTTATCAATCAATTTTTGTAAAATGGGTAATGCAAACGCAGCGGATTTACCGGTCCCTGTTTGTGCATTAGCTAATACATCTTTTCCGCGACGTATTGATGGAATAGCCTGTTGTTGAATTGGCGTCATTTCAGAATAGCCACAAGCATCAATGGCTTGTTGTAATTCTGGGGCAAAATCTTGTGAAGAAAACTTCATACGGCATTCCTATTGGGCTAATGCAAAACGAATATTTAGCGACTAATTTGGGCATAAAAACGCCACTGCTAAATTTTGATCGCGCATTGTACAGGATTTTTTACCTTTTAACTGCTTTGTTGATAAAACAATCTAAAAATATTCAACACTGAACACAGTCGTTGGTTTTTTGGCTTTGTGAAATTAAGCTTTACGTAGATGATTCGCAACTTTCGCCAAAACTATTGCACCGGCCGTTGAAACGTTCAACGAATTTCCCATACCAAACATAGGAATATGGATATGCTGGTCGCTTATCTGCAATGCCGCTTCGCTAACACCTTTTCGTTCATTACCAAACACTAAAACGCAAGGAGACGCATAGTCCACCTCGCTATAATCAACAGACTCCTGACAAAGTTCTACACTATAAATGGTATTGCCCTGCTCTTTGAGGACATTTAAGGTCGATATCGTATCGTTACTGTATTCAATGCAAACCCATTTTGCTTCGTTTCTAGATGCTTTCTTAAATTTTTTGTCAGAGATAGTTAACTCACCGCAAATGATGATTTTTTCTATTGCAAAGGCATCTGCTAAGCGGATAAACGAACCAATGTTATAGCTATTTGTAACATTGTCTAAAACCAGTATTAACGGTGTTTTAGGTTGCGACAAATACTCTTCCCGACTTGGTTTACTTTTTCTCAGATCTTCTTTTGTCATTTGCATTCTAGATTGCATGTTTTCCACTTTAATTCAGGTCATTCCAACTACTAATTCAGTCGCAATATTTACGTCGCGATAAGCATTGCTCGGTTACAATACGTTGCTTTTTCAAAGTCATATATATTCATCGCAATATTATTAACACTTGGAAAAAGGCTCACGAGATGTTTTACAATTTCATGTGACAACATGGCTTTTTGATCGATATTCCGCCCTTCCATAATATGCGCAAATACATGAATAAAATCGCTTGTTTGCGCACCGACTAAAAAAGTATCAAATGCGTTAACACGAACTTTAATATCGCCTTCGTCGAACAACCCTGTTGAAAACGCGACTTTGTGAACGCCGCTAATTACAGACTTTTCATCATGTTGCGCCAAAACATTTTTTGAACAGTCAATGACAAAGTGTGGCATTACTTCTCCTAGCTAATCATTCTTTTCAGCCATAAACCCAAAGATTATCTAACTGACAAAAGGTTGTTAGTTTTCGTCGACTAAAACAACAGAAACAAGTTTATGAACTAAAGGCGACACCACTAAAATGGTTGGGAACGCGACAATAAAGGCAAAGCTCCAAGCCTGTAGCCAAATTGAAACGATATTTGACACAAATCCAACATTAAATACAGAGATGATAAACGACATTATGCAAGACATTAAAAATGCCATAAAAAATGAAAAAACTAATTTGTGATGTTTTCGTGAAATCATTAAAAAATCCATAAATGTTTGAACTGAAGACCGCTTCATTCGCGACCAATTCGATTATTCTACAACGGCAGTAAAGGCCAATATTCTGTTAACTGACGTAATTTGAGGCAAATTTTCATAGGGTTACTTTTTGTTTATGCACCACTATCTTTATTCACCACTATGTTTATTCACAATAATGTTAATGCTTTTGATGACTATTGTACTATCGAATTATGACTAAAGCACAAACTCCGTCAATACGCACAAATACAGTTTATATGTCGCCAAATTTAACTATTGGTTGACCCGCTTGCCACAAAGGGTATTTTGCCATCACTTTGGTAAACATAGCGCTTTGCAAATAACGGTTAAGCCAACGTTTAACATTTGGATAAGATGACTGCAGATACCACTTACGTTCGACTCTGGCAAACTGCCGAATAAACGGTAAAAGCGCAATGTCGGCCAAACTTTCGTCATCATCAATTAAATACGCATGTGAACTTAGACGTTGTTCTAACGCTTTAATATACATTTCACAGGCTTCGCGTTTTTGCTGTAAATCATCTTCGTGATAACGCTTCGCGCATTTATATTGTTCCAAACAAGTTTTAAACTCGGTATCAAAGACGTGGACCAGCGCCAATATATCCTCTAATTCTTTGCTCAGAACACTCGATACACTCGATTCAACCGGCTTGTTTTTATCGTTAAATTGAGTTCGTAACAGATTACTCGGATCGCTTTGGTTTAATACCCAAAGCATGACCTCTAAACTTTCATCAATGACCTTATTAGGGGTGACAACCAATACGGGCACCGTTGCTTTTGGCGACGCCAATAGCATTTCAGTTGGTTTGTTACTTAATACTATGTCACGTAATTCAACGGCTTGTTTCGTTCTAAAAATTGCTAATCGAGCTCGCATTGCAAAAGGACAATTTCGTAAAGAATATAAAATAGGTAACGTCATTAACTTGGTATTGCCTTGGATTTAACCGCATTTAAAATAAAAAGCCTTATTAATATACAGCGCATTAGGAAATTACCCATTTTAGCGGTATTAAGTGGCGTATTATACAGGTAAAATTGCCGTCGCAAAAATTTCAATCAGTATTTAGTTTACGTAATTAACAAGAAGTTGAATAAATGAATCCTAAAATAGAATTATTAGCCTACAGGTGGTGATATTGACGCGATAAAAGCGGCAATAATAGCGGGTGCTGACGCAGTGTATTGTGGCCTAGACACATTTAATGCCCGTAACCGCGCCTCTAACATCTCATTCGACGAACTTGTTGGTGTAATTCGTTTAGCTCATCATTACCAATGCGAAATTTTCTTAACCTTAAACATAGTTATTTTAGAGCGCGAGTTTAAGTCAATCGCTAAATTACTGAGCAAACTTGCTAATACCACACTAGATGGCGTTATCGTACAAGATATCGGTTTGTTTTACGTACTCAAAAAATACTTTCCAACCCTTGATATACATGCTTCAACACAGATGACCACACACAATGTTGGGCAAATTCCTTTCCTTAAAAAACTCGGAGCGTCTCGTGTAAACTTATCCCGAGAACTTAATTTAAAAGAAATAACCGCAATGGCCGAAACCGGCCACAGACATAATGTACTCACGGAAGTTTTTGTACATGGCTCGCTCTGTGTTGCGTTTTCAGGATTATGTTATTCAACGTCTGCAAGTGTAGGCAATTCAGGTAACCGCGGAAGATGCAGTCAGGCCTGCCGCGAAGAATACGAAACAACGCCATCGGGCAATAACTTCCCTTTAAATATAAAAGATAATTCTGCGTTTTTCGACTTACCGGCCCTTATCGAAGCAGGTGTTCATTCTTTTAAAGTTGAAGGTCGTATAAAAGGTGCAAGCTACGTACATACTGTTATTGATAGTTTTAGAAAACAAATTGATGGTTTTGTTAAAACCGGAGAATTAACCGAAAACGGTGAACGGTTATACAAAGTATTTAACCGCGATTTTTCTAACGCATTTTTACGCGGCGATTTAAACCAATCTATGTTTATCGAAAACCCACGGGATAATTCGAAAAACCATGCGATAGAAGCAAGTAATGCAATATCGGTCGTGCAAATTCATGATGTCGAACAAAACCTAAGCCAAGAAAAAGACCAAATCACTGCCTCAGTATTTGACAAAATAAGACACCTTACCATAGACAAACCGTCTCTAACGCTGGCGTTTAGTGGCGATGTGGGTACAGCATTGACGATAACAGTGACCACAGAAGAAATATTATCGCTTAGTAGTAAACCTATCATAAATACCTTTACTGTTGAGTCAACAGAGTTGTTAAAATTGTCAGGTAAAGCGCCGCTCGATCAAGCTGCAATCGACAAACGTTTCAAAAATTTAGACAGCGCTGCATTTAACCTTGGTCGCAATCGAAACAAGCGGCTTAGCAAATAACGTAAGCATTCCTTTTAGTATTTTGACGTTATTAAAAAATGAAGTTCGCTACTTATTAAATAACGGCCTTAAAGTACTGCCAGAAGTTATTTTGCCTAAACTCGAAGATCATCCTAAATCATCACCAAATAAACCAAATTCTCGTGCAAATTTATCACTACTAATTTGTGATGAAGCAGATGTTGGCTTAGCAGACATTACCGACGCCGACATTTACTTTAAATTGCCCGACGCTTATAAACGTGGTTGCACCAAATATGTCGGCTTTTTACAGGATAACCCTCGACTGATCCCTTGGTTTCCACCGGTTCTTATTGGTAAGGATTTTGACGTTGCATTAAATATTTTAGAACAAGTCAAACCTAAACTTATTGTAACCAACAATACAGGAATAGCACATCGAGCTTATGAGTTAGGTATTAAGTGGATTGCAGGGCCATTTTTAAACACGACAAACACCTATGCCTTACTCGCGATGCAAGAAGAGTTTAATTGCAGCGGTGCGTTCATTTCTAATGAAATAAATCGACCACAGTTAAAAAGCCTTTCCAGACCCAAAGGGTTTAAGTTGTTGTACAGTATTTATCATCCAATTTTATTGATGGCGAGCAGGCAGTGTTTCTTTCAACAAAGTGTCGGTTGTGAAAAGCCGCGAATTGATAATGGCTGTATGTTGTCGTGTGATAAATCCACGAGCATCACAAATCTAAAGGGCGATTCATTTGCAATAGATAAACAAAAAGCTGGCTATCCAAGTATTTATAACAAAGATCAATTTTTGAACACTGAAGTCATCGACGATCTGAGTGACTTGTTCGACGACTTTATGATTGATTTAACTAATATTGGTGCCGGTGATAAACAAAGCCCCGACAAAGCGGAACTTATTGCTCAATTTGAACAATACCTAGAATTAACTTCTGCGGTAAATAAAGACGCCAGTACCCAAATTAACCAAACGCTTAACGCTATGGTTCCTGAGTCTACAAATGTTCAATACCACAATGGATTGTAGTTTAAATATCGCGAGATAAGTCGTCATATTAACCTTGGGGTATATGGTTACAATACCATTACCCCAAATGACGCAGAGTTTAATTTACTGTTAATTATTCGAATAATAATTAACACACCTCTATCATTTATTTATTCACCTTCCTTAATTTAATGACCCATATTAGTAGTTTTACTCACTGACCACGTCATGTAATCACCTTGAAAAATTCAATAATTTACAGTAGCAATTAATCGTCAATTTAGTTGATCTAAATCAAGCCAACATTCCATCAATAGCCAATACTCACCCCATAGATTTTAATTCAGTTAACAAAAGGTTAATGGCATGAGAGTTCGACAAATTACACACATAATTGGGTTGTTGTTCGTCATTGGAGTTATATCAGGTAATGCACAGGCCAATAACTTAAAAACAGAAAAGGCAATACTGACTGCCCCGCCAATGGTGCCACCTCCACTCAACCGCGATCACAGTGCTAAAGTGGTTATTAAACTCGAAACCAAAGAGCAAATAGGCGCTCTCGCCGATGGCGTTGACTATGTTTTTTGGTCCTTTGGTGACACGGTTCGAAGTAGTTTTATTCGGGTCCGTGAAGGCGATGAGATCGAATTTCATTTGTCGAATCACCCGAGTTCTAAAATGCCACATAATATCGATTTACATGCGGTAACCGGACCTATAGTGGCGGCGCCGAGTCATCATTTACCGCCCAGGACACACATCGACATTTAGCTTTAAGGCTCTAAATCCGGGTTTGTATATCTATCACTGTGCCACAGCACCGGTTGGGATGCATATTGCAAACGGTATGTATGGACTCATTTTGGTCGAACCTGAAGAAGGCCTACCACCTGTAGATAGAGAATATTATGTTGTTCAAGGCGATTTTTATACCAAAGGAGAGTTTGGTGAGGCCGGTTTACAACCTTTTGATATGGCAAAAGCCATCGACGAGGACGCAGACTATGTTGTATTTAATGGCTCTGTTGGCAGTACAACAAATGAAAATGCATTGACCGCGAAAGTTGGTGAAACCGTTCGACTCTATGTTGGTAACGGTGGCCCCAACTTAGTATCGTCGTTCCACGTTATCGGAGAAATATTTGATACTGTCTATGTTGAAGGTGGAGATCTCAAAAATCATAACGTGCAGACTACATTAATTCCAGCGGGCGGCGCTGCCATTGTCGAATTTAAAGTCGAAGTACTAGGAACCTTTATTTTAGTCGATCATTCTATTTTTAGAGCGTTCAACAAAGGTGCATTGGCCATGCTCAAAGTCGAAGGAGCTGAAGCAGAGGCAATATTTTCAGGCAAACAAGCCGACAGTGTATATTTACCAGAAGGCTCAGCAATTCAATCACTTGAAAATAATCATATGGCTGTTACGGCAAAAACCAAAGCTGAACAAATTCGCTTCGGCCAACGTGTATACGAGGCCAACTGCATGGCTTGTCATCAATCAAACGGTCAAGGGATCCCTTCTGCATTTCCACCGTTAGCAAAGTCTGACTACCTAATTGCCAACCCTATGTTAGGTGTAGATGCAATTATTCATGGCCTTTCAGGTCCGGTTAAGGTCAATGATGTAACCTATAATAGTGTTATGCCAGCAATGAGCCTTAATGATCAAGATATAGCTAATGTGATCACTTTTGTCCTTAATAGTTGGGATAACCTAGGTGGCCAAGTGACCGCAAACGAAGTGGCAAAAAGGCGTAAATAACATGATTACGATGTTGTTGCTGATGTCCGCAACATTGACAGAGCCGTCAAATATGGTGGCTCTGCCAAAAGGAAACTATAGGCCGCTTTACATGAGTAAAACCAGCCCACAAACAAAAGTAGACGCCTTTAGCATTGATGTAACCCCGGTGACCAACCAACAATATCTAACCTTTGTATTGACTAATCCAAGGTGGCAACCAAATTCAATACCGCAAATATTTGCAGAACCCCAATATCTTCAACATTGGCAACCAATAGCAGATCAAAAAACTAGCGAATTTAATGATGAAAACAAGTTAGTAACGCTTCCTTCTGCAGATCAAATGAATAGTCCTGTGACAAATGTATCTTGGTTTGCCGCACAGGCCTATTGCAAGGCTCAAAACAAACGGTTACCTACGGTTGCTGAATGGGAACGAGTCGCAAGTGCTAGCGAAACTCAGGAAAATGGCAGTTTAGAAAAGGATTATCATGCTCGTATTTTAGAATGGTATAGCCGCCCGAATAGCAAGTTTTTACCAGAAGTTGGCTTAACATCGGCAAACTATTGGGGGTAAAAGACTTACATGGATTGATATGGGAATGGACTGAGGATTTTAACTCTGCCTTGGTCAGCGGCGAATCCCGCAGCGACAGTAATATCAATCAAAAATTATTTTGTGCTGCTGGCGCACAGGGGCGGCTGACCCAAGTGATTATGCCGCATTTATGCGATTTGGCTTTAGGTCAAGTTTACAGGCCAAATTCACCTTACCAAACTTAGGTTTTCGGTGCGCTAAAACATACGCGACAACATACGCTACAACACAGGATCAAACTAATGATTAAATTTAATATTCTAACGGTAAGTAAGATTATTGGGTTCATGTTACTGCTAAGTATGAAGTCATACGCAGTTCCACAAGACTCCATTTATCAGCTAAAAAACAACTGGCTAAATCAAGACGGAAAAACGCTTACGTTGGGCAGTTTTAATGGCAAAAAGCAGTTGGTGAGCCTTATTTACACCCATTGCTTGCACACCTGCCCTACTATTGTTTCAACGATGCAAGCTATTGAAAGCAATTTAACAGAAGACGAAAAACAAAATGTGGGTTTCATTTTAGTCTCATTGACGCCTACTACTGATACTCCGGAAGTCCTGCGAGAATTTGCTCAATCTAGAAAACTGAACTTAGATAAATGGAGTTTACTTACAGGAACGCCTGAAGACGTAAGGACATTGGCCATGGTTCTTAATATTAAATTTCAAGACATGGACGACAATGAGGTTAATCATTCCAATTTGATAACTGCATTAGACGATGAGGGCAGGATCAGGTTTCAAGAAATTGGCGTGCTTAGTAATGTGGCAAAAACAACCGATAAATTGAATACATTTTAACGGAAACTAAGCATGAAAATAATAGCGAAACTGGCAATAAATACGACAGTTTCGCCTGACAATTGACCGCAATCTCAGATATTAGATCTTGATGAGTGAAACATCACATTTAGCGTAATTTGCCACACCATTCGCGGTTGAACCTATCAGAGCATGTAAGCCCTTTTTAGAATGGGTACCTAGTATTATTAGGTCGGCATTTTTCTTCTCAGCCAAAGTGCATATCTGCTCATAAGGCTTACCAAACTTAACTGATACATTCTTCTGAGAAATACCCAATTTATCAGTCATGGCATTAATTGTAGGTAAGGTTTTTTCCTTAAATTCTTTTTGATAGTCCTTAGGCAATAAAGAATACGAAATCACATTAGTGACATATAGTTTTGCGTTACATAACTGTGCAAATTGGTGGGCTTTTGCAAGCACATTTTCACCTTCGTCACTGGCTTCTATCGCACATACAATCGTTTTATACATAAGAACTCCTAAAAGTTGTAATCCTAATTACATAAGTTATCAGTAGTTTAAGTCTTTAACAATCAATTTGGGATGGCTATTTACATTTCATTTATTGATTTGCAAAACTATACCAAACCGGTATAAAAAACAGTGTAAAACAACTCGATAATTATCTAACTTTACCCGGTTCTAGCACTATTTTGGGCCGTCTAAAACATAGTCAAAATATTTTCTATGCTCCACTCCGGCAAGATTAGAATTTACTTTACTTTTATGTTTGTATTCTCTCCAACTCGCGACGTTACGACCCACATTTAACTTTGGAAAGGTTGTACTATCGGTCATTGGCAGTTCCAAAAACTCACTCATTCTTTGTAAACTATCGGAATGACTAACATCAATTGATAAAAAGTCTTCGCGGTCTTTAAAATAAGCCAACACACCTCGTTGATGGCGAATGTAGCAGTCTGTCAATTCAGCCTGTGACAGCGGTAGATTTACGGAAAAAGTATGGTGAAAGCTACGTTTTAAAATTGGATGAAATTTACCAAACTTTGGAACTAAGTGAGGCGCCATTTTCCCTAACAACATCGTTATAGAAGGCAACCAAGAATCGAGTTCTCTGGTTAAATAAATAAATTTAGAATTGGGAAACAATTGGTCCAAATGTTTATAGTCGCTAAAACACGGAGCATCAGATATAGCGTCAGCAACTTCAAATGCTTTTTAGTAAAAGCAGTATGTGCCACAGTTAAACCCATTTCTAATAACGCGACACTAATACTGGTTGTTCCGGTTCGCGGCAAGCCAATAATAAATATTTTCGACATACAAAATTTCTTTTATTTACAAATAAGGAGATAACTGATCGGTAACGATTGGAATAAGGCCAAACTCGTTGTTGGCCTGTCACCGTTTAGCCTTTGATAAAGGTAATTAACAACCTGAACTACGAAAATTAGAATTCGTCATCAGGGCCATTTATCCGTTCTTGCCGTTCAAGTTCTTCTTCCATCGCAGCGTTTATTTCCACCAAAATCCCTTCTACATCGGCAATGGTATTATCATCCTCAAATTCACCTGTAAGTGTTGAATTTGGAGTTAATTTACCTTCTTTAAATAAGGCCCACATTTCTTTAGCGTATTGCGTTTCTAACAACTGTGGTGCAAATTCACCGTAATAACGACGCATATTGTTAACGTCACGAATAAACATTTTTTCAGCGCTATTGTTTGCCGCCGCATTCACCGCCTGAGGTAGATCAATTATTACAGGGCCAACGTCGTCAACTAAAACATTAAATTCCGATAAGTCACCATGGACAATGCCCGCACAAAGCATCAGCTTAATATAATGCATCATCTGCGCATGATCTTTGAGCGCCTTTTCCTCAGACATCGAAACATCACCAAGACGTGGCGCGACATCTCCGTCTTTATCAGAAACCAGCTCCATGATTAACACACCATCGACACAACCAAATGTTTCTGGTACGCGCACCTCAGCATCGGCTAAACGTGATAGAGCGTCTATTTCGGCATTTTGCCAAATTTCTTCTTGTTGCTGACGGCCATAGCTTGAACGTTTTCCCATTGCACGCGATTGACGGCCACTTCGGACTTTACGCCCTTCTTGATACTGAGCGGCATTTTTAAAACTGCGTTTAACGGCATCTTTATAGACTTTTGCACAGCGAGTTTTATCGCCACATCGA
This sequence comes from Psychrosphaera algicola, assembly GCF_028401425.1. Classification (NCBI taxonomy): domain Bacteria; kingdom Pseudomonadati; phylum Pseudomonadota; class Gammaproteobacteria; order Alteromonadales; family Pseudoalteromonadaceae; genus Psychrosphaera; species Psychrosphaera algicola. Next base: position 582,378 of record NZ_JAQOMS010000002.1, read on the forward strand.
ACAACAAAAATATCGGCTTCTTTGCCACTCATCAAGCGACTAATTACTTCGTCAATTACACCATCATCGGCGAGGAGTTCAAGGCGTTTAGGAATTTTCACGTATACTCTGCTATCGGATTTTTAGATTCGGTGGTTATTGTAACAAGAAAATTCACCTTGTTTTTGCCTATTTAGCACACTTAGGCAAAGTGATATCGGGAACCTAATATTTTGCGCTTAAGTGTAGTTAATTGAATTGGCTTTACACCAGTCGATTACGGCTACCTTAATTTTATTGTTTTCATAGGCATACCAATTATCAGTTTGGCCTCTGTTATCCAACAGCGTTTTGAAACGTTCATAAGCACCACTTCTGCTAAAAACAGATAAAATATAGCCGGATTTATCAGGCATGTTTAAAGCAGTAAATTCCAGTGCGAGCCGTTTACCTAAATCTAAAGCACGTTTTGTCGGAATTTGAAGGTATTTACCTGCTTCATTTAGATCACTAGGAGCAGGTTCGTCGATCAGATCCCCAATGTAAATAATGTCACCACTTTTACGATTAATATACGCTTCATTATCAAACACATGTGAAGCTGAAACAAATTCAACGGCGTTTATAATTTCATCTAAGTCAATAATCAATGTGTATTTCCCCTACTACGTTACATACTTACACCAGTCTACAATGGCTAAAATTAGTAGTTATTTCAAAAGTGAAAAACCTCATTATGCTTAAGGTTTTAAAAAGTAAATGCGTTTTATACCACCACTTTAGATGGAATATAAAGCTTAAACCCTTTAACTAGCGCTCGTAGTATTTTGTAAACGATTTAACCTTCATGCAACATGACCAGTCGCTCGCGGATAACTTACCAAGTTGAATGTATGTAAATGTTATAACAATTATGTTGACGTATTTACTTAAGTAAATGATTATTTTTAGCTGTATTAGGTAGCTAAATATATGTTCTATATTTGGACGATTTGGACAGCTTATTAGCCTAATAAAAACCATTTTAATGTAGAGTATTAATGTTAGCAATCAGGCTTTGCGTTCAGTTTACATGGGCCAACTTGCACTGTATTATTGCTTTTTGGTTTAAAACCAAGTAATTAAGAAATATTGATTACGGTGAAAGCGCAATACAATAGACAACGTTTAAAACATATTTAAAAATTAGATACATAAGTTATAAATTTAGAGCTATTTACTGGTACTAAAAGTGGCTATCAGATGATCTAAAATTTTTCTATTTGTGAGATTACCTGCCTTAGTAATTATTCAATTTTATTGCGAGTGCGTTATGATCAATCAGTTACAGGAAAAATACCAGTTGTCACTTTTATTGCTATTAGCCACAGTAGCAATCTTGGGTGTTTTTCCATTTGTTATCGTGCGCTATATGGCTGGCAATTATACCGCAGCGATAATTGATATGTCTCTAATAGTCGGCATGATTGTTTTTGTTGCTTTTGCCTATTATTCCAAAAAATTCGGATTTTAAGCGCTGTAATCGCGATATTTATTAATACTGGAGTCGTTGTTATCGTGCTCGCAAATGGTATGGATAGTTTTTTTGGGTGTACCCTGTCTTTGCCAGCACTTTTATTCTACTCAAACCTATCGAAGCTTTTGGTGCAAATATTGTCGCAGGGGCTTCATTGGTGGCTCTATCAGATATATTTACTGTTATCTCGCTCGAATCATATATCGTCACTATATTAATGTTAACGATAAGCGCGTTTGTATACTCTAATCACAGCCTAAAGCAATTCAAGTTATTAGAAGAACTCAACACAATTGACCCCTTAACCGGCGCTTTCAATCGCCGGGCACTAACGACAGATTTAGACGCCGCGTTATCCAGTTCAGAACGTAACGGCAGTAGTCAATTATTAGCTATTTTAGACGTAGATTACTTTAAAAAAGTAAACGACAAACACGGGCATGCTGCTGGTGACCAAGTGCTAAAAGACTTTGTTAGCATAACCAAAGCACATATTCGTAAGTACGATCGGCTTTACCGTTTTGGTGGGGAGGAATTTGTGTTGTTGATCTCTGGAATGGACAATCACCAACATCGCTTTATTGATAATCTTAGAACAGCAATAAAAAATGAGTTAAAAACCCCCGATGGAAAAGAAATAACAGTTTCATTTGGCGTAGCACCTTGGGTTTTAGGAACGACAGCCGATTCTTGGCTTAACAGTGCCGACAAGGCCCTCTACCAAGCGAAAGAAAACGGCCGTGACTGTGCTGTTTTCAGTGATTAATAAATGCCATTGAGCTAATGAATGTTAAAACATCTATTGCGGCTAGCGTTGCGATAAAAGCAATATTGGACACCAAGGCTTGAGTTTTGAGTCAATACGTTAGCCATTCGTAAGAACATCCCATTCACCATAATTATCAAATGGGTCTGTAATCGATGCAAAGTTTGCGCGAAACCCAATGCGTCATTATTCCGCCAGAAGCCCATTGTGAAACGTCATCGCTTAACAATAACGGACGAAACAATTTAAGAAAAAGTAAATAGCTTATTTTTCCAACCAAAGATAGGAGTACAGCAAGATGACATTAATGGACGACTATTCATAATCCCTGACTTATCAATGATATGTTTCATCTTAATTTGAAGCATAAAACATTAGTTTCCAAAAAGAGATTTGAGCCACTAACGCCCAACTTTCGGTCAATTTATAGTTGGTTAAAGTAAGCGACAAAGGAACAAAAACCAACGGTTATGTGTCCTCTTCCTTCATGCGCTTGTTAAATGGTAGGTCTTGAATAGACAGACAACAAAGGAAATTTACTCTCTCCAAAATTGATAGTTAAGGAAAGTGTTTCGTCTGCTTTGAAATTTTGAGAAAACTCAATGGGAATTATGCGTTGACCATTTGCTACTAATGCCATGAGGTGCTTATTGGTTAAACTCCGACTTCCTGAAGCTAAGTTTGTCAAAGTTACCACAGCCCAACGTTCACCGACTTCATTACTCATTAGTACAAAATTATTAACTTGAAAATCACTTTGCTCTGGCTGAGTATTTGACTCATTAGGGAAAGCCAAGCCAAAGCTGTTAGGCACAATTCTATCGATGGAAAGAACCTCATCACTTGAGTATGCAACAAATGAACTGGCTAGTAATATCCAAGAAATTATCTTTAACATTTTAATCCCCTAAAGGCAAATAACGCCTCAAAAAAGAGGCAAAAAATAGTTACTTAAAATAAGCGACGCAGGAGCAAAAACCAACTGTCATTTGTGATCTTCACCCGATAAAGTGGACACCGTCCACGTTTTAATTTACTGCCAATTCAAACTCGGCAGGTGATTTATATCCTAAACTCGAATGCAATCTCTGTCTATTGTAAAAGTAATTTAGGTAACCCTTTAATTTTGAATGTAATTTATTGCTGCTATCAAACGTATTCCCTCGAATTAAGTCTGCTTTTAATGAATGAAAGAAGGACTCGACTTCAGCATTGTCGGTACAGCATCCAGGCCTATTCATACTGGCTTTGATGTTATGATTTACTAAATACTTTTGTACGACGTGGGCGCGGTATTCTGCGCCTCGGTCAGTGTGAAATAACACACTGTCTGTTGGCTGTCGTTTCTTTATTGCTAGTCTGAGCGCCTTTAGCGTAAGCTCAGTTGTCTTGTTTTTACCAAACGCCCAACCTATTATTCGACGTGAATACAAGTCGATGACCACAGCAAGATAGTGCCAACGAGCACCGACTTTTAAGTAAGTCACATCACCTGACCACTGTTGATTAATTGCCGTTGGCTTTTCAATATCTTTACGTTTATTTTCTATTTCTTTGTAGAAGAATTTAACTTTCGCAGGTTTGCTGTAAGTCTTTAACGCTCTTGCTCTTAACCCGTTTTCACGCATTAAGCGCGCAACACGTTTTTCACTGGTTTTAACACCTTGTTTTTTAAGCGCCTGAAATACTCTGGGACTACCATAGGTTTCATGGCTCGCATTAAAAGTATGTTCAATCTTCAACAATAAATCCGCATCCGAAATATCTCGAGCTGATACAGGTCGATTTATCCAAGCATAATAACCACTGCGTGAGACGTTAAGCCATGAGCATAGGTATTTGACGCCTAAGGTTTGTCCGAACTTTTGGATGAATCCAAATCGTTCTGATGTACTTCCGCCAGATACCGTTGCCACTTTTTTAGCAGGTCGTTCTCCTGCCTAAGACGCTCGTTTTCTTTCTTGAGCTTTTGGATATTATCCAATTCTTTTTTGTTGGGAGTTTACTCATTATTTCGTCGTTGCCTTGATAGCGCGGCGTCTTTTTAAACTTACCTTCTCGATATTCTTTTCGCCAACGACTAAGCATTAACGGATGAATATCTAGCGCCTCTGCAACGTCCTTTGACATCACATCGTCTCGTAAGCTTAGTTCGACTGCTTTGATTTTGAAATTAACGGGGTAAAACCATGTCTTTCTAGGTTGGGTATATTTAGGCATTTTAGCCTCCTCAAAGTGATGAGGAGGTGTCCACTAAAACGGGTGAAGAGCATTGTCCTTATTTAACAGCTTGTTATATTCTCAATCCACTGAAATTGTTAAAGTTACTGAAATTCCGCAACTCTCGCCATAGCCAAAGTTTAAATAATAAATCTCATTTACACTCGATTGAGCAGTAAACCAAACCTTGGTAACACCTTCGTCTTCAAAAGGTTTTAAAGTAGCAAAGAAATTTGGATTTTCTAGGCTACCTTTAAAAATAGCCACATTATCAAATTTTTCATCTTTGATTTCTTTTGGAATCGTAACAATGATTCTGTATGAGCCTTGGTCTAGCTTTTTATTCACATCAAAAAGATTTGAGTATTCTATCTTCCAATCGCTCATTTGTTTTTCTGAAATCATACAAGTTGTTGCATGAGAGAAAAAGCAAAAGAAATACAGTATAAAAGCTAAACGCATACTCGAAACTTTCCTGAAAATATAACGCCGCCAACACGCGCGTATTTTTTGTGGAGCCGCAGGCGGAACGAAAAATACGTCGAGGTGCTTGGCCTTGTTATGTGATTGCGGTAGCGTGGTCATTGCCTGACTTCAACTGTAGCTTTCTGTGCATTCTTTTTCCATCTTTCATATCTGTGACTTTATAGATTGCACCGGATTTATCGTATGTAGTCCATTCTCCAACCTGGATACCGTCTCGATAAGTTCCAGATCTCATTTTGGTGCCGTCCTTGCGAAACCACTCCCAATACCCAACTGGAGTATTACCTATCACCTGTCCTTTAGCCCAAATCGAACCATCTTTATGGTACTGGGTAAATTCTTTGACAGCCTTCTTATTCATTTTTCTTGCTCAATGTTGAACGTTCACATAACGCTCGCTTCTGCTGCGCCGAAACTGGAGTGTTTTTGTGTTAATGTTTGAGAGCAGCGAGTAACACAAAAACGCGGAAGTTTTGGCGTCAGACTAGAAGCGCTTGTTAGCCTTTATTTACTCTAGCAATCTGCTTTTCCAAATAAGCCTTAAATGCTGACCCAAAAAAGTGATCCCAGCCAGAATTACAAATACTATAGCAATTTACTTCTGGAGTTAACCCAACATGAGTAAAATGAACATCCGTATTTTCACCCTTACCAATGATGCTGAACCGTAATGTCGTGTTTTCCCACTCCCTCCTCATTTCCGGAGTTGTAACTGGGTGAATATGATCTGCTTGATAGCAGAACAGTTCTACGAGTCTATTTGCTTCTAGCTTAACAACTTCAAAAGACCATGTAGTGCCATCTTCAAACTTAGCTGTTGTTTTATCCCCAGTTCTATCTACTGTAGATGTCATATCAGTCCACCAATTTGACATCTCTTTTGTTAGTGCATCAAAAACACGCTTCGGGGTGACTTTGACTGTTATTGTATGTTCGTAATTTTTCACTATTGAGCCCTCTTCTGTATTGTAGAGAATAATATACTTAAATCAGTATAAAAATATAAGTAGGCAATAATTTAGTATATAGTATGTTTTTTAATACTATTGGCATTATAAGTCGACCTATGACATCGAGAAAAAATACAACGCAATCCGCCGAAGGGACGCTATGCCCAATGCCTCAGATAGCAAAACTCATTGGAGGAAAATGGAAATTAATTGTGCTGCAAATTTTGATTTTTCATGGAACTCACAGATTCAATGAGTTACGCCGGAAGATCGAAGGCATCACTCAAGCTATGCTTACAAACCAGTTAAGAGCACTGGAAGAGGATGGATTAATATCGAGAAAAGTTTACGCGGAAGTTCCTCCACGCGTCGAGTACTCTGCTACGCAAAAAGCAATGGATTTAAATGAAATGTTTGAAGCCATGCATCGCTGGTGGGTTACGTATGAAGGCTAACGCCTCGTTAAGAGGCAAATAATATGTTGGCTAAAATAAGTGAGGCACGAACAAATAGCCAACTGTTATTTGTCCTTCTTTAATGACTTGTTATGTTTCATCGCTTATACTAAACCTAATTAACGACCACTTTAAAGTACTGGTGATAGTATGACAACTAGAATATTAACTGAAGCTGCTGCAAGTATAAGCGAATTAAAAGCTAATCCAATGAAGGTTGCTTTAAGCGCACATGGTGAAGCCATTGCTGTTTTAAATAGAAATGAACCTGCCTTTTACTGCATACCAGCAGACACGTATGAGTTTATGATGGATCACATGGAAGATCTAGAGCTATTAGCAATTGCTGAGCAACGTAAAAATGAAGCTAGCATAAAGGTTAGCTTAAATGAGTTATGAGTTAGAATTTAAAAAGTCAGCACTAAAAGAATGGAAAAAACTAGGGACAACTATTCAAGCTCAATTTAAGAAAAAGCTCGTAGATATTCTAGAAAATCCACACATTGATAGCGCAAAATTGTCTGGAGGTAATGAACTTTACAAAATAAAATTGAGGCAAGCTGGCTATAGGTTAGTTTATGAAGTGAACGATTCAGTGGTTACAGTGACAGTCATTTCTGTTGGAAAACGTGACAAAGGAAAAGTATATAAAGTTGCGATGGACAGATTAGTATAGAAACATAACGCCCGCATTTGCGGCTGGTTTGGAGCGCAGCGGAAAACCAGTCCGACAACATGCGCTTGTTATGTTTTGGGTAGTTTAAGACCATGCTCAGCCTCTAGATACTTAAGAACTTTATGTAGTGCTCTATATATATTTAATTCATTAGCACCAAATGGGTAGTATCCACTGATTAACTGTTCGGCAGGAATGTCTCGGGGCACGGTTCTCCGTTTGTATTCATTTTCACCATCGTAAAATTTGACAGGGTAACGAAATGAGCGACCTTCACTTTCTAATTCGCCCCAACTCCCGTAATTTTGAATATTCCCGTTGTAACACTCGCTACCTATGATGTTCTCGATATCAATCAAAATATTCTTCAGCGGATCGATTTCGGCTCGTGTCCGTTGGATCGCCTCATAACTTGAGGCCTTGTTCTGTATATATTCAAGCTGACCCCGAAAATAGTTGTCATTCTCTGATTGAGCCTCAAGCACCCATTGGTTATATAAATCGTTTCCCTGATTGCCGTTTGAAAGCTCTTTCAATTCTACGATTGCTTCTAGTTCGTCTTGAATTGAAGAAAAACGTTCTTCCCAGCTTTCGAAACTTTCCTTGGCCTCTTGGATTAAAGTTTCTTTTTCTTCATCAGAAATGCATGAATAATCTAGAGCCACAAAATTTCTATATGCATCAAGCTCTTCCTTGACTGTGTAAGTTTGCATTTCCTTGTCTTCAGGCCACGCTTCTTTTGCAGCACTTGTGATTTCTTCAATTACTGAGTCAGGAACTGGCATTTAACCTCCTTGAAAACATAACCCCTGTTATAAGCACACTGCTGCACAGTTACCATATATAATTTTAATAATGAGTCCATCATCATCGCTAAACTCAGCAATATTTAACCCGTTAAGTTCAGAAAACTTTGCATCCGATATATATACAGGATCATTTACAAAATTGAAGTCTACGCTATCAAATCTGATGCTCCAACTCACCCTTTGATAATCTTCAATAGTAAGAATAAACATATCCTTATCGAAATCAAATTCATATTTCTTAACTTGGCTATCAGGCCAGCATATTTTGGACAAATGACGATTCAAGTTACTCATAATCCTATGTGCTTATAACGCCCAAATAACAGGCTAAGTAATAGTTGGCTAAAATTGTGTAGCGAAGCGAAACGTAGCCAACTGTTACGTGTCCTTGTTAATTTTCTTGATACTTATTGAACCTTCTCCCCGAAGTTTAGCTTTTAGCTAAACTTCAAGGCGACCAAACCAAAAGGAGAAAGCTCAATGAAATTTTATACTAAATTACACAATTTTTACTGCGGAATCGACCTACATGCTCGAATTCTTTATGTCTGCATATTAAATAACAAAGGCGAAAAGGTTCTTCACCAGAAGATTGGCGCTGATAAACGAGCGTTATTAAATTTGCTGCAACCCTATATAGGTGACGTGGTCGTTGCCGTTGAGTGTATGCATTGCTGGTATTGGGTCAGTGATTTATGCGCTGAGCACAACATTGATTTTGTCCTAGGTCATGCTTTATATATGAAGGCTATCCACGGTGGTAAAGCCAAAAACGATAAAATCGACTCATATAAAATTGCTAGTTTGTTAAGAGGCGGTAACTTTCCTCTTGCCTATGATTATCCAAGAGAGATGAGAGCGACTCGCGATTTACTGCGCCGACGAACTAAGTTGGTTCAGCATGGAGCCCAACTTAAAGCTCATGTTGTAAACACGAATAGCCAATACAACTACCCTGCTCTTGAGTTAAACATGAAGAATAAATGTGTCAGGGATGAGTTTAAATCCCGCTATGACGATGAGGTGGTTCAGCGAAACGTAACCTTTGATTTAGTCATTCTCGAAAGTTATGCCCTAGAGTTAAAAAAACTAGAATGTTTTTAGAAAATAAAGCAAAGCAACATCGACCTGACTACTATGCTCAGCTCAGAACGGTGCTTATAGCATTGGTTTAATCCTAGCCATGACTATCTTATATGAGATTGGGGATATCAACCGTTTTGAGTCCGTACAAAATTTTGCTTCCTACTCTCGATTAGTGAAATGTAAGGCTGAATCCGCTGGGAAAACCTACGGCACAAGTGGCAATAAAATTGGAAACGGTCATCTTAAATGGGCATTCAGTGAAGCAGCCGTGCTCTATTTACGAGGTAATGACAAAGCTAGACGCTACCTAAACAAACTGCAAAAACGCATGAGCAAAGCCAAAGCGTTATCGGCTTTAGCACACAAGCTTGGTCGAGCAGTCTATTTCATGTTAAAGAATAAAACGGTATTTGATGATGAACGTTTTTTAAAAGCTTAAGTCGCACAATGGGGTGAGCTGAACGCCTAACTAGATAAGAAAGAACTATCGCGTGTTATTTGTGGCCTATTTGTTTTAAGCAACATATCGCAGGTAAATATAGTCGCTGTATAAGCTACTAGGTCTTGATTAGACACCCCATTGGTGCGCATTAACAATGAGCAAAATTGTTTACACCTTAGCTGAGCCTGAAACTAACTGGACTTATGAGCCAACTGACTTGAATAGCGCCTTCGTAAGGTTAACCGATGAATGTCTCGGCTTTGGCATCCTGCGTCGCTCTACCTCCTAAATCCATTTAGTCGTAGTGCCCCTAACCAACAAAAGGAATGACGGAGTTAGGCAGTGATGAGATCACAATAAGAGAGCCTCTATATGTGTTTGCCGTAAACAATTTTAACGGCCACAATGACATTGCGAAGTAGATTATTTTGCTGATTGACGAATACAATTAGCTGCCTAACAGCAGCTAAAAAGATCCTATTGTCTATTTGACGGAAGAAGGTTCATATGTGTTATACGTACTATGGCACAAGTTCTAAATTACATTCAACTCTTTGCTTTATAGCTAAATCTTTACATTTAGCTTCAGGGTATTTATTAAGAAATTCAATTATAACTTGGTTGCTTTCATATGTAGGACTATTCATATTTAACTCATCACAGTATTCACCTACACATCGATTGTCCCAATCATACTTAGTAAGAATGAAAAACCTCAATGCTTTTGAAACTTCATTGGTATCCTTTAGTGATCGTTTATACAAATCAATATCTCGTCGAATTTGTAACTCAGGATCAGTAGCCATTTTTATGAATTCATCAAATCTTTGGAATGAATCGTTGGCGATATTTATTGAGTTGAATGCCGTACCTGCGATAAAACTAATTATGCACAATATCAATACAATCAATGAAACTAGAAATTTACGCATATATTCCCTGTACGTATAACGCCCAAATAATGGGCTAAAAATAGAGGGCTAAAATTGAGCGAAGCGAACAGCCCGCTGTTTTTAGTCCTGTTAATTTGCTTGTTATATGCCGCTACTAGATGGTGCGAAAAATTGAAAAAACACCATTAAAAACACCGACAATATTAAGTAACCGCTAGTTGTGACACCTATAGGGATTACAACTGCTTGCCACGGTTTTAAAATTAGTAATTTACGAATAACAAACACAAAAATACCAACAGATAAAATAGTATTTGCTATACCGTCCAGATCTAATGTGAAAACCACAAGATTACAAAGTAGCTCTATAGAAGCTAAAGTTGACGCAAGAATAAAACATCTTTTAACTCGAAGCGAATCAACCTTAAGCCACTTGAGCACTATATAAAAAATACCAGCATAAACAGGTATCATCAATAATGGAAAGAAATATATTAGCACCCGACTTCCTTAGGCATATAACGCCTCACTAAGAGGCTAATAATAGTTGGTTAAAATAAGCGACGAAGGAGCAAAAACCAACTGTTATTTGTCCTCATTGAGTGACTTATAGTTGCTCCGTTCCACTAATTAATCTGTTTACCTAGCTCATTAATAAGCGGAATATGCTTCTGTTGCTTACGAATATTTGAGCGCAAACACTCGATGCTTTTAACAAGACTTTCGGAGCAACAGAGGTCACTTGTTTCAATACGCATATTCAGGGATTGCCGTTTATATCGACTATCTATAAGACCTGCGAGAAACAATATTTCAGCCATATTCCATGGTTAACTTTACGCTTCGGAGTTAAAAAATGAAAGTATTTAATCCTTCCGATTTTACTGCTCTTATCGCTATTGATTGGGCCGACCGTAAGCACGACATTTGTGAACTCGATCACCAAAACAACAAACCCATTTTTAGCGTAATTTCCTCTAAACCCGAGGCGATTAGTGCTTGGGCTAATGCTTTAAAGCAGAAGTACAATGGGCAACAAATTGCGGTCGCCTGTGAATTAAAAAAGGGGCCTTTAATTTACGCATTAAGTAAATTTAAACATATCGTTTTGTTTACTATCAATCCGTCAACTGTCGCAAAATACCGAAAGGCATTTACACATAGCGGTGCCAAAGATGACCCCACTGATGCAGCTATCCAATTAGAAATATTGCAACAGCACATGAGTAAATTAAAAGTTATCACTCCCGACACCGAAAGTATTAGGTCACTAGCTCAACTGGTGGAATACCGCCGAACACTGGTGCAGGACCGAGTTGACTTAACGAATAGGCTCTCCACTACATTAAAAATTATTACCCGCATGTACTTGATTGGTTTAAAGAAAAAGACAGCATGATAATCTGTGATTTTCTTTCACGTTGGCCATCACTTGCACAAGTTAAACGGGCTAGAAAGCAAACCTTAATTGACTTTTTTAACCAACACAATTCACGTTACTCAGCGGTAAATGAAAAGCGTATTATAGAAATTAAGCAAGCTGAACCATTAACGAACGACAATGCCATAATCAGTCCTAACCAACTTCTTGTTGAATGTTTGATTGGGCAACTCAAGCAATTAATGTCATCAATCGAACGATTCGACCATGAGATAAAATCGATTTATAAAAAGAACAGCGACCGATTTATTTATGATAGCTTGCTAGGAGCTGGTCCCCAAATGGCCCCTCGATTATTAGCCGCAATGGGGTCAAATCGCGAGCGTTACCAGTCATGTGAAGAGATACAAAAATACGCCGGTATTGCTCCTGTAACGGAACGAAGTGGCAAAAAGAATGGATACATTGGCGCTACTCATGCACAACCTTTTTAAGGCAGACATTTGTAGAATGGGCTGGTCAATCAGTGCGATATTCGTTTTGGGCCAAAGCTTATTACCAACAACAAGTAAGCAAAGGAAAGCCACATAATACTATCATTCGTGCGCTGGCATTTAAGTGGATAAGGATACTGTTTAGATGTTGGAAAACAAAGACGGCATACGATGAAACAACCTACCTTGAAGCACTAAAGCGTAAGGGCTCACCCCTTCTGAAATATGCGGTGGAAAGTGAGTATTAATACTTGCTGTCCACCTCAGGGCGTGTTGTTAGGGTTACTTTGACACCTGATAACCCAATGATTTTATTACTTGGATTGTGTCAAATACCACTTTATTTTTAACTGCTTGGTCAGCTTGAATGATAACAGTAACAGATTCACAAGATTCTTTAACTATTTGATGCTTAGTACGAAGTAAACTTTTAGAAAATTGAGCGTCACCAATTTTGACTTGATTGTCACTTGAGATTGAAACCCAAACGCTTCCTTGTTTAACCGCTCCAGAACAAGTAACAATATCAATAGGCTGATCTTTACAGCCTGAAAGAATAAGCAGAAATATTGCTAATGCTACGAATCTAATTATTTGCACATACTTTCCTTGTAACCCTAACGCCTAATTAACAGGCAAAAAATAGTTGGTTAAAATAAGCGACGAAGGAGCAAAAACCAACTGTTTTTTGTCCTTGTTTAATTTCTTGTTATGTTTCTAATCTTCAGGGTACGCGCATAAAACAATGGCGATACCTAAATCCGCAGTGTTTTTTAATAACGGTGGATCTAAATATATACTCATATTTATGCTATCAACACTAAACCAGCCAACAAAGTATTCAATTACCCCACCAGTAGAGCGCAATTTATTGAAGAAATCTTTATGCTTTTCTAATTCCGCATTTTTTTGAGCTATGAACTCTTCGAATAAAACTTCTTCTGCATCTATTCGTTTGCCATCACATAAATCTAAATTCCAGAACATGTCCTCATATGAACCACCAAGAAGCCGACCGTTTTTTGTTACCCTCAAGTCACCCGTGTCATGTGAAATCGTAGGTGATAAAGATAACGTGTCACTTATCGTTTTGGCATCAACTTGGGGATGTGAAATTTTTAATGAGACACGAAACTTATAATCTGGCACTGACCATCCCTAGAAACATAACGCCTCATTCAGAGGCAATAAAATTGCTGGTTAAAATTAGCGAGGCACGAGCAAAAACCAGCTGTTTTTTGTCCTGCTGAAATGACTTGTTAGTTGTACGTTATTCACCAGCCTCTAGAATCATTTGATCACGCCATATGGTTACGTTATCCCACTTTTCATCGGTAGTCCCATTATGCGACCAAAACACAACCTCACCTTTATTATTGATGCAATAGTAATCGGAGTTGTCTTCACAAATAGGCATGAGTTCTACTGGTAAATCGTAAAATTTTCGTGCACTCACTAAAGCTTCATATATGTCAGCATAACTTGGTGGGTCGACGATTTCCAATGTTTCAAGAGGAGCATCACCTAGATTATATCCAGATTTAATGAATGCCACATATTCGGGTGGAAAAGTGAAACCTAGTTTTTCTTGCGCTTTTGCAATTTCAATATCGGTAGGTATTCTCAGTTCAAATTCTTCCATTTACTCTGACTCGGATTAAGTACAACTAACGCCTCACTAAGAAGCAAAACAGTTTGTTGGACTGGTTGTTGCGGTGTTTGCAAGAACCGGTTCAACTCTGTTTTGTCTTTCTTTAGTGACTTGTTAGCTGGCAACCTTCAGAGTGTGCAATTTACTGCTGCCACTGTAAGTTACCGACTAATCCAAGCCAAAACAGAATTCCATTGTGAGACAATTTTTAATTAATAATTCATGGTTCAACTTTCTCAGAAAAACCTCAATTTTTCAAAACATAAAATGTGAGTAGCCAAACTACCACACTACTTAAATACTTTACGAAACGTTATCGGGATTTGGTGCAAACTAGGAAGTGATGAAATATTGCTTTGATTTGAGCAGAACACATTCCTTGTTTAAATAAAAACCCTAACCCTTCCTTTGACTTGCTAACGCCCTAATAACAGGCAATAAAATAGTTGGCTAAAATTAGCGACGAAGGAGCAAAAGCCAACTGTTTTTTGTCCTTGTTAATTAGCTTGTTATGCTTTGATACCAGCCAATCGCTTCCATTTTAACTTTAACTTCCATTCCTTGAATGTCTAAATTCATACACGCTAAAACTTCAGCGGCAGTAACCCAAATAGACATTTTTGGATTGTTTGTAACAAGGTCGTGTCTTGTTACCTTTTTCCCTTTAAATTCTGTTTCATCGATTACACCGTGGCCGGCCCACGCAACAAATGCTTTTAATTGGTGTTTATCTAAATTGGAAATGTAGTTAGGAAAGTTGAAGTTCACATTTTCAATTTTATGCGCTAACTGATTTCGTAAATTAGCAAGCTTAGTTAAAAAGTTTGCTTGATCTTTGTATATCGCATCCATTTTTTCAAGGAGTACAATTTTGCCATTACGGGGATTGGCTTGTTCCAAAAAGGCTAATTCGGTTTCAACTTCAGGAGCTCTAAACCTAACGGATAGTAAATGCGTTGAAGCAGCTTCAAATAAAGCACTTATTTTAATGACAAATGACCAGTCATCTTCCTTTATTAACCCTTCGTAAAAACCGCTAGGTAAACCAAGTCGTGATTCAAAATCGGAAACATCTTTAAATATATCACTCAACTTAAACTAGACTCCTATAGCTAAATTTTGCGAAAAGCATAACAGTTTAATCAGGGGAAAGTTTCCTCATATCCTGAAAAATATTTTCCCTGTGTTTATTTTATTTATTAGTAGCAAATTCTTTGGGGTGCTTGCAACGTTTATGTTTGGGAGATTGTGGTTTTTGGTGGATTTGTGGAAATGCGGAAAGTTTCCTCATTTCTTGACTAGTGAGGAAAATGCGTAATACTGTATATAAAAACAGCACTCATAAGGATATAAAATGCAAACTCGGTCGCCATTTTTGAATAGTATTGCTGATTTTATGTATAGTCGACAATATGCAAAAAAATCAATTGAAACATACTTGTTTTGGATCGCAGAGTTCATTCATTTTCATGATAAACGGCATCCAGTGACGATGGGTAATACGGAAGTTGAAGCATTTTTGGATTATTTGGTGCTAACTAAAAATGTGGCGGCGAGGACGCAAATGACGGCACTAAATGCACTTTCCTTTTTATATAAACATGTTTTAAAAAATGAATTGTCGCAAAATTTGTGTTTTGTAAAAAGTAGTCGCCAGCAAAAGCTTCCAGTTGTTTTAACTCAGGAAGAAGTAAAAAAGTTAATGACCAAGTTGCATAAGCGTCATCTCCTAGTGGCAAGTTTGCTGTATGGCAGTGGTTTGCGTTTAATGGAGGCTATGAAACTTAGGGTTCAGGATATTGATTTTGACTACAAGTGTATTCGAATTTGGAATGGTAAAGGCAATAAACATCGTGTTGTTACACTTGCTCAGGAGTTAGTTCCAGCTTTGAGGAATCAAATTATTCAGGTCGATGAATATTTAAAACTCGATTTAGACAATGAACAATATGCTGGAGTTTGGTTACCACACAGGTTAAGTAAAAAATACCCTGGAGCGAATAAAACGTTGCATTGGCATTTTTATTTCCATCCCATAAATTAAGTGCTGACCCGGAAACCGGTGAGATTAGGCGTCATCACATTGACCATTCGGGTATCCGTAAAGCCGTAAAAGCAGCGTCAATAAATGCGGGTATCACCAAGCCCGTGACACCCCATACTTTGCGTCACTCCTTTGCCACCCATTTATTACAATCCGGTGCAGATATTAGAACGGTACAAAGTCAATTAGGTCATACTGATGTCCGAACGACACAAATCTATACACACGTTTTGCAACAAGGTGCGAATGGCGTTGTCAGTCCGTTAAGTAAGCTGTACTAATTTACCTTTCGTTGATGTAAAAGGTATTATTTTTTTGAGTTAAATTTGCCATACCAACTCTGAAATTTTTACTAACATTGGTTCTAAATTGATATCTTTTTACCGCTGTAAATAAATTTTGGAATAATTTAAACTTTTTGTTGTTCTCACTCGACTATGCACTTAATCGTGTCACGAGAGTTGTTCAACGTAATTCACATCTTTTTGTGAAAACTGGATTATTATCATGGCGAATTTAACGGAATAACAATTTTCGGAGAACGAATGAAGTTTCTCGCTTTATTATTATCAACCAGCTTTATATTTTCAGGCTTGGTCGAATCTGCGCCAATAGGCCAAAAAAATCATCAAAAAAGTCACATATTAGTATTCCTAAGTCTGACAAGATTGCACTTATCGACGGTGTACTCGATAGTTCAGAGTGGCAAGACGCACGTCTAATTGCAGTTAATAACGAAACTTACCCTCGCGAGAATATGTCTGCTCCAGTAAAAACCGAAGCGTTTGTTTACGAAAACGGGGATACCTTATTTATTGCGTTTAAAGCTTATGATCCAGATCCTTCTAAGATCATCGCAAACTTAACGGACCGAGATTCAAATTGGAATGATGACCGTGTTGCGGTAAAAATAGACAGTTACCACGACCATTCCCTAGCCTATCAATTTTTCATAAATCCATTAGGCACTCAAGCTGATGCGATAGAAAATGAACTAACTAAAAACGAAAGTCCGGCATGGGATGGTATTTGGGAAGCTGCGGGACAAATTACGGATTTTGGTTATCAAGTTGAAATCGCGATACCGCTTCGTATCTTAAATTTTGACGACAGTTTAGACATTCAACATTGGGGCATGGAGTTTGTTCGTTTCTATCCTCGAGACACCCAAATGCGAATCTCTAATGCACAAATGAGCCAAGACAATAACTGTTGGATATGTCAGATGCCAATTGAACGTGGCTTTTCAGGTGCTAAGCAAGGCAATAACCTTACTGCTATACCAACCTTTGTTACAGGTAAAACGAAAAGTCGAGATTTAAGTGAAACAAACGATTGGAGCGAAGAAAGCAATAGTGACGTTGGGTTAGACGTCAAGTGGGGGATCACGCCAGACATTACCCTAAATGCCACCTTAAACCCCGATTTTTCTCAAGTAGAAGCTGACTCTGGGCAGCTCAACGTTAATAATACTTTTGCGTTATATTTACAGGAAAAACGAAGTTTCTTTCTTGAAAACCAAGACTATTTCGACACCCCAGTTAACCTGATCTATACACGTAATATAAATGCGCCTGATTATGGCGCAAAGATCACGGGTAAATCCGGTGACCATTCATTTGCTGCCTTTATAGCAAACGACAAAACCGCAAACATTATTACTCCTAGCAACTTACGTTCTTCTGGCTATAGCATTGAACAAGATACCTTAAATAGTGCGTTTCGCTATCGTTATGCTGTCAATAAAGAACTTGCAGTTGGCGTAGTTTCTACCATTCGAGACAACGACGACTATCATAACGAAGTGCTCAGTTTTGATACCAAATACCAACCTAGCCCTCAGGATACGGTTAATTTTCAGATAATAAGAACCAATACTGAATTCTCTGAAGTGGGATTAAGCGATGTATTTGACTATTTTTCAGATACGAGCACAGACGAACACACCAATATAACCACCTTTAACTTTGGCGAACAATACCTGCGAGCTTTTAGTGTCAATAGCTCAGACCTTGCCTATCGTATTCAATATACTCACGAAAACAGAGATTGGTACTTTAATGTTCGCCACGAAGATATAGGTGAAAATTTTAGGGCCGACTTAGCATTTATCGATACAGTCGACCGCACAATGAGTGTCATTGGTGGCGGTTATGTTTGGCGTGGTGACGACGATGACTGGTGGTCGCGATTTCGAATAAATGGAGATATCGACATCACACATAACCAAGATGGCGAGTTGTTAGAGCAAGAAAACGAATTTAATATTAATTTTAATGGTCCAAAACAAAGCTATCTTCGCGTTGGGTTTTTAGGGCGTGATAGAGTTGGTGCCCGCACTAACAACGAACTTGTCTACAGCCACGACAATCCAGTAATAATTGATGCTCAAAGCGCTCAGGACTATTTGGCTATTGATGCGAATACCGACATGTTTTATGAAAAGAACATCAACATGTGGGGCGAATTTAAACCAACATCTAACCTTTGGTTGGGCAATTACTTTAAAAAAGGTAAAGCGATTGACTATGCAAATAATAGGATTTCTGATCAACTTGTTTTAGAACCTAATATTTCTTGGAATATAAATACTCACCTCAAATCGCAAATACGATTTGAATACACGCGATTAGATCATGAAGGCGACAATGTTTTTACTGCGAAATTACTCGACTTGAGAAATACCTATCAGTTTTCCATTAAGAGCTTTTTACGACTGTCGTTGGTTTATACAGAGATAGATAGAAATTTGTCAAAATATGTAGATCCAGGCGATCGTAATGAAAATTTCCGTAGACTTTCTGCACAGCTTTTATATAGCTATAAAATTAACCCTCAAACGCTATTTTTTGTTGGTTATTCAGAAGCAGGTAAAGACAACGACTCACTAACAAATATTAAGTCCGATAATCGCAGTGTATTTATGAAACTGAGTTACGCTTGGTTATTGTAAATTAATTACCTATATGAATTTTTTGTTAAACAAGGGGCTTCGGCTCCCTTTTTAATGTAAATATGATTAATAGTAACCGAATTACGACATAAACTTATTGTTTCTATCCTGTTTTATTGCGGACTAAAATCCCATGGTTAGTTGCATTACATATGCGGTCAACCAGTTTAAACAGTAAGAAAAACGCATAACAATATAAGTAATTCGAAATTTTTTAGTGATACAATCGAATGCATAGAGTAAAAACACTAAAAATATATTTCCATTTTTTCAAAATTGGCTATATTTACAGCATTAAATTTAATTTAACTAGGGAAGTACATTATGAGCCTGAATAAAAAATACTTAAAAAGTAAACCAATTTGTAAAGTGACATTCAAAATCAAAAAAGAAGAATGTGATGCGGCTGAAAAAGTTGCAATTGCTGGTGATTTTAATGGTTGGAAAGAAGCTCCAATGAAAAAATTAAAATCAGGTGATTTCTCTCTTACTTTAGATTTAGAAACAGAAAATAAATATCAATTTAAATATTTATTAGACGATTCAAAATGGGAAAATGATTGGAACGCAGATGCGTACTGCCCTTCGCCAGTCAGTTTTGACGATAACTCTGTCGTTGTTGTTTAACGCTTAATAGTCGATTGCAGTTTAAATAAATAAGTGCGTTGTTTATTGCAATAATTAACGACAGTTACTAAATAATAACTGTCGTTAATTTGTGTTTTGACGCCCTAAACCTTAATCTTTTGGTGCTGTTTCTAATACACCAGGTTGGGTACTGTTGTCTTTGATAAAACGTTGAATGTTCGGATAACCAGTAAAATCAAATAAACTTCTAAAGTTTGCCCATTCTACCGTTGCCAATAACGCAATACTTGGGTAGCGCCAATTTGAAAACTCCCCTGAGCAATTTGGTCCTCTAAATATTCAAAGCTTGATAGTTGGCGCTCTCGCTGAATATTAAAATACAATTTGTCTTTATTTACTTCCACGCCGCTGCGAGTCAATATCATCATATTTACTAACGAATCACAGCAGGCGTCGATGACTGACAAGTCATTTTGTTCTTTTACCGACAAAGGCTGAATTTCAAACTTTTGATACAAATAACGAAAGACATTTCCCGAATCGAATATTTGTTGTGTACGTCCATCAATTACGTCTTCAAAAATAGGCACTTTTAACGTTGGATTGGTCTTTTTGATTGTGTCGCGATCATTGCCAAAAATATTAAAAGGGACAAATTGATAATCACTTTGTACCAGTAACAGGCGAAGACGTCTAACGAAAGGAGAAGTAGTCGAACCATATAATTTCACGGGCAGTCCTAATTAGCTTTAAATATAAAATGTTTGTATCGTGCAATCGATGCAAACGGTTCTTTGGTGGAATAGGTTAATTCCATTTCAACAATCTTATTAATGTCTTTAGTCCACTGTTCACGATTTCTCATGTAATCGTGAAAACACCGAACGCCAGTGTCTAAACACAGCGATAATCCGGCCTGTTTAGCCCAATCTTTAACCGTATCCGGCATTAATGCATTTTGTGGATTTAACCTTACCGCTTTTTTAACGTTAAATCCCGCTTCAATATAATCAAAGTTACCGTAAACCAAATTACTCATTATCTGGCCATTGGCATTATAAAACATCAATGATAACTGCCCCTTGTCTGTTAAATAATCGGCAAGAATTTTGAATGCCGCTTGAGGGTCCGCAAGCCATTCAAAAACAGCGTGGCATAACACCACATCAAACTTAGTTTGCAATTTACTTGGCAACTCCTGCAAAGGACAGTGAATAAATGCCACTTTATCGCTTATATTCAACTCAATCGCTTTATTTTTGGCCACATCCAACATTTCTTCAGAAATGTCGCAAATTGTCACGTTATGCCCTTGTTGAGCTAATTTTAGCGCGATCTGTCCCTGCCCACCTCCCACATCAATAATATTGAGCTTTTGTTTACTGTGTATTATCGATTCTAAATCTCGTAATAAAACGGCCTCTCGAACTTGGCCTTTACTTGAGCCATAGATATTATTTTTAAATGTGTCGACGCTTTTACTAAAACTGGTATCTTGTTTTTTCATGTTAAGCAGGATTATTTATATCGATAAATTGAACATCAACATTAAATTCACGTTGAATATGTTCGCCCAACGCTTTGACGCCATACCGTTCCGTTGCATGATGCCCCGCCGCAAAAAATGAATTTGATTCTCTCGGGCGTTATGTATCGTTTGCTCAGATACTTCACCTGATACAAACGCGTCAATACCCAACTCCACAACCGCGTCTAAGTAACCCTGACCGCCTCCGGTGCACCAGGCGACATGTGTTATTAGTTGGTCAGAAGTTTGCTCTACGAGCGGTGTACGAGCCAAAACACTGTTAATATGCGTAGCAAAGTCGTTCGCCGTCATTGGTGTCGGCAAAACACCTCGGTAAACAACGCCACTTGGGCTTATATGTGTAATTGGCTCGATTTGCGTTAACCCTAACAGTTCACCAAGTTGTTTGTTATTGCCTAAACTACTATGCACATCGAGTGGTAAATGATATCCCACTAAGTTTATGTCGTTTACCAACAAAGATTTAATTCTGTTTCGTTTGAGGCCAACAATCGGCTGTGCCTCACCTTTCCAAAAATAGCCATGGTGAACCAACAATAAGTCGGCATCGACAGCAATGGCCGCATCTATTAATGCCTGACTTGCCGTTACGCCAGTCACAACTTTTTTAATTTCTTGAGTTCCTTCAACTTGTAATCCATTTGGACAGTAGTCATTGATGTTTTGGATATTTAAAAAGTCGTTGAGGTACTTCATTAATTCATTTCGCTGAATTGTCATGGTATTTCTCTATATTGTGTATTTTTAACGTAACTTATGGTTAATTTTCGCTTATTTCTATCTAAATTATCGCTTATTTGGTCTGTAAGTTGAATTCATAATAAAAACTTTGTATAAATAACGCTCGCGAAAAAATAAATGAAATACAGGTAATTAAAATGAGTAAATTAGACAAAGATCAAGTCTTGTCTGCATTTACCGAAGCTTATACAAAAGCTAACGGTAAAGAACCACAAATTGAAGTTAAAAGTGGCTGGTATAGCATAGACGGCGGTAAAAACGTTCGTTTGGTGACTATTGAAGAAATGACCGCAGCATTAACTGGCGGTGAAATTGCGCCAGCTGAACCTGTAGCAGAAACTAAACCTGCAAAAGCGCCTAAAGCTAAAAAAGCAAGCGCCAAAGCAGCGACTACTGAAGTTAAATCTAAAGGTTACTCAGTAGTTAAAGTTGGCGAAGGATTCAACCCTGCTAACTTTTGGTTAGACTACTTGTCTAAACTTGGTTCTGACTGTCGCACACCGCACGGTTTTTACTAAGTTTTATCGATAATCGATAGATAACAAAAAACCAGCTAAATGCTGGTTTTTTATATTGTTCGCGCCTAATTATTGTAAACAACAATTAGGCTTTGTACTAACCAAAAACGCTTGAACTCGTTTTACTTCTCAACGAGATTAGCGGTTCCAACTTCGACCCGTGCTTTCAACTTTTGCCCAGGGCGAAAAGTGACGACACGTCGTGCTGAAATTGGAATGTCTTCACCCGTTTTAGGGTTTCGGCTAAGGTCGAGACTTCTTCTCTCGAAGTTCAAAATTACCAAATCCACTTAACTTTACTTGTTCACCGTTTTCAAGAGTCGTTCTGACTTTTTCAAAAAACGCTTCAACGAGATCTTTAGAGTCAGCTTTATTCAAGCCAACTTTCTCAAATAAATGTTCCGCGATATCTGCTTTGGTTAGTGCCATAGGTCAATCCCTCAGAGTTGCGCCAAATTGCTCTGTTAACATGCTAATTACGTGATCAATCTTAGTATTAATCTCAAGTTCGTCCAATGTTTTTTCAACATCTTGTAAAATAAGAGATAAAGCTAAGCTTTTATAACCATCGTCTATACCGTCACCACGGTACACGTCAAATAAGTTTAGGTCAACTAACTGATTTTCGCCAATATTTTCTATAGATTTTAAAACATCACCGGCATTAACTTCTTCTTTTACCACAATAGCTAAATCACGGCGATTTGAAGGGAATTTAGAAACGGCTTTAGCTTGTGGTAATTTCCTATTTATCAAAGCGTTAAGCTCTAATTCAAATACAAATGTTTTACCGTTTAAGCCAAGTGACTTTTCAATACCTGGGTGCACTGCACCGATATGCCCGATCAATTTATCGTTACGATAAATTTCTGCAGACTAGTAAGGATGCAATGCATTAGCTAATTTACTGTCCGATGGAAGCGGTTTAAATGCAAATTCTTGGGCTGATACACATTTAGCTAATAACGCTTCTACATCCGCTTTTACGTCATAAAAATCAACTGGACGAGATTTTTCAGACCAACTTTCACCCATCACGCTACCAGTAACGACACCAGATAACATAGGTTCTTGCTTGATATTCATTTCTGACGCTTGATCAGGCACAAAACGCAGGCCAGTTTCAAATAGGCGAACACGCGACTGTTGACGATTTTGATTATGAACCACAGTCGGTAATAGACCAGACCATAGACTCAAACGCATTACCGACATATCTGCTGATATAGGATGAGGAAGAACGAGTGTTTCCGCATTTGGGAACAATTTTTCCTGAACTTTAGGGTCAACAAAGCTATAAGTTATCGCCTCTTGGTAACCTAAGTTAACAAGGGACTTAGCAAACGTTGTACGATCGAGTTTAGATTCGTCACGCTTTGGCATACTTAATGTCGCAACTGGCGATATATTAGGAATGTTGTTGTAACCATATACTCGGGCCACTTCTTCAATCAAATCTTCTTCAATATTGATATCAAAGCGGAAACTTGGAGAAATCGCTTTCCAGCTATCGCCAGTAAACTCTACGCGTAAACCAAGACGAGATAAAATCGTTGTCACTTCTTCATCAGAAACAACATGACCTAATACTCGGTCTAAGCGATTACGACGCAATACAATAGCCGTTTGCTCTGGTAAATTAGCTTCAGACACAGCTTCAACAATTGGTCCCACTTCGCCGCCGGCAATTTCAACTAATAACGCTGTAGCACGTTCCATTGCAGCATGTTGAAGTTCGTAGTCAACACCGCGCTCATAACGATGCGATGCGTCGGTGTGCAAACCGTAAGAACGCGCTGTTCCAGCCATAACAACTGGATTAAAAAACGCACTTTCTAGCAAGATGTCAGTGGTATCGCTTTTGACACCTGAGTCTAATCCACCAAAGACGCCAGCGATGGCGAGTGGTTTTTGGTGATCGGCAATAACTAATGTGTCTTTAGTTAACTTAACTTTATTTTCGTCAAGTAATACCAACTCTTCATTTTCAGTCGCACGTCGTACTTTTATGCCACCTTCAATTTTAGCTAAATCAAACGCATGCATTGGGTGACCAAGCTCAATTAAAACGTAGTTGGTAATATCGACAACAGGGTCAATCGAACGAATACCGCTTCGACGTAACTTTTCAGCCAACCATATTGGGGTTGTTGCATTTAGGTTAATACCTTTAATCACACGGCCTAAATACTTAGGGCAGGCATCAGGGTCAACTAATTCAATGCTAACTGAATCTGTGATTGTTGCGGCAACAGGCTGAACGTCCAACGTGTTTACGTCAATGTTATTTAATACACCGACTTCACGTGCGACACCTGCAATACCAAGGCAATCACTGCGATTTGGAGTCAAATCAATTTCAATGATCTTATCGTCTAGATTTAAATATTCGCGTACATTTTTACCAATTGGTGCATCTGTAGGCAATTCTAAAATGCCGTCAGAGTCATCAGCCATGCCCAACTCAGAGAATGAACACAACATACCAAACGACGGTTGGCCACGTAATTTTGCTTTTTTAATTTTAAAATTGCCCGGTAATACCGCGCCAACCATAGCAACAGCAACTTTAAGCCCTGCTCGGCAATTTTTAGCGCCACAAACGATATCGATTAATTCGCCATCGCCTGCTTCGCCAACATTAATTTTGGTTATTTGTAACTTGTCTGCTTCTGGGTGTTTACCGCACTCTACGACTTCGCCTACAACAACACCTGTAAACTCCGCTGCGGCATCTTCTACGCCGTCAACTTCAAGTCCAGCCATTGATAACTGTTCACTTAAATCATCCGTACCAATTGCCGGATTAACCCACTCTCTCAACCACTTTTCACTAAATTTCATCTATGGGTTCCTTAATTGAACTGCTTTAAGAATCGAAGATCGTTTTCAAAAAACGCTCGCAAATCATTTACACCGTAACGCAACATAGTTAAGCGCTCAACGCCCATACCAAATGCAAAACCTGTGTATTCTTCAGGGTCAATGTTTACTGAACGTAAAACATTTGGGTGGACCATGCCACAACCTAATACTTCTAACCACTTACCATTTTTACCCATAACATCAACTTCTGCTGACGGTTCAGTAAACGGAAAGTAAGACGGTCTAAAACGTACCTGCAGATCTTCTTCGAAGAAATTGCGTAAAAAATCGTGGATTGTGCCCTTTAGCTCAGCAAAGCTGACATTTTTATCAACCATTAAACCTTCTACCTGATGAAACATCGGTGTGTGAGTTTGGTCATAGTCATTGCGATATACACGACCTGGAGAAATAATTCTTAATGGCGGTTGTTCTTGTTCCATCGTTCTAATTTGCACACCCGATGTTTGCGTACGCAAAACCGTATCGGCATTAAAATAAAACGTATCGTGATCCGCTCGTGCAGGATGATGTTCAGGAATATTCAACGCGTCAAAATTATGAAAGCCGTCTTCAACTTCAGGACCTTGTTTTACTTCAAAACCAAGATCGCCAAAAAACGACTGGATCCGCTCAATCGTGCGATTTACTGGATGAATACCGCCCTGCTCGATCCCGCGACCTTAGCAAAGTAACGTCTATCGTCTCTTCGGCTAACTTGGCGTTTAACGCTTCAGTTTGTAATTGCTCGCGACGTACTGACAATAACTTTTGTACTGAACCTTTTGCTTGGTTAATGGTTTGACCCATTTCCTTACGTTGAGCAGGCTCCATTTGTCCAAGTGACTTAAGTAAATCGGTGATTTTACCTTTTTTACCAAGGTATTCGACGCGCACGTCTTCTAAACTTTGGATGTCATTTGCTTGGGCAATAGCTGCTTGTGCTAATCCAATAATTTCTTCTAAATTCATGTAACACTCTTGACTGAAACGTTGAGGTGGAAATTCACCTTTTTTCGTATTTTTGCATTGTCTTTTCAAAGTAATAAACAAACTTTTGTAAGTTCATTTAAGCCTTAATGTATATGCAAAAACGGCATTATTCGTTATCGTAAATCTGTAAAAACTGAAAGCGGCAAATAGTAGCGCATATTGGATTAATTTTTTAGTCCTTATAGAGAATTTTTATGGTATTTCACTAATTTAAATTCATAATGGGGGATTAAAACCGAAATTCCCTGCAAATTAGATATCAGCCCGCTAACAAGCAATACAAATTAGTGTGTCTTTAGTACGAAAAAACCGATTTGATCCTTAGACTGTAAGGTGCAGGTGGATTGGCATTTAGAATACAATTGGTGTTTAGAATACAATTGGTGTTTAGAATACAATTGATACGGGCATTAACAATCGAGAAAATATTTATGGAACTTAAATTATCGGACTACGCCCCGGCGCAAATATACCACCTTATGACCCAAACCATTATTCCCCGTCCAATTGCTTGGGTGCTTACTGAAAACATGGCCTTAAATAAAGAGGAACGCAATTACAATTTAGCGCCTTTCTCCTATTTCAGTGCTGTTAGCAGTAACCCGCCGCTATTAATGATTTCCGTTGGATTAAAAGAGGGAAATACCGACAAAGACACAACTGTAAATTGCCAAAGCGGCTCTAAAGCCGTTGTACATATAGCTGCGGATAACCAATATCAACAAGTCACTCAGTCGGCAGCTACATTAGCTTATGGTGAATCTGAACTTGATACTGCAGATAAAGAAATGCAAAAACTCAACGACCAGTTAGTGGCTTTTGACGGTTTTCCATTACCGAGATTACAGCATTGCCCTGTTGCGTTTGGTTGTTCAGTGTTTGAAATACAAAAATAGGGAACACACCGCAAACTTTAATCTTTTTTAAAATAGAAAGTGTTTATATCGATGATGCGGCTGTTACAAATGACAATAATAGATTAACTATCGATGCTAAAACGTTAAACCCGTTAAGTCGTTTAGGTGCAGCTCAATATGCGTCGCTAGGCGATGTTATCGAACAAAAGCGACCAAAATAATTTAAATTTCCAATACTTCTTTGGCAAATGGCACGGTGACTTTGCGTTTTTTTCAATCGTTTGGCGGCTCAAAAGGTACAGGGCCTGCATTAAAAACGACATTTTACGTGGTAGTCGATTTAACATGAGTTTTGCAACGTCTTCCGGCAATTCAAAGCTCATGTCGTTTGCATGGGTTATTAACGCTTTTACTTTTTCGTCGTTATTTAAACCAGTAAGTTGAAACAAGGTTCCCCATTGCATTCTTGAGGCCAAATCCGGTAACGTAATTTCCATTTCTGCAGGTAATACATTTGATGAAATAATTAGAGTCGACTTATTTTGCTGCATTGAATTAAATAAGTTAAATATTGCGATCTGCCAGTCGTGATCTTTTAGTACTAAATTTAGGTCATCTATGCACAACACGTCGACTTTTTCTAACCCGTCAATTGTTTCAGTCGGCAAACCAATCACTTGTTCCATTGGCATTAACATACTTGTTTTGCCTTTTCGATTTGCATGATGACAACAGGCGTTTAAAATATGGCTTTTGCCAACATCGTCACTGCCGACAATCAAATAGAAAGTAAACTCACTTTCGTCGATGCCTTCTTTTAATACACTTGTGATCAAACCAGAAGATTTCTCGGGTTCAACAAACGTATCAAATGACAATCGTGGATTAAGAGTGACCGGCAAAAGTAGTTGCATTTACGGTACCCAGCGGTAGCGTAAAGAGGTAACTTCCTGTGACGCCATTTTTTCAACAAGTTGCTCTTGCTGTAAATAAGATTCTCTTAATTGCTCTAGTTGCTCAGCCACAGACAGTGTTTCAGTTGTCTCAACAACTTTATCTTCTAGTTGTACAAATTCACCAAGCAGGTCTAATGCTTTAACCACATCTAAACCTTGCCCAGACAGATGTAAAACAAATTGAGCATTATTATTTTGAATACGTTCTAATTCGAGTCTAGAAACCGGTGGAAGGTTTTTCAAATAGCCTTCTATTGTCGTTAAATCAACAATATTGTTCACACCTTCGATGGTCATTTGAAGAGACTTTTGTCCTAATACTTCGCTTCGAATAGAATATTGTGAAGCAAAATAGTCAGCCAGTGCGTTAACCATGTCTCGGACAACATTAAATTGTTCGCCACGAAATTCTTGTTTGAGTAACATCTCTCGGCCATCCATGAGCTGAAAATCTAACACCCACGCTTCCTGTCCACCTATGGTTTCGTAATACATTCTTGCCATGACGTAATGTTCGACATCATGTCCGGCGGAAACATGACTCATAATGTGATCAAACTTAGCCCAAATGTCAGAGGAATGTACGCTCGATATCGCTGCTTTATCAGGCAAGGTCAATGGCAAACCTCGGTTATCAGAGGCCTGAAGTAACAACTCGGTAATTTGTGGCGCTGAGTCATTATCGACAATTTGTCGACTTAGGCCTTCTTCGATAACGAACCAAACAAGGGTTTGTGGGCGGCGTTGGCCCCAAATAGATGCGCCGACATCGCGCAATAGTTTGTCGATTTTTTGTTGGTCGAATTCATCCACCAAAAAGGTGCGGTTGTGTTCATCCGTTGTAAATGTAAATGATTTTATGTAATTAGCGGTCCGCAGCCTAACTTCTCGTTTGATATCATCATTTTCTAATATTTCACGATTGCCCGTTACTTTTGTGATCACCTGTTCAATCGCCCAGCGGTGGGCTTTCACACGCGTTTTTTGGGTGCGGTCATTAACTAATATTTTGCCAATGTATAGATTTTCCACTTCAACAGCTTTTGCTGTAAACGAAAAACATTGAACAATTAATAACGTGATGATTAGTAGGTTAAATTTCAAAAGTATCTTAGGGTCAAATTACAATGGAGCAATCATAACTAAATCACTTCATAAAAAAACGTAAAAAGCGCAGATGCGACAAATTAAACTGTATTGCAGCTCAAAAGTTTACTATTTAGGCTCTTTTGCTCGCTAAATTAAGCGCACTAGTGTGAATTAAAGTTTCTTGTTTCGCTGTAACTTATTGCATAATCTAGCCATAACAAAATGCGAGTCTGGTGG
Source organism: Psychrosphaera algicola (assembly GCF_028401425.1). NCBI lineage: Bacteria > Pseudomonadati > Pseudomonadota > Gammaproteobacteria > Alteromonadales > Pseudoalteromonadaceae > Psychrosphaera > Psychrosphaera algicola. The sequence goes on from NZ_JAQOMS010000002.1 coordinate 611,572, forward strand.
TAGTCGCTAAAGTAAGCAGTTTGTTTTTCTTTTACTCTTTTGTCACGGACCTAATTATGACCAACGAAACAATATTTGATAAAATCATCGACCGTACTATTCCTGCAGATATTTTATATGAAGACGATTATGTGTTGGCGTTTAAAGACATCAACCCACAAGCTCCTATTCATTTTCTTGTGATCCCCAAAATTCAAATCGTCACTGCAAACGACATTAACGACCAAAATGCCGAACTCGTTGGTAAGCTTTACGTCGCCGCTGCAAAAATAGCGAAACAAATGGGATTTGCCGACGATGGCTATCGTTGTGTCATGAATTGCAATAATGACGGTGGTCAAACAGTTTATCATATACATTTACATGTGTTAGCAGGCAAGCCACTTGGGTGGCCCCCGTATCAAGAAACGCTTAAAACCCACTAAGTTTCGACACTATGGAACCTGTTAAAGATCAAAAACTGGCGTTTAAAATCGCCCTTTTTGTTGTTTTGCTGTGGTCAACGGTGGGCACAGCAGTCAAACTAGCTCTGCAATTCTCTAGTTATATAGAAGTTGTTATTTTAGCGTCATTTAGTTCCGCTGTTATTTTGGTAATGATTTATCTTTTTCAAAACTATAATCAGCCAACTAAAGCCGCAACCGACATTTTTGACGATACGTCGAACAAAATTAAAGACAACGATAAGACGCCGTCGCTCGTAACTATATTTAAACGGTCGCCTGCATTTTATTTACTTTGTGGTTTCTTAAATCCCATTTTGTATTATTTGGTGTTATTTGCCGCTTACGAAAGATTACCAGCCCAAATCGCTCAACCAATAAATTACACTTGGGCAATCGTACTATCATTATTGGCAGTGCCATTTTTAAAACACAAGTTGTCACTTGGCGATATTTTAGGGTTAGTCATTTGCTATTTTGGCGTAGTGATATTGGTCAGCGGTTTAGATTTTAGAACCGGTTTAATGTTTGACTTAGCGGGTGTATTGCTGGCGATTTTATCAACCTTAATTTGGGCCTTTTATTGGATTGTTAATGTCCGCAATAGCGCTTCTCCAACAACGTCCGTTATGCTTAATTTTCTCTGTTCTATCCCTTGGTTGGTCATTATGAGTGTCTATTATTGGCAGGATTTCACGTTTCATCCACAAACGATAGCTGCCAGTATTTATATCGGATTAGTTGAAATGAGTGTCGCATTTGTGCTTTGGTTAAAGGCTATGCAACTGGCAAAAAGTACCGCTCAGATCAGCGTATTAATTTATTTATCCCCTTTTTATCTCTGGTTTTTTTCTACCTATTTCTTGGTGAAAAAATCTATTTTTCGACTGTCATTGCACTTATTGTCATTGTAACTGGTCTGTTGATTCAAAAGAAACTAAATCAAAATTCACCTAAATGACGGAGCATTAAACATGGCTAGAGAATGTTGCAAACGTTGTGATTTTCCAATCATCACTTGCCTTTGTGAGGCAATAAAACCGGTTAACAACAGAACTAAACTGATAGTGCTACAGCACCCCGACGAAGTTAAAAATAAAAAGAACACCATAAAACTGGCGAAAATGGCGTGTTCGAACATCGAGGTGTTTATAGGCGAATCGGAACAAGACTTTGCGGACATAATGCAGACCCTTGTTAATAGCAAAACAGCGCTGTTGTTCCCGAGTGATTCAGCGACGCCTTTTGACCAACTTGCCTCAGACATAAGTTTTGACTATTTAGTTATCTTAGATGGCACATGGCGAAAGGCTAAGCGTATTTACTTTGTGAATCCATGGCTTAAAAACTGCCACATTTGCAATTTGCATTGGCAAACGAAAGCCAGTATTCGATACGCTCTACAAGTCAGGAGTTTAGCCTTTCTTCTATTGAAGCAATTGCCTACAGCCTTGAAAAGCTCGAAAACTTACCACCAAATAATTTGCTCGATTTGTTAAACGCGTTTACAGTTCAATTTACCAAAAAATGCCTGAACACGTTAAACAACGATATCAATAAGGATATTTCATGCACACCAAAACTCAAATTACAGTGAATAGTAATATCGAGGATGTTTGGCAAACAATTACCGACATTGAACATTCTAGTGAAGTGATTTCCAGCATTAATAGCATTGAGATACTAAAAAAGGCGACTCCGACAAAGTTGGTTTAACGTGGCGAGAATCCCGCATTATGATGGGTAAAGAAGCCTTTGAAACCATGTGGATTAGCGAAATTAGCCCAAATCAGTATTACGTAGTATTGGCTGAAAGCCATAAAACAAAATATCGTTCAGTGGTTTCAGTCACCGCGATAAGTAATGATAAGACCGAGCTCACAATGGAATTTACGGGTGAACCTCAAGGAGCCTTCACCAAAATACTCTCCACCATTATGATGCCATTTTTTAAAGGTTCATTGACCAAAATGTTGCATCAGGACCTTATTGATATCAAACAATATGTTGAAAATAAATAATGCAAAGCTTTGATTTTATTATTGTCGGTGGTGGTTCTGCTGGATGTGTATTGGCAAATCGGTTAAGCGAAGATCCTAATGTTAACGTACTGCTGATTGAAAGCGGCACAGATGATAAAACCCCTGCGGTGCAAATCCCCTCGGGGCCGTTACCATAGTGCCAACAAAATACAAAAACTGGGCATACGACACTGTTCCACAACCGGGTTTAAATGGCCGATGTGGTTATCAACCCCGTGGCAAGGTGCTTGGAGGTTCAAGTTCCATTAATGCAATGATTTATATTCGTGGCCATCAACAAGATTATAACGATTGGCAGGACTTAGGATGGGGCTGGCAAGATGTTCTGCCCTATTTTATAAAGTCCGAAAATAATCAAAACGGTGAAAATGCGTTACACGGAGGGTCTGGACCTCTTTATGTCAGCAATACTCGTTCGAATAACCAAGTCGCCAGTGACTTTGTTCGCGCGGGTATGTCAATCGGCATCGCCCATAACTTAGACTTTAATGGCCCAGAACAAGAAGGGGTTGGACTTTATCAGGTCACTCAAAAGAATGGGCTTAGATGCAGCGCAGCAAAAGCCTATGTGGACCCCGTACGTTTCCGTTCAAACCTAACAATAGAAACCAGTTTGCATGTTACCCACCTTAGTTTTAAAGACAAAACATGTATTGGTGTCAGTGGTATTAAGCACGACCGCAATGTTCAATTTACTGCAAACAAAGAAGTTTTGTTATGTGCCGGTGCTTTTGGTAGCCCACAATTACTCATGCTTTCTGGCGTGGGCCCAAAACAACATCTGAAGGATAACAACATTAACCTTGTCCATGACTTACCCGGCGTAGGTGAAAACCTACAAGATCATCCAGATTATGTCAGTAGCTATTTGAGCAATAACCCAACCACCTTTGGTTTATCGTTCCGGGGGTCTGGCATATGGGGAGACAACTGGTTAATTTAATTGTAAATCGGTCGGGACTACTGACATCAAACTTTGCTGAATCCGGCGGCTTTGTTAAAACCGACGACGCATTAGAGCGCCCAGATATTCAATTTCATTTGGTCGTCGCGTCTGTTCAAGACCATGCGCGTAATTGGCGTGCCAGTTTAAAACATGGTTATAGTTGCCACACTTGTGTCCTGCGGCCAGCAAGCAAAGGCTCGGTTAAATTAAGGTCCAATGATCCATTTGATGCGCCGTTAATTGATCCTAATTTTTTAGGTGAAAAGGCTGACCTCGAAATTCTCAGAAAAGGTGTCCGAGAAGCATCTAAGATTTTAGAGTCGGACATCATGCTAAAACACAAAATTCGGTCGGTTCATAACGAACATTTAATGACGGATGATGAATTAGACGAGCATTTAAAAAATCATACTGACAGCGTTTATCATCCGATTGGCACATGCAAAATGAGCCATGAACAAGATCCAATGGGGGTGGTAAATCCTCAGTTAGAAGTGCACGGTATCAATAACTTACGTGTTATAGACGCTTCAGTATTCCCAGCGCTAATTGGCGGCAATACTAATGCTCCCGTGATAATGCTGGCAGAACGCGTGAGCGACTTGATAAAACAAAAATGGCAAAGTAACCAATCATGACTCAACAAACAAACTCAGCATTGCAACAAGAATGGTGTTTACTGCAAAACCAATACGACAGCTACGAAAAAATGCTTTGGTTATAAAACTAAGTCATCTAATTTTGGTCTGTTTGATTTTGTCATGGCACTCGCCAACCCTAACCCTAGTGTTTTTTAGCGGTTTGTTTTGGTTAACTGACGCGATTTGGAAAACCTTTCAATTTCGTATAGAAGATAGATTGCTGATGTTGGAAGATGCGCTGCGACCAACTGACATAGTCGCTGATGATAAAACAGCAAATAATGAATCATTAGGTGACAGCCAAATTACTAACGATACCCAAGCTTTCCAGTTTAATTCAGCGTTTTTACTGACTCGCCCAAGCACTTTGGGTCTTATATTAAGTTATGGCAAAAACGCTTTGCGCCCAACTGTTGCCCTACCGCATATAGCGGTCATGTTTTGGTATGTTGTGCTTTGGTTTTGTGGCTAATAGTTGCTAGTAAAACATGAGTACTAAAACCCATTAAAATGGGTTTAAATTAGTAACCTGACTCACGGTCAATACAGTTTAACATCGGTTGTTCAGCATTAACCCGGTGGTAGTTTTCGATAATTTGACTTACCGCAGTTTCAACATTGGTGACGGCCGAGACATGAGGGGTTATAAAAATCCTTTTTGTTGCCAAAACTTGTGTTCTTTTGGCAAGGGTTCTTGTTTGAAGACATCTAAATACGCGGTGTCAATGTGGCCACTATTTAATAAAGTAATAAGCGCGTCATCATCAAGGTGTTCACCTCGGGCAACATTAATCACCGCCGCGCCCTGTGGCAATTGACTCAAATTATTGTAATTCAAAATATTTGTCGTTTGCGCCGTCAATGGTAACAAACAAACCAAATAATCACTTTGAGTCAGAAGCGTTGTTAACCCTTCCTCACCTGTATATGAAGAAACGTTAGGTAGGGCTTTTTAGAAGCACTCCAGCCTGAAACTGTGAACCCCTGTTGCACTAACAGTCTCGCTGTGGCTTGACCAAGTTGACCAAGTCCCAATATTCCCACGTGCTTATTTCGGCGTGGGCTTTTAGGTTTCCAAGTTGCGCTACTTTGCTGCTGACCAAACTGCGCCAAACGTAATTTGTGGTGTTGGATCATGGTATAAACAAAATTTGCCATATTGTCAGCAAGGTCGGGGTCAACAATACGGGCCAAAGGGACATTAGGGAGCTCCGAGTCCGCTAGAATTGAATCTACCCCCGCGCCAAACGACGAAATTCCAGCTAATGACGGAAGGTCATTTAGCGAACCGGCTTGATGTTTCCAAACTAAGGCAAAATTAATTGCGTTTTTATCAGGCACATTTGGCCACACATGAATATCGTCTGGGTTGATATACTCACTGAGCTTATTGATCAATTTGTCCAAAGGTCGCCTATGAATATTAATTAACATTGCCATGATTACTCTTCCAGTTCCCTTGTCTTTTTACTGAGGTATTTTTGAATTGCCTTTGAGGCGGCAAAAAGCCAAATGACCCCGTGACCATAGTAATCGCGCCAAAACCTGAATTACAATCTAAACGTGTACTGCCCTCTGCCGATGCTTTTGCTTGGCAAACTGAACCGTCAAGTTGCGGATAGCGTAACTGTTCAGTTGAATACACGCAGTCAACTGCAAATTTACGCTTGGTATTTTTTGAAAAATTAAAGTCCCGTCGCAATAAATTGCGCACTTTAGATAATAACGGATCGTGTGTTGTTTTTGCCAAGTCACCATATTCAATGGCACTTGGGTCGATTTGGCCTCCAGCGCCACCTGTGACAATGATAGGCAGTTTATTGCGTTTACAATGGGCAATCATGGCAGTTTTGGCATTGATGCTGTCTATAGCGTCGATGACGAGATCAAATTTTACATTGTCTTTTTGACCAAAAATTTCAGTTAAATTATCCGCAGTGACAAAATCTTCTATGCAGGTCACGTCACAATCTGGATTAATTGCCTTGATACGATCTGCCATAACGTCAACTTTGGCTTTACCTATCGTATCTTGCATGGCATGAATTTGACGATTGGTATTGGTGGTACATATATCGTCTAAGTCAATGAGCGTAATTTTCCCTATGCCACTGCGGGCAAGCCCTTCTGCAACCCAAGTACCCACACCTCCGATACCCACAACACAAAAGTGAGCCTGTTGTATCCACTGAGCTTGTTGTATTCCATATAGACGCGCAATGCCGCCAAATCGGGTTTCGTAATTACTCATATTTTATTTTCAATTTGATTTTGTTTTAGAACAGATCCACCACTTCCAGTCGCCACATTTGTGGGTTTCTGAAACGATTTTGATTTGGGCCATTTAAGATCAAACCCTGAAGTTAAAGCAGCTAATACCGTTTGCGGCATCGTCAAAAAATACTCACCAGTAGAAGGCATTTGAGTTAGTTTTACCGGTGTACCTTGGTAGTCAAATCTAAGCGAAAAAGCGTGTAAATACCCTCTCTCAGCCTCTGCACCGCTATATAGAGTATCGCCTAAAACTGGCGCACCAATCGACTTTAATGCGACTCGAATCTGATGTGTTTTGCCTGATTCTGGTTTAATTAAAAACCAGCGAATAGCACGACTTTGGGTTTCATCCCCATGAAAAAAATTTAGTAACCGCAGGGTTTAATGTCGTTTTCAGCAACTTCCATAAGCACTATTTCGAGATTTAGCCATATCTCCGATGACAGAACCTTGCTTCTTTTTAGGTTTATGACCGGAACAGGCTAAATAGAGTTTTTCAATTTGGTTTTGCTCAAAGGCATGCTGAAACCACTGCGCGGCCGTTTTAGTTCTCGCTACGATAACCAGCCCACTGGTGAGTTTATCGAGTCGGTGCACGGGAAATAATACTTCGTTGCATTGGGTTTTAATCGATTAAAAAGCCATTACCGGTATCCCCTTCATCGTGAAAGTTAACGTTGTGAGGTTTTACCGCTACATAAAAATCGTCGTGGCTGTAAACCACGTCAATTGTATTGAGGTGTTCATTTGAAGTTTGCATTATAGTGCTTTTAAACTCGCAACTAAGCGGCGTACTTGTTCTAAATCTTCCGCTGTATCCACGCCCGCTGGCGGTGGTTCAACCGCCGGGGCGACATGAATTTTTTCACCGTGATATAAAACTCTAAGCTGTTCTAACGACTCAATTTGTTCTAATGCTGTTGGTTGCCAACTCACGTATTGTTTTATAAAACCCGCTCGATAGGCATAAATACCAATATGACGTAAATAGGGGTAGTCATTGATTGCCATAGTATTGTCACGGTCAAATGGAATTGCAGAGCGAGAAAAATACATTGCAAGTCCCTGTTCGTCGGTAACCACTTTAACGACATTTGGGTTGTTAAGCTCAGCTACTGAACAAATCGGTTCCGCCAATGTTGCCATTTTTACTAACTCGGCATCAAGTGCTGCTAGGTTGTTGGCAAGTTGACTGATGTTCACAGATGGGATCATCGGCTCGTCACCCTGAACATTGATCACAATCGTTTGCTCATCAAAACCATATTTTTCGACAACTTCAGCTAACCGCTCGGTTCCTGAGTCGTGATCTTTGCGGGTTAAACACACTTCACCACCAAATTGCTCAACTACTGTTTTGACTCTTTCATCATCCGTCGCCACAATTATTCTATCGGCGCCACTTGCCACGGCACGCTCATGAACCCACTGCACCATAGGTTTACCCCTATGTCAGCTAATGGCTTTCCGGGTAAACGAGACGAGTCGTATCGTGCTGGGATCACAACAACAAATTTTGCTTTGGTAGACATAGGTTTCCTTATCTAGCCGCAGTTATAAACCTTACGTATTGTGCAAACAAGACCGCGACAGAAATGAGATTGATTGGTTTATTTTAACGCTTCTATTTCTTCGATGGTGAGTTGACGCGCTTCGCCTTCTAACATCACCGGGATATCATCTTTAATTGGATAAGCAATTCTGTCGAGTTTACAGATCAATTCGTTTTGTTGCTTTTGGTAATTCAACGTTGATTTACAAATCGGGCAAGCCAAAATGTCTAATAATTTAATATCAAATGCCATTGTTATTTCCTGCTTGTATTGCGGTTGTCGTTTTTAACACTGCCGCATTTATTGACAATTATGTGTTTAATTTTTTGTTCTAATGTATCTGAAATTTTCGCGTCGATTGGTAGCACATACCAATTAGGTTGCGCAAATTCGCGACATTTAACAGCGTCTTTTTCCGTCATTAAAATGATGTCTTCTGAACCAAACTTAGCAAAATCAGCAATACTGAATGCATGATGGTCGTCAAACCAACTGGTACTCAATGTATTAATCCCTAATTCCTTGCACGTTAGTTCAAAACGTTGCGGATTGCCTATACCACTTACCAGATGCACTCCATTTGAGAAGTCTTCGATATCTACAGTGCCATCTTGAGTAATATGAACAATGCCACCAGCAATTTGTTGGTAGTCACCGTTTGAGCTAAATCCGCTGTTTTCAACGATAAGGTCTACTGAGTTTAGTCGAGTCTTGGGCTCTCGCAGTGGCCCTACTGGCAACATCCAGCCATTACCAAATTGACGTTGCCCGTCAACAATGACAATTTCAACGTCACGGGCCATTTGGTAATGCTGAAGTCCGTCGTCTGAGATCACAATGTCACAATTAAATTGCTGCGTTAAATAGGCAACGGCTTCAGAACGAACTGGGCTAATGACAACCGGCACCTTGGTTCGCAGTGCCATTAACTTTGGTTCATCACCTGAATAGTCAACTTGCATCTGAGAGTTAACACTACGGGGAAATGGCATTGTAGGATCGGATTTAGCACCGTACCCACGACTCACTATTCCGGGTGTGTAGCCCATACTGTGTAATAGTTTAACAAGGTAAATTACAAAAGGTGTTTTACCTGTACCGCCAACGGATATATTACCAACGACAATTACCGGTATATCGGCTCGAACTTGGGCTAACACGCCAAGTTTAAATAACCCGAGTCGTATTTTATAAATGACGTAAAAGACCACCATAAATGGCAACAATACATAAACTTTTAATGACTTGTTGTACCAGCCTTGTTCTATCCAACGCACTACGCTGAGCCTTCACTGAACTGCAGTTGATACAACGCAGCATATGCCCCGTTTTGTGCTAATAATTCGGCATGTTTGCCCTGCTCTAATATACGACCTTGGTCCATTACCACAATTTTATCGGCGTTTTCGATGGTCGATAAACGGTGGGCAATTACAATATTGGTTCGGTCTTTCATTAGTGTATTTAACGCATCTTGAATGGCACGTTCTGACTCTGTATCTAAGGCTGAGGTCGCTTCATCCATAATAAATATTGGTGCATTACGCAATAATGCGCGGGCAATCGCAATTCGTTGTCTCTGACCACCCGATAACGCACTGCCGTTTTCACCGATCATAAAATCTAAGCCTTCAGCTTTACTCGATGCAAATTCCATAACATGCGCCAATTTCGCAGCATTTTCTATTTCAGCACGTGAGACTTCTTTTAAGCCGTAGGCAATGTTATTGGCTATTGTGTCGTTAAATAACACTACGTGCTGTGACATTAATGCAATGTGGGAACGAAGGTTATTTAATTCCAACTCTTCAAGATCAACCCCATCAAGACTTATAACCCCAGCATCTGGAGAGTAATAGCGAGGAATAAAATTTGATATCGTCGTTTTGCCAGAGCCTGAACGACCTACAAATGCCACAGTGGAACCGGCTTCTATTTCTAAATTAAGGTTTTCTATGACATTAGTGTCGGTTCCTGAATATGCAAAACCAACATTGTTAAAAGTTATTTGGCCAGACACTTTTTCTAATACTTTTGTGCCGTTATTAGGTTCTGCGTTTAAATCAAGTATTTCAAAAACACTTTGCGCCGCTGTTAAGCCACGTTGAAACTCGGAATTCACATTGGTTAGTTGCTTTAACGGGCGAAGTAACGTCATCATCGATGTGATAACAACGGTAAAGGTACCATAGGTGAAAGACTGCTTAACATGTCTGGCTGGGCGGCAAGATACAATACCGAGGCTAACGCAAACGAGGCAATGATCTGAATGCTCGACACGCTCAACGATTTAGTTGCAACCATTTTCATTCGTTGCTGACGATTATTGTTATTAACGTTTTTAAACTCTTCCGTCTCTTTTTCTTGACCACCAAACGCGAGAATTACCTTATGTCCAGATACCATTTGTTCTGATTGGCGCGTAACATTTCCCATGGCTTGTTGAATGCGTTTTGAAATGACCCTAAAGCGTTTTGTCACTAAACTGACGACCACAGCCACAATTGGCACCAATACAAAAATCGCTATGCTTAATTGCCACGAATGGTAAAACATGATCCCCAATAGCGCGATTACATAAGCCCCTTCGCGGACCAATACCATTAGAGCTTTACTTGCCGCATTTTCTATTTGTTCGGTGTCGTAAGTGATCTTTGAAATCAAACTGCCTGTCGATGTTTGGTCATGATAGCTCACCGGCAAGTTCATTATCTTTTCGTATAATTCTTGGCGTAGCGACATAACAACATTTGAGCCGACCCAGCCTAGACCGTAAGTCGCCATAAAATTGGTTAATCCACGGAGTATAAATACAATGATCACAAATAACGGGGCGTAGGCCAACACATCGCTGCTTTTGCCCGTGATCCCTTCGTCGATGAAAGTTTGTATCTGAGAAATAAATAACGCGTCGATGGCAGCATTGCCGACCATACCTATGATGGCAATACTAAAAACGAGTTTAAATGGTTTGACGTAGCTGAATAAACGCTTAAACGTACTGGTATACTTTTCTGCCAAAAGTTTGTCCGTTAACTAATTAATTTAAACTAAAAGTGGATTCTATCTTATTTGGTCGTGAATGCTAAAAGGATTTTGTCTTTTCCAGTATGGACTCCACATATTCAACTGAAAATTAACATGACCAAAGCTTAACGTTTGTTTTTGTAAAGTAATAACAATCTCCCTAAATGACTTGTTGAATACTGCTCTATGCCAAGTTCTGCAATACGATTTAAGACGTCTGGGTGCGGAAAGTTAAATCGATTATTGGGTCCTGCACTATGAATAACAAGCTTAGGTGCGACTAATCGTAAAAATAATGTGCTAGAGCCAAACTTACTGCCATGGTGAGACGACATAACAATATCGCTATTTAAGTTTACCTTGTTAGCCAAATGCATCTCACTAAGGGCTTTCTCAACATTTAAGTCGATATCACCTGTTAATAACAGCGACTTACCTGAACTTTGATCTTTTATCTTTATGACGCAGGACAAAGCATTGTCAGTATAGTTGGCTATCCCATTAGCTAACGTGTGGTCTTTTTCGATAGCGGCGCTGTTAGTTTCGGGTTCAATATGGGCAGCTTTTGTTAAAATAGCGCTGGTTGGCCACAACAAGGTCAGTTCGAATCCAGCCTGAGAATAGGTATGTTGTAAGGACGCTAATTGTTTACAGCCATTCAAATGCTGTTTAATGATTAGTGTATCAAGTACGGACAAATCACCACGGTGATCGGTATCACTATGGGAGACAACAACAAGGTCCAATGTATCAATTAACAGATTGTCTAACATTGGCTTAACCGCATGACGTGTCGCACTCGAACCTGACTGAAACACGGGACCGAGATCATAAAGCATGTTTGTTTGATTGTTGGAAATTAAAACACTAGTTCCCTGTCCGACATCAAAAATACGTATTGTTGTCGTTTTGTTAAAAACCTTCGTTGTAACAAAACTGTGCAATGGGATAAACACGCAAGCACAAAGAACCCCTATTACATGAAACCAGCGCCGACGAAAAAAACGGATATCGAATGACACCACACAAGTAAAATGAGTATGACCAATACAGGCTAGGCAAAAATATTCCGGCAGAATAACCCAGATATCATTATAAGGAATAAAATCTAACACCATCCATAACCGGTCAAATATTGCATCGACAATTTGGTAGATCCAATTCCCTTTGAGCCGCTAATTAACTCAACAATTGTCCCTACAAATATCGCAGGTACGATGACAAGACTAAATAAAGGAATGACTATAATGTTATTAACTAACCCAAGTAACGGTATCCCTTGCATCCAATAAATGACAACGGGCAACATACCTAGTGTTAACGCCACCTGTAAAATAAAAAGCCGCTGCAAATTTAGTATTACGTTATTGGCAATCGAAATTATTCTCTGTTTATTACGTGAAAATGACAAAACAAAAGGCATAACGACAATTTTCAAAGCGGTGTGTTTGTTAATTTTGTTTATCAAAGCTCCTTTATTGCAAACAACATGACTGACCGCTTTGCCACCACAGCCCCTTGCATTTTCTTCTTGTTCATCCTCTTGTTCATCCTCTTGTTTAACTACCTCATCAAATGTCTGCTCGGATGAATTTGGCCACAGACGGATGATCAAAAATAAGCTGCATACGGCTGACACACTTAACCACCAAGCCGGTTTTACCATATTGGTTGGATCAATCACCAAACTCGCTACCATGACTATGCCTATAAGGTTAAATGCCTGCAAATACAAACGGCAGTGCAACAAACTTAACCCAAACGTTAATAGTAAAGTGGCTCTGGTGGCTGAAACGGGGAAGTCTAAAATGGCTAGATACCACCAAATAAGCAATACACTTACAAAATGGCAAAACTTCATCGAACAAAACATCGGTAAAACGCGTGACAGTTGCCTACAAATTATAATCATCAAGCCCATTAAAATACCGATATGCAGGCCAGATATTGCGAACAAATGGCTAATTCCCCAATTACGAAGTTGCTTAAAATCCTCTTGTTCAAATAAAGACTTATCCGCGACGACCAATGCCAGTATAAACTTGCCGTATTGATATTGACTTAACACCTGCTTCAACTTGCCTAACGCAGTTTGACTCGACTGGTCGCTAATGGCTGTTTGTGTAAAGTCTTGTTTGTAACTTCCGTGGCCAATACCCTATGACCAAATAGCCATTGGGTATAATTAAAGCCAAACCGATTTTCATAGCCTGTAATTTGGCTCAGTTTAGCGGTTAATCGTAAAGTGTCGTTTAAATCAATCCTATCAATGGTTTTTAAATGACTTGTGGTAAACAGTACTTTTACTTTTTATAACCCCAAAAAGAGGATATAGGCTTGTTATTAACTTTGGTTAACCCTAAATAAACTACATCGCCATAAGGTTTTGCCAAGCGATTTAGAACAACCCCTTCAATTTGATATGTCTGTTTACCTAAATGCGGTCGCCAGTCGTTATAGTAATAATTGCCATACAATTGCGGCACTGAAAACCCTAAAATTAGAAACACCAAATGCAAACATCGATGTCGTGATTGCGGTGACAATAAGGTGCTCAACCAACAGACAATTAGCATTGCAACAGCTAACAATAAAACAATAGCCAATACGATAAACGGCAAGACAATGGGACTGTTTATTCCTAGCCAATGACCAAACAGGTAATACACAATATTTGCTAACAAAATGCCCTTCCTTGGATTTTTGTCATAATTCGTTAATTACAATTAATAAAAATTGATGTACCTTACGCACACAAATTAAATATAGATTGTGTTTCCAACACTTAGGTACAGATCTCATCTGATTACAAAGTTATGCCTAGAAAATTTATAAAAAAATACTTACCAGATCCCCATTCGATCAAAAGAATCGTGCCGTCAATATGTTTGGCTCCCTTTTACACGATGCTAATTTGTGGCACTTAAACCGAAAATCAGCCCGCGGCGCATTTGCCGTTGGATTATTTAACGCCTTTGTTCCTATTCCATTTCAAATGTGGTTATCCGCTGTTGGCGCAATTGTCTTTAAGGTAAATTTACCTTTGTCTGTAGCCCTTGTATGGATAAGTAACCCGCTGACGATGCCGCCGATGTTTTATGGTTGTTATTTAGTGGGAGAAATGATCTTAGGCGATACAGGTTACGAATTTGCGTTTGAACCAAGTTGGGATTGGTTGATGCAGAGTTTATCCACCATTGGCCCCACCTTTATTTTTGGTTGTTTGGTTGTCTCTACTGTTAGTGCCATTATTGGTTATTTTGGGATCAACTGGTTATGGCGCTATTCCGTTGCCAAAGCATGGCGTTTACGCCAAGAAGAACGCGCAAATCGAACCAAATAATCTGGTTTAGAATCAATACGTCGGTTTGATTAACCACATTAAACCGACTTTGCTGTATAATTGAGAAATTCTGATCGCTCAATAAGTCAAAGTAACTTCGTTAGGACTCCCTATGACCACCATTACAATTCAAAAACCAGACGACTGGCACCTTCATTTTCGCGATGGCGACATCTTAAAAGAAACCGTAGCTGCAACAGCTCGTTGTTTCCAGCGTGCCATCGTAATGCCTAATTTGGTGCCACCTGTGACCAATGCCTCTGATATTAATGCGTACCGCGAACGTATTCTTGCTGCCCGTCCTGCTGGCAGTCAATTTGAACCGCTCATGGTGTTATATCTAACCAATCAAACAACTCAACAAGATATTGCCGATGCTAAGGCCTCTGGGGCCGTCGCGGCAAAACTGTATCCTGCTGGTGCAACAACAAATTCAGATGCCGCAGTAAGTGCTTTAGACGCATTATTTCCGATATTTGAAGAGATGCAAAAACAAGGTATGTTGTTGCTGATCCACGGTGAAGTTACCGACAACCACATTGATATTTTTGACCGTGAAAAAGAGTTTATCGACCAACATTTAACTCGTATTGTCGCGGCATTTACTGAACTAAAAATTGTATTTGAACATATCACCACAAAAGACGCCGCAGAGTTTGTTATTGCCGCCGGTGACAATGTCGCCGCTACAATTACCCCGCAACATTTACTACTTAATAGAAACGATTTATTAGTGGGTGGTGTTAAACCGCATAACTATTGTTTACCTGTCTTAAAACGTAACATTCATCAACAGGCTTTACGTGCCGTCGTTGCCTCTGGTAACAGTAAGTTTTTCCTAGGAACAGATTCTGCGCCTCATGAAAAACGAGCAAAAGAAAATGCCTGTGGTTGTGCCGGTTGTTATAGCGCTTGGAGTGCGATTGAGCTGTATACTCACGTATTTGACGAACTTGGTGCACTGGACAAACTAGAAGGTTTTGCCTCGCACTACGGCGCCGATTTTTATGGTCTTCCACGTAATACCGATACGATAACGCTTGAAAAACAAGACTGGACTATTCCTGAGCAAATTATCCTACCAAATGGCGAGCCAATTGTTCCATTTTTTGCAGGACAAACCTGTAGCTGGCAAATAAAGGGTTAGTGCGGAAATACAGCGTATAAGCAAGCTGAGTTTGAAAACTGCCAAGCTAGAAATCCAAAAAGCGCGATGAATAACTCATCGCGCTTTTTTGTATTGCAACCCGCTAAAAGCATAAACAAAGTAGAATTGTTTTCTACGTAGGAGCAAGTTTCATAACTATGATTGTAGCAGTTCAATGGTTTGTAATTTACCAGCTTGTTTAGACGGGTAAATCGTCGCAAGATAGGCAACGACTATTGCCGTTAGTGCAACAATAAGCACTTGGTTAATCATGATCTCGCTTGGGATATAGTTAATAAAATACACATCACCATCCAGCGCACTAAACCCAAATAAGTATTCAACTACGCTGAAGATCTCTGGTAGGTAGGCGGCAATGACGACACCAAACAACACCCCCACAAAACTCCTTTCCCCGCCGTTAATAAGCCCATTAAAGTAAATATACGGATCACAACGACGTCGGTTAATCCCATCGTTTTTAAAATCCCAATATCGGAGTATTTTTCTTGAACCGCCATGGTCAACGACGACACAATATTAAAACATGCCACCGCCATCACTAAGACCATAACTAAGTACATAATGTCTTTGACCAAAACGATGTCATTGTAAACATGGCCATTGGCTCTAAACCAATCGAGAACGTAAACATAGTCAAATAATTTACTGCCAATTTCGTTTGCCACAACTCGGGCTTGAAACGGGTCGACTAAAGCGACTTTAACGCCTTCCGCATGTTGCGGTTCCCATCCAAATAAATTCTGTAGTGTTGAGAGACTTACATATACTTGACCATAATCCAGTTGCCCACCAACTTGGTAAATGCCTTCCACATTAAGTCTTAAATACTGCGGTGCACTAAAGCCGCCCTGTTCGTTAATACTAGGGATAAGCAACTCTATATTGTCATTTAACGAGATACCCAACCGTTCTGCTAAACCTTTGCCTAAAACCACGCCATCAGATGTTAGCCATTGGCCAGCCACGATCATTTTCGGTAATTTAGACACTTGTTGTTCCAACTCAGGGTCTACAGCGTGCAGGACAACCGCGTCTAATCGTTGCTGTTTTTGCAACATCGCGTTTACTTTTATATAAGGGCCGCCGGCTTTAAATTGAGCATGTTGGCTAGCTCGGTCTAACGTGTCTTGCCAATTGTCGAGTTTCCCGGATACCGCTTCGAACTCAGCGTCTGGGATCACGGACAATAGGGTATTTTTTAATTCTCGTTCAAAACCATTCATTATCGACAACCCGATAATGAGTGCGGCGACACCTAATGCAATACCCACCCGCGACGCGCGATTAATAAACCGAATGTATCGATTCTCAAATGACGCATTATAAAAACGCTTGGCAAAGGTAAAGGCCAATACCCAATTTGACTGATAATTCTTCATCACACGATAACGCCGTCGTCGAGTTGGATAATTCGGTCAAACCGCTCGGCAAGTAACAAGTCGTGGGTTACCACAACTAAGGTAGTATTGCTTTGTTGATTAAGTTTTAAAAACAAATCAAAAACGTGCTCGGCATTTTTTATCCAAATTGCCCGTTGGCTCATCAGCTAAGACTAATGACGGATTGTTCACAAGTGCCCGCGCAATCGCGACACGTTGACGCTCACCACCGGACATTTGTGAGGGGTTATGACTTAACCTATGCCCTAAACCAACATCCTCTAATAAAACTTTAGCTTTCTCCAATGCCACTTTTCTCACAACCCCACTAATTAACAGTGGCATTGCAACATTTTCAAGTGCACTAAATTCTGTTAACAAGTGATGGAACTGGTAGATGAATCCCATATTTTGGTTTCTAAATTGGGCTTTTTTATCATCGGATAATTGAGTGACGTCAACGTTATTAATAAAGAGTTGACCTTCGGTTGGTTCATCTAGCATACCCATTAAATGTAATAAGGTGCTTTTACCCGAGCCCGATTGTCCTAAGATGGCCACTTGTTCGCCCTGCGCTATAGTTAAGTCCACCCCTTTTAGTACTTCAGTTACCAACTTAGCCTGACGGCCAGTGCCTTCACTATAAGACTTTTTCAAGTTGGTGCAGTTAACAATAGGTTGACTGGTTTGGTGTACTTTTTGTGATCAGTCACCTGATCTATCGTAGTATCATTCATAACGCAAAACATCCGCTGGTTTTAAAGAGGCCGCCTTTTTGGCAGGGTAAATACTTGCCAATAAAGACAAGACAACTGCAAAAAGCAAAATAACGCAGACCTTAAAAGGATTTATTTCAATGGGCAGTCCCATGCTAGGGACCCCTAATAAATTGATGCCCGCGATGGACGTCAATGTATTTAAATTTGCAGTTAACAACGTGCCTAACACACCACCAATTGTTGCACCTAAGACGCCATTAAAAGCACCTTGTAAGGTAAATATCCGGGCTATTGTCGCGTTTTTCATGCCCTAGGTCTTTAAAATAGCTATCTCGCCCTGCTTCTTTGTCACCATCATCACTAATGACGAAACGATATTAAATGCGGCGACAGCAATGATCAGGCTCAACATAAACCACATCATGTTCTTTTCCATTTTCACCGCATCGAATAATTTGCCATGGGTCTTATGCCAATTCTCTACCGAATATTGTTCTGCGGGTAATTGAGATGTTAATTGCTGACTTACATTCTGTGCAATAAATGGGTCATTGAGTACCAATCGAATGGCTTCGTAATCGGTTTTAGGCTTTCGCATTAAACGATTTAAATCTTCTGAACGCGATAATATCAATTGCTGGTCAATTTCGCTTTCTGTTTCAAATATCCCCACTACAGTGAATTTTCGCTGCGCAGGCATCCGGCCTAAAGGCGTATAATGACTTGCGCCACTGACAATAATCCGAACTTGATCACCAATTCCTAGTCCAAATTCCATTGCCAAATACCGGCCGATAACGATGCCAAATCTTTTATCTAATAAATTCTGCCAGTCGCCCTGAACAATAAAGTTTTTTATCGCCACTGGGATATGTTGTGTGTCTTGAATGCCCTGCACTATCATGCCTTTTAAATCGGCAGGCATTTGCACTATGGCTTGGCTTTGAACCAAAGGTAAGGTTTGAATAACATGGTCATTTAACCCCAACGAGTCAATAGTTTGGTTAATATGAGTAAGAAAATCGTTTTGATTATTAACTTGATTGGCCTCGTGCTGTTTGGCCGTAATGGTGATGTGTGGCACCGCACCAAGCATACGTTGTTTTAATAAACCTTCAAAACCATCCATAACCGACACCACAATGATCAGTGCCATTACGCCTAAGGCGATTCCTAAAGTGGAAAATAATGAGATAAAACCAATGAACTTTCCGCCTTGAGAGGCTTTAGCGTAACGGCTTGCTATGTATAAACTAATAGGTATTTGCATGTAAGATTTTGAAACTTTTAAAAGAAAGAGATGAAGCTTGAGTCAGTGTTCGATAATATGTGTTTCAAATTCAAAGTACAAGTTAGAAGATGGGCTATGACGGATCAAGATTTACAGCTATTTAACGAATATTTTCAGTTGGAACATCGAGTTAATGTCAATATTACACTGGGTGGCGATTGGTCCACACTCCCTTCTGATGAAGCATTTGACCGTTCAATCCCGGTGCCTTATAAAATTGCTTCTGAAATGAAAGGCATGGAACAAACCATGTTACGTCCGCTCCGGCAGTTAGGGGACGTTATCGAGCCCCTTGCAAACTATCTCAAGGCCCAATCTCGTAAAATCGACTTGATGATGAGTTACATATTGCAATCTGAGGATGAAACTGGTGATCAGTACACTACATTTAGCTATGGTGGCGGTGGTTTTACTTTTTACACCGACAAACCATGGCAAATTGATCAATGGTTTACCTGCAAATTATTTTTTGATGATGAAGCCACTGCGGTTTTTTGTTTATCTAAGTTAGTTAGCTGTGAAGACAAATCAGAAGAAGATGAAGTAAAATACCTCAATACAATGGTATTTCGGAAAATTCGAGAGGAAGACAGAGAAAGCATAGTACGAGCTTCTTTGCACCAACAGTCGAAACAATTACTGAAAAAACTCAATCTAAGTCGTTAAATCAGGATACGTAAATGACCTATAAGCTACCCGCTGAGTGGCACGAACAATCAGCAATTCAACTCACTTGGCCTCATGCCAAAACCGATTGGCAACCTTGGTTAGCAGAAATCGAATCGACGTATGTTGACATCGTAAACGCAATCACCCAATTTCAACCTGTGGTAATAGCTTGCCATGATATTTCAGTTGAACAAGCGGTTAACGATCGGTTTTCCAGCCTCTGTGCTTCCAAAATGGTCAAAACCTTTATTGCGCCGTGCAATGACACTTGGGCAAGGGATCATGGGCCTATTACCTTAGTAAATGAGGCAGGTGAAACTAAAGTACTCGACTTTACCTTTAATGCTTGGGGTGCAAAGTACGACGCTAACCTAGATGACCAAATTAATCTGCATTTAATTCAGCAACCGTTTGTCAATTTGCAGCAATATCAAAATGTCGACTTTGTATTAGAAGGCGGCAGTATCGAGTCTGACGGCAGAGGGTCATTATTAACGACAGAAATTTGTTTATTAAATAAAAACCGCAATGATCAATTGTCAAAACAACAAATTGAAGATGCGCTAAAAGAAGTATTCCATTTAGAGAAAGTGATTTGGTTATCACAGGGACACTTACTATAGGTGACGACACCGACGCTCATATAGACACGTTGGCAAGATTTACGCCCAAGGGCATCACTTATGTCACCTGCGATGATCCAACGGCTGACGCCTATTCGGCACTAAAAACGATGGAACAAGAACTCAAAGATGCTACCGATGCACAGGGAAAGTCGTATACTTTGTTTCCTCTGCCCTCACCTAAGCCAATCTATAACGATGAAGGTGAACCGCTTCCAGCAACCTACGCCAACTTTTTAATCATTAACGGTGCTGTCCTTGTCCCGATTTATGGTGACAATCAAGATCAAGTTGCTATGGACATCATACAAAGTGCGTTTCCTGAACATAAAATCATTGCCATCAATTGCCGTACCGTCATCGAACAATATGGCAGCCTTCACTGTTTAACCATGCAATTGCCAAAGGGGTTAATTCATGTCTAATAAAACCAAACATTTGTCAGTTGCGGCTATTCAATTAAATAATACTGCAGATATTGACCACAATGTTGACGCGACCGTTAACGCTGTTAAACAAGCGGCTGAGCAAGGAGCACAATTAGTCGTTTTACAAGAGTTACATAGGTCGCTGTATTTTTGCCAAGTAGAAGATACCGATCACTTTGACTTAGCTGAGTCTATTCCCGGCCCATCTACCACTCTGTATGGCAAGCTTGCGGCAGAGCTCGGTATTGTCATTGTCACATCGTTATTTGAAAAACGAGCTGCGGGTCTTTACCACAATACCGCAGTCGTCATCGAATCAGACGGTTCTATCGCGGGTAAATATCGTAAAATGCATATCCCTGACGATCCCGGTTTTTACGAAAAATTCTATTTCACCCCGGGTGATTTAGGATTTGAACCTATTCAAACGTCTGTGGGTAAACTCGGTGTTTTAGTTTGCTGGGATCAATGGTTTCCAGAAGCCGCTCGTTTAATGGCATTAGCCGGCGCTGATGTGTTAATTTATCCCACGGCCATCGGCTGGGATCCGCGTGACGATAACGCTGAACAACAACGCCAACTTGATGCTTGGATGATTTCCCAACGCGCCCATGCGGTTGCCAATGGTATTCCAGTGATATCCTGTAATCGAGTCGGCCATGAATCAGATCCAAGTGACCAAAGTGAAGGAATCCAATTTTGGGGCAACAGCTTTATTACTGGGCCTCAAGGTGAGTTACTGGCCCACGCGCCAAGCGATGATACAAGTACGTTAGCGGTTGAATTAGATTTAAGCCACAGCGAACAAGTAAGGCGTATTTGGCCTTATTTAAGAGACCGCCGAATCGACCATTATCAAGATTTACTTAAGTTGTACCGAGATTAACACTCATTGGATTTTTGCTCGGTTAAGCACCTGTTTGGCAGAAATCTAAGTCCGTTTGTCTTATCAAGACTTGTTAAATAAGCGGGGTGTAAGCAGCTTTGAGTTTGTTTAAATACGAACGTAAAAGGCACTTACATCCAAAACACAATCACGTTACAATAACTGTAATTATATCTAGTATTAGGATGCATGGTGACCAAACAAACTAGTGCCCCCGCTCAATTTCCGCGTCTGTTAAACCTGCCATTTCCAAAGAGCAAAGATCAATCGTCAAAAATTGATAGAGTATCCTGGAGTCGATTAGCAGGTTCAAGTAAGTCTATAGCCATCGTTGAAGCGGCGCTGCATAGCGAGCGCGTGACAATTGTTGTAACTGAAAATACCCCACAGGCCCACAAACTAGAAATTGAGAT
Source organism: Psychrosphaera algicola (assembly GCF_028401425.1). Lineage (NCBI taxonomy): Bacteria > Pseudomonadati > Pseudomonadota > Gammaproteobacteria > Alteromonadales > Pseudoalteromonadaceae > Psychrosphaera > Psychrosphaera algicola. Next base: position 633,420 of record NZ_JAQOMS010000002.1, read on the forward strand.
CCGGTCGTTAACTAAGTTATATCAGTTACCTGTATTTACGTTTCCCGATTGGGAAATATTACCCTACGATACATTTTCGCCGCACCAAGACATCATCTCCCAACGTCTGTTAACACTGCACCAATTGCCAAGGTTGACCAAAGGCATTGTCATTGTGCCGGTGGCAACTATGTTGCACTTTATCGCCCCTAAACGTTACATAGAGCAAAATAGCTTTATTTACCATGTTGGTGATACCTACAACATTAACCAAATAAGCAAACAACTGCAGTTAAATGGCTACCGCAACGTTGAACAAGTCGTTGAGCACGGCGAGTATTCTCTGCGCGGTTCCATTTTAGATATTTTTCCGATGGGCAGTAAAAAGCCGTTTAGGTTAGATTTTTTGATGATGAAATTGATACGATCCGCACGTTCGATCCCGATACGCAGCGTAGTGAAGACAAAATAAACAACATTAATTTATTGCCCGCTCACGAATTCCCACTCGATAAGTCCGGTATTGAGTTGTTCCGTCAAAACTATCGTGAGCAATTTCCGGTACGAAATGAAAAAGGCAGCTTGTATAAGTTAGTTACCGAAGGCAGTTTTCCAGCAGGAATCGAATACTACCTACCACTGTTTTTTGATCAGGTAGAAACCTTATTCCACTATTTTCCAGACAACAGTCAATTGGTGCTTGTTGGCGACATTGAAGCGCAAGCAAAGCTTTACTTAAGTGACAATGAACGTCGTTACACCAATTTGAATGTCGACCCACTTCGTCCTCTTTTACCTCTTAAATCTTTATTTTTAAACGTGAACGAGCTGTTTACACAGTTTAAACAGTGGCCACAAATAAAAATTATAAACGAGGTTAAAACCGCTGCTGGACATGTCAATGCAAATACCAGTGTCATTGACGACATAGCAATAAACAGTCAGATAAAGCAGCCCTTTACTAAGATCATTGCTCATATACTTGAGAAAAAGAACAAAATGGTCGAGTATTATTTAGCGTAGAGACCGCGGGTAGACGTGAAACGCTTTTAGAATTGTTAAAACAAGCCAATATTAAGCCTACGGTTTGTCAGTCAATATCTGATTTTGTCGATAATAAAAGCGACATCGGTATTGTTATATCGTCACTCGAACACAGTTTTACGTTATTGAGTGAGTCCTACAATGCCATTTCAATCGTCACTGAAACGGAATTGCTCGGCGGTCGCGTCACTCAACGTCGACGCCACCGCAAAGGTAAATCGATATCGACAGACGCCTTAGTTCGTAATTTAGCAGAACTAAACATAGGTCAACCTATTGTTCATATAGAGCATGGCGTTGGCCGCTATTTGGGACTTCAAACCATCGACGCTGGTGGCTTAAGCAGCGAGTTTGTAGCCATAGAATATTCAAATGCAGCAAAGTTGTATGTACCAGTGGGTAACTTGCATCTATTAAGTCGTTATTCAGGAGGCGACTCAGATACCGCACCATTAAACAAGCTTGGCAGCGACGCATGGGAAAAAGCTCGGAAAAAAGCGGCTGAAAAAATTAAAGACGTTGCCGCAGAACTGCTAGATATTTATGCCCAGCGCGCGGCAAAACCGGGTTATAAATACGATTTGGATAAAGATTCTTATCGCCAATTTAGCGCCAGTTTTCCATTTGAAGAAACAGACGATCAACAACAAGCAATTAGTGCCGTTATTAGTGATATGCGTTCACCAAACGCGATGGACCGACTTGTATGTGGTGACGTTGGGTTTGGTAAAACAGAAGTGGCCATGCGCGCAACCTTTGTCGCGGTCAATGATTCTAAACAGGTCGCAGTCTTAGTCCCTACCACGTTATTAGCGCAACAGCATTTTGAAAACTTTGTGGACCGATTTGCCGACTGGCCGATAAAAGTTGAAGTATTATCTCGTTTTAAAACAGGTAAACAACAAACAGAAATCCTCAAGCAACTGGAAAACGGCACAATAGATATTATTGTTGGTACCCATAAACTGATCCAAGAAAACATCAAGTTTAAAGACTTAGGCTTACTGGTCATCGATGAAGAACACCGTTTTGGTGTTAAGCAAAAAGACGCCATTAAAAAACTTAGAGCGAACGTCGACATATTAACGCTGACAGCAACGCCAATTCCGCGAACGCTCAATATGGCGATGAGTGGCATGCGCGATTTATCCATCATCGCAACCCCGCCTAAAAAACGTTTAGCCGTCAAAACGTTTGTACGACCATTTGATATGGAGCTAATTAAAGAATCCATATTACGTGAAACGAGCCGCGGTGGTCAGGTGTACTTTTACATAATAATGTTGAAACCATCGAACAACGTTGTCGAGAAATTGAAGCATTATTGCCAGATATTAGGATCACCTTTGCCCACGGACAAATGCGTGAACGCGAACTTGAACGGGTAATGAGTGATTTTTACCATCAACGCTACAATGTCATCGTCTGCACCACAATAATTGAAACTGGTATCGACGTACCTACTGCCAATACCATTATAATGGAACGTGCTGACCGACTTGGTTTAGCCCAACTACATCAGCTTAGAGGACGCGTTGGTCGTTCACATCACCAAGCGTATGCGTATTTGCTCACCCCACCGCCGAAGTCAATTTCAAAAGATGCGGTTAAACGTTTGGAAGCCATAGAGCAACTTGAAGATCTCGGCGCGGGCTTTGCCTTAGCAACACACGACTTAGAAATTCGTGGCGCTGGTGAGTTACTTGGCGACGACCAACACGGGCAAATTCAAACCATTGGATTCACCCTATATATGGACATGCTTGAACACGCGGTAGAAGCTTTAAAACAAGGGAAAGAGCTCAGCTTAGATGCACTAACATCTAAACAAACAGAAGTCGAACTGCGCCTTCCGTCACTGTTACCAGACAGCTATATCCCAGAAGTTAATCTACGGTTAAGTTTATATAAGCGAATTGCAACCTGTTCTGACGTACCTGAATTAGACGATATTAAAATTGAGCTCATCGACCGATTTGGTTTATTGCCCGATGCGACTAAAAACCTATTTAGGATAAGTGAGTTTAGACAGCGTGCACAAGCCATTGGCATAACGAAAATTGAAGCCGGCCCGAAAGGCGGTTCGATAGAGTTTGCGGAAAGTACGTCAGTTGATCCGATCTTTTTGATCTCACTCATTCAACAGCATCCAGACACGTATAAATTGGATGGTGGCAATAAATTAAAATTTGCTATTGAAAACAAAGATGCGGAAGATAGACTCAAATTTGTAAATTCACTTCTCAACGACTTTGAACACAAGGTAAAACCAACATGATGTTTAAGTTTCGCCGGCCGAATCTTTTACCCAAGCCCCTATTTTCAGTCGTCTGTTTAACATTCGCCTTTCAGTCTTTAGCAGTTAATGCTTTTGACATTAATAATGACGACGATGCTAAGACCGTAAATCAACGAGTGCCTACCGAAGAATTAGTCGAGGGCATAAAATCCAGTGATGGTCGTTGGTTTGAAGTTGAAATGATTGTATTTGCGCGCAAAGACGCGTCGTCGACGCGTGAACTTTTTGACAATACGATTAAAAATTTAAAACCCCGCAGAAAGTGGGATTTGTTATCGCCGATGTTTACCCCGGATTTAACTCGTTATTTGGCTAACTTAGATAATTGTTGGTCTGAACGCGACCCGTTTACTGATCCAAGCTATGTTAATCTATCTGAGTCACTGGATTTACCTGCCTATGCTGAACAAAATGAAACAGGTTTAAACGATGAAGCTATTTATGACGACATCGATGGCGAGCGCTTCGATAATGAGCCTGTAAATACCGCTGATGGCTCTTTATATAAAACAGCTGAAGGCTCTCAATATAACACCGCTGAAGGCTCTGATTTTGCTATGGTAAATGGCAACGATATTACCGAAGGTGAAGCCGGCAAAGTTGAAATTATCACTTTATCGGATGATTTGGCTGAAATTCAACAAGCTAATCGGTTTTATCAGCAGTTTACGCAATATCAACAACTAATGGACTCCAATTGGCAATTTAGCGCCAATTTATGTTTGTTGCCTAATGAATCAAAGCCGCTTGTTTGGCAGTTAATATCTGGCAACCTAACTAGCACCAACACATACAATCAAGCCCTGCCAATCACGGACATGAAAAAGCGACCTACCGGCCCAGATTTTGATGACTTACATAATGTCTATCTGTTGTCCCCTGACAACCTGCAGTTAATGGCCCATTATAAAAAATAGAAGCCCAACCAGACCTTACACCAATCATCCACATGGGGTGGCGTCAGCCTGGACTTTCAAAGCAACGCGCTGTACCTGTTTATATTGTAGCTGGTAAAAATTACACCGATGATTTCCGATACGACGGTACACCCAAATTTTCAATACAAGAAGCGCAATCAACCGATCCGGTTTTAGACCGATTAACGTCGTTGCCTGACGACAAAAACAGTCAAAACACGCTTTACAATGAACCTGTTTTTGATTTACAAAAAGCAGAAAAAACTAATGTTCAATTGTTTATGGAAAAACTTCAAAACGGCGCTGTAGTTGATTTTAAAAACAATACGTTAAAAGCACCTAAATCAAAGCATCTGCCTGATACTACATGGCAATTAGATGGCACGATTACCGTGCATTTAAATCATTACCTCTACCTCGACGCAAAATTTAATTATCGCGAACCGGTTACCCAACAGATAAATACTGATTTGTTTTTAAACGATATCGACCCACTTTTGGAGAAAAATGAAACGGATGAGGCGTCACTGTCAACTTCTGTTGTCATTTCGGCTATGAAAGAAGATCAGAACTTAATGACAAATAACATAGATGGCAGTAAATTGGATTTAACCGTGTTAAAACACTATCCATTTGAACAAACCAGACGAAGTTATTCAGGTGATCTACACTATTTAGACCACCCTAAATTTGGAGTAATTTTCCAAATTCGAAAATATCGTCATTAAGGAATTTTGTGAATAAACCATATTTAGCAAGCGCAGAGTATATTAAGCAACACATTGGCGACTTTAAACCTAAATACGCCATTATTTTAGGCAGTGGTCTCGCCGACATTGCTAATGATATTACCAATCCAATCGTGATCAAATATCAAGATATCCCAATGTTTCCGGTCAGTTCAGTCAGCGGCCACCCTGGAGAGCTAATCGCGGGATACCTCAATAATGTGCCTGTATTGTGTATGAAGGGCCGCTTTCATTATTACGAAGGGTTAAGCTTCGACCAAATTGCGATCCCAATTAGAACCCTTAAAGCTTTGGGCGCAGACGATCTCATTTTAACCAATGCCTCAGGTTCACTTAATTCGGAAATGACCCCAGAGCAGTTTGATGATCATCGAAGATCACTTAAACTTCTCTGGTGTTAACCCCTTGTTGGTATTAATGATCCTGATATAGGCCCTCGATTTGTAGACTTAACTGAAACCTATAAAAATGAACACATCAAAAATTTACGTTATGCCGGTGATAGCTTAGATATCGACTTGTTTAATGGCAATTATATTTGGGTATCAGGTCCAACATTTGAAACCCCGCAGAAATTAACGCCTATCGTATTTTAGGGGCAGATGCCGTTGGGATGTCTACTGTGCCAGAGTCAATCTTAGCGCGTCATTGCGGCATGAACGTTTGTGGAGTTGCTGCAATTACTAATTTAGCCGCAGGTTTAAGTGAACACCATTTGAGCCACGACGAAACGTTAAGCCAAGGCAAGATCGCAGGCCAGAATTTACGTCGTTTATTAACCACATTTGTCGCACTATAAACTCAATAAAATGCCAAATATGCTTCCCCATGAACTTATCGCGTTTATTGATTTAACCAGTCTAAATGACAATGACCAATGGCACGACATTGAATCTTTGGCTCATCGGGCAACCACTGACTTTGGTCCGGTTGCCGCGTTGTGCATTTGGCCAAAATTTGTTGAACAATTAGCGCAACTTAATACACACCAAGAATTAGCCATCGCCACTGTCATTAATTTTCCATTGGGCTTAGATTCACCAGACGTCTGCTTAAAACAGGCCGAACGTGCAATTATCCAAGGTGCCAATGAAATTGATTTGGTGATCCCATATTCAGATTTAATTAAGGGTGATTCAAAACGAGTGGCTGATGTGGTGCGGGCGGGTAAAGAAGCCTGTAAAAATACCGCAAAGTTAAAAGTGATCATCGAATCTGGTGAATTAGTTACTGAGCGTAATATCAAAATCGCATCCGAGATCAGCATTGAAAACGGCTGTGACTTTATCAAAACCTCCACCGGTAAAGTGCCAATTAATGCCACTCTAGATGCGGCAAGATACATGTTGGAAACCATAAAAACTTCAAATCTCGATATTGGATTTAAAGCCTCCGGCGGCATAGGCAATTACGCTCAGGCCATTGAATACGTTAATTTAGCAAAAAATATGTTTGGTCATGACTGGCTAACAAACAAGCATTTTCGATTTGGTGCCAGTAGCCTTTTAAACAGTTTATTATCGCCAAATCAAGCGGGTCAAAATGCAAAAGAAGGAGATTATTAATGCAGGAACAATTACCGATTACGATAAACTCTGTTGGCGTTTTCGAACGTGATGAGCGACAACAAGCACCGCTATTTGTTAAGTTAGAAGCATGGTTTAACTTTCAAGCATTAACGTTAAATTGGTATTCGGACGAATCAAAAATTCACAGCTTTGGTTTTGTATTTATCGCCGATAATCAAATAGACAAGTTGCAAGTTGATAGCCCAGAAGACTGGACTGTTAGCCAACTTGATCACACCCAAGTGTTAATAAAGCCATCTGGCTATCATACCGATGTGAAATTTATTCTGGCCAATGCCGATCTTAAACAAATGATGGATGGTGCGATGCCGGTAGAACGATTTTTTAGAGCTATTGCGCTTACCATCATCAATCAACAAGCGGTCATTAAACAACTAAAGTGCATTCCAAATCCCGACCTAAATTAACTCGACAAAACTCAACCTCATTAAAGTCTGCTTTTTCAGTCTCATTTGGCAACCCATTTAATCGCGGATCCCACCCAGAGGTATTCACTGCTGGGGCTTACTTATTGATGTTTATTATTCCCAATACAAAACCGATGTACTGCTATGGCATTTTGTCATGCCTGTTATTCAGAAAAGTCACTATTTACAATATCGGCTATATGACGCAATCGTTGTGACGCAATACCGTTAACGGAGTCTCGCGGGTAACGTCCGCGTGAAGACAACACTCCAGCTTGTTTGCCGGTTAATATCGTCAAGGCATCATCAACATGGTCAACCGCATATATTTGAAAACGGCCTTTTTAACCGCATCGATGACTGTTTTATTCAAAATTAAGTTTATGCAATTAGTGCGAGGAATAATAACGCCCTGCTCACCCGTTAGCCCGCGAGCGGTACATAAGTTGAAAAAGCCTTCTATCTTTTCATTCACGCCACCGATTGACTGAACTTGCCCATGTTGGTTAATACTGCCTGTGATTGCAATAGACTGGTTAAGTGGGATTTGAGTAATTGCTGATATCAGCGCGCATACTTCCCTAAACTGGCACTATCTCCGTCAATTTGCCCATAACTCTGTTCTAAGGCAATATTTGCGGAAAACGATAAGCTAAAGTCTTGAGCATATTTATTACCAAGATAACCGGTGAGTAACATGACGCCTTTAGAATGTATTGATTTGCCTAAATCGACTTCGCGTTCAATATCAACAATGCCATTTGAGCCAGCATATACAGTAGCGGATATGCGAGCCGGAGTGCCAAATGTTGTATCACCGATATGCAATACTGTTAGTCCATTAAGCTTACCGACAGAAAAGCCCGAGGTATCGATTAAAATTTGGCCCTCTTGAATATCTTCTAAAAGGATTCACTAATTTGACCAGTCCGATACTGCTTGCCTTCCAATGCCTGCATGACATTTTCCCGCTGAATTACAACTGGGCCCGCTTCGGTACTAAAGGGTTCTGCTTTGTGCGATTTTTTGCATAAAATTGTGATTCGCAGATCAATTCCAAAACGTCGGCAAATCGTGCCGATAACTTATGTTGATGCTCTGCCTGACGAAAGCTGAAATTCATCAACTGTGACACCGCATCGCTGGATAATTCAAAATTATGTGACTTCGCAAATTGTTTGGATTTTTGCACAAAACCATACATGGCTTTGTCGTTTAGCGAGATGTAATGCTCAAAATCGGCCAATACTCGAAACAATTCACTAAATTCGTTGTCATGTTCCTGCATCAAGTAATATAAGTCCCGACTTCCCATCATGATGATTTTTACATCAAGCGGGATGGGTTGCGGGGTTAAACTTGAGACGTTAACTATATTAGGTTCAAAAACCGGTGATTCCATTCTGATCTTTTGGCTTTTCAGGGCCAGTTTTAACGATTCCCAAACAGCCGCTTGTTCTATTAATTTATCCGCTTCGATTAACAGATAACCGCCGTTTGATTGATGCAAGGCTCCCGGTCGTATCATCCGATAGCTGGTATAAACCGACCCTTGTACAGAACTGTATTCAATCTTGCCAAACATATTCTGAAACGTTGGATTAGGCTCGTATATGATAGGCGCGCCATCTGTGGCGTTTTTTGAAAATAAAATATTGGGTAACAACTGTTCTTCAAGGGCCTTTCTGACGTCTATTTCTTCGCCACTTTTTTCTTCGTCCGCTTCACCAGCCATTAACTCTTGAACTAGCTCAACTAGGGTAGATTTCATATCACGAATAAATTTTATGACGCCTAAGTCTGCTGCATAGCTGTGCTCTAAGTCTTTAATTAATGGCCGTAGTGCTGTTTCTATGGTTTCAATTGTGAGATTACGTTGTTGTTCCGATGTTTCTCTTTTCCACTGAGGTAATTCTAATAACGATTCATTTAGAAAAACTTCAAGTTCTGAAATGCGCTCGTAAAAATTCTGTCGGGTTCCTTCATCTAGTTGCGTAAAATCAGCATCATTTACAGGCTTACCGTCAACGACTGGGGCAAAACTTACAGATCCCTTTTCTTCATATAGAATAATTTGGTTTTCGAGTGCTTTAGACTCAACAACTTCTAAAGCCGATTCGTACTTAAGATTAAACTCACGTTCAATAGCGCGTTTTTTCTTTGGTACGCAGGGTTGTCAAATGCCGCAGGAAACGTATCCATAAGTTCGTCAATAAACGAATCAATATCATCAACCAGCTTTTTACTTTCCACTGGCGCTAAGCGGATATAATTAGGGCACCTATTGTCGTCAAAATTGTTGACGTAGCACCATTCAAATGGCGTTTCTTTGGTTTTAGCGACTTCCTGCAATAGATTATCTATAAGGGTATGGCGACCCGTTGCAGGTTCCCCCATTACAAACAAGTTATAACCATTCATTTCCATATCTAAGCCAAATTCTAACGCACTTTGAGCACGTTCTTGGCCGATAAAATTAACAGGTGCGTCGATATTTGAATCCAATATATTGGCGATTTTTTCTTCGTCAATAATGGGTTCTAGAGTGTCAGGGGACAAAATAAACGGTTTAATTAATTCCATGATTTACAACAAAAACAATCCGGTAGAAACGCAATAGTCATAAGTCTATACGCAAAATTCCCCTAGTGCATGATTTGTTTTGAACAAGCGCTGAAAAAACCACCGGTTTAGGCTTTAAAACATGGCCTTTTTACTTGTTGCAAAGTGCCTAATTAGTTATGCTTACGCCCTATAATAACTGCCAAAAACGGTAGACACTTTCGCGACGAATACCAGCAAAATTAAATACCTTGTTCCGCGACAAAACCATATCAAAACATTGAGATCATTACATGCAAGCTGAATATAATCACTATGAAATTGAACAACGTGTTCAACAACATTGGGCAAACAATAAATCGTTCAAAGTGACGGAAGATGCGTCTAAAGAAAAATTTTACTGCTTGTCGATGCTGCCTTACCCAAGTGGCCGTTTACATATGGGTCACGTAAGAAATTATACCATTGGTGACGTGGTCTCTCGTTTTCAGCGTTTAAATGGCAAAAACGTAATGCAACCTATGGGTTGGGATGCGTTTGGTCTGCCAGCCGAAAACGCGGCAATAAATAATAATACGGCCCCTGCAAAGTGGACCTATGAAAATATCGACTACATGAAAAACCAACTTAATAGCTTAGGGTTTGGTTACGATTGGGACCGCGAAGTCGCAACGTGTACACCAGAGTATTATCGCTGGGAACAATGGTTCTTCACTAAGCTTTATGAAAAAGGGTTAGTTTATAAAAAACGGCCACGGTAAATTGGGATCCAGTTGACCAAACCGTACTTGCAAACGAGCAAGTTATTGATGGCCGCGGATGGCGTTCAGGTGCCCTTGTTGAACAAAAGAAATTCCACAATGGTTTATTAAAATTACAGATTATGCAGAAGAATTGTTAACGGATTTGGATCAATTGGAAGATTGGCCTGAGCAAGTTAAAACAATGCAAAAAACTGGATTGGTCGCTCAGAAGGTGCAGACATTCAGTTTAAGCTTGAAGGTTCTGACGAGACATTAACGGTTTACACAACTCGCCCAGATACATTAATGGGTGTTACTTATGTGGCCGTTGCAGCGCAACATCCACTCGCTTTAGAGGCTGCCAAAACCAACCCAGAGCTAGTGCAATTTATCGAAGAATGCAAAAACCAATCAGTGGCAGAAGCTGATATGGCGACGATGGCTAAAAAGGGTTTGACACAGGCTACCGTGTTTTACACCCTGTGACAGGTGAAAGCATTCCAGTTTGGTCTGCAAATTTTGTCCTTATGGGGTACGGTACAGGTGCGGTAATGTCAGTTCCTAGGCACGACCAACGTGACTGGGAATTTGCAACCCAATACCAATTACCAATTAAACAAGTTATTACCAGTTCTGACGATTCGACTGTTGATTTAAGCGTTGAAGCTTATACGGAAAAAGGCCCATTAATTAATTCTGGTCAATTTGATGGCCTTGAGTTTCAAGCTGCATTTGATGCAATCGTTACCGAATTAGAATCAAAACAATTAGGTCAACGTAAAGTAAATTACCGTTTACGTGACTGGGGCGTATCTCGTCAACGTTACTGGGGCGCACCAATTCCGATGGCGACATTAGAAGACGGCACTTCTGTTCCTATTCCAGAGCAAGACTTACCGGTTGTATTGCCAGAAGACGTAGTTATGGATGGTGCCGCGTCACCAATAAAAGCAGATCCTGAATGGGCGAAAACCACCATAAATGGTCAAGCGGCATTCAAAGAAACTGATACATTCGATACCTTTATGGAATCTTCATGGTACTACGCACGTTATTGTTCACCAGATAGCGATGACATGATGCTTGACCCGAGCAAAGCTAACTACTGGTTGCCGGTTGACCAATATATTGGTGGAATCGAACACGCGATTTTACATTTGTTGTATGCCCGCTTCTTCCACAAACTTATGCGTGATGTTGGTCTTGTAGACTCAGACGAACCGTTTAAACGGTTATTGTGCCAAGGCATGGTATTAGCGGAAACATTTTATCGTGAAGAAGACAATGGCGCCAAAACTTGGTTTGCTCCGCTTGATGTGGAAGTTGAACGTGATGAAAAAGGCCGAGTCTCTAAGTCTTGGTTAATTTCAGACGGCCAACCCGTGTTATCTGCTGGTATGTCAAAAATGTCAAAGTCGAAAAATAATGGCATCGACCCACAAAAAGTTATCGACCGATTAGGTGCCGATACCGTTCGCTTATTTATGATGTTTACCGCGCCTCCTGAACAAACGTTAGAATGGTCTGACTCGGCTGTTGAAGGTTCGCACCGCTTTATTAAACGTGTTTGGAAATTAGCTCAAGATACCATCGCAGCAGGTTTAATATCTGAGTTGGATGTAAGTGCATTAAACAGCGACCAGAAAGCTCTTCGCCGTGACTTACATAAAACCATCGACAAAGTGACAGACGATTTAGACCGTCGTAATACATTTAATACCGCTATTGCAGCGATTATGGAATTGATGAACAAACTGGTTAAATCGCCTCTGGAAACAGACGTAGATAAAGCTGTGATGTTCGAAGCTATAAAAGCTGTTGTAGTCATGCTCGCCCCTATTACTCCACATGTATGTCATGAGTTATGGGCACAGCTAGGTCAAACTGACGATATTTTGTCGACGCCTTGGCCAACTGTAGACCGCGATGCATTAGTTGAAGATGAAAAACTGATCGTAATTCAAGTTAACGGTAAAGTCCGTGGCAAGATAACCGTAGCGGCCGATGCAACTGAAGAGTTTATTAAAGAAGCCGGCGCCAATGAAAACAACGTAGCACGTTTCTTGTCTGATAAAACCGTTCGTAAAGTTATCTTTATCAAAGGTAAGTTGCTTAATATTGTTGCTAACTAATCCCTTAGATTAGCCGCAGTAGCTAAGTTTATGTGGTCAGCCTTTTCTAAGGCTGACCAAGTTTTAATGGTCAATAAAATCAACAAAGGCAGATAAAATGAAAGCGATATGGTTGTTAATAATTGTTGTCATTTGCAGCTCTCTTAATGGCTGTGGCTTTCGATTAAAGGGCCATTACTATCTACCCGACTCATTAAAAAGATCCATTTATCATCTGACAATAAATTTAGCCCTTTAGCTAAGCAGGTTGAACGACGATTAACGCAAAACCAAGTGGACTTAGTTAAGAAGAAAACAGCCAACATTGCTGAGTTACGAATATTGCCCGAGCAGTTTCAGCGTAAAACATTGTCGTTGTTCCCTAATGGTCAAGTCGCCGAGTATGAGCTAATTTATTTAGTTCGATACCAAGTGCAAAAACCAAATAAAGAACCGCTTAGTTTTAACTTTGAATTAAGTCGCGAGTTTCAGGACGATCCGAATAACGCATTAGCAAAAGAACGTGAACGTCAGCTTATATTGTCTGAGCTTCGTGTTTTAGCCAGTGACCGTATTTTGTCTCAGCTGATGATGATCCAATAACACGATGAAAATTTACGCCAATCAAATTCAGCAAAACCTATCTAAAGGCCTTTCAAATTGCTATCTATTGTTTGGTGATGAACCATTTCAAATTGATGATTGTCGTAAAAAGATCAAAGCCGCCGCCAAACAGCAAGGGTTTGACGAGTTTATTCGATTAGCTGACGACGACCAATTTGACTGGCTCGACGTAGCCCAACATTGTCAGGCGATGTCCCTATTTTCTGATAAAAAAATAGTCGAAGTTGAGCTTAACAGCAATAAAATTGGCAAAGCAGGTTCAGAGGTTTTAAAGCAAATCGCACCTGAGTTGGATGAAAATACCATTTTAGTGTTGTTCGGCCCTAAACTTGATGCCAACCAAACTAAAAGTGCTTGGTTTAAAGCCTTAGATAAAGTTGGTTTATACATTCCCGTTTATGAAATTGACGGGAATCACCTCACTCGTTGGTTACAACAGCAATTAGTCGAACATGGCTTGAGTATGGATACAAATGCCCAACAATATTTGCTTAATTTTACTTCGGGCAACTTATTGGCAACGGCGCAAGAATTACAAAAACTCAATATGGCTCTAGGGCAACAACAACACATTGATATTAGTATCATTGAACGGTTTGTGGCTGATCAGGCTAAATACAGCGTATTTCAGTTTATAGACAGCATATGGGCTGGCAATAGCCAACGCTGTATGACCATTTTGCAACGACTCAAGTTGGAAGATTTTGAACCGAATATAATTATGTGGTCATTGCAAAAAGATTTAATGTTATTAAATCAGTTACAATCTGCCATTGTGAAAGGCCAACCACCGACCCCCGTATTTGATAAACACCGAGTTTGGAAAAACAAACAAAACGTATTTCTTAATGCCGCAAACAAGCTGCCAGCGACCGCGGTTAACGAAGCTTTAAAGTTGTTGTCAGAAGTCGATTTTGCGATTAAAACATTTTCGCCCCAATGTCCTTATTCAATGTTTGCTCATATTGCCTTGTTGTTAACGGGCAATGCCAACATTAGCGGATTAAAACTTCCGCTCATCCGTTAACTTGTTTAGCCAGTGAACTTCTGAAAATGACTCAACAACCTACGATGTCAATAGATAGTAAAACCAAAGAAAAGGCGGAACCAAAAAAGTCGCCATTTTTGGTGGCAGTTTCGACCCCATTCATTTTGGGCATTTAACGCCTGTTTTTGATGCTGTCACGCAATTTGATATTGGAAAGTTAATCTATTTACCTTGCTATAAACAACCCTTGAAAAATAGCTGTGCAACTAAGAGTCATCATCGACTTAATATGTGTAAATTGGCATTAGCGTCTGTGCATAGCCCCATACCTACAGAAATAAGCGAATTCGAACTTGAACAAATGGGCAACAGCTACACAATAAATACGCTAAAGTATTTTAAACAGCTAGAACCCAATACGGAGTACTACTTTATTGTTGGTATGGATTCGTTATTAAGTTTCACCCAATGGGTTGAGTGGCAAAATATACTAGAAGTGTGTCATCTTATTGTCATGGCAAGGCCGCAATACAAGTTGCAACTAGACATGCAAGAAAATACTTCTACGCAACCGACGCTCGCACCGGTACTTATTCCGTTTTTAGGTAAACGGATCCATATTGTGGAAAATGCGTTAATTGATATTTCGTCCACCGAGATAAGACAAGCCTTTCAAAATGATGATGCCGATAGATTACAAGATTGGTTACCGCAACAAGTAGCCGCATATATACAAAACAATCAGCTTTATTGACACATGTTTGGTTAGATTACGGTACTTGCTGGAAGATTTAACACAGGGATAACTAATAACGCTTGTATTGAAGATAAGGTACGAATGGTACCGTTGACTTTTCACTGCTAGGTTGACTAGCTCCAGTGTGAGATTTGATTGACTTTGCCGTTGATGATTTCAATTTCACCTTGCTTCGCGGTAATCCCCTCTGGACTATAATTTAAATCAAAAGTCACAACAATGTTAACCCCTTTTTTAATTCTTACTCGAATTGTTCCCATAGCGACCGACAGCAGTTGTAAACCATGCTTATTGCAATAGTCCTCGGCTGAAACTCTGGCTAATTCGGCGAAACTCCGGATTTTCCAAAACACACCTATGATGATAAAAAACAGCATTAATATCCAGACAGAGGTTAAATCAAACATAGTAAACGCTTCTAATTTCCAGTAAATAGATTATAAGCAGCAAAACCTTGCCACACTAATGCAGACACTCCAGCAATCATCACAAACCAATAAAACATGGTCATCAAACGTCTTGCTAAGCTAAACGGTTTTTCCTTTTTAACTGGTTTGTCACCTGATTTACCACCCGCTTTTTCGGCTTTTTTATCAGCT
Source organism: Psychrosphaera algicola (assembly GCF_028401425.1). NCBI lineage: Bacteria > Pseudomonadati > Pseudomonadota > Gammaproteobacteria > Alteromonadales > Pseudoalteromonadaceae > Psychrosphaera > Psychrosphaera algicola. Next base: position 648,788 of record NZ_JAQOMS010000002.1, read on the forward strand.
TTAGCTTGCGCTTTTGCCGCCTTTTTATCTTCTTTAGCGTCGTTATCAGCCATAATTTTTCTTATTTTTATGCTCAAAGTATAATCGGGGCAAACTTTGCCCCGATTCTAAACTGCAATTCGACCAATTTTAAATTAATCGATTAAAGTAATGCCGTTCATATAAGGGACTAAAACTTCTGGTACGTTTATCGTGCCGTTTTCATTTTGATAATTTTCCAATACTGCAACTAACGTACGACCTACTGCTAAACCTGAGCCATTCAGGGTGTGGACTAAGTCAGGTTTCTTCGCACCTTTCGCACGATAGCGTGCTTGCATCCTACGCGCCTTAAGTCGCCCATATTTGAACATGACGAAATTTCACGATATGTATCTTGAGCTGGTAACCATACTTCGAGGTCATAGGTTTTAGTCGCAGAGAATCCCATGTCACCCGTACATAAAATGACTTTACGATATGGTAAACCAAGCAATTGTAAGATTGATTCGGCATGACCAGTTAATTGCTCTAATGCTTCATCTGAGTTTTCTGGTTTAACTATTTGCACTAACTCAACTTTGTCGAATTGATGTTGACGAATTAACCCTCGAGTATCACGGCCATAAGAACCGGCTTCAGAACGAAAACACGGCGTGTGAGCCGTTAATTTAAGTGGTAATTCAGCTTCTTCAAAAATAACGTCGCGTGCGAAATTTGTTAATGGAACTTCCGCAGTCGGAATTAAGCTCAATTTGCGTGAGTCTTGTTCATCGGTATTGTCACTTTGACCTGTGATTGGCTGAGTATGAAACAAATCTTCCGCAAATTTAGGTAATTGACCTGTCCCCTGCAAACTTTCAGGGTTGACAAGATAAGGCACATACGCTTCTGTATAACCGTTGTTCTCTGTGTGTTGGTCTAACATAAATTGCGCTAACGCACGATTTAGACGAGCAATTTTGCCTTTCATAACAGTAAAACGAGCACCGCTTAATTTGGTGCCCATTTCAAAATCTAGGCCTTTGTTTAACGCTTCACCTAGGTCAACATGATCTTTAGGTTCAAAATCAAATTGCTTTGGCTCGCCCCATTTCAAAATTTCAACATTGTCTTCTTCTTTGCACCAACCGGTACGTCGTCATGCGGTAAGTTAGGCAACCCCATAGATAAGGTGTCTATGGTTTTTAGTAACTCTGACAATTCAACTTTGGCGGCATCTAACTTATCGCCGAGATCAGCAACACTTGCCAGCAAGGGTTGGATATCTTCGCCACGCGCTTTTGCTTGGCCAATCGATTTAGACTTAGTATTACGTTCGTTTTGTAGGTCTTGCGTCGAAGATTGTAGTGCTTTTCTGCGCTCTTCTAAATTGACTAACGTTTCTACATCTAATTGAAATCCACGAGTTGCCAGTTTTTCCTGTGCAGTATTAATCTCGCTTCGTAGAAATTTTGAATCTAACATGTTTCGTAACTACCCATTCTTTAAATTTACGTTCGATTCGGTACCAATTGCATCCCTAGCCAAGTGGCTAAAATACAGACCAAAACATTTAATAATATATTGATTATGGCTTTTTGCCATTCACCGTTTTGCAACATCAACAACGTGTCGAGCGAAAATGTTGAAAAAGTCGTCAATGCGCCTAATATTCCTACACCTATCAAAGGTCGCCAAGGCAATTCAGCAACTATACCATGTTCAATTAAGCTAAATAAGAGGCCCATAATAAATGAACCCAAGATATTAACTAACAAGGTTGTATAGGGAAATCCTTTGCCTAACCATGCAGTTACGCCAATGGTTGCACTGTAACGTAAACTTGCACCTATAGCGCCGCCAATCGCGACAAAAACAATACTGCTCAAACTCAAAATTTAGTCCTTTCTACGAGTGATAGGGCTGTTGTCGTCTAGTGATTGTAGATATTCCAATTTCTCTTTAATTTTTCGTTCGAGACCACGATCACTAGGTTCATATAATTTGGTATTGGCTAATTCCGCTGGAAAGTACTCTTCGCCCGCCGCATAAGCACCAGGTTCGTCGTGAGCATACCGGTAACCCTCACCATTACCTGTTTGTTTCATTAGTTCCGTAGGTGCATTTGTTAAATGCTTAGGCACATCAAAACTCGGTAAGTCGGATGCCATCCGTTTGGCCTGTTTAAAGGCGACATAAACGGCGTTACTTTTGGGTGCGGCAGCTAAATATAATGTGGCCTGAGCTATTGCGCGTTCACCTTCTGCAGGCCCGACACGGTGAAAAATATCCCATGCATTAAGGGCAACCTCCATGGCTCTAGGATCCGCATTGCCTATATCTTCAGTAGCGATGGCTAATAATCGCCGCGCGACATACAAAGGGTCACCACCACCCGCTAAAATACGGCAGAACCAATATAAAGCGGCATCAGGGGCTGAACCTCGCACCGACTTATGAAAGGCTGAAATCAAGTTATAAAAATGATCACCGCCTTTATCAAAGGTAGCCATCTGATTACCAGTGGCCTGCTCTATGATCTCTTTTGTGATCTGATTATCTTGTTCAACTAAGTCACAACATAGTTCTAGAAAATTCAGTAATTTTCTACCATCACCGTTCGATAGTTTTATTAGCAAATCTCGATTGTCGGCATTAATCTTTAAATTGTGCGCGCCTAGACCATCCACTTTATCGCAAAGTGCTCGGTCCAATAACAGAGCCAAATCTGAGTCTTCGATGGCTTTGAGGATATACACACGGGCGCGTGACAATATTGCATTATTGAGTTCAAACGACGGATTTTCGGTCGTTGCTCCAATAAAGCTCACCGTACCGTCCTCGATAAAAGGTAAAAACGCATCTTGTTGGCTTTTATTAAATCGGTGAACCTCATCAACAAACAATACAGTTTTTTACCTTGGTTTACTAGCCGTTCTTTGGCCCGTTCAATGGTTGCACGAATGTCTTTAACACCAGCGCTAATCGCAGAAAGCTTTTCAACATCCGCGTCTGCATAATGGGCAATCAAATCTGCAAGTGTTGTTTTACCGGTTCCCGGAGGTCCCCACAATATCATCGAATGGCATTTTTCGCCTCGATCATACGTCGAATCGCCTTACCCTCGCCAACCAAATGCGTCTGCCCAACATAGTCATCTATGACACGGGGACGCATTCTAGACGCTAATGGGGCACTTTCAGTAGGGGTAAAGTCAAAACCTTGAGTAGCCAACAGTCAAAACCTTAATATTCAACATTGCCGTCAACAACTTTTGGCAATTGCCTTTGGTCGTCGATATCTGTTCCCAATGGTATTTCAAACTGAAACAAGCCATTGTCTACGTCGGCAAAAACTTGATTTGAAATTGCATACTGGCTCACTTGCATGGTACGACCGACCACCGCTATATTGGTCAACAAAGTGTCTTTAAACGTTACTTTAAGTTCTATAACTTGAGCTTGGTCAAGCAATTTAGGACTTACAACAAAGTGGTTTTGTTGTTTTTCGATCGTAAACTGTGACCACGTTTCATCGTCTTGGGAAACGAGCAAGGCAAATGGCGTTTGAGCGACAGCTTGGCTTGCATCAAACAACGAGACCTGTTCGATAAATGGATTAAACCACCATAATGTCTCGCCATTAGATACTAGTAACTCAGGTTCAGGTTCAGTGATTTCCCACAAAAACAATCCCGGTTGTTTAAACTTCAAACGCCCCTGTGCTTCGTGCAATACATTAAGCTCACTATCGACAACTCGTTGAGAAAAATCGGCTGAAAACCCATTGTATTGTTTTAAAATTGTACGTAATTCGACTTCGGCTGTTTTAGTTACATCAGCCGAGTTGGCGGCCATACTAACTAATACGACGCTTGCAACCATACATTGTTTTATTACTGCTAAATACTTAACCATAAACTAATCTAATTCCTCATCAATCGCCGCTTTAACCGGTGGCGGAGCCAACACTTCACGTGTGCCATTATTTGCCGCAGTGCTTACTATTCCCATTATTTCCATCTGTTCGACAATACGGGCAGAACGGTTGTAACCAATTCTTAATTTTCGTTGAATACTTGATATCGAAACTTTTCGCGTTTCAGTGACAAATGCCACTGCTTCGTCAAATACTGGGTCGACTTCTTCACCTTCTGCCATTTCTGCGGCTTCACCTTGAAGCATATTTTCGTCGGTCATTTCACCTTGCAAAATTTCACTAACGTAGTTAGGTTTTGCTTTTGATTTCCAATCATTTACGACAGCATGGACTTCATGATCGTCAACAAATGCCCCATGGACACGGGTTGGAACGCCTGAGCTATAGGTGGTAAATACAACATGTCCCCCATGCCCAGAAGGTTTTCTGCGCCTTGTTGGTCTAAAATAGTTCGCGAATCAATTTTTGATGAAACCTGAAACGCCATACGCGTTGGAATATTCGCTTTAATTAATCCAGTAATTACATCCACCGAAGGACGCTGAGTGGCTAAGACTAAATGAATACCCGCTGCCCTAGCCTTCTGCGCAATTCGAGCTATCAGTTCTTCAACCTTTTTACCGACGATCATCATCATGTCGGCAAATTCATCAATAACCACAACAATCGCTGGCAGCTTTTCTAATTGCGGTGGAAATTCCAACATGTTGTCAGAGTCTTTCCATAACGGGTCAAATAGTGGTGAACCGCTATCAATCGCTTCTTGTACTTTGGTATTAAAGCCTTTTAGGTTTCTAACGCCCATAGCAGACATCAATTTATATCGACGTTCCATTTCCCCACACACCAACGAAGTGCATTGGCCGCTTCCTTCATGTCGGTCACAACTTCAGACAACAAGTGTGGGATACCTTCATAGACAGAAAGTTCCAACATTTTTGGATCGATCATGATCAATCGCACATCTTCTGGTGTTGATTTATACAACAAACTCAAAATCATGGTGTTAACACCAACTGATTTACCCGAGCCCGTCGTACCCGCAACCAATAAATGTGGCATTTTTGCTAAATCAACTACAACCGCCTTACCGGCAATATCTTTACCTAAAACCATAGTTAATGGTGAAGCGGCGTTTTGGAATACTGTACTATCCATGACTTCTGACAGTCGCACAATTTGACGATGTTTGTTTGGTATTTCCAAACCAATAAACGACTTCCTGGAATAACTTCAACGACACGAACACTCATAGCTGATAAAGAACGCGCCAAATCCTTTGATAAACTGGATATTTTACTGACTTTAATGCCCGGTGCTAAATCGAGTTCAAAACGCGTAATTACTGGACCTGGTAAACGCCAACGACAGTCGCCTGTATATTAAAGTCCATTAATTTCACTTCAACCAAACGAGAAACAACGTCCAACTCTTCTTGAGAAATTGGATTTTCTATTTTGTCAGCACGGTCAAGTAACTCAAGTGAAGGCAGTGTCAGTGGCATAGGTTCAGGTTTTTTAATCGATGCCGTTGCCACAGTATCGCGTTCGTGCACATTTTTGTCACCGGTTTGTAAACTCTCTAACGCGCCTGAAATATCATCATCTTTGATTTGTTCATCTAAGGTAGAATAAGAAGCAGGGCCGTCCATATCGTCTATTGAAAAAGGCATATCTTCGTCAAAAGAAACATCAACAGCCTTTGCTGGAGTCTCTTTAGTGTCTGGCATAAGCCGTCTACTTGAGGTCGGCGTTACTTCAACGGCCTTTGAGGTCTCCGCAGGAGGTAGTTCACGTTGAGTATCAACATCTATGTCTGAAATAGACGGCGTGAGCTTTTGTTCGGTAATCGATGCTTCGGCGCTTCCGAAAAACTGGCTTAACAAACTTTTAGACGCTGCACTTTCGGTTTCAGTATGATCAGGTGCGGTAACTTTGTTTTGAGTTTGCTTAGTTTTAGCTGACTTCTCTTCATTTAGAGAATGTTCATCTACTTCGCTAGAGATATTTGCTTCACTATTTACATTATTATCTTGCGGTAAGAGTTTACTTTTTGGTGAAGGTTCTCGATGAAAAAGGTTTGAAACTTGTTTTATTAACCAATAAACCGAATTCAGTGTCACTCGCCCTAACCCATCGACGACCTGCATCCATGAGATACCTGTCATCAAAGTAATGCCAATCATAATCGCGACTAAAAATAATAAGGTTGAGCCAGTAAAACCAAATAAAGGCATGAGCAGATAGGCAAAAACGTCACCTACAATACCGCCCGAAGAAAAATAATAGATGTCGTCAAAATTGACACTGCATATAGCTGAGCAACCTATGACAAACATTAAGAAACCAATGAGTCTAAGGCCTAGCGCTAGGTAATCAACTTCAATAAGATCATGGAACTTGCGAAACATTAGCCAACCACAAAGGGCGATAAGCACAGGTACAAAAACGCTAACCAACCAAATGTAAATAAAAGGACGTCGGCTATCCACGCACCAAATGCTCCACCAGCGTTTTTAATTAGTTCGTAATTTCCTGTTTTACTCCAACTTGGGTCAGCAGGGTCGAAGGTAAACAAAGTGATTAGGATATAGATTGCCACAGCGCCGGCTACAAGCAATCCAACTTCTAGTAAGCGTTGAAATCCATTTAATACAGTTGGCTGATTGTCAGTCAAAACCTAATACTCCAAGATTTATTATTATTTTAAGTTCAAAAGTGACCAAAATCGCTTTTTATATTGTTCGCAACTCTACCAAAATTAACGATTGGGATCACTTATTTGTTACAGAGTTTTGGTCAGTCATTAACATCTTCGACAACGTGCCTATATATGGATTGGGATTGGTTGATTTGTCTTCACTTCTTCCATCACAACATAGGTCCGAGATGCGCTAACCGAGGGTAATTTTAGTAATGTATTGCCTAACAGTTTTCGATATGACGCCATATTTTTTACCCTTGTTTTTAACAAATAATCAAAACTACCTGACACCAAATGACATTCTAAGATTTCATCGAAGAAAGTAACCGCTTTTGAGAACTCACTAAAAACATCCTAGGCTGTTTTCTCAAGTGTGATTTCGACAAAAACTAATAACGATGCACCAACCGCCTCAGCATTTACGATTGCCTGATAACCTTCGATCACACCTTGTTTCTCCAATCGTTTAACTCGCTCTAAGCAAGGCGTGGCGCTAAGCCCTACCAATTTAGCGAGTTCAACATTTGAAACCCGTCCATTTTTTGTAATTCCATCAGAATTTTTTATCAATTCTGTCTAACGATTTATTCATCGTGTTTGAATGCATAACGCCACCTATAGTTTATTACTCTAAAATAAGCCAAATAAAAGTGAATAAAACTGCCATTCACACAATATAATCGCCGAAAATATCACACAACAAGAAATAACAGGTAGAAAAATATGATCGTCGGTGTCCCTAAAGAAATTAAAAACCATGAATACCGTGTTGGTTTAACACCAGCAGCAGCAAAAGAGTTTGTTGCTCACGGCCATCAGGTCATCATTGAAACCAATGCAGGTGAGTCTATTGGTTTTACGAATGAGCAATATGTTGACGCAGGCGCTTCAATTATTGCGACAGCTGAGGAAATTTTCGCTTCAGCAGATATGATTGTTAAAGTAAAAGAGCCGCAACCAAACGAATGTAAAATGTTGCGTGAAGGCCAAACCCTTTATACCTATCTGCACTTAGCCCCTGATCCAACCCAAACAAAACTATTGGTTGCATCCGGCGCCACATGTATTGCCTATGAAACTGTTACCGATCATACAGGTGGATTACCACTTTTAGCCCCAATGAGTGAAGTGGCAGGTCGTATGTCTATTCAAGCCGGTGCGCATCATTTAGAAAAAGCGCAGGGAGGCAGTGGCACATTACTAGGTGGTGTACCGGGCGTAGCACCCGCAAAAGTACTTGTTGTTGGCGGCGGAGTCGTTGGCACAAATGCCGCTAAAATGGCAGTCGGCATGGGGGCAGATGTCACTATTGTCGACCGTTCACTACCGCGTTTACGCCAATTAGACGATATTTTCCGTGGCACGGTGAAAACGGTATATTCAACCGTAGATGCGCTTGATTATTATACATCTAAGGCAGACTTAGTTATCGGTGCTGTGTTAATTACTGGTGCAGCTGCACCTAAATTAATTACGAAAGCACATATTGCTCGTATGAAACCTGGTTCAGTTTTAGTTGATGTCGCCATAGATCAAGGTGGTTGTTTTGAAACTTCTAAAGCAACTACTCATCAAGACCCGACATATGTCATAAGTGATGTTGTTCACTACTGTGTTGCAAACATGCTAAGGCGGTGTTGCCAGAACTTCAACTATGGCCCTAAACAATGCAACATTACCGTTTGGCTTAGCCCTAGCAAATAAAGGTCCGAAACGTGCAATGTTAGAAGACCAACATTTACTAAATGGCTTGAATGTTCATAAAGGTAAAGTCACTTATAAAGCCGTTGTAGATGCTTTAGGTGAAACACTTGAATTAGAATATATGGATGCAAAACAAGCGTTAGAACTATAAGTTATCGGTATCTTACTGATAGAGTGCTGATTTCGATTTCAAGTAGATTTAGCCTCACTTTATTACCAAGTCCGACATTAGAAATAATGTCGGATTTTTTACATCCAGATATTCAAATCAAATTTTGAAAAACCAACTCGATATTTTTCGCCCAAGCCTCACTACTTAATCTAGCGCTTTTTATTTAAGACCCCCAATTGATTAACTCTCAAACATATAAATTCAAGTCCAATAAAATTTAACTGAGGCTTTTAGAAAGTGTAGTTGGAACATTTTTAAATCAAGCAACAACCAATACAAGTTTTTTTCAGTGCCAATCCAAATTTTAGAAAAAAATAGTAAAAACCTCAACCGTAACAATCTGAAATATATAAATTATTTATTAACCTCTAAATAATTGTGCATTTAACAAACAAAAAACTATTGACGTTCCTCCCTCTCGGTGGGAGTATGACCACGAGGTGAGCTTTTGCCCATTAGTTATAAAATGCCAACACAATGAATATAAATCGGCATGTAACTAAATGTTCAATTAGCAATATAAAATTTTTCAAGAATTGCGTTTTACCAAACCGAAAGGGGAAGTAAGGCAAACAATTCAACAATAAAAACGTAAATAAAACAGGGTTTACTATGTTAAATAGCACACACAAAATAACTGCAATTACAGCAATCCTAGCAAGTACATTAAGCACTCAACTGCACGCTCAGAGTAGTGGTGAATGGAAGTTAGCCTTTGATCTTAAAACAAACCATTTATGGCACGGTTTTATTGTCACCGACGGCGTTATGACAGCTGGCTCTTTAGAGTACAAATCTGAAGACAAAAAACGACTTACGGCCTTTGGGGCGGTGGTTCTTTTAATGGCGAGTTTAAAGAGTTTACATACTACGCCTCTCACAAGTTTACAGACGACTTTTTTGTTGAAATCGTAAATCACGGTAACCACTCCTCTATTTCAGACAGTGATGTGGATATTTTCAACTACTCAACTGATCCATCTAAAACCGGCAACTTTGTTGATATTGGTGCGGGATATACATTCCAAGGCGAAACGCCAATTTCTGTTTATTATTCTGTCATCGTGCAAGGTATTGATACGTACATAGATGAAGATTCAGGTGAAAAAGAACAATCTTTTACAAACTACATTGAAGTATCAGCACCTGTTTGGCATGGCAAAGATGGCGAACAAGTAAAAGCGTTTATTGGTGGCGCTTTCTCACCAGTTAACGACAAAAACTTCTATTCAGACAAAGCTAATATTAACAATGTTGGCTTTACCTATTCAAAAAACCTATATGCAATGGGCAAAACATTTCCAGTATCTGCTACCGCGATGTGGAACCCGGCCCTTGAACTTGGCGCACTGCAAGTAGCAGTAAACTTGTTCTAATAACAATACTCATCGTTTTAAAAACAGGTAGGTCGTAATCAATGCCCTACCTTTAAACTGATTATTACGGGAAATTATTATGTCGATTAAAAAATCAATTATTGCATGTTGTTCTTTATTTTTGAGCACCGCCGTCCTTGCTGAAACCATTACGATTGCAACAGTAAACAATGGTGACATGATCACTATGAAAGAACTCAGTAAGAGTTTCACCTCTGAAAACCCAGATATTAATTTAAAATGGGTGACCTTAGAAGAAAATATACTACGTCAACGAGTCACGACCGATGTTGCAACAAAAGGTGGACAGTATGATGTTATGACAATAGGTACATATGAAGTCCCTATTTGGGGAAAACAAGGCTGGCTCAGAGAGCTTGACAAGTTAGGTGACAATTATGACGTAGACGATATTCTGCCTGCGATCAGAAACGGCCTAACTGTTAAAGATAAATTATACGCTGCGCCATTTTATGCAGAAAGTTCAATGGTTATGTACCGGACAGACTTAATGGCCAAAGCGGGTTTAACTATGCCTAAAGCACCCTCGTGGGAGTTTATTCAAAAAGCCGCAAAAGCAATGACAGACAAACAATCTGGAGTCTATGGTTTATGTTTGCGAGGTAAAGCGGGTTGGGGTGAAAATATTGCCTTAATTACAGCAATGTCTAACTCATTTGGCGCAAGATGGTTTGATCAAAATTGGAAACCGCAATTTGACAGTCAAGAATGGCATGACACTTTACAATATTATGTTGATTCGATGACAAAGTATGGTCCGCCGGGATCTTCAGCTAATGGTTTTAATGAAAACCTAGCGCTCTTTCAAACCGGAAAGTGTGGTATTTGGATTGATGCAACAGTGGCTGGCGCATTTGTTACAAATAAAGAAAACTCTGAAGTTGCTGAACATGTTGGATTTGCTCTTGCGCCTGACAATGGCCTAGGCAAACGAGGCAATTGGTTATGGTCTTGGACGCTGGCAATTCCTGCAAGCAGTAAGAAATCAAATGCAGCACAACGTTTTATTAGTTGGGCAACATCTAAAGAGTACACTGAGTTAGTCGCGGCCAAAAAAGGCTGGGTTAACGTACCTCCAGGGACTCGAGCGTCACTTTATAATAATCCAGACTACATGGCAGCTGCGCCTTTTGCACAGATCACTTTGGATTCTATCCAATCTGCAGATCCTATAAACCCAACGGTTAAACCGGTTCCTTATGTTGGTGTTCAGTTTGTTGCTATACCAGAATTCCAAGGTATTGGTACAGCTGTTGGTCAACAATTTGCCGCCGCGTTAACTGGCCAAATGACTGTAAAACAAGCATTACAAAGTGCTCAACGTTTAGTCGAACGTGCCATGAGAAAAGCGCGTTACCCTAAGTAATTCATTCGTCTATTAATGGTTTGGGTAAGTTCAACTAGAGCTTGCCCAGCTATCACGATTAAAAGGTCTTAGTTATGGCTACCACAAATTCACGTGCGCTCGCTCGACTCATGCTGGTCCCTTCAGTTGTTTTACTGTTGGCTTGGATGTTAGTTCCGCTGTGCATGACGCTATATTTTTCATTTTTAGATTACAACCTGCTTAGTCCTGGAACCGAAGAGTTTATTGGTTTCATGAACTATGAGTTTTTCCTTACTGATCCGGCATTTTTTGAATCTTTTTTAATACCCTGCTACTTGTTGGTGGTGTTTTACTAATCACACTTGGTGGTGGTATTGGTTTAGCTATCTTGCTTGATCAAGCAATTTGGGGCCGAAACTATGTTCGAATAATGGTTCTAGCCCCCTTTTTGTTATGCCAACGGTTTCAGCGCTGGTTTGGAAAAATATGCTAATGAACCCCGTTAATGGCTTATTTGCCCATTTTGCCAATTGGCTGGGTATGACCCCTATCGATTTTTTTGCCCAAATCCCGCTGCTTTCAATCATTGTTATTGTGTCGTGGCAATGGCTACCGTTTGCCGCATTAATCCTACTTACAGCGATTCAATCGCTTGACCGAGAACAACTTGAGGCTGCTGACTTAGACGGGGCAGGACCATTTAGTAAATTTTACTACATCGTCCTACCGCATCTGTCACGCGCAATAACGGCAGTTATTTTAATAGAAACAATCTTTTTATTGTCAATTTTTGCCGAGATATTAGTAACAACAAGCGGTGGTCCGGGATACGCATCAACCAATATAACGTACTTAATTTATACCCAGTCGTTGTTGCAGTTTGATGTTGGTGGAGGTTCTGCCGGTGGCATAGTCGCCGTTATTATTGCCAATATTGTAGCAATATTTTTAATGCGCCTCATTGGCAAGAACTTGGAGGATTAAGACATGGCGAACAACAATAGTATCAAAACCAAGCTTATTTATACCTTTATTGCTTGGACCATTAGCGGTCTTATATTTTTTCCTATTTTATGGACATTAATAACGAGTTTTAAAACTGAGGCTGAGGCAATTTCGGCTTCACCTAGTTTATTCATGTTTGATTGGACTTTAGAAAACTACGAAGACGTTTTAGCGCGATCGCCCTATTTTAATCACTTTTGGAATTCAATAGTCATTTCAATTGGTTCGAGCATATTGGGCTTATTAATAGCAATTCCTGCAGCTTGGTCTATGGCATTTGTGCAAACTAAGCGCACAAAAAATCTTTTAATGTGGATGTTATCAACCAAAATGTTACCGCCTGTCGGTGTATTAATACCAATTTATCTTTTGTTTAGAGATTTTGGGTTGTTAGATACTAAAGTCGGTTTAGTCATTGTTATGACATTAATCAACTTACCCATTATGGTTTGGATGCTTTATACCTACTTTAGAGAGATCCCAAACGAAGTTTTAGAAGCCGCTCGAATGGACGGCGCGAGTATTGGTGAAGAAATACTTTACGTCCTGTTGCCTATAGCGCTACCTGGGATCGCTTCAACGTTATTACTCAATGTCATTTTAGCCTGGAATGAAGCATTCTGGACTCTCATCCTAACGGCCGCTAATGCAGCCCCCTAACGGCTTTTATCGCCAGTTATTCTAGCCCTGAAGGACTATTTTACGCCAAGTTATCAGCAGCTTCTGCAATGGCCATAGTGCCAATTTTAATTCTTGGTTGGTTTAGTCAAAAACAATTAGTGCGCGGATTAAGTTTCGGCGCAGTTAAATAGGAGAATTTATGATGGGTAGTATTCATTTAAAACAAGTAACAAAAGATTTTGGCGATGTAAGCGTAATTAAACCAATTGATTTGGAAATTAAAGACGGCGAGTTCATTGTATTTGTTGGTCCATCAGGTTGTGGAAAATCAACATTATTACGAATGATTGCAGGATTAGAAGATACCACAAGCGGCACCATTGAAATTGATGGACAAGATGCGACGACAACCCCACCTGCGAAACGCGGTTTAGCTATGGTATTCCAATCATATGCTTTATATCCTCATATGTCGGTTAGAAACAATATCGCATTCCCGTTAAAGCGAGCCAAAATTAACGATGACATCATCGAAGAAAAAATCGCGAGTGTTGCAAAAACATTAAACCTAACGGATTACCTTGATCGGAAGCCCGGCCAATTATCCGGTGGTCAACGACAAAGAGTTGCGATTGGTCGAGCAATCGTCCGCCAACCTTCTGCTTTTTTGTTTGATGAACCGTTATCAAACTTAGATGCGTCGCTGCGCGTAAATATGCGGTTAGAAATATCGGAGCTTCATAAAAGTCTAAATACAACCATGGTTTATGTTACCCATGATCAGGTGGAAGCTATGACAATGGCAGATAGAATTGCCGTTTTTAATGGCGGTATCATTGAACAAGTTGGCAGCCCACTTGAGCTTTTATAACAACCCAGCAAACCGCTTTGTTGCTGGGTTTATTGGCTCACCTAAAATTAACTTCATCGATATTGAGCCTTCTACTATAGATGGAACTTGTAGCTTAGGTATTCGCCCAGAGCATATTGAAATTTCGACAACCGACGGACAATGGGCAGGTAAAATTGGTGTGATTGAACATTTGGGCTCAGAGACATTTTTGCATGTGCATGTAGACGGTCATGATACTTTTACGGTTAAAACGTCAGGTGATTGTCCATTTAAATATGGTGATGAAATTTATTTAAGCCCACAAAAGAACAAGCTACTTCATTTTGACGCGACGGGCAAAACACTGCCTAATATAGCCTAATTTTAGTGCGATATTAACCTGCCAATGCCCTTTAATTTATTGCCATTAGACTCTATTTTAAAGGGCTAGGACAAATAAGCAGTAGCCCATAGCTAATGTTTGATATGCTATTAGAATAAACAATAGTTTAATGCCATGGAATTTAGTTAAAGGTAACTTTTGATTAAATTGACAAATCATACATTAGCTAAGTTAACAGCTATGTGGTTGAATATATTTTAAAAATATAACAACTACGCTAAGTGTTAGCTCACTTTGCGCGATCTATAGGAATTCAGTAATGCTAAACACCTTAATTAACACCGACCTTAATTCGATTGAATTAATTATTTTTGATTGTGACGGTGTGTTAATCGATAGTGAAATACTGAGCCAACGAGTCCTACTTGGGTTACTAAAAGAATTAGGCGTCGATGTGTCTGAGGATTATTTCCACAAACATTTTTTGGGGTTTAATTTTGAGCACGTAACAGCAAAGGTGTTGACTGACTTTGATGTAATTCTGACAACGGAATTCAGACACAAATATCGTAAAGCGTTAATAGACGTTTTTGAAACTGAATTAAATCAAACAGAACAATTGGAATGGATGTTATCTCAGCTCAATATTAAGACCTGTGTAGCGACCAGCAGCAGTCCAGAAAAAGTATCAAATGCCCTTCGTATAACTGACTTAGCGTCTTACTTTGTTGAACGGGTATTCACCGCTTCAGAGGTTGAAAATGGTAAACCAGCCCCAGATCTGTTTTTGCACGCAGCAAACAAAATGGGTGTTTTACCGGAAAATTGTTTGGTAATTGAAGACTCAGTAGCTGGGTTACGGGGCGCATTAGCAGCAAAAATGCATGTTCTACGTTATGTTGGCGCAGGACACCTTAAAAATAGAGATAACGCTACTCAAACCTACAAAGGTATTAGTACAATATCCCATTGGAAGCAGTTATTTGAAAAAGTACCTTCGCTCAGTACATCATTAAAAGTTGAGAGGTAAATCGTGGTTAAGCGATCTAATTCAGAAATAAGAAAACTAGACGATGCCGCACGTGCAGGATGGTTATATTACGTTGCGGGAAAAACGCAGGAAGAAATAGCGAAAAACTCAACATCTCTCGTCAGTCTGCACAACGTATGGTTGCTTTAGCCGTCAGTGAAGGGTTAATAAAAGTTAGACTAGAACATCCAATTGCTAAATGCATGGATCTTAAAGTTAAATTACAAAATAGATTTGGTTTGAAATCCTGTACCGTTGTGCCTAGTGATGAAGGTGATACCACCTCTACATTGGGATTAGCGCAAGCAGGTGCAAGCGAAATTGAAATGCACTTAAAATCGCCCGAACCAAAAGTGATCGCCATGGGAACCGGCAGAGTTTTACGGGCGTGTGTCGAAGAATTAGCGTTGTTAAATTGCGAACAACATCAAATTGTAGCCCTTTTAGGTAACATGGCCTCCGACGGCTCAGCATCTTCTTATGACGTCGTTATGCGAATGGCGGAACACATAAATGCAAAACATTACCCAATGCCCCTGCCTGTTTTACCGAACAGCAAGGAAGAAAAAGCACAATTACACGCCCAAAGTTATATCGCCAATAATCTAAAATTAGCCGCTCAAGCAGATGTAACTTTTGTTGGTGTTGGGAACTTAGGTATAAATTCACCACTTCATCTAGATGGATTTGTTGCCGAGGAAGAATTAGCCGAGTTACAAGATAAAGGTGCCGTTGGCGAAATCATCAGTTGGGTGTTCGATGTAAAAGGAAACTTAATTGACTGCGCGGTTAATGACCGAGTCGCAAGTACACCACTTACGGTCAATTCCGACAAATATGTATGTGCTATTGCTTCAGGCGAAGATAAAGTGTATTCCATTTTAGGCGCATTACGCTCTAAGTTAGTAAATGCCCTAATTACTAATGAGTATACGGCAGAGCGATTGCTGAGTATCGACTAAACAAGCTGAATATTGTCAACCAGCCTTATGGCTAATTAGGGCTATTGCTTTTATATCGCTTTATTTCAAATAAGGTCGGTGATCAACGATTTCGAATTTACGCCGTAACTCAGCTAACAAGGGTTGGTTGTCTTTTAAAAATTGGTTAAATTCAACTATGATATCTTGATGTTTTATCGTTGAAAGATAAAAGTCATATACTTCATACGTTAAGTTTTTATTGACCACTAACGCACCAGGTTTTCCGAGTTTTTTAAGGTGGTATTGGACAACACTTGGCTCTAAATCAATGCCATCGACCTGCCCTCTCAAAACTTGCTGTAATAGCATCAGTGTCGAGCTATTTTCGTAAAGCTGTACTTGCTTAGATTTGATTTGTTCAATCCACTGTGTAGGATAAAACCCTAATAACGTCCCTAACACTTTAACGTCTTTTTCTGTTAAATTGCGGTCAACTGCAGTTAACGTACCTGCAACGAGCCTGATCGTCGAATCACTATAAATAAATGAATCAACTTGCTGTCCACTTGGATTCCATCGCTCATTATCTGGGTACTTAAAGTCAATATTATCTTCGATTAACCATTTGTTAAACCGTTTAATCGGCAATGGTAAATAAGTAAATGTATGGCCAGACTGTTTGCCAAACTCAGTGAATAACGCCTTAGTATAAGAATCTCCGTCCTTCTGGAAGTCAAACAAAGGGTAATAAGCAATATCTTCAACGCCAATTACAAAATTTCTGCTGTCACATTGAAATGGTAGCGTCAATGCGAGAAACGCCAATAGTATTTTCAACATATAACTTCAGCTGCTCATTTATTAACCACTAAAATTACGTCAGCTAGCAATAAAACGCAAATTTAATAAAATTTATCTTTCGACACCTTAACAATAGTGGAAATTTGACAAAAATTTAGAACATTAGATTCTAATGCCCCTTGTTAAGCGTTAATATTCGCCCCATAAAATGCCTAATAAAGATTTTCGGAGTAAATTTAATGAGTGAAGTACAGCACCACAAACTAATCATCTTGGGTTCAGGCCCAGCTGGGTATACTGCAGCCGTATATGCTGCAAGAGCTAACTTAAACCCAGTGTTGATAACGGGTCTACAACAAGGCGGACAACTTACGACAACAACCGAAGTTGAAAATTGGCCTTATGATGCAAATGATCTAACCGGACCAGCCCTAATGGACCGTATGAAAGAACATGCCGAAAAGTTTGAGACTGAAATTATTTTTGATCACATTAACGAAGTTAATTTTGACCAAAAACCTTATACTTTAAAAGGCGACAGCCAACAATACACCTGTGATGCTTTGATCATCTGTACTGGTGCCTCTGCCCAATATTTAGGTTTGGAGTCGGAAACAGCGTTTATGGGTAAAGGCGTTTCAGCTTGTGCGACGTGTGACGGTTTCTTTTATCGTAATCAAAAAGTCGCAGTGATTGGTGGCGGAAACACCGCAGTAGAAGAAGCGTTATACTTATCAAATATTGCCTCTGAAGTGCACTTAGTACACCGTAGAGATACTTTCCGAGCGGAAAAGATCTTAATTAATCGTTTGATGGATAAAGTCGCTAACGGCAATATTATTCTGCATACAGACCGTACTTTGGATGAAGTACTCGGCGACAACATGGGTGTAACTGGTGTTCGATTAAAAGACACTAATAGTGACTCAACAGAAGATGTTGATGTTATGGGCTGTTTTGTGGCAATCGGCCATAAACCAAATACCGCAATGTTTGAAGATAAATTAGCAATGAAAAATGGTTACATTGTTATTAATAGCGGCCTTAATGGCAATGCGACAGGGACATCTGTTGAGGGTGTTTTTGCAGCTGGCGACGTATGTGACCACATTTACCGTCAAGCAATTACATCTGCCGGTACGGGTTGTATGGCTGCGCTAGACGCAGAACGCTACCTAGATGCACTTTAATCAATTAAGGGGCTTGTAGCCCCTTCTGGCCTTGTTGTGACGCAAACTATTCATTATCTTACGGATGAAACAAGTTGGTTTCCTGATCCCAACCAAGCGATGACTGATCCTCCGGGGTTATTGGCGATTGGCGGTGATTTACAACCTGACCGTATCTATAGCGGTTATCAACAAGGCATCTTTCCTTGGTTTAATGACGGTGAACCAGTGATGTGGTGGAGTCCAGATCCACGCAACATCATTAATGTTGACGCGATTAACATCAATAAATCATTAAAAAAGTTTCTACGTAAATGCGATTACCACGTAACGATAAATAACCAATTTGAGTCCGTGATCACGGCCTGTGCGAAACCTAGATCCAATGGCGATGGAACTTGGATATTGCCTAAAATGATTAAGGCATATAATGTTTTACATCAGCAAGGTAGAGCCCATTCAATTGAAATTTGGCAATGGCAAAATGACAAAAAGGTTTTGGTCGGTGGTTTATATGGGATCAACGTTGGCTCCTGTTTTTGCGGTGAATCGATGTTTTCCGCACAACCAAACGCATCAAAGCTTGCCCTAATTGTGTTGGGTAAACTGCTTAAAAACGAAAAACATGCCTTTATCGATTGTCAATTACCCAATCCGTATCTGTCTCAAATGGGGGCCTTTTTAGTATCAAGGTCACTTTTTTAGACAAGTTGGCACTTTGCAAAAATGAAACAATATGCCAATCTGTTTTTAAGCCAAGAGCGATAGATTGGAGAACAGAGTTAATCTAAAATGCCAACAGTGAAGTTTGGTTTGTCTGCGCCATTTCAATGCGGATATTTGAGTGATAGAGAAGAGCAACTCCTTGTCTATCTAGACCAAGAGCCGCTGAGTGAAGCGCTTTACTCAAAGTTGCAAGCTCAAGGTTTTCGGCGTTCTGAAGATTATGTCTACCGCCCCCATTGTGAAGATTGTCAGGCGTGTCAATCTATACGCCTGCCCGTTTCACAATTTCAAATTAGCCGTTCGCAAAAACGAGTTTTAAAAAGGCTCAGGGATTTTCGGTTAAAATACAAAAATCTGAACAACCTGAGTATTACCCTCTTTTTGAACGTTATGTTAATGAAAAGCATTTGGGAGGTGTAATGTATCCAGCGAATTATTCTCAACTCACCAGCTTCTCTCAATGTGATTGGTTAGAGCAGTTGTTTATTGAGCTATATGATAAAGACAAGCTTATTGCCGTCGCGATATGTGATGTGACCTCAGATAGTTTGTCCGCCGTTTATACCTTCTACGATCCTGACTATGCAAATTTCTCTATTGGCACTTTGATGATCTTGCAACAAATTAATTTGACCGAAAAACTAGAGAAACCTTGGTTATACCTTGGATACTACATACGCTCATGTCAAAAAATGAATTACAAAGTTAATTACCGACCATACCAAATTAATCAAAATGGTCGATGGCTACAAATTCCCCATATTATCAAATAAGCCAGTGTGATTAATTGCCGAACCGCTATAATAAACACCAATAAACGAGAATATCCGCACCAAAGTGGCTCATCAGTTAAATTTATTGCCTAATTTAGCTTTATATGTAAAGTTTTTTGAGTATAACCTTTACATATCGCTAGTTTTTGGGCAAAATCTGCGCTTATTTTTTACGCACTAATTAGTCCTAGAGGTTATACGCTTAATGGCGAAAGAAGACGTTATCGAAATGCAAGGGACAATCTTAGATACCTTGCCAAACACTATGTTCCGAGTTGAATTGGAAAATGGTCACGTAGTGACAGCACATATTTCGGGTAAAATGCGCAAGCATTACATCCGTATATTAACGGGTGACAAAGTGACTGTCGAAATGACGCCATACGATTTGTCAAAAGGTCGTATTACCTTCCGCGCGCGTTAATAATATATCAGGCAACAAGTTTGCATAAAAAACCGAGATTTTTATCTCGGTTTTTTATGCTCAGCTGTTTAGCTCAACAGCTGAGCATTCCTAACTAACACATTAAGCATTAACGGCTTCAGTCGACGAATAAGTAAATTTTAATTCATCTTTCTTCGTTTCGATCACCACTTTGCCGCCGTCAGCTAGCTTTCCAAACAAAACTTCATTTGCTAACGGTTTTCGCAGTTTATCTTGAATTAGTCGCGCCATTGGTCGCGCGCCCATTGATTTGTCGTAACCATGCTTTGCCAACCATTTAACAGCGCTAGATGAAATCTCAAGCTCAACTCGTTTTTATCTAACTGTGTTTGCAGCTCAACAATAAACTTATCAACAACTTGTAAAATAATCTTCTCATCTAAATGGTTAAACCAAACGATGTTGTCCAACCGGTTTCTAAATTCAGGCGTGAACGTCCGATTTATTTCTACCATCGCGTCAGTGCTGTTGTCTTGATGAGCAAAACCAATGGATTTTCGTGTCGTTTGGCCAACACCTGCATTTGTTGTCATCACAACAATGACGTTTCTGAAATCGGCTTTACGGCCATTATTATCCGTTAATGTACCGTGATCCATAACTTGTAATAACAAGTTAAAGACATCAGGGTGGGCTTTCTCAATTTCATCTAATAAAACAACACAATGTGGATGTTTTAAAACAGAGTCTGTTAGTAACCCACCTTGGTCATAACCTACGTAACCTGGAGGTGCACCAATTAAACGGCTCACCGCATGGGGTTCCATATACTCAGACATATCAAAGCGAACTAATTCAATTCCAAGTACTTTAGCGAGTTGCTTAGTGACTTCTGTTTTACCAACCCCGTCGGACCTGCAAATAAGAAACTACCGACAGGCTTACTTTCATTACCAAGACCAGAACGTGATAAACGTATGGCTGAGGTTAACGCATCGATCGCTTCCTCTTGACCAAATACCGATAGTTTTAGGTTACGGTCAACATTTTTTAAAACGTCTTTGTCGGTTTGCGATACTGATTTTTCTGGAATACGTGCAATTTTTGCAATGATCTGCTCAATCGTCGCGACATTGATTTGTTTTTTACGTTTTGATTTAGGCAATACTTTTTGATTAGCACCGGCTTCATCAATAACATCGATAGCTTTATCAGGTAAGTGACGTTCGTTAATGTATTTATCAGAAAGCTCTGCGGCTGCGCGTAATGCCGCATGGGTATATTTCACACCGTGATGCTGTTCGTATTTATCTTTTAAGCCGATCAATATTTTGGTGGTGTCTTCAACACTAGGTTCTACCACATCAATTTTCTGAAAACGACGAACCAAGGCTTTGTCTTTTTCAAAAATATTGCGGAATTCAGTATAAGTTGTAGATCCAATACATCTTAGCTTGCCTGCAGACAACAAAGGTTTTAACAGGTTAGAAGCATCCATTACGCCGCCTGAGGCTGCCCCTGCACCAATAATAGTATGGATCTCATCTATGAACAGGATAGTATCTTCTTTCTCCTGTAGCTGTTTTAAGAGCGACTTTAAGCGTTTTTCGAAATCACCTCGATATTTAGTGCCAGCTAACAAACTGCCCATATCAAGTGAGTAAACCGTCGCGTTAGCTATTACTTCTGGTACATCATTGTTAACGATACGATAGGCAAGCCCTTCTGCGATTGCCGTTTTCCCGACTCCCGCTTCACCAATGAGTAGTGGATTGTTCTTTTTACGTCGACATAATATTTGAACACAACGCTCAAGTTCCGCGTCGCGGCCAATAATGGGGTCAATTCCGCCATTTTTTGCCACTTCGTTTAAGTTGGAACACAAGTTCCCTAATTGACTTTCAGTTTCAGTTTCGCTTTGTTCTGGTTCTTCATTGTTCAATGAAGAGGCATCTTCATCCTTATCTGCGCCATGGGAGATGAAGTTCACCACGTCGAGTCTGTGGATATCAAAGCTTTTTAATACATAAACTGCGTGTGACTCTTGTTCGCTAAATATTGCGACCAATACATTCGCCCCAGTAACTTCTTGTTGGCCTGAGGACTGAACATGGAAAACGGCACGTTGCAAAACACGTTGAAAACCTAATGTAGGTTGGGTGTCTTGTTCGGATTCATCAACGTCAACGGGTAAATATGGCGTTGTCTGAGCAATAAATTCGCTAAGCTCGAGCTTAATTTTATCAAAGTTTGCTGAACACGCCTCCAAAGCTTGTTTGGCGTCTTTGTTGTCTAGCAACGCCATTAGTAAGTGTTCAACAGTCATAAATTCATGACGATGAGATTTTGCATAACGAAATGCTTCGTTAAGTGTGACTTCTAATGCTTTATTTAACATATACACCTTCTCTCACTATTTTTATCATGCAATGTCCCTATTCTTGTTCCATTGTGCAAAGTAATGGATGTTCATTAACTCTTGCATATTGATTAACCTAGGCCACTTTTGTCTCTGCTATTTCTGCAGAATAAGTGCCAACTATGGCTTTACCTTCGCGATGAATCCTAAACATAATATGATTTGCTTTTTCTAAATCCATACCGAAAAATTTAAGTAACACCTCTACTACAAAGTCCATGGGGGTGTAATCATCGTTATTCAATACCACTTTATACATTGGTGGTCTTTTTAGTTTAGCCTTAGATGTCTCGTTTACTAAACTTGTTCCGTGATCATTTTCAGTTATTTTTGGCATAGCCTAACCATTCTTGCTGTTTCATTGGTATTTCCCATTACTATTTATAAAAAGAATTTTGTTATTTAACAATTCGTAGTTGTAAAAACTTGACTAATTGACCAATTTATCTACATTATTTTATTGTTCGGTGTATATTTAAGCACATTACATCAGTTTTCAAGTGACTAAAGGAAGTAGCGGTATGGCTCAAGGTAAAGTTAAGTGGTTTAACAATGCTAAAGGTTTTGGTTTTATTCGTGAGGAAGGCAAAGAAGAAGATATATTTGCGCATTTCTCTACAATAACTATGGATGGATATAAAACACTTAAGGCAGGACAAGATGTCGAATTCGACTTAAGTCAAGGCCCTAAGGGTCTACACGCCATCAATATTAAAATCGGCGAAAAATAAAAAGTAGCACTTTATTTATATTATCGATTTGAGTTGAGCTACTGAACTTTTTACATCTGTTCTAGTATTTCAACTCCGATAGTATAGTTACCACTGTCTTCTTTTGTGCAGCGTACAACTGTGGCTGATGCATGAAGCGCTGGTAATTCTGGGCTAGTGCCCTCCACTCTGCATGTCAATGCGGTGCCGACTTCAATGTATTCATCAGTTTCAACCGCAAGCCCCGTTGCACTTAAATCCCGACAAACGGCATTTAATTTTCTGCCTGCATCAGCATCTGCAATTTCAAGCTCGATATTGGTATTAACTAACATTCTAAAAAATTACGGTGGTCGTTATATTTAATCACGCCAATTACCTTTTTTACTTTTTCTTAACTGTATATCGTTCTATTTTTTCAATTAATTCTGTCATATCAAAAGGTTTAGTCACGTAGTCATCACAACCTGCTGCAAACCCTTCTTTTTTATCTGTTTCTGCCTCTAATCCCGATAACATTATAACGGGGATCTGAGATGTTTCAGGTGTATTTTTCAACAACCGACATGTATCATAGCCATCAATTCATAGCATACATACGTCCAATAATAAAATGTCAGGTTTATTTACTATCGTTTTTTGAAGTGCTTTTTGACCCGAACTGACATAGCACAATTCAAATCGCTCTCCCAAAGACAGTGCCAACATTTCAAAATTAAATTCTTCATCGTCAACCAAAAGAATTTTGATCTTTTTCATTCCATAACCCTAAAATTGACGGCTCAACTATTAAGCTCCCTCGTATTAAGTAACATAGCTAATTGAAGAAATAAATGCCATTTCTTTATACCGCATGATTAATAAAATTAGGGAGAATTGTAAATAAATGACTAACAACAACCAAATTCTGGCAAAATGACTATAGTTACAAAAGAAAAATGCACATTAATTGCTGATTTACCTTCAAATGGTTTGACATTAGATCAATTAAGCTTTGAAATTAGCGATAACAACAACTTAGTAGTTATTTAGGAAGAAAACATGAAAAAGACTATAGCGACATTGGGATTAGTTTTAGCATCGGCGAATGTGTCAGCGTTACCACTTATTGATTTTTGGGCCGGCGCATACAGCTGGAATACAGCTTATGAAGGAACAATATCTGCTGGTGATTACAACATCGACTTACAAGATGACTTAAAATTAGAAGATTCAAATAATAATGTTATTTGGGCCGCATTCGAGCACCCAATTCCTCTTATTCCAAATCTTCAAGTTAAACAAACACAACTAGAAACAACGGGTAATGGCCGCAGTACTCAGTCATTCACTTACGGCGGTGAAACATACCAAGGTGACGTTGAACTAGACTCAGTTGTCGACTTAACTCATACCGATATTACGGCATATTGGGGTTTACCATTGCCACTTGTTACTATCAACTACGGTCTAAATATTCGTATGTTTGATGGTGCAATCGATATTAACGATGGCCGTGCAACAATCGATTACCCTGTTCCTATGTTATTTGCTCGTGTAGGCGCTTCGTTACCATTTACTGGTTTAGAAGTAATGGCTGAAGGTAATTACATTGGTATCGGCGAAACAAACCACATGGACTACCAAGTAGTACTACGTTACACCATTCCAATGATCCCAGTGTTAGATGTTAACATTGAAGCGGGTTACCGTGCGTTTCAGTTAAACATCGATCCAAGCGATTTTGACGGCGACGAAGACGACTTAACAGCAGATATCGATATGTCTGGTGTATTTTTAGGTGTGTCTTTCCACCTGTAAGTTCAAGCCAAGAAAGTTTTGAACCCAATAAAAAAGGAGCGAAAGCTCCTTTTTTAATTTCTAGCACTGTCCCATGATTAAAAGATCATCAAACGAATATTTAACGGCCTACATATAATAAAAATCACGTTAAATTTGTTGGCCTAACCCAAACGCCTTAAACCAATTTTTACAGAAAACAGACAAGAATACCGCTCATTTTACGACCAAAACTCTCTCAATTGACTTCTGCTCCCTTCGTTTACAACAAGTCTACCTTCGCTAAAAATCGATTTTTAGTCGATTCACCCCCTCTCCTCGATTTTTACTACATTGAAAATATTGATGTTTTTAAATTTAATCTATTTAAAATCAAAAAACAGCGTGTTTTTTAAACACTTTATATTGACATCCAACCCCAATAAAGGGATTATGCCCACAAAAGGGGCATTTGCCCACAAAAGGGTCGTTACAAAAAAATATATAATGCATCTAATGAAAATTCATACGGTGTAATACTAATAAAACAGGAAACTACCATGACTGAAAATCAACAAGGTCAAACATTTGAGGATGTAAATGAGGAGCAACTCCCTGTTGCTGATAATAAACTTCACGGTTGGAAACATTTTGCTGGTATTTATGCCGGAGAGCATGTTGCCGCAACAGAATTTGTTATCGGTGCGACATTTGTTGCTCTTGGCGCTGCAACAAGCGATATATTACTCGGTTTATTAATCGGTAATTTACTTGCTATGTGTTCATGGTGGTTACTAACTGCACCAATTGCAGTAGAAACACGCCTAAGTCTTTATAATTACCTAAATAAAATTGCAGGTAATTCAATGACAAAGCTCTACAATTGGGCAAATGTCATTATATTCAGTGTAATTTCCGCTGCCATGATCACGGTTTCCTCAACTGCAGTACGGTTTTTATTTGATATCCCTGCTCAACTAAATTGGTACCCCAATAGTTTTGCATTTGTCCTCATCGTCCTTGCGGTTGGCTCAATTGTCGTCGCTGTTGCCATGTATGGGTTTTCAACCGTGGCGGACTTTTCTAAAATATGTGCACCTTGGTTATTCGCCATATTTATCGCAGGCTCATTTGCTTTATTTCCAGAACTATCAAACCACGTATTAGGTGTCACGTCACTTAGCGGTTGGCAGGACTTCATGACCATTGGAGATTCCTCAATTTGGACAGGGACCAATGCGGAAGGTGAAAAAGGCATTGGCCTATTAGAAGTCATCGGTTTTGCCTATGGGCCGCTAATTCCATCACCCATTTTGGTCTAATTGATATGGCGATATTTCGATTTGCTAAACGTAAAAGTTACGGCTTATTCTCAGGTGTAGGGATGTTTTTTGGCCACTATTTAGCATGGATTTCGGCAGGTATTATGGGCGCTGGCGCTGCGGTACTGCTTAAAACCACTATCTCATCTCTTGATCCAGGCGATGTTGCCTATCATGCACTTGGTTGGACTGGTTTTGTTATTATAATAATCGCCGGTTGGACGACTGCAAATGCCAATTTATATCGTGCTGGTTTGGCCGCACAATCTATATTTGTGAACCATACTCGCGAGCGCACAACAGCAATCGTAGGCATAGTGACCGTTATTATAGCGTGTTTCCCGTTTGTTTTTTCTCAGATGTTGCCACTGTTAACGTACGCAGGGCTTATTGTTGTACCAGTTGGCGGTATCGTTTTTGCCGAACACGTATTATTTCCAAAAATTGGATTAACACGCTACTGGGCAAAATATAAAAATATTTCACGAAGTATTCCGGCCATAGCGTCATGGGCTTCTGCACTAATATTTGGTTTTGGTTTAAATGCCCTAGACGTTATGTCCTTCTACTACCTATTTATCCCAACGTGGATATTCACTATCATCCTTTACACTGTATTAGCCAAAAAATATGGCGCAGATGAAGACTATACTCAACAAATTATTGACGAAAAATCAAACCAAGTTGCTATCAAGAAGTTCCAGGCGGATCAATGTAAAAACCTGCCTGAATTTATCGTCGACAACTCCAAGTTAAGTAAAATACTTAATGCGGTTTCATTAACCTCGTTAGTAATAATACTTGTCTTTGCAACTCAAGTTATGTTTTTCAGTGACACTATGAGTGTCTATAAACTTAATAAATCACAATTTGAGATAGCCTGCTTTTTATGTACGTTGACTTATTTTGCCAGTGCCTACTGGTCATTAAAACGCCAAAAAGCATTGAATTCAGCAGCATAATTAAATTTTGATTTAGTAAGGTTTCACCATGACACAATTACAGAAAGTACAAGCACAGGTTAATGATTTAAACCAATTTAACATAGCAACTCTGCCCGCTACTATTGACGTGCCAACCTACGACCGAAGTAAAGTAAAAGCAGGTATTGTTCATATCGGCGTTGGCGGGTTTCACCGCGCTCATCAAGCGGCATATATTAACGAATTATTAAAGCAGCCAGGTAATGAACAATGGGGAATATGTGGCGTTGGTTTGCTCGAAGCAAATCGAGGGTTACGTGACGTCCTGCAAAAACAAGACAACCTATACACAGTTACCATACGTCATCCAAATGGACAAATCGATAATACAGTTATTGGTTCGATGGTGGAGTTTTTATTTGCTCCCGATGACAAACAAGCCGTCGTTGAAAAAATGGCGCATAGTGATACCAAAATAGTGTCGCTTACCATTACGGAAGGCGGATATAACTTTCACCCATCAACGGGTGAATTTGATTACACGAACCCAGATATTCTGCACGATATTGCTAACCCAAATGATCCAATTACGGCTTTTGGTTATTTAACAGCTGCTCTCAAACAACGTAAAGAAGCAGGATTACCGGCGTTTACCGTACAATCATGCGATAACATTCAACATAATGGCCATGTGACACGAAAAATGTTGCTGGCATTTGCTGATAAACAAGATGTGGAATTAGCTAATTGGATCAAACAAAACGTGGCATTTCCAAATGCCATGGTTGACCGTATTACGCCAATATCTAAACAATCTGACATTGATTATGTAGTACAAGCCTATGGTGTCGCTGACGGCTGGCCAATCACGTGTGAGTCTTTTGCTCAATGGGTAATTGAGGATAACTTTAGTAACGGACGTCCCAATTTAGAAAACGTAGGCGCCCAGTTAGTAAAAGATGTTACCCCATACGAAAAAATGAAAATAAGACTTCTAAATGCCGGCCATTCTGTACTTGGCTTATTGGGATCCATTCATGGCTATTCGACAATTGACGAAACCGTTTCTGATCCTTTATTTGCAAAATACCTACGCTCTTTTATGGATTTAGAAGTAAGTCACCTTTTAGAGCAATTAGACGGTATCGATTTAGAACAGTACAAAGATACACTACTTGACCGTTTTTCAAATCCAAACATTAAAGATAGTTTGACCCGGATCTGTTCAGAAAGCTCGGCAAAATTACCAAAATTTTTAATCGCGAGTATCAACGAAAACCTCGCATTAAACCGCGACGTCTCATTGGCAACGTTAGTTGTAGCCGCCTAGTGTCTTTATAGTGACAAGGGGGTAGACGAACAAGGTCAAGCCCTAGAAATACAAGATGTTATGGCAAAAGAGTTAAAGCAATTTGCGCAAAAAACAGCAAATAATACATTGTCATTCATCGAACTAAATAGCATATTTGGCTATCTACCTCAAAGCCAACAATTTGTCGATGGTTATACAAAAGCAATCAAAGCACTATATGAACCAAACAGTAAGATTTCGCATTTAATGGCTGCAACTCTCGAAACAAAAGAGCATTAAATTATGAGTATATTAATAAACCATAAACCAACAAATGATATTCGTGTGAGTTGTTTTGGCGAGGTACTTTGGGACTGCTTCGACACCGGAAAACGGCTCGGTGGTGCACCGTTAAATATGTGTGTCAGGATCAATTCGTTAGGAATAAAAGCGGATATGATTAGTGCTGTCGGAAACGACGTTCTAGGTAATGAACTGCTTGGTGAAATAAAAGACAAAAATGTGAGTTGTGACTATATTGCCGTAAATGACAATAAAAAACCAGCACTGTCGAAGTCACGCTCGATAGCAGTGGTTCAGCAAGTTATAACATTGTTGCTGATGTTGCTCTAGGACAATATTGAACTAACAACAAGTCTTCTGGACAAAGTCGCAGCGTCTGATGTATTTGTTTTTGGGAGTTTAATTGGGCGTAGTACAACATCATTATCAACTTTAAAATCACTAATAGATGTTGCTAATTTTAAAGTATTTGATGTTAATTTACGTGCACCTCATTACCAACTCGACACATTAATCGAGTTAATGACACAGGCGGATTTTATTAAGTTAAATGATGATGAGTTATATGAGATAGCCAAAGCAATGGGGTGTAAATATCATTCTCTGGAACAAAACCTCGCGTTTATTGCTCAACAAACAAATACCGACTACCTATGTGTTACAAAGGGCAGCCATGGTGCACTTCTAACCGTAAAAGGTGCTAATTATTACAATTCTGGGTATTTAATTAGCGTAGTTGACACGGTCGGCGCCGGAGACTCCTTTTTAGGTTCGCTTATTTACCAACTATGTAACACAGACAATGCGCAATATGCGGTTGACTTTGCCTGTGCAGTTGGCGCAATGGTTGCGCAAAACCATGGGGCAACACCAACACTTACCCATCAGCAGATTAGCGAATTTATGAACCCACTATAAGTTTGATTTTCTACGCATCTAAGTTGTGTTAACTCAGCAGCTTAGATGCATTTAACAAGTCTAACGCCTCAAGTTTGGTCAATAAACATAAACATCCTAATTCATATAATTCATATAATTCATATAATTCATCTACCACTTCATCGGGTAACGGTTTACTTATTTAAAACAAATAAATCAATAATTCTGCAAGAGAAATTGACAGCCCTAGATGATAATTTTTATTCAAAAATGAAGACGACAAAATTGACAATAGAAAGTCTAACGCCCATATTAAACTAAAAACATATGGGTTTATAAAATGAACTATAACAAGGTTGTTAGCTCCATTTTAGTTAGTTGTTTTCTGCTATTAACGGTTTCCTGCGAACAGCAGTTAAGTGAAGATGAATACGTCCAGAAAATTCATGAAAACACCCAATCCAATGATTACCATACCGCATTAATTAATACTAAAAATGCCTTACAAAAATACCCTCATAGTGAAGAAGTAAGACTAGAAGCAGGACGATTCTATTACCAAATCGGCTACTTTATTCAGGCCGAAAGATTCTTAAAACCGGCTGTTTCAGCTACACCGAGAAATATCGATGACCTTGATAAATATTTTGAGTCTTTGTTACATCTAAATAAATTGAAACAGCTTAAGCTCGATTTAGCTAAAACTGAATTAACCGATATTATTAAAAGTTATAAAGCACGACTAATGTTGCGGCAAGAACAACATGATACAGCAACTGAATTGCTGTCTGAAGTGAAGGACACGTCATTAATTAGTTTTCAATTGGCCTTATATGAATCTAAATTTAACTTTCTTAAGCCGCCAAGTCCGTCACAAAAACATCATCGACAATCACCATTTAAATTAAGGCAAAATGCCCTAATCTATTTACAAAACTTGGATACTAAAATTACACAGGAGCCACGTTTTCAGCTGATCACCGCCCTAATTTTATCGGACGTGGGGAAACATCAACAAGCATTAGACATTTTGACAAAACTAAATAAAAACCGCCCCGACCTGCCAAACATACATGTGTATATTGTTCAAACAAGCTTACAACTTGAAAACGTTGATCTGGCTAAACAGCATATTTCACTCGCAAGAAACGCAGGTGACAAGCGACCAATAATCGATCAATTCGAAGCGGTATTGGCTTATCAAAACAATGATTTCGAAAAATCTCAATTGCTCGCACTTAGGGCATTACAAAATGGTTTAACGTCAAAAGCAAATCGAATTGTCGCGGGTGTCAGTGCATTTAGAAATAAACGTTATGAAATTGCCTTCAACACACTATCACCTATTTCAGAACAGTTATCCCCTAAAGATCCCGTGCTAAGAATTCTCACGTTATTGGAGTTACGCGAGAGTAAGCTAGACAATGCACTTCAGTATTTTGAAAAAATGAGCTTGGACGATATTTCAGATATAAAAATAGCGAGTTATCTTATTAACAATATCGATCCCGAACGTGACCCTGATGTTATTCAAGAATTACAAAACCAACTTAAAGAAAAGATTGAATCCTCGATTACTCAAAAAAAGCGACGTTGCTTTATACTCAGCTAGCTAAATCCTACCCTGATGAAAACAAAAGTACATATGCCAAAGCATTTCGTATTTTGGAAAAGCTGAACGACAACCAGTTACGGGCTGAAGCGATAAAAGAAGCGAAAGAATGGGATCAAACTACATCTAATAGTGGCATATCAGCTACCGTGTATGCGCTCTCTATTTGGATCAATAATCAGAATGAAAAAGCAAACCTGTTATTTGATGCACTACTAAGAACTAATAAAAAAACCTCATCGCACTTAGTTTCAAATTACAATATGAGTTTGCAGCCAACAACTGGCTGAATGTAGTGACACTCGGCAAGGCTTTGTTAACATTAGATAAAAGCCAGTCGTCGCCGTTACTCTTGATGTTACGTTCTGCTAACCAATTAGCTATTGAAGAAAAAAATGACCTCCTAATTTTTGTTAAAAATCTAGTTGAGAATTCACAAAACACTAATTTTGAACTGGTCTATATTGCGTATTTGCGATCCAATAACCAATGGCAAAACTTAGATACATTTTTAAGTGAAAAATCAAACCGTGCTAATTGGCAAATTTTTCATTGGCAGATATATATTGAAACAGCGACACGCTCACAAGATTGGTTGTTGGCAGAACAACGAATAGAAAATGCACTGGAGTTATTTAACAACACTACAGAACTGAAACTACTTCAAGTGCAAAATTTAATTCGTCAACAAAAACTCAAGCATGCAAAAGAAAAATTAGCGTTAATTGACGCGAAAAGCGCATTGCTACCACTATACTATGAGCTAAGTGGCAATATTGACGTTTTTGAAAAGCACTACGACTCGGCTAAACAACACTATTTACAGTCTTTCGAGCTTTCACCGCATCCAGAAATTTTATTTAAACTATTTAAATTGGCTACTATCACACAAGATTACGACGATGCCATTGATGCAACAACACGTTATTTTGCACAAGCACCTAATGAAGTCACCCTTCGAATCGATGCTTTTAATTGGTATGCATCAACCCACCCAAAGCAGGCTTTAACTTTTGTTGACCTCCCTTTATTGCAAAAATTGATCGAAGATAATTGGCAACTCAGTAACAATATCGCCTATAGTATTACCACAAAATTGGTAACCAAACGAAAGCTAAATACTTTATTGAACTCGCCATCAAATCACAACCAAACAATAAAGGTGTGATAGATACGTATCAGAAAATCCATTCTAATAATGAAACTGGAAAACCATAATATGAAACATCTTGTATTTTGTTGGGAATATGGGGCGGGATACGGCCATATCGCAGGTTTTATACCCATCGCAAAATATCTTAAAAGTGCAGGCGTTAAGGTATCTTGGATTTTAAAACATTTAGATCATGCACATTTAATTAGGGAAAATGGTTTTGAAGACGAATGGATCCTACAAGCTCCTATCGCTAAAAATACCAACGCCACCAAACAACAAACAGTCAATTATTCACAAATAATGACATTTTTGGGCTTTTCTAACGAACAAGCCTGTTTAAATTTGGTGTCATCCTGGCGCGATTCACTGCAATTATTGAATGCTGATATGATTGTTGCAGACCACGCACCTGCAGCAATCATTGCTTCACAGACGCTAAATATAAAACGGTGTATGATAGGAACCGGATTTTTCTCACCGCCGCGTGTAGACAAAACCCCGGCTTTCAGTCTTTTTAATAATGTTCCCGAGAATAAAATAGCCGAACTTGATAATTATTTAGTCAAAGTCGCAAACTACACCCTAACCCATTTTAAACAACAACCGATTACAAAAGTTGCAGAGTTATTTAGCGTAGAAGAAGACTTTTTATGTACGTTTCCAGAACTCGATCATTATACCAACCGAAAGAACCAAGAGTATTGGGGAGCGCGTTTTTCTTCGAGCATGGGTAAAAAAATAGACTTCACTTCGGACAAGTTTAAGATATTTGTTTATATACACTCGAATATGAGAGATTTTGAACAACTGTTAACGGCATTAAATAATATAGAAGCCGAAACCATACTACATGTCCCGAAATTAAATGTAGAACGAGCATCACTTCAATTCACAAACCTTACGTTTAGTCCTGAACCAATTGAAATGGATCATGTTTTAAATCAAGTAGACCTTGCTATATGTAATGCAGGCCATGGTACTGTTGCTGCCGTTTTATTGGCTGGTAAACGGCTTCTTTTGGTGCCGAATCAGTTAGAGCAGCGGATCCTCACGCAAAGACTTATTCAGCAAGGATTAGCTGCTACTTTTTACTCAAGTAATAGGCAAGTTGATTTTGAGACGACTCTTAAACAAATGATGCTAGATTCAAAAATTCAAGCTAATGTTCAAAATTTTCAAAATTTGTACTGGGGTTATGACAGCAAAGATCAGGCTAAAGCAATCGCAGATTGTTGCTTAGACATTTTGGCTGAATAAAAAATGGAGCCTCATAGCTCCATTTTTTGTTTTACTTGTTTGATAACATTAATTTACTTTGTTTTTTTGTCTTTTCTACGGCGTATAAACGCTAGTCCTGCTAACCCTAAACCGAGTAAATACGGCGTATTAGGCTCTGATACAGCGTTACTGCCAATGTTGAACGAGTCTGGTGTCATAGTTGGTACGTTATTACCATTAAAATCAAACGGGTCACCAAACTGAGCGTAAGCAGAATAGGTTTTGGGCAAAACAATCAATACCTCCACCGTAATCACCATATTCACCATACTCACTAACATCAATATCAACACCATTTTCGCCATAATCACCATAGCCATCACCGTAACCATATCCGTCATAGCAATCGTCAAGTAACGGTAAATTACTTACAGTATGCGTTTCAATCATATATTCGATGGTGAAAGAAGTGCCTGCGCCAATAACGCCCAGGCCTAACGTGTCTGTATGAGCACCCCAATAATAGTTGCTGTCACCTCCATAGGAGCCAAGTACTGTTCCGCCAGTCGTAAAATCAAGATCTACGTTATTTTTTGTTAAAGTAGCGGTACTTGACCAAATATCATCTCCGTTAAATTTAATTCCAGCATTATATTCTGCTGTTATAAACTCGCCTAGGCCAATTGTAACTTCCGAGAAGAAGTCTTCGTAAATAGATAAACTGCCTTGATTCACAGTAAAAGTAAAATCGATAAATTGATCAAAGGCAGTGTCATTAGTGACCGTAACGGTTTGAGTAACATTTGAGGTATTATCGAATGTTCCCCCAGTTCCGTAACTCGTAGAGTAGATCCAACCAGTATCATCCCCCTTAGCATTAGCGGAGCTTTGCGCATAATAACCACCTAAATTATTGCTTGCAGAAGCGTAATTAGGATCGGAATCCGTATCGACGTCTGTTGTTCCATTAAGTTCTACGTTGGTATTTGCGTCAATTTGAAATGAAACGGGAAAAGCATAACTTGGAGCGATATTGGAACCTAGAGCAGCCGCCACTGCTATAGCCAGAATTTTTTTGTTGATTGTTTTCATAACTAAGTTTCCATCTTTTTACAAGAAAGTTGTGTTTAGTTTTTAACCAAGCATTAAATGTTCCGTTTTTTAATTCGACAAATAAACAACAACTTACAAAATTAAAATTATGGCGCTATTGAAAAGTGTAAAAAATACTGACAACTCATGAGGGAATATTGTTAAAATTTTGAAAAATTACTGTTCGCAGGAACTTGATATGAAATCGATTGGGCTTTAATAAAAAAATGGCCGACACTATTTAGCATAAACTAAATGTTGTCAGCCATTCACAAGGCGATTGTTTGTTATAGTTCGGAAATGTACTCCGAAACGGCTTGTTTTATGCGCTTAGTCGATATCGGGAATTTTGTGCCAAGTTGTTGGGCAAACATTGATACTCGCAATTCTTCTATCATCCAATAAATTTCACGCAATTTCTCGGGCATCGGCATGCCCTTCTGAACCTTTTCGATTTGTTTATCATAAAGATCATAAACCTTGTCCAATTCAATTTGGTTGAACCTGTCTTTTGTCGCATCTACTTTCAACTTTTCCATCCGTTTTTCTAATGCTGCGACATAACGTTTAATATCGGGAAGCCGTTCAACCCCACATTCACTGACAAAACCTTTAAAAATCAGTGAATCTAAATGTGCTTTGATATACGACGTGGATTGGATCATATCAAACGACACTTTGCCTTTTAGTTGTTTAGACACTCGGTGCCCAATCAGCAAAATTTGTTCAACTTGCTGAGCTACGCTTAAAACTTTTTCGTTTAAATCACCGCGTAACATCTCCCTAAAATCATCAAACTGCGACTTAGTGCGCGGAACATTATCTTTTAGTTCAATATCTATTGTGGCCCGAATACAATCCTCAATTAACTGTTCAATTTTGCCAAATGGATTAAAATACAACACCAACTTAGATTTATTAGGCAGTTTCTGCTGTAGATGTTTAATTGGGGAAGGCAACGTTTTAATTAATAATTCTACAACACCTCGTCGATGTTCGGTTTGCGCAACCATTTCATTTTCTAATAATTCAATATTGATTCTTTTTCCCGCCTTAACCAGCGCTGGATAGGCTTTAACCTGATAGTTACCGGCTTTTTTGACAAAACTTTGAGGCAAATTATCAAATGTCCAATCTTCTACATTTTGTTGTTCTATACCCGTATCAACAGCTTGCTTGATTGTGTGTTTAATTTGCCCCTGTAAAGTGGATTTTAATTCGCCTAAATCAAACCCCTGTTCAATAACTTTGTCATTTTCATCAACCACTCGAAAATTAATTTTTAGATGACTCGGCAATCTGACATTTTGCCAATCATCCAAATTAATTCGAGTACCAGTCATTCTAAACAACGCCTCGGCAACAACGTCTAAAAATCGATTATCAGGCGTTATGTTTTTATCCGAAATACGCTGTAAAACTGCATCGGCAAAGTTTGGCGCGGGGACAAAATTACGTCTAGTTTGTTTAGGCAACGCTTTAATTAGCGCGATGATCAATTCGTGTCTATGTGGAGCAATATGCCAATCGAAGGCCAGATCGTCGATTTGATTTAACAATGGCAAAGGGATCCGGACTGAAATGCCATCCGCATAATCTTGACCCGGTTCAAAATCATAATCAATTGGCAATTGTAAATTGCCCTATGCCAAAAATCTGGATACGCAGCAAGACTCGGAGCAGTCTCTTCACTCAATAAAAAGTCTTTAACGGTCGCCTTAATCTTAGCCACGTCAGCCTTTTTCAACCATTTTAGTAAGGTTGCGCGACTAATGACCTCTGCTCCTAAACTCTTATCATAAAAATGATGAATTTCACTCTCTTCAACTAACAAATCTCGTCGACGCGATTTGTTCTCTAATCGTTGGATTTCATCAATTATGTTTTGATTATGCTCAATAAAGTCAATTTTAGGACCGACCTTACCGTAAACTAACGCCTCACGAATAAAAATTTGACGAGTTTCTACTGGGTCGATTTTGCTGTATTGCACTTTACGTTTTGGCACAATTACGAGGCCATAAAGTGTCACTTTTTCATAGGCAAGAACTGCGCCTTGCTTTTCATCCCAATGAGGCTCTGAATAGCTACGATTAACCACGTGCATCGCAAGGGGTTCAATCCATTGAGGTTCAATTTTTGCTACGTAACGTGCAAACAATCGACTTGTCTCTACCAACTCCGCTGCAATAATCCATCGTGCTGATGTCTTAAATAAATGACTCCTGAAAAACATGGAACTCGCTGTTTCTCGCGCCAATAAACCCAACTGGTCCTTGTTTTTTGCTGTCTTTATCTTTATGTTTATTTTGCTGATCTTTTGGTGGCTTATAGCCAATATGACTTAATAATCCCGATAGTAATGCCGTGTGGATCCCTGATAATCGCGTTCAACCGCTGGAATATCATCCAACTCACTGTCGTGGCTAACCGCCTCTTCTACTTCTGGTTTCGTTTTTACTTTAAAACCAATTTCAGCCACGCTTTGTTCAATTTGATAAACCAAATCTTGCCATTCTCGAATACGCATATAATTGAGAAACTCATCTTTACACATTTTTCTAAATTGGCTTCTTGAAAGACTTTGCTGACTCGTTATCAAATAATCCCAAAGATTCAAAAACGCGACGTAGTCAGAGTCTTTATCCTTAAATCGAGCATGGAATTCATCTGATTTTTGCTGTTTATCCGACGGACGTTCTCGCGGATCTTGGATACTTAATACCGCTACAATGACTATGATCTCGTGCAAAATATTGGATTTCCCTGCTGCCAAGACCATTTTTGCTAAACGTGGGTCAACCGGTATTCGACTTAACATTCTCCCCGATTCGGTGAGTTTCAATTTGCCTTTAGGTTGATTTCGTTTACGTTTAGCCTGTGTTGGCGCATTATTGGCGATTGCACCAAGCTCTTCGAGTAATCTCACCCCATCATTAATAAAACGTCCATCTGGTCGTTCAATTAATGGAAATTGCTCTAGGTCACCTAAATTTAATGACAACATCTGTAAAATAACGGAAGCCAAATTTGTCCGCAAAATTTCAGGAGTGGTAAATTCTGGACGACTAAGAAAGTCTTCCTCGCTATATAAACGGATACAGATACCGGCTTCTGTTCGACCACAACGACCTTTTCTTTGATTTGCACTGGCCTGCGAAATGGCTTCAATTGGCAATCGTTGTACTTTTGTTTTGTAGCTGTACCTCGATATACGAGCCGTTCCAGTATCAACAACATACTTGATGCCAGGAACCGTTAATGACGTTTCAGCGACGTTTGTCGCGAGGACAATACGGCGATTGCTATGGGAGGCAAAGATCCTATTCTGCTCAGCGGCTGACAATCGAGCATAAAGCGGTAATACTTCAGTATTCCGATAATTTTGGCGGGTCAACGCCTCAGCCGTGTCTCGAATTTCACGCTCACCATTCATAAATAGCAATATATCGCCGCGACTTTCGCGTTCAAGTTCTTCTACGGCAGCAAATATTGCCATTATTTGTTCGTTATCTTGATACGCTGAGTCACTGTCAGACTCTATTTCATCAATTGGTCGATAACGCACTTCTACCGGATAAGTGCGCCCTGACACTTCTATAATAGGGGCATCAAAAAAGTGTTTGGAAAAGCTCTCCGGGTCTATTGTCGCTGACGTAATAATGACCTTTAGATCAGGTCTTTTTGGCAACAACTCGCGTAAATAACCTAAAATAAAATCAATATTAAGTGAACGCTCATGGGCTTCATCAATAATTATTGTATCGTATTGATTTAAAAATCGGTCACTTTGCATCTCCGCAAGCATGACACCGTCAGTCATCAATTTTATAAAAGACTCATTACTGACTTGATCATTAAATCTAACTTTATAACCGACAGCTGAGCCAAGCTCGCAGGACAATTCATCACATAAACGATTTGCAACGCTCCTTGCCGCAAGGCGCCTCGGCTGGGTATGGCCTATTTTACCGTCAATACCGCGACCTAACTCTAAACACATTTTAGGTATTTGTGTTGTTTTACCAGAGCCTGTTTCACCGGCGATGATGATCACCTGTATTGTTACAGATGGCCTTTTTAATTTCTTCTTTCTTTTGACTTACCGGGAGTTGCTCTGGGTAGTCGATTTTTAATCGTGCTAAATTTTCTTGCTTTCGCTTCTTTAAATCCGCTGAACGATTAATGTCATTTTCTAACGTCATCAGTTGTTTTGACTGCACGTCAAGGTTGGCGTTCGCTTTGATCTTTTTAAGCGCGCTTTAAAGCGAAAATAATCTTGTTTAAGTACATGGGATAAAGAGACGGGTTCAGACACGATTTACTGCATTTCCAAAGAAAGTGGTATTGGAAGGAATTCTATCATTTTTAAACTCAAACAAAAAAGCCTCGAAGTACCTCGAGGCTAAATATATTAGGTAATTAGCGAACATAAATGGAATATTCGCGTTGATTAATTAAAACTTTTCTCTTTAAATTAACAGTTTAGCGTTAAACAAACCGAACGCCGCGGGCGTAAATTGAATGTAAGTGCAAATCTAAAGCCTTGATAATATTTGTTCGATCTATCGAACCGACCAAATGATTGTCATCGTCAACGACAGGATAAACCCGTGGCTTACTACCCGACATATTATCTGCTACTTCTAAGATACTGTCATAGGGTTTAACGGTTAATACGTTTAATTTCATCAATTCTGATACGTTAACCGATGCCTCACCGCTGTGATAGGTACTAGACAACATGGCCTTTAAACAATCTTGTTCCGATAAAAAACCAATAACTTCTTTTAAATCATTAAGTACCGGTCCACCAGAGCTTTTAGATTGCAATAATTTTTCCACCGCTTCAACAATCGTTTCTGTGCCTTTAAAGTAAACAGGTCGATGGTTCATATGGTCTTTAACTTTTACAGATTCCATCCAGTATCCTCTTTATAATTATTTTTCTACTCCTTTAAATTTAGCCAAAATAAAAATATTTGCGTTGTTTTAATTAAA
This sequence comes from Psychrosphaera algicola, assembly GCF_028401425.1. Classification (NCBI taxonomy): domain Bacteria; kingdom Pseudomonadati; phylum Pseudomonadota; class Gammaproteobacteria; order Alteromonadales; family Pseudoalteromonadaceae; genus Psychrosphaera; species Psychrosphaera algicola. The sequence goes on from NZ_JAQOMS010000002.1 coordinate 688,283, forward strand.
CTTTATTTAATTATTTATTAAATTATAACTTTGTCGTTACGACAAAAAATTGAAATCGGTAGATTTATTCCTCTCGATAAATCAAAACCTTGTCGACTCCGTTATTTGAACGGGCCGCTCGATACATGCCTGCGGTATTAAATGGCATATGAATGTTACCTTTCGTATCAATGATAATAACGCCGCCTGTGCCACCTACAGGTTCTAAAACGTCAAAAATAACCTCATCTCCAGCCTGTTTTATTGACTTACCTTGATAGGCCACCCGAGCACAAATATCTGAGGCAACATTAAATCGAATAAAAAATTCACCATGGCCTGTCGCTGAGACCGCACAGGACTTGTTGTCGGCAAATGTGCCAGCACCGATAATAGGAGAATCGCCAATTCTTCCCCATCTTTTAGCAGTCATGCCGCCAGTTGAGGTACCTGCAAACAAATTACCAAATTTATCCAATGCAACGGCCCCAACCGTTCCGTACCTAAAATCTTCATTTTTGAGCCAATTGGCCGACGCTTTCATTTTTGCCTTGGCACGCTGAAGAGACTCAAAGCGGCGCTTAGTATTAAAAATGGAATTGTCTATTTGTTCTAAGCCAACTGTTGTAGCGAAGTTTTCCGCCCCACTACCACTTAACATCACATGCACCGACTTATGCATAACAGCTGAGGCAAGTTCAATTGGGTGGCGTACCGTTTTAACTCCGGTTATCGCCCCCGCCATTCGTGATTTACCATCCATAACAGAGGCATCAAGTTCATGTTGACCTTCGTAGGTATAAACCGCGCCTATTCCCGCATTAAATAATGGTGAATCTTCTAATATCTTAATTACGCTTAAAACGGCTTGTTCACTGGTCCCACCGCTACTTAATATGGAATATCCAAGTTGTTTCGCATCGTCTAATTTTTTTCGATATTGAGCTTCAAGTTCAGGGGTCATCGAACTTTTTAAGATTGTCCCCGCCCCACCGTGTATAGCGATAGCAAATGGCTGCGCCGCTGAAACTATATGACTGACAAGTGCCAGAAAAATGATAATGAACGTTTTGATTAACATATTTTAACTTCCATTTTTATATTGCGCTGAGAATTTGGTTGATTTTAACTCACCCTAATTTTTTTATACCACTTAATGACGATGATCATAATTTTATTTTTAATGTCATCCACTTCCGTGCGACAATTACCAACTGATTATCATGCGAGTATAGCAATGACATTTATTGAATGGTTGCCATTAGCCTTTGTTTGTTTGCTTGGCGCCGCGACACCCGGACCGAGTTTAGCCATTATTTTAAATCAAACCTTTAGCCAAGGGGCTAATGCAGGCCGATTAGCCAGTATTAGCCATGCAATTGCCGTTGGAATTTATGCAGTTGGCGCCATATTGGGTTTGTCTTCTTTGTTCCAAGCTGTACCTATGCTGGCTAATATTTTAATTACACTAGGGGCGTTGTACCTTATTTATCTGGGTGTAATGTTGATACGCTCAACGAATAAGCCAGAGCCGGTTATTAATAATCATTCAGTAAAGGCAAACGACGGCGTCAAACAAGCTTTTATTATTGCCTTCCTTAATCCGAAACTTGCCGTTTTCTTTTTTGCATTATTTAGTCAATTTATTCCAACTAGTGGAACGTCGATTACCACTGCGACTATTTTAGTGGGTACAGTATTATTCATCGATATGTTGTGGTATTTAGCCATAGTACAAATTGCCACAACGATTAAAAACGAACGCAAATTAGCAATAAAAATGTACGTCTACTGAAGTTACTTCAAGGCGGCCTCTTTATTTTAATTGCGGTAAACGCACTTATTTTTACGAACTAAAAACTGAATTTATGATGCAAGAAACATTTTATTGGTACGATTTCGAGTCATGGGGAACCAGCCCTAAAAAAGACAAACCTTCACAATTTGCAGGGATCCGCACAGACATGGATCTGAACATTATTGGCGAGCCACTTGTCGAATACTGCCAGATACCAAACGATTATCTTCCGCACCCTGAAGCCGCATTAATTACCGGTATTACCCCGCAAACTACTTTGCAAAAAGGGTTAATTGAACCTGAATTTATAAAACGTATCCATCAAGAAATAAGCAGACCCAATACAATTAACATTGGTTATAACAATATTCGTTTTGACGACGAAATGATCCGCTACACACTCTATCGAAATTTTTATGACCCGTATGCCTATAGCTGGCAAAATGGCAATTCAAGATGGGACATTTTGGATATGGTACGAGCGTGTTACGCGCTTCGCCCAGAAGGCATAAATTGGCCAACAGATGATGAAGGTAAACCAAGTTTTCGATTAGAAAAGCTAACTGCGGCAAATGGTATCGACCACGGCAATGCCCATGATGCTTTAGCCGATGTCATCGCGACGATTGAACTAGCAAAGTTGATTAAGACCAAACAACCAAAGTTATTTCAGTTTTTGCTCACGCATAGAAATAAACAACAATTGTCTGACATGATAGACGTTTACCGTTCAACACCTCTTGTTCATACCACAGGCATGTTCTCGGCATGGCAAGGTTGCACCTCCTGGGTGGCACCAATTGCGTTCCATCATAAAAACAAAAATGCCGTTGTGGTATATAACCTTCAACAAAACCCAGAACCTTTAACTCATCTTAGTGTTGAACAAATTGCGGAAAAGCTATATACAAAAACCGAAGATTTAGGTGGCGAAGCGCGTATTGGGTTAAAACAAGTGATGCTTAATAAATGCCCTATTTTAGCGCCTGCCAAAACATTACTACCAGAAAACGCAGAGCGGCTGGGCATCGACCGGTCTGCATGTTTAAAGCATCTAGCATTTTTGCAGAAAAACCCAGAACTTAAACAAAAACTAGCTGCGGTATTTGAAATAGAGCGAGAGTTTGAAAAAGAAACAAATCCAGAATATCGATTGTATGACGGTTTTCTAAGTGAACCTGATAAGCAACAAATGGCGATGATCCACCAACATCCAGTTATAGATCACTGGAAACTTACCCCCAATTTCACTGATGACCGGTTAACTGGATTATGGCGCTTATACAAAGCGCGGTACTTTACCAATATGTTAACGCCGGAAGAACTTAACTGGTGGCAAAACTATCGAACGGACAAATTAATGAATGGTTATGACTCGCCAAATTTAACGGCCTCTGAATTCCAGCTGAGTTTGGAAAATAATTTAGAAAGTAATCAAGATAGTGACGCGGCTAAAGCGTTATTAAAAGAACTTTATTTATATGTGCAATCTATTTAAAAGTGGGTGACAAAATTGCGGTAATTTTGTTTATGTCAAAAGCACAAATATAGATACAGGTACAAAAATAGCGTTTAATTAAATGAGGTTCGTCACATCGAGCTGCGAACCTCCCCATTAAAATAAACAATTAATTTGGCGCTGACTCTCATTTTCTAACGCCTTTATCTTTAAACACTTTTAGTTGTCACATAACTAATATTTTAGACAGTGGTGATTAGCGCACAAGTCGCATATCGACATTATTTAAACGATTATAATCAGTATAAAATTCACCGATTTCGACAAAACCAAACTTCTTATATAAGTTGCGGGCCAATAAATTTGGCTCTTGAGTTCCGCCCATTAGCACTAAACTCCTAATTTTTGACTTGTCAAAATAGCGCAACAATGCGTCCAACCCCAGACTTGCTAAGGCCCTGTCCTTGATAGTTATCGTGGATACAAGGGGCAAATACTGGATCTAATGCAAAATCGAGCTCAATACCATAACTTGAATAACGACTGCGCTCGTTGGGGTATTCATTAAAATCAACAATAAAATAACCAACAACTTGGGTTTCAGTAACGATGATAAAACGTGAAACATTGTCCACATCGATGTTTTTACAGATCACGTATTTTGCATATTCTCTGTCTAGAGGATGTGGACCAAACTTTGATCGCGTTTGCGGAGAAAGCGATTCAAAAAATTCACCTAAAATTCCGGAATCATTTTTAACCAGTGAACGAAGTGTAACTGGGTAGCCATTTGGTGAATGAATTAATACGTGCATTTATCTTCCTAAACTCTCAATTAATGTCAAAAACCCTTGAACATCTGGTTTAAAGCAAATTATGCCTTCGTCACCGAAAAGCGTAATTTACAATCAATGTACTTGAGCATACGATTCACAATTTCTGGGGCCTCATGTTCCAAATTTTCAACGTTGGTCTGCGCCGACACTAAAATATCGCATTGCACTAATTCGATCCTTTGTCTGACATAAAAGTCATTAATGTCATCTAAGCTCATACCTGTCAAAAGGACCAAACCTACAAATCGATTTTCAACGCCCTGTGTTTCATAACTTGCCCCAATTACCTCACGCGCCAAAGTAAATGCCTGTAGTTTATTCAAACTTAAAAACCTAAAATAGGCATTTGTTTTTGTACTTGTTTTGTCCACTTAAGCCAATCCTCTCTGCACTGAAATAATGTGCTTGCCAGTTAAAACTGTTATCAAAGGTTGTTATTTTTTATCTCTTACAAAAAACACAGTAAACGCATTTATTTACTGTGTTTTTATATTCTTATATTGATATTCGGTAATATGACTGACGGCCTATATTATCGACTAGAATTTTACTTACTCAGTTTGAATGGACCAAAATAACCGTTATCTTTGTCTTCTTTTACTTGCTCGACAATAATTTTATTGCGTGAAGTGTCCGAAGTGTAAATTTTATACGTTTGTTGCGACACTTGAGTTTCACACCAATTCGGGTAATGGGATTTGAATTCTACAAACGCTTTTTTCGAAATGGTATTGGATACTAACTTTTGGCCCATTACCAATTGATTCAAGGTTTTCATTTGGGCGGGACTGCAACGGCCTGAAATGTTTAGATTGTTGGTTTCAATACCAACTATTGCTAAAAACTTGGTCACTTCTAACTGGCTTGCATCTTGTACCCATGGACTGCCGTAATCACGACCAAAAAATCATCACCAACGTAAAAATTTCCAACAAATCTTTCATCTCGGTACAAGGTTAAATATACATCGCCTTCAATTGTGTTCTGAAAACGGCTGTTTCCAGCCTTTACTATGACTATTAATAAAACTAATAATCTGTTCAATTTGAGCCGGTGTAGAAATTAGCATTGGTTCATTTTGACTATTCCCTTCACCTGTTAACATCACTTTGATTAAATTAACGTCCTTTTGTTGTGGAGGCAGTTGTTCTTTACCTGCACAAGCGATAACCATTACGCTAATAAGTATGCATAGTAATATTCTCATCACGATATTTATCCTTTATTAAAAATTATTTTGATATATCCGTCCAAAATGACGTTCCGTAATCCAGCTGCGCTAAACCAAATTGTTTACTCAGTGTTTGTCCCAAATCAGCAAACGTACTTCGCTCACCTAAATTAACCGCCTTTATTGAAGGCCCATAGGCAATCACAGGGACATATTCGCGGGTATGGTCCGTACCTTAGCCAAGTCGGATCGCAACCATGGTCAGCTGTTATGTACAAAACATCTTGTTTGGTTAAACAGGCCAATAACTCAGGGATCCGTGAGTCAAAATACTCCAGTGCTTTGGCATATCCTACAATATCTCGACGGTGACCATAATCTTGGTCAAAGTTAACTAAATTGGTGAATATGATTGTTTGTTCTGTTGCAGTCGACTTTATTTGTTCAATTGTTTTATCAATCAAAGCTTCCAAACCTGTCGCTTTGTATTTTGCAGTGATACCTTGGTCTGCATAAATATCTGCTATTTTTCCAATACTGATCACGTCTCCGCCAGCGTCAAACAACTTATCTAACACAGTCGGTGCCGGTGGTAACACTGAAAAATCTTTACGATTTCCGGTACGTTTAAACGTGTTAACGTCTTCACCTACAAATGGTCGAGCAATTACCCGCCCGATATTGTGTTCATCTAAAACCCGTCTAGCCACCAAACAAAAGTCATATAATCGCTCTAATCCAAAATGCTCTTCATGAGCAGCAACTTGGAAAACACTGTCGACAGAGGTATAACAGATGGGCTTTAGCGTGTTGATATGTTCTTCACCAAACCAAGTTAACACATCTGTCCCCGGCGCATGGCGATTAGCCAAAATGCCATCCACGCCCGCTTCATGGCAAATTTGGTCAATAATGTGCTGCGGAAAGCTATTTTGTTTTTCTTTGAAATACCCCCATTCAAACAACACAGGTACGCCTGCCATCTCCCAATGACCACTTGGCGTATCTTTGCCTGAAGAAATTTCAGCCATATAACCATAAGAAGCAATCAGGTCGACTTCAGGTAGATTTGGGTAGGTAACATTATTGGCTTCAGCGCAAATGTTAAACATGCCCATTTTTTGTAAATTTGGAAGCTTTATCGGATCGCCGATTTTATCCATATGCTGGACGATATGGTGGAACGTATTAGCCCCTGCGTCACCAAACGCTTCTGCATCCGGCGCTTGGCCTACGCCTAAACTATCAGCGACTAAAATAATTGCTCTTGTCATAATTGGTCACCCTGTAATTTGAAATCAACGGGAGTCAATCTATCGTTATGGACTTTAATAACATGACCACGCTTAATATCTTTTGTCTCATTTAAATTATGACGTTCACTAATCAACATCACATACGAAGCATTGTCTTCAATCGTTAACACAATATAAACAGCACTGTCATAGGCACTTAGCTTGACCAACTGACGAGGTTTAATTGTTCTAGTTGGACTTTTGGCAAATCTAAAATACCAACTCTTAGCCGCCATTGGTTTGATATATAAGGTGCCGACAGTGGCAAAGATGGCAAGTTTAAAGCGCTGTTCCGCATTAAAGTCCATTTGAGAAAATAACTCACAAAAGCCACTGTAAACTTCTGCATCCGATGTCGAAAATGGCATGCCATCAGTGATTTTCTCTACCAAGCTGTCTAATTTGAAACCTGTCGGGAAGCCAATCTCTGACGACAAATGTAATATCAACTGACGATCGTTGGGAGACAAATGCCACCACCAATTAACACCGTTGTTCGCTACATTTTGCAAATGAATTTACCCTTATTAAACTCTCAATCACCAATTTAACTGACACAATTAATAAGGGCAAGTTTCTCGACAATTACAGACCCGTTACTATGTCCTTTATGAGTTTCGGACCTTGGTAAATAAAGTTGCTATAGACCTGAACCAAACTTGCGCCGGCATCCAGTTTTTCTTTAGCCGCTTCTAGTCCGTTAATGCCACCAACCCCTATAATAGGAATATCTCGATTAATTGCTCTGATCATTTTTATAACGTCGGTACTCACATCACGAACAGGGTCACCACTTAAACCACCGGCTTCGTCTGCATGTTCTAATCCAGCAACCGCTTCGCGCGACAATGTCGTATTGGTGGCAATTATGCCATCCATACCCTGTGTAACAATACAATCCACAACTTGTTCAACTGCTATCTTGTCCATATCTGGCGCAATCTTTACTAAGATAGGAACATATTTATGGTGCTCTGCTTGTAGCTCGAGTTGTCTATTTTTAACTGCCGCTAATAATACTTCGAGAGAATCACCAAACTGCAGATCTCTTAAACCTGAGGTATTCGGCGATGAAATATTTACCGTAATATAATCCGCGTATGGGTAGACTTTTTCGAGGCAAGCAACATAATCTTCATGCCCTTTCTCGTTCGGCGTATCTTTATTTTTACCGATATTAATGCCCAAAATACCTTTGTATTTTTTATTTCGAACATTTTTAATTAGATTATCGACACCATGATTATTAAAACCCATTCGATTAATAATGGCATTTTTTTCAGTGATCCTGAACATCCGTGGTTTAGGATTACCGGGTTGGCCGACAGGTGTTACTGTACCGATTTCAATAAATCCAAATCCCATTTGTCCTAACGCATCGATACACTCACCGTTTTTATCTAACCCTGCTGCTAATCCAACAGGATTAGGGAAGGTTAAGCCTAACAACTTTACTGGTTTTTCTGGGAGATTTTGTTTCCAAACCAAAGATGCAGGTGTATTTGCAAATCGTTTCAAGTTTTTTAATGCAAATTCATGCGCCCATTCCGCGTCACGGCTGAACATAAATCTCTTGGCTAATTGGTAAAACATCAGATCCCCTTAAATATAAAAACGCCCCGAATTTCGGGGCGTAGTGTATGTTACTTAACGATAAATTTAAACCGCCGTTTCACAATGATGGCTGAGCAACATCAGTTCTCTTAATGCTACAGAGAACTTAGCAAACTCATGACTGTCCGAGGTTTTAAACTCAGCTATCATTTGCTGCCAACGGGCTAGAATCGAACTGTATTCGTCTTTCCATTTGTCATAAACTTCAAGTGTATTTTTATTTGACTCTTCGAAGTGTATAACAGCGCCAGTTAATGCACGTTGTTGCCAATCCAACTCTTCGCGGTAACTCGCTCTAGCTAAGGCTTGCCAGTGGTTGCCAACAGCTTGATTGGTGATTTGGTCTAAGAACCAATGTAATCCCATATCAGCACCTAAGGTGTAATACAAGGCTGCGACTTCTTCTACTTCTCGATCTGCTGTTCGTGCTACATCAGCAATATCCATAATAGAGAAGATTGAACTCAATTGTGCGACATAAGCCGCAATATGAGTTGGAACGCCTTCGCGTTCAAAGTCATTTTGTAAAGAGACCAACATGCCTTTCTCTTTTTCAACAAGGTAATCGCCCAACTTACCGTTCATTTTCTCAAATGTAGGTTTATAAAGGAAATTGACTCTGCTATATTTTGCGACTTATTACGATGTCTCAAGAACCAGCGAGCTGCACGACGAATCGTACGGCGCATTTGATGCAACATTTCAGTTTGAACAATCGCAGGGATCTTATTATCTAATTTCTCAATTTCTGCCCAAACGTCTTGTAAACCAAATACTTCACGAGCGATAACATAACAGGTTAAGACTTCATCTACAGGCGCGCCCGTTTCTTCTTGCATGCGAATAACAAAGTTTAAACCCATGTCATTTACGACTTCGTTTGCTAATTTTGTCGCGATAATTTCTTTACGAAGCGGATGAGATTGGATCTGCATCTCGTACTTAGTTTGCAATTGTTGCGGGAACGCATTAATTAAAAGATCTTTATAATATGGGTTGCTATCTATTTCATCGATTGCAAATTGTTCTTTTAATATCATTTTTCCGTAAGCAACTAAAACAGCAAGCTCAGGTCGCGTGAAACCGGCGCCTTTTGCTTGACGCTCTGCAATCTCTTCGTCATTTGGTAAAAATTCCAACTCGCGATCCAGTTTGCCAGCTTTCTCTAACGCATGGATAAAGCGAAGTTGTTCTTTAACTAAACTTTGCCCTTTTAGCTCAGTAATCGAAATTGTATGTGTTTGACGATAACAATCTTGAATTACAATTTTTGAAACATCATCAGTCATTTCATATAACGTTTGATCTCGATGTTTCTTTGTTAACTCGCCTTCGTTAACAAGCTGATTGAGTAAAATTTTGATATTTACTTCGTTATCAGAACAATCCACGCCACCAACATTATCTACAAAGTCTGTATTGATCCTACCGCCACTCGCTGCAAATTCGATTCGACCCAGCTGAGTCAAACCTAAGTTACCGCCTTCGCCAAATATCTTAGCGCGCAACTCAGAACCATTTACACGTAACGCGTCATTAGCTCGGTCGCCAACTTGAGCGTCATTTTCAGATTTTGCTTTGACGTATGTACCGATACCACCATTCCAAATTAAGTCCACTGGCATTAGTAAGGCCGCTTTCATTAATTCGGTTGGGGTCATTGATGCTTTTTGGTGCCCAACATTTTTTTCATTTCAGGGCTAAGTGGAATTGACTTAGCGCTTCTTGAGAAAATCCCGCCACCTTGAGAAATTAGCGATTTATCATAGTCTTCCCATGATGAACGAGGTAATTTAAATAAACGGTCACGTTCGACATACGTGCTAGCCGAATCTGGATTCGGGTCGACAAAGATGTGCATATGGTTAAACGCAACTTGTAACCTGATATGTTTAGACAACAGCATACCATTACCAAATACGTCTCCAGCCATATCTCCAATTGCAACACAGGTAAAATCAGTTGTTTGACAATCGGTACCCATTTCGCGGAAATGGCGCTTAACGGATTCCCACGCACCACGTGCGGTGATCCCCATTTTCTTGTGGTCATAACCAACACTGCCGCCAGAAGCAAAAGCGTCGCCTAACCAGAAGTTATATTCATCAGAAATTGCATTGGCGATATCTGAGAATGTTGCGGTACCTTTATCGGCTGCAACAACTAAATAGGTATCATCTTCATCATGACGAACCACACTTTTAGGTGGGATAACTTCACCTTTAATTATGTTGTCTGTGACATCTAACAAACCTCTTATAAAGGTTTTATAACATTCTTGTCCTTCAGTGAAAAAGGCATCACGGCCTCCCGATGTCGGCAGTTGTTTACAAACAAACCCACCTTTGGAGCCATTCGGCACGATAACTGTATTTTTAACTTGTTGTGCTTTTACCAAGCCAAGCACTTCCGTTCGGAAATCTTCCATACGGTCCGACCAACGTAAACCGCCACGAGCGACTTTACCACCTCGTAGATGCACACCTTCAACGCGGGGACTGTATACAAATATCTCAAATTTCGGGCGTGGCAATGGCACTTCAGGAATTTGCTCAGGTAACAATTTAAACGAAATATAAGGTTTAATGTTGCCCTGCTCATCATTTTGATAAAAGTTAGTACGCAAAGTTGCGTCCATCAAAGTGATGTAAAGACGTATAATTCGATCGTCATCTAAGTTAGCGACATTGTCGAGGTCGACCAATATTTGATCTTTGGCCTTTTCATATTTTTTAACACTATGTTTAGTTGGATTAAATTTATGTTCAAATAGTTTAACCAATTTACCTGCAATTTTAGGGTAGCGGTCAAAGGTCGATTCAATATAGCTTTGTGAGAAGGTAACACCAATTTGACGCATATATTTTGCGTAGGCACGAATTACTGACGCTTCACGGCCACTTAATTTAGCCCCTAAAATGAGTCGATTGAAACCGTCATTTTCTAATCTATTTTCCCAAACCGCGGCAAATGCTTGTTGGAATAAATCACGAGTTAAATCAAAATCACTATTATCGGCATTAGTGAGTGTCATGGTGAAGTCCATGATCCAATTTACACCTGTTTCCATAGCAACAGCATATGGCGTCTCACCAATGACTCGCAGACCAAAGTTTTCTAAAATAGGCAGTACATCAGACAAATGAATTGGTTCGTCTTTATGGAAAAGACTTAATCGAACCGCATTTTTATCAACTGATTCCTGAGCACGATAAAATAACATTGCCAACTTATTGTTGTCGGTTAGCTTTTCTAAGAACGAAATATCGACGGTGGCGGTAGAAGGTAAAATTTCTTCTTTGTAGCCTTTTGGAAACGCTTTAGCGTAACGGGCTGCTAATTCACGACCTTTCGCACTACCGTGAGTTTTTGTTAGCGCAGTGGCGAGTTTGTCTTCCCACGTTTTTGCGGCTTCGATTAGGTTGTTTTCAATATCTTTCACGTTTAATTCAATGTCCTTTTCAGTGGCGTGAACAATGTAATGTGTTCGCGCTAAAGGTGACTCAGAGAAATATGTGGTAAATTCAACAGAGCCATCGCTACCTAGTGCATTATTTAAAATCTCTTGCGTATCTCGACGTAACGCGGTGTTGTAACGTTCCCGACGCACGAACACCATACAAGAATAAAAGCGACCATAGGTATCTTTTCGGATAAACAACTTGGTCATATCACGTTCTTGCATTTGTAAAACACCTAATGCAACTTCTCTTAAGTGCTCATCACTTGCTTGGATTAATTCGTCACGAGGATACGTTTCCAGAACATTAAGCAATGCTTTTGCGCGTGGCTGCCCTCGGCAAAGCTGCTACCTTCCGTAATGCGTTGTAACTTAATATTTAACAACGGTATATCCTGCACTGAGGAATTATAAAAACTCGCAGCATATAAGCCGATAAATCGATGTTCACCGACAACATTACCCTCGTCGTCAAACTTTTTAATGCCGATATAATCCATATAGGCCGGACGATGTACGCGGGACTTGGAATCGGTTTTGGTTAATACTAAGACATTATCTGAAAATGCTTCTGCACGGGCAACATCTGAAAGCTCACTAAGCAGACGAACACTACTGGCTCGGTTTTTCATTAAGCCAAGAGATGTTTCGTCCACACCTTTAATCGAAAAGTCCCCTTTAACCGCTTTCACAGTGTATTCACGATACCCCATCAAGGTAAAATTGTGATCGGCTATCCAATCTAAAAACTCTAGGCTAGTTTGTTTGCCTGCTTCATTTTTGATTTTTGCATTCTTAGCTTCATCAATACATTGCGCCAATTTTTGTTCAATTGGTTTCCAATCTTCAACTGCAATACTGACATCAGATAATACAGAACTGAGTTCTTCAGCTAATGCATCTAGTTGTTTTTGTTCAGATTGACGATCGACCTCGATAAAGAAAACCGTTTGAGTATTCGTAGATTTAGTCGCATCTTTCAAATCGACTATTTCTACAACCGCACCCTTTTATCTCGATTAACTTTAATCGGTGAGTGCAATAATAAATGAGAAGTGATATTTAATCGATTTAAGGTCATTCGAACTGAGTCGACTAAAAATGGTAAATCGTCTACGACAATTTGCACGATTGTATTTTCAGAACTCCAACCGGTATTGCCAAGTTCTGGATTAAATACTTTTATTGTTGATTCTGCTGACTTTGTATCGCTAAAATCGTTATAAAGGCTTAAAGCTGCGCCATACAGATCTTCGTCGATGCGTTTGTCTAAATCCTCATTGGACAGATTTTCGAATAAAATGGATGCAAATTTCTCGACTAACGTTTGACGTTCAGCAGCTACTTTTTCACTGATTAGCTTTGATACGTTTTTTAAAATTACAGACGAGGAATTACGTAACAAGGTCATTGCCGTATCCTTATTGAGTTGTAGGGATTATTTATATTATTATTTTTATCGTTTTCGACAATTAGTGTAGACCTATTTTGTCACTAAATGAAGTGTATTTTTAGTGGTCTAACCCGCGAAAATTCAAGTAGTTAAATTAAAATCGAAAGATATGCAGAGGCTTTAAATAAAAAAGCGGCTTTACGCCGCTTTTATAACTAATTATTCACATTTAGGTGCTAAATTATTTTTGATTTTTTTGCGCCAAAGCATAGATGCAAGCGCAGGAAGTATGATTATCGCACCTAGCATGTTCACTAAGAACATAAAGGTTAGCAAAATCCCCATATCTACTTGGAATTTTAATGCCGAGAATGCCCAGAGTACTCACACCAATAGCAAGCGTCAAACCAGTGAACAAAACAGCGCTTCCACGTTCTTTTAACGCTAAGAAGTAAGATTCTGTTAAATTCCGCCCCGCACGTAATGACTCAACCATAGTCGATAAAATGTATATCCCATAGTCAACGCCAATACCAACCCCTAGCGCAATAACCGGCATGGTCGATACAGTTAGCCCTATTTGTAAATAGGTCATCAATGCTTGTGCTAAAGTTGACACGACAAATAACGGTAAGACCACAGAAATAGTTGCTTTAACCGACCTAAAGCTGATTAGACATAAAATGATTACAGCGCCGTATACATACCACATCATTGGAGTTTGGGCTGCTGCTACCGCTTCGTTTGTCGCCGCCATTACACCTGCTGACCCGGATGCCAATTGGAATTTGATATCGTCTGTTTCTAGTTCTAACTTAGCTTCTTTAACGGCCTTAACTAAACCTTCAATTGTTTCCGCTTTATGATCTTCCAAAAACAGAATTATAGGCATAATACTGCAGTTGCGATTTAATAAGCCCGAACTCGTTTCTATTCTTGCACTTGACTGCGCTAATGACTGAGGATTTCTTGGCAAAGAACGCCATTTCAAATTACCTTCGTTTACACCTGTACTAACTATCTTTGCAACGGTAGAAAGACTAATGGCTGATTGTACGCCATCGACGTTGGCTAAACGCCATTGGAAACGGTCAACACGTTCCATCACATCATGATAAGTACAACCACTGTCACGGGTTTCTACGATAACTTTTAATACATCCGTCGAAATAGCATAGCGGTCAGTTATTAACATTGTGTCTTGGTTATAACGGCTTTCACTATGCAACGCTGGTGCGCCAGCCTGCATGTCGCCAATTTTCATTTCTAAACTTTTAAAATAACCAAACGCAAATAAACCTGCCGTTATCACGAGAATAATTGCCGCATTTTTAGGTTCCGTAAACTTAGCTAGCGCGCGCCACAAGTTATCGTGCGTCCCTTCTGGCTGGGCCTTAAACTGCTTATCGAAATCGATAAACGACGATAAGACAGGCAATAAAAATAAGTTAGTAAAGATGATAACTGCTACACCTAAACTCGCCGTTATTGCTAACTCTCGAATAATACCGATATCAATGGTTAATAACGTTAAGAAGCCGACAGTATCGGACAGCAATGCGATACCACCTGGAATGAGTAATTTACAGAAGCTTGTACAACATGCTTGATATGCCGTATTTCCCTCGTGAACTCGTTTTCCGATGGAGTTAATCATTTGAACACCATGGCTGACACCAATCGCAAACACCAAAAATGGCACTAAAATAGACATTGGGTCAAGACCAAATCCAAGTGTATTTAACATGCCGAGTTGCCAAACAACGGCCATAAAGGAACACAAAATCGGTAAAATAGTTAGCTGTATAGAGCGAATAAAGATCCAAACCATTATTGCCGTGATTGCAATGGCGATACCAAAAACATGACAACGTCTTTTGCACCGTTCGCGACATCACCAATCATCTTGGCAAAACCGATTATATGGACACTAACTTTGTCAGTTTCAAACTTGCCACGGATCTCACGTTCCAAGCTTTCAGCCATTTCTATACTATCGAGCTTTTTACCTGTCTCTGGGTTTATTTCTAATAACTGACTTGAAACCATAGCACAGCTGTAATCATCAGAAACAACACGTCCCACGATCCCTGCTTTTTCTATGTTTTCTTTTACAACAGCTAAGTCCGCAGCATTTGCTTTAAAGTCTGCAGGGATAACTGGACCGCCAGAAAAACCATCTTCAACGACTTCAATATATCGCGTAGACGGTGAATACAATGACTTAACTAACGTACGATTTATGCCATGAATAAAAAAGAGTTGGTCGTGAACACCTTTAAGGGCGTTCAAAAATTCTTTATTGAAAATATTACCGTCACGGTCACAAACTGAAATATATATGCCATTTGCGCCACCAAAATCGGCACTATGTTTCATATACGTTTTCATATATTCATGATTTAGCGGAATATTTTTAGTGAAAGATGCGTCTAGCTGAATTTTAGTTGCTTGATAACCTAAAACTAATGTAACAATTGAAAACAAAATGACGACTAAGCTACGTCGTTTAAATAAAAATTTCTCTAGTGTTTTGATTAACATCAATTATCCCCTACTGCTTAGGTAATTTGTTAATTGAAATAGACTTTATGCCTGCTTCGGTCGCCATGACCAATGTATCGCGCCATTGAGTGCCAGATAAAATCGCCTTGCCATCTGCAAACGCTTTATGAGTAACTACGCCGTTTTTATAAATAAATAGATTTCCAGAGTTTGCGAACATGTAAATTGTTTCGTCCTTAATCAGCAAACTGTTTATGGTTGCAGACACAGGTGTATCTATATTGTCAAAATCACCGGTCTCGATATTTAGCGAAAAACGTTACCCCGTAATCCAGCTAATATTATATTTGATTTTGCTAACTCCTGAACTGAAAAATACGAGCCATAATACTCTGTTTCAAGTCGTTCCCAGTTTTTTCCTTGATTGTAACTGACAGCAGCGAACCCACCTTCACCACTTAAATACCAACCATGCTGCGCTAACGTAACACCGTTAAAGTGAGGTAATAAAAATTGTTTTTCAGTTTCGTAAGCTTCTGGTTCGAATTCTTTTATTTCTTGTAAATATTGACGATCTTCTTCCAGTAATAGCGCTTCTTTATAAGTGCTATCCTAGGTTTTCCCACCGTCATTTGAACTCCAAAAAGGCCATATGCACCAACAATAACAATGTTTTCTCCTTGAATGTCCAAATTTAAAAATGGCTTGTCTGAACTAGGCTGATAGTTGACTATTTGCCATGCTTTGCCGCCATTTTCGGTTTTTAATAAAGTTTGATCATGACCAATAGCAAAACCGACTTGGCTATCGACAAATTTAATTGCAGTTAACAATACATTAACAGGCACATCCGCCTGTAACCAAGTATCACCGTCTGATGAATATATGATATGACCACGTTCGCCGACGGCAAACATGGTATCGCCGACCAATTCGATGTCAGTTAATAAACTTTTAGCACTCAATTTGCTTTTAAAAGCGGGTATTGCATCGTTAATTTCATTGCTAATTGTTGACGCTGCTGCAAATGATGAAGCGCTCAATAGGCAACACTGGAGTAGAAAAAGTGGTATTAATAGGGAATTTTTCATGGCGTTCTAATTATGTTAATTACTTAAGTATAGGCAGAAATAAAAACGGTTGGAGAATCCAACCGTTTTTTGGGTAACTATCGGTTACGTTTCATTGAGGATGTTGAGAAGTCTCTAGAACTCATTTCTTTCTGGAAGTTATACATTGTCTCTTGGTTGTCTAAACCAATTGCAATATAACGACGAGAGTTTAAGTCGTAATAGACATCTAACGTGCTCCAATGAGTAGGAACTTCGTAATAGTTTAAACCATAGGCAACCGCTACACGGTATAGCTCATCACGGTTGTCATACAAGTCCGCAATGTGTATTTGCCAGCTATCTTCATCGATATAAAACGTACGTTTTTTATAGACGTGGCTAATACCATCTTTTAGTGTCGCTTCGACAACCCAAACACGGTGTTTTTCCCAACGAACAATATCCGTTGCAATATGACTATAGGCTTGATAATGTCTTCATATTGCAATTTATCACTATGAAGCTTATAGCTGTTATATGGAATTAAAAGTTCTTTTTTACCTTTTAGTTCCCAGTTGTAACGGTCAGGTGCGCCATTATACATATCGAAATCATCGGTAGTACGAAGGCCATCTGACGCTGAACTATAGGTGCATCATATGCAACATTTGGTGCGCGACTCAAACGTTTACGAGCATTATCCCAAAGCCAAGCTTGACGTGGCTTTTTGATTTGGTCCATTGTTTCATGTACTAGTAATTTAGATCCTGCTAAACGTGCAGGTTCAGTAATTTTTTGTTTGAATTTGAACAAAATATTACTTTCTTCTAATGACTCTGGTGTTGCATCTGGAGATGAATAATCAAGTAATATTGCTTCATCAAAACCAATATACGTGAAATCACCTGAAGCTGTTGGGGCCGCTTGGCCACCAAATCGAGTCGCACTCGTGCCACGGAAACGTAAAATATGATTCCAAATGGCTTCTAAACCATTTTTTGGTATTGGGAAAGGAACACCGATTGCTGCACCTTTAATACCATTGCCACCTTCAACAAGTTCAGCATTAGCAGCATTTTTCAACGTCGCGTCATATACGTACTGTGGGTAAGACGAGCTACGACGCGTTTGATAAACTTCTAATTTATAAGTATCAGGGTAAGTTTCTAACATCTTAGAAATACCCGGCGTTAAGAAGTCTGCGTATTGAGCTTTGTTGGCATTTGTGACTGTGTATAAAACCTTGTCGTCAGCGAATGGGTCAATATGATGCATACCAACTTCGTATCCAGGAGGAGGTGTTGTAATACCACCCGCCCAACCTAGGATTGAACCGTCTGCATTTGGTCCACGAACCGCTCCCATTGGAGTGAGTTCATTTGTTAGTTTCGCTACATCAGAGCTAGAAACTTTGGCAGACGCCGCTACTGACACCAAAGACAGTGTAATAGCAGACGTTAATAAAGTGATTTTATTCATTTTATTTTATCCCTTACAGCGAATATTTAACGTTAAATGACACATAGTCTCGGTCAGACATTTGGTTGATATTACCTACACCACCAAAGAACGAATTATAACCAAAACCAAATGACAATGAACTTTGATAAATTACGTCAACCGTTAGGCCAACCGATTTTTTATCTTCGTGGAATAAAAACAGTGGATCTGGTGTTATCCCATCAACGTCATGTGAATATACTAATTTAGGTTTGACATTAAATGAGCCAAACACACCATTAATTTCACCAACTAAAATAGCTCGGTAACCCCAAGCCGTATCTGTTGGGAAATTTTGAGTAAGATCTGCGCCATCTTGTACTGCTTGCAATAAACCACCGGCAACTGTTGAAGAACCGCTGCGAGGAGTACCTAGGGCATTAAAACGCATTTCGTCAGGAGAAGGCATATCTTTAATTGTGATATGACCAATTTCACCAACTAAGGCAACATTGTTAAAGCCTAACATAGGACCGAACATATGAACTGCTGTCATTTGCGCTTGAATTGTATCAACTAAACAATAACCTGACGCTGTTTCACCAAGCTGGACGCCACCTAACGGTACGTTACAACCCGCAACATCATAATCGCCTAATTGAGAGATCCCTGTTATCTCTGGACGCAATCCAGCGTTAGCAAGTTGCTCAGGCATAGCTGCAAATAACAATTCGGTATCATCAATTTGGATTGGTTCGTCCTGACGGTATGAAATTTCTCCCGAGACGGCCGTTGCACCAATTGTTGTATTAAAACTGAAACCATAAAGTTTAATGTCTTCTGGGAATTCAATTACACCTTTGGTAAATGCATTTAAATTATTAAATTGTGTCGTTGTTAAACCGCCAGCACCTTGTGCTGAAGCAATAATACCAAGATCCTGACCAACCGCACCGGCGGAGAAGTCTGATGATTTACCTGATATTAAAGGTCTGCGGCTATGATAATTGATGTAATAAAAACCAAAATCTGTGTAGTTTAAGTCTTCAGAAAACCAACCTAGTTTCAAACCAAACTGACCTTCATCTTTAGCTTTGATGTCTTGGTCACTCGCTCGAATAGCGTATTTACTGGCATAACCAGAAATATACATCCCAGCAGCAGTTTCCGCATCTATTTGACCTGTTGCTAACAACTTACCAATTTCATTAACACCAGCCATTACGCCGGCACTGTTCATATCTGGATTTGATGCAAAGTTAAGTTGAATACCATTGTATTGACCGCCATTTCCGACAAAGTCATTTGTCGAAAAATAAGACCTATAAGACAGGTAAATATGTTTGTTGCCACTCATATTGATAAAACGCTTCTAACGATACGTTTTCAGTAATGCCTAAATTGGCCCAAACCATACCCACTGGAATGAATGCTTCTTTTAAATCAGAACCTTGAGCGCTTTTAAACGAGCGATATCCACAGGTGTTACATTGATACCATGCGGTATTACTGTACTTTCACCCCAAGATAAAACTTGTTCACCAATTTTAATTGAAAGTGGATTTAGTCCATCGTTAAAATCAAAGTCAGCATAAACGTAAGCGTCTAAAAACCTAAAGTCCTGACATACTAATTCTTTTGCTTTATCGTCTTTACATGGATCAAATACTTCTCCGGTGACAGGATCTTTATAGCCAATCCCTTCCGCGGCAAAGTCTTTATAATACATAAAGCTTACCACGGCACCGTATGTATCCGCATTTACTCTTAGCTCATGAAAGCCTTTAATAACTTGTGAAAACGCTTCGCCTTGATCGTAATTAAGGTTGCCTAAGTCACCATTGGTGCTGTATGAACCAAAAGAGTCCCATACATCTGTATTTACATATTTTGGTTGATAGCCAACATAACCACTCCAATCAAAGGTTTGGTTATTTGATTTACCGACCAAGCTTTCCATATTACGGTCTTCTATACGGTACGATGTACCGGCAGAAAATGTAGAGTCGAAGGATATATCGAAGTCGCCTAACTCATACTTAGCAGCGTGTAGACTAGCACTTTGCATTGCAAGTAATGCTACGGCTACACCAGCTACTACTGGTTTAAGCTTGGACTTGTGTTCCCCATTATTCATATTTTTCTCCCCTGCCCTCTAAGGATTATATTTGTAATTATTTTTGAGGTATTTCAGCTCATCGGATGAGCAGAAGTGTCATCAATCATTACACCATTTCAAACCCTGCGCAAGGGCAAAATGTCATAAATAAACGCTATAGTTGAAATATTTAAATTACATAGATGAAATAATGCTAGTTAATTTGAGATTTTGTGCAAAGAAATAAACTTATTATTCTCATCTATTTGCAATTCAAAAATACCAGAAACGCCACCTACCGTCATAAAATGGCGTACATGTTGAGCTGAAAGTCTAAGGCTGAGGCCGCCTTCAGTTCGAACTTGGATTGTAGTAAACAATCCTTGGTAGAACTCTCTGCACTCGCGCGCAGAGAGTTCTATTCGGAATCGATGTATTTTATTCATATCTAAGAAAGTGCGGCTGTAACCTTTTCAAATAAATCTGCAGAAATAGAATTATCCGACAGTTTTTGCAAACTTTTCGTCATTAATTCACTACGTTTTGTGTCATAACGAGCAAAACTCATTAATGGAACAATCATTCTTGAGGCAACTTGAGGATTAAATTGGTCGATTTTTAGCAGTAAATCAACGAGGAACTGATAACCACTACCGGACACATCATGATAATGTTTTTGATTACCCATAATAAACGCGCCATATAAAGCACGAATTCTATTTGGATTTTTTTCATCAAAACTAGGATGTTGAGACCATTGTGTCATCAATTCAAATACCTGTTCAGAATCAACACGACCAATTAATGACAACATTTTGTCCAAAACTAAGGTATTACCTTGGTATGTATCATCCATTTTAGCCAATAACCGTTGCAATAACGCTATATCAGAAACTCGAGCAGCGTCTAACGCATTCATCTTTTCAGTCATATTTTGTGCTGATTTAAACGCTTGTTCGATAAATTCCACCGCTTTAGCGGTTTTTAAGCGAGCAAGATAGCCTAATAATATTTGTTTCAACCTGCGTTGCGCTACATTTGAAGGTTCATATTCTGTTGCAATATTTTGCAATGAACCTAAATTTGTAAACAAGTCTGTTTCGATAAACTGCGCTATCGACATTGAGATATTTTCTAAACCAGCAACGATTTGTTCTACATCGATGACGTCATAATGCTGCGAAATACTATCAAAATTAGGAATATTTAATAACTCAGCTTTGATAGCAGTATCTAGTGTCTCATCTTGAATAACAGTGGCTGCAAAGCTGTTTAGTGCATCTGAACTACTTCGGCCTGATTGCACTTCATTTGCCCAAACCCGTTGAATCGCATCCCATCGACAAAATGGATCAGCGGCGTGTTTTGCGATAAATAAGAGTTGCTCATTTGTTTGAAGATAATCAATAGCAACTGGCGCTGAAAAGTTCTCAAACAATACTAACTCAACCGGCTCGTTCACTAATTCGTTAAAGTCATTCTGGGTTTGAGTCAGTGTCCATGTACCACGTTTAAGTGACGCACCGGTACGTTTACTTAACAATTCATACTGAATTGGGATCATTAACGGTAACGTTGTTTCAGTTGTAGGTCGACTTGGAATAGATTGAGAAATACGAATTTGTAAACTAGAGCCTTCCATCGCGGTGTCGATTTTAACTTTAGGTGTGCCTGCTTGGCTGTACCAATTCTTAAACAAAGTGAGATCGGTAGTATTAGCATCGGCCATTGCCGCGATAAAATCGTCACAGGTAACGGCTTGGCCATCATGGCGTTTAAAATATAAATCCATCCCTTTACGGAAACCGCTCGCAGTCAACAAACTATGTAACATACGAATAACTTCTGCCCCTTTGTCATACACAGTAACCGTATAAAAATTATTCATTTCAATAACTTTATTTGGTCGAATCGAATGCGCCATTGGGCCTGCATCTTCGGCAAATTGATGGGTTCTCATAATACTTGCATGTTTAATTCGTTCTAACACTTCACTGCCCATATCAGCACTGAATTGTTGATCACGAAAAACAGTCAAACCTTCTTTAAGGCTGAGTTGAAACCAGTCGCGACAAGTAACACGGTTCCCGGTCCAGTTATGGAAATACTCATGTGCAATGACCGCTTCAACACCGTGGTAGTCTGTGTCGGTTGCTGTTAACTGATTCGCCAAAACATACTTACTATTAAATATATTGAGTCCTTTGTTTTCCATCGCTCCCATATTAAAAAAGTCAACTGCAACAATCATATAGGTATCTAGATCATACTCTAGACCATAGGTTGTTTCGTCCCAAGCCATCGACTTTTTAAGGACGCCATAGCATGACCAGCTTGGTCTAAATTGCCTTTATCAACAAAAATTTCTAATTTTACATTTTTGCCCGAGCGGGTCTTAAATTGGTCGGTCAGTAAATCAAAGTCACCGGCAACAAGCGCAAATAAATAACACGGCTTTGGATGTGGGTCGTGCCATAGGTGATCCAGTGAACCAATTCTCCGTCTTCTTCAAGTTCGCCACTTGCTATGTTATTGCCATTCGACAATAAGAAAGGATAAGATTTTTTGTCCGCAAAAATTGTCACAGTGTAGACAGACAACACATCAGGACGGTCTAAGAACGGTGATATTTTACGGAACCCCTCAGCTTCACACTGCGTACAATAAACCCCTGATGACTTATACAAGCCTTCTAACGCTTTATTATTAGCCGGATCCGCCATAGATACGATAGTGAGTTCGAATTTGTCTTTATCGACGTCTATGATCAGTTTGTGGTGCTCAATAGTCCAATGTTCTTGCTCTAACACTTCGTCGTCTATCGATATCTCAATAACGTCTTTAACTTGGCTATCTAACACTAATTGCGTCGCCATCCTGTTTTGGCGAGTCATCTGATAAGTCGCTTTAACTAATGTCGCATTATCGTCTAAGTTAAACGATAAGTTTACTGTTGGGATGAGAAAGTCGGAAGTTTTATAATCTGATAAGTATTTTGCTTGCGGTTTCGATGAGTTTAATTCAGTCATTGGCGCGATGTTCTATGTTGAAAGAGTCACATTGCATTAAACCTAATCCAATGTGACTCTTTTAATTATTGTGGTGCTACTTTTGCCTTCAATACTTTTATGCCTAACAATGCAAATGCTATTGCAAAAATAGGGTTTAATAAATTGAAAAACGCGAAGTACCAATACTCTAGTGGGCTAATCAATAAAACCCCCGCCATGTAGGCGCCACAAGTATTCCAAGGGATAAGTGGGCTGGTTATAGTGCCACCATCTTCTAAAGCACGAGAAAGATTTACGTTTGCTAAACCTCGTCGTTCATATTCTTCACGATACATGCGTCCTAAGCATCACTATCGACATATATTGATCTGCAGTTACTAAATTTACGCCAAAAGCAGTAAAGATAGTTGATGTGATTAATGAACCGCTCGTTTTAGCTGTTTTTAAAATGCCTTTTACAAACACCGCTAATAGACCAAGTTTTTCCATAACAGCACCAAACATTAAGGCTGTCATAATTAGCCAAGTGGTATTTAGCATGGACGACATGCCGCCCCCACTTAGCAAGCTGTCCATCGAATCACTGCCAGTTTTAATGCTAAAACCATCATACATAGCGACCCAAACGACTGAAAATTTGGCGATGAAACCTTCACCGCCAGACAAGTCGGTTAACAAATCAGCTTGGAAAACCATCGCCCATACAGCGCCAATTAACGCTCCGATAAATATTGCAGGGAACGCTGGAACTTTTTTCGCCGCCATCGCAATTAGAACAACAAGTGGCAATAAATGAATAATAGAAATGTCATAGATGGACAAAATCGTGTTTTGAACTTCATCAATTGCAATATTTTCAGCATCAACTACTGACGTAAAACCAATTATGGTAAAAATGATCATGGTCACAACAAATGCAGGCACTGTTGTCCATAACATATGTCTGATATGTTCAAATAATTCACTCCCTGCAACCGCTGGGGCTAAATTGGTTGTTTCAGACAATGGGCTAATTTTATCGCCAAAGTAAGCGCCAGAAACAACGGCACCAGCTGCAATGGCTGGAGACATGCCAATCCCAGTCGCAATTCCCATTAGTGCTACACCAACGGTCGCCGCTGTCGTCCACGAACTACCAATACTCATCGCCACAATGGCACTGACTAAACAGGCGGCTGCATAGAACCAATCAGGGCTTAATACTTGTAATCCAAAATAAATTAAAGTTGGCACCGTGCCGGCTGCCAACCAAGTACCAATTAAAGACCCAACAGCCAATAAGATAAAAATAGCGCCCATAGATAATGAAATACCATTAATCATGGCTTTTTCTATTTCTTTCCAGCTATAGCCATTTTTCAACCCAACTAGCCCAGCGACAAATGTAGCGATAATTAGGACAATTTGATTCGGACCATAAGAGCTATCACCACCAAATAAAACCACCGCTGACGCCAGCATCAATACCAACAAGGTAAGCGGTATCATTGCATCTAATAAACTTGCTTGTTTATGATTATGACTCATTTCTTAATACCTACTATTGGCCAATTTTGACGATGCCGATTAAATTCAAAAATACAAATAACACGGCAATTGGGGTAAACCATTTTAACGTAATAAACCAAACACTAAACAATTTGGCACTCATGTTCATTTCTTCAAAAACCGCCTCTTTTTTCATAATCCAAGCCACAAATATCGCGGTGGCTAATCCACCTAGAGGTAGCAATACGTCTGCGGTTAGATGATCAATTAGATCAAAATAGTTAGTGACATGTTTGCCAACAAAATTAAAGTCAAGTTTTGCCCACTCCGCGCCAGTAAACGAAAATACCGTTAACATACTGAAAAGCCATAGCGTTATTACAGCAAAAGCTGCAGCTTTTGCACGGGAGTACTCCATTTTTTCAACTAACCAAGCGACCGCAGATTCAACCATCGCAATTGCCGACGTAAATGCGGCAAACCCAAGCATAATGAAAAATAGTGTTCCAAAGACAGTACCGCCCCACATTTGACCAAAGGCGATTGGTAAACTTACAAATACTAAGTTAGGACCTTGGCTTGCTTCTAACCCATTACCAAACACTATTGGGTATATCGCAAGTCCGGCAATTAATGCAATAAGTGTATCTGCGATGGCGATAGCAACTACCGATTGTGCGATCGACGTTTTTTGAGGAAGATATGCGCCATAAATCATCATTGCACCAGACGCTAAACTTAACGTGAAGAATGCATGACCTAATGCGATCAAAACACCAGAATAAGTCAACTTTGAAAAATCAGGGGTAAACATAAAGTCGATAGTACGAGTAAAGTCGCCATTAAATGCTGCATATCCGGCGATAATGAGCAACAACACTAACATTGCAGGCATCGCGATAGAAACAGCCTTTTCAAGACCCATTTTTAAGCCTTTACCAACAATAATGCCAGTAAGCACTAGAACAAACGTCGTCCAGATAATTAACTTTATTGGATCCTGTAACAGGTTATTGAAAATTGACTCAATCTCCGCAGGAGACGCGTCAACAAACGCGCCAGAACCAGCTTCAAAGATATAAGAGACAGCCCATCCTGCAATGACAGAATAGAAAGATAAAATAAGGAAACCGGCAATAACGCCAAGCCAGCCAACAATACTCCAATTAATATTTGCACCGGCTTCAATTGCCAATGCTTTAACTGAATTACTCGGACTCTGACGCCCGCGTCGACCAATTAATACCTCAGCCATCATGACTGGAATACCAATGCCCAAAATACATAACAAGTAAACGAGAACAAAGGCCCCGCCCCCGTTTTCGCCCATAATATAAGGAAACTTCCAAATATTACCTAAACCTACTGCAGAACCAGTTGCCGCTAAAATAAATGCCAAGCGGCTAGACCATTGACCGTGATCAACATGTACAGATGACATGCATCCCCCTTACAGACGTAATGTTATTATTATTGTTTTATTAAAATAAAAAGCAGCACTAGGCTGCTTTCTTTTTAACTTTTATAGTTATTTTGTTACTTTAGCAAATTGGCCCGACGCTATTAGATCCGCCAATATACGTGCGGTTTCTTCTAAAAACGGGTCCAATTCATCTAATTTTTCTGGAGTGTCATCATCTAGTGATAAAACTTTATCGAACCCTAAGCGAGTTAGTCGTTCGTTAAGTCGAACTAAATCTTTAGTTTTACCTTTTTCTTTTTCCGCTAAACGAACTGCTTCATTAAGTGACACATATTTTTTAGTTTTCAGTTCTTGATATTCGGCAATATCTTTATCTAAGTAGACAAACTCAGGTTCATGAGCAATTCGATTTAAATGTCTTTGCGATAGAACTTTAACTTGATTGCTTATTTCTCTAGACGTTTTATACGTCACTGGACGAATATTATCCCATGGCAACGCATTTTCAGCTTGGCTCTCACCCCACTCCGCGGGTTCAACTGCTGATGGGAATAAAATGTCAGGAATAACACCTTTATGCTGTGTACTGCCGCCATTTATACGATAAAACTTAGCGACGGTAAATTGTACAGAGCCTAATTTTTTCTCCAATAAATCAAAACGGCGTGTCAAGCCGCGATGTTCTTGAACAGTCCCTTTACCAAAGGTTTGTTCACCAACAACTAATGCTCGTCCGTAGTCTTGTAAAGCTGCAGAGAATATCTCAGAAGCTGACGCACTGTATCTATCCACTAACACCGTAAGCGGACCGTCATAATACGTTATGCCATCATAATCACCGCGTACATCTACATTACCAACACCATTACGGATCTGAACAACAGGCCCTTTATCAATAAATAGGCCGGTTAACAATGACGCTTCCGTTAATGACCCGCCACCGTTTCCTCGAAGGTCAACAACGATGCCATCAACATTTTGGTCTTTGAGCTTTTTAATTTCGTTTTTAACGTCATTTGACAAGTTGTTATAAAAACTTGGAATGGTGATCACGCCAACTTTAGAGTCTAGTTCACCAATTTGAGATTCAAACACACTCGAATCAGCAGCTCGGTCTTCCAACCTCACTTTATCGCGAATGATTTTAACCTCTTTGTTATTTGAGGCCGTATTTTCGCCACGAACGATTTGAAGTCTAACCTCAGTACCCTTTTTACCCTTGATAAGTTCAACAACTTCATCTAGTCGCCAACCCACAATATCAACATAATCATCATCACCTTGAGCGACACCTACGATTTTGTCTTCCGGTTTCAGTTGCTCGGTTTTATCAGCCGGGCCGCTCTGAGACTAAACTCAGAATTACGGTAAATTCATCAACTGGTTTTAGAACGGCACCTATTCCCTCTAACTCAAGATTCATTTCCATTTGGAATCGATCTGCTCGTCGAGGTGATAAATAAGATGTATGAGCTTCAATGCTTCGAGCATAAGAGTTCATAATCAATTGAAATGCGTCTTCATTTTGCGTCTGTGAAAAACGACGCATGGTATTTACGTAACGCTTTGTCAAAGTTTCTTTGATTTGCTTTTCGTCTTTACCCGCTAACTTCAAATTTAACGCATCATATTTTACTTTCTGACGCCAAAATTCGTTAAGCTCTGCTTCTGTTTTTGCCCAAGGCGTATCTTCGCGGTCATAGTAAAAGTCGTCTTTAGATGTAAAATCCATTTTATTATCGAGTAATTTAATGGCTTTTTCTAAACGACTAATTCGTCGACGAATTGACTCTTCATAAAATTCAAATGCAAATGACAAATCTGCCATTTTCATTGCATCATCGAACTTAGTTACATGAGAGGCAAACGCATCTATATCTGACTGTAGAAAAACACTTTTGTTGTAATCGACAGTTTTAACAAACATTTCCCACATTTTTGCAGAAAGTTCATCATTTAGCTCAATCTTTTTATAGTGGTAACGAGAAAAACCGTTTACCACTCGTTGTATAGATTTTTTGTGCTGAGACTCTTGCTGCAAGTCTGGCGCTTCAAACTTAGTTACGTCAGACGATGCAAAAGTAAAACAAGAGGCAACTAAAGTTGCCGCTACAGAAATAGAAAATAGACGTTGGGCTAAATGCATAAAAACTCCTATGCTTGGAAAATATTTTCCTTGTTGACTTTCATCACAATTCCCGATGCCAATTGCACCGAAACTTCATCTTTAGAAGTTTCAACAATTGTCGCAGAAAGTGGTGAAGCCCCTAATTTGACCAATACGGTTTTACCATCACTAAAATCATCGTTTGCTACCAATGGTTTAGCTTCGGCCTTAGGTTTCGAGGTCGCTTGATTTGATTTTGGTTTTCTTTTTGGAGGATTACCAACAGATTTTGCAGGTTTTTTGTAAGTATTCTTGTCTTTGGGTGCCGCAGCCTTGCGTTTTTCTTTGAATTTCGCTTTGCTTTCAGCTAGTTGCGCTTTCGCGTGTTCAACATGTTCTTCAGTCAACGCTTCAAAGTCCGCACCGTCAACATCAACACGTTGGCCACCTTTAACAACCGCTTCTAGATAACGCCAGCTATTTGTGTAACGTCTTAGGGCATGTCTGATCTGTGTTTTAGAAACAGGATCGGCTTCTTCTAAGCGTTCAGCGATGTCACTAAAAATACCAATTTTAAGAGGTTTTGCTTCCCTTTTAAACTAAAACTATTTGGAAATTTATTCGCCAAAAATTCGATAACTTTATTTAAATCTGTTTTTTCTTGAGATTGCATCAATCGTACTCTATTTCATCTAATGTTTGGCCTACAAAATCAGCTAACCAACTTTCTAGTTCGTCAATTTCGTTTTCAATTACAAAATCTTGTCCTGCAACTGCGGCCCATAATTCGTCAAACAGCTCAGTCGCTGCTTCAAAGCTAATGTCTTCAGGCAAAAGATTATAAGCCTGAAATATTAAGGAATTTATACGTTCAGTAACTTCTTCCTCTTCACCATCCCAATCACCGACTATTTCAATACCGATTAAAAAGTCGCGAACATCTATGAGTTCTTTCATCTAGCTTACGCCCAGATTTCTTCAATAAATGTAACTAATGATTCGAGTCCAAGCTGATCATCTTTATCAAACCGAGACTCAATGGGACTGTCTATATCTAAAACAGCAACTACTACATCATTAACAACAATTGGCACCACAACTTCTGAACGGCTTGCTGCATCACATGCGATATGTCCGTCAAAATCATGCACATCTTCAACCAACATTGACTGTTGCGTTGAAACTGCCGTTCCACAAACGCCACGGCCAAACGGTATTCTTACACACGCTGCACGACCTTGAAATGGTCCTAAAACCAACTCTTGACGACTTTTGTCTACAGAATCGCCCACAACGTAGAATCCTGCCCAATTGATATCAGCTAATCGTTCAAATAGTACAGCACTTATGTTCGCTAAATTTGCAATTAAATTAGGCTCTGAGTCACACAAGGCTTTGATTTGACTATTTAACTCGCTGTAAAATTCCGCTTTGTTCAATTCACACCTATATTTTTATCGTTATCTTACTCTGTTTCAACCCGCTAAGTTACTCTGAAACGCGCAAAATTTAAAGAATAAGCTGAAAATAATGTCGCTTTAAAAGGCCAACTGAGTAAAAAAACCGCGGTTGTAACGTACAAATCAGTTCTAAGCTTGAAAAAACACGTTAGTCGTCATTTTTGGCCAATTTAATAAAATCAGTCCGATATTCATCTATCACTTCTAGTAGTGTATCTTTTTGCCTTTTAGTCATACTTTCGAGCAAATCTAAAGACCAATCTTGATATAAGTTTTTATTATGATCCTGAGCAGTAATTAAAGCCTCTGAACGATATGACGATAGCTCGGTAAAAAGTACGGTTAGTTGACTTTCACTTACGGACAAGTTTTGAGGTTGAACACCCAACCGGAATAACGACAACCAGCGTTTCTGTGATTCGATTCTCATCAACAACGTATCATTTAGTTCTTTTGTTAGTTGATCACGTCGTTGTTTCTGTGCGGGTGTTAATTTACCTAAAATGTCCTCGATTGCATCAAATCGATCACTATCATTTAGCTTTTCGGTTAATGTCTTTGCATTTTCTAAACGTTCACTATGTGTTTCTTGCTGATACGCTTCAATATTAGTTAAAAGTTGCTGTTTTTGATCAGTTGAAAGTTGGTTCAGCAATACTATTACTTTTTCAGCCGCTACGCTTTTATCCGTTCACCACTGGCCACTATTTTGTCGACAAGGCTTAACAAATCGTCGGTGTTATTTTGGGAAATAGCGATGGTTAAATCGTCTAGTATCACTACATATTTAGGTAATTCTTGTGTTCGGTGCCATTTAAAAAGGCTGGCTAATTCAGCTTTAAAGCTTTCTTCTTGGGGATCTGTTAGCTCAACAAAATCGTCAACCTTCCAAGCGATTAACCAATCCGCATAGTTATAAATGATTGTTGTACGACAACCCGATGTGAATAAAAGAACAAGAGTGACAACTAGAATTTGTCTGATCTGGTTTGGTTTAAATAAAGTTAGCCGCATTATTGTATGACCCAATGTTTAAAAGGCGAATCACCTAGTTGTAATCTCGTAATAGAGACGATGGTCAAAGCATCGTATGGAAAGCTTTAGATCCTCAATGATTACGTTATTGATGATGAAGATTGGGATTACAGACCAACTGAATTTAAATTTACGTGATTTAATTGATAATGCAATAATTATAAAATTGCAGAATAGGCCTTATTAATACGTGGCAAACACTTGCCTGTTTATGGGCAAAATATGTTTATATTCCAATATATTACGGTTACATATTGGAAGCTTACTCCTCAACATGTAATCCATAATCTAGAATATTAAGTGGTAAATAATATGTAGTGCTACGCCGACACCGTAACAAAATAGAGATAGTAAAAACATCGTGAAGTAAACCTCGATAAAATTACCAAATAATTTGACTGAGCGAGTCGGATTTATTCTGGATTTAATTTCTTCTCGGTTGTATTGGGTAAACACTGTCAGTAATTTTTTCATTATTCGAAGTGAAGTAAACACACTTGCAGCAATAAAAATACTCGTTATGGCGGGCCATTCAAGGGCATCAGCAACGAACAAACATAAAAATGTCGTCGCACTTACTGTCAAGAAAATTAACAGTTGCAGAGGTGATCCGTTTTCGTAACGCGCTTCATCAAGATTATCTAGAGACACAGCAGTAACCTATTTTAAAATTTGTTTAATTATTTAAACCCAACGAAAATAATACCCAATTGATATTATTACGTATTTCAAATTACAGCGACAACTAATTTTCATTTCGATTTAAATAAACTGCCATGTAATTATTAAATTCAGATTTAATTTATATCTTTGTTATTCTAATTAAACAAGTTTAATGCCACTATTTCTTTAACTTTAAAATAACAGCTTAATCGTCTAATTACCTTTGGTGCATTCTACTATTTTATAAGAACAAGGTTCTAACTTTTTCTCGATAACTTCGACTTACTCTAATTTCATGCCCATTCGAAATTTGGATTACGTATTCACCACTGCTCAACGTAAGTACTTTTTCACAGATGTGTTATTGACGAGTACCGAACGATGAACACGAACAAATAATTTCGGGTCAAGCTCTTCTTCCAGCTGTTTCATTGTTTTTCGGAGAATGTGTGTTTCCCCATCAGTACAATGAACGCACATATAGTCGCCTGCCGCATCTACCCATATGACTTCAGAGACAGGTAACCGAGTGGTTTCACCAACATCTTTTACCGAAATATAATTATTATATTCTTTAACTTCAATCTCTTCACCGTCCGCCAAATTTTTAATAATTGTTTCTGCGTCTGTACCTGTAAGTTGCGACATCATATCAATTAATTTATTTTGCTGGTGACTGAACATATCATTGTCTATTTGCGATCGGATCTTATTGATACATTCTAGAAGTCGAGCATCGTCCACAGGCTTTAACAAGTAGTCAATAGCGTGGACTTCAAATGCTTTGAGGGCAAATTGATCGTAAGCGGTAACGAACACAATCATTGGCATTACAATGTTGCGTTGTTGTAATTGATGGATAACATCAAAACCAGTTAGACTATAGGCATCTGAATATCTAAAAAACCAATTTAGGTTGTAATTCAACAATGACATCAATCGCTTCCGCACCATTGGAACATTGCGCTAAAAGCTCAATTTCTTCAAATTCTTTTAAGCGAATTGTTAACCCTTTTCTCGCCAAAGGCTCGTCATCTACAATGATTGTTTTAATTAGATTTTCCATTGATTATTTTGTCACGCTATTAAATTCTAACGGTAGCCTTATATTAACTTTTAGTCCATTTGGTTCATTATTAGAAATCGCAAATGAATAATCGTCATATAAAGTCTGAAGTCTTTCTTTAGTATTTGCCAATCCAACGCCCACACCTTTTGAACTTAATCCCGACTGTTCAGGGTTTAAACCTGATCCATCATCGCCAACTTCAAGGAGTAAATCGTGGCCAAACGTCTTAGCAACTATTTTGATTTTACCGCCATTTGTGTTGGCAGCAATAGCATATTTTATGGCATTTTCAATTAATGGCTGCAATAACAAGCTAGGCACTAATGCTTTTTCAGCTTCTTCCGATATGACCCATTCCACTTCTAGCCGTTCTTCAAAGCGGATCCGTTCGATTTCCAAATACAAGGAAAGCGCTTTAATCTCTTGTTTAAGCTCAACTTTCTTTATTGGATCTGTGTGTAGAGAATAACGTAAAAAATCACTTAGTTTTGTTACCATGCCGTTTGCTGTTTTATTTTCTTCACACAAAACGAGCGTTGATATGGCGTTTAATGTATTGAACAAAAAGTGTGGATTAAGCTGGTAACGTAACATTTTAAGCTGCGCTTCATTGGCCATGTTTGCCGCTTTTAAAGCTTTTTGTTTTTCTTTTTGTAACATTTGATAATACTTAATACCAAAATACAAACCACTCCAGCACAGTACGATATAGAAACTGCCTAGTGTGTTGGTAAAATAGTAAATCCAATCGTCAGGTTTCCAGCCAAATTTGTAAAATTGCCAGTATGAAAAGTTTTGGAAAACGCCCCATGCAGTACCAACTAGATAAGACGCTCCTATAATAGTCATTATCAACTTCCACGGTTGCATATCCCATACTTTTTGGTAAAGGTAACGTAGTGGTAAAGTTAACATCGCTCCAACATAGGCATTTGATAATATGATAAAGACATAACTATCACGCATATCATTCATAAATGAGCCAATGTAATGGACTAAGGCAAAACCAATCCAACCACCAATATGGAGTACCCAAAAGAATTGGCGTCTGTCTTCTACTAATCGATCAAAATTCAAAATACGGCTCGCTTCGAACAAAGGTTCGACTAAAACTACTTACTTTCATTATAAATGTATTATGTAATGGCACATCACCAATCGACTCGTAAGATATGCCATTTAACGCAGTTTTAAATGTATCGTTAGTATTTAATATGAAATTTTCTAAATATGTGGCATAAAATCCAGGCTGGTCCAATTAACAAAAATTGAAGGTCTTTGAAAAACGACGGTTTCTTTCCTTCAATCTCGTGTCCAACAAACTGTAAAATCCAAGCTATCACAAATATGCCAACGGAAAGCGTAAGTATCCCCATCTCAAAGCTTTGAGTCCACCAGCGTACAAACGCAAAACAAAAGATTATAAATAAACTCATGCCAATGCCGACAGAAATAGACAATCTAAAATAGAATGCAGCCACAAAAACTGAAATTAATGTTGCTACGTTGATCCAATCCGAACCAGTGTCAAACGGCAAAGGAACCGTCCATAACATACCAATTACCGACAAAAAGATTGCTGGCACACATAAGTAATGTATTAGCTTGTTGGTTTTATTCTGGTGGCTAACTCGGTATTCTTTTAGCCAATCTCTAATTGTCTTCATGGTTTGCCCTACCCTAAAATTTTTTAGTCACTTTATCTGGATCGTCTGACCAGTTCAACTAAGGAATTCCAACTTAGTCAATTAGCGCTACTACAACTCTACGCCACCTAACACCGGAGTCGGTTTACGGTCATCATCTAAAGCGACAAATTTAAACGAACCAGATATTGCACGATGCTTTTCATCTTCATACATTTTTTCAATTAGTACGTTAACTTCTACAACTAAACTTGTGCGACCAATATTAGCGATACTCGCAACCAGTTCAACAATACTCCCAGCTGGGATAGGTTCTTTGAAATCAACTCGATCCGAAGAAATAGTTACCAGAGGTTTACGGCAAAAACGTGTGGCACAAATAAACGCAACTTCATCCATCCAAGCCAATGCTTCACCACCAAATAGCGTATTGTGATGATTTGTTCGACTAGGAAAGACCGTTTTCGTTGTGAAGGTTGTGGCGTAGTTGATTCTTGCCTGTACTTTTTCTGATACTTCCATAAATAACTCACTTGTTTGCAATAATTATCTTATTATAAACTGATCTGATGCGGAAACCTGCCATTCTTTTCCCGCCTAGTTAACTAATTTGGACGTTATTTTATGACCGCAGTACATTATCACATCGCCATCGAAGACCCGAACCAACATCTATTTGCCATTAAAATTGATATCACACCACAGAACTCTGATGATATAAAAATTTCACTACCGAATTGGATCCCGGGAAGCTACATGATCCGTGACTTTGCAAAACATATTCTTGATTTCGACGTCTCCGATGCGCATGGTAAGTTAACGCACTTAGCTGATTCGAAAAGCGGTTATGTTATTAAGCATAACAACCAGCCTTTTTCGATTAGCTATCATGTCTATGCTTTTGACTTAAGTGTGAGAAAAGCTTATTTAGATCAGGAGTTTGGGTTTATAAATCCAGCGAGTTCTTTATTTCAAATTGACCAAATGGCTGACCAGCCTTGTTTGGTGACATTATTGCCACCACCAATTGAATTAACTCTTTGCAAAGACTGGTTACCAGCAACAGGTTTGACATCTACATCTAATAAATCCCCTTTTAGTTATGGTGATTTTTCGGCCGACAGTTACTTACTATTAACAGACTATCCAATCATGTATGGCGACTTGGATATCGCAGAGTTTGCCATAGACAATGTGCCTCATTATCTTGTAACCGTAGGACGTCATTTTGGCGAACTGAACCGTGTTGTTAAAGATTTAAAACCACTTTGTGAATACCACGCAGAAACCTTTGGCGGATTGCCAAAAGATTTGGATCAATATCTGTTTATGACTATGGTCACCGATACTGGTTTTGGCGGTTTAGAGCATCTTAATTCAACTGCTTTGGTTTGCAGTCGTTTCGATATTCCAAACGCAGAACAACCGATTAATGAAGATTACACAACCTTTCTGAGCCTTTGTAGCCATGAATATTTGCACACCTGGAATGTGAAAAGATTAAAGCCTAAGGAGTTTACGCCATATAAATTAAACCAAGAGGTTTATACTGAGCAACTCTGGTTTTACGAAGGCATGACAAGTTACTTTGACGATTTGAGTTTGGTGCAAACGGGAACAATTCCGCAACAACAATATCTCGATTTATTGGCAAAAACGTTTACCCGTATTGAAAAAGGCCTTGGCCAATTGCGTCAATCTGTTACAGAGAGCAGTTACCATACTTGGACAAAGTTTTACCAGCAGGATCACACGGCACCGGATCAAATTGTCAGTTATTACCAAAAAGGCGCTGCTATCGCTTGTTTAGTTGACCTTGTGCTTATCCAGCAATCTCAAGGTAAACAGTCATTACGAACGCTAATGTTAGAAGCGTGGCAGTTGTTTGGAAAAAATGGGATAGGTACAACGCAACATGATTTAGAACACCTATTTTTAACTTTCTTAGGTGAGCAACATAAAGATTGGTTAACAGAATTGTTGTATGGAAAATCCAAAGTTGAGTTAGCTCCCTTATTCCTTCGTGCAGGTATTGAAGTCAATAAATTTACGCAAACAGATACTACACAAACCCATGGCAATGCAATAACAGAACACAAGGTACAAAATTGGTTAGGCGCTGTAACTTCAGATAAATCAGGAAACCTAGTTGTTAAGCAGCTATTCGCTAATTCACCCGCAGAAAAAGCGGGGGTCGCTGTAGGTGATGAACTGTTGGCTATTGATAACATCAGGCTAACGGCAAAAAACTTGCAAGTCGTGATTAACTCAGTAGCGACGCCAACCTCTACAATTCATTATTTTAGAAAGGACCAACTATTGAGCAGAGAACTGCAACTTGAGTCGTCTCCAGCATTTTTAGTACAACTTAAAGTAAAAGACCAAGCTAAACTCGACCTTTGGTTAAAACCATAGTTCATTTTAATCAGCCATAAAAAACGTTACGGCATTAGATGCAGTAACGTTTTTTTGTGTATTCGATTGAGGCCGTTTACGCTATTTCAAAAGTAACTGTGGGTCGAGTCGCCGAGTAAACCAATTTAAACGCCAATCTAGGTGAGCACCGGTTACCCGACCCGTAGCGCCAATTTCTGCAATTTTTTCACCCTGTTCAACAACAGTTCCAACCGCAACATCAATTTTGCTTAAATGAATATACGTTGATGTAATCCCCATGCCGTGATCTATTATTAACGTCCCACCTGAATAATATAAATCAGGTTCAGCTAAAACCACTGTTCCACTCCACGGCGCGACAACAGGACTCCCTGTAGGTGCAGCAATATCAAGTCCAAAATGTGGTCGTTTTGGCACCCCATTAAAAACTCGCTGAGAACCATACACACCACTTATTCGGCCTTTAGCCGGTTGAATGACATCTTCTATAAAATCCAGTCGGTATGTCATTTTAGCGCGAGCAGCTTTAACTAATCCGGCTTCCTGACTAATACGAGATAACACTTCTTTTGGAGGGCTTACATATTTACTCGCGACGCCATTCACCTTATCTATATCGTACTCTCTGGATTCGATGGACAAATTTTGATTAAACAAAGTGCCATCAGCAAATTCCAGCGACAAAATATCAACAGGTTCAGCGTCTCGACCAAACCCAAAAACCACTAAGCGTTTATCATTGTATAAAGGCAAATCAACAGAACCAAGTTTGGCCTTCACTAATTCTTTGTCAGTGATAGCATAAACTAAGCCGCCTTGGATCAGGTTGCCAGTGAGTTTTACCTGTGGTTCAACTGCATTAACATTTAAGTTAACTATAAGCAGATAAGACTAAGTATCCATACAATTACACTACGCACTTGCAATCGCTCCTTTTGCGACACCTTCATAGGCGACGACGCGATATTCATTGTTTGGGTTTTCAGATTTTAACTTTTCCGCTAAATATTGGGCTATAAGCTCAACAGTACTGTCAATTGGCATCACATAAATACGATTGCTTTCCAGTGCAATTTCAAATTTGCCCTGAGAAGATTCATATTTAAAGGCTCGTTGCGATGCCGTTGCCGTGATCAATTCAA
This sequence comes from Psychrosphaera algicola, assembly GCF_028401425.1. Classification (NCBI taxonomy): domain Bacteria; kingdom Pseudomonadati; phylum Pseudomonadota; class Gammaproteobacteria; order Alteromonadales; family Pseudoalteromonadaceae; genus Psychrosphaera; species Psychrosphaera algicola. The sequence goes on from NZ_JAQOMS010000002.1 coordinate 725,824, forward strand.
GCTCATTTGCGTTAACTTCATCTTCGGATGTGGCAACATAAATGTCTTCCCAGCGTGAAGAATATAATTTCTCTAATCGTGGACTTTTCATGCCATTTTCAAAAATTTGTATTTTTGAACGGTGACCATGAGCGATACGTTGGCAGTTCCCGTCATGCTTCTTTAATCCATGGGTATAGTGATAATAAAATCCACTGATATCTTCAGGGCGCAGTGACAGTTCTACTTTTTTAACATTATCCGGCAATTGCGGTTTTATCACCGAGGCTAAATGCGTGATCACATCATCCATTGTTATATCACTGGAGTCGATAAAACAGTAAGCATCTTGGGGGCTAGAAATTGCTATACGTTGGCCAACGTCGTCGATAAATTCAACACGAATGTAATCAGTGTTTTCTACGTGTTCAATTTTTGACCCAGAAAATTCTGAAGGTATAACCAATTTATGGTCAACAGTATCGTCAATAATGCGCTTTACTTGTTTTTTACCTTGCCAAAATCAAGCACCATATTTTGCTCGTCTAGTTCGCCATGTAGCGTAAGGTCTACTATCCAACTTTCACCCACCATGCCTCTTTTGGTACATAAGTAAGAAAAATCAATTACAGTTAGATCGTTTACAAACAGTTGCATTATTGTCTCTCGTCTTTCAAGTTGACGGTATTATACGGATTTCAGGCATTTCTCGCATTATTTGTTTTAAACCTTGGCAGATTTTTTTGTTTATTCCATAGTGTAGGTGCCATTTAAGGAAATTAATGAATGAAAAAAATATTCACTGCCAACAATAATATTGAACTCGAGCCATATAAAGCGATGCTTTCAGAGGCTAATATAAAGTTTTTAGTTAAAAACGAATTTGCTATGGCTACCGTCGGGGAAATCCCAGTAAATGAAAGTTGGCCACAAATTTGGGCCATCGAAAATCAATTTGCTGATAATGCGCGACAATTATGTGTCGAACTAGAAAAAATGATTTTAGCCGATAAAGATGATTGGCTATGCCTAGGAGTGTGGAGAAAACAATGGCGGCAATTTTGAATTTTGTTGGCAATGCGGTGACTAACATACGCCCAATCTAACGTCGATAAATTGTAAATTGGGATAAAGGGCACCGCTTCTTTTTGTTTGCTCAGTAAAGATTACCAGCTACCTGTATTTGCCATAGAAAGCCAAGGTTCCTTTGGAGGTAAAGACCCATCTTTTTGGATAAGTTCAATTGATATGCCATCGGGAGAACGAACAAATGCCATGTGTCCGCAACGTGGTGGACGGTTAATCGTGACGCCTAAATCCATTAAATGTTGACATAAAGCGTATATGTCATCGACACGAAATGCCAAATGCCCAAAGTTACGTCCACCAGTATACGCTTCTGGATCCCAATTATAGGTAAGCTCTATAGTTGGCTTTTTGGTGGCCATTGCCTCTTCGAGTTGATCCGGGGCGGCTAAAAATACAAGCGTGAAACGGCCTTTTTCATTGTCAGTTCTTGATACTTCTTTTAACCCCAGTCCGTCACAATAAAATTGCATTGATTGCTCTAAATTTTGGACTCTCACCATCGTATGTACGTATTCCATTCATTGAACCCTATTTTCAATTGTTAATTACTGCGTATAATGCGCGCCACTTTATCGAATGGCAAGTAAGGCGTTATGCGGATCATACTCGCACCTATGGAAGGTGTTATCGATCATATTATGCGGGACCTACTCACACAATTGGGTGGCATTGATTTGTGCATGACTGAATTTGTTCGCATCGTTGACCAAAAGTTGCCAGACCGCGTGTTTTACCGCCTCAGTCCAGAACTCTACGAGCAGGGTAAAACGCCAAGCGGCACGTCTGTACGTATCCAGTTATTAGGCTAGGATCCCGATTGGTTAGCTGAAAATGCCGCAGTAGCGACACGATTAGGAAGTCCGGGCATCGACCTTAATTTTGGTTGCCCCGCTAAACTTGTCAATAAAAATAAAGGCGGCGCTATTTTACTTCGTGAACCTGAAACACTTTACAAAATAATGAAGTCTGTACGCGAAGCGGTACCAGCCCATTTGCCTACTACTGCCAAAATGAGACTTGGATTTGAAGACAAAACGTTAGCCATCGAAAATGCTCAAGCATTAGCGGAAGGCGGGGCTACAGAAATTGCTGTACATGCCAGAACTAAAACAGAGGGCTATAAACCACCAGCCTATTGGCCTTGGATTGCAAAGATTAAACAATCTGTCGAATGCAATGTCATCGCTAATGGCGAGATTTGGGATCCAGTAAATGCGAAACAATGTTTAAAAGAGTCAACCTGTAACGACTTAATGTTAGGACGTGGTGCCCTTGCAACACCAAATTTGGCCAGTTGGATAAAAGGTACTCAAGAGAAAATGCCGTGGTCAGAATTAATGACCTTTCTCATTAGATACTCCAATTACCAGGTTGAAGGCGACAAAGGCTTATATTATTCAAATCGAATTAAACAATGGTTGGTTTATATTCGTCTACAATATCCTCAAGCGCAAAGCTTGTTTCAGTCGGTTCGAACCATTCGGAAAACTCCGGATATGATTAATGCGCTTAAAGCCGCGCAAATAGTCAGCCAAACGGCGAAATAACAACGGCTACACTCAATAACAACGCTTACAACCGGCCCTGATAAAACAACGCGTTAATGGGAAATAGGCAAGCCAGCAAACTCCCAATTAAGTAAGCCACCTTTTACATTTGCAACTTTCTCGAAACCATTTTGCTTTAACATATTTACCGCTAGCGCAGAACGCTTTCCAGACCGACATAACGCCACTACAGGGGTTGATTTATCCAATGTTTGATATTTATCCTTTAGCTCCGCCAATGGAATAACAATCGCCCCTTCAACCCTTTGCATAGTTACTTCGTCTAACTCTCTCACATCCACTAACTGTATATTCTCCATCGAGCAAACAACCCATTGCGGCGACACTTCATAAATTCCCGCATACGTTAATGTCAAAGGCGCCCAAGTGGGTAAATTTAGATCCGTATCTGTTTTTCCACTTTTTAAATTGGCAGGTAGAGCAATATCAATAAATTTAGGATGGGGCAGCGTCATATTTTGCATATAACCCAAAAAGTCTGATTCACTCGCCAAACCACCGATCCGAGGGTTGTGATTTTTTCTTCCAGAACAGAAGTCGATGTTCGACCGGAGTAATCATGTGCAGGGTATAACGTATAATCATCTGGCAAGGTAAAAATTTGTTTTTTGATCGATGCAAAGAGTCGGCTTGCACTGCCCTGTTGGAAATCACATCGACCACAACCACGAATTAACAAGGTATCGCCAGTAAAAGCTAATTTAGCACTATGGCACACATAAGTTAAGCAACCATCAGTATGCCCAGATGTTGCCCTTACCTCCAATGTAATGTCTCCAACGGTAATGACATCACCTTGCGTAAAATGAAGATCGGTATTTTCGGCTTGAATCACCGCTGCCGAGCCAATTTGACAACCAAAACGTTGCTTTAACAGCCAACTCGCTGTGACATGGTCAGCATGACAATGGGTATCTATTGAATATTGCAGTGTTAACCCTAATTCTTCTATTAAGGCACTATCTCGATTAGTTTGTTCAAATACTGGATCAATAATAATGGCTTTTTTACTACTTAAGTCGCCTAACAAATATGTATAAGTACTTGATTGAACATCAAACAACTGTCTAAAAATCATCATATTACTCCGTTGTCATTTAGAAATAACACCTAAAATTGGCGAATCTACTCAATATTATGTCGCTATAATATACCGTAGCGTTACATAGTCCATAATGAACTAAATTATATCTTAATTGAAGTTTGTTGAATGATTGGATAACCTCAGCAACAAGTCTGAGTTAAAAACGTAATTCAGGTATAGATTAATCTCCAAAGGACACTTCCAGTATGTTTAAGTTAAAACCTTCATCGTTATTAATTTGTGGTGCTATGGCACTTTCATTAAGTGCCTGCACAGGTGCTAAAAACGATACATCAAATTCAACAGAACAAACTGTTACCGCCTCTGATGCTAAGTTGTATGTCGCAAATGCGGAAAAACGAATTAAAGAAAACAGCGAATACGTGGGTAAGGCATTATGGATTTCACAAACCTTCATTACAGAAGACAGCCAATACATTGCTTCAAAAGCAAATGAAGAATACAAATTGATGCAAATTGATTTGGCGAATGGCGCCGCAAAATTTAAAGATTTAGACTTAGATATCGATACCAAGCGCAAACTTGATTTATTGAGACTCGGTTTAACGCTCCCTGCGCCAGCCTCTAAACCTGAATTAGCCTCAGAACTTGCCGGTATCGAAAGTGAGCTTGGTGCCATGTATGGTTCGGGTCAAACACCTGACGGAGAAAAATTCAACTTGGTCGAGCTTAGTCAAATGTTAGCGACCTCTGATGATCCGCAACAAATGTTAGAAGCCTGGATTAACTGGCGCAAAGTATCTCCACAGATGAAACCAAAATATGAACGCCTCGTTGAAATCGCAAACTTAGGGGCAAAAGATTTGGGATTTGACGATGTTGGTTCTATGTGGCGCAGCAACTATGATATGTCACCAGAAGAGTTTGAGCAGGAAATGGACCGTGTTTGGTTGCAAGTAAAACCATTATACGATTCGCTGCATTGTCATGTTAGGGCAAAATTAAACGAAAAATACGGTGATGACGTCGTCCCGGCGCAGGGACCAATTCCAGCGCATATGATGGGTAATATGTGGGCGCAAACTTGGGGTAACTTATACGACGCTATAGGTCCTAAGAGCAACGCCAGCGTTGACGTGACTAAACAATTAAAAGAACATAATTACGACGCGATTAAAATGGTCGAACAAGCTGAAGGTTTTTTCACTTCTTTAGGGTTTGAGCCACTACCAGAATCATTCTGGGAAAAATCCATGTTCAACCAACCAACTGACCATGATGCCGTTTGTCATGCGAGTGCTTGGGACATAACCCCTACAGATTACCGCATAAAGATGTGTATCCAAACTACGGGTGAAGAATTTAATGTTATTCATCATGAATTGGGTCATAACTTTTATCAACGTGCCTACAACTTAAAACAACCGGTTTTATATCGAAACAGCGCTAATGACGGATTCCATGAAGCAATTGGTGATACCGTTGCTTTATCAATTACGCCAAAATATCTAAAAGAAATTGATTTAATCGACGAAGAGCCTGACGCATCTGGTGATTTACCATTTTTGATCCGTATGGCCATGGACAAAGTCGCTTTCTTACCATTTGGGTTAATGGTCGACAAATGGCGCTGGCAAGTATTTTCAGGTGAGTTATCTCCTGAGCAGTACAATGATGGTTGGTGGAAACTGCGCGAACAATACCAAGGTATTGTCGCACCAGTAGCGCGCGGCGACCGATTTTGATCCGGGTTCTAAATACCATATTCCGGCCAATACGCCTTATTCACGCTATTTCCTAGCGCATATTTTACAATTCCAATTCCATCGTGAATTGTGTGAAATTGCAGGTGAAACAGGACCACTTCACCGTTGTTCAATTTACGGCAGCAAAGAAGCAGGTGCTAAGTTAAACGCAATGTTAGAAATGGGAACGAGTAAAACCTTAGCAAGAAGCGCTAGAAGCCATGACTGGTAGCGGAAAAATGGATGCCACTGCGGTTCTTGATTACTTCAAACCGGTTCAAGAATGGTTGGATAAGCAAAACATGCACCGCCAATGTGGTTGGTAATGACAAACTAAAAGTCAATCGTTAGAACCCAAAAACGCCCCTTATGTTATCCATATACGGGGCGTTTTTATTTGTCTCTTCTGTTGCTAATGTGTCGCGACGTTAGCGTTTACTGAGCATTAACGCTTAATAAAAAACGATTACTTGACGCCAAGTTCGCGTAAACGCTCTTGTAAATATTCTCTAGCGGTATAACGCTCTGACAAGACAACATCTGGTCTCGGGTGCAAAAATAACGGTAATGAAATCCGAGAACGAGAACGGTCTTCGCCCTCTGGATTAATCACTCGGTGGATTGTACTTGGAAAATAGCCACCAGAAGCTTCTTGTAACATATCTCCGATATTAACAATAATACAGCCAAAATCACCCGGAACGTCAAACCAACTGCCATCTTTGAGTTGTACTTGCAATCCACCTGCATTGGCCGCCGGCAAGATAGTTAATAAATTAATGTCACCGTGAGCCGCCGCACGAATCGCTCCAACCTCTTCATCACCTGTAATTGGTGGATAATGCAATACACGCAACAAGGTCTGTTCACTTTTTCAATCATTGACGACAAAGGAGCTGAATATTTGGCAGCAACATCAGCCGGAGAATGTTCCTGCACCCAATTTAATAGGGTTTCTGCAACGTCATTTGCTTGACTAAAGTAATCTTGAGCTTGTTGCTTTAACCCTTCAGGAGCTTGGCCCCATGGATAAAAATGAAAATATTCTTTAATGTCTTTAACTTTAAAGCCTTTTGCCGTTTCAGAAACAGACGTTGGGAAAAAGCCATCTTGGGTCTCAACATTAAACTGAAACTTTATTTTTTCGTCAGAATTAAAAAAGCCAGCCCAATTATCGTATAACGATTGCAATAACTCTTTTTGGATTGGATGGTTTTTAAGAACCCCAAATCCGGTCTCGTGCAGAGATTTTACAAACGTTTCTGCGGCATCTTCCGCGTGGAAATCAACAATGGGTAACATGAGCGTTCCTATTTTTTAATTATTATAAGTTTTTAGAAATGGGTAACGGTGCGAACGATTTATTTCTTCTAAACCATTTATCACCAAATTGAAAAAATCCGAGTCCAACAATAACAAACAGGCCACCAATGACGAGACCCATTGAGAAACGTTCATCGTTGAGCCAAACACCTAATCCGGTGCTCACAACTGGCGTTACCATAACGATTAAGGCGACTGAACTCGCAAGTAAATTTTTCAATACATAAAAGTAGGCTAAAAAACCAATCAATGAGGCAAATATACCTAGATAGATGACAGCCGCAATCGCCTTAGGTTGCCATTGCTCATAATTGATCTGACCGTCCATCACATACCAAAATAAGACAAACATCGGCATACTCAAAATTAACGACCCCATCGTGGTTGATAATGGATGTAAATCAATATCAACACTTTTAACCAGTACCCCACTTAAACTGAACATGATGACGCCGACACTAATGCAAGCAAAGCCAATAAGACTGCTCTCGCCCACAGATAAGTTATCCATGCAAACTAAGGTGAGGCCGCCTAATGCAATCGTCAGTGCGATCATTTTAATTGGGGTAAACCGGGCCTCATTTAAAATTTGCTGAGCAAATAGGCCCGACAAAATAGGTGCGATACCAAATGAGAGTGACATTAAGCCACTTGAAATGTGCCTTGCTGCGAGGTAACAAAACAACATACCAATAGCAAGACTTAGGCTAGAATACAGATAAACTCTGATGGCTTTTGGTCGCCAATCGAGTTTAATACCGAGTAATTTCATTAATGGTAAGCCTAATACCACTGCAATTGCCATACGCATAAACAGAGACAAGGTTGGTGGAATGCTTTCACTGCTCCAAACGATACCAAGGGGTGTCGTTGACCAAATGATGATCACCAAAACAAAAGCGGCTGAAACCGGCATAGGACTTAATTTTCCAAAAATATTAGAGTAGAAGCTTTAATTATATCACAACACACTAAATGTCCATTATTTACGCAACAATAAATAACTTAAATAATGGACTGCAGAGTGAACATTAATTTACATATTCAATAAGTGTTTTAACCGCCAAAAACCCTGTTAGCGTAACCCAATCTCAATATCGGTGATTAAAAAATTACCAATGAAAATATCATCTGGTCGGCCAATGGGGTCTATTTCAAGATATTGCCGGTCTTGATCAGGCAGCCCATGATACGCACCGATGACTTGGTAAATCCAAGCTTCGGGATCAAATTCCAAATCATTTTTTTGATAATACTCCAGCGCCGTCATATTTTGACCCGACTCGATAACATCACAAAAATAACCTTCCACGGCCATCTTAAGTTTGTCATCTGATAACGTAACTTCTGTTTCCTGCTCTATTCGCACTGCATCAGATTGTGTTTTTTCTTGGCTAAACCAATGGCGATTAATCGTCCTAATATGGCCAACAAGGCTTACCAATTCAAATTCGTGTTCGACATTATTAACATCAACTGCTGCTTGCTTGATAACCGGATTAGCCACATTAAACAACGCGGGAATATCACTTAGCGCACCGTAATTACTCGGTTGGAAGTCCGGTTGTTGCTCCATATGCAGCATAAAACCTTTTAACAATCGTGTTCGCCCTTGGAATTCTCTAAAGCGCCCAAGTAATTCGATTAACTTACTTTGCACTAAACTCAACTCCTGAGTGCTCGTTACAAAGCTCGACTGTAAAGTTATGACTAATAAGTGACGTAATTCACGCTGACTGCCCGCAAGCTGGCTCAATTCGTCAAAACGAAACATACTTAATTGGTTTAGCATGTCAGTTACTTGACCTTGCGCTAACTCATTTTCGCGAATTTTTGCGTCAACAGAACCAACATAACCAAACTCATTTGAAATTCGTGACCATAATAAGCGCACGTTTGTGGATAAGGTTTCCGTCAACGTATAAACATGCTCAGTAAGATCAGCCAAATACGCTTTTGCGTCGTGATACCTTTGATTCGCAATTGACTCTTTGTAATGCTCTGCTTGAGTCGTAAGTGTTGCTAATAAATTACCAATATTTGCGTCTATTTGTCTGTTATGTTCATCCTGTAGACTCTCTTCTAACAAAGTACGCAGTGATGGTCTCAGTCTTAATTGTACTTCTGCATCTGGACGCCATAACACTTTTAAATCAATTAAGTTTTGAATAACCTTAGGTGAATATTCAGCTTCATTTACATTGCCTGTAAAATACGCCTGCATGATCAACTCTGAATGGTTGCTTAACGCATTCAATAACGTAGTGCCGGTTTTTAATAAATTAATATTCATCTGACACCACTAAATTAACTTAGTCTGTGAAATTGCATCTTCTGCACGTTCAGATAAAGACAAATTCTCGGTCTCGTCAATAAATTTTAATACGTCAAACAAGTAATCTATTTTACCTGTTGCTGTATAGATTTGTTTATCTTGATTTGGGCGAATGAGGTAACCCACTTCTACCAAACGTTTAAAGATCAGCTTAAGTTGAGCGTCAAGTTCGGCAGCTTTTGAACCAAATAGCGCATAACGAGAAATTTTACCTAACTGCTCTGCATAAGCTGGGGTATCTTCGACAACTGACTGCAGTTCATTTAAACGAATAACCGTACCTTGAGTTAGTGGACGGTCTGTTCCCATTGCCTCTTGGACCATTAACAACCATTCAACAACCGGCATTAAATGACTGCTAATTTCTTGAAATTGAGACGATAAAAACTTGCGTTCATTTTCCTGCAACAGGATATATGACGCAAAAAGACTTCGCCGTCAGCAGCGGTCGACAAGTTACGATTCAAAATCTGTAACTGTGATTCAATCGATAATCTATTGGCACTTGATTGTAAAAAACGAAACGCATCTTCATCCTTCGTCTGACAAATAAATTCGCCACTGAGCAACAGTTCTAACACTCGACCTTGTTCAGTAATCATGCGTTTTCCTCCTGCTGTTTACGAGCTTTAAGTTTTTCACTAATGGTATTAATTTGCGGCAGGACAACTTGCAGTTGTTTTTTCTGCTTATCAATGAGGTATCTATTTTTAAATAGGGTCAATACCTCTGATTCTGGGTTTGGAAACGCACCAACCACGTAAATATTGTTATTTTTACAGGCATCAAATATCTTTTTAATATTTGACTGGTGCAAGGTACCAAGTTCATCTATTGGCCAATGTATGATGGTTTGGTTTTTCCCCCTTAGCAATCGTGTAAACGCCAGTAAGAACTTACAAAGTATAAGATAAGCCATGCCATGACTTGATGATTCGTTTAACTGACGGTCTGTACGGATGATTAGGTCACTATTCCCTTCGCGAATATGCAGTTCGATGTCGAGCAATTTACTGATGCCACCAGTGAGTGCGGAGCGTCCTAGAATTTCAATAACCCGTCGCATGCTAAAAGCATAGTCATCCCCTAGTAATTCGTGGGCACCTTGTTCAATCCATTCACGGTAATATTCGTTAAATTGTTGAAGCTCGGGCCAAAACTCCAATTCTGAAATTTTAGATCGAATTTTAACCGCTGAGTCGGACACGCCATCTAAAAACAGCTCTTCATCGACTTCTTTGCTAATTCGTTTACTTTGGTTACTGATCTGGCCTTCAACGTCTTTTAATATTTTGTAGTACTGAGATAAGGCTAAACCAAAAATACGCCCCTGTTCTCGTATCGCACTGACTTTTTGTGGAATTAGGACATTAATTAACTGATCTAAATGTTTAACCAGTCTGACGTGATCTAAACTACGAACACCTTGCTCATTGACAAACGAACATTCAGCACGGCTACGCTCCCAGGTATCGTAAAAACCGGTACCTGACTGCGCCGCAATTTTTTGGTCAAAATGTTCAACAAAAGCTTTAATGTCGGCTGATAGATCTTCGCGTTTAACCAATAACGTTTGCCCTTCGCTTATCCGTTGACCTATCGATCCCGTTTCTTGCACTATGGTGGCAACCGGTAAATTGAGTTTCGCCAATAATTTACTGAGTTGTTGTACGTCATACTCCTAGCGCTTGCCATCAGTTACACTTTGTTCAAAATGCAATTGTTTAGAGCGGCCAACATCCCCTTTAGATTTAAACTCTTGTAGCTGTTTATCTAATTGACGTTTTGTATCGCTAAATAAGGTTTTCGCTACGGTCAATTGTTGTTGCCAATTAACCTTGTGCCCCATGTAGTAAGTGTTATACCAATGTTTGTATTCAGCAACCAAATGACTGTTTTTTTCAGTCGCTGAAATGTCTTTTGACAATTTAGAAATATCGCGTTTTAACTGCCCTATTTCGTCAACGTCAACACCACGGTTTGCCAATTCATCTTTTAACCAAGCGTCTAAGCTTTTAATTTCAGCAGCAACAGACAATTTACACTTTGAAATATGACCGTCAATTTGCATTAACTTATGTTCGATATCGGCGATAAGCAATTGCCAATGGGATGTCAGTTCCATTTTTGCTTCACGCTGTTGGTCATTTAATTCTTCTACAACTTCGTCTTGCTGTGCTTTAATTTGTTGAAGGTTGTTTTTGAACTGCGCTAACTTGTCAATATTTGACTGTTTACGAACCTGTAGCGCCTGCTGAAATTCAGCAATCACATCTTCTTTGTCTTGTTGAGAACGTTTACGTGAATGTTCGGCATTGCTTAATTCGGTCTGAATTTTTGCAAGCGTTAACTCAGCATTACGCACTTGCTTTGACGCTTCGGTCAGTTTGTCTTCATTATCGCCTTGGACCTCAATCAATTCGCCCAATTGGTTTTGCAGTGTTTCTAATTTGGCTTTTAGTTCAATTTCTGTTCCTGCATAGGCCGGTTGTGCCACCGACTCTAATTGCAATAACACGCCAAATAAAGCTGACTGCTCGTCGGTTAATGCTGGGTGCAAATCCGTACGCTGTAACATATCAGGGTGGATGAGCTTACCAATTGTTTGTTCCCATCCGTCTTTTTCCCGGCGTAAAAACTCCAATAAGGTATTTTGGCCCGGATACAACAGGGTTTCGACCTCGGAAATTTCTCGTTGTTTACTGCTGACTTGTTTGCGACTGACTTCCAGTTTTGTATTTACTTGCTCTCGATTTTGTTTCGCTGCAAACAATTGTCCTTCTGCCTGCTTGGCCTTATCCCGAACTGCGTCTTCGATACTTGATGCTTCTTTGATCGTATGTTCTAAAATGTCAATTTGACTTTGTTCGTTTGCGGTAAAGCCAACATTGTTGATGAGTGTAGTCAATTCTGTAATTTGATTGTTCACATTATGGATGCGGACTTGAAAATCGGCATTCACATCAGCAATTTGCTGCTTAAATTTCTGTTCGTTTTGCGACAATTGCACCTGTTGCTCTGATTTTTTGGCAGACAAGTCTTCGCGTGCTTCTTCTTTTTGTTCATTATAACCGGTGAGTTCAAGACCATGTTGCTCATTTATTTCGCTTTTTCGACGATGATAAGTTGCTTCAATATCTTGGTGTTTTTCGGTTAATAACGTGTAACGAGCTTCGTGAGTGACTAATTGGCTTTTCCATCGAGGAAGGTGGTCTAAGTTTTCTTTTAACGTTTCAATATCTTGGTCTTGCCAACGTTCAAAGTCGGATTCAATATTATCTAAATCAGTTTCTAACTTGCCAATGTCCCCTTTAGCTTCAGAGATAACAGATTGCAATTGTTCACGTTGCTCGTTCCAGTCACGTTCTAATACTTTGAGGTCCGCAATCGCCTGTTCAAGGGAGCTTTCATCTTCAACTAGTTTTTGGCCAATTTTGCTTAAATCGTTGTTGAGTTGCTGTTTTAATTGAGACAACCTTTGTTGCACTTCAGTAAACTCAATATTGGCTTTTTCAAGTTTATTAAACTCTGGACGAATGTCTTCAAACCCTTTAACCAACTTAACTTCGCGGATCCACTCTTCGACTTTGTTATGACTTATTTTATTTTCTGCGGCCTGAACACCATCTTCTTCTAAAATAGCGGCAACCATCGCTTTGATGGTTTCCATTTTGCCTTCTTTTGAATGAACAGCTTTAGCCAATTTTTCAATATGTCTAAGATTGTCACTGCCCTTAAGCACAAGCTGAAGAGCCTAGCAAATCCTAGTAAATCTCGATTACTGCTCAACACGGCTCGGTCGTTTTGAATAATGGCTTTAAATTCTTTGGTATTAAGAATTCGAGAACAAATAACGCCGTCACGCTTCAAGTTTCTACTTAATTCTTTAGCGGTCAAGATATGACGTTCATCAGTTAAGCTTGGTGCCGCATAATCTTCGATATCAAACGCTTTTGATACCAATCGATAATCCACACCGGAACCCGAAGAAGACAACACCATTTGGCATGTTTCATCTTCACTACGGATGTATTCATAAATTATAAAACTTTGTTCAGTAGGCAGATACCAACGCTCAAAACTATCACGAGTGGCGGGCACAACTCGACTGGGGTACTCCCCATAAAATACTGGGATCAGGCGTTGTAAGGTGGTTTTTCCCGACGCATTTGTACCACAGATATTGGTGTGGCCATTTAGCTTAAGTTCAACAATTCCCGACATATGGGTATTGATAAGAATAATTCGGTTTAATGAGGGCAAAGTATTCATTGTCATCATGACTCGTTATTTTAGTTATTCGGTACAGTACCGTTTCATACAATTAATTGGGGCAGCAATGAAAAATTCAAACAGAGCAAATAGCCCATTTAAACTTATATAATCATCGACAAAATGCGCCTGTTAACTCATGCGTAGTTTAAAATTGGCAAATGATAGTAGTGCGACAACGGTCACAAGATCAACTGTTAATTTAAAACAAAAACGCCGCTAAAAAGCGGCGTTTGGCTTAGTTATATGGTCGCTATTTTATAACTCAAGTTCTTCATCGGTGATGACCATCATGAACAACTCATAAGCTTGTTTAACTTGTTCTTCACTAAACGGAAGGCCGTCAATTGAACTAAACTTAATATAAACACCGTTAATGCTCGTCGTCAGTTCAACTACATATTCGCCACTTGGAATATCAAGTTTATTAGCAACTTTAGAATTAAAGATAGAATCCCACGTTGATTGTTTACCTTTGTTATATTTCAATTTATAACTGTGCAACAATTTGTCTTCTTCTTCGATACTGAAACCAAGTTGTTCCAATATTTCTTCTGTCTGACTATAGACGTAGGCTATTTCTTGTTGTGAACTTAATACAGGTTGATTAGACGAGTTTTTAGCGACCGCGAGCGTAACATCAAGTTCAGATTTCTCTTTCTTAAGATAAACACGATATTGGTAATCAAGTTCCAACATAAAATCATTTAAGACATGAACCGCTGCGGCTTCTTTTCTAATAGATGCTTTTGGAATGGTGTCCGAAGGCTCTGATACTAATTCATACGAAACGGCATCAATATAAACCTGTCCACTTCGTCCATGTTTTTGCATCTCGACGTTCAATTGTAAATCAAACTTTTCGATGACTTTCTTTGATTTCCAAAACCAAAATCCCGTTTCTTCATAGGTTAGATATTCAATTTGATATTGGGTTTCAGAAATTGGCGTAATGGTAAGATTTAAATGGGTTTGAAATGCTTCAATACCGCTTTCGATAAATTGAGGGAAGTCATCAACCAAATCTGGTTTTTCAATCATAATTTTAGCTTTATGATTGTCGTCTTCATTTACCCAGCTTTTTCTAAGATAACTAAAACTGTAGTTGGTGAAGTAACCGTTCCAGAATCAGGCACAGTTACAATATTTTTAGGAATGACAAATTCAGTACTTTTATGAGGGCTTTTTAATCCGTCTGGTACTTTTATACCGTTGTTACGATTAACAATTTTACTTTCTTGTTCAGGCGTAAGCGGCGCTTCGTTAAACCAACCTTTGATGGTTGTACAACCGACATTGGCAACCATTGCTACAGCAACAATCGCTAATTTAAATAACTTCACGTATTTCTCCACTTTATTATTGTGCGTGTTCTAAAGCTTGTTTGATTACAATGTGATTAATAGGTTCCATTGGAAGCAAAGGTAATCTAACCATATCCGAAGAAATTAATCCTTTTTCTTTTAATGCCCACTTAGCTGGAACCGGATTTGGTTCAATAAATAGGTCACGGTGTAACAAACGAAGTTTTTCATCGAGTAACTCCGCAGTTGAATGTTCGCCTGCTAACGACATTTTTACCATTTCAGCCATTAAATGTGGTTCAACATTAGCCGTTACAGAAATAACACCATTGCCGCCCTCATTAATGTAATGATGCGTTGTTAAATCGTCGCCACTAAACAAGATAAAAGACGGATTAGCTTGTTTCATTTCTTTAACCCGCGCGATATCCGCCGTCGCATCTTTAATCCCAATGATATTTGATACAGCCATAAGCTCAATCACTGCAGATGTATCTAAATCAACGCCTGTGCGGTCTGGAACATTATAAAGGATGATCGGTTTTTAGTTACCGCAGCGACCGCTTTAAAGTGTGCAACCATCCCTTTTTGAGTTGGTTTATTATAATAAGGCGTCACAGTCAAATAACCATCGATGGCTAAATCGTCAAGTTGCTGGGTTTTTTCAACGGTAGCAGAAGTGCTATTGGAGCCATTACCCACGATGATCGGAAGACGACCATTATTTTGTGCTATAACCGTTGTTAATACATCATATTGTTCTTTTTCAGATAACGTCGCAGTCTCTGCTGTGGTACCTAAAATAACCAAGCCATCAGTGCCTGATTCAATATGCCAGTCTACTAATTTTTTAAACCATCAAAATCGACCTTAGTGTCGTTAAACATTGGTGTAATTAGGGCGACATAACTGCCGGAAAAATTAATACTACTAGACATTGACTATAGACTCTCCTGCTTATCTGGGCGGGCTATGTTACTTATCGTATCGACACAAAACAAGTGACTTTATGCTTCAAGATGCGTTTTTATTCGAATATGTTAAACTTCAACCCGAAATTTTAATTCATGTAGTTACACGGTATGTCATTAGCGTCAAAACAAATCGCAACACAACATTTAGTATTAACGGCAATAGGCAAGAATAAAACGGGGTTGGTTAGCGAACTCACCGGTTTAATTTCACAATGTAATTGTAATGTCCTAGATAGCAAGATGGCGATCTTTGGAAGTGAGTTTACAATGATAATGTTATTAGCGGGTGAAAACAGTGCCTTGCTTGAACTGGAAGTTAAACTGCCACAACTCGCTGTACAGTTAAATTTATTAACTATGATGAAACGCACGGCCAAACATGAAGAACTTGCAAGGCCACAATACTTAGTACAAATAGAAGGTCCTGACCAAACAGGAACGATAAAGAAACTCACATCGTATTTAGCGAAAAATCAAATTGATATTGCGAGTTTAAAATCAAATACCTTATTTAAAGATGGTCTGGAGTGGCAATCTGCGGACATCAATATTGATTTACCAGAATCGGTGTCGCCTGAAGACCTCAAATCTGGGCTCGAAACTGAATGTGCCCTTCTGAATATGAATTGCATAATAAGCCCGATTACCATAAACCAAAAGCAATAAGAGTTGATTATGAATACATTACAAGCCGGTGATAATGCACCGATGTTTACCCTTGAAGATCAAAATGGTGAAATATTTGATTTGGCTAAAGCGCTCAAAGAGCACCAAGTTTTAGTTTACTTTTATCCGAAAGCAATGACACTAAGGTTGTACCGTTCAAGCTCAGAACCTACGAGATGCAAAACAACAACTTGCAGACTTAAATACCATTGCCGTTGGGATAAGCCCAGATGCCGTTAAACGTCTAACTAAGTTTACTGAACGTGACGAACTAAACTTTCCTTTATTGTCAGACGAAGATCACAAAGTTGCTGACGAGTTTGGTGTTTGGGGACTCAAGAAATTTATGGGTCGTGAATATGACGGCATCCACAGACTAACATTTTTGATTGGTCAAGATGGCACGATTAAACACTTCTTTAATAAGTTTAAAACTAAAGATCATCATGAAGTGGTAATCGAGAAAATTAAAGAATTACAAAGTTAATTCTAAGGTAATAAAAAAGGAAGCTTAGCTTCCTTTTTTATATGTAACACATGGGTTTGTTTTTAACAGCAAATGATAGGTTACTGCTCCGCGCACTCTGTAGTCTCAGGCAATTTTTTAACACTCCATGCATTAATTAGGGCCTTGACCAAAGATGCCAATGGTATTGCGAAAAACACGCCCCAAAACCCCCATAATCCGCCAAAGAACAGCACGGCTATAATGATATAAACGGGATTCAAATCTACAGCTTCTGAAAATAATAATGGTACTAATAGATTCCCATCTAATGTTTGAATAATACCGTAGGCAATCATGACGTAATAAAAGTCAGGTGTTAAACCAAACTGAAATAGCGCAACGCCGACAACTGGTATGGTTACTACAGCTGCACCAATATATGGTATGAGTACCGAGAGTCCCACCAACAAACCGAGAACCGCTGCGTACCTTAATTCCATAATCGCAAAAGCAATAAAAGTACTTCCACCGACAATAAACAATTCAATCATCTTACCTCGGATGTAATTGATTATTTGTTGATTCATTTCACTGGTGACTTGGGTAATGAGTGTCCGTTCCGCTGGGATCAAGCTATCTATGCCTGCAATTAGCGATGTTTTGTCTTTAAGCATAAAAAACACCATTAATGGCACCAGAATTAAATAAATTAGTATCGCGACTATGTCATTTAAACTCGACATCGCTGTGGTCAGTGACGATTCGAGAAAACTAATAAACTTTCCGTCAACATTGGCCATGACATTATTTACTAAGTCTTTATCAAGGTTTGGGTATTGCGCTGGAAGTGAATGAATATAGCCTTTTACTTCAGACATCATCTCCGGCAATTCTTTTATTAACCCGATGCTTTGTTTCCAAATAACTGGGATTGCCATAAAAAACATCGTAGCCATAAATCCGACAAATCCGGCAATGACAATTGTCGTACTGATATTACGATTAACCCCTAACATACTGACTTTTTTAACCGGCCACTCAAGTAAAAACGCAAAAACGGCGGCGACAAGTACCGGTGTTAACAATTTGCCAAACCATGCAAATAGAAATCCGATTAAGGCGACGGCTATTGCTAATGTAACGGCATTTGGATCGGAAAAATTCTTTCTATACCACTGCTTGAAAACTTGAAACACGATATTTCCTTTTCTATTTAACATTGTTTATAAATTCACTTTAACTAAGGTGCTGTTATCTTCCGAATGCAAGACAAATGTAATGTTTTGTTTTTCAAGGTAACGAATAAAATTATACAGAGTAGTCTTGTCATCTAACAAATATTCTTTTGTTTTATCGCGTAATAAACTTTGTTTTGCTTTAACAAAACCCAAGGGGCAATTTAAACCTCGGCCGTCAAATCTTGAACACATCAAAAATCCATAAAAAATAATTTCAATTCAGACTTCAATAATTTATCACAATCATTGATACTTGAGTGAATAATCCATAAAAAAACGGAATGCAATGGGCCTTTATCCACATAAATACGGTTTAGCAGATGATTGCACTATCAAAGAAGTTAATGCGTTTAAAAAACAAAGTAATTGGGGAGAAATGCCCGCTTTTTTTAGCCTAGTCTCAAATTCCATCGCTGAAGTTGAAGGATATATGTCATACGGCTTCGATAATGCCTATAAAACAATAATTGACCGTAAAAACTGGAATTACGATAAACTCGGTCGATTACCTAACGTGAACCCACATTCGTTAGAATTGCATGCGCCATTAACTAAACCTAAATTATGTATATTGCATGTATTTTCTGAAATTGGTTATGAACTTTTAGCGTTTCCATACGTCAATGGTAAGGTCGTTGACGAATATATTAGTGGTGATCCAAATATGGACTTTCACGTATGGAATCCTACAACTATGAAATATTTAGTTCGGATAAATCAATTGCACAAATTCATCGCCTTTACGATTAAAAATGGTGACGATGCGGATATGGCGTTAATAATTCATGCGCATATTGTCGTTACCCGTATAATTGAAAAGTTACATCGCGATTTTGAAATTGTTGGCGAAAAAGGCACAGACATTAAAGCCGCATTTGCCAGCCAAAACATCAACCCTAACTTGCCTCCTGAAGAAGCAATTATTGCAGCACAAATGGAAAATGAATCATCATCAAAATAACCAGCAAACCAAAGAGCGCAATTAATTTATGAGTTCTCTAAAATCCTGTTTTTACGGTATTATTTTCACCTTCGGTTTGGTTTTTACCGCCCAGTCATTTGCCACAAGCAATGAACTTCCGGATCTTGGACAATCAGCGCTTACCGTACTTAGTATTGAAAAAGAAATACGTTTGGGAGAACTCATCTACAATGAGTTACGGGGCCAGTCTGGAGTCATTAGCGATCCACTAATTAGTGAGTATATAAATTCACTTGGGAATCGACTTGTTGCGCACTCACAGGACGTCAAATTTCCCTTTACTTTTTTACAATTAACAGTTCAGATATAAATGCATTTGCATTTTATGGTGGCCATATAGGCGTGCATTCGGGGCTTATTACTGCAGCCGATTCTGAAAGTGAGCTAGCCTCCGTTTTGGCGCACGAAATTGCTCACGTGACACAACGTCATTTAGCTCGTCGGCAACAAGCCGCTGCGGCTCAATCACCTCTAACATTAGCTGGTATACTCGGCTCGTTACTAATGGCAATGGTCAGCCCAGAAGCCATGATTGCTTCTATGATGGCGACAACAGCAGGTAGTCAACAATCCATGATTAATTACACGCGAGGTAATGAACAAGAAGCGGATAACATTGGAATGAATGTACTAGCCACTGCCGGTTACGACCCCTATGCTGCAAGTGATTTTTTTGCAAAACTTCAGGATAAAGTTCGCTTCAAAACCGCACTGCCTGCGTTTTTAGTGACCCATCCACTACCCGACTCTCGCGTTACCGATGCTCGCCTTCGAGCCCATCAATATGAGAAGAAGTTTTATCCCGATTCACTTGAATTTTTAATGGTAAAACATAGATTATTGGCACGTTTTAGTGGCAACAATCCCGATCTTATTGCCATACTCGAAGATAAAGTTAAAAAATCCCAAGGAAACCGCTTATTTGCAGCGAGTTATGGCTTGGCGTTAGCTTATTTAGACAACAAACAATACGCCGAAGCAGAAAAGTTACTAAATAAATTAGAGCAACAAGCTCCTGAAACCTATATTTATTGGATAGTTTCTCAGACTTACATAATGCCAAGGGGACCTCTGAAGAATATATACCGGCACTGGCTGAGGCTTTTAAATTTCGCCCTAACAATTCGGTAGTCACACTAAATTATGCAAGTGTCCTTATCGAAAGTAAAAAGTATGATGAGGCTATTCAATTACTCGAATATTATTTGTTAGCCAAGCCAAATGACTTTCTTGCAACACAAATATTAAGAACGGCATACAAAAAAATTAATAATATGGCAAAATACCACGCCACAAGCGCAGAATATTTTGCATTAATGTCAAATTATACGGCAGCGATACAAGCTACTGACCGAGCACTCACTTTTTTACCTGAGGTGAACCGCTCTGAAATTAGTCGGTTAGAGGCATTAAAACGAAGTTATCGTGAGCGCTCTAAATACATAATGGAAATTAAAGGAAAAAAACGATGAGTTTGGTCATTTATCATAACCCTCGATGTTCAAAGAGCCGACAAACACTTGAACTTGTTCAACAAAAGTCAAACGACATCGAAGTCATCGAATACCTAAAAACACCACCTAGTGCCGAAGAGTTAACGGCAATCATTGCTATGTTGGGTATTTCAGCTCGAACGCTAATCCGCACAAAAGAAACTGAATATAAGACGTCAGGGCTTGAAGACAAATCACTCACTGACCAACAAGTTATTGAACTTATGGTAAACAATCCAAAAGTCATCGAACGACCTATCGTTGTTGCCAACGGCAAAGCAGCAATAGGCAGACCTCCTGAAAACGTTTTGGATATTTTATAATAGTGACAACCCCTACCTGCTCGTCTTATATTATTCCAGACACGGTTCTGTATTGAATATGGCAAAAGCAATTGCCAAGGGTTCTGAATCTATGGGATTAGAAGCTCGAATACGTACTGTAAATGACAGTAATGAACAGCCATCTGTTTTTCCCGATGTGACATTAGATGACTTAAAACATTGCTCTGCGTTAGCCTTAGGCAGTCCCTGTCGATTTGGTCAGATGGCTGTGCCATTACAAGCATTTCTTCAGCAAACGTCAACACAATGGCTCTCTGGTGATTTAATCGATAAACCAGCAAGCGTGTTTACGAGTAGCTCTAGTATGCACGGCGGTAACGAGTCAACTCTATTATCAATGTCTTTACCTTTATTGCATCATGGTATGTTATTGCTCGGAGTTCCGTATTCTGAGCCCGCATTACATAACACTGACGCAGGGGCAGTCCATATGGTCCAAGTCATGTTTCAGGGCTAAAATCTGATACCACATTAACAGCAGACGAAAAGGCCATTTGTTTTACATTAGGAAAACGATTAGCCACCACAGCATTAAAACTCAACTCATAAGAATCTGATATGCAAAAATTTGACAATAGTGAACACGCGTTCAAAACAGCGCCTATGGCGAGTTTTGTGCGAAAACTAAAATTAATGGGAGTTACGGGATACCTAGGCTTAGTCGCCTATTACCCTATGTTATTTTTTGTGCTCGACCCGAACGCCAACAATTTGGCCTATATCACCCTCGTTTTATTTTGGTTACCTATGTTAACGGCTATTCCAGAGTTTACTTAAAGGCAACCCATATACCTATGCCTATGGAGCAACTTTGTCATCATGTGGTGTTATATCCATGGTTTGACGGCAATATGGACATTTGAAGGGCCAAAGATTTTTATAGCGATTGAATTATTGCTTTTGACTCTCGGATTTATAGGTAATACATATTTTGCACGTTACCGAGGTAGAGAACTTGGAATGGCATTGCCTAAAATCAAAGAGCTTAAAGAAGCTGAAAAACAGGCTTTTGAAAAGAAAATATAATGATTTGATATTTAAACATTTAAATATCATTAAAAAAATGCGCTATACCTTGAGGTTTAGCGCATTTTTTATAAAACAGTATTCTTAGTTTAATGCAGATAAAAGATTTGAATCTAATCCATTTTCAACGATACCAATAACCGCTTTACAATGTTCAACTGAAAACTCACCTTCCGCAATTTGTGCATTAAGCTTTGCACGACTGCGCTCAATTGTATTTGAAATAGCGTCTTTGTCGCTTTTATCAATCTTCAAGCTACTAATTTTTTTATCCAGTTTTTCATAATGAGGATATAATTTGCTTTCTGATTGGTACGCAGCTGCGCGAACTGACGGGTGGTAATCTTCACAACCATTTAAGTTAACTAAAAAGAAGTTTAAGTAACTTGAAACTGAAATCAATTTCAAACTTTGACTATCAGCAGCTTGTGCGCCAAACGCTAAACTCGCAGCCAAAAGACAAGCAGTCAATTTTTTCATAATTATTCTCTACGCTATTATTATTATATCTATGCACAGACTTTAATCACAAACGTATTGTAATTCAATGAACATTCGATATATTTTCGTAAATAATTGAAAAAAAGCCGGAACCTAAGTTCCAGCTTTTCTAAATCGAATATTTTGTTAATTCAAAGAACTAAGCAATTAAATCCATTGCAGAATTAAACGTCGCACTAGGACGCATTGCCGCAAAGCCTTTTTCATCAGACGGCTTATAATAACCACCGATGTCCATGCTTGAACCTTGTACTTTATTCAACTCATCAACAATTTTAGCTTCATTATCAGTCAAGAATTTTGCCACTGCACTAAACTTACTTTGCAACTCTGCATCAGCTGTTTGTGCTGCAAGTTCTTGAGCCCAGTATGTCGCTAGATAAAAATGTGAACCACGGTTATCAAGCTCATTCACTTTACGTGAAGGCGACTTGTTATTATCTAAAAACGTCGCAGTTGCTTTATCTAATGTATCCGCTAAAACTTGCGCTTTAGGATTATCATTAGTATTTGCTAAATGCTCATACGATGCAGCCAGTGCCAAAAACTCACCAAGAGAATCCCAACGTAAGTGGTTTTCTTTTTCGAACTGTTGAACGTGTTTTGGTGCAGAACCACCAGCGCCTGTTTCAAACAAACCACCGCCATTCATTAGTGGAACAATTGAAAGCATTTTAGCAGACGTACCTAATTCTAAGATTGGGAATAAATCGGTTAGGTAGTCACGCAAAACGTTACCAGTTACAGAAATAGTATCTTCACCTTTCTTCACACGGTCTAATGTAAAACGAGTCGCGTCTTCTGGAGATAAAATACGTAAATCTAAGCCGTCGGTATCGTGATCTTTTAAGTACAAATTAACTTTATTAATGATTTGCGCGTCATGTGCACGAGCTTCGTTTAACCAAAATACGGCTGGCATTCCAGATAAACGAGAGCGGTTAACCGCTAATTTTACCCAGTCTTGGATAGGTGCGTCTTTAACTTGACACATGCGGTAAATATCACCCGCTTCAACATTGTGTTCAAATACAAGATTACCGTCTTGGTCAGTTACTTTAACTGTACCCGTTGAACCAACTTCAAACGTTTTATCGTGTGAACCGTATTCTTCAGCTTTTTGAGCCATAAGACCAACGTTAGGAACAGTCCCCATAGTTGATGGATCAAAAGCACCATTTTCAATACAGAACGAAATCGTTTCTTGGTAAACACCCGCATAACAACGGTCAGGAATTACCGCTTTCATGTCTTGTAATTTACCTTCTGCATTCCACATTTGACCTGAAGAACGAATTGCAGCAGGCATAGAAGCGTCAATGATAACGTCTGAAGGTACGTGTAAGTTAGTGATACCTTTATCTGAATCAACCATTGCGATTGCTGGGTTATTTTCATAAACCGCAGCAATGTCCGCTTTGATTTGAGCTTGAGTTGCCTCGTCCAATGACGCAAGTTTTGCTTCAACATCACCAAAACCGTTATTTACGTCAACGCCTAATTTTGCAAATGTTTCACCGTGTTTCGCAAAAACGTCTTTATAAAATGCTTTAACGATATGACCAAAAATAATTGGATCAGACACTTTCATCATTGTCGCTTTTAGATGAGCGGAGAACAAAACACCAGACGCTTTAGCATCTGCAATTTCTGCAGTTAAAAATTCTTGCAGTTTTTTAACACTTAAAAACGTGCCGTCGACAATCTCTTTCGCTAATACAGGAATAGACTCTTTTAAAACAGTGACGGAACCGTCTGTTGCGACAAGCTCGACTTTCAATGAACCGTCATTAGCAATTGTTGCTGATTTTTCATTTTCGAAAAAATCGCCATCTTTCATATGTGCAACATGTGATTTTGAATCTTTCGACCAAGCCCCCATCGAGTGTGGGTTTTTCTTAGCATATTGCTTAACAGCACCTTGGTGCTCTGCGGTCCGAGTTACCTTCACGTAAAACAGGATTTACCGCTGAACCTAATACTTTAGAATAGCGAGCACGGACATCTTGCTCTTGCTCTGTTTTTGGCTCTTCTGGAAATTCAGGTAATTTATAACCTTGCGCTTGAAGTTCTTTAATTACCGCTTTCAACTGAGGAATAGATGCTGAAATATTTGGCAATTTGATAATGTTTGCTTCAGGCGTTTTTGCAACTTGACCTAAATAGGCAAGTTCGTCTTCAATTCGTTGGTCTTCTGGCAAATATTCTGCAAAATTAGCGATGATACGGCCCGCAAGTGAAATGTCGCGAGTTTCTACGTCTATACCAGCAGTCGCACTAAATGCTTCTACAACTGGTAAGAAAGAATAAGTCGCCAAAGCCGGCGCTTCATCTGTTTTTGTATAGATGATTTTAGATGTCATTGATTTTCCCTACATTTTTTGCAGTCGAGTGTCGGTCGCAAAATTTCGGACGACTAATCCGTTTTGTTGTGTTTAAACTACAAAACAACTGAGACCGACAAGTTTAACAGTATGAAAATCGTTCAATATTTGTTCAATACTCAACGAAATCAATTTTAGTCTGAAATTTGGGTGTGAATACTATAAAATACTGGCCATTAATGAAAGAGTTTTATCAGATTAGGTGTTATGTATTTTTCTAATAAGTCCGACACAAGAAATATAAAGAAACCTGCCAAGGGTGTTATCCGTAAAGCATCTTCGGGAAATAAAAGTAAAAAACCAAACCAATTTGGTGCAACTATGGCTCGGCGGAAAACAACCAAACCTAGTAATGCATCAACCAAGGTTGAGCCGACAACAACTAAAATAATATTGTTTAACAAACCTTTTAATGTGCTGACCCAATTTACCGATGCTGATGGCCGTGAAACCCTAAAAAATTATATCGATATACCCGCGGTATATCCGGCGGGAAGATTAGATAGAGACAGTGAAGGCTTGCTTGTTTTAACCAATAACGGAAAATTGCAAAATAAAATCTCCAGTCCTAAATTTAAAACAACCAAATGCTATTGGGTACAGGTCGAAAACATTCCAAATGATGAAAAATTACAACAATTGCGTGATGGCGTAGAGCTTAAAGATGGCTTAACTAAACCCGCCGAAATTAGGATAATTGCGCAACCTGAACTAGTAGGGCCAAGAAATCCACCAATCAGAGAGCGGCAATCAATACCAACATGTTGGTTAGAAATCACCATTAGTGAAGGTAGAAATCGTCAAGTCAGGCGAATGACCGCTCATATTGGACACCCTACGCTAAGGTTAATTCGATATCGTGTTGGAAACTGGACGTTGGACGGTATTGAAACAGGTACATTCAATGTTATTGAACAAAAGTAATACCGTTTTCGGTTTGGTATTCCACTTTATTTTATGCGGTTTTAAAAATATGTTGTAAATACGATCAACGGCTCCAAAAAAGAGAACGTACAAAAATATTGAGACTAGAAATATTGAGGCTAAATAAAACTGATTAAAAGCATGATTAGCAACGACATTTAGAATGTCCATGCCCAAGGCACTCTCATCCAAATAATATGATGCCTCCGCTCTTCAAATATCGTTAACTAAATCAGGTACAGCACCAACACAAGTCCCACCTTCGTAAAAAAATTTAGGTTGGTAATTGCGGCAATGCGCTGTAAATTCGGCAACAACAAGATTGTTGGGTAAAAGTGCAATTACAAAAGCCAATCAGTGGCCAATTTGTCATTCTTACTGTATTGATAACGTGTTGGATACGTTCCAATGCAAATCATTTTTTCAGAACTAAACACGGAATTAATATGCGATTTTTTAAGGCTACTTGTTTATTCATTTTGAGCTTAACTAACATTTTTGCGGTTCATGCGAATGAAGAATCGGTACATTATGAAGTTTTCTTTTCGAAACAACTAAACGAAGAGCGCAGAATACTAGTTAAGTTACCCAAAAACTATTTTTCAAATACTGAAAAAACATACCCAGTTATTTATCTGCCGGGGTCAAAAGATGACTTGTCATTGTTAACAGGTTTGTTAAGCAGGCTTGTCGAACAAAATGCGGCGCCTGAAGTCATAATTGCCGTCATTGAAAACACTGACAGGACTAGAGACTTAACGCCAACGGTAAACCAGGATCCTAGAGGCCCTGTCGGACAAGGGGTGGTGGCGACAAATACCTCAATTTTGTTGAAATGGAATTGATCCCGCGCATGGATAAAACTTACCGAACACATGATTATCGAATTTTCTCTGGTTCGTCTATTGGTGGGCTTTTGGTCATACACGCTTTGCACAGCAGACCTCACCTATTCCAAGCGCATTTAGCGTTTAGCCCAGCGGTTTGGTGGGGCGCGAGAACAACCGTACAAGAGGCTAAAAATTCATATCCAAAACAAAACACTTTGATAACTATTTATATATGAACATCGGCGAAGAAGGTGGGGAAATGCGCGAAGTTTACGATGACTTTCATTCATTTTTGCAAAATAACAAACCCTCTGATTTAAAATTGGTTACCGATGTTTTTCCAAATGTGGCACATGCTTTAACCACCCCAGCAGGGTTATTTAATGCTTATCACAGCTTGTTTTTACCTATGCAGATGCCAATGAGCGCATATATCGGAAATCCAACTTCTATTGACCTATATTACAAGCGCCTATCGTCACAGTGGGGCATCGTCACGATACCACCAGAGGCAAATGTCAGGCAAATTGGCTATAACCTCATTAACCAGCAAAAATTTGAATCCGCTATTGAAGTATTTAAACACAATATTAAACTTCACCCTGATTCCGCAGATGCACAATACGGGTTAGCCTATGGTTATGAAATGAATGGCAACCTACAAGCAGCCCTGAAACAAGCCAATATCGCTTTAGAGGTGGTTGATAAAGAACATCCATATTTCAGTTTTTTTGTAAATGCGCAAGCAAGACTCAGATCAGAAGTTGCTAAACCTAAATAAATAACACAATAAAAGTACAGTAAACTTAACTACAGTGGTTGAATTTGTTCTACAAATGCGTGTTTTTTGAAAAACGTCATAGATGCTTTAAACACAGCTTTTGCTTGTTTGGGACGAGAATGACTTAAGCTATGTTCACCCCCTCGACTTCGATGTATTCAAATTCATGACCGCTGTTTTTTAATTCAAGTGCAAAATCTCGTGTCATTTGTACAGGTACAACATTGTCTGCCGTACCATGGACGAGGAAAAAAGGTGGGTCTTGTTTATCTAGATACGTTATTGGTGAAATGGCTGCGAGTGCAACCTGTTTATCTATTTGTTCGCTGTTGGCAAAGCGCTCAACTAATACAAAATCTTGGTACTCCTTGCGCCTAAAGTCGGCAAGACTTCCTGAATACGCGATAACAGCTCGTACCGAAGCATCATAGTTTGGGTAAATGCCATGATCATCAAATCCTTCTGCATTCCCTGTTACCCCAACCATAGTTGCTAAATAGCCACCCGCTGATATTCCGCTGACAATGATCCGGTTTGGATCTAGGTTGAATGCTTCTGAGTGTGCCTTTAAAAACGAATTGCAGACTTTACATCTTCAATAGCCGCAGGAAAACGATACTCAGGTGCTAGTCGATACATTACGCTTGCTGCAACAACGCCACGTTTTGCCATCTTTTCTAGATGTTTGTTAAATTTACTTTTATCCCCCTTGATTAACCCGCCGCCATGAATAAACACCATTACCGGAGATAGCGTCTTATTTTGCCGCGCTGGCAAAGCAATATTTATACGCAGTATTAGGCCATCGACCTTGCCGATGGGGATATCCGTTGTAAGGCCCGCAGGCAAATCTTCAAGTGGAAGACTAAATGAACTTGAACTTATAAAAATCAATGAAATCATGAATAAACGCATGGGACTCCTACAAATTTAACGGGTTTAATTTTTTAGCTGAAAACAGAACACCTGCGAGTCAATCTACCTTAAGGGTGATTTAAGTTAAAACCTAGTTAAAAGAGAGATTAGCACTTAATACCGCACGATTTTATCTTTACAAAGTTAAATATTTTGTTGATTTAGATCAATAAACAATTTAAGGTTTCAGAAATTACTGAACACTCTAAAACTACAAAACAAAAATAGGCACATTGACATGAGAATGACATCTAAAATCGAAGCATTTGTAATGCATTGTGGTGAAATGGGCAGTCGTTGGGGCTTTAATCGTACTATTGGTCAAATGGTCGGGTTGCTTGTCATAAACGAATCACCACTCACAGCAAATGACATTTCCGAAACCCTGAACATTTCTCGAGGCAATGTCTCTATGGGGATAAAAGAGTTGCAGTCGTGGCGATTAATTAAAACCCATCATATTCCCGGTGATCGAAAAGACTATTATGCTCCGGACGGATCTATTTGGGACCTTGCTACTCGCGTATTTGAAGAGAGACGAAAACGTGAAATGGACCCGACATTATCGTTACTAAGAACCGTAATGTTAGAAGAACCAGCCAACCAGCAAGAACAATTCGCACAGGAAAAGATGTTTGAAATCCACGAATTGCTGGAAACCGTGACTGTTTGGGCAAACGAACTTCAAACAATGAAACCGGATAATCTAAAAACGTTAATGAAACTCGGAGCCGGAGTCGGCAAAGTTTTAGATATGAAAGACAAAATTCTTAATAACAAAGTCGCAAAATAACTAAACAAGTCAATTCTTCTACCTAGGAGTATACGCCATGATTGATGTCGAGATTTTGTCGCGCATTCAATTTGCAATAAACATTAGTTTTCATATTTTATTTCCAACGATCACTATTGCGATGTGTTGGTTTTTAGTGTTTTTTAAAATACGATTTGATCAAACCGGCGATCCAGTCTGGATGAGAGCTTACCGATTTTGGGTCAAAATATTTGCCTTAACGTTTGCATTAGGTGTGGTTAGTGGCATTACCATGTCATTTCAGTTTGGAACCAATTGGCCCGGATTTATGGAGCGGGTTGGTAATGTTGCCGGACCTTTATTAGGTTATGAAGTATTAACGGCATTTTTCCTCGAAGCGACGTTTTTAGGCATTATGTTATTTGGCATAAAGCGGGTGTCTGCTCGTGTACATACGCTCGCCACCTGTATTGTTGCCTTTGGCACCACAATGTCAGCATTTTGGATCTTGTCGCTTAATTCTTGGATGCAGACTCCTCAAGGACACAAAATTGTCGATGGTATTGTCTATCCAGTTAATTGGATGGAAATCATCTTTAACCCTTCATTTCCATTTCGATTTTTTCATGTGTTATTGGCTTCCGCAATCACAGCGTCATTTTTAATTGCAGGGATCAGCGCCTATAGGATCAAACGCGGTGATACCAAAAGAGCGCCGTTACTCACGTTTAAAATAGCGGTTATTGCAGCGATGGTACTAACACCCATTCAAGCATTTGTTGGGGATTTACATGGCTTAAATACGTTGGAGAATCAGCCACAAAAAGTTGCTGCAATGGAAGGCGTTTGGGAAACGACAGAAGGGGCGCCTCTTTTGTTGTTTGCTATACCTGACGAAAAAATAGAACAAATAAATTTGAAATAGGGATCCCAAACTTAGCCAGTCTTATCTTAACCCACGATAAAAATGGCGAAATAAAGGGTCTTAACGAATTTGGAGAAAACCACCCTCCTGTTTTACCTGTATTTTTCAGTTTTCGTGTCATGGTTGGCATGGGTCTACTCATGATATTGGTTTCTTGGTTAGCCGGAAGTTATATCCTTCGCAAAAAAGCAGTCCCCAACTGGTTAACAACGACCTTTGTATGTATGAGTTTTAGCGGTTGGATAGCGACACTTGCTGGCTGGTATGTGACTGAAATAGGCCGTCAACCTTATATCGTTTCAGGCATTCTAAAAGTAAGTGAAGCTGTGACTGACTTGCCTACTGCACATGTTACAACAAGTTTGACTTTATATATTTTAACTTATGTGGGACTACTCGCGGCTTATCTACATACCATTTTTGTTATGGCTCGACGTGCGGTCGAAATAGAAGAAATAGACATTAGTGAGACTATTGTTTTAAAACAGCCGGCGTCAAATACATTGGAGAATCAGCATGTTTGATCAACATACCCTTGCCATAATTTACGTATGCTTAATGGGCCTCTCCGTAATCTTGTATGCAATTTTGGATGGTTACGACTTAGGAGTTGGCATGTTATTACCGTTAGATAACCAGTCAGAATCTGACATTATGGTCGCGAGTATTGGCCCATTTTGGGATGCTAACGAAACCTGGTTAGTTTTAGCGATTGGCTTACTATTAATCGCCTTTCCACAGGCACATAGCTTGATATTAAAGGAATTGTATATACCCGCTTCTGTTATGTTAATTGGGCTCATACTCAGAGGCGTGGCATTCGATTTTAGAGCTAAGGCTTCGTTTGGCCACAAACCTTCATGGGACAAAGCGTTCAAATTTGGTTCTTTTATCGCCGCGCTGTCACAGGGATTTATGTTAGGACTATTTGTTACGGGTTTCGACAAAAGTTTAGTCGGATACAGTTTTGCTATATTAAGTGCTTTAGGGGTTTGTGCGGCCTATTGCTTTATCGGTGCTATGTGGCTAACCATGAAGGCTGAAGGCGAGCTACAAATACGATCCATTAAAAACGGCAAAAAGATGCTTATCGTAACCTTTATCGGTGTAATTGCAGTATCGTTAACCAACTTAGCTTTAAATCCACAAATCTATTTAAAGTGGTTTACTTGGCCAAACTCAATATTTTTGGTCCCTATCCCGGTAATTTGTACCATTTTATTTGTTTTAACTTATATGTATCTGAAACACCTACAAAAATTTAAAGACCAGTTCCTAGGTCTGCCGTTTATCATGACAGCGCTCATATTTGTATTTAGCTTTGCGGGTTTAGGTTACAGTTTTTTCCCGTATATCGTACCTCAACACCTCACTATATGGGAAACAGTGGCGGCGCCAGAATCTTTGAACTTCTTATTATATGGTGCAATCGTTGTTGTACCAACGATATTAGCGTACACAGCTTATTCTTATCGAGTATTTTGGGGAAAGTGCAAGAACTTAGGTATTATTAAGCTATAACGTAAATTCCCTTAATATCAGGCTGGCTGAGTTCTCTCCAGCCTTTTATGATCGCTTTTCCACTAAATAAATATTGCTAATCAATAACAAAATTAACACCCCAAGCGATACATTTTTAATGTCAGCTGTGGTAAAATCCGCGCCAATTTTAAGCGTATAGGTTTTTTGTCCCAATTCATGTCTGAAAGTTTCTCTGAGAATTCGACTAAAAAAGTCATCGTAGGTATGTCTGGCGGCGTAGATTCGTCGGTTTCTGCGTATTTATTGCAAAAGCAAGGTTATCAAGTTGAAGGCCTTTTCATGAAAAATTGGGAAGAAGACGACGACTCAGAATATTGTTCTGCTGCTGAAGATCTTAAAGATGCGCAGGCAGTATGCGACAAACTTGGCATTGAACTGCATACCGTTAACTTTGCGTCAGAATACTGGGATAATGTTTTTGAGCATTTCTTAGAAGAATACAAGTCGGGTCGAACACCAAACCCTGACATTATGTGCAATAAAGAAATTAAGTTTAAAGCGTTTTTGCAATTTTCCGCAGAAATTTTATCTGCTGACTATATTGCAACTGGCCATTACGTCAGACGGACAGCGGATGACAACAATGCCCAAATGTTACGTGGACTTGATTCTAACAAAGATCAAAGTTACTTCTTATACGCCGTAAATCAGGCACAAATAGGACAAACCTTATTCCCTGTTGGCGAGCTAGAAAAACCAGAAGTTAGACGTATTGCTGAAGAACAGGGTTTAATAACAGCAGATAAGAAAGACTCGACTGGCATTTGTTTTATCGGTGAACGCAAGTTTAAAGACTTCTTACAACAATACTTACCAGCGCAACTATAGGTGACATTGAAACGCCTGAGGGCGAAGTTATCGGTCAACACGAAGGGTTAATGTATCATACGTTAGGTCAACGAAAAGGCCTGCTAATTGGCGGTTTAAAGGAATTTAAAGATCAACCTTGGTTTGTTGTCGATAAAGACGTCGAGAGAAACGTGCTTATCGTTGGTCAAGGTAAAAACCACCCTTTGCTGTTTTCTAATGGACTACACGCATCACAATTAAATTGGGTCGATAGCAAAGGTCCACAGGTCGAATCTAGGTTAACCGTTAAAACAAGATACCGCCAAGATGATATCGAATGTACCGTTTTCCCTGATTTGGAAAATGGCACGATTAAAGTGATATTTGATTCACCTCAACGAGCGGTAACGCCGGGGCAATCAGCAGTATTTTACGATGGTGAAGTGTGTTTAGGTGGCGGGATCATTGAGAGTTATATTCGATAAATGATGGAACAATCGCAGCGCGCCCAAACAATCGCATTATCGGCCGTTTGCCTGTCGGCTCAGTTAATTCAACTATTGGCCAAAGGCAAACCTTACGATAAAACTAACTTTAATGCGCTTTTAAGCGGCATTATGATCACCTCACCTAAGACTGTATTTGATGTATATCCGTCTATTGTTGAGCTAAGTGATGGTTGCGACCTGCTCGTCCATCAATTGTCAGGACAAACAACAACACGCGACGTAGAAGTTACGCGCTATGTTGCAGGTATAATGTCTTTGGCAAAAAATTATTAAAATCAAATTCAGCACTAAATCAATTGACAACATCACTTGAAAACGTTGAACGCCGTTTAGAACATTTTGAATTAACCTCGCCTTCTGTTGTGCAAAACTTTGCAGACAGTTATCGCGAAATTATCAGTCCAATCGGGCAAAAAATTCAAATCATTGGCAACCCAGACATATTAAAACAACCGGACATTCAAAATAAAGTCCGAGCCTTGTTATTAGCAGGCGTACGCGCCGCTGTTTTATGGCGTCAACTAGGCGGCCAAAGAAGACACTTTTTATTGAATCGCAAACGCATATTGCAAGACGCACTATCGTTTAAAAATGAATTAACATCCATTAGTTAGGAATAGAGGAAAGCAACGTCATGCAACTATCTGCACTTACTGCAATCTCACCAGTTGACGGCCGTTACGGCAATAAAACTGAAGAATTACGTCCAATTTTCAGTGAATTTGGTCTGGTAAAATACCGTGTTATCGTTGAAGTACGTTGGTTACAAAAGTTAGCGAAAACGGCTGCAATCCAGGAAGTACCTGAATTTTCTGCAGAAGCTAATGCTCTTTTAGATGCAATCGTTGATAACTTTTCAGAAGCCGATGCCCAGCGTGTTAAAGACATTGAAGCTACAACAAATCACGATGTAAAAGCCGTTGAATACTTTTTAAAAGAAAAGGTTGCTGACAATGCAGAATTAACTGCAGTTAACGAGTTTATTCATTTTGCTTGTACCTCTGAAGACATAAACAACCTTTCACATGGTTTAATGTTATCTGCTGCTCGCAAAGACGTTGTTTTGCCTTACTGTGACAAAATTCTGTCTGAGTTAAAACGCTTAGCAAACGAATACAAATCTATGCCGATGATGTGTCGTACACATGGTCAACCGGCAACACCATCTACTATGGGTAAAGAGATGGCAAACGTTTATGTTCGACTACAACGTCAACGTGAACAAATTGCTAACGTTGAGATGTTAGGAAAAATTAATGGTGCTGTTGGTAACTACAATGCACACATTTCTGCTTACCCAGAACATGACTGGCATCAACACGCTGAAGAGTTTGTAACCTCACTTGGTTTAACCTTTAATGCGTTTACTACCCAAATTGAACCACATGACTACATCGCTGAAATCTTTGACGCAATGGCGCGCTTTAACACGATATTAATCGATTTTGATCGTGATATCTGGGGTTACATTGCAATGGGTCACTTTAAGCAAAAAACCATAGCAGGCGAAATCGGCTCTTCAACAATGCCTCACAAAGTTAACCCAATAGACTTTGAAAACTCTGAAGGTAACTTAGGAATTGCTAATGCTATTTACGGTCACCTAGCAACAAAATTGCCAATCTCGCGCTGGCAACGTGATTTGACTGACTCTACAGTACTACGTACTTTAGGTGTTGGTGTTGCACATTCAATTATTGCTTATCAAGCCACGTTAAAAGGCATTAGCAAATTAGAAGTTAATGCCCAAAGTTTGCTTGATGAATTAGACAATAACTGGGAATTGTTAGCAGAGCCAATTCAAACCGTTATGCGTCGTTACGGTATTGAAAAACCTTACGAAAAATTAAAAGACCTAACTCGTGGTAAAAAAGTTAACCAACAAGTTATGGCTGAATTTATCGATGGTTTAGACCTTTCAGATAGTGTTAAAGCTGAACTGAAGTTATTAACACCGGCAAACTACATCGGCCGTGCTGTCGCATTTATCGACGAATTAAACTAAGTTTATATTCGTAAAAAGAGCCAGTCTATTGACTGGCTTTTTTATTGCCCATCATCCTACAAATTAAGAAGTCACTTTATGAATATCAATTGGCAAACCATTTCAAAAGAAACATTTTTGAAAGACTATTGGCAAAAAAACCAATATTACTAAAAAATGCATTACCAAATTTTCCATCACCAATTGCACCCGATGAAGTGGCTGGCTTAGCGATGGAATCCTTTATTGACTCTAGAGTAATAACCAACTCAGATAACAACTGGAAAGTTGCACAGGGGCCTTTTGAGGACTTTAGTCAATTTGGTGAACGTTGCTGGAGCTTGTTGGTACAAGGCGTCGACAATTGGTTTGACTCTGTTGATGAACTTAAATCTATGGTTAATTTCATTCCAAAATGGCGAATTGACGATGTTATGATCTCGTTCTCTACACATAGGCGGAGGGGTTGGTCCCCACTTTGATCAATATGATGTTTTTATCGTTCAGGGTATAGGGAAACGACAATGGCAAGTTGGAGCGGTAAATAAAGAAATAGAACACATTGAAGCGGCAACCGACCTGCTCCACGTACCGGCTTTTGAACCGATAATTGACGCAACCGTTACCAATGGTGACATTTTATATATTCCCCTTTCTCACCTCATCAAGGCGAAACAATAGAAAGCGCTCTTGCTTACAGCATTGGATTTAGAGCGCCTTCGAGTCAAGAATTGCTAAGTGGTATTGCCGATCATATCATTGATCAAAACCTTGGATTAGACCGCTTCACTGACACGGTTATTAACAACGACACCTCTGGTTTTGGATTATCTCCTGCAAACATTACCCAATTGCAAAAACAGGTACTAGACCTAGTCGGTGACAAGGCTCAATTTGAACATTATTTATTAACTCGACTTACCGCAGCGACGCGAGAGTTGAATGTAGAACCCCTCGCGGAACGAATCCCAGCAGATTATGGTAACGAATTATTTAATAGCGAAATTGAAATTCAAAAAGTGCTTGGTGTTAAACTCGCAATTTCCAGCGACGAGGAAAATTTGACTTTATTCTGTGATGGTGAAAATTACCCGCTGAGTTCTCAACAAGTTGAATTTGCGAATAAATTAATTTCCTGCTCATCAAGCGAGACATTAATATTAAAAAACATGATTTTTGTATAGAAAATAGCCAACTTATTACTACACTTATTAATTACGGCTATTTTTTTATATTGGATGAACATGAGTTACAAGGTTAATAACGTTAATTGGCGTAGAGAAACCGATTATATCGAGGAGATAAAAGAAGTACGAAATAAGGTTTTTATTTGCGAACACAGAATTCCTGAAACGGAAGAGTTTGATAACAACGACATAAATTGTGAACACGTATTAGTTAGAAACGAAGACGA
Organism: Psychrosphaera algicola; assembly: GCF_028401425.1. Taxonomy (NCBI): domain Bacteria; kingdom Pseudomonadati; phylum Pseudomonadota; class Gammaproteobacteria; order Alteromonadales; family Pseudoalteromonadaceae; genus Psychrosphaera; species Psychrosphaera algicola. The sequence continues at coordinate 761,907 of NZ_JAQOMS010000002.1, forward strand.
TAAAGCGGTAGCAACTGGACGTATTTGTGAAAATGGGAAAATTAGTCGTATTGCTGTTTTGATGAAATATAGGAACACCAACGCTGCACAAAAGGTAATCCAACAATTGTTGTCTATTGCGCATAGGAAAGGGATCAATCAAGTTACCATAGATGCAGAACTTGATAACGTAAGTTATTTTACTAATCAAGGATTCAAACCTGTTGGAGGTGTTTATATGGAAACAGGGCTACCCAAGCAAACGTTAAGCTGTTCGGTAAATAGCTTTGTTTGCCCGCATGGAATATTGCACTAAAAACCTAAGGCTTCTAGTGCAAAAACGGCCTAACCCCAAAAGCTTTCTATTTCAAAAATTTGATAAAGTCTATCTGCACAAAAGTTAGTATCTGCAGCTTCCTGTTTTAGCTGTTCGATTACCGCTTCATCAGTTTCAACCTGTTGTTTTGTCACGAGTTGTTCGACTTCAATTTGCCAACGTAATGCAAAAGACCGCGCAGCTTCACGTGCCGAATTTGCCGCAGACACAGGGAGAAAGTCATGTTTAATTTCTCCACATACAACCCAAAATTGGTTGCCGTCAGTTGATTTTAGTTTCCAGAATGCAATGACAGGCGGTAAATAACGACTGTCTTTAGTATCAACAGACTCGGTAATGATCCCGTTTTGCGCTAATATTTTAGTCGCTTCTTGATATGATGCTTTGCACCACTGATTAATTTCTTCTTCAGTTAAGGTATTAGTTTTATTTTCAGACATTATATTTTTAATTGTTCGCTATTTTTTCAAGACTGTACTAATTAATGAGTAAGGCTACAAGCGCTATTTTATTTACACTTCAAACTGGTCGCACCAGATCTGTCTTTTTCTAAATACTGGTAGAGAAAAAGCAGCTTTGGTAGAGTCCTGCTGATCATATCTATTTACTGGAGCAGTTGTGTCTGTATTTTCTCAAGTCGAATTTGACAACCATGAACAGGTTGTTTTCTGTTCAGATCAAGAAACGGGATTAAAAGCAATTATCGCCGTTCATAATACTAATTGTGGGCCGGCAGTAGGTGGCTGTCGTTTTTGGAATTACGCCTCAGACGAAGACGCGTTAATTGACGTACTTCGTTTATCAAAAGGCATGACCTACAAAAATGCGTTAGCTGGATTAAATTTTGGTGGCGGTAAAGCTGTTATTATAGGTGATCCTAAAAAGTTAAAGTCTGAAGCCTTATTTAAAGCGTTCGGCCATAAACTTAATAACATGAATGGTACCTACTATTCTGCTGAAGACGTAAATATTACGACAGCCGATATTATGCAAGCCCATAGTGTGACAGATTATGTTGTTGGATTAGAGGGCCAAAGTGGAAACCCTGCGCCGTTTACAGCGCTTGGAACCTATCTCGGCATCAAAGCCGCTGCAAAACATAAGTTTGGTTCTGATAACCTTGAAGGATTAACGCTATCAGTTCAGGGTTTAGGTTCAGTAGGTATGTATTTATGTGAACGTTTACACAATGATGGTGCCAAGCTTATTGTAACTGACATAAACAATGACTCAATTGATTACGCTGTTACGCATTACGCTGCAACAGCGGTTGGTTTAAATGACATTTATGCTGTGGATGCAGACATCTATGTTCCGTGTGCACTCGGTGCGACCGTTAACGACGACACGATACCGCAATTTAAAGTAAAAATTATTGCTGGTTGTGCAAACAATCAGTTAGCAAAACCACATCATGGCGATGCGCTGAAAGATAAGGGAATTTTATATGCCCCTGATTATGCAATTAATGCTGGCGGCATAATTAATATCTTTTTGAGCAAGATGAAGATGGTTATAGTGCAGAAAAAGCGACAGCCAAGGTTCACGAAATTTACGATACCTTGTTAGAAATTTTTCAACGTGCTGACAATGAAAACCGCCCTACACATGAAATAGCAGATATTATGGCGCAGGAAATTATCGCCAAAGGCGGAAAGTACAAATAATATTTGTTTAAACGCCTCAATTTAAAAGCCGCTTTTTAGCGGCTTTTTACTCTCTCCTATACTTATCCCACAACAGTCAGTTTGGCTAACATCTATTTATACTTAAAAGGAAAAAGTTCAGCACCGGCCTACTAATAAACGTATCTAATACCATTTTGGTTAAATATCTGATCTAATATGGCTAGGTTCATCATAGTGGAATATTCGAAAATTGGCTCATACATCACAGTCACTATTAGCTCTTTCAAGAAAGGAGCCCAATGCAAGAAAACGAATGAGATTATTGGCTGTTTCCCATTTTGTCGCCGGGGAAAGTAGAACAAGCATCGCTAGACGTCTTAATGTCGCAAGAGGTAGCGTGAACTTGTGGGTCCAAAACTACCTAGCCGATGGTCTTGCTGGCTTAGAAAACAAACCTATATCCGGTCGCCCAAGAAAATTGACAAGTAAGCAGCTGGCAATTTTAACCCAATTTATTAGTAAACGATCGACGTCTGAACAAGGCGGGAGATTAACCGGCTCAGATATTCGAGATTTTATCGACAATGAATTTAATGTCCGTTTCAATCTAAGTCATGTCTACAGTGTAATACATAGCCTAGGCTTCAACTGGATCACCAGTCGGTCTAAACATCCAAAACAATCACAAGAAGCGCAAGACGCTTTTAAAAAGTTCCTGTTGGAAACGATCCTTAACACTCCACTGAGGGTTATGCCAGACGATGTAGATGTTTGGTTCCAAGATGAAGCTCGTTTTGGTCAACAAAACACGACGAGTCGTGTTTGGGCAAAGAAAGGAAGCAGGCCACGAGCAGTCAAACAGCAACAATTCGAGTACGCCTATTTGTTTGGTGCGGTTTGCCCAGCAAATGGTAAAACTGAGGCGATAATAACCCCATACGTAAACAAAGAAGTAATGACATTACATATGGAGCAAATATCAAAGGCGACAGCATTAGGTAGACATGCCGTCGTCATAATGGATGGCGCAGGTTGGCACACATTCGATACGGTTCAGCCATTTGATAATGTCACTCTCATCAAATTGCCACCGTATTCACCAGAGTTGAATCCAATAGAGCAAGTATGGAGTTGGATTAGGCAACATCATATCGCGAACCGATGTTTTGAAGGTTATAACGATATTGTCGACTCTTGTACGAAAGCATGGAACGATTTTATCAGCGATACAAAACGGGTGACAAAAATGTGTACGAGGGATTGGATATGCCTGACCTAATCTTTTTCCGAAATGGTATAATATTAGAATTTTATAACAAGTTAAACAGACATGGAACTAACCAAACGGCCTGCAATCCCCTTATTAACAGACCATTACAATTCCATTACTAATTCATAGCGGCCTCTTTATTGAGTAAATCTTTGAAGGTGACAAGCTAATGCTTCCATAATTTAAGAGAAGTAAAATGAATAAACACATTTCAGCATTTATGATTTTAATAATAAGTATTTTAGTATCTTTACTAGCAGGTTGTAGTGACGACAGCTCAACTAAGCCAACTGAAATTGCAAAGGAAGTAATTCAATGTTCAGAAGTTACAATTCCAGATGATATGGATTGTATGCCTTGGGACAATCGTGACATAACGGTATATGCACCAAGTTTGCCAATCAAGGGCATAGCAATATTGTTACATGGAGCACCTATGACACCAAAAAAGGTTAATACAATTTTTAATGCTAAATTACTCGGTGACACTCAAAGCTTACTTGTCGCTACGCCACAGGGAATTAATAGATTCTGGGGGTGGGACAGTGTAAACGACACAGAAAATAAATTAGGTGATGTTAACTTTTTAAGTAGTGTCATAGACCAATTGAAAATCGAATATAACATCACGAGCGACATTGTGTATTTTTAGGGTATTCCGCTGGCGGTTTTATGACATACAAACTTGCTTGTACTATTCCTGAAAAAATCACTGCAATCGTAGCGTTAGCAGGACAGTTTCGTGGAGAATTTGAAAAATGTTCTACTGCAACCCCGTCGCCATGCACCATATTCATAGCGATATAGATAATGAAGTTCCAATAACAGGTCGAGAATTGGGCCAGATAAGATCTGTCGAAGAAACCATAGCACACTGGCAATTAAAAAACGGTTGCAGTAATTCTTTTGAAACAACTCTACAGGCCAAAGTAACTGCAGTTAGCAATGGGACAACAACTCAAGTATGGCAAGATTGTTCTAAACCTGTAACCTTTTCAGAAATTGACAATGTTCCTCATACCTCAAATTATGACTCTGCTGCCCTACTTGAAATTTATGGCTGGATATTTAATTAAACTTAAAATTCTAGCAATGGAGTCGCAATCTCCCTAGTGCCAAATACAGAGGAGGTTCATAGATCGCTTTAAATTGGCTCATGATTTCAGGACATAAAACGTCCTCTGCATTTTGAAGGAGATCTCAAATATCGCTTCGCGATTTTGAGATGACGAGTTTTTCTTGCAGTAAACGTCATTTCATAGCTTGTAATATGAGTCGAGCCTTAGCGATATTTGGAACCTCCAACCGAGTGCAGAGGAAGTTCATAATTCGCTTTAAATTAGCTCATAAGTTCGGAATAAAAACGTCATTCCAAAAGAGCTTTAGCGATATTTGGAACCTCCAATCGAGTGCAGAGGAAGTTCATAATTCGTTTTAAATTAGCTCATAAATTCAGAACAAAAAACGTCATTCCAAAAGAGCCTTATACCATTTCATTTTAAATTGTGATCTAATAACAGCACTTACAGTCTAATCGTTTATAAATGTGAAAGTAAATTCTAAAAATGATGTTTTGGCCTTAGCCAAAGCTGAACAAAACGCACGTAAAAAGTTACGCCTTTTGGCCGTTTACCATTTTCTAGATGGTAAAAATAGAACCCAGATAGCCAGTATGCTAGTCGTAAGCCGGCGTATCGTTAATGAATGGATTAAGCGGTACCTTTCCTTTGGCTTAGATGGATTGGAAAGTAAAAAAGCAAAAGGACGAGAACCGTATCTAAACGAGATCCAAAAACTAAAATTAGCCAAGTTTGTTGAAAAACAATCCGTTAGCGCAACAGGCGGCAGATTGACTGGTGAACGAATACACCGTTACATCGTGGATAACTTTGGCGTAACTTACCACCCGAATTCCGTCTACAAATTACTCGAATCTTTAGGCTATAGCTGGATAACGAGTCGCTCTAATACCATTTCATTTTAAATTGTGATCTAATAACAGCACTTACAGTCTAATCGTTTATAAATGTGAAAGTAAATTCTAAAAATGATGTTTTGGCCTTAGCCAAAGCTGAACAAAACGCACGTAAAAAGTTACGCCTTTTGGCCGTTTACCATTTTCTAGATGGTAAAAATAGAACCCAGATAGCCAGTATGCTAGTCGTAAGCCGGCGTATCGTTAATGAATGGATTAAGCGGTACCTTTCCTTTGGCTTAGATGGATTGGAAAGTAAAAAAGCAAAAGGACGAGAACCGTATCTAAACGAGATCCAAAAACTAAAATTAGCCAAGTTTGTTGAAAAACAATCCGTTAGCGCAACAGGCGGCAGATTGACTGGTGAACGAATACACCGTTACATCGTGGATAACTTTGGCGTAACTTACCACCCGAATTCCGTCTACAAATTACTCGAATCTTTAGGCTATAGCTGGATAACGAGTCGCTCTAAGCACCCAAAGCAGTCTCAGAATAACCAAGAGACTTTTAAAAAAGTTCACCCTGAAACGATCCTTAACACTCCATTTAATGTTATGCCTAAAGATATGGATATATGGTTTCAAGACGAAGCAAGGTTTGGACAGCAAAATACAACGACAAGAGTTTGGGCAAAAAAGGGACTAGGCCAAGAGCGGTCAAACAGCAACAATTTGAATATGCGTATCTCTTCGGCGCAGTCTGCCCACGCAATGGAAGGACAGAAGCGCTGATCACTCCATACGTTAACAAAGAAGTAATGACATTGCATATGGAGCAAATATCAAAGGCGACACCAATAGGCCGACATGCCGTAGTTATCATGGATGGTGCAGGCTGGCATACGCTCGATACGGTACAACCATTTGATAATGTGACGCTAATAAAACTTCCACCATATTCACCAGAACTGAATCCAATCGAACAAGTATGGAGTTGGATGCGTCAGCACCATTTAGCCAATAAAAGTTTTAAAGGTTATGACGACATTGTGAACTCATGTACAAAAGCATGGAATTGCTTCATTAGCGATACAAAAAGAGTCATTAAAATGTGTACTAGGGCTTGGGCTTCAGTGGGAACAAATTAAGGTGGATTGGTATAAGCACCCAAAGCAGTCTCAGAATAACCAAGAGACTTTTAAAAAAGTTCACCCTGAAACGATCCTTAACACTCCATTTAATGTTATGCCTAAAGATATGGATATATGGTTTCAAGACGAAGCAAGGTTTGGACAGCAAAATACAACGACAAGAGTTTGGGCAAAAAAAGGGACTAGGCCAAGAGCGGTCAAACAGCAACAATTTGAATATGCGTATCTCTTCGGCGCAGTCTGCCCACGCAATGGAAGGACAGAAGCGCTGATCACTCCATACGTTAACAAAGAAGTAATGACATTGCATATGGAGCAAATATCAAAGGCGACACCAATAGGCCGACATGCCGTAGTTATCATGGATGGTGCAGGCTGGCATACGCTCGATACGGTACAACCATTTGATAATGTGACGCTAATAAAACTTCCACCATATTCACCAGAACTGAATCCAATCGAACAAGTATGGAGTTGGATGCGTCAGCACCATTTAGCCAATAAAAGTTTTAAAGGTTATGACGACATTGTGAACTCATGTACAAAAGCATGGAATTGCTTCATTAGCGATACAAAAAGAGTCATTAAAATGTGTACTAGGGCTTGGGCTTCAGTGGGAACAAATTAAGGTGGATTGGTATTAGCGATATTTGGAACCTCCAACCGAGTGCAGAGGAAATCAACCTGAGCTTTTGAAATTGTTTAACGCCAAAACGAAAAAATCCCTTGAACTTTCGTTCAAGGGATTTTTCGAATGGGAGCCTGACGGTGAGCTACTCTCGCATGACAAATGCCACACTACCATCGCCGCAGCTGCGTTTCACTTCTGAGTTCGAAATGGAGTCAGGTGGTTCCACAGCGCTATTGCCACTATAGGCAAAAGCTGTTTTTGGTACATGGATGTACTTATGTCGCGAAGCTAGGGATGGCTAGGAGCGACGTAATCAACATCAATATACTCAAATTAATTGATTTAACATTCAGAAAGCTCGTACCGCCTAAGGCAATACGGTATAAATAAGATTTGTATTCACACATTCAATAATTTCGACCATCAATGTCTTAAGAACACTTAAGCGTTGTATGGTTAAGCCTCACGGGCAATTAGTATAAGTTAGCTTAATGCCTCACAGCACTTCCACACCTTACCTATCAACGTTGTAGTCTTCAACGACCCTTTAGGACAGTTAAACTGTCAGGGATGACTCATCTCGAGGCTCGCTTCCCGCTTAGATGCTTTCAGCGGTTATCGATTCCGAACGTAGCTACCGGGCAATGCCATTGGCATGACAACCCGAACACCAGCGGTTCGTCCACTCCGGTCCTCTCGTACTAGGAGCAGCTCCTCTCAATCATCCAACGCCCACGGCAGATAGGGACCGAACTGTCTCACGACGTTCTAAACCCAGCTCGCGTACCACTTTAAATGGCGAACAGCCATACCCTTGGGACCGACTTCAGCCCCAGGATGTGATGAGCCGACATCGAGGTGCCAAACACCGCCGTCGATATGAACTCTTGGGCGGTATCAGCCTGTTATCCCCGGAGTACCTTTTATCCGTTGAGCGATGGCCCTTCCATACAGAGCCACCGGATCACTATGACCTACTTTCGTACCTGCTCGACGTGTCTGTCTCGCAGTTAAGCTTGCTTCTACCATTACACTAACCGTACGATGTCCGACCGTACTTAGCAAACCTTCGTGCTCCTCCGTTACTCTTTGGGAGGAGACCGCCCCAGTCAAACTACCCACCAGACACTGTCCGCAACCCCGATAAGGGGCCAACGTTAGAACATCAAACATACAAGGGTGGTATTTCAAGGTTGGCTCCACCTGAACTGGCGTCCAAGTTTCATAGCCTCCCACCTATCCTACACATGTAGGCTCAATGTTCAGTGTCAAGCTGTAGTAAAGGTTCACGGGGTCTTTCCGTCTAGCCGCGGGTACACAGCATCTTCACTGCGATTTCAATTTCACTGAGTCTCGGGTGGAGACAGCGTGGCCATCATTACACCATTCGTGCAGGTCGGAACTTACCCGACAAGGAATTTCGCTACCTTAGGACCGTTATAGTTACGGCCGCCGTTTACCGGGGCTTCGATCATGAGCTTCTCTTGCGATAACCCAATCAATTAACCTTCCGGCACCGGGCAGGTGTCACACCCTATACGTCATCTTTCGATTTAGCAGAGTGCTGTGTTTTTAATAAACAGTTGCAGCCACCAGGTCACTGCGACCGGCTTCAGCTTAAGGAGCATGTCCTATCACCAAAACCGGCGTACCTTCTCCCGAAGTTACGGTACCATTTTGCCTAGTTCCTTCACCCGAGTTCTCTCAAGCGCCTTAGTATTCTCTACCTGACCACCTGTGTCGGTTTAGGGTACGGTTTTCAATCATCTGAAGCTTAGAGGCTTTTCCTGGAAGTATGGCATCAATGACTTCTACTCCGTAGAGTATCGTCTCGTATCTCAGTTCTAGCCGCCCGGATTTACCTAAGCAGCCAACCTACATACTTTCACACGGACAACCAACGCCGTGCTCACCTAGCCTTCTCCGTCCCCCCATCGCAATGATTAAAAGTACAGAAATATTAATCTGTTTCCCATCGACTACGCATTTCTGCCTCGCCTTAGGGGCCGACTTACCCTACCCTGATTAGCATGGGATAGGAACCCTTGGTCTTTCGGCGTGGGAGTTTTTCACTCCCATTATCGTTACTCATGTCAACATTCGCACTTCTGATATGTCCAGCAACCCTCTCGAGTCACCTTCAGCCACTTACAGAACGCTCCCCTACCTAGCGTAATAAATTACGCTACCGCAGCTTCGGTGTATTGCTTAGCCCCGTTACATCTTCCGCGCAGGCCGACTCGACTAGTGAGCTATTACGCTTTCTTTAAAGGGTGGCTGCTTCTAAGCCAACCTCCTAGCTGTCTAAGCCTTCCCACATCGTTTCCCACTTAGCAATAACTTTGGGACCTTAGCTGGCGGTCTGGGTTGTTTCCCTCTCCACGACGAACGTTAGCACCCGCCGTGTGTCTCCCGGATAGTACTTTACGGTATTCGGAGTTTGCATGGGGTTGGTAAGCCGGGATGGCCCCTAGCCCAAACAGTGCTCTACCCCGTAAGTATTCGTCCGAGGCTCTACCTAAATAGATTTCGGGGAGAACCAGCTATCTCCCGGTTTGATTAGCCTTTCACTCCTAGCCACAAGTCATCCCCTAACTTTTCAACGTTAGTGGGTTCGGTCCTCCAGTTGATGTTACTCAACCTTCAACCTGCTCATGGCTAGATCACCGGGTTTCGGGTCTATACCTTGCAACTAGACGGGCAGTTAACCCTCGCTTTCACTACGGCTCCCCTATTCGGTTAACCTTGCTACAAAATATAAGTCGTTGACCCATTATACAAAAGGTACGCAGTCACAGAACAAGTCTGCTCCTACTGCTTGTACGTATACGGTTTCAGGTTCTATTTCACTCCCCTCACAGGGGTTCTTTTCGCCTTTCCCTCACGGTACTGGTTCACTATCGGTCAATTGGGAGTATTTAGCCTTAGAGGATGGTCCCCCTATCTTCAGTCAAGGTTTCTCGTGCCCCGACCTACTTAATATGTCCAATATAGCTTGTCGTGTACGGGACTATCACCCTTTACTGTGCAACTTTCCAGATGCTTCCACTAAACTATACTGATTCGGCTGTTTCCCTTTCGCTCGCCGCTACTCAGGAAATCTCGGTTGATTTCTTTTCCTCTGGGTACTTAGATGTTTCAGTTCTCCAGGTTTGCCTCGCATAGCTATGTATTCACTATGCGATACCCTAAAAGGGTGGGTTTCCCCATTCAGAAATTCTGGTCTATAACGGTTTTTATCACCTTAACCAGACTTATCGCAGATTAACACGTCTTTCATCGCCTCCAATTGCCAAGGCATCCACCGTATACGCTTATTCACTTAACCATACAACCTTAAGTATTCTCATACTGTCAGTCGTAGGTTATGCCATTTTGATTGCACTCGCTAAAAGTACAATCGACATAAATAACGCTTGAGTTTTCTTCTTACAGTGATAATCAAAATTATTTTTTAAATTGTTGAATAACAAATTAAATAAACAATAATGTTTACCTTATTTATCAGCTTTCCAAATTGTTAAAGAGCAATGCGTTTATAAAAAACACTAAAGAATAACTTCTCAATGAGAATCTATTATTTAGCACTTTCTTACGAAGAAGGTTGCCACTTTAGCGAGTACATAAGTTGTCAGGAAGGTCCCCTTCCGGTTAAGCAACTTATTACGCCCACCTGCTAGTCAGGTGCTTGTGGTGAATGGTGGAGCTACGCGGGATCGAACCGCGGACCTCTTGAATGCAAATCAAGCGCTCTCCCAGCTGAGCTATAGCCCCAATTAAATACCAAGACGTTTCTAATCAAGGCAAACGCTGAGGACGTTTAGCCCGCTAAACGACGAAGCGTTTAACGCAGAGTAGGAGCGTATTGGTAGGCCTGGCAGACTTGAACTGCCGACCTCACCCTTATCAGGGGTGCGCTCTAACCAGCTGAGCTACAGGCCTCTTGCTTGGTCTTTTGCCCTTATGCTGCCTTGCTCGAAACTCGCTCGGTTACTATCAGACGATAGCGCCCTTCGACTCGTTTCTTCGCGGCGTTGCCTAAGCACAAAATCCACTGCGCAACCCTAAGGTTACACACTACAAGCTCTCACTTGTAGATGACTTGTAGCTTACTTCTTGCTCACAATATGTAATTAATTATCTGTGTGGACACTTCGCATGTGCGACTTTTCGTTAAGGAGGTGATCCAGCCCCAGGTTCCCCTAGGGCTACCTTGTTACGACTTCACCCCAGTCATGAACCACAAAGTGGTGAGCGTCCTCCCGAAGGTTAAACTACCCACTTCTTTTGCAGCCCACTCCCATGGTGTGACGGGCGGTGTGTACAAGGCCCGGGAACGTATTCACCGTGGCATTCTGATCCACGATTACTAGCGATTCCGACTTCATGGAGTCGAGTTGCAGACTCCAATCCGGACTACGACAAGCTTTATGGGATCCGCTTACTCTCGCGAGTTCGCAACCCTCTGTACTTGCCATTGTAGCACGTGTGTAGCCCATCCCGTAAGGGCCATGATGACTTGACGTCGTCCCCACCTTCCTCCGGTTTGTCACCGGCAGTCTCCTTAGAGTTCTCAGCATTACCTGCTAGCAACTAAGGATAGGGGTTGCGCTCGTTGCGGGACTTAACCCAACATTTCACAACACGAGCTGACGACAGCCATGCAGCACCTGTCTCAGAGTTCCCGAAGGCACTAATCTATCTCTAGAAAATTCTCTGGATGTCAAGGGATGGTAAGGTTCTTCGCGTTGCATCGAATTAAACCACATGCTCCACCGCTTGTGCGGGCCCCCGTCAATTCATTTGAGTTTTAACCTTGCGGCCGTACTCCTAGGCGGTCTACTTAATGCGTTAGCTGCGCAAGACATCTCTTAAGAGACGAACTGCTAGTAGACATCGTTTACGGCGTGGACTACCAGGGTATCTAATCCTGTTTGCTACCCACGCTTTCGTACATGAGCGTCAGTGTTGATCCAAGGTGGTTGCCTTCGCCATTGGTATTCCTTCAGATCTCTACGCATTTCACCGCTACACCTGAAATTCTACCACCCTCTCTCACACTCTAGCCATCCAGTTTCAAATGCAGTTCTAGGTTGAGCCCGGGGCTTTCACATCTGACTTAAATGGCCGCCTGCGTACGCTTTACGCCCAGTAATTCCGATTAACGCTCGCACCCTCCGTATTACCGCGGCTGCTGGCACGGAGTTAGCCGGTGCTTCTTCTGCGAGTAACGTCAAATCTAGCAGGTATTAACTACTAAACCTTCCTCCTCGCTGAAAGTGCTTTACAACCCGAAGGCCTTCTTCACACACGCGGCATGGCTGCATCAGGCTTGCGCCCATTGTGCAATATTCCCCACTGCTGCCTCCCGTAGGAGTCTGGACCGTGTCTCAGTTCCAGTGTGGCTGATCATCCTCTCAGACCAGCTAGGGATCGTCGGCTTGGTGAGCCTTTACCTCACCAACTACCTAATCCCACTTGGGCTTCTCTAAAGGCGAGAGCCGAAGCCCTCTTTAAGCCGTAGCTACTATGCGGTATTAGCAGTCGTTTCCAACTGTTGTCCCCCACCTAAAGGCAAATCCCCAAGCATTACTCACCCGTCCGCCACTCGTCATCAAACTAGCAAGCTAGTTCATGTTACCGTTCGACTTGCATGTGTTAGGCCTGCCGCCAGCGTTCAATCTGAGCCATGATCAAACTCTTCACTTAAAAGTTTAATCGGCTACTTAATAAAAATACTGTTCAAATAAATTTGTGCAGACATTCTATATAAGTAGCTTTATACATATATATTTGTTGTCACTACTCTACGGAGTGCCCACACAGATAATTAATTACAAATTGTTAAAGAACGTTTCGAACCCCGAAGGTTCTGGTTAGGACTGACTATCAATTTAGTCGCTCAAGGCTGCCTTAACCGGGAGGCGCATAATACACTCTCCAATTTTGGTGTCAACCCTTTATTTAATAAGTTTTTAAAGACTTTTTAAACACTTGATTGACGCCCTCTTGCCGCTGACGTTTGTCGTTGGAAGAGGCGCGCATTTTAGGGAAACCAAAAAATTGTGCAACCCCTAATTTCAATTAAATTCACTTTTTTGTTTGTTCGGTTAAATATCAATCAAAACGATTGTAATACGTACTAAATAGGTACAAAAAGCTTGGGTCACACCTTTAGAGAGTCGTAATTCAATAATGGATAAGAGTCCAAAAGTCCGGAAATTAACTATAGTAAACTTCCGGTTTAGTGCAAATTAGAATGTAAAATTTTCCAAATTAGGCGATTAATACCTATTTAGAAGAAAATTGCTCAAATATACTTGAGAAGTCTTTTTGCCATTACCTGATTTTTGATGAATTGAGTACAAGTTTCGAGTTAAAGCTCCTAATGGCGTTGTACTTTGTGAACCAACAGCAGTATCCATGGCTAGCCCCAAGTCTTTCAACATCAAGTCTGTCATAAAACCACCTTGGTATTCATTACTTGCAGGTGAAGTTGGCATAACACCCGGACATGGGTTATATACGTCTAATGTCCAATTACTACCAGAACTCTTGGACATGATTTCAGATAAGACTGTTGGGTCTAGTCCATTGTCTACACCAAGTTGTAATGCTTCAGATGTGCCAACCATTAAAATACTCAGCAGCATATTGTTGCAAACCTTCGCAACTTGACCAGCGCCAACCTCGCCAGCGTGAAAGATGTTTTTACCCATTACTTCTAACAAAGGTTTTGCTTGATTAAAGGAAGATAAAGAACCACCAGTCATAAAACTTAATGTTCCAGCTGTCGCGCCCGCTACCCCACCCGAAACAGGTGCATCAATAAAATTGATTTGTTTATTGGCTAAAATAGCCGCGACAGATTGCGCTGTTGCAGAGTCAATAGTAGAGGAGTCGATGACAAGTGTGCCAACATTAAGATAATTAATGAGTCCGTCTTCACCAATATATAACTCTCGGACATGTTTTCCCGCAGGCAACATACTAATGACGACGTCACAATCTTGAACGATATCCTTTGGCGTATCTGCAGTAGTAGCACCTAATGCGACAAGTTGTTCCACCGCTTTCGGAAATAGGTCAAATACATTCACTTCAAAACCAGCTTTAAGTAAATTAGCAGCCATAGGGCCGCCCATATTGCCTAAACCAAAAAATGCTATTTTCATCATAATATTCTTCCTTATTTGCCCAAATCTTTTAACGGATGTAAATCTGTTGTCCAAGGAGAGGTAAACATTTTATTTAACATCTGAGGATCTACATCGTGCACCGTTTCGTAAAACCAACTAGGGCAGTAATCTTTATCTATTAATAGTGCACGCACACCTTCAGCAAATTCGCCAATGGCTGAACAATTACATGACAATCCAAGTTCCAGTCGAAAACAATCGGCTAATGACAATGATTTACCCAAAGCCAACTGTTTCATTATTATATGTGCTGTAAGCGGGCTCCCTTTGCTAGGCTGTCCTGCGCTTTTAACATCCATTTATCATCACTAGCATGGTCGATAATTAATGTCACAGCGGAGCTAACATCTTCTGTTAATGCTAAATCGCTCAACAAAGTGTTAAATCGACTTATATTGCCAACAGGCATATGTACCTTAGTCTTTTTGTTCAAATTTAACGAGAACATCGGAAAGCTTTTGGTGGTTTAGAGCTTCAGTATCGCCCCACTTCACTAAAAGTACTTCTTCAATTAGATCACCTTGATGCTCACTCAATACAAAATGATCTGCAAGTTGTACAAATTTGGCGTCACTGCCATTAATTGATGCCCCTGTTAGCGCTAAAAAAGCCCCGCACCTTTTGGCATTTTGTTTAAGAAGTAAGTACCACCAACATCCGGATATAGGCCAATCGTAATCTCAGGCATGGCAATTCGGGATTTTTGGGTAACAACCCGATGACTTGCTCCTGCAAATAGTCCTAAACCGCCTCCCATAACAATACCGTGACCCCAACATAAAATGGGCTTTCCGAATGTATGAATTAAGTAATCTAGTTCGTATTCTTGTGTGAAAAACGTTTCTATATAAGGTGCAATAGCCGATTTACCAGCTTCGACAGTTGCTTTATATAGTTGAACAACATCACCTCCAGCACAAAATGCTTTTCCGCCGCTGCCCTCTAACATTACCAAAGCAATATCTGAACGTTGTTGCCATTCTAATAACTGCTTGGTGAGTAACTTCACCATTTCTAGGTTTAGTGCATTTAACGACGTCTCTACATTTAGTGTCGCAATGCCAATCTTTTTACCAGAAACACTTTCTAACTCACGAAATAAAACAGGTTCATTCATTTGAATCTCCTTGTTATTCATTCATCCATATTGCAGGGCGTTTTTCTAAAAAGGCAGTGACGCCTTCTTTCTGATCTTTGGTATCGAATAAAGCGACAAATTGTTCACGTTCATTGGCCAATGCAGCATTAATTGAGCCGTTGCGTCCTGCTTGAATTAGCGATTTACAAGCTGTTATAGAACTCGGGCTTTGTTCAGCTGTTTTCTCTGCTAACGCCAAAGCTGTATTGTATGCCCCACCTTTCGCGACAACTTCTTCAACTAAACCAATTTGCAGTGCTTTTTCTGCTGTTAAGCGCTCACCACATAGGATCATGCGTTTTGCCCAGCCTTCACCGACAAGCCATGACAAATGTTGCGTTCCACCAGCACAAGGCAATAGTCCAACTTTAGCTTCAGGTAATGCGAGTTGCGCCTGCTCTTCACAAACACGAATATCACACGCTAGCGCAACCTCTAATCCGCCCCCCATGGCATAACCATTAATTGCAGCTATAGATACTCCTTGGAAATCTCGTAATGCCTCAAAAGCAGCACCAAAAACACGAGCCATGTCTGACGCAACACCTTTGTCCCCGTCGGCAAACAATTTTAGATCCGCCCCCGCAGAAAAGAATTTTTCACCTTCGCCTGTAATGACTAATGCATAAACGGCTTTGTTAATATTAAGCGCCTCGACCAACGTTTTAAGTTCCGATAGCGACTCAAACGTCCACGTATTCGCTGGAGGGTTCGCGATCATAATTGTGGCAACGTGCCCAGAGATAGATAGTTTTAATAAATCAGACATTTGTATTCCTTATTTTATTTCTGCTGCGGCTTCATCTAAAAGACGACGAGCGATGATCAACCGCATTATTTCATTTGTGCCTTCAAGAATTTGATGCACGCGAACGTCCCTAAAGTGACGCTCTAATGGGTATTCTTTGATATAGCCGTAACCTCCATGAATTTGCAGTGCTTCATTACACACTTGAAATCCAACATCCGTCGCAAATCGTTTTGCCATTGCGCAATACGCCGATGCTTCAGGGTCATTTGAGTCAAGCTTAAACGCAGCTAGACGGATCATTTGCCTTAGCTGCAACTAATTCTGTTGCCATGTCTGCTAATTTAAACTGCAGTGCCTGAAACGCGGCTAATGGTTTGCCAAATTGCGAACGTTCTTTCATGTAATGAATAGCAGTATCCATTGCCTGTTGTGCTGTCCCAACAGAACAAGCACCTATGTTAATTCGGCCACCGTCAAGCCCTTTCATAGCAAATGAGAATCCTTGACCGAGTTCACCTAATAGATGATCCGTTGGAATACGGACATTATCAAACGTAATAAGACGTGTTGGTTGGGCGTTCCATCCGAGCTTTTCTTCTGCTTTACCATAAATCACGCCTTCCGCATCTGCCGGTACAACAACGGCAGAAATGCCTTTGGCCCCTTCGCCGCCCGTGCGCACCATTACAACAAGGACGTCAGTTTCTCCAGCGCCAGAGATAAACATTTTAGAACCGTTAATCACAAAGTACTCGCCATCGAGTTTAGCGCTAGTTCTTAATGACGCCGCATCAGAACCCGCACCGGGTTCTGTGAGACAATACGACGCAAGTTGTTCACCCATTACAAGCTTCTCACACCATGTTGATTTAACCGACTCAGTTCCCCAAGTTGATATCATCCAAGTCGCCATATTATGAATAGTCAACATGGCTGTAGTTGCCGTACAGCCCATGGAAAGCTGTTCAAATATGAGCGCAGAGTCTAATCGACTTAACCCCATGCCACCGGCGTCTTCTGGCGAATACAAACCACAAAAGCCAAGTTCACCGGCTTTTTGCATCACATCTTTTGGAAAAATATGCTCTGCATCCCACTTGGCCGCATTAGGTGCAAGCTCAGAATCAGAAAACTGTTTTGCCAAGTCGACAAATGCTTTTTGATCTTCATTTAAATTAAAATCCATCGTTTAACCCCTGTCTGCTTTGGCGCTTTTATTTTAACGTAATCGACATGTTAGGACCTGACGCTGCTGTTTCTTCGTCAAACCAGCGAGATGTAATCGTTTTAGTTTCTGTATAAAACTTAACTGCTTGTTTACCATACGCATGCTGGTCTCCGGCAAACGAACCTTTCCAACCTGTAAACGAAAAGAATGGCAATGGCACCGGAATAGGAATGTTGATACCAACTTGCCCCACTTCAATATTGTGTTGATATTTACGAGCTGAACCACCAGATGAGGTAAAAATAGACGTTCCATTACCGTATGGATTACGGTTTATTAGGTCTATGGCGTCGTCAAGCGTATCTACGTTCATGGTTAAAAATACAGGACCGAAGATCTCTTGTTTATAAATTTCCATTTCTTCGGTTACATCAGTAAACATAGTTGGGCCAACCCAGTTACCATTTGGAAATCCAGGGACTTCGCAGCCACTGCCATCTAATACACAAGTCGCCCCTTCTTTTTTACCTTGAGCAATTAGCGATTCAATTCGAACTTTTGCTTGAGGTGTAATTTGTGGACCATAGGCGGCTTCAGGATCGGTATAATGACCCGGGCGTACGGAGGCAAGTTTTTGTTGAATTTCTGGGATCCATTTTTGTGCTTCACCAACAAATACAGCGACCGAAATTGCCATGCAGCGCTGACCTGCAGCCCCAACAGAGGCTCCAACGATGTTATTAACAACGGCGTCTTTATTTGCATCTGGCATAACAACCATGTGATTTTTCGCACCTAAAAACGCTTGAACGCGTTTCATGTTGTCTGTACCTGTCTTATATATATATTGACCAACACCTACTGAGCCAACAAATGAAATGGCCTTCACTTCAGGTTCGTTTAACAAAATATCCACTTGTTCTTTGTCACCGTGAACAACTTGTAACACACCTTTTGGTGCGCCGGCTTCTTCAAATAATTCAACTAAGCGTGTTGGTGTTAATGGATCTTGTTCAGAAGGTTTTAAAATAAATGTATTACCGCAGGCCACAGCTAATGGGAACATCCATAATGGGATCATTGCAGGGAAGTTAAACGGGGTGATACCCACACAGACGCCTAAAGGTTGGGTATAACTATATGTGTCAATATTGCGCGCTACGTTTTCAACGGTTTCGCCCATCATCATTGAAGGAATATTTGCTGCATGTTCTACAACTTCAATACCACGCCAAACATCGCCCATCGCGTCTTCTTTCGTTTTACCTAATTCTTCGCAAATAATACCGGCGATCTCTTCTTGGTGTTTTTTCAACAAATACGCGTAATTCATCATAACCCGAGCTCGTTGAGGAACCGGGACTTCTTTCCACGTTTTAAATGTTTGCTTTGCACTCTCTATTGCCGCGGTCATTTCCGCTTTGGTTGCACACGGAACTTTGGCTATAACCTCTTGAGTCGCTGGGTTTGTTACGTCTATCGTTCTAGTAGATTTAGAATCTACCCATTCGCCGTTGATAAATAGTGGAACCTGTTTCATGCCGTAGCCTCTTTGATGCAAGTGGTCGTTATTATTAATTTAGTTCTATATGACTAAATAAGATACTTGCATTAAAGCAAACTATTTTTCTAATTAGAATTGAATAAATTGCTTTTATGATGGACTATATTGGCACAAACCATTCAATTACGTAACGATATGAGTACACCTTCTAACTGGCCTCTTTCCGCAGGTAGCGTGCGCTATCTTGTGCCCCGTGGAGTAGTTGAAAAACTCGACGTGAACCCAATTAGCCATTTACTGTACCCTACAGCATTTGGTTATTACGAACATGCGCGTGAACATAAGGTTATACGCAATTCCCATGACGACCACTTGTTGATGTTTTGTGTCGATGGAAACGGTCATATTGAAACAGCACAAACCACCACCGAACTTGCTGCCCAGCAAGTGGTTATATTACCCAAAGGCATGGCGCATTCTTATTGGGCAAATGCAAAGTCACCATGGACTATTTATTGGGTTCATATTCAAGGTGCGTTATTTGAAAATATATTAGATATTGTTGGGTTTACGCCAACCAACTTAGTTTTTAACGTTCATAACAAAATACAATATGAAGAAAACTTTCGGGCATTGCTCGAAATACGTAAATTGAGTTACCAAACTAATGCATTTTATTTAGCCGGTGCCATAATCCAACGATTACTCATCGAACTGAGTGTGCAATATCCAAATAGCAGCCGTAACAAAAAACAATTACAGTTCCAACAGATAGACATTTATCTACAACAAAACATTGCTAAAACATTAACATTAGATGACATGGCTGTGGCGTTTGGGTTATCAAAATTTTACTTTGCAAAAAGTTTCAGCTTATTGTCGGCGTTAGTCCTGTTCGCTATTTTATTGAAAAGAAAGTCCATTACGCCTGTCAATTACTGGATAGCAATGACAACTCGATTAAAACTATCGCAAAACAACTTGGCTACGATGACGCCTACTATTTTTCAAGATTGTTTAAAAATATCATGGGGTTATCCCCACAACAGTATCGTAACTCAGATCATGGACGTTAAAAATAGCCATTGATGCTCAAACTGTCATAAACCTGTCATAAAAAATCGCAATAATGCACCGCGTCATTACAAGGTGTAGAGCGGAAAATATGTCACATAAAATACTCATTATCGAAGACGAATTTGCGATCAGGGAAATGTTAACCTTTGTCATAGAACAAGCCGGTTACAAAGCGGTTGCTGCAGAAAGTTACAACGAAGCACAACAATATCTTTTAGAAGAAACGCCAGCGTTGATTTTATTAGATTGGATGCTTCCTGAAATGAGCGGTATTCAAATTGCCAAAAAATTGAAGCAGTCTGATAACTTTAAGAACATACCAATCATAATGTTAACCGCACGTAGCGAAGAAGACGATAAGATCCAAGGATTAGACGTTGGCGCTGACGATTACATAACTAAACCATTTTCACCAAAAGAACTTGTTGCCCGTTTAAAAGCCGTCTTAAGACGAACACAACCTACGGCAACAGATGATCCAATTGAAATTATTGGATTGCGTTTAGACCCATCAAGCCATAGGGTCACACTTGAAGGCGGTGATCTGCATTTAGGTCCCATGGAATTTAAACTACTTCACTTTTTTATGACACACCAAGAGCGTGTTTATAGTCGTGATCAGCTACTGGATAACGTTTGGGGAACCAATACTTACGTTGAAGACAGAACTGTTGATGTTCACATTCGTCGCCTAAGAAAAGCACTGCAAACACACGATAAACTAATACAAACCGTTCGCGGTTCAGGTTACCGTTTTTCAACTCGTATAGATTAATTTATATGAATCACTCCCCATCCATCTGGCAGATAACGTCGCGATTATTTTGGTATTATCTGCCTATTGCAGTTGTTGGATTTCTACTTAATATTTGGTATTCAGTAACAATTGCGTTTTGCTTGATTGTAATTATTTCCAATTATCGCCAGATGTTAAAACTCACGCACTGGTTATGGCATCAAAGAGGTATTTATCCACCGAAAGCTCATGGATTATGGTCGAGTGTTTTTGATGGGATCTATGGCCAACAAAGACGAAACGCCAAAAAACGAACTGAATTAAGCACGATAGTTAGGCGTTTTAGACTCGGTGCCGAGTCATTACCAGACGCAGTATTATTGTTTGACGAACATCGACATATATTATGGTGTAATCAACTCGCCCAGGATATGTTGGGGTTAAAGTGGCCAACGGACAAAGGCAATCGACTCGATAACCTCGTTAGGCATCCCGCCTTTATTGATTACTTAGATGAAGAAAACTTTAGTGCTCCCTACGACATTCCTTCACCGACTAAAGAACACATTCGACTTGAAGTTCGTGTTGTACCTTATGAAACAAATAAATGGACCCTGTTGATTAGAGATATTACCCACCTACATCAATTAGAACAAATGCGAAAAGATTTTATCGCTAATGTGTCACACGAGCTTAAAACCCCCTTAACGGTCATGCGGGGTTATTTAGAGATGACACCAAACAAAAATGATCTATCGGAAGAAATGTGGCAAAAAGCGCAAATGATGATGATGCAACAAGCAACGAGAATGAATGACTTAGTTGAACAGTTATTATCACTTTCAAAGCTAGAAGGTCAAAATCCAGATTTCGCCCCTGCATTTGTCGACGTGCCAAGTTTATTGGAAATTTTAACTAATGAAGCAAAATCTATATCAAATGGTCGACATATTATAGAAACTAATATTGACGATGAACTTTGCTTGTTAGGACTTTCAACAGAACTTAGAAGCGCATTTTCCAATTTGGTTTTCAACGCAATAAGATATACGCCCGATAATGGAAAAATCACTATAAATTGGCATAAAACACGTACGGGAAACGCTAAATTTTCGGTTATAGATACCGGCCCTAGTATTCAAGCAAGTCATATCCCACGGCTAACCGAAAGATTTTATCGCGTTGATGAAGCCAGAGCTCGACATACTGGTGGTGCGGGATTGGGACTATCAATCGTCAAACATGCACTTAATCATCATCAGTCAAAACTAGAAATTTCCAGCGAACTAGGAAAAGGCAGTGAATTTTCATTTCAATTCCTGCCAACGTTAGTAGCATTAAGGGCTGTTAACCAAGCGGTAGGTTAGCCCATTTAAACAGCTACTCCTTTAATTGATGGAAAGACGACATTGTATCGTCTGATGTTTTGTCAATCCGCCTAACCTACAAATGAAGCACATCTGCTAGCAATAACATTGGCCTAACTTAAAGCTGTTTCATTTGCTGGAGTTTAAAATCTAGTGACTTTTTAACTGAAGGCCATTCTGAATTTATTATTGAAAATACCACAGTGTCGCGCAAGACACCGTCCGCTTCTATCGTGTGATTACGGAGTATGCCGTCTTGCTTTGCCCCAAGTCGTCTTATTGCTGCTTGTGACTTGACATTATGCCAGTGGGTTCGAAACTCAACAGCAATGGCCAGTTGCTTTTCAAATGCATGTTTAAGCAGTAACTGTTTACATTCGGTGTTTACCGACGTTTTTTGAAACGACTTTGCATACCAAGTAAAGCCTATTTCCAACCGCTTATTTTTTGCCACAACGTTACAAAAACGAGTGCAGCCAATAATTTTGTTGGTCGGTTTATGCCATACCGAAAACGGTAAAGCCAAACCTAATTCCTGATCAGCAAGAGCACGCTTAATGTAATCCTCAATTGTCGATTCAGACGGCACGCCAGTGAACCATAACTCCCAAAGATTACCATCTTGCGCTGCAGCTAGCAGCGCCTCTAAATGAGCTATTTTTAATGGCAGCAACTTTACTGTTTCATGTTCTAGTTCAATAGGTTCTAACCAATTCACGTGCTTTACTCGCTTTGTTTTTTGGGACAGTTCCAATATTGCCTTGAGTTTTCAGGAGTAACAACCATCGAGATGCAAAAAATAAAATTAGGCAATGCAAACTTATGTAAACGTTTTGCAAAATCCAAATGTTGGTTCAAATAAAGTCATAAGACAAAAACATGTTAAAATTATTTGAACGTCACACACCAATTTCAACGATTAATGTCAAAATGGAGCTGTATTAATGACTTGCCCCCACGCCGGAAACTACCGAGAAGTTGAAGCATCTATTATCACTGATTTTAAACAGGATATGAGTTACGGCGATTACCTGCAATTAGACAAAATATTGTCTGCTCAGCAACCTCTGTCGACTGAACATGATGAAATGTTATTTATTGTTATTCATCAATCAGGCGAATTATGGCTCAAATTAGCTGGGCACGAGTTGTCTGCAGCAATGGACATGATTAAGTCACAGCAATTTGGACAGGCTTTTAAGGTCATATCGCGGGTAAAGCAAATTTTTCTACAACTGACTCAAGCTTGGAATATCTTATCAACTTTGACCCCTGTCGATTACTTAAAGTTTAGAGATGTTTTAGGGCATAGCAGTGGGTTTCAGTCATATGGATATAGAAAACTGGAATTTATGTTAGGTAACAAAAATTTAGAATTACTAAAGGTTCATGAAGCGACCCCTGAGATACATGCTGAATTAACTGCATTATGCCATGCACCAAGTATTTATGAGCTCACTCTGCAGGTCATGAGCGCCCAAGGACTAAAAATTGATGACATTGCTATCGACCGTAATTTTGCTGAACCTTATGTCCGAAATGATTCAGTATTAGAGGCTTGGAAAGAAGTTTATCACCATTCTGACAAATACTTTGAATTATACGAACTGGCTGAAAAATTAATGGATATTGAAGACGTATTTCAAAACTGGCGATTTAAACATATGTATACCGTTCAACGTGTCATAGGCAACAAAATGGGCACAGGTGGTAGTTCTGGTGTTTCATTTTTGAAAAAGCCCTAGATATAAATTTTTTCCCTGAACTTTTGGAAGTTAGAACTTTATTATAAAAACGGCATATTAACTAAGGCCCCTATTAAATTGGCCTTAGTTAATCTTGATTATCTAGCCTAAGACTTGTTTGATCATGTCAGCAAGTACTTTAAAGTCAAAAGGCTTAGACATATAGTCGTCCATACCGGCGTGCAAACAACGTTGTTTGTTTTCTTTTGACACATCTGCCGTGAGTGCAATGATATAAGATGGCTTTAATTTTTTTAACAACTCAACATCTCTGATACACCTAGTTGCATCATAACCATCCATTCCTAGTAACATACAATCCATCAAAATGAGTTCAAAAGGATGCTGTTCAAACATTGCCACTGCCTCTTCACCACGCTCAGCTCGCACTGCGCATAGGTCCAATGACTTCAAAAAGCGCTCTGCAACAAGATAATTGATATCATTGTCCTCTACGACCAATATCTTTTTTGTTCAAACGAATCTGTTTCATGGTATTTCAACTCTTCTGCTTTCAGTTGTACTTCATCATGTAAAGCAATGGAACCAATTGGCTCCATTTCAAACGCAGCAACAAGCTGGCTAATACACAAAGGCTTTAAAATAACCCGCGTAATATGGTGGGTGGTAAAAAGTAATCCATCTTCTGGATATTGATCACAAATCAAAATACGGGCGCAAGACTCTGGGATCACATTATTAACCGACATAATAAAATTTAGACCTGAGCCGCGTTCTTGTTTTTCGTCTACGATCAGATAGTCAATTTGAAAATCGGCTGGTCGATTGGCACCAATAAAGTGTTTCGCATCCAGTTCCGACAAGAAAAATGATACATTCGCACCTTGTTGACGAAAATAATGATTCGCCACTTTCAAACTCGTTTCATTTTGAATAACAATAACGACATTTTTATTCTCAAGTTCGGGGATTACCGGGACCGTATTTCGACTTTCGGCTAGTTCGACCTTAAGGACAAATTTAAATTTACTTCCCTTCCCAACTTTCGATTTTATGATCAGGCGCGAATCCATTAATTCCAATAAAGATTTACATAACGACAACCCGAGTCCTGTCCCACCATATTCCCTCGTTGTAGAACTATCAGCTTGCTCAAAAGAATTAAAAATATGCTTTTGTTTACTCGATTCAATACCAATTCCAGTGTCCGATATGCAAACTTCTAAATTAGCCGCATTATCACCAACAAATTCGACAGCACAGGATAACTTTACTTCCCCTGCGTCGGTGAATTTAATCGCGTTAGACAATAAGTTTCCAATAACTTGAGTTAGTCGAATATCGTCAATAATAGCGGTCAAATTATCTAGTTCTGTGGTATCTACGACAAGCTCAAGTCCTTTACGACAAGCGTTACCATAGTGAGACAGCGCGACATTGGAAAACAAAGTCGCTAAATTGGTTTCAACCGGATGAAGAAGTAACTTCTCAGCTTCAATTTTTGAAAAGTCCAAAATGTCGCTGATGATCTCCATCAACAAGTTGCCGCTGTTATAAATTGTTGCGACCTTTTGTTTCTGCAAAGGGTTTAATTCTGTCTGTGACAGCAATTGGCCCATGCCGATGATGCCATTAAGCGGGGTTCTTATTTCATGGCTCATATTCGCCAAAAATTCACTTTTTGCCAAATTTGCTTGTTCTGCTTGATTTTTAGCCAGCTCTAACAAGCGCTGTTTTCGTTCAATCGTATTTGAAATAAACCTCGAAAAAACCACTGCGACTAAGCCAAATATAATGATGCTGATCATCATGACTAGATTCATTTTACTTGTAAGATTAGCGACATTTTCTTCAATCGACGCTCTTGGGATAAGACCTATAAAGCTCCATTCTAAATAATCAGAATAATATTGGGTAACTAAATATTCTTTGTTGTTGATATCGACATATTGATTTGGTGCTTGAGCCAATGGCGATGACATAGCGCTAAGAAATGATCCACCGGAGATATCTTTAATAAAACCAAATACATTATTCTCCTCCAGTGTGTCTGCAAGGATACGCCCTTTCTGCTCTACAACTATGATTCGAGCATCTTGTCCAAAATCCAAGTCGCGTAACATTTTGGTGAAACCTTTTAAGGTGATATCCATACCGAATACCCCTATATTATTATCCTCATCATCTTTAATTAATCGAACAGTTGAAATGAGCGCAGTATTGTCGGGTTTCCAATAGTAAGTTGGGGTGCGAACAACCTCCCTCCTGCGGCTAATCCCGTCTTATACCAAGGACGTGTTCTTGGGTCGTAATTTTTTCGGTAGAGCCAAGGGGCCACTGCGTATAACCGCCTTCCTCGGTCCCCATATAAGCGTAAGCAAGCTTTGGATAATTGGTAGATAACGTTTGAAACAAGTTAAATAGTCTAACTTCTTCTTCGCTACCGAGTAACGGCTGCATTTGTACTGCGTTACTCTCTAAGTATTTAGTTAAGTTACCCTTTACACTTTGAAACCTATAGTCACCACTGACATAACCCACATTGTTTTTGTACTGTGAGAATATCAAACTAACACGGTCTTCTATTTGCTTTACATCTTTTTGAAATCCATTTTCAAATGACTTTGAGGCGTAGGCCTTGGCTTCTTGACTCTCCAAGTAATTTGTCACTAGCAATGGTAAAACGACGGCAATTAGAAAAGCCGCAATAAGTTTAATTCTAAAATTTAGCATAAGTAGGCCAAATAACCTCCGATAATTCTCAAGCATTCAAACAAGCACAAATAAACCGGATGACTAATTTTAGAAAGTTCTGGAGGAAGCCACATTAAGCAATTCAACAGGCGACTTAACACAAAACAATGTCAATCTTACAAAGTCATCCAGAACTTTAAGTAAACTATAGCCTGCTATTAGGTAATTAGGAAACTCAAACAAAAAATGTCTTTAATTATGCATTAAATGAACTTTATATTTTTAACGTATTTTACTATTTTGAAATGGAATTGCTTTGCCTTTTGCTCTGGCAACTGCGATTCTTTGATTTCGCTTCGTTAGCACGCGAACTTGCAACAATGATTCGGACGCCAACATAGCACGCTCTGAACGATGCCACTTGGTTGTATAAAGTCGCTTAATTGCACTTATCGCATCAGGCGAACGATTCATTAACCTATTTGCAAAGTCTCGACAGCTTTGATTTAAGTCATTTGTCACGTCCGTTATAATTCCTAATTCTTTCGCTTTTGAGGCGTCAAACTCTTCTGCCGTCATCGCAAGTTTCATTGCTTGATCCATAGGTAACAAGTAACTTAACGCTTTATTTCCTCCCATATCAGGAATTAATCCCCAATGATTTTCCATGATGCTGAAACTGGCAGTATGTTCGGCAATTCTAAAGTCGCCACCCAATGCGATCTGTAATCCTCCGCCCCAGCATCGTCCACTTATCGCCATAATCACAGGAACGGCGAGACCTCGCCATTTGGTCGACACACGCTGAGCCAAGTTTGAATTACCAGGTAACCATTTAAATAGTAAACGAATGCCACTCATCGGTTTTTTAATAATTGAACCGACGTCTAAACCAGTACAAAAATCAGGGCCTTCGCCTTTTACAACAACACAACGAACATCATGATTAGATTTAATTAACTTAATCGTTTTATCAAGAGCTTTGAACATCTCCATATCGAGTGCATTTAACTTTTCTGGCCGGTTAAGAGTCACCCAGGCGATGCCATCGTCATCGATGTTAAGTAAAATTCTGTTTTGGATATTTTTCATATAGTTTAATCAGCTTTTCATCTGGTCTGACAAGATGCCATAAATTCACTAAAATTGCACTGTTCTTTGATGGCAATCAGTTACATAGCAATCAGTTCTATTTTTATTTTATAAGTGAGCAAATAGCCAAATAAACTAGCCTTAAATAACAAAAAGCCAAATCGCAAATGGCCAGCAAGTTATGCCGATGACTCTAAAGTAAGGTCTGAATTTATCGGCAGACCAATTCGCAAACGCTCTGTGTCGTTTTTCGCCAATCATAAAAAGACCAATACCTACCCCGATAAAACCAAAGGCAATTAGATTGATAATTAGTGGCGAAGTGGTTTTAACAGAATCACTCAAAAAGAGTAATCCAGCAATGAGTCGCGCCACAATTTCAAAAGGATGGAAGTAACGCCATTGGGAAAATGAAATTATTTTTATTGAAAATGCGTGTGGCGCATACGCCATATAAACACAAAACATCAAAAAAGACCGGCAAATAAGTCGACAAACATTGAACAGCCCTCTTAGTAATTTAATATTAAGTTACGCTATTTATTTCGACTTTAAAAATAAAAAAGTCGGACAATATTACTTAAAATATCTTGCCCGACTTAATTCAACATTTATTCGATTTAGTCTGACTCAAAAATATCTTCTATTTTTAATGAGAACAACTTAGCCGCTTTGAAGGCAAGTGGTAAACTTGGATCAAATTTACCTTTTTCAATTGCGTTAATGGTTTGCCTTGATACTTCTAATCGTTCAGCCAAGTCGGCCTGCGTCCAATCTCGTTCTGCTCTCAATACTTTTAGTTTATTTTTCATTGGTACTTCCTTAAACCAATTATTGTGCTGACCAAATACGTTATACCGATGAGCATAACCAAATGCGATATCTCAGCGTCTGACTCGATGACATTAGCGATATCCAAATTTGAATAGGCTAAACCAAATACAAGACCCACTCCAAGCGCAATTGCCATGGCGTTAAGTTGTACCTTTTGCTGCATCTCATCCAGACCAGCCAGATGTTTTTTATTAGCCCAAATCATGCCAATACCAACAAGTAAGTTAATTGCCACAGATATTGAACTCATTGTTGTATTGCCATCCCAGATAAACACCGGACCAAAACTAGCAATCGCCATTGTGATTAACTAAGGCAAACGTCCAAGCTGCTAGTCGCTTTGTATTGTTAATATTTTGCTGTTTCCAATTATTGTTTTGTTCACTCATTTGTAATCTCCGCTTGTCATAAAGTAAAACACACTTTACATAAAGTAACAGCAAAACAACTAAAGTCAAGTATACTTAACAAAAAGATTGGTATTGATTACTTATTGTTGAATAAAATTAAAGGTCAAACAACGCAACCAGACATTATTTTCTCATAGTAATTTAGCCATTTGACACCCAAATGGATAAATTAAACTCCGCTGTAGCGGTGAAAAGCAGTAGGTGAAGTAGAATGTAATTTAAACATAATGTCGTAAATTAAATGGCCTGAGGACGCCAGCACATAGTTTACGAAATGAAATATAAAAATATGGCCCATAGAACCAGAAGACCGGCCACTGGCAGGCAGTGACCAACCATTTTTAAATGATGCGAAGTTAACCTTGGTTAAATTCCACTTCCAGTTGTTCTAATGTTTTTCCTTTGGTCTCTGGGAAGAGTTTAACAACAAAGATTAAGCTGAGTAACGCAAATAATCCGTAGAGTAAAAAGGTCATTGAAGCACCTAAAGACTCAAGCTCTATGGGGAATACTAAAGTAACGACAAAGCTAACAACACTGTTTATCACACTGACAAACGAAATCGCCACGCCACGTAAGTGATTTGGAAATATCTCAGAAAACAACACCCACATCACTGGCCCTAAAGAGAATGCAAAAGAAGCGACAAACGCTAATATACCAAATAAGACCAATCCAGCATTCATGTCTGTTGAGACAGCAAGTAACTCACTTTGTAATTTGTTATACGTATTGTCATCCAAGTATTGCTTAATTTGTTGTTTAAAAACCACATCAGATTCAAATGTGATATCAACAACATTTCTCAAATCGACTAGTTGCGCCTGTGGTAACTCATTATGAGTGGTAACAACCTGTTGGTAGTCGATTGCAGATAGTTTATAGGTCGCTTGATTAAAACCATACGAACACAACGTCATCGACACGAATACGCCAGCAAGGCCAATAATTAACAAAGGTTTACGGCCCAGTTTGTCGATAAAATACATTGCCAATACGGTAAAGACGACATTTATTAACCCAACAAATATTGCCTGAGCAAACGCAGCATCTGTGCCGACACCGCTCTGTTCAAATATGCTCGGGGCGTAAAAGAATATCGCATTAATCCCTGTTATTTGCTGTGCGATACCAACAATAAGTCCGATGCTCAAAGCTAATCTCAATTTAGAGCTAAACAAGGATTGTAAACTTGTTAGCAGACCGGTGGACTTTTCCTTTGCTGAATCTTCAATCTGGCCAATCTCTAACTCTATTTCAGCGACCGAGTTTTTATCTCGTAATGTCGTCAGTACGTGTTTTGCGTCATCTTTATTATTTTTTAACAACAACCATCGTGGGCTTTTTGGGATCAAATACAATAGTCCTAGCCAAATTATCGCAGGTATAATTTCTAGCCCTAACATCCAGCGCCAGATATTGTCCTGCAGTCCAATCATCTCAGTAAATGTAGAAGTAGTTTGACTCGCTTGAAACAAGTAGTAATTGGCAAAATAAGCTGCAGAGAAACCAATAACGATATTGAGTTGGTTCACAGAAACCATCTTACCTCGCTTAGCGGCAGGTGAAATCTCGGCGATATACATAGGAGCAACCATTAGGGAACAGAAAGCTAACCCCCCAACAAATCGGGCAATGACCAACATCCAATAACTAGTCGCCAATGCAGAAAAAACAGCGGATACTAAATAGAGCAAGGCAATAACTCGAAGCAAATTTCGTCGGCCAAACTTATCGGCCAGGGGACCCGCGACTAATATTGCCGCTGTAGCGCCTAATGTTGGAGCACTAACAACAAACCCGAGTTCAATTGGAGAGAGATTAAACTCTTCAACAATATATTGGATTGCGCCTGATATTACAGAGGCGTCAAAACCAAAAATAAACCCACCTAATGACACACAGATTGTGTAAAACATGACTCGTGATATTGGCATTTTTTATTATTCTCTGTTGTTTATATTAGCCACGCCAACAAGAATGTAAGCGCTATCATTTATTCATTATGAACTAAATAGAATTGAATAAAAACCGCTATTATTAAAGTTGAGAAAAATAATTAAAAGTTAAATTTTGCAGAAGATAGAAGAAGTCTGAAAATTGAATGCCAGCAAGTGTTGCTGGCATTCGAAGACAAATCATTTGATTAACCGAATAGTACTCGGTTCACTTGATTTTCTAATAGTTCTTGCTTGCCACTTTGATGGCGAGGAGAAAGATTATTAGTCACTGTATGGTTTGCCAACGATTCTAACGTGAAGTCACCAGACGTAATGCCTTTACCTAAATCACCGCTCCACCCTTTATAGCGATTCGCAACCGCTTCAGACAGGAAGTTCTTTTCTAACATTTGAGCACCTTTTTTCAGGGCTAATGCAAGGTGATCCATGCCACCAATATGACCAATAAACAAGTCACTTGGGTCGCTAGATTGACGACGTAGTTTAGTATCAAACAAGAAACCACCCGTTTTAAAGCCACCCGCTTTCAAAATGTCACACATAACCATAGTTAATTCTGGTACGTCTATAGGGAACTGATCAGTATCCCAACCATTTTGAGCATCTCCGCGGTTAGCATCGATAGAACCAAATAAACCTAATGAAATTGCCGTTGCGATTTCATGCTGGAATGAGTGCCCTGCTAACGTCGCATGATTTACTTCAATGTTAACTTTAATTTCATCTTCCAAACCAAACTGTTTTAAGAAACCATAAACGGTTGCAGTATCATAATCATACTGATGTTTAGTAGGTTCTTGTGGTTTTGGTTCAATAAGTAATGTGCCTTTAAAGCCAATCTTATGCTTGTGCTCAACAACCATTTGCATGAAACGACCCATTTGTTCACGCTCTTGACGTAAATCAGTATTAAGTAACGTTTCGTAACCTTCACGACCGCCCCACAATACGTAGTTTGAACCGCCAAGACGTTTAGTCGCGTTCATCGCATTGCAAACTTGCGTTGCTGCATAAGCAAAAACTTCTGGGTTTGGATTAGTTGATGCACCAGCGGCATAACGTGCGTTACTAAACGCATTTGCCGTGCCCCACAATAACTTCATGCCAGTTTCTTCTTGTTTTTGTTCAAGAACGTCTGTCATTTCTGCAAAGTTATTAACATATTCTTTAATACTATTTCCTTCTGGAGCAACATCAATGTCGTGGAAACTATAATACGGCACACCTAATTTTGAGAAAAACTCAAATGCGACATCCGCTTTTTCTTTTGCTCGGGTCATAGCGTCACCAGCTTGTAACCAAGGACGATTGAACGTGCCTTGACCAAAAACGTCCGCGCCGTCCCAACAAAAGTTATGCCAATAACATGCACCAAATCTTAGATGTTCTGCCATTGTTTTACCCAAGATAACTTCTTCGGCATTGTAATGATGGAACGCGAGTGGATTATCACTGTCAGTACCTTCAAACTTTATTTTTTCGATATCTTTGAAATATTGAGTCATCTAAGACTTCTCCTGCTCATGTGCAAAAAGCACCTTAACTTATGATGTCGCCATCATCGCCAAGAAAGTGTGCTTCAACAATTATGTTTTTTAAAAGCGGACTTTCGCTTTTTAGTGGTTTGGTTTTATTTCGTTCTTTTTCTAGTTTTAATGAATTGAAACCAGATATTTAGGCTAGATTGATTCAGCTAAGGCATAACCTCAGTTACTAACCAAGGTTATGATTTTGCTTATTCGAGGTTTAAAAAGTGGGACTAGCGCGTTATATAATTTTCTAAACTTAACTTGTCGTTGTTTAAAATGTTCATGTTGCGCTAAGTTTGGCTTGTGCAACTCAACCATTGGCGGCACAGGGCAGATATCACGGAGTGCTTTATCTGTTTCAACCCCAAGTTGTGCCAAACGTGCAGCACCAAGTGCAGGACCAACTTCGCCACCCGTTCTAAAGCTCACTGGACGACCTAATACATCAGCTACCATTTGACGCCAGTACGGACTCTTAGCTCCGCCACCAATTAATGTAATATCGTCAGGAATTAATCCGGTTGAATGTAACGCGTCTGCACCATCAGCGATTGCAAGCGCGACCCCTTCCAATACGGCATAGGTCATTTCTTCTTGGCTTGTTTCACCTGTTATGCCAAAAAGCTTCCCTGTGCATGTGGGTTGTTGTGGGGCGTTCGTTCACCAGCGAGGTAAGGTAAAAATACACATGACGTTGTTTTATCAAACTCAGTTTTTGCATGTTATCCAACAACTCAACAACTGATTTACGGGCAATATTGTCTGCAAACCACTGCAAACAACTCGCCGCACTTAACGTAACGGACATCAAATGCCAAGAATTGGGCAATGCGTGACAAAAACTATGTACCGCAGAATCTGCGTTCATGTGGAATCCGTCTGCAGCAGCAAAATAAACGCCAGATGTTCCTAGCGAAATCATCGCCTGACCATGGGATTGACGATACCAAGTCCAATAGCACCTGCCGCATTGTCACCAGCCCCAGCAACGACAGGGACAGAATTTAATCCCCAACGTTTCGCTAATTCAGGATTTAAATGGCCTGTAATTTCACTTCCTTCAAACAATTCCGGCATTTGCGTTTGTGTCAAACCGCAAGCGGCTAACATAGCGTCATCCCAGCATCGCTTGCCGACATCTAGCCAACAAGTGCCTGCCGAATCTGACATATCACTGGCAAATACGCCGGTTAATAAAAAACGTAAATAGTCTTTAGGCAAAAGGACTTTTTCGACTTTGGAAAAATTTTCAGGCTCGTGATTTTTAACCCATAATAGTTTTGGCGCGGTGAACCTATAGGCATAACGATATTGCCGGTTATTTCTCTCGCGTTTGGAACAGTTGCTTCAATATCAAGACACTCCTGTTCACAACGCCCATCATTCCAAAGAATTGCAGGTCTAATTATGTCATTGTTCTTATCTAACAATGTCGCTCCATGCATTTGTCCAGAAAGTCCAATAGACAAAATATTGCTCAACGATTGCTTTGCAGAAAGTTGATCAAAACAATGTTCAAGTCCTGTCCACCAATCTGACGGAGCTTGCTCAGACCAAAGGGGTTTTGGTCTTGATACTGAAAATTCACTAGAAGCCGAGTCTACTATTTCGCCTGCCGTGTTCATTATGACTAATTTGATACTTGACGTACCAAGATCGATTCCCAAAAACATACGTTCGCCTTTTTGATTTTGATGTTTACACTTCTTTGTATATCGCAAACACCAATTTAAGTTGCGCCTATGGTTTTAAAATTCGTCTCTTCGCACAATTACGAAATTTCATAAGCACGTTTACATTTTCGCCAAATCGCTTTATTAACGTTACGAATACCCTTATTGTAAGTTTGACAATAATAAAAAACATAAATCAAACAGGTACGGATTATGATAATTCGTGAGGAGAGCAATCATGTTTCAATCAAGGCACAGTATTACCTTGTTGTTTAACGCAAATAAAGTGTACGACCGTCAAGTTATTGAAGGTATTGGCCACTATTTACAAACCTCTAAAGTTGACTGGGATATCTACTTAGAAGAAGACTTTCTAACCCGCCTAGAAAATATCAATGACTGGGCTGGTGACGGAATTATTGCAGATTTTGACGACGCCGAAATTCGTACTGCATTAGCTGATTTAACAGTCCCTGTTATCGGTATTGGAGGTTCTTATCAAGATAAAAATGACTATCCTTCTGGCCCCTATGTAGCCACTGACAACTTAGCTGTCGTTGACGCAGCGTACAATCACCTCAAACAAAAAGGACTAGAGCAATTTGCATATTATGGATTGCCACATGATAAAGATCACCGTTGGTCTGAGGAACGAGAAAAAGCAATTTCCGAGTTAACAAAACAAGATGGATATAACTGCCAGGTTTATCTTGGTCACAACACTAGCCCAGATACATGGCAGTATTCGATGAATCGACTTGCTGATTGGATCCAAAGTTTGCCTAAACCCATTGGTATCGTTGCGGTTACTGAT
Organism: Psychrosphaera algicola; assembly: GCF_028401425.1. Lineage (NCBI taxonomy): Bacteria > Pseudomonadati > Pseudomonadota > Gammaproteobacteria > Alteromonadales > Pseudoalteromonadaceae > Psychrosphaera > Psychrosphaera algicola. The sequence goes on from NZ_JAQOMS010000002.1 coordinate 796,473, forward strand.
AGCCGTGCTCGTCACTTGTTGCAGGCCTGTGATCATTTAGGTATCGCAGTACCAGATCAAATATCAATAGTAGGTATCGATAACGACGATATTGCCCGGTACTTAAGTAGGATCAGTTTGAGTTCAGTAACTCAAGGTTGCTTTGAAATGGGTTATAAAGCCGCTAAGTTTTTACACCGAAAATTAGATGGTATCGAAATTAAAAACAACATTATAAAGGTACCTCCAACAGGGGTTGCCGAGCGTCAATCATCAGATTTTAAAGCATTAAATGACCCGCATGTTATTCAAGCGATGCAGTTTATTCGCCAAAACGCTTGTCGCGGTATTAAAGTTGATCAGGTCACCGATTACGTTGGGATTTCGAGAAGTAATTTAGAAAATCGATTTGTTGCGGAGCGTGGACACAGCATCCACACTGAGTTACACAATGAAAAACTCGCCAGAGCATGTAAAATGTTAAAAGAAACAAGTGTACCAACGAAGGAAGTCGCGTGTATTTGTGGTTACCCATCATTGCAGTATATGTATGCAATATTTAAAAAGCATTTTGATGTTACCCCAACTCAATTTAGGGATAATCATAATAAAAACAAAGTTGCTTCATTAGCATATGAGCACGAGTTTTAACTTATTCCAAGCACCATTTATAGGCGCCATATTTAGACGCTATTTATTGCATAAATAGCGTCTAAAACTCAAAACCTCGGCTCAATTTAAACAGCTGGCTGTCAACATTAGCCAAATCTAAAACCACGTCAAAATGATTACGAGACTCGATCTCTAGAACGCTATTTACAATACATTGTTGTTCTAGGTGAGCAGCAAACTCCTTCGACTGTCGTTTAAACTCAGACGTTTCATTGTTGCCAAAGGCGATAACAAAAGGGCAATTATTTTTAAACTTAAGTCTAATCGGGCTATAGACAGCAATTTGATCCTCAGGAAGACGTAGAACGTCATTAATATCGGTATTTGTAATTGGCTCTATGTCGTAAATACCGCTAATTGCAACAACCCCTTTAACCAAATTTTTAGGAAGCGAAATTTTGATGTCATTATCCGAACGCCATTTAGGCCAATGAGTCGCACACATCATCGCTGCAATATGTGCTCCACCTGAGCTACCTATGAGTACGATCCTTTTTGGATCAAAGCCAAAAGAGGAAGCATTTTCATAAAGATAAGCTATTGCTCGACGATTTTGCTCGATAATTTCAGCCAAATTAACATCGGGTAGCAGTGCATAGTTAATCACCGCAAAATAGTCGCCATGTTGCTGAAAATTCGTAGCCGCAAACCCAGAGACTGATTTATCTAACTCTTGCCAAACTCCCCCATGGAGGTAGATATAAAGTGTTTTACTGTTTGTAACATCACAATGCGGCACAAATAAGTCGAGTTTTTCAGCATCTGAAGAACCGTAAGGCAAGTTTTCTAACACACTTTGTGTTTCCTCGCCCACCAAAGTGCCTGCGCACTTCTTTCCGCGTAGCGGGCTATATACACTTGAATATCTTCAATGCAACTACTAGGGGAATACTCTTTTTCTAATTCTAATTTTTCGAGTTTTCTATACATTTGGATACTATATTGACACACATAACATCAAGAAAATCACAACTGATAAACAGCTGCAATAATATGCACAAAATCATTCCCCATTTGACGTACGAATTTGTTTACAAACTAAAGCAGATCACATAGAACGGCCTACTTATTGGCATTGCGCCTTATGTCATGTATTGGAAAAAATACAGCTAATTTACAGATCGATTCTATTTGCCAAAATCGGCAGTTTTACGTTAAGCAAAACTTAATATTGAGGAAGGTTATTAAATTAATATAGGTTTCATCAGTTTATTTTTAATGGGTATAATGGCGCATTAGCTCCCTGTTACTCATAAGAGATTTATGCTTTCTAAAAATCAGATGAAATTAGCACGTTCGTTAGGTCAAAAAAATTCAGAAAAAGTCTAGGACAGTTCCTTGTGCAGGGGGAAAAGAATGTCCTAGAATTATTGCAATCAACGCTCAAAGTTGATCAAATTTTTGCCACAGACTCATTCGTAAGTCAGCATGAAACACAAATTAGAGGTTTGCAGGTTACCGTTACTGACGAGGTGACGTTATCTAAAATAAGTACATTAGCTGCTAACAATACCGTTATCGCCATCGTTACGACGCCCCCCAATGTATCTTTTCAAGACCGTGGTTTAACCATTGCATTGGATGGTGTCTCAGATCCAAGTAATTTAGGGACGATTATTCGAGTTGCTGATTGGTATGGAATACAACAAGTCGTATTAGGGACAAATTGTGCTGACCCTTATAATCCAAAGGCTATAAGCGCAACCATGGGCAGCTTTACTCGCGTTGAAATTGTCTTCGCTAATTTAGCCGAGATATTACCTACAACAAATCGGCCTGTTTATGGTGCATTTTTAGAAGGTGAAAACTTACATCAAGCGACACTTTCAAATGAAGCAATTATCGTAATGGGCAGTGAGTCACACGGAATTAGTAGAGAGGTTGCCGCGTACATTAACAAACCAATAACTATTCCACGTTTTGGTTTTGCAGAATCACTCAATGTTGCAATGGCTACAGGGATTATTTTAGATAACTTTATTCGCTAGGACTAACAGTTGGCCTTATTCGTTACAGGCATGTAAATGAAGTTTTAACGACCAAACATTTAGTTGCGTTATTGTTAGCCACCAGATGTTCAACAAGCAAACAAAATGTGACCAAATAAAATTCTGAAGTCCGATTATCAGTATTTTAATTGATCACAATCGTTTTGTTGATTGTGTTGTTACTTGCGACTTTTTCTAATTTAGCTAACAGACTCGACGTATCCCAACGTTCACCACCTATGGCTTGCACTTCGCTATAAAACTGATCAACAAGCGCTGTTAATGGCAAATGACTGCCATTTTTACGGGCTTCACTTAGGGCAAATCCTAAATCCTTGCGCATCCAGTCAACGGCAAAACCATGTTCATATTCTCCTTGCCACATTGTTTTATGACGGTTGTCCATTTGCCAACTGCCCGCGGCACCTTGAGATATTGCTTCGATAACTTCAACGCCATCTAATCCAGCGCTCCGAGCAAAATGAAGCCCTTCAGCAAGTCCTTGCACAACACCTGCAATACAAATTTGATTAACCATCTTAGTCAATTGACCGGCGCCAACCTCACCTAGTCGTTTAGAGAATTTAGCAAAACTATCTATTACGGGTGCTGCAAAATCGTAATCCGCCTGTTCCCCACCAATCATAACCGTAAGCACGCCGTTTTCAGCACCTGCTTGACCACCTGAAACAGGGGCATCTATAAACCTAATGCCGTGTTCGTTGGCTTTGGCATTAACTTCTCGAGCAACTTCAGCTGACGTTGTGGTGTGATCGACAATTAACGAGCCTTTGGCTAATCCGGCTAATACACCGTTGTCACCATATATGACCGATCTTAAGTCATCGTCGTTGCCAACACATACAAACGCTATTTCACAATCTTCTGCGGCAGTTGCCGGCGTTAAGGCCATATTGCCACCGTATTGCTCTACCCATAATTGGGCCTTGCTGGCGGTACGGTTATAGACAGTGACATCGTGACCTGCATTTAACAAATGTCCAGCCATTGGAAATCCCATGACGCCCAAACCGATAAAACATATTTTCATAAAACAATTCCTGTGAAAAAGTCATTATTCCTGACTTTATTGATTTAAATCTATTAACAACACTACTATTTACGTTACGGTGTTTATATTCACTCTATGTGCTCAGGATAAACCTATTATGTCAAAATTTACAGTCGCAGTATTCAGCAGTAAACCTTACGATAACCAAAGTTTATTGCAGTGCACAACAGATGACATTGAATTTCAATTTTTTGAAACTCGATTGACTGAAGCTTCTGTACTAATGGCACAAGGCGTTGATGCAGTCTGTGTTTTTGTAAATGATATTCTCAATCGTGAAGTTTTAACGCAATTGAAAAATATGGGGATCAATAAGATCGTATTGAGATGCGCCGGTTTTAATAACGTTGATTTGTCTGCTGCTAAAGAACTAGAAATGTCCGTCGCTCGTGTCCCAGCCTACAGCCCAGAAGCTGTCGCTGAACATACAATTGCATTGTTGTTAACCTTAAATAGAAAGCTGCACAAGGCCTATAATCGAATAAAAGATAATAACTTTAGCCTAACTGGATTGATGGGTTTTAACCTTAGTGGTAAAACAGTGGGAATTATTGGCACAGGTAAAATTGGCGTCGCTACGACCCAAATCCTTAGAGGATTTAAAGCGAATGTAATTGCCTATGATCCAAATCAATCCGAGGAATTTAAAGCGCTTGGCGGTGAATATGTCTCAATTGATGTTCTCTATAATCAATCAGACATAATCAGCTTGCACTGCCCTTTATCGCCAACAACACATCACCTCATTAACGACCAAGCACTGGAAAAGATGAAACAAAATGTCATGTTAATTAATACCAGTCGCGGAGCATTAATCGATACTCAAAGTGTGATTAAACATCTTAAAAATAAAAAAATTGGGTATCTTGCGCTAGATGTTTATGAACAAGAAAGCGAATTGTTTTTTGAAGATCACAGTTTTGATATCCTTCAAGACGACACTTTTCAACGCCTTTTAACCTTTCCAAATGTATTAATAACCGGACATCAAGGTTTCTTTACAGCAGAAGCTTTGGAGCAAATTGCATCAATCACCATTAGTAATATTAACGATTTAAAAGCGAATCGCCCCTGTATTAACAGTTTATAGTTTTGTTCTATATTGCAGTATGACGCTGAGTGAGATACCGTGCTACCGATGTAAACGTTTAACCAACTTATCGGGTGCAGATGTCATTACCCTATTGGTCCATGTTTAAGTTAACGAAAATGCCAAAATAAGGCACAACATTCAAAGTGAATTCTACATGCATATATTAATTACAGGCGCATCTTCTGGAATAGGCAAAGCCCTATCTATTTTATTATCAAAAGATGGTCATACCTTAAGTCTTTGTGGTCGCTCGAAGCAAAAACTTGCATCGACGCTAACCCAATTGGAATTACCAGCAGCAAATCACGCAAGCTTTTGTATAAGTGATTTTGAGGCGGTAAATGATTTCTGTGTTAACTCAATTGAGCATTCAGGCGCCATTGATGTCCTAATTAATTGTGCAGGGCTAAACTCGGCTCGAGGTGCGGGTCACGAATTACCCATTAACGAATTAGATTGGATGATGAAAATAAACTGTTATGCACCAATCCAATTTATGCAGTCCGTATTGCCAGATATGATTGCGCGACAACAAGGTTTTGTCATTAACGTAATGTCAACGACATGTCTATTCTCAAACCCCGGAATTGCGGGCTATTCTGCGAGTAAAGCGGCATTTGATTCTTATACTAAAATAATGCGCAAAGAACTCAGGGAAAATAATATTAAAGTGAGTTCAATTTACCCAGACGGTGTCGATACCGATTTTAGAGAAACTAGCCGACCTCAATACCTATCCCCTTACGATGTAGCCGTCGCGATAAAACATGTCATTGATATGCCTGAAAATGTGCAACCTCACGAACTTGTTATCCGTCCGCAATGTGAAGAAAACTTCTAGCCTATGTCTTCTCGACTAATCTGGTGAAATTGAAGATTCGATTATAGACCTCTCATTCGAGCGTTCTATAATCGTCTTAGATGTCGATTGTCCCTGTCAGATATACAACGGCCTGTCCTGAAACTAAAATTTGCTCACCAACAATAGAACAAAACAGTTCACCCCCTCTAAAAGAGGCTTGGTAAGCTTTTAACTCAGTTTTGTTTAATTTTTTAGACCAATATGGTGTTAAACCAGAATGAATGGAGCCGGTTACAGGGTCTTCATCACCACCATTCGCAGGCCAAAAATAGCGTGAGACAAAGTCATATTTGTCGCCTGTTGCGGTTACAACAACATCCAATGGTGCCAAGGATTTTAACGCTTCTGACTCATACTGCAACGAAGTCACATCTTCTTCTGTTTCAAAAATAGCAAAATAAGCCTGCCTATTTTTTAATACTTCAATTGGTTTCTTGCTTAAACCTGCAAGTAATTCTGATGGAATATCTAACACTGGTTCTGGCTCTTGATTAGGAAATTTCATTTCGATAAAACCAGTAGGTTGTCTAGATATAAACAAGTCTCCAACTTTATCTGTACTAAATTGTATTTCACCTGTTACTTGGTAATACTCAAATAATACAAATGACGCGGCTAATGTTGCATGACCACAAAAGTCGATTTCAGTAATAGGAGAAAACCACCGAATATCGTAAGCATTATGCCCCTTTATCGAAATAAAAGCGGTTTCAGACAGATTATTCTCGATTGCGATTGACTGCATTACACCGTCATCGAGCCAAGTATCTAACAATACGACGGCTGCAGAATTACCTTTAAACTGTGTGTTGGTAAATGCGTCTACAATATAAATTGGCAACTTCATTTTTATCCTTAAACCTTTGTGGATAGTTACTTAGGTAAAGCAAATATGATCATTCTAATTAATGAACTATAAAGCAAAAACATGGTTTTGGGATATAAAACAAAAACTTATTGTGCGGCAATTTTAAATAATTGAGTGCCAATTTGCACCGCAGCTGAGGGGTAATGCAAGATAACAATACCGCTAACGGGAGAAACGATTTCTTTAATTGCTTCCTGCGTATCAAACTCGAGTGAATTTAACACTCTTGCCAATACTTGTCCTTTTTGCACAATTTGCCCGGGTTTGGCCAAATATTCAACCATGCCAGCGTATTTTGAAAACAATGTACGGTATTGGCTTAAGTCAGTAATCGTAACATCTTTTGCCGGTAACGGTTTAAAGCCATCGATAAACTGATGAGTCTGCAAATAGTTTAATATACCGTCTGCGTCCATTTTAGCCTGTTCAAGACAGATGTTTTCCTGTGAACCAAGTTCAACGGTATAAGCTTGTACCCTATACTCAAATGTTAAGCCCTGTTTCGCAAAGAGTTCTGCCAATTTTACTAATGGAGTAAAACTGGCTTCGTCGAGTGCACCGGCAAACTTTTCTGGAATTGAAATAACGGTTTCAATTTGAAATTGAGTTGCCTGCTCTGCGAGAAAATTAGGGCTATAGATATGTCGAGTAGAAGATGGACCCGTATGTAAATCTAATACAAGATCCGCTTCAATCGCCATATTTTGCAACGTTGAATTTAAGTATTGGGCGGTGTTTACGCCCCATTGGGACTCAAGTTTATTTTCGAGTTGTTGTTTTAAGAACAATCGTAATTTAAACACAATGTCGTCTTCCATTGCATTTTTAGAGCCTTGCTGTGCAAACGCTTCAGTAATCTTAGGTAAATCTAATGTGGAAAAAACGCTTCTATTTGCTGCTCATCGTAATGATAAAAACGATTCCAATTATTACCATTCGTTGCGTCAAACCGGCCTTGCAAATATTCGCCTGCTCGTTGTGTGCGTCCAAACGGATTGCAATTTGGGACGAGGACAAAATTAGCATTGAGATGACACTCCTGCAGTTTTTGAATTAACTTTAGAATGACCGCACTGCCCTGCATTTCAGCCGCGTGCACTGCACTTTGAATATACACAGTACGTTGTGCTACAGCAGTTTCCGGGCTTAACCGATAAACAGGAATGCCAATCTCTTGACCGGCGATATCCTGATTTAAGGTAAGCAATTGCTTTTCAATTTTTATCATTAGGTGATTACAACATGTAGCCTTTATTACGCAGCAAAAAGATCGTCGTGTATTCTACGAACAATGTTTTCTGCGGATGCTTGTTCTACTAAGAAGCACACATTATGTTGCGAGGCACCATGACAAATCAAACGCAATTGATCGTTTTCAACTGTTCTAAATATACTGCTAATACGACCTGTGCCATCTTGGCCACTATGAATGTGATTACCAATAACCGCAACAAGTGCCAAGTCAGACTCGACCTTCACTGAACAGAAATCTTTAAGGTCACGAATACAAGCGTCTGTTAAATCAGCCATCGGTGTATTAGGTGGGTTATCAATTGTTAATGCGACAGAAATTTCAGACGTTGTGATCAAATCAATTGATAGTTTGTGTTTTGCTAAAATCGCAAATACGCGCGCCAAGAACCCCGTTGCATGTAACATTTCAGGACTTGTTACCGTGATCAATGTTTGATCTTTTCTAAGTGCTACAGCACGAAATGCCGGTTTATGACTGACTTCTTTCGAAATCCAAGTGCCACCGGCATTTGGCTCTAAGCTAGAACCAACAAACACTTTCACGCCACTTCGAATTGCTGGTATTAACGTCGCTGGATGTAAAATCTTAGCACCAAACGTGGCCATCTCAGCCGCTTCATTAAAGCTAATCTCACCGATTGGTCGGGCTTTGTCGGTGATACGTGGGTCAGTAGTATAAATCCCCGTTACGTCTGTCCAAATTTGTAATGCAAAGGCGTCAACCGCTTCTGCAAATAATGCAGCGCTGTAATCCGAACCACCACGTCCTAGTGTAGTTGTATTGCCAAAACTGTCCTGACCAATAAACCCTTGAGTAATAACAACTTTTTCTTTCAAAAGTGGTACCAAAACATCCGTAGCATGTTGTTTAGTAACGGCAAGATTTGGCTCTGCTTTGCCAAATGTACTGTCAGTTTTAAGCACCTGACGACCGTCAAATGACGTTGCTACATCGGCGTTTGCAACCTTGTTCATTACCGCTGCAAATAACTGACTCGACATTCTTTCACCAAAAGACAAGATTTCATCTTTCAATTTAGTGGAAGTTAATACGTCGTCCTGCGCTGCAACTTCAGCAAGTTGCCCCAACAGTTGTTCGATAACTTGTTCTAAATCTTGCGGGCGACCCAAGTCATTTAGAATTGAATTTTGTATATTTCTGATCTGTTGCAAAACGCTTTCGCGCTCATTTGCGCTTAGACTCTCATTGCCAAGTTTAACCAAAAGGTTAGTTACGCCAGCGGATGCTGAAACGGCAACAAGACGGATATCGTTATTATCCAAAATAATTTGAGCGCAACGGCTCATCGCTTCAAAATTTGCGACACTTGTGCCACCAAATTTGGCAACAGTTAAAGATTGTAATGAGTTAGACATTCAGTCTTCCTTAATAAAATTTATAGAAATCAATTTATTAAGAAGAACAAGGCATATTTAGGTAGGACTTACAAAGTAAGACGTCTTTACATGCCAGAAGCTCTCCACCTTAATAAACATTGTTTATTAAATATCCAAAGTGACAACTGCAAGGATTCAACCTTGCGAGCCGAAATCACTTATTCTCAACTAAGTGCTTTCTCGGCGTTGTGCCCCATCATTAACTTGCCGCGAGATTGAGATCTCTTCAGTTAACTGCCTGACCAACGCGCCTCTTCTGGTGTTGTCGGTTAATAACTTAACCAACAACCTGTTCCAAACCTGCTGGAACGCGTGTATTAAACAAAAAATTAGAGTAAAAAGTCAAGAAATCATTCAAACTTTTTAAACTAATACATAACTAATTAAAAACAATATAAAAACAATTTGATTAGATTTTCTCTAAACTAATGCAACCCACACTGTATCCGGCCCCAAAACTGCACAAAATCCCTTTATCTCCTGAGGTAAAATCATCTTTGTATTTATGAAACGCAACAATAGAGCCCGCTGACGCTGTATTCGCAAATTCATCTAAAATTAACGGCGCATCTAAAAACTCAGGTTCACGGCCTAATAACTTTTTAGCCGCAAACAAATTCATATTTATATTAGCTTGATGTAGCCACATACGCTTTACATCTGTAACTGGCCAATTGTTTTTTCTTAAATGCTCAGTAATCACTGTGGTCACCATTGGCAATAATTCCTTGAATACCTTTCGGCCTTCTTGAAAAAAGAAACTATTGTCGGCAGGCAAAGATTCGTAACAATGGTCCACATAACTATGGTTACAGCGGATGTTATTTGAGAACTTAGTAACTTGACTGGTGTTAATGATCTTAAATTGATTGTCTGACGTTGCAGTCTCTGTCGATTCGATGATTAATGCAGTTGCAACATCACCAAATATAAAATGGCTATCACGGTTAGAATAGTCTAATTGTGGCGTAGTGAACTCCGGGTTTACGATCAGAACCGTTTTTGCTGAACCACTTTTAATCGCATTTACCGCATTAATAAGCGCAAACGTTGCCGTAGAACAAGCAACGTTCATATCAAAACCAAATCCTTGAGCCCCAAGAATACTTTGCACTTCGACTGCCATAGATGGGTACGAGCGCTGCATATTTGACGAACCTAAAATGACTAAGTCGATATCTTCGGCATTTTTGTTTGCGTCTTTTAATGCTTCTTTGGCAGCTTCAACTGCCATCAAAACCATTTCAGGCGGTGTATCGACATCATTCTTCACAAGCTTTGGGTGCATAACATTAATGTCAGTAACACCGTCTTTACACATCATATAACGTGATTTAATGCCTGAAGCTTTTTCTATAAATTCTACACTGGATGTTTTTTGGCTTCAACAGTTCCACCTGCAATTTCAACGGCGTTTTCGCTATTAAACTTCTCTGAAAATGCATTTAATACATCTACTAACTCTTGATTAGACACTTTATAAGGAGGCACAAATAGGCCAGAACCTGAAATTACAACACTCGTCATATACAACTCGAATTCTTAATTATATCTTATGGTTATTATTCGCCTTACGAACCCAAAGTGCAACCTTTTCGAAAAATAAAGACAATTAAACTCAAAATAACTTTAGATACCGGAAGTTAATTAGTCATCTGACGTGTTGAAGCGAAATGTTAAACACCCTAAAACTTATATTTATTGTGGCGAGCATTTGCACTCATTAGATTATTACAGTGATTTTAATTACATAGTAATTAAAGGGATAAACAAGGATTGAATTTATCGTGGTTAGGTATTTATTTTTAAATAAAAGCATATTTAAAAAGCGTCAGTAAACTTAAATTTGAGGAGCTTACTGACGCTATTGATATTAGTTAGCTGCTGTATCCAATGGGGCAAATGACTTTACAAGATCGTCTATTTGCTTCATTTGAGACAAGTACCCTTCCAGTTTATTTAGCGGTAATGCACAAGGTCCGTCGCATTTTGCTTCATTAGGATTTGGATGCGCTTCAATAAACAACCCAGCAATTCCTAACGCCATACCAGAACGAGCTAGCTCTGCTGCTTGTGCTCGTCTACCATCCGCTGAATCGGCACGTCCACCTGGGCGTTGAAGCGCGTGTGTCGCATCAAAAATAACAGGCGCTAAACGTTTCATGTCGTCCATACCCAACATGTCTACAACAAGGTTGTTGTAACCAAATTGACTACCACGTTCACATAAAATAACTTGGTCGTTACCAGCTTCATTAAATTTGTTGATGATATGACGCATTTCGTGTGGTGCTAAAAATTGCGGCTTTTTAACATTAATGACCGCATTGGTTTTAGCCATCGCCACAACTAAGTCGGTTTGACGGGCTAAAAATGCTGGTAATTGAATTATATCCACAACTTCAGCAACAGGCGCAGCTTGATGTGGTTCATGAACATCGGTGATAATTGGTAAATCAAATTGTGCTTTTACTTCTTCGAAGATCTTCAGCCCTTCTTCAAGACCCGGACCACGATAGGACGAAACAGACGAACGGTTCGCTTTATCAAATGACGCTTTAAAAACATATGGGATCCCAAGTTTAGTGGTAACTTCTTTATAATGTTCAGCAATTTTCATCGCTAAGTCTCTAGATTCCAATACATTCATGCCACCGAACAATACAAACGGTTTGTCGTTTGCGACTTCAATGCCGTTTTTTAAATTGATAGATTGCGTATTTATTTCAGTCATTACTGTTTCCAATTAGTTTAATACAATGTCTAGATGGCAACTGATTGTAAAATCATGCCACAAAACCAAGCTGCAAATGTGCCAATTGCATACCCCAAAACAGCCAATAAAACACCTACTGGTGCCAAAGACGGATGGAACGCAGACGCAACTACTGGGGCAGACGCAGCGCCACCAACATTTGCTTGGCTACCAACCGCCATATAAAACAATGGCGCTTTGATCAGCTTTGCTACACTCAACATTAACGTTGCGTGGATCAACATCCAAACGATGCCAATGACAAAGTATACTGGAGTATCGGCAATTGCCGTTATATCCATATGTAAGCCGATAGAGGCGATTAAAATATACAAAAATGCACTGGCGATTTTTGATGCCCCAACAGTTTCTATTTTTTTCAGTTTAGTAAAGGACAACGAAACGCCAATTGCGCTGGCCGAAACAATCATCCAAAAGAATTTGCTGTGAAAACTGAGTTTTTACCTTCCGGAAAGTTTTCAATCATCCAAGGCGTTATCAAGTCTGCAAATAAATGAGCAAAACCTGTGACACCAAAGCCAATCGCACAGATCATCATTATATCCGGCAACATAGGCATCCGGGCATTCTTTTTCTCAAAGTCTTCTACTTTTTTCCGTAATGCATTAATTGCAGTGGTATCAGCACCGGTTTTTCGTCAAACCGTTTGGCGTTACCTGCGAGAATTAATAAAACGGCCATCCACATGTTAGCGACAAAAATATCCACCGTAACCATCGCAGAGAAAATTTCACCACCGACATCATATGATGAGAGTTCAAATACTTCTTTCATCGCACTTTGGTTAGCACCGCCGCCAATCCAACTTCCGGCAATTGTTGTCATACCTCGCCAAATCCCCTCAGGGTTTACGCCAAGTAAATCTGGAACAAGTGCGGAGACAACTAGCAGCGCGATTGGCCCCCAACCACGATGCCGAGAGTGCCGGTAAGAAACATGATCAGTGCTTTTGGTCCTAATTTTATTATCCCTTTTAAATCTACACTTATCGTTAATAACACTAAGCAGGCAGGTAACAAAAATCTTGACGCTACATAATAAACACTCGAATTTGCACCATCGACTATGCCAGCTGTGTTTAAAATAGAGGGAAGGAAATAACACAAAAATAATGCGGGAACGTATTTGTAAAACTTTTTCCACGAGGCGTTTTCACTTTGATTTGTATAAAATACAAACCCCAGAATAATTGCTAACAAACCTAAGACCGTGGCGTCATTTGTGATCAATGGCGTCGCCATATAAACCTCATTATTATTTTTATTTTGTAGGGAAACGACAACCTTTTAATTGCTCTAAGTGGCATTATTTTGAGTTGTCGAACAGAGGAGAATTTATACCACTTTTTTACATATTTTCCAAAACGTTATATGTAATACCATTTCACTATTTTCAAACAGGAATGCTTAATCAACGAGTGACTCTAAAAACATTTTATTTCAAGGATTAAGTGGTGTAAGCAATTAAAAACAACAAAAACAGAAAATAGCACCAAAACCAAGATGCTTTATCGTCTATTGACGCAACTTTAGTGGATGGTTTCTAGTTGACCGTGGAGATCATCCATCTGCATTTTCAAGAACATAGTCATGGGATCGTTTGGACACGCCTTAATGAAGTAATCAAAGTCGTCTTTGGCCCATTTGTCGCATTCGAGTTGCTGTAATACAAGGCCTCGGTCGCGACGTTCATAAGATCTTCAGGAAGTAATTCCATTAAGGTTTCGACGCAGTTTAATGCCTCTTCTAAAAACCCTTCTTCAAGCATAAAGATTTTTTGTTCGGTTAATAAAATTTTGACAATTTCATCAGTCGGGATAGGTTTTGCAAACGTCGCAATTTCGTTTGTCATGCTGTCGCGCACATCATCAGAGGAGATGAGATACTCACAACCGCCAGATAAAGCGTCTACTACAATTAACTCAGAATTAGACAATTTGATAACCAGTCCAATTTGTTCTTCTACTTCGGCAATTGACGCATCAAAACCAAGCTGTTTCAATAGATACGCTAAAACGACACTCATGCTCAGGTAATTGCCTGTGCGGTGCATTATGCAATACGATATATTGGCCAATGAACTTTCAGGTATGGTTTGCATGCCGGGTCCTGAAAACGCTAACTCGTCAAAAATCACGTCCAACAATGCATAAAACCTGTCGGTTGGATTGAGTTCAGAATGATCAATATTTTTCAGATAGGCAACATGCGCTGCTAACTGCTCTTCAATTTCTTTGATTGAAAAAACATATTGCCAATTTTGTTCTAATAACAGGACTTCTTGTAACAATTCATCAGACGATTCCGCCTGATACAACCAATTTGCTGACATAACTTCTCTATAATGACGGTACTACTAAGGGTATATGTAGTCGGCACAGAGGGAATTCAACCCAATGTAGATATCACATTAACGATTCTTTCATTCGCTAATCGAATCTGTGCCGCTTATAAGACGAGTAAAAAATAAATGTAATGAGGCTAGAATACGCTTTTGGTTGCCGCTATTTTGCCGGCAAATAATAAACACACGGTCGCCGCGGCCAAAAAGCTATAACTCTTTGCTGGTTTTGCCGACTTAATCGCTACAATGGCAAACCCTATATAACCGATAACAAACAAAACCTTAGCCGTTAACCAGTCTGTTTGGATTGGATATTGTTCAATGACAAAGCACATAGCCACTGCTGATATTAGCAAAAATGTATCTATAATGTGTGGGGCGATTGCCAAGAATCGAGTTTTTGGTCGATTCTGAATTTTAAATCGATAAAAACGATAATAAAAAATACTACGCTTAGCAGCACAAAAGCTAAGGTGACTATGTTTAACAGCAAAATACATTTTTTCCCTATTTAATACTTATGTAATTGTAATTACCTAGTGACAGTAAATTAGTCTGGATAGAGGTTCATTAACTGCTCTAACTCAGCCGCAGAGTCCATCAATATGCTGACAAGTTTTGGATCAAACTTTTTACCACTTTGCTCCATTATAAACTTATGCGTTTCTTCTGGTTCCCACTGTTCTTTGTAACAACGTTTGTGGCGTAATGCATCATATACATCAGCTAATGCAACAATTCTTGCAAACACATGGATATCCTCACCGGATTTACCGTCTGGATAACCTGTTCCATCCCAATTTTCGTGATGCTCTTTTGCAATAATGGCGCCCGCTTTGATAATGTTGCGATTAGACCCTTCAAGTATTTTGTAGCCGACTTGAGCATGCGTTTGCATCATTTGCCATTCATCCGGATCTAACTTCCCTGCTTTGTGCAGTATGTGTTCTGGTATCCCTACTTTGCCAATATCGTGAAGCGGTGCTGCATTTTTTACAAGTTCAGCGTCACTGACACTTAAGCCAGACTTAGAAGCTAACATATGACTAATATTTGCGACTCTACGCACATGATTTCCAGTTTCCGTCGAACATTGTTCAACCGCTTCACCTAAACGATAAACGAGTTCACGTTGAGTATCTTCTAATTCGATTTGCAATTGAACATTTTCGTAGGCAATTTGAACATTTTGCGCAAACATTTCGATTAATACTTTTTCATCAACGCCAACGTTCGTTGGTAAACCCGAAATGTAGAGTATTGAATTGCTTGAAAAACGACTCGAACAATAGGCAACTAAATAGTCACCATGATAAACAATCGATTTATTTGTAATGGCTTCTTCAAATGCGAGGCGAAGTTCATCTTCTAAAACATCATTGACGCTTTTGCCTACAGTGTTTTCAAAATCGCCTTGAGCCGCGATAACGCGCAAGTTTTGTTGGTGTTCTGACTCTGTACAATTAACCATTAATGAATTCGTTACATACATGGCTTTTTCTTCACCACAACCTAAAACCGAAGTTAATTGTTGTAACACGCCGTCAATAAACTGATCCATCGAATGGATAGAGAAAATGTTAGCTGACGCTTCAATAATTTTTTTCAATCCCTGTCTACTATGTTCAAGCGCAATAATATCTCTATAAGCGCGTAAGCTAGACATAACGACAGTAAACAGTTTTTGTGCGGTTAATTCTGTTTTTGATTTGTAGTCATTTATATCGAAGTTGACAATGACTTGGCGTTCGGGAGCTTGACCGGGTTGGCCAGTCCTAAGAATAATTCTAATTTTTTGGTTTTTGGCTTCTTCACGAATAAATTTAGCGACTTGCAACCCTGCATCGTCGGTTTCCATTACCACATCTAATAGAATAATCGCGGCGTCAGGATGTTTGATGATGAGTTCTTTACCCTCTTCACCGCTGTATGCGCTGATAAATTCAAGGGTTCGGTCTTGAAAGGTAAAGTCGCTTAACGCCAATTTGGTTACGGCATGAACTTCAGGCTCATCATCGACAATTAAAACCTTCCAACTTCCTACTGTCGCGACTACTTCGTCGTCAAACTGATCATCCGCAAATAAAAAATCATCGTTCATATTGCTGCCTTCTAGTTCTATGTTCTTCAACTTCGCTATGCGAACAATATGAGCCTAACCCAATTATCAGAAATAGCCAATTGAAACTCGGTCATTACCACTTAAATCTTTAAATGTATCAACATATTGAAAATTAAAGTCGCGTAATATGTGGCGTACTTCCACACCTTGCTCAAAGCCATGCTCTAGAATTAGTTTGCCGTTTCTTTTTAAATGACGTCGAGCGTTTTCGACAATATAACGAATGTCAGCCAATCCATGCCCTTTTGCAACCAAAGCCGTTTTAGGTTCAAACCTAACATCGCCCAGATTAAGATGTGGGTCATTTTCGTCGATATAGGGTGGGTTAGAAACGATAAAGTCGAATTTTTGATCAGCCAATGCGGTAAACCAACTGCTTTCAACAAATTGACAATTAGGGATCTGATTCAGTTTGGTATTATGTCGCGCTAGCAATACGGCCTCGGGTATAATGTCGACACCAGTCCATTGCCATTTAGGTAAACTACTCGCTAATGATAATGCGATAGCGCCAGTACCAGTTCCTAAGTCGAGACCTTCTCCCTGCTCTGGTCCCTTAGATTCGATGATTTCCAGAACTTTTTCGACCAAAATTTCAGTATCCGGTCTTGGAATTAACGTCGAGTCGTTTACCGCCAACTCTAAATCCCAAAATGCGCGTTTACCGACAATATGCGCGATAGGACGCCCTGTTTTTCGTTCTTCGACAAGTGAAAAAATTGGTCGCACTGCGGTGTTTCTAACAACTTTTCGGGCCAAGTGAACAAGTATATTCGTTGGCAATCTAACACATGACACATCAGCAGTTCTGCGTCTAACTTGGCAGAGTCGGACAATGCAGAAAATTCGTTTGCTGCATTGTCTAACAGCTGTTTAATACTGTTTGGTAAATAGGAGTTATTCATCAGCCATAGACGCTAGTAAGTCCGCCTATAGTATTCGTTCATTAACGGCTGAAGTACACAGTCTAAATCACCTTCCATAATTTCATTTAATTTATATAAGGTTAAATTGATACGATGTTCTGACATACGCCCCTGTGGGAAATTATAGGTACGAACACGTTCAGAACGGTCTCCACTGGCGACCAAATTACGGCGCATGCTGGTTTCCTCAGCGTTACGTTTTTCATCTTCCGCAGCTTGCATCCTAGCACTCAAAACAGACATCGCTTTGGCTTTGTTTTTGTGCTGTGAACGTTCATCCTGACACTCAACGACAATCCCCGTTGGGATATGGGTAATACGTACCGCCGAGTCTGTTTTATTTACGTGCTGACCACCGGCACCAGAAGCACGGTAAGTATCAATTTTTAAGTCCGCTGTATTTATTTCGATGGCTTCTGCCTCTGGAACTTCAGGCATAACAACTACAGTACATGCAGAGGTATGCACCCGACCTTGAGATTCTGTTTCTGGCACACGTTGTACTCGGTGACCGCCAGACTCAAATTTCATCGTTCCGTAAACATTGTCACCTGTGATGTGGGCAACAACTTCTTTAAATCCGCCATGTTCGCCTTCGTTGGTACTCATAAGTACCACACGCCATTTTTAGATTCAGCGTAACGGCTGTACATTCTAAATAAATCACCGGCAAAAATAGCCGCTTCATCACCACCTGCACCTGCTCTAATTTCTAAAAAGCAGTTGTTCGAGTCGTTTGGATCACGAGGCAACATTAAAATTTGTAATTCATCTTCGTATTTTTCAATGCTGACTTTTGCTGACTTTAATTCTTCCTGCGCCATTTCACGCATTTCCGCATCGTCTTCTTCTAACATTGCTTTCGCTTCGTCTAAATCTTCACGAGCAGCTTGGTACAATTTAAATGTTTTTGTGATGTCTTCAAGATCAGAATATTCTTTCGATAACGCTCGAAATTTTTCTTGATTACCAATGACTTCTGGGTCACTCAACAAGGCTTCTACTTCTTCGTAGCGCTCAGAGAGGCCTTCTAATTTACTCACTATCGAATCTTTCATTGGATCCCCAATACGGTTTTAATAATAGCCAATTCTTCATTGTTTTGTTTCTCTGCCGCATCTTTTAATGCTGACGTCGGCGCATGAATGAGTCTATTGGTTAATTTGTTAGCTAACTCTTTAAGTACCTGCTCAGCATCATTGCCAGATTGCAGTTGATTAAGGGCTCGCTCTAATAATTCGTCTTTGACAGAAATACTTTGATCTCTGTAATCTTTGATTAGATCAACTGAGTCTAAACTGCTCAACCAATCGTCAAAGATAAATGCTTTGTCATTAATGATAATTTCAGCGTCTTCAGCGGCTGCACTTCTCGCCTGCATGTTGTTCGCTACAATATCTTGCAAATCGTCTACGGTATACAAATAAGCATCGTCTAAATCAGCAACTTGTGACTCAATATCTCTCGGTACCGCTAAATCAACGAGAAACATTGGTCTGTGTTTTCGTTTTTTCAGTACATTTTCTATCATGCCTTTACCGATAATAGGCAACGTACTAGCAGTCGAACTGATAACAACGTCCGCTTCCATTATTTTTTCAGAAATCTGACTTAAGGTACACGTTTTGGCAGAGAATTGCTCAGCTACGGCTTCTGCACGGCTTAACGTCCGGTTCGCTACCGTGATGTCTTTTGCGCCTTGCTCATAAATATGTTTTGCTACAAGTTCGATAGTTTCACCGGCACCGACTAACAAAACGCGTTTGTCTGTAAATTGGCCAAAGACTTGTTTTGCTAATGTGACCGCAGCAAAAGCTACTGATACGGCGTTCACTGAAATATCGGTTTCCGTTCGAACTTTTTGGCAACGGAAAACGACTGTTGAAACATCCGCTCAAAATACGTTTTAATCGTACCTACAGATTTGGCTTGTTGGTAAGCTTGTTTCACTTGCCCCAATATTTGGGGTTCTCCAATCACCATTGAATCTAACCCACTAGCGACGCGCATTAAATGGCGAGTAGCGTCTACATCACGATGGATATATAAATGCTGTTGAAGATCAGCAGGGTTGAGCTGATGAAAATCAGCTAACCATTTGATTACTTTTTCAGGTTCAGCCACGTCGCCAAAGCAATAAATTTCGGTTCGGTTACATGTCGATAAAATGACAGCCTCGTCACACCCCGCTTCTTTTTGCACAGTTTTTAGCGCGTCCGGTAAGTTATCCGGCGTAAACGCTAAGCGCTCGCGTAACTCAACCGAAGCCGATTTGTGATTTAAACCTAGTGCAATAACCGTCATATATTGGCTTTTAAGCGCCCTGAAAATTGAAAAGCGTGCAATTCTACGAAAAACCCAAGGTTTTTAAAAGACTGAAATAGCATGTTAGAATCGATTTTGTCGATTAAGTCACTTTTAAGCTGGAAGTTGTGTGAAAAATAACCATTCATTGTTCAAAATGTCCCGATATACATTAATCCTAAAGTTTTTAACCTCAGTTTTGTTGGTAAATATCTTGGTTGCCTGCTCATTAATGCCAAAAACCAATATAAAAAACATCGCAGACATGCAAACTGCAGCAGAATTATCACATTGGACGGCCCGTGGAAAAATGATGATTGCCACGAACAATGAAAAAGTATCGGGCTATTTTTATTGGCAACAAAAAGGCGACAATTTTGAATTTTCACTGAATACCTTAATTGGTATTAATATGTTCGAATTATCTGTTAACGATGATGAAGCCGAACTGACTATTGACGGTAAAACGTATTATGGACATACCGCTGAAATATTAGTTGCGCAGCTAACGGGTTATCAGTTACCTATTTCACAATTACGTTTCTGGGTCCTTGGTGTTCAGCAATCGACTAAAAACAATCTTAAAACCAAGACAAAGTTAGATGAGAAAGGCAGATTAAAACATATTGAAGTTTTTCATGGCGATGCTATTTGGCAAATTGATTACCAAAGTTGGCGTTCTGTGATGCAATTTGATTTACCGAAAAGCTTACAGCTAAAATCGCCGAATAATCGTATTAAACTCTCTATTACAGACTGGGCATTACAAGGTTAATCCATGACACATCAAAAACTAACCTTACCTTCACCGGCAAAGTTGAACCTATTTTTACACATTAATGGTCGGCTAGAAAACGGCTATCATGAATTGCAATCTTTGTTTCATTTTATCGATTATGGCGACACGATGACCTTTGAAACAAACGCCAGTGGGAAGATTACGCTGTCTTGTAATATCAAAGCATTAGAAACTGACGATAACTTGGTCCTCAAAGCAGCAAATCTACTGGTTAACTTAACATTAAATAAGGTTGAAAAAGGCGTTCATATTACATTAAATAAACGGTTGCCAATGGGTGGTGGCGTTGGTGGAGGCTCGTCAAACGCGGCAACCACAATGTTAGCCCTCAATTCACTATGGGACTTAGGGCATTCCACCGCCGATTTAGAGGCCCTAGGGAATACACTAGGTGCCGATGTCCCTATTTTTATTCGTGGCAAAAGTTCAATTGCTGAAGGTACCGGAGACAAAATGTGTACCTATAATGTACATAATGCTTGGTATTTAGTATTAACTCCTAATGCCCATGTAAATACTAAAGAATTATTTAGTCATCCTGAACTCCCGAGAAACACGCCAAAACTCGACAATAACACGTTAAATTACAGTGGGATCACGACAGATCTAAAAAATGACTTCCAAAGTTTAGTCGTTAAAAAGTATCCAATCATTGCCAAAGCACTGCAGTGGTTGTTAGAATACGCGCCGTCTCGTATGACTGGGACAGGTGCTTGTGTTTTTGCAGAATTTGCAACTGAACAACAAGCCCAAAAAGTATTTCAACAATTGCCTGAAGAGTTATCTGGATTCGTCGCGAAAGGTTGTAATATTTCGCCGACACATCAAGTTCTTTTTGGATAATATCGTGGAGGTTACGGCAACTTTTGTCTATCCTCTGAAAATGTATCGCAACAAAGCCTTAGGAAATATCCGTGCCTGATATTAAGATTTTCGCTGGAAACGCTACCCCAGAACTTGCAGAAGTCATCAGTAAACGTCTCGACATAAACCTTGGAAACGCAACAGTTGGTCGCTTTAGCGACGGCGAAATTAGTGTCCAAATCCATGATAACGTACGTGGTTCAGATGTATTTATCGTGCAATCTACTTGTGCACCATGTAATGACAACCTAATGGAACTCATTGTTATGGTCGACGCCTTGCGTCGTGCATCTGCCGGTAGAATTACCGCAGTCATTCCATACTTTGGTTATGCCCGTCAAGACCGTCGTGTTCGTTCTGCTCGTGTTCCAATTACAGCGAAAGTTGTCGCAGACTTTTTGTCTAGCGTTGGTGTAGACCGCGTTTTAACGGTTGATTTACATGCCGAACAAATCCAAGGGTTTTTCGACGTACCAGTTGATAACGTATTTGGTAGCCCTATTCTAGTTGAAGACATGCGCAAACATGGCTTTAACATTGCCGACGATACCGTCATTGTATCACCAGATATTGGTGGTGTTGTGCGTGCTAGAGCCATCGCGAAATTATTAGATGACAAAGATTTAGCGATTATCGACAAACGTCGTCCGCAGGCGAATGTTGCACAAGTAATGCACATCATCGGTGATGTAGCAGGTCGTGACTGTATTATGGTTGATGACATGATTGATACCGGTGGTACATTATGTAAAGCGGCAGAGGCATTAAAGCAACACGGCGCAAAACGAGTATTTGCCTATGCAACTCATCCAGTATTTTCAGGCAACGCGATCGAAAACTTAAAAAATTCAGTTATTGATGAAGTTATCGTGACAGACTCTATTCCTTTGTCACCAGAAATTGCAGCATTACCAAATGTTCGTAAATTGACACTAGGTAACATGCTAGCTGAAGCAATTCGTCGTTTAAGCAACGAAGAATCTATCTCTGCGATGTTCGAACACTAATCTCGTACACATCTACCAGAGATCAAAAAAGCGACAATAAGTCGCTTTTTTGTGCTTGTTGGTCAACGTTAAACTGAACAACGAGTCAAAGATATCAAATAAGCATCAAGAGACAATGGCTATCCCTTGATGCAGATATTGATAAATTACTTTTCAGTTACTTGATAAATAGTAACTGTGCCACTTACTTCGTTACCAATGATCAACAACGGATTTCCTGATGGGCTATCTTCAGCTGCTACAAACTTGATGCTTTCAGGTCCTAAATCCCCTGCAGAATCGACGTTTTCGCAATCCATCCCTTCAGCTTCATCACATGGATTATCTAGGTCATCATCCATTTCGTAGTCAACATCAAAATCACGATTGTTGTAATGAGCAACAAAGCTAGCATTAAATGGGTTTGTTACGTCATAGACAAATAAGTCCCCGGCACGTTCTTGAGCAATAAATGCGTAGTTACGGTTTTCAATCATTCCCACATCAATAGCTTCTGGCTCACCACCTTTGTCATCTGAACGATTATCACCGGTATTCTCCGTATGTGCTGCATTAAAGTATTCACCTAGAATCGCAGATGAAATTTTACCAAACTCATCACCTGAATCGTAAACTTGATTGATGTTTTGATCCCAAATCGAAAATGAACGTGCTCCGTAGCTGTATAGAGATTCAAATTCGCCGTCGTTATCCGCATCACCCATCGACGTTGTAACTTTTAATCGACCTAAGCCATCTTTGCCACCAGAGTGATCATATATTGACTGTAACTCAGTAGATAACGTCTTATTTTCTTCATCCGGGTCAATAAGATCTTTAACTCTTACTTCTTCCGAATACGCATCGTAGTCTCGAGAGTCACCTTCATTCGCAGAAACTATAAAGGTCGCACCGTTCCAACTGTAAGTAGCAATAGAATCAGGTTGATACATACCTAATAACCTAGGTACAGATTGGAATGTCGCAAGTTCGTCCTTGTTGGTAAAGTCGAGCTCGTAGTTTGACCAATCTTTATATCCTAGCGGTTTAACTTCAACGGTCATCTTCGTTAAATCAACCACACCAATTGCATTGTTTTCTTGCAGTGATACGTAAGCCATCTTGCTATCAGCAGAAACAGCGATGTATTCAGGTTCAATATCTTTTGCTGCCGTGTTGCCCGTTGGTCCCGCAAACTTCACGCCCATTTCTTGTAAAAGGGTCATTTGTTCTTCTGGTGTATCGTAATCTTCTGGGTCTAATAAATCGCTTTTAAATACCAAATCAGAAGTGAAATTAACCGCTTCTGCTTTATCTGCAGGCACAGATGACGCCACTGCAATGACGCTAATCGTCCCTTCTGGATCTACACTATAATCAGTTGCAGGTTCACCTTCATTAGCAACCAATACCTTAGTGCCATCTGGTGTAAATGTTACCATATCTGGTAAGGCGCCAACTTCAACTGCTTTGACAAAAGTTCCTTTACCCATAACGTCTAATTCGTAAAACAGTACAGCGCCGTTATCTTGTTTTACTTTCGCTTCAACAGCGATGGCTAACAAGTTGCCCTTTATCGCTATCGAGTTTGCTCCGCCAAGCATAATTGTTTTATCTGAGTCATCAGCTTGTTTAACCAAAACTGAATCGGCATAGGTAAATGCTGTTGATGAAAGGCTATTATCGCTAGTCGGTGTACTAACAGGGACAGTAGATAATGTTGCTAAACTGATAACGTCTATTTGATTTGTAGCGCTGTTGACTGCAAACGCTGAGTTTGACGTTTTATGAAACTGAACAATTTCCGCCGCTGATTTTCCATAAACTCCTGTCGCGAAACGACCAACAATCTCGATGTTTAGTTCAACAGGATAATTTTTTCCCGCCGCACCATCAGCGCCCGCTGCGCCATCAGCACCTGCAGCACCATTTGCACCATCAGCACCGGCTTCACCAACCAGCCCTTGTTCACCTTGAATGCCCTGCTCTCCATCTTCAACTGAACATCCTGTTAAAATCCCGACAATAGTCGCACTCAATAATGTTAATTTTAAATTAGCGAAACTCATTTTATCCACTTACCTATTATTTTTATTAAATTAGGTCGAAGAGGTTAATGAACAAAGATGTAAATTTGACGGCAGTTTTGAAACAAATTTATGACCAATAAAAAGTAATATGACACTTTTTTTTAATCACAATAAAAATGACGTCTTTTTGTAATGTTCATAAAACGGTTGTGGTCTATTGACCTTTCAATTAGAATACGCCGCCTCTCATTTTTGAGGGGGTCGAGTTTTCTCTTGGTCGCGGGAGGAAACATACTTAACTTATTTAAAGTTTTTTGGAGAATTCCATGTCTGAAGCTATTTACACATTAGAAGCTACAGTTCGTTCTGATAAAGGTACGGGTGCGAGCCGCCGCCTACGTCACGACAAACAAGTTCCTGCAATTATATACGGTGCGGATAAAGAGCCGCAAAACCTAGCCCTTTCTCATAATAAAGTATGGTTAGCGCAGGAAAATGAAGGTTTCTATTCACATATCCTTACGTTAGTAATTGATGGTGCAAAAGAAGAAGTTATTCTTAAAGATATGCAACGTCACCCTTGGAAAAACCAAGTTTTACACTTAGATTTCCAACGTGTAGACGCGAAACATAAATTACACACTAAAGTTCCTGTTCACTTCGTTGGCGAAGAAGCAGCAATTAAGAAAGGTGGCGTAATTACTCACGTTGCAAATGAATTAGAAATCACTTGTCTTCCTAAGAACTTACCTGAGTTCATCGAAGTAAACGTTGCAGATATGGAAGTTGGTCAAACTCTTCACATCAGTGAAATTACGTTACCAGCTGGCGTTGAATCTGTTGAGTTAACTAAAGGTGAATCTCACGACAACGCAGTTGTAACATTGCACGCTCCTAAAGGCGCTGCAGCAGCTGACGAAGACTCTGAAGAAGCAGCTGACGCTGAATAATTGAATGATTGAGCTTACGGACAATTCGTGAGTAGCACCATTCAACTTATCGTGGGCCTAGCAAATCCAGGCCCCGAATATCAACACACCCGCCATAATGCTGGAGCTTGGTTCATCGAAGAACTTTGCCGAGCCAATAATGTTTCTTTAAAAACGATCCTAAATATTTTGGATATACCGCAAAGATCAATTTTGCTGGACAAGATATTCGTCTCTTAGTACCAACCACGTTCATGAATTTAAGCGGTAAATCAGTTGCTGCCCTTGCAAATTTCTTCAAGATAAAACCAGAAGAAATCTTAGTTGCACATGACGAACTTGATATGCCCCTATAGTGTTGCCAAGTTTAAAAAAGGTGGTGGCCACGGCGGTCATAACGGATTAAAAGATATTATTGCAAAACTCGCAAACAATAGAGAATTTTATCGTCTGCGAATTGGAATTGGTCACCCCGGAAGTCGGGAAAAAGTGACAGGTTGGGTGTTGGGTAAAGCCCCCGAAATGATCAAGAATTAATGGATGCAGCGATTGACGAAGCCGTTCGTTGCACCGAGATCTGGCTTAAACAAGATTTAAAGAAGGCGCAAAATCGCCTTCACTCGTTTAGTGCCAGTTAACAAACTAATTGCTTACATAGCAAATTAACAAAAAGGAACCATCATGGGTTTTAAATGTGGCATCGTTGGTCTACCCAATGTCGGAAAATCAACATTATTTAATGCTTTAACAAAAGCAGGTATTGAAGCAGCAAACTTCCCATTTTGTACAATTGAACCCAATACTGGTGTAGTTCCTGTTCCAGATCTTCGATTAGACAAGTTGGCTGCAATAGTTAATCCACAACGTATCCTGCCAACAACAATGGAATTTGTTGACATCGCTGGCCTTGTAAAAGGTGCGAGTAAAGGCGAAGGGCTTGGTAATCAATTTCTTGCTAACATTCGTGAAACCGATGCAATCGGTCACGTTGTTCGTTGTTTTGAAGACGAAAATATCGTCCACGTTGCCGGAAAAGTAAACCCACAGGAAGATATTGACGTAATCAATACTGAGTTGGCCTTGTCTGACATGGACTCAATTGATAAAGCAATTTTCCGCAACTCAAAAAAGGCCAAAGGCGGCGACAAAGACGCTAAATTTGAAAATGCGACACTTGAGAAATTAAAAGCGGTTGTTGACGAAGGTGGCATGGCTCGTTCTGTTGAGTTAACAAAAGAAGAATTAGCTGCCGTAAGCTATTTAAATCTGCTTACGATGAAACCAACCATGTATATTGCCAACGTTGCTGAAGATGGATTTGAGAACAATCCATTTTTAGATTTAGTGCGTGAAATCGCAGAAAATGAAAATGCAGTTGTCGTAGCGGTATGTGCGTCGATTGAATCTGAATTGTCTGAATTAGAGCCTGAAGACCTAGCCGAATTTATGGAAGACTTAGGTTGGGAAGAACCAGGTTTAAATCGAGTGATCCGTTCAGGTTATGAATTATTAAATCTAAATACCTATTTCACTGCAGGTGTTAAAGAAGTTAGAGCCTGGACATATACTGAAGGTTCTACTGCGCCACAAGCGGCTGGTAAAATTCATACGGACTTTGAAAAAGGCTTTATCCGAGCTGAAATCGTCAGTTATAACGACTTTGTTGAATTTGGTGGTGAAGCGGGTGCCAAAGACAACGGTAAATGGCGATTAGAAGGTAAAGATTACATTGTTAAAGATGGTGACGTAATCCATTTCCGATTTAATGTGTAAACCTATATTTATCGATAAAAGGGGCTTAAGCCCCTTTTTTAATGCCTAACGTTTATTATGAAACAAATCGCTCTTCAGAGTTACTAGGCAAAGGATTGTTATCACGCTCGAAAATATTGTTAATCAACATTATCAAATTTACATTTTTTGTTCCGTTTACTAAAAAATTCATATTATTTTAAAAAATAGCAATTTTATGTCCGACAAATGACGACATAAAGTCAAAGTTAGGTCTATTTAGTCAAATTTATCCCGATTACAAAATCTATTTTTTACCGAGCAGCCAAAATAAGTTTAAACAGACAAACTTAAACTGAGTATTTTTTAACTATAAATCATGCTCTTTTTCGCCAATATGAACAAATTAAAAGCAAACGCACTATTTTTTACAATTTTCTTCAAAAATGGGTTGACGTTAAAAGGCGTCATCAGCATAATACGCGCCATCGCTTGAGGCGGTATTCAAGAGTGGCTACGTAGCTCAGCTGGTTAGAGCACATCACTCATAATGATGGGGTCCCCTGTTCAAATCAGGGCGTAGCCACCACTTCTTGAATTCCCTACCATGCTCAAGAGAAAAAATTTGCGGGAGTGGCGGAATTGGTAGACGCGCTGGATTTAGGTTCCAGTATCTTAGGATGTGAGAGTTCAAGTCTCTCCT
Organism: Psychrosphaera algicola; assembly: GCF_028401425.1. Taxonomy (NCBI): domain Bacteria; kingdom Pseudomonadati; phylum Pseudomonadota; class Gammaproteobacteria; order Alteromonadales; family Pseudoalteromonadaceae; genus Psychrosphaera; species Psychrosphaera algicola. Next base: position 824,172 of record NZ_JAQOMS010000002.1, read on the forward strand.
TCCGCACCATTATAAATATGTGGAACACATATTCAAAAAGTTTCAGTTGGGATATCGCCAAGCGGTAAGGCAGCGGGTTTTGATCTCGCCATTCCCAGGTTCAAATCCTAGTATCCCAGCCATCTCTTAATTGGGATATCGCCAAGCGGTAAGGCAGCGGGTTTTGATCTCGCCATTCTCAGGTTCAAATCCTAGTATCCCAGCCAAATTAAGGCCTTGCTTATGCGAGGCCTTTTTTTATCTATCCCTTCCACCTATTTAATTTGCTTGTTGTAGCAAAATTAAACTACACTGACTTTAATCTAAAATTATTATTTTAAAATCAATGCGTTTAGCTACTAAGATCATTTTACTTTGCATTTTGTATTCGTCAGTTGCTGCAAGCGATGAGTATCATTACAAAAACCTATTGGTTGGTACAAAAGCCATTGGACTTGGAGGCGCCTTTACCGCCATTTCTGATGACTTATCCGCGGTATTTTTTAATCCAGCGGGATTAACCAATACGGTGAATTCTAATTCAGCCTCTATATCGACCTTTGCATGGGAAAAAACCACTTTTTATGATGCTTTCTCAGATGGCTCTGATTTTGCTCGATCTTCGTTTTCAATTGTCCCAAGCTTTTTAGGGGTAGGTAATAAAAAAGGAGACTGGCATTGGAGTATCGGTTTTGGTGTATCTGATCTGTCTACCGAACGTAATTATAGTGAAGTTGTGCATCCAATTATTGGTGACGAAAATAATACAATTGGAGAACAAACTGAGTTTGGTAATGTTGACTTGGACAATAGTTCACTGAATTTAGGTTTTGGAGCCGCTCACAGGATTAATTCAAATCTCTCATTTGGTGGCTCATTTATTGTAAAATACAAAAAATTTGAAACAATCCAAGGCTCTGGGGTCAGTCAAATATATTTTACTCCTACAGACGATATCTATTCGGGCTTTAGTGCATTGCGCAGAATAAAAGATGAAACAATACTAATTACACCAACTTTAGGGATCTTGTATCAGACACCCGCTTTGAATATCGGTTTAAAAATAGCTAAAGATTTCACGATAGACCGTTCATTTACCGCCGTTCATAATATTTTTGTTAGCTCGCCTACCCCATTACCGCCAACATCTAAGCCTGCTACGGTCGGTACTGTTGAGGGCACTGAAGCACAGGAATCGAGCGCAAATATTACCCTAGGTTTAGCAAAACGAAGAAATAACTTTGAATGGAGTTTTGACGTTGACTATTTTAGTGAAGTCACTGTTGAAGAACACGTCATTAACGAATTCCACCCGCCTATTACCAGAGATTTAGAACGTGTCGTTAATTACTCACTTGGTTTAACCTTTTATAAAACCGATCGTAAATACTTCAGATTTGGTATTTTCACTGACAATAGTAACGGCAAAATTGACACAACACAGCCTTTCCAGCGCGTTGAGGATATCGATATGTTGGGACTTAGTGTTGATTATACGAGTGACAGCTTTGGTTTCCCAATGTCTGTCGGAGCCTATATAAAATATGGTAAAGGTGATGTCCGCCTAGGTGATCTGCGGGTCGTAGAAAAAATAGTTGGTTTACCTTTGTATCCACCTAGGAGTGAATTTGATTTATCAGAAGCGTCTAAGTCTTTATTTGTGGTATTCCTAAGCGCCAACTTTTAACCGGAAACGATTAGAAATCTAATTAAGAATTACTATAGTCCTACGGCTTTTTTAAGAGCCTGAGCTTTTAGCCACGCCTGATTGTGTACGACTCCTAAAACTATATTTCTGACAGATTTTAAGACCGCTTTGTCGTTACTAAAAGAATGATAAAATAGGTCCATCGCCCCAGACATAATTTGCGCATCTGCTTTACGTTTAAATTGATACCGACGCAACGTTGACGCCAGTAAACGGTGTTGACTTAAGTCCGTATTATTTAATAACTCCATCAAGGTCTCTACATCTTTAAAGCCTAAATTTACGCCTTGCCCTGCTAATGGGTTAATAACGTGCGCTGCATCACCCACTAAAACGACTCTGCCATTAAAATATTGATTAGCCTGCCTTCGAACGAGTGGAAAACTAGCGCTGGTCACAACATTAAAATCCCCAACCAAAGGTGGAAAACAATTTATGATTTCCTGTTTTAGTGCCTCTGGAGAAAGTTGTTTTAACTGAGCAATTGTTTGTGGTGCGTCGTACCAAATTAGACATGAATAGCCATTTTCTAGTGGTAAAAACGCTTTGGGACCAGTTTGTTGAAATTCTTGCCACGTAATATGTTGAGTTGGAAACTCAGTTTTAATGGTAATGCTGAAACAGTGCTGAGCGTATTCCCAACCGGTCGTTCCTATATGGGCAAGTTGCCGTGTTTTACTCAATGCGCCATCCGCACCAATAACCAACTTTGCAAATACATCAACTTGATTTTTTGACGAACCAGGTTCTGATAAGCGCAAAGTGACTTTGTCATCATCTTGTTTTAAAGACGACAAGTGGGCATTACTTAACGTAATTTTATTTTCCGAAGTATTTAGAATCCTATCAAATGCAGCCAACTGAATTGCTTCATTTCGAACTAAATAACCAAGATGAGGTCGTTCAATTTCTGTAGCGTCAAAAATCAATTTATTGTCGCGCTGCTCTCAGGTAGCTAATTGATCAAATCGACATTTATCGATCTCGCCGATCGCCGACCAAATGCCCAGTGACTGCAATAAAGTCTCACTCGCCAAATTAACAGCAGATACACGCAATGGCGGTCGGGCCAATTCATCTTGTTGCGGAACGCGTTGTTCGAGCAATAAAATTGAAAGCCCCGCATTTTGCAATGCAATTGCTTGGGTTGCTCCAACCATGCCACCGCCAACAACGACAACATCAAACAGACATAGATTTAATGAATTTAAGTCAACCACTGTTCTTATTCCTAACGATAATTATCCGCATTATGCCTGAATTATCTATGATTTGAAGATAGTTAGAAGATCAAGTCAGTTAATTAACCATATTCCCTTTAATCCATACTCTTTTAACTGTAAAATACGCGGCCATTTAAAGAATTAACTTTTCACGGTGAAGTGAGTAACTCATTTACCCAAAAATGATTATTCCCACAGATATTGATGACGAGAGAAGAATGACGAAAAAACTACATATTAAAACTTGGGGCTGCCAAATGAACGAGTATGACTCGCAAAAAATGGCGGACTTACTCGATGACAGTCATGGATATGAGTTTACGGACGAAGCAGAAGATGCCGACGTAATTCTTTTGAACACCTGTTCTATTCGCGAAAAAGCACAGGAAAAAGTATTTCATCAATTAGGCCGTTGGAAAAACCTAAAGGCAAAAAAACCAAGTTTGATCATTGGTGTAGGCGGTTGTGTTGCTTCTCAAGAAGGCCAACATATTCGTGACCGTGCCCCATATGTTGATATGGTCTTTGGCCCTCAGACTTTGCACCGCTTACCTGAAATGATTGAACAAATTAAAGCAGGCGACGGCGCATCAGTAATCGATATTTCATTCCCTGAGATTGAAAAATTCGACCGATTACCAGAACCGACGACTAATGGCCCAAGCGCGTTTGTGTCGATAATGGAAGGTTGCAGCAAATACTGTACGTTCTGTGTTGTTCCATATACCCGCGGCGAAGAAGTATCACGTCCTGTGGACGATGTATTATATGAAATCGCTCAACTCGCTGAACAAGGTGTTCGTGAAGTCAATTTGTTAGGTCAAAACGTAAATGCGTTCCGTGGGGCAACTCATGACGGCGAAATTTGTCATTTTAGCGAATTACTGCGTTTAGTGGCCGCCATTGATGGTATCGACCGAATTCGTTATACGACGTCTCACCCAGTAGAATTTACAGACGATATCATTGAAGCTTATCAAGACGTTCCAGAGCTTGTCGACCACTTACATTTACCCGTGCAATCTGGTGCGGACCGTATTCTGAATTTAATGAAACGTGGCCATACTGCCATTGAATATAAATCGCAGATCAGGAAATTACGTAAAGTTCGTCCAAATATCAGTATGTCTAGCGACTTTATTATTGGTTTCCATAGCGAGACAGCTGAAGACCATGGCAAGACCATGAAGCTGATTGAAGATATCGGTTTTGACCACAGCTTTAGTTTTATCTACAGTGCTCGTCCCAGTACACCAGCGGCTGATTTACCGGACGACATTTCTGAGAAAGAGAAAAAGAGCGTTTGCACGAATTACAAAAAGTCATCACCCATCAAGCGATGTTGATTTCTCGTCAAATGATAAACACTGAGCAACGTATTTTGGTTGAAGGTCCTTCAATTAAAAATCCAATGGAACTGCGCGGTCGTACTGAAAATAATCGTGTTGTTAATTTTGAAGGCCCACATTCTCTAATTGGTGGATTTGCTGATGTTAAAGTTGTCGACGTTTACACCAACTCATTACGTGGTGAATTTATTCGCGGCGAAGATGAAATGGGCTTACGTCAAGATACAACACCTGCGGAAATATTGGCAAAAAGACAAAACTTACAAGATGATTTAGGCGTTTCTACTTACGCTCCATAAGTTTATTGCACAAGCAAATATAAAGGAATTTTAGATTGTCTAAAAAATTAATACAGTGGAAATATTTTTAGAACCAGCCGACAAAGATCGGTTGGCTTCATTAATTGGTCCTTATGATGACAATATCAAACATATTGAACGTCGCATGGGTGTTGAAGTCACTTATCAAGGCAACAAATTTAAAATTGTTGGTAACCCGTTAAATATCGCCGCTGTAACTGACGTTCTAAAAAACCTTTATATTGAAACTCAGCCCAATAGTAAGCATAAAAATAAAGTCAAAGCTCAGGAATTAACCCCTGACCAAGTTCATCTTGCAGTGCAAGGTTCTAAGTTATTAGATCAATCCAGTGACAGCACTGATGACGACATCGTGGTTCGTACCCGTAAAGGCAATATCAAACCACGTAATCAGAATCAAGTTGCGTATGTTAGAAACGTATTAAATCATGACATCACTTTTGGTATTGGTCCTGCAGGTACGGGTAAAACTTACCTAGCCGTTGCCTGCGCTGTAGATGCGTTAGAACGTCAAGAGGTACGCCGCATATTGTTGACTCGCCCTGCTGTTGAGGCAGGTGAAAAACTTGGTTTCTTACCTGGTGACTTAAGCCAAAAGATAGACCCTTATTTACGTCCTCTATACGATGCTCTATTTGAAATGCTTGGCTTCGAGAAGGTTGAACGCCTCATCGAACGTAACGTTATTGAAGTTGCACCGCTTGCTTATATGCGTGGCCGAACATTAAATGACGCCTTTATAATTCTTGACGAAAGTCAAAATACCACCGTCGAACAAATGAAAATGTTTTTAACTCGCATTGGTTTTAACTCCAAAGCGGTTATTACCGGCGACATTACTCAAATAGATTTACCTCGTGGTGCTAAATCAGGTTTACGCCAGTCAATTGAAGTATTGAGTGAAGTAGAAGATATCAGCTTCAACTTCTTTATCGCTGACGATGTTGTGCGCCACCCTGTGGTTGCAAAAGTTGTTATGGCGTATGAAAAGTTTGACGAAGTACAACGCCGTGAAAAAGCTGAACGTGATAAAGCTTGGGCAGAAAAAGCAAAAGAAAAAGCGGCTAGTGAAGACAAATCAAATGATTGAACTTGACCTACAAGTTGCCACTACAGATAAGCACATTCCTACCGAACAACAGTGTAACGATTGGGTGGCGGAACTATTACCTGCCTTTCAAGAACATTCTGAACTTACGATTCGAATTGTCGATTCAGCAGAAAGTCAGCAATTAAATTGCCAATATCGCGGCAAAGATAAACCAACAAACGTTTTATCTTTTCCCGCCGAGATCCCAGATTACGTCTCACCAGAAATGGATTTTCCATTATTGGGCGATCTGATTATTTGCGCTCAAGTGGTTAATCAAGAATTTGTTGAACAAAATAAAACTTTTGAAGCCCATTGGTGTCATATGATCATCCACGGTTGCTTGCATTTACTCGGTTACGACCATATAAATGATGCAGAAGCCGAGGAAATGGAAAGTATCGAAATAGAATTTTTACAAAAAATGGGTTTCACAAATCCATATATCGATCAATAATCGGATCAGATGAAACCGATTAATATTTCATCACCAATAATTTTAAGCAACATAGGAACATTCTGACCAGAATGAGCGACGACAACCCACATAGTAGCAACGGTTCTTCAAATAAGAGCTGGATTGACAAACTTGGTCAAATCTTTAATGACGAACCGAAAACCAAAGAAGACATTATCAATGTCATTAGTGTCGCTGCTGAAAACGACCTAATTGATATCGGCACTAAAACGATGATTGATGGTGTTATGGAAATCGCTGACCTGCGGATCCGTGACATAATGATCCCGAGATCGCAAATTATCACTTTAGACTTATCAGATTCTCCTGATGTGTTTTTACCGACAATGATTGATTCAGGTCACTCACGATTTCCTGTCGTATCAGAAGACAAAGATCATGTCGAAGGTATATTACTTGCCAAAGATCTTTTGCAACTGTTAATAGACAGAGAACAAGAGATAGACTTAAAAAACTACTACGCCCTATCGTTATAGTTCCTGAAAGCAAACGCGTAGATACCTTATTAAAAGAGTTTCGACAAAATCGTTATCATATGGCCGTTGTCGTTGATGAATACGGCGGCGTGTCTGGACTCGTCACCATTGAAGATATTCTCGAGCTTATCGTTGGAGAAATTGAAGATGAATTCGATTCTGAAGAAAACCAAACTAAAGATATTCGTAAAGTTTCGAAACATGTTTATATGGTGCAAGCATTAACCGAAGTTGATCAATTTAACGATTATTTCAAAACCGAATTCGCGAAAGAAGACGCCGATACTATCGGTGGCATTATACTTCATGAGTTTGGTCATATGCCGGAAAAAGGCGAAGAAGTCTTTATTAAAGGCATTAACTTTAAAATCCAAAGTGCTGATACACGTCGTATTCAGCAAGTCACAGTGACATTACCAAAAATGGAAGAAGAGTCCGTCGAGACTTAATATATGGAAATAAAGCCGCTGTTAAAAAAAGATTGGGTGAACTACATCCAATCTTTTTTGTAAATAAGTTATACGCACAATACATCGCCCTATTTTTGGCTGGTGCTTTCAACCTATTTAGCTATGCGCCATTTAGTGCATGGCCAATTGTTATTATTACTTTAAGTATCCTCATCTTTGCAGTTTCGAAAGCTCAAACTGCAAAAGTCGCATTTCGATTAGGCTTTTTTATGGACTAGGTTGGTTTGCCACTGGCATAAGTTGGATCCATGTCGCAATCGCAGACTTCGGTGGTATGCCTACAGCAATTAGTATTCTACTGATGGCGTTGTTAGACGGCTACTTAGCCCTATTTCCGGCATTAGCTTGTTACCTTACAAAACGATTTTATATTTCAAACATTGGTTTTGCTTTTATTCCGTTTTGGCTCATTTGCGAAGCAATCAGAGGATGGTTTTTAACAGGCTTTCCTGATTATCAATTGGTTATACGCAGACAGATGGGCCACTCGCTGGTTATGCACCAGTCATTGGGGAATTTGGGATCCAAGCGCTTTTGCTCATAATCGCGGCGTTAATTAAAACTCTTTTTTGTCATTTATTTTATCGAATAACTAAGTCTCAGCCAAACCCCGATACACCTAAAACACTGTCAGTTACGGCAATAACTATCCTACTAATTATTGCTGTAGGCAATGGCCTCAAATCATTGAATTGGTTTGAACAAACTGATAAATCCACCAGCATTGCTCTGGTCCAAGGTAATATTGAACAAAGCATTAAATGGCAGCCTGAAAATGAAATGCCAACGATGCAAACGTATCTAGCCATGAGCCAGCCGCATTTTGAATCCAGCGACATTGTCATTTGGCCAGAAGCAGCAGTGCCTCGATTAGAAGTAATTTCTAATGACTTCCTAAGGAAATTGATTTAATCGCGGCAGATTCCAATACCGCGTTAATTACAGGTATCGTTGACTACCAACCTGAAACCAATAAAGCCTTTAACAATATTATTGCTTTAGGAAAAAAATACAGTAACGACTCATTTGGACACTACAAATACCTGCACAATAATCGATTTAGTAAACACCACTTGCTTCCCATCGGTGAGTTTGTGCCTTTTGAATCATTCCTACGAAAACTTGGGCCTCTATTTGACCTGCCTATGTCATCATTTAGTCGCGGGGCTTATGCGCAAGACAACTTAATTGCCAATGACGTTCATATCTCACCAGCTATTTGCTTTGAAGTTGCATTTTCTAATCAGGTAAGAGCAAATATCTATCAAGGTGAACACGCCAGTGACTTAATACTCACCGTAAGCAATGACGCTTGGTTTGGTAACTCCCACGGGCCTTGGCAACATTTGCAAATAGCCCAAATGCGAGCGATTGAATTTGCCAAGCCTGTCATCCGTGTCACCAATAATGGCATTACAGCAGTTATCGATGGATCAGGAATGCTTGTAAAAACACTACCTCAATTTGAAGCGGCCGTTTTAACCCATGAATTAAAGCTAACAACAAGTAATACGCCCTATTATCAATACGGGAACTTACCAGTGTGGTGCGTTATCGTAATCTTCATTGCAATACTGATCTTTAAAAGAAAAACATTACAACTCAAATAGAAGCAACCTAACACGCGCTACTAAATTGCAATATTGGTCGATCAATCTCTGTTCCGACCCACTTTTCCCTATTTAATAATACCTTAGTTGCTTAAATTTAATTATCTGGCTATTATTTGAACTAAATTAAATGACTAAAATGAATCGAGTGTAGGGAAGCCAATGTTAACGCCAAAATTAAATTTAGAAAACTTTACGATCCAAGACAATATCGACCATTCTTATATTGTAAATAAAAGTACTCAGCAAAAATATAAACTTGAACTAGCCGATACATTATTTTTACGCTGTATTGACGGTAAAAAGATATTGACTCAATCAAAGCTGAAATTACCGAACTCCTAGACTTTGAGATTAGCAGTGAACTCGTGTGGAAAGCTCTCGATGCATTATCAGACATTGGTATACTAGAGTCTCGATTAGCGCCTCCTAGTGGTGGACAAGTTGCGTCTCGTCGAGGCTTTTTGACTAAAGTCGCTGCCACCTTAGCCTTCGGGTCCGTTGTTGGTTCAGGACATGTATTTGCATATGAACAATCTGAGCAATCTTCTAAGGAAAGTTCTGCAAAGCAAGGTAATAAAGATAGTGCCGAAGAAAGTGCCAAAGAAAGTGCCGAAAAGTCCAGTTCTGGTTCTGGTTCTGGCACCACTCAAGAGCAAGATAATAAAGCAAAAGCGGCTGAAGAAGATGCGAAAAGGTCTCAAGAACAATCAATTAAAGCTAATTCTGAACAAGATACAAAAATAAATGAAGAGATTTCAAACAAAGAGTCTGCGGTCAAACAACCTAGTGGAGGTAATGCAATTGCTGTGACGGCCCCTTCTACGACGTCGATTTTTGCGCTTGGTTTAACCGCAACTGCATTATTGAAATTTAGACAACGAAGTAAATCTGTAGCAGATAAAGAACAATCCGAAGACTAAAAATTAAGGATCACTTATTTAAGTGATCCTGCTTTTTCAGCTAAGTAATCCACAATTTTACCGGCAACATCTATGCCGCCAATTTCCTGAGCATGCGCATAATAACAAGGAAAATTAGCCTCCAAAACATAGCACCTTCCACTTGGATGTCTAAGAATATCCACACCACCAAACTCATACCCCAAAACACTTACCGCCTTAATTGCTAACGCGTCTATTTCTGTACCTGCACCTTCAAAAACTTCATTTTTATCGGTTGTACCATAGGTTCTAAAGTCACCTTTATCCGGAGGATTGATATAGGCGGCAACAACCTTTTCACCAACGACAACACAACGCCAATGTACGGCATCGGGAATAAAAGAAGACAACAGGGGTGCGGTACCGTTAGCACATACAAAGTCAATGACTGAATATAGCGACTGCGCGCTTTCCAATTTCATTACACCAACACCACCGGAATAGCCCAAAACCTTTAGAATAACTGGATAACCACCAAGTTGTTCAACATAATAGTCTATGCAATCTCGTTGTTTATTGTATAAATAAAAGGTTCTTGGGATTGGAATGTCATTTAATTCAAACAAAGAGGTGGCGTTGTTGCAATTATGAAAAATTCCCAAAGGCGCTTTGTAAAATGTTGCGACACCTATAGCTGAAACAAAAATTGTTCAACTTTAGACGCAGCTGAAGACACGGCCGGTCTAAACAAAATATCACCATAGGTTCGGCTTTAAGTTCCGGAGTAAAAACAAATATACCTGCATGATGTTCAACATATTCCAAATCACGAACTTTACATGCATCGATAATTATTTGTTTTGAAATGTTTGGTACGCCATCGTCAACTAAATGAAATTTCATAGATTATTAACTCTCTTCCGTTGAATAGTTTTCTAGTAAAAAATGTCGAACAGAACTTGTCTCACTTTTTTCACCATAAAATAAATATATTGCGATTAGCTTTTCTCCGTCTTTCACAGTTTCGGCTTCATGTTCGGACAATAAATCTTCATTTCCATCATCTAGGTAATTAAGCCAAAAAATCAACTTATTACGCTTAGGTACAATTTTTATACCGTCTGACTTAGTGAAAGATGTTGCACCACCTTCTTCAGTGTCGCATAGGAAAAACACCGCCGTAAACAGTAGGTATTCATCGTTCAGTTCATAATGATCACAATGAGGTGGGTGCCCCTGCCCCGGATGATAATGTCGGATCCTTATGCTAGATGTTTTTGCAGACGTTATGCCGGTTTTCTCTTTTATCTTATTTTCAAGATGTGTTAATGGCGGCATAACATCCTTTCTTAATTCAAACGACAAACCTGTTTCGTCTAGCTTTACCGGGACACCTTGCTGCGCTAACCAATGCCTATTTTTTAACTTTAGGGATATTTCGGTCAACACACCTTGATCTAAAAGGTCTTCTATTTCAACAATTAATGGGCTTGATGTCAGCAAAGAGATGTTCAAAATATACCGCCGTACGGTCCTAAAATATCTTTCAATATTACCCATAAGTCGACTCGGATGGCAAATTTATGGGCAATTTAGAAGTAAGGGCAACTACACACAAAAAATATGGTTATTACCTCCGATAATAAAAGTAATAATCCTTTTACACTATGCGACTATCCACTAAAATAAAAGTAATCGAAAAGTGACAGTATGCCTTTAACGTAATACGTAACCACAAATCAATTTTATCTGGACCCATCCCCTTATGTTTAAGAAGTTAGTTAAGCTGTTATTCAGTAACTCTAAGAAAAAAGTAAAAGATAATAATTATTTCTATTTTGAAGATCAAAACAGCACAACTAACGAAAATTCGACAAGTCAATCTGCGGCACAACCGCTCCCAGTCGCCACAAAACCAATTGAAGTTAAATCGGCAGAAGAGCTGCACCAAAAAGCGTTTTATGACTACTTGTTTGGTCAAACGAACCATGTTGAGCAACATGATGAAATGTCATTGTATATTTCTCAACAAGTTGAAAAATTGCTGAGAAGCCCACAAAGCATACTTAAAAACTTGCCTATTTTACCGCTTTCCTTAAGTACAATTTTAGAACAATTAAACAACGACGATTTTGATACCGAAAAGTTGATAGGCCTAATACAGCAAGAAGCTATCATTGCCGCTAAAGTGATCGAACTGGCCAACTCCTCGTTTTACAACAGAAGCAACAAAGAAATAAAAGATCTTAAAACCGCTTTTATGCTGCTTGGTGCCAACGGCCTAATGGAAGGTGTAATAAATGGATTTGTGAGTAAACTTGCGCCTCAATCGCCAATTTATTTCAAACAGTACGGTGCCAAAATTTGGCAACACAGTCTTTCAACCGGCGTGATTGCCAAGGCGCTTTTAAACAAATCACAGTATAAGTCAGAATCTGCACAGGGCTATTTGATTGGACTGATCTGTAATTTGGGTGACATGATCATCTATCAATTACTTATCGAATCCTTTTCTTTTGTTCACCCCGATTGCCAACCAAACTCATACGCATTTAAAGACTTAATGTATAAAAACTCGAAAAAGATCACCTACCATATTGCCAAGCATTGGAACTTTCCGGCCTCAATATTAGATGTACTTGTAGTTCAAGCAAAACTAACAAAATCGGCGATGTTGTCTGTTTTGTTCGCAAAAAGGCCCATAGCTTGTTATGTATATGAGGCAAATATCTTGAGCGAGTTAGAATTGATGTTTGAGCACAATGAAATTGACGAAAATGAATTACTTACTGCAAAAAATCAGTTGGTTTTCAGTGCTGAGTCGCATCAATATATAGATAATTTGTTATTAGCTAAATTTAGTGACTAACAAGGTAATTTGACTAAATTACCTGTGGAACTCTTAGCAGCAATATCAAAAATAAAGCATAAAAAAACCCGTCTAAACGTGACGGGTCATTAACTCAATTTTCAAGAAAATAAATAGACATTTATAATTCTAAGCTTCCTGCGAACAGCTAAAGTACCCCATGGAATCCGCTAGGGATATAAGGTATTCCCTTATATTAATTGCCTAATGGTTTCTAATTTAGTTGTTTGTCGTAGCCCATAACCCACAACCATATGTTTTAAAAAACAATCTAGCCAATTTGGTACTTTCGGTAAAATGTCGGCTGATCTTGAGTACAACTAACAATATTAACGTTTTAGTCTGGCCACTGCGTCTTCTAACATTTCCCTTGGGCAGGCAAAGTTAATTCGCGTAAAGTTTTTCCAACCAAAATCTCGGCCCGGTGAAGGACCAACCCCTTCGACTCCATGTAGGCATGGACATCATCAACACCCAAACCGCTCGCATCAATCCATGCTAAAAACGTTGCTTCGGGTCGAATAAACGTAAAGCCATCTAAGTCATTAATTTCTTTTTCTAAGTAATCCAAATTACCACGTAAATAATCTAATTGCTCTTGATGCCATTCATCACATTGTGTAAAGGCAACTTCAGTAGCGACTAAGCCCATAAACGTCACCCATGGCATAATACCAGCGGCGGCTTGAGTAAACTTACGACGCAAAGAGGCATCTGGAATAATTGCAAATGACGTTCCGAGGCCAGCCACATTAAACGTTTTGCTTGCGGCCATCAAAGTAATAGTGCGTTCGCCAATATCCGGCAACTTACCTGCTGGTATATGGGTTTTGCTTTGATCTAGAATTAAGTCACAGTGAATTTCGTCACTGCAGAGCACGACATCATGTTTAAGACAGATTTGCTCAACTCGTGTTAATTCTTCAGCTGTCATCACCGAACCGGTTGGGTTCATCGGGTTACACATAATAAAAAGTTTAGTTTTTGGATCTGCCGCTTTTTGCTCTAGCTGTTCAAAGTCCAATGTCCACCGACCATCCTGCTCAATTGTTTGGACATCTTCTCTGATAAGTTGATTTAAACCGGGTGCCGCCAACATCGGTGGATAGTTAGGTACTTGCACTAATACTTTGTCGCTAGGCTCACAGTTAGCTTTACAAGCCACATTAAAGGCAGGAACGACACCTGTGTGTCCAAACTATCCATTGTGGTTCTATCTGCCAATCGTGTTTATCTGCTAACCATCGAACAACCGCCTTAGTTTGCAGGTTCATATTCTACGGGAAGGTGGTAACCGTAAACGCCATGTTCCGTGCGGGCATGAAGCGCATCTATTATTTGCTGGGCGCATTTAAATTCAGAATCGGCAACCCATAATGGCAATATATCCTTGCCCTTGTAGCGTTCCCATTTAAAAGAAAAAGTTGATCTGCGATCAATTAACTGGTCAAAACTCATTTGTGTCCCCTTCTATGTTTGAATTCATTTAGCCATCTAAACCGCTAAATGACAAGGGTAATTTATAGATATTTTAAATATGAAGTATATCCATTTTCTCCACTATCATATTTACCGGCCATTGAAGCTATTTCAAATACATTTCAACAACCGGTATTTATGTTGTATTCACAAAACGTTAATAAGCGACCCTTTTAAATGATACAACACTGCCTTTGTTTAATGTCACGATAAACAGTTCGCCAAATTGATCTTCAGCAATTTCTATTTTGTCACTCACACCCAACTGCGTAATTAGAGCTGGAGTTGTATTAGAGTGACCTACAACCAAAATAGTTTGCCCTGAATGCATGTCAGTTATCAATCGGGCCATTTCGTGCGCAGGTAAAAATAGTTCAGTGATGTCCTTATCTTGCTGATTAGCAACCGCTTTAGCCGTATTGCGAGTTCGTTTAAAAGGTGTTGAGTAAATCACATCTAGATGACTATTTTGTAAATAAGTAGCTAATCGCTTTGCGGTTTCTTCCCCTTTAGCTGATAACTCTGGATCTTTAATTTTAGTAGGTTGCTTTTCTGCATGTCGTGTCAAATAAACTACGGTATTTGGCTTGTCTAAATCACTAGTTGTAATACCTTTTTGGTTTACGGCATTTCCCAAATTTGCGCAAGACGAGACCACAACTGATAATACAATAGCGACGCTCGTGGACAAAACATGACGAAATATTGTTGAGTGTTTAAATAAGTTAATTTTCACTATTTTTTTCCAGTTAATGTTTTTCAGACTTAATCAGTAACGAGTACATGACAGGCACGACAATCAAGGTTAGCACAGTTGCAAAACTTAGCCCAAACATGATAACCACCGCCATACTTTTAAAGAAGTCGTCCCCTAATAAAGGAACCATACCCAATACCGTCGTTATTGCTGCCATCGAAACCGGTCTTACTCGACTTATGGCGGCTTGAATGATCGCCTCTGTTTGTGACATCCCACTGAGTTTTTCTAAATTTATCTGTTCGACTAAAACAATACCATTTTTGATTAACATGCCTGATAAGCTTAATAAGCCTAATAAACTCATAAAACCAAATGGTATGCCGGTCGCTAAAAATCCGATAGTTACACCAATAATTGCAAGTGGCACCGTTGACCAAATGACAGTGGCTATTTTTAACGAATTGAAAAGTAAAATGGTAATTATAAACATGACCGCAAAACCAAGAGGTAACGCCGAAAAAATCGGAGTTTTGGCTTTTTACTTGCTTCATATTCACCGCCCCAGGTTAGTTCATAACCATTGGGTAATTGTAGCTTTTCTAACTTAGGTTTCACCCGGGCAAATACCTGTGCTGCTGTTTCATCTGACAACAGGTCGTGATCGGCCATTACGGTTAATGTACGTTTCCTATCGCGGCGTTTAATTATTGGATCTTCAAATTCTAAATTAAACTCACTTATAACGTGTGTAATTGGAACATAGCGACGCAGAACTGGGCTATAGATTTGCAACTGTTCTAATCGTTCTATCGTTACCCTTTCTTCCTCTGGCATCCTAATGACAATCGGCAATCGTTCAGTCGCTTCTCGGTAAACACCAACGGTTTTACCGACGTACATCATCTGCAATAAGTTATCGACATCGGTTTTAGTTACGCCCATTTCCCTCGCCGCAACCGCATTAAATTTAGGTCTGATGACCTTAGTCATATTTTTCCAATCATCTGTAATATTTTTAGCCCCGAATCCTGCCATAAAATCTGTTTGGCTTGATCAGATAGAGAACGAAGGATTAGCGGATCTGGTCCAGAAAAACGAGCTTCAATTTTTGCCGCCGTCCCAGGCCCGACATTGACCCTCAATATTTTAAACTCAACATCTGGGTATTCACTTTCTACATACTGTCTGACATTGGCGATAGTCGGGATTAGTGACGGTTTTTGTTTTACACGTACAATCAATTGACCGTAATTGGCGTAATTCATCTCCATATTATAAGTCAGCATAAATCTAGCTGCGCCACGACCCACAGTGGTTGAAACAAACTCAACATCGTCAATACTCATAACATATTGCTCTAATGACTTTCCAACAACGGATGTAGCGCGTATATCGGCACCTTCAGGTAATCGGTAATCAAGATAAAAAACAGGTAAATTTGACGAAGGGAAAAAGCCTGTTTAACAAAGCCAAACCCACCTACTGCAAATACAAACAGCACGAACATCAGCGCCATAGTCGATTTTGGAAATCGTAATGTTAACTTCAATACCGATTTATATTTTGCATAAAGCCCAGATTTGTATGGTTCGTCTTTATGACCTTCTTCCGATTTAGTATCTTGGTCAATTGGCTCAACAATCTGGTCTTTAAACAGTAAACTGGCAAAAAATGGGGTAATTGTTATCGCAGTTACCCAGCTCAATAATAGAGAGATCAGCAGGACATCAAACAACGATCCTGCAAACTCCCCTGTAGCATCTGGTGATAAACCTATAGGCGCAAAAGCAATAATTGAAATAAATGTTGCGGCTAACAGTGGCCATTTTGTTTGTTTGATAATTAAACTTGCCGCCTGAACTTTAGTTAATCGTTTCTGCATTCCGACTAAAATGCCTTCGACCACCACAATTGCGTTGTCAACTAACATACCTAAGGCAATAATCAATGCACCTAAAGATACGCGATGCAACTCAATGCCTATCTGTTGCATAAAGACAAACGTACCTAATACAGTAAGCAGCAATATTCCACCGATAAGTAAGCCCGTTTTCACCCCCATAAACAACAATAAGATAACAATGACAATTACAACGGCCTCTAATAAACTTTGTATAAACCCTGCAACCGACATTTCCACTTCAACGGGTTGATTGTATACGGTGTTAATCTCCATACCGTAAGGCCTATTTTGGTCTAGTTCCTTTAGTTTCTCCTGAACTCGTTCACCAATTTTGACGACATTAGAGCCTGACATAAAAGACAATCCAACATAGATAGCAGGTTTAGAATTATGTCTCACTATGTGATTAGGGGTTTCAACAAAGTCCTTATAGATAGTTGCTATGTCGCTCAATATAATCCGCTTCGAAGAGCCTGGAGGGCTGATCACTATATCCCCTAACTCTTCAACAGACGTAAATTCTCCGGTGGGATGAAATCGAATATCTTCGTTTCCAACTCGAACAAAACCGGCATTGGAAACCACATTCTGCTGCGCCAATATTTGATATAGATACTCAGCGGATAAATCCAACGACACCATTTTATTATGGGAAATTTCTAAAATAACTTGTTCTTGAAGCTTTCCTTCCACGGTGACTTTGCCGACACCTTCCACAAGTACCAGTTCACGGCGAATGTAATCTACGTAGGAGTTAATTTCTTCGTTATTAAATCCATCACCGGTTACCGCCATCAATACACCGTATACATCACCAAAATCATCTTTAATGATTGGCGTACCAGATCCAGCAGGTAATTTCGGAGTAAAATCATTGATCTTACGCCTCAATTCATCCCATATTTGTCTTAATTCAGTTTTACGGTAAGTCGACTTCATCTCGACAATTATCTGTGACATGCCAGACGACGTTATTGACTTCACGTTGTCCACAAAAGGCAACTTTTGAATTTCATTTTCTAACGGATAGGTGATTTCTTCTTCAACTTGAACCGGGGACGCCCCTGGATAAGTGGTGATAATAATTGCTTGCTTTAGAATAAATTCAGGGTCTTCTAATTGCCCCAGTTTAGAATAGGACAATATCCCAGCGACCAACAAGATTAATGTAAACAACCAAGATGTGGTCTTTTGTTTGATAAAATAACCAGCGATATCAAATTCAGACTTCATGGCTATAACCCTCGCTCACGCACCCACGGACGAACTTGCTGTCCAACCGTCAAAAGTGACTGCCTGCGGCAATAATTTGGTCTCCAATCTGCAATGCTGACGGATCTACTGGCGTTATTTCGGCACCGTATTGAGCAATTTTTGATACATTAATTTCAACTAATGTCGTTTTATTTTGAGCATCTAATTTATAGACAAAATGTTTGTTTTGACCGGCGAATTTATTTGGGATAAATACGGCTTCAATTGGCACTAATAGCGCCGTATTATGTGTATTTAACACTTTATCCAATTCAACAGCCAACTTGCCCGTCATTCCTGACAAAAGATTTAAGTCCGCTGGCGCGTCGAGTGAAAACACGACTCGATAAGTTTTAGTCGCTTTGTTCGCTGTAATATCATGTTCTTTGAATGTTACGAGGTAAGATTTTTCCGGTGCTGCATCGAGAAATAACAAAGGTTGATACAATTTCCCGTCTTCGTTTTTTGGTAAATGCACCATGAGTCTTTCAGGTACGTCAATCGATACGTCTACCTGATCACGGCCCTGTAGTTCAATTATCGGCTGTTTAGCCTGAATAAATTCATAATTTTCAATGAACATCTGTGCAACAGTGCCTGAAAAAGGAGCCGTTATCTTTGTATATTGTAAATTGCGTTGGGCAACTTCGAGTTGTGCTTGAGCAATATCAAACTGAGCAGCGGCCTCATCAAAAACTGACGAAGAAACTAACTTATCTTTAAATAGGGATTTTGCTCGACTAAATTGCGATAGGCTTAGGTCGTATTTAGCCTGAGCTTGTTTGACTTGTAATTTAAAGTCCTTGTCATCTAATTCAGCTAACACTTCTCCAAACTGGACATTTTGGCCAGCAACAATATTTAACGCTGCCAACTCACCATTTACTCTAAATGCCAATTGGGCCTTTACTGTAGGCTCAATTGTCGCCGGAAAATAACGTACGGCATTGGCTGAGTGAGGTTTTACAACAGCAACTTTGGCAGGTCGAATGAGTTTAGTTTCTGTTGCTTGCTGTTCTTGTTTTTCACCACATCCGGTTAGACTAAAACCTAAGATGCCAATAAAAAGAATACTAAATGTTGTTGCATAACCTTGCCTGCCTAATAAATTAACGCTCAATGTAAATTGTAAGTTAACCATCAAATAATTGATATTTATTAAAATTTAACTACTATATAAATATTATTTATTAAGTTTCAAACAAATTATAATGAACATTGATCAACTTAAAATACTACAAACGATAGTCCGAACCGGTTCAATAAATGAAGCGGCCAAAAAGCTTTTTAAGACCCAACCCGCATTAAGCATGGCAATAAAACGACTAGAATGCGAAATAGGATTCGAACTTTTTAATCGTAATAAGTATCGACTTGAGTTGAACGAACAAGGCACTATTTTTTATCAACGTAGTCAAAATATATTATCTGAACTGGAACAGCTAAAAAGCCTCAGCGACGCATTTAATCAAGGGATTGAACATGAGTTAACCATTAATATTGAAGGACCAGCGATGCTGCCACGGATATTCGATAGCGTAAAACGGGTACAGGAAAAGTTTCCACATACTCAATTGCAGATCCATACCGAAAAGCTATTACATGGATTAAAAAACTTAGCATCGCAAGAGGTTGATTTAACCATCATCCCGTGGATTGACGCATTTAATCTCGAAGGGGAGTTTCAAACCAAGCCTATCGACTCTTTGGCGTTTACGTTTTGTATTCATAAAAAGTTGGCTGCAAATTTTGGCATTAGCGGTATTGAACAGATCACACCTGAAACCCTGAAACATATCCCGCAATTGAGCCCTACTGATATGGCATTTAACCTGTCGGATACACCATTGTTAAGAAAAATAAGTCATTCAATTGTAAAAGTAGACGACATACATTGTTATATCGAATCACTAAAAGCACAACTTGGTTGGGGGCCTATGATGAGTATTATGGTGCCAACGCAAATAACAGATGATTTTTGGTTGTTTGATTTAGAACCCAAAGATACGCAGGTCAAAGTTGAAGTGCGCGTGGTCAAAAATAAAAACAAAATATTGGGGCCAGTCGCGCAGTTTTTATGGGATAGCTTGTGATTTACGCAACCAAATTAATAAGCAAAAAGGGTTAACGTTTTAGTTAACCCTTTAATACGATTTATAATAACGAGGAGTTACTTATTGGCGGGATCCGCACTGTACCTTCCATTAATATGCGAGCACTGCGGCTCATCGATACTTTTGCTATTTGCCATTTTTTGGTGACATTGTCGAGGTTTGCTTCAGCTCCAACTTTTAAGGTTCCCGAAGGGTGCCCAAACGTAACCGATGTATCAGTTGTCGATGATGAGGCCAAATTAACTATTGTCCCGGGAATTGCAGCGGCAGCTCCAATTGCTACTGCGGCGGTGCCCATCATGGCATGGTGTAGCTTACCCATAGATACCGCTCTAACATTTAAATCAATAGCGTCAGCAGATATCGTTTTACCACTGGAAGATACAAATGATTTAGGCCCAGATACAAACGCAATTTTAGGCGTATGCTGACGAACTTCCGCTTCCTTAACGTCTTTAATAAGTCCCATTTGAACTGCACCATATGCGCGAATGGTTTCTAACTTAGCCAAAATTGCATCATCACCATTTATTGCGTCTTGCAGTTCTGTACCGTCAAACCCGAGTTCTTCTGCATTTAAAAATAAAGTCGGAATACCTGCATTTATAAATGTGGTCTGAAACTCTCCAATGTTGGGTACGTTAAGTGTGTCGATTAAATTCCCCGTCGGGAATAAAATTTCGCTTGGGTCTACTGGTTCGACAAAATCAATAACAACTTCTGCTGCTGGAAAAGTAACCCCATCCAATTCGAAGTCCCCTATTTCCAACACTTCACCTTCACACATAGGAACATGTGCGATGATTGTTTTACTAATGTTTTGTTGCCAAATCTTAATTTCAGCAATGCCATTTTTCGGGAGCTTACTCAGGTCAACTAACCCATTTGTTATGGCAAATGCGCCAACGGCAGCGGTTAAATTTCCACAATTACCACTCCAATCGATAAACGGTTTATCGATGGCAACTTGGCCAAATAAATAATCGACATCATGATCAGGTTGCTCACTTTTTGACAAAATAACTGTTTTACTGGTACTCGAAGTTGCACCTCCCATACCGTCAGTATGTTTACCATAAGGGTCAGGGCTGCCAATCACACGTAACAACAAAGCGTCACGATACGCGCCAGGTTGTTGGGCTTGTAGAGGTAATTCGTTTAGATTAAAGAACACCCCTTTGCTCGTGCCACCGCGCATATACGTCGCAAGCACTTTCATTTGTTTGGTTGGCAAAGGCATATCTCGTTGTTCATTCTGCATATTAGCTTACCTCAGAACCTAAAAAATCCTGTGCAAATCGTTGCAACACGCCACCGGCGGTGTATACCAATAATTCATCAGCTGTATCTAATCGGCATGTCACCGGTATTGTAATTTGTTCTCCGGTCACTCTAGTAACAGCTAATGATAAGGTAGAACCTAGGTTAATATCGCCTAGGACATCATACGTCTCACTACCGTCGAGCCCGTAAGTATTGCGTGTATCACCCGTTAGGAATTGTAGTGGTAATACGCCCATGCCAACCAAATTGGTTCGATGGATACGTTCAAAACCTTCTGCTAGGATCACTTCAACACCCGCTAATCGAACCCCTTTAGCCGCCCAATCACGAGATGAACCTTGACCATAATCTGCGCCAGCGACAATAATTAGTGGTTGCTTACGTTCCATATAGGTTTCTATTGCTTCCCACATACGGGTATTGGTGCCTTCAGGTTCAATTCGAGCATAACTGCCCTGCATAATTTCACCATCTGAATTTCGACACATTTCGTTTAGTAACTTAGGATTAGCAAATGTCGCTCGTTGCGCGGTTAAATGATCACCTCTGTGCGTTGCATAAGAATTATAGTCTTCTTCAGGCAACCCCATTTTTGTTAGATATTCACCAGCGGCACTTGTTGCCATGATCGCATTTGATGGCGATAAATGGTCGGTCGTAATATTGTCGCCTAATACCGCAAGCGGTCGCATATTCTTTAATGTACGTGGGGCTGCTAACGCACCTTCCCAATATGGTGGTCGACGAATATAAGTGCTTTTTCGCGCCAGTCATAAAGTGGATTATTGTCTTCACCATAATCTACACGCAGATCAAACATAGGTTCATAAATCGACTTAAACTGCTCTGGCTTAACATGTTTACTAACAATATTGTCAATTTCTTCATCCGTCGGCCAGATATCGGCAAGCTTTATATCATTACCATTTTTATCGGTCCCTAATACGTCTTGTTCAATATCAAAACGCATCGTGCCAGCAATAGCATAAGCAACAACTAAAGGTGGTGATGCCAAAAACGCTTGTTTTGCGTAAGGGTGAATTCGACCGTCAAAGTTTCGGTTACCCGATAATACGGCTGTTGAGTACAAATCACGTGACACAATTTCTTGCTGGATTTCAGGATCTAATGCGCCACTCATACCATTACATGTCGTACATGCATAAGCTACAATACCAAATCCTAGCTTTTCCATTTCAGGTAATAAACCCGATTCTTCTAAGTATAACTTAGCCACTTTTGAACCTTAGCGCAAAAGACGATTTTACCCAAGGTTTACGGATCAATCCGAGTTCATTGGCTTTTTAGCGACTAAACCGGCGGCTACCACATTACGAGGATTGGACGTATTAGTACAACTCGTTATCGCTGCGATAATAACGGCACCATCAGGCATATTACCTTTCCAGTTGGCTAAATCGGGTTGAATAGTCGACGCTGTGATGCCTCGAGCTTGTAACTCATTCGTTGGCAATCGACGATGAGGATTTGACGGCCCTGCCATATTTCGACCGACTTTTGATAAGTCAAATTCTAGTACCCGTGGATATTCCGCGGCGACCATTTCGTCGGCCCAAAGTCCTGATTGCTTAGCATATGACTCAACGAGTTTTACTTGCTCAGGCTCACGACCGGTTAGTTTTAAATAATCAATAGTTTGCTCATCGATGTAAAACATGCCCGCTGATGCACCATATTCTGGCGTCATATTAGAGATAGTTGCTCTATCTCCAATCGTGAGGTTTTTCGTACCTTCACCAAAAAACTCCAAATAGGTCGATACCACTTTTTGGTTACGTAAAAATTCTGTAAGCGCTAATACAATGTCAGTCGCAGTAATACTCTGATTGACGATTGCCAACAATATTAACCCCAACAATATCTGGCAGTCGCATCATTGAAGGGCGACCTAACATGACATTTTCTGCCTCAAGACCACCTACGCCAATGGCAATTACACCTAATGCATCAACGTGTGGTGTATGGCTATCAGTACCAACACATGTATCTGGAAAAGCGACGCCGTCCTTAACTTGAATAACAGGCGACATTTTCTCCAAATTAATTTGGTGCATAATACCGTTCCCAGCAGGGATTACGTCTACGTTTTTAAATGCCGTTTTGGTCCACTCGATAAAATGGAATCTATCTTCATTACGTCTATCTTCTATTGCTCGGTTTTTTCAAACGCATCAGGTTCAAAACCCGCATGTTCAACCGCGAGCGAATGATCAACAATGAGCTGTGTTGGTACAACTGGGTTTACTTTTGCCGGGTCTCCCCCATATCAGCAATAGCGTCTCGTAAGCCAGCTAAATCAACTAATGCGGTCTGTCCTAATATATCGTGACAAACTACACGGGCTGGATACCAAGGAAAATCCAAATCCTGTTTGTTAAACACAATTTGTTCTAAACATGCTGTCAGTTGTGCCTGATCGCATCGACGAACAAGCTGCTCAGCGAGTACTTTTGAGGTATAAGGTAATCTCGCATACGCGCCTTAGTGAAATAGCTTCGACAGCAGCTTTAGTGTCGACATATAAAAGATTGGTGGAAATGAGCGGAGTACAAAATTCAGTGTTCATGCTGACACCTAAAGTTAAATTTATTTAATATATGTTCTGCAGAAACGCAGGGTTAACGCCGTTTTTTGAATGCAATCATTGATTCAACAACAATAACAACAAAGACAAATCAGTAGTGACCCCAGGTCATATTAAAAAGTGACTGGGGGTCACAACTAAAAACAAGCCTTAACCGCGTTCAGCCATAGTTGGAACTGGGCGTAAATCTTCACCCGTGTATTCTGCTGAAGGACGGATAATGCGATTATCTGAACGTTGTTCCATAACATGTGCTGCCCAACCCGTTAATCGCGACATAACAAAAATTGGTGTAAACAATTTTGTCGGGATGGCCATAAAGTTATAAGCAGAGGCATGGAAAAAATCGGCATTACAAAATAGCTTTTTCTCGCGCCACATGACTTCTTCACAACGAACAGATACGGGATAAAGAACGGTATCCCCAACATCTGCAGCAAGTTTTTCAGACCAAGTTTTAATGATTTCATTACGAGGATCAGAATCGGCATACACTGCGTGACCAAATCCCATTATTTTTTCTTTACGTTCAAGCATGCCCATCATTTCTGCTTCAGCGTGATCCGCAGAAGTGAACTTTTCAATCATGTCCATCGCAGCTTCATTCGCACCACCATGTAAAGGACCACGCAGGGAACCAATAGCGCCAGTAATACAAGAATGCATATCAGAAAGGGTTGAAGCACAAACTCGAGCCGTAAATGTAGAGGCATTAAATTCGTGTTCAGCATATAAAATGAGTGAAACGTGCATAACTTTTTCATGCAGTTCATTTGGTTTTTCGCCCGTCAACATATGCAAGAAATGTCCGCCGATTGAATTGTCATCGGTCGCAGTTTCAATTCGAACACCGTCGTGGCTAAAACGGTACCAGTAACAAATGATACTTGGGAATAAAGCCAACATACGGTCGGTAACTTCTTGTTGCTGTGAAAAGTCTGCTTCGCCTTCCAAGTTCCCCAACATTGAACAGCCTGTACGTAATACATCCATCGGATGTGCATCGGCCGGAATTCGTTCTAATACTTCTTTTAATGCTTCAGGCAGTGAACGAAGTGACTTTAACTTCGCTTTATAACTTGTTAATTCTTGTTGGTTTGGTAAATGCCCTTTTAAAATTAAATGGGCGACTTCTTCAAATTCACATTTGTCAGCTAAATCTTTTACGTCATATCCAAGATACGTTAAACCTGAGCCTGAAACGCCAACAGTTGAAAGTGCTGTTTTTCCAGCAACTTGACCACGCAAACCTGCGCCACTTAATACCTTCGCCATAAGATGTTCTCCACATTGTAGGGTGTGTAAATATTGTTTATTGCCACTTGATGCGGCTTATTATAAATAATTTAATTTGTGTTCTATTTGTTCGAAATTGCTACTTGTTTTTACCTTCTGCAAATAATGCATCGAGCTTTTGTTCATATTCGTGATAACTAAGGTAATCGTACAATTCCATTCTAGTTTGCATTTGGTCAATAACCGCTTTTTGATCGCCGTTATCCAAAATTGACTTGTAAACATTTTCCGCCGCTTTATTCATCGCTCGAAACGCACTTAATGGATAAAGCACCATAGCCACCCCCCAATCACTTAGTTGGTCGCGATTCCACAATTCTGTTTTGCCAAATTCAGTAATATTAGCGAGAATAGGAACGCTCAGTGCGCTTGAAAATGCCCGATAATGTTCTTCCGTTTGGATAGCCTCGGCAAAGATCCCGTCAGCCCCGGCCTCAACATAGGCTTTTGCACGTTCAATCGCTGCATCTATTCCCTCTTGAGCAAATGAGTCTGTTCTCGCCATAATGAAAAAATCAGGATCCGTTCTTGCGTCCACTGCCGCTTTAATACGGTCAACCATTTCAGAAGTTGGTACGATCTCTTTATTTGGCCTATGACCACAACGTTTTTGAGCGACTTGGTCTTCCATATGAACTGCAGCCGCGCCGGCTTTTTCCATATCTCTTACCGTTTTAGCAATATTAAATGCGCCTCCCCATCCTGTATCAATATCTACCATAAGGGGTAGATCACAGGCAGACGTAATACGCTGAACATCAACCAGTACGTCGTTAAGCGATGTCATGCCTAGATCGGGTAAACCATAAGATGCATTTGCAACGCCACCACCAGACAAATAAATTGCTTTATGACCAATTTCTTTTGCCATCATGGCCGAATACGCATTAATAGTACCTACAATTTGCAATGGTTTAGCGTCAACCAAAGCTTGACGAAATTTTTTACCTGGACTCATAAGTTCTCTCGCTGTGTGATTTAATTATTATTAAGATTGCGACAATTTGTCAGCAATATTATTTTTTGAATAGGTGATGTGTCTTCTCATCAACATTTCCGCTAATTCTGCATCTCGGTTTTTAATTGCCATCGCTATGTACTTGTGTTCGTCAAAGGCTGTTGTTACCCGAGGCCCCGCCATTCCAAATTGAACTCTATACATTCGTACTAAATGGTAAATGCCTTCCACTAATATCGTGATCAATTGCTGATTTTTACTGCCCAAGATTATTCGATAATGAAAATCAACATCACCAGCTTCCTGATAATAAGATTCGCCGGGCTTAACAGTTGCAAAATGGGACTCAAGGAGTTGATTTAGATCAGCGATTTCTTGTTGAGTCATGTTTTGAGCTGCAAGTCTTGCAGCCATGCCTTCTAGTGATTCTCTTACTTGATAAAGCTCTATCAATCCATGTTCAGACAATTCAACAACTCTGGCACCAACGTTTGCTTTACGTTCAACTAAATGGCATGTAACCAAGCGATTAATTGCTTCTCGGATCACTGCGCGACTAACTTCATAGGTTGTCGACAATTCAGCTTCATTTAATTTAGATCCATGCTTAATTGATCCTTCCACTATCGCGTTACGTAGTAAGTAGAATATCTTATCTGAGCTGGTTATTGGTTGATCTGAAATCATGTGTGCTCGTCAATAATTACATCAAGTGTCGACAATCTAGTGGAGTTTTAATGAAAGATCAACTAAAAATAGCAATATTGTCGACAATGAGTAAATAAAAGATAAAATGCACGACACTGTGGATAAGCTGGGTAAAACCGGTGCAAAAGGTCTGCACAGTCTGTTTAGTAAACATACAAGTTGTTGATTTGCCCTCGATTAAAAAATATTCATTTAGGGCTTTATTTTAAGAATTTGTTGATCTAGACTGTCTCAACTCACCACATAAAGCTATGTTCTTTGAACCTTTATGTGAACCACTTTAGGTAGTGGTAACTGTTAGCGCACGGCTCTGTAGAGAGCCATTCCCCTAGCCCTGAGCAGGAATCGTTCAGGGCTTTTTTTGCCTGCGATTTGATATATTCCATTTCGCATGGGTTTTGAATCCGTTTAGATACTAATAGTAGGTAGCTTATAAGTTAGTTGTAGAAAACAACTGCTTAAAATTATTTGTAGTAACGCTTGCCACTTCTTCAATTGGCACGTTCTTAAGTTTTGCAATAAATTCAGCAACGTGCCTAACATATGCAGGTTGATTTTGTTTACCTCGATAAGGAACTGGCGCAAGATAAGGTGAGTCAGTTTCTATAAGCAATCTATCTAGTGGCATTTTTCTAACCACATCTTGCAATTCAACTGCATTTTTGAACGTTACGATACCTGAAATTGAAATGTAAAAGTCTAAATCCATTGCTGCTTTCGCCATATCCCAGGACTCAGTAAAGCAATGCAATACGCCACGACATTCATTTGCTTTATTCGCTTTTAGGATGTCAATCGTGTCGGTACGTGCATCTCTAGTATGAACAATTACCGGTTTGCCCAGCTGACGACCAACTTCAATGTGGTGTACAAAACTTGCCTGCTGCTCTTTTATCGAATCTTTTGAGTAATAATAATCTAACCCAGTTTCGCCCACGGCGACGACACGTGGTGCATCCGCTAATTTACGTAAATCACTTAATGCATAATTTTTGTCTTCGCCAACATGACAAGGGTGAACTCCACAGGAGAAAAATACATTTTCTCTATGCTCTGCCGTTGCAACCATAGTTGGAAATTGATCCATTGAAATAGCAACACATAACATATGTGATACTTGGTTTGCCGCCGCATTATCAAATAATTGATCAAATTCAATTTTTTCTTTTTGTAAATCAATGCGATCAAGATGGCAATGCGAGTCGATTAATTGCAAAGTCATGTTATACCTTGGTAAAAATAAAATTAGCTTAATTATCCCAAATCAAACCGCAGAAACATAGCCATTTGACAAATTACTTTATATTGTAAGCGTAAATGGCCTTTCACTGTGTATTGCTGACTTAATCGCTATCGAATTAATACCGAATACCAAAAGTAGAGCCTCGCTCACGTCAGCCTCATTTTTTAATTATTTATCAATCAACTGAAGTGATCCAATACCTTTAGCAATTCGTATCAATAGACTCAAATTGGAAACGGATATTTTCCATTTGAGAACAAAAACTTTCTTTACAGACCGAGCGGTCGGTATTATGATCGAGTTCGTTGGAAGACATCCAAAATGAATGATAAAACACATCAATACGAGTCGAGGTCGAAATGTTAAAAAACTTAATTATTGCAGTAGCCATATTGGCTACCTTCTCCGCTGCAGCGGTTTCTAAAGATAACAACCCATTAAGTGGTAACGAGTATGTGCTAGAAAATACAAAAAAGTTAGCGCAAATTGACAGACAAGGGTCGCCTTACTTACTTGTTCAACAACTTGGTGAGACTTTGTTTGAATCAGTTACTCATATCAAAAGCATCAATGCTGACGAGTCAGCTGTAAGTACTGTTTCGATGCAAGACCTCGTTGAAGAACAATTAATGCCTTTCATAGACGTTACGTTTGCTTCATACAAAATTTTGGGGACACAGCTAAAAAAATCGACTAAAGAAGAACGTGAAATGTTTGTCAATGCAATGCAACGATCACTAATTCAAACCTATTCTGGTGCTTTATCGCAATATACAAATCAAACAGTCGTTTATGAGCAAGATAAAAACGTTGATGGGAAAAAATCGGTAAATGTAAAAGCTGAATTAATGTCTGATAACGGCCCCACGTTAAGTATGATATTTAAACTTCGAAAAGGCCGTCAATCTGGTGAATGGAAAGCATATGACCTAATTGTTGAAGGCATCAGCTTAGTAGACTCTAAACGCGCAGAGTTATCTACGCCAATCCGTCAAAATGGCATTGAATATGTCGTAAATACGGTTTTGAACTGATTTTAATTCGCGCTCAGCTAATTGCCCAATATATAGAATTCGACCTCATATATTGGGTATTTTATTTTATACAGCCTTCCCCTTCTATTTTTCAACCATAAAAACTCAATGTCACATGAGTCACTTTCCCTGCAAAAATTTAGTGTATTCTCTCACCGCTGACTAAGCTCTGAACCAACTAGTTAAATATGAGTATATTTGAATCTTAGACGCTCACTGACAACTCAGCAAAAAAAGCGATAAGTCGGAAGTATTTCACAATGCGTCCATGCTTATTTTTATTGATCGTAATTTAATTGAATACATATTGATTCTTTGTATCCAAACCTCTAACACTTTAGGTCAAACAATATGAATTGCAGAATTGATTTATTAATCTGTTAAAATCTTTTTATGAATCGCAAATTCTCTGGTTTCACGTATTTGATTTTGATCTTTAATTGCCTTAATCATTTTAATTTTTTGCAGGTATTCCAGTGGCATATTTAATTCAGCCGCGCCAATTAGTACATGATTTAAATACCAGTCATAAGGTTTTAACTTATCGGCAGTCGTGAGGCCATAATACATTTGGGCAGTAACAAGCTCGCCATTTTCTCCGGTCACTTCGACACTTTTTATCCCATAACTGTGTCCAAGGCTTTCAGCCTTATCTAAAATGTTTTTTTCTGCGTCTTCTATTTCGTATAAAGCACCAAACACAACATCACTTGGATTATCAGTGAATAAGGCGTCGCACTTACCTGAACCGTCTGTGCTTCGCATATTAAACATGAGTTTATGCTTAGTTAATTTAAAAGTACCTAAACGCTTTGCACTTGGCGTTCTTCTTTGAATTCGGCTTAATGCCATATTGGAACCATACGCGTAATATAACAATTCATTCTCTCGGTTTTTGGAACTTGCTTATTCCATAGTTAATAACATGTTACGTCCAACCAGTAAATTAAACTAATTTAGATAAATCAAAATAGTTAGTGATTGTTAGCAACAAGATTTTTGGTTTTCTATAAAAACAAGGCTTAAGGCAGGGCTGAACAACTTGCAGGGACGGTTTTACACGTTAATCCGAGGATCTAGATTTCAACTCGATCTAAAATCAAAACTGAATGCAACTGACAAATATGTTGAGCCTTCAGTCTAATTTAACTATATGCGTTAGCCTTCATACTTTTTGCCTAAAGCACGCATAATGTCACGCCAAGTTAAAATTCCTAATACCCTATTATCAGACGTAACGACAGGTAGACAGGAAACACTATTTTGATTAAATAATAATACTGCATCTTTAACTGTAGAGTCTTCGGTCAATACAACTAAATTACGACTCATAATCTGATGAGCACGTTTGTTTAATGCCGCCAACTCTTTAGTCGTCACAGCGACAGTATCGATATTTGGACTTAGCGTTTTCAGTAAATCGCGATCTGATATAACGCCAACCAACTTACGGTGATCAACAACCAGAATGTGATGAAACGATTCTTCTTCAAATATCTTTTTAATAACGCTTAAGGATTCATCCAAGTGAACCGTTACAACTTCACTAGTCATTAATCGAGTGATTTTCATGATACTCCTTGACTCTAATCGCCGCCTACTTGTGTCGACAGGAACCAACACCGGCTAAATCTACTTCATTATAATATTCAGTTGTTTATATATGCCAAATATTTTTCTTTTTAAGCCATAAAATAATGCTGGTAATAGCATAAATTCCACAAAGAATAAGATCAAACTCAACTTAAGCACATTGAGCTTGATCTAATAACAACGACCCTAATCTAACTCAAATGGCGGATAAGCTCATTAGGTGACATTTTCATTAAACTACGTGTGCTCAACGCACCTACTGTTGCCACAAATCCAGCGCCAATTGCAGGCCCTATCAACCAAAGCTCCCAATGCAGTGACCAGCTCATTTCAAAAATCCGCCATTGCAATAAAAACAAACTAAAGTCCGCCACTGTTGCGGCAATGATCCCAGCTATCGCGCCTAAACTTAAAAATTCTATTATTATCGCAGATTGAATTAGACTGCCTTTCGCACCTAATGTTCTAAAAATAACAGTTTCGCGGCGTCGTTCGTCAAGTGAACTTTGCACCTGAGCTAACAACACTAACGTTGCGGCAAAAACCACCACTATTAACACGATCCGGATTGCAACAGCTACCTGCGCTATAGTCTGTTGGATTTGATTTAACATCGCCTCTACGTCAATAACACTTAGGGTTGGGTAGTCATGTAATAAATCATTCAACCACAACTTCTTCTCTGTTGGTAAGTAGAAAGAAGTAATGAAAGTCGCAGGAAAATCACTCAACACATCATGACTAAATATCATAAAGAAATTAGGCTGAAAGCTATTCCAATCAACTTCCCGAATACTGGTAACCTGTGCCGAGACTTCTCGCGCACCAATCAAGAATGTTAGGTTATCACCAAGTTTAATCTGCATTCGCTCAGCAACACCTTCTTCGACGGAAACCTGTGGGCCCTTTCCTTCTGGCATCCATTCGCCCGAAAGAAGTACGTTGTTTTTAGCCATTTCGTCCGAAAATGTAAGATTTAACTCACGACCTATGCCATTTCGTTGTTTTTGCTCCGATTCTTCATTTTCAGTTTGCTCACCACTCCCGTTGTTTTGTGATTTTGGAATCGATTCTGTTGCGGCTTGAGCTTGTTGCGTATTATTTTCGGTCTCACTACCGTCACGTAATTTAGAGCCGGTTTCCTCTTGTTTCTTTTGTACCAGTTTTTCGTCATTAATATGCGTCAGTCGACCACGAATAATTGGGTAATACTGTTCAGGTTCTAACCCTTGATTACTTAATTCTTGTTTCACATCATCAAGTTCGTGTTGAGCAATGTTAATGACAAAATGATTTGGTGTACCTTCGGGCAATTGCTCCTGCCACTCTTGAATAATTGAGTTTTCAAGAGAATACAAAATTAAGATAAGCATAATCGCCAACGTAAACCCTATCATCTGAGCAGCATTTTCTTTTACTCTGCGCTTTAACGATGCAAGCGCAATTTTTACTGCGCTGCCGCCGACGCTATTACCTATTTTTCTAGAAAAATAAAGCATTAAACGTGTAAACACTAAGATCAACACAACGAGTATAATTCCTGCCACACCTATGATTAGTGTGATTTGAATATTTTGACTGTAGATCCAAACCAGCAATATTGTCGTGAGAGCCATTAGTATTCGAGCAGAAATACTCGTTGCAATATCATCACCCAGATTACGTCTTAGAACCCGTAATGGCGGAACAGAAAACAACTTTAAAAGCGACGGTATTGAAAACATAAAGGCACATACTAAGCCAGTAATCATTGCCATAATAACCGGTTTTAAGCCAATTGACGGCAATTCATCAGGTAAATAAGCAGCCATCGCACTTACCGCACCTTGCTGCATAATAGCGCCAAAAATTATCCCAATTGCAACACTCGACACCGCGATTAAAACTAATTGAAACAAATAGATCACTTTGACTTGATTTAAGCTTGCGCCTAAAGTTTTAACGATGGCGATTGAGTCCAAATGACGTTGGCTATATAGTTTAGTCGCCACTGCTACGGCGGTGGCCGCTAATAAAACTCCTAGAACGCCTGCTAGCATTAAAAAACTTTCTGCCCGTTCTAACGATGCCGTTATATTGGACGCACCTTCTTTAACATTTCGGAAACGTTGATTTTCTTTTAATTTATCTTTTATCCAAACATCAAAGTCAGATAAATCAGCTTCATCTCCTGCAAACAGATTTACATAGGAAATTCGACTTCCCGGTTGTATAACTTTTGTTGCAGGGACATCTTCTATGTTCATGATGATCCGAGTACCGCTGCTAAATACCTCAAATGGCGCATCAGGTTCAGCGTCAATGACCCCCGTAACCTGTAAGGTTAATTCACCGACATCTACTTTTAGTGTTGATGACATGTTTTTAAGTGCCGCTGGGTCGAGGTTTAATGCATAAAACAATCGTTTTGTTAGCCACGCTTCTCCTGTTTTAGGACCGTGTTTCTCTATCTTATTGTTTGTTGATAGGTCCGTTGTAACAAACAACTGACCGCGCAATGGATAAGTTGGAGATACCGCTTTAATAACAGCAATATTCATTTGGTCACCGGCAAACGCCATCGACGAAAAATAAATGTGCTGATCAGTAGCGAGATTGAGTTCAGTTGCTTTAGTAATAAATTGGTCACCCATTGGATGGGCACTGCTTAAATCACGATCCGCGGCAAGAAAAGCGGCACTTTTACTCATTATAGCTTTGTCGACTCTATCGGTGACACTAGATAAGGCCATCACAGACGACACTGCTAACACGATAGACAGACCAATGATTGTTAATTCGCCCCGACCAAATTCGCGAGTAAATAAACGCTAAGGCAATCGCAAACCAATAATTAATAGGGGCCGATGTTCGGGTATTTACTGTGTCATTAGAATGCATTGGCAATTGCCTCTGATATATCTAAATCCAACGTGCCATCTGCAAGCTCATCGCTAGGATCTTTGTCTGGTGCCGTTTCTTCAACAAGAGTTCCTCCAATTAAAGAAACCGTGCGTTGACAGCGTTTTGCTAATTCAGGGTTATGGGTCACTAAAATTAAAGTCGTTTCTGCTGTTTGATTCAATTCAAATAATAAGTTTTCAACTAACTTGCCATTGTCGGAATTCAGATTGGCCGATGGTTCATCGGCAAATAACAATTTAGGTTTGGTAATAAACGCCCGGGCAATCGCAACACGTTGCTGCTCGCCACCTGACAGTTGATTTGGAAAATGCGTTAGCCTGTGATCTAATCCAACTTTCTGCAGCCATCGTTCTGCTTCTGATTTTGCGCTTGCACGCATTTCAGCATCATCTGACAACTCCGCTGGCAACATGACATTTTCGAGTGCTGTAAGGCTTGGCACAAGCAAAAACTGTTGAAAGATAAATCCAACATCCTTTCGTCTAACACCGGCTCGTTGCTCTTCATCTAGTTGGTGAAATGGTTGACCGTAAAAAACATTTCCCCTTGGTCGGTAAATCCAATCCAGCCAAAATACCAAGTAGTGTCGACTTGCCAGAGCCTGATGCCCCAACAATCGCTATGCTTTCTCCGCAGTTAACCGTCAAATTTATATTCTTTAATATTTCTAACTTTTTGTCAGAATCGGTTGCGGATGTCGCGCTTGGCAGAGATACTTGTTTTTCGATATTGTTTGCATTTATTGCAGATAAGTTTTGTTTGTTCATAATTTTGGGTTCTCTTAATGCCAAGAAATAGTAATACTAAACAGTTTGACGTAATTAACCTATTAAGATCAAAGTTGTTTTATAAAAAAATGATTATTAAATGTAACAGACTGTTAGTGCCCTTGTTATGCCTTTTTTCATTTTGTTTAGATGCAAGTCAAATTAAAGTCGTAATGTACGGTGATAGTATTAGTGCCGGATATGGCATGACAATCGAAGAAAGCTGGCCTTATTTACTAAATGAAACGTTTATCGTTGAAGAATCTGAGATTAATTTGATCAACGAAAGCATTAGTGGTGAGACAACTGGTGGGGGTTTGGCCCGAATTGAAAATGTGCTTAAAAGGCATCAATTGGTGCAGGACGACTGGCTCATTATTGAACTCGGTGGTAACGATGGGTTGAGGGGTTTTCCAACAACAACGATAAAACGTAATTTGACCCAAATGATCACAAAACTAAAAGCAAATAACGTCAACATCGCAATTATGCAAATAAAAATACCGCCCAATTATGGTAAACGTTACACAACAATGTTTGAAGGTTTATACCCTGCCCTCGCTGAACAGTTTGATATTCCAATCATGCCGTTTTTTATGGATTCGATTGCCATTAATCCTAGCTACATGCTGCAAGATGGAATTCATCCAAATAAAAGTGCTCAGGTCATTATTAGAGACATAATGAAACCAGCAATAGAAAAATTGATAACAGATAATTAGTGTAAATACGAAGTCAGGCACAGATTAAGGAAAACCAATGCGAATTGTGCGAAAAATCAAAGCTTTTAAGTTTTACAATGTCGGAATTATAACCATAAGAAGTCTATTGTTTTTATTCTGTATTGGTTTCGGTAAAGTTAATGCGGAACCTTTGACGATAGTGACGGAATTATCTCCCCCATACCAAACATTGGAACAAAACCATATTGGTGGGTATGCCACTGAACAAGTTCGTGCTTTTATGCTTAAAGCGAATTTATCGTATGAGATTGAAATGTACCCTGGGCTCGCGCGTTCCGCCAAGCTTTAAATAAACCAAACACACTCATCTACGCAATAGCAAAAACCCCAGAACGTCTTGATAAGTTTCATTGGTTTATTAAAGTTTATGAATTTCGACCTTATTTAGTCGGGCATGATGACAAGGCATTGTTGCAAGTAAAAAGTCTGCAGCAAGTGAAAGAATATAGTATTGCGGTACAAAGGCACGATTATGCCCATGAATATTTATCGTCAATTGGGTTTGAAGAAGGAAAAAATCTTATTCTTACGAATTCCATTGTTGATTCTTGGCACTTGTTAAAAAACAAAAAGTGGATTTTGTAGTAGAAGAATTTGAATATGATCCAATTTCAGAATCAAGTG
Source organism: Psychrosphaera algicola (assembly GCF_028401425.1). Classification (NCBI taxonomy): domain Bacteria; kingdom Pseudomonadati; phylum Pseudomonadota; class Gammaproteobacteria; order Alteromonadales; family Pseudoalteromonadaceae; genus Psychrosphaera; species Psychrosphaera algicola. The sequence goes on from NZ_JAQOMS010000002.1 coordinate 859,837, forward strand.
AAGAGTTTAAATATAAAAAGTACATACCATTAAAAAGTTTATGGCAATCAACGTATTTAGCTGCAAATAAAAATCTAGACAAAGATGTTTTGGAAAAAATGATGTCAACAATGAAAGAATTCGAACAAACGAGATAGAAAGAGATGGGTAATAAATAGAAATGAAATGGTACTCCCAAGGGGATTCGAACCCCTGTTACCGCCGTGAAAGGGCAGTGTCCTAGGCCTCTAGACGATGGGAGCACTAGGTGTATTTCATTATTTTAAAGTGGTACTCCCAAGGGGATTCGAACCCCTGTTACCGCCGTGAAAGGGCAGTGTCCTAGGCCTCTAGACGATGGGAGCACTAAGACTTTAAAAACATAAAACGCTAATTGTTGGTACTCCCAAGGGGATTCGAACCCCTGTTACCGCCGTGAAAGGGCAGTGTCCTAGGCCTCTAGACGATGGGAGCACAGGACAATTAGTATAGCAGTAAGTAAATGGTACTCCCAAGGGGATTCGAACCCCTGTTACCGCCGTGAAAGGGCAGTGTCCTAGGCCTCTAGACGATGGGAGCACTAAGACTTACTTAAACGAAAATTGGTGGAGCTAAGCGGGATCGAACCGCTGACCTCAACACTGCCAGTGTTGCGCTCTCCCAGCTGAGCTATAGCCCCGCTTTTCGCGATGAATTTAAGACAATCTGTGCCTCAAACTCGGGGCGCATTCTATGCACTCACTTTAAATGAGTCAACCATTATTTGAATAAAACTTTGTATTATTAGCGTAAGTGATTAATTTTTTGGCAAGTTGCTTAAAAAACGATTATATGTGACTAAAATATCCGCATTAGCAACAAAAAAGCCAACTTAACGTTGGCTTTTAATCTGTTTAACTAAAGTTTAAGAATTTGCTTCTCTTTGTGCAATAAAGTCCAAAGCCATATCAATTCTTTTGATGACCTTCTCTTTTGGCAACAACTCAAGTGTGACGTCTAATGATGGTGAATTACCGCTACCGGTTGTCGCTACACGTAGTGGCATACCAACTTTACCCATGCCAACGTCCAGTTGTTCCGCGGTACCGTTAATTGCAGCTTGTATAGACTCAGCATCCCACGAGGTTAAATCCTGGAGCTTTTGTTTAGCCACTTGCAATGCTTCCTTCGCTACTGGGCGTAAATGTTTCTTAGCGGCCTTTTCGTCAAACTCAGAAAAATCCTGATAGAAATAAGCGCTTATTTCTGCAAGTTCTTTAAGAGTTTTAACCCTTTCCGCCTGAATTTCTACGATAGCTTCTAATTTAGGACCATTTGCAACATCTACATTCTGGTTTTCAAAATGCCAAGCTAAGTGTTTAGCAACTTCTGTCGCTGGCAACAATTTCATGTATTGTTGGTTCATCCAATTTAATTTTTCGGTATTGAACCCAGAGGCCGACTTATTAATTGACGCAATATCAAAGTGAGTAAATAGCTCATCAAGAGTAAATACTTCCTGATCACCATGAGACCAACCTAAACGCACCAAATAATTTATTAGAGCTTGTGGTAAATAGCCGTCATCACGATACTGCATAACCCCTACTGCGCCGTGTCGCTTTGATAATTTCTTACCGTCATCACCTAAAATCATCGAACAATGAGCGTAAGTTGGCACTGTTGCACCAAAGGCTTCAAATATATTGATTTGCTTAGCGGTATTTATTAGATGATCTTCGCCTCGAACCACATGAGTCATTTCCATTTGCCAATCGTCGATGACAACACAGAAATTATAGGTTGGACTACCATCAGTACGTTGAATGATCATGTCATCCATTTCTTCATTCGAAATTTCCATCTCGCCACGGATAACGTCAGTCCACTTTACACTGCCTTCTTTAGGGTTTCTAAAACGAACAACATAAGGTGCATCCGGTGCAGCATCTGTTGAGCCATGTGAACAATGACCGTCATAACCAGTGCGTTGGCCATTTGCTTCTTGTTCTTCACGTAAGGCATCTAAACGTTCTTTAGAGCAATAACATTTATACGCTTTATCCTGTTCAATTAATTTTTGAACAAATTCCTTATATAAATCAAAACGCTTGGTTTGATAAAAAATCTCGCCATCGTTTTCCATCCCTAACCACTTCATACCATCTAAAATGGCTTGAACCGCTTCAGGAGTTGAACGCTCCAAATCGGTATCTTCAATACGAAGGATAAATTTTCCACCGCTTTTTTGGCATATAACCAAGAATATAAAGCAGTACGAGCACCACCAACGTGCAAATAGCCAGTCGGGCTAGGGGCAAAACGAGTCACAACAGTCATGTTTGTTTCCAATAAAATGTATTCTTGAATAATTGCGGGCTATTCTATAAAAAAGTCAGCCTTATAGACAGTGCGAATTAAAAGGAGTGGTAAATGAATTATTGGCTATTTAAATCGGAACCCGATGAATATGGTATTGATCACCTCAAAAACGAGCCACTACAAATTGGTCGCTGGGATGGCATTCGCAATTATCAGGCACGTAATCTTTTGCGAGATGACGCAAAAATTGGTGATGGCGTATTATTTTATCACTCCAGTTGCAAACAGGTTGGTATTGCTGGTATCGCTGAAATTGTGTCAACCCCTACCCTGACCCATTACAATTTGACCCGGAATCAAAGTATTTTGATCCTAAATCAACCAAAGAAAACCCACGTTGGGTCTGTTTAGACATTAAATATGTCCGCCACAACAAAAAATTTATTCCTTTAACTCAAATAAAAACGACAAAATTATTAGAAAAAATGGTTTTGGTTAACCGCAGTAGACTCTCAATTCAGCCAGTGACATATGATGAGTGGCAAATTATCAACCAACTTGCGATGAATATTTAACCTCAAAATTGCAATTATCGCCCTTTTTGCTCAAGAAACCATCGAAAGGTCAAAAACATTAAAATTATAGTTGACTCTTTTTAGTCGCTACTTATAATACGCCCCACTTAAACGACACAGCGCGTTTAAGAGATAATGCTGGGCGGTTAGCTCAGCTGGGAGAGCATCGCCCTTACAAGGCGAGGGTCACTGGTTCGAGCCCAGTACCGCCCACCAATTTTTTTATTGGTTCAGCATTATCTACAGATTTTAAATGGGCGGTTAGCTCAGTTGGGAGAGCATCGCCCTTACAAGGCGAGGGTCACTGGTTCGAGCCCAGTACCGCCCACCATTTAAAATCATATCTCTCTGGTAAAGTGGGCGGTTAGCTCAGCTGGGAGAGCATCGCCCTTACAAGGCGAGGGTCACTGGTTCGAGCCCAGTACCGCCCACCACTTTACTGGCGCATAAGAGTTATTAGTCACTTCGGTTTAACTCATTCTATAAAACGATTCATCTTCTAATAAGCTTCTATTTCTTTTTTCGATCTAAATTCATCCTATTTAACCGCTTAGTCTCTTTTTCGACTAATTTAACGATAAAACGATTGTTGTTACCCCCTCATCACAGGCAAAAACATCCCTTTCTATCGCTCATCAAACAAACTTTTATTGCGAATATACTTCTGCATATAATGGTAAGTAATTGGCCTTAACAACCAACTTTTAATCGATAGCCATAGTCGCTTTGACGGGCTAATATTTTCAAACATAACCCCTTCGTGTAACCACAAAGACTTGCCAACATGTCGATAAATAAAAGGCAACGGTGGTAAAAACGTGACAATATCAACGTCACAGCATATTCGGTAGGTCTTATGATGAAGACTGTAATTGCGATAGAATAACTGCCCGCCGCAGGAGGGCTGGCCAAAAGTGACTACGCGTTTTACTTTTACATTAGGAAGTTGATAGAAGCGGTCTGCAAACAAAACTGCAAGAGAACCGCCCGTCGAATGCCCCGTAAACGTTACCCTCTTGCCCTCTTTCATAAGTGGTATTAATACGTTTTGGATCCGTATACCTAGTGGTAACTTTTCTGAAGAATCGCTTACAAAACTGGGCTGTTTTAGTAAATTATGCATTCCCCAATGAATATCAAATTTTCTATTTTGATCACGATACCTTTTTTAAATGCACATAGATTAAATAGCCAATCATACACATTGTGAGATCCGCGAAAGACAACTACCACTTCCTTTTTGTGTTTTTGCCAGACGATTCGGACACATGATTTGTGAAACCTATCTAAAATTTCGACCTGCTCAAAATGACCAAAGTCGGCGATAAGCTCACTATCTTTCAAATAAGCAAGTTGACACAATATTGCGTACTTTTCGTATGCATAACGTTTAAGTCGTTTCAACCCGTGTCCTATATAAGCACTAATACATGCATTAAAAATTGTCTAAATATAATTGCCTCGGACTATATTGTGTTTTTGTTAAGCTTTTATGAAAATGCTCTGGTTGTAAAAAAGTAAAATAATCAATACGTTTTTGACACGACAATATCGTGCCCTATCCTTTAATTAATCTCATCTGTGATGCACAGTACGCGCAACTAAGCTCATAAATAAAAAAGACATTTTCTATGAATACGTCCTTAACTGAAGAACAACAACTAATCCAAGATACTGCTCGGCAGTTTGCAGAACAAGAACTTGCTCCTGTGGCGGCAAAACATGATATTGCACCTGATCAAACGTTGTTTTTAAGTAATCTAAAACAACTTGCCGAACTCGGATTTATGGGACTTAACACAAATGCCGATTATGGCGGAACAGAAGCAGGCACTGTTGCTTTTAGCTTGGCAATTACTGAACTTGCAAAAAGTTGCGCTGCGACAGCGGTAACCACATCTGTCACTAATATGGTTGCAGAAGTCATCCAAGCAGTCGGCAATGAGCAACAAAAACAACACTATTTACCTAAAATATGTTCAGGCGAATATCCAGCAGCAGGGTTCTGTTTAACCGAATCAGGTGCAGGCAGCGATCCTTCCTCTATGCGCACATCGGCTGTTAAAGACGGCGACGACTATATTCTAAATGGCTCAAAAATATTTATTACAAGTGCAGAGTTTGCTGGGGTATTTGTCGTTTGGGCCGTCACTGATAAAGACGCGCCAAACGGCAAGGGTATTTCGTGTTTTCTTGTCGAAAGACAAACTCCCGGCGTCATCATTGGGCCAGCAGAGCACAAAATGGGGCAAAAAGCGTCACCTACCAATGAAGTGATCTTTGAAAACTGTCGTGTGCCGTCCTCTGCATTAATGGGAAAAGAAAATCAGGGTTTTAAAGTGGCTGTTACAGAGTTATCTGGAGGCCGAATTGGCATCGGTTCGTTAGCGCTTGGTATTGGTTTGGCGGCGATGGATGTAGCGCGAAGTTACATAGCAGAACGCAAACAATTCGGTCAAACCTTAGATAAATTTCAAGGATTGCAATGGATGTTAGCTGACCGTTATACCGACTTGGAAGCCGCCCGTATGTTGTTAATGAACGCAGCAAGTTTAAAAGAACGTGGTAAACCATTTGCAAAAGAGGCTTCTATGGCAAAACTATTTGCCTCTGAAAAAGCAAATTCAGCCTGTTATGACGCTCTGCAAATGTTAGGTGGTTACGGCTACATTAAAGAGTATCCATTAGAACGATTTGCCCGAGATGTTCGAATTACCTCAATATATGAAGGTACGTCAGAAATACAACGTATTGTCATTGCCCGCGAACTATTAAAAGAACTAAATTAGAGGCCTGTTATGGATCATAAAAATAAAGTAGCCGTTATTACTGGCGGCGCATCAGGGTTAGGAAAAGCAACATGTGAGCAACTTGTTAAATTGGGTTTAAAAGTTGCTATTTTTGATTTAAATGAAGAACAAGCAAAACTGACCGTAGAATCTTTAGGTGAAGAGAACGCGATTTATTGCCTTGTTGATGTAACTGATGAATTATCAACCCAAAGTGCGTTCAAAAAAGTCCTAAATCATTATGGCGCTATCCATGTTTGTGTTAACTGCGCCGGTATTGCTCCAGCTGCAAAAGTACTTGACCGAGATGGTACTGCTATGGCCTTGAGTAAATTTACGACGGCCATAAATATTAATTTAATTGGCACATTTAACGTTGCTAAGTTAGCGGCAGAATACATGGCTAAAAATGAGCCACTGAATGACTCTCTCGAACGCGGTGTAATAATTAATACGGCGTCAGTGGCCGGCTATGAAGGGCAAATGGGACAAAGTGCTTATGCTGCAAGTAAAGGCGCAATCATCGCGCTTAGTTTACCGATGGCGCGTGATTTAGCTCGTTCAGGTATTAGAGTGAATGCAATCGCCCTACAGGTATCATGGGAACACCGATGTTGTTAGGTATGCCAGACAATGTGCAGGAAAGTTTAGTCAATAATATCCAATTTCCGAAACGCATGGGTTACCCAGCAGAATTTGGTGACTTAGTAGGACATATTATTGCGAATGCTTATATTAACGGTGAAACCATTAGACTAGATGGCGCGATAAGAATGCAACCTCGCTAAAGAGGTTGCACTTTTACCAAATCAGAGTCGTTTAATAAAGCTTAACAGGGGCTTTTTAGCTGTTAGGCATAAAAATCTAAGTGGCGACGACCTTCGTTGTCACGATAGACGCCCTTGCCCTTGGAATTTGTCTCAGTTTCATCTTTTTCTTCCGGCTCGACTTCTAACGTATCATCATCTTTAGACGCCGCATGTTGATGTTGATTTTGATTTTTAGGATCGTCTTCACTAATTTCACGTGACTTACTATCTTTATATGTTGGGTTTATTGCATAATGATTTTTTTATCCGGCTCATTTGGAATAGGACGCGTCAACACGCTATATAAAAAATCTACCATATCTCAGCTCCTTTAATTTTATATTGTCACAATTTTGACATTTAAATCGGAATATAGTTCACTTATTAACCATTTATCGACAGTTATTCAATTTAGTTGAGTTTTTGATATTTTTTTATAAAAAGTCGGTTGCATTTTCCTCAAAATGAGCATAATTTGAATAATAACTCTAAATCAGAGCAAAAAATTAAAAGAAGCGAACCTGAAAATGACTACAACAATTTGGCATCATCATCATTTACCAACGAAATAGTTTTCAGCTGATTTCGCTGGAGATTATTGTAATAGTCTCCTAAGCACAGCATTGCAAACCCCGGAGGCTACACCTTCGGGGTTTTTTACATTTTAACGATTTAAATAAAAATATTTTGGGACACCAACATGACTGACAAATCTAGACTCCGTATAGCAGTACAAAAAAAGGCCGATTGAGTGACGAATCACTGAAATTACTTAAAGCAATTGGCGTAAAATTGTCGATCCGAGATAGATTGCTCATCGCTCATTCAACCAACCTACCTATCGACTTATTACTTGTCCGTGATGATGATATTCCAGGTTTGGTGATGGATGGTATTGCTGACCTCGGATTCATTGGTGAAAACGAGCTTGAAGAAAAAATGTTAGAACGTGAAGCTGCAAATGAACCGGCTGATTACAAACTACTTAAACGTCTCGAATACGGCGGATGTCGTTTATCAATTGCTGTTCCAAACGAATTTGAATACGAAGGCCTTTCATCATTTGAAGGAACAAGTATCGCAACAACTTACCCACAGCTTCTAAAACGATTTTTACAAAAAAATAACATCGCAGCACAGCCAGTAATGTTAACGGGTTCAGTAGAAGTAGCCCCTCGTGCTGGTATCGCCGACGCAATATGTGACCTCGTTTCTACCGGTGCAACTCTAGATGCTAATGGATTATACGAAGCGATTGAAATATTTAAATCAAAAGCAGTTTTGATCCAAAAACAAGAAACCTTGTCTGCTGATAAACAACAATTGATCGATACTTTACTGCCGCGCATCAACGGCGTTATGCAAGCGAAAGAATCAAAATACATCATGTTACACGCGCCAAAAAACAAGTTAGAGCAAGTTAAGGCTTTATTACTAAGGTGTTGAAAACCCAACTGTTTTACCTTTATCTGGGAATGACGACCAAGTGGCTATTCACGTTGTTAGTAAAGAAAATCTATTCTGGGAAACGATGGAAAACCTAAAAGATTTAGGCTGTACGTCGATTTTAGTTATGCCAATTGAAAAAATGATGGGCTAATTTATGATTACATGGCAGTCACTGTCGTCGTCGCAGCAATTACAGGTGTTAGAACGCCCTGTAATTGCAGGTCGCCAAGGGTTAACTTCGACAGTACAGGACATTATAAAACAAGTACGAACTCAAGGCGACGCAGCGTTATTGGCGTTGGCAGAAAAGTTTGATGGCATTACCTTGCCACAGCTTAAATTGACTGACCAACAAAAACAAAAAACGCTGACCTTATTATCACCAGAAGCAAAAGCAGCAATTGATTTAGCTTACAACAACATTAAGCAATTTCACCAAGCACAAGTGGCACAAGATATTAGTATCACGACTAGTGAAGGTGTGAATTGTCAGCTAATCAATCGCCCTATTGCTGCGGTCGGACTATATGTTCCAGGTGGCAGCGCGCCACTTCCATCAACGGTTTTAATGTTAGGTGTCCCGTCGCAAATATCAGGTTGTAAACGGGTGGTTTTGTTTACTCCAGCGGACACAAGACCAGAAAATTACGGCAGTATTACACCAGAAATATTGTACGCGGCGGAAATTTGTGGTGTCGATGAAATCTATTTATCAGGCGGCGCACAGGCGATTGCTGCAATGGCTTATGGAACGGAGTCAGTCAAAAAAGTAGATAAGATTTTTGGTCCAGGTAATAGTTTTGTTACAGAAGCAAAACAGCAAGTGAGTTTAGACCCTGCTGGTGCGGCAATCGATATGCCAGCTGGCCCGTCAGAGGTCCTTGTGATTGCCGATAAAAATGCTAACCCAGAATTTATCGCAGCAGACTTGTTGTCTCAGGCTGAACACGGTCCTGACTCGCAAGTTATTTTAGTCGCAGATGACGTGAACGTAATTAACGAAACTGCAGCGGCAATCGAACGACAACTTGCCGTTTTGACAAGAGCCGACATTGCCCGAAAAGCACTAGCTAATAGTCAGCTTATTTTAACTGAATCACTTGATCAAAGCATTGAGATCAGCAATAGATATGCACCTGAACACTTAATAGTTCAAACAGATAATGCGACGGAATTATTACCACTGCTCGACAATGCCGCTTCTATCTTTTTAGGGGCCTACACACCTGAAAGTGCTGGTGATTATGCGAGTGGCACTAATCATGTATTGCCAACATATGGCTATTCTAAAGTACTTAGCTCGTTAAACCTTAGCAGATTTTAATCGTAAATTCACCGTGCAAACAGTCACTGAGACAGGTATTAAAAATATCGGTCCAGCTATTATGACATTAGCGAATGCTGAAGGTCTTGATGCCCATAGAAATGCCGTAAAAGTGCGACTAGATGCATTAACTGCAGGAGCGGACAATGACAACTAATATTGATAACTTAGTTAGTGAACTGATTCGCCCAGAGTTGAAGACTCTAAAACCTTATGAGTCAGCTAGACGTTTGTTCTCAATGGCAAATGCCGGTGAAGTCGATACCGTTTGGCTAAATGCTAACGAAAATCCTTCAGTCCCAGAGATCTCAATAAACCCAGCCCTCTATAACCGTTATCCAGATTTTCAGCCTGAGCCGCTAATTGCCGCTTATGCTGAATACGCTGGGGTTGAAACCAATCAGGTATTATCAACACGTGGCGCGGACGAAAGCATCGAATTATTGATACGTACATTTTGTCGTGCCGATGGCACTGATTCGATTGTCATTTGCCCACCGACGTACGGTATGTATGCCATAAGTGCCGAAACGCACGGAGCATTAATCAAAAAAGTACCGCTAACTCCTGAGATGCAATTGGATTTACCGGCGGTTTATCAGAACTTAGAAAATACCAATATTGTTTTTGTTTGTAGTCCAAACAATCCGACCGGCAATATTATCAATCGTAATGACTTTATTGCGTTGCTTGATGAGTGCAAAAATAAATGCCTTGTAGTAGCAGATGAAGCCTACATTGAGTTTTGTCCTGAAGCGACGATGGTCGATTTACTGGTGACTTATCCAAATCTTGTTATCACACGTACGTTATCAAAAGCCTTTGGCCTTGCAGGATTACGTTGTGGTTTCACTTTGGCGGATCCAAGCGTAATTGATGCATTAAAAAAGTTATTGCACCATATCCAGTCCCTGCTCCGGTTGCCCAAATCGCAACAGATGCTTTGTCAACAAAAGGGTTAAGCTGGATGACTGAGCAAGTCACACACTTAAATAAATTACGTGACGGTTTTATTGCCCACGCCCAGCAATGGCAACTGGTCAGTCACGTGTACCCCTCTCAAACTAATTTTGTGCTATTAAAACTCAATGCCAAACTCGATGCTGCTGAGGTTTTAAATACCTTCGTAGAAAAAGGCATATTGCTGCGTAATCAATCGAAGCAATTGATGTTAGAGAACACATTACGCGTCACAATCGGCAACGAAAGCCAAATGACCGCCGTATTAAACCAATTTTTACAGGTAGAAAAAACACTATGAGCAATCAACAACGCATTTTATTTATCGACCGTGACGGTACATTAGTTGAAGAACCTTTAGTTGATAAACAACTCGATACGTTAGAAAAACTTGTTTTTGAGCCTATGGTGTTGCCTGTTTTAACGCGCTTACAAAATAAAGGTTACAAGCTTGTAATGGTTTCAAACCAAGACGGTTTGGGCACAGATGCCTTTCCACAAGAAGACTTTGACTTACCGCACGATAAAATGATGCACATTTTTGAGTCTCAAGGTGTGGTATTTCAAGATGTCTTGATCTGTCCTCATTTTGACCACCAAGATTGCAGCTGTCGTAAGCCCAAACTGGGTTTAGTAAAAGATTATTTGCAGCAAGGCAAAGTCGATTTTACTGACAGCTTTGTCATTGGAGATCGTGAAACTGATATCCAACTTGCAGAAAACATGGGTATCAAAGGCATTAAATACGACCGTGAAACTAACAACTGGTTAGCTATAGAAGCGGCGTTAACAACCCAACAACGTATCGCTGAAGTCGTAAGAACAACCTCTGAAACTGACATTCGTGTTGCGGTTAACTTAGATTCGACAGCCAAGTCTGTGATCGAAACTGGCATGGGATTTTTTGACCATATGCTAGATCAAATCGCGACTCACGGTGGTTTCCACTTAAATCTGACTACAGATGGCGATCTTCATATCGATGACCACCACAGCGTTGAGGATACGGCGCTAGCCCTTGGTCAAGCGCTGAAAGAAGCCTTAGGTGATAAACGTGGAATCGGTCGTTTTGGATTTGCATTGCCAATGGATGAATGTAAAGCAGAAGCAATTTTAGATATTTCAGGTCGTCCGCATCTAGTGTTTAAAGCTGAGTTTACCCAAGAGCGAGTTGGTGAAATGTCGACCCAAATGGTTGAACACTTCTTTTATTCTTTAGCGCAATCTATGGGGTTAACATTACACCTGTCGACAACAAAAGGAAATGCCCATCATCAAGTAGAAAGCCTATTTAAAGTATTTGGGCGTGCGCTAAGAGCAGCCCTTAAAGTAGAAGGTGATGTACTGCCCAGCTCAAAAGGAGCACTTTAATGGCCGAGCAAAAATTGTCATTATTGACACTGGCTGTGCCAATATTTCATCGGTGAAATTTGCTTTAGGGCGACTTTCAAACAATGTAGTTGTGAGTGATGATAAAGCCGTTATCAAACAAGCTGACAAGGTATTATTACCGGGTGTCGGTTCGGCATCTGCGGCGATGGCTTCAATTGCACAAAAGGAACTTATTGAATTTATTCAAGAGTTACAACAGCCTGTCTTAGGTATTTGTTTAGGTATGCAATTGATGACGACGCAATCGGAAGAAATTCCTGAAGCCATATTGTTGAAAATAAAATCGACAATATCGCCTGTTTAGATTTAATTCCAACCACTGTTTCTCGAATGAAAACGGGAAATCTGGTCCTGCCTCACATGGGCTGGAACCAAATTAATGTGGAAGGTGATAACCCTCTTTTCGCTAATATTGCCGATGGCAGCTATTTCTATTTTGTGCATAGTTTTTGTGCGCCTATTAGCGACTATACATTAGCAAGTTGTAATTACGGACAAGCGTTTTCCGCCGCGATTGGCAAAGATAATTTTTATGGTGTGCAATTCCACCCTGAACGAAGCGGCACTGCAGGTGCACAACTACTTAAAAACTTTATTGAGATGTAAACATGATCATTCCAGCAATTGACTTAATTGAAGGTTCCGTTGTCCGCCTATATCAAGGTGACTACGACCAGAAAACCGAATACAAAATTGACCCAATCGAACTTGTTGAAGATTATGCCCGTCAAGGCTCAACTTGGTTACACATCGTCGACCTTACTGGCGCAAAAGACACAGCTAAACGTCAATTGTCACTCATCAAAAAAATGGTCGACACTGGTAAAATGAAGTTTCAGACCGGCGGTGGTATTCGTACCGAAGACGACGTAAAACATTTGTTAGACGTAGGTATTAGTCGAGTTGTTATTGGTTCTTTGGCTGCAAAAGAGCCTGAGTTAGTTAAATCATGGATGCAAAAGTACGGTCCAGAACAAATCGTATTGGCGCTTGATATTAATATCAATGCAAAAGGCGAAAAAATGATAGCCACGCACGGCTGGCAAGAAGACTCAGGTGTTGAGCTAGAAGCTCTTGTGGACGATTTTTTGACTGTCGGCCTAAAGCATGTGCTTTGTACTGACATAAGCAAAGACGGGACGTTACAAGGCCCAAATCAGGCACTTTATACAGAATTAGCAGCTCAATATCCGCAAATTAGTTGGCAAGCTTCGGGTGGCATCAGCTGTATCGGTGACATTACCGCTTTAAAACCGGTACTGCGAGACTCTGGAATATCGAATGCAACGCCTTCAGGGGTTATTTTAGGACGTTCTTTATTGGAAGGTAAATTTACTGTTGAAGAAGCTATTTCAGCTTGGCAACAGTAACCCCATAACAACATGGTTTCTCTCTTATCATATTAAGTACAGTTAGTTGATTCGAGCTAAGTGTGCGCTAAGGGAGTGACCATGTTATTAAAAACAACATTTTTTCCCCTGTTTTTATTCCCCTATTAACGTCACTTTAGGTCGTCGCCGATTAATTGCTATATTTTCACATGTTGTGTTTATGCTAACGGTTTCGAACAAAAAACATTAAGATTAGTTTTAGCTATTTTGGACGTTAAAGTCCGGGCACACTAACAGGGCGTAGTCGATATTTAGCTGTAAGGAAAAAGCACAAATTGAGAAAAGATAAATTTGCGGCATTAGATGTTTGGTAAGGCGACTAAGTTTATTGTTGCCGCCCTATTTCCAAACATCACGATAAATTGGTATTCCTCTTGTTAAAGACTCACCGACTCGCGTTCTGTTTTTAATCCAAATAATTTCTTCAAAACAATTGCTGCGGGGCAAATTCCAGTAAAACTAGATTGAATTAAATTGACGCCAACAAAAACCGTAAGCCAAACAAATAAAGGCGAAACCAAATTTGTTAGAACTACGGATAATAGGATCATAAAACCTGCAAATATGTTAATTGCCTTTTCAACAGTCATTTTCAAAACCTTATATTAGTAAAATCTAATAAACAACTTTACATTAGTATTTGCTAATATACAAGAAACACTGGGCATAAAAAAACCAGCCCTCGGCTGGTTTTCATAATAAAATTTAGTTAAACGCTTAATAATGAGCTATTTGATATAAGCTTCACGTTTACCTGAAGTAGAAATATAACGCTCTCTAAGTTTGTCCTGTCTTGAATCAGTGGATGTTTCGTTACCTTCAATCCATAACATTTCGACTTTAGATGAAATTTCAAATGGGTCGCCGCTCCATAAAACCAAATTTGCAGGTTGCCCTACTTCTACAGTGCCTCCTTTAAAACCAAATATTGACGCTGGATTTTTGGTTAAGGCCGCAAGTGCGCCTTGAACCGACATACCGTATGATATTGCATTACCGGCTTCAAAACGTAGATTTTTTAGCAAGTGTGAATCGCTATTTGCAAATATAACCTTAACACCCGCTAAGTCTAATTCCCCGGCATTCTTTAGGGAACTATCTAATGAATCAAAATCACCTTAGCAGATTATCAACGCCGCCAATAATTACGGTTACATTTGCTTTTGCGAGTTGTTGTTTAACTTTTACAGCCCGCTCGCGCCAGCAATAGCGAGTTTAATACCATACTTTTCTTTCAATTTAATCAACTGCAAAATATCGCTAGGTCGTGACGCATAAGCAATCAATGGTATTTCTTTCGCTAATACCCGGTTAATGGCCGTTTCATCAACTGTCGGCTCTTTACCGTCATCCTTGCTATCATCCTTAGCCATTTTTTTAACTTGAGCGTCAAACGTGGCCGCTAATTCATTAAAATTAGACGCTCGTGAATCACTAGATGAACCGCCAAAATAAGCTACTACAGACGAGCCAACAGTTTCAACCGAATCGAACTTCGATGATAATTCAACGTTAAAGGTTAGTCCTGAAAACAGCTCACTGTTATAACCAAGGTGTAACAACGGAATGAGTAATCCCCCTTTACGTGCAAATGGAATTAGCGACGTTTCAGGGTTAAATGCAGTTGACGCATCAAATCCAGCGCCGCCCTTCTTAGGCTTCTCATCTCGTGATGTTTTCACTGCACCCACTTCAATTAGTCCCAATTGATTGAGCGACGCGATAAAGCCTAGTGTTAATATACGACCTTGGCCATCAACTGTGCGGTCGACCTCCAAACTTGGTGGATTAAAAGCGACAATTTTGCCATCTTCTAAAACGACATTAACTCCAACTAAGATACCTTTATCTGTACCGGTATAAACAGTTGTATTGGTGATTGCGACCATTTCGCTGAAAGCAGAAAAGCTCATCAACATTGCCGTGATCACTGAAATTTTGTTCATTAATTTACGTTTGTTCATGACGCTTCTCCTATTGTTGACCTAACATGAAATCGCTAACTGCTTGATATTTTTCATCATGGAGATCAAACACTTTGTCACCATCAACAAATACTTTTTCTGCTTTCGCGTAGACGCTAAATGGGTTTTTATTCCAAATAACAACATCGGCCTGTTTACCACTTTCCAATGTTCCTGTTTGGTCATCAATTCCTAACGACTTAGCTGCATTCGCTGTTATCCAAGTAATCGCTTTAGCTTCGTCAATGTCAAAACCTTGCTCTTTTGCACGGTACATAACTTTTGCAGCTTCTTGGTTCAGACGTTGAATCGTCGTATCAGAATCTGAATGAATAATCGCACAAGAGTTTTTAAATGAATCTACTACCGCTGCATTTTCTGGGATCATGTCGTAGGCTTCCATTTTGAATCCCCACCAGTCTGGCCACATCGCCGCACAAAGGTTGTTTTCTGCAAGCAAGCCTCCTATTTTGTAGGCTTCAATTGCGTGGTGGAATGTACCCGCGCTATAACCAAACTCTTTTGACATATCGACCATCATAGCCATTTCTTCTGCTTTATAGCAGTGGTTATGGATCTTAATGTCGCCTTCGAGTACCCCTTGAAGTGTGTCCATTTGAATGTTGCGAGCTGGCGCTTCAGGATTTAGTCCCGCTTCATAATCGCGTTCATATTTATCCCACGAACGTTTATATTCAACTGCCTCTGCAAATGCCATTCGATAACCCGCCATGTTCCCCATACGAGTCATAGGAGCGTCTTTGCGGCTACCATAGACACGTTTAGGGTTTTCACCACAAGCCATTTTAAGGCCATAAGGTGCATCAGGGAATTTCATCTCTTGCATCGTTGGTGCTGGCACATTTTTTAATGTAACGCCTCGACCACCAATTAAGTTTCCTGAACCTAGTAAGATTTGAAGGGATGTAATGCCACCAGCACGCGCTGCGTTAAAGCTAGGTCCTGAGGCCAAATTGAATGTTCAACCCAAACTTCGGCGGTAACAGGGTTAGTCATTTCATTGCCATCTTGATGAGACTCGACGCTAGGGCTCGGATAGGCCCCTAAATGTGAATGTACATCAATAATGCCTTGGGGTTACCCATTTGCCACGACCATTAACAATTGTTGCACTTCCGTGCTCAATATTTTCACCAACTGCTGAGATTTTACCATCTTCGATTAAAACGTCTGCGTTATCAAATCGTTCGCCAGTGCCCGTTAAAACAGTTGCACCTTTGATCAGAATCGTTAATTTGGATTTAACTTGATAAGTACTTGGATATGGATTTGGATTTATTTCAACTTTTGGGTCCTGTGGTGCATTACCGGTACACCCTGCAACAACCGCAAGTGCGGCGGCAGTAAAGCCAAATGCGATTCTACGCATAACTTCATTCCTCTAAATGGTTGTCTCACTGACATGTGTATTAACAATAATCAAAAATTTTGACATAAGCTACAAGCGCTTTACGTTAATTTGCAGGTTTTAAAGGAAATGTTGTTAAATTCACGGCGTAATTTGGGATTGACAGGTATTTTTTAGAGCCTTTGGCAATAAAAGTCGTTTTAATTGCGTAAAAGCACCATTTAGGATTGTCATCGTTCACAAGATAAACATAACCATTGTCCATTACTATCCCTTCTGCATTAAATAATGCTGGGTAACTATTTTTGGAAATATTGGTCTGCAGATGTTGTTCAGATATATTAACCGTTTTATTAAATACGATTTGCTCAGAGTCCAATTGAATCGACGCCAATACTAATTTAGACCTCTTATTTTGTTTCTCACAAATCGGATCGTTTTTATAACAAAATGACGTAATAATCGCACATTGATCATAAATATGTGTCGCATCACTTATCCTAAACCCATGCTGACTCATTTCGATATCTTGTTGTTCCCCAAATTTATTTAAAGAAATCGCAGGGCGACTCGAAAGTTCAGGTAACAATAGCAATTTTTGGCCGTCCCCTTGCCATAACATAGCTTCATATCCAAAATTGGTAGACTCTTTAATGGTTTTTCCCTAGGGTTGAAGAAACGGTAATGGTTTACTAAATGGTTTAACAACGCCTAGTTGTAACGTTTGCTTTGCCTCATCAAAATCGAGAACCGCACGATATATTTGATGAAATTGAGCATCACCGTCGTTGCCATTGTGTTCATGACTTAAAAATAGGTAGTTTTTATTGTCGCTAAATCCGATAACAATACCTTCCCAGCTAGGCTTTTTAGGAAGATCACCTGTCAACATGATTGACTTCAGCTGTAAAATCTCCGCATTTTCCTCAAATACTGAATCGACATGCTTTTTGGAAACATAAAACAACTTGTGATTTTCCTGTGACACAAATAAAAACATTGAACTCAATTTTGTCATCCCAGATATTTGATGAATTGCGGCACCTGACTCATCGCGTATTAATACACTTTTGTCTGCAGCATTTACCGATGTGATTGACAAAATCGTAACCAAAACTACAAATACTCGTCTATTTATAAGTTTTGACAAATTGTTAAACCTGTTAAAAAACATACTTTTCACATTTAGTCTTTATTCTATGGATAAGTTATATCGCATTTTAGTTAAACTTCAATGACATAAATAAAAAGCTCACCTTAAATTCTAAAATAATGGATTATTTTTGAGACAAGTTTGTATCTAATCGAAAGGATATATAGTGCAATTTCACTGACCTTTTAAAGAGTTAACTGAGGCGTGACAGGCCGATGCTTTTATTAAGAGTCTAACCAACTGAACTACCGCTCCGCAGCACATCGATTTTCATTATCAAACTGGGTAGTTATCAAATGGCGCAAAAGTTACTTAACATAAATTTAGAAATAATGGGTGAGACAGGTCGTGAGTTCCAACTGGTTAACTCGGGAGAGACAGGTAAATTATGGAATTGAATATACATCTGCTCTGATAAAACCTAGGGTGGAACGGACGAGACTCATGCTTTATAAACAAAGAGTGCGACCCCCGGCGTGACAGGCCGATGCTTTTATTAAGAGTCTAACCAACTGAACTACCGCTCCGCAGCACATCGATTTTCATTATCAAACTGGGTAGTTATCAAATGGCGCAAAAGTTACTTAAAATAAATTTAGAAATAATGGGGGAGACAGGTCGTGAGTTCCAAATGGTTAACTCGGGAGAGACAGGTAAATTATGGAATTGAATATACGTCTGCTCTGATAAAATCTGGGGCGGAACGGACGAGACTCATGCTTTATAAACAAAGAGTGCGACTATGTCGCGAGTTCCAACTGGTTAACTCGGGAGAGACAGGTAAATTATAGAATTGAATATACGTCTGCTCTTATAAAACCTGGGGCGGAACGGACGAGACTCATGCTTTATAAACAAAGAGTGCGACCCCCGGCGTGACAGGCCGATGCTTTTATTAAGAGTCTAACCAACTGAACTACCGCTCCGCAGCACATCGATTTTCATTATCAAACTGGGTAGTTATCAAATGGCGCAAAAGTTACTTAACATAAATTTAGAAATATTGGGTGAGACATGTCGTGAGTTCAATATGGTTAACTCGGGAGATACAGGTAAATTATGGAATTGAATATACATCTTGAATGGCGGAACGGACGAGACTCGAACTCGCGACCCCCGGCGTGACAGGCCGGTATTCTAACCAACTGAACTACCGCTCCGCAGCAAGTAGATTTTCATTATCAAACTGAGTAGTTATCAAATGGCGGAAAGGACAACACTCAAACTCGTTGACCCCAGTCGTGACTGGCCGTGCTTTTCACAAGAGCCGAACCAACTGAACTACCGCTCCGCAGCAAGTAGATTTTCATTATCAAACTGGGTAGTTATCAAATGGCGGAAAGGACAACACTCAAACTCGTTGACCCCAGTCGTGACTGGCCGTGCTTTTCACAAGAGCCGAACCAACTGAACTACCGCTCCGCAGCAAGTAGATTTTCATTATCAAACTGGGTAGTTATCAAATGGCGGAAAGGACAACACTCAAACTCGTTGACCCCAGTCGTGACTGGCCGTGCTTTTCACAAGAGCCGAACCAACTGAACTACCACTCCGCAGCAAGTAGATTTAAGTTTCTAAGCAAAATATAATCCCACAAAGTGAGATGGCGGAACGGACGAGACTCGAACTCGCGACCCCCGGCGTGACAGGCCGGTATTCTAACCAACTGAACTACCGCTCCGCAGCTGTAGATTTAACTCACAAACAAGAAATAATTGCAGTTGAAATCAACTATCTCCTTTATTCA
Source organism: Psychrosphaera algicola (assembly GCF_028401425.1). Lineage (NCBI taxonomy): Bacteria > Pseudomonadati > Pseudomonadota > Gammaproteobacteria > Alteromonadales > Pseudoalteromonadaceae > Psychrosphaera > Psychrosphaera algicola. Next base: position 879,039 of record NZ_JAQOMS010000002.1, read on the forward strand.
TCAAAGGACAAATGCCCTCATTTGAATAGTTATATAGCTATAATGTTAAGTGGCGGAACGGACGAGACTCGAACTCGCGACCCCCGGCGTGACAGGCCGGTATTCTAACCAACTGAACTACCGCTCCAGTCTTAACACTAAATCATATCAAAGTAATTGGCGGAACGGACGAGACTCGAACTCGCGACCCCCGGCGTGACAGGCCGGTATTCTAACCAACTGAACTACCGCTCCAGTTACTTCGATACATGTTGCTAAACAACGGCGCGAATATTAAAGTTTGAATCAGACCCCGTCAACAACTTTTTTCATAAATACGTTTTTTGGTCACTTTCTAGTCTTCTGGCAAGCTAAGGTCTAAAATATCATCAGAACTGTCCAAGTCTAGGCTGTTTTTATCGACCTTTTCTTTATTTTCTTTTTCCCTGCAGACTTATCACCGCCGGATTTTTTAAGTTTTATTAATTTAATTAAGTTCATAGGGTTTGGAAATGCCTTATTTAAGACAACAACCCAAATAATTATGAATCCAATAACCAATATAATCAGATTAATCAATATCACAAGGCCGATTGAAAGTTCTGGTTCTACTTCAACGGGAACAACCTCAACCGCTTTTTCAGACAACAGTTGTTCTTGCGACATCTCAGGTAAAATTTCAGCCTCGATTTCGGGGCCAGTTGTGACTATCTCATAAACAGGTAACTTAAGTTTAAAGTCGCGCCCAGACAAATCATTTCCAAAAACCTCAGTCGTTATTTTAAACGTACCAAATTCACTTTGAAAAATTTCTAACTCTCTTATGTGTTGCTCTGACAAACTAAAAGTTTGAGTTTCACCATTTGGAAATTCGATCAGGCCTTGAAACATCAATTTATCAGCTTCAATATACATAGGGTCAGCTTCAATCGTTACATAGTGGTATCGTTCGTTAGGGCCGGCTAATTTAACTTTATAGGATATTGGACTAGGTAGGACCGTAATAGGCTCATGTTCAATTTCACGTCCAAATAGTTCGGCTTCTAGTGTGTATTTAGGCATCCAAGTGCCAGTGACAACATCTATATAGTATGAAAGCGTAAAGACGCCGTCATTTGGCTTTTCGTCTAGCCCTTTGCCATCATCAAAAAATTCACCTAATCGATATAAATCGGCACCAAAGTTTTCTTGGTCTAAGTCATTAGTCGAATAAAGCGCAGAACGCACACGGACGACACTTCGAAATCCACTTTCGCTTATTATTTCTTGCGCATTAACTATCTTTGCTTCCGCTTTTAACACTTCATATTGGAAAATAAGGTCTGGTAATTTATCAACAATTAATTCAACTTCAGATAAGACTAAAACTTTACTGTCTTTTTCGATCATTCCAAGCGCTTGCCAAGGCCCAGCAATTGGATTTTTAATTCTTATTAAGTCAAAGTTAACGTCGGCATGCCACTCAAGGTTAATGCCATCGGCATCGCGAGTATAAAGTTTTGAACCATCAGGGCGGACAAGAACAATTGGTTTTGAACCGTGTTTTCGGAAAAACAACATTAGCAATTCATCAACTTCATAATCAACGCGAAATCGATTATTGAGTAATTTTACTTGGTTGCTGCCTTCAAAATTCTTAAGAAAAGCCAATTTTGGTACTGGATTGACTTGTTTTCCGTCAACTGGAATAGAAACCGGATTAACATTTACCGCATTGGCAAATGAGGATACAAATAAAAAAAGTGAAAAAATTATTGTTGTTGTGAATTTCGCCACAAACATGCTCCGTTTTTCTCTACAAGGTCGAGGCGGCTTTCATGTGCCTCTATTTCATTTTGTTCGGCAAATACAACTTTTAAATTACGTTGTTTGACCGTCGAATTTTCGATATTACTTAATCCCGCTGATTTTAGCTGTTGCGCCAAATCTAAATCGCCCTGCCCACCCGTCATTCTAAGGAAAACATCTGCTAAGATCTCAGAATCCAGCAAGGCGCCGTGCATCGTACGGTGTGTATTATCTATTTCATAACGACGACACAAGGCATCAAGATTATTCTTTTGGCTAGGTGCTTATCGCGGGCCATAACTAGTGTATCGACAATTCCACAGAAATCTGCAGTTTGAGTCCAATCTTGCCACAACTTACCAAATTCGTTATCCATATGACCTATGTCAAATGGCGCATTATGGATGACTAACTCGCCACCGCGAATATAATCAAAAACTCATCTGCGATATCTTTAAATAGTGGCTTGCCTTGAAGGAATTCATTTGTAATACCATGTACACCAATGGCTTCGTCTTCAATTGCACGACATGGGTCAATATAAACATGGAAGTTATTCCCTGTTAATCGTCTATTGATCATTTCCACACAACCAATTTCAATGATCCTATGACCCGCTTTCGGGTCGATACCTGTGGTTTCTGTATCGAGAATTATTTGTCGTTTTGCCATGAATCGTTTTTATTATTAATGTGATGTGGGTAGAGTATACTCCCTCTTCAGATTGAAAATCATCTTATTGGAGCTTTCATTTAATGAAATCTGTGAAAATTTATACCGACGGTTCTTGTTTAGGTAACCCCGGACCGGGTGGGTATGGGGCGTTAATGCTTTATAACGACCACAAAAAAGAATTAAGCCAAGGATACAAACTGACCACAAACAACCGCATGGAGTTGTTAGCTGTCATTAAAGCATTAGAAGCGTTAACGCAAAAATGCCAAGTATCTATTACCACCGACAGTAACTATGTTAAAGACGGTATTACTAAGTGGATAATTAATTGGAAAAAAACGGTTGGAAAACCGCGGCGAAACAACCTGTCAAAAATGTCGACCTTTGGAAGTTGCTTGACGAGCAAGTCGCACGTCATGACATAAAGTGGTTTTGGGTAAAAGGCCATTCAGGTCACCCAGAAAACGAACGTGTTGATGACTTAGCAAGAGACGCAGCAGAGTCTGGTGACTTTTTAGTTGATGCTGGTTTTAAAAAGTAACATCGTAGTATTAAACGAAAAAGAGGAACCTAGGTTCCTCTTTTTAATTCTAAAGTAAATGTTTTACTAAAATCTATTTCGCTTTTTTAGCGTCTGCAATCTTGCCACGCCAAATCGCTGGGCCAGTTTCATGTACGTTGTTGCCGGTAGAATCTACTGCAACAGATACTGGCATATCTTCTACTTCAAACTCATAAATAGCTTCCATACCTAAATCTTCAAATGCCACAACGCGTGATTTTTTGATTGCTTTAGATACTAAATAAGCCGCGCCGCCGACAGCCATTAAGTAAACCGCTTTTTGTTTAGCGATAGAGTCAACTGTTGCTGGACCTCGTTCCGATTTACCAATCATGCCAATAAGGCCAGTTTGCTCTAACATCATGTCAGTAAACTTGTCCATGCGTGTTGCTGTCGTTGGGCCAGCTGGGCCAACGACTTCGTCGCCAACCGCATCAACAGGACCTACGTAATAAATAAAACGATTGGTGAAATCAACACCTTCCGGCAAACCTTCACCTCGGTCTAACATGTCTTTAATGCGCTTATGAGCAGCATCACGACCCGTTAGTATTTTACCGCTTAATAGTACTGTTTCACCTGCTTTCCAGTCAGCGATATCAGCTTTTGTGCAATTATCGATGTTAACTCGACGCACATTTTCACCAAGCTCCCATGTAACTTTTGGCCAATCTTCTAATTTTGGTGGCTGTAAATTTGCAGGACCAGAACCATCTAAGAAAAAGTGAGCATGACGAGTCGCAGCGCAGTTTGGAATAAGCACTACTGGTTTAGATGCCGCATGAGTCGGGCAAGACTTAATTTTAATATCAACAACGGTAGTTAAACCACCAAGCCCCTGAGCGCCTATACCTAAATCATTAACAGCATTGTAGATGTCGATGCGAAGTTGTTCGTCCGTTGTTTCAGCGCCTTTTTCCATAAGTGCAGGCATATCAACAGGGTCCATTAAAGACTCTTTCGCCATTACGGCCGCTTTCTCTGCCGTACCGCCAATACCTATCCCTAACATCCCTGGAGGACACCAACCTGCCCCCATAGTTGGTACAGTTTTTTGATCCATTCAACAATATCGTCTGACGGATTTAACATCGCCATTTTAGATTTGTTTTCACTACCGCCGCCCTTCGCTGCAATCATCACTTCAATCTTATCGCCCGCAACTAAATCGATATGGACAACAGAAGGGGTATTGTCTTTGGTATTTTTACGTGCCCCAGCTGGGTCGGCAACAATTGACGCTCTTAGTGGATTATCTGAATTTAAATATGCCTGACGTGTACCTTCATCAACCATTTCTTGAACGGTTAACGCCGTATTATCCCACTTAACGTCCATACCCACTTTAACAAAACAAGTTACGATACCCGTATCTTGGCATATCGGACGACGTCCCTCTGCAGACATTCTTGAGTTTATTAAAATTTGTGCCATAGCGTCTTTAGCGGCCGGGTTTTGTTCCCGGTTATAGGCGTCTTCAACTGCTTTAACGTAGTCAAGTGGATGATAGTAGGAAATGTATTGCAGAGCATCGGCGATACTTTCAATAAAATCGGCTTGGCGGATTACCGTCATAATGACCTCTATTTTGTTTTGTATATTGGAAACAACTTATAAATTATAGTTGTTAATTTATGCTGTGTGTCATTTGTTTGTTCATCTTCGTTGACAAAAATCTCAAATGAGGAGATTAAAACCTAATTTACTTCCTAGTGTCGATGTAAATTAACTGAAATTTAGACACGAGGATGATACTCTTCCGAAAAACGTAAGCCAACAATTTAACAACGCAAATTTGTTGAAATTAGTAACTTTTTCGCTTAGTTAATAACCAGATAGTTTAATTGGACGTAAAAATATGTTTGTCAAACAGCTCCCAGTTTCCCCTTCGGAGTTAACCAATTTGCTGCAATCTCTACAACATAATAGTGGAACTGCATTTTTAGACTCGGCCTCGAGTGACCACAACAATAGCAACTTTTCTGTTTTTGCATGGGCGCCTCGATTTACACTTTTGGCCGACTTAAAAACAACGAGTATCTTTGAAAACAACCAGTTAATCGGGACAAGTTCTGCTGACCCACTAAGTTTAGTTAACCAATATTTGCAAACTATTCCACATGTAGACTCTAAATTGCCCTTCACAGGCGGCGCGATTGGTTATTGGGATTACGAACTTGGCGGTCGATATGAATCCTTACCTGCACCTAAAAACATGGATATATCGATGCCAAACATGCACGTTGGCATTTACGATCAAATCTTATTGTTTAAACCTAATTACACTGAAGTCTATTTTATTAGTCATCGCGAAAACGCTTCTGAAACATTCACTCAGCTTAATGACGTAAGCAAACAACCTAATTTGTTTGATAAGCCATTTAAATTGACCAGTCAGTGGCGGTCAAACATGACAAGAGCTGAATACGAAACCAAATTTGATAAGGTACAAGAATATTTATTATCGGGTGATTGTTACCAAATTAACTTGGCACAACGTTTTAAAGCTTCCTATCTTGGTGACGAATGGAACGCCTATTTAAGTTTACGAGAGAAAAACGCTGCGCCATTTTCGAGTTTTATTCGAATCGACCAAGGCGCAATTTTAAGCGTTTCACCAGAGCGTTTTTACAGGTTTGTAACAATAAAATTGAAACGAAACCCATTAAAGGCACTCGCCCTCGTTCTAAGGACAAACAACGAGACATTGCAAATGCAAACGAACTCGCAGTCGCCGAAAAAGACCGAGCAGAAAATTTAATGATTGTTGATTTATTGCGAAATGACTTGAGTAAAGTCGCGGTTCCCGGCAGTGTTTTAGTACCGCAATTATTTGCGATAGAAAGTTTTCCTGCGGTTCATCACTTAGTCAGCACAGTAACTGCGTCGATCCGCCCACCGTTCACTGCAATTGATTTATTGCGCGGTGCGTTTCCCGGAGGTTCCATTACAGGTGCACCTAAAATAAGAGCGATGGAGATCATTCATGAATTGGAACCTGATCCTCGAAGTGTGTATTGTGGCGCAATTGGGTATATCAAACCAAACGGCGACATGGACACAAATATCACCATCCGAACTTTAGTATGTAATCAACAACATATTTACTGTTGGGCCGGAGGTGGCCTTGTTGCTGACTCCATTTGTGACTCCGAATATCAAGAAACACTTGATAAGGTAAATCGCATTTTGCCAATTTTGGCCGCTATGTAACGGTTAATGAACAAGGTTATCAATCGAGGAAATTAGTAGGATAATTATGTCACCAGAGCATTTTTCAAGCCGATTTAGTTTGTTTCAAATAGATAGTCGTGACGCCCGTTACGAGGGGTTTTATACACCCAACCAAAGTTCAAAAGAGGCCGCTGTGTTAGTCCCTGTTGTAATAAGACCAACTGGGTTACACCTGTTGTTTACGCAACGTGCAGAACATATGAGACAACACCCTAGCCAAATTAGTTTCCATGGAGGTCGTATAGAGCATGACGACCCTAGCTTTTTGGCGGCTGCACTACGAGAAACAGAAGAAGAAATTGGGATCCCAGCGGCTCAAGTAAAACCGATTGGCTGGTTACCAAGTTTGCATTCCATCTCTAACTACACAATCCATCCATTAGTTGGATTTATCGATACTTCGACAAATTTAAATCTAAACCCCGACGAAGTCGCCCATAGCTTTGAAGTTCCATTAGAGCATTTTAGAAGTCGCAAAAACCATTCAACCATAAGCCCTACAAGAAAAAATAAAACTCAGGTTGTGCATTTCATGCCGTACAAGAACAAATTAATTTGGGGCGTTACTGCGACCATTATAGATAAACTGGTCCTACATCTCGGATAAATTAATCTCATGTGTATCATGATGTGAAAGCTTACAATCTAGGATACAATTACAACGTCTTTTTTAACGAGTTGTTAATTTTATGCTTAGTGTTTTTGATATGTTTAGTATTGGTATCGGTCCGTCAAGTTCACATACTGTAGGCCCAATGCGCGCAGCAAGAGAATTTGTGCTTTCGTTATCAATTAATAACCAAATGGCAAACGTCACCCATATTAAAACAGAATTATTTGGTTCTTTAGGCCAAACAGGTATTGGTCACGGTTCGGGTAAAGCGGTTATTTTGGGGTTGTTAGGTGAAGAGCCTGAATCAATTGACCCAAATACGGTTGCAGAAAAACTATCGGAAATTGAAACAACGCAAACAATTAATTTAAATGGTCAACACTTAGCGAACTTCCCACGCAAAGACGCAATTGTATTTCATCGCAGAAAAACCCTGCCTTTACATTCTAATGGCATGACCTTAAAAGCATTTAACAAAAATGAGTTGGTCGCAGAGCAAACCTTCTATTCTATTGGCGGTGGCTTCATCGTAAAACATGAAGATTTTGCCCAACAAAAAGCGGCGGCCACAACCCAATTAGATACACTTGTCGTGCCTTATGAGTTTTCGACAGGTAAGCAATTATTAGAATTGTGTTTAGAACACGGCCTTTCAATTCCTGCGCTAATGATGGCTAACGAGGTTGTGAGTCAGCCAAAATCCGACGTTAAAGCTAAATTAGTTGAGCTTTGGAATGTGATGTCCGCGTGTATCGACAGAGGCATTGAAACTGAAGGTATTTTACCTTAGCGGCCTAAAAGTAAAACGCCGTGCCCCTTCCCTTTACCGAAAGTTAAGCTCAGAGCAAAGTAATGATCCTCTTACCGTTATGGACTGGGTTAACCTGTTTGCTATGGCGGTTAATGAAGAAAACGCCGACGGTGGCCGAGTTGTAACAGCCCCAACTAACGGTGCAGCAGGTATAATTCCTGCTGTTGCTATGTATTATCACAAATTTGTAAAACCACTAAATGAAGAACTAATCGTCCGATATTTATTAACCGCCGGTGCCATTGGGATCTTATATAAAAAGAACGCGTCAATATCGGGTGCAGAAGTTGGATGCCAAGGGGAAGTTGGTGTTGCTTGTTCAATGGCAGCTGGCGCACTGGCTGAAATTCAAGGTGCGAGTGTTGAACAAGTTGAAAACGCGGCAGAGATTGGTATGGAGCATAACCTAGGTTTAACCTGCGACCCCGTTGGCGGCTTAGTTCAGGTTCCATGTATCGAACGTAATGCGATGGGAGCAATTAAAGCAATTAATGCTGCTCGCTTGGCACTGCGCGGAACTGGCGGTCAAAAAGTTTCTTTAGATAAAGTGATAAAAACCATGTGGGATACGGGCAACGACATGAAATCTAAATACAAAGAAACCGCTCGCGGTGGTTTGGCTGTAAACATAACAGAATGTTAATTAGCAGTTCATTTCAGTTAACGCATTTAATTAACTAAAATTTATGCTGATAATTATCGAGCTGTTCGATCAGTCTCCACCGTATATGTTGTTCGCTATAAACTCTCCATCAGAGCTATAGCGAACATTAAAAACCAACCGCGTAGAATTAGCGGAATAACTCAGCGTCGACAACGTTATTAAATTCTAATCGTCTACTTCTTATTAAATTCCGCTACATAACTCATGATATTAATATAACTGTCAGTCCAATATTGTTCTTTGTGGCTTGCTAAATAAGCTACTAACTGACGGTGTGCTTCAGTCGATACGGATAAATGATCGCCGCCAATTCCGTGAAAAATAAAGGTCACCGCTCCCCTTTGGCCTGCTGGCCTTTAACGTATTCAATTAGCTGCTGACCGCTAACCCCGTGAGGCATATAAACTTTATCGTATATTTTTCCATACTTGTTCTGCCACTTTATTGCGACAAAGTCGTCTTGAAGTGCTTCAACATAATTGCCATTGTCTGTCACAATGTCGCCACAGGGTGGCGTGTAAGTTCGTTTGGTTTTACCATCAATGCTAAAAAGTATTGCATTGGCCATTCTTACTTCTTCCCAAATTGCTTGGTTAGATGTGGTATCCAAATTTCTATGTTCTGGCACCCACGATCGACCTTCTTCATTCTTTCGACATGGATGAAATATAGTATGGTTACCGAGTTCATGGCCGTCCTTAGCAATTTGTCGCCACTCTTCTAAACGTGTTTGAACTGTAGAGTTCGATAACGTCAGAAAAAAGGAACCGTGAATATTGTATTTATTTAATACCGGAATGGCGTTATCTAATTGTGAATTGAGCGCGTCATCGTAAGACAGGTTCACCGCAAGCTTTGCGTTATTTGGCCAAATGATTTCTGAAGCATTTGTCGTTAAGGAGATAGAAAACAGGCTAAACAATACAAAGGCCAATTTAGATTTCAAAATTAATGTCATAAGCGTCAAATAGTTAAAAGTTGAAGAGCCTATACTAGGCGGCTCATTTTAAATTTCCAATTTTTTCTCGTTATGTTAACTGGTATAATCTTTCTTTTTCATAGTTTGTAATTTCATCATGTCGCTTCGAAGTCAGTTTCCATTTTTCCAACAGGGCCCCATTGTTTATTTAGACAGTGCAGCCACGACTCAGAAACCACAAAGCGTTATAGACTCAATAACCCGTTATTACCAACATGAAAACACCACAGTACATCGCAGTGCCTTTTCTCAAGCAAGTGCTTTAACCGACAAATACGAATCAATCCGAGCCAATGTCGCCAGTTTTATAGGCTCCACACACGCCCAAAATATAATTTGGACTAAAGGGACAACGGACAGTATTAATTTAGCCGCCATGGCTTGGGGCAATCAGAATATATCATCAGACGACCTAATCGTTGTTTTAGGCAGTGAACATCACGCTAATTTCGTTCCATGGCAACAACTCGCTAAACTCAAAAATGCCCATTTTAAAGTGGTTAATGTATTACCAAACGGCGATATTGACCTTTCCCATTTTGAGTCTCTCATGCTGCTACAGCCTAAACTGGTTGCGATTCAACATTGTTCAAATGCGCTAGGGAATATTTACCCGGTTAAGCAACTTGTAAAGCGGGCTAAAAAGTCAGGGGCAACAACACTGGTCGACGGAGCTCAAGCTATAGCCCATGTGCCGGTCAATGTCGAAGATATTGGTTGTGACTTTTATGCATTTTCTGGTCACAAAATGTATGGGCCAACGGGCATCGGTGTTTTATATGTCAACAACAGGATAAAACACCAATTAACGCCTGTTCAATTTGGTGGTGAAATGATCAGCCATGTATCAATTGAAAAAACAGAGTTTCGGCCATTCCCCCATTTCCTAGAAACAGGAACGCCAAATATAGCGGGCATAATCGGTTTAGGTGCAGCCCTTGAATTTATCCAGTCAAAGATGTTTTTTGAAGCATCAAAATCGTCTGCGTCGCTATACCAATACTTAATAAATCAACTACATGATATTGGAACAGTTCGAGTCTTGGGCAATACCAACAAAAACATCGGTGTTGTTTCTTTTGTTGTAGAAGACGAATCGGCTAGTGATATAGGCGCTCTGCTTAATGAACAACATATCGCGGTGCGCTGCGGGCATCATTGTGCTATGCCATTAATGACAGCATTAGGCATATCAGGTACTGTCCGTGTATCGCTTGGTTGTTACAATAATAAAGGTGACATTGATTTATTTATAACCGCCTTAAATAAATCACTTTCCCTACTTACACTTTAAAGCTGGAACAAATGACTTTTCTGCACCTCGCCAAACAATTTTCTATTTCACCTCAAAAAATAGAACAAACACTTAATTCCACCACAAGCTGGGAAACTCGCTATCGGGCGCTCATGTTATTGGGAAAAGCACTACCCGCTTTTCCTGAACACGCCAAACGGGATGAAAATAGAGTATTAGGATGCGAAAGCAATGTTTGGTTATATGCATACTTAGAAGACGACAAGTACTATTTTGCGATTGGCTCCGATGCCAAAATAGTTAAAGGCCTTATAGCTATTTTATTAAGTAAGATTAACGGGCAAAGCCAAAAAGACATTATTGAATTTGACTTACAACAGTATTTGACTGATTTAAAAATATTTGGCCAACTAAGCAGTTCTAGAACAAATGGGCTTAATGCGATCCGCAATAGAGTTGTAGACTACTTGTCTAACTAAATAAAGACCGATTTAGTAAATTCTTATCACTAAAAAGCCGCGTTAATAAGCGGCTTTTTAGTGACATAGTTTTAACGTTATTGGGTTATTTCTTCTTAGATAACCGAACTAAACCTAACAAAGCGGCTGAGAGTATAAATAACGAACTAGGTTCAGGTACTTCTTCAAATGCAGATGTGCCATTTTTTTCATTTGAAAACTCCCAACTTAACAATTTGTGATTTGTATAAGCGCCGCCAGTAGCCGAGGTGAAACCAGCATAAACATGATCAGTACCTAAAATAGCAGCTAAGTCAGCGGTATGTGTTAAAGCGGCAGTACTAAGGTAAGATATCTTGATCGTTAAAAAAGACATCAATAACTTTACTGGTATTGTCATAATTCAACCACGCATACCAAGTAATATTAGGGCTATCTAAGTTACTCAAACCAAGTGCATCTGTTGTTACTAATGCAGCCGAGTTAATATTGCCATTAAAGTTTATGCCAATATGGGAATCACTGCTTCCGTCACCAGCGCCATTGTTATAATTATCAAATTCAGACCAAAGCTATTGCTAATACCTTGATACCCTATCCCTCCGCCACTTGTGCCAGCTTGATTACTTGAACTTTGCAAAGTGAAGACCATGCCGTCTGCACCGCCGTTAATTTGGCCATCAAAATTGAACGAAAACTGCGTTGAAAATGAACCTTCGGTTAAATCAATTAAGTCAGTTGAAAAGACACTGCCATTTTTAGTTCCTTGAGCAGGTGTTAACTGTAATATATTACCCGCGACAACCTGCGCATCACCGTTTAAAGTTAACCCTACTGTCGAACTAAAGTCATTATATGTAATGACTGTCGCATTGGCTGTACCGACGACGCAGAAAAGTCCGATTTTGAATAATTTAGTTAAGTTCATAAAGTCCCAGTAATTTTATTTTATAATTAAATAAGTATTATTCAAAATCCATACCAAAAATTAATTTAATAATATTCAAATAGTTAACTTAACAAATTCTATTTATGTAAAAAATACTGACACTTTATGCCCGACCAAATACTCGTCCAATAGCCACAGAAATTGCATCTGGACGATTTGGATTACGCACTAAAGAAAGCAATGCCTGTCGCACTTCAGGGACGGCCACTAAATCGGAAAATAGACCGGCAAACAGGTTTTTATTGCCATGGGTGGCAACCTTTTCAAAGTAGGCCATCAAAACTTTTTCATCGTTAAGTAAATGCCACAAACGCCCTGCGATGACAATATATAGGGCTTCTTCCTCAGCTTCTTCGCTACTTAACAATTTAATCACTTGTTCTGTCAGTAAGGTTTTACTTTGGCTCCCTGCCATGCACCTTAAAGAATTGATCACTTGTTCGCGATCCCCTTGTTGTAAAAACTGGTTTTGCATTTCAATTAACTTTTCAGTCAAAGAAACGCCAATTTCAACATGCTCTAATGACGCTGCTAATGACCCCATAATTTGCACAGGGAGTTCATTTAAACAGTCACCTAATTTCTGGCCATTTTGCTCATCATTTATTCTAGCGCAATAATCGGCAATACCTTGAACCGTTAAGTCCTGCCATTTGTCACTATCTAACGCCCCGTAAAAGTAAGATTGTACGTGCTCATAATACATTGACGCAGGTTGCTTTAACTCAACTTTAACTTTGGCATTAAACATGGCCAATCGGTGTTGATCTGGCGTAAAAGAATAAGGGTGGTTGTCTAATTTGTCTGAATTATGGGTCCCTTGTGCAATAAGTTTATTACCAAGCTCTTTGATCACTAATGAAATGTAATGATCTCTTTGTTGTTGTTTTAGCAACCCCATTTCGTCGAGTTCAAACTGGAGAAACCAAATAAACGGGTTTTTGCGGTGTGTTGGTGAGTCTGACTTATCCCAAAATACAAAGGCAAAACGGGCTTTTTGCTGAATCGGGTATGGATAAGGTTTTTGATTGAGTTCAATTTTGTCAAATTCAGATTTAGAAATCGTTTGGATCCGACGCCCTAAATCAAAAATTCTATACTGGGCGTTTGCCTGCTCCATTAACACACCTAACGTAGGTACCGGATTATTCTCAGAGGACTGACTCATAAAACTCATTATTTTTTATAATTACAGATGGTGCGAATTATAGGGACATTTGATGCTTAGTGGTATCATAGTCGCACTTTTTTACAAATTTATTTGCCAATGACAGCTAAAATCTCGACGTATTTAATCGAACTTCAAAACGCCTTAATTGAAGAACAACTATGGTCTTGTGAAACACCAACTGTAACAGCACTATCAAGTTTGGAACCCTTTGCAATCGACACATTGGAAATAGAACAATGGTTACAATTTATATTTATTCCTAAGATGAATGCACTGATCCAAGCAGGCAAGCCATTACCCACACAACTCCATTTGTCCCCTATTGTACAAATGAGCTTTGCTAACCGAAACCTTGTCGCACCAAATACACTGGCCGCAGTAGCAGTTATTGATCGTAAATTTGTTGAGAAACCTTTTAATGCGTAAAATCGTTTTCACAGAAGCACCTGTAATTAGTGTCTTATATAAAGATGAATATATTGTCGTTATTGACAAGCCATCGGGTCTATTGGTCCACAGAAGTGAGATTGATAGGCATGAAACCTTGTTCGCTATCCAATTAACACGAGACACAATTGGGCAACATGTGTACCCAATACATCGACTTGATAGGCCCACCTCTGGGGTTTTGGTTTTTGCGTTAAGTTCTGATATTGCAAGGTTATTGTCAGAACAAATGCAAAACCATGTTATATCTAAAAAGTATCAGGCAATTGTCCGGGGACATTGTCCCGAACACGCCACGATAGACTATCCCTTGAAAGAAATTTTAGACAAAAAGTCTGACAAGTTAAAAGATAAATTAGCCGAGCCACAGTCAGCCATCACCACATTAACTAGGCTCGACATAGCGGAAATGCCTTTTGCTTCTGGGCGCTATGACACTTCGCGTTACTCACTTGTTGAACTAAGCCCTATCACTGGCAGAAAACATCAGTTAAGACGTCACATGGCCCACCTGAGACACCCGATGATAGGTGATACAACTCACGGTGATGGTAAACAAAACAAATCTGCTAGTATCAATTTAAACCTTCACAGATTGGCGCTGGTTGCTAAATCTATTAGTTTTGACCATCCAGTAAGTCATCAGCCACTAACCATAACCGCAAATCTTGATACATCATTAAAAAATGTATACCAAAAACTAGGCTGGCAAAAATGGTATTTTTGAGTTGCAGGTGATTACATCTTGCATGTTAGAATCGTTTATAATCAACTGAATACAAGGTCATTTTCCATGGCAAATATTGCAATCATAATGGGGTCGGTATACGGCGCTGCTGAATACTTAGCGGATACCATCGACAAAGAACTTAAAAAAGCAGGCCATACAACGACCTATAACGCCTCCCCCTTGTTACGGACATCCATGATGTTGACGCATCGTTGATCATTACATCAACCACAGGGCAAGGCGATTTACCGTCCAACATAGAAGATTTTTATTTTGCTGCGCAGGATAAAAGGCCGTCACATGCAGGAAAGCCCTTTGGTGTTATTTGTTTAGGTGATTCTAGTTATGAGTCGTTTTGTGGTGCCGGTGAAAAGCTAGAAGAGTTATTTTATGAGTTACAAGGTCGAGCACCCATTCCGATGTTGAAAATTGACGCCTGTGAAACGTTAGACCCAGATAGTATTGCACTCCCGTGGTTACAAAATTGGCTTACCCAAATTTAAACGCCACTTCAACATAAACGACAAGAAGTCGTTGGATTCAAAAAATAACCTTAAGCGCCTTATTTTCTATTTCCCAAAAACAAAAAGGCTTTCATCTGAAAGCCTTTTGCAGTTGTATCATCGTGTTCTAAACGTTTATTTTTTCTTACGTTTGTCTTCGACTTGCCACTTATCATCGGTGTACCAAGCACTCCACCCTGTCGCTTTACCTTCAGCATTTTCCGTCATGACATATTGCTGTTTGGTTTTTCGGCTAAAACGTACAACGGTTTTATTACCATCAGGGTCTTTAACCGGCGCGTCTGCTAAATAGTAAAACTTAGGACTGATCCTATCACGATACTTTTTCAATTCCGCCACAAGTGGTGCTCGAGTTTCACGTGATTTAGGGAAAGTCGATGCCGCCATAAATATACCTGAAGCGCCATCACGTAATACAAAATAACCATCTGACTTCGTGCATGGTAATTCTTTTAAGTGAACTGGATCTTCTTTTGGCGGCGCAGCTTCACCACTTTTAAGCAACTTGCGGGTGTTTTTACATTCTTCACCGGTACAACCAAAATATTTACCAAAGCGACCAGATTTAAGCTGCATATCACTGCCACACTTATCACACTCAATAAGTGGACCGTCATAGCCCTTAATTTTAAACTCGCCTTGTTCAACTACATGACCATCACAAATTGGGTTATTGCCGCAGATATGAATTTTACGTTTTTCGTCGATTAAATAACTGTCCATCGCAGTCGAACATTTAGGGCAACGCTTCATCTGACGAAGAACTTCAGTTTCAAGTTCTTCTTCATCTGACACATTTACGGCTTCTGCCTCATCACCATGAGTTAAATTCATGGTGTTGGTGCAACGCTCTTTAGGTGGCAAGGCATAACCTGAACACCCTAAAAACACCCCCGTTGAGGCCGTTCGAATATTCATGTCACGGCCACATTTGCTGCATTCAATATCGGTAGGGACTGGCGTATTTTCTCGCATCCCGCCGTCATCACTTTCACCAGCAGCTGTTGCTAGCTTTTTGGTAAAGTCTTCATAAAATATATCTAACAAACGTTTCCATTCTAAATCACCTTCTGCCACTTCATCTAAACGACCTTCCATTTTGGCAGTAAAGTCATAGTTGAGTAATTCAGTGAAATTTTCTACCAATCTATCGGTGACAATTTCACCCATTTTTTCAGCATAAAATCGTTTGTTTTCAAGACGAACATAACCACGGTCTTGAATTGTTGAAATAATCGAAGCATATGTCGACGGACGACCAATTCCACGTTTTTCCAATTCTTTAACTAAGCTCGCTTCTGAGAAACGCGCTATTGGTTTAGTAAAGTGTTGTTTTGGTAGCAATTCATTTAATGTAAGTGTTTCACCTACGGCAACATTTGGTAATTCAATATTGTCGTCATTGGCTTTTTTCATTGCACTTTGAACACGTGTCCAACCATCAAATTTTAATACGCGACCTTTAGCGCGCAATTCAAATTCACCAGCATTTACTGTTAAGTTTGTTACGTCATATTCAGCCGCTGTCATTTGACAGGCCAAAAATTGATTTCTAATTAAATCATACAAGCGAACCGCATCACGTTCCATACTCGCCAATTGCTCAGCATCTACGCCAACACTTGACGGACGAATTGCTTCATGCGCCTCTTGAGCCCCTTCTTTACTTCCGTAAAGATTAGGCTTTTCAGGCAAATACTTGTCGCCAAATTCACTTTGAATATACATACGACATGCGCCAACCGCTTCCGAACTCAAATTCGTCGAATCGGTACGCATATACGTAATATGACCGGCTTCATATAAACGTTGAGCCATCATCATGGTTTTCTTAACACCAAAACCAAGTCGTGTACTCGCCGCTTGTTGAAGTGTTGAGGTAATAAACGGCGCAGAAGGACGACTTTTTGAAGGCTTATCTTCTCGATTTACAACGGTATATGTTTGCGCTTTAATGGCCGCAAGTATCGTGTCCATCTGTGCTTTGTTCGTTGGCTTAAACGCCTTTCCAGACTGTTTAGCCACCTCAAGCATAATTGGTTGTTTTTCAGCCGTTGCGGTATCTGCATGTAAACGCCAAAACTCTTCAGGCACAAACGCCTTAATTTCACGTTCGCGGTCAACAACTAAGCGCACAGCTACAGACTGAACTCTACCTGCTGATAACCCACGAGCGATCTTTTTCCACAATAATGGTGAAACCATAAAGCCAACAACGCGGTCAAGAAAACGCCTAGCTTGTTGTGCGTTAACACAATCAATATTTAACTCGCCGGGTTTAGAGAACGCTTGTTGAATTGCACTTTTGGTTATTTCGTTAAAAACAACTCGTTTAAATTTACTGTCGTCGCCGCCAATGATTTCACGAAGGTGCCAAGCGATAGCTTCCCTTCTCTATCCAAATCCGTCGCGAGATAGATTTGGTCAGCGTTTGCTGCTAGTTTTTTAATTCAGCGACAACTTTTTCTTTGCTAAGGCAAGACTTGATAATTGGCCGCCCAGCCTTTTTCCGGATTGATCCCCATCCGGCCTACTAATGCTTCTTTGTCTTTTTTGCTTTTAGTTTCGCTTTTTCTTCTACGGACAACCCTTTAGTGGATGCTCGCTCTGCCGGTTTTTTGCACCACCAGACGTAGGAAGATCACGAATATGACCAACACTGGATTTCACGACAAAATCTTTGCCTAAGTACTTATTTATCGTCTTCGCTTTAGCCGGTGACTCAACGATGACCAGAGATTTTCCCATAATTCCTCAATCACTTAACAGGACGTTGCGCATTCTTTGCGTAGTTATACTAACTTATAAGATATATATGCGATTCTATTCGAACTCAAGGCAAATTCACCAACAATTTCTATGCAACATTTAGATTTTGTTGGTTAACTGCGTATAATATAACCTGTTTCATTACCTCGAAACGCACTAAATTCAATCCTTTCGGCGGAGAGGGTAAAATAAACAACATACAAATTACAAATAAAAATTAGAATAAAATCTGATTAGTTGATTGTTTTACAGAGGAAATGGAAAAAAGTCGAAAATTTTTTTCTGAATAATTATGTTATTCAGTCCGATAGCAGCTAGGAGTTATCTAAATAATGAAGTTTTTTGAAACAAATTTTGACGGTCTAGTCGGCCCTACACATAACTATGCGGGACTTTCAGTCGGAAATGTAGCATCACTAAATAACGCAAATGACATTTCTAATCCAAAAGCAGCTGCCAAACAAGGTTTGGCAAAAATGAAAGCGCTTCATGATATGGGCCTAAAACAAGGTGTTCTAGCTCCACAGGAACGTCCTGATTTAAATGCTCTGCGTCGTCTCGGATTCAGTGGGTCGGATGCAAGTGTGTTAGAACAGGCCGCTAAACAGAGCCCAGCGGTACTACGAGCAGTTTATTCTGCATCTAGCATGTGGACTGCCAATGCAGCGACGGTTTCGCCTAGTGGCGATACAGCGGACAATAAGGTTCATTTTACTCCAGCCAATTTAACCAACAAATTTCATCGTTCGTTAGAGCCGGAAACCAGTGGCCGAATTTTGAAAGCAATGTTTAATAACGAGCAACATTTTGCGCATCATACTCATCTTCCTGACAACGATCATTTTGGTGATGAAGGTGCAGCAAACCACACTCGCTTTTGTAGCGATTATGGCAGTAACGGTGTTGAAATGTTTGTATATGGTCGACATGCTTTCGATTCTTCAAAACCTGCACCGGTCAAATTCCCAGCGCGTCATACCTATGAAGCCTGCGAAGCTGTAGCACGATTACACAAATTGAATGACAGCAATACGGTTTATGTTCAACAAAACCCAGATGTTATTGATCAAGGTGTGTTTCATAATGACGTTATTTCTGTAGGTAATCAAAACGTGCTGTTTTATCACGAACAAGCATTTTTAAATACCGAACAAAAACTAGCGGAACTTGGCAATAAATACGAAGCCGCAACGGGCAAGTCTATGCACTTTGTTAAAGTCCCAACGGCTCAAGTGTCGGTTGACGACGCAATTCGTACGTACTTATTTAATACACAGTTAGTGGATATCGGCAATGGGCAAATGGCTATCATTGCGCCAATGGAATGCAGTGAAAACCCGAATGTTTCCGCCTATCTTGATAAGCTAGTGACCTTAGGAACACCAATTCAAAAAGTGCATTACTTTGACGTAAAACAGAGTATGCGAAACGGCGGTGGTCCTGCATGTTTGCGCCTACGAGTGGCATTAAGTGAGCAAGAGCTTGCCGCAACCAATCAAAACGTATTAATGTCTGATAAGTTGTTTGGGGAGTTAAATCACTGGGTTGACCGCAATTACCGTGACGAAATAAATGAAAGCGATTTACGTGATCCACAATTGGTCATCGAATCAAGACAAGCATTAGATGAGTTAACGCAAATATTACAACTTGGATCAGTTTACCCATTCCAAATTTGTTAATTTGTTAATTTGTTAATTTGTTAATTTGTTAATTTGTTAATTTGTTAATTTGTTAAAACAATAAAGTCACAAACAAAAAAATCCCTGCAACTGCAGGGATTTTTATTTGTAAAAACGTTGTCCAACTTTTAATTGACCGTGGAGCAAACTCCATCACTACCAAACAAATTAGGTGTCGGAGGTGAATCCTCGTTTGTCACATCGCCAGATGAATAAGGTAATACAAGCGGAACGGCTTGCATATATTCGGTCCCACCCACTTTCGCTTTGACGACCAAATTAATCTTAACCCAAGCACCATAGCTTTCTGCGTAGCGGATGTTGACGGTCGTTGCACCGTTTTCATCAGTAATTAGATCCCTAAAACGGTAACAACATTACTATAGGCTCAAGAGTACCATTTTGATTTCTATCTTCTGTAATACCATTGGTGTCAGAAATACCGTCGTGATTAAAATCATGTTCAACAACATCTAAATTTCCATCGCCGTCGATATCTTCAAAAAGTCCAACTTCAATTCCTTCAATTTTTTCATTTCCATCGAGATCTCGTCCAGCAATACCATCATAATAGTCTGGGTAGGTGTCTAGATAACCATCGCCATCTTTGTCTTCCGCTCCATCCGGCACACCATCGCCATCTAAATCAAGAATACCGTCCAATTTGCCATCACCATCGACATCTTCATTAACTCGATCAAAACGACCATCACCGTGATTACCGCCATTATTTACGTGAGCAATAGCATCTGCCAATGTTGCAGTAGTCGCTTCGTTAATATCGATATCATAATCCTGATGGCCTGCATCGCCTGTCACTCGTTTAGTATCTAGATCTTCAGTTAAATCCAACAATCCGTCGTTGTCTCGATCTTCACCGTCATCAAGTTTACCGTTACAGTTTACATCTTCGCCTGTATCTAAATTACCATCGTTGTTCAAATCGATATTACGGGCATCATCTAATGAACATACCCCTGCAACATATTCGTAAAATAAATCATGGTTATTATCGCCATCAATATCTTCATCGACGTCAATGTTAAGGTCTCCATCAAGATCTTCGGCAATATCCAACACTCGGTCACCATCAACATCTTCGTTAAATGTATCTAAACGACCATCACCGTCTATATCTTCTTTATACAGATCAAATTTGCCATCACCATCAATGTCTTCAATCTGATCTAAATAGCCATCTCGGTCAATATCTTCATTTGGACACTCTCCAGCAGCAAACGGAACGTACTTATCAAACTCCCCTTCATCATTATATGCAATTGCCCAAAAACCTTCGATATATGACTCCGGTACAGCCGATACCGATAGTTCGACCCCTTCTACAGGATTAGACTCAACATCAGTTACAATAACCGAGAATGACTTTTGATATTCTATATCACTAGCTGAATCCAAAGTATTGCCAGCACCGACCGCAATAAACAACTCTCTATCAGCGACAGTGAGTTTAACCTCATCGTGAACACAACTATCACTTTCTTCGCAGTGAAAAATATCATTTCTACGATTTTGGTCAGTAATATCATTCGGCTCAGTTAATACATTTAAGCAATCCCCAGAATCTTTGGCAACATCCGTACATGCCGCGACCACCACGCCGTCCAGCGCAGAGATACCATTTGAGGTATATACCGTTGTTGCAAGTCCATTGCTGTCTGTAATATCAGACTGTCTTGATATCGAACCATTACTCACATCATAAAGCGTGAAGTTAACGATTTTATTTTTAACAAAGTTACCTAAGTCATCTACAACAACAGCACTAACCGTCGATTTTTGACCATTTGGACCTAATGAGAATGGCGAAGCCTGAACTTGCAATAAGTGCGCGATTTCAGCCACAAACTCCACATTAAAACTCGCTGATAATCCGTCAGCTTTTGCCGTTATAATAGCAGGGCCGGCGTCAGTAGAAGTCATATTAACGCAAATTTGACCAGACGCATTTGTCGTATTAGATGCAGTTGTATCGTCTGCACAATCAACTGCGACTATATTACCGCGTGTTGAAGAAAACAAAACGTTGCCTACATTTGGCACATCATCTTTCTGCCAAGTTAGGGTTAATTGCCCACCACTAAGAGGAACTTCATTCGTACTGTTATTTGCAACATACGCGGCGCCATCAAATACTTTCAAATCTGAAATGACAAAACTATCTGGCGATACCGACAATGCAAGCTGTCCTGACTCGCCAAGTGCCTCTGCCGTTAACGTATCCAAACCACTATTATCTGCCGTCAATCTAAATGTCGCACTACCTGTAGAGTCAGTCGTGACATATTGGCTAACGGTTCCGTCCGCATTGTCTATTTGATTTAAAACGTTGCCGTCACTTTTAGTAAACGTATTACCAGCTTGTGAACTAATTATAATGTTTCGTTGTGCTATGCCATTTCCGTCTGAGTCAAGCATAACTACCGTCATATCTACTGTGTCACCCGTAACGATAGAGTTATTGCCAACAATTTTAATTGTCGTGCCTGATACTTCAATTGTGACGGAGGCACTTTTATCGCCAACAAAAGCTGAAGCACTGATGGTTCGAGATTCTGGGTTATTTAATGTTTTTAATAATGCGGTTGCCACACCGTTCGCTGCCGTACTAGGCTCGGTTACCTTGGATAACCCCAGTATCCGAACTAAAGGAAACTTGAATATCTTCCATCAAGTTGTTTTGACGATCTTTAACTAACGCTAATAATTCAATTACATCTGAACCAGAAGAAGCTAATTGCACACTACTAGCCAACAACTCAATACTACCAATTTCTTTTACCGGCTCTTGATTACCGTCACCTAATGACTCAAAAGCAATAAGTGATGTCTTACCGTCATCAAAAGTCACTTGAATATAACCGGCTCCACTTACGTCTGTGGCGATTAAGTTGATAGACGCAAAACCATTGCTGTCTGTTAAATCTGAACCTAAATCATTACTTAACGTTGCCAATCGATTTGCATCACCAACAAGGCTAATTGTTACTAAGCTACGTGAAATAGGAGTGCCATCCGCTTGCGCCAGCTTTATTAAAATAGTCCCCGGCTGAGCAGATGAAATCGTTGTTATACTCGACACAGATACACCCGCATATAACTCATACGTTGTACTAGAAGGAATTAAAAAGACACCATAACTGATTTCATCACTACCTGAATTAATTACACCTAGTGACGTAAAACCTAAATTAACTTTATTTACGGAGATATTGGATGCCGGTACATCTACGGTTATTGTTCCCGTCCCTGCTACATTGGCACCAGTGAGTGTAATAGAGGCGACACCTTGATCGTTCGTCGTAATACTCGTACCTGACAATGAGGCAAAGTTATTATTAGTCGAAGTAAATGTGACGACCTCACCCGCAAGAGCAACACCATTATTAGTTAACGTTGCATTTACGATCAGGTTTTCGCCAGAGGACAAAGTGGAATCAACTTCGTTATTAGTATTGACCATAGATACGATTAGACTGTAATTTGCCGCTTCACCTGAGTTACCTTGACCAATTGATTTAAAAGTAATTAGGGTTTCGACGCCATCATCGAAGACAACTTTTAGATAACCAGCCCCGCTTAATTCTGTTGCATTAATTTTAAAGAATGCAAAACCGTTATCATCTGTTAAATCTTTTCCAAGATCGTTACTTAAAGTCGCAATTTTTTCTGCATCGTCCACTAATTGCAATTCAACTAAACTATTTGAAATTGCATTCCCATCTGCATCTGAGTATTTAATTAGTAACGTTGCAGCTTGAGTCGTAGATATTGTGTTTAAAGAAGAGCTTGTGATATTTGCATAATCGGCATAAACCGTCGTGGCAGGAACCAAATAAACGTCGTGGTTAAACTCACCATTACGAACCGTTTCACGTCCTTCACTAGAAAAGTTAAGCGCAACATCTGCAACGTTTAGGGTTGAGTCATTTGCTGATACGGTAAGAACCCCTTCACCGGCTGTTACTAAACCAACAATTTCAATTTCGGCAATACCGTCACCGTCAGTAACTGCAGAGCTGCTCGACAAAGAAGCTAATAAACTGTTAGAGCTGCTGAAGTTAATTGTTTTTCCAGAAACAACTTCACCACTATTCGTTAGTGTCGCTCGAACAATGAGTGTCGAACCTTCAGTCAAATTTGAATTTGCAGTTTCAGATGAAGTGATTAATGTCGCCACTAACGTATAATCATCAGTCGTTGTTTCATCAGTGTCGTCTATAACATCGCCACCGCCTGAACAAGCAGCCCCAACCAACGAAAATAATCCAATCAAAAATAATTTTGAAAGGCGCTTGAATAAGGTGGGTACCATGCAACTTCTCCCTAAAGTCAAAAACTATACAGTTATGTGGTTTTCACACACGTTAGGTGTACGTTAATAAATATCAAATTATTTAACAAACCTTTTCTTCAAAAATTAGGTGTTATTTCCAGTAATGACAAGGTTTTATGATGAATTCAACAGAAAAATAGGTATATACTTATGTTTATATAAAATAACGATAAGAACTAATAGTAATGTCAACGAACTCTTCAAATCGAAAACTCGGGCTCACAGCTCGCATATTAATAGGTTTATTTGCCGGTATCGGTACTGGTCTTTTGTTAAAACTCATTTTTGGTGAACAGGGTGATTTAATTATCCCATTGGGCTTTACCTCTCTATCGATCAAATCGTTTTTTGTCGATGGATTATTCCATGTCGGTGGAAGTGTTTTTGTCTCAAGTTTAAAAATGATTGTCGTGCCTTTGGTTTTTGTTTCCTTGGTAGTGGGCACCTGTTCATTAAATGACGCCAGCAAATTGGCTAGATTAGGCGGCAAGTCTATTTCTATGTATCTACTAACAACGGCAATTGCCATTACGCTAGCAATATTGTTTGCGTTATTTGTCGGGCTAAAGCACTGGCGTAGATATTCCAACTAACCAAGTATTTGAAGCCAAACAAGCCCTAGGGTTTGCTCAAGTCCTGATCGACATGTTCCCAACCAACCCATTTAAATCAATGGCCGAAGGCAAGATGTTGCAGGTTATTGTTTTTGCGCTTTTATTTGGTGTCGCTATGGCACTATCTGGAAAACCGGGTGAGCGACTCGCAAGTGTTTTTTCAGACTTAAACACCGTAATTATGCGACTCGTTGTTATCTTAATGAACTTAGCACCGTACGGAGTGTTCTGTCTTTTAGCTAAGCTATTCACAACACTTGATGGTGGCACCATATTTAGCCTTATTAAATATTTTGCACTCGTTATATTTGTTTTATTACTGCACGGGTTTGTGGTTTACGGTTCACTATTAAAACTGTTCACAGGCTTGAGCCCGGTTATCTTTTTCAAAAAATGCGCGATGCGGCGTTATTTGCATTTAGTACATCGAGTTCAGGTGCAACGTTGCCGGTAACAATGGAAACAGCCACCAAAAAGTTGGGTGTTAAAAATTCAATCGCTTCTTTCACCTTGCCAATGGGCGCCACATTAAACATGGATGGCACAGCAATTATGCAAGGTGTAGCAACCGTCTTTATTGCTCAAGTATTTGGAGTCGACTTGTCTATCTCTGATTACCTAATGGTCATTCTCACCGCAACACTAGCTTCAATCGGTACAGCTGCAGTGCCAGGTGTTGGCCTCATTATGCTAGCTATGGTTCTGCAACAAGTTAACTTGCCAGTTGAAGGCATAGCATTGATTATCGGTGTTGACCGTTTATTGGATATGACACGCACCGCTGTTAACGTTACGGGCGACTGTATGGTGAGTTGTGTTGTCGCAAAATCAGAGAAAGAACTTGATGTTGATATGTTTAATGACGTTAACGCAGGCATTGATATGGAAAATGTCGACATCCATAATTTGAAAAGTTAATAATTGAGATAAGTTTTACTTTATCTGTTCCTCCTGAAATTTGTTTACACTTTTGGATTGGGAAAATTTAACATTAAAAAAGGGCCATTTGAATTGGCCCTTTTTATATTTTAGATCGTAACTTTACTACTACAGCTTGTGGTAGGCTTTTTGACCCCAAGAAGTCAACAATCCATCGACAAAAATAAGTGGTGTGCATTCATCCTTTGTTGTCTCACCATCAGAGTGTTGGTGATTTGTCCGGTAGAATATAACCTGTACTTCTTTGCCTTCACTTTTAAACGCTTCGTTAAACTCAGGTGTTCCCATCAACTCACGTACATTGGAATAAGTCGCACCAACTTTTAGATCAGCAATTTTTTGTTTATTAATACGTTGCTCTTTTTCCAAGAGCTTGTTCGGTCTGAACTTCCTATCCAATCAGCTTCACGACCTTCATCGGTAGAAACGATAATGCAGCCAGTAAGAGAAAATGTTAGGGAATTGCGATAAGAGCCATTTTAAAAGTACGGTTCATGATAACCTCGTCGTTGTTGTAAATTATGTTATATAATATTTTGCAAAGAATAAGGCAAGTTGAGTTCCAATGTTACTAACTTATTGTTTTAATTAGCAATAAATAACAAAGGCTTGATTTTCGCCCATTTTAAAGTCGTCAAATAAAACAAATTATAGTGAGAATAACTAAATAATGAGTAGCTCCGAGATCGCCCGTATTTGTGCCAAGCTTGTAGCCGATGGTAAAGAGCCAACGGTCGCTTTAATAAAAGGGAAGCTGTCGACCAAAACAGCATTACCACTAATTATTGATGGCCTAAAGCGTTGGAAAAATAATCCAAACGCCTCACTAGAGCCAGAAACAACTGAACAGACACAGCAACAACCAGTAAGTTTGGACCAAAGAGTTAGCGACTTAGAAACATTGGTTGGGCAATTAACAAATGAAATTAGTGAACTGAAGAAACGGCTTTAATTGTAGAAGAAGTTTTAAATTTAAGCTTATAAAGTTTTGTGCGATTGTCTAGATCGAGGATACTGGGAAGGTCTATACTGCCAAGTGTATTTCGAATAACACTTGGCATTAAATGAGGTTTGACTTTAACGCTATTCGTTACAAAAAGTTCGACTTGGCGCATTGCCAATCGTCTTTGTTCCATTACATCTTTTTTGTCTAAAACTGTAGGTTGGCCTGCTTCATTAAGTACCCGAACATTTTTAAATGTTTCTAACACATTGAGGTTATGTTTGGCCTTTTGACAATATTCATTTGCTTTTTCATTTAATTCTTGCACAACATTGTCGTCAACTTGTTTTCGACCTAAAGTCGATAAGTTGTAATCGACTTTGCCACTTTTACCACCAACGACTCTATCGCCTTCAATTTCTAGCTCGACATAGTCATCTTGAGACGGGCGATATTCACTAAATGTAACGACACCATTCTTATCAACCCACTTGTAAACCTTTATTTTACTGGCGTTGGCTTGATTAGCAACGACCATCAAAATGGCGATTGCAATTAAATTCTTCATCAAGTCTCCCTTTTTTGTTTCTTTGCTCTATGGTATTTAACTGTTATATCCTGATTTTAATAGAAAATAAAAAGAAAACTACATGAGCCTTCAAAAAAATCAAAATCAAAACACGAATCGTGGCATTTATTTACTGCCAAACTTATTAACAACCGCCGGACTTTTTCTGGTTTTTACGCCATTATTGCGTCGATAAACGGCGCATTTGAACCGGCAACCATCGCAATTTTTGTCGCCATGATATTCGATGGGCTTGACGGCCGAGTCGCTCGAATTACCAATACACAAAGTGCTTTTGGTGCTGAATATGATTCTATGGCCGACATTGTATCATTTGGTGTGGCACCTGCACTACTTGCTTTTAGTTGGGCATTGTCTAGCTTAGGTAAATTGGGTTGGTTAGCAGCCTTTATCTATGTTGCCTGCGCAGCTCTTCGACTAGCACGTTTTAATGTACAAACTTCCACCGCAGATAAGCGCTATTTCAGGGACTTGCATCTCCGGCCGCCGCCGCTCTAGTTGCTGCAACCGTTTGGGCCGGGGTTGATTTTAATATTGATGGGCATGATTACAATATTGTAATGGCTATACTAATGGCGTTATCCGGTTTATTAATGGTAAGTAATTTTAGATACAGTTCGTTTAAAAGTATCGAATGGAAAGGTAAAGTTTCTTTTATCATGATCCTCGCTGTCGTTTTAATATTTGTTTTTGTTGCGGCTCAACCAGCTCAAGTATTACTCGCTGTATTTTTGGGATATGCATTGTCGGGGCCAATAACGACGTTTAAAGTCGAAAAAGAAATTAAATTGGAACACGTCATTGGTGACGATTCAGATGCAGATTTTGATGATAAATGAACGGTATAAATACTTTGGTTCAAAAGTTTAAACACGAAAGTTTATTTTACTAATAATCAAAGAACGATTTTTAGAGCAACTCAAATAAGAGCGACTCGTTTGTGGCAAAGCAAATAAAATAGATAAGGACTAAATAAATGAAATGCGACGAAATTGATTACGAAATCATTGGTGAAAGCATGCAGATGGTTGAAGTAGAACTTGACCCGTCAGAGGCTGTTATCGCCGAAGCTGGCGCAATGAACTACATGGAAGATGACATTGAATTTGAAGCCCGTATGGGGGATGGTTCAAACGTTGATCAGGGCTTTATGGGGAAATTATTTAGCGCCGGCAAACGAATGATCACTGGTGAGTCCCTCTTTATGACTCATTTCACTAACCGAGGAAATAGTAAACGTCGATTAACCTTTGCAGCACCTTACCCGGGGTCAATTATCGCTTTAGATTTAGCAACGCTCGGAAATGAAGTCATTTGTCAGAAGGATTCATTTTTGTGCGCCGCAATGGGAACAAAAGTTGATATTGCATTTAATAAAAAGCTTGGCAGTGGATTTTTGGTGGTGAAGGATTTATTCTTGAGAGGCTCGTAGGCGACGGAATGGCATTTGTTCATGCTGGCGGAACAGTTGTAGAGAAAAATTGAATGGCGAGACGTTAAGGCTCGATACGGGCTGTTTAGTGGCAATGGCTGGAGATATAGATTACGACATTCAAATGGTTAAAGGTTTTAGAAGTATGTTTTTTGGTGGCGAAGGATTATTTCTTACAACGATAAGCGGCCACGGTAGCGTATGGATCCAAAGCTTACCATTCTCGAGATTGGCTGACCGCATAATCCAACATGCGCCATCGGTAGGTGGCAAACGTCAAGGTGAAGGTTCTGTTTTAGGTTCGATTGGTGGGTTAATAGACGGCGACAGATAAAACGTTTTATTGAATCTTTGTCGCGTCTTAATATATGTTGACGGTTTTAATGAAAGGCTAGGAGCTTCTGCTTCTGGCCTTTTTAATTTACAAAGGTAATGTCGCCAGAGTTGGCAACAATAAATATAAACATAATCCAGCAAATAGACCTGCAACAACATCATCAATCATGATCCCTAGTCCACCATGCACGTATTTGTCTAAATAAGATATTGGCCAAGGTTTAACAATATCAAAAAACCGAAACAAGACAAAACCCGCAAGCACATTTACGAAACTAAATGGCACAAAACACATCGTGATGAAGAAACCAGCAAACTCGTCCCAAACAATCGCTTTATGATCGTGGACACCAATATCTTCAGCGGCCTGTCCACATATTTTTGGACCAACCAAACAAACGAGTGCGGTAAAAATAAAAAACCAAATAGACGGGCTATAAACAAACATCAAATAAAACGGGATCGCTGCAATTGTGCCAAATGTTCCCGGCGCAAATGGCGCTAGACCACTACCAAAACCGGTAGCCAGTAAGTGCCATTTATTACATAGATTAAATTGCGCAGGTTTTGTCATTGTGTGTTACTCATTGCCAAAATGTTGATAACCCGATGTTATAACGTCAGTATAACACTCGCCATTTTTCAGCATTTTTATGCCTTGCCCTGACTTTCTAATTTGACCAACTTTAGTAAATTTAATTCCCATTGCCGTCGCATTTTGTTCGATATAACCTTTCTTTTCTTCAGGCACGGTGAATATCAACTCGTAATCTTCTCCACCCGTCAACGCTAATCTTTCAGCTTCTAAACGGTCAACTGACGCTAAAACGTTTTCATCAATCGGCAATTTATCGATATACAATTCAGCACTCATATTCGACGCCGTTAAAATATGTTGAAGGTCCTGTAAAAAACCATCCGATACATCAATTGCTGAAGTTGCTGCGTGTCGTAAAACTTGACCTGCCGCTAAACGAGCAGATGGAAAATTAAATCGCTGTTCAATGTTTCTTAAATAAGGGTTATCGAGTTTAAAACCGTCAATTTTTGATTTAACAGCAAGTGCCGAAGCTCCCAATTGCCCAGTAACACAAATCCAATCACCTGCTTTCGCGCCACTGCGCTTCAACGCTTTTTCTTCCGTCACGAATCCTTTCAAACTAATGGTAACAGAGAGTGGTCCGCGGGTCGTATCGCCGCCAATGATCTGCACATTATAGTAATCCGCAATTTCAAATAGGCCGTCGGAAAAACCTTGCAGCCATTCTTCATTAATTTCAGGGATTGTTAAAGCAACTGATGCCCAAGCGGGTTCTGCGCCCATAGCAGCAAAATCGCTTAGATTTACTGCTAATGCGCGATGGCCAATTGAACGAGGAGATGAGTCTGGAAAAAATGTACATTTTCAACCATAGTATCTGTCGCCACAACCAATAATTGGTCCTGTGGTACTTTTGTCAAAGCCGCGTCGTCGCCAACACCTAAAATCACGTCCTTGCGCTTAGGCCCACGCCCAGCGAAATAGGTTTGAATTAATTCAAACTCTTTCATATTTTGCCTATAGAGGTAAAGTATTTTTACTGCAGTGGGATCCGCAAGTCTTTAACAGCTTTGTCTAACACACCATTCACAAATTTATGACTGTCATCTGCGCCGAACTTTTTCGCCAGCTCAATGCCTTCATTAATTGCAACTTTATACGGTACGTCGATGCGAAATTTTAATTCAAATGCAGTTAAACGCAAAATTGCACGTTCAATATGATCTACATCGTCATAAGGTCGTTCAGTATACGGCGTTAACGCTGTATCGAGTTCTTTATAATGTCCTGCAACACCGCGTAGTAATTCTCTAAAAAATTCCACGTCAATTTTACTTACATCATTATCTAACAACATTTGTTGTTCAATGTCGCTGATATGATTTTGGCTCATCTGCTAGGAATAAATTGCCTGTACTGCCAATGCTCTTGCTTTTCTACGCGCTGCTGGTTTCATCGTCAATACCTAAAGCTGTGCCATTACATTAACCATTTCCAATGCACCTAAAGCCGCTTCAGCGCCTTTATTTCCTGCTTTGGTTCCTGAACGCTCAATTGCTTGCTCTATTGTATCCGTTGTAATAACACCAAATGCAACTGGGATATCAAACTCTAATGATACATTAGCTAATCCTTTGTTACATTCGCCTGCAACAAAATCAAAATGAGGTGTGCCGCCACGAATTACCGCGCCAATTGCGATTATCGCTTCATACTGACCTGATTTTGCAATCTTTTTAGCAGCCAAAGGCAACTCATATGCACCTGGTACATAGACAATGGTGATATCGTCTTGATTGACTTCACCATGACGCTCTAATGCGTCAACCGCGCCTTCCAATAAGCTGTCTACAACAAAATGGTTGAAACGAGAAACAACAATTGCGAATTTTTTGCCAGTGGCTCGGAAGTTACCTTCAACGACGTTCATTCAAAAACCTTTCTTTAAATAAAATGGATGATAAAAATTTTGCGCGATAATACCACAAGATTTTAATAGTTGTTAGGCCAAGTTGTTTGCTCAGCCCTACTCACTTACATATTCTGTTACTTCTAAACCGAAGCCAGACAGTGCATGATAATTTTTAGGTGAGCTTAATAAACGCATTTTAGTTACACCTAATTGAGCCAATATTTGACTACCAATACCGACATTACGAGACGTACCCTGCCATTTTGCCGGCGCTTGATGTTGACCCGAGTCTTCAGCTTCAAATCGTTTCACTAAATTAATCAGATCTGACGTTTGTTCCTGTTTCCCTAAAAGCACAAAAACGCCACCGACTTCAGCAATTCGGCTTAACCCGTCATCGATAGAAAAGCTGCGGTTCACAGAGCGGTCAGAACCAAGTAAATCAGAAAAGGTGTTCTGTAAATGCACGCGAACAAGTGGTTGTTCAAGTTTAGCTAAATCACCTTTTACTAACGCAAAATGAACTTGTCCATCTATCGTATCTTTAAATGTATGTAAATCAAAATCACCATGTTGAGTTGGTAACTTACATTGTGCAACAAGCTCGACCGTTGTTTCGTTATGATTTCTGTATTCTATTAAATCGGCGATAGTGCCAATTTTTAAATCGTGCTTCTTAGCAAAGATTTCTAAATCTGGGCGACGCGCCATTGAGCCATCATCATTAAGTATTTCAACAATAACACCGGCGTCAGTTCTACCTGCTAAACGGGCTAAATCGACTGCTGCTTCAGTATGACCTGCACGTGTTAAAACACCGCCTTTTTTGCCACTAACGGAAAAATATGCCCCGGTTGAACGATATCGGCCGCGACCGCATCTTTTGCAACGGCAGCTTGAATGGTTCTGGCTCGGTCTGCCGCACTTATCCCTGTTGTCACTCCCTCAGCCGCTTCAATAGAAACCGTAAAGTTAGTGGCAAATTGGGCATTATTATTATCGACCATTAACGTAAGATTTAGTGCTTCTGCACGTTCAATTGTCATCGGTAAGCAAACTAATCCACGAGCATGCGTTACCATGAAATTAATATGCTCAGGTGTTAGCATATCCGCGGCCATAATAAGGTCACCTTCATTTTCGCGGTCTTCATCGTCCATCAAAATCACCATTTTCCCATGGCGGATGTCTTCGATTATCTCTTCTGGCGTATTCAATTTCATTTTACAGACCCACTAATTCTTATTTCAAAAAGCCACTGCGCGCGAGCAGTGACATAGATACGCCTTCATTAGAAGACGGATTTGCCAATTTTTCTAGATATCTGGCTATGATATCAATTTCAATGTTAACAGACGAGCCTGTAACCGCATTTGAAAGTGTCGTTTGTGACGCAGTATGTGGCACAACTGTCAATTTAAATTGACCCGCTTCTACGTTGTTTATGGTCAAGCTGATGCCATCGACTGTAATCGAACCTTTTGTAATGACATATTTTAATAAAGCTGCTGGGGCATTTATCCAAATGTCTTTGGCTCGTCCATTGTCAATTATCGCAGCGATCGTAGCAATACCATCGACATGCCCACTAACTATATGACCGCCAAAACGAGATGTTGCCAGCATGGCTTTTTCTAAATTAACTGCTTGCCCTATTTGGTAATGTCTAAAACCGCTGTTGGTGATCGTTTCATTTGAAACGTCGGCAACAAAACCATTTGATA
This sequence comes from Psychrosphaera algicola, assembly GCF_028401425.1. Taxonomy (NCBI): domain Bacteria; kingdom Pseudomonadati; phylum Pseudomonadota; class Gammaproteobacteria; order Alteromonadales; family Pseudoalteromonadaceae; genus Psychrosphaera; species Psychrosphaera algicola. The sequence goes on from NZ_JAQOMS010000002.1 coordinate 911,713, forward strand.
ATTTCTCAACAACCGTTAAACAAACGCCATTGGTAGCAATACTGTCACCTAATTTTACGTCAGACATATCCAAATCAGAACTTTCGATGGTGACTTTTAGATCTCCTCCCAGTTTAGACAAAGACTTTATTTTTCCTGTAGCTTCAATAATTCCGGTAAACACGTGCCCTACCTTAAATTGTATTAGACAATATGACTTTTAGATCCGAGCCAACGGTCATTGTTGACTGCACCTGTAGTTCTTTAACATCCACCATCGACTCAAATGGACCAATGGGTAATAATTCTTGTGCGCCCGCGCCCATTATTTTTGGGGCAATATAAACAACTAATTGATCAAATAAATCTTGTTCGATGAAACTTGCTGACAATCTGCCGCCTGCTTCTATCCACAAATTATTTATTTCGTTCGCGCCACACCAAGAGACAAGCTCAGATAAATGAAACCCGTCAACATCGTCGTAACTTATGACTAACTCAGTAACATAATCGACGTTGGCAAAGTCATTGGATTTCGATGGTCTAACAATAATCACGTCTGTTTTTCCGTCAAATAACGCTAATTGAGCAATTGATTTTGCAGTAATGCGATTTTTGCCATCTAATATGATCTTAATCGGCTGTCTAATTTCACCGTCGTATTGATCTAGTGGGTAATCAAAGTTCAATTGTTCACTACGTACGTTCAACTTGGCGTTATCACGGATAACGGAAACGGCAGAACTGAGTATGGCGCAACTCTGCGCTCGAAACGTTTGAACGTCACTGCGGGCTTTAGGCCCCGTAATCCACTTACTTTCGCCATTTTTCAATGCCGTTTTACCGTCTAATGACGAGGCTAATTTAACGCTGATAAACGGCCTGTTTTTTTCCATTCGGGATAAAAAACCTAAATTAAGCAGACGAGCTTGAGACTCTAATAAGCCGCTTTTGACTTTAATCCCTGCTTGTTCAAGCAGTGCAACCCCTTTTCCTGCCACTAATGGGTTGGGATCTAACATAGCTATTACTACGGTTTTAATACCAGCTTCGATTAATTTTCTGGCACATGGTGGTGTTCGCCCAAAATGACTACAAGGCTCCAATGTTACATAGGCCGTTGCGCCTGAACTTTGTTCAATATCAAGATCAACTAAAGCATTTACTTCTGCATGGCCGGTGCCGGCTTTTTATGCCACCCCTAGCCTAAAATTGTGTTGTTTTTGACAATAACACAACCAACATTAGGATTAGGTGTCGTTGTAAATCGACCTCTAGCCGCTAATTCAATGGCGAGTGTCATATATTGATGATCAGATTCTGTAAACAACATAGATAAAATTCTTATTCAAACAACTTGGATTGTCTGGTGGTGATTTCTTTTTTCTTATCAGCTTGTTGACCAATTTTGGCAATTTCTTCACCAAATTCTTTAATGTCTTCAAACGAGCGATATACAGAGGCAAAACGAACATAGGCCACTTTATCGTATTGTACTAGTCCATCCATTATAAGATTACCAATAAACTCTGAACTAACTTCACGTTCACCCGTCATTCTAATTTCTTTTTGATTGCCAATATAAGTTGGTCAATTTGTTCAGTACTCACAGGTCGCTTTTCTAGCGCCCGCAAAATACCGGCAGACATTTTGTCTTCATTAAATGGTTCACGTTTACCGTCTCGTTTTACCACTTTTGGCATAACAAGTTCGGCACCTTCAAAGGATGTAAAACGTTCGTTACATTGATTACACTCACGCCGACGCCTAACTTGAGAGCCGCCACCGACAAGTCGTGAATCTATTACCTTCGTTTCAGTTGCTGAGCAGAATGGGCAGTGCATAAAAAATGTCCGTAAACTAGTTAACTAAAAAAGCCGCGATAAACGCGGCTTTCGATCTTATCATAATTCTGCTAATGCTAGCGAGAACAAGATTTTACAGTTTAAGCATAAACAGGGAAACGTGCACAAAGTGCTTTGATTTGTTGCTTAACGTTTTCAATATTAGCATCATCTTCAATGTTGTCTAATACGTCACAAATTAAGTTAGTTAATTCAACCATTTCAGCTTCTTGCATACCACGACGTGTTACCGCAGGTGTACCTAAACGCAAACCAGAAGTCACAAACGGTGAACGTGGGTCATTTGGCACAGAGTTTTTGTTTACTGTGATAAATGCTTTTCCTAACGCAGCGTCTGCATCTTTACCAGTAATGTCTTTGTCGATTAGATCAACTAAGAATAAGTGATTTTGAGTGCCATTTGATACAATTTTGTATCCGCGCTCTTGCATGACTTCACACATTTTCTGAGCGTTTTTAACAACTTGTTGTTGGTAAACTTTAAACTCAGGTTGTAATGCTTCTTTAAATGCGACCGCTTTAGCAGCGATTACGTGACATAAAGGACCACCTTGACCACCTGGGAATACCGCACTGTTTAGTTTTTTATAAACGTCTGCGTCACCGCAGCCAGAAATAATTAAACCGCCACGAGGACCCGCTAGTGTTTTGTGTGTCGTAGTAGTAACAACATGAGCATGTGGAACAGGGTTTGGATATACGCCAGCTGCTATTAGACCAGCAACGTGTGCCATGTCAACAAACAAGTAAGCACCAATTTCATCCGCAATTTTGCGGAAACGAGCCCAATCAACAATACCTGAGTATGCAGAGAAGCCAGCAATGATCATCGCAGGTTTATGTTCACGTGCCAAAGATTCCATTTGCTCATAATCAAGCAAACCAGTTTCTTCATTTAGTCCGTACTGGATAGCATTGTAGATTTTACCAGAAAAACTAACGCTAGAACCGTGAGTTAAGTGACCGCCGTGCGCTAAGCTCATACCAAGTACAGTATCACCTGGTTTAACTAAAGCTTGGAATACCGCAGAGTTTGCTTGTGATCCAGAGTGTGGCTGAACGTTTGCATAATCTGAACCGAATAGTTCGTTTGCACGGTCAATTGCTAATTGCTCAGAGATATCAACATACTCACAACCACCGTAGTAGCGTTTTTGCGGATAACCTTCAGCATATTTATTGGTTAACTGAGTGCCTTGAGCTTCCATAACTCGTGGACTTGCGTAGTTTTCAGACGCAATTAACTCAATGTGTTCTTCTTGACGAATTGTTTCTTGTTGAATTGACGCCCATAGTTCTGGATCGAAATCAGCGATGTTCATATCACGCGTTAACATATTTGCACCTCGGCACTCTGACTAAATTATTAAAAAAGAAGGCCGTATAATACGCGTTTATTACGTAAAATCCTATATCAAATCTGCGTTAGTTAGTGAAATTTAGCATTAGAAATATTTATAAGTTAGTTAATTAAATCAACCCAATGTCGACTTAGTTATATTCACACCAAATTGGTTTTTGGCGTTTCGTTAAGTGTAGTCAATGTTTAGTAGCATTTGTAATTCGTACCTATGGTGCCATTGTCACAACATTAACAGTTTCAACACCTGTTACTGAGGGCGTTAACTAATAGGTAAAAAACGACTTTGGTATTTCACTTAAATCTAATTAATGGAAAATCAAAGCGATTTGTAGCACAGTCTATTTGCTACTTTTCCTAAAAGTATTTTTAATCAAATTGTTAGAGCAACAAAAATTCAATTGAACATTTGTATGAGCAAGCGAGAATATTGCGATTAAAACAATAAAACAGAAGTTAGATATAAATTGAATTGCTGTTTGCCTATCGTGGTGTATGTCACTTAAAATAGCGGCATCAGTTCTAAACATTAAAAAGGTTTCCTATGGCATTGCCAGATAAATTTATTTTTTCAATGAATCGTGTGAGTAAAGTTGTTCCACCAAAACGCACGATCCTCAAGGATATATCACTTAGCTTTTTTCATAGTGCAAAAATTGGCGTGCTTGGACTAAATGGTTCAGGTAAGTCTACGTTACTTCGAATTATGGCTGGTTTAGACACCGAGATCGAAGGTGAAGCAAGACCAATGGCCGGGATTAAAATTGGCTATTTACCGCAAGAACCACAAATGGATTTGTCTAAAACAGTTCGAGAAATTGTTGAGGAAGCCGTTAGTGATGTTAAAAATGCACTTTCAAGACTTGATGAAGTCTACGCTGAATATGCTCTAGAAGACGCCGACTTTGACGCTTTAGCTAAAGAGCAAGGCGAGCTAGAAAGTATTATCCAAGCAAAAGATGGCCACAATTTAGATAACCAACTAGAAGTCGCCGCTGACGCGCTTCGTTTACCAGAATGGGATGCAAAAATAGAACACCTATCTGGTGGCGAGCGTCGCCGGGTGGCAATTTGTCGATTGCTATTAGACAAACCTGACATGTTATTACTCGACGAACCGACCAACCATTTAGATGCAGAGTCGGTTGCTTGGTTAGAACGATTTTTACATGAATACGAAGGAACTGTCGTTGCTATAACCCACGATAGGTATTTCTTAGACAACGTCGCAGGTTGGATCTTAGAGCTAGACCGTGGCGCGGGTATTCCATGGGAAGGCAATTACTCTAGCTGGTTGGAACAAAAAGAAGTACGTTTAGCACAAGAAGAACGTAGTGAAAACTCACGTCAGAAGTCGATTCAATCTGAATTAGAATGGGTACGAACCAATCCAAAAGGTCGTCATGCAAAATCTAAAGCCCGTATGGCTCGATTTGAAGAGCTTCAAAGTAACGATTACCAAAAACGAAATGAAACCAATGAGTTATATATTCCACTAGGGCCAAGACTCGGTGATAAAGTAATTGAAGTCAGCAACGTCAACAAAGGTTTTGGCGACAGAGTCTTAATTGACAACCTGTCGTTTTCTGTTCCTAAAGGCGGCATAGTGGGAATTATAGGCCCAAATGGCGCAGGTAAATCAACACTATTTAAATTAATTAGTGGCGCAGATACGCCGGATTCTGGCGAAATAGTTGTCGGTGACTCAGTATCACTTTCATCCGTTGATCAGTTTAGAGATTCAATGAACGACGGCAATTCTGTTTATGAAGAAATATCTGAAGGCAGTGATATTATTCAGGTTGGCAACTTTGAAGTGCCATCGCGCGCTTATGTGAGTCGATTTAATTTCAAAGGCTCAGATCAACAAAAGCGCATTGGTGATTTATCAGGTGGTGAACGAAATCGAGTGCATTTGGCTAAGCTGTTAAAAGCAGGCGGCAACGTTTTACTGCTCGACGAACCAACCAATGACCTAGACGTTGAAACGTTACGTGCACTTGAGAATGCCCTACTGGAGTTCCCTAGTAGCGCAATGGTCATCTCGCATGACCGCTGGTTCCTAGACCGGATTGCGACTCATATTTTGGATTACCGTGATGAAGGTAAGATTGAATTTTTCGAAGGTAACTATTCAGATTATGAAGTTTGGTTGAAAAAAACCTACGGTGCTGCGGCCGCAGAACCACATCGTATCAAATACAAACGTTTGAAATAATAAGCCTATATGGTGTGACTTTAATTAGCGGTGAAAACACTCACCGCTAATTAAGCTTGATTTTTCTTCAATAAGTTCCATGATAAGTAAATAATCTTTCTATATGAGTGGTAAGTAAAATGGAAGACAAACGGCGATTTACTCGTATTGTATTTTCGGCCCCAGCAACCCTGACAGTTAATAATATCGATTACCCAACGACACTCGTTGATATATCATTAAAAGGTGCATTAATTGCACAAATAAAAGGGATTGAAAATCTTGTTAAAGAAACGTGTCTATTAAAGTTTTGCCTTAACGAATCCGATGTTGAAGTCGAATTGACGGGTCATATTACCCATGTTGAAAAAGAACATTTAGGCATTCACTGCGAAAAAATCGATTTACAGAGCGTGAGCCACTTGCGTCGATTAGTAGAATTAAACGTCGGCAGTTCAGAACTGCTTGATAGAAATTTGAATTCGTTAACATTTCCAAACCCAGAATAATCCTTGCCAGTGGATAAAGTCATGGTTGTCACCAAATTTTAAACTGGCGACAAACCCGTGACTTAGTATAGTCACTTTAAAGGTGTTCTAACGCCTCAACTAAGCGCGATATACCAATCACCTTCATATTGGCAATTGTATCTTTAGGCATATTGTTTTTGGGTACGATTGCACGTTTAAAGCCATGTTTCGCGGCCTCCCGCAAACGTTCTTGGCCATTTGCAACCGGCCTTATTTCACCGGCGAGACCAACCTCTCCAAAAACAACAAGCTCACGATCCAACGGGGAATCTCGAAAACTTGATACCATGGCCAACAACAGCGCTAAATCTGCACTCGTTTCACTAACTTTTACGCCCCCAACAACATTAACAAAAACATCCTGATCGCCAAGCATCAAGCCGCCATGTCTGTGTAGTACAGCAAGTAACATTGCTAGCCGGTTTGAGTCTAAACCGACAGCAACGCGCCTATAGGTGCCCCATTTGCGAGTGATCAACCAAGGCTTGAATTTCGACCAACAACGGGCGAGTTCCTTCCCATAAAACCATAACAGAGCTGCCAGACGAGTCCCCTTCTGCACGATTTAAAAATATTGCGCTTGGATTACTGACTTCTTTTAACCCCTTGTCCGTCATTGCAAACACACCAAGTTCATTAACCGCGCCAAATCTGTTTTTAGTGCCTCTTAACGTTCGATATCGTCCATCTGTGTCTCCATCTAACATGATGCTAGCATCGATACAGTGTTCCAATACTTTAGGTCCTGCCAAATTACCGTCTTTGGTGACATGGCCAACCATAATCACCGCAACATTATTTTGTTTCGCAAAACGTGTTAAATACGCTGCGCCTTCACGTACCTGAGATACACTCCCCGGCGCAGATGCAATTTCAGCCATATGCATCACTTGAATTGAATCAACAACCATAATCGAAGGTTTGATATTTTGAGCATGAATACAAATCGCTTCTACACTTGTTTCTGCCAATGCGTTTAATTTATTGGTTGCTAAACCTAGTCGATTAGCTCGCATCGCAACTTGTTGCAAACTCTCTTCCCCGTCACATATAGGGTAGACATATGCTCGGCCAAAAAGCACATTGTTTGCAGCAATAAGGTGCTTTTCCCTGCACCTTGGACTTCCGCCAATTAGTATTGCTGAACTAAGGCACTACGCCGCCGCCTAATACTCGGTCAAATTCTCCATAACCAGTCGTAAACCTAGGCAGTGCTTCAAGGTTAACCTTATCCAAAGTTTGAACCTTGTTCTCAGCTGCTCCCGCATAACCTTCATAACGGCTAACAGATGCCTTAGTCTTAGCTGCAACACGGAATTCAGAAATCGTATTCCAAGCATGGCAATCTGTACATTGTCCCTGCCACCGCGGATACTCTGAACCACAATCGCTACATACATACGCTATTTTTGATTTCGCCATAATTTCTCTGCTTGTTATACTAATGTCACAAGTCCGTGGCATAATTATTGCTTCATCTAAAGTAATAAAATATACACTTGTTTAAATTTGTATTTGACCCGAACTATTGATGTTAGAGCTAAATGCTCTATATTTATGAATAAATAACAAAAAATTAAATAAACTAAATTGTTACTCAATTGAAAATTATAAATGATTTATAAATAATTGTATTCATTTGTGAGGTGGGTTTTAATTGTTTTGTATTAAAAATTGCAGGTAATCAAATCTTTATATGGCAACCGAATTACACGATTACAACAACATAATTGAAGATTTAAAATCTGCGGTCAATCACGCGGACTTTGATAAGCAATTTAAATCTAAAGTATCGAGTGTACCTAAGGCCAAACAGTTTCTTATAAAAATGGAGTTGAAGAGACTTGGGCAACCTTGTAACCGACTCTTAGATTTACGTGGCCATGTTGCTGGCGAACCTACTGCATTTGAATATAAGGGACAGATCCATTTTCTAGATGAAGTCGCTAAACAAATTTTTAAAGATCAAATAGAAAAATTTGGTCAATACACCATTGGTTGTTACGAAGCCGTGCTTAATGCGGAAAACAACCATAGGGTAATGCATAAAAAGAGCAAGAAGCGCGTCTAGTTGAAAAAGCTCGACAGGAAAAAACCCACGAGCCTCTACTAGTGCAGATGCTGAACAAGTAAATAAAGCCCCAGAAAAACCCAAAATCATTTACGGTGCAAATCTTGTGCACTTTACCCAATACGGAATTCGAGCAGAAGAGCGAATGAATTTCAGTATCGCTATTGAAATGCAATTTGCAATTGGTGATACATTAAAAGCGGTCAGTAGTGACCTCTCGGTTAGTGGGATAAAAGTAAAAGTGCCTTCTGCGAGAAAGTTTGTTAAAGGTCAAAAAATTGCAATTTACCTAACAGGATTAGAGCAAGAGTTTGAATTAGGTCTCAAAGACGGTATTCAATATGAAGTCGTTGGCATCGATAAAATCAATATCGCCAATAATTACATTAGAATGAAAAGAACATTCACTGAGGACATTGCAGCCTTTGATGATTTCCTTGGCAATTTTATAAACGGCAATAAACGTCGCTATAAAGTGAATTTGGACAATACGCTTGAAGCTGTAGCGGTTAAGGGGTATGAGCAGTATTACCTACCACGGGTTACCACCTTACCCGTTTATATCCGTCAAATTAATGACCGTTTGTTGCCTACATTGGCGCTCGCGACCGAAAACAATCGTTCCACACTTGGCTATTTTAGTGACGAAAGTAAAAATTTGGTATTTCAACAAATATTGGATATGCCAAGACTTGAAAATATGCTGCTCAGTGATCGCGGCATTAAGGAGTCTTTACTTTATTGCTTTACCCATGCTCGTAAAGGAAAAGTATATTTTTACTCTGCAACCACTGAAGAACTCGATGCATCGCCAGAATTGCGGTCAACGTTTTTGCATTTTGCGAGTAAAAAGACAGTTGGAAAGTTTTCAAATTACAGTTAGTACCGGTATCAGAACATGATGCCCATATTCCTTTGTCTGTTCCAGATTCCGCAGGTAAAGAGATTCAACGCTACAATCAAATACCGTCACCAAAAGTCCAAGGGTTATTGCAGAATTTAAAATTCATTGTTTATATGACTCCGATTTCAAATCCAGATCAAAAAGAAGCCTATCAAAAATATCATGAGATGACTGCGCCGGCCGCACAATTGAACAAGTTTGGCCACCCTAAATTAAAACGTTACATAAATATGGAAGTCGAAACCATTGAATACGTTAATTTAAGGTCAGAGGAGCGCTATTTATATAAGACAGAGGTCTCTGTTGCCCTCCCAGGCCAAGAAGAACGAGCAAAGGTACGACACGTGACTTTTCAAGTCACGGCTTACAGCTTGTCATTGAACAAGGTTGCCCGTTTACAAAAGGCGATATTATTGTCATTGGTCTGCCTGAAATGCAGCGTGTAACTAACAAGTTTAATTTAACTAAATTAGCATACGAAATCGTGGCTATTTCGCGCGACAAAACAGTTATGAATTTACGAACCTTTGAACCTAAAGGCGTGCATCATGGTCGACAATTTTTCAAAAAACTAATTGTGCAGAACAAAGCCAAACTTACCCCTGCAAAAATGGAAAGTCGCTATCCGGGTTTATCTAAAGCGCTAAGGAACTTGTGCGCTAAACACGTTTGTAACACGCCTATTTATATCGACAAAGAAGGAACAAAAGTTGACATAAATTTGGTGGGGAAGAGCTGCGAAGCTAACTTGATTTTGCACTTATTGAGTAAACATAAACCTGAACAACATGATATTAGTCTATACCCTTTGCTAAAAGACAACGCGGCAAACAATGTGTTTGCTCCTCTCGTTGCCGATATGGAACGGGCAGATACACCTAAAACAGTGGAACTGTTTATTCGTTATCGTACCGATCAAAATACAGAAGCTCGCTCGTTTATATGCCATTACGCAGATCAGTTTTTATCAACCGAAATGTTAACGAGCTTTATCAAAGCCAGTACCAAAGCCGATGTATTTTTTGCTTTTAGAATTTATATTTCGAAAACTGGGCGTCCTGACATGGATTATATTTCCAGAGAGTTAAGTTACATTGGAAATTATTCCCAACATAGAGCAAAAGAACTTGAAGGCCGGTTGTGGAATGTTACTGGTGTTGGCGATATGGTTGATATATCTGAAGAAGTATTAACCAGATTTGGTTACTCTGTTGAAGAAATCCAAAAGCAATTGGAACGCCGTTACAAATTATTAAACTAGTTATCAAGTTGCGGCCTGCTGAAGTGCTTCCACTGGAAATTCTCTAGTCCAAAGTCCCCCAGAATCAAAACAAGAAACAAGAAACGAGAAACGGATTACATTATATATGTGTAACCCTCCCATATATTTAAATGTCGACTCGCGATAGTTGCTATTACACAAGTCGAACAATAATGCACTGATAAAACCAATAGATATAACGAGTTATTTATCGTCTGGAAGCTGTTCAAACTCACTGCGTTTTTGATCAAAAAATTCTTGCAATTTTTCTGGTTGTTGCATTAACGCCATCACTTTTTGCATCGCTTCTAAATGTTCAGGATCTTGTTTTTGAAACATTTCCATGCCGTGCATCTTACTTTTTCAGCCATTTCCTCGAATGTTTCAGCTTGAAATTTAAGGTCGCACGCACCGCCTAATTGCTTACATGTCATCGTTTTCATTTATCATTCCTTTCTAAATTATCAATTTTTGGTAAAACGTCGGCAATGATTAACTAGCTACAAACGAACCCAATAACATTGCCGAACTTTATTACTGTCAAAATACAACAGATGGACACTGAACTCTATTTTTAAACATCAACGGACTGAATATTTAACGTAAATTCACCATCAATCACATCTAATTCAATCTTGTCTTTCGGTTTAATTTCGCCTGACAACAAAGCTTGTGCAAGTTTGTTTTCAACATACAATTGAATTGCACGTTTTAATGGCCTTGCACCAAACACTGGATCAAAACCCGCTTCCGCTATTTGATCTAATGCCGCTTCCGTTAAGGTCATTTCTACTTCTTGTTCAGCTAATCGTTTTTTCAGCCCCGTTAATTGAATTCCGGCAATCTGTTTAATTTCAGCAGAATTCAACGGATGAAATACCACAGTGTCGTCAATTCGATTAATGAACTCTGGACGGAAATGTTTACCGACAACTTCCATGACCATAGCCTTCATCGATTCATAATCGGCAGGTTCTTTACCTACATATCCTGATTGAATTAAATCAGAGCCTAGATTTGAGGTCATAATAATAACGGTATTTCTAAAGTCGACGGTTCGACCTTGTCCATCTGTTAACCGACCTTCATCTAACACTTGTAACAATATATTAAACACATCAGGGTGGGCTTTTTCAACCTCATCTAGCAAAACAACAGAGTAAGGTTTTCGGCGAACAAGTTCAGTTAAGTACCCACCTTCTTCATAACCCACATAACCAGGAGGCGCACCAATTAGCCGAGCGACCGAGTGCTTCTCCATAAACTCAGACATATCTATACGAACCATAGCGTCGGTTGAATCGAATAGAAAGTGAGCTAAAGATTTAGTAAGCTCGGTTTTCCCTACTCCCGTTGGGCCAAGGAACAAAAACGAGCCATTTGGTCGGTTTGGGTCTGACAGCCCAGCTCGCGAACGACGAATTGCATTTGCTACAGATCTGACCGCCTCTTCTTGTCCTATGACTTTAGCGTGCAGCTGTTCTTCCATTTTCAACAATTTATCACGTTCACTTTCAAGCATCTTAGTGACCGGGATCCCCGTCCAACGTGATAAAACCTCAGCAATTTCTTTTTCTGTCACTTTATTACGAAGCAATGTCATGCCTTGCATTTCTGCCTGCGACGCTAAATCCAACTGTTTTTCAAGCTCTGGTATTCGACCATATTGCAGTTCAGACATACGTTGCAAATCGCTTGCTCGTCGCGCTGTATCAAGGTCCATTCGGGACTGTTCAAGTTGCTCTTTAATATTTTGAGTGCCTGACAATGCAGCTTTTTCAGCTTTCCATACTTCTTCGAGCTCTTGGTATTTTTTATCTAATATATTGATCTGATCTCTGATCAACATTAATCGATTTTTACTGGCTTCATCTGTTTCTTTTAACAGCGCATTATCTTCAAGTTTTAATTGAATGATTTTCCGTTCCAATTTTTCCAATTCTTCTGGCTTGGAATCGATTTGCATTCGAATACTGGAACCCGCTTCATCAATAAGATCAATCGCTTTGTCAGGTAATTGTCTGTCACTGATGTAACGATGAGATAAGCTGGCCGCTGCTACGATTGCAGGGTCGGTAATATCAACAGAATGATGCAATTCGTAACGCTCTTTTAATCCACGTAAAATTGCCACTGTATCTTCAACGTTTGGCTCATCAACCTGAACCTTCTGGAAACGACGTTCCAATGCAGCATCTTTTTCAATGTATTTACGATATTCGTCTAACGTTGTGGCACCAACACAATGTAATTCGCCTCGGGCTAATGCCGGTTTAAGCATGTTACCGGCATCCATTGCGCCATCAGATTTACCGGCACCAACCATAGTATGAATTTCATCGATAAATAGGATGACCTGCCCTTCTTCTTTCGCAAGTTCATTTAATACCGATTTAAGTCGTTCTTCAAATTCACCACGAAATTTCGCGCCCGCAACTAAGGCACCCAGATCGAGCGACAACACACGTTTGCTTTTAAGTCCCTCAGGCACTTCACCATTGATGATCCGTTGCGCTAAACCTTCTACAATGGCTGTTTTACCAACACCAGGTTCACCAATTAACACAGGGTTGTTTTTGTACGGCGTTGCAATACCTGCACAGTGCGGCGGATCTCTTCGTCTCGCCCAATAACAGGGTCTAGCTTACCTTGTTCAGCGCGTTGAGTTAAATCAACTGTATATTTTTCAAGAGCTTGACGTACATCTTCCGCGTTGGCATCTTCAACTTTCTGCCCACCACGCATCGTATTTATCGCTTCTTCAACTTTTTGCTTTGTCAAACCGAGTAATTTTAGTATTTTACCGGCAGTACCATTATCGTCGACCAAAGCGAGTAGGAATACTTCACTGGTTATAAATTTGTCTTTCCGCTGTTGCGCCAGTTTGTCACACATATTTAAAATTTGAGCCGTGCTTCGAGACAATTGAATGTCGCCACCAATTCCGGTCACGGTAGGGATAGCTTCCAACTCTCTTGATATTTTTGAGCGTAACTCTGCGGCGTTCACTCGACAATGATGAAGCAAGGTAATAACCGAGCTATTTTCTTGATTAATAAGAGAGTTGAGAATGTGAACAGGTTCTATATATTGATGATCACGACCAACAGCTAATGACTGTGCATCGGCAATTGCCTGTTGAAATTTATTTGTTAATCGATCTAATCGCATTACATACCTCGAAAATAGAAACGGACTTAGTTACTTATAAAAGTTTGGTCTATTTCGAATTTTTCAATGACAAACAGTAAAATTAATTGTTCATACCGATTTAAAAAGTCAACCTAGTCAATCCAAATAATGGAAACCATGCGTCCGGTTTGGCCATCTCGACGGTAAGAGTAAAATTGGTCATTCTGTTCAAAAGTGCAATGTTCGCCCCCGAAATAAACTTAACGCCCAATAACTCTAGTTGAATTTTTGCAATTTCGTATATATTTGCAGAATATTTGTTTGGGATTTTTTTGACTCAAAACACCTGCTAAAAATAGGATTAAGTTGTTGGAAATAATCAAAAACGTCTTGGCCAACTTCAAATGCGCTTTGGCCTATTGCTGGCCCCATATAAACGTGTAAATCCTGTGCCTGAGCGGTAAATTTTGCAAGAGTTTTAGCGATAATACCATTGGCTAATCCACGCCACCCAGCATGAATTGCGGCTACTTGAGTGCCGGTATTGTCAACTAACAATAATGGTAAACAATCTGCGGTCATTACCGCGCACAGTGTTTTCGTCAAGAAAGTGTAACTTGCATCTGCCTCTAAATAAGGCCGGTACTCATAAGGTAATTCCACAACAGTATTTGTGTGGGTTTGATTTAGCCAATATGGCTCAGAGGGAAAATTAAGCTCTTCGCGTAACAAAGCGCGATTGGCCATCACAGAAGATAAATCGTCGCCGACATGGGTGGCGACGTTAAGTCCATTAAACGGAGCTTTTGACACTCCGTCCAATCGCGTACTCGTGCCAGCACAAATACGTTTTTTAATTTTACTGCTTAAATTTGGAAAATCAGCAGAAATCCATTTCATCTTGATGTTCCGTTGCGTCGTTGTTTAATTCACTTAATAACTGAATAAAATCGTCTGGCAGTGGTGCTTCAAATGTCATTTCTTCGCCACTTATTGGGTGGTGAAAACTCAACATTGCCGCATGTAATGCTTGGCGTTTAAAACTTCTTAAGTATTGAATAAACTGCTCGGACGCACCTTTTGGCGTATGCACTCTGCCGCCATATTGAATGTCACCCACTAATGGATGTCTAATATGAGACATATGCACACGAATTTGGTGTGTCCGTCCGGTTTCGAGCCTTAAACGAATATGCGTGTGAACTCGAAACTTTTTGATCAAACGATAATGAGTCACTGATTCACGACCCATATTGGTTACCGCCATACTCGTGCGTTTGGTTGAATGACGACCAATTGGTTTATCTACCGTTCCGCCGGCAGTTAAACGCCCTAAACAGACAGCTTCATATTCTCTGGTCACTTCTCTGTTTTGCATATCTGATACTAACTGAGTTTGGGCGGGTACCGTTTTAGCAACAACCATTAACCCTGTCGTATCTTTATCTAGACGATGTACGATACCAGCTCGCGGAACTAGATCAATTTCTGGAAAATGATGCAGTAAGGCATTCAAAATGGTTCCAGACTGATTACCAGCCCCTGGATGTACCACCAAATTCGCCGGTTTGTTGATAACTAAAATGTCATCATCTTCATAAACGATATCTAATTTGATATCTTCTGGTTGGTGATGGACCTCTACCTCAAGCTCAGCTGAGATATGAATTTCTTCATCGCCCATCATCTTTTCTCGAGCTTTTGAAATTATTTCGCCATTAACTTGAACTTTTTCATCTAAAATCCACTCTTTAAGACGACTTCTTGAATATTCAGGAAACAAATCAGCAATTACTTGGTCTAAGCGTTTGCCAAAATGTTCTTCTTTAACGTGTGCATGTAGTTCTATTGTTTCTTTGTTCATGATAAATAGTTTGAATTTGCCAGTGCATGTCACTAAGGACTGAGTTAGAATGCGGTCGATATTGCCTATTCTACTCGAAAAATGGTTTAACGAGAAAAGAAAACTCTTCAGGTTGTAATTAATGTTTAATTTTAAGTCTAGATTTCGATTTACCTTACTGATTGCTATCAGTATTTTTGTTTCTGCTTGTACTTCAGCACCGGACCAAGATGTAGAGCGTTTACCCGATCGTTCACCTCAGGCTCGCTACCAAGAAGCCAAACAGCACCTTAACAACAATATGTATACCCGTGCGATTGGTATATTAACAGATTTAGAAAGCCGTTACCCATTTGGGCCGCTTTCTCGTCAAGTACAGCTTGATTTAATGTTTGCCTATTATAAATCAGGCAAATATGAAGAAGCGTTACCAGCTATAGACCGCTTTATTCGACTAAACCCAGATCATAGTAATCTTGATTACGTGATTTATATGCGTGGGTTGGTAAATATGGATACCGGCGAAAACGCATTCCAAAACTTCTTTGGTATTGAAAATGCGGATAAAGATATGGAAGGTTCTCGTGAAGCCTTTAAAGACTTCAAGAAACTAGTAATCAAGTACCCAAATAGTAAATACAGTGAAGAAGCTAAATCACGAATGAAGGTTTTACTTGATAAACTGGCCAGTCATGAAATCGTTATTGCCGAATATTATATGAGACGTTCATCTTATGTGGCGGCCGTTAATCGTTGTAAATATGTCTTAGAATATTATGGTCAGAGCGGCAGTGTGAAACGTGCACTAGAAATTATGATTGAAGCATATGACAAACTTGAATTACTAGAGATGAAAGCGGATACGGAAAAAGTATTAGCTGAAAACTTTTCAGATTAGCCCCCGCTAATCAAAAAGCGCTTAATGAAATGATCCCAATAATTGGCATGTCCAACTATTGGGTTATTTCATTAAGCGCTTTTTTATGGCGTTTTAGTTGAATACAGTTGATGGAGCAAACTCATTATTTGTTTAACTTCATCACCACTTAACGAATAATAAACGGTCTGTGAGGCTTTACGAGTCGCAACGTACTCTTCATTCCGCAGAATTGCTAAGTGTTGTGACAATGCTGACTGGCTAAGTCCAACACGTTCAGCTAACTCATTTACTGATAATTCTCCATCAAGCAAATTACACAGAATAAAAAGGCGTTTTTCGTTTGCCATTGTTTTAAGTAAAGCCAAAGCTTGTGGCGCGCACACACGCATTTCTTCTAAATTCATTTGTTCTGCATATACCTTTTTAAAACCGAGCGGATTTTTTGGGATGTAAACGGTTTAACAACAAAACCTGAAGCGCCTAATTCTATTGATGTTTTTACATTATCTGCACTCGAATGCGCAGAGACCATTACAACAAATGCATTTGGCTTAATTAATCTCATTTCTTTCAATATTTGTTGGCCGTTTGATTTAGGTAATTCTATATCTAAAAAAATAATATCTGGTAAGTTTTTGTTAAAGGACTGCATCCCCCCTCACCTGTCGAAGCTTCAAAAATATTGTTGGCCCCCATGTTAACCAATGTTTGACGTAAAAAATCACGAACCATTGCCACATCGTCAACAATCAAAAAAGACAAATTGGTTATTGCAACCATCTAAATTTTTACTCCGATTAAGCTTTATTAGCTAGTTTATATTACCTTATAATTTATATACTTATAACCCAAACTAGTTTAGTAGTTAACGACGATTATTGATTAAATTGTTAAATTTTGTGTATTTCAAACTCAGCTCTAGTGTGGCACCTATCCAAATTTTAACTGTCGGCTTCTTTTTATCGCTCTCAAAAAAACAATATATATACCAACCAAAACAGCTAACGTTGCAAAAGAACTCGTCAAATTTGAACCAAACTAAGGTATAAAACATTACCCCGAGTAAAATAAGCAAAAATGGCTTCAACTCATATAAACCAAGCTTTGACTTTGAATCAAATAAACGAAAGTCATCAAATCGGCGATAGTTCGATCGTAAAATCCAAATCAACGCCCCTGCAAAAAGAACAACAGACCTGAACTTGTAGTTAAATATGATTTGAAGTAACCAATTTCAGCTACCCCAATAGACATGTAAGTATATGGCAATATTTCATATAGCGTTTTAGGTAAGATCATACTTCCCCTAACCAATGAAAAACAGAACCAGATTTGAGTATAGTAATTGCTGGCGTTTCTACCAACTATTTAACATTTGGTGATCAACAACACATTTGAGTGGAAGAAACAAAACCGATGTTTATCAATCTAGAACAAGGTTAAAAAATAGAACATGAGTTATGACGTGGGGGTTAAATTTAGGGAAACTAAGGCGACTTGTTTAACTGACAAAAATCATGACATCCATGGTTGTAAGTGCAGTTAATGCCAATTCACAAACATGATGAATTGGCAAAAGGTGTTTTATTTATTAAAAAATGACGACACTCGCTTTTGACACTCATCCGACTTAAGTAAACTTGAGAAAGCCCCCAATTCTTGGGCTATAGACGCATTTTGCACTTGTCGTAAAGGTAACTTCATTAACCTTTTACTTTCAATCACGGCTTCAACTGGCAACAGACTTAACGTTTCAGCGATTTGACTTGCGACATTTATCACATCACCGGGTTCAACCACTTGATTAATCATTGCCATATCTAACGCCGTATCCGCGTTAAAAGGTTTACCTAAAACTAAATACTCAAAAGCTTTTGGATGACCGGCCATATATGGCAACAACAAGCTTGAGCCAGCTTCTGGGCACAAACCAAGTTGCACAAATGGCAGTTGAAATTTACTATTATTTGCCGCAATAACCATATCACAATGTAATAACATCGTCGTACCAATACCAACTGCAGGCCCAGCAACTGCTGCGACAATTGGTTTTGAAAAGTTGGCCAGTAACTTAATAAACTTTACGGTTGGATGACTATCATCTAAAACACTTGAATTCATAAAGTCTTTTAAATCGTTGCCAGCACTAAAACAACTCGTAGAACCGTATATTAAACCAACATGTAAATTGTCAGACGAATCCAAATACTCAAATGCCTCAACTAACTCTCGATACATTTCAATAGACAGCGCATTTTTAGCTTGTGGCCGATTTAATTCTATATGAAGAACATGACCAATGTCGCGGGTAACAATTTCATTCATCTTATCTCAACCTTTTTAAACGTCAGATACAAAAACGCCCAGCAATGCTGGGCGAAAATTTAAAACGGTAAACGTATTATAACTGAGTTGCTAGTGTTACGACGGCTAGTAAAACAACCAAAACACAGACATGGCCAAGGCCAATACCTTTACTATAAGAATTAGAATACATGCGTATTTCCTTTATTATTGTTTTTATTGAAATAATCAATCGCACAAACAGTGGATTTACTCAGTCTATTTAAAGCGGAAAAGGAATTCAACTAATATTTAGATTATTCGCTCTAATAACCAAAATAGACCTAAAAATCCAACAATAACTGACAATGGGAGCTGAACAAATGCCCTATAACTCGGCGCACGACTCCATTTATAAAATAAGGTCATTAAAATAGCGATTACAAATAACTGTCCAAGCTCGACGCCAACATTAAACGACACTAATGAAACGGCTAAATTATTATTGCTAAGTCCAAATTCGGATAATACAAAAGCAAAACCAAAACCGTGTAATAGGCCAAAAATAAAGGTCACTAGATATCGACGTTTTAAGGTTTGTTCAGTCCGTATATTTTCTATGGCTACATAGATAATACTAAGCGCAATAAGCGGCTCCACTATACTCGCCACTAATGATATCCCCCAGATAGTAGCCAATGCTAACGTAATGGTATGTGCAAGCGTAAAAACCGTGACTTGCCAAAATAGAGTAGAAAACACTGTGGTTGATAAAAATAAGGCAATAATGAATACAATGTGATCTAAGCCCATTGGGACAATATGTAAAAAACCAGAAACGAGATATTTCTCTACTCTTTGTTTTGTTGTCAGGTTGGTAACTTGGCTTTGCTCTACATTTTTAAAGGCGTCGAGCATTTCTTTAGACGGGTTCCGTTGCGCCATGCCCGGAGATTTCTCCGCATCCAAACTTGCATTAACACTTGAAATGTTATCCGTTATGGCGTTTCCAATTTGACTATCATCACCAGCATAAACTGTACTTAACGGACTCATTAATAAAACAAAATATAAAGTTAAAGTTTTAAACATTATTTACCCCAGTTCTAAATTATTTACATTATATCCTTAATTAAACGTAACTTTGTTGCGAATTAACTGGGCTTTTTGCGCTTTCATCGCAATAGTGTTTATCCTGAACTAAAGGTAAGTACACTAGACTGAAAATCGTCAACCCTACGCGCTGGAGAAAATAATGATATTAATAAGTAAGCGCTCAGTTAACCGTGCAGTTTTAGCACTCTCGTTGATTGGCTCAACACACGCTTTTGCCAACGACACAACTGAGCAAGAAAAATGGGATGTCAGTCAACCGACTGGTGAAGTCCATACGGTAAAAATTGATACAACAGAATCAACATGGTCTAACCTAGACGTCCACCCAAATGGTGACACCATTATTTTTGATATGTTAGGTGATCTTTATACGATGCCAATTTCGGGCGGCGAAGCAACCCCATTATTGGTTGGTTATGATTGGAATATGCAGGCCACTTACAGCCCAGACGGTAAAAAATTGCATTTTTAAGTGACCGTGATGGCATGATGAACATATGGGTCATGAATGCAGATGGCACAGAGCCGATGCAGATATCTAAAGAAACTGCCAATACCATTCATACCCCTACATGGAGTCATGATGGGCAATATATCGCAGCAACTCGTGGGGTAATGAGTTCTCGTTCTATAGCAGCGGGTGAAATTTGGATCTACCATCATACTGGCGGCAGTGGCAGTAAAATAAAAGCAGGGAGTCACGGTGCATTTAATCAAAAAATATTACCGACCCCAAATTTTCTCCAGATGGTAAATATCTTTATTATACGCAAGATGTTACTGGCGGCCGAGTTTGGCAGTACAACAAAAATTCGACATTAGAACTCTTCAATATTATTCGCCATGATCTAGTTACGGGCGAAGAAGAACGTTATATCGGCGGTGCCGGCGGTGCGGTAATTCCAACCCCATCTCCAGATGGCAACGCGATGGCCTATTTAAAACGTGAAGACAATAAAACGGTTTTATATGTCAAAGATCTCAAATCAGGAATTGATACACGCTTATATACTGAAATGGAAAGGGATAACCAAGAAACGTTTGGAACCGAAGGTAACTACGCCTACTTTGATTGGACACCGGACGGTAAACAAATTGTATTTTGGACCAACGGCCATTTTCAAAAAATTTCAGTCAAAGACAAGTCTGTTAAACAAATTCCATTCCACGTAAGTGTTGAAAAGAAAGTACAACAAGCAGTTCGTGTTGCTGTTGATGTCGCACCAGATGAATTTAAAGTCCAACAAATACGCTGGGCAACTATGTCACCAAAAGGTGATAAAATTGTTTATCAAGCACTCGGAAAATTGTACATCCGCGATGTAAAATCGGGTAAAACTAAACGCTTAACGAAACAAAATAAACACGACGAATACTACCCAAGCTTTTCTCGCAACGGAAAATATATAGCTTATACGACTTGGGATGACAAAAAGCTCGGCACCGTAAGCATTGTTAGAAGTTCAGGTGGTAGAGGTAAAGTCATTACGACCGAACCTTACCATTATATCGAACCTCGATTTTCTCCCGATGGCGACCATGTTATTTTTGATCGTTTTACTGGCGGTTATTTATTATCTCCTGAATGGTCAATGGAACCTGGTTTATATATTGCCGATGTTAAAGGCAAATCAATGAAACGGATTTTAAAATCTGGTCACAATGCCCATTTTGGTGCTGACAACAACCAAATTTTCTATGCTGATTACCAAGATAAAAGCTTTGGTACGAAGAAAAAATTGATGACCGCCAATATTGATGGATTAGAGCAACGTGAAGTCTTATTGGGTGATGACATTACTGAATTCCGAGTTTCGCCAGACGGTAAATGGCTTGGGTTTGTTTATCAATACAATGCCTATATCGCGCCATTCGCCAAACTAGGTAAAGTGATGAGTATTGGCCCTAAGTCCACTTGGGTGCCGGTTAAGCAAGCTTCTAAGGCCTCAGCATCAGAACTCCATTGGTCTGCTAAATCAGACACTTTACATTGGTCAAATGCGTTCACCTTATATTCACGAAAACTGACGGATACGTTTGACTTTATCAAAGGTGCGGCAACTGAATTACCTGAGCCAACGGATAACGGTATTGATTTAAGCTTCACAAAAAAGGCCGATATTCCTGAATCAACCATTGCGCTTATTGGTGCTGACGTCGTCACAATGAAAGATGCCGATAATCAACAAGAAGTCATCAAAAACGGTGTGGTAATCGTATCTGGTAATCGAATTGTTGCCGTTGGCAAACAAGGTGACATTGAAATTCCTAGAGGGGCTAAAACCAAAGACCTCACTGGTTATACTATTGTCCCTAGTTTAATTGATGCCCACGCGCATGGTTCTCAAGGCAGTAATCAAATCATTCCACAACAAAATTGGAAGAACTTCTCGTCAATTGCATTTGGCGTAACAACAATCCACGACCCGTCTAATGATAGCCGAGAAATATTTTCAGCCGCAGAACTGCAAAAGTCAGGAAAAATACTAGCGCCTCGAATTTTTTCTACAGGTAAAATTCTATATGCCGCTTATGCACCAAGTGTATACAGCAAAAATAGATAGTCTAGATGATGCTCGTTTCCATATTAAACGAACAAAAGAAAATGGTGCAGTCTCGATAAAAAGTTACAACCATCCAAGACGTGATACACGCCAACAAGTTTTAGCAGCGGCAAAAGAGCTTGGCGTAAATGTCGTACCAGAGGGTGGCGGTAAGCTATACCAAAATATAACAATGGTTATTGACGGTCATACCACACTTGAGCATTCGTTAAATGTGCCAAAAGGTTATAGTGATTTGACACAACTGTGGAGCCAAACCGAAACCGCCTACAACCCTACATTAGTAGTTGCTTATGGTGGTTTAACAGGTGAATACTTTTGGTACGATCGAACAAACGTTTGGGAAAACGAGCGACTAATGCGTTACGCACCTCGCTATATTATCGAGCCGACTTCAATTCGTCGTTATAAAGCGCCCGATGATCATTACAATCACTTTGCCGTAGCAAGCTACGCTAAAACTTTACGTGATAATGGTGTTCGGGTATTAATCGGTGCCCATGGACAACGTGAAGGTTTAGCTGCACATTGGGAAATGTGGATGTTGCAACAAGGTGGATTTACGCCGTGGGAAGCGTTACGAGGCGCAACGTTTGATGGCGCTAAAGCATTAGGAATGGACAAGGATTTAGGGTCTATCGAAAACGGTAAATTAGCTGACTTTGCCATCATAAAAGGTGATGTCTTAAACGATATCCGTCAATCGGAAATGGTCGACTATACAATGATCAATGGTCGACTATTTGACACTAAGACAATGAAAGAAGTCTTAACTGGTGACTTTGAACCAGAACAGCTATTTTTCGACAGATTAGAAATTAATGCTATGCCAGCAGCGACTGCACAAGAGCAAGAACAAAAATCTGAGAAATACCATTGGAGTCATCATTAAAAATAGCAGTAATTAACTCGCTTTAATGATCTATAAAAAACCATCACTTATCGTGATGGTTTTTTTACGTTGCCAATCAGACTCTAATAGTCTTGCTGTAAATAATCTTTTGATAACGTCTGCATTAAAAATTGTATAGAAGCCCTAGATTAAATGAAGTCGCCGTTTCTTCATCAATCTGATATTTTTGAAGTTCAGCAAATACATCAATTCCAGATAAATGATAACTTAAGCCGAGGGTGTAAGTAGAATCGCTACCATCTAAATTTTCTGAACTCGACTCGCTGCTGCTTTCACTAATATCCATCGCTTTAATCTCAGCCACAACAACTGACTTGCTTATAACTTCACCAGACCAATTGAATAACCCGGCTTTACCATAAATATCGAGTGCGGCAGAAAGCGGAAATTGAGCTTTTAAAGCAATATCAAATGCCGTTATTTCAGCTAGCGATGTGAGTTCACCACTTACATCGAGTATCTCACTAGAAATGGGTTCCTGATAACCAAATTGGCCTTCTAGTCCAAATTTGCCAAGTTGGTAATAACCCACTTCCACCGAAACATTCTCAGTAATTGAATAACCCGCAAACAATTTAAAACCAGTATCACTGTCTTTAACATTAAAATTACCAAATCCACCTTCATTAAAAGAGTCATTGATATCATCTAAATCATCGTCTATTGCGTATGAGACTGAATTGATGGCCGCGCCTAAATAAACATCTTGAAATAGATCTGAGGCCAATGCTGTGCATGGAGTGATAAGGGAAATTGTCGTAATAAGTAATGTTTTATTGATAGTGTTTTTCACTATTGAGCCTTGAATTTTAACGTTTTAATTTACGTTAGCTATCTTAATTGCTTAAACAAACAAAGTCTTATATTTATTAACCTAGCATTATACTTATACATATTTTTGTAGATATTTAACTACAAAAAAAGCGTACAAATTGCTCTGTACGCTTTTAGTCACATTGGTTTATAACGTTAAAAAACTGTATTTAGTAACGTGCAACCATATTTTCTAATGAAATTACTTTAATCTTATCCGCCTGCCCTGCTGTGCCAAAAGCATTGTATCTATCAACACAAATGGCCGACATTGCATCAATGGTTTTAGCCAAATATTTACGTGGATCAAACTCAGCAGGATTTTCTGCCATAAACTGCCTAATGGCCCCTGTTGAAGCTAATCTAAGATCGGTATCGATATTCACTTTACGAACACCGTTTTTGATACCTTCAACAATTTGTTCAACCGGAACACCATAAGTTTCGCCAATCTCACCGCCAAATTTGTTAATCGTCGCAAGCCACTCCTGAGGGACGGAACTTGACCCATGCATAACTAAATGGGTGTTAGGAATACGTTGATGTATTGCCTTAATTTGGTCAATTGCCAAAATATCACCAGTAGGTGGACGGGTAAACTTGTATGCTCCGTGAGATGTACCACAAGCAATGGCTAGTGCATCTACCCCTGTTTTTTCAACAAAATCAGCGGCTTCATCTGGATTAGTTAACATTTGTTCTTTGGATAAAACACCCTCTGCGCCTACCCCATCTTCTTCACCAGCCATACCAGTCTCTAACGAACCTAACACGCCTAATTCCCCTTCTACAGATACACCACACGCATGAGCTAACTCAACTGTTCTGCGAGTCACGTCAACATTGTATTCATAAGTAGAAGGCGTTTTGCCATCTTCTAATAGCGAGCCATCCATCATCACTGACGAAAACCCTAATTGGATTGAGCGTTGGCAAATTGCCGGTGACGTTCCGTGATCTTGGTGCATACAAACAGGGATATGAGGAAATTCTTCAATCGCTGCTAATATCATGTGACGTAAAAAGGCGCGCCGGCATATTTTCTGGCACCCGCTGAGGCTTGCACAATAACTGGACTATTAGTCTTATCTGCAGCCGCCATAATTGCTCGCATCTGCTCGAGATTATTTACGTTAAACGCAGGAACACCATAATTATGTTCTGCTGCATGATCTAATAATTGACGCATCGAAATTAAAGCCACAAGTCACTCCAAAGGAAAAGTTAACAAAATTAATTGATTATGTAACACAGATTGTAATGTTACATAACAACAAACAAAAAGTCTTGTAAGTATTTCTATTAAGTTTTAACAATAAAAATAATCCGACTGTAAAACCCTTAATTAATGCCTTTGAAACCACTGGATAAAAACAAACTCATCTAAACTTTGAAAAACTTACAGTTTAAGAAAGAACTATTACAATACAACTTTAACAATTGGAGTGGTTTACTGTAGTCATGTTCAGTATTATCAAATACAAAACATTGGCTTTAGCAGTGTTTTGGGAACAAGGTTTCTAAAGGTTTGGCCATCGTTTTTCGATCTAGAGCAGAGGCTTGAGTAGAATAATTTGGTACAAAAAAACCACGCAAAGCGTGGTTTTTTTGACGTTTTAAAACGGTTTTAATATTACTTGCTAGCGCGCTCTTCTAAAATTGCCACGGCAGGTAAAACTTTACCTTCAACAAATTCTAAAAATGCACCGCCACCGGTTGAGATATAAGAGATCTTATCGGCAAGTCCATATTTATCAATCGCAGCCAAGGTATCACCGCCGCCAGCGACCGAAAATGCATCGCTTTGCGCGATAGCTTGAGCTACGACTTCTGTACCTTTAGAGAAGTTGTCAAATTCAAATACGCCACAAGGACCATTCCATAAAATGGTTTTAGCGTTTTTCAAAATATCTGCCATTGCCTGCGCAGAATCAGGACCCAAATCCATAATCTCTTCGTTGTCTAAAACCGCATCAACAGGTTTTATTGTTGCTAGAGCCGTTTCTGAGAACTCGGTACCAATACGCACGTCTGTAACCGCAGGAATATCAAGATCATTCATTAGTTTCTGTGCTTGAGGAATTAGATCGGGTTCGTACAGAGACTTACCAACATTATAGCCACGAGCAGCAACAAATGTATTTGAAATACCGCCACCAACAATTAACTGGTCGCAAATTTTAGATAATGACTCTAATACCGTTAGTTTAGTTGATACTTTAGAACCGCCAACAACCGCAACAAGAGGTCTAGCTGGGTTATCAAGCGCTTTACCTAATGCTTCTAACTCACCTGCTAAAAGTGGGCCTGCACAAGCTGTAGGAGCAAATTTTGCTACACCATGGGTTGAACCTTGGGCACGGTGAGCCGTACCAAATGCATCCATAACAAAGACGTCACATAAAGCGGCATACTGCTGAGCAAGTTCATCTGAATTTTTCTTTTCGCCGACATTAAAACGAACGTTTTCAAGGACGACAACTTCGCCTTCATTAACAGTAACACCACTTAAATATTCTTTTTCCAAACGAACTGGCACTGATAAGTTTTGGTTTAAATACGTTACAACCGGTGCCATTGAATATTCATCTGCATATTCGCCCTCTGTTGGACGACCTAAATGAGACATTACAAGCACTTTTGCGCCCTTTTCCAATGCCAATTTAATCGTTGGGATAGAGGCGTCAATACGAACGGCTGAAGTCACTACGCCATCTTTAACAGGTACGTTTAGGTCTTGTCTGATAAGAACGGTTTTACCTTGCAGATCTAACTCTGCCATTTTCAAAACTGTCATGTTCGTTTCCTTAATAATGTAAAAACTAATAATTTAATAACTAATGATTTATATATTTTTTAATTCTGCAGTGGTGTCCAACATACGGTTAGCAAAGCCCCATTCGTTGTCACACCACACTAATAATTTAACCAATCGTTTGTGGCTTACCCGTGTTTGATTGCCATCAACAATGGCTGAATGCGGATCATGGTTAAAATCAATTGAAACAAGTGGTTCTTCGGTATAACCCAAAATACCAGAAAGACCATTTTGTTGTGCTGCCTGAATCGCTCCGTTTACCTGCATAATGTTAACGTCCGAATTTAACGTTAAACTAACATCCATTGCGGTCACATTAATCGTTGGAACGCGCACGGCAATTGCCTCAAAACGACCTGCAAATTTGGGCATTATGCGTTCAATACCCACTGCAAGCTTTGTATCAACTGGAATTATGCTTTGACTCGCAGCTCGTGTGCGGCGTAAGTCATCGTGATAGGCGTCGATAACTTGCTGGTCATGCATTGACGAATGTATGGTCGTAATCGTGCCACTGTCGACACCAAATGCGTCGTCTATCGCTTGAATAACGGGGACAACGCAGTTTGTTGTACATGAACCATTGGAGATCACATTGTGTTCCGCCGTTAACGTATGATGGTTAACACCATAAATTATTGTGTTGTCTACATCTGGATCCGCAGGGTGCGAATAGATGACTTTTTAGCACCAGCTTTAATGTGGGCTTGACCATGTGCTTGGCTGTGATAAACGCCAGTGCAGTCGAGAACCACGTCAACTTGTAATTCACGCCACGGTAAGTCGGCAAGTTCTTCTTCATGCAATAGTTTTATATTATTGCCAGCCACCGCCATCGTTGAATTTTCGGTTAACGCTACGTCAAAACCAAAACGACCATGGGAGGTATCGTATTTTAATAAATGGGCAATACCTTCTGGTTTTGCCAATTCGTTAATCGCAACAATTTCAATTTCATCGTCGCGTCCGGTTTCAAACAATGCTCGCAATACGTTACGACCAATCCGACCAAAACCATTTAATGCCACCCTTATTTTATTAGGTTGCCCATCGATAGGATCGGTATTCAAAGTCCTAGCGTTTGTTGGGCTAGTCTTTAATGGTTGGTTAGACATAATACTCAGGTTTGTTCGATACCACTTGCATGACACAAATATTATTTACTAACTTTAAAAGTAAATAATAAAAATAAAAAAGCGGGCATATCATACCCGCTTTATTTTATTTGTTAAGTGTTCTGTATTAGAGCGCTTTAACCTTACTAACAACATTTTCGACTGTAAAACCGAAGTGTTTAAGTAATGCGCCACCATGAGCAGATTCACCAAATGTGCTCATGCCAACAACATCACCGCCAAAACCAACATATTTAGTCCAGAAGTCAACGTGAGCCGCTTCAATCGCAACACGTTTAGTCACGGCTGCAGGTAATACTGACTCTTTATATTCAGCATCTTGGGCGTCATATAAATTAGTACAAGGCATAGAAACAACGCGTGCTGCGATGCCATCGGATTTTAATGCCGCCGCCGATTGCACAGCCAAATCAACTTCAGAGCCTGTCGCAATTAAAATAACATCTGGCGTACCATCTGTATCAACTAGGATGTAACCACCTTTAGCAATATCAGCAACTTGCTGTTCAGTTCGCGATTGTGCCGCTAAACCTTGACGTGAGAAAACTAATGCAGAAGGACCTTCTTGGTATTCTACAGCTTCTTTCCAAGCTATTACTGACTCAGTACCATCTGCTGGTCTCCAAGTACGTAAATTTGGCGTTAGACGTAAATTTGCAACCTGTTCAATTGGCTGATGCGTAGGTCCATCTTCGCCTTGACCGATTGAGTCGTGGGTATATACAAAAATGTTTTGAATGCCCATAAGTGCTGACATGCGAACCGCATTTCGGGCGTATTCCATGAACATTAAGAATGTCGCGCCGTAATTAATGAAACCGCCATGCAATGAAATACCATTCATGATCCCGCTCATTCCAAATTCACGCACACCGTAATAAATGTAGTTACCAGCGGCATCATCTTGGATCCCTTTCGAACCAGACCATAACGTTAAGTTTGAACCCGCTAAGTCGGCGGAGCCGCCTAACATTTCAGGTAAAAGCGGACCAAATGTTTCAATTGTGTTTTGCGATGCTTTACGTGAAGCGACATTTTCAGATTTGTTCTGAGTCTCCAGCGCATAGGCATATGCTTTTTCAGAAAAATCTTCTGGCAGTTCACCAAGAATGACACGACGCTCAAATTCAGCGGCTAATTCTGGATGAGCGTTTTTATACGCAACAAATTTTTCATTCCATTCGTTTTCAGATTGTGTTCCAGCTTCTTTTGCATCCCAAGCAGCATAAACATCAGCAGGCACTTCAAATGGTGCATGTGGCCAGTTCAACATTTCACGAGTAGCAGCAATTTCTTCGGCACCTAGAGGCGCACCGTGACAGTTATGTGTACCTTGTTTATTTGGAGAACCAAAACCAATCGTTGTTTTACAGCAGATCATAGACGGCTTGTCAGTAACCGATTTTGCTTCTGCAATTGCATTTGCGATAGCAACAGGGTCGTGTCCATCGACATCGGCAATTACATGCCAGCCGTACGCTTTAAAACGTGCTGGTGTATCATCACTAAACCAACCTTCAACGTGTCCGTCAATTGAAATACCATTGTCATCCCAAAATGCAACAAGTTTTCCTAGACCTAAAGTACCAGCAAGAGAACACGCTTCATGAGAAATGCCTTCCATTAAACAGCCGTCGCCTAAGAAACAGTAAGTAAAGTGATCTACGATGTCATGACCTTCACGGTTAAACTGCGCCGCTAGCGTTTTTTCAGCAATTGCCATTCCGACAGCATTTGATACGCCAGCGCCTAGCGGGCCAGTCGTCGTTTCAACACCTTGGTGTATAACCATATTCAGGGTGGCCCGGAGTTTTAGAATGTAACTGACGGAAGTTTTTCAACTCACCAATTGGCAAGTCATAACCAGAAAGATGTAATAAAGAATAAATCAACATCGAACCGTGGCCATTAGACAACACAAAGCGATCTCGGTCAGCCCAATTTGGATTGGTCGGATTGTGTTTTAAAAAGTCACGCCATAATACTTCAGCGATGTCGGCCATCCCCATAGGTGCGCTCTGGGTGTCCAGAGTTGGCCTGTTGAACCGCGTCCATACTTAATGCTCGAATAGCATTCGCTAAATTTCTTTTCGACGTCATGTTATTACCTGTTATTTTATAATTTTTGATAAAAGTGGTGAAGTTGCCCTATTTGACCTAAAAATGAAAAGTAAAGCAATCACTCTACGGGATTAATTTAAAATCATAAAACGACAATTAATAACGATAATTTCTAACGAAACTGAAAAAACAGTACTAATTACTATTTTAGTCCCATTTTGTTCGTTTTATTATTCGGACCAAACCGCAAATTCGTTGCCATTTGGGTCTAGGAAATGAAACCGTTTACCGCCTGAGAATTCAAAAACGTCTTTGCAAATAGTGCCACCAGCGGCTACAACCTTTTGTTCAGTCTTTGGTAGTGACTCGCTGTAAAAAACGATAAGTGCCGCGCCATTCTGTGTTTTTGAATTAAGATCTGACTGATAAAAGCCGCCATCAAGTCCTGCTTCAGGACCAAACGCTATGTACTCTTGACCATAGTCAGTAAACGTCCAATTAAACACTTGGGTAAAAATTGTTTGGTTGCGGACAGATCTGTTGCCGGAAATTCCACATAATTTATTGTCTCTTGTTTCATCTATCTGCCCTTTTTGATTTATACTAGCGCCATTATTTACAGTAACTAAAAGCACCATAGAATATTTATGATCAATCCTACATTACCGCTTGTTGATTTGCATCGCCACCTCGATGGCAATATTGCGCCAAAAACAGTTTGGGAACTTGCCCAACTTCATAACATTACTTTACCAGCTGAGTCTTTAGAGCAATTTGCACCTATGGCTCAAATTCAAGGGCAAACCTCAGATTTAATGGCGTTTTTGACAAAATTGGATTATGGCGTGTCCGTATTGGCCGATTACGACAGTGTATATCGAGTTGCTCGCGAAAATGTATTTGATGCATTAGATCAGGGATTAGATTACGTAGAGTTGCGTTTTTCACCTTATTATATGGCAAAAACTCACAACCTAGACCCGCAAAAAGTCGTTGAAGTAGTAATAGATGCAACACAAACGGCGAGTCAAGAAACCGGTGTGGAAACGAACCTCATTGGCATATTAAGTCGCACATTTGGAGTTGAGGCATGTACGATTGAGCTCAATGCATTATTAGCACATAAAGAACATATTGTTGCGTTGGATTTAGCCGGAGATGAAATTTCTTTTCCAGCGCAATTGTTTGTAAACCACTTTAAACAAGCCCGCGATGCTGGATTACAAATAACGGTACACGCTGGTGAAGCTGACGGTCCAATAAGTATTTGGAATGCAATTAACTTATTAGGCGCAACGAGAATTGGGCACGGCGTCGCAGCAACTCAAGATCCTAAGTTAATGGCTTATCTTGCGACCAACAATATTGCGATTGAGTCATGCCCAACGTCTAATTATCAAACGGCAACAATTAACGATATTCGTAAGCACCCTTTAAAACAATTTTTAGATGCTGGCATTACCGTGTGTTTGAACACTGACGATCCAGCTATTTCTAATATCACGTTAGCCCACGAATACGATTTGGTTAAAAACATACTTGGCTTGACCAATCAAGAAATCGAACAGGTTCAAAAAATGGAGTTGAAGCGGCGTTTATGGATGCCCAACAACGCCAACGATTGTATGCCAAAGTAGCAGCACGAGATTAGGCCAGCTCGGTCAAGTACAAGCTACTCTTTTATTTTGACACTAAATTGGCTGTTTTGAATTTTAAACAGCCAATATTGAAACAAACCAAGCGCCAATAAAAAGAAGCCAGCCGACATATAAATCGGTAACGTAGAATCAAACATCAATAAAATACCACCAACGATTGAAGCAAAAACATTTGCCAAACAAAATGTCATCGTTAACAACCCCATCGTTGCACCATGCCCTGAACTAGGTTCATTTTCACTGACATAAACGGGCAACATACCATTAAATATGGCGATTAATATGCCGCACATTGCAAATAACAAATGGGTTTGGAGCCCTTCTGAACTTGGCACTATTAATAAGGCACAAGCCAATAACGCCATGGCAAAACGCATTGGAGCGGTTAAGCCGAACTGTTTTTGAAAATACGTTACTAACAACACAGATGATAACGTCATAAATAGTGTCATATTGGTGGTGGCTAAGCCGATATCGAGAGACCCATAATCTTGCTTATCGACGAGCCAAATTGGGTAAAATTCATAAAAAAGATTAATCGCTAAGGTATAGATAAAATAAGCGTAAAATAACTTTCTTATCCATTGGCTTCTTAACAAATAAAACGAATTTTCTTGTCGTACCGCCTGCCAAACAGATAATTTACTGGCATAACTCACAATTCGGGTTTCTTGTAAAAAGGCGGTGACTAAGACATAACAAACAAACGCACCAAAAGCCGCGGCCAGCATCGCATAATACGATTCAACCTCGGCTAAAAGTCCACCAATCAGCGGGCCAAGCAACCATCCGAGAAAAACGGCACTATTGATTAATGATATTGCAGCCGTTTTTGATTGCGCAGACTTTTCGTCTCCTGTCTCACCAATGTCCAACGCAATAGCACGTGCAATTGCGACATTGCCTTCCGTGATCCCTGTTAAAAATCGACTGACCAGCAATAATAGATAATTTTGTTCCATCAGTGCATAAGCAGATACCCAATAGCCGATAAAACATATAATGAGTGTTTGGCCCAGAACTTTTTACGCCCAAATCGATCAGATAAGGCTCCAATAAAACTGCTTCCGATAAAAATACCGAGTGGATAAACCGCGATAATGATGGTCAACAAGATATTACCAGAAAGCCCGGCATATTGGTTTAACGCCGTAGGCTCAGCCCCAATAAATAAAGGCGTTAAAACAGGGTACGGTAGCGATATCCCCATGCTAGCAAGTAAAGTAACGCAAAGTGCAACTAGCAACTTCTTATTTAGGATCATGCTGAATGTAACCGCTTAGTAATTTCAAAATTAACAACCTGGTGCCCTTGGTACAAATCAGTTCCAAGGTTGGTAAACCCTAGATTAGCCAAAATACTGAGCGAACCAGAATTGTCGGGCATTGCCATTGCAATAACTTTGGGTAACTTTAATGTTTCAAAACCATATTCTAAACATGCCTTGGCCGCTTCCATGCCCAAACCTTGCCCCCAATATTGAGGCAACAACCGATAGCCAAGGTCGGGTAGTTGCTTCTCCTCCAAAAACTTAAGGCCACAGAAACCAATTACTTTATTATCTTTCTTATGAACAATGGCATATCGACCATAACCGTATTTTTCATAATCTGAGAACCAAACTTGAGTGATAACATTTTTAGCGTCGTCTAACGTTTGCACATTACCCGCATCGCCAGTGTATTTAGTGACTAACGGATCAGAACTAAATTCCAATACCGCGGGTGCGTCAGATAAGGTAAAATGGCGGAAACCTAGCCTAGGTGTTTCAATCAATAACATTAAATATTGCCTTGCATATTTTTGATTTTATTCTAATAATCATAATACCAAGCATCTAAACTCAATCCATTTATTTCTTTAAATTGGTGGTGATTTCTATTTCGACTGGGTCAAAATAAAAATGGATTTAACACATTCTTTGCAAGCTGCATTAGTGATAGAACACCAAGCATTAGCGCAAAGTCACATCAAATACTCTTTATTAAATCTTGGATTTAAATCCATCGAGTTTGCAGATCGCGCCACCATGGCGATAAAAGCATTGCATAAGTCACATTTTGATCTAATCCTCTGTGCCTACGATTTAAATCGAGGCGCCGATGGATATCAGTTATTTGAGCGAATAATAGAAGAAGGCCTGTTAAAATCCACTACTGCATTTGTTTTTATGAGTTCAGAAAATGATCTTCCTTTAAGCCAAAGTATTATTGAATTAAAACCTGACGATTTCATACTGAAGCCTTTCACTGCCAAAGAACTTGAATTGCGTTTAAAACGTATCTTAAGCAAAAAACTGACATTACGACCTGTATTTGAAGCTATCGATGACGATGAGTTTGACGGTGCCCTGAATTTACTTAACGAACAACTAGCCAAAAATGCAAAACCCAAATGGGTCCCTTATTTGTTGAAACTAAAAGGGAATTGATCACTGCCAAACAAGACTGGCATGACGCAGAAGTGTTCTACCAAAAAGTGCTATCAATCAAAGAATATGCTCTGGGCCAATATTGGATTAGTGAATAGTTTACTCAATCAAAACAAAGTTAAGCTCGCCGAAGACAAGCTAAAGTATCTTGTCACCAATCCAGCGACGCGTCTTGCGGCTCTGGATATTCTAACTAAGATCTGCAAAAACAAATTCGATTTTGAAGAAGCCATTAACCATTTGAAAAACGCTGCGACAATCGCTCCGCGCAATGTTAATAGGCAACAAGATGTAATTTCTCTGGCCCGCATAACTCATGACTTTGAAACCCAATTTAATGCCTCAAATAAAATAGTCGAGTACATTAAAAACTCAGTCCATGACACCCCAGATGCCTATTTAGGCGCAGTGCGTTCAACTATTGACTACGGTTTGACGTCACTTAATGATGATGAAATTAAGAGCTTGGCTCAGACCGGCGAATCTATTCTTCGTCAATTGAAAAAACAATTTCCCGACACGCCTTTAAACGACCAGATCCGAGTCGCAAAAGCACGAATTTATAATATGAGTAATGACAAAGAGAATGCCAAAAAGCTCATACAAGAAAATATGGAGGACGAAAATTACTTAGTTGATGATTTAGAAGATGCTCTAGATAAAGCTAAAGCATTCCATGAACTTGGTTTTCATGCAAATTCTGAAAAGCTATTTGAATTGATCGCCACCGAATGTAAAACCCAAAGTAAAGATGAAGTATTTAATCAATATATTGATAAAGAAAAACAGTTAAGAATTGAAATAAAAGAGTCGCCAAAAGTACTTAATAACAAAGCGGTTCAGCTATATACCCGCGGGAATTATCAAGCCGCATTAAACGCGTTTTTGTCGGCTTTTAAGGTGATGCCCAAAAACCCTTCTATTTCGTTAAATTTATTACAAACCGTTGTAGATTGTAATTATCAAGAATCACATCCTGAAGAAGCTGATGAGATTGTTACTAAGTGTTTAAAAAACTTGAATGCAACTGACCTAAACAAAGAGCAAATTTCTCGACTAGAGGTTTATTTAGAAAAACTCAAAAAACCTGACTAGCAAATAGAGCTTAGTTTCATAAATTTTTGAAATCGGTCTATTGCTCAAGCCAATGGGTGAAAAAACGTTTTATCCGTTTTGATTTCCACCAATACCAACATAAATAAACACCACTAATAAATTGTACGACCTGCATTGGATGAATATAAATCGCACGATTGATGATACTCATTAACTGTAATAACAAGTCGAGTAAAAATGCAATGAGCAGAAACACTCTCAGTTGTTTCCAAACAGCTTGATACCAACCTTTAGAGACTTGCTTTTTCATACTAAAAAGAAAAAGGTCACCATAGCCGGTAATCCAATTAACAAAGTAATAACAAATAAAGAATGATCTGGATAAAACAGAGAGAGAATAAAGCTTCGGTCTTCGCTGTAAGTCAGGCTTATCGCCCAGAATACATACGCTCTGAGCAAATACAAAATTGTTAAATTAAAACCGAGGGGGACTTGGATTTTTCCATCTAAGTCAAAATCTTGCGACAACATTTCTGGATGTCCTAGGGCAAATTACCCGAAATTGATATACCCCATTAATGGGTATTATTTCAAAAGGTTCAATGCCTGAAAGTCAGAAAAGTTAGCTTGAGCTTGTAACGCAATGGCAACTTGGCTTTGAATACCATTAGCGGTTTGGTCACTAACAGCCTTTGCATAGTCGGTGTCAACAATTTGACTACGGCTCGATTGGCTGTTGATATTTTGGTTTGTTAGATTACTAATACTGGATTCAACACGATTTTGAAAAGCCCCAATGGAACCACGGCTTGAATCTACTTGTTCACGAAACGATTGTGCGGCACCTATTGCCGCCTGCGCGCCAGCTTGTGTTGTGACATCGATATCACCAAGAGATTGATTGCTAACACCAAGTTCTATTGTTTGGTTAGAATTTGCCCCAACTTGAAATTCAACTGAGGAGCCAAATACCTGCTTGTCACCAAACCGAGTGTTTGAATAAACATCTTCTACGTGGCCCTGTAATTGGGTAATTTCCTGTTGAATTGCTTTTCTATCACTCGGCGACAGCGTGCCATTTGCAGCTTGGATTGAAAGTTCTTCAATACGAAATGCAGCGTCAGAAACACTGCTTAAAGCGCCCTCAGCTACCTGTGCATAAGAAACACTATCGTTCGCATTCCTAATCGCTTGGTTTTGACCATTAATTTGAGATGTTAATCGGTTAGCTAACTGTAATCCAGCCGCATCGTCCTGAGCTTTTTGGACTTTCAGTCCAGAGGACAGTTGCTCGAAGATCTTCTTTTGCTGCTGCTCAATAACAGACAACGAATTTGAGTTGTTAAAACTACTACCAGCCCCAATTCTCATAATCACTTCCCACCAAGCTAACAAACTTAACAGTCAGTATACGACAACAATTTTAATTTGCCATTAATCTGTACACAATTAAGGAATTTCCCTACCTTTAATAAAGATGTCTGCTATATAAAATTAAAAATTTAAGAAAATAGGTTAGTAACCGATATAAATATCACTAAGCTTTAACTAATACCGCTAAAATTAAACCTTCTTAACGATTTAATTTGAAGTTGGTATCCTAATTGCTAGAACTATTTGCTTAGATTAAGCTGTATCAAGATTATTTGGAGTTTCTAATGGCAAGACTATCAATAAAAAAATATCAAGACATGAAGATAAACAGCGCTAAAAACGCTGACCCATATGAACTTGTTCAAATGGTGTTCAAGGCAATTCTTGGTAAACTTACGGCAGCGACAGTTTGCATTGAGCAAAACAAAATAGCCGACAAAGGGCAATTAATTTCCGAAAGCATAACACTAATCACCTCACTCGCTGAAAGTCTGGATATGGAAAAAGGCGGTGATATTTCGCAAAACTTAAGCGCACTATATGAATTCTGCACATCTTACTTAGTGCAGGCGAATAGTGAAAACGATATTGCCAAAGTCAACGAAGTGCATACCATCATCACAAATATAAAAGAAGCTTGGGACAGTATCCCTAAGCAAGCTCGCGACGAGCATTTAGAGCAACGCGCCGCAGTAGGCTAACAATCCTCTCCTAATATCTTGTTTTATAACTATGTTTGGTTGAAGTTTAGACATTTGAGCTAGATCCAACCAAGCATATTTGCAACCAAGTCACATTTACGTTACAACAAACATAACCATGTTGACGCTTAGTCAATTACGGGTTTGTCTATTCTGGAGAGACCAATGACAAATCATGAAGTTGAAGCACAATGCAATCAATTAATTCTGCAAATCGAACAGATTAATATAAAACTGAACGAGGCTAAATTTAGCCTTGAAACCGATGATGAAATTGACAATACAGAATTGATCAAACAGCGTCAGCACCTTCTTGAAAACCTGTTTTCAACAGACCACTCTTCGTGGTTACAAAACAATGAGTCGAAGCTGTTAGCAATTAAAAAAGAAGTTGATCAGACAACGGCTAAATACCAAGATTGGCTTGAGACAGTAAAAAGCCAATTGTTAAAAAACCAAAAATCAAAAAAAGGCCTTAAAGTTTATAAGAATATTCTTTAGTGGCCTAAAAATTGGATAACAATTTGTATCCTGAGTTCGACTCTTAAATAGAAGATGAATGTTATGTTTGATAATAAAACCATTTTAATTACCGGTGGCACAGGCTCTTTTGGTAAAAAGTATACTGAAACGCTATTAAGACTTTACCGTCCAAAAAAATAATCATCTTCTCTAGGGACGAGTTAAAGCAATTTGAAATGCAGCAAACCTACAATGACTCCTGCATGCGTTATTTTATTGGCGACGTACGAGATAAAGAAAGATTAAATATGGCTATGCGTGGGGTCGATTATGTCATTCATGCAGCGGCTTTGAAGCAAGTTCCAGCGGCCGAATATAACCCGATGGAATGCATTAAAACCAATATCAACGGCGCTGAAAACGTCATTCATGCGGCCTTACATAATCAGGTTAAAAAGTCATTGCGTTGTCAACCGACAAAGCCGCAAGTCCGATAAATCTATATGGCGCCACAAAGCTCGCTTCAGATAAATTATTTGTCGCGGCAAACAACATTTCGGGTTCTCAAGACACTCAATTTTCAGTCGTCCGTTACGGCAACGTGGTGGGTTCTCGCGGTTCTGTTGTGCCATTTTTCAAAAAGTTAATCGCCGAACAAACCGACCATTTACCTATTACCCATTTAGAAATGACTCGTTTTTGGATAACTCTCCAACAAGGTGTTGATTTTGTATTAAAAAACTTTGCAAGAATGTCAGGTGGAGAAATTTTTATTCCTAAAATTCCGTCAATTAAGTTGACCGAATTGGCAAAGGCCATTGCTCCTGATATCCCGATCAAAGAGATAGGTATTCGACTAAGGTGAAAAATTACACGAAGTTATGTGTCCACAAGACGACAGTTACCATACCTTTGAATTTGAAGACCACTTTGTCATAGGGCCAACAATTCGTTTTTACAGTCGTTCAAATGACTTCTCCACCAATCAATTAGGTGAGACAGGCAAACCTGTTGAACATGGATTTGAGTACAACTCATTAACCAATGAAGACTTTTTGAATGTAGAACAGATTGCACAATTAAATGAAAGTTTAGGTATATGATCTCCTACGGTAAACAACACATTGAACAGGCTGATATAGATGCCGTTATCGACGTACTAAAGTCAGATTTTTTAACGCAAGGACCTGCGGTAGCTGCTTTTGAAAGTGCATTTGCAAGCTATACAGGTAGCACGTATTGCGTAGCTGTTAATAGCGGCACATCGGCACTTCATATGGCATGTAACGCACTTGGTGTTGAACAAGGTAGCCTTGTTTGGACTACACCAATTTCTTTTGCCGCGTCTGCCAATTGCGCCTTATATTGCGGTGCTACCGTAGACTTTGTGGACATTGAGCTTAATACCGGTCTTATGTGTTTAGACACACTCGAACGTAAATTGTTAAAGGCAAAGCAAAATTGTGATTTGCCGAATGTGGTCATTCCGGTCCACTACGCAGGCCAAAGCGTTGATATGGCAAAACTTAGAGCACTGGCTGACGAGTTTGGATTTAGCATTATTGAAGATGCTTGTCATGCTACTGGGGCTAAGTATAACAATGAACCCGTAGGCAACTGCCAATATTCAGACATAAGCGTATTTAGTTTTCACCCCGTTAAAAATATGACGACTGCAGAAGGTGGCGCCGCAACGACAAACAACGCCACAATAGCGCAAAGTATGCAGCAGTTTCGTACGCACGGTATCACCAAGTCACCGGATGTAATGTTAGATAAAGATCCTGCGCCTTGGTATTACGAACAACATGATTTAGGTTTTAACTACCGTCTTTCAGATATCCATGCCGCCCTTGGAATTAGTCAATTGGCGCACTTAGATGACTTTATAGAAAAACGTAATCAAATAGCGGCTCATTACGACTCCCTTTTGAATCATCAACAAACGTTACGACGATTAAAACACATTCGTTTAATCGTTCAGGTTTTCACTTGTATCCTATTTTATTGAAAGACGAAGCAACCCGCAGAGAGGTTTACGATTCACTGCGTGCCAATGACGTAATTTGCTAAGGTTCATTATTTGCCCATTTACCAACTGCCCTATTACCAAAATCTAGGTTTTAAATCTGGTTACTGCCCAAATGCAGAATCATTTTACAAACGAGAGCTATCCATTCCAATTTTTGTCGATTTAACCTATGAACAACAAGAACTTGTTGTGTCTCTAATAAAGCAGGCGATATCGTGAAAATTGCAGTGATCCCAGCCCGCGGAGGCAGTAAACGGATTCCGAAAAAAACATCAAGTTATTTGACGGATTGCCTATTATTGCATATTCGATAAAAGCGGCGATAGAATCCAAACTCTTCGACCGTGTTGTCGTTTCGACAGACAATCAAGAAATAGCGGATGTTGCTTTGAAGTACGGCGCTTCTGTTCCATTTCTGCGCCCTGATGATTTATCTGACGACTTTACGGGTACTAGACAAATTGCGAATCATTGTCGCCTTTGGTATGAAAAACAAGGTATTGACGTAACTTACACCTGTTGCCTTTACGCCACAGCCCCTTTTGTTACATCAGCTGATCTCACTTCATCGTTTCATCAATTATCGACAACTGCAGATAAACATTATTGTGTTGCCGTCACTGAATTTGAATACCCGCCACAGCGAGGATTTACCATTGATTCAGGCGCTCCAGAAATGATAATGCCACAGCACCTTGACACTCGTTCGCAAGACTTGCCCTCTGTTTTCCACGACGCTGGGCAGTTTTATTGGACCAAAGTCACACCTGAATGGAAAGACGAATCGATGCTGGCCTCTGCACTTACACTGCCATTTTGTTTACCTCGGTATCAAGTTCAAGACATTGATACTCAAGATGATTGGGTAAGAGCTGAAGCAATGTTCCAAGCTCTGAAAACCATTAAACGAGTTTAAATTGGCTAACAAACATGTCTTATTTAGGTTTGACGTTGGCGGTAACGTTGGTGCCGGTCACTTTGTCCGTTGTCAACTTATCGCTAGGCAACTAGTCAACTCAGGTATTACTTGCTTAGCGGTGATCAGTGCTGATTCAGAAATTCCAAACATTAATGAAAACTCAGCATTTACTAAAACGTTAACATTAACAAACCCTGACGATGGCAAAGAGCTAACTGAGATTTGTCATGCATTACAGATTACGACTCTCTTTATTGATCACTATCATTGTGACTATGATTACCAAAAGAAGTTATTAGAAGCCGACGTAAAATGGGGCCAATTTGACTATTTTTGCTCCGGCCATTATCTAGGACAGTTTGTCGTAAATATTAATCCTAGCCGCACTGCTGAAGATTATAGGCATTGTATTTTAGGGCAAAAGACCGAGATTTTATGCGGACTTTATTATGTGGTTATCCGCGAACAGTTTTGTCAGTTACCCCTCAGCGACTTACCTTCTCGAGACAACTCTCACGGCGCGACGGTTTTTGTTAGCTTTGGTGCCGGCACAACGGCCCCATTTGTCCTAGATTTATTGCAAACGATGCAAAAATCAAAAGCGGTAAAAAATTCATTTTTTGACGACCTCACTCAATAGCCAGTTGCCAAAATTAAAACAGATCATTGACGATAAAAAGTGTCAAATTTGGGTTGACCATAGTGATGTCGCAACACTTTTAGGTGAGTGTCATTATGGCGTCATCAGTTGCGGAACAATGAGTTACGAATTGGCAAAATTAGGTGTGCCTTTTACCGCTGGCTATTTAGCCGATAATCAAAAAGTTTTACTTGCTGGATGGCAACAAAGCGGATTAATTGATAGCGTAGGATTTTGGCCAGATGTTGATTTAAAACAACTGCTTTTTGATTTACAAAAAATCTGGCGAATATCGAATTATTAACAAAACGAAGTCAAAAGCTACGTTTGGCTGTTGACGGCTTAGGTGCTCAACGAATTGCGGAAAAACTAATTTCAATATGACTTTTAATATTGCAGCTGTCTTGCCTGAGTTTGAAACTCAATTAATTGGCGACATCGGCCAACTCAAAAATGTAAAACAAACGGCATTTGCTCTGGAGCAATACCCCGTTTTCTATCGCTTTGGCAACCGGTCCAAAATACTTTAAACAAGCTCTAGCAAACCCAAATATAATTGCCATCATAACAACCCAGATATTTTCTGAAGAAACGCATAATAAAACGGTGATTAAAACGGCCAATGCCGATGAGTTATTCCATGTGATCCATAATCGTTTTCCACCTGTGATAAACAATACAAAAGCTTATATCGGCGAAAACTGCAAGATATCACCCCAAGCGACCATTGAAGACAATGTCCGGATTGGTAACAATTGCCATATCGAAGCCGGCGCCTATATTGGCAGTAATACAGTGATAGAAGATGATTGTTACATCGGGCCAAATGCCACGATTGGCACGCAAGCACTGTTAAGTAAAAAATTAATGGACAGAACCGCCATATTGAACATTTTGGTGGTGTACTGATAAAAACAGGCTGTGCCGTTCATGCCAGTAGTAACATATCAAAAGCGGTTTACAGCAATCATATGACACATATCGGCGCTCACTGCCAATTGGGTATCCAAGTGAATGTATCCCATGACGCCTATCTTGCAGATAACTGTATATTAAGTGGCAACGTTTCAATTACTGGCCGCGCAAAACTAGCGGAAAATGTGTGGGTTGGGACGGGGTCAACAATATCAAACTGGGTCGTGGTAGGCGCAAATGCACTTATTCGCGCTGGCAGTGTCGTGATACAGGATGTTGGTGAAAACCAAGATGTTTCCGGTAACTTTGCAAGTCCACATGTTAAACGACTAAAACAACACATCGAGCAAACTCATGCTAAATAAATCGATTAATGTCAACGGTAGGGAAATTAATGAGCAGGCTTCGCCGTATATCATTGCGGAAATATCCGGCAATCATAAAGGCGATAAAGAGCGAATGTTCCACTTGATGCGCGAAGCTGCTAAAGCCGGTTTTGACGCAGTCAAAATCCAAGTATTTAACGCCGATGATATGACGTTAGATAAACACGACGATGAATTTGTTATCTCATCTGGCCTTTGGCAAGGACGTTCTCTATATGATGTCTATCAAGAAGCAGCGACTCCAGAAAGCTGGTTTGACGAATTATTTGCCGTTGCCCGTGAAGAAAACATAACCCTCTTCCCATCTATTTTTTCAGAACGTGGCCTTGCCTTGATGGAGCAGTATCATTGCCCGATCTACAAAATTGCGTCATTTGAAGCAATGGATATCCCGCTGATTGAAAAAGTTGTTGCCACTGGAAAACCCGTCATTATTTCAACCGGGATCATTGACGACAATCAAATAGACGATCTTTTTACACACATTCCTAATGCCAAAGAACTTATTTTATTGCATTGCATTAGTAACTACCCAGCTCCGGTAGAGAGCTTTAATTTGTCTACAATGACCGACATTAAACATCGATTTAACTGCTTAACGGGATTGTCTGACCACAGTGTCGGCAATACGGCGGCTGTTGTCGCGACTGCTCTCGGTGCAGTCGCTATCGAAAAACACATCACGGTTGATCAAAATGATGGGGCCATCGATTCTGAATTCTCGCTACCGATTGCCGAATTTAAACGCTTTATACAAGATATTCGAAATAGTCATGACAGTTTAGGACAAGTTGATTATTCTAGTACTTCACCTAGGAAGAACTATCGTTCCCTTTATGTAGTAACTAATATGAAAAAGGGCGATACGATTACCTACGACAATGTAAAAAGCATTCGCCCCGGTCATGGTCTAGCGCCCAAACATTTAGATGAAGTTATAGGCCAACCTGTTAATCAAGCGATTCAGCGCGGTACACCTTTAGATTGGTCGCATATCAAAAGCTAACATAAAGCCCGGTATGATTTGTGCTTAACTTAATCTACTGC
Organism: Psychrosphaera algicola; assembly: GCF_028401425.1. NCBI lineage: Bacteria > Pseudomonadati > Pseudomonadota > Gammaproteobacteria > Alteromonadales > Pseudoalteromonadaceae > Psychrosphaera > Psychrosphaera algicola. The sequence goes on from NZ_JAQOMS010000002.1 coordinate 955,060, forward strand.
AAATGCTTTATTTGCATGATGAATCAGAGCGACTCTAATAACAATTACGTTCCCGCTATCAAATAAGCTCTAGCGGCGTTTATCAATAATTGCAAACGATAATCAAATAAATAAAACCGAGTTTAAGTCCAAACTTGGTTCGACAGAAAATTAAGGATGTTCCATGCCATTTCAAACCGAATTGCAGGATTTAGTAAAACAAGTCAACCCAGAGCTCAATTTCTATAGCAGTTTGATGAACGTCAATCGTGATTCAATCAAACCGATATTTCTTTATCATGTACCTAAAACTGGTGGCTTAAGTTTTCAAACGGCAATTGAGTGGGCGCGCTTAAACCTTATAACCGCACTTAAACTTAAAGGCATAGACAACCCATTACCTCTTGTTGCTCGTACTGCAAATCCAAATGAACTTAAAAATTTAAATCATAATTTTTTCTATTTACTCAGTACCCATTTACCTTATGGCTCACATTTTTTGCCCAAAACGAGCGACTTTGAATTAATGTGCATTTTCAGAGATCCAATAGATAGAATCAGCTCGGCATTCAGCTACCAATGTATGCGCCAAAATATTATTCCTACGCAGGAAAATTTCATCAAGTTTTTCCGTAATCCAGAAAACATAAACCGGTTCTGCAAACAATTACACCCGAATGCGATTAACGAAGAAGTTGAAGATAGTAAGGCGGTGATAAAAAATCTAGATGAAAACTTCTCTACGGTAGTGACCTTAGATACATTACATGATGCCATAGAATACTATTTATCTTTGTTTAACTTACCGAATGTTTTGCAAAAAGAACGAACCGAACATTAAAGCAATTCAAAATCGATACGACGCAATTTACAGACGAAATTAATGAACTGAACGAAGAAGATTTGCTCCTTTATCAAGATGTTAAAAGTAATAGCAAAATTCCGGAATTAAAAGACCAAGAAAGCAACGCCATCAACAATATAACTTCAATTATATTTGAGCAACAATCTACAAAAAAGGTGGCAACTCGAGGCATACCGATTGAAACAAAAGGATTTCAAAAGAAGATGCAAAAGATAGTTAATAATTCATTAACGCCATTCGATTTGATGTTAATGAATTTTCCACAAATTATTGGTGAACAGGAAGGCATTAATAAATAGAAAATACATAACTTGATATGTAGCGTGACAGCAGGTTGAATCCTGCTGCTGCGCTTTATTCATACGAAAGTAAATCTACGGCTTTTAGTTTTTCAACATAACCATATAATTCTGCAAATGGTACATTTATGATTTCTGCTATGTCCAACAAGCTGAGTTTGCCGTCACAATAAGAGATCATGTTCATCATATTTCGAACCGTCGCAGCTGAGCCTTTAACACTCATGTTTGGATAAAGCCCGCGTTTTCCTAATTGCGGCTCGCCTAACACTAACATTTTTGGCGTACCGTTTAGCTCTAGTATTTGCAACGACTTGATAACTGCATCAGCGCCACCCGCTAACCCTTGCGGAGAAATAAAATCTAAGTTATCCAAAGACGTATGATATTGAGGATAAGCGCCATATTTACTGCGCATTATTGTTGCTATCGGTAAATCGACACCAGGCGCACAATATTGTCGTTCGTCACTGCCCCGTTGAAGCCATGTATATTGTTTGTAGTCCGGTGCAATGTGATGCATGACATGTTTCACGATACGGTCAGACAAGGTGTCTCCGGCGCGGGATGGCAAATAGGAATAAGCATTGTCATCACCAATGCAAGTTAGATTGAACCCAGCAAAAACGTGTTGCTGCAAATGTGCAAGGTGTTGACTTAAATACGTAATCGAGCCGATTGTTTCTGGTATAAAAACAATTCGATAGGTGTATTTTAAGCTTTTTTGTTGCATTAGCCATTGGCACACTGCGGCTGTAACTGTCGGCCCTGATAGCTCATTATTTCCCATCGAAGGATGGCAAACATAGGTAGATATAAAAACCTCTTGTTCCGATTTACCTGGTAAAATAAGCTCTGCGTAATTAAGAACACCTGGTTTTATTTCAGAGTCAATTACCACCTGATATTCACTAGGGGTTAAAGCATCCCGTTGCTCTTGAGCTAAACAAAATCCCCAACGTTTAGAATAATAACTGGTCACATATGGAATCGCATCGGGTTGCTCCGGTAGAGAATACAAATGTGGTTGTAATTGTTCTAACGTTAACGTTTCGTTTGTCGGAATTGAATAACCAACGATATGAAGGTTGTTATCTTTAAAATCAACAACCTTTTGGCCATCAGGACCCAAAATATAGGCATCTTTAATTTGCCACTCATCTGGTACCGTCCAGTCAAATACCTGCGTGCCAGATGGCACAGCATGTATTGTCAAACCTAGCAGCAAATCTTGCAAATAAGTTAGTGTTTGTCGGGTACCCGGGCCGGTAATACTTCGACAAATCGGAAATAAGTCTTGGCACCATTTATAAATTTTTTGCCCTAGCGCATCAATGTCGGCACCTGACAACATAATTACTTCCCGCCGTGAAAGACTTCTAACGTGTCGGCTCTGAGACCTAATCGCAATGTTTCCAGCGAAATAACGTCTTCAAGCGCAATATTTCCCATATTCACATTTGCGCCATATTGCTTTAATAACCAGACTTGTTGTGATTTTTGCGGTGCTTCAAAAATAAGATCGGCAAGCGTAAGCCCAGACTCAAAAATATCATCAACCAAGCCCATTCTAATTTCGCCATCACCTCGGTAAAGTCCGCTAGTGCCACTTTCTCGGCCTTCCAAAATAACTAAGGATGCGCCGGCTGCACGTTCACTTTTAATCTGCCTTACCCATTTACTTGGTGACATTATGACGGTTTCGTCTTTACTTCCCACTTCAGAATAAACGGTAAAGTCTTTAGCTAACTTTTCGATTATTGCGCCCTTTTCCTTTTCAGGAATTTCAATTGCACCGTCTGAAATTTCAATAATTTTCAAGCCTTGGTCTTTAACGTAGGCAATAAATTCGTCTATCTTATTTGTCATATAAGCATATTCAAATAAAGTTCCACCTAAGCAAATTTCAACGTCGTAGCTTCGATATAACGCCAACTTTTCAGCTAAATTTTGAGTCACTAGGCTAGTTCCCCAGCCGAGCTTAACGACATCAACAAACTGACTTCCTGTATCTAAAATACCTTTGATATGTTCTAAACCATATCCTTTATCGAGTAAATTGGTACGGCCAATCGGTCTTGGTTTTGCTTGTCTAAATTCTATAAGACTCATAATGCCTCTCTCATTCGTTTGCCCTAACTAGGGTGTTTCCTTGAAACAATGGTTTAAACTATCTTATTTGCCAAAATAACAAGATTTATTCATTTTTAACTTGTTACGCTACAGGACAACTTAGTTATCAGTGAAGAAAGCAATTATCGCACCTACTTTTCTTAATCTTCTCTAAATGTAATTTTTGGTACGGTAAGTGCTACACCTATTTCAATTAATATACTAAATCGATATGTGGTCTTCGTTATAAATCAACGAGTATGCCATTAGGTTTCTACACCAGTTGTTTATAACAATGAACCATATTTAGTTTACCGAGTTCACCTTGGTATTATAAACTTAGTTTTACGCCAATTATGAAGTTTAATCATTTAGTATCAGATAGTTAAATTAAAAAATAGTACTATACGTTAGATTAAAACATTCAACTGCGTAATTTGACTATAAAATGTGTCAACTAAAACTCAGTAATTTAATTAATTAGTAAAGCCCCAGTAAACATATAAACTATTGTATAAAAAGATGATAAACCAACTAATGGCAATTAACTCGTTAAATCTTTAGCTTTATCGATAAGTTAATAAAGATAAGTCAACAGGCGTTAAATGGATAAGAAACAGCAAGTCATGCAGCAACGAGCTAAAGCATACGATGTTATAATCGTTGGGGCTGGATTGTCTGGACTCGCAGCCGCTGTGACCTCTAGCGAACAGGGGCTTAGTACGTTAGTTATTTCTAAAATCCCCTCTCTACATAGTCACTCGGTCAGTGCGCGTGGCGGTATGAATGCCGCTATTGAAGAACCTAATTCTGAGCAACATAAGTTAGATACAATAAAAAGTGGTAAACACTTAAGCAGCCCAAAACAAGTGGACTTTTTATGCACCGAAGCCCCCAAAGTAATTAAATGGATGGAGCAGCTTGGGGTTAAGTTTGACCAGCAGGACAACCATTACCGTTTAAAAACATTTTCCGGCAATAGCTTGCCTAGGGCTTGTTATTCAAAAGGCCGCACCGGTTTAAATTGTGTCAAGGCATTGCTTGCCCAGGCGAAAAAAATGGTGTCGAATTTAACGAACACTTTTATGTTGCTGATTTAGTTGTTGATAATAATAAAATCATTGGTGTGGAAGGTATAGATAGGCGAACAACTGAAAGCCAAATTGTAGTTTCGCCGCAAGTTGTTTTAGCTACCGGTGGTGGTTTAAATTTTTACCAGTTATCGAGTAACGCGACATCAAGCACTGCCGACGGTCTTGCCATGGCTTTAAGAGTTGGTGCGCAATTGCATAATATGGAGTTTGTACAATACCACCCACTCGGCCTAGCCCACAATGGTATTCAATTCCCGGAACCCGTAATCAACGCGGGTGCTCAACTTTTTAATTCAAACAACGAGCGGTTTATGCTCACTATTGATAAACAAAACGCTGAGCAAGTTAGTCGAGATGTACTTTCAATTGAAATTGAGAAGCAACGACAAAACGGACAGAAAGTTTATATCGACTTCAGTCATGTGCCAGAGGAACAAAAGTCAACTTGTGCAGAAGCTGAACTCATAGCTAAAACCTATACGAGTCTTGCATTATATAAAGATAGATTTGAAATCGCGCCATCTGCGCATTATCTCATTGGTGGTATTTTGGTTAATGAAAACTGCCAAGTAATGACGTCAAACGCTGTAATTGAGGGGCTCTATGCGGTAGGTGAATGTGCTTCAGCTGGTGTTCATGGCGCAAATAGGTTAGGTGGAAACTCATTAGTTGAAACTCTTGTTTTTGGTCGTCATGCGGCAACGCAACTGAAAAAATTGATTTGGAAAACAATGTCACTGCGCCTAATAACAGCTCAATTTCAGAAGTAATTAGTCAGTTATTAATGAACAATTATCAGACCGCTTGTTCAGTTTCTAGTATGTCACTTAAGCTTAAAGTGGGTATGTCCAATAATGTGGGCGTCATTCGGGATCAGACCTCATTGCGAACGCAACTGGCTCAACTTAACGAATGGTTTGAACAACTTAGTTTAATTGGCGTAAAATCACAGTCAAAACTTTACAATGACGAAGTTGTTGAATATTTTGAATTGAAAAACATGCTACTTGTCGCTAAATCAATATGTATCAGTGCGCTACATAGAGAAGAGTCACGTGGTGCGCATTATCGTCTAGACTTCCCGACAACCTTAGCTGAAAACAAGGCAGTTCATAGTTTACTGCGCTTAAAACACAACCAGCTTTATTTAACACATAAATCAGTCGCGACAGAGAAAAATATTGAGGTTGTTAATGGCTAAAGTGAAGCTAAATTTATTTAGGCTTGATCTATTTAAAGCGGCTGATGGATATTTTGAGACAGTCACGGTCTCCTATTCTCCAAATGAAACCTTGTTAGAAGTTTTACAGCGATTTAGAGATCAACAGGATCCGAGTTTTGGTTACGACAAAAATTGTCGCTTAGGCCTGTGTTTAAGTTGCCGTATGAAAATAAATGGCCGCCCCGGTTTGGCTTGCCAAACTAATGTCCATGCACTTGTAGAAAAGTCAGGTCAATTGATCCAACTTGAGCCCATAAAATTAGAACATGCGGTTAAAGATTTGATAGTAGACGCCGATTTAGCCAGCTCGTTAAAAGAGAATAAACGTTAATATGAAAAAAGAATTTTTAGGTGCGAACTCACGCTTTAAAACACCGCCTAGTGAAAGTTTAATAAATGGTGCATTTGCATACGAATTAGAAGCAAGTAAGTATCTATATCAAGGCTTAAGTTTTGCTGACCTAGCCCACGTCGCCGCCCTAAAAAAGGAGGCATAATCACAGATGCAGTATATTCAGAATTGGTCACGAAACTCGTCGAATTTCACCATGTAAAATTAGAGCAATTAGATTTTGACCCCTACATAGGGGATGTTTATAACAATCGAGACGAAATTTTAAAACAACACATTGGCGATTTAGCAGGTTATATACACATTGGTCGAGCTCGTAGAGAAGCAAGCACCATAAGCTGGCAGTTGTGTTGTCGTGAAAAAATAACCGGCCTGATTAAGCAAGTTGTAAACCTAATTTCGAGTTTCGAAACTGTTTGCAAGTCCCATAAATCCACCTATATGTCAGACTTCACTTATTTGCAACATGCACAACCAACGACACTAGAGCATTACTTATTAACCTTTGTCATGCCGTTAACCCGTGACCTAGAACGTTTAAAAACGGCACTTCAATTTGTCAATAAAAGTCCAGCCGGTTCAGGCAGTGTTAATGGTTCCCAACTTAATATTGACCGTGAGTATTTAGCAGATCTACTCGGCTTCGATGGGTTAGTTGAACACACTCGTGACGCGATGTGGGCACCGGATATGGTGCTTGATATTATGACCCCTGTCATCAGTATCATGACCACGCTCGATAGGCTTTCAGAAGAGTTTATTATTTGGGGAAGTAAGGAATTTGATTACATTGATTTTTCAGATCAAACGTCCCGCACTAGTGTGATCATGCCACAAAAGAAAAATCCATACGGCCTAGCCTACATAAGAGGGCAAGCTCGATCATTAACTGGCGTATTTATGTCATTGATCAGCACTAATCAAACAATAAGTGGCCAACCAGACAACCGTATTTTTGCCTATTACGAAGTGCCACGAGCGCTTGATTATGTGATTACTTGTGTTGACCTGTTTAACGACGTATTAACACAATCGACGTTTAATAAAAAACAGCTTAACGCGGCTGCTGGCGAAGGTTTTACCTACAGCACAGATATTTGTGACATGTTGATCATGGAAACCAACCTAGACAATAGAAGTGTACACAAAATTGTTGGATTGGCAGTTAGGCAATGTATTGATAACCACACTTCTGAGTTAACTTTAGATGATATATATCAAGCGGCACAAAAATTAGATATTAGTTTGCCCAAAATTAATCCTGACAAATTTGCCCAAAATATAGACCCGAAAAGTATTGTAAATAATCGCCAAGGAATAGGCAGTGCAAACCCAGAGGCGATACAAACAATGTATATCAACATTAACTCTGCGATACAAAATACGGTAGGTTATGTCGATTCGTTACAATTGGAATCATTCGAGCAATCATTTTTTACTAAGTTGGCTAAATAATAGAATGTTAAATCTGTACTCTGAAATCAGTAACTCTTCCCCGGAACATTTAGCAATCATCGGGGAAGATAAGCAACTCACTTACGAACAGTTGCATAATCAAATTGCTTCGTTAGCATGTAAACTGGTATCCGATGGCGTTACTGGGGAACCGAGTTGGCATCCATTCCGTTTCTAATGTCAATTTATTGATATCCTATTATGCTTGCATGGCGGTAGGTGCGGTACCCGTCCCTATTCCATTTAAAGATGAAGAACGTATCGCTGGGGCGCTGGAAACGGCAAACATTCAATATCAAATTGATCCAACAATAGATATCGAAACACTGCCAAAACAAGAAAACTTAGATCTAGCCTATTACTCCGAAGCCATCGTCATCTTCACTTCGGGAACCACGTCATCAAAACTCAAAGGTGTGCGCTTAAGTCATGAAGGCATTTCTTCGATTTGCCAATTTATGAATGATGAAATGGAAGTTGATGCCAATATTGTTGAGTGTGTCTATGCTGCAATTGATCATGCCTATGGCTTTGGCCGATGTCATAGTGTGTTTAAAGTAGGCGGCACCGTTGTTTTACCCAAAGCAATTAAAGGGTTTGTGAACTTATTTAGTTTATTACACAAACATCAATGTAATGCGTTAGCAATCGCCCCTTCTATGCTGTCGTCAATACTGCAAGTGGCCCACGAGCACTTGAATGAACTGAGTCATCAGATTAAATGGATCCAAACCGGTGCGATGAAATTTGATCCTTTCTTTCGGGAAAATTTAATTAAAAGCCTGCCAACAACAAGAATATTTTTACACTATGGGCTATCTGAAGCGATGCGAGTAACATTTTTTGAACTCAATCGTCACTTAGATAAATCCCATACAGAGGGCAAGCCATCTAGGGGTTGTGAATTACAAATATTAGATGAGAACAATCAACCATTAGGCAATAATTGCCAAGGAACGATTGCTATCAGGGGAACAAATTTGTGTTTAGGCTATTTAGATGACGCGTTATGGCAAAGTAATTTGGTAGGTGGTTGGTATAAAACGTCCGATCAGGGCTTCATAGATGACGCGGGTTATCTCGTATTTGGTGGCCGCGCTGACGATGTCATTAACTGCAACGGTGCCTTAGTACACCCTGATGAAATTGAGTCAAAGCTGGTTAATTTAATCAAAACCAATGCGTTCTCTGTAGTCGGGATACCAGACCCTAAAAAGCTAAAAGACTCAATAGCGGTAGTTTGTATAGAAGGAAAATCCACCTTGTCCATGAGGGATATTGTTGATCATCTGAAATCGACAGATGCGGCTTTGATACCCAACCAATTGGTTCATATTGAGTCGTTACCTAGGACTAGGTCTGGTAAAATAAATCGGAATGAACTGACAAAAATTATAAGTCTATAAATCGAAAGCCCTTCGGAATAAAATATGAATATAAAACAAAAAGTTACAGATATAATTTTACAACAAAATAGCGACGCCCATATCGAGTCGGAAGCAGATTATCAGTTAACCTTTGCGCAAATAGGACTAGATTCGTTAGATTCTATGACCGTTATTTTAAAGGTAAATAAAGAATTTAAAATCGAAATTTCTGACGATAAAATGGAAGAGTTAAATACGATTAATTCACTAATTGTAGAAATAGAAAAACAAACCGCAGTCTAAAACTTATCAGAATATTGAGTGAACTAGGACTAAACACTCTGGTTCACTGAATTCTATACTGGATGCAATTTAGCCCATAAAAATCAGTTTTGATATGGTCGCTTTGTCGGTGGGGTTTGTAGCCAACTGTATATATCCTGTGACATCAGTTCCGTAGTCGATTGATAAAAAGACTTCATGTTAAACGCCCAACACGTACCCTTACCCATCGAGACTTGATGCAATTTGTGCTGCTGCTTAAAATGTTCAAATATCTTAATATTTTTATCACGAACAATGTCGCAATCTAAATAAGTGACTAAATGATAAAAGGGTTCAACACTTACTTAGCCATCTCGAATAACCTGATGCATAAACTCTTTGTTATATCGGTAAGGCACCCCCATCTCCAACTCGCACTGATGCACTAAACTGACGATTTGTCGCGGTTCGATTCCAACACTTATAAATAAGGCATCAAGCTCAAGCATTCTCGAAAATGGTGTATGCCCGCCATAGCTGTGTCGTGAATTATGTCCACAAATATATTCGGCCTTGGCACCTATTGCCGTGCGAGAAAAAAACGGATGAAAAGAACGCACGGAACCCTCTAATAAACGAACGTATTCACTAAAAGGCCCCATTTCACTTTTGGTTAACGCTAAGTCAAAAATTTGATCAGTATTACAAATAGAAGCGCTGTGGGTAGGCACAACAATAGTTCCCTGTTCGCCTAATATTTGCCAAAGCGCCTGTAAGTGACGCTCAAACAATTCCACCTTAGACACATCAAGCGACACACCTAAGCGACCAAAGTTGCCAGTTAAATAAACAACTTGACCAGCCTTTACGCCACAAGCTTGATAACTCGTAACCAAATCATTAACACTGTATGGCAAACTATTTTCTCTCTTCCATAAATTCACTTTCAAAAATGTATTTCATTTCTTGCAGATATTCATGAAGTAAAGCAAGTCCTTCTTTACCAAATTCTGTTCTCAGTTCAGGGCTTTTAAGCGTAAATAAAAATCCTAATATGGCAATTTGTATATAGGTCAATGACCCTGTCGCCATGCGCATACCAAAGATCTCTTCACTGCCATCGTGCGACATCAAATGCATGTAATTTCGATTCATTATTTCAATAATGTTTTTAGGCGTTAGCTCCATTTCTAAAAACCGTTCATCGGTAAAAAGTCTATCATGTCACATAAAACTGTACCGCGCTTTTGTAATGACCGACTAAGCGTGTCGTACTTTACGGTACTTTTAAATTTCATGTTTTTAACCAAGGAAACAAACTTATTTTTATCAAATTCATAACCAAAATTAATGTCGTCAATTTGTAACGGCTCAGCACCAATGATCTTCGCCCCGTCTGAACAGTTAAAACAATCGCCGCGACTTGTTTTACGCCGTAAAGCGTATTCCATACTGGTTCTGGCCCAATCAAATACGTGATTTACAAACACCGTACCGCCAAAATTAGCCTCTGCAGTTTTTTTCGAATTAAAACGCTTGTGGTTTACTTTATCTTTTAGCTCATTGTAATACGCACTGTCTTTTGAGTGATGCTGATTCGGATCTTTGTATCCCAAATCAACCCCAAACAAATAAACTTCTTTTGCGTCTAAATAGTTACAAACCGCTACCGCACTATTGGTAACTGTTGGGTTAGAGCCAAATAGATGGGCAATATTATTTTTGGGATGTGTTACTCGAATAAGGTCAGTGCCGCCATCGTTTGGTTTCAAATACAATAAAGTTTGACCAAATTTTTCAACCACTGTCGACATTACATTTTGCATTGCAATCAGTGTAATTTTAGAAAAATATTCAGGATCATCGATCGTGTCTAAAAATTCTTTAACACCTTTTGTTCGCTCTACTTCAATATGAAAATCTGGCACGATGCCAGCTTTATGAAATACTTTTAATGCTGTACCACAGGAAACAACTACTGCTTTTTCTTGGCTGTTTTTAATAAAATCAATTGCATCATCAATGGATGGCCCTGAACCACAAACAAATACTCTAGGTCTTAGCTCTTCATTAACTTTAAGGTTTTCTGGTAAAAAATCAGGCTTTAATTTAACGTTTGCTAATGTATTGCGAACTGACAATATTTCATCTTCAAAAAGCCAAAACCACCATAAATAGCGACAACATTTTTAAAGAAGTTTTTCATCACTTCATCAGACTCTTCACTTGCGTAATGCTGATAAACCGGAAGGCAGCCTGCTTTAAACAAACCGAACTTGTGGAAAAGCTTCTGAAATCCTTCAAGATATTTTTCGAAAGGAACCCCAACTAAAATAGTAATACTTTTGTTTGCCTCAGTGAACTTACCTACAAGCCACTCCCAATCTGTCGTAAACATAGAGGCATAAAACATATCTTCATTAGGCTCATAAATGTATAAATGACCAATATCTTGTTCAGCCAAATATTCCAAGTGATACCCTAGCCCAACGCCAACTACAGAGAAAAATGGATAATAGTTTAATGGGTCGTAACGAAGTTTATATTCGTTTCCCATTTTAACGTACTTCTGGGCAATTTCCGCGAGTTTATTCAAATACAAAGGGTGTAAAAACCCCATCGGATGGCGTCGCATTCTGTCATTTGCATCTAACGGTGAAATTCGATAAACACTGCGAGTCGGTTTAGACAAAAACAATTTCGCCTGATCTATACTGGTCTTTTTAGGATCATCTTGATAAATAAAATTACCGTTACCAGCTATATTTAAATTGCCTTTAGGATCTAATTCCAATCCATAATTTTGCGCTTGATAGTCTTTGAAACGCTTAAACAAGTGGGGAACTGTGTACGAAAAAACGCTAAATTTTTATTGAATGTGAGTTGTAATACACTTCTTAGCATTTCTACATTTTGATTGTCTGACATTGTAAACTCGATAATGTTGTTCTAAACATATGCATTGACCAAACTCCGCAGAATAAGATTCAATAAACATATTCGCTAAATATGGACTTGCCCTACATAAACATATTTTTGTAACACATTCAAAGTATTGACGGCAAAAATCCTAATACATTGAATGTAGCAAGGAATATTCCATAGGCAACGGAAAAATTAAATAAAATGAAAAATAAGAAAAGTAGGACGCTTAAATGGGACAAAAACTAAGCGTGTAGGCCGCATTCACGTTTAAAACCCATAAAGCGAGTATCACTTGGATCATCAACCTCATGCAACGATTGAGTCGTAACAGTATCACCAACCGAAAGATAGCCTTCAGCTTCTAGCGGATGTCGGGGCAAATGATTTTTAACCATATACTCATGCACCATTTTGTCAGTCCAATCGAGCATTGGATGGATTTTTGCTGTATTGAAACGCTCTACAGCAAATAACATGTTTTGCCTTTCTTGCGATTGCTGTCGTCTTACACCACTTAACCAAATAGTGGGCTTAGTTTTCGCTAATGCTTGCTGCAACGGTTGCAGTTTCGTTAACGAGTTAAATTGTTCAATACCTGCAGCGCCATTTAACCAAAGCTGGCCGTATTTATTTTCTATGGTTTTAGGACTGAGTTTGGGTTTGATTTCAACGACATTTAAATCTAATTCAGATTTGAGGTATTTGGCGTAGGCGAGTGTTTCTTTAAAAAGGTAACCTGTATTCACAAAAAAACAGGGGTTGATGGCCTGACGACTGACATCAGATGAAGTAAAACGGCTGATTGTAACCCAAAACTGGAAGACTGGATAATAGTATCAGCTGGCCCAAGAGCATCTAAACAAAACTCAATCCGTTGGTGAATATCAAGCTTAGGGAAATGTTCGTTGACTGTTTTAAGCAATATCGACATAGGGCCTCCAACTTATGGCAATCGCTAAATGTTAGTTATTGGACTTATTTAACGAGGACAATTGCTCAGTTAAATAATCACCTGTAGATTGCAGTTGCGCAACTTGTAAGTCCATTGCTAAAAATTGCGAATACAATCTGGCTTCATAAGCCGTCATTTTAATTTCGTGTTTTTCTTTGTCTTCATCCAGTCGCGTTATATTGTCATTAAACGTATCGATTTTCTGATCAACTACTCCGCCGGTATTCTCATATTCACCAACTCGGTTGTAAAGGGTCGTCGCGACCCCATCATCTCCAGTAAACAAGGCGCTAAAATAGTCAAAGTTTGTCTCAATTTGATTATCCAACTCTTCCGCGTCTATTTCTAAAGTGCCATCTTTGGTCGTTGTAATCCCAAGAACAGACAAACTTAATGAAACTCCAGGCGCTACTTCGACCGCATCACCGATAGAACGTCTAAATTGACTTAACATAGTTCTAAGCGAAGACTCCGACACTAAGATACCAACTTGTAAGGCGTCTTCTTCATCGGATTCTTCATCCTGTTCAATACTAGTTAAAGCATTTACTGTTTGAATCATCACATTATAATCAGCAACAAACTTCTCAACTTTCTCTTTTGTGCCGTCAGTATCAAGGGTTACAACAACAGTGTCTGACTCATCAGGTTCGTGAACTTCGGTTGCAACAATACTTGTTCCTAATACGGCATTTTCAATGGTATTAGACGAACTTGTTACCGTAATACTGCCATCAATAGTAATCTTTGCATCTACTGCTTCATTCACGACAGAATAATTTCCTGTGAAATAATCATGAGCTAACTTACTTAGTCCAAGTGCGTCAGTATCGTCACCATCATCGTCGCTTACTATCGCTATACTCGCCTTATTGTCCGGGTAATCATTTTGCGACTCTAAAACAAGCTTAAATCCACCACTTCCGTTATCCTCAAGGGTCGCCGATAAATTTAAGCCAGCAGAGTTGATATTCGCGACAATGGTTTCTATCGTGTCGGTATCGGTAATGGCGATATCTAAATCGGTTAAACCGTCAGAAACCGTAATAGATCCATTAGAACCAAGTACTTCTGCTGCGCTAAAATCTTCCGCCAAAACGGTTTTTGAAGTATCAAATGCTAACCTTGATAGACCGGAATCATCATGTAAATTACCATCGTCATCAGTGACTTCTATCTTTAATACTTGATCTTCACCTGTTTCAGACGCCGCTAATACAAGATATTGACCATCATCACCATTAACAATGTTTGCCACAACGTGGCCATCGTTAACCGTATTTTCGTTAATTGCGTTTTTGATGTCATCTAAGGTATCTTCAGCGCCGACGGTTAGGCTAAATGAACCGCTTCCTACTGAAATATTAAGATTACCAGCACCGATAAATTGACCGTCAGTAAATGCTTGAGTGGCGACTTTATGTGCTTCGGCCAACTGATCCACGGATACATCAAACGAACCTTGATGAGGCAGCACTACCTGCTGAAACTGAAAATACAGTAGCTTCACTGGTCGCATTTCTTTGGGAAAAGGTAGTTGGCAGTTTAAGATCGAATAACGAATCTTCAAGTGTCGCTAACGCACTTTTAAGCTGCCCCATTGCAGTAATTTTATTTGAATTAGTTTGTAACGTGTAATCATAGTTTTCGTCAAAAGGTGTTCTTTCGGCGGCAACAAGCTCTGTCACGATACTGTTTACATCTAGACCTGAGCCTATACCTGTAGATGTGATTGTTGCCATGATTTACCTCAATACTTGACTGTTATAAAAACTAAGTACGCTACTCTATACAAGTGTAGTGCAAAAAACTAACGACCTAAACATCGTTATCAATCGTTCTGCCTAAACATCTTCGTTAAACAAAATGCCAGTGGTTTTGCCTAAACTTTTAATTAGGTCTAACACTTCTTGGGATGGAATTTGTCTAATGACATCACCTGATAGTGAATCTTTGACCGTAATCACATTCCTATTGGCTTCATCGTCTACAGAAAATTCGATTGAACGATTTAGTGACTCAACAAAACTTTGCAAAGACTGAGCCATATTGGTCATTTGTTCCTTTGACAAATCTGATTCAACCGTTTCGGCTGTTTCCTGTTGAGTATTTTGATCATTTTGATCATGTCCAATTTGCTGCTTAGTATAGACGTCAGTTTGAGGAGCCGCACCTGAATTCTTATCAACAGCCACAATGAGTTCATTCTCATCCGTGTTATTCAATACATCTGGCACATTACTTTTTGTAACTGCCGATGTCTCAGTGTGGCCGATAGGATTTAGAGTATTCATGTCAAATCTCCGATTTTAAAAACGAAAAAAGCAAAAGGGTTTTGACACGCCTTTTGCTTTCCATTGTGTCTAGCTTGAAATATTACCCAAGTAAACTTAGCGCCGACTGCGGCAGCTGGTTTGCCTGTGCAAGTATTGAAGTACTTGCCTGTTGCAATATTTGGTTCTTCGTCAACTGCGCTGTCTCAGTAGCAAAGTCCGTATCACGAATTCGTGAACGTGCTGCCGATGAGTTTTCTACAACGTTAGTTAAGTTACTAATTGTTGATGTTAGACGATTTTGAATCGCACCTAAACCTGCACGTTGACTGTCGATGTAGCTTAATGCACCGTCAATGATATCAACCGCTTTTTGAGCACCAATCGCTGTACCGATATTAATATCGTCAACAGTATTTTTCTCAGACAAAGTTGCTGTATTCGCAGTACCTTGCAAGATATGCGCATTCTCATTCATTGCAGTTGTAGTATCAACAAATTTCATTTTGAAATCGTCATTTGATTTCATATTTACCACACCAACAAACTCTGCATATACAGCGTTTGTCTGAGTGAAACCAGTTTCAGTTGTACCACGTGATATCAACCAACCCTGTGCGATAACGTCTTTATCGTTTTCAACATCACCTTCATATGTGTAGGTATTTGCACGGATAGCCGCCAAACTTGCTAGGTCGCCAGAAACTTGCATGTTCTCAATACGGATATTGTCGCCACGTTCACTCGTTAGAACAACACGTCCATCACCAGTAAGTGAGGCTGAAATACCAGTCTCAGAAGCTGCTTCGTTAATTGCGTTAACAACTGAACTAAGTTCTTCTGTTTTTTCCAAAGTGAATTTAACACCTACGCCTTCGTCTTGATTTTGCCCTTTAAGGTCAAATGTGAAGGTTACGCCGTCTAACTCATTTGTACTTGTATTTAAGAAGATACCTGTATCTGTAGAACCGTGCCAGAAGTCTAACGTAACTGTGTTACGTGCGTCGGCATCAACACCAGTTTTAGTTGCAACTGATTGGATTGCACGCTGAGTTTCATATGCGCTACCAAACTCGTCTAAAAGTACAGCGTTTGCACTTCCTAAGTACCCTTTGATACCTAGCTCAACAGTTTCACCTGAGTTAGCTAAAGATTTGTACGGGTCGGTAACAGCTTGAGAAGTAGTGCCATAAAAACCAACTGAGAAATTACCTAAACCAGCACCTGCACTTAATGTTGTAGCTGTATTAGCAAAGGCCGATAAACTACCAGAACTCACTGCTGATTTTGTTGCAATAGTATGATTCGAGTTGTACGCACCTAATTCATAAGATTCATTACCCATGTCTTCTGAGTAAAATGAACCTACGCTAACCGCAATGGTTTCAAATGAACGAGCGCCAACTTGGAATTGCTCTGTACCGAATGTACCGTCAAGTAATTTACGGTCACCGAATGTAGTTGAACTAGCGATACGGTCTAATTCTCGTTGTAACTGAACCACTTCTTCTTGAAGAGCAGAACGGTCACCGTCAGAATATGTACCATTGGCTGCCTGAACGGACAGGTCACGCATACGATGTAAGATGTTTGTGCTTTCTTGTAACGCACCTTCAGCGGTTTGCGCCATTGAAATACCATCGTTTGCATTACGAGTTGCCACATTCAAACCATTTATTTGCGATGTTAAACGGTTTGAAATCTGCATGCCCGCAGCATCATCTTTCGCGCTATTAATACGCAAACCTGATGACAAACGTTGCATAGATGTTTGTAAACTTTCACCTGATTTACTCAAGTTTCTTTGAGCATTCAACGAAGTTGGGTTTGTTTGAACGGTTAAAGCCATGATAATTCCCCTTCCGGTTTATCTTTTTTAAGCTAATTTTTAAGCCTGTTACCTTCTATTTCGGAAGGTTCTACGAATTCTTTAGTAAAAATTTAAAGTTTTTTTATTTCTTTAAATTTCTCTATCAAGGTATTTATCGACGGCTAATTGGAAAACTTAATAAAAAACTCAAAAAAAACTCTCCAAGGGCCTTGGAGAGTTTAAAATGAGGGATAAACAAGGGGTTAGGGCAAAAATTAACCACCCAGTAGTGATAGAGCAGACTGCGGTAACTGGTTAGCCTGGGCTAAAATAGACGTACCGGCTTGTTGCAATATCTGATTTTTTGTCAGTTGCGCAGTTTCTATAGCGAAGTCCGCATCTCGAATTCGACTTCTAGAGCCACTGGCATTTTCAATAACATTTGTTAAATTCGAAATAGTACTGGTTAATCGGTTTTGTACCGCACCTAAACCTGCACGCTGACTATCTATGTGTGACAAAGCACCGTCAATTATATCGATTGCTAATTGCGCACCGATGGCAGTACTGATATTAATGTCGTCAACCGTTTCTTTATTAGAAATTGACGTCGTACCTGCAGTACCTTGCAATATCATTGCATTGTCATTCATGACAGTTGTTGTATCGACAAGACTCATTTTGAAATCATCATTGGAGCTCATTCGAACGACACCAACAAATTCCGCATAAACCGAGTTTGTATCAGTAAATACAGACTGTCCATTACCAGCACTGACTAACCAACCCTGAGAAATTGCGTCTTTATCATCCGAAACTTCACCTTCGTATGTATAGGTCGTCGCTCTGATAGCAGCTTGACTTGCCAAGTTACCTGAAACTTGTAGGTTTTCCATGCGAATATTGTCGCCACGCTCACTCGTTAGAACAAGTCGCCCGTCACCTGTTAATGAAGCGGAAATACCCGTTTCACCAGCGGCTTCATTTATAGCGTTAACTGCTGTAGATAAATCTTCAGTATTTTCAATCGAAAATTTAATACGTGCCGGATCATCATCCATCCCAGAGTTTAAACCTTTTAGGTCAAACTGGAAGGTGACAGCGTCTAGCTCATTAGTATTGGTATTCATAAAAATACCAGTGTCTGACGAGCCTTGCCAGAAATCCAACGCTACAGTGGTTCTTGCATCTGCATCAACCCCTGTCTCAGTTGTAATCGCCTGAACAGAACGTTGTACATTGTAGGCACTACCAAACTCATCTAGTAATACCGCGGTCGCGCTACCTAATGAACCTTTAACACCTAGTTCAACTGTAAGACCAGAATTTGCTAGTGCATTAAACGGATTAGAAACAGCACCCGATGTATTCGAATAAAAACCTACCGAGAAGTTACCTAAACCGGCACCTAAACTCAACGCAGACGCCGAATTGGTAAAGTTTGATAAGTTGCCAGAACTAGTCGCCGCTTTACTGCCTACCGAATGATTTGAATTATATGCACCGAGTTCATAAGACTCACTACCCAAATCTTCCGCATAGAACGAACCAACGCTTACCGCGATGGTTTGGAAAGCTTTGCGCCTACCTGGAACTGTTCTGTACCAAATGTACCGTCAAGCAACTTACGATCACCAAACGTTGTGGTTTCCGCAATTCGGTCTAGTTCTCGTTGCAACTGTGTCACTTCTTCTTGAAGTGCCGCCCGGTCGCCGTCAGAATAGGTACCATTGGCTGCCTGTATCGACAGATCTCGCATACGATGCAAGATGTTTGTACTTTCTTGTAATGCACCTTCCGCTGTTTGCGCCATAGAAATACCATCATTAGCATTTCGTGTCGCAACGTTAAGGCCATTAATTTGCGAAGTTAATCGGTTTGATATTTGCATACCAGCCGCATCGTCCTTCGCACTATTGATTCGTAATCCCGACGAGAGTCGTTGCATAGATGTTTGCAACATTTCTGTCGAGTTATTTAAATTCCGTTGCCCATTAATCGAGGCAACGTTTGTGTTAATAAACATACCCATTATGTTATCTCCTCAATGACAAAATTTTGCCGTTACACATAGTGAGCAACATGCGTGCCAAAGTTAAAAAACAAAAATGAAGTCGATTTATTTATACTCAAGTCTAATATATTTCGATTTGAATAATGATTTTTATTCTTTATATAACAACAACTTAATTTTAATTTAAGAAAATAAATAACAGAGAACTTTATAGGTTTAGTGTGAGCTGGCTTTAACAAGCAGATTATTGACGTCTGAGAAAGTAATGGCAATCAGTTGCCGTTTAAATTGTGTTAGAGGAAAACTATTAACAATTTTCGACGGGATCTAACAAGTTGATGCTAATCAGATTTTCTTTGACTAAGGCGATCTACAGTGGCCACAATACTATTTACGTCGTGTAATGCGTCATGAACATGACCTTTGAGTTGTATGCCTATTTGTTTATGTAACAAACCACTGCATACTTGAAAGTTATATTTCTCTATTTTACGCAGCGGCACACTTAAATCGATGTGTTCAAGTAACTTCGGCGCTAATCGAATTCCATTTAGCTCAGCATTTTCTGCTAGGACCTTTTGATCATTACCCCAACTTGCCAGTTTAACGTCATCGCCCTTAGCAAAATTTGTTAAAATCATAAATCGCCGCCGGAAAACTGACGCCTTTTTGATCGATCAATGTTTGAGTTATTCCAGTTAGGTCAATCACGTATTGACTTAAGGTTGGATTTATAATTGGCTTTATATGTCTAGAAAAGGACTCTAAAATTTGACATCCCGTGTCGCAAACTTCAATTTTGAGTGCCGCCAGCTGGATAAGTTCTCTATGCTCCCAAGGTTCTGACCAACGTCTTGCCATTGAGCCTTCCCATGCGGTGAACTCAGTGTCGTAGATTACAAATAACAAATGAATATCCATTACCAATTCTGATGAAATTACAGATTAATAATGCCAATAATTTATAATTTGGCAAGGATTGAATTGGGACTAAAACGATTAGGTAATGAAAGTAGTCGATACTAAAAAATATTAGTAAAACTATGAGAGATATAAATGATTAAAAGGACAGAAACAAACAAACTGAGACTTGATGGCTTTGCCGACATGATTCTAATTCGTTTAGCGTTTCGTAGCGCATTCGTTAAGCTTATTAGAAGTAGATTTAGATTTAGATTTAGATTTGAAGGTAACGTAATGAGGGATGAAACGTCATGTTAACGAGAATTATATGATTCGTTAACATGACATTATACGTTAAAGGTAATTAAATAAACTTAGGTTTTGAATTTTAACAAAGGACTGTTGAGCTGCTTGTAGTGCAACTTTCGACGTTTCTAAATTGTTTACCGCTTCGTAAATATCCACTTCTTCTAGCGTCGCCAACGTTGAAATCGTAATCGATTGGAAATTTAATTGGGCTTGTTCCATATTATCGACAATATTCAGACGAGAACCAATTTCAGAACGAGTATTACCGGTAGTTACAAGTCCTTGATCCAACTCATGTAATAACATACCTAACACCTCTACTCGGCGCGAGTTTTCTGGCCGAGCGACTTCAAACGTATCTCCTACTGCTGGAGTACCTGTGACTTCATATTCGATACCCGCAACAACAATTGCTTCACCTATGGGTGAATTCCGTATCAAAACTTTGACCTTCAGGTTGCGGTTTAATTCGTTTTGTGACTGGATCAATTTCATCCATTCTAACACTATCTGCAACCCCATCGCCGATAGTATCGATAAAAGATATCCTAAAATCACCAATGACATTATCTTCAGGATACAAAACAATGCCCCCGACAGTATTCCGGTACCAGTGTTTGCCGGTATTACCATCGAACCTGAAGTTCCCGGAGTGTATAAAGGATGATCCGGTGGTAACAGATCACCAGGAGGGGTGTTTAAATCTACAGAATTGAGAGCTTCATCATTAGCTGTTGCTACAAATCGCGAGCCATTAATTGTCATGCTATTGGATGCTTGAGACATAACCCACTGCGTGTTTTTTGTTGGTTCACCAAAAGTAAAACTTGTGCCAACAGCTGGTAATGCGGCGGCTGGATCAGATGGGAACTTACGCCCTCCCCACTCGATGGTATCTCCCATTACAAATGGTACTGGACCAGCCACAACCTTGTTTCTATCTAAGTCAACAATTTCATACTCGCCTGCCGCAGTAAAATTAACTTCAAAGTTTGATAACTCAGAATCTCGCTGTGGTGACAGGTCTATAGTTTCGCCCGCGACTGGAGGGTTTGAGCCATTAGTTTGAAACGTGATCCCTTGAACGGTTATTTCGTCTCCAGGCAAATAACCCGTCACCGAATCTAAGACTTGATTCGCAGGGTCTAGGCCTAGGTCTATTATATCGTAGCCATCGCCCGTTGCATTAAATTGAATTTGATAGGTTGTTTCTGGAAATGCTGGCGACCTAAAAGCCGAAGGGTTGGTAACTGTCCCCGTGGATAATTTGTCTGAACTTGGCGTAAAATAACCATAATCTGACGTTAAATTATCCACAAATGCGTTGCCTGTTGCATTTGCATCTACGTAAGTATTCGGTGCGATAAGCAAATCTCTTATCCCTTCATCCCCTTGGTATTGAGCAAAACCAAATTGATCGATTTCATAGGCAGGTGAAGTTGTCTGGTACCCAGAAAATATGTAATCCCCTGCTGAATTTGTTGCATTTACTTGCCCCATAAATTCACTAACCCTAGCGCCAATTTCATTGCCTAAAGCCTGCAAGGCAGCAGAATCATAAGCTCCGTTTATGGCTTGGGTTAACAATTCTTGAGAACGGTACAAAGTATTAGTCATGGAATCTAACTGAGTCTCAGAAACACTATTGTAGCGACGAGCACTATCTTGCGATGCTAAATATCTATCGCTGACCTATGGATCTCTTTTTTCAGTCTTATTACCGTATTTGCCCCTGTGGGATCATCCGACGGATTAATGATCTTCTTACCCGTGGATAATTCTAACTGAGCTCTATCAAGGTTTGCTTGACGCGTTTGCAACTGAGCAACGTTTCGTTGGAAATAATTTGCTGTTGCTATTCTAGTGGCCATAAATTACCTCCTAACCTGCCGCTGATAAGAGCGTTTGGAACGTCTCACGAGCAACGGTAATGATCCGCGCTGATGCTGAATATGCTTGTTGGTACTGAATTAAATTTGCCGCTTCTTCATCTAAATTAACCCCTTGAACTGCGGCTAATCTTGCGGATGAACCACTTAATAAGGTTTGATAGGAATCCCGGGCTATTTCTGTACTTTTAGTGTCTACACCTACCGCTGTTACTAGATCTGCATAACCCTCAGAGAAACTATTTAGTCCATTATCCATGGTCTTTTTACTCTGAAAGTTCAACATGCTTAACATATTAGTGTTATCACCCGGCCCAAACTTTTTGTTGTCATTTGGTATCAGATCATTATCTGCATGGGTTAAATTAAACACTTCATTGCCTGCCAACTCACCTTCAAATTGCATGGTAAATCCAGGGCCGTTTATAATTTTATCTGCGGCAATATCTTGAAACCCACCATTAACGGAGTTGCCCGCACTATCTTGAATATCGTACTGCGTGCCGGTTGCGTCTACTACTATTTGCAGCATAGGATCCGGTAAAGGAGGAACATTGTTCGGTGAAGGATAACTGGCATTACTCACATTATTAATTTCATAAAGTGACAAGCTCACGTTATTTGTATTGGTTACAGAATCGATTTCAAAATAATTATCTGCCGCAGCAATGAGCTTTGGATCTTCAATCACAATATCAATTTTACTTGCGCCATTCTTCAAAGCATTGATTTGCCACCTATCGCCCGCTGTCATATTGTCTGTATCAATGGCCATAGACAAACCGGTATTGCCGATTGTTAACTCAGTGCCTGCATTCATTTGTGCGATCTGGGCAGGATCAAAACTCTCGATAACATTGCCTTTTGCATCAGACACGATAAGATCTGTACCGTCATAGTCTAGATCATAAATATCGGTTGTAAGTTGGCTGGAATTTCGAATATTGATTTCAAATTTAGATTCAACTGGGTTAGTGACCGCACCAAAAGTTCGACTTAGGACTAACTGTGGATCATTAATATCGCTAAATAAATTAGACCCCACTTCGCCATTTAAATCACGCCCTAGTGACTGTTGCCTGTTGAACGAATCTGCAATAACGATAGCAAGTTTCCCTAACTCCCTTATCGCTGGCATTATCATTTCATCGCGGACATCGAGTAAACTAGACACAGAACCGCCGCTTAATTGGTCGGTAACAATTGATTTTGATTCGGAATCTTCTTTGGTCGAAACGCCAATCTCTAAAATACCAGAATCAAATTCATTGCGAATAACAGACATTGGCAATGCAAAGGCACCAGTAACCAAAGTTACGCCCTAGCCAACGGTGACATTCACAGTGCCATCATCTAGCTGTATTGTGTCGACCTGCGTCATCTGACTTAGTCTTTTTATTAGTTGCTCGCGGCTATCTAGCAGATCATTCGGGGCAAAGCCCTCAGATCCAACAGCATTCTCAACCTGAATTTTACTGTTTAATAGTGCAATTTCAGAAGTAATAGAATTGATTTCTGAAACGGATGTATAAATCTCTTCATTAATTGACCCCATATGCTGAACAGCTACTTCTTCATAAAGAGTATTAAAACGTTTTACTGTATTTTCAGCCGTCGACAAAACGACATTTCTAGCTGAGATTAACGTTGGCTCTTCAACAACACCGTTAATGCCATTAAACATTTCTTCAAATGTGGCGGTTATGCCAGTGTCAGGATCGGCCAGTAGGTTATCTAATCGACTGGCGTTTGTTAGTCTTGTTTCATTATAATTGTATTGGCTTTCGTTAAAGATAACTTCATTGTAATTAAATTCATTAAACGTTCGGGTAATGGCAGCTAATTGAGTACCGTTGCCAAGAAAAGTAGAACGAAAGGCGTTACCTACCGTAGACTCAGTTTCAACACGTTGTCGGCTGTAACCTTCGGTATTAACGTTAGCAATGTTATGACCTGTTGTGTCTAACCCAAATTGAGCTGCTGCTAACCCCGATACACCAGTACCTAAAATGCCACTAGCCATTTTCTAACCCCTTATTCGACTTGCGGTTTAACGTCTAAATCGCCAATCATTGTTTTAAAACTGTTGCTTTGCAAAATGCCAAGGATCTTGTCTGCATAATTCGGATCCGTTGCATAGCCTGCTTTCTGTAAACTATGCAAAAAGTGTTCCGCATTGTCAGTACGTTCTAATGCCTCATCGTATCGGCCGTTGCTTTTTAGAAAATTGACAAAGTCGTCAAACGACTCTGAAAAATTGTCATAGACACGAAACGGTTCAATTTTTCTTACCGGTAAGCCATTTTCAAACTCCAAAGTAGATTGTGCAGCTTTAGCGCCTTCCCAATCTCGATGCGCTTTAACGTTAAATAAGTTAAAACTCGACTCACCATTTTTATCTTCGATAATATGTTTACCCCAACCTGTCTCAAGCGCCGTTTGAGCAACCATAACTGCGGGGTTAAGACCAATTTCAGATGCCGCTTTTTTGGCATAACTCCAAATTTGACTAACAAAATCTTTCGGTGTATCAAATTCCACCGGCTCTTTTTTCTGCTGTTGGGCAATATCTGTTGCCACTGGGTTGACCGTAAGACCGACATGTTTAAACGCATCATCGACCATTTGGTTGAAGTGATTTTTAACGCCGTTCGGAGATAGCAACGCAGGGTCTAACAATGATGCGCTTAGAGGCAACTTATCCGTAGGATATTGATTTAATGGATCTGTAGTTTGAGCGTTTGTAGAGGTATTCCCAAATTCATGGCGCTCGAATGTTGCGTCGTTTCTCAGTGTCGTGCCATTACGATATCGTTCGGGATCATTGGACAGCTGTTGCACGATAAGTTCTGAAAGGCCTAAACTGCCTTTACTGGCCATGTCAGTAGCGAGTTGTTGGTCATACATATCACGGAAAAACTTAGTCGTGTTTGAATGCATGGGGTTACCCTCTTCAAACGCGGCGTTCGCTTTTCGCATCGACTGCAACATCATATTGATGAAAATAGACTCGAAGTGTTCAGCAGCTTGCTTCAACGCTTCTTTGTCATCAGGGTTCGCTCCCGCATGCGCTTTGAGCTGCTGGATCCCCGCTATGTCTAGATAATTACCTGCATCGCCTAACTGATTCATATGACGTTATTTTGACATTAGTTAATAATAACGTGATTACTTCAAGAAACGCGCCAACTCGTTAGAAGCCTTATTTAAGTCGCTTTTGTTAAGCTTTGGATAATCTAATTTGTCATAACTAAAATTTTCTAGTTACTAATGCTGGGATTGAGATTGGAACTCAAACGTCAAAAGCCGCTTTTGCGGCTTTATAACAGGATATATAACGAGGTGATTAGTGAGCTAAAGTAAAATATTTACCTAATTCATTTTGCATTTCATCATTCAAATTACCAATGAAACATACACGAGATTTATCTGGTACACGCGAAAAAACCTCTTCGATTTGCGCTGCAATGCCACCTTCGGCTAGCTCGATTTGCTCAGCAAAATACTCAGAATCTTCTTCATCTTCAATATTGGTAAGTGCTTCAAATGCGCCAAGCCCAACCGGTGTAAATTGAATTTCATTATCTTCAATTACGCCACCTGAGAGACAGCAAAATATCTGTTTTTCAAAGTAAGCAACTTCATAAACATGGTATTGAACCTGTTGGTCTTTGTCCAATTCTAACATCTCTAGAATTGCATGATTTGTATCTTGATTCGCAGTTACATTTGTTAATAATACTTGGGCGAAACTCATATCGATCCCCTTCCTGTTTTTTATTTAGTTAAATTAAATTACAACCAATTGCCCGTCAATTGCGCCAGCTTGCTTTAATGCCTCTAATATTGCCATTAAGTCACTATGGAGCAGCTCCCACTTGGTTTATCGCTCGAACTAGGTCGTCAAGGTTAACGCCTGGGTCAAATACAAACGCGCGGGTATCATCACGAGCTACATCTATAATGGTTTGGTTTGTTACCTGAGTTTCACCATTTGAAAGCGGCTCAGGTTGATTTACGTCTTGATTCTCTGCAATAGTCACCGTCAAGCTACCATGCGTAATAGCAGCAGGCTTAAGCTTAACGTCTTTACCTATAACGATAGTGCCTGTTCTTGAATTTACAATAATTTTGGCGGACGTATCGGCTGGCGTAAATTCTAAGTTTTCTAACGTTGATAGATACGCAACACGCTGTCCAATATCTCTTGGCGCTATGACTCTGACAGAAACTGAGTCCAATGGTTTTGCCGTATTAGGACCGACTAGGTTGTTAATTGTATCAGCTAACCTTTTAGCTGAAGTAAAATCAGCTTCGTTTAAATTGAAAGTGATATAATCCCCGTTTCCAAATGGCGTTGGAACGGTTCTCTCAACGGTAGCGCCATTAGGAATACGCCCCACTGTCGGAATATTGACTGTGACCGAAGAACCATCTTGGCCTTGAATGCCTAGACCGCCAACAACCAATGACCCCTGCGCAACGGCGTAAATATTGCCGTCAGCACCTTTTAACATTGTCTGTATTAATGTGCCGCCTCGCAAACTTCCGGCACTGCCAATTGACGATACGGTAATATCTATACTTTGTCCATAGTTTCGCAAATGCTGGTAGATCAGCGTGGACGGCAACCGCAGCAACATTTTTAATTTTAGGTTTTAAATTTGGATCCAATTGAATACCAAAGTTACCTAACATCGCTTTAAAGCTTTGTTCCGTAAATCGTGTTTGTTCACCGGTGCTTATGGTAAACCAATGACTAACCCGTAACCTACGAGTTGATTAGACCGAATACCTTCGACCATCGATACGTCTTTAATTCGTGTTGCTTCTGCTTGCATCGAAACGACACCAATTAAGCAGCTAAATAGCAGTATTAAACCTTTCATATTTGCTCCTAAAATGGCCACATCGAGCTCATAAAAAATTGTGATATCCAGCCAGCTTCATTGCTTTCTGCCAAGCTGCCTTTACCACTGTACGAAATTCTTGCATTCGCAACGCGGGTTGAATCAACAGTATTCTCAGAACTGATGTCTTCTGACCGTACAATGCCTGTCAATCGAATAAATTCTTGTCCGGTATTTAACGTAAGCCATTTTTCGCCACGTATTATTAAATTTCCGTTTGGTAATACTCTTAAAACATGGACAGTAATTTGGCCACTTAAGCTATTACTTTGATCTGATTTGGCATCACCTTTAAAAGTGCCATCGGAGCCTATCCCCATCTGCAGCGTATTACCGCCAATGGTTGGTGCAAGACCGTTTAATCCAACTAACGGTGATAAACTCGCGTCTGTTTCTTTTTTAGTTTCTGTTTTAGCTGACTTAGATGCCTGAGTATTTTCCATTAATAAAACTGTGATGATGTCACCAACACGGCGTGCCTTAGTATCTGAATATAGGCCATTTGACCAACCACTCTGATACAAACTCCCCGTTGCAACAACTTCATCTGATTTGATTTCAGGCATTATAGGTGCGAAAAACGTATCTTCTTCTTCAATATCATGATTCACCGCACAGGCTGATAAATAAACAACACATAATGACGCGGCTAATGCTTTTGACATGCGTTTGGTAAACTGAACCTTGGGTTGTTTTGCCGTGAATAACATCATAATAAATCTCCAGAACTCTATAGCTGCTGAGTAATAAAGCTAAGCATTTGGTCAACTGTCGAAATTACTTTTGAGTTCATTTCATACACACGTTGACTCTCAATCATGCTAACTAGCTCTTCAGTTACGTTTACATTTGACGTTTCTAGAGCCCCCTGTACGATGATACCCAAACCGTTAACCCCTAGGTTACCTTGAACCGGGGCACCACTTACTCCAGTTTCAATATATAAATTTTGACCCGTTGGCTCTAAGCCGGCAGGGTTAATAAACTCTGAAATGGTCAACTGTCCAATAACAACACCAGCACCTTGACCCGGTACTTGAACTGAAATTTCACCTTGCTGGGAAATTGTTATCGACTGCGCTTCAGCCGGAATTGTTACTTCAGGCTGCAATGGGAAACCAGCCCCAGAGGTTACCAATCGTCCATTTTCATCAATTGAAAACTGGCCATTTCGAGAATAAGCTAACGTTCCATCTGGGCGTTGGATTTCAAAAAACCTTTACCTTGGATCATAAAATCCAGGCTGTTTTCAGTCGTTGTCATATTCCCTTGCGAGAAGTTCTTTTGAGTCGCGACAACTTTAGTACCAGCACCGAGCATCAAACCATTTGGCATTTCAGTGTCCTGGGACGACCGACCATCAGGTTGGTTAATGTTTTGATAAAGTAAGTCTTCAAATACGGCTCGACTCTTTTTAAATCCGATAGTACTGGCGTTGGCCAAGTTATTGGATATTACCGCAATTTCAGTTTGTTGAGCGTCAAGCCCAGTTTTACTAATCCACAATGCCGGATGCATACGCGCCTCCTAATTAAAATATTCTGAGAAGTTGATCTTGTGCACGGTCTATTTCTTCCGCTTTTTTCATCAACTTAATTTGTAATTCATATTGTCTTTGATGTGCGATCATCGCTGTCATTTCGCTTACTGGACTCACATTACTAAGTTCTAATGCGCCACTTTCGATACCGATATTAGGCGAAGCGTCACAAAATCCACATAAGTCATTGGTAAGTACCGATTCTTTTGAACGAAATAAGCCATCATTACCTTTAGTCATCGAATTAAGACTTGGCGGTTCGATCAACTTAATTCGATCGACCGTTTCAAGAAAATTTGCCGGAGCGCCGGAAGGCCGTATCGTGACAGAGCCATCTGGGCCTATTTCTATTTTTTCTATTGGCAAAGGGATAACAATTGGGCCACCCTCTCCCATCACAGGAGCGCCACGTGCTGTCGTTAACAACCCTTCTTTGGTAATTTGTAAATTACCTTCCCGGGTATAAGCCTCAGAGCCTGTTCTGTCCTGTACCGCCAACATACCATCGCCTTTGATAGCGATGTCCAAATCACGACCCGTTGTCGCTATTGAACCATGGTTCATTTTAGAACCTGGACGTTCGGTTACCGCAAATACTCGCGTTGGATGCCCTTCACCAAATGCTTGCATGGAGCGCTGCTGTTCAAAGTCAGCACGAAACCCTGCGGTCTTCGCATTTGCCAAGTTATTGGCATTCATCGATACACCGATCAAATTTTGTTTCGCGCCAGACATGGCGACATATAACATCTTATCCATCTATAGCCTCTGTCAATAATTCGACGATGGTTATTTTGGTTTTAATACTGCATGAATTGTGCCAGAGAATATTGGCGCTTGTTAAAGGGAGGTATTTATTAGGACAGTAATGACTAAAACAGTAGCTTTGGTAACGATTTTATCGATTACATTTATTAAGGGGCTTAGTTTTGAATAGATTAGAAAAACGTTATTATATTTACTGCTTCGCAGATAGTGAAATAAGTAATTCAGCCTCGGTTCGGCTAATACCACATTCATTAATGATTTCTTCAATGTCAGCGCCTAATTGAATTAACTTTTTAGCTCTAACGTAGAGTTTATCTTCTTGCCCTTCACTTTGAAGTAATTGAATATCATTTCGCAACTTTTCAGTGGTCTCCTGCAATTCGAGCAATCCTTGTTTATTCGACTGCATTTCGTTATTTTGCTGAGATTGTATTTCAATTATTTTTGGAATTTGCTGTATCGACGTTTGAATGTCGTCAATGAGGTGGTTAACATGAGATTTATCATTAAGAGCTTGCGACTCCATCAACTCTATTTTTGCAGTCTGATTTACAATCTTTTTAGATAGTATTAGCAAGGCTACAATCAGCGATGCTACAGCAACAAACAAGATGATTATTGCAATAATAGGTAATGACATGTGACCTTTCTTAAAAAATAGAACAATTAAGCAGACTGAACTTCAACTAATTTAGTCTCCATTCAGCCAGCTAAGATGATTGACGCTATGCAGATTGACTTAGATGTCTGCAATATCATCCCACTCTTCATCTGTCATCAGTTTATTTAAGTCTACTAATATTAATAATTCGCCATCACGGTTACTAACACCTTGAATAAATTTAGCGCTTTCATCAGTACCTACATTAGGTGCACTGTCGATTTCAGACGTTTTTAAATAAACAACTTGGGTTGCACTATCTACCATAATACCAATAACCTGTTTTTCAGATTCGATTATGATTATTCGCGAATTATCACTTACATCGCTAAGGCATTAACCCAAAGCGGGCTCTTGTATCAATAACGGTTACGACGTTACCACGCAAGTTAATGATTCCTAGCACATAGTCAGGGGCACCAAGGTACGGGAGCAATTTCAGTATGACGTAGTACTTCTTGAACCTGCATAACGTTTATACCGTAGGTTTCTTCCTCTAGTTTAAACGTGACCCATTGCAATACTTCGTCATTGCCATCCGTAACGTGATTGACTGGGGTTCTTTCTTCACTCATATGAGCAACTCCTAAATTGAATACTGACTAAACTTGTCTTGCGTCTATACCTTGTTCAAGCATGGCAATTAAATCACTTACATGCAACAAAGCACACATTTTTCTTTAATCGTGCCCATCAATCAGGGACGTTTATGTGCATTTTTCGCCACTTAACTGCATCTGGTGTAATTGACTCTGTTTCAACCAAACTTTCGGCTGCTAATCCCCAATTACTCTCACCTAACATGATGAGATAGCGATAGTTAAGCGACTCTTCCATGGCTTGGTTATACTTTTCAGGCATAACCCAACGCGCAGAATCGACAACATTTAACTTCTTATCTCGATTTAGCATCACACCTTTAAACCATGCAGGCTTGCCAAACAAAGTACTTAATTCTGTTAAATTATGGATCCCACCAAGTTCCTTCAACGGCACGGCTAGTGATAAACCCGCTACGCTAAAAAATAACGCTTGAAATGGTTCATCTGGGAAACTTTCAATAACCTCTTTTTCAACCTTAATTGGCGGTTGTAGAGCTATTTCTTGTTTTGTTTCAACAGAAGGTGGCGCGATGTCTTGAGATACACTTCTTACTAGATCGACAGTTTTCTGACGTTCTTTAGCTATTTTTGCATCTTGTTTTAAATTTACTTGTTCCAGTAATTTAGCGACCGTACTTGTTTGCGGTGCGGGTAACTCAACTTCTGGTTCTTTAAATGGTTTTGCTGCTGGAGTTTTATGGGAAACTTGAGGTTTTTCACGCGCAAGTGGGGTCGCCATAATATCGTCAGATAGTATCGCAGGGCGTGATTGTTTTTCTGCCGTCAAAGATCCTCGATGCGTATTTGCAACCGTGTTAATGTCATTTTCTTCTTCGTCACTTAGTAGCTGGTCGAAATACTCCAGCATGACTTTTTCACTTGCAAACATCGACTTAATTATTCTCTAATGATTTTAATAATTCGTTATAGGCGTATACGCCTCTTGCACCTTTAGCATAAATAGGCAATGGCAGTTTTTCCATCGACGCATTTCTAAATTTTGTATCAATTGGGATAACCCCTTCCCAAACCTGATCACCATAAGTACTTTGCAACTCTCGATACGCTACGATCGACGCTCTTGTCCGTTTATCGTACATAGTCGGAATGATGCAAACATCGTATTTTTTCGCCTGAGAGGTCTTTATCAATTGCATTGTACGATGCATGCGTTCCAAGCCCTTTAAAGCCATACATTCGGTCTGTACTGGGATCAATACTTTGTCACTTGCGGCAAGCGCATTGACCATCAAAACACCTAATACCGGCGGACAATCTATTAAAACGTAATCGTAATCAGATGCAAATTTGTTTAAGGTTTTTTAATAATTAAGCCCATACCAGACTTTTTACTCAAAATACCATCTAATGTGGCCATTGCCATCGTGGCGGGAAGAATACTTAAATTTGGTACTGGAGATTGCCAAACACACTTTTGCCAATGTTCCTGATCCATAGAGTCTGAGTGCAAAAATACATCATAAACGCTATGCGTTAATTCTTCTGAATCAATGCCAAAATAATAAGAAAGTGACGCATGGGGATCGGTGTCTAACATGAGGACTTTTTACCTTTCAGCGCCAATATTGCGCCTAAGGTTATAACAGAAGTCGTTTTACCTACTCCACCTTTCTGATTTGCAACAGTCCAAACCTTCACATATTCACCTAGTTATTATTATTTAGTGGTTACTGTTTAGTTTATCTAAAACGTTTAACACGCCATCAAATTCGATTAAAAATCGTTCGCGCAATTAGAAGTTATTAATAGTATCAGCTATCTAATGAGATTAGTGCTTTTATTTTAACGAGCTGCGGTTTAAGTGCTTTACCTCTGGATCTAAGTTCAGGGAACACATAAACTGCAATTTAACGTAAATTAAATTCTTTAAGAATGGAAGGGCCAATTTGCTCTAGTGAAATCGACTGTTCTGAAACACCAGCACTTGTTACCGCTTGTGGCATACCATAAACCACACAAGATAATTCGTCCTGCGCCCAAATCTTAGCGCCACGTTGTTTCAACATTCGACTGCCTTCGCGGCCATCCGCTCCCATGCCAGTCAATATAATTGCCAATACATCACCACCATAAACTTTCGCAGCACTGCCAAATGACAAATCAACACTTGGTTTATAAGTTACACGAGCTGCCTCATCATCCATAATTTTAATCGTCCCGTAATCAGGTCGACCTTCAATCAACATTTGCTTACCGCCTGATGCTAAATATGCCACACCTTGGTCTTAATGGCTCGCCATTAACTGCTTCTTTTACCGAAATATTGCATAACGTATTTAAACGAGAGGCAAACGCTGGGGTAAAAGCTGCTGGCATGTGTTGAACAAGAATAATCGGGACGTTAAAGTTTGCAGGTAATGTTGTAAGTACTTTTTGCAACGCAACGGGTCCGCCTGTTGACGTACCAATCGCTAATAATTTATATGACTTTCCAGACGAGTTTCGAATCGCCGACGTTGCCTGCCGTTGAGGTGCCGCTTGACTCGTTTCAGTTGTTCTTCGAGTTGATGAACTTTGCAGGCTGCTACCCAGTCGCGAAGATATTGTTGAAGTAGAGGTCGCTGGTTTAACTATTGCTCGTTCTGACACTTCAGAACGAATTGGACGACGTCGAGCTAATATACTGGATTTCGCGCCTAATGCTTTAACTCGCTCCTGCAGTAAAGCGGTTCCTTCTTTTTATCTTTTGCTATGTCTTCAAATTTTTTCGGAAGAAAATCAAGGGCACCAGCTTCAAGTGCATCTAACGTTGCAGTGGCCCCATCGTGTGTTAAAGATGAAAACATAATAATAGGCGTAGGTGTCACTGCCATTATTTTTTTGACGGCTGTAATGCCATCCATGACAGGCATTTCGATATCCATCGTGATCACATCTGGACGTAACTTTGCGGTTTGTTCAATTGCCGCTTGCCCATCAGCTGCATCCCCAATAACTTGTAAGTCAGGGTGCGAGTTCAAGATTTCTGTTACTCTACGTCGAAAAAACGCAGAGTCATCTACAACCAATACCTTTATTGTCATTTTTAAATACTACTTAAACCTTAAGTTAGACCGTTTAGCATAATGTTTTAACAAGTTCGGTACATCAAATATAAGCGCGATACCACCATCCGATGTAATCGTCGCCCCTGCCATTCCCGGAGTTCCTTGCAACATAGCGTCCAATGGTTTAATGACAACTTCTTCTTGTCCGATTAATGAGTCCACAACAAAACCAACTTGTTGTACACCAACTTGAATAACAACTACATGGCCTTTACCAACAACTCGGTCAGCTGGGTTATTGCCTTTGATCAACCAGTCTTCTAAATAAAATAGTGGGATCGCTTTTTCTCTAACGATAACAGTCTGCTGGCCGTCAACTATATTTGTCTTTGTTAAATCCAGATGAATAATTTCATTTACCGTTGATAGCGGCAATGCAAATATCAACTCACCAACAACAACCATTAAGGTTGGAAGAATTGCTAGTGTCAGTGGTACTTTAATTTCTAGTGTAGTGCCAACGCCTAATTCAGACTGGATATCGACAGAGCCGTTAAGCTGAGTGATTTTGGTTTTAACCACATCCATACCAACGCCACGACCAGAGATGTCTGATATTTCTTCTTTCGTTGAGAAGCCCGGAGCAAATATTAAATTATATGCTTCAGTGTCTGACAATCGAGCTGCAGCATCCGCATCGAGAACGCCTTTATTTACGGCTATATCTTTAAGCTTTTCAGGGTCCATTCCTTTACCGTCATCTTCGATGACTAACAAGATATGATCGCCTTCCTGTGACGCCGATAAACGAACTGTACCGACTCGGCTCTTACCAGCGTTTTCACGTTCGTCCGGCATTTCAATGCCGTGGTCTACAGAATTTCTAACTAAATGCACTAGCGGATCCGCTAGAGCTTCTACTAAATTTTTATCTAAATCGGTTTCTTCACCGAGTAATTCCAATACAATTTCTTTATTTAAACTTCGAGCCAAATCTCGAACAACCCGAGGGAATCGACCAAATACCTTTTTAATCGGTTGCATACGCGTTTTCATTACCGCGCCTTGCAGGTCTCCAGTTACAACATCTAAATTAGATATTGCTTTGGTCATCGCTTCATCAGATCCTAAATTAACCCCTAAGCTCACCAACCGGTTACGGACTAAGACAAGTTCACCAACCATATTCATAATTTCGTCAAGGCGTTTAGTGTCAACACGAACAGTTGTTTCAGCTGCCGGTGGTGGTGGTGCCTTTTTCTCACCAGGTTTAGGTGACTTAGCCGGCGCAACTTTAGCAGGAGCGGGTTTAGCCGCTACAGGCGGTTTTGGTGCCGGTGCTGGCGTCGCTTTTGGCGCTGGCGGTTCAGGTGGTTTTGGTGCCTGAGCTTTTGGTTTACTTACTGTTGGTGACGCGCCTTTGCCATGTAATTCGTCTAACAAAGATTCAAATTCGTCATCACTTATCTCATCACTTTCATTTGAAAACGAGACAGG
This sequence comes from Psychrosphaera algicola, assembly GCF_028401425.1. Classification (NCBI taxonomy): domain Bacteria; kingdom Pseudomonadati; phylum Pseudomonadota; class Gammaproteobacteria; order Alteromonadales; family Pseudoalteromonadaceae; genus Psychrosphaera; species Psychrosphaera algicola. Next base: position 990,130 of record NZ_JAQOMS010000002.1, read on the forward strand.
TTGTGCTGGAGCCGTTGGTGCAGCATTACCAGCCGAAGGTTTTGATGTTTCAAACGACCCTTTCCCATGTAATTCATCTAATAATGCTTCAAATTCATCGTCTGAAAAGTCATCACCACTACTAGCAATTGCTGACGACGTGGGAGAAGTAGGTGCTGGCGTCGCTGTCGCGGCCGGCTTACCATGGAGTTCGTCTAATAATGCTTCAAATTCGTCTTCTGATATTTCATCTATATCGCCGCCAGTCAAATTAACTTCTGGTTCGACATCTGCAACCGTTTCAACTACTTCGGCCTCCGGATGACTATAACGATGTAGACGTTCTAACAGTTGTGGATCAGCAGGAGCTGGGTCTTCACCAGCTTGAACTTGAGCAAACATTTCGTTGACGGTGTCGAGCGCTTGGAGAATAACATCCATCAATTCAGGTGTTACGCTCCGTTTGCCAGTCCTCAGAATGTCGAAAACATTTTCTGCACCATGGCACGCATCCACCAAATGCGTTAACGCTAAAAAGCCAGCGCCACCTTTGACGGTATGAAATCCACGGAAAATGGAATTCAAGAGACCAGCGTTTTCTGGGTCATTTTCCAGTTCAACTAGCTCTTCTGATAGTAATTCTAAGATCTCTGCAGCTTCTATTAAGAAATCTTGTAATATCTCTTGATCCACTTCCAACGCCATTCGGCAGCTCCCTAACTTAAAAGCCTAAACTAGATAATAGGTCGTCAACTTCATCTTGATTCGAAACAGCGTCTTCACGTGTTTCAGCATCGATGATTGGACCTTCTACACCATTGTTATCGACAGCAGCCTTAACTTCATTAATAGATTCTCTACTAGGTTCACCAAATACTGTCAGTAAGTGAATTAAACTATCTTCAACTTCTTTGACTAACTCGATAACACGTTTGATTACCTGACCAGTTAAATCCTGAAAGTCTTGAGCCATCATGATTTCAGTCATATAAAGATGAATTTGGGCTGCGTCTTTTTCTGCAGTCTCCATAAACTCATTCACTGAAAAACATAAGGTTTTAAATTCGCCCAACTCAAGTTGGCGCTGCATTAATTTATCCCACTCAGGTTTTAAACTGGAAATATCGCTATTAATTTTGTCAGCTAACGGCAAGCTAGCGTCAACGGCGTCCATTGTTTTATTGGCAGCCTGTTCCGTCAAACTCATGACGTAACTTAATCGTTCTTTTGCATCAGGGATATCATCTGTCGCCAAATTTGCAATTTTCGGATCTAATTGAAAACTAGAAAGCGAATCATGTAATTGACGTGTGAGTTTTCCAACTTCTGCAAATAATTCTTTTTGCTCAGGTGCAGCAATGCCCATTAAAATGGTGTTTGCTGTTGTATTGTCACCCGACTCTAGCGCAGCTACTAAGGCTTTAGCCTCTTCAAGGCTAATCTGCGGAGCAGTCTCTAAAGACATAGTGTACTCCTAGTTAGATTATTCTAAGCGCTCGAATATTTTTTCTAATTTGCCCTTCAACGTCGCTGCAGTAAATGGCTTAACAATGTAGCCATTAACACCCGCTTGAGCGGCGGCAACAATTTGTTCTTTTTTAGCTTCTGCAGTTACCATCATGACAGGCATATGTTTTAGGCTTTCGTCTTTACGAATCTCACGTAATAAATCAATCCCTTGCATACCTTGAGCATGTTCCAGTCCGTAACAACAAAATCAAAGTCACCATTTTGCAACATTGGTAATGCAGTACTTCCGTCATCTGCCTCTGAAACATTGGTAAAGCCCAAATCTCTCAATAGGTTCTTGATGATTCTTCTCATTGTTGAGAAGTCGTCAACAACCAGAATTTTCATATTCTTATCCAAAGCGTCCTCCAGTGAGGTTTTGTTAGTTCCCAATCCAGTTTCACTTATAGTAGTTCGTACCGGCTTGAAAATACATGATTAACGTAAATAAATATTATTAATAAAAATTAGGAAGTTACAAGTTTTATTATAACCATTCCTTTAATCGAGCTCGAAGCCGCACCATAGCTTGGCTATGGATCTGGCTAACTCTCGATTCACTCACGTTCAAAACGTTACCAATTTCACGTAAGTTTAGCTCATCATCATAATATAGCGAAAGAATTAGTCCCTCTCGCTCGGGCAATGACTTAATTGCCTTTATCATTGATGATTTAAAATTGTTTACTTCGACACCGTCATAGACATCGTCCGAACCGTCAGTATGTTTTGTCACCACATCTTCCGCTACACCTAAGCTGTCCAAATCGAGGACACGGCCTGCGCTCGTCTCTTTTAACATTTGGTGGTATTGGGCAAGTGATATATCCAATGCAGCAGCGACTTCTACATCTTTAACGTCGCGTCCAAGTTCAGCTTCTAACGCTGATATTTTATTGGCAACTAATCGGGTATTACGGTGTACAGAGCGGGGAGTCCAGTCGCCACGTCGAATTTCATCCAACATGGAGCCTCGAATTCTTATGCCAGCATAGGTTTCAAAACTCGCCCCTTTTGACCCATCAAAATTCTTTGATGCTTCAATAAGACCAATCATACCTGCTTGGATGAGATCATCAACTTGGACACTGTCGGGCAATCGCGCAGCCAAATGGTGGGCAATTCGTTTCACTAACACCCCATGTTTGTTTACAAGGCTAGTGAGCGATTGTTCTTTAGCCTCGTAGGCTGCGGCAACTTTGTTGTTCAAACGAGCGCCTCTTAATTTACTAACTGCTCTAGAAAAAATTCTAAATTACCAGTCGCGTTTGTCGGCGTCGGCCAGTTATTTATTTTGGCAGCTAAAGTTTTAAATGCGACAGACGATGGCGATCTTGGGAAAGCGTCCACAATTGCCCGCTGGCGTCGAACCGCTTTTCTTAAATTGTCGTCAAATGGAATTATCGCAGTTAACTCGAGTGTGACGTCTAAAAATCGGTCCGTCACTAAAGATAATTTTTTATATAGGTCCTAGCTTTCTTTCATCGAACGAACCATGTTCGCCACGACTTTAAATCGATTGACACCATGGTCACGATTAAGAATTTTGATCAGTGCATAGGCGTCAGTAATTGACGTTGGCTCATCACAGACAACAACTAATAATTCTTGGGATGCGCGTGAAAAGGACAATACCATGTCTGAAATGCCTGCCGCAGTATCGACAATAAAAATATCCACTGGTGTTCGCATTTCACTGAAAGCTCGGATAAGTCCGGCATGCTGGGTAGGAGAAAGGTCGACCATATCTACAGTACCTGAAGTTGCCGGTACTATTTTAATGCCGTACGGCCCTTCAACTAAAATATCGTCAAGTTCAGCTTCACCGGAGATGACATGTGATAAGTTTTTTCGACACGTAAACCTAGCATAACATCACAGTTAGCTAAGCCTAGGTCAGCGTCTAGCACTAACACTTTTTGCCCGATTTGAGCTAGGGCTATAGCGGTATTTAGCGAAACACTTGTTTTGCCAACGCCACCCTTTCCGCCTGTAACAGCGATTACTTTGGTTTTATTTGCTAAAGACATATTTCTTAAGCCACTAGCCTTAGTCAGATGAACTTGCTTTAATCATACATGCCTACTGCTTTTGGCACTACCTTATTATTTTCGTTAGTTACTTTTTGCTTTAATTCAAACAATTGATTAGCTTTTTGCACAATTTTTCCTGAATTTGCAACTCTAATGTCCTCTGGGACGCGTTGACCGTTGGTTAAATAACCAATTGGCAACCTATTATGAATTGCAACACTCATTAACTCTCCCAAACTTAAAGATTCGTCTATTTTTGTAAATATACAACCCGAAAGTGGAATTGTTTTAAAATGTTGTACGCTTTCTTGCAGTACACTCATTTGTGAAGTGGCTGATAAAACTAAATAATTTTTAATGTTAACACGTGATCGCGTTAACAAATAATTTAATCTTTCTGTCAATTTAATGTCACGTTGACTCATGCCAGCTGTATCAATCAAAACTAACTTTTTGTTTCTTAGCTGATAAATGGCTTCAGACAACTCTTCAACATCTTTTGCTTGTTTAAGCGGGCACCCTAATATTTTGGCATAAGTTGCCAATTGTTCAAGTGCGCCGATACGAAAGCTATCAGTCGTAATTAGGCCAACTTTGTCGGCACCATACATTTGTGCATAACGAGCCGCTAACTTAGCTATGGTCGTAGTTTTACCAACGCCAGTAGGACCGACCAATGCATAGACTCCGCCACGTTTGATAATTTCGTTATCTGTTGTATCAAGTTGTTCAGTTAACAACGCTAACATTTTAGGCCAAACATCAGAGTGTTTAGTGTCTTCGCCAATAAAATGCGTTAAATGCTCAGCGACTTTAACTGATAAACCCATTTCTTTTAATTTGCTAGTTAACATCGCTTTTACAGGTTGACGACGATTGACGTCTTGCCACATTAAATTTGAGACTTGATGTTCTAATAATTGCTTAATTGAGTTCATCTCGGCCTTTAATGTCGCCAACTCACTAATAGAAGCAGAAACTGGAGCCGAGTGTGGATCAGACAAATCATCACCATCTAACTGTGCTTGGTGCGCTTCATTTGTATTTGAGTCATAACCAATATCATTATTTAGCGAGTTAAAATCAACCTGAGAAGGTGCTGACTCTTCAGCAACTTTATCTCGGGCTTTAGATAACCATTGTTCAAATTCTGATTCTGCTTGTTGTGATAGTGCCTTAGGTCATAGTCCCGACTGGATTTTCATTTTCTTGTAAAGCTTGAACAGGCTGTGCCTGACGAGGAGCAACAGCCGCTTGAGCTGGCTTACTAAAGTTGCTTTGACGCTTTAATAATTCGTCTAACGAACTGGCCACATTAGTTGCAGGCTGACTTTGCGTTTGTGCACCTTCTGGCTTATTCATCAGTGCTTGAATTGATCCACTAGCACCGGCCATTTGTTGGTTGTTCACTCGTTGATTTGATATCGATTGCTGCGTTTCGGCTTCACTCACCGGTTGTGTAGAAGGTTTAGTTGTTAATTCTGCATCAGAATCTACCGCTGCAACAAGCTCTATACCTGTTGCCGTCTTTTTGTTTGACATGATGACTGCGTCTACACCTAACTCTTCTTTTACTTGAGCTAGTGCTGTTCTCATATCTTTTGCATAATAACGTTTTATTTTCATTCTAAATCTCCGTCAAAGTTCTGACAACTAACCAACCGAACTGACAATTTTAATTTGTTTCTCTTCTGGTATTTCTTGATACGACAGAATTACCAAACCAGGGACACTGTGTTTTAGGAAACGAGACAACACACTGCGTAACATGCCTGACGTAAGAAGAATCGAAGGTTCACCCTGTAATTCTTGATTCTTATGTGCTTCTGCAAGTGACGTTTGCATACGTTCAGCAAGTCCTGGTTCAATACCAGCGCCTTCGTTTCCAGTCGACTGCATAGACTGTTGCAACATCTGTTCCAGCTCTGGCGCTAAAGTTATGACGGGTATTTCTGCCACCGAACCAGCGGTGTCTTGGACGATGAATCTACGAAGTGCGATACGACACGCAGCCGTTAACACATCGGGGTCTTGGCTTTTTGGAGCATACTCAACAAGGGTTTGTAAAATAGAACGAATATCTCGAATTGGCACACTTTCATTTAATAAATTTTGCAGAACTTTCGTAAGTACCGACAAACTCATCATTTCTGGCACTACACCATCGACAAGTTTTGGATAATTTTTACCAATCATTTCAAGAAGATTTTGCGTTTCTTCATGACCAAGTAGCTGTGCTGCGTTATTAGTTAACAATTGGCTTATATGCGTTGCAACCACAGTAGCTGGGTCAACAACCGTATAACCTAATGACTGTGCTTTATCTCGATTTTTAGCTTCTATCCAAACGGCCTCTAAACCGAAAGCAGGGTCTATTGTTTCGATACCATCAACCTTGCCAAACACTTGACCTAGGTTAATTGCTAACTCGCGATCATGTCGAATTTCAGCTTCACCTATTGTTACCCCCATCAGGGTAATACGATATACATTTGGATCTAAATCTAAATTGTCACGGATGTGAACCGCTGGCACTAAGAAGCCAAGCTCTTGGCTAAGTTTACGGCGCACACCTTTTATACGTGACAGCAATTCACCGCCTTGGGTTTTATCAACAAGAGGATCAAACGGTAACCAACTTCTAAACCTATGGTATCGACATGGGCAACATCGTCCCAACTTACGTCTTTGTTCTCAGCCGCTTCAACAGGATCACGAGCCGGCGCTTTAACAGCTTCTTTTTCGCTTCTAATACCGCTTCCGCCGCCCGTTTATTAGTGATATAAGCTGCGCCAAGTAAAATCGCACCAAATCCTAAAAACGTTAAGTGTGGCATACCTTAGCACTAACCCCATCGCTACCAATAAACCACCAGCAACGTATAAAACTTTTTCGCCGCCAAGCTGCGATGTAACCTGAGAGCCCATCGCTTCTTCAGTGTTTTGTCGAGTAACAACAATCGCCGTGCCAATTGATAATAACAGTCCTGGAATCTGTGCAACCAGACCATCACCGATGGTTAGAATAGTATAAATCTCTACTGCTTCACCAAACAACAAGTCGTGTTGGATCATGCCGATAAACAAACCACCAATGATGTTTATAAATAAGATAATAATCCCAGCGATAGCATCACCTTTAACAAACTTAGACGCACCATCCATTGACCCGTAGAAGTCAGCTTCTTTGCCAATTTCTTCACGGCGTGCTTTTGCTTGTTCTGGTGAAATAAAACCGGCATTTAAGTCGGCGTCGATAGCCATTTGTTTACCAAGGCATTGCATCAAGTGTGAATCGAGCGGTTACTTCAGAGATACGACCTGCACCTTTTGTAACAACCGCAAAGTTAATGATAACGAGAATTGCGAAGACCACTAAACCGACGGCATAGTTACCACCAATAACAACGGAACCAAACGCCTCGATGACTTGTCCAGCGGCGTCTCCCTTTGTGTCCTTCAAGTAAAACGATACGGGTACTTGCAACATTCAGTGCAAGTCGCAGTACGGTAGCGATCAAAATAACGGTAGGGAAAACGCCAAAATCCAACGGTTTTAGGGTGTAAACCGTTACGAGTAAGATGACTAATGCAAGGGCTATGTTGAAAGAAAACAAGATATCCAGCATAAGCGATGGCAGCGGTAAAATAACCATTGCAAGCGCGGCAAGAATAAACAAGGGAGCACCTAAGCCACTAATATACTTGTTGTTTTCTTTAGAAAAACCTGATTAAATTTTGCTACCAGTTCCATAAGATGACCGAATAAACCTTCTGATACTCTGTAAAGAGCAAGGATTAGGCCAAAGTAACTGACAATATTCTGACAAAGGATTTACCTCTGAACATTAAATTTGAAAAACGTGATCCCAAAAATAGAATTAGTGCCGCATTTCAGGCGGGATCTGCAGGTTTTTAGCCAACGGCTTGGGTTTTTGCCCCTTACCTTTCTGATGTTGATCTAATTGATAAACGTAGGCAAGAACTTGTGCGACAGCGACAAATAGCTGCTCAGGAACTTGTTGATTGATGTCTGTTGTATAGTAAATTGATCGAGTCAGCAATGGTGTTTCGACAATAGGTACGTTACGTTCTTTAGCTATGGTTCGTATGTGCATGGCTATAATGTCCGCACCTTTGGCAACCACGTAAGGGGCACTGGATTTTTCAACGTCGTATTTAATAGCAACTGAATAGTGCGTAGGATTTGTAACAACCACATCCGCATTAGGGACTTCAGCCATCATCTTACGTTGGGATATTTCACGCTGAGCTTGCCTAATACGGCCCTTAATTTCAGGGTTACCTTCAGTATTTTTATACTCGTCTTTTACTTCCTGTTTACTCATTTTTAACTGCTTAGTGTGATTGTAGATTTGATACGGTACATCAACTAAAGCAATAATAATGGTGGAGCAACATAGGCCTAAGAATATCCACGCCAACATTTCTGTCGCGTCAAAGGTATTATTTGGTAGGTCTTGAATGCTCAGGTATAAAATATCAAAAAGATAGACTTTGATAAGTAAAACGGCGACCGTAGCAACAACAAGTACCTTTAACACCGACTTAACCAACTCGACGACTGCCTGCAAGCCAAACATCCGCTTCAATCCTTTTAAAGGGGACATCTTATTTAATTTAGGGGCCATCGCCTCCCAACTAAAATTAATTCCCCTAGCAAACTGTTGGCAATAAAAGCGGCCAACAAAATAATTGCAAAGATGCCGGCTAATGGCGCGCTAATGTTTTCGATAACGGCGCCAAATACAGAAAATACTTTTTCGAGTCAAATGCGTCGTCTCGTTCTAACTGAAATTGAGATTGCATCACTTCCATCAAGGAAATACCCAACTTATCACCCAACATGATTAGCGCTACGGCACTGGCAATTAGAACACCTGTTGTGCCTAATTCCTTCGAACGGGCAATTTGACCTTTTTTCGAGCGTCTTCTAAACGCTTGGCTGTGGGGTCTTCTGTTTTTTCATTGTCGCTATCGTCTGCCATTGAAGTACCCTAAGTTAACAACCGATCAGTGTGCACATCATTTCTAATGAGCGTTGCCAGTTTTTTCAAAGTGAAAGACAAAGTTCTCCATCGTGATCCACATGACGATCAATCCAGACATCATAGTAAATGGAAAACCAATAGCAAAAATATTCAACTGAGGTGCTGCTCGGGTCATAATACCAAAGCTTAAGTTGATAATTAGCATACCGACAATCGGAGCTAAAGCTAATACTAACGAGGCAGCAAACATCCAACCACCAAAATCGACTAACTCTCTGAAACCACCAGTGGCGTACCAAACTTCAGTGATCGGCATCAAATGAAAACTTTGCACGACCATTTGCAACATCACAATGTGACCATCGATAGCCCAAAACATTAACGTCGCTAGGATCAGATAAAATTGACCTACCGCCGGTACGTTCATACCATTTGTCGGGTCAACCATCGAGGCAAAACCTAAACCAGCCTGCATTGCAATAGCTTGGCCTGCAATAACAAATACTTGCAAAAATACCGTGGATACAAAACCAATTGCGGTACCAATTAAAATTTGTTGCCCGACTCTGATCACCATCTCAAATGAAAATAAATTATTAAATGGTGTTGGTGGCAAGACAGGCATAACCATAATAGTAAATGCCACAGCGTAGGCGGTCTTAATGGGTGTGGGGATACCTTTGCCGCCCATACCAGCCATTACCATTAACATCGCTGATATGCGGGTTAAAGGAAGCAGAAGGTCTGCTTGGTATTGCAACAGGGTGTTGAGTAGGATTTCCATAACGGATCAGCCTATTACTGATGGTATTCGATTTATTAGCTCAAACGTAAAGTCCATTATCTTACCAATGATCCAGTGGCCTGAATACATAAGTGCCAATAAAGTCACTATTAATCGAGGCAAGAAACTTAGGGTTTGTTCATTGATAGACGTGGCCGCTTGGAAAATAGCAACCATTAAACCAACTAATAAACTTGGTACAACAATGGACGCGACCAGTAAAATGATCAACCAAAGTGCTTCACGCAGAATATCAACAAAAACCTCAGGAGACATACGTTATCCTATGTTCCTAGACCAAAACTTTTAGCCAATGTTCCCATTACTAACGTCCAACCATCTACAAGCACAAACATCATTAGCTTAAATGGCAGTGATACAATCATCGGTGATAACATCATCATACCCATTGCCATCAAGACCGAAGCAACCACTAAGTCTATGATCAAAAATGGTATGAAAAACATAAAACCGATTTGAAAAGCTGTTTTTAATTCAGAGGTGACAAACGCAGGAATAATAACCGTCATAGGTAACTCTTCTGGCGCATTGAGTTGAGTATAGCCGGCGATTTCAGCAAAAGACTGCAGATCAGAAATTCGGGTTTGGCCTAACATAAACTCTCTCATGGGCAGTTTCGCTTTTTCGAAAGCCTGCAATGACGTAAGTTCTTCGCTTAAATAAGGCTCCACCGCTGTTTGATTAATTTCGTCAAATACAGGGGCCATAATAAATAAACTTAAAAATAGCGCCATACCAATAAGCAATTGACTGTTTGGTGTTTGTTGTAACCCCATGGCCTGTCGCAATATAGCTAATACTACGATGATTCGAGTGAAAGAGGTCATTAACATGACAATTGCTGGAATAAAACTCAGCGCTGTCATCATCGCCAATACTTGCAATGTTACGCTGTATTCTTTTGAACCATCGGGGTTATCAACAACAGTGACAGCTGATATACCGCCGTTTTCGGCTAACGCCTCTGGTGCCAAAAATAGCAATATGGCAATGGTAATTGAAACTAAAATGCGCATTAACTCATCCGTTCTTCTGCGTAGAATTTGCGTCTGTTTGCGGTGGTGTATACCCAAACAATTTATTGATTTTATTAACCAACGTCGAGTTGGCCATAGGCAATGTTTTTGATTCTATGGGATTTTCAAGAGAAAACAAATGATTTACATTTTGCGGTGTCACGCCAATGGCATGTTGTTGCCCTTGAACTTCAATAATAATGATCCGTTCTCGGCCACCTAGTGACATACTTGAAACAAGCTTAAAGTGCCCTGTATTGTTTGGGGTCAAGTTAAGTTTTTTCGCGACAAACGCAACAACAATTATAATAAAAACCACTAATAACAAAGCCAGCAACATAGGCATAAGCGCGTCGCTGGCTGGTGTATTTGCCGGTGTTTTCGATGCAAAGTTTTGTTGTTTTACAACCTCTTCAGCAAACGCCGTTTGGCTGATGACAGCAACAAAACTAATGCATAACCGTTTAACGTAACTTTTTAATACGTTCAATTTGACTGATAACATCTGTAAGTCGAATACCAAATTTGTCGTTAACAACGACCACTTCGCCGTGAGCAATCAACGTGCCATTAACTAATACGTCAAGTGGTTCACCCGCAACACGGTCAAGTTCAACAACGGAGCCTTGATTTAGTTGCAATAAGTTACGAATACTAATTTTACTGCGGCCAACTTCCATTGAAATATTAACCGGAATATCTAAAATTGTTTCTAGCTTACGCGTCTCATCTTCATTTAAGTTGCTTCGTGCTTCTGTTAGTTCGTCGAGTTCAGCGGTTTGAATACCGTCATCGCCACCACCATCTTCAGCTTCGGCTAGGGCTGCTGCCCACTCGTCCATAGTATCTTGATCATCACTCATAATCATTTACCTTAAAAAATTTATAACGACTTATAATTCCAAATCGTCTTCTAATGCTAATAATTCGGAATCGTCGTCTAGTCGACGACCACCTTTGGTCAATACGTTCATTTCTGACTTAGCAGATTCTGGACGTTTTATCTTCTCTGAAATCTGGATCGCGACATTGTCACGACATTGTCCTAATTTAGCTCGGTACGTTGGCAGACCTTCGACAAATACCGTAATGTATTCTGGCATTTCAATTGGAATAATATCGCCGTCTTTTAGATTCATAACTTGATGTAATGGTAAGTCCATTTCTAACATCTGAGTATGTAAATCAACATACACATCCATTATTTCGTCTCGAAGTGCCTTACTCCAACGATAGTCCGTATCTTCTCTATCACTTTGAACACCAGCATCTAACAGCTCACGAATGGGTTCTAACATTGAGTATGGTAGCGCTACGTGGAAGTCTCCACCGCCGCCGTCAAGCTCAATATGGAATGAACTAATTACGATAACTTCAGTTGGTGAAACAATATTTGCCATCGCTGGATTCACTTCAGAATCAAGATATTCGAAACTTACGTCCATGACCGGCGACCAAGCTTCTTTGTAATCTTCGAAAATGAGTTTCAGCAACATCTGAATAATTCGACGTTCTGTTGGAGTAAATTCGCGGCCTTCTATTTTTGCATGGTAACGACCGTCACCTCCAAAAAAGTTATCCACTAAGATAAATACCAGACGTGCTTCCATGGTGATTAAGCCAGTACCTTTTAACGGTCTGAATCGAACCATGTTTAAACTGGTTGGTACAAACAAGGTGTGAATATATTCACCAAACTTAATCATTTGTACGCCGTTTATTGACACTTCAGCAGTACGTCTCATCATGTTAAACAGACTGATCCGCATATGACGCGCAAAACGCTCATTCACCAACTCAAGAGTTGGCATACGGCCACGCACGATCCGATCCTGCGAGGAGAAGTCATAGTCTAGGGTACCGGCTTCACCGCCGCCACCGCCTTCCTCTATTTCTTCTTCTTCGACATCATCGACTCCGTGGAGCAACGCATCAATTTCATCTTGTGACAGAAGATCAGTCATATTAGTTCTCTTATTATTACCTGCCGGTTATTGCATTACAAAACCAGTAAACAATACTTCCTCTACAATTTTCGAGCCAGTTATATCAATTACCGCTTTTTGCACGTCTTTGGCTGCTTTTAGCTTCAATGCATCTTTACCTGCAGTGGTGGCCAAGTCATCGGCTGTAGCAGTGCTGAAAGCCTTTAACAACGTGCCTTCAATCAAAGGTATATGTTTCTGCGCTAACTCTTGATTGTTGTCGCCGCGCACCATTAATTGTACACGAATTTGAACGAGTCTATCGCGAGTTGTACCAAGGTACGTTAAACGTAAATGGTCGCGGCATCGTCACATATTTGGCGTTGCCCATTTCAGCTGGTTGAGAAGGTTCGGCGTCAGCAACACTTTCTTCCGTTGTCTGTTCGCCTTCGGCAACAGGTGCTTCGTCATCACCAGATAACAAAAAGAATGCTGCGCCAGCGCCAATTAAAACAACAGCTACAACAATAATGATTAACATCATTTTATTGCCACCTTTGCCCTGTTCTTCCTCTAACGTTAAATCACTTTCTTCTTCAGCCATTATTATGTATCCCAAATTACACGGTATGGTAGCCATGTTATTGCGCACAGTCAGTTAACGCAACGATTTAAGTCTTTAATCTGCAATTCGCTTATCTGTTGAACAAAAAGCACAATAATTAATGTGTTTACGCCAATATTTTTAAACTGCTTTACTTTTTAACAGTCCAAAATTTTAACAGTCCAAAATTGCTATGCATAATAATCAACTTTATAAGGTGACGGAATATCAACGACCACTTCAGTCGCATCACCTAAATGTTCGTCGGTGCTGTCCTCGCCTTTTATACCAGCATGATGCGTTTCAGCTCCAGCCTCTGTTCCACCTTGACCACTTTGCTCATGTTGAACGTCGGAATCAGCCAATTCCATGCCCTGTTGCTCTAACATCTCTTTTAACTTAGGCATCGCGTTTTCTAATGCATCTTTGGCCTGTTGACTCGACACCATAAAACTGACAGCGGCTTGATCACCATTTAACTGCATTTTAATTCGAATTGACCCTAACTCAGGCGGGTCTAGACGAATATCAATAGACTTCATGTTTCGCGCCATCATCATGCCGACTTGTTGCTGCACATTGGCTGCTAATTCTTGTTTATTAAAGAGAACATTTTCTTTAATGATAACGTCATGCTTAATTTGAGTTTGTATATCGAGCTTAGCCGCCATCATTGTTTTTTCTAGCTGAACGGCCCCTAACTCAACGCGGGCTGTACTGTCTGCCAATAGGCTACCGGCTTCGGTGCTACCTAATGCTGTACCAGCATTCAAGACCGTTGCCACTGGGCTAGAGATGTCTCGAGAAGCGAGTTTTTCTTCCCCTGCTAGTTTAGCTAACAGTTCATCGTGGATTTGTGATTCAGATGTTAATTTTGATCCATCAACGCTTTGGCTAACATTGTTGTTCTTACCAGCTGCATTTTCATCCATATTGTTTTTATTAATAACATTTGCCAAGGCCGCCGCTGTTGTGTTGCTATTCGTTACACTAACAGGCTTTGTTGTTTCACCTGCTGCAACATTATTTTTGTTAAGCTCAGCCTCAATTGCCGAGGTAACTGCATTTAACGCCTGCCCTTGAACCTTAACCTGTTGCTCGTTTTCACTTGCTGTGGCAGAAGCGTCTGCTCCTACAGATTGTCCGGCTGTTAGCTGCAATTCATTTGAAGTCGACTTAATGTCATTGGTATCAATTTCTGCTTCACTCAGTTGTAGCGTTTTCAGTTGTTCATTTAGACCTGCGGCATCTTGAACTGCAGCATCGATTTTCGTTTGATCAGCTTCGATAGTTGCATCCGACTCAGCCGTAACTAGAGCATTTTTGCTTGTCTCAGCACTTTCGAATGATGCGATGAGCTTAGCAAATTCGTCGAGTTCATTTTGTCCCGCTGTGGTTAATTCATTATCGGCATCAGCGGCATCTACTTTTGAAATTGCTTTTTCATCACTGGATTTATTGGCATTTTGATTTGCTAGTTGCATTATACCGTCGAGCCAGCTCGCTTTGTCATTTGTGGATATCTCTTTAAGTGACTGCTCTAGCTTCTGCGCATCAGCTTTTAAATCCTTTACTACGCTTATTTGCGGTTCGAGTTTAGTATTTAAACCGGCCGAATTCTCACCTGCCGCACTAACTGTTGCGACGCTCTTAGCAAGTTCATTTGCGCTTTTGGTCAGCTCAGCAGTGGTTTTTGCTTCGCTCAATTCTTGTTGTACGGCTATCTCACTACTTCCATTCGTCACTTGCTGGAACAAAACTTTTGCTTGCTCTGCGGTAAGATGAGTCGTACTTATTTTTACTGACTGTTGCTCGTCTGTGCTAGTTGAAAAAGCCTCTATTTCTGAAGCAACCGATTGATAATTTTTTTCTGTTTCTAATTTTTGACTTTGTAAATACGCCTCTTGTTCTGAGTCGGATAACGGTTGCTCAATACTTTTTCAGCTTTATCGCCTTTGTTTGTGTCAAAAGGTTGGGCTGTTGTCGATTTATCACTACGGCTGATCTGTGCATGTTCTGCACTTTGAGATGTTTCAACGCGTTTATTTTCATTTTTACTTTGCAAATTTTGGTCTTGTTGACGTTGTAGCCTGATGTCATTTTCTTTTGCTAATGCTTTTGAACGCAAATCGTCAGTTTGAGACTGACGTTGCTTGTTTTCATCTAACATACGTTCAAATTTAGAATCCGCAGCCTGCACTTGTTTTTCGGTGCGATCCGCAATTGCCCACAGCGCTTTGTCGTCTATAGTTTTCGATTGCGTGAGTTGTAGGTTATTTTGCAAAATTTATACTCCACTACGACAACGAATATATGTTGTCTTGATTACTTGCTGCATTAAATTACGGTTCCGTTGTTTTTGCTTTTGGCTGAAACGAGTGAGAACCGAAATTGTGCCAACTCTCAAATGATTACGATAAGGCGACTTTTAAGGCGCGAAACATTGAGATATAAACCTTTCTATAACCTGTTTATTCAATATCCGTTCCAATTCGATTTTTAATCGTCGTTTTGAACTAAATAGGGTTAAACATGTTGTTGTCGAACAAACTTTTGAAGTGCAAACTCGTCATTATCTGCCTGTTCTAATTTGTCCATAACCAGTTGCTTTTTCGCTCTTTTATTGGCTAAAACCGTTTCAACGGCTTAGGTTTTTGACCTTTGTTCTAACCAAATAGCGCGACGTTGTTGAACAACTTGTTTGGCAACATCCACAGCATGGCACTGGGCAACAATGCCTTCGTCTAGTTGAACAATAAAACGCTGAAAGTGCATATAGTTGCCACCCTGTAATCCGGCATTGCCTCTTTGTTGCAACTGACGTAAATAGTCCAATTTGTAACCCTCAACTTCTTTCAGTTTTTGAATGTTTAATTGGTAAAACGACTGGGCAGAATTGAGATCTGTGGCATAGCCTTGTTCTTTATCTTTTTCAATTTTGAAGAGGGTTTCTAGTTGTCTAAAATCATCGGCCATAACAAGTCCCCGCGTTATTTAATCTGCTGAACAAGCGCTTGTAACTGCATTAAGGCTTGGTCGTAAGGGACAACGTCATCCATTCGCTGTTGCAAATAGGCGTCAATTACAGGTTTTAATTGGATCGCTTTATCAACAATAGGGTTACTTCCGCCGCATACGCGCCGATTGAAATAAGATCTTTATTTTGTTCATAAGCTGAAAGTAATTTTTTAAACATAAGCGCCATGTGTAAATGTTCAGGACTGGTCACCTGAGGCATAACACGACTAATTGAACGGCCAACATCAATGGCCGGATAATGCCCTGAGTCAGCTAAATCTCGTGATAATACGATATGACCATCTAATATAGCGCGACTTGCGTCGGCTATTGGATCTTGTAAATCATCCCCTTCTGACAAAACGGTATAAAATGCAGTAATCGACCCTTGGCCTTCGCCACCATTACCAGCTCGTTCAACTAATGCTGGCAGTTTGGCGAAAACCGAAGCGGGGTAACCTTTGGTTGCCGGAGGTTCGCCTATCGCTAAAGCAATTTCGCGTTGCGCTTGAGCATAACGGGTTATGGAATCGATGAGCAATAATACGTTTAGTCCTTTGTCACGAAAATATTCAGCAATTTGAGTGGCCGTTTCACACCCTTTAAGACGACGAATAGGTGACATGTCTGCTGGTGCTGCGACAACCACAGCGCGTTTGCGCCCTTCATCTCCCAATATTTCGTCGATGAACTCTTTTACTTCTCGTCCACGCTCACCAATTAAGCCAACAACGATGACATCGGCTGTTGTGCCTTTGGTCATCATACCAAGTAAAACGGACTTACCGACACCAGAACCGGCAAACAACCCCATTCTTTGTCCCTAGCCAACAGTAATGACCCCATTTATGGCTTTAACTCCCACATCAATCACTGTTTTAACAGGGCGTCTTGATAATGGGTTGATTGGTTTTGTGCTTTGATTGGCATCTGAGTCGGTATCAATTGCGCCAAGATCATCCAGCGGTTGACCGCTTGGGTCAATTACTCGACCTAATAAACTTAGGGATAACGGCAGCTTGTTAGAGGCGTGAGAAACTGTAACTCGACCACCGGGCAGTACGCCTTGAACTTTATCGAGCGGCATTAAATAAATTTTATCATTCTCAAATCCAACAACTTCCGCGTCGACATCACCATTTTCGGTTTGCACACGGCACTGCCCACCTAAAGGCGCAGAACACCCGACGGCTTCAAGCGTTAACCCTGCCACTTTGGTCAAACGACCAGAAACTTCAGGTTTGGCATCAACCACTTGATTTTTATACTTGGCGATTCGCTCTAATAATTCGGTTGTCACTAGTTTGACTCCGTATCGTTATCAACGTCATCCACCGCATTTACGTCGGTATTTTCGGAATTTGAAGGCTCAATTGCGCCTGTTTGATTGTTTGTTTGTTGTTTATTCTGTTTCTGCTTTTTATTATTTTTATTCTTGTTTTTTTCTGCTTCGATGATCCAAGCTGCTCATCAACTGCATTAGAGTCTGACGTTTCTTCAACTTGGTTTTGGTCACTTGCAGCTTCAGAACCAGCGTCTGCATTTTGGTCTGTCGACTCTGACATATTTATCCCATGGGCTAAATCACCCGCTAATGGGATTGGTGAATTTGCATGCTCTTTTTCAAGAGCAGCAGCTTTAACAAAGTCACCAATGGTTTGTTTCATTCTTTGTTTTACGGTGCGGTCGATAAGCGAATTTGGGGTGCCTACGACTAAGTCACCTTGGGTATAAGATGGTTCTTCTTTTAAGATCCACTTACGTTCAATTAACGTATCTTCGTCATAGATGCTTTTTATAGTTTCGATGTCACTTGGATGAAGGTGCAGTTCAGCAAATTCGGTGTTAAATGGTAAAGACGCGACGGACTCATGCAGAATGTTGAGCAAAACATCTTGATTCATCTTAGTTTCAGTGCGAATAACCCCTTCTGCGAGTGCTACCGCGAGTTCTAAAAGTTGTAACTCAACGGCTTTATCTACCCGTTTAATGGGCTCATACAATTGGTCAATTAGTTGCTGCCATTGCGTCGCTAATTCTTCTATTTTTTGCTGACCTTCAGCTAGACCTTGCACATTGCCTTCTTCGATACCAATAACCATACCTTCTTCATGGCCTTTGGTTTTACCTTCTTCAAATCCAGCTTCAAAACCGTCTTTTTACCCTGCTCTATTCCTTCATCATATGCATCTTGGCGAATTTTTTCGATTTCTTCGGCCGTAAGCTGTGGCAATTCCTCAACGATTTCTTCTTCTTGTTTTTTAAGGCGAGAATACATTTCGTTGATAGGAACGCCCATAAAATTAGTCTTGCCTTTCAATTCCTCACGTTTAATCGCGGTAACGTCAGGTGCAACCCAATCTTTAAGAAGTTCCAACATGTCATCACTAGGCGTGACGGGATTGTTAGATAATTTATCAGACATTTAATACCTCAATAATGCTGTACGTGCGTTGTATGAGATGACTATAGGAAGTCATCTCCACCGCCACCGCCTAACATAATTTCACCGGCGTCAGCCAATCGTCGGGCAATTGCCAAAATTTCTTTTTGCGCCGTTTCAACTTCTGATACTCGAATAGGTGGCATCGCCTCTAAATCGTCAGCCATCATATCGGCAGCACGTTTAGACATGTTTTTCAGGATCTTATCTTTTAATCCATCATCGGCGCCTTTAATTGCTTTCATCAAGGAGTCTTGTTGTACTTCACGTAAAATGGCACTGGATACCGCGGTCGTCAACATCTATGAGGTTGTCGAATACAAACATTAAGTCTTGAATTTGTTGCGCCATCTCTTCGTCGTGTTCACGCATAGCATCCATCAATTGCCCTTCAATGTTGGTATCTAAGAAGTTCATGATTTCTGCAGCCGCCTTCATGCCGCCCATTTTCGCTGCTTGAGCACCAGCTTGACCAGCAAACTGTTTCTCCATAATTTCATTTAGTTCTTGAAGTGCCGCAGGTTGTACTTCTTCAAGGTTTGCGATACGCATTGTTAAATCAATGCGGACTTTATCTGGGAACTGACCCAAAATTTCAGCCGATTGATCTGGCGCTAAATAGGCCAAAACAATGGTTTGGATTTGTGGATGCTCGTTGCGGATGATATTGGCAACTTGTTTTGAATCCATCCATTTAAGTGAATCTAAACCTTTTGCCCCGCCACCCAAAATAATTTGGTCTAATAGCGTAGCCGCTTTTTCTTCACCTAATGCGGCAGTTAATGCCTTTTTGATAAAGTCTTCGGATTGGAAACCAATCGTACTGTAATCTTGTATTTGGTCGATAAACAGTCGATGCACTGCTGATATCTTGTCTTGACTTAAATCATCAAGTTGCGCCATCGCAATACCGACTTTTTGAACTTGTTTTGGCTCAAGGTGTTTCAAAATTTGAGCGGCGTCTTCCTCAGACAAGCTGAGCAACAAAATCGCTGCTTTCTCTACACCTTCCAACTTATCAACATCAAAGCCGGCCTTCGCTGGTTGTGCTACGACATCATTCATCTTCTAATAACCACCCTTTAACAACTTGTGACGACAACTCTGGTTCATTGGCAACTAATGCTCGGATTGCTTTGAGCAAGTCCTCATCACCATGTAAGTCTGGTAATTGTAGTGAACCATCCGCTGCAAAACCAATGTCTTTTTCGTCAAATTCAGTATTGAGCATATCTAATGTTTCGTCGCCCAAATCTACACCGCCTAATGCATCTTCTTCATATTGATCCGACGTTTCTTCCGGATTCATTAATTTTTTCAACATTGGTCTAACTAAGAATAGGATAAGAACAACAATAACCACCATTGACGATACAGTTTTAACAAAGGGTTGGAACCAATCTTGTTGATAGTATGGCTGTTCTACAGCCGTCATATCATCAATTTTATTAAATGGAATGGTAACCACTTCTAATGTATCACCTCGGTTTAAATCAAAGCCCAAACCACCTTGCAATAGACGGCGAATGTTAACTAGGGCTTGAGAAGAACGCGGAGTTGTTTGAATCGTGCCATCTTCTGCTGTTGTTCTGACATAATCAACGGCAACCGACACACTTAATCTGCGCATCATGCCAGTTTGATTTTGTTTGTGGCTGATAGTTTGGTCTAGTTCGTAATTTCGAGTTTGCTCTTTATGACTACGACCACTTGCACCGCGTGATTGTCCGTCTGTGGCCTGCTCTGGGATATTTGAATCTAGTGGTGGTTGGTTAGATAATGCACCTGGAATTCCTAATGCACCATTGCCCGTAGAATTATCTTCTATTAACAACTCACTGCGAATAGCAGGTAAGTCTGGGTTAAATGTTTTTTGTGTTTCCTGAACGCTGGTAAAATCCATTGTAACGTCAACTTGTGCGGTAAAGTTTTCAAGACCTACCACTGGTGACAAGATAGAATTAATTTTGGCTAAGTATTCATCTTCACGTTTACGTTCAATTTCAAATTGCTTGCGTGATAATGCTGATAGAGAATTTTGAGACCCTGAATTTAACAAACGGCCATTTTGGTCAGTCACCGTAACTTTAGCCGGTTCCATACCTTGAACGGCTGAAGCAACGATATCGACAATTGAATCAATTTCTTCTTCGGCCATCATACGACCACGCTTTAAAGTAACAACCACTGTAGCTGAAGGTTTTTTACTATGACGTGCAAAAATGTTTTCTTTTGGGATAGCAAGTAGTACTCGGGCACGCCCTACTGAGTTTAGCTCTTCGATGGTTCTTGCAAGTTGTTGTTCACGGCCATGTTTTAAACGTTCCGTTTCCATTCTTTGGCTAACGCCAAATCCAGAATCTTGCATTAAGATCTCAGACCCTTCATTCGGTCCCTGAGTTAATCCACCACGGGCAATAGATAATTTAACGTTTTGGTATTGATCCGCAGCAACCAAAATTGTGTTTTGATTCAGTTCATATTCAATTTGTTGGCTGTCTAAATAATCCAATGTCTCAATCAACTCGGCAGTTTCAAATTTACCGATTGGACGTAATTCAGGTTCTTGTGACCAAATAATAATGAAAATTGCGATTGCTAAACAGATGGTTAGCGCAACGATCATCGCCCCTTGTCGCATAACCTCAGCGCTAGAGATTGAGCTCATAAAGCCAGATTTTTGTTCCTCGACACCTTCACTCGCGTCCGTATTTAACGTAACAAGGTCGCTGGAAACATCTTGATTTGGTGCCACTTGGGTGGTTAATTCATCTGCCACAATATTGTCCTATTAATACTTGTTAATGCTAATTGAGGTTAAACAGGCATACTCATGATGCTTTTGTACGCTTCAACAAGTTTATTTCTAACTTGAACCGTTGCTTCAAACGCGATGCCTGCTTTTTGCGACGCTATCATCGTTTCAGCCAACGTTACTGAGCGGTCACCGGTTTCTAACGCATTTTTAAGCGATCCAGCGTTTTGCTGTATATCATTAACATTGTTAAGCGCTTGACTAAGCAAGTCACCAAAATTTGCAGATGACGGGTTTGCTACTCTATCACTTGCTTGAAATGGACTAATTTCAGCATTCGGCCGTATCGTTGTCCCAGAAACCTGAGAAGCCATGGATTGAAGTTCGGCATATAAGTTGTTGGCTTGAATATTCATTGCATCACCTATTCGACATTCTTTTTCAATTGTCATTTATGTGTGTAATAAAGCATTATCAATGCCAAAGTGTAAGATGTTGTATTTGCTAAATATTATTGTCAAATATGGCCATTTCCCAAAATGTCATTAATTTGACTCGACTAAAAAACAATCGGTCTCATTAATTAATTTAAAGTGAACTGTGTCAAACAGATAGAAATTCGCTACAATCGCTGCAAATAGCATATTTGAGGAATATATCATGGTTGTATTAACAACAAATTTTGGTCAAATTAAAATAGAACTTTTCACTGAAGAAGCGCCGATCACAACCGCTAACTTTATTGAATACGTGAAATCTGGATTTTACAATGGAACGATTTTTCACCGCGTAATCCCTGGTTTCATGGTTCAAGGTGGCGGCATGTTACCTTAGCATGGAAGAAAAAGATGGCAACGCGACAATTAAAAATGAAGCCAACAACGGTTTGAAAAACGACCGCGGGACTTTAGCAATGGCTCGCACAATGGAACCACATTCGGCATCGTCTCAGTTTTTTATTAATAGTGTAGATAACGGTTTCTTAAACTTCCGTGCTGAATCTTCAGAAGGTTGGGGATACTGTGTATTCGCAAAAGTTGTTGAAGGCATGGACATTGTTGATAAAATTTCAGCAGTTAAAACGGGCCGTTCTGGTTATCACCAAGACGTCCCAACTGAAGATGTCATTATTGAAAAAGCTGAAATCGAAGAATAATAAGAATTGGCGCTTTGGTTTTCAAAGCGCTAAGACTAAATCCGATGACAAACAGCTCATTAATTATTGCCGATCTGCACTTAAGTCCAGAACGCCCAGACATAACATCGTGTTTTTGCCAGTTTCTAGTCGATTCTAAAAACAAACATGATTCATTATATATTTTGGGTGATCTTTTCGAAGCGTGGATTGGCGATGATGACATCTCCCTTTTACAAATACCATTGCCAACGTCATTGCAGAATTTGCAGAATCAACCCCAGTCTACTTTATCCATGGTAATCGAGACTTTCTACTTGGAAAACGATTTGCAAAAAAGCAAAAATGACATTATTGCCGCAACAACATCGTATCACCGGCTACGGCTATAACATTTTATTTATGCATGGTGACCAACTTTGTACTGACGATATCCCTTATCAAAAGTTTCGCCGCAAAAGTCGCACTTGGTGGTGGAAGTTCTTAATCCAATGCTTACCTCTGAAACAACGTCGCCTTAAAGCAGAAAACTATCGTAAGATTAGTGTTGCGCAACAAAAGCATAAATCATCTGACATTATGGACGTCAATCCGACCACCGTTGATGCTGTCATGGCAAGTGAGAATGTAGATTTACTTATCCATGGTCACACCCACCGACCTGAAATACATTCATTGCCAAATAATAAAATTAGAGCGGTAGTTGGCGATTGGTATACCCAAGGTTCGGTACTTACTTTATCTCACCAACAACTTGCGCTATCTTGTATATCGTTCAATGCCAAAAATGGCATATAAAAATTATAACGACAAAACTCTACACTAAGGACAAAACGTGAAATTATCTTCAATCACATTGGCGATTTCACTCGCGGCGCTTAGCCTCACGGGCTGTAACAAACAACCAGAAAAACAAACTCAAATGACTCCAGAAAAGAGCGCGAGTACGTTACAAGCCGTTGACGAGTACAAAAACAAATTTGATATCTACACACCTGTCGCATTAACAGCCGATTTATCCACATTAAGTGACGACCAAAAACGAATGGTCGGCCTGTTAATAGATGCATCAAAAATAATGGATGACTTGTTTTGGAAGCAATCATTTGGAGAAGATAAAGCCGAATTTTTGGCTCGGATAAGTGACCCAGAGGCACGTCGATTTGCTGAAGTAAATTATGGACCTTGGGATAGGCTAAATGGCGATAAACCATTTTTAACCGGTTTTGGTGAAAAACCCCTTGGGGCGCAATTTTACCCAGCAGATATGACCAAGAAACAATTGACTGATGCCGTATTACAAGACGGTGAAGGATTGTATTCGGTTATTACTAGAAACGAAGATGGCAAACTGCAAGCCGTTAAATATTCAGTCATTTATCAAAAAGAACTCAAGCAGGCTGCTGATATTTTAGTTCAAGCCTCAAAATTAGCTGAAGACAGCGAATTTGCAAACTACTTAAAAATGCGTGCAGAAGCCTTATTAAATGATGATTACCAAGCATCTGATTTTGCCTTGGATGAACATGAAAAACAATGCAATTGAACTTGTTTACGGTCCAATTGAAACTTATGAAGATCAACTTTTTGGATATCGTGCAGGCTTTGAATCTTACGTCCTCATCAAAGATCTGGCGTGGAGTGAAAAATTAGAGAAATACGCCAAAACACTTCCAGAATTGCAAAAAGGCTTGCCTGTTCCAGACAAGTACAAAAAAGAAGTCCCTAGCGCCAACTCACAATTAAATGCCTATGACGTTGTTTATTATGCGGGGCACTCAAATGCCGGCGGTAAAACAATCGCAATCAACTTGCCAAACGACGAACAAGTTCAACTGCAAAAAGGCACTCGTCGACTGCAGCTTAAAAATGCGATGAAAGCTAAATTCGATAAAATTTTGTTGCCAATATCGGATGTATTAATTGCTCCGGAACAAAGAAAACACATTACGTTTAATGCGTTTTTCAACAATACAATGTTCCATGAAGTTGCACATGGCTTAGGCATTAAAAATACCATTACAGGTACTGGTACAGTTCGCCAATCTTTGCAAGAACATGCATCTGCATTGGAAGAAGGCAAAGCGGATATTCTTGGCCTTTATATGATCACGCAATTGTTTAACCAAGGTGTAATAACCGAAGGTAAACTTGAAGATTATTACACGACGTTCTTAGCCGGTATTTTCCGTTCAGTGCGGTTTGGCGCAAGTTCGGCACACGGTAAAGCAAACATGATCCGCTTTAATTATTTTGCAGATAAAGATGCGTTCCAACGTGATGAAAACGGCCTATACCGTGTCGACATGGTGAAAATGCAACAAGCTATGACAGGTTTATCAACGTTAATCTTAACCCTACAGGGCGACGGTGACTACGATGGTGTCGACAAGCTAGTCGCAACAAGCGGCATTATTAAGCCACAATTAGCGGCGGACTTAGCGCGTTTAACAACTGCAAACATTCCAGTAGATATTGTATTTGAACAAGGTAAAGAAGTCTTGGGACTTTAACCCTAGTAAAACGCTCTAATTACCTATCAAATGCGGCTTAAATTCCAAGTGAGTTTAAGTCGTATTTTTGTATTAAAAGAGGTTTTGTAGAACTGAATAGTTGAATAAGCCTTGCTGATAAATAACGGAATTATTAAGGTCTATTCATAAGTTTAATTATTTTATTTTTTAGCCCAAATATTAAATAAAAACACGCCATTGAAAATAAAATGAACGCTGACTTTACGACTATGTCTTTAAAAATAGCGACTCCAAAATCAAAATCAAAGCCAATGACAAAACAAATGTTTGTCTTGATTTGGCTTAATTCCAAAATACGCTAGATTAGCAATTCCAATAGTCACCAATCAAAAATACCAATTTTCTAATTTAAGTGCAGACAAGACCCTAGTTGTCCCAGCCACTATCATTGCAAATCCAGTAATATAATTAGCCAAGTTAATCTCCATATTCAGTATTTAAAATATAAATCAGGGTTTTATGAAATATATACCCACTAATGATTACCAATACTAAAAATGATATGTGTGCAACTTCCAGTACTTTGATAAAAAAGTACCTAGCCCCATGTAAATAAAGGCTTGTCCCCAGTTAAACAATTTAACATTTGAATCGCTTATTGAATTGAAAATCAAAAAGCCACCAATAATAGACATTATGCCAGTGATAAATAATACGGGAGACTTAAACCATAAACCCCTAATACAAAAGAAGTAATTGCAATACTAAATGAAAATGGTTTCATCATTATAGATTCCATAAGAATTCCTCAGTAGGGCTACCTAAGTAACCCTAAAAATTGTTATTCACTAAATACATCATAACCAATCATCAATACTCCAAGTACAATGCCAGCACCCGTTCCTATTGAAACACCAGTTAATAAAGCTCGACCTAACAAACGAGCGCCTGCATAAATAGTATTCTTAGTGATTCCGCCGCTAACAGACTCAGCCTCTTGAATTGTTAAAGTTTTCATATTCTAATCCTTTAGTGACATGTATGCAGAAAACGTTGCTATTGACGAAGCAATCATACCGATACTAATTCCAACCACTTTGACTGCAAATGTTACAGACGGTGGTATCAAAAAACAACACCACCACTTACACCATTTACTTCATTTACGCTTAATTCACGCATAATTTACTCTCCTTGTTTCTGACATTTTTGTCAGTTAGTTATTCGCTATATCAGTTATTGATATAGCGCCATTTATGGTCTGTCGTTTTATACAACAGTTCCAAATCTGTTAAACGAGACAAAACTGCTTAGCTTAAATAACAACATGTCGTTTGGTGATGATGGCATTAACATAACCGGTTTAATCGGTCATCTCTGCCCATTAAACATTTGGCTAACAACCACCTCTACAAACCACTATCAATCCTTTGAATGTTTTAACGTTATTAAATTTAAGGCAGCAAATTAAAACCGTCAAGACGAGCTTTTGAGTTGAAAAATATTTTTCTATATTTAACAAACACATAAAACTTAAAAACTGTACTTTTTAATTTGAAGAAACTGACCTTTCTAGGTGAATTAACCTCCCCTTGAAATACCTTCAACCTCAGTAAATTTTGGCTAAAAAATATTATTTAACGCATTAGTTAGACGTATTTTATCGCTCTGTTTTAGATAAACCGTTAATGGCAAACTTGTGGGAAGCTCTAGATATCCAGCGCAGGCTCAATTTTAGTATTTTGGTATTTTGGGATTTTGGGATTTTGGGATTTTGGGATTTTGGGATTTTGGGATTTTGGGATTTTGGGATTTTGGGATTTTGGGATTTTAGTTCAAGCAATGGCAATCAATGCAAGTAATGAAAATTAACGAGGAGCACGAGAATACATTCACAGTCGCACCTCCCATTGAAAACCCCTTCGTTACTTATTTACTTTCCACTTATTAATTATTTCTATTTTGATAAAGAAAGCTATAAAAACAATTACCAGCCCGATTAAAACAAAGTCGGCATTTGAAAGTGGGTTTACTCTTACAAAATAGAAGATCTGAAACAGGACAAAAAGAGCGATAAAAATCAATTTCCAAATCATTGTCACATCCTCTATGACCTAAAATAAAACCCACATAAACTAACGTTTAAAAGCGTATTAGTAGTTGCTTAAGATGCTTCGGTATTTCGATAACCGCCGGCATCAAAGGAATTTCGTTGGTGATTGCACCACCACAAATCCCACTTAACTCATATTCGATTAATTCGCGCATATAACTCTCCTTGTTTTTAATTTACTAGTCTTGTGCTATCCAATTCACCTAATCCTTATCAAAGACAAACTGGAAAAAGCAATATGATAAAACCGATACTAAGCATTAAAACTTTGCAATTCAGACGGTATCATTTAACTAAATAAGCCCAAATAGCGTCTTGCTCTAGCAATATAAAAGTTATATCAGTGCTGGCACATCGTCAAGGTCGGCTTTCACCCATTTACAATAAAACCCATAATTTCAAAACGTTAAGCGACAAAAACTGTACCTTGTCATTGCGCTAGTTCTTATTAGTGGGTTTTAAGTTCTATTTGAAACTTAAGTTTAAAACACATTACCTTTACCCAATCCCCTATCTTATTTTTTGGTTTGCGGTATTGATTAACTGCATCCTCACCTCAAATCCAAAGCAAAAAAATCCTCTGCAAGCAGAGGATTTTTCAAATCTAAAGCAGTTTCAAATTAGAAGCTGTAACGGCCTTGGATGTAATAACTACCGCCATTGAAGTCAAATGGGCTTGTCTCGTAATAAATGCCGCCAGCGTAATCCTGGCTGCCTGCATACGGCATACGATGAGCTTCTTGGTCAAATATATTATTCGCACCAACTGAAACAGTAAACTCTTCAGTTACTGAATAGCTCAATTCCGCATCAATTGTAATAGCAGAATCACCAGTTTCACTTACACCTGGATCATCGGCATGTACTGCTAAGTATTCACCATAGTAGTTAGCGCGGATAAACGTACTTACGTCTTCCCATTTCTGACTAATTGTAAATGTAGCGCGATGCTTAGGAATACCATCTTCTAAACGGCTGATTTTGAAATCTGATGTTGCAACTAGTGCAGCGCCTGTATTTGGATCAAGGCGAGTAGCAACAGAGTCTACAGTCGTTTCGTTCCAGTTATAAGCCAATGCAAAATCAGTGTCTCCACCAAATAATTCAGCTGAATAGTTGGCAACGATATCTAAACCTGTTGTCGTTGTATCAAAATCATTTGCGAAGAAAGTGATAGTACCTAACAATTCAGGGTTTTTAACACCAGCTGCAGCAAGTGGAGCCAAATCAGACGCGACAATGTCCAATTTGTCCGTTTGTGCTATCCGGTCTGTAACTTCAATAGTATAGAAATCCGCTGTTACGAAGAACGTTCCGTCATTATAAACCGCACCAAATGCAAAACTTGTTGATTGCTCTGGATCAAGTATTGTAGCGCCTTTTTGAATTGACACAGGGTGAGCTGGTGGGTAAGTCGCCGATTGAATCAACTCTCCATTAACCATTGACGTTTGTGTATTAACAACATTGTCTTGGCCAACTGTTGGTGCACGGAAACCAGTTGAATGTGACGCACGAAGTGAAATATCGTCTGATAACTCATATTGTGCAGTTAATTTATAGTTAGTTGTATCACCAAACGAAGAGAAATCTTCATAACGTAACGCGCCGCCTAATAATAATTGGTCAGTCACTTGAGATTCTAAATCTAAGTAAGCTCCAAAGCTATCTCGGGTACTCGTCCCTGCAGCATCTTCGTGGAAGCCAGCAAAACCATGAGAACCGATACTAAACCCTTGGCTCGCTAACGGGCCCGCTTGCCAAGACGCATCTTCACCAGCAATGATTTCGAAGCTCTCTTGACGAATTTCAATACCCGATGCAACATTTACCAGTTGACCACCATCTAATTGGACTTCTTTAACTAAATCGACATTAAACGATTTTTCCAATTGAACGTAGCTACCTGTATCAAAGCTTAAACCTGAAGGTTGTACAGGACCAAATGATGGGTTGACCGTATTTACTAGAGTGTACGACGACTTATTGCGACCTACTGAGCCACTAACATCATACATAACTTCATCTAAGAAACCGTGTTTAAATTCACCTTTAACACCAGCCACAAACGATGAATCTTCAATATCACCGGTAAATTGCGGAGTGTAACCACCTATAGTAAAATTTCGTTAAACGCGAAACAGTTTTGACCTACTGCCGTATTTGGATCTGCAATTAATTGATAATCAGAATTATCAAGAATATTTTCGGTCGTAGGCGTTAACGGTAAAACAGGACATTCAACGCCAACTCCAACGCCGTCTAAATCACCAACTAAATGGTTAGCGTCACCGGTAAATACGCCACCACGGTTTTGTGGGTTACGATAGTAATAGCCCCCAGTTGCAGTACGTGAAGAAACATTACCAAACGCATATAAACTAGCTTGGTCATTTAGCTCCAAACCTAAGTTAATAAATACCGATAGATCGTCCTTAATTTCAGGATTACCCCAAACCATAGCTGGATCATTAACTGATGTATTACCAGCATCGATTAAGTTTTGTGCATCATTACGTTGAACTGTTCTGCTCGTCGCATCGGCGTTTTTATATTGGAAACTTAAATTGGCAAAGCCATTTTCTGTTAGTTCCAAGCCAATATTACCGTCAACAACAGTAGCTGCACCGTCACCTTCGAAATATTCACCTTGACGAACTGAAATAGAACCACCTTCAGACGCATCATTTAGAACAAAGTTTAAAACCCCAGCAATGGCGTCAGAACCATATTGTGCCGCCGCACCATCACGCAAGATTTCAACTTGCTTTAATGCAGAACTTGGGATTACTGAAATGTCTGGGCCTTGAGCACCATCATTAATACCACCACCTTGGAATGCTAATACAGATGCACGGTGACGACGCTTGCCGTTAACCAAAATCAACGTACTGTCCGAAGACAAACCACGTAAGTTCACCGGGCGAATAAACGATGCAGCGTCACTAATTGGCTGTTGTTTTACGGTAAAAGACGGAACTGCAGCTTGCAACATGTCTAGCATGTCAGTTGATGCATTTTTACCTAATTCATCTCCACCAATAATATCAATAGGAACTGGTGAGTCATCAACTGAACGAGGTGCGGCACGTGAGCCTACTACGGCAATTCGTTCAACTTCTTCTGCTGACTCCGCAGCGATTGTTTGGGTAGAGACGGTAGACAGGGCTAAACTTGAAAATAATGCTAGTTTAACCACTTTTGAAAGTGGTGATAATTTATACACTGTTTATTTCCTTCATATGCTATTCATGTTTTGTTGTTGTTGTGCGGTACTCAATTCTGTGTGAGCACTTGTGATAACCTACTACCTATAATAGCCTTGAGTCAACAAAGGAATGTTACAATTTATTTACTAAAGGCAACAATTTAATACCATCTATAAGATTGATATATAAAGAAATAAATATAAATGCAGTAGAAGTGAAAAATTATTAGAAAGTAAATTGGACAAATATGAAATTATGACCCATCCTAAATTACGATGGGTCATTTTTATTAAAAATCCCTAATTATTCAGACTCAGTATTTGACACTAAATCATTTTTATCGATTGCGAGTTTGTTGTAGTCATTTTTAGCTATTTCAATCAACCACTTCGAATTATCAATTGCTATAAAGTACAAATTTTCATCGTCACTTGAATAAAAATCAACTCTCAATCTACCGGTATTTCCAAGTTTAGATTGATATTCAACAAAAACGCTCTGAGTTAATTTTAACAAATCAAGTTTTGTGCGTTGTTCAACACCTCGTAATTCTAAAGAAACTAAATTTCGAACAAATCCATCAATAATCGATGGTGACTTTAATTCGATATCGACTATTTCGTCGCCAACTAATTCAAAATGATCTGCCAGTACCGACTTTTCGCTGTCCGATTTTTCGTCTAGTTTTGATAAGTTCAACGTTTGTTCTACTGCCTTTTTAGCCAAATTAGTGATATTTTCTTCATTCGAGGCTTTGTCTTCAACCGCTAAGTTCTTTAAAGGTCGCACTGCGCTAAATTCAACTTGTCCAGCTTTATCCAAGGTCACTTTACGAATGTCTGAATAGTCCACAGCAAATACCTTGGGCTCTAGCCAGTCATTAACAGAGTCAGATAATTGCAAGTAACTATCAACTAGATAAGTTTGAGGCGAATCTTCAAATCGCACATACCGACCTTTGCCATGGCCCATTTCTTTACCAATTAACAAAGCCATCTCATTTAAGGCCAATGAAGAACCAATCTTGATGCGTTAGAATGTGGAGAATCTAATGCAGCTAAATTTAGTTTGGAATGGTGTTCAACTTTAGCCGTTTTTAATTCGACGACGCGAGTCGACTGTAACTCTCGTAAAAACTCGGTTAGTGCATTGACGTTAGCGGGGTAATCAAAACCTTCTTTAACCCGCCATTCATTGCCAACGAGATCAATTGTGACACTTTGGTCGTCAGTCGCCGTTTCTATGACAACTTTATTGATTTTATTTAGGTCAACTTTAGCCGATGCATATGACAACAGGTCTTTTTATTGAGATGAGATGAGCCTGCGTCACTTGACGATATTTTTAAACCAACCGTAATGGCTACGAGTGATATTATTAATAATACAAATAAAGAATTTTGTTTCATTTCTACCTCACTAACCGAGTTGTTGCATTTGTTTCATCATTTGGCGGCGCACATACTGGGCAATAGCACCTAATAAAAGTGTTAACAATAAAGGGAATACGGCAATATTTAAAAATTTCAGCCAGCTGCCCAGTGACTCTATGTCTTTATCTAACTGATGCCTGACAACACGGAGTTCTTTCCTTATCGCTAACTTTTTAGCAACAAACTGCTCCACTGCGGCAGTTTGTTCTGCCGTTAAAACGAGCGCCCCCGACTCAGATTGTTGGCTTTGTAAATCGGCTAACTGACTTTCCGTTTGCTGTAATTCGTTTTGCAAACGTTGCTCTTGCTCTCTAAATTTAGCTTCTGCAGCAACGGTTAACGCTTCAACAACATCAAACGGACGTTGATATTTACCTTTTCCTCTGATTGACAATAAATTCGAACTACCCGATAAGTTATCGACTGCATTGATAAGGAAATCACCGTTATTCGCAAAAGGTTGCAAAATGGTTTGACCAAAGAAGTTAGAGGTTTGCACCCAGAATCGATCCGTTAACATGTCGGTGTCCGCAACTACAACAACTTGAATATTGTCTGCAGATTTTAACCAATCTTCATCTACTCGGCCTTCTGGTAAAGTTTCAAACGCTGTGTTTGCAGCCCCACTAACGCGAGCGGCTAAAACTCGCGAAACCTGCCCCGGTGTAAAGTTATTTGTTAGCCTTTCTGGATTTTGGCCGGCCATTGAATACACCATGGAATTGGTGATAGCACTAAACTCTGAACTTGAGAACAAAGGCGTAAACGTTGTGCTCGCGTTTTCAATCTTTGATAAGCTACCAAAACTGGCGCCATTAATTGACGCTAGAGACGTTGTGACGACGTCCTGCCCATCGATGTTTTCTCTATCTAGCCCCAAATAGCCAATATGACGCCCAGGCTTGCCATCTGGCATTCTAATTTCAAGCCCTTTGGCTGCATCCAATACAATTTCACTGCTGTTGTAATCCACTCCTCAGGCAGTAAATAAACGAGCTAAATCTGAGCTAGAAGCCGCTGACATTCCCATCATATTTGCCTCCGCGTCACTTTCAGCATTTGGGTCAACAAACACCAGCAGTTTTCCGCCCCCTAATACATATTGGTCAATGGCAAACAGTTGGTTTTCCGACAGGTTTTTAGGATGAACAAGTATTAGCAAGTTAATGTCGTTAGGCAATGTTTCAGAATCTTGCTCTAGAACATTAATGTCATATAACTGCGCTAATTGGCTGTAGGTACTCCAAGCAGGTGTTGTAGCAGGTTGCCCCATTTGCATCGCCATAGGATTGGGATTTAAACCTCCTTGCATAGGCAAACTCGATAACAACGCAATTTTCACTTGAGTCGGATGAGTTAATCGGTAGATTAACTTACTAATTTCATATTCAAGTAAGGTTTCCTGACTAGGGTCAAAAAACGCAATAATCTCTTTATTATCTATCGAATCAGTTGCTGCAAGGCCTAAATATACAGACTCGCCGGTCGTACTTATTGGTGCTGCCGTAAGCCCCATTTCTGCCGCTTTATCTTCCGCTTCAGAAAACGGCTCAGGGTCGATGATATGAAGTTTAATTTTGCCATCTGCATATAGTTCATATTCTTCCAACAAGCTTTGGACTCGCACGGCATAGTTGCGCAACGATGTCAGGCCCTCTGTCGCTTTATTGGAATAGAAAAAATACAAATTTATCGGCTCATCTATTTCTGTAAGAATTTTGTGTGTTCCCTCTGAAATCGAATAAACACCGCCTTCGGTTAAATCCAGTCTCGCTTTATTAAACAAAACATTATTAAGTAAAACCAAAGCAAAAAATGCAATTGCAATCGCGCCTAACGAAACGACAAGGCCACTTTTGTTTTTTAAAAATTCATTTTAAATTAGCTCCCTTAATCGGCTTTTTTATTTTCAATAATGACTAGGCCGGCCGCTAGCCAGCAAACAATCACAACAACAAAATACCCAACATCTTTAAGTGAAATGACACCTTTAGCTATTGCGTCAAAATGTTGAAGAAAAGACAACGAGGCGATAACGTCAATGACGACTGAAGGCAACCAGCCTTGAAACGCCCCTAAAACCGCATCACTGCCGCTAAGAACAAATAAAAAGCTAACAGTAACTGCCAAAATAAATGCAACAACTTGAGATTTAGACAACGCAGACATACAAATGCCTACGGCCAAAAATGCGCCGGCCATTAGCCAGCTTCCAAAGTACGCAGCAACAATGACACCATTATCGGGAGCGCCTAAGTAATTGACCGTAAGCCATAGTGGGAAAGTAAGAACTAAGGCTAACCCTAGCACTAACCAAGCCGATAGAAATTTAGCTGCCATTGCTTGGACCGTTGTAATAGGCAGTGTCATTAATAATTCTATCGAACCACTACGTCGTTCTTCACTCCAGGTCCGCATCGCAAATGCTGGGACTAAAAATAGGTATAGCCACGGATGGAAATTAAAAAATGGCATTAAGTCTGCTTGACCTCGTTCATATAACCCACCCAAGTTAAAGGTCATAATTCCGCTCATAACTAAAAATATGGCGATAAAAACATAGGCAACTGGTGTAGCGAAAAACGACAAAAATTCTCGTTTGGTTAAAATAGAAATCATTGAAATGTTGTTCATCATTGTCTCCTATTTCACAATTTCTGAGTTTGAGGTGAGTTCACGGAAAATGTCATCGATTCGCCCTTTTTCACTATAAATGGCATCGATTTCAATATTTTCATTTTGAATAAATTTGTACACTTGGTTAAATATGTTTTGACCATTTTGAGGCTTTATTGTCACCATATTGCCCGACACTTCGACCGCCGCAATATCGTTTAACGATTTAAATTGGTCTTTATCTATGTTGCTTGAAGATGTTTCAATCGTAACTGCATTGTGGAATGACGATTTGTTTTGCAGTTCATTTGGTGTTCCATCAAATATTTTTTGACCATTTGCAATGATCACAGCTCGATTACACACCGCTGTTACTTCTTCAAGAATATGAGTAGAGACAATTACGATTTTATCTTTGGCCATCTTCTGGATCAGTTCCCTGACCTATGTGTTTTTGATTTGGATCCAGACCGTCAGTCGGCTCGTCTAAAATAAGTACTTTTGGATCATGTAAAATCGCTTGAGCTAATCCTACTCGTCGCTTAAAGCCTTTAGATAAATTATCTATTGGTTTATCTAATACCGACTGCAGTTCGACGCTTTTAATGACCCGGGCAAGTCGCGCTTGTTTTTTACGCCCTGTTAAGCCACGAATATCCGCAATAAAATTTAGGAATTGTGCTGGTGTCATATCACCATAAGCGGGCGCACCTTCCGGCAAATAGCCAATGAGCTTTTTCACATCTATCGGTGACTGTTTTATATCAAATCCATTAACCCATATGGCGCCAGAGGTGGCATCTAAAAATCCGGTTAACATTTTCATAGTCGTCGATTTCCCGGCCCCATTTGGCCCCAAAAACCGACAACTTCGTCTTAGCTTAATCGTAAATGAAAGGTCATTTACTGCAGTAAAGTCGCCAAACTGCTTTGTAATATTTTTAATTTCAATCATCGTTTAATGATCCCTCTGAATAACGTGTATCGTCACTTTTTGTTAGAAACAACATAATCAAAATTATTTGGGCGAGGCCAAATCAGCATTGATATAGGGACGGCTAAATTGATTTCAAGCATGCGAATTAAAATACTAATATTGCAGAATATTCAGACCAGTTTCAGCAGAAATACCCTATCAACTTTGATATTATCTGATTTCTTAAATACACCGAATTTTTCGACCCAATAGTTAAGAAGAGCCTTTTGAATACACTAACGCCTTTTACAGTCAATCCCATCGGATTTGTTGCATCACCTTTTAAAGAAAAGTTCGGCATTCCTAGGCAACCGAAACTATGTCCGGTGTCGAGTTTATTGTGGCTTCACGGTGATGCCAACAATATCGATTGCATTAGAGATATCGAACTTAACTCGCATATTTGGGTTCTGTTTCAGTTTCATCAAAACAGTCAACAAGGCTGGCACCCATTAGTCAGACCGCCGCGTTTAGATGGCAATAAAAAAACCGGCGTATTTGCAACTCGGTCAACCTTCAGACCGAATCAAATTGGTATGTCAGCGGTAAAATTACTCGATGTTGGTGTGACAGATAAAAAGGTATGGCTTGAAGTTGAAGGATTAGATTTGCTCGACGGTACGCCAATCGTCGATATTAAACCCTATATTCCTTATGCTGATGCAATACCGGAAGCAACGTCGGAATTTGCGCCATCGGCACAAGAAACACAACTCAACATTCGTTTTTCAAATGCCGCGCATATAGTCATAGAGGAACTTAAGACCTTAATACCTAATTTAAAGATCGTAATAGAGCAAGTTTTGAAGCAAGATCCCCGTCCAGCCTACAAAAAAGGCAAACCTGATGATAAAATTTATGGTATTCGTCTTTATGATCTAAATATTCGCTGGTCTATCGACGCGGATGAATGCCATGTTTTAACTATAGAGCACGTTTTATGAAGTTAATTAACGCTATTTTTTCTGTTTTATTTTTATTTCCTTTGTTCCAAGTTTTGGCTAACGAGTTCCCACTTTTACCGGAGCCTGTCACCAACAACGCTGTCGCAACCGTAACGATTGACGATGTGCAATATATTGTGAGTTTTATGGGGCTCGCTGCGGGCAAATCATACAAAGATGTTCACAACAAAACATGGAAAATGACAGTTGATAAAGCGGGTCAATATTCGCCATGGCAACAAGTGCGTTCGGTCCCTAGCAGCCTAAAATTAAAAGGTCGACTTGCCAGTATCGCCATTGGTGTTGACGACAAAATATATCTATTTGGTGGCTATACTGTCGCGTCCAATCATACTGAACAGTCAGCGCCGGACGTTTATTCATATGACGTATTAACCGACCATTACAATTTGTTGCCTCCTATGCCCGTTCCTGTAGACGACGCCATCGCCCTGAGTTACCGCAATCGATACATATACTTAGTATCTGGCTGGCACAACGATGGCAACGTAAACCTGGTTCAAATGTATGACATTGTTAAAAATGAATGGCGTCAAGCTAGCCCGTTTTTAGGCGCGCCAGTTTTTGGTCACGCCGGCGGAATTGTCGATAACCAATTAATGGTATGTGACGGTGTAAAAACTGTTGCCCACATGACTCGCCGTCGCAGTTTTGCCCAGCAAACAGCTTGTTACTTAGGTGAAATTGATGTCATGAATCCTGCCCAAATTAATTGGTATGAATGGGTCCATCCAACTGACGAGGGGCGATATAGAATGGCCGCTGCAGGCGACATCGAAAACGATAGAATTATTTTTGTTGGCGGCGCGACAAATCCATATAACTTTGACGGCATCGGCTATGACAAAATCCCGTCGGAACCAACCTCCGAAATTTGGAGTTATTACTTGTCGACACGCACTTGGAAAGTGACGGAGTCCAAAGAAACAACAATGGATCACCGCGGACTAATAAATGTAGGGGATAAATGGATTACGGTCGGAGGCATGGGCAACAAACAAATCGTGTTAGACCATAGGTCAAAACTCACATTCAGTAGCTAAGGTAAAATTTAGTCGCATCTAAAACAAACTCAAACTACGTTGGGACTATTGCCAGTCCCAACTAATATTGGATAACAGCAAACAAGAGTCGCATTTAAAATCAAATAACTGATGTAACGATTCCGCTAAAGCCTAGGGTTCTGAACAACTAGGGCACAAACGTTGTTGCTCTAACGCAAGACTCTCACCACCAACTCGATACAGATATCGATACACAGGAACCTTTAGCTCATCACTTATTTGCTGACAGATATCTAAGCCGTTTTGCATTAACTCGCTATCGGGTTGTGATAGTTGCTCTACGACAAATGGCTCAATTTCGGTTAATTCGTTCATTTGTAATTGATCACAGGCCGCTTGAGATTCTTGCCATTTGATCAGGTCGTAACGAATTGACTCCGGTAGCTTATATAATGGGATAGGTAAAAGTGGTCCATACACCTTACAGGTGAACATGACTGAACAAAGGTTGAATACAACACCAATGCGCTAGGCACTTTACACAAATCGGCAAAATCAGATTGGCTTTCCAGTCCCAGTACCTTAAATTGTGGTAACGCTAATCCACACTTGGCAATCGCTTCAAATGCGTCGGTAACATTATCAGTATTGTATTTAACAGCTACCGAATCTTGTTCGGGACAGACAAATATTACGTCAAAATGATCGTCAACCAAAATGACCGGAAACTCACGACCGATGATCTGACCGTTATAACGATATTCATCTAATAACGCAGAAATAACCGTTTGGGCCTCGGAAATTTCAATATCGACGGCGCAATTGAAGCTTAATTGACATACATACATAAATTAGTTCTTAAAAAGTGACAGTTATTTCAGTTTGGATATTTATCCAAAGCCATTTGATTGCTAGAATCCTCCGCCATTCTAACCTGTTTTTGTCCGAATATTGGAATTAGAATCAGGTCCGGTCAATTAGTGAACAACGAGACAATAATCGCATGCGTACTAGTCAATATATTATTGCTACATTAAAAGAAACGCCATCTGACGCTGAAGTGATCAGCCATCAGCTTATGTTAAGAGCGGGAATGATCCGCAGACTTGCTTCTGGTTTATACACTTGGTTGCCCACTGGCCTAAAAGTTGTTCGTAAAGTAGAACAAATTGTTCGTGAAGAAATGGATAAAGCAGGTGCGCTCGAAATGTTAATGCCTGTTGTTCAACCTGCCGATTTGTGGGAAGAGTCAGGCCGTTGGCAAGAATACGGCCCAGAGTTATTGCGTATCAAAGACCGCCACAATCGCGACTTTGCCTTAGGTCCAACTCACGAAGAAGTTGTGACTGAGTTTGTTCGTAAAGAAATCAACAGCTACAAACAGTTGCCATTAAGTCTTTATCAAATCCAAACAAAGTTCCGCGATGAAGTTCGTCCACGTTTTGGTGTCATGCGTAGCCGCGAATTTGTCATGAAAGATGCGTATTCTTTCCATTTAAGCCAAGAGTCTTTGCAACAGACGTATGACAAAATGTATCAAGCATATTGCAATATCTTTGAACGTTTAGGTTTAGATTTCCGTCCGGTTATCGCTGACACAGGTTCAATTGGTGGTGACGCGTCCCATGAATTTCATGTTTTAGCTGAATCGGGCGAAGACGACATCGCATTTTCGACTGAAAGTTCATTTGCGGCTAATATTGAAAAAGCAGAGGCGCTTGCGCCAAAAGACACTGCTGATGCAGCAACTCAAGAGTTAACGCTCACCGATACGCCTAATGCAAAAACAATAAATGATTTGGTAGAACAGTTTAGCGTAAACATTGAAAAAACAGTGAAAACATTGATTGTTAAAGCCTCTGATGATGTTGACGCTGAATATATAGCGTTAGTCGTACGTGGTGATCATGAACTCAATGAAATTAAAGCTGAAAAACTTGATGAAGTTGCATCGCCATTAGAAATGGCAAGTGAAGAAGCAATTAGAGATGTAATGGGCGCATCAGCAGGCTCACTAGGCCCAATCAATTGCCCTATTCCTGTCATTGTTGACCGAGCTGCCGCCGTTGCATCTGATTTTTCTGCCGGAGCAAACGTCGACGGTAAACACTACTTTGGTATTAACTGGTCACGTGATCTTGAATTGCCAACCGTTGCTGACATCAGAAATGTCGTTGAAGGTGACCCAAGCCCATGTGGTGAAGGAACAATTACCATTAAACGTGGTATTGAAGTTGGTCATATTTTCCAACTTGGTACTAAATACTCAAAAGCAATGAACGCTGGCGTATTAACGGAAACAGGTAAGCACCAAGTATTAGAAATGGGCTGTTATGGTATTGGTATTACGCGAATTGTAGCCGCTGCTATTGAACAGAATCATGACAAATTTGGCATTAAATGGCCAAACGCATTAGCACCGTTCCAAGTTGCTATCGTGCCTATGAACATGCACAAGTCACACCGTATTCCTGATATCGCTAATGCGATATACGACAAGTTAGTGGCAAAAGGCATAGAGGTTTTATTTGACGACCGTAAAGAACGCCCTAGTGTCATGTTTAACGATATGGAACTTATGGGCATTCCGCATCAAATCGTTATCGGTGAACGTAACTTAGACAACAACCAAGTTGAATATAAGAGTCGTACCACCGGTGATAAAGAATTATTAGACGTTGACGATGCTGTTGACTTCGTTTTAAACCAAATTAAGAATGCATAATGAAAGTAACTACAGAAAACCTAAGTAACTTAGCTTGGGATAAAATGGAAGGTTTATTGCCTTGTATTGTTCAAGACGCTGCAAGTGGCAAGATCTTGATGCAAGGTTTTATGAATAAAGACGCGGTTAATGCTTCTTTAGACAGCGGTAAAGTGACGTTTTTTAGTCGCAGTAAAAACCGCCTTTGGACTAAGGGGGAAAGTTCAAGCAACTTTTTAAACCTAGTTGAATTGTCTGTTGATTGCGATCAAGACTCGCTAATCGCGCTTGCGCATCCAGACGGACCAACCTGCCACACTGGTACAGAAACGTGCTGGCACGACGGTACAGCTCAACCTGAAATTAGCTTTATTTCAGATTTAGAGCGCGTTATTGCGTCGCGAAAAGGCGCTGATGCGGACTCGTCATACACAGCATCTTTATATGCCAGTGGCATTAAACGTATCGCTCAAAAAGTGGGGGAAGAAGGCGTTGAAACTGCTCTTGCGGCGACGGTTCAAGATCTTGAAGAACTTAAAAATGAAAGTGCTGATTTAATTTATCACTTATTGGTTCTTCTTCAAGCGTCTGACTTAAGCCTTAGCGATGTTATTGGTGTATTAAAGAAACGTCACGCTAAGTAGCGCTTGCGAATAAACTTATCGTTAGTTTATAAAACAGCTCATTTTTGAGCTGTTTTTTATGGCTATAGTTTGGTTTCGCTAAGGCATAACTTGTGTTATTCGTCAAAACTCGCTATAAAAAACCATAAAAAATAAGGACAGTATAGTTAATGCGTATATTACTTTTAACTCTCGTCTGTTATGTGTTGGTTGCATGTGGCGGAACCGAACCACTTAAAGAAATTGGTGAACCCTATCAACTAACAGAACTGCCGTTATTACGCGCTCAATTTACGGCACATGGTGAAACAGCGGTAACGCTATCGCAAATTGATGTAACACTGTGGAATATCAAAAATGAACAACCCATATTTAGCCATTTGTTTTCCCCAGAAAATGAAGAACAATTTTTTGTCGCCCTTGCTAAAAATCAGCAGGTCCTTGCTACAGCAGGCAAACAAACCGTTACCCTTTTTGATGTTAAAAAGAACCAATTAAGTTTAGCTTGGAAAGTATATGGAACCGTTGAACACGCTGCTATTTCTACGCTAGCGGTCAATTCTCATGGAGATAAAGTTGTTGTTGGACTCACCGATGGCAGTATTTCAGTCACCGATGTTAAGAGTAAAACAAGGTTACTTTATCAACCTCACTTAAGTGAAATTCAATTTCTATTTTTTAATCAATTGGAGAACAAACTGATTACCGCAGGTGTTGATGGTCGACTCGTTGTTCTATCCCTTGATACCGGTGTAATAGAACAAGAATATGAGTTCCTATCAAGGATCACTGCTTTACATGTCGAACCTCGAACCGGCAATGTTTTTGCGTCCGATGCACTAGGCAATGAAATCATTACCCATATCGATAACATTCATAAATCAAAAAGTTTATCTTATATTGAACGGAACCAATATTTTCGACAGGCACGATTTATTAACCAATCACTCCTAGTAACAAGCAATTCGAAAAATAAGCTGACGGTTTGGAATTTAGAAAACGGCAAAGAAGTTGCGTCTGGAAATATTAAGGCATTAACCGCAAGCTCCTCGACGAGTGACTTAGTTATTTCAGGAAGTTCTATTTTGAGTTTGTCGACTGATGGGATTGTACAAAATTGGCCAATCCCATCAATTTAGTTTGATGTTAGGAAACGCAGGTTATTGATAAACAAAACGCTGATTTAGTCTTAAGTCAGCTAATGAACTGCCAATAAAAGCCTCAAATTCACCTGCTTCATATCGCCAAGCATTTGTTGATTCATCCCAAAACGACAAGTCCCTTGGCTTAAGTGTTAATGTCACTTGCTGCGTTTCCCTAGGTTTAATTCAACCTTAGTAAAGCCTTTGAGCTCTTTTAGCGGTCGTTCTACTGAGGATTCAACATCATGGACGTATAACTGTACAACTTCTTTGCCTTTTACCAAGCCAGTGTTTTTGACATCCAAAGTCAGTTTAACGTTGCCGTCTGACAATGGCGTGATCATAAGGTTTTGATAGTCAAATGTTGTATAAGAAAGACCATGACCAAATGGGAATAACGTATCGATTTGTTGCTGTTCAAACCAACGGTATCCAATAAATACCCCTTCTTTATACAAAGATTCAGTAGCATTGTAATCATCGAGTTTAATTGCAGCTACGTCACTAAGTTGTTTTGGCAAAGTGATCGGCATTTTGCCACTTGGGTTTACTTTACCCAATAAAACATTCGCAAGTGCGTTGCCAGCTTCTTGGCCGCCGTACCAGCCCCAAACAACACTTTTTGCTTGTTCTACCTAGGGCATTTCAACAGCAGAACCCGCGACCATAACAACCGTTGTATTGGCATTTACAGACAATAAATTACTGATAATTTGATCCTGACCATTTGGCAGTTTCATATCCGTACGGTCAATTGCTTCACGGTCGTCAGCGTGGCTCAAGCCACCAAAATAAATAATGGCATCTGCTTTTTTAGCCGCTGCTAAATATTGTTCTTTCTCCAAAAATAGACCTCCAGGTGACTGCCAACCTAGAACAAAGTTATTTTTTCCTTGGTATTCAATTTCAAAATCATAAGCTTTACCAGCCATCAAATTCATACTGACTGGACGACGGGAGTCAGATATCATTCGTCGACCATCAACATATAGAGCAAATTCACCGCCAAACTCAGCCTGTAATATATGCTCGCCGCTTCGTAACGGCTTAATCGTCGCCGACATCTTAATGTACTTTTTAGCACCGTCTAAGTTTTTATATTCAGAGTTTACAATCCAAGATTCGCTTGTTTTGGTTTTATAGCGTCTGCCTTGGTAAAAACTGATATTCCAAGCTGGTGTTCCCGTCCAGTGACGTGTCGCAATAAAATCTGCAGGTATAGGGGATATGTCGTCAGGCTGGGCTCGTAAAAAGGTAATTTCAACGTCATTGCCTAATGCATTTTTTAACCCCTGTAACGGTGTAATTTCATACAAAGATTTAATTTCAGATGAACCGCCACCAGCGCCATGTGCTTTGTCTGCATTAGGTCCCATGACTAAAATCGACTTTATTTGGGTTGGTTCAAGAGGCAAAACATTGTCATCATTTTTGAGAAGCACCACGCCATTTTCAGCTATGGTTCTCGCCGCAACTTTATGTTCTTGGGTATTTCGTTGACCTGATTTTCGCGACTTATCCATCATGCCGATGTTAAATTGCACGCGTAAAATACGTCTGACTTTGTCGTCCAAAACCGATGGTTCGATATCGCCGTTGACTATCATTTTTTTAAAATTATCTGCGAGAACATAATCGTTATAGTTTTTAACGTCGGTGCCCATTTCAATGTCTAAACCGTTAACCGCGGCATCAAAGGTATTGATATTGACGTTCCAATCGGTCATCAACACGCCTTCAAAACCCCACTCGCCTTTTAAAATATCCATGACAAGATGTTTACTTTGGTTAGCATTTGTACCGTAATAATTGTTATATGCCCCCATTAATGCCCATGCTCCACCCTCTTTAACAGCGGCTTCAAATGCAGGCAAGTA
This sequence comes from Psychrosphaera algicola, assembly GCF_028401425.1. NCBI lineage: Bacteria > Pseudomonadati > Pseudomonadota > Gammaproteobacteria > Alteromonadales > Pseudoalteromonadaceae > Psychrosphaera > Psychrosphaera algicola. The sequence goes on from NZ_JAQOMS010000002.1 coordinate 1,033,498, forward strand.
CACTTCTCTTAATGTACGCTCAGATGGTCTAGCATCAACGCCTGTTCGATTGAGTTCTTGCGTATTTAAGGCGTAATGCTTAACCGTCGCAGCCACGTCGTTTTGTTGAATTGCTTTTACTTCAGGTACAACAAGCTTGGCCGCTAAATAAGGATCTTCACCCATGTATTCAAAATTTCGGCCATATAAAGGCAACCGAGCCATATTAACACCTGGGCCTAAAATAAAGTCTTTTCCACGGTGACGGGCTTCACTGCCTAAAACATTGCCGTGCAATGTGGCCATTTCTACATCCCAACTTGCGGCAACCGTTGTTAATGGTGGTAAGTACGTTGAATGATCACTTTCTAAATTTGCCGGTGCCCAATCATGTCGATTAATTTCATAACGAACCCCATGTGGACCGTCAGATAAAACCATTTCATGGATACCTAAACGCTCAACTGCACCAATACTAAATTTTGAATCAGCGTGAACCAAACCGAGCTTTTCGTCTAATGTCATTTGCGCCAAAAGAGACTCTATTTGCGATTCAAAATCGGGGGTTTTGTCTAGCTGAACTTGTGATTTCTGTTCAGGTTTTTCTAACGACTGTTCCGTTGTCGCATTACAACCATAAACTAACGAAATCGCCAGTAATAGCTGGGTGGATTGACTAAGAGACATCACGACTCGAACTCCATTGTTATCTATTTAGTGAGTAGTTTTGGTAAATTTCACTTGTGAAAGTAAAGAGTCTACCAAGTTCTGTTAAGCGAAATTACATTTAACGAATTTTACTTAGGTGTGTTGATCGCCAATTGGTTCAATTGCAAATAGCTTTCAATATACAATTCATTATTTTTAAATCGGTTATTAAAATCCGCCGACTGATTCATCAAGTTCTCTAATGTCGTCAGCCCTGCCGTATCAGCGGTAATAATCAGGCCATACACTTTTGCTGACCGGTCAATCGCGCTGAGCGGACTTTTCCGATAATTTTTACTGTTGTAAAACGACATATCTTTTGCAGCAATGAGTACATTAGACGGATTTTCAGTGGGCTCCAATGAAAGGAACGCTTTTGCGTAAGTTGTTTGGACATCGATTTTGTGATGAAACTGGCCATAAAAAGTCACTGCAAAGTGATGCCGTGGAGAAAATAATTTGCCGATAAATTGGTGTTCTATATTGTGCGGTGATTTTGGCGCTATAGGCAAGTAACTTAGTGCTTCGGAAACCCGCAAATTCAGTTTTAATGAATCAATATCGTCAAATGTAAAGTTGTATTCTGACAAATCAAACTCAATGCCATTTACATGTTGGTTTGTATTATTGAATAATTTTCTAACTAGCATAACTTCCAAACGAGACTGGGCAAGATTTATTTTGGGATCGTATATACTGGAGCCTCGTTTTTTGAAGTCGATTGATTTGTACTTATATTGCCTGAGTTGAGCGCTGAGTTAGCATGAGAAGCCATGTCTGCGTATTGCAGTTCCGCGGCAATTTTAGCTTGGTTACTGGCGTGGTTCCAACTTGTCACCTTAGTTAAATCGACCATAAGCTCGCCAGCGTGCACAACGTTAGGCATCGCTAGCACGCCAACGAGCACAAAACCTAAACGTTTCCTAAGGCAATTCGTCGTAAGCCGAAATACGGCGCAAATACCTAAGAAATAAAATACGTTTACCTTACTGCTTTGCATAGATAATTCGCTTAGTCACCAATTAACGTCAGTTTGGAAAATACATCAGCCAACCGATAACCTAAATTTGTATCGCCATTAATCGGTTCAACCTTAGTTGATCCAATAAAATGTTCTCGGGTTTTACTGCCGTCGTTGTCACAATAAGCCAACATAAATCCAAGCACTTTTCCTTAGTGCAATGTGACAGGTTGTTTACCTATATTAGGTTTAAACGAATCGTCATAGACAGAGATTGCCATTTCCCAAATCACTTTACCGTTTTGATGACGCATCCAGCGACTTTTAATATGGTCGTTAAGCGTTAAAAATGGCGTTTTACCTGAACTGTCTTTTTCACCAATATCAACCGCTTGATTATCTAATGCAACATGATAAGCAAAGGCATTGTAATTAAACTGATGTTCACCACCTGAGGCATCTTCATCCAAAAAGACTTCCAATGTATCGTCGTCCCAATAAAACTCTAGAGGGTCTGCGATTTTATCTATAAGTACATCGTCTTCAAATTCGGCGACAAGATACAAAGCGTCTTTATCCCACAATAATTTAAAGCGCCCATTAAAATCTGACTTATCTGGCATGCCGCCTAAAATAGGTTGATCCAAATTGTGCCAAGTCGCTTTATCCCACTGTTTGTCTAATTCACCATCAATGACAATCGCCGTGTCAATGTGATGTGCCACAAAACTCGGTGTTACCGCGTCGTTAGCTGCTGTTAAGTAAGTTGCTGCGAATAGCGAACAAGTCGCAATTACCTTAGCGCTTACTTTTAACTTTGATAAAAATGTCATATTAGATCCTTAATGCTATTGATAACCTTTTCGAGCGGCTGCTTGCCATCAATATGAACCACATCTTGCTCATCGGTTGTAATTTGCTCCATTGACGACAATTGGCTGGCCAATAAATTGGGGTCAAAAAGTGAGTTTCTCTATTTTGCAATCGTTGTTTGAGTATGGGTTCTGACACTTTAAGATTAAAATAGCGGACGTCTAATCCCAATGTTCTAAATCGCTCACGATGCTTTTGTTTTAAACCGGAGTAAGCTAACACAGTGTTTTGTTTTTGACAGCGCAAAGTTGTCAAATAGGTAGACAATTTAGTTATCCATTGGTCGCGATAGTTATCGTCGAGCGGAATTCCCTGCGCCATTTGTTTTTTTGCCCATTCTGAATGAAAGTCATCCGCATCGACAAAGACACTATTGCATTGGCTTGCCAACGATTTTGCGACCGCCGTTTTACCGCTGCCACTGACCCCCATAATAATACAGAGTTTGGCCTGAGATCTTGCCACATAAGGCAATTTGATCTCTATTTTATAGGAGGTATCGGGTTTGATATTCAGTAATCTATTTTGAGCTAAAGCGCGGCCGTTACAACTAGTCTGTTGTTGTTCAATATTAGCATCTCGAATTATTTCAACGGTGAATAACGCACCGCGATATTGCCGACTAAACCCAAAGCCTTGCCAATCCGAAGGCAGTTGTGGCGATATTTCTACGCCATTTGTTAACCCTTTAAAACCACAAAGGTGCTCATTAACACAACGCATTAACCAACTAATAGTGCCTGTATTAAATAAGTTGGATGAACGCCCGGCATAGTCGGGGAATTGAAAATACGCACCACGGTAATAATTAGGCACAAAGTTCGGCAACTGATCTCGGTTTATACCACTCTCGGGTAACGCTATCATTCGAGTAAGGACATCAAATGCTTGATCGGTAAGGCCTTGCTCAAATAGGGCGTAGGCGTAAAATATGGCTGCGTGGTTATACACAGATCCGTTTTCAGACACGCCTGGGGATTTTTGTGTTATACGGCCGACATCTTCAACCATTTTGGTATAGCTTGGTGCTAACATTGTATAACCATATGGGGTTAATAAATGTTGGTTAATCTGGGTTAATGCTTCTGGCTGTTCAGCTATAGTAGTTACACCACTTAACATGGCCCACGACTGTGCATTAAGAAACATTTTTCCTTCTGCATCTTTTTCTGTACCAAACAAACGACCATCATCGGTAATACCTCGTCCAAACCACTTCCCAGATTGAAAAGCGTTCAGTGCGGCGTTGTTCAAATACTGCATAGACATTTGGTAATGGCTGTGTTTTTTCGCGTTATAGGTTGGTAAAAACTGATCACAAATTTTAACCCAGCATTTAATTGCATAAGCCGTTGCAAACGTAAGCCATGAGGATACACCTTTGCCTTTATAACCAACCATATTCATAGGGTCACACCAATCTCCCTGAGCGATTAAACTCAAGCCATTACGATCGGTATTATTTATTAGCCAATCCAATGCCTTTTCGACGTGTTCTGTGACAGTGCCAGAGGATTTTTGTCTGCATAAGCAACAACTTCATCCAATACTGAGGTATCACCGGTTTGCTCTAAATAGGCAAGTAAAACGAGAGATAACCAAACATTATGATCCGCATGTGGCACTTGATTAATGTACTTTAATTCAGCTTCGTCTGTGAGGAGGATCCCGTCGGGTAGTTCGCCGTTGGCTTGCTGCTGTGTTAGCGCGAATATCAACCGCTCTCTAGTCACTGATGGCGATAAATAGATCATCCCCATCGCGTCTTGCAAATAGTTACGAGTCTGCGGATCGGTGCTTAATCTATTAACATCGCCGTGGTAAAACGCCTTGACGTGGGAGCCAATAATTAACAACATGATTGAGCCCAACATTTGGGGAATCAAAATGTAGGTTTCCAACACACTGCTGAACATAGTTGAGGTACTCAGCTCTCACGTTGTTGAAGTATGCCAAATGGCATTTGCTTTTTATTTCTGAAATTTCTTCAATATTATTTGCAGGCCCAAATAAAAAGCATAAAGATTCGTTAGCATGTTTTTCCAAGGTCACATCGTGCTGTAATACCGCAATTGGGGTTTCGTAATTGACGGTTTTAGAGGGCAAGACACCATGTTGAATTGCATCGGGTTGGGTTAGACCACCTTCCCCGACAAAATCAGCAAAGCTGCAGCACCAGCTTGTTGCTTTTTTATCTGACATCAAAAATGTTTTATCGTTTAAATTTTTAACTGTTGGGTAGTCTTCAACCTTTTGATATGCCGTAACGCTACTCGCAACAATTGTATTTAGCTCTGGTTCAAACGTTGCCCCTTGATTCATCCACGACATATAGCCAATAGAAAAACAGGTGTATATTGATAATTTTCGCTCTGAATCATCACTGTTTTTAACGTCCAGCGACCAATACTCAAGATTGGTTTCCAAGTCTAGATTAAAGATAATGTCAAACTGCCAAGACAAGTGTTTAATTTGCCACCGCACTTCTGACATTTCCGCATTAAACACAAACGAATCTAGCGTTTTACGCATAGGTTCGTAAGGTAACGAAAATACATCGCCCGTCGCATGGTCTTTAATGTAGAAAAATCGGCCTGAGTGCTCTGTATAAAATGGCTGCTCAGGTTGAATAAAGGTTTTCGCTTCTAAATTAGGTCCATGAGAATACTTCGCAGGCTCTGGTTGCATAAATTGCGAGATCACATAACCTCGGCAATTAACCTGCGCAACCATATTTTTATTCCACAGAAAATGACTTGCTTTTGGCAGTTCTGTTGGGGAGTTTAGAGATATCGTCTTACCCTTGTTACCCCAACTTATAGGGCTCGATTGAATATACATTGATTTAGTTCGCTTTTTTAATTATCAACTGTTGTTGAATGTGATCAACTTTTTCTTTATTTAGCGGATAACGCCAAATGAAAAACACCGATAAAAATGAAAATACTGCCGGCACCAAACTCATCAATAGTACAATTCCTAACTGAGAGTCAGCCGATTGCTGCTGATTTGCAATGTACCCAAGTGAACCCAGCAGCCACCCCATCATCGCTCCTGCCAATGCGCCGCCTAATTTTTGCGAGAATGCCGCTGCGGAAAAATCATCGCGGTCGCTCGTCGACCATTTTTTAGTTCTGAGTAATCGGCAGTGTCAGCATACATAGAAAAAACCAAAGGCGATTTTGGCCCAAGGCACAAACCAATCAATATTTGAATGATAAAAATAAGCGCTAAATTATCTGCGGGAATAAAAAGAAACCAACGGACAGCACGGTGACGGCAAGCATTAAAATCAATAACAATTGTTTCTTATCTATGTACTTAACCATTATGGGCGTTAACGCTGCACCGACCATCAGTGACAACATGTAGGCTGTAGAAAAGGCCCCAATTAAGTCTTCACGACCAACAAAATACTTAAAGTAAAATGTACCACTGCTGCCACGTAATGTAATGGTCAACATTATGATAAGAGCCAGAGCGAATAAAATGATCCAAGGCTTGTTTGTTAGGAGGTCAGCAAGATCTTGCTTAACTGGCGTCGGGGTCGTTTGAATTGGTTGCACTCGTTCTTTAGTAGTAAAAATGTCGTTGCAAATAACATCGCCGCGACTGCGCCGTAGCAGGCCATTGTCAGCTGCCATCCTAGTACTTCATTGCCTTGGCCAAAATAAGCGACACACTCAGGCGTTAGATAAGCGACTAATGTACCGCCCGAAAATGCGCCTATAAATCGAAAGCTAGTTAAAGTTGTACGTTGATTTGAGTCAGATGTAATAACGCCCATAAGTGCGCCGTATGGCACATTAATAAAGGTATACGCCAACATCATAAATATATAGGTACCGTAAGCCTAAGCAAGTTTCCCGCTATCACTGGTGTCAGGAACGGTAAAGGTTAAAACTCCTGCTGCGACAATTGGGATTATGCCCCACAAAAGATAAGGACGGAATTTCCCCATTTGGTTTTAGTGCGATCAGCGAGCGCGCCCATTAATGGATCAGAGAACGCATCGACCATACGGGTTACTAACATCATGGTGCCTACTGCTGCAGCCGATAAACCAAAAACATCGGTATAAAATATAAACAAGAATACGTCAAACACCCGCCAATAAAAATTAGATGCAACATCTCCGCACGCATACCCTATTTTTTCCTTTAAACTCAATTGTTGATTGTTATCTTTTTTATCAATTGAACTTTCAATCATTTCCTCGTCCCCGCTCCATGATTTTAGTGCAAATTATTCAAACACTTTATGTAAGCGCTTACAAGATGTAATGATAAAAAGTAACAAAAAATTACTGACGATGAAATTTATTAATAAATTATGCTTGATCATTATGAAATTTTGTTTTAACTTTTTGTAAGCGCTTTCAGGAAATTTTTAAAAAACACCCAATGTAAGCGCTTCCAACCTTGGATTACATAACAACATCAACAGGAAGCAGCGAGGACAATATGAATAATAATCGCTTTGTGAAAACAAAATTAGCAACAAGTGTGTCACTTATTTTAGGTGCACTTTCAACGCCACTATACGCAGCAGACGAAACAGATGCGGACGCAGATGTCGAAGTCATACAGGTAACTGGTATTCGTGGAAGTTTAATTAAATCACAGGATTTGAAACGTTCTAGTAGTGGCGTAGTTGACGCCATTTCTGCAGAAGATATCGGTAAATTCCCAGATACTAACCTTGCAGAATCGATGCAACGTATCGCAGGTGTTTCAATTGACCGTCAAAACGGTGAAGGTAGTAAAGTAACCGTTCGTGGTATTCCACCTGAGATGAACTTAGTTACGTTAAATGGTCGTCAAATGCCAGTAACAACGGGTAACCGTTCATTTGATTTCGCTAATATTGCTTCTGAAAGCATTAGTGGCGTAATCGTAACAAAAACTGGTGATGCAGCGGTACCTACTGGTGGCATCGGTTCAGTTATTGACATTCAAACTCACAAACCTTTAGCACATGGTGGCACTAAAGCTTCATTTGGTGTTAAAGCTGTAGCTGATACTTCTACAGAAGATGGTTCAGTTACTCCTGAGCTTTCTGGTTTATATTCAACTGTCTCTGAAGACGGTAATTTTGGTGTTGCGATTTCAGCAAGTTACCAAGAACGTGAAAGTGGTAACGCTCAAGCGTTAGTTGGTACCGGTTGGCGTTCATTCCCTGGTACTGCTGATACCGATTGGTCTGGCTCAAATGCCGCATGGGGTGGTGTTGCTAAAGATGCAACTCAAACAAACCGTCCTGCAGATTCAGATGTATATTCAGTGCCTCAAACTGGTATTTATAAGTTTGAAGAACAACAACGTACCCGTACAAACGCCCAGTTGGTATTGCAATACCGTCCAATTGAGTCAGTAACGGCGACACTTGACTACACATACATGCAAAACGACATTGATGTTCAACACAATGATATTTCTGCTTGGTATAACTTTGGTACGTCAGAAAATATTTGGACAGATGGTCCAGTAGCTTCGCCATTAATCTATTCAGAAGATTACGGTGATGGTGCCGGTAATGGTCTTGCCGATTTATCAATGGCGCGTGGTTTCTCCTCGAACCGCAACGAAAGTAAGTCTCTTGGTTTGAATGTTGAGTGGCAAGTAAATTCAGATTTAAAACTAACATTTGACGCACATAGTTCTGAGGCTTCTAGAACACCAAATGGTAAGTACGGTTCTGCTGCTAATATGTCTATGGCAGCTTTTGTTCGTAGTCGAGCGGCAACTGACTTTTCAGGCGACCGTCCTATTTTAGCTGTTGATGGCAGTGAAGACGTTCAATGGTCTGATATGCGAGTAACGGGTAGTACGTTTGGTAACTCACAAGACGCGTCAGATTTATCACAACAACAAGTAAATGGTAGCTACATTCTAAACGAAAATAGCAGCATTGACTTTGGTGTATCACTAACAACAGTAAGCAACCATTCGCAAGCAGTTAACGTTCAGCGTAATGACTGGGGCGGCATGGGTGTTGATGAGCCAAGTATCTTTACTGAAGATATGTTCCCTGTAGATAGTATCCAAGATCGCTTTAATACAAGCGGCGGCAACTTCGATGGACTATCTGGTAATATGCAAGCAATCGATAGAATGTTTGTTTGGGATTTTGAAGCAATTCGCGATATCGCAGCTGTAGCATACCCAACATCTGCTGGTACAATCGAAGGTGATTGTGGCAACTTATTCTGTCCATCTACAAACTACGGCGCTGATACAGACCGTGAGACGGAAGAAGATTCTACTGCAATTTACGCCAAGTTTAACTACGAAGGCGAAATGGGCGATATGTATTATAGCTTGCATGTTGGTGCTCGTTATGAAGATACAGAAGTTGTATCAACTTCAATCGTTACAGCGCGTTCTGGCGCAACTTGGATTTCAGCTAACGAAGTAATCTTAGGTGACGGCGGACGTGTTTACCAAACACAAACTGGCGGTTATGATTATTTCTTACCAAGCATTAATTTAAACGTAGACGTAACTGACGATATTATCGTTCGTGCAGCTTATAGCCAAACAATTGGTCGTCCAAATTATAGTGATATCCAAGGTGGAACAGTTGTTGGTTCTTTAGCGAGAACGAGTGGCGGTAATGGTAGTGCCGGTAACCCTAGTCTATTGCCATTAGAGTCAACTAACTTAGATTTGTCTGTTGAATGGTATTACAGTGAATCAAGTTATTTGTCTTTTGGTTTATTCAAAAAGACACGCAAAACTATATTGCTAACGTAGTCGACAATTCTGATATCTACAACATCGCTAACCCTGATGATGGTGCAAAATATGACGCTGCTCGTGCTGCGACAGGATCTGTAGATGCAAATGTAATCCGTGACTATATCTTCGCTAACTATGCAGATGACCCGTTTGTAGATGTTGCAACTGGTGTTATCACTGGTGACCCAGCAACTGATAACGTTATGAACATGGCGATTACTGTCCCTACTAATGACGATCGTAAAACACCTATTGATGGTATGGAATTATCACTCCAGCATATGTTTGACGAATCAGGTTTTGGCGTTATTGCGAACTACACTGCTGTGAATACGGATTTATCGTACGACGTAATGGATTTGAACGACCAACCGGTATTAACAAATATCAGTGACTCGGCAAACTTCATCGCATTCTATGACGCTAACGGTTTCCAAGCACGTATCGCGTATAATTGGCGTGATGAGTTCTTATCATCACGTTACCAAGGTGATGTAGGTCCTTCTCCAGTATTTGTAGAAGCATACTCTCAAATTGACTTTAACATGAGTTATGACGTTGCCCAGGTTGAAGGCTTAACTGTCTTCTTCGAAGGGATTAACATCACTGACAACTTCACTCGTTCTCACGGACGTTCTGAAAAACAAGTGTTAAACTTAACTGAGACGGGTCCACGTTATAACTTTGGCGCTCGTTATTCATTTTAATTAAAATGGGTTAGCTTATACCTAGCCCCTTGCTAATTAAATTGTAAAGAAGTCGTTATGATACTCTTGAGTAACGACTTCTCTTTTTATCCTTTCTAAATATTTTAAAATCAAAACATTTACTTAAACGTATTAATTTTAACGTATTTTCTATACCTTATAGGTAGTTGAATTGCAGTAGGTAATGAGAGTGAAGACAGAAATAAAACGAATAGTAATAGTAGGTGGTGGCACTGCAGGTTGGTTAACTGCATGTGTTTTAGCCGCTGAACTGGATTTAATTAATTCAGACTTCTCTATTACTTTAGTTGAATCTTCAGACATTAATCCAATTGGGGTTGGGGAAGGCACTTGGCCTACAATGCGCGGTACGTTAAAAAAATCGGCATCAGTGAAAATGAATTTATTTCAACTTGTGATGCAAGCTTTAAACAAGGCTCTCAATTTATTAATTGGCAAGGCCAAACCGCAACTAATCCTGTTTATGCGCAAGATAGTTATATCCACCCTTTTACGCTGCCGCAAGATTTTCAAAACATCAATTTAGCACCGCATTGGCAAGAGTATTCTGAACAAGTTAACTTTGCTGATGCAGTTTCAAGTCAGAGTGTGCTATCAAAACTAGGAAAGCGCCTAAGTTAATTACCACTCCAGAATATTCATTTATCAGTAACTATGGGTATCACTTAGACGCTGGAAAATTTAGTGGGTTACTGAAAAAACAAGCAAAAGACAAATTAAACGTTAACCACATAATCGACAATGTTATCGCCGTCAATAATGACAAAAACGCTGATATCAGTGATATAGAAACAGAAAAAAACGGCAAAATTGCCGGTGACTTATTTGTTGATTGCACCGGGTTTGCTTCATTATTAATTGGTAAACATTACAATATCGACTTCATTTCCAAACAACACCAATTATTTAATAACACAGCCATTGCAATCCAAGCACCTTATAACGATCCTAATGACGACATAGCTTCTTGTACCTTATCCACGGCTCAATCAAATGGTTGGATTTGGGATATTGGTTTACAAAGCCGACGTGGTGTAGGCCATGTATTTTCAAGTGAACATACAAGTACAGAAAAAGCAGAACAACAATTAAGACAATATTTAACCGCTACTTTAGGTTTAAAAAAGCAGAAGAGCTTACTTCTAGGACGATTAAATTCAACCCGGGTCACAGAAAAAGTTTTGGCATAACAACTGTTTGGCCATTGGTATGTCAGCTGGGTTTATTGAGCCCTTAGAAGCTTCGGCGTTAGCGCTTATTGAACAGTCTGCTATGTTTTTAGCAGAACAATTCCCTAAGAATCGGTCTACGATGAAGATAATTGCCAAACGATACAACCAAACAACGTCACAACATTGGACACAAATAATAGAGTTTTTAAAGCTCCATTATGTTTTATCGAAACGCACAGACAGCCAATATTGGTTTGATAATGTCGCTACTGAATCTATTCCAGAGTCACTCATAGAAAACTTAGAGTTATGGCAACATCAGTATCCATATCATGCAGACCAAGTCGCTCGTAATCCTTTGTTCCCAGCAGCAAGTTACCAGTATGTAATGTTTGGAATGGGATTTAAGTCCTCGTCGATTTCGAAACGAAACAATAAAATAATTCAACAAAAAGCACAGCAATTGTTTAAAGAAAATATACAACGGACGCAGCAACAAGCAGCAGTATTAACCTCAAATCGTGAATTACTAAATAAAGTAAAAAAATTCGGGTTTGCAAAAATATAACAAAAATTAAATAGGTGCTTCATGGCAACTCAAAAATTAGTCAACAACATCGATCACAAAGACACAAAAATTATTACAGAACGTTCAGCTACTTATGGTGATGATATTTGGTTTACCCAAACCTTTCCCGCTGAATTTCGAAGTGTACAGGCCTACTACCCTATTTTTTTCACGAAAGATGAAAACACAGGTAAATTCCTTCCTGTTGCTCTGTTTGGATTTGAACAAAACGAAAATTTGTTCATTAACGACGGGCTTTGGCATGTTCCTTATATTCCTTTAATGCATGCAAGAGCACCTTTCCTAATTGGTAAACAAACACTATTAGAAGATGGCGTTGAAAAACTTCAACGAGTTTTATTTATCGATGAAAATCATCCACGAGTAAATACAGAGCAAGGTGCGCCTTTATTTTTAGAGTTTGGTGCCAATGCGCCTTATTTAGAAAACATGGCTAACATGATGGAAACATTGCATCATGGAATGCAAGATAATGACGTATTTATCGGGCGCCTTGTAGAATTAGAGTTGCTTGAATCGTTCACATTGGATGTTGAATTAAATGATAAATCTAAACACCAAATGTTAGGTTTTTATACGATTAATGAAGACAAACTTGCCGAACTAAGTGACGACGATGTGGCACAGTTACATAAAGATGGTCATTTGCAAGCTATTTATATGGCAATTGCTTCACAATCAAACGTCACGAGATTGTTACTACTTAAAAACGCGGCACTTGGTCTGTAGGTTTATGCCAAAGAAAATGCAAATTGTGTTAATAAATAAGGTCGATAATGTTAGAAATTAAGAACAAAGTCGAGGAGATCTGTTTAGCCCTTAGCGACGATTTACCTGAATCCATTATTAACACAGCAAAGCCAGTTTTAATTAGAGGTTTTATTAATCATTGGCCTTTAGTTAAAGCTGGAAAAACGTCCAACGACGATGCATTTGAATATTTGAGCAAAGCCTATAACGGTCAGCCTATTACTGCTTATTATGCACAACCTGAAGCTAAAGGAAGAATTTTTTACAATTCTGATTTTAACGGATTTAATTTTCAAAGTGCTTCGTTAGATTTACATACCGTTTTAAGTAAATTGAACGAGTTGAAAAGTGATCCTGAACCCCCTGCTGTTTACGTTGGTTCGACGAATATCAATCGACACTTTCCTGAATTAAATCTTGAGAACAAGGTAAATATCGCAGGCGTGCAACCTATTACTAACTTATGGTTGGGCAACCGAACTAAAATTTCTGCTCACTTTGATTTCCCAAACAATTTGGCGTGTTGTGCGGTAGGACAAAGACGTTTTATCTTGTTTCCCCAGAACAAGTTAAAAACCTATATGTTGGTCCCAAAGAGGCTTCACCTATGATGGACAAGACATCAGTTTAGTTGATTTTGATCAACCAGACTTAGTCAAGTATCCAAAATTTCAACACGCTATAGACAATGCTTTAGTTGCAAGCTTAGAAGCCGGAGATGCGTTATTTATTCCAAGTATGTGGTGGCACCATGTCGAAGGCTTAACGGACTTCAACGTACTAATCACACATTGGTGGCGCAATAGTTCTGCGTTTATGGGGAAACCTGACAATGCACTCGACTTAGCTATATTAAGCCTTAGAAATTTGCCGTACGAACAACGCCAAGCTTGGAAAGCCATATTTGAACATTATGTATTTGACCATAATGAAGAAGATATCCAACACATTCCTAATCATGCTCAAGGTTGTTTAACATTGCCAATGCCAGAGCTTGAAGCGCGAAAACTTAGAGCTAAATTGTTAGAACAACTAAAACGATAATGAGTCACTAATATGAACGATACTAAATCATCTATGAAACCAGTTAAAAAAGTTGTTATTGCCGGTGGTGGAACCGCAGGTTGGATGGCCGCTGCTGCCCTTACCAAATTACTCGGTAAAAACATTGATGTGACTCTAGTTGAATCTGATGCAATACCGACAGTCGGAGTAGGTGAAGCAACGATCCCAACCTTACACATTTTTCATCAATTGTTGGGAATTAAAGAACAAGACTTTATGGCTGCCACGAATGCCACTTTTAAAATGGGTATTTCATTTGAAAACTGGCGTGATGTAAAACAAGACTACATTCACTCTTTTGGCTTTTTGGGTCAAGATTGTTGGGCGGCAGGTTTTCAACACTTTTGGCTAAAAGGTCATCAACGTGGAATAGTTTCTGAAATTGGTGATTATGTTCCAGAGCATCTTGCGGCTCGAGAAGGCAGATTTGCTGTTTTAGCGAATCAACAATTAAACCATGCTTATCATTTGGACGCTGGTTTATATGCAAAATACTTACGTAACATAGCAGAACAACATGGTATTAATCGTATTGAAGGCAAAATTGATAATGTAAATTTATCTAAGCAAAACGGGTTTATTGAATCGCTGACATTAGATTCTGGAAAAATAGTTGAAGGTGATTTGTTTTTAGACTGCACAGGTTTCAGAGGATTACTCATTGAAGATGCACTGCATACGGGGTTTGACGATTGGAGTCACATGTTACCGTGCGATAGCGCAATTGCAGTGCAAACTGAAACTGTAGGCAAACCTGTGCCATATACTCGTTCAATTGCACATGATGCCGGTTGGCAATGGCGTATCCCCTGCAGAACCGCACAGGTAACGGATTAGTTTTTTGTAGTAAATATATGACCGACGACGAAGCCATCGCGAAGTTACGCGAGAACCTTGTTGGTAAGTTATTAAATGAACCTCGTGTTATCAAATTTAAAACTGGTACTCGCCGGAAACACTGGAACAAAAACTGTATCGCTGTTGGATTGTCCTCAGGTTTTATTGAACCTTTAGAATCAACAAGTATTCACTTATTCCAACGCGCAATTGTGCGTCTTATGCAAATGTTCCCAAGTAAGGGGATTAATCAAGCCGATATCGAAGAGTTTAATGCCCAAACTAAGTTCGAACATGACAATATAAAAGACTTTATTATTTTGCACTATCATTTGACAGAACGTGAAGACACTCCTTTTTGGCGTTATTGTAAAACCATGGAAATTCCAGATTCACTGCAACATAGAATGGATTTGTTTAAACAATCGGGACGAGTATTTAAACGCGCAGAAGAATTATTTGGTGAAACATCTTGGGTTCAAGTTATGTTAGGTCAAGGTCTAATGCCTGAACAATATCACCCAATTGTTGACCAAATGGATGATGCGGAATTAGATAACTTTTTAACGCATATAAAAAGCAGTGTAAAAAGAAAGTCGCCGCGTGGCCAGATCATTATGATTTCTTAAAACATTATTGTAAAACGTCTGTTTAGGCAATTAGTCATGACGTCTGTGCTTTTTACTCAAAATCCTCTAATGGAAGTAAATGTGATGAAGGTTGGCGTTGAACAAACGCCAATTATCGTCATTGATAACTTCGCAACAAACCTCGATGACATCAAAAAATTCGCTAAGTCACAAGCCGTATACACCCCAGATACAGACACTTTGTATCCAGGTATTCGTAGCCCTCTTCCTGAGCCATATATCATTAAATTGCTACAAGCGATTTATCAACCTTTGTATGGCATTTATGGAATCGACCTTAGTAAACGTTTGAAACCACTGAATTCATTTTTTTCATTGTTGACTCTGCCACCTGAAGATTTACATTTGTTACAACGAATGCCTCACTTTGATACAAACAATCAATATTGTTTCGCAGTGTTACATTATTTATCAAATGGCCAACATGGCGGAACAGGGCTATACCGACATAAACCAACACAATTTGAACGTATTACCGATAAAAGATACGAACATTATATCAATAGCGCTAAACAGTTTATTCAAACGAACGGTGAACCTGCTCAAGGTTATATAACTACATCTACTGATCATTTTGAGAAGTATTATGAAGTGAAATACAAACCTAACCGTCTGGTGATATACCCGAGTAATTTGTTACATTCGGTTAATGTAGATAAAGAAAGAGATCTCTAGCGACCCTGAAGAAGGCCGACTTACTGCCAATATTTTTATCGAGTTTAAAGAACTTACGTAACCAAGATTTGCATATTCTTCATCAATTCCCCATCATTTAACAGCGAGTATTCAACGATACTAGTCAACTACACAGAATGATTAATATCATTTATGACACGATTGAATGGGCAAAATTTTCTTATCAATGCTAACGATTCTTCAAGTTACATCACGGTGGCAAACTAAAATAGATGTCAATGGGAGGACATCTCACGGCAAACTTATTTATAAGTGTTCAGTAGTACTTTGCCGTTGCCGTTACCTTTACCTTTACCTTTACCTTTACCTTTGCCGTTACCTTCATATAGATGATGGCCGATAGTGAGCTGCCAGTTAATTTTTTTAGTTAAAATTTGGACAGTTTAAATCCATCATTTACAACTTCACTACATTTGCTTTTAGTTATTAATTCGAGCAAAAAAACACCTAATCTAAAGCTTTAGACTAGGTGTTTCACACACAACTTTTGTTAAACCTATGCTGCTATCAAATCAGTACAGATTTATTACTATAATGACTACTGACAAGATAATGTTGCTGCTTTTGCCGTATTCGGTTTAAACATAATATCTGCAAGTCCAATGCGTGTATCGCCCGTCAAATTCATTTCAAATGGTTTAACAACCTGACTGAAATTAACACCCGCGTTTGCGAAACACTGCAGATCAATTGACAGAGGTTGCCAGCTGTCTTTAGGCAGTTCTGAAATTAACTCTGTAATGTCTATTCCGGTATGGCAACTACCGGCTACGTCACCAGTACCTTCACAATTCATAAAGATATTTGCCGTTGCGTCGGTAAATTGTTGAACATTAACCAGCAAATGCAACGCAGAGTTCGCAGAAAGATCATTCGATAAATCTTCTCTAAAGTAACTTTTTGCAACTACGTGTAGCCCTGAAGTTTGCTTACCTTGAGTTGTCAGTAAAACAGAATCTTCTTGAACATTACGGTCAATCGTTCGGTAAGTCAGGCTTCCAACTTTATGGCTACTTGCATTTACATCCATTTCTTTATGATTTGACAATAACTTCAAATACCATGGTTTGTGCATCGTACCGTCGAAGAAAACTCGAGTTTCAACCTTTGACAGATCCATATTCAAGACTTCATTTAAATTGTCAGATAACACATTTTCATCGCCATAAGTCAAACCAAACCCGTATGGTAACAGTGGTGCATAGTCTTTATCGTTACGGTTTACGGTAGTTTGATCAGGAGTCTTAGGCCACGAATAAGATAATTTGCCTTTGAAGTCATGGTTTACAGAACCGTCTTTTTTAGTAAATAAAACATCTGCTACCGCTTTACCTTCAGAACTAAAGTAACCAAGCCGCTACAAACGCATTAGATGCATTAAGTTCGGCATTGACCCACATAGGTCGACCCGAAATAAACACGGATACTACTGGAATACCTTGTGCTTTTAAGCTTTTTAATAACTTAAGATCAGATTTTGACCCACGTTGATAATCCAAATTTTCTCTATCCCCGTGCCCTTCCGCATATGGGTCTTCACCAAATACTACAATCGCAACGTCAGGTTTAGTGGTAAATTTACCTTCAACACTTAAGGTTGTTTTACCACCAGCGGCATTAACCTGTTGTTTGATCCCAGAATAAATTGAGCTGCCCCTAGGAAAGTCATTATTGGTGTTATTAGTTCCTTGCCAAGTAATTGTCCAACCGCCTGATTGTTTACCGATATTATCGGCAGCATCACCGGCAACTAATACATTTAGTTTTGGCGATAATGGCAACAGGTTGTTTTTATTTTTTAGCAAGACTAAAGATTCTCTGACAGCTTGTTGTGCGATTCTACGATGTGACTCTTGACCAATAAGTTCTGTTTTGCCCGAAAATTTACGATTTGCAGGACTTGGTTTTTCAAATAAACCAGCACGCATTTTTACTCTTAAAATACGTGTAACGGCATCGTCGATACGACTCATCGCAATAACGCCATCTTTAACTTGTTGAATCGTATTGTTATACAAAGGTTTCATAAGCATCGGTCGGAACCATAAAGATATCCAAACCGGCATTGACCGACTGTGGACAACTTTCATTTGTACAACCTTTAACTTGCCCATGACCATTCCAGTCACCTACTACAAAACCATCAAATCCCATTTGATCTTTTAACACGTCAGTTAACAAATATTTACTACCGTGTAATTTATCACCGTGCCAGCTGTTAAACGACGCCATAACAGACTGAGCTCCTGCCGTTAAACCACCGACATAACCCTGCGCGTGGATATCAAACAATTCTTGCTCAGACGCAATATTGTCACCTTGGTCATCACCCTTCTCGGTTCCACCGTCACCTAAAAAGTGTTTAACGGTACTAATAACACGGTTATCACTTAAAAATCTTTATTTGCATGGCCCTGAAGTCCTTTAACTATTGACGCAGCGTATGAGCGAACTATTTCTGGATCTTCAGAATAACCTTCATATGTGCGTCCCCAACGGTCGTCTCTTACTACTGCAACGGTAGGTGCGAACACCCAGTCGATACCAGTAACCATGACTTCAGTCGCTGTGGCTTTGGCAATTTGTTCAATTAAGTCTGGGTTATTTGTCGCGCCTAACCCGATATTGTGTGGAAACAAGGTCGCACCGATGACATTGTTATGGCCATGTACCGCGTCCGTTCCCCACATTGTTGGGATTTTTGAACCGTCAAGTGAGTCGTCGATTGACGCTTGGTATAGTTCTTCAGCAAACGCAATCCAGTCAGCAGGTGTGGAGTGTTTATTGTTGTTCGGAAAACCACCGCCACCATTGAGGTATGAACCAAAACCGTATTTCCGCATATCCTCAACGGTAATATCGCGAATTTCAGGCTGGATCATCTGTGCGACTTTTTGCTCCAATGTCATTTTACTTAACATTGATTTCACACGATTTTCAATTTCAGCGGTTTGTTTAACTTCAATGTTTAACTTTGGCCAAATTTTAGCGGCATCCGCACTATTCGTTTGTGAAGGCTCGGCTTTCTCATTACTTCCTGAACAAGCAGCCAAAATTGCGCATAAGGCTGCGGTAGTCGTGTATTTAAATTTATTCATCATTATGAAGTTACTCGTACTTATTTATTCAAATTTGGTTCAATTGATTCATCAGATCCAATTGTTTCGCTTGGACGACTGCCTATTAATCCGTAATAGGCAATGTAGCCGTAACAAACAATAGGTAAAATAAAGGACATGTGGACGCCAATAATATCGGCTAAAAACCCTTGCACTACTGGAACAATTGCACCACCTACAATTGCTAAACATAAGATCCCAGAGCCTTGGCTAGTGTGTTTACCCAAGCCATTCAGCGCAAGACTGAAAATAGTTGGAAACATAATTGAATTACATAAGCCGACTAACAATATTGACCACATGGCTAACGCGCCAGTACTCACTAATGTGATAAAGATTAATAGACAGGCAAGCGTAGCATTAAATGCCAATGCTTTGCCCGCAGGAATTTTCTGCATGACGGCTGCGCCAATAAATCGCCCAACCATTGCACCGCCCCAATAATAGGTCAAGTATTTGGCTGCCTCAAGTTCTTCTAAACCCGCAATATCGGCTTCACCAAAAAAGTTAACTAAAAAGCTACCTATAGACACTTCAGCACCAACATAAACAAAAATACCAAGGGCACCTAAAACTAAGTGTTTATATTGCCATGCAGAACCTTCGATAACTTCGTCACTTTCAGTTTCAGCAGACGCTATGTGAGGTAATTTTAAGTAAGCAAATATCGCTGCAAGGATTAGTAATGCGGCTGTTAAACCTAAATAAGGAATTTGAACTGACTCAGCTGATGTTGCAATTTCATTAGTCGCCTGCCCAAGGATAAGCAGTGCGCCAAAATACGGAGCGATTGTAGTGCCAAACGAATTGAACGCCTGAGTAAGTGTGAGTCTCGACGAAGCGGTCTCCGACGGTCCTAACAATGTTACATACGGATTCGCGGAAACTTGCAAGATAGTAATACCACTGGCAAGCACAAATAGTGCACCTAAAAATACTGGATAACTATGGCTAGATGCCGCTGGGTAAAAAAGTAAACAACCGCAAGCTGCCACAACAAGACCTGCAACAATGCCTTTTTGATAGCCCAGTTTTTTGACTAAGTTACCTGCTGGCAACGAAACAATAAAATAAGCGCCGAAAAAACAAAATTGCACCAACATTGATTGCATGTAATTTAAATCGAATACCGCTTTTAGATGAGGAATTAGTATATCGTTTAAACAAGTTATAAAGCCCCACATAAAAAATAGTGATGTGAGAGCTGACAACGCAAAACGGTGATTACTCCCGTTATTGTCTACTGAACTTAATGAACCGTTCGCAGGCGCTGAAATTGCCATACGTATTCCCCTTTATTATTTTTTTAGTTAAAAAATTGTAAGCCGATAACAAAATTCGGTATTGACGAATCAAAAATATCAATTTAATCTAACCCAACTTTGTAAGCGCTTTCATTAATAATAAACTTGTCTGCAACATAAGTTCAAGTCTTTTTGTAAGCGCTTACTAAATAACTTGATTTTACCTTGAAAAACGCGATGAAGCGGAC
Source organism: Psychrosphaera algicola (assembly GCF_028401425.1). Taxonomy (NCBI): domain Bacteria; kingdom Pseudomonadati; phylum Pseudomonadota; class Gammaproteobacteria; order Alteromonadales; family Pseudoalteromonadaceae; genus Psychrosphaera; species Psychrosphaera algicola. Next base: position 1,053,857 of record NZ_JAQOMS010000002.1, read on the forward strand.
TTTACACCAGACCAATGGGTACCTTTGATGAACAAAATAACTTTGCCAATAACGTCACCAATGATGAAACGCCAATTTACATTTGGTGTGGCAACCGCATCTTTTCAGATTGAAGGTGGTATCGAACATCGTCTTCCATGTATTTGGGATACTTTTTGTGATACAGATGGAAAAATTGCAGATAGTTCAAATGGTAAAATTGCCTGTGATCATTTTAATAAATGGCAGGACGATGTTGAGCTAATTAGTTCGCTTGGTGTTGATGCCTACCGCCTTTCCATCAGTTGGCCTCGTGTTATAAAACAAGATGGTACATTGAACGAAGAAGGTGTTAGTTTTTATCAAAACTTAATTGATGGCCTTAACGCGAAAAACATTAAAGTATTTGCCACACTTTATCATTGGGATCTGCCACAACATTTGGAAGACCAAGGTGGTTGGTTGAATAGAGAAACAGCCTATAAATTTGCTCAATATGTAGATCTAATTTCAAAAGAGCTAGGCGAAAAAGTTCATTCTTACGCAACATTTAACGAACCATTCTGTTCGGCATTTTTGGGGTATGAGATAGGTGTTCATGCACCTATAGTAAAACCGGTAAAGCAAATGGTCGTCAAGCGGCGCACCACATATTGTTAGCCCATGGGCTAGCAATGCCAATTTTACAAAAAAACTGTCCAAATAGCCTTAATGGCATCGTTCTTAACTTTACACCATGTTACGCCGCAAGCGATTCCGACGCGGACAAGCAAGCTGCAGAATATGCCGACCAATATATCAATCAATGGTACATAAAACCTATCATGGATGGCGCCTATCCGAGCATCATAGATAAACTTGGCAACGATTGGGCTCCTGATATGCAAGAAGGTGATTTGGCAATTATTAATTGCCCAGTGGACTTCCTTGGCATCAATTATTATACCCGCCTGTTGTATTCTGCACCGACCCAAGACGGTGAGTTTTACACTGAACACGACCATTTGTTTCCACGTACAGATATTGGCTGGGAAATTTATCCAAAAGCACTAACGGAACTGCTCGTTTCACTAAACTCAAAATACACACTACCACCGGTTTACATTACAGAAAATGGTGCTGCGATTGCAGACCAAATGGTTGACGGTATTGTCCAGGATACTGACCGTATTAATTATTATAATGGCCACCTTAACGCAGTAAACGATGCGATAGCCGATGGTGTAAATGTCGTGGGGTATTTTGCGTGGAGCCTAATGGACAACTTCGAATGGGCAGAAGGTTACCTTAAACGATTTGGCATTGTTTATGTCGATTACGACACTCAAGTAAGAACCATTAAACAAAGTGGTCTTGCATATAAAGACTTGATAACCTCTCGGGGTGAATAGTTAAAAGTAAAACTAAATAAGCTCAGTACAAGCCAACTACAATAAAAATAAATGGAATGACAATGCAACTAGCCCTTAAAGAAAAAATTGGATACGCGCTCGGCGACGCCGCAGCAAACTTAGTTTGGCGAGGCGCGCTTGCATATTTAGCCGTATTCTATACCGATACATTTGGGTTAACGGCAGCGGCGGCAGCCATGCTGTTTTTAGTTGTTCGGCTTACAGACGGAATTACCGATATAATCATGGGTATGATCGCCGATAGAACCGACACAAAATGGGGTAAATTTAGACCTTGGATTTTGTGGTCAACGCCATTTTTAGCGCTATTTATGGTGCTGTGTTTTACCACGCCAGACTTTAGTTACGACGGTAAATTAGCGTTTGCGTACGTGACTTATATTGGCTTAACGTTAGCTTATACTGTAAATAATGTCCCTTATTCTGCATTGATGGGCGTCATGACAAATGATGACAAAGAACGAACAAGTCTATCTGGATTTAGATTTGCAGGTGCATTTTTAGGTGGTTTGTTTGTAATGGGCTTCTTACCTCAACTCGTTGAATACTTTGGTCAAGGTAACCAGCAACAAGGTTACCAATACACTATGTATTTATTTGCCGCTTTTCTTCTTGTGTTAATGGTCATAACGTTTTCCACTACTCAAGAGCGAGTTAAACCTGTAGCCGATAATAATAGCGGTTCATTAAAATCAGAATTAAAAGATTTAAGTAAAAACCTACCATTTATCATTTTACCGCTACTCGCGACCACCTTGTTCTTCTACTACCGTAACTTGCCAACAGGCCTGTTTTTTGTAGCGGTTGTGGTATTTTGTCATTTCGCAATAAAACGCTTGCTGAGTTCTGATCACTCCAATCTAACCCGCAGTCAGCAAGACATGATTGACTTATTAAATAACAAACCATGGTTAATATTACTCGGTATGGGCTTTTTAACCATGATGTTTAATGGTATTAAATATGGCGTAATTGCCTATTATTTTAAATATTTTGTCGGTGACGAAATACTCGCTGGCCAATATTTTGTTGGACTGTTAGTTGTCAGTATTTTGGGTGCTTTGAGCACAAGTACTCTAGCGAAATGGTTTGGTCGTAAGCAGTTGTTTATTGGCGCGCTGATCATCAGCAGCCTATTAACTGGCGCCATGTTCTGGATCCCAGAAAAGTCCATCGTACCGGTATTTTTGTTGGGTTGTTCTGCTGAGTTTTTTGCTGCAATTATGCCAACCTTGTTTTTCTCAATGCTAGGCGACTCTGCCGACTATTCTGAATGGAAAAATGGGCGCAGAGCAACAGGACTGATTTATTCCGCTGGTACATTTGTTCAAAAAACAGGCGGTGGTTTTGCCGGTGCACTTGTGCTCCTAGTATTGTCAGGTTATGGCTATGACGGTATGGATGCTGCAACAATTGAAGACTCACTGCTAAGGCATGCAATGGCTGATGAGTTGGATCCCTGCGGCATTCGGGTTTATCGCAGCGGCACTAATGATGTTTTATCCTCTTGACGATAAGATGCAGGAAAAAATGACAAATGATTTATCAGAAGCACGTTTGGCTAGTTAACCGTTAAAAGAAAGGGTAAACTCACGCTGAATTTTTTAAGGATTTGATAGTGTAATGGCGACAATTTACGAAGTTTCAGAACTGGCTGGGGTATCATTGGCTACCGTATCTAGGGTTATGAATGGCTCTAGTAATGTAAGTGATAAAACACGAAAAAAGTCGAAGCCGCAATGAGTAAATTGGGTTATCGTCCGAATTCTATTGCCCAGTCCTTAGCTTCAAATCGCTCTAACAGTATCGGTGTAATGATACCTGAGTTAAAAGGCCCATTTTTTGGGTTCTTAATGAGTGGGGTTGAAACCCAACTTAGAAAAGCCAACAAACACGTTATTTTTACCGCGGGTCACAGCGAAGAAGCAACTGAAAAAGACGGCATAGAGTTTCTATTAAGCCGAAATTGCGATGCGTTAATTCTGCACGTTGAAGCGGTAACTGATGAATACTTAGTCGAATTATCTAAAAGCAAGATCCCAGTTGTTATTATTAACCGCGTTGTGGAAGAAATTAAAGACTTGTGCATTTACTTAGATAATCGCGTTGGTGGCTATTTGGCTGCCAAAGCAATTATCGAAAAAGGCCACAGGAACATTGCTTATATTTCTGGACCAACCTGGAAAATAGATTCCAATGACCGATTATTTGGTCATAAAGCCGCACTAGAAGAGTCTGGCATCGAATTTGATGAAGACCTGCTCTATCGCGGCGACTTTATTCAAGAAAGCGGCAGTATTGGTTTAAGTGAGCTTATTCATAAAAACAAACCGTTTACTGCACTGATTTGTGCTAATGACGAAACGGCCTGTGGTGCTATGGCTATGGCACGGAAGTTAGGTATGGATTTACCAGAAAACCTCTCAATTGTTGGGTTCGATAATATTTTATACGCAAGCTACTTATACCCGACACTAACGACACTCAATTATCCTGTATTTAATATGGCAAAAATGGCTGTAGATTTAGTGCTCAAAGAAGTTTATCAATTTGAAAATATTGAGATTACCAATCAATTTTCGCCAAAACTTGTGGAACGTAATTCTGTCATTCCATTTACCGAATAATATTGATTATGTAAGGGTATTGTCGGCTTAACGTTTCGATACAACAAAAGGCACTACCCGAAATTACAGATAATGCCCTGTTGCGTCTTGCTTTAGTCTAAACGCGCCATTATCTTATCCAAACCTTGCTTAGACAACTTCACAGAATCTAATTCAGTTAATCCAGCAGGGTATTCTTCTTGCTCAACAACTATCCATTTTGTGCCGCCTACCGCCATATTAGTTTTGATCAGTGTTGCCCAATCATAGCCATCATCACCTAAAATAACAGACTCCGGTTGACCGTCTTTTGTTCTAACTTTGTAATGAGTCGTTAATGTACGATTTGGGTATTTAGTCACAAAATTAACCGCATCTTTTTTAGAATAATTAACCCAGCCAACATCGAGTTGCAGCAAAAATGAGTTGTTGGTGTTTTGGGCAATGTAATCCCAATAGGTTTCGCCTTGAAACTCGTTAAACTCTTGGTCATGATTATGGTATCCAAACACCATATTTCGTTCGGTCACTTTAACTTGGATTGCATTAAGCTGCGCCACCATCTCTTTAACATCGGTTGGGTGCCAAGCGCGTTCATCCCAAGGAACTATAAGCAATTTTGCGCCTAACGTTTGATAGAAATCCAAAGTACTATCAATATTCGCATTAGACAACGCGTCGTAGTTAACATGCGCACCACTCGCTGTTAAATTTAATGAATTCAAAAACTGTTTTAATCCTTTTGCATCACCTGCGTAGGGCCCAAAATTGCCAGCAAACTCTACTCCTTCAAATCCCATATCTGATAACTTTTGAAGTGTCCCCTTAAAGTCATTAGTGAGTGCGTTTTTGACTGACCACAGTTGTACACTTATTTTCGGCAAGTCTTGCTTGGTAACATTTGGCTCAGTTGACTTACTACACCCTAAGACAGTTAGTACCGTTACCAGCGATAAAATCACTTTCAGATTAAAAAATTTTTTAGTATTCATTTCTACCCTTTTGAATAAACCATTTTTACGAAACGATAACCTTATTAGTCCCAGAAACTGTAACAATACAGTGCTAACGGAAATAGACGAGTTAGCATTTTTATAAAAACCACTTTTGATACAAATTAGCTTATCGTGCATCCTGTATTTTCGTTACGATAAATTAGGCTATCGATGAAATAAAATCAGCGTATTAACATTATTGCAGGTCGGCCATTTTCTAAATTAAAGACATGTTTTTAACTCAATTAGCTTGAGTTAACTGCGTTCATTTTTACTATTTCATCGTTTTACGTTATGTTATTTTTTCGCCATATTTACTTATAGTGATTATAACCATAAGTTACTCATACCTGATTAATTTAAGCTGAACAAATTAGTCAGGCAGAGCTGCCCTTTTCTTCCCGTTGGGGGTAGCTCGACTAAATTTTACTTACACATATGTATCACCTAAATTGCCATTTACGAAGTGAAGTGTAGTCTGCTCTATTTGAAGGCAAACAACAGCGATACGTGCTAAAAACTCGATGGCATTTGCAAAATTGCATGAGTAGCATTTGAACATTTAGACGTAAACTCAGTGGGAAGAACATCTAAACAAAGTAAACTCCGGTGACATAATTATCTCTATTTGCCGGTATTGTATTAAATTAAGGAAACAACATGCACCAAATCCTAAACTCTCGCGTAGTGGTAGTCCTGAGTATACTCTTACTGTCTTCTTGCGCCGATAACGGCAAAGAAATGTCTACAGTGAAATCTGTTGATGCTTCAAAAATCTTTCTCTACGTAATCTATTTGGTGATAAATTTATGATAGGTGCTGCTCTCAACAAGGAGCAAATACTAAATACTGAAGCTGATACACTGCCATTGGTAAAAAGCAATTTGACGCGTTAACCGCAGAAAATGAAATGAAGTGGGAAAGTATCCACCCTACGAGAAACAACTATAAATTTGACTCAGCAGATGCATTGGCAGCCATAGCAAAAGATCATAATTCATTTTTTGTTGGCCACACGCTTGTTTGGCATGCCCAAACACCTGATTGGGTTTTACTGATAATAATGGCCAAAACCGTACCAAACAGGACCTAACTGCCATTGTTGAAGAACACATCAATACAGTCGCAGGCCGCTATCAAAACAAGGTGAATGGTTGGGATGTGCTCAACGAAGCCTTTAACGAAGACGGTACATTACGTCAATCCAAATGGTTAGAGATTTTAGGTGATGATTATATCGCTGAAGTCTTTAAAATGGCTGCTAAAGCTGCACCTGATGCAGAGTTGTACTATAACGATTACAACTTATTTAAACCTGAAAAACGTCGTGGCGTTGTTGCTATGGCAAAAAACCTAATCGCGCGTGGAATTAAAATTGATGGGATCGGAATACAAGGTCATTATGCGCTTGATTATCCAGACCTTGCAGAACTCGAAGACTCTATTATTGCGTTTGGTGAGCTTGGACTAAAAGTAATGATCACAGAATTAGATGTGTCTGTGTTGCCATTTCCTGAAGACGCACATCAAGGCGCTGACGTTTCACAAAATTTCCAATTGCAAGACAAATACGACCCTTACCGAAACGGGATCCCAGATGATGTAAACGCTCAACTTGGCGATCGTTACAAACAGTTATTTGCGCTATTTTTAAAACACAGCGACAAAATAAGTCGTGTAACATTTTGGGGGTGCACGATACTCAAACATGGCGTAACTATTGGCCAATGCAGGGTCGCACCGACTACCCATTATTGATAAACCGTGACAAGCAACTCAAACCTTGGGTAAAAGACTTAATGCCAACGCAACCTTAGTTGAACAATATTTTGTCCTAATAAAATCGCTATACGCATTTAATTAGTTATTTGCGTATAGCAGTCCGAAACCCTTTCCCTAAACTCTCACAAAGCTAAATTTATCGTTTTAAAGTTCAAACGAAAAGCCAAATTCCGTTAACCTGCGATATGCCGTTTCATCAAATTGATACAAGCCCGCCGCACGATGAGCCACATTCGTTTGTTTTTCTTTGCAATCAATCAACAAATTCATTTTCAATATTTTTCGACGAAAATTCGGCTTGTCCAACTTTTGGCCTAAAATCGCTTCATAGATTTCTTGCAATTGAAGCAATGAAAATTTTTCTGGCAACAAACTGAATCCCACAGGCTCATGTCTGACTTTGTACCTAAGTTGTTTAATCGCGGCTTCAACAATGTTTTGATGATCAAAAATCAAATCTGGAAGCTCGTTAACGTCAAACCACGCTACTTCAATATCTTTGTTTCCCGTCGTAATTTTTACGTCTTCGAATCGAACGAGCGCATAATAAGCAACGGTGATAATCCGACTAAGTGGATATCTGTCCACCGCACCAAACGTACTGAGTTGTTCCAAATACAGTTTTTTAACTAAGGTGACTTTCTTAATAACTCGTAGCGCTGCTTCGTCAAGACTTTCATCCAGCTTAACCCAATGGCCGATGACACCCCACTTGTTACTGGCAATACCTCGTGTGTATTTAACCAAGAGTAATTTTAATTTGCTGTCTTGCAATGAGAATATCAGATTGTCGACGGAAACATTTGGCAGCGTGTCTTCAGCACCAAATTCTAATTTTTCAGTCGATTCTACAAAGATAGGTGTGTCTTCTTTCACGTATTTACCATCCATTTATTCGACAAAACCGTCGATTCCGCTAAGTATTTAGTCACCAATTAGATCTAAAAAGTTCAAAGAGTTACTCCTAAAAAAACGATAGAAATAAAGAAGAATCAAAATGTAAGCGCTTTCCCTGCGTAGAGTAACGATCCGAAAAATTATAGTCAAGATCACTATATTATACATCTCGCATTTATAAGACGACCTAATGTCATTTTCCGTAGCTCAATTCCAGAGGTTTAAATTATAACTTTCAATTGTTTACTCGATAGAACAATTAATATCTCTCAAATTTTTCCTTGTATCTCTAAATCTAGACTAATCTTAAAGTAACAAAACTAGCTAAATCAATAGAATACAAACTCTAATTTTCCTTGAGAGTTTTGGAGGCACTATGAGTATATTTGACCATTACAAACAACGTTTTGAGGCTGAGCAAGAACAAGAATTTACCATTGATGAATTTCTCCAGCTGTGTAAAAGGACAAGTCTGCGTACGCATCTTCTGCCGAACGATTATTATTGGCCATTGGAAAACCGGAAATGGTCGATACGTCACAAAATCCTGTATTAAGCCGAATATTCTCAAATCGAATTATCTCTCAATACCCCGCATTTAAAGACTTTTTGGGATGGAAGAAGCGATTGAGCAAATTGTTTCTTATTTAAAACATTCGGCCCAAGGGCTAGAAGAGAAAAAACAAATTTTATATCTATTAGGACCTGTCGGTGGCGGCAAATCATCACTTGCGGAAAAACTCAAATACCTAATGCAAAAACAACCCATATATTGCATTAAAGGATCTCCGGTAAACGACCACCCGTTTTGCCTATTTGATCCAGATGAAGATGGCCACATTTTGGAGTCGGAATACAACATTCCACTTCGTTATTTAAAAACAATAATGTCGCCGTGGGCTGCCAAACGACTAAAAGAGTTTGGTGGAGATATTAGTCAATTTAAAGTAGTTAAACGTAACCCGTCTGTTTTACATCAAATTGGCATCGCTAAAACCGAACCTTAGTGATGACAACAACCAAGACATTAGCTCTCTTGTTGGCAAAGTTGACATCCGAAAACTAGAAGATTTTTCCCAAGACGATCCCGACGCCTATAGCTATTCGGGTGCTTTATGCCGAGCAAACCAAGGCTTAATGGAATTTGTCGAAATGTTCAAAGCACCTATCAAAGTGCTTCATCCGTTGCTAACTGCAACACAGGAAGGCAACTATAACGGCACCGAAGGCTTATCAGCATTACCCTATGACGGCATAATTTTAGCCCACAGCAATGAATCCGAATGGGAATCATTTAGGAATAATCGCAATAATGAGGCATTTTTAGACCGAGTCTATATTGTAAAAGTGCCCTATTGCATGCGGGTAACTGAAGAAGTAAAAATTTATGAGAAACTGCTAATAAGTAGTGAACTCGCAAAAGCCCCTTGTGCGCCGAGCACACTAAACATTCTCGCCCAATTTACAATTTTGTCGCGAATTAAAGACGTTGAAAACAGCTCTGTTTATTCCAAAATGCGTGTTTATGACGGTGAGAGCCTTAAAGATACCGATCCTAAAGCAAAGTCCTATCAAGAGTATAAAGATAACGCCGGCGTTGATGAAGGCATGGCCGGTCTCTCTACCCGTTTTGCATTTAAGATCTTGTCCCGCGTTTTCAACTTCGACCATCAAGAAGTTGCTGCAAATCCAGTGCACTTGTTTTATGTGCTAGAACAACAAATTGAACGAGAACAATTTCCTCAAGAACAACAAGAAGCCTACTTGGAATTTTTAAAAGGTTATTTAATCCCACAATACGTTGAGTTTATTGGCAAAGAAATTCAAACCGCATATTTGGAATCTTATTCTGAGTACGGTCAAAATATATTTGACCGTTATGTGACTTACGCCGACTTTTGGATCCAAGACCAAGAATATCGCGATCCAGAAACGGGCCAATTATTTGACCGTTCAGCGCTCAACGACGAACTGGAAAAAATTGAAAAACCGGCAGGTATAAGTAATCCAAAAGACTTCAGAAATGAAATCGTTAATTTTGTGTTGCGCGCTCGTGCTAAGAAAGAAGGCAAAAACCCAGCGTGGAACAGTTACGAAAAACTGCGCACGGTTATAGAGAAAAAGATGTTTTCAAATACAGAAGAGCTGTTACCTGTCATTTCGTTTAATGCTAAAGCAAACGTAAATGATCAGAAAAAACACGACGATTTTGTAAATCGTATGGTGGAAAAGGGATATACCCCAAAACAAGTACGCCTATTATCGGAATGGTATTTACGCGTCCGAAAATCTCAGTAATTTAACTGAGGAGGTATGTATGGCGCATTTTATAGATCGTCGATTAAACGGCAAGAACAAAAGCGCGGTTAACCGCCAGCGCTTTTTGCGCCGCTATAAATCACAGATTAAAAAAGCAGTTGCCGAGTCCATTAGTAAAAGAAGCGTTACTGACACTGAATCTTCTGAAAACATTTCAATCCCAAGTCGGGATATAAAAGAACCTATTTTTCATCAAGGAAAAGGCGGAAATCGTGACCGAATTTTACCCGGTAATGATCAATTTATTCCTTATGACAAAATCAAACGCCCAGAAGGCGGAGGTCAAGGTTCAGGCGATGGCGACGCCTCCGATTCTGGAGAAGGTCAGGACGAATTTAGTTTCTCTATTTCGATGGAGGAGTATCTAAACTTACTCTTTGATGACTTGGAATTACCCAATCTACAAAAAACAGAACAGAAACAAGAAGTTGAATTTGAAACCGTACGCAGTGGTTATAAATCTGAGGGATCCCTTCGAGTATCGATATTGTTCGCTCATTAAGAGGTGCCCAAGCAAGGCGAATTGCATTAACAGCCAGTAAAAAAGAAGTTAAAAGAATTGCAAAAACAACTTGCTGAACTGGTGCTATCGCCAACGCCCGATCCTCGGATTAAAGCTCAGTTAGAAGAACAAATAGAAGATCTAGAACGACGCATTAAAAAAGTGCCTTTTATTGACACCTTCGACCTACGTTACCGTAATTTTGAAAAGCGCCCTAAGCCAAGTAGCAAAGCGGTGATGTTTTGTCTAATGGATGTATCGGGGTCAATGGATCAAAGCACAAAAGACATCGCTAAACGTTTTTATATTTTGCTCTATCAGTTTTTGAGCCGAAGTTATAAAAACACAGAAGTTGTGTTTATTCGTCATCATACACAGGCGAAAGAAGTCGATGAACAGGAGTTCTTCTATTCGCAGGAAACAGGAGGAACAATAGTCTCTAGTGCCTTGTATTTAATGGATGAGATTGTGCAACAGCGTTATCCTGCCAATCAATGGAACATTTATGCAGCACAAGCATCAGACGGTGACAATTGGGCTGACGACTCGCCAAAATGCAGCAAATTATTAAACGACAAAATACTGAACTATTCACGTTATTTTAGTTATATCGAAATAACCAATCGCAGTCATCAAACCCTATGGCAAGAGTACCAAGGGTTAACAGAACGCCATGATAATTTTGCTATGCAAAATATCAAACAAGCCTCTGATATCTATCCAATCTTCAGAGAATTCTTTAAGAAACAAACGAGCAGTTAGCGTTAGGGAAGGATATGACAGCAAAAAGAAACAAAAAGCGCAACCGCTATCAGATGGCCCAGAGTGGACATTTGAGTTATTAGAAGCCTATCAAAATGAAATAAAACGAGTCGCAGAATATTATCGACTTGATACTTACCCAAACCAAATTGAAATAATTACCTCTGAGCAAATGTTAGATGCTTATTCAAGTGTGGGCATGCCACTTAATTACAACCACTGGTCTTTTGGTAAAAAGTTTATAGAGTCTGAACAAAACTATAAACGAGGATTTATGGGGTTGGCCTACGAAATCGTGATTAATTCTGACCCCTGTATTTCTTATCTCATGGAAGAAAACACCATCACGATGCAAGCGCTCGTGATTGCACATGCCTGTTATGGTCACAATTCTTTTTTAAAAACAATTACCTTTTTAAAACATGGACAGATGCAGGTTCAATTATTGATTACTTATTATTTGCTCGTAACTACATTGAGCAATGTGAACAAAAGTATGGTGTAGAGGAAGTTGAAGAGATCCTTGATTCGTGCCATGCCTTAATGAATTTGGGTGTCGACAGATATAAGCGCCCACAAAAAATCTCTATGTTTGAAGAGCAAAAACGTCAAACAGAACGCGCCGAATATCTACAAAGCCAAGTCAATCAATTGTGGCGAACCATTCCACAGAAAGCCACTGAAACCAAAATCAAAAGCAGTAAATTTCCTACGGAACCTCATGAAAATTTACTTTATTTTTTCGAAAAAATGCGCCCTTATTGGCCCCTTGGCAACGTGAAATAGTGAGAATAGTCCGTAAAGTTTCACAGTATTTTTACCCTCAAAAACAAACACAAGTCATGAATGAAGGCTGGGCAAGCTATTGGCACTACACTATTTTGAATCACCTATTCGACGAAGGTTTGGTCACTGAGCGATTTATTTTAGAGTTTTTACATAGCCACACTGCCGTCGTATATCAGCCTGAATACAACCACTCTAGCTTTAGTGGCATAAACCCCTATGCTATTGGGTTTGCAATGTTTAAAGACATTAGGCGCATTTGTGAGGCCCCTGATGAAGAAGATAAACTGTGGTTCCCAGATATCGCGGGGTCAAATTGGCTTGATACTATGCATTACGCTATGGAAAATTTTAAGGATGAAAGTTTTATTGCCCAGTTTTTATCACCGCGGTTAATGCGTGAGTTTAAACTGTTTAATTTACAGGACTATGAAGACAATAAAATGTTGGAGGTCACCGCGATACATAATGAGCAAGGCTATCGTGATATCCGCCAGAAACTAGCTTCGCAATATAACTTAAGCTTTTTAGAGCCAAATATTCAAGTGATTAATGTCGATGTAAATGGCGATAGATCGTTAACGTTAGAATACACACCACACAACCATATTCCGCTTAGTGGCAATCTAGACGAAATGATGAGACATGTTTACAGACTATGGGGCTTTGATGTGAAATTGGTTCAACAACAAATTGGAGGGAAATATATTGAGCTAGCACACTGCCCTGTCGTTGAAAATACGATTAAAGATAACTAGATTTTTGCGAATACCCCTTTGGTTTATTCGCAAAACATCGTATTTCAGCGTATTTTGTATAAAAACAATTACAATTAACCTATTAATTTTTCAACTTTATTAAGCTTATTTAACAACACGTTCAATATCAGGGGTAAAAGTCCTAACTAAATTACGACCATCAGTCTTGGCTACATAAAGCGCACTGTCGGCAGCCTCGATCCAATTTTGGTGATTTTCAAATTGGTCTGAGTATTCTGCTAAGCCCATGCTTATTGTAAATTTGATTTCAATATCGTTATATAAAACATGGGATTCTTCAACGATTTTTCGAATGCGCTCAGCAAAGATAAGTCCATGCTGAACATCCGTTTCAGTTAATATCACGGCGTACTCTTCACCACCGTAGCGCCCGCCAATATCCGTTTCACGTAAGTTCTTACGCAGTATCTTAGCTAAATGTAAAATCGCTTCATCACCCGCAGCGTGGCCGTACCCATCATTTACTTTTTTAAAGTGATCAATGTCGAATATCAACAACGTACTTATATTGTGACTACGTTTTTGCCGTTGAAATTCTCTTTGTAAACACTCTTCCCAGTAACCTCGGTTATTAAGATTGGTTAATCGGTCAGTCTGGCTTAGGCGCTTCAGCTCTTTGTTAACTTCTTCTAATTCAATTTTTGAAATAGCAACATCGGTCACGTCGTAGATAATAATGCAAAGGTGAGTTACTTCACCCATAGTGTCGGTCAGTGGAATAAAAGTGGCGTTTTGGTACATGAACGGCGCCACACTTGTAATCGGCCGATAGTTCTTAAATTTAAAAATGTGTGGGGTTTGTTCCCATATGGTAAACGCTCGGTTTTTAAGAACAAAAACTGGATCTGTTTTTTGCTTCAACCAATATTCATCAAGTGCAGGAAATGCTTCAAAAAGTGATTTATTTCTTACGTCATAAGGCGTTACACCAGAATGATTTTCCATAAAACCATTCCAAACTTGAATTTTATAATCACGGTCTAGAACAACCAGTCCGACATCTACAGACTGAAACATATCCATTAACCAATGGACTTCGGATACTTCAATAGTCGCTTTTTCTGTCATGGTCATATGTCAAATAAGAAGTTGAGTTTATTTTGAAGGGTTGGAATTGAGTCTTCAGTAATAAGCAGTAATAAATCGCAAGTTACATCGTGCCCTTCCAGCCCATAGCTGATTTCAATGGTAAGTGTCTTTTTCCAATGGGTCGAATTGGTATAAATTAAATCCGATACATTACAATGTTGCCCAAGCACGGTTGGGTGACCTTGGCTAAAGTTTAAATCAAGCTGTTCAGACAAGCCTTTAAGAACCGAACCGATTAATATATTGCCAATATCCATCAATAATTCGAGTTCGACTCGACTATCAACTTTACCTTTATAATTCAGAAGCTTGGCGATATCTTTAAAACCTGAATCGTGTAAGATCAGTAAAGCTTCTCCGGCAACACCACCGCTTATAAATCCCTGACAGACACCTGACGTCGTATCGTTTGTTTCAACCGACTGCAGCGCCATAGCTAACTCAGAGACTTCCAATAAATTTACATTTGGGATAGGAAGTTTTACAAAAACATCCAGCACAGTTGCAAGTAAACTACCCGCCTGCCCCATGGCAACATTTGTAACTTCTTGCAGAACATCACGAGTTTCAGCATCTAGCAACTTTTCAGCTTTAGGCTTGATTTTACCTAATTCGGCTTCGCTGGTAATACCGTATTTATGTAGGAGTGCCTGCAGTTTTTCTTTATCAATTGGCTTTTTATAAAATCCAATGCACCTAAGGCTTTAACTCGTTCATGAGCCGCAGTTTGGATATCTCCTGACACGACAATTGTAATAATTGAGATACTTTCGGCTTGTAATGCCTCTAACACGCCATAACCATCTAACACCGGCATATTTAAATCAAGAAAAAGCAAATCTCCCTGCCCTTTTCTTATAATATCTAAAGCATCTTCGCCGTTAACTGCAAATACCACTTCTACATCCCATTCGTCGGGTAAAGAACGTGCCATTTGTTTACGTGCTAGATTAGAATCATCACAAATAATTACTGTCGTTTGCATATTATTATATTGACCAAATTACCGGTATTTTGAAATAAAATTTTGAATTTAAACCTATTAATAATAGATTATGTAAAAACTATAGCAGTTAAATCATAATGCAAGCTAGCATTTATATGCGAAATAACTAAATTGGAGTAAATATGAAATTTTTATCGGTTTTCGGCATTCTTATATCAGTGTTCAGTGTTTCTGCCGCTGATATACAGAAAGACTTACCGATCCACTACGATATCGTCAGCGCTGGAGACAAACCCGTTGCGTTATTGGGGCCACAAATTAATGTCGGGCAACTCGCCCCTAATTTCAAAGTGGTAGATAGTAAATTTAAAACAAAATCTCTAAGCGACTTTAAAGGTAAGCCGGTTTTAATTAGTGTTGTCCCAAGTTTAGACACTGGTGTTTGCAGTATTCAAACAAAACGATTTAACGACGAAGTAAGTAATTTACCTCAAGATATTGTGATGTTAACTATTAGTGCCGATTTACCATTTGCTCAAAAACGTTTTTGTCAGGCCGAAAATGTTGACAAGTTAATGACACTGTCTGACTCAGTATGGCGTGACTTTGGTATGAGTTACGGCGTATTGATTAAAGATATGGGGCTGTTAGCTCGCTCAGTTTTTGTAATTGGACCCGACGGCGTCATCTTTTACAAAGAGATCGTTGCAAAATTATCTGAACAACCCGATTACGATGCCGCATTTCATGCCATTACCTAGGTTTCTGAGCAAAATTAAATCTGATTAAAATCAATAAAATAGTCAAAAGGCCAAATTAATTTGGCCTTTTTTGTTGAAAAAATAAAATGCACCCATAGATATGTTTCAAGTTAACGAGCAATGCCTAACGGATTGTCGATAACTACCTAACCTGTTCATTTTGAAAGGTTAATTAAATTTAAAATGTATTTAAATAATACTTATTGCTTAAAATAAAGGATAAGAAAATGAGAAATGTAGACCTATCACCACTATACCGTTCATTCATCGGATTTGACCACCTAGCGACTTTGTTAGACTCAGCAAATCGCACCGATAAATCAAACGGATATCCTCCTTATAACATTGAATCTGTAGCCGACGATAAATATCGAATTACAATGGCAATTGCCGGATTTAGTGACAATGAATTAGACATTCAGTCTGAACACAATACGCTTGTCGTAAAAGGGATTAAACCCGAATTAAAGACTGATAAAAAATATCTCTACCAAGGAATTGCTGAGCGAAATTTTGAACGCCGTTTTCAACTAGGTGACTATATTAAGGTCATTGATGCAGAACTTGAAAATGGTTTATTGCACATATTCTTAGAGCGCGAAGTTCCTGAAGCACTTAAACCAAGAAAAATTGAAATTGGCACTGGCAAACTGCTAGAAAGCTAATACACTCAAAAGTGTTCCCCAGTGAATTGTTGTTTTACCGGAAGCTTGCTTCCGGTATTTTTTGTCTGTTCGTCACCAATTTATTTAATTACGATTTTTGAACAAGACTAAACGATACACTAAACCGCTTCTTCGTTTTCTTCGCCAGTACGAATACGAATAACTCTTTCAATGGCTTCGACAAATATTTTACCATCTCCAATTTTCCCGGTCTGAGCAGATTCTAAAATTGCTTCAACGACCTGCTCAACAGTCTCATCATTGACGACAATTTCGAGTTTGACCTTTGGTAGAAAATCAACCATGTATTCTGCGCCACGGTAAAGCTCAGTATGGCCTTTTTGTCGACCAAAACCTTTTACTTCTGTTACTGTCATACCATTAACGCCAATTTCAGATAACGCCTCACGGACATCATCTAGTTTGAAAGGTTTTATTACCGCCGTAACTTTTTTCATATATTTTTACCTGATCGGGTTTCAATTAGTGAGAAATTATTTTAGTTAACATAGAATATTCTAACCAGTTAAACATGAGAAGAAATTCATTTATGGATGCACAACAAATTCGCAAGGAAATGATGGTTCAACCAACTATCAATGTAAACCACGAAATTAACAGACGTGTTGAGTTTATCAAAGCAACACTTTTACGTTCTGGGCAGAAAAACCTAATTTTAGGGATAAGTGGTGGTGTCGACTCTTCTACTTGCGGAAGATTAGCTCAAATTTCAGTGGATCAACTAAATGAAGAACATAACGGCGGATATAGCTTTTTTGCAATTCGTTTACCTTTTGATATTCAGGCTGACGAAGATGAAGCCCAATTGGCGTTAAGTTTCATTAAACCGACCCACGTGTTAACGGTTAACGTTAAAGATGCTGTTAACGGTTTACATCACCAAGTTATGCAGTCATTGCCTACAGACATCTCTACGAAGTTTTCCAGCACTCATGTGGACTTCGTAAAGGGGAATGTGAAAGCGCGCGCTAGAATGGCCGCACAATACGAAATAGCCGGTTTAGTAGGAGGTTTAGTGTTAGGAACCGATCATTCTGCTGAAAATCTCACAGGCTTTTTTACTAAATGGGGTGATGGCGCTTGTGACTTAATCCCTCTATTTGGCCTAAATAAAAGGCAAGTTCGTGCTTTAGCCGCTGAATTAGGCGCTCCTAAAAAACTCGTTGAAAAATCTCCGACTGCCGATCTAGAAGAACTTGCGCTAAGGCAAAGAAGATGAATCAGCACTTGGGATCACTTATGATGAAATTGATGACTTCTTAGAAAATAAAGAGGTGGCGCCACACATTGCTGAGAAATTAACGGAAATATTCAATAAAACTCAACATAAACGGCTACCTATCCCAACGATTTACGATTGATCCTTAATCTGTACAGTCGATTTCGGCTTGATCTTTTTCAAGTCGAACTCGGCCTACATTTGATATAACAATAGCACGTGAAAAAACGGTTGTTTCTTCATCAGGACAAATTGTAATTGTGGCCGTATTGTTCTGGGCAGTGTTAAATGGCGCAAAACGCAAAGAGTCACGTGTGGATGCAACCCTGTAATCGTTAACCATTTCAATGTTTGCGATGATTTCTTCATTGCCATCTAACGACCCATCGCCGTCTTCATCAACAAAAACAATTTTACTTAGTGCCCAGTCGTCTTCGCAGTTTTGCATGTCGGAACTAGGGCAAACAACCACAAACACGTTTTCAGATACAGCGGTATGCCTCGCCAGTTGAATGGCTGAAATATGATTATTTACAATCGATGCAACTCTATTACGTTTATAAAAGTTACCCAATGACGGCGTTACCGTTGTGGCGATAATACTAAATAACGCCAGTGTAACTAGCAATTCTATAATCGTAAATCCAGACCGCCTCACGTTATTTTGCATATTAACACTTCCAACAAAATTCATCCGCGCTATAAGCACCATCGTGATCAGCATCAATAGCTTTTCGGCCATCAGAGAAATAACTCATTATGCCTTCTTTCATACTGCCTTGACCAACAGGACCAGATGCAACAGGCGTTGCACGGATCTCATACGTCCGTCCATTGCCACCAACCGCTTGAATGGTCAAATTGTAAATAGCTTCTGAGCCTGTATTCGATGGCGACTGATCATCATAAATCCAAGGAGCGCCAGTATCAGTCGGTGCGTCAGATGTGCCGGCAGCCCCAGCGTAGCTAAACGTTGTCGCGCGATGTTTTTCCATTGCAGTTGCGAGTGCCAGTAAATCAGCTTGAGCCTGAGCACGATAAGAGCTCTGTGCATGCCTAGTGTAACTCGGATAAATAACACCAGCCAAAATCCCAATTATTGACACGACAATAAGTAACTCGATTAGGGAAAATCCATTTTGGCATTTTAGTTTGTATGTCATCTATCATCCTTTGTTGTCGGTTCTATTTCTGTTGACCAAGAATTGGTATAGACCCGTTTCAATTTACTCTTAGCACCCGAAACCTTACTTGTAAGTTTCTTAAATATGTCACCCTCATCGTCAGCCGATTCAACAGTGTCAGCGCATTCTGTGCCGATACAAATTGTTGGCGCGTCAGGATCGGTAATAATTAATCGAGGCTCCGCTGGGATCCCAGACTTATCCAATACTGCAAATGAGTCATTATAATCAATCTTATTGTCATTATTTATATCTATCAACGCATTACCGTCGAGCAAATTAATAATATAGACTCTGCCTCCGCCCTGAGCAGCCGAACAAGAGTTTTCCTCTAAACCAGCTGAACTTGGGTCGTACGTTGAGAATATGAGTCGGCTATTGATAATCGACACCCCAGTGAGTACTTTTTCACCTTTAGTTAAATTGAATTCGTAACCATCAAATTCAGCTGAATCAGATAGATTTTGAGATTCCGGTGTAATTTGAACAATTGTAGAGATTTCAGGGAAGGTATAGCGTCCATCTTCTTTTATAAATACCCCTTTATCTTTAATCATCACAACGGAATCTTGCACTGTTTCATCTAACGGATGAGCTCGATAACCTGAACCTATTGATACCGCGTAATAATGGTCATGATCTTGCACTATTTCAGCAATGTCAGGTGAATTATAGAAACGACGTGTTTTTTCTATATTGGCATCTTCACTCGATGAATAAAGTAATTTACCCACGGCCAATTTTGACGTTGTCTGTCCGTTGTATAAGTCTACCCGGAATAGTTGTCCACCCATGTCACCGAAATAAAGATGATCAGCAAGACCATCAAAATCACGATCGATCACAGAAATCCGAGCAGGGACACCATATTTCATCTCTGAAATGACATAGTTAGCGTTTGTATTTGACGAAATCTCAAATAATTTTTGACCCGTTGACGCTTCAACGATAAACACAGAATTTCCTAAGGTATCTGGCGTTCGAATATTGACCGAGTCCTGTAACGGATCGTAACCACCACCAAAAATAAGAACTTTCTTGGTATCTTCACCAATTTTAATCGAAGATACTGTCGGTTTCGACCACGTCTGCCCTAAACGAGCATAGTCACCAGTGCCGCCTTCAATCGAATACTTATAGCGAGGAGATGTACGACTCGTAATATCTAAAACATGATAGCGATTACCACCGCGTCGCTGACCAACAATAATGTAAGTATTACCGTCTTCTGTCCATGAATTAATCGAACCATCCATACCATAGGTGCGAGTATTAAATACATTACCGTCTTGGAAATAGACAGGAATATTATCGATTAATTCTTCAGGTATAAATGCCCAATTCTCACGGCCTGAATCACCGTCAATTGACATTAGGTAACCTTCATTTGTACCAATAAATATAGCGGACTTGTCATCCGAGTAGCGATGAAACAAGGGTTCTGAATGCAGAGGATCAGACATTTCATAGCGAGGTTCATCCGTTTCACCATCGCCATCCTTGTCTTTCATATCATAGCCTAACATCCATTTAATTAAGGTTTTACGATAATCTTCATCGACTGTCAGCAAACCTAAATTACTCGCTGTGATACGTTCATCCTCTTCAGATAAAGGAGTTGAACTATTCGCCATATTAGAATAAATATTTCTTGCAACTCTTTGATTTGCAGAGACACCACCTCGACTAACAAATGTGCCACTTAACGAGCCGCTAGTTGCCCAAAAATCATGGGCATTGTCTTTAAAAAAGCCATCACTGGAAATCGCATTTTCTTCATTCTTATCTTGAACAACACTATCTATTAATTTGTATTTTTTAAGTTGCCCGGCCAATATTCAGAGCTTGTTGGATCAAATAAAGCGTAATAAATATCATTCGAATGAGTCAACCGATTAAACTGATTTACCGATATACCTGTAGTGCTACAAACGTGCTTGAACCTTTTTCGCTTCGACAAAAATAGACGTAAAAGCTGATGCTAATTCATTAGCAGTTTTACCAGAATAAAATGAACCAGAACCAGCGGCAGCTAAATCTTTTAGATATTGATCGTCAAAACCACTCGATTCAAAGCCAACGGTATAGGTAAAAACCTGCGCGTCATTATTAGAAACGCTACGCTCACTTGGCGGTGTTGCCATATATTCTGCAAGAGCTGTTGCACAATTTTCATTTTGACAAGTACTGCCGATAATACTACTTATATCGCCATCTCGGTCTGTTGCGTTAGGTTCACCATCACTAAACAATACCAAATAATTAGCTTGGCATTGCCCCAACTCGCCGCTGATTGGCGATATGTATTTTGCTTTATCAAGGTCTGCAATTTCTTGATTTCGACATTCAAATGATGTGAGTTGCTCAGTATTACAATTTGATGGTGTTGAAATTGATGAACCGGTAAACGTATCTGGATGGCTTAAACGCGCTAAACTTCTTACTTTGTCATAACGTCCGCGACTCCCACCATTAAATACATTTTTACCATTTAGATATAAATAAGCTTCATACATGGTATCTACAACTGGCGTTGTGCCCTCAGCAACAAACTCTTCTGTTAAACTTATTAACTTATCTCTTGCTGTATATTTATGTTCAGAACCATTAGGTGGGGTATAAACAATTCGCAGTTGTGGAGATTTTTGTTTTCGTGAAATACGAGCCGCCGCGTGGCTAAATACTTGAAATTGATCTGAACTTGCTTTGCTATCCGCTAAACCAAAAATTAGTATAGGATCACCACTTTCCCAATCAGCATCATCTACAATAGCTTGCACAATGACGGATAAATCAGGTGTATTCATTGGGTAATCTTCATTCAGCCAACCATCCGGCTTCCAACAAACAACTCCTGTTTTGTTACATTTTCTTTCGGTCGTATCAACACTCCCTGAGCTATTTAGATATAAGTCATCAAAGTCACTGCCATCGACAAACTCACTAGGGTCATCTGCTAACGAACCAAAATACGCAATTGTTATGGAGTCTTCAGATGAACTATATTCTGAGAAATATGTGATATGGGCACTATTTATTGTTGAACCGTGGGGAATATTAAAGTCAGTAAATCGCAGTGCATGGGCACGTTTATGATCATTATCGATTAAATATTCTCTTGAAAATTTGGTATCCAATGAGCCATTTTTTTGTGATATTGCAAAATCATAATCACCATTAAGTGACCGCACAACCTCATTACTAGGCCAAATAGCATCTATGTCTGTCGCCGGCATCAACACTGGGCCGCCATCATCATTAAAACGCATTAGCGAAACATTCACGCCAGAGATATTGTTTAACGCTAACTTTAGTGCTTCTTTAGACTTAAACATACGGCTGCTACTCGTGCCATCTGTAGCAGACATAGAGCCCGACGTATCAAAAATGAAAACGACATTAGGGTTTACTTCGACTGCTTCGTCTGAAATGCCGTAATAAATTTCTATGTCATCACCAAACGCGCTAAATGAAACGATTGATGAAACAAAACCTGTAATAATTAGGTCGCGTAATTTGCGCATTATCAATCTCCTGATTCTGTCGTTTGCCTAGATAAGACAAGTGTATTGGCAGCATTTACAACAGATCCAGATACATGGCCACACCCTTTAACAACAAAAACTTCCAAGATAGTTCGATTTCTAGCACCGTCGGTGTCGACAATACTAGAAACCAATCCTGAATTAGCGTCGGTTAAGTTCTTTAATCCAATATAAGCAGATTTAGACCACGCCCAAACTTCTGGACTTGCTCTCATTGCAGTCGTCCCTTCCATCACCGTATCGTCCTGTAATCCATTTGCGGTAACACTTCGCTCCGCCCAATTCGCATCAGCAATGTCATCACATGTTGGTAAATTGTTAAAATCCACCTGATTGTCGTCAGTGATCTGTCCTGAATTTCGCGCTTGTGTTAAAACGTCAAACAACTGGTTACCATTAACATCTTCTATCGTACCTGCCCTCAAGTTTGTTGAGGAACTTTCATGAACAATGCCCTCAATTGCCGCATCAGCGCCATCAAACGCTAATGATAAGGTATTTTGATTTGTCGCCATCTTAGTTTGCAAAACCCCTGAAGACACCGAACTCACACCAACAACAGTCATCGACGTTAATAGCACTAAGCTAATAACTAAAACGATGCCTTTTTGTAAACGATATTTCATAATTAACCTCCAGCGATCACATTATTCCATGCATTACGCATTAATATGACCGTCTCAAAAACTCGATACAAACCATCATCATCTGGTATAAATGCATCGTGTCCGAGTAATTTTAAGTTTCGAGTTTGACCAAGTGCGATCTCATCGTCATTTTTTATCAAAACAGCAATTTTTAAAGCAACGACCGGTATACTCCCATCTGCTTCTACAAATTCAGCGAGTCGGGCCGCGGTAACCCAAGACGTTACCATACCGGTTTCTGTATTTCCTATAGGCAAGCTGATGCCATACATAACTTGAAAATCATAAACATTTTCCATCAGTGTTACAGATTGACCATTGGCGCCATTTGCTTTTAATCCACGCAAGTAACGACCGTCATGTCCACGGCAACGAAGAGTATTATCTTCAGTGTAATATTCGTTTACGACGTGAAATTCAGCATCAACTGCAAAATCAAAATTAGAGCCTGTGCATGCTCTATTTGCCATGATATTTATGAACAATGTGTCAGGCGCTTCATCTGCCCCTCTTTTGAGCCAAGTGTCGGATCCACATCATAATCAGCTTCTAACACAATGGAATGAGCCCGAATATAGGTCGCTTCCATATCTACATCTATATTGCGGTCCAAGTTGGCAGAAAATTCATTATAACGACCAACAGGTAATAATGATTGCCTTAACGCCGAAATGATATACCGCCCATCCTGCTGAATATTAGACAAGGCATAATTATAGGTCAGTAGCTGATTATTACTTTGGTAAACCTTAACGAGTCCAGCTGTTATAATAAGTCCTAATGTCATTGAGATAAGCATCTCAACTAAGGTAAAACCGCTAACCTTAATATTGGACTTTAGCCTCATAATCCTTCCCCTAACAACAGATCCAAATGCACACACTCATATTCACCCGCAATTCCCTGTGAATCAAGTACAGTATTGCAAAGCTGGCTTTGTGCTCGGTCTAGATTTTTCCATATAGTGGCAGGCCAAGCGACATAGATTGTTAACATTGAATGGGGTGGGACCGGGTCGCCACTAGCGTCGGCAACCGCGCCGATGGCAGTAACTCCAACTTCCATATTATCCATAATGGCAGCAGCTTGGCAGCTTGTTTCATAGGCATCAAAAATAGCTGATTGATCGGCGGTGCAAAGCTCAGCATTTTCCGCGCCTTCATCTCGGCAACTAACAACGGCGGCCGGAATCGCTCGACAAAAACATTCAAACTCATTGCTGTCGCAGCTAGAAAGATTTCTAAAATTAAAGTTATTTAAATTGGTATAGGCATTATCAGTGGCGTCACGAACTGGTACTGTTTCATCGTCTCGGTTTTGGAACTGGCGGTTAATACGGATCCTATCCGCCAAACTTTCCGCAATAATGGTGGCTTGCGTTTTAACGTAGGCATCTTGATTAGAGGTAGACACAGTAAATTGCAGGCCAACTAGCCCTAAAATACCAATAGATATGACAAACAGTGAGATTAAAATTTCAATTAATCCCACACCATTTTGACCAGAAAACGTCGCTTTATTCAGTACTTTATTTTTCATATCCGTACTACCACTTAACTTTGGCGTAAGCCAATAAGTAAGTTTAGTTCCTTTCTAACTGTTTGCGTAGTTTTTAGCCTATCACTCTTTTTATTGCAATTCAGCAGGGACGGCAAAAACGATATTTTCTTTTTACTAGGATTTTCTAAGACGTGATTTGCACCTAACGCCTTCAACCTGTCTATAACACCTTTTACTAACACTTCCGGGGCCGATGCCCCAGCTGTAACACCAATACTTAAACATTCATCAATCCACGTCTCATTAATATTAGACGCATCATCGATTAGATAAGCTCGCGTACCAACTTTCTCAGCTAATTCTCTTAACCGATTTGAATTAGAGCTATTTTTCGCACCAACCACTAAAAGTAAATCTACCTTTTGTGCCAATTCACGAACCGCATCTTGCCTGTTCTGTGTGGCGTAACAAATGTCGTCTTTACGAGGGCCTTTTATCTTCGGAAATTTTTCTCTCAAAGCATCTATAACATCAGCCGTATCATCAACCGACAACGTTGTTTGAGAACAATAATACAACTCATCTGGATTTTTAACATTTAAATTAGCAACGTCAGAAGGTGATTCTACTAAATAAATCCCGCCTTCATCGCTGCTATATTGCCCCATTGTCCCTTCAACTTCAGGATGTCCTTCATGACCAATTAAAATACACTCAGTACCTTTTCTTGACGCTCGTGTGACTTCCATATGAACTTTAGTTACCAATGGGCAAGTTGCATCAAATACTTTAAGTCCACGTTGTTTTGCTTCATTTCTAACGGCTTGAGAAACACCATGCGCAGAGAAAATAACAATCGACTCGTCGGGTACTTCGTGTAGTTCATCAACAAATAACGCGCCTCGCTCTCGCAGGCCATTAACAACAAATTTATTGTGTACAACTTCATGACGAACATAAATTGGTGGCTGAAATATTTCAAGAGCACGCTCTACAATGGATATTGCACGGTCAACACCGGCACAAAAGCCTCTAGGATTTGCTAATAATATTTCCATTTCTCGCCTCTATTTTGTTGTAGTTGGTAATACGTCTAATATTTCGACATCAAACGTTAATACCTGACCTGCTAATGGGTGATTAAAATCAACTGTAACTGACTGACCTACGACTTCTCGTATCATGCCTTA
Source organism: Psychrosphaera algicola (assembly GCF_028401425.1). Taxonomy (NCBI): domain Bacteria; kingdom Pseudomonadati; phylum Pseudomonadota; class Gammaproteobacteria; order Alteromonadales; family Pseudoalteromonadaceae; genus Psychrosphaera; species Psychrosphaera algicola. The sequence goes on from NZ_JAQOMS010000002.1 coordinate 1,079,443, forward strand.
GCAACTCGGCCCCATCTGGTTGCGTAAAAGCAACAATAGTTCCGACTTCAGCAGGAATATCTGAACCAAATTTATCTCGATCCAAATAGTAAATATTGTCTGGATTAGGCTCACCAAATGCTTCTTCAGGTTGTAAAGTAAAAGACTTTTCGTCACCTTTTTCCAAACCAATTAAACAAGCTTCAAAACCTGGTGTTAAGTTACCATCACCAATTGTTAACTTAGCGGGTTTGTTATTTACTTTAGTACTATCGGCAACCGAGTCATCTGACAGTTTGATTGAAAAATGGAAAACCACTTCATGACCAGTTTCAATTTTCATTTTTACACTTCCTAATTTGGTATTTTTTGCTGTTGTCGTCTTTTTTGACTGATTAAAGTCAATAAAGGCTTCAAGAATTAACAACGCTGCACCGCAACTAATCGCAACATCTGCAATATTAAATGCAGGAAAGTGCCAACTGTCATAATAAAAATGGAGAAAATCGACGACATAACCATACATCATTCGATCTGCCACATTGCCTATAGCCCCACCTAAAATAAGGGCATAAGCTGTCAATAACAATTTTTGTTTTATAGGTGTTTTTGCCATCCAAAATGTCAATAAAACACTAATAACAATCGCTATAATAGTGAAAAACCAACGCTGCCAACCACCCGCGTCGCTTAAAAAGCTAAACGCTGCTCCGTGATTTCTGACATACGTGATGTCAAAAACCGGCAGAACATTAATATCTTGATAAAGTGCTAAGTTATTAATAATCCAAATTTTGGTGCCTTGATCAAAAAGCACCACAACAAGGCTTAACAACAAAAACAGTAATCCGGGAAACTTGTTTAATAACTTCATTAAGCAAATTTCCTAAACTCACCCGCACCGGTCACGTTCTCAACGCAACGGCCACATAAATCGGCGTGTTCCGGATGAATACCAACGGTAACTGAATGATGCCAACAACGCTCACACTTTTGTTCCGTGCTCGCTTTAATGCCAATAAATAAGCCGCTGATTTCTGACTCAAATGCCGTATCTGGTTTGTCAGTTAATGGTGCTAAGTTCACTACAGAGGTGATTAAGACAAATCGCAATTCATCTTCAAGTGTTTGTAATGTATTTAATAATTCATCTGATACATACAAAGTTAACTCAGCCTCTAGCGATGCGCCCAACAATTTATCTTTTTTGGCAATCTCAAGCGCACGGTTTACTTGTTCTTTAACCGATAATACGGTTGACCAATATTTATCACCTAACTCACCTTGGGCTGAGTATTGTTCTATGCCATCGTACCATACGTCAGTAAAGACAAACTCGTCGCGCTCTCCTAGTAAAGTATCCCAGATTTCCTGAGCGGTAAACGACAATACAGGAGCCATCCAGCGAGTCATCGCTTCGGCAATAAGATACAGCGCGGTTTGACATGAACGACGAGCTGTTGAATCCGCTTTAGCGGTGTATTGACGGTCTTTAATAACATCAAGATAAAAACTGCCTAAATCTACTGAGCAGAAGTTCATCAGCTTTTGCATAACAACATGGAACTGATATTTATCGTAAGCCTGTATAATCTCTTGCTGCAAACGTGCCGCTTTACTTACGATCCAACGATCCAACGCAACCATTTCATTCACGTCAACAATATCTTGTTTCGGGTCAAAACCATTTAAGTTTGCAAGTAAAAATCGAGAGGTATTTCTTACACGGCGATACGTATCTGCGGCGCGCTTAAATATTTCGTCTGATACCGTCATTTCACCTGTATAGTCCGCCGAGGCTACCCACAAACGTAGAATGTCCGCACCGTATTTACCCGTTACATCTTTTGGTGAAACCACATTGCCTAATGATTTAGACATCTTGTGACCATTTTTATCGACAGTAAATCCATGGGTCAATACTTGTTTATAAGGTGCAACATCATTCATCGCAACAGACGTCATTAATGACGACATAAACCAACCACGATGTTGGTCAGAACCTTCTAAATATAAGTCAGCAGCTTGTTCAAATTCCTCACGGGCATCAACCACAAAGTGATGGGTAACACCTGAGTCAAACCAGACATCCAAAGTATCTTGTACTTTACGGTATTGATCTGATTCTGCACCTAACAATTCAGCTTGGTCGAGATCCCACCATGCTTGAATACCGTCTTTTTCGACTGCCAGTGCGACTTTTTCCATCAACGCTGGGCTATCTGGATGAAGTGCATCGGTTTCATTATGGATAAATAATGGAATTGGCACACCCTAGGTTCTTTGGCGTGAGATACACCAGTCTGGACGGCCTTCAACCATCCCTTCAATGCGGCCTTGACCCCATTCTGGTAACCACTGAACTTGTTTAATTTGTTCGATTGACTTACCGCGCAGTCCAGCTTGATCCATGCTGATAAACCATTGCGGCGTAGCGCGGAAAATAATTGGCGTTTTGTGACGCCAACAATGTGGGTAACTGTGTTCAAATGACACATGTTTTAATAACGTATTGGTTTCTTCTAATTTTGCGACAACGGAGGCATTCGCCTTAAACACATGCTGTCCTGCAAAAAATTCAGTACCTTCAACATAAACACCATTCGGTCCTACTGGATTTGCAACTTCAAGTCCATATTGTAAACCCACGGTGAAATCTTCTTGACCATGGTAAGGCGCGGTATGCACACATCCCGTACCAGCGTCAGTTGTAACGTGATCACCTAATACTACTGGAACATGAAAATCATAGAACGGATGTTGCACCTGAACATTCTCTAAAGAGTCACCTTTAGCAAAACCAAGAGCATGATATTTAGTGAAGCCCCAACGGTCCATGACATCTGTAAGCAGTGAAGCGGCAACAACCAATCTAAATTTGTTTTGTTCATCGTCTTCAACTTGTACAAGAACATATTCAACGTCAGCAGCAAGTGCAATAGCTCTGTTTGCTGGTAATGTCCAAGGTGTTGTGGTCCAGATTACAAATGACACGTCACCTTCACCCTGAAGATGATCTGGGTGTTCAAACATTGCAACAACAGCGTCGGTGTCGACTGCATTAAATTTAACATCGATCGCCGGTGACGCTTTATCTTTGTACTCAACTTCAGCTTCTGCTAATGCAGAACCACAATCGGTACACCAATGCACAGGTTTTGAACCTTTTTGCAAATGACCATTATCGATGATTTTACTTAATGCTCGGATAATATTAGCTTCCGAACTGAAATCCATCGTTTTATAAGGATTATTCCAATCACCTAAAACACCTAAGCGTTTAAACCCTTCCATTTGCCCATCGATTTGACGTTGCGCATAAGCACGGCATTTTTCACGGAATTCTGCAGCTGTGACTTTTTTACCTGACTTACCAACTTTCTTTTCAACCATTAATTCAATTGGTAATCCGTGGCAATCCCAACTAAGGAACATAAGGCGAATTTAAATCAGACATTGTTTTAGACTTAACAATAATGTCTTTTAAGATTTTATTTACTGAGTGACCTAAGTGAATATCGCCGTTTGCGTACGGGGGCCGTCATGCAAAATAAAACTCTTTTTGCCTTTTTTCGCTTCGCGGATCTTTTTATATAGCTCTTTTTCTTGCCACAGCTTCAACATTTGAGGTTCACGTTGGGCTAAATTTCCACGCATTGGAAATGCAGTTTCAGGCAGATTAAGCGTATGCTTATAGTCACTCATGATCGGTTCCGTATTATTTACTGCTTATTAGACCTTTAAGGGTCTAATCTATTAAAAATTTGCGCTTGGCTGTTGAAACGTCCAACGATATTTGCGCGATTAATTCATCTAACGAGTCGAACTTTTTTCGTCTCGAATTTTAAAAACAGGGGTAATTTGTAACCTCTGTCCGTATATTTGTTCATCGAAGTCAAATAAGTGAACTTCTAATAATGGTTTAATTCCATTTAACGTTGGTTTATTGCCAATATTGGCAACACCTAAAATCTCTTTGTTTCCGAGCAACGCTTTAACACCAAACACGCCACGGATAGGAAGTACAGCTCGTTTAACTGCAATATTTGCAGTGGGAAAACCAAACTTACGACCATTCTTCTGGCCGTGAATCACTCGTCCTTGAAACCCAAACGCCGCCCCTAACAATTCAGACGCGCCGGAAAAGTCACTTGCTAACAACCTATTACGCACTTCCGTACTGCTGGCACGTTTATTACTAAATTTAAAGGTTTGGCTATCATCAACCGAAAAACCGAGTTCTGAAGCCATAGACTTCAATAACGTAAAGTCGCCTGTTCTTTTTTGACCAAACCTGAAGTCATCCCCAACAATAACGTGTTTAACACCCAGTTTATCAACTAACAAGTTAGCGACAAATTGCTCAGCAGTCATATCTGCAAAAGTCGAGCAAAAGCGGATGCAAATCAACCTATCGATTCCTAGAGACTTTAGCTTTTTATATTTTTCTCTAAACGTCAGTACACGAGCCGCGGCTTTATCCTGCAAAAACACTTCTTGTGGCTGAGGTTCAAAAATCATGACAGCCGAAGGCACATTGTGTTGCTTAGCTACTTTTTTCAGTTTGTCGATGACGTATTGATGGCCGATATGGACACCGTCAAAATTGCCAATCGTTAAGACGCAATTTTTATGATGTTCTGACAAATTAATTAAGCCCCGAACTAACTCCATCACCCACACTTCATAAGTTAAAAAACCGACGAATTATAACGGTATTCAACGGGTAATTACTAGCGTAGACAACGTAAATGAAGCAATTGTTTTTTAATATATCTAATTTTATTTTGATAATTCAAAAATGTGCCATTGATGTTAAGAAATTAGACTGTCACTTTTTAGATGTCTGATCCGTAAGCCCAGAAAAAACAAGACTAAAAAGTAACCAAACATAGCACATAAAACGAGTAACATCATGACACCAATGCTCGTCATAAAATGCATATCAGGGTGCCACCACATTTGGTAGAGGAGATATAAAACAACCGACATGACAATGGTCGCAACAATCAATTTAACCACCCAAACCAAAGTATATCGGCTAATGGTATACACGCCCTGTGCAGCTAATCCACGATATAACAATACAGCATTTAACGTTGCTGACATTGCGGTTGCAATCGCTAGGCCCACATAGCCATAAAATGGTGCCAACATAAAGTTAAAAACTATGTTGGCAATCATTGAAATGATACCAATTCTAACCGGCGTTTTAGTGTCTTGTCTGGCAAAGTACCCAGGGGCTAATACTTTTACTGACATATAACTCAGTAACCCCGAACCATAAGCTAATACGGCCCAATAGACTTGTTGGGCGTCAAACACTTTAAACTCACCATGGACATATAAAACATCAATAATTAGTGGGCCTAAAACCATTAACCCCGCCATGGCAGGAAACGCCATAAGCAAAACAAAGCGCAATGCCCAATCCATCGTCGCCTGAAATTGTTGAGGATCACCTGTTGTGTGCAGCCTAGATAGACTTGGCAAAATGACAGTTGCGATCCCAATTCCAAATAACCCAAGAGGGAACTCAATTAACCGGTCGGCATAATACAGCCAACTTATTGAACCGGTGATTAAAAAGGACGCAATGACTGTATCAACCAAAGCATTTAACTGATGAACTGAGACGCCTAATATCGCCGGCAACATTAACAATCTGATGCGTTTAACGTAGGGATCATTCCACCCCCACTGCGGCTTCACTAACAACCCAGAACGGTACATAAATGGCAACTGAAATAGAAACTGTGTCAATCCGCCAAAAAGACACCTATTGCCAATGCAAACGCGGGATCAGACACGTGATCCTTTAGTAATATGGCGCAAACAATAATTGCAATGTTCAAAAAGACCGGCGTAAATGCCGCTACGGCAAACCGATTATAGGTGTTAAGTACCGCGCCAGAAAGTGCAACAAAGGTAATAAAAAACAGGTAAGGAAAGGTGATTTTTAATAATAGCGACGCCATTTCAAACTTTTCACCGTCACCATTTAACGAGTCAATAAACCAACCCGTACCGAATACCATTACGATTATCGGTGAGGCGATAACCGCGAATAGGGTAATAAAAGTAACAATGACACCTAAGGTACCTGCGACTTTAGCAACTAATACGCGAACTTCGTCATCGCCATGTTGTTCTTTTACTTCTGTTAAAACGGGGACAAATGCTTGCGGCAAAGGCCCCTTCGGCAAATAAACGGCGTAAGAAATTCGGGATCCGGTTGGCAAACAAGTAAACGTCAGCATTAACACCTGCACCTACTAATGTTGCAATCACAACATCACGAACTAAACCTAATACCCTAGAAATGAGCGTCATTAATGAAACAATGAGGCCAGATTTTAATAATGCCAAACGCTTAATCCTTGTTGTTCTTATTTAAATCATTACAATCGCACAGCGCCGTGAATTATACATAGTTTTCCTGTAGGACAGAATTGTTTAAATAAACTCAAAAGGGTTTGACAACAGGGATAGAAACAGGCAAAATTCGCGGCCTTAAAAACCGGTTAAATCGAATTTATATTTTTAGGAGTCAGTCTTGGCTAACATTAAGTCTGCTAAAAAACGTGTTATAACTTCTGAGAAGTCTCGCCAACACAATGCGAGTCGTCGTTCTATGATGCGTACGTACATGAAAAGAGTTGTTGCAGCTATTGAAGCTGGTCAGAAAGAAACTGCAGTTGAAGCATTCACAGCTTTAGTTCCAGTTTTAGATCGTTATGCAACTAAAGGTCTTATTCACAAAAACAAAGCTGCTCGTCATAAGAGCCGCTTTAATGCTCAAATTAAAGCTCTTTAAATAAAGACTTTTAATTTTCGCAATTTTGTGAATTTTAAAAATCCGGAATGGTTCGCCACTCCGGATTTTTTGTGTCTGTAATTCAGCCAATCAATGTTTAAAAGCGCCGTTAATCCGTCACGATAGGTGATAAACCCTTTTCAGAAAAATGATTTATCACTGTAACCTGTCCGCGTTTTTACAACAATGCAATCAATTACAATTCAATAAACCATCGCTATGTTTAAGCCAGCCGCTACTAACATCATAGTATATGTCAGGATCCCGCCGACAAAACGTGGAACCGAAGTCCCTGCACTTTTACCTAACCCCAGCGCATGAAACAAGCGACCAATTAGCAAACTTAATCCCAATAAGTGCATTAGCCAACTTTCAGTTTGATTTAATTCAAGTAGCAACATTAATAACAGTGCTAATGGCACATATTCCGCAAAGTTGCCGTGTACTCGAATAGCACGATGAAGTTCATTTTGCTTGCCATGACCAATACCCACTTGGTATTTACGTCGCATTAAAATGATCCGAAATGACAGCACTACGTACACAAATGCCAGTAATCCCGCGTAAAACGATGTAAATTGAATAAGCTCCAACTGCATAAAATGTCCAAATTAGTTATTTAAAAATTGATGATCTAAGATAAACGAATAACGTTATTGTTGGAATCTATAAACAAATACATTCCAACTTTCTTATCATATCTGATTAATCTCTATATCGCCTCTCTACTACGACAAGAAACAATTTAGCTAACCACTAAATTTGTCACTGAATCGCTCCAGTTGAAATAGTTAATAAAAACTAAAGCCAACTGGGTAGCTATGTAGTCCGTCAAAATCACCTTTACTCAAAGCAACACCATGACTGCGGGCAATTGCATAAGCCATACTCGAATGGAAGTAACAATTTGGTAGGATATATTTGAGAACAAAATCTAATGGCGGTAATGAAATTTCGGAAAAACCTGCTTTTTCTGAAATATCACTCTGTAACTCCCAACCTAGCGGTAACTCCTCAACGGACAAGGCCAACATGCAATGGTCAATTTTTTCAAAGCACATTTGTTTTCCTATTCCGTTTAGAGCTAAATCGGCAACCGGTTTACCGACTAAAGGCAACATACCACGTAAAGTAAAATTAGCTGCAATTTGAACTTGTGCACCTAAAGGCGCCATGTCAGGGGCAAGTGATTGTTCAAACAAGGGGCAGGTATCTTAGAAACAACAGATTTTAGATTCACCAATACATTAATTAATATCGATTTAACGTCCATATACAATTCCTGCAAAGCTACATTATTAAATATTTACCATCAAAAAGCCCGCATAAAATGCAGGCTTTTCATATTAAACAACAGTGTTATTAACCAAGGATGTTAGCTAACTCAGCGCTTACCGCATCAACGTCTTGTGTCCCGTCGATTGTCGCAAACTTAGTGTTTCCAGCGTCTGCTTCTGCTTTGTAATACGCTACTAACGGTTGAGTTTGCTCATGATAAACACCTAAGCGCTTACGTACGGTTTCAACTTCATCGTCAGGGCGGATGACTAAATCATCACCAGTTTCGTTATCTTTACCTTCGACTTTTGGCGGGTTATATACCAAGTGGTATACACGGCCAGAACTAGGATGAACTCGACGACCACTCATACGGTTAACGATAACCTCATCTGGTACATCAAACTCAAGACAATAATCAACAGCTACGCCGTTTTCTTTCATTGCATCGGCTTGCGGAATAGTACGAGGGAAACCATCTAACAAAAAACCATTTTCACAATCGGCTTTTGAAATGCGCTCTTTAACTAATCCAATAATAAGATCGTCAGACACTAGCTGTCCCGCATCCATTACTTTTTTAGCTTCAAGCCCCAACTCAGTGCCTTCTTTTATTGCAGCACGCAACATGTCACCCGTAGAAATTTGCGGGATACCATATTTATTCATTAAGAATTGTGCTTGTGTCCCCTTACCAGCGCCCGGTGCGCCTAACAGAATAATCCGCATGGAATTTAACCTCAGATAAAATTAAGAAACTTTTATATTGCGCGCATATTGTCATATTCCAAAACCGATAACAACCCACCCCCCTATGGGTTTAGACCAAAGTCGAATGAATATTAAGCCATTGATTATATTTTTTCGAACGGTCTTTAAACCTTGAGCTATAAAGCATGAGTAAATAAATTTGACGCTAGGCGTTAGTAATATTCACGGTTCCCTGTCTCTGTATGGCAATTTAAATTGACGCTATCCGTCTAACTTTTTCACACAAAAGCACAGTGACTCAATTTATAATGAAATAGTTTTAGGATTTAACAGTTTGGTAATAATCGTGAAAAACATAGATCTTGTTTACGTTTAAATATGAAAAATAAATAGGTTTCTTACCAAAATTTCAACCAGTCAAAAATCTAATAGAAATCCGTCATTCGAAATAGGTTTTGCTCTAAAATGCCTTTACGTGTTGTTGCTTTAAATACCAAAGTTGCAATAAAAAAGGGAGCCTAAGCTCCCTTCCCTAATTTAATATTGGCATTATTTAGTTAATGACAACATTAGGCTATTCATTCGTTTTACAAAAGTACTTGGGTCACTAATAGTGCCACGCTCTGCAAGTGTTGCTTGGTCTAATAACACTTCAACCCACTGCTTAAACTGCGCTTCATCCTGCACTTGGTCAATATGTTTCACTAATTCGTGTTCCATATTCACTTCAAATACTGGTTTAACGTCTGGCACAGGCTGTCCCATTTGTTTCATCAAATCAATCATTTGAGGGCTCATATCTGAGTTCCCTGTAACGATACACGCCGGTGAATCTGTTAAGCGATGTGAAACCTTAACTTCTTTAACTCGGTCGCTGATAACGCCTTGGAAACGCTCAATTGAAGTCGCAAATTCTTTATCTGCATCTTCCTGCGCTTTTTCGCTTCTTCGTCTTCTAAGTCACCTAAATCAAGATCACCGCGAGTGACTGAAACAAGCTGTTTACCATCAAATTCAGTTAAGTGAGACATCAACCACTCGTCAATGCGGTCATACATAAGTACAACTTCAATGCCTTTCTTACGGAATATTTCAAGTGCTGGGTTATTCGCAGCTGCTTCGTATGTGTCCGCAACTAAGTAATAAATCTTGTCTTGGCCTTCTTTTGCACGCTCAAGGTATTCTGGGAAAGAAACACTTTGAGTCCCATCTTCATTATGAGTAGATGCAAAACGCAATAATTTGGCGATTGCTTCTTTGTTCCCCATATCCTCAGCCGGACCTTCTTTCAGAACCTGACCAAATTCATCCCAAAACATTTGATAATTTTCTTTATCATTTTTACCCATGCGATCTAACATTTTCAAAACGCGAGTAGTACAACCCTTACGTAACGTCTGGGTAACTTTGTTGTCTTGTAAAATTTCGCGCGATACGTTTAATGGCAAATCATTTGAGTCAACTAGACCCTTTACAAAACGTAAGTACGTTGGCATAAACTGCTCAGCGTCATCCATGATAAATACACGTTGAACGTATAATTTAAGACCACGTTGTTTATCACGATTCCACAAATCGAATGGGGCTTTTTTAGGAATATAAAGTAATGAAGTATATTCGCTCTTACCTTCAACTTTATTATGAGCCCACGTTAGCGGGTCTTCAAAGTCATGACTGATATGTTTGTAAAACTCTTGATACTCAGCGTCTTCAAGCTCTGATTTATCGCGAGTCCAAAGCGCATCCGCTTTGTTGATAACTTCCCATTCACCCTCAACCGCTTCAATTTTTTCGCCATCTTCACCTTCAGATTCAGGCGTACCTTCTTTCCACATCTCAACCGGTGTTGCGATATGATCAGAGTATTTTTTAATGATAGAACGAAGTTTAAAGTCGCTAGCAAATTCTTTTTCTTCGTCGCTTAGGAAAAGCGTAATTTCAGTACCGCGAGTCGATTTTTCAATTTGTTCAATTGTATAATCGCCTTCGCCTTCACTTGTCCATTCAACCCCTTGAGATACATCGTCACCAGCTTTACGAGAACGTACAACAACTTTTTTAGCTACGATAAATGCAGAGTAGAAACCAACACCAAATTGACCAATCAATTGTGAATCTTTCGCTTGGTCACCAGTCAGGTTTTTGAAGAAGTCTGCGGTGCCAGATTTAGCAATCGTACCTAAATGCTCTGTCGCATCGTCAGCATTCATACCAATGCCGTTATCTTCTATCGTTACCGTGTTCTTTTCTTCATCAAAAGATACGCGAATTTTCAATTCACCGTCATTTTCATACAACGCGTTATTTGAAAGTGCTGCAAAACGAAGTTTGTCAGATGCATCCGCCGCGTTTGAAATAAGTTCACGTAAGAAGATCTCTTTATTTGAATATAAAGAGTGGATCATCAGTTGTAATAGTTGTTTTACTTCGGTTTGAAAACCGTGGGTTTGTTTACCTTGAGTGGCCGCTTCCGACATGGTCAAGTCTCCTGTTTGCTTGTACAAATAAAATTAACTGGAGTGTAAATAGGTACAAAAGGAGATAATTCAAGGGTATTGGAAAACTTTAACCAACCTAAATTTAAATCAAAGGCTGGTTAATGTTGATATTCTATACAGTAATTAAAGTAATTGACGTCCCATCAAAGCATGACTAATGGTTGTGTTGTCGACCATTTCAAGTTCACCGCCAACCGGTATCCCATGAGCGATACGGCTTATCGGCAAATTAAGACCACGACAAATATCCACAATAAAATGTGCGGTTGCTTCTCCCTCAACACTCGGATTCAATGCCAAAATCACTTCTTTGTATCCATGTGTCTCAAGTTGTTTTTGTAATTCAAATAGCCCCAACTCTGACGGCCCAACCCCATCAATTGGCGATAAACAGCCATGTAAAACAAAATAACGTCCAGAATATTGACCACTTTGCTCTACGGCTAACAAGTTCGCTGCTGTTTCAACAACACAAATTGATTCTGCTTCTAGTCGTTTGGGATTATTACAGAGCTCGCATATATCATGCTCCGTATAATCGCGACATGACTGACATTGACCAATATCAACCATTGCTTTCGCTAACGTTTGGGCTAAATCGGCACCGGCCTGTCTTTTACGTTGTAAAAGATGATAAGCCATTCTTTGGGCCGTTTTATTACCAACGCCAAGGTAAACACTGCAGCTGGTCGATCAATAAATCCAATAAGGAATTCCGCATTTCACTTCTCTCAAAAAATCAAACGTATACAGCTTGATGAATAATAACGTGACGATTAGTCGCAATGATACAACGTGTTTTCCTTAACCCCAACTCAACTTTTAGCTAAGTACGTATTTCTATATTAAGAACAAATATTTCAAATTATTTAGTTTTGGATACAAACAGTTGGTTCATCCAGGTTTAAAAGGATGACAACACGAAATTTTGTTTGTTATTTTAACAATAGGCTTTTTTGAAATCTGCATTAAAATTAAATTTACCTACCGCAAATTGTTAAGATTATGGTGAACAAAAAAATTGCAGTATTTTTTACTATCATCAATCTACTTTGGCTACCGACAAGTTCGCTAGCTGAAATTAAGACGGTTGGTCCACAATCGAGTCATGACGCAAGTCATGATTATTTTATCAGCCTATTGAAATTGGCACTTGCCGAATCAGGACACAGTGACACATTAAAAATCATCGACCACCAAGGTGAAGCAAGGGCGTTGCAGCTGCTGCGAGATACCGACTTGTACGACATTTTGTGGACAGGTCAAAGCATTGAACGTGATAAAATGTTGCTTAAAATTCCAGTTCCGTTGTTTTTAGGTGGATTAGGGATCCGAGGCTCTATTATAAAAAAGACTTCCTTAATGCCTTCAACCAAACAAAACATATCGTCCAATTAAAAAATACATTGCATGCCAAGGTCACCACTGGCCGGATGCCAACAAACTAGAAGCCGTTGGGATAAACGTGATCCACGTTATTAACTTTGATTCTATGATGAAGATGGTCAGTTTAGGGCGTTGCGACTTTTTACCGCTCAGCATCTTCGAAGGTGAAGGCGAGTTGTTAAAAGTAAAAGAAATGTACCCAAACCTTACATTTAGTACCAAAGTTTTATTTCATTATGATCAAAAAATGTATTTCTACGTAAAAAGTTCAAATCCAGAATTAGCGCAACAAGTTCAATCGGGATTAAAAGCCATGATCGATAGTGGAAGATTTTTGCAATTTATGCAGAATCATCCCCTCACTAAATCGGCATTTCCTTTGTCTAAATATACAGAGTCTACAAAATTCCCATTAGATGATTCAGAACTGACCCTTTTCTAATCAACAACGCTAAACCAACTGTTAAATCTCACACCTAAAACACACATCTAATCTTATCAAACAACACGTCGGTAATTACCATAACGCTATTTGGTTACTAACACCGCTTTAGTCAGACAAAATGAGTCTTGAAATCGACAATATTTCCGAAAACGAATTATTTTCCAACCGTGCAAAGTTGTCTATTTTTCTAGCTTTAAGCCGAGTGAATAAAGGCACGCTAATGCCACACAAAAATTTAGTCAGAAGTTCCGCCGACGGTAACTTAAATTGATCTGCTTATAGTAGCTTGTTAAAAATGGTTTACTCAATTCTTTTAATGTTTCACTAGAAGGTAAATCCGGGGTTGAACATTGAGGATAATGCACAGTGTTTCCATGACATACACTGCAATGACCACAATGACTTGGCGCTGCTTTATCACCAAAATATAACGACAATTGATTACTCAAACATTGTGGACGTTCAAATAACTTCAACATGTTGTGGATCCGAGCCACTTCGACATCCTGCTTTTGTACAAAGGTATCGGTGAGTTCTTTTGCGACTTTGGCGACAAAAACGTGTTATCAGAAACATCGAACACTTCTGTCATTTGTTTTGCTTCGAGCTCAACCCAACCTTTATCTGAAAAATACTCCAATGCCGTTATCACTCGGCCTCGTTGAGCTCCGTTACCATTGTGATTGTATTGTTCAAAAATATTATCAAAGTTAAGTTGCCACCAGATTTTTTCTTGTCTGACGCGTCAAAAATAGCGCGTACAAATTCAAGACGTTCGCCATTAAACGCAGCTTCAATGACATCCATTGTCACCAGCAATTTAAAACGATACTCCGCAAAATAACTGTACTTCGGCTTAATAATGCCGCGCATTTCAAGGTAAACCATAAGCGTCTTTAAACTCAATTGACGAATATTACACTCCTAGGACAATCGATAAAGCTGCACATGCCACTCGTTTAACGGTTCCGTGTTAGATTGGCTTTGTATGTCTTGCAGCACAAAGTGAATATCCTGCAGTTCAGGTGTATCGCCATATACAAAATTTTCTAATACATTCAAACGTTCTTTGTTTACTATAGTTAAACAATCAGAGACGTTACCGTCGCGCCCGGCACGACCAATTTCCTGAGAATAGTTTTCAATTGATTTAGGTAAATCAAAATGGATAACATTTCGAATATTCGATTTATCCACCCCCATTCCAAATGCAATGGTCGCGACGATAATATCGACTTTATCGTCCATAAATGCATTTTGAATAGTGCTTCGTAAGTCACTGGCTAAACCGGCATGATATGCAATAGCGTTAAAACCATCGTGTTTTAATTTGAATGCTAAATCTTCCGCGTTTTTCTGCAAAGTAACATAAATAATTGTCGGACACGCATGAGAGCCCTGTGCACCCATTACGTTATTGGCGGCTGAATTATTGGCGTCAGCCTCACGATATTGATTCGCTATTGGCTTAAATCGTGCGGATTTAGATAAATAATCAACAATAAAATCGTACTTTTGCGCTTCGGGCATGGCTTTAATATTAAGATGCAAATTTGGCCGATAAAAACCCGTTGTTTGTATGTCCTGTGGTGCGATATTAAATTTATTTGCCATGTCTTCTATTACAACGGGAGTGGCCGTTGCGGTGAGCAGTAACGTTTGAGTAATGCCAAACTCAGCTTGGTAAGATGGTAACTTCAAATAGTCAGGTCTAAAATTATGACCCCATTCCGAAATACAATGAGCTTCGTCTATTACAAGTAACGAAATAGGAATGTTTTTAATGGATTGCCTAAAACGTTCATTTTTAAAACGCTCTACCGCCACCATTAATACTTTTGTTTTTCCAGCACGCAGGTCGGCCCAAATAGCCTTAGTTTCATTAAAAGTTAAACTTGAGTCTAATGCGGCGGCGGGGATATGTTTAGATTGTAAGAATGACAATTGATCCTTCATTAATGCCACCAGCGGTGAAACCACTAAGGTTAAATTAGGTAACATTAGTGCCGGTAATTGATAACAAAGTGACTTACCGGATCCAGTAGGAAATATAGCAGCTGCAGAGCGGCCACTAAGTACCGATTTAACGGTTTCTTCCTGCCCTTTTCGAAAAGATTCAAATCCAAAATATTGTTTTAATTGCGCCTGCATACTAACCACTTTATCACTGTATTTTTAGACAGTATAACCTGTTGACAATAAATTTCACGATTGATTAGGTACAGTTTTATTAGAATAGAACAAACAATCGACTATTTACGAAAATCAAAGATGATCCTATTCTTTGATTTTGGTAGAATGCGCGGCTTTAGTTATTAGCGGTATTACTAACCTACCTCTAATGAAAATAATCGAAGCAAATAATGTTAATAAATGCTGACTAAGCATTTATTCCATTTACGTAAATACGGCGGATGAAATGAAACGAGTAGCAATTGTTATGGGTTCACAATCAGATGGACCAACGATGAAACATGCAGCAGAAATGCTTGACCAATTTGGCATTGAATACCATGCCCAAGTAGTGTCTGCACACCGTACTCCGCACTTATTACAAGAATTTGCAGAAACTGCCGAAGAAAAAGGTTACCAAGTCATTATAGCTGGTGCGGGTGGTGCTGCTCATTTACCTTAGCATGATTGCCGCGTTCACACACATCCCAGT
Source organism: Psychrosphaera algicola (assembly GCF_028401425.1). Taxonomy (NCBI): domain Bacteria; kingdom Pseudomonadati; phylum Pseudomonadota; class Gammaproteobacteria; order Alteromonadales; family Pseudoalteromonadaceae; genus Psychrosphaera; species Psychrosphaera algicola. The sequence continues at coordinate 1,095,222 of NZ_JAQOMS010000002.1, forward strand.
GTTAGGTGTCCCGGTTAAGTCGAGTAAATTAAGTGGTGTCGACTCACTCTATTCAATCGTGCAAATGCCAAAAGGTGTTGCAGTAGGCACGTTAGCTATTGGTGAAGCCGGTGCCGGGAACGCGGGTTTATTAGCAGCGCAAATCATTGGTTTAAATGACCCTGCAGTTACGGAAAAAGTAAAAGCGTTCCGCATTGCGCAAACTAAAGATGTATTAGAAAACCACAAACTCGACTTTTAATTCGAGTTTACCTATCAGGTGGTGGCTCGCGTCTCCACCTATAATTAGATCCTTTTAAATTAAAGCGACACAACAATGACCCATAAATTTTCAGGCAATGCAGATTATTTAAATAATGGTAACGACCTCGTTGTCGTATTAGGTCACGGGCAACTTGCTCGCATGATGTATTTAGCCGCAAGTCAGCTAGGCATTAATATTATTGCTGTAGACGCAGACAGGTTATGTTGTGTTAATCCTGTCGACAAAACGGTATTAGCAGTTGATGTTGAAACGGCTTTTGCTCACTGCATTGCAATCACGTCAGAATTTGAACACCTACCTAAAGAATTGTTGGCGACTGCGCAGGCAACCGGAAAATTACGTCCAGGGGCAAATTCTATTGCTGCCGGTGCTGATAGAATTGTCGAGAAGCAACTATTAAGCTCACTTTCGATACCAAACTGCACACACCGTATTATCCACTCGGTAGATGATTTAACTGAAGCCTATAAAACATTAGGTCCAAAAGTCATCTTAAAAACGAGCCGTGACGGTTATGATGGATATGGTCAATGGCGTATATTTTCAGAACGTGATTTTGCATCGATAAGCAACGAGCTGAGCACTTTTGATTTTGGCCACATGCCACTTATCGCAGAGCAATGCATTGAATTTGAAAGAGAAATCTCATTACTAGGTATTACCGACATCAAAGGTAAACATCACTATTATCCTTTGACCGAGAATCATCACGGTGATGGTCAACTTGTTTTGTCATTAGCGCCTGCGCCAAATAACAGTGACGAATTGCAAAACAAAGCTCAACAAATTCATCAAAGCATCGCCAATGAATTAAATTATGTTGGCGTGCTAGCCATCGAGTTATTCCAAGTTGGTGATACATTATTGGTAAATGAAATTGCCCCAAGAGTGCATAATTCAGGTCACTGGACACAACAAGGTTGCTAAGGTAAGCCAGTTTGAAAACCACATTCGAGCGGTTGCAGGTTTAACTGTGACAGGCACAACAACCGACAAACAGGTGGCTATGGTCAATTATGTTGGTGAAGCAAAACCAAGTAAAACGCTACAGGCCATCGAAAACACCCACTTACATTGGTACGACAAATCAGTTCGTGCAAAACGTAAAATGGGTCACATCAATGTTGTGGCTAATACAGTTACTGAGTTACAAACAACTTTGAAACAGGTAAAAAGCCAATTGCCTGAATCTCTCGCTAAAAATTTAGCAAAGGTTGTCGACTAAAAAGCAAATTGGGTGAACAGATCGCGGTTTGTTCGCCCGTTTTTAATGACTGTCATAATCCATCCATTTTTAATAATACATACTGATTAATATCAGTTTTTATACCCCTTATTTGCAGCACAGTTACCATTTACCTCTTCTTTAATTAAGTGAATAAAATCAAAGAATTCAAATCAACAGCTAAGACCACTTTAACAAATTTCCAAACTTTGTTTATTAGCCATCGATTTCCCTATATCCTTAGCGCTCGCAGAATCACAACAAAAATAACCTGTGAATAGAGACTGAAAATAGGAACTAAATAAATGCCGAAGTTTATTGATGGGCTCAAACGATTCCAACAAGAAGTATACCCAATGCATAAAGCGCGTTTTGAGAAACTTGCTGATTACCAAAACCCAGAAGTATTGTTTATTACCTGTTCGGACTCAAGGATTGATCCTAACTTAATTACTCAAAGTAACCCCGGAGAACTGTTTATCTGCCGAAACGCAGGTAACATAGTACCGCCACATTCAAATGAAACGGGTGGAATGACCGCTTCAATTGAATATGCAGTGTCAGTATTAGGTGTAAAACATATTGTGATCTGTGGTCACAGTAATTGTGGAGCAATGACAGCTGCGATGCAGCCCGAAACCGTTAAAAATTTACCCCATGTAAAAATTTGGTTAGATCATTGCCGAGCGGCTAAAGAAGCAGTTGAACATCAACATAATGATTGTTTAGGGGATCACCATTTAGACGAAGTCACTAAACAAAACGTTGTCTTGCAACTGCGTCACTTATCTACCCACCCTGCGGTCTTTACTAAGTTATACAGTAACGAATTACAACTACATGGTTGGGTATATGACATAAAGTCAGGTAAAATCGAAGTTTATAATAGAGACAGTAAAGAGTTTTCTGAACTTTAACTATCATTAGTTAACCCAACTAAAATTAAGTGATACCTTGCAAAAATCAAAGCTTCATCCTAGAAATCGACACACATCTGAAAATGGTGTCGGTTACGATTTCACTGAGCTGTGTAAGGTAAACCCAACCTTAACATCGTATTTAAAGACAAACCCTAAAGGGATTGCTACGATCAATTTTGCTGACGATATCGCAGTAAAAGAGCTTAATAAGTCCCTTTTATTATCGATGTACGGTTTAGTTGCTTGGGATTTACCAGAACAATTTTTATGCCCGCCTATCCTAGGGCGTGCAGATTACATTCATTATTTGGCGGACCTAATTCAAACGTCCACCAAAATTAAAAAAATCGTTAATCGCAAAATCAAAGGCTTAGACATAGGTACTGGGGCGAATCTCGTATATCCCATTATTGGTAACCACGAATACCAATGGCAGTTTGTCGGTACTGACATCGACCCTGATTCTATCAATTGGGCAAAACAATTATCACAATTTAACCCAAAGCTTAAATCAGCATTAAAATTACGTATGCAAACGAATTCATTGCATGTTTTAGACGGTATTATTAAACAAAATGATAGGTTTACGTTTAGCATGTGTAATCCGCCTTTTCATTCATCTCAAGAAGAAGCGGAACAAGGTTCAAAACGAAAAATACAAAATCTGAACAAAGGTAAAAACACTAGTTCAAAAGATTTGAAGCTCAACTTCGGCGGCCGCAGTAATGAACTATGGTGTGAAGGCGGTGAGATTAGTTTTGTCCAAAATATGGTAAGGGAAAGTCAACAATTTGGATCACAAGTACTGTGGTTTACATCGCTGATTTCAAAAAAACAAAACCTTCCTGCCATATACACAGCATTAAATCAGGTAAAAGCAGTCCAGGTAAAAACAGTCGACATGGCGCAAGGCAATAAAGTAAGCCGATTTGTCGCGTGGAGTTTTTTGACGTCGGAGCAACATAAACATTGGTTCGACTAATTAAGCCGCTGCCTCACCTTTAACAGGGAACAAACGCATGTTTAATTTATTAACCAAAGTAATTGTTGTTTTAACCGTTATAACAACAACCTATTCTATTTCTGGCTGTACACAAAAAGAGTCAAATTCAAGCTCTATTGATTCAGCCAAATTTGCCAATGACGCCCATTGGCTCGAAGCAAATATCATTGCTTTAGACTCTCCTACTAACGTAAAACAAGTCACATTACATTCTACGTTAATTGACGGCATGGAAGTAATGACAATTTTCAGAGCTGTCAAATTTCCTGCGCGACTTAGTGAAAAGTTTCCGCATCTAAGTCACCTCAATGCTTTTGAATCAAAGGAACTTCCTGACGTTAAACGCCTTCTAAAAAGTAAAAATCGAGTCATCTATACGCCACAAGGCAGCTCGCAGCAAACCACCAAGTTGCAGCAATACGGCGCGATTGACCACCTTTATACCGCGTCTTTTGATGATGCCGACGAGATAAACGATTTTGGCGCATCAGTACTCCCTAAAGAGGTTCAATTTAAGCTTTGGGCACCAACAGCTGTGTCTGTTAATGTATTGCTTTTTGATAAAAACAAACAGCCACTAACTCCTGCAAAACTGGCGATGGTCGAAGATAACAAAACAGGCACTTGGGCAATAAAAGGTCCCGCTTCTTTGATATCACAGTATTATCAATACCAGCTGACTTTATTTCATCCGGCCACCGACCAATTTGAAACCGTTACCGTAACTGACCCTTACAGCTTAAGTTTGTCACGAAATAGTAAGTACAGCCAAATTGTCGATTTAACTTCTGTTGCAACTAAGCCCCTTGGTTGGGATTCACACTCCATTCCAACAGTGGAAGCACCAGAAGATCTTATTTTGTATGAAACCCATATTAAAGATTTTAGCGCCTCAGATACGGCACTAAGCAACAACTTGTTTAAAGGTAAATATAAGGCATTTTCAGAAACCGATAGCTTTGGGATGATACATTTAGCCATGCTTAAAGAAGCCGGGTTAAATACCATTCACCTCTTACCCACGTATGACTTATCAACAATTAATGAAGACCCAAGCATTGCTATTAGCCTAGACGACTCTATGACTAAGGTGTGCCAACAATTTCCTGAGTTGAGTGCTTGTTTAAACTTGGAGACAAATGAGACTCTGCGCCAGAAGTTACAAAGTTACGATCCAAGAACCGGTGACGCACAAGCGCTCGTTGAGAAAATTCGTGGAAATGACGACTACAACTGGGGTTATGACCCATTCCACTATACTGTACCAGAGGGAAGTTACGCGGTGGATCCTGAGGGTATTAATCGAATTGTTGAATTTAGAGAAATGGTGCAAAGCCTTCACTCTAAAGGTTTTAGAGTCATCATGGACGTTGTATACAATCACACATTTGCATCTGGATTAGCTGAAAAATCGGTTCTAGATAAAGTTGTGCCGGGTTACTACCATCGCCTCAATATCAAAACAGGCGCAATTGAACAATCGACCTGTTGTGACAATAGTGCAACTGAACATGCCATGATGGCTAAACTAATGAAAGATTCATTGGTGGTTTGGGCAAGAGATTACAAAATTGACGGCTTCCGTTTTGATTTGATGGGACACCAACCAAAATCAGCGATGTTGGAAAGCCGCAAAGCCGTTCAACAAGTTGACTCTGATACTTACTTTTATGGTGAAGGCTGGAATTTTGGTGAAGTTGGCAACAACGCCCAATTTGTTCAAGCAAGTCAGCAAGAACTCAGTGGCACAGAAATTGGCACATTTACCGACCGTCTGCGAGATGCAATACGTGGCGGTAATTTTCAAACGAACGCAGAGAAACTCCGCTTTGATCAGGGAATTGGTAATGGCTTGTATGTTGTACCAAACGAAATGCAAAGAGGAAACAATCAACAAGCTCATTATAATAACTCGATGGACATCGTTCGTTTAGGGCTAGCTGCGAATTTAAAGACGTTTAGCTTCAATGACATTAACGGGCAACTTATTGCTGGCACTAACGTTCTATACGGCGGTAATCCTGCGGGTTATGCGTCAGACCCTGCTGATACGATTAATTATGTTTCAAAACATGATAATCAAACATTGTGGGACAATCATCAATATAGACTGCCGTTTAATATGACAAGTGATGATAGGGTAAGGATTCAATCTCAGTCGTTGTCATACGCTCTGTTAGCGCAAGGTATACCGTTTTTACATATGGGATCTGAATTGCTCCGCTCTAAAGCTTTTTTGCGCGACAGCTACGATTACGGCGATTGGTTTAATAAAGTTGATTTTAGTTACCAAACAAACAACTACGATGTGGGATTACCGCCTGCGGAAAAAGACCAAGATAACTGGCCAATTATTTCGAAAATCTTAGATAAAAACGGCAACAATGACGATGTAAGCCCCGCTCAAATTGAACGTAGTGCTAACATATTTGCGGACTTTATCAGGATCAGAACCAGTTCTGCGCTATTCCGATTGAGAACAGCGGAGCAAATAAATCAAAATGTGCAATTTATGAATACTGGCCCACAACATGTTGCTGGTTTAATTGTCATGAAAATAAACGACGTAAATTTGGGTGACACAACAAAAGGTCAACTAGACCCTAACTATGACTCCATTGTTGTGATTTTTAACAATAACGCGACGAGCCAAAAAATATCGATTCCTCAGGCAAATAAGTACAAGTTACATCCGGTACAACGCAATGGCTTTGACGATATTGTCAAACAAACACACATTGCCGATACAACAGTAACAATACCCGCCTATACAACTGCCGTACTTGTCAGATAATCGCCAAAAAGAATAACAGCTAAGTCCAGAGTTGGGCTTGGCTTTTATTGCTTCGCCAATCGACCATTAATTAGCCGAACAAAACATTAGTATAATTAACAGGTTGCAATTCAGCCGCAGTTTTATATTATCCCCTGCGTACACTAGTGTCGGACTGTAGCGCAGCTTGGTAGCGCACTGTCATGGGGTGTCAGGGGTCGCCAGTTCGAATCTGGCCAGTCCGACCAATTTTAAAGGCTTTCAGAGCATCTCTGAATTTGCCGCCCACTCATTCAGTTATTCTTTTATCCGTTATAAATTAAAATTGGTGAAGCGGATCCATTTTATCTTATAGAAAATATGGATCAATTGAGTTGATTTGTTTTAGTCTTAGCTTCAACTCTACCTTCACTCTAATTATTGCCTATTAATTAAACACTCCTTGACGTAAATCTAAAAAGTGTCGACTATTTTTCCTTTCTATTTGATGTATATCAACAAAAACAACGTCTTTTAAATCTACTGCCATTAATCAACTATACTTAGCTCTACTCACGGATTTATCATTGATTTACTGGCAAGGGAACTATGGAAAACCGACTCAATACGTTTTTATCTCAAACATTTTTAACCAAGAATGAAGCTGCCCATGAATTTTTGGAAATCTTTATTGGGGTTACAAACAGTATCTATGGTTACATTCACTTTATTGATGAAAATGTCGATAACTTTAGCTTAACGGTTTGGTCAAAATCAGTTATTTCAAAAATGGAAAATGGGTATAAAAAGTTCAGCTATTTACCCAATGTTGGCCCTTGGTCAGAGTCCATTAAAGTCAAAAAGTATTACGAATGCCGAATAAGGACCAAAAATATTATCAGTCATTTTTTCCACACCCCTTAGACGAAATTGCTGAATATATATGTTTCCCTCTCATTATTGAAAGCAAAGTCATTGCCGTAATTGGCGCCGCAAGCGACAATCATTATAACTCTGAAACAGTCGCCAACATTTCAAAGATATTTAGAAAAAACGTTCGCAAACTTCGTCGTAAATTTGAGACTGCAGAAGATCATTATCTCGACCTTAAAGCAAATTTCCAGTCACTTTCCAACGATACAATTTTAGTTGAAATGTTAATGGCCATTTCAAATGCCCTTGAACTCAGAGACGCTTATACAACCCACCATCAGAAAAATGTTGCCCATATAAGTGAGCAAATTGCGATAGAGCTTGGATTAAAGGCCGATCGAGTTTTTGGCCTTAGAATTGGCGCGTTAATTCATGACTTAGGTAAAATCGTAATTCCATCACAATTACTGAACAAAAGTGGCAGAATAGAACAAGCGGAATTTGAATATTTAAAATTGCATGCAGAAAAAGGTGCATTTATTTTGAAAGATGCCCATTTCCCATGGCCCATTCAAAAAATGGTAGGCCAGCATCATGAGCGATTAGATGGTTCAGGTTATCCGTTAGGACTAAAAGAAAACGAAATCATTTTAGAAGCAAAAATAATTGCAGTAGCAGATACATACGATGCAATGGCAAATGATCGACCTTATCGAGAACGCCCCGGCATTGCAAAAGCAATTGCAACACTCCAAGCCGGGCGAATGACAAAGTATGACCCTTATGTTTTGGATGCTTTTATTTCCTGCTTTGAACGAGACCCAACATTCGGTGGTCGTTATAAATTAGATTAACACGTGGCAATTGCGTACTTTATCGCATTTTGCCAAGCTCCTAGTTCATTTTATTCAAATGGAGCTTTTTAAACTAACACGGTTTAAACCTCATGACAGATCCCCACAATAACGAAAATCGAAAGTCGTATTTTGCGTGTCAACCAATCGGCGCCAATCATCCTTGATTTAAAAGATCAACTATCCAAAAAAGCTAAGTAAAAACTACTTTTAGAAGCTGTTGAAAAGCCTATAATGAATTGCTTTGCAAATCGTTATCGCCAAACGCCATTGTCTCAATTGGTATAATAGACGGTCAAAGCGTAAGAGACATTATTTGGATAACTCAACCTTAGGAATTTCATGAATTTAGAATTGGTCATTGGTGCTTTTGAAATCACACTTCCTATTTTGTTTATTTTACTGTTAGGTGGTTGGTTTAAACATAAAACATGGATCAGTGATGGCTTTGTCTCTTCTGGTAATACCCTCGTTTTCAACATCAGTTTGCCTTGTTTACTTTATTTAAATGTTTCTCAAAATTCGATTTCGACAAACCTCAATTTACCGCTCATCGGATTTGCCATCGTAGCGACAATTGTGACTGTGGTCGTCGTTTGGCTATTTTACCGTAAGCAACCCGACTCCGGCCAACGTGGCGTACTAGCGCAATGTGCATACCGAGGAAATATGGCTATCATAGGCTTGGCGTTGTGTGAGCGTGCTTTAGGACAAGATATTTTAGGGAAGGCTGCAATTTACCTCGCCTTTCTAACCATTTTATATAATCTGATCGCTGTTGTTTTATTGACGACATTTAATCGAAAAATTTTATTTACCATCGCTAAAAATCCATTAATTATTTCAATTGTTCTCGGCCTTATCAGCTCGTCTAGTGAAATACATCCACCGCAGGTGGTCATCACGTCAATGGCGTACTTAGGTAAACTTACATTGCCCCTCGCTTTATTGTGTTTAGGAGCGAGTTTACAGTGGCAAAGCTTTAAGCAAAATCATAGAGATGCGATTGCTATTACGTTTCTTAAACTGATATTAATTCCGCTCTTAACGATGTGGGCCGCGATTCCTTTTGGCTTTGATAAAACGGATACGACATTACTGTTTTTTATGGTCTCTGCACCCACTGCAGTTGCAGCTTACGTCATGGCCAATAAAATGACATCCCATGGGGCACTCTCTGCCGAGATCGTCGCGCTTTCAACGTTAGTGAGTCCATTTACAATAGCGATTGGTTACTACTTATTAAAAGTATTTGGCATGGCCTAAATCGAATCCTTGTATGCCAGCTTAATATTCAACATAAGTGTGTGGGTAATATAGGGGTGTACTTATCAACACTTCTTATTAGTAAATTTGCCGTTAAGGCTTCTACACCATAAACTTGCGTGTGAACCTTATAACGCCCCTTAATCGTGGTCATGAGGAGTTCAAAGTCTCCGTCACCAGATAATAAAATAACGGTATCAACTTGTGGTGCGGCATCCATGACATCTATTGTGATCCCTACATCCCAATCCCCTTTCGCGCTGCCGTCTTTTCGTTGGATATAAGGCTTTAGTTTCACGTCAAAGCCTATATGCCTCAGGGCATCTTGAAACTTCTTTTGGCCATCATTTTCACTCGCAATGGCATACGCATATGCATTTTTGATTTCGCCTTGGTACGACAGTGTCTGCCAAAACTTACGGTAATCAAACGATTTTCCAAAGGCTTGTTTGGTCGTGTAATAGATGTTTTGTACATCAACAAATATTGCAATTTTTCCTAAATTTTCCTGACCCGTTTTTGCCATGATGTTATAAATGCCCTATTTTAATGTTGTGATGTTTGCTGTTTAGAATAATGCTAAGAAAGATCTAATAATTTGATGTTTATCGGTCTTCGGTATCTTTATTTTTCTGACTACGACTTTTTCTTAAAATTGCAGGTTCGTCAAAATAGCTCACATTATTTTGAAGCACAGCGTTACGGCGCTTTTCTAATCTATTTTTTCGACACAAAATTGTCTCTCCAAAGACATCGATATGAGCTTGTTCTAAAAGAATTTTTCCTTCGTCATTTGAAATAAGGTTCATAAATTCCCCAGCCGCAATAAACCCTTCAACTCGATGTTTCTGTTTCTCAATTTCATTACCCGCTTTGGACGATTGATACAATTCGAATAGTCGTTGATAAACTTCCTTTTAAAAACATCAGAACTAACTATCACGTTCATATTTTTACCCCAAATCACAGTTCCGTATCTGTTAGAAATGCTATCAATATAACAAAACTACATAAACTAAACAGCTGCACAAAAGCAACATTAATAAAGGTGCGACAATTTGTCACATTGAGTGGCCTTATAAAAAAATTATAGTAACAACATAAGCTTGAGTTCGACATTTTAATGTACTCACCTAGTGTAATTTCAAAGGAAAAGATGAAAATGCGTCATAAATTTAAATCGACTTTATTCACCATAGCCACGATGGCGTTGTTATCAGGTTGCAGCAGCGACAGTGGTACCGAAGACGAATTAACCATGACCCCATTTACAATTAATTTCTCTGCAATGAGCGGCGACCAAAACGTAGATTGCGACTCTATGGTATCGGGTTTTGGCAATGAGGGACATTATTCAATTGGTGTTAGTGACCTCCGTTTTTATGTAAGTAATATTGAGCTATTTGACCAATATGGTGAAAAGATAGAAGCATCTTTTGATAGCAATGAATTTCAACTCAATCATGACTTAGGATTTGTAGGCCTTGTTGACCTCACTAGTAATAGTTCGGGTAAGTGCACATCTGACGCGATTCCTAATAGTGAAGGTACCGCACGGACCAATAATGTTATGACAGGTAAAATGATTGATACTGGCGTTAACAAAATCACCTTTGATATTGGTGTTCCTCAAGCCATCATGAAAGAAGTTATCGCAACACAAAGTGCAGAAGACGCCCCATCACCATTAAACGAGATGTACTGGTCCATGGGCTTCGGGCTATCGTCACTTTGTAATGAACTTTGCTATAGAGAGCATGATGGGAAATACCGGTGAAGGTTATATACACATTGGCAGTAGGGGTTGTGGCGACGACAGTTTACTTGCTTTAGAAAACAAAGAAAAATGCGACTTTGTTAACACTCCTAAAGTTGAGATCACAGATTTTGAACCTAATATGGACACTGTTGTCATTCGTATCGATAAATTACTAGACCAACTAAGCTTTGCCCCAGCAATGAGCAGTCATGGCGACCATACCGCCGACACTGAAATGATGGATAGCCCTTCAGTTACTTGCCACTCTGCAAGTCCCGAAATGCAACCAGACTGTGCGGCAATTTTTCAAAACCTTGGACTATCTACCGATGATGGTAGCAGTTCGAGCGACACTAACCAAGTTGTCCAACACTAGTTTTCCTCCGGGGCATACGCCCCTTTTTTTAAGGTTTTTATGATCCGTTTTTTCACATTAGTCTGTGGCTTAGCCTTACTTTCAGGGTGTGAATTTGATTCAAACTCAACATTTACCAATACAGATGATGCTCAATCTTTGCGCAGTTTATTAGATCTACCCGATCACATGCCCTTACCTGCTATTCCAGATTACAACCCACTGACCCAAGAAAAAATCACCTTAGGTCGGTTTCTATTTTACGATACTAAGTTATCTGCTAATCAAACCCAATCTTGTGCGTCGTGCCATGAACAAGGAAGCGCATTTGCTGATGGATTGACTGCCCCCTTAGGCTCTAGTGGCCACCAACTCGTTCGCAACAGTCAAGGTCTTGGTAACGTGGTTTATCATTCGACATTGACCATGGAGCAACAATGGTTTTTTGAACTTGAAGAGCAGCTCAATGTGCCTATTCGTGCTGATAACCCAATTGAACTAGGCGTTACCGACGCCGTATTGCCAGACGTGTTAACGCGTTTTCAACAAGACCCAGATTATCAAACGATGTTCAATCTCGCCTTTCCGGATACATCGCGTGACAAAAGTAACATTACAATGAACAAGATCATCTTTGCCCTTGCTAGCTTTGTTCGGACGATGATAAGCGCATCCAGTCCTTATGATAAGTACTTATTAGGTGATAAATCAGCACTGACACAGCAACAAATCAGAGGGTTTCAACTTTTTAATGGCGAGAAGTTTGAGTGTTTTCACTGTCATTCAGGTGTCAACTTTTCATCATCTTATCGTGATGCAAATACGGCTTTAGATGCCCTACAATTTCCTTTCTTTAATAACGGTCTATACAACGTCGGCGGCGATGGAAGTTACCCAGATGAAGATCAGGGATTATATGACCTAACATTAAACCCTACTCATAAAGGGCTATTTCGGCCACAAAGTCTGCGTAATATTGCATTAACCGGTCCTTATATGCACGATGGCAGCATTGCTAGTTTACGAGGCGTGATTGAACATTATGCCCGAGGCGGCAGTGTTACGTTAACAGGCAAAAATGCCGGAGATGGCAGAGTAAGCCCTTTAAAGTCTGGATTAATACAAGGTTTTGATGCAACAGAAGAAGAAATTGATGCCGTCATTGCTTTTTTAGAATCACTGACTGACGACAAATTTATTTCCAACCCACGATTTTCAAATCCATTTACCGAGCAAAGATGAAACAACTTAATCTTACCACGCTATTCACGCTACCATTGATGGCATTTTGTAGCTATGCACATGAATCAGGTGTCGACGAAACCCCAACTCACTTAACGCTAAAAACGGCAATGAGCTTTCAAAACAAGGCAACGACCGATGAAGTGTGGATGATCCTAGGCCTACTGATGGGAGGTGAATCAACCCCTAGACTAAAAGGTGCTGCAATTGATGATACCCAATTAACGGGTAAATTAGTTTTAGAAGATCAAGTCAGCGTCCATGGCAAAATTGGATTCCATCAGCATGCTGGCGAGGGAGAGCTATCGCTAGAGGAGCTTTGGTTTAATAAAATTTTTCAATTGAACCATAGTCGATTGGATGTCGAAATTGGCTTAATGGCAACCGACATCACATCAACGGCAAACCATCATGCTTCACAAAGTCAATTTAATACTAAACCACTTTTGGCTCAGACATTTTTTGGCGGACATCATAAAGACACCGGCGTAAAGTCAAAATATTACTGGCACAAATTTCAATTTGGATTAGAAGTTTGGAATGGCGACAGTTGGCCCTATACAAGCTCAGAAGGCAGCAAAGCACTTTACCTAACCTACCAAGACACAATTATATCTATCGACGCTCAATCCGGTTTGTGGTATTCACAGGGGTCGGCACTTTCACGACAAGACTTGAGATATAGCTCAGATCATAATCACTCAAATTCGACAACGTTAAATACACCTGAGAACTATTTTACCGGTGATATCGAAATGCTTGGTGGTTTTTTAAAATTCACAAAATCATATTCAAACGCCCTACTTTTAATGACTGAATTTGAAATAATCGAAAGTCGGCAAAGCGGCGTATTTTCAGACACCTCGCAAAGTGCAAAGGTAAAATTACAACAAACTGGATATCGTGGTTTATTTGGTCTTCAATGGCAAAATCACAGCTTAGTGGCACAACATGAAATGTTAGTGGTAAATAATCAGTTTAAAAATACAACGACCGCATTTATTGAACAACAGGGGTTGTATAATAAGAACTTTGAACCTAAACAGACAACAATAACGTACAACTGGCAGTGGCAAAACAAGGTTACGTTTAGGCTTGAGACGAGTTATGACCAGACAATGATAAACTCTACACAGCAAGTTTGGTCTGTCGGTTTCACTTGGCAACATAACCTGCTATAAAAGTGTTCACATTTATCTCCTTTAAAACCGAGTTAATTCAACCGTTGGCAATATGCAAATAATAAAAAACAATCAACAAGTTAAACCTCTAATACATGCCAAGTTTGTTTTTATTGCGCTCCAACTTTTGGCCATTATTGTATCTCAACAATGGCTCGATTATGATTTTCCATACTCCGTTCTTTACAGCATTATTCTGGCCGAGCTGATCGTAAATATTGGGTTTTACGTCAAATTTCAGCAAACACCTTCGATACGTACAACGGCTTATTTTTCGTTTGTCGCCGTAGACATTATTTTCCTCAGTGTCTTATTGTATTTTACCGGAGGCGCTGCAAATCCATTTGTATCCTTATTGCTGTTGCCAATCGCAATAGCCTCAGTGTCATTAACACAACGTTGGCTTTTGATAGTGACCTTTTTATCAATGTCTGCTTATTCAACTTTGCTATTTAGTATTGATCCGCATGCACTACATAATATGGATTTAGCGCAACATCTATTTGGTATGTGGCTTAACTTCTTATTATCTGCACTCGTTGTCGTTATCATTGTTGTGGCGTTAATCAAAGCGATAAGTCGCCAAGACAAGATAATTAGCCAGCACCGTGAAGAACAATTACGACAGGAGCAACTTGTCTCTCTTGGCGCTGCAGCCGCGCAATTTGCCCATCGATTAGCAACGCCATTAGGAACTGCTCATTTGTTAGCTGAAGAGCTTCAGGAACACTCAAAAATAGAAGATCCTACTATAATATTATTGGACGAACAGCTTGCCACTTGTCGACGTCATTTAGTTAATTTTAGAGATATTGCAGAGAAAGTAAGAAACAATATTAAATCGCCAGTCAGCGTATTTTCATTAATTGAAGAGCTAAAACAAGAAGTTCAAATTAGCTTTCCACTTGCCAAAGTAACTTGGAATTTTGAAAAACAAACCACATCTAGAATTGTCTCCGAACCAGTATTACTGCCCGCACTATTAAACTTAATTCAAAATGCAGTTAATGCCAGTGGTGAAAATCACAGTTATAAAGTCATCGTCAATATTACAACCATAGACAATTTCATTTGTTTATCTGTTCGAGATTTTGGCCCTAGCATTAAGCAAGAAACACTATTGCAGTTAGGCGTGGAATTAGTCGATAGTAAACATGGCTTAGGAATGGGGGTATTCTTATCCCATGTCACCCTGGAAAAACTTGGTGGTAAGTTAAAGTTATTTAATCATCCAGAAATAGGGGCTGTTGCCGAAGTATTTCTGCCGATAAGGGACGCACTTGATGAGCAGTGAACTAACAAAGTCGACATTAGGCCGTTTGTTAATTATCGAAGATGATGTGAATTTTGCTGCGGTTTTAGCACGCCGGCTTACCCGTTATCATTACGACGTTCTTGTCGAGAATAACTTAGATGACGCCTTAAACACAGCCCAACAACAATTGCCAAACTTTGTTCTGCTCGACATGAAAGTTGGCGACCAAAACGGAATTCATATTCTTCCTGCACTGCGGCAAGCGCTACCGAGTAGTAAAATCATCTTACTCACTGGCTATGCTAGTATTGCCACCGCCGTTGAAGCGATAAAATCAGGTGCGGATGACTATTTATCAAAACCGATTGATGCTGCTAGTTTGTTAGTTGCTCTGGACGGTACAGCAAATAATTCGGTCCACGCAGAAACAAAAATGACGACTGCTAGATTAGAATGGGAACATATTCAACAGGCACTAAAAACCAATAACGGCAATATCTCTGCGACGGCGCGCCAACTGGGTTTACATAGACGAACCTTACAACGGAAGCTTGCTAAAAAGCCACAAATTTAGATCTAAAAACGCTCACCATAACCGCAAATTATCAGATAAAATCCCGTATCGCCTTATATAATTCTTTTATATTTATCGGCTTAGCGAGATGAGAGTCAAAGCCATTATCCATATACTTTTTACATCGTCATTCATTACATTTGCGGTCAATGCGATAATTGGAATATGCGGAAACTGTGCTTTAATTTTTGCACAGGCTTCTACACCATCCATATTAGGCATTTGAATATCCATAAAAATCATTTCAGGAAGTCGTGTGTTTACAGCAATAACCGCTTCAACACCATCATTTGCAACGTCAATAATCGCGTTTGTAGGTTTTACTATCGAACAAAAAATTGTTTGATTAATTTTATTATCCTCCGCAAGTAATATTACTTTCCCAGTAATATCAGGCGCTTTATCAAGTTCTTTTTCCGCTCTTTTAACTTTTTCCAGAGTCGACTTTTTAGCTGGTATTCGAAGCGTAAAACAAGAGCCTCTATTTTCTTCACTTATTGCCTCAATATCACCGCCCATTATTTCGGCTAACTTTTTAGAGATTGCCAATCCAAGTCCCGTGCCACCATACTTGCGCGTTGTTGATGAGTCGGCCTGCTCAAATCGATTAAATAACTTGCCTAATTGTTCGTTCGACAAACCAATCCCGGTGTCTGTTACTGAGATAACAAGGCATTCATTCTGCTCGTTTAGACTAATTTTAACTGATCCGTTTCCGGTAAACTTGACCGCGTTTGAACAAAGATTTGTAATAATCTGTTTAATTCTAACGGGATCGACAATCCACATTTTGTGCATATTTGGGTCAGCCGAAAAATTCAAATCGAGTTTCTTTTGCGATGCAGCCAATGCAAATTCAGACTTAACAGTTTGCATTAATTCAACAACATCGGTTGGTAACATTTCCAAACTTACGTTATTCGATTCAATCTTAGACAAATCCAAAATGTCATTAATTATTGCCAACAATGACTGTGATGAAATAATTCCCGTATCGACCAATTGATGTGCCGCCTCAGGTAGTTCCATACGTTGCAATACTTGTAATGAGCCTAAAACACCATTCATTGGCGTTCGTATTTCATGACTCATATTCGCTAAAAATTCTGTTTTTGCTTTACTCGCAGATTTAGCCATTTTTAACGCGTTTTCTAACTCGAGTTGTTGGCGTCTCAATTCGTCAATATCCGACAATGATCCTGCCATACGAATAGCTCTACCCGCTTCATTACGTTGGACAATTCCTCGCACCCGAAAATAGCGATATGGTTTTACGCCATTGCCCATTCGAACGTCAAAATCATAAGGCACGTTGGTTTCCAAATGTCTTTTAAGTGCATTTCGGTTGTTTTCTTTATCATCAGCATGAACAAAATCATTAAAAATTTGAGCCATCGAATAGCGTATCGTTGGTGTATTTTCATCATATGCGATTTCCAACATATCTAAGAAACGCGGCGATAAATACAAGCTATCATCATTAAAATCCCAATCCCAAATACCGTCATTACTGCCTTGTATTGCTAATTGATAACGCTCTTCACTATGTTTGAGTCGCTTTTGAGAATGTGCCAATTTTTGTAACGGACTGATTAATATAGAACGAATGAGCATGACCAAAATAACGAAGCAGATTGACATACCAATAATCAAACTTGTCCCAATACGATTAATGTATTCAGATTTTTCTTGTAATTCACCTTCGCGGGATATGTAAAATTGGACAACTAAGCTTTTGTCTAAAAGCTCGGCATTTGATATTGAACGATATTTTTTAAGGTCATTGGTTGCAAATACATGTCCTTGAAGATCTTTAATCAACACTTCGTAGATATGATTCTCAATTGTATTTTTTATAAGTGATTCAATTGAATGACTTCGGATATCAAGCACTATCGCCCCTTCAGTTAAACCATTATATTTAATTGGTACGGCAATTTGAAAAAAGTGTTCCTGCCGCCGTTTGGCAATATTTAAAATAAAATCGGTTTCAACATGGTCAATTGTGCTAGTCCAATCTGCTAACTTTTGCCCTTTCTGAGGCAAGGGATAAATAATATCACCATTAAAATTAGCGACCGTAATGGCTTCTTTTTCTCCTAAAATTGTTAGGTTTGTTAAGTGATCAGCTAGGTTTGCGCCAGTAACATCCAGCCCCATAACACTTGACACAACAATCGGTGAAATCGCGATTTCATTTAAGATTTTTATCCGATTATCAACAAACTGTTCAACAACATTAAAAGTGGCTTCAGCTTGCAACTGAGTATGTTGGTCTAGTAACTTAGTTACTGAAATAGATGCGCGTTCTGATACAAAATTGGTGATGACTAATGTTGTTAATACAAAACCAAAAAACAAAACCAGATAAGAGCTTCCCGATTTAGTCTGGAACCAGTTTAAAAATGTTTTCATATTAGTTTGGCAACACCATTATTCGATTAAATTGATCAAACTCTGCCATGCAGAAGTTTTCTAACTTTAATGCTTCATGTGCATCGGTTTTGGTTTGACGCCACTGCGTAAACGGTTTGTTATACTCTTTAATGAGCCCACGAATTGGACGTTCAATACTTTCCAGTGCCGACTTAAACTTATCCCTATTACTAGGCATGTCATCCGTCATTGTAATTTGTTGCAAAGCCTGAGTTACGATTCTTCCTAGGTCATATGCATGAACAAATCCTGCTTGGGCTTTTACTTCGTCTTTTTTCCTATTGCGTCGGGAAACATTTTTTTAACCCGAGCATGTACATCTAAACTGAAAGGTGTTTGCCACGCTCCACTAAAACCAAAACAACTTTGAATAAATGAAAGCGTAACGTTTTCTTTAATTTGCTTTGTCATCAACTCCTCAGCATCACCTCCAGTTAATCCCCAATGGCTGACAATTGGCACTCTATCCGCTTTAGGCAATAAAGCCATAGCCTTCAGAAAATGTTTTGACTCGGTATAATTACTCACCAAAATGATACAATCACTGCCGCCTACAACGGCGTTTCTAATTTCAATATTTGCAGTGTTTTGTTTGGTATTCCAGCCAAACCAGCTAATGCCATATGTGACTTTGCCATCTAAATATTCCGATATTGTTTTGTAATTAGATTTTCCCCATTGGGTATCTTCTAAAAATAGGTGAGGCTTTTTGCACTGTAGTTGACCAATGGCATATTCGCCTATCCTTTGACCTGCTATTGAATCATCAATTGATAACCTAAAAACCCAATTATTATCACTGGGATAACGAGTGATAGGCCCACCAGCAGCCCAAGGGATCAATAAAGGTATCCGACTTTGATTGATATATTCACGGTGTTGAATATAAGGTGGGGAATGCACTCCTCCCAAAACAAACAGAGCATCATCGTCTTTTTCAAACTGCTTAAAATGGCTAAAGCTACGGTTTGCATTACCTCTATGGTTTTTTTCGACGATTTCTAAACGATAACCCAAAGGTTCTGAATCAAATTCCGACAAAGCCGTCAACAAGCCAATTTTCATCGCCAACGCAGCGTCACGATTTATCGAATAATCTGCATCATGATAAATTTTATAGGTCTTAATCGGTGACGCGACGCTAAGGCTTGAAAAAAACCAGCATAAATAGGTAAGTAGATAATTTCATTAGTCTAATTTATAAAAATGAAAACTACATTGATAGTAGTTCAAAGGGCAATAATTAGCGAATATCCAAGGGAATAAATATAGATTTTACATTTTTGTTGGATAACAAAATATAAGCTCGTAGAACCAAAAAGCGCGGTGTTAACCGCGCTTATTTAATTAAATTGAATACGTTGTAGAAGCCGTGTCACCGCCTCGACCTGTCCAATTTGTATGGAAAAACTCACCGCGAGGTTTATCATTTCGTTCATACGTATGAGCACCAAAATAATCTCTTTGGGCCTGCAGTAAATTAGCCGGTAAGTTTGCTGTTCTGTAACCGTCAAAATAGCTTAATGCAGATGACATGCATGGCAATGAAACGCCACTCATTGCCGCGGTTGCAACAACCTTTCTCCACCCTTTTTGAGCGTCTTTAACAACTTGATTAAAATAATCGTCAACTAATAAGTTTTCAATATTTTCATCCTTGTCGTAGGCCGCTTTAATATTGTCCAAGAAAACTGAGCGGATTATACAACCACCACGCCACATCAAAGCGATTGCGCCATAGTTCAATTGATAGTTGTATTCTGTTGATGCTTGTTTCATCAATGCAAAACCTTGAGCATAAGATACAATTTTAGACGCCAATAATGCATCTTTTAGTGCATCTATGATTTCTTGTTTATCGCCATCAAATTCTTCAGTGATCCCTTCAATTAGACCTGACGCGGCAACACGCTCTGGTTTAATTGCAGATAAGCAACGAGCAAATACCGCTTCACCGATTAGAGTTAACGGCGTACCTAAATGAAGTGCTGTAACGCCAGTCCATTTACCAGTCCCTTTTTGGCCTGCTGTATCTAAAATTTTGTCGATAAGCGGCGAACCATCAGCTTCTTTATAAGCCAATATATCCGCAGTAATTTCAATTAAGTAACTGCTAAGTTCTGTTTCATTCCACTGCACAAAAACACGTTGTATTTCATCAGCAGACATTTTAAGTAAGTCGCGCATAATTAAATAGGCTTCACAAATTAACTGCATGTCACCATATTCAATGCCATTGTGAACCATTTTAACAAAGTGCCCTGCACCGCCATTACCCACCCAATCACAGCAAGGTACATCGCCTTCAACTTTCGCACTAATACCTTGGAAGATAGGTTTTAATGTTGGCCACGCCTCTGGTGCACCACCTTAGCATAATAGATGGACCTAACAAGGCACCTTCTTCACCACCTGAAACACCTGAACCTACATAAAGAATGCCGCGGGCTTTAAGTTCAGATGTACGACGATCTGAATCTTCAAACTGGGTATTCCCACCATCAATAATAATATCACCCGCTTCTAACAATGGGGCAATTTGCTCAATCATAGCGTCAACAACTTGGCCTGCCTTAACCATTAACATTACTTTTCTTGGTGACTCTAACGAATCAACAAGTTCTTGCAACGAAAATGCGCCACGAATGGATTTACCTTCCGCACGACCGTTTATAAAGCTTTCGACTTTGTCTGTCGAACGGTTATACGCCGTTACTGTAAAGCCTTTACTTGCCATATTCAGGATCAGATTTTCGCCCATTACCGCTAAACCGACGACTCCGATATCAGATTTTGATTTCATGGTTTTATTTTTCCTGTTTGTAGAATATTGCCAATCGTGCGTTTGTAATTAGCTTCGATAAATTTATCCACTAAAAATAGCAATCCTTTGTATTAAAACGAGTTTAAGACCGGAAAACGATGACAATATGCAAAATTTTATATAACTAAAATATTAACTAATCCGAGCTTTATATAACGCTTTTAGAATTTCAGCAAATAAAGAAATGGAATAGAACAGTCACCGACAAGCATAACTTAGTCTAATTATTCATCTTTACCCTAATAAAACAGCAAAAATTCGCTCTTTGCCCCATAAACGAGCCAAATTAATTTACCAATATTCAAATATACAAATTAACTAAACCAAATCATTAATTCTTATAACGAAATACATGGATCTGCCAATGCCATTTTATGGCAGCTAGACGAAGAATAAAGACCGTAGAAAAACCTAATGCAACCGCAATCCCCGGAATAAAATGCAGCGCTAGGACATAAATTGACGCTCCAATAATGCAGCACATTGCATACAATTCCTTTTGTAAGATCATCGGAACTCGGTTCGCCAGCACATCGCGTAACATTCCACCAAAACATCCTGTCATCATCCCCATGATAATTGCAGTGATATCTGAGACGCCATACGACAACGCTTTTTCAGTGCCCATTACGACAAAAAGCGCTAAGCCAAGAGCATCGGCAAATTCAAGAGACTTTGCGGGAAGTTTCTGCGTTTGATTGATCCAAATAACGGCCCCAAAACTCGCGACAAAAATCACATAAAAATAGTTTGCATCTGTTAGCCAAAACACTGGAGCATCCAGTAATAAATCTCTAATTGTGCCACCGCCTATGGCGGTTACTGCTGCAAGCACAAGCACTCCTACTCCATCCATTTTGCGTTTAAATGCCAATATCGCCCCTGAAATGGCAAACACACCGCAACCGATTAAATCAAATGTATAGAGCCAATCCATTTAACCTTCCTCTTCCTACAAATTTAAAATTTACCAAACCATGATATCAAACATAAAAAACCAACATATCTAATGTTGGTTTTTGCAGACAAATCCGTACTTACGCTGACTTACTAATAAGTCATATCGTTTTTATAATCCAAGTACGACTTTTTCCGATTTTAATGATCGTGCGATAAACAATACAATCAATACCGTCGCAATAACAGTTACAATTGAGCCGCCAATAAACGGCAAATAGCTCTCAAGTTCACCACGGATCATTTGGCTAATTGCTTGTTGCTGCGCCACAATTGGCACATAGCTTAATGCCATGTGTTTATAGTTGCTAAACTCCAGGGCCATTGGAACAACAACCGGAATGATAATGGTATATTGAATATAAGACTGTGCTTCTTTAAACGACTTCGCATGAAATGCGGTAAGCAATTGAAAAGCTGCCGCAAAAACGCTAATGGTAATAATAACAACCAAATAGTAAACGCAAGTCCGGCATCAAAGTGAAATGCCATTCCCAGCTTATGGAGCGGTATAAATGGTATGACCAATGCCGTTAAGCCAACACTCAATGTGCCGCCGGCAACGCCAAATAAACCTGTATTAAGTGTTTTAGCCGCAACTACCTGCAATGTCGTCACCGGTTGCATCAATAATAATTCCAACGAATTACGCTCGCGCTCACCTGCGCTGCTGTCAATCGCCGTATTAGTTGATGAAACAAATACTGCAACTAAAATCATAATGCCTAACATGCCTAACAGAAGTGCAGATTTAGAACTTGGCGAACTTGTATCATTTTCTTCAACATGTATCGCATTTAATATATCTGGCGATATGCCTCGGGACATTAACTTCATCCCGACTAACTGACTTTGGTAGCCTTGGATAACTCTTTGAATACGTCTGACTCGGTCATTCGTTTCTTTTTAGAGTAATCTGCCGTTAATTTAATCTCCGCCGTTTTACCTAGCTCTAAACGTGTGGCAAAGTCTTCATCAAATTCGATGGTAATTTTTGAATGTTCGACAGACTCTCCATCCAATTCAAAAGTTTTACCTTGTTCTGGGGTAACGGCATGGAAAATTTGCCGCTGATTTAACAACTCAACGATATGTGGTGCCTGCGCTTCATTTACGATCTCTACATACAAATCGTCCACACTGCGAGCTTTATCAAGCATAAACGTCATCATGCCGGCAAAAAATATCGGGCTAAACAAGGCTCCGGCCATTGCGGCAAATACCGCACGTTTATCTCTGACTGAATCTTTAAACTCTTTTTTAAATAATGAAAAAATCATGCTGCAATTCCCTCATCGCTACCAATTAGACTCACAAACGCTTCCTCTAATGTTGACTCACCCGTCATCTCACAGAGCTCCTGTGGTGTACCAACGGCCGCAACCTGACCGTTCGCAACAACAATAACTTTGTCACATAGTGCTGCAACTTCTTGCATGACATGGGATGAAAACAAAATGCACTTACCTTGCTTTTTAAGGTCTAACAATACATCTCTTAAAATACGTGTACTCATAACATCCAAACCACGAGTCGGTTCATCTAAAATGAGATTTTTAGGCTGATGTACTAAGGCTTGCGCGAGCACGACTTTCATCCGTTGACCCTGCGAAAACCCAGCACATTTACGGTCGGCAATATCTTCAATACCTAGTTGGGTAATGATGCTACTCAATGCATCTTCCAATTTTTGACCTTTAAGGCCGTGTAACTCTGCAAAATAACTGATCTGTTCTCTTGCGGTTAAACGTTCGTATAATCCAAACTTGTCTGGAAAAATACCGATTTGACGACGTGCGCTGATTGGGTCCACTTGGCTGTCGATTGAATTAATCAACCCTTGGCCTTCTTCAGCTTTTAACAACCCATATAACACGCGAAGAGCGGTCGTTTTACCCGCGCCATTTGGTCCCAAAATACCGGTAATCTGACCATCTTCTGCTGAAAAACTCATGTTGTTTAAAGCGTTTATATCACCAAAATGTTTTACTAAATCTTTAACTTCTAACATCCCTATCTCCTAGTGCAGTTGATTCATGTCAGTAAAAAACATCATAGGTACTGATTTATCAGCACAGCTATAATCCAAGTCATCAAATTTTCCAACGCTAATAAACGCAGAGATAAGAGATGTACATTGCCTAATGGAAGCAACATGAGCGCCGTTTTTGATTTCGACATGTTTTGCATTTGGTAAATTTTTCAATGCCATTTCGCCATAGGCCGGCGGCGTTACGGGGTCATAACTACCAGAAAACAGTAAGACGGGTACATCGGCTGTTACAGGTTCAGCAAAATCGACCGGTGCTGGCCATTTCGGCCAATATTGACAAACATCGGTAAAATTAGAATGCCCTAATTTACCATTAAAGTAGTTGTCTGCATCTGCATCAAAGGCTTCTGTCTTCCCTCTTGGAATATCTTCATTACACAAAATATTCATTGTTAAACCTGGATACATCCCACCAGCGGAACGCTCTGAGTCGACAGTACGACCAATAAAGGCTGTAAGAAAACGTAGGTCGCCATTAGCCGCTCGATTTATCATGTAAGGCAACATCTGTCTTGAACCTAAGTCATACAAAGTGCTACGCATTGCTTCAGTAACTTTGTTTTTAGATAAAATGGCTTCAACAGGCTTCCCCGTTGCCGGATGAAACGTTTTATGCTTAATAGGTCCTTTGTCTAACTGTGCAACTAAGGATAGATAGTCTTGTTTTAAATTTGGGAACGCTGTTTGGCATTTTTCATTCGTTGAGCAATCAGCTAACAACATGTCAAATGCGCGTTCAGAGGTTTTACCAAACATCCCAATGACAAGTTCCATTGGCGCATTACTGTCCAATATTGCTGTCTCTATTGATTGTGGGAATAATTTTAGATAGGCAAACCCCGCTCGTGTGCCGTATGACCCGCCAAGTAAATGAACTTTGTCAAATCCTAGCGCCTCACGCACTGCTTCAAAATCTTTTATCGAATCATATGTGTTGTAACTTGGCAGATGTCGTGGTGGCATTTCTTTCAGACATTTTTCGACGTCTTTTTGAATACTAATGGCACTGTCATCTAAAGCCAATGCGTCTATTAAATCGTCGTCACAACTTAATGGATTCGACTTCCCTGTGCCACGTTGATCAATAAACAATATGTCATGTTGTTGACGGGTATCACTCAAGAAACGATCGATTGCCGGGGCTAACTCAGTAGCTGCTTGTCCAGGGCCACCAGCAAGAAACATAAGAGGATACTCTTTACTTTCCTCTTTGAACTTAGGCAATAAAACAATGTTAAGCACAACTTTATTTGTTTCAGACATCGGCTTACTGCGGTCTTCTGCCACATCTAAGGTGCCACATTTAGCTTTGCTTTTAATTTTAGGGACAAAACAATCAACTAACGTTAATGTTGCATCGGATGGCGCTGCATATGTTTTGGTGTTAACTCCAAGCGCAGTGCAAACTAAGATTAACCAACCAAAATTGGTGATTTTCATTTTTTGACTCCATGTTCTCTATATATTTGAACGATTTATAACTGGACACTTTAACTAGGTTAGTCGACTTTACAAAGAAAAAGTTAAGTTTGCTTGCCACTTAATTGGCAACAAGATGTTACGGCCAATTTAAATAACGACCTATATATTTATTTTTCACATTCAAAAAAATTATTTAAGTTCGTGTTCAATTGTTGACTTAAATGCAACATATTCATCGTTTAACTCTTGCATCAACTCTAGGCAATTTGAAATATCAGTTGACCCAGATGCCAGTTCCAGTTTAAAGCAAATTGCATTTAATTTATTAGCGCCAATATTACTCGCCGCACCTTTTAATGCGTGGCAAACATGGCTTATTTGAATAAAGTCTTTTTGCTCCAATAATTCAAACAAACCTTCAATATCGAGACGAGTTTGCTCAATAAACAAAGCCAATAACTCTTTAAGCAATGTTTCTTCACCCATCACCCGTGCCAACGCACTTTCTTTATCAAAACGTTTAGTGTCTTGGTTTTCAATGTCATTATCTTCAATAGTTTTTAGAGTCGGCTTACTTGGTACAGTTGAATTACGTAGCACCTCAGACAAGGTTGAAAATAATTTCTTGGCTACAATAGGTTTGGTCAAATATTCGTTCATGCCGACATCAATACATTTTGTTCGCTCACCCGACATTGCGTTCGCGGTTAAGGCAACAATTGGGACTTCAGCGAATTCGAGTCCTGCTTCACCAGAACGGATCCGACTTGTTGATTCATAACCATCCATTTCTGGCATCTGGCAATCCATAAGAATTAGATCAATCTTCAGTCCTTCACTACGCAACCTATTGAGGACATTAATCGCATCGAGTCCGTTGACTGCCGTTTGGACCTTCGCTTTCACTATTTTCAAAAGGTGACTCGCAATTTCGACATTGATATTATTATCGTCAACAACTAAAACGTGTTTCCCTGCTAAAACTGGAAAGTCTAAAGTGTTTTCGTGAGTCGCTTTCTCAGGGGAATGGAATATATCTCGAAATTTGTGGTCAGTATCAAATAGCTCAATAAACGAAATCAATTTAGTTGGTCGTCCGAGATAACCAAATACCCCATCTATTTGTGTATTTGGTTCTGAATGTTTGGATAAAACAATACACTTCGCAAGCTTGCTTGGTGCTTTAATCACCTCGGCATACTTAGAGTGTTGTTTATCCACAATATAGTAGTCAGGATCCTGACTTTCAGTTGAGCTCGGTTCTCCGTTTGCCCTGTTGTCAACATTAATACGACTATCTAGCTCATCAGTCATGTCGCTTAAAACGGAACCGCCTAACATAGTGACAATGTTACGCCATTTGTTAGTAAAAAATTGATGACTTAAATCAACTCTAAATGATTTGCCCGACAAAAGTGCAATATCCGGTAATTTATGACTACTAGCGACAGCCGATGAAATATAAAAACGGAATGTACTGCCTTTGTCTTTTGTCGATTCAAACGTTACTTCCCCCCAATAATTGGCAAAGTCGATGACTAATTGAAAGACCTAATCCCGTCCCACCTATATGGTTTGACTTCACATGCTCAGATTGCATAAATGCTTGGAACAATTGTGACTGTGCTTCTTCATCAATCCCAATTCCAGTGTCGGTGATATCTACAATCAATCTAATTTCATTATTAATTTCTTCCGTTTTCGCAGTTATATAGACGCCACCGTTAACAGTAAATTTCACCGCATTATCGAGTAGATTATTAAATATCTGCGTAAATCGACTTTCATCACAATACAATTCGTTATACTTAACGCCAGTAACGTCGACGCCTAATTCGAGTTCCTTTTTATGAGCCTGCGGTGAAAACGCATTTACAACTTCTTCAATAGTTTGAATCGGATTAAAGCTATCCATTTTTAGCTCAAGTTTTCGCGCTTCGATTTTTGATAAATCCAAAACGTCGCTGATCAAATTGGATAAGGATTTTGCACTGGTTTCCATCATCGTCAGTAAAATTTTAACTTTACTGGTGTGTTTTTCCCTCATCACCAAATTTAACGCGCCCAATATACCGTTTAGGGGTTCGCATTTCGTGACTGATGTTTGATACAAAGGCACTTTTTATTGACGATGCATCTACTGCTTTCTTTCGTTCATTTTCTAGTTCCTGTGTGCGCGCTTGTATTTGTTCTTCTAACGAGGCATTGATCTTTTTAACTTCAACTTCAAATGTTTTCTGAGCCGAAATATCTTGAATAAACAACGCTCGACCAAGCAAGTTTTTACCTTCAGTTAAGATAGGCGACGTAGCTATGCGCAGCGTTACTCCTTCAACCTCAATGACAGTATGGGAAACTCCGTTGTTAATTTTGGTCACCAATTGCAATTCATTGATCATGTCTGAATTAACATCTTTAAGATCGGTGAGCTTCAACTCACCGCTAACATGCCTTAAGTCTTTAAAAAAGTATGTTGCCGCGTAGTTGAAACTAATAATATTAAGTTTGGTATCTATCGCAATAATGCCATCTGACGCTCCTTGGAAAATAGCTTCAAATTCGGTACGCGTTTTTTCAAAGCGGCAACGTTGCGAAGATAAAACCAAAAATCAAACTTGTGATAACAAATACCAACAAAACAACAACTAAATACAACAATTGAGACTGTCTATTGGTCGTCAGGGTATGACTATATGATGTCTCACTCAGATAGTTTACAAAAGTAAATTGAGTTGCCCCACCGTAGACCTTAGGAGAAATATGCACCTCTGTCGCGGCACCGTAATATAAACGATTCGATGATAACTCTCTGTAAGAGTAAAAACGAGGATCTGCCATGGGCTTATTTCATAACGGTTTTGCCAGTTTAGAGTAGGATTTAAATCTTTAGAAAATGCATATTCTTGTTGGACATGTGTAACGATATTCCCGACTTCATCTAACAATGAAAATTGCGCACCTTTGTTTTGACTTATTGCGTGTAATTCAGAAAAAAGTTCAACGGGTGAAACGTTAATTACTAATATGGCAAATTTGCTATTTTTTTCATCATAGAGCGGCGTAGAAAATCGAATTGTTGGTCTAATTGGGAATTCAATAGCCCCATTTTCTCGATTCAAATTAATTTCTGAAATATAAATTCCACGTTCTGCCAGTTTATTTGTTTCAACAAAATAATCAGTCTCGCGCTTGTTTTGTAATTTAGCGCCTTTAACCTCAATAATTTTATTATTATATTTGTCAACTCTGACGAGTTCATCACCACTATGTGCGTCAATCATTCTGACTTGAAAAACATTTGAATAATTATTTATCAAAGATGTAAATATTTTACCGAGATGAGACTTGAAAATATTGACGTCGTTACCGCTATCAGGGTCGACTCCGTTGTTTTCTATGGCCCGATGAATACCTAAAACTGGCGGCATATCTGCTAAAAACTGTAAGTGTTTATTATTGGTATCAATAAATCGGGTCAAGGTATTTCGTTGTTCTTTAACCACTTCTTGTAATGACGAAGCAAGGTTGTCATTTGTTAATCGAATTTGCTTCTCGTCTTGAGCATCAATGACAAATAATACAACACCTAAAAAATGACAAATACGAAAGGCAATTGCATATTTTTTAAGAATGACATTTGACTAAAAATCATGATTTCCCTTTCAAGCGACTGCGCTTTGCTTGTGCATTAAATAAACATTGCCAAATATTGACGTTAAATTAGTGCTATTTGTCGCATTAAGCCATCAACAAGTACGTTATTACAAGTTATATGAAACGAATATATTTTCAATTATTTTTTAGATATAGCGGGCTATTCGACTTACCACAATCGGTAGATGTAAATTAAATTATGTTTACAGATCTAGTTGGTTATATTAACTGTAGAGTTTTACTATTCTGTGTCATTAATCCAATTTCTAGTCGTAATTTAGCGTTTAATGACAACAATTTTTACCGGTAAATGGTCAAACTAAAGAACAGATAAAACAGTTTGTTTTACCTGTTCAACGAAATTGGTATTAACATTGATTTACAAGGCGTAATGAGAACTCGTTTAGTGAATTGAGATCAACTCTCTTTAGGGGTTGTAGTAGGGATTTCTGGTTCTTTCTCAGTTACCGTGGTTTCAGCTTCTGCAGCGGTTGTTGATTCAACATCGCGCTCATCAAGTATGGATACCTGTAACAATGCTTCAATAACATCTTCCAATGTAACAATCCCTTGCACCTCACCGTATTCGTCCACAACCAAAGAAATATGCGCTCTTTGTGTCAGCAATTTGTTGAATAGCAAAGGCAAACTTAGAGTTTGTGAAACCGTTAAAATTGACGTTACCAGTTTTGATATTCGGTAGTCAGGTTTTACTCGGCTATTTGCTAACATAACATCGGTTTTTAAAACGTAACCAATAATGTCATCTGGGTCTTTATCAAACACAAGGATTCTGGAGTAAGGAACTGAGCCGTGTAATTTGCAATATTCTTCTACTGTTGTGTCTTTGTGTAATTTAAATAACAGAGATCTTGGTGTCATGACTTTTCTTATTGTTAAATCTCTAAAATTTAACAAACTTTGAATTATGTCGGACTCTCCTTTATGCAGTGCCCCAGCTTGCAAACCAAGCTTGGCCATCGCTTCAATTTCAGAACGCATATAAAGACTCTCGTCATTATCCTGTTTAAATAACTTGGTAACAAGTTCTGACATCCAAACAAAGGGTTTGAGTAACCAAACTAAATTAACTAAAACTAAACTCACCGTCGGTGCCAATTGTCGCCAATAATTTGCCCCAACAGTTTTAGGAATAATTTCAGAAAAGACCAAAACAAATAGGGTCATAATTGCGGATGCGATACCAATCGCAGAGTCGCCATATAAATGAGATGCTTGGGCCCCGACCCCTGCTGCGCCTGCGGTGTGGGCAATAGTGTTTAAGGTTAAAATTGCAGATAGAGGTTTATCTACATGCTGATTTAGATTATTCATTCGCTTTGCAATTTTAGGATTTTGGAAAGACGCAATATAAGCTGGTGTAATACTAAGTAAAACAGCTTCCATAATCGAACAAATAAACGAGACCACAATTGCAATCGTTGCAAACAACAATAACAAAAACATTAAACACTCCTTTGTACAGGTTAATAAGGGCGAATTTTATTCCCCAACGATATTCACAATTGATCTTCACTACTACATCTTCACTACTACATATATAGGTCAAGTTTTTCAAGTTTCAATTGCTGCGTCGTTGATTAATTGCGAAACCTAATAAAAGGGATTGGATTTGTCAGCAAGTCAAAATTGGCCAATGCAAATACCCAAGTAAAACTATGGTTTTTTATTCTAAATAAACTAATACTTACCCAATTATTTCTTAAATATGTACCAATCGGTATTTAAATACAAAAAGAAAGGTAAAATAAGCGTTAAATCGCAACTTTAACGTGCTTAACTACATATTTAGATCATCTAAGTATTGCTATTATAATTCCAAATAGCGGATTGTATTTCCACTTTAATGTTGAATATAAATTTATAGGTAAAAAAATGTTTAAAACTCCGGTTACTTGGATTGTACTGTTATTAGTTGGCATGCTGGCATATGTGTATTGGCCGGCAACAGCTTTATCCAACAGCAATAACGGAAGTGGTCAAGCGGCGGTCGTTGAAACGGCGCTCGTCTCCAAAACATTGCTAAAAGATGAAATCATCGCATTAGGCACAACACAGGCCAATGAATCCATTATTTTAACATCGCAAAGCACCGACCGAGTAAAAGCGGTGCATTTTGAAGACGGTGATACTGTTGTTAAAGGTCAACTTATAACGACCTTAGAACATGGTGAAGAACTTGCAAACTTAAAAGAGTTAGAAATTAAGCTAGCAGAACAAACTCGCCAATTGCAGCGTTTATTAGACATCGAAAAAAGCAGTGCACCGGCAGAAAGTGCAATAGACAGCCAAAAAGCATGATGGAAACAACCTCTGCGCAATTGTCTGTTGCTGAAATCAAGTTATCTGAGAAATTTATCTACGCGCCATTTGACGGCAAATTAGGCTTACGCGAAATTAGCCCAGGGCAATTATTAACAACCGATACTGAAATCACAACATTGGACGACCTAACGCAAATTAAGGTTGAGTTTCAGTTACCTGAACGTTTTTTAAATCGTGTCGCAGTTGGACAACCCGTATTTGCCACAAATATAGCTTATGGAAAGCCTTTCAACGGCAAAATTTCAAGTATTGCCTCACGTTTAGACAAAGCAACACGTTCGTTTAAAGTCCGAGCGTTATTTCCAAATAAAGAAGAAAAACTTCGTGCAGGTATGTTATTGCAACTATCAGTTGAAACAAAATCGATAGAATCGATAACCGTTCCTGAATCGTCAATTATTCCAATAAACGAAGCCCACTACGTATACAAAGTTATTGATAATGTTGTACATCGCACATTAGTTGAAACCGGCCGCAGAAAACTAAGGCGTTGTAGAAATTTTGTCTGGATTAGAAGTGGGTGAAACTGTTATTTCTAAAGGCGTGATAAAAGTTCGAGACGGTGCACAGGTAACCACTATAAAACCGGCAGTTAAGGGGTAAGTTATGTTGCTATCCGATATTTCAGTTAAGCGCCCCGTCTTTGCGACGGTTGTTAATATGCTGCTGGTGACCTTTGGTATTGTTGCTTTTTTATGCTGTCGTTACGTCAATATCCAGATATCGATCCGCCAATTGTTTCGGTGAGTACATCTTATCCTTAGCGCATCGTCTGAAATAATTGAAAGTAAAATAACACAAATACTGGAAAGCCGTATTTCTGGGATTGAAGGGATTAAAAATATCAATTCAACATCTCGTAATGGTCGCTCTCAGATCACTATAGAATTTAAAACAACACGTAATATTGACTCAGCGGCGAATGACGTTCGTGAACGTGTTTCCCGAGCACTTAACAACCTCCCTGACCAAGCGTTACCGCCGGAAGTATTTAAAGCTAACGACGACGAAGACGTAATTGCCTTAGTTTGTTATGAATTCAACCACTATGAACAACTTAGAATTAACTGACTACGCCAAACGATACGTGGTTGACCGTATCGCAATTGTTGATGGCGTTGCGCGGGTTCGCTTAGGTGGAGGCCGTGATTATTCGATGAAAGTTTGGTTAGACCGAGACGCAATGGCAGCGCGAAATGTCACCGTTGCAGATATTGAGAACACACTTCGAAAAGAAAACGTAGAACTGCCTGCCGGCGAAGTTAAATCCACAGACCGAACCTTTAATGTTCGAATCGAGCGCTCTTATAAAACACCAGAGCAGTATAAGACCTTAGTGGTTGGTCGCGGCGATGATGGTTATCTTATTCGATTAGGTGATGTCACTGAGGTTGAACTGACCGCAGAAGATGACGAAAATGCTTTCCGTGGTAATGGCAAAGACATGGTTGGTTTAGGCATAATCAAACAATCTAAAGCAAATACCTTAGATGTAGTGCGTGACGCCCGAGCAGCATTAAAACAGTTACAGGAAACATTACCGGAAGGCACACAAATTTCCGACTCCTACGACTCTTCCGTTTTTATCGCCAAATCTATCGAAGAAGTATACAGCACGCTCGCAATAGCCATTGCTCTAGTTGTTCTGGTTATCTATTTGTTTTTGGGGGATGTGCGAGCCACATTTATCCCAGCGATAACCGTTCCAGTCGCCTTAGTTGCCACATTTACCGTGTTGTTAATGCTAGACTTTTCAATCAATTTATTAACGCTGTTGGCATTGGTCTTGGCTATTGGACTGGTTGTTGATGACTCTATTGTTGTCCTAGAAAATATCTATCGCCGAATTGAATCCGGAGAGTCCCCTCTACTCGCAGCCTATAACGGCGCAAGAGAAGTCGGTTTTGCCGTAATAGCAACAACCTTAGTATTGGTTTCAGTATTTATTCCATTGGTCTTTTTGGAGGGGATATTGGCCGGCTTTTTGTCGAATTTGCCATTACCGTCGCCGCTGCGGTGATATTCTCCAGTATCGCAGCACTCACCCTATCGCCGATGTTATGTTCGAAAATACTGCGACGTAAAAAGCGTGCGTCTAAGTTTGGCCGTTGGCTCGACAATGGTTTTTCTAAATTAGAGAACCGCTACGAAAACCAACTCAACTCGACTGTGAGCAACAAGTTTGGGTTGTTAGTGATCATGTCGTTAGCAATTGCAATTATGGTTGGCTTATTCCAAACGATCCCTCAAGAGCTGGCACCAAAAGAAGACAGAGGCAACTTTTTTGTCATGGTTCGTGGAGCTGAAGGCGCAAGTTACGAAAACAACCTAAAAAATACGGAATTAGTTGAAGAACGCTTACTGGCCTATTACGACCGTGGCGACTTAAATCGAGTAATCGTCAGAACCCCGGGTTTTGGTGGCAGTGCAGGTATCGCAATTATCGGCATGCCTGATTGGGAAGAGCGCACTAAATCGACCAGCCAAGTCATGAACGAAATTTCTCAGGAATTACAAGGTTTAACCGATATTAGAGCCTTTGCTATGATGCGAAGCGGCTTAGGTGGGCGCGGTTTAGGCAGTCCTGTTCAGTTTGTTATTCAAGGCGATACCTACGATGAACTCGCTAAATGGCGCGACATCATCTTAGCGGAAGCACGTAAAACCCAAATTTACTGCGTCTTGACAGTGACTATAAAGAGACCTTGCCGCAGTTGTTGATCAACATAAACACTGAACGTGCATCAGACTTAGGGGTTTCAGTATCTGACATCGGTAGTACCTTAGAAGCAATGTTAGGTCAGCGCAGAGCAACAACCTACATTGAACGCGGCGAAGAGTATAATGTACTGCTTGAAGGACGTGACGAAGCCTTTAATAGCCCGTCAGACCTTGACGGCTTATATGTACGTTCTGCAACAACACAGCAACTGATCCCACTATCGAATTTAGTTGAAGTAAATGAAGAAGCAACCGCGAGTCAGTTAAACCGATATAACCGTATGCGCTCAATAACAATTGAGGCCAATTTGGCTGACGGTTATACCCTTGGCCAAGCGCTCGACTTCTTAAATAAAGTGGTTAAAGACAATATCACGGGTAGCGTAAATATCGATTACAAAGGGCAGTCGTCGTTGTTTAAAGAATCTGGCAGCTCTATCGCTTTTGTTATGTTAATGGCGATGGTAGTCACTTATTTAATATTAGCCGCGCAATTTGAAAGCTTTATTCACCCATTAGTTATTATGTTGGCGGTTCCATTGGCCGCACTGGGTGCAATGTTGGGGCTCAAATTCACCGGAATGACACTTAACATATACAGTCAAATAGGTCTCGTAATGTTGATAGGGTTAGCCGCCAAAAATGGAATTTTGATAGTTGAGTTTACCAACCAACTGCGAGACAAAGGTGGTGTATTTAAAGAGTCTCTTATCCAAGCATCAAAACAACGTCTTAGACCTATTATCATGACGTCTTTTTCAACAATTATGAGTGCGGTACCACTAATGGTCGCCTCAGGAGCGGGTGCTGAGAGCCGTTCTGTTATTGGTGTGGTGATATTCTTTGGCGTTGCATTTTCAACCATCTTGACATTATACGTAATCCCGATGGCCTATTATTGGATTGCGAAAAATACCGGTTCACCATTGGCAATTAGTAACGAAATAAAACGACAAGAAGAGTTAAAAAAGTCCTAATACTCTCTAATAAAAAATTAAAAAGGAGCTGAATTCAGCTCCTTTTTGTATCTACGTCTCGCCTATTATTTGGAGGTTAAAATTTAGCGGTTAAAATTTGTTAATTGTGTTGCGTCGTTTTATTTATTCTAACTTTAGCGTTTTGCCAATTAGACTGCTTTTCTCCGCTAACTCAAGTATTTTGAGCACATTGACCACGCCTTCTGGATGAACAGGGTTGTCGCCACCGACTCTAATCGCGTTTGCAATGCCTGTATAATATCGTTGGTAACAGCCCACTTTCGTTGAGATGACTTCGGTTGATTCTTCAGTATAAACACATCCAAACTGTTCTGGAGACTCAACCCCATAGTTGCTGTCTGTTGGTCTAAGACCATTTTTTAATTGCGCTTCTTGTGGATCAAAACCAGATTTAACAAAGCTCCCTTTGGTACCTTCAACACGAAAACGCTGATTTGGCGCAGCCGAAAACGAGCTACCATGTAATACGACTTCAAGGTTTTTATAGTGCAACAAAACGTGGAAGTAGTCCGTCGTTTTAGCCCCTCTCTAAGGCACAAACAACGAGCTGTCAGCGCGTTCGGTAATCCAAAAAGGCTGATTGCTTGATCAACTAAATGAGCGCCTAAATCAAACCATATGCCCGCTCCCGGCCCCGGCTGTTCTCGCCATCGTTGTCGCACCGTTGGTCGAAAACGGTCATAGCGAGATTCAAACAAACGAACATCTCCAACCTGCTCATTCGCAAGCAAGCTTTTAACGGTTAGAAAGTCGCCATCCCAACGTCTATTGTGAAAAACAGACAATAGTAAAGAACGAGATTTGGCGAGTTCAACAAGCGCTTCTGCTGCAATACTTGTGGTCACCATTGGTTTTTCAACAACAACATGAATTCCATTTTCCAAACAACACTTAGCCAATGCATAATGCACATCATTTGGTGCCGTTATTATGGCTAGTTCAATGTCACCATGAGTTATCAAGTCATAGGCCGACTCAAAAACGGTAACACCGGGAAAGGTCTGTTCAATCAAACTTTTCTGCGAGCTACTAATAACTGAAAATTCAAATAGATCGGAGGATTGGATCAGCGGAATGTGAAAGGTCTTAGCGGAATATCCATAACCAACAACACCAACTTTAATCATCTATAATTCACCTGTACATAATTATTCATAAATAAACCAACACAAATACAAGGTTAACATGCATGGCTTTTGAATTTTTATTAAAACATTACTCACTAGGAAAATAAGCTTAAAACTCTCCGCGTAAAAAACATGTGTTGTTATCGCAATTTATCGTCGCTTTTGTTATTTAATAAGATGAACAAAGGAATTAATATAATTGCTTAATCTACGTAAAAGGAAATTGATGGCACACTTTAAACCAAAACATATAGGCATAATCCTAGGTACATTTTATGGCATCCTTTTTAGAGTTGTTTTAGAATTTGACGCGCTTCAAAAATTCGGTGGTTTAGTCTCTTTATCCTTTTTATTTCTCGTGCCTTTTATTATTGGATTTATAAGAGTTCATTTTGAGTTAAATCAAAATAAGAATATTCGTTATCAGCAAATGGCCACTATTGCTTGGCAACCAATATTTATATGCCTTTTAGTCAGTGTCATCACATTATTGGAAGGCAGTATCTGTGTATTAATAGCGACACCTGCATTTATGTTTAGTGCGAGTTTAGGCGGTATGGCGGCGGGTTTTGTGCGACAAAAATTTCATCACCATAACAACACACTATCCTGCGTTGTTGTACTCCCGTTATTCATCGCCCCACTTGAAAATAATTACCTTAGTATGACCTCAACGTACGAAGTATCCAATTCGATAATTATAGATGCGTTCCCCAGTAAAATTTGGGCGAAATTAGGAAATGTAAACCACATTTTTCCAGACGAATTACCGTTTTCATTTACTGCTTTAATAGGAGTTCCATCGCCAATTTCTGCCGACATGTCCGGTCAAACCGTCGGCAGTGTAAGAACAAGCACTTGGGAAAAAACGTCGTTTTCAAAGAAGTGATCACTGAATGGACTGAAAATAAAAAAATGGCCTATCGGTTTGAAATAGATCCAGACTTGATCCCAAATGATGCGTTAGACAAACATGTCAAGATAGGTGGCGAATACTTTGCCCCGCTTACAGGTTTCTACCAGATTACGCCTTTACCCAATGGAAAAAGTCAATTAACACTATCGACAACCATAAGAGACAATACCAACTTCGGTATTTATTCAAGAATTTGGGGTGAATTTATATTTGGGGATTTTCACTCATCTTTATTAGAACTTATGAAAAGCCGCTCAGAAAAAGCACAGGTTAATTGATTTTAGAGTATTGATAACAGAAGTAATAAATTCGCTTTTGGCATTGCCAAAAAGGATATGTCGAATTCTATGGAGATACGATTGAATCTAAACGAATTAAACTTAATAGTCGAAGATGAAAAACAGAAAATAAGGAGGATGTCTTGAATAAAATAGGATTGGGTGGCAACTCCACCAGCCACATCCCGGCACACGAGTCACTAGCCTTGGCTGCTCCCTTCCGGGCCTGACCAAGTAAACCAGTTATCGTTGCGAGAGAACCAATGGAGTTACCATAACAACTTGCCTATCCAATTGTTAACATTGGTAAGCGGCGCGCATTATTACGTAATCCTGTGGAGGAATCAAGGGTAAGTTTATTAACTTATTCCTAAAACTTGGTTTGTCGTTTAACATATTAATTTCTATACTAAAAACAAATGGTTTGAAGGCTTAACTGTAAATGTTGTTTAAAGCGACGAAAAAACCCAAAACGTGTGCATTATTATTGACTGGCGGCGGTGCTCGTGCGGCCTATCAGGTCGGTGTGCTAAAAGCGATTTCATCGAAACTGCCCCGTAATCAAAAGTCGCCGTTTAAGGTAATATCCGGTACGTCTGCAGGTGCAATCAATGCAGTTTCAATGGCGTGTTATGCTTCGTGTTTTCACCTTGGGGTGAAAAAACTGAATGGGTATGGAAAAATTTTAGAACTGAACAAGTATATGCAAGCACATGGCGCGGGGTATTTGGGCATCTAGCATTAAATTACTTATCCAAATTTAGTAAAAAGGAAAACAACGAGCAACGAGTTTATTTGACAATCGCCCCTTACGAAACCTTTTACAAGAAGTCATTGACTATAAACGCATCGATCGAAATATTTTATCGGACCATTTAGATGCGGTATCTGTTGCTGCTTCGAGTTATAACAACGGCGACAGTATTGCGTTTTTTCAGTCAAGCTCGGCACAAGATTGGAGCCGCGCGAAACGTAAAGGTGTTAAAACTATGTTGTCGACTCGCCACTTAATGGCGTCGGCGGCCATTCCTTTGGTTTTTCCAAGTGTAAAAATAGACGAACATTATTATGGCGACGGTTCTATACATCAACTGTCGCCATTGAGTCCTTCAATTCATCTTGGCGCAGACAAAATTCTCATTATAGGTGTCGAGCATCCCGAAAAGGACGATGTTTTAGGCGACCCTGAGTTTTTTCCAAATTCGGCCACCATCACCGGGCACTTACTTGACACTGTTTTTACAGACTCTCTTAATTCAGATTTAGAGCGACTAAACAGAATTAACAGCACATTAGAACATGTTCCAGAAAGCAAAACAGACTTAAAGCCGGTCCATACGTTACTTATTAACCCATCTCGAAATTTTAGCCACATTGCGTCAAATTATTACGATCAAATCCCAAGTGCTATTCGCTTTTTACTTAAACTGATAGGCGTCAATCGAAATAGTGAATCGACATTAATGAGTTACATACTGTTCGAAAAGCCATTTACCAAAAAGTTGATTGAAATTGGCTATGAAGATGGTTTAGCAAGACTAGATGAAATCATGGCGTTTTTAGAACTTGAAGAAACGACACAAACAGATTAAGCGACCTGTGGGTCAGAGTCGCTGATTTGGATCGTAGATCCTACCGTTCATATGAATAATTCGAGTTAAATCCTTAACTAAATATTGCCGGAGTAATTACCCCGTCATCAAATAACGTTCTACTCGTTCTACTCTGCGAGGTTTACCTTTAATTACAATGATGTCCATTGCCTGAATAACGGTTTCAAGCGCTGGGCTTGATAATTCCTTGCCACCGCGTCTTAAACCAACAACTTCAACTCGTCGCTCTTCAATTTTTAACTCCGCCAATGATTTGTGCACGGCATACGCCTCGACAGGTATCGCAACGGCATGAATAAACTCCAATAAATCACGTCGATCTGCGCTTACTTCAGTGGTGTCACCTGGATAAAAACCATGTAATTCACCATATCGATTTTCGCGCTCTTTTCGTATACGGCGCAAGACTCTCGACATCGGTACACCGGATTCGAATAACACTTGCGACACCAACATCAAACTACCTTCGAGCGCTTCTGGTACGACTTGGTCCGCGCCATCATCAAGTATTGCTTTTAGATGTTCATCGGTTTTGGTCCTCACCATGATACGAGCGGTACTGCCCGACTCTTTTACATTTTGAATGACCATATGTGTTTTTGTAATATCACCAAACGTAACAACAACCAACTTAGCATTTTTGACACAGGCGGCTTCCAAAATGGCTTTATCCCTTGCGTGACCGAATTGTACGTTTTCTCCGGCCGCCTAGGCTTCTGCAACACGCACAGGGTCGACATCTAACGCAATGTATGGCACAGCTTCAGATCTTAAAAATCGGCTTACGGTCTGCCCCACACGGCCAAAACCACATATCACTACATGGTTTGCCATGTTTGTTTCAAATTGAACAAATGACTCTTCGACGTCATCTACTTCATGTTTACCAAGCACCCGGTCCACTTTATTAACAATGCTTTGGTGACGATTAATAATTGAAGGTGTTACCGCCATACTTAATACACCGATGGCAATCAAAGCCGATGATAAATCTGGTGTAAATAATTCAACTTGTTGCGCTAATGCGACAAGAACAAATCCAAACTCGCCCATTTGAAACAACATTAAGCCGGCCGACCAGCCATCTTTACGAGTTTCTCCGGCGAGTATAGCAAGTTGTTTGATGACCAGAGTTTTGACGATCAATAAGGTAAACAGTCCCGCTAAAATCCAAGGCCAGTGGCGTAAAATTACGGTAACGTCTAGCTCCATCCCAACGCTGATAAAAAACAGACCCATTAAGATATCTCGAAACGGGCGAATATCCGCTTCTAACTGATGTTTGTATTGGCTTTCACTTAACATCATGCCAGCTAAAAATGCACCCAAGGCCATCGATAGCCCAAAAAGCTGGTAAGTGTACCAGCCATTACAGTGACTAATATGGCAGTTAATACAAAGAGCTCGTCGGTTCTGACTTGAGCAACTTCGTTAAATACTTTTGGCAGAACCCATTTACCTACCGATAGCAAAATTGCGACAACAACAGCGCCTTTTGCTAACGCCAATAAAATGACCGTCGCCATATTTTCACTGCCGTCACCTGCCAATAACGGAATTGCGATTAAAAATGGTACTACGGCAATGTCTTGGAATAACAAAATACTAATGGCCACTTGGCCGCGTTTTGTCTGAGTAAGCCCTGTTTCATTTAGTGATTTAACGACAACTGCAGTTGATGACAAAGCAAAAATACTGCCGATGACAAAAGCGATACTCCATGAATGCGTATAAAAATACGAAGGCAACATGACTAACAAAAGAGTAATAATGACTTGCGCGCTGCCCACACCAAATACCAAATGGCGCATCGCGATGAGTTTAGGGACTGAGAATTCTAAGCCAAGTGAAAATAGCAAAAACATTATGCCTAGTTCTGCAACCAAGGCGACATCATGGGGATTTTCAAAAAGAGCAAAGATTTGAGGTCCGGCTACGACGCCCGCTACTAAATACGCCAATATTGGCGGCAATTTTATTCGTTTAAATAACCAAACCGTGAAAACGGAGATAAAAAGCAAAAAGACTAATTCGAGAAAAATCCCGTGGGCCATAACGTTTTAGTTCCTTAGTTGGCAAAAGCTTGCCGACAATATTTTGTCAGTTTAGCAGAGTAATATTACGTTTTTTTATTTTTCTTTACTTTTCATGTTATTACAAGCTTGGCATGAACTTCGCTTATTCCAATTAAGTTTATTTAATTCCGACATTAATCCAAAGGGGTCGCAGTGGACTATATAAGCCATCTGGATGTTTTAAACCCTGAAGCAAACGCTTCAATTATGGCTAGTTGGACAAATTTTTCCAAGGAGCGGGATAACAATACGTCGCTAATTGAGCAGTTGCAAACGACGTTGGATATTGAACAGTTATTAGCAATTTACTTAAACGCACTAGCCGGCGTCTATAAAGTAAATGCGATTCGATTAGAAACGTTCCAAAATACGTTCACAGCTGGAACGCCAAAAGTTGATTCACAAAAGTTAACATTGCCTATTCGTATCGACAATAAGCTAATGGGCAAAATAAGCTATTTCACCGACAAAAAGTGACCGACATCCTAATGTCGTCTCTTACAGGCTTTCAAAAGTCGTTAGTGTTTCCACTTAGAAACGCTTTGGCTTTCTGGCAGCTTCAACAAATGGCATTAAAAGATACATTAACAGGTGTTGGCAATCGCGCAATGTACAATGACGCAATTGCGCGCGCAATTCAATACGGAACTCGTTATAAAGAAGACTTCGTATTGATGATACTTGACTTGGACAACTTTAAAAATGTGAATGACAGTTATGGGCATCAAACCGGTGATGATATTTTGACGGGTTTCACCCAAGTTGTTTCCGAATGCCTTAGAGCTGAAGACCAAATGTTCCGCTTCGGTGGCGATGAGTTTGCCATTATTTTGGATAAACAGGGCCTTGATGCGGCAAAAATTGTTGCTTCACGTATCCACTTTGCCGTTTCGCAACAATCACAATTTATCAAGTATGGTGTAAGTACAAGTATAGGTTGTGCGTGTTTTAACGTTAACGATACGACTTTAACCCTTTTGCACGTGCAGATAAAGCATTGTACGCCGCAAAATATGCAGGTAAAAACTGCATGAAAACAGCTTAACAACGACTACCCCTAGGAGTTGCCCTTCGGGGCGCTCCGCCTAATACTTTTATTTAGCTAATAAAAATCCACTTAATGTTATTTAATCGTAACCGGTGACACGCCGGTTGCTTCAAGTTGACCCAATAATAACTTAGCTAAAGAAAGATAAGCTGGACCTGTTATTTCTCCCGTTACCGCGTCGGCATACTGATTATAGGAATAAGTGGTAATAACCGAGTCGGCATATTGACGATAATTTGAGGTTTCATACGGCATGCGTAAACTGACAAAAGAAATGTGCTTTTTATTCGATTGGGCGAAACTTAGCAGTCGTTGTAACTTTTCGTCCTGGATTCGCTTATTTTTAGTTAAATTGCCCAATAATTTTTTCAAACGAAGATAGTCATCCATCCCTCCCATTTCAGCTAAACTTTGTTGCGGCGTAACACTAGTAGCAACAATTGCATCGGCTAGCATAATTTTAGATTCGATTTGTTGTTGGTTTAACTCGTAATAAGGAGAACAGTCGACTTTAATCGTGTGACTTAATTTTCTAAACGCCGACAGCATGGCCGCACACTTATCATCGTCTGGCATAAATATCTGAAGCGTTTTAATTGACTTAGGCAATTCACCACTGCCCTGCAATAGCGTGATTGATGCGTCGGATAACACTTGTTCGTTATCTCTATGTTGCTGCCTACCAACGACCTTTTCAGCGGCATTAATTTTAGCACTTAAGGTTTTAGCACTCTCATTACGAGACGTCGTCAACATTTTTGACTTTAGTCTAGCAATTCGAGCATAGGAGTTTGAAATTTCTTGCTTATCCAAAACACCTGTTTCAACAGCGTTTGACAATTTATCCAACAAGTCATTTAGTTTTGATATTTCGTCTCGATTTCGTATTTTAATCGGCATTAACGCGATATCGGCCCCTGCCTTAAACGTTTCTATGACAGCCTCAGATTCCGTAAAAAGTCACTAATGCCTTTCATGTCCAAAGCATCCGTGATCACGACACCGTCAAAACCCATTTTTTTCTGAGTAAGTCAGTCAAGATAGCTTTCGACATTGTCGCAGGTTTCATCATCGTATTGCCGCTCTTACTGATAAAGGTGCTGCTGTCTAAAGCGGGGAATTGAATATGCGCCGTCATGATCATAGAGACCGCGTTTTTATCGATGGCATATTGAAACGGTGCCAAATCGATATTTTTAATCTGTTCTAACGAATGTCCAACAACAGGCAGTCCGGTGTGGCTATCGACATTGGTATCACCATGCCCAGGAAATGTTTTAGAGTTGCGATAACATTATGCTTTTGCATCGCCGTTAATTGCGCATAAGCCAACTTTGCCACTAATTCTGGTTGTTCGCCAAACGATCTAACATTAATTACAGGGTTGTCTGCATTAACATTTACATCAACGGTTGGTGCATGATTTACGTTAAAGCCAGTTGCAGCGAGTTCTTTACCGATAATATCACCAGTAATTTTTGCAAATTTATCATTAAATTTTGCGTAGGTGGCTCCAATGGCCATATTACCGTTGAACGCTGTCGATATCGAACGAGGCAATCGAGCTACCCGACCTCCTTCTTGGTCGATAGAAATAAACAAAGGTAACTGGCTCGGACTTGATTTTGTCGCTTGTTGAAGTTGATGATTTAGGCTGACAATTTGCGGCAGAGTTTGCAAGTTTTCACTAAAAAGTATGACACCGCCAAGATTGTAGTCACTAATCATCTTTGCAAGTTCTGGCGTGAGTGTCGTTAGCGGTTTCCGGCATTTTTCTGGTTGTCCTTCATCATCACAGTAATAACGAAGATCAAGCATGATCTTTTGCCCAATTAAGTTTTTAACATCCAATTCTGTTGTTGCCATTACTGCATTCTCACCATTGTAACTGCACCCTATTATCCCAATAAAACTGACTAAAATTGATAATGTTAACCATCGAACTTTAAACAAACTGAATCTTGAAAAACCAATCATTCTAGACCTTATTTTATTCACAATAACCTTACTAAATCGACTAAACAGTTATCGGTGAATTTATTCACACTTTGTCCCATGCACTGAGTTTTTAACTGCCATTTATCATAACCCTAATGTAACTTTGAGCTTGTTTTGAAATCGCTCGTGAACATAGCGTCCGCCTATGGCTACAAGTTCACCCTGATAATAGACCAAAGGAATTTTGCATCTCAACCAAGGTGGGCAAGCCATATCTTTAAATGCCTGCTTGACCGATTTAGAACCGAGTCCGTTTGCCATTGGTAACTTATCTGAGTTATTGCCATATTTGATCTCGAATAAATCGTCGAATTTTGACACTATCTTAATTGTCGAATAGCAGTTTTGGGCATCTAATTGACATTCTATATTTGATTTAACCTTAGTTGTCTCGGGCTCTATACCGGTTCCAGCTTGAGCAATAAGGTAAATATGATCCCTATGTCGTTTAAAGTAAAAATCGCCAAATAAAATTTCAGGTTGATGGTCTTGCTGCGCCGTAATGAGCGAAGTGATCACTTGCATTAAAATATTGGTAGACGGATAACTTCCAGTAATTTCAAAACAAAACATACGCAGAACAGCTTTCAATTTAGCCTGCTCAAATTCATTGAGCTTAGCAATATTGAGTGTGACTTCGTTTAAAAAACCTAACCCGATACTCGCCTTATAATCGGATTTGACATAGTCGAGTAATAAATCGGCTTCTTCTTGTAATAATGCAGTTGATTGCGCTATCGCTTGATGATATTGCGGCCAACGTTGCGCCAAAACCGGCAATAACGACGTTCGCACATAGTTACGGT
This sequence comes from Psychrosphaera algicola, assembly GCF_028401425.1. Taxonomy (NCBI): domain Bacteria; kingdom Pseudomonadati; phylum Pseudomonadota; class Gammaproteobacteria; order Alteromonadales; family Pseudoalteromonadaceae; genus Psychrosphaera; species Psychrosphaera algicola. Next base: position 1,140,018 of record NZ_JAQOMS010000002.1, read on the forward strand.
CAAATGAGAGTACGTTGTTTGATTCGTCTTCAACCCACTTTGTATTATAGGCCGTGACATAACTCACCAAGTCTTCTTTAGTTAAATCGAGAAACGGTCGAGCAAGTTGCAGTGACTTTTGACGTCCCAATTTATCAGGAAATGGCGCCAATGACCGCATAGCACCTAACCCAGTTAAGCCTGAGCGGCGCATTAATCTTAATAAAAACGTTTCAGCTTGGTCAGCTAAATGATGGCCTGTTAATAATACAGTGTGCTCACTTAACTGTTCTGCGATGACACCATAACGAGCTACACGTGCCAGTTGCTCTAATGATTGCCGAGAGGACTTTTCAATTGTCACAACAGAGGCGCTAAAAGGTACCTGATGATATACGCACAATTGTTCGCAGAATGCCTGCCATTGCGTTGCGTTTTGACTCAGTCCATGATTGACATGCACCGCGCTGATTTCAAGTGTCGGAATTTTCTTTTTAGCTTCGACAGCCGCAAGCAATAAAGCTACCGAATCAACACCGCCGCTTAATGCAACGGCCAATGGTTTATCTGTTATATTTAATCGTCGTAAATAATCACAAAGATGTTGCGATAACATCAGCATATTTGTTTCCAGTCAGACATAAAAAAGCCATCAAAAGATGGCTTAATTCTAACGGTTATTGACGATTATAGATATCCAAAAGACATCAATCGTTTATAACGTGTATCTAATAATTCTTCTTTTGACATCGTATTTAAATCAGCTAAGTCTTGCTTAATACGTTGTTTTAATGTCGCAGCCATCTTATCCATATCACGGTGTGCGCCGCCTAATGGTTCATCAACGATATTGTCGATTAAACCGTTTTCTTTAATTTTAACGGCTGTGATCCCCATGGCTTCAGCTGCTTCTTCAGCTTTAGTTGCACTCTTCCATAAAATAGAGGCACATCCTTCAGGAGAAATTACAGAATATGTGCTGTACTGCAACATATTTACTCGGTCACCAACACCAATCGCTAATGCACCACCTGAACCGCCTTCACCAATTACGGTACAGATAACAGGCACTTTAAGTCCCGCCATCACTTTTAGGTTACGAGCTATGGCTTCACTTTGACCACGTTCTTCCGCACCAATACCTGGGTAAGCCACATAGGGTGTCGATAAACGTTATGATTGGCATGTTAAATCGCTCAGCCATTTCCATCAAACGTAATGCTTTACGGTAACCTTCTGGCTTAGGCATACCAAAGTTACGTTTTATTTTTTCAGCAGTGTCTCGACCCTTTTGCTGGCCGATGATCATTACTGGTTCATCGTCTAAACGTGCGATACCACCGACAATTGCCAAATCGTTTGCATAGGTTCTATCCCCTGCTAATTCGTCAAATTCAGTAAAGATACGTTTAATGTAATCGTGAGTATATGGGCGAAGAGGATGGCGAGCGATTTGCGCTACTTGCCATGCGCCTAAATTTGAAAAGATTTTTTCGTCAATTCACGATTTTTTTCTTTTAAGTTTGTGATCTCTTGCTCTAGACCCAAATCCAACTCACCACCACGATTTACTTTCTGTAGTTCGTTGATTTTTGCTTCTAATTCCGCAATCGGTTTTTCAAACTCAAGGTAATTGAAACTCATTAATACCACCAAAAATTATTATTATTGCCAACGCTAGTGCACTGACATTCTAGAATTCAATTTTAGGCTCCAACGCCAACTCGTCATTTATGTCGAACATTAATTGTTCATCTGGGCTGACGCGCCACGCGGTTCCTAGCTCAATAACTGCCGAAGCCATTGCATTTTCGTACTCAATTCGAACAGGCGTTTGCCCATCTTTATATGGCAACAAAAGTTTTTTCAACGATTGTTGCAACTTAGCTGCAGCTTCTTCGCTTTTAACGACTAATTTAATGCAGTTAGCGAATTTTTCTCTTGCTGTAGTCATCGACATTACATCTCGACCGGTCATTGTATTGCCGTCACTAAAATTATCAAAGCTGACCTGTCCACTAATTACAATAATTTTCCCGTTTTGAAGAAGATCTAGGTACATATCGTATTGTTCAGGGAAGAAACGCACAGCGAGTCTGCCCGATTTATCGTCAATTGTCACTAAAGCCCATTTACGGCCTTTTTTATTAATCAGAACACGTACATCTATAACGAGCCCAGCTACCGTGATCATTTGGTCTCGGCGAGTTGGTTCCACGTCACTTAATTTTATTTTAGCGTAATGTCGCAATTCACGCCTAAACGCATTAATTGGATGTCCTGTTAAAAATAATCCTAACGTATCTTTTTCACCTTGTAACCAAATAGAGTCAGGCCATGGGTTCGCTACGTTAAACTGTTGTTTAAGCTCAGCAGGCGCTGAATCCAACAATCCAAATAAGTCAGATTGTCCTACATCTGCCGCTTTCGCTTTTTGAGTCGCCGCTTTTAGTGCGTCCTGCAACGTCGCCATAATAATAGCGCGGTTTTCTTGCGTGTGCGGTTCTGGTCCAAGTTGATCGAGTGCACCGGCTAAAACCAGTTTCTCTAATACGCGTTTGTTAATACGTTTTACATCGACACGCGCACAAAAATCAAATAAATCACTAAACGGACCGCCTGCGTCTCGAGCTTCTAAAATCGCTTCGACCGGGCCTTCGCCCACGCCCTTAATCGCGCCGATGCCATAAATAATATGGCCTTCATCGTTGACGGTAAATTTATATGAGCCTGAATTAACACTAGGTGGCTCAATAACGAGTTTCATTCGATCACATTCATCAACTAAGGTAACAATTTTGTCTGTGTTATCCATATCAGCTGACATTACCGCAGCCATAAACTCTGATGGATAATGGCATTTCATCCAAAGTGTTTGGTATGAAACTAATGCATACGCTGCTGAATGAGATTTGTTAAAGCCATAGCCCGCGAATTTTTCAACGAGGTCAAATATTTTCATCGCCAAGTCAGGGTCTATATTGTTATTTTTAGCCCCTTCAGCGAAAGTACTTCGTTGCTTCGCCATTTCTTCGGGTTTCTTTTTACCCATAGCTCGACGTAATAAGTCAGCGCCGCCTAGCGAATAACCAGCCATTTCCTGAGCAATCTGCATGACCTGCTCTTGGTATAAAATAATACCGTAGGTAGGTTCAAGTATTTCTCTTAGGCATTCATGTTGATATTCATGATCTGGGTAGGCAACTTCTTCACGCCCGTGTTTACGTTCGATGAAGTTATCAACCATGCCCGAGTCCAAAGGACCTATGGTCTAAATAGTGCTACGAGTGCAATGATATCTTCGAAGGTATCTGGTTGCAGTTTTTTAATAAGGCTTTTCATGCCCGATGATTCGAGCTGGAATACCGCTGTGGTTTCAGAATTAAGCAACAATCTAAAGCTGGCTTTATCGTCTACCGGAATTTGCGTAATATCGACGTAGTCTTTCTCGTCTTCGATACGGCTATTTGCCATATCAACAGCCCACTGTAAAATCGTAAGCGTTCGTAGGCCTAAAAAGTCGAATTTAACTAAACCGGCCGTCTCAACGTCATTTTTATCAAATTGAGTAACAGGGTTAGAGCCATCATCATCACAGTAAAGTGGCGCAAAATCGGTGATCTTGGTCGGTGCGATTACAACCCCACCGGCGTGTTTACCGGCACCACGGGTAATACCTTCCAACTTACGCGCCATGTCAATAAGCTCTTTCACTTCGCCGTCGGCGTCGTAAGCTTCTTGAAGTTGTGGCTCAACGTTAAATGCTTTTTCTAACGTCATCCCCGGATCACTAGGGATCATTTTTGAAATTCGATCAACAAAACCAAACGGTAAACTCATCACTCGGCCAACAGACTGAATTACCGCTTTAGCTGCTAATGTACCAAATGTAATGATCTGTGATACTGCTTCACGGCCATATAATTCTGCAACGTGATCGATGACTTCATCACGGCGGTCCATACAAAAGTCGACGTCAAAGTCTGGCATCGATACCCGTTCTGGATTCAAAAATCGTTCGAATAACAGGGCAAATTCAAGTGGGTCTAAATCAGTAATTTTTAGAGCATATGCCACCAATGAACCAGCACCTGACCCCCGACTAAGGTCCAACAGGAATGTTATTGTCTTTGCTCCATTGAATAAATTCAGAAACGATCAAGAAATAACTATAAATCCCATTTGGTTGATAACGGTAAGTTCAATATCAAGGCGCTCATCATATTCTTTGCGCTTAATGGCCCTTTCATCTGGATCTGGGAATAAAATAAGTAAACGTTCTTCGAGGCCCTTTTCAGATTCTTTAACTAAAAAGTCCGCCTCTGTCATTCCGTCCGTGGGACATTCAGGTAAGAAATAAGTACCTAATTGAACGGTAACATTACATCGTTTTGCAATTTCAACAGTGTTTTGCAAGGCTTGCGGTATGTCAGAAAACAACTCGCACATCTCATCTTCTGTTCTGAGATATTGCTCTTTGCTGTATTCTTTTGGACGATTTTTATCATCCATTGTTCTTTTTTGATTAATGCAAACACGAACTTCGTGCGGCTCAAAGTCTTCGGTATCTAAGAACATTACTTGGTTTGTTGCAACAACAGGCAATCCCTGTTCTTCTGCAAACTCTAAAACTTGTTCGTTATACAAATCTTCTGGCTTTCGGCCTGTTCGAGTAATTTCGATAAAATAATGCCCATCAAAATAGGCTTTGTACGGTGCAACAATTTCTTCCAGCAGTTTGTCGTTATTTTTGCCAAGCCAAAGGCTAAGTCACCGTCGTAACCACCAGAGAGTAAAATAATGCCCTCTCGATGTTCAATTAACCACTCTTTATCCACCGCCATTTTGTCTTTCACTAACCCACGTGAATAAGCCATAGATATTAGATTGGTGATATTTTTATAACCGTCATTATTTTTCGCAATTAGGGTCATGCGGTAAAACGGTTCGTCGTCTGCACGTCGAAGCCAAATATCGGTGCCAATAATAGGTTTGATGCCAGCGCTATGTGCACCTTCGTAAAACTTAACGAGGCCGCACAAATTCATTTGATCAGTTAATGCAATTGCTGGCATATCAAGCTTGCTCGCTCGCGCTAACAATTTCTTAACCTTCGGCAAACCATCCATCATTGAATAGTCGCTATGCACTCTTAGGTGAACAAATTTTGGTTCTGACATAATTGGGGTATTTTATTTCCGATTTATTATTCTAAACCCAATGCTTTTCGCACGGGTTTGAAGCTTTGTCTATGGTGCGGTGTCGGACCATATTTAGCAAGCATTTCGAAGTGTAATTTTGTGGGGTAACCTTTGTGTTTAGCAAAGCCAAATTCAGGGTGAATTTTGTCTAATTCGACCATTTCAGTATCTCGAGTGACCTTAGCTATTATTGACGCAGCGCTGATCTCAGCGACTAGGCTATCGCCTTTAATAACTGCTTCGCAGGGGACAGGTAAATCAGGGCATCGATTGCCGTCGATAAACACAAAATTAGGCTGAATCTCAAGGCGCGCAACGGCCCTTTTCATCGCCAACATAGTGGCGTGTAAAATATTAAGTTCATCTATTTCACTCGGGTCCGCGCGGCCAATACTCCAGGCCAATGCTTTTTCTTTATTTCTTCAGCAAGCAACGCTCGTTTCTTTTCAGTCAACTTTTTTGAATCATTGAGCCCGTCAATTGGTTGATTAGGATCTAAAATAACCGCTGCGGTCACCACATCGCCAACTAGGGGTCCACGGCCTACTTCATCAACCCCGGCAATTAAATCTATGTTTGGACGGGTAAAAGTAATCGATTGAGTCATTCAATTTACCTTGTTTTTAAATTGCTTTAGCGCGTTTAATCAGAGGCCAAATGGCATTTGCCGCGCGAAGACTGGCATTACGTTGGATATTCTGATGAATGTCAAAAAACTGCTGCTTAAGTTCGTTTTGTGGTTTGGTTAACATTGGCAAAAGCGCTTCAACCATATTTTCTACCGTCATTTCGTGCTGAATAAGTTCAGGAACTAACTCTTCGTTTGCTAGCAAATTAGGTAAAGTAAAATACGGGGTTTTAATCATCCGACTGAATACTTGATAACTTAACCAGCCAACCTGGTAACCGGCGACCATTGGCGTTTTCATCAGCATTGTCTCTAGTGTTGCTGTTCCCGAAGCTAATAAAACCGCGTTAGAAGCCCCCATGACGTCGCGGGCATTGCCAATGCTAAGCTTGATGTTCAAATCAGAAAACGCTTCGTCAATGACACTCTGAATTGCTTTAGCTCGATAGTCATTGACCGCAGGGATCATTATTAGCAAATTGGGTATTTGCATCGTCAGTTGTCGAGCCGTAATCAAAAATGGTCGTAACAAAAATTTAATTTCTGAACCTCGACTGCCTTAGCAATACACCTAAAATTGTTTGATTTAAAGGCAACTGCAATCGTTCTCTGATGGTATTTTGCTGATCTTCTAACGGGATTTGATCCGCCATAGTATGACCAACAAACTCACAGGGCATATCATGTTGTTGATAAAATGCTTGTTCAAATGGCAATAACGCTAAGACAAGGTCGCAGGCCTTTTTAATGGTCTTAATCCGAGATTGACGCCAAGCCCAAACTGACGGACTAACATAATGAACTGTGGTGATCCCCCGCTCTTTTAACATAAGCTCAAGACCCAAATTAAATTCAGGTGCATCAATACCAATTAGCACATCTGGCTGCCACTCAATTAAATCGGCTGCAAGTTGCTTACGTTTTTGAGCAACCTTGGTAGGCGTTTTAATATTTCAACTAAGCCCATGACTGACAATTCGTCCATATCAAACATGGATTCTGCACCGAGTGCCTGCATTTTTGGTCCTGCTACACCTTTGAATGAAATCGAAAACGATTTTTCAGCGGCAAGATCACAAAGCGCTGACATTAAGTCAGCGCCTAAAATATCACCGGAGTGCTCTCCGGCAACGATTGCAATTTTTAGTTCGGTCATATCAATTCCGCAGTTTACCGAATGATCCCACGGCTTGAGTTCTCTATAAATGCCTTAAACGGTGCAATAGCAATATCTTCACCATCAAGTTGTTCAAGTGCTTCAGCAATAGAATTGCCTTTTCGGTAAACTTCCTTATAAGCACGTTTTATCGACGATATTTGTTCCGCGGTGAAACCACGACGTTTTAACCCTTCAGAATTAATGCCTTTCGGTTCAGCGGTATTGCCCGACGCCAACACATAAGGAGGCACGTCTTTTACTACGATTGAATCTAGTCCAATAAAACTATGGGCACCTATATGCACAAATTGATGAACACCAACCATGCCACCTAAAATGGCCCAATCTCCGACATGCACATGACCTGCAACACTTGCATTATTAGCGAAGATGACATTCGAGCCGATAACACAGTCATGAGCGACGTGTGTATAAGCCATAAACAAATTATTACTGCCAATTTTCGTTAAACTTTGATCTTGAATAGTGCCACGATGAATCGTCACATTTTCACGAATAATATTGTTGTCGCCGATTTCTAAATAGGTTTTTTCGCCCGCAAATTTTTTATCTTGGCAATCTTCTCCAACCGACGAAAATTGAAAGATCACATTGTTCTGACCAATCTTGCTCGGCCCTTTGATCACTACATGTGAGTGGATGACAGTTCCGTCACCAATTTCAACATTGTCCCCAATGTAAGTCCAAGGACCTACTGAAACATTGTTACCGAGCTTAGCTGTCGGCGAAATAATTGCAGTTTCATGTATCAAAATAAATTCTCTTTCTCAGCTTATACATAGTTTAATAGTGCAAACTAGACAAAATTCAAGCCCTTGTGGCCGTGCTAGTCGTATAAGTCCATTTCTTATATGTAAAATTTAACAGGTATTCGAGCAGGTGAAAACGTTCTGAGTGGTAAATGTTGTTTATTTAGGCATAAATACAAAAAAGCCGGATATACCGACTTTTTACGTAAGATTTTGGTCATTCTATAATACGCGACGAGCACACATTATTTCTGCGCATGCCACCATTTTACCGTCAACATGAGCTTCACCTGTGAATTTCCAAATACCACGACGTTCTTTAACAAACGTTACGTGGAAGTGAATTTGATCACCCGGTACAACTGGGTTTTTAAAACGAGCGTTATCTATTGCTGCAAACAAATACAATTCGTCAGGGTCAACAGCGCCTTTTTCAGCTTCGATAGTTTTAAAACCAAGTAGGCCAGTTGCTTGTGCCATAGCTTCTAAAATAAGAACTCCAGGAACACAGGACGACCATGGAAAATGGCCAGTGAAAATTGGCTCGTTGATCGTTACATTTTTTATCGCGTGTAGCGTTTCACCAACTTTGTAATCAATAACTCGATCTATCAGCAACATAGGATATCTATGTGGTAAATACGACATGATTTTTTCGATTTCAAATGAGTTTAATTGCTCAGACAAAGTGTGTCTCCTTTCAATACAAAATTATTTATCCTAGTCACTCGATTTCTCAAGCTTTTTAACCCGGTCAAATAGCTCCGTTAGTTTTCTATAACGTGCCGTATTATTACGCCACTCTTTATTTGTTGTTGCTGGCATTCCAGACGAATACACGCTAGGTTCATTTATGTCCTTCATTATGAAGGCCCTGCCAGTAATAAATGTTCTATCACATATTGTTAAGTGGCCACTAATAGCGCAAACCCCACCAATGGTGACATTTTTACCAATTTTAGTACTGCCCGCTATCATAGTGCCGGCAGCAATAGCCGTAAAATCACCAATCTCAACGTTATGTCCAATCTGTATTTGATTATCAATAATGACATGACAACCAATTATTGTATCTTCTATTGCACCGCGATCGATGGTTGTAGATGCGCCAATTTCGGTATGATCACCGATGACAACACGACCGACCTGAGGAATTTTCAACCAGTGTTGATTACCTTCAACATTTAGTGGTGCATAGCCAAACCCATCCGCACCGAGCACGGTTCCTGCGTGTACAGTGCAATCTGAGCCTATCTTCACCGTATGGTAAACCGTAACATTTGGCATCAGTTGAGTTCGACAGCCGAGCATTGTACCCTGCCCGACATAACAACCTGCTCCGATCACTACATCATCGCCTAAAACAACGTGTGCTGCGATCACGGCATTTGCACCGATCTTAACATTTAGGCCAAGCTTAGCGGTTGGGTCGACGGTTGCCGTTTGATGAATTCCGTCGCTTTGCAGTGGCGTAGAATCTAAAACTTGTGCGGTTATCGCAAAACCTGCATAGGGGTTATCCATCACAATGCGGTTACCAGCAAAATCATCTCGCTGTGCTTTAGATAATATCACTGCACCCGCTTGCGTTTCCGCTAAATATTTTTTGTATTTGGCATTGGCAAGAAATGAAATTTGCAGTTTTGTCGCATTCTGTAACGTTGCGATACTAGTAACTGCATAGTTTGAGTCACCGATCACTTCTGTTTCTAAGCCAGTTTGATTGGTTATCTCGGCCGCTAATTGCTTTAACGTAATTGCCATTTTAAATCCTCCCAATAAAAAACCCACTTAGAGTGGGCTTTTTCAATTATAACGCGTAAACCTAAATTAGTTTAATTTGCTGATCCGCGCTGTAACTTTGTCTGAAATGTCTTTTTCAGGAGTCACGAATACAATTGATTGTGCTTGCAACACGATATCGATTTTCTCTTCTGCTGCAACAGCATCAACGGCTTCTTTAACAAGCGCTAAGATCTTGTTGCGCTCTTCAGTTTGACGTTGTTTAAGTTGTTGGTCTAGCGGCTGTGCACGACTTTGAAACTCTTTTTGCATTCCTTCGATTTTAACTTTAAGTGCTTCTTGCTCTTCTTGACTCATTGTCATTGATTCGCGTTGAAACTTTTCAATACTAAATTTTATGTCACTTTGTAATTTAGTCAGTTCTTCTCTCGGGCCAGCAAATTCTTCATTTAGGGTTTGCATCATTGCTTGAGTCTGAGGCAATTGAGCGACAATTTTTTGTACGTCAATTACAGCAATTGATTCTGCAAAAACCGATACTGAAAATAAAATACCAGCTGTTGCACCTAAAATCTTTTTCACTAAAGTCATTGTTTTACTCCAAAATTATTATAAATCTTTCAATTAGAATGTTGTACCGACATTGAAGCTAAATACTTCATGCTCGTCTTCTTCGTATTCTTTTAACGGCTTAGACCAAGGTAAATACCATAGGTCCCATAGGTGAAAGCCACTGAATTGACACACCGGTAGACGCACGATAGCGACTAGGGTCTGAATAATCAACTAACTTTGCACGTTCATTTGCCGATAAATCGTCATAGTAACCAAGATCAAACTCGGTATCCCATACATTACCAACATCAACAAATATTGATGTACGAACCGAATTTACGTATTCATCAGATAAAAATGGTGTTGGTGTAATTAGCTCAATTCCACCAAATACAGATGCGTTACCACCAGTTGCACGGTACGTTGTCGACAAGACATCTTTTTCCGAACCCGCAATTACACTTGTTGTGCCACCAAGTTGATTTGGTATTCCACCAGAAATTGTTTGAGGGCTTCTAACAATTCCTTTTGGTCCAATCGTATTACTTTCAAAACCACGTAAGTCGTTTGAACGTTGTTGCATATTTTCCCAAAATGGCAATGTCTGTTGATTACCATCAAGCGTTCCGTAACCATTACCGTAGTTCATTTCTAATCGAGTTAAGAACGTCCACTTATGATCACGTGACAATGGGAAATAGAATTTCGAGTCAAAGTTAAACTTAAAGTACTCTACGTCAGAACCCGGAACCGTCACCTTAAAACCGTAATATTGACTTGAACCATTACTTGGGAATACGCCGCGGTTTAGTGTGCTACGACTCCAGCCAATTGACGCTTCGACCGATTCAAATTTGAACTTGGCATCTGGGTTGTCAGGGTCAATGAACGAGCTCGCAAATCGACGGATCTGATCGTATGGCTGCAACGCTGATATCTCAATATCTTTATACGCCATACCGACACTAACACGGTTATTTTCCATAACCGGCCAACTTAATGTTGGACCGACGGTGATTGTTTTACGCGAATACGTTACTAGATTAACTTTTGACGCATCATAATTACTGTAAGAGATTTGGCCACCAAGACTTACGCCATCATCCGTAAAGTAATTATCGGTATAGTTTAGAGCAATTGTTTGCTGCGCTTTCCAAGTGTTAAGTGAAATACCAACCGAGTTACCTGTACCTAAAAAGTTTTCTTGCTGTACCGACGCATTAAATGCAAGCCCAGTATAATCACCATAAGAAACACCTGCTTGGAATGAACCTGACGGTTGTTCTTTAATGGTAAATTGAACGTTTACCGCATCGTCACGGCTCTAGGATTTCTTTGACTTCGAACTCAACCGTTTCAATGTATTTTAAACGTTGAATAAGGTTTTTAGATAATTCCAATAACTCATTAGATAATGTTGCACCTTCAAACTGGCGTATCTCACGGCGCAAAACTTCATCTGACGTATTAAAGTTACCTATGAACGAAACACGCTGAACATAAACACGTTTACCTGGGTCAACCGAGATAGTTAAAGCAACTTCGTTTTTCTCTTCATCAAGCTGAGGAATCGTCTTAACCTGTGCATTTGCATAACCAAAGCGAGCGAGGTATTTAGTGATCATTTCTTCAGTGTAAGTAACAACTTCACCGTTATAATGCTCATTGATTCTAATTGGTACGAGTCTCTTAAGAAACTCTTCTTGTCCCAACAAGTCGCCGATAAATTCAAAACCAGTCACCGTAAACGGTTCACCTTCAGTCACGTTAAGTGTGATGTAAACCGATTCTTTATCTGGTGCGACTGAAACTTGAGTCGATTCAATATTAAACTTTAAATAACCAAATTCTAAATAGTAGTCACGTATTGTTTCAATATCGCCCTGCAGTGCTTGCTTTTGATAACGGTCATTATCTAAAAACTGCCACCAAGCCAGGTTTTGCTTTGATTCAATCTTAAGTAACAATTCCTCGTCTTCAAAAACCTCATTACCAACAATGTTAATTTGACGAATTTCAGCTGCGTCGCCTTCTTCGAACTCAAACTTTAGCTTTACGCGATTTCGAGGTAAGTAAGTGACACTCGCATTTACCGTAGCATTGTATTTACCAACACTATGATAGAAGTCGGTAAGTGCCGACTCAATGTTCGTTAAGATAGTTTTATCGAGGGATTCGCCAACTCGTATATTAGAGTCGTCTAAACTGCCTTGTAACTGCTCGTCTTTAATATCACTGTTACCATCAAATTCAATAACGCTGATGGTAGGTCTTTCCGTCACCTTATAAATTATTGTGTTGCCATCACGGTACACTTCAATATTTGCAAAATGGCCAGACGCGTATAAGCGTTTAATCGATTGCGCTACATAAAACTCAGTTATTTCGTCACCTGCGGAAAACGGCACATGCGTCAGTGCGGCACCAAGTGCGACACGTTGCAAACCATTAACTTGAATGTCTTCAATAACAAATCGTTGTTCGTCTGCAATAGAAAAGCAACTAAGAGAAATTAAGAGAATACTAACTACGATATGTTTCATTATTATTTTTGTTCCAATACAACTACTACAGGCAAGATATAATCAGCCACTACAATCTGCCGAAATCATTCATAATGGCGATACCCATTATCATTAATAATGCAAAAGCACCGATCCTAAAACCGATTTCTTGCACCCTTTCAGAGACAGGTTTACCTCTAATTAGTTCAATTAAAAAATACATTAAGTGCCCGCCATCCAATATTGGCAGTGGTAATAGATTGACTACACCAAGATTGACACTTATCAAAGCTAAAAAACTGACAAAGTAAACAATTCCGCTCTGAGCACTGATACCAGCGCCCTGTGCGATTGAAATAGGACCACTTAGGTTATCTAATCCAATAACGCCTGTTATTAACTTGCCGATTGTCTGGAAACTCATGGTGATTAATTCATAAGTTTTAACAACTGCTTTTTGTACGGCGGGCAAAATACCATATTGATGATTAAATACATAGTCTTTTGGCCAATTCTCAAACTTAGGTGCGATGCCAAGGTAGCCATTGCTGAAACCCTCTGCGGTCGGTTTGTTAGTTGGCCGGATAGTCAAGGTTATACGTTCTTCACCTCGTTGCACCAAAAGCACTAATTCCTTTTCTGCGGATTCACTTATGATCCCGGTGGCCTGTTTCCAAGTGGTTAATGGAACATTATCCAAAACCAACATAGTATCGCCAACTTTAAGCCCGCCTAAGTCGGCCGCAGATTCAGCAACAACATGACCTAACTCAAGCGTTGGTTCTGGCCGAAATGGCTCGATACCAAGCCCACTGAGCAACTGCCCGTCCGAAACGGTCCAGCCTATCGTATTTAGTGTTGCTGTTGTTTCAAAGTTGCCACGACTTACTGTGAGGTTCACCGTGTCGTTACCAATATGATTGATTAATGCATAGCTCGCCGCTTCCCAATCTCCAACTGACTGATCTTCAACTTTGATGATTAAATCATTGGCATATAAACCCGCATGTTGCGCGGGTGAGTCCGCGATAACGTTACCTATGACAGGTTTTACCGCCGGTACCCCCATTAAAAACATGACAAATAACGCAAATATCGCGAATATAAAATTCATCATTGGGCCTGCAGCAACGATTGCAATTCTTTGTTTGACGGATTTTTGATCAAAGCTAAATGGTTTGTCTGCCTCTGCAACGTCGTCAACACGACCGTCTAACATTCTTACATAGCCACCTAATGGGATTAGACCGATAACATATTCAGTACCGGTTTTCCCGTGCCAACTGTAAATTGGTTTACCAAAACCCACCGCAAAACGAATAACTTTTACCTTGTTTTTTCTGGCAACCCAAAAGTGGCCATATTCATGTACAAATACTAAAATACCTAGGGCGACTACAAAGCTCAGTAGGTTCCAAATAAAATCAATCATAACAATGGCTCCAACACTGCTGTGGCAGCATATTTTCGACTCATTGTATCTAGCGCTAATATATCGTCTAAACTCGCTACAGACTCACCAGCAAGCTTATTTAGTACACCTTCATTTATTGTTGCGATTTGATTAAATCCTATTTGACGAGATAAAAACGCGGCGACAGAAACTTCATTGGCAGCATTCAGTATCGTTGTTGCTGCTTGTCCACATTTAGATGCTTCTAATGCTAATGCTAAATTTGGAAAACGGTTTAAGTCAGGCGCTTGGAACGAAAAATCTGCAAGTTGGGTAAAGTCGAGTGGTGTTACCCCGGAGTCAATTCGATTTGGAAAAGCCAACGTATGAGCAATCGGTGTGCGCATATCAGGTTGTCCCATTTGCGCAATTACCGAGCCGTCATTGTAACTCACCATCGAATGAATAATAGATTGAGGATGGATAATGACATCAATTTGTTCAAAACTAGCATTAAACAGCAAACGTGCCTCGATAAACTCAAGACCTTTGTTCATCATTGTGGCGGAGTCCACAGAGATTTTAGCGCCCATATCCCAATTAGGATGGGCCACTGCCATTTCTGGGGTAATCGCTTCAAATTCATTTAGTGGTTTAGTTAAAAAGGTCCACCAGACCCCGTCAATAAAATTTTGTGAACACCGGAGTCTGTTAACTTCCCGCCTTTTTGAACTGCGGCAGGTAACGCTTGAAAAATGGCATTATGTTCACTGTCGACCGGCAATAAAGTTGCGCCACTTTTACGAACTTCATCTAAGAATAATTCGCCGCTCATGACTAAGGCTTCTTTATTTGCCAACAATATTCGTTTGCCCGACTTAGCGGCGGCCATTGTAGGCTCTAAACCTGCGCCACCAACAATAGCGGCCATAACAGTATCAACGTCAGTACAAGCTGCAATTTCTACTAAGGCTTCTTTACCACTGAGCACTTTTACCGAGCTTGGTACTAATGCTTTAAGCGCGCAAGCCGCAGCTTCTTCTACCATTACTGCAATTTGAGGTTTGTGTTCTAAACAAATCTTAGCCATTGCTTTAACATTGGTATTGCCGCTAACAGCATATAGGTTAAATTTATCTGGATGACGACATATAACATCGAGTGTCGAAAGCCCTATTGAGCCGGTTGCTCCAAGGATTGTTAGATTCTGCATTGTCGCCAATTAATTAAGATAAAAATGACTGAAAAATACCAAAAACACAGGCATTGCAGCGGTTAACGAATCGATACGGTCCAATAATCCACCGTGTCCGGGAAGAATATTGCCACTGTCTTTCATGCCAGCGTCACGCTTCAACATGCTTTCACTCAAGTCGCCAAATGCAGAAATGACACCAATGGCTACGCAGGATAAGATCAGTACAAACCAGCTATCCATCGAAGTTTCTGAATTCCACAATACGTAAACGGTTAGTAAAACAACAGCAGCCATTCCACCCAAAAAGCCTTCAATCGTTTTTCCAGGACTTACCCGTGGCATAAGTTTGTGACTGCCAAAACGACGTCCCGCAAAATAAGCGCCTATATCTGCGGCCCATACAATACCAAAAACAAATAAAGCGAGCCAAGCGCCTTTATCGACATCTAACTCATAATGCCATTGACGTATGGTTAATAATGCAAGCCAAGCCGGTATAACGGTTAAATAACCAAATACGGCCTTAACAATAGGTTGATGTTGCCAAACGCGATTCCCACGTGGGTAAATCAAAACTAATACTGAGCTGACAAACCACCAGCAACAGGCGCATAACATAAGTAAGTAGTTTTGTTCGGTCAGTTGACCTGTAATGGTCCACAGGTCTTGCTCTAGGTAACCTAAATAGAGTGCCAGTCCAAGAGCGACTGATCCGCCAGCATAAAGCAATTGATTAACAGCGGATTTTATCTCGGCTAATTTACTCCATTCGTAGGCTGCATAACCAAATACCCCTAAAGATAACCAAGTAAACCAGTCTGATGGCAGATTAAATAACGCTAACAGTAATAACGCACCCAGTATCAAGGCTGTAATAATTCGTTGTTTTAACAAACTTAAATCCTATTTTTATTATAATTTTAAGTGCACTAGCGTTTAACTTGCTCGCCGGTCAACCCAAATCGTCGTTCTGTTCCGGCAAAAGCTTCAACAGCTTGAGCAAATGCTAATGCGTTAAATGCTGGCCAATAAAGTGGCGTAAAATGCAATTCTGCGTAGGCTACTTGCCATAGTAAAAAGTTACTGATCCGAGTCTCTCCCCCGTTCTGATCAATAAATCTAAATCAGGTTGTTCAGCAAATTGCGTATGTGAGTCAAATAATGCTTCATCAATGTCAGCACTTTCCAACTCGCCACGTTTAACTTTATCCGCAAGTGACTTTGCTGCTTCAACAATGTCCCAACGGCCGCCGTAATTCGCAGCAACATTTAAGGTTAACCCTGTATTGTTACCCGTTAGTTCGTGAGCCGAGGCCACTTTCTTTTGAATTCCTGCACTAAATGCCGTGATATCGCCTACGATTTTTAACTTCACGTTATTTTTGTGTAAATTCTTTATTTCTTTTGTGAGTACCAACATAAATAGGTCCATTAACCCAGAAACTTCTTCCTCTGGTCGTTTCCAGTTCTCACTTGAAAACGCAAATAATGTAAGTGACTTGATCCCAACCTGACGCGCAAACTTCACCGCAGCACGAACCGAGTCAACACCTTTCTTATGGCCGTATACTCTTGGCATTCCTTTTTGTTGCGCCCATCGACCATTGCCGTCCATTATAATCCCAACATGCTGTGGAATAGAATCGGCGTAATGCTCTAATACGTCAGCGACAACGTCTACTTTTGCCATTATTTTCACCTAAAAATAATAAAACGCCGAGTGGTAAAACTACACGGCGTTTATAACTAATCACCACCAATGAGCGATTAAATTTCCATCAATTCTTTTTCTTTTTTGTCAAACATCGCATCGATAATTTTCATCTTAGCGTCTGTTAACTTTTGAATTTCGTCTTCAGCTTGGCGAGCTTCGTCTTCAGATATTTCTTTATCTTTTAACAACGATTTAAAATCACCATTTGCATCACGGCGAATATTTCGCACTGCAATTCGACCACTTTCAACTTCGCCTTTTACCACTTTAACTAAGTCACGACGACGCTCTTCGGTTAATGCTGGTAATGGAATACGGATAACCGTACCTGCTGACATTGGATTTAAACCAAGGTCTGACATCATAATTGCTTTTTCAACAGCTTGTGTCAGTGACTTATCAAATACAGTCAATGCTAACGTACGTGAATCTTCAATCGAAACGTTGGCTAATTGGTTAAGTGGGGTATCCGCACCGTAATAAGACACTTGAATGCCATCTAAAAGGCTCGGATGAGCACGTCCAGTACGAATTTTATTTAATTGAGTTTGAAGAGCATCGATGCTCTTGTCCATACGCACAGCTGCGTCTTTTTGAATTTCATTTAACACGTTAAAATTCCTTTAAAAATTTATAAACTTTCAATCTTGTTATTAGATACGATTGTACCTTCTTGCTCACCTGTCACAACACGTTTTAAAGCGCCAGTGCTTATTCATATTAAATACACAGATAGGCATATTATGGTCACGGGCCAACGTAAATGCAGCTAGATCCATAACTTTTAATTCTTTTTCAATAACTTCTTGATAATCCAATGCAGGGTACAATACCGCATCTGGGTTTTTCATTGGGTCGTCAGAGTATACACCATCAACTTTAGTTGCTTTTAACACAACGTCGGCTTCTATTTCAATTCCGCGTAAACATGCGGCTGAGTCGGTTGTAAAAAATGGATTGCCAGTACCTGCAGAGAATATAACAACGCGACCGCTTTTTAATAAGCTAATGCCCTCAGCCCAAGAATAATCGTCACAAACACCTTTAAGTGGAATCGCCGACATTAAACGTGCGTTTACATGTGCTCTATGCAAGGCATCACGCATTGCTAAACCATTCATCACAGTAGCAAGCATCCCCATGTGATCACCGACAACGCGATTCATTCCAGCTTCTGCAAGTGGTGCACCACGGAAAATATTACCTCCGCCTAAAACCACACCAACTTGGACATCCTTTTCTACTAACTCTTTTATTTCCTGCGCCATACGGTCCAAGACTTTAGGGTCAATTCCAAACCCTTCTTCGCCCATAAGGGCCTCACCGCTTAATTTTAAAAGAATGCGTCGATAAACTGGCTTCATGTTTTGAAGGCTCCCGTAGATTGAAATTATGAGGTGCAAATTGCCGCGTATTCTAGGGGATTTTTACGGTTATAGCAAAGCAAAAGTGATTGTTAGAAACAAAGTTTTAGTCACAAAAATGGCGAAAAATATATTTGCCGTCAAAAAAATAATGCTAATGTGAATTTGAATATTTATATAAAGGAAGACTATCAATGAAGTTAAAACAATACGTGCTTGCTATTTCTACAACCGTGGCTTTGTCTTTTTCTGCTTCTACACTAGCTGATGATACTGTTGATCAGGCTGCCAAAGCAGTAAAAAATGCATGGACAGACTGTGGGATCGGAGCCTTAATTTTTAAAGACATGCCTGTAGCGGCCGCTGTTTCTAACATTATTTGGGATTTAGGTACGACTGCCCTTATCTCTATGGCTGCGTCACCAGAGCAATGTAAAGGCATTAATGTTGCGTCTGCTGTATTCATTAATGAGTCGATTGAGCAAATCGAAACAGACATCAGTAAAGGTGAAGGCCGTCATGCAACAGCCATGTTGTCACTTATGGGTTGCGATGTTGCAAACCATGCTAAAGTAACCGCGGCTATTCGCAACGATATTGCGACTGATGAATCATTTGCTGAATTAGCGTCTACAGCTAAAGCTCAAGCAATGTATTTAAAAACAAGTCAACATGTAGCAGCGTGTACTGTTAGCTAATTTTTTCTTTTATGCGAGATAAAGCCTGCCTGTGCAGGCTTTTTAATTTATGAGATTTATTCTATTTTTATTCTTTTTTCTTTGTATTCAAGCTTTTGCTTCCCTATCCCCAAATCAAATACGGAAATAAGTGCTAGGCCAAGCGAGGAAATACAATCGCTTGCTAATGATCCGTTTTGGATCGGTTTACTACGATACAAAAATAACGATGGCCTATTTCAAAGTGAAGTGACTTCTGATTCCTATTTTTTGAGTGACAATGGAAAAACTGACAGCAGTGCTGAATTACTCGCTAACATTAAACTGCTATTTTCCACTCCTACAGACAACAATCATCCCAGTTGTCGCTTTCCGGCTCGCTTTAGTTGGCTCTCCAAGCAACTTAATTTAAACACTACTCAATATAACTTAAACCACTGTGAAGACTTTAATCAATGGGCTAAATTGCCTAGTCTTAAATCCGCTAGCCTAGTATATGCTTCTGGGTACTTGGGTAACCCGGCATCTTTTTGGGCACTTATTACTAAAATTCAACTATCAATCAAACTCAACTGGCAGTAACTTATTACTTGACCACAGTGTTAATTTTGGTGCTGCAATCCCCCTGAAGACGGTGCACTGACGTACGTATTTAAAGGTTTTTTCGGTGGTTATTTTGCCGCATTTAAAGAAGATAGCTTTTTCCGTCATCATAAAATGTATGCCGAACAAGAATCCAGAGACCTCTGGGACTATCAGTTGGCGCTTTCTAATACTCAACTTCAAATGTTGATCATGCACGTATGGGAACTTCGTAGACAAAAATTTGATTATTACTATTTGAACGACAATTGCGCGTCTCGTATTGCAGAATTAATTAGCATAATTACCGATAGAAAATTAATCGATGACGAGTTTTATTGGGCCCAACCAATAAATGTTTTTAAAGCGATTGCAACACCAAGTAACAACTTAATTGCTTCAATCGATAAACATCAATCCAAATTCTCTAGTTTTCTGTCGAACTATCAACACCTAACTGCCACTGAAAAGGAAGTGGTTGTTAAATTAAATAGCCAATGGCGTACCAACTCACTTTTAAATAACACAGACAATAGTCATAACGCTTACACAAGTTTGAGCCTTGCTGAAAAGGTTAATGTTATTAATACATTAATTGAGTTTTTAAATTATCAACATCAGCTCGGGAAAACCGATAATTCCTTTAGAAAGAAATTGTTAAAAGAGCGGCTCTTATTGCCTACCGGTGGCAACTTCAAGCCTACAAAAATTGAAACCGCTCCGCATTTAGGCCAACAACCTAGCATGACGCAAATCACCGTTCGTCATTCATCTAGCGGCCAATTAGCAACTAAAATTAGGATGCGAGCGACCTATTATGACTTACTCTCTAATGATATTGGACGTCTAGCCAACTCCTCATTGCAAATGGGTGACTTAGAATTTTTGGTGTCTGATGAAGGGGTTCGACTAGAGCGTTTTGACATAACCAATATACTCACGTTACAACCGGCACAAACAGATCTAAACGAGACATCTAATCTAGCGTGGAAAATTCGGCTTGGGTTTGAATCCAATCAACAAAAATGCTTTGAATGTATTAATGTGACGACAGAGCTTGGGCTAGGTAAAGCCTATGCTTTTGGAGGTGGGACGGTCTACGGGATGCCTGAGTTAAAACTGCAAACGTCAACTTCTTACCTTCGCCCTATTTCTGCAAGTTTAACGCTAGGTTACCTTTGGGACTTTAATTCGTATTGGAAAAGTCATATTGAATTAAATCAGCCCATAATTGGACTTGCTGATACCTCTTATGACAACGTCCCTACACTTAAGTGGCAAAACAGATTTGGTTTAGGGATTGATTATGACGTGCGACTCAGCATTGAACGCCGCCCCTTCGAAAATTCAATAGACTTAAGCTATTCATATTATTGGCAATAATATTAAGAAATTTATTTTATTCGGTAGAAAACAAATTAATGAACCTTTTAATTTTACGTCTGTCATAAAGTAAGAAATCACACGGACTGGTACTTCTTAACATTTTTTACTGACCATTTCGTGCCACAATGTCAAAGGATTACATTTATGCAAAGACACTTATTACCCTCATTATTTATGGTTTTGACAATTTCTGCCTGCACCAGTGCGACCAAGGAGCAAATTAACAAACCCATTTCGGTTCCCGACCAAATTGCTAAAACCAAGTTAAGTTCAGAGCAAGGCCTCAAACGAATTGTTGCTATAGGTCGTTTTTCTGACGAATCAAAACGCCAGTCTGGTTTTTAGTTGATGGTAATAACAACCGTTTAGGTAAACAAGCCAGTGATATTCTAAATGCTAGGCTGACTCAAAGCGGAAAGTTTATCTTGTTAGAACGAAGTGATTTACAGCTATTGAAGAATGAAACTAACAATAAATTTGATGCCAGTTTAATTGGAGCTGAATATTTATTGCTAGGTTCTGTTTCCGAATTTGGCAGGGAAACGGTCAGTGAAGTGGGTATTTTTCAAGAAATAAAATCCAAAAAGCCCGTGCAACTGTCAATGTTCGGCTAGTGAATGTCGCTACATCTGAAATTATCTATTCCGAAGAAGCAACAGGCGAAGCCACGTCGGAGGCAAATCAAGTATTTGGCGTTGGTGAAGTTGCTGCATTTAATACCTCACTAGACGACAAAGCCGTTTCCGCGGCGATATCTAAACTTGTTGCAAACATAATGAACAACCTACTAGACAAACCTTGGAAGAGTTACGTGCTGGGCGTTCAGGACCAACAACTGATCATTGCAGGTGGCTTAAATCAAGGTCTAACACTCTGGAACAATGTTATCAATCTACCAACCTGGAAAGTCGGTAACTAATCCTCAGACAGGTCAATCAATCGAATTACCTGGACGTTTTATCGCGACAGTTAAAGTCGCAACTAATGCGGGAGAAGGTGAAAGTCAGATCAGCTTTGTGGATTTGGTCGATGGCAAAATTGACGAGGCGCTTCTAAGTCAATACCAAGTTAGAGAACGTTAATTTAACAAAGACTAGTTTAGGTTAACGCAGGTGATTACAGGCTTAAACACCACTGGGTTAGTCACCAAAAAACGTTTTCAAAGCAAAGCCATTACATATCGACTCATTTGGTTATAAGGATAGTTTTTATGAAGAAATTAATACTCGTTACTTTTATGTTTATCATTTCAGCCTGCACCAGCGTGCAATACACAAATCAGCCTGTTGACCAAGCTTATGTTCAGCTTGAAGGTAACTTTATTGGTGCCACTATTATTTTAGGGCAAACCATTACCAACATTAATGCAAAAACTAAAACGTTTGAACTCAATGGAAAGACTGTCGCTAAGTTTCCAATAGCCATAGGCAGTCACGAGCTTAAAGTACTGCGTAATGGCAAACTCGTAATAAACAAGAATATTTTTGTCACACAAGGTCAAACAGTGGATGTGATTATACCGTGAAAATAGCCTATTTATGCTTGTTGGTCTGTGTAACAACCCTAACCGGTTGCACCGCCAAAACGATGTATTACTGGGGAAACTACCAAAATACCCTTTATGACTACCGCAAAAATGATGACAGTCATGCGTTTAATCGCCACAAAACAGAGCTAGAAGGTATAATCAATAAAGCACCTAGCAAAAATAAGCCGGTGCCGCCGGGTGTGCGATTTGAGTTGGCTATAATGGAGCAATCACTTGGTAATAAAAGTCGAGCCATCGAATTGTTGACTCTAGAAAAACAATATTTTCCAGAAGCTCAATATTATGTTGATAAGATTTTATTAACTATCGAGGTTGAATAATGGCGAACAAAATAACTATTAACAATGTGAAAGGTTCAATATGTCATCAGGCCATTAACCAAACCGTATATCTGCAAATGGCAAAAAAGTTTATATCAGCCGCTTCCATAATTGCATGTTTACTTGTATTGCAAGCTTGCCAAACTACTTCGGGTTATAGCAAATTGCAGGCGTACCCAAATATGTATCAGGAAAAAATAAAGTCCATATTGGTGTTGCCTGCTCGCAATACAACAACCGCCGCAGACGCAGCACAACTCTACTCAGCAACTTTAGCGTTGCCACTCGCCGAAGCGGGTTACTATGTGTTGTCAGTGCCGTACGTCGAATCTGTGTTCGCTAATGAAGGTATTATTGACGGCGCACAGCTTTCAGCAATTCCACTTTATAAATATCAGCAGCTGTTTGGCGCCGATGCGGTATTGTTTGTGGATATTAGTCATTGGAATACGTCTTATTATATTGCTGGAGGAAATGTCGCTGTTGGTGCCAAATTCCAACTTGTTTCAACTAACTCAGGTGAAACACTCTGGCAGCAAAATGATGTTGTTGTTGAAAATACCAGTGGGGATTCTGACAGCTTTTTATTCAATCTAATTATTACTGCGATAAATACAAGTACAACAGACTATCTGCCATTAGCCAATAAGGTCAATTCAAGGGTATTTAATACCATACCCAAAGGCAGTTACCACCCGCTATATGGACAAGATCAGGAACAGTCTGCCCTTATCCCTGCGCAAACCAATGAACACGAGCATAACTCGACTTCAAGTGGTAGTGAGAAACGAGCGAGTAAAGTAACCTCGCACATTGAAATTAATTAATCTCAAATTTCAGACATAAAAAACCGCGGACAACCGCGGTTTTTTCTAAGATAAAGTAGAATTAAGCTTTTTTAGCAGCTTCAATTTGCGCAGCAACTTCTGATGCGAAATCTTCTTCTTTCTTCTCAATGCCTTCACCAACTTCTAAACGAACGAATGAAGAAACAGTAGCGCCTTTCTCTTTAAGAATATCGCCAACAGTTTTCTTAGGTTCCATGATGAATGCTTGGCCAGTAAGAGAAACCTCACCAGTAAACTTCTTCATGCGGCCTAAAACCATCTTTTCAGCGATTTCAGCAGGCTTGCCTTCATTCATTGCGATTTCAATTTGGATCGCTTTTTCTTTCTCAACAACTTCAGCAGGTACGTCAGATGGATTAACAAACTCAGGCTTGCTTGCAGCGACGTGCATAGCAATGTGCTTAAGAGTTTCTGCGTCTGCTTCACCAGCGACAACAACACCAATCTTCTCACCGTGACGGTATTCTGCTAATGCAGCACCTTGGATGTATTGAAGACGACGTACATTGATGTTTTCACCAATTTTAGTCACTAGCGTTACACGAGCTTCTTCAAATTTAGCTTTTAACTCGTCGATAGTCATTGTAGAAGCGATTGCAGCTTCAGCAACTTCGTTAGCAAATGCTAAGAAGCCAGTGTCTTTTGCAACGAAATCTGTTTGACAGTTAACTTCAACAAGAACAGCTGTGCCGTTTGCTTGTTTAATGACAATTGTACCTTCAGCAGCAATGTTACCCGCTTTTTAGCCGCTTTCGCTTGGCCATTTTTGCGCATATTTTCAATTGCTAGTTCAATATCACCGTTAGTTTCAGTTAACGCTTTTTACAATCCATCATGCCCGCTGCTGTGCGGTCACGAAGTTCTTTAACTAATGCAGCAGTTACTGCCATGATTCTGTCCTCATGTATTAGTCATCGCTTTTGCGAGCAATGACATCATTTAATCTGGTATCGGGGCCATAGAAACTATGACCCCTTACTATTGTCGTAAATAAAATCGTTAAAAACGATTTATGACAATTATTCAGCTTCTACGAAATCTTCAGCTTGAACTTCTAAGTTGTTTGAGCGACCTTCTTTGATGGCGCCAGCAACTGCTGAAGTGTATAACTGAATTGCACGGATAGCGTCGTCGTTACCTGAACAACAAAATCGATGTTGTCTGGGTTAGAGTTAGTATCAACTACTGCAACAACAGGAATACCTAGGTTATTTGCTTCAGCGATAGCAATGTGCTCGTTGTCTGCGTCGATGATGAAGATCACATCTGGCAAACCGCCCATGTTTTTAATTCCGCCTAAGCTTTTTCTAGCTTTTCCATTTCGCGTGTACGCATCAAAGCTTCTTTTTTAGTAAGCTTTTCAAACGTTCCGTCTTCAGATTGCGCTTCCAAGTCTTTTAAACGCTTGATAGATTGACGAACTGTTTTCCAGTTAGTCAACATACCACCTAACCAACGGTGGTTAACGTAGTATTGGTCGCTAAGAGTAGCCGCTTCCTTGATAGCTTCGCTCGCTGCACGCTTTGTACCAACAAACAAGATCTTACCTTTACGAGCAGAAACAGACTTGATGAAGTCTAATGCATCGTTGAACATAGGAACTGTGTTTTCTAAGTTGATGATATGAACTTTGTTACGAGCGCCAAAAATGAAAGGTTTCATTTTCGGGTTCCAGTAACGAGTTTGGTGACCGAAGTGTACGCCAGCTTGTAGCATGTCACGCATTGATACGTTTGCCATTTTAATTTTCCTCTGTATGGGGTTAGGCCTCCATATATCCCATTCCAATCCGACCTCACCGTTTTTCAACGTTTTGGCACCCCGGAGAATGTGTCGATATATGTGTGTTATTTAAAATTAATGTTAGTTTTACTTACTTATCCAAAAATGATTTAAGTAAATACTCAAAAAACCTTTGTAAAAATAAGGCGCGCTTTATACCATACCCGAGTAATCAAACACAACAATTACCGTTAAATATTGTATATTTTTTAACATCTAGGTTGTGAAAATAATAAGAGGAATTTATGGCTGCAATAATTAAAACACCTGAACTAATAGAGAAAATGCGAGTTGCAGGCCGTTTAGCTGCCGAAGTATTGGAAATGATCGGTGAACATGTAAAAGTCGGCGTTACAACGGATGAGCTCAATACCATTTGCCACAATTATATTGTTGACGTGCAAGGTTGTATCCCTGCACCATTAAATTATGGTCACCCTCCGTTCCCTAAAAGTATCTGTACATCAATAAACCATGTTATTTGTCATGGCATACCGGATGACAAGCCACTAAAAGATGGCGACAGTGTCAATATTGACGTAACTGTAATTAAGGATGGTGTGCATGGCGATACGTCAAAAATGTTTTTTGTCGGAAAAGAAAACATCATGGCGAAACGATTAGCGATTGTTACCCAAGAATGCCTTTATAAAGCCATTGAGTTAGTTAAACCAGGTTGTCGTTTAGGCGATATCGGTGAGGTCATTCAAAACCATGCAGAGAAACATTCATATTCGGTAGTCCGCGATTTTTGTGGTCACGGCATTGGCGAAGGATTCCATGAAGAGCCTCAAGTAGTGCACTACGGCCGGGCTGGAACAGGCGAAGAACTTAAGGCTGGCATGTGTTTTACTATAGAGCCAATGATTAATGCCGGAACACACAAGTTAAAAGTGCTTAAAGATCAATGGACGGCAGTCACAAAAGATAGAAAATTATCGGCACAATGGGAACATACATTACTTGTGACTGAAAATGGCGTTGAAGTTCTCACATTGAGAAATGATGAAGACTTCCCTCGGATCATTACACACTAAGTAGTTTTACCATGACTAGACTATAACCCCGGCGGCGCAAGCCGCTTTCGATCCTAAAAGGCGAAAACGTGAATATACAGATCCCGAATGAATTACTGTCACCATTACCAGTGCCGTTTCAACTGCTTGAGTATAAAACTCGCCTGAAGGAGTTCGGTGATTGGAGTCGTGAGAATTTTGGGTTAATGACGGTTCGTAGATTAGTTAACGCACGTTCTGACTTTGTTGATTTTATCCTACTTAATGTGTGGCAACTTAGTGACCTTCATATCGAGGAAGACATCAGTTTACTTGCTGTTGGTGGTTATGGTCGTGGTGAGTTACACCCAGAGTCAGATATAGATTTATTATTATTAAGCAAAAAAGCAATCAAGCCCGCTGTACAAGAAAAAATAAGTTTATTTTTAACGACACTTTGGGACCTAAAATTTGATGTTGGTCATGCGGTAAGAACCATAAAAGAAGCAATAGATATTGGCAAAGACGATATAACAATTGCAACCAACTTAATGGAACGTCGTTTAATTTGCGGCAACAACCATAACTTCGAGGAACTTGAAGTTGAATTAAATAAATCAAAATTTCTATCTAGCCAAGACTTTTATATTAAAAAACGTGATGAACAAGAAGAGCGTCATGCACGCTATCACTCAACGTCGTACAACCTTGAACCGAATCTAAAAGCCAATCCTAGTTGTTTGCGAGACCTGCAAACTATCTCTTGGGTTGCAAAAAAGCACTACAATACTCAAAGTGTCGCCGAACTTGTCGGTCATGACTATTTGTTACAAGACGAATATCAAGAAATGCAGGAGTGCCAAGACTACTTGTGGCAAATGCGCTTTGCTCTGCATATCGTTGCTAAACGCAGTGAAAATCGACTCTTGTTTGATTATCAACCGCAAGTTGCTGAGTTAATGGGTTTTGGTGACGATGGCAAACCATCCGTCGAACGCATGATGAAACGCTTCTTTCGTGTTGCGCGCCGCGTAACTGAGTTAAATTCAATGTTGTTACAACGATTCAACTCTTCAATTTTAGGTGTTACTAGAGATGTCATTGTCCTTGATGATGACTTTGCGATTCATGGACGTTCCTTGTTAGTACGCCACGAAGACGTATTTTTCTATCGAGCTAACATTTTTAAGATGTTTATTCATATCGCAGAAAACCCACAGGTAGAAAAACTGCACTCAGCCACAATTCGCTTGTTCCGACGCGTTCGCCGGCGTTTGATGGGGATTTGCAAGACTTAGAAAAATGCCGAAATGCGTTTATGGAGTTTTTACGACACCCTAACTCTATGGGTCATGCATTTACGTTAATGCTCAAACACAGCGTATTAGCTTACTATATGCCTAATTGGCGACATATTGTTGGCCAAATGCAATTCGATTTATTCCACGCTTATACCGTTGATGAACATACACATAGATTAGTCAAAAACCTGTATCGTTTTTCACAGCCGCAATATAACAATGAGTTTCCGTTGTGTAGTGCAATCTTCAAACGATTAGATAAGCCAGAATTACTATATATCGCCGGTATTTTCCACGACATTGGTAAAGGCCGCGGCGGTGATCATAGTGAGCTAGGAGCTATCGACGCGACCCACTTTGGTGACCTACACAAATTGCCAAAATCAGACACAAGACTAGTTTCATGGTTAGTGGACAATCACTTACTGATGTCGGTAACCGCCCAAAAAAATGACATCTATGACCCAGACGTCATTTCCGATTTTGCAAAAAAAGTAAAAGACGAAACCCGTTTAAATCACCTATATTGTTTAACTGTAGCCGACGTACGCGCTACGAATACAAACTTGTGGAATGACTGGAAAAACTCACTGTTATCCGATCTTTATTTGTCAACTCAACGGGCGCTACGTCAAGGTTTAGAAAACGCTAAAGACATGCGTGAAACAGCCAAAGATCATAAAGAACAAGCGTTAACCCTATTGGCCGACAAAGGCATTATCGAAGAGCAAGTCCATCATATTTGGAAGCAATTTCGAACTTTGTATTTCTCTCGACATGCCCCTAGAAATATAGCCTTAGCATACCGAGCATCTTTTAAATCATAAAAATCGCAGTAAACAGCCTTTAGTGCTAGTAAGCGAAGGGCCCATAAGAGGCGGAACTCAGGTTTTTGTCTATGCTAAAGACCGTGCCGGTGTTTTCAGTAATATCGTAAGTGCGTTTGATACTAAAAACGTCAACATCGCCGATGCGCACGTTATGAATACAAAAGATGGGTATTTGCTAGATACGTTTATCGTTTTAGATCAAGACGATGCAGTTATTGATTCTGAATTTCGTCGCGATGAAATAAAACACTTATTGATTAAAATCATCAGTGGCGAAGTTTGTGCAACAACAATCAATAAGCGTGTCCCACGACAAATTAAGCAATTTCAGATTAAAGTCGGTGTTCGTTTTATGGATGCTAAAAGTAACTATCGCGATATGTTGGAAATTACGGCTTTGGATACGCCGGGATTACTTGCAAAAATTGCAACTGTATTTAAAGACAATCAAATTATGGTGTATTCAGCAAAGATCAGCACAATCGGTGAACGCGCTGAAGACATCTTTAAAATTTCAACTGCAGACAATAAGAAGTTGAATGAAGAACAACAATTAGCGCTATCAGAAGCGTTAAAAGACGCATTATCTTAATAAATTAACGTTCTAGAAAAGTAGGAATAACATGACTGAACAAACCAACATTGCCCAATTACAAACGTTGATCGAAGAGGCATTCGAAAATCGCGACAATATCACGCCAACTTCTGTTACAGCAGAAGTTAAGTCGGCAGTGGAAGAAGCGATTGAATTATTGGACAAAGGTGCAGCCCGAGTTGCAGAAAAAATCTCCGGTGAATGGGTTGTACATCAGTGGCTTAAAAAGCCGTTTTGTTGTCATTCCGCATTTGCGATAATGAAGTTATGGATGGTGGCGAGACGCTATTTTACGATAAAGTTGACAGTAAATTTGCCTCTTATACAGAAGAGCAATTTAAACAAGGTGGTATGCGTGTCGTTCCTCCTGCAGCAGCCCGTAAAGGTGCCTTTATTGGTAAAAATGTTGTATTGATGCCTTCATTCACAAATATTGGTGCGTTTGTCGATGATGGTACTATGGTCGATACATGGGCAACTGTGGGGTCTTGTGCTCAAATTGGTAAGAACGTTCATCTTTCAGGTGGCGTTGGCATTGGTGGCGTTTTAGAACCACTTCAAGCTAATCCTACAATTATCGAAGACAATTGTTTTATCGGTGCACGTTCAGAAGTCGTTGAAGGCGTTGTAATTGAAGAAGGCGCAGTGCTATCAATGGGTGTTTATATTAGCCAATCAACTCGTATATATGACCGCGAAACAGGCGAAATTACATACGGCAGAGTCCCTGCTGGTTCTGTTGTGGTCCCGGGCTCATTACCGTCAAAAGACGGCACACACTCTTTATACGCAGCTATCATAGTTAAAAAGGTAGATGCTCAAACACGTGCAAAAGTAGGCGTTAACGCCCTTTTACGCAGTATTGACGAATAATCCAAGGGCCTAGTTGCATTGCTAAAATGAGAATCGACTCAATAATCTCGATAGGTTCAATGCATTAGGAACATGGTGAGAATATAGAAACACATCGTTTCTTTATTGTCTTACAAATAAAAATCCAGCGCAGTGCGCTGGATTTTTTTATTGCCTATTAAGGCTCAATGAAAGCCAAGCAAACAAACTACGAATAAGCTAGATGCGAGCTATTATTTTTTCGGTAATAGACTAAAGAGCTTTTTGGCGATGTCGGTGTTGTCTTGAAATCCGACAAACATGTCTTTATGAGGTCCAAACGCAAAAACCTGAACATCTTCTCCAGTATGGCCGCCGGTTGTCCAACCTGTGCCAGTCTTTTTAGCTGTCAGTTTAGAAATAGCATTTGAAAGTGCGTATTGTTTTTCAGACTCAGACGCTTTAACAAGTTTCGCCAACTCGTCTTTTTCTAACGGTAAATCGATGTATTTTTCCCAAACATCTTTAACACTTTGCCCTTCTTTTACCAAACTAGCAAAGTGACCCGATGAAATTTTAATTTTGTGAACAAGCTCGGCTTGCCAAACATACTTTCCGTCTCGACCCAATGTAAGTCCACCTGTTGAGTGATCTGCAGTTACAACGACCGTGGTATTTCCGTTTTGTTTAGCAAAATCCACCGCAAGTTTTAACGTGGCTTCAAAGTCGGTCATCTCTGCCATCGCACAGGCAATGTCATTCCCATGAGAACACCAGTCGACCTGACTACCTTCTAACATTAAGAAAAAGCCCTTAGGCGCATTCTCTACTAATCTAAGTGCCGCTTTTGACATTGCAGTTAGGCGATTTGGCTGCTCTGAATCAATCGCGAATGGCATACCTTCTTCAGAAAAAGACCAAGTACCGGTAATTTTTTCAAAGAATCTAAATCCGACATTGAATCAATATACTGAAAGCCTTGTTGCTTAAACTCTTTTACAAGTTTACGACTTTCACGGTCAAAATATTTAGTACCGCCGCCTAACATGACGTCGGTAACTATCGTGTCATTTAGTACGCTGTTTGAAGTTGAACTAATGTATTGATCAGCGATTTCATCGTATTTTTTCTGTGATCGATATGAGCGATAAAGCTGGCTGGCGTCGCGTGGTTTATCTGTGCAGTGGCGACAACACCGGTTGCCATTCCTAATTGCTTGGCGCGCTCTAATAACGTTAATTGTGACTGCTGATCTGGAGTGACTCCTATCGCACCGTTATAAGATTTAAAACCCGTTGCAAGAGCTGTAGCACCTGCTGCCGAGTCTGTAACAAGTGTATCATCAGCTGGGTATGTGCTCGCCATACCAACTAAGTGCTTGTCAAATTCTGTGCTTGGTATTTTACTCTTATCACCGCGAACTTTGCCCTGCGCATTTGCTTTGTAATATCGATACGCCGTTGTATGCGGGCTACCCATACCGTCACCAATTAAATAAATAATATTGTGCGGTTTATCCGCCGACGTTACTGGCGTATTTGCTGCGTTAACGCTTGTTGAATTCGCTAATAATATACATAAAAAACCTCCAATCCGTGCGTAAACATTTTTATTATTACGTAAACCAAAATACAACATGGTAAAAATTCCTTTAAGATTAATACAGAAAAGCGGCTCTACTATGAGCCGCTTTAATTACTAAGTTTCTAATTTATGAATTGCTGATGCAAATCATATTGTCACTAAACTAATTAGAAACGATATTTAATACCGACTTTAACTAACCATGCAGAATCTTCAACAACGATTTGGTCAAAATTGTCAGTTTCTCTACCATAGAAAGGTTCATCGTAAACATAACGACCTTGGTCATCCAAATCATAATCAACGATGCCCTGATTTTGGTATTGTTTATTCAATACTAAACCACTGTCTTCGTCGAATAAGTTAAGTAAGTTCTTAACATCGAAGTAGATTGAACCTTTATGACCTTTCATGAAGTCAGGAACTTCCTGTTCAACATGTAAGTCCATTCGAGTTCTCCAAGGTGTACGGCCAACGTTCTTAGGAACGTAACCGCCGGCGTAACCTGAAAGTCCACTTTTTTCGACAAGTTCAGCAAAGTCTTCGTAGCTTATACCGTCAAAAATAACGTTAGGATCATCAGCACCTGTTGGAATATAAGGTAAGTAATAACCATCACTGTAGAATGAGCTTTGGTCACCTAAGTCACCATCTCTAAATGCACCCATTGTGTACGAGTATGGTGAGCCTGATTTACGTTCAAAGAACAAGTTGAACTTAGTATCGTAGCCTGCAAAAAACTCAGTTGTATAACCTAAGTTTAAGACAAAACGATGTTCAATTTCATAATCAGAAGTTGCAATATGCGGTACGTTTCTGCTTACAGCTGGAACATAACGGAAGTTAGATTTAGCAGTAGAGCTAGCGCCTGCATTACCTTCAGTGATGTCTTGATTAGTGTAAGACATGTTTAACGTTACACCGTTATCCCATGCTTTAAATAGGCTAGTAGTGAAAATGTCACTAGTACCATTTTTATCTGCATTAGTTAACATTAAGTCATAACGGTTAGTACGTTCGCCAGTCAAATAATCAATTGGTTCATAAATGATACGGCCGCCATCAGCAGTTGTGCCAATTTCTTTACGAGTTAAATCTACCCAATGAACGTCATTTTCTTTTTCAACATGGATAAACTCAGCACTTGCAACAAAACCTTCGCCAACAGCAGGTATATCAAACGTGTGTTCAATTGAGATGCTAGTACGCAAATCAGAAGGCATTTCAAAGTCTGGGTCAGTTACGTTCACGTTACCGTCACCAGCAACTAAACTGTTTTGGACATCTGTAGGTACTTGTTTAATATCTACATTAGATAAGAAAAGTGAATCATCGATGCTACCGTCGTTGAACGTAGTGTATGTTACACCGTCATTACTATAGGCATTTGAAATCCAAACATTTGGACGACCACCCGAGAAACGACCGATACCACCACGTACAACAGTATCGAAATCAACATCCCAAACAAATGAGATACGAGGTAATATGATACTTAAACCGTCTAGACTTACGTCATTACGGATACCCATTGAGCTATAACGGTTATCAAAGTTTTCATTATAAGCAGGCTTATCGTCGTTATGAATAGTTTCATAACGTAGACCAGCTGTAACTTCAAAGTCTGACGTAATCGCCCAAGCATCTTCTATAAATAAAGAGGTGCTACCGAAATTGAATTTTGCAGCAGCGTCTTCAGAGTCGTTACTGTACGCATTTGAATAGAAAAATTCAGCGGCTTCTTTGTTACGGAAATCCTCAATACTGTCGAATTCCCAACGACCTAATGAATCTGGAGCAAACAAGTTGCGAACGTCAATTGATTCATGTTCGATACCGAAACCAATAACGTGATCACCCATTAAATATTCACCAGCAAAACGCAAACTTAACGTTTGGTTATCTAGTTCATTACCGTGTCTATATTGGTCTGAACCAAAGGCAATATTCCCTGCTGGACGGCCGCGACTATCTAGTCCCGTAGCAACAGTGATATCACCAAATGCCTTACTTGATGAAGCTTGAATTGTTTCTACGTTCTTGAACGCAATTTTAAATTCAGTTGATAGGTCCATTGTCCAGTCTGAATATAAATGTACGCTTAAGTTATCCAGTGTTTCTTCTTTATTGTACCAATGTGAGCTTAAACGTAACTCACTGCCACTTGAAGATTGGTTACGAATACTGTTACCCGTAGTGTGTTGGTAAGTTGCAGAAACACGATGATCTTCGTTGATATTCCAATCTAATTTTAAAAGGAACTTTTCATCTTCTTCTGTAGGAGCAACTTCCCAGTTTCCGGCATCTACGCCATATACATCTTTTGCAATTTGCACAACTTCGTTATAACTCGCAACAGTTGCATCTGTTGAATTAGGCGCTGAAGAACCGTCTGGTCCGTATTCGATTGGTGCCGTTGCGTCGTACTTCTCATACGAGGTAAAGAAGAACAATTTGTCTTTGATGATTGGTCCACCAACAGTGAAACCCCAAACGTCTTCGCTAAATTCAGGCGTGATATCACGTTCTTCATCAGAAAACGGGTCTTTAACATCACCTGCTAACGCATCACTTTTCTTTTCAATAAAAATTGAACCGTGAAATTCATTTGTACCAGACTTAGTTACTGCATTGACCTGACCACCAGAGAAACCAGAGTTTGTCACTGAGAAAGGCGTAACATTTACAGAAACTTGCTCAACCGCATCGATAGAGATCGGAGAACGTTGAGTTGGGTAACCGTTACCATTAAGGCCAAAGTCATCATTTTGACGAACGCCATCAACACTAAAGCTATTATACTTAGGGTTTGAACCAGCAATTGACATTTGCGACTCAGAACCAGCACCAATATTAACTAATGGGTTCAAACGTAAAACTTCTTTTAAATCACGGTCAACAGAAGGTGTTGATTCAATTTCACGCAACCCAAAACTTGCACCACCACCGCGGTTATCACTCACAATACGAGCGCCTGTAACCGTAATAGTTTCCATTTCTTCTAGATTCAAAACAGGGCTTAAACGTAACGTTTTGCCAACTTGCAAATAAACATCGCTAATTTCAGAATCTTTGTATTCATCAGAATCAATAACGATTTTGTATGGACCACCAACGCGTAAACCTTTGGCATTAAAGTTACCTGCTTCGTTTACTTTTAACGTAGTAACACGACCGGTAGGTTCATGTAGGATCGTAATAACTGCGTCAGTTACGAGACTACCATTGTTACCTGTTACCACACCACGTATAGCAGACGACGTTTCGTCAGCCATAACTGGTGCAACATTTAGGGCCGCTGCGACGGCCAGTCCAAGAGCACTGCGTTTAATCAGCTTCATTTTTCAGTTCCTAGTAAGTGTTGTTTAACTTCAAAGTTGTGATTATTGGATTTTTGTTACTGCATTTTTGCTTAAGGCTCTGAGGCCGGGTCAAAGATTAGGTTCAGCATGCCAGCCAAACGAATACCCGCTTTTAACAATTGCGTTTTAACAATTGGCATATTTTGATATTGGTATTCATAACCAAAGTCGCCATCGCCAATGTTGTAAACAATTTGACTAAATTCATATGATTCCGTGATCCAGTCTTGTACGCCAGAGTTTAAATACTTGCTGATGACTGCTTGATCATTTGTTTCTATAAAGTCCGCAAACTCTCTATAAGAGAGATTTTGTGATTCAACTAATGCCGTATCCCACAAAGAGTGTAAATTAGTTTCCTTACCAAAATATTTCACTTTTATACGATTGCCACCGCGGTCTTCGCTACGACCAACATGCAAAGGCATATGCAGATCACCGATTAAGTGAGTCAAAAAGCGAAGGTTAAATTCTTTGTCGGCTTGAGAAGAGGATTTGTCTTTTAATACTGTGATATTTTTAAGGATTGCGGAGTAGATATCTTTTGGTGTTTCTTGGAATGGGAAGTTGTATTTTTCAGGTGTAAAGTCGGTAAGCTTGTTAATACTGATATAGTGCCATTTTGAAGATTGATACTTCCAAAAATCGTCTGGGTTCGATCGCATCTCATCTGCCCAAGTTGTGACTTCTGGTAATCGGTCACCTGACAATAAGGCGAGAACCTTCTCTAGTGCAACCGGCGTCAAATGATTCAAAGCAATTTGACCAACGATACGATGACCATTTTGCCCCCATGCATTCACCTTTGGTATATAAGTCGTCATAACTAATACCAATGCAATAAAGACTGCAGTGCCTAAACTTACTTTCGTTTTATTCAAAAGCTGTATTGGCAAAGTTGATTTTAAATTAGCAAACACAATAATTCCTTAATTGGCCTAAATTTTTAAACATTTTGGCAACATTAGTAAATACAACAACTTACCAACACCAAAAATTCATGCCGTCACTTTACCGTTACAGGATTAAGTAAAAAGGCGTTAACACAATTCATAATCCCCTTGTAATAAAACTTTAAAATCATAATGTTACAGTGCTAAAATAAACTTACTTATTACTAAAAGTAATTTTACCGGTCGATAAATAAACATGTATTTACCAATGAAAAAATTATTATGAACAAATCACAGCATAGAGCTCAAACCAGTTGGTATGTGACAGTTTTGTGTCTATTTTCGATGTTCACTTGGTGGATATCTGGCAAAACTAATGGCAATTTACCCACGTCAATACCTAATTTAATTGTTGAAACAAAAAAATGTCTGACGTCAAGCACACATAATAAAG
Source organism: Psychrosphaera algicola (assembly GCF_028401425.1). Lineage (NCBI taxonomy): Bacteria > Pseudomonadati > Pseudomonadota > Gammaproteobacteria > Alteromonadales > Pseudoalteromonadaceae > Psychrosphaera > Psychrosphaera algicola. The sequence goes on from NZ_JAQOMS010000002.1 coordinate 1,176,215, forward strand.
AACAGTTTTTTATTTTTAGTGGCGGCAAAGAAGCTGCGAGCATGCTAAATGATGTTGCATGCAACAACAAAGTCATCAACAAACAGTTTGGCAGCGTTAAATCTTTTTGGCATATCAATGATAGCCATACGTTGCAAATCATTGGGAAAGGGATTGCCGATCTTGCCTTAGTAAAGAAAACATCATGAGTGCCCTCAAGTCTGAAGAAACTCATGGGTATACAAAAATTGCAAGTTATCCTAAATATCAAGCCTATCTAATCGCCCGAAAAGAACGTCCAGTTTTGACCAAAAACTACTTCTTAGACAAACGAATTGCCCTTCTGAATTACCCAACCAGCCGCAGTGGCCATATCATTCCAGTTCAAATATTTACCGAACTTGGTTTATCACTCGAAAAGTTAGACATCGTATATGCCCGCAGCCATAAAGAAATGCGAACTTTGTTATATTCTGGTGATGTAGATATTATTTCGTCGTATTGGCAAGCTGAAGATGAAGCTTTATTTTCAACAAATTACCGAGTACCAATATCCAGCCCAGTTAGTGGTTCTTCTTGGTACATCAAACTGACAAATCGAAATGATGACTTATTATGTGCTAGCCAATCTATGCTATTGCAATTATCCACTGGCCAGTCTCAAAACTATTATAAAAGTCTCAATCTAATCCCTTTTGCCCACTGTAATGTGGAAAAAACGATTCGGAGTTAAATCAATAACATGGCGAATATTTCCAGATTCACCTTAGATTTTGGTGCGATAAAACACATATTTTTAACTCGACGCTTTTATTTATGGTTCATACCAACGCTATTTGTGCTTCAAGGTGCTTACACAATAGGTTACGTTCAATCTGAGCAAGTCGATGTTATAAATGCTGAAAACCAAATAAAGCAACGTATCGCAATGGATTTAACTCATAACTTTGATGTATTGCCTATATATATAGAAGATGGCACTGAAGGGGGCCGATACTTAGCCAAATTAAATAAGATCCTAATCGACAAACACTATCCTATTAGAGTTGTTGGGGTTGAGGTTTCAGCCACGGCTGCGGATCCCGAACTAAGACAATACAATCTTGTTTTAACTGGCATTAATAACGACACCTATATAATAGTAGTGCATCCTCCGATAAGTTTATTTTCTTTTATCAGTTTATGGCCATTTTTTATTGCCATATTTATTGCCTCTATCTACATATTTTATAGTGAAAAAACACTTAAAAATGTTGCCGAAGAACGTTTCATAGACATCGATCCCTGCAGGTTAAAAATAGACTTACATCAAAAAGTGCTAGTAAATCCGGTAACAGGTGTACAAGTTGCCTTAGCTAATAAGCCACTCTGTTTTTACGCGTCGCTTGTCGAATACTGTTTAAAGTATCCGGAGAAATCACTAAACCCAAACAAAGATCTCCCGGATGAATTTAGCCAGCTGTGTCGTAAATATTTTTCTCGTCTTATCGAGCTGGGCCACACAATTCGAAAACGCCCAAATTTTGCCTCAAATCTTGAAAAAACACTGAGTGAAATACGCGCAGCACTCGACGAGTTATATGGCGATGACATTAAAACAAAGGACTATGTTTACCCTAAAAAAGCCGTCGGTGAGGGTTCACGTTCGAAAGCACATAACTTTGCATTAACTGAAATTAATCAAGAAGTCGTTAAAGTACTTGGTAGTTAGTCATACCAAAAGTAGAAACCGAATAACTGCACGTTATATAAAGACAACAATATAATGTGTAACCACTAATCTACATTTAACTACTATGACAATTTCTGTCCTAAATCTTATCTGCAACTTATAAACAGGGGTATGAGATTTTCTATTGTTCCCCTTTTAAATGAATCAATGAGACAAGAAGAAGATAACAATAATTAGATTGCTAGACACACCAAATTAAATAACCCATTAGATGAAATAAATACGCCGGCTATACCCTTTCCCCAATACGGTGTTTATTCTGACAAAAATAATTAAAATCGAGATTTTGCGCGCAAACTTGTTTTATGGTTAATTAACTGATTTGACAAACACGTGGGTCGTGTGGAAATGAACAAGAAGTCATTAAATGCAGATATCACTATGCCGCTAGAATGACTACACAATAATGTTATATTTGAGATTTAGCGCTGACTAACGTATTCACATTTCTTTTTATTAGAGCAAATACCTTGTATTTGTAACTGAATAGTTAGTAAACCGATGGATTGCTTTAATTGCTAATAATGTATTCAAATATGATTGTCTGGCTTAGATTGCGATAGGGACCTGTTATTTTTAGTCAACAAGTGAAATAAATTAACTTAATACGTTAGTTTATAACGCTAGTGAATAGAGCAAAGAGTCTATACTCTATTTATAAGTTCTTAACCCTCCTCAGGTTTAGTTCTTACCCTGTTGATTGTAGTTCGCCAAATTTGGTAACTAATTTTAAGGCCACTTTATTTGAAGTGGCCTCTTTTTACCCAAATAAATGAATATAATTCACCTATCGAATTAAATTAACGCGTTCGACAATAGAGTTTAGACTCTATATTCTAATCACAAGTTCTTAACCCTCCTCAGGTTTAGATCTTACCCTGTTGATTGTAGTTCGCCGAATTTGGTAACTAATTTTAAGGCCACTTTATTTGAAGTGGCCTCTTTTTTATCCCTTCATTCTAATAATTAACTAAACACTTCATAGCTAGCATCCAATTAGTAGTATCTAAGCACGAAACCAATTTGCTATTGATATAAGTCTACACATTAACAATGTTTATCAAATTGGACTGTGACAAGCATAGCTGTTTGTGATTTGTGATTTGAACAAAGATATTGAGTCAACCACCGAAGTTCATACCTTTAAGCAATAAGCAGCATTAGATTTGAGCAGCTAACGGCATAGGTTATCCATTATAATAGTATTTCATCTTCACGAAGGGTTAGCACTTCATAACCAGTTTGTGTAACTAAAATCGTATGCTCCCACTGAGCAGAAAGTTTTTTATCACGCGTGACTACTGTCCAACCGTCTTTTTTAGTTTTTATTTTCTTTGAACCTTGATTGATCATTGGCTCTATAGTGAAAGTCATTCCTGCTTCTAAAACAAAACCTGAATGAGGTTTGCCATAATGGAGAACTTGCGGCTCTTCGTGCATCTCTTTACCAATGCCATGGCCGCAATATTCTCTTACAATACTGTAACCCGCAGATTCTGCATGCTTTTGAATGGCATGACCAATATCACCCAGCGTAGCTTTAGGTTTTACGACCTTAATACCTTCCCACATTGCTTCGTAAGTGGTTTTAACTAATCGTTTCGCTTCAGCGCTTGTTGCACTGAAAGTATACATTTTGCTTGAATCGCTGATATAACCATTTTTTCTAAGGTGATATCAATATTTAAAATATCTTTGGCTTTTAAAATATGCCTATCATTAGGTACGCCATGGCATACCACATCATTTAACGAAGAGTTGAGTGAATACTGATAACCATATTGCCCTTTACTTGCAGGCCGGGCCTTTAATTCATTAACAATGTAACTTTCAACTTTGGAGTCAATATCTAACGTTGTTATACCTTCACAAATAAAGTCGTCGAGCATTGCAAATACTTTAGATAGAAGCCTACCAGACTCTCTCATAAAGTTAATTTCAGTTTCCGTTTTTATCACTGTTTTATTCATGCAATAACCCTTCAATAGCAAGGTTTTCTTTAAGCAATTGACTTTTAATGATTTCATGAAAGGTAAGTGTTGGATTTAGCTCTGCAAGCATACCCATTTTTATCCAAAATTCAGCTTGTGAGTTGATTGATCTAGACATGACGTTGCTAGACTTTCTAATTTCATCATGTAACTGATCAGATATTTTAACTATTCCCATTATACGTTCCGTATACAAATTGTATTCGAATCATATACTCCATGAAAATAAGTGTCAATTTACTTGTTTCATATTTGATTCGTTAAGACAACTATTGAAAATAATGTCAATTTGGCTGATAGGTTCGGCATCTATAACAATCAGTTACTTACGCCTTCATCTGACTAAAAGACATGGTCATTTGGCTCACCTAGGTCACTGGGAAAACTATTAATTAGGGGAAAAACCAAAAACGGATTAACGGCTTACCCACCTTAGTTAATTATTTTGTTTTACTGATTAGCAATCTCAGTCAATATTTTTTTACGGCAACATGTAAAATCTGCTTAAGATTAATAAAACTGTACAACGCATAAAATTCAATACTGAAAAATGAGTAAAACACTGGGATAAGTTTAGTCAAATGAATAACTATGAACAAAACCTCTTTAGAGTATGTGATTACATTAATCAGAATCTAGATGATGACTTAACATTAGACAGGTTAAGCACGGTTTCGGGGTTTTCTAAATTTCACTTTCATCGTGTTTTTTCGGCATATACCGGGCTTAGTGTAATTAAGTTTATTCAGATGTCACGATTAAAGCGAGCGTCTTTTAGGTTGGTATTTAAAGCTGACATTAAAATTATCGATATTGCTTTTGAGGCTGGATTTGAAAGTGCCGAAGCGTTTTCAAGAGCCTTTAAACGTGAGTTTGGACAAAGTCCGTCTGAGTTTAGAAAGTCCCCAAAGTGGCTCAACTGGCACGATAAAACGGATACATTGACCCTACAGTTAATTGATAAAACGGAACATAAAATGGATGTGAAAGTCGTTTATTTTGAAGAGCAAAAAATAGCTGCATTGGCGCATTATGGTGACCCTAAACTCCACTATCAAACATCAATGAAGTTTATTGCTTGGCGCAAAGCAAGCAAGTTATCACCAATTAAAACCAGTAATACTTACGGCATTCCTTACTCTGATCCTAATGTAGTAAAAGCAGAAGATTTTCATTTTGATCTCTGCGGCTCAGTAAAAGCAGACATTCCAGAAAACGAATACGGTGTAGTAAATAAAATTATTCCAGCAGGACGTTGCGCCGTTGTTCGTGATATTGGGCATCGCGATGACTTAAAAAAGGGGTTTATTATTTATATCAACAATGGTTACCAACGAGTGGTGAACAATGCAGAGATTTTCCCGTGTTTTTCCATTATGTAAATTTTGTCCACGACGTGCCCGAACATGAAGTGATCACTGATATTTATCTACCAATTAAATAGTTTTTACTTACGAGCCTTTTTCTTACGAGACTTATACTATTAGGACTTAAATAATGCCCCATTCTAAAAACATGTTTCTTGTCGGTTCGTTACCGTCTGTATTTATGAAAACCGCCGCACCTATAATTTTAATGATGTTGGTCAATGGTTCGTTCTCATTAGTTGATGCTTACTTTCTAGGTGAATATGTTGGAGCACATGCACTTGCAGCCGTTACCTCAGTATTTCCTGCTTTTATGTTACTGGTGGCTTTATCAAGCTGGGTGTCTGCGGGCTTTTCAAGTGTGATGGCAAGGCTGTTGGGCGCCAATAAAACGGACCAAGCTATATCGGCCTATAGCCAAGCAATGACACTATCAATGTTTGTTAGCATGGTGCTGATTTTACTGTTTTTAGGCGGCGGTGAACAATTGGTGTTGTTTGTTAATAATGGTTCAGCGAGCTTATCTAGCATGAGTTACAATTATTTATCTTTAATGATATTTTTCTCACCATTGCTATTTATTCTCACTATCAATAGCGACAGCTTACGTTGTGAAGGACAAATGTCTTTTATGGCAGTTGTGCCTTTGTTATCGGTATTCTTTAATATTATATTTAACTACATTTTTATTGCGATGCTTGGCTGGGGCGTAGTTGGTTCTGTTTACGGTACTTTGTTAGCGCAAACCTTATCACTGTTTGCTGTGTACTTATTTCGCCGTTACAGTAAAACCGCGTTAAAGGTGTCTATTGTGCGCTTTACTGCGAACCGTAAGTTATGGGCCGACTTTTTGGCGTTAGGCGCGCCAACGAGTTTGTCTTATGTTGGTGTCGCGCTTTCTTCTGCCTTTATTTTATATAACTTACAAATTTGGAGTAATGAAAACTACAGCATGGTTGTGGCAGCTTATGGCATTATCACCCGAATTATGACGTTTATTTTTCTGCCATTGTTAGGCTTGAGCATGGCGTTTCAAACCATTTTAGGCAATAACATAGGGGCAAAAGAATGGCTAAGATCAAACAGTGCAATTAAAATCGCCATCTTCATCGCTTTTATTTATTGTGCATTTTGCCAATTATTTGTATGGCTACTTAAAAACCAGTTAGGTGGCGTGTTTGTTAGCGATATAAGTGTAACTGCAGAAGTCGCACGTATTATACCTATTATGTCATCAGCCTTGTTTTTATTAGGTCCGTTGATGATGATTGGAGTTGTGTTCCAAGCGATGGGAGATGCAAAAAGAGCAGCTATTTTACGCCTTAGCAAAAGTATACGTTTTTACCCTGCCGTTGATTTTTATTCTGCCACTCTTGTTTGCCGAAAAAGGCATTTGGTTAGCTGGCCCAAGTGCGGAATTCTTGGCATTGTTGCTGACGGTAACCGTTTTATATCAACGTCGCCAAAAATCAGGTAATCCGTTTGGTTTGTTTTTTAAGGAATAATAAAAGTGCTACTCGATTGGCCCGTTGATTTTGAGTTAAAAATATAAACAGCTAATTTTCTGAGGTGCAATAGCGATGTAAAATGACTTATTTTAAAAGTTCAATTTGCAAACGCTACCTCTGCAAGCACTATTAGGATAGATTGCTAGGGCATCGTGAATACAATTATTAGTTGTTGCTAAGCATAAGAGTGGTTCTGCTTATCGTTATTTTAAACGCTTTGACAAACACTAACTGACTCCCAATGGTATTGCCTGATGGGCACTCAAACTAATGTTAAACATTTGGTAAATGTTGCGTAGTTCAATTTTAACCAAAAATTGATGACGTTTGCTTTGGTACAAAAACACCTTAATTTCAAGAGTTAGATTCTAAATCTCATAGATAATAATTATTTAAGTATCGAGTTAAATTAACGCGTTCGACACTAAAGTTAAGACTCTATAGTCTAACCACAAGTTCTTAACCCTCCTCAGGTTCTGATCTTACTCTGTTGATTGTAGTTCGCCATATTTGGTAACTAATTTTAAGGCCACTCTTTTGAAGTGGCCTCTTTTTTAATATCACACATGAAAAACATTAACCATCTGGTTAAATTAACGCGTTCGACACTAGAGTTAAGACTCTATATTCTAATCACAAGTTCTTAACCCTCCTCAGGTTTAGATCTTACCCTGTTGATTGTAGTTCGCCATATTTGGTAACTAATTTTAAGGCCGCTCTTTTGAAGTGGCCTCTTTTTAATATCACACATGAAAAAACATTAACCATCAGGTTAAATTAACGCGTTCGACACTAGAGTTAAGACTCTATACTCTAATCATAAGTTCTTAACCCTCCTCAGGTTTAGATCTTACCCTGTTGATTGTAGTTCGCCATATTTGGTAACTAATTTTAAGGCTACTCTTTTGAAGTGGCCTCTTTTTTAATTTTACACATGAAAAAATATAAACCATTAGATTAAATTAATGCGTTCGACACTAGAGTTAAGACTCTATACTCTAATCACAAGTTCTTAACCCTCCTCAGGTTTAGATCTTACCCTGTTGATTGTAGTTCGCCATATTTGGTAACTAATTTTAAGGCCACTCTTTTGAAGTGGCCTCTTTTTTGCCTTCCCTGCTTACTTATTCCCTTATTTCATGTTGCCCGCGGGCGCTATTCGTTAATTCCAAAGCATCTACCAATTAAAATAAAGATAAAATTGTCGAAAATATCGTTGTTTTGTTATTTATTTACACTTTTGTAGAAATATTTCAAAATACCGCTTTACAATTAGAGTAAAGAGTCTATACTCTAATACATAAGTTCATGCCTCCTCGGGTTTGTTCTTACCCTGTTGATTGTAGTTAACCTTATTTGGTAACTAATTTTAAGGCTCCTTTTTTAGGGAGCCTATTTTTTTGCCAAAAATTTACCAAATCAAAGATCCTATATCCTCACTCTCAGCAATTCCCTTTGCTACTAATCACAACTCTCTCATTAAGATTGTCTGGCAGTGCATCCCTCTTTTGGACATATACATAACTTAAATTAATTTAATACTCACCAAACTGGTGCAAATATCACGTCCGATGATTACCTATAATATATTTCCCTTTAAATTCAAACACCTAAAGTTTGGCCTAGGCCTTGCTATCTTATAACTAAAGTATACTTGAAAATTATTTAAGGACGTCCTATGTCTATTCAAACCCCAATTCGTGGTTTGCGCTCGTTCTGTATTGCAGCCCGATGTTTAAGTTTTAAACATGCAGCAAAGCAATTGCACATAACACCTTCAGCGGTCAGTCATCAAATCCGATTGTTAGAAGAGCAGTTGTCTAAACAGCTTTTTAAACGACAAACTCGAGCAATTGAATTGACTCGTGATGGTATAAATTTTTATCAAGCTATTGCACCTGTTATAGAGCAGCTTGAAAGTACAATTGAAAAATTTAGTGAAGAAACAGAAAACTCGGTAATTAGTATTTCATTACCCGAATTTTTTGCGAACGAACTATTTGTTCCAAAATTAAGTCATTGGTCAGATCAAAATCCAAATATTAATTTGCAACTTGAAACGGTAAAGTCTCGTTCTGAAAACAAAAAAGAAACGGACCTATCCATAGTACTTGCGGCATCAAAACCAACAGACGCACTTACATATGAGCTATTTCCCGTAAGTTATATGCCTGCATGTAGCCCAGCGCTTTACCAAAAATTAAAGCCATTAGGCAAACAAGCGTTATACGAAGCGCCACTAATATTACATCAATCTCGCCCTTGGTCGTGGCATCAATGGGCCAGTGAAAACGACGTTGATGATTTCGATCCTAAACGAATTGTCCAAGTTGACAGTATGTTTTCAGTAGCACGTGCAGCTCAACAGGGCCTAGGCATAGCATTAGTACCGTTACCGATTAGCCAAAGTTGGTTTGATGAAGGGGTCATTATGCCTCTTTTTGAAAAGCAACTTCATACTCGAGACCGCTATTACTTAATCCAACATGATTGGCATGCGTCAAGAGATGAGCTCGATGTATTTGTTCAATGGATGCTAACGTCTTTTGCAAAATAAGTAGAAAAGACAACAAACATAATCATTGCCAACCGAATATGCGGCCTTAGCAATGATTATATGTTATTCCTCCCACCTCCCACTTAAACTAGACTCAAAACTGATCCAAAGCTCATTTCAAAGACGCATATCAACACCTTCCTCAAACAGTAAATTTAAATAGACCAACCGCTTTATCGCTGGAAAAAGGCTCAAATGTCTTTATGTTTGATAAACACGACTTTGGAACTGTATTTTTAATATAGACATATCGCTATACGCCCACTAGACTAAAGTTTACGTCCACCAACCTGTTTTATAATGGATAAAAAGAACTCAACCGTTTCCGAATTAATGTCACAAGCGCTGCATAACAGTAAAGACATTGTTGCGCTATCGGATAGTAAAAATAGATACATCTATTGCAACGCAGCTTTTGCTGGCTTTGTTGATGCGCCAATTGAAGATATAATCGGACAAACTTTTTCTACTATAGTACGTAGTTGTTTTACTAGAGAAAGAGGGATACTAATCGAAACCGACAATATCGATGAATGGTTAGCGGCGGCAGAATCCAAGCAAAGGTCAGATAACTTTAGAACGTTTGAAGTTGATTTGTATGATGGCCGATGGATTAAGGTGTCTGAATTTATTGTTGAGGACTGTCTTTTTTACATGGGACCGACATAACTTCGAACAAATCGCTGCAATTTGAGTTAGAACATACCCAGGAACAGCTCCGTATGGCTGCTTCGACAGATTTTCTAACCGGTATTTACAATCGTCGGCAATTCAGCGAATTGGCTGAGACTGAAATAGACAGAAGTACAAGGTACGGTACACCACTGACACTGTTAATTTTTGACCTAGATTTGTTCAAAGAAATAAACGACAAGTACGGGCATGCAGCTGGTGATGAAGTACTAAAAGAATTTGTTGAAAGGATCAAAACGTGTTTACGCCCCTATGATGTATTTGCCAGAATAGGCGGGGAAGAGTTTGCCTTGTTGTTACCAAACACCGACGCTACCAACGCAAAAGGGGTTGCCAATCGTTGTTTGAAAGTAATCAACGGGCAAGTTCTGAGCTGTAACGGGCACAATATCAATTTAACGACCTCTATCGGGGTTTCTAAAACAATTCATGAAACGAGTACTTTAGATTCATTGTTGGTGAGTGCTGACCAAAACCTATATAAGGCAAAAAAATGGGCCGAAATCAAGTAGTGGCGCCTTAACAAGTGGACAATATGTTAGACAAAAAGCCCTCATAGAGGCGATTAATACAGAAATGCCTTTTGGTAAATATGCGGGTCGAAAGCTGATCCATCTACCTGAACCCTATTTAGTTTGGTTTCATAAACAAGGCTTCCCAAACTCTAATTTAGGGAAACAACTTGCCCTATTGTATGAAATTAAACTGAATGGACTAGAGGGCATGTTAAAACCCCTAATTAGAGGATAATTGTTGAAGTACATTAAAATATGACTGACTTTTCCGTTGCATCAGGGGCCCTTTAATCATATTAAAATGAATGATAAAAAGCGGAAACTGTATTGCCGAGTAAAATAAACTCAGTCAAATTTCCCGTAATCTTTAAAGTAATCACGCCATGTTCACCTGTCCATATCTTTTACAACATTGATATTATACCCATTTGAAAAAAACCTATAACATTGATACGTATACAGTTTCCATCTATGGAACATTCTTTGCTCTGTTAACTTAAATTGATAAAACTAGCCAAATGGTTCGTTATTATAAAGGTGGATCTAAAGATGAAAATTAATAAAATTGGTCACTTATTTAGAATTTTTGCACTTGTATCTGGACTGGGTTTTATGCACAACGCCTATGCTGGCTTAATAATACCGGATAGTGCAACTGTCGAATCTGGCACTGCTTGGAATACCGGTGGTGGTGTTGGACAGCTTGTTGATGGCTATACAACGGCAGGTTCACGCTGGTTTGGCTTTCGTCCCCTATCTGGAAATCAAGATGACAGAGTACGTTTGACGCTAGATGACAACTACGACCTTAGCTCAGTAAGTATCTGGAATAATGGTGGTGGTATTGATGGAGATAGTGAAGGTCTTAAAGATTTTCAACTCACCTTCTTGGATGAAAACCTATTTAGTCTCAATAGCTATTCTGGCAGTTTGTTAGACTTACAAAGCATTCAAACGCAGGCAATAAGTGCGACAAATGTTTCCTTTATAGACCTTACGTTTAAAACGAGTCATGGTGCAAACTACGCTATAATAGCAGAAATTCAATTTGAAGGCGTTACCACAGCCGACGTACCAGAACCTTCCACACTGGCGATTTTTGCATTAGGCTTGATAGGATTAGCGTCACGTAAACTAAGAAAGTCACAATAAAAACTTACTTGCACTGGAAAACATCAATATGAAAGATTGATGTTTTCCAGTTTAAATTTATAAATTAGTGAAGCAAAATTTAGGTATTTTGTTGCGTTAACCAAACCGACAAAATTTTATTGAACACAAAAACTGCGGTTAGTTTAGAACTCTTTCACTTCCATTCATGCAGCAAACGAAGCGCTCTGTTTCTACAAATTCTACAAACAAAAATTTAAACCCTATAATTTTCAGACTAAATTTAGCGATTCCAACTCTTTATTGAGTTTTTCCATTCGGCGCTTGATCCCACTTTGTTTAAGCGCTTTGGTACGTTTATCAATACGCTCCGCCGTTTTTAGCCAGTCGAATATCTGTTTTCTTGAGACACCAAATTCGTCTGATACATCGCCAATTAATCTGTTCTCATAACGAACTGCGCTCATTATCTTAATTCGGATCTCTTCATTAAATAGACTCATTTCATCCACCTATTCCTATTGGACACAGTGAAATAATGGAATAAACGTACCAAAAATTAACCCATTGAATTCAATACAAAAACAACTTCAACATTGTCAAATACTAAGTTACATTCACCAATATTGAACACGCCCTGCACTGAAACTGACTTTACTCCAACAGATGTCCTAGCCTTTTTAGTGCGAGTGCGCTGCCGAGCTTGGCAGCTCGTTCGTAATATTCAAATGCTTTATCAATGTCCTGTATACAACCCCAGCCATTTTCCAAACACTTGCCGTAAAAGTACAACCCGTACGTATCATCCTGAATCGCCGCCTGTTTATACCAATGTGCAGAGCTTGTAAGATCCTGAGGTAGCCAAGTGGATTCGATATAATAATGACCTAATAGAACCTGTGACGTTGGATCGCCCCCGTGAGCAGCATCGCTTAGCAAATCTAGGCCTGAAGGGAAGTCACCGTTTTTAAAATAATACTGGGCCAACATTCTTTTTGCCGGGAGAAAGTTTAAATTCGATGCCTGCGTTAGCCAATAGACTTGTTCATTAAGTCGCAACTGCTTTGTTTTCTTATCAAGTAGCGCCGTATCGTCGGTTCTGTAGGCTAAAGCAAAATTCATCGCGGCGGGCGTCAAAGCCAGATCAGAATTGGTCGTCATCAACTCCCAATATTGACTCGAAATAGGTAAATCTAAATATTCCATAAACGACGGCGCTGAATAAAACTTATACGCTTTATAACTGGTATTTTTACAGGTGTTCGCTGGGAACAACTCTCTGTGATAGATCGCTTCAAGCTCTGTGATGCTAAATTCTTCAGTCGCTACGACTAAGTTTTTCCCTAACGTTTTGTGATTATACGTTTGGCATAATAAAACTTGCTGAGACGGGTGGATTTGATATTCGTCATATAGTTGTAGCCAATGGGCAATTTCATGTCTTAATACTGCTACGTTATCTTGACTGTCGATAAACATGAGACCACCACGTGTATTAGCGTCCCCTTTATCAACAACGACTAATAAGTGGCTGGAGAAGAGCTTAGCGTTATCCTTAGTGGACAACGTCTTATACACTAATGACAATTTTGGTAAATCACAATCAATTCGCCCAACTTCATCTTCTTCACAAAAGCTCGATATTGAATGAGCGACATACACATTTGGAAAACAAACAGATTGGCGCGCCCTATTCTCTTGCTGATATTCCGCGAGCAATTCTTGGGTCGAAGCCAAAAGTGACTTATTTGCAACTAGCACGTCAGCGGAAATCTCACATTGAGAAACCGTATTGTATCTACGCCCATTATCAATATTGCTCAATATTGGTACTGATACATCAACTTTAGAATTAAGTAAGTCATTGTCGGTAGAAAGGGCAAATTCGGTTTGAACCTGCATTTGATTAACCTGTTTCAATTTAACTGCTGTTAGTTTTGGCCAGTCAGCGAGATGTTGTTTGTAATATTTGTCAGCTTGTTGCCAATTTTTTTCCAATATATGCAATTTCAGCAGTTCGAATCGAGCATCTATGCTGCCCAATACACTTGCATGATTTAGCCAAAGTAGTGACTCAGAGATATTATTTTGTTTGTGGGCGAGTTCGAACAACTGAAATGCAGCGCGAGCTACGCCAAAATTTGCAGCTCGTTTTAAATACTGAATGTCACGATTGTTTTGAAATACCGTGTAGTTTGCCTGAGGGTGTCCAAATTCAGCGGCAACATACGGATACGATTGAGATTCATCAAAATGGGACCAGACTATAACTGGAGTAAAAATGATCCCATCACTTTTTGACAAAAAGGTAAGTAACAAACACCAAACATTTTAATAACGGTTGCATGATTGTTACTTAATTCACTAATTTTTTACAGGTAACTGATTTGCTGGATTGTATCGTTGCTTAGCTTTTTCATACAGTTTAGCCAATTCAAGTTTTGCGTATTTGTGCTCAACAAATTCAAATACGTTGGTAGATAACGCAAGTCGAAAATAGTTTTTTGCGGTTTCTTCATCACCTTGCTGTAATTTGAGTTTCGCCAAATAGAAATAGCCTTCGCATAGGCGATCAACCAGTTCTCGAGGACTTTGCAGTGATCTGCTCATATTTTCAATAAATTGCTTTTCGTCGATGTCACCAAGGAAAAGGTCGATCAATTGATAAGACCACTTATTTTTATCAATCATTGAGGCGTTATAAATAAGTCTCAAACGTGCATCTTCAGGATTGATTTCATATTCTGCGAGATACAACCACATAGCTCGGTAAGGGTCATTTGGTTGACGCATTAAAAAGGTTTCTAGGTCATCAACTGCCAGTTCATTTTTACCAAAGTAATATAAAGCGATACCTCGGTTTAAATAGACATAACTATGTTCTGGTTCAATTTCGAGAACATTATCGAAAATCTCAAATGCTTGAGAGAACTGACCAATTAATGTCATGTGAATACCAATAAAATTATAGGCATCGGCAAACGCAGGTTTGTACTCAAGAGCACGACGGAAATCGAGTTGAGCTAATGTTCTAAGGCCCATACTGTCAAAAATAACCCCACGGTCATATAACATCTGGGCCATCTTGTCGTTGTCTAACTTAACGTGGTTAATTAGCTGTGACAATTTTGCTACAGCAAGTTCGCTTTGATAGTCAATTTCGAGAGGTTCGGTAATGACCGCATTATTGACAAAATGAGGTCGAGAATTTTGTTCAACCGACTTGGTGGCACAACCACTTAATAAACTCGCTGAAATAACAACTAGCGAAAACAATAGCTTCATACTGACTCCTAGATTAGTAGGCGTATTAATAACATAAATTTGAACCGATGATAAACAGCGTTTTACATTGCAGAGCGCTAAATACAAAAAGAGAGCCGAAGCTCTCTTTTTCTAAGATAAAAGCGTTGCTAAATATTATTCAGCTGCTGCTTCAGTCTTTTCGCCCGCTTCTTTCATGCTCAAACGAACACGACCTTGACGGTCAATTTCGAGAACTTTAACGGCAACTTCTTGGCCTTCTGATAATACGTCAGATACATTTTCAACACGATCTTGAGAGATTTGTGAAATGTGGACCAATCCATCTTTACTAGGTAGAACGTTAACAAACGCACCGAAGTCTACGATACGTGCAACTTTACCTTGATAAACACGGCCAACTTCTAGGTCAGTCGTTAGTTGCTTAACACGGTCGATAGCGGCTTGAGCGCTTACGCCGTCTGTTGCAGCAATTCTAACGGTTCCATCGTCGTCGATTTCAATTGTTGTACCCGTTTCTTCAGTAAGCGCACGGATAGTTGCACCACCTTTACCGATAACATCAGCGATTTTCTTAACTGGAACTTTAACAGTGTAGATACGAGGCGCAAACTCAGACATCTCTTCACGGTGTCCGCCGATTGCTTCGTCCATAACACCTAGAATATGGATACGTGCTGCTTTAGCTTGAACTAACGCTTTATCCATGATCTCACGAGTAATCCCTTCGATCTTGATGTCCATTTGTAGTGCTGTTATACCTTCAGTAGTACCAGCAACTTTAAAGTCCATGTCACCTAAGTGATCTTCATCACCAAGGATGTCAGACAATACAACAAAGTTGTTATCGTCTTTAACTAGACCCATCGCGATACCAGCAACAGACGCCTTAATTGGAACACCAGCATCCATAAGTGCTAAAGAAGAACCACATACAGAAGCCATTGAAGACGAGCCGTTAGATTCTGTAATTTCAGACACTAGACGAACTGTGTATGGGAATTCTGCTTGAGAAGGCATTACCGCTAAAACACCACGTTTCGCAAGACGGCCATGGCCAATTTCGCGACGCTTAGGAGAACCGATGAAACCAGTCTCACCAACACAATATGGAGGGAAGTTATAATGAAGCATGAACGGGTCACGTTTTTCGCCAAGTAACGAATCAATGATTTGTGAATCACGTTCAGTACCTAAAGTACACGTAACGATAGCTTGAGTTTCACCACGAGTGAACAAAGAAGAACCGTGTGTACGCGGTAAGATGCCAGTTTTAACATCTAGTGCACGGATCATATCTGGTTCACGACCGTCGATACGTTTTTCACCAGCTAAAATACGTGAACGAACAACGTCTTTCTCTAAGTCATGTACAAGTTCAGACACTTCTTTTTCGTTAACGCCTTCTTCACCAGCTTCTTCAACTAGTGTCGCAATTGTTGCTTTTTTCACTTCGCCAACGGCAGCGTAACGCTCCATTTTGTCAGCGATAGCGTATGCAGCTGTAATACCTTCAGATGCTAGTGCAGCAACTTTTTCTTTTAATTCTGTGTTTTCTGCTGGAGCAGACCAATCCCACGCAGGATTGCCAACTTCTGCAGCAAATTCGTTGATTGCAGAAACAACCACTTGCATTTGTTCATGACCATAAACAACTGCACCAAGCATGACTTCTTCAGATAAAACAGCTGCTTCAGATTCAACCATAAGTACTGCATTTTCAGTACCAGCAACAACTAAATCTAAGTCACTTACTTTTAGTTCAGTTTGAGAAGGGTTTAAAACATACTGGCCATCAATTACACCAACACGTGCAGCACCGATAGGGCCATTAAATGGGATACCAGAAATTGAGATTGCTGCAGACGCACCGATTAATGCAACGATGTCCGGGGCAATTTCAGGATTAACAGACATTACAGTACAAATGACTTGTACTTCATTTTTGAATGAAGCTGGGAACAATGGACGTAATGGACGGTCAATTAGGCGAGCAATTAACGTTTCTTCTTCTGCAGGACGACCTTCACGTTTGAAGAACCCACCAGGATTTTACCGCCAGCATAAGCTTTTTCTTGATAGTTAATTGTTAGTGGGAAAAAGTCTTGTCCAGGACTAGCTTCTTTTTACCAACAACTGAAATAAGTACAGCCGTATCACCGATGCTTGCCATAACAGCAGCACTTGCTTGACGTGCAATAACGCCCGTCTCAAGAGTGACCTCGTGTTGACCATACTGGAATTTCTTAATAATTGGAGTCACGTTTTTTTCCTTTCATTTTCATTTTTATTCAGCGTTTATCTTAGGGCGTCTTTATGACCACGATGTTGCACTATTACAAAAAGTGTATCCCCATACTGAATCATGTTTTCATTTAAATTCGCGCATATTATACGCCCGTATTTTAAGCTTGTCAGTAAATGAAATTAAATAATCTGTCTGAGCTTTTAACCCAAAATAACCGCAACAAAAATTGCTAATCAAACGAATTCATTATAGTTTTATAGTGCTGGGCGTTTTTCTAGATAGGGTATAAAAATGACTAAACGAATATTTATTTTGGGTGTTTCATCACTTGTTGCAATTTCGGCATATGCCGCGCAAGTTGAAACATCAAAATTAAAGCAATTGGCTGACATAAAAATCACCGCATACAACCATCAATTGCGCACTACACTGCAGTCAACTATCGACTTAGGAACATTAAAACGCAGCGTCAAAGGGTGTGAGTCAATTGCTCAAAATATGCTAGTTCAAAATGGCACCGGTGGTTGGGACTTGGAACGAACCAGTTTAAAGTTCCGTAATCCAGACAATAAACCGGACGCTTGGGAAGCTAATCAATTAAAGCAATTTCAAAAAGCATATGATAACGGCAAACCTATATCTCAGCTAAGTGTTGAACGCCTAACCAGCGTTGGACCAAAAAAAGTTGTTTATAAATATATGAAAGCTATTGAAGCAGAACCCGTTTGTCTAAATTGCCATGGCAGTAATATGTTAGATACGGTAAATGAAAATTTAGCACTCAATTATCCGAATGACAAAGCGATAGGCTATAAAGCGGGAGATTTAATGGGCGCCTTTGTACTTAAAAAGTCGTCAGCTCTAGATAATTTTATTTAGAAAAAACCAACCCGAAATTAAATTCGGGTTGAATACCTATCTATTTCCCTACATTAGAAGATTTCAGTTAGTGCGATACCAAAACCAATCTTTTGTTGCTTGTGATTGTAATCAATCAAGCTCTCACCATAGCCGCTAAAATATTGAACTAAACCGATCATCCGGCCAAATATTGGTTTCGTGAAGTTTATTTCAATAGCGCCATTCCCTGTTCGCCAATTTTTACGGATCATTACAGCAATTTTACGCGTGTCAGAAAACGCATAAGCCGCGTCAATCGTATAGTGCCCCATGTAATCTTCAATATCAGGGTTATCATCCCCAATGGGCGATAAAGGATCTTCTTTGTCCCCTTCCGGCAACCTGTACCAAGGTCTAAATGCAACAAAATGGTCGCCACGTTCATATAAAATACCAAATTTTATTCGATTCCAACTTCGCGACAACAACTGAGACTGACCGTTAGACTGATGTTCAATACCTAATTCAAATCCCATATTCCCACCAAATGGCTTAAATGGCAGTGGCGCTTGATAAAATATTTCTGGTTGATAGTTCGTTTCTCTAAACGGTCTTGATAGTTTTTCAGAATACAATTGCCACCAAGCTTGAATTGTCATACCAAAATAAAGCGAATCCCTAGGGACAAAAATATCAGAGGTAAATAATGGAACTTTTAAGCTGATTTGGTACTTAGCTTCATAGTTTTTCATATGATCTATATTAGTTCCGACTTCACTATAGGCTTCGGAATTAAAATTGTCTGAATAACTGACTGGCATTATGTAGCTATGTTTATGAGGTGTTATTACAAACGGGTTAAACTCTGTCGCTTTTTCATTAATGATCCGCATTGCGTATCGGCTCTAGGTTGTATACCTCTGCCCACGCTTTTGAACGGCAATAACGTTTCAATAATTTGGGCTCGATATAAGTCAAACCTGTATTTTCTATCGTGTCGATACACAATTTGGTTTTTGCTAAAACCTCTTTATCTCGTTCGGTGTATGTATCCGGTAATATATCAACCGCAACTTCAGCGACGATAGTCTGTGACATAAATATCAAAACTGAGTAAAAAAATATTCTAAACATTGAGACCTTTAATTTATGAGTAATGCCAGCAGTAAGATTAGTTTATTCCTACTGAAAAGTAGAAACTTATAGGCAATCAATAAACTTATACCTAAAAAACAGATACAAAAAAGGAGCATATATGCTCCTTTTCTAATCCAATGACTACTTCGCTTAGCGACGTAGGCCTAAACGTTGGATTAAGTCGTTGTAACGATCAAGCTTGCTACCTTTAAGGTAATCAAGAAGCTTACGACGTTGACTTACTTTACGTAAAAGTCCACGGCGTGAGTGATTGTCTTTTTGTGTGCTTTAAAGTGGTCTTGTAACTTGTTGATGTCAGCAGTTAACAATGCAACTTGAACTTCAACAGAACCAGAATCGTTTTCGCAAGTACCGAAATCCGCAAGGATTGCTGCTTTTTCTTCTACACTTAGTGACATAGTATTCTCCAAATTTTAATGATTGCCAGCCGATCACTAACTCAGCCAACAGGAACGCCCCTATAAAGAGGAGGCGCGAATTCTACTTGTTTTAGATATAAGGTCAAGAAAAAGACCAACAAATAAGCATATTTATCGCCAACAAAACACTATTTAACTGTGACAGCTAACATTAAGTCCGCTAAATCGAGGATCCGTGCAACAAAACCGTCTTTAAATTGCATAGCGCTTTTATCCCCAGCAACAAATTGTTGCTCCAATTTATCTATCACCTTGTGTAGTTTTTTTGGTGCATGCCAAAGTGTTTTTGCAAAGGATCTGTAACAAATCCTGTATATGAAGCGATAACCCCAAGTGCCACTGCAACTCCACCAGTACTCAACGCAATCATAGTTTTGGACGCACTTGCAGTGAATACCGAATAATAAAGTCCCCCTAGGGTATTACCTAAAACAAAACTAGAAACAGCCACATTATGAGCAATACCGGCTGCCAAAACACTGCCCAACCCCATCGCGCCAAAGTTAACCGATTTATTTGCTGCGTAACCAGCGGCTAGAGCAACAAAAGCCGATGACAACTCTGCCGCGGCTTTTCTACTGTCGACATAAACTAATAACTTTTCAGCTAAGGCTCTTTGCCCTGATTCGTTACCAACAAGATCAGCGAGTTGCATTAAACTTTGGTCAAAAAGAGCATTAAGCTTATCGTCCTCTAAGATCATTGCTAACATTCGGTTTTCAGTAAATTTACGAGGACCTTGTTCGTATGGTAATTCCAAAAGTTGAGTTTGAACGCGCCAAGCAACTTCTTGTTCTACATCCGTTTTAATTCCAGCCGGCAACTTAACTAAACGGTCACCGAGCCTATTGTTAGAAACTCTTTTGAGAATGCGACCGGTGCCTGAAAGTAAAAAATGGGGTGGTGTCCATAAAATATTCAGTGGCGTTTTTAACATATCCAAACCAAAAGCTTTTTTATTGAGTTCAAAAGCCGGTTTAATCGAAAAATTATTTTCAACAAATTGGTCGACAAGTTCGCGGCGCGATGAAAAATAACGTGACAGTCCTCTTTCAACAACGTCACTAACTAATTTGTTATTTTCGGCAGTTCTTACGTCCAATCTTTAAACCTATTGTATTTTGAATGACCCCATAATAAGAACTTCAAATACACCAATGCAATACAAAGTTTGTAACAAAATGGTACTTTTAGACATCCACTTAGTGTCCAAACATAAACGCCAGAGGCACATGTAGTCGAGATTGCCAAGAACGTTCTGTGTGGTCATGGCCGTCAAACAACAAGCTTTGCCATTGTTCTTTAGGGAATTGACGGGTTGTGAAAAGAGCGTCTATTTGTTGTTGATACTTGGGATATTTTACATCCAAGGTTTGATTTCCGTAATCAAAATACAATTTGTGGTCTTTTAGCTTAGATAGGTTTGAAGCAATATAGTTATAGAACTGTTTAAACGCGACGCCATTATCACTTTTAATCCAACCCAATGCGTCGACATACAAATAGCCCCTGCAAATTCGTCAGGGTATTGCATCAATCCGTACCAAGAGATCAAAGCTCCCATACTCGAACCAGCTAAATATCTATGTTTACCGCCGCGATTAACCGAAAATGTTGACTCAACATAAGGTATGACTTTGGTGACTAGAAATGCAAGGTACTCATCTGACGTAACGATAAAGGGCTTATTCTCAGGTAACGGTAGTCCCTTTATTAGCTCTGTTTTTTGCAGATTGTTCATCTGATTTAATGGTACTTTAGGAAAATATTCCGCTGCTCGTTGCAGTCCACCATTAGGTATTCCAACAACAATAAATGGCCTAACACGATGTTCAGCAATCAACTTACTAACCACTTCGTCTACTTGCCACTCTTGGTTATTCCAAGTCGCAGTCGCATCAAATAGCATATCGCCATCGTGCATATATAACACATCGTACGTTTTGTTAATGTCGTAGCCATCAGGGAGCCAAACATTGATAGTCCTTGGTGCGATTGCATCAAATGACATCACCTTATCTTGAATTAAAGTCCCACTACTGACGGTCATGGGTTTAGCGAATAAGCAACTGCTTAACAACAAAAGCATTAACGCTGAAAACCAAATAAATAAATTACGTTTCATAGTTTTTACTTATCCTTACTCAAACTTAAACGCGCCTGACAGCGGCATTAACAAACTTTACATTGTGAAGTTGCATAGTAATTTTTACGACACAACCACGTTTAAATCTACCGTAGATTAATATTTAAAACTATTGATTGGCCTACCGATATCATCAATAAAAGGCTGCTTTAACAGTGAATACGTATGTCTTGTATTAAATGCCGCGTATAAAAAAGCCACCTAAGTGACTTTTTAACATTACATTTGAGTAGACTCAGAGGTAAAAACGAAATATTTGAATTTACTGAGGTGCAACAACTAGTCGTTTCACTTTTACGACACCAGACTTGATGCTAACTACGCCATGGAATACGTTTGTGTCTTTTTCAAATATTTTTGTTTCTGCAACATCAGGCATATCAACCGCAACAGTTTGACCATATCGCAAAACTTCAATCTGGCGAGCAGTTAACATTGTTTCTGGTAATCCAATTAAAGCAGTTTCAAGGGGTAATAAATGACTATCAAGCGCAGTTGTATCAACAACACCTTCCTCGTCCATATTGTCATCCTTTAGCGCTTGAATTTGATCAACCGTTAACATTTTATCAGCTGGATAATTTGCCACTTTAATCCGACGCAGAGCTTTAACGTGGGCGCCACAACCTAACAGCTGCCCTAAGTCGTCAATCAAGGTTCGAATATAAGTGCCTTTTGAACAATGAACTTCAAAATCAGCTTCATCGCCGTCAAAACGCAATAATTCGAACTTAAATATAGTAATTGGGCGAGCTTCGCGTTCAACCGTTATTCCCTGTCGAGCGAGCTTGTACAGAGGCTGACCATTGTGCTTAAGCGCAGAAAACATGGTTGGGACTTGCTTGATGTCACCAGTTAAGGTTGCTTTGTGCTCAAGAATTTGTGATTCAGTAATGTTCACGTCAAACGTTTCAACCACCTCGCCTTCCGCATCACTGGTATCAGTACGCTCGCCAAATTTTGCAGTAACGATGTAGGCTTTGTCTGATTCCAGAAGATACTGAGAATACTTAGTTGCTTCACCAAGACAAACAGGCAACATACCCGTTGCTAACGGATCTAACGCGCCTGTATGACCTGCTTTTTCCGCACCATAAATTGCACGAACTCTTTGTAAAATATGGTTAGAAGACGACCCTTGGCTTTTATCAACTAAAACGATGCCATTGACCGGCCGTCCTTTTTTACGTCTTGCCATTTAGTCCTCGACTTGACTATCAGCAGGATTATCGCCACTTTTTGCGCGAAGAGTTTGGTCTTTAGATATTGCTTCAGATACCTTTTTAGACATCTCAATACCCGTAACTAAGCTATCGTCATAGATAAACTTGATTTCAGGTACGATACGTAAACGCATACGCTTACCGATTTCATTTCTGAAAAAGCCAGAAGCGTTATTTAAAACAACTTTGGTTTCTTCTATTTTTTCTTGGTTGTCGTCTTGACCTAACAAAGTAAAAAACACTTTTACATAAGCTAAGTCTCGAGTGACTTCAACAGATGAAACTGTTACCCAACCTACACGTGGATCTTTAAAATCACGTTGAAGGATCATTGCGATCTCTTGTTGCACTTGCTGTGCTACACGATCTGTTCTAGAAAAGTTTGTTTGCACTTTCCTCTCCAAATGGCTAAACCAAATAAATTAAAGACAAAAAAGGGGCATATAAGCCCCTTTATAAACAACATTTGACGGGGATTACAGCGTACGCTGAATCTCTACAACTTCGAATACTTCGATTTGGTCGCCAACTTTAACGTCGTTATAGTTCTTAACACCGATACCACATTCCATGCCGTTGCGAACTTCAGCCACGTCGTCTTTAAAGCGACGTAATGATTCTAGCTCACCTTCGTAAATTACGACATTTTCACGTAATACGCGGATTGGGTTGTTACGTTTAACGTTACCTTCAGTAACCATACAACCAGCAATAGCGCCAATTTTTGGTGACTTAAATACGTCACGAACTTCAGCAAGACCAATTATCTCTTGTCTGAATTCCGGCGCCAACATGCCAGACATCGCTTGTTTAACTTCGTCAATCAAATCATAGATTACGCTGTAATAACGTAAGTCAATGTTCTCTTGTTCCATTAAGCGACGTGCAGTTGCATCAGCACGAACGTTAAAACCAACAACAATTGCGTTTGAAGCTTGTGCTAAAGATGCATCAGTTTCAGTAAGACCACCAACACCAGACCCAACAATGTTCACTTTAACTTCATCGGTAGACAATTTAGCAAGAGACTCGCTAATTGCTTGCAATGAACCTTGAACGTCGGTTTTAAGTACGATGTTAAGTTCAGAAACGTCGCCTTCTTCCATGTTAGCAAACATGTTTTCAAGCTTAGCTTTCTGTTGTCTAGCTAATTTCACTTCACGATGTTTACCGTGACGAGAGTTAGCAACTTCACGAGCTTTACGCTCATCTTTAACAACAGTCGCTTCATCACCGGCTTCAGGAACACCTGAAAGACCTAAAATTTCAACTGGGATAGACGGACCGGCAACATTAATTTCTTTACCGTTTTCATCTTTCATCGCTTTTACGCGGCCATATTCAAAGCCACATAATACAATGTCACCGCGTTTCAATTCACCTTCTTGAACAAGTACGGTAGCAACAGGGCCACGACCTTTATCAAGACGAGATTCGATTACAACACCGTGAGCAGCACCATGATCAACCGCAGTTAATTCTAATACTTCAGCGATTAAGCTAATTGCTTCAAGAAGCTCATCAACGCCTTCACCTGTTTTAGCCGAAACGTGGATAAACTGAGTATCACCGCCCCATGCTTCAGGGATAACGTCTAGTGCAGCAAGTTCGTTTTTAACACGATCTGGGTCCGCAGCTTCTTTATCGATTTTGTTTACCGCAATAATCAGTGGTACACCTGCCGCTTTAGCATGTTGTACCGCTTCTTTAGTTTGTGGCATAACTCCATCATCTGCAGCTACTGCAATGATAACAATGTCCGTTGCCTTCGCACCACGAGCACGCATTGACGTAAATGCCGCGTGACCAGGAGTATCAAGGAACGTAATCATACCGTTTGGCGTATCAACGTGGTACGCACCAATGTGCTGAGTAATACCACCCGCTTCGCCGTCAGCAATATTTGCTTTACGGATATAATCTAGAAGAGACGTTTTACCGTGGTCAACGTGGCCCATTACAGTAACAACCGGAGCACGACTTGTTGCATCGCCTTCACCTGTATTACGGTCAGTTAATACGCTTTCTTCTAGTTCATTTTCTTTAACTAGAACGTATTTGTGGCCCATTTCTTCAACAACTAATGTTGCAGTTTCTTGGTCCAACACCTTAGTTAATGGTAACCATTTCGCCCATTTTCATCATAGTCTTAACGACTTCAGCGCCTTTAGCCGACATACGTGAAGCAAGTTCTGCTACCGTAATGGTTTCACTAAGTTTAACAACTTGTTCAACCGGTGCTGCAGGTTTTTGGAAAGCATGCTGATTTTCAGACGCTTTCTTACGACGACGGCCAGTTAATTGCTGCGCGTCATCTTTACCACTGCGTTTAGATTTACGACGTGCTTTTTCTCTTCGTTTTTATCTTGGTCATCTTCTGCAAGCTGAGCGTAAATAGATGAGTGAACGTGAAGATCTTCTTCAGATTCATGCTCTAACTTATATTTACGTTTCTCTTCTTCTTCTGCCCAAGTTTTTTCGTTCTTTTCAGCAAGTTTACGTGCTTCTTCAGTTAGCTTTTCAGCTTCTGCTTCTGCTTTTTTATTGCTTCTTGTTCTAATGCTTCACGTATACGTTTCGCTTCTGCTGATTCGTTAGGATCAACTGGCTTAGCCGCTTTTGCCGCTTGTGCTTCCGCTTTACGTTTTGCTTCTAATTCACGCTTTGCTTTTGCTTCAGCATCTTTAAGCGCTTTATGTTCTGCGTCTTTAAGTGCTTTTTGTTCAGCTTCTACGCGTGCTTTTTCTGCTGCTTCAGCACGTGACTTCTCTTCCGCTTCTGCAATTGCCGCAAGTTCTGTTTCGCTGCGTTTAACAAACGTACGTTTCTTGCGAACTTCAACTGTTACGTCTTTAGCTTTTCCAGAGCCACTGTTTACACTCAACGTACTTTTTGTCTTACGTTGCAATGTCATTTTTTAGGTTCAGCACCTTCGCCACCATGAGACTTGCTCAAGTGGTCAAGTAACCGTTTCTTTTCATCTTCGGTAATCATATCACCGGTATTTTTGCTGATGCCTGCATCTGCAAATTGCGTTACCAGCTTGTCAACCGGAGTTCCCACGTCTTGGGCTAGTTTTTCTAAACTAACATCTGTCATATTTAATTTAACCTCCGTTGAACCTTAAACTTCGTCACTGAACCATTGAATATTACGGGCAGCCATGATTAATTCACCGGCTTTTTCCTCGGTCAATTCTTCCACGTCTGCAAGGTCATCAACACCTTGTTCAGCAAGATCTTCAAGGTTACAAATACCTTTACTCGCTAATACATATGCTAAATGACGATCGACACCTTCAAGATTTAATAACTCTTCAGTGGGTTCTGCGTTTTCTAACGACTCTTCATTTGCTAAAGCCTGTGTCGTCAATGTTGCTTTAGCTCGACTTCGTAGTTCCTCTACAATGTCTTCATCTAATCCGTCAACTTCCAATAATTCAGAAACTGGCACATAAGCTACTTCTTCTAGTGAAGAAAATCCTTCTTCAACTAACATAGTGGCAAAATCTTCATCGATTTCTAACCCAGTCATAAATAACGTGACTGTTTTACTATTTTCAGCCTGATGTTTTTCAGCCATGTCGGCTTCTGACATCACGTTTAATTCCCAACCAGTTAATTGGCTAGCTAATCTAACGTTTTGACCGTTACGGCCAATTGCCATTGCTAAATTGTCAGCAGCAACTGCAATATCCATAGACTTGCTGTCTTCATCTACGATGATAGACGCTACTTCTGCTGGTGCCATCGCATTGATAACAAACTGCGCAGGATTGCCATCGTATAATACGATATCAACACGCTCACCATTTAATTCACCGGATACTGCTTGAACACGAGCACCACGCATACCAACACACGCACCAACTGGGTCAATACGACGGTCATTTGACTTAACAGCGATTTTGGCTCTTGAACTAGGATCACGTGCTGCAGCGATAATGTCTAACATTTCTTCGCCGATTTCCGGAACTTCAATGCGGAATAATTCAATCAGCATTTCAGATTTAGTACGACTCACAAACAATTGTGGCCCACGAACTTCAGGTCTTACAGCATATAAATATGCTCTAACACGGTCGCCCGGACGGAATGTTTCACGTTGGATCATGTCTTCGCGAAACAATACAGCTTCAGCATTGTTACCTAAATCAAGGATAACATTGTCACGATTCATTTTTTAACGATACCAGTGATTAATTCACCAACTTGGCCAATATACGCTTCTGCGATTTGGCCACGTTCCGCTTCACGAACTTTTTGGACGATGACTTGCTTCGCCATTTGAGTCGTAATACGGTCAAATTTAATTGAATCGATTTGATCTTCTACGAAATCACCTAATTGTAACTCAGGTTCGTCGTATTGCGCAGCAGAAAGACTCATTTCTGCACTTGGGTTTTCCATTACATGGTCGTCAGGTACTACTAACCAACGACGATATGTGTCGTACTCACCAGTTTCTTGGTCGATATGTACTCGAACTTCGATATCTAACTCATATTTCTTTTAGTTGCAGCCGCTAGAGCAAACTCCAGTGCCTCAAAGATTTTTTCACGAGGTACCGCTTTTTCGTTCGATACTGCTTCCGCTACTAGTAATAGTTCTTTTGCCATTATTACTTCGCTCCTTTAATTATCAGTCGAACTTCGCGACCAAGTTTGCTTTTGCGACATTATCAATAAATAGGGTAAATATTTGGTTATCGATTTCAATATTAAGCATATCTTCTTCAACGCTAACCAATTTGCCTTTAAAGTTACGACGCCCATCTTGTGGCACATTAAGTCGTACATTTACAGTTTCATCTACAACCAAAGCAAAATGCTCAATGGTAAATAAAGGTCTATCCATGCCTATGGTGATGACACTTCTAAGGCGTATTCAGTTGCAATAGGATCTTCAACATCCAAAATTGCGCCTACCTGATTTGATACATCTGCACAGTTATCAACTGTAATACCATTTTCATGGTCAATATAAATACGCAATGTTGAGTGATTACCCGCTCGAACGAATTCAACACCAAGTAAATCAAAACCCAGCGCAGTTACCGAAGATCTCATCATTTCAGTTAAACGTAATTCTAAACTAGTCAAATCTTTTTCCCATAACATAAGTACAAAAAAGGGCCTAAAGCCCTGTTGCATATGCCCCAGTTACATAATGTGGGCATACAAAACATACTGTAAAAACTAAAATGCCTCGACATTGCGAGGCATCAGCTTCTGAACTCAATCATCTCGTAATAGTTTACTTAATGACCAAGTTACGAAATCAACCTAAGTTAATTTCAAAAACTTGCACTATCAGTGTTGAAAATTTTATTCAAAAATCCAAAACCCAGCGCTATGCATTCGAATTGGTTGCGGGAGCCGGATTTGAACCGACGACCTTCGGGTTATGAGCCCGACGAGCTACCAGGCTGCTCCATCCCGCGTCCGAATGCTTCTCAAAGAGAAGGTGCCTACAATATTTTAATTCGACTGTAACGAATTTCCCAGAACCAATTAATTGGTTGCGGGAGCCACTCTCTATAAAAAGAATGAACCGACGACCTTCGGGTTATGAGCCCGACGAGCTACCAGGCTGCTCCATCCCGCGTCCGAATGCTTCTCAAAAGAGAAGGTGCCTACAATATTTTAATTCGACTGTAACGAATTTCCCAGAACCAATTAATTGGTTGCGGGAGCCACTCTCTATAAATAAAGAATGAACCGACGACCTTCGGGTTATGAGCCCGACGAGCTACCAGGCTGCTCCATCCCGCGTCCGAATGCTTCTCAAAGAGAAGGTGCCTACAATATTTTAATTCGACTGTAACGAATTTCCCAGAACCAATTAATTGGTTGCGGGAGCCACTCTCTATAAAAAGAATGAACCGACGACCTTCGCGCTCTTCATATTAGCTGAGCCCGACGAGCTACCAGGCTGCTCCATCCCGCGTCCGAATGCTTCTCAAAAGAGAAGGTGCCTACAATATTTTAATTCGACTGTAACGAATTTCCCAGAACCAATTAATTGGTTGCGGGAGCCACTCTCTATAAATAACTCTATAAATAAAGAATGCATTAGTTCTATTCAAATGGTGGGGAATTGTTTATTAAACTGAGTCGTTTAATCAATCACTTTACATAAGTGCTAATCTAACTAGCTGAAAGCGAATCGAAATTCTAATCCAACCACGTTGAACGTTTACTAACTAAAACCAAAGACAAGAATTGCCTCGATTTGTTGCGGGAATTATACTTGCTCTACAGCCACATTCAAGTGAAACCTGAGATTTCTTTTGTAGGCTAGCAGTAAACCTAATTTTACGTTATCTTTGAATGTAGCGTATTCATCTGTATCAACTGAATTATGGTAAACAAATCAATGTCTTTATTACGTTCTTTAACTGTGTTCTCGGTATCTTTTTTGTTACTTCTAGGGTGTGCAACCAAAAAGGTTGAGCACGTACCTTAGCTTTGAGATAGTTTATCATGACGCCAACAATTCCAACGCCCAAAACGTCCTTAAACTCGTCTACTTTAATCGATACTCTTCCGATGCTCGCTTCTCAACGAGCGATTGGCAAACAAGTATTAACGAAAATAACACCGGTGATTATTTTTCAGAACAGGCCGGGATCCGTTCATCTGCAATTTCCAAACAATTAAGAACAAACGTTAATTTGGACACTACCCGTCCGTTTGATCAACCAAATATTATAAGTTGGGTAGAAGTCCCCTCATTGGCAGAATATGGTTCTAACAGTTATAGAGAAACAGTTTATGAAAATACAACGGAATACATTCTGTCTTCACTTAATGCCGACATCGAATCAGATTTCGACAGTACAAATGCATCGGCTAGTGTTGAATTTGGTGGACAGCTCTGTGTAGATGTTCAATCGAGATTACACACGAATAAAATTAGAGATGGCGAGTGGATAGGTTCCGGACAAGATGTCACCTGTTTTATCAATTTTAAACATGAGCTTATTCGCCCTGTTTTAAAAGAAGATTGGGTTCCGGCTGGTGTTACAATAAAACTAAGGTAAAACTTACGTTATCGTTAGAACTCGATTAGCTAATTTCGAAGCCTACCTTTATAGTAAAATGCTAACTAACAGTTACACATTTTTTCCGTCTAAACGTACCACCCACAAACGTGGTCGAAGCATCACAACGGGAAAAAGTACACCATTTATGGTTAATAACGAAGACATCTATCTGTTCGTAAAACCTTACGAAAAGCTCGAAGCTAAGATTAAGGCAATCGATTGGGTAACTGGCAATAAACTCCCTTAAGTCGTTATCATAGCAATATTCAATGAATATAAGGCGACACAATGACTATTCTAACTGCTGCAGAATCTCTTGCCGACCTAGTCGGCAACACTGCTCTTTTAAAATTACAATCACTTAGCCAACTGACTCAGTGTGAAATTTTTGTTAAATGTGAATTTCAGAATCCCGGCGGTTCAGTAAAAGACCGCGCCGCATTACAAATGGTATTAGAAGCAGAACAAAGCGGTAAATTAAAGCCTGGAATGACAATAGTTGAAGGTACGGCGGGTAATACCGGTATTGGCCTCGCGGTTGTTGCAAAATCACGTGGCTATAATTTGAAAGTTGTGATGCCAAAAGGCTAAGGCGAAAGAAAAGGAACAATTAATCGAATTACACGGTGCAGAACTCGTGCTCGTCGATGCCGTACCTTTTGCCAACGAAAATCATTTCTACCACACCGCCCGTCGTATTGCTGAACAAAACCCAGATTACTGGTGGGCAGATCAATTCGAAAACACAGCAAATTCCAACGCCCACTTTTTAACGACCGGCCCTGAAATATTTCAACAAACAGATGGGCAACTAGATTGTTTTGTTTCTGTCGCTGGAACAGGCGGGACATTGGGTGGTATTTCTAAATATTTGAAGCAAAAAGATCCTAATACCAAAATAGTCAGTGTTGATCCTGACGGCTCTGGTATTTTAAATTTTCTAATGAATGGCAAGCATCAAGCGACAGCGGGTTCGTCATTCACAGAAGGCATTGGCATCATGCGTTTAGTTAACAACTTTAAGCAAGGTAAAATAGATTACGGTTTAAATTTACCTGACAGCGATATAGTTACTGTTGCGAATTACGTCAGAAAACAGGATGCATTAGTATTAGGCAGTAGCAGTGCATTAAACGTTACAGCAGCATTATATTGCGCAGTTCAAACTGGCCCCTTAAACGGTGGAAAACCACAGAAAATTGTGACAATTGCTTGTGATGCAGGTGAACGTTCAGTGTCTAAACTTTATAATGAAGCGTTTTTGGCAAGTAAAAACATTCAGTCCGATGCCCAATCCATTGAGCATCTAATTGAACGCTATAAAACCGAGATTAATCGATTACAACACGTTGAATTTAATCTTTAATTTTTTCGGTAAACCTTAACATTTGTGTAACCGTGTTCGTGTAATAACAAGGCTTGAAGTCGACTCATTACACCACGGTCACAATAAAGGTAATACGGCTTAGTTTGATCCAAATCCCCAAATTGCGTTGCCAGTTTAAAAAATGGCATCGTAATTGTTTCAATATCATCCAACGCTAACGGCATTTCATCGGTTTCATCTGGGCTGCGGATATCTAACACAATTGCGCCATCGGGTAATTCAGTAACTTGTTCAACTTCCTGAACTTCCTCGGCCGCTTGTTTTTCTATATCACGGATATCAATAACATTGGCTGCTGAAACAACCTTATCAATAAGTGATAAATCAAAATTAGATTCAGCTTCAATTATTTCTGACAAAACGGCACGCGTAGTTGGTTTTTTCGAAATGACACCACAATATTCAGGCATAGCAGCGGCAAAATCGTGGGTACCAATAATACGTGAAGTATCGATAATTTCCGCTTTATCCAAATGAATTAATGGACGCAAGATCAGTGTTTCTGTAACTCGGTCAATAACGCTTAGGTTTGTCAACGTTTGGCTCGACACTTGACCCAATGACTCACCTGTAACCAATGCTTTGATATTGAGTTTGGCGGCGACTTGAGACGCGGCACGCATCATCATTCGTTTTAAAACAACGCCCATTAAACCATTGTCTATTTTCGACAAAATTTCTTCGACTACCGGTTCAAAGTCAACCGCAACAAATTTGGTTTTATGTGAACTGCTATAACGTTTCCAAATTTCGTAAGACACTTGTTTAACGCCAATTTCATGCTCTTTACCGCCAAGATTAAAAAGCAGAAGTGCGTTCTCGCTCCACGACGCATCATATGATAGGTAGCAACACCAGAGTCAAATCCACCAGATATTAATGACAACACATCTTCCTGGGTTGGGAGTGGCATGCCGCCTAAACCTTTATGATTCGCTTTAATGATCTGCAACTTGTCCTGACGCAACTCTAATCGAATTGTAAGTTCTGGCTTTTTAAGCTTGACGCTTGCTGACTCAACAGCTTGGTTTAAACCGCCACCGATGTAACGTTCTAAATCACCAGACGTAAAATCATGTTTGCCTGACCGTTTAACTCGCACGCAAAACTTTTTGTCCTCTAGGAATGGGACCCAGTATTTAGCGACGTCATTGAAGGCGGTATCGAAGTCAACAAAGTCAACTTCAACAATTTGATTATATTGGTCTACACTATGAATTCGTGAAATAGCATCAATAATCTCCGCTTCCATCTCTTCTGAAATACCAATCGCTTCTACAAGAAGGTCACTCCAACGAGCAACAACATGTGCCGACGGATAAATACGTTTTACAATAATACGTAAGTTCGACTCTAATAACTTACTAAACCGTTTACGTACCGAACGACTCTTAATGTTTATTTCTGGGTGGTATTTTACGATTAATCTCATGACACTTAACACACTGGCATTGACGACAAGCGATACTGACACCAAAACAATTGGGTTAGCTCATACTGGTCTTTTAAAATAGCGCGGGATTATATAACGAAGGCCAAAACCATGCCATAGGTTTATTTTTTAGTCATTTATACAAAGCAATAATAAATACTGTACTAGGCTCACAAAAAACCAGACACCATTAATGAAATCTCATTAACCACATCTGGTCTTTTATATTGTTACCATTTTTAACTTAAAGGTAACTCGTAATTTTTAAATAAAGCCTAAAGCTCTGTGACGTTTATCCCTTCAGACTCTTTTGCCTTGCCCTGCGTAATTGCAATCTCAACTCGACGGTTTTTGCGACGATTCGACGTTGAATTATTCGGGACTAAAGGTCGAGTATCTGCATGCCCCATGACCGTAATTCGGTTTTTATCAAAGTATGGCGCATTTATCATTTCGGTCGCAACGGCGACCGCTCGGGTAGAAGATAAATCCCAATTGTTGTTAAACAGCTCGTTGGTCACATTAATATCATCAGTATGACCAGATACCGTTATATCGCCAGGTATGTCGTTAAGTAGTGTCGCAACTTTTTGAATGATAGGCTTAAACTGATCTTGTAAATACGCCGATCCAGATGGAAACGCCCCATTCTCTCTTATCCGAATAATGATCTGCTGACCTAAAGATTCAAGTTCTACTGCTCCATCGATGATTTCTTTTTGCATTTGTTCTGCAATTTTTTTCATCATTTCATTTACTTGTTCTTGCTCGGCCGTGGCGGTTGCTTCAGTTTCCGATTCTGCTTCTGCGGTTGCGGAACTCATGCCACCACGCATTTCTGCGGTTTGTTCCTGCCGGCCACCTGCTGATTCATCTTCGCCTTCTTCAAACTCTAGTACTTGCTGAGTCATCTCTATGGTTTGCTGCTGCAATATTTCAATAGGTGTTGGTTCTGGTCTTCCTAGGCGAAACTCTTGCGCTATCACCGAGGTACCTTTGGGTATATCTTTAACTTCAAGTTTATTTTGCACACCAAATGCAAACTTCATTGAGCCTGCAATTTGCTTAAATTTTAAAACATCCATTTCGGCAAATGACAAAAGCAATACAAAGAAACACATCAGCAACGACATTAAGTCTGCAAAAGTCCCCA
The DNA here is from genome assembly GCF_028401425.1 of Psychrosphaera algicola. Taxonomy (NCBI): domain Bacteria; kingdom Pseudomonadati; phylum Pseudomonadota; class Gammaproteobacteria; order Alteromonadales; family Pseudoalteromonadaceae; genus Psychrosphaera; species Psychrosphaera algicola. The sequence continues at coordinate 1,209,984 of NZ_JAQOMS010000002.1, forward strand.
TCCAAGCGGGAGTCCCTCTGGGGGACATTTTGGACATTCATCCATCGGAATTATTCCTCAGTGTTTACTTCGCGCTTAGAAGCCGCTAGATAGTTACGAAGCACGCCTTCAATTACTTTCGGGTTTTGACCATCTTGAATGCCTAATACCCCATCCATAATCAAACTTTGATTGAGCTTTTCTTCACCCGTTCTTAAATTCAGTTTAAATGACATAGGTAACGCTATAACGTTGGCCAAAAATGCACCGTATAACGTTGTTAATAGGGCAACAGCCATCGCAGGACCGATTGACTTTGGGTCATCCATGTTTGACAACATAGCAACCAAACCAACAAGTGTACCTATCATCCCCATCGCTGGAGCAATATCTCCCAAGGTTTTAAACATACCGGCACCGAGTTCGTGACGTTCTGTGGTAAGTGAAATATCTTTTGATAACGTTGCTCGAACCACTTCACCATCGTGGCCGTCAACTAATAAGTCTACGCCTTTTTGCAAAAATGCGTTGTTTATTTCCGCTTCTTCTAACGCTAAAAAACCGCCTTTACGTGCTGAATCTGCAAGTTCGACAATTTTTTCAATTAATTCTTCTGGCGTTTCAATTTTAAACGAAAACGCCTTACCCGCGATTTTACCCGCCGTGAGGAACTGAGCTAACGTATAATTAGACAACAAGACGAATGTCGACCCACCAAATACAATCGCTATTGACGGTACGTCAATAAACATATGGAGTCCGCCGCCCAAAATCATGGCCAATACGATAAACCCAATCGCACCAATCATGCCTACAATACTAGCTAAATCCACAACTCACTCCCATCTCACAATTTGCTTCTACATTGATAACTATCGACAAATATCCCAACAACTTAAATAGTTTCTAACTAAGTGTCTATTGTTTGTTCGCCCTCGCCTAATAATAAATGATTATAATTGAATATGCAGTGCCAATACGGTAACTTATTTGGCTAATTTTCAATGTGACCCAAAGCTATTTATGACTAAGCCTACTGCCCCTCAATTTGAACAAGCTATCGCTGAACTCGAATCCATCGTTAATCAACTAGAATCTGGCGATTTGGAGCTTGAGCAGTCGTTGAAATTATTTGAACGCGGCATTGAATTGACGCGCATAAGCCAATCAAAATTGCAGGAAGCTGAACAAAAAGTACAGATCCTAATGGAAAAACAAGGCGATCTTCAATTGCAACCTTTCCAAACTGAACCGGCTGGTAACTCTAACTGATGAGCAATTCAGAACAATCAGTCGAAAAACCGAACGTGAAAAATGCTCAACAGGTTTCCGACAACAATGCGGCTATGAACAATGTTGGGTTTGCCGAACAAATAACGGTTTATAAATCTCAAATTGAAAATTATTTAGAGCAACATCTTGCCACTGCAAACATTGATGAGCCAACATTAAAAGCGGCAATGCATTATTCACTATTATTAGGTGGTAAACGTTTAAGACCATTTTTAGTTTATGCCACAGGTGAAATATTTAATGCAGACCCAAATTCATTAAACGTTGTCGCAGCCGCATTAGAGTCAATCCACAGTTACAGTTTAATACATGATGACTTGCCGGCCATGGACGATGATGATCTGCGTCGCGGCCAACTGACTTGCCACAAAAATACAATGACGCGGTCGCTATTTTAGCTGGCGATACCTTACAGACCTTTGCATTTCAAATGTTAAGCGGCCCCGAACTTAGTAGCGTAACGCCAGAACGCCAGCTGCAACTCATCCATCTAATTTCACAAGCCAGTATCGATATGTGTGCAGGCCAATCAATTGATTTGATTGAGACTGATGCAAACACAGATTTGTTACCAGAAATTAAACTGACAAATCTCCAACATATGCATAAGCTAAAAACCGGCGCATTAATAAAAGCATCTGTCTTAGCAGGCGCGTTATGTGGCAAGGTTTCTGAACAAGAACTCAATTATTTAGAACAATATGCCGATGCAATTGGCCTCGCTTTTCAAGTTTGGGATGACGTATTAGATATAGTTTCAGATACCGAAACCTTAGGTAAACCGCAGGGTTCAGACCTAGAAGCAAACAAAAGCACTTACCCTGCGTTGTTAGGTTTAGAGCAAGCAAAATTGAAGGCTAAAAATTTAGTTGACGAAGCAGTTCAAGCTTTACAACAATTGCCGTACAATACGTCGGTTTTACAACAATTAGCCCTTTATATCATTGAGCGAGATCACTAAGTTCTTTTATGACAGTAAATATTGCCGATTTTCCACATTTACAGAAAGCCTTGCTGCCAACTGACCTTCGCAAATTGCCTCAGGAAGCACTTAAATCTGTATCAAAAGAGCTAAGAGAGTACTTACTAAATTCAGTAAGTAAGAGTTCTGGCCACTTCGCATCAGGTCTAGGAACTGTAGAACTTACTGTTGCCTTGCATTATGTGTATAACACACCGTACGACCGTATCATTTGGGATGTTGGCCACCAGGCTTATCCCCATAAAATCATTACCGGTCGAGCGGATCAGATTCATACTATTCGTCAAAAAGATGGATTGCACCCGTTTCCTTGGCGTGAAGAAAGCGAATACGATACGTTAAGTGTTGGTCACTCATCTACATCCATTAGTGCGGCATTGGGAATGGCAATTTCAGCGCAGTCTGCGCACAAAGCCGAACCTGAAAACAAAATTCGTAAAGTATGTGCCGTTATTGGTGATGGCGCGATGACCGCTGGTATGGCGTTTGAAGCGATGAATCATGCCGGTGACATTAAGCCCGATATGTTAGTGGTATTAAACGATAACGACATGTCTATCTCTGAAAATGTCGGAGCCCTAAATACCCACATGGCAAAACTACTGTCGGGTAACTTATATACGACGTTTAGAGAAAGCGGTAAAAAGTTATTAAGTGGTATTCCACCAATTAAAGAACTCGCCAGCCGAGCAGAAGAGCATCTAAAAGGTATGGTCGTTCCAAGTACCATATTTGAAGAACTCGGATTTAACTATATTGGTCCAATTGATGGCCATGATATAGATGCGTTAGTCGATACCTTACGTAATATGCGTGACCTAACTGGCCCGCAGTTTTTACATATTGTCACTAAAAAGGTAAAGGGTATGAACCGGCTGAACAAGATCCAATCAAATACCACGCAGTACCTAAATTTGATCCTAATACCACTTCGCTACCAGCGTCAAAGTAACATCACCTACATACTCTCAAGTATTTGGTGACTGGTTGTGCGACATGGCTGCCGTTGATAACAAATTAATGGCAATCACTCCTGCAATGCGCGAAGGCTCTGGTATGGTGCGTTTTTCAAAAGCATTTCCAGAACAGTATTTTGATGTCGCAATCGCAGAACAACATGCAGTAACGTTGGCGGCGGGCATGGCCTGTGAAGGCTTTAACCCAGTTGTGGCAATTTATTCTAGCTTTTTACAACGTGGTTACGACCAGTTAATCCACGATGTTGCCATAATGGAACTGCCGGTTTTATTTGCCATCGACAGAGCCGGTATAGTTGGTGCCGACGGTCCAACGCACCAAGGCTCATTTGATCTGAGTTTTATGCGTTGTATTCCTAATCTCGTTATTATGTGTCCAAGTTCAGAAAACGAATGTCGACAGATGTTGTATACCGGCCATAAGCTAAATCAACCTGCAGCCGTGCGTTATCCAAGGGGCGGTGGTTCTGGTAACCCAATCGAGTCAATAATGACTGCCATTGAAATTGGTAAAGCGGTAACGGTTTCTGAACTCCACGACGCTAATATCGCAATTTTAAACTTTGGTGTTTTTATTGAAGAAACCAAAATAGCTGCAGAGAATACCAACGCCTCTGTATACGACATGCGTTTTGTGAAACCGCTTGATACCGGGCTGTTAGATAAACTCGCGGCGTCGGGTAAAACCATCATTACCGTTGAAGATAATGCAATTGCTGGCGGCGCAGGGTCTGCCGTTAACGAATATATTCTTAACAACGGATATGCGTGTCGTATTTTAAATATTGGTTTGCCTGATCAATTTATCAAACACGGAACTCAGCAAGAAATCTATCAAGAGTTGCAACTAGATGCTGATGGAATTACCAAACAAATCAACCAATTTATTGCGATCGCAAAATAAATTAGCTGGCCTCAAACACAATTAGATAGCTTAAAGCTGCCCATTTATTAAAATGGGCAGTACATTCCTAAAAACAGAACTGCTACTCAAATTATTTTTTTGTTTCCAGTGAACTAATTCAACTCTCTTCTAAGTATTTGATTATAAATAAATAGGTCTATTACTCTAAAAGTTCAAAAATTTATTTTTTATTTTTTTCGATTTTTGTGAACCAAAGTCACTAAACCCCTCAAACTCTGCGCTTAGTTAAAGCAGACAAAAATCAAATAAACTTAAAATTATCATGTGGTTAGCTTGAGGGTAGCGCGCACCCAAAAGACCCAGATCGAAATAGGACTTATAATGAAATACGAATTTATTTTATCTAAACTTAGACCGTTTAGCCTGATTGTCGCCGCGATGTCGACACTTGCCATTACCGCGTGCAGTAGTGAGGATGAAGACACAGGCAGTGGTTATTTGATGATTTACAACGCCTCAAAAAATGCCCCCGACATCGAACTCGAAATAGAACAAGATGGCACCACCAGCTATTACACAGGTATTGCCTATAGCGAAGTTGCAGGTGCATTTTCATTAGATAGTGGCACTTACAATATTGACCTAAACATCAATACGACAAACAGTTTAGAAGAGCTAATATACTAGGGCGATACATCGATTTCTGATGAAGACGTTAATTTAATCGTTGTTGTTGGTGACATTAGTGCCCCGGAAATCATAAATTATTCGTTTGAATATGAAGACCCAGAAACAGAAGATGAACAATTTACCATTCGATTTTTAAATTTAAATGAAAGCAATGAAGACCTAAATGTATACTTATCGCTAAGTAGCCAAGCGTTCAGTGACGCTGTTCCGGCAAGTGCGCTAAGTTTCACCGAATTAAGCGAAAGCCAATATTTCGATGTAGACAACTACAAACTCTACATTGCAGATATAGATGGAAACCTTGTATTTGAGTCTGATGAAATACCGTTTTTGTACACTAATCAGCAACTCATTGTCATAAAAGAAAACCCCGGTTCGACAAGTTCACCATTTACAATTGACCGAATCACCAGTTCTGGCGGCGTGACAACGTACAACAGCATCAATTCAAGCACTGAATTACGAGTCTTTAATGCAATGGATAACAACGAGTTATTAACCTCGTATAATGGCTCATTAGATTTCCATATTGGTGGCATCACTGATAGCCCATTAATCGCTGACCTAAATCGCAGTGCATACAGTGACGTTAAAACCTTAGATTATGGGGATTATCGTATGGACATCACAGATCCAAATTCAACGGTCAAATTATCAAATAGCCAGATCTTGTCATTACCAACAAACAGTGACAAAACCGTATTCTTTTATTTGACTGAGGTTGAAGAAGCTGACGATGGTGATGACGACACCGTAGAAGAAACAGAGTTATATGTAAACTCTCTAATCGCGAGCAATAACGCCGTCGAAGGGTACTACCATCACGAAATCCAAGTAGTTAACTTTATTGAAGATTTCAGCAGTGTTACTGTTTATTTTGTGCCTAAAAACTCAACTATTTCAACGACAGAACACAAAGCAATTAATACTCGAGCCATTGCAACTAAACAATCGCTTCCAAACGACGAATATGACGTATTTGTCATCGCCAAAGAAGGCGCTAGTGAAGTGTTATTAGCCAATACATCGTTTGAACTCACCTCAGATTCTAAAAATCAGTTTTTGGTAATCGAGCAGGAAGATAAAGACATTGATAACTATATCGTCACTATGTTTAACCAAAACTAATCGATAATTAATAACGTAAACTCATTATATTTGCTGAATAGGATCGCGTTCTATTCAGCAAATATCGCTAAAACTTACCTTTAATACATATGAAATTAAGCAAGGTACTAAACCAACTATAACGCGAGCAGTGATTTAAACACGCTGGTTTGACGGCGAGATACGTCCACTTTTGTTTCGCTATGCATTGTAAGCTCTAATCCCCCAGAACTGCAGAGCTCGACGTTCTTAATTTTAGTTAACTGCACAATATTCTGTCGACTCGCCCTAAAAAATTTATCGTTTGGCAAGCGCGGTTCAATTTGTGCCAATGTGCGATAAATCATAGGCTTTTTATCGTCAAAATACACTCGGGTGTAATTGCCCATCGCCTCAAAACGCTCCACTTGGTCCAATGTTATCAACCAACAACTATTACCATCTTTCACAAAAACTGACTATCTAACGTTAGGGGCGCTTCAAAAGTACGATCCTTAGGCTCCGGTATATTGGCATTAGCAGTTCTAAATTTCGCACAAGCTTGTTCTAACCTTTTTTGTGTATAAGGTTTAAGCAAATAGTCAATCGCATTTTGGTCAAACGCTTGTAGTGCAAACTCTTCAAAAGCCGTTGTAAAAATAACATAGGGAGCGGTGGGTAACTGCGTTAAAAATCAAACCCATTGCCATCAGGCAAATCTACATCAAGAAAAACTAAGTCAGGTTGATGTTTTTCAAACACCTTCAGCGCTTGCTCTATATTTTCAGCTTCGGCGACGCAGGTAATGTAATCAACCTTTTTTAATTGCGATTTAAGTTCCAACTTTACCAGTCTGGAATCTTCAACAATAATCACTTTAAACATTCGAACCTCCCACAGTGGAATTTAAACTTAATGACAGTGGTAGTGTAATAACAGCAATAACGCCTTTTGAAGAAGGTTTTAAACTAAAACTAGCTTTGTCTGCATAAACCAAAAACAAACGCTGTTTAATATTGTTAATACCAACGCCTGTACTTGTGTTACTCGCCGTCGGAAACGTGCCACTATTCTCAACAGTTATTATCCACTGGCAATCATTTAATTTACTCGTAATGACAACGTCTCCGCCCTGCTTTAACTTTCCAATGCCATGTTTTATCGCATTTTCTATCAGCAGTTGCAGGATCATTGGCGGTAACGACAAATTTAACGTGTCCGGTTCTAGGTCAAAATGAACTTGCAGCTTGTCTTCAAACTGCAATTTATTTAACGCGACATATTGTTTTACGACGTCAATTTCATCACAAAAGGGATCAGCCGCTCTTTGTCAATTTGCATGGTATAACGCATCACCTCCGACAAATCCGCCAGCATATCGCGCGCTTTGTCGGCATCTTCTAAGATCAGTGCCCTAATATTATTAATCGCATTAAAAATAAAATGTGGATTAATTTGGCTAAGCAAGACATCTAGCTTTGCGACCTTCAGTGATTGTTCTAAAGAATTTTGCACTATTTGAGCATTTTTTAACTGTTGCTGATTTTTGAATATCACATACAAGGTTGACCAAACTAATATCAAAAACATTACCATGGGAGAACCGAGTAACAATTGTTGCCACAAGTCTTTACTCTGCATTCCCCAAATTGCTTCTTGGTTAGGCAGAATAATTAGGGCAAATAACAACATCGTTAATGCCCCGCCAACAATCGAGCCGCCAACGATATGGATAAAACTACTTGAAAGCTTCTTACCTTCTAACTGACGTCGGTAATACAGCCTTAAAATGCTAGTTATAATAAATAGGCAGATCCCTAAAACGACAGAATTAACCAACTCAGAAAAATGATAGTGGACGAAGTATTGACGTCCAGCTAAATTTATTAGCGTAAACAGCCCCCAACCAACAATTTGAGTGAACCAAAACAATATATGGGCATTTTTATCTACTGATGGGTCAACGCCTTGCATTCTATCGTGTGAAGCTACTGTCATTATTTACCTTATTCTGCTCGATTTCATCTATCGTTTCTTATTTACCAAGTGTGGTAAAAGTCTATTTATATCGGCTTATTAGACTGATGCAAAAAGAAACACTGATAATCAATAGGTTATCTATTGGTTAACAACCATTGAACAATATCACGACTTACCTGCTCCGAAAACGTTATGTCGATATTGCCGTATTCTTCCGGCAACCCCGTTTTTGCTGGTTGAAATAAATGATTTAATCCAGGTAAATTTTAGTGGTTAACAAATCGGGTTTTACAGATTGTTGAATTCCTTCAATATTTTGTTTTGGTAACACTTGTGAATCCAATCCTCCATTTAACGCTAACATCGGGATATCGACTTGTGTAAGGTAAATTTTGGGGTCGGATTTAACAAAGTATTGGAACCAAGGTGATGTTAGTTGTGTTGCCTGAGCATTGGCCTGAGCCTCTGGAATGTCATGTTTTAATAGCAGTGCAATGAGTGCTTCTTTAGAAATACCTGCAACAACAGCATTGATTATTTCTTTTTGAATTTTATCGTCTTTGGTTAACTTATCGTCGTCCATACCCCGTAATTTTTGAATATAATAGGATTGGTCAATGATAATTTGAGCTCCAGTTGTCCCCGGCCCTGCAAGGCTAACAAAAAAGTCGACTTTGGCATTATTTGCAGTCGCTATTGCGCCAATTAACCCACCTTCACTGTGGCCTACAAATCCAATTTTACCGAAGTTACGTTTGCCATATTCTCTAAGAAACTGATATGCCGCATTTGCGTCACTAGCAAAGTCTTCGCTGGTTGCGTTTGCATAATCACCTTCAGACTCCCCTACACCTCTGTCGTCATACCTTAAAACAGCAATGCCTTGTCGTGTTAACTGATCTGCCAGTACCGCAAATATTTTGTGGCCAAAAACGTCGGCATCTCGTGTTGTAGGCCCCGAGCCTGACAATAAAATTGTCGTATATTTAATCGATCCTTTGGGATACGTTAATGTACCAGCAAGCTTGTGTCCGCCGCTGCCATTTACAAACTGAACTTGCTCAACTTGGTAAGGTACGTCGCCTACAACGTCTTGAACTTTACGTTGACGTTCTACAGTCTTAATTGCAGGTACTAGGTTTAATGGTGCCTTAAACGCACCTTGTTCATATGTCCCGATAATTTTTTTATCTTTTAAAGTCCCGTCATAGGTTATTTGAGCCATATCCATCGCTAAGGAAATTTGTCCATTTATATAGCTCATGTTATTAAACGGCAAGCCAAATTGCTGTTGCTCTGGTATATCAATTGTTGCTATATAACCGTCGGATGTTTGCTTAAAATGAAAAATCAAATCCATCGATTTTTCCGGGGTTATAGTCAACGTCCCCTGCCAGCTGCCAGCAACGTCATTACTTTTTGTTGAATTAGCTGAGCTGACATGGGTTAACAACACACATACCAAAATAAAAATTAGAGTTAACGGCTTCATTTCCTTTTCCTTCTGTCATTTACACTTTCAATAACCATCGGGTAGATGACTATTGCTGCTTTTAATCTAAGCATGACTATATCGAATTGAATGACGCTAAATTGAAAAACTATCGCAGTGGTTAATTTTCTATGTAAACGGTATTTTGGAAATAAATAAGCGAACACTGAATATACTTTGAACAATATATTTGAATGGTTAAACACTTTCTATAAGGAATTTGTCGAGTTCTGGTCATAGTTAAAAACAGGACCAATAACACTAGGCATGTTGACTGACGCAACTGTTAAAACTGCAGATATGAATAAAGATAAAGACTAATATTAGTCTTTATCGTTTAACGGCCACAATACAATGTAATCTTCGTATTGGTCTTCATCAACCATATCATCAAACATTACTTTTCCCCGCACCGACATACCGGCTTGGTGCATTTTTGCTTTACGTCCTTTATTTAGCAGCGGATGCCAACTAGGAACGCCTCAGCCTTCGGCGATTCTTCGGTAGGTGCAACTCGACGGCATGTAAAATATCTGATCCAAATTGTCCTGCGTTAGCTGCACACAACTCGGAACCAACACCGTACGTTTTTCATAGACCTTACATTCACATTTTTTGTCATTGAGATAACGACAAGCAACTGACGTAAAGTGCAATTGCTCTTCCTCCGACATGTGCTGAGTGTCAACCATATCATCAGCACTGTCGTCGTCTATCAACTTATGCAAACAACACTTAGCGCAACCATCACAAAGGGATTCCCATTCGCTGCGGCTCATTTGCTCTAGGGTTTTGGTTTCCCAAAAAGGCGTTCTATTTTCTTTTGTCATGTTATAGGTATAACCAATTTGCAACGTCGTGTTTCGAGATCATAACTGTCATTAACTCTTTGGAACTGGACTTGGGTAGCCGATACGATCTGCTAAATACCCTACAGAGGTCACAAAATAATACGACCGGTTCCAGTGCATTAACGACTTATAGTTATCATAGGCTAAATACATACGCCCTTTAGCGTCATCCGGCATGATTAGCGCTGCGGTAACATTAACATCCGGCAATTCGCGACCGTCCATACGAGTAATGCCAAGTTTACGCCATTGTGATAAAGGTTTTTCTGCAGACTTGAAATTCTTTAACCACTGGCCTAAACCTCTGCTGCCTTTAGGCATAATCAACTCTTTGTCAAACCCTTCAGGTAACAATACCTTACGGCCCCACGTTTTATTGTTATCCCAACCTTCTTGTTTTAGATAATTGGCAACCGATGCAAATACGTCTGCTTTGTTCGTCCAGATGTCTTTTTTACCGTCGTTGTCACCATCTGCGGCATACGCCAAAAATGAGGTTGGTATAAATTGGCATTGACCCATTGCGCCAGCCCAAGAGCCCACAAATTTGTCTTTAGGAATGTGACCTTGTTTTAGAATTTCTAATGAAGCAAATAACTGCTTTTTGAAAAAGATTCGCGTCGTCCGTCATAAGCTAAGGTAGTCACCGAATCAATTATTGGCATCTTTCCTTGGATGCGACCAAAATTGGTTTCAAGGGCCCACAGTGAAACGATAAATCGAGGTTGAACACCATACTGTTTAGACACTTTTTCTAGCAGAGGTAAGTTGTCAACATATGCTTCACGTGCTTTTTTAACTTTCCATTCTGGAACACGTTTTGGTAAATACGTATCTAAGGTTTCAATAAACTCCGGCTGATTTTTATCCGCTTTAACTGCACGTTGCAAATACTTAACATTTGCAAAGCTGTCATTAATAAATTCAGCTTCATAACCTTTTTCAACAGCTTCTTGCTTAAGCTTGTTAACGTACTGCTCAAAGGTCGGTTTGTCTGCTGCGTTGAGGGTAAAAACAGGAATCGAAAATAATAGTCCTGTGAAAATTGTTTTTAATCTCATGTTGTTTCCTTGTTAGTTTTTTTCAGGCTCCTGATAACCCATATTTGCCTTATGAGTTTCTAATAGGTTTTCCTGTGGTGGTGGGATCTGCAAGTAAAACCCGTTTTCTTGAATCTCGTTTTTTACTCTTGTTAAATCGGCTTGCCCCAATTTTTGACGTTTATCTAAATCCATCGTCATAACGAGTGTTGGTGGACCCATTATTGCCATTAACGGCTCAGGAACTCTAGAAAAATCGTCAGCTTTCTCAACATATAAAAATGTCTCTGCTTTTTTCGAGCTTTTATATACGGTACATAGTTGCAATGTATTACCTACTCCTGAATCTATTTGTTTAGCGTAAATCAGTCGTTTAAATCAACTTGTGCAAACGACTTATCCCACGTATTTAATGCTTCTGCCAATATTTCACTGCGCCAAGACGCAATAAAGTCTGGGGTTTCCGCGTGAGGCAGTTGCCATTTCCACTTAATCCACTGATTTAGTTGTTTTTTAGTTGCCAACATTTCAATTGGCAACTTATGTTTTTCACCCGCTTTGGTTAGCGCTTGCTTTAATTGTTTATATGCTTGTTTGTAAATAGGATAATCAGTCAAACGTGGCACTTTTTGAGGACACTCTTCCAATGGGATGGCTTTACCGCGCTCAACACATGTCATTATTGCATTACCGTGCAATCTAATTTCGTGCGGATTTATCCCCGGAATTGCTTTTAAGCTGGCTAAGTCACTTGGTCGCTTCTGTGCAATAGCAAATAAACTTGCATCTTTAACAACAAAACCTAGTGCCAAGTTACGTTTCTTCGCCATATCTAATCGCCATGAACATAGCTCTTGTAATATTGCCAATTCACGAGGTTTAAGCTGCCAACAATTTCCAAAATCGAGATACAACAAATCAAGATTTTTAGGTTGGCTTTTGAGCTCAACTTTATAGTTTGCTTCGGCCAAATTAAATTGGTCAATGCCTTGTTGTTGAAGTTTTTCACTAAGCTTATGATACAAAGGTAAGAGGTATTTAACATCATTTGCAGCATATTCAAGTTGTTGTGGCGACAATGGACGCTTAAGCCAGTTTGTGCGGGCTTCACCTTTATCCAATTCAATTCCAACTTCTTGTAAAACAGATGCACCAAAGCCCAGCACTTTACCTTGAAATAAGAACTGGCCAGCAATTTGTGTATCAAATAATGGCTTGGGCATCCGGTTGGAATAAATTTTAAACACTTCCAAATCTTCATGGCAAGAATGCAATACTTTGACAATTTTCTCATTAGTCAAAAGCTGCCAAAAAGGTTCTAAATCTAAATCGACAAGAGGGTCGATTAACACGAGGGACTTGCCGTCAAATGCTTGAATTAAACCAAGGTCCGCATTAAGTGTACGAGTTCGAACAAACTCCGTATCTAGCGCTAACACAGGTGCTTCACTTGCTTGCTCACAAAATTCATTTAACGAATTTTGGTCATCTATATATAAATATTCTTTTTCTTGAGTCGTCAATCTAATAACCGCTTAATAAACGCTTTAAATCACTCACCAATAAAACAAAAAAGCTGGCAATCGCCAGCTTTTTTAAGAGAATTATCGTTAACTCTCTTTTAGTTTTCGGCGAAGTATCTTACCGACATTAGTTTTCGGTAATTCGGTTCTGAATTCTATCAGTTTGGGTACTTTATATCCCGTTAATCTTTCACGGCAATGGGAAATTATCGTCTCTTCGTCTAAGTTAGGGTCTTTCTTAACAACAAAAATTTTAACCAGTTCACCACAAGACTCATTCGGAACGCCTACTGCAGCGCATTCTAATACGCCGTCAAGGGTTGCCACAACGTCTTCAATTTCGTTTGGAAATACATTAAAGCCAGACACTAAGATCATGTCTTTTTTACGGTCAACTATATATAACAACCCTTCTTTATCTATCTTTGCTATATCACCTGTTGCAAACCAGCCTTCATGCATAACTTCATCAGTCGCGTCTTGCCGACCTAAATAACCTTTCATTACTTGCGGGCCTTTGACCCATAGTTCGCCAGCTTCTCCCTGTGCGACATCTTCACCTTCATCGGAAACTAATCTAATATCCGTAGACGGAGCTGGGACACCGATACTGCCCGTATAGCGTCCAATGTTATAAGGCACAAAAGAAACTACCGGTGCACATTCAGTAAGGCCATAACCTTCAAGTAAGTCGCACTTAGTGACATCTAACCAACGCTCGGCCACTGCTCGTTGTACTGCCATACCACCACCAATACTAAGACGTAATGATGAAAAGTCGAGCTCTTTAAAACCGGGCGTGTTTAGCAACCCATTAAACAAAGTATTAACACCGCTTATGGCCGTAAACGGATATTTACCTAATTCTTTTACAAAACCTGACGATATCTCGTGGATTGGTAATAAGCAGGTTGGTGCCACCAAATTTAACAAATAAAAGGCAATTCGCTGTTAACGCAAAGATATGATAAAGCGGCAGTGCTGTAACTATAGTATCTTCGCCTTCAACCAAACACGCTTTCATCAATGCAGAAACTTGTTCTAAATTAGCCACCATATTGCGATGCGTTAACATTGCGCCTTTAGACACGCCTGTCGTACCACCGGTATACTGCAAAAATGCAATATCATCGCCAGTTAATTCGACGTGTTGTAACGTCGATTGAGCACCTTGTGAAAGAACGTCATTAAATTTAATCGCAGCGGGTAACTGAAAAGCCGGGACCATCTTTTTCACACGTTTAACAACAAAGTTAACAACATGCCCTTTAAGGCCTAACATATCGCCCATTTTTGTTAGGATCACATGTTTTACGGGGGTGTTAGCTATAACTTGCTCTAACGTGTTAGCAAAATTATCAACAATAACTATCGCCTTTGCGGCACTGTCGATGAGTTGATGCTCAAGTTCACGTGGGGTATACAATGGATTGACGTTGACGACAATACCACCCGCACGATGCACACCTAACAAAGCGACAGGATACTGTAATAAATTAGGCATCATTAATGCGACAGCATCACCTTTTGGATCCCAAGAGTATTTTGCAAATATGAAGCAAACGAATTGGCCGCGGTATCTAGTTCATCGTAAGTTAGCTCGCCGCCCATATTGATAAAAGCAGTTTTACTTCCAAACTTTTTAATACTTTGAGCAAAAATATCAACCAATGAATCATAATGATTAGGATCAATTTCAGATGGGACATTTTCAGGGTATTTTTAAGCCAAACTTTTTCCAAAAGAGTACTCCAAGTAATTGTTCGCATTTTGACGCCAATACCAAAGGTTATTTCACAAGCTTTGGACCAGCAAATTATTATTATTCGTTCAAAATACGTTTTAAATGAGTCATAACGACAAATTATATATGGCCGTACCTTACTGCAACTCATCCGATGAGACAAATAAATTCATCAATATTGCGACCAATTGTTAAAAAACAGGTTATTTGGACTCTATAAAAGCATGGATAGCACGACTTACCGACGTTACTTCATCCATATGACAGTGATGTGACCCAATGACTTCAATATGGGATGCATCTTGATAATCAGCTTTAAATCGTGCCAAATTTTGTTTTACCTGCTCTAGGCCGTTTTCAGCTAAACAAATTAGTGTAGGAACTGAAATAGCGCTAATGATTTTATGCGCTAGCGGTTCTGACAATCTAATGGGCGAAAATGTTTTAAGCCGCTGATCGATACGCCATTCAAAACCATTTTCAGTTTCTTTAATATTTCGTTCAACAAGCATTGCTGCCGACTCGTAACTAATATCTCCAGAATTTTTCCGGGCCTTTATCGCACTTTCCAAAGACTTATGAATTCGCGATTTATAGCCCAATTGAACCGAGGTGGTAGATGCATTATTTGAATTTGAATCGTCTAGTTTTTTATCAATATAAATCGCTTTTTTACTTAGTTTTTGACGACTATCCAGCGCATTTCTAATATCTTCAACACTATAATCTTCTGGTTCTGTAATAGGTCCTGCAGCGTCAATTAATACAAGTTTCGAAAATACATTTGGGTAAAGCCCAGCAAATACACTTGAAATCATGCCGCCCATCGAATGCCCGACAAGAATAAAATCAGAATTTTGAACATGAGAAAATACGTCACTTGCCAAAATAGCATCTACGATAGCGGTTAAATCTGATATCCAATCAATAAAGTGGTAATACGATCGTGCAGCGCGATGTTCTGAATGACCGTGGCCGGGCAAATCTATCGCTATCCAATTATACTCTTGCGTATGTGATATTAGAGGCAGAAAACTTGCGGCATTATCTAACCAACCGTGCAGTGCTAATACGGTTGGTCGATTATTTAGGTGGGTATTCGTGAGTCCTGTTATACGGCCTGATGACGTTTGTAATGCAAATTCTTCAGTTTTTAGCATGAGTCGGTTTGACGAACTTCAAAGTCATACGGTCACTCTCACCGATTTGTAAATATTTGTCACGCTCTACATTACCCATAGCCAGTGTTGGTGGTAATGTGTAAACACCACGTGGGTAATCTTTTGTGTCATTCGGATTCGCATTTATATTGCTCGACGCTTCTAACTCAAAACCCGCTTGCGTTACAGCATCTATAACATATCGCTCATCCATATAGCCTTCACTAGCACTTGAGGCAATAGACGATATTGAGTTAGATCTATGTTGAACTATGCCCAATATGCCGCCAAGGTTTTAGAACCTCAAATACAGACTTTAAACCTTCCGAAAGAGTCCCCTGTTCATCCCAAATATGGATCGAACGAATTAACAATACGATATCCACCTTTGGTAAATTATTAGGTTTCTCAAATTTTCCATTTTCGAAAACTTCAAGTTGCACATCGCCGTAAATATCTTTTTCCGCAACTTTTTCCATAAATTTTAGGGATATTTTCCCCCAATAAACTTCTCGTTTATCACCAGAATTAAAACGTTCCGGCGAAAAGTTAGCCGCAATATATTGACCACTTCCTTTGACATATGGCGCTACAATTTCTGTGTACCAACCAGATCCTACCAAATATCTAACACAGTGTGATTGGGTTTCAGCCCAAAAACGCTAAGGTTTCCTTCGGGTGACGGTAGATATCTCTTTGCTTATCCTGCTCAAGACGATGATCAGAATCCAAAATGGAGTCGATTGAACGTGGTTCAGAAACCACGCCAAAGGCAGCAATCAGGGGCAACAAAACAAAACTCAAAATATACTTATTCATCTACTTCCCAAAGCTATGCTGAAACGAAAAATTAATGGGTGACCCACCTATAGAGTTAAGTCCGATTTTTGCTTTTCTTTGTGCCATGGTTTGGTGCAGGCTTATCTTTACCAATTATATATATGTGTCTCGCACCACCGTTCCAATAATATCTAGGGTGGCCATAAAAACCATAGTCAAATTGGACCTTTGTTCTAGGCTGTTGCTTCTTCCAAAGATAAATTTTGCTTTGCACTAATGTTGGATACTCGTATTCAAAGTCGCCAATTTTAGCCATTTCTTTTTCGCTATGGTGCCGAGCGCGGTAATAGACTTTCCTTGCTTGTAAATCGCAGGGTCTAAGAACGTATCCGAATAAACTCGAAAACGACCAAGCGGCTCTTCATCCGTTTTTGGTCGACCGTCACCACTTGCAGGGTAATAGAGAATATCTAATTGTGTGGTTTCTTTGTGATTAGTCACTTCTGCAATCACACCACTCCAGCGAGCTAGTTGCTTTATATGAGCACTAGATTCAACAACATCAGTATAAGAAACAAGGTTTGTGCCTTCAGCAACCTGAACATTTTCAGGATAACTAACACAGGCCGATAAGGATAACGACAACAATCCCAATAACAACTTCTTCATAATGTTCCTTTATTGAATACAAACTTAAGCACGAAGATCAACTTTCACTTTATCTGAAAAATCAGCTACGACTTCGTTTGACGCATATTTGCCATATGAATTTATCGCAACTCGTCCTAATCCATTGGCATTTTCTGGATATCGGTTACTAGAAAATTGTTGCAACTGTTTAACGGTATCTGAGGAAGGTGCGATGACTTTTTCTGGTTTATCGTCGAAACGACTTTGTGTTTGAGCGACATCCTCACGTGCACGCGTATCCTGCAGCGTTTCTGCAAACACCTGTTTTTCTTGAGATACACGAGTTATCCCACTATTTGTTTTTGTATAATCAACATACTTAGGTACGTTGCTATACGAACTAGCGATGCTGTTCACTTAATCCTCCACAACTAAAATGTGAATTTTTTATTTACAAAAACTACGAATATAATCAGCCAAGGCGCCGTTTAGTTGTCTAAACATATTACGGTCTAGGCAACTTTTTACAATTTGTGGCATGCCGTTAAGGCTACTTAATATTAATAATGACACTCTTTCACTATCTACGCTAGCATCCACTTGATTTGCTTTTTTAGCCATTTCAATTGCTTCGTGAATAATGTTGAACAAATTTCTAAAAATAGTATCTACACGTTGTCTAAGACCATCATTAATTGCCGACAACTCTCCGGCTAAATTATAAATTGGACAACCGACACACATAGCTTCATTTGTGTCATTTTTACCATTATTTTCAACAACTTCTGCCATTGCATTCATTGGTGATTCAGTATTTAACACTTTACGCCAAGGCGATAAGAATTGCTCTTGATAAACTTCTTCAACAATCGCAAACAACAAATCTTCTTTGTTGCTAAAGTGGTGATACAAAGCACCTTTCGACATTTCAGAAGCATGTAAAATGTCCGACAGACTCGTACAATTATAGCCTTTTTGATGAAAAATATGCGCTGCTACCGTTAAAATTCGGTTTCGAGTTTTATCTGGATCTCTCAGTGCCATGTTTCATTTCTTCTATTATTCCGACTGCGCTAGTCGCAGTCCATCCAAGCTTTTTTACAGTATGCAATGACACTATCTTATTGCAAAACCGTCAATACGCTAAGTACAAAATCTAACTTAATTTAAGTTACGACACCAAACGGTACAAAAAGTTCCGATTTGTATATGATATTTGTAACCGTTAACATTTCAACTGTTATTTGTGCCTTTATTAAACGTTTAAATTTAACGCGCTAATAATCGCTTTCTGTAACACTTATCGGCCCGGTAACTTTTTCCATGAGACTTCATCTCGAACATAATTTGGCTGGGCACGTTCAGCAGATACAATATGACCCGCTTTATATTGAGCCACAGCAAGAGGCAACATAAATTCTGCACTCGGTAAATGTACTTCTGTCGAATTTACTAAGTATTTTTCCGTTAATATTTGTTGATAGGTTTGCCATCCTGTACCTGCACTGAACAAGTCAGGTAATGCATCCAACGCTAAATCCTGTGGCGCACACACCCCTTCCGTGTTTACCAGTTGGGCCAAACCTTCAACATTTTGGTATAAGCCAAAGTACACTTCTGACATGCGCGCATCAATTGCAACTAACACATGAGCCACTTGCTCGAAGTTATCGCCCGTTGCTTTGTGCTGAGCCATAACCTGCTGGGCCATAGCAGCCATACTTGAGATACCAATTACAGGCAAATCGGCCGCAAATGCCAAACCCTGAGTAATCGCAACACCAATTCTTACCCCAGTAAAACTACCCGGCCCTTGCCCATAGGCAATTGCGTCTAATTGGTTAAGCGCAATACCTGCATCAGCTAATATTTGATCAACCATTGGCAACAGCATTTGTGAGTGTTGCTGCGGAGCCAACTCAAATTTCGATGTCACTTCACCATCAAGGTAAAGTGCAACTGAACAAGCTTCAGTTGCGGCGTCTATTGCTAGTATTTTCATAATTTGTAATCTAAATTTGTTGTTAATTTCAAATTGCTTTGGCAATAGTCACCGTTATAAAGCAATTATCTGTTTACGTCATTCTCAATTAAGTTTTGAGTTAAACATGTATGTATATTTTTACCGCTTACCTTGAGAAAAATTTAAAGAGACTCTAAAAACTCAACTACATAGTCGGTGTCACTGAGTTCTTCGCATATCTGGCAAACTTCGTAAAAGACTTCACCATAACCGCGCGTAACCAACCTTGGATCGCAGATCACTAATACCCCTCGGTCTGTGACATCTCGTATAAGTCTTCCCACGCCTTGTTTAAGTGTTATTACGGCCTGCGGTATCTGAACTTCGGGAAACGGGTCTAACCCTTTTCGTTTACAATCCTCAATTCGGGCTTGTAATAATGGGTCATCCGGCGAAGCAAATGGTAATTTATCGATCATAACCAAACTTAATGTATCACCACGTACGTCTACCCCTTCCCAGAATGACCCAGTCCCCAATAAAACGGCGTGCTTTAACTTGGTAAACTTGTCTAATAAAAGCCGTTTACTCGTTGTCCCTTGGACTAAAATAGGCAACGGCGTTTTATCTTCGAGTCGTTGTGCAACTAAACTCATTACCCGATGACTCGTAAACAATAAAAATGCTCGACCACGACTTGCGGTGATTAACTCAAGTGCGAGTTCGGTAATCGCCCCTACAGCAGCTTTATCATTCGGTTCAGGAAAATAACGCGGCACACAAAACAAGGCTTGTTTCTGATAATCAAACGGGCTGTCCAATAAAAGCGTTCTAGCGTCTTGAATACCCAACTGATTAGTATAGTGCTCAAACTTATCATCCACCGACACTGTGGCCGAAGTGAATATCCAGCTCGCCGTCGACTCGTCGACATAACCACCAAATTTGTCCGCGATTGAAAGCGGTGTGATGTGTAATGAAAAATGCCTTTTGGTAGTTTCGTACCAATAACTAAACCCGGTATCTTCTATTTGATTAACTTTCTCAAATTTGCCTTTTAACTGCACTAGCCTATCAAAGCAGTTATCAATCGCATCACTTCTTGATATCGCCAGTTTTAGTACATCATAAAGGAATTCAAATGACTTACTTATGTGTTTAATTGCTTGTTGGATTGCATCATTGCGACTTCTATCACGCCAATTTCCTTTTTCAGGATCAATGCCAAACACTAATCGCATATCGAGAATATTTTTTCAAGATTGATTGCGGCTTTGTTAAGTTGTTGCAAATCTCGCAAATTAGCAGCGTATTCAGCTTGTATATCTTTGCACAACTCAAAAACCTGGCGTGATGAAAAGTGTTCACCAAAATATTCAGATGCGATATCAGGAATTTGATGTGCCTCGTCAAAAATGATCACATCAACGTCAGGAATTAATTCGCCAAAACCGGTGTCTTTTAAGGCCATGTCGGCAAAAAACAAATGGTGATTCACCACCACTAAATCCGCTTCTAATGCGTCTTTTCGGGCTGTCATAACATGACATTCACCAATCTTAGGGCAATCTTTGCTTAAACAGTTTTCAACATTACTTGTGACAAACGGAATTGCGCGGCTACCCTCTTCTATTGTTGTTAATTCACCTAAATCACCGCTGTCCGTTTGTGAAGACCATTTACGGACTTCAGACATATCGTGTAAAAATTCTTTGTCGTCAAACGGCGGATGCTGGCCATTTACTTCTAAGCGATATTGGCACAGGTAATTACTTCGACCTTTTAAAAGAGCCGTACGAAAACGAGGTTTTAATGCGTCTTTTACTAATGGTAGATCACGGTGAAACAACTGCTCTTGGAGTGCCTTAGTTCCGGTAGAAACAATGACTTTTTCCCGGCGAGTAAAGCCGGGGCAAGGTAAGCAAAAGTTTTACCGGTACCAGTCCCAGCTTCAACCACCAGTTGCTTTTTATCTTTGATCACACTCGCAACCGCATGGGCCATGTCGAGTTGAGATTGACGTGCCTTAAAGCCTAGGATGGCTTTAGCCAACGCACCTTCTTTGGCGAAACATTGGGAGACAGAATTAGTAGCAGATTGAGCCAACTTGCGGGTTACCTTAGAAAATTATGAACGGATACATTCTTTATGTGCGGGGCATGATACCAAATGATCATTCACTATGCCTACAGCTTGCATAAAAGCATAACATATAGTTGGGCCGACGAAACTGAACCCTAGAGATTTTAATGCTTTTGACATCGCTTCACTTTGTGGTGTTACCGCAGGAACATCAGATTTACTTTGCCATTCATTGACCAAAGGTTTGCCGTCGACAAATTGCCACAAAAATTCACTGAAACTCCCTTTTCCGTGCTCTGCTTCGAATGTGAGAAACGCTTTTGCGTTTTTAATAATCGAATTTATTTTTTGCCGATTGCGAACGATGTCAGGGTTTAACATCAGTTCTTCAACTTTATCTGCGTCAAATTTTGCTATTGCACTTGGCTCAAAGTTAGCGAAAGCTTTTTCATATCCTGCTTGTTTCTTTAGAATGGTAATCCAGCTCAAACCGGCTTGTTGCCCGTCTAAACAAAGTTTCTCAAAAAGATGACGACTATCAAATTGCGGACGCCCCCAAACTTTATCGTGATATTCAACGTAAATAGGGTCTGTGCCACACCAAGTGCATGTCATATTTAAAACCTTAAAATTGGCGAAATCAGAATTCATTCTATTTCTTTAACTAAAAGAAATATAGCAGATACAAAAAAGCCAGTTGCATTGCAACTGGCTTATAATTTGTATCGCCCAATTAAATTAGAGCGAGTCTGTCACTGACAATGTCAGCGACGCAGTCTAATTAAAGACCTTCAGCATTCTCAGCTAGGTAAGATGCAACGCCCGCAGGTGAAGCGTCCATTCCTTTTTTACCTTCTTCCCAACCAGCTGGGCATACTTCACCGTGTGACTGGTGGAAGTTTAATGCGTCAACCATACGTAACATTTCGTCGATGTTACGGCCTAAAGGTAGGTCGTTAACAACTTGATGACGAACAAGTCCGTCTTCGTCAATTAGGAAAGATGCACGGAACGCAACACCAGCTTCAGGATGTTCTACATCATATGCTTGACAGATAGAGTGTTTAACGTCTGCAACTAGTGCATAACCAACTTCACCGATACCGCCATTTTCAACAGCAGTGTTACGCCATGCATTGTGGCTAAATTGTGAATCGATAGAAACACCGATTACTTCAACGCCGCGCTTGTTGAATTCAGCTAAACGCTTGTCGAAAGCGATTAATTCAGAAGGACATACAAAAGTGAAGTCTAGAGGGTAGAAAAAACAACTGCTTTTTTACCTTTAGTTGCTTCTGCAAAGTTATATGAATCTACGATTTCACCGTTACCTAATACAGCTGCTGCCGTGAAATCAGGTGCCTGACGGCCTACTAATACGCCCATGGTATTCTCCATTTTGTTAAAATATTAAAGCAAACATAATGTCTGCGTCTTTGAATTGCACACAGTATATATAGACCAATTTGATTAAACCAAGATGTTATTTCGATTAACTCTATCGGAATATTCGATTTACTCTAAAAAATATAACCTTTTGACCAGTAATTAGATCATTGTTCTAACTTTATTTTTCGAATGACTTTACAACTTAGACGGATTTTCACACAAATAGTAGTTGCTTTTTAACTTAATGAGAATTATTATCACTTGCATTAAGATTTGAGGTGATTTCATGTACGTTTGTTTATGCAAAGGCATTACAGATAAAGATATAAAAGAAGCGGTTCGCGCCCAAGGCGTGGGGTCTCTTCGTGAGCTAAAACAACTCATGCCTTTGGGGTCACAATGTGGCACCTGTACTAAAGTTGCACAAAAAATTATAGACGACACTATCATCGACGACACAATGTTTAAGGATGTTGGTTAACCCCTCTTTTTGTGAATCTAAATGTGAATCTAATTAATAACAATTATCATTATTAACTTGTTGTTTTTATTATAATTTTTTTGACTCCCCGAATAATAGCTATAATACTGAGACTCATTTCATTTGGAGTCTGACTATGAAAGGCAACAGCGCAATTTTATCCGCACTTAACGAAGTGCTAACTACCGAATTAACCTCAATAAACCAGTTTTTTTACATGCTCGTATGTACAAAAATTGGGGCCTGTCAGCGTTAAACGACAAGTGTTATAAAAAATCGATTAAAGATATGAAACAAGCCGATGTTCTAATTGAACGCATTCTCTTTTTAGAAGGCTTGCCAAACTTGCAACGGCTTGGTGCCCTGTCTATCGGTGAAGAAACCCAAGAGATGTTAGGTTGTGACGCCAAGTTTCAAACCGCTCAAATTAGTCAAATGAAACCAATTATCGCTTTGTGCGAGCAAGAAAAAGATTTTGTTACCCGCCAAATATTAGTCGACATCTTAGAATATGAAGAAGAACATTTGGATTGGTTAGAAACTCAAGACTATCAAATCGCCAATATGGGTATTGAAAAATACCTGCAAGCTCAACTTTAGGAGACAACATTATGCAAGGTAATCAAAAAATTATTGACGCGCTAAATGGATTGTTAGCATATGAACTTGCGGCAATGGACCAATACTTTATTCACTCTCGTATGTATCACGACTGGGGATTCACCAAATTATTTGAGCGAATCGATCATGAATTCGACGATGAAAAAGGCCATGCGTCTTTGCTAATTGAACGTATTTTGTTTTTAGAAGGCACGCCTGATATGGTGACCCGCGATGGTCTGCAGATAGGCAATGACGTACCAAGTATGCTTGCCAGTGACTTACGAGTCGAACTTGCTGTAGCTCAAGCATTAAAAGATACAATGGCATTGTGTGAAACTGAAAAAGATTTTGTCACGCGTAACATGTTACAAGTTCTTATCGATGACACGGAAACCGACCATGCGTTCTGGCTTGAACAACAATTGCGTCTTATCAAAACAATCAGTCTACCTAACTATTTACAATCTCAAATGTAATGTACAAATGGGGTTCGCCCCACTTTTCTGCAAAATAAAAATTAATTGTAAATTATTGATTTATTATCCTTTCAAACTCCTGTCATTTACTTAAAATAGACTCCCATACAAAATAATTGGCGAATTAGTATTAACACTGATCCCCACTTTTAATTAATCCATTCATAGGTTGCTTTTAAATGTTGCAAAAGCTGTTATATGCCATTTTCTATTTTTTCTTTTCAGTATTTTTAATCTTTTGGATCACCGCGACTTTTTCTTAACGCCAATCACAAATTTTGCTCTTAAAGATTTTGAATTAGAGGTTAAAGATGGCGGCACAATTATATTTGATCCGGTACAAATTGCGCTCGATATAAGAGATTTCAGTCTTGTCCATAATAAAACCGAGCTGGTTCATTTTAAACACCTGATCGTCGACATTGCCGCGTTCCCATTATTAAAAGGTGATATTGCGTTTCACAAAGTTTATTTAGAAGGTCTTGATTCAAAAGTTAGACTCGAGCAGGAAAACGTCTTTTTAAATGAAGTTGATGTATTGGCACTCTTCGACTCTAAAAAAGCGACACCTGAGCTTGCCGCTGATGACGCCCCTATCGCGAATGTGAAAGACACTGAGCAGACTCAAGAACTGTCTAAAGACGCACAAGCTAAACCACTTAATATTGCAATTAAAAAGCTGCAACTTAAGTCAATCCATGTAGAGTTTTCTCAGCCTGAGTTAGCAACAACTATAGACGTTGAAAACTTTAATTTAAATAGGTTTAGTTTTGACGGTAGCGAGTTATCTGCACAAACAGACCTGCAATCTACTATCCAACTAACAGTAGATAATCCTGACAATCCAATTGACCTGAAAACGGATATTACATTAGATACCAAAGTTCTTTTAACACTAGGCACTGTGCTAGATGTAGATGTCGACGGATTTGACTTTGCACTCTCGAATACAGCTGTCGCCGCTGCGGGATACCAAATTGATAATCAGAACTTTCATATTGACTCAAAAACAATTCAAGTTCAGCTAGAAAATAATGCGCCTAAATCAATCGCTGCGGAATTATCTGTCTCACAACAAAGTTTGGTTATTCGTCCATTAGCGCAATTGGAAACTACACTTTCGTTAGCGTCGTTAGCTCTCAAAGATATTGTACTATCCAATGATAAAACCCAACTAGTATTTACCCCTGAAGTATCGGTTGAGCAACTCGTGATATCGACACTTGTTGCGATGCAAGGCGCAGAACCATCTGATCCCCTATTGTCACTTGATGCAGCAGAGATCAATCGAATCATTGCCAGCCAACAAAACGTGAATGTTGATGAAATACTTATCGGTAAAATTGGCATGAACGCCACAATGTCAAAAGACAAACAACTCACACCGTTATTCTTAGCGCCAGCCAAAGCAGACAGTTACACGACTCCAGTGCCAGAAAGCCCTACTGCTAAAACGTCAACTGCAGCGACATCAAGTGAAGCAGTCGCGAACCCGGAGAAAAATACTGGGACTCAAGAAAGCACAGACAAAACAGAAGTTGCCGCGGCGACCGAAAAACAAACTGAAAGCAAAGTACAACCAAACATACGTGTCGGTAAAGTAACGCTGTTGGAACCAACAGATGCAAAGTTTCGTGATTTCAGTGTTAAGCCTGCATTTAATACGCACCTAAAAGTAAACACATTAAATCTAACCGAAATAAACAGTCTAGCGCCACAGCAAATCACTAAGTTTGAGTTGTCAGCTCAGCTCGACGAATATACTAAAATTGCCGCCAATGCAGACTTGCAACCATTTTTGCCAAAGCCGCAATATAAAGGGAAGGTAACGGTAGATGAATTAAGCCTGCCTGAACTTTCGCCTTATGTCAGTTCAGCGCTTGGTTATAATATTGAAAGTGGTCAGTTAGACTCTAAAGTATCGGTAAAAGTTGATGGAACCGCTTTATCTGGCAAATCGTTAACTCACCTTAAATCTATGGAATTAAATGCCATTGAAGAATCTGGTGAGAAAAATAACTTAAGCGGTGGCGCTATATCGTTTAATGCTGCACTTGGGATGTTAAAAGATGGCGACGATGTAGTTGAGCTCGACATCCCTATCAAAGGTGATTTGAATAAACCATCTGTTGGCCTTTCCGGTATTATGAGTTTAGTAATCAAACAGGCAACAATGTCTGCTGCTAAAGATTATTTAATCACTAGCTTTTTACCATATGCAAAAGTCGTCAAAATTGCGATGTCCGCCAGTGACCATTTACTAAAAATTCGCTTTGAACCTTTGATTTATCGACCTGATGATATCCAAGTCCAAGACGAACAACTTGAATATATCTCCCAACTGGCTGCAGCTTTAAAGCAAAACCCAGATATTAATATCAAGTTATGTCCAGTAGCGACCCCTGCAGAATTAGGATCAGAGTTTAATAAAGATGATCGAATTCAACTCGCCCAAAAACGTGGCGTTGCCCTTAAAACACTGTTGATTAATAACTATGCCATTACGTCTAAACGTTTGTATTCTTGCTCGGCAAAAATAGATGCCGACGACGATGCAAAACCAAGAATTGACATCGACCAATTATAAACCTTCATAGAGTCAACTCTCCCACTGAGTTGACTCTTAATTTCAGAACAAAAAACGTCATCCTGAAAGAGCCTAAGCGATATTCAGGATCTCCAACCAAGTGCAGAGGAAGTGCATAGTTCGCACTATGGAATGCTTGAATGCTTGAATGTTGCTAGTAACGCCAATGTATAGCGCACCAAAATATTTTTACTTTCGGAGTCGTTTGTTGGAGATTCCAAATATCGCTGGGGCGATTTTGGAATGACGATCTTTTCTAAAAACCTGTGGGGTCAGAGTTGCTGATCGCAAAATGCCCGCTAATCCTAAGCTTTATAAGTCGAGCCACAGCGATATTCAGGATCTCCAACCAAGTGCAGTGGAATTTCATAATTCGCCTTGCAGGCTGAGTCTTTCTTTGCCCTGCGGGCAGCTATTTCGACTGCGTCGACCATACTTTTGCAACAGCCCCAAAAGTAGGCAAAAGGCCGCTTTCGGCTAAATCCCTACTCCTTATTTAAGATTTATATTATCGTCGAAGACGGAATGTACGCACATCCCTATGCACATTCCTTGCAACGGCGTCCCTGCCGTTCACTTCGAGATATAAATCTCAACTAAGGGGATTCAGACGAAGGAAATGTCGCCTGAACTTAAGGTGTAACAACACCTTGTTTTAAAGAAAAACCACCTTCAGAACAAAACAGAAAAAAACGTCATCCCAAAAGAGCCACAGCGATATTAGGGATCTCCAATCAAGTGCAGAGGAAGTGCATAGTTCGCACTATGGAATGCTTGAATGCTTGAATGTTGCTAGTAACGCCAATGTATAGCGCACCAAAATATTTTTACTTTCGGAGTCGTTTGTTGGAGATTCCAAATATCGCTGGGGCGATTTTGGAATGACGATCTGTTCTAAAAACCTGTGGGGTCAGAGTTGCTGATCGCAAAATGCCCGCTAATCCTAAGCTTTATAAGTCGAGCCTAAGCGATATTCAGGATCTCCAACCAAGTGCAGAGGAAGTTCATAATCCACTTTTAATTGGCATACAGTAATCAGAATAAAAAACGTCATCCCAAAAGAGCCACAGCGATATTAGGGATCTCCAACCAAATGCAGAGGAAGTTCATAATCCACTTTTAATTGGCATACAGTAATCAGAACAAAAAACGTCATCCTGCAAGAGCCACAGCGATATTCAGGATCTCCAACCAAGTGCAGAGGAATGTCATAATTCGCACTAAAGAATGCTTGAATGTTGCTAGTAACGCCAATGTATATCGCACCAAAATATTTTTACTTTCGGAGTCGTTTGTTGGAGATTCCAAATATCGCTGGGGCGATTTTGGAATGACGATCTGTTCTAAAAACCTGTGGGGTCAGAGTTGCTGATCGCAAAATGCCCGCTAATCCTAAGCTTTATAAGTCGAGCCCCAGCGATATTCAGAACCTCCAACCAAGTGCAGTGGAAGTTCATAGTTCGCCTAAATATTTTAGGCCCAGAAAATCAGCAAACTCAGCTTCCGCTGTATTATCGCTCAATTCTCCAAGGCGGACGTTCTAATTTAATATCTTTACCAACCGCCTTTGAAATTAATGGCACTAATCGCTCCTGTGATGAACTCACAAGGGAGAAGATGTGTCCTTGAATATCAGTTACCTTAACTGTTGTTTCCATATCGACAGCGGGATTGAAGACCGTCTGGTTTTTAGCAATCACTTCTCGAGACAATGCTTGTTTCTCAATTTTATCAGCGATCACCTTTTTGGTTTCAAGTTTATTGGTTTTTGTCCGTGCGGTTCTACCAGCTCGGTGTATATAATCATTATTGTTAACTGGTAAATCGTAGTTAATCACATAATACAAACCGCTAATATCAATACCACGGGAAACAATGTCAGTAGCAACTAGACATTTAAATTCGCCATCTTTAAAGCCAGCTAATCGTTGCTGTCTTTGTTTTTGCGAGATTTCATTATGGATACCTGTTGTAACAAATCCTTCGTCATTTAAAATCTTGGTTAAAAAATTAACGTCAAATTTAGTACGAGCAAAAATTAATACTCGGTCACAGTTGATCATATTTAACAAACCAAATAAATGTTTGTTTTTATCGTCACCATAACAACGGTACATTGTATGTAAAATTTTATCTAAAGCTGGTTGTATACTGCCGCCTTTAACAATTTTAACTCTGTTTAAATGTTCTTGATTAAACTTGTTTAAGGTTTTTGAATCCGTTGCAGAAAACAGAACCTTTTGTGCTTTTTTCGGCATCGCCGCTAAAATATTTTTCAGCTCGTGATAAATACCCATGCTGACCAATCTGTCAGCTTCGTCCATAACAAAAAATTGAATGTCATTTAATGAAATAGCTTTTATCTTCATTAAGTCAATCAGTCGCTTTGGAGTAGCAACAATAATGTCCGTTCCACGTTTAAAGCGATTGACTTGTGATTGAATACGCACCCCACCAAATATACTGATGGTACGCAATTTTAAACCTTTACCATATTGACCAATTGACTCTTCAACTTGTTGCGCCAGTTCTCGGGTAGGTACTAAGAACAACGCACGGATAGGTCTAACTTGGTCTTCACTGTGATCAGTCTGACTTAGCTCTTGCAATATAGGCAGTAAATAAGCCGCAGTTTTACCGGTTCCTGTCGGGGCAATAGCGTAAGTATCGGTGCCAGAAAGTACTGCACCAATTGATTTTTCTTGTATATAAGTTGGCTTTTTATAGCCCAAACGCTTGATATTAGATTGAAGCGTTGTGTTAATGCCCAGTTTTGCGAAAGTCGTCATTATGATAATTTATTTGCGAAGAATGGCCGCATTATACCTAAACTAATCAAAAAACCTCACTCGATATGTACACCTAGAATAAAACCACCAAATTTATTTAAACTGCAGCCACTAAATATCATGTATTCGGCAATTATAATGGACGATAATGCGAGCAACGAGACAAAGCCGACAATCACTTGAATGTAAAAAGTAGAGCGACTTATGAGACAATGCAGGGAGCAACTAAATTGCTAAATTTAGCTTATTAACACTCTTATGGTCAAAACAATGAACGACCTCGGTACTAATCTAAATAGGTTAAATATAAGCTAAATACATAAAACACAGCTAAATTTACTAAAAACTAAACCAAAACTTAACACTTCGCGTATATAGATAATGACCTAACAGAAAAAGTGACCTAAATGTTCTCAATATTTAAAAAGATCCAATTAAAAAGTTAAATAAAACTTATGAAGCAAAACTAGAGCAAGCGATGTTGGCGCAACGAAACGGGAATATCAGAGCTTACTCAATGATTACCGCTGAAGCTGAAAAAATTGCCGAAGAAATTAAAATATTAGAGGATGCCAAAAGTGCCCAATAATGAGTCTGTCACTTTAGACTAATTAAGCGAACTCAGCGATGCAGGTGCCACCATTTTGTGGCTTATAAAGCGAATTCTACCAGCGTGATAATGCATCTTTGTCTTTATCATTAAATTCAACCCAACGTTCGCCTTCTGTTGTTTGCTCTTTTTTCCAAAATGGCGCGTCGTTCTTGAGGTAATCCATTATAAATTGTGAAGCACTAAACGCGGCTTCACGGTGTTTACTTGTAACGCCCACAAATACAATCTGTTCGCTCAAACCTAATGACCCCACGCGATGAATAATTGTTATTCTCCCTAGTGGCCATTTTTGTTTCGCTTCCAACGCGATTGTCTCAAGCGCTTTTTCCGTCATTCCAGGATAATGTTCTAGGGTTAACCCCAATACTTGATGCCCTTGATTATAATCTCGAACCAAGCCAGTAAATGTAACAACCGCACCGTTTTCTGTGTCGTTTGCCAGTAACTTTTGGTATTCACTACCTAAGTCAAAGTCATCATTTTGAACTAATACCCTAATGCTATTTAACATATTAGCCCCCTGTGACCGGCGGAAATAACGCGACTTCATCATTCGGATGTATCGTATGGTTTTTATCGACCATGGTCTGGTTTACAGCCACTAACAATTTATTATTGGTGAGATAACGTTGCCATTGAGGATATTGCGTCACTAGTATGCCAATTAAGTCTGCGACCGCTGTCGCTTCTTTCAGCTCGACTTGAACTTGTTCACAACCAAGTTGCTCCCGTAATTGGGCAAAAAATAAAATATCGGTCATGGCCAATCCTACTTAAAAATATTTATAAAAATCAAACAACTTTAAATTGAGCATAAACCGTTTGTCCTGCATCTAACGCCATACGTTCCTGCGACATTGCCGAAATTTCGGCTAAGATTGTTTGCCCATTGACAGTTAGTGTTATTAAAACGTAATTTTGCTTTTGTTCGACACTTTGTATTGTTGCCGGAAGTTGATTCACCATACTTGAAGACTGGCTACTTTCTTTATTAATAACCACTTTTGAGCCATCGATAACGAGGTATTCAAGTTCTTCATCGCTATCACTAATATGACTAAACAAAAGTAACTTTTCGGTACCTTCAACTTGCCAGCGTGTTAATTGGTATTGCGCTAACCTTGCATCAAATTTTACACTAAGTTGGCTTAATGTAGGCTGATTATTTGTCGATGAAATTTGCGTGACTAGCTTTTTACTCGGACCTTGGCTGACCACTTCGCCCTGTTCAATCCAGACAATATGATCGCAGCACATGGCCAGTTCTTTTAACGAATGACTCACCATAACAAACTGCATTTTGTAGTCACGTTTCAATTTTCTAAGTAACGAGGCAAATTGATCCCGACTATGCCAATCTATCGCCGAAAATGCTTCATCGAGCAACATCACAGGTTTTCCCGACATTAACGCTCGGGCAAATATGATACGTTGTTTTTCTCCCGACGATAACGCGTTAATCGCTCGCTGCAATAGGTGTTTTATGCCGCACCAATGGATCACATCATCTAGTGTATATGGAATGTTTGACGTTTTTTTCCCGTGTTTAACCACAAAATCAAGGTTTTGTTGAACGTCTAAATGTGGAAACAAATGCGTTTTATCCGACACGATAACAAAGGGGCGATCAACCGCATTTACGTCTTGCCACTGCTGTTGGTTATAATCGATATTCAGTGTTTCAAAAGACGCGGAGTGTATTCCTGCAACAGCCTTTAATAACGTCGATTTGCCACTTCCTGAAGAACCAAATATGCCCACAATATCTGTTTCGACTGGTATCTGACCCTTTAATGAAAGTCCATTTTTATGGGCGCGAAATTTAAAGTGACTCGATGTTATTTCAAAATTCATTGGCCCGCACCTTTAAACGGGCCAAAGCCGCGATTAAATTTGTAAAGCAGCACTAAACTTGTAAACGAAAACGCCACCAAAATAAACGCCAACTGATTCGCGGCCGCATAATTTAAAGTCTCAACATGGTCATACAACGCGATAGACAATACTTGGGTTTCTCCAGGAATATTGCCACCTATCATTAAGACCAGTCCAAATTCACCCAATGTGTGGGCAAAACCTAAGGTCATTGCCGACAAAATAGCAGGCCTTATAAGCGGTAAAACAAGAAACAAAAACCGCTTTACACCGTTCACGCCTAAAGATTTCGCGGTATCGATAAGATCATGATTAATTTGTGAAAACCCAGTTAATAGCGGTTGCAATACAAAAGGCAATGAATAAATAACAGACCCAAATAAGATCCCGGTAAAGCTAAATGCAAGATAACTTCCAGTAAGATCAAACCACAATTGTCCCAGGAAGCTTTGCGGCGCAAACGCCAAAAGAAAATAGAAACCCAAAACGGTCGGCGGCAATACTAAAGGAAGTGCAATAACCGCTTCAAATATTGGCTTTAAACGTCCCTTATAACGTGACAACGCCCATGCTGCAGGTAACCCAAATATCAGCAATAATACTGTGGTTAATAGCGCCAATTTTATCGTTAACCAAAGTGCGGTTAGGTCAGCTAATTCATTCATTGATTTTTGTCTTGTATCCTAACTCTCGTAATCTTTTTTGGGTGTCGGTGGACAACATAAATGTGACAAAGGTTTGCGCGAGTTGCACTTCAGCGGTACGTTTTAAAATGACTAACTGTTGCTCAATCTCTGGATACCAGTCCGCGCGGAGCGTAATGTAATTTAAATACTTAGGGTCAGCAAACCGATTATACCCATTGAAGACTGATGATTTAGCCACCAAACCAGCCTGCACGTTACCACTATCGACATATTGAAAGGCCTGTCCCACGTTCATCCCCTTCACCAACTGCACCGGTTTTTGAGGTTTAGTTGCTTTAATACCGCAATGGCCGCTTGCCCGTAAGGCGCCAATCGTGGGTTAGCGATTGCGAGCTTAGTATTATAGTTTTTAAGAATATCATGCGTCATGTGTTTTGTGTTTGGTTGCCACCAAATTAATTCACCAACGGCATAGGTTTTTAAACTGTTTTTATAAGCGAGGTTATCAGCGATAAGTTTACGCGGGCGTTCTGAGTCTGCTGATAAAAACACGTCGTACGGCGCTCCATTGCTGATTTGACTAAATATAATGCCAGAAGAACCGCTGGATATTTGCAATTTATGGGGCTGATTCTTTTCAAATTCGGTTTTTAACTCAGACATAACATGATAAAAATTAGTCGCAACAGCCACGTTTAACGTAGCAGCATAAGTAGGCAAACTCAAAACAAACCATAATGTGGCAATTATTTTAACTATCATGAGATGTGAAACATTTTTTAATGTGCCCTGTAAGCTATCATAAATTTGAGTATTTGACGTCGCCGATACCTGCTCACATGTTTAAATTAAATAAACTTGAACATACATGTGCGCAAAACGCCTAATTTAGCCTAACCTTTTGTGTAAGCACTGACGGATCCTTTATCAGTGCACTTATTTTTACCCTAAAAATCATTACCAATTGGTCGAGTCATATGCATGAATTTTTAAATGATATTGTTGCTTTGCGGATGAAGTTAGGCTTTGAAACTGCGATTATTTCAAAAGTATTGGACAGAAATTATTATATTGAAGTCTGCCAATCTGATCATATATCCATCAACAAGGGTGATATTTTTAATTTAGAAGATACCTATTGCCAGAAAGTCATCTCCGCAAAACAAATCGTTACTTATAACAGTGTGGAAAAAAACCAGCATCGGACCTTACACCCCGCCTATAAATTGGTGCAATTGCTCAGCTATATTGGCTGTCCAATTTACAAAGACGGTGTAATTTGGGGCACATTAAACTTTAGCTCAACTGCGTACCGACACAAGCCACTTGTACTTGAAGAAATAGAATACGTGACTAATCTAGCCGAAAAAATTTCTCTTTACTTAGATACATAAAATAAGATCTTAAGCCCTTGATCTAAATTTCCAGATGTCGAATAAGTAGAAGAAAATTCCCACCACGTTTGACGACGCATCTCTTGAAACAAAATATTAAAATGCCCTAATTCCGGCTCCGGCTCTATAACTCTAAATTCACATTTATCAATTTTACAGGTGACGCCGACAAGCTGCACACTGCTTTGAAATTCGTGATTAGCAAAAAGTCACGTATTAATAACTCAGTGTCATAACCCCATTCATGATCTTCCGGCTGGTTAAAAAATCATACACTTCATCACGTTGTTTGCCTCTAAAGCCGAGCAAAAAATTAGAAAACGGCTCTTCGACCAAAGCCGTCATTTGCTCATTTGTGATGTCGCTTTCTGCAAATTGCCCAAGCTCTCGCTGTAATCGTCTGTTTTCACTTTCAAGTTCTGAAATTCTAACCGCAACGTCACCCAATTGCTTTCCGCCGTGATCAACTTCTTCGGCTAATATCATGGAGCTTTGTTTTAGGTCGTCGTTCTCAAGTCGTACTGATTCCAACTCTTGTTGCAGTAATTTAATTTGCTCTTCTAATTGCAACACTTGGTCAATATCTTCAGACGTTCGATTATCTTGCAAAGCCACTATGCCACGGTATCTGTCAGCCTCAGTGGTTTCTACTTGATTAAAATCAGATGTATCCGATTGTTGTTGGTCGTGCGCTGTCGTGGTCTCTGTCCTTTGTTCAACGTAAGAGAATGTCGCCAAACTCCCTACAATTAAGCCAACCACTAAAAAACTGATATGTTTGACGTCCATAATTTAATTCCTTTGTCAGACCTAGCATGTTTATTTAAGTACAACATTCTGCCGACATCAACCTCATTTAACAACGGTTAATTTCATGAGATTTTATATAGTGTTACGTAAATTTTAGGGTCAATAAGAAAAAAATGAAATGAGTGTTTTAAGGATAGGTGGCATTACACCTTACTTTTATCACAGTGGATCTGAACTTAAATGGAGGACATGAGTTTTAAAAATGATGGACGAGCAATCAATGGGGATTGAGTAACGAGCCATACCTTCACTATTCGCTTGGGTCGCCTATAGCGCCAAATTCTGTCGGGCCACAGGATTCAATATCGGTCAGCTAATCTATGTGCTTCACGCTGAGCATAAGCAACCAAGTCGCAATAAAAGTCATCAAAGTTATTAAACTCTATTGCTCCCTCAGACCGAAACCAATCAACCGCATTTTCTAGCGCGACAGGTCGAGTTAACCGAGTGCTGATCCGCATCAATACTCGTTTAATGGTATCAATATCTCCATAGCTAGTTAACCAATCCATTTGTTTCATGTTGCTAATGGTTTGAATAAACCGAGGAGACATAATCTCATTATCAACCGGTAAATTATCGTAGCAGTGGGCAGAAAACTGCTCCAATGCCATGGGATGATATTGGCCAAAATTTTTCGCTAATAAATAATCAAAAAGCACGTCCAATATAATGCCACCATACTTCCGATGTTCAGGTAGCTTTGACTTCAAATCTAAAACGATAGGATGTTGATCAGTAAATGAGTCCACCAGCCTATGTAGCTGAATACCAATTTTAAGGTCGGTGGGTACCGCCATCGTTGCCACATTTCCTTTGACAAAGTCGCCTAGCAAACTGCCCACATAAGAGGTGTCAGTCTGATCAGCAAGATGTAAGTGGGCAAGGTAATTCATTTTTAATTACGAAACAATCAAACTCAAAACAGTTTAAATTAGATCAATTTTTCCATGCGTTTAATCATTTTAAAATCTAACTCAGAAATTCCGCCGGCGTCATGTGTGACAAGATATACATCCACTTTATTCCAAACGTTAGACCACTCAGGATGATGAATTAACTTTTCGGCGTGCATGGCGACTTGAGTCATCCAGCCAAATGCCTGAATAAAGTTTTTAAAGACAAACTGCTTAAACAATTTTCCGTCGACTAATTGCCATTGTGCGTCTTCAGATAATGTTGCATTAATCTCTTTTAATGCGGTTGTTAGTTCTTGTTCGTTTAGTTTTACCGCTGCCATAATTCCCTCAATTTTCAATACTGTCGATGTGTCGTCAATAATGACGAGCTTAAAAATAAAATCAAATTATTGCGTAATATTACGCATGTTCAGATGGCAAATAACCCTGACACATTGACGGTTCTATTACAAAATCGGGCGTCGACCACCAATGACCAAGTTGCTGTTCAAACCTAGATAATTCACCACTGGTAATAAAAGTATCATCAATGCCCTTAGCCTTTTTAACAGCGCCAACAGATAACATTGAGTCACTTGAACCACTAGACTCGGCAGTAACCAAGCGCCCAACCTGTTTAGCCACAGCAACTGACGTATCAATTATTGTGACTGAAGCATGGTGCTTAGCTAACGCGGTGACAATTTCGTTTTTGATCAAACTGTAGTGTGTACAACCGAGTACCAAATAGGCCGTGTTTTGGGCAATAATTTTTGAGACATAGGGGGCCAAAATAGTTGAGTCAAATTTTGAAGCGCTATTAAGAGATTCGACATAGTCGGCCAATCCAATGCAAGGTATATCTTCAATAGTAGAGTACGATTGAAAGCCCGTTTTTACGTTTTGATAATGCTTACTGTTTATCGTTCTTGCTGTCGCCATAACGCTTATTATAGGCGTTGTGGCCGCTTCAACTGCTGGTTTAAGGCCTTAGCTCAACACCAACAAAAGATACTGAAAAGCGTTCTCTTAGTACTTTGATGCAATTGACTGTCGCGGTATTACACGCCACAACGATGAGCTCACAGCCCTTTTCAATTAAAGTGGTAACAACACGAATACAGCGTGTAATCAACTGCGATTCAGGCAACTCACCATATGGGTTGTAAGCGGAGTCTGCAAAATAAACAATAGGCGAATCAGGTAATAGGCGTTTAATTTCACTCGCAATTGAGAGCCCACCGATTCCTGAATCAAAGACGCCTATTGTTATAGTTTCTGAGGACATCGTTCGAATTTAGTCTATTAGATGTTGATTAAATCGTTCTCGCAAGTCATCTTCAATTGGGATCGCTTTACCCGTTTTTTGGTCCAAAACAACAAACGTTATATCTGCATCAGCTACAACAGTTTCAGTTCCTTTAACCGTAATCACCTGATTAAACACTGCGCTTTTGTTGCCTACTTTAGATAATTTGGTTTCAATCGCAAGTACTTGTCCCATATACGCACCTGTACGATATGAAATATTAATATTTACGATGACCCACGCTAAACCTAAACTTTGAAAATATTCAATATCGCCGGTTTCTTCTAGGTACTGCCAACGCGCATCTTCTAAAAATTCCAGGTATCGCGCATTATTTACGTGTTGGTAAACATCAAGGTGATAACCACGAACGGTCACAAAACTAATTTGACTCATAGGGATCCTTTTAACGTCTACGACGTTTTTTCTTTTAAGCTCTTCTTCTTTTTCTTTGTTAGCTTCGCGCTCAGCTTCTTTCTCTTCCATGATAACTTTTGCCGCTAAGCCAAGCTCTACAGTTTCAAGGGTTATTGGCCCAAAAACACCACCGCGATATTCATTAATAACTATCTCAGATACTTTATACAAATCAGCAATACCGCCTTTACGCATACATGCACGGTTTTTCGCAATAAGATCCATCACATCAATAGGTTGCTGTGGCATCTCATCAAACTGAAAACGGTCCATTAGCAACTGAGGGTAATATTCCATCAAATATTCGATGAGATAGTACGCAATATCTTCTTTTTCAGTCACTGTGTCTTTAATGCCGCCCGTAATCGCTAAGCGATAACCACAATCCTGAGGCTCTAATTTAGGCCACAAAAACCCTAGAGTATCATGCAATACAATATTGTTGTCTAAACGAATACGTTGCTGTGCTTTAGTAACCCCCGCCTCATTGCCTGTTTTAGCGATAATACGGTCAGCTAAAATATTAATTGTTGTCGATTTTCCAACATTTGGAATTCCGCATATCAAGGCTCTAAGTTGTTTATCTTGGCTTACGCGATGCGGCACCATATCAGAGATCACATTAAGTAGATCTTTAATGCCTTTTGGATCATGCTGCGTTATCGCTATTGCAGTTATGCCACGTTCTTGCTCTAAATGTTCAAGCCATCTAGCGGTTTGAATGGGATCGGCTAAATCACTTTTGTTTAATACTTTTAAAACCGGCGTATCGCCGCGGAGTTTTGGTACTAAAGGGTTTTCACTAGAAAAAGGGATCCGTGCGTCCAGAATTTCTATGATCACGTCCACCTGCGGCATAATCTCAGCGATTTCTTTTCGCGCCTTGTGCATGTGGCCGGGAAACCAGTTTATTGCCATTTTATTCTCCAGATAACGTTAATGGGCGAATTTTACCTGTTTTAGCGCCAGTCACAACGTTAAACTTTATAAACCACTAACATTGAAAAATTGATAATTACCCACCACTATAAAAACACGTCGATATTTTAGGATTTTTAAAATGAGTACAGCAGTCATCACTGGAGCAAATCGCGGCATTGGTTTAGCCCTAAGCCAACAATTAGCAGCGAAAGGTTGGGACATTATTGCCATTTGTCGCAGCGACTCAGAGGAAATTGAGCAAATAGCCGATATGGTCATCAGTGGCATCGACATTACCCAACCAGACCATATCCAGCAGGTAAAAAAGGTTTTAGGCGATACGCAAATCGACCTCTTAATCAACAATGCAGGGCTACTGCAAAACGAGACTTTAGGTGAAATTGATTACGATTCCATTCGTCAACAATTTGAAATCAATACGTTAGCGCCGCTGCAGGTAACAGAAGCCTTGATTGACAATATGATTGAAGGCAGCAAAATTGCCAATATTACAAGTCGTATGGGGTCGATTGCAGACAACGATTCAGGAGGCCGATACGGTTACCGCGCGTCTAAAGCTGCATTTAATGCCATTGGTAAGTCGTTAGCCGAAGATCTAAAAGTACGTGGCATTGCTGTTGCACAATTGCATCCAGGTTGGGTTCAAACACGTATGGTTGACTTTAGTGGTTTACTTACCGCCGAAGAATCTGCCGCTGGACTTATTGAACGTATTGAAGAATTAACCCTTGGTAATACGGGTGGCTTTTGGCACTCGAATGGCGACGTCTTGCCTTGGTAGCACTTCTTTAAGAAGTGAATTAAAAACATAAAAAACGCGGATAATATTATCCGCGTTTTGTTTTTAGCGCTCAGAATAACCAACAACATGTGCTAAACGCTAACGTAAGTCTATTTTTTAGGCTGGAACTTCAATGCCCTGCTCGCGCATTTTAGCCAACTTATAACGTAACGTACGCGGACTAATGCCAAGTTTTTCAGCAACATCTTTGCGTTTTCCTGACACATTTGCAAAGTATCTAAAATAATACGATTCTCTTGGTCACGAATTTCCATTTTAAAATCTGGTGTTTCTTCCGCGTATTCACTCGCTTGAATTTCCGCAGCGATATGATCAACCGCAAACTCTTCAACTAAAATGTGTTCGCTATCTACATTTGCATCGGTACAAAGGATCAAAGCACGTTGAATAACATTGTCGAGTTCTCGCACATTCCTATAGCCAACTGTGATTTAACAATTTCATTTTTGCTGTTGGGCTGATCTCTGGAATTTCTCTACCCATATCAACGCAATAACGTTTTAGTAAATGCATAGCAATTGGAATAATGTCGTCTTTACGTTTAGATAAACGTAACCAACGAATTGGGAAAACATTCAATCGATAGTACAAATCTTCTCTGAACTTGCCATTACGTACGGCTTCCATTAAATCGCGGTTAGATGTCGCCAAGACTCGAACATCGAGCTTTATTGTTTTGCGACTGCCAAGACGTTCAACTTCACGTTCTTGTAAAACGCGCAATAGTTTTGCCTGAAGGTTTAAATCCATTTCGGTGATTTCATCTAATAAAATCGTACCGTGTTGGGCTTGTTCAAATTTGCTAAGGACACGCCTGAATCGCGCCTGTAAATGCACCTTTTTCATAACCAAACAATGTAGCTTCTAACATATTGTCAGGAATGGCTGCACAGTTAATCGCAACAAAATCGTGCTCGGCGCGATTAGACTGGTCATGAATGTAACGCGCCATAACTTCTTTACCTGCACCACTTGGCCCTGTGATCATCACAGAGGCTTCAGATACGGCCACTTTTGCAGCAAGTTTTAATAATTCAATACTTTTGATATCTGCGACAACAGGACTGTGTTTTTCAACCTGTTTCACTGGCGCATAACGGCCGACCATATTGAGTAAGACTTCTGGCGCAAAAGGCTTGG
The DNA here is from genome assembly GCF_028401425.1 of Psychrosphaera algicola. Classification (NCBI taxonomy): domain Bacteria; kingdom Pseudomonadati; phylum Pseudomonadota; class Gammaproteobacteria; order Alteromonadales; family Pseudoalteromonadaceae; genus Psychrosphaera; species Psychrosphaera algicola. The sequence goes on from NZ_JAQOMS010000002.1 coordinate 1,250,274, forward strand.
CCATGTAGTCAATAGCCCCGTATTTCATCGCTTCTACAGCATGATCGATAGTTGCATAAGCAGTCATCAATAAAAATGGCGTTTGTGGATACAGTTTTTTAACTGACTTTAATAAGTCGAGTCCTGTTAAGCCACCCATTTGAACGTCTGAAACGATAAGGTCAATGACCCGCTGTTTCATTACAACAAGTGCGGCTTCTGCTGAATCAGCTTCAACAACGCTGTATCCAGCCATGGTAAGCGTATCAACTAGCGCTTCTCGTAATCCTGAATCGTCTTCTACGACTAATATTTGAGTCTGACTCATACGACTTCCTCCTGTTGTGTAGACACGTCAATTGGTGCAAGAGCATTAAGCTTAATTGGTAAATACATTTTAAAAATTGCACCGCCACTATAGGTTTATTCTCAACGACAACATGCCCTTGGTGTGCCTGAGCTACGGTTTTTACAACCGATAATCCAAGACCTGTTCCCTGAGAACGTGTGGTGTAAAACGGTTCAAATATTTTTTAATTAAATTTTTCTCAACACCTGGACCATTATCTTCTACTGAAATGATCACTCGATTTGGTTTTATTTTGTCACGTTGCGCTGCAACATGAACGTGTACACCTTGCCCGACGACCTGTACCGCATTGTGGATAAGGTTGGTGATTGCACTGGATAGACTGGTTTTATTGGCAAGCAAACAAATATCTGGTTCTGGCAACTCTACGGTTAGGTCACCTGCTTGGCTCACCAAAGCATCAGAACTTTGATGCACCGACGTTAAAAGCTGTTGCAATGAAACTTGCTCTAAAACTTGGTTTTCACCACTTTTGGCAAACATCAACATGTCGTTAACTTGCTTCTCCAAATCGGATAAACGCGACGATAACTTGTCGACAAAATTAAGTCGTTGATCCACTTTCATGCGGCTATTTTTTAAATTTGCGGCATATAACATCGCTGCAGACAAAGGCGTTCTAATCTGGTGCGCTAAGCTCGCGACCATACGCCCAAGTGCAGAAACCCGTTGAAGGTGACTGATCCGTTCTTGCAAAATTCTTGTTTCAGTTAAATCCGTCATCACAATTAACTGACCCGATTTTAATGGGGTAATTTCAAGTTTAACTCTACGTCCATTACGGAGTGAAACTTCATGGCCGTCATCTTCTCTAGGTTTAAAAGAGCGTCCAATAACGGTTCGCCATTTTTCACCCTCAAGTGGTTCGCCAAGCAAACTAATCGCCACTTTATTAGCTTGAGAAACCATGCCTTTTGCGTCTAATACCACAACGCCGTTTGGCATAATGTCGACTAAATGACTTAACTCAGTATTACGGTCACGTAATTTCTGAAGTTCAGCTTGTCTGATCTCGGATTGATCCTTAGAAGGTGATGTCGATTTATAATCTTCGGAAAAGCTTCTAAACGCAGGCGAAAATGAAGCCAATTTAACCTTGGCTGTTTTACTGCGTTCACTTTGCAATACTGACTGAATATTCACTGACATAATGTTATCTCTATGGATTTAATACACAGAAACTAAAACAACTATTGTGCCAACTTTATTTTATATAAATAACAATGAGTTAGACGTTGATTTTTGAGGATCCTTTAAAACAACAAAATTTTGACGCTGATTAAAAAGGAAAAAAATGGCGTGGGATATTAGCGCTAAAAAATGGTTATTTGAGCCAAGTTAAGACCCAAATAACCCTTTAACTTATTCGTCTTTATTCAAATCGTACTTACGCATTTTTTCAACTAGCGTTGTGCGACGTAAGTTTAGGATTTCAGCAGCACGAGCAACAACATAGTCAGTTGTTTGTAATGCTTGCTCAATTAAGTTTATTTCAAGTTCAGATAAAAACTCTTTAATGTCTAACCCTTCAGGTGGCAACATTACGGTTGTTGGATCTGCCAGCGACGTGGCTGACATAACAAAATCCTCGGAACCGTCGTCATCTTCATCATCGTTCAATGCAAAGATGTCGTTAAGTGCCTGACGCTCTAAAATTTCATCTGGGTATTCAGGAACAAACGGCGCTTCGTCGGTATAACAATATCGAGGTGGTAAGTCATGTACATCAACCACTTGATTTGGAAACATAATTAACAAACGTTCAACTAGGTTCCCTAATTCACGAACATTACCAGTACCACGGATGCTCTTTTAGTGACTCTAACGCGCGGTCCGTTAAATTAAACCGAGCTTTATGCTCACGTTCAAAACGGCTTGTAAACTCTTGGATAAGCAAATGTAAATCATCTGGTCGTTGCTTTAATGAAGGTGATTCAATAGGAAATACGTTTAGACGATAATAAAGATCTTCACGAAACGTCCCTTCTTCAATCATGTCTTCTAAATTACGATGGGTTGCCGCGATAACCCGAACGTCAGCCCGAATTGGCTTACTGCCCCCGACTCGCTCGTAAGTACGTTCTTGCAAGACTCGAAGTAACTTCACTTGCATTTGCAGTGGCATGTCACCTATTTCATCTAAAAATAGCGTGCCGCCCTGAGCTAATTCAAAGCGCCCTTTACGAGATGAAATCGCACCGGTAAACGCGCCTTTTTCGTGACCAAACAATTCGCTTTCTAACAATTCACCGGGTATTGCACCACAGTTAACAGGCACAAATGGGCCCTTAGCGCGTAAGGATAACTGGTGAACATTTCGTGCGATGACCTCTTTACCTGTACCGGATTCCCTAATATAAGTACGTTGGCTTCTTTTTCTGCGACTTGACCTATTAAAAATTTAATTTCATTTAATACTGAAGTTTGGCCAATTAAACCGTCAAACTTATTACCGCTGCTATTTGATCTGAGTTTCGGCAGTAATCGTTTGTATTCTTGGCAGTCTCGAATTTGCTGCGTTACTGCAGGGTAAATGAAAGGTTCCGACAAAACGCCGATAACATTTTTTAGTTCGAATAAAAACTTTAAGGTTTCACCGATGAGTAAAAACGGGATCCTGACTGTGAACGCACTAACGCTTCATGATCGCTGGAGGACAACGCGCCTAATATGCAGGCGTCTACATCATCTTCATTAGTACATCGGGTTTGAAAATCGTTATAGCTAACAACAACACTTGTTTCGCCTATAAAAGTTAAAATACCGTGGAGTAATGATGCTCTGCGTTCATTTTCATCAACAATGATGATCTTGCCCAAACCGAGCTTTTGTTCAGATGACATATACAACCTAATTTTTACTATCGTTATGAAGATAATTGTAACGAGGTCGATCAGAGTTGCAAGTATTAAACGACAAAACTTTGACGAATTTAACTATTTAGCCTAATAATTGACACTATTCACAAATTTTCGCAAGAAACCTGTGGGGTCAGAGTCGCTGATCGCAAAAAGCCCGCTATTCCCAAGCTTTATAAGGCAGCCGCGACGATATTCATAAGCTCCAACTGAGTGCAAAGGAATTTCATTGTTCGCTTTTAACCGGCTCAAACCATCTGAACAAACCATTATCCTAACTAAAAAGAAGAAACCGTCATTCTGAAAGAGCCGCGGCGATATTCAGGATCTCCAACCAAGTGCAGAGGAAGTACATAGTTCGCTTTTAATTGGCTCATAATTCCAGAACAAAAAACGTCATCCTGAAAGAGTCTAAACGATATTCAGGATCTCCAACCAAGTGCAGAGGAAGTGCATACTTCGCACTAAAGAATGCTTGAATATTGCTGGTAATATCAATGTATAGCGCACCAAACTATTTTTACTTTCGGAGTCGCGTGCTGGAGATCCCAAATATCGCTGGGGCGATTTTGGAATGACGATCCTTTCTAAAAACCAGTGGGATAAAAACCTGTGGGGTCAGAGTCGCTGATCGCAAAAAGCCCGCTATTCCCAAGCTTTATAAGTCAGCCGCGGCGATATTTGTAAGCTCCAACCAAGTGCAAAGGAATTTCATTGTTCGCTTTTAATTGGCTCAAACCATCTGAACAAACCATCATCCGAACCAAACAGAAAAAACCGCCATTCTGAAAGAGCCTAAGCGATATTCAGAATCTCCAACCAAGTGCAGAGGAAGTGCATACTTCGCACTAAAGAATGCTTGATTATTACTGGTAATAACAATGTATAGCGCACCAAACTATTTTTACTTTCGGAGTCGCGTGTTGGAGATTCCAAATATCGCTGGGGCGATTTTGGAATGACGATCCTTTCTAAAAACCAGTGGGATAAAAACCTGTGGGGTCAGAGTCGCTGATAAAACCTGTGGGGTCAGAGTCGCTGATCGCAAAAAGCCCGCTATTCCCAAGCTTTATAAGGCAGCCACGGCGATATTCATAAGCTCCAACTGAATGCAAAGGAATTTCATTGTTCGCTTTTAATTGGCTCAAACCATCTGAACAAACCATCATCCTAACTAAAAAGAAGAAACCGTCATTCTGAAAGAGTCTAAGCGATATGCAGAACCTCCAACCAAGTGCAGAGGAAGTTCATACTTCGCACTAAAGAATGCTTGAATATTGCTAGTTATACCAATGTATAGCGCACCAAACTATTTTTACTTTCGGAGTTGCGTGTTGGAGATTCCAAATATCGCTGGGGCGATTTTGGAATGACCATCCTTTCTAAAAACCAGTGGGATCACCCATTGGTTTTGAGCCTACTAGTTTTCAAAAGAGTGTTACACCGACATCTATATTTGTTTTCGTCGTTCGGCCCAAATGCCTAACATAATAAAAATGGCTAAAACAACAATCGCAAACGTAGAGTAAGATAACTGACTTAACTGCACTTTTAATACTTGAGTCAAAACTACAGTTAACGCCCCGTAACCAAATGTACAAACCAAAACAAATACGACAGTTCGAATAATAAAGTGAGCGTTACCAAGTTGGCGTCGCACCATTTTATTGATGTCTGCCCCACAAATCACCAATATTGACGCAACAATCCCAAGGGAAATATCTGCAGAGTAAGGGCGCATAAAACGCCCAAACTCAGACAAAATCGACAAGACCCAATCCATTACAGAGTGATCCCATGTTCGTTTAACAGTGCCACTAGCTGTTCTTCGGTTAATACGTCAACCCCTAAATCCTGGGCTTTAGTGAGTTTCGAACCGGCTTTTTCACCCGCTACCAAATAATGTGTTTTGGCCGATACGCTCCCTGATACTTTTGCCCCTAGTGATTGTAAATGGTTCTTAGCATCACTGCGGCCCAACTGACTTAACGTGCCGGTAATCACGTAAGTTAACCCGGTTAAAGGCTGAGCGCTTTCTTCACGTTTTTCGATCACTGGCCAATGAATGCCCTGTTCTAATAACTGAGATACAACCGTCAAATTGTGTTCTTCGCGGAAAAACGCATACGCATGAGCCGCAACAATTTTACCTACATCACTCACTTCAATCAGAGACTCGATGTCAGCTTCTTTTATTGCATCTAAAGTTTGGTAATAATTTGCTAAATTAAGTGCGGTAGCTTCACCCACTTCACGAATTCCTAATGAATAGATAAACTTAGGCAATGTAGTCAACTTAGCTGCTTCAAGTGCGTTTATTAAGTTCTCCGCCGACTTAGGCCCCATTCTATCTAGCGATGAAATTTGATCGGTTGTTAAAGTAAACAGGTCCGCAGGTGATTGAATTAATTTTTCGTCCACAAGTTGGTCAACAATTTTGTCACCTAGACCGTCGATATCAAACGCCTTACGCGAAGCAAAGTGTTTTATCGCCTGCTTACGTTGCGCTTCGCAGAATAAACCTGCGGTGCAACGAGTCACAGCCTCGCCTTCTGGCTTTTCTGTTTTCGATTGACACACTGGGCATTCAGTTGGAAAAATAATGTCTTTGGCATCTTCCGGTCGACGTTCCTCAACAACCGAAACAATTTGCGGAATAACGTCCCCGGCACGACGAATGATCACAGTATCGCCAATTTTTATGCCTAACCGTTCTATTTCTTCGATGTTATGTAAAGTCGCATTTGACACCGTCACCCCGCCCACAAACACAGGTTCTAATTTAGCAACCGGAGTTATGGCGCCCGTACGACCCACTTGAAACTCAACATCATTTAATACCGTTAGCTCTTCTTGCGCTGGAAATTTATAGGCGATAGCCCAACGTGGAGCGCGCGCCACAAACCCAAGAGCTTCTTGAGTAGCGATATCGTTAAGCTTTAATACTGTGCCGTCAATTTCGTAGCTCAATGTACTACGACGTTCACCTATGTCTTGATAAAACGCCAAGACCTGCTCAATGCCTTTTGCAATTCTGATTTCAGGGCAAACAGGCAATCCCCAATGTCGGATCTGTTGCAATCGGTCGAAATGCGTATCTGGCAGAATATAATCTTCGCTGACAACCCCCATCGAATAGGCATAAAAAGCCAAAGGCCGTGACGCTGATATCTTTGAATCGAGCTGGCGTAAACTGCCTGCAGCGGCATTACGCGGATTGGCAAATGTCTTAGTTCCATTTTCGATAGCAGTTTCGTTTAAACGTTTAAATCCAGCATGCGGCATAAAAACTTCACCACGGACTTCGATGCGTTCAGGGAAATCTGTACCAACTAATGCAAGAGGAATTGACTTAATCGTTTTGACATTTTCAGTAATGTTTTCGCCAACGGCGCCATCGCCTCGAGTTGCAGCCCGAACCAATTTGCCTTTTTCATATAAAATACTAACGGCTAAACCATCCAGTTTAGGCTCGCAACAAAATTCCAAATCCTCGTCAGTTTTGAGTCGGTCATTCACTCGTTTATGAAATGCGACAAACTCTTCTTCTTTCATCGCGTTATCCAATGACAACATAGGCACTTCGTGAACCACTTGGTCAAATTTTGCCAGCGCTTCACCACCCACTTTACGGGTTGGCGAGTCAGCATGAGCCAACTCTGGATGCGCTAGCTCTAAAGCCTGCAACTGTCGGAAAAGGCGGTCGTATTCAGCATCGGGAACAGACGGCTCATCTAATACATAATATTGATAATTTAACGATAGTAGTTGCGAGACAAGCTCATTAATTTCAAGTTCGATAGCTGACATTTGGCACATATAAAAAATTGGAATATAGCTAAAGTTTGAATTGAAATGCACCTAAAGGCAACTGTTGAAAGATCAATTCTGTACGACTGTTCAAAATTTATGTTACCTATCCTATGTTGCTAACACTTAGGCATCGTCTTATCATGCAGCCTGAAGACATTTTAATTTGTTTAGGGTCAATTGGTTTGAATTATTTGGGTAAATCACTTTTTATTTTGCTATTAATACTAATGGCCAGTTTTAAAAGCTATTCATGTACATTAACTCTAGGAATATCAACAGAATCTTCCCCTTACCTTTTTGAGAAAACCGACCAAGGTTGGTCTGGCGTAAGTATCGATTTAGCAAAAACGCTGGCGAAAAAGCGGATTGCGAACTAAACATAATATCCGCACCATGGGGTAGAGCCATAAAATTGCTCGAGTCTGGTAAAATTCACTTTCTTACGAATTTCACCCACAGCAAAACCCGAGCAAAATTTGCCGATTTTATAGGCCCACACTACATAGAAAGTGCCACCTTCGTCGCCAGAAAAACAATCAGTGCTAACGTCAACTCACCAAAAGAGTTACATCAATTCACAGGCACTGTGGGTATTCAACAGGGCGCAAATTTTGGGCATGAATTTGAAAACCTGATATTGAAGAACCCCAACACTATACAAAAACTCGTATACCTTCCAAATGTCGATGAACGATATTCGATGCTTAAATTGGGCAGACTCGACGGTGTCTTTGACGACCAATTGATTGCCCACCATATGTTAGAAACAGGAGAAATATCTAAAGATGAATTTTCTATTCGGTTTTTTCTACACGGCACGCCCACTTATTTTGGGATAAGTAAAAAGGCCGTTTCAAAAAACTAAAAACAAACTTCAAAAAGCCTTAGTTAACGATGCGCGAAGAACATCTTGTCGAAAAAATCTATGAAAAATACGGGTTAACTTTAAACACCAAACAACTGTTTAAAGAAGATAAACTTGGCCACGCCTATAAAATCAGCAAGATGTAGGCGCAACTCCTCCAATCATCAAGACGCAATTTCCGGCAAAACCTCAACAGTTATTCCCAATAAAGACAACCTCTGCACGTTATTTAAGCAATTAACACGCAGTTACAAAACTTTATTACCTTTCCTCCTTATTCTTCTTTGCAATTGCGCCACATTACATTAATATTGCCCTGTTACTTACTTTCGGTTTATTCCGTTGAGAAAGAATTACTTTAGAAAGATTTCTAGGGGCTGATTCAGGATTCGACAGGATTGATGATTCCGGAGGTGCACGTCGAGGGGCGGTTTGCCTCGTAAAAAGCCGCAAAAAATAGTCGCAAACGACGAAAACTACGCACTAGCAGCTTAATACCCTGCTCAGAGCTCTTTTGCCCTAGCTTCCGTCCGTAAGACGGGGAACAACAAAAGATCAAAAACCAAACGGAATAGTGGCGAGACTCCTGCCTGAGAGGCAACCCACGAAATTTAAATCAGGATAGTCGTTGAGTGGCGTGTCTGTTCGCAGCTCCTCGGTGAATTTAAAAACTGACTAAACGTGTAGTACCAAAGGGTGACCTTTTCTGGACGGGGTTCGACTCCCCCAGCTCCACCACTTCAATAAAACAAGACGTCATTTGGCGTCTTTTTTATACCAAAAATTTGACTTAACGCCTTGTAAACAAACCTTCCTGTTAGATTTACCCTATACAACCCCAAACAACTCTGTACAATAATAAACCAACTAAACAGCGGGTAAACATGTGGGTAAAAACGAAAACGTTCATCCCTCGTGTGGGTAAAAAGTTTTAGAGGTAATAAGTGACTGTTACATTAGAAGCGTTAAAGGAAGCAAAATCTACTGCAAAGCAGACAGGTAAACCTGTAAAGCTATCAGTGGGTGAAGGGGTCAGACTTAACATTACCGCCAACAGTGCAGTGTTTCAGTTACGCTACAGGATAAAAAGCCAATCCGGCAACACTAAAGAGCGAACACTTACCCTAAATAAACTCACAGCCAGAACAGCCCCAACACTAAGCAAAGCAATAAGCAAAGCGTTAGAACAAGCAGAAGAAGCTAAGAGTTTAGTTAAGCAAGGTGTTGATCCTACTAAAGAGAAACAAATCACCAAGGCTTTAGAAACAGCTAAACAAGAATTAATACTTAATGACTATTTTGAAAATTGGGTAAAAAGACTTCAACCGCTGCACAATGGAGTCCGAAACATAACCGTGATATGAAATCCAAATATAGAGATCATATTTTCCCTCATATTGGTGAGTTTCCAGTTAGTCGTATAGACCGTGAAAAAATCAATAACCTTTTAGAGCCACTGGAGGCAAAACCAGCAACCTATAAGAAAGTTCGATCATTATTGAATATGATGTTTGAAGATGCTGTAACTACGAGTAAAACAGAATTTAACCCTGTACCTCGCGGTAGAATTAGAGCTATTAGCAATTACAAAGCGAAAAAACTACCAGCTATAACTAATCTTCCAAAGCTACAAAATCTAATAGCTGGAATAAACCGAGTTAACCTCATGCCAGAAGTTAGAACTGCAGCATTATTACAAGCATATACGGCTACACGTTCACAAACGGTTGTAGCGGCACGTTGGCAAGAATTTGACCTTACCAATGGCTTATGGACAATTCCACGGGATAAAGGCCGTATGAAGCTCTCTGATAAAGAAAAATACGGGGAAGCTTTTACCATTCCTTTGTCAAAAGAAGTGGTTCAATTACTGTCTGATTGGAGGCAAACACTCCGCTGGAATAACAGTGATTTATTGTTCCCCAGCACCTCAAAACAAGGTTATATCACAATTGAAGCCTTGACCAAAGTTTATAAATTGAGACTAGGTACAGACGAACACTGTGCCCATGGTTGGCGTTCTAGTTTTTCTACTTTGGCACATGAAGCAATAAGCACAGACGGTAAAGCTATGTTTAGAACCGATGTAATAGAGAGATGTTTAGATCACGTTGTGGGTAATGAAGTAACACAAGCTTATAACAGAGGCGAATTGTTAGAGCTAAGGAAACAGTTGATGTGCTGGTGGTGTGGTGAACTTCGAAGTAGCAAAGTGTCGGAGATAAAAGAAAAACAAACGGTTTAAAAGGATTGTTAAGTCTAGGGTAGCTCCCGAACGGCGGTTAACCAAGCCGCCTGACTTAACATACTATTATTTGGTTCGTTTATTGGTAGCGAAAAATGTTTAAATTAAAAGAAACTTCATTAGTCAATGAAGAAGTAACTATTAATGAGTTCTCCCTTATAGTTTACGGTGTTGTAAGCCTTGAATTATTTCCCTCAATAAAAGGAGATTTTAAACTCATCCAAAAGATTCTAGACGAGGGCTGGGACAACGATTCGAGTAAAGGTAACTTGGTGGCAGCCAATACACTAGCTTATTACTTAGGGAGTTCATTTCGAAATTCAGACTTTCCTAAATCGACTTCTTTTACAGAGATGGACTACTACAAGGGAAATTTAAATAAAGCAAGATTTAGCTTTTCTGCTTTACTCGATTGGTGGAACACTTATAGTGAAATTGATGATAGTTACATTCCCGATTGGATTGCAAAATTACTTTTTGAAGATAATAAAGCTGAACATTTATCTTGTAGCAGGGAAATTGAAAAAGAGTATCCATTATTATTACGTTTATTAATCGAGATTCATAGGAATATGAACTGGGACTCTAAAGAATTTCAAGATGATTTAAAGCTTACTTATTTAACGCAAGCAAGGGAACTCGGATTAGATTTGCCAAAAAATAATAGGCAAGCAAAAAACATTTGGGATCTGGATTACCATGGGGTAAAGGATGGTTTTCTAAGTCAAAACATTCAAGAAGTAGTAATGAAGATAACAAAGCCTAAAAACTTCACCTCAGGCTAAATAATAAAAGTCTTTAAATTTCAATAATCTAGTTGGGTCAGCTAAATAAAACAAGCCTGACCCTATTTGCCTGACCTACGCATACCTAAGTATAAATTACCTCGACAAATCCAAACAAGAGATAATTTGTAATGAAAAATCAACACGTAAATACCGACTTTCTTTTACAAGCAATGGAAGTCGAACAAATCACAAACGCTCATAGAGTAACTTTACTCCGTTGGGCTAAAAGAAAATAGCCCCGCAACCTATAAAAATAGGTGGTCGTTGGTTCTGGCGTAACTCAGATATCCAAGCGTTTATCGCTGGTGAATGGGAGGCATAACCATGAACAAGCAACTACAGCACCACGTCATTTTAGTCACCAAATTAAAAACACTTCTTATTGAAAATAATGTTTTTAATGACTCTAAACTGTCAATTAGGTTTGAAGTCCCACCTAAACGAACAATTTACCATTTAATCATTCATGGTCTAAGTGATAGACCTATATGTATTAAAACCGCATACGCTGATTCTGTATCATCTAATCAAGCGTTGCGTTATCCGGCACAAATGGAGGATATGCCTAAGGATATGGAAGTCTGGTTCATTCGTGATGGACTTGGTTTTAGGCACGAAAGGTATAAACGCTGTATTGCCAAAATCAATAAGATAATTGGCGTTGAACAGGTGATGACAATTGCTGAGTTCAAGCAGCGAATTGTTCAGCTCATAAAAAAGCCCCTAAACGCTAATTTGAAGGACTTTCTTTATCTTGCTAGTGGTTCAGTTTTGCAGACCAGCAGCCACCAGCAGCCACCAGCAAGTTAAAGTTAGCACAGTTTATGAAAATAAAAAATTCAATTTGGAACATGGTTTTGACACCTCAGAACATGCTTTTAACACCGAGGTTTTAGCACCATATAAAGAGTTCAAAGCTATAGATACAAATGGCAGAGTTGATTCTGAAAATGAAGAAAATGAGCGGTTTTTAATAATATCTATAGAAGAAGATATAGATATTATTAAAGAGAAAAACAAGGTAAAAAAAGAAGGTCTTTCAAAACGATTACAAAAAAGACTACTTTGAATTTGAGCAGCGTGAAACACCTATAAACATTAAAAATTCAGGATGTTTTACCCAAATACTAAAAAGACTTTTTGAGCAAACTTACGCAATGATTTACAAATATAAACGAGCACTGTTTATGTCTACTAAATTTCATGTGAAAGCTTACACACCTGACAACTCTATTTTTAGCAATTTTATCAAGAGGCTTAAAAAGAGGTTGGAATTTCACTACGGCTCAACGGACTTTGGTTATGTTTGGGTTAGAGAGTGCTCTAATAACGGCAATATACATTATCATTTGGTTTGGATGATCGATGGTGATTTAGCCAGAACACCTCATTATATTCATACCCAAATGGAAGAAGCTTGGGCTTCAACCAATGGCTACTTTAGCTATTCAAAATATCACTTTATAGATTGCAGGGAGTCTTTAGAAAACGCTTTATACCATGGTTCATATATTACCAAGGCAAGAACAAAAGGAGTTAGGCCAGACCAAACAAAGGACTACGGTTCGAGCAGATTAGCGTTTAAAAGCAAATATGAAAAAGGGTAAAATTAGGCACTATAAAAAAGGGTGTTACTGGTAATCATATAGAGAAAATAGTATATGGATCACATAAGCGGCAGAGCACATAACAAAAATGTAATTGCTATCGTTAAAGAAGAAATCCACAAACCTAGAATCATCTATTTCGAAGGGAGCAGGCATAAATTACCTAGGTTCCATCCACCGAGTTACATGCACATGTGTTGGCTTCTTAAAAACTTGGGAATTAAAACCTCAAGAGGCAATGACTGGACGCCAAAACGTTTGTTTAGAATGTTACAGCGAAACGGCTATTCTGGCCTATGGGGTGTTTTTCATAGCCAACAAGACTATTCCCATTAAGGGTATTTTGATACCACTACGCGTTTAGAGGAAAAACAGAAAATTCAGCTGCTAGTTCAGTTTCCAAATAGGGAACTGAACCGAAGTAAAAATTCTGAAATGGGATTTTAACAAGTTACAGTTAAACTGATAACAAACCGCTAAATTTAGTAGATAAATGAATAATCAATCTCCCAACAAAGTCGAGCAACTAGAACAATTTAAACAAGAATTAGCTTTCTATCTTAGGAGTGTACATTGTTTGATAGAAGATTCAGGAGCTATAAACCCAGATATAACAATGGGTATGTTGCACGTTGAACGAAAGCTAAACAGCTCGTTAGAGTGTATAATTGAGCAATTAATATAAATCCAATAACCTCTAAACCGATATAAAAACGGGAAAATAACGATGAGTAAATTTTCTAGCCTGAACCAACCAGAAAACCGAGGCCGTCCCAAAGGGGCTAGAAATAAGCTCACTATGCTTCTAGAAGACGAAGCTGAGGAAGTCATCAAGGTAGCCATTAAAAAAGCTAAAGAAGGTGATTCACAAGCCATACAGGCCATATTAAGATATGTGTTACCAACTAAAAAGGCTATTACTGAACCGTTGTATATTAATATTGATGAACGGATGACTCTCAAACAAAAGGTAAACTGTGTTTTAGATGCAGTTTGCAATGGTCAAGTTGATCCAACTGTTGCTACTGGATTAGTTAATAGCATGGCTAATGCAATGAGGTTGGCAGAGTTGGAAGAAATTGATAATCGGATATCTAAACTAGAGGCCATAGCAAATGGCTAGCTTTGCCTCATACAAACAGCGGCTTGATAAGATTAACTCTTCACTAAACCAAATACCAACCAGATACGAAATAGTTATTGTTAATGACGTTTGGGTCAACGAAGGTGATAAAAGGCGAGGACGAGCGATTATTCGACCCTCCGAATCTAGGTATCGACAAGTTGATTATTTTCGCTGTGAAATAGATTTAGAACTGGCTGAAACCAAGATTAGAGAAGTATTTTCATTAACATCTGAAATTCCGCTAATTATTAGATTGGTCACACCAAATATAAAAATTTCCTGATTCATCGTAGTCGTGGCTATTGCTAACGTTACCAAAAAACAAATAGCTGGCAGACTCCTTATTTTTGTTTACTTTGCAATTGAAAGCAACTTGAGCCTTTATTAATCCTTTAGAAATACATTCAAAAGTACCGCTTTGTGAGCTAGATGAGAAATATTGCACACTGCAGTTGCTGCCATTTGGACTCTGCCACACTTTCTTTTTAAATATTTATTTTCATTTATTGGAATTGAAACAAAATATTCTGTTTCATCATGATTAGTTTTTAAGACCTGAATCTGATTCGCTGTTACGTTCGCAGAAAACATTATTAAGATAAATGCTCTTACCATTCTTCTTCTTTCCATAGTGTTGCGTAATATGGTGTGAGTGCTAGGGGAGCAAAAATAAATGAGGTGCAAATATTAAAATTAAAATTACGGCTATAACAGAGCCAAAAATAAACCCAAACCAGAGTATAAACCCGCCAATGATTAAGCCTGTAAGTAAAATGTTCCAAAGTAATCTGAACGGAAGGAATAACAGGTTTTCAAAAGTATTCATTTTAAGTCCTTTGCACCATAGTCGTAACGCTCTCAAAAGTAACTTATCTTAGAGCCTATGTTTTTCCATATTTCGTCCGTCTTTTTTCAAGACGCATATATATGCTCGATTATTCCAAGTTGAGTTAATGGAATTTGAATAATTTACAGCAAAATTTCTGCAAGAGCTCAAGCCAACGACAGAACCTATATATTTTTCGTCATTAGGATTTCCGTTCCTTACGTTATGCCAGAAGTAAACATCATAATGAGCTTTATTCTCAACATAATTGCATGAATACTGGGACGCGTACTTGTCACACCCTGATGAGTCTCCCAAAATGTATTGGTAAGCAAAATAGCCAACTACGACAAAAAGAATAAACTTAAACATTTATGTATTTCTTCCCTGATTAAGGTGTAATCCAACATTACAAACTTAAATCAACAAATACAAACAAATATTTGAGAAGTGCAACACATGTGCAACATATATTGAAAAGCAGGGTTTGGTGTTATTAATAAAAGAAGGTAAGTAATTGATTTGATTGGTCGGACTGACTGGATTTGAACCAGCGACCCCTGACACCCCATGTAATTGTCAAGTTGATCCAAGTGTAGCTACTGGATTAGTTGATAGCATGGCTAATGCAATGAAACTGGCAGAGCTAGAAGAAATCGACAACAGAATGTCTAAACTTGAGGCCATAACTAATGGCTAACCTAGCTTCTTTATCACAAAGGCTTGATAAGATAGATAGATAGATCAATGAGTCAAACGCCAGCTAGCTATGAAGTGGTTATTGTTAATGATGTTTGGGTTGAAAAAGATGATGTTAGACGAGGACAAGCCAAAATTGTTCACTCCGAATATCAATACAATAAAGTTGATTTTTCGGGTGTACCTTGTTTAGAACAACCAATTTTTATAGACTTCTAAATATTTTTAATTTAACTTCTATTAAGCTTTATTCAGAGTAGATGGAGAGACGATGAAATATTTTATTATGCTTTTGTTGGTATTCGGTTCTACAAGTTCATTAAGTGATGAAAACACTAAATATGGTGATTGGCAAGTTTCGCCTGTACAAGTTGAAGAAAAATAATTGTTATAGCATCAACGACGAATAGCGATAAACATTTAGCGGGAGCTTTTTGCTTTTCAGAATCTTGCGTACCATTCGTGACTAATGGGTTGACTTGTGAAGATGGTGTCAACTATCCATTTCTACTATCTTTTGACGATGGTCTGGCTGCAATAAATTCAACATGCACGATAATAGAGGGGTATCATTTTTTGAAATTCCCCAAATATACCTAGACTACATGCTAACAAACAACAAATTTGGAGCAGCATATGGCGTGGAGAATGGAAAGTTTAAGGCGTCTTACTTTTCATTGGCAGGTTCAACTAAGGCTATTCTGGCTGCTAAGAAGAAACTCAAAGAATTGATTGGTTCCCCAAAAGAGGACGTTGGCTATTCCGAAAAGCTATAGCGGGTAAATAAGCGGGTAAATCTTATTGATATTCAAACCTAACAGACTCAACGAGTTGAATTAAAATAAAAATACCAATCAATTCGACTCCCCCAGCTCCACCACTTACTAGCCCACAACCTCTTATAAAACAAGGGGTTGTGTACTAGCCTCAAAAATCAAAAAACACCAAAAACTACTACAAAGCCACTACAAAACCACCGTATATATGAAACATTGTCGAAACCGCCAAAGCCAAGGGTTTGACGCCTTCGATTAAATCCTGATTGGCCTAAACGAACTCTGCTACTCAGAGCTAGAGATCGAAAATTTAGTGGTCTGAAATGTAAACCTTAAGTGTTGATTACCAGACGTTTACTAAGGGCCTCTTCCGTGAGAAATATAGTAAATCGGTAATGGCTCAGTTATTCGTCGGTCATATTAAGATTTATAAGAGCTAATTATTTATATTGGATACCAGATAGCATTTCGCTTTCTAGCAATAACTGCGTAAATAGCTAAGGCAATAAATACAATAGAAGGCACTGCTGAAGGCACTTCATATGCGATATGGTAATAAGTCGCACCAATCATTATCGGAATGAGTCCTGTTGCCGCCAATGCAGTCCACTTGCGAATAAACATCGCAAGACCGGCAAGTAACTCTGCTAGGCCAATAAAGTAACCAAACCACTCTGGCAGCCCCATTTTTGCAAAGCTTACATGAAGCTCAGGTACTCCAGCAAGTTTGGCGGCGCCAGCCATTATCATCGATAGTCCTAGTAAGACAAATGGTAACCAAGACAAGGTTATTTTCAATTTATTCATAAATTCCTCAATTCATTGTTAATTTCAATAAGGAAAGTTTAATTAAATGAGTCGATAATATATATTGATAATATTTTATACTCTTGATTAGAGCTATTTATCATGATTACCATTGACCAATTAAAAGTTTTAGAGGCTATTGCAGAAGAAAAGTCGTTAAGGGCCGCTGCAAGTAGACTGCACAAAACCCAACCCGCTTTGAGCCACTCAGTTAAGCAACTTGAAGTGCAATTAGGCTTAGCGCTTTTTACTCGTGATAGTTATAGATTAAGCTTAACTAGCGCTGGAAAATCAATATATCAAATGGCTCAAAAAGCCCTACGAGATGTGTCCCAAATTGAGCAATACGCAAATCATCTAAATCAAGGAAATGAAGCAAACATTGTTATTGCGGTTGAAGCGGCTTTCCCTATTGAGCCGCTATTTTCTGCATTTGAACAAGTTCACAAGAATTTTCCTTCAACGCAACTTTCAATAACACAAGAATATGTGACTGGTGCATTGCAACTTGTCTCAGAAGGAAAAGCGCAAATAGCAATAACGGCTGCCCCTATAGACTACTTAGCCAAGTTTAGTGGGCTTATTGCAATAGAACTATCCAAAGGTGAAATGGTTAATGTCGCTACCCCACAATTGCTTGATAAATATAAACCATTTAATTCAATAGAATCTCTGATAAATGAAAATCAAATCATTGTTAAAGATACAGGCGAAATAACCAAAGACGTAGAATTAAACACACAGTCTGGCCAAAGCTGTTGGTACGTGAATAACTTTGAAGCGAAATTAAAACTAATTTGTCATAACTTAGGATGGGGAATGCTGCCGAGACATTTGGTATCCCAACACATTATTTCTGGAACCTTGCAAGAAATTAAAGTTGCAGATAAAGAAAGCTCAATGACTTTTCCATTTTGCCTAGTGAAAAACAAATCACATCTTCTAGGCCCTGTAGCGACTGAAATTTGGCGCACCCTATCAAAACTTGATTTAGAAGAATAACTATTATGTTGTGTCTGAGGTGAGTCAGTAAATGAGAAAAATAAAGAGGAAGACGCAGAAATGTTGCTCTTTGAGCTATTCACTATTTTTAAGTCTTTTGAAATAACTAAGGTTCAAATAAACACAATAGGGCCTAATGCTATTAATATAAAAAGGCTAGTTTGTATTAGACGTCAATTAATTTTCCAGTCGCCATCAATAGATTTGCTGATTCAGCCCCGTGAGTACGGGGAACACAGTTTTTCTCACTACTTCTGATTCAAATTGCTCGGTTCAGCCCCGTGAGTAGGGGAACACCGGAGAGAACGGGAACCGTAAATTTGATATAGCGGTTCAGCCCCGTGAGTACGGGGAACACGTTTAATTCAGGTATGATAGCCCAGTGTGTTACGGTTCAGCCCCGTGAGTACGGGGAACACATGCAGGTTATGAGGTCTGCTGACTCAATGATCGGTTCAGCCCCGTGAGTACGGGGAACACTTGCCAAATCCGTTGCGTCATTGACAAAGCCGCGGTTCAGCCCCGTGAGTACGGGGAACACCAAAATCACATGCTCACAACTGTTTCATTACCCGGTTCAGCCCCGTGAGTACGGGGAACACAGCCACTTCTGTTGCCTCTTCGCGTATAGCCTCGGTTCAGCCCCGTGAGTACGGGGAACACTTCGATAACAGCGGCAGGTAATGCCACATAAGCGGTTCAGCCCCGTGAGTACGGGGAACACATCTATTTCATAGTCGTACCCAATGCCAAACGCGGTTCAGCCCCGTGAGTACGGGGAACACGCGGTACAACTGCGGCTGACACTACGTTAGGACGGTTCAGCCCCGTGAGTACGGGGAACACACTGGGGCGCTATCGGTTGGGGTTATTAATAGCGGTTCAGCCCCGTGAGTACGGGGAACACGCGGTACAACTGCGGCTGACACTACGTTAGGACGGTTCAGCCCCGTGAGTACGGGGAACACCTGTTTTAATTCTCTTTCAATATCAATCATTTCGGTTCAGCCCCGTGAGTACGGGGAACACACTGGGGCGCTATCGGTTGGGGTTATTAATAGCGGTTCAGCCCCGTGAGTACGGGGAACACGGACTCTTCAACCGTTTCAATGTCGCCATCCGCGGTTCAGCCCCGTGAGTACGGGGAACACGTTGGTTTGATTATCTACTGTTAACGGATCGTCGGTTCAGCCCCGTGAGTACGGGGAACACCCAATCGAAGGCTACCGCAAATACGGCGGTGGCGGTTCAGCCCCGTGAGTACGGGGAACACGCAAAGATAAAGCACGTAAAAAACGATTACGCGGTTCAGCCCCGTGAGTACGGGGAACACCTAACCGTGTTAGTCATATTCTGTAATTCAGCCGGTTCAGCCCCGTGAGTACGGGGAACACTTAACGTCACTATCGTTATGAATTCTCATTTTCGGTTCAGCCCCGTGAGTACGGGGAACACGTTGGTTTGATTATCTACTGTTAACGGATCGTCGGTTCAGCCCCGTGAGTACGGGGAACACATACGCATAAAGCGAACCGGCCAAGGGCAATTCGGTTCAGCCCCGTGAGTACGGGGAACACACAATTCATCGTTAACCCCACCCATCGCGAGACGGTTCAGCCCCGTGAGTACGGGGAACACTAGAGTACCAAACGTAAACATCTCGCGGTCGTCGGTTCAGCCCCGTGAGTACGGGGAACACCTTAGCAATTCATCATCAACACTAACCCATTGACGGTTCAGCCCCGTGAGTACGGGGAACACATTATGGACAACATGTTCCTAGAAACATTCTTCGGTTCAGCCCCGTGAGTACGGGGAACACATACTTGGCATTTAGCACAAGATTTCGACTCACGGTTCAGCCCCGTGAGTACGGGGAACACGCACTTGATTAAGTGCACTTGGTGAAAGGCCCCGGTTCAGCCCCGTGAGTACGGGGAACACTTTGTTGCTAACATTTTTCAAAAAGTCGATAACGGTTCAGCCCCGTGAGTACGGGGAACACATATTCGCGTGTAGTTGGTTTTATCGAGCTTTCGGTTCAGCCCCGTGAGTACGGGGAACACAGTCACGATGAAATAACAAAGGAGCTTATGCGCGGTTCAGCCCCGTGAGTACGGGGAACACAGTTGATTGGTAAAAAGCCTGCAGAAACCATAGGCGGTTCAGCCCCGTGAGTACGGGGAACACGAAAAAGGGAATAACTGACGTAGGACACACAACGGTTCAGCCCCGTGAGTACGGGGAACACACCCCAATCCACCCAATTATGGACAACATGTTCGGTTCAGCCCCGTGAGTACGGGGAACACCAAACGCTCAAACACAAGGTACTAACAACCTGCGGTTCAGCCCCGTGAGTACGGGGAACACAAAGAAGAGCAGAACCAAGGTATTTGAAGATGGCGGTTCAGCCCCGTGAGTACGGGGAACACCGGAGGATTCACGCAAAACGTGAAAGATTCTACGGTTCAGCCCCGTGAGTACGGGGAACACTTCACGATCAGAAAGTGACGCAAACATAGGTACGGTTCAGCCCCGTGAGTACGGGGAACACTTTCTCAGATACCGTTTTCTTTTCAGCAATACCGGTTCAGCCCCGTGAGTACGGGGAACACTGGGAAATGGCATTTAATACAATGTTTAGTTCCGGTTCAGCCCCGTGAGTACGGGGAACACTAGCAACATTGGGATTAGTCGTTGTATACGTGCGGTTCAGCCCCGTGAGTACGGGGAACACAAATACGACAACACGATGCCATTCAGTTTTTTCGGTTCAGCCCCGTGAGTACGGGGAACACGTTTGTAGCCTTTCGCACTCTATAGGTGTTAGCGGTTCAGCCCCGTGAGTACGGGGAACACCTGATTTTATTTTGATGGTTTTACGTAGTGAGCGGTTCAGCCCCGTGAGTACGGGGAACACCGAGTTGGTCTATAACTGGATTTAAATTACTGCGGTTCAGCCCCGTGAGTACGGGGAACACTGAACATCTTTAAATTGGATGTTATTAATAAGCGGTTCAGCCCCGTGAGTACGGGGAACACTCCAATATCGATGTAAACAAAGAGCACCTCAGCGGTTCAGCCCCGTGAGTACGGGGAACACGCAATTATCAACGTTGCAAATATTGGTATTAGCGGTTCAGCCCCGTGAGTACGGGGAACACTGGGCGAGGCATAGACCACGACCCATAGGTTACGGTTCAGCCCCGTGAGTACGGGGAACACCGCTTTGTTGGTCGATTTGCTGGTCGGTTGATCGGTTCAGCCCCGTGAGTACGGGGAACACGTTGCACCATAAAACATAGTGAGCGCTAAATACGGTTCAGCCCCGTGAGTACGGGGAACACTACTTGTTTCCGTTGGTGTTTCTGCTGTTGGGCGGTTCAGCCCCGTGAGTACGGGGAACACGCTGTATGCGTTCATGATGACGGCTCAGGGTACGGTTCAGCCCCGTGAGTACGGGGAACACTTCATGGTATTCAAGTCGATGTGATCTTTGGCCGGTTCAGCCCCGTGAGTACGGGGAACACCCAATCTATTAATTAGCCCTGTTCACGCGGGGCGGTTCAGCCCCGTGAGTACGGGGAACACTTTTATATTTAGTGCTGATGGGTCTAATCTGGCGGTTCAGCCCCGTGAGTACGGGGAACACTCAAGCTCTGCTACTTTTTGTTCATGTCTACGCGGTTCAGCCCCGTGAGTACGGGGAACACCGATTTTCGATTGCCCTGTTTGTGTTTAAACTCGGTTCAGCCCCGTGAGTACGGGGAACACAAATTCAAATATGTTCATTTTGTTTACCTTTGCGGTTCAGCCCCGTGAGTACGGGGAACACCGCGTATTCGCGCATAATTTCACTAATTGCGGCGGTTCAGCCCCGTGAGTACGGGGAACACTTCTTCAAAGCAACCCATTATTTCAAATGGGGCGGTTCAGCCCCGTGAGTACGGGGAACACGACATTGATTCGAGTTTCAATAAGTCCATAAACGGTTCAGCCCCGTGAGTACGGGGAACACCCAAAATCTCCAGAAGGAGTCAAACCAATAGACGGTTCAGCCCCGTGAGTACGGGGAACACCGTTTATGAATATCCGCGAGCAACAACGACAACGGTTCAGCCCCGTGAGTACGGGGAACACTGAAAGGGCTATCATCAAAGATAGACGAAATACGGTTCAGCCCCGTGAGTACGGGGAACACAGTGTAGTTTGCAATACCGATTGCGGATGCGTCGGTTCAGCCCCGTGAGTACGGGGAACACTCAGCAGTAGTTCGCGAACGAAAGTGGCAAGGCGGTTCAGCCCCGTGAGTACGGGGAACACATTGTTATTGCTCATGACCCAAACGCTAAACCCGGTTCAGCCCCGTGAGTACGGGGAACACGATTATGATTCAAACCCTGTTGAATTCACACCCGGTTCAGCCCCGTGAGTACGGGGAACACACCTCCTGGACTATGTAAAGCAAGCTCAAGGGCGGTTCAGCCCCGTGAGTACGGGGAACACGTGTTTGAATTTGTAGAACGTGTATTAGCATCCGGTTCAGCCCCGTGAGTACGGGGAACACTGGTATTAGTTTAAACCCTGCATCAAAGTTGGCGGTTCAGCCCCGTGAGTACGGGGAACACCTTGAAACATTTTTTTCTTCGTTCCAAATCGCGGTTCAGCCCCGTGAGTACGGGGAACACTGCATCGCCTACCGTCCATGTCCCCGCGTCTACGGTTCAGCCCCGTGAGTACGGGGAACACAGATTGTTTGGAAGTTTTTCCTGACCTTGTGGCGGTTCAGCCCCGTGAGTACGGGGAACACACTAACTGTGCTTCTAGGTCACGATAAACCTGCGGTTCAGCCCCGTGAGTACGGGGAACACTCTAAAGCTACATACTTGATATATATGTAATTATTAAAGTCACAAAATTCTACCAAATTTTTAAAGAACAAACACCGATAAGGTTATAAACCTTCGGGAGAATATTTAACTAATCTAAATCCATCAAAATCTATTGGCATTCTCCTATTATCACCATATGTGACAAAATCAAACCCTGATTCAGTATTTGTTGCCCAAGCCATGACTACATTACCATTTTCAGCCAGTTCATTTACTTGATGCCAGACCATTTCTCTTATACGCCGTGAAACATCACCTACATAAACCCCAGCTCTTACTTCTAATAACCACACAGCTAATCGACCACGTAATCTAGGAGGTACAGCTTCGGTTACAACAACAAGCATTGCCATTATTTACTCCGGTGCCCACTATCACCTATTGATTCAGGTTCAGGGATCGCTGGCGGTTGTGCATCATCAGGAGCTTTAGGAGGCATTATTTCTCCCGCAGCGAGTACTTCTTCAATCATAGGAATGAGTTTTTTAAGACTTTATCTGTACGAAATAATTCTCTAAACGCTAGCCGTACATCTTTGTCAGGTGTGAATGTTTTTTAGCCGCTATTTTAAAAGCTAATGGCACCACTGAATCAAACTTTAAAATATCTGCAATATCATATACAAACGAAAGCGGCTTTCCTGAATGAATAAAACCGATTGCTGGTGCATACCCTGCCGCAAGAATAGCGGCTTCAGTCACTCCATATAAACACGATGTAGCCGCACTAATACATCGATTGACAATATCGCCCTTTTCCCAATCTTTAGGATCGTAACGACGGCCATGCCATTCCACATTGTATTGTTTGGCTAAAATCTGATAGGTTTTTCTTACTCGGGCACCTTCAATGCCACGTAATTGTTCTACACTTCTTCGTTCTGGCGCAGGTTCACCAAAACGCATTTCAAACATTTTTCTAACAACTTTAAGCCGCAAGTTTTCATCTAACGAGAGTTTGGCTTGATAAAGTAAACGATCGGATCTAGCGCCGCCAGGCTGCCCAACGGAATACAAACGTACACCAGCTTCACCCACCCAAATAAGTAATGTACCTGTCGTTGCTGCCAATTTAACCGCAGCATGACTTACCCTCGTACCGGGTTCGAGCATAATACAAACAACCGAACCAACGGGTACATGCATACGCTCACCGTTCTTGTCGATAACAACAAAAGCACCATCTTTTACATCTATTTGACCCATACCAATAAAAATCATGGAGTTACGATCTTTAATGGGTATGGGTTTTAGTGGAAGAAAAGCCATACTTAATCCACGAGTCCTTAGTTAATTTTAGATTTTACGGATCATCATCAAACCACAACCCATAGATTTTGAGCGACCAAACCCACGAGCATATTGATTTAAAAAGACAGTAGGATCAGTAATCGTTAGTATTCCTTGAAAATCAACACTTGAAAAACGAACATTATGCCCAGTTCGCTTTTTACTATCATGTTGGGTATATGACTCAATATTGGGTAAAGCATCAAATGACATTCCCCATTGCGCTAATCGTTTGCGATCTGATATCCATTGTATAGCCGCATGCTCCATTGCAATCTTTAAACCAGCACTATCATTTTTCAAATCATGGTTAGCATGCTTTTTTACATGCATAAGTACATCATGACGGCGACTTTTACCTTTATCATCAGTAATGCACACAGTAGGATTGACTGTTAACTTAAATGCGAGTCTGTCTCCCGTATTTAATTTCGGCATAAATGGCTTAGTTTGCACACTAAAAATAGTATCATTCGAGGCAGGCTTAACATGTGATAAAACAAAAAACTCAGGTCGCCCATTTACCCCTTCCTCTTGGCGATAAATAAAACTTCGCTCATTATCTTCAGGAAATAATTGCCAAAGCAACTGATGAGACGCATACACACCATTGCTTGCAAGTCTAGTTAGTTCAGCCGCAGATTGAGTTGTGCTTAACAGTGTCACTTTATTAAGAAACATCTACGCCTCCTTTTAGCTTATCTTCATAATTTTCTTTTAAGGTAACTTGATGCATGATCCTTTGTTTAAATTGCCAACGATCTCGACTTATAGGTTCATCCCAAGGCTGATTAGTTATAACCCCTTGTTCAATAAACTCGCTCTTTTCGCCTTCCCAAAAATAACTCACCCAGCCATTAGCATTTAACCGTATCTGTTCTTCGTTATTAAAAGACTCTTCTTTTTCAGTTGCTAATAATGATGGGAAATTGGTATCAAGAGCCTGCTTTAGCCCTGATGTTTTAACAATTTTTGGCATCATTGGCGCGGCTAATGGGCACGATTTACGCCCTAAGCTTAACAAATAAACTGGGGTTTCAAGTGCTTGTTTTAATTGCTCAAGGGTATAAATCGCATCGGGCGTTAAATAAACTGAAATGATCCACACACCATCACAACGGTAGTCTCTACTTGATAAAATTGTGTTTAACTTATCAGCAGATAATTCACTTTTTCGAGTTCTATACACCACTTTGTTACTATGACTTGGTACCTGAGTTGTATGGTAATCACGTATTAAGCTCGTGGGTACTGTCTGTTTTACTGCTATATTTACGCTCGCTTGTAGTGCTTGTAATTGCTCAGCCTGCTCTCGCTTTATTCCTAAAGCAGCTCCGAGTAAGCCTAAAATAGCTGAGCGTGTAGGTTGCAAGCCTGTAGGTCTATCGCCCCCTACAGCGGCTTGCCCCCAACTAGCTAAAGGCCCATACAAACGAAAGACTAAATATTCTTTCATGTTGCCTCCTTAGCTTGCGACAAATTCTAATAATTCAGCAAGCGAGCCTTCTCCAGCAATAGCATTAAATTGATAACGCGCATCTGCACAATCACCATACACTTTGTCGAAGTTTTCAACTTGCTTTTGCAAAGCATTAATTGCGGCCGTTGCTTGATCTTGCTCATCAATTGGTTTTAAAAAAGCAACTGACAAATTACGTGGCTGTTGTGTTCCCTTTTCTGCCAAAGCAAAGCTAGCATACGCCTGTGAAGCAAAGCTATTTTGTTTACCTTTTGGACTTACAGTAACAGCTGCTTTAACTAAAGCCTGAATTGCTCGATTAGCTAAATCTTTATCGCCATTTAAGTTATCAATCAGTTGGGTTTTATTAATACAAATGTTGCTATAGAACAAAGCAGCTGCAAACCCAGATTCACCAATATGAGCAGATCCCGAGTCTGTTTTACCATCATTTAGATCATCCACGGCAGTAAAATAGTCATCTTCAATAACAACACTATGTACACTTAAAGCGTGAGCAACTTGGCAAGCAGCATCTGTATTAAACTCAGGGCTAGACGCAAGCATTCTACCAAACAATGCAATATCAACCGCTGTACTCTCATTTTTAAGTAATTTTAATTCATCTTCCGTAGGGAGGCGATTTTCTTCCACTAATGTATCAACAAGCGCCAAAGCTGCCGCTTTTTCTGTTGGACTGATATGGGCAAGTTGTTCGATTTCAAACTCTTCAAGCGGATTGTTTTTATTAGCTTTTTTGTTTTTACCAAAAACTCCAGCAATTTTAACTGCTGATTCTTTGGCTTGCTTCTCAGGTACATTGTTAGCAAGTAATTCATTATAAATATCGATCCCAAAACGCTTAGTACGTATTCCAATATTCTCACCCATTGATGATCCAAAAACATCTGACACGCGCCAATTACGCTTTAAACTTTGCGAACTGATACGTAAGCGATCAAAACCACCCATTTTAGCTGTTTTGGGTCGCCCTAAATCATCACGGTTTACGTTAGATGGTGGGTATGATGTTAATAAATGAAGTTGAATAAATTGGCTCATAATTTAGTCCTTAAAATTGTTAATATTATTTACTATTAGTTGCAGCTGCGCGGTAGTAATCCATCGCCCACTGCACAGAAACACGTTTGCTCGGTTGGTTTGGCTGTGTGCCATAATGCTCTGCAAACCAACGTTCAATATCTTCAGCTAATGCAATGACCGACGCTTCACCTTTTACTTGTTGTAAAATTCGACGTAATCGACGGACAAAATCATCTGGCGTTTTAGCATTCTGTAATTGTGAAAAACGTAACTCACTGACGACTGATTTTTCACCTTCGGTCTTTTTGCCAGCGATTGCTGCCAACTTATCTTTATTATTGTTTTTAACTTGTACTAACGCAGCGGCAATAGCAGCAAAACATTCTATTTTTTCTGGTTTGGCTGTGGTAATAAGCGATTCAGGTAAACTTAGCCACAAAGCTCTAAAACCATCACTTAACATGACAGTATCAATGTTTTCACAACGTTTTAATTTTGCTTTATGGGCTGAGGGAGCTGGTATTATCCCTTTCTCTCTTAGTTGCTCGGTTGGCAAAAACATACTTTGCCACCAACGTAATATGGCTATTTCTATTGTGTTATCCATTAAGCGACCTCCTTATTAAATTCAATTTTATGGTTTGCAATAAAGGCTTTAATCTCTTTTCCACCGCGCTCGTAACTACCCAACCAACCGGCTAGTTGCTGTCTTGCTTTTATGCGTTTTGCCATCGATTTTTGATTACCTAACTCCGATAACGCATATTCATCAAACAAATCTAAGCAGGCAGTGCGAAGTGAACTTAACCAGACTTTAGCTTGTTCAGGGGTTAGGGTATAAGTTTGTTGTTCGGTGTTTTCTACTAGCTGTGCCACAGCAGTAAAAAATATTGATTCAGTGCGTTGCCAAAAGGCCAAGTCTATAAATGATGTATCTCCTTTAGCATCTGAAGGCAGCTCAAACCAAGCTGACTTTATTTGCGTGCGACTATGCCATAACGCATTATTACTCAATGTTTGTAATTGCTTAATTTGTCTTAACACATTGTCTTGCTGTTCGGAAGAAACTGGGAAAATAGGAAAATGATTTGAGTACCAACAGCGTGCTTTCATGTTATCCATATCATAAGCAAATACCCATAACTGGGGTATTTGCTTATGTTTTTGTTCAAACATATTGCTAACGGTGTAAAAATGATTTACGACTTTGGCACAACGCTGTCCTTGTTCATCACTCGTATAACTTAACAGTTCCCATGTTTTATACGTAATACCACCCGGTTGGCCTTTGGCAGATAAATGTTCTTCATCTGGCTTTTTAGGATCCCACTTATAAGGAGTAAAAGGATGTGTCCAATTGCCAGAATAATTACCGCCATAATTTTGTGTTCGGTAGGTAGATACTGTTTTTGACGTGAATAATCCAGATATTTTGCAAATCGCTTCTTCATTCTCTACATTTATGCGAATGCGCCTTGGCATAGCCCAAAACATGTGTAATGGATGGACATCCTCTTGATAAATTTCACTGCCTTTTTCTCACTAGTCTGGGTTTTAGCTAACCAAGGGAATACACTACCATCAGTAAAATCAGGTGCTGGGTAACGCCACTGTTCTAAATTAATGACATTTAACCAAAGTTTTTGCCATAAGTTTGTATCAACTGTTGCTGGCATAATTAATGTGGTTAAAGGGCCGCCACCACGCAAACCAACTCTATGGCCTGAACCACCAGATGGCGCATTAATTTGTAACGTAAACAGTGCTAAAGAAGCCATTTCTAACGACATTACCTCGCCAATGCCGCGTTTTATAAAATGATCTGTATTTAATTTAAGACCATTCGCTCCAGGCGCTTCGATTAATAACCCTGCTACTGTTGTTGGCTTTGCAGTTGCGAGCTCATCATAATCTTGCATAAATAATGGGCCATCACCTTCAACATTAAATGCGTGTTCAACTTTATTAAAAGCCGCTTGTAGCTCCTGCTCACTTGGTGGCTGCTCATAACGTTCAATCCATTCAATATCATCTTCTGGCGCAAATACTGTTTGTAACAAGCCAATAGCAAACTGATATGCCGCTCCCTGAAAATCAGCCCTTGGCAAAGCAAAGTCAATTACATCACTTCGGCAAATAGCACTCATTGGCAGGACTTGTTCAGTGCCATCTTTCAATTTAAAAGGCAACCATGATATTTTTAAAATATTCACTTTTATTCCTTATTTTGATTTCATAAAGAAGGCATCCATGCCTTAAATTTCTTTTAACGATTCCAATTCGTTTGAATACAGTTAGAAACTTCG
Organism: Psychrosphaera algicola; assembly: GCF_028401425.1. Taxonomy (NCBI): domain Bacteria; kingdom Pseudomonadati; phylum Pseudomonadota; class Gammaproteobacteria; order Alteromonadales; family Pseudoalteromonadaceae; genus Psychrosphaera; species Psychrosphaera algicola. The sequence goes on from NZ_JAQOMS010000002.1 coordinate 1,279,028, forward strand.
TTTGTTAAATTGTACCAATGTGCTTCATTCTTTACTGAGTCAACAATAATGAGAGAATCATTTCCATCCATATTCGCCCAAACATGCTTAGCAGCTTGCTCTGCGTTGAGCTGGGAATTAACGTACCAAATAGAACTTTGTATATGCGCCCAGTCCCCTAAAGACTTAATAGACCTTATTACTGCATCATAATTCTGACCAGCAACATTTAAATCATACGAAATAATTAAATTACTTAACATTTGAAATACCTTATTGATGAGACATGTAAAAACTGCGACAAACATTGCCTACAGCATCGAAACCACTTATCATCAATTTTCCAGACTGGTGCTTGTGGGGGTGGTTCACTGCCTCTGCTTGCTCCACCCATTCGACAGTTCAAATATTAAACACCACCCATCATAAAGTCAAATAAAATAAAAGCTAACAGATTAAATCTCATATAATATATTCACTATAAAAACAAAAAGTATTATTCACTAAATTGATTAACCTAAATTAAAAATCAAGTATAATTACTAAGTTCTCAAAATTTTTGAGATGAACCGCTAACTGATTAGATCTCATACGAGAAAATCAGCTGTTCCCCGCTATAGCGGGGATGCTCTTTCACTAACCCCTGTGGCTGGGTGATAAGTAAAATCTGGATCAAGCTCAGGTAACCATACCTGCATATATTGTAAATATTTATACTGTTGTTGAAGCTGCTCTAATGCAGGCTGAAATTGCTCTGGAATTGGCATAAGTTTATCGGCATATTTATTTTTTGATAATTTCACTGTACTTAACTGCACTGCAAATTTGTCATCTTTAATCCAAGGTATTAAATTGCCTTTTTCAACTTGTTTGAGTAATAGCACCTCTACCGTTTCAATATCACTGTAGCGCGTACTAATATCCGTTGTATCTTCATGCCATGCGCTTGCACTTTGGTCGCAATAACCAAATTGTTGCCACTGCAATAAATTTGCTTTTGCTTTATGTGCTTTTGCGCGTTCCGCCGCAAATAATTCATTTTCTTGATTAATTAAACACTCTGGAATTTGTGATAGCGCTTCATCACTATAAACAGCTTCAATTAAATCTCGTGCTTGTTCAGGCATTCGAATAGCACCAAATTCAAGTAGTTTGCGCAACCCTAACCATAAACGCCCCGCAGAACGGTAAACATATTGAGTATTAATAAATGATTTGCTTAACCAATCAGCTTTAGGAGTATCGGTGTATTCAGGTGCATGGATAAACAATTTAGGTTGCTCACGGCTATCAATAATGCCTGTTTGATAATTACCTTTTGCATCACGAGTATGGCGATGTAAACGACCTGTACGCTGAATTAAATCATCAATAGGACAAATATCTGAGATCATGACATCGGCATCGGCATCTAAACTCTCTTGGAATACCTGCGTTGCAATAAGTACTTTGCCGCTTCGAATTTCACCTGTACTTGTTTTACCAAAAGTATCCAGCACTTGATTTTCAATATGTTTGCGATCAGCTAATACAAATCGACTATGAAACAAGATGCATTGCTGTGGCTCTGCTAAATAACCTTGTAATTTTTGATATGCTTGCAGGGCATCATCAACCGAGTTTCTCACCCAAACAACACATTGATTTTGTGCAACCGCAGTAAGAATTATCTTTATGCATTCATCAACACAGGTTAGCTGCTCTACTAACACTTCACGGCTAACATCAGAACGACTTTCTAAAGATTGTTCAAGCACAACTTTTTCACTATTTAAATTGACTCTAGTGGCCAAAGGAAAGGCTTGTTCTTGTAAGTCTGTTAAAGGCATACCGGCAGTATTAAGCCAAATGTTTGTAAGTCGTTGTCGTTGTTTGAAAGAAAGCGTAGCCGTTAACAAAATGGCCGAACCACCTTGATGTAAGTGTAAGGCTAATAAACTTTCCAATAACTCAAACATATACTCATCGGCAGCATGTACTTCATCAAAAATAAGCACCTTTCTATTTAGTCCTAAAAGACGTAATGATTGGTGGCGTCTTGGTAAGACAGCAAGTAAAGCTTGATCTATCGTGCCAACGCCAACTGGCGCTAATAGAGCTTTTTACGTGAATCAGCCAACCACTGATTACACTGTGCGGTCGCAGTACTATCAGTATTATCGTAATTTTGATCTTCATATGTTGATGTAAATTTAGCGTCTCTTACCGCATTACTAAACACATTATTCATTTCTCTCGCACCATGGGCGAGTACAATACTAGGTTGTTTATCACTCGTGCTATCAAGCATCTCTAAATAATGTTTGGCAACTCGAGAAAACATCGCATTTGATGTTGCCATGGTCGGTAGACCAAAATAAAACCCATCTGCACTGCCCGTAGCCATTAAACGATGAGTTAATGCAAGTGCAGCTTCTGTTTTACCTGCACCAGTCACGTCTTCTAAAATAAATAATTGCGGGCTATTATCGAGCTCGACTGTTTCAGCCCATTGTTGTAATGGTGTGGCTATGTAGCCAAAATGCTCTTTAATAGAGATAAAAGGTTTAACTAAAGGTGCTTTATCTAAGTCTGTTGAATTTACGGCTTTTATCGCTATTTGTTGGGTTAACTGCCAATATTCATTTAAAGATCCCGGGCTTGATTTGTAAGTGAAAAAATATCGATCAGAACCTATCCAATCAGCTAACACAGCTATGCCTGCGATTTGCCAACTGACTAATTCCAATTTTCTTCGCCATGCTTTTATAGCTAATTTTTCAATAGGAAACTCAAGCTTTAACACTTCAATCAGCTCTTGGTAAAACTCTCTTATAGCTATTAGGTTTTGATCTTCGGTGAAGGCTTTTATTGATTGAGGGTCTTGCTTATTTATTGGCTCACCATGATGCCCAAGCATACAATTCATTAGCACCATTAAATTTTTTGACGTATCAGCGTGAGTACGGCGGTTATATCCATCAATACCTAAAACGACTGTAAAAAAATCTTCTAACAATGAATTCCAAAAATAGAGGCCCATTCGATCGTGACGATAGTTTTTACCATCATAATCAAAACAAGATTCGATCTTTAATAACTCTCCATTAGGTGTGCTATAAAGTTTTTGAAACGCAGATGCAAACTTTCCTAAATCATGTAAGGCCAATAAAAATACTAACAAACTTTGTAATTGCTTTGGAGTTACTTCCAAAAACGCGGCAAGGTCTTTGGTTAATAGTTTATCTTCAGCTAATAGAACCTTACCAACAGCCGCCACATCCATACAATGATAAGGCAATAGGTGATAATCAGCGCCATCTTGTTCTGGCGCTTTTTTCGCTTTCCCCAGTATTTAAAATAACTTTTAGATTCCATAAATTATTCCGTTAATTTCGCTACTAATAAAACTATAAACTAAACTACTAAAGAAAAATCAGCTCTTAACTTTGGTAATTAAGGTCCTAGAAAAACCTACTTTATTTACCACATAGAAGTTTCTTATTCGTAACGTCTATACACTACACTTCCCTAAGACCAACAAACAATCACTGGATACACATACACGTACAAACAATAAACACATCTTTCTCTGATTTTTTCTCGCTACGTCTTTAATCCCTGTATTTCTTTATTGCCGCCAATTATCTGTACTAAATTTGTACACACCCACCAATTTAATTTTTCAAATTACTAGTGGATTTGTGATTAAAAAGCACACGTCATTGCAAAAACGGGCCAATGAAATGCGCCTTTAATCTAACATCGGGTAATGGGCTTCGCCCCACATGGCGCCGGGGTTATCCATCATAATATCGATGAGTATGGGGGACAGTTTTGATAGAAAATTGACTGCGTCTCGGAGTTGCTCGCGGTTTGCCGAGCTATTCCAAGTGGCACCGCCATGAATAATTTGATTTCGAAGGGTGTACAACCTCGCTAAAATCACAGTTAGCAGTGCAGGGCTGTCATTGCGTGATAGTGCTTTATTTGCTTTGGATTTTGCTGCAGAAAATTTGTCCCGCCATTCTTGCTCGGTGATCTTGCCATTATGGTGATCCCAAAACGGTTGGAACACATATTGATTGTCAATTAAGAGTCGAATACTAGAGGTAAACTCACTCCAAAGTAACTGATGGAGTTGTTGGTTTTTATCTAAACCGCAGAGTTTTTTTATAAAGAGTTGGAAGGTTTCTAATTCACTAAATTTTGAGGATTCTAGGCCCTGAGCGTAGGCGGCGTTAAACGATATCCAAAGAAAAACAAACTGTGCATCTTTGTCGTCGTCACATTGCTCGGCTTTATTGAGCCAAGACAAGGCTCGGTGAACGCGCAAACCATGGGCATCTGGAAACCCGTGTCGAAGTATACGCTGTTTATCCTTTAACAATTGATAATTCATAAATTCCCTTTGCTAACAACCAAACTGCTACTTTTGATTAAACGCCTTTTCTTTATTGTAAGCAACACCCCATTGGTATTTTTAATTGCTTTTAAACCTATTTAATATTTATAAAAGGCTTACTAATGAGTAGAGCTTCTTTATTATTTTACGTGTCACTTTAAGCTATTTAAGCGTCTTTTATTCAGAAAACACTGCGCTTAACCGACATATGAGTGTGCTCATCTATTACATCCGTCAAACCACTAATAGGGTTTGTTTACTTATAATGTAGCTTTTAAATCTTTGTTGCTGCACCACGTTAAGCGCGTAAAGCCATAACTGCCGTAAAAATCGTTTTAAATCTCCCAACGCCCTATGTGTTCAAAGAAGCTATCCAGCTCCTGACAGTCCAATCTGGATGTCGCCTATTTTGCTGTTTTAATCCAATGGCAGTCCTCTAATTTCTAACGGTTATCAACAATAGAAAGTTAAACCAATGGGAACGGTGGAGTGGAGTTGTTATTAACTTTGTTCGGTCGCATTTGCCTACTTGAGGTTAGTTCCGACTCTCTTACCCTGTGTATTTCAGGGACAAACGTTAGATCGAATAACAGCAGGTAACGTCAACAAACTGAGGCTTCATCACATTGCGGAAATAAATAAAAAGCAGCCTCAACCCAAAGATGATGTCTATATATATTATACAGAACAATAAATAGCCAAATTTACATTAGCGCGTTATATTTAGGTCTAAGGTGTTGATTTTATGTCCACCAATGTTTAGGGACAAATAAATGTTTTTGCAATCAAGGATTAATAACATGTGTTTTCTTAGAAAATACCAGTGGTTAATTATCTTTTTAGTGCCATTTTATGCACAGGCCATTGATGTTAATTATTGTGTCGACCCAGACTGGATGCCTTACGAAGCAATGGTAAATGGCCAGCATAAGGGTATTTCTAAAGAATATAAGCAGTTGTTTCAGGAAAATAGTACGATTAATTTCAACCGTATTCCTGCGAAGTCTTGGAATGAAGTCACTGAATTTCTAAAAGCAGGAAAATGTGAACTCACTTTGATGTTAAATCGTTCGTCTGAACGAGAGCAATACCTTGATTTTACTATGCCCTACTTTTTGGTCCTAATGTGTTAGTTACAACAAATAATCGCCCTTACGTTCAAAATATTTCAGCCGCTGCAGGAATGAAAATTGGTGTAGTCAAAGGTTACCGATTGGTCAGCTACATGGAGCGATTCCATCCCAACTTGCAGGTAACCCTGCTTGATAGCGAACTCAATGGCTTATTAGCTGTAGCAGATGGTGAAATAGATGTTTACGTTGGTTCCCTCTTATCAATAACCAGTAAATTAAAACAGCATAATATTGCTAACTTAAAAATAAACGGCTGGGTTGCAATTCAAGACGAACTCAGAGTTGGCGTAATCAAATCTCGCTCAGCTGAATTATTGCCAATACTTAATAAAGTCATTGACCAAATTCCAGTGCAGGTCCATAACGACATACTTAATCGGTGGAGTAATACCCTAGTCGTTACCGAAACCGATTATACTTTGGTTAGAATGATCACTCTTGGCGCTGTCTTATTGCTGCTAATTTTAGGATGGCGATTCCAAATATCGAGAAAAGTTACCGCTACCTTAACGAAAAAAACGCGCAGTTACAAAAAATGAGCGCCAAGTTAGAAGAGTCTAACCGACAGCTAGAGTATATTTCTTACCATGACAATTTAACTGGCCTTTATAACCGTCATTACTTCTTAACCACGTTTAATCACCTTTTTAATGACATGCAAAGGCAATCGCATGATGCTTCTTTGATGTTAATTGATATCGACTTTTTCAAACAAATCAATGACAAGTATGGTCATAATGCAGGTGATGAGGCATTAACGCATTTGGGTAAATTATTGAAAAAGGCCATTCGCTCAGGTGATGTCCCTGCCCGCTGGGGTGGTGAAGAATTTGTCGTGCTTATGCCTTCTACGACAGAAAACGACGTCAAACAGGTCGCAGAACGATTAATTCAAAACATTGAAAGTTATCAGTTTCCGATTATTGCAAAACTGACAGTAAGTATAGGTGTGTCGCAGTTCCGAGCCGACGACACCATTAAAACATGGTTAGAACGGACCGACAAAGCGCTTTATCAAGCTAAAGAGCAAGGGCGGAATCGAATTAGATATAGTGCTTAACCCCTTTTTAAACAACATATAATATTAACTAGAACCGTGTTTGTTGACCCAACGCTTACATCTTTTCTAACATTTGCTTTAAAAGCCTCCCAAGTTAGTGTGTACACACTTTTAACACGGAATAATAAAAATAGCCGCTTTAGTAGTCATCAATAACAAAGTGAGCAACTTGCCCTACCTTTCCATTTAACTACCAGTATCCACTAAGCCTAGCTGAGTTTGTAAATACTCCATTTGTAAATACTGCGGTATAAGTACTGCAGAGCGTATGTATTTACTACCGCTAGTTTCTAGCCAAACCATCCGGTTAGTTTCAATTAAGTCGTGCACTTTTACGGTGACGTTTGCGTTCATAACAAAAGTGTAGCGAGGTAACGCAAAAAAATTTAAGGGTTTAGCAAGCCTGTTTGGTTTAATAACTTCAAGCTAATAATAAATGACACTCACCTCGGTGCTTTTTGTCATTTAGCATCTTTCGATTTAGAACGATTATTACGCTACGCGTTTGGTCCATTTTATGAGAAAACTAACAATGAATAAAAATAAAGTTACCCTCGCGGTTGTCACCAGTTTACTGGCGTTAAGTGCGTGTAATAGTAATCAACAGGCTCAAAACACTCCAAACACATCAAAAAAAGCGCCTGTTTATTGGCAGGACTTGAGTGTTTTTAAAGTTAATACCGAAGCGCCACGCGCGACTTTTTGCCCTACGATGCTGAGTCAAAATTAGCAGCGGATGATTACCAAACCTCTCCTTATTACAAACTGTTAAACGGCAATTGGAAATTTAATTGGTCGGCAAACCCTAGTTCAGTTCCCGCTGGTTTTTTGACCCCAGTTTTGATGTCTCAAATTGGGATGAATTACCCGTGCCAAGTAATTGGCAAATGCATGGTTACGATTATCCGATATATACAAATAGACAATATCCGTTCCCTAAAAATCCGCCATTTGTCCCCGAGGATGACAACCCAACAGGTGCTTATCGTACCAATTTCACTGTGCCAACCGATTGGGACGGGCAGCAAGTATTTATCCACTTTGGCGGCGTTAACTCAGGATTTTATCTCTATATAAATGGCCAAGAAGTCGGTTATAGCGAAGGCTCTAAGACGGCCGCTGAGTTTAATATTACGCAATACCTCAAACCTGGTGAAAACGTACTTGCCGCTAAAGTTATACGTCATACCGACGGTAGCTATATGGAAGACCAGGACTTTTGGCGTGTCAGTGGTATCGAACGCGATGTGTATTTACATACCGCACCGAATACCCATGTAAGGGACTTCTTTGCCAAAACAACACTAGTGAACAACTACCGCGATGGTGTGCTTAATCTAACAATCGATGTCGCCAATAAAAATCAATCGGCCCAGTCTGTTGATTTGGTTGTGAAAGTCAAAGATGCGAGTGGCAAGGTGGTCGCCACCGACAAAAATACGGTTATTGTTCTGGCAAATAAACAGCAAACCGTTGAGCACAAAATAGTATTAAACAATATTAAAGCTTGGTCAGCTGAGTCTCCAAACTTATATCAATTATCGATTAGCACTGAATATAACGACGGCACACCAACTCAACACATAGGTGAGCAAATTGGCTTTAAAACGGTTGAGTTAAGCAAAGGTCAGTTTTTGGTTAATGGCCAACCTGTTTTATTTAAAGGCGTAAACCGTCACGAACATGACGAGCGCACAGCACATGTCGTTAGTAAAGAAGCCATGTTGGCTGATGTTAAAATGTTAAAAGAAAACAACATTAACGCGGTTCGAACCTCGCATTATCCTAACGACCCTTACTTTTATCACTTGGCCGATAAATACGGTTTATATATTATCGATGAAGCCAATATCGAAACACATGGATTTGGATATTCGCCAAAAGATACACCTGCTGCAAAACCTGAATTTGAAGGCATGCATTTAGACCGATTAGAACGTATGGTTGAACGAGATAAAAATCACCCTTCTATCACGTTTTGGTCAATGGGCAATGAAGCCGGCGATGGGATCAATTTTGTTAAAGGTTATGACTGGATCAAACAACGCGACAATTCGCGTTTAACCATATACGAACGTGCCGAGCAGCAATCTAAATACACCAAAGAAAAGCACGTACACCAAGACGCTGTTACTTGGATGTATCGGACAGTCAAAAGGCTTAAAAAAGAATATATCAACCAATACCCAGAACGCCCGTTTTTCTGGGTGGAATACTCACATGCGATGGGTAATTCAAATGGTAACTTTAAAGAGTACTGGGACTTTGTTCGCGCAGAACGTCAAATGCAAGGCGGGTTTATCTGGGATTGGATGGATCAAGGTCTGATTAAAAAAGATGAAAACGGTAATGAATTCTGGGGTTATGGCGGAGACTTCGAACCTGAAGGCGTTCACAATGCTGGCAACTTTGTATTAAATGGCCTAATTAACCCAGACAGAACACCACACCTAGGGTTGTTTGAAGTTAAAAAAGTGTATCAAGATCTGCATTTTTCAAAAGTAGGTAAAACAACTTACCAGCTCTATAACGAAAACTTTTTTGTCGACACGTCAAGCTACAACATGACTTGGCGTTTGATTGAAGATGGTGTTGTTATTAAAACTGGGCAAGTTGACACAGTTGCACAACCTCAAAGTAAAGTTCGTTTTGATTTGGCCAAACAACTGCCTAAATTAAAGTCGAATAAAGAATATTTTATAAATTTCTATGCGACAGCTAAAGGCACACACCCGTTACTTGAAAAAGGCCATTTGCTTGCCAGTGATCAGCTTATGTTGCAAAAAGGCAAAACGTCTACATTTGTAACTAAGGGAGCAGCAAACGTAAAAGTCGCTCAAGATCCTAACCAAACGGCTGTCATTGCCGGTGATGCAAAACTGAAATTTGACTAAGGCTGGTTATTTAACGTCTTACCAATACAAAGGTACAGAGATGTTAAAAGAAGCCCTTAAATTTAACTTATGGCGTGCACCTACAGATAACGACTTTGGTGGTACAAACGGTTTAGTTAAACGTGGCAAGCTTTGGAAAACAGCAACCGAGAACCAGAAAAGTCTTGGTTTGAAGGTCGTTTCGTCTGACGCTAACCTGGTTGTTTTAGAACAGGTTGTGGATCTCGCAGACGCCGATTCGTCGGTTACTTACCAGTATACGATTAACGGTCAAGGCGAAATCAAAGTTGATGTCAATTTTGACTTTGCTGGCGATGCCCGTGTGAAGATTGTAAAAACAAAACCAAATGGTAAAACATTCAAGGTTGATAAATACAGTGAGATCCCTCGCATTGGCACAAACTTCCAAATGCCAGTTAACTTCGACCAAGTTACCTACTACGGTAGAGGGCCACACGAAAACTATTGGGATCGTAAAACCTCAGCCTTTGTCGGTATTTACCAAGGTGAAGTTAAAGACATGGCGTTTGATTATATTCGTCCGCAGGAAAATGGAAATCGCAGTGACATTCGCTGGGCAACCTTAACCAATAAAGATGGCGTTGGTCTTAAAATTATTGGGAATTCCGTGTTTGACTTTAGTGCCCATCATCAACCACAAAGCGATTTTGACCCGGGCGATAATAAAGCCCAGCGTCATTACACTGAGATTAAAAAGCGTGACTTAGTTAACGTAAATGTTGACTACAAGCAAACCGGTGTTGGTGGTGATAATAGCTGGGGGCAAAAGCGTGGGAGCAGTATCGATTAAATGCTAAAGACTATAGCTATTCGTTTACATTATCTCCAATTGACTCTGTGGAGCCGTATAAGGCAGAGCAGACGATAAAAATAGGGACACATAACGAACTTTAATCGGACGTTATCAAAACACTTTAGGCCACACATAATGAAAGTTATGTTGTGGCCTTTTTTATTGCACTATTTAATGTAATAACATACCGAATGGCTGGGCGATCTGATGAATGCTCTAGTCGCACTGCATTCGCAATATCCTGCGTTTCCACAAAATTAGTTACAGGCTCAAAACTAAGCGCCCCCTTGCATAAAGCTAAAGGACGTTTGCTGAACATTGAGAAAATATAGTGACTTTTAGGCGCTAAGTTGACCCAAACGACTAATCGTTTTTAACCACTGTATTATCTGATACTTCTTTTTAAACCCTTTTAACGCCGCACCTAAGTCGCTACCAACTGATTTCAAACGTTTTGTACCAAACAATAAAACAACAATAATGGCAACTATCACGAGTTGCCACACACTTATACCTGAAAAACCCATAAAAACTTCCTCTAATTAAATTACGACTTATCGCTGACAAAAGCGATGTTAAACGCTCAAACAGGTATGCCGAGCAGATAACGTATTACCACCTGACTTATGCCGGTGACAATTTTCTTGTAAATTTTCTCTATCAATCACCTCGGAAAAAAACCTAGGTGCTCAGTGAAGATTATTTACCATTTAGTGGTGATGCCGGCGGTAAAGGAACTGAATTTTTGCGCGCCAATCCACTAATTTTGTTAATAACTTCTGTTTTATTTTTAAATGACTTTTGGAAATATCCACTCGCTCTGACGGATCGTTTTCGAGATCAAATAATTCCACTTTGCCACTTAACAAAAATTGAATAAGTTTATACTGGCCTTCTCGAACGGCGGAAACAGGTCCATGTTTATATGCGGTGTTTATATGCCAAAAATTGGTTTTTGTTGATACGGTTGACCAAACATTAATGGCTTAAAGCTACTCCCGTCGAGTTCACCCGCGTAATCTTGCACACCGGCAAGATCTAAAAAGCTAGGAAATAGTCTAAAACCGACACCAGATTTTCATGCCGTGTCGCGGAAATTTTGCTCGGCCAGTTGGCAACCATTGGGACTTTAACGCCTCCTTCATAAATCGAGCCTTTAGCGCCCCTTAAGCGTATGTCTGTTGATTGTATAGAATTAAAGCCATTATCCGACGTAAATATAATTAATGTATTTTCACGTAAACCACTCGATTCTAAAAAGTCGACGAGTCGGCCAACATTCTGATCTAAAGACTCCACTAACGTGCCATATGCCGCAAGTTCGCGTTTTGCCTTTGAGTCTCTTCCAGTTAACTGTTCTTTCTCTTTGTTTTGGTATTTTTTAGTAACTCTTCACTTCTAGGAATACTTGGCCTATGCGGGGCGTAAAAATGCAGATTTATAAAAAATGGGCTGTCAGCGTTTTTCCCCATAAATGCAATAGCTTCGTCTGTTAGACGGTCAGTTAGCCATTGGTCGTCGGGTTTTTCGTTGATAAAGGGATTTTTAAATGGTGCTATGTACCCGCCGCTTTTTGACTTATATCCCTCAGTATAACCACGCGCAGGATCCCCCACCACGACCCGCCAACATTGAGGTCAAACCCCTCGCCTGCGGATAATAAATAGAATATTTATTTTTATGGTCGTTCAACCAACTCAAATCGCCATTTTTGGGCTGACTTAAATTATCATCAAATGGGTAGTTAACTTCTACTGACGGATCAGGGCCCACGATATGCCACTTTCCTAAATGCGCTAATTTGTAACCGGCTTTTTTAAGGGGTTCAGAATATACAGTATGCTCAAGTTGCACCGTGCCACGGGAGAAAATACTGGTCTGGCTATTTCCTTTTTCTAAAACTGGGACACCATAAACTTGAGTTTTAAAAGACTGTTTTCCGGTTAACAATGCCGCCCTTGCTGGGGAGCAGGTAGGATAGGAATATGCATTGTCAAAAACTTGTCCTGAATTAGCTAATGCGTCGATGTTTGGCGTTTCAACCCATTTAGAACCGTTGTAACCTACGTCACCCCAACCGAGGTCGTCGGCCATGATAAATATAATGTTAGGTTTAGCTTCTGCGTGACTTAAGTTCATCGCAAAATAGCCCGCGATAAAAACAACTATCAGACTAGAAAATATTTTCATTACCACTTTCCCATATACGTAATATCGACTCTGAAACGTTTCAAAATATTTATCAGAGGTTGTGCCATATTAAGGTTCTAACCTACGTTTAAACCTCTGCTTTATCGTTTTAATTAGCACGATAAAAGAAAACTCACAGAGACATTGGCGTACCTCTGTGAGTTTAAACCCAGCTGTTTAAAGACTAAAGCTGTCTTGTTATTCGCCTAAAGCCGGTTTCCAAGGGGCACCATATTTTGGAGCCTTAGGGTTTTCTCTTAAAAATTTAGCGTCATTTTGCTGATACCATTGATGCAATGTCTTTTTCATTTCCGCAACTTTTGTTGGATATTCAGCCGCTAAATCAGTCGTCTCAGCCTTATCTTTAGTAATGTTAAACAGCTGAAGTTTGCCATCTTCAAACCGTTCTATGAGTTTCCAATCGCCCAATCGAACCACTGCCCTATGGAAACCGCCTTGATTTGAATAATGTGGATAATGGAAAAACAACGGACGTTCTGCTGAATTTGTTTCGCCATTTATGACAGGTAATAAGCTCTCACCGTCAATTGGGCCAACACGTTTGGCGTCAATACCTATTAAGTCGTAAAGCGTCGCTGAGATGTCCATGCTAATGGCTGGAACCGAGGTTGACTTACCATTTGATTCGGAACCTGGAACACTAATAATGAAAGGTACACGAATACCGCCTTCATATAACCAGCCTTTACCGCCTCTAAGCGGTAAACTTGATGTTGAATGCGCTTCACCTATAGATAAACCACCATTGTCTGATAACAAAATTACTATGGTGTCGTCTCTTAGGTTTTTGGCTTTTAGTGAATCCACAAGTCGGCCAATGTTTTCATCAACCTTTTCGACCATCGCTGCATATGTCGGGTTCGTTTGCACAACACGATTTAATTGTGGTTTATCGGTTGGCCAAATTTGTTCAACTTGAGCAAACTCTGGTGTTTTATCTAGTTGAGAAAAACGTTCACGATACTTATTAACAAGCTTCTTTGGCCCTTGCAATGGCGTATGAACAGAATAGTAAGACATCATTAGGAAAAATGGCGCGTCACTTTTTGCATACCCATCGACCAAATTGATGGCTTCGTTGGTTAAGCGATCCGTAAGGTATTCACCATCTGGGCCACTGGTTAAACGTGGATTTTTATAAGGCGCAAAATAACCCCCACTTGGCGACCCCGCGGCATGGCCGGCAATATTAACGTCAAAACCATAAAACTCTGGCCACATTTGCTCTGTTTGCCCTAAATGCCATTTACCAATAAACGCAGTTTGATAACCCTCACCTTTTAAAACGCTGGCGATAGTGGAACCTTGCTCCGGTAATTTTTCGACAAAGGAAGCGGGTTTAAATTTGCCTTCGCGATATTTATGTCGACGGCTTTTGTTACGGAAGAAGTCTGTCGTGCCAATTGCCGTTGGATGTTTGCCGGTGATCAATGCAGCTCTTGTGGGGCTACAAACCGGACTTGCGGCATAACCATCGGTAAATAACAGACCTTCACTGGCGAGCTTATCCATACTTGGTGTTGAATATAGTGTATCTGGATTATAAGCCGCGACGTCAGCCCAGCCTAAGTCATCAACCAAAATTAACAAAACATTGGGTTTCTTTTTTGTTTCTATTTCTGTTGTCGGTTGCGAAAGACAACCGGCTAATCCAGATACAAAAAGGCCACCTAAAACGAATTTAAATACAGTATTAATAACGCTATCCTCCAAGGCTTCAGACTAAACCCATTACACATTGGTTTTAGGTTTGCGTTAATTGAGGCTGAAACTCACATTGTAATTGATAAATAATTGCTAAATCATTTGAGGGTTTGGTAACAAAACGGTCACCAAACCTCGATAAATATCTAAAGAAAAAACCTTTTATTCTTTAAATGCCGTTTTTACGCTATTTAAGTTAACCCCAAATAATGATTTGGAAATAACATCCAATTGCGCTTCCGGCCCTTGAATATGGTAAGTCGTTTGGATGTGTCTAACCGATTGACCGGGTTTTAGCGCCGCGGCAGGCGATGAGGTTTCCAGCTCATAAAACGGCCCTAATGGCGCAACGCCAGTACTTCAGGCGAACCATCATTGTATGAATTAATGACATCGCCTGCATAAGGCTGATCTTGCAGTTCCCACATCGAATTTACATAGCCATTTGGTGCGGCTTGTTGATTATATGTAACAATATTAAGCACTTGCCCCGCTGCGTCATAACTACCTGCGATGCCTTTAGACCGTTTATCGCTAATACCAATTTTTCCGCGTTTTGTACCATCGCCTTTAAAGAACAATTCACTGTCGGTGACTTTAAGGTAATCCGCTGGCACTTTACCAAAGTAAGCGTCATTCACTTTTGCGCCATATTTTGATTCTGGGCCAGATTCAAACGGGATCACAACCGTTGTCTCAGGTGACGGGTTATACATGCCTAAGATCCAAATAGACACAAGACCGGTTTCTGCAGTCCAGGTATTTTGACCACGATTTGTCACGCGATTGTCCGTCTTATAGGCAACCACTTTTAAACTGTCATCTAGGTTAATGCCAAGTGATTCACTTACCTTACCTTTACTCAGCAATTCAACGGTACGTTCAATTCCAACATCAAATTCAGTGCCGCTGTAGTTAACCAAAGTCGCTTCGTGTGCAAACTTAACTGACTGTTCATTTTTAGTAACGATACTAAATGCTTCGGTATCGATTACCGCAGGTGTCTTCCAATCTGAAAATTCAAATTTGTCACCGGGTTTAAAGAACAGGCCAAACTGTCCGCCTTCAGGACCAAACCAAAAACGCTCTTCACCACCAAAAATGTATATATGATCTTCTAGTTTGCCCTTCTGCTCTTCGGCAGTTAAAAATCCATTGGCGATAACCGGACGGTTGATCCAACCAAAACTTGGACCAGAATGTTGATCGAAAGATGAGGTCATGACTCGACCTTGATACTCAGGCGCAATCGCAACGGCGGCGTCGCCATTAGACAACATAACAATGTTTGTGTGTTCTTTCATAAATGCTACATCGTCGGCAAACGGGCCTTTTGCTCTGTGCATCCGGTTGCAATCGCACAACTGATCAAACCGAGACTCACAGATTTTGTCAAAACAGATAAATTCATATTTTTTTCCATTGTTAAGGCGAATCGAGCGAGCAAAGTAACTCTTCATCGCGCTACCCTATTGGCCAGCGCTGTTGCAAGTTTCCGATCCAACTTTTCGTCAATATTCATTGCTGAAATATTTCAGCTTTCCAAAGGTGACCTTACTAAATTAACCGGCTCATCTATTAGATGCGTGTTAACGTGCCGCTGACTGCAATAGCACAAAGCAAGCAGCAAACACGAGGTTTAGGTCATAGAACCATTTTCAAAATGGCAAATTCATAATGTTATAAACGGTTTGATCTATAACGTTTTAACAATTGCTCCATCTCAGCCACAACTTCTGGGTATTGGTTGTATAGATTTGTCGTTTGATTCACGTCAGCATCGAGATCATACAATTGTGCAGGTGGTGCATCCGCTCTAATCTTGCCATTTACAATGTCACTATTAGGTGTATTTACTAACGTTGTGACAGCCGGTCCCCCTATAAGCATGCTGATGTGGCTTTGAGCCTTTAAAGCCACCGTCATTCTGTGCCCCGATGTACATCCATTTACCTTTGCGTAAACCAACATGAGTTGCTTTTCTAGGAGTTACTATCATTTCAGTGCGCAGAGGCGTTGTCGCTTCACCTAAAATTGCTGGTAGCATATTAATACTGTCATTACTGTTATCTGCGCTTAATGGTTGTCCCGTTAATGCAGCAAATGTCGCAAACATATCCACATTGTTGAGCATTTGGTTTGAAACACTTCCGGCTTTTATTTTGCTAGTACCACCATGCAATAAATGGCACTCGATGCCCACCTTCCCAAATACCAAACTTAGATCCTAAAAGATCACCATTGATTTGATGGCCTTTAGCAGCGGCATTACGTCCACCTAAATTAAACATCCCACCATTGTCGCTGGTGAAGATCACTAAGGTATTATCTGCAACACCAGCTTCTTCTAAACTCGCCATGACTTGGCCGACTATCCAATCTAACTCTTCGACAAAGTCGCCATACAGCCCACTTTCGCTTTTGCCTTGAAAACGTTTAGCTGGGGTAAAAGGGTGATGGACATGGGTTGTGGCTAAATACATAAAAAATGGATTACCATCTCGGGCTTTAATCCAGTCGGTTGCTTTTTCTGTAATTGTGGTGCCAACGCTATAATCGTTGTATAAAGAATGTGCTTCTACGCCACCTTTAAACATATTTGCCGTACGTTGGGCTGCTTCCGCTGGAATGGGTGTAATAGGAGTCGCGTCTTTATGAACTTTATGTTTGGGCGGTCGGCCGAGATAAACTAACGGATCTTCGGGATCCCATCCAATAATCTGATCATTTTCAACATAAACATAAGGCGGTGCGCTGTTGACAACGGGAACGCCAAAATAATAATCAAAACCGAGTTCGAGTGGACCAGGCGCAGCGGTTGTTGCCAGTCGTTTTTCCCCTCACCAAAACCTAAATGCCATTTACCTAATACTGCGGTATCGTAACCTTTGTTTTTAAATATATCCGCGATGGTCGTGGTATCAGGATCGATAAGCAACGGTGATTCTATCGGTGCGGGTCCCCATATTCCTTTGCCATTATTTGCCCTTAATGGGTACTCACCAGTCATTAACCCGTATCGAGAAGCGGTACAAACAGCAGAAGCGGAATGGGCGTCAGTGAACTTAACACCTTGTTTTGCAAGTTTATCAATATTTGGCGTTTCCAACTTTGTTGCACCGTAAGAACTTAAGTCCCCATATCCTAAATCATCAGCAAAAATAAAAACCACGTTTGGTTGTTTACCACCTTGATTTTGGGCTTGTTGAGAACTCAATAGTTCAGTCTTATTTACCGCTTCACAAGCCGTTAATGTCAAAGCGACAGTTGCAACTAAACCTGCTAACCTCATGTACGTCATGTTTTCTCCAAATAATTTGTTACACAGCACCTTGTTAAACAGCACTTTCTTACACAGCACTTACTTACACAAGATCTAGTGTATTTTTATTTATTAAAGCACAGTAGTTTTAGATTTCAAAGCCTTAAAAAGTTATATGTAGGGTTTTGTATATAAATAAAAACACAAAAACAAAATACTGACTTAGTCATAAAAATGTCATTACCGCCAACTGACTTTATAACTGTCATTAAATTTCCTGAGCGACGTCTTATACGACCGACTGCAGCGCTTTGAGTTGCTCAGGTTTAGAAAGTGTCGAGAAATCCAAGGACATTAATTTATGCACTCGCCGCTCAATGCTTTCCATAACTTGATAAAAAGCATGTTTAAATTCACTTTCTGTACCATCAAGTTTTGATGGGTCCGTTAATCCCCAATGCACTTTTAAAGTATCGTCAAACCAATGAGGACAAACTTCCGCCGCGGCACTGTCACATACAGTCACGACGATATCGGGTTTAATATCTTCGAAGTCATCCCAAGACTGACTTTTCAATTTGTCAGTTGCTATGCCCTTTTCTGCTAAGTACTTAATCGACAGTGGATGTACTTCACCAACGGGCTGACTTCCTGCACTAAATGCTCGGTACTTACCTTGAGCTAACTGATTGGTGATCGCTTCGCTCAAAATGCTCCGACACCTATTGTGGGTACAGATATATAAAATATTCATATGTGTTCTCAGTTTGGTACTTAGCCTATTTAATCATTGATATAGCGCTAATGATTAAATGGTTAAGCTATATATAAAGAGCACCTCTAAAGCGCCCTTTGTTCTCTGATCAAATATTGTAAAAATACTATTTCTTTTTCTTAACCCACCAGCGATCAATTTTTTGTGGATTTTCCATTGGTGGCACCCGCTGATCTCGACCTATTTGATGAACATCCCCAAGTTCCTCTCGTGCGTATTGAATATCTGCATCAAAAGACGCCACTATGTCTGGGTGCAAATTGGCCACATCGACTTTTTCACCCCGATCGGTTTTTAGATCAAACAACATGTTTTGAGCAACTTCTGTGTGAACACGGCCACCGGAGGAGTTTTCATGCCAAAATGGTTGGTCGGCAATTGTGCGCGGAAGATGCAGTTTCCAACGACCTTTACGGATAGCTTGAAGATTGGTGCCGTTGTAGTAATAAAGCACGTCATGAGGACTATTTAGGCTCTTACCACGCAGAATATTTAACGTATTGACGCCATCTAACTTTCTATCACTTGGCAACTCTGCCCCAGCAATTTCAGCTAAAATCGGGAATATATCCATGGATGTCATAGTAATGCTAGAATCCTACCTGCCGGAATGACACCTTACCACTTAAATAAGGCCGGAACAATATGCCCGCCTTCCATCGTGGTGTACTTTCGGCCATTTAGTTCACCATTACTCCCCGCAAAATTCGCGCCGTTGTCAGACGTAAATATCACTAGCGTATTGTCTTCTAACCCGTGATCTTTTAACGCTTTAAGAACGCGACCTGTGCTGTAATCCATTTCGTGAATAAAATCACCATATCGGCCTTTTTCGGAGGTGCCTTTAAACTGTTTGCTAGGGCGATGAGGCGAATGCACTATATTGTGAGCAAAATAAACAAAAAATGGACCGTCCTTTTCTCGTTCAATGAAAGAAACAACTTCGTTCGTATAAATTTCTGTGACTTTCTCTAAATCGATATCGACTTCTGAAATTGTTCGCCCACGGTACAAATCATCATTTTCTTTTAAGTAGGGGTATTTCACGCTATTTTTTGGGGCCTTATAAAAATTGCCTTCTAGTCCGACATATTCGTCAAACCCGGCATCTAAAGGGTGAGAACCTTTCTCTTTAAGCCTAAATGCCATTTACCAACCATTAAGCTTTTGTAACCTGCTGGCTTTAACATTTCAGGGATAGTGATTTCGTCAGGATGCAACCCAAAATGACTGTCTATGTGTTTATGACTCATCGGATTTTTAGCGACAGGTATGCCATTTCTCATCGGATAGCGGCCTGTTAATAACGATGCACGAGACGGACTACAAACATTTGCTGGAATGAAAAAATCGCGACTTATAAACCCTTCTTCACCAATTTTGTCAATATTTGGCGTTCTGATCCCTTCTGCACCAAACGACTCGATGTCGCCATAACCTAAGTCATCTGCAAAGATCACCACTATATTTGGCTTTTGTTGCTGCTCAATTACCGATTTAGCATTTGCCGAACGGTCAGGTTGATTTATTAACTCGCACCCTGCACTTAATAATACAAAGCTTACAATTAATGACCTGCTCAATTTATTCCTCACGCCCACTCCTCCGCAATAAAACTTTTCGGCCCGGCAAATATACTTTTAAATATAAGACCACAAAATAACAACAATACTAATATAAAATAAAAACAAGCCAAGACAGATAAAACCGCAAAAATAAGATTGAACCCAATCAAATCTTGCACTAAAGTAGCAATCACAATATATATAAAAACACACAAGGTATGTCATTTTTTAATTAAAAATGCGTATTTCTGCTCGTAAAACTGTTTTTAGTAACGTAGTTAAAACGTTCGTAAATTCTTGGTGTTTATCCAAAAACGAAAATTCAATTGAAGGCTCACTGGAGATAAATGTAATTATGGTACTTAAGTTTACAGCCAGCAAAAACAAGTTGTGGGCAACCGCCAATGAAGCCGCTTTTTTATACAAAAATGTTTTTTGCGACGCTTGTGCTGTTCTCGTTGGTTGCAAGTCCCATAGCTATAGCAACTGTCGCTAAAGACTCAATTAAGGTTGGGAATGTTTGGGTCAACACAAAAGCAAAACCAAGTGAAATTATTAATTACAAAATAATCGGCGCTCGCGAACTAAAATTACATATTTTTCACGGCGTTTCGAGCAATGATAATGAACACAAACCTGCATTAATTATGTTTCATGGTGGTGGCTGGAATTCTGGTAACCCTACGAGTTTATATGACCAGACGGACTATTTCTCTAAAATAGGGATAACCACAATATCGGTGGAATACCGCACTTGGAAAAAAGACCAAACACCGCCTAATGTGTCGTTAATGGACGCAAAATCGGCCTATCGTTGGGTGTTAACAAACGCCAAAACGCTAAATATAGACCCTGCCAAAATAGCTGCCGGAGGCGTTTCAGCCGGTGGCCATTTAGCGGCTTCATTGGCAACGATAAAAGGCTTTAATGCGATAGGAGAAAGGCCATTGCCCATTCAACCAGTCGCACTTGTTCTATTTAATCCAGTTGTCGATACGAGCTCACAAGGACACGGGTATAACAGAGTTAAAGAGTTTTGGCGGGCTATCTCGCCAATTCATAATGTCGCTCAAGGACATCCTCCAACGCTAACCCTTTTAGGCTCAAACGATCGCGTACTCAGCGTTGCAACCGCGAACAAATATAGAGACAACATAGTGTCTGTGGGTTCTTACGCCGTAAACCACATTTATCCAGATAAAGCGCACGGGTTTTTCACCCGCACTCGTTCAGAATTACTTTTTGTCGACACCTTACTTAAAGCTCATGACTTTTTGTTTAAAACAGGAATCGCAGCTGCACCGTCACCGGCAGTTAGACCGACGCGACCAAATATCAATAATTAACTTTACAAACTTTAGACCTAACAGGGTAACTACATTTAGAGAACTAATTTTATGCAAAAAACATCAGAACCACAGTCAAACAAATCGTGTCAATGCGACGCACCAAATCTATCACGTCGCAACTTCCTTTTTGTCGCAGGCGCAACCCCTTTTGCAATGGCGGGGTGTACGTCTTCGGTGTTTAGCAACCTTTCCTACGGAAAAGACTACCATGAAGCGATAAAAGCCCATGACTCCCTAAGAGCCTACTGGCGTTTCGACGACAACGTTATTGATGAACTTAGTGGTTTACCGGCAAAAACAAAACAAGTTAACTCATTTGAAAACGGCGCGGTTACCGGTTCTGGGATCCAACTCTCACCTATAGTAATAGCCTTGAAGTTGATGATACGAAACATTTATACGGTAGATTTGCGACAATCGAATTGTTTTTCAAAGTGAATTCACAACCTCGCGGGGACGATAACCCAGTTATTATTGCTCAGGCAAATGGCGAGAACGTGCGTTACATAATTGGAGTCGAAAACGATTTATCTGCCCTGCTGTACCGTAATGTAAATGGCAAGGTTGTCACCCGAATTGATTTACCTACGGGCAAAGGAATAGAAGTTGGACGTTGGTACCACCTTGCCGTGACAAGTTTTGACGTCGACCTTCGAGCTTACATTGACGGTTTTGAATGTAGCTTATTTGGTGGTGCCTATGAATTTACCCGCAGAGGGCCAAAGACATCGGTGATGACGTTTGGTTCAACAACGGCGAGTGGCTGGAGTTCAGCCGATATCAGCCTAGATGAAGTGGCAACTTACGAGGAAGGTCTGACACCAAGCGACTTCCAAAGACATTTACTTGCCGCCGGATGGGATACTAAACTTGCCGAAACCGGGGCTTTGGTTGCCGCAGTCAAAGCGAAACGTGACCAAGTTCGTCAACAAAAAACTGAAAAAATTAGGCACGACTCCGTCCTTACTGCACCTTGGCACCACCCAAGTTTATGAGAATGAATACTTAGAGGCCATTAACTTTACGGTAGGCGGCATTGGTTCTGGTGCGATTCAGTTTGACGGCAAGGCTAGACCAAAAATTTGGCAAATTGCGTGTAACTTCCCTGAAATCGAGGTGGAAGATACTTTTTAGCGATAAGAGCTCAATCTCCTAGCGCAGTGCCAATAACAAAGGCGTTACAAACAGAAGCGGCTGGTGCATTTAAACCCATGCAGGCATTAAAATTTGAAGGCGAATACCCGTTTGCCAAATACAATTTTGAAGACAAAGAATTACCTGTCGATGTATCACTAAACGTATTTAATCCATTTACACCAATGGATTTAAAAAACTCGTCAATCCCCTGTGCTATCTACCAAGTAACAGTGACAAATAACAATGCCCACTCAGTAACGGTTGATATACTTTCATCGCAAAAAATGCATTAGGTTACGCCAATGATAAAAACGGAAAATATGGCACTAACCAAAACAAATTGATAACTAAAAATGGTGCAACCATGTTGCATATGACACGTGCCAATAATAATAAAGCCGACATGGTATTGATGACACTTTCCGATAGTGCGACTGGCACGGCGCAATGGCAGTCTAATGAAGCTTTAAAACGAGAGTTTACAGAAAAAGGGGCAATTACGGGCCCAATCACTTCCGGTCCGTCATCAGAAGGTAATTCCGTTAATGGTGCGATAATTGCGCCGTTAAAACTTGCACCTATAGTGAAACTCAAACGGTTAGTTTTGTGCTCACGTGGAGCTTTAGCGAAACCTTACATGGCACGATTTTTACAGCCCCTAAGGGAAAACCTTGGAGCAGAACAGGCCAGATGTACAACAACTGGTGGTCAGATGCTTTGGACGTGGCGGCTTATGTACAAACCAACTTTGCCGATCTAACGCGTCGCACCCGTCAATTTCACGATAGTCTTTATGCCTCAACTCTGCCGGTATGGCTTATCGACCGATGTTCTTCACAACTTGCGGTGTTACGCAGCCAAACATGTTGGTGGTCAAAAGATGGGTATTTTGGTGCGTGGGAAGGCTGTAACCCAAATAGTGGTTGTTGCTAAGGCAAACTGTACCCATGTTTGGCATTATGCCCAATCACATGCGAGATTGTTGCCAGAGCTTGGTCGCATTATGCGTGAACAAGACTACGATATGCAGTTTGAAGATGGATTGCTGCCCTATCGCCACAATAATACCAAGCCAGCGGCAGATGGTCATTTTGGGACAATTCTAAATACCTATCGCGAGCACCTATGTAGCAAGGACAACAAATGGTTGGAGGAACAATGGCCACGCGTTAAAAAAGCCATTGAATGGGGATCAAAGAGTGGGATCCTGAGCGAATTGGCTACACGAAAAATGAACAACACAATACATTAGATGGTCAATTAGATGGATGTTCGTCGTGGATTGGTAGCCTATACCTTACGTCGCTTGAAGCCAGTGCCCGTATGGCAGAAATTGTCGGTGAAACTGCACTTGCTGTTGAATATCGTCGTATTCGAACAATGGGTAAACAACTTCAAAATGACCGACTATGGAACGGCGAATATTATATTCAAGAGTCAGAAAACAAACCCATTCAAAACTATCTAGACGGCTGCCACATTGACCAAATTTTAGGTGAGTGGTGGGCCGATCAAATTAACATCGACCGCAACTACCCTAAAAGTCGTTCGAAAAAGCAATGCAGTCGTTGTTAAAATACAACTTTAGAGCCGACTTTTATGGCCAGTCATTAAAACCTCGTCAATATTGCGAAATCGACGATGGTGGAATGAAAATGATCACTTGGCCAAATGGCCCTCAACCGATCCCAGGCATGAAATACGGAGATGAAGTTATGACCGGATTTGAGTACGGTGCGGCGGTCTCCATGATCCAAAATGACATGCTTATTGATGGCCTAATGTTACTCAAAGTCGTTGCCGACAGATATGACGGGCGTTTAAGGACCGAAGGGGTATCTGACGTTAAAAATGGCCCATGGGGTTATTCTGGTAATCCATATGGTGACGATGAGTGCGGAAAATACTATGGACGCTCATTGAGTGTTTGGTCCGCACTAACGGCTTTACAGGGTTTCAAATACGACGGTCCTGCCGCTGTCATTGGATTTAATCCTGTATTTACACCAGAAGCTCATGTCAGTTTCTTTACTGCTGCACTTGGATATGGCTTGTTTAAGCAAACAATCTCAAGCAATACCATCAATTGCGCCATTTCATTGCAAGAGGGAGAAATGAACGTTAAAGAAATTAACCTTGGGAGTAAAAACGCAATTAAGCGTGTTGAAGTTCAGCTAAATTCAAAACAAATAGCAGCGTCGTATGTTTATAAAAACGACGAACTGATTATTAACTTAGCTAAAGAAATAACACTTCAAGAAAAAGATGAAATAACAATTAACGCATCGATGGCGTAAGCCAACTCGCAGGAGAAAATAGTTAATTTATTGGGTTTATTAGCACGCTATACTCTTGATATTAAAACGCCACTTAATCGACATTAAGTGGCGTTTTTACTCACTCTAATAGCTTAAATTGGCTACTTAGGGCCTTGCACTTTACCATGACCAAAAATGTCATCTTTACCTGTGTTTACCCATATCTAGGGCCAAACTACGCATTTTGGCTTCAACTTGAGATGGCTTCATTTTACCGCCGTTAGCACTAATAATTAATGCCGCAACACCAGCTGCATGAGGTGAAGACATAGATGTACCCACTGACCAGTACCAGCCTCCGTTCCCAGTGCTAAAGACAAAGTCAAACGCATAACAAACGTTCGTTACACCAGCGACCGTACAAAGATCTGTACCACCGTCCATATAAGCACTCATGTAATCGCCGCTATAGGTGCACCAAAGTCAATTTCAGATTGACCATAGTTAGAGTAAATAGCCAAATGATCGGTATATGTATTTGGATCATTTGCCCACAGTCTAGGGCCTAATGCCGAAATTGACATAACCGCAGGTAAACCAGCTGGTAATTTCACTAGGCTGTCTGTTTTGTCCATATCTGTACTTTCGTTACCTGCAGAAGCAATTAACAACACGCCGTTTTGACGCGCGTACGTTGCCGCTTTTGCATAAGTATTGATAAATTGAGCAAT
This sequence comes from Psychrosphaera algicola, assembly GCF_028401425.1. NCBI lineage: Bacteria > Pseudomonadati > Pseudomonadota > Gammaproteobacteria > Alteromonadales > Pseudoalteromonadaceae > Psychrosphaera > Psychrosphaera algicola. The sequence goes on from NZ_JAQOMS010000002.1 coordinate 1,304,284, forward strand.
ACCGTCTTTACCACCTACGGTAAACTTAATGTCGTCTGATGTGTCATAAGGCGTACCTTCAACATCAAAGTAACCATTGTGACGGACATCCATACCTAAACTCATATTAACAACATCTGCACCAATATTCGCGGCATAAACTATAGCGGCCATTGTCGCGTATGAAGAGCCACTGCCGGTATAAGCAGAGAGCGATTTAAGAATGACAAGTTCCGCTTCTGGAGCTACACCTATCGTACCAAAACCGTTATCTGCTGCGGCAATTGTTCCTGCCGTGTGGCTACCATGATTGCTCACATCAGGTCCCGCATCATACCAAGCTTCACCGTCAACAAACGACATACTTAGGTCAAAATTAATGTTTGGTGCGAGATCTGGATGACCGCCGTCGGCACCAGAGTCAATTACTGCAACCCGCACGCCCGCGCCGCGGTGACCAGCATTCCACGAATCTACAGCGCCAACTGCGTTATGGCCCCATTGTAAATCAAAGAAGAAGTCATCGTCGCCACTGGCCGGCGGTTGACCATAATCACTCTCGGATACCGTTAAGTTTGCCACTTCCGGCATTCCCTGTACTTTAGGGATAAATACAGACGCATCTGGCACTATGGTCAAACCAGAATTTTGTGCACTATCTACAGAATCAAAAGCGACTTGGCATACGCCAATTTCAGGAATACAACTTTTAAGTGTACCGCCCGCTTTAGACACCTGTTTTTCCGCTTTAGATTGACTAAATTTACCACTAACGTCGTAAATAAAATTAACTGGTTTAGCATGAGTTAAAGTACTGACTGTCATCGCCAATACGCTCAGTAGGAATGTTTTTTCATTATTATATCCTTGGTTATTTCAGCTCAAATATTGAGCAAAAATAAACCTGTAACAGATAAATACAATTCTCTACCGTTTGATTATTTATACGTCGAATTTTTTCTATTTTCTTGTAAAAATATGTTTACTGACTTTAAGCAAAGTGGCGCTTTTTTACCTACAAAAAGTTCGAAAAGAAATCATTGAAACAGCCCTAAACCCATCTCATTTAATGTATTTCGGAACAAACTTAATAACTAAAACACTGAATTAAACTTATCAAATACAACTTTTAAATCTCATCGCTGCAATAGCTATATTACTAGCCGTTCATGTTGTCTATAGCAGTTTAACGTCTTCTAATATTTTTAAATTCACCATTTTCGTCAAATTCAAGGATTATGTATTCATATTGCAAATGTTGTTCATCAAACTTGTCTAACCAATTATTTTGTTCAAATATTTTTTTGAGCTCAGTGTATTGCCGCCCTTTTAGAAAAAACTCAATAGAGCATAATCTAAGTTACCCTCCCTAATAATTTTTTCACCGCTAAATATTGCATAGAATCTTTTATCAACTTTTACCGATGCCAGCTGCCGGTCCGTTGTTAGCTCTAATCTATATTCTATATCTTCAACAGCGTTTCTTTGGGCTATATAGTCTTTTATTTGCTGCAGGCTTAATGGTGTAATAAAGTGTTTTATTAACGGATATTTGATCTGACCAACTCCCATTGCGCTGCGATCAAAAAAATCAGAGAAGTAAACTGTCTTGTCTGAAAACTCATAAGAAATATAATATCTTGTTTGATTCTCCAACCTGAAGCCTTTGTTAACTTTACCGTTTACAACGACAGTTTTATTTAGCTTTGAATCGTCATTACCACTAAAAATTGTCTTTAAATTACCGGACAGTTGAAAATAAAAAGTGAGTAAAATCAAAAATACAAAAATGGCATAGGTTATGTAAATTTTCATGGTTTGAGGTCTTCAATAGGTGACGATAATAAGCGGAAGTAGACCGAACATAATCAATTCATGTCATGATTACAATACACCATTATTTAATTTAGAATTAGGGCTGCACAAAATATTACCCTATTGACTTACAAGTCTTTTTGTAGAAGAGTAAGTCTCATTTAACGTCGAAACTAACATGGATGTCGTTTGTCATATTTCACCAACCTTCTCAACACCAGTAAATTATCCGCAACATTACTTTTTCGAATTTTATTATTTAGCGGAATATTCACCTTATCTATAGCTTCTCTACAACTTTATACTGACTATCAAAAAAGAATAAAAGAAGTCGAATTAAATGCGGCTATTCTTATTCAACAATTTTCAGAACCACTAACAAGGGCTATATGGGAATTAAATACGCCACTAGTAATGGCGGCTTTGGACAATATTAATTTGGCTGATTATTTTTCAGAGATAAAAATCAGAGATGATACTCAGAGAATCATATACGTGGATATTTGGAACGACAATACTTCATCGCCAGTACGGACTGTCCCTTTAACATTTGATTTTCTCGGCAAAATAACGCATGTAGGCCAAGTCGACTATAGGGTAGACTCAAACAAAATTAAATTGCAAATTTTTGATAGTGCTATATTTATTATTCTTTCTCAATTCATTAAAACGTTTTTTGTTGCTGTATTTATTTTGTCTATGCTTAACCGTCTTGTGATTAGACATTTAGCAGATATTTCAAACTGGCTAAACGGATTTAACCCACAGACTTCTTTTTCACCATTGGCTTTAGAAACAGAAAAAAACATTGATAATGAAATGATAAAGCTCAAATCAGCAATAAGTGAGATGGGCAAAAACGTTCATAACCATACCATTGCGTTAGAAGACATCGTGAAAGAACGAACTGCTGAATTGTCAAAGCTTGCATACACAGACAGCTTAACTGGAATCGCGAACCGTACTGCCTTTTTCTTAAAATCAGAAGAAGAACTTAGACGCTCAAGACGCTTATCCTATGATGTTGGCGTCATGATGCTAGATTTAGATCATTTTAAATCTATCAATGACAACTATGGCCATGATGCGGGCGATAAAGTGTTGAAATTAATCGCTGAAACAATGAATGACATCATTCGTGAAGAAGACACTGTTGGCCGCATTGGCGGCGAAGAATTTGCGGTAATTGTACCTTAGCGCGGATAAACTTGGTATGTTTAAACTTGCAAAAAGGCTTCAGAAGTCAATCGCTTTATTAGATGTCTCTTTCCTTGAGGAAAATAAAAATATCACAGTGAGTATAGGCTATACAAAAGTATCTCAAAATGAACAGTTTAAATCCGCACTAAAAAGGGCCGATGAGCATTTATACTCAGCTAAAAATGGCGGCCGGAATTGCTATGTTACAGACAAAGAATTTATCCCATCAATTGTCGGTTAAATGAGCCAATTAGCAACAAAGCACAGTTCATGAATTACAAACAAAAAACTGTACACATGCACTGTGCCATTGCTTTATGCCCCCTCCACCGCATATTCGCTCTCGAGTTTGCTGTACCCGATGCCAGCCGCTTTGATGACTTTAATTTGGGTTGGTATACGCTCTTTAAGCGCAGCGACGTGGGATATAACACCTACCATGCGGCCACCAGCTTGTAGGTTATCAAGCGCATTTAGGGCAACATCTAATGTATCTGGGTCGAGTGTGCCAAAACCTTCGTCCAAGAACAGAGATTCAATGCTGGTTTTGTCACTGACTAAGTCTGATAAGCCAAGGGCCAAAGCGAGACTGACCAAGAAGCTCTCGCCACCTGACAGTGTTCTGATATCTCGCTCTTCGTCCGCTTGCCAAGAGTCTACAATTGTCAAACCTAAGTTGTCTTTTTCGTGACGCTTGAGCAAGTACCGTCCGTCGAGTGACGACAGATGGTGATTTGCCAAATGCACTAAATGCCCTAACGTTAAACCCTGCGCAAACTTTTTAAATTTAGCACCATCAGACGATCCAATTAAACTGTTGAGTTGATCCCAATGACTTAGTTCTTTGGCCTTTATTTCAATTTCTTCAATCACGAGTTGGTGACGTTCACGTTGTTTTTTATCAGTTTCTAACTTTTGTTCTATAGAGCCAGTTGCTCTTTGTTTTTCTTCAAGTTCGGCTGATAACGTGGTAATTAATACGTCTAATTCACTAACCGTCAATTGCGTTTTATCAAGAGCGGTTAACGTACTCAGTTTATTTTTGGCATTGCTAAGTGCTTCAGTGATTTGCGTTTGCTGAGTTGTTAAACGTTCCTTTAAGGCAAGTAACTGTTCAAATTCATCTATGGTCACTCGGCAAACGAGATAGTCATCAATGGTTGAATATGGGCTTTGTTCGATAGCTTGGTTTAATAACACATTTGCGTCATTAAGCTCACTTTCAGTATATTTAATCGTACTGGTTTTTGATTCAATTTCACCAGAAATTCCAGACACTTGCTCTTTTATTTTTGATAAAAACTGCTCAGTGTTTCGTTGAATTTCTAACAACTCAAACAGGGTCGTATTTGATTGTTGACGCTCAAGATTAACTTGTTTGTCGGCAAATAACTCAGCGCGTTTATCCAGTTCAGTTTGCAGTTCTTCAAGTCTTTGTTTAATCCGCTTTTCTAATTGCGATTTTGAACTGTGGTGTTTGGCAATTTGGTTTTTGTCGCTCAGTAGTTTTTCCGTTTTTAGTTCAACGTTTTGAGCCAATTGACCAAGCTCGCGGTCAAATGCCATAAACCGCTCATTTGCCTTTTCCAACTCAGCCATAAAGGTCGTATACGCCGTTGTTGCTGGCATATGTCGACCGATACTTGTTAACTGCGTCGTTAACGCTAGTTCTGCTTTTTGTCGGTTTGCAGAGATAGTCTCAAGAAGTTGGTGACCTTCATTGATCCGTAACTCAATATGAGCAATATCTTGATTAAGTTTGGCAAGCTGTTGATTGTTTAATTCTATTGCTTTATTGCTTGTTAAAAGCGCTTCTTTCTCGACCATCAATTGCCTTTTAATTTCGGCAATATTCTCTGACTTTAATTTAAGATTTTGCTTCTCTGCTTTAATAGAGGCTAACCATTGATCAACATGGCTTTTATCGGTAATCGATAAATCCTGAGCAATATGTTTATTGCTCTCAGCCCAACGGCTTTCAATCACCAAAAGCTCAGTATTAATCGCCGTAACGGTTTTATTATTTTGTTCAATAATGGTCGTATCGGCAACGATTTTGCTCGTTAAAACAGCTTCGTCTTTGCGATAATCCTCAAGTACAATTTCAGCGCCGTGGATTTCTATTTCAAGCTGACTGCTTTTGGTGTCGATGTTTTGTGTTGCAAACGGGTGTTCTTCAGCGCCGCAAAGTGGGCAAGGCTCGCCTTCAATTAATCGAGTCCGAACCTCATCTAAGCTTTCAATATCAGCCACCAGTAATTGCCGTTTATTGAGTTGCGACAATATGAGTTTTTGGTTTTCTTGTTTGGTTAAACACTGTGCTTTTAACTCGTTTAACCCAGCGATAGACTCCTGCAATTGCTTACTTTGTAATTCTAAAGTTTCACGTTTTTGGCTCAAGTTATCGTGCTGCTGCGCATCATTTTCTATGGAAACCGCCACAGTGGCCTGCTCATTTACTTTTTCATAAACAAGTGCCCATTGCTGCTCAGACTGCCCGTTTAAGGCGGTATCTAATTTAGCACTAGTATCACTAATTTGACGTTCTTGTTTGGCAATTTCATCCAACTCAATTTTTTGAGCCTGTTTGGCATGGCTTAATTGTTGTTGTAATTGCTCTTGCTGGAATTGTAAATCAGCAACTTTTGTATCGGTGGATTTTGCGCTTTCGAGTATTTGGCCGTAATTTAAAAACTGGGTTTTTAAATCTGGAATGACCGACGACAGCGCTCTATCCTGGGCATTTTCTTGTAAAAACGCGCTTAATTCTTTAACTTTTCTGTTAGCAAGTTCAATATCCTGTTCGGTGGCTTCAATGTCTTTTTCAATTATCGTAATTGACGCCTCTATATCCGCTAATTGATTTTGCTCATTGGTGATATTGGTTTGTTTCTCCGCTATCTTTTTATCGAGCGGAATGACCTTTTGGTCAATGAGTTCTTCGAGTTGTTTATGCTGGTTGAATTGAGTTTCATAATCTTTTTCGCCGTAACGTTATGATTTTCAGCCACCTCTAACTGTTCAACTAGTTGTTGTTTTTTAACACTCAAGTTGGCGAGTTGTGTATTTTGTTCATCAAGCTCTAACTGCGCTTTACGACAACTTTCATAAAGCGGGGTTATCTTTTGCGCAGGTGCTGCTTTTGCCAGTTGTTCTAACTCAGGCAACGCCTTGGTTTTTTCGACTTCAAACTCAGTCTGCCTTGCCTCTGCGGTTTTGATCTCAACCTGACAATCTGATATTTGGGTTAACCACTGTTGCTCTTCATTATGGTTTTTAGTTGCGTCTTTAAACGCTGAACCTGTTCGTTTTGCGTTTTTAACGCATCGACTAAACGCTGTTTTTCTTCTTCCTCGATAAAATCAATCACCTCAAGTTTGTCAGTTAACGACTTAACCACTGCCTTGTGCTCTTTTTGATGTTCATAAACAGTTTGCGAGATCTGTTGATAAACCTCCGTTCCCGTTAACTGCTCTAATAATGTTGCACGTTCATTTTCCTTCGCCGATAAAAAGGCGTCAAATCCGCCTTGAGCAAGCATCATGGAACGAGTAAAACGGGCAAAATCGAGGCGTGTGATATCTTCAATACTCTTTCTGACCTTAGATAAATGTGTCTCTACGACCTTTTCGCCCTTATCATCGATAAGAGCAAGTTCAGCCTTTGGCCCTTGTAATTTGCCACCTGGGCTATGTTTTGCGCGTCGTTGTGACCAATTAGCTCGATAACGATTGTTATTCACATAAAACTCAACTTCGGCAAAACATTCCGCTGTACCTCGAGTCATCAAGTCATTGTCACTTTGTGACGGTTTTATACGCGGGGTTTCATGATATAACGCCAGACATATTGCGTCGTAAATTGTTGATTTTCCGGCACCTGTCGACCCCGTAATGGCAAACAACCCATTGTTCACAAATTGTGGTGTGGTTAAATCGATAAACCATTGGCCTTTAAGGGAATTTATATTCTGTAGTCGGATCGATAGAATTTTCATTTCGCCACTCCATTTGAATTACCCACATCTGTTTTTTCACCGGCTAGAACTTCTGCCACAACGGAGTCAAATGTGCTGGTCAGTGACTCAATGTCCGCCGGTTCTAGTTGTTCTTGCTCTAAACGCTTTTGGAATACGTCTTTTGGTGTTAACTCACTTAACGATTGTTTGGGCTTTTCACTTTTAAGTTGCGGAGTCGTGGCCTTTTTACGTTTTACTTTGATGATTTCAATTGGTGCGTCGCTGCACATATCCAGTATTTTTTGTTGTAGATCAGAAAGGTAGTCGTCCGTGCTCACTTCAACTTCAACCTAGGCTGTGTTGTCGGTTAATGACAACTCTACAGCAATGTTCTGTAACTGATGTTCTATTGAGGTCAGCGAGCCTTCGATTCGATACATGGCTTGGCTTCTCGGGATATAAAGCGGTTCTATGTGTTTTACATTTGCGCCTTCAAACTCAACCATAATAACTTGTTTTTTATGGTTGAGTTCGTCGAAACTTAGCGGTATTGGTGAACCACAATAACGAATATGTTCCTTGCCACTTACCGACATTGGCTTATGAATATGGCCTAGCGCAATATAATCCGCAGGGGTAACTTATCGGATGGGAACGACTCTAATGTGCCTACGTAAATTTCTCTTACCGACTCAGTCCGAGAACTGGCTAAAGTTGTTAAATGACCCGTGCTAATAATGGGTAGCTCACCACCGAGTTGTTTTCGTTGTTGCTCGGCGATATCGAAAATCGCCATAAAATGACCCGCCATCGCTTGAATAAGCGCTTTTTGCTTTTCGCTGCCCGTTTGCCCAGCAACTGAATCCAAAACATCTTTTGGCCTGATAAAAGGGATCCCACATAAAATAGCCCCGGCTGTTTTGTATGATCGTTTAGTAGGATCACCTGATCATTAAGATCGGCTTTTACGCCACCAATGACATAAGTGCCGAGGCAACTTAATAACGATTCAGTTTCGTTTAACGTTGCAACTGAGTCATGGTTTCCGCCCAGCACAACCAACTGGCAACCTATTTTGTGCATGCTCACGATAAACTCGTTATAAAGTGTTCTGGCATAACTCGGCGGAGTGCCAGTATCAAAGATGTCCCCCGCGACAATCACTGCGTCTATTTGCTTTTCAGTGACTTGATTTAACAACCAATTTAAAAAGGCTTTATGCTCAGCTTCTCTACTTTTGCCGATAAACCCTTGGCCTAAATGCCAGTCAGAAGTATGAATGATTTTCATATTGGTTGCCCTTTTGTCGATTGTGGTTTTGTTGCTTTCGGTTTATTGATTGCTTTCGGCTTTATTGGAAACGTTGATTTAACTTTGTTTTAGCTGTCTTTAACGTGCATTCAGCTGTGTACCTTTGGTTTTCTTTGGTTTTCTCAGCGACGTTGTAGCCTTGATATCGTGCTATTTTAACCCACAAATTTACAAAACCCAGCTTGGTTTGCATGATGATAACGAGCTTCGCTTCCAATGGAAACCGTTATTACTAGGCACTGTTTTAGAAGGCACGGTTATTAGTAGACACAGTTTATATATTAAAAAAGTGAACATCCCTGTCCCTGTCATCCAAGACTTTCATCATTTCCATATTATCCTTTTAATTAGATTTCCATGTCCATTTTTAGTCCGTGTCATATCCATTTTGAATCCTTGCAATAATTCAACATCCTTTCCTATGTCCATGTCTTCTCCATATGCTTCTCCATGTACTTAACTAAAAGCCTTTTGATGCATTTTCCCTATGCCATCGTCCCTGTTGTCTTTTGACGATATAGACTGTACATGTCGCCGATGGCGACAAGCAATAACTGGGAATATATACACGTACAAAAATCAATCATATTGATTACGACCTAAAGCAACACATGCAGAACGCAGAACAAACGCCTTAGCTGAACTAATGCATTACAAAATCGCCGAATAAAAATAGCGTGTGACGACTTTGCACGGGAAACCTGTACTAATTTTGTACATGTACGCAACTAATTAGTTTCAGGGATGTACTTCCTCCTCCATTTATTATTAATATGGCGTTACGAAATAACGGATAACAAATTAACGGATTAATATGCAAGACTCTAATTGGCCATACCGCTACGACCTATTATTACGACTCAGACTTATCGAAGTTGTCGCTATGTGGGAGGGGCGAGTTAACACCAATCATCTGATAAAATATTTCGGCATTAAGCGCCAACAAGCGTCAAACGACATAAAAAAGTATCGTGAAGACATTGCGCCTAACAATTTAACCTACGACAAATCGGCAAAAGCGTACACCCCAAGCGCGTCATTTACAGCAGTATTAACAACAGGTAGCGCAGACGAGTACTTGCATTTATTAGAGCGAAACTCCGATCTTAACTTAAGATTTGAACGCCTCGAATTAGGCTTTGGACACATCCATCAACTGCCTATGCCAAATCGAGCAATTAGCCCGGAAATCCTAAGGCCAATTGTTAAAGCATGTCAGCAAAACTTAAGGATTGAAGTTGATTATCGCTCGATAAATGATCCGCAACCGGATGGCCGCGTTATCGCGCCCCATTCCATTATCTATGCCGCGAATCGCTGGCACGTTCGAGCGTTTTGTGAAAAAACCAAGGATATCGCGATTTTGTATTAACTCGATTTTTTAACACGCCAGAATTTGAAAGCGGAACAAGTGAACACACCGAAGCATTTGACACCGACTGGAACACAAAGTTAGACGTAAGCCTAGTTCCGGACCCAAGACTTACTCCAAATCAAAAACAGGTAATTGAGCACGATTACGGCATGGAGGAAGGTAAGTTAACTCTTACGGTACGTGCTAGTTTACTTGCATATTTGTTAAAAGCCCTACGAATTGAGGCACACACTGTTCATGCCGATCCAAAAGCACAGCAAATCGTCGTTGAAAACTTTGATAAAATTAAAAATAGGGTGTTTGTTTAATCACTGAACATAACGTTAATGGAAATTTGGCGCTATTTTTAACCTGCGCCAGGTTTTCCCTCCGTCAGGTTTTTAATCTCATTTTCGCCCAGAAACATTCAAACGTTAAAACGATTAGTTTATATCAATCCTTATAAATAACTCAGGCGATAAATAGTGAGATTGATTTAACGTATGCCCCTTATTTATTCTCTTGAGAAGAGCTTGGATGTGTTGATTTAACATCAACATCAAACGGCTTGGTTTCACTTCCGGCGTATAGACTTAAGTGAGGGAATGGAATTTCAATTCCTTGCTCGTCAAAGGTCTTCTTAATCTCTTGATACATTGTGTTTTTAAGGGCTAAAAAGTTTTCCTTTTTGCCCAAACTGAAAACTGAATATCAACTGAAGAACTGCCAAATCCAGTTAATATAAACAGAGGTGCTGGCTCTTCTAGGCAAATGACATTTTTTCAGCAAGCCCAAATAATACGTCACGAACCGTTTCAATGTCTTCTTTATAAGCGATACCAATCTTTAAATCCGCACGCCTAATAGGAAATTTAGTCAGGGTCGTAACTGGGCTTTTAATCATATTTTCATTTGGAATTCGGACAAATAGATTGTCAAAGGTTCGAATTTTCACTGACAGTAAATCAATTGAAATGACTTCCCGGTTACATCGCCTACCTTAATAATATCCGCTATTGAGAATGAACGCTCAATCATCAGGAATAATCCGCTGATAAGGTTGGATGCCGAGGTCTGTGACGCAAAACCAATCGCAACGGTCAAGATACCAGCTGCGCCAATCAATAAACTTAAATCTATGCCTATATGTTTTAATGCCGAAACAGCAAACAGCGCCAAAAGCGTATAAAAAACAACTCGCTTTAACAGAAAAAGTGCGTGTTTGGTGATCCTAGCTTCCACAAAAGTTGTAACCGCAGAACTGATCGCTCGGGAAATAAAATAGCCGACGATCAACAACAATAAAGCTTGAACCAACGTATAGAAATAAGAAGACTTTAGCTGTTCAACAAACTCAATAAAAACATCCATAAAATTGTTATCCAAAAAGGTTACTGATACGACGAATTAGCTTGCCTTGATCTGAGGCTTTTCGCGGGTCGCTAATTTGTATATGCTCGCTCGATTCGTTCAAATCACTACTCTCGATGTGCACTTCCACATGAGCAGAGTCATGATTTCTTTCAATCGAAATACCTGACGTCCATAGATTATGTTCCATGTCGCTGTATAAACTTAAGAAGTTCACTGGCACGTTAAGTCGATTAATTGTAAATGCTTTATTGTGGTTATTTTTCACCGTAATTGGTGTCGTCGCTCGATGAGAACGCATGACTAAATCCTCTAACCGAGTTCTTGCCGATGTGTATTTTGCGTAGCAAATGTCACCGTCTATTGTCGACGCACCAAACCAAGTATCTGATGGACGCCAAAATGGCACGTCAATTAAACATTCTTTCTGTAATAGCGCGGTAACGCTAAACCAAATAGGTGTCGTAACAAAAAGTTTAACCTTTTCACCAGCAAGGATGGTGACAGGTGATGCAGGCCTTGTCACAACAGACTTATCAGCAAGCCGAGGGGCTACCCTCAAAGTAGTTGCAGTTTGTTTTTCTAAATATCTGCCTGCGACTTTATCGCCATCCAAATCGATATGTTGGCCGTCAGACAGTACAATTTCAGTATCTAGCTCGGTTTGGGTTTCAATATTCCAAATTTTCCACTCGTCTACCAAGCGTTGGATCACAAACGACCGTTCGCCAATACTCCAGCTTCTTAGCTCAAGTTCATTAAATGAAAAATCACCCCACCATTGCTCTCGACTCATTGGCCACTCTTAATCTGTAAATAGTAAATTAAATTGCCGCTAGCTTTTTAAAATATATAAGGCAGCAACAAAAACCTGAAAAGTAAATCACCAAAACCCCAAATAAAAGTTCCGGCCATTAATAACGAGACCTCTAAAATACCGAGTTGAAAACGAACATGGTCTTTTAAATAATCCAGTTTATCTTCAAATTCATCTTCGATACTTAAGATCTCTTTGTCTATGTATTCTTTCGGCGCGTTGTATTTTCTCAATTTTAATTTTGCTTTAGACAACGCCAATCGATGTTGAATATTCAATCGGCTGACAAGTAATCGTTCTTGAATTACGCCACCGATGCTTGACCAAACGCCCAGCAGGGTTACCAAGCAACCACTGCGAGTTACCCATTCGATATCGACAAAATTTATCTTTGTTAGATAAATCCCGATACCGAGTAATATTACCGCTAATGCCCAGGTCATAATGGGTTGTCTATTTTTAATATTGGCAATGTCTTCGTTGTATAAAACTTTTGGATCATTCAAGGTAATAAGATTCTTTAATTTAATGTTTAAAACTATGCAAACGGTGTTTTAACCATAGCGTATGAGCGAACTTATGTCTTATACCCTACTTTTATTCACAACGGTAGAACAGACAAACATTCGGTAAATAAAAGTTATTATTCATTTAATTCAAGCCCACTTTTTTGCCTCAATCTTCGATAAGTCGCCGTATTTATTATATTAAAAACCTAGGTATACCAGTTCAGTTTAACCCTAACTCATTATTAAAATGACAAAACAGTTATGAGGTTGTGTTAAATATTATTAACATTTAATGTTAAAAATGTTTGACATCAAAAAGAGAATACCTTACCTTTCATGTCAAATATATTTAACATAAAGGAAACTCAAATGTCTTTTCACGAAAAATCCTCTTGGATAATGGCGTTATCTTTATTAGTAAGTTCAGCGCTTTATTTTTTTATCATGGTGTCAATGTCTGGAACAGAAGATTTAGCCGCACCAAACCTTCCTGTACTGATTGTTTTCACTATTGTTTTAACCGTTTTAGCGACAATTGGTCATATTATAATTGCCGCGCTAAAGCCCTCAGAAGCAATCGACACGGTTGATGAACGTGAGCAACAGTTTTTTGCAAAAGCAAAAGCATTGCCTCAAATGTGCTGGCAATAGGTATCTTTATTTCACTCTTTTTGTTTATCTTTTCAACGAGTGGCAACTTGCTATTTTATATGGTGCTTGGCAGTTTAATTGTGAGTCAGCTCACTGAAGAAATTATGAAAATTGTATTCTACCGAAAGGCACTTTATTAATGGCTGCAAAACAGTTGCCAGTGGCAAACCATGTAAAAGAGTTAAGAGAGTCTAAACGCTCAATGACGCAGTCAGAACTTGGCGAAGCCGTTGGAGTCACTCGACAAACCGTTGCCGCGATAGAACAGCGACGGTATGCCCCAAGTTTGGAAACGGCATTTAGGATCGCTCGTGTATTTAATGTTGGCATCGAACAAGTCTTTGAATGGGACGAAACCTTTGAATAACCCATGTACGATTGGTGATGAGTGAAAAACTTGTCACCAATCAACCGTATTGAACTTAATACCTTAAAAGACGTAACCAATACTTCACAACATAATAAATATTGAGTTGTGACCAAAAAACACCATCTTCTTTATCAAATTGTGATTTTGTCGTGATACTTTTGGGATAAATTCGATTCATGATTGTTAGGGTCAAAACTAACAAGAGAAAAGAACATGAAAAAACTACAACGAATTTTACTTCCTTCACTCGCCGTCTTATTTTCACAAAACGCACTGTCGGCCGAACTCGACATTAAAGTCACTAATCTAACTCACGGTTTACACTTTACCCCGTTGCTTGTTACAGCACATGGTGCCGATGCGTACTTATATAAAACAGGTATGGCGGCAAGTGAAGATCTGCAAAAAATGGCTGAAGGCGGCGACATTTCAGGTCTGTCTTCAATGTTAATGGGCATCAATGCCGATGTTGTTGAAAATCCAGCGGCGGGTCTATTAGCCCCAGAGCACCTCAACTATGACCATGTTATCTACAGCCGCCACTAACACCCATTTATCTTTGGTTACTATGTTATTGCCAACAAACGATGGTTTTGTTGGGCTCGATAGTTGGGAAATTCCAACGACGGCTGGCACATATACAGTTTATCTAAATGGCTATGACGCTGGCACCGAAGCCAATAATGAAATTATCAATGGCGGCGGCATGCCAGGTGTTTTAGGTATTCCCGCAGATCCTTCTGGAAACAATGGCACAGGTGGCACGGGCGTGACAGATATGGAAGAGACTCAAGTCGTCCATATACACCGAGGAAATTTAGGTGATGACGACGCTGCTGGTGGCATGTCAGATGTGAACAACAAAGTTCATCGTTGGTTAAACCCGGTAGCTAAAGTGACAATTACGGTTAAATAAGGAGTACCTCATGAAACCTAATTTATTAAAATCAATAAGCATGGCGGCAGTCGTATCAAGCGCCTTGCTGATATCTGCCTGTAGCAGTGACGATGACGACGATATGATGGTTGTCGAAATGCCAGTTCCTGTTGACGTTTCGTATTCAATTACAGTTACCAACCTAACTTATAGTCAGCCTTTTTCACCTATCTCGATTGTATTACATGACGATGGGCAACTATGGCAGATTGGTGAAAGTGCATCGGTTGCTTTAGAAAAACTTGCTGAGTCTGGTGATAACTCAGAGCTATTTACCCAAAGTGTCGTAACGGCTTCTATGGCGGGTGCAGGTATCTTAATGCCCGGTCAATCGGAAACAGTTTCGATCACCATTGAGGACAACACAACGTCTCTTTTGTCACTTGCAACAATGCTTGTGAATACAAATGACGCGTTTACCGGTCTTAATAGTATACCGCTGGCAGATCTCGGTGTTGGTGACAGTTGGTCCAAAATGGTTGGGGCCTATGATGCCGGGACAGAAGCCAATAGCGAAAGTGCAGGCACTATGCTCTGGACCTGCTGATGGCGGCGCAGGCTTCGATACGCAACGTGATGATACTGACATAGTCACTATGCATCCCGGTGTTGTGTCAATGCATGACGGGTTGTCTACCTCAGTATTGACTCAAGCCCATAAGTTTGACCAACCGACAGCAAAAATAACGATTACAAGAACGGAGTAAACTATGACAGATTCAGTGCTTATTGTGGAAGATGATTTTGACATCGCTGACCTAATTCGCGTCAACTTGTTAGAATTAGGTATTCATACAGAGCACGAGTCTGACGGTTCTAAAGCATTAGCAAAGGCTCTTAACGAGCCTTTTAGTCTTTTACTTTTGGATGTCATGTTGCCTTCATTGTCTGGCTTAGATATTTGCAAGCAGGTCAGACACGAAAAGCCCGAACAAGCTATCATCATGTTAACGGCCAAAAATTCCGAAATGGATCGTGTCCTTGGACTCGAACTAGGCGCCGATGACTACATGACCAAACCCTTTAGCGTGCGTGAGCTGCAAGCCCGCGTCAGATCACAATTACGTAAAGTTAATATCCTTAACCAGCGATATGGCATGTCGCCTTTAACATCTGACGTTGCTGATTCCTATCAAGTCGGAAGTTTACTAATTAATGGTCAATTGCACCGGGCCACTATAGACCAAACCGTGTTAGAACTAACCGCTACTGAATTTGATTTATTAAAACATTTTGCCAAACATCCAGATCAAGTATTTAGCCGTGCGCAATTGCTAGAAGCCGTTTGGGGATATGGTCACAGTGGCTACGAACATACGGTGAATTCACATATTAATCGCCTGCGGGCCAAACTTGAACAAAACCCAACAAACGCGGAAATCATCCAAACCGTTTGGGGCGTAGGTTATAAGCTCAACGCCCAAAATACCAAATCGTCTATGTTCGATAGCAATAACAATAACGACGCTACCCAATCCACGAATTCTAAACTGAAGGGAACTCACTAATGTCTTTGTATAAACGACTCGTTTTATCGCTCTCTTTGGTTTTTGCCGCAATCATTTATTTGGTTGTTTGGTGGAGTGGAGAGCTAAAAGAAAATACCCAACTAGAATCGGAGCAGCGACTCCATCTTGGATTAGCCGAACATTTAGTGACAGACAACCCGTTATTGGCGCAGGGGTTTATGATTACGATGCATTAAAAGGCCTATTTCATACCCTTATGATGCTAGGCCCAAGCTTTGAGTTTTATTATGTCGATACACAGGGCAAAATCATCACTTACTCTGCCGACCCTAGTAAAGTAAAACGCACTCATATTGATACGTCACCCATTAAATCGGTAATTAGCAATCGTATTAATGCTGCGACGTTATCTCCTCAAAATGCGGCCTCAGATACAAGTGTTGATACAAGCGTAGACAACAATTTAATCACCTCATTGCCAATTTTGGGCGACGACCCAAGGCAACTTAATCATCAAAAAATATTTTCAGCAGCTCCTGTATTGCGAGACGGTGAATTACAAGGCTACTTGTATATCATTATCCGTGGCGAGAACTACGACTCGATAATGCAAGCTGTCAAAGCCAACAATCAATTTGGCGAGTCTTCAATAATTGCCGCGATTTCACTGGCAGTTATGCTGCTATTGCTTTTAGGGTTATTTCGTTATTTCACCTTGCCTTTGTGCAAAATTTCTAACGCGATAAAAGGACTTAGCAATGAAAATTGGGAAACGCAAAAACTTAATCTCAATTTAACCATGTCACAGGACAACGAACTGCAACTTGTAGTTACCACGATCAATACCATGTTAGGCCAAATTCAGAAGCAATTTAGTCAATTGCAAAATATCGACGAACAACGCCGTGTATTACTTGCAGATCTATCGCATGACCTACGTACACCATTGGCGAGCCTACAAGGTTACATCGAAACGTTACATATACACGGTGAGAAGTTATCAGCAGTGGAGCGCAGTAAATTCATCGATATTTCAATGAAAAATTCCAAAAACTTAAAGCTATTAATAGACCAGATATTCGAATTAGCGTACCTCGAAGGTGGCCAAGTTACGCTGCAAAATGAGTCTGTCGCTCTTGGTGAACTCATCTACGACGTGGCAGCTAAGTTTGAACTAAAAGCCGCTGCAAAACGCATTAATATCACCGTCGACCCGGCTGAATGTAACTATCAAATATTTGCCGATATTGGCAAGCTAGAGCGGGTACTGTCCAATCTTATCGACAATGCAATAAGGCATACGCCAGAGGATGGGGAAATTACCCTTTCGGTTGCTGAACACAGTAAAGATGGCAAAAAACTGGAAATTGCAGTTAAAGACACAGGAATTGGCATCAATCAAAATGAGCTTACCCACATTTTTAATGCAAGATATCGCGCCAGCAACAGCCAAGAAGATAAACAATCCCACGCAGGTTTAGGATTAGCCATCAGCCAGAAGTTGGTACAGCTATTTAATTCTGAATTATCCGTTGAAAGCCAACTTGGCAAAGGCACCCGTTTTAGTTTTGAAGTCGTCAAAACACAGTTAGTGTAAACCCACGTTTATAACGACAATAACGAGTTTGTTTAAACCAAGCGCATCAAAGGAAAGTGGCGTCTTGGTTCGGTTTATAAGGCTTTGACTTAGTTAGAGATTTGTCCGCGTTAGGTTTTCTACATGGCCAAATGTTGTTTAAACATAGGAATAAACTCATCTTCTCGATGACTTACAAATAATACGGTACTGTGTTGTTGTTGGTCTAACGTTTGTAAAAACTTCAGAACTCGATGACGGTTCACTTCGTCTAATCCCTGCGTAGGCTCATCCATAACCAATAAATACGGAGATTTAACCAACGCTCGAACAATCAATACCAGACGTTGCTCACCAAAGCTTAAATCAGATAAGAGTTTAGCGCTGTACTGCAACATACCTATTTTAGCTAACCATTGTTTGGCAATGTCGGTGTGCTTTGACTCAACTTGCTGATAGACCCCAATCGAATCAAAAAATCCTGAGACTACTGTGGCCAAAACGGTACAAGATACCCGATACTGGCGATGAATTTCAGGGCTAACAATACCCATTTGTTTTTTAATCTGCCATATGCTTTCGCCTTGCCCACGAGCAAAGCCCAACACGCTCAACTTGTTGTTGTAACACTGCGGGTGGTCACCTGTGACGAGTTGTAACAAGGTCGATTTACCGCAACCATTTGCGCCAGTAACTAAGGTATGTTGCAATGGCTTAATTGCAAAATCGAGTTCACTAAAAATAATATCCGATTGATAACTGACCTTGCCATTTTGTAATTCAACAAGATAATCGTGGGGATATGGCGCGGGTTCTTCTAGATGTTCTGGCCAAGCGACATCCGCTAACTCGTCGGTCATTAACGACTCTAATTGGCGTTGAATTTGTTGTTCATCAATACCGGATAAATCGATTAATTTTCCTTCGTCGATAATGGCAATTTGCTCACACCAAGCAGGAATATCATCGCGGTTACTTAAACACAACAACACAGTGATGCCATAATCACTCAAAGTATTAAGCAAGTCTGATAACTCATTAACCGATTTTAAATCTAAACTGTCAAACGGGTTGTCGCATATTAACAGCTGCAAATGCGGAGACTCTATATGGTCTAATAGCGCTTTTAATATAAGTAGCTTTCGGCTTTCACCGGTGCTTAATAAGCGATACCCTTTATCCATAACATGCGACAGTGAAAACTGTGCGACAAGCGGATTTTGATGTTGATTAACGGGCAAAAAATCACGTGCCGGCGTGCCATCATCGATACAATCAGTGATATCTGTTTCATCAATTTTGAGTTCGTTTTCATACACCTCTTGAAGCGTCTCAAACGAAACCACCTTAACTTGTTCAGGGCTAGGGACGACAAAACGCTCGAATGACTCTAAGGTAACGTCATCAATCAACATTTTATCTAGGTATTGTTTTCCAGAACCATTACGCCCGACAACGCAAGCTTTTTGACCGGCGTTAATTTGCCAATGTGCTATGGATAACTTGTCGTGGATTAGATTTTTAATGTCGACTATCGGTGAATGCATTTATGGACTACTTTATGGCAATTGAATGAAAACAAACGAACTAATTATAATAATTTGAATTGTTTTTAACACAACAACTAACTCGTTATTAATAATCACCTTTTCGTATCAACAGCGCTCAGACAACTTGCACCAATATGCAAATGAAATCTTGTCACTTTACAATTTGAACAATAAAACGAAGCCAGTTAGGAAATGTATTGAGTTAACAACCTTTAAGTCTATTTTGTCTTAAGCCCTTACCCATGCTTATTCCACTATTTCAGAGCCATTAGATGCCATTTAATCTTGCCGTAAGGTAAGCCATCAATGGGCCAAATTTAAGTAATTTACTGGGAATAACAAACTGCGGAACCCGAAATGTTATACACTTACCTATATTCTAATTTTTCTTAGACTTGATGAAACGTTATTTTGCCTTTTTGGCCTTAATTATATGTTGATACTTTTCGGAAAAAACACGTTTACTGACTAGCATGGAGTCACAATGCACCACTTTGTTATTTACCATAAATCTTGCCCCGACGGATTTGGCGCAGCGCTCGCATTAAAGGTATTTTTAGATAGAGAGCACCCTAATGACGTTACCGAATTTCACGCAGCAAACCATGGTGAGCCAGTTCCAGACATTGACGGTAAAACCGTTTACATTGTTGATTTTGCCTATAATCGCGAAACAACCATAGATATTAACAACCGCGCAGAATCGCTGATCGTACTGGACCACCATAAATCGGCGGAAGGTGCATTGGCAAACCTAGATTATTGTACGTTTGACATGTCACGTAGTGGCGCCATGATCGCCTTAGCAGCATTTTAATCCAAAACTGCCAGTGCCATTGCTTATTAAATATATTCAAGACAAAGACTTATGGACTTGGGCGCTGCCACAAAGTAAAGAATTTTCAGCTGGTTTGTCGCTATTTGCATTACACTTTGATATTTGGATGCCGTTACTTGACGACACTAAAATTAGCGACGTCATTGAAGGCGGAAAAACGATTTTGGCTTATGAACAAAAGTTGGTAAAACGCGCTATAGGCCGTGGAATAAGAATGGTAACGGTTGCTGGCTATCAAGTGCCTATGTTAAATACCACCATCTTGGCCAGTGAAATTGGCAACGAACTTGCCATTGGACATCCTTTTGCTGTTACCTATTTTGATACCGCCGACAAACGTATATTTTCGTTGCGTTCGGCTAAAGACGGGGTCGATGTTTCTGAGATTGCGAAACGTTTTACTGGCGGCGGTGGCCATTTTCACGCATCTGGTTTTGCCATTGCGCTTGATCAGTTACCCACCGGTGATCTTCTTAACCCAAGCTAGTACTGGTTAAGTCAAAAAAAGCGTTGAACTTAGTAATAAGCTCAACGCTTTTTATTTGTAATATTTTTACGTTTACGCAGTCTACATTCGATTAGTTATGGGTATTTACCAAGTCATAAATGGTCACTTGCGCATAATCGTGACTATCACCCGAGTTATTTTGATTATAAACCCCAGCTTTGAAATACATATACTGATTACCAGATCCGTAACGACTGCCAGACATATCAAATCGTTCGAACGCTAACTGTGTTTCATTTTGAGAAATGGTCACGTCAAGTTGATCCCCAACAACCTTAATCTCATAAGTAAAGGTTTCACCAAGTTCAATTCCATCACTAGGATTGCTGGCATTATCCGAACGTGAACCAAGCATTTCACGGTACACATCATCGCCGCCCAACACTTCGTGTGCAAAGTAAATACTGCCCTTGGAATTATTAGGGAGCTTGCGATAATAAAGTCGAATAGGTTCGTCGTCATTTGCATGGATTTGGCCAATGATCACTCGTCCAATTTGATAATCTTCACCGGTTGATGTGACATGGTCAACTTTAAGTGTGGTACGTAATACACCATCAACCCCGCCCGCTTTTGCTTGTTCCGTAGCCGATGCACTTGAAAACACCCAGTTATTTTTATTGATCCCTTGAGTCGATATGCTCTTATTTCCCCGGCGTAACATTTCACGTAATTCGGTTCGAATATATTTAGTGTTTTCCGAAGTTTTAAAGCCTCGGACATTTGTTCTAAAAACTAATCCGGCATCAATCGATTGATAAAAGAATCGTGGGTCGAAGTACCCGCCAGCCAAATCGTTTTCATAAATGCTGTCGGATTTTCCGTTATTGTCAACATCAGTTGGCACACTTAGATACCAATCAATAAGTTCGATATTTTGGGTTACCGTTCTATCACAGCCAAAAACTTGAATTTCTATAATGTCGGAAATATCGTTTAGCTCGTTACCCAGAGAAGTAAATTTAACAAACCGGCCAGTTATCGCTCCGGTTCCATCTTCGTCAAAATTAATTCGAGTTGCAATCAAGCTATCGGGGTCTGACGAACCACTAACGACAACTTCTTGCCAGTCGACAAGATTGTCAGAAACATGTATTTCATAATAATGACTGATATTAGGATTTAGCCAACTTACTAGAACGTCTGAAATCAATGCCCCTTTGGTCAGTTTTATAATTGCGCTCGTCCCGTTTGATTGACTCTTCCAAACAAGGTTATCTTTGTATTTTTTATCAATGAGGTAATTAACGGAAAAACCAACTGCGTCGGTTTGTTCAGTAGATACAGATTCAATACCTAACTCAAAAATTGAGCTGCAACTAATAGGTTCTAAGTCGGGGTAAGTTTCCGGTTCGGTTGTTCCAGAGTTGTCATCAACGACAGTGTCATTTTGTGGTTTTGACTCTCCCATTGACGGATCAGCAGTACACCCAGCGAGCAATAGCATCAAAGCTATAGCAGATAATATTATTTTCATATTAACAACTTCATATTTTGGCATTACCAAGTACTATTACCAAAAATACAACCAAATGCAATTAGTATTGATTAAAAGATAACTAAATTGGTAATAACAAATTACTAACCTCAATTACTAACTTTAAGGTGGCACACCTTAACTTCACATTTGCTGATGACCAACGCCCCCTCCGTCGGGCAACTAGCTGGCCTTAGATGTCTCCCTATGTGGCATCGGGCGTAACGCATTTTTCAACTTGTTCCAATATTTCCGCTTTAGATGACGGCTTTATGATGTAACCTTTAATGCCCATAGAAGCCCACTTTTTAAATAAGTCTTTTCGCTTGTTGCCCGTAAGTGCGATGACAGGAACAGGGTTATCACCGCCGGTCTTATTAATATGTTTGGTCGTATTTAAACCATCCAGTTTTGGCATAAATAAATCCATAATGATGCAATCATAACGCTTGGTCTTTATCAGCTTTAATGCCGCTAAACCATCGTCGGCTTGAGATACTATATAATTGGCATCACCCAGTACTTTGACTAACATTTCGCGATAAAGATCATTGTCTTCTACAACCAAAATGGATTTTTGTTTCGTAATTGAATTGGGTTCAGACGCTTCTCCAGCGAACTCTTCTTGCTCTGGCTGAGGTTTATCTATTGCAGCTGGCTCATTACCATCACTTAAATTTATTGCGCTACTTTCCTCTTTGTTGGCTTCGATTTTGGCCTCTTCTTTAGATCCCTCGGTGAGCATATGTTGTTCGTCACGTTTTTTCTTTTTCGCCACGGTTTTTTGCAGTTGTTTATTGCGTTCATTTGCTTGGTATTGATTATGGACTCGGGTTTCCGTAGCCAATGTTTTTTCTCGACCATAGTCGCAACCATGTCGTCGAGGCTAATTTGCAGCTCTTTTTCCAGACTTTCTAACATTGGTGCTAAGTGATTTTTAGCGATATTTTCCAATACTTTTTGGGGATCTTCGTTCGTCAATTCTTCTGACGATTCACTAACGACTTGGCCTAGCTTATTTTTACAATCTTGAATACTGCCCGACAATGCGCTTTTACACTCAACCCCTTTATCAATGAGCTCAGCAAGCTCTTCATCGATTATGTCAAACTGTTCATCCGTAATGCCTTCATATTTTTTAACGGTATGTTTTATTAATGCGTTATGCACAATAATTTTTAATCTAAATTTTTCATATAACGGCTGGTAAACAAAATAATTGTCGAACAACCCCTTTATACACGCTCGAAATGCAATATTGGACTCTTTGTTTTTACACAACAAAATTGCATCGTGATTATGTGAAACCAGCTTTTCCTCAACTAGTTTAGAATACAATTCAATGCTTTCCATGACAGTATTAAGCGCAAATAGAATGACGGGTGGTTGAAATTTCTCGACTACCTTTCCAATGTTATTGGCATTTGGGATCGCACGAAACTCACTGACTTGCTCAGCGATAATTGCCGCTGCGCCCAATATATCTTCGTTATTGTCGTTTATTAAAATGACCTGAGGGTGTTTACTCGCCATTTTATTATTTGCTTCAGCCACGTTTAATTTCCTCATAAACCGATTTGATGGCCTTACCTATTTTGACAATTAATACTTTGCATTCGTTGCGTTTTGTCTCCGTGCTATTATGTTCAAGCGTCTGTAGATAATATGAAAGTTGCTCTGCACCAATTGCCTTTGACGACGTTTTTAAAAAGTGAGAACGGTCTTTAATTTTCGAAAAATCACCTTCTTTGTAGGATGAAACCAATTGATTATAAATAGTCTGGGCCTGTTGAATAAAGTCCAATTCACACTTTTTGATATATTCCATATCATCACCAACTAACTCTTTCATAATGTCGCGATTCAACACGGACAATGTACTTAATACCTCATCCATACCATTTCTCCATTATTGTTTTCAGGTCGGCTAATTTCACCGGTTTGCTAATAAAATCATTCATCCCAACAGATAAGCAATGCTCTTTGTCACCTGACATCGCCGCCCCCGTAATTGCTACGATGGGAATTGTTGTCATCATATCTTTAAGTTCCAATTTCCGGATATTTAGCGTCAATTCATAACCATCCATTTCCGGCATATGGCAATCAGTTAAAATTAACTTATAGTTTCTTTCTTGCCACATTTTAAAGGCTTCTACGCCATCGCCAGCAGTGTCGACAACGTAGCCTAATCTCACCATTTGCTTGTTGATTAAATCTTGATTAAATGGATTATCTTCAACAATAAGAATATCGGCGATTTTTGTTGCCTCCACATCGTCTTGTTTAGAAGTGAGTTCGGTCGCATTAGCGTCCGTAGAGAACAAATCAAGCTCAGCGAGCTCATCAAATAAATCGAAGTCGTCTGCTTCTGCTTCTGCCTCCGCTTGTGCTTTTGATCTTTTGTCTGAGTCGTAAAAATGAATAATGTTGGACAATAACTGATTTCGCGTAGTTGGTTTTATCGGGATAGGTCTAAATTTTGGATTGTTATTAACAAACGTATCAAGCTCCGAACGGTCTATTGCGACAGCAATGTCATGTGCGGGAATATAATGTGCGAGCTGTTCCAAATTATTCTTCACAAACTCGTTTTCGCCAATCAAGGCAAAAGTAATATCGATGTCGTCAGCATTGAGCGTTTTAATCGCTTCGGCCGTAAATTCGTGGGGGATAAAAGTAACGTTTGCACCTTCCGACTCTAAATACGCTTTATATCGTCGAGACACTTTAACTAAGTACTGGTTAAAATTAATTATTGTGATTCTTTTGTCGAGTAATTTAGATGCCTCCAAGTTATCTTCACTTGCTCGCCACACAGGCAGATGAAGTGAAAAAGTAGAGCCGACATGCAACTCACTTTCTAACGCGATATGACCGCCCATCATGTCAGCTAACTTACCGCAAATTGCAAGGCCTAAACCAGTGCCACCGTACTTCCGGGTCGTCGACTTTTCTGCCTGCACAAAAGGTGAAAATAGAGAGTTTTGGACATCTTTGGCGATACCAATACCGTTATCTCGAATCGAAAAGACCATACTCGTGAGCGCCCCTGTCGTTTTAGCCACATAAACATCAACGACAATTTTGCCTACTTTATCGCTATTGGAACTGGTAAATTTAATTGCATTACCAAGTAGGTTAAAGAGTATTTGCCTCAGTCGAACATCGTCCCCCATAACTAATTTGGGGATGTCGGGGGCTTCCCTTACGTCGAGGATCAGGTTCTTTTTGGAGGCAACAGGAAGAAATATTTTACAAATATTGTCTATAACCTCAGAAATGGAAAAAGGTTCATCTTCCAATTCCAGTTTACCCGCTTCGATTTTATTCAAATCCAAAATATCATTCAAAATAGAAACTAAGTTATCTGCCGCCGTTTTTGAAATTTCAATTAAAGATCGAGTTTCCTGCTTTAGGTCGTCGTCAAATGCCAGCTCTAAGTTGCCAATAATAGCGTTCATCGGTGTCCGTAGCTCATGACTCATCATCGCTAAGAAATCACTTTTTGCTTTATTAGCTAACTCTGCACGCTTAGACGCTTGTGCCAATGCTTCGGTTCGTTGTGCCACCCGTTGCTCTAATTCAACATTGAGCTTACGCATTTGTTCACGGTGCACAATGGTCTCAGTTTGGTCGATACAAACACCATACAATTGTCGTGAAAGCTCGTCAGTATTGCGTTTGATTACGCCCTTGGCATGAATGTGCTTAACAGCTTTATCGGGAATACACACCCTAAAGTCGACTTCAAATGATTGCTCGGTTAACACCACTTTATTTAATGTCGTCATTAACTCGTTTATATCGTCATGGTGCACTCGGTCCCGCCACTTTCCTTTTTTAAACCGACTTTATCTTCCAATTCAAAGATATCAGCAGTGACATGATCCCAATCCCAAAACCATCGACCATTGAGCCCTTCTACACCTGTCCAAGTGCCGATTAACCCCGCTTCTAATGCGAGTTTTTTGATTCATTTGCATTACTTAGTTCAACTAAAACTTCTTTTTCTGCTGTGCAATCTTGTAATGAACCGACAACACTCGTCACGCCATAATTATTTTTATATGCATCTCCCCGTAACGAAAACCATTTTAACTCGCCATAAACAACTACCCGAAATTCAAACTGCAGTGGAATTGATAACTCAATGTGATTTAAGAAAAAACATCGAATATGGGCTGATCTGCCTCTAAAACTAGCTTTTTGAAGTGTTGCCAATCCAAAAGTTCTGATTTTTTCACACCTAGTAATGCTTTCATATGTGCCGAAAAGTACGCTTTATTTACACTGGGAATATATTCCCAAGTGCCAATCCCTGCACTTTCAGTGGCAGTTAATATTTTGTCTAAACTAAGAGCATAACTTTGTTCGTCAGCAATCACTTCAGTTGATATTTTAAATGTGCAAATGACAAAAATATCAGTATTCGTGTGGATCCGTTTTGCTGAAACATTAATTTTTCGATGGACATTTCCCCTATCATTTACGACCAGTTCAAATTGCTTATCACCCGCAACAAGTTGCTTTAAAAATGCCGCAAATGTTGTTGCACCGCTGCGCCATTTAGGGTCAAAACTTTCGCCAACTTTTATTGGAAGGTAAGGAGAAATTTCATTTTCAAAACCAGATGACAAACGACTAGCATTGCCTTTTTCATCAAAAATAGCTGCGGCGATGTTTGCAAAATCAAAATAGTCGATTAACTCTTGATTACTTGTCATTTATGCTCCGGAGATTTTAATTTTGTAGGTCGATTTAGCCATCTATTAGATTTTGATTTGAATAAACAAGTAAAGTAAAACGACTTTTCAACTCTATATCGTGCGTTTGTGGCGGGAACGTAATGTTTATCTAGCGTATTTAAGAACAATATATTTTGACGTAAATTACAAATATCTTAAAAACAAAACAGTTTAGACCGCTTTTCAGAAGCTAAATACTTCAGCTTTGTTAACGAATAGCTTAGTTCACTTTGCACAGAAAGCCAGTTAGCCATTGCAGAGCTACAACGTATCCATTCGGACAAATTTATTAAACGAGTGTAAAAAATTAAAATCTAATCTAAATCAACACGGCAATTACTTTTAGTTGGTCTATATTTGATCCATTGGTATTTATTAAAAAGAATTACATGATTGATAAATTCATACTCGTTGTAGACGATGATCCATTGTTGAGGAAAATACTTGCTCGGATGCTAAAAGATCTGGGTCAACATAAGGTGCTTATTGCTATTGATGGCTTTGCCGCGATGGATTTAGTGACAAAACACGGCAATGATATTGGCTTTATTCTCAGTGATTTAAAAATGCTAGGAATGGATGGCGTTGAATTTTTTAGACATTTAGCGGAGTTAGAAACTCAAATTCCCTCGCGATTATGACAGGAACAGACTCTAGGCTTGTTGAATCTATCGTAGAATTAACCATTCGACGTGGGCTAAATTACAAAGGGACGTTAACTAAACCTGTCAGCCAGTATGCCCTCGCATCCTTACTTCAAACACAAATAATGGTGACGACAGTCAGCGAAAAAGCGACTGTCACTAATATCTCACGAACTGCTGTTTCAGAAATTACCGTTGCCATGCTTGGCAAGGCAATCATTAGAGATGAAATTGAATGTTATTTGCAACCTCAAATTGACGCAAAAACATTGGATGTTATTGGTTTTGAAGCACTCGCAAGATGGCACCATCCGGAACTGGGTCTTATCATGCCAGACAGGTTTATCACTGTTGCCGAAAATAACTTTTTAATTGACGAACTCACGTTTCAAATTTTTAGAAAAGGATTAGAAAGCTTTAGAAAAATAAAATCCAAATTGGATTATGCGACGATTAGTTTTAACCTTTCTTCAAACTCATTAAATAATACTGAATTGCCCGAAATTTTGAGTGACCTGTTGTATGAAAATAAAATACAGTTTTCTGAAGTCGTGATAGAAATAACAGAGTCCAAGCTTTCATTGGATTTTGTAAATTCCCTAGATGTGATGACCCGACTGAGCTTAAAAGGGTTTAATTTGTCGATTGATGATTTTGGTACCGGATTCAGCTCACTTGAACAATTGCAAAAATTCCCTTTACCGAACTAAAAATCGATCGCGTTTTTACTCAAAACCTTGATATCAGCCCAACGTCACAACTTTTGGTTGAGTCAAGTGTCAGACTCGCTCAAAAAATGGGTCTCAAAGTCGTAGCGGAGGGTGTTGAAACAAAACAACAAATCAGTCAATTGCGGTCTATGGGGTGTGATATTTTACAAGGATTTTATTTTAGTAAAGCATTAGATAGTAAGCAGATAGAAATCTGGCTTAATAACCGGAAAAACACGACTTCGTTAGACATTTCACAAACGTTGTCGACTTAATTTTTCAACAAATATGAGTTTTTCCAATGGCAGAAAGTAATTTTATTAATACCGATGAAATTGACAAGATATTTGGTCGTATAGACCGTGATGAAAAAATTCAGACAATTGTTGATCTAGCTAAAGATTTTGTAAAAAAGCGCAGTGAGTTGTTACGCTTAAAAAATGAAATGGACCTAGATAATTTTAAATTGATTTCCCATTCACTTAAGTCAAACTGTAGATACATTGGGGCTACCGCGCTAAGCCAATGCTCGCTTACTTTAGAAAAGACAGAGTCATTTAATGAAGATGGGTTCGACAATCATTGGCAACTATTTTTATCAACTTATAACAATACAATGAACGACATTAAGTTATCTTTACAGGAATTATAAACGGCGTGGCTAAGTCAATCAGTACCAGAGATAAGTTAAATCATATAATAATCTTTAGGGAGGATAATGAGCTTGATGCCTTAGCCGTGTCGAAGATCTTAGATTACTTTCAACATGTTTTAGTAATAACAGACATCAATAAATTAATTGAACAAATGAAAGACTTAACGCCTAAAGTCATATTTTTTCGTTTGAACACATCGAAACCACACTCCAACGCTACTATTCTTTAATAGATGACCTTAAAACAACCCCATGCTGTGAGCATAAGCTTGTGGTTCTTTGCAAAAAAATGAGGAAGGAACTGCGTTTGCTGCCTACAACACACAGGTAATTGACGAATACCTTATCAGTCGTCCGCTTTATGAAAAAACACGGCCTATTCTATTAGCCAAACAACTACTACGCGAGCTCGGCGTTCATTTTACGACAAATGGCAGAATCCAATATCAACTTACTAATCTAGAGCTTAAAAACGAACTTGTCGAAATAATTGAAGGGGCTTTGGATCGCAAACAGGCGTTTAAAACCGAATTAGAAAACAGCATAATAAAACTCGACTCAGCGATAACTGCTGCTCAGGAACGTTTTGAAAAAATCAAAAAGCAGAGCTAAATTTAGACGATATAAAAAACTTGTTGAGTCAAATAAAGTCCAATGAGATCCGCCCTGAATTAATAGAATTGCAAAACAAAGCCCTGTCTTTGCTCAATGGTTTTGTAAAATCTACAACTTCTCTTGTCACAAAAATGGATCCGAATAATGCATCAATAGATGAGGTTGAACGGGTCGAAAATACTGGCGAAACCAGTCTAGAGCAAAACGAATTAAAACAAAGTACAGCACACCATAAAGTTACAACCCCACCACTAAATGGCGAGCAAACAATCGATTTTGAGAAACGGCTTAGAGAGCTTCAAAGTCCGCAGAAAATAAGAGTCCTTTTAGTTGAAGATGACGAAATGTCACTAAATTTAAGTGCTAAATTATTTAAGAAATCGACCTTTAAATTTGATTATGCTGTAAGTGGCCGAGATGCCTTAAATAAACTAGATAACAATGAATACGATATTGTTTTTCTAGACATTAACCTTCCGGACTCTGATGGGTTATCTATCGCAGCGCAGCTAACAAATAGTAAATCAATAAACGCTGACACATCTATAGTTGTACTTACCGGTAGCCACAGTAAATTGACAATTAGACGCGCAGGTCAAGTTGGCGCAAAAGCCTACTTAATAAAACCCCTTCGTGAATCGACGCTACGCGTGGCACTAGATAAATGCGGCTATGAATATTGACCATAGGGAAATTGTCTAAACCACACAAAATAAAAACGCCTATTCTTCTATAACCCCGATTGCACGATTTTGTAATTGTGCCCCTAGCAGCTTAAAAATGCCTTTTCGATTATCTCGACTGATGTATCGCAGTTATTACTGTTTATTGCTAAACCCATGCTACAGTCCACTACCACATTAACTGTTTCACCATTTTGGTCTGTGATCATGTAATTATCGTCAATCGTTTTCAGCTGGCTTCTGGCCGCAGAAATAGCACCTTGAATTGTCTTCGAATTAGGAAACATAGTCACAAATTCATTGCCATCGTAGCGCGCAATAAAGTCCGACGCTCGGCTAAATAGTCGTAACCTGTTGGCGATGAGAGACAAAATGTCATCTCCAGCCTGATGTCCATATTTTTCATTTATTTGGGGAATATTATTAATTTTCAAATAACAAACACTAAATTTTGTGTTGTAACGTACACCGCAATTTATCATCACATCTAGTTTTTCAATTAATGCTTCACGGTTATATAACTTGGTCAGAAAATCATGTTTGGCAGAACGCTGTAAACTTTTACTGGTTTTAACTCTTAAAATAGAAAATCGAATAACACGTAACAGCAACGACGCGGTTAGCTCTGATTTAGGAATAAAGTCTTGAGCTCCGTAATTAATAAATTCTTCACCAGTGGAGTCGGCCTCAGCACCCGAAACAACAACTATGGGAATTGCGTCAATTAATGAGCTTATTTTAATGATAGTGTCGAGCCCTCTAGAATCGGGGACATTTAAGTCGACAAGTACAATCTCAGGGGTAAAGTTAACAAGCCCGGTCAACAACGCTTCCAAAGAATCAAACACAACTAAAGTATGACTTTGAAAAACATCCGTATTGAGTGCTTTTCTAATTACCGTTGCGGAAAACGCATCATCTTCTAAAAGGTAAATTAAAAAGCCTTGAGTCGTCTCTGCGGTTAACTTCTTTTCCATTACCAACCCTTCCTTTGTTGTAATGTTTTACCAGTTTGAATGACCAACCATAACACCTAACGGATCTTTTTAAGTAATACTTTGACGGAATGAAGGGGTTAATCTTCATTCCTAACAACCTTTATTTAATTTTCACCTGTTAAGCGTTAATGGAATTTGGTGTTACTACATATTTGGATAATTTGGACCACCGCCACCTTCTGGTGTCACCCAAATTATATTTTGTGAGGGATCTTTAATGTCACAAGTCTTACAATGGACACAGTTTTGGCTGTTGATTTGTAGACGTTTTTCGTTTGACTCTTCAACGATCTCATAGACACCTGCAGGGCAATAGCGCTGCGCTGGTTCATCGAACACGTTTAAATTGACTTTAATCGGTATATCTTTGTCAATAAGTTGTAAATGAACAGGTTGCCCTTCTTCATGATTCGTATTTGACAAAAATACCGAAGACAATTTGTCAAAACTCAACTTTCCGTCAGGTTTAGGATAGTGAATTGGATCACATTTGGCTGCCGGTTTCATTGTCGCATAATCAGGCGTTTCA
This sequence comes from Psychrosphaera algicola, assembly GCF_028401425.1. Classification (NCBI taxonomy): domain Bacteria; kingdom Pseudomonadati; phylum Pseudomonadota; class Gammaproteobacteria; order Alteromonadales; family Pseudoalteromonadaceae; genus Psychrosphaera; species Psychrosphaera algicola. The sequence goes on from NZ_JAQOMS010000002.1 coordinate 1,335,556, forward strand.
TCTTTAAAGGTAAACGGCATTTTGCCGCCGAATAGATTTTGATCTAACGTGTTATACGCTCCGCCAAAAATGGTACCTAATTTGTGCAGCGCGCCACCAAAGTTTTTAGCGCTTTCCAGTTCTTGATATAACCAACTCTGTTCAAATGATGTTTGATACTGAACTAAGTCAGATTGGCCTTCATCGCCTGCTAACAAAGCGTCTACAATAGTATCTGCTGCAATCATTGCAGACTTCATAGCGGCATGATTGCCTTTGATCTTCGCAAAATTTAATGTCCCTGCATTGCAGCCGACCAAGAAGCCGCCCGGCATCGTCATTTTAGGCAAGGAATAAAGTCCGCCTTTGGCGATAGCGCGCGCACCGTATGAGATCCGTTTACCATTTGCTAAATATTTAGCATATACCGGATGATGTTTCATTCTTTGGAATTCATCAAATGGACTCATATGCGGATTTGAATAGTTCAAATCAACAATTAATCCACAGACAACTTGGTTATTATCGGCATGGTAAAGATAGCCACCACCATTCGACTCACTCGATAATGGCCAACCAGCGGTATGTATCACTAAACCTTCTTGATGAACCTCTGGAGAGACTTCCCAGAGCTCTTTGAAGCCTAATCCGAAGTGTTGAGGCGATGAATCACGGTCGAGTTCAAATTTAGAAATTAATTCTTTGCCTAAATGACCTCTAGCACCTTCGGCAAAAATAGTATATTTTGCTTTCAGTTCCATACCATAAGCATAAATGAATCTTTTTGTTGCCCTTCTTCATTTAGCCCCATATCTCCGGTTTGAATACCAACGACTGCACCGTCTTTATATAAAACACGCGATGCGGCAAACCCTGAGAATATTTCAACACCTAATTGTTCCGCTTGTTCTGCCAACCAACGGCATACATTGCCCATAGAGACAATATAATTACCATCGTTGTGCATAGTTTTTGGGAAAGCAAAGCTAGGAACCGTGTTTGAGCCGGTTTCATTACGTAAAAAGTAGACTTCATCGTGGCTCACTTTAGTTGTAAGCGGTGCGTCTTTTTCAGACCAATCAGGGATAAGTTCGTTAAGTGCTTTAGGTTCAAAAACGGCACCAGATAACACATGAGCGCCAACTTCAGAGCCTTTTTCAACAACACAAACCAATAATTCTTGCTCATTTTCCTGAGCCTTTTGCATTATTCGAATAGCCGCAGATAAACCCGCTGGTCCAGCGCCAACAATGACTACATCAAAATCCATAGATTCGCGTTCGATTTCAGACAAAATACTCTCCCGTTATTTTTATAATTTTTTCGGTGCCATGTATCAGTTTATTTATAGTAGGGATTTGCTTAGTTTTAAAGCTGAACAGGCTATTTAAATCGATTCTACCTTACCTTTACGTAAACTGCATTTACTAGACTTATTTTTGAAATTGAGTAAAAAATAATTCGGAATGAATTTTTGACAAAATTGCCTATCGAATATGTTTGCTCACTTATCGCGCGCGAATATCGCTTTAGCCAAATATGCGTACCGCCGCAACATGATAAGTAGCACCAACCACAAGTAGTCATCAAGCGCGCCAGATGATTTTTCAGTGCTTTTATCTTTATTGCTATTAGAAGTTTCAACGTTACCAATCGGTTCATCCGTTGAAATGGAGTACGTTTTTTGCCAACCTTCCTTAAAATGAAAAGTACCCTCGAATCGAATTATTTTGCCAAGCATGCTTTCGTCGACATTTAAAACTGAAGCGCCGCTCGCAACTACTACATCATCTGCATACCAAGTGTAATCATCGAAATTATACGTTTCGTTATATTGTCGAAGCCGGTCAAATGTATTTATAACGCCGTTAATGCTGATAATTGAGCCCGCAATAACTTCAAAGTCATCGCTATGATAGTTTAAAACCTGTAGCCTAGTATTATGAAAAATCGGATCTTCCTGGGAACTATTTCAACAGATATTAGATACTGATAAACCAAACTCTCTGTTTTAACTTCTACAGAAAAATTATCTTCTCCGAAAAAATTTGGTTTTGGTCGATAAGTAATTTCCCAGTTGCCATTATTATTGTCATACATCGCAACACCTGACATAGGAGAATTAATGATAAGGAGTTCACTGGAATTGGCACTTACCTGAGGCAACAAAAAGGACGAATTTCCGCTATCTTCGGTAACAGTCAGGTTGAAATTTTCTTTTTAAATTCGATCGGTTGACTAAAGTCAACACTGTGCAATGTGACGCCATGCAACGAACTCGTCATTATTTCGACTTTGTTATTATCTATCTTATTAAATTGGTTTCCACTCGAATCACTAAAGTAATTATATGCCGATCTTTTATCTGGGATCATATCTTCTGACATGTTTAACATAAAACTATCTGCATCAACCAAATCACTAGTGGCATTACCGTTTATGTCAAATGATTTGAGCTGAAATGTCGGGCGCCCCAGTATTCCGCCATCAATAATGACATAAAATTGGTGCTGATCTATCATCCATATCGACTTGGGCAATACATCGTTTTCTAACAAACGTATACCTTCCTCAGCAAAATCAAATTGTACCTGACCTTTTTCATTCAGTTTAGCGATGAACCCTGTCGAATTGACTTCATATTTGCCATATTCGTCAAATACACCTGTTATATAAATATTATTAGCACTATCAGGAGTGAAAGAAAGCCCTGTAACACTTGTATCGTGCTTAAATTCAGCCACCCCATTGTTGCCAAACTCAGTAATGAAATTACCGTTGGCATCTAGCTTAAATAAAGTTAAAAAACTGGGAACAGCGGGCGATTCAACCGTCACCATTATTAGAGTTTCATTTTTTTCAGTTCGCAAAACCTTTAAATTGCTAGTGTCATATCCAATATTTCCGAAATTATCATCCCAAGTAAAAATGACTAGTCCATTCTGACCAAAATTGACGTCAAGCGAACCGTTTTCATCTAGCCGTAAAATAATAACGTCTTGCTGACCCCGATAAGCTGCAGTTTTGTCTATTAGGAATACATCAACTCCACCGTCAATATTTGGTTCTATCCAGCTAATTTTTAAAACAGAGTACCCTTCGACTTTAAGGTAATTATTTTTACCCTCAAGAAAATTTGTATCCAGCTTTCCAAATTGGTTATAGCGATAAATAGCAGAATTGCGATACGTCCAAATATTATTATTACCATCAATTACATAGGGTTTATTTAACGGTAAATCGGACTTTGTGCTTAAGTCACTTCCTTGGGAAAATGCGTTATCTAACTGACCATTTATATCGAGCATAAAAAAACGTTGATTATCGGTATAAACGAGTCTTCTTCCATCACTAAATGATTCAAAGGATACAGGATTACCTTGACCGTATAAATTATCAATATAGTATAAGTTTGTATTAAACGAAGCGGGTTGGGTAGGAGATGTTTGTACTCCAGCTGGCGACAAATAGCGGAAGTATGTGTTTCTTGGATTTTCCCCTTGTAAGTAAATAAAAGACCACCGTCTTTTGCATATTCAGCATTTCCACCAAAGAAATAATTTACGTCACCTTTTATCCAAAACACACCTTTTGTACCAAATGTTAAGTCGATGGCCTTATCTTTAAGTTTAAATATCATTAAGGATTTGTCATATTCTACATTTTTGCGTTTAACTTCGGCAATTACAAACTGCTCGCCGTTAACAATGTCTGTTGCAAATTCAGTTCTAAAATGAAACTTATCTTCTTCAAATTCACTAAATACATCTGCACTGTAATTTTTTAAATCAATGTCGCCTAACAGATCACCATCAATATTTATATACCACACACCTTGGACGCTGTTTATTGCATGATAAGTCTTACCTGCGTCTGTTTTTAACGCGCTCGTTCTTACCCCGATGTGGTTTTGTTTTGAACCTGATAATTTATCGCCGTCAGAAATATAAAAATTACTAGCAAACGACTTCATGCCGTCATCAGCAAAAGTCCTATCAATAGAGCCATCTTGGTTTATACGTATAAATGTTGTATCACCAAATCCCAAACTGACACCGAGCAAGACTTGATTATTAGTAGAACCAGTAATAAATGTTTTAACAAAGTAGCCCAAGCTGTATCTGTGAGTATAAAACAACCTCATAGACCAACCTGTTTTACCAAAATATTTGTCTGCTGTGCCGTCACTAGAAAATTTAAATAAGTGAACTTGCCGTTTTTCAACATCATAGCCTTCTAAACCAGTCAACAATGAAATATATATATCCCCTCCCTCATCAACAAAGATACTGCCTAATTGATTCCCCAACGGTTGGAAAAAGCACTGTCTACAAATTCAATCGAAGCTTCGCCATTAACCCCGAAGGACTTATTTTGCGCTCCTGAATGGCTAAACTTTCTTATTTCTAATTTATTATCATCTAAAAAGCCAACAGGAAACCATCAGAAATTTTTATTCTGAGGTCAGAATCAGTGTCGTTACGGACGATAGGCGATGAAAGCTGAGCATTAAACTCAACTTTTGTCGTTGGAACTGCTGCGTGGGATAAGTTAGTAAAATCTAAAATAAGCAGTAAAAATATCAACGTCCGTGTCATAAAAATAGAACCTAATTGTAAAAATAGAATACGCAAACTACTTAATTATATTAAGGTCGTCAATAGCATAGAGGGTTTTAACTAATATCGAAAAATCTCTAAAACAATTACAGTTAATCGCTACCTAAACACATAACCGAAGGCCCAAATTCGGTGGATGTCTGGTTTAATTTGGGTGAATGTCTGGTTAAATTTGGGTGGGTGTCTGGTTAAATTTGTGTGGGTGTCTGTTTAAACTCAGGCTTCAACTCACATGGGTGGCTACTTAAAAATGCATGGGTGCCTTAGTTAAATTTGTGTGGGTGTCTACTTAAACTTATCTGCTTTAACTTGTGTTTAATTTGGGTGGGTGTCTGGTTAATTTTGTGTGGGAGCCTGCTTATACTCGTGCTTAATTTTGTGTGGGTGTATGGTTAATTTTGAATGGCTGTCTGGTTAAATTGGTGTGGGTGTCTGCTTATACTCGTGCTTAATATTGTGTGGGTGTCTGGTTAAACTTAAACTTATGCTTAATTTGGTGGAGGGGCAGCTTATTTTAGGCCGTTTAAATTTTTGCAAAAAATTTATGACTGTCGTGCAAATGCGTCTCCAACTACGATACCTGACATATCGTTATACTAAGGTATTTCCAAAGTTGCAGACCGTTCATTTGTGCTAACAATAATTTGATTTAAGGAATTTACTTTAAAAAACGTGTCTTTTTGAACTCGTTATTAAATGACACAATGATGCGGTAGTTTGAGAAAGCACTATAACTATAGGAGGCGAAATTGCTTCACCCCTATTCAGTCAGACAACGGCTAAATAATCAGCCGATTAACTAATTGTGGTAATTCTAGTTACCACCACCAACTGGACCTTTAAGGGCGCCAACTTGGTTTTGCAATACTTCATCTAAAACGGTTTTAGTGCGTGAACGTGCTTGACGTTGTTTCTTCGTTGTACATTTCATTTTAGAGATACGTGAACCGGTAGGTGCTTCACTACGACACTTTATATCAGCTTTAGCTTGCTTTAATTTTTCTTCTTGTGTCATATTTTGAGCAACTTCTTTGCTCGTAGTCGCTTTATCAGCCGTCGATTTACAACCAACTGCAGTTACTACCATAAGCGAAATAAAAACTAATTTTAATGTTTTCATAATTGTTCCTTTTAAATTGTGTCCATAAACTTGGATTAACGTTGTATTAGTTAGCAATTCTAAAACATTAAGATGCAGTAGTACATTTGCCGAACTTGCCTTGTTATAACAAACTTAATGACCATGTTACAAGAATTTAGCGTCGATTCTAAAGTCATCGTTTTTTAGACACAAGCTCTTTTTTACCGTCTAATTCACGTTAATTCACCCGATACAAATTTAGAGTTTACCGGTATAAAAAACAATAAACAGCTAGAGTAGCTAACCCGCCTAGCGTTAACGTATTTTTATATGTTAATAAACACCAAGAAGTACTTTACAAAACATCTAAATATGTCAGCCGAAAACATTTTGTAAAACCGCTATATGGAAACTATTCATTACAGCATCAAAAAATAAGTTCAAATGAATTTTTTTAACTAATCGCGTAAATGTAGTGTGTTATTCCAATTACGTGCGTTAACTTAGCTATACACTTTAGCAAAAAATTACAAACACCTATATTGAGCAAAATTTGCACTTAATTTTAAAACATTTATGATGCGCAAAATTTTTTTAGAGGATACAAAATTGAAAAGTGTTTTAACAATTGTTTTACTTGCAACTATGCTTGCGCCGACCTATGTAAAAGCTAATGACGGTTTAGCTGAAACAATTTGTAGCTATATCGAAGTTGATAATAAATCACGTTTACGTAAAGTTTTGAAAGCAAACAACATACGGATCAGAAACATCTATGACTCTGTTTTGTGTGACGGTCAAACAATGTTGCGTTTTGCAATTACGAGCGAAGCGAATTCTGTTGGTGGGTTTATCGTTTCAAAATTACCTGTTGTTGCGTTAAACACTCCAGAATCAAATGGCAAAACACTTGTTCAATGGGCTGACGAATTTGGTCACAGTGCTTCTCCAGTCGTTGCAATTGCTCGAGACAGAATGGGCGAATAATTGCTTATATTTCAAAGAGCAGATTTTTCGTTAACTTTTAGGGTTAACCAAATCGCTCTTTTATAAAGCAAAAAATGGCGTTACACTTAAGTGTTAACGCCATTTTTTGTTTCTGACAAAAAACTAATTATTTTCTTTTGCGTGGTTTAGACTGTACTTAGGAATTTCAACAACCAAATCTTCATCTTGAATAATGGCTTGGCAGCCTAAACGTGATTCCATTTCCAAACCCCATGCTTTATCTAGCATATCGTCTTCCAGCTCATCGCTCTCAGACAGTGAATCAAAACCTTCACGAACAATAATATGACATGTTGTACAGGCACATACCTTTTCACAAGCATGTTCAACATCTATATCATTCGCTAATGCAACGTCCAGTACCGACTGTCCTTTTTTGCTTCCAATACTGCGCCATCGGGGCAAAGCTCTGGGTGAGGTAATACAATTATTTGAGGCATGTTTAATCTCTACATTCTGTAATTTGTTTTATACGTCTTCAACCGCTTGACCGGTTAAAGCTTGTTTAATACTGTCTTCCATTCGACGAGCTGCAAACGGCTGACTAATATCATCAAGCTGCTTGATCTTGTCTTTAATTATTGAGCCATCTTCGCCCTTAGCAACTCTCTTGTAACAACTGAATGGCCTTATCTATTGCTGCTCGTTCAGTATCGTCGGCAATTAGATGACCTGATTGAGAAATTGCCAATTCCAACGACTCAATCATACGCTTTGCATCAACTTGCTGTTCACGAAGCATTCTTGCTTGCATGTCTTCTTTTGCATTTCTCATAGACGATGTAAGCATATTCGCTATTTCGTCTTCTTCAAGTCCATATGAAGGTTTTACTTGAATTGATGCCTCAACCCCTGTCGATTTTTCCATTGCGGTTACACTTAATAAGCCGTCCGCATCAATATTAAACGTAACTCGAATAACCGCAATACCAGCGGTTAGCGGCGGTATACCTTTTAATACAAACCGAGCCAATGAACGACAATCGTCAACTAATTCACGTTCACCCTGTAATACATGAATAGCCATCATCGTTTGGCCATCTTTGTATGTGGTAAATTCTTGTGCTCTCGCGACTGGGATTGTGGTGTTTCTTGGAATGACTTTCTCTACCAAGCCCCCATTGTTTCTAACCCTAAAGATAATGGCGTCACATCCAGTAGCAACATATTAGAGTCGGGCTTGTTACCAACTAATAAGTCAGCTTGAATTGAAGCACCAATTGCAACAACTTGGTCCGGATCAATTGTGGTTAAAGGGGTACGTTTGAAAAAACCTTCCACTTTTTCTCGGACTAGAGGTACACGAGTAGAACCCCCACCATGACCACTTCTAAGATATCTTCGGCTTCTATTTCAGCATCTTTTAACGCTCGTCGGCAGCTTTTCAGGGTTTTCTTAACTAATTCGGCAATACCATCTTCAAACAATTGTTTGGTGAAAGTCCCGCTAACCTCACCTTCTTGAATAGAAAGTTGGTACTCGACAGAATCATCTAACGTTAATTGCTCTTTTACTTTACGTCCTAAGTCGTAAAGCTTTCTTAAGCTTTTCGCTGTTAGCCCACTTTTTGGTAGTGCATGCAATTCAATCAGTTTTGAAACGATTGTACGGTCGAAGTCATCACCTCCAAGCGCCGAATCGCCGCCCGTTGATAACACTTCAAAAACGCCCTTATTTAAACGTAAAATTGAAATATCAAAAGTACCACCACCAAGGTCATAAACCGCAATAATGCCTTCCTGTCCAGAGTCTAAACCATACGCAATCGCCGCAGCTGTTGGCTCATTAATCAGACGTAATACTTTTATTCCAGCAAGTTCGGCAGCGTCTTTTGTACCGTGGCGTTGAGCGTCATCAAAGTATGCAGGAACGGTAATTACGGCACCTTGCAAGTCGCCGCCAAGTGAACTTTCAGCACGTTGGCGGAGGTTATATAAAATCTCCGCTGATACTTCAATTGGGTTTTTCTCCCCTGTGCTGTTTGAATATTGACGGTATGCTCTTTTTCAACAAACTGGTACGGCAAATCGCCATATAACGCATTGATGTCGGATAATCCACGGCCTAAAAAGCGTTTAACCGATACTATGGTATTTTCAGGATCATCTGCTGCGCTGTTTTTTGCGTCGTCACCTATCATTACCGCCTTCGGCAAATAGCGAACAACAGATGGCAGTGAAAACCGCCCTTCTTCGTCGGGTAAAACACCTTAGTTTACCACTACGTACCGCTGCGACTAACGAGTTAGTTGTGCCTAAGTCAATCCCTACTGCAAGCTTATGTTCGTGAGGGTTGGTACTTTGTCCAGGCTCAGCAATTTGTAATAAAGCCATCTAAATACATTTCCAGTTGATATTCATTTTTAATCGTCTAATAACTTGTCTTCTAGCTGTTGCGCTTCGGACTTCAATTTGTAAACAAACCGAAGTTTACGTACAGCAACCGCAGCTGAGTCGTAATCTTGCGAATTAAACAGTGATTCAAATTGATTGGTGTATTGCACTACGAGTTGTTTCACGTCATCGTAAAAGTCATCAAACGCTGACTCTTTGTCCGATGCTGTTTCAATATCTTCAAGCTCTTCACGCAACTCCATTTGCTGCATCAAAAACATGCCATCTTTAATGGTAGTTTGCTCATGCTTTACATCAAAACCGTGTTCCATCACCATGTATTCAGCGCGTGACAATGGGTGTTTTAACGTTTCAAAGGCGTCATTGATTTCTGAGGATGTTTGTACCGCAAGGAGTCGCTCACGGTCTGAGCCGCTAGCAAAATTGTCAGGGTGGACTTTCTTTTGAATATCACGATATCGTTGAGTTAATAAGTTGGTATCAACTTGGAAATCAACGGGTAAATCAAACAACGAGAAATAACGCATAAAAACCTTTAATACAATTTAACTAAAATAATTACGAAACTTGTAATGCAAGATTTTAAAACAGTTAAGGCCATTACCTTTGGGGTAAATGGCCTTATTAATACAAATCTAAAACAGACTATATGGTGAAGCTTTCACCACAACCACATTCGTCTTTTTGATTCGGGTTCACAAATTCGAACCCTTCATTCAACCCATTTTTCACAAAATCTAATTTTGTTCCATCTAGATAAACTAAGCTTTTTGCATCGACAATGACTTTAACGTCTTTGTCTTCAAAAACTTCATCGCCGTCTTCGATATCGTCAACAAATTCCAACACGTAAGCCAATCCTGAGCATCCTGTTGTTTTCACGCCTAAGCGCAGGCCTAAGCCTTTACCACGGTTGTGTAAAAACGATTTTACTCTATCTGCTGCCGAATCGGTTAAACTGATGGCCATTTACTGCTGCCTCTATCTAAATAAGTTGAAAGTAAAACTAAGCTATTACGCTGTGAAAACACAGCTTAATACCTAATTGTTCTTTTTAGCTTTGTAATCTTCAATTGCTGCTTTGATCGCGTCTTCAGCAAGAATTGAACAGTGAATTTTCACTGGTGGTAGCGCAAGTTCTTCAGCAATTTCAGTGTTACTAAGTTGCTGAGCTTCATCGATTGACTTGCCCTTAACCCACTCTGTTACAAGTGAAGAAGAAGCGATCGCAGAACCACAACCATATGTCTTAAACTTTGCGTCTTCGATAATACCGTTTTCGCCAATCTTAAGTTGTAGCTTCATTACATCGCCACAAGCCGGTGCGCCAACCATACCCGTTGCAATAGTTGGATCATTTTTGTCAAAAGAACCAACGTTACGAGGGTTTTCGTAGTGGTCTATTACTTTTTCGCTATAAGCCATTTTAAGCTCCTTAATCGAAAACTCGATTAATAATTAATTTGAAAATTCGTTACCGCTACTAGATAAACCTAGTGTGCAGCCCATTGCACGCTATTTAAATCAACACCATCTTTGAACATTTCCCAAAGCGGCGACATTTCACGTAATTTGTCGATTGCGTTGTTAACTTGTCCGATAACATGGTCGATGTCAGCTTCTGTCGTAAAACGACCAATACTGAATCGAATCGAGCTATGTGCTAACTCGTCTGTCAAACCTAATGCTCTCAATACATATGAAGGCTCTAAAGAAGCAGACGTACAGGCTGAACCTGAAGATACCGCCATGTCTTTTAGTGCCATAATTAAACTTTCGCCTTCAACAAAGTTAAAGCTTACATTGAAGATACCTTAACGCGGCTCTCTAAGTCACCATTGATGTAGGTTTCTTCGATATGTTTAACACCGTTCCAAAGTTTTTCACGTAATTCGATAATGTGTTTTGTGTCTTTTTCCATATCTTGCTTAGCAATACGGAATGCTTCACCCATACCCACAATCTGATGTACAGGTAGTGTACCAGAACGGAAACCACGCTCATGGCCGCCACCGTGCATTTGCGCTTCTAAGCGAATACGAGGTTTACGACTAACATATAATGCGCCAATACCCTTAGGGCCGTATATTTTATGCGCTGAAAATGACATTAGATCCACTTTCAATTCTGACAAATCCACTGGGATTTTACCGGCACTTTGTGCGCCATCAACATGGAATACAATTTTACGTTCACGACACATTTCGCCAATTTTAGCGATATCTTGAATAACACCAATTTCATTGTTTACATGCATGATGCTTACAACAACAGTGTCGTCACGCATTGTTTTTGCAAGTACGTCTAAGTCAACAAGGCCGTTTGGTAATACGTCTAAATACGTTACTTCAAAACCTTGGCGTTCTAATTCACGACAGGTATCTAAAACGGCTTTATGTTCAGTTTTAGCCGTAATAATGTGCTTACCCTTTTTGCTATAAAAATGAGCTGCACCTTTAATCGCTAAGTTATTAGACTCTGTTGCACCCGATGTAAAAACAATTTCGCGTGGGTCAGCATTTACTAATTCAGCAATATTATTTCTGGCGATATCAACTAATTCTTCTGCTTGCCAGCCATATTTGTGTGACCGCGACGCTGGGTTACCAAATGTGCCATCCATTGTTAACGACTTCATCATTTCTTCTGCTACACGAGGGTCAACTGGTGTGGTAGCTGCGTAATCTAGATAGATTGGTAACTTCATTAAATTCTCCACGAACGAATTAAAAACCTGCGTTTATACAGGTAGAACAATTATAAATTTTGCGCTGCTAAACGAATAGTCGTATGTTCAGCATCTTGCCGCTCTGCTACGGCTTTTACGTCTTTTTGTTGAACCAATTCACCAATCGAAATATCACTTAAAAAGTTTTCTATTCGATCGCTCAGATTCGACCATAATTTATGAGTAAGACAGCGAGTGCCACTCAAACAATCGCCTTTTCCGCCACACTTAGTTGCATCTACACTTTCATCTACAGCAGCGATAACTTCGCTAATGGAGATTTCTAATGCATTGCGTCCAAGAAAATAACCACCACCTGGGCCTCTTACACTGTTTACCAACTCGCTTTTACGAAGTTTGGCGAACAACTGCTCTAAATAAGAAAGCGAAATTCCTTAGCGTTCTGATATATCGGTTAACGGTACGGGTCCATTTGACGTATGTAATGCAACATCTAGCATTGCTGTAACGGCATAACGACCTTTAGATGTAAGCTTCATTTCTCACCTTTCACGTTAAAAATGTGGACCCTTTCGATGGGGTCGCATTTTACAAACCTGAGTAAATTAGTCAAGTACTTATACCTGACTAATTTACTCGGGTTTAAATAAAACGCAAGGACTTTATATTGTCGGATCGAAGGCGTGCATACCTGCGACGCGCTGTTCAGCAGCTTTTGGCCTTCTTCCACAAACTCTTTTGAGTCGACGTCGATGACCGGTAATTCTTTATTGCAGACAGTACCACCCATTTTTGTGACTTCTGAGCACACTGAAGCTAGCTTCTCGTCCATAATAGTAATGTGGTCTAACATTGCGCCAATTGCTTTGGCGACAGGATCTGGGTTATCTGGTGACACCGCATAAGCGTCAAAACCATATTTTTGCGCCATCTGCGTACGCTTTTTATCATCTGTTGCAGCTGAAGTCGGCGCGTTTACTATTCGCCCTGGAATACCGACAACAGTGGCGTTCTCAGGAACTTCTTTAACAACAACAGAGTTAGAACCAACACGGGCATTTTTGCCAACTAAAATCGGACCTAAAATTTTCGCCCCGGCCCCTACGACAACACCATCTAACAATGTTGGATGCCTTTTCCCAGCATTCCAACTTGTCCCACCTAAGGTTACACCGTGATAAAGCGTTACATCGTCACCAATTTCTGCCGTTTCGCCGATTACGACGCCCATGCCGTGGTCGATGAAAAATCGACGGCCAATAGTAGCACCGGGGTGAATTTCAACCCCTGTCAACCAGCGTGCGATAGTTGAAATGTAACGTGCCAACCATTTCCAGTTTGCGCGCCACAGACTATGTGATATTCGTTGAAACCAGATCGCATGAAGTCCAGGATAGTTAAACAATATTTCCCAATTGCTGCGCGCAGCTGGGTCACGATTGTAAACACTTGCTATATCTTCTTTAATGCGATCAAACATTGGGAACGTTACTCTTTAATTAGTTTAGTTTTTAATTAACTTAGTTATAGAAGTGAGGACACCTCTTAATATATTCAACTCGTGGGACTCAGGTCGTGCCCGATTAAATACACGACGAAGCTTTGACATAACTTGCCCAGGATGTTGTTTAATAATAAATCCGGTATGAACCAAGGTTTCTTCCAAATGCTGATAAAAACCTTCTAGTTGACCGCTATTAGGATAGTCGGCTTCAAACGGCTCATATTGCTCACCTTCTTTTTCTAAAAAGTTCATGCGAACTTCGTAGGAAAGTGTTTGAACCGCCATTGCCAGATTTAAAGAACTGTATTCTGGATTTGCCGGAATATGAACATGGAACTGGCACTGCTGTAATTCTTCGTTGGTGAGGCCCGAGTTTTCTCGCCCAAATACCAAAGCAACTTTATGTTTTTCGCCTTCTTCAACTACTTTTTACCACACTCTCGAGGACCGACCATTGGCCAAGATAACGTGCGTGAACGAGCACTTGCTGCAATTGATAATCCACAGTCTGCGATGGCTTCTTGCAAAGTATCTACAATTTTGAGATTGCCCAAGATATCGGTCGCTCCAGCGGCTAAAGCAGAAGTATGACTATCTGGAGGCTGCACAGGATCGACAAGTACTAAGTCTTTAATTCCCATCGTTTTCATTGCGCGCGCAGCAGACCCGATATTTCCGGTATGTGAGGTATTTACCAATACAATTCTTACGTTATCTAACATTCACTCAGTCATTCTAGTAGTTAAGCCGGCCGCAGTTTAACACAATAGCGGTGTAGGAATTAAGCCAAAATACGCTGTCGTTAACTCATTTTTTATTAGATATTATCTGAATACCACTAATGCCCAGATTTTGTACGGACATTTAGCCCCATGAAGATCAGTGAAAGGAAATGCACGGAGTAATAATAACGCAGACACCCACCGTTGTATTAACCGCCTAACGCAAAAAATAAAAAACAACGTAGACACCCATCGTTGTTTTAACCGCCTAACGCAAAAAACAACGCAGACACCCACCTTTGTTTTAACCACATAACGCAAAAAACAACGCAGACACCCACCTTTGTTTTAACCACATAACGCAAAAAATAACGCAGACACCCACCGTTGTTTTAACCACATAACGCAAAAAACAACGCAGACACCCACCTTTGTTTTAACCACATAACGCAAAAAACAACGCAGACACCCACCGTTGTTTTAACCGCCTAACGCAAAAAACAACGCAGACACCCACCGTTGTTTTAACCGCCTAACGCAAAAAACAACGCAGACACCCACCGTTGTTTTAACCACATAACGCAAAAAACAACGCAGACACCCACCGTTGTTTTAACCCTCTAACGCAAAAAACAACGCAGACACCCACCGTTGTTTTAACCACATAACGCAAAAAAACAACGCAGACACCCACCGTTGTTTTAACCGCCTAACGTAAAAAATAACGCAGACACCCACCGTTGTTTTAACCGCCTACCGCTAAAAATAACGCAGACACCCACCGTTGTTTTAACCGCCTAACGCAAAAAACAACGCAGACACCCACCGTTGTATTAACCACATGACGTGAGGTAAATTCTATTATTTATGCTTGCCACTCTTGGCTCATAAGCTTTATTTCGTCTGCAAACAGCTCCGCAACAAAAACATCACCTTGATTTATTTTCCCAACACCTTTTGGTGTGCCGGTCATAATGACATCGCCATCATCTAACGAAAACACCGTTTCGACTTCCGATAATATCGCGGTTGGAGAGTGGATCATGTGTTCTACACCGCCAGCTTGTTGTAGCTTGCCATTTATCCAGAGTTTCAAATGAAGCTTTTCTAAATCGAAATCCAACTTAACAAAGGGAGATAACACAGCGGCACCTTTAAAACTTTTAGCTCGCTCCCACGGAAGCCCATTCTGCTTCAACTTAGTTTGAATTTCTCGTTTTGTTAAATCTAAGCCAACCCCGACCGCATCTAAAAACCCGTTTTTTACGACAAAACATATTTCTGTCTCAAAATGAATTTCATCGCCGCTTTGAGCGCTCCCAAGCTTAAAAACAAAACTGTCAGATATTGCAGAATTGGGTTTTATAAACAACACCATCTCGTCAGGAACCACATTATTCAACTCCTTAATATGATCTACAAAGTTACGCCCAACACAAACAACTTTATTAGGTATGATCTTAGTTCCAGCGACAGTGATTCTATTTAGTGACATACAAATATTCCTTTGCTCGGATTAAGTGGATACGCTTAAGAAGTGTAAGTTTAACTAAAACAGATGGTAATCAAACACGTTTCCAGTTGAAAATTAACAAAAAACCCCAGGCGACTGGGGTTAATTTTAATATAGGAAGAGCTATTAGAAGATTAGCTAACTGTTACTTTGGCAAACTTTCTTTTACCGACCTGATAAATTTCACTGCTGCCAACTTCAATAATCAACTTAGTATCACTGATTTTGTCTTTGCCGTTTAACTTAACAGCCCCCTGCTTGATCATGCGCATCGCTTCAGAGGTACTTGCCACTAAACCAGCTTCTTTAAGTAAATTACTGATAGCAATTGGTTCACCTGATGTCACCGTAACTTCTGGAATTTCGTCAGGCAACGCATTTTTTGGAATCGCTTAATGAAATCGGCATAAGCATCATCCGCAGCTTGTTCACTGTGGAAACGTGCAATTAGTTCTTTTGCTAATTCAATTTTGACATCACGAGGGTTGCTGCCCGCTTCAATATTTGCTTTAAATTGCTCAATTTCAGCAATTGGGCGGAAACTAAGTAAGTCATAGTAACGCCACATTAGCTCGTCAGAAATAGACATTACTTTACCAAACATATCCTGCGGCGCGTCTGTAATGCCGATGTAATTGTTCAAAGACTTAGACATCTTTTGAACACCATCTAATCCTTCTAACAAAGGCATCATCAAAACAGATTGTGGACGCTGACCTTCGTCTTTTTGCAACTCACGGCCCATTAATAGGTTAAATCGTTGGTCTGTACCACCTAATTCAACGTCAGCTTTAAGTGCAACTGAATCCCAACCTTGTACAAGTGGGTATAAAAATTCATGAATTGCGATTGACTGACCACCCGCGTAGCGTCTTTTTAAAGTCGTCTCGTTCCAACATACGTGCAACGGTTTGACGAGCAGCTAGCTTAATCATGTCTGACGCACCAAACTCGTTAAACCATGTCGAGTTAAAAGCGACGGTGGTTTTAGCTGGATCTAAAATTTTGAAAACCTGTTCTTTATAGGTTTCTGCATTTCTTAGCACGTCTTCTTTAGTTAACGGCTTACGCGTAACATTTTTCCCGTTGGGTCGCCAATGAGTCCAGTAAAGTCACCAATTAAAAAGATAACTTCATGGCCTAGGTCTTGAAATGTTTTTAGTTTATTAATTAGAACAGTATGACCTAAATGAAGATCAGGAGCTGTAGGATCAAAACCGGCCTTGATGCGAAGAGGTTTGCCCTCTTCTAGTTTTTTGATCAGATCGTCTTCTGGCAAAATTTCATCTGTGCCACGTTTGATCTCAGCTATAGCGTTTTGGATGTCGGTCATGTTATCGCCTGTAAATTACTACTCGAAGAGTCAGGTTAAAAATAGAATCGCCGGAGTTTACGACAATTTGTCCCTTTTTTGAATGTTAAGCTAGGTACAAATTGCGATATTCTTCAAATGCGTACTGATCTGTCATGCCGCTAACGTGATCTTGGATCAATCGACAACGGTAATAAAACTCCAGTAATACAAAGTCGGGCTGGTTAATCAAAGGTTCAATTGCCACTCGATAGGCTTTTAAATGTTTGTTTGCAAGGCGTTTATAAAGCCTAGCTTCTAAAAGCCTACCACGTTTTCGGTCCCATACCATGTCTTGAAACTTGTCTGTTTTGCATAATAACAAAGGTTCAAAAGCTTGCAGTAGCCCCGATATAATTTGATAACCCTGTAGTTCTTTTGTCTCAACTTCATGTGTTGAGAAAATGTATTTAATCGCGACATCTTTAAATGTCGAAATAACGTTATGAAAAATACTGTCGTCTTCGAGTAAGGCACGATTAAAATCGCCTTCGTAGACGCTTTCAATATTATCGATAAATTGCACAGCAGCATGATCGACCAGAGGATGAATGAGCTGCACCCGCAACCAAACAAAAAATTCATGAGTCTTGTTTATCGGCTCTTTTTCACTTCGGCCAAGTGCATATTCTACGGCCTCTTCAAATGTCTTGTTTTTCGTGATCCTTTGAGTACTTGTTTCACCAGCGTACCGATTAAACGTCTCGATTAAATGAGCAGACAACTGTTGGCAATCTAGTAGTCCTTTTTCAACACCATCTTCAATGTCTGCTAAACAGTAACTTATGTCATCTGCCGCTTCCATTAAATAGGCTAAAGGATACCTGTGACCGGGCTTTATTTCTAAATGGGTCGACATCGACTTGATGTCTTCCATTTCAGAATAATAAAACCCGACTTTCTTCTTCAAATAAGACAGTGGTTTGCTTTTGTCAGGTCTTTGTTCAAGCCCCGAACGCGTATATTTTAGTATGCTGGCCGCTTGCGAGTACGTTAGGTTTAAACGTAACAAATTAAAGATGATCCGAAATGCTTGAGCGTTTCCTTCGAAATTTTTAAGTTCGTGTTTAAGTTGCAACGCCAACATTTTGTTCGACGACTGCGCAAACAAAACATGTTTATCAAGGTGTTTTTCAAACCAATGGTTAATCGCCGCTTCACCAAAATGACCAAAAGGCGGATTACCTATGTCGTGCATCAAGCACGCCATTTCTACTAATGTTTCAACTTCTCTTTCGAATGGCAGTAAACCGATATCTAACGGATTTTGGTTTAATTTCTTGAAAATTGTTCGAACAATATGTCGACCCGTCTGCTGTACTTCTAACGAATGCGTTAAACGGCTGCGTACTGCAGAGTTATTTTCTAATGGAAAAACTTGTGTTTTTTGTTGAAGACGACGGATCGCAGCTGACTGAATAATTCGGCCTCTGTCACTTTCAAACTGCTCAGCTAAATAACTAATATCGGTAGGAGGGGTTGCTCGCCCATATGAACGCAACGCAGTGATTTTCTTCTTGAAATCCATAAAACTAGAAACTCTCGGCAAAGGATGAAAACACCCTAGTGGCGGATATTCCAGCCAACTAATAAGTGAGTACGATTGTTAAAGGTAAGGTCGGCTTCTTTAAATTTTTCGGTTTGGCAAATCGGAGCCATTTTATATTTATAAAAAGTTAATGAAGACTCACGACTAACTTCTTTTTTTCAGATTCTGGCAACACGTTCCACGACAAATACACTTGTTTTTTGGTCATGCCCCGTACAATTCGACATTCTAATATCGCTTTCTTGATCTTTTTTGACAACTTAGGATAACCAGCGATATAACTTTCAGCTCGAGCTTGCCGCTCATCTAGTTGTTTTTGTTGCTTCTTTTTTGTTTCGCCCAATAAGTTTCAATGGATTCAGCTCTGCTAACGTCATAAAACGTCATCTTCGACTCGTCTCCACAAGGCAATGCCGAAAACTTCGTTACACCATCTTCGATACACCGGTATACCTCTGCATTAATGTTTGCAGACATAAACAGACCAAAGACTAATAGTAGAAAACCAGCCGCTCGCATTAACCTACATTTTCCTTTCTGTTAAACTTAAATTCAGACCATGTTGAAATGTAAAATCACTGATATTCTCAGTTTTTTTCAAATTTCCACACAAATAAGTCGTAATAGTGCGGTAAAATCAACGATAAACCTAGCATTCCACATAAAACGATGTACATCAAGGCAAAAATACCAATGACACAATTTGCAATCATCAATGAAGTACATAAAACATTAGAAATAAAAAAAGCCAATTCATTTGCTGGCTCAAAACAGTGGATTCTCGTGAAGATGCCATGGCGTTTCTTGCTATCGCCAAGCAAACTTACCCTGACGCGCGACACCATTGTTGGGCGTATGTCATGGGCGCCAACGCACAATCTCAAACCGCCGCGATGTCCGATGATGAAGAACCTTCTGGTACCGCTGGAAAGCCCATTCTCAATGTTTTACAACATAAACCTGTCAATAATATTATGGCAATTGTCATTCGTTATTTTGGTGGTATTAAACTTGGGGCCGGAGGGCTTGTAAGAGCATATTCGCAATCTGTTGAACAAGCGTTTAGTGAGGCGGAATTGGCGCCTATTGTCCCTGTAGATAGTTTTACGGCGAAGTTTGATTTTGCTCAAGAACAATGGGTTCGCCACCAACTTGATTTATTGAATGGCACTATTTTAGATGTTGAATATGCTGAGTCTGTAACAATGACAGGGCTTATTCCAAGTGAAGGCTTGCAACAATTACAAAATGCCATTGCGTCAAAAAGCATTGATTTAGTCATTGAGGAATAAAAGGTTAATACAAATATATTAGAAACGTCTTACCCAATTCTATGTGAGTTAATTAATGTCTTTAGCAAACCGCGGCACAGCAACTGTCGTTAGCCCGAATTTGATGTCTGAGACATCTTTGATATTGCCAATGGTAATATCAATTGATTATATTCATTCATTAAGTTTTGGATCTGCAGTTTAATTAACTTCCGTTCATCTTCATCTAACGATTCATCATTGTAATCAAGCGTTGCTTGCTCAATTTCAATACGTTTATTCGTTGCCAGTTCCTCTAAATTTGCTTTATCTGAAACGGTCAAGGTCACATCTTGTGATTGCTCGGCTTGACGAACCTGAGCTACTTTCGCCATCGCTCTTGCTTGGCTCTGCGCTAATTTCACTTGTTGCAAGCTCGTCGGCTTCGTTAATTGAGTTGTTTTTTAAGTTCCGCTTCTGGTGAAACATTTTGCTCCAGATGATGACTAAAAATGACAAATATCGCGACACAGAATGCAACAATAAACGCGCCAATTAACACAATTTTATTCTTTTTCATTGTCAATGACCTTAGTTTGAACCCGTTGAGAAAGTATGTGTACCTAAATTCTTGGTATTGCCCGCCATATCCCTAACGCTTGATAAAATGCTAATTCGATACGTTGTTGATCCTAACAGTGCCGAATTTGGGGTAAATATTATTGTGTCACCTAGTACCTCATATTCACCTTCTATAACATCGGAACCTTGCTTGATTTCAGGTAGCGAGCGACCATCAATGACCTCGTCAAAAACGATGGTTATTGTTGTGTTAACATCAACATCTGTTGCATTACTTGCTGGGTCAAGACTGACCAGAGATGGACCCGTTGTATCGTTTGACTCAGAAAGCGATGTCGTAAATGTTAGTACATTGCTTGCTGCGTACTGGTTACCAGCATAGTCACAAAACGCATTAACCGAAACATAATAAGTTGTATCAGCAGATAAGTTTTCCTGACCTTCAATCGTCACGATTTTTCTGTCCGACGACAATGAGACATAGATATCGACTGAACTATCATCGGTACTTAAAGTCACACCTGTTTCAATAGGACAAGAATCGCTCAGGGCAACGTCAAATTCTAAAACGACCTTACCATTTAAGGGCATATCTGTATATCCATCAGGTAAATTTGTCGCCACTAAAATAGGAGCTGTCGCATCTAAAGCATCAGCTGTAGTGAACACACGTCGTTGCGACTGAGCCAAAATATTCCCTGCGTTATCTAATAGATAGGAGAGTAACCAACATAAAAGTCATAGCGAGAATTTGCTACCAATACCGAATCAGGCAATAACGTTAATGTCTGCCCGTTATTGCTTAACTCCCACGTAGAAGCAACTTTTTCCTGTGCGCTAAAGTCTAATAGATAAAACGTATCCGTATCTATTGTTGTAACATCAACAGGTTCGTCAAACGTCACTTGCAACAATGGATTTAGTGGTATGTCAACACTGTAATTAATAGGAATACTCCATGCGCTAACTTCCGATTTGGCAGTATCGACTTTATTACCTGTTGTAAAGGTTACTGTCATTGACTCCTGCATAGCATTACGACTTAAATCATAGAGCCCAGAGATCGTAAATGTATATGTTTCGTCCGGATCTAAAAGCCGTTTTGGTGTGAAGGTTATCAGTGTTCGCTCACGAGTTAGGTTCATAGCTAATGGAATATTCAGGCCCTCACTATCCATCAAATTTGCGATATTTGAGTCAAAACTTGAAATTGCTTCGTCGATTCGAACTCGCAGTTTAAGGTTCAATGGCAGACCTGTTTGCTCATTATCTACATTAATTGAGAGCAACGTTGGGGATGTCACATCGATATCGCTATTTGTCGTAAAGTATCGATATTCGTGCCCTGCTGGATTGCCACTCAAATCACGCAAGCCAGTTGCATAAGTATAATGCAACGTATCGGCGACTAACGCAGACGCAGGTGTAACTGTAAGTATGGTGCCATCTGACGACAACTCCCATGTAGAGGCAATCCTCAAGTCACTTGAATTCCAATAATAAATGCCTTCATTAGATAAACTTGTTGGATCAATCGGCTCAGAAAAATGCCATTGAGTTACCGCATTAATCGGTATATTAATTTGATTATTTGATATTGAGACATCTACAACCGTCGGTGCCGTAACATCTGCGCTATCGCCAGTATTAAATACTGTTTGGGCGGATACAGCCACATTACCTGCACCGTCAGTGACACCACTAACCACTTCCGTAATTTCGCTGCTTGTCGCAAGGCTTTGTTGGTGGCGATAAGTAATGACTTTGTCTTCTTCATCAAACATTACATTTGTTGCCGATGGGTTATTCGCAACAAATGATATTGGATTGATGCTTTCGTCATATCTAACCGAAAATAGCGCGTTCACCCCTATATTCTCAGCGCCATTTGGCGGATTCATTGCAACTACGGCAGGGCCAACATCATCCACAATCGACAAATCATCCGTTGTAAATGAAATGTAATGATTACCATATTTTATGTCTCCGTCGGTATCAATAATGTCCGATGTAAACTGCACATAGTAACTATTATTGACCTCGAGAGGCTCATCAGGATTGACAGAAATAATTGTGCCAGTAGGATCAAGTTGCACTGTCGCGGGATGAAGTACTGCTTCAAGGTTGTTTGTATACAATTTGACGTTTTCAGATGTCACTGTAGATTCATCCAATGGCTCTGAAAATTGCGCCATAATGGTCAAATTCAAAGGCAAATGAGTGCCACCCTGTGGATAAGTCGATGTAAATGCAGGAGCGATACCTATTTGCTCAGAAATTTCAGCCATTTCAAAATTACTGTCGTAGGAATAAATCCGATTACCAACTAGATCGGTTAGGCCATCCACATAGACCTCAATACGTGCACTAGGAGTAAGTCCACCAGCTTTCGTCAATGTCAGTGTAGAGCCAGATGAAGATAAACTGACGTCAACTTCCACTAACTCACCATCTTCCAATACAGTTACGCCATCCGCTAAATTTGCCGCAGATATTGGTTTCGACAAATAAAGAGTTATCGTGTCAATATCATACGAAGTATCATCGTTATAACTCGGTACTTGTTGCAAAACTCTGGGACGAACATTACCTGTTGGATCAAGTCCTGTTGTAAAAGAACTCACAAACGGCACTAATGCGTTACCTGATAAATCCACGATCTTGTCATTAGCGACAACAGAAATTAGGCTGTTTTCAGGTAGATTTGCACTAATCGTGACAAACTGCCCGTCCACTGAGCGACTTATTGACGTCGTGAGCGTTTCTGAACCACTAAATACCGCGATATTAGATGAAGTTAATTGCGAGGCATCCATAGGTTCGCTAAATGTTAGAACAATGTCTGTATCTGAATTTGTATCAATACTGAGATCCGCTGGCGAAATTGCCACTATGGTCGGTGACGTATTTTCAACCGATTCCGCAGTGACAAATTGTCGAGTACCAAGGCTCCGTGTATTCCCGGCTAAATCAGCAACCGTACTATACAAATAAATGGTATACGTTGTATTTCCGACTAAATTAACCGAAGGCGTAAAGACGACTGTATTACCAGTTACCTGATACGATCCTGGGACGGTAATTCCGGCACCACGCACTTCGGGTGCGGTGCGTTGGTCAATATCCTCATCAAATTCCATTGTTATAGTAGAGAGCGACGTTGTGATTTCCGTGGCCTGATGGTCAGGTGAAATTGATACTAGCCCCGGTGCGTCATTGTCTACTTCCGTGTTACTAAGCGTTGAAAATTCAAGTTGATAAGAGTCATTTGTATTACCTGCGTAGTCACAAATATCTGACATTGTCAGGACATAACTTGTCGCTGTAGAAAAGTTTTCGACAGGTGTGATACTAAGTGTTTTATCATCTGAACTTAACGCCAAATCGATATCAATCGCAATACCATTTGCTTCAACTTTAATGCCTTCGTCGAGTAGACAACCACGGTTTAGTCTTTCGTCAAACGTAAGCTCTACGGCACCGTTAATAGGCATATTTGTTGCGTTTGTGGTGATATTTGTCGATAACACATTTGGCGCAACATCATCCGTTTCATAGGCGGTAGTAAAGTAGCGATAATTGCTATTGCTTACCCTATTTCCGGCTAAATCTTTTATATAAGGCGAATACCCAAGGTAGAAGTAATGACGAACACCAGCCCTTAATGCCTCACTAGGAATAAAAGTAATGGTTTTTTTATCATTAGATATTTGCCAATCACCCTCGACATCAATACCCGTGGTATTGTCGTACAAATAGAAAGTTTCTTCATCGACAGTTGCAGGGTCGATAGGTTCATCAAACGTCACAGATAGTTTGGGATTTCTAGGTGCGTTTTCTGCTCCATGGGTCGGTGCACCCCATATTGCAATACTGCCGCCTTCGATGTCCGTTAACGCACTTGTAGTAAAATGTGTCGTCATCGGTGTGCTTAAAGTACCGCCACTGCTATTTTCAACCAAACCTATTGACCATAGGTGTACTGGCTATTCGATTTGAGTAACATTTTTGGGGTCAACGTAAGTAATCTACGTTCTCTGCTCAGTTCAAGTTCAAAATCGACAGGGTTACCTTGATCATCTTGCAAGCTAATATGCTGTTCATAATCTGTTGTGATTGATTGATTAAAACGAGCATTTAATTTTACATTTCTCGGTACCGAAGTCGCGTTATCTTCTACTGTCGTTGCGGTAATCGCCAGCGGTTGTTCTGTGACATTCCGGTCGGTATCGACTCGATAGTAAGTATAACTAAACACGTTATGACTTAGGTCGCGCACGCCATAAATATAGAAATATAATCGACGATAAACGGGCAATAAGGCCGTTGGAATTAATGTAATTTTTCGGCCATCAGCGGAGAGTTCAACGCTCGCTGCAATATTTTTGCCTGTGGAGCCATCATACAAATAGACCGAACCTGAATGCACACTTAACGGATCGATTGGTTCATTAAATGTAACCGACAATATTGCATCGCGTTGGACGACGTCATAATCAAAAAACGTAGAATCCACTATTGTTGGTGCCGCAATGTCAGGTCCACCGGCTGTGGTAAACGTCGTCGACGCACTAACGACTTTGTTACCGACTAGATCGTAAACTTCCGATATTGTCTCTGTATGTTCTGTCAAAGCAGGTAATGGCTGGTAGTAACTATATCGTAATTGCTTATTGTCTGCATCAAACTGAATATTCGCCTGACCCAAGCGATTAAACCTCAAACTATTAATGTATTCGTCAAATTCAACAGTAAACGTTGCATTTGTACCTATGCCAACCGTGCCTTCTGCTGGGCTAAATGCCGTAATCATTGGTTGTCTATCATCAACTATAGAGTCACTGTCGGTATAGATGTAATTAGAAAAACTGAAATTTAATGAGTCGCCATCCGTGTCTAAAACACTAGATTCGATAGATAAATAATATGATCTACCGACCTCAAGTAACGCTGACGGAATAATGGTTAAGAGCTTGCCTGTTTCGTCCCAATCAAGATGATAGCTTATTGATTCCCAATCTGAGCTAAATTCACCACCAACGGCTTGCAAGTTAACGGTTTGCTCATTAAAGGTGGATTGATCCATTGGCTCATTAAACTTGACCATAAAGGAGCTATTCAATGGCACGCCTTCGTAACTGCTCTGCGGTGTATAACCTATTACATAAGGGCTATAACCAACTCGACCGTCTAAATACGCTAACGTAAAATAAGCACTGGCTGAGTAAATTCGATTACCAGAAAGATCTCTTATCGAATCATCTAAGAAGCTGGTTATTTCAGCGCCATAGGCAAACCCGTCTGCATAATAAACATGAATTGTTTTACCATCATTTAAAAGAGACACCTCAACATCAATTGGTTGGCCATTCTCAACAACTTTAACACCTTCAGCTAGGGTACTAGGGTCAAGCGGCTGATTAAAATGGAAATAAATGTTATTTCGTTCCGTCACTTCAGAAACACCATTTTCTGGACTCTCTTGAATTAGTGAAGGTCGAGAGTAATTATTGCTTTCGGCACCTGTCGTGAACGAACTGACGAAGTGATTTAATGGATTGCCACTGAGATCAACCACGTTACTAGATACAATTATGCTGACAATGGAATCGGCTGGTAAGCTTGCTATTAATGTAACTTCTTTACCATTTACGCCACGATATACGCTTGGTGATACAATTTCGCCTGCTGCATACAAGACAATGTTGCTGCTATTTAAGGTATTTTGAGTGATCGGCTCGCTGAACGATAAAACAATCTCTGTACTATCTGGTGAGACCCCTATTGCACCATTTTCAGGAGAAACTAATGTCACCTCCGGAGGGGTCGTATCTATTTCAGACACTGTATTGAAATATTGCGTTCCACCATACGTTGTATTGCCAGCAAGGTCTGGAACATTATTATAGATTTCTATTCGGTATCTATTTGACCCCAACAGTGGCTCACTAGGTGTAAAAGTAATTACATTACCAACAATTTCATAGCTCCCCGCCACTTCTAGATCAGTTCCTGATATTTCGAGCTCTATTTTAGGCCTTGCCATCAAAGAAACGTCTTCATCAAACTCTAAAACAATTGAAGTATCTTTTGGAACATCTACCGCTTGATGTAAAGGTGAGATGCTAACCAAACTAGGACCCGTTGTATCCGGACTTGAGTTACTCGACGTGGTAAAGCTAATTGTTTGTTTCTCTAATACGTTACCGGCGTAGTCGCATATTTGGTTTAGTTCCAACTGGTAACTTGTACTTGGTAAGAGCTGTTCATCACTTTCTATGGTGATCTGGTCCCCATTACCGCCTAAAGTAACTGAAATCGCTACCGTTTCTTGCCCAGTTGTTAACGTCGCAGCTTGATCTAACGCACACGTTTCAGAGATTTTTCGGTCAAATTCAAATATAAATTGTGGATTGATTGGCATCGTTAAAGAGCCATTAACAACATTTGTTGTCATTAATTGAGGGGTTGTCGCAAGTTCATCTAAGCCTGTTGAAAAGTTCCGCGTTGCACTATTTACAACTGTATTTCCTGCAATATCAGTAATAGGAGTGACCCGGCCGACATTGATTGTATAAGAGTGTTCTGGCGTCAATAAACTGCTTGGCTCGAGACGAATTGTTGTTAAGTCATCGCTAATAGATTGGCTGGTACCAACAAGTTCACTTACATTGTTGTCATACAAATAAAATCCTGCAGAAACCACAGTTGTTGGGTCAACAGGCTTTGATAGTGTCACTTCAATGACAGGATTAAGTGGCAAATCCGTAGCATAGTTATTCGGGATACTCCAATTAACGATGCTACCAAATTCCGTATCGAGTAATTGCCCAGTTGTGAAATTTAACGAAAGTGCTTCGGTTAACGTATTTCCAGCTAAATCACTCACGCCAGCGATCATAAATTGATAATCTGAACCCGGGTCTAATTCGGCAGTTGGTTGCAAAATTATTCGAGAACGGTCCGCCTCAACACTAACTGTTGCATCTACTTTTTGACCGTCGACATCAAATAACTCTAAACCACTGAGCTGCAAGGCGTCGATAGGCGAATCAAACAATACGGCAAAATGGCTATTGATTGGTAAGTCTACATCCCCTCTGCTGAGCTTGTTCTTTGAACCACTGGCGGCACTAAGTCCTCTGAAAAGTTCGTTTTAAAATCAAATTGATAGCCATACAACTGATTGCCGTATATATCGGTAATTCCAGCAGATATATAAACGTTATACTCGCGGCTAGCTTTAAACAGCTGGTCCGCGACAAAACGGATAATCGTATTATCATCAGATAAACTTAATTGACCGGATATGTCTTCCCCAGTTAGCCGGTCTTGTACCACAAAGTTGTTAGAGGTCAGTGTTGTTGGGTCTATAGTTTCATTTATAGCGACAGCGATTTGGGTATTTCGAGGAATATTCACCGAGTTGTCCCATGGACTTACTTTTAAGACTTCCGGTTTGTCAGATTCAACACATGTCCCTGTTGAAAATGTCGAACTAAACGAACCTGACATTGTGTTCCCAGCGCTGTCTTTTACACCCGAAATCGTAATTGTAAAATTGCTGTCTGTTGCTAACGAATCGGTTGCTCGGAAAAATACCTCGGCGCTATTTAGCACGGCGGTTACCGTGCCGGTAATGGCTCCGACATTTTCCTGCAGTAGACTTAGACTCGAGTCATTTACACTTGATGCACGAATAGGCTCATTAAAACGAATCGTAATGCCCTGATTGGTACAAACATTTGTCTGTAGATCGGTGGGGGTTACGTTGATAACAATTGGTCTTGTTGTGTCTGAGTTTAAAGGGTCTGTATCAGCTGCAACTTCGTCGCCATCTAGTATTAAATCGTCGTCACTATCTTCATCTAATGGATCGGTCCCCATCTCAACTTCGAGTCCATCTATTAATCCATCATCGTCCGAATCTGGGTTATTTATATCTGTCCCCAATATCGCTTCCTGATCGTCTGTCAGGCCATCTTCGTCGGTATCAAGATCGTCAACAACATCCAATATATTTACCGTCACCGTTAGGTTTGTCGACAGATTCGTCGGCGAGCCATTGGTTTCTGTTGCCCGAATAACAATGTCGTACATTTCTGTCGTTTCAAAATCCAGTGCAGTATTATTCTCTACAAAAAGTACCCCTGTTGCATTGTCGATGGTAAATATTTGAAGTTCGTCTTCGCTAATTGTCCATTGGACTGCATTCCCTTCTGGGTCAGCTAAAATGGTTGCGGTGTAACCTGCCTCGCTTTGATTTGGGGTATTTTCGTTTAGACTAAATTGACTGGCGGAACTAAACACTGGCGGTTCATTTACGTTAAGAACCCGAACATCGATAACATATGTTTGCGACAAATTCCCGTCTGATAAAACAAGTTCAAGCTCAATATTCGGTGTAGTCTCAAAATCAAGTACTGCGTCCGTACCCACACGGACCTCACCATCGGCATTGATATACAATCCGTTGCTAGAACTATTTAACGAATACAAGACTGTTTGGGCTTCAGGGTCAATGCCTGTCGCTTGATAAACTAATGTCCCCTCTGTGGTGTTTTCCAATAGCTCAAAATCAGTTGCAGAGGTCAGCATGGGGGCTTCATCAACATTTGATAAATTTATTGTAAATGGTAGCGTCGCAACCGCATCAAAAACATCAAATACCGAAATCGTAAATTCAAATTTATCAACCGTCTCAAAATCTATTAAAGCGTTGTTTTTAACGGAAATGACACCTGTAAGTTCGTCAATTTCAAACGAATTGGTGACATCATCTATAACGAACGTTAATGGATCTTGCTCAGAATCAGTTGCCGTGACCGTGAATATTTCTGAACCTTCGTCTAGATTTTCCGCAATGACTACCGACGCGGCCGATGTGATTATTGGACCTGTATTGTTCGTCGTTATCAATACCACTAGCTGATAGTTATTCACTTCCGAGTCGACCAATATTTCCAATGTGATAATTGAAATACCGCCTTGCCCTATCGCAGGTGTAAACGTGATTTCGCCATCGCTAAGTACGACATTACCGACGGAAGCTGATGCAGATGATATTTCAACATTGGATGGTAAATCTCCGAGGATCTGCTCGAGATCAACTACAATTGGCGTTAAGTCGTCCGTTGTTGCGTGGGCCGCAACAACGTTTAACTGGACCGTTGCAATACTGCTAACCAAATTCCCATCTGTTACTCGGTAACTGAATGAATCAACACCAATAAATCCGGCCTGTGGTGTATAGACAAAACTACCGTTAGCATTGACTACCACCGTGCCCGAACCGGCCGTTGTCACGCTTGCAACATCGATAATAACTGTATCACCATCGATATCAGTGTCATTAGTCAAAATCCCTAGAGCGCTTGGAATTGTTGCTACTGCCGCATTTGACACCACATAAACATCGTTATTCGCCACTGGAGGATCGTTTTTAGGTTGCACGTTTATTTGTGCGACCGCCACCGTTTGATTGCCTTCCGGGTCGGTTAATTGATAACTAAAACTGTCTAACCCAGTGAAATTATCGATTGGTTGATAAGAAAATGAACCATCTGTGGCCAATACTAATTCGCCGTGCATTGTCGTTGTTACTACCGATAAAATAAGTTCAGACAGGTCATTATCATTATCCGAATCATTCGCTAATACCCCGTTTGCAGTTGTTATCGTTAGTAGCGCGTCCTCATCGACTTGATAGGAATCTGCAATCGCAAATGGGGGATAACCATTAAAGTCTGGTGATTGAATAGTAACAAGTGTTTCAGCACTTAAGTCGTTGCCATCAGACGCTTGGTAAGAAAAATTGATCAAACGTCGTAAAGCTGCCATTGGGGGTATATAAAAACCACCATCTGTATTTACAGAAATTGTCCCAAACAAAGGTGCAGTAACAAGCGGTAAATTAACGGCTAGGTCGTCACTTTCTACATCAAAATCATTTTCGAGCAGTCCGGGACTGGCAACCGTTAAAGTGTCTCCAGTAATAACGAAACCGTCAACATTTGAAACAGGAAGGTCATTAATACCAGTCACATTAATCTGCACTAATCCGATTGCAGTTAGGCTATTAGAACTTGTAATTTGATAACTAAATTGGTCTGTACCAAAAAAGTCAACATTAGGAATATAATCAAACGTGCCGTTAGCATGTATGTCAAGTTGACCATTGGCGGCTTCTGATATTGGAGTCGTTACTATAGAAATGGTATTGGTGCCAGTGGCCGTGTCATTAGCAATTAAGTTACCGCTTAGTGTCCCATCTTCTACAACTGTAAACTCATCGTTATTGGCCGTTGGCGGAGTGAAATCCAAACCGTCTACTAAAATAATTTCCGAACTAAAAGCACTCTCGCCGGTACCATCTACCCCTGATACAACCAAATAATAATCTTGCTCAATGGATTTTTGTGACAAGCTTACTGAATTTTCTCTGATCCCTAACTCTGATATTCCGCCATTTAATGAGGCTATATTACTGCCTGTAATACCGGGCTCATTTGCTACATAAACGTTATACCAAAGAAATTCGTCTGAAGTGGACCATGAAATATTTAGCTCCGAGCTCGACTCTGAAATTTCAGCAACCACATTAGTAATCGTTTTCGGTTGCCAAAATAACACCAAGGTTGCGACTCTTTGTTGTTCTTCATTGCCATCTACAACCCATAGTTCAAGCGTATTTTGTCCTAAGCAACCAGCCTAAAACGGTTGGATTAATACCACTGATAGTTGCTTTGAATTCTGCACCACAGTTAAGATCACAGACTGCCATGGCAAGTTCAGTATGGTTATTTCCAAGAAATATAGCGCTAATACCTTGGGCATCAGAAACATCAATTGCTAAGGTTAAATTGCCGTCAAATTGACTATTTGGTTGCGGATAAACAAAGCCACCAACAGCATTAAGTTGGCCAACTTCAATAATTTGCGAACTAGATAGCGATGCCCCTTGAACTTTAGGGCTATATGAAAACGGAACGAGCTTTATATCACGGGCTTGCAATTGCACTTCATCTTGCGACCCTATTGCAATTGTTCTTGCGCATCAAGTGGTGCTTTTTTGCCGCACTTTCGTCCGATCCACCACAACCGAACAGCACTAGGCTGACAGCTAAGCTACAAGCGATCTTTATTTTTGTCATTGCGCTAATCATTACTGCCACCACATATCCGTTACTTAATAATAAAACTACCCGTTGTATTGATGTTAGGGCGTAAAACTTCTTCTAACTCAAAATTACCAATTATTGAGTCTAAACCGTCATAAAATGCGGTATCTATTTCACCATCAGCCAAGTTGTTACCATGGGAAGCATGACTTATATCTAAAGCAATTTGACCAGACGTAGAAATGTTTCCAGAGAACGTTGCTCGCCATTCTCCTTCGTTATCATCTAAAGTTAAATTACCCGCGGTAACGCCTAGCGTGTCAAAATCAATGTCCATCGACATCTGGAAGTTTTTTAAGCCGCCCGCCGTTGAGTTGCCATCTAAAAGCTCAGCGTTGTTATAGGTTAATTTTCCACTTCGGTCAGGCAATAGCTGCTCTGCGGTTTTTGGTTGAGCAGTATTAAATTCATCGGTTGCGAGATATGAGCCATCTTCGGCTAAATCCACCGCAATTTCAGTAAATTGTCCATCACCTGCTGTCATTTCTGTATCTTGGCCAATGTCGTTAGCTTCGGGTACCGCTGCATCTGAGCTTTGACTATTGCTTGTTTGCGCAACTTCAGTGGTCTCTTCTTCACTATTATCTGACGGTTCATCGTTACTAGTGACTTCTTCCGAGTTTTCAGCCTCTTCAGAACTTTCTTCTGCTGTACCTGCCGTTGTTGACATACCTGAATTAAAATTCTTTGGGGGTTCAAGTAACATAGTCACTTTACCCGTACTGCTTATTGAGGCATAAGAGAATGCCTCTCCTGCGCCAAATGAAACTTGTCGACCAGGCTCATCACCAACACCGATTGAAACGTCTACAGCCCCATCCCATACAGCGATAAACATTTCTTTTGCGACAAGTTCTACTTCGTAATGAGTACCACGGATCCCAATACTGCCCACGGGAGTTTTTAATCGATAATCGCCATTTTGCGCCTTAATATTTCCCGTAACCGAGCGCAGGCCCCTTTAACCAATTCCATGACGACAGAACCTTTACCTGACTCGTCAGAATACTGGTAATCGGCTATTTTTAATTCACTATTCGCTTTTAACGCTATAAGTCCACCATCAGACATTCGTAATTGAGCTTTTGCTTTATCGCCCGTCGTGATGAGGTCCTGTCCGAAAACAGCTGTGCGACGTTTTAATTTACGCTTTACATTGGTTTTAATGTCGCTGGCGTTTACGGAACCAACCACCAACATAGTCTTACCCGCGATATCCGCTGCATGCGCCACACCGCATCCCATAAATAATGCAATTACTGTCAGTTTCCTAATTAACATATCGGCTCCTAAAACACATATTGCCAACCCATTACGGTCTCGACACGGTTAAAATTAAATAGCTCTACATTGCTGTCTTTTTGTTGAATATTTAACTGCAATTTAAATTGTTGATGCTCAGAATATTGGTAATTTAGCTGTGATGACGCAGCAATAATAGATTCGCTACGAACCGCTTTGAAGATTGGATGTTGTAAATCGTAACTATGAGACTCATACATGATATAGCTGCTGCTCATGACTTTATCCATAACGGGCAATGCAATTTGATAAATAAGACCAATTGTGGACTTGTCATTGTAGCCATAATCGCTGTCGGAGGCGCTGTCATTGGTATAATGCAGGTTTAATGTGTGCAACATTTTACTTTTATATTGAACACCGGCTGCCAGCTTAATTCGAGAAAAATCGAGTTCCGGGCTAATTTGATTAGCCACAAATGACACATTTGCGCCAAATCTGTAATTAACTTGTTTATTTACTTTTTGTTTGAATCCAATACCCGCCCCTGTTTCAACTCGATACAAACTCACTTCGCGTTTAGGTTCCGACGTTAAATCATCTATTGTGTCTGTTTTAACATCCTGTTCTAACCATAGTGGTCGTGTATACCCAGAGTAAGATACTTGGCCAAATGACCAGTCCTGAACTAATGCGATATTTAATGCTAATTGTTGACGCTGAAACTGATTGTTTTCCACAAAGCCATAATGGCTCGCAGCAACATCGATTTTTATAGCCTGATTTTGATCAATTGGATGCTGATACCCCCCATGTATGACAGGTTATAGCCTGTATCTGAGGTCGCTTTTGCAGATTCAAATAATACGATTTCACCTAAGTCTGGAATCAAAATACTATCTTGGTCAGTACCGCTATTGATATTACTGTCTAACGATAAATTCGCACCGACAATGTGGTACCACACGGTTTTTCGACTTAAAGCGTTGCGATTAATGGTTGAGGATAAACTTGAAATTTTGTTTTGTTGTTCTGCAGTTAATGTCAATTTTTTTAGCTTTTCTAGCTCCGCTAGAGCGGCGGCGTAATTTCCCAGTTTATTGTAACTTTGAGCTAAGAAAAAGCGTCCTATAAACACCTTGGGCCTTAAAACCGATACACGTTCAAAAGCAAATACCGCTTCTTGAAAACGCTGACTGCCATACGCTGCAAACCCAAGTAACAGATCAAAATCAGCTTCGCCACCATAATCAAATGCGAAGAGCTCGGCCGTTTGATAGGCTGATTCGTAATCTTTGTTGGTCAGTAGATAATTTAACTCATCCAAAACATCTGGGTAAGGCAAAATTTCGCTACGAGCTTGACTCGCGAGAGGCAACAAGAAAATAACAAAAACAACTACTAGGCGTCTAATCAGCATAAACCACCTTCGCTAGTTTCAATTTGAGAATTGTCCACGATACAGTTTTACCTTTAAAGTTAACCTTGATAGTTGCGTTTCGATTAAAACATTCTTACTAAACCGTTTAGATAATACACACACCGTAGCCTGTTTAACAATCCAACCACGTTGTATTAAAAGGGATAAATCAAGCGTGCTGTCTTGCTACAAAGTGTATATTGTCCACCAAATTACTGGCCAAGCCATCTATGGCGGCATTAGAACCTCGGTTAAAAAGCTAAAGCCCCATGACCTTAAAATAGTGTAATAAAGCACAGTGATGCAAATATGACAGCTAGACTATTTTCACAAAAAAGAAATCTAAATGGTGATTATTTTGAGTGTAGTATAAATAATCAAAATATTGCCGAAAAAATTAATATTTTCTAAACAAATCATGGGCAACTCATTCAAACCAATAAAATACGTTGGCCGACAGCCAACATATTCAATTACAACTTATTTTGATTAGTGACAAGTTGATTAACCAAAGCTTTGAGCTCTTTGATCTCGGTTTGCAATTCAGTCATAGAAGGCTCATTGCTAACATACAATAGCGCTTGCTCCTTTTCCATGACGCTCACCACGATGCCAATAACCATATTTAAAAATGCAAAGGCGGTAAAAAAGATAAAAGTTAGGTAAAAGATCCAGGACATTGGGTACACTTCCATCGTCTCATACTGGATGTCAGTCCAATCTTCAAAGGTCATGATCCGGAACAGAGTTAACATCGAAATAGCAATGTCTCCCCAAAGCTTTGGATTTATGGAATTAAAAACAAAACTACCAATTGCTGCGTAAATATAAAAAATGATAAACATCAGCAAGACAACATAGCCCAACTGCGGCAATGCTTTGATTAACGAGTTAATTAATACGCGAAGTTCGGGGACAACTGAAACCATTCTAAGTACCCGAAACACTCGGACCAGACGAGCTAAGAGTGCCATTTCAGAGTCATCAATTGGGATCAGACTTATTGCAACAACCAAAGAATCAAATATATTCCAGCCCTTCTTGAAGAACTGCTTTTTATCATCATCTGCGATAAATCGAATGGTTAATTCAACTAAGAAAAAGACGGTAATAAAAGTATCTAGAATGTAAGTAATTGAAATGGCACTTTCTGGCAATTGAAAGGTCTTTGCGCCTATTTCGAGTGCCGAAAGGATAATAACTGCGACAACAACAAGCTCAAAAATTTTATTATTTTTTAATGCGTTAAACTTAGATTTTATAACCTGATACATGTTTTTTAGCTAAAATATGGGTGGTAAAAAGTGATGTGAATTATATCGGACATTGCCCCAAATGTAGAACTGAATTTTTAGACTAATATCATTAGTTCAATTGGAGTCTATTATTAAGGTTCATGCATAAAACGCTTCAGCCTCACACATTATCAACATTAAAGACGTTAGGGTTGCCGCCAACTTATGTCTGCTCTCATCCAAAATACGAAGCGCGACAATAGGCCAACTTTCATACACCTATTTGTGCCTCGTTGATAACGCTAATAAATTTAGTAAAGCTAAAGCAAAAATACTGCATTGCATAAACATAAAATAACGCTTAGAAAAGAGGCAAAAATCAAACGGGAAAATAAATGAATAATAACAATAATATCTTTATCGCCTTTATCAGTGTCGTTGCCACGATAGGCGGTTTTTTATTTGGATTCGACAGTGGCGTAATTAATGGCACAGTTGACGGTCTTCAGCAGGCCTTTAATTCACAAAGTATTGGCACAGGTTTTAACGTATCGAGTATGCTGTTAGGTTGTGCTATCGGTGCATTTTTTGCTGGCAGATTAGCTGACAAATTTGGTCGTCGTGCTCTACTACTCGTCGCAGCTGTGTTTTTCATCATTAGCGCCTGGGGTTCTGGTATTGCAACTAGCTCTGTCGAGTTTATTGTCTATCGCATCCTCGGAGGTCTCGCTGTTGGCGCCGCATCGGTAATGGCTCCAGCGTATATTAGTGAAATTGCGCCAGCGGAATACCGCGGCAGACTCACCACCATTCAACAAGTTGCAATAATACTAGGCCTGTTCATGGCATTTGTAAGTAACTACTTACTTGCTCAACAAGCTGGTTTATCTACCGAGATTCTATGGCTAGGCTTTGAAGCATGGCGTTGGATGTTCTGGATTGAACTGATCCCTGCGGTCCTATTTTTCGTTATGTTGTTCTTTATCCCTGAAAGCCCTCGATTTTTAGTGGCTAATGGACAAACGGATCTGGCAAAACAGGTATTGTGTAAACTTTATGGCGTTGACGTCGGCACCAAAAAACTATCAGAAATTGAAGCCTCTTTAGATGCTGATCACAAACCTCAACTCTCTGATCTTCTTGATAAGAAAACCCAAAAAATTCGTAAAATTGTTTGGATTGGGATCGGCTTAGCTGTATTCCAACAAATGGTAGGCATTAACGTGGTATTTTATTATGGTGCGGTATTATGGCAGGCCGCAGGATTTGCGGAGTCCGAGGCGTTATTAATTAATATTATTAGCGGTGCAGTTAGTGTCACAGCTTTAGTAATTACTATTTCAGTTATCGACAGAATCGGCCGTAAACCGCTACTCAAGTGGGGTTCAATTGGAATGTCTGTCACCTTAGGTATGTTAGTTGTTGCATTTACAAATGCCGATACAGCTTCAAATGGTGACTTAATTCTGGGCGACTGGGGTACATTAGCGCTTGTTTCAGCAAATGCTTATGTTTTCTTCTTTAATATGTCTTGGGGACCGGTGATGTGGGTCATGTTAGGGGAAATGTTCCCGAATCAAATCCGCGGTTCTGGTTTAGCGGTAAGTGGCGTTGCACAATGGGGCTCTAACTTTATTATTACTATGACATTTACTATGTTACTAGGTTCTATCGGACTTGCGGGCGCTTATGGCTTCTATACGATTTGCGCAATCCTGTCAGTATTTTTTGTTATTTACTATGTGTATGAAACAAAAGGGCTTGAGCTCGAAGACATGGCTGGTTAATCGCTAAGACCGTCCATATTGTATGTAAGGTTGTATGGGCGGTTGTATGGACGGTTATTTAAAAATAAGCAAACACAAAAAAGCCTAGATTCATTCTAGGCTTTTTATTACGTATTTATCTGAGCAATATAACTCAAACGCTTACCACATTAAGTCATCTGGGATCACATAGTCTTTGTAAGGATCATCTTCATCAACTTCTTCAACGGTATTTTGTGATACAAGTATCGAGTCATCTCGTTGAGCAATCTTTTCAGCTACCACAGAAGGCACAACAGCATAGTCGTCTGCTAATCGAACAATTGACAGCAGACCGTTGGCTAATTGACGTTGAACTTTGTCATCAACATTAAGTTTGCGAACTGCGCTGCCGTCTGTAAAGTTATAAGCTAAACTGCCACCGTGCAAGTTTAATTGATTCATTTCAATTAGCTGTACAATTTGGGCCTGAATCGCTTTCTTTTTAGCTTCTTCTTGGATCTGCTTGTTTAGCTGTTTATCACGCTCTAACTGTTCAGTTCTCTTAGAATCAGTTGCTGCTTTAATGTCACGTTTAAGATCACGATTCTTTTTACTGGCTTTTTCGCCTTCTTCGCTTTCTTTTCGTTCGTTAAACCCGCTTTTAATAGCTGTTCTTGCAGTGACATCTGAGCCATAACTCTACTTACTTCTCCAATTTTTAATAATGCGCATTATCGTTTTTTCTCGCTAAATTTCAACTAGTACTGATACCTTAATCCAAACCACCCTTGTACCGAATATTCGTCTTCGGGTGAGATCAATGTTGCTAAACCATAGTCAAAAACCAAGTCACTCAGGCCTGTTCCATACATATTGATTTTTTCTTTGCTTCTTAATCCGACAATTTCCATTATGACATAGCTATCGACTACTAGTTCTGAGTAATAAAATTGAGTTCCGCCGGTACGGCTAGACAACGCAAATGTTATCCGCTCGAATTTGTCACCAGAGTCATAACCAAATGGCAACTCTGGTGCAAACTGCCAATGGCTAAACATGTCTTCTGCAATTAGCGTCGATGGCATACCACCGATGGACAACAAATCATAACTACTATCTTTTCGCTCTGCGCTTAAATAGTCAGTGGTAAACAAGATACCTTGATAGTGAGCACCAAGCGACAATTGTAAATCTGTGCCTGTCCAGTCATCTACGCCGGCCACTAAATCTCGTTCAGTTTCACCACTTAGCCAATTTATACTAGACGACTGCACAACGCCCCATGATTGTCGGTCAAACCAGAACTGCTGTTTATGACCAAACGACATTGACTTATCAGAGACCACAGCATAACCATCTGGCTCATACTCATTGTGATCGTAACTCGCATTAAATTCACCACTATAAGTTTCAAATAAACGATAAGGATAATCTGCGCTAAATCCGACACCTGCAAACGTCGTTTTGTCGCCTCTGACACTATGGCCTTGTTCGTTAAAGTCTAAATTAAAATAATGAAAATCTGCCGTCAGATTTATCGGATATTTTCGAAAATTAAGGTAACCACTTACTCCCGCAGCAGTATTACTTAAGGAATCTAAACTCGCATTAAGTTGCCAGTTCAAAATTTGTAACAAGTCACCGCCTTTAACGCCAATTTCCAACAAATTAGTGGAGGCACTATTAAATTGCCCGCCTACCGTAAGTGTTTTATCTTGACGCCATAGGCCTTCCGAAGAATTGTAATCTAAATGTTCTCCTATTGAATCGTCCTGATTAAAGGAGGCTGCAGGCATTTTAATTGGGTATGGGCTAATAGATTCTAGGTATTCCCAATTTTGTTGGTCTGAAATCCCAAATACGCGATGCCAATTTCCTTTAGACGTCTGAAACGAATACAAATTTGGACCTGTTGAACGATATGAAGAAAATAAAATTGTAGTGCCTAGCTTATTTGGTAACTCCATCGGCTAAGGCAACCGGGACATGGCCCTGTGTTAATGCAAATAATTTTTGATCTTCAAACTCGTAACGATACATTTTTAATGCTTCGCCCTTACCTGCAACATAATAAAGCGCCTTACCATCTCGAGACCAATTTAAAAACGATAAGAACTGGTATTCGTGTGGCAACGCTACATAACTTGTTTCTTGGGTCGTCAAATTTCTTATTTTAATTCGCCATGGTTGATTTACATTATGTTCAAGGTAGGCCAGCTGGCTATTGTTTGTCGGGTTCACTCGTGGGAAGTCATACCCGTATTGTAATGACGCGGTTTCAATTTCATTAGCCTGAACCGTGCCACTTAAATTGGTAATATTAAACTGCACCAACGAAGAATAGCCGAACTTATTTAATTCGGCATAAACACGACCACTAGCAATGTCGACATCAAATCGTCTGACATTTAGTCCATCAGTCAGTTGCGTTACATTGCCGGTGGATAATTTCCACTTAAATAAATCTTGGTGTTTAAAATTATTACTGTCCGTTGTACTGGAAACAAACAGCAACGCATCGTCTCCCATCCAACGTGGGTGGCGAATACCATTAAAATTACGCTGCGCAAGGTTAAATTTTTTCTTACGTTTAAAAATAACTGGCGGCGTATCAGCAATGTCTATTGGATCGGCTTCAATTAAATCTTTTTGTGCTTTTTCAAACTTTTCTTTCGCTTTGATATTTTCTTTGGTTTCATAAACCACTAGATTGACTTTAGCGTTTGGTCCCTTTGACTTCTCGACAACAGCTAAAAGTTCACTATTTGGGCTTAATGTTGGTTCTGCTAATTCAAAATCACCATCTAACCAAAGACTGTATTTATCCATGATGTCTTTGTTTTCAAGATTCATCACTTTTTGCGTAAATTCGGCAACAAAACGTTGATATAGAAGCTGAGCGGGTTGATTAAAAACGCCGACAAAGGCTTTTTCAAAGTTTCGTTTTTTGGCGCCTTTCATCCGTGTCCAAACAGCGTCTAATTTTTTCTCACTGTAGTTGGCTTCAATCCAAGCTAAAAATCTACCACCGACTAAGTAAGCCATATTACCGATCCGATATCGACCGCTTGTACTGCTAAGTTCATTATAAGTCGGCCAGCCACCTTCACGTGCAAATTGCTGTAACATCATTTCAACTTGCACATCGTACAATCGGCCACGGCCTGTAAGTTTTGACTCCAGCAGGGTCGCATAACCTTCCGCGACCCATCGTTCGGTAATTCCGTTTGTTACATCATAAATATCATAAATAGACGCCACAAAGTTGGTCCATGTGTTACGACTCGGTTGAGCGAGGTGCAACAAATGTGCATATTCATGAAGTGATAAAAGTTGTGGCCAACTTGAAGAATTAGAAATCTGAGAGTCAGATTGTGGTGCTGTTGCAAATAACGCCATAAAAGGCTTATTACTATATGGAATTGCAAAGCCATTCGAGTCATTTAAAGGGTCAAAAACAACCACATTGACGACTTCTGGTAGGGATCTTTTTGCTGCTGTAATAATACGGTTCGCGACGCTTCCATTTCATGTGCAGCTGCTATAGACCACTCCTCATATTCGGCAGTGTAATGAATCCGAAAATGTTCAGTTTTAAATATTTTCCAGTCCAATTTAGACATAGGGTCTGCAATACCCTGCCCACTCGCTACAATAAACATCAACAATAAAAAGTTAATTAACAATATAATTCGGTT
Organism: Psychrosphaera algicola; assembly: GCF_028401425.1. Taxonomy (NCBI): domain Bacteria; kingdom Pseudomonadati; phylum Pseudomonadota; class Gammaproteobacteria; order Alteromonadales; family Pseudoalteromonadaceae; genus Psychrosphaera; species Psychrosphaera algicola. Next base: position 1,376,280 of record NZ_JAQOMS010000002.1, read on the forward strand.
TTTGAACATTTAAAATCCTTGTCGCCTTAACCTCAAATTTAATGATGACATTAAGCCTGCTTTTTTCTTTAATACTGACAATATACTAAATTATAACAAAATGTTTTAGGTGGCGACCAAAACATTGTTATGCTGTAAAAAAGTTAGGAATTTAAACATGATGGAAGTATTCGACTCCTTAAAAGCAAAGTTTTTTGACAATTTGAGTCAACCTCAAAAAATCTATCTATTTGCATTTCTCCTGCAACTTTTGTTTTTTGCAACTGATGATCTCATTGCATTTTCAACTATTGGCTTTATCGCAATTATCGGTATAGCAATGGAGGTATGGCCTAAATTTGTTGCCGTCTGAACAATTTGTTAGGCCGATTCATTATCATTATCAGTTATGCAATCGTTGCAAATTTTGCGGTGGCATTTGCTGCACAAAAAGTGAATGAAGTGATTGGTATTGATCCTTCCCCGTTGTTTTATTCTATTGGATTTGCAACCCTACTTATGGCGCCAATATGGATGTTGACGCTAAGTGCAACGATTATGGTCCTTTATGTGATTTTTTTGCAATCACTTATTTTATTAAGAATATTTCTCAAAATAATTAGGCTTGATAAGTTGTTTCAATCTAAGGCCCCAAAAAGTAGTTTGTCATTAGCTTTACTTAAATTATTTCTAATTCCAGCCATGCTTACGACTTTAACTTCAGCCATTGAATTTTACAGCGGTGAATTTAACTCCGCAAACATGCAACAAACTGTAAAAGATATCGGCAAAAGTTCGCCTTATAATAACAGAGCCGATGACAATAATGTTGCTGGTGATAGCAGTACAGAGGCTGTTTTATCCAAAAGTAAGGAACAGGAAATAGCGGAAGAAATCCTAGCGGCGACACTCGTCGAAGATAATATTACTGTTATTACAGATGGAAAAGCGACAAATGAGACAGATAAAGAGGTCGACGATGACGAAGAGCTTGATTATGATTTCACCTTTAATCACCTCATCGCCATATTTGTACACAATGTCGAACTATTTAAATTTTCACAGTGCATCAAAACAGATAAAGAACGCGTTTTATCAATAGGCGAATTTGATATTTTAGTCAGTACGCCTGATAAAAATGCGCAATACGGACACAAGTTTACTGTTAGAAATTGCCAATTAAAATCTTTTTAAACGGCTTAATGATAGGGTTTACCTTGTCCACTACACTGTCTTCATAATGACCTAGAGAGCGTATTTACCAATATAAATGCGCTTTTTATAACGCAGACACCCACCGTTGTTTTACGCTTCACACGCTCCTGCGCCAAATTATAACGTAGACACCCACCGTTGTTTTAAGCTTCAAACGCTCCTGCGCCAGATTATAACGCAGACACCCACCGTTGTTTTAAACCTCAAAAATTATAACGCAGACACCCACCGTTGTTTTAAGCTTCAAACGCTCCTGCGCCAGTTTATAACGTAGACACCCACCAGGAGGGATTAATGCTGAACATCTACCTCTTGCCCATCGGTGAGTCGCTCAGCGCCGCGAATTGCTATTTTGTCGCCTTCGTTTAGTTCATGATCTGAAAGTTTAGGGTAAATTTCAATATATTCATCGTGCCCACTTCCCGTATCGACAGGAATAGTAACGGCTTTATTATTTTCATCAATTTTTACAATATGTATTCCGTTTTTTCTAATAATGAGTGCATCACGATTTATCAACTTCACTAAAGTTGAATCTTGGAATTCAACTCTAACATCAACTAATTCTCCTGAAGCCCATTTAGCAGCATCTGCTCCAAGCAACAACGCTCTAATTTCAAATGTTTGAGAGCGAGTATCTGTTTGTGGAATAATCGATGTTACTTTACCAGTGGTGGCTTTATTAGCTCCGAGAGTTTCACCAATCAAAAATACGTTTTGGTCAATAGCGGCGTGGTTTAAGTATTTTATTGGCAAAAATAATCTCACTTCCTGCTTAGTCAGATCTAAAAGGTGAACAAGTTTATCTGCACGGTTTATTTCACTACCTGGTTTTTCAAATCGTATGCCGACGACGCCTGTAAACGGTGCATAAATTGTCGCACGTTCAATTTGGTTTTCTATTTGTTCTAATTTATTACGAGCAAGATCAATATTAGACTTTGCAAGATCGAGTTTATTTTTAGTTAGGTCAATTTGATATTGTGCTGTGGCATCGGTATTAGCCAATGATTGATAGCGTGCCAGTTCAATTTTTTGAAAATCAACATTTACCTGTGCGCGATCAATAATCAACAATTGCTCTGAACGACTTAACTTTAAAGGTTTCAAGTCAAATTTCGCAACTATATCGCCTTTATGCAATAACATTCCAGGTTCTGCGACATACTCTAATCTACCAGAAATACCAGACGTTAATGTTACATCGCGTTTACCTACTATAGTACCGTGAACATCCACGGTTGCTTGAAAGCTTTTTTCCTGGATATGGTCAACTTTCACTGGCACAGATGCACTCGTTGAAGTAAATGAAGTGGCCATAAAGGCGATGAATAACATGGCATTATAAAAACTTAACTTATTCATTAACTTACCTATTTCCCAATTTTTTGTCATATGTTTGTAAGGTTTGGTTAGCATGCAATTTCGCTTTATAAATTGCTCCAGAAAACACGACTGGATTAACATCAAGACTAACCATTTACGATTGAATAATCGCTATATCACCGCCTTGTTTTGTCGCTACCAGACTTCCGCGTGGCGTAAGCAACAATAAGCTTGGCATAAGTATTAATGTAAATGCTGCACTAATAGCCATCCCACCTACAATAACGGTAGCTAATCCTCTATATATTTCAGAGCCTACTCAAGGCATTAACATAAGTGGTAACATTCCGAACAAGCTTGTCAACGTGCTCAAATAGACTGGCCTGGAGCGAATTAACACCGCCTTTTTAACAGCATCTCTTATTGGTAACCCTTCCTTCTCTGCAACTCGGGTCTGATCAACCAGTAAAATGGCGTTATTAACCACTAGTCCTAGCAAAATAATAAAGCCAACCATAGTTAATAAATCCAATGACTGAACCGTAAAAATATTTAATATTGCCATTGCAATAATGCCACCAGCGATTGCCATCGGCATAACTAGCAACACTAGCAAACTATCCCCAGCAGACTTAAACAAAGCAGTCATCAGCAAGAACAAAATAAACAACGCCAACGCAAAGTTAATTGCCATGTCTTGAATTGCAGAATTCATTTTTTGCGCATTCCCTCCCAGAATGACACTAGCGTCTCCTTCCAATGTGCTACTAAGTTTTTCGATAACTTGATGAGTCAAGATAACTTGAGCTTCCTGTAAGGACATATCTTCTGGTGGCGTAACTTGAATCGAAACTGTTCGTTTCCCATTGATTCGTCTTAACTGAGAAGGACCAACGGTTCGAGTAATTGTTGCTAATTCACCTATTGTTTGGACACCTGCGTCAGGCGTGAAGATAGGCAAAGTAGCTAGCTCTTCCGGCGAGGACCACGTGTTTGATCTCAGAATAACATTTAGCCTCTCGTTACCATTGAAGTATTCATTAACAAACATCCCACTTGTAAATGCTTGAATCGCCTGCGCTACATCTCGTCTGCTCAACCCTGCCTGTGTGATCCTGCGATCATTAGGTTCAATCCGAAGTTCTGGCTCTGACATATCTAGCGCGGGAAATGGCTGAGCAGTTGCACCAGAGCATCGTATCAGAAATCAAAGAAATCCCTGTTTTAGCCACATCAAATAAGTGCTCCAAATCAGAACCGGTTAAGTCAATGCTAATCATCCTTCCGTTACCACCATTTGCAACTTGGATCATTGAGCCTCTAAATAGAAATACTTGTGTATCTGGTAAATCTGCAAATATTTCTTTTCTTGCCACATCCATCAACTCAACAACTTTTGTAGGGTCATCTGAATAAACAAAACCACCGGCATTTGCCCCAAACACATAAAAGTTAAAATCCTTAATCCTTGGCTGTTTTTCACCTAAATAGTAAGGCATTAATCTTTTTTGACCCTACTAGCAATCTCTTCTTCCATAAATTCAATATTGCCACCATAGGTGGGGTAATTAGACTATAAAAGAATCCATCTGTAGGTGCTCGAGGCATGAAGTCGGTTTTTGGCAATAACAAAAAACAACAACGACAGACCCTACTAATATGCTAGACACCCACCCTATTTGTTTTAATTTTGTATTAGTTAATTTATCTATTAAATTAGCCAATTTCGTCCAGTAAAGAACAAACCTATCCTTTTCAGAAAAACCGGAAAATAAATATTGATTAGCTATAGGTATTATTGTTAAAGCACTAATTAGTGATGCAACAACTGCGATTGAAAGCGTGAGAGCCAAATCAGAAAAAAGTTGCCCTTCTATTCCAGCCATAAATAGTATCGGTAAAAAGATTGCAACACTTGTTGATGTTGACGCAAATAACGCCCCAGAAACCTGTGTCGCCCCACGAATTACGGCTTTTTTATTAGAAAGCCCTTCAGACTTTAGCCTAGAAATATTTTCCTGAACGATTATGGCTGCATCTAAAACCAAACCAACTGAAAACGCTAAACCAGCTAGTGATATTACATTTATTGTTCTATCAAATGCGCCCAATGCTAAAAAGGCCATCATCAATGAAACAGGAATTGTCGAAGCAATTACCAAGGTCGGTTTTATCCCTCTAAAAAACAAATACAGGATGCCCAAAGCTAACAAGACACCCAAACCTAAATTGCTCTTGACTAAGTCCAATGCATTTCGAATGTGAACAGAAGCGTCGTAACTTAGCTCTATACTAAGTCCCTCCTTCCCCAAAGCCCCATTATTAAGCTCATCAATTGCTTGGTTTATTCCATCTAAAACCGCGACCGTGTTAGATTCATTAGTACGAGATATCGTAATATAGTAGGCTGGTTTGCCATTACGTAACGTTAATGACTGCCTATCTGTATAGGTTTCACGAACCGTGGCAACGTCTCGCAGGTAAATAGGTCGATTATCACTATATCCAATGCGCATATCGGTCAGATTATCTGGAGAGTATTTTCCAGTGAAACGAACTGTAAATTGTCGGCGCCCTACATTTGCCACTCCGCCTGATACGTCAGTGGCACTAGAAACAGTACTTGCCACCTGTTGGATTGGAATTCCATACGAAGCAAGTTTATGGGGATTAAACTCAATTCGGAGTTCTTTTGGCCGCTGACTTTGCATATTTACCGCAGATACGCCTGGTATTCGAGTTAACCTAGGTTCTACAATGTCATCCAGTACTTTCTGATATTCCGCCATATCATGGCTTACATCACCTGACTGCGGAACAACGAGTAATGACGCTGCCGCGGCCCTCCACCGCCAGCTCCATTTCCACCGCCGCCAGCAACAACTATAGGCTCCATAGCATCTATCGGCAGAGGTGGGGCTTGATTCAGGCTAGTCAATACATCCAACAATGCTTGTTGCATATCAGCGCCAACTTCAAATGTTAAATTAATTGATCCCCCACCTCTAGATATTTGAGTCGTAACTTCCAACGCTCCATAGGTGTGTTTTTACTGCATTTTCAATAGGCTCGATAATTACGGACTCTATTTCCTCAGGTGCAGCTTGCCTCCAACCTGCAAAAATAGATATTTGTGGTTGCTCTATGGTGGGTGTCAACTGTATTGGAAGCTTGAAAATGGTAATTGCACCAAAAAGCATTATTAAAACAATGATGACCATTACACTGGCCGGATTAGATAGAGAAGTCCGCGTTAAATTCATCTTTGCCCACAAAAGTTACTAAATAATTACTTAATCTTAATCTTAATCTTAAAATTTGAATTACTAAATAGTGAATTAATTTCAATTCACCGTATTGAGTTGAATGCGTGTTTATGCGCGTTGATATACAAAATATTAATATTTTGTAACAAATACCCTGAATATTGGCTCAAGATTTACACCAAATTCATAATATTCTTAGTAGCAGATGTAGATGTAGATGTAGATGTAGATGTAGATAATAAAACAGGCGTAGCGTTCAGGCTATATTAAGATGGGCGTCTAGAGGTTTTTGTTCATTCATAAAGTATTTTGCCTTAGGTTAAATTAGGTCTCCGTTTATGGTTTTGAAGTTTTGCATATTTTGTAATTGAACTTTCACAGCCAACAGGGCCTCTGAAAAATTCTTCAAATGAATTTGTCAGCTCCAACCATTTAGTATTTTCAAATCCCAATTGCCCTAAAAGTGAATTTTCATGAATAGCTCTTGCTGTTTTATCATTCAATTTATCAATAAAACAATCAGCTGTATTTTGCACTAAATCTATATAAGCTATGGTGTCCAAAGTAAAATCTGAGCTATCGTTTTTACTAAATTTTTTCAATTTACTAAAAGTTTTCCCGGTCGATGCCGCATTCAGTTTGTGAAAAATACTTGTATATTTTGAATCACCTAACGTTTTACATACACCAGCGCGCAGAGGGTTCAAATCTATATAAACCATGCAAGCCAAAATAGCAGAATTATCTAAAAGCGCTTGAGATTTAAACCTGCCTTCCCAAAAACGTCCTGTGCAATTATCTTCTCTATTCGCTTTTCTCGCGATCCCCTCATTTAACACACGCATAAACCAACTAATACAGGATAGGCGCCCGCGGTAAACTTCTGCTGTGGCTATTACAGCTTCCTGCTCGGTTTTCGTTAAACTTTGAGCTCCGTCCTTTGCATATTTTCGGGTCAACACAGTTCCTTTGAAAATTTGATGCCACCGCCATAATACCTCCAGTGTAGTCCAACTTTCAGCCTGATCAGTCTTAACATGCAGTAAGCTATGGGTATGGTTGTGCATAACTGCGTACGCACAAACTTCGATTGCAAATATTTTTGGAAGTTCTAATAACCGTTTTTCAACCCAAATACGCCTATGCTCATAATTAACCCCAGTAGTTTTATCGACACCACATAAATACGCTCGTCGAACACAGCGTGAAATACAGTGATAGTAAGGAGTAGCGATAATTGAAACCTGTTTATGTCGAGCAAGTGCCATTGAGTTCCTTACAGTTTAGATGTGGATGCTCATCCTTGAGCATATTGCTTCCTGCTGTAACAAAGTTGTTCGCCTTGTTATTGTTGCTTCCTGCAAAATTAAATAAGTAAATATTTAACCGATTTGCTTCCTGCGATAACAGAATGATGCATTTTATTACCTGTGTCACCTGTACCTAGGTACAGTTTTTTAAAAAATATTAGACTGCAACTCGATTTCGTTAACTTGGAGTTGGTTACCTAATGAAACATTAGTTGGGTGTCTGCTAAGTTTTTTACCTGTGTCACCTGTACCTAGGTACAGTTTTTTAAAAAATATTAGACTGCAACTCGATTTCGTTACCTTGGAGTTGGTTACCTAATGAAACATTAGTTGGGTGCCTGCTAAGTTTTGTTTTTGTTTGAGTGGGTGTCTGCTAAGTTTTATCTGCTAAGTTTTATCTGCTAAGTTTTGAGTGAAGTCGTCGAAAAATAGCAATAAAATCGGTCCAAGGGTAAGTTTATAAACTTGATGATTTAACCTATTCCTAAACTGCCTAAACAGATACAAATTCTTATTGTTATCCTTTTATTCAAACTGGTAATCTAAACCCATATAGATTTGAAGAAGTATAAAAATGGAAAATAACAAAATAGGCAAAGTTGCTATTGTTGGTGGCACACACGGCAATGAACTTGCTGGGGTATATCTAGTTAACGAATGGTTAAATAATAAGGACTGTGAGAGGAACTCGTTTGATACTAAATTATTACTGGCAAATACCAATGCAATTTCAGCAAACCGCCGATACCAAGACGCAGATTTAAACAGGCAGTTTTCAGCAGAATCACTATCCGATTTTAGTTTAACAAATTATGAACAATCCCGAGCTAAGGCGATAAACTTACAAATTGGACCAAAACGCGATCCAAAGTCAGATTTAGTCATTGATTTACACAACACAACGTCAAATATGGGTCCAACGTTATTGGTACCGCAAAAAGGTCGATTTTACGATCTTTTGTCGCTGTATTTAAAAAGTGTTATGCCCGAAGTTATTATTTTTCTCGACGAAGATCACAAAGAAAATGATGAACACCATTTGTTATGTACTGTTGGACGTTATGGTGTAATTGTCGAGGTAGGTCCTGTGCCACAGGGCGTTTTAAAACACGAAGTTAACGACCAAATGGCCAGAATGACTCAACATATTTTAGATTTTGTCGAGCATTATAATAATGACAGCTTACCAACGTTACCGGCAAGTATTGAAGCATTTCGCTATTTAAAAAGTATTAAGTTACCGCTAAATTCAAAAGGTGAAAGAATCGGAATGGTACATAAACATGTTGAGGGCGGGGATTTTAAGGAATTAAAGCCTGGAGATCCCTATTTGTCTTATTTGACGGTTCCGTCAAATATTTTGATGAATCCGTATCGATGTATCCGACGTTCATCAACGAAGCTGCTTATTATGACAATAATTTGGCGATGAGTTTATGTGAAAAAGTAGAGATTACAAATTCATAAAATTTAGTGATAAAGCTTCAATATAGCTATTGAAGCTTTCTAATAATATTCGACCTTCTTAATTTTTCGCGGTCGGGTTTCAATTCGATATAAGTCATAAACCAGTGACATATCTAACTCTAATTCAGTTGCATAAGTATCGCCAACTGCATAGGCTTTAATCACTTTAGCACCTCTAATAACACCTTCAACTCTTGAACGCGCTTTATCATCAGACGATATTAAATTTTTCATACTTGTTTGCCCTTGAACTTGATGACCATATACCTGTTCTGCTAGTTCACGATAGGCATCAAGCTTTGACGCTCTCATAGCCATAATGTTTTTGATCTGTTCATTATCACCCGGTTGAGCACTTATCGGAGCGTAGCCTATAGATCGTAAAACAGGAAAATGATCTGGTTTTTCGTACTCCCAAACAACATGTTTGTCTAAAAAGCTCGAACAGGACGCAATAAAACACACCGTTAAACTCATTAACATTGCTCGTATAAACTTCATTATTCGACTCCTACTGAAATATAAAGGCAGTTCCAATATAAACTGATGGCTCTCAATTTCTTAAACTTCTCATTTAGTGTCCTTACCATATACAATATTTAAGCCAAAAATGTAGCCATTATAGTGTGAAGGCAATTTATTTTGAGCAAGTGGTCTAGTTATTGCTAATTTAAACCCTAAACGCAGACATCTATTGAATAAAATCGATTAAGTGACATTTTTTTGTCACTTGAAATAACCTAGTACTTTTTATGAAGCTATTTACTCGTCTAGTATTACTGATGTTTACACTACCATTTTTTGCCCATGCTGAATGGTATGAGGCCACTGGACAGGCAAAAGTGCGCCATGGCGACGTACGAAGCGCAAAAAACCGAGCTGTTCAAGACGCTTTAAAGCAAGCTATGTTATTTTCAGGCGCTAATGTTTCAAGTATTCAAAAAATGTCTCACGGCCTATTAATAGATGATCAAGTTAGCATTAATTCTGTCGGCGCTGTCAATTCTGTTGAAATTGTAGAAGAACGGCAAAGAGGTTCATTTATAAGCGTCACTATTCGCGCCGACATATTTCCTTCCGACCGCGAATGTTATGCATCAGAATTTGGCAAAAAAATCGCTATTACGCAATTTCCAATTCAACACTGGCAAGATGCAAAAGTTGGCGAAATTTATGGATTAGAAAAAGAAGTTCCTAGGCAACTAATGAAAATGTTTCAAGCCGGTGCGAATACCATTTACCCAATTGCTTGGTTTGATAAAAAGCTAAATATAAATGCCGAATTTGAACAGCAAGGTAAGGTGAGATATCAGCTAATCGATGCTGTAGCACAAAACGCAAATGCACAATTTGTGATGTTCGGTCGCATTAGTGACATTTCCTTTGGCGATAAAACCAATTCGTTTAGTTTTTGGGAAGACGATCAGTTTGAACGATACTTTACGATGGAGTTGATCATTGCTAACGCACTTACGCACGAAATTTTATACCAAAACAGATTCCATACGGCTGCCGACTGGACATTCGATCATAAAATGTCTGTAAACATTAGTAGCACTCAATTTTGGAACTCAGAATACGGTCACGCCATTAAAAGACTCTTAACTGAAATAAGAGATGATATCCATAGCAATTTAAATTGCCAAAAACTGCAAAGCAAAATATCTGGAATCAAGGATGGTGAGCAAATACAGATCAACATCGGTGCAGGTCAAGGTGTTGCTATAGGTCAAGAATATCGAGTCTCTTATCGTTCTGACACGATAGATGATTTGGGTAATCTATTAACCAATATCGTCATTAGCCCTTATAAAGTAAGAATTGTAAAAGTATACGAAAATTCAGCAATTGCTGAGTCTACAGACACCGACTTTATGAGTAATGTACAAATAAACGACATTATTGAATTGCAATCTTGGGATACAGACTGGTAAACGCTTAAATTAATTACTTTTTCATTAAAATTGTTTGTTTTATCAGAAATTACGATTAAGGTTATAATGAGTTAGGATGATAAATTGAGTTTGGAGCGTTTAATGGCTATAGATGGTATTTCCCAAATTGATGGATTTGATACTGGACTGGGAATCAAAAATTGCATGGATGATGAGTCGCTATATTTGTCTATTGTGGGAATGTACGTGACTCAATTGAAACAAAATGTAATTGACCTTCAAGCACAATTCGATCTTTCAGACTGGGAAAGTTATGGAAAAACGTGCCATTCTATAAAAGGAGCCTCTGCCAGTGTAGGTGCTGTGAAAATTCAGCAAGAATCGTCGGTTTTAGAAGCAGCAGGAAAAAACTCAGACGAATTAACAATTTCAGATCTACATAACGAATTTTTACAAATATTATCAACCACATACGAAGCACTCGAATCTTTGTAAAACGTTTAGTTACTCTCAGGGGACTGACTAGAAATACATTCCCCTTTAACTGAGCAATTTCAGCCCCTTCAATTTTTTTGTTCAAAATAAATTCCCTATAAAATTTCACACCTGAGCAAATAACAAAATATGTTTTAGATTGGATATTAATCACTTAATTGCGGTGGGTGTCTTTGTAATTGGATGTCTGCCGTTTGAAGTTGCAAAATATCAGTGGGTGTCAACGTTAAAAGGTCAACTTCACAATCACTTAATATCGGTGGGGTCTTTGTTATTACTTCCATGTCGTTGGATGTCTGCCGTTTGAAATTGCAAAATATCAGTGGGTGTCAACGTTAAAAGGTCAACTTCACAATCACTTAATATCGGTGGGTGTCTTTGTTATTATCTTTGTTATTGGATGTCTGCCGTTTGAAATTGCAAGATATCAGTGGGTGTCAACGTTAAAAGGCCAACTTCACAATCGCTTATTATCGGTGGGTGTCTTTGTTATGTTTATCGGTGGGTGTCTTTGTTATGTTTCGCTTCACAATCGCTTATTATCGGTGGGTGTCTTTGTTATGGGATGTCAATTTAACATTTAATAAACACCCTTCGCTAGGCATGTAAACTTAACTATTTACCTGTCAACAACGCAAGTTCCATTACCCGATCCATACCTTTTAATCAAAATACACGAACAAACATGAGATGGCAGTATGCATGGTAATAGTGAGAAAAATTCAAAATTTGCACAAACTCAGTGCGTGCAAGCACAAGCTTATTTTACATTCAAAATCCCCACAAAAACAAATGACGATACAAAACAGTAACTTACAAACAAAAAGCCCATGAATTTCCCTTAATTTTGTGTTGGTATTCTACTTGCAGTACCCAAGTCATCAAAACATAAAGGCTCATGCCTGCTTCGCTAGAAGCCAGAAGAAATTCTGATACCAATGAAGGTGGTCAAATCTGACCGGTAGTTTCAACGACGAAATTACAACGCTCTGTCTAGCTTTACTAAATTCTAAAATTAATAAAGGTTTCATTATGGGACAGCAAAAACTGATCGTCGTCGGCAATGGTATGGTGGGTCACAAATTCATTGAATCACTCATCGAACATCCAGACTATAAAAACTTCCACATCACAACATTTTCAGAAGAACCGCGTTTAGCTTATGACCGTGTGCAATTATCTTCATATTTTGAAGGTAAAACCGCAGACGATTTGATGTTAACGTCAGAAGATTATTACGATGAACACGGCGTTCAATTTATCATAAAAGACAAAATTGTCAGTATCGATAAAGCAGCCAAAACCGTTGTTACTGAAAGTGGTCGCAGCGAGTCTTATGACAAACTGATCCTAGCAACCGGCTCTTTTCCGTTTGTCCCCCTATTCCTGGAGGCGACGGCGAACACTGTCTTGTATACCGAACAATTGAAGACTTAGAGGCAATTACAGCTTCAGCTGGCCAGAGTAAATCTGCTGTCGTTATTGGTGGCGGTCTATTGGGTCTTGAATGTGCTAAAGCACTTGTTAACTTAAACTTAGAATCTCATGTTGTTGAATTTGCGCCTCGCTTAATGGCAGTTCAATTAGATGAAGGTGGCGGTACTCTACTTCGTTCTAAAATTGAAGCTATGGGGGTTCATGTCCACACGGAAAAGAATACAAAAGAAATCGTTCCCGGTGAAACAAGTCGCTACCGTATGAACTTTGCTGATGGGACTCATGTTGAAACCGACATGATTGTTTTCTCTGCTGGTATTCGTCCTCAGGATGAACTTGCTCGAAGTTCAGACATTGAAGTTGGTGAACGCGGTGGTATTGTCATCAACGACCAATGTTTAACGTCTAACAAAGATATCTACGCAATAGGCGAATGTGCGTTATGGAGCGGACGTATTTTTGGTCTTGTGGCGTCTGACTATACAATGGCAAAAGCAGCTGTTTCTCATTTAACCGGTGGAGACGTTACTTTTACCGGCGCTGATATGAGTACAAAATTAAAATTAATGGGTGTTGATGTTGCCAGTATTGGTGACGCGCATGCTCGAACTGAAGGCGCTCAAACTTACACTTACATTAACGACGCTGAAGGCATTTATAAACGCCTTATTGTATCAAACGATAAATCCACACTATTAGGGGCTGTTTTAGTTGGCGACACTGAGGCGTACGGTACGTTGTTGCCAATGATGCTGGAAAAAATGCAACTCCCTGAAGCACCCGAGGTTTTCATATTACCTGCCATTGATGGTGAAGCAGGCAGTGCACTTGGCGTTAATGCCCTACCTGATTCCGCACAAATTTGCTCATGTCATGACGTTTCAAAAGGCGATTTAATTGAAGCAATACAAGCAGGAGCAACAGATTTACCAAGCTTAAAAAGCTGTACTAAAGCGGGGACTGGTTGTGGCGGTTGTACAGCAATGGTTGGTAAGGTTTTAAATGCCGAACTTGAAAAAATGGGCGTTGAGGTTAATAACAACCTTTGTGAACATTTTGAATATTCTCGACAAGAATTGTTCGACATTATTCGTGCTAAAAGCATCAAAACGTTTGACCAGCTAATTGAAGAAGTAGGTTCAGGCTCTGGCTGTATGACGTGTAAACCTGCGGTAGGCTCTATGTTAGCGACTCATTGGAATGAATATATCCTTTCCGATGACAATATCCAATTACAAGATACCAACGATATATTCTTAGCCAACATGCAAAAAGACGGCACATATTCCGTTGTTCCAAGAATTGCAGCGGGTGAAATTACCCCACAAGGCCTAATGAAGTTAGGTGAAATTGGCGTTAAATACGACCTTTATACTAAAATTACCGGCGGACAAAGAATTGACTTTTTGGCGCACAACTACACGAACTCCCATTAATTTGGGATGAATTGGTTGAAGCCGGATTTGAAACCGGTCATGCCTATGGCAAATCTTTACGTACTGTTAAATCTTGTGTCGGAAGTACTTGGTGTCGTTTCGGTATGATGGATTCTGTTTCCATGGCTGTTAACTTGGAAATGCGATACAAGGGTTTACGTTCTCCACATAAACTAAAAATGGGCGTTTCAGGCTGTACGAGAGAATGTGCTGAAGCGCAAAGCAAAGACATTGGGATCATCGCAACAGATAAAGGTTGGAACCTATATGTATGTGGTAACGGCGGTATGAAACCTAGACACGCCGATTTATTCGCATCCGATTTAGATGATGCAACGCTAATAAAATATGTTGACCGAATTCTAATGTTCTATTGTCAGACAGCTGACCGCTTACAACGTACATCAGTCTGGATGGATAATATGGAAGGTGGTTTAGCGTATCTGAAATCAGTAGTCGTAGACGACAAACTCAATATTTGTGCTGATCTAGAAGCAAGCATGGAGCGTATTGTCGACACCTACGAATGTGAGTGGAAGAAAACACTCAACAACCCCGAACGTCTAAAACGATTTGCTCATTTTATTAACTCTGAAGCGACCGATGACCGTTTAGTTTATGAAGCTGACCGTGGTCAAAATAAGGCTCGCATCGCCTCTCCTGAACGAATTGCTAAAGCAAAAGGCAATGAAATTTCAGCGTTAGAAGTAGAATAAGGAACACAATAATGACGGAAGTAATTTGGGAAACAATTTGCAATGTCTCAGACATAAACAAAAACACTGGTGTGTGTGCACTCCATAATGGTGAACAAATAGCAATTTTTAAAGTCGGTAAATACGACGATCTTTTTGCAATTCAAAATTACGACCCAATTGGCAAGGCTAATGTTTTGTCTAGAGGAATTGTTGGTGATATTGAAGGTAAAATTGTAATTGCATCACCTTTGTATAAGCAACAATATTGTCTAATGACAGGTCGATGTATAGAAGAAGAATTAGAACTAAAAACCTACCAAGTTCGCAGTCACGATGGACAAGTTCAACTCCGTGTTTAAACGATAACATCTAACGAAAGCATAAGGCCAACGCGACGTTGGCCTTTTTTATAGAAAAAATGCATCATTCTTCTTGATAAAACCACATTGAAAGTCCTTGTAAAAAAATAATGATACTGGGTAGACAAATAATTGGAACAACAACAAGATACCCAATTAGTGGAAGCTCAATAAAAAAGTTAATCCAAAATGATGCAAATAATCCAGCTACACCAATCAGTACATTAATCATTCTTGTTTTTTCATATCAAATCCCTCTTTATTTTCAGTCTACCCACTTTAACTTTTTGACTTTCGCAGATTAAGTGTCATTATTGACTTAAAACAGGCTAATAGTGACAATCCAATTATTGTTAAATTAGGCGGAGGATATTGTGAAAAATATTGTATTATTTGCGGCAGATGGCGCGATGGCTTCTCAACTAACTGGCATCATTGATTTTTTATGATCTGCAATCGATTTTGGCAAGTCACAAACAATCAAGATACCGATCTATTTACGGTCAACGTAATATCACCAAATGGAAATAATATTACTTGTGATGGCGGAATAGTCATTAACGCCACTTCGCTAAAAAATGTCGCTCTACCTTCAGCAGCTGTTATTGTTGGCGGTGTTTCTTATGACGATAAAACACTTACTAAATACTTAACAAAAATTTTCCCACTAAAACAAGATATTCTAAAGTGTGAAAAAATGCAGTTCCAATAGCAACGTTTTGCAGTTCCACCTTTATTGCAGCTGAATTTGGCTTACTCAATGGAAAAAGGCAACGACAGTTTGGTGGCTAGTCAAAATATTTACTCAAAAATATCCACAAGTTACTCTCCAGTTAGATGAATTAGTGGTTAGAGATAAAGCAATTTTTACTGCTGGGGCAACAACATCTTATTTAAGTTTGTGTTTAAAGCTAGTGGAGGAGTTATTTGATGGTCAACTTGCTGATCAAATATCTCGTCTTATGTTAATTGACCCAAACCGTTGTTCACAGCGCCCGTTTATGTTGCTAGATTTACCTGAGCGTCATCATGATGATCTAATCAAAAAATCCAACAATGGATGATCCAAAACCTTTCTCAACCAATTAGCCTTGATTTACTTGCAGACAAATTTGCCACAACGAAGCGAACTCTAATAAGACGATTCAAAAAGGTACTAAATGATACCCCTATGAATTATTTACAAAAAATTAGAGTCGAGAGTGCAAAACGTTTATTGGAATGCAGTGGATTATCATTGGAACAAATCGTTTTAAAAGTCGGATATGAAGATGTTAGTTCTTTTAGAAAACTTTTTGTGGAATTAGTTGAATTAACACCAAGGGAATACAGAGAACGTTTTCAACAAAGTATAAATGCAAATATTATTGAGGGTTAATCTAGATAATAAACTGGGCCAGATCCTCGATAAGCTTATTCGATATAACGCAGACACCCACAGAAAAAATAAAGCAGACACCCACTGCAATTGTGCCTGCCACCTCCAGAATAAAATAACGTAGACACCCACCGCAATTTTACCTGCCACCTTCAGAAAAAATAACGCTGACACCCACCGTAATTTTACTTGCCAACTCCAGAACAAAATAACGTAGACACCCACTGCAATTGTGCCTGTCAACTCCAGAATAAAATAACGTAGACACCCATCGCTATTTTCCCTGCCAACTCCAGAACAAAATAACGCAGACACCCACCGCTATTTTCCCTGCCAACTCCAGAACAAAATAACGTAGACACCCACTGCAATTGTTCCTGCCAACTCCAGAAAAAATAACGTAGACACCCACCGCTATTTTACCTTCCACCTCCAGAAAAAATAACGAAGACACCCACCGTAATTTTACCTGCCACCTCCAGAAAAAATAACGTAGACACCCACCGTAATTTTACCTGCCACCTCCAGAAATAACGCGGACACCCATCGCTATTTTACCTTCCACCCCCAGAATAAAATAACGAAAGTACACACCCACCGCTGTTTTATCTTCAGAGTTCTAAAAACTCTAAACCGCATCGCAGTAACGTGGTCAAACCGCGCTTCAGAATATACATCACAATCATTCACGCATTAAGTTAATTTAACTAACGCATTGATTTGAATGACTATTTCCGTGCGTTAATGATTCATATTTGTGCAACCCAGTCTATTTCTATAGGGATAACAACTAAAGCATTAAGATAACATGCTGTATTAAAAGGATTAATAATAATTGGCACTTATAATGCAATATTTAGAGAAATAAATCGCTTTCAGTGCTGGAAGTGAATACAGGCAAAGCAGCCACCGCTACGTTTAGATCTAACGAATCTAAATGTGCGGTGGTTTTTTTGCCTTTAAAAAAGTTTTCAAACAACTCAATAACTAAACAAATCGCTCTGAAAGACCAATAAAACCAGAACAACTGTGGGATAAAAAATGACAACTAAAATCAAAAAAATAATAACGGCTGTTTATGGCACTGCAACTTTAGTCGCAATGTCATTAAGCTTTTCTGCCAATGCAGAATTAGGCTATCCAGAAAAAGAAGAACTTAAATTTGGTTTCATCAAACTAACCGACATGGCGCCAATCGCTGTTGCCTATGAAAACGGGTATTTTGAAGACGAAGGGCTTTACGTAACTATTGAAGCCCAAGCAAACTGGAAAGTATTACTAGATGGTGTAATCGACGGTCGATTAGACGGCGCACATATGTTAGCTGGTCAACCAATTGCGGCAACTATTGGATATGGAACAAAAGCTGAAATTATCACGCCTTTTTCGATGGACCTAAATGGTAACGCCATTACAGTCTCAAACGAAATTTGGGAACAAATGAAGCCAAATATTCCCAAAATGGCCGATGGTCGCCCTGTCCACCCGATAAAAGCAGATGCATTAAAACCTGTCATTGAGAAATATGCTGATGAAGGCAAACCTTTCAATATGGGCATGGTTTTCCCTGTTTCTACTCATAACTATGAATTACGTTATTGGCTCGCAGCAGGCGGTATACATCCAGGTATTACGCCCCACATAAAGGAGATACTTCAGGAAAAATTGATGCACAAGCCTTGCTATCAGTAACTCCACCGCCTCAAATGCCAGCGACGTTAGAAGCAGGCACGATCTATGGTTACTGTGTTGGTGAACCTTGGAATCAACAAGCTGTATTTAAAGGCATTGGTGTACCTGTCGTAACAGATTATGAGATTTGGAAAGATAATCCTGAGAAGGTATTTGGTATTACAAAACAGTTCTCAGAAAAATATCCAAATACCACGATAAGACTAACTCGTGCACTAATTCGAGCTGCTATGTGGCTAGATGAAAACAATAATTCAAACCGACCTGCAGCGGTCAAAATTCTCTCTCAATCCAACTATGTTGGTGCTGACTACGACGTAATCGCAAATAGCATGACAGGAACGTTTGAATATGAAAAAGGAGACAAGCGTGCGGTTCCCGACTTCAATGTTTTCTTCCGCTATAACGCTACCTATCCGTATTTCTCAGATGCGATTTGGTATTTAACTCAAATGCGTCGCTGGGGTCAAATTAGCGATACAAAACCTGATAGCTGGTATTTCGATGTGGCGAAAAAAGTTTACCGCCCAGACATATATATGAAAGCCGTTAATTCCCTAATTGAAGAAAAGTTGGTTGACGCCAAAGAGTTTGAATCTTTAAAAGGTGAAGATGGATTTAGAGACCCTCAAACGCACTTTATCGATGGCATTGTTTATAACGGTAAACAACCAAATGACTACTTAACTAAGTTCGCTATTGGTTTAAAAGCAAACGATAAAATTTAGCCTATTAGGCAGCGGCTCCCAACGCTGCCTAACTAAAATTTTAATACTATTAATAAAAATGAGACCGCTATGTCCAGTTTAATTAGCCAATTTATAACAAAGAAAAACGAAACAGTGATCAAAGCACAAATGCCCGCATACTTGGTCCACTTTCTACATGCCGTCACACTACCTATCGTTGGAATTTTGGTATTTTTGCTAATTTGGTCAGCAGCGGCGAACAACATTAATACTTCGTTAGGTAAGTTTCTAGCCCGGTTGCAGTAAGTGAACAAATAGTAAATCTCTATAACGAACACAATGAATCAAGAAAAAAGAAATCGCATTTTATGAACGTCAAGATAAAAGAAATGCTGCACGAATAGCGAAAGACCCAACTTATAATCCAAAAACACGAGCCTTTACTGGTAAAGAAACTTTTGTTGATCAAATTGGAACCAGTCTAATCACAGTGTTAAGTGGCTTTGTTTTGGCAGCAATCATTGCCATACCACTTGGTATAGCCATTGGTTTAAGTAAATCTCTCAATACGGCAATAAACCCCGTGATCCAAATCTTTAAGCCGGTATCCCCATTAGCTTGGTTACCCCTGGTAACTATGGTGGTTAGCGCACTTTATGTTTCCCCAGATCCTATGGTTGCTAAATCCTTTTTAGTCTCGATGATCACCGTAACCCTTTGCTGTATTTGGCCGATGGTCATAAATACGTCCGTTGGCGTTGCATCTTTAGATAGTGACTGGATAAATGTCAGCCGAGTTCTAAGACTGCCTGCGTTAAAACATATTCAGAAAATCGTAATTCCAGCATCAATTCCCGCCATCTTTACCGGCATGCGCATGTCGCTAGGCATCGCTTGGATGGTATTAATTGCAGCGGAAATGCTGGCTCAGAACCCTGGTTTAGGAAAGTTTGTTTGGGACGAATTTCAAAACGGCAGTTCTGATTCACTGAGTCGAATTATGACTGCGGTTATAGTCATTGGACTTATCGGATTTATGCTCGACCGCACAATGATGCAGCTACAACGCATGTTGTCTTGGGATAAAACAAGCGAAGTTCGTTAGAACATAATTTGGAGAAAATATTATGAGTACATTGTTAGATATAAGTAAAATCGACATGGTTTTTCCAACACCAAAAGGCGACTTCACTGCTCTTAAAGACGTAGATTTAAAGATCAAAAAAGGTGAGTTTATTTCCCTTATTGGTCACTCTGGATGCGGTAAGTCTACGGTTCTAAATGTTGTTGCTGGTTTATATCAAGCTACATCTGGTGGCGTTATATTGAATGGTCGAGAAGTCAGTGAACCTAGCCCAGAACGGGCTGTTGTATTTCAAAACCATTCGTTGTTGCCTTGGCTTACTGCTTATCAAAATGTCGAGATTAGCTGTGGACCAAGTCTTTGCAAAAAGTAAATCAGCGGCAGAGAAAAAGACTGGATTGAGCATAACCTTCGATTAGTTCACATGGAACACGCAATGCATAAACGTCCCGATGAAATTTCAGGAGGAATGAAACAGCGGATAGGTATTGCTCGAGCCTTATCAATGCAACCAGAAGTTTTATTAATGGATGAACCATTTGGTGCACTAGACGCCTTAACCCGCGCTCATATGCAAGACTCTTTGATGGAAATACAGGATGAGCTCAACAACACCGTCATCATGATCACACACGATGTTGATGAAGCAGTTTTACTTTCAGATCGCATAGTGATGATGACAAACGGCCCTGCTGCAACTATTGGCGAAATACTTAATATTGACCTTGAACGCCCACGAGACCGTTTAGCACTTGCTAAAGACCCCAAATATAACGAATACCGCTCAGAAGTTTTAACGTTTCTATACGAGAAACAACGCAAAGTTGAAACTATTTCAACAAAACGTGACACAAAAAAATAGCCAAAATTGAGCAGTCGACTAAATCAGCTACAGCTTAGTTTCTAAAAAATAAAAATTAAAATATATAACACTTTGATAATTTTAGGGAAAACAAATGAACAAAAAGATAATAGCAATATCTGTTATTGCGGCGGTTAGTACTGGTACTGCAACTGCCGCAATTGAAACGGATTTAGGCACAGCATCTGTCGATTTTAGACTACGTTATGAAGGTGTTAGTCAAGACAATACACTTGAAGATGCATCGGCTTTAACGCTTCGTACTAAAGCAAACTTTAAAACTATCAGTAAACAAGGATTTTACGGATTTGTAGAGTTAGAAAATTCATTTGCGTTATTGGATGATTATAATGATACAAACGGAAATGGTGGCGAATTTTCAGTTGTTGCCGACCCAGAAACAACTGAAATAGATCAAGCATTTATTGGTTTCAAAACAGATAAATTGGACATAAAACTTGGCCGTCAAGTTATTACAATGGATAGCCACCGTTTTGTTGGCCATGTTGGTTGGAGACAAGATAAACAGACATTCGACGCAGTTTCAGCCTCGTTTAATGCCTCTGAAAAACTAAAACTGTCCTACGCTTATATCAGTAAACGTAACCGTATTTTCGCAGAAGAAAAAGACTTAGATTCTAGCGATCATTTGCTTAACGCGAGTTATAAAACAGAGTTTGGACAATTAACTGGATATGGGTATTTATTAGAGGTAGATAATGATACGAACAATGCGCTGAATACATTTGGTGCTCGATTCGAAGGAAAAGCTTCAGAAGTGTCTTATACCGTAGAGTTGGCTACCCAAACTGCGGAAGCTGGTGAATTAGAATACGACACGACATATATGTTAATTGAAGGCGGCACCAAATTAGGTTCGGTTAATGTAAAAGCTGGTTTTGAATCATTGGGTTCTGATGACGGCAATATGGGATTTTCGACGCCACTTGCAACCCTTCACAAATTTAACGGTTGGTCGGATCAATTTCTAGGCACTCCTTCAGTTGGCTTAAACGATATATATGCAACTGTTTCTGGAAGTGCCTCCTCGGGTAAGTGGGCAATTACTTTACATTCATATTCAGCAGCAGAAGCAAGTGATTCTATTGACGACCTTGGTTCTGAAATTAATGCCATTTATACGACAAAAATTGCCAATAAATTCCCAATAGGTATTAAGTATGCCAGCTATTCTGCTGGTGATATTAAAGTTGACACAAGTAAATTGTGGGTTTGGACTGGCTACACATTCTAAAACGAGTTTTACCGGAAGTGAGGGTGTTTCCTACTCACTTCCACTTTGATTATGGTGTTCATAATAACCCCATTCATTTTGATGTTTGGGGTTCTTTTTACGCTTCTCGCCAAACCTACCCGCTCATTCCTTCTTATTTATGTAAAAACACCGAATATTGCATGGAAAATTGCTTGGACACCCACTCCAGTTTTACTTCTCAGAGCCAAACAAAATAACGTAGACACCCACACCAGCTTTACCTCTCATAGCCAGATAAATAACTCAGACACAAACCGATAAGTTGCATGGACACCCACTGATAAGTTACATAGATAAATTGCGCAGACACCCACCGAAAAAATAACGTAGACACCCACTCCAGCTTTACCTCTCATAGCCAGATAAATAACTCGGACGCAAACCGATAAGTTGCATGGACACCCACTGATAAGTTACATGGATAAATTGCGCAGACACCCACCGAAAAAATAACGTAGACACCCACTCCAGCTTTACCTCTCATAGCCAGATAAATAACTCAGACGCAAACCGATAAATTGCATGGACACCCACTCCAGTTTTACTTCTCAGAGCCAAACAAAATAACGCAGACACCCACTCCAGCTTTACCTCTCATAGCCAAACAAAATAACGCAGACACCCACTCTAGCTTTGCCTCTCAGAGCCAAACAAAATAACGCAGACACCCACTCCAGCTTTACTTCTCAGAGCCAGATAAATAACTCAGACATAAACCGATAAGTTACAGGGACACCCACTGAATCCAAAGAAGTTCTTAGTTCTTAGTTCTTAGTTCTTAGTTCTTAGTTCTTAGTTCTTAGTTCTTAGTTCTTAGTTCTTAGTTCTTAGTTCTTAGTTCTTAGGAAGATTTTTCCGTCCAAAAACGACAAAACAGAGCCTAGGCTCTGTTTTTGGATAACTTTTCAAATGATTTTTAACTTAATATGTCTTTTTTGAGTTTCAACTAAAAAACCGCGATTTATCGCGACGCTCCCACAGTTGATTAGCCCTAAGATGTGCTTCTTCAACACTGACTTGCTCTATCAAAACCAAATAACTTGTTAGTGTGCCTAACACGGCTTGTTTACCGTATTCAGAATCGAGTTTGCCCTGCCACATTTGTTTGAGTTCAATTGGGTTTAGCTCTTTTGGCTTAATTTGCCAATTCTCTAGGTACGCCGGGTATTCAACTTGTTTTTGTTCGCCATCAACAAACATAAATTGTACAAAAGGACGCTCTGGGTTTACCTCAACTTCACCGCCCTCTCCTCGAATACATGACATTTGTTTATCACCTAGAATTTCCGCAACCTTTGCGTGTCGCTCATCAAAGTGGCGATGAAAAACCCCATGATAACTGCTTTTTCCTTGACTAGGATTGAGGATCCTTGCCAATGTATTGGCAGGCGATCGCAAGCTAAATAACTTACGCATTTGGATGAGTCTATCTAATGCCGGATTTACAACATCCAAATCCATGTAAGCAAAGCCATTTTCATCTAACATTTTGTTTGCTTGTATGGGATCTTTTGCAACAACTAAGCCTAAAGTTTCAAGTACT
Organism: Psychrosphaera algicola; assembly: GCF_028401425.1. Classification (NCBI taxonomy): domain Bacteria; kingdom Pseudomonadati; phylum Pseudomonadota; class Gammaproteobacteria; order Alteromonadales; family Pseudoalteromonadaceae; genus Psychrosphaera; species Psychrosphaera algicola. The sequence goes on from NZ_JAQOMS010000002.1 coordinate 1,399,687, forward strand.
TCAGACAAATACAGCCTGTTTGACTCAGGTTCTTTAGTCCCATGCAGAAATACACGTTTGCCATTTTGAGCCAAACACATTACCGCCAATAAAAACCAAGGTAAATGGCGTCTTTTGCCGGCGTAACACCCTAAATCTAGGTCGACATCTAAATTGTTTAACCCCGCAAGGTTATACTCTCGACAGGCTTTAACAAATCCGGCTAACTCTTCGGCTGATTCTTCCCGCACCCGCAACAACATTAAAAACGCACCAGCTTGTTCTGGCTCTATCTCGTTCGCTAGAAATAGTTTGAATGCTTGATATGACTCATCAACAGACAAGTAACGTCCTGCGCGTTTGCCTCGACCAATAATTTTTATGTACTGACTAAATTCGTTCACTAAATTTAAGCTACTTGTTGTTGTTTCGACTGCGTTAGCAAATCGACATTGACGTTAGCCCTATAATTTATCGCGTCACCCACGACAATTAAAGCAGGACCGACAATATTTTCAGAATTTAATACATTACCGATACTTTTTAGATCAGAAACGTAGGTTTTATGTTCAGACGTTGTCCCTTGGTCGATAATGGCCATTGGCGTTTCGCTCGACTTACCGTGTGAAATAAGTTGCTGTGCGATGTGCTCAACCTTGTTTAACCCCATATAGAAGACGAGTGTATCGCTTGAGTCAGCGTAATTCTGCCAATCAGATTCTATATCTTCACTTTTAAAATGCGCGGTAATAAATCGTACCGAATGGGCGCATTCGCGATGCGTTAAAGGTATGCCAGACCATGCACCACATCCTGACGCAGCTGTAATACCTGGAACAATAGCAAAGTCGATATTTAGCTTTTGCAGATGCTCAACTTCTTCGGCCGCTCGACCAAATATGGACGGGTCGCCGCCTTTGAGTCGCACGACATTTTTGCCTTGTAGGGCAAATTCAGACATACGTTCACATATTTCCTGCTGCGTCATACTGTGGCGGCCACATTTTTTACCAACAAAAACGCGTTCCACATGTTTTGGGATCATATTGACAATTTCGGGACTAACCAACCAATCATATAAAACAACATCGGTTTCTTGAATTAAGCGGTATGCTTTAAGAGTCAATAATTCCGCATCACCTGGACCTGAGCCAACTAAATATACGTCGCCAATAGGCTTACGAGCAGAGTTGTGTGCCGCTTTCTGTTTTGTTGTCCATTTTCCAGCATTCATTCTATTAAATGGAAAATTAAGTAAACGAAGCATAAAAGGTAAGTTAAATAGTTTAGTTGTTGTCATAAATACTCCGTTTATATCTCTAATACAGGAATGGCTTCAGATTCAAATCGACTCTGAGTTAATTGTGGCTGTCCATGTTGTTTGATCAGGGTTTTGAGTTCACTTTTACATGAACCGCAATTGGTGCCGCACTTCAAACGTTCGCCTAATTTTTCAACTGAGTTATCACCTTCACTTACTATCGCGTCGACAATTTGATTTTCGCCGACTTTATAACAGCTACATATCGTTTTGCCGTTGATAAAATCAGCGCTACAGGCACTGCACGTAGCACTCGATTTATTTGTTCAGCTGACACTTCTTCTTGTTGAAAAAGACTATCAACCCAGTCGCTGTTTATTTCCGTTTTGTATTGCGCGAAAAACCCAACAAAAACCAAACGGTTATCTTTAATACATAAAGCAGTTGCAATACCGCTTTGGCTATTTTCAAAATAACTCCAATTGCCTTCAATAGCCGTTAAATCTCGACTCCAGAACATTGGGCCTTCTATTTTATTAGCTGTCGCGCAGGCATATTCAAAGCCAGACTGAATGGTGTTTTTTGCCCAATAATCAGACTCAATGAGCATCTCTTCCAAACAAAACAATTGCATGAATTGACCCACCGGTGCTTTTTCAATATTCGCTACGGTGAACTTACTTTCAGGTTGCCCTGAGATCGGATCTACAAACGAACCGTATAGTTTGGCGATATTTGCAGTTGGCGCACTCAGCTTATTCCAATGAATTGGCGTAAAGAGTTGCCCGACTTTGAGGCCATCATCAACTTTCACTGGCACTAAAACCTCACCAAACTCGCTCGTCACCTTCACTAAGTTGCCGTCGGTTAAACCTTCCTTTGTTAAGTCTGTGCTGTGCATTGCGATAAATGGCTCTTTTGTGTGTTTAGCCAAAGAAGCTGATTTCCCTGTACGTGTCATCGTATGCCAATGGTCTCGAACTCTTCCTGAATTCACGCCATAGGGGTATAACGCACTCGCTTTTTGTTGTGGCAATTTGGCTTCAACAGCGACAAAATTGGCTTTGCCACTTGGTGTATAAAATGTATTGTCGGCAAATATATGCTGACAACCATTTGGATATCTTGTGTTAACTGGCCATTGAACGGGCTGTAATGCGTCATACTCAGCTTCACTTAAAGACGCTAATCCGGAAATATCAAAGTCGCGGACAGCGTAACTTTCAGACCCATTTTTGTAGCCAGATAAGCCTGCATGTTCGACAAATATTTCAGCTGGGTGTTGATAAGTAAATGCGTCTTCAAAACCCATTTTTACCGCAATATCTGAAATGATCTGCCAATCGTGACGAGTTTCACCTATGGGGCTGCTAAAATGCCTCGTTGACGTGAAATACGTCGTTCTGAATTAGTGACAGTACCATCTTTCTCGCCCCACGTTGTCGCTGGTAATTTAACATCTGCAAATTCCATAGTATCTGTATCTGCCATGCAATCAGATACAACGACTAATTCGCAGGTTTTAAGTGCAGTTTCAATTTCGTTTCGATTTGGCAGACTCACCATGGGATTGGTGGCCATAATCCAGACGGCTTTAATTTCACCTTTAGCCATTTTATCAAACATTTCCACCGCTTTAGGGCCATATTCGTTACATATAGTAGGTGAGTCCCAATAACTTTGTACTAAATCACGATGACTTTCATCTTCGATATTCATATGAGCGGCTAACATATTTGCTAATCCACCAACTTCTCTGCCGCCCATTGCATTAGGTTGTCCAGTAATTGAAAATGGACCGGAGCCCAAATGTCCCAACTTACCAGTCGCCAAATGACAATTAATAATGGCATTACATTTATCCACCCCTTGGCTTGATTGATTAACACCTTGTGAATAAAACGTTACCGCTGTTGGCGTTTTGCAAAAGGCATTAAAAAAAGTAGGAGATCACTTTCTTGAAGCTCACAGAAGGTAGCTGTTTTTGCCACTGTCCACGACGAAACAGACTCAGATGTAAGGTCAAAACCTTCACAATAGCGCTCTACATAATCCCTATTCACCCCACCATTATTAATGATGTAATTAAGCATCCCCATAAACAATGCGACATCTGTACCCGGTTTAACCGGTAAAAACAGATCAGCTAATTCAGCCGTCGCACTGCGTCTTGGGTCAATAACCACTACTTTCATATTTGGGTTGTCTTTTTTGGCCTGTTCCATTCGCTGAAATAAAATGGGGTGAGTCCATGCAGCGTTTGATCCGACCAAAATAAGTAAGTCTGTTGCGGATAAGTCTTCATAGCTGCATGGCACCGTATCTGAACCAAATGCACGTTTATAGCCTGCAACGGCAGATGACATACATAATCGAGAGTTTGTATCGATATTTGCTGAGCCGATATAACCTTTCATTAGCTTATTTGCGACGTAATAGTCTTCCGTTAAAATTTGACCAGATACATAGAAAGCAACGGCTTGTGGACCGTGTTCAGCAATAATTTGCTTAAATTTGTTAGCAACAACGTCTGTGGCATGGTCCCAGGTGGTACGTTCTCCATTTACTTCTGGGTACAATAACCGACCTTCCAAATCCGTAGTTTCAGCTAAATTAGACCCTTTTACACAAAGCTTGCCGAAGTTCGCCTGATGCTGTTTGCTGCCACTTACTGCAGTTAACTGACCGTTAACAATAGTTGCATCCACACCACAACCAACCCCGCAGTATGGGCAAGTAGTTTGGCAAACTTTCTGTTCAAATTGTTGTACTGACATTTTTTACTCACAAAAAGGCGCGACGGTTTTCACCGTAGCGCCTTTGCTTAATTTTATTAGCTTCTCAACACTGAGAAGTCGAGGTCGAAGTGTTGTTTTCGACGTCTTGAAAATTATTTTATATTCTATGTACTCAAAATTTATACATTTATATAAACAAGTTACGTGCCAGCATCTGCTTTATTCTTTATTCTCTACAAGCCACTGTAAATACTGGAGTTTAGGGCACTATAGGTAAAGGTGACTTTGTTCAAGACAGAAAAAACGCACTACTTGGGTGCGTTTTTTATCATCACTTATTAGCTTCACCTAAATGGTTCAACTGTTCCGTAAGGCCAACATCGATTCATATAAGTCATTTCGATAAACATTATTAACAACTTCATTAAGTTGGGTATCTGTCCAATCGCCTAACTGCCCTGCACCTTTCATTTTCTCTATCAAGAACATGCCTTGCTCAACAATCGGTTGATTGGTATTACTCCGAAAAAACTGATTGTAGCTAAGGTATATCTCTTGGTGGTGCTCCTTTCGCGGTAATACAACTGCCAATCAAACTTGGCGCGATTACATCAACGGGCGCATCTAAATATTGTTGCAGGATAATGGCTGTTTCAAATCGATTTGCAACTGACTCTAACCATTCGCAAGCTTGTTGTACTGCAGCGAGTAATGCCAAATAGGTATTGGGGTTAGTCTCTTGCCATTCCTTAGTTACGGCCAACACTTTTTCCGGGGCTTCCTGCCATATATCACTCGAAGTCGTGACTGTTTCGCCAATACCACCTCGAACCGCTTGGGCGTTCCACGGAGTACCGACACAAAAACCATCGATGTCATTATTTTGCAATGCTGTGGTCATACTTGTCGGTGGAATAATGATCAATTCAACATCTTTGTTCGGTGTAATATCACCTGATATCAACCAATCTCTTAGTTGATAAAAATGACAAGAGTAAGGGTAAACAGACGCTATTTTTAATACCTCACCCGACTGGTCTATGATCCTTTTAAGCCACTTTGCTTCAAGCGGCAGTGGTGGTGTTATTCCGTTATTTAACTCCCTAACTTTATCCATCAAAGCTGTCGATAACGTTACACCGTTACCATTCATGCTCAAGTTAAAGGCATTAATGACGTCACATTTTGGTCCATTTAAACCTAACGAACTAGCAATTGGCATCGGTGCTAAGACCTGCGCCGCGTCTAATAAACCAGCGTTTAACCTATCTCTTACCGTCGCCCAAGAATACTGAACATGCAATGAAACATCTAATCCCCATTGTTCAAAATAACCTAGATGTTTCGCCATCACTAAGGGGGCACAATCGGTTAATGCCACGATTCCAATATCAAGTTGGGTTTGTTCTAAATGCGTTTGTGAACTCATGTTATTTACCTCCGCCTATCAACTGCATCATGGAGATTAGGTTCTTTGCTACGTCTTCCATCTTCTGTCCATTATCCATCGCCATTTTTCGAATCGCTGAATAAGCCTGTTGCTCGCTCATACCTTGCTTTTCAATTAATAGTGCTTTGGCTTGATCAACCCACTTTCTCGACTGCAATTTCCGTTTGGCATCTGTTAATTCGGCCTTTAGCCCCTGAAACTCATTAAAACGAGCGACCGCGACATCGAGAATAAATTTGGCTCTATCGGGATTTGTTTCACCTGAAACATAAGCACTAACACCAGCTTTAATGCTGTCTCGCATTAAGTCCGGTTGGTCTTGTTCAGAAAACATAACAATGGGCTTTGGGTTAAATTCAGATATCGTACTCAAACTTTCAATTGTGTCGCGATTAGGTGATTCAATATCAATTAGAATGATGTCAGGCTCGGTATTTTCAACTTCCCTTAAAAGTGAGGCACTCGTGTGAGCTAAGTGTTTCACGACATAAGGAGAACCTGCCAGCGCTGCCCGGAAACTTTCCGCGCGTTCCATGTCATCGTCAATGACTAACACGGTTAACGTGTTTGTTGTTTTATTTTTAGTAGCCATAGTGAGATGTGTTACTTTGTTAATTGTGATCGCGAGTAATGCTTCAATATTTGCACCAGATAGGCAGGTTTCTTTGAGATCTGCTGTAACCTGCTATTTTATTGATGTTGGCATGTTATGAGTCGTTTTTATCAAACGCATGCAAAACACTTGCACCACAACGGATGCACCACAATAGGAATACGTCCCCAATTTGACGCAACGTTTGCTTTTGTATTAGTTTGGTTATTTTTCTATCCCTTACACACCCTAGGTTTAGTCAATTACATCTTCTGGTATGGAAGTTGAAGGCACCAACTGATTAACGTTTACGCGCCATGGTTGTTATAAGTAATTGTAAAAAGACCGGAAATGAATTCCGTTAAAAATTCGTTTTCTGCGATAATAAAATCTAGGCTATCTCATTCGCGAAGAAATACAGTAGTACTGGTATTACAAAGGCAGTGCTATTAGAGTAGAAATACAGAAGCAGCGAATTAACAAAGCCCTGTGGTCCCAAAGTTACGACAAACAAAATTTGAAAAAGAAGTGAAAATGAAACGGTTAAATTCCCCAGTATGTTGATAGATAGTTACCAAAGACAGTTCCATTATTTGCGACTATCGATAACCGACGTCTGTAATTTCAAATGCGACTACTGTTTACCGGATGGATACGATTGCAGTAATCCGCGGGAATTTTTAACAATAGACGAAATAAAAAGGTTAGTAACGGCCTTTGCGGAGCTGGGTGTCAGTAAGGTAAGGATCACCGGTGGCGAGCCTTACTTGCGAAAAGATCTTGCTGAGATCATTCGCGTTGTAAAAAACGTCGACGGTGTTGATACCGTAGCGTTGACCACAAACGGCTACAATCTCGAAACCCAAATAGAAAAATGGGTCGATGCTGGATTAGATTCTCTAAACGTCAGTATTGATAGTTTAAAGTCAGACACCTTTAGACTCATAACAGGCAGTAATAAACACCAGTCCATTCTAAAAGGTATCGACAAAGCAATCTCGTTGGGCGTTAAAAATGTAAAAGTTAATGCCGTATTGCTTAAACAGTTTAATGAAAACGAATTAACCGACTTTTTGCAGTGGATAAAATTTAAACCCCTGAGCTTAAGATTAATTGAGCTGATGGAAACCGGTGACAATAAAACGTATTTTGCCAAGCAGCATGTCAATGGCGAGCAACTTAAGAACAAAATTGAAAATGATGGATGGTTACCAATTGTTAAATCTAAAGTTGCTGGCCCCGCGTTAGAATATTGTCATCCTGATTTTCAGGGTAAAATTGGTTTTATATTGCCATACAGCAAAGACTTTTGCGCAAGTTGCAATCGTCTTCGAGTTTCTTCGGTAGGTAATTTACATAAATGCTTATTTGCCGAAGAAGGCCTTAATTTTAGACATCTGTTGCAATCAAGCAGTCAATTGTCACAACTTAAAGTTTGGTTACAAACACAATTAGACGACAAAAAAGAAACGCATTTTTTACAAGACAATAAAACCGGTGCTACAAAACACCTCGCAATGTTAGGTGGCTAAGTCGCTCTTAAACCTCACTTTATTCGACTGAGCGTTGGCATTAATTTGCTGTTTTTATAGTGCTAACGTGCCGTTGAGTATGTATTGTCTTAATGCATATAAATCATTTGGTAAAATCAATATTGGAACCGTTTAATGTCTCATTCAGAATTTATTGGTGTTGTCATGTCAGGAGGCAAGTCTCAACGGATGGGGACCAATAAAGCCTTATTAGAGCGTCATGGTAAAACCATGGCGGACTTTACCGCAGAGTGTCTTACCACAGCTGGAGCTCGGCAGGTTTTGTATTCTGTCCCATTTGGCTTTGAAACAGTTGCCTCTAATCAAATCGCCGACATTACGTCATCGTTAGGCCCACTTGGTGGCATATTGTCGATCTTAGACTATGCAATCAATCAAGATATCAAAACCAACTTCCTATTTGTTCCTGTCGACTTACCTTTGCTCAAACCACAAACATTAACTCAATTGGCCCAGTACTCATTAATAAATGAAAATGCAGTGACATTTCATCGACAACCACTACCCGTTTTGATCCGGCCATCTTTAGACATACTTAAAACGTTAATTGAAATAACCGATACTCAGAAAAATTTATCTATGTTTCACTTTTTAGACAAAATAAATGCAGAAGCAATAAAATTAGAAGATGTTGACGTATTGTATAATTCCAACAGACCTGAAGAGTGGCAAGCGGCATTAGCAAAGTTAAAAAGCTAACCACGATTGTAACGTATATTTTAATACAAATTTTTAATACAAATTTTTAATACAAGGATTGCACAATTTACCTATTAGAGCGGTCTATCGTCACAAAGAAGAGCTTCTCGACAATCTACATATCAACCAAAAATTGCTTAATAACATCTTTGTAATTACGGCTTACTTTTACCTGATCATATTCTCCTAACTGCAGAAAAAACTCACCTTTAGTATGCGGTGTTACTTTTTAATATACGTTAAGTTTACTATAGTAGAGCGGTGTACTCGTTTAAATATTGTCGGATCTAATTCCTCTAGTAATTGTTTTAACGTACTGCGTTTTATGTGTGTAACACCACCAGCATGAAGACATACATAATCCCCGGCGGCGTCGACCCACTCTATCTCCGACTGTTTTAACAGGGTGATATCGCCTCGGTCTTTGATCAGGACTTTACGCTCTAGGTTAGGGTTATTTTTAGCGGCACGAGCTAAATCTTCTTCTGTCATCGAATCATCATCACGAAATGAATCAATAGCACTTATAATCCGATTTTTACCGTCTTTTTCTTCACTTAATATTCGTTCTTGCACTCGCATTACTGCCAGCTGTAAACGTTCTAAATCTAGCGGTTTTAATATGTAGTCAACGGCATGGACGTCGAAAGCATCAATAGCATATTGTTCGTAAGCGGTTGTGAATACAATAAGTGGCATAACGTCTGTTTGTAATTTTTTAATAACACCAAAACCATCTATTCCCGGCATCTGAATATCGAGAAAAACCAAATCTGGACTTTTTTCCATTATCACTTCGATGGCTTGGCGCCCATTTGAGCACTCGCCTATTATGTCGATATTGTCGATTTTGCTTAGCTTCGAACGCAGGATCTGCAGGGCTAACGGCTCGTCATCAACAATCAATGTAGTGATTTTTTTCATATGCTCTGTTCCATCTATGCCATTGGTTCATAGGGTATGGTTATTATTGTTGTAAGCCCACCAGACGATTTGGATTCGAGCTCAAATTTGTAGTTATTGTCGTAAATAACTTTTAATCGTTCGTCGATATTTCTTAATCCAACACCTCGGCTTTGCTTGAAGTCCACTTTACTCTTAGACGCCTGACGACCGACTTCTGGTCCAGCCCCAGTATCGCTCATTTCGAGGATCAGTTTATCGTTTTGAATGTAAGATTTTAAACTTATCGTACCGCCTTCTTCATTCTGAGCAATAACGTGTTTCATCGAATTTTCAATAATGGGCTGAATTAATAGGCTAGGTACCAAAGCCAATTTTGAGTTTTCACTCACATTGAAGTCGAGTTTTAAGCGCTCGCCAAAGCGTGTTTTTTCAATTTCCAAATACAATTTTAGCGCATTAAGCTCTTTGTCTAAAGGCAGTTTAGTGTCTGGGTTGTTATCTAATGAATAACGTAAGAACTTACTTAATTGCACCGTCATTTTTTGTGCTTGTTCTGATGCTTCAACTTCGATTAGGGAGTTTATTGCATTGAGCGTATTACATAAAAAGTGAGGGTTTAACTGATATCGCAACATCTTAATTTTGGCGTCTCGTGCAACACTTTGTGCGGTTAAACGCTTTAATTGCTCTTCACGAGCTTCGGCCTCTGCCCGTAACATAATTCGATGTTCTTCTTCGAGTAATTGATAATAACGCAATCCATGAAAAATACTTACCCAACATAAAAAGATAAAAATACTGCCAAAATACCAACCGCCAAAATCTCGCCAAACGCCACCTTCGTTCGTCATAAACATGTAGGTTTCAATTCGAATTGCGGTCCAAATGGCAGCCACGAGCATGATCCAAATAAAACCAACCGTTAACCTAATAGAGGCGGGTTTATTCCACACACTCATAAACACTTTGTACAAGGGAATCGAAACAATAAACCCAACAATACCTTGCAGCAAAGTATGGCCAACATAAATTAAATTGAGTTGTGCATACCAAAGCGTTAGCGTGAACAGACTGATAATACAAAGAAAAGCCCAAAAGCCTACCTGCATTACCCAAAATTGCGACATTCTTGTTTTTATCATAGCGCCATTACGTTTTAAAACAGTCGGTTAAACCTAGCACACCATGCATTACTTGCCTATGTTAACCCGTTTATTCACGGTCAATAGTTGTAAATTTTAGAACCACCAAAGAAACGACATTAACCTCAATAAATAGCATTACAATTAAAATCAGACAAAGTGGACATTTTTAACGGCCAGTGCGACCGCGATAACTTATTGAAGACAATGGTCATTTAACCCAAATTCAGCGGTCCAAAAACAACACAGACACCCACCTCAGTTTTCCCTGTCAAAGCCTGAAAAAAACAACGCAGAAAACAACGTAGACACCCACCTCAGTTTCACCTGCCCAAGCCTGAAAACAACGCAGACCCCCCGTTTTCCCTGTCAAAGCCTGATAAACAACGCAGACACCCACCCTAGTTTTCCCTGTCAAAGCCTGAAAAACAACGTAGACACCCACCTCAGTTTCACCTGCCCAAGCCTGAAAAACAACGCAGACACCCACCTCAGTTTCACCTGCCCAAGCCTGAAAAACAACGTAGACACCCACCTCAGTTTCACCTGCCCAAGCCTGGAAAACAACGAAGACACCCACCCCTGTTTTCCCTGTCAAAGCCTGAAAAACAACGCAGACACCCACCCTAGTTTCACCTGCCCAAGCCTGAAAAACAACGTAGACACCCACCTCAGTTTCACCTGCCCAAGCCTGAGAAACAACGCAGACACCCACCCTAGTTTTCCCTGTCAAAGCCTAAAGAAAAACAACGTAGACACCCCCCCAGTTTTCCCCTGTCAAAGCCAGAAAAGTAATGTCATTTACTTAGAACAAAACGTAAAAAGGCCGCTACAACAACTGCAGCGGCCTTTAGCGTTACAACTTAGACAACATTAAAAGCTGTATCTAGCACCAACTACGTAACGTGTACCGTATTGTCGAGCGTATAAAAATTGCTCTTCGTATCGGCCAAAACCTTGTTCGGTTTCATTGTTCAAGTTTACGCCATCAAAGAATACCGTAAACTGCTCAGTTACGTCATAATTCACGCTGATATCCCATTGGCCAAATTCTTTTGCAAATTGTGGTGGAACATCTGACGAACCTTGAGATTGGCCTTGACCAATCAAGTACTCATCGCGCCATGAATATGTAGTTTTAACCGACAAACCGTCTTTTTCATAAAACAGTTGGAAGTTAGCTGAGTTACTTAATCCTAGTAACACGGCTTGGATTTCAAGTAATTCAGGATCATATTCAACGTCACCGTCAACAAATGTCGAGTTGAACGCAAAACCATAGCCTGATTCACCAAATACGTGCTGTACCGCAAATTCCAAACCATATACAGAACGTTCGTCCACGTTTTCAGGTGAACTGATTGTCCACGTTACTAATGGATCGGTTGCTGGATCTGGTTCGATTACGCCATCTAGGTTGCCATTGTTATTGGCTAACATCTGCTGAAATATTGCACTGTCAGTCGCTTGTTCGCCACGTGCTTCTATTTGGCCTACCGCGGCATTCCAGCGGTCACCTAAATAGATGTCGTGAATACCATCAATCGTGATCTCGACTTGTGAGTTATCAATCCATTTATCCACTTCTTTAGCAAATAGGCCAAGAGACAAATAATTTGCTTCGTCGTAATAATATTCGAATGACACATCTACGTTGGTTGATTGGTATGGTTCTAAGTTAGGGTTACCTCTGCCACCGGTGCGCGCACCAATTTTAGGAGCTACCCGAGACCGAAAACGAACCTAATAAATTGCCTAAACCAGGGCGTGTAATGGTTTTACCCATCGACATACGACCGACCAACTCATCAGTTAAATCAACTTTGATGTCTAACATAGGTAAAATAAGGTCATATTCACCGGTGTAGGTAACTTCTTCTAATTCTGGTTTAAAGTCAGTTATCCACTCAGACGCCGCAACCCAATTTACCTGCAATGGAATTTGGCTTTCTGAAGGACTAACCACTTCGGTTTTTCATAACGAATACCAGCATTTAGTTGGACAGGGAAATCTCCAACTTCAAGATCCCATTCTGTCTGCAAATAAAAGCTTGTTGTTGTTTCTTCAACTAACGATTGTGGAACAGATCCACTGTAATAGGCATCTGGTACATAAGCATTCGCCCCTAACACATCTTCAGTCAACACCGCGGTTTGTCTCGCAACAGCTTCGTCGAAGTCATATGTGTAATAATATCCTGGATTTAAATCACTACCACCACCATCAAACTGATCTAGGAAATCGCCTGTGTCGTGTCTCACAAACATATCGTCTGGTAACATTTCAACAAAACTAGGATCAAACCCTGATCCACCGCGCAGTCCACTCCAAGCAGACGAACCGCTCATGGTTTGTGTGGTGCTTGAAACGCCTGCTTTAACATACGCTAGAGATGAGTTATATGGGTTAGCCTCAGGTTGAGTGCAATTGAAATTGCTGCACAGTAGACTCACTCTGGATTATGTAAAAATTGACTAAAGTTAGAGTCAATTTCACTCGGCAATATTTCATTTGTACCGTTTTTCCACAGTATATTTACGCTTGGGATTTCACCTTCACGATAATCATAAATTTTAGATGCTAATTGGTCCGAACCCAAAATAACCTGACCCGAGTTACCACTGCCTTTATCTGCACCATTATCTATTTCGGTGATTGAGTCGTGGTAATCAATCTCGATATGCAAATCGTCTGTTAGTTGCCAATCAAAGTTAATGCCTAATGAACTCGACTTTACTTCGGTGGTATCTTTGCTCGCGCTAAATGAACCGTCGTCACCGCTAATATCAGCGTAAATCGCCGTCCCGTTGCTATCAAGCTCATAACTGTTGATATTGGCACCAAAGTTGTTCCAAATACCCCAACCAATAGATTCGGTCGCGGTTACAGCATTGGTTGCTGTGTAGTCGGTTGTAATGACTAAGTCGTCATTGACTGCATATTGCAGCGTAAGTTGACCATTCGTGCGGGCGCGACGAACGTCGGCAATGCCGTAGTTCATGTCTTTGGCAAAATAGTGATTACCAATCCGATTACCTTCACTGTCCATAGGACGAGGGTCAATAACCTTGTCATCGTCTAGCGTTGGAAGTCCAACGTTGGCCTGCCAACCTTGAATGTTGGCTTCTTGTTTTTGAAAGTCACGTCGATGGTGCGAAACAGACAAGGAAACACCAAAGGTTTCGTCTAAAAACGTATTGCTGTAGATGCCACCAAATTCTGGCGTAATATCATCTCCAGCCACGTTTGAAGAGTCGTAAATACCTTTACCCATCAAGCTAAATTTCTCGCCTGGTGATTGTAAAGGTTTAACCGTAACAATATTAACGGTTGCCCCTAAACCACCGGTAGGCACTTCTGCCCGAGCCGTTTTTTGAACTTCTAGTGCACTAACACCTTCTGACGACAAGTTTTCAAAGCTAAACGAACGGGTAAAACCGGTACCCGGCATTTGTCTGCCATTAAGCGTGATTAAGTTAAACTCAGGGCCAAAACCACGAACCGTGATCTGACTTCCTTCGCCATTTGACCGACTAATAGATACGCCAGTAATACGGCCTAAGGATTCAGCTAGGTTCGTATCCGGAAATTTACCCATTTCTTCGGCAGAAATTGCATCAACAACCCCTGAACTGTCTCGCTTTAGATCCATTGATCGAATTAAGCTACCTCGGATCCCTTTGACCTGAATGACTTCAATTTCGTCGTCGGCTATTTTGTCATCTTCGGCTGCAAAACTTGGAAGCACAACAGCTGTACCAAGGATAATGGCCAATGACGACGCCAATTTGTTCTTTTTAAAGTTAAGTGATTTCATAACTTCTCTTCTAATAATTTGTTTACTGAACAACTAAAACTCATTTGGTTGAAAACATTGATAAATAGTTTTAGTTCACTTTTATTAAGGGCAAGCTCACTCACCCTTATTTCCATGTAAATCCCAGCTATTGCTGAACCATGACGCTGACATTATCCAACTGCACTTGGCCAACGGCCGCGCCCATGTCGAAAAATACGCGACTGGTATCATCACCAAAGCCGGTCGTAGTAATCGTATACGTGTAAGTTGTCCAGTCTGGCGTTAGCGTTAACGTTTCAACGACATTAGTCCAAGGTTCATGATCCAAACCAAGCCCTGCCATTATTTCTCTGGAGTCGTCTGATCGCGCGTCAAATTTCAATAAATACGTCGTACCTTAGCACCAAGGTCATGGACTGCTTTAAGCTAACGTCCCAAGGGTTACCAGCTGCGGCGATATCAGCACTGAAGATGCCACCACCAACACTTGCCGCCATACCATCTGTTCCGCCCCAACCCGTTGCTGAGTCAAAACCACCATTTATTAATAATTCGCCACCTGCAGTACCACCGGCGCCGCCACCGCTTCCTGTGCCACTACCGTCATCAACAATTTTCACGCTAATGTTGTCCAATTGAACCTCGCCCGTCGCGGCGCCTAAGTCAAAGAACACTCGGCTTGCATCATCGCCAAAACCGGTCGTGGTTATCGTCAACGTGTACGTTGTCCAATCTGGCGTTAGGGTCAACGTTTCAACAACATTGGTCCAAGGATCATGGTCTAAACCAAGTCCAGCCATTATTTCTCTAGAATCAGCAGAACGTGCATCAAAGGTCAATGTGTAAGTGGTATCCGGAACCAAGGTCATGTTTTGCTTTAAGCTCACATCCCATGGGTTTCCAGCCGCGGCGATATTGGCACTGAATATTCCATTACTAATGCTTGCTGCCATTCCGTCAGTCCCGCCCCAACTTGCTGCAGAGTCAAAACCACCATTGGCGACGATCTCTTCGCCTGGAGTTGTTACGACAGTACCGCCACCATTTCCTGAGCCCTCACCGACAAGTTGAACACTGACGTTATCAAGTTGAACTTCTCCTACGGCTGCCCCAAGGTCAAACAACACGCGACTATTGTCATCACCAAATCCAACGGTTGTGATAGTGACCATATAAGTTGTCCACTCATTAGTCAGCGTCACTGTTTCGACAACATTGGTCCAAGGATCATGGTCAAGACCAAGTCCGGCGATAATGTCGCGAGCATCGTCTGACCGTGCATCAAACTTCAAGACATAAGTGCGGTCGGCAATTAAAGTCATATTTTGCTTTAAACTCACGTCCCATGGATTTCCAGCGACTGCAACATCCGCAGTAAATATACCGTTAGATATGCTGTCCACCATTCCGTCGGTACCGCCCCAATTTGCAGAACTGTCGAACATGCCATTGAGGATAAGCTCCTCTCCATTGCCTTTTTGCTCTGAAATATCATTTGAAATGTCATCATCAGACGGGATACCAAAATAAATATTGTCTATTCGGTAAACTGCGCCGGTACCATTACCCCAACTTGGGAAGATCATAACAATATCAATCGCGGTCAAATCTAAACCGGCAGACGCTAATTCTATTAGTGGAAAAGTATATGCTTGCCATTCACCAAGTACTGGTGTTTCGCCTTGTTTGCTTGTTGTCAGCTCAACTTCTGCAGCAGTGTTCCCACCGGCACTTTCTAACTTTAATAACCAGCTTGTTTCGCCATTGTCTGGCATAGTGACCACTTTCATGTCGAAACGTAAAACACCTTCGTTGATATAATCATCAACATCTGCGACGCCTCCGGTATCTCGACCAAAAAATCCTACGACAGTGCCACCATCACTACCTTCACCTATGGTAAATTCAACAACACTGCCATGCTCAGCATCATCTTCGGCTTCAACTTGAGGTAAAAATGCACAGCAGTCCCATAATCTCCAAGCACTGTTTACTGCGTCTTGGTAAAGAGTATATGCACGGTCATAAACGGTATTATCTGGTCCTTTCACGTCACCTGTGCCGCCATCAACCGGGCCAGAACTATGTATCTTAAAGTTATCTAAACGAAATATTGCGCCATCGCCTTGTCCCCATAAGCAGGAAAAACCAACACAACGTCAATTGCAGAGACATCAAATCCATCTTCAACAAGTGGACCTAGAGGAAGTTTGTAGTGAACCCATTCATTTAGAATGGGACTATCTGTTAAACGAATTTCGTCGGCTGTACCGCCTAATGCCGTTCCGCCATTTGATTCAATTTTTAAGTACCAAGGCGCGTTAGGATTTGATGGTGGGGACATTAACTTTAAATCAAACTCGATTACGCCAGATTGTGAAAGTGAACTGCCGTCAAAAGGATAACCAGAACCACCTTGATCAGACCGTACATTAAATCCAACAACAGCTGCTCCCGTTATGTGAAACTCAGCGACATTGCCATGTTCATCATCATCTTGCACCACCATTGGTACAGCGTCACTCTCACCATCAGCAACCCTAGAATCCCACATTGGCCAGTTTTGATTTACGTCGTCTTCAAATAACGTTAATTTTGCGCCTTCAAACGCCGCACCTATGCTCACGTTATCGATTTGAAATTCACCAAGAGCGTTTAAAAATTTTATCGCAGTAATTGCTGACGTATCTAACCCTAAAGCTCGAAATGAACCAATATCGAACATAACATGTTGCCACTCACCCGAGACGAGCGATACACCATCAATATTAGACGATAAAAGCACTTCACCAGCAGTAACCGTTGTTTCCTGTGTAGTGCCGTCGGTTTTAGTCGATTCTATTTTAATTGTCCAATCGAGAGATGCGTCCTGCGGGACACTTACCACCTTGACATCAAATTCGATTTTTGCGTCATCTGGTAACAAAGTGCCGTCATATGCGATACCCGAAAAACCAAACTCGGTTGTTAATGATGCATTGCTAAATAACGCAACTTCGCCATAGTTTTCATCATTTGAATCGACTATCGACGCAGAATCACCCACTAAATTCCAACTTGAATCACTGTCTTCAAACAAGTCTACGCCAACCGGTACAGGCAAAATTGGCGGAATAGGTACAGGAGCGGCACCACGAATAAAGGTATTATTGTAATAATCTGAATTGATTGTCGCACAGCCTTTACCCGTAACCGGATCTTTGGAACATTGATAAACCCGCACATAATCCACCAGCAACGCATTGCCATTTGCAAACGCAGAATGAGACACACCATTAGCTAACGTGCCTTTGTCATCGCCAACCTGATAGTCGAACGCTTGATTGACATTGCCAGCCCAATCACCACCGACGGCATTGTTTAAAATGATGAAGAAGTTTTGGTCAAATGGTGCTGGACCATACATGATGTCTTTATCTACAGAGTTTTGATCTACGGTATACCAACCTTTAGTACTTAACCCGTTCGCCTCATTATCTATCGCACGGTAAGTCACCTCAGAATCACGTTGATAGCCAAATAAAACATCGTCCACATACCAGCGAATTTCGCCTTCTTCCCACTCAACGGCATAGGTATAAAATTGGCTTTCAGGACCTTGGTTAGTTGGCAAAGCATATTCATTACCCGAATAGTCATGGTTGCCAGAAAGAGGGCCGTAATGCAGTGTGCCATGCACATGAGAATCAATTTCTCCATCTGCGCGCAGTTCACCTATATTGACCCATTCAATAATGTCTATTTCGCCAGAATGTGGCCAACCGCCATAAACACTGTCGGTAGGCATCATCCAACCTGCAGCAAACGTCCCTTGCCCTTCAGGTGATTTAGCTCTTATCTCAATACGGCCATATTTAAAGTCGCCCTTTCCCTTGGTGACGATTCTTGAAGAAGTATACGGTTTCGTTAAACCCGACCCCGGTGTTGTAGGCTTGGCAACGATGTTTAGAATACCCTCTTGTAAAAATAAATTTTCAGGAGAGTCGGTATAACATTGCGCTTCATTGTTACCGCCGCCACTACAATTGATCTCAAACGACCACTTTGACATGTCTAAGCTAGCGCCATCAAACTCGTCGCTCCATACCAACTCCCAGTCAGAACTCGGCGTTCTTAAGTCCGGTGGGGTGAAATCAGATTCTGTTTTAATGGTATCTCCGCAGCCGACTATGGCTCCAGATAAGGCAAGTCCGACTGTAAGCAAACGCCATCTTGCATATTGTGTAACCCTGTTGAGTTTCATTACTTATCTCCAATGTGAATTTATTGGGTACTCGAATTATTATTATTGTTTTTACTCCCGAGCTGAGAGTTAAAACGTATCGTTACCAAATGTATATTTCGCTAGGGTAATTTTTAACACAGCAGTTTGATGCGCTATTAAAATAATCGCCAAGACGGGACGTTAGAAAGATAAAGCGGACAAATCACCGTTTTTGCCCTTTGGCCGTAAAGTCATTCCTGCTAAATCCTCTCCTATTTTAAGTCAGAGAACATAAAGAAGAGCAGGCGTTTATGCTCACCTATTTATAGTTTCAAATTTATCGGTATTCCACCTAGTCGCAAAATTTGCACCGCCCTGTCGCGTTTCGATTGTCGTAATGGATTAAATAACCAACAGTGGATTCAGCCGAATTGGCAAATAATAAAAAAGAACGACTATTTGGTCGTACGATAATGGGGTTAACATGAATTCAAATTACACTAAATTTAATAAATCGCTGGTTTTTGGCGCAATGGTTATGGCACTGAGTGCTTGTAGTTCTGATGATGACGAAGAAGTTGTCGTAACAGACCCAGTCAATGCTGCACCGGCGATTTCAAGTACAGCTCAAACGTCAGGTTCAGCCGGCGATGCATACACTTACACCGTTACTGCAACAGATGCCGACGGCGACACGTTAACGTATGCCGCAACAACATTACCAAGCTGGCTAAGTTTTGATACAGCAACCGCGACACTCAGCGGTACACCTACGGCAACCGACAATGGTGATCACGACGTTACTATTACGGTTAGCGACGGCACAGATACAACAACATCTTCATTTACGATTTCAGTTACAGTTCCAAATACTGCCCCTATGGTCACAAGTACCTCAATGACAGCAGCAACTGAAAATACCGCTTATAGCTACACATTAACCGGTTCTGACGCCGATGGTGATACATTAACCCTTAGTGCCACGACTATTCCTAGTTGGCTATCATTTGACGCAGATAGCGGCGTATTAAGTGGCACACCTGCTCAAGCAGACGTTGGTGATCATAGTGTAGTCTTAACTATATCTGACGGTACCGACGCTATTACTGACACCTTTACGATATCCGTAGCTGCGGCGAGCGTAGTCGACCTCACACCGACAACTGGCGCCTTAAGTATTTTTGATGAAAGTACGCAAACGGGTTGGTTCGCTTGGGACGACTCTGGTACATACCCACCAGTAGTAAGTGCCGATGACGCTGATCACGGCTAAGTGCCATTGAATTTAAAATTACAGGTAGCACGGTAGTAGGCTTCACAACGAGAGAAGCTCACGGTGCGACAAATGGCGTAATCCACAACGCAAGTAGCATTACAGATGACGGTACCTTGTCTTTTGACCTTAAAATGACGCAGGCACCTACCGCAGGAACCGTTTCTTGGTTTGTTAAACTAGAAACATCAGATCCAAGCACAGCTGTAGAAGTTAATATTTCCACTAGCCAAGAAGGTCACGTAACACCGGTATTAGATGTTTGGCAGACGTATACGTTTAATCTTAAAAGTTTAGCTGACAACGGACTCGACATGTCAAAAGTTGATATCGTATTGGTATTCCCACAATGGGGCCAAGGCGATGGCGCAATGTTCAAGTTAGATAACGTGGCATTTAATGCAGACGGCGCGATTTCAAACAGCAATGGCAATGGCGCAACCACAACGACTGCATTAGGTATCGACTTTGAAGGCTCACAACTGACTTGGGAATCGTTTGACACAGCCAATATCATGTTTGAAAGCAATCCAAACACAACGGGGATCAATGCCTCTGCCACTGCTGGTCTGTTTAACGTTGCTCAAGGCGATGGCGAGTGGATCGGAGCGCGAACTGAGGGCATCGATAATTTTGCGCTAAGTGATTCAAACTGTTTGGTAACTATGGATGTTTACAAAGATACCTTAAGTCCAGTTGACGTTAAATTTGAAAAATTCAATGGTGATGGTTGGGGTTCTCATGGCTCAGTTTCGGCTACCAATACCGTTGTTAATCAGTGGGAAAAACTCTCGTTTAATTTCTGCAGTATGATTGGTTTACCTGAAAATAATGATATCGGTGCGTTTGTCGTGTTCCCAGACAGAACCGGTAGTCGGGCTCAAGCGACCGTAAACTACGTCGATAATATTACATTCAGTTCAGGCTCAGGCACAGTAATAACAACGGGTCCTACTGCGGGCGCACCGGTGCCAATGGCATCAGCATCTGACGTAATTTCAATATTTAGTGATTCATACACCAACGTTGACGGTGTCAATGTAAATCCAGATTGGGGTCAAGCGACTGCCACAAGTATTGTTGATGTCGACGGTAATAATACCGTCAAAATGGAAAACCTAAACTACCAAGGTATTGAGTTCTCGAACCAAGATGTATCTTCTAAAATGAGTCTACATATTGACTACTGGACAGCTGATGCGGACGCATTTGAGTTATTCTTAATTAGCCTAGGCGCAGAAGTAAATTATACTGTAACGACAACTAAAGACGGTTGGCAAAGTCTAGACATTCCGCTGAGTACCTACTCTTCTGTTGTCGACTTAACAAATGCATTCCAATTTAAGTTTGACGCACAAAATACCGGTGGCGGTACAATTTATGTCGACAACTTGTACTTCTCATCTGCCGATGGTTCTGTTACCCCTCCGGTTGCAACCGGTCCAACTGAAGCGGCACCAACACCAACAGCACTTGATGCCGATGTAATCTCAATATTTAGCGATGCATTTACCAATATCGATGGCGTAAATGTAAACCCAGATTGGGGCCAATCAACGGCTACCTCAATTGTAAGTATTGAGGGTAACAATACGGTTAAAATGGATGGTTTAACGTACCAAGGAATTGAATTTCCTAATAAAGATGTTTCAGGTAAAACGACCTTACACATCGATTATTGGACTGCCGATGCAACAGCATTCGAATTGTTCCTAATCAGCCCTAGGGCAGAAACGAATCACACCATCACCACGACTCAAGGCGGTTGGCAGAGTGTTGAGATCCCACTTAGTGATTTCTCTTCAGTCGTTGACTTAACAAATGCATTTCAATTTAAGTTTGATGCGCAAAACACTGGCAATGGTACGATCTTCATTGACAACCTGTACTTTTATTAAGTACATAAATTGTCCTTAGTGTAACCCTTAAAAAACGCCTTTAAACTTCGGTTTAAGGGCGTTTTCATTTGTCCCGATCTGGCCTTCAACACGCGACTCTAAATCTAAAATCAATTTCCCTTATTATTTCTATTGCCATAACTTCATTCCGATAGTAGATAAGTCAGTTGGCTGACACTACTTCACTGGTCAGCCCAAAAGTACGGTACAATTCATCTGTTAATTTCCGCCTTTGATCATTCAATTTTGGTCGACTAACCTTATGGCTTACTGTAGCTTAGTTCAAACCGTTGAAGCTCACGCTTTAGTCTGCAATATCAACAAATAACGGGAACGATGAGCAACACTTCACTTTCAATGTTTTACATAATACGTTTATTTTAAAATCAAATTTCAGGGCAATCATGAGAAAACTAAAGCTACAAATGCAAATGACCTTAGATGGCTTTGTTGCCGGCACCAACGGTGAAATGGATTGGATGGTATGGGACTGGGATGACGAGCTAAAACAAGCGGTTGCAGACTTAACAGCGTCGGTAGATACTATTTTGCTCGGTAAAAATTTGGCTCAGGGATTTATCCCTCACTGGACTAAAGTGGCGGATGATAAAAACCACCCTGAACATTCCGCAGGTCAAAAGTTTGTTAATACCCATAAAATTGTTGTAAGTAAAACATTAACGAAGTCTGACTGGCCGAACACTACACTCGCCAATGGCGATTTGGTTCAAGAAATAAACAAATTAAAACAACAAGAAGGTCAGGATATTATTGTTTATGGCGGCGGAGCGTTTGTAGCGTCATTAATTACCAATGAACTTATCGACGAGTTTAATCTTTTTATTAACCCCGCAATCAATGGCAAAGGTATTGCCATTTTTAGTGAATGTCAGCAGCCGCAAAACTCAAACTCGAACACTCAAAAGCATACCCGTGCGGCATTGTCGCGGTTCGATATACCTTGGACAGATCAGTGCCTGACACAAGTTCAGAATAAAGTTAAAGTTAGACCTAGACCAAATTTAAAGCGCCGCACACATAATCGAGATGTCCGTACACGGGCTTATTTATTGTCTGTTTTAGAAGGCTTTAACAAGTAAGTGCTTCAGTGGTATTTCAAATAAAAAACCAACCTAACTAGGTTGGTTTTTGGAATCTAAGCACTACCCGTTACCCCCAACTTTCAATTAATGTGATGGAGATACCGCTTGCAAATGGTTAAACAAATATCAAAGGCTCTTTAAAAATGCCAGCACGGCAGACTTTTCGTCTTCGGATAGTTGCTCATACTGTTCTTTAGAGGCCTCACTTTCACCACCATGCCACAAAATGGCTTCTTCTAATGTACGAGCTCTGCCATCGTGCAAATAACTGTGTACCGGCGTACAGACTTCATTTCCTTGACCACCAATAAGATTAACAACTCCGCCGGTGACACAGGCAGATAATCCTATTCCCCAAAGTGGGGTTGTACGCCACTCCGCACCAGACGCGAGTCCTTCGCCCAAATTGTCCGCAAGTCCGGGTCCCATATCATGCAACAGCATGTCGCTATAAGGGTGGATTGTTTGGCCAGCCAACTCAACCAGTGGGTGATATTCTACAGTGGTGAAAGTCGGAGTATGGCAATCGGCACACCCGATTTGACTAAACAAAGCCTTACCATTAATCACATTTGTTTGGTCGATATCGCGCTGCGCTCGAACCCCTAATAACGAAATATATTTTACAAGGTTGTCTAGGTGTTCATCGTCTAAAGTCGCAGAACCTTTATCACATTGATGTTTAGCGTTTTGTTCTGAACCACAGTCGAGCACAGGTAATACCGTGGTTTTTACCCCTATGTCGGTATTTAGTGCGGCCGCAACTTGATGCTTAACACTCGATGTCGCAGCCTTCCAACCAAATCGACCTAATCGCGTGTCGCCAGTTATCGGATCTATTACTTTTTGCGCTCTACCTGATATCCCAAACGGTGCAACTTTGTCGTCAACATCTTCAAGTGCAATGATGGCTTGCTCTCCAATTGCTTCTAATAAACCGAGTCCAATCAAAGGTGGGGCAATACGAGCAGAAAATTTATCCGGGCGAACGCCAGTAAACTGGTATTGCGGTTGACGAAGACCGTCTTCTTCTAACCAATTGGCGATAACCACTTGTCCTTCTGAATCAAAGTCAGCCAAAGTATCTGGTTGTAAAACATTGCCTAATGTCGGGTGCGTTTCGCCATCGGCAGTCGCCACTTTAAAAACCCACTTCGTCAACGACTCGCCAATTTCAGCTGGTGCTGCACTGGCCATTTCGTTCATGACAGCTTGCGCAACTATGATTCACCATCCTTGTATTTGATAAGTCTTTAAGCGCATTGAACGTGCCATTGGCAGGGTCTTCATCATGGGAACCGTCAACAAATGAGGTGTGGTGCACTCGACGCCCTAAGACAAATGGTTGGCCATTAACCGATGACAAATTTGTTGCCATCTGCATATAGTGATCGTTCGGTTCATTGGTATATTGATACGGCAACGTGGTTTTGCCCCCAACCAAGCTGCCTATAGTCGATTGGATGGGAATTTTCGCGCTCAGAGCTTTTATCATCAAAGTCCCCGACCGTTTTCCACGGCACCATGCCGCCCGTTCCAACTTGATATAAATAGGTCGTGCCATAATAGTTTGTTCGTCCTTCAGGTACGCCATCTAAAAACTGACTCACCTCAATCTCCATATATTGGCCAACGGCTAATGACTCACGACTACCATGTAAATTACGATATTCATTAATTTCTAAAGAATATTTATATTGGTCGCCCTCATCACTTATTTTTTCCATTTCGTTGTCATAAGTGCCTTTACCGTGTTCAACAACATCTGGTTCATAATTGCCATGATATTGCGCAACGGTATTCATACCCGAGTACCAAGCGCGAAATTCGAGTGCCTGTAACTTCCACTCTGATACCCATTCCACTAAGATTTTATTACCGCCTGAGGCAACATTATCGGTAAATTTAAAACGCGCGGTACGGTGTGTCCAATAATGCGATAAATAGTGGTCGTATTGCTGGAACTGATCTTCTTTGGCGTGTCTGTCACGTCCACGGTCTGCTAATTTAGTAATAACTTTGTCTTCAAAAACGTAATGGATTGCGGGTTCTTGCACTGTTCCCACATTGTATAACGCTGTTAGGTCGCCCACTTGCCCGACGGAAACACTATGCCAGCCTAGGACATCGTCTCCTTTCTTATCTGATTCAGCTTGGTCGCCAATGTAAAAATACAAAGGTTTGCCTTCAAATGTCACTTGCTGTGTTGCGTCGTTACGTGTGATCAATCCTAGTCCAGCTACCCCATTTGCTGCATTATCTTCAGCCAATAATGGCGGCCAATTAACCGCACATTGGTCGTTACACTGACTTGTTGATTGACCAATGTCTGCATCAAACACATAAAGAGTGTAATTCGGTTTACTTGAGTCCTGACCACCCACTAACAATAAACTGGCTTCAGCGACTTCGAGTAATGGTGAAACTAGCTCGCACCCGTGGTAGTCCACTTGGGTATCGGCTTCTGTATCAGCACACTGGTCATAATTATCAAATATGCCATCGGCATCACTATCAGGACACCCATCTTTATTGACACTCATATTCGCTGGAGTTGTCGGACATAGGTCGCCACTGTCTTTAATGCCATCGGCATCGGTATCAATAATCGAGTCCACTTTTAGCCAATTAAGGTTGAAATTTGCCCCCGTCACCGTTAATACAAGACTAAATTCACCGCCTTCTGCAATTTGAAACCCACCAACAATATGATCTTCAAATGTTTGCCAACCGCCGGTTGGGCTAACTTGGTCAGTCCCTATGAGTTGATTATTGATGGTGACGGAAAAGGCACCACCACCGACTTCTGATGCCACTCGGCTTTGCAGTTCATAATCGCCCTTTGGTAATGAAATGGAATACGACAACGTTTCGCCAACTTGGGTCCAGCCAATGTTGTAACCCCCTCCGGAATCATTTGTGGCTTCAATATCGACACCGTCTGTATTTAAAGCACCGCCTTCATTTATCGAGTCAGAATCGGTAAACGCAACATAATCTTCTGCTTCGATGGTATAAGGTAGCTCAATCTCAATTTGTCCTTCCTCATCGCCAGAGTCGTCGTCCGTTTTATCGTCATCTTCATTCGTTTCACCGCCGTCGGTTTCGCCTTCATCCGTTTCACCGTCAGTAGAATTGCCATCATCCGTTGAATTGTCATCCTCGATAGGATTTTCAATATCGGTGGGCTTGTCTGACTCGGTTTCACTGCATCCTAGTAATATTGATAAAGTTGAAAGTAATACAAACCAAACGAGCGCGTTTGCTGATCGATTATTTATTTTTATTATTTTTGACATGAAAATATCCATTTAAAAAAGCGCATCTACCGGGAAAATAGATGCGCTTAGTTGTGGGAACTCTATTAATGCTCGCAACTGATGTTGAAACTAATGATGTTGAAATCAATGATGTTCAAACCAACATTGTGATGCGATTACATGTTTCCACAGTACTGCTTGAATTTTCATCGACAAGTGAAAAGCGATGAAAAGGGCATAGGGCTACGACCAAGTGGTCTGGCAAAAGAACAGCCACCATCTGCCACTTCACCATGGAAAAACAGCTGTTCCAGTATGAAGCACACACAAATTCCACATCAACTTGCCATGAGTCCGCTTTAACTTGTTTGGCTAGTACAATTATCGGTTCAACCTAATATTATTTATTCCGATGCATCCGGCCGTATAGAAATCAGTTAAAGCTCATCACTGACGGCATATCGGAATATTGAATTCTCAGTGGCTTACTGTTTGTTGTTATAACTATTTAATTTCGATTAATTTCAATAACCATGCAATTTTTGCAGTTATTCTTTTGTAATTAAATAGTAAGTACAGTGAGTCAAACCAATTGCCTCACTAATATTAATGCCTCGTTCAGGGCTTTATTAATGTTTTGGTTCATTATTTTCATTGTGGCGGAGTAAGTGTAAATGCCTTCAACATTTTTAAACGACAATATCCTTCAACGTGCAAATTCGTTGCTGGCTAGTATGTCTCTTGCCCAGAAAATAGGTCAAATGACCCAAGTTGAACGAAGTACCTGTGGTGTTGATGATGTCAAAAAATACCATATTGGATCAGTTTTAAGTGCTGCGGGTTCTTACCCCGGTGACAATTCCCAACAAGCTTGGCTCGATATGGTAGACGAATATTGGCGCGCCTCTATTTCGCAGCAGCCAAATAACTCGGGGATCCCGATTTTATACGGTGTTGACGCAATCCATGGCCACGGAAACTTTAAAGGCGCTACCATTTTTCCACATCAAATTGGCCTTGGTGCAACACAATCGCCAGAACTTATCGCTCAAATTTGCCGCGCAACCGCGTTAGAACTTAAAGCAACTGGTGTAAATTGGGTGTTTGGCCCTAATCTCGCTATAGCAAAAGATACGCGCTGGGGCCGAACTTACGAAAGTTTTTCAGACCAAACACAATACGTAACAAGTCTAACCGAGTCCTTGGTGATTGGTTATCAAACACAAAACATCGACCAACCTGAAGCTGTAATTGCCTGTGCAAAACACTTTGTCGGTGATGGTGGTACTATGTTTGGGGTTGACCAAGGTGACACTCGGTTAACCGAATATGAATTACATGAGCAACACATTGCGCCTTATTATGCCGCTGTGGACGCCAACGTTTTAACGATTATGGCGTCGTTTAGCAGTTGGAATGGCGTGAAGTGCCACGCAAATCACGAATTACTAACGCGTTTATTAAAGCTTAAAATGGGCTTTGATGGTTTTATTTTATCCGATATGGAGGGCATCGACTTTTTAAGTGAAGACTTTTATCAAGCCGTTGCACAGGGCGTGAACTCTGGCATAGATATGTTTATGATGCCTCAAAACTGGTCACTGTTTATTGAATATATGCACCACCACATTGAGTTTGGATCCATTTCAATGACTCGAATAGACGATGCTGTACGGCGCATTCTTTCGGTTAAAATTGCAGCGGGTCTATTTGACGCGCCAATGCCGTCAGATAATCGTTTGGTAAAACAAAATGTTATAGGTTGCAAACAGCACCGGGACTTAGCAAGACGTGCCGTACAACAATCTCTGATAAAAATAAAAGGGGAAGACGATGTTCTGCCCATCAACCCTGCATCACGTATTTTAGTAGCCGGCAAAAATGCGCATAACATTGGACATCAATGTGGCGGATTTACCATAAACTGGCAAGGGTTTAGCGGAAACAAAGAGTTAGACAATGCCACCAGTATTTGGCAAGGGATCCAAGCGATTTCACCAAATGCGCAGATCACGTTTGAGCCCCTTGCCGACGCTGCCGATCCGTTAGAACACGACTTAGCCATTGTGGTTATTGGCGAAAAACCCTACGCCGAAGGACTTGGCGACATTAGAGACGAGCAGCATGCTGTTGGTGATTATGTATCTAATATTGAGGGTAAATTTAACGTCATAAAACCTTATGGCGAAACGATCACATTGGCCGAACTGCACCCTGAAGATATTGCTGTTATCAAAGCGATAAAAGCCAAAGGGATCCCGGTTATTACCATTTTAATTTCGGGACGCCCTCTCAATGTGGATCAAGAACTCGCATTATCAGACGGCTTTATCGTTGGGTGGCTGCCGGGTTCAGAGGGCCAAGGGGTTGCAGATGTCATCTTTGGTAAAGTGCCATTTAGCGGTGTACTTAATTTTAGCTGGCCGACTCAACTCAATGATAGTTGGCCCTGTCCCGAGCTACATATCAGTGCCGCCCAGAACGCCAGTGGCACAAGCAAACAACAATTGCGAGTTTAGTCGTTCGTAAAATTAAAACTAAGGGGCCACGGGCAATTTGGTCGCAAATTTGAGTCTTATTATCGTAATTAAATTAGTGATCAGAACCATAGACTCCAACATAACCCCGCCAATACTGCCTACGATAACATTATTGACAATCCAGCATACAGCGCCTGTCATAAAGGCCAAACGCATTTTTATTCCCTGCAAAAAGAAGATAGCAAACGTACCACAACAAGCCGCAATTATTGGCAAAACATCCACTGCGCTTTCAACCATTGGCACACCCCACAGAATATTAAGCGCTAGAAAAATCCACCCCAAATATTTGCCATGAAACTTAATGGAAATAACCGTTCGAATAAAACTGATGCCATTAGCAATAGCGCCGTTTGTCGAGCCTAATAAATAAAAATGTAAGGTCTGACACAAAAACAAACAGCCCAAACTGAACTTTAATTTTTGGTCGTTTTTTGCGAGAAAGTATAGGTCCCAATGACAAAGCTCAATAAGCCGAAGAGCTGAGCGATATCAATAATATCTGCACCAAACATGTGGGATCCAACAAAGAATAGAAAGGCGTAATGGTAACGTAAGAGGAATATAAGGTCACCCGCTGTTCAGGCATATGCTATGGCATAACGAACAACGACGTGACCCTTAAAGGAGACTAGCCAAATATAGCGCGGAAAAGTTTAATAGCTTGGTCTACAGACTTTCCGTTTTTCACTTCATGAACTAACGAATCTCGTTTGCCGTGAAGGTACTCAGGAATGTCGTCTTCAGCCAAACGTCTGTCAACTAATGACTCAGCACTTTCTTTACTGCGACGACGAGGTGCGCCCCCGGCAGCCACTTTACTCATGCGAGCTTCAATTTTAAGTTTTAACTTAACGTAGTTTGATTGCTCTGCGATATTATCGTCAGCAAACAAATACATATCTGTTAATACAGCACGGGCGTTCCAAATTTGTTTTTCAAGTTCATCTTCTGGCTCTGCTTGACGCCACCATGAAGCATTGTGAACCGTCTCTACAAGATCTTGCCAGTAGCCATCAAAGTCAAAACCATTAAATTTAGAAACAGCCAAACCTTGGCAATATACGTCAATCTTAGGTGCGGTTAACACAACAAATTGATCTGGACGACGCATACCTAGCAAACGAGTTGCTGGAACCAATGGCGCTTTTTCGCCATTGGCTTTATCTTCAGTGTACGAATGAAAAATTGCACTGTAGCTTGCCACAAACTTGTCGAAATCAGCTTTTGTTACAGGTCCTTCAAGTGGAATAAATTCCAATGCTTGATCAAATTTTTCAGTTTGCTCACTTAACAACAACTGGAATGTTTTAGCGCCTTTAGTCGCGCCAAACCATTCAACGTCAAATTGATAAACACTAGGATCGTGATCCTGTGTATGTTTACCAAGAATGGTTAATAAGTCTAAGCTAGTTAATTCACCAAGGGGCTTTCCAGCCAATGGTTTTACAAAATCAAGTAAACGCAGTTTTTCGGCTAATACGTCTGCATTTTGCTTTTTAATAAATTCAGCAAATACAGGCCATGACGCGATTCGTAACATCTTGATGCGACCGATGCTAATGCCTTTAATTAACAAGTCCTGCATTTTTTAAGGGGAACAAGTTGTGCAGGCTCCATCAAATCGTAGTTGATGCCATCACGACATAAACGATACAATTCTTCGCACCACGCCAAAAAGTTTTCAGGTCGATCTTCAACTTTAACTGCCATTAGGTTGAGGCTAAGCTCAGCGGCATATTTTAATATGTTTTGATATAGAGTGTTTTCGGCTTCCGAAAGACCCATTTGGACTGGAGATGAGAGCAATTTTCGCATTAAATACTTCGCGCCTATGTAACGATAATTTGAACAAATGACCCAGTATCATACGCAAAAACCGACTAATTTGACAGTGATAAAAATGAACCTACCAACGGGCCCATGTTTCTATTACTGCGAAAACGATGAAATTGAATGGTAATTTTCAATATTTAGCTGCTAATTTACGTCAAATAACGTCACTTGTTATACGGCCCTTCACCTTTACGTGAACGTTAACGACAGCCAAAGACTGCCGATAACGTTAATTTTATTTATAAAATGAAGGATCAGGCGTGCCTTTAAAACAGCTCATGACATAGGGATAACCATCGGTAACAAAATAACCGTAAACTCCGTCGACTGTCATCCCATTACATTCGTCTAAATCCCCTGCCCCGCTGTATATTCATAATCATCACGATAAGTACCATCATAGGTGCCACTAAGAGCTACTGGCATCGCTTGGACGACTGCCCGCTTTGAGTTTAAAGCTCGACTGCGCTTTACGAATAACGCCGTTGTCGTCAAAGTAGCTCCCGAATATTGGATATCCATCGGCTGCAAACCCAATCACCGGCGATACCACAGTGTCGTCGCCATCCCAGAATAAGGCATTAGGGTTACCATGATAATGGTAGCTGCCGTCCGGCTGAGTATGCGCGTTATGACTGTCGACGCGGAATCCGTTGGGGATATATACCGGGTCAAAACGCCATGGGGTCGACATGTCATTACAACCAATTTTTTCGTTACCAACGTTGTAGCAAGCTGCGGCAATTAAGTCGACCTTAACGCCGTTTAACATTAACGCATTATCCATCATCAGCGTTAGGTCGGTTATCGTAGCCGCGTGGCTCGGCGATGTTGTTATCTCAAACGTTTCGTCCTGAGCACTGACCTGATTTGGAAAAGCATTGACGCCATCGTTAAAGTCGTGATTTGGGATCATGTTAGTGGCAAACAGGCACTTGTCCCCTACAACTGATATCTCTAAATCGCCATTAAAAACAGTTGAGTTATTTACGTCTAAAACAGTCGATTCGTAACTTTCAACATAGTCGACGCAGTTGCCACTGCGGGAGATGAGGATCATATCAGTAATGTCGATGGGACCTGCAGATTGTTCTCCCCGTATTACAGCCGCGTATTGTGCCAATTCAGTAACTATCGACGCATATTGGCTATCGTTTATTAGATCATTGTTCTCATCTAAGTCGTTAACAACATGAAATAAAGATTGCGTTCCATCGGCTAATTCAACCAGTTTGTATTCATCATTTCTAACCGCCCAACCAGTCACATTATCGCTTTCATACTCGGTATAATTGTAGCTGCGAAGACCTGCGTCCTCCGAGGTAAACAACTCTGATACGCTATAGCTATTTTGATACTGAATCACATCGCCTTTAACAACACTGCTTATGGTTGCAAACAGATCGGTTGAGTTGACTAAAGCTGCTTCGCGGACATTTTGTCTTGTCACGCCTTTACCAGAAGCCACCATAGGGACACGAACGCCCCTTCACCTAGCGACCCTTTATTGTTCGAGCGACTAAATACCGAATTGTCGAGTACTTTGGCACTTGTGCCATTATCACCAATGAAAATCACCAATGTATTGTCTAAATCAGCTTGCGACATTGAGTTGAGCAATCGGCCAATTTCACTGTCCATTGCTTCAATTGCGGCTAAAAAATATTCCCGTGGTTTTGCATTAATATCATTATCGGTGCCGGTTAATGTTGTACGTTGATGTAAATCGCTAGGCGGTAAATGCAGCGGCGTATGGGGTGCTGAATACGCCAACTAAGGTAAACCAAGGCGTATTATTGCCATTTTGCTGGGCAATCCAATCAATCGCTAGGTCGGTAATTTGCGTCGTATGGTATAGCGACGATTGCGTAGTTTCGCCATTTTCGGTTAAAGACCAATTATAATAATCGGTTAAATTACTAATATTGCCCGCAAAATGATCTACACCACTGTCATTCGGATGAGTTTCATCTGGGTTACCACCACCTAAATGCCACTTACCAAAAACCGCAGTTTGATACACTGAGCCGCCGGAAAGCGTCTTAATATACGACTGTAATGTTGTAGAACTGGAGTCCAATTTTGCCGGTACGTATGTTATGCCACTGTTAACACCATGTTGCCCGGTGATAATTGAGCCGCGAGTGGTCGTGCAAGCCGGTGTTGCCCAAACATTTTCAAAAACGATCCCAGATTGCGCAAGCGAGTTTAATGTTGGTGTAACGGGGCATCATTTGAATACGGGTATTGCGCAGAGGCGTCGATGCCCTGATCGTCAGAAATTATCAATAGAATATTGGGCTTGTCATTGGACGCTTGGGGATCATTAAATAGGCGACCTGCACTTGTCGCTGTTTCATTAAATCCATCCCCATCAACAAATGTGATGACCACAGATAAGGTAAACCCTACATCTTCTTGAACTAAGGTATAGGTCGAATTGGTTGCACCAATAATGTCATTGCCGTTGCGCATCCATTGATAGCTAAAATCCCCCAAACCATTGCCATCGGTCAAGGTCTGTGTGATTGATAACGCCTCACCAACGTCTAAGCTACCATGAATTGTGACAGTTCCAGTTACCGCGCTATTTGTAACTTCAATAGGCACTTCAATGTCAGGTTCTGAAGAGTCGCTACCACAGCCAAACAACAATAAACTAAGGCAAACCAAACCCAAAAACTTGGACAATGCCGCTGATTTAAGCCTTGGTAATGTACTAAATAATTCTGCGCAACATGGCGTTTTTAAATTTAATATCAACATCTTATGACCATAATTAATAACTATGATCAAAATTCTAACGTACAAATGTGCAAAAAGTGAGGATCAAAATAAAAAACACGATAAATTATCGAGAATTAAGGTAACCAAAATTTTCGTTTAATTTAGAATTCCTTTTCCTTTTTCTTTTTCTTTTTCTTGCCTTACTCGCTTTTCACTATCACGTT
Source organism: Psychrosphaera algicola (assembly GCF_028401425.1). Classification (NCBI taxonomy): domain Bacteria; kingdom Pseudomonadati; phylum Pseudomonadota; class Gammaproteobacteria; order Alteromonadales; family Pseudoalteromonadaceae; genus Psychrosphaera; species Psychrosphaera algicola. The sequence continues at coordinate 1,432,872 of NZ_JAQOMS010000002.1, forward strand.
TTGCCAAAGCAGTTATAAGCGAGCAATATTTTAGAAACTTCGTCTATTCGTCTTTCAAAACTTAGTTTGCTTGCCCGTTCGTGTATCGTATGGTCACCATCGCCAAATGGCCCAAACCCGTCTAGAGTCGCAACTCCTGCTGCAGAAACAATATTTGCGTCACTAACACCACCACGTTTTTCTGTTTTTAATGGGTAACCCAAAAGCGCTTCAATATGCTGGAGTAAATCAGCCTGTTTTGCCGACGGTTGCATTACATCTCGCTGGATACCGCCCTCAAGTTCGGCACTTACCCCTTCAACAAAAGTTGTAGCAACAATGTCATTTAGGCCTTTTAATAATCGATCACGTTCAAGTGTTTGAGTATATCTCAGTTCAACTACAATTGAGGCTTTAGGTGAAATAGTATTGGCACCAATTCCACCTGATATTTTACCTGCATTAACTGTGCTACCAGCTTCGAGCCCTAGTAAGCGCGGTAAGTGCAATCACCATATGCGCCGCTGCAAGATTAGCATTACATCCCGTTGCATAGTGATTACCTGCGTGTGCCGCTTTACCCACCAATGAAATCGTAAATGTGCCAACACCTTTGCGGCCAACAACAACTTCGTGATCTTTCCCTGCCGCTTCAAACACCAAACAAATATCGTAATTTTTGGCTAATTCAGAACTCAAGTGTTTACTATCATCACTGCCACTTTCTTCGTCGCTAACTAACAACATGTCAATATTAGACAAGCCGCCTTGTGTGCGCTCCAATCGCTTGAGGGATTCTAATGCGACTATATTGCCGCCCTTCATATCACACACGCCTGACCCGTAAACCCAATCCGCATCTTCCTTAAATCCTTCGAACGTATTCGGCGGAAAAACCGTATCTAAATGACCTAACAACAGGACCCTAGGAAAACTAGAATTATGTAAACTGCAAAATAATAAATGATCCCCTATTTCTTCTCGTTGAAAAGTTTCAGTATGGAATCCCAATTGCTCCATCCAAGTGCGAAATATTGCACCATTTTGATCTACACCCTGCTTATTTTTGGTGTACGAATTTAAATTAATAATCGATTTTAATTCAGCAAAGTTAATCATATTTTTTCATCCCAAACTTAATCTAATTCCGTGAAAGTCTTCGTTGACGCTATGTAGAATGCCTTTGGGCAGTTTATTGACTCACCAACACAAAGAATTTATCTACACTGTTGAACAGGCCATTTACTGAACTCTGCAATTACTGAACCAGTGAAATCATATGGCATTAATATTGCTGTTTTATAACTGACGTAGGGTATGAATTTAACGTTCTATACATCATATTTGAGAGCTTTAGAGGTCTATATGGGTAACAAGTTAATTGCAAAAAATGGCCCTACTATAGGGATGTGGATGTACCAAAATAGTGGCGGGGATGAGATCCAAAACCGGCTTATTATGCAACTCGCTAAACGCGGGATAAATGTGATAACAGGCTTGGATTTAGCACGCGCTTCCGCTCAAAACGGAGAGATTATTTGTAACGGCGTAACGATGGAGGAGCTGGATTTATTTTTTCTTACAACGCTGGCGCACAAACTCCTTATCAATTGTATTTATACCAAGCGATAAATAAACTCGTCCCAACAATCAACAACTTCGAATCGTTTTCATTAAGTGAAGACAAGTTTCTTACCACCTACGCACTCAACCAAGCCAACATTCGTTGTCCAGAATATCGAGTATTTAACCGCGAAGATATTTCAGGACTACGAGATACCGTTAGAGAATGGAATGGCAGAGTGGTTTATAAACCTACCGACGGTTGGGGTGGAACAGGCATAGTTAAAATTGAAGATGAACGTTCCTTAGACGTACTCGTTCCTTTTCTAAACCGCTTAGATGTGCCTCACTTCTATCTTGAAAAATACATCAATTACGACAAATCTGACTATCGAGTAGATATTGTCGATGGCAAATACATCGGTTGTTACGGCAGAAAAGCCCCTACAGACAGCTGGAAAACAAATGTCACAAGTGGCGGCAGTGTCATCACTCGACAACCGTCCGACGAGGTTATTGAACTTGCAATACAAGCTGCAAAAGTCACTGGCCTAGAAATCGCCGGCGTTGACCTGCTCTACGATTTAGATGCAGAAGAATATGTTGTTCTAGAAGTTAATGGCATTCCAGCCTTCGCAACACCTGAACAAGAAAAACTAGGGATTGATTTTAATACGAAAAAATAGATACCATTGCAGAACTCATCGAGCGCACCGTATTTATTCAACCGCAACCCCTCCCATTACTCGAACGAATAGAAGACAGTATTTATGAGCAAAAACACACTGCCTAAACTCGGCCTACTTTATCTTGATCACGTTATGCGTTTTTTTGACAAATCCAACTTTAAAGGTTGGCCTGATAAAATCGAAACTGTGGTTTACCATTGGGGCAACGATAAAAGCCGATTGATTGATGAAATTAAACGAAAAAAATTGAAATCTTGGTTGGTAATATTCCTGCCACAGCTTATGAAACTTTCCGGGAGATCTCTCGGGCTCTACCAAATGTCCGGTTTTTGCCGTCACTCGACACTCAATTCAGCAATAAGTCGAAGGAAAATGTAACGCATTTTTGCGAAAAGTATCAAATCCCTATCCCACCAACCAATATATTTTACGAATTGGCTGATGCTGACACATTTTTAAAAACAACGACGTACCCAAAAATAATTAAAAAATCCTATGGTCCATCTAATTACGGCGGTTATTTTGTTCACAAAGCGGATAGCTATAAAGAAGCTAAAGATCTTTTAGCCCAGAAAAATACTACCCTGTTTATGTCCAAGACTTTGTGCCTATGAGTGCCGACATCCGCGTGATGTTAATTGGACACAAGCCAGTTTGTGCGTTTTGGCGTAGACCGCCTGAAGGCGACTGGCTTACAAATACCAGCCAAGGCGGTAGCATGGACTACCAAGATGTTCCAACCGAAGTATTAGATTTAGCTGTTAAGGTGTCTAAAGCCGCAAATGCGGAATATTGGGCATGCGATATTGCCGTCGGTATAGACGGAAAATTGAGAATATTAGAATGCGCAACGGCATTTGCAGCATTCCCATACATTCGCGATTGGATTGGCCAATACATCATGTGGAATATTTCAGAAGGTCAATTTAGACTTCCTCACATCCCGTTATATAACTGGGAAGAACTGGGTAAAATTAGCCCATCGTTACTGCGAACAATGCGATATATTACTTTTGGCAAACACGTTTTTCCAAGTTGTGATAGCGGTGAAACATTTTCTAAGATCAGTGAAGATAATTACCCTATCGTGGCACTTGATGAAGACATGTCTAACGAAGAGTGGCCAAGCGAAAAATGGAACCGACAGGACAATTATGTTCGTCGCCAAAATAGTGATAAATCTGCGGCTAATGTGCCTCACTCAGCACCTAAAGCAAAAGACATTACGGAAGCACCTGCAGATATAGCTATAGACAAAGCGGCAGCAAGTGACGGTGAGATACCAGCGTCCGATGAAACAAACGAGTCACCTTTAAATTAAATAGAAAAAGGTAAACACAACAAGCCTAAATTTGATAATTTAGGCTTTTTAAATACCGGACAATAGGCCACTGATGAAAAAACAATACACTTCTTATAAAGAAACTATGGCGTTTCTTGAGCAGGTTAAGAGTGAACATCCCAACCTTATCCGAATAGAAAGCATCGGCGAAACGTGGGAAGGAAGACCGATAGTATTGGCAACTATTTCTTTAGACTTAGAAAATGCCGATAGCAAACCGGCTCTATTGTACACAGGAACTATTCATGCTCGAGAATGGATTGGCATCGAACTCGCCAATAGCTTTGTGCAATATATCGTAGACAATCACCAATTTAATCCAAAACTGAAACAGGCGTTAAGCAACAATACCCTGTATATCGTGCCTTGTTTAAACCCAGACGGTTTTGAGTTTTCGCGTACACACTTTTCTTTCTGGCGTAAAAATAGAAGAAACAATGGCGACGGCACCTATGGTGTAGACTTAAACCGCAACTTTGGAAGCCGATTTAAAAACGAAACGATACCAATGCCACAACTTACGGCGGACCAGAAGCCTTTTCAGAGCCTGAAACACGTGCCATAAGGGATTTTGTAGATAACCATAAAAACATTACTATCTCTCTTGATTACCATTCTCAGGGCAATGTATTTTTCCCAGCACATAAGTTTAATCACGAAGCTGAAATAGATACCACCGACCTTAATACTTTATGTGCCAACATGGCCCACGAAATTCAAAAAGTATCAGGTACAAAATATGGTATTCATCGAGGTAAACCACCAACAAACTTAATTAATGGCAGTGGTCGCGAATATTATTACGACAAAGGCATTATTGCGACCGTAGTCGAAGTTGGCACCAGAAATATTCCTGACTACATGGAGAATATGTCGCAAAGTGTTAACGAAAATATTCCGGCATTAGTCCATGCGCTCAATTCAGCAATTTGTTATTCCTCAATAGCACCTGCTCGAGTCAGTAATTTTACGATTAAAGACGTTGCTGCAACAGAGGCAACGTTAGAATGGGAATACTCGGGCAATGAAGCGGTCTACTTTGAAATATACCGCAATGAACAACACAAAAGTCCCTGTACTGAAGATAACTTAGTTGGCTTAACCAAAGCCACGACCTTTACAGATGTGCAGCTTCAAAGTGGCAGCTATTATTACTACAAAATAAGAGCCGTTTTTGCTGATCAAAAAATTGCAGGGCCATATGCGCCAGAAGTAAAACTAAAAACAAGTCTAGCAACACACCATTTTAGTCGAACCTTATTCCCACTAAAAAATGACATCGGTTATGTTGGCGAATATACGCTAGAAAAAACCGTGAGCACTTTGGTCAAAACTCCTTATTTATTGGGGTAAATAAATCCCGCGGCGTATGTTATGGCGTCATCGAGTTTAAATTGGATAAAGTTCCAGACGACGCGCAAATAGAAGCCGCATCATTTTCGCTCTATCCACTTAATCGAGTGGGGGCAAAAATAGAAAATTACGGTGAGTGGGGAATTTCAATTCTTGACCCAACGAGCGTGCCAGATATCCGTAATTTTGACGCCATTCAAAATGCGACTGTACTGCATACCGGTCAGGCAATTGAGTCGGACAAGCTAACACAAGGTGTATGGAGTAATTGGTCGTTTAATGGCAGTGAACGAAAATTACTGGAACATTTTATCGCTCAAGGCAGTTTATTGATCCGCATAGAAGGCCCAACAACATTGCCACGCGGACATGAGTCACAAATGATGCAGTTTGACATTGGTTTTGGTCGTTTTGGGGCGGGTATTCATTACCGACCAAGTATTGAACTCACCTACTCACGAAAACCGAAAATTGCCGAACTTTACCCGACAGCTGTTAACAGTATTTATCAAACTCATACTGAAACCGGGATACTTTCAGCTGGCTTCGACGCTGATGGCGAAAAAGTTTATGGGCAACTTGCCTTTGCGATGCAGGGTATGCCCGATCCTAATTTTACTGTGATCACCGATGCCTATTTAGTCATACAAAACACCAACGCATTAGGCGCTAAAAAAGATATTCGTTTTTCGGTCGAACTAGCCGAGGTCGACAACTTGTCTTATAACTCAGTAAAAATGCGCGATAGTATTCAATATATTGGGTATGAAGTTAGCCACAGTGAACTGCGCGACAAAAAACCACATTATTTCAACTTTGACAGTTTTGCTCGAACAGAACTTGAGCGTTTATATAGTGAACAAACGCCTATTTGCTTTTTAATTCGTGCAACTTCGCCTAATAGAAAAGGTCAAAATGAATTAATTAACTGGCTAAACAAACCCAGTTATCAGCAACCGAAATTGGTAATTGAGTATATCGAACGTTCAAAAGTGCCTTTACCTGCACCAACCAACTTCACCGTGACTCTGGAAAAAACCTCGCAAAATTAACGTGGACAAATCCAAAAGACAAAAACTTTGTTGGGGCATTTGTGGTCCGTAATCGATTCCATCCGCCTAAATCGCCGCAGGACGGCGTTAAAATTTATGGTGGTCAAGATGAATATACAATCGATGATTTTGGCAACCCGAATATTCCAAAATACTACTCGGTATTTTCCTACGACGGAGTACCGCTTTATTCGTCACCAGCTTGTATTTACTTTAGTGCGAATCAAGCAGTACCTGTCATCGAGCTAGACCCTGACGATTGGGAGCCACAACACGATGAGTATTTTCAAAGTTTAGACAATACATAAAGACAAACGTTGTTGGACTTTAAAGCGTTTGTTTGGGCAACTTTATTGCTCGTTTATCAAACTCATTAACAGTAGTACTTTACACTTCCCCATAAAAAACGGTCAATGAATTTTTCATTGACCGTTTAATGGAAACTCGAAAATAAAATTTTTAAACTACACACCCCAAGGGTTTGACGGCGTTGAACGGCTTTGGCGACTTGCACGTTGTATATTGGCTTTTTGCTTTAACGCTTTTACTCGTTCTGCGTCTTTAATACTTAGTTCTTTAGGTTCACGAGGCTTATCAGTCAAAGGGACAATGCGGTCACGCGGTGGTAAGTCGTATTGTGTATTGTCCGGTTTAGGTAAGTTTTTAAGCTTATAAAGATAAAACGCTTCGACCTTCTCTCTAGCCCATTGCGTTTTTTTCAAAAATTTACAGCTCGACTCAATACTTGGATTTATCTTAAAGCAACTAACATTCATATAGGCATGTAATATTTCCCAGCCATAATGCGCCACAAGTTCTTCAACAACTTGCTCTAAGCTCGTTCCGTGTAATGGATTGTTTTTGTAAATTTCTTCTGTACTCATAATCTTCTCTGCTGACTTTCGTCAAATACTATTTAGATAACGTCTAATCAAATTAGGCGACTGAAACATCTACTGAAAAAATAAGTTAACCCTCGTTTTTCAAGTTGATGAACTCATCGCCTATTTTAGTGTAGCTTATGCTACTTTTTTGCCGTCAATTGGTTCGACAAGTATTCGTCTAACGTGCCGTCAAAGTTTACTATGCCTTTATCTTTGATATCAATAATGCGGTTTGCCAACGATGATACAAATTCACGGTCGTGGCTGACAAATATCAATGTTCCTTCGAACCCTTTAAGCGCATTGTTTAACGCGTCAATGGCTTCGATATCCATGTGGTTAGTCGGTTCGTCCATGATTAAGACATTAATGTCCTGCATCATCAACATGCCAAATAACAAGCGGTTTTTCTCTCCACCTGAACAGTTGCGGGCTTTTTTATTGGCGTCGTCTTCAGTAAATAACAAGCGACCTAACATGCCACGAACCATAAGGTCGTTGTGGCAGCTACGACGCCACTGTGACATCCAATCCATAAGGGTCAAATCGTTATCGAAATAGCTGCCACTGTCCTGTGGGCAATAGCCAACAGACGCATTTTCAGACCACTTAACCACGCCTTCAAGATGCGCAAGTTCGCCCATCAAACAACGAAGGAAGGTTGTTTTACCCACACCATTTTCGCCAATAATGGCAAGTTTAGCACCGGCTTCTAATAACAAGTCACCGTTTTGGAATAACATTTCGCCGTCAAAACCATGACCTAAATTATCAAGTTCTAACGCTTGGCGATGCATTTTTTACCCGGTGCAAAGTTAATATGCGGTGTAATACGGCTTGACGATTTCACATCATCAAGTTTAATTTTATCCATCTTTTTGGCACGAGAGCTGGCTTGTTTTGCCTTTGAGGCATTGGCACCAAAACGATTTACGAAGTCTTGCAATTCTTCTATTTCAGCGGCTTTTTCGCATTACCAGACAATAGCTGTTCACGAATTAACGCAGACTGCTCTAAGAAATATTCATAGTTACCTGGATAAATACGAAGCTCGCCGTAGTCAATGTCAGCCATGTGTGTACATACAGAATTTAGGAAATGTCTGTCATGGGAAATAATAATCATGGTGCATTTACGTTTGTTCAATTCGGCTTCTAACCAACTGATCGTATGAATGTCCAAGTTATTGGTTGGTTCGTCGAGCAATAAAATATCCGGATTAGCAAACAAGGCCTGAGCAAGTAAAACACGTAGTTTCCAACCCGGTGCCACTTGTTCCATCAAACCAAAATGAAACGACTCTTCAATACCCGCTTCGAGTAAAATTTCACCGGCGCGACTTTCTGCACTATAACCGTCCATTTCAGCAAACTGGCTTTCTAAGTCACCAACGCGCATGCCGTCAGCTTCCGTCATTTCAGGGTTGGCATAAATTGCATCACGCTCTTGTTTAACTTCCCAAAGCGCAACGTCACCCATGATCACAGTATCGATAACACTGTATTGTTCAAATGCGAACTGGTCTTGGCTTAATGTACCGACTTTTTGGCCCGGCGTAATTGAAACATTACCTGAACTTGGGACTAGTTCGCCCGTCAGTATTTTCATAAACGTAGACTTGCCACAACCATTCGCACCGATTAAACCATAACGGTTACCATTGCCAAATTTAGCTGAGATATTTTCAAACAAAGGCTCTGCGCCAAATTGCATTGTAATGTTAGACGTAGTGATCAAAAGAGATATTTCCTAGTACATATGTGTATTGAATGGCTTAGTTCTAAATTACAAAAAAGCGCAAAGTTTTAAGGCCGCGCATTGTACAGGAATTAGCGTCTACAACCTATTAAACATTGGCTTTTTTTGATTGTTTTTTCAACAACACAAAAGATAAGGCAATTATTGACGTCGCCTTTAGCTCTAACGGATTGATTTGTATGACTCTGAAAGTAGTGCAAAGGCTCAACTCTTTTGTTTAATAACAAAGAGATTGATACGTAAAGGCCCATCTCTAATCACTGACGAATTAATGACTACTTAATTTGCGGGCCAATCCTAAATTACAAAATATGATAAATAGATAACTTGTAGTCATAAACTGCTTTTTGGTTGGTTATTCGGTAATGTGGCTATTTATTGCGATAAGACGTCATTGGCATTTACCAACTGCAACATGTCGTAGACTCGTAAACCCAATCAATCTTACCTCTCACGGAGTCATTCATGCGTTTATTTTCGGTTTCTCTATCCGTTAATTCATTACCCCCTCTGACGACAGTAAAGTCGTCATGCTTAACGCTTGTTGCATTACTGCTGATAACATCTAGCCTTTTTTCTCATGCTGACCAAGCGACTGTTGAGTTCACAAAAAGCCAACTGCAAATCGCTGATAACTTTTCATATTCGGGACGCATTGACTTTAATCAAGTTCCGGGCCCTTATTTAACGTGGCTAAGGCACCAGCGTAAAGTTTCGATTTACCGGCAATCAACTGCGCCTAAAACTAAATGACGATAATGGCAAAAACCTATTTAACGTGATTTTTAATGGCCAGAACCAAACCCCATATGTGCTGGCGGCTAAAAAGGACTTCACGAATACAACCTAAGCCATATGATAAATACCGAAATAACCACAGTAGAGATATTTAAACGTACCGAGGGGGATGAAGGCGGCACACACTTAGTTGCGGTCAAGCTAGGGCAAAACGCAAAACTGCTCACCGCCCCTGTTAGCCCGACTCGAAAAATAGTATTTTACGGCGACTCGATAACCGCTGGCATGGGTAACGAAGCCCCGCACAATACGGGAGATAGCAACCCTGTCGATAAAAATCACTATCTGTCTTATGCCGCAATAACCGCTCGGAACTTAAATGCAGAATTTCAAAGTATCGCCAAAAGCGGTATTGGTTTTATGATCAGTTGGTTCGACTTCATCATGCCACAATACTACGACCAACTTACGGGCGAGAATGATAATCAGAGCCAATGGGACTTTAACCGTTGGCAACCTGATGTGGTAGTGGTTAATTTAGGGCAAAATGACAGTTGGTTGATAGACGATCAGAAACGCCTTACAGCAACGCCTGAACAAATCGTGAGGGCGTATACCAATTTCATTCAAACCCTTCAGGAAAAACACCCTAACGCCTATTTTATCTGCGCATTGGGCAGCATGGACGCCACCGATTTTAATAACCGCGATAACCATTGGCCAGAATACATAACTACAGCCGTTCACAATATAAAACAACTGGATAAAGCAAATGGCCAAGCCACAAATATAGATACCTTAATGTTTAGATTTACCGGCTACGGCGCTCACCCTAGAGTTAATCAACATGTGGACAACGCAGATAAGTTAACCGCGTTTATAAAACAAAAACTAAGTTGGTAATTGTCGTTATTCCCAATCAAAATTGGGTTGTCAATTAAAGCGGCGCATAAACAGCTATGCGCCGTGGGTTTATTCAAACAAGGCCGCTAGACAGTTACCGTCTGATAGCTAGCACCTAATATCTATCACCATTGTCAGATTCCTCTATGCCTTTCCCATGTCATCTATTTCTTTAAGCTTTTGTGGCAAATGTTGCTCTAAATAACGGTAGCGCAGTATGACAGCCGATAATATGGCGCCGTTGATGCCAAGCTGCACTAGCCAAACAAAAACCGTGTCATACAAAAGGTAATTAACACAGGCGATGATTGCTAAAGCCACGTACAGAATTATGCAAACCCGTGTGCTTATCCGCCAGTACTTTAATCGCATAACCAACTCGTCACGTTTAAAAGCCAATAAAGCGCTAATGTCTAACGTTTGCTGTTGCCAGAGGCGCGAATGTTGACCAAATGACCACGCACTGAAGGCGATAGGTATTGAGGCCAATACAGCAAAAAGTATGGTTTGTGCCATGCTACTCGCAATCCAAATTGCTACGTACAAACTATACGCACTTACAGCAACGCCAACTAACATATCGGTATACGCTTTTAATTGTTGTCTGAATTTACTGGCTTTAACCTGAGACAGTAATTTATCAACATCTATTTTTGGCGTCGCTTGTTTAAACGCGTTCTGCCAACTTTCAAATTGTGGATCCATATTCATCTCCGATTCAAAATCTGCTCTAGTTGTGCCCGCCCGCGCCGAGCACGTTGCGCCACATTTGCTTCCGTAAGTCCTAGGGCGATGCCAATTTCAGCTTGATTAAATCCCTCTAGTTGCAGCGCTATCACTTGTCGGTAACCTATAGCTAACTTACGCAATGCCGTCATCAAATCTATTTCAATATCTTGTTTATTAGAGGTCACTGAACTGCTTATGCTCTCTAATGGCTCATCGAGGTTATGCCGGTCGTGGCGTCGAGTTTCTTTTAATACGTGATCTACCGCTCGGTTGTGGGCAATACGGGCAATAAAGGTTTTAATATTGGCCTCGCCTCTAAAGCTTTCGAGTGCGCGCCAAACGGCAAGGGACATGTCTTGGATCAAATCTTCCCGCAAACTTTCATCCGCTTCGTAAGTTGTCGCAACACGCGCCATTAGCGGCGCGTGTTCCTTAAGTAAGGTTGCGATATCAAGCTTGTCGCTCACTACATTTCCTTGATAATTTGAGTGGTGTTTGAGTCGTTGTCAAACAACTCACAATAGGCTTGATAAGTAACACATGCTAACCATGGACCCGTTAATAATGCACTTAGTACAAAGGTAAACGGAACCAATAAAAGCAAAACTGCATTTACCATCATAATAACTAACATTGGACGCCACGCACGGATGACCGCTTGCACACTGGCCCGGATTGCGGCAGAGATACTATCATCAGCAAGTAATACCCTTGCCGATGCAAAGCTTAAAAGAGCATCACTGGTGTGGCTGACGCAAAAATAATTCCAAGCTGTAATTGTGTTACCTCAACCATAGTCCCGTATATTAATAGCGCTAAACCATCGGCGCCTAGTAATGCATTTGCCGTCCATAATTGCATAACTGAAGGCAATATCAAGACAATGGCGAGTCCGAGCATTTTTCCCCAACCACTGCAAAAAATGGCTTTGAGTGAAAAACGTTGATGCTTGGCTAAATGTTGTAACAATGGCTAAGGTTGACGCGGCCATTAATGCCATTGCCCACTTGGACACTACAACGCTATAAGGTGCTGGCAACATTTGGATCACGCCTTCGATGATCAAAAACGAAAATAAAAACAAGAATAATTTAAAAGGCGCTTGCTTCATTAATTGCCAGCCTTGTTTGAACCAAACAAGGCTGCGTGATGTTGGTATAGTGTCATTGTATGTTTGCGTAATTGTTGTCATGTTTTAGCTTCCTTTATAAGTGATTTACCTAACAGTCGATAAACAACGACAAAACCTGACAAATATTTTTCACTTTTTTACGACACCAGGTTTTAAAACTCCGAAAACTAACAGTAAACAATTGAAATTAAACAATTAAAATAACATTCGCAAACAATAAAAATAATTATTTAAAAAACAAACAAGCGGGTATCTAAAGTTAAAAGCTATTTAATTTAACTAATAAAACAAAACCCAAACACTAAAATGTAAAGACTAAAAACAAGTAAGACAGTTTCAAATCTATAGCAACTGCCAACAACTCCCTATATCATCAAAGCAGATCAGAAACCTTAGGATCCCCCATGACAGAAAAAACCGTTAAATTCGAATTTGAAAAACAAAACAAAAACAGCATTCGCTACAAAGAAGTGCCAGAAGACGGCATGCCACCGGTGATCGGCAGTATTTATGTGCAAAAGTGGTTTGCAGGTACAAGCAAAAATATTGAAGTTGTGATCAGTAAAAAAGATTAAAATAAAAGGCAACCAAACCTGATGGTTGCCTTTTAATTCAGTTATTTAATCTAACAAAGGTTAAGGCCAAACTGGGCTAACTATATTTGCTCTATACGAAAAGCTGGTATGTTCCGTAACATTGCTCACATCCCATTCACTTAAGTCAGCAGTCATAGAAGTGGCACTATGGAACATATAGGACATTTGAGTCACTGAACTCACGTCCCAACCAGACAAGTCACTGTTAAAACGACCTGCTCCATAAAACATTGTTCTCATATTAGTTACAGAACTTACGTCCCACGCTGAAAGGTCACTATTAAATAAAACAGCGTAACTAAACATGGTCGACATATTTTTAACTGAACTCACATCCCAACTTGAAATGTCGCCATTAAATCTGCGCGCACCAGAAAACATGCCTGTCATATTCTGTACAGAAGAGACATCCCAATTCGTTAAATCTTGATTAAAAACGCCAGCACTCATAAACATATAACTCATGTCAGTGACATTACTTACATCCCAAGTTGATATATCTCCTTGCATATTAGATGAAGCAAATAAACTACGCATATTAGTCACATTACCCACATTCCAATGTGTGAGATCGGAAGTAAAACTTCGCGCTTCGTCAAACATCGAGGCCATATTAGTAACAGCACTTACATTCCATTGAGACAAATCAGAATTAAACAGCGGTGTTCTTTGGAACATACTAACCATAGAAGTGACAGAACTCACATCCCAAGCAGACAAATCATTATTATAATTAGCGCCGTAAAACATACTATTCATTGAAGTTACATTGCTCACATCCCAATTATTGAGGTTGCCGTTAAATGTTAAATTTCTGAAAAACATGCCACTCATGTCTACTACGGAACTCACGTCCCAATTTGAGATATCAGAATTGAATGCATTCGCTTCCTTAAACATATAACTCATTCTGGTTACACGGCTAACGTCCCATTTTGAGATGTCATTGTTAAATGCAGTGGCGTTATCAAATAACTGTTGCATGGACGTAACCGCACTCACATTCCAAGAGGATATATCGCCATTAAATGCGCTTGCCTCATTAAACATGTTGTCCATATTCTCCAACGAACTGACATCCCAAGTTGCTAAATCTTGATTAAATTTGGTATTTTGACTAAACATGTTCGACATAGTCGTAACCTTACTGACATCCCAGCTTGATAGATCACGATTGTATGTGCTGCCGCTGGAAAACATGCTGTTCATATTAGTAACAGAGCTTACGTTCCAATCAGCTAAGTCCTGATCAAATACCGGATTAGCCATAAACAAGCTATCCATGTTTTCTACACGACTTACATCCCAATGGCTTAACGGGCTATTAAACTTCTCAGTAAATGCAAACATATACCCCATATCTTTAACTAAACTCAGATCTGGCGCTCCAGTCGCACTAAAATTAACCTCACGACATCCTTGGAACATCCTAACCATTGATTGCCACTGTTGAGTTCCCCATTGAGTCACATCTTTCAGGGTTGCTTCTGTTCCCCATGGGCACAACTCGATATGAGGAACCGAACCTGTAATTTGAACTGTATATTCACCATCAACGGCATAGGTATGTGTTGCATTACCGTTTTCTTGTGTTGGTTCAGAGCCATCTCCCCAATCCACCATATAGTCGTAAGTTTGGTTGTAACTGGTTTTAAGGGTTATTGACTTGCCAGCGTCAACTGACCATAACGTCGCAAAAGCAGCGGGGTCTGAAACCGCACCATCCTCAACTGGGATTGGCATGACATGACTTAAAAAGTTCGTAAATGAGATCCCGTAAACTTCACGGTAACTGACTAACGCTTGATAGTTACCTATCGTAAATATCTGTGTTGTCCCGTCATAAAACTCAATACTACTGTCGTTAAGTACATAGGAAACGGTTTCTTTAGTCGGACTACCGTCTTGGTAAAATTCAGCTATTCCATTGTGTTTTAAATCAATAATAGAGTTTAGTGGAGCTCGCATGAAGATAAGACGATGTCCTAGCAAGTCACTGAACTCAACCACATTAGCTTTATAAATTGCCGAGACATATGCACCGTCACCGATTACAGCACTTAAGCTTTCACCTAAGTTGATTTCACCATCTTCAAATGGCAATACAGACTCATTATTTCCAATTGAAATTGTTAAATTATTATCGGTTAATTGCCACGCTGAATCATAACCTTGCCACTCAAACTCTCCGTCACTCGCTTTTGATTTTTTCCCTAAATAAGTAAAAAGTAATTATCCATTGGCCAATCATGAGTGAACTTGAGCACCCATACCCAATCATCAGATTCGTCACTGCCACGAATTTCTACTATGGTCCCTTCAAGCTCAGATAATGAAACAGACTCTAATAATGTATTGGCGGCTGGGGTTTCAGAGGTTTCACTTTGTTGGGCAAACAAAGTTTCAATCTCGCTTGTGTTTATCGCTCGGTCATATAACCGCACCTCATCTATAGAGCCTTTAAAATGCGAATACCAACCAGACTCAGGCGCACCTAATTCAACCGGTATATACTTTGCTCCAATACCCATAGGCCAAGTGCCGCCCGGCATTTCTTCAGAGTAATCCACTCGATTAACTTCTACGCCATTTAAGTAAATGACAACCTGCACACCATTATAAACAACGACAATGTGCGACCATTCTCCCTGTGGCACAGGTACACCGGTATCAACTTTATTTGAGACCCGCGAGTTATCCGTCAAGGAATATAAAATTGTATTGTTAATGCTATTTAACGACAGCTCATAAATTGGTGAATTGATAACAACGCCACCGCCGGTGTATTCATCATTTGTTTGTTCTTTAGGGTTGACCCAAGCAGAAATTGTCAATTGATTTGTTGCTCTTGGTGCTTCTGAAATGGCTATCAAACTTGAACTGCCATCTAAATCAACCCCCTCTTCCACTGCACCAGTAACATAAACGACAGTGCCAACTTCATTTATCGAGGCTGATATCCCAGTTAACTCCGCAAGGTCACCGTCTAAAGGCAAATAAGCAATAAGACCGCTTTCTATATCAGTCGATTGAGGCGAGACCAAAACATTAACCGTAGCTGTAGAAGGTTCACCTTTATTATCCGTTACACTAAGCTCAAAACTTAATGTTGTATCTTCAGTGACCGTCGGTGCAACAAAGTTAACAATAACCTCATTTGGATTAGAAATATCTACGCTAAAGCCCGAGTTGTCGGTTTGTTGCCAAGTATAAAACAAGGCATCGTTATCAAAATCTTCAGATCCCGCCCCTGAAATAATGACCACCTGCCCAGATTCTGCAACTTGGTCGTCGCCCGCATCGGCAATCGGGCTACTATTTTCAGGACCATCAATTTGTATTTTTAAACTAGATGTCGAACTCGCTCCGTCAGAATCCGTAACCGTCAATACAAACTCCAATTCGGTGTCTTCCTCTACAATTGGGAAATCAAACCAAGTATTGACCGAGGTTGGATCATTAATAACGACATTTGGCCCAGCCAATTGCTCCCACAAGTAGCTTAATGGCAAGCCTGCTTCATCATCCTCTAAATCGGAGCTTTTTGCCCCGTCGATCAAAACTTCGAGATCAACAATTTTAGCTTCAATAACCGCGACTGGCGGTTGGTTTACCGGCTCGATATAAGGCACAACAACTTCAAAATACTCGGTGGTTGTTACATATAAGTTGTCTTCGACAGTGACACTAAAACGCAGAACCGTATCTTGTTGAACAATGGGCAAATAGATAGTGGTTTGTGAGCTGGTTGGCGACTCTATCGTGGCGACGCTCGTACCTTCTTCTCGCCATTTATAGCTGATGATTTGGCCATCAGGGTCGCTCGCTTCAACGCCTAAGACTAAGGTTGAAGCTTCTACATTATATTGCAAATTAATAATTTTGGCGGTCGGCGCTTCATTGGCGACATTTGGGTTGCCGCCCTCTTGTACCTCAACTAAATTAGGAATGCCGTCGTTGTCGGCGTCGTCTGACGCGTCGTTAACAAGTGGGTTAAGATTATATTTAATCTCGTCGCCGTCTAACATTTCATCGCCGTCAGAGTCACGATTGTTAGGCACAGTGCAGTTTTCAAATTCTTCGATATTGGTTAAACCATCGTTGTCGTCATCAGCAAGTGCTTGGCTTAAACCGTAACGATTTGCCCAATAGGTTGGTAATGAACTTGAATCGTCAGGGCTAAAATCGATAGATAAATCTTGGTATTGCCGCGCCCAACTTCCCAACCTGCTGTGTCCACCAAAACGTAAGTCGTAATCGGTTTTTGAGGTTAGTGTTGCCTGCGCGTAAAACTCGTTATCGCCATTGCTTGTGGTTGCCCAAATCGTATCGTTTGCAGCAAGTGGAAAACCTGCCCAGCCTATAGAGTCCGACTGCCACGCAATAGACGGTTCCGTACTAGAGAAGGGTTTATAAATTGGCGTAACCGTGGCTTTTAGCTCTATCAAACAGCTGTTTACGTTTAGTGGGTTAGTGATATCTTCTATGGCAATTGACGGAATTCCAATCACAGGGGTTTTGGCCATCAAGGTAATCGTTTTGTATTCGTCTTTATCTCGGCTCGGCCAGCCAATAATGGTTTTATCAAAAATCTCTAACGCGGCTCTAAGCTTTAACTCGGCACCAATGCCAGCAGCCATTTCAGTAAAACGATAATCTAATTGAGTATCTACACCGGTTTCTAAACTGGCTTCTGAACGATAATGCCCTTCAACTCCCGCCTCGGCATATAGATAGGGTTCAACAATGATCTTGCCGGTTGCCGCTTCATAAAAAAACAATTCAAGCGATGGGATCAGTCGTACGTCGCCATAAACTTTCGCCTTGGCTTCCCCTTCAATTCGATATTTTAAGGTGGGATCAAAATGCGTTCTCGGATCCCAATTGCCGTTATCGTAGGCAAAACCCGTTGTGATGTTTAACGTCGATTCGAGAATATGACTGAGCTTAACGCTGCCCTCGGCTTTACCATTAATTTCTGCGTCGAGTTTAAATTTTCCTCGCACAATAATTGGCACGCCTCCGGGCGCAATGACCTTTACAAAAGACCGGCTGATTAAATTTTTAGAGCCGTGTAAGTCTTTAGAACCATCACTTTCGATGGATAACGTGGCATCAAATTTAGTGAGACCTTTTACAAATGCATGGGCTTTAACAAGCTTGCCGCTTTCGATATCAACTTTAATGTCGATGGTTGGCTCAAAGCTAAAATTAGTATCAGCGGTGAGTTTAACTAACGCGTCATTGCCGTCGCCATTAATCGACTCATTTGATTTTGTTTCAAGTTCGTAGCCAACATAAACGTCCACTTCTATTTTTAAAACATCATTGCCGTCTAACAAACCAACTTTATCTATTTTGGCTTCAAAAATAGCGGTATACGGTTCGTAGTTTTCAGTATCTATATGGTCTTTGCTTAAGGCACCCAACTAAACAGTAAATCGACTTTATCGCTGCCGTCACCCGCTTGAACTTCTGTGACATTCGCTCCGTGATCATGGCTAGAACCAAATCTAGGATGGGTAAATTTAACAAGCTTAAAATACTCTAAATCAAATTTGTCTTCGGTATCAAGAATAACCTGAGCGCTGACCTCAAATTGCGTTAATTTACTTAGCACGAACAACTTTTGTTTTGGCCCTTGCAGTCGCAAATTGTCTTCATCTAATTCTTGATATTCATCAGTTGTACTAGAGGCAATTGCCGCTTTAGCGTTTGCACTTTTTTGACCCGCAGCAGCCACTGACTTTAATACTGGCACAACCGGGGTCACGACCGCCGCTTTTTCATCAACGATTGTCAGGCCTGATCTTACTCAGGTCGCTGACGAGACTTTTTACCGCCAGAGGTGACTTGCTTTGATCTTACGCCGCGCTGGGCCAAACGGTTTTGACCCGCTACAAGGTTGTCGTTTGACACATCGATCAGTTTTATATTGGTTGAAATATCGAGCTGTTCATAAACTTCATTTACTGCAGCGGCTTCCGTTTGCAATGTTACGGTATCGCCATCAACAACAACTTCAGTCACCTTACGTAACATGCCATCATTATCGGTACTTACCACAATGTCGCCGGTTGCAGGCGCGACTTCTTCGTTGGTTAATTGATAAGAAACTTCACTACTGGAAAAGCCTGCAGGGGCTACATTACTGACTTTTTGTGCCGTGTTTACAACGGTTTGTTTGGCCAATGTCGACACCGCAACTTGCTTAGAAAACGCGCTGTTACCTGAATTATCAACCACCTCAATGATCACGTAATATTGCGTATCACTTACTAAGTCATCAACCGTAGTCGTAAATTGCTCAGCAATGGAACTATGTAATGTCGTCGCCGATGGCACAAAACCATTTTGGTCGCTCAGATGCACGTTATACGATAATTGCGATGCGTTACTGACATTATCCACCGCTTCCAACCAATCTAAGGTGATGGCTGTAATTGACTCTGCCGAAGCCGATACGATTTGAATTCCCGTCGGCGCGTCAGCGTCGTTTAATACATTGATTGAAACCGCTTTGGTGGTTGTTGCCCCATCATCATCGGTAACACTTAACGCTAACTCAATTGCAACATTACCGGCAACATCGCCAATAGTGCCGTTTAAAACAGAGGAACTTGGATCATTAATGACAAAGCCCGTGCCGTTGTCATTAGTCACCTCCCACAAAAACGTTAATTCGTCATCATCCGCGTCTGTGGCCACTGACGCTAACGTAAACGCAGATAATTCACCGACCGACATGGTTTCATCTAAAGTGATAATCGGTGCATTATTTACTTTTTAATTGTAAAACTAGACGACGCTTGCGCTGATGCGCCCTTAACATCGGACACTGTTACGGTAACGTCAAAAACACTGTCTTCTTTTACATCTGGGGCAACAAACTCAAGTTTGTTGGTATTTACATTCCCCAAATCCAAACTCAAATCGGAAGTAACGTTCCATTCATAAGAAAGAGATTGCCCTTCGGGATCGTTTGCGGTGGCATGTATTACAATGAGGTTGGGATTGCCTTCAACAACTTCTAATATGTCAGAACCGACGGCACTGGAAGAGTCTAAAGCGATTGAAACTGTTGGACTGAGATTTTTAACATCTTGTTGTTGTTTATCGTCTGACTTCCCACATCCAAAAACCGAAACTAGCAAAACCGATACAACAAATACTCGGAACAACTTACTACTTAAACCCATGGAAAATCCTTTTACAGATGTTAACAATTATAGAGAATTTATAAATGTAATTAGAAAATGGCGTGTACAAAACATCGATGTTGTCTGGGTTACAGCGTTATTTCATTTAACCAGAAAACAGAATGCTCAAATAAACAGCGCATCACTTTAACAATAAATAAACTGCTTTAATACTAATAAGTTAAGGTAATTTTTGAAAAAATGGACTGCTCGTGAATTTTTATTTACATGTAAAAGGTGGATGATGATCAAACAAAAATAGTACAAAAACTCGCTGGTGCACTGCAAGGTAAAAGAAGGCTGGAGCTAGAGAACGAGAAGACGAAAAACTACTGAACAAAAAGCACCACAACGTCGGTATTACCTAGCTCATCCTGCACCACAATTTGCTGTTTGCCGGTGCCAGTGAATACATGTTCCACCGAGGTATTTGGTCCAGTTTTATATTTGTATTTGCCGTTGATGTACCACACTCTATTGCCTGAGCCGCCAAGGCTTTTGAGCCAAACACTGGGGTGTTTTCCGTTTTGACCTGCTTTGCGAAACACACTGTTGTTGTCAATACCGGTAATTTTTAAGCTGGCGCTGGCGGTTATTTCGCTATTAATACACTGTGGATCGAGCCTTGGTATAACAGCCGCACGACGATATTTAGCGTTTAACCAAGGTTCAACCACCTTTGGCCAAACAGCCACTTGCTCCACCTGCTTATTACTTACGTTACAGTCCATTGTCACGCGTTGCTCAGTTACGGGATTTACCCAATAAGTAAACAATCCACTTTGCTAAGGTATCTGCATCAGCAACATGCCAGGTTGGCGGTACAACGTTGTTTATCACCCACGCTTTATATTGTTGATGACAAAAATCTGCGTTCTTGTCGTCTTTTGCTACGCCTAACGGCCAACAAATGGTTTGTTGTGTCACCGTTTCAGGTTGGCTTAGTATATCGTCTGTAACACTGTTTGAATTAGGATCTGCACTGCCCTTAGCACTTATACTAGAACCGCCACTAGCACTTCCGCCACTTAAATACGGCTGCTGACTCTCGCTATCAAAGGCAATAGCAGTATTAACCCCTAAGCCACCAGCCAATTGATCTGCAGCCATAAACAACAAAGGCCCAGCGGTTTTACGGCCAAAGTGCCCATGAGCATTGGCGTACCATCGGGGCGGCCAATCCAAACCCCAATGGTATAGTCGTTATTTACGCCAATGGCCCAGGAGTCGCGAAACCCATAACTGGTTCCGGTCTTCCACGCTAATGGGGAGTTTTCAATAATACTGGCGGTCGACTGAATGCTGTCTGGGCGGTCAATATCCGACAACGTATTTTGAATGATCCACGCACTCGATGGCGATAACATCTGTTTTGTCACTTTAGGTTGCGTTAGCTCATCGGTGAGATAACGCAGCTCACTGACATTACCTTGATTCGCCAGCGCGGTATAACTTTCAACAAGTTGCTCAAGCGACGAACCAACGCCACCTAAAATCATCGACAAGTTTGGCTTATTATTGGGGATAACTAACGCTAAACCGGCGTTTTCGAGACGGGCGGCAAATCGATTGACACCAAGGCGTTCAAGCAAATCTACTGCGGGCATGTTTAACGAACGTTGCAATGCTTCTTCAGCGGTAACTGGGCCATTAAACGTACCGTTAAAATTGCCCGGGCGGTAATTCCCCAATTGCGCGGTACGTCCGCTAATAATGAATGGGAGTGAATAAGCCCTTCATCCATAGCCATGCCGTACAAAAATGGCTTTAACGTCGAGCCCGGAGAACGTGTTGCCTGCACCATGTCGACATAACCAAAGTTATCTTCATTCGCAAAATCTACGGTGCCAATATACGCCTTAACCGCAGACGTTTTATTGTCGACCACTAAAATGGCGGCCGAACTTTGTTTTGGCATGTCACTCATATACGAGCTAATTGCGTCCTGCAAACTCTGTTGTAGGTCACTGTTAATGGTGCTTTTTACTACCGACTGACCATCTGAAAAAGCCAACAACCGCCGCGCCAGTAAAGGCGCAAGTTGTTTGGGTTTAAAGTTAAAACTATAGACCTGCTCTAACATCGCATCGTCGACCTCGTCTTGGGACCAAACACCAAATTTAACAAGCCGCTTTAGTACTTTGTCTCTTGCCCGCTGGGCGGCGTCATTATGAATATCGGGACGAAACCGAGTTGGGGCTCAGGGCAGTACCGCTAACAATGCAGCTTCTGAGTGCGTAAGATCATTCGCGGATTTATTAAGATAGGTGTAACTCGCGGCTTCAACGCCTTCAATTGTGCCGCCAAATGGCGCGGTATTTAGGTAAATTTGCAAAATTTGGTTTTTACTTAAATGCCATTCGAGTTGCAAGGTTCTTAATACTTGCTGCAACTTGCCGGTGAAGCTTCGATTGTGAGGATGCAAAATTCTGGCAACTTGCATTGAAATTGTTGAACCACCTGAGACAATTCGGCCATTGGTCAGGTTTTGATATGTCGCCCGTAAAACTGCAAAGGGATTAATGCTTCAGGTGAAGCCAAAACCAACGATCTTCATAGGTGAGTAATGCCTCAATATACAGCGGAGATACGTCAGATAACTCTATTGGATATCGCCAGATCCCGTTTGGATCGGCAAAGGTGCGCAGGGGACGATTGTTTTCATCTACGACGACTCGCGCAAAAAGGTTGTTGTTTTTAGGCAGGTTTAATGGATAAAGTTGATCTAACATTCCGACAAACATTAGACCCAAAACAAATACCGTTAATAGACGGAACCGCCCAATATACCGAGCAAAACGGCGCACGATTAACAATAAAAACGGCAGACCCGATATGTAAAGGTTTTGACCGCTTTTACCGTCTTGACTGTTTTGACCGTTAACGGGGGCAGTTGTTAACCTGCCCTTTGAATGTAAGTTACTTTTGGACAATCGTAATGGCCGAACTGGATTTGCCAATACCACGGATTTCCGGGCGATACATGTCTTCTACCAAAGGCGAAGGCACGTTATATGTTCCCGGCGTAACCGCACGAACCAGATAGAACAAATTCACCGTTTGGCGCTTGCGCACTTGCGCTGCGGCAACAAATCGGTCATCTCGGTATTCTTGATATTTGGTTGGATTGCGGTTAAGCCACTGTGCTATGGATTTACCATCTACTTTTATTTCATCGAGTTTAATTGCGTGTTCAAGGTTTTGATTTTCAAGTTCAAATCCCGCAGGTAGTAAGTCGATAATTAACGCATCTGGTGTTCTTTGCTCAGCATTCACTTCTAATTGCACCAAAAACAATTCGCCTACTTCGGCTTGTTTAAGGTCGATTTCTTGGCCTTTAAGGTTCAACCAATGACGCTGAATAGAAAGGCCATTGGCGCTTTCCTCAGGCGGTGTTTTACCATAACCGCTAATATTAACATTGGCTAACAACGGATGGGCAAACGCCGACTCAATGGATACCGAGTTTTTAATGTCATCGGCCCCAAGTCGGGTTTGGAATCCGGAAGTCATGCTAAGTTTTGTGGTCGCCGAACCAATGATCAGATCAGCATTCCAGCTTTCACCGTCAAATTCTTTCAGGGCGATGCCCGCCAAAAACAGCGCATTGCGTTCCTGCGTACTGAGATACTGACGATTGATTAGCTGCTCGGCCAGCGTAAAGCTCAACGATATTGCCTTAGATTCGGCTATTTTATGGGTCAGCATTAGGTGGATCATCAAAGCCAAATCTCGAGTTTGGCTACCGTAATCGCCTAAGTATTGTTGTCGTTGTTTTGGCAAATTAGCTAGTGCATCTTCCATTAGTTGTTCGCCACGTCTTTTATCACCCATTTTTATCAGTGCAATTGCTAAATGCGTTTGTGATAAACCGGTTCGCGCGTAACGACTATTGTTGGTCGCCAAACTCCGTAATGTGCCCAACGGCACTTGATTTACTCGCGCCAATACGTAAGCTGCGTAAGCTTTGTAGGCAAAATGATAGTGGCTAGGATCGTTACTCCAACGTTCGTTATAAAAACGGCCACTACGCGCTAAATATTGCTGTAAACGCGTTAACGTATTTTTCAGCATGTCCTCTGGGACAGCAAACCCCATTGCCCGAGCACTTAACAAAAAGTCGGCAACATACGCAGTTAACCAATGTTCTTCATCTGAGGTATTACGCCATAAACCAAAGCCGCCGCTGCTAAGTTGCAGTGATGCGAGTCGCTCAAACCCTTTGTTGATCATATCAACCCGTTTGCTTTCATCTATGGCGTTGATGCCAAACGCTTGTTGCACATCTGGGGTGGCAAATAATAATGGATAGGCGCGACTACTGGTCTGCTCCAAACAGCCATATGGGTATTGTAAAAGCTGATCTAACTGGTTATTTAAGTCGATATTCGCAGACGGTGAAATGGCCACCGACGCGACAACGGTACTGTCGATAAGTGACTCAATTGCAGTTTCATCAATCGTGAAGCGTTCTCCATTGTTAAGAACTTTTTGCATATTGGTAAACGTTGCTGGGTAAGCCGGACGTGCGCCTAGTGTCCATTGGCGCTGAATTGCTTCGGCAAGTTGGTCGCCGCTAACATTAAGCTCAAACGTTGCAACTCCCGTGTGGTTTGTTACTTCTATGTCGTAATGCAATGTGCGTTTTGCGCCATTGTCCAACACAATAGTCTGTGTGGTATCAAAAGCCTTAACTGGCGAATGTCTTGTTGTGCTTAGCTCTGCTTTTAGTTCTGTCTTTGGCTCAACGCTTGGCTCGGCTTTTGCTCCAGCTTCTTCACCATCTTCCAAGGCTGTTGCAAATGTCACCTGCAATTCTTGACGTTCTCCACTTAGGTTAGTTACATCAAGTGCAATGCGTGTTTTGTCACCTTTGGCTAAAAATCGCGGCATTGCAATTTGGGTTACAACCGGCGCGGCCACTGTGACTTCTTGTTCGCCATGACCAAATGCATCTGCTGAAAACGCCAAGGCCATGAGTTTAATTCGACCATTAAAGTCAGGTAGATTTACCGGGATCTGCGCTTCTAAATTTTCATCGAGTTTGACCAAGCCACTAAACAGAGAAACGATTTGAACGTCTGACTGTGGCGCATCGCCTCCGCGGGTTAAGTCGTCGTCACCACCAAATTTCATTTTGGCTTTTGTCGACTGGCTCATTTCAATCACTTTGCTGTATACGTCTCTCGAATCAACACTGTAACGGCGTTGACCAAAAACGCGTCAAACGGGTCCGGTGACTCAAAATTACTGACACTCAATACGCCCACGTCAACCGCTGCTAATGTCATAAATACCGATTGTTCGCCAACTGCGGTTAAGTCGGTTAAGCCCGTTAAACGGGGATCGGTGACTTTGACATTGACCGGCATAACTTTATTTGGCAATACCTTCTCTGCGACGTCAAACTCTACCGCTAATTGTCGCGACGCTCTGGCCAATGGCAGATGCACTAAACCAAAGCTTCGTTTTGGGGTAAGGGCTTTTAGTTTGTCGCCAGACTGCAATACCACAGCACTAATATAGATATTATGCTCCTGCCAATCATTCGCCACAGGAATAGTCACCGTCGCACCTTCGGCAGGAATAAATAAGCGGGTCGACCACAATGGTGTATCGCCTTCAACAATAACAATCGCTTCACCGGCCTCAGGTGGAATAATATTCACTTCAACGTTGTCGCCTACCTCATAGGCTCCTTTATCCAATGCCATCGTGATCTTATCTGGACGCGCCGCACCACTGCCCGAACGACTGTTCTGCCAATCTTCATACCAATTCCAACCAGCGTAAAACTGTTTGCTGGTTAATAGGTTATCCGCAGGGTCTCGCACTTCAATACGGTAACGACCGTAAGACACAGGGAATTCCACAGTCCCTAAACCGTTTTTGGCAATATCAACCGACCTTGTCAGCTCGGTAAACTCGTTGTCGTTCCATTTGTAATGCCAACCTTGTTGGTCGGAATAAACCCAAAAATAACGGCGGTCTTCTTTAATTAATTTTACGTCGAGATTTTTTGCTGGGTATTTGTCGCCATTAATTGAGGCTTTGACTAAGTCAAATCGAACTTTAGAATTGGCCTCTGGATTGTTGTCGCCAAAGTCAGCTCGAATTCCGATCATTTTATCACTTGGCCACACCAAGGTTGAATACGAACGCGATACCGGACGCCCGCCGGTTTCAAATAAACTGCTGATAAACTTAACATTTAGCGGACTGTGTAACTGCGACCAGTCGCCTTTATAATAAAGCTCACCAATGCCTTGTTCATTAAGTTGAATGTCGTCAAGTGACTCACGACTCGCGAGACCAGATTGTTTGATATCGCCAAATTCAAAGTCTGGCAAACGCTCTACCGGCTTACGCCACAGTGACACACTGACATCGGTAGACAGGCGATTATTAGACGCCGGTGCGCCAAACAGATATTCGCCTAACACAGGCACTTTGATTTGTTGCCATTTGTCGACAACTTGCGTGGTATGTACGTCTTCTGGATTAAACGTCAGCTTTAAACGTTCGGGTAAAAATTCTTCTACTTTAAAGTCGTAAACAAACAACTGTTTGGTGATGCTTTCTACTTCAAAACGCCAATTGCCCACTTGTGCGCTGCTTGGAATTTGCCATTGGTAATGAAAATACCCCATATCATTGCCGTGCCATTTAAAGGATTTTATTTTAGCCCCCGTCGGGCTTTTAATCGACACGCTTAACATATCGGTTGCCACCAATTTTCCGTCGGCGTCCCGTAAAAGGCCATTGAAGTCAACAAACTCACCCGGACGATATAAGTCTCGTGGCGCATAGATAAAGAGTTCCTGAGCCCGATTGGCACGCATACCTAAGTCAAAGTCGGATAAATCCAATGCCGGTTTATTAATTTCAACCACAGAAAAATGTTGCTTGTTTTGCGCGACGATAAGCGACGCGGATTTAAGATCGGTGGTAAAGGACGCTTCACCTGATGGGGAAGTTAAAACTTGTTGCAGTATTTCGCCCTTGTCGTTTACTAGCTGGATTTGCGCTTGTTCAATCGGTTTTCCGGTAAGCAAAGAAGAGGCATAAACATCAAGTTGTTGTTCGTAAAATCGCGCATGCAAACCAATATCGGTAACTGAGAACCACATCATCTGTTGACCGCTGTACGTTCCGGCCTTTGCCATAATCGCGAGATAAATCCCCGGCGGTTTTAGCTGTTGAATGCCTTCGATATCGATACTGCTTTTGGTGCGCGTATTTGGCTCGCCGTCAAACTCAAACCGACCTGAATAAACTAAGTCGGCAAACTGAGTAACACGCTCTATCCCCCAGTAATATTGACGGTGAGACATTTCTTCTAAAAAGCGCTGTTGGTCTTTTTCTCGCACTTGGTAAAAATTAATGTCGACGTCATTTACATTAACTGTAACCACAGGCAAGCCATTGCCTAACCCTTGGGTTAAAAACGCGCCACTGGTATCAAAATTAAAACTTGGCGTTACGCGGCTTGTGACCACATCGGCATGTTGGGTTCGGAGCAAACTTCGGTTATTAATCGCTTTAAGCCCTTGGTAAATGGTGACCTTGTATTTAACCTCTGGATCTACGTACGGAAACCAAATGGTTTTACCCGACTTAGCAATCACCCACGCGCCGTCGACGGCCTTGCCATTTTGCTGGCTAATGCCAAAGTACTTTTGTAGATCTTTAGAAGGGTCGACCGGCACCGACAAGGTAATCGCAATTGAATTACGACCGTCTTTACTCCGTTCCGATACATCGAGAATTTTTAACGGCGCGTCTTTGTAATCAATTAACGCCTGAGCCATATCCAGCGCGGCTTCTTCCTCGCCAATACCCGAAGAAGCAATGCCTTTATCGCCCTCAGAAACCGACGTTTCATCCACGCCCCCGCCGACGCAGCATTGTCATCATTAGAACAGCCCACCAAAACCAACTGAGACACAAACAACGCAGAGACAAAACACAACAAAGACCAAACATTAACTTTCATAACATTCCTTCGACAATAGGGAAAAATCCATAAACAAGCGGTAGCATATTAGAACTTACTGGAAGTAGGAAGTTCAATTGTTATCGTGTCAATTATGCGTAAATTGACTTTTTAATGCACGTTAAATTCGCTAACAAAAATCTTGGTAATAAGAGCCAGCTAAACACAAAGTAGGCGAACAAAGTTTTGCGCCGATTCAACAAAAATGGCAAAGTACAGGTCGGTAAGCCGAACAAGGACGACAAGTGACTTTAGACTACTACAATCAACATGCTGAGGCTTTTTTGACGCAACAGTTAATGTTGATATGAATAATATCTACCAGAAATTTTTGCCCTTTCTAAAACCTAATGCCCAAATTGTTGATGCAGGCTGTGGAAGTGGTCGTGACGCCCTTTATTTCAAGAGCCAAGGCTTTAAGGTTACCGCATTTGATGCCTCCATTGAACTCGCTCATAAAGCCCAACGCTTGCTAGGACAACAGGTGGCAATTACAACCTTCGAGCGGTTTTCTATACAGGAAAAAGTTGACGGCATTTGGTGTTGTGCTTCATTGCTACATTTATCTAAATCTGAGTTATTACCTTCTCTGAAAAACTTGAACAACCACTTAAACAATGGCGGCGTTATGTACATTAGCTTTAAATACGGTGACGCTGAACGCATAGAGAACGGCAGACAATTCATCGATATGAACGAGTCCACTTTGACTACGTTAATTAACAATCTGCCAGAGTTAACAATTAGTGAAACATGGATAACAGGCGACAACCGACCTATGGTCGTGAAAACGAAAAGTGGTTAAATGCTATTTTGCTTAAAGACAATAATTAACTGCGTTTTAACATTGGGACTAAAGGATAAATGACCTATCAAATAAAGGATATATCGGGCAAATATTTAGAAAATGTAACACCTAACTCTTTACTGAATAAAACAATTAGCGATATTTTATTTGATTTTGACTACGTATTTGTTGATCAACATGAGTCAGGATTACTTTTTGCTAAACAAAACTTTCCTGCTATTTTTGTCGATACCTTACTGTTTTCATTGGATCCTAAAGCTTACCTTTACGTCAATTA
Organism: Psychrosphaera algicola; assembly: GCF_028401425.1. Taxonomy (NCBI): domain Bacteria; kingdom Pseudomonadati; phylum Pseudomonadota; class Gammaproteobacteria; order Alteromonadales; family Pseudoalteromonadaceae; genus Psychrosphaera; species Psychrosphaera algicola. The sequence continues at coordinate 1,461,870 of NZ_JAQOMS010000002.1, forward strand.
TACAAGTCACCAAAATCAATTAATGCATGACTTTCAAGGCTTATATCGGTTTGTATGGTCAGATAAAAAATCATTTATTGAAGATATAAACATTTTTATCACAGAAGTCTTAGATGATGATCTCAACCTAGCAATGTACGGTTCAAACCGTTCGTTACAACATGTTGACCCAACGCCACCTGAATTTAATTTTTCGGTCTTTTTTGAACAAACCTTTGGGACAAAATCCATTCACGCCCTTCAACCAGAAGTTAATTACACTGACAAAGAAGGACACCGCCGTTTTATTGATTTTGTATTAGACACACAAAATATGCAATTTGCTGTGGAGCTAAATGGTGAACGTTACCATCACCCATTACTCATTTCAGTAGAGAAATACCGTTCGCAATTATTTAAACAAAATTCCTTAGTTTATGACGGATATTTGGTTTATCGCTGGTCTGATAGAGGCATGGCTGATACAACAAAATTAGCGGACCAGATGCGTTTATTTTTTGGTGATAAATCCGACTTTAAGTCAACACCGCATTATCGCGCAGACAGAAAGCTAACCTTTGAAAGATACCAACATCAAACCGACGCGATTGTTAAAATTAACCAACAACGCCTCAACGGAAATAATACCTTTTTGGTAGTACTCCCAACAGGAACTGGCAAAACGGAAGTATTTATTGAGGATGTGCGCCATCAGCTTACAATTAATTCAACATTTAAAGTTTTAGCCATTGTTCCTAGCAGAGAATTGAGAAAACAACTCGTTAGTCGTTTGCACCAGCAATTAGATGACATTAACATTTATGATTCCTTGCAACCGCAAGCTAGCAGTGAGCAAGCCATTTTTGTCGTGACTTCAGCGTATATACTGCGCCACTATCACTCATTTAACAGAAAGCACTTTAATTATATTGTTGTAGATGAAGCACACCGAGCAGCAGCTTCTGGACTACGCAATGCGCTTGCCTATTTTACACCAGACTCTTTATTAGGTTTAACGGCGACGCCAGATCGAACAGACCAACAACAGCTTGAAACTATATTTGGGCAATACGATGTTGATCTAACATTGCAACAAGCTATAGAACAAGGGTTAGTACCACCAGTTCGTGCCTTTAGGTTAGAAAGTAATATCGACTTTTCGAAAGTACGATTTAACGGTAAGGAATTTGTAAAACAAGACTTAAATAAAACTGTTTTAATTCCATCCAGAAACCAACTTATTGTTGATGTGGTAAAAAATATTTTGCTAAACCACTTATAGCTGACCAAAGTCCTAAACAGGGAGTCATCTTTTGTGTAGACGTTAAACACACAAAAGCTATGGCAAAGTTATTAATCGAAAATGGCATATCATCAGTATCCGTAGATGGAAAAAACAGGGACGGTATTGAACAGTATAGAAACGGTGAAGTGCAGTTCATCTGTGCCTGCGACTTGCTAAATGAAGGTTGGGATGTACCAAATACTTCTGTTGTAATTATGGCGAGGCCAACAATGAGCAAAGTGCTTTATACCCAGCAACTTGGGCGTGGAACGAGAAAATGTGAAGGTAAAGAAGCATTATATGTGATTGATGTTGTTGACGCATACGGCCCTGCACTGTCTCCGTGGAGCTTACACAGCTTGTTTGGATTAGAAAAATATACGCCATTTGAAAATGTCATTAAGAGCAACGAAACAAGACATACTGAAATTATTACACTTGATGGTTTATACGAGGGTGAACGTAGAATTGAGCCTATCAATATCTTTAATTTTGAAAAAGAGTTCGGGGATTTACTTAATGAAGAGCAGTTTGCCAGAGAATTATTTATAACAACAGGAACACTTAAAAGTTGGATCCGAAAAGGTGAAATACTGGCGACTAAACAATTGCCGTTTGGCACTAAAACATTAAACTATTTTTCTGAGGACTTGCTCCCAGTTGTCAGAACCCAAAAAACCTCAAGCTGCACACCGAACAAACTCGCCGAGATGACTTCTTTGAATTTTTGGCACAACGAGATTATTCCTTCAGCTATAAAATCATCTTTATGTTGATCATCCTAAATCATTGTAATCAGCGTGGAGAAATAAACTTGGAAGTTATGATTGCGAAGTATCAAGCGTTCTATTTAAAGCAGCTCGAAATAAACGGCAAAGCCGACAGAGACAATAGCCCTTATAACAACCTTGAATTTTTAAACGACACAAAAAAACTGCAAAGTAATTTGCTAGCGAATCCATTTGAAAAATTCGAACGCAAACGTTTTATTTATCAAAGCAAAGACCTAAATATTATTTCATTCGATGAAGTCCTCTGGCAAAAACTAACAACGTCCGATATTACAAAGGCTATTAAGCAATTTGAACAAGACGGTAAAGATTACTTTGAAAAGTTAGGTATGAGTTTTGACCCAAGCGGTTTAACAAACCAAATCAATTAGACCTTTAACGCTCCGGTCGCTAGAATGACAAAAAGATAGTCGTTATACAGCTCAGAGCAGCCGGTCAGTTAGTCCGCTATCTTAAGTGAAGTGAAGTTAAGTTAAGCTAGGCCCAAAAGTGGCAGGCATAAAAACCGCAATTAAAAATGGAAATACAATTAAATATGAAAATCATCTTAGTGCTTACGACCATTTTTATGCTCGGTGCATGTGTTACCACTATGCCTACATCTAATTGGATCTTGGTTGATGACTTTGAGCAGCCCGAGCTCACCGATTGGCAAATCGTGGATACACAAAATGACACCAAGCCGTTTGTTGCTAACCCGCAAGTCACCGTGATTAAAACAGCAAATAATAATCGCTATTTACTTAAAAAGCCCGCCGCCAGAAGGCGTTGTGGGCAATAGAAAAGCCCTGACATTTAAAGCCTTACCAGAAGCGGTTGCGGTAGGTGACACCTATACATTTTATACTCGTATTTTGGTTGAGAGCTTTCCCAACAATCATGCGTTTGGTATTAGTAATTTAACGCCGGATGAGATCATCAAACAAGCCTATAACGCCTTTGAACCAACTTTACGAGTCACCGATAAAGCCGAGTCCAATGGCTTTAAAAACGACGGTACTTTGATGGTTAAAATAGACAGCGACGATAAATATCGTCAATACAGTAATGTTCAAAACTATGATTTAAATCGCTCTGCAACCCCACTGCAAACTGGCGTTTGGTATCAAATTTGGTATGTGGTTAATAATGCGCCGGTGGCGGCCGGTGGGCAAACTTACGATGTGTATCTACAAGGTGGTGAATTTGCCAAGCAGACCCTAGTATTTAAAAACGCGGCTTTTAGAATGAAACGAGAACAGCCATTAATCTACTTTTTGCTAACTCTAATACCGGACCACATAAAAACCCTACGGCAATGGTGGGCTCGCCTATGACGACATCTATATGAGCCGCGGCCTCGAACTTTCGACGCCTTCATATTAGTAAAATTGTCTACTAACTTAAATTTTTCAACTTTTAGTTAGTAGATTTTTAATTGTATTTCCTAATGCTAATCCCAGTAAAGGTGGGACAGCGTTGCCGACTTGAGTATATTGAGGAACCTCAAATTTTCGCATTTGACCACCTGTTGTTATCTTTGAACGAAAAACAAAACTATCTGGGAATGATTGAATTCGCGCCATTTCACGAACAGTCAACACGCGAAGTTCATTTTCGTCGTAATGACAGGCATCATCAGGTATAGATAAAGCAGCTGGCGCTGGAGAGTCAACAACAAGTGCTTTTTGAGTTTGCTTTTTAGTTGGATGTGCTAATAGATAGTTCTGAAATTCAGTTTTTGAATCAAATTTATCTAATTCGCCATTTTCATGCAAAAATTCATAACATTTCAAAGCTGCCCAAACATCATCCTCAAGTTTCGTTGTATTACCTTTTAGAACCTCAAAAACAGCCTTGTTAATATGGCGATGACCTATTAACTGTAGTACTTGGTATAATCTAAAACGTCGTTTTACTAACGGGCTATTTCTCCTAAGTTCATGATTTTTAATTTCCGTCTTCGTTTTCAAGTTATCAAAAGTACTATTTAATTTAGTTACATATTTTGAAGGTTTTGCTTTATTAAAGAACTTAAGGTCATTTAGGGCTTCTTTAACCGAAACTTCTGTATTTCCAACTAAATTATGCAGAAAAGAATTTTCAAACTTTGATAAATCTTTACTTTTTGTAGCATCAAAATAACCTAACTTACCGAAAGGAAGTTCTGCACCATATTTTTTAACTAAATTATAAAACTCCAAAGACGGCGCAAATAGTTGAACATCAGCTTCATTGAAGTTAGGTTCTATAATTTTAAAATGATCATTTCTAACACCAATCATAATGAATCGAGGACGGTTTTGCGGTACGCCTGCCATTCTAGCATTAACATGTAAGCAAAGCGGGATATAACCAATCGACGCAAACACTTTAGCCACTTCATACCATGCATGAAAACTTTTTCCCTCGGCGTCTTTAAATGCTCTCAAAATTCCGGTCACATTTTCAAGTAACACCAGTTTTGGTTGCACATGCCCAACGAATTTAGCGAACTCCCAAGGCAATGCATTTTTATCACTATTTTGCTCACGTTTTCCCGCCATACTAAAACTTTGACAAGGTGGACCACCTGAAACTAAATCCAGCCCCCATCTCTTCCAAATGCATCTTTTAATTGCCAAGCCAACTTAGGGCTGTCTTCAATAAGTCGATTTAGCTCGATTATACTTCCAACTATTAACTTTCCATTTAGTTCGTCGAAATTAGCTGGTAAATCACTATGGCCAGTTTCCTTAAACTTAGGAGATGAAAACGGGTTTTCTCTAAGTCTACTTTTTAGGTCAGCAAACTGGCTATTTATCCAAACCGCATTTTCCGGTTGCAGGTTTTCATTTGATTTATCTTCAAGGTCTTCATTGAAAAAGTTGTATGCAAAAGACTCTGCTGCCATTGGAGACAACTCATTAGCCAAAACTAATTCAAAACCGGCTTTATCAAGGCCTAAACACAGACCGCCACAACCTGAAAATAACTCTATATGATTCAATTGAAAAACTCATTAGACAAACTTAGGCGACATAATAATTCCATTTCACCTAAATGTCCATGGCTATAACTCCAATTAGTTGACACAAATGGCATTGGCGGCTTAGCATTATGTCTGGTTGTTTGAGAGCAGCCGTTGAATAACCCCTCAAAGGTCCACGTGATCCTCTCTGTAGATACCAATACATTTAAGTATTGGCGGTTTACGGTGAGAAATTTTCCTTCTGTAACTATCTACACATTTTGAACATATCTATCACGAACTTATTCCAAGTTATGTGGTTTAGACATGTCCAAGGGCTTGTGGACTAAATGCCCTCTTAATTCGTAAAGCGTGTCCGCGCATGTCCTATTGAAATCTAATTATGCCACTAGAGCTTATAAATAAGGGACTAAAAGAAGTGAATGATCGCAAATACCCTACAGAAAAAACCTTAAAAAAGCAGATTAAAGAGTTAAAAGCAAAGTACAACTTAAAGACTCATGAGGCCTACGAACATTTTAGCAAGAACACTGACAATTCTACCTGGAGAACTCTCAAGCCAAAATTAGAAGCTTACTGGAAATCTATTGATGCGACGGTACTTATCGACGTTGCCAAACCAGAAACGAATGGCAAACAGCTTAATTTAGTGAAGTTAAATAAAATTCAACTGACTCAAATGGGTGTTGAATTTTCAACATTCGAACCGACAATAACCGGCCTTAAAAAATCAATTTTGGATGCCACACAGCAAGTAAGAACTCACTTTGAATTGGAAAACTTTCACTTTTATTATTCTCAGACGCAGGGAAATGAGAATAAAATTATAAAAACAGCTCATCTATTAACGACAGGTGGTGCTATCAAATCGAAAGTTAGCCTTTATAGACCGAATACTAAAAATGGGGATCCTCGGATGTGGTTCAGAAAACTTGGTGAACTTGCAGTTGCTGGTGATCAAGTCGCAATTATTATTTTTCGAAATGAACCCTATTTAATTAATTTATCTAAGACAAAGCTATCCGATGTCCTCTTGAATAAAGAACATCCTATTTCGGAATTGTTGAACCAGTATATTGAAGCAAATACTTCTGTATCAAAAGAATTAATGCTAAAACTTAAGGAGCTTGCGAAAAGCCCGTTTAAGGCACTTCGTAAGGGAGATACAGCAATTGGCTATACTCTTGAAACGCTATTAGGTATTGAAGCAAACTCAAGTAAGTTACCTGATTATAAAGGAATAGAACTAAAAGCAGGGCGAAGCAATAAAACAAGAACAAACTTATTTGCTCAGGTGGCAGATTGGAATATTAGCCCTTGTAAAAGAAGTGCGGATATTTTGGAGAAGTTTGGCTACGAACGTGGTGATGATTTTAAATTGTACTGCACTATTTCAACTATTAATGAAAATTCTCAAGGATTATCTTTTAAATATGATAAAAATAATGACCAATTAGTGGAGTTGTTTAAAAAGAAAGAAGTTGTCGCAATTTGGCTAAGGTCAACTATTGAGAAATAGACTTAGAGAGAAGCATGCAGAAACCTTCTGGATTGAAGCCGAAAGTACTATTGTTGACGGCGTAGAACACTTCCAACTGAAAAACGTTATCCATACTAAAAAACCATTGGCTAGCCAGTTAATGGAGCTATTAGAAAGTGGCATTGTTACAATGGACCATTTAATTAAACGTAATGGGAAAAATAATCGTGTAAGTGAAAAAGGTCCACTTTTTAAAATTGATAAAAAGAACCTAAATTTACTTTTTCCAGACCCAGTTAAATATAGCTTACTTTAACGTTGAGTTATTCTAACGTATAGCCCGCAACTATCGATTTCCATATTTTTAATTTCGTATATTCTTAAAGTTATCAGTTAAAGGCGTTTTATGATGATAAGGCGCTGAAGATAACGACTTTTAGATGGATATGATTTGATGACAACTGCACAACGAGTTTTATGGATAATCGCGACCTTTGGCAACGCCCTTGCCATTTTTTGTTACTTAATTTTGTAAATGGCTGGACCGTGAGTCTAATGGTCTTCACGTCTGTTTATACCCTTGTTGGCCTACATGACATCACCAGTAGCCGTCATACACTAAATAGGCTTTATCCTGTGTTAGCGTATTTTAGGTACTTTTTTGAATCCATTAGAATTGAGATCCAGCAGTATTTTATCGCCAGTGACATTGAAGAAATGCCGTTTAACCGCGAACAGCGCAACCTTGTTTATCGCCGTGCAAAAGGCGTGAGTGATACCATTCCGTTTGGTACGCAGCGCGATTTAATGCAGACCAATTACCAAAGTATTTGGCATTCAATGGCACCTAAGGTTTTAAAGGAAGAAAGCAAACGCATTCGTGTTGGCAGCTCACAATGTAAAAACCTAATCTGGCCTCGCGACTTAATATTTCCGCAATGAGCTACGGCGCACTTAGCGCTGAGGCAATTCAAGCGATGAACTTAGGCGCAAAACAAGGTGACTTTTACCACAATACGGGAGAAGGCGGCATCAGCTCGCATCACTTAAAACATGGTGGTGACTTGGTTTGGCAAATAGGCACAGGGTTATTTGGCTGCCGCGACGATAATGGTCGATTTAGCGCCGACGACTTTGCAAAGCTCGCCAACCTAGAGCAAGTTAAAATGATTGAAATTAAGTTATCTCAAGGGGCTAAACCCGGTCATGGCGGGGTTTTGCCTAAAGCTAAGATCACTGATGAAATTGCGGTAATACGCGGAATAAGCAAAGAACACGACTGCGTCTCGCCGCCAATGAACCCTGAATTTTCAACACCTTTAGAATTGCTTAGCTTTGTTTCAAAACTTAGAGAACTCAGCGGTGGTAAACCCATTGGCATAAAACTGTGTATAGGCAATCCTGCGGAGTTTTTGTGTTTAGGTAAGGCCATGATAGAAACGGGCGTGTTTGTCGACTTCATCACCGTTGACGGCGCCGAGGGAGGCACTGGCGCTGCTCCGGTTGAGTTTAGTAATCGCCTTGGTTTAATGTGCCTTGAGGGTGTCTATTTTGTAAATAACGTTTTAGTCGGTTTAGGTATTCGTTCAGAGATCAAAGTCATCGCGTCGGGTAAAACCGCGTCTGGCTTCGACATAGTGAACAAAGTTGCATTTGGTGCCGACATGGTTAATGCGGCGCGCACCTTTATGATGTCGGTGGGTTGTATTCAGTCCAAACAATGCGATACCAACAAATGCCCTACCGGCATTGCAACGCAGGACAAAAATCGCAGCAAAGCTATTGACGTTGAGCGCAAAGCAAAACGAGTCGCTTCGTTCCAACACCATACATTACACAGCTTTTATGAATTACTAGGCGCTATGGGTTTAGATGAAGTGTATAAACTCACTTACAATATGGTCAAACGCAGAACCCCAAACGGCATGCTTGAGTCTAACACCCATACAGTACCTGAATTGAAAACCAAACAGCTACTGAACGACGCACTGCCTTAGGCATGTGGCAAATTTGGTGGAGCAAAGCCCGCAGTGACAGCTTTTATATTGAAGACACCGCACCTGTTCATCCACCAGAATTAGATGTACGAAATATTTCGTAGTGCGATTGCTGATATAGGCTCGTAGTCATGAGCCTATATTTTGAGTTGCTTAGCTAGATAACTATCTAAGCCTTTAATCCATTTTAAGTCAAATCCCACCAGACCTTGGATTCATAGTCATGGACGTGCTGAGTAATTATTAAAAAATATATTCCTGAAAAAGCCCAACTAAGCATTTATTGTAATAAGTCCGAGGATAAAACAATAAGCCACGAATATCTAAGATATTCTATTGTTATTAACGATACTCGATACTAGCAATTGAAATATCGAGGGCTTTCTATTTAAGTGTATGATTTATAAGAAATTGAGAAAGCATTCCGTATAAACTCCATTTGATTCGAACCAAATTTTACTCAATTCCAAATCCAGCTCACGAGTCATTTAATTGAACTTTTCCACTTACTATATACTTGTAAATCATCTATTTGTAGTGGCATAGTGATTTTGGCCACCTAATTAGAGGATGTTATGATTGAATCATAGCAGTATTAGGTGAAGATAATGGCTAAGAAGTCACGTAAAAATTTCAGCCCAGAATTTAGATTAGAAACGGCACAATTGGTACTCGATCATGGTTATACCCATGAAGAAGCAGCCAAGGCCATGAATGTGGGTTATTCGACGATTGGTAAATGGGTTAAACAGTTAAAAGAAGAACGGCAAGGTAAAGCGCCTAAAGCAACCCCCATGACTCCCGAGCAGCTTAGGATAAGAGAGCTTGAAAAGAAAATTGAACGCATTGAATTAGAAAAGGAAATTCTAAAAAAGGCTACGGCTCTGTTGATGTCGGACTCACTGAACAATTCGAATTAATCGAAAAACTCAATCAGAGCCATAAAGCTAAGGTATCCAATAAAAATATTGTGTGATGTCTTCGGTGTTAATCGTAGCAGCTTTAAATATTGGCTGAAACGAGATAATTCGCCGTCAGTCGAGCATCAAGTATTACTAAAGAAGGTTGAGAATGCTCATGAGTTAAGCGGTGGCTCCGCAGGTGCCAGAACAATCAGTGAAATCATTACACAAGATGAAAGTGACGTAACGTTGAGTCGATACCGGGCTACTAAGTTAATGAAAAAGCTTAATTTAGTGAGTTGTCAGATACCACAACATGCTTATAAGAAAGGCTCAAAGGAGCATGTGGCAATACCTAATTTGCTTGGTCGTCAGTTTGATGTAACTGCGCCCAATCAAGTCTGGTGCGGCGATGTGACGTACATATGGACAGGAAATCGTTGGGCCTATTTAGCGGTCGTGATTGATTTGTTCGCTCGAAAACCTGTTGGGTGGGCAATGTCACACTCACCTGATAGCGATTTAACAGTCAAAGCACTAACAATGGCTTACGAGCTACGTGGCAGACCTGAAAACGTGATGTTTCACAGTGACCAAGGCAGTCATTACACAAGCCGTAAATTCAGACAGAGGCTGTGGCGTTACCAGATAACACAAAGCATGAGCCGACGCGGAAATTGCTGGGACAACGCACCGATGGAGCGATTTTTCAGAAGTTTAAAGACAGAATGGATACCGACGGTAGGTTATCGTAGTTTTAATGAAGCTAAGATAGATATCACGAAATATATTATTGGCTATTACAGCCAAGTTAGGCCGCATCAGCATAATGGCGGTTTGGCACCAAATGAGTCAGAGAAAAGATACTGGCTAAACTATAAAACCGTGGCCAAAAACAGTTGACCACTACAATTAAGATCTAGACAACTAGATAGCGTCAGACTGTGGGAGCCAGAAGAAGTAGCAATTAGAGAGTTAAAAGCTATGTCTCGCCGTCTATCTGCACTTTAGAAGGATTCTAGGCGCGAAATCAGTCGTCTAGAAGCAATTCAGACTATCGGAATATCTGATCGTGTCATTAAATCAATTAGCGATATTATCACCGTACTAGAAGCCGAAATTTCAACATTGAAAAACGATATCGATCACCAAGTAGATTCAAATTCCACGCTGAGAAAGAACAATAAATTACTAAAAACTAATAGCGGTATTGGTGACGTGATGGCAAGAGAACTTGTATTTTTATTTTTCGGCTAAAAAATCCACAACAGCCAAACAAGTAGCTGCTTACGTCGGTTTAATACCTAGACTAAATGAATCACGAACTTTCAAGGGTAGAACAACTTTAAGTAAAACAGGACCATCGCGAATTAGAGCAAAACTATATTTAGCAGCTGTAACGGCAGGCAAGCACAATCCAGATATTAGGCGTCAAAAATAACGATTGTTAAAAGCAGTCAAGTCCAAATTGAAGGCGCTTAGTGCAGCAATAAGAAAACTCATATAAATCTGTTTTGGTGTAATCAAGAACCAAACCGAATATAATCGCAAATTATCTAATTGTCGCCTAACAGTGCACTTGTGCCCTATTTTGAGAGATGGTATCTACAGTATTTTCTAAAATTATTATTGGTTATAAGTTTCAATGTGACAATCTAATTAAGTTATGTAATTGTAGAAGTTGTAAATTATAAAATCCAATATGGAAATTGTATGTCTTTATTTGCGGAATGGAATTCAATATTGCTCCAAGAATACTTTTCAGAGTTCAATACTGGCTAGGATGTTTGGGTTTCAACGAATAGGCTTGAACTTGAAGGGATAGGAGTTCACGTAGGTGGGGCAAATGGTTTAATTGAAGCGGTTAAAGAGGGGCCAAGCTGGATACTTGGTAATGATAATATTGCTATAAAAGCAAATAAATTAGCCAAGCAACGCCGTTGGCCTAGTAAAAGGCCTATAGGATATAAAGACCTTAAGCAATGAATTGTGTATTTACAAAAATAGAAATGCCCCAACCTACCTACCATATATTGCATTATGGGTACTTGCGAGCTCCGAAGAAGTAACAACTGGTTTCTATTCAACTGTCTGCGAATTAATATCTGAACCTTTTCCAAATAATGTAAGAGAGTTAATGGGAAATACGTGGTCTGACTTAGAACACTGGTCTAAATACCAACAAAAAGGTTCTTTCGGATATTTTAGCCTTAATGTACTTGGGGCACATAAATTTGTAGGTTTGGCAAATGCCCAAGCAATAGTCACAGTTAGGGATCTCGAAGGCATAAAAAGGTTGTTTGGTAGTTGCAGATTGCATCCCGGACAAAGCCTGAATGATACCCAGCTAACGCAGCTCCTTGAGCATGGAGAACATTCACATTATATAAGTAATAGACTTAAGGCGGCAATGCGTTCTAAGGATTATAGAGTTCATCTAAAGCGATTATTAAGTTCTTATCTCGAGTTTTGGGATGGACGCGTGCCAAAAAGCACAAATTCTTATAGTAGCCATAAAAATGCTCAAACTGTGTTTCATCAAGGAGAGAATGACGAACTATCAATCATCCTGAAATTGAATGACGAAGATGATACCACTTGTTGGGATTTAGGTTGGCGTCTTCCAGCTACTGTAACGGGTCTCAATTATGCAATAAAAGTGGGTGATAATGATGAGCTAGAGGCCAAGCTGGAGTTATCTGGCACCCATATCAATAGTATTTCTTCTACTAAACAGACAAAAGCAAAAATTGCGCTAAACCAGTCAGCAGAAAAACAAATTGACTCAATATTGTCTTATACGGAAAGTGATGGTGAGCGCATAGTAAGAAAAATTTACTTAAGACAAGATAAGGTGCGAGTATTGATATGGGATAGTCCTGATCCCTCTTTGCATGACTCACTTCTTGAACGTGAAATGCCTTTGGAAGGTCTAGTATTTCTTCTCTATTCCCGCAGTGAATATTCAAATCTAGAGCGATATCTAACAAATGAGAAAATAGAACATACATCTGAAGATATAGGTGATTTATCGGATCATTGGGGGTTAATTTGTATCAAAGATACAGCGAAACTCACTCCTGAACAGCGAGCTGAAATAGTTGATGAAGATATCTCTGCACCAGCAAAAGCTCGCATCAGGTTTGTTGGAGGGAGGTCTATTATTGGTGCTGGTAGTAAGAAATATGCATATTACGATTTGCCTATTATTGAGTTGGAAGCGCCCACCAAAGCTGAGTTGACTTCTTCAGGTTTGACTTTTGAAGAGTTAGATGAAGGTAAACATGTATCGATTAAGCGTTATAAGTTCTCCCTAAACGAAGGAAGTGGCTCAGTCTTCAAGATTAAAGCTAGGTTAGGCGATGAAGATCTGTGTGTTGCGGGTCTGCAGATTTTAGCTACTGGTGGATTAGCAACGGCACAGAGCACTTCTTTCTCTATTGATAAATATGGAAGAATATTAACCGACGATAGTGGTCTTCGCGGAGCGGATATTGGTGAAGCACTTTCAAGCGGTCTAGATATAAATTCTTTTCAAGTTGATGAGAACAATCTGACCAATGGGGCTGCTTTACAAGTTTTTGAATGTATGGAGTCTAATGTTTCTTCTCTTTTCATAGACTCAATTGCAACTACTAATAAAGGCTCTATGAACTATGGAGTGGCACGTGATCAAATCAGGCGTCTTGCCAATAATTTTGGCATTGATGATATAGAGCCAGCTCTATTGATACGTGAACTTAGGCGCAGAGGGCATGTTGAAGTTGAAACAAATGTAAAAGGGCATATGGTTCGTGTTTGTTCTGTGCCACCAACCCTTTATAGCCTTCCCATCAAAGATAGTAAGCAACATCAGTTGTATGGAGTTTGCGGCAGTCTACGACTCCAGCAATGGAAACAACTCGAACAAGTTGCCAATTGCCGAGTTTTTATTGATAAAACCACATCAAATAAATTACCTGCTATTCGTATTTCTTCTGATGGATTCTTAGCAATAACTGAGATCGCACAATTGTGTAATTTTCAGGTGGTTGATTTACCCGCTCAGAAATTATCTCAATGGTTGGGTTCTATTCAAGAAACAAAAGAAAATCTATCGTGGTATCCAGAACAAGGTTTCTGTCCTAATTACTTAGAGAGATTGAATCCATCTCGAGGTGTATTTAATGAAACAGAAAATATATTGGTTGATAAAAGTCGTAAATTTGAGCTGTTTAAGTATGAAGATCCTAAAATACAAGGCATGCGTGTATATAAACTAGGTGAAAATCTTGGAGATGGTGTTTCAAAATATAGTTTTATTCATGATTCAAGGTGGGGAGTTTGGATAGCTATGGGTGCATTTGCCGAGTTTATTAAAAATCCTCCTTACAGCATACTTGATGCTAGCCCTTGGCCAATTCCTTATGACAAGGTAACGGGATGTTTATGGCTGCCGGCAAGAATGGAACCCCTTTTGTTATAGAGCGTGCTTTAGCATTGTCTGCTGGAGACGGACCTATTGTAATGCAAATTACAAGTAAGAAGGATGGTGAATCTTACTTGCTTTTTGACACAAATCAACGAGTGATTGGCAAAGTAAGCTGTGTGTTCAGCGAAATGGCTAATGGTAAATGGCTCTATTATCGCTGGGTACCAGAAGTAGTCGCGAGAAATATAGCAAGTTTACTTGGTGGTGAACTTAGGGAAATGCGATGTAATACAATATCGAGAAGGATAGAGGATAAAAATGTTAGTTAGTATAGATAAAGACCCCATTGGTTCTTGGGAAAACCTTCAAGATCATTTAAAAAAATATGTTAAGTCCGCATTTGGTACAAACTCCAAGTCATTTGAGGAAGATCGTCAGAGTTTGTTAGATTCTCCGGGGTTTTTTTCCAAGAACCTTATGTTGAAGTGTTACCTGTTTATAAATCCGGAAAAAAATTAGAAGAGTTAAATACAAAAGATTTACCAGCTTTATCACAAGAGACTATTAGTTCTTTTGTTCAGGTCGCTAGTGCATCACTTATACCGAAAAATATAAATTTATATCAACATCAACAAGTAATGTTACAAAAAGCATTGGCTCAAGAACGAAAACATTGCGTGGTTGTTACTGGAACGGGCTCAGGTAAAACTGAAGCTTTTCTGCTGCCAGTATTGGCATCCATTATTAAAGAAGCCAAAGGAAACTGGAAACCTCCACAAGCTCCAAATAAAACTTGGGGAAATAGCATTAAATGGGATAGTAGTAGGAAGTTGCTACGAAAAGAGACACGAACCCCAGCAGTTCGTGCGTTATTGCTCTATCCAATGAATGCTTTAGTTGAAGATCAAATTTCAAGACTGAGATCAGCTTTGGATGCTAAAGAGTCACTTAGTGCTATGGATGATGCTTTAGAGGGGAACCGAATTCGATTTGGGCGGTACAACGGCTCGACCCCAGTATCAGGGCACCCTTTCAAAAGTGATGGAAAAGCAAACACAGCTAAGAGATCGGAACTCACTAAAAAGATCATGCGGGCACATAGTGAATATGAAGAATACAAAGAGCAGTTAAAGAATGCTAATAGTGAGCTTAAAGAGGCTAATCGAGAAGGAAATAAGAAAAAATAAAAATAAAGGAAAAAGAGCTCGTTGTTCTACAAGATCAACAAGATTTTATTCCTAGAATGGAAGTAGACTCCTGTGAAATGTTCCATCGTTGGGAAATGCAAGATACACCACCTGATTTACTCATTACCAATGTAAGTATGTTATCTATCATGCTAATGCGTCATGAAGATAAAGCTTTCGTTAATGATAGAGCCGACTCCCAAATCTTTGAGGCGACTAAGAAGTGGTTGGAAGAGGATAGGGAAAATCATGTTTTCCAACTAGTTGTGGATGAATTACATTTATATCGTGGTTCATCGGGCACAGAAGTTGGTTATCTACTCAGATTATTGATGGATAGGCTTGGCTTGTCTGCAGATAGCAAACAACTCCAAATTTTAGCGTCTAGTGCTTCCTTAGGAGAAGATGAAGAGTCATATGATTTCCTAGGTGGAATGTTTGGATTGACGCCAGTAGAGGCAAAACAACGCTTTCATATTGAAAGTGGTGAGTCTATGTATCCAGCAGATGGACAAGCACATGACTTTTCAGAAAATATTGATACGACTTCAATAGAGTTAGGAGAAGCAATTGCTAGTGGAAATGAAGTTGAAAGTGAACATATACAAGAGCTTGTAAATGAGCTTGTCACGGCTAAAAATATGGAAGCTATTGCTTATAGTTTTTTAGTAGTGAGAGTAATAGGTTCACTTCTATGTCTCTGGAAAAGCTAAAGGCTGTTTGCTTCCCTAACATCTCGCCTAAAGAGCAAGACGTTGCAATAAGGGGACTATTTTATGGATTAGGACAGGCCACGGCACTTCAAAATAAAGGTCAGGATTTTACAAGCTATATTTTACCTAGACTGCGCTTTCATTGGATGACTAAGAACATTGATGGACTTTGGGCTACCGCTGATATTAAAGACAGAAAAGATAGCAAACGTAGAGTTGGTAAGCTATTACCCGAATCAAGATTAGTTTTTGAAGGTAAACGAGTATTAGAAGTTCTTTATTGCGAATGCTGTGGCACTCAGTTATTAGCTGGTTACAAAATGCATGCTGGCGGGGTGCAGGGGACTAAATATGAACTTGCAACTCTACCCTCAGCCATTGAAAGCATACCAGAGGCTGCTCCGCAAGGCCGCACGGATGCACAAAATTATAAAAACTTAGGTGTTGTTTATTTAGTGCCAGATGAATATCCCAATGAAGATGGATTAATTTGGGAACAGGGCTCAGTTGAACGAGTGGGTTTAGAGGGGCGTGTTGGTAATCCAGCTAAAACAGCGAGCGCAGGATGGAAGAAAGGTTCAATTGACCCTGTAACAGGAGTCGTTGAAATAGGAGTCCATAACCCGAAACAAACTAAGTGCCTATGGTTTAGTGTTGATGATAATGATTGGGGGATGAATTTCAATTACCTGCAATGCCGCAGATGTGCCCGTCTTGCTATACAAGCTATTCTGAAAGGAAGGGTGGTAAGCCATCTCCTATTAGGGCATTTGCTACAGGTTTAGATCAAATGTCTTTATTACTTGCAAAACATTTGATGTCTGTACTCCCTAATGATTTTAGAAAGCTCGTTGCATTTTCAGATAGTCGTCAAGCCGCCGCTAAATTAGCTAATGGAATTGAATCTGGTCAATGGGATAGCTTGTTACAGTATTTCATTCTTGATGAAATACGTCATCGCTCCGTTGGCTTTGTAGAAGAAATCAAGAAAGAAATTTTAGACTGCGTTAAAGAAGATAAAGAAGAGGAAATTGACCGACTTCTTGAAAAAAACATTCAGATTAAAGATGAGTTGCTCTCCTTTTTAAGTGATGCTGAATTAGTCATTAATAGACCTAGCCGCGCTACATCAGATGCTAAATCTAATGTAGAAATAATCCTTAATTATAAATCTGGTTATGTTCGGTTGGATTCATTCTTGCACCCGGTAAGTCAGGACAAGCTAGATGTTCCTATAATTTGGCAAAGAATGCTCGAACTTGGCGTTAATCCTGCAGGTTCAGGTGTTGATGTAAAGTACCTCCAATCAAGGAATGGACAGTCTTTTGGTTGGGTGGATCTTATTGATTTCGATAAGGCTTTGCTAGCAAATAATTTAACCGAGGAAAAAAGAATTTCTTGATTAATAAAATGGATTCCACACTAAGGAAAAAGGCTTGGAAGGCGATCTCTGGTCGCCTGCTTTATAACTTAGAGTCTAAAGGTTTCGGTCACCTTGCTCTTTCATCCAATTTCAATAAAGCTGGCCCCGCAGGTATACCATCAAATATTTTCAGAAATATTGCTGAGAGTGTTTTACGTATTCTAACGGAAGAGTACTTTACGGTTCCATATGAGCATGACCAAAATGGACCTAGAACTGAATGGAAAATGGATCAACCGAATGATAAGTCACGACAGATTGTCCAAAAGCGAGTCAAAAGGTACTTAGAGATATGCGCACAACATAATCGTACAGACTATGAGTCGTTGAGGGTTGCTGTGTGTGATGCTCATACCAGCGAAGGCCATCATTGGGGAATTGTTAGACTCGACCAGTTATGGGTGCGCAATGTAGAGCCAAATGATAAACCGTGGATTTGTGATAACTGTACTCAGATTCATTGGCACTCATCCGGTGGTGTTTGCTCCAGATGTTCAGCAATTCTAACCACAGAACCCAATGGTTTTAAAACTGCTGAAAAAATAGAAATAGGGCATTATCATGCAAATTTATCTGTAAATTCTTCATCTGCGTTTCGAATCCATTCGGAGGAATTAACAGGTCAAACTGATAATCAAGCGCAAAGGCAACGACACTTCAGAGATATCTTTTTAAAGATGAGCAGCTAGATGATGTAGTGCCCCGTAATATAAACCGTAAAGTCGACAGTATTGATTTATTATCGGTAACTACTACGATGGAAGTCGGTGTTGATATAGGATCTTTACTATCTGTTTTTCAGGCTAATATGCCGCCCGAACGTTTCAATTATCAGCAGCGAGCGGGTCGTGCAGGTCGAAAGAAGCAAGCATTTTCTGCTGCGTTGACCTATTGCCGAGGTCAAACTCATGATCGTATCCACTTTGAACACCCAGAGGAAATGACCAGTGGTATTCCCCCACAACCGAGT
The DNA here is from genome assembly GCF_028401425.1 of Psychrosphaera algicola. Lineage (NCBI taxonomy): Bacteria > Pseudomonadati > Pseudomonadota > Gammaproteobacteria > Alteromonadales > Pseudoalteromonadaceae > Psychrosphaera > Psychrosphaera algicola. The sequence continues at coordinate 1,479,958 of NZ_JAQOMS010000002.1, forward strand.
ATTTCGGTCAGCGAAGACCAAAATATTTTAGCGGAAAGACTAATTAATAAGGAAGTTTTACGTCGTGCATTTCAAGCCGTGGGCTTAACTTGGACTGCTTTTAATTCTCAACCAGATACCCATGGTGAAATGGGGATTGTACAAGACTATATTGATAATGTAGATGATAGACGAAGTAATGTAGCTGCATGGTTAGACAATAATAAGAAAACTATCTTACAGATTGCTGAGGTTGTCACTCGTGGAACGTTTATAAAAGCAGAACTGCTAGCTAAAAATATTGCAATGATTAATCGGTTAGATTCAGTAGTCAAAAGTGAGCAAGATAAATCTCGTGGTTTGGCTAATGCCTTAGCTGATGCGGGTGTACTGCCCATGTATGGTATGCCTACGATGGTTAGAAATTTGCACTTTGGATTACCAAGCGGAGAAGAGCGGTCTAAAGAAGCTAAAACATTGGATCGCTCTATTGAGCAGGCCATTACAGACTATGCTCCTAGCTCAGAGCGAGTATGGGATAAGCGTCTCTTAACGCCTATAGGACTTGTTGGGCCAATTAAGCATAAAAAACAAATCAATGGACATCGTATGCCGAGCCTGTTGGTGAAACTACTTGGCAAGTTTTTTGCCGTGAATGTAGAAACCTGAGTGTTGTTCCAGTTAACCTTGAAGATGTTCAAGGTAGAGAGTCTTTCCAACAATGCTCGAGTTGTGATTCAGATAATGCGAGTGCTTATTTGGCGGTTGTTCCTAATGGCTTCATGACAGATTTTAATCTCAGTAAACCTGCAGGTTCAGGCCAATCAAATGGTGGCTCAGGATCTGTATCTTTTGTCGCTTCACAAGCGATAGAAGATAGTCTATCAGAGCCTAATGGAGGTGCATTTTTAGCCTTCGCTAATCAACAAAAGGTATACAGAATTACTCAAAGCGCAAATTTATCACCTTTTTCTTTTGAAAAACTGGATACTTTTCCAACTCCCAATGGCCAGTGGCTTAATGCTTCAATGTGGATTAAAAATGATAAAAGTAATGATGTACATGCGTCACTTGCTGCATCTAAGACAACAGACCTTTTGAGTATAAGGTTACTTGATCGTCCTGGGCTATGTTTTTTGATAAACCTAAAGAGGTTGCTTGTCGAAAAGCGGCATGGTTTTCTACGGCCACTATTCTACAAAGAGCTATAGCTCTGGAACTCGATGTTGATTCACTCGATATAGAAATCGCATCTGTTCATAAATATAAGCATGATATCAATGAAGGTGCTGAGCTCTATCTATCTGATGAGCATCCCAATGGATCGGGCCTAGTAAATTGGGCCAATAAGCATTGGTCTGAGTTAATCGCGGGTTGTATTGATCCTATTAATCACGATAAATTTTCTAAACTGGGTCGCTTTTTACGTGATGAATGTAAACGTGCTCAAACATTTGGGCAAGAATGGAGAAGCCCTGATTTACTCCTGAAGGGGTTCCGTAATCGTCATTTACATCCCTTAATAGATTGGCGACTTGGTTTAGAGTTATTATCGGTAATACGTGACGCTAATTATATACCAGGTGTAACACCATACTTTGAAGACTGGGGTCTTGGCTTGAAAAGTTCGCAGGAAGAATTTGCTGAAATCGCTAAAAATTATTGTTCGGCTTTTGGTGATGGAAACATTATTCCAATCACCGATGGTTCTTATCTTCACGGCTGGATTTCTGAAGATGGGAAAACTTTGGATATAGTTGCCCACCCACTCTGGCAACTTGATCATCAGATGAGAGATGAAGTTTCGAAATCTATTATTACCTTTGCTAGAAAGCAAGCTTTTGTCAAAAATGTAAGACTTTTGGATTCATTTAATCTTTCACGAAGAATGTCATGGGTCAGAAATAACCCATCTTTTTTCCCAGAATATGAGATTAGTTTTTTAGTGAGGGTATCTGTGGTAATCAGAATCAATTAATACCTGAAATAGAGATAGGAAGCCTTTTTGACTATGAAGGAGAGACTTGGAAAAGAATGCTAGAGCAAGATGTATGGTCTATTAAGAAAGGAACTTACATAGTTGCAAAAGATGGTATAGACCCTTTTATCGTTAAGGTGCAGGTTCTTCCTAGCAATACAAGAGTGAAACCAATAGGTAAAAATCCATTGATTAAAAATCAATGGTCGAGTTTAAAAGTGTTGGCTGTGGCCAATTAAAAATCATAGGAGTAGTTATCTATGCCACGATTAATTGGACCTGTTCCATCAGATAAGTGGGAAAGGGAAGTCCGTAGGCAATTGTCTAAGCAGTTACCTGATAGTTGGATTGTGATCTGCAGTGTTGCTTGGGCATTGAAAGATGGCTTTGGTCCGGTTAAAGATGGAGAAGCTGATTTTGTGATTTTAGCGCCAGATTTAGGCCTAGCTGTTGTTGAGGTTAAGGGGTCAAAATCAGTATTTGTTGGAGAAGATGGAACATGGTATCGGCGTGACTTTAGTGGTCGTGAAATAAAACTAAAAGAATCTCCTCCTGAACAAGCAAATCGAAATTTACATACGCTTACTAAGGTAGTAAAAGATGAACTATCTTTAGGTGGAAGTAATGCATTTATGGTTTACATGCATGGATAGTGGTTTACCCAAATGGAGAAGTTGAAGGTAAAATAGACCTATATGATGATTCCACTCTTATAACTAAAAATCGAATGCATCAATTAGGTGGAGCAATTAGGGAAGCATTATTATCAAAAGGAAGCGAGAATACAGGTAAAAAATTCAGCCGAGAATTAGCTAGTGATGCGGCTAAAATTCTAACTAATCAACGTTTTCGTGTGGTTAAAGTTGATACGGAGTTAGATGCTAATGAAGATGAAGATGATATTGAAGAGCTTACTCGTCAACAGTTTGCCGCATTGCGCGGGGCATTTGAATTACCACGAGTTGCAATTATTGGACCTGCAGGCTCAGGTAAAACATTACTTGCGTTTTGGAAGTTGTCAGCTCTGCTAGAAGAAGAAAAAAGCAATCTTCGTATGTTTTAATAAGAAGTTGGCAGAGAGCTTAAGACTTAAACATCCCGATATGGCGAGTGCTATTTTTAGCGTCGATTCATTATTTTGGAATCTAGTTGATGACCATTCTGGGAGCGGTGCATCAGGTTTCTATTCTACTGTATTACCTGAAAGAGTAATGGATTCTTTTCATAATGAAGATGATAAATATGATGCCATTATTATTGATGAAGGACAGGATTTTGGTGATGAAAGAATTTTTGCTTTATATGAATTACTTAAAGACTATGATACCTCCCAATGGCTTTACTTTGGAGATAATAAGCAAGATTTATACGGGCAAGGTACCAACGAGACATTAGGTGCTGAAGTGACGTTCCGCCTTTACCACAACTGTAGGAACACTGAACGAATTAACGCTGCCACTAATAAAGTTTGTAGCGGTGTGGTTAAGCCTATGCCCGGTGTACCTAAAGGTGAAGTACCCCATGTTAGTATTTGCAAAGTTGATTCCATGGCACAGAAGGCTTGGGATCTAGTAAATGAATTGAGTGCCAATGGTGGTGCGGTGATTCTTTCTCCGTACAAGTTAGAAAATTCATGTATGAATTCTTCTAGAAAGGCCTATAGCCTTAACTTAACAGAAGATATTAGCAAGCTTGGTGAGCCGGGTTTTGTGTTTTATTCGACGATTAAGTCATTCAAAGGTTTGGAGGCTCGACATGTAATTTTTGTACATGCTGACAAGCTAGGGATGAATCCCGCATTGGCAGAAGAAGACTTGTATGTAGCATTCACTCGTGCAACAGCAAGGCTGGATATTATTACAACAGATCTGGAAACTGGCTCTTGGCTGTTGAACTTGCTTAAGGTTTTTGAGTGAATAATATAAACAAAGTTAATTCATGTTTATTGACCTATTCGTAATTTAATAGTTAAAAATATATTTTGTGGTTGTCTAACTACTTAACTTATATTTAGCTAAGATACGCCTGAGCGTTCTTATCTGCTCCAAATCTAAAATTATAAAACACTCAATAAGGCGAATCTCTGTGGCTATTCATGCCTGTTTGAATTGATTCCTTTGCTAACCTATGTTTAGGATTTGTATAAGACCCTATTTACTCTGAATGAAAATCAATATTGTTAGCCGTTACTGTAATTCTGTTAATATTATCAATAATCAAAAAACAGATTTACGCCACCCGAAATTTTAGTTATACCCGCTTTAAAAAACTCTAAAAGCACTTAATACTCAGTCATACAGCACTAAATTAAGTGACTGCTTTGGGCTAGGCTGGCTTAGTGCTGCGTTTCTTTTTAACTGTTTTTTAGCCGTTGACCGAGGTCGTCGGGGTTTATATGCGCCTCGATTCGCTGGGCTTTGTGGCAGTGATTCAAACTTGACCGTTTTAACGTCTTCGATAAGTTGCGCAAGGTTTTGTTCTATTTGGGTTATAAACTGTTTGTAGCCCATAGATTGTTGGCTAATGGACTCAAGTTGCGACTCCCACAATGCGGTCATGTCAGGCTGTGATACAACGTCGGGCAATGCTTGAATTAATTGTCGCCCTATCGGTGTTGCGATTATGTTTTTTCCGGTACGAGTCAAAAATTGGCGTTTAAATAGCAGTTCAATGATGCCTGCCCGAGTTGCTTCAGTGCCTAGTCCATCGGTATCCCGCAGCAGTTTTTTATCGCAGGATCGGTAACAAAACGCGCTACGCCGGTTAAGGCACTCAACAAGCTTGCATCGTTAAAGGGTTTAGGTGGGCTGGTCATCTTTTCAACTAACTCGCCACGTTGGCAATGCACCTGCTGACCTACCGTAACTTGAGGCAATTCAGATGTTGCCCATTCTTGGTCATCGGTATCGACATTCGTTTTTGCATTCGTTTTGGCATTGCTATTTGCACTGCTTGATTCAAATAGACTTTTCCAGCCTTTTTGAGTGATCTCTTTTTGTTTGCTAACAAAACATCCCCCTTCGACAATCGTATCAATTTGTTTTTCTTTGTATTCAAACTTAGGGTAAAACTGGGCGATGTATTGACGGCCGATCATGCCATATAATTTTTGTTCATTGGATGTCAAATTGCCAACAGCCCTCGCATTTGCCGTGGGGATTATGGCATGGTGGGCCGATACCTTTTTATCATTCAGAGCTCGTCCTTTTTGAGATAAATTGGCTTTTTCTAACAGTTTTTTAATGTGTCAGAACATTGGGCCATGGCCTGTGCGACCTTAGGGACATCGGCAAAGTGTTCTTCTGGTAAATATTGGCAGTCCGAACGCGGATAGGTAATCAGTTTGTGTTTCTCATAAAGCGATTGGCACGTATCTAATACTTGCTTTGCGCTTAACCCAAAGGCTTTGGCCGCAGCAATTTGCAGACCAGACAAACTAAACGGCAGCGGCGCAACCTGTTGCTTTTTATCTGTTTTAACTTTGTCTATGACGGCGGGTTTGTCGGTGATCCGCTGTACCACATTTTCAGCCAATGGCTTTGATAACACCCGAGATGCTTCATCCATATAAGGTTCGCAGGCATCGCTTGGTTGCCATTTCCCTTGGTAAAACTCGCCATTTTGTGTTTGAAAATGGCCTATCACTTCATAAAACGGTTTAGCGGTAAATTGTTCAATTTCAAGGTCACGTTTTACCACTAATCCTAAAATTGGGGTTTGTACACGCCCAATAGACAGCACACCTTGATACCCAGACTTCTGCCCCTGCAATGTGCAAAGGCGTGTCATATTGAGACCATATAACCAGTCTGCTCTTGCTCGGGCCAAAGCACTCACCGCTAATGGCACAAACTGTTTATTAGACTGCAGATTATGCAAGGATTTAGACACGGCAGCTGTATTAAGGTCGCTAATCAAACAACGTTGCGCTTGGTCAATTTTTCGCTTTGAAGCACCACAATAGCTGATCACTTCATCAACCAATATTTGCCCTTCTCTATCGGCGTCGCCAGCATTAACTATAGTGGTTGCTTTACCAATTAACTTTTTGATCACCGTTAATTGCTTGCGCGTTTTTGGCTTGGGTTTTAATTGCCATTGGGTTGGAATAATCGGCAGGTGTTCAACTTGCCACTTTTTAAATTTGCTGTCGTAATCCTCTGGCGGTGCTTGCTCTAACAAATGACCGATACACCAAGTCACTACTGTGCCGTCGCTGGCTTCGATAAAGCCATCTTGTTTTTTATGCGGTTTAGGCAACGCGTCAACAATCGCTCGACCTAGACTGGGTTTCTCCGCAATAAATAACTTCATGAATAATGACCAACGGACTGAATAAGGATAGACCGCCAATTTTACCGACTAATTACCCTAAGGTCGATGGCAATTAGGTACAGATTATTTTTGGGCGTTTGAGAGCGAGCTATGACTGGGAGCTATGTGATCCCTCTGTACGCTACCCGTCATATCAAAATCGCGAAGCGACTTCTATCTTCAAAACGACCTCTACAGAGGTCGCTTTTACTTCTAGAAGTTAACTGTGTAATACCCATTGTAATATTTTAAATAACGCCAATAGATAACGTTATTCTTTCTCATCTACTCTTAAGGAGCGCTTTCTGGGAATAAACTAGGGTCGCTTTTATCCCACCAAGCACCGACATTTTCAGGGTTCCAAATCCCTTCTATTACATCAGAGGCTATTGCACCTGCTGCATCAGGGAAGTTTGGTGTTGAACGTGGGTTGTTAATGCCATCAACGATATAAGTAGAACCATTTAACTCAAACAACGTTTCCGCTACGCCATCGCCTATTTGGTCAATAGGTGTGCCAAAACCATCGTAATACACACTGCCAGATGCGTTCTGCATAAAGACATTATCAAAGAACATCGCCGAGGTATTGTTATAATAGAATTTTATGTCTGAGTTTTTAATGGTTGAGTTGGCAGAGTAGCTATATAAACCTTCAACAATCGAATTAGAAATCACACCGTTTTCAGACTGCCTAATTGAGCTATTGTTCGAAAGTGAATCGGAGCTGTAACTGCTTTCGAAAAGTCCGTAATTCGATAGCGAACTCGTGAGCTCCACATAACTCGATTTGATAACACCATTACTTAGATTACTAACATTTTCACCCGTTAAATAACTTTGTGTTATTTCTCCGTAGTTACTCCAATACGTCGAGTTTGAAACAAAACTGTTTTGGATAAGGCCATGGCTATAGCCATAACCATTATTCATACTCAAATCTGAATAAACCACTTCCGATGTTTCATTAATATACCAATCAAGGGCTAACTTAATATTGGCAAAACTAACTTGGCTATTGTAAAGGTTAAAGCTACCGTTACCTGCACCACTGCTGCGAATCGTCACAACATTTTCTGAGGTTCCGGCAATGACTGAGTCATAAAAAGAAACGGGCGTGTCTTTTTCTATCATTAACTGCGTACCCGCTGAAACCGTTACTCCCGTTAAGTTAATACGTTGAATTGAAGAGTCATTCATCATGTCATCTTGCTGTTCAAAACCAACAATGTACACCACACCATCTGTATTACTATTGCTGTTATCAATGACTTGACCAGATATAGAACCCATTAGTGGGAAATTGTTTTTATCTAATGGGTTGTACTTATAACTAATTTCATCTCCATCGTTAACGCTGTCGCCATCTGAGTCAGCTAAGAATGGGTCTGTACCGTAGGTATTTTCATCTACATCTGATACGCCATCGTTATCATCATCAACATCATCTTCATCGGCAATGCCGTCCATGTCATTGTCGTTATTAACATCAGGAAAACTCGTGTCATCTAACGGATTAAATATGGCACCATACACAGGGTCCGACTCCCAATCTTCCTGAAGATCACTGTACCCATCGTTGTCGTTGTCATGGTCAATATAATCAGGTATACCGTCATTATCCCAATCTCCAGAATATAGGTCGTACGACGTTAAGATTGGATATAAATGAGTATTCTGATCTTTATCTGGGCTGTAACCCGTTTGCACTGCAATGGTTTCAAGGTTAGTGCTGCCCCAGTAATTGTGTGATATATCCAACAGTTCCGCCGATACGCTTGAATCAGTATCTAACTTGTTATACCGCATGGTTAAACGGCGACTATCACCGGATATAAGTAGATCTGTATCGGATAATACATTATTGATCAGACGAATATTGTTGGTCCCGTATATATCGCTTTCAGTAAACGTACTGCTGGTTATGGTCGTTGCCAATGACAAATTAGAACTTATAAAGTTTGAATCACTAACTGTGCCATTATTAAGACTAAGACTTACACTTTGGACTGTTGAGTTACTTAAGGTGTTTGCTTCTAAATGAGAGTTTTCATTTGAGTAACAATCCGTACAACTAGATTGAACATCCCCTATAATTGATGTATTTACTAAAGTCTCAATATTCGCAGTATAGTTCAGAATAGGTTGTGTAACCAGAAACATTAATAACAGAGTCCACAGCTGATTTAATATAGAAGTCCGGACGATAACCAGCATAGAAATTGATTTCTGAGTCAATTAACGACAACGGCGCTACATAATCCCGACGAGAGTATTCACTCTCATAATCTTTAAAGACCTTCACATAATTGAGCTGGGTATAAGATAATACTGAGTTTTGATTTGCATCGGTAGGGTATATCAACGCACTCTGGTTAGTTTTGTTTGTATAATGCGCTGTATCAGATGAAATGGTAACCATCTCACTTTCACTGCCGTAGGCCATGATTTTCCCATCAACATAGATGTGACGGTTTTCACCATTAAACTGCACCTCCACACCCGGCATCAAGAATAAAGTTTTGTCTTCTTTGACCAACATATTGCCGGCAATAATGTAAGGCGACATTGATTTTAACCATACTGTGTTGCTGGCAATAACACCACCAGTTAACTCAGTAGGCCCCGTATTTTCAATAGATGCTTTGGCAGAGGTTGACTCGGATTGGTCTGACTCTTCACCACTATCATTTAACCAAGTTACTCGATAATAGTACTGGATATCGTTAGCTACTGTGTTATCAACATAATAAGGTGTGCCAGAAGTTGTGGTTGCGACTAGCGTAAACTGGTTAGAGTCTTCTGAACGGTACACATTGTAATTGGCTGCAGAAGCTTGTTCTCCCCACACGATACCAATTTCACCATTACCACCATCACTGTTGGTACCTGTTAATGCATTATTATTCAATTGTGCGCGACTGTTAATACTAGTGTTCGTGGTAACACCGTCGCTGGTGATGATTTCAAAGAATATGGTCTCACTGTCGACCACATCTAATGTCACGATATGAACAAATTGACCATCAGCATTGATAGTAAGTGTCTGGTCTAAATCACCTTCTGTAGTACCAAAGTTAATAGTGCTATTGGTTAATTCATTTGTTTCAAAACTAATCACTAATTGACCATTAACCGACTGCGTTAATAGATTAGTAATGGTGGGAGAGGTCGCTATATTGAGGTTGGTATCACTTGTAATTGTTGCCTCATTACTGGCTTTATCAACAAACATAGCGATAGCCGTTGCATTAATTTCTTGGGCGGTTTCAATTATGTAACTGCCGCTGTATATGCCATCGCCTGCAACAACGTCACCGTCAATTCCATCATCATTAAGCTCTAGATTATTGAACAAACTCGGAATTGTGACAGTTGCTTGTCCATTCACCTCGTTTGCTTGTAAAGTAATTAACAGCGTATCACCTAACCCAGAAACATCAGACATGGTTAAACTGGATAAGTTAACTTGGGTGTCTAATAAAATAGTGGAAGTGGCTGGTGTTAATTCAACGCCACTGCCATCATAAAATGCAACCTCAATTACCTTATCACCATCTCCATCCGTTAATGTATAACTGCGCTCTGAAACAAAACTTTCACTCGGTAATGCACTGCCATTTTCAGAAATAACCATAGTTACCGCTTCTGCATTGGTTAAGCTCAATGTGACAGCCGTACTGTTGGTATACAATGCACCATCATCAATATTAACAAAGCTGTTACGTACACGTGTCACGGGTAACGTATACTCTGTTTGACCGGAAACTAATGTTAGTGGAATGTTTACCGTTTCCCAGCTGCCGTTTGGATACGTGATTGAAAATTGATATTCACCTAGCGGTAAAGCATCAAAAACAAACGTACCGCTAGCATTTGGATTAATTATGGTTTGTTGACCTTGACGGTCTGCAGTAATAATAGTTTGAGTAAAATCGGCAGCATCATCAATGCTGACTTGCCCGCTGACTTTTGCCGTTTGCTGTATAAGAGTTACGCTTGTTACCTCCGTGGCCTCTTGGCCATTGACGGTATAGGTACGTGTTTTAGTTTGCGTCTCAAAATGAGGTTTGTTGAATTTGATGCCTTTCGTGTAATCACGAGCTGTTAAGCTTATTGACCAATTACCTTGCACATCCGTCATTGTGTTTAATGAAGTGCCTACAACTTCGACTAAAACGCCAGAATTGTTATCAAAGCCGTCCAATATAACTTGTCCTGCTAACGTACCCATGTTAGCTCTTGGGTCAACATCAGGGAATTGATCTGGATTATTTAAATCCCACCAAGCTCCAACATTTTTGGGCGACCATATATTGTTAATCTCTTCATATGGTTGTGGCCTGTCAACATTCGGGAAATTTGGTGTTGAACGAGGATTATTAATGCCATCAACGATATAAGTAGCACCATTTAATTCAAACAACGTTTCCGCTACGCCATCGCCTATTTGGTCAATAGGTGTGCCAAAACCATCGTAATACACACTGCCAGATGCGTTCTGCATAAAAACATTATCAAAGAACATCGCCCAAGGTATTGCCACTATAGAATTTTATGTCTGAGCTTTTAATGGATGAGTTGTTGGAGTTTTCAGAGTTACCACCCAAGCTTTCAACAATCGAATTAGAAATTACACCATTATCAGACTGCCTAATTGAGATATAGTTCGAAATATAGTTCGAAAGTGAATCGGAGCTGTAACTACTTTCGAAAAGTCCGTAATTCTCTAGCGCCCCCTGAGCTCCACATAACTTGATTTGATAACGCCATTACTTAGATTACTAACATTTTCACCTGTTAAATAACTTTGTGCTATTTCGCCGTTATTACTCCAATAACCTGAGTTTGAAACATAACTACCTTGAATAAGGCCATTGTTATTGCCTGAATTATTCATACTCAAGTCTGAATTGATTATTTGAGAGTTGCTATCGATATACCACTCCATAGCTAACTTTATATTGGCGAAACTGACTTGGCTATTGTAAAGGTTAAAGCTGCCGTAACCTGCACCACTTCTGCGAATCGTCACAACATTTTCTGAGGTTCCGGCAATGATTGAGTCATAAAAATATACAGGCGTGTCTTTTCCAATCATTAACTGCGTGCCCGCTGAAACGGTTACTCCAGTTAAGCCAACGCTTTGAATTGAAGAGTAATTCATCATTTCATCGTGCTGTTCAAAACCAACAATGTACACCACACCATCTGAATTACTATTGCTGTTATCAATGACTTGACCAGATATAGAACCCATTAATGGGAAATTGTTTTTATCTAATGGGTTGTACTTATAATTAATTTCATCTCCATCGTTAACGCTGTCTCCATCTGAGTCAGCTAGGTAGGGGTTGGTTAAACGCACTAATTCATCGGTATCTAATAAACCGTCGTTGTCATCATCTAAGTCAGCATCATCTAATATGCCATCCATGTCATTATCTCGTTCTGTTTCAGGATGAGAGTTTGCATCTAATGGGTTATAAATACTGCCAAAGTTTGGATCGGACTGCCAATCTTCTTGCAAGTCACTGTAACCGTCGTTGTCGTTGTCATAATCTAAATAATCTTTTATACCGTCTTGGTCAAAGTCACCTTCGTACAAATTGATAGACGTAAGTATTGGATATAAATGAGTATTTTCATCTTTATTTGGGCTATAGCCAGTTTGAGCAGCAATATTGGTCAAATCTGTACTACCCCAATAATTGTTTGATATATCTAGCAGTTTTGCGCTGACGGTGGAGCCACTGTCTAACGTATTATAATGCATGGTCAAGCGGCTATTATCACCTGATAACATTACTGAACTGTTGGTGAAAGTATTGTTGGTTAATCGGCTATTGGACGAATCAATTAATAAACTATTAACTAATACACTGTTGGTCATGGTTGTAACATTGGATGCTGTGACGTTGGTTAAAATTGAACCTTCTATTGTCCCGTTATTAAACTGAAATTTTGCACCGTTGAATTCCGAGTTTAAAACCGAACCTATATTTAGCATATACGACGAAGTAATTTCTTCTTCACCTTGGTCATTGAGCTGAACAAACTTAGAGCTAGTGGCTGATTTAATTCGAGGTGCCTCATAACTTGAGTACCAACTATTTCCATAATTCTGATATAAAGATGAATGAATAGATTGAACGTAAAAACCGCCAAAATTACTATTATTTTTCTGTTTTATTGTTGAATTGATTAACGTGACCGGAGAGTAATAATTACGTCTGTCCCATGAATTCGAATAATCCTGATAGGTGCTTAAGAAATTCCAAACAGTATGACTAAACTGACTTATTTCTTGGTCACTGTTTAGCTCCTGTACCTTTTTAAATATTACATTACCAGAATAGGATTCAACATAATTAGACTCTTCACCTTCAGCGCCAATCGCTTTAACACCAAAGGCATTTAATAATACTTTATTATCTTCTGTACCGATTGCGGTTATTTTCCCATCCACATATACACTAACGTTTTCTTGAGATAACTGGACTTGGCTACCCGCTAATAATAATAATTCTACGTTGTCTTTAATTTTTAAATTAGCGCTAATGTTATAAGGTGAGCGAGAGCTTAACCACACGGTGTTCACATCAATTACACCACCTGCAATTTCGGTAGGGCCTGCGAGTTCCAAAGTGGGGGTCACACTAACGGCGTTTGATGCAATACTTTCATTGCCGTCTATATCAACAGCCGTAACCTTATATTGATACTCCGTGTTATTACTCACTAAGTTGTCTACATAGGCGTAGTCTTTGATTAGTTGTTCGTTATTAACTAAAATAAAGCTCGTGCCGGAATCACTCGAACGATAAATTCTGTAACCCGCTATTTCTGAATCTTGCACCGTATTCCAGATCACGCCTACTTCATTGTCACCAGCGTAAGCAGCAATACCTTCAACAATAGCAGGTGCTAATTTGCCCTGCCCATATTTAGAGCTACTATTACCAGCAGCATCTGTAACGGTCACTTTAAAATAAGTGATTATATCTTTAGGCAGATTCGAGAGGGTTATGTTATGGCTATTTGATAAGGTGTTTGCGACGTTATTATCTTGTTCTAGTTCAGCTGGGTTTTGACCATATTCAATAGTAGACGTAGCTACTTCATTGGTGGTGAAGTTAATGGTCATTAAACCTGTTGCTACATTTGACGTTACGGTGATATCAGAAATACTTGGCGCGGTATTTATTGTAATTAATTCACTGGTTGCAACTGCTACATTTGTTGCTATGTCTGTCACGTTTACAGTTGCCATTGAATTAACATCAACTGTTGAATTAATTAACAATGACCGTTGGTAAATACCATCATTCGCAACGTCATCGCCATTAAAACCATTATCAAGTATTGGTAAATTTTGAACCAAACCAGGTACGCTGACTAACACCTCGGCATTCATTTCACCATTTAAGTCAACCGCTATTAAAAGGTTATCACCTTTTGTCGTGGCACCACTTGCCGAAAATGAGTTGATAACTAATGTTGTATCTAAATTAATGGTATCTGTAACTGTAGCTAAGGCAGTACCGTTGATATCTTTAAATTCAACAGTAATCGTTTTAACACCATCACCGGAAGACATAACAAACGACTGATCACTGGCATAATCCACCCAAGCTGTTGAGTTTATACCATCCGACACTTTCATTTGAGTTGCTGCATCATTACCTATCGATAGAACAACACGAGTGTTGTTGGTAAAAATTGAACCGCTGTTAACCGTTACATAACTTTGTCTTAATTTAATTTCATCCAATTTCACTTGCGGTTGACCAGCACTGAGATCAATAGTGAGTGGGACGGTTTCCCAACCACTTACAGAACATGAAACGGTTGCTTGATAAATGTCAAGTTCCAACGTTTGAGAAAATATTGATTCAGTGGAAAGATCTACGGTGAAATTAGCATCAAAATTAACCCCATTTGAAATCTGAACGATTACAGAAGGACAATTACCAAATGCAGCTAAATCAAATGATAATTCAGCGGTGTGTTGTTTTAACATCTTACTTTGCGCAGTATAAGCTCCTTGTTCGGTGACTGTTACTGTAGATAAATCTATATTACTAACAAAATGTTCTTTTGAATATTCAAGTCCCTTTGCGTAATTTCCTACTGGGACTTGCAGTGTCCAATTACCTAACGCATCAGAGTAGGTTTCAAAGTTCGTTCCCGCGAGAGTTACTTGGATGCCACTAAATTCTATTTGAGATTCTAATGTAACTGAACCTTTTATTACGCCAACTTGGACTGCAAGATCAACAATATAAGGTAAGACATAGTCCGCTTGTTCTGGGATCTGAATGCTTAACGATTTTGTTTGGTAACCCGATTTTACTAAGGTTACTTGGTAGTTACCCGGTGATGCACCTTGGAAACTGAAAAGTCCATCTTCGTTTGTAAATACAGTTAGGTTACTACTACCCACTAAACTCACTTGTATATTACTATGGTCTTCAACCTCATCGCCTAAACTAATTGTACCGCGGAACGAGTACGACGCTAATTCAATATTATCCGTTAATATCTTATTTTGTCCTTGTTCAACGGTAACTAGCAAATTTGTCGTTATTGACCCTTCTTGGCTAATCTTTAATTGATGTTCGCCTATAATGAGATCTGTAAGAGTAAACTCACCTTGGTCGTTAGTAATCGTAGATACACCACTTTGCTCATCAGTGATAATTACACCTACAATTGGGAAACCAGCATTGTTAATAACTACGCCAGATACACTACCAGTTAACCCTTGTAAAATTTGAATATCTAGATTGGTGGTTGTAGCAGTTCCCACTTTAACGTTTTGAAGTGTCACTGCCTGATGATTACTATCTGTAAAGTTTAAGTTGTAATAGCCTGTTTCGATATTATTAAAGATATATGAACCATCTCTAGAAGTAATCGCTTCTTTATCACTCCCTTCAATACTGACTATTATGCCAGCGTGTTGGTTTAATACCGTTTTATATTCGCTGAATTTAGCCGCCCCTGTAATTGAACCTGTTGTTATATTCTCAACAATCACACTTTTAGATAATGTGATGAGATTAATACTTGAGGTTTCTCCTTGGAGAATATCGACATTATCTTGTTTACTTGAATTAAAGTCATTGGCTTGTGCAATGAAGCTATACCCTTTACCTACTGGTAAGGCATTAAAACGATAATGACCATTAGTACCGGTTAACGTTGTATAAATAGACCCATCGGCACCACGGGCATAAACAACGATATTCGCTAAGCTATCTAGGTTATTTGCCTCAATAGAGCCAACAGCATTCCCTTTTTCGTTATTTAGCTCAACAATACCAATATCCACCGTTTGGCCTGAAACGACGGTAAACGGCACGTTTTTACTCACATAGCCATCAACTTCAATTAAGACTCTATAATCACCAAGGTGCTAGGCTTTCTAGTGTAGCTTTACCTTCGTCATTACTCGTCATGTCTATACCACCACTGAGTAGCATTACACGTGCGTTAGCAAGAACATTACCTGTGATTAAACTTTGCGTTGTTAACGTGATATGACCGACAGGTTGCAATTCATCTTCTGTAATGATGACTTCCGTTACGGTTTCTGGCTCAACTGCGATTTCGTCAATTTTAACGCCTTTTGTGGCATCTTCAGTTACTAGGATTAATTCATAATCAGTACCCGCCGGCACTTCAACTTCATAAGTACCATCTTCTGCCACGTTAATTTCTATTGGCTCCACTATTGGCGCGTCGACTTCTACTGAGTTTCCATCATCCTCGGTGATATCATCAGCTTGTGAAGTAACGTTCTGGTCTGCTTGAATCACAGCAATAACGTCACTTGCAACTAACCACAACGTACCGGTCTGCTCCGTCAAGACTTTCTTGTTTTTTCTAGCGAAGTACTCCTTGATAAAGTGGACACTCGATTACTAGACAGTGCTTTTAATGCCGAAGTCGGCACTTTACCTTTAATAGAACCTTTTCCTGACAAGGCTACAGCTTCGCCTGAATTATTACTAGCCCCATCGTCAGCGTAACAAAGCGTAGTCGTTGAATCTATTTCACTGGTGTCTAGGCTTTGGTTATTATTTGTGTCAGTTCCAGCTTCAATTCTGACCGCCTTAGCGGGACAACTCTCATCCGAGTCCAAATTAATTACATTGATCAGTGCATTCGCACCATCCGTACCATCTTCACCATCTATGCCATCTTCACCATCTATGCCATCTGTACCATCTATGCCATCTGTACCATCTGTACCATCTATCCCATCTGTACCATCTATGCCATCTATGCCATCTATGCCATCTGTACCATCTATGCCATCTGTACCATCTATGCCATCTGTACCATCTATGCCATCTGTACCATTCGTACCGTGACAAACAGTCTCTGTTGAGGTGACTTCAATGCTATCCAAAACACCATTAGCGTTTTCATCGACACCTAAATCAATCTTAACTCCGCCATTAGGGCATTCTGCATTTGACTCAAACAGTGCCCCATTTACTGCCATTATCGTTTTAGTCGGAGTAACTATTTCGGGGGATCAGTCACAACTTCAGGGTCATTTCCTGAGCTTTCGCTGCAAGCTGAAAGCGTTAATGAAAGTATCGTTAAAAGGAGTAGACGGTGCGTCATTGGAATATCCCTATTCTTAATAATGTTTATTTTTGCCTGAGTTATAATTTACTCGGGTATTAATTTGTTCTGTTATTTCCAGCTAATACGGATTTCTGCAAACGGGCCGCTAAAGTTTGTTTCAAAGTCGTCAAGTGATTCATTTGCAATTAAAAATGGAGATAATAAAAGTGGGGCAGGCATAATCGTTTGAAAATTTTCATATATTAGGTCCATCTATATTGATTCAATTTTAATATAAATTATTTATTACCACCTGTAAATTTTTTTATACAAAAATGACTCCGTTCTAGGTAAAGACTAAGATCATTATAAACTGAACTTTTTCGTATTCCCATGACCAGACCAGACCATGAAACTAATTCTAAGTGTTCCCATTTACAAATAACTTTATTACTCACTTTTCAGTTATCGAAGAGCCGCTATTAGAGTGTTGTATAAAGTATGAACTAATCACCATATTGTATCTTTTCGTGTGTGTTGTACTTACAGGAGTCGAAGTCTGGGAAATATTTAAGACTTCGGTCGTCGAAATGAGATTGGCTAAAAAATATTTTCCATTCAAAAATAGCATCCTCAAACACAACACGATTACACGCGTATTAAGCCGTTTAAATGCAGCAAGTATTCAAATTTATTTCATTTCATGGGCGAAAGAAATAGCGACAGGTATGAGTGCTGATATTATTTCCATTGGGTTGGAATAATCGGCAGGTGTTCAACTTGCCACTTTTTAAATTTGCTGTCGTAATCCTCAGGCGGTGCTTGCTCCAACAAATGACCGATACACCAAGTCACTACTGTGCCGTCGCTGGCTTCGATAAAGCCATCTTGTTTTTTATGCGGTTTAGGCAACGCGTCAACAATCGCTCGACCTAGACTGGGTTTCTCCGCAATAAATAACTTCATGAATAATGACCAACGGACTGAATAAGGATAGACCGCCAATTTTACCGACTAATTACCCTAAGGTCGATGGCAATTAGGTACAGATTATTTTTGGGGCAAAAGACTATGCGTAAACAACGACGATGCAGGACAGCTGAACTTGCATTATGTGACAAGTAAACTAACTTTTGGTTAAAGCACTCCAAACACTTTTGTTATGCCTGCCAAAGTAAAAATATTGTTGTCTGTGGCTTAGTAACTAGCGATGCCAGTCTTTGGGTTGATTTTCATTCTAATGTTGCAAACACGACCGTTACTGATTAGAACTCTAGAATACATAAATGACTTAAATAATTTAAAGATTGACGAGGTTTATCCGATAAAAAGGATAGTTATGACGATAGGTAGATCCCCATGGCAAATAGATCAATTAAATTTAAAGTATTAACAATCGCATTATTCCCCCTAGCACTTACCGCACTGGCAATTACGTTGTTGGCGACCTCTCAATCTGAGCAAATAAGCTTACAAAGCCAAGACCAATTACGCACTTCGCTGACGGCCGAGAAAAAGAGCAACTCGACTCATTTATCGAACTTGCTATCACCTCAATTGCTACCGCTAAAACTGACGACGCGAAAAAACAATCTTACGTAATTTAAGATACCAGCAAGGCAATAATTACTTTTTTGTTTATGACACCTAGGGCAATCAAATTGTTAGTGCGGATAATCCAGAACGTGAAGGAAAAAATTATTTAGACTCTAAAAGCCAGCAGGGTCGATATCTGGTTAAAGAATATATAGAAAAAGCGCTAACCGGTGGCGGTTATGTTGAATATACATGGCCCAAACAAAACTCAACAATACCGTCACCCAAGCTCGCCAAGGCCGTAATGATCCCTGATACCAATTGGGTTATCGCGACTGGATTTTACGTCGACGAATTAGAAAAACCCTAGGCGTTCTTAAACAACATAACCAAGAAATGTTGTCGGACAGTATCTTTAAAATCATTAGCTTAGCGATTGTTTTGTTATTAGTAATGTCTGCTATTTCCATCAAATTAGTACAAACCATTACCAAACCAATAAATCATGCCGTGAGTGCCTTAGATGAAATAGCCAATGGCGATGGTGATTTGACACAACGTTTGGATGAATCAAAAGGCCATGAATTAGGTGCGCTCTCCGCGGCGTTCAATTTATTTGCGTCAAAAATTGCAGATATGGTTAAGCAAATTAATGGGTCGACGCAAATATTATCGACCTCAAGTGTGAACCTTACGCAACTGATGGCTCAAGCCGAATCAGGTGTGCAACGTCAACATTTAGAAAGTGACCAAGTTGCTACCGCTATGAACGAAATGTCAGCAACAGCTTTGGATGTGGCGAAAAGCGCTAGCAATGCCGCAAAAGCCGCCCATGACGCGGAAGACCAAGTCACTGACGCTTCGAAAATACTAGATGGTGCAATAGAGATCATTAATGGGTTAGGTGACCAAGTTAATATTGGCGTCGACGTTATTGGTAATTTAGGTGAAGAATCTAAAAATATCGGTGGTGTAATCGAAGTTATTCGAGGCATTGCAGAACAAACAAACTTACTCGCATTAAACGCCGCGATAGAAGCAGCAAGAGCCGGTGAACAAGGTAGAGGTTTCTCTGTGGTAGCCGATGAAGTTAGAACCCTAGCGGCAAGAACGGCGAGCAGCACGGATGAAATTCAACGCATGATCATTAAATTGCAGGGTGGAACTAACGAAGCGGTTCTTGCGATAACTGAAATAAATGAAAAATGCATGCACACAGTGACAGAAGCAGAAAGAGTCGACACAGCGCTAAAAGCAATACGTCATTCAGTCACGACGATCAACGACATGAACAGTCAAATTGCAACTGCCGCTGAAGAGCAAACTATGGTATCTGAGACCATAAACCAAAACGTGCACCAGATTGTTGAAGTCGCAGAAGAAACCGCAAACGGTACCGCCGAAGCATCCATGATAAGTAAGCAGCTTAATGATCTCGCGTTAGATATGTCGAAATTAGTCGGTCAGTATAAAACGTAATTTCAGCCCTCGTTTGAGCCAATTGAAAGAAACCTGTGGGGTCAGAGTTGCTGATTTTTGTTATTTCCTCTGCACTTGGTTGGAGATCCCTAATATCGCTTAGACTCTTTTGGGATGACGTTTTATGTTCTGGTTACTTTGAGCCAATTGAAGGTGAATTATGTGATTCCTCTGCGCTCGGTTGGAGATCCCTAATATCGCTTAGGCTCTTTTGGGATGACGGTTTATGTTCTGGTAACTTTGAGCCAATTGAAGGTGAATTATGTGATTCCTCTGCACTTGGTTGGAGATCCCTAATATCGCTTAGGCTCTTTTGGGATGACGTTTTTTCTGTTTGATTAGGATAACGGTTTTTTCTGTTTGGTTAGAATGACGGTTTTTGTTCTTAAACTATGAGCCAATTGAAGGTGGATTATGAACTTCCTCTGCACTTGGTTGGAGCTCCCTAATATCGCTTAGACTCTTTTGGGATGACGGTTTTTCTGGGTATTGGGAATGATGTTTTTCTGTTTGGTTGTCGCTTACTAATGACGTTTTATGTTCTGGTTACTTTGAGCCAATTGAAGGTGAATTATGTGATTCCTCTGCGCTCGGTTGGAGATCCCTAATATCGCTTAGACTCTTTTGGGATGACGGTTTTTTCTGGGTATAGGGAATGATCTTTTTCTGTTTGGTTGTCGCTTACTAATGACGGTTTTTTTCTGGGGATTTGGGATGATGGTTTTACTGGTATTTATCTAGTACACCATTTGGGAAAGTGAATCTGTACTACATAATGTACTACTTAAATTGCTAGTTGTCATTGTTCGTTATTAATCGACAATAACCCATAAAAAACCCGGAAAGCTTTTTAATTAGCTTTCCGGGTCTTTGTTGGTTCTTAAAGAACCTAATAATGGTGCGGTTGGAGGGACTTGAACCCTCACGTCCTTTCGAACACAGCGACCTCAACGCTGCCTGTCTACCAATTTCAGCACAACCGCGAAAGTGTTTCTAGTTTGCAGGTACGTCTTTTACTGGTGCGTCTGTTGTTTCGTTAGAAACTGGAACGTCCGTATCTGCTGGAGCGACTTTTTTAACTTCTTCAACAACTGGTGCTGAGATGTCATTCCACTCGTTTTCTTCTTTAACTGAATTCGCTGTCAAGCTTCCTAGGAATATGCTGATAACAAAAAACAGGGTTGCCAGAATCGTGGTTGTTTTGGTTAAAAAGTTACCAGAACCACTAGAACCGAACAATGTAGCTGATGCGCCAGCACCAAACGACGCGCCCATATCGGCACCCTTACCTTGTTGGATCAAGATTAATCCAACTAAAGCTAATGCGACTACTAAATAAACTACTATCAAAATTTCGTACATGCTATTACCTTAAGCTACCGCATTTTTGCAAATGGTTGTAAATGACTCTACATCTAAACTCGCGCCTCCAATTAGGCCTCCGTCGATGTTGTCACTTGAAAATAATTCTTTACTGTTATCAGGCTTAACACTTCCACCGTATAAAATACGAGTCTCTTGCGCTAACTCCTGATTATAACTCGCCAAAACCTTTCTGATTTCAGCGTGTACTTCTTCCGCTTGTTCCGTCGTGGCCGTTTTTCCTGTGCCTATCGCCCAAATGGGTTCGTAGGCAAAAACTAAGCTGTCTGAATACGACGGCAAATCATCCAATACGGCTCTGATCTGTTTTGAAATAACCGCTATGGTTTCTTCATCTTCGCGTTGCTGTTCACTTTCACCAACACAAATAATTGGGACTAATCCAGCGTGCAATGTTGCCAATACTTTTTAGCAACAACAGCGTCTGTTTCACCATACATGGCGCGTCTTTCAGAATGTCCTATTATGACAAACTGACAACCCACGTCACGTAACATTCTGCCAGAGACTTCACCGGTAAATGCACCAGATTCGACTTCTGCAATATTTTGAGCGCCCTTTTTAACACCATTTGTGTTTTCATTCAAATAAACAAATGGTGGGCATACAACGGTTTCAACTTCTTTAGATTCAAATGCTTGTAACGCATCAATCATTTCCGCCAATAACACTTTATCGCCGTTCAACTTCCAGTTGGCAACTACTAAAGGTAGACGTTCAGCCATTGCTTTACTCCTAATTTTTCGCGGGCGTGATAGTAACTAACAACTTGCAAAGTTACAAGCAAAGCTTTAATTAATCGGCGTATGCGGCTACTTTTTCAGCAACTCGTTTCGCTACGGCATTAATTAGCTCTGCGTCTTTGCCTTCAGTCATAACTCGAATAAGAGGTTCAGTACCCGATTTACGAATTAATATACGACCTTCATCGCCAAGTTCTTTTTCTGCATCTGCTATCGCTAACTTAACTTCATCCACTTCAAGTGGATATTTATTTTAGCCAACGCGCACATTTATTAACTCTTGTGGGTATTTTTCCATACCAGATTTAAGTTCTGATAATTTTAACCCTGACTCAACCATGGCGGTTAATACTTGGATTGCCGACACAATACCATCGCCTGTTGGCATATGTTCTAGGTTTATAACATGACCTGAACTTTCGCCGCCAATAGTCCAATTGTTTTCTTTTAATAGTTCCATTACATAACGATCGCCGACTTTAGCGCGTAAAAATGGAATACCTAACTTTTTAAGGGCAACTTCTAGACCAAGGTTTGACATCAATGTGCCAACAACGCCCCTTTAAGGTTGCCTTGTTTTAATGCGTGACGCGCAATAATGAATACCAGTTCATCACCGTCAACTTCAACACCTTTATGGTCAACCATAATAATGCGGTCGCCGTCGCCGTCTAGCGCCAAACCGACATGAGCTTCGTTGGCTAATACCGCTTCACGTAGTGCTTCGGTATGCGTCGCGCCACATTTTTCGTTGATGTTCAGTCCATCCGGTTTTGCGAAGATAGACACCACTTCTGCACCTAGCTCTTGGAATACATTTGGACCGATGTGATACGTTGCACCATTGGCACTGTCGACTACGATTTTCATGCCGCGCAATGATTCAGGCGCAAAACGACTTTTACAAAATTCGATATATCGGCCAGCCGCGTCATTTATGCGTGTTGCTTTACCGAGTTTTTCAGATTCTACGCATGTGATCTCTTGATCTAACATGGCTTCAATTTCATGTTCTATTGAGTCTGGAAGCTTAGTACCGGCCGCAGAGAAGAACTTAATGCCGTTGTCGTAATATGGGTTGTGCGAGGCACTGATGACAATACCGGCGTCGGCGCGAAATGTACGAGTAAGATATGAAATAGCAGGCGTTGGCATTGGTCCCAACAAGCCTACATCAACACCAGCAGCGATAAGGCCAGACTCTAAAGCGGTTTCAAGCATATAACCCGAAATGCGAGTGTCTTTTCCGATTAACACTTTTCGGTTGCCGTTTTTCGCAAAAACTTTACCTGCAGCGTAACCTAACTTTAGTGCAAATTCAGGAGTAATAGGCGAACGCCCAACTAATCCGCGAATACCATCTGTTCCAAAATATTTTTTACTCATGATTTACTCCGTAATAAGTCGCTTTAAACAGATCTAATGCCTGTTTCGTTTCTGCAACATCATGCACTCTTAAGATTTTTGCCCCTTTGGTCAATGCCAAAGTTGCACATATAACACTTGCTAATGCTCGTTTATCGGGGGCTAACCCTAGCAAGTTTCCAATCATCGATTTTCTCGATAGTCCCGCAAGGAGCGGCAATCCTAACGATTCAAATTCGTCTAATCGATTTAGTAATTGGTAATTCTGACTTAATGTCTTACCGAAGCCAAATCCTAGGTCGATACAAATTCGAGATTTGTCGATTCCGGCTTCTAAACAGGTATTTATTCGTTCAGCCAAAAATGCACTTACATCGGTAACTACATCGCTATATTCTGGCTCTGACTGCATTGTACGCGGTGTGCCTTGCATATGCATCAAACAAACCGGTACATTTGAATTAGCAACAACCTCAACAGCGTTACCTACCGTTAACGCACATACGTCATTGATAAGGTCTACGCCGCTATTAATGCCTTCTCGCATGACTTCAGGTTTGCTGGTATCCAGCGAAATTAAACACCCAAATTCACTTTTTAATTTTTCGATCACAGGTAATACCCGTGATAATTCTTCATCCAAACTCACTTCTGGCGCGCCTGGACGAGTGGACTCGCCACCAAGGTCAATAATATCCGCACCTTGAGACAACATCAATTCTGCATGTTTAATAGACGCATCAAGCTGAGTAAATTTACCGCCGTCTGAGAAAGAGTCGGGAGTTACATTTAAGATCGCCATTATGATAGGCGTTTCGAGTTTTGTTAAATTAAACATTGTCATAAAAATGAGGCCCCTTATAAAGGGGCCTTAATATTAACTGGCAGGATTAGGAACGTCAGTTTCAGGTTTGGTGTTGTCTGTAGAGTCGTCGTCATTTTTAGACTCAGGCTTTGCAGACCAACCCGCAGGTTCACGAACTGGAACACGATTCATTAGATCATCAATTTGTTTTGCGTCTATTGTTTCGTATTTCATTAGCGCATCTTTCATTGCATGTAAGATGTCTAAATTCGCTTTAATAATTTCAACTGAGCGTTCGTAGTTACGGTTAATAAATACTTTAATTTCAGCATCAATGGCCTGTGCAGTTTCATCAGACATATGAAGCGATTTAGATGACGTACGTCCTAAGAACACTTCGCCTTCTTCTTCTGCATATAACATAGGTCCCATTTTTTCAGAAAGGCCCCATTGAGTAACCATTTTACGAGCAATATCAGTTGCACGTTCAATATCATTTGAAGCGCCCGTTGATACTTTATCTGCACCATAAATAACTTCCTCGGCAATACGACCACCGTATAAAGAAGATATTTGGCTTTCCAAGAACTGTTTGCTGTGTGAGAAACGATCTTGTTCAGGCAAGTACATAGTGACACCAAGTGCACGTCCACGAGGAATAATACTGACTTTATAAACTGGGTCATGGTCAGGAACCATACGGCCAACAATTGCATGGCCAGCTTCGTGGTAGGCTGTCATTTCACGTTCGCTTTCGCCCATAACCATAGACTTACGCTCGGCGCCCATCATGATCTTGTCTTTGGCTTTTTCGAAATCTTGCATGTCGACTAGACGTTTATTAAAGCGAGCAGCAAATAACGCAGCTTCGTTTACTAGATTTGCTAAGTCGGCACCAGAGAAACCTGGCGTACCACGTGCGATTAACGCTGGTTCTACGTCGTTTGCTACTGGTACTTTACGCATATGCACATTAATAATTTGCTCACGACCACGAACGTCTGGCAAACCAACCACAACTTGACGGTCAAAACGGCCCGGTCTTAATAATGCAGGGTCTAGTACGTCAGGACGGTTAGTCGCGGCGATTACGATAATGCCTTCGTTGCCTTCAAAACCATCCATCTCTACTAACATTTGGTTAAGCGTTTGTTCACGTTCGTCGTGCCCACCACCTAAACCTGCGCCACGTTGACGACCGACAGCATCGATTTCATCGATGAAGATAATACAAGGAGCTGATTTTTTAGCTTGGTCAAACATGTCACGAACACGTGATGCACCAACACCAACAAACATTTCAACAAAGTCTGAACCAGAAATTGCGAAGAATGGGACTTTTGCTTCACCGGCAACGGCTTTCGCAAGTAAGGTTTTACCCGTACCAGACTGACCGACCATTAATACGCCTTTTGGAATTTTTCCGCCAAGCTTTTGGAATTTTGCAGGTTCTCTTAGGTAATCAACAAGCTCTTGAACTTCTTCTTTAGCTTCGTCACAACCGGCTACGTCTTTAAACGTTGTTTTAATTTGGTCTTCGCCCATTAAACGCGCTTTAGATTTACCAAATGACATAGCGCCTTTACCGCCGCCGCCTTGCATTTGACGCATGAAGAATATCCACACACCAATCAATAGCAACATAGGGAACCATGAAATTAGAATAGACGCCAAAATTGACGGCTCTTCAGGAGGTACGCCAACAATGCGTACGTTATTTTCGATTAAATCGTTTAATAAATCTTTGTCGTAAGCTGTTGGGATATAAGTTTCAAACTTTTCACCACTACGCTTCAGGCCGACAATTTGGCGATCGTTAATTTTAACTTCACGAACTTCGCCCATACGAACTTCTTTAACAAACTGGGTATAGTTTGTACTACTGCTCGTACTATCATTTGGCGTGATCGTATTAAATACAGACATCAGTGCCACTGCTACCATCAACCAAATAATTAGATTTTTAGCCATATCGCTCAAAGGGATAACCTCAACAAATAAACATTAAAATGAAGACTACTATAATTTAAATCCTGTCGCTACCAGATACACTTCTCTCGAACGTGCTCTAGACGATTCAGGTTTTCTCACTTTTACTACTTTGAATACATTACGTACATCTTTTACAAACTGATCAAAACCTTCACCTTGGAATACTTTGACAGCAAATTTACCTTCTTTATTTAACACTTGTTGGCACATATCGAGAGCCAACTCAACCAAGTACATAGAACCTGCTTGGTCAATTGAGTCGTTTCCGCTCAAATTTGGCGCCATGTCAGACATGACTAAATCGACCTTATTGTCGCCGATTTTATCTAACAATGCATTTAATACATCTTCTTCTCTAAAATCACCTTGGAGAAAGTCGACACCTGCAATTGGATCCATAGGTAAAATGTCACACGCGATTACCGTGCCTTTACCATCTAACAACTCTACAGCGTACTGAGACCAACCACTTATGGCGCGGCCCCGAGGTCGACAACAATACTGCCCGGTCGCATTAGTTTATCTTTTTCTGCAACTCTTCAATTTTGAAATAGGCTCTAGAACGTAACCCACGTTTGTTGGCTTCTTTCACATATGGGTCGTTTACATGTTCTTCTAACCAGCGTTTACTGCTACCGGAACGTTTATCTTTTGCCATAACTTAGTATATGAATTGGTAATAGTCTAAAGGTGGGGTAGAATATCATTAATTCAAGTAATTACTGTAAAATTAAACCTAATGAGTCTATCAAAAAACAAATCCAGTTCTTAAAGGGCGAAGCCCATTCACTAAAACCTGTCGTGCAACTTGGCTCGAATGGCTTTACTGAAGGCGTTTTAGCCGAAATCGAAAACGCCCTAGCGGTTCACGAATTAATTAAGGTTAAAGTACCTTCTGAAGATCGTGAAGAATTAAAGCTCTATGTTGAAGCGATAGTTCGCGAAAGCAAAGCCGAAAAAATTCAGCTAATTGGTAAAACACTTGTGTTATTTAAGCAAAGTGACGATAAAAAAATCGAACTACCTAAAAAGTAGTCGCAGATTAATCAAAAAAACCGACTGATGTCGGTTTTTTTATGTCTAAATTTTAATGTAATAAAATGTGAATTGGTGATTTGAAATACTTATTATGAAAAACGCCTCATTTCCTTCTGTATTTCTTAAATAAATGTCACTCTCATTTGGTCCACAACACTATGATACAGGTTTAGTTAGATTGTATGGCGTTTAGCCAAACTAATTTTTAAGCTGGATTTTTATTCCCTAATTAAATAACCCGCAATAAAAAAGGAGCTCGAAAGCTCCTTTTAGTTAATTAACTAAAACAGTTAATTGTTATTTTTTGATGCGTCTGCGGAATGCCACAAAACCACCAAGTAAGGTTGCTAACGTGTAGCTAAATGATAGACCTAATAATCCTTCATCTTTTTCTTCCTTAGCTGCTTTAACCAATACACTGACGTTTGCAGTAGCGGTCATTTCACCATCACTAACCAATACTTCAAAGTTGATTGTCGTATCTTCAGTAACCGTTGGCGCATTAAAGCTTGCAGTCGCTGTATCGGCATTAGCTAATACCACATTGCTAGTCGCTGTAGACCAACTGTAAGTAAGATCGTCGTTTTCAGTATCTAATCCCAATGCGGATAGTGTTACTAAACCACCGATCTCTGTTTCAGAGACAGAACTTGACGCTGTCACAGTTGGTGCTGTATTTGAGTTTGCCACCACAACCGTAATTGATTTAGTGGTTACTCGAACACCGTCTGTCACTTGCAGAGTAAACTTCAACTCTTCGCCTTCAGATGTTGAAGGTGTTACAAATGATATCGTATCGCCTGTTGTATATAGCAATTCAACTGCACTACCTTCAACCTGCGTCCAAGAATACGCTAACAAAGCACTATCTAGGTCTGTTGCTGACGCAACAATTTCTACATAAGTATTTTCATTAGCCTGTATTTCTCTAGCCAACTCAACTACTGGTGCATTATTTACCGCCACTATTACCGCAGGGTCAACAACCACGCCATTAGCAACGCCATCATCGTCATTTACGCCACCATCGGTTATGCGTAACTTAATGCAATTGCTGCCTTGTACTAAACCTCGGCTCCACGCTTCGGTGTCATCGGCTGCTGGGCATTCACCTGATAAGGTTTTAACCGCAGACCAAATAGAATCACCATCTCGTTGTTGAGTGTCAGTTACTTCAAAGGAAACAAATGAACCATCTGATTTAAGTTTGCGATATTGCGCATTAACTGGCAGTTTTTCATTAAGTGGTATTATCATTGTAATAATTGAACCAACGTCGGCACCGCGTACTTCGAAGTCAATTATTGGGGTAACGTATTTAATTACATCTGAGTCATCAATTTCTACATTCAATGCAGCTTCAATTTCCGCAACGGTTGTTGCAGCGTCCGCAGAATGTCCATTGTCTACAGCTTTCACCGTTTGACCAATCGAAATTGTTAGGCCTTCCTCTACAGAAATTATGGTATCGCCGACTTTTTGTTGATTAGCTAACAAGTTCGCATTATCTAAATAGTCTGCAATGCCATCACCATCAGAGTCTGACATACCTTCATCTGCATCTGAGATCCCATCGTTATCTGAGTCTGCCATCGTACTTAATTCTGGTAACGCTTCCGTTATAAAGAATCGAGAAGTTTGGCTTGCTTCAAATAAGTCAGTTGTATCCGTTTCAACGACTTTGGCCACAACGGTGTGTGAGCCAACCCCTAATTGCTCAGGATTTATTTCAATGACTTCATGCATAGACGCTGAACCATTGAACACTTCTTCACCATCAATAGTAATTATTACATTATGAGATGAATCCATATCAGCATCGAAGATATCAAACGCAAGAAACGCTGAACTTACGCTTGATTCAACCACTGTGACTTTCTTGTCGTTAAACATCAAGCCAGTGGAAATTGAAGGTCGAGTATTTTCCTGAACGGTTAGGTTTACTTCATGTTTACCATTCGCAAAAACAGCTAAACCATTTTCATCTTCAATAGTAATAGCGTAATTCCCATCAACAACGCCATCAAATTCTAGTGCTTTTGATAAGCCTTCATCAATTGATAACGTCCCCTCAACTAACACCGTATTGATTTGAACTAATTGATAAGAGAACGTCACCGGATAATCTACTGGCGCACCGGTTAAGTTCACATCAATCGCAAAATCTTCGCCGGTTTTGCTAAATGCGGTAGTCGCGGTCGTGGCTAATGGATTAATCGCTAGCGGCAAAAACAATGTTTGCTCAGAGCCAACTAAGTTAGTTAATACAATGCCTACATCCTGCAAACCAGATTGTTTTAACTCGCCATCAACTACAGATTTAAAACTAACAGTGGTCGGTATATTAGCAACATTGATTAACGTCGCTAACTTGTCAGTCACCTTAGTATCAATGCCCGTCGCATTCATTGAAATATTACCACCAGAATTTTCCACGGTGGCTTCAATTGCCGCTTTCGCTAACAATAAGTCGACATAGTCATCTTCACTATCGTCAACACCATCACGGTCAAGGTCATTTTCTCTGGTAACTGCAACTAATGGATTTGCGTCAACCGCATTTAATACACCATCTCCGTCAATGTCGGAATCAGTATTGTCACCAATTCCATCCATGTCAGTATCTGTGGATTCGGTAACATCATTAACAAACGCATCTACGGTTAAGTCAGTATCAATACCTGCAACTAATACATCTGGATAACCATCGCCATCCGTATCAATTGATGCTGCGGCGTCAAGTGGGAAGGCATCTGAGTTATCACCGACACCATCGAGGTCCACATCACTCCATTCCGCACTATTACCTAAGAATTGGTCTAATTCTTTACCACCTTGCGCAATTTCGTGGTCGTATCCGTCATGATAACTATCAGGATAGCCATCGCCATCGGCATCAACTGACGCACCAGAATATGCCGGGAATGCATCGGTATTATCACCAACACCATCACCGTCTGAATCTGTCCAGTTGACCCCGCCATCTGCAGGAATTGATCTAATACTAACCCAGTTGTTGAATCCGCAGCTGTCGCCCCCTCATTCCATGCATCAGGGTAACCGTCACCGTCGTCCATAGATGCTGCTGCATCTAGTGGGAACGCATCAACAACTAAAGTTGTTTCTACACCCTCTACTAATACGTCTGGATAACCATCACCGTCTGTATCTGCTGATGCGGCTGCATCATTCGGGAAAGCATCGTATACATCTGCTACAGAATCACTATCAGAGTCCATAACGTCGCCAGATAACTTAAACAACTCATTACCTGTGCTGCCGTTATTGGCGTACATTAATAACTCATTGTTCACTGACGCGATAAACGAAGGTGAAGCTGAAGCCCCTACGCGTAAATTCGTTACAATTCGCGGCGCATTGACACCATCATAAACAAACAGCTCGTTGTAATAACCAAACGTTGGATCATCATGCTCTTTGTATTCAGCACCGTCATACCCTTGGAAATACAGCTTGTCGCCATGAACCGTTAAGTATTTTGGATTTAAATTACTAGGATTTGTCTCGTAGTTGTATTTTACGATTGGCTCAATTACATCACTGCCGCCCACGTATTTAACTAACGTAACGCCTTGTTCTGTGTCACCGACAAAGTATAAGTCGCCTTTAAACGTGATAAAGTCACTTGGGTCGATTTCTAACAACGCTCCTGTTGCTGAGGCACCAACTTCCAAATCATGTACCACGACCTCACCCGTTGCTGGGTCGTATATGGCTAACTCTTGGCCCGTCACATCGTCTTCGCCGCTGCTTAGCGCCGTTGTCGCATTCATGAAGATCTTGCCGTCATGGGCATACACAGATTCGACACTTTGCACCCCTTCAACAACTTCGACACCTGAACTATCCAATTTGAATAAAGACACCACAGGCACTGCTACTTTAAACCAAGCGTCTGCACGTGAATTGTAAATCTCTTGTATTTCGACTTTGCTATTGCCGCTGAAGTATAAAACCCCATCAAGCTCAGTAAAGTTCTCTGGCTCAATGCCGTCTTCATTATCCGCGACAACTTCTAAGGTGATCTCACCGGTTATCGTATCAAATGAATACAACTCTTCATCGGTTGCCACATTTTCAGAATATTCTGCATCCGCTAACGAATACGTCGAAATGTCTTTCGTGTCACCTGAACGTTTACCTGCAAAATAAATTTTGCTGCCCATAACGTATAGGTTTTTAATCGTACTAAACGCGGTAACTGACTCATCAATTTCTGCTGTTTCTGTGTCATCTGCGGTTGTTGCAAATGCCGCCACTTTAACTGGCACGGCACCATCAACATCACTTAGTGACCAAAGCGCCTTATCAGTACCGTCGCTGGCCACAAAGTACATCGTATCGCCAGTTGCATTGACAACCAACTCAACAGGGCTACTTGAGCTTGTGCCTGTGCGGATATCAAATACTAACTCCGTTGACGTACCGTCATAAACATACAACTCTATACCGTTAGTGCCACCATTTGCTTGGAAGTACGTCTTACCATTAAATTCGGTAAAGTATTTTGGCGTGCTTGAACTTGACCCCGCACGAATATCTGAGGCCAATTCAATTTTTTGATAAGGGACTGAACTTGCAACAATTGGATCTGAGCCAAATTCCAGCTCCAGTTCATCACTGTAACCGTCACCGTCGTCGTCATTGTCTTCTTTGTCGTACGTACCATCCATATCGGTATCAACAATATCCGCTGGGAATTCGTCAATAACAAGACCGGTTGTTGTATCTGCTTCGGTTTTACCTGCATTCCATGAATCAGGGAAACCATCGCTATCTTCATCAGCTGATGCGGCTACATCTAATGGGAACGCATCGGCATTATTACCAACCCCATCGCCGTCAGTATCTGCAAATTCAGTTGCATCATTCGGGAACGCGTCAACAACTAAAGACGTTTCGACACCCTCTACTAATGCGTCTGGATAACCATCACCGTCTGTATCTGCTGATGCGGCTGCATCATTCGGGAAGACATCAACAACATCCATTACGCCATCTGAGTCACCGTCGACATCAAAGCTTGCCGTTTCTGTTGCTAACTTAAACAACTCATTACCTGTGCTGCCGTTATTGGCGTACATTAATAACTCATTGTTCACTGACGCTATAAACGAAGGTGAAGCTGAAGCCCCTACGCGTAAATTCGTTACAATTCGCGGCGCATTGACACCATCATAAACAAACAGCTCGTTGTAATAACCAAACGTTGGATCATCATGCTCTTTGTATTCAGCACCGTCATACCCTTGGAAATACAGCTTGTCGCCATGAACCGTTAAGTATTTTGGATTTAAATTACTAGGATTTGTCTCGTAGTTGTATTTTACGATTGGCTCAATTACATCACTGCCGCCCACGTATTTAACTAACGTAACGCCTTGTTCTGTGTCACCGACAAAGTATAAGTCGCCTTTAAACGTGATAAAGTCACTTGGGTCGATTTCTAACAACGCTCCTGTTGCTGAGGCACCAACTTCCAAATCATGTACCACGACCTCACCCGTTGCTGGGTCGTATATGGCTAACTCTTGGCCCGTCACATCGTCTTCGCCGCTGCTTAGCGCCGTTGTCGCATTCATGAAGATCTTGCCGTCATGGGCATACACAGATTCGACACTTTGCACCCCTTCAACAACTTCGACACCTGAACTATCCAATTTGAATAAAGACACCACAGGCACTGCTACTGTAAACCAAGCGTCTGCACGTGAATTGTAAATCTCTTGTATTTCGACTTTGCTATTGCCGCTGAAGTATAAAACCCCATCAAGCTCAGTAAAGTTCTCTGGCTCAATGCCGTCTTCATTATCCGCGACAACTTCTAAGGTGATCTCTCCGGTTATCGTATCAAATGAATATAACTCTTCATCGGTTGCCACATTTTCAGAATATTCTGCATCCGCTAACGAATACGTCGAAATGTCTTTCGTGTCACCTGAGCGTTTACCTGCAAAATAAATTTTGCTGCCCATAACGTATAGGTTTTTAATCGTACTAAACGCGGTCACTGA
Source organism: Psychrosphaera algicola (assembly GCF_028401425.1). Taxonomy (NCBI): domain Bacteria; kingdom Pseudomonadati; phylum Pseudomonadota; class Gammaproteobacteria; order Alteromonadales; family Pseudoalteromonadaceae; genus Psychrosphaera; species Psychrosphaera algicola. The sequence goes on from NZ_JAQOMS010000002.1 coordinate 1,513,189, forward strand.
CTCGTCAATTTCTGCTGTCTCAGTGTCATCTGCGGTTGTTGCAAATGCCGCCACTTTAACTGGCACGGCACCATCAACATCACTTAGTGACCAAAGCGCCTTATCAGTACCGTCGCTGGCCACAAAGTACATCGTATCGCCAGTTGCATTGACAACCAACTCAACAGGGCTACTTGAGCTTGTGCCAGTTCGGATATCAAATACTAACTCCGTTGACGTACCGTCATAGACATAAAGCTCAATGCCGTTTGTGCCACCGTTGGCTTGGAAATACGTCTTACCATTAAATTCGGTAAAGTATTTAGGCGTGCTTGAACTTGACCCTGCACGAATATCTGAGGCCAATTCAATTTTTTGATAAGGGATTGAACTTGCAACAATTGGATCTGAGCCAAATTCCAGCTCCAGTTCATCACTGTAACCGTCACCGTCGTCGTCATTGTCTTCTTGGTCGAACGTACCATCCATATCGGTATCAACAATATCCGCTGGGAATTCGTCAATAACAAGACCGGTTGTTGTATCTGCTTCGGTTTTACCTGCATTCCATGAATCAGGGAAACCATCGCTATCTTCATCAACAGATGCGGCTGCATCTAATGGGAACGCATCTGCATTATTACCAACCCCATCGCCGTCAGTATCTGCAAATTCAGTTGCATCATTCGGGAACGCGTCAACAACTAAAGACGTTTCGACACCCTCTACTAATGCGTCTGGATAACCATCACCGTCTGTATCTGCTGATGCGGCTGCATCATTCGGGAAGGCATCAACCACATCCATTACGCCATCTGAGTCACCGTCGACATCAAAGCTTGCCGTTTCTGTTGCTAACTTAAACAACTCATTACCTGTGCTGCCGTTATTAGCGTACATTAATAATTCATTGTTCACTGACGCGATAAACGAAGGTGAAGCTGAAGCCCCTACGCGTAAATTCGTTACAATTCGCGGCGCATTGACACCATCATAAACAAACAGCTCGTTGTAATAACCAAACGTTGGATCATCATGCTCTTTGTATTCAGCACCGTCATACCCTTGGAAATACAGCTTGTCGCCATGAACCGTTAAGTATTTTGGATTTAAATTACTAGGATTTGTCTCATAGTTGTATTTTACGATTGGCTCAATTACATCACTGCCGCCCACGTATTTAACTAACGTAACGCCTTGTTCTGTGTCACCGACAAAGTATAAGTCGCCTTTAAACGTGATAAAGTCACTTGGGTCGATTTCTAACAACGCTCCTGTTGCTGAGGCACCAACTTCCAAATCATGTACCACGACCTCACCCGTTGCTGGGTCGTATATGGCTAACTCTTGGCCCGTCACATCGTCTTCGCCGCTGCTTAGCGCCGTTGTCGCATTCATGAAGATCTTGCCGTCATGGGCATACACAGATTCGACACTTTGCACCCCTTCAACAACTTCGACACCAGAACTATCCAACTTAAATAAAGACACCACTGGGACTGCTACATTAAACCAAGTGTCTGCACGTGGATTGTAAATCTCTTGTATTTCGACTTTGCTATTGCCGCTGAAGTATAAAACCCCATCAAGCTCAGTAAAGTTTGCTGGCTCAATGCCGTCTTCATTATCCGCGACAACTTCTAAGGTGATCTCACCGGTTATCGTATCAAATGAATACAACTCTTCATCGGTTGCCACGTTTTCAGAATATTCTGCATCCGCTAACGAATACGTCGAAATGTCTTTGGTGTCACCTGAGCGTTTACCTGCAAAATAAATTTTGCTGCCCATAACGTATAGGTTTTTAATCGTACTAAACGCGGTAACCGACTCATCAATTTCTGCTGTCTCTGTGTCATCTGCGGTTGTTGCAAATGCCGCCACTTTAACTGGCACGGCACCATCAACATCGCTTAGTGACCAAAGCGCCTTATCAGTACCGTCGCTGGCCACAAAGTACATCGTATCGCCAGTTGCATTGACAACCAACTCAACAGGGCTACTTGAGCTTGTGCCAGTTCGGATATCAAATACTAACTCCGTTGACGTACCGTCATAGACATACAACTCAATGCCGCTGGTGCCATCGTTGGCTTGGAAATACGTCTTACCATTAAATTCGGTAAAGTATTTAGGCGTGCTTGAACTTGACCCTGCACGAATATCAGAGGCCAATTCAATTTTTTGATAAGGGACTGAACTTGCAACAATTGGATCTGAGCCAAATTCCAGCTCTAGTTCATCACTGTAACCGTCGCCGTCTTGATCTGTATCTACTGAATCTTCGATCCCATCACGATCTAAGTCTGCTGATTTAGTATTATCTGTGGGGAAGCCATCCGCATTATCACCCACTCCATCTTGGTCAGTATCGACAAATTCAGTTGCATCATCTGGAAATGAATCAACGACTAAATCAGTTGCTATATCTGCAACTATCGAATCTGGATAACCATCTCCATCGGTATCTATTGAGGCTGCTTTATCGTTCGGAAATTTATCTGCATTGTCACCTACACCGTCACCATCCGAGTCGACTGACTCATTTTCATCTGTAGGAAAGCATCTAAAGAGTCAGCTACACCATCATTGTCAGCATCAGCATGGTACATAGCGTCTTGAGGGAATTTGTCCGTATTATCACCAATACCGTCGCCATCACTATCCATGGTTTCAGTTGGGTCTAAAGGAAATGCGTCTACCACATCTAATACACCATCGCCGTCTGAATCAAACGAATCGGCACTTTCTGGGAATGGATCGGCATTATCACCAATACCATCTCCATCGGTATCTACCGTTTCAGTTTTGTCGAACGGGAAGGCATCAGCGTTGTTACCAACACCATCTCCATCACTATCTTTCGATTCAGAAGCATCATTCGGAGCCCAATCTAGATGGTCAAGAACACCGTCCCCGTCGCTATCTAAAAAGCTACCACCCTCTCCTTCATCAAACTGTGAACGAGTTGGGTCATTTGGATAAGCATCTAGTTCATCACGAACTAAGTCACCATCGCTATCTAAGAACTCGTCAATGATATATAGCTCTTGCCCTTGTCCTGCATTTGCAGAGAAATATAAGCGGCCATTGGCAACTGTTAGCGCCGACACTTGCTCACTAACTAAATTATCATTTTCATCAATATTAACCGGGTTAAAGTCAGTCACTAACGTTGGCGATGAAATTCCATCCATTACCCATAACGAATCTTTAAAGTTGCCTTGATTGCCTTCAAAATATAAACGGTCGTGGTAAACCGTAAAGTGATTTGCGTCTTCAACTTGAGTTGCACCTATGGTATCTTATTTGACAATAATTCAGGTGCACTGGCTAAAGAATTATAAAGCCAGATTTTGGAACCAGAATTTGGCTCTGTTCCTGCAGTAAAAATTAGGTTACCGGCATAAACTGTCAACTTCGACGGTTCTTCGGTTTGCCCATCACTCGTCACATTACTTAATAGAGTGGGCTCACCTTCACCATTATAGTAATAAATCTCTTTGCCTGTGGTTTGTTCCAAAATCGCGGTGAAGTATAAAACGTTGTTATATACAACTAAATCTCCTGGAGAGCTCGATTCAGGATTGCCACTTGTATCTTCACCTGGTAAATCAAATACAACTGAAGGGTTTATGCCGGCTTCAACAGGCTGAGTATCATCATAAACCATTAACTCAACACCTTGACTAGCTGTACGGCCTTGAAAATACAATTTACCTTTGTAAGCTGTGAAGTAATTAGGATTTGAAGGTTCTTCACCTAAATTAATGTCGGCTAATCTAACTGGCGCCGCATCACCATCTTTTACCCAAAGTTCATAATCACCGGTAACGGATGTTGTGGACGGAACTGGGCGAGTTTCCCCTGACTGAGCAGAAAAATAGAGCTTGCCATTATAGACATATGGGTTTTTGAAAGAGTCACTATAACTAACCGACTCATCAGGATTAAGATCTAAATCTGTAATCGTATTTGTTACTGGATCATACTCAAACATGGCGTTTTTAGTAGAGATCCCTGAACTCGCAATTATTCCTTGGTAATAAATTTTACCGTTATAACTAATTAAGTTATCAGGGCGAATCGACACATCATCAGAGATGTTTGTTGATAATTTTTCCGGGGAAGAACCATCGTAGTTAGCTCGCCAAAAGGCGTACCCATCTTCTGCATGAATACCTCTAAAATAGATTTTGTCACCCAAAGTAACGATATTACTAATTGCACTGCCATTGGCGTTTTCAGGATTTATTGTTGGAACCATTACTGGCTCTGGTGCTGTTGCCGCATTAGCGCCTGTAGATAAAACTGTAGCCAAACTTGCTGCTACAACAGATCGCTTAAAGTTGTTGTCTATACCTTGCATTACGTGCTCCGTATTCATGTGAATTACCCAGTATCTTTCCGTACTGGTTTGTTGTTAATAGGGCTAAATATCGCTTTCTATCGCTTAAAACCGTTAATTCATCAAAACTTTAAAAATTGATAAATATTTAGCCATACTAGTGTTTTATATAAGTTAACAAGCAGAGTCCAAACGTGTTGTGTAGCATTTTGTACAATAAGAAATTTTGGAAAAAGCAGGTGTTCTAAATGACGCTGAATAGTGGATTAGGCATTTTTGAGTAGGTATAAATAAAAAGCCGGGTAGTTATGCCTACCCGGCGACGCTCTTCTGTTTAGGCTGGGATTAGTCTTTAAACGGAAGTCTTTAATGTCTCGTGTTCAAATGTAACCATTGATAGGTTTTCTTGATTTTGCTGTCCAATTGCCATCGGACACCGAACATTTGGGAGCAATGTTAAGTCAAATAATTCAGAAATTGGACCGTCTAGTCGGATCCATTCTTCTACAGACCCTGAGGTTAAGTTAATGATTTGCAATCCACACCATGCTGTTGAATCTTTATCAGCTAAGGCTTTATCCAAATCTAATCCTTCAAAACGTTCGTATCTAGGTTTAGACAAACCCACCACGGCAAAATTACCATGAAGCCCTAAGCCGCGAGCGAAACCAAGGTACAAAGGTATGAGGAACAAATTTCTTTTGCTCAAAGTCAACATAACCTAAATAACCTGTGCCAGAATTAAGCACCCATAACTTGCCTTCATGCCAACGAGGGGAATGCGGCATTGATAACCCTTCACAAACAATTTCATTGGTTTCTATATCAATAATAATGCCACCATCGTGACGGCGTTCACGCCAACCATCGATTGTGTCCGACTTACATACCGCTGTTACGTATTTAGGTTTGCTATCTACCATTGCCAAACCATTTAAATGGCAACGATCTTCTGGTACCAATTTAGAAATAAACTCTGGTTTCCAAATCGCTTTAAAGCTATGTGTTATTGAAGGAACGGCTAAACAATTATATTTTGTATTCACAAATACAATCGTACCGTCTTTTTGGATCCCTAATTCATGAATGTCTATTTCACCGGTAAATTGGGCGTTACGTGGGACGTAACATTTATCAAACATTTTGTTGGCAACTTGACCTGCCTGTAATACATTTTCAAAACGCCAAACTTGATAAAGACCGCCCATATAGATGCGTTGTTCGTTACCAACAATACCCATTGCTCGTTGGAAAACGCGTTCATGGAATGACACCCTACCTTCTGGATCTGCACCTACAAAGTAGACTCGCCCCGATTGATAAGAGGTAAATGCCAAAGACATGTTGTTGCGAACAATCCATTTCGATAAACCTTTAGAGCACGACTTTGTAACCGGCTCCTGCGCTGGTTGTTCAGTATTCTGATTTTCATCCGACGCTGGTAAATCAACAACTTGTTCGGTTTTATCATTTGCTGTAGCGGTCGCTTTTTTAGTCGATGCTACTTTTTTGTAGATGCTTGTTTTGCTGACGCTCTTTTTGCCGTCGCTTTTGATGCTGCCTTTTTAACGGGCTTCGTTGTTGGTTCTGCTTCTTTATTTTTTGCTCAGGCATTGATAATCTCCAGGCCTTTATTGGCCTTTAAGCACTCACACAATTTTAGTGTCAACGATTCTATATCAAGCAACGTAGTGATTAAATAGCATACAGCCGTCGAAACCGTCATTTTAAGTAGCAATTTGTACAATCGTTTTGTTGCCCGACTTATCTGTTTAACCCTTTCCAATACCAATGCCCGGATAATAAGAAGATCACTCCAAGCTTATTGGTCAAAAACACAAAACCCAGCATGTGCTGGGTTTTGATGATTTTCACTATGTTAATCGGAGTAACATTCCTTTTTTCTACTCCTTCTTTTGGCTTATCCTTGCAAGCCTCCTCCTCAAAGAACAACTCGGTGCGCCATGTCACGCCCTCAACTTTGTTGTCCAAAGGAACAAATGTCCATTGTGTTATCGCATTCACTAACGTCTCGCCATAGACTTTAGCTTCTTCCGACGATACCGCAGTGACTTTTACATTTGATGTTGTGCCATCTTTCTCGACATCAAACGCAATAGTCAACATCCCCGATACTTCATCTTTCAACGCTTTTTGACTGTCGCCTTCATAGCTAGGACGTTCATAATACCAAAATGATAACCCTTGAGATTTCATTTCTTGCTGACGCATTCGACGATATTCAGTTTTAACCGCATTTCTGCATCGTTTGTATGACGTATAAGAACTGCAATCAGGTGCTTGCCATTCAACAATGACCGCCTCTGAGTGCACCTGTTCTGACGCCTGAGCTGCAAACCCAAATAACGCGATGGCGAATAAACCAAGGAAACGTATATTCATCATTTGTATGCTCCTTTTCCTGCGAAGTACTCAAACGGTAAAGGATCTACGCCCTCTACATCACAATCTGTGCTTGGCGCTCTCATTGGATCCGGTTTTTCACCAATGTGGCGGTCAAAAAAGTCTAACATTCTGCAAAATATTTGCTTACGTGATGATTGGTCTCTTGCACCATGCCCTGCGCGCGGGATTAACAAAGTCTCAAAACGATGATCTTGTTCTAATAAAGCATCACGCATGACCACATAGTTTTCGAAGTGAGCACGATAATCCAACATGCCATGCATCAAAAAGACCGGTGAATTAATTTTCTCCGCATTTGGCGCTGGAGACTGTGCTCTACGTTTTTCTTCGGTATCGCCCAATGCCCAATTCAAGTAGCTTTTACCTGCTTTTCGCATTGCTACGTCACCGGTGTACATCATGACGTTTAAGTCATAAACACCAACATAACCAATACCACATTTATATAGGTCAGGTTCCTTAACCAATCCCATTAATGTGGCATAACCACCGTAAGAAGCACCGTAAATACACACGCGATCAACATTTGCAATTCCGCTGTTTATTGCCCAGTAAGTTGCATCTGTTAAGTCATCCTGCATCTCTAATCCCCAATGACCATACCAGTCGTATTGGAAATTTCGACCAAAGCCGCCCGAACCTCGATAATTCACAGCTAATACCGCATAACCAGCATTTGCTAAAATATTGCGCTCACTATTCCATCCCCATACATCTCTTGGCCCGTGTGGTCCACCGTGAGGTAAAATAATCAGCGGTAAATTTTTGGCGCTTTTACCATTTGGAACCGTCAGATACCCACCTATTTCTAATCCGTCTCGTGCATTAAAACGGATAGCGTGTGTCGTTGGCATTTCTTTCGGGTCGATCCAATCGGCACGATTAACAACAAACTTCAATGAGCCGTCAAACTGATTAAATATGTAATACTTACCTGGATGTTTATCACTCGACACATGAATTAACCATTCAGTGCTGTCAGCCGTTTTAGATGCAATCTGAATCGCTTGATTTGGAAACGCTGCTTCCATTTTCAATTGAACTTGAGCGTAATAGTTGTCTTCATCCAATATCACTACTTTTGGATAGTCATAATTTATTACAGCCCCCAGAAGTCACCATTGTCATCTTGAAACATTTGGCTTACATCAACTTTTGGATGACGATAAATGATTGTTTCTTCGCCGGTTTTGACATTTACTTTCACAACGGCTGAGGTTGGTGCACTAATCGTGTCACGAACATATAACCATTTACCATCTGAGCTATAACCTCTAGGAATACGCATTCCTTCATTTTCTTCGTAGCGAATTTCTTCCCAGCTACCATCTTCTTTTTTGTTAATACAACTGTTGAAGAAAAGCTATCTGCCGCTTTACCTACCCAATGGGTAACTTCCCATTCGCCAGTTTCCTTATTTTTCTTACGTATTGGCGATGCCGCTCTAATTGGCGAACGATATAACTTAGTCGCTTCACCGGTATACATGTTTAATTTATAGATATAGGTATATGGGAATTTACTCATACCACTGCCCGATGGATAAACCGAGATTAGGTAATTCTCTGCATCCAATGGACCAATCAATCTCATTCCTTCATTACCGCCGTAATCCGAAGTTTGACCTGACCACAAAATATCTTTACGCGAGCCATCAATGTCCATCCCGAGTAATTGACCAATGCCGCCAAAACCTTCGCTCATCTCTGACGCAAAGCCTAAACCTACAATGACACGCTTATCGTTTAACCATTTTACTGAGCTCACACCTAGCTTTCCGGCGAATTTCATTTCAGAAACCATTTCATTGGTTTTACGGTTTATGATAAACGCATGCATTTCTCCATTTGGTAATACTTTACCAGCAGCTAAAAACTTACCATTTGGTGATAAGCGCATATTGGCGTAAGACACACCGTTAAAAAACGTATCAATAGGCACCTGAGCTTTAATATTTAGGCTTAATAAGCCTAATAGCACTGCTGCCGCTTTTACTAAATTTGTAAATTTCATTTCTTTCTCCTGCCATTTGCAGGCTTTTTACAGCCTGCAAAGCATCCTTCTAGAATAATGGGTAACTAAATGACAATGCCACTGAACGCCCTAATGGCGATTGTAAATGTGACCAGTAGTAAGGCCAGCGAGGACTTGTTTCATCAGTAACAGGCATCTCATTTGTTAAGTTATTCACGACAAATTGTAAATTTAAGTGATTATCAAATGAGTAACTAACGCTTGCATTAGCTGTGTAATATGGCGGTAATTTTTAGTACCAATGAAGTTGTTAACCGCTGACTGGCGACGAATAAATAAGCTCGAATTAATACGTCTGAAACCCGTAAGGCTATTTGAATAAGTTAAATACAAGTTTGTTACCGAATTCGGCGTTGATAACCCCAACTGTCCATCAACTAAACTAACGACTTCATCACCAGCAAAACGCAACCAATCATGTTTTAATGTTGCTGAATGACTAATACCAGCACCAAAACGACCTAACGCGGCTGATTCCCAATTCCCGTTTACACGAATATCAAGCCCTTCTTTTTCCACAAATTCTTGGTTTTGCGGTTGAATGGTCACACCGATTAATTCATTTGTTACCGAATCACGCTGAATTCTTGAATTTACATCTTCACAGTATTGGCTATCTGAATTACGTTCACCATTTTCACACTGCCATTCGCCTACAAATAGGTCGAAAGCACTTTCACTGGTTACCATGTCGTTCAGGCGAATTGACCACCAGTCAATCGATACACCAAAATTTAAGTTTGGTGAATATGCAAAACCGATGCTTTTTTCTGAACCTTTCTCTTCTTCCAATTTATCTGAACCACTGCGTGTTGAACGAATAATCGATGAGCTACAGTTCCCAACAAATGCTTCGCCGTCATAACAACCTATGGTGATAATAAATCAGTCGCCCCAGTGAATCCCTTTGATTCACCATAGATATTAAACATATCTGGTGCTCGGAAACTTTGTGACATACCACCACGCATTTTTATCGCTTCCGTTAACAGATAAACAAATTTCGCTTGGGAGGTTTGGCGTCCGCCGATTGAGCTGTCGTCGTTATATTCGTCATAACGAGTCGCTAACGTTACCTCTAACTTTTGAGTTAACGGTAAACGAAACTCAACACCTGCGGCATAACGTTCACGGGTACCTTTGGCGTAAACTGAACCGATATTCATCCAGCTCAATCCGTCTTCTCCTAATGCACGTGCATCTGGCACTACTTCGGTAGTTGAACGGTTGTAATCCAACACCAATGCCATTTGCATTGGGTTATATAACAATCCAAAATCCGATATCGAACCTGCTAATTTAGCTTGGAAAGACGACGCGGTTGAACTGGCTTCAGTATTAGTTTGGCCTACTAATAAATCTCGATCCGCAGAAGCGTCTCTAAAAATATTACTGACAAAGGCATCATCAAAAAAGTCATTGTCGACTTCATAAGTTGTTTCAGCGACTTCTGAATAATATTCACTACCTTCAAACAACCACGCTTCAACAGCTTCTTTTTCAATGCATCACTGGTTTGAGTTTGGTCATAGCGTGAGTTAGAAATTGATACATCCCATAACCAATCTTCGTTGAACATTTCAAAAATACCTTCAACCCCAACGACACCTGTTACAACATCCATATTGTATTCAGATTCTGAATAACCTAAATCTGGCGCAAATGAACGACGTGAGACATACAAACGGTCTGAACGTAAACCGCGCTCACCATAGACATAACCGTTCCAGTTTAACGAAGGATTTGAACTTTTTGCCTGAGCCGATGACACTAACAACGTTGCAAAACCGGTTACGTCATTTGTAAAGTCGTAACGGCCATCTAAGAAAAATGACACTTTGTCGTAATCTGAATTCATGGCAATGCCTTCAGAACCATCATACGTACAGGCTTGTTTTCCAACATCGCCGGTGCTTTCTGATGCCGTCATATTTCCTTGCATGTCTTCACAAGCCATATCAGGAGACACGTAAGGGTTATCTTGTGGGATTTGACCAGAACGATATTCGGCAGCCGATATTGCTGTCGTTGTATAACGGCGGTCTTGTAAATATGGAACTTCATCCGCGCTTGTCGATTTTGAAGTAAAAGCTTCGATCCCGTACGTTAACGAGCCCTTACTCCAGGCGTTTCCGCTAATGAAAGAAATGTTACCTGTACCACCATAACCTTCTTCATAGCCACCGATGTAGCCTGAAATCGACGTTTGCTCCATGTCTCGTTTGGTGATGAAGTTAAGTACCCCACCAACGGCGTCTGAACCATAGATGGCCGATGCACCAGAACTTAAATATTCAACCCGAGCAATAGCTCCTCTTGGGATTGAACCTAAATCCACCCCGTTTTGTTCTCCACCAAATGGCAATGGGTAATCTGCAACTCGACGACCATTGATTAGTACCAATGTTCGTCCGGTGCCTAATCCTCTAAAATTAGCTTCCTGTGCGCCGACGGTAAAGCCCGATAACAAGTTACCTGAATCACCTTCTGAATAACCTGAGTTCTCTGATAATGACTCGATTACATCGGCAATTGTCAACAACCCCTTTGCTTTCATCTCTTCTTCATCGATGATGGTCATTGGCTCTGCACCGTCGTAACCTTCACGTGGTATAAATGAACCAGTAATGACGATGCGCTCAACAGTTTTATCTTCTTTTTCTCTTTCGACGCTACTTTTTTATCGCTTGTTTTTTCAACTTGCGTTAAATCAGCCGAACTTTTATTTTCTTTTTCTGGAGCTGCTAGGGCAACTGAACTCAAAGAGCCCAATAACAATAAAGATACTGCACTGGCTAGCTTCTTTTTATTAAATATCATGATATATCCTAATAACTTAAATACTTTTTCCGTAGAGGGGCTAAGCCCCTCCAACCTCTTACCAGCGGTAGCCTGCTGAGAAACCAATTGAGAAACCATTTTTGTTTGCTTCGCCATCGTAAATGCCGATCAAACTCTTAATGCTCCACTCTTTAAATACTGCATTCACACCTGCATCAAATTGGTAGCCAGTACCACTGATGTCACTTAGGAATGACACATCATTAGAAATAACTTGATTTTCGGCTGCTGTACTTACCACATTCAATGTTGCATATGGTGTGACTGAACCTGTTGATAATTCATAGTATTTGTCTAAGTGAACCCCTGCTTTTATTTGCTGGCTTACATCATTGTCAAAGGCATAGTTATAGGCCGTTGTCGAATCTGTAAATCCGTCAGAGCTGACTTCACTTGTTAACAATTGAACATGTGGTATGACGTTATATCCGAATAACTCGAGCTTATAACCTGCCTCTATTGAGCCACCTAGCACCTCACCTTTTGTGCGAGCTGATGAGTCATATGCTGTTAGTTTCCCTTCAAATTTAGTTTGGTTTAATACCGCGTCTAAATAAACCTCACCTAGCGTGTAACCTACTGAGATAGCTACAGAAGTCATATCTAAGCTGGCGGTGGATTGTTGTTCACTTTGAGAGGAATCCGCATTACCTTGACCAACGCTAAAACCGAAGGTTAAGTCAGATACTTTGTATTGTGCTGAGACATTTAAGCCACTCATTCGTTGAGCAAACGTTAAGTCTTGTGCTGCAACGTCACCTGCCACGGCCATGTCAGAATCAGTATGAAATGAATCAACTGTTGCGCTAAAGCCATCAGAACTATCACTTCTGCGTGTGAAGTGATTTCCAATACTCTGTGCCCAGTAACTTGACGCCATATGAGAGATACTACTAGCCGTTGCCCCTAATGAAGACAAACCAAACGATACTTTAAGCACTTGCTGTCCGTTCTCTTCGACTTCTTCAGTATCAACAATTGTTCCTGAAAACGAGCCAGTTCCGCCTGCAAATGAAATGTCTTTAAGTGTTTGTTCACCAGTTGCCGTTACTAATGCGCCATCTGCTTCGTCATTTGAAAGTAATATATAACTCGCTTCACCCTTCAATTGGCCTGCCGGAGCAATTGCCACATTTAAGCTACGTGCATAAAACTCTCCATCTGGTTGCTCAGTACCAACTTTTAAATCTCCTTCGATGATAAATTGGTCATTACCGTCCATGCCAACTTCTAACATCACTAAACCTGCATTTGTGCCAGTAGTTAAGAAGTTCATGTCGCCTATAACTCGTAATTCATCAGACGAGCTACCGTTTATCGAAGTAATAGAAACATAACTGTCTGTCGCTGAGTAATGGTTCATTTCGCCAAACTCACCAAGGTTAATGACGTTATTACCAGCAAATGAAATATCACCGAACGTGTTATTGAAAACGTTAGTACCAGCACCAAAATCAAATGTATTATTTTCTAATACGACTTGACCAGCAGCCGTTCTTGCCGCGTTCAAATTGTTATCGAATACATCATCCCCAGCTGTTGTAGTTATATCTCCTGTAATCGAGCCAGTATTAACAATAGTTGTATTAACATCACCCGTAATAACAACGGCGTCTTCTGTCGCTAGCATTTGGCCGTAGTTGGCAATAAACAATGTTCCATTACCAACTTCTGCACCATCAACATGCGCTTGAACACCCACTCTAGAATTCATAACCCCTTCATTAATAACTTGAGCAACTGCACTGACCGCTTCTACCGTTACAGTGTCCCATTCTTGTACCATGATTTGGTCACCAAATTGGTCTTGCATCAGGAAACCATTTTCATCACGCAGTTCAATCATGTCAGCCTCAAGCTGAACCCTTGAAACTAACTCACCATTTTCGTCTTCGACAATGACGTATGATTCTTTTCCGTCAATCATTACAGGGCTAAAAGATAAAGCAGATTCTTCAGTTTCATTGATGGCGTTTACCGAAATTTCAAAGCCAATATCTGCATTGATTTCGTTGCGGTTAACCAGTAATGCTTGATTTAAATTCTCTACGACTATGCCTGATTCAACTGCGTTGATCACACCATCGTTATACGCGGTCCCCAAAGTCGCTTTATCAGCAAAAGTTAATTCGACACCTGTAGTGGAGAACCCTGTACTTAGGCGTTTATTATCACCAGATATAGAGATACCGTTGGTAGCGTCAATTGTGCCGCTGTTATTGATATTTTGTTGAGACAAAGAACCGATTCGAACTTGAGATTGATTTACCGAGCGAATGACATACGCTTGCTCAAGTCCATCATTGGTTAAGATTGCATTGCCATCTTCATCTACTATTTTTTGTGTTGAGTATTTTTCACCTGATTCATCAGAGTAAGTAAAAATGCCGTCACTATCTGCAATCAAAACTAATGGGTTGCCATCCTCACCATTAATTCTCGAATAAATTTCAACAGAGACCGTTTCATTATTTTCATTCACCATCGTTCTAGTTAACTCAGTAGAAAATTCTGTATTTGCTACCGCTATAGACTCAACGTTTATTCCAATTGAATTTGAACCGCCAGTTAGAGTGCCGCTATTATAAGTAGTGCCCGATAAACCTAAGGTATGCATGCCAGAGCTTTGATTGCCAAATTGCAATTCGCCAACGTTAATGGCATTTGATGCATAAGATTCAGCTCTCATGCCGTCGGATTCATTACCTACATTAATCACACCCGCATTTACGGTATACGCTTGATAAAGACCTACCGTGCTCATTCCAAATGAGTCGTCACCAGTTTCAATAATTCCTTGACCGAAGTTAATCGTGCCGGCAAATACAGCACGGTTCTCCATTCCAGAAACGTATTCGCCACCAGTTATAGAACCTTTATTGATTAACGCACTTTGAATTCCACCGTTTTGATCACTCCAAGCATTGCCTAAAGCGCGCATTCCGGCGCCGCGATCGAAAATATCCAAGTTATTGTCATTCGGGCCATTACTACCAATGGTAATGTCACCTTCATTTAGCCCGTAAGCATACAAGCCAAAAATAACCATGCCATTGGCATTATCACCTGTTGTTACAGTACCGAAATTTTTAGCAGAGGCTGTGTAATCGTATTCAACGTTTTCAAAATTGTCTTTTGTTGTACTTACGTTGGAAACAAAAATACCGTGAGCCATCTCACCGGTCACTATTTCGCCATTATTAATGGCCACTGAATACGCATCCAAGCCACCAGCAACAGCAGATGTCATCGCTATTGAATGGCGGTGGTTATAACTGTCTCGCCCACCTTCAGCAGGCCCAACCGTGTGACCGTTACCAACCTTAATATACCCGTCGTTTTTGACATAAGACGCACCATGCCAGCTTTGAGAAAAGATGCCTTGACCTAAATCACCAGTAATAATAACCCCAGTTTCAGAGTTAATAATGCGATGACTTGCAAAACCTTCGACTGTAGAATTACTTGCGCGAATTCCATGAGAATAGACCCAAAATGCATTGTATGTTTCTGGTGCGTTGTGATGAAAACCCTTGCCTACTTCAATTGTAGCGTTATTGGTAATTTCGACTTCACCAAACCTTTGTTTGACAGATATCGCATTTGATTTATCGCCTAATTTAATATCGCCATCATTGATAATGGTAGATTTAGAGAATACGACACTACTTGCACCAAGTACTTCATCGTCACCTCGGCCATAATGCGCTGCTACAGTTGCAGTACTTGAGACATTAGCTCCCATAGCCGTGAGCTGAATACCGGTTGTAGTAAATGGCACTTCAGCTAGAGCAATCTTTTCACCGAGGTCGTTATAGACATATTTGGTAAATTCCGCGGTGGTATTGTCTTGCGTCAATTCAATGTCACCACTATTTATAATAGTGGCATCGCCTTCGCCTTGACCGGCAAATTGAGTAATGACATCAGCATTAACACCTACAGCACCAACTTCTACATTACTTGAACTGTATGTTGCAACATGGTTTACATTAATCGCAACTGAACCTGATTCAGTAAGGTTTATGTCGCCATTACTGCCAACGTAGGTTTCACCTAGTCCCGCGGCCATAATACCAACAGAGTCCTTACTGATTATTAGATCACCATTATTAACAATATTTGTAGAGCCATTACCAGCGGTATAAATTCCAACGGCTTGAGTTGCTGCAGCTAGATCGATATCACCGTCATTAGTGATTTCTATATCACCTCTATCACCTACATACTCGCGTACGTTGTGGTAATACTTGTAGGTAACTTCTGAATAAAGCATTACTTCTTCGTTATCTACAAATTTAGATCCAATTACGACAGCGCCTTCAGCAACAACTGTTTTGTTTTTATCTTCGTCGATTTCATTGTAATAAGATTGAGCAAGATTTACGGTTGAAGCTACAATAGCGCCGCCACCAATCCCCTCAGTTAAGGTAACATCACCGGTATTGGTAATACTCACCGAATCACCCGAAGGATTATGACCGAATACACCGTTACTTCCAGCACCAACGGTTAAAGCACCACTGTTTTCAATAGTTACTTCAGTGTCGCTGCTATCGACATTGTAAAATGTAATGTCGTTATAAATGTGCTCACGAGTAATCTTCTGGTCATTACCATCAACTTTAACCGTTTCAGTTTCAGACCATGTATGATCGTATTGAAATACATTTTTAACTACCGAGCCTGTCCCCACAGATATAGCTTGTGCGTTATATCCAGTAGCTAAATCACCGGTATTATCAATTTCTACATCACCACTTTGAGTAGTGACACTAATACCTTTAGCTCTGTCTCCAATTGTTAATGCGCCGTCATTCTCAATTTCAATATCACCCGATACTGATTCAACTTGAATCGCAGTTGCACTAACCGTTAATGTGTGAGCACCGGTTGCCGAGTGAATCCGTCTTCCATACGCCATAATTGCCGTATCATCTAAGTCATCGGCGTCTTTATCAAAAGTATCTATTTGTGAAAAGCCAGTTTTAATTTCAACTGTACCGTCAATTAAATAGGTAACAGAGTCACCAGAGCCTACAGCGATATCGCCGGAGTTCTCAATAAGTATATTTCCGCTATCTGAACTCGCTGATATTCCGATAGAATCCTTTGTCGTCAACGCTCCCTCTGGTGCAACAACAATTGTGATGTCCTCACGATTGTCGTAAAAATCCATACGAGCTATAACATCGGCTTTCTCTTCATCGGTTAATTCAAACCCAGCTTTTTCCAACTCAGCAATTACGTCATCTGGTGTGACATTCGGTCCAAAAGTAACAGCTAAATGTTCATCAACATTATCCCAAGCGGGTTCAGCTAAAAGCGCTGCGACTTGTTCAGATTTTTCTTCATCTGTAAGGCTATCATCCGCATTGATAGCTTCTATTTGTAAATCTCTTTGTACTGGGTTTACTAATGAGACTTGAGTGCCATCTTCACGAGTATTCATCGTACCGATAATCACAAACTGTGCTGTATTCACACCTAACTGAGTTGCCAAAGATTCTGTAAAACCGACATCTGTGTAAGTCTTTTCGTATTGATCTGCACCAACAACTTCCGCATTCCCAGCTTCAATATCACCTGAATTTCCGATGTATACTTCTTCAGTGCCACTTTCGTGGACATCGATTGGATCTATTAAACCGTCGTATGCCGCAACTTTAGTTAAATCTGCGACTTCAAAGTCTACTGTTTCATCAGCAACGGTTTTGCTAGTTGCCGCATTCACTTCACCCACAGTTGTTGCAGGAGGCGTAATATTTTGAGCTAACGCTGCAGGGGCAAATGCCAACGAGCTTGAAACCGCGACAGAAGTAAATAACGCATGCCGAATGGCATTAGTTAACTTCCTATGAACGGAAGGAATACTTTGTGTTTGAGACATACTTAAAATCCTTACTAGATTTGGTTTTACTAGTTATATGAATTAATGAATAACAATTATTCGATTGCAGGATTAAACAAGAGCGTGCGCAAAATATCCAAAGCATTTATGTACCGAATTGTACGGGGGCTTGTCCTCTTCTATAAAATAGGGGTAGACTCAGGTCATCATTTTAAGAACTTTATTTATTAACTATGAAAGTTTCATCGACTAATAGATGTTTTCTATTGGCTTGTTTCGGTTTTATATTTTCAACCACTGTACTTGCTACAAATACAAACCAACCAGAACCAAAACAGGCGCCAAATCAGCCCATTATTCCTGAGTCTGAGCCAAAACCGGTTGATATCGCTGAAGTGGAACTTGCCTTAAATGGCGGTTATGCGGCCTTCGATAGCGCCCTAACTAAAATCGACGATACAGGCCCCTACTCCATTGTTACCAATGAATTCAACTTTCAAATTTCTGCTGGTTATGGCGTTGTAGAAAACCCACTTGCCGAAAGAAATGACTTACAAGTTTATGTTTTACCGGAGTTCAGTTATTACGGTGAAAAGTTCTATCTTGAAAATTTTGTGATGGGTTACTCTTTATTAGAAACCGACAACTTTATCATCGATGTATTTAGCTACTTCAATGATGATGGCTACTTTTTTGAACTAGATGGTCTTGAAAAATTAACCATTTCAAGCATTTTAGATTTTTCGGTCAACCGACCACTTGGTGGGCGAGGAAATTTTCCACAGGAAAGAGTTTTTGACGAAATTGATCGCGATTTAAGCTACATGGGGGAATAGTAACCTCATATCGTTTTCAAAATTGGGATGCCAAATTTATTGTAAGTACGGATATAAGTGGTGTACATGACGGGCAGGAAGCCAGTTTTAAGGTCCGTCATATGAAAGTATGGGACAAAGTGACAACCGCGGTAAGTGCCAGCGTTATTTATAAGACTCATGATTTAATTGATTACTATTATAAACTGCATCCCGGTGAGTATTTTGTTGGTGCGGACCCTTCTTTAGGCAATGCGATTAATAAATCGGCAGAGCTTTATCTAAGCTACCCATTTAACAAACATTTTTCTATGAAGTTTTTACTTAGGCATAGCTGGCTCGATAGTAATTTAACTACCTCCCCTCTTGTTGAAAAAGACAATTTCACTTCAACATTTGTCGGCTTTAGTTATAGGTATTAACGTGAATAGATTTGCACTAATTGTATTTTTGACAAGTTTTGTAGTTAACGCCTATGGGGTTGAAAAACCGAATGTTTTGGTGATTTCACCGGAAATGTGTGTCACACATATTGGTAAAGAGCATTGCCAATTAGAGTTTAATATCAAAGTCGAATTCCAAGACGTAACCGACTTTTGTATTGTAATCGACGACCCCCATTTTGTTGACTGCTTTATTCAAACCGATAAATTATTAAAACGATATTCTTTGCCGTTAACTGAAAGTACATATTTGCAGATTAAAGACAAAAATGACGAATTGTTAGCAGCTCAATTGTTAAGTGTTGCCAAAATTAAAGCTAAAAAAACTCGCCCTAGGCGAAATTTAGGATGGGTACTATTTTGAACGAGACAAAATTTAACTTATTACTTATCGAAGATGACCAGCCACTTGCTGAGCTGACCAAAGAGTATTTAGATGACTTTGAGTTTGTAACGACGTGGGTTGAGACAGGTGAAGAAGCGAGAGCCGCTCTAAACGCCAATTCATTTGACTTAATTATTTGTGATGTGAATCTGCCTGACATTCAAGGCTTTGAATTAATAGAGCAATTGGCATTACCAGTTCAGTTACCCGTCTTGTTTTTAACTGCCTTGTCCGACAATGACTCGCAAATAACCGGGTTAAACTCTGGTGCATGTGATTATATCGTAAAGCCAGTTGAACCCGTCTTACTATTAGCACGTATTAGAGCTCATTTGAGACATTCTCATCCCGCGGCGGCTGGTGATATTATTCACATTGGTGATCTAAAACTTGATAACTTACACAAACAAATGGATTACAACGATGTAAATATCAAATTGACGAACCAAGAGTTTGAGTTAATCTGGTTTTTTGTCGCGCATGGAGACAATGTGATAAGCAGAGAAGTTATCTTCTTAGACTTGATAGGTCGGGCTTATGATGGCGTTGACCGTTCTGCTGATTTAAGAGTGAGTCGCTTTAGAAAAAAATGGAATCCATTGGTAAAAAGAATTGTCTATCGAATCTATTCGCAATAAAGGTTATATCTTTAACTACTGGGCTCATATCCGGTGAAACAAAATAACTTCCTACGTTTTTACGTATTATTTTTTGTTGTCGCCTGCTTATTTATTATAAGTTTTACTCAATTATATAAAGTCTACTTTGCCCCCCGCTCTACCATACAGTTAATGTAGACGACATATTTACAGGCTTGCAAAATAACACTTCTGCCGAATTTAAAATCATTGAAAAAGCGAATATCCAATTACCATTAGAATTACAAGATTCTTTAGAACAAAACGAAATCATTGCCTATTCGGTAGGTGTAAACAGTTATTATGTTAAGGCGTTGAATCAAAAGAAGTAATTCAATGGGGACCCGTGCCTGCAGAGGAATGGGAAGAACCTAAAGATTCTTTGAGCATATTTATTTTTTACTGCACCTTAGCCTTAGTCTTTTTAATGTTATTAAGACCATTATTTAGAGATGTGGCTTATTTACAAAAATGCGCAATTGAGTTTGGTATTAAGCCCAGCTCACAACCCTTAAACACATCGCCTAAATCAAGCGTATTTCCATTGGCTCAAGCATTACATAAAATGAGCCACCAATTATTAGATCAAATACGATTACACAAAGATCTTTCTAATATCATTGCTCACGAGGTAAGAACTCCACTCGCTCGGATGAAATTCATCTTACAAAGTATTTCGGCTGACATTCCTGAAAAACAATTAGCTCGATTTAAACGCGATATTAACGCATTAGAAACGCTGGCCCATGAATATTTAGAATTTGGCCGTAGTCAAATCACCGATGAAAACTATATGGAAGAGATTGATCTGTATCGCTTTAGTGAAGAGATGGAAGATAAATACATTGAAACCGGAAAGCAAGTAAGTTTTATCCCCCAAGTTCAAACTATACATTTAAAGCAAATAGCTTGCAGTTGGATCTCGCGTTATCCAATCTAATTAATAACGCTCTGCGTTACGCAAAAAGCAAAATTGAAGTGTCTATACTGGTAACAGAGTCTAATATTGATTTTATCGTTGTAGACGATGGGCCTAGGTTTTCACAGACTCAAAAATCCAGTGCCAATGGCGAGAACCATCATGGCTTTGGTACTTAGGGCTTTATATTGTCAAACAAGTCGCCCTTAGGCATAACGGCAAGTTTACGATTGACGCGAGCACCGAGGGTGGTGCAAAAATGACAATACAACTTCCAATAAATTAAGATAACGTTCAATTAAGTATTAAGTGCTCTTTTACTTACCACAAAACCGACAAAAAATGACTACGCGAACTTTATGCCAGTAAAGTCTGAGCGGCTTGAGCGATAATAATTGTGACCATAATAGCCTTGTGAACGTCTCGCTTTGTTCATGATGACACCACCGACTTCAACTTTCGCTTGTTTTAGCTCTTCTAATACATTGGTTAAATCAGCTTTATTAGTTTTCTCAGCATCAACAACCAAATAGATACTGTCGACATGTTTAGAAATAACATAAGCGTCACTCACCGACATAATTGGTGGGCATTCGATAACAACGCGTTCGTATCGAGTCTTAAAGAACTCGATAACCTTGCTTAATCGCGGTTGTGATAAATACAACAATGGGTTTTTAGCAACAAAACCTGCAGGTAATACATCAAAGCCGTAGCCCTGTTCGCGGAAGATACAATCAGATAATTTACTCTTTTTAGCGATTAGATTGGTAAGTCCTGGTCGGTTTACGTCTTGGCATAGAGTATTGCCAATAGAAGGAAAACGCAGGTCGCCGTCGATAAGTATAACTTTCTCTAATTCCGAAAAACTCGCCGCTAATTGTATCGATAAGGTCGACTTTCCGTCGTTTGGTGTAATTGACGTAACTGCAATCACTTTTTGAGCTGCAAGTTTGTTGTCGAGTAAAATGTTTGTTCTGGTGGTTCTGAGCGCTTCAAAAAACTGCTCGTGTTTGTTCATATCCAACGCATAAAGCGGTTTGTCTTTATTTTTAGTCACTTTAATTTTTGGAATAATGCCAACAAGTTTTGTATCAAATTGACGCACTACCTTTCTGAACTGGATAATTTTGTTGGCTAAAAACGCCTGAATAAGGACAAACGTCATGGCGATAAAACCACTTAATAAAATACACAGCGCCATAATTAACGGTTTCTTTTTATTATCCGCTTTAGTCGCCACTTCTGCTTTTTCGACCAAAAGTACATTTGACGCATTTGCCAAATCCTGCATCATGTTTGATTCTTTAAGCTTTTTAACTAGGTTTTCATAAAGTTGTAAATTGGCGTCGAACTCTCTGCGAAGCTTTTGGTAATCAAACTCAATAGCGCCGAGACGTTTTAATCGTTGATTAGATATATGCAATTGTTTGTCGACCGAAAGCAACTTTGACTGCCAAAGGCTGAATTTTTTATCGAGCATATTAACGTGATCTTTAAAGTCTAAAACCACTTTCACTTTTGCATCTTCTAACGATTGTTTGGCTTTTTTAAATGCGGGATGTTTTGTGCCGTAGCGCAACTTAACTTGCGCAAATTCGAGTTGCCTATTGTTAAACTCATTCTTAGAAGCCATTATCGTCGCCGACGTACTAAACCTGAGTAAATTGGCCAATTCTTCTGGGGATTTTTCGTATCGAGTGACCTGCTCTTTTAGTAATTCTAGTTCATTTATATTGCTCGATAACGTTAATTTTTCTTTTGTCATCTGCGCCATCTTAGATTTTTCTATGGCAATAGCACTGTTGATATCTACAAAGTCATTTTCGTTTTGATGCTCAACTATCTTGGCTTCTGCATCTTCCAAACTAATTTTCACACCGAGTAATTTAGTAGATAACCAAGCTGATCTATCTTGGTTTTTGCCTTCCAATAGTTCTTGCTTAAAGTTAATAAACGTTTTGGCAATATCATTAGCGACGGTGGCGGCATGAGTTGCAGATAAAGAAACATAACTGACTCTAACTAAGTTGGTGCCAGATGTTTTATCTATCTTCATATTTTTACTGAGCACATCAATCGCATGGCTTCTGCGGATCGACGTATCATTATACGTATTAGAAAACTTGTCGTTGTTCAGAATATATTCAGGGTGTTTAGTCAGGTGCAAATTGTCGACGATTTGGCCAGCAAAGCGTCGACTTTTAAGTAACTCTAATTCAGTTTCAGTATCGTCTGCGGCAGATAGGCCTCCGCTCATAATGCTCGCCATTGCGTCGTTATTTGAGTTTGACTCTTTGAACATAATGAGGATAGACGAGGTAAAACGATCTGGGATAAGCGTCAAATACTTATACGTTCCGGCAGCACACATAATAACAAACAAAACGATAAACCATTTACGTTGCCACAAGATCGTAAATAGTTCGCCAAGATCTATTTCTTCCTCGTGGTTAATTAATTGGTTTTCGATTTGCGACATTAAAAGAAGCTCTTTTCTATTTTAATGACGTCGCTAAGGCATGATGACCGTTTGTTTTTCGGCGGCAAAGGACTGTTGAGGATAGCCTCTTAGAATGATCCACTTGGAGCTAGACGCTCTGTCTTTTAAACCGCCCGACAATGCTATTGCTTGCTCTACTGTAAGTTCGGCTTGGTATTTATAACTGCCTTGGATTTTTCACTTCGCCGTGTATAAAAACGGACGATATTGACGAACAATTATGGTGATATTTGGATTAACCAAATAACCATCGCGATACATGTCTTCAATTTTGGATTTAGCTTGTTTTGCGGTTAGGCCCTCAAGTGGAACTTGACCTACGAGTGGTAAGGAGATATTGCCGGCTTGGCTGATCTGTGCCTTTGTAGTGAGCTCTGACTCTTGAAAAACATATATTTCAACTTCGTCATCTGGCCCCAGCTGATATTCAGCTGCTCCGAGTAAACTTGAAACCAATAACACACATTTTATTATTGTTATTTTTATTGTTGTTATTATTCTCATAACAAACGCCAAAGCACCCCTATACTCCACTGGTAACCATCTAGTTCGTAACGATCGCGCGAATCGTCATTACTATACCAATGGATTGCTGTCTGTAAGTTTAACTGCTCAAGAACCCGATATGCGATTGAAAACTGGGCGAGTTCTTGCTTACTTTTTATTGTATCGCCATATTGACGAGTTTTAGCACTAAGTTCAACTGTCATATTCACGTTATCGGTTAATAAATACCTTAAATCGGTAGCTATTTCGACTGTTTTCGCCGAAATGAAGCTTTCGTCGTTAGAATCCTGTGTATCTTCGCTAATACTGACGTTCCAAATCAAGTAATCAGAAAGGTTCAGATTGTTGGTCATTTTCCAAGAAAACGTGTCGTCGCTTTTATCTTTAGAAGAGTCTTTTGAGTTGCTATTCCCCACTAAAAATTCGATTCGGCTATTGGACAAATAGGAGGTTTTAAAGCCCACTAACAACTGATTTAAATTAAGCGTCGACTCAGATGAGCTTGCAAATGACTTTTCAAATTGACTAAATTTATACTCAGCGACCAAAAATGTATCTTCTGTTATGCGATTTTGAAAACGCGTATTCAAGTTTTGCCTTGTATCTTGCCCATAATTGATAAACTTCTCAGTTAACGCTAACTCATCATTCATATGTTCGTAAGTCAACATAAGAGCGCGTTTAGCTTGGTCTGAGCCAAAGTTAAATCGACTTGTATAGGCTTGGGTATTCGTTAAATTAAATGGTGACTGAACATCTCGATAAACCGCGGCCATAGGGTCTTCACCCGTTAACTGTTCAGAAGTCACAGCAGATAAGTCCCAATTTACGTTTGGACTTAAAAATATACGACTACCTAGGGATAAGTTGTAATTCGTATGGGCAGCAAATGTTTCTGAATCAGGTTGCAATTGGCTTATATTTCCGCCAACTTTAATACCAACACCTTGGATCAATTTAGTTAAATGAGATTGAATAAATACGGAAGAACTTGCGCCACTTTCATCAGCGCTGTGAGTTTGGTGTTCGGCACCAATTTCAGCTTGAAAAGTTTGTTCTTCCCAGCCATTGGAAAAGCTTAAATTGGACAAAAATAAGGTAATTAATACTAATACTGTACGTAACATTCTCTAAAACGCCTATTCACTCCCTGTTTATTTATAATTATTTTCCTGCGCAGTAATTTACCCAATTAGTGCGCAATTTGACACTACTTTCTCACATTTTTTGTATGGGTATTATTTAGAACCGCTCAATTCGACTAAAATAAACGCATTATTGTGTGGAATATATCCTCAAAAATGAAGAGATTGGATGATAAACTTACATCGCTACCGTTAGTGACAAGTTACGTTAAATGGCGTTGTTTGGGCTTTTTTAGATAACGTTTGTGGATTTTTGCGAAGACTCTGCGGTTTTACAATACCTTTCCATACCACTACCGCAGCGGAGTGCTTAACGTGTAAAACATCAATTTTTGAATGTTCCGCCAACTTAACCAATCTATTGAATTAGATAAGTCGACGAACTGAATTTGAGCTGTGCTTTATGAATCCTTACAAAATATAGGTCCCATTTTTTCTAAGGTTATCTCTTTAGTCAATTTACCATTGGCAAAAATCCGAAAGGTTCCCCCATGTTTTGCATATATCGTTGCATTTGTTAACAGGCCTTTGTCCCAACTGATATCAACTGTAAAACCTCCACGGGCCTTTAGCCCCCGAATACTGCCTTGTTGCCATTTTTTCGGTAAGGCGGGAAGCAAATCGAGAATATAAGGTGCGTTGATTAACGTTCGAGGAGGCGTTACCGCGATAAACTGCCCTGTTTTTTAGGATCTTCTTGATAGGCAACAAACGCTGCTTCTTCTATGTTTTGTGCGTTGGGGTTAATGCTACGAAGATGGCTTTGTAACAACATTTCAGCCACTGCAGCCCCAGCTCCTAGATTTCCATCTATTTGCCACGGTTTACCATTAAACATATTGTCAGCTTTTTGGGTTAATACTAAGTCGTCTAAATAACTTAACGCTTCTTCGCCGTTTCTTAATCGAGCCCACAAGGCCGAGCGCCATGCCGCAGCCCATTCTCCGCGCTTAATACGAGCCATCATCACTTTTTCACTCGCCGCGCTGAGTTTAGGGGTTGTCAGCGGTGAAAAGTCGCGACCTGGATGCAATGCAATTAGGTGTGACAAATGGCGGTGCGTATTTTTAGGATCGTCTAAGTCTGCAGGCCATTCTTGGATCATGCCATGGGCATTAATTTTTTGTGGCGTTAACTCCGGGATAAGCTTTTGTAATGCTTCTCGGAATTTAACATCTCGGTTTAATACCGTAGAGGCTTCGATGCAATCAGTGAACAGATTAACAAGCAACTGCTGATCATAACTTGCCCCCACGCTTGTTTGTTATATTTGCCAAATTCATCCAATAAAAAGTAGTTTTCAGGTGACTAAGGTTGGGTAAACGAGTTTTGTGCCGTCTTGCCACGGCGCAACATGACCTGCAAAAATTCACATGCACCTTTTTGCACTGGATAAATGTCTTCTAAATACGCGACGTCTTTATTAAAGGCATAGTGCTCGAACAAATGTTGAGTCACCCAATGCCCACCCTGTTGCATACGACGACCATGTACGTTTTGGGCAGTAAAGCCATATACATTGCTGTTAAGTCCAACAGACCACCCCTTGTTAACACCAAACGTTTCCATTGCGGTATGTTGCCCAGACCTCGCAACCACTTTGGTCCAATTAACGAAGGGTTCAAATGTTTCTGATAAATTGGTTGTTTCGGCTAACCAATAGTTCATTTGGATATTTATATCCGTATGGTAATCAGAATTCCAAGGTGGTTTTTCTAATGTATTCCACAGGCCCTGTAAATTGGATGGTACTGACGCATTGCGTGAAGAACTGATATGTAGATAGCGGGCATAATTAAAGTATAAAGGGTAAAGCTCAAGTGGCTTTCCTTGGGTAATTAATTTGTCTGTTGGTAAATCAGATAGCTCAGCGTTTAGCTTAAACTCGACCCGCTGCATCAATGCATTAACGTCAGCTACGTGATCAGTTTTAATCTTGGAGTAGCCTTTGGCTATGGCTCTATTAAGCGTTTGCTTAGTATCAGAAAGAAAGTCACGACCTTTAAAGTTGGGGTAGTTTGGTAAATAGTCGGTATAACCCGTCACATAAATGACCACTTCTGACGCGCCCGTGACATGCAATTCGTTGGCATATGAAGCGACTTTACCACCCGAGTTCACTTCCACTTTTGCGGTTTGCAAAAATTCAATATCGTCACCCTGCGCCATTGGAGAATACCCATGTAGGCGGAGTTCATTACCGTTTGTAGAAATCACTTTTTTGTCGTGGGCTGATGCTGCAGTCAGCCTGAGATCCATAACACCGCCGTCAGATTGCATTCTGATCATACAAAGATCATCTGGAAAACTGCAAAAATATTCTCGGGTATATTTAACGCCATCTATTTCATATCGTACAGTCCCCACGCCGTTAGCAATGTCTAATTCTCGGCGGTAGGCAGAAACAGATTGTCGCTGCTGGCCCGTTTCTATCCTCAGATCGGCAAATGGTGCGTAATGACCTAATGGTGTTTTTGTTGCGAGATACTTAGTTCCTAATGACTCAACCGAGTCGCTATCTTTACCAAACTTACTGTCCCGAGCCGCTTTTCTGACGGTTTCTAAGTGTTGATGTGCACCTAGTCGCGTGCCCGATTGTTCAACGTTGCTAAGGCCACGGACGGCATTTGCCCAAAGACTAATTTCGTTAAATACAAGATATTCACTTTCAATACCACCAGCAAACATAGCACCAAATCGACCGTTGCCAAGAGGTAAGGCTTCGCTCATAAACAAACGGCCACGGTTTTTAGTGTCGTTTTTATCGCTAGCATTAATATCAACCGTTGCCGGTTTTGTGAAATATAGTGTGCTCAAACTAGTGACTTGCGCCCGCTCCCCGGCCGATCTTATTCCGGTTAAATCAGATATCGCACATGCATTGATGAGGATAAGTGAAGTGACGATCCCTGCTGTTTTAAAGAGTTTGAACTTATAGACAAACGCCATGATTGCTTCTCTTTTTATTATCGTTATTGTTTTGGATCTGTTTATGTAAGTGTATTTACATCAAAAAAATCAAAATAACTTTTATATACTGTAAATACAAAGAGTAAGCCAAAAATATAAAAAACAAACAAAAACTGTATTTTTATAATTAATAAAATTGAAACACCTATCTAAAACTGTTTAAATAAAAAGCTTCATTTTTTTAAAGAGCACTTATTGCAGTTCCCTCCATAAACGTCTGAGTGACTTTCAATTATATGAAACTCTGGAGAATTTGAATTGGCTCAAACTGAGCTGCATGGTTATCAAATAAAAAGTTAAGGAAATTTCCATGAAAGTCACATTGATGATGAGCTTAATTCTATTGTCGTTTACCAGTGCAACTCTTGCTAGCAAACCGATTTCTATTTCGACCAAAGCGAGTCAATTGGTCGAAACGCAACTGCATAAGATTAAGCCTGATAACGATGGAATGGTGCTAACTCGAGTTATCGACTTGCCTAAGTTTAAACAAGGTGTTTACTACCGGCCATTCACCGCTTTTGGCCGAGGCGTTGTGGCTAGAGGTAATCGGGTAGAGGCAATTGCATTTACTTCCTTAAGTGAACTGCAAGATTACCAACCTTCAAAAACCCGAAAAGACCACATCAATATTCAACAGGGTCAATATATTTTACTTGAACTGTATGACGGAAGATATTTGGCTTTATTGCCAATGGCTTCAGAAAAAGTTTACGGCCAATTTTTTGTCGCACAAGAACAACTATTATTAAAAACCGGTAATTTCGGTACGGCAACGGTATCGGGCAAAATCCCCCTTCTGATTTGGGCCTATGGCGACTCGCCATATTCAGCAACTCAAAATGCCTTAGCAACAGGTATTTCAGTCTGGTTACGTTGCTGCCCAGCCCCGCGCATTTAAAAATTATCCTGAGCAGCCCTATGGTTATTTAGGTTGGTGTTCGTGGGAGCATTACAAAAGAATATTTCTGAAGACATTATTTCAGATGCGTTTCATACCCTAGATCAAAGTACGGCACCGTTTCGTTGGGTGATGGTCGACGATGGCTACTTGGATGCTAAAAATAGCAAACTACTGAGTTTTGGTGTTAACAAGAAAAAGTTTGCCAATGGTTGGAAGCCCATCATGGAGCTTAAAAACGAAGAGAAAATAAAGTGGGTTGGCATTTGGCGTAATTTTGGTGGGTATATGGGTGGTGTATCTAATGATCATACTATGTCAGATCTTAAACCTTATCTTAGTCCTACCGTAAAAAAGGAAGCCTCCTGCCAAATGGCACTAAACAAGCCTCAAAAGCGTTTTATGACAAAATGGTTAGTGATACCAAAGATAACGGTTTTGACTTCATAAAAGTCGACTTTCATACTCGAACATTTGATTTATACAAAGGTACAACGGATCCAGTTGGCGCAATGCGTCATAACAATGAGGCTTTAGAAAATGCCACCCATGATATGAATTTACCGTTGTTGAACTGCATCGCCCAACCAAATATCAATTCTCTGCAAACCAAATACAGCGCCCTAACCCGTTCAAGCCCGGATTATAACCAAGCGGATAAGGACAAAAATAAATCGAATACCTACCAAAGTTTTGCGAATCATTTGTGGATGGGCCAAACCGTGTGGGGCGACCTTGATATGTTTCATACCCATGATGCGCGTGACGTGAAACCAATGACAATTGCTCGCGCCATTGCCGGCGGTCCCGTTTATATTTCTGACGAGCCGTCAAAGATAAAGCCTGAAGTGCTTTTGCCATTTGCCTATGAAGATGGCAAGTTGTTGCGAACTTCGGCTCCCGCAACGCTGTTGCCGGAAAGTTTTTTATTCACCCATTTAGAGATGAACAGGTTTTTCGCGTTATTGCGCCGATGCAAGATGGCGTCGCCGCGATAGCCTTATTTAACTTTACCGAAAGCGGTAAAGCGCTCACTGGCAATATAAACACAAAAGACTATCCATTTGCCGGTGAACTGCTGCAGCCAAACAATGGTCCATGGGACTTGCCTAAAGATGGTCTGTTGTTATTTGACCCAGCAACACAATCGGTTCATAACTTGACTCAGTCATTTACCACAAACGTCGCCAATTTCGACGCTAAAATGGTGTTTTTATACCCTAAAGTTAACGGTTGGGCCGTTATCGGTCGTCAGGATAAATACCTGCCTGCAGCGGCGGTTACGCTCACTTCTGTAACAAACTCCCAGATTAGCTTTACGCTGGAGGAATCTGGGCCGCTACTCATATGGAGTCAAAATGGCGCGCCAAAAATGGCAGAACACTCATTTAAATCTTTAGGGAATGGCCTGTATTTAGCCAATATACCGGTAGCAATAGGTAGAACACAGCTGACAGTTACCCGCTAATAGTGTCGTCCTAGATTATTTGGTTTAAAGGGAATAGAAAACAAAAACCGACGTTCACTGCGTCGGTTTTTGTTATTTAGCTAAACGATTTACTAAGGTCATTTATCTATGATGTTTACCTAATATATTTGGGGTCTTCAATTTCAGCTGCCGGTCGACAATTAGCACAGGCACCGGTTTTATCTATACCGAGTTCAGCTTCGAAGTCGATTATATGTGCCAATAATTGCTCGGCTTTGTTTGGAAATTGTTTTGTTAGGTCGTGTGTTTCAGCTGGGTCTTTAACCAAATTGTATAGCCCCGGCCGTACCCCTTTTATTGATAATTTCCAATCACCACTTCGTACCGCTTCTAACGTATTTTCTCGGTAATAGAAAAACGCATCATATGGTGATTTGGCATCTTTTTCCCGGTTAAAATTGGCCAAATATTTTTACCATCGATAACTCTATCTGCCGGTACTTTTGCCCCCGCGATTGCTGCCAACGTCGGTAGTATATCCATACTCGTGGTAACTTCCTTAGATATTGTATTTGCGGCTATCATTCCCGGTGCCTAGGCTGATGGTTGGTACGCGCATACCACCTTCCAACGTTAATGTTTTACGGCCAGACAAATAGCGTTTGCTACCGTCAGAATTGAGTTTACCTGCGGGTCCATTGTCTGAGGTGTAAATGACTATCGTATTGGCGTCTAATTCCAATTCTTTAAGTGTATCTAAAACTCGTCCAACGGCAGAGTCTAGTTCACCAATCACCAAGGGATACATTGCTTTTTCAGCCCACGCTTGATATCTTGGTCGGAAATACCTAACCGCTTTTTGGTGTTGTCATCAACAGTCGCTAAGTATTCTTTTGACACATGTAATGGGGCATGTGGCATAGGTTGTGGCAGATACAAAAAAACGATTCATCTTTATGTCGTTTGATAAAGTCCACCGCCTTATCAGTAATTCTCCTCGTCAGATTTGCGGGGTCTGGGTTAAGTTCAATAACCGTTTCACCGGACATTAAAGGGAGGTCTGGAAATTTAAATCGTGCTTGTTTTTTATGTGTTGGCGAAATGTCATGGCTATAGGGCAAACCAAAAACTCGTCAAAACCTTGTCGAGTGGGGAGTACTTCTGGTTGATCCCCTAAATGCCATTTACCAAACATACCGGTGATATAACCTGCTTCTTTTAAAGTTTCAGCTATGGTGATTTCACTTGGGTTCAAGCCTTTGCTGTCCCCTGCCAGTAACACAGGAAAGTTTGACCCCGTTGCCATGTTAATACGTCGTGGGTAACTTCCTGTCATTAACGCCGCTCGAGAGGGCGAACATAACGGAGACGCCACATAAAAGTCGGTAAGGACAAGTCCTTCTGCGGCCATCTGGTCTAAATTAGGTGTGGCAACATGATCACCACCAAACACACCAACATCTTCGTACCCTTGATCGTCAGTAAAGATGACAATGAAGTTGGGCTTACTTGTTTGTTTCTCGCTTTTTTAACCTTAATAGTTGCTTCCTGTTTTGCTTCCTCTGTTGTTAAACAACCCGTTAACATTAGGGCTGATAATACCATCGAGGTAAGCAAGCAGACTCGAGTAAACTTTAATTTTGTGTAAAATTGCATTTTTGTATCCTTTGAACAAAATCGCTTAATGTAGAGCCTCGACATAACACTGCTAATAACACTGCTAATCACACTGCTAATAACACTGTAAATAACACAGGCTAGGCGAAATCCAATCATTGAATGGGACGCACCTTGCCATCATTTGTGGGCTCAATCTAGTAAACCGCTAGCTAAGCTCCACGGTTAACATTTGATGTTCTTTTAGCGTCAGTCCCTGTTCAAAAGTAACCACTAAACTTCCCTCATTATTATTTAACTTAGCATCAACACTGCGCCCATCAATAGTTACTTCAACTTGATTTGCTTGAACACCATCGAGTTTTGCCAATTTAAGCGTATTCAATGCCAAGTGACCGTAACGAAGATCTAAAGATACGATTTGACGACGACCATTTTTAAGTTGGATGAAACTGCCCCAACCTTCTGCAGCAGTAAATGCCGCACGAAAATCTTCAGGCTGCAATTTGGGTGCGAATGCCAAGAACCCGTCTGGGCCGTCATATTGGTAACCACACATCGCGGTATAAGCCCCATAACTTGCCATTGCCCGCGAATAATGATCGCTGCATTCTATTTCATTATAGGGATTACGGAGTTCTGGCTGATACCTGTCGTTGATTGCTTTGCCAATAGCGAGTCCTTTTTCAACCATCCCTTCCCAAATCATGTGGGCAGCTACTTGCCACTCAAATCCAGTCATGCATTCGTTTAGATAACCGGCGTAACTTTTTTACCGCTTTTAGGTTCAATTTTACCGAAAGGGAATGAACTCATTACCAAGCCTGCGTCACCCTCTCCTGCATACCAACGACCTTCGGTGATCTTAGCTCTGAAGGCGCCGACGTCCGGCGTGAAATTGTATTTCCAAAGTGACTCTAAGCTTTGTTTAATTTTGTTTTTTGGCAAAATGTTATCAATGCCAACATTCAGTAACCACGAATCGCCAAGGATTTGGTCAATGTGACAGCCATTAGTAGAACCATGTTTTTCTTTTTCACCGGGTCCTGATTTATGAATAAAATAACCAAAATCTTCTCGCCACAATAACTCCACCATGGCAGGTACGCCTTTTGCGACAATGGACTCGTAACGCTCAGCGAGTTTTGGCTCGTTCATCTTGCGCGCCATAACGGCACTAACTTTTAGCGATGCATGGTAAAGATTGATCAACCAATGAACCTGTCCATACCAAGGTTCATCCAATGTATTGTGTTGCGGCCCTTCCAACATTCCATCTTCATTTGCATCCCATTTTTCAATAACATGTTCCATAGACAACTTAGTCCGTGGCCATATACTTTTTAAAAAACGATAGTCGGTTGTCATTTGATGTTCACGATAAACGCGAATAATGGTGCCGCAATTACCATCGATGGCATCACCAAATTTCGTATTTGAATATCGGTGATGCATAACGCCAGTCTGCTCGTCAAACCCTAAGCCATACTCAATCTTGTCTCGACACTCTCTTTCGATTGACGGAAATATCCGAGCTAGTCCTTGAGCATAATGAAAAACGTGAGTGCAGTTGCCGGGACAGCATCGAACACCTTCATAAAAATTGTAATGTTCAGGCGTTGTGTCTGTTTGAGCAACGCGTTGCCCCATTTCAGTTTGAACACAATTAACAGTTAAAAACGTGCGCTCTAAAAACCAATATGGCAAAGTTGAGTCGTACCATGTGTCCGTCCACTTTTGCGTATTAGCGTGAAGTTGTTGTTCTCTTTTTGCTAACTTATTTGCCGCATCAGAAGCCGATGTTGACAGTGTCGCATAATGATTGGGCGCAAATACTTTGTTGCTCTTTTTACGACCAAACGCAATATCATAATTTGTCATCGGTATATGCCAAGATAAAACAAATGACACTGTCTTTGATTCACCGGGTTCAAGCCTTACGTTATGGCCAAGTGCGCCACATTGTTTATCAGATAATTGATGGCTGACAACATCGCCATTTTTGGTCTTTTTCCCGGTGGGCCAGAACACGGAATCGGGTCTCGCAGCTTCAGCGGATAAGTTAATCAGGCTCGGGCTCTTTTGATTTAATAGACCAATTGCCATAGCACCAAATTCGTCATTACGAGTCGAGTCGACTAACGCATAACTCTCGACTGTCGCTATTGAATCCAACTCACTATATACAAACGCTTTAGACACTGAACGTTTATCTTCTTTCTCGACTTCAATAACATCAGGTATCCAACCAGCAATAGTGGTGTCTTTTACCACTGATGAACGATTAGTTAAGGTATATTTCATAACGATAACTGGCTGACTCGAATCGTCACGATTTAGAGGAATAAAAGGTGTGTATGCCTGCAGTGCGACATCTATTGGACAGTTGCTGTCTTTAAAATCTACGTTCGCCATAGGATATTGGTTTGTGAAAACAACATCCTCAAAGCCTTTTGAATCCAATGTCCTCACGTTTCCATCGACTTTAATTGCAAACCCTTGGTTGAGTGGTGACTCAGCAACATCTGGGTCTAAGTATCGTTCGCCTCTCGGGTTTTCTTTTTTAACGTTTCGTTTACCGGTAATATTCCAACGCCATAAAGTTCCGTCACCACCCAAATAGACCTGCCCAGTGCAGATACCATTAATTGGCATTCCAATGTATTTTAAATTATCCCCTGTTGCTGTCATGGCTTTACCACGTTCATACAAACTGGCTATCCATTGCTTACTTAATTTTTTATCGGCTGGGATAATTTCATTGTAGTCTTTCATATTAAATGGGCCGGCCATAACGTTGCGACTGCCAGCCATTAACATTAATGCCGTTAATCCGCTTCCTTTTACAAACTGTCGACGGCTTTTAGACTCGGGTTCGCTGTGATTCGATGTATTACAGCATGATTGTTTTTTGTCGATTGAATTATCCATGTTCCCCTCACTACGCTGTTTTTTAACAACCAAATTATGTGGTTCTTTTTATTATTGATTTCTACTTTATGGGAACGCCGTAACCTTCGATTTCATTATTAACGCCGTTCTTGTTTTTCTTGTTAACTATGTTTTTTAACTTATGCTTTTTTACCAAATGGCAAATTCAGCAGTAGGTAAAAAAGGGTGCCAAAAGGCACCCCAAAACACACACAACTAAAAAAATAGTTTTACTCAGAGATAAGTTACTTCTTACCTTTGTAATAATCGAAGTTCCAAGTATCGATAAATGAACGAGTACGTGAATTGTCCATTAACTCTAATGCCTGTGATGCAATCTCAGGGTGTTTAGCCACAAGGTTTGTTGATTCACTTGGATCATTAGTTAGGTCAAACAATTCAACTTTAGGTTGCTTACCTTTCTTGCCGTTGAAATAACGGATCGCTTTCCAGTCAGAACCTTTAACACCATTTATACGCACGGCCTGTGAATGAGTGCCATTCCAGTGATGGAATTCCCAGTATAAATTGTCGTGTTCCTGCTGTTGACCTTCGCCAGTAAGTGCTGGTAAAAATGAAATACCGTCTGTTTCTTTAGGTGCTTCAGTTCCAACGATGTCGGCTAATGTCGGCATAACATCCCAGAATGCTGAAATATGTTCGTTACGCACGCCTTGTTTTATTTTTTCAGGCCAGCGAGCAACCATAGGCATGCGGATACCGCCTTCATAAAGGTCACGTTTGATGCCTCGAAGTTCACCTGTAGACTCGAAGAACTCAAGATCTGCACCACCTTCAGGGCTTGGACCGTTGTCACTCGTAAAGATAACCAATGTATTATCGTCAAGACCTAACTTTTTAAGTTTTGCCATCAATTGACCAATACCTTCGTCAATATGCGAAATCATTGCTGCACGAGTCGCTCTTGGTTTAAACGATGGTAAATAACCGCCGTCTGTTGAACCGTCATATGGCGTTTCTTCAAAGTCATACTTTGCAATTTCTTCATCTGGTGCTTGTAAAGCCGCATGTGGTGCAGCGTAAGCTAGGTATAAGAAAAACGGCTTGTCTTTATTTTGTTCAACATACTCTAGTGCTTCGTTGGTTAAACGTTGCTGAGCAAAGTCTGGACGTTTCCACTGTTCGTAAACAGACGGATCATTTTTATCTGCACCTTTAGGGAATGGTGCATGTGGATGAACCCACTCGTTGTCCAATTTGAACCACTCTTCGTTTTTCCACAAATGTGTTGGGTAATGGTTATGCGCTTGTTTTTGGTCTAAGTAACCAAAGAAGTAATCAAAACCTTGTTTGGTTGGTAAACCATAAGAACCAGGTCCACCTAAGCCCCATTTACCGATAAGCGCAGTTTCATAACCCGCTTTCTGCATTAATTTACCAATAGTTGGTGAATTTGGAACCAAAGGCATTTGACCAAACTCTTCGGCGTCTTCATATCCGCCAAGTTCATAGTTACCACGAATTTGACCATGACCAGAGTGTTGACCTGTGATCAAAGCTGCACGAGAAGGAGCACAAACGGTGTTACCTGCATAATGTTGCGTAAAGGTCATGCCTTCATTTGCCATTTTTTGCAGATTTGGCGTTTTAATTTTTCCTGACCAAAGGGTTCAATGTCGCCATAACCTAAGTCATCTACCAAAATATAGATAACATTAGGTTTATCATGTTTTACGTTAGCTACTGTGTCACTTTCACTCTTAGAAGCACCAGAACAACCAGCCAGACTCAAACATGCCGCTAAGCTTGTTAATGCAAATAAATTGCTCAAATTCATAAAATTTACCCTAACTCTCGATACATAGTAATTTAGACACTGAGGTATCGATCTATCATGTGCCTATATATTAACAATTAATGTATTAGCTCTTAAATTTGCTACTTAAAGTTGTCGCTCATTACCAGCGCTAATAGCCAGCTCTGAATTACAAACCTTGTAAGGAAACTAAACCCGTAAAAAAGTTGAATTTTGTTAAATAAAGTTGAGATTATCCCTAATAAATTCTTTTATATAAACAATTTAGTACGCCGACAAATTGCCTAGAGTCTGTGTCATTATATGCAGAACAAAGAGCGTAATAGCGAGCGTTAAACTCTATTGATAATTTACGGGTTTTTCTAAAATGACTGTTACTATTAAAAAATAACAATAAGTAACCCATTATGTCTTCCAATAAACAAATGTTGTCAGTTAAGACCTGTATAGCAGGCTTATTAATTTCTACTGTTTCCATGTTCAGCTTCGCCGACCAAACGGTTAAAGTTGAAATCAACGTTAGCGATGTTATAGGACAACAAAATCCCCTCTATTATGGTGGCAATAACATCTACCCAAAAGGTGGTCAGGGCATTTTAAAAGCCAATGGCGAATTTGATCCTGTTGAAATGAATGCAGCTAAAAAACTGGGCTTACAGTCATATCGTTTCCTAGGGGTTCTGAAGCTAACTTATATAAATGGAAACGAGCAATTGGTCCTGTTTCTCAACGTATTGATAATGTCAGTGGTAACAATCAAAGTAATCGGTCAAACGAATTTGGCCCTGATGAATTTGGACGCTTGTTAGAAACCACCAGCTTTACTCACGGCGTGATCATGGTTGCTTATGGGATATGAAACGCCTGAAGACGCCGCCGATTGGGTGGAATACATGAATGCGAAAGTCGGGGAAAACCCTAATGGTGGCAAAGACTGGGCCGCAGAACGTGCCAAAAATGGCCATGTTGAACCTTACGGTATTAAATATTGGGAAATTGGCAACGAAGTCTTTGGTAACTGGGAATTAAACTGGGGCTCCTATCCTACGGAACTCGATGGCAAACGTGGTAATGCAAATGTCGAAAAAGACGATGCTAAAGGAACCAATGGCATGTTGGCGTTTGGCGATGCCGATAGATATGTTTTTGGTGGCTACAAATACTTCAAAAGTCAAAAAGCTGCAGCACAAACAAGTTGGAAAGACAGCCATATAAAAACCACAACAGCGGCAAATCAAAAACTCTATGTGAAGTTTGCACCGGTGAGTTTGCACGACCCTAAACAACCTTTTAACCTTCGAATTGATGGAACCTTATGGCAAAGAGTCTCAAGTTTTGAGCAATCCGGCGCTAAAGATAAACATTACGTTTTAGACACTAAAATCGGTGAAATTACATTTGGCGATGGCGTCAACGGCATGATCCCACCGAGTAATGAGTTTGTTAAATTGGATTACCTCACAGGTAAACAACTAGGATTTATCGACTATTACCATAAAATGAAAGCGGTAGATCCGTCGATTCAAATCATTTCTAGTTTCGAGAAAAAGTCATTCTTTAAACATATGGCCAAAGCGAAACAACCTTTTGACGGTATTGCCAAGCATTATTACCCTGGAGACCTTAAACAAGCCCATAAAAACTATACGCAAGCAATATATGCAGGTTTGGGCATCGGCCACAAAATTGAAGAAATCAAAGAATGGAATGCCAACTACGATAACCCATCGTTAACCGGTAAAGAGCAAATTTGGTTAACCGAATATGGCTTAAAAAATCACATAAACCAATTGGCAATTATGCATACCGTAATTAACGAGTACAGTGATGACGTTGCCGCGTTAATGGGTCATTCCTTATTTCTCAATAACAATACCCCTATGGTTAACGATGACGGCGTAATACGCTCACGTGCGTTCCCTATTGAAATATTTGCCAAACATATGCAACAGCAGTTTGTTAAAGTTGAAGTCAGTGGCGCTCAAAACAAATTTAGAAGGAAAAAATACCTGCAATCTTAGCGACCGCTAGTGTCAGCCCTGATCAAAAACACGTTGGGGTGGTATTAACGAATACCTCTGACAGAAAGCGAACGGTTGCTAAAATTACGATGGATGGATTTAAAACAGAAACGCCAATGAAGGCAGAAGTATGGGCATTGATGTCGACGGTTGGCAATCCACTTATCGATAATTCAAAGTCAAATCCTAACGCTATTACACTTGAACCATTAGGTGCTATGAAGCGAGCAAATACAGATTTTGATATAACTGTAGAACCGGGTGCAACCTTTATAATTAAGTGGTCACCGCAGACAGAGTAACGTCAATTCAATGCGCTAAGGCTTGCCTATACCGCAAGCTGGCGCATTTTATAAAATCACCAATTTAGTAAACTTTCCTAACTTTCCTAACTTTATTTCAAACCAATCGTCGAAACATCTTTAACTGATTTTTGATTTAATACAGGTTTAATCCTAAACAACCGTTTATGTTGGCAACAAATTTACGGGTTCAGCCCGCTTTTTTGTTATTAACCAATATAATCAAAAAATTACACACATCAATGCGAACGCTCTCTATTGTAAGTTTCTTCCTATCGATTTGTTGCTTTAATGCTTATTCAGCACAGACGCCAAATGTGGTCATGATCGTAGTTGACGACTTAGGCTGGGCTGATGTTGGCTATAACGACCACTCTGGTGTTTTTCAAACCCCGAACATTGATGCCCTTTCAACTAAAGGACTTACCTTTACCGATGCTTATGCCGGTGCTGCGAACTGTGCTCCCAGTCGAGCGGTTTTGATGAGTGGCCAATATTCGCCGCGTCACGGTGTTTATACCGTATCGCCTTCAACTCGTGGCAATGAAAAACACGTAAGCTGATCCCAGAGCCCAATACGAATGATTTGGAAGACGATGTCATTACCATGGCTGAAATGTTTCAGAAACAAGGTTATACCACGGGCAATTTTGGTAAATGGCATTTGGGTCTAGATCCTAAAACACAGGGCTTTGATCACAATGTGGCGGGGTATCAAAAGGGACATCCAAAAACCTATTTTAGTCCCTATAACCTACCATTCATCACCGATGGCCCTGACGGAGAATATCTGCCTGACCGCCTTACTAGCGAAGTTATCGATTGGATATCGGCGGTCAAAGAGCAGCCATTTTTTGCTTACATTCCTTTTACACGGTTCATACCCCTCTTGAAGCAACCGAGTCGGTAAAACAAAAGTATTTAAATCACCCGCTTATTCGCAATGAACGACACGCCACGTTTGCTGCAATGGTAGAACTAATGGACATCAACGTTGGCAGAATAATGCGTTCGTTAGAGCAGCAAAAACTACTCGACAATACCCTTGTTATCTTTACTTCAGACAACGGTGGGATCCGTTCTATTTCATACCAAGACCCACTAAGAGGCGGCAAAGGCAGTTATTATGAAGGTGGAACACGTGTGCCACTTGTTGTTTCTTTTCCAAGTCGTATTGCACCAAGAACCGATGCAACCCCAGTCATAAATGCTGATTTTTACCCTACGTTAGCTAGCGTTATCAATGCAGATGTGAGTAAACAAACGTTAGACGGAAGCGATTTATCACCACTTTGGTTTGACAACAAAACACTCGAAAACAGAAACCTATACTGGCATTTCCCTATCTATTTACAGGCTTACAATGCAAGCGCCGATCAAAGTCGCGACCCGCTATTTCGAACTCGGCTAAGGCTCGACTATGCGCCAAGGAAAATGGAAGCTACACCATTATTCTCGAAGATAACGTATTTGAGTTATATGACTTAGAAAATGATTTAGGTGAACATGTAAATTTAGCGCCTTATCTACCTAAAATAGTTAATAGCTTAAGCAAAGACCTTAATGCTTGGCGCACTGCCATAAATGCGCCAATTCCAACAGAGCTAAACCCCAAATTTGATCCAGAATTCACTCTAAATCATACTAATAAAAAACTACTTCAAGATAAGGGAAGGTAATGAAAGCGCAACTAAAAATATTGTTTGCGATGACGCTAGCGGCGCTGGCGTCAGGCTGTGGGCAATCATCTCAAAACGCAACTAGCACTATGAATGATAATGTGATGCCCGAGGGCTCAAAACATAAGGTTACGCCAAATGTTGTTATCTTTTATGTTGACGACTTAGGTTATGGCGACATAGGCAGTTACGGCGCAAAAGGCGTTGAAACCCCGGAGCTTGATCGTATTGCAGCAAACGGCATTCGTTTTACCGACGGCCATTCTTCTGCGGCTACCTGCACTCCGTCACGTTACTCTTTATTAACCGGGGAACATGGATTTAGAAATAATGCGCAAATTTTAAAAGGCGATGCTCCTGCATTAATTCAGCCGGGCAAACCCACTATGGCATCCATGTTTAAAAAGCGGGTTATACAACCGCGGTTATTGGTAAATGGCACCTTGGTTTAGGCGATGGCAATCTAGATTGGAATAAAGCCATAAAACCGGGCCCGCTCGAAATAGGGTTTGATTATAGCTTTTTGATTCCTGCTACAGGCGACCGAGTACCAACGGTTTATGTTGAAGATCACAATGTCGTTAACTTGCAAAAAGACGATCCGCTATTAGTTAATTACAAGAAAAAATTGGCGATATGCCAACTGGTTATGAAAATCCAGAACTGCTTCGTTATAAAGCGGATGGCCAACATAACAAAACCATCGTAAATGGTGTAAGTCGCATAGGTCACATGGATGGCGGTACAGCGGCTCATTGGGTAGACGAAGATTTTGCAGAAGTATTTACCGAAAAATCCATTGATTTTATTAGAAAAAATAAAGCAAAACCATTCTTCTTATTTAAATCATTTCACGACATTCACGTACCGAGAATGCCTCATCCTCGTTTTAAAGGTAAAAGCACAATGGGGCCACGTGGTGACGCTATTGCTCAAATGGACTGGATCACAGGCCGTATAATAAAAGAAATTGAATACTTAGGACTAGCTGAAAATACCTTGATCATCTTTACCAGTGACAATGGCCCAGTTTTGTTTGACGGATATTTTGATGATGCCGCGAATATGCTTGGCGACCATAAACCTGGGGGACCATTTAGCGGTGGCAAATACAGTCGTTTAGAAGCTGGAACACGTGTACCAACGCTCGTTTACTGGCTATGAACCATTCAGCCACAAGTGAACGATGCGTTAGTTTCACAAATGGATATTTACCGCTCATTGGCGAAACTGGTTGGCGTCAAATTAGCCGATGATGAGGCTGTCGACAGTTTAGATCAGCTTTCTGTTTGGTTAGGCAAATCAGAAAATGGCCGAGTTGATTTGATTGAAGAGTCATTGGGGAATTCGGCGTTGCGCCATAACCAGTTTAAATTCATACCTAAATCGAACAAAAAGCCGAATTTTATAAAATCCAAAAAAATTAAAGGCGGCTACGTAAACGAGGATCAACTTTATGATCTATCAACCGATCCTGATGAGTTGAACAACCTTGCTGCAGAAAATCCAGAGTTAGCGTCAAAGCTTCAAAGACGTCTTGATGAAATCATCCAAGGCCGTTATTAGCGTTAAGAAACAACATCCCCTTAGTTAACACTAAGGGGATACCATATAGGACATGTAAAATGAAACAGCCCTTAATCAGTTTACTGTTGTTTTATAGCTGTATTAGTTTTATGTCGAGTGCGATTGCGCAAACCGAAACGAGTAAACAGCCTAATATTCTGATGATCCTAGTTGATGATCTTGGCTGGCGAGACTTATCGAGTTATGGCAGTGACTTTTATCAGACACCAAACATAGACCAACTTGCCAACAGCGGCATCAAGTTTTCCCAAGCCTATTCCGCCGCACATATTTGTTCACCAACACGTATGAGCATATTAACCGGCCAGCACCCTGCCCGATTGCACGTCACCGACTGGATCCTAGGATGGCAATATCCAAACGAAAAATACTCAGTTCCTGCATGGAATTTAGATGGCATTAAGGCAAAGGATCTGACGGTAGGCGAAGTCCTGCAAGATAACGGCTATAAAACCGCATGGTTTGGTAAATGGCATATAAAGGGTCTTAAAGAGTTTGTCGATAGACCATTAACAAAACAAGACAGCGAAAAAAATATCGCAGCGCAATACCATGGTTTCGACGCCGGACATCAAGATTTTAGTCTCAATGGCGTGCATAACAAACAAGATCCAAAAGGTGTGCATCAACTGACCAATGAAGCAATAGACTATATTTCGCAAATATCGAACCAAAACAAACCTTGGTTTGTCACGATTTCTCACTATAGCGTTCATACCAAAGTGCATTTTAATGATGACATCAAAGCCCTTTATGACGAACGAAAAAATTGGTTAAATCGAACCAAAATAATAGCCAATACGCCGCGATGCTGCATTCTCTCGACGATAGCGTAGCGACTGTGATGAATTACTTAAATGGCAATAATTTAGCCGAAGATACCCTTGTCATCCTGTTGTCCGATAACGGTGGTTTAGATAAAAATGATACGGGACGACCAACGGATAATGCGCCACTTCGAAATGGTAAAGCGACGCTTTATGAAGGCGGAATTCGCATTCCATTTATTGCCAGTTGGCCCGGACAGATCAAACCGAATCAAACATCAGATACATTAATTAGTACGGTGGATTTGCTGCCCACATTTGCCCAAATTAGCGGAGCAAAAACGCCAACATCAACATTAGATGGCGTTGACATTTCTCACTTATTTTTTGAACCGACAGCAACATTACATCGCAATGCCTTGTATTGGCACTACCCACATTATCACCGTCAAGGTCAGCCTTCTGGCGCGATCCGCGATGGCGACTTTAAACTTATTGAATTTTTTAATGACCAAAAAATTGAGGTTTATAATTTGAAAAATGATATTGGCGAACAGCACAACATCGCGCATTTACAGCCCGAATTAACCGCTTCGTTGTTATCAAAATTACGCCAGTGGCGACTAGAAGTCGGCGCCCAAACTATGCCTCTTAATAAAAACTACGACCCTAATAAAGCGAGCTGGTAGATAGTCGCTGTTTATTATTAAAAACAAATTAAATACAGATTTTTTAAATTGGAGTTTCACAAATGCAGTATAAAGTTATGTTAATCTTGTGTATCTCAGTGATATTAAGCGCAATGCCTTCACCGAGTATCGCCAAACCGAGTAAGTTAGAATATGAATACCTTGGCGTCGCGCTAGAAGCCAAAGGCAAACACATATGGGGCACATCGCCGATTATAGGACCTGATGGCAAGGTTCACTTATATGTTGCGCAGTGGTCTCTAGATGGACAAAAAGACTTCAGTGGTTGGTTTAAAGAAAGTGAAATCGGTCACTATGTTGGGGATACACCTCAAGGCCCGTTTAAATTTGTTGGTATCGCTGTGGCCGACAAAGGTGGCAAATTTAATGCTCCGCATAATCCAACGATCAAAAAGATTGATGGCCGCTATGTCCTGAGCTTTATTGTTAATGAAGACAATAAGTTGGCGACCCAGCGCATTATTATGT
Organism: Psychrosphaera algicola; assembly: GCF_028401425.1. Classification (NCBI taxonomy): domain Bacteria; kingdom Pseudomonadati; phylum Pseudomonadota; class Gammaproteobacteria; order Alteromonadales; family Pseudoalteromonadaceae; genus Psychrosphaera; species Psychrosphaera algicola. Next base: position 1,557,183 of record NZ_JAQOMS010000002.1, read on the forward strand.
ACGTTGCAGACGATTTAAACGACAACTGGCGTCCGGCTGCTGGTGCGGAACCCGATGGCACGATTTTACGAAAAGGCACCCATGAAAATAGCTGGAATAAAACCGCTAAGCTTGGGGTTTCAAATCCGACGTTACTCAAAGTAGACGGCAAATATTTTCTTTATAACAAGTCTGTCCTGAAAAAAATCCAAAGAAAAAATGGGGTGCATATACCTACGGTGTTGCCATTTCAGATACGCTTGAAGGCCCTTACAACTACACTAAACAAGTGACCCCTGACTGGCGCGGTATTGAAGATGTATACGCGTTTGAAATGAATGAGTCGGTTTATTTTTTAAGTCGTGACTTTGGCAGTAAAAAGGTTCACACGGCGGTGGTCTGTTGTGGCAATCAGATGACGGTTTGTTTTTTCCTTGGGAAAACGTTACTCGAAGCTTTGAAGCGTTAGATCATTACGTTGGCAAAGAAACATTGGCTGACAATACGGTCTACCGTGGTGACTTAACCGGTCGTCTAGAACGTCCTCAGATCTTGTTTGAAGACGGCAAGCCAGCATATTTATATATGGCTACCGGAATTAACTCTACACCGGGTCATGGTAGTCGGTCTCATGTCTTTAAGATTAAGTTTATCGAAGCTGACGCTAAGTAATAACGTATCATTCCTCTAGTGCAATAAAAGTAAGTTCATTTGCTTTTATTGCAAAATAGAGATTATTGATTGGTGAATTAGAGCAAAAAAGCTAGGGCATGTTAAGTGCCCTAGCTTTTTTATATCGAAGGTTTAGTTCCCTTCCTAAAATGAAACCGTTTCGTGGTTTCGTATATCGTTAAGTTCAATTAACATCGATTTTACTCGGGCTGGTTCTTTGTCTGCTAAGGTTATTTTTTTCTGCAGGGTCAAGGGCCAAGTTGTACAACTCAAACGGGCTCTGACCTTTTTAGGTGTTATATTAGCCGGTTTAGAAAAGCCACCACTTCCTTTGCCTTCCACTAATTTCCAATCGCCAACTCGAATAGCAAAACGACCTTTAATTGAATGATGGATCATAGGTGCGCGGTCAAACTTGTCGCTCTGCCCAAGTAATACCTGTGAAAAGTCAAAAGAGTCTGTCGCAGCACCCTGTCCATAGTTGCACACCTACAATTGATGCCATAGTGCGAACAATGTCATTTAATACAATTGGGGCAGCCGATTCGGCATTTGTTTCAACTCTACTAGACCACTTTATGATAAGTGGTACACGATGTCCGCCTTCATAAATATCGGCTTTTTGTCCGCGCCATTCGCCATTTGCGCGATGTGCATATTTCTTTTATCATTTGGTTTCCAGTGCGCGCCATTATCTGACGAATAGATAACTATCGTATTGTCTTCAATGCCAGCGGCTTTAATTGCAGCTAAAACATCACCAACAACATGGTCTGTATTAGCGGCAAAATCACCATAAGTGCCTGCACCACTAACGCCTTGGAATTCTTTAGCTGGTAACCACGGTGTATGTGGTGAAGGGAGTGAGAAGTACATAAAAAATGGCTTCTCTTTGTTAGCCGCTTCAGCAATTTTGCTTACCGCTTTTTTAGTTAAATTAGGCAGTACTTCTTGGTGTTTAAAGCCGTCACCTATTTCAGCTTTGCGCCAAAAGCCATCACCACCGCCTCTTCTATGTTTGCTCGCTGCGATTTTATTACCTGTTAATGGCGTCACAACGTGTTCGTTTTCGATATAAACATAAGGTCCCATATCTAATGATGCAGGGATGCCGTAAAAATAATCAAAGCCAAGAACATTTGGTCCCGGTGATAACTGGCCACGATAATCAGGTTTACCTTCCCCTAGTCCTAAGTGCCATTTACCAACCATAATCGTTTCGTAGTCCGCTTTTTTAGCAAGCCAGCAATAGTTTCGCGCTTAGTGTCTATCATCAGCGGAGACTCTGCATCAAGCACTCCTTTCTTTAGCGCTGTACGCCAAGGCATAACGCCCGGTTAACAATGAATAACGTGACGGTGTACAAACGGCTGAAGAAGAATGAGCGTCAGTAAACTTCATACCTTCAGATGCAAGTGCGTTTAGATTAGGCGTTGGCACAAGGCTGTCGGTGTTATAACTTTGAATATCACCAAACCCCATGTCATCTGCAAATATGATAACGATATTAGGTTTTGTTGGTGATTTTGACGGATTTTCTACTTTGCTCTCTAAAACGGATTTTGTCGATGACATGTTACAGGCCGAAAGGACCGAAAGTAGTGTAAAAGTGGTGAGAAATTTGTACCCTGTTTGACGGAGTATTGCCATGTTGTTCTTCTTCTTTAAAACGGTTTATTTACCAATAACGTTGAATAATTTTTTATTCGCACAGCAAAAATTGCAATTGGAAAATTAAATCCTTGTCCAATGTGCTTTATATTATCAAAATTATTGACCATAAAATTAAAACAGTTTTAATTGGCAACAACCGTAAAAAATACCACTAAAATCTTATGTATCAACCTTTGCGGCTTTAAATTGTAAGTTAAACTGAACCCGACAAATAATCGAATGCGTCGTGCCCAATCTGTATGCACTTTAGTTAATACATATTTTTACGCTTTTTCGGTTTTAACCTTGTTTTAAAGGTCACTAATTAGAATTATAAAGGCTCCATAAATGAAATTAATATTCAGTTTACTTTTTGCTTGTGTATTTGTTACCGGATGCGCGAGTGAACAGGCAGTGACAGTAGAAAAGTCGACTATTGACGCTTCGTCGGAAAAAGTAAGTTCTGCATCTAAATCAGATGCAAAGGCAAAAGCGAAAGCGAAAGCGAAAGCGAAAGCGAAGGCAAAAGCAAAAGCAAAAGCAGATCCAGTGCCGCAACCTGACAAGAAAGTTTTGTACAAAACCATAGGGAAGACACAACTTAAGATGCATGTGTTCTTGCCACCATCAAGCAATACCAACAAAAAACGCCCTGCAATACTATTTTACTTCGGTGGCGGTTGGAACGGTGGTAGTCCAGCACAATTTTATCGCCAAAGTGAATATTTAGCCTCTCGTGGAATGGTGGCGATTGCAGCGGAATATCGAGTTAAAAGTCGCAACAAAACGACTCCAAAAGAAGCGGTAATGGATGCTAAATCCGCAATGCGCTGGCTTAAGGCAAATGCTGCCCAATTTAACATCGACCCGAACAAAATTGTTGCGTCAGGTGGTTCTGCAGGTGGCCATTTGGCAGTAGCTATGGCAACCATATCAAAATTTGACGACCCAAATGATAATTTGAACATCGACACTATGCCTAGTGCATTAGCATTATTTAACCCGGTTTATGACAATAGCAAAGCAGGTTATGGCTTTAATCGCGTGAAAGATTACTGGCAGGATTTTTCGCCAATGCATAATCTAACAAAAGATGTGCCGCCAACAATTGTATTTTTAGGGACAAAAGATCATCTTGTACCAGTTGCGACAGCTGAGTCGTTCCGAGACAAAATGCAGGCATTAGGTTCTCGCTCTGAACTGTATTTGTATAAAGGCGGGAAACACGGATTCTTCAACTACAACTCTAAAAGAATTTTACCGATACGTTATACAAATTAGACGAATTTTTAACGTCTCTAGGGTATTTAGAAGGCCAACCAACTATTAAAATCATTAAATAGGTAAGTAAGTAAACACAAACCCCACAACACATACTGTACGGGATGAAACTAAGCCATTAGTTTTATCCCGCAACAAAAACTCTATGTATTCCGACCAATGGGGTCAGAGTTGCTGAAATTTTTAACGTCCTCTGCACTCGGTTGGAGATCCCTAATATCGCTTAGGCTGCCTAACTTTACAAGCTACGGGGATGACGTTTTTTGTTCTGGTTATTGTGAGCCAGTTGAAAGCGAATTATGACATTCCTCTGCACTTATGGTTGGAGATCCCTAATATCGCCGTGGCTCTTTTGGGATGACGTTTTTGTTCTGGTTATTGTGAGCTAATTTAGGGCGAATTATGACATTCCTCTGCACTTGGTTGGAGATCCCTAATATCGCTTAGGCTCTTTTGGGATGACGTTTTTTGTTCTGGTTATTGTGAGCTAATTTAGGGCGAATTATGACATTCCTCTGCACTCGGTTGGAGATCCCTAATATCGCTTAGACTGCCTAACTTTACAAGCTACGGGGATGACGTTTTTTGTTCTGGTTATTGTGAGCTAATTTAGGGCGAATTATGAACTTCCTCTACACTTGGTTGGAGATCCCTAATATCGCCGTGGCTCTTTTGGGATGACGTTTTTTGTTCTGAAATTATGAGCCAATTTAGGGCGAATTATGGCATTCCTCTGCATTTGGTTGGAGGTCCCTAATATCGCCGAGGCTGCCTAACTTTACAAGCTACGGGGATGACGTTTTTTGTTTGGTATTTGTGAGCCTATGCTTATTTTTTTCTTTTACTGGCGTGGATCATCTGTCTAAGTGGGAACTCCTAGTGTTCGGTTCGTGCAGAGTCCATATAATTTTCAAGTCGTTTAGCAATTTGCGGATTCGCACTTGCGACATTTGTCGTCTCGCCAATATCTTTGCTTAGGTCGTATAACTCCGGTGTTTTATTTAGCTTTCGAAGCAACTTCCAATTGCCAGCACGAACCGCCTGAATTGGGCCTTTACGCTCATTAAATTCCCAGTATAGATAGTCATGCTCTTGCTGTTGTTTGGTATTTCCTAAGAGTGAAGCAACAAATGAAATTCCATCGTTTGCCGGACATTGTGCAACATTCGCCAATTGACAAAAAGTTGGCATAATGTCCCAGAACGCCGATATATGATGACTTTCAGTATTAGGTGCAATCGTTTCTGGCCAATAAGCAATCATTGGCACTCTTATTCCGCCTTCATATAAGTCTCGTTTTTTACCTTTTAAGTCGCCATTACTATTAAACCAGTTGTTCCCCGAATCCGGGCCGTTATCTGAGGTAAATATGACTAAGGTATTTTTGTCCAAGCCTCGGCGTTTAAGTAATTCGACTATTTTTCCAACATCTCGATCCATCCGAGTGATCATGCCAGCATAAGAAACATTACCTTCGGCATCGTGTTTATAATGCCCTTTGGTATTCATCTTGCGTTTAGGCCAACCTAGGTCGCGATATTCTAATTGTGAGTCTTCAGGTACAGTTAGTGGCGCATGAGGAATGGTGTAGGCCAAATATAAGAAAAACGGCTTATCTGGTTTGGCATTGCCAACATAAGATAACGCTTCTTGAGTAAACAGGTCGTGAGTATATTGCCCTTGGTTTTCCTCAGGAATATTCGCTGAAAAATAGTATGGCGTATTGTTTTTCCAAAGTTTATTCCAATAATAATAGTGCGCATCACGATGGTACTTATAGCCAAAAAGTAATCAAATCCCTGCTGATTAGGCATCGCAGGGTCAATTTCATAATCACTAACATCGGTACTTTCACTTAGTCCCCATTTACCAATCGCAGCAGTACGATATCCGGCCGTTTTCAACATTTCAGCAATGGTTAAGTCTTCCTTTTTAAGGCTTACCGCTTTACCTGAGGCTGTCCATTTTGGATTGCCACGGATTGGGCTGTGCCCAGTGTGTAAGCCTGTAACTAAGCTAGCTCGCGACGGCCCACACACAGTAGAACCTGAATAATGCTGAGTAAATTTAATGCCCTGTTTCGCTAGGCTGTCTATATAGGGGTTTTGAGTTTTGTTTGACCAAAAGCACCAACATCACCGTATCCCATATCGTCAGCAAGAATGTAAACAATATTAGGCGGTTGTGGAGTAGATTCTGATGTTTTGGATTGAGCTAGAGCCGTGTTGTTACAAAGAGCTAAGGGCATGACACAGCTGAGAATAAATAGTCGCAAGCAAGTTTTATGAATTGCACTTTTTGGAATGTCATATCGGTATTGTGCCTTTTCTAATTTTTAAGATGTACAAGTTATGGCATCGGTGCGGAAGAACATCTAGCCAATCGGTCCGGCCACGCAATTTATAAACAGCTTTGGCGAATGATAACGGTTGTTGTTTTAAGAAAAATCGTAGTACATAAAAACTTGGTTTGTCACATTTTGAAAGTCACAAACCAAGTCTGGTTATTGCGCTGCAACGCAATGTTGCAGCGTGCTTTTACTTAAAGCAGTTAAAACAACTTTGTACTACAGTGCAGTCACTTTAACGCCGTTTATAGTAGGCCTTTGGTCGTTATGTTTAGACAGTTTAAACTCAAGAGTTACCTGATAACCCGCCGGTAAACTAGATACATCTAACGCCGCAGGTGTACTCTCAACGACCCGAGTAAACCCTTCTTTAGCTTTGTAAGTCTCTTTAACTTTAGTGAAAGGTGTCCATTGATCCACCTTACCGTCATTGTCGGTATCCACACCAGCACGCACGTTTACGCCATCAATCCATGGACCGTCACTGATAAAGTCAGTGCCAGAACGTTGAACTAACAAGTAAAATTTGCCTTCAGCAAAACCAACCGTTGGATCTGGATGGAATCCTTCACCGACTTCGCCATCCCACACAAATTCTTTGGTAATATCATCGGTACGCCAGCGTCCTACACGCATACTTTTATTTTCATCATGAGGGTCATAATCGCAGAATAAATAATAATGGCCACCCACTTTAATCATTGTGTAGTCACCAAAAGCGTCCTGTGGCCCTTCGTGCTCTTCATAAGTATATGGCGTTGGATCACGGCCAAACTCTAGTTGATTAGGATGCGGTTTATAAGGCAAGATACGACCTGTTGCCGTTGTTCTTTGGTCGATTGGCGCCACATATTCATGAGGTTCAAAGCCATTGATCCCGTCTGGGCTATCTGCATGGCCAGCCAACGGTGAATCCCACGCGTGTTTGCTTGGATCTACTGGGCTCCAGTCTTCATAGATTAAATGAAATAAGCCGTCATCATCACGAAATATCGACATGTCAGAACCATGTGTTGGGTCTTCAAAAACCTTACCTACAACTTTGCCTTGTTTGCCATCGGTTAAATCTTCATCGATGATCAAATGTGGATCTTCATCATTTGGCTTGTCGAAATAAATGTAGAACTTACCGTCCATGTATTCAGCAGAGGTCACCCAACGGTTATCGTGATTTGAAATTGGGCCGTAATGCACCCAGTTTTTCATGTCCGTTGTGTGCCATGCATGATAGCCGGTTTTAGGCTGTTTTTTATGTCTAGATAACAACCAATAATTACCCTCACTCACAGGGATTAGAACCGGTGCATCTTTAGCAAATTTTGGCGTAATTTTACCGGCCGCCTGCCAATTGTCCCAAACAGGTACTTGGCTAATTTCAATTTGATCTAAACGAGTTTTAGTAGAAGACTTATAAACCACTGTTGATAACGAACCCGATTCGCCCACTAACGACGCTTTCCCGTCTTTAATTTCAACGTTTTCACTGCTTACAATTGAAGAAGCCCAATCTACATTGGACTGGCCTACTGATGCAGTCTCCATTACTGCACAGCCCCCCAAATTGGCTAAAACCGCTAGTGCCAATAAATGTTTTTTCATTGTCCTTACCTTTTTCATAATAGTTTTAATAGGCGTCTGCTCTTTAAAGAGCAGACTTATTTTTATTTTTATTTTTATTTTTATTTTTATTTTTATTTTTTGACATTTCTTGATTTAAGTGGCCAATCATCAGTTCGAAATGGCGTGACGGGTAACCCAATTTTGTCATATAAATTAACAACCGGATTATCTTCCCAAGCATATCTCACAGCGACGGGTTCTTTAATCTCGTTGCTATAAACTTCAACCGTATTTTTGCCGGTAATTTTTGCCGTGGCCCGGACAAAACGTTGGTCTTTTCCTGCAATGTAAAAACCAAGCACTTCATTTTTATCAAGTGCATAAAGCTTTCTTTTACATTTTTGAAGGTTAGTAAAAATTTATTTCCTTTAATTCGACTCGATTTATACATAGGGCTGTCGGCCATCATCGGATAACCATAAATTTTGGCTAACGGATGACGTACTAAACGATTTGCAACATCTTGCTTATTGCCAGGGTGAATATTTCGCGCTTCGCCGACATCATAAATTACAGCTTCACCTGTATTTGGAAGGCTTAGTGTCATCGTTTGCGCTTCACGCAACTCAGCCCAGTCACTGTATTTTGAAGGTGTATCTTTTTCTGGTCTAAAATCGGCTAATTGAGCCCAATAGAATGGGAAATCGCCCTGACCCCAACGCTCACGCCACGAGTTAATCAGCAGCGGGAATAAAGAACGGTATTGATAACCGCGAGCGCCATTAGCCTCGCCTTGATACCAAATAACGCCACGGATACCGTAGCCAATAAACGGATTTACTACACCATTAAATATATTGGCAGGCCGTTTGCCGCCCGTTAATACATTAGCTGGGTTTTTCAGTTTTTTACCTTTTGGTTTACCTGCTTTTACCCAATCTTGAAATTCTGCTAGGTCTTTGTTGAATTTATCTTCATCAAAGTTTTCCGCTACCTTGTCCCAATGCGCTAGTAGTTCTTCATATTCATTATTCTTCTCAAGCGCATCTCGTGGGATCCATGCTTCGATTGGCGTTCCGCCCCATGAATTCTTAATTAACCCAATAGGTACATTTAGCGTTTGATGTAATCGACGACCATAAAGGTAACAAATTGCAGAAAAATCTCGTACATTCTGAGGAGTTGTCTTGTACCACTGTGTTTCCACGTCAAATTGAGGTTTATCAATACCCACTCTCGGTACGCTTAACAGACGTATATCTGGGAAATTGGCAGAGGCTAATTCAATTTCAGAGTGATTAATGTGCTGAACACGCCACTCCATATTCGATTGGCCTGAACATAACCACACTTCACCAACCAATACATCACTTATCTCAAGTACAGTATAATCACCTTCGATGGAAAGCTTATAAGGTCCACCAGCAGGCAATGGCGCTAATTTAACACGCCAATCGCCTTTGCTATCGGCTTTCACTTTGTAATTTTGGTTTGCTATTGATACATGGACCTTGGCTCCAGGAGTTGCCTTACCCCAAATTGGGTTATGTTGTTTTTGCTGCAAAACCATACGATCAGCAAAAATATGCGGCACCGTTATTTTACTTAGTGCGGTGCTAGAAAATAATATAAGTGTCCAAAATAACAAATGTCGTTTCATTGCATTAACTCTCTTATCCCTGTTTAGTGTTTTTATTAACACGATTTTCTACTTTAAAGAACTATAAATGTTTTATTAAATATAAAACAACATACACAACAAAAACCGTAAATATTTTTCCCTCGCCGTTTCCGCTCATATTTCAACCAAACATTGTACGGTTTTTAGTTCCTATCTTGTTGTTACATCAGATCTATCCAAATTAAGTGGGGATTTTTCGTATAAAAAGTGCTCGCCTATACATTTGAGCAGGGATGCGATGTTATCGAAAGAGTCACTTATTTATGACGAAACACACTTTGTTGACCGATCTAGGTGCATAAAAATTTGCACTTAAAAATAAAAGACACTTAACAGTGTGCTTATAAAAATAATAAAAACAATCAATAGGATGAGTAACAATGATAAAAAACCAAGAGAAAGCTGATTAACGCGGCAGTTGCGATGGCATTAATGCCAGCATTCGCGAACGCCGCCGATGCAGAGATCACGGTTGATCCAAGTAGTGTGCAGCAAAGCGTTAAATTTGCAGCCGATGTTAAACTGACTTTGAAAGGCGTCGCTGATGGTAATACGAGCTTAGTATTAGACCGTTTTATCGAACTCGGTATGGATATGCTCAGAGTACCAATCTATATGACTCGCGATATTAACGATGTATTTTACGATAAAGTCTATGACGTCGCTGATCAGGCTGAAGATAAGGGCATGACAATATTTGCTAGTGTTGCAAATGGAGACGGTGACTTAAATAACAATTTGCATCATGCAGACAAATTCGACAGCTCTTTTATTTGTAATTGTGCTTATAACGTATACAACCTGAACTTAACAAAATATGCGGCCTACCTTGACGATTATGTCGAAAACATGGCGCTTAATGACGCCAAAGTCGACATTTTAGGGCCATACAATGAAGACGCAGCCGACAATAGTGACTACCGCAAAATATGGGATCAAATGACCAACAGTGACTTCTCTCGAATTGGAGTTGAATCATGGGCGTTAGATGTTGCGCCTACAACTTACGCGGACGTTTCAAATCGTATTGATATCGCCGGCGCCCATTTTTATGATGATGACCAATTTGCCCGTTCTACCCACGACAGTCTCTGGTCAAACTTCACAAGTGCGACTGGCACAACACCTGGATGGTTTACCGAGTCGACAAGGCTCAGCGTTGGTGGTAACTCAACCATGCAAAACGTCGTTGCTGGATTAGAACATATCATTCCAGCAATTAGAGGTGGAGTTGAACGAGTTGTAGTTTATCAGACGGCAAACCGCCTAGTTTGGTATAACGGTGGTAAGGTGGCCTATAAATTCAGTGCCTTTAAGCAGTTTATCAATAACTCAACCGGGAACGTTGTAGCATCATCAGCGGATACAGCCGATATTCGAACAGTCAGCTTTAAAGATGGTAACAACGTGAGTATCAATATTACTAACCCTGACAGTGTTACCAAAAGCGTAATAATTAATTTGGATAGTAACTATAAAACCGATGGTTTAATCACTCGTACCGTATGGGAAACAGGGTCAGAAGGGGTAGCAAACAGTTATACATTAAATAACAATGCCCAATGGACAGTTACCGTACCAGCAGAGTCTTACGTTCATCTGCAAGTGCCAGTTAAAGTAAACTGATGTCGTAGCATTAATTAGAAGCCTATTGTTTGAATCACAGTGGATTAATCAATAGCAAACGAACTTTAAAGCAAAAAAGAGGCGCTAATATTAGCGCCTCTTTTTATTATTTGCCTGAGCCCTCAAAAAAACGAATTCGACTTTTAATACGGAAAACAAACCTAAATTTACAATTTATTTCATGGCCTAAATCGCCAATATTGTTCGTTTTCTATCACTAAACATAGAATTTTTAGCTGACAACTATTTGTAATAAGACATGAGACTGCCAAAGTGGTTCTAATTCAAGTCACTATTTGATGAAACGTCTAACCAGCAACAACATTAGAAAGGCCCAAGTTCCAGAGAAGCTGCCGCCGCTACTTTTTTGTTCTGTTTGCGGTGCTTCAACCTCCTCACTTACGGTTTCTTCTGTTTCTTCTGTTTCTTCTGTTTCTTCTGTTTCTTCTGTTTCTTCTGTTTCTTCTGTTTCTTCTGTTTCTTCGACTTGAGTACCACTGCGGGTTGCATCAAATGGAAATTCGTCCAATTCGTCCAATACGGAATCGTTGTCGTCATCTTCATCAATAAAATCGGCAATGCCGTCTTGATCAAAGTCTGGCAAGTCACTATCTTGCGGTAGACCAATATGGCTACATTCTTCGATAGTTGACGCAGATAAGGCAACTACAGGCACACTTAATTGTAGATAAGAATTTGCCGGTACAGTCATCGTCCAACAACTTGAATCATCAAAGGCAATATCCGTAAGACCAGCTTCGACATCGTTTGTCCACAACATCTGTGAACCACTTCCTAGCGCGGCAAAGTTCCCCTTTAATTTAACCGAGGTAATTTTAGGCGTTGATTCGCCATTTGTGATATTTACTTTCAGAACACCGGACTCATAAAAACTGACCGTTTTAACGGCATAATCATCCGAGGTTGAATCCACTACATTTCCAATGGCATTTTTAGTGAATTGCTTAACACCACTAAAACGATAAGCTCGTGAACCACCGTTGTACCAAACAAACCGATTAGCCGCTTGATAGAAGATCACCCGCTCAGCACCACCACGAATAGACGGGATAATATGCTCTAAACCCGTGCGAAGGTTAGTCATATCATTGTTAGAGGCCTCAAAACGAGTGGCTTCGGTGAACCATACTTCTTTGCCGTTTGCCGCTTCGGTTAATGCAGCCCACTGGCTGTCATGAATAGCGACTTTATTGGCCGAATCATCATAAAAATGTGAGCCAACAACATCAACTAGATCAAGTAACTTTGGTGTATCAATAATCGAATTTCCAAGGCCCCAGAGCTCCGGTCCAATGCGTTTAAAGTCACTATTGCGCATGTGTTGCCAGATTTGCTGATAATCGCTTACCGCACCTCTGTCTTCGTTAAATGGCCCGACAAACGTGACTTTAGCATCGTGCAATGCCATTTGATCAAGAAACGCATCCATATACTCTGCATAGGCCGCTAAATTGATATTATAAAATGTTTTAGGGCAATTACTTTGACAGATCAATTTGTCAGAAAACTTATGCGCCCCGTGTAGCCAGTTATTTTTATCACCATCGCCATTTGCAACACTAACAAACAAAATGAGTCCTTTATCTTCGGCAATGTCAGATACCTTAAACACTTTGTCATAGAATGGGTCAGTGACATCACGAATGGGAAAAATGGCAAACGAACCATATCCATTCCCATTTCAATAAATCTATCCATAACTTTCGACGTGTTCCCCTCGGCAACATTTTTTATGGTTAATTTAATGTCCGCACCAAATTTAACTTGCTGTTTTTGTTGTTCTGGAAATATCTCCAAATGAGTATCAGCCGCATATCCGTAAGCACTTACTAACGCACTCATCATTAAGTTTATTGTTATTATTTTTATTGCTTTCATAATTCCTCTGTTGAGCTTTACCCAGTATCACATTGCTTTGTTGTTGAAACTGCAATTTAGTTAATATGAAACAAGGTATGAACGAGAAAGACGTAATTTTTGGTGGGTTTAGCCAACGGTATAATATGAGTGAGTGACGGTTGAGTGGCTCTGGTCTTGGATATTAATGACGTTATTTAGCCTGATTGTGCTAAGCACTTTATTCAGTCCGCGGCATGTGCGATTGAATTCGAGCCAAAGATCGGGTTAAAACTCAACACTCATAGAGAGGGAATAATCACTACCACTGTTGATATAATTGATCAGGCGCTCTTCATAGACAGAGTAGGAACGTACTGGCTCGTTAGTCAGGTTTAAGATGTCAAATGACACATTGATATTGCCATATTTGTAACTCATTCCAAAATCAAATTGATCTCTTGCTGCAACCATAACGACGTCGCCTAGTAACCCGATGCGAGACTGCAAAAACTGTCTCGATGGAATAGGCTTAAATTAAAATTTATATTATCTAAATCGTAAAACAATGCCGCAACGTAAGAGTCTGCAGCCCCTTCAATTGCCGGAATCGCCGTATTACTTTGCTCATGTAAATGCTCAGTGGTTGCAACATCTGTATATCTAAAACGACCTCCGAGCCCCTGCAATAGTCCAGGTAACATATGGAATTTACTGACGACATTGAGCTCCCAACCGCTGACGGTTTCATCCGCAATATTCGTAGGAGAAATAATAAGATATTCTCCAAACTGCGAATCATGTAGGGTTCTATACTCTGCCTTACTCGACAAATAATTGGAGAAGTCTTTGTAAAAGTAAGCTATTTCAAATACCGAATAGGCATCCCAGTAATAGTTCCAGTTGATATCAATGTTGTTCGACAAGGTAGGCTCTAAGTATGCATCACCTTGAAATGCGATACTTGCTCCGACCCTTGAAATATAATTGCCAAGTGTAATTGATAAGTCACTTAGGGTTGGTCTTGTCATCGTTTTGGACAACCCTAAACTCAAGACATTTTGCTCAGATAGAGCCAGTTTTACATTAAACGATGGCAAAAACTCTGAATAGCTATGAGTTTCGCTGATGTCACTAGCAGAACTAAAACTCATAATTAAGTTTGTCGGATCCCCTTCAATTGTTTCAATGCTTCTAATGGCCTGCTGATTTCCTTCTGACAAAACCTTTGTATTGGCAAATCGAACCCCAAGATTACCGCTCCAGTCTCCCATTGCAGATTCGCCTTGGAATTTGACACTGACATAACCTTCTAATAACTGCTCTTCCACCTGCCAAGATTTGCTAGGGTAATGCACTGGTTCTACACCACCTGCTTGTTTTAGTGCCCAAATCGAATCTGCTAAAGGGTGATCTTTGTCAATGATTTCCGTTTGAATATGTTCATCCGACCATAGGTAATCAACGTACTCTTGAGCGTCAAATGAATACCAATCTGTGGGGTTGCCGCCATCAATGAAATCTGACGCATCAAAGGGGCTAAAAATTTCGTCCGGTATGTCAAACACATAACCCGCAAACTCCCAACCATTTGGAGAACGAAAGCCATCTCTTTGCTTGGTTCTGGCCGATTGGTATATTCCCATATCAAACTGTTTAAACCATTTAAAGTCTGGAAACCAATGTAAGTCTAAACGAGTCTGAAAAATTTCATCTTTAACATTTTCACCATTAAATATAGTGCCATGGCTTCGAATATCTTCGATACCAAATTCACGGTCATAACTTAGCTCGGCATAATTAGCACCGGGGATAAATTGATAAACCGGATTCGCAAATGGCACGCCGGCGATAATAAATTGCTGTTTACCACCATTATTATTTTCGGCAGCTGAGTAAGATGTATCTAACGTTAACTCTATCGCATCGGACAACAAATGTTGAAGGTTCAACCCCATTTGGATAGTAGAGGTTGGTCGGTTTCGGTTGAGCTCAACAAAGTCGGTTGCAAAGTCCCCATCTTCTCTATATCGATAACCTAGCAACGTATTGTGATTATCTACTTGAACACTTTGAAACGACTCGCCTAACGTTGACTCAACACCAATTGGATTTACATGAGTCCAATTACCTGAAGACTTTATATGAGAATCGACTTCATATTTTGAATACAATAAGTCTGCCGTCAAAAGGGTTTTATCGGTAATGCTCGCCTGTAAAACGACATTTCCTCCAATACGCGATTCCTTACCTTCATCTATACGAAAATCATAATTCCTCGGCACGTAAACACGAGAATAGTCATCATTCTGCCCTTCTAAGTAAGACAAATCGACAGGGATCCAACCGTCTGTGTTGACCGACTCTAACCGATAATCTTTTTCGTGGTATTGAATGGAGATTAGCGCACCGTAGTCACCATTGTTATAACTAAATAACTGGGATATTTCAGGAAAGTACTCACCGGAAAGTTCACTGTAACCTAGTTTTACCGCTGACTTAGAATACGTTCCTAAGTGAGAACCGGGCATGGGACTGACTAAGTTAATCGTGGCGCCAATACTTCCGGCTATTAAGTCGGTTGACGGAGATTTATATACATTGACCCGTTCGATAACATCTGAGGAAAGCACATCAAAACTAAACTCACGTCCTTGATTTTCCGTCGCGATAACACGGCCATTATAAAGGACGTTATTAAATTCTGCTCCAAACCCCGTACAGAAACATGGGTTCCACCACCGTAAATTTTATCGGTTGATATGCTGGGCACATTTCGCACGACGTCTGCGGCATTGTTTTTGGCGATTTGATTAATCTGAGACTGGCTAATTTGCTCTGTTTGAGAATCAGAAAACCGTTTGAAATTGGCCGACTTGTCCATCGCGAACATTTTACCTTCAACGACGATAACTTCGATTTCCTCAACTACCGGTGAAATCTCAACTTCACCTTTGAGTACCACTGGCGCTTTTTCCTCAACGACTACAGGTTGAATCTTAGTGATCTGGATGACACCACTAGGCCGCACGGTTCCTTTTAGAGGGGTGTCTTTCAGTAATTGTTGTAATGCTTGTGATGCGCTGAATTCGCCCTGGAGGCCGTCGACGTAAAGTGAGCTTGCTAAATGATAAGGGTAAATTAATGCGCGATTCGTTTGTTTCGCAAAGCTATTTAAGGCATCGACTAAATTTGAAGCGGGAATATTAATAGATGATTTAGGTTGAACGTCTTCAGCAACGCTAACTTGGCTGTATAGAACAGCGCAGACTAGAAAAATAGCTTGGGTTTGAATTGAAAAAGTCAAAATAAATCTGAACTACACATTGATCAAAGCAGTTGCACACAATATCCCAAAAGCCAAAAAAGAAGTCACGACTAACATAAATATTAGGGTGACTTCCATTCTTCGGTAATGGCGTATTAGTCGGCCGCCATGATCTCTATTTGTTGATATCCAACTTTTGCAACCCTGATTGGGAAGTTAGACTCCAATGAAGCGAAAATAGAATCAATATCGTCAGTTTGGAAACTACCAGCAACTTTGATTGATTTTAATTCACTGTCCACGATCTTAATCTTATAACCGGTTAGGTTGCGGATTTCATCGACGGCATATTCAAGCGTTTCACCAGAAAAGACTAACATACCGTCGCGCCATGCTTGCATACGAGACATGTCGGCAATATCAACATTAAGTGCGTCTTTAACAGCGCTTAATGACTGAGCAATCTCTGCGACTGTATTTACTACAACTCGTTTACCGGCTGTTAATAATCCCAGTTCAACCAAATTAGGTTCAATATTTTCAATCAAATCTGACGATTGTGGGTTACCTGTTGAAGCAACTGCGACTGTACCTTCGGTGACTAACACGTCTAACGATTGTTCTTTTACTTTTACAGTAAATGCTGTACCAACCGCTTCAACACGACCTTGAGCACCGTATACTCGAAACGGGATCTGCTTGTCATGAGCAACATCAAAGTGTGCTTGACCACGCACCAATTGGATATCTCGCGTGCTTTCATCAAAGCTGACATTAACTTTACTATTAGAATTTAACGTAATAACCGAACCGTCGGCCAAGGTAAAGTTACGCTGTTGACCTAAAGCAGATATAAAAGTGCCATTAGTGTCCGCATATGGGTGCTGCTCAGTTGGGGTTTGAGTTGTCATAAATACTATCATCATGACCCCAACAAAACTCGCCAATGCGCCACCCATTACAGGCCAAGCAAACAACTTGTCAAACCAAGAAGTTTTTTCTACCACAGGACTAGACGCTGTCTGGTGCGCCGTATGCTCCAATGGAACCATTAGATCAGTTAGCGACGTATCAGACATAAATTGATTTAGCTTAATTAACGTGCCGCGGTGTGCTTTACTACGCGCCATCCAGTCAGTTAAGTCAGCCAACAATTTTGCGCTTGGTTTTTCATCGCGATCCAACGCGACCAACCATTCGGCGGCTTCCTGCTCAATCACATTTTGATCAGGAAATTCAACGATTTTCTTAACCATTATTCATTTCCTCGAACTTGCTTTAATGGACTTTTTCGATCTCTAATCGGAGTATCGACGTCCTGTTTTCTAATATACTCACTGCAATAAACCAATGCCATACTCAAATGTTTTTCAACACTGCTGAGTGAAATCTGCAATCGATCAGCGATTTCTTGGTGCTTCAAGCCATGCACCCTTTTTAATAAATACACCAACCGCCCCTTTTCAGGTAAATTTGATATTGCTTCACAATGAATTCCTAATGACTCCATGGCGACATTTTCAGCCTCCGCACTATGTGCTTCATCTTCATTAATGTGATCCATGCAATCTTGTATATAACTTGTCCGTTTATGCGACTTATGGTTTAACTCATTAATCGCTAAGTTCTTAGCAATAGTAAATAAAAACGCTTTTGGGTGTTCCAGCTCTTCTGTGCGTTCACTTTCCGCTTTAGCTGCTTTGATATACACCTCTTGAACAACATCCTCAATATCTTGTTCACTGTGCAAAAATCGTTTTAGATAATTGCGCAGAAACAGGTTGTTCTCGATAAATACGCTGGTTAGTTTTGTCCAACCACTTTCTCTACTGCTGCTTCTCGTCAAAACAGACACTCCCCAAGTTTCCAAACCTAATGAAATAGCGTTTGGAGATACCCGTTAGGTACTATTAAAAACAAAGTCCGATATCAAAAGCCGTAAATTTAGGCTACTTTTTATCATTGAATTTTATTATTTTTTCGGACTTACCCTGTTGCGCATTCAAAAAACTGATTTCTAGCTTATCTAGTTGCCAATTTTTAGCACTGCTAAATTGATAACATACGCACCATAAAAAACCGTAAAAATAATTTAATTTTTTTACGGTTTTTTCATTTTGTTTTGTCTTCTTGCGCGATTTCCAAGTCTTTTCTTGTTTAAAATCAGAATATTAAATGATTAAAAAATTTCAAAAAAAGCAAAGTATTTACAACTTTGCCTTTAAAAGGTTGGGAAAGGTTAAAAACCGTGTTTACGAATATACTCACCCACTTGTTGTAGTGAAGCGATATCTTGTTTATCAAATTCGCCATTTGGACGAGGTGCAAGGTTTAACAATAAGTTACCATTATTGTGTTCTTTGGCTACTTTTAGTTTATCTAAAATCGCGTTAACGCCTGAGTGTTTACCATCGTGTTTTTTGGTGTATCCCCAGCCTGCAATATGGGCACAAATTTCAATATGCTTGCCAGATTCCAACATTTGTTTTGTGACTTCTGGACGGTTTTGCAACCAATGAATTTCCGGCGCATAAAAATCTTCTGTTCCTAAGTAACCCGTTTTGTATGAAATCAGCGTTTGTGGCTGCAACTTACGGATTAAGTCATAGGTTTCTTCCATTCTAAACAGTTCAGTTTGACCGCTTTTTGGAACCGCGTGACCGTCTAACCAAATGTTTGCAATTGTGCCGTAATTTGTTAATAACTCGCGAAGTTGTTCGTGCATGTATTCAATGTAAATATTGAGGTCATGCTCTTTACCATATTTATAGTATTGCTCCTGCGGGTCATAAAGTGGACGAGCATGCCCACCCCATTTATCATTATTTGCCGCATGAGGGTGACGCCAGTCACGGCCATGGGAAAAATACAAACTCAGTCCAAGACCTTTTTATCACAAGCTGTTGCTAGTTCTTCAACTAAGTCGCGTCTAGCTGGAGAGTTAACGCTGTTAAAGTCAGTCGTTTTCGTATTCCATAAGCAGAAACTATCGTGATGACGCGTTGTGATATTGATATATTTCATTTCCGCCTGCAACGCCAAGTCTGTAATGAAATCGGCGTCAAATTTCTCAGCGGTAAAACGGTCTTTCAATTTTTGGTATTCAAGTACTGGAATTTTTTCTTTAATTTGAACCCACTCACCGCGACCTAATAAAGAATACAATCCGTAATGAATAAACATGCCAAATTTAGCGGCTTTAAACCATTCTAAATTCGCTTGCTTAGGATCGTTGCTAAAGGTGTTGCTAAACCCGTTTAAATAACCCGGAGTTGACGTTGGATTTACATTTGATGAGCAAGAAAACAAGGGCGCTGCCAATAATGATCCGGCGCCATAGCCCATATATTTAATTAACTGTCGTCTATCCATTTGTTTGTTTCCTCAATTCTTGTTGCTTTTACAACTATTCTTAATCAATTAATCTAGAAATAAAGTGCGCTTTAAGCGCACTTTAGAAACGATTATTATTTGGTAATCGGTCTGATCCTGAACGAGTATTGGTAGTCGCCCCACAGTATTTGGTAGTCAAACAATGGCGTAGAGCGCCACGAATCGGTGCCACCCACACCGCGTTGACGGTGATCGATATTAACAAATACGTAATCCGATTTTACTAAATCACTTGGATGTTGACGTAGTGGCTTCATTTTTTATACCAAAACTCACTGATGTCATAATGCGACGCATTAAAGCCCATCGTATAGTCGGATACAAACTCAACCCCTTCACCTTTGTCATTAAATAAAGCGACATGACGCACGTCTGTTCTATGACCACTTTCCTGCGGACGAACATATGGTGTGAATAGTTCATCAACTGTTGCTTCATACAAACCAACGTAAGCAGCTTCTTTTCTATCCCAATAGTTTTCTATCGGACCACGGCCGTACCACTGAACTTTGTCCATCGATTTATCAAATGTGAACTTCATACCAAGACGAGGCATCTCTGGGTGTTTTTTATGCTCAGCTGCATAAAACCAGTTATTTACCTGAATTTCACCTGAAGGTGACACAGTGTAAGTGACCTTTTGACGAGACTCGACCGCTGGAATTGATTGTTCTAACTCAACGATGACATCTTGTCCTGACATTTTATAAGTAAAGCTGTTGTTGAAGATCCCTTCAGCAGCTTTGTGCCATACAAGACTTTCTTTCGGCATCCCATCACCAAAGTCGTTGTCTGTAGGTGCACGCCAGAAGTCCGGAGTGGAGCTTTGTAAAAACTGTTCTTTGCCATGGTAAATAAGTGAACTGATGCTGCCATTATTTTTATCAAATGATACAGCAAACGTGTCACCGGTTACGGTGAGTACTTTTTCGTTCACACTTACTTTAAGAGCGTCATTAGTGACGTCTAATTTAGGCGTAATTTTTGGCGTTTTAGCAAATGCTAATTGCTCTGACGCTAATAACGTTCCAGCTGGTAAAATGCCTTCTGGTTTCGTATTAACAATTTCTAAATTAACAAAGTACTCAGCACCTTTTTTCAGATCATAATCAAAATCAAGGTCGACTTTTTCGGATTTGAACGGTTTAGCGTCTAGATCAAAGCCATCGTCTTGAGCGACAACAACTCCGTTTTCTAATAACTGCCAGCGTAAAGTACGGTTCGACAAATCACGGAAATAGTTTTTATTGAAGACTTTTATTTCTTCATCTTCCATATCGTGCCAATCGATATCGATGTTTTGGTATACTTTTTTAACTTCAAAATAATAAGGGTATGGCGTGCGATCAGCGTAAACCATGCCGTTAGCAGAGAAGCTGGCATCATTGCGAGTTCCTTCAGGTTCAATGTCACCACCGTAACCCCAGAACGCTTGCCCTTTTTCGTCTTTTAATGCCCAAGTTTGGTCAACCCAATCCCAAATAAATCCACCTTGTAACGAATCATGAGAATAAAACAGGTCCCAATATTCTTTAAGGTTACCGCCAGAGTTCCCCATCAAATGTTCATACTCAATTAGGATCAGAGGGCGTTGGTCAGTTGTTACCGTATTTTTAATGTAGTATTCAACACGCGGAACGCTTGCATACATTTGGCCATAAGCATCGGTATGACGACGTTGTTGCGCTTGTTCAACAATAACAGGTCTTGTGCCTTTAGATTTTAACCAATCGTATCCAGCTTCAATGTTTCGGCCATCGCCAGTTTCATTACCGGTAGAAAACATCACTACAGACGCGTGGTTTTTGCTACGTTCATACATGTTTTCAACACGATAAAGGTAAGCGCCCGTCCATTCTGGTTTATTTACGATGTGTTTTTAGGATTGTAAGTCGCCTTAGTTAGACGCCCCTAGCCCGTGAGACTCAATGTTTGCTTCATCTAAGATATACATGCCATATTCATCAGCAAGGTGATACAAATATGGGTCACTTGGATAATGAGAATTACGAATCGCGTTAACGTTCGCACGTTTCATCATTTCAATGTCTTTACGCATCGACTCACGAGAAATAACATGACCACTAACCGGATCGTGTTCGTGACGATTGACACCTTTAAATTTAATTGGCTTACCATTTACTAAGATAGTGCCATTTTTTAATTCACTGCGTCTAAAACCAACGCGAGCTTCTACAAACTCGATTTCCATTCCTTTGTCATCAAGTAACGTTAAGTTTAGCGTATATAGATTTGGAAGTTCTGCACTCCATTGCTTTGCTTTCTTAACAACTTTAGAGAAGGTTACTTCTGAAGTTTGATTTGCCGCAATTGGGTTTACATCAAGTACTTTCTTAATAACACTATCGTTATCATCGTCTAACAATTCAACTTTTACTTTATAGGCCGATTTTGCAGATGTGGCGTTATTTTTAATTTTTGCACTGAAATTAAAGACACCGTGTTTGTAGTCGTCGGTTAATGTCGAATCAACAAAATAATCTTTAATATGGGTTTTAGGTGTCGAATATACGAACACGTCGCGCTCAATCCCGCTTACACGCCACATGTCTTGGCATTCAAAATATGTCGCGTCAGAAAAACGGTGCACTTCTAGAGCAACGGTATTTTTACCGACTTTTGTATAAGGAGTAATATCGAAGTCAGAACCCGTTTTTGTATCTTCAGCGTAACCGACTTTTTACCGTTAACCCAGATATAATAAGCAGAGTTAACCCCAGCTAAATGGATATACTGTTGACGATCGCCCCACGAAGCAGGAATGGTAAATTCTTTACGATAAGAACCTACTGGCGTAGAAGCATCAGGTGTCGCAGGTGGTGTCACCTTAGGAACCGTACACGGATGATTTAAGTAATTGGCAATGCCAAATCGTTTATTCTCAGAGTTCATTTGCCAGTTAGCCGGCACTGGGAAGTCAATCCAACCCGAGTCATCAAAGTCCACTTGATAGAAATCTTTTGGACGCTCATCACGAAGATTAACCCAGTTAAATTTCCATTGGCCATTTAACAACTGATAGTTATCAGCCTGATAAGGAGTCGTTAGATTAATGTCGTTTTTATCTGTATAAGCATAAAAACTCGACCGTACAGGTTCCTTGTTTACCTGAAAAACTTCAGGGTCCAACCACTCAGGGCTTTTAGCGCAGGCGATATTGACCGTAAATAACAAGAAAACACCAGTCGTCAATTTCGATAATTTTACGTTGTTCATAGTCTTATTTATTTTTTTAACTTGGTGACATATAAACAAAGCCTATTAAGAAAAACCGCAAAAATAGTTACAAAAACTTACGTTTATCCATTTAGTTCACTGAATTTAGACGCGTTTTGATGACGTTTGTGGGATCACGCTGTGTCTAATTTATTTACGGAATTCAGGGAGATTACATGTTATTAATACCTCAAATAAGTCAGAGGTAATTAATGATGTACTCTTGCAAAAAATTTATTTCGGTGGCGGTATTGGCCACAATTTTACCAACTTTAAGCATGGCTAACGACAAGGTAATCGTTGATGTCGACTTATCTAAAGTCATTGGTAGTCAAAACCCTTTGTATTATGGCGGAAACAATATTTACCCTAAAGGGGGCCAAGGATTATTAACAGCCCAAGGCGAATATGATCCAATTGAAATGGAAGCGATCGAGAAACTCGGTATTCAATCTTATCGTTTTCCAGGCGGTTCAGAAGCAAATCTATATAAATGGAAACGAGCCATAGGGCCTTTAAAAGACCGAATAGATAATGTCAGTGGCAATAACCGAGGAAGTCGAACCAATGAATTTGGCTCTGATGAATTTGGTCAAATGTTAGAAAAAACCCCATTTAAACATGGCGTGATCATGGTCGCCTGGGGATACGAAACCCCACAAGACGCAGCAGACTGGGTGGAATACATGAATGCCGAAGTTGGTGCCAACCCAAATGGTGGCAAAGATTGGGCTGCTGAGCGTGCTAAAAATGGTCACCCTAAGCCCTATGGCATAAAATATTGGGAAATAGGCAACGAAGTTTACGGGAACTGGGAATTAAACTGGGGGTCTTATCCATACGAATTGGACGCTAAACGCGGTGCAGCCAATGTGCAAAAGACACTGCGTCAGGCACCAATGGCATGTTGCCTTTTGGTGATGCCAACCGCTATATTTATGGTGGGACTAAGTACTTTAAGCAACAAAGGGCCGCTGCAGAATCCACTTGGAAGGGGCCAAAAATTAAAACAAATGGCAAACCTAATCAAAACCTTTTTGTAAAATTTGCCCCTGTAAGTTTATCTAACCCAGACCAGCCTTTTGTGCTGACAATCAATGGATATAAATGGCAACGTGTTGATAATTTCACCCAGTCGACAGCGTCCGATACACATTTTGTATTGGAACCGAGATCTGGAAAAATCACCTTTGGTAATGGCCAACAAGGACGTATCCCCGACGCAGATCAATACGTTGTTTTAGATTACCTTTCTGGCAGACAACCCGGTTTTATTGATTACTATCAAAAGATGAAAGACGTCGACCCAACAATTCAGATCCTATCTTGTTTTGAAAAAGAATCATTTGTCGCGCAAATGGCGAAAGCAAACTTGCCTTTTGATGGGCTAACCAAACACTACTACCCAAATATGTTAAAAAGAGGTGGTCATCAAAAGTTTATGCCTTCTTTATTATCCGGTATTGATATCAGCCACAAAATTGATGAAATGATGTCTTGGTATAAAAAGTACCCTAACCCCGCGTTATCTATAGAGGATCAGAAAATTTGGCTAACCGAATACGACACAAAAAACCACATTAACCAAATCGCAATAATGCATACGGTTATTAATAACCATAGTAATGACGTTGCCGCCATGTTGGGACATTCTTTATTTTTAAATAATGATACGCCAATGGTCACTGACGACGGTATTATTCGTCCTCACGCTCTGCCAATCGAAGTATTTTCCAAACATATGTTCGACAATTTTGTTGAAGTGTCGGTTAAAGGTAAGCCGAATCACTATGAACAACGTTCTTTTCCTGCTTTTTTAGCCTCTGCTAGCATCAACAAAATTAAAAATAACTTTGCTGTAGTGTTAACAAATACCTCTGAGACAAAAACAACGACGGCACAAATAAATATAAATGGGGTTGATGTTAAAGCTGGTGTAACCGCAGAAATCTGGGCTTTACAATCTAATACAGGTAAAATTATTGACGACAATACTAAGGCATCACCAAATGCGGTAAGTCTTTCACATATTAGGGATATGCCAAACATCGGTACAAGCCTATCGGTTCCTGTTGCACCATAGGTGCGACTATTATTGTGAAATGGTTAAATACAAAATCGCATTAATAAAAAATTTAATTGAAAGTTTCTAGTGGTTTTTAAACATAAATGTCTTCAAGCTTTGTATTTTGATAGATTAGGCATGCGTAGAAAACGGCTAGAACTTTCTTTTAATTGGAGTTTTTAATGATTATCGAACAGCGTAAATTTGCGTAAAATACTAAACCTTGGTTTTGCCTTTTGTTTCCCTGCAATTAAAATTTGAGCCCACACACAAACTTTTTATCAGTAAAAATACATCAATATCCAATTTTTATAGATTATTTTTACGGTTTTATCAGATGAGCTTGTTTTTATTCATGCTTCGATAACAATAATAAAATATAGGATATTGTATGATGAACAAATTCAAACTTCTCGCAATAAGTTGTTTTATCACGATACCACTTACAGGGTGTGGTTCAGATGATGAGACTAAAGTGTTTCAACCAGAAGGTGCAATCGATTATTCAGCACCGGAAATTTCAATTATTGGTGGTGACGAAATTGAAGTTACCATTTTTGATACATATACAGACGCGGGCGCAACTGCAGTCGACAATGTTGACGGCGACGTTACAAGTGCTATCACCTCTGTAAGTACAGTTGATACATCAGTTGTAGGTGTTTACACCGTAACGTATACCGTTAGCGATTCTGTCGGTAACGAAGGTGTTGCAGTCAGAACCGTAACCGTTCCAGATACAGTCTTGCCAATTATTACCATCACTGGTACTGACATGACAATAGGTCAGGATACCAATTATACAGATGAAGGCGCGACCGCTACAGACAATGTTGACGGCGACCTAAGCTCAGCAATTACTGTTGTAAATAACGTGGATACAAGTACTATCGGCGTTTACACAGTGACTTACAACGTAACTGACGCAGCAGGCAATGTTGCGGCTGAAGTTGTTAGAACGGTTACTGTTGAAGAAGCTGTTCCAGACGATATCGCTCCTGTAATTGCGGTTGAAGAAACAGACATTACAATTCATCAAGGTACGACATATACAGACTCAGGTGTGACCGCGACAGACAATGTTGATGAAGCATCTGCGATTACAAGCGCAATTGTAACAACTGGTACAGTAGATACGAATGTAGTTGGTGTTTATACCTTAACTTATAGTGTTACCGATGCGGCAGGCAATGATGCCGACGAAGTGGAAAAATCGTTCGCGTTATCCCAGTTATTGACGGTGTAGATATCGTAGCTGACGTATTCCCAATGCAGACAGGTCAACAAGTCAAATTTGGTAGTTCAATTGACGGCGTTGTTGGTCAAATGTATTCAACTGGTCACGGCGTAAAATTAGTTACACATATGGTTAATAACATGCGTATGGACTTAGTACGTATCCCAGTACACGCAACGCTTCCTTTAACTGACCCTGTTTATGAGCAAATCAAAGAAGTTGCCGTTTATGCCAAAGAACAAGGCATGAGCATTATGGCAGTTGTATCTCAAAAAACAGGCGCTTGGTCTGAAATAAATACGTCACTTGAAGGCGACGCAAAATATTCTGCAATCGCTAAATGTGGTGAGACTTGCCCTGACAACATTTATGGCCTGGACTTAAATGACTACGCAACTTACTTAGATACTCTGTTAACCGATTTAGAAACAGCCGGTGCAAAAGTTGACTATTTAGCGCCGTTTAGTCAGGACGACGTAAGTGCGTCGGATTATCAAGCGTTATGGACTGCAATGTCGAGTGATGATGATGGTACGCTTAAACGCGTTGGACCTGAATCAGGTTATATTACTGACGCAGATGAAGTATACACAGCGCTTGCTGCTGAGTTAGATGTTGCCGCAGCCAACTTTGACGACGAAGATACCTTAACGTCTAGAGAGCAAAGAGCTGAGTGGGATGCTATGTCTGCAGCAGCTACAAACGACAGCGCACCATTATGGTTTACTGAATCATCTAAATGGATTAATGGTGGCTCTAATGCCAATGATAAATTGGTAACTGGTATCGGTAGCCTAATGGCGGCAATTAACGCTGGTGCAGAACGTATCGTATTTGAACGTCACGCTGCAATCTTCGCCTGGTTTAATGGCGGCAATACAGACGCAAAATATCACGCAATGAATCACTTTGCGTTAGGCACACTTGGTAACGTTGTTAAATCGGAAGTTTATAGTCAAGACATTAGAGGTGTGAGCTTCAGAGAAGGTGACACTTTATATGTAATGTTCACAAATGGTGGTACAGAGCCTGTACATGTAGCTGTTCGATTGCAAGACGGCGAAACAACGACTGTGACTGATATTGCGGCAACTGATGATGTATTTACTGTTCAAACATTCGGTACAGGTGGTAACAATAAAACACCTAGTAACATTTCAGTTAATGATGATAAAAACATCATTCAAGCGACAATTAACGCCAACAATTACATTCGCTTTACTATTCCACTAGCGCCTAGCACAGACGGTTAATGGTTTAATGATTAAGATGAAAGTGAATACACTTAAACTTAATGCCAACAATTAAAGCAACAAACATGAAAGGCCATTTACACCGAGTGTAGGTGGCCTTTGTATATATACCTAATTAAAACTGTACCGTTCTATACCGCTGTCGATATAATTCAAGTGGTTAATCGACACCGTGTTATACGCTGATATAAAACAACTTTAATGCATTATGTAAATAACAAAGCTTTTTGATGAATTATTTACGGGTTTTTAATTTTGATTTGTTTATATATAGAACGACAAGAGTGACGTTACAAATTACTGCGTTGCACTTTCAGTTAATCCAAAATAATAAATTGCGACATTAGCCAATTAAATAAAAATACTAGTGAGCAAAATAACAACGGAGTCAACAATGAAAAAGCCTTGGAAAACTTTACCAACGATAGTGGCCGTTTCGGTTCTGGCAGCGATTTATCCAGCCTATGGTCAAGCAGCTGAACAACAAGACGCAGAAGCTGAAGTTGAAGTTGCTAAAAAGTCGAAAAAAGCCAAAAAACTTGAGGACGAAATTGAGGTCATCGAAGTCACAGGACTTAGATCGAGCTTATTAAGAGCAAGCGAATTAAAACGAAGTGCAAACAGTGTAATTGATGTTATCAGCGCCGAAGACGTAGGTAACTTCCCCGATGAAAACGTTGTTGAATCATTACAACGTGTAACGGGTGTTCAGGTCCTGTTTGGCGAAAATGGTAGTGCAGGTGCTTTCAGGTACGTGGTGTAAGCCAAAACCGCATCGAACTTAACGGCCGAAGTGTTGCCGGTGGTGAAGGTACAGACCCTTCTCGAGACGTTAACCTTGCTGATTTTCCATCTGAACTTATTGACTCATTAGAAGTAATCAAATCACCAACAGCCGCGTTAACAGAAGGCTCGTTAGGTGCGACAATCAACTTAAAAACGAAGCGCCCACTTAGCGTTAAAAATAGCTTTTTAAACGTTAATGCTAAAGCCAAATATGGTGATGAAGTTGACGAAGTTTATCCAAATATAAATATTATCGGAACACATAGCTGGCGCGACACTAGTTTCGGTGACTTTGGTATGCTTATTAATTTAACGCATAATGACAACCACAGTGGTGGTGATGTTGTTGGGCTTGCCAGTTGGGGAAACAATTGCCCAATGTACAGCACTGACAACAATGGTTTAACAACCAACCAACAAGGTCTATGTGGTGAGGATGACGCGACAGTATACCGCCCTAATAGCTATGTACTGATTGACCGTAATAATCAAAATAGAAAAAATGCGATTGCAGCGACGTTTCAATGGGCACCAAACGATAGCTCATCTTATACATTAGATATCGTTCACAACGATACATTGAGCCACGGTACATCAGACGTATTCCAAATTACTTCTCAAACAAACTGGATATTACCAGCGGAAGAACTTGGCGAAGACGGCACCTTATATGCATTCAGCAATGTTCAAACCGGCACCGAAGTAACCCGTACAGATAATATGGGCCGAGTTATCGACACCGTTTATCCAGTAACCGCATTTGACAGCTCAATTGGTAATTTAAACCGAAGTACAGCCCAAGCGAACCACAACAGCACGACTCAAACTACAATTGCTTTAAAAGGTAAATGGGATTTTGATACGTTAGGTATCCAAGCTGAAGTTGCACACTCGAAGTCAGATCACGAACGTCATTACATCGCCGTTGGTTACAATGGTTATTATGGTAACCCTACCACTCAAAATGATCACCGTTTACGCGTTGATGACCCAAGCTTAATAGGTACCGACATGGCAACCGCTATTCGTCAAACTGGTACTGACTTGAGTGTTGATTTAACGGACCCTAGAACGGTTGGTATTTCATTAGCAAATGGTATGGATCCGAATGACTTACGCTCATGGCGTGTTACTAACTACCGTGATGATGGCTGGATACGTGAACCTACCACATCTGCTGCAAAAATCGATTTTGACTATTTTGTTGACTATGGCGTACTTGAGTCAATTGAATTTGGTGGCCGTTTTGCCCGTGACGTAATGGAAAACGCAAGTCGTTTCCGCTTCGTTTGTAACCCACGTTGGGCTTACAACGCAGATGGACCACATGCGAACAGTTATGATGAAACAATTCATGATGCGTGTGAAGAGCCAATCTCTGCGGTTGAATTAGCAGAACGTTATCCTTAGCATTAACGGAACACATGACGGTTTTTATAGTGAAGCCGGTAATGTGCCAACTTGGACCGTTTTTGACCTAGACATGTATCGTGATAATCGTAGTTTATGGAATGAAATTTCTGGCTTTAACGACAAAGGTTACGAAGAAAGCCCAGGTGAAAACTATACGATGACAGAAGACACCACTGCGTTATACGTAATGGGTAATTTCAACGGTGATGTATCTAGCTCAGTCACATTCCGCGGTAATATCGGTGTACGTGCAGTAAGAACAAAGGTAAGTTCTGAAACTTACAATGCCCTTGATGCCGAAGGTAATCCAGCAAAAGTAGAGTTGGAAAATACCTACGACAACTATCTACCTAGCATGAATATCGCCTTCGCACATGAAGATTATGGTTTAGTGCGCTTAGCCGCCGCGAGAACGATGGTTAGACCTGCATTAGGAAAACTATTACCAGTAGCACAGTTAAACAACTTCCAAGGTTGTGCGGTTTTTGACCCACAAGACCCGTTTGGTGTTTATAACTATGGTGTTCCAAACCCGAATCTAACTCAAGCTGAACAAGAGCTTCAAATTGCGCAGCAATATGCAATACAAAACAACTACAACGGTACCGTTGACAGTTGTCCAGGTATCCGTTCTGGTAGCACTAACATTGGTAATATCGAACTAACAGCACAAACGTCTGATAATGTAGATTTAAGCTTTGAGCGTTATTGGGGCAAAGGCAACATGGCGAGCTTAGCGTTCTTCTATCGCAACGTACAAGCTGACTTAGTTACAAAACGTGGTATTTTAGCGGTTCCTGCAACACTATGAAGTGAAGTTATTGGCCAAGATGGTAATGGCGGCTACTTGTTAGGTGAAGACTTATCAACACAACCTGGTTTTGAATTATGGCGTATACGCAGTGCGTTTAATGGTGAAGGTACAACACGTAAAGGTATCGAGTTAGGTTATACTCAGTGGTTAGACTTTTACTACAGGTGCGTGGAGTGGTTTAGGCTTCTCTTTAAACTACACATATACTGAAGGAACTCGTCCAGCGCCGACATTTATCGACTCTGCAACTGAAGAAGAGCTTGATTTATCGACCATGCAGGGCATTCCAGTCAACCTTGTTGGCCAAGAAATTCCAACTGACTTTGTCGGTCAACGTGATATTTTTGACCAGCTAGCTGCACTAGGTGACGATGGCCCACTTCCAAATGGATTTGAGTTATTAGACCATACGGTTCTGCTACCGATTTCAAACATGTCGGAGCACTCAGGAAACATATCAATATTTTACGACAAAGGCCCATTAAATATGCGTTTAGCGGGTAACTATCGTAGCGAATATTACAATGCCGGTGAATTAAATTGGCCTAAGTACTTCGACGACGTTGTCCGTGCTGACTTCTCGTCATCTTATAAGATTACAAAAAATCTTAAGGTTCAATTTAATATCAACAATATACTTAAGACTGTTTCGCACAGCTACCGCATCGATCCGCAACTTACGGACCGTTCGAGCTACAGTGACCGTATATTTACACTTGGTATGAGTTACCGCTTCCAGTAAGCAATAATAATAAGGCAAGCATTTAATGCTTGCCTTTTTTGTTTAATCGAGACTGTGTTTGTTAATACGCTATACACCTTTCACTAAGGATCTATGATCAAATAACCTCTTCTTAGGTTCCTTAATAAAATGACGAAAGGTACCAACAAGTTACAAAAACTTAACCGCTGTTAAGTTAAATATTAACAAGCTAGCTCATTCTTAATAAAGAGTTAGAAATGACTATTTCAAAAACAAAATCACCACTTTATAAAGCACTGACCATCAGCCTTTTGTTAGGTTTCAGCGGTTATTCTGCTGCCGATGTTAAACAAGATTTCCAACAAGCTTTTACTAACTTTTCTAATTTTGCCAAAGCTGGCGATCTTCAAGCTAGCTTACCGCACGGCAAAAAGTGTATGAACTAAGCAAGGAACTGTACAACGAGCAAAGTCCTAGCCGCATTGCTGCTGCTGAAAACTACGCTTTTGTCCTCAAACAACTTAGCAAAGATAAAGACGCAGAAAAGGTCTATATCGACTTAATTCAACTTAAAGAAAAGAAATTTGGTAAACATTCAAAAGAGCTCGTCTTGCCATTATCCGACATCGCCGGTTTGGCATTAGCTAAGGAAAAAGCTGCGGAATACAAAATTCGCTACGAAAAGCTATATCTGCGCCACAATAGTTCGCAATTTGTACCACAACTTTTATCAAATGGTTTACCATCAGCGCCACTGGCAGAGAAAGTACGAGAGAAAATGAGCCAAAGTTATGGCTCTGAAATAAAAGTTGTAGAATCGCCACACTGGACACTTGTTGCTGTTGGTAAATCTAAAAAATTCGCTAAAAACGCCTCCAAAATACTGGAAAACAGCTATGAATCTTTGCTTGGTTTTAGCATTGCAATTGATATGGCTCCAGCAAAACTAGAGGAAAAAATGACGGCGGTTTATTTTGAATCACCAGAGCAACAGCGACTGTTTATGCAAAAATCTAAGTGGGCGAGAAACAAAATCGCCATTATGGTTATCAATAAAAATGGTAAAGCCTTTCCATAGTACAGCGATAGCGCGCAACGCAACCCGATTAGCAGGCTTTATTACTGGGTTAGAGAAACGTGTAAAAGGTAAACCTACATGGGCTTATCGAGGCTTATATAGCAGTTTCCAGTTTGGCAAGGGAAATCAAGAATATGGTCCACATACCAATAACTATAATCGACAACAGGTGAAAAAAATCGGAACTATTTTGAGCCGAGAAGATGCGCCAAATGTTCACAAAATCGTGTCGTATACGGGCTCAAGTTTACCTTGGTTGGAAAAATCTCAAATGGAAACCTATTATCCGTTTTTAATCCGTTATTTATACCAATATTATCCTAACCAACTCTCCGCGTATTTTACTGAAATTTCGTCGAAAAACTCGAAGTCGTCTGGCCCTTCATTAAGAGCCACGTTTGAAGACGCTTTTGGTGATATTTCGGCTCATGAAGCACCATTTAAACAGTACTTACAAACGCTCGTTAATGAACTTTAACCACATAAATTTCTTTAACGATTAGACATACAACTCGGAATATAGGACCACTTAGTCTTTTATTCCGAGTTTATGCCATTTCCAATATCACCTAAGTTTCACCGCTTGCTTCGCGTTAATCTAGCGCGGAGTCTAATGAGCGCCCAGCAATCCTAAATGCCTTAATTTTAAACTCATTTTAATCACGATATTTAGCATATATTTGCCATTTTTTTATGGTTTCGACGTCGCAAGTTTGTTTACTAATTGTCCAAAATCGAACTCAAAACAAGTGCACTTCATATCGCCTGCACTGAATAAAAAACAAAAACAAAAACAAAAACAAAAAGGCTACTACATGAACCTATTACAAAAACTAACAGGGATGCTTTTGATATTATTTTTAATATCCTGCGGCGGAGAAGATTCATCAACAAAACAAAATGAACAAAACAATACCGAGACCGGAGGGTCTAATACCGGTGGCGGATCAGAGAATGGCGGCACAAGTGAAACCAAAAGGATTTTGGTGGATGTCACCAATATCAATCAAACCATTTCTATGATGGGAGGTGACATGGAGCGCAGTCATAGAAACTTCGGACAAGTCGCCAATCAACAAGAAGTTATTCGTTGGGTCGCAAAAGACATAAAATTTGATACGTGGCGTGTCGCTTACGATAAACACCAAGAAATGACTGAGGGCGTTAAAGATTTTTCCATTTACGATAATGCCGTCAAAGCAATGCAATTGATAAAATTGGAAAACCCCAATATAAAGTTTTTGCCACACTGGAGTCAGATTACCACGGCTATAGTCAGGGGAATCGGAATAATCTACCAACTTGGATTTACGATTATGCCTACCTAGATTCAGAAAATACTGGAAGCCGTTCATTTGACGCTGTGAAGTATGGCCTTTTTCTCGCAGATTATGTTGAATATATGTCGCAATCTGGCGTGCCAGTAAGCTATATAGCAACATCAAAAGAATATGTAGGGGTGATTACCGTTGATCGTGCAAAAGTGGCGATAGAGACGTTGCAGGATGCCTTAACCGCTAGAGATATTGACATGCCACTCATAATCGATGCTGGTACATGGTCGTTAAGCAATGGCATTAAACTCATTGGTAACTACCAAGCAAAGGGCATTAACCAATATGTTGCAGGGTACAGTTCACATAATTACTGGTCAGGGGAAACAAAAAGTTGGGGTGATTTTATACAAGCCGCCAACGACGCTGGAAAATTTGCCTATAACGAAGAATCAGGTCATGGCGGTGGTGGACAGACAATATATGAATCTGATTTTAACTATGCACTAGGCACCTATGCGGCAAAAACCGAGATGTATAGCGCGGGCCTGCAAGGCGAAGCCATTTTTGAATTATGGCCTCGTGGTTATAATGAGATCCAAACGAACAAATATTTTGCAAAACCGATCTTTTTTAACAAAGGCACCGACGGCCGAAGAATGCGCTCTTATTACCTGATGAAACATTTTGCAAACAATGCTGTCGACAGTAAGTATGTTTCTGCGTCAACCACCAACCTTGATTCATTAAGCACGATGGCGTTTATAAAAGGTGATAGTTTGGCCCTATGGGTTATCAACAACCAAAACGACGCTCAAGACGAAGTTGAATTTGTTATTGACCAACTCAATTTGAAAACAGGTATGACGGTTCAACACAGGGTTTGGCAAGAATCCACAGCGATTGAAGGCCTAGCATCGACAATCGAGCTACAACAAGACGGTAAATTTACGGCAGATATCGACATGAATAGCCTCAACCTATTTATCATTAAGCCGCAATACCCTCTTACTCAGTTTGTCAAAACTGACGACGGTGAATTTACTGAGATGAATAACCAAGCGGTCGCTGTTATTGAAGCGGGGATTCCGTTGAGTTTGAACCCAAATCGACTGCAACGGGCACATGGCATTGGAATGGTCCAAATAATTTCAGCGCCGATCAAGCTCATATTCAACTGTCTAATATTACGCCTGAGATGGCGGGTTATTATCAGGCAACTTTTAGTGACAGCGATGGCAATACTAGCGCAATCACTACTGAATTGGCTGTAGATTGTAAAGTCGATCCTGAACTCAGTTTTGAGTATCAAATAAACCAAGAAAACCGGGTCGACAGCCAAACAAGTATCTATTTAAATACAGGGGATAAACTCAATATAACTCCACTTTCTCAAACATCGGGGGACTGGCATTGGACAGGACCGGGTTACATTGATGCAACACAGGATTACTTAGCAATTGCAACGGCGAAATTAAAACACGCTGGGCAATATACCGCTCACTTCACGAGCGACGCTGGGTGCCGTGCCAAACTAGAGTTTGATGTGAATATAGCCTGTAGTGACACGCCAACAATTGAACCTAAAATGTTCATTGCAGGAAAGTGGCAATCGACCTATGAACTTGAATATAGAAACGGTGATACCTTTCAAATTGGCCCAACGTCACCAGATGTGGGTCGTTGGCAGTGGACTGGTCCTAATGACTTTAAAGCCATAGAAGTTCGTCAATTGTCATTCGCTGATGCAAGTGAAGCACAGCAAGGACAATACACGGCGACGTTAACTACGCCATTAGGATGCAGTAGCAGCGCAGTTTTTGAAACAAAGCTTGTTGAAGGAGAATGCACGCCATCGACTGTAACGCCTTATATAAGGGTAAACGAAGGGACTTGGCAAAAGTCACCTCGGTAACGGTCAAAGTAGGCGATACGATTGATTTAGGGCCACAACCCCACAGTGGCACTTGGTCTTGGTCTGGACCAAAAGGGTTTAGTAGCTCAGAACGCCAGATCCAAATATCAAATCTACAGTTAGACCAAGCAGGGACTTATACGGCGACCTATACGCCCGCAAACGGTTGCCTTAGCACAGCCGAATTTGTAATAGAAATATCCCAATAACGGGTCAAAGGCAACATTAACCAATGTGTTCGTGTTGCCGCCTCCCCACTGTCTAATTTAGCAATGATTTACAAACACACTTCCTGAACAATTAATGTTCGACGTAAATTAGTCAACGCAGAACCTGCAAAAAAACCTTTATAACAACCTTTATAACAACGTTTATAACAACGTTTATAAAAACGGACCTTATGCCAATTCAGTAAAACCGTGGAAACTTTCAAGTCGTTTAAGAGCCAATGGTAAACCTAGCTTGACGACAGTTTTAGGACATACTTTTGATGCTGGCGAGATATCGCCTTTGATTAAAATGAATAGACGTTAACAAATATGAGATCAAGGCTAGGGGCAAGACACTGCTTCTAAGTTACAGTGCCTAGTTTTGTCAATAACGCGCACGCACTATACGTACACCAAATAGGCACAATATCAGCAAGCCAGTTAATGATCCGCCGGAGCTGTTATCGGTATCAGGTAAAGATTCAACTTTGTCATTCACAACTAAGCTGACATTGGCGTCAATTGATTCATAAGTAAGATCAGTAAAAAATACACCAGACAACTCACCGTCGTTACCAAGCAAAGATAATGTAACCTTTCCTGTGCTATGGGCATAAAATTTCAGTGTCGCCAGCAGGGTATTTTGCTCATTAACTCGCTCAGGGCTGATAACTAAGTTATCTACCGTAGCGTATTCTTCAATACGAGAAAATCTCGGTTCGGTCAACTCATCCCCAGTAAATTCAAGTTGCTGCAATGCAGCGTCGTTATAATCAAATGCAAATGAAGAAATGGATTTATGTTCAGTATTTTCTAAAATAACATTTACTAAAAAGTAATCTCCGACCTGTATATCATCCGATAATACATCCAATGTTACGCTAGCTTGGGCAGCAGGTATTAAGCTCATGCAGATTATGATAAAGCGACAACAAGCCTGCTTTAGACGGCTCCCTACGAGTGTTGTATGTGTCATGAAGACAACCTTTTTATTAATTTTAAAAGCGCCGCCATTATGTATTCTCACCTAGCGACAACTTTTTAATTATTGTTGTAAGAAAATTGCGTAGAGTTGGCTGTAATCCCGCTTTGTGATCTTGCCATCAACATCGAGATCAGCGCTTAGCAGGTAGTTTTTGTCGGTATTACTCAGGCCATAAACCGCTCTAAAAGATTCAAGATCTGCAGCATTAACAACACCGTCTAGATTCACATCCCCCTCACCTTGGCCATACCCGCCGGATTGAACCACAAGCAAAGGCACGTCGTTGACATAAATAGTGGCGGCACGTTCAACATTCGACATATTTTCAATCGCGTTAAATGTAATGGTTGTTGATGCATCGCCACTTTGTTGATCTACTGTTAGCCAGTTAGGGAGTTGAGTAATGACCCACGGTTGATTGGCCGTGACATCTAAGTTAAACGACTGCTCTGTTGCCGTGATTTCGTTTTGATTTAACGACAGATTAATTGTCGCATTACCACCAATTCTGAACTTATAGATGACTAAACTCGAAGGAGCGACATTTACTGAAAAAGAATTACTTGAGGTTTTTGTTATACCACTAACAACACCCATTTTAGGAGTGTCCTCGCTCCAGGTTTGAGCGACTATTGTATTACTGGTAATAACTTTATCATTAAGCGTAATTGGCAAGTTGGTAAACGCATTTGTTGTTGACGCATTAATCACATAAGCGGTGATATATTCATCGTCAGAAAACGCCATCACTTTAATGTCAGACAATTCTTGCGGTGTTGTGTGAGCGATATAATGTTTGTTATACACACCATCAATAAACGCTTTTATTAACCAATAACCACGGAGGCGATTGCCCTTTTGTCCTTTGGTAAAATAAACTGCGCGCGTTTCTTTGGTGATCCCTCTTGACCAGATTTCAAAGAACAACTCGCCCCGTAATCCAGCCCGATATGATTCTGTTTTACCCGTATAGATATTGATGACTCCACCTATCGTAGGTTCTTCGCCCCACAAAGGCCCGCCACCAGCGGCATTGGATTCTTCATTATATACCGGTTTATTAATCGCAGACGCCGCAGTAATTAAGTCTAACCAATTCGCTTCTGTCGGCTTGTCATAAGTGTGTGCCGAAAAGCCAGAGTAATTTGCCTGATAGCCATTATTGCTGACATCCACCACAAAATTTTTGGCTTGTTTTACCCCCACGCCGCAGGGCCATTAAATTCAGGAACCGGTACACCTTTGTAGGCTTCCGTTGCTAACAGCTGTTTCAACTGATTAATCGTGTTGTATTCATTCCGTGCCGGCATTACCTGCATCCATTCTTTAGATACCGATATAATGTCAATTTTAACGCCACTTTCATGCATAAGTTTTAAGTAGTCGGCGAGAAAGCCCGCATATTTGTCGGCTTTAAAAAGTGTTGAATTATAGCTCCCACCGTTATAACCATTCCCAGTATAAATCCAGTCCGGCATATTGTTATTTTTGCCGTAACCGTCATAGTCGGTTTTTAATGTCGCCCAAAATTTTACGTCTGGATTCACCGCTTTAATTTTTTGCATCACTTCAATTTGTTTGCTGTAAAAACCAAAATTGGGAGCGCCTTCAATCAATTCTTGTTTTTTATCAAACACCACCCTCATATAAGGCATCACCATGTCTGAAAAATACCAATCGATGATTTCGTCTGGGTTGCTAGCTTGTAACAAGAAATTTGCCGAGCGTTCCATGTCTCCACCGACAATATCAATTTTTTGCTTTAATTCACCCGCATGCAATTCAATAGCTGATTGCGCATGCAGACTATAAAAACTTAGCGCGCCAATTAAGATAACGGCAATGTTAGAAAGTCCCTTTTTTAAAACGCCTTGCTTGATATTCATAATTATAAATTCGCTTTTGAAGTTGCCACTGAAAGTTTTGTTATCAAAACTATTTTAATTGAGTCGCTCTACCAATAATTTCGAGTGGTCGTTTATCCACGGTTAGATATAAAGTAAACAAGTCTGTCGCGCCAAACCCTCAAAAATTAATCAAATTGAAGGAACTAATATTTAAGAAAATTAATAGTAAAAGAAAGCACTTATACCAATCACTGAACTGGATCAGGTGTTGCTTGATATTTATATGTTCTGGAATGACAGTTTTAGATTACAAATCAAAGTTATGTAATCACTTAGCTACAAGATAGAAAGGATACGGAAGAATATTGGCGTTGAAAAACAAAGCCCAACAGAAGTTGGGCTATATTAAAGCTTGTCATCAGCCCGAAATAATTAGCGCTTTTAGGTTAGGTGCACTATTTCCTTTACTCACTAATTTAATGGTATTAATGCCACTATTCACCTTAACGATTACCTGGGCTTTTTCCCATTTGTAATGCCAACTGCCCGTATTTGAAAAACGAACTAAGGTTACAATTTCATCATTAATGTAAAGATCCATATTTCGTTGTTTTTTGGGGTCATTTAAAGCGTATAAGAACCTCAAGTCATAGTGACCAGTTTCACCAACATTTTTTAACTTCCATGTTACTGAGCCTTCTCTTCCTTTAAAGTCCACATGTTGAGCTGTTTTGAGCGCCCCCACAACATCTGCGTTATTTGCCAACAGTTTAAATTGACCGGGAGCAACGGTAGCAATTTCGCCATTGTCGCTCTTAGGTCCCTTTGCATCGTCAGTTAACTTGCAACCTGTAGCAAAGATAACAATCATGGTTATTACAAAAACTTTAACCAATTTCGACATCAACCTGAGCTTGTGAGCCAAAGACTTGTAATTTAAAGGCTTACTCAAAACAACGTTTGAGTAGTCTGCAAAATCCATTTATTCGTCATCCTTTGCCGTAATACTTAGTGACTTAATATTAGGGCCACTGCTACCCGTTGTTTTTAATTCAATGTAATTAGCTCCGGCACCAAGTGGTGCGTCAACCGTAACTGTTGCCCACTTGCCTTGCCATTTCCCTGTTTTAGGAAACTTCAGCTTCGCAATCTTTTTACCATTTACGATAAGTAACATCTCGCGGTCGCTTTCTTTATCATTGGATGCGTATTCGATGGCCAATTCATTCATACCGTATTCGCCGTCGTTTTCTTGATACCAAGTAATAGAACCTTCACTGGCTTGAAAATCAACGTGAGTAGCACGTTTTGCAGCTCCTTTAAGTAATGCATCTTTAGCAGGCATCGCACGTGAATTTTCGACTTGTGCGCTGGAGCCCGTTTTTCCCCAATACAAACCTGAACCATCTGCAAACGCTTCTTTCATCGTAAATAATGCTTTACCGTCAATATAAACAACCGCTTGAACTAACGTGTTTGGTTTTACTTTAAATGCGCCTGAATATTTTTGACTGCGCTTTGACGGTATAGAACCGTCAGTTGTGTAAAACACGTCAATGCTAACTTTAGCCGCCTTGCCTTTGATATTTAGTGTTGCCACATCAATGTTAATTAAGTCTGATGAATATAACTGCTTATCTCCGATAATCGCGGCACTGATCATAGACACATTATTTGCACCGTTATCAATATCAATAAACGCTCGAGTCGCTCCCATAAAGGCTTTACGATTATCTACACCGACATTTTTTGCTGTATCAACTGGATCACCGTTTTCTAGTGAACGGATCTCGGCGTCTCCCACTAAATGGAAGTAAACCTTGTTTTCGCCATATGGATAGAAAGTGCCTTTTTCATCTAGCAGTTCAGCGGTGATTATTGCGCTGCCTGTTTCAGGTTGAACAAAGCGGTCTTCAAGTGTTAGTTGTAAACGGCTTGGGGCGTTTGCTGTAACCTGCTGAGTGCTGGCTTTGACTTGACCATCAACTAAACAATTAGCGCTTAGTGTGCCTTCTTGCCAAGGTACCATCCACTCGGCTTGCATTTCGTCCCATTGAGTTCCTAACGAATCACGACCTAACGATTTTCCGTTAATAAATAGCTCAACTTCTTCACAGTTAGAATAAGCCCAAACAGGGATCTTCGTTGTTGCTGCCATTCGCGGATGAGTCCAATGCGGTAATAAGTGTACAAAAGGTTCGTCGGTCCATTGGCTCTTGTAGAAATAGAACAGATCTTTTTCAAATCCGGCTACGTCTAACGCGCCACCCATAAATAAACGGAACGGCCAGCCACCGTGGACGTAACCCGCTTCACCATAATAGTCAAAACCAGTCCAACGGAAATGTCCGCTAAACCAAGGTAAATCGCGCATTAATTCCCAGTTTTTACGGGCTGATATTCTTACCGTTGCGTTGTCATATGACGAATTAAAATGCTGCTTAGGGTTTCTCCATGTACTTGGATCTGCCCATTCGTAAGTGAAGATTTCTTCCTCGGCTAAATCAGGTAACGGGAAAATGCCTTGTCGTTTCGAATGATTGCCATCTCGTAACTAGGTTTGAGAGCGGTAATATCCGCGTGTTTGCCAAGTGTGTGGTGCTTCAGTCGCAATAAAAGGTAGATCCGGTCGTGAATTTTCGAAAAATTGTGTTTTTTCACTGCCGCCGTTTACTCCAAACACGTCCATTTTACTTGACGCACTGTGGCCTGAAGTCACAGGGCGAGTTGGATCGAGTTTGTGCATTTCGCTTACTAATTTCTCAGCAATTTCATCGCCTCGAGTTTCGTTACCTACGCTGTAAAGGATAATCGATGGGTGGTTTCTGTTACGACTAACCCATTCTGTTAGATCTGTTTTCCAATCGTCTTTAAACGCCTGCTGACCATAGTCAAACGGTGCCTTTTACTCCAGCCATCGAACACTTCATCCATGACCAAGATGCCCATTTCATCACACAATTCATAAAAAATTGGTGGATATGGATTGTGGGCTGTACGGATTGCATTGACGCCCATTTCTTTAAATAATGCTAACTTCCAACGCAACAATGGCTTAGTCCAAGCGCCACCTACCGGGCCACCTTCCCAATGCTCACTCACACCTTTAAGTTTGGTCACCTTGTCGTTTAACCAAAAGCCGGTTTTTGTATCCCATTTAATCGTGCGAATACCAAATCGAGTATCCACCGTGTCATAAACGTTATCGGCGCTACGAATGGTTGTACTCAAGGTATAAAGATTAGGCGTTTCTGTGTCCCATAACTTTGGTTTATATAAAGTTAACTGTGACGTTGTTGAACAGTTTTCTGAAGTACAAGCTGGTAATGGATTATTCTCAACTAATACTGGCCTGCCCGTTTGGTCGACAATTTTAGACTCAACATACAAAGATTCATTTCGAGTATTAGCATATTCCAGTTTTACCGTCGCTTGAGCTGACTTATCTTTGTTTATCGACGTGGTGACATAGACACCATTATTTTGAACATAAGATTGAGCATCCATTACTGTTAGGGAGACAGGTGCATAGATACCTGCTGGGTGATACCAACGAGCAGAAGGCTCTTTCAAGTTGTCTACGCGCACGGCAATATGGTTAGTGCCCGCTGTTAAATATTGACCAATGTCGTATTGAAACGAAATATAGCCATAGGCTTTTTTACCAAGATAGTGACCGTTTATCCAAACTTCACTGTTCATGTAAACGCCTTCGAAATCAATCACAACACGCTTATCTAACTAGGATTTACTGACGTCGAATGATTGACGATACCAACCTAAACCACCGTCAAAATAACCGCCTTTGTCACCTTGTTGGCCGTCAATACTGATCCCTTTATTAAATGCCCAGTCGTGTGGCACATTTACTGTCTTCCAATCGCTATCGTCAAACGTTGGTGATGTTGCAGCGTCACTACCGGATAAAGAAAATTTCCAGTTTTGGTTTAAATCAATATGTAAACGTGCTGCATTAATGTGTGAAGAAATAATCGCTAAAACAAATAATACGAAGCGATATTTAGTAAATAAATTCATTATGGAAGACCCTTTTAATAACTACCCATATTAGACAAAAGTCGACGCTAAAAAACGTAAAATTTGTTAAACAAAAATAAAGATAAGCTATTTAGTGAATACCAAATAGTGTTAAAAAGGGACTTTATAGTGTCTAATAAGACACAAAACTACAGTAATGGGGCGTATTATGAAATGTTATTGATTGTTAAAAATAGAGTGGTACTGAATAATTCAGTACCACTCTATAAAGTGCAGAGATAATGAGTGCAGAAATAAACCTGACCTATATTATCATCACGACATGAAGCTAACTGCTCTGCTGTTTAATTTTAGCTAACAGGGTCAACATCTCTGTTACCTTTGCAGGATATTTATCGTAAACATTATTTGATTCTGAAGGATCAGAGTCCAAATTATATAATTGCACCTGCGGCATATCTGTATATTGACTCAACTTCCCTTTATTAAACCCACCTGAATGTGGCGCATCGATTAACTTCCAAGCCCCTAGACGGATTGAAAACGTGCCATCTACCGAATGTGTAATGGTTGTTTGTCTAGGAGGTATGTTGGCATTTTGCTGCGTCAATACAGGCAATATGTTAACACTATCTTCACCGGCGTTTGCTGGTAACGTTGTATTTGTAATCGCTGCGGCCGTCGCCATCAAATCAGTCAGAGATATCAGTTCATCAGACACTTGATTGCTAGGGATTTTATTAGGCCATTTGGCAATAAATGGAACACGATGGCCACCTTCATAAATGTCGCCCTTATGGCCGCGGTAATTTAAATTAGCACGGTGTCCATGTTCGTCGATGTCACGCTGATACCAATGTGAAGCGTTGTCGCTGGTGAATATAATAAGTGTATTCTTAGTTAAACCCGCTTTTTCCGTTGCTCTTACGATTTGGCCCACAACACTATCGACTTGGACCATGAAGTCACCATAAGCGCCGGCTTGGCTTTTTCCTTTAAATTCAGCGGTTGGTAACCATGGTTGGTGCGGTGCAGGTAACGGCAAATATAGAAAAAATGGCTTTTTGCTATTTTTTTGTTCAACAATATAGTCTTCTGCTCGTTTAACTATGTTTGGTAACACCTCGATATGCTTAAAGTCTTTAGCGATTTTGCCGCCACGCCAAAACTCTTCACCACCACCAACACCGCGCGGAAGGCCATGTTTGCCGGTTTTTAATGTTGCAGGCTGAACCAACTTGTCGTTTTCAAAATAAACATAAGGGTCCATGTCTAATGACGCTGGGATCCCGTAGTAATAATCAAAGCCGTTATCAATTGGCCCAGGTGTTAATGGTTTACTATAATCTGTTTTTTACCACTGCCCAAACCAATATGCCATTTACCGATACCAGCCGTGTTATAGCCGCTCGATTTTAATACCGAT
Source organism: Psychrosphaera algicola (assembly GCF_028401425.1). Classification (NCBI taxonomy): domain Bacteria; kingdom Pseudomonadati; phylum Pseudomonadota; class Gammaproteobacteria; order Alteromonadales; family Pseudoalteromonadaceae; genus Psychrosphaera; species Psychrosphaera algicola. The sequence goes on from NZ_JAQOMS010000002.1 coordinate 1,600,741, forward strand.
GCTACGGTTTCACGACCATCTTCAATTAAGGCTGTTCCATAACCAAATAAAACCCCTTTTTTAGACGACTGCGCCAAGAATAGCGACCGGTTAATACACTATACCGAGTTGGTGTACAAACCGACGAAGGAGAATGCGCGTCGGTAAACCTAATCCCTTGCGCTGCCAGTTCATCCAAATTTGGCGTTGGGATCTTTGACTGCGGGTTATAACTTGAGACATCTCCAACTCCGGCGTCATCCGCGAGGATATATATGATATTCGGAAATTCCGCTTTATCGGGATCTTCCTGAGTATTTGTTTCTTGAGTGTTTGAACAGGACGCTAAAAATGCGATCCCAAATAACATAGATAAACTTCTTAATGATTTCATATCAATTGATTTCCAACTGTCATTTGAACATATTACATCGAATGAACTAAAGTGAGGCTAACAGCGCCCTACTACAAATTGTATTTTTACATATAAAATACAGGGTATGAGGTCGTTGATTTAATGTCAACAAATTTAAGTTAACTGCTTGGACTTGAATGAGTCAGTCAGTGGATGTTTGATGAAAATAAAGTGGTATTTGACCTGTGTCAGGCGCTGTTTTGAATAATTATGAAACGGTAAAATTATAAGCATGCCGAGGCTGTCGACATGCTTATACAGTCTATCAATTTTGAGTGATATCGAATCGATGAATGAAAGGTAATTGCTTTTTAGCTTTACCAATTTCAACACCCCATTGAGGCAAGCCACCTTTATTACTGTCGGTAAATGCCTCAGGTCGATAACCACCGGCAGCCCATGGATAACCGATGACGTCGGAGACACGAATGAAATTAATACCATCTTCAGCAAACATTATTGAATGCTGGATATTGGCAGGCGCTCGATCTCCTATCATTGCCGCAACACCATTACCTTGTGGCCAAACAAAGACTTCGTGATTTAGGGATCACTGGTGTATTTGAAACTTTGACATATGGGCCTTGAGGTTTATCCGCTATGGCTAACCCCATTTGTGTTTCTTTTGGGCTTTTCCCTAACTGACGGCCTTTATAATACAGCCAATATTTTCCATCTTTAACGAGTAGGCTTGCATCGTCAATCAAATGACTATCGAAATCACTCTTGGTGTCGCTATTTTTTAAGATTGGTTGATTGGAAACACGCTCCCAAGGACCATATGGCGAGTCGGATACCGCTAAGTACCAATCTTTGAATCAGGACTAAATGGGCGTTTATAAGGTTTAGACGTACCGGTATAAAAAGCCAGTACTTACCTTCTGCAACAAGGATATTGGGCGTGAATACGCTTTCACCTTCCCAGCTTCCTTTTTCCCTTTTGCTAATGCTTCGCCCTGCTCAACCCAATTATGACCATCAGCGGACGTAGCGTACCAAACGGTTGCATCATATCCAGTGGAAATCTTTCCCTTTGAATACCAAACGTAGTAAATGTTATCAACCTTGATAACATCACTTGGATCACGTCGCATTACCCCAGCTTCAACGCCAATTCCAGTTAACGCTGAGTGTGTGACTGTTACCTTTTGTGGCAGAGCAACATCCGTTGTACTGCAAGCTTGTAATGCCAAAGCGCCTACTAATGTGACTGAAGCTATCGCTGCTGATAGTAATTTCATTATTAAATATCTCTCTTTTCTTTAACCAACTGGTTTCCAAGGTTCACCAAACTGTGGTTTGTTCGGGTTACTTCTCAAAAACTCTGCGTCTTGATCTTTGTACCACTGATGTAATACTTTACGAAGCTCTTCAACCTTTTCGGGATAATTCTTCGCCAAATCACGGTTTTCGCCAATATCTTCGGCTAAGTTAAATAGTTGCACTTGGCCATCCTCAAAGCGCTCCAATAATTTCCACTTTCCTAAACGAACAGCAGCTCCAGGAAACCACCTTGGTTTGAGTAATGCGGGTAATGGAAAAATAACGGTCTGTTTTCAAGGCCATTTTCCAATGCCAAAATAGGTTTTAAGCTTTCACCGTCCGACTTTGGAAGCTTGTCTTCGTCGATACCTAACATTGCGTAAATCGTTGCTGAGATATCCATCATCGTAACTGGAACGTTACTGGTTTTACCGTTAGATGCACTGCCTCAGGACTCGAATTACAAACGGGACTCGAATGCCGCCTTCATATAACCAACCTTTTCCGCCATTTAGTGGCAAGTTAGATGTTGGTCTACCTTCAGATGTAGACAAGCCACCATTGTCTGAAAGTAAGATGACTATCGTGTCGTCCTGTAAATTCTGTTTGTCTAGTTCGTTAACGATACGTCCAATATTCTCATCGACTTTTTCAACCATAGAGGCGTATGTTGGATGTGTTTGAGACACGCGATTTAATCTGGCTTTTTTATTAGGCCAAATTTGTTCGATTTCTGAAAATTCAGATTTTGGATCAGTGCCAGCAAATTTGGCTTCATATTTTTCAACCAAGTCTTTAGGCGCTGCTAATTTTGTATGAACCGAATAATACGACATCAGCATAAAAAATGGCTTGTCGGTCTGCGCGTAATTACCGAGTAGGTTAATTGCTTCTGATGTTAAACGATCTGTTAGATATTCACCTTTTGGCCCACTTTCTAAACGCGGGTTTATATATGGTGAAAAATATCCGCCCATTGGGCTACCAGCAACATGACCGCCAACATTAACGTCAAATCCATAATACTCAGGCCACTCTTGCTCTGTTTGTCCTAAATGCCACTTGCCAAGAAATGCTGTATCGTAACCTTCTTTATTTAACACATTGGCAATGGTGTCATGGTTTTCCGGTAGACTTTCATTAAATGGTGCAGGTTTAAATTTGCCTTCTCTAATTTTGTTTTTCTTAAGTCTATTTCGAAAGAAGTCAGTTGTTCCCATTCTAGTTGGGTGCAAACCCGTTATCAAAGCAGCTCGGGTTGGACTGCAAATCGGGCTCGCAGCGTAACCATCGGTAAACTTCATACCTTCAGCGGCTAATTTATCCATATTTGGCGTTGAATAATTAGTTTTTGGGTTGTAAGTAGCAACATCTGCCCAGCCGAGATCATCAACTAAAATTATCAATACGTTAGGCTTTTTAACTGGCTCAGGCTCTGAAAGGGATGTGCAACCCATCATAAAGGTGGTGGCACAGGCCAAGATACTTAGACTAAGTTTTAATTTCATTTTATTTTCCTTTTTTAATCGGCTTTAACCAAATCGCTTGACCACCGCCTTAGCGCTAAGTGCATTTTTAACACATCACTTTGAGTTACTTCACGCGTAATAACTTCATAAGCCTCACGATTAGTTATGTAATGGGTATTGGGCGCATCTGCATAAATTTTGGCTAAATAAGTTTGATTTGGTTTTAAAAAGTTTAATTTAAGTGGCAAGGTTCCACCGGCTTCATTAATCGCCGCGCCAATAAACCACTCTTCACCCGTTCTTCTTGCAGTAACTATGTGCTCATTAATATCACTTGATAACACCATTGATTCGTCCCAAGTAGCAGGCATGTTTTCTAAAAATTCAAACAAGTCCTTTTTTCCTAAGTACTCTTCAGGGGCATCTGGGAAGATGATCAATCCGGAAAAAATAATTAAAGAACGCGCTACTTCACTTGCAACTGTGGAATAAACCTCTTCTCTAACATAATCTCGGCTTTGTTTTAGGCCATCTAGCTTAAAGAAACCATTGGACATATCTAACGGTCCAGCAAGTGCATTTATATGTGCCATTTCAACAAAACCTGAGGGTTTATAAGTATACAAACCATCCGTTTGTGCATGAACTGCTTCCCTAGTTACCCAGTTTGGCCATGTTCGTCTCATACCACTTGGAATTAGCGGGCTATCGTGAAAATTGATTAATAATTTATGCTTGGCAGCAAGTTCAACAATTTTGAGGGTTTTAATTACCTTCTCTTTACCACTAAGCTTCATAAAGCCATATTTAACGCCTGCGGCTCCCCAACTTGCCCATGTTTCAAATAGCTCATCCAAATCATGATTTACACTTGCCTTATCATTGAGATACAAAATAAAGCCAATGCCTTTCTCATTCGCTTGGTTGATCAGTGCTTTGATATTTAATCCATCAATTTCAGTAAACGGGTCAGACTTGGCGTTATGTTCTGGCCCATACCAATTGGCGTCGATCATCACATATTGCATGTTATTGTTTGAGGCAAAATCAATCATTCGTCTTAATGATTCATTATCCAAGGCATATGTGTGATCTTCATATTGCTCACCACGTACACGCCAGTCCCAAAAGATTTACCCGTTTTGATCCAAGAGGTATCTTCAATTTGGTTTGGTGGCGATAGACTTATCAACACTTGTGACGTAAGTAGGCTTCCTACAGTTTTACCAAGCTGCAATACGCGCCATGACGTGGCCGATGATGTATCACTAGCTACCAGAGGGGCGCTCGCAACAACAACTTTTGCGGAATCAGATACTGTTTTAAGCTTAATCATACCAGTATCGACACGACCAGCCTCTTGAAACGCTATTGCTGGCATTTGGCTGCTAGTAAACGCAATAGGGATTGCCAAATTCTCATTACTGCTACGCAAAAGACTCGCGGTTTGTTTCGTAGGCTTCATGCCATTATTACTCCATACCTTTGCGTCATGGGCTAAAGTAAATTCTGTTACTTCTTTAAACGTTTTAGTTGTTGATTGGGCTTTGGCTTGTAACACATGTCTTAAAGCTACGGCATCGTTGAAAACCCTAACCTCTAGGTGACTTATTACGCTTTGAGTTTGTTTATCGATAAGTTTAAATCGAGCTTCGTTGTATCGACTTTTAGGTCTTCAAACTGGCCCCAAGTTAATGGCGCTGTTTCATCGACAGAACGTTCCGAAACCAACTCTAAATCGTGTTCGGCAATGGCACTTTTAGATGAGACCAAATCTATATCTGACGGTAGGACAACTGATTTACCCTCGAAAATTACACTTAGCTGTGGTGATGTTTTGGACGCCCACGATAAGTTTAGTTCAACTAGGCCATCAGGCGAAGTTAACGTATGTTGCTCGGATTTAAATGAATTATCACTACTTTTACAAGCAAGTAATACAAACGTGACACCAGTTGCGACAATCAACTTTGAAATGAGTTTTGATTTACCAATAAATAACAAAGCTGTTTACCCCTTCATCTGTTTAACTTGAAAGGTATTAAACAATACGAAGGCTTAAAAACCATAAAAATATATACAAATTTGAAAGGAAAATCGTAATCCTAAAAGAACCTTAGCGATATTTGGGATCTCCAACCGAATGCAGAGGAAATAACAAAATCAGCGACTCTGACCCCGCAGGCCCAAAAAAGGCGCTGCACTGCCAGAAGTTGATGAAAATGTTTTACTAGAAATTGATAAAGCTATCGCGGTTTTGTTTCATAAAGATAAACAGCTCATTAAACTTTATGAAGATAGGTTTTGTTTTGGAAAGTCATTACGTGAGTTAGCTAAGCAATACAACAAGCAATCGAATTATTGTGAGTATCTAAAACTAGCTAATAATAGGAAGTGGTCGCCAATGTATATTAAACAGCTGGTAGATGTGTCGGCAGCTAAGCTTGAGGGTTATTAGCTAAAATATACTAACCGAATATTTTGGACAAAATTGAAGGCTTTTTAGTTTTTATGGGATCAGCGGCCCATCATTCTGCAAGTCTTTCAAATTCACAATAAGCGGTTGGTGCTTGATTTTGTAGCCTTAGAGTCTGAATAAAGGGTTTACACCTTTCGTAAACTCTAGTCACGGTACCACACATACTCTCCTTCATTACAATTTCGTCGTATATACCGTGTCGGATCCCAACAGAAATATATTCATAAAAATTGAGGCAGTATCTAAACTCACTGGCCCCTTTGGTAAATTTCTTGGATTCGTATGCAAAAGATTTTATTGTTTTATCTGCGTTGTTGTGAATCTGGCCTGTAACAGTAATAGCATTGCGCAACTTACCATCATTTTTAGCATGAAGGATTGTATCAATAGAGTTTTTCTTTCTGGCTATATCTCGGTTTGAGTAAATTGCTTGGTAAGCAATAGCAAAGGCTATAAGTCCAGTCATAATGGTTGATACGCTAGGTATCAACCACGGGAAATTGTTAGGATCTGTGAAATCCAAGTCTACAGTTTATTTAGATAGGCTCGTAATCGTCCTTGAAGACTGGGGTGTGGTTTGATTTGTTTAATGAGTGCATTATCTATCTCCTGATATCGGCATTTATTATTTTACTTGGCCCCGATGATTCGCAATATATGCAATTTTCAGTATTTTTAATTGATAAATGGGATTAAAAAATATGTTAACGTTTTTTAACCCCAAATCACTATTTAAACGTACGCACTTGAAATAAATTAACGTCTTCGATATGTTTATTTTGTTACACATTGTTTTTGATTTGTAACAAATAATGGAATAATAAAAATTGAATAGGAATAAATATATTGTGAAAATTTTAAAAACACTTACCCCTCTATTACTTTGCTTTTTATTTAGTAAAAACGCACTGGCAGCTGATAGCCCCTATGAGCTAGCCGTTTGTGGTGCAAACCCAACACCTGAAACTACAGGAAGCGTTGAACCTCCATCAACGGGTTGGATAGTGCAGTCAGGTACTTCATGGTGCTTCGTTCAAGGCAGTATCGTAATAACATGTTGGAAAGAGTGATATTATGTTGGAAAGAGTGAAAAAATAATTAAATATATACCGGCTATTCTTATTGGTTTATGTCTGCCATTCTTTCTTTCAATTGCAGTACGTGAAATAGGAGATGTTTTTGCAATTCAAGAACACCTTGCTAACACAGAAGACTTAAATGCGGGAAGCACCATCTATTTAGCGGTTTCTGCGCTGGATAGTTTTATTGTATTTTTTACAGTATTAATAGTACTTCTTGTTTATCGAAGTCTAAAAGGAGTACTCCCATATAATTACGTAATGGTGCTTCTCATGCAATTGCCACTACTGCTTGTTACAGTAAGAAGAGAAAGTTATCATTTTGATGTTTCAACTATCTATGGCGTTGGATCCGCAATATCTGCCGTTATTTTGTGTACATCAGTATTTGTATCTTATCTAGTAATTCAGAAGTGCTCGAAGTATTACGGTCAAAAGCAGCAAAGTTTGTAAAAGTACATAACACATAAAAGCAACAAGACGATAGTAAGGGCAAGAATCATGGCTAGATACGGAACAATCACAAGAAAGGAATTAGCAGAAGCAATTGAGCTTCTCCATGTTATACCATTTTGGTTAAATATCTGATCTAATATGGCTAGGTTCATCATAGAGGAATATTCGAAAATTGGCTCATACATCACAGTCACTATTAGCTCTTTCAAGAAAGGAGCCCAATGCAAGAAAACGAATGAGATTATTGGCTGTTTCCCATTTTGTCGGCGGGGAAAGTAGAACAAGCATCGCTAGACGTCTTAATGTCGCAAGAGGTAGCGTGAACTTGTGGGTCCAAAACTACCTAGCCGATGGTCTTGCTGGCTTAGAAAACAAACCTATATCCGGACGCCCAAGAAAATTGACAAGTAAGCAGCTGGCAATTTTAACCCAATTTATTAGTAAACGATCGACGTCTGAACAAGGCGGGAGATTAACCGGCTCAGATATTCGAGATTTTATCGACAATGAATTTAATGTCCGTTTCAATCTAAGTCATGTCTACAGTGTAATACATAGCCTAGGCTTCAACTGGATCACCAGTCGGTCTAAGCATCCAAAACAATCACAAGAAGCGCAAGACGCTTTTAAAAAAGTTCCTGTTGGAAACGATCCTTAACACTCCACTGAGGGTTATGCCAGACGATGTAGATGTTTGGTTCCAAGATGAAGCTCGTTTTGGTCAACAAAACACGACGAGTCGTGTTTGGGCAAAGAAAGGAAGCAGGCCACGAGCAGTCAAACAGCAACAATTCGAGTACGCCTATTTGTTTGGTGCGGTTTGCCCAGCAAATGGTAAAACTGAGGCGATAATAACCCCATACGTAAACAAAGAAGTAATGACATTGCATATGGAGCAAATATCAAAGGCGACACCAATAGGCCGACATGCCGTAGTTATCATGGATGGTGCAGGCTGGCATACGCTCGATACGGTACAACCATTTGATAATGTGACGCTAATAAAACTTCCACCATATTCACCAGAACTGAATCCAATCGAACAAGTATGGAGTTGGATGCGTCAGCACCATTTAGCCAATAAAAGTTTTAAAGGTTATGACGACATTGTGAACTCATGTACAAAAGCATGGAATTGCTTCATTAGCGATACAAAAAGAGTCATTAAAATGTGTACTAGGGCTTGGGCTTCAGTGGGAACAAATTAAGGTGGATTGGTATAAGTTCGGAATAAAAAACGTCATTCCAAAAGAGCTTTAGCGATATTTGGAACCTCCAACCGAGTGCAGAGGAAGTTCATAATTCGCTTTAAATTATCGCATAATACCATTTCATTTTAAATTGTGATCTAATAACAGCACTTACAGTCTAATCGTTTATAAATGTGAAAGTAAATTCTAAAAATGATGTTTTGGCCTTAGCCAAAGCTGAACAAAACGCACGTAAAAAGTTACGCCTTTTGGCCGTTTACCATTTTCTAGATGGTAAAAATAGAACCCAGATAGCCAGTATGCTAGTCGTAAGCCGGCGTATCGTTAATGAATGGATTAAGCGGTACCTTTCCTTTGGCTTAGATGGATTGGAAAGTAAAAAAGCAAAAGGACGAGAACCGTATCTAAACGAGATCCAAAAACTAAAATTAGCCAAGTTTGTTGAAAAACAATCCGTTAGCGCAACAGGCGGCAGATTGACTGGTGAACGAATACACCGTTACATCGTGGATAACTTTGGCGTAACTTACCACCCGAATTCCGTCTACAAATTACTCGAATCTTTAGGCTATAGCTGGATAACGAGTCGCTCTAAGCACCCAAAGCAGTCTCAGAATAACCAAGAGACTTTTAAAAAAGTTCACCCTGAAACGATCCTTAACACTCCATTTAATGTTATGCCTAAAGATATGGATATATGGTTTCAAGACGAAGCAAGGTTTGGACAGCAAAATACAACGACAAGAGTTTGGGCAAAAAAGGGACTAGGCCAAGAGCGGTCAAACAGCAACAATTTGAATATGCGTATCTCTTCGGCGCAGTCTGCCCACGCAATGGAAGGACAGAAGCGCTGATCACTCCATACGTTAACAAAGAAGTAATGACATTGCATATGGAGCAAATATCAAAGGCGACACCAATAGGCCGACATGCCGTAGTTATCATGGATGGTGCAGGCTGGCATACGCTCGATACGGTACAACCATTTGATAATGTGACGCTAATAAAACTTCCACCATATTCACCAGAACTGAATCCAATCGAACAAGTATGGAGTTGGATGCGTCAGCACCATTTAGCCAATAAAAGTTTTAAAGGTTATGACGACATTGTGAACTCATGTACAAAAGCATGGAATTGCTTCATTAGCGATACAAAAAGAGTCATTAAAATGTGTACTAGGGCTTGGGCTTCAGTGGGAACAAATTAAGGTGGATTGGTATAAGTTCAGAACAAAAAACGTCATTCCAAAAGAGCCTTAGCGATATTTGGAACCTCCAACCGAGTGCAGAGGAAATCAACCTGAGCTTTTGAAATTGTTTAACGCCAGAACGAAAAAATCCCTTGAACTTTCGTTCAAGGGATTTCTCGAATGGGAGCCTGGCGGTGAGCTACTCTCGCATGACAAATGCCACACTACCATCGCCGCAGCTGCGTTTCACTTCTGAGTTCGAAATGGAGTCAGGTGGTTCCACAGCGCTATTGCCACTCAGGCAAAAGCTGTTTTGTAATCAATGTTCTACGAACATCGTTTACATAATTGATTTAACATTCAGAAAGCTCGTACCGCCTTAAGGCAATACGTTATAAATAAGATTTGTATTCACACATTCAATAATTTTGACCATCAATGTCTTAAGAACACTTAAGCGTTGTATGGTTAAGCCTCACGGGCAATTAGTATAAGTTAGCTTAATGCCTCACAGCACTTCCACACCTTACCTATCAACGTTGTAGTCTTCAACGACCCTTTAGGACAGTTAAACTGTCAGGGATGACTCATCTCGAGGCTCGCTTCCCGCTTAGATGCTTTCAGCGGTTATCGATTCCGAACGTAGCTACCGGGCAATGCCATTGGCATGACAACCCGAACACCAGCGGTTCGTCCACTCCGGTCCTCTCGTACTAGGAGCAGCTCCTCTCAATCATCCAACGCCCACGGCAGATAGGGACCGAACTGTCTCACGACGTTCTAAACCCAGCTCGCGTACCACTTTAAATGGCGAACAGCCATACCCTTGGGACCGACTTCAGCCCCAGGATGTGATGAGCCGACATCGAGGTGCCAAACACCGCCGTCGATATGAACTCTTGGGCGGTATCAGCCTGTTATCCCCGGAGTACCTTTTATCCGTTGAGCGATGGCCCTTCCATACAGAGCCACCGGATCACTATGACCTACTTTCGTACCTGCTCGACGTGTCTGTCTCGCAGTTAAGCTTGCTTCTACCATTACACTAACCGTACGATGTCCGACCGTACTTAGCAAACCTTCGTGCTCCTCCGTTACTCTTTGGGAGGAGACCGCCCCAGTCAAACTACCCACCAGACACTGTCCGCAATCCCGATAAGGGACCAACGTTAGAACATCAAACATACAAGGGTGGTATTTCAAGGTTGGCTCCACCTGAACTGGCGTCCAAGTTTCATAGCCTCCCACCTATCCTACACATGTAGGCTCAATGTTCAGTGTCAAGCTGTAGTAAAGGTTCACGGGGTCTTTCCGTCTAGCCGCGGGTACACAGCATCTTCACTGCGATTTCAATTTCACTGAGTCTCGGGTGGAGACAGCGTGGCCATCATTACACCATTCGTGCAGGTCGGAACTTACCCGACAAGGAATTTCGCTACCTTAGGACCGTTATAGTTACGGCCGCCGTTTACCGGGGCTTCGATCATGAGCTTCTCTTGCGATAACCCAATCAATTAACCTTCCGGCACCGGGCAGGTGTCACACCCTATACGTCATCTTTCGATTTAGCAGAGTGCTGTGTTTTTAATAAACAGTTGCAGCCACCAGGTCACTGCGACCGGCTTCAGCTTAAGGAGCATGTCCTATCACCAAAACCGGCGTACCTTCTCCCGAAGTTACGGTACCATTTTGCCTAGTTCCTTCACCCGAGTTCTCTCAAGCGCCTTAGTATTCTCTACCTGACCACCTGTGTCGGTTTAGGGTACGGTTTTCAATCATCTGAAGCTTAGAGGCTTTTCCTGGAAGTATGGCATCAATGACTTCTACTCCGTAGAGTATCGTCTCGTATCTCAGTTCTAGCCGCCCGGATTTACCTAAGCAGCCAACCTACATACTTTCACACGGACAACCAACGCCGTGCTCACCTAGCCTTCTCCGTCCCCCCATCGCAATGATTAAAAGTACAGAAATATTAATCTGTTTCCCATCGACTACGCATTTCTGCCTCGCCTTAGGGGCCGACTTACCCTACCCTGATTAGCATGGGATAGGAACCCTTGGTCTTTCGGCGTGGGAGTTTTTCACTCCCATTATCGTTACTCATGTCAACATTCGCACTTCTGATATGTCCAGCAACCCTCTCGAGTCACCTTCAGCCACTTACAGAACGCTCCCTACCTAGCGTAATAAATTACGCTACCGCAGCTTCGGTGTATTGCTTAGCCCCGTTACATCTTCCGCGCAGGCCGACTCGACTAGTGAGCTATTACGCTTTCTTTAAAGGGTGGCTGCTTCTAAGCCAACCTCCTAGCTGTCTAAGCCTTCCCACATCGTTTCCCACTTAGCAATAACTTTGGGACCTTAGCTGGCGGTCTGGGTTGTTTCCCTCTCCACGACGAACGTTAGCACCCGCCGTGTGTCTCCCGGATAGTACTTTACGGTATTCGGAGTTTGCATGGGGTTGGTAAGCCGGGATGGCCCCCTAGCCCAAACAGTGCTCTACCCCGTAAGTATTCGTCCGAGGCTCTACCTAAATAGATTTCGGGGAGAACCAGCTATCTCCCGGTTTGATTAGCCTTTCACTCCTAGCCACAAGTCATCCCCTAACTTTTCAACGTTAGTGGGTTCGGTCCTCCAGTTGATGTTACTCAACCTTCAACCTGCTCATGGCTAGAATCACCGGGTTTCGGGTCTATACCTTGCAACTAGACGGGCAGTTAACCCTCGCTTTCACTACGGCTCCCCTATTCGGTTAACCTTGCTACAAAATATAAGTCGTTGACCCATTATACAAAAGGTACGCAGTCACAGAACAAGTCTGCTCCTACTGCTTGTACGTATACGGTTTCAGGTTCTATTTCACTCCCCTCACAGGGGTTCTTTTCGCCTTTCCCTCACGGTACTGGTTCACTATCGGTCAATTGGGAGTATTTAGCCTTAGAGGATGGTCCCCCTATCTTCAGTCAAGGTTTCTCGTGCCCCGACCTACTTAATATGTCCAATATAGCTTGTCGTGTACGGGACTATCACCCTTTACTGTGCAACTTTCCAGATGCTTCCACTAAACTATACTGATTCGGCTGTTTCCCTTTCGCTCGCCGCTACTCAGGAAATCTCGGTTGATTTCTTTTCCTCTGGGTACTTAGATGTTTCAGTTCTCCAGGTTTGCCTCGCATAGCTATGTATTCACTATGCGATACCCTAAAAGGGTGGGTTTCCCCATTCAGAAATTCTGGTCTATAACGGTTTTTATCACCTTAACCAGACTTATCGCAGATTAACACGTCTTTCATCGCCTCCAATTGCCAAGGCATCCACCGTATACGCTTATTCACTTAACCATACAACCTTAAGTATTCTCATACTGTCAGTCGTAGGTTATGCCATTTTGATTGCACTCGCTAAAAGTACAATCGACATAAATAACGCTTGAGTTTTCTTCTTACAGTGATAATCAAAATTATTTTTTTAATTGTTGAATAACAAATTAAATAAACAATAATGTTTACCTTATTTATCAGCTTTCCAAATTGTTAAAGAGCAATGCGTTTATAAAAAACGCTAAACAATAAATACTGAAACAATATTCATTCTTTAGCGTGCTTCCTAGCAGAAGAAGTGGTGGAGCTACGCGGGATCGAACCGCGGACCTCTTGAATGCAAATCAAGCGCTCTCCCAGCTGAGCTATAGCCCCAAGTTAAATACCAAGACGTTTCTAATCAAGGCAAACGCTGAGGACGTTTAGCCTGCTAAACGACGAAGCGTTTAACGCAGAGTAGGAGCGTATTGGTAGGCCTGAGCAGACTTGAACTGCCGACCTCACCCTTATCAGGGGTGCGCTCTAACCAGCTGAGCTACAGGCCTCTTGCTTGGTCTTTTGCCCTTATGCTGCCTTGCTCGAAACTCGCTCGGTTACTATCAGACGATAGCGCCCTTCGACTCGTTTCTTCGCGGCGTTGCCTAAGCACAAAATCCACTGCGCAACCCTAAGGTTACACACTACAAGCTCTCACTTGTAGATGACTTGTAGCTTACTTCTTGCTCACAATATGTAATTAATTATCTGTGTGGACACTTCGCATGTGCGACTTTTCGTTAAGGAGGTGATCCAGCCCAGGTTCCCCTAGGGCTACCTTGTTACGACTTCACCCCAGTCATGAACCACAAAGTGGTGAGCGTCCTCCCGAAGGTTAAACTACCCACTTCTTTTGCAGCCCACTCCCATGGTGTGACGGGCGGTGTGTACAAGGCCCGGGAACGTATTCACCGTGGCATTCTGATCCACGATTACTAGCGATTCCGACTTCATGGAGTCGAGTTGCAGACTCCAATCCGGACTACGACAAGCTTTATGGGATCCGCTTACTCTCGCGAGTTCGCAACCCTCTGTACTTGCCATTGTAGCACGTGTGTAGCCCATCCCGTAAGGGCCATGATGACTTGACGTCGTCCCCACCTTCCTCCGGTTTGTCACCGGCAGTCTCCTTAGAGTTCTCAGCATTACCTGCTAGCAACTAAGGATAGGGGTTGCGCTCGTTGCGGGACTTAACCCAACATTTCACAACACGAGCTGACGACAGCCATGCAGCACCTGTCTCAGAGTTCCCGAAGGCACTAATCTATCTCTAGAAAATTCTCTGGATGTCAAGGGATGGTAAGGTTCTTCGCGTTGCATCGAATTAAACCACATGCTCCACCGCTTGTGCGGGCCCCCGTCAATTCATTTGAGTTTTAACCTTGCGGCCGTACTCCACAGGCGGTCTACTTAATGCGTTAGCTGCGCAAGACATCTCTTAAGAGACGAACTGCTAGTAGACATCGTTTACGGCGTGGACTACTAGGGTATCTAATCCTGTTTGCTACCCACGCTTTCGTACATGAGCGTCAGTGTTGATCCAGGTGGTTGCCTTCGCCATTGGTATTCCTTCAGATCTCTACGCATTTCACCGCTACACCTGAAATTCTACCACCCTCTCTCACACTCTAGCCATCCAGTTTCAAATGCAGTTCCAGGTTGAGCCCGGGGCTTTCACATCTGACTTAAATGGCCGCCTGCGTACGCTTTACGCCCAGTAATTCCGATTAACGCTCGCACCCTCCGTATTACCGCGGCTGCTGGCACGGAGTTAGCCGGTGCTTCTTCTGCGAGTAACGTCAAATCTAGCAGGTATTAACTACTAAACCTTCCTCCTCGCTGAAAGTGCTTTACAACCCGAAGGCCTTCTTCACACACGCGGCATGGCTGCATCAGGCTTGCGCCCATTGTGCAATATTCCCCACTGCTGCCTCCCGTAGGAGTCTGGACCGTGTCTCAGTTCCAGTGTGGCTGATCATCCTCTCAGACCAGCTAGGGATCGTCGGCTTGGTGAGCCTTTACCTCACCAACTACCTAATCCCACTTGGGCTTCTCTAAAGGCGAGAGCCGAAGCCCTCTTTAAGCCGTAGCTACTATGCGGTATTAGCAGTCGTTTCCAACTGTTGTCCCCCACCTAAAGGCAAATTCCCAAGCATTACTCACCCGTCCGCCACTCGTCATCAAACTAGCAAGCTAGTTCATGTTACCGTTCGACTTGCATGTGTTAGGCCTGCCGCCAGCGTTCAATCTGAGCCATGATCAAACTCTTCACTTAAAAGTTTAATCGGCTACTTAATAAAAATACTGTTCAAATAAATTTGTGCAGACATTCTATATAAGTAGCTTTATACATATATATTTGTTGTCACTACTCTACGGAGTGCCCACACAGATAATTAATTACAAATTGTTAAAGAACGTTTCGAACCCCGAAGGTTCTGGTTAGGACTGACTATCAATTTAGTCGCTCAAGGCTGTCTTAACCGGGAGGCGCATAATACACTCTCCAATTTTGGTGTCAACCCTTTATTTAATAAGTTTTTAAAGACTTTTTAAACACTTGATTGACGCCCTCTTGCCGCTGACGTTTGTCGTTGGAAGAGGCGCGCATTTTAGGAAACCAAAAAATTGTGCAACCCCTAATTTCAATTAAATTCACTTTTTTTGTTTGTTCGGTCAAATATCAATCAAAAACCTGAGTTACGCTGTTTTTTGTACAAAAACTTATCTTGATTGCGCCATTTTGTGATGTTTTCTATAGGCAGTTTTATTGCTGTTTCATAATTTGAGCTGATTAATTGAGGCAGATTTTCAATTTCTTGTCTTAAAAGAACGGGTAAATTGATATCTTTTGCTATTTCTCTTGCTCTATTATCTATTCCGATAATAAAACTTCGCCTTTTCAATTGCAGAGCTCGGATACCACCATGGAGCCTGGTACCAATAAAATCGGTATCTGTCGTTTGCAAAAACAAATCGAATGCTAAAAGTGAAGGTGCTAATAAGTGAATGTCGGTAAAAGTAGACGCATCAACTAATGTTTTTAAATAGTCAGCGTCTTCAATTTGCTGAGGCCAAAAGTAGACGTTGTTATATAGTGACAATAGATACCTGATCATTTGCTTATCTTCGTCGGCCTTTTTATGACGCGTTAATGTAAACACCACATTTGGCGCCTGCCCTTGTGGTATTGCTGCACAATGATTTTGATTTAAGCTCCACGTAGTAGGACAAGTTGTATTTAGTACATTGTTGATACCAATTGATTTCAACATAGACTCCGCATGACTATCACGAACGGAATGGATATATTCGCCGTTTAAAATGTTGCGATAGAATTTTGCCTGTCTGGTTTTAACTTCGGTTTGATAATTTCGCCAACCTACACCACATAAAACCACTTTATTAGCTAATGAAGAGATATCCCAAAGACGTAATCGCCACATGTCCTTTTTGCCAACTCGATTTTTAGACGTAAGCGCATTTGTACCTAACAACATATTAATATCTGCCTCACGACATAACCGTCGACCAACTGCCCCCATCGAATCATGAGTAGATACGTTAGTGACATATTGCTGAGATAAAATGTCCGCAAGTTGATTTCTAATAGAATCAACAATAATGATATCCCCTAAATTATCTGTACTAATACTGGTATCTAGGAGGTTGAGATGTGAAATCATTTACTCTTCTTTCTTTGTTTATTGAGTTTAATTAAGTGCTTCATAAATAAATTACATGGACACCCATTCATAAGTCACATGGACACCCACACATAAGTTACATGGACACCCACGCATAAATTACATGGACAGCCATTCATAAATTGCGTGGACACCCATTCATAAGTTACATGGACACCCATTCATAAGTTACATGGACACCCATTCATAAATTACATGGACACCCATTCATAAATTACGTGGACACCCACGCATAAATTACATGGACAGCCATTCATAAATTACATGGACACCCATTCATAAATTACATGGACACCCATTCATAAATTACATGGACACCATTCATAAATTACGTGGACAGCCACGAAATTACATGGACACCCATTCATAAGTTGCATGGACACCTAAATTGCGTGGACACCCATTCATAAATTACATGGACAGCCATTTGAAAATTACATGGACAGCCATTTGTAAATTACTTGGACACCCATTTATAAATTACTTGGACACCCATTTATAAATTACTTGGACACCCATTCATAAGTTACATGGACACCCATTCATAAGTTACATGGACACCCATTCATAAGTTACATGGACACCCATTTGTAAATTACATGGACAGCCATTTGTAAATTACATGGACAGCCATTTGTAAATTACTTGGACACCCAGCTTTTGATCTGCCATTCGTTCAACTAAACAGTTAGAAGTTTCAATAGAATGCTGATTTAGCGGCGATAGAAAACATCACTAGTTAATTTTGACTCCAGTTCAACTTGTCGACTAAGTGATTTCAACACAGATTGATATGTCCTAGCTCTCGTAGGTTTTAGCCACTTATAAAACCGAGCCTTGTTTCTAACAACTTTTAGGTCTTGTTCATCGAGTACGCGTTCTTTTACTCCATCGATGCAATAGACTTTACTCGCATGAAAATACAGAACTTCAGGAATAAAGCGTCGCGCTTCAGTTTTTTGCCTTAACCACGGTTTTACTCTGCCAACGTAATGAATATTTACACTTTGCCAGTTGTCGATAACTTGCATTGCATATTCCGTTGCTAAAACCCAGTTATTCTCCCGCGCCACTTCGATCACTTTGCCATGTGACATGTAATTAAGAATGGTTTGGTCATGAAACTTAAGTCGATCCATCCCAAACTTAGCCACCAGCTCTTCAACTTTAGCCAAAGGCAAATTGCAGCGCATCCAATCCAAATTCAGTAAAATGAGTCCCGCATTAAAATACATGACACCTTTTGGCGCCGCATTCGCTTCATCTGGCCAATCTTTATCAATCGTCTGCTTAGGATCTCGAGATGCAACAATGGGGGCGACGTTGTCCCAGCTGGTATAAAACTCTTCGATGCCACGAAAGCACAAGATATCGGAGTCTAAATAGATCACGGCTTTTTGCGGCAAAATTTCCGCCAATAAAAAACGGGCGTATGTCATCCATGAACCAACCCTTTTTGGTAACTTATCAATCGACTCTTTGCTTGGGGATATAAACTTTAGTGAAAATGGTGTGCCTATTCTGTTAGATACATCTTGAAGCTTTAAGTTTAGTGACATTCTTGTGGCTTCCGACAAACCACCATCGAGTACTATAAGTTCATAAAAAATTCACCACTTGAGTGCGCTAGAGCAGAAACCATAGACATTACTAAACCACACGAAAACTTTTCATTAGCACAGGAAACAACTGTCAATGTTTCTAAATTCTCTGATTTTTTAGTGATAGCTTAATGTCACTATCTTGCGGGGTACAACCCATTTCACTGTCTTGTTTGGTAATCATTTTATCTTTCATCGATTGTATTTCTGATTAATATAAAGAGCGCAACTGGCACAGGAAAAGTGAAATCGCCTCAACTTTGTAATGGGGTCAAACTTGACTTAACACTTTTTTATGCAGTGTTTGTAAACACTTACATTCCCCTCAACCATTGCTTTAATAGAAAACGTTTTGAGTACCTTTTCCCGTCCTGCAGCAGCCATTTGCTCAATTCGTTTGGTATCGCTAACTAAGTCCTCAAGGCTATTAAACAATTCTTGTACATTACCTAGGTCAACCAACAGACCATTGAGCCCATCAGTTACTATTTCAGGAATACCGCCAACACGACTGGCGATTATAGGAACTCCGCAGGCGTTCGCTTGTAAAAGTGACACCCCTAAACCTTCGGCGAATGCTGGGTGAACAACAAGGTTTAAGTTTGGTAAAATGCGCGCCAAATCCGTTCGAAAACCGCAAAACTGAACCTTGTTAGATAAGCCCAGTTGAATAATTTCTTGTTTTAATTCTTCCTCTAGTGGCCCTTTACCAAAGACCAACAGTTGAACATTAGGCTCTTTTGCAATGAGTGATTTAAACGCAGAAAATAAAACCGAATGGCCTTTTCTTGGGATAAATTGCGCTAGAACACCAATAACAACGTCACTTCTATCGAGCTTAAACTCTTTAAGAAACCAATTATTGTTTGACCGTTTGAGCGTTGATTTGTGATCTATTGGCTTATATTCATCAGTATCAACGGCACTCAATACCGTAGTGACTTGATTAGAATCTACGCCAGCATCTAAAAGTACGTTTCGTATCCCGTCTGAAATAGTGATCACTTTATTACATTGATGGTATTTCCATTTTGAAAACCAATTGGGCTCGATATTGTCGACTCGCCGCGAAATGACCACCGGTGTATTTGTTAACTTTGCAGCAATTAGTCCAAATAGATCAGCTCCTCTTCTGCTATGCAGATGTACCAATTGAATCTTATGAATGCGGATTGCTTTGACTAATTTAAATATTAACGAAACATCAAGATCCCCTGCCATTTTCATGGGAAGCGGCACAACATCACCGTGCATTACGTCATAAATTTCAGCGCCTCTTGGTGCTGCTAAAAATGATTTAATCCCATATTTTGATAACCCAGAGGTTAAATAGTGCACCTGTAATGCGCCACCATACAAATGTTTACCGGCTTCAACATGTAATATTCTCATGATGCACTTCTCACGTTATTTGTATTTGAACTTGAATTAAGAATACGATTCAACGTCGTCATGACGGATGGCACACTAATATCTGCCATACAATCGAACGTGCCGTTGCAACTAGGATTTCTCTTGCAAGGCGCACAACTTTTATTAAGGTAAAGGACTTCAGTTTGTTCAACACGGGTAACGAGATAAGGACGAGTTGATCCAAACAAGGCCACTGTGGGCACCGACTTTGCAATACCCGCGTGTGTCATACCAGTATCAACACCTATTAATGCTTTTGCCTTACTTATCACTTCGATGTTTTGAATTAAACTGAGCTCACCACATAAAGATTTTGCATTCGCTAATTCAGCTACTATTTTAGTGGCGTTCGAATGGTCGTCTGGACCACCAATAACTAGTACAGGCAGCCCAAAATGAATTGAAATTTGTTTAATTAAGTCTCGCCAATGACTATTGACCCAATGCTTCTGCGGCCGCGTAGTAAAAGGACATATCACCAGATAGGGTAAGTTCGTCCCTAAGTTTTCGGCTTTTGCTGCTTGCTTTACTCGGCTGTTATATCGGTGGGTGTCTTGGTTAATCTTATCTTCGTTGATCTTTATTTGGCTGCTGACTTTTGCAAATTGATCTATGCCACCAGAAAATGGTAGCCATTCCAGTAATTTAGTAGCAACGTGAGTTTTATCACTACTGCTGATATGGATGTCCATATAAAAAGACTCTGTGTTACAGCCTAAATATTGAGCCATCGCTTTGTATTCAGAGCTAATTTCAGGGTCATTTTTAGGTTTATTGATCCTTTCAGTCATAAAAATTTTTGTCGGTTCTTTACTTATAAATCCAACTCGCCTCTTGGCATTACTTAACCAAGCCCAAATGCCACTCTTAGCCAACCCTTGGACATCAATTGCTAAATCAATTTTTAGATCTCGTAATTTGTCACGCATAGATTTAATGGCGTAAAATAATTCACGATAACGCCTTTCTTTAAATAGTCGCTTCCATTCAGCTTTAGGAAATGCAACAACACCATGAATATTTGGATTGGAACTCACTAGTGCCTCTAGATGAGGCTCCAATAGCCAAAAGAGTTCGGCATTTGGGTAGCGGTCGGCTAATGCAGCGACCATTGGAGACGCCATTATCACATCACCAATTGCGCTGGTGCGAATAATGAGTATTCGTTTTGGAATAGTTGAGTGTATTGCCACTGTTACTTAAATTTTAGTCAATTTGATTGCGACAATATTAATAATAAAAAGCGACAAATTTGAGTCTGAAACATTAAGGTTTTGTTAAAACAGAAACAACCGTGCGATTTGTTAATTAAATTGAAACAATTTACTCGTTTAATCAGGTAACCTTCATTTTTCGTTAACATGACCTATGCCTCGAATTATCTATTCATTTATTTTTTCCTGCTTTTACCCTTTATTATGTGCAAATATGCATTCCGGTCTTTTAAAAATCCAGATTACAAAAAACACCTAAAAGAACGTTTTTGTTTTGGCTTACCCCAATTTGGTCAGAACGTTCGTCCAATTCATATCCACTTAGTGTCGGTTGGTGAGGCTAATGCCTCTCAAATATTAATATGTAAGTTGGCAATAACTTACCCTGAAAAACCCATTTTAATAACGGTAACAACACCAACAGGACGTTCTAGAGCTACATCGCTGTTTTCGAGTTTACAGCAGGTCACTATTCGCTATTTACCATTTGATATACCGGTATTAATGGAACGTTTTTTATCAAAAGTATCACCACAGATATCTATTATGTTAGAAACAGAATTGTGGCCTTACTTTTTACTTTTTGCTAAACGTAAAGGGATACCAGTGGTACTCGTTAATGCTCGCCTCTCTAAAAAGTCGTTGAAAGGGTATTTGAAGCTCCCCAAAACCACGAAAGAAATGATCACCACTTTAGATTTAGTTTTAGCGCAATATAAACCTGACAAGAAACGCCTTATCCGTTTGGGATGTAATGAACAAAAAATCAAAGCAATTGGCAATATTAAATTCGACCTATCTTTACCTACCGAACAAATAGCGGACGCCGAAAAGATAAAAAAGGCCTTGCTAGGCCGATTTGGGTAGCGGCGAGTACTCATGATAAAGAAGAAAAGATCATTTTTGCCACGCATAAACAACTGTTAAAAACTCAACCAAATTTACTTTTAATTGTAGTGCCTCGCCACAAAGAACGATTTAAAGAAGTGGCATTGTTAGCTTCGGAGCAATTTGCAATACAACATCGCTCAACGCTGTCTGGTGTTAACTCCGAAATGGTCAGATCCCAGAACTCATTAAACGTTAAAAATGAACATTTTGTGCCTATTCATTCTCAGACTCAGGTCTTAATTGGCGATACTATTGGTGAAATGTTCTGGTATCTTACATTAGCTGACATTTGTTTTATTGGTGGGAGTTTAGTCAAAACCGGTGGGCACAATCCCATTGAGCCTGCCGCTGTCGGTTTGCCTATCATTACCGGTCCCTATACATTTAACTTTAAGACTGTATTTAAACAGTGCCAAAAAAGAAATTTTGCATTCAACTAGATTCACAAAAAGAGTTGCTTAGCACAATGCAGATGTTGTTCAATGACCCTATTAAACGCGCCGGAATGGCAAAAAAGCGAAACGATTTGTTAGCCAAAACCAAGGGGTAACAGACCAAATGATCGCAGAATTAACGCCACTCATAGCAAAAGAGCATAATCATGAATCGAGACCTACTGTCACTAAAACCCTTATCACTAACTGACTTCAACGATGTGATCGCATTGGGAAATCGAGTCCATGGTGAAGGCTACTTAGACAATAAATCCCTAAAAAAGATGTTAGAGCGCAGTGTTTATAACGATTTAAACTGTAGCTACGTTCTTTACGACACGTCAGTTACGCCAAAAAAATTGGTTGGATTTAGACTCACTTACGCACCAAATTCGTGGCCATTGGATAAATGGTGTACACCAAGTCATTGGCCTGTTGAAGCGAATTTGGTAGCCTATTTTAAGTGCAATACTATCCATCCAGACTATCAAGGTAAAGGACTTGGCGGGTTGCTTCTCAAAGAGTCAGTTGCCACGTTAAAGCAAATGGGTGCAAAAGCTGGCCTCAGCCACATTTGGATGCAAAGTCCGGGTAACGCTTCTTATAAATATTTTACGAAAGCGGGTGGCCAGTTAATAAAAACCCATCCTCGGCGTTGGCATAATGACGCAACGATTCCAGACTATATTTGCATTATTTGTGGAAAAGACTGTCACTGTGATGCAACAGAAATGATGTTGGAGTTTACCTAAATATGGCAGTTTATGATCCTTTACTGAGTAAACAGCTTGCTTCAAATCAATCATCACCACAAAGCTATTGGCACAAAAATTATGTCGTTGGGGCTAAATCAGACACAAAAATACTTAATGCCGACATAACTGCTGACGTTGTGATCATTGGGGCTGGCTACACTGGGTTAACTTGTGCCATTAACCTTGTTCAACAGGGCTTTAAAAATATTGTAATCCTTGATGCTAATGAAATTGGCTGGGGCTGCAGCGGCAGAAATGCCGGTTTTGTTTTGCCTTAGTTCTGGCAGATTGTCTTATCAACAACTTGTTAGTCGTTTTGGATCTCAAGCGACAAGCCGCTTACATAACGACTTTTTACAGGGCATCAACTTAGTAGAAGAAATTGGCAAAGAATACGACATTGGCCAGTGCGAATCTGGATACTTAAAGCTTGCCCATAGCGAAAAATGGTACGACCGATTGGAAAAATCGGCGGATTATTTACATCAAAATTTTAACTACAATGTTGAAACCATTAACAAACAAGCGTTTCAAAACGATTATGTTTGTCACCAAAAGATCCATGGCGCAATTCGATATTCCAATGGGTTTGGGATCCACCCTCTCAAACTTGTACATGCGTATGCTCAAAAAGCGCAATCACTAGGGATAAAAATCTACACCAACAGCTCGGTGACTCAAATTCAATCTGATTCTAACCATAGAGTTACGACGCATAGTGGTAGTGTTACGGCTGACAAGTTAGTGATGGCCACCAATGGCTATACTCCAAGTAAAATGGCATCAGCACTACAGCATAAAATTCTCCCCGTATTAACAAGTGTCATTGTCACCGAACCGCTAACGAACGTACAACGCGAAGCAGCCAATTTCAAAACTAGACAAGTTATGATGGATACGCGGGAACTAAAATACTACTACCGTTTATTACCAGATAACCGAATATTATTCGGGGGCCGCGGGGCTATAACCGGCGCCCACGCTCTAGATCCAAAGTATGCGAACAGACTTTTACACGAATTGAAAAATAGTTTTCATGGATTAGAAAAGCTGAATATCGATCACAATTGGCATGGTTGGATTTCTGTATCTTTAGACCAAATGCCACATATTCATAAAACAAAAAATAATGTTTATTATGCTACAGGGTATTGTGGCTCTGGGGTTTCATTCACCGCATTAGCGGGCAAGCAACTTGCAGATTTAATTGTAGGCAAAGATATAAACTCGCCACTTTCGACAGAATTGCCGCATTTCCCTTTTGCCCCATTTAGGCGATTGGGACAACGAGCCTACTATCAACTTGGCCGTTTGAAAGATGCTATTGGTTAAGTTAAAGCGGTTTTAATGTCAATTTTTCAAAACCGCCATAGCCGTATATTGCTTAACAAAATACGTTGTTGAATACACACAAAATCGCTTACTGACTTACCAACTTAGTACAATAAGGCGTAAATTTTTCGACGATATTTACTTGCTGTTACATCGCCATCTGGCAAAGATGCAATGATATCAAGATACGTTTTTTCGCGTCGGCAAAACCTAAATCCTTTTGAAGTACACTAAATAACAAATCAAGCGATTCTTCATTGCGATTGACTTGATGTAAGGCAACTGCAAGTTTAAGTTTTAATTCCAAAGAATCAGGTTCAGCTTCTAACTGTTGTTGTAAGGCTTGAACCTCAGGGCTTTCTGCAGCCTGTTTAGCTAAATCTAGCTTAGCGAGTACTTGTAAATAGAGAGCATCTTGATCTGCCATTTTAGTAGACTGCAATATAGCTTCAACTTCATCAACTTTACCAAGTTCAATCGCAACATTTGCATACATTAGTTTAAATTGACTATTTTCTGGTTCCAGTTCCAATACTTGTTTTAAAATTGGAAATGCTTCGAGCCACTTACTTTCTTCGACTAACTGACAACCTTGCGTAAATAACAAGTCTTGCTGCTTCGGCAGATGTTTATCTAACATTGCTTTGATCTCGGCTTCTGTTTGCACACCTGCAAAGCCATCAAGCGGTTGACCTTCTTTAAATAAAACAACCGTTGGCAAATTTTTGATGCCAAACTGCATGGCAATTTGTTGCTGCTCGTCACAATTAATTCTGGCCAGCTTTAAGCTTTCGCCATATTCGGAGGCAATTTTTACCAACAATGGCGAGAGTTGTTTACTCGGCTCACTCCAGTCGGCCCAAAAATCAATCAATATGAATTTTTGTTGCGATGCGTCGAGTAATTCTTGTTGTACGTTTTCTATATTGATTTCTATGGGATTTGTCATGATCTGATCTATTTCTAATTCAATACTCTCTATTTGTTGCTTGTAGCTGTTATTTTCAAGGGGGACGGACAAATAGTATCGTTTTAGTTTTTGTTTTTGTTAAATTTAGGTGGCTGTCCTGATAACTTGAATGGGTGTCCTGATAACGTGAGTGGGTGTCCTGATAACTTGAATGGGTGTCCTGATAAATTGAATGGCTGTCCTGATAACGTGAGTGGGTGTCCTGATAACGTGAGTGGGTGTCCTGATAACTTGAGTGGGTGTCCTGATAACTTGCTGATAACTTGAGTGGGTGTCCTGATAACGTGAGTGGGTGTCCTGCTAACTTGCTGATAACTTGAGTGGGTGTCCTGATAACGTGAGTGGCTGTCCTGATAACGTGAGTGGGTGTCCTGATAACTTGAATGGGTGTCCTGATAACTGAGTGGCTGTCCTGATAACTTGAGTGGGTGTCCTGATAACTTGAGTGGGTGTCCTGATAACGTGAGTGGGTGTCCTGATAACTTGAGTGGGTGTCCTGATAACTTGAGTGGGTGTCCTGATAAATTCTGTAACTCGAGTCTACAACAATTGTCTCTATGTGTTTGATGTCTAGAATATAGGACTCGGAACGGCTAGTCGGGTTGAGTTAAATGTTTATCTGCGGATGTAAAGGTGTGAATTTGTGTTGAAAAGGTTTGTTTGATTAATTATCTAGCAAGATAAACGGGCGCTCCTCAAATTTTAACTGGCGGGTAAATACAAAAAAGCCAGTTCATTGAACTGGCTTTTCATTTCGGTACCGCACTAAACGGCTAATTACGACGCAAAGATATGCGAATTAGATCCGTTTAACAGGAACCGCTAGGTCAACATATTTAGTCGTCATCTCTTCAGTAGGTGGTGCAAATCGAGTTAAATCGATACCCACTACTGCAGATTTGTACTCTTCAATTGTCGGGAAACGACCTAGTACAGTTGAAAGTACAACAACCGGAGTCGAACCAAGTAACGACTCACCTTTTTCTCAGCAGTATCAGCTACAACACGGCCTTGGAATAAGCGAGTTGATGTTGCAATAACAGTATCACCAGGTTCAGCTTTTTCTTGGTTACCCATACATAAGTTACAATCAGGGCGTTCTAAGTACATGATGTTTTCATATTTCGTACGTGCAGCATCTTTTGGATGTGCATCGTCAAATTCAAATCCTGAGTACTTACGTAAAATATCCCAATCGCCTTCCGCTTTAAGCTCATCAACAATGTTATAAGTTGGTGGCGCAACAACTAATGGCGCTTTGAATTCTACTTTGCCGTTTTGCTTTTCAATGTTACGCAACATTTGAGCGATAATTTGCATATCTCCCTTATGAACCATACATGAACCAACAAAACCTAAATCTACAGATTTACCGTCGTAGAAAGAAACAGGACGAATAACGTCATGGGTATAACGCTTAGATGCATCGTCATTGTTTACGTCAGGGTCAGCAATCATCGGTTGATCGATAACGTCTAGGTCAATAACAACTTCTGCATAGTATTTAGCGTTATCATCTGGAGACAATGCTGGGTTTGAGCCAGATTTTACTTCTTCAATACGTTTGTCTGCTAATGCAAGTAAACCGTTAAGCGTTTTAGCTTCGTTTTCCATACCCTTGTCGATCATGATTTGGATACGGCTCTTAGCAAGCTCGATAGATTTAACTAATGTTTCATCATTTGAAATACAGATGGAAGCTTTGGCTTTCATTTCTGCAGACCAGTCTGTGAAAGTAAATGCTTGGTCAGCTAATAATGTACCAATGTGCACTTCAATGATGCGACCTTGGAAGACATTTTCGCCACCAAATTGCTTAAGCATTTGCGCTTGAGTTGCATGTACCACATCACGGAAATCCATGTGGCCTTGCATTTTACCTTTAAACGTCACTTTTACTGACTCAGGAATTGGCATTGCTGACTCACCAGTAGCTAGTGCGATTGCAACCGTTCCTGAATCGGCACCAAATGCGACACCTTTAGACATACGTGTATGCGAGTCACCACCAATGATGATAGCGCGGTCATCTACAGTAATGTCATTTAATACTTTATGAATTACGTCCGTCATCGCATGATAAACGCCCTTCGGATCACGTGCCGTGATTAGACCGAATTTGTTCATGAAGCTCATTAACTTTGGAATGTTTGCTTGAGCTTTGCTATCCCAAACTGATGCTGTATGACAACCAGATTGGTATGCACCATCAACAAGTGGTGAAATAGTAGATGCAGCCATCGCTTCTAACTCTTGGCAAGTCATCGGCCCAGTTGTATCTTGAGAACCAACAATATTCACTCGAACACGAACGTCTGACCCCGCGTGCAAAGGCGTGTCTGAAGCTACGCCAACGGCATTGTTGTTAAATATTTTTTCAACCGCAGTTAAGCCTTGGCCAGCCACTGATATTTCTTTTGATGGAGCAAAAACCTGTGGTGTTTCAATACCTAGTGTTTCAGCTGCAAAAGTTTGTAATTTTTACCGAATGTTACCGCGTAAGAACCACCCGCTTTCATAAATTCGACTTTTTGCGGTGTAAAAGCAGATGAAATATCTACTAACTCTTTGTCGCCATTTAATAATTTTTTAGCTTTAGTATCAATAGTAAGCACTGTACCAGTCGCAACTGAGTATGCTTCTTCTAAAACTGCATCGCCATTTTCGTCTACAACGGTATTACCGTTTGCATCAACTTTCTTAACCCAGTTTTTAAGGTCAAGACCAATACCACCTGTTACATCAACAGTCGTTAGGAAGATTGGTGAAATGCCATTTGTACCAGCAACAACTGGTGCAATATTAATAAATGGAACATATGGACTTGCTTGTTTACCGGCCCATAACGCAACGTTGTTAACACCTGACATACGAGAAGAACCAACACCCATAGTGCCTTTTTCAGCGATAAGCATCACTTTAGCGTTTGGATGTTTAGCTTGTAATGCTTGGATCTCTTGTTGAGCTTCAGGCGATATCATACATTTGCCGTGTAATTCACGGTCTGCACGTGAGTGCGCTTGGTTACCTGGAGAAAGTAAGTCCGTTGAAATATCACCTTCACCGGCAATATATGTAACAACTTCAATCTTTTCTTCAACGTCTGGTAATTTTGTGAAAAACTCTGCTTTGGCATAGCTTTCTAAAAGATCTTTAGCAACTGCATTGCCCGCTTCTAATGCGGCTTTTAAGCGAGCAGTATCAGCATCATATAAGAATACTTGAGTTTTTAGCACGTCAGCAGCTGGTGCTGATAGTGACGGTTCGTCACTTAGTGCAAGATCAAGTAGCACTTCAATAGAAGGACCACCTTTCATATGCGAAAGTAATTCAAATGCAAATTCTGGTGTAATTTCGGCTAATTCAGATTCACCTAAAATGATTTCTTTTAAGAACTTAGCTTTTACGCCAGCAGCACTCGTAGTACCTGAAGTGTATTGTAGATGAAGAATTTTAATGAATCTTCTCGATATTGGTTTCCAGTGTCTTTGATTTGGGCAATAATTTCTGACAACAATTCTGCGCTATCAATTGGCTTAGGCGCCAATCCCAAGTCATTTTTACGACTTTCAATTTCCGCTAAATAATCTAAATACAGGCTCATTTGATACTCTCTATGATCTTAAAATGCTATTGATAATGTCATTACCATAGGTAAATTGGATTTCTATTATAGTAGTCACTGCGTATAAATGAAATAACAACTTGCCCTATATATATAAATGCTATGTATAGGTGTCATTCACCCCATGAATAATACTATTAATGCACCAAATTAGGTAAATTTTCTATATGTCAGGATCAAAAACAGCCGGCAATGCCAGCTGTTTTATAAAGACGTTAAGTCATCTTATAAATTAACGGTAAAGCACTTCCAAAATCTCATATTCGACAACACCAGCAGGTGTTTGAATTTTTGCAATATCGTCTACGCTTTTACCTATCAAACCACGCGCAATTGGTGAACCAATTGAGATTTTACCAATTTTAAAATTAGCTTCATCTTCGCCCACAATGTGATAAGTCGTTTCGTCATCCGTTTCCACATTTAATATGGTCACAGTTGTACCGAATATCACTTTACCTGTATTAGGTAATTTTGTGACATCAATAATCTGGACGTTTGACAACTTCGCTTCAATTTCTTGAATACGACCTTCACAAAAACCCTGTTGCTCACGAGCCGCATGGTATTCCGCGTTTTCTTTCAGGTCTCCGTGTTCACGAGCTGTTGCGATATCCGCGACAATTCTTGGGCGAGTTACGGTTTTTAATTCTGTCAATTCAGCACGCAAAGCTTCTGCGCCCTGCACTGTCATAGGTACTTGAGTACTCATACTACACAATTCTCTTATGTAAGTTTTGTAAAGACTCTACGCTACCACGGTCATCGGCTTCATTTGCTAAACAAGTTGCAAATGCTGCGTTTAATGTCGTTGTATAGTTGGCTTTATAACGAAGAGCGCCACGGCGCAATACTTTTGAGTCTTCAATTGCTTGACGACCTTCAACAGTATTCACTATGTAGTTGTACTCACCATTTTTAATGCGGTCAAGTATATGTGGTCGACCTTCGAAAACTTTATTCACTTTACGAACTTCAATTCCCGCTTCTTCAAGTACTTTTGCACAGCCACGTGTTGCGTCTAATTCAAAGCCTGCAATGATTAGCTTTTTAGCTAAGTCGATTACACGAACTTTATCCGCATCACGTACTGAAATTAATGCACGTCCACCGCGAGGTAATTCAATGCTCGCACCAAGTTGTGCTTTAGCGTACGCCTCTTCAAATGTATCGCCAACCCCCATTACTTCACCTGTAGAGCGCATTTCTGGACCACGAATTGGGTCAACGCCGTGGAATTTGTTAAATGGAATAACAACTTCTTTTACAGAGAAATATGGAGGAATCACTTCTTTCGTGATTCCCTGATCAGCAAGCGATTGACCAGCCATAACTCGAGCTGCAACTTTCGCAAGTGGAATTGCTGTCGCTTTAGAAACAAATGGTACGGTACGAGCAGCACGAGGATTTACTTCGATTAAGTAAACTTCGCCATCTTTAACCGCGAACTGTGTATTCATCAAGCCAATAACGCCGAGTTCTAAAGCCATATCACGAACTTGTTTACGCATAACATCTTGAATGTCTTGCGGTAACGAGTATGCCGGCAATGAACATGCTGAGTCGCCAGAGTGAACACCCGCTTGTTCGATATGTTCCATAATGCCGCCGATAACAACGTCGGTACCATCACAGATACAGTCAACGTCAACTTCAATCGCGTCATCTAAGAAACGGTCAAGTAGTACTGGTGCTTCATTTGAAACAGAAACAGCTTCGGTCATATAACGACGTAAATCAGCTTCGTCATATACGATTTCCATCGCACGACCACCAAGTACATAAGATGGACGAACAACCAATGGGAATCCAATTTCTTTACTCTTAAGAATCGCTTGTTCAACCGACGTTACTGTCGCGTTCTCAGGTTGTAACAACCCTAAACGGTCAACCATCTGTTGGAAACGTTCACGGTCTTCAGCACGGTCGATAGCATCTGGAGAAGTACCTATGATAGGTACACCGTTTGCTTCTAATGCACGAGCCAATTTAAGTGGCGTTTGACCACCATATTGAACGATAACACCTTTTGGTTTTTCAACGCGGGCGATTTCTAAGACGTCTTCAAGGGTAATAGGTTCGAAGTACAAACGGTCAGAAGTATCGTAGTCTGTTGAAACCGTTTCAGGATTACAGTTAACCATTATAGTTTCGTAACCATCTTCGCGAAGTGCCAATGAGGCGTGAACACAACAGTAGTCAAATTCAATACCTTGGCCGATGCGATTTGGACCGCCACCGATAACCATGATTTTGTCTTTGTCTGTTGGGTTTGCTTCACACTCTTCGTCGTAAGTTGAATACATATAAGCTGTGTCTGAGCTAAATTCAGCGGCACAGGTATCAACACGCTTGTACACTGGTAAAATACCAAGTGAGTGACGTTTTTTACGAACTTCTTTTTCGCTTATACCCAAAATGTCACAGATGCGTTTGTCGGCAAAACCTTTACGTTTTAACTTGCGTAAAAACGCCTTGTCTAAACCAGCAAAACCGCGCTCTTCAATTTCAGCTTCAAGCTTGATTAAATCTTCAATTTGAACCAAAAACCAAGGGTCTACGTTCGTCAATTTAAAGATTGCTTCAAGATCTAAACCACTACGGAACGCATCACCGATATACCAAATACGCTCAGCGTCAGGCTCTTTTAACTCATGGATGATGGTTTCGTGTGCGTCATCAGCGGATAAGTCGATGATAGGATCAAAACCTGACACGCCCACTTCCAATCCGCGCAATGCTTTTTGCAATGACTCTTGTTGGTTACGGCCAATGGCCATAACTTCACCAACTGATTTCATTTGAGTGGTTAGTCGGTCGTCTGCACCGGCAAATTTCTCAAAGTTGAAACGAGGAATTTTAGTCACAACATAATCAATAGTCGGTTCAAATGATGCTGGAGTTGCACCACCTGTTATATCATTTTGCAGTTCATCAAGCGTGTAACCTACCGCTAACTTGGCGGCTATTTTAGCAATTGGGAAACCTGTTGCTTTAGACGCTAGCGCTGATGAACGGGAAACTCGTGGGTTCATCTCGATAATCACCATACGGCCATCTACAGGATTAACACCAAACTGTACGTTTGAACCACCAGTTTCTACACCAATCTCACGCAATACCGCAACTGAGGCGTTACGCATGATTTGATATTCTTTATCCGTTAATGTTTGTGCAGGAGCAACCGTAATTGAGTCACCAGTATGCACACCCATCGCGTCGAAGTTTTCGATAGAACATACGATTATGCAGTTGTCGTTTTTGTCACGAACCACTTCCATTTCGTATTCTTTCCAACCGATTAAAGACTCGTCAATTAACAACTCTTTAGTTGGTGAAAGATCTAAACCACGACGACAAATTTCGTCAAATTCTTCTTTATTGTAAGCAATACCGCCACCTGAACCACCCATCGTAAATGACGGACGGATAATACAAGGGAAGCCGATGCGTGATAACACGTCAAATGCTTCTTCAATTGAATGAGCTGTTTCAGCACGTGGACATTCTAATCCAATCGACTTCATTGCTTTGTCAAAACGAGAGCGGTCTTCCGCTTTATCAATCGCATCAGCAGATGCGCCTATCATTTCAACATTGTATTTTTCAAGAACACCGTACTTTTCAAGATCAAGTGCACAGTTAAGTGCAGTCTGGCCACCCATTGTTGGCAAAACGGCATCTGGGCGTTCTTTTTCAATTATCTTTTCAACAACTTCCCAGTGAATTGGTTCGATGTAGGTAGCATCGGCCATTTCTGGATCTGTCATTATTGTTGCTGGGTTCGAGTTAACTAGAATGACTCGGTACCCTTCTTCTCTTAATGCTTTACAGGCTTGTGCCCCTGAATAGTCAAATTCACAGGCTTGACCGATAACAATTGGACCTGCACCTAATAACAGAATACTTTTTATGTCGGAACGTTTTGGCATGATTTTCTTCTCTTAGTCTCTATCGGTACAATTACTTATTTGCGCTTGTAAATTCGGTCATTAACTCAATGAAATGATCGAACAGTGGTGCCGCGTCGTGTGGACCCGGGCTCGCTTCTGGATGTCCCTAAGCTAAACGCTGGTTTGTCAGTACGGTGAATACCTTGCAATGTGCCATCAAACAACGACTTATGCGTTGCGCGCAACGTTGCCGGTAATGTAGCTTCATCCGCAGCAAAACCGTGGTTCTGTGCAGTAATCATCACTTTACCTGTCGCTAAGTCTTGTACAGGGTGGTTACCGCCATGATGACCAAACTTCATTTTTGCTGTTTGTGCCCCACTTGCAATTGCAAGCAATTGGTGGCCTAAACAAATACCAAAAATTGGAATATCAGTCTCTAGGAAAGATTTAATTGCAGTAACGGCATAGTCACATGGTTCTGGATCACTATGGGCCATTTGATAAAAAGATGCCATCTGGATTTAATGCTAATACATCTGCAGCTGGTGTTTGAGCTGGCACGACAGTAACGCGACAACCGCGGTCCACCAGCATTCTTAAAATGTTACGTTTAACGCCGTAATCATAAGCAACCACATGGAAACGTTCGTCTGCAAGTGCTGTAAAACCCTTACCTAACTGCCAGCTACCCATTGTCCATTCGTGAATTGATTCACATGTAACAACTTTAGCCAAATCCATTCCCTTGATACTATGAAATGCTTTAGCTGCTGCTAATGCCTTTTCCTCGTCTACTTCACCCGCGATAATACATCCGTTTTGCGCGCCTTTATCTCGTAGAATTCGAGTTAACTTTCGAGTATCGATATCGGCGATGCCAACAATATTTTTGGCTTTTAGATATGAACTTAAATCCTGTTCACTACGGAAGTTACTCGCAACTAAAGGAAGATCACGGATAACTAGGCCTTTAGCCCAAATCGTATCATTTTCTTCATCTTCAGAGTTTGTACCGTAGTTACCGATATGTGGGTATGTCAAAGTGACAATTTGTTCGGCGTATGAGGGATCAGTAATTATTTCCTGATAGCCTGTCATTGAAGTATTAAAAACTACTTCACCAACAGACAATCCGTCGGCACCAATAGCAGTACCGTGGAACATTGTTCCGTCTTCCAGAACCAATAGCGCGGGTTGAGTCAAGATAACCTCCTAGCAATGATATGCAGACTTTTATGGTTGGTCTGCAACCGGTTAATCTTAGTCGGAAATTCGAATTTTGATGCTGTTCAAAATTCGAGTATCACAAACATTAGGCAAATTCCGAGTATTGTAGCTAAGAGATCATATTTAGGCTAGAAAAAATACAAAAACATGAAAACAGTCGACTAAATCAAATTTTATATCTTAAGCTATAAAATTATAAGTTAACTTCTTTTAAACCGAGTACATCTTGCATATCAAACAGTCCATTTTGTTTTCCTGTCAACCAGTTCGCAGCCCTTACTGCACCTTTAGCAAAGGTCAATCTGCTAGATGCTTTATGAGTAATTTCAACCCTTTCACCGATATCTGCAAACAAAGCAGTGTGTTCGCCGACAATATCACCCGCTCTTACCGTCGCAAAACCTATAGTTTCACGTTTTCTTTCTCCTGTATCGCCTTCACGGCCGTAAACAGCAACCTTATCCAGATCACGGTCTAATGTGTTTGCAATAACCTTACCTAATGCTAATGCCGTCCCAGATGGAGCATCTTTTTAAATCTGTGATGACCTTCAATTATTTCAATATCACAGTCGTTGCCGATGGTTTTAGCAGTAATTTCAAGTAGTTTGTATAGCAAGTTCACACCAGTACTAAAGTTTGCTGCGTATACGATCGCAATATGCTGAGACGCATCAACAAGTTGTTGTTCTTGCTCTGCCGTTAGGCCAGTAACACCAACAACTAAATTAAGTTTATTAGCAACACAGTATTTGATATTCAGCTCAAGTGCTTCTGGTAACGTAAAGTCAATCCAAACGGTTGTATCTTTAGCTAATTGGTCTAAGTCTGCACTCGTCTTTATATTTTGTTCTTGGATGCCAGCAACTAGCCCAGCATCAATCCCCAAAAATGGTGAACTCTCGCGTACAGCTGCTGCACTTAGCAATGCGTTGTCGTCTTCGACAGTGGCTTGAATAAGGTTGCGCCCCATACGGCCATTCGCACCAAATATTCCGACTTTAGTCATTTTTAAAACACCTCTAAAAGGTTTATTAGATGAACGAAGATATTACCCGTTCTCCGCTTAATAAAAAACCCGCAGATAGCGGGTTTTAAGAGAATTAATACGATAACTTATATCGATTTCTATTCTGGCGCTTTAGATACCATAACCATGGCAGGACGCAGTAATCGGCCATTTAGCGTGTAACCTTTTTGCATTACAGCAATTACTGTATTTGGTTCTACGTCAGCACTTGGTTGCATAGCCATCGCTTGATGGAACTCAGCGTTAAATTTTTCACCCTGTGGGTTCACTACTTCAACGTTAAATTTGGCAACCGCGTCGATAAAAGACTTTTGAGTAAGCTCAACGCCTTCTAATACTGGCTTTAATGATTCATTTTCTTTGTCAGAAAATTCAATCGCTCGTTCCATATTATCAATAACAGGTAACAGTTCATTTACAAATTTTTCTAGTGCAAACTTATGGGCTTTATCAACATCCAATGCCGCACGGCGACGCATGTTGTCAACTTCTGCAGCAGCGCGTACCACAGAATCTTTTTGACCTTCAATAGTTGCTTTGGCTTCAGCAAGTTCAGCCTCTAGTTTGGCAATGATATCTGCTTCACTATTTAACACTTCGACATTGTCAGCTGTGTTTTGTTCTGTTTGTTCAGCATTCTCAACAGTTTGCTCTTGGGCATTTTCTGCCGATTCTTGGTTTACTTTAGTCTCTTGCTCAGACATGAGTTTTACTACTCCAATCGATTCGTGTATTCAAAATTGTCAAATATGCAGGCTATTATGGGGATTGCTATCACCGATTCAAGGCTGAAGACAGAATATTCCCTGTCATATCGACAGACGATATCACAGTTTGATAATCCATCCGTACCGGACCTACGACCGCAATCACGCCAACCACCTTATTTTGTTTATAAAACGGCTTCATTACAATACTGCAATGTTCAAAAGCGTCGACCCCTGTTTCTGCACCTATAAATACGTGCACTTTATTCTCTTGTCGTGCTTGATTAAATAAGTGATTTATTGGCGATACATCTTCAAAAAACGTATCAGTCTTCTTAACGTATTAATATCATTTGATATATCTGAATTTAATAAGCGCGTTTCGCCGGAAGCAAAAACAATTTGTTCATTAAATTCGACGGTTTCGCCAAATAGTGCCGACTTCACCAATCTGGCTACTTCAGGATCTGCCTGCTTCAAAGCATAAGTTAATCGTTCTGCACCTTCATCAAAATTAAAACCTGCAAGTGACGTGTTAAGCAATAATAAGGTCTGGTGTAAGGTTTGGTCAGTCACGCTGCGTTGAATGTCCACCACTCGATTTTGCACATGGTCATGCTCATCAATCAGCACACATAAAATTCGGCTGTCTGCTAGCCGGACTAATTCAAGTTGGCGGATGATCATGTCGTGTGGCTTAGGCATAACAACAAGACCCGTCATACTTGTCATGTCGGCAATTAACTGACTGGCTTTTTGACACATGTCTTCTGACGTGACCGATTTACTAAAGCTGGTTGTTAATTGTTGTAAATGGTTTTCTATTACATGGGTTCGATTTAAAATACCGTCAATAAAACAACGTAACCCTTTATGCGTCGGAATTCGACCGGCACTCGTATGAGGAGAATAGATGAATCCCTCAT
This sequence comes from Psychrosphaera algicola, assembly GCF_028401425.1. NCBI lineage: Bacteria > Pseudomonadati > Pseudomonadota > Gammaproteobacteria > Alteromonadales > Pseudoalteromonadaceae > Psychrosphaera > Psychrosphaera algicola. The sequence goes on from NZ_JAQOMS010000002.1 coordinate 1,637,367, forward strand.
GTTCCAGAGTACACATTACGTTCCGCACAGTAGCAGGAGAAGCACCAACGACAGGATTGTCTGCGATCATCTTAGACGCAATAGGAATTCCTTCACGCAAATAATGTTCTATTATTAGCTTTAGAACGACCCCAGATCGTTGATTTTTACAAGTTTTTGACATTCAAACCTATTCTCATACTTCTAATTACTCGCTAAAAACGCTATAACGCATAATAATCTATTTCTACAACCTGTTATTAGGGCATTTAGGAAAAATACAATGACACAACACTTTAAAACTATTGGCTTGATAGGTAAAGCGAACCACAATGCGACAAAAGGCACAGTTGTTAGCCTTTACAAGTTCCTTTGTGAACTCGGCTACAAGCCTATTGTTGAAGAAAATGTGTCAAATTACATTAACGACAAAACCATGCAAACGGCAGACTTGGTTAGCCTAGGCCAACAATGTGATTTGGTTATTGTCGTTGGTGGCGATGGTAATATGTTGGGTACCGCCCGCGTATTAAGTCGATACGATGTCGCTGTAATTGGTGTTAATAGGGGTAACTTAGGATTTCTAACTGACCTTGACCCAGAAAACTTTGACTAAGGCTTTAACAAATGTTTTAAATGGTGAATACACAACTGAAATGCGCTATTTGTTGGACGTTTCAATAAACCGACATGAGGTAACAAAAGCCAATAACTCGGCAATGAATGAGGTGGTATTACACGCCGACAAAGTTGCTCACATGATTGAATTTGAAGCCTTTATCGACGGTTCGTTTGTTTTTCATCAAAGGTCAGATGGCCTAATTGTATCAACCCCTACAGGCTCTACAGCCTATTCACTGTCTGGCGGTGGTCCAATTGTACACCCCAATTTAAATGCCATGACTCTTGTGCCTATGTTTCCACATTCTTTAACAAGTCGGCCTTTAGTTGTTGATGCCGACAGTGAACTAAAAATTGTCGTGAGTAAATCAAATGATGCCTTGCTGCAAATTAGTTGTGACAGCCATGTCAGACTCTCGGTAATGCCATAGGTGATGAGATTGTCATTAAAAAGCATCATCAAGGTCTTCGTCTTATCCATCCTAGTGAATATGATTACTACGACGTGCTTAGAAAAAAATTGCATTGGGGAAGACAAAACTACTAACAAAATAGAATAAATAAAAGGTTAGACATTAACCACTGTTTAAACTACTGTATATGACAACAGTATATTAAACTTGAATGTTGCCCATGTTAGTTTCTCTTGCTATTAAAAATTTCGCCATTGTTAAAGACTTAGAAGTCCAATGGCATAGCGCAATGACAACCATTACCGGTGAAACAGGCGCAGGTAAATCCATCGCTATAGACGCACTTGCACAAACCTTAGGCGAACGCAGTGACGCAAATATGGTGCGTGCTGATGAAGACAAAGCAGAAGTTATAGCCTGTTTCGACATAGCAAATCTTCCCGCAGCTCAAACTTGGTTGGAGCAACATGATCTGCAGGCCGACAATGAATGTATATTGCGTCGAGTCATTTCAAAAGAAGGCCGCTCAAGAGGTTACATCAATGGTAGCCAAGTTCCTGCGAGCTCACTAAAGTCTATTGGCAACTTGTTAGTAAGTATTCACGGACAACACGCCCACCAACAATTAACAAAACCAGATCACCAGCGTATTTTATTAGACGAATATGCGGCAAACACATCATTACTGACTGATGTAAAAGCAGCCTATAAAAATTGGTTGAGTGTCGTCCAAGAGTTTAAACAATTAAAAGAGCAGCAGGATGAGTTTAGTGCTCAGCAACAGCTACTACAATATCAAGTAAATGAACTCGCCGATGCGGAAGTTCAAGAAGGTGAGTTTGAACAAATTGAGGCAGAGCATAAACGTTTGCATCATGCACAGTCTTTACTTGCTGACTCCCAAGGTGCCCTTTCGTGTTTATATGAAGGTGACTCTGGAAACGCGTATTCAGCAACTCAACAAGCCTTGTCGCTACTGCATAAATCAATTGTATTAGACGAAAATTTATCAGCGACAGTAGAACTCGTTGAATCGGCTCTTATTCAGCTTGACGAAGGGGCTAGCGAATTACGTCGTTATTTGGATCAACTTGAATTAAATCCTGAGCGTTTGTTTGAAATAGAGCAACGCATTGAAACTTACATGGATTTGGCAAGGAAACACAATGTCTCGCCGCATAACCTGTCAGTTAAAGAGCAAGAACTAAAAGATGAATTAACTCAGCTTAGTGTTTCAGGCGACCGACTCGAAGAGCTGGAGTTGGAAATACAAATAGCAGAGCAAACATATTCAAAACTTGCTGCAGACTTAACAAAAGTACGCACTGATTATGCAGCTCAATTAGACCAACTTATAAGTGACAGCATGGCGTCATTAAACATGCCCGGAGCCCAGTTTTCAATAGCTATCTCTGGCCTAACAACTGGCCCTTCTGCTAGTGGCAACGACAGGATTGAATTTATGGTCACAACGAATCCTGGTCAACCGTTACAGCCTTTAGCTAAAGTTGCCTCTGGTGGTGAGTTGAGTAGGATCAGTTTAGCGATTCAAGTCATAATCGCGAAACGTGTAACAACACCAACATTGTTATTTGATGAAGTTGACGTTGGTGTTTCAGGCCCAACAGCTTCGGCTGTTGGCAAACTAATGCGCAAACTTGCAGATAATACGCAAGTCATATGCGTGACCCATTTACCCCAAGTTGCTTGCTTTGGACATCAACAACAGTTTGTCCAAAAAACATCGAGCGACAATCAGACTCATACTTCAATGCAAAGCTTGACGCCAAAAGGCCGAATAGACGAACTTGCTAGATTATTGGGCGGTGAACAAATCTCTAAAAACACCAGAGCAAATGCAAAAGAGTTGTTAAATGTGGCGCAAGTTGCTTAGTCTTTTAGTCTTTTAGTCTTTTAGTCTTTTAGTCTTTTAGTCTTTTAGTCTTTTAGTCTTTTAGTCTTTTAGTCTTTTAGTCTTTTAGTCTGGATAAGGTTAACTTAGGGTTGGTTATATACGGTTAAATAGCTATGACACGTCATTATTTACATAGTTAATACTCGCTACTCGGATGTACTGGTAAGTTCAATTCCAGCTAACGGAATCCATGTTACCTTTTAATTAACAGGTTTTAGCTTAAACACCTGAATTTCACGGATTAACGTCTGGCATTTATGGACTGAGTTTCAATCGTGACCAGTTTTTGACTATGCGCGTCTATGCAATTTAAGTCATTGCCCTTCAGCATAGATGGAAATATCAACTTACTTATTTTTAAAACTTTTTATACTTTTGCCGCTACACTCCTTAATAATAGCGAAACAAATAGGGATCTGATCTACTGTGCTGAGTCGAATTAGTAAATTTTGCTTTATGATTTTAATTTTGGTCTCTAGTCCGATATTAGCTGAGCAACTAGATTTTCGAAAAACCGAAAGTAAATCTCACTATAATTACCGCTATGAATGGTTAGATGTGAATGGCGAAAAACAACAGCTGTCCTTTTCGATTGCCCGCACCGTTAGCAATAATAAGTTTCGACATTTTAAAGCGCTAAGTCCTACCCGCATGACTAAATACGTAAAACGTAGCTTGTTAATGGCCATTAATACGTTAAATCCAAGACATGGAAAAGTTGATTTAATTCCTCAAGCTAATGGCGTTAGTTATAGCGTTTCTGGTTCTGAGCAGCAATGGGTTGATGACACAATTCAAATGTTAAATGAGAGGTCAAATGAATCGATTTCTGAATTTCTCGAAAAGGAATACTACATAAGGTTTTCGCCATTCGGGTATACGGACGACAAGAACTCAATAAGCTATAAGCCTGATCATAAAAGGTTTATTTCAGAAAGTGGCGACTCCTTAAAACCGATAATTGACCAACTGCACAAAAAATTTCCAAAGGCGAGACCAAAAGTTGTAGCAACATTTTTATTATCTTGGGTCCAGAGCATTCCTTATGACACGATTGAATCTAGAGCAATTAACAATGGAGCTGGCTTTTTGCCCCCTTTGAGACTTATCGATTCAAACCGAGGCGACTGCGATAGTAAAGTAACGTTAATGGCGAGTATTTTAGGTCAAATGTTTAGTAACTTACGTATGGCCATAGTTTACGTGCCACAACATGCACTAATTGGCATTAATACACCACATGTTCAAGAAGACTATAAAATTGATGTTGATGGACTCGATTATATTTTGTCAGAACCCGTTGGCCCCGCCATTATTAAATGGGCAGAAATATCAGACACGTCAAAACGATATATAGAATCAGACAATTATAAAATTGAAATACTCCATTAACTTTCGAGCCCGAATTGTTCTAGATAAGCAATAAACTCAAAGAGTGCCTTAATTTCGATTTCCAGGAATTTATCGTAACTGAGTTTAGTTTAGCGCCTTCGCTCAGTTGTTTTTCTAACTCAGCTGTTAATTCCGCTAAACCAGATGCGCCAATACTTCCAAACATCCCCTAAAGTTGTGCAAGGACGACTTTAACTCTTCAGCGCTGAGGCTGCGATAATTTTGAGAAAGGTAGAATAACGCGTTTTGCTTTGATGTTTTAAAACGTGTTAATAACTTAATAATCGTCTGGTGGTTTTCACCAAATTGCTTACCTAAAAAGCGCCAATCTAAACCATCAAACTGGGCACTAAGCGATTCTATTGTAATATTCGTTGTTATTTTTGGTTCTACATTCAGCATTATCGAGTTAGATGCAAGAAGCGCATTATAGTTAGATGACAGTGTTAAAATAGCGCCAATAAGTTTTTCTTTTTCTATTGGTTTATTTAAATGGAGATCAACACCAGCACGTTTTGTATTTAGTCTGTCTGTATCAGAATTGTGAGCTGTCATTGCAATTATAGGTAATCCGCGCCACTTATCTTCGGCACGAATGGCTTTCGTACAGGTTATACCATCCATTACCGGCATTTGGAGATCGAGAATAACAACATCAAACTGTTTTTTCTCTAAGAGTGCAATCCCCTCTTTTCCGTTGTCAGCACAAATAACACTAGCGCCTTCATTGGCTAAAATGAGCTTTAAAACTTGCTGATTAACTTCATTATCTTCAATAACCAAAATTGAATATCCAGCTAACATAGGCTGTTGCTCAATTAATTTTTGACCGACAATTTTCGGTTGTAACTGATTAAGTAACAACTTGTTGGTAGAAAACGGCATGGACAACACTGGAAAATGCGGGAGGGTACTTAAGCAGTTTGTCGCAAGTTCATTTAGTTTAAAGGTGACGGGTTGCAATTCGATATCACCTTGGCTGATCTTTTCAACAATGCTTGCGGGCAATAAAGTCAACATTTCAGGGCGGCAAACCAATACTTCATTACGGTGAATTCGCCCCTTCGAAATCTCACTAGGAGACAATACTCGATATTTTTGCTGAGTAGTTCTTAGTTTATTTTTTAAGGACGTAACGAGGTCACTCTTTTGTTCGCAAATAACCCATTGTTTATTAATTAATTTATTATCAGTTTGCTCTACAACTTTGCGCAGCGGCAATGTCACCTTAAATTCAGTACCTTGGCCCACTTTCGACCAGAGTTCCGTTTTCCCACCCATCAACTTAACTAGTTGGTAAACAATTGTTAACCCCAAACCAGTCCCACCAAACTCACGTGTTATTGAACTATCCGCTTGGGTAAAGGCTTCGAAAACGGCTTCTTGTTTTTCTTGAGGAATACCAACGCCAGTATCAATAACTTTAAATTCAACAAACTGAATATCATTTTTTCTCGCAATAAATTGGCTTCTAATATTACTGATCCCTTTTCTGTAAACTTGATGGCATTACCAATTAAATTTATAAAAATTTGGTCAATACGTACCTCATCACCGATAAATAACTCTGGAAAATCTGGAGACAAATTGACATCTAATAATAACCCTTTTCTCAATGCTTCTGGCAAAGCATTTGCAAATGCAATATCAATTATACTTGAGAAAGCAAAGACTTCATTGTGCAGTTCTATCTTCTTCGCGGAAACTTTAGAAAAGTCGAGTATGTCATTTATTATTTGGATTAAGTGTCGAGATGATTTTTGTGCAATATTAATATAGTTGGTCTGTTCAATTGTTGGCCTAGCACTTAAGAGTAATTCCAACATTCCCATAACAGCATTCATTGGAGTGCGAATTTCGTGACTCATATTGGCAATAAAATGGCTCTTTGTCTCATTCGCATCAACCGCCTGTTTACGAGCCTTATCTAGCTTTTTAACGCTTGCTTCCTGTTCAGAAATATCTCGCCCTAAACCGAGTAGTCCGTGCACTTCACCATCTGAATCTACGATTGGCGCAACAAGCCATTGAATAATTGCCACTCGTCCATTTGGAAACGTGTGTTTTGACTTACCATTAAAAGGTCTTTTAGAACGTAAAGCTTGGAAATCGAATTTAGTAATTTCTTCGGCAATTTTAGGTGGGAAAATTTCCTCAGCGTGTCGGGCAACAATATCAGTTTCACTTACACCAGCAAGATACTCAAAAGCACTATTGCACCCTAAAAACCCGCCATCTAGGTTTTTGTAATAAATCATGTCAGGTATTGAGTTCATGATTGATCTATTTAGAGCAATATTTCGATCTTTTGAGTGGGTTTGAGCCTGTAACTCTTGGGTACGACTTTTTACGATATGATCTAAATGTTTGTTTTTAGTCATCAACGATTGTAATAACTTACGGTTATCTTTGTAAGCTAAAGCGATTTTATCAAACCACTTTTCCCACCCACTAACGGTCAAACTATCTTCCATATCATACAAAGAACTTTGCCGCTCAATATGCGCAATCAATTTAGACGTAGGGTAGGCGATTTTCCATATAATAAGTGCAAAAATAAAGATTATGACAAACAGACTAAACAGCAAGATTTTGACGGTTAGCCAACTGACACTTGCGTTCATTTCTTCTATGAAGCCACTTGCAGGTTTGAAAATTGCCATTCGGTATGGGGTGGAATCAATTGCTTTTTGTAGATAGATTACAGGTTCATGTGCAGCTCGTTCTAGTAACAAAGGACTATGTAACTTACGTTTAACATTTAGATCATTATTAACGATATGCCGCAAACTCTCAGGTAAATACCTAGTCGCAAGGTACACCTGAGCATAATCTTTAACCTTGTTTACTGGCTTAACTACATTAGTTGTAATCGTCTTCCCTGTAATAGAATCCCAAATTACATAAAAAGAGTTGCTGCCTTCAAAAACCTTGGTCGAGCTGAACATCAAGTTTAACAACCAAAATAGACATGGCATCATCTACTTTTTCTATTGGTAAAATGAGGTATTCACTCGCATGACCAAATTCGACATTAAAAAATGGTGGCACAAAGATCGTATGCCTTTGAGTCATTAATTGTGATAGTTGTTGTTGTTTATGGAACAACCAATTATATAGTTGCTCTAAAGAAGGGTCATTTCTGTATGGGAGATTAGCCGGAAAAATAAAATCCTTCCCTTTGAAATTAATAACAAAAGCCTGTTCTACCACACGTTCATCGAGTAGAGACTGGACCATAGGTTTAATGAATTGCCCAACTTCTAAGAGATAGCGACTCGAACTAGGCAATTTTTGGACATAGTCTGTGGATACCCCGTCTACTTCAGTTGGAGTAACCAAATTCATAATGGCCAGTTCATTTGACTTTATATCAAATTGATCTCGAACTAAGCCTGATGCCGAATAATTGTTGTATACAAGTTTCGCTTGCTCCATCAATTGTTGGACCACGTAAAGATTGGTCGCAAGCGAATCAGCAGCTTTACTTTGTGTTACAAATTGCTGCTTTAGAAACCTTGATTTGTATTGGTTATAAAAGTCCTCTCTGAAGCTAAAAACTATAATACCTAACACTAGGATGCTAAGTATAAAACTCATAGTTAACTTTTTGAGTACAAAATAGTTCAATTCAGCGACCTCGGTGGCTATAGGTTAAGCAGGCAGAAAAGCATAAAAATACGAAAGGTTAGTCTATCAGTAGACTTTCTAAAACGATACACCAAAGGCAACGCAATACTCCTTGAGGCCAGAGAGCACAAAACCAATTCCACTGACCTTGTTATGTACAGGTAATTGCAGTTAGTAGGACAGTTAGTTGGACACCCACCCAAACTTAACATGGACACCCACCCAGAACTTAACATGGACACCCACCCAGAACTTAACATGGACACCCACCTAAACTTATCTTGGACACCCACCTAAACTTAACGTAGACAGCCACCCAAACTTATCGTGGACAGCCACCCAGAACTTAACGTGGACACCCACCAAACTTATCGTAGACACCCACCCAGAACTAAACGTGGACACCCACCCAGAACTAAACGTGGACACCCACCCAGAACTAAACGTGGACACCCACCCAAACTTATCGTGGACAGCCACCCAGAACTTAACGTGGACAGCCACCTAAACTTAACGTGGACGCCCACCCAAACTTAACATGGACAGCCACCCAAACTTAACATGGACAGCCACCCAAACTTAACATGGACAGCCACCCAAACTTAACATGGACAGCCACCCAAACTTATCTTGGACAGCCACCTAAACTTAACGTAGACAGCCACCCAGAACTTAACGTGGACACCCACCATAACTTATCGTGGCGGCAATAGTTACCCACAGTCTAGAACGTAAGTTAATGAAACTCTCAAACCATTTACTATTAGATAGTCAGTTCGATGCTCGTTACGTTGGAGAGATGACATTAGCAGAAAGGTTATTACCCTCAGTCCCAATGATTCCTTAACATTGGGTGCTCCTGCGAGCAAAAATTTTAATGGGCTACCAGAGCAAATTACCGCGAGATTAACGTCCTACCAAGTGAACGGGAAATGGTATCGAATACTAAGTTCGCTCGCAGATTTAATGCGCTATCAATACGATTAAATAACAGAAGTTTCTGCGCAACGGTGCCCCCAACTTAGCAATTGTTTATGAATACGACATATTGTTGCATTCTTCATGCGCACGCCAATTCATAGTGCCAGTAAGTTACCCATAAATAATGCAGAGTTTCTGCACACATTAAGAATGTTTGTTTTACGGGATAGAATGCCAGATAAGCTATAACCAATAATTGCAAGAAAGTAGCCTAATGTCCCTATAAAAAACGCCAGTCAGCTATTAACCGACTGGTATTAGTGCTCTGCTCGGTTTTTTAGCATAGTCTATGCTATAAATTTTCTTCAGCAAATTGCGCTAGTCTACTTCTAACAACTCCGTTCAAATTAACAGTTGCGCTGCCTTCAAAGTTTTTAAACCGTTCAACAATATACGTTAAACCTGACGTAACTGCGGTTAAATAGTTACTATCTATTTGTGCCAAATTTCCAGAACAGACGAGTTTGGTCCCTTCACCACAACGAGTAATTATTGTCTTCAACTGTGAAGCCGTTAGATTTTGGCATTCGTCTAACAATACAACTGCATTCTGAATGCTCCGCCCTCGCATAAAGTTAACAGATTTAAATTGCACATTCGCTTTCTCCATTATGTAACTCAAACTTGAACTTGGGTTTTCATCATTCTTGTGGAGAACTTAGGAGTCTGTAATTGCGGCTAGCCATGGCGCCATTTTTTCCTCTTCTGTACCTATGGTAGGAAACCGATTGACTCTGCTATTTCAGGCGTATTTCTGGTAACCAATACTTTGTCATAAATGCCAAGTTCAATAACCATTTCCAATGCTGATGCTAATGCTAAAAGTGTTTTCCCGCACCCAGCTGGGCCAGTTAAAATGACCAATTCGATGTTAGGGTCCATTAATGCGTTTAACGCCATGCCCTGATAAATATTCTTCGGAGTAATCCCCCAAGCTTTTCTAGATAATAAGCGTTGCCTTCCTAAGTCAAGCAACTCCACTTTATCTTCATAATGACCTGTTACACGCGCAGCAAACTCTTCACCTTCATCTAATATATATTCGTTAATAAATGTTGGTATCGTTTTTTTAAACGTTACTTTATGAGTCGTTTCTCTACCGTCTTTTTCACTTTCTACATTTTCAACTTGTTGCCAAAAATCCCCTTCAACAACTTCAAATCCTTTAGTTAAGAGGTTTACATCATCGATTAATTGGTCTGTTGTATAATCTTCAACAAACTTTAAGCCCGCTCCTTTGGCTTTCAGTCGCATGTTAATGTCTTTTGTGACGAGCACAACTGTTACATTTGAACGTTCTTTTTGGAGATGAAGCGCCGCATTAATTATTTTATTATCGTTTACCCCTCCAGGTAAGCCCGAAACCTCCGTAGCAATTACATGATCGTTTAAAATAATCAGATGGCCCGTGACACTACTGTCTTTGAGTTCATTACGATTTAGTGGAACCCCTTCAATCATCTGTTCAGGTGTAACATCTTGAAGGATATTTTCTAACGACCGAATAGCAACTCGAGCATCCCGCGAAACATCTTTATTTCGGTCTTTGATATGGTCTAGCTCTTCGAGAACTGTCATGGGCACTAAAACATCATGTTCTTGAAAATTAAAAAAGGCGTGTGGATCATGGAGTAGAATGTTGGTGTCTAATACAAATAATTTTTTTGTGTGCTTTCTAATGTTCTGGGCATAGGCACTTCCTTATATTATTGCTTTAAAGGGGATGAGAACCCTTCTGTTCTATTATAACTGTAGCCAATAATCCGGACAATTTATGAAAATTTGATGAATAGATGAAAAATATTTTAGGGCCAACATTAACCCTTATTGATGACACCGCATTTCCAAACCGGATTAATTGTCCTATTTTTAGTAAAACGATATGAAAAACAGGCCGAGACCAGTAGAATACGCGACTTTTTTACTATCCAGACTTTTTAGGAGTACATGAATGAATTTTGCTGTTGGACAACGATGGGTTAGCCAAGCCGAAAACGAATTAGGGCTAGGGACTATCATTCAACTCGACAATCGATTTGTCCACGTTATGTTTCCGGCCGCAGAAGAATCTCGCCAGTACGCAATTGATCAAGCACCTTTAATGCGTGTTGAATTTTCAATTGGCGATACGTTAACTAGTCTTGAAGAATTTAAGTTTGTTGTGACCGAAGTTCAGCAAACAGGTCAAACTTTAGTTTATGCTGGCAGTCGAACAGATAACAATGAAGATGTATTAGTTAAAGAGATCATGCTTGACCACCATGTGAGTTTAAATACCCCCGAAGCTCGATTATTCACCGCGAATTTTGACCGTCCAAATTGGTTTAACCTTCGACTTAAAGCGCACCAATACAAAACAAATTTGGAACGTTCCTCTTTATTAGGCCTACAAGGCGCACGAGTAAGTTTAATCCCTCATCAGCTATATATTGCTGATACTGTCGGCAAGCGTTTCGCTCCTAGAGTTTTACTCGCCGATGAAGTCGGTTTAGGAAAAACAATAGAAGCTGGCTTAATCATCCACCAGCAACTTATCAGTGGCCGTTCACAAAGAGTATTATTAGTTTTACCTGAAAGTTTGCAACACCAATGGTTGGTCGAAATGTTACGTCGTTTCAATTTGAAATTTTCGATTTTTGACAACGAGCGTTGTGAAGCTGAATCTGGACAAAATGAAGGGGTTAACCCGTTCGACAATGAACAGCAGATTTTAGTATCTCAAGAGTGGTTAGCTCGTGACGAAAAATGGCAAAAGTCTTTACGCGCTGCCAATTGGGATTTAGTTGTTGTCGACGAAGCTCACCATGTGACACCGCACGCGGAAGATTCTACGCATAATGACTTGGATCAATTATTTGCTGCAGTGACCGATATCGGTAGCAATACTGAGGGCTCGTTTTATTGACCGCGACTCCTGATCAACTCGGTCATTACGGGCATTTCCTGCGTTTGCAACTTTTAGATCCAAGTCGCTTCCATAGTTATGAAACCTTCTTAAAAGAAGAAGAGCAATATAAACAGGTTGCAGAAATTGCCACAACCCTACTAAATCAGGCGGATTTAGACAAAGCTTCAAATCTTGAGCTATCAAAATTACTTGCCGATCCATTAAGCATTGAATTAATTGCAGAGTATTGCGCGAATCCAAATCGAGTTGAAACATCTGAAAAACTTATTTCAAGTTTACTTGACCGCCACGGCACTGGCCGAATCATGTTTAGGAACTCTCGCGTTGGTGTCAAAGGTTTTCCATCAAGACAAGTAACCTCTTATGGCCTACAGCGCACTGAAAGCTATTTAGACGACGTTGAATTTATTGGATTATTACCAGAATGTCACCACTCAACATTGCATGAGAAACGTTGGTGGGAACTCGACGCTAGAGTTGACTGGTTGTGTGACTTCTTAAAAGAGAACAAAGACAAAAAGTGCTTATAATTTGTGCCCGAGCTGAAACAGCTCTTGCATTAGATGAAGCTATGTTTGAAAAAGAAGGCTTACGTACCACTGTATTCCATGAAGGTATGACTATTGTCGAACGTGATAAAGCTGCGGCTTACTTTGCCGATGAAGAAAACAGCGCTCAAGCGTTAGTTTGTTCAGAGATTGGTTCAGAGGGGAGAAATTTTCAATTCGCTCACCAGCTAGTATTATTTGATTTACCGGCCAACCCAGACTTATTAGAGCAACGAATTGGTCGACTTGATCGCATAGGCCAAACCGAAACGATTCAAATTCATGTACCGTTTTTAATCAATAGTGCACAGCAAAATTTGTTCAATTTTTATCACGATGCATTTAATGCCTTTGAGCAAACATCATCAACGGCTCGAATTGTATTTGAAGAAAACTCAGATCTAATTGACCAACTTATCAACGGAAAATTAAATGCGGAAGACTTTGAACAATTGGTAACAACTTGTCAGAAACGCAATTCTGAATTACGTAAAGATATCGAGCAAGGTCGCGATAGATTACTAGAGATCAATTCGGGTGGCGGCGATGCTGCCAAGCACATATCAGACAATTTAGAAGAAGCAGACGATTCTACGGATCTTATGAACTTTATGAATACCGTTTGGGATCAGTTTGGTGTTCAACAAGAAGAGATATCTACTTTTAGTAGTATTTTGACTCCTAGCGAGCATATGCTTAATGACCACTTCCCGGAACTAATGGAAGATGGTATGACAGTATGTTTTGACCGTGATACCGCATTATCAAAGGAGGACCAACACTTTTTATCGTGGGAACATCCAATGGTTACTGGTGCGTTAGAGATGCTCACCTCCAGTGATTTAGGTAATGTCTCTATTTGCCTTTTACCACACAAACAATTACCACCGGGTACGGTTTTATTAGAAGTTGGCTATTTATTGACGACAACAGCCCCAAAAAATTGCAATTACATAGATATTTACCAAATACGTTGATCCGTGTTTTGCTAGATAAAAATGGCAACGACTTGGCTGATAAAGTTAAACAAGGAGCACTTGATCAAACTTTAAAAATGCAAAAAAACAAGTTGCCTTACAACTGGTTAAAGCATTAAAAGATGATGTATCTTCTCTCCTAACACAGGGTGAAGTTATTGCTAACAACTCTGCCGTAGCCATTAAACAAAATGCTAAAGCGAAGCTAATCGAATCTAGACAATCTGAACTTGAAAGATTAGAAGCGTTACAAGCCGTAAATCCGGCAATACGCGACGAAGAAATTAGTTTTTTGCAAACGCAAATTGACAGTTCATTAACAGAAATCGAATCGGCTCGTGTCCAATTAGATTCAATTCGACTAATCGTCGCTACTCAAGGTAAGTAAAAAATGGGTGTCTAATGATTACATTCAATTATTTAGACACCCATCTGTCTTTTTCTAACAGTCTGTCAAAAAGCTTATTGTGACACCCATTAGAAAAGCTTATTGTGACACCCATTAGAACTTAACTAGAGCGTGTTATCAGGACACCCATTCAAACTAACTAAACTGACGGAATAAAAAGCACTAATTAGCTGTAAACCCGCTTATTCCTCACGCACTCGTTTAATTAAATAAAAACATCTCACTTAAGCATTGGGCAAATTCGTTTGGTGATTTATAATCCACCTAACAAAGACACCCACCAATAAATAGAAACTTTAAATGGCAATCTTGAATTACTCTCCTCCGATGGATCCATATTTACAGATACTTTATCGGGATGATCACATTATCGCGTTAAATAAGCCTAGTGGGTTGCTATCTGTTCCAGGGCGCAAGTTATCCCATTTCGATTCTTTGATGTCGCGCGTGCAGGCAGTTTGGCCAAATTCTGGTGTTGTACATCGATTAGATATGATGACTTCCGGTATTATGATCATGGCAATGCATAAAGATGCATTGAGGAATTTAAATAGGCAGTTCCAAGAACGACAAACGCAGAAAGAATATATTGCGAACGTTAGTGGTCATGTTGAAAATGATTCTGGAGAAATTGATCTGCCACTAATTTGTGACTGGCCTAATAGACCAAAACAGAAGGTATGTTACGACACAGGTAAGGCTTCTCTGACAAAATATGTCGTTTTAGAAAGAGGGCAAACAAGTGATATTGAATGGACTCGAGTAAAATTGATACCAATTACAGGCAGAAGTCATCAATTAAGAGTACATTTAAAAGAGTTAGGACATCCTATATTGGGGGACCGACTTTATGCTCCTCCACATATAATAGCAGCTGCAAATCGACTTAATTTACATGCTCAAATGTTGACAGTACACCACCCTTTGACCGACGATTTAATTAAGTTTGAAGAACCAGCTCCGTTCTAGCTAAATGAAGCGGATTCTTAAAACTAGTCGAGCCATCCCCAAAATATTTTCGATTATTTGACAAGTTACTTCGGCGTTTAGAGCCAAAGCATTTGCAAAAACGGGTTAACGATTCGGTATTTCCAACAGCACCATGAAATAAGTCTTCAAAATAAGTTGTTGATGAATACCACTTATCTCTAATTACGTTTGCCATAGAAGACGTTTCACTCGATTTTTCAGAGCTGAAATCGTGTATTCGGTCACTAACAAGTTGGATATAAGAACTTTCACTTATTGCTAGCCCGCTTATATTTTTTTCAGTCAAGCACTGTAGTTTAGTTATTATTGAACCACTTCGATTTGCGTTTTCTCGCAATTTAATACTTGTGTAATGTGATGTTTTAATTGAACTCGCTATGCCGGCTCGATGTGGGTTTAAATCGACATAAACCATGCAGCATAAAACGGCTTGCTCATCTAGAAGGGCTTGTGACTTAAACCGCCCTTCCCAAAAGCGACCGGTACAATTGTCTTCCTTATTCGCCTTACGTGCCACAAATTCATTTAAACTTCGCATGAACCAGCTAATATCCATTAAACGAGACCGGTACACTTCCACTGTGTCCTTAACCATCCTTAGTTCAGCCTCCGACATGCCTCGTCCTGCATTTTTTGTATACCGTTGAGTTAAAATTGTTCCCTTAAATAATCGATGCCATCTAGTAAGCACTTCCTGTGCACACCAATTTTGCGCTTTTTGGTGGTTGACATATAACACGCTATGCGTGTGATTATTCATGACTGCAAAAGCGTACACATCGATAGCGAATGAGTTAGGTAATTCTAATAGTTTATTTTGAACCCAACTTCGGCGATGCTCGTAGTTTCGTCCTGAAACTGGATCAAGCCCACACAAATACGCCCGACGAACACAACGGGATACGCAGTGATAAAATCGAGTTGCCTCGATATTAATCTGTCGTTTCCTTGCTAACGCCATGCTTTTCCTCACAATCTAACTTCGATAGACAAAATTGCCATTTCCATATGGCTTTCGCTCCCTGCACAATTAAGATGGCCTAATTATGTAAAGATGTCACCTGTACCTAGGTACAGTTTTTATGCTTAAAATGAAATAAATTGGGAAGGGTTATGTAACACTTTGATTTTATGTTATTTATTTAATAGACCAATCTGGAGATTTTCCACCTGATTTAGATGTCACTCGGATACCGTCAATTCTCATGTTTTGGTCAACAGCTTTGCACATATCAAACAGGGTCAATGCAGCAACATTAATAGCCGTCAACGCTTCCATTTCTACACCAGTATTGCCCTTCACTTTACATAATGACACTATTTTTATGCGACCTTTATCTTCTTCTACCTCAAAATCAACATCAATTTTAGTCAATAATAAAGTATGGCAGAGAGGGATAAGATCGGCGCATCTTTTTGCTCCCATAATGCCTGCAATTCGGGCGGTAGAAATCACATCGCCTTTTTTATTGGTATGTTCAATAACTTGCTTCATCGCTTCGTCATTTATATAGATAAAACCCTCAGCAGTAGCGATCCTATTTGTAATTTTTTATCGCCAACATCCACCATCGATGCTTGGCCTTGTTCATTAACATGGGATAACTTTGCCATTTTACCCCCTTGTAGTGCAAAACGAATTTGTTACCTGACCAACAAAATTACATGGTTTATAGGTCGAATCAAGTTGTGACGAAATAATACTCCAGGCTGTTTTACATGCTCCTGTTGAACCATAGCATACAAAAAATTACCGTTCTATTTGCAATGCCAGCCAACGCTCTTGATTGAATTGTTGAAGTGCCAATTTCTGTGTACGAAATATGTCTGAATATTTCACCAAAGCCTTCAATTTGCTTGTCAAAAAGTGGTTTCAAAGCCTCTGGAGTAGAATCTCTACTAGTAAAACCAGTGCCACCAGTCGTCAATATAACATCAACGTTGTTGTCGGCTATCCAGTTGGAAACCGTTGCTCTCATTTGATAAACATCATCTTTAACTATTTCTTTTGCATAACATTCGTGACCATCGTCTTGCAAAGCAGTAACTAAATAGTGACCACTGGTATCATTCGATTCGTTGCGACTGTCTGATACGGTTAATACGCATACTTTGAGTGCTGTTTTTTCATTTTCACTAGTTGTCATTTATTTACCTTCATTCACAGTTTTTATATACCAATTGTACTTCGAAAGCTGATCCGCATCCAAAAATCTACCAAATTTGGATATCTCCGCAACGATAATAGATGGAAATTGTAAGTCAATATATTGTGCCTAAGATTATATCCGCCAGACGATTTAGTCCTATTCTCATTTTTACTATGATAGCGATTATTCAATGATAGCCGCTGAATCTGCAATTCAAAGCAAATAACTTAATAACAACATTTTAAGAATCAATAAGTTCACTCTAAAGCTTAGATGGGTGTCTTGATAACATCTTTTGGTAACATCGGTATCAACTGGAGATCAACAAATTCACTCTAAAGCTTAGATGGGTGTCTTGATAACAGCGGCCCTGAAATTGATAAGTTCGCTCAAAAATTTAAATGGGTGTCTTAGCTATTGCAGGCATAAAAAATCCGGCACTCAGGCCGGATTTTTTAAATGTATCAAACTTTAATTTGAGCATTGCTCAATCAATAGAGTTCCAACATTATTCCCTTGCGCAGGATTTTCTTCGTTTAGAGTTAATAAGAAACTATACTTACCATCACTTAACGTAGTTTGGTTATTAGTCGTTTTAGCATCTTTATATGCAACATCATAGCTAACACCTACAATTAGAATCGCCAGTCTCAATTTCGCCCGTAGAATTTTGAGCCCACAACTGTGTAGACCACGAACCATCATTTGATGCTAACTTAAACGGGAAACTACCATTGAAGTTCGCTACCGCTTTATATTGATTACTTCCAATATAAACGAGTTCAAATTCTGGTTTTGGGTCCCACCCGCTGTGTTCGCCGCGAACAAACAACTTGCCCCCTGTAATAGCAAATGGTGCATCACCCGCTGATATAGGTGCTTCACAACTCACTAATGCATTTTGCAGTTTTATAGACAGTATCGGCGTAACGCCCGACACATCTATGGTGATGGCATAGGTCCCGGCTTGAGTAATGTCAGTGCCGAAGTCATTGTTGCCTCCATCGGTAATAACATTGGAATCACCTGCGACCACTACATCAGAAAATGACAAGTCCACATCTGTGCTATTCATGTCGGCAATATCAAAAATAATACTTGCCGCACTAAGCGTTGCCGCCGCTGTATAAACACCACGCCCGTCATATTCAAATGCCAATTTATCAGACGCAAAGCCGCTTCCAAAAATCGGCGTGTCGCCGTAAGGTGAATTAACATAATCTGGGTCAACTGCTAATCCAACAGACTGCGCATTCCCCTGTGCCTTAACAAATACAGCAATAGTATGAGCTGGGATACTAAACGTTCCCACACCGCCGGATTCAACAAAAGATGCCGTTTGAACTATCGTATCCGCGCTGCTCAGTTGAACAGGATGTAAGGTAAATCCAGACGCTGATGAAATAGCGTGACTGACAGTATTTGCTGTGCCATTGACAGCGACAACCAATGCATCATTATTTTCATCCAAATCAGTTAAACCTGTTCCGTCATCAATACTCATCATAATCAAACCTTTTGTTTGATTAGGACCGGTATTGTGGAAACCAATGCGGCGGATAACTTGGCTTTCATCTGTCAATCTAAATAGCGGGCTCGATTTACGAATTTGTAAAAACTCATTAAATACCGCACTGCTTCGCTCTATTTGCTGTGATGAAACCGCTATGTTTGCGTTTGCAGAAATCGCAGCTTTAAAGTCACCACCAAGCTCAATTGGTAAGCCTACATTCCAATTATTAGACATATTAGTGTAGTCAACACGGTTGTACCAATCACCAGCATCATAGGTATTGCGGTCCATCGATTTAGATCGCAACTTATCAATAGCCAACTGGAAGAAAGGTATTCCTTGGCTAACTAATGGAATTGCGGCAGACAAGCTGTGTATACGAACACGAGTATCACTATCTATTTCAGGCGCCAAATTACCTTCATATTGCAAATTATCCCATAATGACTCGTTATCATGCTTAGACACATAGTTAATTATATCAGCAGGGTCTAAAGCATATGATGATTGGGCAAAGTTTTTACCTAGTTTCTTAGCGCCATTTTGGTCTACTAATTCAAAGTTTTTCAATGTTCCAGCCATACCTAATCGAATATGATCAATATCTGACAGACTAGATGACGATTTACTTAGTGCTGCACTTCTTATCGTATCGCGAGGACGGTCATTAAATGACCCAATCTCGGTATTGGCAATGTTTGCTTGAGTCGCCTGCTTGAATAATCGATTACCAGCAACTTCCCCCAGTCCCAGCCTTCGCCGTAGAAATACGTATCTGGATCAATTGCTGCAACCGCTGTGCGACCATCTAAGAGAACGTCCAACGGCATATGTCCCATAATATCGAACCGGAATCCATCTAAACCATAATATTGGGCCCAATGTACCAACGAATCGATAACAAATTTACCCATCATACGATGCTCTGTTGCCGTGTTTTCACAACATGTTGAACGCTCGATATCACCTGTAACTTCACTGTAACGGTGATAATAACTAGGGACTAATTTGTCAAAAACAGAATTGTCATATAGACCCGACGATGCAGTGTGGTTATAGACTACATCTAACACAACTCTTAAACCTTTTTCATGCAGAGCTTGCACCATTTCTCTAAATTCTTTTACGCGAACAACTCCATCTGGATCAGAAGAGTAGCTGCCTTCTACAACATTAAAGTGATGCGGGTCATACCCCAGTTAAAACCATCCATACCACGAAGTGAGTTAACTAAATCTTTCGCTTCATTGGTCGCCGGATCGTAACCGTCTAAAACGTCAATAATAAGAGCTGAATTTGATGCCACCCCACAAACTGGTGCTGAGCCATTACGTGCACATAATTCACCAACTGTACTAGTTAATTCAATGCGCTTAGTTTCGTCTTCTTCAATACTTGCAATATCATTTGCTGGCAACATATGAAAATGTGTTAAGCCGGATGACGCTAATGTTGAAAGGTATGTATTCGCATCCGTACCGGCTTCTGTAAACGCCATGTATTTACCGCGATTGCTCACAGAAGTCGTTGTGTCAAATATACTAAAATCACGAATATGCGTTTCTAATATCGTTGCATCTTCAATGTTTTTCACAGTAGGTATTGTATGGCTGTCCCAATTTGTAGGCTTTAAGTCATCGTCTGATAAGTTCACAAACTGCGAATAGCGACCATTTGTAGAGGTATTCACTGAATATGGGTCTGTGGCTTCTGTTGTTACAACCGCTTTCGAAACCGGGTGATAAACTTCAACAGAAAATCGATAAAAATGTCTGTCGTAACTTTCGTTCTCAGTTGTTGCATACGACCAAACACCTGTCTTATCGTCGTAGTTCATATCATGAGTTGCAATTAAAGATTTGTTGGCTGCATAAACTTTGAGTTTTAACGCTTTTGCTGTAGGCGCCCATGCTTTAACGCTAATCACATCACCGTTATAAGTTACCCCTAAATCAGTAACTTCATCTGCATCATCTGCACCAAATGTATAAATCGCATCTAACGCTTTTGCACTTTGAACGTAAGTCGCTGAAATAGGTTCGTCTCCACTGAAAGAAGCTAAAACCAATTGCTGTTTTAGCATCGATTTTTGCTCAGCTAAAGTAGCGTCGAAACTATATGCTTTCCAACCTGCAACTAAATGTGGAACTCTTAATTTCTGCGCATCCGTTAATGTAGTTAATGTTAGAGCAAAACTATTAACGGCTGAGAACGTATTATCGAGTTTACCTTCGTCGTCAAACACAATACGTAGGTCATCGCCCTCTCCGTTCCAAAGTACAGTATTTTCGTCAATCCAATGCGCTGACGCATTCTCAATTTTAAATGGCACTTCTGTTGTCACGTCATTAGGATCATGAAAAATTCCATTACCTGAAACGATAAATGCCCAACGAGAATCTGCTAGCGTTAATTTGTGGTCAACATCATCTGGGTCCTTATCATTGCCACTGTGTAAAATGTAATTTAAACATGTCGCACCATCTTTTGTATCAACAATCCAATAAGCACCATAATTATCATCTACACCGTCATGAGAAAGCCCAGCATCCCACTCAGTTCCAGAAGTAGCATCAAAATCGAAATAGCCATCACAAGTTTCGTTATTCCATGCATGGATTTTCCAAGCGGAATAATCGCCATCGTCACGTTTATAATAAAATACAGCTTGGCTGTCTGTCGGAACAATGCTTGGTGCAACAGAATTTGAATTTTTAACAACTGTAACTGTAATTTCTAACTCTGATTGCTCAGTAACTAATGCGTCGTCTTGAGCGACAAGCGTGATCTTGTAATTAGTAAGATTTTCAAATATCAGTTTGGTGCTATCCGTGATGGTAATTTCGCCCGTTGTCTGGTCAATTGCGAAAATACTTTGAGGATCGACAAGGCTCCAATTGATAGTATCCCCATCAGGATCATTACCCACTGCAGAGTAAACGGTGGTCCCATTACTTGTTGCTTCAATTACAGAAAAACCAGCACTAGAAGTTATCACTGGCGCTTGGTTTAGCACGATAGAATTCACATTAACGCTTATAGTTAAACTCGAACTAAGTGGCGAAGTCGCACTGTCTGTTGCGGTAATAGTTATTTGATACGCCGTTAAGTCTGCTGCAATAAGTTTAGCGGCATTTTGAACGGTAATTTGACCGGTACTTGCATCAATCGAGAAAATGCCTTCGTTGTCGGATAACTCCATGAAATTGCATCACCTTCGGCATCTGAAGCTGATGCAGTGTAAACACTAGTTCCATTTACGGTTCCTTCGTTCAACGTCAGCGTCGAAGCCGAGTTAATTGTTGGCGCAGTATTAACCGCTTCACTTATACAAGCCGTTTTATCTGAATTTAAAACTAATGGTGCGCGACAAGTCAAATCTTCAGGATCTGATGAATCGCTACCCCCACTGCATGCCGAAATAACGCTTATAATGCCTAAACATATTGCTGACCTTGTCAGTTGATGCCTGCTCTTCATTTGTTGAACCCTGCTTATTTTTATAATTTCTTTCGTACACTATATGAATATTTGAAGCTAGATTCTGCTGAATACGTATGTATGAAAATTCAATAAAAGTCATACCGATTGTCGATATTTAAAGTAAACACTTGGGTGGGTCTCCTGATAACTTGAGTGGGTGTCTTGCTAACTTCTAACTTGCTTGGGTGGGTGTCCTGATAACTTGGGTGGGTGTCCTGATAACTTGGGTGGGTGTCCTGATAACTTGGGTGGGTGTCCTGATAACTTGAGTGGGTGTCTTGCTAACTTGGGTGGGTCTCCTGATAACTTGAGTGGGTGTCTTGCTAACTTGAGTGGGTGTCCTGATAACTTGAGTGGGTGTCTTGCTAACTTGAGTGGGTGTCCTGATAACTTGGGTGGGTGTCCTGATAACTTGAGTGGGTGTCCTGATAACTTGAGTGGGTGTCTTGCTAACTTGGGTGGGTGTCCTGATAACTTGAGTGGGTGTCCTGATAACACCCTCACAATTTACTTAGTTTAAGTGGCGTTTAATCTGTGGAATGTTTTCTAAAGCCGTTTTATTAGTCGGATCTAATTCCAATGCAGCTTCTAAATAAGTTAAAGCTTTGTTTAATTTCCCTACTTCTGAATAAGCATGAGCTAATGCAAGCCGCGCGTTTACATCTTTTGGGTTTTCGATTAACACCCGCTTTAAAAAACGAATTGCTTCAAGCGGTTTATTCCCTGGATAAGCTGAATCCCTGTGTTAAAACTCCTCTCAGAGTCATTTGGAATTGCATCAGCCAACAATTTTGCGGTGCGTAAATATAATTCAACATCATTGTTTTTCTTCGCTAGTTTTTGCGTTTCAGTCGCTAACGTCATCCAGTCAATTTTTTTCTTATAAGCGGCAAAGCCAATTTCATCAAGTTCGTTAATTTTGAGCGGTAACACGACTCGTTTAGGTTCATCAGTGAACGGGTAATCTGCCATAAGACCCGCGATTTTAGCAGCACCCCAATACACCTCAGCTCGCAATAAAGGGATGTCACTTTGGGCTTGGCTACGTGGGATTTCGTTCCGGAACTTACCAAATAATTCAGACTTTTTTAATGCAGTATAAAATACATCTGAAATCTCAAAGTAACCTTTAACTGTTGGATGCAAGTGTTCGATCATAACACTCTCATCTATAATTCCCTGTGGAGATGCCCGCTCTAACGCCAAATTTGCATCCACAAAGATTGCCGAAAACTCTTCCGCTAACTTTTTAATAATACCGTTAATTTCATTTGGACCTCGAAACCTGAGCAAATCATTTTGTCGCGCGGCTTCAAAATGTTGTTTCGCTAGTGGAATGTTGAATTTCGACAAACTGTATTGCCCTAGCCAGTAATGTGCGTTAGCGCTACGTAGATTTGCCATTGCGTGTAAAACTTCAAGTTCACCTTGTTGCAACATAGGCGCTTGGGTTTTCGCGTTTTGCGTTAATGCAAAACGAGCTAATGCTAATTTAATCTCTTCAGTTCCATTAATACTACGGTGGGTGTCTACGCTATTTCTGATGTTTGTTTGTTGAGTCTCTTGATTCAAATTTGAATGGGTGTCTTGATAATTATCTTGAGTCTCTTGATTTAAATTTGCTTGGGTGTCTTGATAATTATCAGAGCTCACTTTTTTGAAGCTAAAGCGTTTACAACATCATCGACAGAGATGGGCTTTGACACAAAGGGGCTTGGTCGACAAGATTACTGCCTATAGAACTAATAAAAACAGGGATACCAGCACGTTGGTATTTTCCAAGTAACAGTGCCATATTGCCTTCAAACTGTGCTAAACCGGCGTTAAATAGGTCTGAATCCACTTCAATATTTTTGTGTTTGGCTACTTTAGCCATTACAGTACGTGACGTTCCCGTTGATTGATCCATCTCAGGTTGAGCAAACCAATAATAAATGCGCTGCATCAATTGGAATATTCTTAAGTCCTTGAGTTTAAGGTACATCAAGGTCGCTCCTCGTGAGTTGGCCGCCGTGTAATTGCTCCCTACACCGAGAATCCCCAAATACTCATTGTGACCCGCATAAATTAGTACTGCATCCGGTTTTTGCTCAATGATCTCATCGGCAAAATCCAGCAATGTATAACTATTTACCGCGGAAAGTGCAGTATTCACCACTTCAACGGTTTGTTCGGGAAAGGTTTGTTTTAGTCGATAATCCAACATTCCAGCAATCGAAGCCCCTAACCCATATGGAAAGCCGGCGGCTGTTGAACCCCCTTGAACAAATAGTCTAATCCCGTCTTTGGGTTTTTTCTTCAAAAAGAAATTAGGTTCAATCGTGACGTTCGGTGCTAATTTATCGTTGGCAAAATAACGTCCGACAACTTGCGGCATGGGTAACAAATAATGAGGCGCGGCTGGGTTTTCAATAAATAAAGGTATCGACTTACCAAATCCAGAAAATCGAAGCGTAAACTCAATGGCAACAAAAAATAATATTGGTATTAAAAAAGCAATTACTCGAAACACCCAAGTTTTAGTTTTCATTTTTTAGCCTTATTGCTTGTTCAACTTTTCCGATAAAAAATCCACTCTACTCGTATCTTTCAACTTTGCTTTCGCCTTAATTAACAAACTTAAACTGCTATCAAACTGCTTCAACAGAAAATAATTATGGGCTAGATTTAATATATAATTTTGATTATCTGGGTCCAACTTTAACGCTCGTCGTTGGTAAAATGTCGACATTGGTATGTCGCTAATTTGTCGGTAGATTAACGCTGCTTCATTTGCCGCAATTGGTGAGTTTATTAGCGCATCCGACAATACACCATATACTTTAGCTGCCTGTCCTAACTGTTTATTTGCTTTATAAATTGATATTAATTTCTTTTGTTGGGCTATCCAATCTATACCTTGTGCACGTTCGATTAAAAGGTAGTCTACTTCTGATTTTGGCGTGAACTCAGGTAGCGGCTCAAACTTTACTTTAAATGGATAATCGCTCTTTAATTGTTTAATTTTTAGTTGCGCCCATGCTTCATCAAATTCAGTTACTGGGACATCCAACCAAGCTTTTTGGCGTGTTACGGAAGTATATTCATCCCCAATTAAACCGGTATTTTTAATTGCCGTATAGAAACTTTCAGCCAGAATAAAATAACCTCTCAAAGTCGGATGTACATGTTCTAACATAAGTTGTTGATCAACGATCCCTAACCTCGAATCTTGCCGATACAACTGTTCTACATTAACTAGACTGACACCGTCTTCTGCAGCGAAGTCGCTGATGACTTGATTAAACGCACTCGGTGCCCTAAATCGAAGCTGATCGAGGTCTTTTGCTTTAATAAATTGCTCCAAAGCCTCATTGAATTTACGGTTATTAACAAATGATAATGCGGAAAGATAAGCTTTACTTGCATCATCATCGGTTTTATTTAACAAATGAATTTGCTCAGTGGATAAGTCACTCGACTTGACCGCTTGCTGCCAATCAACCTTCCCAATACTCGAAAACGGTGGCTGGTCCTGCTCATTACTGACTAAGTTCGCCAACAAAACGGGGATCTGTTGTGCTTTATACTTGCTCAGTATAACTTTCAAATTATCCCGAAATTGCTCAATACCTTTATGATATAGCGAACTGTCGTACGCGATATGTTGCCCCTTCGCTACTTTCGACATTAAAGAGCGAGATGGCTCATTGCCATCTTTGGATAATTCTCCATTCCACCATGTATACACAGTTTGAACGAGTTGATACAGTCGCAAGTCTTTAAGTAGCAAAATGCCAACGTTGCACTTCGCCCTCCTATAGCCGCAAATGTGGAGCCTACGCCCATTACGCCCAAATACTCATTATGTCCGGCGTAGATCAAAATAAGATCGGGCTCAATTTCGATAATCTCATCAACAAAATCCATCAAAGTATATGAGTTAACAGCAGCCATTGCGGTATTAATTACTTCAATATTTTTGTGAGGATACGTACGTTTAAATCGTTGCTCTAACATACCTTGCAGGGAGCCAAACCGGCCGTATGGGAATCCAGCTGCTGTACTTCCTCCTTGCACAACAATTCGAAAAGTAGTTTCAGCTTTGTTCTTTTGAAAGAATACGGTGTCAGGACTGACATTTGGAGCCGCATTTGGATTTGCAAAGTATCGTTGGATTATATTTGGGTTAGGTTGGAGATAGCCTTAGCATATCAGCACTTTCAACAAACAACGGAACGGTCTTACCAAACCCAAACGTTCGTAAACCAACTTCAGCCAATCCCAACAATACAAATGGAATAATGATCGCGATGAGATAAAAAACAGGCCGAGTCGTTCGTGTCGTCAAAAGGAAATACTACCAATTAATTCAATACATAGGTATGCAACGGTAGCGAATGAGGTCGATTGCCGCAAGGTAAAAGTGCTAGACTCATTAGTTAATACGAATGCATAAATTGCCAACTAAGACATCTATGACAAAAAAATTCTCGGTATCTCAGCTTATTATCACGACAGTGCTGCAGCGATTATCGAAGACGGTAAAATTATTGCTGCCGCGCAAGAAGAGCGTTTTTCCCGCAATAAGCATGACCCCAATTTTCCTGCACAAGCAATTCAATTTTGCCTAGATGACACTAATTGCAATTTAGAGCAATTAGACGCGATCATTTTTTATGACAAACCCTTACTTAAATTCGAGCGGTTATTAGAAACCTACTTTGCCAATGCTCCCTTTGGTATTCGTTCATTTATTCGCGCAATGCCTATTTGGTTAAAGGAGAAACTGTATTTAAAGAGCATTTTGCGTCGAGAATTGAGGAATTTGGCCGGATTGGATAAAAAGCCAAACTACCAACATTATTATTTAGCGAACATCATCTTTCACATGCTGGCTCAGCATTTTTTCCATCGCCATATGAAGAAGCGGCAGTTTTATGTTTGGATGGTGTTGGGGAATGGGCAACCTCAACAGCCTTAGTCAGGAAAAGAAAATAAACTGTCACCTATTTGGGAAATTCAATTCCCACATTCTCTTGGACTCCTCTATTCGGCATTTACCTACTACTGTGGATTTAGGGTTAATTCCGGAGAGTATAAACTAATGGGTTTGGCACCTTACGGTGAACCTGTTTACGTTGACAAAATTCTAGATAAACTTATCAATGTTCATGACGACGGCAGTTTCGACTTAGACATGTCTTACTTCGATTATGCCGTGGGCGATCGTATGACAAACAGTAAGTTCGATAAACTATTTGGCGGGCCCGCTCGTTTAAGTGACTCCGAAGTAAGCCAAAAAGAAATGGATTTAGCCCGTTCAATACAGGTTGTCACTGAGGAAATCGTTCTTAAAATTGCCAAACATTTATATACACTTGTGCCTTCAAAAAACCTTTGTTTAGCCGGTGGCGTCGCCCTAAATTGCGTTGCTAATGGTCGATTACTTAGAGATGGTCCTTATGAAAACATATGGATCCAACCGGCTGCGGGTGATGCCGGCGGCGCATTAGGTGCCGCATTAGTTGCCTTAGCACCATTATTTTGAGCAACCTCGATTAATTAACTCTTCGAACGACGCTATGTTTGGAAGCTATCTAGGGCCATCTTATTCAAATGAACAAATCAAAGCAGAAGTTGAAAACCAAAAGTTAGTTGCGAACAGTATAAGCAATGAATTTCTTTATGATCATGTTGCAAAATTAGTCGAGCAGGGAAATGTTATTGGTTGGTTCCAGGGGAGAATGGAATTTGGTCCGCGTGCCTTAGGTAACCGTTCTATTATTGGTGATCCGCGAAATGTAGCAATGCAGTCGACAATGAATTTAAAAATAAAATACAGAGAGTCTTTCCGCCCCTTTGCTCCCGCCGTATTAGCCACTGATGTCGCAAAATATTTTGACCACGATGTTGAAAGTCCCTATATGTTATTCGTCGCAAACATTAAAAGTGAGCTAAAGCTTAAAACCGACAACGCGCTATTTGGTATAGACAAACTAAATCAAAAACGTTCGACACTGCCGGCGATTACCCATGTGGACTACAGTGCCCGTATACAAACGGTTCATGAAGATACCAATCCAGAATTCCATAATTTGTTATCTTCATTTAAAGCAAAAACAGGATGTGGTGTATTGGTTAATACGTCATTTAATGTTCGTGGCGAACCACCTGTCTGCTCCCCAAAAGATGCTATTCGATGTTTTTTGGCTACAGAAATGGACTACTTGGTAATGAACAATTTTGTACTAGCTAAAACTGATCAGCCGCAGTCTGCAATAGATGTCGCTAAATCTATTAAATTTGATATGGATTAAACGATGTTTTCTCTGATGACAAATAAAACTCACTCATCCACCTTTGATAAATACGATTCGCCTCGGTGTAGCAGAATTAGGTTTAATCTTAAAAATAACGCAGACACATACATGAATTTGCCAGCAAATAACATGGACCCCCATGCAACCCCACCGGTAATTAACCCCGTAAATAACATGGACACCCACGCAAATTCGACGGTAATAAATAACGTTGACACCCATGCAAACCCGCCGGTAATTAACCCAGTAAATAACGTTGACACCCATGCAAACCCGCTGGTAATTAATCCAGTAAATAACATAGACACCCATGCAAGTTCGACGGTAATTAACCCAGTAAATAACGTTGACACCCATGCAAACCCGCCGGTAGTTAACCCCGTAAATAACGTTGACACCCATGCAAACCCGCCGGTAATTAATCCAGTAAATAACATGGACACCCATGCAAATTCGACGGTAATTAATGCCGCAAATAACTTGGACACCCATGATAATTATTTAACAGCCCTACCCATCTTTAGCAAAATAGAGGGAATGAATCTATGAATAGACCCGACTTAAATGAACTCAAGTCATTTGCATTGACAATGAGCTGGGCGTTTCCTGTCATATTTGGGGCGTTCCTGCCTTGGTTATTTTCCTATAACTGGCAACTTTGGCCTTTTGCTATCTCTGTTGTTTTAATGTCGTTGTACTTAGTCAAACCGAATCTTATTTATTACCCATTTAAATTTTGGAGTGTGATTGGTGGGGTAATGGGATGGATTAATACTCGAATTATTTTGAGTTTAAGCTTTTATATATTGATCGCGCCTTTAGGGGTCGTACTGCGCTATTTTGGAAAACTTCAATACAAATCAAAAATGCCAACGAATGCAACTTCAAATTATGTCAAACCTGAGGCAGAATCGAGTAAGAACAATTTGGAGAATCCGTTTTAATGATTGAATTTATAACTGACCTTTGGGCATTTTTAAAAGTCCGTAAAAAGATCTGGCTCATGCCTATCATTGTCATATTAAGTCTGCTTGGCGGGTTAGTAGTTGCAACACAGCAATCAGCTTTGGCAACCTTTATCTATACGTTATTCTAATTTAAAGGGAAACTTCCCTTTTTATTTTTGCCACTCTTTTTGAGCTTTGAGCAAGAGTAGGTTCTAAATAACTTTCCAACCATTTAAAATGATTGTTTTGTGAATTAATAAACTACACAAAATTCAAAACCAGTTTCTGCATTGAAAACAGCGCTATTTTAAGTTACTTGATATTATTCGTGATATTTTCGAATAACAGCGACTTTTCCATCTTCAATTTCAAGCACTTCCATCATAACCTGCGAATAGGCTATTTCCTGATTATTTTGCGGGTGGATTCCTTTTACGGAATTCTTGTACCTAATCGCGATTGCAGAGTGATTAAAGACAAATACATTTAACAATTCAGCTTTGTATTCTGTATGCGCGCCCATATAGAACGTCATGCCCTTTCTCATCGCTTGTTTGCCATCTGGTTGACGCGAATCGTCGGTGACATACGGAAGATGCGAATGACCAATATCATCTTTAAGCAAGGCTAAATAATCTTCTAGTGCTTCGGGAGTCGTACCGGGTAATTGAGTCTTTACCATAGTGTCGAAATAAGTTTGAGCAAATTTTTTCAAATCTAACTCTTTTGCATCCCCATGAGCAAAGACGGTGGTCGAGAATACAAAACATAAACTGACTAATAACCACTTTTTCATAAACTTTCCTATTTTAATGTTTTACCTATATTTGAAATTTTCGTTTAAAAACGTTTGTCTAAACAGCAATTTAGCACAAACATTATCCAACATAACAATATACCTCATTCCCTTTAAACTATTTTACTTAGAACTGAATAACTTTAGTATTTACAGTGATCTATGTAACCAAAAAATAGACTTAAAGATCACTGCATACTTGATTATCAATAAAATATAACGATTCACATCATATAGTACATAGAATTTAAGACTCACAGCTTAAATAAATTTGACGAGTTTCACCGTTTCCTTCCCATAACCGAAAAAATTCCAAAATAGCTTATTAGAGCTTAACACTTGAGAAACCTCCATAGCCAAACTAGAATTTCAATACTAGCGGTCACCAAGGGGCTTTTTACGTAGTCATTTTTTAAAACGTGTTTCTGATAACAAATGAATAGTGATCTATTATCTTAGAGCAAACGTTGCTCACCTAGCCCAACCATTTCTATCCAATCTGGCGCGACAGAGCCGTCTTTTTAGTTGAGTAAACTGGTGATCGCAACTGAATATTCTGCGCGGTGATGGATATAATACAAGTTAGACGTATTTAAAATGAAAGTCTGTAATCTTGGTTTAAATGCCAAGCATAAAAAAGGAGCACTATGTGCTCCTTTAATAATTAGCTTTTGCTGCGCCGCAATTGTTGCCACGCAGGTGCATCGGCTAAGAAGTTCTTATCTTTTTGCAACTTCTCTTTGATACGTGCTGATTTACCAGAACGCTCACGCATGTAGTAAAGTTTAGCGCGACGTACATCACCACGACGTTTAACTTCGATGCTTTCGATAACAGGGCTGTGCGTTTGGAATGTACGCTCAATACCTTCACCGTTAGAAATCTTACGAACTGTAAAAGCAGAATGTAGACCACGATTTTTCTTCGCTAGAACGAAACCTTCAAACGCCTGTAGACGTTCTTTAGCACCTTCTCTTACTTTAACTTTTACAACTACCGTGTCACCAGGGCCAAATGCCGGGACATCAGTTTTCATTTGCTCTTCTTCAAGAGCTTTAATGATATTTTGACTTACTTTGCTCATTATATTCTCACTTTTCTAGTTTCACTGTCCTACTTAGCTTCACATTTTGTTTCGTCGTGTTCGGTTTGGAACGCGGCTAACAACTTCTGCTGTTCGTCAGTCAGAGCTAGATGATTAATTAAATCTGGTCTTTTCAACCAAGTTCTTCCAAGCGATTGTTGTAATCGCCATTGACGGATTTTTTCATGATTACCGCTAAGTAACACGTCAGGTACCCGTTGACCATCCAGAACCTCTGGTCTGGTATAATGCGGACAATCTAGCAAACCATCTGCGAATGAATCTTGCTCTGCTGAGAGTTTATGTCCCAACACACTACAGGTATCATCCTCGACACTGCATCTATCAGTGTCATTGCCGGTAGTTCACCGCCGCTCAGAACAAAATCACCAATCGACCATTCTTCGTCAATTTCCGATTGAATAACTCGTTCATCTATTCCCTCGTATCGACCCGCAACCAACACTAATTTATTATGTTGGCTAAGCTGTTTTACGCCTTCATGGTCTAACTTTCGTCCCTGAGGAGAAAGATAAATCACTTTTGCCCCTTCACCAGCAGCCTGCTTTGCAGCATGAATTGCATCGGTCAAAGGTTGCACCATCATTAACATTCCTGGACCACCACCGTAAGGTCGGTCATCCACTGTACTGTGTCTGTCATGGGCAAAATCACGAGGATTCCACGCATTAAAGTCAATCGTACCGTTTTTAATGGCTCTACTAATTACCCCTTGTTGGGTAATGGCATCAAACATTTCTGGAAAAAGCGTTATTACGCCTAACCATAATTGACAATTCACGATCCTAAAACCATCAATGTCAAAAACCCGGATCCCAGTCCACCGTAATGGTGTTCTCTTCCTTGTTAACTGAAAGTATTACATCATCCTGGATGTATGGGATTAACCTTTCGGTTTTACCAAATGCGTCGGTCGGATTTGCATCCACTACAAGAACATCATTTGATCCCGTTTCCATAAGGCCAGATACTTTTCCTAAATCGTACCCTTTGTCGGTTTTTACTAACATGTCTTTTAAGTCACGCCAATAAAACTCGTCATCAGACAATTCAGGCAGTTGGTCGGCTGTTACATAAATTTCGCCATGAAGCCAAGCTTCAGCATCATTCATGTTGTCAACACCGTCAAACTTCGCAATCAAACCTTTGTTGTGTCGGCGCCACTCGGCAACCTTCACAAAACGATTACTGCCATTAAGCGTTACACGCCATGGTACGTAATCAAAGATCCCTTCAGGGACCTCAGTGTAGGCGTTAATCTTAAACCAGCCTTTGATGCCATATGATGCACCAATTTTTCCAACTAGAATGTATTCTTCGTTTTGAGACTGACTCATTTTATTACCTTCACTTTCTGCTAATAATCGTATTGATTAAGCCGCTTTTTTGCGTCTTTAACGATTTTAGCAACGCGATCAGAAACCTGCGCGCCAACACCAACCCAGTATTCGATACGATCTAAGTCAATGCGTACTTTCTCTTCTTGACCTGCTGCAATCGGGTTGAAGAAGCCAATTTTCTCGATGAAACGACCGTCACGTGAACGGCGGCTATCTGCAACTACGATTGAGTA
The DNA here is from genome assembly GCF_028401425.1 of Psychrosphaera algicola. Lineage (NCBI taxonomy): Bacteria > Pseudomonadati > Pseudomonadota > Gammaproteobacteria > Alteromonadales > Pseudoalteromonadaceae > Psychrosphaera > Psychrosphaera algicola. Next base: position 1,669,999 of record NZ_JAQOMS010000002.1, read on the forward strand.
GAATGGACGTTTTTTCGCGCCACCACGAGCTAAACGAATAGATACCATAATTTCCTCAATTATTACTTTTAGTTACGGCGAATTACTCGCCCCCTAGTTTGGACACCCCAAAAAGGTCGCGCAATTGTACGGATTTTGAGTTAAATTTCAAGTTGTAATTGACTATTAATAGCGGATTATCTTGTTAGGCAGATATCTAGCTTAGATCTTACTTAGAATGTGGCGATGTCTGGTTTTTTCGCGTATTTGATTATCATGGCATTTACTCATTTAAATGCGTGATAAATTATCTTTTATATGAACTTTGACCGACCCATCATCATACTTGCAGCACCTCGCTCCGGTAGCACACTGTTATTTGAAACCTTAATGGCGACAAAAAACCTTTATTCTATCGGTGGAGAAAGCCACGCCGTAATCGAACATATCCCTGAATTAAGCACAGTTGCAAACGGTTATATTTCCAATACATTGACCAAAAACCACGCGACTAGCGATGTAACGTCTTTATTGAAACAACGGTTCTCAATGGGTTTACGTGACCGAGAAGGACGACCGCCGAATAAACATCAGGCGGTTCGATTTTTAGAAAAGACCCCGAAAAATGCGTTGCGAGTCGAATTCTTAAATCACGTTTTTCCTGACGCTTTATTTATTCATTTAGTCCGTGACCCTTTACCGAACATCAGCAGTATAATAGAAGCATGGCAATCGGGCAGGTTTCGAACATATCCGCAACTGCTTAAGGGTTTAATGGCGAATGGTCGTTATTATTGCCAGACAATTGGCAGACCATGGTCGGTTCTCCGGTGGAAAAAATTGCGAGCTTCCAATGGCACGCCTGTAATCATTCAATTACAGAAAGTCTAAAAAATATTAGCGAAAATAGAAAAATAACAATTAATTACGCTGACCTACTCGCAAACCCGTTAGAGATGGTTAATCGACTCTTACAATTCTCCGGCCTCGTTTTAGACCAACATTTAGAGGCGAAGGTGACGCAACCCCTTGCAACATCGCGCTATACGGTTTCAAAACCTAACGAAGTAAAATGGCACAAACACGCTGACGACATTCTGCAATACGCGCCGCAACTCCAACCGTTAGTCAACAACGTAAATGAACATCTTATTGCCAGTGCTTCCAGCCAAATCAATTTGGATTTTAATCGATGAAATTGCCACACGAATTTACTCAACTCCCGATAACTTTTGATATTGAAGCTCTTCAAAAGGAAGTGACTCAGTTTTCAGAAAATGAATGGGTCGCACATCATGAAGGGTTTAAAGGGAATTCCGCTATTCCGTTGCTCAGTGTTCAAGGCGGTCAGAACAACTTGTTCTCAGGGCCTATTGCGCCCACTGTGGCATTAAAACGTTCGCCTTACTTACAACAGGTAATCGCATCATTTAATGAAATCGTTGGTCGGTCTCGCCTAATGCGTTTAGAAGCAGGTGCTGAAGTGCCTTTGCACAGTGACATTAACTACCATTGGTACGACCGAGTTAGGATCCATATCCCAATCGTTACTGACGAGCAGGTGATCTTCTATTGCGGCGACAAACAAGTCCATATGGCTGAGGGAGATGCTTGGATCTTCGATTCATGGAAAAACCACCGTGTTGTAAATGCTTCAGATAAAACGCGTGTCCATTTAGTTGTTGATATCAGCGGCTCATCACGATTTTGGAACTGGGTAAAACAAGGAATTAATATCGACCATTTGAGTCCTCTAGGTAAGGCGCTAGGCGAAGAGTTCATCCAAAAAGTAAGTCAATTTCCAACCCTACCGTTTGTTGAGGGGGCTCAAAGGCCAATTAGATGTGAACGGGTTAATACGCCAGTGGTAATGCGTCCAGAAGAAGTTAATCACATGATCACAGAATTGATAAGTGAAGTTAAATCGGTCGATGGCAATGAAATGAGCGCGATTGATACACTATCAGATCTTCTCGCATCGTTTTATCAAGATTGGCGTCAAATTTGGTCAATCTACGGCGAGGCTCAGGGTGGGTGGGACTATTATCATCAACTGCGCGACAGCACATTTCACAGTTGTCGCGAAACTGCCGAAACGCTTCAATTGACCAATGAAAGTCCATCAACAAAAATGCTTATCCATTGCCTAATTGACCCATGTTTCAATCCAGAAGTCGCACAGTTTAATCGTTAATTACGAATCATGCTCACGATATACGTGCTTCAAGTATGTTTGGAAACGATTTAAGGTGTTTTGGCTGACTAAGGATTTATCGGACTGCATTTATTAAGGTTATCTTTGGAGGGGAATAAAAGCAAAAGGCTCATTGGCTTCAGAAATAACTTAACGCTGGTGAATAAAGCTACATTGAGGTTGTGAAGAATGTCTCTACGTCCTCACAAAGCTTATCAAATGTGGCGACCTGTTGTGGGGTTAAGCATTCCTTATATTTTAATCCAGAGCCAATCGAGCGGCTATTTATAGGTTGGCGTACCTGTGACACACTTGGGGTCAATACTGCTCTTGTAGATTGATAGAAGGTTAAACACTGCGATTCAAACGGGAGTTCACAGTAAGCTAACATTCGTCTAATTTCAGCTTCAGGACATTCAACAAGCTTGGCATAGCTAACCAAATACACACCACGGCCATATGTCTGCTGCCAAAACTGACTTAAATGCAAATACCCCTGCCAATAAAAGCCGATATGATTTATATCATAAGAATAATGATGCCCGGCCGAGAAATACTGCTTATAAACACTAAGCGCATTATCCAGAGGATTTCTTACCACATTAATGACTTTGGCATTTGGGAATAACGTTTTAATTAACCCTATATGCATAAAATTATTAGGGTTCTTATCTATAAAAACGCCGGTATCATTAAGTGTATATTGCCTAGCCTGCTGTAAATAAGTCCGCCTAAGTGTGTCTAATTGCGCGTTTGTTAAACGGGAAATAGCTGACGGGTACCCACCGAGTTGTTGTATATCTATCGCAAGTCGTTCGATAAAGGGTAACTCATCTGTTGTATCAACCCATGAATGACTAGCCAATATCTGTTCCAATAAGGTCGAGCCCGAGCGCGGCATGCCGACAATAAAAATCGGTGCCTCAGTTGCTAATTCACCATTTGTTTTTTACTTTGAGTTTGCAAGTTTAGGCCTGACGCGTTACCGCGATTGAAGCTTTGTATTTGCTGACGAATTAAGTCCGCATAAGCATTGCTATGGAAAAGGGCGGTGTTTAGCGATAATGTGATTTGCCACACTTAACGCATCAAATGCCTTTTCAATATCACCTGCAGCTTCAAGCCCTTTGGCCAGAGCAAAGTTTAATAATGCCTGATTGCCTTCAGTACAAGGAGCATGCAGTAAGGATTCGATTTGCGACAATTCAGAACCTTGCAATTTACGGTCTTTCAAATCTGCCAACGACCAAAAGCCAACACCGACGTATTGAGGATACTCAGTGATAAGTTTATTGTAGCACTCAGCTGCGTATTCGCTATTGCCCAACGCTTTGTATAAATGACCCCGGTTTAGATCTAAAAACGGCAGCTGGCTACGATAGATTTCGCAGGCATCAAACGACTTAATAGCCCCGTCGGTATTACCAACCTGAACGCAATACTGAGCATGTTTTAATAGCCAGTTAGGTAAGTCTTTGTGTTTTAAGTCGGGGTTTAACGTGGATTGTAATGCAATTAATCTGTCGAGAATGTCAATTGCTGAAAAGTAATCTTCTTTTTGCTCAGCGAAACTCAGCTCATTTTGCAATGAGCTGTTCTGCTGTTTAAGAGACGATTTTGTCACTGTGTTCAGTGTTGTTTAAGGATAATTAAATTATTTTAAACGGGGAAACCGCTAAGGCATTTTTCCGCCCATAGCGCCACCCATACCACCGCCCATACCGCGCATCATCTTCATCAGACCGCCGCCTTTCATCTTCTTCATCATTTTTTGCATTTGCATGAATTGTTTTAAAAGACGATTTACATCTTGCACTTGAGTGCCGCTGCCGGCCGCAATACGACGTTTACGAGAGCCTTTGATTAAATCTGGGTACTGACGCTCTTTGCGTGTCATTGAATTGATAATAGCTTCCATTCGGAGAAACTCTTTATCATTCACTTGGTTTTTAACGGCATCTGGGATCTTGCCCATACCCGGCATTTTGTCCATTAATGACGACATGCCGCCCATGTTTTGCATTTGTGAAAGTTGGTCACGGAAATCTTCTAAATCGAAGCCCTTGCCTTTCATCACTTTTTTAGCGACTTTTTCTGCTTTTTCGCGGTCGATCTTAGATTCAATTTCTTCGACAAGGGATAAAACATCCCCCATCCCCAAAATCCGACTCGCAATACGTTCAGGATGGAAAGGTTCTAACGCATCAATCTTTTCACCCATACCGATAAACTTAATTGGTTTACCCGTAATGTGTCTAATTGATAGCGCAGCACCACCTCGTGCATCACCGTCTGCTTTCGTTAAAATAATACCGGTAAGCGGCAGTGCTTCATTAAATGACTTTGCAGTATTTGCGGCGTCTTGACCAGTCATGGCATCAACAACGAACAATGTCTCAATTGGGTTGATCGCGGCGTGTAGGTCTTTAATTTCCGTCATCATAGCTTCGTCAACAGCCAAACGTCCGGCGGTGTCGACTAACAAAACATCAAAGAATTTTCGTTTAGCGTGGTCAATAGCGCCATTAACAATGTCGATTGGTTTCTGTTCGATTGAACTTGGGAAAAACTCAACATCAACTTCGGCTGCTAACGTTTCAAGCTGCTTTATTGCCGCTGGACGATAAACGTCGGCGCTCACAACTAAAACAGACTTTTTCTTTTTCTCTTTTAAAAACTTCGCAAGTTTACCAACTGAAGTGGTTTTACCTGCACCTTGTAAACCGGCCATTAAAACAACAGCTGGCGGTTGAGCGGCAAGATTTAAATCTTCATTTTTCTCGCCCATGGCTTTTTCAAGTTCGCCCTGCACGATCTTAACAAAGACTTGGCTAGGCTGTTAGGCTCTTGCCAACATCTTCACCAACAGCTCGTTCTTTAACGGCTTTAACAAATTCACGAACCACTGGCAAAGCAACGTCGGCTTCTAACAACGCCATTCTAACTTCGCGTAGTGTGTCTTTAATGTTGTCTTCAGTCAGTCGGCCACGGCCGCTGATTTTTTCAACGACTCTGATAAACGTTCGGATAAATTGTTAAACATAGGGAACTTGTCGCTCTTAAATTATCTAAAAGGAATACGCACAATAAGTAGCGGATTATATACATGTGTAGACGTAAAATACAGAAATCAAGCTGCACTTCATGTGCATATATCCATGTTCGCGGAAAATAACGAATAAAAATGTGCAGATCGTGCCTTTAGGATGAGCCATTATGATATTTTATGGTAAAGTTCTCGCTCATAATTAATGTCATTAGATCATTGATAACAACTATAAGGAAAATAACGTGATGTCCATCGAGTTGGGATTGTTCCTATCTTGCCTCAGTATTCCTGTTCGCTGCGGGTTTATGTGCTAGAACACTAGTCGGTAAATCGAACATGAATTTTAAACTGTTATTTAGCGCTGCCTTAGTCGCCATATTGCTTCAACTTGTTACTGCCAAGCAACTTTTGTATGTTTCAGGTGGGATCCATCTATCTCTTGTTTCAATGTGTTTAATCATCAGTGCATTGATAAATATTGTGATCGTCATCCGCTCCTTGTCACATCTAAATACAATGCTGATGTTAGTTAGTTTCGGGTTTTCAGGCTTCCTAACGATATTACTGATGTTTGTACCTAATACATCGCTAGCCTATATAGGACCTGAGTTTACAGTATCGACCGCGACTCTTGTCCACATTCTACTGTCGGTTGCAGCCTATTGTATTCTTGTTATCGCATCACTTTATGCCATCCAATTTCGTTATATCGACTCAAAACTAAAAGCAAAAACACTTTCTCTACACAGTCATTTGCCCCCATTAAGTAGCGTTGAAGCCCAACACTTTAGATTAATGGCAATCGGATTAGTGCTACTGACTTTGGCACTTGTCACCGGGTTTACCTTTTTAGACAACATGTTTTCTAATCAATATGCTCACAAAACGGTATTGTCTATCGTCGCATGGGCCATCTTTTTAACACTAGCTATTGGTCACAAAGTATATGGATGGCGCGGAAACAACAGTGCTATTGCCACTATTGTTGCGGCTTTCATCTTAACTTTGGCCTATTTTGGCAGTCGATTTGTTCGAGAGATACTACTTAATTAGTCGTAGATCCCTTGACACTTAAGTGAATCGATCATACTTATATAATTCAATTAGCAACACAGGAAAATAATTTTTGGACGCCATATCTACGAGTACCCTGTTTATCGCACTTGCGGTACTCATTTTTATCTCCGCCTACTTTTCGAGTTCTGAAACAGGCTTAATGGCGATCAATAAATATCGTTTAAAACATTTAGAAAACCAAGGGCATAAAGGCGCGGTTCGTGTTTCTAAAATGATGGAACGTCCAGATCAGCTTATTGGTCTCATATTAATTGGGAACAACCTTGTTAATATCGGCGCATCATTTTTAGCTGCCGAAATTGGGCAACGACTTTACGGTGACGTAGGTTTAGCTGTAGCGGCGTTTGCACTTACATTTATCATTTTAATCTTTGCAGAAGTCACCCCTAAAACACTGGCTGCTTTGCACCCTGAAAAGGTTGCATTTCCGAGCTCAATTGTCCTGATCATTCTAATGAAGGTACTTTATCCATTTGTCCTAAGTGTTAACTATATAACCAATGGACTGCTTATTCTTTTGGGTATTAGTGCTAAAGACCGCGCTGAACATAGTTTAAGTACCGAAGAACTCCGAACCGTTGTAAATGAAAGCGGTGGGCTGTTACAAGACAATCACCAAAACATGTTGGTTAACCTACTAGATATCGAAAATATTAAAGCAGAAGACATCATGATCCCGCGTAATGAAATTTATGCGCTAGATATTAATGACGATTGGAAGGATATTTTAAAGGGGTTAACTAACTCGCAGCATACCCGCCTGTTGTTGTATCGGGATAACATAGATGATGCTGTCGGATTTATTCACGTACGTGACGCATTAAGATTATTGGCCAAAGAAGACTTTAGTAAAAATTCCTTATTACGTGCCGTTCGTGAGATTTACTTTACACCTGAAGGTACGTCGTTGTTTACTCTGTTACAAAAACTGCAACAGAATAAAGAACGAATTGGCTTAGTCGTAGACGAATATGGCGATATTCAAGGCTTATTTACCCTAGAAGATATTTTGGAAGAAATTGTAGGTGATTTTACTACTGGCATGACAGTTGATTCGAGTTTTGAACTTGAAGAACAGAAAGATGGAAGCTACGTTATCGATGGTAGTGCTTCAATTAGAGACATTAACAAAGATATGTCATGGTCATTGCCTACTGATGGTCCAAAAACGATTAACGGCCTTATTCTAGAGTATATGGAAGATATACCAGAACCTTGGCGTTTCGATTCAAATTGCAGATTACCCTATTGAAATTGTTGAGATAAAAGACAACAAGGTTTATCAAGCTAAGATTTATCCTCCACTTGAGGAAGGCGAAGAAACTTGATGGATATCACTCTTTGATACAGCTCTCAAATACCGCTCTTTAACCAAGTTGCAATTCAACTAGAGCATATGAAGCTCGCAGGCTTTACAGTTGGCTGCCTACCTCCCTTTAGGTAGGTAGTCTATTGATTTAGTTCGTAAATCCTCCAGCAGATAATGTTCTAATAAAAACTAAAACATACTGCCGCGCTTTAAAGCTGCAAATGTTCCAAAACTGGATCATATTTAATTAATGATAGATTGCTTAACATTTCGAAACATAGTGTTAAAACGTGATTGTCGAACACCCATTTAAAGCCTCGTCTAATCCAGGATTTACCCAAAACTAAAACCAAAACATTGTATTTCAATTGAAAGTTCAATATCGGCAAATAGTTAGCGTTGGCTTTTCTTCGCACTTGTAATATTTGGTGATGAGGGCAATAAAAATCGGGAGAGGTATTTACTAATCTGTTTGTAAAATCTAACCGAACATGGCCACTTCGAGCCATGTTCGAATCAAGTTAGTTTTAGCTATTTGTTTTAAAGTATTGTTCTAAAAATTCATCAAAACTAACGTTATCCGCAGCTTCAATTGCTTCTCTGTCAATTATAGACTGACGTCCTTTATCGACCATATATTGACGAGTAAAGGTATCTGCTGGTGTTTTGAGAATGGCGTCTTTGTAATATGCGGCCAATTCCATTCCGACCTTACCATTGTCTATTCCTCGCGTGAGTAACTCCGTCATTAATTTTCCAGACAAAGTTAAGTCGGGATTACTGGCCGTTTCACTAACGTTACTCACGGCCTTTGCGTATTCTTCACCACTGTAACTTTGATCTAACCATTTCGCGATTTCAGTAAAATCAACAAACATTGATTCTAACCATTTTTCTCGGCTTACGACTTGTCCATTTTGGCTAAGCGTAAGATCGTCACGACGGCCGTCAACTACAACTTTATCTTGATTTTCTTCGGCTTCAGCCTGTTGTTGGTCGGTTAAGATTTCTTGAGGCTCAAGTAAACAATATAAAAGGAAAACATCTAGAACACGCATCTGCTCCATTGTTATACCGTATGGTGAAAACGGATTAACATCTAACGCACGTAATTCAACATACATTACACCACGATTCTCTAATGCATCTGTCGGCTTTTCACCCGATTTAGCCACTTGTTTTGGTCTAACAGGCGCATACAGTTCATTTTCTATTTGAAGAATATTGTGATTTAGCTGCTTGTATTTTCCGTCAACTTTGACACCAATGTTTTTATATTGCTCAGACTCAGTATGAATGGCTTTACGAAGCTTTTCGATATATTGAGTCAATGAACCATATTCAATATTTAAAGCCGATTGAGCGCTATTCGTGTAACCGAGATCACTCATTCTTAACGACGTTGCATTTGGTAAGTAAATAGAACCTTTGCCAAACGTTTCGAATTCAAATTGGCTTTCGCGCCCACCTAAAAACGATTTACACATTGCAGGCGACGCGCCAAATAAATAGGTAACCACCCAGACAAAACGCTTAATATTGCGAACCATGTGCATATATTGCGCAGACTGGAAGTCTTTACTGTCACTTGTGTCGCCTAATAACTCTTGGTATTTTTGCCAAAATTCTTCTGGCAGCGAAAAATTGTAATGGATCCCAGCAATTGCCTGCATCATCGAACCGTAACGGTTTTTTAACCCTTGACGATATGTCGACTTCATTTGGGCCACATTAGACGTGCCATAGTGGGCGATTCGAATATCAGACTCATCACCGATAAAACACGGCATACTCATAGGCCATAACATTTCTGAGCCTATGTTTTCGAGTACAAATTTGTGCACGTCTTGGAGTTGATTAAACGTTTCTTGAATGCTGTTAGATGGCGGCGTAATAAGCTCCATCAAGGATTCAGAATAATCCGTTGTGATATAAGGATGAGTAAGTGACGCACCTAATGCTTGCGGGTGGTCTAGCTGAGATAGTTTGCCCTCAGGGGTAATTCGTAAACCTTCACGCTCTATACCACGTTTAATATTTTTAATCGCGGTGGAGAACTCAGCAGTCTTAAGCTGCTCTAACTTGTCATGTACTGTTGTCAAAATACAACCTTTCCTTAAAAGCGGACGTGCGCACTAGAAGATGTGTATGGAGTCATCTTAGCCAAATTTAAAGGTATTGCCCGATAAATATTCACTAAACCCGATCATTTGCTTGTAAATCAATCGAGTTTTATCCCCTGTGATATAACTTCGTTATAAGCAGGTTGTAAAAACGACCGATATTTTAGCCACTGCCCTAAGGAGCTTGTGCTAATTTTAGACCGCACTTGCACCGAGCTTGCCGTGGCAACAGCTGACTTGTTGTTCGTTATCTCTAACATCTTGCTGTCATATACTAGACCGCAAAACTCAACAAATTCTTTCCCAATTATTTCGGGTTGTTGTACAAAATCGTCGTAGCGAACAATTTTAAACTGATCTGGAAAAGCGGTTTGCCAAAACTCCGCTAAACGAACAAATTCACAATAATATTTAGCGGTATCAACTTGGCTAAAAGCGTAGTTATAATATGAGTCTGTGAGCGAAAACAGTTGTTTGTAATTACCCCATATCGTGTCCATTGGGTTACGAATAACACAAACAATTTTCGCGGTAGGAATTGCACCAATAATAAAACCGGCATTTAGGACATTTAGCGGCATTTTATCAACAAATCGTGAGGCACCTTTAACGATATTTTTAACGCATTGTCGATAAAGTTCGCCAATTTCTGACAAATCCGAGGTTATCGCTGCCTTAATTGTCGCGGGGTCCAAAATATATTGGCTGGATGTTTTGGCAATTCGCTTAATAGCAATTGCAAACTCCTGCAACTCACCCGCAGACTTAACTATGTTGTTATTTGTTAACACTCGTTCAATAAGCGTCGTACCAGAGCGCGGCATGCCAGTGACAAATATAGGAGCAAAATCAAGATCAGTGTTGGTCTTTTGTTTTTACTATTATTGCGATTAATCTCCTTAATCAATTCTTCCGTAAAGCATGTTTTTAATGTCTCAAAAATCAATTGGTCTTGAGAAAACTGGTAGTTTAGCGACTTGGCTTTTTCACCTTTAGCAATCTCGAGTTGCGAAAAGGCAGCACCGAATTCATCGACACTCCCTAACTCCCGCGCTAACGCATGGGCAATATGCAGTTTGGAATTAACGCTTGTCAGTTTAGGTAATAAAGCTTGCAGACGGTCAATGTGATTGTGCTCTTTGTCCGTACCGCCTAAATGACTCAAAGATGAATGAGCTTGATAAAAAGTCGGCTCTAACTTGATAGCTAGCTCATAAGAATTTCGTGCGTCATCAAACAGGCCAGCAAAGGTTTGCGACGACCCTAAATTATAATAAAAAGACGCGTCAGGCTTAAGCTTTATCGCGCGTTTGAAATATTCTATCGCCTTAGTCGTGATCGCCAATCCGTGACAACGCAACGCCAATCGTATCAATCGTTAATGCATTATCTAAGGTGAATTGTTGAACTTGAGAAATCGCCTCATGCGTTTTGTTACTATCTCCAATCAGCGCATAACACCTAGCTAAGTGCGCAAAGTATTCTGCGCATGGATGCATCTGCGCGGCTTTTGACATCAATGCTACGGCCTTTGTATAAGTGCCAAGTTCAGCTTCAATTACCCCCAACAAAAAATAGCCATCATAAAAACTGTGATTGTTGTTCAAGATTTGAATTAAAGCACGTTGGGCTACATCAAATTGCTTTTTGTTAATCGCTTGTATCGCGGTTTGGTGTAAGTGTTTTTCTGACATTGATTATCTTTTTGTATTTCAATTTAAGGCGCTATTCAATCGGTTAGCTTATCGAATTTAAGAGCTGAGTAATACCTCAATAAGCAAACTTTAGGACAATAAAAAAGGCACCAAATGGTGCCTTTAACATATCGATTTAGATTAGTACTTGATTAGAAGCTTTCAAATTTATAATCGAATTTAACACCAACTGTTCGAGGTGTGCTGACAAAATAACCGAAGTTACGTTGTAAATCTGTACGGTTCGCAATATCCGCATCAAACTTTGCACTACCGATATCCGCTTGAGAACGACGAACAGAAGTTACCGCATATTCATCCAACAAATTATTGATGTACAAGGTAACTGACCAAGCTTCATCGGATAACGATGCAGAAAGATTTGCTAGACCATAACCATCAATTGTTTGGCCATCATTTTTTAAGCCGACGCGTGTAATCAATTCACTCTGGTAAGTATAACCAAAGTTAACATCCAACATTTTGTCATCCAAAATTTCGGTTGAATACTTCGCTCCTAACGCAAACTGATGTTCAGGTGCGCCAGGCAGTCGATCGCCTTTTTCACCGTCCTTCCATGCTTGACGGGCTGGGTCATCAACAACACCAAACAAATAAGGAGCATCTCCCGCTAATTTTGCTTTGGCTAACGAATAACTACCAAACAACGACAGCTCGTTAGACAACATTGCCCGTGCGGATAATTCAAGACCTGAACTTTCTGCACCACCAGAGGCATTGGCAATTATTGGAATTTGACCATTTTGTGTAGCACCACCGATTTGGGCATCTTCCCACTTAATATAAAAAGCAGCACCATTCAGATGTAAACGATTGTTAAACAAGGTCGACTTCATCCCAATTTCATAGTTTACGGTTGTATCTGGTCGAAAATCTACTTCATGTGGTAATGCACACAACACTTGTCCAGGGTTTGCGATGTCTTCAGGAGTACAAGCTGCAACCCCATTTGAACCACCAATACGGAATCCTTCGCTTATAGTAGCGTATGTCAACAAGTCTGAATTGACTTGATAACTCACATTGACTTTAAACAACGTACCGTCATTTTTTGCATCTTGAAACTCACGATTGCCATCAAGGTCAATTGCGTCGCTCGCTGCGCCACCAAATACCGAGTTATATAGCGGTAAGTCATAAGATGACATGCTGTTTATTTCATATTGATAATGTCTAAAACCAAAAGTAGTGGTTAATGCGTCCGTGACTTGGTAACTTAATTCACCAAAAATGGCGGATTCCACTAATTCAACATCCCCAACAGAATAATACTCTAACGAATCAGGTCGAAGATTACCGTCAACGCCCCACTCATTTATCGCATATTCGTCAAAACCTTAGTGTAAACTCTTCACTGGTGTTAAAAGAATCAAATTTGCTGTAATACCCACCAACAATCCACGAAAGGTCTGATTCACCCGTTGAAACTAAACGAACTTCCTGAACAAACGACTCATTCTCTGCATCTTCACGTGTATACGAGCTGAATGCTGGGAATTCTTCATAAGAATAAGCAAGACGTATCAACAAATCAGTTTGATCACGTTGTCCGAGGGATTCAAATGAAGATAAACTCGTTGCTGATGTTAACTCAGCAAATCCAAGATCGGCCGTTATTTCTAACGCCAATAAATCTGTGGTTTTATCCATTGGTTCTTCAACACGATATGCAGATTCATATTTACCTACAATATCAGTCAATGCATGATCTGGGGCAAGTGCATTATGATGAACAATAGAGCGCCCACCGACTTCCTGTTGCTGATAGGTATACGATAATACTGCATCAACCTTATCGGTTGGCATCCAACGTAACATAAACTTAGCCGTTGACGTATCGTCGTAGTTCGCATCAGCAGACTGTTTAATATTCGCGCTTACTTGACTGGCATCTGACCAATCTGGATCTGGTAATGAAATTCCGCTTTCTTTAACGAGATAATTGTAGTCAATGTAACCGGCATTTTTTGTTGTTGAAATGCGGCTCTAAAACCTAATTCATCACTAATAAGTGGCATGTTAACAATAAAGCCAACTTCATGACCTGTGCCACCTTCATTAACTGAATTAACACCACCATAAACACGACCAGAGGTTTCATCTAATACGGGCTTGTTCGGAATATATCGAATTGCCCCACCAAGTGAGCCTGCACCGTATAATGTGCCTTGTGGACCAATTAATACTTCAACACGCTGTACATCGAGAATTTTTAGGTCAACCGTTAACGGGCTTTCACCGACATAAACCGCAACTGTGCCACCGTCAGCACCGGGACCTGATGAGTCAGTGTTCAAGCCACGTACAATAATTGGAGAACGACTACGGTTACCTTGGTCTTGTATCGTCAAACCCGGAACCCAACGCGCAACATCAGTTAATTCGCCAATATTTTGGTCTGCCATAATATCGCCATCTAATGCGGTAATATTTACAGGAATATCTTGAACGGAGGCTGCACGACGCGTAGCGGTTACTTGAATTACTTCGATGCCTTCATTGGCGCTTTCTTCTTCTGCTGCCACACTATGTGGCTGATATATTGCGGTGCTGAGCGCCGCAAAAACTACGCTATGTTTAAATAGTGTATTTTTAGTCTTTTTCATGCCTACTCCTGAAAGAGGGAAATATGTTTAATGTAGTAATTGTAGAACCCGGTTCTTTGCTCGAACCTTATTAGAATTATTATTTTGCTCATTCCTTGGCTGAGCTGGCTTTTACAACAACAAATTGGGCATTAATAAAACATCAAATTTATTTTTGTACAAAAACGGCAGATCCCTAACCTTCCTTTTTTCGCAAATACACTTTATCAAGCTGAACCTATTTTTAAAGTAAAAACTTTATTTTTTATGGTAAGCACCTACAGACTGTAAAAATATCATTTAAAATAAGGGCTACACCAATAAAGTACAAAAGTAAGACAGTCAAAAGGCGGTCAATTTTACGCTTTCCTTTGTCTCAAAAATAAAACTCTTTGATTATTTATTTTCCGCTTTAACTGGTAAAACATAGCTTTTGCTTCTGGTAAGAATAAAAAAGCCAGTTAATAAATAACTGGCTTTATGAGATTGATTCGACTTATCTGTAATCGAAATTTAACCGACCCACTTGCGTGCGTTACGGAACATACGCATCCAAGGGCTATCTTCAAGCCACTCGTCTGGATGCCAAGAATTTGTAACGGCACGGAATACACGCTCAGGATGCGGCATCATAATCGTGGTACGTCCGTCTGTCGTCGTTAGAGACGTAATCCCTTCTGGCGACCCATTTGGGTTAGCCGGGTAGGTTTCAGTGAACTCACCATTATTATCAACATAACGCATGGCAACCGTATTTGATGCAAGTGCCGCTTGAACAGCACTATCGGCTGTAAATTCTGCACGCCCTTCACCGTGTGATACCGCGATTGGCATACGTGAACCTGTCATACCTTGGAAAAATACAGAGTTAGACTCTTGGATTTCGACCAAACTAAAACGAGCTTCAAAGCGCTCAGACTTGTTTGTCACAAAACGAGGCCAGTGATCAGCACCTTGGGATAAGTGAACGTAAGTTAGACATCATCTGACAACCATTACAGACACCTAAACTAAAGGTGTCTTCGCGATGGAAGAAGGTCTTGAACATTTCACTTAGTTTGTCGTTGAACAATATTGATTTTGCCCAACCTTCACCAGCACCTAATACGTCTCCGTATGAGAACCCACCACACGCCACTAAACCTTTAAATGATTCTAGTGATAAGCGGCCTTCTTGTAAGTCGCTCATGTGAACGTCTATTGCATCAAAACCAGCACGAGTAAAGGCAGCTGCCATTTCTACGTGTGAGTTAACCCCTTGCTCACGTAAGATAGCAACACGTGGTTTATCACCTTTAGCTATAAACGGAGCTGCAACGTCTTCATTTATGTCGAATGACAATTCAACATTTAGACCTTTGTCGTTTGCATCAAATTTAGCGTCATGTTCTTGTTTTGCACATTCTGGGTTGTCACGCATAGACTGCATGTGGAATGTAGTTTCTGCCCACACTGTACGATAATGCGTGCGGGTATTTTCAAGAACAACTTCGCCATTAAAGCTAAACGACAACTTGTCTTCACTATTTACTGAACCAATAACGTGCGCATTAGCCGCTAATCCATTGGCAGCAAACACTGACAAGACGTTAGATTCATCCGCTTTACTGACCTGGATAACTGCACCTAATTCTTCTGAATAAAGAATTGACGTCGCGTCTTCTCCGAGTCCATCTAAATTAACAACTGCACCGGCTTTACCAGCAAATGCCATTTCTGCAACAGATGTAAACAAACCACCGTCTGAACGGTCGTGATATGCCATCAATTGCTTAGATTTAACTATGGCTCTGGATTGAATTAAAGAAACCTTTTAACAGCTCAGGACTATCAACATCTGGCGCTACAGTGCCGAGTTTATTGTAAACTTGAGCCAGACAACTTGCCCCCATCCGGTTTTGCTTGCTTCCAAGATCAACCAATATGAGTGATGTTTCGCCTTTATCAGTGCGTAGTTCTGGAGTCACCGTATTACGAACATCTTCAACACGGGCGAATGCGGTGATCAACAACGACAGTGGCGAGGTAACTGATTTATCAGTCCCATCTTCTTCCTGCCATTTTGTTTTCATCGACATTGAATCTTTACCCACAG
The DNA here is from genome assembly GCF_028401425.1 of Psychrosphaera algicola. Taxonomy (NCBI): domain Bacteria; kingdom Pseudomonadati; phylum Pseudomonadota; class Gammaproteobacteria; order Alteromonadales; family Pseudoalteromonadaceae; genus Psychrosphaera; species Psychrosphaera algicola. Next base: position 1,686,125 of record NZ_JAQOMS010000002.1, read on the forward strand.
GAATAGTGATGTCTAATGCGGGACATAACTCTTCACCAACGGCTTTAACTGCTTCGTATAAACCAGCGTCTTCACCCGGGTGTCCGGCTGCTGCCATCCAGTTCGCCGACATTTTAATCCGGTTTAAATTACCGATATCTGTCGCTGCTATATTGGTAATAGACTCTGCGACGGCCATGCGAGCAGAGGCACCGTAATTTAGTAATGCGATTGGGGTACGTTCGCCTAATGACATCGCTTCACCAAAATAACTGTCTAGTGATGCTGTAGTGACGGCACAGTCAGCAACTGGAACCTGCCACGGGCCAACCATTTGGTCACGAGATACCATACCAGTTACCGAACGGTCACCAATCGTCACAAGGAACGTTTTTTCAGCAATCGCCGGTAAACGTAGTAGGCGTTCCGCCGCGTCAGCGATTTCAATTTTTGAAATGTCAAATTCGCTACCAGCAACGTGTTTAGCCGCTACATCTCGATGCATCTTAGGAGCTTTACCCAATAAGATGTCCAATGGCATATCAATCGGTTTGTTGTCAAAATGTTCGTCATTTAATGTTAGATGACGTTCTTCTGTTGCAACACCAACAACAGCATATTGCGCACGCTCACGTTGACAAATATTTTCAAAAACGTCTAGGTTTTCAGGAGCGACTGCCAAGACATAACGTTCTTGAGATTCGTTACACCAAATTTCCAGTGGCGACATTCCAGGTTCGTCATTAGGTACGTCGCGAAGTTCAAATACGCCACCACGTTCGCCATCGTTAACAAGCTCTGGGAATGCGTTTGATAAACCACCAGCCCCTACATCGTGGATAAAGGCAATCGGATTTTCGTCGCCAAGCTGCCAACATTTGTCGATAACTTCCTGACAACGACGTTCCATTTCTGGATTTTCACGTTGTACTGATGCAAAGTCTAAATCTTCATTTGACTGACCAGACGCCATTGAAGATGCGGCACCACCGCCAAGACCGATATTCATCGCAGGTCCACCCAGCGCAATTAATTTAGCGCCAACCGGGATAATGCCTTTTTCGGTATGTTCACGACGAATGTTACCTAATCCGCCAGCAAGCATAATAGGCTTGTGGTAACCACGAACTTCTTCGCCATTAAAGCTATTTACTTTGTCTTCGTATGTACGGAAATACCCCAAAATATTCGGGCGACCAAATTCGTTATTAAATGCCGCACCACCTAATGGTCCTTCCACCATAATGTCGAGAGCTTCAACGATACGAGACGGCTTGCCGTAGTTAATTTCCCAAGGTTGTTCAAAACCCAGGATACGTAAGTTTGATACGGTAAATCCGTTAAGACCAGCTTTAGGTTTTGAACCACGACCAGTAGCACCTTCATCACGAATTTCACCACCCGAACCCGTCGCAGCACCAGGAAAGGCGAAATAGCAGTTGGGTGATTATGAGTTTCGACTTTCATTAGAATGTCGATATTTTCATTATAAAACTTGTAAGAACCTGTCGTTGGCTCAGCAAAAAACGTCCTGCAACAGAACCGTGCATTACCGCTGCATTATCTTTATAAGCAGAGGTTACAAATTCGCTATTATGCTCAAACGTATTTTTAATCATTTTGAATAATGATTTTGGCTGTGCAACGCCGTCGATTGTCCAATCGGCGTTAAAAATCTTATGACGACAATGCTCAGAGTTTGCCTGAGCAAACATATATAATTCGATGTCGTTTGGGTTGCGACCAAGTTGAATGAAGTTTTCAACTAAGTAGTCAATTTCGTCGTCGGCTAATGCCAAACCCATTGTTAAGTTAGCATTTGAAAGCGCTTCGCGTCCGCCTGCAATTACGTCAACTGACGTGAATGGTTTTGGTTGTTCGGCTACGAACAATTGTGATGCTTGGTTTAATTCGCTAAACACAACTTCCGTCATTCGGTCGTGTAATTCAGCGACTAAATCAGATTTTTGTGTTTCGTTAAGATCACCAACAACATAAAACGCAATTCCACGTTCGACACGTTTTACTTTGTCTAGCCCGCAGTTATTAGCAATGTTTGTTGCTTTAGTTGACCAAGGAGAAATTGTTCCTGGACGAGGTGTAATTAAGAACAACTCACCTTCAGGTTGATGTTGCGCAATTGACGGACCGTATTCTACAAGTGAATTAAGTTTACTTAATTCATCATCAGACAATTCTGCTGTGACATCCGCAAAATGCGTATATTCCGCATAAATGTCAGTAACGTTTAGATCTTTAGCAGCAAATGCGGCTAAATATTTTTTAACACGAAATTCGGATAAAGCTGGTGCACCACGAAGGATTAACATATGCCAATTCACCATTCATTTTGAAAGGAAAAAAATTAGGCGCGCATTATATACTCAAATAGCCCCAATATATAGATTGCGACGTCGTTTTCCTGCAACTTTTTCTATCTAGCGCATTACCAAAAAATAATTCCATCTAAGGCACTGATATCAGATAACAAAATAAAGTCGATTTACATGAAGGTTTAACGTAAACATCCGGTCAAACTTAACCTAGACACCCACAAAAAAATTAAACTTAAAATGCTACCAATTACTAGGATTTGTAGACTCTTCAACTAATTACCTCCAGCCTATGACTTTTTAACCCCTCTATGCCAGTTGTTTGATGACTAAATGAGGATCATTTGATATAAAGCCAGTGATGAAAAAATACTGTCTCAACTCACAACACAAACAAAACAGGTCCCAAGTGGTCTGTTGCTTTTTATTGTTTGTTTTTTATCACTGCTTGTGAGCCAAAACCGCCTGCCCCCAAGATTATTGAAATAGACAAAAAGCAGGTTATTAATGTCGGTATTTTATTTAATCCCACAAGTTACTATGTAGACGCCGACGGTACTGCTGGGTTTGAACATGATTTAGTTCATTCTTTTGCCGATTATTTAGGAGTCGAGGTTAACCTCATTCCTAGCTACCATATAGCAGAGTTACTGCCAAAGCTTGAAACTGGTCAAGTCGACCTTCTTGTCGGCGGATTTTCCCCTACAACTGAAATACTTGAACAATTTAGAACGTCACCGCCTTATTATCATGTCAGCCAAAAAGTTGTTTTTAAACAAGGTAGAGAGCGGCCCACAAATCTCTCTGAAGTCGATTTACCTATTGTTGTTTCTTCACAGTCGAGTCATTTAGATAATCTAAGAAAACAACAAACTGAAGAACTCGACTTTCAAATCCAAGTTGTCGATAACGTTGATTCAAACGAATTACTTGAAATGTTAATGGACGGCGAAATTGAGTTTACTGTCGCCGATTCACATAACCTCGCCTTAGTCAGACGATATTACCCAGATATTTCTGTGGCCTTTACATTGGCAAATGAACAACCTCTTACTTGGTTGTTACCGAAAAATCGTGACGACTCATTATTTGCAACCTTAATTGATTTTTTTGGCGACATGCACGAATCCGGTGAACTTATTGCGTTAGAAGAACGTTACTTTGGACATGTCGAGCACTTTAATTATGTCGATACTCGTTTATTCATGAATGCGGTAGGCAAAGTACTTCCAGATTACCAACACTGGTTTAAGGAATATGCCGGAGATTTAGATTGGCGTTTATTAGCAGCCCAAAGCTATCAAGAATCCCATTGGGATCCAAGAGCAAAATCCCCAACGGGAGTGCGAGGCATCATGATGCTTACGCAACCAACGGCCAAGCAATTAGGTGTAAAAAGTAGACTAGATGCGGAATCAAATATTAAAGGCGGCGCCAAATATTTAAGTCAATTATTGAAGCGTATCCCAGCAAGAATATCTGAATTTGACCGACCTTGGTTTGCGCTCGCTGCGTACAACTTAGGTTGGGGACATGTTCAAGATGGACGAAAACTAACTAAAATATTGGGCGGTGATCCTGACAAGTGGGTTGATGTTAAAAAATACCTGCCACTGTTACGACAAAAAGACATTACAAGACAACTCGTTATGGTTTTGCTCGAGGTGATGAAGCGGTGCAATATGTTGCCAATATCCGCCGATATTACGACACCTTAATTTGGATTGATGATAAAGCTGAACAACAAATTAAAATTGATACCTTGATGGACCAAGTCCACTCTGTAAGCACCGAAACAGAAACAAGCACTGATTAAAATTGAAACTGAAGCCCGCTAAACTAATCCTAGTTAGCATGATCTGTTACTGACGTTTTAAAAGGACAAAATATGTTTAGACGAAGAAGAAACATAAAATTAAAATTGAAAAGCCGTATGTTTAACAACACACGTAGACGCATAGCGAGAAAAACAATTTCAAATCGTTTGCTAAGTCGACGTCTTAAACAAACGACGATTCGAATGGGCGAATCCAACGCCGATCCAGAAGAAATAATCTAATTACGTTGTGCCTTTAACTAACACCGCTTAATCAATTTGGTCATCGTCAATGTTGACATCATCTTTCAAAGTTTTATTTTCTTTCGCGGCTTTAATCTCTACTCTCCGCTTTTTAAAAAAGCGGATATTTGATGACTGCACTGCTGCTCAAGTAGACCAGAAGTAAAGTCGACTTTGTGGTTATTACTATCATGCTGCAACAAATTCATTACACTGCCCACGGCCCCTGTTTTATAATCCTGCGCACCATAAACAAGTCGTGCTATCCGGCTGTGAATAATAGCACCGGCACACATAGGACAAGGTTCTAATGTTACATATATCGTGCTACCAACTAAACGGTAGTTTGCAATGTTTTTTCCAGCATTTCTAATCGCTACAATTTCAGCGTGAGCAGTTGAGTCGTGCAAGGTAATCGGCTGATTCCAGCCCTCCCTAAAACTTCATCTTCTTTTACAATTACGGCACCTACAGGTATCTCGCCTTGGGCTTCTGCTTTCTCAGCAAGCGCCATAGCGTATTGCATCCATTTGACATCAAGTTCCGAATCGGACATGTTTATTTTCTAACAACCTAATAAAAGTTAGCTAATTAGACTAATATTCAGCGATATTCACAACAGTTAATTCAACTTTAAATATATTAATTGTTTATTTTCAATGCGTTACCTTTTGGTACATATATTGATATATAACTTGTCGTAGAAATTCACAACTTTATTGAAGGAATAAAATAATGCCTATTTCAGTTTTAACTATTGTACTTGTTTCGGTTATTGGTGGTTTACTATATGCCGCATACGAGCAACACGTTAAGTTGCAAATTAGTAAGAATAACAATCAACAAGATTCAGAAACCCAGCAGCAAATGGCCGCGTTAAAAAACGAATTGAAGTCCTTGAAAAAATTGTGACGGACGACAGCTACAACTTGAAAAAGAAATAGATTCGCTTAGAAAAACAGGCTAGAGCAAACAAAATAAGGGGTCAAACATGACTTTTATATTCCTAATTATTGCAGGTTGGTTAATTTACTCGGTGAATAATTTAAAAGAAGCAAGTAAATTAGGTAATCAAGACAAACTTGAAATAGAAACCTTAAAAGTTCAGGTATCCGCGTTAAAAGAACGGGTCGAAGTTTTAGAGAAAATAGCGACTGATGATAACGCTGGTCTAAAGCGCGACATAGATTCACTTTAACCAAATCAATGGTAATTACTCTTCAATCTAAACTGATATTATGTGTGTTTTATTGTGCTCTTTTATCGGCATGTACTCGCGGTCACCTTGAATACAAAGATAAAAACGGTGTGCTAAAAGAAGCCTGCCACACCGAGTACACCTTGGTTACCTAGCGTCGATAAATATGCCGTGGAATACGTACTTGTCTATTGTGCCCAAAAAGCTCAAGAGAAAGGCTACACAGTGCTTAATCAAAAGTTACTTAATGTCGACATTAGAGTTCCAAGCCCGGGAAGGGATCGAAAATGGACCCATAATTATGCCAAGAGTGAACATGCCTCTGGAAATTTGTCAGACCGCCAATACGGCTATATTATTGCTTTTATCGATTTAGAACTTGATAGCTCGGACTATAGCTCGGACAAATGAGTCGTAATGCCTAAAACGTAAACCTATGTTTAGCTTTAATGCATAACGTCCACGATCAAAAAAGCGCCTAAAAGGCGCTTTCTTATTTCACTTAGCTAACGGATAGAGCGTTATTCCCACTCAATCGTTGCCGGTGGCTTACCACTGATGTCATAAACAACACGTGAAATACCATCAATTTCGTTAATGATGCGGTTAGATACCTTACCAAGGAAGTCATATGGTAAATGTGCCCAATGTGCCGTCATAAAGTCGATAGTTTCTACAGCTCGTAAGCTCACAACCCAATCGTATTTACGGCCATCTCCCATTACACCAACTGAACGAACTGGCAAGAACACGGTAAACGCCTGACTCACTTTATTGTACAAATCAGCTGAGTGTAACTCTTCAATGAAAATTGCGTCAGCACGACGTAATAAGTCGGCATATTCTTTTTCACTTCGCCTAAAATACGAACACCTAAGCCCGGTCCAGGGAATGGATGACGATAAAGCATGTCGTAAGGTAAGCCGAGTTCAAGACCAATTTTACGTACTTCATCTTTAAATAGTTCGCGAAGTGGTTCAACTAAACCTAACTCCATATCCTCTGGTAAACCGCCCACATTGTGGTGAGACTTAATAACATGCGCTTTACCTGTTGCAGAAGCTGCTGATTCGATCACGTCAGGGTAAATAGTGCCCTGGGCTAACCATTTCGCATTTTTAAGTTTGCCTGCTTCTTCGTCAAAAATTTCGACAAATACATTACCGATGATCTTACGTTTTTTCTCAGGATCATTTTCATTTGATAAACGCTCCAAGAAACGGTCTTCAGCTTGAACATGAATTATGTTTAATCCAAAATGATCGCCAAACATGTCCATAACTTGCTGACCTTCATTTAAACGAAGTAAACCATTATCAACAAATACACAGGTCAATTTGTCACCGATTGCGCGGTGCAATAACATGGCAACAACAGATGAATCGACACCACCTGATAAACCTAAAACAACTTCGTCGTCGCCAACTTGTTCTTTCATTTTTGCAATGGCGTCTTCAATAATTGTCGCCGACGTCCATAACTTGTCACATTCACAAATGGTGCAAACAAAGTTTTCCAACAAACGAAGACCCTGTTTTGTATGGGTCACTTCAGGGTGGAATTGAACACCATAAAAACGTTTTTCTTCGTTCGCCATTACAGCAAACGGGCAAGATTCTGTTTTTGCAACTGTTGTAAAGTCGGCAGGAATTGCATTAACTTTGTCGCCATGACTCATCCAAACATCTAACAATGCATTGCCATTTGATGTAATCGCATCTTCAATATTTTTAAGAAGTGCAGATTCATTAACAACTTCAACCTGCGCATAACCAAACTCACGTTCGTCAGAAACTTCGACAGAACCACCAAGTTGTTCAGACATAGTTTGCATGCCGTAGCAAATACCTAATACAGGTACCCCTGCATTAAATACATATTCTGGTGCACGTGGCGAATTATGCTCGGTTACTGATTCAGGTCCGCCCGCTAAGATGATCCCGTTGGGATTAAAACCTTTGATCTGTTCTTCAGTAACGTCCCAAGCCCATAGCTCACAATAAACGCCAATTTCACGAATGCGTCGAGCGATAAGTTGAGTGTACTGTGAACCAAAATCTAAAATGAGAATTCGATGCTGGTGAATGTCTTGATTAACTGACATGTTTTAGCCTTCTTAAATAATTGTGGATATTGTCTGTTTTTTCAAACTGACTGAAAAAGGAAGCCGAAGATAACTTCGGCTTGCCAAAATAATTAACGCTTTAAAGCCTAGCCTAAACGATAGTTAGGCGCTTCTTTTGTAATTTGAACATCATGTACGTGAGACTCACCCATACCGGCAGACGTTACGCGCACAAATTCAGGTTTTGTATTCAAAATTTCAATTGTGCTGCAACCCGTAAGACCCATTGCACTTCGAATACCACCAAGTTGTTGGTGAATGATGTTTTCAATTGGTCCTTTGTAAGCAACGCGACCTTCAATTCCCTCTGGCACCAATTTTTCTTTGTTGTCAGATTTTTGGAAATAACGGTCAGATGAACCATGACTTTGATTCATAGCGCCTAAACTTCCCATACCACGGTACGATTTGTAATAACGACCTTGATATAGTTCAACTTCACTAAGGTGCTTCTTCCGTACCTGCTAACATTGAACCAACCATTACACAGCTTGCGCCAGCAACAAGGGCTTTAGCAATGTCGCCAGAAAAACGAATGCCGCCATCGGCAATAACAGGAATGTCTTTCCCAGATACAGCTTCTACTGCATCAGCAATTGCTGTGATTTGTGGAACGCCACAACCCGTCACGATACGAGTTGTACAAATTGAACCTGGGCCGATACCAACTTTAACCGCGTTAACACCTGCTTCAACTAATGCCAATGCACCAGCCGCTGTTGCAACGTTTCCGCCAACAATATCTAAATCTGGGTAAGTTTTACGTGTTAACGCAACCCGGTCTAGAACACCTTGTGAATGTCCGTGAGAAGTATCGATTAACAACACGTCAACACCCGCTTCAACTAATGCGGCTATACGTTCATCAGTTCCAGCACCAACGCCTACTGCTGCACCAACACGAAGTCGTCCTAATGAATCTTTACAAGCGTTTGGTTTGCTATCAGCTTTTTGGAAATCTTTAACGGTAATCATGCCTGTTAACTTAAATTCATCGTCAACAACAAGAATTTTCTCAATACGGTTTTCATGCATCAAAGCTAAAACTATTTCGCGACTCGCGCCTTCTTTAACTGTGATCAATTTTTCTTTAGGCGTCATTACCGTAGTAATTGGATTTTGAAGATTAGTTTCAAAACGTAAATCACGCCCAGTTACGATACCTTCAAGGTTGTTATCTTTATCTACAACTGGGAAACCAGAAAATCCATGTTCGTCAGCCAATGCCATTACATGACCAATTGTCACATTATTTGCCACAGTAACCGGATCTGATACCACGCCTGATTCGTATTTTTTACACGACGAACTTCATTAGCTTGCGCTTCGATTGACATGTTTTTATGAATAAAACCTAAACCGCCTTCTTGGGCAAGAGCAATAGCGAGTCGGCTTTCAGTAACTGTGTCCATGGCAGATGATACCATTGGAATATTCAGCTCAATATTACGGGTTAAACGTGTTTTTAAATTCGCTTCGTGTGGAAGGACAGTCGAATGACCGGGAACCAGTAATACGTCATCAAAAGTGAGAGCTTCTTTAGCTATGCGCAACATGAAAATTTACCTTAACTTAATATATGGAAGGACTTAATACCTAAATAGCCTCGAAATGCGGCTTTGTCCAATTCGTAAGTATAGTACGAAATAGAAACCGAATTTTGAGGCTATTTAAGTCTATATGTTGCGGCCGCATTTTAATCGAAACTTTGCCTAAGGTAAACTGACTTTCGTAAAAAACTTGTTAAAGTTTGTATTATTTTGAATCTCGACTCTTTTATTTCTCAAACCACGCAAAGGACAATATTTTCGTGCTGCAATCTTATTCTTCACCGCAACAAAAAATATATCAGGTTTCTGAATTAAATCAGAAAGTTAGAATGATGTTAGAAGCAGAGTTTGTGAATGTGTGGATTTCAGCGGAAATTTCTAACCTAGTTCGCGCCTCTAGCGGTCATTGGTACTTTTCACTCAAAGATAACCGCGCTCAAGTAAAAGCGGCTATGTTTAAAGGCAATAATCGCTCTGTTCGAGGTGTTATCGACAATGGCTCTCAAGTTTTAGTGCGTGGGCGGATCAGTCTTTATGAACCTCGTGGCGATTATCAATTTATTGTCGAGACAATGGAACCGGCCGGTGAAGGTCTATTAAAACAACAATTTGAAGCGTTAAAATTAAAGCTTGGTCAAATGGGCCTGTTTGACCAAGACGTTAAACGCCCTATTCCACAAAACCCCAAACGTGTCGGGGTAATCACCTCACCTACGGGTGCAGCGGTGCATGACATTTTGACGGTTCTAAAACGACGTTCGCCGCAAACGGAGGTGATTATTTACCCCACTATGGTTCAAGGTGAACACGCCGCTCAAAATTTGATTTGGGCAATAAACGCCGCAAATTATCGTGAAGAAGTTGATGTATTAGTTGTCGGTCGCGGTGGTGGTTCATTAGAAGATCTCTGGAGCTTTAATGACGAAGCCTTAGCCCACACTATATATAACTCTGCGTTGCCAATTATCTCTGCGGTAGGTCATGAGGTTGACTTCTCGATATGTGATTTTGTCGCAGACCTTCGTGCACCAACCCCATCAGCCGCCGCAGAACTTGTGTCTACCGACATGACAGACGTAATTGAAAAAGTAAACCGACTTTACTCGCGGCTGATACTGGCTTATACGCACAATTACAAATCCCAAAAGCAACAGTTATCTGAGCTCAACAAGTCATTGTCGTTGTTACACCCAAGCCATAAAATTCAACTGTCGCAACAAAAAACCGACGAATTGCAAATGCGCATGACACGAATAATCCAAACCCAGCTTTCGACTCAAGCTCGACGGGTAGAACATTCGCAACAACGACTTTTATCGCAAAACCCGACAAATTTGATTAAAAATGAACAGCAAAAACTGGTCGACATGCAACATTCACTACAATCTTTGCTCATTCGCCGATTCGAAAGAGCTCAACAGCGATTTGAAAAAGTGACAGAAAAACTCAACATTGTCAGCCCCTCGCCACACTAGGCCGTGGTTATGCCATCGCAATGAAAGACAATGGCGAGGTGATCAAATCACCTAAGCAGGTTGTGACAGGCGAAAACATTAATATCCGTCTAACAAACGACAGCATTAATGTCGTAGTAAAGTAGATAAGATTTGCGTTGATAACTCGCCAGTCGTTATCAACGCCAACCTGATTGTTTGCAACAATCATGTAATCTGTAACGACAGCGCCTGCAATTGCAAAATCTCAATCCCCTAAATCACTAATCATGTGTTAGTTACAGCGACAAGCTAGTTCTACCCTGCCGAATCAAAATAAAAAATTAATCCTCTACAATTCAGTAAATTAGTAATGAGTTATAGCAGATTAATAACGTATTAGGTCTTCCCTCACTGCGTTCTATATCGTAAGATGATTTTGACTTGTCGGAGTGCCCTATTTTGTCATGGGCTGAGATCGCATTGTAGCGGGATCCGTAGAACCTGATCTGAGTAATTTCAGCGAAGGAAACAAGGGTAAAACAATTTGTCCTACCTGAGATCTACACTCCGTCTTTTGTAAACCATTACTTAAGGCAGAAAAAATGACCAAATTAACTCGCCGTGAGCGCCGTGCTCAAGCCGAAGAATTTCTAAAAAATTGCTCGGATCAAAACTTCCCAAATTCAAAAAAGTATACGTAGAAGGTGCAACGCACAATATCAAAGTTGGTATGCGTGAAATTGCCCTTGCCGATTCTTTAGTGGGCGGGGATGAAAAAATCCAATTTTGGAACCGAATGAACCCATCCGTGTTTACGACACATCAGGCCCATACACTGACCCAGATACCAATATCGACGTGCATGTCGGCTTACCTAAACTACGCGATGAATGGATTGCGGCGCGCAACGATACTCATGTACTTGAAGGCGCAACTTCTGGTTATAGTCAGCAACGGTTAGCGGATGAAGGTTTAGACCACATTCGATTTGAAAACCTGCCAAAAGTTCGCCGAGCCCTTGACGGTAAAAACGTCACCCAAATGCATTATGCAAAACAGGGATTATCACACCTGAAATGGAATACATCGCCATTCGTGAAAACCTAAAACTGCAAAAATTTAAAGACGAAACACTTACTCAGCAACACCCCGGCCAAAGCTTTGGTGCGGTAGTTGGCAGTAAAGATATGCCTGATGCGATCACCGCAGAATTTGTCCGAGACGAAGTCGCCCGAGGTCGAGCTATTATTCCGGCCAATATCAATCACCCAGAAGCGGAGCCGATGATCATTGGCCGCAACTTCTTAATTAAAGTCAACGCCAACATTGGTAACTCTGCGGTCACTTCTTCTATTGAAGAAGAAGTTGAAAAACTAGTTTGGTCTACCAAATGGGGCGCGGATACGGTAATGGATTTATCCACTGGCCGTTATATCCACGAAACGCGCGAATGGATTGTTCGTAACTCACCAGTACCAATTGGAACTGTCCCTATCTACCAAGCCCTTGAAAAAGTTAACGGTGTTGCAGAAAACCTCACGTGGGAAATCTTCCGCGATACGTTAATAGAACAAGCCGAGCAGGGAGTGGACTATTTCACTATCCACGCAGGGGTTTTATTACGATTTGTCCCTATGACGGCAAAACGCGTTACCGGCATTGTTTCCCGTGGTGGTTCCATAATGGCCAAGTGGTGCCTTGCCCACCATCAAGAAAACTTCTTATACACTCACTTTGAAGACATTTGCGAAATCTGTAAACAATACGACGTTTCGTTTTCACTTGGTGACGGTCTGCGTCCAGGGTCAATTGCCGACGCCAATGACGAAGCGCAGTTTAGCGAGCTTAGAACGTTAGGTGAGTTGACCAAAATCGCGTGGCAACACGATGTACAAGTCATGATCGAAGGTCCGGGTCATGTGCCATTACACATGGTTAAAGAAAACATGGAAGAGCAATTAAAACACTGTGATGAAGCGCCTTTTTATACTTTAGGCCCACTGACAACAGACATCGCACCGGGTTATGACCACATTACCTCTGGCATTGGCGCGGCAAATATAGGCTGGTACGGTTGTGCCATGTTGTGTTACGTAACACCTAAAGAGCACTTAGGCTTACCAAATAAAGAAGACGTAAAAGAAGGTTTGATCACTTACAAAATTGCAGCACACGCCGGAGACCTTGCAAAAGGCCACCCAGGTGCGCAAATTCGTGATAATGCGTTATCTAAAGCCCGCTTTGAATTCCGTTGGTTTGATCAATTTAACCTAGGTTTAGATCCAGACCGAGCACGTGAATATCATGATGAAACCTTGCCACAGGAGTCAGGCAAAGTTGCTCACTTCTGTTCAATGTGTGGTCCAAAGTTCTGTTCAATGAAGATAAGCTAGGAAGTGCGTGACTATGCAAAAGGCTTAGAAGCTGACATAGATATCAAAATGGTGGACTTTGAAGCTGATCGAGAGTTAAAAATCGCCGCTGAAAATGAAGCAATTGACGCAATAGCCGCCCAGGAAGGCATGCAAAAAATGTCGGATGAATTTAGATCAAAAGGATCTGAAATTTATCAACTAGCCAAATAAGGCGGATATTTTGGTTACTATTGCGATTGTGGGGGCTGGCCTTATTGGCCGGTTCCTCGCTTTGTCATTGAGTCAAAGTCACCAAGTTACCCTGTTTGAAAAGGGCAACTTGGCAGATGCTTGTGCCACAGGAAGAATAGCTGCGGCTATGGTTGCCCCTACGGCTGAATCGGTTGTGGCATCGGCCAGCATTGTCGAAATGGGTCATCAGTCTTTGACATTATGGCCTCAGATGTTAAACGCATTGGATTTAGAAACGCGATTCCAACAAACCGGAACATTGATTTTAGCTCACAGACAAGACGTTAATGACCTTCGACATTTTACACAACGGGTAAGGTGTCGACACGCACAGGACATCCAGACATTACACAATGAGCAAATACAAGAAATTGAGCCGGAAATCCCCCAAACTTTAGCTCCGCACTGTTCTTAGCAAATGAAGGTCATATTGATAATCGACTCTTGTACCAAGAACTCGAAAAAAATTGTTATCAAGTAAGGTCACATGCTTTGAAGAAACAGAGGTTCGTATTGACGATAATCGAGTATCGGATGTGAATAATAACCTGCAACAATGGCAATTTGACTGGGTCATCGACTGCCGTGGTTTAGGTGCAAAACACACTTTATTAAAACCTGACAACCCCTGCGTGGTGTTCGCGGTGAAGTCGTTCGAGTTAGAGCGCCTGAAGTAACATTAACACGTCCAATTCGTCTAATGCATCCTCGATATCCGCTGTATATTGTGCCTAAATCCGACGACCAATATGTCATCGGTGCCACTGAAATAGAATCAGAAGACAACAAAGCGCCAAGTGTACGTTCTACTTTAGAATTATTAAGTGCTGCGTATAGTATTCACAAAGGATTTGCTGAAGCGGAAGTGATAGAAATTCAAACCGGACTACGACCAACGTTACTCGACAATGAACCTTCGATAATCATAAAGTCTAAGCATATTCAAATTAACGGTTTGTACCGTCATGGCTATTTATTAACGCCCTGTTTGGTTGATCAAACTCTACGACTATTGGAAGAGCAAGGCGAAACTATTGAGCTGTTTTCGCGCCAGCAACAAATCAATGTCGATGATCATATACAAAGGTTAACAACATGAAACTGTTTTTTAATGGTGAACCACATTCGATAGAATTAACCGATGTGGCCGGTCATCAAAGACAACTAGATACAAAATCTGCATTAAGCTTATCGTCCATTTTGGTCCATTTTGCGGTTAAGCCACCTTTTGCCGTTGCGTTAAATGGCGAATTTGTTGCTAACAACAACTATCAAACAACCTTGATAAAAGAAAATGACAAGGTCGATGTTGTATCACCTATTTTTGGAGGATAGCTACGTATGTCTCAACTCACTATTTACGGTGATACGTTTGATAGTCGCCTATTAATTGGTACCGCACTTTATCCGTCAATTAAAGTGATGAGGCAGGCGATTGAAGCAAGTGGCAGTGAAATTGTCACTTTATCGCTGCGCCGACAATCTCCTCAAGATAATGGTGGCGAACAATTTTGGCAGCAGATTAAAGAACTGAATGTCACCCTATTGCCAAATACAGCAGGTTGCCATTCGGTAAAAGAAGTGGTGAATCTGGCAAAAATGTCGCGAGAATTGTTTCAAACCGATTGGATAAAATTAGAATTAATTGGCGACGAATACAGCTTACAACCCGACCCATTTGAGTTGGTTAAAGCAACCGATATTTTGCTCAAGGATGGTTTTAAAGTTCTCCCTTACTGTACTGACGATCTGGTTTTGTGCCGCCGATTAGCGGATTTAGGTTGTGAAGTCATTATGCCCTGGGGTGCGCCAATCGGTACAGGACAGGGCTTACTTAACCCTTATGCGCTAGAAACCATTCGTCATCGTTTACCCGATACCACACTTATCATTGACGCAGGTATAGGCTTACCATCCCATGCGGTGCAGGCGTTCGAATTAGGTTATGATGCAATTCTATTAAACAGTGCCGTTGCACAGGCAACAGATCCGGTGTTAATGGCGACGGCATTTAAATATGCTGCCGATGCTGGTCGCATAGGGTTTTTAGCTGGTAGAATGCCAGAAAAACAAATTGCCCAACCCAGCACACCCACAATGGGTATGCCGTTTTGGCATCAGGAGTAATGTCAGTGTTATCCAATTCAATTGTTTGGACCATAGCCGGAAGCGACTGTACCGGCGGTGCCGGGATCCAAGCCGATTGCAAAACCATTCATAATTTGGGGGCTGAAGCCTGTTCTATAATTACCGCAGTAACGGCTCAAAATAGCGCTGGGGTTATCGAGATTAATGCCGTCTCCATTGACGTAATGAAGTCTCAATTTGACGCTCTCGAACAAGAGAAGCCGGCTCTCGTCATTAAAATTGGTCTTTTAGCCAATGCCGAGCAAGTCGAATTAGTTGCAGAGAAAATCGCCCATTACAAAACCACATGGGACTTTGCGCCTATTGTTGTTTACGACCCGGTTGCTGTTGCCTCAAATGGCGGCAACTTAACGGAAGACGACATACTCCCCACAATAAAACAACATTTACTGCCTGTTGTAGATGTACTCACCCCCAATAACAAAGAGTTGCAGCAACTCACTGGCGTCTATGTGTTCTCGTGGGATTGCATGGAAAACGCCGCGCAACAAGCCCTTAATTTGGGCCCCAGCTCGGTTTTGATCAAAGGCGGGCACATCGATATTGACGAAAGTTACTGCGTCGATTATTGCCACGATGGTTATCAACATTATTGGCTTGCGAGTCCCAAAATAGCCACCGAACATACCCACGGTAGCGGTTGCACTTTTGCCTCTGCCTTAGCCAGTTTGATGGCTCAAGGTTATTTGTTACGCGACGCGTTTACTATTGCAAAAGCCTATATCAATCAGGGGTTAAGACTGGCTAAAGACTATGAAGGTCCGTATGGCCCGATTTGGCAAGGGCCTTGGCCGCGTGAACGTCAAGACTACCCTAGGGTGCTAGTTTCAAATAGTGACTTGGCATTGCAGCTTGATTGGGAACCCGCACTTAGCGCCCATCCGGTTGATACTTTTACCTCAGGTTTCGCTCAAATAGACGAGCAAAAACTGGGGTTATATCCCGTCGTAGATAACTTAGCTTGGATTGAACGTTTACTCAAAGCGGGCATTAAAACCATTCAATATCGCGAAAAAATCTTAACTGGTAGGGACCTTGAACAGTCTGTTATACAAGCCATAGAACTGGGCCGACAATACCAAGCTCGTTTGTTTATTAACGACTACTGGGAATTAGCAATTAAGCACAAAGCTTATGGCGTTCACCTTGGACAGGAAGATATTCAGATGGCTGATTTACATGCCATCAAGCAATCCGGTATTAAGCTTGGCGTGAGTACCCATGGCCATTACGAAATGTTAAAAATACAAGAATACCAACCCTCTTATCTTGCTGTTGGCGCTATTTTTCCGACCCGCACAAAAGATATGACCGGTCAAATACAAGGCGTCGATACTTTAGCAAAATTGGTTGAACTTAACCTCGATATACCGATGGTTGCCATTGGTGGGATAACATTAGAAAGAGCTACCGAAGTAATTAAAACGGGCGTAGGCTCAATTGCCGTTGTCACAGCAATTACCGAAGCGGATGATCCAGAACAAGCGGTAGTTGCATTTAATAAGTTATTGGCAAAAGGATAACTCAGTGGCAAATCTAACGGACAAACAATTTTTGCGGTACCACCGCCATCTGATGGTGGAAAAAATTGGTGAACAAGGTCAGTTGGCATTCCAAAATAGCCGAGTACTTATTATTGGGTTGGGCGGCTTAGGCTGCCCTGCTGCTCAATATCTAACAGCTGCAGGTGTTGGCACCTTAACTTTGGTAGACCACGATACTATTGAAAGCAGTAATCTGCAGCGTCAGATATTATATGGTGAAAATAACATTGGCGAGAAAAAGCAATTGTTGCTCAGCAAAAGCTCTCCTTACAAAACTCTCTAATTGTGATTAACGCTATCGCAGAGTCAATATTCAATTTTGACTTGGCCGCTTTAATTGAACGTCACGATGTGGTTTTAGACTGTACTGACAATGTAAAAACTAAGGCGTTTAATTAATGCGACTTGTAAACAACACCAGAAACAACTTGTTTCAGCATCTGCTATTCAAGCGAGTGGCCAATTAATTAGTTTTGATTTTTCAACAGCGGACTCGCCATGTTACGAATGTTTGTTCCCAGACTCGGTTGACGCCCCACAAAACTGTTCAACCGCTGGTGTTTTTAGCCCTATTTTGGGGGTTTTAGGAAGCTTACAAGCCACCGAAACATTGCGTTTAATATTGGGCGAGTACAACAATTTGAATCAACTTATGTTGTTTGATGCCTATGGGCATGGCGACTCAAAAATTCAAATTAAATCGCCGCTCTGACTGCCCGGTTTGCCGCCACAAATAAGCGGCATGACATTAGTTCTTTGCTAGTATCGCATCTAACCATGATGTAGGTAGCAGGCGTTTAAACCAAGCCATTAAGTAAGTCGGAGTGGTGACATAATAGCGGCGTTTCGCTTTTTTAGCCGTAATAGCATGAATAACCGATTTAGTGACTGCCGACGGCGGCAATGTAAACGCGGTAGAAACCTGTTTTTTAGCTAACCGTGCTACTTGCGGTTTGTATGCTTTGCTGTGAACTGAACCTTCAATATCGATATATTCATTAATTTTCTCAAGTGCATTGGCTCGAAACTCAGTATCGATTGGCCCCGGCTCAATTAAACTTACTTGAATGTTTGTCCCTCTAAGTTCCAAACGTAAGGTGTCAGTGTAACCTTCCACTGCAAATTTTGATGCGTTATAAGCCCCTCGATAAGGCATAGCAACTAACCCGAGTACTGAGCTATTTTGGATAATGCGACCATAACCTTGCTCGCGCATTATTTTTAAGACAATTTGGGTCAATCGATGCCAGCCAAAAAAATTAGTTTCAAATTGTGCTCGCAATGCTTCTACTGGCAAATCTTCGATGGCCCCCGGCTGACCATAAGCACCATTATTAAACAGTGCGTCGAGTTTTCCGTCGGTTTGATCAAGTACCCACTGAACCGATGTTTTAATAGTTGCCTCGTCGGCCAAATCCAATAATTTTGCCTTTAATCCTAAGTCTCGCAATTTGTCGACGTCCTGCGCTTTGCGAGCCGTTGCATAAACGTCAAAACCCATACCGTGGAGCGTTGTTGCGGTATCGAAGCCAATGCCTGTTGAACAGCCGGTGATTAAGATGCTTTTTATTTGTGTCATGCTATCGAGCTTCTTCTTAGTAATGAATGTTAAACTGTAAAGTCTGTCCAAATGATACGACAGTTCATTTGTACAGGTAAGCATTAATACCAAATCATCTAATATATTTATCAATCACTTTAGGTACTTACTCAAAAATAATCTAAACTTGAGATTAAGCCAATTAATGCAGTTTAACGTTAAATACATTTAACACATCGCCATTAAAGTGTCTTATATTCCACATATGTGTTATTTGTAGTTGGCATATCTATTAAAGGAACCCAAATGTCTAACCCCTTACACAGCTCTATAACGTCGTTTTTTAAAATGGAATCCGCCGGTGGTATTTTACTTTTTATTGCAGCTACAGCAGCAATCATCATCGCCAATACGCCATTAGAACCTTATTACCAGCTCTTTTTATCAACCCCAGTCGAAGTCAGAGTGGGCGCATTAGAAATAGCTAAACCGCTGTTATTGTGGATAAATGATGGGTTGATGGCGGTCTTCTTTTTCCTCGTTGGGTTAGAATTAAAACGCGAATTAGTTGAAGGTGAATTGTCTGATAAGCGCAACATTATTCTTCATAGCGCGGGTGCTATTGGCGGTATGTTAGTGCCAGCCGCTATTTACCTTTATTTTAACGGTGCGGATCCAGTAGCGGCAAAAGGTTGGGCAATCCCTGCGGCAACAGACATTGCATTTGCGTTGGGTGTTTTAACCTTGTTGGGCAAACGAGTACCCATTTCCATAAAGATATTTTTAACTTCTCTGGCCATTTTTGACGATATCGGTGCCATCATCATCATTGCGCTGTTTTACACGTCAAAAATTTCACTTCTGGCGCTAATTGTTGTCGCACTCTGTATTCCAATTTTGGCGATACTAAATAAACGGAATGTCGTGTCGAATAGCCCCTATATTTTGATTGGTATTATTATGTGGATTGCCACATTAAAATCTGGCGTCCATGCCACGTTAGCTGGCGTTGTTCTGGCTATGTTTATACCTATGCGATCCAAAGACGATCCTGAACACAGTCCTTTAAAATCACTAGAACACGATCTACATTCCATTGTCGCTTTTTTTGTATTACCTGTTTTTGCCTTTGCCAATGCAGGGATAAGTTTTGCCAACGTCACTACTGAACAGATGTTTCATAATGTCCCTATCGGCATTGCATTAGGCTTGTTTGCTGGTAAACAAATTGGGATATTTGGTTTATGTTGGTTATGCATCAAGATGAATTTTGCTCAATTACCTAAGGGCATGTCCTGGGGCGGACTATATGGTACGGCGGCCCTTTGTGGTATTGGATTTACCATGAGTTTATTTGTCGGATCGTTAGCGTTTGAAGAAACCGGTGTTAATCTGCTGTTCGATGAACGCCTTGGGATAATAATCGGTTCCTTGTTATCGGGAATAATCGGTTATCTCGTACTCAATGCAACACTCAAGAAGCCTGTTGAAGCGTAGTTTGACCTCAAGGTTACAATAAAAAGTAGGTTTAACGCGATACCAAAAGCGTTAGCCTACATTTTTATGACTCGACTTGTTTTAGCAGGAAATTTTATGAGTCGAGTAATACCCTAATAACCACTATTAGAGTGATCCGTTCCGCAGTGTTAACATTCTGCCGCTGCTTTAGCACTTCTCTTCTCGTATTTACTTCTCGTATTTACTTCTCGTATTTACTTCTCGTATTTACTTCTCGTATTTACTTCTCGTATTTACTTCTCGTATTTACTTCTCTTATTTGCTTCTCTTTACCTGCAACTTACGGCCAAACCTCTGGTTTTTTCATTGCAAATTCCTGTTATCAAAATCTTGTTTTAGGCTACGTCGTTTGGCGCAGCATACTTTGAAGAAATGACTGTCGA
This sequence comes from Psychrosphaera algicola, assembly GCF_028401425.1. NCBI lineage: Bacteria > Pseudomonadati > Pseudomonadota > Gammaproteobacteria > Alteromonadales > Pseudoalteromonadaceae > Psychrosphaera > Psychrosphaera algicola. The sequence goes on from NZ_JAQOMS010000002.1 coordinate 1,706,544, forward strand.
ACCGTTTCTTTGGACTGTTTGTCCAAACAATGAATGTCGTTAAGTCTAACCCCGTTTTCTCGAATTAATCTAAGCAATGTCGATGTATTTATTTGTAAACTTACGGTTTGTTCAGTTTGAGGATGTGTATTCATTCTAGGGCCTCTTTTAGTGAAATAACTTTGTCGCAGTAGCTTGAACAGGAAAACTGTAATTTAAATTATCATAGTCAAAACCAATTTCTTTTCTTACCTGCTCTCTGCTCCGACGATTTCGCAGTGAAAAGTCCTGTAATGAAATAACTAAGGTTTGAATAGTGGGCGTCAATCTGGGAAAAGCCAATGATTCAGCAAACAGTCGGTCAATACACATATTTAAAACCGCTTGAGACTGTTCGTGATAACCTAATTCTTTTAAACAAGCTATAAATGCACAAGATGTCGCATTAAATATTCCAATTGCATCGAGGGCTGGCATTACCCTACTGCTCATTACAATCTCAGCTGTTTCGAAAGCACAGCCAAAGTGAGCAAGTGCGTCACGTTTATGACCAAAAGCCGACAAGTTTTGACCTGTCTCCAACCCCTTCCAGCAATAGGCTTTCGCTTTTTCTGGTTTATCCGTAAGTTCCTGACGATGAGGTGCACATAAAAATTTATTTAGCATCTGATTACAATATCCATTATTTAACAAATTTCATCGAGCCACCGTCCGCAGACTTAATACTAAAAACCAGTTAGTGGCCACCGCATTGAGCTTGAATGCTGAGATCAATGCCTCACATATCAAAATCAACCCAACACAAATGAGAATAGTTATCATTTAGATTTAAAGCAAGGGAATTTGAATATTTTTTAACAATCAAATATTCAGCTTAAGATGACGTGATGAGATGACGTTTATACGGGTAAAGCGTGAGTTTCTTAGTTCAACGATTTAGACAGCGAAAACTTTTAGTCAGGGGTGGAAGTTGCTAGTTTTTATAGGACATTTCAATAGCGAATAGGCTCAATGCCGTTAAGGTTAAACAAGGCCTAGAAACAAAAAAACGACTTTGTTTTCTGGTACTATTCCAAAAAATCAAAGTCGCTTTAGGGGCAAATTACGCTGCTAATTCAACAAAATAGATCACAATCTCAATAGCGATTAATATGATAATAATCCACTCCAAAAACGACGAATGTTGATGTTTTTGCTCATCGGCTAACATTTCAAACAATTCATGAATGGTTTCGAGCTTTTTAGATAACAATTCAACTCGCGGATGAATATCCATGTATTTAGCGAGCGCATTATATATATGCTCATACTCTGGGTATTCCCAAAAGAACTCAGGGGTATCGAGCAACCCATAGTGCAAAATAATGTCGCTTTTTGTGCGGAACAACATGCCTCGAATTTTGGCGATGTGTTTACGAGACAAAGCGATTTTACCCGACTTCGCTAACGTTTCGGGTAAATGTGAATGATTCACTATGGTATTTTGCGCATTTTGCTCAAATTCTACCAACTTAATCGACTGCGCCAACGCATGTGATACCGCCAAACGTGATAACGGATTATTGTCAGGCAAGGTAATAAAATCTTTGCTTATTTTTATTTCATTGGCGAAACCAAACAGATAGTGTTCTTCGATTTTTTCTAAGTTAGATTCCGACTGTTTTACAAATTTAGCGACTAGACGCTTAATCTCTTCTTCATCCATGCCCCAAAATACAACAACGCCATAATCAAATAACCAATACTCGCCCTGATCAGCAACAACACGCACCGCGTCACGAAAACGTGTTTGTGGTTGCTCGGTGCTAACCGCTTGTATTTCGGTTTCAGAACAAAATTCGTCTCCAACATTAAATACCGAAACTCGGTCGTGGCAAAACTCAGTTGTAGACATTAATTTGTCGGTAGTCATCTTTAACTTTTACTCTTAAATTAAAATTGTTTTTCGATGCAAACTTAGTCATTTGCAAGTAATAATAGGCGTATAAAATTCCATATGTGGGGTCAATAATCCAACTGTTTTTTTTGTTATAAGCATCAATTTTTATTGTCGAACATTAAATAAAAGCGACGATTTTTTGACCAAATATAAACTTTGGGCTATACCCAAATAACCTATCGACAAACAATTTTAATCGTACGAATAAATATATATTGCTTTTGTTTTTAACAAACAGTCTTCATTATTTACAGTACGTAAATGACTTACGTTTATTTTAAGAGAACTTTAATGAGTAGAAATTTTAGACAAGCCAACGAAACCAATAGTGACATATCCTGGTCGTCGAAAAATGAAGATTTTAATGATGAGTTTGACTCGTCATTGCATCACAAGTCAAAGCGTTATCGCAGTTTACACAACAGTGCCGCTCGTAAAAAGATTGAAGCAAAAAAACGACGTGACCTGTTTGATGATGATTACGATAACTATAATTGATCGAGTAAGTCGTTAATTAGACAATATTAGAATACAGGCGGTGTCGAGTGTTTCTCATTCAACCGCCTTATTTACAATTGCAACGTAAAGCGTAAATGAGTTTTATCTTTCGTAGTTAAATACCGTCGCATAATTTATTTGGGAAAAAGTTTCCTATTCCGTTACCCACTAATTTTAAAAAGCTTATTTTGATAACTGAACAGATCTTCGATATATCACCGTACAGCTGGCTTGCCGTATTAACGGCTGTCCTTTGTGGCACTGTGATTGGCTTTGAACGCCAATACCGTGGTAAACCTGTGGGCATAAGAACCTCATCTCTCATCGTCGTAGGTACCTATATATTTGTTGCCGCCGCAGACAGCGTTTCGGTCGAGATGTCTGATCCTTCTCGTATTATTGGCCAAGTTATTACCGGCGTTGGCTTTTTAGGTGCCGGTGTCATGTTGGCAAAAGATGGGGCTGTAGTTGGCGTAACCTCTGCCGCGACCATTTGGGTATTAGCCGCTATTGGCGTAATAGTAGCCAAAGGTACGTTTGGTGCCGCGATTTTAATGTCGTTTGTAGTGGTTGCCATATTAGTTGGTGTGGACTTGTTAGAAAGCTACTCACAACGCTTAACCAAAGGGGTTCATAATCAATACCAAAGCTGGAAAAAGATCCATCCAAAATTCAGCTCGTTAGGCGTAAATGGGGCAAAAAAGCAATCGCCCTAAAGAATAACCAATCATAAAGTTTTGAGTTAAAACCTAATTGCACATCCAGACTTATTTGGTATTTAGTTACCAATTGTACTTAGGCATAGCCGCCTTTTAACTTAATTCAATTTAGCTCAAAAGAGCCGTCATCCGAGTTACAAATGCTTCAGCGAATCGTTCCGCTGAAGCTGGGTCCATATTAAAATATAGGGATGGTTCAATCATCTCAGCTTCCATCAAGACAAAATCATTTTTAAACCTGATCAAATCAAGGCGCGCATACAGTGGCATTTCGTGCGTTTGTTTTATGGCAAACATGCAGTGGTCAGCACTTGCGATTAACTTAGCCTCTGGCGTGATCAATTTTAAACGTCCGCCATGTTCTTCCTGTACTCGAAAGTCCTCATCTTTTGGCGTTTTCAAAATCGCGTGGCTGTATTCACCATTAAAATAAAATAGTGAATACTCACCTTCTTCTATTACGGCAGGAACAAAAGGCTGTATCATAAAATCACGTTCACTGAATGCACTATTTAGCTGTTCAATGTCGTAACAACTTTCACTCTTTTTAAGCCAAAAGGTATTGTCGGAATTTGCACTTATTCGTGGTTTTAATACCATTTGCTCAGAACCTGACTCACTAAACCAACTGTCTAATTGCGCTTGGTTGATAGCATTATTGCCTAACCGGGACTGCCAAATGGTTGGAACTAGAGGTACACCTTGCTGTTCCAGTTGTTGCAGATAAATCTTGTCGATATTCCACTTAACCATCTCAAAGCTGTTTTCAAGTCGTGCGGTTGATTGTTCAATGTCAGTTAATACCGCCAAAAACGCGTCTGCATCTTCTTGATAATCCCAAGGCGTACGAATTAATACAACATCATATTGTGACCAGTCGACGTTTTTTTACGCCACGATACTGTACTTGTTTGCCACCCACGAGCTAACAAATGGGGTTCGATTAGATGATCATACGCTTCAAAATCTTCCAAACTGTCCATCGACAATATTGCACAGTACTTCATACCTTTGTTCTCATAGTTCAAGCGGATTCTATTGGTTTAGATAATACCGGATGAGGCTCGTAATTACGAGGTTCAAACGCAGCGTATGAGGGCGTATTTCCTACCCTCTCAGTATGCTAAGCAAGCGATGATTTACTGTACCAAACTTACGCTTCCAATACTTAAAATGCAGAACAAAACAACATGACTTAGTTGCTAATATTAGTCGGCCCAAGTGATTTTTGGGCTCCCCACCGAGTGCTGAGTCAGCGACAAATTAACTGACTCAAACCCTGTAGGAAATTGACCATGTCAAAAGTTGTTAAGGCGCATTTCGCTCTGAAGGACTCGATTTGAAATCACGAACAAACTTATGGGGATCTAATTCTGCTCGTTGAATTTGGGCGGCTTGTGACCACCAAACCAGTTGGTTGAGTGTTCGTCCAAAATAATTAAACCAGGAGTTTTGATCTTCGCCATCGTGCACTATTCCATTATCATCAAAAACCTCCTGAGCCTTTGGTACATGGATCATTGCTGACACTGGTAAACAGCCTAGTTCAGACAAGTAAGCTCGCATTCCGATTGCAGCCCGCATGCCACCCCACTGCCCTGCAGAATAAGTCACAATTGCGCTCGGCTTATAGGAGAACAAAGAGCTGCCAAAATGATTCAAAAGGTTAGCAAGCGCAGGACTCATTGAATGATTATATTCAGGGCTAACCATAATATACCCATCAGCACCTTCTATTTTAGCCGCTAAGTCATTGAGTTCGGTAGGCGCCTTACTTTTAGGATAAGCAAAGTGAGGCTTAAAAACGGTGTCGAATGGGTAATCCAAAGCATCGACCAATTCAATTTCATGTTCTTCATATCGGCTTTTAAGACACGCTATTATCGCCTCAGTGACTCTTACCCCTAAACGTGCAGGCTTTGGAGGAGTACTATCACGAACCGTCCCCAAGAAAACTAAAAATTTCATACCAATCTCCATCTGATGTTAGCTATATCGTAATCACTTAAATGTGGATAAGTGAGCCGCTTCAAACGCGTAACCACCGCACTTTGTCTATTAGTACCAAATTAATCTACTTCACACCAATCGCACACAAGACCTGCACAATAAATTGCGATATTTAAAAACCCCCACTAGCGGTTGGCCAGATTTTAGTTTCTGGCGTTGATGCAGCCCAAAAAGGCTAGGAAAAATAACGATTATATAATAATCAAAACTGTGTCAGGTTATTATACAAAAATCTATTTTCTAATCCGAAACAAAACATAACCAATTGAAATAATTACACTTTACATACTGGCATAAATCGTGATTTAAACATATTAACTTTTTAGAATTACCCATCGATTTAGATTTGGGTTATATAGGAATTACTAATGAAATTTAGATTTTTAAAAACCAGTTTAATCGGACTAATCCTCTCTGCGAATTGTTTTGTTGGTGTTAGTCATGCAGGAATTATCACTCTAGGTGATACACTTTCTGGCGGCGTTGTCGATTCTTGGCAGTCCATAATGATTATCAATGAGTATGATGCCTATACAAATACTTCAGGCGCTGACGAACTTGTCACTTTAAATAATTTTAATTTCACTGTTGGAAATAACCGTGGTAAGGTAACACCTTTTGTTGTAAAAATTAATAATGCAGCATCCAATGATTTTACGATTATGGCTATTGGTGATACACGATATTCAGGTGTTGATTATTTTAGTACAGGTAACCTAAGTTTAGATTTCTCCACTACTTTGAGCCAATTTAGCTTAGCGGCAGGTGAAACTATCACTTCTGGTTTTCTAGATGCCGACGTTAACGGCGTTAGCGCTGGTAGCGTAATCCCTTATATCGGCGGTGACCCGGTATTTTTAACTGGCGGTGGTAGTAATAATCATTCTGGTAATTTAAGTCAAGGTGTTGGAAATGCTCCAACTTTCGGTTCAAGCACTTATTATAATGGCTTAGCTCGTAATTATAGTTACAACATTACTGCTGAAATAAACGCAGTGCCAGAGCCGACGTCACTTGCTATTTTCGCAATGGGTTTGATTGGCTTAGTATCGCTTCGATCTAAAAAACAAGCTTAATAATTACTACAAGTTTTTGAGAAAACACCAATCAGTTTGATTGGTGTTTTTTATGTTCTCGATTCTGAAAAAGCGAAATAACCACCGTTTAGACATAAAACGGCGTCGGGTAGAATCCTCACCCCATAAATCCGAGATCGGCCAAATCAAACCGGCTCAGATGTGGGAATACCATGGCAATTTCGGCATCTGATAATCCAAACCATTTAGCTAATGTTGCAGAATACTGCTCACTTGCGGTGGTGGGAATAATTCGACCATCGCCGTAATCGTCCTCGCTGTTTAATTCCAGTGATGGCATTTGGCCATAAAGTTGGCCGCCATTGACCGCTCCGCCCATAACCATTTGATGCCCGCCCCAACCGTGGTCAGTTCCGTCGCCATTACTGGTTAAGGTCCGTCCAAATTCAGACATGGTAAATGTCGTTACGTTATCGTTAACCCCCAATTCAACAAGCGCTTTGTTTAGTGAATTTAAACCGTTAGATAATTGTGCTAAAAGTTCAGGGTGAGCGTCGTTTTGTCGGTCGTGGGTATCCCAACCTCCTAATCCTACAAAAAAGACCTGACGTTGCATCGACAAAGTTTCACGGGCGCTGATCATCTTAGTGACCATGTGCAGTTCGTCTTCAAATCGATTGTCGTTAAATGTCGACGTTAATCTTGGTATCGACTCTAATCCTTGGTTTATCACCAATGCGTTACTACGTGCGCGATTGACAATATCACGATAGGCTCCACCTATTTTATGTTTGTCCATGGCGATGAGTTGGTCGAATACCGCTATGCGTTTATCGTTCCAATTATGTCTTGGGTCTAAACCTCCAAACATATCTGCGCCATCGGCGGTAATGCCATAAGAAGGTTTAGTTTCTCCAGTTTGCAATACGTTATTGCCCGCAAGGGAAATGTTCAATGGGATTGGACTTGCTGGATTGACATCCGATAATAAGTCAGCGATACGTCCCGCCCAACCTGATAAACCGGTTAAGTTGTTGTCGGCCCGCTCCCATAACTTTTGTTGGTCGTTATGGGAAAATAATTGCGGTGGCAAAGATGCGGTTTTAGCTTTAATTTCAGACTTATTCACGCGCGCTTCAAGTGGCCCAACATTGTTGATCCAAGCGAGCTGCTGGTTATGAAATAAATCAGCAATGGGTGTCATATAGTCCGGAACACCCAAGCTATAGGGCAGTGACGAAGTTGTATTCAATGAAATAAGTGATTCTTGAGGTACAGCAAGGTTTTGTCTTACAACCGAATACCGACCATAATCTGATGACTCGGTTGGCACCAACATATTGTAAGAGTCGTTGCCACCATATAAAAACACACAGATTAACGCTTTGTAGTCATCAAAACGTTGCTGTTGAGCAAACGTATTGAGCAACTTCATTTGCCCTGCGGTTGCGCCAAACGTTGTTGCCCCCACCCCGCGGCCAGCAATGATTTTAGTAATGCTCGACGATCCATGGAAACTCCTATCGTATGACCGAATATTGAGGTGAAGACATGATTAGAAAGATAATATTAGAGATCCTTTCATGGGTTGGAGCCCATTCAAGTTCACCATAATAATCCACCAGTAGATCAATGGCGTCGGTCGTTAATATGTCGCCGGTTAAAATTAGGTTTAGTTGCTCAATGATTTGCCTTGGATCACTTTCAGCTAATGGGACATATTCGGTAAGATCAATCCAAAGCTGTTGCCGTTTATCTTCTTCTATTTCACTAAAATCCCCACTGAATGCGTGCCACATACCAAGCCATGCGACAAAGTTCGACGTATGAGTTACTGCCGTTTCAGTTGCTATTTGTAGCTCTGGGGCTACTAAACCCGTAGCATTTTTAAGGACGGTGGGCTGTAATCTGGACGGTAAAAATTAAAAACTGACGCCGATGCTAATGGCGCTTGATTAAAATAATAGTCAGGCCATCCCATATCGATAATTTCATTGTCGGTTGTTAGATTAAACGCTCGCCATAAATGGGTAGCCTTTAAAATAGGTTCACGCATTTTACCGAAAGTATCTGGTGCACTAATATGCCCGTTGATCGCTTCCTCATCTAAAATAAGGGCTTTCACAACTGCTTTTAAGTCACCTCGTTCGCCAGCGCCATTGTCGATAAAAACATTCGCAATTCGCTCAACATACGCAGGTGTTGGATTGCTGGTAATAAATTTTTGGATCAGTTGTTTAGCAATAAACGGCGCAACATTTGGGTGATTAAACAGCGCATCTAGTGCAGCTTTTAAATCTTGTTCTGCGGTTTGATTAGCGGGTAACAAAACACCGCTAAATAACGCTTTTTCAGCAGTGTCATGAAAGGCCTGAACCGGCACCATAGTGCCGTAAAGATCTTGATTATCCCACCAGCGAAACCAAGTATCTTCCGTAGTGCCATTGTAATGCCAGCCAGTAAATACATGGGCAAAACCTTTTATTGTGGCCTGATCGTAGGTCGATATCGCCGCCCCATTTTCGTCAAGTTTGATGCTACCGTCATTTTCCAGCTCAACCAAACCAATCGTAAATAATTGCATTACTTCTCTGGCATAGTTTTCATCAGGACGAATATTGCGGGAAGTATCAGGTTTTTCATTACCTAACATGCTGAGATAAATGCCCATCGCAGGAGACAAAGTAACGGCTTCTAATAGGTCTCGGTAATTACCAAAAGCATGGGTGACGAGCAGGTCATAATAATTAGCGACCGCTTTGGGGTCGTTGCCTAAAACATCGTTAAACTCTGAGATAACAAAAATCTCACTAAGAACAAATGCCATACGCTGTCGTAGCTGATCAGGGGCATAGATGGCTCGTTCAAACCATGCTGCCATCCGGTACTTTCGCCAAAAATCTTCGCGGTCAGAAAACGGCTCTATTAAAGGAACATGCAACGATGGCGTAAGGTCAAACTGTTCTTCTAACCAAGCTTTACGATTAATCTCAACTAAGTTGTTTATATCTTCGAGCGTGGCACCAAATGTGAGCTGGTTTAGCAGGCGAGACGCATTTGCCGCATTGATAGGAGATTCAGGCTCAGGGATGATCTTTACAACAGGTTCGGTGTTAGATTTACTTGAGTTATCGCCGCAACTGATAAGTAATAATATTATGCTTAACGGCATAATAAATTTTAATTTGGTCGTCATAAACAGCGCCATTACAGCAGACTCCTTCCAATATGGTTGCTGTAATTGAGACTAACGGTTCATCTCAGAATGTCAAATTTTAACCTTGATGCAAATTCGCTCAGGTTGCTCTAACGTCTAATGCCACTCTAAATTTACTTAGTGATTTCAGTATGATGCCTTGGGTAAGTGACGGCTTATCGAATTATTTACTACGATAAACCGTTTTGATCAAATGGAAGCCAAACTTTGTTTTGACCGGTCCGTGCACTTCTAACAAAGACTTTTTAAAAACCACATCGTCAAACGCTTTAACCATATCGCCTTGACCAAATTCGCCAAGGTCACCGCCTTTTTGCGCGACGGACAAATAGAATGCTTCTTTGCCATTTCTTGAAAATGAGCGCCGTTGTTTAATTGCTGTTTAATTTTTATCGCTTCTTCTTTGGTTTTCACCAAAATATGATAAGCCGATGCACGTGCCATTTATCTCTCTCTTAATTTTAAAACAATTTATTTTGCATACTTGTTTGATTTAAATGGGAGTTTGTCAGAAGAGCAATTCACTCTCCTGACATTTACCCATTTAAGCTATTTATGCGACGCTACGTAGTCGTCAAACATCAATTTACGAATAATTGGCACCGGCGCACTACCATAACTTAAAAATTGATTGTGGAAATCAACAAGGCTAAATTTGTCGCCCGTCGCTTCTTTCAATTCTTCGCGCAATTGGTAAATTTCTGAATACCCGGTGAAATAGCTTGTTAACTGCACCTGAGACAAGGTCGCTCTACGCCATTTTCCCTGCGCTTCAGCCTGTTCTTGGAACGCTTGATTTACCATCATGTCCATTGCTTGCTTTTCGTCTATGCCTAGCACCTGAATGCTGTAATCAAGAATTGAGTTCATGATCACGCGTAAGTTCCATTTGTAGTACATCAACCAAAGTTCTGGTTCAAAGTCGCCGTACCCTTCTTCTAACATCATGCGTTCAGTATAGACTGCCCAACCTTCAACCATAGCGCCGTTACCAAAAATAGCTTTAACTAGGCTTTTCGACTTGTTGCTATGAACCAACTGAGTGTAATGACCATGGGACAGCTTCGTGAATATTTAAGACTTGCAACAACCAGTGATTGTATTCACGTAAGTAGCTTTCCGCGCCTTCATCGTCCATGTTATCCAGTGGTGTTACGTTGTAATACGTATTTGCTTCTGCGTCATATGGCCCATAGGTGCATTAATAGATGCTCCGGCAAAACCACGCTGATACTTAGGTGTTTCACGTACGACAAGCGGTTTGTCTTTGTCCATCGTAATTAGGTTATGTTCCATCACAAAAGCTTCTAGCTCTGGGATTTGCTCACGAATACTTGATACAAATTCATCACGTTTAACATGTTTGACTGAGATATGATCAATTAAGGTTTTGATCTTAATTAGTGAGTCAGAAGGTGCTGTTTTATTAGGGAAATATTTGGGCCAAAGCGTATCGGCAATTTTAGCCATTTCTTTGTGAACTCGAGATTTCTCAGACACCGCTTTATCAAACAATTGTTTGGCTGTGTAACCTGAGAAGATGTCTAACTCAAACTTTTTGTCATAGAGTTTTTTGCCAATACGAAAGTCACGCGTTTTTGGGTCCGCTTTTAATTTCGGCAACAACTGCTCTAGATGCTGAATATAACCATTAATCGCCGTCGTCGTTTTTTGCAATGCTAAGTCAAAATCAGCTTTGTCCTGGGCACTGAGTTCCGACCCATGAACTTGGTCTTTAATCGCGCCTTCAAATAAGCCCAACGCCCCTTTATTTTGCTGAATGGCAAGCTCCGTATGGGTAACTGTTGGTGAGGTTAAGTTATTAATCGCCGCTTCATAATAGGCAGGAATATTTTCCATGCGCTTGATAATGGTTTTGAGTCGGTCATTCAACGGTTTGTAATCGGTATTTAAGATCACGCCAAAACCACCGGCCACGTTATAATTAGATGGGTCCCAAGTATCAGCCTTTAACGACTCATACCACCAAATATAAGACTCTAATTGGTTTTTAAGAATGTAATAATCACTGGCGTAACGTGGCGACAATTTGTCCACATTAAATTGCTCAAGTGCTTTTAATTCAGCTCGGTACACGTTCAGCTCTTTGGCCATTTTCAGTTTGTTTGGCACCGGCAAGCTGTCATCGTATTTGTAATAACCGACATAAACTGCGTAGGTTGGATTTAATTGCCAGAAACGCTCTATAAAAGCTTCACTGTATTGTGCGAATGCCTTATCAAGTTGTTCAGTGCTGTCAGGTAACTGCGCGACTGCAGACTTCACTTCGCTTGCTGTACCGCCTAAACCAACGGCATTGCAGCCCACAAGGCCAACAGTCGCACACATCATTGCGACCTTGGTAAGATTTTTAACGTTAACTAAATTTATCATATCCCTTTATTCCTATTAGGCGAGTTCTGTCAGCAGTTGTTCACACCACTGGCTAATTCGTAATTCAGACTTATCGTATTGCCCTTCATCATCAAGAGCTAAACCAACAAAATGACTTTGGTCTTCAGTTAATGCTTTTGACGCAATAAAGTCATACTCATCAGAGTTTGGCCAATATCCAATGGGAGATGCGCCCAGGCTACCACAACATCGTGTAACATACCGAGTGCATCTTGGAACCACTCAGCATAACCATCTTGGTCGCCAAGGCCAAACAGTGCAACCGTTTTATTATTAAGCTCAAGTGTCTCAATATCTTGCCACTTAGCTTCCCAATCTTCCTGTAACTCACCAAAATCCCACGTCGATATGCCTAATATAAGTAAGTCATATTCTGTGATGTGATCAAACCCGTTGTCTTTGATGTTGTACAAATCAACTAACTCGAAACCAAACAATTCGTTAAGTTTTAGTTGTATTTTTTCTGCGGCCATTTCGGTATAACAAGTTGTTGAGCCATAGAACAAGCCAATCTTCATTACGTTTCTCTTTAAAAAGGCTATGAAATTGCCGGCAAGTCTAGCAAAATGCCTTTAAACAAAGAAGTCGAATCATTATTGTGGATCATAAAAACCAACAGCTACCAGACGAAATCGATCTGTTTTTGCAACATCTTTGGTTAGAAAAAGGCCTAAGTGACAATACGTTGTCGGCTTACAAAACCGATCTGCTCAAATTTCATCAATTTATCGAGGCACAAAATACCGATTTATTGCAATGCGATGAATTTACTATTGAGTCTTATTTAGCACACCGAACCGACCTTGGCTTAAAACCACGTTCTACTGCCAGATCGCTAAGCGCAATTAAGCGATTTTTTCTATTTTTAGTTGCCACCAAAACCCGCGCAACTAACCCAACGGCGATGACGCAAGCGCCAAAGTTGGGTCAAACCTTACCAAGTGTTTTGTCCGAACAAGACGTCGAGTCCCTTCTTAACTGCCAACAACACGACATCGCTATTGAACTCAGAGACAAGGTCATGCTTGAATTACTTTATGCGACGGGCCTGCGCGTTACCGAATTAGTGTCATTAAAATTAGGTAATATTAGCTTGATGCAAAATGTGGTTCGAGTAATTGGTAAAGGTCAAAAAGAACGTTTAGTGCCTATGGGAGAAATAGCCGCCGAATGGCTTGCTGTCTATTTAAAAGAAGGCCGGCCAGAGTTGCTAACAACCCCCTCTGACGTGGTTTTCCCTCCCGGCGCGGGCAACAAATGACCCGACAAACCTTTTGGCACCGAATTAAAGAGTATGCCATCCGAGCTGGGATCCGTGGTCATCTATCCCCCATACTTTACGTCATGCATTCGCAACTCACCTGTTAAATCATGGCGCTGACCTTAGAGTTGTGCAAATGTTGCTAGGCCATAGTGATTTATCAACCACACAAATATATACTCATGTTGCAAAAGAAAGGTTAAAATCCTTACATCGTGACCATCACCCTCGCGGATAATTGTTCGGAAACTATTTTCGGATTATCCGGTCATATAGGTATTACCGGAATAACAGGAATTAAAATGAAGTTGTTAAAGTCTCTAATCGTCACCAGTGTTATTACTATAAGCTTGTTAGTTGCCAATACAGTTCAAGCAGCACCATCTAATGTCGATGCCAAAATTCAGGCAAAAATGTTGAAATTAGGTTTAGTTGCTTCAAAAATTGAAGATGCTCCCGTAAAAGGTTTAAAACAAATTTATACCAACCGCGGTGTATTCTATATGTCTGAAGATACCCAATTTTTTATTGCCGGACGATTATTTGATACCGACGACAACATGACGAACCTGACAGAAACCGCGCTAAGTTCATTGCGTATTGATGGCATGAAAGAATTTAAAGATTCGATGATCGTATTTCCAGCGAAAAACGAAAAAGCCCAAATCACAGTATTTACCGATACAACCTGTGGTTACTGTCGTAAGTTACACGCCCAAATCGACGATTATAATGATTTAGGTATTACCGTTAATTATTTAGCGTTTCCTCGAGGTGGACTGAACAGCCGTTCGTTTGAAGATATCAGTGCGGTTTGGTGTTCTAAAGACCAAAAGCAAGCCATGACTGACGCAAAGGCAGGTTCAAAAGTGGCTAAAGCGCTATGCAGCGCTCCTATCGCTGGTCACTATAATTTAGGCCAAGCTGCCGGTGTAACCGGCACTCCAGCCATTATGTTTGAAGATGGTACTATGATCCTAGGTTACAAGCCGCCTAGCGAATTAGCACAGATTTTAGAACTCAACTAATTACTAAAGTTACACAATTTTTACCAGTCACGCCAAATAACGGCGTGACTTAGGATCCCATGTTAAATATCAAACGTCGTGACATTGACGCTCCGTCTGTCGGTCTCGAACAATTACACCCAGTCATTCAACGCATTTACCGCGGCCGCGGTATTACTGATATTGCCGATATCAAACGCAGTGCCGGTCAACTGCTACCCGTTTCGTCAATGAAAGGCATAGATGTCGCCTGCCAACTATTGTTTGATGTACTAAAAAAGCAACAACGAATTACTATTGTTGGTGACTTCGACGCAGATGGTGCGACAAGTACAGCGTTGATGATGCTTGGTCTTGCCAAGCTTGGATTCCAAAACGTTAAGTATAATGTCCCTAATCGATTTGATTACGGCTATGGTTTAAGCCCGCAATTGGCAACAGAGGTGGTCAATGATGGTACCGATGTAATCATCACGGTGGACAATGGTATTTCGTGTTTAGAAGGTATCGAAATCGCCAAGGCCGCTGGAGTTAAAGTGGTGGTTACCGACCACCACTTACCGGGTAAACAGCTTCCTAATGCCGATGCTATTGTTAATCCCAATCAACCAGATTGTGAGTTTGCCAGTAAAAATTTGGCCGGGGTTGGCGTCGCGTTTTATTTACTATTAGGTCTTCGCCATCATTTACGCCAACAGGATTGGTTTGCATCTCAGAATATCTCTGAGCCTAATATGGCAGAGTTTATCGACCTAGTAGCGTTAGGTACGGTTGCCGACGTAGTACCTCTTGATAGCAACAATCGTATTTTAGTTCATCAAGGACTCGCTCGAATTAAAAAAGGGGTATGTCGCCCTAGTATTAAAGCCCTGCTGCAAATTGCAAATAAAGAGCTGACGCAAGTTAAGTCCACAGATTTTGGTTTTGTTATTGGGCCAAGGCTTAATGCCGCGGGGCGCCTTGACGATATGGCTTATGGCATACGCTGTTTGTTAACCGAAAACTACGGCTAAGGCATTAAAAATCGCCGAGGACTTAAACGGCTTGAATACTGAACGTAAAGAAATTGAGCAAGGCATGCGTATTGAGGCAGAAGCGGCTGTGAATACCCTGCAACTTAAAGACGGTGACTTGCCTAATGGTATTTGTGTCTTTGCACCAGATTGGCATCAAGGTGTGATAGGTATTGTCGCGGGGCGCGTAAAAGACAAGTATTACCGCCCTACCGTGGCTTTTGCATTAGGTGATGGTGAAGGTGAAAACCAACAAATTAAGGGTTCTGCGCGGTCGATTCAAGGCATACATATTCGTGATGTGTTAGACCAAGTCAATACTCAAAATCCGGGGTTAATTGGTAAGTTTGGGGGTCATGCTATGGCCGCTGGTCTAAGTTTACCCCTTAAAAACCTTGAAGCGTTCAAAATTGAATTTAATCGAATTTTAACCCAACATCTATCTGAAGAAGTGTTGACTCAGGTGACATTAACTGATGGCGAATTGCCAAGTGATTGTTTTACCACAGAGTTTAGTCAACAGCTTAACCTAGCAGGACCTTGGGGTCAGGGGTTTGCCGAGCCGACATTTGACGATAAATTTGACGTAATTAGTCATCGAATTGTTGGTGCAAAACATCTAAAACTCGTTTTAACCAATGAGACCGGTATCGTCATCGATGCCATTCATTTTAATTGTGACTTAGGCGTTTGGCCTAACAACTCGATTCGACAAGTCCGTGTGGTGTATCAATTGGATATCAATGAGTTTAGAGGAAATCGAACCTTACAACTGATTGCCAGTGAAATCGCGCCGCTTTAAATTGAAAAAAGAGTGAAGCTCGCAGCTCCTAACATAGACGTTATTACACATAAAAGCTGGCTAATACATACTTAGCCAGCCCAAAAACATTAAGTTAAAGTCGTGTTGCTTGAATGCTTAAGCCTTCAGAAATCGATTTAAACGCATCGGCTTCAACAACAGGCAAGTTTGGAAACATCGCTTTGATTTCAGCTTGTACTACCGGCGACAAACTCATGCCCCCTGTAATAAACAGGATTTCTGGCTGTTCAGGACTTTTCTTCAAACATTCTGTGATCAATGACTTTACACGCGCCATCCAACCAATCATCGAACGTTTTAAATCTGCTTCAGTTAATTCAACCTGGTATTGAGGATCGATATATTTAAGCGGCAATACAATGTGTGGTTTTGCCGACAACATCTCTTTTGCTAATCGCGAAGAGTTAACTAAACGAGCCGACAACTTTTCTTCTTGCACCGTTAACAACTTCTCTAATTTCTCAGGTTCTTTGGCTACCGACATCGTTTGCGCGATTTCTAATCCCATCTCGTCAGAGAAAAAGCTGTTTAAACGAGGAATGTCGTCTACTGCAACCATGTCATTGTAATACAGAGGAGGTACTGGAATACCATTTGTGGTTTCAGAGCCTAACCCCATAGATGGAGCAATGGATTTTAAAATTAAGTTTTTATCACATTCCATCCCACCTAACCGAGTGCCGGTTACTGACAATACATCCTGCTGTCGGTCATATTGATGTTGCTGTTGCGTACCTAAACGAATTAAACAAATATCCGTTGTACCGCCACCGATATCCACCACCAGCGCGACTTTTTCTTCAGTTAATTGCTGTTCAATACGGTATGCCGCGGCAATAGGCTCTTCTAGGAAATCTATCTTTTTAAATCCGGCTAAGGTAGCCGCATCTCGCATAATGCTAATGGCTTGCTGGTTTCCATCTTCGCCACGAGTTCCGTGGTATTTTACCGGACGACCAACAACAGCCCCCTCTACCGTCTTGCCCAGTTGCGCTTCCGCCTTGCTTTTAAAAAACCAAGTTGTTTGGCAATAAGACCAACAAAGGCATCTCGTTGACCTGACAGTAAACTTGCTCCTAAGAAATTTTTAGGTGAGTAAATCAAACGGCCTTTTTCAGGTGTTTTTAAATACTGTTTAAAGCCAGCTTCACCGAATAGAAATGTACCGGTTTCAACCATTTTATAAAGTGGCAAGTCATCTACTGATTGATGTTTTAATAACTCATTAATCGCGCGACGTTGTAACTTAGGGGTATTATGGAATTCACCACGAAGTTGGTCAATTTGAGTTAAATAGCGACGTTGCTCCGCAGGCGTTGTGGCTTCTTCATATTTGTCTTTGGCTTTATCAAGCTGCGCTGAAATACCACGTTTGATGTGCTGAACTTTTTCTTCAATCACCTCAACCGGAGGCATTGGTAAATCGTCTTCATAATAAATAAAAACTGAAGAACGAATTTTAAAAGGGGTTTTTGAGTCAGAATCAAGCTCAACAAATTGGTGGTGCTTGCCGTCAGATAATACAACTTCAGAGTTAGACGTGCCGTAATCAATCCCAATGGTAACCATGCTGATAATAGTCTCTTCGTGTTAGCGCAAAAAATTAGGAAGCGATTCTACTAAAACAAGGTGAAAAGACCATTAAAATTTCAAATTTATTGCGGCATTAATCAATATTTAAAAGCGAAAACCGATTTGCATAAATTGTTCGATTTGCTTTACATCGCTTGCCACAACTCAATTTTATTGCCTTCAGGGTCTGCAAACCAGCCAAACTTGCCGTAATCGAACTCTTCAGGTTCACCAATTAAGGTGCCACCATTTTGTTGTACATTAGCCAATACGCCATATAAATCATCCACTAAGAAATTAATTAAAAACCCCTGCTGTTGCGATTTACCCGGTACATCAAAATAATCGGTTGTCGATTTAAATAATGAAAACGCGGTATACGCATTTTTAGGGATTTTGTCCGGCGCAAACGTCGCACCATATTCGCCTATTTCTATACCTAAAACCTCCTGATACCAACGATTCAGATTTTCTGTGTCATTTGCCTTAAAAAACACGCCACCTATCCCAACAACTTTTGCCATTTTGGTCATTCCCGACTAATACTTAATTATACGTTTGTTACAGCGTAGCTAACTGTTTCTCATTTGGAAACTAGGGAGTGATATATGAACCATATAAAGTACGCCATACTCATTTTTTCGTGTGTTTTAATGTATGGATGCGCAACACACACACCTATATTTAAAGCAAAAGCCCCTAAAAATATCTATTTAGATCATGAATTTGGAGCGGCACCGGCACTGGAAACTGAGCAGGAAATTTTCAAAATTACTGAACAGATGGAACGTTACGTCTACCTACGCCTCAAGCCAATTCGTGACATACCAGCAAGAACCAAAAGAATGATCCAAGATCTCTTTGACCCCAATCAACTAGATATTCGATACGTACACAATGCCGACTTAACTGCCTCAGAAGCCTTTGAACAGGGAGCCGCCAACTGTTTGTCACTTACAATTCTGTCTTATGTTTTAGCCCAAGAAGCAAGAATGGAAGCCAAGTTCATGGATGTCAAAGTGCAGGAAAACTGGACTTACAACAATGGTGTCCGCATGTTAAATGGCCATGTAAATTTGCATATCAAAGAGCCGATCATTCATTCTATCCTACTTAAAAATGAGTCAACTTATGTCGTCGACTTCTTACCAATGTTAAATGGTCCAAAAAGATCGTCTAAAAGGTTATATAAAAATGACATTATCGCCCTTTTTACAATAACAAAGGTGCTAACGCTTTGGTTAATAATGAATTAAACAAAGCATACCATTACTTTAAACAAGCAACCATTTTGGCCCCCACAATCACAGAGTCCTAGGGTAATCTAGCGAGTTTGTACACTCGTAAAGGCTTTATTGCTGAAACTGAAACCATATTGCAATACGCATCTAGTATCGATAAAAGCAATTTAAATCTACAAGAGAGCCTAGCGTACCTTTATCAAAGTACGGGTCGTCAAGAACTTGCTAACGACTTGTTTGCCAAAATTCGAAAAGTACGAACTAAAAACCCTTACTATTTCGCAATGTTAGCTAAGACTTCATTTGACAAAGGGCATTATCGTGCCTCTATCAGTCATTTCAAAAAGGCGTTAAAGCTAAATAATCAAGAGCATCAGTTTTTATTTGGATTGGCACAAAATTATTGGCAATTAGGTGAGCATAAACGAGCTAATTATTATTTAGAACGCGCACGTTCGTTAGCGGATGATTATCTCGATAAAGAAAAATACGAGAGTAAAATTTATGCGCTACAAAATATGAAAATGCGCTAGTTTTGAACTCTAGAGTCAAGGCGAGTTAAAGCTGTATAAAATACATACAACCTAGCTAGCCTTACTTTCCCTTCTGTTCATATTCACGATGAACAACCTACCCAACACGTTAAGAGTCCTTTAATCCTCATTCCAGTTTGTTAAAATTTTGTACAAAATCAAGCCCCTGAAACCAAACTGAACCACCTAGAGGTAACATGACTAGTAGTAGCAGTAAATTGATCCACGTCCTTTGCATATCATTTGCATTAACAACGGCAATTATTACAAGCACAGATGCATTCGCATCTGCAGTTAAACAAACCAAAGGTGATTTCGAAGACAAATTCCGTCAATTAGACGAAATCTTACCGACCCCAAATGTTTATCGAGCAGCCACTGGCGAAGCCGGTGAAAAATATTGGCAACAACAAGTCAACTACGACATAAAAGTTAAACTTGATGAAGACAAACGCAGGTTAGACGCGAAACAAACGATTGAGTACCAAAACAACTCTCCGTATACCCTTCGCTATCTGTGGTTGCAACTTGAACAGAATAAATACAAAGCGGATTCAATTGCCGAAGCGGGGACGTCATTTGCTGGAATTGGCCGCAGAGGTCCAGCGACTTCAGCCGGCGATGCAAACACGCCAGCTAAATTGAGCCTAGGTGAATTGCGTCGTCAACAATTTTTGACCGACCATGAATTAGGTTACGACGTATTGTCAGTTTCAGATAGTGATGGCAAACCGCTTAAGATGACGGTCGTCGGCACAAACTTACGTGTTGATCTTAAGCGTCCATTAAAACCGGGTAAATCAACAACAATCAAGATGAACTTTGGTTTTAATATTGTTGAAGAAGATGCTGTATCTGCTCGAGCGGGTTACGAACACTTCCCAGACGACGCTCGTAAAGGCGGCAATGACATATTTTTGCTAGCGCAGTGGTTTCCACGTTTACATGCATTTAGTGACTATGAAGGTTGGCACAACAAAGAGTTTATTGGCCGTGGCGAATTTACTCTAGAATTTGGCGACTACAACGTTGAAATCACAGTTCCAGCTGACCACATTGTATCAGCGACAGGCGAACTTGATAATCCAAAAGACGTGTTAACTAAAACTCAACGTAAACGTTTTGAGAAAGCGAAAAATGCTGAGCGTCCTGTATTTATTGTTACAGCAGAAGAAGCACTTGAAAACGAAAAAGAAGGTACGTCAAAGTCTAAAACATGGCGCTTTGAAGCAGAAAACGTACGAGACTTTGCTTAGGCATCTTCACGTAAATTTATGTGGGATGCTAAAGGTTACCACCAAGGTGGCGATGACCAGCCATTAGTCATGGCGATGTCGTTTTACCCGAAAGAAGGTGGCGAACTTTGGGAGAAATATTCTACTGAAGCCGTTGTTCATACAATGGAAGTCTACTCAAAGTATTCATTCGATTATCCATACCCTACAGCGCAATCAGTAAATGGACCGGTTGGGGGCATGGAATACCCAATGATCACATTTAATGGTCCACGGACGACTTTGCAAAAAGATGGCAGTCGTACTTATACACAGGCAGAAAAACGCTTTCTAATTGGCGTCGTAATCCATGAAATCGGTCATATTTATTTCCCAATGACAGTTAACTCAGACGAACGCCAATGGACTTGGATGGATGAAGGTCTTAATAGCTTTTTAGATGCGATCGCTTGTCGTGAGTGGGATCCTACAATTCCATGGGGTGTTGAACCTCGTTATATCACTGATTACATGAAAGGCAATGTGCAAGTGCCAATCATGACGCAATCAGACAGTGTATTAAAACTAGGTCCAAATGCTTACTCAAAACCGGCGGCTGCACTTAATATTCTTCGTGAAGTTATCTTAGGCCGTGATCTTTTTGACTTTGCATTTAAAGAATACGCGCAACGTTGGAAGTTTAAACGCCCGACTCCATCTGACTTTTTAGAACCATGGAAGAGGCTTCTGGTGTCGATTTAGATTGGTTTTGGCATGGTTGGTTCTATACAACTGACCACGTTGATATCGCAATTGAGAGCGTATACCAATTACGTTTAGACACTCAAAATCCAGATATTGATTACGCTCGTTTACGCGACATAGAAAATGACAAGCCAACACCATTGTTTGAAGTACGTAATCAACAAGAAGGTAAAACGACTTGGGTTGACGCCAACAAAGACGTGACCGATTTTTACGACGAAAACGACCGATTTACCGTGACAAATAAAGAACGCAACAAATATCAAAAATGGTTGAAGGAACTTAAACCTTGGGAAAAAGCGACTTTTGAACGCGCTGTAGCAGAAGATAAAAACTATTATGTTATCGACTTCTCTAACCTTGGTGGCTTAGTTATGCCTATCTTGCTTGAGTTGACGTTTGAAGATGGTTCAATTGAACAACAATATATTCCAGCCGAAATTTGGCGACGCACACCAAAAGCCGTTAAGAAGCTTATCGTGACGGATAAATCGAAGAAGCTGGCAAGTGTGCAAATTGATCCACATTGGGAAACGGCTGACGTTGATATAGCAAACAACCGTTACCCACAACAGTTTATCAAATCACGTGTTGAAGCTTACAAAAGCAAAAAGCGCGATGGCAAAGTGTATCGTGATATCATGCAAGACATAAAAACTGAACTTAAAACTGAGAAAAAATCTGACGACAATGCGTCTGACGATTAACCCCTTTGGTTTTAACTATTGTTAGTAATCTGTGTTTAAAGATGTGTTATTAACGATTGTTTTTAATTACAAATGCCCGATAATTATCGGGCATTTGTAGTTACATTGATTTTGATCATCTAACCCGTATTTTTCTCTGACTTTTGGAACGTTCATGACATATCGCTGGTTTACATTAATCCCTTTTTTAATTGTATTACTCCTGTCTAATTCTGCAGCGGCCCATAAACTGAAGTCTGCTTTTAGTATTGTATTATTTAATGAACGGACTGGCTTTTTGGAAGTGATGCACCGCTATTCACTTCATGATGCAGAAGAAGCGGCTCAGGAATTATTTAAAGGTAAATCTGATATTATTGACGATCCAAAAACCCAACAGAAGTTTGCCGATTACATTATGTCTAACTTTCAGATTAGAGATGAAAAAAACAGCCAATTCCCTGAACTTTGTCGGCTCTCAAAACGACGCTGGTTACTTTTGGATTTATCAAGATTATAAACTCACCAGACAATTCAAATGGATTGAAATAAAACAATTGGCACTCACTGAGTTGTGGCGAGAACAGATGAATGCGGTAAATGTCGAAAATGCTGGACAAACTAGCACGGTTACTTTCTCTGCCGGCGACAACTGGCAACGAGTCATAACTCAGGTTAACAGTAAGTTAAATTAACACTATTATTTACGCGCCAATCTAATGGCGTATTTCCATTTCCTTTTCTATATTTAAAACATAGTGGCTTGGGGAAATGTTATGAAACTCATCCTTTTTTTGCGACGCTTACGCTTTGGGCATCAAGCTCTGTTGCCGTGCAACGAGTCCGTATCATTACCGTTGAAGAAGCCCCTGCGAACTATTTAAACTCGTCTGGTCAAGCCGATGGCTATGTCACAGAGATCATCAACGCTATGCAATTGAACATACAATCGCAATCTAATCTACTGACTGAAAACCAACAAGCTGTTGCCATTGAATTTGTACCTGAAGCCCGCAGTTTAAGTATTCTGCAAAGTGACAAAAACGTCGTAATGTTCAGTATTTCAAAAACAAAATCTCGCCAGAACCAATATTTATGGATCGGGAAAGTCATGAAAAAGGCTTGGCAGGTATATAGCTTGCCCGACACTCAAATAGAAATTTCAGACATCAATGCACTTCGACAACTAGATGCTATAGGTGTTGTCAGAGGGGATATAAGAGAAGAGTGGTTAATTGGAAAAGGTTTTAGTAACTTACAGTCTGTCACGCACCATGCGCAAAATTTGCAAATGTTATTGCGCGGCCGAGTTCCGGTTATTATTCACGAACCTCTTGGCATATTGTCCAACCTGCAGGCGATTGACTAGGGCATTGAAATAGTTAAGCCAACCTACCTACTTAATACTTCATCTGTTTATATCGTCATGTCTGCGTCATCGGATCCGGAAATTTTCAACCAATGGCGTAACGCTTATTTATCGATAAAACAAGATGGCACATTAAAAGAGATAAGTTTGAAATGGCAAAGTAAAATTTATGCCGAACTAAGTGTATTACCGGAAATAAAGGACGACGTATTAGTTTTTTAATTAAAGCTTAAAAAACGAGATAGCTAGGTTAATGTTGTACGAAATAAGACTTTTACTTAGTGCGTTTTCACTTCATGCACTAAACATTTTTTATTGGGCTAATTGTGCCATTGATATTGAAGTACGTTTCAAACTTTGACGGTTAAGTAAATGAGAAGATATTACTAAAATACTACCTACAACCGTAAACCAAGTTTCAACATGTTCACCAATAGTGACACCAAAAATCAAGGTTAAGATCCCAACCACACCAACCATAGCCGGTTGCGGGTTTTTATGAGTACGGTAAGCTCTAGGAATACTCACAGCTAAGATAACAATTACAGGTAATAGCAGAACAGTATGTAGCTAAGGTTTCATGCATTTCTTCAGCAACAAAATTTAGACCTAAACTAACGCCACCAGATAACAAGATCACAGGCAAAATGCAGTGTAATACACACAAAAAAGATAACCATGCACCAGCGATGTCTCTCATTTCACTAAACCTTATTATTTAACAGGATTGATATAATATAACATTACATTTTTTTGAGCCAGATTTATTTTATTTTTATTTAGGTTTGCATCAAATTAAATTCTTTCGTTAGTCGGAACTAAATGGATGTTACAGCTAAACTGTGCCTGCCGTTTTACATTTGCCGTTATTACAATTTCTCATGACATCAAAACTCCACTTTTTAAACTTAATTAACAATCCCCCTCCGCAAAAGCAGAAGAAAATAACAATTTAGTTTCAACATATAAAAAAATAAATGCCCCAATCTAGATAATGAGATTGATTCTCATTAAGTTTTTGATTAACCTGTTCGGATTGATAACGATTCTCATTACGATAAAATTGGAAGCAACTCAGATGTTGAAAAAATCTTTAGTAACACTCGCTATTTTGGCTAATACCATGGCGATTACTGCATGTTCATCAGACGATGATAAAAACTCAGCACCTACCGGTATAAATTTAGCGACAACTTCAGTTGACGAAAACGAAGTTGGCGCAGTCATTGGCCAGTTAACGGCGGTTGATTCTGACTCTAACGATACGCATACCTTCACCCTCGATGACGCCCGTTTTGAAATTTCTGGCGTTCAGTTGTCACTTGCCTCTGACATCGCATTAAATTACGAAGTTGAAAGTACAGTAACGGTTAATGTCACAACAACAGACAGCGAAGGAAACTCGTTTTCAAGTGACCTCACTATTGATGTGAACGATGTTTTAGACAGATATGACTTTGGTGAACGAGTTTCTTATACCGGCCAAGTAGCTCGTCAGCTATTGATCCTTGAACTTAATAATTACATCGACAGCCAGCTAACAACTGACCTAAATAACAATGTATTAACCACACGTGACGAAGTTATTGCTAAATTGATGTCGTTTTACAAAATGACTTCGGACGAATATGTATTGGAAACAAGCCAAAACCCACTCACCGTTGCGACGACGCCAAGTGCCGTTCAAACTATTTTAGCCGACGTTTCTTCTTCTTTAAAAGATTTAAGCGGTAAAATTGCGGGTAATGACGCAACTGGTCAGCATAAAGATTGGAGTACAGAATTTGTTGCATTTGGCGACAAAGGAACCCGTACGCCAGAACAAGAAATTATTCGCCTATTTAATCTAATTGCAGACAATGCAGAAGAAGAATTTTTCAATGGCAATGCTCGTACAGACGCCTTTGGCGATACCATTACAAAAGTTTATTTAAGTGACGATGGCTTAGACTACAAACAGCTTATCCAAAAAATATTGCTTGGTGCAGTTAACTTTTCACAAGGTACTGATGATTACTTAGACAATAACATTGATGGTAAAGGTTTGTTGTCAACTCACGTTGTTGAAGCTGGTAGCAGTTACAGTGCTTTAGAGCATCAGTTTGACGAAGGGTTTGGCTACTTTGGTGCGGCACGTGACTATTTGGAATATTCAGATGACGAAATTTCCATAAAAGGTGGTCGTGACGATTATCAAGGCATGCACGATACAAATGGTGATGACGAGATTGATTTCACTTCTGAGTATATTTTTGGCCATGCGGCTAATGCTGCAAAACGTGACCGTGGTACTGTGACTAATGCAGCGCCAACCGACTTTACCTCAGATGCTATGAATGCCTTCCTAATAGGCAGAAAACTTCTTGCTGATACCGCCGGTACTGAACTAACTGATCAACAAATGGCTGATTTAATTGCCCAACGTGACATTGCCGTTGCAGCATGGGAAAAAGCCATCGCAGCAACAGTAGTGCATTACATAAACGATACACTTGGCGATTATGCGGCATTTGCAACAGACTCATTTTCTTATAGTGATTTGGCTAAGCACTGGTCAGAACTAAAAGGTTTTGCAATCAGTTTGCAGTTCAGTCCGTTCTCGCCATTAACACCAACGCAGCATGAACAAGTTAATCAACTTATTGGCGATGCTCCTGAATTAGTCAGTGACAATGTAGACAGCTACAAAGCCGATTTGTTGCAAGCTCAAGGCATACTCGCAACAGCTTATGCTTTTGATGCGGAAAACGTTACAAACTGGTAGTTTTTAAGTTTTATCAGTAAAAGCGATAGGCTGGCCAATGTGTCAGCCTTTTGTATTTTAAATTTGACAACAAAAGGTACAAGGTTAGATGAATTTTTCACGACATTTTTTGTCAGTTCCTCACATTAAATCAATCACGCTCAGTCTTACTTTATTGGTTTCAGCAGCATGCAGTGATTCGTTAACGAGCGAACAGGGAGCGGACTTTAAAGATGGACAAAGCGCCCCAGAAGTGGAAACAGAGTTTGACCAACTGGCATTAATAAATGGACTTACGACAAAAGTATTTTTACCTTTCATAGAACAATTTAAACAAGATACAACAACCTTAACTTCAGATATTAACGACTACTGTAGCTCGGTTGACGCATCAAATTCTGCCTCAGCACAGGCAGTTGAAGAATTAGCTATCGCCCAGAATAGTTGGCGCAACACTATGGATACTTGGCAAAAAATTGAAGTTATGCAAGTAGGCCCTCTCATTGAAAATGATTACAATTTAAGAAATGTTATTTATTCATGGCCGCTAGTCAATTATTGCGCGGTAGATCAAGATGTTGGTCACAATGAAGTTGGCCAATTTAACGGCGAAGATTATGATATAAGTCGTCGTACAAGCAATCGTAAAGGCTTAACAACTATTGAGTATTTGTTATTTAACGACTCTTTAGCTCATGCGTGTTCAAAGGACAGTTTGGCCCCCACAGGTTGGAATGAACGTCCAGCAGAAGAACGAATTAAGGCACGTTGTGAGTTTGCAACGGCAGTCGCTAATGACCTTAACCAAAATGCAACATTACTGCATACAAACTGGACTGACGAAACGAACGGTTTTCAATCACAATTGTTAAGCTCCGGTCAATCTGATAGCAGTTTTGCCTCACCACATAAAGCAATAAACGCGCTTACTGACGCTATGTTTTATATCGACAGCATAACCAAAGACAGCAAACTCGGTGCTCCCATTGGATTGGCTGATAATAGTTGTGGAAATATGGCATGTGTTGCTGATGTCGAGTCAAATATTGCGGATTATGGTTTAGCCAACATTCGTAATAATTTAGTGGCGTTTAGGATGTTATTTGTCGGTGGCAGTGATGAACCTGAAGATATCGGTTTTGATGACTTTCTACGCGAAGTAGATGGTGACGAGTTAGCTACAACTATGACAAACGACATAGACGCAGCAATAACGTTAATCGAACAGTTTAATGAAGCGACTGACACTCAGGTCTCTAACCAACCCGCTAAAGCGATAAATGGCAATATGAATGATGCTGTGACAACTAACCCAGAAAAATTCAAGCCATTTATGTTGCGGTCAAAAAAGTCACAGATAATCTTAAATCCTTGTTTATTACTTATCTCGCATTAGAACTGCCAATTACATCTGCCGGAGACGCTGACTAATGACGACCCGTATTTTAAATACCCTGATTATTAGCGCGGCAATAGTCGGGCACACTCCAGCCATAGCAAACCAAGACATCACAACTGATGACGTTAACAATACAAAGGTTAAGCAGCAAATAATTGCCGATGAAGTTAAGAAGCAGCAGTCAAAAATGGCGACTGAACATATGCAAATATTGGGGCGCACCGACAAGCTAAGAACTGAAGCAGGTTCCGCGACCTTGATTGATGAACTGGCACTCGACAAAATGGAATACGACGATATACATCGTATTTTAGCGCAAGTGCTCATGGGTTAATATTCGTCAAGAAGACGGTTACGGTTTACGCCCTAACATAGGTTTTCGTGGCGTGACGCCTGAGCGCAGTAAAAGATCAATATTCTTGAAGACGGTATATTGATTGGCCCTGCACCCTACTCCGCACCAGCAGCCTATTATTTTCCAAGCGTAAATCTAATGACATCCGTCGAAGTATTTAAAGGGCCTGCGGCAATTAAGTATGGCCCTAACACGGTTGCTGGCACATTAAATATGACGACACGGGTTATTCCAGAGTCATCTGAAGGTGCTATTGATTTAAGCTACGGCTCAAATGCGTATTCGAAAATCCATGCCCATTGGGGCAACTCAATTAACTTAGGTCCTAGTCAATTAGGGTTTATGTTAGAGGGTCTTTCGCTGTCTGCAGACGGTTTTAAAGATATCGATTTTGCTGAAAAAGCTTATATGACGAAGATAGTGGTTTTAACAAAAACGACGTTTTAGCAAAATTAAATTACCTAGTCTCCGGCACGTTGTTTGGTGAAGACGTTGATCATTATATCGAACTCAAACTAAGTCAGTCGGATGAAGACAGTAACGAAACTTACATGGGCTTAACGGATGGTGACTTTGCCTCTACGCCTTATCGTCGTTACGCAGTAAGTCAGGTTGGCAATATGGTTTGGGAACATAATCAGTCAATGTTGACCTATTCAATCTCAAACCAATCTATAATGTGGGTTAATCGCCTTTATAACAATACGTTTACCCGAGCTTGGCAAAAAGTAAATGGGTTTAATCACACCACAACGCTGCAAAACATTATTGCTAATCCAGCGGAATACGAAGACTTTTATCAAATACTGACCGGTGAACGCGATTCGATTGCCGTCAGCGAACAGCTCATTGTCGGCACCAACGACCGCAGTTATTATTCCCGGGGCTGGCAGTCTGATCTTTCGTATTCAACGGCAATTTTTGACATAGAACACGTTATTAAAACGGGCGTACGTGTTCATCAAGACCGCATTGACCGCGATCACTTTGAACAAAATTTTAAGATGACTCAAGGTATTATGACGCCAATAGATGATACGACCGAATTTACAACTGTCGATTATGAAAAAGCAATGCGGTTTCTGTCTACTTTGAAGATACGTTAAAGTTAAATGACCTAGAACTAACAGCCGGTGTTCGCGGTGAAATGGTTGACAGTCGATATCAAAACCGGCAAGTCGACGCCACCGAAGACTGGTTAGAAAAGTCTTCAACCACTTGGTTATATAGTTTGTCTGGGTTTTACACCTTAAATAACAATACAGGCATTTTTGCCGGAGTACATCAAGGTTATGTACCAACAAGTCCAAAGCAAGCGGCTAGCATCGAGCCAGAAAAGAGTGTCAATTATGAATTAGGTGGTCGCTATCAAAAAGGGGAAACAAAATTTGAAGCTGTATTGTTTTATAATGACTTCGAAAACTTGAAAGAAAGCTGCTCCTTTTCGACAAGTGCGTCTTGCACAAACACAGCCCTTCTTGACCAAGAATATAATGGCGGTGAAGTTGAAGTGTCTGGTTTAGAGCTCAGTTCGGGTAGTCGAGTAATAATTACCGACACTATAGATTTACCTTGGTCTGTGACATACACCTATACCGATTCTGCGTTTAAATCCGACTTTAATTCGACATTTGAAATGTGGGGCGACATCGAAAAAGGTGATCCGGTCCCTTACTTACCAAACAATCAATTTGCCCTTAATGTCGGCTTAGAGACAACAACATGGCAGCTTAGTGCAATTATAAAATACACGAGTGACATGCCAGAGGCGGCTGGTGACAATGTTTCTTTGTCTGGACTATCAACCGATGCCAGTACAGTAGTGGACATAAATGCCAATTACTCATTGCCTTAGTGGGCACACACTTTATCTTAAAATAGACAATATATTAGACGACGTCGCTTTAGTATCACGTCGACCATTTGGCGCACGACCAAGCAAACCCCAACAATTTTTTGTTGGTTATAAATATCAGTTTTAATTGATAAGATGACAAACTTAAGTTACTTCAACTTTGATTTTAAACTATGACCTTTTATGACGGGCTCGCTTTATTAAACGACAACCTGCTAGCGCACGTAACTAGCCCCAATAAACGTTTGTTTTGGGGCTATATTATTGCCACTTTGGCGATTGTTTTTGTCGTCAGTAGCCGTCATAAAAAAACACGAGCTTTTTAAAATATGTCTTAGACAAACGTATTTGGCTTCACCGCTCTGCAGCACATGATTATGTCATTTTTATAATTAACATTGTCATTAAAACTCTTATTATCACACCATTTTTGTTTGCTGTTGCACCAATTGCAATATGGGTCTCGTTTGGTACTGGAGAATATTTTTGGTGAACTCTCTGCTGTAGTCACTAATAAAACAGGTGTGGCGGTGCTATTTACCGTTATGCTCTTTTTAATGGACGACCTTACTCGATTTTTACTTCACTTAGCTTTACATAAGATCCCCGTTTTATGGGCATTTCATAAGGTACACCATAGTGCGCAGGTTTTAACACCGGTAACGGTTTATCGAATTCATCCGGTGGAAAGTGCACTTTATGCCATACGACTGCTGTTAGTTAATGGTCTTGTTTTAGGCTTGGGATTTTATTTGTTTAGCTACCAATTGCGGGTTATCGACATTTTGGGAGCCAATATGTTTATTTTTGCATTTAATGTTTTGGGGGCTAATTTGCGTCATTCACATGTTTGGTTTAGTTGGCCAAAAACAATAGAAAAGTGGTTTATCTCCCCTGCTCAACATCAAGTTCACCATAGTCGCGCTTTCATCCACCGAGACAAAAACTTTGGTACCACATTGGCAATTTGGGACCGTATGACACACTCATTAGTCTGCAGTCATGAATGTTCAAAACCAATAATATTTGGGGTAAGAGATAAAAAAATAAACCAATCGGTCGTAACTTTATACTTCAAGCCTATTGGTGATTTTGCCACGGTTTTGGTTAATATATTTAAACGCCCTACCAAATAATTTGTCTCGCTTAAATAAGTAAATAGCTTCTAAGCTTTGTGCCACCTTCATTTCGAGTCACCAAAGCAACTTTTATCACGTAATTGGTAACTGTTTTGCAATGTCATATTGATCAAATTTGATCTATTTTTTGCCCAGTGCGTAATACTGTAAGAAGACAGCACTTTTGAACTAGGTAACGAACATAACAACATGACCCACTTTAATGAAAATCAATTAAGCGAAATGCCAACACGGCAACGAGCGCAATTTATAAATAGTTTGTCCGGTTTTAAAAGCGCGAATTTAGTCGGTACGATAGATAACGCCGGGCAAACCAACCTAGCGATGATTAGTTCGGTGGTACATTTAGGCGCGTCTCCAGCATTAATGGGTTTTATCGTTAGGCCAAACACGGTCACTCGACATACGTTAGAAAATATTGAACAAACCAACCAATACACTATCAACCAAGTCAATAGCTCGATTTGGCAACAAGCACATCAAACGTCTGCACGATATGACAAAAGCCAAAGTGAATTTAGTGAAACCGGGCTAAGCCCTTTCTATATTGCGGGCGTTTCGGCGCCGTTTGTTGCTGAAAGTGAGTTAAAATACAGCCTAGAACTTCAACAAATTATTCCAATTGAATTAAACGGCACCTTGTTTGTTATCGGAAAAATAACTAACGTTATTTGTAACACCTCCGTTATCAAACAAGACGGATACATTGATATTGAAGCCATCGATACTGTTGCTATTTCTGGTCTAGACAGCTATCACCAAACCCAGAGACTCAGCCGGTTAAGCTACGCCAAGCCAGAAAGTATGACTCAACAAATTCCACTTGATGGCATGTGATTGTTGAAAATGAAGTAACTCCAGAATCTAAAAACACAGTTAAGCTAATTTAGTTCGCGTAAAACAGAACACAGACAAGTGAGGCAATACCTTATGATGACAATATTTTACGATGGTCAGTGCCCGCTTTGCTCATCGGAAATGCGGCATTTAAAACAACATGACACACATGATGTGATCAACCTAGTTGACTTGCACCAACAGGATTTTGCTAAACATTACCCCGATATCGAGTTCTCCAAGGCGATGGCGATATTGCATGGCCGCTATCAAGATAAGATATTACTTGGTCTTGAAGTGACCCATCGAGCATGGACACTTGTAGGAAAGGGCTTTTGGGTTGCACCGTTAAACTGGCCAATAATTAAACCAATAAGCCACTGGGTTTATCTTGTTGTCGCAAAATATCGACAGCCCATTTCCGCAGTACTCGCAAATTTATTTAACATCAAAACAGATACTTGCCAAAACGGAGCTTGTAATGCAAAAGCAACAAAGCCTAATCATTGGCGCAAATAGCGGCATCGCTAAAGCACTTGCCGCTGAAGTACTTTCTAGGTCTGACAAAGGACTCATATTAGTGAGTCGGGATTTAGCTATTTACGAGAATACAACTGGCCCACATATCCACAAAATCGAGATTGATAACTACCATGTTGACGAAATAAAGCGAGCGGTGAGAAAAATTCAAAAAGTCTCTAATCTCCCCATTACTCAGGTCTTTATTTGCCAAGGATTACTCCATAGCGACACGATAAAGCCAGAAAAGCGGTTAGAGGATATAGACACAGCTTCGTTCCAACAAATCGTCACAGTCAACGCGCTAACCCCTTTGCTTTGGCTTCAACAATTAGTCACTACCTTGACTGGTGCCCATAATTGCAAAGTGGTTGTATTTAGTGCTCGGGTCGGCAGCATTAACGATAATCAACTTGGTGGTTGGTATAGCTACCGGGCATCCAAAGCAGCGTTAAACATGATGCTAAAAAATGCCGCGATTGAACTGGCTAGGCGGGCCAAAAATATCAAAATCATTTCGTTTCATCCTGGAACAACTGACACTGAGTTATCCAAACCATTTCACGCTAATGTGCCTGCGGGAAAACTGTTTACCCCTAAATTTGTCGCCCAGCAACTTTTCACTATTTTAGCGAATACAGAAATAGATGGAACATTGAGTTTTTAGATTGGCAGGGAAAATCAATTGAGTGGTAAGTGACTGCATTTGTCACTATAACAAGTTGGCTTAATTAAGGCTTATGCTTCGAGTACAGAGTGAACTTAACTGAGCCTAATCTAAACAGACTAATTCCAACCCAGTCGCCACTTATCTGCTTGCTTTAGTTCTCGCCAATCCAATAAGTACTCATTGTTTGAAATCACGGCCTCCATTTTACACTCGACGACATTTTGCCATTCGTCAAACGTGACTGACGTTACCAAAAAATGCTTTTCTTTATTAGTCACGTGCACTTTAGTCCATTTACTGTTGAGTAATGCTTTTGGGCTCACTTGGTTTTTTGGCGCGTTATATTGGCAATGCCCTACGCCATTTACATTTGAAAGTGTTTCTATTGAGGCTGTTTTATTAGGTATTGTTGTATTAGATGTCATTGACTTAGGCCTTTTATTACAACTGTACAACGTGAAGGCATGGTGCACGTTCTGCATTACCACACATTTCGTCATATGCGGTTTGATATTCAATATCCGCAACCAAAATCCCTTTATTTCGTAATAGCATTTTGGCTTCTACTAATGAACTGCATGATATCACTTTACCTTGGGGATCTAGCGGTAAAGGTTATGCGCTGAGTCAATTACACCTACAAGATAGTGTGACGACTCTGCAATACAAAGAATCGTTGGCTTTAATACGTTGTCATATTTAGGTTGATTTGATGTGTACATAATTAAATTCCTGTCTGTTGCGTTAATTAATGTACGTTGGGACAATCCATTAAGATCACATTGAACATCGGCACTTTATTACAGGCATAAAAAACCTCGATAAACGAGGTTTTTTGAATTTATAAAAGCCTGATTAACTTGTTAAGTCATCAAAAAACTTCTTCACACCATCAAAAAAGCTTTGCTCTTTTGGACGGTATTTTGACGATTTACCAGACATGCTTTCATTAAACTGTTGCAACAATTCTTTTTGGCTTTCGTTTAAGTTGACCGGCGTTTCGATCATAACCTTACACATCAAGTCACCAATAGCACCACTGCGAACAGACTTAACGCCTTTGCCTCGTAAGCGGAACATTTTACCAGTTTGCGTTTCTGAAGGCACTTTAAGCTTAGCGCGACCGTCTAATGTCGGAACTTCAATTTCGCCACCAAGTGCAGCTGTACTGAAGCCAATTGGCACTTCGCAATACAAGTTATTACCGTCACGAACAAAAATTGGATGATCTTTAACATGTACTTGAACAAACAAGTCACCCGTTGGTGCGCCGTTTAATCCAGCTTCACCTTCACCACTTAGACGAATACGGTCGCCTGTATCAACGCCTGCTGGGATCTTAACCGATAAGGTTTTGGTCTTTTCAATTCGACCTTGACCATGACAAGAGTTACACGGATCTGAGATAACTTGACCTTGACCTTTACACGTTGGACAAGTTTGCTGAACCGCAAAAAAGCCCTGACGCATTTGCACTTGGCCATTACCATGACAAGTACTACAGGTTTTAGGAGACGAGCCTTTTTAGCACCACTTCCGCTACATGGATTACATGTTACCCAAGTTGGCACTTTGATTTCGAGTTCTTTACCACGAACGGCGTCTTCTAAACTCATTTCTAAGTTGTAACGTAAATCAGCGCCACGTTGTTGTCTGTGACCACCGCCACCACGACGACCACCGCCACCAAATATATCACCAAACACATCGCCAAATACGTCACTGAAATCACCGCCGCCATGACCATGACCACCGCCACGTCCGTTTTCAAACGCCGCATGACCATAACTATCATACTGGTGACGCTTGTCTTCGTCTGACAATATTTCGTATGCTTCTTTTACTTCTTTGAATTTTATTTCAAGATCTTTGTCACCGGCAGTACGGTCTGGGTGATACTTCATCGCCAAGCGTTTATACGCTTTTTTGATCTCACGTTCCGTTGAGTCTTTTGCTACTCCCAGAACTTCGTAATAATCGCGTTTAGACATGACTACGTTTAACCTATATTTTAAAAACAAAACAGGGCGTTTTAAAAACGCCCATGTTAATGACCTAAAAAGCCTGTGTTAGCATCGGCTAACACAGGACTGATTACATCTTATTTTTTATCGTCGTTTACTTCTTCAAACTCAGCATCAACGATATCGTCGTCCTGGGCATTTGACTGCTCAGCACCGGCTTCTGGGCCAGCTTGACCAGGTTGGCCGCCTTGTGCTTTAGCTTGAGCAAGCTCAACTAATTTTTGAGATGCTTCCATTAACGCTTGAGATTTTGCTTCAATATCTTCAACCGTACCAGACTTAGATGCAACCTTCAGCTCTTCAATCGCAGCTTCAATTGTCTCTTTGTCTTCAGCTGGTAAGTCATCACCAGCTTCACTGATTTGTTTCTCAGTTGCATGTGCTAGACCGTCAGCTTGGTTACGCGCTTGTGCTAGTTCCGCAAACTTCTTATCTTCTTCCGCGTTTGCTTCTGCGTCACGAACCATTGCTTCAATCTCATCATCCGACAAACCTGAGTTTGCTTGGATAGTGATCTTCTGTTCTTTACCAGTATCTTTATCTTTAGCAGATACATGTAAGATACCGTCAGCATCAACGTCAAATGTAACTTCGATTTGAGGCGTACCACGTTGCGCCGGACGTATACCTTCTAGGTTAAATTGACCTAAAGATTTATTACCTGATGCTTGTTTACGCTCACCTTGTAACACGTGAATCGTAACCGCAGCTTGGTTATCATCGGCAGTTGAGAATGTTTGTGATTGCTTAGTAGGAATCGTTGTATTTTTCTCAATTACCGGAGTCATTACACCACCCATAGTCTCTATACCTAGAGATAATGGCGTTACGTCTAATAACAATACGTCTTTAACGTCACCAGAAAGTACACCACCTTGAATCGCTGCACCAATTGCCACGGCTTCATCAGGGTTAACATCTTTACGAGGTTCTTTACCAAAGAACTCAGTAACAGCCTCTTGTACTTTAGGCATACGAGTTTGACCACCAACTAAGATAATGTCATTAACATCACTTACTGATAAGTCTGCATCTTTAAGTGCAACACGTAATGGTTCCAAAGTCGCTTGGATCATGTCTTCAACTAGAGACTCTAGCTTCGCACGAGTGATCTTAATGTTCATGTGCTTAGGACCAGATGCATCCGCTGTTACATAAGGTAAGTTAACTTCGGTATTTTGTGCTGAAGATAATTCAATTTTTGCTTTTTCAGCTGCTTCTTTAACACGTTGCATAGCAAGCGGGTCATTTTTAAGATTAACGCCTTGCTCTTTTTTGAATTCTTCAACTAAGTAGTTGATAACACGGTTATCGAAGTCTTCACCACCTAAGTGTGTGTCACCGTTTGTTGCTAATACTTCAAACGTTTGCTCGCCGTCTACTTCATCAATTTCGATGATTGAGATATCGAACGTACCACCACCTAAGTCGTATACTGCAACAACATTGTCGCTGCCTTTTTACCAACACCGTAAGCAAGTGCAGCAGCTGTTGGTTCGTTGATAATACGTTTTACGTCTAGACCAGCGATACGACCAGCGTCTTTAGTTGCTTGACGTTGTGAGTCATTGAAGTAAGCAGGTACAGTGATAACAGCTTCTGATACCGTTTCACCTAAATAGTCTTCTGCCGTCTTTTTCATTTTTTCAGAACTTCAGCAGAGATTTGTGGCGCAGCCATTTTCTCGTTTTTAACTTCAACCCATGCGTCGCCATTGTCAGCTTTAACAATTTTGAACGGCATAATGTCGATGTCACGCTGAACTTCTTTATCTTCGAAACGACGACCAATTAAACGCTTAATCGCGAATAATGTATTATTTGGATTAGTTACCGCTTGGCGTTTAGCCGGTTGGCCAACTAAAATTTCGCCTTCATCTGTGTAGGCGATAATAGAAGGGGTTGTACGATCACCTTCCGCGTTTTCAATTACGCGAGGCTTGTCACCGTCTAATACAGCTACACATGAGTTAGTTGTACCTAAATCAATACCAATAATTCTACCCATGGGATTACACTCCAAAACATCAATTAAAATAGGGTTATAAATTTGCTTGGAACTTAAGTGGGGTTGGCGGAAACATTTTCAACTATTTAATGCATATTTTTTACATTTTTTCTATTTACAGTGGAAAAAACCCAAGAAGTGGCCTTTTTTCGGCATATTAATCCGAATATTCGGGATTTAAGAACTATGGAAGAGTGCAGGCTTTCTAACCCGTTTGTTTCTATCGAGGAAAAAACAACAAACAATTGGTAATAATTGAACGAATTCCTTGTTATCATCAAGGCAACGAAACTATTAGCCAGTTTATTATGAAATTATTAATATCATTTTATTACCTCATTATCCTGATAATCGTTACGATGCCAGTAGCCATTGCCGCTAAAAAAACACCTCCAAAAGTGAGTATCAGGACGGTTTGTCAGTCAGAATTTGTCGAATGTTTAAATCGATTACCTGCAGAACTAATTAAGACCAAGGAACACCAAGACTTTTGGTATGTTTTAAAAATTTATGAATTTGAATCTCTATTTCAACTAAATTACACCCAAAGGTTGCATGAGGCGACGGCTAAGTATGTTGATTCCAAAAATATTAAGAGCAAAGAGTTTCAATTTTTAACTCGTATTTACCATGCGAAAACTCAGTTTGCGCAAAATAATGAAAAAAAGGTATCTATTATTTAGATAAAGCCAAGGGGCTTTTTAGTCAACTTACCTCGACTATTTCTAACCCTATTTATTTAATCCATTATGCCAATATCATTTTAGTTGAAGCACATCGTCTAAAAAAATCGGGATTAGTGGCTGAGTCGAAAACAAAGTTTTTAGAAACCAAACAACTGCTTCTCACCATCAAAAAGAACTATTACCAATATAATAACCCCAGCTTTCAAGTGGAGCTTTATACCAACCTGAGTCACTGCACTGGTCAATTAAATCAACGAACGGCTGCCATAGAAGCTTCAAAAAAGCAATTTTTTGGGCGAAAGAAAATGCCAACCGACAGCAAATTGGGATCACTGAATTTAACTTGGCAAGGGCCTACCAAAATGCCAAGCAATATACTAAATCCAGACGGACTTATTTAACGTCTATCCGAAGCTTTGTTGAATCGAAGGATAAAGTAAGTGAAGCAATAGCCTATTTGCGACTGATAGAAGTAAGTAAAGCAATAGGGGATAAAAAGACGATTGCTCGCAGTTTTACGCAACTTGATACTCTGGCAGAAAGCGAAGATTTACCAGAACGGATCATTACTTGGAAAAATGAACTTCAGTTAACCAAGTAAGCGTGTCCAGGTTTTTCTCACCTGCCCGATGTGAGTTGGTAGTGCCTTCACCGACAACAGCTTTTTGGCGTTGTTTAAAGAAGCTTTGTGATAATGCTCCCTAAATTCGATATAAGCTTGAGTCAACGAATCGAAGTCTGCCTGTTCAATCAATTTCAGTTCTAACGCACAATTCAAAATTCGGATATTATCGGAATATTTGGTCAATTCTGGATGTTTCTCAGCAAACTGTAAAACCAAGTATTGAGAAATAAACTCAATATCTGCGATCCCACCTCTAGATTGTTTTAAGTCAAATAGCTCTTCTGTTTCCTTCGACAAATTGTCATGCATTTTTGTTCGCATCTCTGCAATTTGTTTTGTCAAAACGTCATTCTCTCGTGACGTTGACAAAATACTGAGTCGAATTTGATCAAACCGTTTTGCCAAAATATCATCCCCGGCCACAATTCGGCTACGCACTAGTGCTTGGTGTTCCCACGTCCACGCTTCGGTTGTTTGATATTCATAAAACGTCTCTATATTAATCGCCAATAATCCTGATGCACCTGACGGACGCAATCTCGTATCAACTTCATACAACTCACCAGACATCGTGCGAGTGGTAAATAAATGGAGGAGTCGTTGCGCTAGCTTAAGATAGAACTGACGAGAATCGATTGCCTTTTTGCCGTCGGTTTCTTTTGACGACTGGCAACCATGAATGAAGACTATGTCTAAGTCTGAACCGTAACCTAATTCAAAACCCCTAATTTTCCGTAACCAATAATAGCAAAGTTTTTATGGTCATCGGTTGCGCCTTCAGGATAGCCGAAGCGTTTTATCATTTGTTGCCATGCAATGCCCGTCGCTTGTTCTAAGCAGGCTTCAGCAATCTCGGTCAAATGGTCGCTGACTTGCATCAAACTTGCAACTCCTGTCACGTCACAGGCTGCTATAACCAATTGATTGGTTAGCTTAAACTGTCTCAGCACTTCCATTTGCATTTCTAAATCATCGGGTTCTACCCGTAATAATTGTCGACGTAGATCATCGTTATAATTAGTTAGATCAGGGATCTTGTATAACTGCTTCGGATCAATGAGTTGATCCAACAACAGTGGAAATCGACTTATTTGCTGGCCAATAAACTGACATGACGACGTCAACTTGATAAGTTGCGACAACGCCCCTGCGTTTTCAACCAATAACTCAAGGTAGGCTGTTCGAGACGCTATCTTTTTCAGTAGAACTAAAATCTCTGTAAACTCAACCTTACCTACTTTTTGCTCAGCGCATTCCATCAGTAATTGAGGCATTAATTGATCTAATCGTTCACGACCCCTTGCGCCACTGACTTGTTTGATTAAGTCCGATTTTTGTTTCCAAACGACCTCGGCATGATCAAAATCATCCATCACAGCAGGCTTTTCGTCTTGCTCCCAAACATCATTCCACTTGGCCAACTTAGCGTCATTTGACTTATCTTCTGCTTGTTCCGGTTCACCGACTACACTGATAAACATTTGACTGACACGTTTGTTAATTTCAGCAAGGTGATTAAGAAACGACTGCCAATCTGTAAATCCAAATAACTCGATAAGCCGAGTTTGCAGTTCAGGTTCGGTCGGTAAGGTTTGCGTTTGTTGGTCGCCAAACGCTTGGAGGTACTGCTCGCATTGCCTTAACCACAAATAATCTTCGGCAAGGGCTTTACCTTCTGCGCCACTAAATACATTTAAGGTAACTAATTCAGGTAACGTTTTTAGCAAACTTGCTTGCTGTAATTGCGGTTCTTTACCGCCCCTAAGCATTTGCATCGCTTGAACGATAAATTCGATTTCTCTAATGCCGCCACTGCCCAATTTAATATTGAGCACAATTCGTCTTCGTTTAACTTCGTTTTGGATCTGTTTTTTCATCGTTCGTAACGATTCGATCACACTAAAATCAATGTAGCGTCGAAAAACAAAAGGTTTAAGTACTTTGACTAAAACTTGGTGCTGAGAAGATTCTATGTTTGAAATGCTGCCGACCTGTCCGAGCGGTCTTGCCTTGAGTAATGCGTATCGCTCCCACTCTCGACCTTGATTTTGATAATAATCCTCAATGGCATCAAAACTCGACACCAATGGGCCACTTTCTCCAAATGGTCTCAATCGCATATCGACTCGGAATACCTGCCCATCCCCGGTAACTTCATCCAACAATTGAATGATTTTCTGCGCCAGTTTGGTGAAGTAAATTTGGAAATCTTCGGACTTTCTTCCGCCTTGAGTTTCGCCTTTTTCGCTGTAACAAAAGATCAAATCGATATCACTGGAAAAATTAAGTTCATAACCACCGAGCTTTCCCATTCCCAATGCAATTAACGCTATCTCGTCATGTTCTTTATTCAAGGCTTGGCCAAATCGAGGTTTAAGCGACTCAATGGACCAAGTTCGGCTTACGACATACAGTTCATCTGCTAATTTAGACAGCAATAACATCGATTCTTTAATCGACGTCAATGCAAGAAAATCGTCGGCGGCAATAAGCACCATAGTTTTGTGTCGGAAGACTCGCAGGTGCTTTTGAAATGTCTTTTCATCAGGTTCTGCTAATAATTCAGTTGGGAAATGAATATCAACAGATTTACCATGTGCTAAATGTTCAGATAATTCCGAACAAACTTGGGGGTATTTTAAACAAGTTTGAAAAATAAACTCACTGCGAGCAAACAGATATCCGATGGTTCTTATTATTTCTGATGCTGCTGTTATTTGCTCATGCTGCGATTCAAATTCACTCAGTCTCTGAGCGGCTAACTGAGTATCGTACAATGTGTTTATTTTCATTAAATTACCAATAAGGCTTAAGTTTGCAACAATTTTTAGTCGATGCGCTAACGGCAATTAACAGACTTTGTTGTTTGCTTGCGATCCAACTTTTATGCACTTCGAGTTTCGGATGTGTCGCCAAATTTTCATCAACGAGTTTTTCCAATGTATTTAACAGCATAAGTTCTTCACAGCCGATCAAAAGATCAACTAAAGGATTTCTAAAACTATGCCAATCTTCGGTGTCATACAAGCGGCCAACACACAATCCAGTTAACAGCTCTGTTGCAAGCGGCCAATACAGTTTTTCGATATAGGAGCTTTGAGTAACATCTTTTAATTCAAGTAACTGCGGCTTTAATTTGCTCCATGCTTTATCCAACCATTGTTCGGATATCCTTCTGATCGGTTGGTTTAGCTCTGATATTTGATTTAACGACAATTCCGTTCGCCACTGTTTATGGGTTAACCAATTGATCAGATTAAGGATCAACAAGTTATATTCTGGACTTTGGAAAAAGCTGACGCGTCGGCCATTTGCTCTTCATGAGTCATTTGGCGTCGTAATAATTCGCTTAGCGATTCACTGTCTTTAATCTTGTTTCGGTAGGGTGTAGGGCGGTTAGTGAGCTGTTTGAATTGATAAAAGATATCAACCCAGCTCAGAGTTTTTCGACAGTGTTTAAACCCTTTAATTAACTGTTCTGCACTTGCTACCGGCAATACTTTTGAGAACAATTGTAGAATATGAATTAACTGCGAAAAACCGTCAATGGTGCGACGAAGTGCCTTTAATGAATGTTGTTCAACAAAGACCATTTCATGATGCTGAACAAACTTTAATCCTTCGCTCAACATTTGGATCATTCCGTGCTCAACAGTCACGTCGTGTTCGACATTAATCGCTTCCAAATTGTAGCTTTCTAACGTTTTGTCATTAACTAACATGTAACCGCGCGCGGCTTTACTTAGGGTCCCAAACCGCAGTGGTAAGTGAACAACCAAAAATTGCGCTAGATTGAAAATGTCAGCGACATTGCCTTTAACAAGCTCAAGTTCGATCTCACAAATAGGCGTTTTGTTTTCACCTGATTCAACATAACCTTCATCTAAAACGCATTCTATAAGCGTGCCGCTGGGCATAGTGATGTGCCAAATGTTTCGGCTAAATACGGTTTCAAATTGCTTGATGAGTTTTCGTTGGAGCTTTTCTGTTTCGAAATTGGCTGGCCAAATGGTTGGATCAAACTGAGTAAGATCAGCAAAACATTTTGTCTGGGGAACATCACTTAGCCGAACATTATGTTCAGGTCGCTGGTGTAAACCGCCAATATCTTTACCCGCCAGTTTGACCGTTTGTTCACTCCAACCTTGGCCGTTTTTATCTTCACTACAACGAGTTCTAAGTCCCATATCAAAGGCTCTTAGGTCATTATCCGGTGTGTCAAAATAGGCGTTACTTAATACTAAGGTTGGTTTACGAACTGCTCGAAACATGTCGTTCTCAATCAATTTTTTAAACTGATCAATCTTGTTTTCGTGCAATAAAAATTTTAATTCTATTTCCATTCGACTCTAAATATTTTTCTTTCTTTCGAAGTTATAAAACTAGCAGTAATCCTTGATTCATTAAAGCAAAGAACTGCGAAATATTAAATTAACGATATAGCTGCCGTACAACTCGGTCGGCCGTATAAAACAGAACGTTGATTACCTGAAAGCCCATTATTGGTAAACGGCTTATTTATCGGTCTATTATCCGAACTTATTTTTTGCCCTGGTGAACCACGGGGTTTGTCAGTATCAATCGGTCTTGTTTCAATAATACTCAGTTTCAACGGTTCGATCTTGTGTTCCGCTGTATCCAAAATAATGCCTTCACCCCGTTTAACTTGAAAATGTGCGCTTTGG
Source organism: Psychrosphaera algicola (assembly GCF_028401425.1). Taxonomy (NCBI): domain Bacteria; kingdom Pseudomonadati; phylum Pseudomonadota; class Gammaproteobacteria; order Alteromonadales; family Pseudoalteromonadaceae; genus Psychrosphaera; species Psychrosphaera algicola. The sequence continues at coordinate 1,749,386 of NZ_JAQOMS010000002.1, forward strand.
TATTTTAAGTCAACGTCGCAGGAGACATTATGTATATTCACGGCTTTGCCAACCGGGACATTAAATGTTGAAGTACGCCCTAGGTTTAAATGAAGCATAGTTTGAACACTATTAGTTGTGCCCCTACTTTCGGCCGTAAAATGCGTATTTGTTTTATTCGGAGGCTTTTCTGGTTTAGTTATATTGGAATGTTCGACAACCTTTTTACTTGGCGTAAGGCTAGTTGCTAAGTAATTGATATTCGCCAATTGATGGGTCGTACGCGCTATCTCACTTTTTGTCATTATGATATCAAAATACAAAATAGATGAACCGCTAACAAAACTGATGATAATTAAGGTGTAAATTAGTTTGCCATTTACCAAGTTATTTACATGTTTTATGTTCAAAAACATAGAAATAAAAAATGCAAATCCGATAAAAATGATAGCGACTTCTAACAATTTAATTTTCCTATAGAAACACAATTTTCATTATGTTGTCGATTAAATAAGGAGCAAAGTTACTTATAACAATTCTTTGCTTTAATTGGAATTAATCTAAATAGAAACAGGCCTTATAGCACTTTGCAAATACGTTAGATTTTTGCGATAGCGACAAAAAAACCAGTAGCCTAAGCTACTGGTTTTTCTATAAATCAAAATACATTAATTGGTTAAAACAGTATAGAAATACCGCCACCTAAACGAAGAAACTCTTCGGTTACATCATCATTAAATTCGGCTGTGCTCTCATCTTGTGGCTCATAACCTGTGTAGTCATATTTCGCGTATTCTGCTTTAGCATATAACCAACCATAGGATAATTTTGCATTGGCGGACAAACCTTGTCCTGTACCATTTAGATTATATTGAGAACTTTCGTTGTGCCAATCGTCTATTAAATCAGCATCAATAATCTTAGAGTAAGCGGCACTTAATGCTAATGCTCCGCTTTCGCCAAACGTAAATTGCACTGAAATACCGCCAAAGATACCGGTTGAGTCAAACGTTGTATTTGTTACTAATGGTTTATTGCCACTTTCGGTGCTAATCAAAAATGCTGGGTAATCTTGCGTTGAATCTTCTGGATTTTGGTAATCATAATAAATGTCATGTTGGAATTCTGTAGAAGTGATTTTTACCCCACCAAAAAGTGAAAAGTGCTCAAAACCAAAACCCGTTGTTAAGCTCACTTCACTTCGGTCAACGCCGCCATTGTCTTTTAGATCAATATCATTCACTTGATATTGGTCATTATAAAATCCGTGTAATTCAGAATCCTAGGTTGTCTTTACATCGATATCAACATAAAACGCATCGATGCCAAAGGTTGCTCCACCACCAATCGTAATTAAGTTTAAGTCAACGACAGTGTCGGCACCACTAGAAGATGAGTTTCCATTTTCTATATCGTCGCTAGACTGAGTGGCCAAAGACTGTTGATACTGAGTAAAACTATACTCTACACGCGGTGCAAACCAAACATCTGCAAACACTTGTGTCGACGCCAGGACGTAATACCAAACAAAGCAACTCTCAGTGAATTTTTCATTATATTTCCCTTTTTAACAATATTTTCAATAATCTTAAGCTTGATTTACGTTTTAACAACAACGGTTTCAAATCGCTATTACTTTGAATTTCCGTTGAATTCAAACACTCATTTTAGACCACTTATAAAATAGCAACGTCGTTTATCGCCCCGTTTATCGCCCCATGGATGCGTATTATTATAAAACCTAAACGACAATTAGACTCATACAAAAATCACGCTTACTTCATTAACCTACTCTTAAAAATAGTAAGTAATCATAGAAAGTCACTATTAAACTTGAATTCGTTACGCCTTTAATTACAAATAGAAGCGTAAAGCGCTATTCAGCGTGTTTAATACCAATCAACAAATAGAGAGTACCGGTTTTAGGATCGACCCATCGTTTGAGTTCCTCAACGGTTTTTTCGCTAAGTACTGATGTGATTGACGTTTGAATCGTATCAACCCTAATCTTAGGATCTACATTTTTACCGCGAGATGCGTAGGTTTTACTGTCTATATGGATTTCAAATTGTTTAGCCAAATTGGCCTTAGCCATCATTTCCGCTGCTTTATCTCTAAATCGTTCTGCGTGTTTTTTATTTGGTTTTAATTTACCTATGCCTAGTCCAGTTACATAACCTTCCACATAGCTGTCGACAGCCCAACTAAGGCGCTGAAGGGGTAACCGCATAAGTTGAACCACAAAACAGGATAACGATTGCAATTAAGCATTGGCGAAAAAACATAATTAAAATCCACCAACCGCGCGTCTAATGGTTTTTTTCGGTTGGCTTTCTAGTTCTAATATTTTGTCCAATGCCGCTTTTAATCGAGACTCACCAGCAACTTTAGCTAATCCAGAGTTTACTAATTCACGAGCTTCATCAAAATCACCGTCTTCTGCAAGATCCACGGCATCTTCTGCAGCATCTTCAAATATCTTCTGGTAATACTCTTTTGCTTTGCTATTACTTGGTTCGTAATCTAAAACCAACTTAACTTTATCAAAGGCATTTGATGATGATGGGCTAAAGTATTTATCTTTACGGATTAAGTAACGTGCAGATGTCAGCAAAGACTTAATTTCTTTACTCGACAATTTTCGAGCTTTCTCTTCTGCGAATTGTTGGATCTTCTTACTTTCGGATTTAACTACTGGTTGTTGCGACACTTTGTACGCATTTAAGTATTCTGGGATCCAATGACTTGCAGTAACACCAATATCAGTTTGTAGCTTTTGGTAATTTAATACCAGACTGTTGCCGTTAGTCATTTTGTTCGACACGGCGTACTCTTTAGCCTTGATGCTAACGCCACCGTCTAACATAGTTAACAACATTTGAGTTCGTTCATGTCCAATATTAATGCCTGCCATCTCACGTGCAATGGCAAAGGCACTTTGACTTGGGCCTTCAAAGTTTTCTAAATTGATATGTTTTAAACCTTGGGTGAACAACGTGTCTAAAACGACGTTCATATTTGGTTGAACAGGTGTGCTATTTAACGGTTGCGGGGAATTCTGATTTAGCGAATTATTGACATCCACATCCAATACGGCCGCACCTTCTACAAATCGATATACCGAATACTCTAGTGACACTTTTTCTCTAAACTTTTCTATTAGCGCCTTAGTCTGCAGCAGCAGAAACTGAAGCGGTAACTTCAACCACTAGAATAATTGAACGAGATTGTGGATTATAGTCTTCACTTACAACGACTTTTTAACATCACTAAGTCGATTTTTACTGAATTTTTCTACGTAGTCCGATTCCAATTCGAAATCTTGCACAACACTTTTACTGGTGATCAGTTGTTTGCTGTCTTGAATTTTATTCGTCGCTTTATCGTAGCCGCGATTTTCGCAATCATCTACAGACTCATTACGCGAACAAGAAACTTGTTCACGTTCACTTGCGCGAACTGGGCTTTCAAATTTAGTAATTTCATCCGCGACTTTTAAATCGATAGTTTGATCGATCAATTGGTTTAAACTGCGATTAGATTTTTTGTAGCGACTTTCTGCGGAATCAACTTGAACCAATATATTTTTAGCACGATTTTCAACGGCTATTAGCTCGTTCTCTTTAGCTTTATATTCCGCGTCTTTTTGTTCAATTTGTTGAGTGACTTCGAGTAGTGCTTTGATTATGGTTGAGTTCATCGGCGCATTTTTAAAGCCATTTTGATCGGTCTTTAACTTGTCGACTTCTTTTTCGATTGCACCAAGATTATTCTGAATAAACATCTGTTTAGATTGAACATCTTCATAGTCTGCAGCGTATTTTTGATAATTCGCAAATAAATTTGCCACTTCCCTTTTTTGCTCTTCAGTTCAGCAACTGATGCCGCATTCGCCTGCATGGCAAATAGACCAATTGCTAAAAGCACAATGGTCATCGTCAAATTACGCAATTTCATGATTTTCCCTAAACTACACACTACAATTTATCTCTATCGCCAAATTATAGTTCAACAGTTAATCTATTTCATTATCTAATTGGCACACATACCAACAAATTAGCCGAATTTGGTGGATTAGAAAAGTTATTTCTGGTTAAAAAGTGACTTATTACAATCCATATACTTAATTAGTCTAAAAGTTGAATTTTGGGTTATTTAAATTGTTGTTTTATCGAAACTAGGCGTGGTTTTTACTCATGAGGAAATTACTAAATTATTGAGCTGTGTGAATTAGGTAAACACAATGTTGAAAGGCGAGTCAGGCAAAACAGGATATTGTAAACAATACCCTGTCATTGAGATAATTAAGCAATATCCAAAGCGTGTTAAGACGCTTTGGCAAATGGTAGGCTTGTTAGTTGAGCTTTAACTTGGCTTGCAGATAGCGCTCCAACAGGACGACGCGGAATATTGCCTTTGATGATCGGCTCGGGAGGATGAGCACGTTCTTTTTGCCTATTTTGTATAAGATACCATTTCGAATTTCTTCAACCTGATAGCCTTTCTTAACTTTAATTCTGATGTGAGGAATGCCAGCGGCTTCTAAAGCACCTGTTACAAACCAATCCGCCTTAGACTTATGCCCGCCTTGTGTTTGGTTAACTAAGTCAACAGCCGCAATGATCCTAAAATCTTTTGGGTCGCATAAAACGTAGTCAATAACGCGACTTCCAGCTTTTAATGCGGCGGAACGTTTTGCTCGCCCCCCACTGAATCTTTAGGCTGAATGATGTCATTGAGTCGAACGCGATTAACAATTTTAAAGTCTTGTCCAACAGCGCGGTCTAATAAAGCATAAAATCCACGCTCAATATTAGTAAATAATTGTGCCTTCTTCTTAAACGGATAAGGGTTGCTCGTGTCAATAAAATGACTGGCAACGACTCCAATTGTAATAACTAAACCGATAAGTAAGACTAGTGCCCACTCCATAACTGTCTCCAAACAAAACGTTATATTTCTGATGTATTGTTTAAAGCAATTACCACGCCATCTCTTTGCAATATGTTAAAAATAAAAAGCCACAACACGTTGTGGCTTTAATATTAAAATGGCGACTTAGTCATATTTTTCGACTGGATACCAAGTAAGGTCCACTTCTTCAAATATACCGTCACCGTCGTTATCAACTTGCAGCTCGACAACACCGTTTAGATAGTCACCTATCGAGTCATCAAAAGCGACTTGCCAAACCAATCGGTCAGTATATGTCTCACTGTTATAATCAATTACTACCGCTCCTTCAGTATCGAGGTGCCACGTAAAGTTATGAATACCATCCCACTCCATAACACCTGTACCGTCCTGATTAAGGATAATAGAGCGCTCAACCAATATTTCATCGACATATTCATATAAAAGATGACTCCCCACAACGTCGTCCAATCCCATTGCAATAACCTGATCAAGTGGGATCAAAACAGCATCAACAGTTTCGCTATCATAATTGCCATCTAGGTCATCATCTATCGTTAGAACAACTTCAAGTCCGGCTAGCGCGCCGTTTTCATCACGTTTATGATTTTTGAATCGGTATATATCAGGAAGTCCACCGCTCCCGTAATCAACATTAATTTCCATTAAATTAGGATCAAACTGCCAATTAAACGTCTCTATGCCGTCCATTTCATCCCAGATCGCATAGCCGGTTCCATTAGTTTGGAAGTTCTGTTGGTAGCGGGCGTGTTCGTCGATGACATATAAATTAAATGCGCCGTCAATGTCTTCGATGGCCACATAATCTGGGCGATACGCATTTGCGTCAATCATAGCCGCTTCAGCGTCTAATTGTGATGTGTTTACGTCAATAATAGATAATATTCCGTTGGCAACGGTCACTTCTTTATCTAGGCCATTCAACCCGTGATTACTGTCACTTTCGTCAACAACAACTGACGTCATAATGAAAGTATCTTTATCCCAAGTGTAGGTTCCATATTCACCGGTCACTTGCTGAGTATTTGAATCCTCAGTGGTATGAATATAGAAATATCTATTTGCGTCGATAATCGTTAGTACGCTATGGCCCGCAAAGCCTCCTGAACTTGGTGTAATCCAAGAACCCGCAATTTCATTTTCGCCAACAATACGATGTAACTCAAACGTTTCGCCACCATTTTCATATAATGTCAGCATGTCTCCATTATATGATAGCAGTGAAGGTTCAGTCGTAAGGCCCGCATCTCCGTCGCTCTCACCAATCAAATAAGCTTGGAATTCACCAGTCGATTCGTTCCAACTATAGTTTCCAAACTCACCAGAAACTAAGTTGCTATTTTCCATATTTTTAGTGTGACCTAGGATATATTGATGGTCGTTAATAAAGATTAAGACATTATAATCTGAGTCATCGAGTTCATTGCCTAAATACCAAGCGCCAATTAAAGATTGTGAATAAACTTCCTTAGTCAGTAAGGCGTAAGAAAACTCCGTAAGGTTGTAGTTACCATCGCCATATTCTGAAACTTCTAATGTGACACTGCCTGAGAAATAGACTTGGTCATTTCTATCTGTGTAATGCCATGTCCAACGATCTGTCTCAATCGTATTAATATCGTCATAAACTACAACAACTCGACCTTCTGCATCAAACGACTAAGGTAAACGTTTCTGGGTTTACATCCCAAGTTACAACGCCAGTACCATCTTCATTAAATACGATTTCTTGCTCCGTATTATTACTCGGATTGGTAAATGTATGTCTACCAGCCACATCTGTTAAACCTACATAGGCAAGAGTAGATTTAGAAGCACTAAAACGTTGTTCTAAATGTTTCTCGTAAATACCGTCATTATTGAAGTCAACTTCAATACCAACTATGCCTTCACTGTAGCCATACTCTTGCTCAAAAAACGTGCGCCAATACCAACGCTCAACTTCATTACTTGCGTCATAATCTACAATAACGCGACCTTCATCCGTTATAGACCAATAGAACAATTCTTCGCCAAATCCCCAGTCAATTACACCGGAATGATCTGTTTCAAATGTAACACCAACATCAATCAATTGGCCTTGGTCATTTAGTACATCGGTCAGAGTATGTTTGCCGATAAGCAAATTACTGAACATACTATGATGATTAATATACTGTTCAACATAAACCCCACGAGCTTCGAGGTCACTCATTTGGCTAATAATGACCGGTGATGAATTAGCTAACTCTACCCTTTCAAGATCATCAAAACTAAGTAAGAAACTCATGTCTTCAACAATCATGTCATTAATAAATAGCTCTCTTAGTTTTGTAAACTGACCAACCGAGTCATTTATCGCTTGTTGAGACCATTGAGGCCCCCAACCAAAGCTAAAGTTTTCAAGATTTACGAGTTTGCCAATTTCAACTGCTTCCGCATCAGAAACCTCACCATGAATGTATAAAGTTCTTAAGCTAGTTAATTGTCCAAGTACTGCAAAATCGCTCACTGTATGTGCGTCAAGTGCCAGCTCCAGAACTTCACTCCACGTTAGAATCACGTCCATTTCAATTTGCGTAGTGTCTTGTAACCCCCAAATATGTATTGCATTCATTGATGGATGATTACGCAACGATTCTATCGAAGTAACATTACCCGCGTTAATCCAAAGGGATTCTAGCGAGTCGATTGACGCTAAATCAGCTAAATCACTATTGTTAAAAATAGGGCTCGAAATAGCAAACCTACGTAAATAAGAAAGTGCCGTTAACGGGGAAAAGTCAGTAACGAATTCATTGTCGTAAATAGCAAAATCAGCAATATTTGGCAGCTGATGGATACCTGATAAATCAGTTACTTGGTAGCCGTTACAGACAACATTGGTTACAGAGTAGATTAATTCATCGGCATAACTATCGTTTAAACATGCCGATAATTCGGCATCGTTGAAATTCAACATAGAAACCGTTCGGGTATCTTCATAAGGCGTTGGGTCGTCAACGTCATTAATACCGTCATTGTCGTCATCTAAATCTTCATTATCGCCAATTCCATCCATGTCATTGTCAAATTGTTCAGCCGGATTATTTGGGAATACATCACCATTATCACCGACACCATCTCCGTCGCTATCGACTTGTTCGTTCGTATCAAATTGGAAGGCATCATTAATATTTAATACACCATCGGAATCCGCATCATCGTCAATCGCGTCGTTTACTCCGTCACCATCGGTGTCAATATTGAGCGGGTAAACTTCGTAAAAATTCAATCGTGGCAGGATCCGCATATACCAGTTTTCAACTTTGTTATTGAAGTCCCAGTAGTTGCTATTTTCCATTTCCCACTCAAGGACATAGAGTCGTTGGCCTTCTTGCGCTACCGGCACCCAATGACGTTTGTATTGTGGATTACAGTTCAGATCTGAATCAGCACAATTTACATTGTTGTATTGCTCATCAATGCCCGTTTCAATCGTAATGGTGCCATCTTTTAACTGCCAGTTATTGGCTATCCAACCCCCATTTGGATAACTAAGATCTAAATCGTTACCAAAGATGGTTCGACTTGCACCACCATTTTCCAAACGGTAGCCATAAACCCAATCTGGCTTAACGCCATGTTCATCAAATGAATCAGGGTTTGTCATTGACTAAGGCACTTAGCACCGCTTGATCGACAATAAACGAGCTATCGACGCTGAGTTCATGTTCAACAACCAAGTCGTAATCACTATAATGTTCGCCGTTAAATTCAGACGACACAAGCGCAGAGAAAGACTGGGCGAATGTTTTATGCTTTTTAACTTTAACTAATCCTACCTAGGATAAGTAAGTACCAACTCGCTATTTACAACCTGCTACAGGTAAAGTCAGGAGTCAAACCGGTTATCGATACATTGTTGTTCATATCAACTATATCAGTGATGGTAGAATCGATTTCACCATCGTCGTCTGAGTCATATGGTAAACCTAGGAACGTGTAGACACCGTTAAAATTGGCCGTTGATAAAGTGTCAAATTGCATTTCAGATTCAACACGATAAGTCGCATTATATTGGTTTCTTATCGCTAATTTTGCCGCCGCACCAACAGAACCATATAACGCTTCTCGGTAGTTATCATCAACAGGTAAATACGAAGCTGTGGTTACTATCCTAAAGTGGCGTTCCAACTGGCTTTCTTCAATTAACGACAGCTCTTCTTTCGTACTTCTAACTTCAACTTCAAAGCTGTTTTCACCAAATTCATCAACAAAACGCAACGCAGTATCGAAGTCGACAACACCAACATCAAGAAGATCCCAAGCCGTAAACCATACAACTTCAGTGTCGCCATTCAAGTCGGCAATCGCTGTATTATTAACTACGCTCCAAGTTCCTGAAATATCACCATTAAAATTAGAAGCACGGTATTCACCATTTGCCCCATAAGACAAGCGAATGCCATTTGCGGTAAACAAGTTAAAGTCTGGATTTGATCCACGACCAGAAGAGATCAGAATGTATTCGTTAGTAAATGAATTGGCATTAATCTCAACCTTTACACCATATTCTGGATCGAGAGGATCGACATCGTTTTCATCGTCAACACCGTCATTATCATCGTCTAAGTCGGCGTTATTACCTATCCCGTCTTGGTCTGTATCGTGCGACTCATTAGGATCAAATGGGAAACTATCGTCATTGTCGTTTACTCCATCATTGTCGTCATCGTTATCCCAAGTATCTGAAATACCGTCTAAGTCAAAATCAAAATCGCTAAATTCCGAAGTCTCTAAGAAACCAACATTAAACGTATCTGCATTTATGTCCATTGGATCATATTGCCCAGCCCAAGCGGTAGGGTTATAGAAATATGAACCAACAAAGTAAGTGCGATTACCTACTGTTGAAAGTGGAGTGAATCGATATTCATAGTGAATAACACAGTCGATATCATTAACTGTACAGTCAGAATTTTCCGCCATGTCGCTGCGGTTAACAATATAACGTTCGACAAACGAGCCATCGATTGGGTCAATCTCCCAACGCTGATTTTCCACGACTGAGTTGTAATCAAAACCGCCGGTTTCCCAAATAAAGTGACCTGAATTCAAAGTAACTAAGAAGTCAAAATCATGAGGATATGGATTACCGCTTTCATCGTAGTTATCAGGGTCTAGTAGGTCCCAACTAAAGTTTACAAGATGATCTGCGATACCTGCAAAGCTCGCAGCTGAATCTTGAGCACCGATGTACCTATAATCGCTTAATACAGCGTCAACCATATTGTAGATATCCAACGAAGCATATGTACGTGGGTTCGTTAAAACATCAGTGGTGTCCCAACCATCCCTGTCATTTAAAGACAATACAAAGAACTGATTGGTATCACTCTCAGCGAGATAAGCTTTAAAGTCCTGAGTCTGAATGCCTTCATTGACGTTGTGTGGAATAAAGTTAATACAACTATTGTCATCAACTGTGTCAACTGTCCAATAGGCACCAAATTCTGGATCTATGCCATCGGGTTCTAAGCCATCATTCCATTCAGTATCAGTTACCAATGAGCCTGTACATTCTCCACCGGACCATACATGTAATGTCCAACCGGTGAAGTTTTTATCTTCACGATTATAATAAATTACGGCTTGATTTTGTGTTGCAGTCGCAACTGGTGTTGGCATATCGTACCCACCGGTACCATCAATCCACGCGCCCTCTATTTGCTCTTTAAGCTGAGTCGTAACTAATGAATGAACAGATGACATCCCATCAAATTCGTCATAACGAGTGAGAACAATTAAATCACCATCCTCTGTCGTTAGGTGCAATTTACCATCTATATCTATTGCCCACGAACCTTGAATATCCAAAACTTTAGACTCAAATGTTGTCGACGAGAACTCAACGGCAACATCTTTAATCATCGAGTCGTCTGAACGAGTATCGATAAGGACTGGCATCGCCCATGTTTTGTCTACAATTTCAGAATCAACAAAAGGAATAGATGTTGAGTCACTTAGCCTTGTTAACTCCACAATTTCTGCGTTTTCGACTAATAGTGGGGTTAACGATGTTGACCCTGTTAACAACTCTCTTTGCCAGTCATTAACAAATAAGATCTGTTCTTTCTCAATTGTATAAAATGTATCGACTAAGCCATCTTGTTTAATGAGATAAAGATCATTGCCAATGCTTTGCTCTCTAACAACAACGTCAGATGAGCCTATTATGTTGTAATAGGATTCCGCCGTTTGATAATCAATTATCCCCATTTCAGCGAGATAGAAAACATCTTCAATATAGGTATCCACGTCAGATTCTGAATCAATGATTAAAACATCATCAACAATTGCGAACGTACCAACTTCATAAGTTTGGTCGTCTGCATAAACAAACACACCAGTAGAATGATCAAACGATACTAACGCCCCACTTTCTTCAATGGAGAAGCTCGGTTTAGCCAAAGGAGAATTTGTGATTTCTAAGTAAGTGTTATCAATTACTGACGAGTCGATGGTCAGTTTAGCGCCAACACGAGGATCAGTTGGTGCTATGTCATCAGCATCTAGTACCCCGTCGTTGTCGTCGTCATCATCGTTTGCGTCGATAATACCGTCGCCGTCAAAATCGTCACCATTGCTCGCCGGATCCAAAGGATCAGTACCAAGTTGCAATTCAACTAAATCTGAGTAACCGTCATTATCGTCATCGTTATCGGAATTATTAGGAATATTATCGCCGTCGGTGTCGTCATCAGAAAAACTTCCTATTGCTACCGTATTGTCCCAAGCAGGCTGATAACGGCTTAAATCGTCAGGTGCAATGAAGTTAATACGAGGTAAAATATACCAGCGATCTTCCTCATCAGCGGTAATCGTTCCGTCGTAGTTCCAATCTTGAGTTCGTCTTTCACGTTCAAATACCGCGGTGAAACCCGAGCTATTCGTAGCGATGACATCCCATGTTCTTAGATAGTGATTTTCGTAAGCTGTGTTTTCGTCATACAATATTTCAAGAAATACCTGACTGTCATTAGCATCCCAAGTCCATTCAGTGCCTAAAGTAAAGAAGTCGACACCTTCGTTATACATGGTCCCTTTTTTGCCTGTAATCCCTCTATTTAATACGCCATTTGGTCCAAAACGATAACCCCAAACATTTTCAATTTTAAGTTTATCGCCGTCCCACTGATCTGCATAGCCACTGTTTATGTGCGCTATATGAACATTTGGGAACTCTTTACCTAAACCACCAATGAAGGTTGACGCGGAGTCGTCGAATGACGCTATTAGCACTGCAAGAACAAATTCACTTACACCATTTACTTGCTTATCAACCGTAGCTAAATACAGATTACCTTCTTGCTGTACCGCTGTATAAGTATAACTAACCTCACCGCTTGTTAAGACTAGTGCGCCATTATTCATTGACACATTGAAGTTGTCTTGAGCAATTTCGGTAAACGCAATATTGTCATTTGTGATTGTGAATAAATCACTTAATAAAGCGTAATTTTGAGAAAACGCTAGTTCGCTGGTTAAGGTGTAATCATAATTTAAAATCCAACGCCCAACGACGTCTGACACACTCGAACCTAACGATATATTGGCGCTAACATCAAACAATTTAGCGCTGTAACTACCCAACATTTCTTCTTTACGAGGATCATTAATAAAGACATAGTCAGTAATTGGTTCAATTTCAAAGGCGTAGGTGTCTTCAACATTTACTTCCAGTTCACTAAGGTACGCTGTCATCAACCAAAACAATTGATTTATTTACGACACCCGATGACACCATAATCCAATTCTGGCCTAACTGGCCATTTTCATAGGCGCTATTTAATTCATCAACAACTTCTTGGCTGAATGCAAAGCGCTCTAAAATTTGATCAAATGGGTAATAAATTGTTTCACTGTTTACAGTTGCGCCATTTTCCAACACCACAGCATCATCACTTATACGCCAGTCAAACTCAGCTTGAGTTATCCCATTTTGTAAACCGTGATCTGCGATCAGTGTTTTACTGCTGCCAAACGTAAAGGTTTCAGCACTTTGCGGTAAAATGCCATTTTGCCAAACACCAGTGCTTACGAAGACTTTGCCGTCTACCATAGCCGTTGTAAACTCTTTACGTTCACCGACTAATGGATCAAATGGATCGGCGTCAATTTCATCGGCTACACCGTCATTATCATCATCTAAGTCAGCATTGTCGCCAATACCATCTTTATCAAAGTCGGAGGTTTCTGCTGAATTTAATGGGAAAGCATCAACTGAGTCTTCTGCACCATCGTTGTCGTCATCTTTATCAAAACAGTTGCTAATTCCATCGCCATCAAAATCTTGATTACAGCCTTTAATATAACTAATGGCAAATGACGTCACCTCGTCAAATTCGTTATTATTGGTTGTATCTCGAGAAAGTTGCACGGTTCCAGAAGTAAACGTATTTTGTTTTAATAGTAATTCAATAGAAGAAGAGCCACTGACGCTAAGATTTAACCGCCCTTCGGAATTAATAGCCCACGTTAAAGGAGCGAGGTAATTACTCATCGAATCGGCTAATTCCGCATTGTAATATTCCGCGCCGTTAATTAAGTAACCCGTTTTATCTTCATTGAAACGAATGACGACCTGATTGCCCGTTTCAGTATCATCTAAACGATAGTTTCCTAAAGTGATATTCTCATCGATAAGCGGTATAAATGTTTCTGCAACATCGGCACAGGCATTAACTTTTGAAGTTGTTGAGAAGAGTTTTGAAGTCGCACCAGTTGTTGCCCAGAAAACCCCCTGTTTAACTGACCCTGCCAATAATCTAAATGTTGTATCGGTACTATTTTCAGTGACGACCAATCGTCCCTCATCTGAAACATCCCATGATACAGCACTACAAACTCCAGTCTCACTGCCGGCATTTACTTGCCCAGAACCATCTTGATTTAAGAAATAACTATAAACTGAATCTGACTCTGCAAAATACAAACTAAGCGTTGCAGGAATAGAAGATTTAGTTAGAACGGCGTCACGAATAGATTTTGCAATCGCCACGCTACCTTCTGTTCATGCCTGATTTACTTTCCACAGAATGGAAGGTTAATCGACTATTAACAAAACTATCAAACTCAATCTCAACACTCTTTGAGAGGGCACACGGCGTGCCAACAACACATTTACGACCTTGCGTACCATAGCTTGAAATATTCACGGTATTTGATGAAACCGAATATGAAAAATGTTCAAACTTAGTTGCGTTAGCTGGGTAATAATAGAACCCGGTATTGTCAGGCAATAACGTAAAGGTGTCGTCCGAGCCCACAGTTTTATAGGTTTTGTTAAAACTAAAGTCGCTTGGTAACGCGCTGTTACTTAAGTTGTAAGCTAAGTCAGAAAACGCATAGGTATTGTTATCTATATTCACAACAGTCGAAACATTGTAAGCAATAGAGTCTGTTACTTTACGAACCCGTCGGTAAGTAATATTTTGAGAAGGGGTTCCAGCACTACCTACGATAGCAACATTTAAGCTACCTAAAGCATCGATAGTCCAATTAAAATTGACCAAATTACCATTAGAATTAGTGAAACTGCCTTGAGAATCTTCACCAAACATCAACATTTGTGATGAGGCATTTAGCAGTGCGTTGTCCGTTGGTGCTGACGAATTATCAACAACAGTAAGGAACAATTCTTTGTTCAGCAACGATGATGTATTGTACGCGATTAAGTCAGACTGATTAATTGACGTAATAGATACACTTTCTGATTGAAATGACGTTGTTTCGCCACTTGTATTATTACGGTACTCTCCTCTCACTCTCACCAACCAACTGCGGCCATTGGCGTTATTAGCTAACTGGTTAATTGAAAAACCGTTAATGAATAATGTATTGTCGTCCTTTGCGGGATAAAGAGGCTCAGACAAAGTAAACGATGAATCAAATGTCGCAATTACTTGAGTACCAGAAACTGCCCAGCTGAAAGAACGATCGCCAGCGGTTAGAAATTGACTAACAGTACCGACATTATTTGCGTTTAACGATACACCGCCAAATAACAATTTAGAATTTTTAAATAAACTACTAAATGAACGAACGGTGTTTGCGACCACATAGTTGCCAATAAACTCTTGCTCATCGGCACTTGGAACCAAGTTTTCGTCTTCAATTATATCTTCTACAAGGTCTTCGAGGGTCAGAGTGTCAATGTCATTGTTTTCGGCAACAACTTGTTCGATACTTTCTTGAACAAACAGATCTTTGGCCTGCTCATCTTTTATTAGGTCCTCAACCAGTTCTAAAACTGTGTTGGTATTTTCAGGTAAATCCGCGCCGTAATCGACAACTAACTGAATGACCGCAGCAACTTGAATAACCTCTTCATTGTCAACTTGTTCAACTAATGCGTCGTACTCGCCTTGATTTAATACGGCACCTTCTACAGGGGCTGTTTCGCCACTTTGCTCTTCAATGATATCTTGAACAAGAACGTAAATCGCCGTGGTGACGTTAGATACATTAATATTGATATTTTCAGAGGCTGTTAATTCTCCGTCACTGCCGGCATCTTCAAGAAGCGATTTACCATCGCCTAAATAAGATTTAAATTCGACAGATTCAAAACCGCTACTAAGGCTGACCTACAGCAGTAACTTCAAATACGGCGTCTTCATCAACAAATTCAATTGGGATACGGTAAAGGCCATTTTCATCTGCAACAACTTCAAAGGTTTCTTCACCGACACGAATTGTCACTATCGCGTTTGGGATTGGATCATCAACAACAGCACCTGAAATGACAATTTCGCCATTAGCATAAAGCTCTAGCGTAATATCATGAAATATCTGGGCTGCGGCTACCGTGTCTGACTCAACGACTTCGGCGTAAACTCTTAACGTAACTTGTTGGTCTTCGCTGATGTCAGGGGTTGTGAAATCAACTATAGATGAACCATCAACTACGTCGGTCCAAACCAATGGCATTGTAAAACCAGACGGCGCGTCCACAACTTCCCAACGCACTTGGCTCGGTAACTCTTCAATGCCGTTTGTTGCGGTTACATCAGCTCGAATCGACCAAGCTGTTTGCTCTTGAATCTCAACCATTTGAGCAGCCACAATTGAAAGCGAAGCTTCGGTCTGACGGTCAATTATTGCGCCTTGAGTAACTTGAACTTCGTCATCTTTATCCAGACAACCAAAAAGCAAAACGGAGCAAAAAACTATCCCCGTTGTTTTAAGCCAATTTGTCATTTTTATTTCCTTGTCTTACATGCCGTATAATTTTAATTGATCCAAAGTATTCCAAAACTAAACTGCGTCCCAGACATATCAATGTCTGGAATAGAGGCCGTACGTTCAATTCCACCGCTATTTTCATCTTTAAATGTGGTGCTCATTTCACTAAATTGAGCCATCATAAAATCCGCATTAAACGTGAGTGCAATGCCCTTTTTAATTTCATAACTTACGCCAGCATTTAACCTTGCCTCAAATCCATTAAAAGATTCATCTATCGATTCAATTCCATATTGCTGCTCTAGTTGTGAATTTTTCGCCGTCGCTAATACTGGCAACGCCAAGTTTGCCCCGACATGCCAAGTCAATCGCTTTCTAGCATTGGAAAAAGCCGTATTGTAGTGAATGCCTGCAATCGCATTAAAATATGTTAGATCTTCTTCTATGGCGAGTGGTGATGTCAAAATTTGAGGTGGGTTAGGATCAGTGAAATATTTATCACTTTCTCTAATTTCGTTATTTAGTTCAGCTGCACGGCCTATTGCTTCAAAATTTGAACGCACAAAACCTATGGTTTTTAATTGGCCACCAAATGCGACATAAAATTCATCATCAACATGATAAACCCCTAGGCGACCATATCGGCTAAACTTAATTTACTGGTATTTTGTTGAACAATACCGTACTCGCCAACCGACCAAGTGTCTTTGGTATATTCTTTGGTAACATCGGATTTAGTATTGAGTAAAAAGCCCCATTTGCCGGTGAGACTAGTATAGGAGCTCGCATAAAGAACAGTATTTGTGACACTGATATCCGTCGCTAAGTCGCCAATGCCAGCAAAATCTTTCAGTGATTCTTGATAACGAATTGTTTGCATACCGACTTGTGTAGAATTCAAACCGGGGTAGTTTTTATCTTCAGCGCTACAATTCATGCTGACTAAAACCAAGCTTATACACGTTGCAATACTACGAATCGACATCTTCTTTCCATGTTTGGTGTTTTTATAATTCTAGGCCAGTATAGAATAAAAAATCGCAAATAGAAAACCCCACCAAGTTAACTTATAATGTATTTTTTATTATGTATATTACGGTTTTAATTAACCTTTATATCCAAATTGCAATTAGGGATTTACCTACTCATGACAATCGCAATCATTGGCGCTATGGCACCAGAAATCGCTATTTTAAAAGACCAACTACAAAATATAAAGTCCACAAACGTGGCTGATTTTTGTTTTTACCAAGGAACGATTGATAATAAGTCCGTTGTATTGGTTCAATCGGGTATAGGTAAGGTTGCTTCTGCCGTTGCAACAACACTCGTGATTCAATTATTCAAACCTGACTATGTTATAAATACCGGCTCTGCAGGTGGTTTTGACTCAAGTCTTAAAGTAGGTGATATTACGGTAGGGAACGAACTTGTCCATCATGATGTTGACGTAACAGCATTTGATTATGTTTATGGCCAAGTGCCAAACATGCCGGCTCGTTTTGTTGCAGATCCAACATTAATAGCGTTAACCCAAGATTCAATTGCCGAACTAACCGACATAAATTGTAAAGTTGGGCTTGTAGCCACTGGCGACAGTTTTATGTGTGACCCAGCTCGGATCGAAGAAACCCGCGTTCGTTTTCCAGATATGTTAGCAGTTGAGATGGAAGGCGCGGCTATTGCTCAAGTATGTCATCAATTAAATACCCCATTTGTCGTTATCCGTTCATTATCTGATATTGCCGGTCAAGAATCTCCGGTATCGTTTGAAGCCTATTTGGAAATTGCCTCTAAAAATTCTTCCCAATTGGTTTTGAACCTCATCTCAAAAATTAGCGCATAACTGGCCTGCCAAATTTGAACCTTTTGGAAGGTTGGCCTGTGCTACAACAATCACCAGAATTGGCAATGGTCATTCTGGTGATTGTTATCGAATGGTTGCTGCCACTTGGCAATCGCTTTCATATTGAAAATCTGTTCATCGGTTTGACCAATGCAATACGTGTCAAATTGCGACTTCAAAGAACCAACATTAATCACACATTAAATGGTGTGTTAGCTCTTGTGTTCTATCTTGTATTTATCGCTATAGTGCTGTTTGCCGTTTTGTTCGCCTTTGAAAACGATGTCTGGACTCAAGGTTTTTACTTTACCTTAGCTTGAGCCTGTCGACTCATACCCGCGTATTTCAGCAACTTCGACCACTTTTAGAAAACAACCAAAAAAGTGCGGCACGAACCTTATTAGCAACCATCACTATTTGGGATACCACCAAACTAAGTTTACTTGGTATCAATAAACTGATTCTCGAGCTTTTGATCTTTCGTTTTGTGCATGGTTGGCTGTTCCCTCTGATTGCGTTCGGTTTGTTCGGCGCAGCAGGTAGCCTGCTTTATATTGCCATCGTCGCTACACAATTTGCATGGTTGTCCTACGACAAAAAGATAAGCGACTTTGGTCAATTTTCAACTCGAATGCTAGACACTTTAAGCTTTATTCCTTCTCTATTTTTGGCCCCTATGTTTTCAGTATTTTGTTCTAGTCCTGGATGGTTAAACACTTTTTCAAATACAAAAAAACAATGGACAGAAAATAGAGGCTCGCTAACGCACTTATTATGGCTCGCAATTGTTTCTGCTGGTTGCAAATGTGAATTAGCGGGACCGCTGATGTTAAACGACCATAAAGTCCCTAGGCCAAGAATAAACTTCGCTAAAGCTATTGGCCCCGAACATATAACCCAATTATTAAATTGGATCGTGCGCTTTAAGATATTTACGCTAACGTTATTGGTAACGGTTCTTCTTATTATTGGATTAAAATAAATGAAATTAACTTCACTTTTTTGTCACTGTTAACCTTATTTAGTTTTTCATCAGGTGCAGCCTACTTTGGTTCTTTGGAGCTAATTGATGCTGAGCAACTTAATAAAGAACGGGAAAAATACATTGTATTAGATGTTAGAACCGCTGAGGAATTTAAAGCTGGTCACATTGCTGGTGCAGTAAACATTCCGCACAAAAACATTAGCGAACATATAGAAACGATTAAAACTTGGCAGGATAAAACTATCGTGGTGCACTGCAAAAGTGGTTATCGAGCAGGCAAGGCTGAATCAGTACTTACCTCTAACAAGATAACAAATATGGTGCATCTAGATGGCGACTTTGACGGCTGGCAAGACAACAATCAACCGATTGTTAAAGACTAGCTCATTCATTGTTTTTCATTACGTGTTTTTCATTACGAAGCATACTTTTGATGTAACCGCTATTCGGTATAAATAAGTTTCAAAGTAATCAATCCGACTCTGCTCATGCTCCGCTTAATGACTATGGTTTAGGAAGTAGTGGAGCTATTACCTTAAACACCTGTTTTGCTAAATACTTATAACCAGCGGAAGTAAAATGAACATCCCCTTGTTTCTTTTGAATCGCTGGTATTTTTAACAAGGCATGTGAATGTAAATCATTGATCACTATGTTGTTCTTCATCGCGAGTTGCTTCACGATATCGTTATAAATAATTTCATCGCCAACTTTTCTGCCAACCTCACCCTCTGGCACAGGCGTGGTAGCAGACCAAATAAGCTTAGCTTTAGTAGCCTTTAGCCTATGTATCAACTGAGTCATATTTTGTTTGTACTGAGTCGGCGTTGTCGTCAACGACCCGTTTATTTTGTCTCTATGGCCAGTATTTTTTGATTCAGGATGACGATAGCAAATATCCCACAAGCCCCAGTTAAAACTGATCACATCCCAATTAAGCGTCCCAAGCCAGTCATCGATATGCTCTAATCCATAAGAAGAATATCGACCATTTGTCGGGATCCGAAAAACATCCGCCTTACCTTTCAGCAACTTTCTAACATGCACCGTATAACCAATGGAAATAGAGTCTCCAATAAGCAAAACATTTGGCAAATTAGGGTTATCCTTCGGATTTGAGAACGCTTTTTTAAACTCTTTGCCAGTATACAATTCATTGCTACTGGCTAGGTTTTCTTGGCTATATGCATTTTGCGCAAACAAAGTAACTAGGCTCAACAGTAACAAACGAACAAATGTGGTTCTCATAAATGGCCTTTCAGTAAACAAGGCGCCTCGCTAGAGGCCTAAAATTGTAGGTTAAAAATTTAATAAAAATAGGACCTGGACTTCGTACTCGTTTTACATAACGAGGCCCAAACAAAGTCAGCTCCCATCAAGCTGAAAATTCGTTTTAGCGTGTAAACACGTGCCACAAAACGTAAATCCATGACAAAAAACCATGAAATATTGCCCATAATACTGACTGATTAACGCTCCAAGAAATTACAATTGAAAGTGCCGTGCCAAATGTAATCCCATACTTTACGATTTCTTTTCCTGATTTTTCCATTACCTAACTTCCTGGTTTTTAAAAATGAGTGATAACAAAGCGAAATTTCGCTCATGTTGATCGGTCAATCAGAGATGCTAAACATCGACATACTGAGCAACTTTTTGTTTAAATAAGTCAACTAGCGCAGGTTCCATGTACTCATAATTGTCAGGAATGCCCAAACAAATAACACGCTGCGCATTTAAGTGAATTTTAAAATGTGAACGTAATTTCTTTTTCTGTGATTGCTCCATAACAAAAATGTAATCAGCCCAAATCACATCTTCAACCCCTAATGGAATTTCTGCATGGTTATTTAACGCTGCTGAGCGGACGCTAATATTCGCGATATCTGAAAATACCGATTCAGCGGTAGGACTTCGTAAGTTATTTTGACTGCACACAAATAGTAAATTCATCTAGGCCTTAAGCCATAGCAAGAAAACAATAGAAATCCGAAACATACAGCAAGCAGTCTTGCTGACAACTTAATCTAGATTATTTCTTAGATGCTCTATAAGCGGCTAATTCGGCTAACAGCCATTGTTTACTTTTAATCTCAGGCTTACCTTCACAGTGGATTTTATAATGCTTACCTGACATTTTACTTTTAGTGGCTGAGTACTTTATAAAATCCTCTGTCGAATGAATATCATCAGCATAATACTCATATTTTTTCTTAATATGTGCCATGGCCTCTTGCCCATTATGGCGAGTACCATTGCGCTCATACGTACAAGATGTTGTGCTAACAAAAGTTAATAAATGATTAATTTCGTCCTGCGTAAATGCATAGCTTTTAATAGAAAAAACTGAAGCAATCATTAAGAGTATGTAACCGAACTTCAAATGTAACTCTCCTTGTTAAACAATTTAATCTGAGGAAACTCCCTCGTTTGATCGAGCCCCATTCGTTACAAACTTAACGCTTTATTAACAATCAAGTTTGCAGAAACTCGTAAAAATATTTTTTATAAAGCAGGATCAGCTTCTATTTCAGCAATGCCTATTTGGCGCTTTTCATCTTCGGAGCTTTCGACAGAAGGTTGTTTTACCTCTTGTATATCAATATCAAATGGATTTATTTCTAGCTGCTCTGTCACTTTGCTGCCGGTGATTGATGTGTTGTCGCTAGATGTCGTTTCATCACCATAAGTATCGACTTCTTGCCCTGTTAGTTCACCATTGCTCACTGTATTGCGATCTTGCTCAGTTAGGTTTTCAATGCCACTCTCGCTTACCTTATTATCGGCAAGGGGCTTGTTTTCTAAATCGGACTGAGTATTGGTTAACGCAACCAAATCAAGTTCCTCAGGTGTCGCACTAACAATGACTTTGTCGCCGTTTTGTAACAGTCTAAAAACACTTCAATGTCTGAATTTCGCAACCTAACACAACCGTGAGTCGTACGGCTTCCTATCGAACGAGGGTTAGATGTCCCGTGTAAAAACAATGAGTTGCCAAAGTGCATGGCATGGTTACCCATGATGCCGCGCCAACAACGTTCGCCTTTTGCCAGTTTTTGCCTAAACTCGCCTTCCATTTTTTCGGAACACACCAATTGATGCCGTCGGGATCAAATAACTTAAATTCAATTTCAAACTGCCCTTCAGGGGTGTAATAACACTTACCGCCTTTAGCGGCAGATAAACATCGGTCATAACCAAGTGCAACCGGCGCTGTTACTAACTTGGTACTTTGCCCGTCGATGATTTCAAATACAGATACATTAAATGAGGTTTTATCAATTACCGCGACACGTTTTGCGTTTGCATCCCTTTCATACATTTTAGGACGCGTTCGATTTTGGACTTTGACTGGTTTAGCTAACCACATCGGCTCTGAAACTGGTTGCCAAGCCCCATCAGGGAAATGCCCGGTGATCCGAATTGTGTGATGGTCTTCTTCATTTGTAGTGAAAACCGAATCCGCCAATAAAATCTCACCACCTGTTTGTGTTGAGCTTTTGTAATTATTCACGCTATCCTCGAAATCAGCATCGGTTGCACTGTCTGGTTCAAGTTCGGTTTTATTTTTTTGTTTAAGCGCCGCCGACAATGCACTTTGTTGATCTGGGTACCATAACGTCGACTCTAATAATTTATATGCCTTAGCCTTCGTATTTCGAGACTTTAGTGCTTTATGAATTATCATGGGAGGCGCAGAATGGGAAACCACTGTGCGCTCCTCTAACGCAGCCTTTATTGAAACGTATAAATGAGGTTCAAGGGGTTGCCATTCGCCTTCGGGGAAATGCCCAGTGACTTCTATCCATTCTTCATCTTGCTCACTTGACGTAAACAAAGTGCGGTCTGGCCAGCTTTCTATAATTACCCCATTGGGCAAATCAAAAACATCGATTTCAGCCTTAGTGATAAATGTTTTAGCGGCCAACAAGGGCAAACTTAAGCACAGTAAAAGACAAAGTAGTATTAGTCGCATTAATCAGTGTCGCCATGGTCAATAGGTAATAAACGCTCACACCAGGCTCTAAAACCGCCATCGAGAGACTTCACTTGAGTATAGCCAAGTTTTTGGAGCATATCCGCGGCGAGCGCTGATCTAAATCCGCCACCGCAGTACAGTACAATACGGGTTTGAAAGTCAGGGATCTGACGTTCTATATCGCGTTCTAGAACGCCCCTTCCAATATGAATAGCATTAGGCAAATGCCCTTTAACCCATTCGTTATCTTCTCTTACATCAATAAGGATGAAAGGGGTTTGTTCAGAATTAATTAACAAATATTGGTCGATATTAATTTCCGTAATTAACGGTTTTATATCGCTAACAACGCGCAGAAAGCCTGGAGAATGTTCCATGTTTCGGCCTCCAAAATGTTTACACTTATTGCAGAGTGCCAGATAAACTTTTTCGGTCAAAACATTCATTATTTCATTGCATTAACGCATACTGAACAATCTTATCAATTGGAAAAACAGAACCTTAATATGCGTATAAAATTAGCGAGTTTGTGTCTTCTGTTGTTGAGTTTTAGCTCGACAGCTCACAACGATTATCACGTAGGCGTTATCAGTAGCGAAGATATCCTGCTGAATTTTGAAACATTTGCACCACATCAAAATGACGTCACTTTCACCGATGAACAACTATCCGCATTGAGTCAGTATACAACTCCTACTGAGATCAGGGTCTTTTTTGGACAATGGTGTCACGATAGCCAACGTGAAGTGCCAAGACTGATAAAGTTATTTGAGCAACTCGGTAATCAAAATCTATCGGTTGTTTATTATGGTTTAGATACAGACAAGTCAGACCCGGCAGGAAAAGCCAAATTAAACGATATTAAACGCACCCCGACCGTAATCGTTTTACAAGATGGCGCGGAAGTTGGCCGCATATTAGAATTCCCTACAATCGACTGGGCGACGGATATCGCAACGCTGCTAAAACTCTAAACCTGTGCAGCTTGGTATTAATATTAAATATAGGGCAAATTTCAGACATAAAAAACCGACTAATGTCGGTTTTTTCACATTGGTCACTTATTCATTCAAACTTATTCTGCTTCTTCGCCTGTAGCGATTGGCTTCATGTGTGGGAACAAAATTACATCTTTGATCGTTGGCGAATCGGTCAACAACATCACTAAGCGGTCAATACCGATACCTTCACCAGCCGTCGGCGGTAAACCGTACTCTAAGGCTTGGATATAGTCTTCATCAAAGTGCATTGCTTCAATGTCACCAGCGTCTTTTTCTTCAACTTGTTTTTGGAAACGCGCGGCTTGGTCAGCTGCATCATTCAACTCAGAGAAACCATTAGCTAATTCTCTACCGCCAACAAAAAACTCAAAGCGGTCAGTAATAAACGAATCGTTATCGTTACGGCGTGCTAATGGTGACACTTCCCACGGGTAACCTGTGATAAACGTAGGTTGGTCTAGTTGCTCTTCCGCTGTCGCTTCAAAAATTTCACAAAGGTATTTACCTGCACCCCAGATACCTTCAACTTCAGGTTCTTTGATGTGCAATGCCTTAGCGATTACTTTTAATGTTTCTAAGTTATTAACCGGATCAGCAATCGCAGCCGCCCATTGAGGGTTATTTGCTGCGTCGTCATAATATTTTAAAACTGCATCAGCCATAGTCAAACGCGTAAAGGGTTTACCAAAGTCATATTCTTTAGTTTCGAGCACTTCACCTTCGGCATTTTTCACTGTGTTTTTAACAACCGCAGTACCTAAGACGCTTTGAGAAACACTGCGAAGCATTTCTTCAGTTAAGTCCATCAAGTCGTTGTAATCTGCATACGCTTGGTAAAACTCGATCATAGTAAATTCTGGATTATGACGGGTCGACAAACCTTCGTTACGGAAGTTACGGTTGATTTCGAATACACGTTCAAAACCACCAACAACCAAACGTTTTAGGTATAACTCCGGAGCAATACGTAAATACATGTCACGAGACATGGCATTGTGATGTGTGATGAATGGACGTGCTGAAGCGCCACCCGGAATAACCTGCAACATTGGTGTTTCAACTTCCATAAAGTCACGGTCAGCTAAGAAACGACGAATGCCTTCAACGACTTTAGAGCGCACTACAAACGTTTTACGTGTCTCTTCGTTTGTGATCAAATCAACATAACGTTGACGATACTTAGCTTCTTGGTCAGTCAAGCCATGGAACTTTTCTGGTAATGGACGCAGTGACTTCGTTAATAATTCATAACTTTGCATATCAACGTATAAGTCGCCTTTACCCGACTTATTTAACGGCCCAGACACACCAATGATGTCGCCAATGTCCAATACGCCATATTTGGCTTTTAAATCTTTTTGAACATCTTTTGATGCATAAGACTGAATGCGACCTTTCATGTCTTGTAATAACAAAAACGGGCCGCGTTTAGCCATAATACGTCCAGCAATACTGACCTTATGATTTAGCGCAACTAATTCTTCTTTCGACTTTTCGCCAAATTCTTGTTGTAAGTCGTCACTGTAATGTTCACGACGGAACGTATTTGGGTGACCATTTGCATCACAGTTCTCGCGAATTGTTTCTAATTTCGCGCGACGTTCGGCAATCAATTTGTTTTCGTCTTGAATTTGCTCAGTCATGTTTGTTCTCATCTAATTAATCTGTATTGCGATAGTTATCGCCAACGAATACTTAAAGGCCCGCTTTTAAGCTTGCCTCAATAAATTTGTCTAAATCACCGTCTAATACCACTTGAGTATTTCGGCTTTCGATCCCCGTTCTTAAATCTTTTATACGAGAATCGTCTAACACGTAGGAACGAATTTGACTGCCCCAACCGATGTCTGATTTGGCATCTTCGGCGGCTTGTTTTTCTTCATTCTGTTTCAACATTTCAAGCTCAAACAATTTGGCTTTTAATTGCTTCATTGCTTGGTCTTTATTTTTGTGTTGCGAACGTTCGTTCTGACACTGTACAACCGTATTAGTTGGTAAGTGAGTGATACGTACCGCAGAATCTGTGGTATTAACGTGCTGACCACCGGCCCCTGAGGCGCGGTAAGTATCAATTTTTAGGTCAGTGGTATTAATATCAATTGCGATGTTGTCGTCCACTTCTGGATAGACAAATGCCGAAGCAAATGACGTGTGACGACGACTGTTAGAATCAAATGGTGATTTACGAACCAAACGATGCACACCGGTTTCGGTACGACACCAACCAAATGCATATTCACCTGACACGCGAATTGTCGCGCCTTTGATGCCAGCAACATCACCAGGAGTTACTTCGATAAGTTCAGTTTTAAACCCCTTAGCTTCACCCCAACGTAAATACATACGCAACAAAATATTGCACCAGTCCTGCGCTTCTGTCCCGCCAGAGCCTGACTGCAAATCGATGTAAGCATCGTTTGCGTCCTGAGGACCGGCAAACATACGACGGAATTCAAGGACATCTAATTTTGCTTCAAGGTCGTTTAATTCTGTTTGTGCTTCTTCGAACGTTTCTTCGTCTTCAGCTTCAACCGCTAATTCGATTAACCCTTCAACGTCATCACAACCTTGATCAAGTTCGTCGATAGTATTTACAACGGCTTCCAAATTTGAACGTTCTTTACCTAAATTTTGAGCTTTTTCTGGATCATTCCAAACTGCGGAATCTTCTAATTGACCAACGACTTCTTCTAATTGCTCTTTCTTAGCATCGTAGTCAAAGATACCCCCGTAATACATCCGTGCGTGTGCGGATGTCGGTAAGTTGATTCTGTACTGGATTGACTTCAAACATATGTATTAAAAAACCTAAATTGATCCAAAATAAACGAGGGCGGAGTGTACCAAATTTGCAATAATAAAGTCAGCAGGCAACGGTGTTAAAAATTCAAATAAATGACGATTATTTTAGTTCATCACGAATTTTGGCTAATACCGGTACATTTGCATCAGGAAAAGTCAGTGCAAGTAATTCTGATTTATCAAACCAACTGACCTCTTGCCCTTCTAATCCGGCTTCTTCTCCGTCAAATTCACTCACCAGCAAAAAATCCAATTTAACGGTTTTTTCAGGATAGTCGAATTTCAAAGAATGGAACGGTGACGTTGTTGTCACTTCGATATTAATTTCTTCTTTAAGCTCTCTTATAAGGGCTTGCTGAACAGTTTCCCCGACTCAACTTTACCACCGGGAAATTCCCACTTGCCACCTTGGTGCTGATGAGACTGGCGTTTGCTCAGTAAAAACTGACCGTTGCGATAAATTATCGCGGCTGCGACATGAATTTGTTTATTCATTTAATTTCCTTTAGCCAACGTTTAAACCGCTATGCTCTAAACTAAAAAAGCGGGCAAGCCCGCTTTCTTTTCATATCAAAGGCTGTCTATTAAGACAATTTACCGTGACATTGTTTGTACTTTTTACCAGACCCACAAGGGCAAGGTTCATTACGGCCAACTTTTGCTTGGTCTCTAATTTGAGGCGCTTGTCTTTCTTCATTAGAAAGCTGGCTCGATGTTTCATGTTGGTATTCTTTTGGCGTGTTTTCAGCTTGTTTACGACGCTGCTCTTCAACAGCCTCAACGTCTTCTTCCGCCTTAACTTGAACACGGCATAACATTTTAGTTACTTCCGCTTTTAACATTTCTAACATATCGCCAAACAATTCAAACGACTCACGTTTGTATTCTTGTTTTGGATTTTTCTGGGCGTAACCACGTAAATGAATACCTTGACGCAAATGGTCCATCGCCGCTAAATGCTCTTTCCAATATTGGTCGAGCGTTTGCAACATAACCGCTTTTTCGAAATGACGTAAAACCTCTTTACCAACCATTTCTTCTTTCGCGTGATACATTTCGTCAATTGTTTCAGAAACACGTTGTTTTAATGTTTCTTCATGCAGTTTTTGATCTTCGTCCAACCAGCTACGAATAGGCAAGTCGACAGCTAAATCTGATTTTAAACGTTCTTCTAGACCTTCCAAATCCCACATTTCGTCAAGTGACTGCTGTGGTATATAAGTATCTAGAATATTAGCGACAACTTCCTGACGGATACCGTCAATTACTTCGCCAATATCGCCGCCTTCCAATAATTCATTTCGTTGTGAGTAGATTACTTTACGTTGATCATTTGCTACATCGTCGTATTCAAGTAATTGCTTACGGATATCAAAGTTACGAGCCTCAACTTTACGTTGTGCATTTTCAATCGCTTTATTCACCCAAGGATGTTCAATTGCTTCGCCTTCTTCCATACCTAAACGACGCATCATGTTTGTGACTTTTTCAGACGCAAACAAACGCATTAATGTGTCTTCCATCGACAGATAAAAACGAGAAGAACCCGCATCACCTTGGCGACCAGAACGACCACGTAACTGATTATCGATACGGCGTGACTCATGACGTTCAGTACCGATAATATGCAGACCACCAGAGGCCAATACCGCATCGTGACGTTTTTGCCATTCCGCTTTGATGTGGGCGACTTGCTGTTCAGTCGGATTTTTCAAACGCGACGCTTCAGCTTGCCAGTTACCACCTAATACGATATCGGTACCACGACCGGCCATATTAGTCGCAATTGTTACTGCGCCCGGTAAACCTGCATCTTCAACAATTTGTGCTTCTTTTTCGTGTTGTTTTGCATTCAGTACGTTGTGTTTAATGCCTTCTTTTTAAGGAATTTAGACAACAACTCTGACGATTCGATTGAAACTGTACCCACCAATGCTGGCTGACCACGTTTTTCACAATCTTTAATGTCTTCAACAATGGCTTTGTATTTTTCAAGTTGCGTAAGGTAAACCAAGTCAGTTTTGTCTTTACGAACCATAGGTTTATTGGTTGGAACGACAACCGTATCCAAACCATAAATTTGTTGGAATTCAAATGCTTCTGTATCTGCCGTACCTGTCATGCCCGACAATTTGTCGTACATACGGAAATAGTTCTGGAAGGTAATTGATGCAAGCGTTTGGTTTTCGTTTTGAATCGCCACGCCTTCTTTCGCTTCAACAGCTTGGTGTAAGCCTTCAGACCAACGGCGACCTTCCATAGTACGACCTGTATGCTCATCAATGATGACAATTTGGTCATCTTGGACAATATAATCAATGTCTTTTTGATACATGATATGAGCGCGAAGGGCAGCATATACGTTGTGTAACAACGGAATATTTGTTGCACTATAAAGCGAATCTTCTTTACCAATCACGCCACGTTCACGCAGAATTTCTTCCACTCTGATTTGGCCGCGTTCGGTTAGGTAAACTTGTTTTGATTTTTCATCAGCAGTGTAATCGCCTGTGCTTTCCACCCTTCTTCGTCGTCTTTTTCTTGACGCTCTAACAGTGGTACAACACCATTAATTTGAAGATAAATTTCCGAATTGTCTTCGGCAGGACCAGAAATAATAAGCGGTGTACGGGCTTCATCAATTAGTATCGAGTCAACTTCATCGACAATCGCAAATGGTAATGAGCGTTGAACACGTTCTTTGGCATTAAATGCCATATTGTCGCGCAAGTAGTCAAAGCCAAATTCGTTATTAGTTCCATATGTAATGTCGGCCACATATGCTTTTTGTTTTGCATCGTGGGACATACTATGAATATTACAACCAACCGTCATTCCTAAAAATTCAAATAACTCACGGTTAGTCTCAGCATCACGTTGAGCCAAGTAGTCATTTACGGTAATAACGTGCACACCGTTGTCGGTAAGCGCATTAAGGTATGCTGGTAACGTTGCCGTTAGCGTTTTACCTTCACCCGTTCTCATTTCGGCGATTGAGCCAGAATTAAGAACCATGCCACCCACAAGCTGCATGTCAAAGTGACGCATGCCGTATAAACGCTTACTGGCTTCACGTACCGTTGCAAAGGCTTCTGGGAGTAAATCGTCTAAGGTTTCGTTGGCTTCTAGACGTGCTTTGAACTCTGCTGTTTTTGCACGCAGTTCTTCATCAGAAAGGCTTTCAAATTGAGGTTCTAAGGCGTTAATTGCGGCAACAGATTTGTTTAATTGCTTAATTGTACGTTGGTTACGACTACCAAAAATTTTCGTTAATATCGATGAAATCATATTTATTCAGCTTGTACTTCTGACTGTTCTTTAAAATAAAAACAATCGGCAATTGCCGATTGTATAGTTTTTGTTCTTATTATCGTGCAGTTTATTCGGCTTTTCGATAAACGTATGGGAGCGGGTCTATCTGCTTCCCTCGTTTTAAAACCTCATAATGGACATGGGGACCGGTTGAGCGACCAGTACTGCCCATACGTCCGATATTCTGTCCTTTGGCAACTAAGTCACCAACATTGACTAACAATTCTTTGTTATGGCCATAACGAGTAATAACACCGTCGCCATGGTCTATCTCAACCAAGTTGCCATAACCGTAACGACTGTCAGCCCATGTAACAACACCAGCTCCCGTCGCTATCACGTCAGCGCCTTCTTCACCGGCAAAATCCAAACCTTTATGCTTTGCAGGCATTTTAGTAAATGGGTCTTTACGCACACCGTAGTAAGAAGACAACCAACCAGAACGAATTGGACGTCCAGAAATAAATATCTCTTGTTCTATATGGGTATTTAGAAGAATGGATTCAAGTACTGCCATTTTTCTTTCTTGACCATCAAGCTTTACTAGCATCTCGTCCATTTCGGAAAATAGCTCGTCAGTCCTTTGATATACGTCGCCAACATCTTCTGTTGACGGACCACCGGTGCCGGTAACTAAGTCGAAATTAAATTCGTCATTTGGGATTGAGGCCTGCTCAGCAACCCTTGACGCAAATGCGTCTAAACGGTTTACTTGGCCTTTTATCTCACCTAACTTTAACGTTAACGCAGAAAGTTGATGTTCTGTGGTTTGTTTAATTCTCATTAAGCGCTCTTTTTCAGCGCTGTATTCATCTTTTGATGCAAGCAATTGTTGCCTTACATGGTCGGTTTCGCCACTATCTGAGACAGCAGAAGAAATTAACCAAACGGCGCCAAGTAACACTACAGAAGCAATAGGCAACCATTGTGCTTTTTGCATCCGCATGCGGAAACTTACATTCTTTCCTTTATAAATAAGTGTTAAACTCATTAATCGCTACCTAAACTAATTGCGCGTTTTAAATTATGGCAAAGTCACCAAAGTCTCTCAATGATCTTTTTGTTTCGAACACAAAGAATAACAATTTGTCGGTCTATCAGCAAAAAACACGCGAATTTAGACAAATTCATCAATTGCTCAGTGAACTTTTAGGGGACAATATCGCGCAAAACATCATTGTAAGCAACTTTAATGACTGTATTTTACAAATTGAAACGACCTCTGCTGCCGTAGCAACCCATATTAAAATGCGTCAATCTGAAACTTTGTCTATGATCCGTCAGCGTTTTAATCCCGCAACAGTGACAATTAACGTTAAAGTTAGTCCAAAATCAATGTCAGTAAAATATGCAAAATCACTCACTTCACAATCCAATATAAATGAACCGGCTCCGGCCAAAGTAACCCACATTCCGGACAATGCGGCAAATATGTTTGACGACTTAGCCAAAAATGCCACGGGGTCGCTAAAAGAAACATTTGCCCGTCTCGCAAGTCATCGCAAAACACCTTAATTAATCGCACTCAAAATCGAACGGGTTAATTTAAACGGCTATTGACCAACCTTCCGCTTGGGCCAACAGTTTCTCTAACTCATCTATTAGTTCATACAATTCAGGCTCAACTGTCGCTATATCGGCGCTTCGCTTTAATCCCGACTCAATAGTTTCCGCTAGCAATTTTATATTTGGCACACCGGTGTAACAACAAGCACCGTGGAATTTATGGATTACTGGCAATAATTGTTCTACGTCATTTGTTTCAATATGCGTTTTAACGTCAGTGAGCGTTTCAGGTACCGTTCTCATTAACATAGTAAACATCTCAATTGCTAAGTCGTACTTACCGGCTGAACGTTGCATGGCAAGACTCCAGTCAACTTGAGGGTATTTCGCAAACTCCGGTGCCTCCCCAACTTCAAATGGTAACAAGCCCTGACTCGTGTCATTAGCACTTTGAATTTGGTCGCCGTTTTTAGTTCCGCCACTTTCATTAAATGGACAATGTTCAAACAAGATCTGTTTTAACATTTCCTCATCTATGGGTTTCGATAAAAATGCGTCAAAGCCTGACGCTAAAATCTTCGCCTGCTCTTCTGGTGCGGCATGTGCCGTAACTGAAATTATTGGGGTCGTCTCATTAAGAGAACTTTCTCTGATTTTTTGACACGCCGTAATACCATCCATTATCGGCATTTGAATATCGAGGAAGATGGCATCGTATTTATGCTTTTGCGCTAAATTCCAAGCTGCTTGACCATCACGTTCCGTATCAACTTGCACGGACATTTCTGATAATAGGGCTTTTAGTAACTTAAGGTTGGGGTCGTGATCGTCAACCGCTAATACTTTCATGCCTCTAAACGACATGCCTTGGTTTTCATCAGGCTCTGTCGTTTCCAAATAAGGCGCAGCCATTGACCCGATGAGTTTGCGATGGTTGATTGGCAAACTCAAACATGCCGTCGCACCGGAGCCAATAAAGGCTTCTTTAAGATTAGGTGAAATACTGTTGATAACTGTGAATACGTGTTCACAATATTGACGCGCAATTGAGATCAGGTGCTTCATTTCGCCTACCGTGCTTGGCGAAACATGATGACTAATTAACACCAGATCAAATTTCTTGTCACTTATTAAGCCAACAAACTCTTTTTCAGTGGAACAATGGGTGATCTTTAATTCGGTAAAGTGTTTCAGTAACGACAACCCGTCATTCAATGATTGTTCGTCCGAGTCCATATATAACAAGTGTTTATCGGTGAGGACTTTAATCGGCAATGGTTCTGCAACATTTAAATGATTATCTTTAATATAGACATCAAAAAAGAACTGACTGCCTTTATCGGTTTCGCTTTTAAAATGAATGTCACCATCCATCGCTTCAATTAATTTTTTACAAATAATCAAGCCTAGCCCCGTTCCACCAAACTTACGTGTCACTGAACTGTCAGCTTGGCCAAATGCCGCAAATAACTTTTCTTTGCCTACTTTATCAATCCCAACTCCAGTGTCTGTCACTGTAAACCGCAATTGATGGCCGGTTTCGTTAACACTCAAATATCGGATATCCAATCTCACATAGCCAGATAAGGTAAATTTGATGGCATTGCCAAGCAGATTAATGATTATTTGTTTTAATCTATCTGGGTCCCCGCGCAGTTCGTCAGGCACTTTTTCATCGATATTAAGATAGATATTCAACCCTTTATCAAACACATTTGGCGCTAACAAGGTCATCACATCATTAACGGTATCCCGCAGGGCAAACGGTATATCTTCGAGTTCCATTTTACTTGCATCAAGTTTTGAGAAATCGAGGATATCGTTAATAATTCGAAGCAGATTCACCGCTGACGTTTCGATTGTTTCTAAAAAGTCTCGTTGGTTTACATTTAAAGATGTCTTTTTTAACTGTCGAGTAAAGCCTAATACACCATTTAAGGGCGTCCGTAACTCATGACTCATGTTAGCTAAAAACTGAGATTTAACATCGTTGGCATTTTGCGCATCGCGCCTTGCCATACTCAACTGAATATTTTGCACTTCAAGCTGTTCAACAGTTTGTTGTAATTCTTGGGTGTATTCACTGATGTTGTGTTCGGCCCGTTCATTGGCGTAATAAATTTCTTTACCTATGTTATTGACCGACATTCGCAGGGTATCGATCTCCCCCAACATTGGCTCTTTAACTTTAGTCTTTGTTTTACCGGCAATAATATCCGCTAATGCGTCGATTAATGTGCGGATTGGGTCAACAATACGTTCGATAAAACGAAATGCGAATAACAGCGTAAACAGGACCGAAATAACAAGTAAACTGATGAGGAAAAACAATGACGACTGTTGCTCTAACAACGCTTTATCACGTGATAACTCAACAACCAAGTACCCGTATAACGTACGGCCATTTTTTGTCACAAATAAAAACGATTCTTCTGACGCCGGTTGACCATAAATTGGAGTACGAACATAAATATGATTTTCGCCATATTCAACTTGGGTATTATTTGGAATGAGTCGACTAGGTTGTAATTTTATTTTATCAAAGTCGTTATGGTAGTTAGATGAAATATAGAGTTGGTGGTCTGGTAGAAACACCGAAATCGAGCGCACAATAGGACTGGCACGGCGATGAGCCATGTCGAGTGCCGTTGCCAAGCTTTCTTGCTGATTTAATCTTATGGAGTGAGCACACAACAAAGAAAGCGGCTCAGATAAATAAATCCCGCGCTCTGTTAAGTTCTGATCTAACTCGTTAAACCGTTGGTAGGTAAGGTATCCACCTAAACAAAGCCCGACGAGTAACGAGGGTAAAACGATGACCATTACGGCCCAATGTCGTAAAGACAGAAGTTCTTTCATCTAAATTGGAATATACTTGGCAAATAATATTGATCTGACTAACTTATCGCAATCAGTCAGGCCACACAATAAAAAGCCGCGACAAGACGAAAAAACACTTATGGCAAAGATATTTAGACCGACAACAAAAGCTAAAAACAAAAAACATTTATCGCATGCAAAACAGTTGCCCGACTTCACAGCGCATATTGAAAAATATGACCACGAACTCAAAGCAATAACAAAAGCAAATGATGGCCGGATCACATTTATAACCGGCGCGATGAAAGGCGAAGAAGTTAAAGTACGTCCTATTCAATACACTAAAAACTTGATCCACGCCGACACGATCGAAGTCATTACAGCGAGTGCCGACCGTGTCGAACCGCCGTGCGAACACTTTGCAAAGTGTGGCGGTTGCCAATTGCAATATATTGCTCCTGCAACGCAGTTGGTAGAAAAGCAACATGCGTTAGACGGATTGATCAAGAAAAAATTAAAACTCGACACCTTAGCATGGCAACCTTCAATTACCGGAAGCAGCGAAGGTTACCGAAGAACAGCTAGGTTAGCTGTTTGGCATGAAACCAATGGCGCAATATCTATCGGGTTTCGGGAGCAACATGCAAAGCGCATAATTGATGTTGATCATTGTTTAATATTAGCACCTAGCCTGACCAAAACAGTGCAAGCGTTTCGCCCAGTATTGGACAAACTAAATGCAAGAAGACACGTTACACACTTGCAACTGTTTAGTTTAGCGCCACAGGATGTGCTGGTCATCCGCACTCTAAAAGCAATGACAGACGCTGATATGACTCGTTTGTCAGACTATGCAGCGGCCAATAACGTTAGAGTGATATTGCAAACCGATAAAACAGAATTTATTGATTTAGTCTGTGCAGATAAGTCGGCCGACTTTTTGCTTAGTTATGCCATCGACGATATGCAGCTGCAATTTCAACCAAAAGACTTTATCCAAATTAACGATGAAGTGAACCAACAAATGGTTGCGCAGGCGATTGCTTGGTTGCAAGTCGAGCAACACGATACAATATTGGATTTATTTAGTGGTGTTGGTAACTTTACGCTACCTTTGGCAAAACGTGCCAAAGAAGTGTTTGCAGTAGAAGGTGTGAGCGACATGGTTCGCCGGATAAAAACCAATGCGGAACTAAACAAACTCACTAATATCCATGCTTACCAAGCTGACTTGTCGGAAATCAATGACCGTAAAAAGCCAAAATGGTTAAAGCCGATTGATAAATTATTGTTGGACCCAGCTCGAGACGGTGCAATGGATGTGGTGAAAAAGATACCTCTTTTGAAACCAAATCAGATTTTATATGTCTCATGTAATCCAGCAACTATGTTAAGGGATCTGGAAATTTTGCAGTCAGCAGATTATCATCTGACGAAAATAGGATTAATTAACATGTTTCCACATACTCATCATGTAGAGGCAATGGCTCTACTTGAGCATAAAAAAGCTTAAAGGGATAAGGTTTGGTTTCAGTAACTCGAGTTCACAGTCTAGAAGAAGTATTAGCAAATCGAGAAGCTAAGGGGTGGTTGCAAGAGTTAGGGCTTGCCGATCATACTGTTACTGCGCTTGATAATGCGTTCCAGTGGTTGTCAGAGCAACCAAAACAATCCGAACTATTATCACCTATCGACAGTGACTTTGTTCGCCAAGGGTTACTCATAGTTGAAATATTACTTGAGTTAAACATGGACGATGACAGCCTTGTTGCCGCCCTGCTTTACCCATTTTTTGAACACCAATCGACCGACAATAAGCTTAAAGAAAAAATAAAGAAAAACTTTAAAGTTAGCGTCCTCAATTTGTTAATGGGCGTGAAAAAATGGCGAGCATGGGGTTGCTCTCATCAAGAATGAAACATTCGCCAGAACAAGCTGAAAACATCCGTAGAATGTTAACAGCGATGATTGAAGATGTTCGAGCCGTAGTCCTCAAACTTAGCCAACAAATTGTTCTGTTAAGAGAAATTAAAAATAGCGACGAAGAAACCCGTGTTTTAGCCGCCAAAGAAACTCAAAACATCTATGCGCCACTCGCCAATAGATTGGGAATTGGCCAATTAAAATGGGAACTTGAAGACTACGCATTTCGCTACCTCCAACCTCAAATGTATAAAGACATCGCGTCAAGTTTGGAAGAAAAACGTACCGAACGACAGCAATATCTTGAAGACTTTGTTGAGTCTTTAACATCAAAAATGACCAGTAACCAAATCGACGCCATGGTTTATGGCCGGCCAAAGCACATTTACAGTATCTGGAAAAAGATGCTGAAAAAGGTTACGAGTTCAGCCAGCTTTATGACATCCGCGCGGTTAGAGTTGTGACTGAACGGTTACAAGACTGTTATAGTGCGTTAGGTGTTATTCACACCAATTGGCGTCACATTCCTAGTGAGTTCGACGATTATGTCGCCACACCAAAACCTAATGGCTACCAATCAATTCATACCGTTGTGCTGGGCCCTGAAGGTAAACCAATCGAAATTCAGATCCGTACTCAACAAATGCACGAAGACGCCGAGCTAGGTGTTGCTGCGCACTGGCAATACAAAGAAGGCGCCGTACCGACTAAAACCGGTAAAGGATCGAGCTACGAAGACAAAATAGCCTTAGTTACGCAAACTGTTGCAGTGGCAGGAAGAAATGGCCGACAGTAATGATTTTGCAGAGGAATTGCGTAACCAAGTGGTTGAAGACCGAGTTTACGTTTTCACCCCACAAGGTGACGTTGTAGACTTGCCAAATGGTTCAACGCCACTCGATTTCGCCTATTACGTACATACAAATGTGGGTCACCGGTGTATAGGCGCTAAAGTATTTAATCGTATTGTACCGTTTACCTACCAACTGAAAACTGGTGATCAAATTGAAATCATTACGGGTAAAGAGCTAAACCCGAAACGGGATTGGTTAAATCCAAATCTGGACTATGTTCACTCTTCGCGCGCGCGGGCTAAAGTACAAACGTGGTTTAAACAACAAGACAAAGACAAAAACGTAATTGAAGGTAAACATCTACTCGAACAGGAATTGTCTCGATTAAACATCCACTGGGATGAAGCCGAGTTAGCGAAAGAACGCTTCAACATGGTGACATTAGACGACTTATTGGCTGCAATTGGCGGCGGCGACGTTAAGCTCAATCAAGTTGTAAATTACATCCAATCGAAAAATCTAAAAGAATCGCCACCGGAAGTTGATCCTCGGTTAATTCAAAAGCCACGAAAAACGAAAACATTTCAAAATGGCGTAATTCTACAAGGCGTTGGTAACTTGATGAACCAACTTGCCGGGTGCTGCAATCCAATACCAAGGCGATGAAATATCTGGTTATATCACACAAGGTCGCGGCGTAGTTATCCATCGGAGTGACTGTGAACAGTTTAAGGTTGTAATGGATGACCACCCAGAACGCTTTATCGACGCAACTTGGGCTGAGCAATATTCTGGCGGGTATTTAACACAGATAAAAATATTGGCGAATGACCGCAGTGGTTTATTGCGTGATGTCACCAGTATTTTAGCCAACGAAAAAGTCAATGTTTTAGGCATGAACACCCAATCTGAAGTGGCCAAACAACTGGTTTGGATGGACATTAAACTTGAGGTTTATAATGTTGGTGCATTTAACCGAGTTGTTTCTAAAATTGGCCAACTAGACGAAATAATAGAAGTTAAACGAGTATAAATATGCAGTGGCAAGACCGAATAAATGCGCTCGATAATCTTGACGGCATAGACAAACTTGTTGAAATAATGGCGATGTTACGGGACCCTGAAAACGGTTGTCCGTGGGACCTTAAACAAACCTTTAAATCAATTGTGCCTTATACCATTGAAGAAGCCTACGAAGTCGCTGATGCCATTGAAAAGCTAGACTTTAACGAAGTTAAAAAAGAGCTCGGCGACCTGCTATTTCAAGTTGTCTTTTATGGCCAACTTGGCACTGAACAACAAATGTTTGGGATCAGCCAAATTGCCGACTCGATGAGTGACAAATTAATCAGTCGTCATCCCCATGTATTTGC
The DNA here is from genome assembly GCF_028401425.1 of Psychrosphaera algicola. Taxonomy (NCBI): domain Bacteria; kingdom Pseudomonadati; phylum Pseudomonadota; class Gammaproteobacteria; order Alteromonadales; family Pseudoalteromonadaceae; genus Psychrosphaera; species Psychrosphaera algicola. Next base: position 1,787,849 of record NZ_JAQOMS010000002.1, read on the forward strand.
TAATACTTCTTTTGCCAGCGACGATGAAATTAATGCCAACTGGGAAAAAACCAAGTCAGAAGAACGCACAGCAACAGACCCCAAAAACGTCAGTGCATTAGATGACATTCCAATCGCACTTCCTGCGTTATCCCGCGCCTATAAAATTCAAAAACGCGCATCAAGCGTCGGTTTTGACTGGCCAGATGTTAATGGGGCTATTGATAAAGTATTTGAAGAAATAGACGAAGTTCAGCATGAAATCAAACAAGGTAAGGTAGATAAAGACAAACTTGCAGATGAATTGGGTGATCTCTATTTTGCCCTTACAAACGTTACAAGGCATTTAGGATTTAAGCCAGAAGATGTCGTGCGTTTAGCAAACAATAAGTTTGACCGTCGTTTTCGCGACGTAGAACGACAAGTGACCGCTGCGAACAAAAACATGACCAATATGACCCTTGAAGAGTTAGATGCACTGTGGGAAATGGCCAAGGCCAACACCGCTAAATAGGAATACCGTATTAGCTAAATATATTGTGCTCGGTTTGCTCAAAGCGCTTTAAAATCGTCAACCAAACCAATGGCATAAGTAGAATTGCAGCAAAAATCCCCTGTGATACCGCGTCCCCATTTAAAACGGACTCATTAAAAAATCGAATTAGTCCTTCTAATTCCCAAGGCGGGTAATTGACGTTACCATGCAACACCATAGAAAACGCAATAATGATACTAATGCTCAGCCATTTTTTACTTTTTCGTAACTATTTACCAAAAATGCTGGAACAAATGCAGCGACTGCGACGCCAATAACATTTTGGGCAATATGATAAAACGCCCCGTCATCTTGCCACTGTTGCCACCATGCTTGATTGCCCGTTGCGATCCCGATTGTCGATATTGCCAATGCGTAATAGCAAATTGCTAAACACAAACTTAACAATATAAATCTAAGATAAGTCATATAAATCATCCTTGGGGATAAATGCTTTGCTCATTTACCATTAGTCGTTGTTTAATTTAGTCAGTTTGAATGCGATTCAGTCACCAAACAATAGTTATAATAATGCTGAATTAGGTCTATACAATTCATTACAACACACAAACGGGCCAGATAAAATGGTGTTATTGTCATTACTGGAAATTAGCTTAAAGCATTGGTAGTTATCAGAAAATTAAAAACACTGTGTTTTTTGTTTAATTAAAAATTGCGCAATTAGCGATCTTCAACTTAGATTATTTTAAAGTTGACAATAAATTACCGCCCGTCGGTGACAATCGTGTTCGTTTCGCTCATCTTGGTTTGTTTTTTAGGAGAAAAAATGAAGCATCTATTTTTGGTTGCAGCGCTCCTTTTATCTCTGCCCTCAATGGCAGAAATATCAGTGATTGTTCATCCCTCAAATCAAGCTAAAATAGAGTCGACTGACATCGCGCGAATGTTCCTAGGGAAAATGAAATCATTCCCCAACGGAGGGATTGTATTGCCGATTAACTTAGCAGAAGGCACTGCACCAAGAAAAGCTTTTGACAAAACCGTATTGAAAAATCTTCTAGCCAAATAAAAGCCTATTGGTCAAAATTGGTTTTTACAGGGAAAGGTTCGCCGCCAAGAGAAGTCAGCAATGATGCGGAGATGTTAGAATTAATCAAAGCCAACCCAAGTTTAATTGGCTATGTCTCGTCGGGATCAATTACTTCTGATGTAAAAGTTATCGCGACGTTTTAAGACGTTTGCTGTTGCGACCATACTCTAATTTAAACAATGTTTAGATAAAAAGACCACATAATACCAATATCAATAGATCAATCGACAGGTTGAATTTCAGGGGCGGTAATCTAGACTCAAGCAAGTTATCTAACGTCGCAAACACGACCTTGAACTTTGAGCGCATTCAACGTTCAAGATCGGTTCTAAACCAATTATTTAGTTAGCCTTTTGCCTTTGCGCCCAATCCCACGCTTGGGTTTTATACAATGGAACCGTCGACAATGCATGGTGATGACTGCCATTCGTTTCCTTTGTTGAATAGGATAAGTACATCAACGTATTGCTTTTTTGTCGTATATTCTGCGTACTTTCAGGCTTTTCAGAAGAATACTTTTAGACTCGCGAAAAATCACTTCACCATTTTTTGACAGATCAATTTGAGTCAAATGTTGTTCCAAAATTGGTCCTGTTTGGCGGCAAGCAATCGACATATCAGAAGGATCTGAAAAGTCCAAATCCGCTTCAACATGACTGATATGACAGGTAACACCAGGGATCTTAGGGTCTTGCTCCGCTTTAATCACAACATCTTTAGTGGTAAATAGCCCTAAACTGACTTTTCCCGCATCTTCGGTACACGCCGTCACCCCTAATAATAATGCCAATACAACTAGTTGTTTCATTTTTAATTCCGTTATTTCATAACATTTGAATGTTTAAGAGTGTAATCCATTTATACAAATTTGTTGTAACTCAAATTTGGAAAATACAAATCGGATGTTCTATAACGTCGCAAGGTTAACAAAAGCCAAAGTTAATAAAAAATCTAGCGCGTTCATTAAGTTTATTACTTTGTCCCTATTTGCTTTATAAACGTATGCTATCTACTTAATAAAAAGATCCCATTTATTTATTAAGGAATTACTCCTATAGTTTTAATGCTATATATGAAATAGTTGTCACAATAATTTGGAATTTTTTAAGTTTATATGAAATTTTTAATCTTTATTTTTTCATTAATTGTCTGTAGCTATGCTTCTGCAACTGAGAACTTAATTACGTTATATTCATCATCTGCAGAAGAAGCTATCACAACCGAAGAAATGACCTTAGACTTATTAATAAATGAGTTGCCTGAGTATAAGTTTAAAAAGTTAAATGCAAGCCTACATCGTAGCCTTAAGTTCATTGAGCAAAAAATGAAAATTCCTGCATTCGAAATTTAAGAAAAAACCATCGACGAGAGTCCTTGTTACTTTTTTCCCATCCTCAAACCATCTTCCTTGGATTAAAAGCTTATCTAAGCCCGAGGGCTTCATCATTATTCACAGGAAGCATTAATGAACCCACCGATATTTATGAGTTTATTACCAAAAATAATTTCATTCTCGGAGTTGATAAAGAACGTTCATATAATTCAAAAATCAATGCTCAAATATTTAGAATCCCTAAACAAAATAGATATGTAAAGGGGGACGTGAAAGTGAAGAACGCATGGCTCAAATGTTGTTTTCCAATAGAATTGACGTCTGGCTCGAATATCAAACTGTCATGGAAGTCTACAAAGAACAGTATTTAGGGATAATCAGATCCTAAGTTTCTCTGTTATTGGTGCTGATGACTTTGTTACAGGCCATATCGCATGTAAAAAGACCGAAGAAAATAAGATTTTTATTAATGCAGTAAATGCCTCTTTAGTGCAACTATACAAAAATAAAAAGTACTACGACGCCCACATTATGTTCGTTAATAAAAATTTAAAACAGGTATTCAAACAACATTTTGATGATTTTGTCGCAAAGTATTAAAACGACATAAACAAATGAACAGTTTCATTTATTTCAGAATAGTAATACTCTTTCTCCTTGAGAAAACTTATTATCTGCTTTTTGCTTGTTCCTGGATTCAAAACAGATTGAAACTCATACTCTCCACGTGAAATTATACTTGCATTATTATTCCATACACATGATGAACTTAAAAAACTAACCAATAATAAAATGATAACTTTGATCACAATTACACCTTACGCCTCGCTAAGAGGCAATAAAATAGCTGGTTAAAATTAGCGAGGCACGAGCGACAAGTCAATGATTTCATGTCCCTTTCTTCATAGACTTGTTAGGTGAACGGAAACTCAGGCTTCCCAAATTCTTGTTCGAATCGGAAGATATCTTTACCTTTTACAAAGACTCTAGCTCTAGTGTCATTTTCATTCATATAGTGAGGGATATCGTTGCGAATAGTCTCGATACCCACATTTTTGACTTTAGTTTGGAATTGTTCTGCCTCATCAATGGATCGTGAAAAGAAAACCATATGGAGGTGAGGTTCTTTCATAACCAAATCATAAAAGAATTCGCAAGCATCTTCCTCTGAAAAGCTTCTAAAGTATGGCTTTGAGTCGTTGCCTCGTTCACTGTAAACAACTATCCATTCGACTCCATTTTTCAGCAAACAAAGAGCGTCACTTTCTCGGCTAAGTACTGCAAAGCTATTTGGAACACACCCTTCTGCTAATAGTTTTTCATTTACTGCAGAGGCATTCATTAAGTTCACCTAACGCCCAATTAACGGGATAAAAATAGTTGTTTAAAATTATAGGCATAGGGCTAAAACCAACAGTTTTTTGTCCCTGTTTAATGACTTGTAAGGCATTACTTAAAACCAACCAAATTTATTTCTACTGATGAAGCTGATTCAACATCTGAAAAGTCACGACACACAATTACTTTTGTAAAGTTTTTTCTACTTCGACACTATGAGTATCAATATCAGAACTACATTGTTGTAGGAAAATACCTTTTACGTTGCGAATGACAGCATCAACTCTATACCTTTCAAATTCTTGGCTACCAGTTACTTTGTACTCACCAGCGATAATAAAGTTAGAACCTTCGACACGACCAACTTTACTTATGACTTCGAAGCTTCCAATTTTTGTAGGGGTATAGTCTTTCATTTTCTCAAATTCATTGGGGTTTAAATATTGAGAAATTAGGACGATAATAGTAATTGATAGGCCAAAACCCAATCCCCATAAGAATCCACTTTTCAAATTTTCCACACGTTCTCCTTGTATGCCTAGTGCCTCAATAAGAAGCAAAACAATTTGTTGGGCCGGTTTTTTCGTCGTTTTCAAGGGCCGGTACAACTCTGTTTTGTCTTTCTTTAGTGACTTGTTATGATTTTTTAGTAGCTCTTAACATCCAAGCTGTTTTTTCATGAACACGCATTCGGTCCGATACAAGAGCTGCTGTAGATTCATCGTCTGCATTTTGAGCTATTTTTAAAACTTTGCGGGAAGTTTTAATTACTTGCTCGTGACCTTTGGTTAATAACTCAACCATTTCAGATGAACTTGGAACACCATCAACTTCTTTTATAGAGCTGAGTTTTGAGAACTCTTTATAAGTTCATGGGGCAGGAACATCAAGAGTTCTAATGCGTTCAGCAATATCGTCAACAGCAATAGCTAACTCAGTATAATGTTCTTCAAACATCAAGTGCAACTCACGAAATTGTAAACCCGTTACATTCCAGTGAAAGTTATGAGTTTGTAAATATAAGGTGTAAGAATCAGCTAATAGTTGTTTCAAACCATTTGATATTTCAGTTCTATTTTCTTTACTAATACCAATATCTATCATTTTATTTCCTCATTCGTAAATATTTGATTGTTCAATATGCCACGTGAAGTGACTAAATCATAACGAGGCTGTAGAATTACTTCAACAGCCCAAATTGGTGAAAAGTCGAATTCCTGCAACAAATTATAAGCGTTTTTCTCAAAAAGAAGTTATTCTGCGGCCTCAGAGCCTCATTAAGAAACAAGTTTAGGCTTGCTAAACGTTGGTGACGATGAAACTCGGGAAAGCCGTGACAAGTGATCTTCAATGACTTGTTAGCTTTCGTGGTGATGTTTCTTTTCCTAGCTTTCCAATCGTTCAGCTAGCCAAACTTTAATAATAGATTGCCTTGTTACGCCTATTCGACTTGCTTCTCTGTCAAGTGAATCGATCATCCATGAAGGAAAATCAACATTAACTCTTCTCTGAGTTTGTAAAGGACGTTTAGCTTTAGACAGGTCCAAGTGATCTAGGATGTCATTTTGATTCTCGTCAAAAGCTTCATCAAATTTGTTAGCTTTCATAAAAGTTCACCTCATTCTTTCTAGATCTTCGAACCGATATTATGCGGATGTTCTTTTTCCGATAAGTAATTACCGCAGACCAATGTTTGTTTTCAATAGTACCAATAACAAGAAACCTCGGTTCGTCAGAAGTATTTGCTGGGATTTCGATTAAATTAGGATCAGACCATAACTCTTGAGCATCAACAAAGTCGATTCCATGCTTCTCAAAATTCAGCGTACTTTTTTGTATATCAAATTCGAAATCATACATGAGTTAAAAGTATACCTTTATTACTCAATTTACAACTTGGAAAATTAGAAAGCTAACGAGGCTGTAGAATTACTCCAACAGCCTAAATTGATGATAAGTCGACTTCCTGCAATAAATTCTGAGTGTTTTTTCGTACTAGGTAATGTATTTGGAACCCATAAAATGAACCATTTTTCTTAAAAAAAGAGTTATTCTGCGGCCTTATCGCCTTCAAAAACCGAATATTTGGAGTGGAGCCGTTTGTGTAAACGTAGCGTGAAACACAAACCGAGGAACGGAAAATATTTACGCCTGATTACGATTGTTATGCATCTACTCCACCTTAAGGTGACCTTTGAACACTAGATCTATTACTTTTAGCTGAGCACCTAGCCATTTTAATATTTCCGCTTCTTCTTCATGCTGTTGCTGACTTTGATAAAGATGAAGAGCTGTTGATTTATCGTGTAATTTTTTAGATATTTAATAATTTTGTCATCAAAGAGTACAAAAGCACCTTTTGTATTTTGCAGAAACGTTACTCGTTCAACATCATCCATTTTGGCAGTTCGGATAAGTTGCCCGAGATAAAGTAATGTTGCTTCGTATATAGCATATCGCTTCTCGAACAATTCATGTCTAAGACGCGAGCGGTTTATTCGCCACTGTAGAATAGCGATACCAATACCAATAATGGCAATTACTGGCGTTAAAAGTGCGGATGTAATATCAACCCAATCTTTCTCACATGACATTGCTTAATCTCTAATTATGCATAACGAAGCTGTAGAATTATTCCAACAGCCTAAATTGATAAAAAATCGAGTTCCTGCAACAAATTATAAGCGTTTTTATCGCACTAGTTAATGCATTTGGAACTCACAAAATGGGCCGTTTTTCTTAAGAAAGAGTTATTCTACGGCCTCATTAAAAAACAAGTTTAGGCTTGCTAAACTTCGGCGACGAAGGACCTCGAGCAAGCGGTGACAAGTCTTTCTTCAAAGACTTGTTATTATTCGTCTACTCCAAACTTTAATATTTGTTTGCAATTACGAATAGTCAAAATCTGAATATCAGAACCAATACTATATATAACTCTATAATTTCCAACAATTAACTCACGATAATTTGTCCCTAGCAGCTCAGGTACCGCACGACCCATTTCAGGTTGATTGGCCAGTGAGTCTGTGGAATCCAAAATGTCATTGACCCAATTAATTGCAGCAGACTCTTTGTCCAACGCGATATAGTCGGATATTGATTCAAGTTTTGAAATAGCAAGCGGCGACCAATTAACCTTCATTTTTAAACCTAGAAAGTAATTTAGCTCTTACAGCTTTGCTGTCCATTCCAAGTCCACTCGAAAGTTGCACATCAGCTTTATTAATTTCTTCTAGTAATTCTATTTTTTCTTGCATTGCTTCATATTCTGCAACGTCTAAAACAACGGCGACGCCTTTACCACGTTGTGTTATCACAAGGGGCCTACGTGTTTCATTTATTTGTTTGATGTACGAAGCGACTCCAGCCCTGAATTCTGAAAGCGGCTGTATATCTTGGTCGAAGCGAATTCTACTCATAACACCCTCGGTGTACTTTTGGTTGTACAATAAAGTGTAATGTAATTGGCGTGATTAGCCAATTTTTATTCAGAATTAGTCATGTGAAGAGATACAAAAATACGCCGGTATTGCCCCTGTTCGGAACGAAGTAGCAAAAAAGAATGGATACATTGGCGCTACTCATGCACAACCTTTTTAAGTCAAACATTTGTAGAATGGGCTGGTCAATCAGTGCGATATTCGTTTTGGGCCAAAGCATATTACCGACAACAAGTAAGCAAAGGAAAGCCACATAATACTATCATTCGTGCACTGGCATTTAAGTGGATAAGGATACTGTTTAGATGTTGGAAAACAAAAACGGCATACGATGAAACAAAGTACCTTGAAGCGCTAAAGCGTAAGGGCTCACCCCTTCTGAAATATGCGGTGGAAAGTGAGTATTGATACTTGCTGTCCACCTCAGGGCGTGTTGTTATGTTTCATCGCTTATACTAAACCTAATTAACGACCACTTTAAAGTACTGGTGATAGTATGACAACTAGAATATTAACTGAAGCTGCTGCAAGTATAAGCGAATTAAAAGCTAATCCAATGAAGGTTGCTTTAAGCGCACATGGTGAAGCCATTGCTGTTTTAAATAGAAATGAACCTGCCTTTTACTGCATACCAGCAGACACGTATGAGTTTATGATGGATCACATGGAAGATCTAGAGCTATTAGCAATTGCTGAGCAACGTAAAAATGAAGCTAGCATAAAGGTTAGCTTAAATGAGTTATGAGTTAGAATTTAAAAAGTCAGCACTAAAAGAATGGAAAAAACTAGGGGCAACTATTCAAGCTCAATTTAAGAAAAAGCTCGTAGATATTCTAGAAAATCCACACATTGATAGCGCAAAATTGTCTGGAGGTAATGAACTTTACAAAATAAAATTGAGGCAAGCTGGCTATAGGTTAGTTTATGAAGTGAACGATTCAGTGGTTACAGTGACAGTCATTTCTGTTGGAAAACGTGACAAAGGAAAAGTATATAAAGTTGCGATGGACAGATTAGTATAGAAACATAACGCCCTATTAAGGGGCAAATTGCAGTTGGCTAAAATGTGAAGCGGAGCGGAACCAGCCAACTGTAATTTGTGATCTTCACCCGATAAAGTGGACACCGTCCACGTTTTAATTTACTGCCAATTCAAACTCGGCAGGTGATTTATATCCTAAACTCGAATGCAATCTCTGTCTATTGTAAAAGTAATTTAGGTAACCCTTTAATTTTGAATGTAATTTATTGCTGCTATCAAACGTATTCCCTCGAATTAAGTCTGCTTTTAATGAATGAAAGAAGGACTCGACTTCAGCATTGTCGGTACAGCATCCAGGCCTATTCATACTGGCTTTGATGTTATGATTTACTAAATACTTTTGTACGACGTGGGCGCGGTATTCTGCGCCTCGGTCAGTGTGAAATAACACACTGTCTGTTGGCTGTCGTTTCTTTATTGCTAGTCTGAGCGCCTTTAGCGTAAGCTCAGTTGTCTTGTTTTTACCAAACGCCCAACCTATTATTCGACGTGAATACAAGTCGATGACCACAGCAAGATAGTGCCAACGAGCACCGACTTTTAAGTAAGTCACATCACCTGACCACTGTTGATTAATTGCCGTTGGCTTTTCAATATCTTTACGTTTATTTTCTATTTCTTTGTAGAAGAATTTAACTTTCGCAGGTTTGCTGTAAGTCTTTAACGCTCTTGCTCTTAACCCGTTTTCACGCATTAAGCGCGCAACACGTTTTTCACTGGTTTTAACACCTTGTTTTTTAAGCGCCTGAAATACTCTGGGACTACCATAGGTTTCATGGCTCGCATTAAAAGTATGTTCAATCTTCAACAATAAATCCGCATCCGAAATATCTCGAGCTGATACAGGTCGATTTATCCAAGCATAATAACCACTGCGTGAGACGTTAAGCCATGAGCATAGGTATTTGACGCCTAAGGTTTGTCCGAACTTTTGGATGAATCCAAATCGTTCTGATGTACTTCCGCCAGATACCGTTGCCACTTTTTTAGCAGGTCGTTCTCCTGCCTAAGACGCTCGTTTTCTTTCTTGAGCTTTTGGATATTATCCAATTCTTTTTTGTTGGGAGTTTACTCATTATTTCGTCGTTGCCTTGATAGCGCGGCGTCTTTTTAAACTTACCTTCTCGATATTCTTTTCGCCAACGACTAAGCATTAACGGATGAATATCTAGCGCCTCTGCAACGTCCTTTGACATCACATCGTCTCGTAAGCTTAGTTCGACTGCTTTGATTTTGAAATTAACGGGGTAAAACCATGTCTTTCTAGGTTGGGTATATTTAGGCATTTTAGCCTCCTCAAAGTGATGAGGAGGTGTCCACTAAAACGGGTGAAGAGCATTGTCCCGCTTGAATAGCTTGTTATGTGTTTGATTTACTAGATATATTTAAACACAACAAAACCTACCGCGCACCATAATAAGAAGCCAATAAAACGCACAAAAACCTTTGAATGATTGTTTGGATTAAAGGACATTGGATCAGATTTAGGCGGATAACTGCCAAAGGTTATTACTTTTAAAACAAGCCAACCTGAATAATAAAGTAAAGGCCATAACGTATACGCTAAGATTTCACCTATCGTATAGAAGAAACCTTCTACCACTGCTTCCAGCATAAATTAATCCTTAAATATTGAGACTTTCACCCAAACTATAAAAACACATAACAGTTTAATCAGAGGAAACTTTCCTCTTTTTAACAATATTTATATTTGTATTTGTATCAAATTACTCAAACCTTTGCTACAAACTAATTTTACAAGCTAGGGGATGACGTTTTTTGTTCTGAAATTATGAGCTAATTGAAAGGTGGATTATGAAATTCCTCTGCACTCGGTTGGAGATCCCAAATATCGCTAAGGCTCTTTTAGGATGACGTTTTTTGTTCTGATTACTTTGAGCCAATTGAAAGTGAATTATGAAATTCCTCTGCACTCGGTTGGAGATCCCAAATATCGCTGTGGCTCTTTTGGGATGACGATTTTTTCTGATTATTTGGGAGGACATTTGTCTTTAAAACAACGCGTTATTGCACATAAAGTTCAGGCGACTTTTTCCTTCGTCTAGATCCCCCTTAGTTGAGGTTTATATCTCGAAGTGAACGGCAGGGACGCCGTTGCAAGGAATGTGTATAGGGATGTACGTACATTCCGTCTTCGACGATAATATAAATCTTAAATAAGGATTAGGGATTTGGCCGAAAGCGGCCTTTTGCCTACTTTTTTGGCTGTTGAAAAAGTAAGGTCGACGCAGTCGAAATAGCCGCCCGCAGGGCAAAGAAAAACACTATTTCTAGTGTTCTTCAGGGTCATTGTCCTTTACTTCAATTTGCACTTTTTCCACTAACTTCACTCGTCCCGAGTCCACTAATGCTTGGCGCAGGACGTACTCAATTTGAGCATTCACACTGCGTATTTCGTCGTCGGCCCAACGTTGCATCGCTGCAAGAACGTCGGGGTTTATTCTAAGTGGGTAGCTCTTTTTTTAGTCATCTGCAATCCTTAATATAAGGAACCCGCATTCACTATTGGCTGTGCATTTTGGTCGCCACACAATACCACTAACAAATTGCTCACCATGGCGGCTTTACGTTCTTCGTCTAGCTCAACAATATTTTTTGCCGAAAGTTGTTCAAGTGCTAAATCAACCATACCGACCGCACCTTGTACAATTTTTTCACGGGCAGCAATTATTGCTGTCGCTTGTTGACGTTGTAACATCGCATGGGCGATTTCAGGGGCATAAGCCAAATGACTGATTCGAGCTTCATGCACTACCATACCGGCATTTTCAAGGCGGTTTTGCACTTCTATTGTTAATGCATCTGAAATCACTTGTGGGTCACCACGGAGTGAAATTGAACCTTCTTCGTAGATGTCATATGGGTAGCTAGTCGCTAAATTCCTAAGGGCGGCTTCAGATTGAATGCTAACGTAACTTTCGTAGTCATCGACTTCAAACACCGCTTGAGCAGTATCATTCACAGACCATACGATTACCGTTGCAATTTCAATTGGGTTACCTTGGTTGTCATTAACTTTTAACTGGCCGCTCTCAAAGTTTCTGATCCTAAGAGAAATATTGCGACGCATAAATAAAGGTATTGTCCAACGTAATCCCGTTTCTTTAACTGTGCCTACGTAGGAGCCAAATAAGGTTAGTACGCGGGCTTGTTTTGGCTGAACCATAAAAAGCCTTAGGTACATCAAACCGACTAAAATTGTCAGTAATAATGAAATACCGCTAAATTGGTTGGAGTGAATGCCGCCTGACACAACATTTGACCCAAGTACGAAACTCAGTACTGGCAACACAACAATCATGACGTAACCAGATATTGAAAAACCGTTTTTCTCATTCATAACTTTTCCCTCTTTCTCAGCTGTGCATTTACAGCAATTTTTTCTGTTGATACTCATTCCAATTTTGATAAATCATTTTGCTCGGCAAGGTTACAACCTAAAAACAGAACTTATGATATCAAAGTGATATCACTTTAGATCCATTTTTGAATATTGGCAAGGATCATTTCCGGTAAAATGCTAAATAAAAAGCAAAAAAAGCCCGGAGCGTTATTCTCCGGGCTTTCCCAACTCAAACTATTACTAGATTAGATAGCTTCAATCTCTGCATACTGAGCTTTTAAACGAGCCACAAGTTGCTCTGCTTCCGCTTGTTTTGCTTTTTCTTTAGCAATAACGGCTTCAGGGGCGTTGCTCACAAATTTTTCATTTGATAACTTACCAACCACTCGCGACAACTCTTGATTAGCTTTATCGAGTGCTTTACTCAAACGTGCCAACTCAGCGTCTTTGTCGATTAATCCAGCCATTGGAATTAACACTTCCATATCACCAACTAAACCCGTCGCCGAAGCAGGTCCTTTTTCGTCTTTTGCTAAAACGTCGATAACATCCAGTTTCGCAAGAGATTTTAAGAATGACTTATTCGCGTCAAGTTTCGTTTGGTCATCGGCCGACATGTTACGAAGTAATACGTTAAGTGGTTTGTTAGGAGATAAATCCATTTCGCCACGAATGTTACGAATAACTAAGATGAATTGCTTCAACCATTCCACGTCGGTTTGCGCTTGTTGATCAATTTCACTGTCAATAACCAACGGATATGGTTGTAACATAATGGTTGAATCCGCAGGAGCCGCATTTGCCGCAAGTGGGTTCACTCGCTGCCAAATAGTTTCAGTGATATATGGCATAATTGGGTGCATTAGGCGTAATAATGTCTCTAAAACATCAACTAGTGTTTTTCTGGTAGCACGCTGCTGAGCTTCATTACCTTTAAAGATAATTGGCTTTGTCAGCTCCAAGTACCAGTCACAGAATTGGTTCCATGTGAATTCGTACAACGTATTTGCCGCAAGGTCAAAACGGTAATTATCAAGTTGCTCACGAGTTGTTTTAACTGTGACTTGCAGTTGGCTGCGGATCCAGCGGTCAGCTAATGAATAATCAAGCTCGCCACCTTTAGCACCACAGTCGTGTTCTTCGGTATTCATCAATACGTAGCGACTGGCATTCCACAATTTGTTGCAGAAGTTACGGTAACCTTCAAGACGTTTCATGTCCCAATTAATGTCACGTCCCGTTGACGCTAATGCCGCGAGAGTGAAGCGCAGTGCATCTGTGCCAGATACTTCCATCCCCTCTGGAAATTGCTTCTTAGTACTTTTAGCAATTTTTTCAGCCATCTTAGGCTGCATCATGTTACCGGTACGTTTTTCTAGCAGCTCGTCCAACTCAATGCCGTCGATGATATCAAGTGGGTCAATTACGTTACCCTTTGATTTCGACATCTTGTCGCCGTTTTCGTCGCGGATAAGACCGGTAACGTAAACGGTTTTAAATGGTACTTGAGGTTTGCCGTTTTCATCTTTGATGAAGTGAGTCGTCATCATGATCATTCTGGCAACCCAGAAGAAAATAATGTCAAAACCGGTAACCAATACGTCCGTTGGGTGGAAAGTTTTTAAGTCTTCTGTTTCTTCAGGCCAACCTAGTGTCGAGAACGTCCAAAGTGCTGAGGAGAACCATGTATCTAATACGTCGTTGTCTTGTGTTAGTTTTACATCGTCGGCAATGTTGTTTGTTGCGCGAACTTCTGCTTCGTTGTTGCCAACATACACTTTCCCAGACTCGTCATACCAAGCTGGAATACGGTGTCCCCACCACAATTGACGTGAAATACACCAATCTTGAATGTCGCGCATCCATAGGCAAAATACATATTTTCGTATTGCTTTGGCACAAACTCTATGTCGCCGTTTTCAACGGCTTCAGTGGCAGACTTCGCCATAGATTCAACCCGGACATACCATTGGTCAGTCAACATAGGTTCGATAACAACACCACCACGGTCGCCATAAGGTACTGTTAGATCGTGATCTTTAATTTCTTGTAATAGACCTAACTCGTCCATTGCTGCAACAACGGCTTTACGCGCTGCAAAGCGTTCCAGCCCCTGAAATGCGTCTGGTAATTCAGTGCTGTATTCGGTAGATAGCTCGCCTTTGGTGTCAAAAACTTCTGCTTCTTGACGAATGTGGCCAACAAAATCTAATACGTTAATCATAGGCAATGCGTGACGTTTACCAACTTCATAGTCGTTAAAGTCATGGGCTGGGGTGATTTTCACACAACCCGTGCCTTTTTCCATATCAGCATGATCGTCGCCAACAATGCGTATACGACGATTAACAATCGGTAAGATAACGTCTTTACCAATTAAATCTTTATAACGTTCGTCCGCAGGGTTAACCGCAACTGCAGTGTCACCTAACAACGTTTCTGGACGAGTTGTCGCAACAACAAGATAATCTTTACCTTCCGCCGTTTTTACGCCATCCGCCAGTGGATAGCGGAAGTGCCACATAAAGCCCTTTTTATCTTTGTTTTCAACTTCGAGATCTGAAATGGCGGTTTGTAATTTTGGGTCCCAGTTTACAAGACGTTTACCGCGATAAATGAGGTCGTCGTTGTAAAGATCGATAAAGACTTTTTCTACGGCTTTAGATAAACCTGGGTCCATCGTGAAACGTTCACGTTCCCAGTCAACAGAGTTGCCTAAGCGACGCATTTGTTGGGTGATAGTACCGCCTGACTCTGCTTTCCAGTCCCAGACTTTTTCGATGAATTTTTCACGGCCTAATTCAGCACGTGACGTTTCGCCTTCTGCTGCAAGCTTACGCTCAACAACCATTTGCGTGGCGATACCGGCGTGGTCGGTACCCACTTGCCATAATGTATTAAACCCATCCATGCGCTTATAACGGGTAAGTGTATCCATGATAGTGTGTTGGAACGCGTGTCCCATGTGCAAGCTACCAGTTACATTTGGTGGTGGGATCACTATGCTATAACTTTCGCCTTCGTTTGAAGGTTTAAAGTGTCCCTGCTCTTCCCATTTTTGATAAAGAGTTTGTTCGATACTACTTGGATTGTAGGTTTTATCCATGATGATAATAGCCTTGAAAAAATGTCATTTCTTAAACGATGGATTCTGGAATTGGATTCGTGCTTAATTGGAATCCAGCCTGTTTGAGCTGCTTATAGCGCTCGCGAGCTGCCGCTTTACCTGCTTCATCAGCCGGTACAAAGTCGTGCCACTCTGATAATCCTTTAATTTTTTTATAGAAGTCTGGTATTTGCTCACAGGTATTGATGAAACAATTGCGCCGTAAATTACTGGCCTCCCAATTGATCTCAAGAGGTGTACCGTAATGCGGGCCTTCACCTTAGCAAATTGTGTGGAATAAAGCGGCTTGCATCAAACTGCCACAGCCACTCATCCATCACATGGGCTTTGTCTTGATCATCAACGCCCATTTGGATCTTTTTATTCTGACGAAATAAATCCGCCGCTAACACACAGGCAAAATGCAACATCGGCGTAACCGATTCTGCATTTGGCGATTGTGGCACTTTGTGCTGGTCGTTTAACAACCAAAAAACGGCGTTCATTTAAATCCTTTATTGCTCGACGCTAATGCCAGCACGATTCATTAAAAATTGGGTTAACATAGGTACAGGTCGTCCGGTTGCGCCTTTGTTTGCGCCGCCACTTACCCAAGATGTCCCTGCAATGTCTAAGTGAGCCCAATTGTATTTTTTGGTAAATCGAGACAAGAAACACGCCGCAGTAATTGTGCCGGCATCACGTCCACCTAGATTTGAAAAGTCTGCAAACGGACTTTCAAGTTGATCTTGGTATTCGTCCCACAACGGTAAACGCCATGCTCTGTCGCCACTTTGCTCTGATGCATTCAACAGCTCGTGCGCCAATGGATTGTGATTACTCAATAACCCTGATGCATGTTTACCTAAGGCAACAACACAAGCGCCGGTAAGCGTTGCAACGTCAATAACCAATTCAGGGTCGAAGCGTTCAACGTAAGTTAACGCGTCACATAATACCAAACGGCCTTCGGCGTCGGTATTTAACACTTCAACGGTTTTACCCGACATAGTCGTTAACACGTCACCTATGGACGATAGGCCTTTCCGCCCGGCATGTTTTCACAACCGGCCAAAATACCAATAACGTTAAGGGGTAACTTAAGTTCGACCAGTGAACGCATGGCGCCAAGAACACCTGCAGCGCCGCCCATATCGTATTTCATTTCATCCATGCCTGCGCTCTGGTTTCAACGATATACCGCCTGAGTCAAAGGTTAACCCTTTACCAACAAGTACGATAGGTGCTTCATCTGACTTGCCACCTTGATAGTTTATTACGGTCATTATTGACTCGTTTTCACTACCACGGCCAACGGCAAGGTATGAATTCATACCCAGTTCCGCCATTTGTGCTTCGCCAATCGCTTCAACCGATACGTTATCGAATTGATCAAGAGCTTGCCCTTGCTCAGCTAAATACAGTGGGTTACAAATATTTGGTGGCATGTTTGCTACGTCACGACATAATTTAACACCGTTGGAAATCGCTAAACTGTGTTCAATCGCGCTTTCGCCCAATGGTAATTCACGACGAGTTGGTACGTTAAATACAAGTTTACGTAAAGGACGACGCGCTTCATCTTTTTGCTTTTTAATGCATCAAAGCTATACAAAGAAGCCAGTGTTGCTTCAACCGCCTGACGGACTTTCCAATAAGTGTCGCGCCCTTTTACATGCATTTCAGTTAAGAAACACACCGATTCCATCGAACCCGTTTCGTTTAGGGTATCTATGGTCTTTTTAATAATTTGACGATATTGGCGTTCGTTTAATTCTCGCTCTTTGCCGCAACCTACCAACAAAACTCGTTCGCTCAATACGTTAGGCACATGGTGCAATAATAAAACCTGATCAGGCTTACCCTCTAGATCACCACGACGTAAAAGATTACTGATGTACCCTTCACTGATCTGATCTAATTGTTCAGCTATTGGCGATAGACGACGCGGTTCATACACACCAACAACAATACAAGCACTACGTTGTTTTTCTGGGCTGCCGCTTTTTACGCTAAATTCCATGATTTCTCCAAATATAGAGCGAAGGTACTAATGATTTCGGGATCTGATTAGTGTGTCAAAATAACCATTATTTTATGGTATCGTTTCACGTTTAAATCAAAACCGAATTTTAAATTCAAATTAATTATCGGTGTTTCATGGATTTAACATTATAATCCATTGCACAGGTGCTTTATTTAACGTTAACTAAGCTGTTCCCGATAACTTCTGCACTGATTTTTAGTCGATGCGTTTTGAACAATTCTTATAAAAATAAGAAGTTTACTTAAAAATCGGCATATTTCCAGTAAAAGTACAAGTTTTAAAAGGTTTATTTGTGATTATTCTGCGTTATTTAACCGCTGAAGTTTTTAAGTCGCAGTTTGCGGTTTTTCTAGTGTTCATGAGTATTTTCATGAGCCAAACATTTGTTCGAGTTTTGGCTGATGCGTCAGAGGGTAAAATACCCGGTTATCTCGTGCTTTCGATTATCGGCCTAAGATTCCCGCAACTTGCCGCAATTATACTGCCACTGAGCATGTTTTTAGGCGTTATGCTCGCCTATGGACGACTTTATGCCGATCAGGAAATGAGTGTTTTAAAGGCCACTGGTGTATCAGAGTGGTACGTGACCCGTGTCACGCTTGTACTTGCAACTATGGTTGCTATTTTTGGTGGCGTGATCACTATGTACTTAGCGCCACTCGCCACCGAATATGAATACCAAGTGCGCGAAAACGCTGCCGCCGAAGGGGTATTATCGACCCTTACCGCTGGACGATTTCAGCAAGCAGGTAACGTAAATTCAGTTGTCTTTGTGCATGAAATCGAGCGCGACACATCCATGATGAAAAAGGTATTTGTTGCTCAAGGCAATGATAACGGCGTTCAGAGTGTGGTTTATGCCCTTAATGGCCAGTTAAAAGAGCAGGAAAACGGTGAACAAGACTTGGTGCTATCCGGCGGCCAACGTTATTTCTTAAGCGAAGATGAAGCTCCACAGCGATTAACCTTTTCAGAATATCAAATACTGATGGAAGACCAAGCCATCGAACGAAGACGACGGAATTACACAGCTTTGCCTACGTTAGAGTTAATGAAATCAAATGAATTGGAAGCGGTTGCCGAGTTCCAATGGCGGTTAGCGATCCCCCTTACCATTCCTATTCTCGCTATGATTGCCGTACCTCTTAGTTCAGTGAACCCTCGCCAGGGCCGGTTTGGTAAGATCATGCCTTGGATTAGGTTTGTTTTTTGCCTATTACATCTTACTTGTTTTGGCTAAATCTGCGCTTGAAGATGGCAAAATACCTCCGCAAATAGGACTTTGGTGGATCCATTTATTTGGATTATTCACCGCTATTTTATTGCTACTCAGAGATCGAAGTTTTGGCGGTAAAGTTCGCAAGTCTTGGTTGTCCTTATCAAGTAAAGGTGGAGCGTAACATGTTACAAATGTCGTTAATTGAGCGTTACGTAGGCCGAACGGTAGTTACTTCGATATTAGTTACCTTAGGTGTTCTCGTTGGCATTAGTTCTCTTTTTCGCTTTATCGAACAGTTAAAATATATTGGACGCGCTGACTTTACGGCAATAACTGCGGGATTATATTCGCTTTATTTAGTGCCTCAAGATATTGAAATATTTTTCCCTATGGCGGCTATGATTGGCGGTTTAGTGGGGTTAGGTGCCCTAGCACAAAACTCTGAACTGGTAGTAATGCAAGCCGTTGGTATGTCTAAAACCAATGTCATCAGTGCGGTTCTAAAAGCAAGTACGGTTCTCATCATTATTATGATGTTCTTCTCAGAATGGGGAGTACCAACCTCAGTAAGAGCCGCTACAGAGTTAAAATCTCAGGCAATAAGCAGTGGTAAAGTCTACAGTGCCGAACAAGGTATCTGGGCCAAAGATACCGATGCCTTTGTTAATATCAAAGAAGTGACAGAAGAAGGTACTCTAATTAAAGTCGAAGTCTTTGACTTTGATCACAACCTTAAACTTAAACGTCAACTCAGCGCTGAATCGGGTGCTTTTGATAACGGTCACTGGGTACTAAATAACGTCGTTATCCGCTCTTGGTTTAACCGACAAATAACAACAGAAACACATGACGTAATGCCCTGACCGACGGATCTAGCCCCTGATAAATTGGGTATAGTTTCAATTAGACCTGAACGCATGGCCTTTAGTGAATTGCTAGACTACTTAGATTATTTAGAGCGAAATGAGCAAAATGCCAATCGTTATGAGTTGGCCTTTTGGCGTAAAGTTTTTCAACCAATAAACGTAGCGGTAATGCTGTTGTTAGCTCTTTCGTTTATCTTTGGGCCGCTGAGAAGCGTGACTATGGGGGCTCGTATAATTATGGGTATATTAACGGGATTTGCGTTTTTCTTGTTTGACCGAGTATTTGGTTCAATGTCGTTGGTTTATCAAATACCGCCGGTAATAGGCGCGTTTTCGCCAACCTTAGTATTTAGTTTAGTTGCCCTTCGGCTGCTAACCAAAAAGCAAAAGTAACAAATATATAAAGAGATAAACGCGCAGATGAAGTAGAGGCTCGACACCGAGCCTTTTATTTAGTGCGTTTGGTTTGGGTCTTCAACTCCGCGTAAATAAACACGTTTATTGGCTTCTTTAGTCAACAAGACCACTTCCGTATTTGAAATTTTGTCTTGTAGTGACAATTTATTTTTGGGCGTAAACAGTACCAATATATTACCCAATCCACCTAATGCGAAAAGTGCTCTAATAGCTGTTCTTTTTAACGTTAATGGTTTGCCATTAGTGCTTTGAATTTTTAATCTCCAAGCCCGCATCCCCAAAGTTTGGCCCCCGTCGTACCAAAACCAGGTATAAAAGAACCAAGTAACCAAAACCAGTTCTGCTTGGAACCACCACTGATTATTCAAAAATGCCGAATGGTCAACATAGCCATTTAGTTTAATTAATCCATTACCTTCAAGTAAACTGATGACGATAAAGTTCGCAACCGTTGTAAGCATCAACAATGCAATAACGGCAAGCAGATCATAGACAATAACTAACAGGCGTTTAACGAACCCTGCTCGTGGGAAACTATCAGACATGGGACAACCAAATTCAATTTTTAGAATCGCTAGTCTATCAAGTTAATTGCAAATGCCAACTTTCACCGCTCAATCGAACAATATATGGTCAAATAGACAGCAAAACTAAATAAACCACTTGCAAGCCGCTTTGTCATAGTTATAATTCGTCTCGCTTTATTGCTGTGCCGGTGTGATGGAATTGGTAGACATAGGGGATTCAAAATCCCCGCAGAAATGCGTGGCGGTTCGAGTCCGCCCACCGGTACCATTTGCTTTTCTAGCTTAGGGGAGTAAAAATTAACCGATAATCTCCCTGAGATATCGGTTTTTTTATGCCTGAAATTTAGGTGTAATAACACGTTGTTTTAAAGAAAAACCGTCATTCCAAGTCAACAGAAATACCGTCATTCCCTAGCTTGTAATAAGAGTCGAGCCACAGCGATATACAGAACCTCCAACCAAGTGCAGAGGAAGTACATAATTCGCTTATAATTAGCTCATAATAATCAGAACAAAAAACGTCATCCCAAAAGAGCCTAAGCGATATTAGGGATCTCCAACCAAGTGCAGAGGAGGTTCATAATCCACCTTAAATTGGCTCTCAGTAATCAGAACAAAAACGTCATTCCCTAGCTTGTAATAAGAGTCGAGCCACAGCGATATTAGGGATCTCCAACCAAGTGCAGAGGAGGTTCATAATCCAACTTAAATTGGCTCTCAGTAATCAGAACAAAAAACGTCATCCCAAATCAACAGAAATAACGTCATTCCCTAGCTTGTAATATGAGTCGAGCCACAGCGATATTCAAAACCTCCAACCAAGTGCAGAGGAAGTTATAAATATCAGCAACTCTGACCCCACTGGTCGCTAGCCGTAGAAGCACTATCAAGGTCAAATATTGCATCCTGAACAGCCTGCCAAAGTTGGTATTCATCATCATTCATTATTTATTTCCTTTTACTGGTTAAATTCACAAATTTTTTTCCAATTGTTAAATCAGTAATTTCAAAGTTTCTTAAGCATATGAGTTAAATACCTTTCTTTTTAATAGGTACAAACTTCATGCTATAAAGAGTGTTTTCCGAATTAAAGTCTTTGCCTATGCCATATAAGAAATTCAGGGTAACCTTTAAATTACGCAATGAATTTACTGCTGTTAGCCTTGCTTTAAAGCTTTCTTTTCCTTTAAAGATTTCATTCTGCGGCTCTATGTTGACATTAACTTCGAAACCTAAACACTCAAACAAGTTGTATATTTGGGTATATGACAAATACCAGCTAAATCCAATATCACGCCACACTTTTGGTACCTCTCTAGGGGTAGTTAAGTACATACTTTCAAACAGCCCATTTTTTACCCAAAATGCTTGACCATGGATTAAATAAAACTTTTCGTTATCACCCAAAATTCCATTTACCATTAACTCCTCTTCTGTCGTTTCGCCAATATTAAAACCGAAGACTGGAAAAAAGCTCCTCCCTCTTTACAAGAACTTTCTATAGAATTTGCAGGGCGTTCTTTTAATTCGGTTGCTGATACATTTGTTATGCAACTTAAAACGAAAACCGAAAGTACTAATAATGTTTTATTCATTTTTCTATCCTATTGTTGGTTATTTATATTGGTCGCAACAAAAAAACTGCTGAGACTTTCTATCTAGTTCTATAAGTCGGTGGGAAAATACCCACAAGAAATCCTTCGCGACTTCAAATGAATATTTCCCTCGATAGTTAATTGCTTAGTGTAGTGGCATAGTGATTTTGGCCACCTAATTAGAGGATGTTATGATTGAATCATAACAGTATTAGGTGAAGATAATGGCTAAGAAGTCACGTAAAAATTTCAGCCCAGAATTTAGATTAGAAACGGCACAATTGGTACTCGATCATGGTTATACCCATGAAGAAGCAGCTAAGGCCATGAATGTGGGTTATTCGACGATTGGTAAATGGGTTAAACAGTTAAAAGAAGAACGGCAAGGCAAAGCGCCTAAAGCAACACCCATGACTCCCGAGCAGCTTAGGATAAGAGAGCTTGAAAAGAAAATTGAACGCATTGAATTAGAAAAGGAAATTCTAAAAAAGGCTACGGCTCTGTTGATGTCGGACTCACTGAACAATTCGAATTAATCGAAAAACTCAATCAGAGCCATAAAGCTAAGGTATCCAATAAAAATATTGTGTGATGTCTTCGGTGTTAATCGTAGCAGCTTTAAATATTGGTTAAAGCGAGATAACTCGCCATCGCTTGAGTATCAAATGCTGCTTGAAAAGGTCGAGAATGCTCATGAGTTGAGTGGTGGCTCCGCAGGCGCCAGAACAATAAGTGAAATCATTACACAAGATGAAAGTGACGTAACGTTAAGTCGATACCGAGCTACTAACTTAATGAAAAAGCTTAATTTAGTCAGTTGCCAGCTACCTCAACATGCTTATAAGAAAGGCTCAAAGGAGCATGTGGCAATACCTAACTTGCTTAAACGTCAGTTTGATGTAACTGCGCCCAATCAAGTCTGGTGCGGCGATGTGACGTACATATGGACAGGAAATCGTTGGGCCTATTTAGCGGTCGTGATTGATTTGTTCGCTCGAAAACCTGTTGGGTGGGCAATGTCACACTCACCTGATAGCGATTTAACAGTTAAAGCACTAACAATGGCTTACGAGCTACGTGGCAGACCTGAAAACGTGATGTATCACAGTGACCAAGGCAGTCACTACACGAGCCGAAAATTCAGACAGAGGCTGTGGCGTTACCAGATAACACAAAGCATGAGCCGACGCGGAAATTGCTGGGACAACGCACCGATGGAGCGATTTTTCAGAAGTTTAAAGACAGAATGGATACCGACGGTAGGTTATCGTAGTTTTAATGAAGCTAAGATAGATATCACGAAATATATTATTGGCTATTACAGCCAAGTTAGGCCGCATCAGCATAATGGTGGTTTGGCACCAAATGAGTCAGAGAAAAGATACTGGCTAAACTATAAAACCGTGGCCAATTTAACTTGACCACTACATAGGCTTTCTCCATACATACGTGCAAATTGTCCTCCATGCTCCATCAATTGCCGAGAATTACCTTGCTCTACAATTTGGCCATTCTTAACTACGACTATTCTGTGACATTCTTGAACTGCACTCAGTCTGTGAGCGACAATAATCACTGTTCTATCTCTACAAATAGCCTTCATATTTTCCTGAATTAATCTTTCTGATTCGTAATCTAGAGCACTTGTGGCTTCATCAAAGATGAGAATTTTAGGGTTGGTAAGGAGTGCTCTTGCGATTGCTATTCGCTGTTTTTGACCTCCGGAAAGGTTTACTCCTTGTTCGTCAATTAGAGTTTCGTAACCGTTAGGTAATCGCGTAATAAATTCGTCGGCCCCTGCCAACTTGGCAACTTGCACAATCCTTTCTATGGGGGCGGTAGGGGTGGAAAGCGCAATGTTATCTCTAACAGTTCGATTGAATAAAAAACTATCTTGCATCACTACACCAACTAAAGGCGTTAAATACTCTCGGTAATTCTTCCATTGCTCCAAACCATCTTTATGTATTGGCTTTCTAACCTGCTCAGCGCTCGGTGTTCTAATTGCTCTTTCTGTTTTATAAAACTGTAAACATTGCTCTTCAAACGGCAGTTCACAATACTCCAATAACTTTTTGATTTCTTGTTGTGGGTTTTGTACTAAACCTTCATAAGACATGTGATTGTTCTGCGCAACTAATTTCCTAGACACCTCATAGTTAGTACGGCGTCTAACTTTCTTCAAAGTTTATCCCTAATAGAGGAATCGCTTCCATTTCGCTAGAATCGACACAAACTCGAACTAACTTGAGTACCAAGGCCTTACTACCGGATTAACGTAGTAACAAAGGTTCAGCCCACACTGACCATGAGTAAGAGTTGCTTTTGCCGCCATTTTTAACTATTAATGTTAACGTACTGACGTCTGATATATCAACCGTAATCACCTCGGTTTCCGGTCTTTTAAGTACCTTAGATGTATACAGGATTTTGTCGTCTCCTTGAATGACAAACTGCGCACTACCTGCCGACACACCAATTGCATCTCTTAAGCCGACAATTGTTTTAAAGGTTTTCCATTCCTTACGTACAGCATAAGAAATTTTAGACGGAGAATGCGCATATAATCCTTTTGTGTGTATTGCGCCGCCTATTTTTAAAAATACGCTGTTTTGTAAATTGTCGCTAAAGAAGCTATCTCTATATAGTCGATCCCAACCAACTTGATTAGTCATTGCTCTCACTTCACTCAAATAGACGTGATCCTTTTCAATGCTGGCTAAATTCAATAATGTGGGAGTTAGACTAAGTTCGAATAAGTGCGTTAGAAGTCTGCCACTATGTGTGCCTGAAAAGATAGGTAGTATTTCATTTATTAGGCTTTTAGCTTCTTCTAGTCTACCATTTGCATATGCGTCGATTACTGGCATTAGCTGAATATCAATTCCGTCCAAATTTGCTACGATGGGTTTCTCCGCCGAATCAACATAAATGTGAAAAGTACGTTTGGTTTTTTCACCATTTACGTGCAATAGATTTAAGTTAAATCGGTAGTTTCATAGTAACAATTGGCCGAAGTTAAATTTGAATAAACTTTTGTCTTCAACTAATGTAGTCCAAGTGGGCGAATTATGGTCATTTTGAGGGTTTCCGGGCCAATTATTTGGCTTCCACAAATAGGCAACAGCGGCATAAGCTGGTATGTCTGATTCAAACAATACTTTGACACTTAACTGTTTGTCGTGAAATTGTGTCGTTACTTTTTTCCAATTTACCATAGCTTTTCGAAAGAGAGCCTTATTAGAGTTGGTAAGTAAAGGTGATGATATTAATGTCAAAGCTGACGCTAAAGTTAGGAAAGCTGTTCGTTTTTCGCCACGTTCATTTGCTCTAAAATACAAATTTCCATTATTCATTAACGGAACACTTGGCACTTTTGAATCATTGTTTGAACCAGCGGTATGTGGCAAACCAAGCGCATGCGCTAACTCATGCGCAATACCTCCAATATATTTACTGTTAAAGTCTCCCACGGACTCGGTAACAGTGCCTTTTGTTGCATCTTGGTAAGTTATTTTTCTAAATTTGTCGTTGTATAATTCTGGATCTAAATAATTGCTGTCTACTGCAAACGCTATTTTTTTATTAGGAATCCCGTAATAGGGACTATGAAACACCTCCATTCCAATATTATTTTTGTAAGATAATGCTGTAATTATGAAGGTGAATTCCTTACCAAAGTCGATAGTTTCACCAAGTTTATTTTTAATTTCGTTATAAATTTTATTACCTGAATAATAGTTATAACTCTCTGCTTGTTCTTCCGACTTGACAATATGGAAAACAATTTTTCCATTTGAACCCCTTTCAAAAGGAAGTCCATTTATTTTTACCCCAAATTTTTTAAACTCTTCTATAAAGAAATGATTAATATCTTCCATTGTTCTGTGTAACCTGTTAGGCCAATCCTTATTCATTGTTCGTTCACGAGGATAAAAGTAAACTAATTTAATTTTGTTAGAGTATTTTTGACCATCTGCGTGAAAATCAGCTATTGTTTTATGTGCGTTTAATAGGGCGGTAGATTTGTCTAAATTATCCATTGAATAGGCAAAACTACCAAAGGTAGAACAAAATCCCGATAAAATGCTCAAGCACAAAAATAAAAGAAGTCTTTTATTTTTCAGGAGGAATAAAAATTTTGAAGTAGCGGAAAATTTGTCAAGTGCTTTCTGTGTGAGCCCCCTTCATATTTGCCTCTCAAGGTTATGTGAATTAAATACTAGCTCGCCACATATCGAAGAATATAAAGCATTTAATTGGTTGAACTGCACAGTTTGACGGTTAAAATCTTCCTCAAAAGCAACACTTTTGCAGATATTACCTTGTCTTATTTTTTTGAAGGGTCGCCATGACCGGGCTTTCCTGAACTCCTCCAAGTTTTGTAGTTTGAAGTAAGGCTATTTTTCAAATCAAGGTATTTTGATATTTGGTCTAAAACTTCATCTGTATTATGTATTAAAGCATCTGATTCGATAAAGAGCCATTTATTGCTTGGCATAGACCTTGGACAAAAAAGCAAGTAATTTAACCTCAAAGTATAATAGTTTGAGAAATATTGGAAATTTGAATACATAGGATTGTTTGTAATTTTTGACAACCCGATCATGCTGTTATAGGTGTCTACGGGATTACGAGCTAAAAATTACTTTTACACCATTTGTATACTTTTCTAGCCCCAAATTTAAATTTAAATTATTGTGTAGAACTTTATCAAAGTAAAAATGGTGCTCGTTTTTTTCAACGACTTTTTTGCCTCTTGCGTTAGTAAGCTTAGCTAGAGATCGGAAATCACTATAGGATATATGAAGTTCATCGTGGCCAGTAATTTCTTCGTTACTTCCCAGAATATGTGAAAGCAAAGAAGATCTGCTTCTCATATGACTAACTAGAAACAAATATTTAGAATTAAAGAGCGAAGGGTATTTAAGCTTTACCCAATACTTATCCAAATACGGCAGCATTATTTACCTCCTTGTTCTGAAGGGGCTGACGCAGAACTTGCGGATAAATCCAATTTATTGAGTAGCTGAAATGACTCTAGTGGACTGACTTTCCTAATAAAAAATGCTTGACTGTTAATTATATAATTTAAGTCCATAACGATAGCTAGATACATCCAACCTTCACCCGTTCTAAGATAAGTCACATCACCAGCCCACACCTGATTTGGAGCCTCAGGATTAAAGTTCTGGTTCAACAGGTTATCAGCCACGGCATCACTGTGTTTACACTTGGTTGTTACCTTGTAAGCCACTCGTTGAGTAACAACTAAGCCAAGTGTTGCCATTAACTTTTGAACGCCATAATCACTGACGGTAAAGCCCTCTCTGCGTAACTTCTTTCTAAGTTCCCGATAACCTAAGCTATTTCTGCTTTTCTCGAAAAGCTGCTTTGCCTTTCGATATAAGTTCAGTTGCTCTGCTGTAATAACTTTAGCTGGCCGTTTAAGCCAAGCGTAATAGGCGCTACGGCTTACTTTCATCATTTTACAGAGCTTAACTACGGGAAACACCGAAGATAACTGTTTAATCGTTTCAAACGTTACTTGGTTTCCTTTAGCAGGAGGGCGCTGGCCTTTTTTAAAATTTCTTTTTCCATCCTTAGCTCTTTATTTTCCTTACGTAGCCTTAACAGCTCAGCTCGCTCATCCGCATTTAAACTGGCTCCAGATTGCTCTGATTCAAATTTAGCTTTCCAGTTATAAAGTAACTTATCCGTGATACCTAAAGACGCTGCTGCCTTTGGTACGCTATAACCTTGCTCGGTTACCAATGCCACAGCTTCTTGTTTAAATTCTGCCGAGTAACTTCTGTTTGTTCGTTTTGTCATTTAACACCTCAATAATTGGATTATATTCCATTATTAAAGTGTCCTGTTTGATTAAAGCAGATCACTTCACAATCCTAACTCTATAAAGACAAATAGGAATCTCAAACCCGTAAAATAATTCTAATTTATTTAAATAGTTACGTGTAATGGCTATTAATTATCAGATACACCCTCTTCTTTTGTATTCCAGCTCCCACTCTTTATATTTTTGGGTCAGGCGTTCCAGAGCTTTCTTATTGAGCTTGTGCTCTTTTTAGGTTTTTCGTCAAACTTAACGCCGGAAAGTTCTTCTTCAAACATACTAGGCACGACGTGGCTATAATGTTGTTCAATCATTGCTGTACTGGTACCACACTGTTTAGCCAAGATATCAATGCGCAGATCTTTTTTAAGCAACTGCCATGTAATGTAGGTATGGCGCAATGAATAAAGCGTTCGTGGACCATCAGGTGAATTTTTAAGTTCACAAACTTCGAGTGCTTTCCTAAATGTAACACCAAGTTCATTGGTCGTGTCACCGTTAGCTAGCCTGAATATTTTGTCGCTTGGTTTACGATTTGGAAATCTATCACGCAGCTCTTCCAATACGCCCCAAATATCATCCCGGCAAACAACTTTTCTGGTTCCTGTGTGCTTAGTCGTTTTACCTTTACGCACGTAAACTAAAAAGCGTACTTTGTTGTCCTGTCGCTTCATTTCAATATCGCCCCAAGTTAACGCTTCCATTTCCGTACCGGGACGAATGCCAGTCTGAACGACAAAATCGACATAACTTTCGAGCAATTCACGGATTTGGCGAGTCACTTCCTTGCGGCTGTTATCTTTCATTTCTTCTATGGTATGAAGAACCTTGTAATATTCATCTTCTCTAAACGCTGCTCGTCTGCCACCTGATGTACCAGCTTTAGAAGTTAAGGAAGGTACTTGTGCGGCTATCATCCATTTACTATCTATGGCTTCTTTGAATACCATGTTTAACGCGGCGTTATGAGTGAGTAAGGTTGATTTAGCTAGCTGACGACCATTTTGTTCGAACCGCCACTTTTCAAACTCACGGATTTTATCTTGGTCGATAGAGGTGACATAAATCCGGCCAAAGAACGGAATATGGTATTTGTTCAATGCTTGTATGTAGTCTTTGTAACTGACCTTCCCTGTGTCGTTATCTAGCTCAAGCTGAAATCGCTCAATGGTTTTTGCAGCAACATCTTTAAAGCTCTTGCTACTCACCAAAATATTGTTTTCGTATTTAGTTTCGTACTGGATTTTTAAGACACGAGCTTGAGCAACTGCCTTTTCAAGAACTTTTTCTTTTGTTGTGCGTGAATACCATTTACCATGCAGCACAAAACGGCAATACCAACGTTTGCTGTTGCTTTGAAGATAGACGTACAGGCCGTCTTCAATATCGTGTCGGTCGATTTGAGAAGTCATAGATTCCAGTATGACAATATGAGCTTGATTTGCAAAGTTTTTGTTAAGTGTCTAGTTTTTGCTTTAACTATATTGATTTTATTATATATTTTTAGACGCTATCTTTTCAAAATCCCCGCAGAAATGCGTGGCGCTAATGTAAGAGCAGTCCGCCCACCGGTACCATTTGCTTTTCTAGAATGGAAAAGTAAAAAATTAACAGCAGAAATGCGTGGCGCTAATATAAGAGCAGTCCGCCCACCGGTACCATTTGCTTTTCTAGAATGGAAAAGTAAAAAATTAACCGATAATCCCCTGAGATATCGGTTTTTTATGCCTGAAATTTAAGATTAAAGTAAAAAGCATAGAAGGTTCGTTATCATGAGTGGACTCGCAGAAATGCGTGGCGCTAAATGTAAGAGCAGTCCGCCCACCGGTACCATTTGCTTTTCTAGCTTAGGGAAGTAAAAATTAACCGATAATCTCCTGAGATATCGGTTTTTTTATGCCTGAAATTTAGGTGTAATAACACGTTGTTTTAAAGAAAAACCGTCATTCCAAGTCAACAGAAATACCGTCATTCCCTAGCTTGTAATAAGAGTCGAGCCACAGCGATATACAGAACCTCCAACCAAGTGCAGAGGAAGTACATAATTCGCTTATAATTAGCTCATAATAATCAGAACAAAAAACGTCATCCCAAAAGAGCCTAAGCGATATTAGGGATCTCCAACCAAGTGCAGAGGAGGTTCATAATCCACCTTAAATTGGCTCTCAGTAATCAGAACAAAAACGTCATTCTGTAGTGGTCAACTGTTTTTGGCCACGGTTTTATAGTTTAGCCAGTATCTTCTCTCTGACTCATTTGGTGCCAAACCGCCATTATGCTGATGCGGCCTAACTTGACTGTAATAGCCAATAATATATTTCGTGATATCTATCTTGGCTTCATTAAAACTACGATAGCCTACCGTTGGAACCCATTCTGTCTTTAGACTTCTGAAAAATCGCTCCATCGGTGCGTTGTCCCAGCAATTTCCGCGACGGCTCATGCTTTGTGTTATCTGGTAACGCCACAGCCTCTGTCTGAATTTTCGGCTCGTGTAATGACTGCCTTGGTCACTGTGAAACATCACGTTTTCAGGTCTGCCACGTAGCTCGTAAGCCATTGTTAGTGCTTTGACTGTTAATTCGCTGTCAGGTGAGTGTGACATTGCCCACCCAACAGGTTTTCGAGCGAACAAATCAATCACGACAGCTAAATAGGCCCAACGATTTCCTGTCCATATGTACGTCACATCGCCGCACCAGACTTGATTAGGCGCAGTTACATCAAACTGACGACCAAGCAAGTTAGGTATTGCCACATGCTCCTTTGAGCCTTTCTTATAAGCATGTTGTGGTATCTGACAACTCACTAAATTAAGCTTTTTCATTAACTTAGTAGCCCGGTATCGACTCAACGTTACGTCACTTTCATCTTGTGTAATGATTTCACTGATTGTTCTGGCACCTGCGGAGCCACCGCTTAACTCATGAGCATTCTCAACCTTCTTTAGTAATACTTGATGCTCGACTGACGGCGAATTATCTCGTTTCAGCCAATATTTAAAGCTGCTACGATTAACACCGAAGACATCACACAATATTTTTATTGGATACCTTAGCTTTATGGCTCTGATTGAGTTTTTCGATTAATTCGAATTGTTCAGTGAGTCCGACATCAACAGAGCCGTAGCCTTTTTTAGAATTTCCTTTTCTAATTCAATGCGTTCAATTTTCTTTTCAAGCTCTCTTATCCTAAGCTGCTCGGGAGTCATGGGTGTTGCTTTAGGCGCTTTGCCTTGCCGTTCTTCTTTTAACTGTTTAACCCATTTACCAATCGTCGAATAACCCACATTCATGGCCTTAGCTGCTTCTTCATGGGTATAACCATGATCGAGTACCAATTGTGCCGTTTCTAATCTAAATTCTGGGCTGAAATTTTTACGTGACTTCTTAGCCATTATCTTCACCTAATACTGTTATGATTCAATCATAACATCCTCTAATTAGGTGGCCAAAATCACTATGCCACTACATTCCCTAGCTTGTAATAAGAGTCGAGCCACAGCGATATTAGGGATCTCCAACCAAGTGCAGAGGAGGTACATAATTCGCTTTCAATTAGCTCATGATTTCAGAACAAAAACGTCATTCCAAATCAACAGAAACAACGTCATTCCCTAGCTTGTAATAAGAGTCGAGCCACAGCGATATACAGAACCTCCAACCAAGTGCAGAGGAAGTACATAATTCGCTTTCAATTAGCTCATGATTTCAGAACAAAAACGTCATTCCAAATCAACAGAAATAACGTCATTCCCTAGCTTGTAATAAGAGTCGAGCCACTGCGATATTCAGAACCTCCAACCAAGTGCAGAGGAAGTTATAAATATCAGCAACTCTGACCCCACTGGTCGCTCCCACTTCGTAACATGCTTTTAAAAATGTACAATTTTAGGGGTATTAGCTTTCAGGCTAATATGTTTATTCTTGTTCTTATAAATGAGCTTGAAATCGCCACCATCAAGCGCATTTAACGTCGCTGACACGAGTTTATTTTTCTGCCATTTTAGGTCAACTACGATATTACCTCGAGCACGTAGCCCAGTGATTTCCCTTCGGACCAAACGTCTGGTAAGGCGGGTAAAAACTCTATGCTACCGGTGTGAGATTGTAATAACATTTCGGCAACAGCATTAGTTGCGCCAAAGTTCCCATCGATCTGGAAAGGTGGATGCGTATCAAAGAGGTTTGGTAGAACCCTTTTTGAAAGCAGATTGCCAAACAAAGTGTGGGCACGATTACCATCAAGCAGACGAGCCCAGAAGTTTATCTTCCAAGCAAGAGACCAACCTGTACCGCTGTCGCCGCGAAACTTTAATGAAACTTTGGCTGCTTCTGTTAATTCTGGGGTTCCTCGCGGTGTTATTTGTCGCCCAGGTGCAAGCCATAAAGATGATTCACGTGGCGATGAGTGTCTTGCGGATCATCTAAGTCTTCTTTCCACTCTTGTAGTTGTCCGTGTTTACCAATTTTTAATGGCGAAAGTCTTGAACGCATATTGCGCCAAAGAGTGACTTTATCAGCATCAACTTCAAGGATTTCTGCAGCTTCAATACAGATACTTAAAATATCGTATGCAACTTGTTGGTCCATGGTACTACCCACTGTGATAGGACCATGCTCAGGTGAAAATGAAGGTGATGATACAAGCGTACCATCGTCATCTACTGTTAGGTATTGCTCCCAGAATAATACAGCCTCTTTGAGTATTGGGTAGGCAGTGTTTTGTAAATAAGTTTTATCTCGACCGAAGTTATAATGCTCCCATGTATGGCGCGAAAGCCACGCTGCCGCGTTAGGCGCATAACCCCAATTAAACTTCCAACCCGGAGCGGTAAATCCGAAAGTATTAATCATCGTATGCGCAACCCAACCCTCGGCATCATAATATTCTTTCGCAGTCACACGACCTGGTTCACGTAGACTATCGATAAACTCAATTAATGGGGTTACCGTCTCCGCCAAATTAGTCGTTTCTGCCATCCAGTAATTCATCTGCAGATTGATGTTAGCGTGGTAGTCACTAGTCCA
Source organism: Psychrosphaera algicola (assembly GCF_028401425.1). Taxonomy (NCBI): domain Bacteria; kingdom Pseudomonadati; phylum Pseudomonadota; class Gammaproteobacteria; order Alteromonadales; family Pseudoalteromonadaceae; genus Psychrosphaera; species Psychrosphaera algicola. The sequence goes on from NZ_JAQOMS010000002.1 coordinate 1,820,592, forward strand.
TTGAGGGTTATTACTATTGTTCCACACTCCTTGTAGGTTAGCTGGAAGACTACCGGGCCGTGAAGAGGCTATCATCATGTAGCGGCCAAAATTAAACAGCAAAATTTCAAGGCCACGGTCATCACGTGATTCCTTATAGTTTTGAATGCGCTCATTAGTCGGCGTAGTGAAATTATCCTTACCAGCAATGTTTAGTTTAACGCGGTTATATAACGTTTGATGATCTGTTCGATGTGACTCACGAATATTGTCGTAGCCTTTTTCAACTGCTTTAGTTATCGCTTTCTCGGTAATAGCAAGGTAATCAGTACCTTTGTATTCAGGGTAACTTTGTTTGTATTCAGTTGCGGCAACTTGATAAAGTACAACACTGTCCGCGCCTTTTATGATGATGCGCCCATTGACCAGTTCGCGAGAGCCACCGTTGTTGACGGCAATTAAGCGCATTTGCCACTTCATTTTGTTGCCATGAACATTTCCTTCATAAGAAAATCCACCAGCAATCGTTTTCGTTTTTGTCAATTGTTGAGCGGATTTAAAATCGATATCCAAATTGATAGACGCATTTTGTGAAGCTTCAAAGCGATGTACCAATAAACGATCCGGGTACGAGGCAAAATGGGTGCGTGTAAAGATCACATTGTCATCTTTATAAGAGACTAATGCCTCTGCCTTTTTAAAATCAAGGGAACGACGATAGTCGGTAACCTGATCATGCCCTGTCTTAATGATGAGAGAACCAAAGTTTTGGTATGCGCCATACGCACGTTGGTTGCCTACTAATTTCTTAGACGCTAGCTTAGAGGCTTGTTGGTCTTTGCCAGCTTTGAATAAACTCTGGACTTCCTTAAGATATTTAGCTCGGCCTTGGTAATTACCTCCTTGATAGTCGGCCCACATGCCTTTACCACCATCCCATAAGGTTTTTTCGTTAAATTGAATCACTTCGGTGCCCACTTTTCCGAAAATCATCGCTCCCATATAGCCATTGCCAATAGGCAATGCTTCTCGTTCCCAGCCTTTAGCCGGTTTGTCATACCAAGAACCATCGAAATTTTTGGCGGGTTCAGCAAAAGCCGCAGCAGCGTAAAAAATGGACAATATTAATAATAGTTGTTTCATTTTAGTTTGATTTCTCATTCAATTAAGTTAATAAGTTAAGGCCAAGCCGAGTCAAATTCTTTATCAAAAATTTCTTTTAAGCGTTTGGCAACATCAGGGTATTGCTTAATCACATTGTTTTCTTCAAGATGGTTTTCACGCAAAGAATAGAGTTGCTGAGTACCATCCTTGAATTGAGAAAATTTCCAGCCCTTGTTATCAATCACCACACCTTTCATTTTTTACCGCCACGAACAAATATCCAGTTGTGCTCCTAGCTCTCTTTGCCAAGTAATGTCGGCAGATAAGATAGTCCATCTTTTTTGGCAATACGCTCATCAGTAGATTTAACAATGCTTGCTAGGGTCGGTAAAAAATCGTAATGCGTGGTAAGGCGATTTGTTTTAGTGCCGGGGGCTATATGTCCGGGCATACGTACAATCATTGGTGTAAGAATACCACCTTGGAAAGCAGACCATTTCATATTAGCCATTCCCGCCCCCCATTAAAGATGTCTCCGCCATTACTTGTACGCCACTTGTTTTTCTCGAAGTCAGCTTGGCTGCCATCCATCAGTTTATTTTTACGGGACTTTGGCAAAAAGCCTTGTTTATTTTGGTAATAAGTTTCGTGACCATTATCAGAGGTGAAAAAACGATGGTATTTTCATCCATACCGAGAACTTTTAGCTCCTGCATAATCAGACCAACGTGGTCGTCTAACATTTTAACCATACTGGCATACTTTTTTTCTGACAGGGTTAAATCTTCCCGATTGATATAATCAGGGTGTAGTTTATTAATCGCAACAGGACCGTGTGGCAACTGCGTGCTGTGATAAAGAAAAAACGGTTTGTCTTTATGGTTTTTTTATGATCACGCATGAAGCTCAGCATCTCATTTAACAACACATTTTGAGAATAAGTTTCACCACCTGTTCCTACTGGTTCTTTACCTGACTCACTGCGCTTGCCTGCATTAGCATAAGGATTTCCTTTGAGTGGAAGCTTATTGCCGTTCTTCCATAAATAAGATGGATAAAATCCATGTGCACGTGCGTGGTCGTAATAACCCACATAATGATCCCAACCATGGCGCGTAACTCGCTCGTGCCACGTTAAAAAGCCAGTATCTAGTTTGCCAAATTGAGCAGTGCGATAACCAACATCTTTGGCTACTTGAGCTAAAAACAGCGTGTCATCATCTATTCGCGCTTTAGCGTTGAGTTTTTGTATATGTTTATCGTATTGACGTTGCCACTGCTCATCTGAGAGCTTAGGGGTATTTCGATCAAGCTTAACTATAAAACCACCTTTGCTATGTGGCCCCGCCCCGATTCGACCATCATGCAGACCATTAAGTAGGCTCCACCGTGCAGGGGCACAGTAGGTGTTAGCATGATAATTGGTAAACTCTATTCCTTCTTGCGCTAAAAGATCGATGTTAGGTGTCGTAATTATTTTTTGACCATACCGACTCAGCATTCCCATCCCTAAATCGTCGGCAAAAATAAGGACTACATTAGGTCGCTGCGTAGCAGAAGAACCATAAGACATAACAGTGAACCAAAGAATTAAAATAGCCGATAATATTTTCATTATGTTATATCTCTTTATATGAGAATTAATTTCTAACATTAAAACGAACAATGTAAATTCGATTAAATTTATTCTTAACTCGGCCCCTGTGGTTACCATGGTAACGGGACAAAGTTTGTTTGGTTAAGGATAACAATATCTACACATGTATTATTTGTATAATGCGTTCCAAACTGCTCTAAGTGCTTACTTGTTTATGATAAATGGTATTGCTCTTATCCTTTAGAGATAGCACAAAGGGAGAATGATGAATTGATACTCTCCGTTTAAATTTTTAGCTAAAGTCTAAATACCAAATTTTATTTTTAGTAATGTACGACGACGCATTTTTAAATGTTCCCAATTTTAAACCGTCTACTTATGTAAACAGTTTCTACCCAGAAAACCGTAATTTTTAGCAGCCACAATATTATAATTTTGGAACAACAGGAGGGAGCCCGGCATTTCCGCGCCTAGCTGAGTTGGGTTTTCTAGCAATAGCCAGCTTTTAGGTATGAGTTTGCGCATTGCTATACGCAAAAATTTCGTCTTCTAGTAACTACTAACGTCAAATCAATCGCATTAACCACATTAAAAAATTGAACTAAAAGTAAAATAAATACCGAGATGACATTTATTTATCCAGAACAAGATTAATAAAAATTTAGAAAACCTCCCCAACTTTTAGAGCTGATAAATAGTATTCAAAGATGGTGTTAGTTTAGACAAGATGGCCATATCAAAACTAGTGGACCATAAACTGTCAGTCAATTTCACTGTTTTTTCACAAACCCGCTTTTTAGTCTCCTTTTACTTAGAATATAAATCAGCCCGACGATATTTGGAATTTGCAGCCAGTTGCACTAGAAGTTAGAAATATCAGCAACTCTGACCCCACTGGTCGGAAAATCAAGGTGAAAGAATTAAATGCTATGTGAGTTCTATCGCAATCTTGGTTCCCCGCTCACTTGAAACGGTTAGTCGCCAGTCTTGGTGTTCACATAGTCGTTTTACTATAGATAATCCAAATCCATAACCTGTGCTTTGGTCGCCTTTAACGGCGGGATCGGTTATTTTTTCAGAAAGGTTTGGCTCAATGCTATAGGTCCGGTGTCGGCAATAACCAAAGTGTTATTTTGCATTTCGATTGTGACGTTTCCTTGTTGTGTATATTGAAATGCATTTCCAATTAAATTGTCTAGCAACACTTTTAACATGCCAGACTGGGCATAAACTTCGACATTGCAGCTATCGTCCACATCAACTTGAATTGGCTTGTTGTTGATAAGGTGGCTTTGGTCAATTACCGATTGTTCGATTAAAGGCAGGATCTTAATGTGGTTTTTAGTTGCTTCAGTATGTTCTTCTCTAGCAAGCGTTAACAGTGTAATAACCGTTTGTTCCATTAGCGTACTAGCCTGAGAAATACGGTCAATGATAGGTTTAATCACAGGAATTGAATCTAGATTATTATAAACCTCCACCGCATTTTTGATCACAGCAACGGGCGTTCTTAGCTCGTGACTTACATCTCGAGTAAAACATTTCTCCCTTAGTAAACTTTGATTCATTCTGGTCAATGTACTTTCTAGGGTATGTGCCAATTTGCCAATCTCATTATTGGGAAACTGCTTTGCAAATGAATCGGGAATGTTTTCTGGCGCTACGCCGTGAACTAAGTCTGCAAGTTGTTTTAACGGTCTTGCGGTTTTTCTGCCTAATTGCCATGCAATAACAAAAGCAAATAGCACCAATATAAATCCCGCAATGAACATTGTCTTTAATAAATTTTTACTGATAGGACGAACTAACAACATTTCGCTGACTTCTGCCACAAGGTAAATATTTTCAAATTTTGGCAGTGCCAGCAAGTGATAATGACGGCCATCTTCTCCAGAAAATTCTTTCCTGTTGGGCTCATCAATAAATCGTGATTTTATATCCTTTGGCAGGGAGTCCTTAGAGAAGTATAACGTCATGTAACTGACACGAGGCGCCGGCCAGCTTTGAGTTTTGTTGAAACCTTGTTGAAGATAATGCGCTTCTTGATTGACTTCTCGTTCGATAAATTCATCTTCTATATTGTACAATAAGACAAAACAGAACATTCCCCACACAGCAGAAACAAACAGGGTAAATAAGCAAAATTGACTGACAATTTTGCCACTTAAACTATGGAACTTTTGCCCTGTTGTATGGCCGAGTATCTGCGATTGTGGGGTTGGATTAATTTTATTATGCGTCATTATTTTTTCACGTCCAATACAAAGCCAATACCATGCAACGTTTTAATCATGGGGTAATCAAATGGTTTATCTAACGTATTCCTAAGTTGGTATATGTGTGATCTAAGCGCATCCGATTCTGTTGGCTCGTCGCCCCATAATTTTTGAGATAAGGTTGAACGACTCACTACTTGAGGAAACGCTTCGGCTAATATTGTCAAAATCCGATAACCCATTGTGTGTAGCTCTAGTGGTTTTTCTTCACGAGTGACCAGTTGTTTTTTTCGATCGATGACCAACTTATCAAACGTTAAAATGTGGTTAGTTTGCAACAAATGTCGCCGAGATAAAGCTAAACAGCGTACTTCAAGTTCTTCCAAAGAAAACGGTTTTGTCAGGTAGTCGTCTGCGCCCGTTGTAAAACCCGAAATTTTATCCTCAATGCTATCTCTTGCGGTAAGCATGATTATTGGCACATGGTGACTCGCCTGAAGGCGTAACTGGGTGCAAACCTCAAGGCCACTCATAACGGGTAAATTTAAGTCTAAAATGACAACGTCATAATGATTGGCTAACGCCAGCTTAAATCCCTGTTCTCCTTGGGTTGCGAAGTCTAATACATGACCTTTATTTTCCATGTATTCAGCAATGTTTTGAGCTATGTTTTGTTGGTCTTCAACGACCAAAATGTATAGAGATTGCGTATTCATGTCTTTCTCAGATTAAACGTTCCTTAACGCAAATTAGTAAAGTTTACTTTAAGGACTCATTAGCTAAAGGTCCGTTTTGTTACAGTGCTTTTAACATGTCCTGCGCCGGTTTAAAATCAGGATTTCCAGCAAGCAATTGTTGTAATGTCGCTTTTGCCTTTGTTGTTTGTCCCAATTTTGACTGTATTTTTGCAATTTCCATATCCAGTCGTGGATTATTAATGGCCTTTTGCGCAGCACTCATAAGCGTTAATGATTGCTCAAACTCTCGGGTTGTCTTCGCATTTTTATGAAAATAGAAGCCATACATACCAACTAATGGTAAATGATATTGCCCCGGCGTTTGTTCCGCTTGGTCATCAGAACCACTTAAGGCGGAAGTAAGTACATTGAGTGCAGCGGTGTCACCTGACAAAAACTTTGCAACAACTGCCAAGGTTTTATCTTCGATATCCATATCGGCTTTAACCGGCGTCATGCCCAAATGTTTAACTAAAGCGTTGGCAACTGCCACTGTCGAAGTCGGATTTTGCCCAGTAATTAAGCGGTCATCTATTGCGACGTGACTTAACATGATTTGACTCGATTGGAACTTAGCACCATGTTCGACAAGTTTATCTTCTAATAAAAACTCAAATTTGCTTAACCACTTTTTACCAAACAACATTTCCTCTTCGTTGGTAAAGCTGTTTATAGCCTTATTGGCAACCAAATAACTGCCATCATCGAGCTTTACGTTTACGAAGGCTGCTGGGCCGTGACATACAGCAGATACAATGCCTTGATTTTGATATATCTGGGCGATCAGCTTTTGCAATGCCGTGTCATTTGGTAGGTCAAACATAGCCCCTTTGCCACCTACAACAAATACAGCGTCGTAATCATTGGCATCCAACACACTTGTTCCAATTGTGTTATTCAATTGTGCCATAATGGTTTTGTCAGCGAGCACCTTTGCATTATAGGGTTTGTTGGGATCAAATTTATCCGCTTCTACTTTGCCACCGTTAGGACTTGCGATATCAATTGCTATGCCATTTTCCTTAAATACGGAATACGCTTTTGCAAACTCGTCAAATTCATACCCTGGGCGTTCTTCTCGTTTGATGAGCGCTTTTTCTTTAGATTGCTCGCCTGCGGGTTCTGCACCTTGCCCATATCCGCTGACAACCATTAAAATTTTAATGTCAGTTAATTCTGCTTGCGATGCTTTTACTTGCTTTGCATTTACTTGCGTTATTATCGTGGTCACAGCCAACAAGGTAAATAAAGTAATAAGTTTACCAATGCGTTGTTTTACATTTTTCATTTGTTTCTCCTAAGTATTGCGCTAGTGTTGCAAAGCTGACGTGAAACAAATGTGAAACGATTTAAAGCACTATATAACTTACGCCTAAACATCTGCCATCAGTTGTTTCACAGAACTTTTTAAACTGTGTCGACTGGCGTATACCCCTAACAAGGTGACTGTGCTCAAGATGACAACCAAAGTAAGACATAACACGGTTACGTTGGGTTGATATACAAGTGAAAACTGCGACTGATAAATTAACATTCCGGTGATATATGTCCCCGCAATAGCGCCTATGGCGATGATGAATGCTGTAATGAGCCACTCAATAACATTAAGTTGCCAACATGTTTTTTCAAAAACCGAAGCTCATTATCACGCAGTTCTTTTTCTTTTCTTTATTTTCAAACGCATTAATTGAAGACAAAATAACAATGACAGCAAGAAAAATAATCATGACAGCAAAACCGCTAATCACTTTAGTGATCATGGCCAAAATATTATCAAATTGTTTTGTTAGTTCACCTAAAGAGACCATTCTAATCGTTGGATATTGTCGCCACATTTGACCGAGCAGCGGCCATTGGTCGTCATCCATTTCTAAACTTGCCATGTTGTAATGGGGCGCGTTTATATGTTTTACGGCCGTTGCTGGCATTTGCACCCAAAAGGTTATGGAACCGGCTCCAGGTTGATAAACATGACTCGCCGCTATCGTAAAGGTAAAACTTTGTTGATTAATAATAAACGTCAGCGTGTCGCCAAGTGTTAAGCCTAAGTCGGTCATGACCTCCTCTTCTAGCGAGATTTGTTGCCATTTATCGGAATCTTTTGACCACCATTTGCCTTGGACCACTCGATTATTGTCCGGCACAGTTTGGCTCCAATGCAAACGAATCGAACGGGATAATGTCGCTAAACTATCGCTGGGCTTTTGGCTGAAGTCATCCAGTGCTTGGTCATTAATTTTGACCGCCTTAGCATACAGATAGGGTTTAGTTTGACGCAGGTCAATTCCATGTTTCATTGACCATTCCTTAATTGCATTCATTTGTTGCTGATCCGCCTGTGAAATCATCACATTTCCGTCGTGCGTCCGCTGATATGACACCATAGTGTCTCCCAAATCCCTTAATAGCATTAAGGTAAAAAGCAAAAGGAACGTGCTTAGTCCTATTCCTAGAATTTGTGTACTTTTGCTTAACAAACGCTGCTTCATCATAAATAGAGAAAACGGGATGAGTCCAGAAAAACGCTGAGTGGCTTTTTCGCCAAATGTTAACGCCGCCCAACTAATCGCGACAAGCAACAAAATGGTGATAAAAATACTGCCCACTAACATCAAGGTTAACAAACCATTGTCGGAATATTTAAAGGCGACTAATACCAAAACAACTAAAGCACAAAGCTTGACTAACCCTAAAGAAATGCTTTTTTGATTTTGTTGAAATAGCTTAGGAACCGATGTTTGCCAAAGAGTTAGCCAGACAGGAGTATGAAAAACCGCAAAGAGTAAAACACTCGTTGTTATGGTTTTGGCCATTAAACCGGCCTCTAGTTGCCAGCTAATTGCTGGGAATGTTGTAGACAACCAATTGACGACCAACCAATGACAAATACCAGAGATTACGACAACAACCGGAATTAAGAGCAATATATTAAAAAACCATTTTAAAATTGATAACTGCAAACCTGTTACCTTTGATGCGCCTAGGCTCATGCAAATAGCAGAAAAAACCTGTTCTTTTTTCAAATGCACCTGAGCTAATTGCTCTATAGCAATTGCCGCCATAAAAAACAAAATAATCGAAGCCAAACCCAAGAAATTTTCGGTTCGCTGCCAAAATAGAGCCAGTGGATGTGCACCTTGTTTGTGGTGTATTTGGGCCGCCGGAAGCGACTGTTTTTGCCATTGTATAAGTTGGTTGATTTGCGATTTTGTGCCAGAGACTAAGTAACGGTGTTGAATGAGATCAGCTGCAAAAGCCAGCTTTTCCATGTCTTCGATATTAATTATCGCTCTCATCGCAACGTTATGGCCTTCCATTAACCTGTCGGGTTCGTGAACTAATAATCGAGAAACAACAAATCTATGTTCACCGACGTTGATCACATCTCCCATTACTGCGGATAAACTTGCAAAAGTCGGCTGTCCAGCCAGATGTTACCTAATTTAGGCCCACCATGTGTTACCTCAGCTAGGTTGTCATTTGAGGCTAATACAGATGTTGATGTGAGTAATTGGCCCTGTAATGGATAATCACGACCCACTGCTTTTAATTTTGTGCGTTGCCACTTGGTATTAAAAGTCAGTGTGGCGTCAATTTGTGAGGTTTTGACCACATTTTCACTGTGTCCTGCCAAAACGGTTATTTGCTCCTTTGTTAGATTTGCTTTTTGCGTCAAAACAGCATCAGCCCCGAGCAGATTTTGTAAATTTCCCTCTAGGTAGGTTTGAATGGTATTACTAGCTAACGATAACGTCACAATAAAAACCATTAAAACGGCTTGAACCCAACGCAGCAACAATTGATGAGGTTGACGAAACTCTTGCCACACATAGTGCCATGCCAACGGTATTGTAAGATTTAACATGGCAATACCTGCTTTTTCTTTGCAGTTGATGCAAGCGCTTGATTTGTATCTCTCGATATATTCTCGAACGAATTCTCAAGCACATGTGTCTCGGGAGTTACCGATGTATTGGTTAACTTACCGTTGGCTAACCCATATATGTGTTTCGCTTTGCTTGCAAGTTCATGACTGTGGGTGACAATAATCAATCCAGCGTTATTTTGTTGGCAGCATTCAAATAAAATATCGGCTATTTCCGTGGCATTATGCTGGTCTAAATTCCCCGTGGGTTCGTCCGCAAAAATAAACTTGGGAGAAAATACTAACGCTCGGGCAATGGCGACACGTTGCTGTTCACCTCCACTTAACTGGGCGGGTTTATGCATCGCTCTGTCAACCAATCCGACTTTATCTAGCCAAAGTTGTGCCTTATTAATTGCGTTTTTATCTCCGCGCAGCTTCAAAGGTAAAGCAACATTATGCAATGCGGTAAGCTCCGGCAGTAAATGAAACTGCTGAAAGATAAACCCAATCTCAGAACGTATGGAATCAAGTGATGCAATATGGTCACCGGTTACTACATTGCCCTTGCCAATCGTTGGTTGTTCTAATCCAGATAAGAGCATCAGCAAACTCGACTTGCCAGCCCCAGACGGGCCAGTAATCGCATACGACTGTCCTTGTTGAACCGACAAGTCAAGGTTTTCAAATAGGGTAATAATCGAATCGGCATTGCTAAATGATTGCGAAACGCGTGTTAGTTCGATTGAACAAGGCATAAATGTGCACCACAGTAAAAAGTATGTGGCGCCATCCTATTTTTATGTTTGTGAAAGTAATGTGAAATTTTGGGAAAGCCAGAAACTAAATATTAATCATCAATAACCTTAAAAATAATGTCTGTCAGTTTCACTTTTATTTCACAAACCCGCATTTACAGTTGCGTTTTATTTTCAAAAAAGACCGACAACATGAAGACTTACTTGATATTTCTACTCGGCGTCAGCTCTATATTTAACGTTTGGGCGACAGATGTCGCTCCTGAAAAGTTACTTATGTTCAGGGACAAAATAAATCTCGCCATAATAAAAGCAAAACAAACCGAGAGAAAACATTGGGCATATATAGTAACTCGCCATGAAAACGAAGAAGGCGATATATCAAGTAGTATTGAGCAGCATTCACCACAGTTAAGTGAACCTTGGCTGTTAAAGCAAATTAATGGAAAACAACCAACAGGCAAACAAATTCAAAATTTTTCCGACAAAAAAAGGCAACAAACCAAAACAAAAAAACAAAAGAACAGCCTGAAACTGTCCCTGCGGGAGTTGATAAATGAAGAAAGCCTAACCTTTGTTTCCGAAGATGATGAGCAGTTTGTTATGGCATTTAACGTTAGGCTCAAAAAATTGGGTGAAGACTCTATTGGTAAGCTTAAAGGACAGCTAACCTATCAAAAAGAAGCCCAATTTATCGATACAATTTCAATTTGGAACAGCGCCGATTTTTCTCCGATGTTTACCGCACATATTACTGACTTTGTTATGACCATGTCATTCATACAATTGGACGGTACGGTTCTACCTAAGCAACATGAAATGGCGATGAAAGGCAGCTTTGCCTATTTTACAGAAATCAACGAAACTTCAATCGATATATATTCTGATTACAAATACATAGGAAAGTGACAGCTTCCCCTCCCATCAACGGACACAAAAAGCCGTAAACAATAAATTGGTTACGGCTAGTTTAAATTCAGTTTCGAGTTAACGGCTTATTGCAAACTATGTTGTTTTTATAAAGCCGTTTAACTTTAGATTTTGTTGCGTTTACGCCATGTCATAAAACACAATCCAAGCAATACAAACATAAAGCCTGCAGGCTCTGGTACGGAAGCGACTTGAGTATTGCTTATCGAAAGACTGTTGAAATAGGCATTAGCGTCTTCAGCATTACGATTGTAAAGCGCAACACTGTCGATACTGCCAGTTCCGCTTAATAAGCCATTTCGGCTTTGAATTAGCGAGCTGTCAAAGGCATTAAATATATCGAGTTGGTAAAGATCCGTACTTAACAAAGTAAACGTTAGGCTTAACCCTGCATCTGTGTAGCCGATGCCAGTGTCGATAACCCCATATCCGTCAAAAATACTATAATGTTGACCGCCACCAATAAATCCAAATTCAAAACGGCTTTGTTGATTATAGTCACCAATATTATTGTGAATATTTTGATTTCTTAGTACAAAACCAACAGAACCACCTTGCGTAATGGCACCGTGCTCAAAAGAGACGTTAAAAATATCTCCTACCTCAGAAAGGGAATTACTGGCAAAACCTCGATACGCTTCAACTTGATTAAAGCCGTCGCCATTGGCGTAGCTTCCCAGGCGTTGTCTGAAGGATTTGACGCAATATGGTTTAGGTCATTCTCACCGCTTTTATTTGCTAAAAATGTGCCTGCACTGCCATTGGCGCTGTCGGTGATAAAGTGCCATTCATCAAAACCTGTTCCGCCATTTCCTAGCCATTGGTTACCATAATTATTAGCGTTGTCCGCCGCGACTGTGATAATTGTCGCTTGGCTGTTACACGCCAACGTTAGCAAAGAGATTGCCACTAGAGATTTAATTTTTAACATCATTTTTATTTGTCCTTAACCCTGTTTGCTATTTAGCAATTAAAACTAATATTGCACGGCCATTTAAACCGTAAGAGGTGTATTCACCACCAATAAAATCTTCTGAACCAACTGGTTTTACTGTGTTCTCGCCTTCATTCCAATTGGATGTATCTGTTACTCGATACCAGTTTTTACCTGCACCATAGGCCAAGGTAAAGTGAAATTAACATTGCCCGACCAACCGTTATAAGCCACGTAGATTGCTGACGTTTGCTCGTTAAATTCTGAGCTATCTATGCGATAGGCGATTGCATGATTATTGGCATCGTTAAAATATTGACCCGACGCAACATTGCCATCTGGCTGAAACCAAACTAATTGCTCCATATAGTTACTATTAGTGTCTATTCCTTGGTAGAAATTAGCCGGACGTAACGATGGGTGATTTTTACGGAACTCAATCATTCGCTTAGCAAATGTATTGAAGTTTTGTTGGTCGGCTGACCAGTCAAAGTTAAGCCAATTAGCGATTGAATCTAGATTGTATGGATTGTTATTACATTGAATTGAACGTAAATATTCGTCGCCACCGGTGATCATTGGTGTGCCGGCACTTAACATCAGTAATGCAAATCCATTACGCGCCGCTTTACGCTGTTCCTGTGCTTGGTTGTACCAACCTTGATCCCAGCTGTGATTGTTACTTTCACCGCCATCAGAAGGTCCATATGGCCATAATTGACTATTGTTCGAACTGTTACAGGAATAAAGATCTTTTAATGTTAAGCCATCGTGAGCAACAACAAAATTAACTGAATTCCAGGGGGCTCGGCCATCATCTTGATATAACGAAGCAGAGCCGGTAAAGATATTGGCAAGTTCACCAAGCGTTGTATCTTCTGCGCCTAAAAGGTTTTGATCTTTACGTAGCGTGTCGCGGTATTTACCGTTCCATTCTGACCATCCCGCAGGAAACCACCTACTTGATAAGAATTACCGCCAATCGCCCAAGGTTCTGCAATAAAATCGGAACCCTGACCGCCCCACGTTGGGCGTTCTGTAAATTCATTAATAATACGATTTAACGCGTTGTTCGACGCCATTTTATCAAAATTGAAACAACCGTGTTCGCAGGTATTGCCGAGCACAGAAGCAAGGTCGAAGCGAAATCCATCAACCCCTAACGTTGTCTGCCAGTACTCCAAAGAGTCAATAATAAGGTCCTGTGCAATCGGGTTTACCGTATTGTAATTTCCGCCGACCCCAGTGTTATCCCACGAATGTTGCCTATCATTTGTTAAAGAATAATAGGTTGAGTTGTCCAGTCCGCGCCAAGAATAAAGATTATAGGTAGACGAGTCGCCATTAATCCAAGCTCCGCCTTCGCCAGTATGGTTATAAACCACGTCAATAAAGACCTTTATCCCTTTATCGTGGAATGCCTTAACCATAGCTTTAAACTCTTTAGTTGGCCCCCTGCCGATTTATCGCTGGCGTATCGGCGGTCAGGAGCAAAATAATTTAGGGTCATATACCCCCAATAATTATCGCCGTCTGTCGAGGTCACCATATCGTTTGTTTCGTTTTGAGTTTCTTGTACAGGTAAAAACTCAACGGCTGAAATGCCTAAGTCTGCTAAGTATTGCGCTTTGAGTGCAGCGCCTTGATAAGTACCGCGAAATTGTTCTGGAATACTAGTGTCGTTTTTTGTTAACCCCTGACATTAACTTCATAAATAATGTCATCTTTTAATGCCCTTGTTGGTTTGATACCAATCGACTGCGAGTCGGCAGCAAGTAAAATACCTTTTGGGGCTTGTAAGCCACTGTCAATATTGCGATAGCTTGGACCTGATGCGTAAATTGTTCCATCGTTCCATTGCGGAGTTAAGTGGTCATGGCTGAGTTCTTTTGCATAAGGGTCGCTGAGTAGTTTATTTGGATTGAAGCGATTTCCCTGAGCGTCAACATCGCTAATAAAACCGACATTAGTGCCCTTTTCCTAGACCGCATTATATGGCCAGTTTGGTCCCCAAACACGGTATCCGTAATAAATTGCATTGCTAAGACGAGGATCCAAAGCACTTACATCAAGTGTTGTAGACCAGATGTCGTTATTATCTTTGGTCAACGAATATTGAGCGACTTCTTCTACACCCGTGGCCTGATCATAAAGGTAGAGTTCAACTTTGGTTGCATTAGCTGAAAAAATACGAAAGTTAATTTGTTGCTGGTTAACACTATAATTGGCGCCAAGTTGATTTTGGTTTATCGCCGCTTGACTAAAAAAGAGAATGAAAGCACACTCAAAATTATTAGATTTTTAACACACTGCTGAACGTTTTTTATTATTGTCATTGTGTGACCCTGTTTTAATTCATGTCGTTGATTGATTATTTTTATTCTAATTTTTATAACGTTTAACCATCTCGATTACGTGGTGGTTATTATTTGAACTGCGCTTGATTGTAGCCAATAGTTAAAATAGATAGCAATTGCAGGCATACGTATTCATAACATGTGTTTTAAAGGTAAATTGAGAACGGCATTTTAAATTTAGGCAACGGGTCTTTATTAAAAAACGCTTTCCTTTGACCCGCAATAATCAATACTTTTCATATCAAAAATAGGCAGTTAAGCGTTAAACATCTAAATGCTAATTTGAATCAAATCAGCTAAAATCAACGACATGATCCCATTGATTTGGGCCCCTTCGATTTGATCCTAATTATTTTAGAGGCAAAATGAAATTCAAAGTGGCAAGTTCCATATTGGCAATATTCACCTTAATTGGTTTGGGGATAGTGATATTTTCCGACTTTGAAAGCACTGCGGTTCGACTCATATGCCTTAGGCGCTCTATGTTTTAATTCCAGCATATGGCGCATACGGTATTTTTATAAGAAGTAGACGAGCGATCTTTGTTTCTGTAGCGTTTTTCATTTCACAAAGCTTTCGTATGGTTGATAGCGAAAGTATTATTCCACATATCGCTCCCATTACAGTTTCTGTCCCCTTTGGTGATTTTTCAAATGGGCAAGGCTACTTAATTGATTATTTTGCAATTGCAATGGTGGTATTTTTAGTTTGGCTATTAAAAGGATTAATGACACCAAATAAGTCGTCAAATTAGTCCTCACAAAATGGTATACCTTGAGTTGGGAGTTTCCACTGTCGAACGGTCAATGCTTGAATATTGCATTAGCTTCAAATTCATTCATTTCAATGACAAACAAAGCAGAACGCTAACACTTTGATTCAATTACGCGCACAAATCTATTTAACTTCGCTTTTCTCACTTATCCTAAATAGCGTCAAAAACAAAGCGCAACATAAAGTAACTGATGGGCCGAGGCTGCCCACCAGCACAAATTAATTCCCGGAGTCGATAAACTCATTTTGTAACTTTGTGGCGAGTTCTGTGTTTTGCTCAACGCCAAAGCCATTTTGATAACAAAACGACAAAAGCACTTTGCTATAAAGATGAGTAGCACTATTAGGGATCAGCAATTTAACAGCTTCGTCGTAACGTTGAGTGTTGTAAAAGTAAGTCGCTAATATATGTGTGGCATTGGCTTTAGTTGAATGGCTGCCATTCGCACTTTGCGTTAGATACTCTTCGTGGCCGTCGAGATCGTTAGCAAATTTACGTAACATGGCGAGTCTAAATAAAGCCAACCCATGTTGGTCGTCAGTAACCTTCTCTGCACTAAGTAACAACAGGAAATACTGCTCTGACAATAAAAAGTTAGGCATAACCAACACACTTGGGAATGGGCCTTTGGTGATTTTCCCAGAAAAATAAGTGTCGGCGATTTCAAAAATTGAACCTGCATGTCCAGTGTCGGCATAATGCGTTAATGTTTCGAGCGCCATTTCAATATTAATTTTCTGGGCTTGTTTCTTTACCGTGATCCCGTCAACAGGAATGAAATTGCCTTTTAGAATACTTTGGCAGATTGATAATGCATCATCCGCATTGTCAGCAAGTAGGTTATGTTCCATAAAAATCTCGAGATTAATTTGTTTATTAATGCTTGATGCCAGTCAACAAGCAAGTAAAAACAGAGTGTAACAGTTCTACAAATTTGACGCAGATTTCCGAGGGGCTTAATTGTAAATAAATGGCTAATTGTTTATTTCAGAATAAAACTGTTGCTATTAAGTGACAAATCAACAGAAATACAGTCTTTTCAACCAAACAGAAAATCGCTATTCCCTAGCTTGTAATATGAGTCGAGCCACAGCGATTTTGGAATGACGATCCTTTCTAAAAACCTGTGGGGTCAGAGTCGCTGATCGCAAATTGCCCGCTATTCCCAAGCTTTTTAAGTCAGCCATGGCGATATTTAAGATCTCCAACCGAGTGCAGAGGAAGTTATAAATATCAACGACTCTGACCCCACAGGTCTAGTTCGCTTTTAATTGCCACTTAGCAAAATCAAAAACTCACTAGTAAATAAAAGTGGGTAAGTGGCAAAGGTTAAAGTAATTTGATACAAATATATTTAATAGAGTAAAGCTAACCTGTTTAAGTTGTTTTGTGGATTAATCGAAATAAGGAAGCACACCAATGGATATAGTTAGTTTCATGAATATTGAAGAGACTGATAAGGATTTAATCATTTCCTTTGCTCTAGATATTGGAGATGGTTATATAAAGACGCTTCTCCTTCACCGGACATTATTTTTTGAATTTATCATGCCGGAAGAAGAACGTGGTACAAAAGTTAGTCTCGCAGATCTTGAGCTAGATATAGAAAAAGAGCAAATGAATACTCTCGAATATGTTTCATTTGATGATAAAGTCATGAAAATTACTGCTCGGTTTAGCTCTCACGAAATAAACCTGAGAAAGCTTCAGGTTGAAGAAATAGATCAAATTAAAGAGTCTTTGATTAAGCATAACTTCGATGACAGGTTTGAGATAAAACTCAAATGAGCCATTAAACAGGGGCAAAATACGGCTGGCTGCTTTCGTACCTCAACACTTAGCCAACATTTTTTACCACTATACTTTCGTACGTCGCTAATTTTGGCCAATAATTAAAAGCCTCCAAATGAGGTTTTACAAATATTTATCTAGGAGAAAAACATGGAAGCTATGGGTGTATTAGGATTTATTTTTGGTTTGGCAGGGTTTTCTTATGCGAATGCGGTAAAAAGTGATATCGCCAAATTAAGGCAAGAGTTTGAAGATTTTAAGGCATCTTTAAATACATCTGAGAAATCGGATATAAAAGGCGCTGAGGAATAGGCTCATTTAGCTGCACATTTAAACTAAATACAGTTATCAGCAGTCGTATAAAGTCTGACAAGCAATGTTTGACTAGTGTTTGTTCGCCTACATTTTAGCTTATATTTCTTAACTATTTTATTGGATTCTTATGTCTCAGCGGTATCTGTCATGATCAAGTGGCCTTGCATGTTAAAGCTTTACGGTGATGACGAGCTTATTTATTTAAATTCACTTCGTGACGTTAATTTTGAATGCGGTGAACTGCTCTTTAGTGATGATGACTATGTTATTGACTCAGTTGGCCATTGCTATTTAATTAAACCTATTGAAGGGCAACTTGGTTTAATTAAAAACAACAAAGTTCTGTCAACCGATGACGTACTTCATTTAATACGTGCACACGAATTTAATAAATCGTCAGTCTGCCTGACTAAAATTCATTTTTTACCATTTCTGACGCTATCAATTCACTCTCTATTTAAACTAGCTATGCCGACCAGTGGAGTCAGAGTCGCTGATATTTATTAAATTCTCTGCATCCGGTTGGAGATTCTGAATATCGCTTTGGCTGACTCATATTACAAGCTGAGGGAATGACGTTTTTTGTTCTGAAATTATGAGTTATTGCACCTATATTTCAGGCGACATTTCCCTTCGTCTAAATTCCCTTAGTTGAGATTTATATCTCGAAGTGAACCGCAAGTACGCCGTTGCAAGGGATGGGTGTTCACTGCAAGGACGAAGGGAATTCGTCAGTAAATGGATGTACATCAGACGAACTGTGGACATACTTTCATCCCGTCCTCGACGATAATATAAATCTTAAATAAGGATTAGGGATTTGCCGCAAAGCGGCCTTTTGGTTACATGATCTTAGAAACCAAGAGCGGCTGTTGCAAAAAGTAAGAGCGACGCAGTGGAAATATGTGCACCTTTTCTTCCCTCTGATACTTTTTTTAAAAGAAGAAAACAATAAGCCATGTAGAATCATTAATTACTTTTGTAATATGGCTCAATAAAACATCCGGATTAGCAGCAACAAGTCTGAAGGTATGAGAGTTGGCAAAACAATATGAGTAATAACATCAGTGAATATGGCGTAAATGACAACTCTTACAAAAGTGCGGGAGAACTCGCCGGAATTACGCAACTTGTAGACGAGTTTTATCACAATATGGCTAATTTAAAAGAAGCTAAGAAAATTCGTGATATGCACCCAAAAGATTTAACACTGTCAAAACAAAAGCTAACGTACTTTTTATCCGGTTGGCTTGGTGGCCCCAAATTATACTCCGAACATTTTGGCAGCATTAACATTCCAAACGCACACAAACACTTGCATGTTAGCAAAGCAGAAAGTGAAGCCTTAGTTATTGTGTATGGCAAAAGCTGTTGAAAACCAGCCATATCATTCGTCATTTAAGGCCTATCTGATAACTCAACTTAGAATTCCAGCAGAGAGGATCCGAATGGCGTCCGCTCGAAATCAACTGCAGAATAATCAATAACTAAAATAAAAAGCCCAAACCTAAAACCCAAACTTAAAACAGCGCTAAGCTATAGAAAATGAAGCGAGGCATCAAAACTGTATTAACAGTAAGAGTTGCAACGCCTCGAACAACAACTATGGTTACACTAGTTTTTGATTAACACAGTACTATTTACTTTGCCCTAGCATTTATTAAACACAGACAAAACTGAAAATGCGGCAAAAAACAACCTTCAATATGGAAATAATAACGATGCAAAAATACCAATACAAAGTTATCGATACACGCGATGTTGAAACCGGTGGTATCTTCAAAGGACGTAAACGCGAAGACGTTGAAACTTATTTAAATAAACTTGGTGCCGATGGCTGGGAACTGGTAAACGTCGACTTTAGAGAGCTTGAAGGCGGATTGGAATTTGCCGGCATTATGAAAAAGAGTTATGAAAAACTTAAAAACTTGCACTCCCTAGTCCCTAGTTTAACTCTATTTTGTCGTCGCCTTTTAAACCGAAGCGTTTTACTAATTGTGTTTTACAAACCCTTTAACAATGTTTAAATAGCGCCTATGACGATAGAATTTAAAAATATAACAAACGACGAGGTTACTTGCGCAAGTTGTGAGGCCTGCTGTTGTAAATTAGAGGTGATTTTAATTACCGATACTGGCGTGCCAAGTCAACATATTGCCCGTGATCAATGGGGGGTGAAACCATGAGGCAATTATCCGATGGTTGGTGTTCTGCTCTAGACCGAGAAACCTATATGTGTACGATTTATGAAAAACGTCCCTAGGTGTGCCGAGAATTTGAAATGGCGTCTTATGAATGTGAAGTCGAACGACATGAACAGTTAGGTACGCCACTCCCAAAACCTTAATTAAGCCTTAACCAGAGTGGTTGCAGCAGCTAAACCTTATAATTTACTATTCGTTTCATGTCATTGAGAACAAGCTAAAAGTCATCTAAGTGAGATCAAAAAATGGAACAAATCAGCGTAATTAATACGATTTTGGTGCCTAAGGGAATGGAAGAAACAGCGGAAAAAGTCAGAAATGAATATATCGACTATTTTCGCCAACAAGCTGGCTTTGTAAGCTCAACGTTTTATAAATCTATCAACCGTCAAAATGATGATTCAGTTAATTATGTTAATACCGTTGTATGGTCATCAAAGGCACATTTTGACGCTGTGGTAAACCTTTGTTTTAAAAATGCGGAAGGCAAAAACAAAGATGGCAAACGAGTCTTAGGTAAAGGCTTCCCGGAGCCCATCAAGGTAAACCCCGACCAATATATTGTAATTGACAAAACCGAAATATAATCACTAACTATAGCTACTTAATATAGTAATCCATAGAATCCTAAAGATTAACGTCGCAGTATTAACTGTTGAAAATGATGTTATTTTAAGGCTATCGCATATTAAAGCTAAGCTAAGCTAAGGCAAACCATGTTAAAACGACTGGCATCAATTTTCTTTTTTGTTTATTCAATTAATATTTTTGCAGTAGAAATCAATACGCTTAATCCCATTGAAAAACTCGTAATTGACGCGCCTATTTTACAACAAACCATGTATTTTAATGTCACCCTGCCCGCCAGTTATTACTCCGCTTTAGACAAAAAGTACGTGGTCATATTTGATCTCCATCCACGGAGTCAACCTTATTTAAGCGGGATGCACGACTGGTTAAGTCACAACTCTGAATGGCCATGGTTAGAAAGCATAGTGGTCACACCGGCAAAATATCACGTAGGCTACGCCAAATTGTTTGAAGACACTGCCGCTGAACCAACAAATATGGCGCTTTTAGACCTTTATGAACAGCACATCTTACCGAAACTCGATGACACCTTTCGGACTAACGGATTTAAGGTTTATAGCGGCTTTATGAGTAATGGGGCTTTTGGTTTGTATACGATGTTAAATAAGCCAAACCTCTTTAATGCCTACTTAATTTCGAGCCCAACATTAAGCAATGATTTTCTAAATATTGTCGCTGATGCAAAATCAAAATTACCTTTATTAAAAAATAAAAATCTATTTTTGTATCTCACAATAGGCAAGCACCAATATGAACAGGCACACGTTCAATATGTTGAAGAATTAGCAGAGATCCTAGAGAAATACGCACCGGAGGGTTTAGATTGGGAGGTAAAAAGTGACGACCCCCATTATTATATGTCTCGCCCAGTGCTTACAGTATTAAACGGAATTGAAAAGCTGTTTGACGATTATCACAATGATTTAAGCGCTGATTCAAGTATTTCACAACAAGGCATTGATGCAATCGTTAACTATTATGCCGATTTGTCTAACAAAAAATATGGCTTTACGGTTTCAGCCGAGGGGTCGTTGAACAAACTTGCCGCTGCGCAATTAACTCGCGACAAATCCAAGGCAATACAAACCTATCTAAAGATAATAACGCTGTATCCAAACTCGGCCTATGCAAATTCAAATTATGCCGCAGCTCTTGCTCAAACCGGTCAACTAAAGGCAGCGATTGAGCAACAAAAAATTGCAGTTGAAAAATCAAAATCCCTAGGAAATGGCATCAAAACAAACACGCCAAACTATTAGATAAATACCTAAAACACTTACCAACAAATAGTCGTTAGCTAAATGAGTTGATAGTCCCCCTTTTAGATTGATAAGCGCAATTATAAAAGGGGTATAAGTCTGTTTAGTTACTTTTTCGAATAGATGAAAATGCACGAGGGTTTGGACTTCTAGGTAGCGTATCTTTCCATTGCATAACCTCACGAGTCAACTCTTTTACCACACTAGGATAGTTACTAGCTAAGTTGCGTCTTTCGGCTCTGTCATAAGCAATATTGTAAAGTTCAGTCCTGTCGTGTGTGCGGTCTAAAAACAGTTTCCACTCTCCTTTACGTACAACTAACATTGAACGATCGTAATCCGAGTCTTTGTTAATAGGTTTATAATGCCATTCCCAAAAATTGGCTTTTTACGTTTAACGAGTTCTCCAGTAAGTTGAGGCAGAATACTTTCACCATCGGACTTATAATCACGTGGTAATTTAACATCCACTAAATCAGCAAAGGTAGGTAAGAAATCTACGGCGGTTACTAACGATGTTGTATTTTGTATACCAGCAGGCACTTTACCTGGCCATTTAACGATTAACGGAACACGAACGCCACCTTCATAAGTATATCGCTTAGCGCCTCTTAAACCAGCATTGTCTCCAACACTAAAATAACGGCCTAGTGGTTCAATTCCAGCTATCTTTGCGTCTGGATCGGTTCGCAAATAACGATGTGTGTCCGGTTTCGGCTCCTCAGCGCCATTATCGCTAGAAAATACAACGATAGTATTGTCTTCTAAACCATTATCTTTTAAAGCTTGTAAAACACGCCCAATACGTTCATCGGCCCCCTCTACTACCGCGGCGTATACTTGTTGTTGCTCGCCTAAGTGTGCATACTTCTTCATCATTTTCGGATCTGGGTAGTGCGGCGTATGAGGTTCGTGGATCCAAAGGTTAATGAAAAACGGCTTATTTTTATTACGCTCAATAAATTCGATTGTATCGTCGTATACTTTCCAACCATCAGTTTGCTTACTAGGTCCGTTAAATACAGCACTTTCATCGTAACCGTAATTTTCCAGTAGCGGTGCATCTGGAATATGGCTATTTGTTAAGTGCCACTTTCCAAAGTGAGCTGTGGTATAGCCTGCCTTTTTCATTACCTTTGGGATGGTTAACACACTTGGCTCTAACCAATCAGGCATGGCATATTTTTGATGATGTTCTGTTGCAGCAAAATGATGGTGCACGCTATGACGAGCTGGATTATTACCAGTAATAAGACCTGCACGACTTGGCGAACAAACGGGATTGGCCACAGTAAATTGATAAAACTCACTACCTTGTGCAGCTAATTGGTCCAGATTTGGCGTTTCAATGGTTTTACTGCCATGAATTCCCAAATCTCCCCACCCTAAATCATCTGCAAATATAAATAGAATATTTGGTTTATCTGCGGCCTGTACAGGTGCAACAGCACTGAACAAACCGATAAGCGAAAATGATACAAATTGACGTATCATCTGTTTTATTTTTGTTTTTTAATCATAATTATTCTCTTCAATACACCACAACATATACTAATTTTTAAGTGGAATGGATTTAGTTGTGAACCGGCTTCAGGTGAATGGCTTTAAGATTAATCCCTCCAGCCATCACTTTAGATTTTGGCATCACGCTAATTGTTTGCTTACCAGTGGTAAGTTCGATAACACCAACTTTATCCGTTCGAAATCTATATAAAGTTCGGCCCGCAAATTGACGTGCAGAATTTTCACGTTCTCCGGTATCTAAAGCCTGCATCACTAGTCGTTTACCGTTAAATTCAAAATACCATTCAGAAAAGTCCACTTTGTCATTTGCTGAATACTCCACTTCCAATAGATATTGGCCGGCACGTGCAACATCGACTTTCCATACGCCTTGGCCTTTATCCTGCCAATTTAATAGATTATCGGCATACTTCCATTCTCCAAATTTTTGCATCCATCGAAGCTCTTTGCTTTTACAACCTTTGCACTTTGCAAATATCGCGCTGATCATTGTTGGAATTTGTGGATCGATGCCTATAGTTTGATCTATTTTTAGTTCACCTTTTATATCAAGCGCCACCACAGGGACTAATGTTTTTGGTTTGTCTTCCGGTAATTCGATTGTTATCCAGCCTCTTTTATGTTGCTTGAAGTTAACTTTCAAATTGTCGTTATTTAAAATGTTTGCACCACTGACTTTATTTGTTAATCCAGACAAGTGAATTTTATTGTTTTGAGGCCACTTAAAAACGTGCAAATATAATTGGTTGTCTTTTACTGTTATGTCCCCCACGCCTGTGCGCGTCCCCATGGTGAAGGTTCGGCACCATAAATAGTCTGACCATGGTCTTTTAACCACCGCCCGGTTGTTCTAAGATTTTTGGTAGGGATTGAAGGGAGCTCACCATTTTTATCTGGGCCGACATTCAACATATAGTTACCGCCACGAGCGACAGTCGAAATGAGACGATGGGCAATTTCTTTTGAAGATTTCCAATTTTTATCGTGCCACGCAAATCCCCAAGAATCGTTTGTCGTATCTATTGTTTCCCATAACCTAGGGTGATTAATAAGAGACAAACTATGGTCTCCTAACGTTGAGAAATCCCCAACGCCGTTACCAATTCGACTATTAATTAATGCTTCTGGTTGAAGTTTTCTGACTAACTCAACAAGATCTAATGATTGTTGCTTAGTCATATTCCAGGAGTATCAAACCATACGGTTCTAATAGGGCCATAGTTGGTTAATAACTCAGTAACTTGAGGTACCACCTTATTTTGATAGTAGGTGGTAAAATCACCTTTTGCTGAGCGCTAGTCCAAGGAATGTCAGCGCTACCTTGCTCATACCAATCTTGGTTTTGAGAATAATAAAAACCTAAACCTATACCCGCTTTAGCACATTCATCAGCAAGCTCTTTTAAAGGATCTCGGCCGTATGGCGACGCATCAGTTACATCAAAGTCATGACTCGGTGAGTCATACATTGCGAAACCTTCGTGATGTTTTGCGGTGATCACTATATTTTTCATACCAGCGTCTACCGCTAACTTGACCCAAGCTTTCGCATCAAAAGACTTAGGATTAAATTCTTTTGCTAACTTTTTATAATCATCTACTGGTATACCAGCAAGGTGCTTTGTCATTAACCATTCAGAAATACCATAGTAGGTTTTCCCATCCCATTCCCCAGCTGGGATCGAAAATAACCCCCAGTGAATAAATAAGGAATATTTATCCTCAGAAAACCAATTACCTCGATCTGCATTTGCATATTTGGCGTGTAACTTTTCAGTTTCTCCCCAAAGCTCATCCATAGATTTTGGCTTTTCATTTGCTAAGGCTAAGCCTGACACTGCTGCTAGTGATAAGCCCGCAACTAAAATAGCTAACTTTTTCATGTTTTTTACCGGTTTAATTATATTGGTATGTATTATCAAAGGTTACGACCACACTTTGATAACATAATATTTATAACTGACAAAACAGAGGCGGCAGTAATTAGTATTACTGCCGCATGTTATTGGATTAAAACTTATAAGTAGACGTTAATGAGTATGTTCTACCGCGGTCATAATAATCTAGGAAAGTTGATTTAGCGCCTATGAAATCTCGACGATTTTCACCCGTTAAGTTAGAAATGCTGAAACGAAATGACAAATCTTCAGTTGGCTTAACAAGCGCACTGAAGTCAAGTTTACCTTGTGCTTCAGTAAATATAGCACTGTCTACTTGTGCACCAGTACCCGCTAACTGTCGGAAGAAATCCGAGCGGTATACATAGGCAAGTCGGACTGAATATAAGTCTTGGTCATAAAATGCGATAAAGTTAAAGTTGTCTTGCGACGCCCTGGGAAGCCAAAACCTGAATCTCCAGTGTCTAAATCAAATGATGAATCTACATAAGTGTAGTTTGCTGATATGCCGAAACCACTTAACGCAGGGACAATTTTATCTAGGGGTTGATACATACCAAGTTCAAAACCTTGAGCTTCACCATCTGAATAATTAACGTAAGTTGTTACATTATATAAGCCGTCATAATTATCAAGTGGAACTTCCTGATCTGTTTGTGAGAACACGAAGTCTTTTACGTCTTTATGAAATGCACTGATAATGTAAGCGCCGTCATATTCAGTGTAGACTTCTAAGGTTAAGTCGGTATTGATTGACGTCATTGGGTCTAGATTTGGATTACCAATTTTTGCACTACCAACTGCGTCTTCTTCAGCACCGTCCTCTTCTGCTGGCGTTCTTACTGTATTAAGAGGGGCCATCACTTGATAATCTGGGCGCGTCAATGTTTTTGACATGCCAAATCTTAAAATAACATCTTCTTGTACTTCCAGACTTAAGTTTAAGCTTGGTAGATAGGCCCAGTAATCACCTTCCGTTGTTACAGTCTCAGCTACATCATCAATAAACTGTGCTGCTGTTGCATTTTGATCTGTGTGTACAGCTCTCAAGCCAACGTTACCCGTAACCGCTTTATCAAACAATTCGGTGTCAATATTAGCTTGTCCGTATAAAGCAAAAATGCTTTCTGTCATCTCATAAGATGAAGTAGGATCGATACGGTCTTCTGTCAATTGCACAGTAGTTAAGTCAGTTTCGATTGCCGCAATGGCGTCATAATCTGTGTAGAACCAGCGAGCTGGGCTAAAGTTGTTACCAGACAGAAAGTCTTGATCTATCATAGTGCTTATAGTAGACCTGAAGCCAGTAATTCCGCAGCTTGTTCGGTGTTTCTTAGTTGCACTAAGCTACCAAAATCTTTATCAATGTCGGTGACATCATAGTGAAGGCCAAAATCAATTGACGCGATTGCGCTGTCATCTAATACATAATTAAATTTAGCGGTTCCCCGAAGTTTTCAGCATCGAGCTCTATCTCACGAATAATCGATTGAAAATAAGCATAACCATCAATGTCGTTCATGTTGCTTTCGACAAGAGGTACAGTACCTGTCGCGTCATATACAAATTGAGATTTATCAAAGTTTTTTCTAATCTGAGAAAAACGCAAATCCTGTGAATAATTTACACTTGAAAAATATAAATCAAAATTCGAAGATAATTTATCCGATATGTAATAATCAACATTTACACCTGTAATTAGATTTTCCGTCTCATTATCAAACACCATCGGTCTTAAAATCGAACGAATAACACCACCACCGGTTGATTGACCATAATTAATATATTGAGCAACATTATTCTCATCAATAATAATTCCCGGATTACTCGCATCAGACATATCAAATATAGATCCGTACGAAGGCCCCATTTGAATTTGCGGTGTTTGGCGACGTGAATCATTTTGATATTTTGAATACATCAAATCCCAATTAACATCTAAATCTTCATTTGGTTTATATTGAATACCTGTTGCAAATGCTAGACGTTCTGGTGTTTCACGGATTGGGTTCATGGTAATTGCCGTTGGTACGCGGACACCTGTTACCGTCTCATCAGCAACTCTGTCACCGTCATTATCAAGTTGGATATTTCTAGACGCCGAGTTAACACGAACTTGGTCTCGGGCGTTATTTTCATCTGCATAGACAAGTGCTACATAGCCGCCTAGCGTACTTTCTTCGTTCCGCATGCCCACGATAGAGTTAATACGATAACCTGTTTCTTCAGTAACATCCTGATAACGCCCTTCAAGCGAAACTGTACCAAATGTTGAACTTTCATCTAGTGTTTTTAAGTCTAATGGACGTAAAGTCTGTAAATCAATTTGACCAGCTAATCCACTTTCAGGTCTTGCCGCGGTTTGGCCCTTTGCCACTTGTACACTACCTAAAACATTGGCTGGAAATACGTTAAAATTCATTTGACGTAATGAACTCGCTTCAGTACCAGATGAAAGTAAACGTCGACCATTAATTGTTGAATTTACAAATTGAGGACCTAAACCTCGAATAGACACCCGATCCCCCTGCGTACCAGAGTCATCGGTTTCTACTTGAACACCAGGGATACGTTGAATAGCACCAGCGATACTATCATCTGAAAATTGACCAATATCTTCTGCTGTAATTGCATCTACAACGGTATTAGCAGTACGTTTAACACCAATAGCACCCTCAAAGCTCTTTCGCATTGTGCCGTACACTTCAATGACTTCGAGGTCATCTGCTTTCTTGTTTTTATTGTCAGTTTCGTTTGCATAGGCAAAACTACTCATTGAAGCGGCAGTTGCAATTAGACCTGTAGCGACAGCGGTAGAGATTGTAGTTTTGGTATATTTTAATAATTTCATTAAAGACCCCTGATGATATTAGTTGTTATTATATTGCCCATTTATAAAGTAAATAATTTTATTGGGCTGACCTAATACTAAACCCAGCTTCTGAACTTCGTCAAGTTTTATAGTGTATTTTTGTATTTAACAATACACAACAAGCCAATACAAACACCAGAGCATAATACAAAAAAATAACGCACATCCATAATAAATATAAAGAAATAACAAAAACAACGATATAAACAACGCTTAACAAAAGGGGTAGTTTTATGTTTAAAAAGATAAAAAGTAACTAAGGCAATCATATTCAAATAGTCAATTCATATTAAATAGAATTTACAATTTTAGACTATAAAATTATGAAAGTTTAATGGACCAATTGTGGGAAATATAAGACTCTAAATGAAGAAAACTCTTAGGACTAAGATATTGCAAATACAGTATCAAAAAAACAAATTTTTATTTTTACAAGATTCCCATTTTTCTTTGCTCGGCTTTATTAAATTACCTATTCTAAAAGCGATTAAATTAGTAATTCGATGTAAAACTAGGTCCTATACTTGGTTGTATAAGACCCTATAAAAAAATTTAGTACGGCAATTATTTTTGCCAAACACGCACATATTCGATTTCAAAGTCGACAATGCCGTCGTCCTTTTTACCTTCTGGGCTGTTAAGTTCTAAATCTTCTTTACTGTCTGGTATACCGTGCCAAGGAAAGGTTTCTTGGTCTAGCCATAAACTAATAGGTTTCGTCGCTACCCAACCATCGTATCCTGGATTGGTATCTCGGTTTTCCAGTGCCCACTTACGAACGTCATCCGCCGTTACCGTTGAAAGAAGCCTGCCATCGACATAATACTTAATGCCGTTTTCATCCCACTCAAAGCCATAAACGTGGAACTCATCCGCAACTCGAAACCCTAAATCTTTGTGTTCAGTATAAGTTGGCTTCCCTCGCTGCTTTGAATTTTTACTCCAGTCTCTTACCGACCACCACAACTCTTTATCCAACTCTAATTTAGCTTGATCACGATGGTCACCAAACTGCTCAAAAAGTCGATTTCTAAACCTTCACCCATCGCCCAAAATGCACTAGTGATTTCTGCATCTGCCGCTTTGCTTTTAATTTCGATGTAACCGTATTTAAACTCTTTCCTTGAAATAATGCAGGCCGTTGTTAGATTTTCGTAGGGCAATGCATCACCAAATACAGGAACGTGAATTTTATCGCTAAATGGAAAGTCCGGCTCCCAACGTGTTTCTAATATTAATTTACCGTCTTCTAAACGATAATTTTTACCAGAAAATTGTGAAGGCGCTCGACCTTTCCATACCTTTTTGTTTGGCTTATCTGGGTGTTTGTAAACGGGCACACCGTCTTCAAATTTACCTACAATGTACCAACGGTCTTCATCAAGTTGAGGGGATTCAAATTCGTCGCTGACCTCAGTGTTTAAGACCCATTTACCTGTATTTTCAGGGTCGGAAAAAGGTAATACAGGCTTAGGCGATTTCATCGCACAACCGGCAATACTCAAACTACTTACCAATGCAACAAAGACTACTTTAGATTTTGACAAGACGGTGAACCAACGCATGTTGTTCGTAAACACACCTGCAAAAATACGAGTTGAGCAAATTAAGATAAATGCTGTGAAGTTATTCATTCTATGTTGACCTATTGACTGAGCATACAAATTATTACGTTGCCACATCATAAGCTGAATTAACTATGCATTGCAACATAGTTGATATGTTATTAAACATATTACGTTTGAAGTTTAAGAAATAGCGTAACAAAGTATCATCTAGGTATCTAAGAGTGATCTACAAAAAGGTAAGGATTGAAGGTTTAAGGACTATCTATCTTTAAAATCGACAATATGACTAAGGCTTCCATGGATGATAAGACTGGCCATAACAGTGATATATATTATTTTGTTACGGGGCTTTGATAAGTTGAACGTGTGGAGCAAGGTTGATCATGAAATCTTTTTTACCTATATCGACACCGTTTAAACGTAAAATATTATACGCAGTAGTTAGGTGGAAATATAAATTGGGGACCAAAAAGTCATTTAGATAGGAAGTACCCACTAACTCCATATCCATATTTTTACCAAGTGAAATGCGCTTAACCTGCTCTAAGGGGGCATCGTCCACTGTGATATTTTCAACCAACGTTTTTGCTGTTTGAATAACCTCCTTAGCTGTTGCCATTGAAGTCACTTCCGGATTAAAACTGTCTACGTCCTCCCCAGCACACCACATGGAAAACTGACGTGGTTAATTGCAAACAAACGCTATTTGAGTCCCAAACGGCAACATATCAGGTGTAATTCGAAGTTGAAAAATCGAATCGACATCGCTTTTATTGCAGACATATTTTGGATTGACATAGTATTTTCCATCAAGATTAATTTAATAAGGGCCTTTAAGACAGCTTATCGACAGTTACCACAACTTGAGTGATATATAGGGCCAGTTTAAGGTAATTTAAAGAACTTTAGCCAATATAGATAAAATTAAATAATCGTATGTGAATTACCCTTTTTGTGGTAAAAGTTCGAAATTATATAAGATCACTCAATATTAAACTCTGCAACTAGGTAAATACTAAATTGGAAGCGATAAAATTATCCTCACTATCTTCTGACACGCCGTCGAATACGGATCTGTTTGCACAAATTGCCGAAGATATTTATCAAAAAGGGTTTAGTATTAATCCAAATATTTTGTCGCCTGAGCTATGTGATCTGTTAGTCGCACACGCGCAATCTATTCAAGATGAAAAATTTTCTGCAGCCAGTATCGGCCGTCAGCAAGATACCTTATTAAATAACTTTGTTCGCAAAGATAAAATCTGTTGGATTACCGGAGAAACCCAAGCGGGAAATGCATGGCTTGAATGGTCAAAACAACTTCAATTGTTTCTAAATCGACGCCTTTTTTGGGCTTATTTTCATTTGAAAGCCACTTTGCGCATTATCAAGTTGGGGATTTTTACAAAAAGCATTACGACGCATTTCGAGGAGAAGCAAATAGAGTATTGTCGATTGTTGTTTATTTGAATTCTCAATGGCAAAGCGAAGATGGCGGCGAACTCGTACTTTATCAATCAGACGACGACATCGAAGGCATTAAGGTTATTCCCGGTTTAGGTACTGTAGTGGTATTTTTAAGTGAAGAGTTTCCACACGAAGTTCTAAAAGCCAAACGTGACCGATTTTCTATCGCCGGTTGGTTTCGTGTTAATACCTCGATTGCTAATAAAGTTGACCCTCCAGTTTAGGCGTTTTCTCTTCCTAAATTGCAGGTTGCTCTATCAATAAGAGCAAGACCTGCATTTTATAAACGTTTATAATGCCTATTACTTTAAGCTTCTCACTATGCCCCTATGCGCCTTGACCGTTTTATATGTAAAAGTACCCAACTTACCCGCGAAGAAGCGCGAACAGCCGTTACAGAAGGACGAGTAGTCGTAAACAACGTCGTTGATATACATGAAGCCTATCAAGTTCATGAAAACAACATGATTACGTTAGACGGTGAGTTATTAACACCACGAGCTTCACGGTATTTGATGTTGCATAAGCCTGCAGGTTTTATCAGTTCAAACGTCGACGCACGTTATCCATCGCTATTTCACCATGTCGATATTAGCGACAAAGACAACTTACACATTGCTGGCCGCTTAGATAGAGATACCACAGGCTTGGTATTAATTACCGATGACGGCCGTTGGTCGTTTAATATTATTTCCCCGGATACACACTGCCCTAAACGATATCGAGTGTCGTTGCGCAATCCAATTACGGTAGAGGCAATCGAGCAACTGCAAAATGGCGTTTTGTTGGATGGCTTAGACACGCCAACGCGTCCAGCAATTTTGGAAGTGATCACGGACCAAGAAGTATTACTCACGATTACTGAAGGTAAATACCATCAAGTTAAGCGTATGTTCGCTGCTGTTAGAAATAAAGTGGTGACATTACATAGGGAAAAAGTGGGTAACTTAGAACTCGATATTCCAGAGGGCAATGGCGATACTTGACGCCAACAGAAGTCAATTATTTTCAGCAAGAAGCGGATACCAGTGAAATTTCAAAACCCTAAATAATTATCACGGTGTAGAACATTTCAAAATTGTTGCATTGGCTTCTTTACCTACTATAACCATTCGCCATAAGGTCAAATTGAACCTTATTTTGGCCCACTGTATTTTTCTGTTCTAATCGGCGTAATCAACACACTCTTAACACTAGGACATTCCTTTGACAATAGAACGCATCGAAACCAAACAACGTATGAGCCGCATCGTTAAACATAACGGGACTATTTATCTATGTGGTCAAGTCTGTGCGGACGCGAGCAAAGACATCACCGAACAAACACAAACAATGTTGGATAAAGTCGATACCTTGTTAGCTGATGCTGGGAGTGATAGAGAGCACATATTATCCGCAACAATCTACATCAAAGACATGGCTGACTTTGCGGCGATGAACGACGTTTGGGATAACTGGGTGCCAACTGGGTTTGCACCAGCACGCGCTTGTGTAACCGCAAATATGGCTCGCGAAGCACTGTTAGTGGAAATATCGGTAATAGCTGCTGAAAAATAATTACAGGTTCAAAACGCGTTAAGTTAAGCAATAACTAAAGTGCCGTATCTATTTAAATACGGCATTTTCTATTGGATCACTTAATTATCGTTTTGCTAAATCTATTACGATTGTTTAAATTTCTTTAGTAAACTTTTACCGTAATCAATCGCCTTGCGCTCAATTTTAGTTAGTGGGTCAGCTTGTTCTTTTTCGGCGTTTGAAAAATTGATTTAGCAAACCTAATGGCTTCTTTTTCAAATGTGTTTAGTTTTACCGGCCCCGATGTTTCTGAATTTTTTGTCGTGTCCATCTTTTGCTCCTGAATTAAGCCTGTAATTGACGTTTCAAAAACAGCAGCAAGACACTTTAAAGATTCCGCACCGACACTTTTTCCACTCTCGACTCGTTGAATAGTCCGAGCGCTTAAACCTGAATGAAGGGCTAGTTCTTCTTGAGTCCACCCTTTTCCCAATCGACGCTGTTGAATACTCATCCGTTTCCCTTGTGCTGTTTGATGTCTATTTATGACAGTCTTTGAGGTGATTAAACACGACAAAACGGCGACAAAAGCTGTTTTGTCGACGACAACCAGACATTAAATTCGATAAACGCCGCTAACAATTGCGCTGTTGATTATTCAACCTTAAAACTAACAGATACTTTGGCTTTGTATTTCAGCTCTTCAAATGAGGCTTTAGACATGGGATTTATCTCTGACGAATAATTGCTTTTTTCTTTTGAACGTCGATACGCCATTACTTCGATAACTTCTATATCGTGTTCAGGGTTTGCATTGTTGTCACTAAAGCTAATGGGAACCAACTTAATACCAAGTTTTTCTGAATAAAATTGTTTTTCTTTCAATACATTGTCTAAAGCCTGAGCTTTTACTTTTTCAATGTACTCTGCTTTTTTGAATGTTCGTATTCTGTTTTTAATAGCGTCACTTCACGATTTTGATCAACCACTTTTGCTATGCTTTCCATAGCGCTTTCTGAGTTGATCCGAATGGCAATAACGTTGCTCACTTTATAACTGTCAGGTTTATCCCCAAACCAGCCATAATCTGGTGACGTTGAAAATTTAGAATTATTAATATTTTTCAATTCAATGCCGGCATTAGTAAGCACCGATGAAATTTTTGCTCTTAATTTAGAATTTTTGTTTAAGGCTACAGATAATTTATCATCTTCCGTTGTCGCCACTAAGCTGATAATTGCAATGTCCTTAAACACAACTTCTTCGGCGGTTCTTGTTATCGTAATGATATTTTCACTAGGATGAAGAAATCGCTTTAATTCATCGGGGCTGCCTTTAAGTTCAGGTGCAGACAATGCATTAAAAGAAAAAATAGCTGCGAGTATTAATATTGATTTGTTCAAATTCAACTCCATTGTTTATGAATAAATTAATGCAATTGCTTATCAAAGCGCATTGCTTAGGTAACCATCTCCATTAAAAAAATAGCCTACAAAACTTGTTGAATTGTTGATTTCAATTTTTCTGTATCTATTGGTTTAGCGATAAAACCGTTCATGCCCGCTGCCAAACATTTCTCTTCATCACCTTTCATTGCATTGGCGGTTAACGCAATAATTGGAATGTTTTTGTTTTCTGGGCAGACTTCACCAATTCTAATAATTTGTGTTGCTTCTAGCCCATCCATTTCAGGCATTTGACAATCCATCAGCACCAAATCAACACGTCGTAAATCTTTTAGGGCGTCTAATGCCTCAAGTCCGTTGTTAGCAACGGTTACAATACAACCAAGGTTGGTCAACAGATTTTGCGCAACGAGCTGATTAATCTTGTTATCTTCAACTAAGAGGATGTTTAACCCTGAGAGTTCAATATCCGAACTTTGAACTTTAATCGGAGCGGCTTTGATTTTCTCTTTACCAACTGGGAATACAAAAGAGGCGACAAAGTTGCTGCCCTCTCCAACAGTGCTCGTCACTTTGAGATCACCTCCCATTAGCCCACACAACTGTTTAGATATGGATAATCCCAATCCAGTTCCACCGTACTTTCGTGTTGTCGATTCATCTGCTTGAGTAAAGGCACTGAATAATGAGGCAATTTTTCTGTCGTCGATACCTATTCCAGTATCTAATACAGATAATTCAACTTTTCGAACTTGGCCTGTCACCTCAGTTTTTAAACTAATTCGGATTTCACCTTGGCTTGTAAATTTAATCGCGTTTGAAAGCAAATTAGTAAGTACCTGCCTAACTCGCATTGGGTCACCGACGCTCCATAACGGATCAGCTTGATCAAAATCAAGAACCAATTCAACACCATTACCTTCCAACAAGTATTTTTGCGTAGAAGCAACTTCTGCAACGAGCGCACTTAGCGCAAAATCCATTTTTTCAAACGAGACTTTCCCAGCATCAAGTTTCGATAAATCTAAAATATCGTTGATTAAACTTAAAAGCGCTTTAGCACTGGTTTGGGCTATATCGACTTTATGTTTTTGCCCTTCATCAAGATCGGTAAACGTCAGCAATTCCAACATCCCCAATACGCCGTTCATTGGCGTTCGGATTTCATGACTCATATTGGCCAAGAACTTTGATTTTGCCTTATTTGCGTGATTCGCCTCATAGAGCGCAATTTCTAATTCATGGGTTTTATCTGCGACTATTTTTGTTAAGTTTTTATTCAAAACAGCCAACTGCTGATTCGCCGACTGAGTTTCGAGTGTCGCCAATCGGACTTTATTTAAGGTGTCCCCTAACGTTTCTGAAAAACGCTGAATAATTGGGATCATCTGATTAAATTCGGTAATAAAAGACGATTTAATATCAAGTTTCATCTGTTCAAAATTTTTGTTTTCGGAAGCACTAGCCACTGTCTTGGTCAATTCCATTATTGGTCTACTGACTTTTCTAGCCACTGTTAACATGATGAAATATAAAGCAATGATAAATATTCCTAAGATCGAAAGTGACCCAACAGCCATCTTAGAAATATGTTGTTCGTAGAGGTTTCGAGGTAATAGCACCATAATTTGCCACCCCGTATCTTCAACGGTTGAACTCTCAACTATAAGGTAATCGCCGAGTTCATCTTTGAAGTAATAATTTTTGGATCGGCAATGTGCTTAAACATTAACGAATTAGACATGTCCTGTAACAACTCAAGTTGCAAAGGACTGGAACTGAAAACCACTTTATTTTTGTCATCTAGTACAATCATTGTTTGGCTT
The DNA here is from genome assembly GCF_028401425.1 of Psychrosphaera algicola. Taxonomy (NCBI): domain Bacteria; kingdom Pseudomonadati; phylum Pseudomonadota; class Gammaproteobacteria; order Alteromonadales; family Pseudoalteromonadaceae; genus Psychrosphaera; species Psychrosphaera algicola. The sequence goes on from NZ_JAQOMS010000002.1 coordinate 1,856,082, forward strand.
TCGTCGATGCGTCGACGGTCAAAGTCAGCAAAAATTGACAGATCTAACGATGCCTCATAGATCCCAGCAAAGCTGTCGTTTTTGATAATCGGCACCGACAGAGCGACAATCGTATCGTTCCCAAAACCCGTGCCGATAAATACGTCTGAAATAACTGGCCTAGATTGTAATTTTGCATCGATAAAATAATCTCTGTGGCTAACATTTGTATTCTGCCCGACACCATCCATTAAATAGGAGGGATAAGCCGCGATAATGTTGCCTAATTTATCCGTCGCTAACATCGTTAAAAAATCAGGATGTTGCTCTGCGACTATTTGCAGTCGACTGTTTTGTACGTCGGTAGAATTGTCGTCATGGGTTTTTGCTAAAATTTGCAAACTACGCTTGCCGCTGGAAAAGTATCTTCTCACCTGCGCTGCAACATGCTCAGATTCTAACGAGAGTTGTGTTTGCAATTCGCTTAATTTTTCATTTTGAGTTTGATTTAGCCAAAAATAAGCATTTGCAAATACAGCAAAAGTAACCGAATAAATAACACTTAAAGAAATGAACGAGCTTAAACGTAAAGGTCGTAATACTCGACCTTTTATCCAAATACTTAAACCATGGGCTAACGCAAAACCAATAAGTAAGTTTATGACGCCGTTTACAACGAACTTGATGACAATTGCGACCTTAGTAATGTAAAGATAATCTGTGAAACTAAAAAACAAAAATGCGACGGTCGCTGCCCCAAATGTAATCCAGTAAATCCCGCCCCAAGTGAGTGGAGACTTAGACTTACGAACGCAGTAATAGACAACTAATACTTCAAATAAAAATGGCGGGACAACCAAAAAATGTCCCCAATTGAGGTAAGTCACACAGGAAGCAACGACGGATGTGATAATTCCAATTACGCCGCCAAATACTATAGTCAACGCCACCGCAATGACGTTTCCAAAGATCAGTGACGCACCAGAAAACAATGGTAAAGGGAAGTAATTAGCGAGTGCGGCGAAAATTATTAGGCTCACTATAAGTAGCTTTTTTAACGCCGAGAGATTTCCAAATTTTATAGTTTCTAACACAAATAAAATACAGCCTTTGCAAAGTTACTCTACACCATAACCATTATTACTTTACTCGACAAATTTAATTGCCACTTTTTGCCTAATAAATTTCACGACAAAAGGTAAATTAAATGAATTTATTATGACTGCAAGCAACTTAACAAATTGGTTTGTGCAATTGGGAGTAATTGACTCTTTATGTTTACGTTTAGTTCGATATTGTAGTTAAGTAATATCTAAGAAAAACACGATTTAAGTATTAGTAAAGAGTTATTAGAAACGGCTGGTAAACTGTCACAATAATGTAAAAGGCTCTAGGTAAACTCTGTTGTTATGAAAAAATATTATTTTACCTAGCCTCTTTTCTAATTTTTATTGCCACAATATATATCACTGAAAAAAATATTGGCTGGCGAACAATTATTGTCAGTTTAGCGGATATCCCGTTACAAACTCTTAGCGGGTTAGTTGCCTTGAGCATTCTCAACTACGTATTAAGAATGTGGCGAATTCGTTGGAGTTTACAACTGCCTAGCAACGCGTCGGTCACTGTTTTTTACATCACCACTAGCCATAATTTATGGAACATATTGATGCCGATGCGTCTAGGAGAAGCAAGCTTTCCACTGTTAATAAAACAACATTTTGCAATCGATTACGTCACATCAAGTAGTCATTTACTGTTGTTTAGGCTACTCGATCTCGCTGTTTTATTGAGTATATTTGTCCTGACGCTTTGTTTAGTCACAGTGCCTATGATGTTTATTCCTTGCTTAGTGGTCATTACACTCATGTTCTGGGCAGCACCGTATTTACTCTCTTTAATTTCCGTTACATTAAAAAAACGCAATTTTCAGTTGGCCAAAGAGTTGCTTTAGCCCTAGAACAACTGAGTGGTAACCAACATCAGCTCGCGTTAATTTCCATTACAACATGGGGCATTTGGGCCCTTAAACTGCTGGCCTTTGTGTTGTTTTGTATATTCGCCAGTGGTTTACCTGCTTTTGATGCACTGATGAGTATCATTATTGCCGACCTATCTTCCATTTTGCCGATACATGGGTTTGCTGGCACCGGCACCTTTGAGGGGCTTTTGTATTGGGTGGGTTGCAAACTGGAGCGACGACTGACGCATTATTACAGGCCGCTGTTCAGTTACACCTTTATCTAATCTTTGTGGCAACCTTAGCAACATTCATTGGTTATTGCTTACACCTAATGGTGCCTACGACATTAAAAACGGCCAAATAAAAACCGAAGGTTTAAGATTTCAACGCAGCTCTTAATGTCACCAAATTGTCATTTGAGGTTCAACTGTTGTTAACTTCCCGTTCAACTTAATGTCACGTTAATTTCATAGATTTGTTGCAAATAACAGCAGTCAACGGAATTAACATGACCTCTCATGCCACCAATGCTCAACCAACGACAAGCTCGAACTCGAGCTCACATGTGTCTCCAACATCTAAAATAAACCTGTCGCTTGTTGTGCCATTGTATAAAGAGCAGGACAACATCCATCCCCTATTTACTCGGATCCAAAATGCACTGGGCCCAACACAGTTTAACTGGGAAGTTATTTGCGTCGACGATGGCAGCCCAGATGCAACACTCAGTGAATTACACAGCGCAAATAAGCAATTTGGTGAACATTTTAGAATAGTGGAATTGCAACGAAATTTTGGCCAAACCGCTGCTATGCAAGCGGGTATCGACGTGGCTCGTGGCGACATCATCGTAACCATGGATGGCGACCTTCAAAACGATCCTGCTGATATTCCGCGCATGGTAAGTGAGTTACAAGAACGTAATTTAGATATGTTGCAAGGCTGGCGTAAAGCCAGAAAAGACAATTGGTTACTGCGAAAACTACCTTCAAAAATAGCCAATAAACTTATCGCTAAGATCACCGGCGTTAAACTCAAAGATTATGGCTGTAGCCTTAAAGTCTATCGTGCAGGCGTGATTAAACAGATTAGATTATTTGGCGAAATGCATCGTTTTATTCCGGCTCAGGTTGCGTCGGTGACAAAACCTTCGCGCATTGGGGAAACTCAAGTGACTCATCATAGTCGTCAATTTGGTGAATCAAAATATGGGTTATCTCGAACATTTAGAGTATTACTCGACCTATTATCCGTGTCATTTTTTATTAAATTTGCAGCACGTCCCGGTCACTTTTTTGGCTATGTAGGCCTGACATTACTTACCATTGGTGGGCTAATCATGAGTTATCTCGCCGGTCTAAAATTTATATTAGGCGAAGACATCGGCGGTCGCCCAATGTTTTTCATCGGGATCCTCTTCTTAATAGCAGCGCTACAGATGTTAACAACAGGCGTATTAGCCGAAATCATGTCTCGCGTTTTATTCCAATCGACCAATACCAAAGGGTACAGCATTAGAAACTCAGTAGTCGTGCCGGCCGATGCATGCTGGTCAGCACCGAGCCGCAGCCAACTCGATACATCGACGAACAGCTCAAATGAAGTAAAAACAGGCACATGTTAACTATGTTCAAAGTTAAATTTGACCTCGTTCAAAACCCGATATTTTTGCTACTCGTGGTATTTATTGCGTTTTTCTCAACCTTGGTGGGGTGCCGTTATTTGACCTTGATGAAGGCGCGTTTGCCGAAGCAACACGGGAAATGCTGGTAACAAGCAATTTTTCTGCGACGTATTTAGACGGACAACCACGGTACGATAAACCAATATTCAGTTACTGGATGCAGGCGATATCAATATCCATCTTTGGCTTAAATGAATGGGCCGTTAGATTGCCTTCAGCTTTGGCAGGTTCTTTATGGCTGCTGGCTGGATATCGCTTTGCAAAAGAGCAATGGGATGAATCGAGTGCACGCTATTTTGTCGCCGCGATGAGTTTAATATTGTGGGTGATGATCATTGCAAGAGCAGGCACAGCTGACGCTTGGCTAAATCTTTTTGTGTCACTTACCCTATTTAATATGTGGCGATTTAGCCAAAACCCTAGTCGTATTTTATTACTTTCTGTTTATTTTTGGATGGCGTTAGGATTATTAACAAAAGGCCCTGTCGCGGTACTCATTCCTTTGTTAACTGGTGTAATAGCTTTTGCCTTACAGGGAAAGTTGACTTTATTTTTCGTGCTTTGGTTAACCCATTGGGTTGGATCGTATTGCTAGTTGTGGTGAGTCCTTGGTTAATTATGGTTTATCAAGAGCAAGGACTGGGCTTTTTCCATGGTTTTATTTTTGAGCACAACCTCAATCGATTTAGCCAAACCAAAGAACAGCATGGCGGCCAACTATATTACTATCTTATCTTGTTGCCTGTTATTTTATTGCCGTTTTCCAGCGCCCTGTTTGCGTTAATATATCGAATTAAAACGTACTGGAAAAAGCCATTAGAACAATTTTTGCTGATCTGGTTTTTAGTCGTTTTGACCCTTGTTTCGCTGTCAAAAACTCAGCTTCCCCATTATGTGTTGTATGGTTTGCTAGGGATTGTTTTAATTATCGCTCACCATCGTACCGAGCTGTTACGTCACATAGCGGGATTGGCGTTCCCTCTAATATTTATTTTTATATGTGCGATATTGCCGCTACTGTTTCCGTATTTTGTCACTGACAATTTGTCTTACGACATGGCGCTGCTAAAACAGTACGACCAGTTTTTTAATGTTCGATATTTAGTATGCAGCGGTATTTTGCTTGGCCTCGCATTATCTTTAACGTTTTTAATTAAAGATTCGATGGCAAATCGAACCATCTATGTTGGTGTTATTCAATCTATTTTTGTTTTCACCCTACTGATCGAAGCTATTGCCGGTTTGCAGCAACTTCCAGTTTATAACGCTGCGTTACATAAAAACCCTCAAAACAAACCCATAATTGCGTATCAAATAAGAATGCCGAGTTTTAGTGTTTATCGAGAGCAAGTCACTCCGACTCGCTTACCACAAATTGGCGATCGGGTGTTTACTAAAATAGACAAAATTGCCGAGCTTAAACTCGCCATAGCCGATTTAACTCCTGTCGCTGAGCTTCAGGTTGTTTTTAAGCAAGGCGGTATTGTTTTAGTTGATATTAACTTTGCTCAGTCAGCTTTTAGGATGTCGACATCAGCCGTATCGACAACACTGTTTTCCAAATTTAAGTCCCGACAACCAATGCCACTCGGCGATAAGAAGTAATCATGACCTCGTTATTTCAACAAATTATTTCTAATCTGAAATTTGCCCAATTACGTCAGGAACTTGCCGTTTCAAAGCGCTTGTTCATTCTCAATTTTCAATCGAAAAAGTTACTTTCGTTGCTCCATACTGCAATAGTTTTTATTGCCATCTCCGCCATTTTATTTGCGTCAAATGGCTACCATACAGGGTTTCAAACCATCAATAATGTGTCTGGGTATTTACCTGAAAGTTTGTTGCAAATAATAACCTTTTTAGGAGATTCCACCGTCGCATTGGCTTTGATGCTATTTTTTGCACGTAAGAACCCAGCAACTTTGTGGGTTGTATTTGTTGCCGCCATAATTGGCATGATGATAAGCCATGGAATGAAAGACTACTTTGCTATGTTGCGGCCCGCATCTGTACTAGCGTCAACTGAGTTTTATATTATTGGAAAGCCGGTTTATCTCGGTAGCTTTCCGTCAGGCCACTCGTTAACCATATTTGTTTTTGTCGCTACCTTGATGTACTTTTCGAGCCGAAAACAAACACAGCTTTGGCTATTGTTATTTGGTATGACAATCTCTCTAAGTCGGGTACTTGTCGGCGCTCATTGGCCAATTGACATTTTAATCGGGTCTGCACTAGGCCTCATTTCTACCGTTTTAGCTGTGACGATATGTCAGCGATTCACTATTGGATTTAACCTCGTTATTCATTTGCTCCTGCTGACCTTACTATTCGCGGCAGGCTTAAGTTTATTTCAACATGATGGGGGCTATCCACTCGCAGCTGATTTTGCAAAGCTCTTAGCTTGGTTCACTTTGTTTGTTGTGATTAAAGATTACGGATTAAACAACGTCATAACTAAAACACTAGCAAGTACTCACTTGTTACATAAAATGCATAAAATAAAACGAAATAACTAATATTGGCTCATTTGTAGATATTATAGGTTTTGGTATCAGTTACTCAAATAGGCCGGCTAAATAGCAAGTGCTGTTTGAATTACTCTTTTCATTGCTGACAAACGGTTATTTACAGTTGTGTTGCCAGTAAGGGACTCTGTTAATGGTAGGAAAGCGCCAGCAAATTTGGGACTAATCAAATTGAAATGCCAGCGCTTTCCTGAAACTAGAATGCCCAACGGTTTTTTCTAAGTCTTTATTTGTGTCAAATATAAAATTAATAATTTCCCAATATCCCAATTTGAGATACTAAAAAACATGTTGAAAACCAGTGAATTAAAATGACGGTGGGTCAATAATTAAATTAGTGTTGAACATTTGGAGATATCAAACAGGGTGTTATATCCCGTTTCTAATCAGCATGAAACTCCACTTAGAGCTCAAATATGGTGAGGGCTAGATACAAAAAGCCCACTCAATGAGTGGGCTTTGATAAAGATTTACTATGCGACTCTGTTTATATCGCCGCTAGGAACTGTAACTTCCATGTTACCTAAATCCATTTAGTTCCTATTTTTCATTCCTTTATTAAATCTTAGTTTGTGTAGTTTCAAATGTTACTTCGAAGAACCAACAAACTCAGGGTAAGCTTCGATACCACATTCAGAGCGGTCAACACCTTCGTATTCTTGCTCTTCAGTAACACGGATGCCCATCACAGCTTTAAGTGCGAACCAAACGATGAAGCTAGTTACGAATACCCATCCGAAGATAGTTGCTGCACCGATGATTTGACCACCTAGAGTTGCGTCGCCATTTGTAATTGGAACTAATAGAAGACCTAGTAGACCAACAACACCGTGAACAGAAATCGCACCAACTGGATCATCAATCTTAACTTTGTCTAACGACGTGATTGAGATAACAACTAAGATACCGCCTAAAGCACCAAACAATGTTGCTTGTAATGGTGTAGGAGTTGAAGGCTCAGCAGTAATTGTTACTAGACCAGCCAACGCGCCGTTAAGTGCCATTGTAAGGTCAGCTTTCTTGAATAAGATAGCAGCTAGAACTAGAGCAGCAATCGCACCACCAGCAGCCGCGGCATTAGTGTTTAAGAAAACAACCGCAACAGAGTTTGCACTACCGATATCGCCAAGTTTAAGAACTGAACCACCGTTAAAGCCAAACCAACCCATCCACAAGATGAATGTACCTAATGTTGCCATTGGCATGTTCGCACCTATGGGATTGCGTTAACTTTACCTTCTTTAGTGTATTTACCTTTACGAGCGCCTAGTAATAATACACCTGAAAGAGCAGCAGCTGCACCGGCCATATGAACGATACCAGAACCTGCGAAGTCAACCATAGTCAGAGAGTAAAGACCAAATACTTCTTGTCCACCCCAAGTCCATGAACCTTCCATTGGGTAGATGAAACCAGTCATTACAACTGCGAATGCTAAGAATGCCCAAAGTTTCATACGCTCTGCAACCGCACCAGATACGATTGACATAGCAGTTGCAACAAACACAACTTGGAAGAAGAAGTCAGAAGCACCAGAGTAGATAGAGCCACCAACAAAACCGTCTTCACGTGCAGCAAATTCGCCTAATGTCGCATCAACGTCAACGCTTTCGATACCCGATAAGAAGATACCGCCGTCATACATGATTGCGTAACCGCAAACTAAATACATGATGCAAGAGATTGCAAATAGCGCAACGTTCTTTGTTAAAATTTCTGTTGTGTTTTTCGAACGAACCAAACCAGCTTCTAACATTGAGAAACCAGCAGCCATCCACATGACTAAAGCACCACAAACTAAGAAATAGAATGTGTCCATAGCATATTGTAAGTGAAATATATTTTGTTCCATGATCCGACTCCTTAAATCGCTTCGCCGTCAGTTTCACCAGTACGAATACGTACAGCTTGAACTAACTCTGATACAAATATTTTACCGTCACCAATTTTTCCGGTGTTGGCAGCTTCTGCGATAACTTCAACTAAACGCTCAGCGTTTTCGTCTGAAGTTGCGATTTCTAATTTAACTTTAGGTAAGAAGTCGACTTGATATTCCGCGCCGCGGTATAATTCAGTGTGACCCTTCTGACGACCGAAACCTTTAACTTCAGTAACAGTAAGACCTTCTACGCCTACTTCACTGATGGCTTCGCGTACATCATCAAGTTTAAATGGCTTGATTATGGCAGTGACCAGTTTCATTGTTGTTTCCTTTATATTTTTGTTTATTATTTTATCGCATTGTATTAAGAAAGATCAGTGCCACAAGTTTAAATAATTGATATAAAAGAAGTTTTTGGTTTTTTCATTAACTAGATAACAAAAAACGCCCCAATATGGGGCGTTTAGCAATGTCAATTTGGTGCAGGAATAGGATTAGAAATTTATGCGTTTTTAAGGGGCACTAGGGTGTTCTAAAAAGACCGCAGATACGTTTGTATCCACCTTGATTTTTACGGTTTTATCGAGAAAAGAATACACAGTTCGGACTTTAATAGACTGCCCAAACCATTCGATAGTCGACTCAAAGTACTGGCCAACAAATCGTTCTTTCGTTACTTTTATTTTTGAATCTAGGCTAAATTCTAAACGTAAATGATGTGGTCGCAGGTAGATATCAACATATTGTCCAACCATAGATTCTATTGATGATTCACCGCAATAAGCTATTTCGCCAAGTTCTGACGATAACCTATGCGCAGACGCTACTTGCGTTCTAAGCCATAGCCCTTCCCCTAAAAACTCTGCGACAAACCGTGTTTTAGGATAGTTAAATAAACGTTCGGCTGTATCTATTTGTTCTATTTGTCCTTCGTTTAATACCGCAATACGATCACAAAAAGCAAAAGCTTCATCTTGGTTATGTGTAACAAAAAGCGCGGAGGTATTTTGGTCTTTAAGCAAGGTTCTAATATCGGCAATCAACTCGAACCTAAACTGCGGGTCGATGTTGGAAAATGCTTCATCGAACAACAAAATATTTGGTTTACAGGCAAGCGCTCGAACGATGGCGATTCTTTGTTGCTGTCCACCTGACAGCTGATGAGGGTATTTACCGCGGCTTGAGGATAATTTAATAAGCGCCAGCATTTCTGTTACGCGCTCTAAGCGTTCTTCTTTAGGTAAATGACCTAACCCAAACGCAACATTTTCTTCAACGGTTAAATGCGGAAACAACGCGTAGTCTTGAAATATCAGACCGACATTGCGCTTTTCCGTTGGCAAGTTGAGTTTGTCACTTAGTACTAATGTATCGCCAATATTTACCGTCCCTGAAACGTCTTCAAGCAGTCCTGCAACGGCTTTAAGAACGGTACTCTTGCCGCCGCCTGAAGGACCAAATAATGCCACGATTTCACCTTACTCAATTTGCAGGTTCAATTTTTTAATGACAGGTTGGTTCTGGTAACTTACTTCGAGATTTTGAATGTTTAAAACTGACATGACATTTCCAACTACGTGTTAACTCAAAACCATTTTGCTAATGAGAGTCGATAGAACGATTTAATAAAATTAACGGAACGAGTCCAACAAGAACAATTAAAATGGCCCCTAAAGCAGCTATTTCAAGCTGCTCGTCACTCGCAAATTGATAGACATAGGTTGGTAGAGTTTGAAAATCAAATGGCCTAAGCAATAGCGCTGCTGGCAGCTCTTTCATACTTTCAACGAAGATCAACAATGACGCAACTAATGCGCTTTTACGAATTAGCGGCAGATGAACTTTCGATAATAATTTCACACCACCTTGCCCCATTGTTTTAGACACCATGTCTAGTGACGGGCTAATTTTCATGTAACTGGCTTCTACGCTTTTATTTGCGATAGCAACAAATCGAACCAAATGAGCAAGTATAATGGCGATAATAGAGCCACTTAACAATAAACCTAGCCTCTGCATTCCGAACGACTCCGCAATTTCATTGATGCTCGTATCTAAAAGCTCAATGGAATAAGCACACCTATCGCCATAACCGTACCTATAATTGCATAACCTGTGCTCGCAAGTTTTAAACTAAACTTTTGAGCCGGATATGGGCGACAACGTAAAATAAAGTTTAATACTACCGACAAAGCAAGCGCGGCGATCGCGGCAATCGCAGCAATCAAAATACTATTAAACGCATAAGTCATGATCCCCGTTGACTAAGGATTCTGCATAGTAATCGAGTGCATACCCAACTAGGACCGCGGCGGGAACAACAAATGCGATGATTAAAATTAGACTGCAAAAACAAAAGGCTATAATGCTCTGTTTAGTTGAAAGCTGATACATTAACTTTTGTTGACTAACCTTAGCATCTGCGCCGGTTTGTTTTTTACCGTTCTGTAGTCGTTCAACGTACAAAAGCATAAACATACCGAGCACCATAATTGACGATAACTTTGCCGCCGAGCCTAAATCATAATGCCCTAACCAAGTGTCATAAACGGCTGTAGTTAATGTACTTACCGCAAAATAATGAACTGTTGCAAAATCCGCCATACTTTCCATCATTACCAGAGCAACACTAGCGATAATGGCATTTCGGGCTACTGGTAAAGAAACTTTAAAGAAGCAGCGGAGTGGCGATTGTCCCAGCGTTCTAGCGGCATGAGTTAACGCGGCATTTTGTTCCAAAAACTAGCACGGACCATTAAATAAATATAAGGGTACAGCACTAAAGCCAGCATCAGTGACGCACCTTCAATACTGCGGATATCAAAAAACCAATAGTCATTTGGTGATTGCCAGCCGAACCAACTTCTTAACGCTATTTGAATTGGTCCCGCGTAGTCGAGCAAATCAGTATAGGTATAAGCCACTAAATAAGCTGGCATAGCTAAGGGCAAAACAAGCGCCCATTTAAAAAACGATTTGCCTTTAAATTCACAAACAGACATTAACCAAGCTAAGGGCACACCTATTAACAGGGCTAAAAACCTACTGAAAACACCAATATTAAAGTATTTACAATATAGTCGCCTAGAACAGTTTGCTTTATATACTCAAAACTTTCACCTTCACCAACAATGGCCTCGTAAAACAAAGCGAACAAAGGCGTTGATAATAAAACAGCGAGAAGCAACCCACCTAAATGAACTTTAGAGAGTGTTCTGAAAATAGAAACGACTAAGGCAGCCAATCGGCTGCCTTTTGCATGTTCTGTTATTTTTTGTGGCTGAGGCAACGTTTCCGCAACGGCCTCACTACCTGATATTCCTAATGACAATGTGTGCCCTACAGATCAAATTTTACCTTATCAACTAAACGCAAAGCCGCTTGGCGGTACTGTGCAATTTGAGTTAATGGCAATGTATCTTCTTTAAATTTACCCCAACTCGCCACAAGTTCAGATGGTTCAACATTTGGGTTAACTGGGTATTCCATATTTAACGACGCATAAGCTTGTTGTGCTTTCTCTGACGCTAAAAATGCAATTAACAATTTGGCATTTTCACTATGCGGGGCAAACTTTGCAACAACTGCACCCGAAACATTAATGTTTACGCCACGATCGTTTTGATTTGGAAACACAATATTGACCGCTTCGGCCCAAGGTTTTTGGTCTTCATTCGTTAGCATTTTACCAAAATAATAACTGTTGCCTAACGATACATCACAAAGCCCTTCTTTAATTGCTTTTACTTGAGCACGGTCATTACCCTGTGGTTTACGAGCTAGATTGGCTTTAACACCGCGTAGCCATTGTTCCGTAGCTGCTTCACCTTTATGTGCGATAAACGACGAAATCAAACCAATATTGTATGGATGTTTGCCACTACGTGTACAAATTTTACCATCGAAGTCTGCTGAACCTAAATCTTCATAAGTTAGATTAGTCGGATTAGCAATTTTGGCTTTAGATGCATATATGTTGCGAACACGCTTTGTTAATGCAACCCAATGGCCATTTTCATCACGAAAATGTGCAGGTACCGACTGATCTATTTCAGCTGACTGAAATGATTGAGTTAACCCTTCGTCTTTTAATTGCAATAATTTACTAAAATTAGATGTTAGAACAACATCCGCAGGACTGTATTTCCCTTCGCGCTTAATACGTTCAATTAAACCGCTTTTAGCAAACACCACTTTAGTTTTAATGCCCGTTTGATCGGTAAACTGCTGCAACAAAGGTTCAATCAAAAATGACTGTCGAAACGAATAAACATTTACCGTTTTATCATTTGATCCACTGTCTTTAGCAACAGCTGTTAAACAAGTTAACCCTAGGAAAATAGCGACCAATTTTTTCATGTTTTTAAGCACTTCTATCTAATTGCGAATAATTCTCATTCATTTTAAACATCACAATAAAAATGTACAGAAATAATTTGTTCCAATTGATTCCTTTTCGATACAACGAAATTTACTGAGAATGATAATGTTTTTGGTAAAAACAATATTAGGTTCCATACGAAACCTGATAGACACAGTTGAACAATCAACGGTATAGTGAATAACACTTATTAATTTAGACCTTCGGTTCACGACTCTATGATAAAAAGAATTGCACTTGTCGCTCATGATAAAAAGAAACCAGCCATTATTGAGTGGGCAAAAAACACTCAGATAAACTGCAAAAACACACATTATTTGCAACCGGTACAACGGGTCGTTTAATCAAAGAAAATGCGCCATTGCTAAACCTGACACCGTTAAAAAGTGGCCCACTTGGCGGCGACCAACAGTTAGGTGCGATGATTGCTGAGGGTAAGTTAGACATCTTATTTTTCTTTACTGACCCGATGACACCACAACCGCACGACGTCGATATTAAAGCCTTATTACGTCTATCCACTATGTACAACTGTGTCGTGGCCTGTAATTTAGCGACTGCAGACTTTGTTATCGAAAGCCCTTTATTTGAAGAACCACAGGATCACACAGTGGATTTTTCGGAATATAGCGAACGCATAGTTTAAAGGTAAACAATCGGAACACTATGAATAAAATTCGCGGTTTTACGTTAATAGAATTGATCATTGTCATTGTTTTACTTGGCATTTTAGCCGTAGTCGCGTTGCCAAAATTTATCAACGCAACAGACGACGCTAGGGAAAATGTTATTGAACAACTTTTTGGCCAAATCCAAGCGACCATTGAAATGAATTACGGCTTTGCTCAGGTTAAAAATAAAACTCGTGGAACACAAACCATTGACCTCGACGAAGTTGGCGAATATACATTTAGCGGCGGGTACCCTGAAGTCAAAAGTGAAGCGACAACGCCTAACAAGTACTTTTTGACCTCATGACCTTAGGACTAAAATCGTCGATCACAATTAACGGCGCCGAACGCACTATGGAAATTGCAGGTTTAGTGACATTTGAAAACGATACGGTTGCCCGTATCGGTTTTGGAGAAGATGATTTAGAAGACGGTGAATGTTTTGTTGAATACGAATTAGACGTAAACGACAAACCTCAGCTGACAATGACCACATCCGGGTGTAAATAACGGTGAAATAAAACAGTAAGTTTTATACAAACTTACTGTTTTCTTAATGCCAATTAGGCAACGCATAACCTGCCCAAAAGCTTGCGTGGCTGCCTATATAATTTGTAGTACGGACCTCTCTGAATTTGCTGCAATTGCAAATAAATCTACCGAAACCGTTCTTTCTCAGAAAATCGCAACTCGCCAATAGCTCAGTTTAATACTCGTCAGTAATATCCTTGCTTGGTAAATAAGACTGTCCAAAAACCTTCCGATTAGGCAAAAATGCTCTAGTGAACTTGCTGAAACTTTAGTCATGCCAAAAGTTCCAAATTGCCCAGCTGAAAATATTTATACCTCAAGATGCCCGTTCAATAATCTAAGCAGTTCCGCTTGGAAATGTTTTAATGCTAAATCTACCGGATGGTTTATGTCTCGGCCGTGTTCGAAAAAATGACTTAATTTAACACACTTTACCCAAGCTACTTATGGTGCATCCGACAATGGCCACCACTGTTATTACTCTATGTTACATACCTTTTGATAATTGCTCACATAGTTCCCTATCGCTTTAAATTTTGGTAAATCCACTTTCTCCATCACACAGCAAATTAAAATAGAAACCAAAGCCATTTGGCCTTACCAATTGACCAAAACATTACGCAGACGCTAGAAATTGCAACAAACCTTTTGATTCTCGTGTTATTGTTTGCGTTATTAAATATTCAAAAATTTATTAGAAACAGCAATATAAAAGCTTCTCAAGTGTTTTAAAGGAAAGAATTGTGGAACTTGAAACCATAAAAACCCAAAGGTTATACGTTAAGGTGGCTGAACAAATATCTAAGCTAGTGCAACAGGGCAAACTAAAACCAGGTGATAGATTGCCGTCGGAACGTGAACTAGCAGAAAAAATAGGGGTCAGTCGCCCAACCATTCGTGAAGCAATGATCGCCTTAGAAATAGCCGGAATAATAGAGATCAAAACCGGTTCTGGTATCTTTGTAGTTGAACAAAAACCTGAGTTAGCGCTGTCAGACGAAGGGGTTGGCCCATTTGAAGTATTGGATACCAGATACATTATAGAAACCGAAGCCTGTGCTTTAGCCGCGGCCCGTATTACAGAAGAACAACTTGAAGAATTAAATCTAACCATTAAAGAAATGGAAGAGGAAGAAAAACGCCCCGACGCCTCTGAACAAGCTGATATGAAATTTCATATGCTAATTGCTGAAGCCAGCCAAAACTCGGCGATAAGCGCAATTGTAAAGTGGCTTTGGGAGCTTAGAAATCAGTCTGCATTAAGTAAAGCTTTTATGGCTAGGCTACGTGAAGAAGGCATCCACCCTTCTATTAATGAACATAAACGTATCGTCGACGCGCTTGCTAAACGCAACCCAGAAAAAGCCCGAAATGCGATGAAATCCCATATAGAAGCTGCTTCTGACGCCGCGGCCACTTATTTTTCAAGCAATAAGTAGCAGTTCCCCTCACTATCTATTCTTTAGTATAACCACTTGGCATAACTAAGTGGCTATATATTTACCTTAATATTTTCATACACTTAAAGTATTTCACAATACTTTTAGTCGTCTATTTAATGAAAGTCGATATTACCGTTTGCAAAATTCATCGTTCACATGGTTAAATTGGCAGGTGGCCTTACCAATATTAAAATTATTACGGTGGAAGTAGAATATTATGAAAGAGACATGGCGCTGGTTTGGACCATACGATTCAATTACTTTAGACATGATAGTACAAGCTGGTGCGTCAGGCATTGTTACTGCTTTGCATGAAGTCCCGACGGGTGAGTGTTGGACATATGAGAGCATTATCGACCGTAAGAAACTAATTGAAGCGTCAGGTCTAGAGTGGACAGTAGTAGAAAGCGTACCAGTTCACAACGATATTAAAACACGTACTGGTGATTTTAAACGTCATATCGATAACTATAATCAGATCTTGATTAATCTCGGTAAGGCCGGGATAGATACAGTCTGTTATAACTTTATGCCAGTTGTTGACTGGACGCGTACCAACCTACATTACAAATTGCCCAATAAGAGTTTCGCACTTCGTTTTGAAATGACTGACTTTGTTGCCTATGACGTGTTTGTATTAAATCGCAAAAATGCCAAATACGACTACAAACCTGAGGTCATTGCCAAAGCCGAAGCTCGCCTTAACAAAATGAATGCTAAAGAAATAGATGACCTTGAGAAAAACATTATTGCCGGTCTTACTGGTGGTGAAGGATCTTATAGTCGCGATTCTATCTTAGTCGCAATCAACGAATTTATAGCGTTAGGTACAGAAGGATTAAGGCAAAATCTTTTTCATTTTTAAAAGAGATCATGCCAAGCGCCGAGTCTGGTGGCATTAAAATGTGTATACATCCCGACGATCCACCATTTTCACTATTTGGTTTACCGCGTGTCGTTTCTACTCAATCAGACGCTCAAGCTATTATAGACGCTGTACCTAGTCCATCAAATGGACTGACATTATGTGCGGGTTCTTATGGAGCACGGGGTGATAACGATCTTGTCTGCATGGCCAACGCGTTTGCCGACCGCATTTATTTTGTCCATCTTAGAAATGTTATTAGAGAAGCTGATGGTTCATTTTTTGAATCTGAGCACCTGTGTGGTGACAACGATATGGTGGGATTAATACAAGCCCTTTTGAAAGCTGAAACAAAAAGTGGAATTTCGATCCCTATGAGGCCAGATCATGGTCACCTACTCGCTGACGAGATTGGTGCTGACGGTGTTAAGCCATGGTTATTCGTATCTAGGACGAATGAAAGGTTTGGCTGAATTACGTGGCGTTATCCATGCGTTAGAACAATTAGAATAAGGTTTGAAGCGTGCCTTATTTTTTACAGTCGAACCGATTATTTTCAAGCGATACGCGCTTCAACCTTTGTTAAACAAACTCGGTTTCCCCCAAAACTAACCATTACTTTGTTTACCTTTGACGAAACAACCTACAGTCACGAAATTGCCCCCTAGCTGGGCCTACTTCGCGGTTTCATGAGAGTCAAGCATGTCACGGTATCGCCCGCGGAATAGACTGTTCGACCTTAGCAAAATTTGTCGCTAAGCATAAATTAATAGAAGACGATGCAATTGAACTTGCTGTCGACTTAACCCACAACTTAGTCAAACAGGCGGATAGGTTTTTATTATGAACAAACTTCTTAACCATACAACAATGGCCTTATTACCTAAAACCGTTGCTCGACCAAAATATGACTTTGCATCTCGCACGGCGTCAATTGTACATATTGGGATCGGCGCTTTTCATAAAGCCCATCAAGCTACATTTACCGACGACATGATGGCGCATACTGACGGCAATTACCGGATAATTGGCGTAAGTCTTCGAAGTGCCGGTATGCGCGACAGCTTAAAAGCACAGGACTATTTATATACCGCTATTGAAAGATCCAATAAAACGGAACAAGCACGGGTTATTGGCGCACTTCAAGAGGTTTTAGTTGCACCAGAAGATCCACAATCTGTTGTTAACGTATTATCAAATGATTCGATAACGGTCGTTACTGCAACAATAACTGAAAAAGGCTATTGTCTTTTACCGGGCAATACTGGACTTGATTTAGCTCATACCGATATTCAACATGACCTAAACAATCCAAACACCCCAAAAACCATGGTAGGTTTTATTGTTAGGGCTTGCCAAGTTAGACAGCAAAAAAACGGTAAAGGTTTTACATTTATCAGTTGCGATAATTTGCCAGACAATAGCAAAATGGCCGGTAAAGCGATTTTAGAATTTGCCCAGAAAATAAATGCCGACCTTGCACGTTGGATCAAATCTAATGTCAGTTTTAGCAACAGTATGGTTGACCGGATCGTACCGGCCGTAACCCCAAACGATATTGAAAGTTATACTCTAAACAACGGAGTTATCGACAACGCACTAGTGACAAGCGAACCTTTTAGGCAGTGGGTAATAGAAGATAACTTTAATGGTGACCGGCCTCCTTGGGACCTTGCCGGTGCGTTATTTGTTAAGGATGTCAGCCAGTATGAACGACTAAAGCTACGATATCTAAATGGCAGCCACTCAGCATTGGCTTACCTCGGAAAAATAACAGGTCACCAGTTTATTCATCAAGCAATTTCCAACCCGATATTACGACGATTGGTTGAAGCATTGATGGTAGACATGAAACGATCTTTGTCATCGTCAATGGACTTTAACTTTGACGATTATGGCTCTGTTATTATTGACCGTTTCTTAAATGATGAGATCCAATACCAAACCCAGCAAGTTGCAACTGATGGCTCGCAAAAATTACCTCAACGGATTATGGCCCCTATGAGAGAATTATTAGCAGTCGATTATTTGTCTAAGCCCATGTGTCTCGTTTTAGCGGGTTGGGTATGTTACTTATCGGGTATTTCAGAACTAGGAGAAGCTCACCCTGTGTCGGACCCCATGGCGCGGCAACTACAAAATATATGTACTGACAAAACTTTAACGTCAACGCAAAAAATTTATCGACTAATGCAGATTGATGGGTTGTTTCCTGCGGCGATTAAAAACAACACTGCGGCTATTGACCAGATCAGCGAATATGTGACTAAAATTATCGACATTGGTGTGTTTTTAACAATAGATACCGTATTTAGTTAGTTTCCTTCGAGAAAGCCTTTTTTACCGTAACTGAGCAGCGATAAAAGCGGGAGGCAAAGCACAGCTTAAAAAACACAGTAATGGAATTGAAGACTCAAAACCTTAAAGCACAATACAATCAAATACGATAACTAATTGATTCTTCAACGCTACTAACATGGTTATTAGTAGCGTTTTATCTTCTGTTTAATGGCCACTTGATTTCCCAAATAAAAGTTTCACTTCAAAATTATGAAATTGCCGTATTACAACTATACTTACAGCTAATTAGAATCAAGCAATGAAGGTGCTATGGCGATATTCACAATAACATTCAGTTTCATACTGCTTGTTTGCTCACATTCCATCGCCGCTGCTGAACCTATAGATATAATAAAACTAAATAGTGGCCATAATGCCTCTGATCAACGCCATCTGTATAACTGGGAGGTTATTGACGCTGCTTTAGAAGCAAGTACAATTAAATACGGCCGGTCCAAAGTAAAAATCACTGGAAGTGCCATTCCAAACCACCAGCGGCTAAAGTCATTAGTCCAAGGTCGATTTCTAAACGTAGCGATGTCGTTAACCAATCAAGAATGGGAAGACACTGTTATTCCTATCCGTATTCCAATCCGTAGGGGTATTTTCAGTTATCGTTTATTGATGATTAACAAAGATAAAAAAGAAACCTTTAAACGTATTTCAACAGTTAATCGTCTAAAAGAAATGCGAGTGGGCGTTCGTAAAAGTTGGACGACTCGAATTATATTGAAGCATTTAAATTTTAATACAGTAGATGCATTCTCCTATGACGCCGTATTTGCGATGTTAGATAAAGGACGATTTGACTATATCCCGCGGGGAATAAATGAAATTTACTATGAACTCAAAGTTCGCGAAAAAGACTTACCCAATATTATGATTGAGCCTGATATTGCATTATATATCCCATCGCCTTACTACATTTTTGTCTCCCCCAAAACACCTAGGATTGCAGAACGTTTGGAGTACGGGTTAGATAAGATGGTTAAAAACGGAAAGCTCAATGAGATATTCACTAGACATTATGGTAAATATATTGAACGAGCCCAAATCCACAAAAAACGAATAATTCAAATCGGTAATCCTCTTTTACCCATTGAAACCCCTTTGCATGATAGTGCTTTATGGTTCGATTTTAATATCGATACAAACACGGTTTCAAACTCTGGTTCTAAGCCAGAAAACAAAAGTTAAGTTAGTACGCCTATTTGCAAAATCCCCATTTTATTGACGACCACATGGATGTGGGAGGTAGGGTGACTCAGGAGATAAAACCGACGACCACATGGATGTGGGAGGTAGAGTGACTCAGGAGATAAAACCGACGACCACATGGATGTGGGAGGTAGAGTGACTCAGGAATTATAGGTGGTAACAACTTGCTAAATTCTATTGTGGAAAATTTCAATTTTGAAGAAAAACAAATTAACCTTTGGGGTGCTTACGTTCGACATACTAAAAGGGAAACTATTCTTGGTAATAACAAACTTACAAAAACTCGACAACTCGCTAATGCATTTTGAAATCTATGGTAATTTCCATAATGTCTGTTGTCCGTTTGCTATCATCCATAGCCGGCTTAAATTTCCACTTTTTCAGAGCATTTAGCGCTGATTTACGAAAAATTCTTTTGGGTTTTTCATCTATGACTTCGATATCTTCAGCTTCCCCTTTTTATTGACAACAAAAATCACTGAAACGTAACCTTCTATTTGCCTTAGGTAAGCCTCTCTAGGATATTTAGGCGAAACTTTTTTATCACCTCTGAACTTTGAAATTCAGCAAAGGAAGAACTACTAAAAACACTCGCTGCAAGTAAGATAGTCTTAAATTTATTAGCTTGAAAAAAACGATACTTGTTCACAAAACGCGTCCCTATCATACAAGAGTGACTATTCCGTCATTAGTTTTTTGTAATTAAATGCTAATTTAGCACAATTTCAGATGTTAGCTTAATATGGTTTTTAACCTTAATAAAAATTTTAGGCATAAAAAAACCGTGTATTAAACACGGCTTTTTCAATTCTTATTTACTAATTACAATGTCGCTTCTTTATCTTCTGCTTCTTCATCTTTGATTTCAGCTTTTAATAACAACATGTCACGTAATTTTCCTTCGATCTCGTCAGCCATTGCAGTGTTCTCTTTTAAGAACTTAATGCAGTTAGCTTTACCTTGACCAACTTTATCACCGCCGTAGGCATACCATAAGCACCAGCTTTATCTACCACGCCGTGCTTCACGCCAAGGTCAATTAACTCACCTTCTTTAGAAATGCCTTTGCCATACATAATAATAAATTCAGCTTGCTTAAATGGCGGAGCAACCTTGTTTTTGACAACTTTAACTCGCGTTTCGTTACCAATAACCTCATCACCTTCTTTAACCGAACCAATTCTACGAATGTCTAAACGAACTGAAGCGTAGAATTTAAGTGCGTTACCACCAGTTGTCGTTTCTGGGTTACCGAACATCACACCAATTTTCATACGAATTTGGTTAATGAAAATACATAACGTATTCGAACGTTTAATGTTACCTGTTAACTTACGTAATGCTTGAGACATCAAACGGGCTTGTAGACCCATGTGAGAGTCGCCCATGTCACCTTCAATTTCAGCCTTTGGTGTTAATGCTGCAACGGAGTCAACAATTAATACATCTACTGCACCAGAGCGAACTAGCATATCCGTAATTTCTAATGCTTGCTCACCGGTATCTGGTTGAGATACTAAGAGCTCAGCGACATTTACGCCTAATGCAGAGGCATAAATTGGGTCCAATGCGTGTTCTGCGTCAACAAACGCACAGGTTTTACCTTCTTTTTGCGCTTCCGCAATAACTTGTAACGTTAATGTTGTTTTACCTGACGATTCTGGACCATAGATTTCGATGATACGACCACAAGGTAAACCGCCTATACCAAGCGCGATATCCAGACCAAGTGAACCTGTTGAAATTGAGTCAATATCTAGCGCCTTGCTATCGCCTAGCTTCATGATTGAACCTTTACCAAATTGACGTTCAATTTGCTGTAAAGCTGCGCCTAACGCTTTTTCTTTATTCGCGTCCATCTTAATCTCCAAGAATTTGTTTTTATGCATTTCGTCATAACTTGCTGCAAAGTATACTGTATAATTAAACAGTATCAATAAAAATTTTTATTTATTTAAATATTTTCAGCCAACTAGCTCACAGGCCTTTATTAACGCCACCTCAGTAGCTTTTTGTCGTATTTCACTTCGGTCACCTGAAAATGTAAAACACTGTGACCATACAGTACTTTTTTCAACTTGAGTACTGTCCCTTGTCGCAATCGCTAACCAAACTGTACCAACTGGCTTAAATTCTGTACCGCCACCTGAGCCTGCTATACCACTAACGGCAATTGCCACATTAGCATTAGCTGCATTTAGCGCGCCCATTGCCATCTCGTGAACGGTTTCATCCGATACCGCGCCATAAGTATTTAACGTCTCGGTATTAACACCGACCAACCTACGTTTCGCTTCGTTTGAGTAAGTTACATAGGCACAATCAAAATATCCCGAGCTCCCTGCAACCTCTGTTATTGCGTTGCTTATACCGCCACCGGTACAGGATTCAACGGTCGTTATCTTCCAACCTTTGGCTAACAATAAGTCACCTAATAATTGACTCTGTTTGTATATTTTGTTTTCCATTTGGATACCTCATGTTTTGTCAGTAAATTTAGCAAGACAGACGGTTTTTGATCTGGGACAATGTTCGATATCATAGACTAAATCACTATTCTGTTAACGCTTTTATGACCGATATTTACAGCCCTGAAAACATCTCGCAACAAACTCCAATGATGAAACAATATTTGTCGATGAAAAAAGATCATCACGAAATTTTGTTGTTTTACCGAATGGGCGATTTTTACGAACTCTTTTTGACGATGCAAAAAAGCCGCCGAGTTACTTGATATATCGTTAACCAAACGAGGTACGTCTTCTGGGCAACCTATTCCTATGGCCGGCGTACCTTATCATGCGGTCGATAATTATTTGTCGCGTCTAGTGCAAATGGGAGAGTCAGTCGCCCTATGTGAGCAAATTGGTGACCCAGCGACAAGTAAAGGTCCTGTCGAACGCAAAGTGGTAAGAATCGTTACCCCTAGCACCGTTAGTGATGAAAATCTATTAAATGAGCGGACTGATAACCTAATTTGCTCAGTTTATTCATCTTCCACTAAGTCAGGTGAACAATTTGGTATCGCTTATCTGGATATTAACAGTGGTCGATTTTTAATAAACCAGTTTGACCAAATCGCGGATCTAAGTGCCACCCTGACACGTCTTTCCCCAGCAGAGTTGTTATTTCCTGAGAGTTTTCCGCATCTGAGCTTATTACAATCCATTAAGGGAACTCGCAGACGTCCCGACTGGGAATATGATTTACAAACCAGCGAACGCGTTTTAGCACAACAATTTAAAACAAAAGACCTTGCGGGCTTTGGCGTAACTAATGCACCTGTTGCCATTTGCGCTGCGGGTTGTTTGATGCAATACGTAAAAGACACTCAGCGTACTGCTTTGCCACATATCCGTGCGGTAGTTTTGGAATCTATTGAAGATACAATAATTTTGGATTCAGCTACGCGCCGTAATCTAGAGTTAACGCAAAATCTAAGTGGTGGGCAGGAAAATACCTTGTCACAGGTATTAGATAAAACATCAACGTCAATGGGAAGCCGACTTCTAAAGCGTTGGATACACCTACCACGCCGCAATCACAGTGAAATAAATGCTCGACTAGAAGCCGTTGAACACATATATAACAAGGCTAATTACGACGAATTTTCTGACGTATTAAAACAAATAGGTGATATTGAACGAATTGTTGCCCGCCTTGCGCTTCGTTCGGCTCGACCTCGGGATTTAGCACGTCTACGAAGTGCAATATTGGTTTTTCCTGCCTTAAAGGCCTTGGTAACTGATGCGACCGCACTACGATTTAAAGCACTTAACAACCAAATTCAAACGTTTCCTGAGCTATCTGATTTACTACAAAAGGCGATTATTGATAATCCACCGGTACTTATTCGAGACGGTGGCGTTATTGCACCGGGTTACAACGCCGAATTAGATGAATGGCGAGAACTCAGTGCTGGCGCAACTCGATTTGTTGAGCAATTGGAAATATCCGAACGTGAACGCACAGGAATTAGCACACTAAAAGTCGGCTACAATCGAGTACACGGCTTTTACATTGATATAAGTAAAGCGTATTCAGATAAAGTGCCATCGGAGTACATTCGTCGTCAAACATTAAAAAACAACGAACGTTATATTATTCCAGAGTTAAAGGAACACGAAGAGAAAGTCCTGAGCAGTCAAAGTAAAGCATTAGCGCTTGAAAAACGTTTATATGAAGAATTGCTCGAGCACCTAGCGACATTAATTGAGCCTTTACAGTTGGCGTCTGACGCAATTGCCCAAATCGATGTATTAAACAATTTTGCAGAACGCGCCGATGCCTTAAATTACGCAAAACCAGAATTGGTAGAAGGTCGCTTTGTTAAAATCGAAGGCGGTCGTCACCCGGTTGTTGAACAAGTCATGACAGAACCTTTCATTGCAAACCCTGTGGAACTCGACCAGCAAAACCACCTAGCGATTATCACAGGGCCAAATATGGGCGGTAAATCAACCTACATGCGCCAAATCGCACTGATTTGTTTGCTTGCTAATATAGGTAGTTTTGTTCCTGCTGAGCGTGCACAAATTGGTAATATTGACAGGATATTTACCCGTATCGGTGCATCCGATGATCTGGCTTCTGGCCGTTCAACCTTTATGGTTGAGATGACGGAAACTGCGAACATAATGCATAATGCGACGCCTAATTCATTAGTGTTAATGGATGAAATTGGCCGCGGGACAAGTACCTACGACGGTCTAAGTTTAGCTTGGGCCTGTGCCCAGCATCTTGCTAATAAGATTGGCGCACTAACGCTTTTTGCCACCCATTATTTTGAACTGACACAATATGCAGAACAACAAAAAGGCGTATTTAATGTACACCTCGATGCCCATGAACACGGTGACGACATCGTCTTTATGCATCAAGTTCAACCTAGCGCTGCGAGTAAAAGCTTTGGGATACAAGTGGCTAAACTTGCGGGTCTACCACCAGAAATACTTACTTTTGCAAAAGCCAAACTGCACTATTTAGAATCCAATAACATTCCTACAGGCGCAACACCGGCCTCTGCGGACAACCAAGTTCCACAGATGCCATTATTAGTCATGGAGCAGTCTGAGGTTGTCGATATTTTAAATCAAACCGATATCGATGAGTTGTCACCGCGCCAAGCATGGCAATTGATATTAGAATTAAAGCAAAAGATAAAATAGAACATCTTACTATTGCCATTTAACGGTTAAAGCTAACTTTTAATTGAGGCATAAAAAGGCCCGACCAAAATAACATTTTGTGTCGGGCCTTTTTACTTCTATGTATACGATTCACATAATTAATAGATCATTCAGAGAAACTTAGTATATTTTTCCGGAAGCTTGCTCTGGCTTTGGTTCTATTCGACTCGGTGTAATCGTCCCATCATTTATTCCCTCAGAAAATAGCTTTATGGTATTCACTACGTTATTCATCGATTCAAGATTTAGCGTTGAAACGTCATCGGTCACTTGATGATAATGGATATCTTTATCTAATTGTGTTGTAGAGAACGAATGAGCAGGCACGCCAAACTTAGCTAAAGAGGCGTTGTCCGAGCGATAAAACAGTCTTTGATCTGGATACGGATCTGCATGAACTTTGATGCCTTCTGGCTCCAAATAGTTATTAATGAGCGTCATAAAATTAGAACGCTTAGGACCCGTAATCCAAGTAATACTCTGGACCAAACTTTGATGGTTTACCTATCATTTCAATATTAACCATCGCAATAATTTTTGCCGGATCCAATTGTTTTGAAAAAAACTTAGAACCAAAACCACCAATTTCTTCACCCGAAAAGGCTGAAAATATTAACGTGCGTTTGTTTTTGTTTTGCGCCGCAAATTGCGTCGCTAAATTAATAACGGCGGAAGTTCCAGATGCATTGTCGTCAGCACCATTAAAAATTCTATCCTTATCTGCACTGCTACTTTGGTCTTCAGGCATCATACCTAAATGGTCATAATGAGATGAATATAATACATACTCATCTTTCAACTCTTGCTCAGAGCAATACACCCACAACATTAAATAATTCTTTTATCTCCAACTTAACTTCTGCGTCGGCAACGGCCGATTTTACTGAAGTGAGATCTGTTAGAACCAAAAGAAAGTCCCTCGCTCACTTAGACTTTTTTCGTTAATCCACGGGAGAAATAATTTCGATAAATGTTAAACCATTTCACATGGCTTTTGTCGATTAGTACTAAGTGATTACCACCTAACATATTCAGCTGGCGCAATTCAGTTTTCAGTTCTTGCCCTAGCCCTACATGCGTAACGGATAACATATCCAAATTAAACGAACTGTCACCATCCGCCGTACTGACAACCGCCAAATTTACGCCGTCGATTACCGTATTGTTCAGTTTTAAATTCGCTTCTGTTACCGCATATTTATAAACAGGAACAGCCTGTAAAAATGATTTTTCGCCCCGAAAAGGCTTCAGTCCGATTTCTTTAAATCGGTTTTGGATATAATCTGCAGCGACGTCGATTTCAGGACTAAAATTGGCTCGACCTTTTAAGTCATCAGACGCGAGATACGTCAGGTCTGCTAGTAATTCATCTCGATATTTATCTTGTGCTGAGGCATCACTTACAAAAAAACAAACGCCATTAAGAGAAAAGAAAATTTAGTCATTAGTATCCTTGAAATTAACATCTTAAAATTGGTGATTCTAATACGATTAGAGTTAAACAACGCCAATAAAAACTCATCTAATAGAGCGATATCGGCAATAAATTGGAAACATTAAAAAAGCCAGCGGGTTGGCCGCTGGCTTTAATTAAAAACATTAGGTTTTACACTTCGACTTTAAACAAGGATTCCATGTTAAGGCCTTCATGAGTCGCCATGTCCCGCAAACGACGTAACGCTTCAACTTGGATCTGCCTAACACGTTCGCGCGTTAAGCCAATTTCTTTACCCACATTTTCAAGTGTCGAAGGTTCATAACCCAACAGACCAAATCGACGAGCCAAAACTTCACGTTGTTTTGGATTAAGTTGCTCTAACCAGCTAACAATATTGTCGTTTATATCATCATCCGTCGTTTTAACTTCAGGGCTCTTGCCTCTGTCGTCCGCTATAATATCTAACAAGACTTTATCCGAGTCACCACCGATTGGTGTGTCGACAGAGCTAATGCGCTCGTTTAAACGTAACATCTTAGAAACGTCTTCTACTGGGCGATCTAGAGTTGCTGCTATTTCTTCTGCTGTAGGTTCGTGATCGAGTTTTTGGGCAAGCTCTCGCGCCGTACGTAAATAAACATTTAGTTCTTTCACCACATGTATAGGCAAACGAATCGTTCGTGTCTGATTCATTATCGCGCGTTCAATTGTTTGTCTAATCCACTAAGGTCGCGTAAGTAGAGAAACGGAATCCACGTTCTGGGTCGAATTTTTCCACTGCTCGAATTAAACCTAAATTACCTTCTTCGATTAAATCTAATAGAGCTAAACCACGATTATTGTAACGACGGGCAATTTTAACAACGAGTCGTAAATTACTTTCGATCATACGCTTGCGGGAGGCATCGCATCCTCTTAAAGCTTTGCGAGCAAAAAGACTTCTTCTTCGGCGGATAGTAATGGTGAAAATCCAATTTCACTAAGATAGATTTGAGTGGCGTCTAAGTTTTTTGGCTGGTCGGCTTTGGCTACAACTTCTTCCTTTTCTTCCTTTGCGACATCTTCAATGTCATTAATGTCAGGTTCGACTAATTCTAATAGGTCAACTTTTGCGTCCGTTTCGATGTTTTTAACACTAGTTTGGCTCATACACGCCTCCAATTTACCCTTCAGTGGATCATCCAGGTGTTGAAATCGAGTGCTTAACGTTTTGGAAGGTACTTAAGTGGATTAACAGAACGGCCACGGAATCGGATTTCAAAATGCAAACGCACTCGATCAGATCCGGATTTTCCCATCTCTGCAATCACTTGACCTGCCTTAACCCAATCTTGTTCTTTCACTTTTAGTGAACGATTGTGAGCGTAAGCACTCAAATAATCATTGTTATGTTTGACAATAATTAAATTGCCATAACCTCGAAGCGCACTGCCAGCGTAAACCACTTTGCCGTCTGCTGCAGCAATAATGGAGTCACCTTCTTTTCCACCAAAATCGAGTCCTTTGTTGCCATTTACACGGCTTGAATAAGTCTCAATTATTTTTCCCTTACTAGGATACCGCCAATTGCGGATCTTACTAGGGAACGGATCTTTATTAGCTTTTTGTGTATCTCTATGATCCTGTTGTTTTTTACCGTACTCCTCTGACTTTTCTTTTGCAATAAGTTTTTTGTTATTTTTTCCTAAACTGTCTACTACGCCCACTATAACCTGCTTTGGTGGTTCAGCTTTATTAACGACTGCTTTGGGGTTAATGATTAACTTTTGGCCCGGGTAAATATTAAATGGTTTATCTATTTTATTTATCTGAGCCAAATACCGAAAGTCTTGCCCAGAACGCCATGCGATTGAATAAAGGGTTTCACCCTGTTTAACTTCGTACGTGTCGTCAGACAAAGTATTACGATAAGAAGGTAAATAGCTTACCCCCGCGTCGCTTATGTCCGCGATAGGTGCAGGCGCTTTTCGACTTGTGCAACTCGTTAAAATTAAAAACGATATTAGGGCGACTACGACTATTTTCATTAGAATAATTGTTTATATCCGATCAAACCTACGATTAGCACAATCACTAACCAACCTAAAAAGTCCACGTATTCGCGGATCTTATGTTCCATTTTTTCGCCACCAAAATACAAGATCCCAGCAACCAAAAAGAATCGCATGCCGCGACCAATGGCAGAGGCAAATACAAATGGCCAAAACGCCATCGATAACATACCAGCGCTTACTGTAAATAATTTGTATGGAATTGGGGTAAATCCGGCAACAAACACAACTAGCACGCCATATTCGCTAAAATAGTTAACTATTGTTTCGAACTTACTTTGGTAACTCATCATTTCAATAAAAGGTAAAACAACTGGCTCGTATAAATACGCACCAAGGAAATAACCGACAATACCACCAATTACAGAACTAATACTGGTTATTGACGCAAAATACCACGCTTTTTTAGGTTGACTCAAAACCATTGGAGCCAACATAACATCTGGTGGGATTGGGAAAAATACGGATTCAGCAAAGGTTAAAACCGCTAAATATGCCGTCGCATATTTGTGTTTTGCCCACTTCAAACATGTATCGTAAAGCGTTGTAAATATTTTCACTAAATGGTTGCTCCTGCCACTAATGGAACAAACTTAGCGGGTTCTAAAATAGTTTCGACGAACGTATCGCCATTCCGGACAATTTTAACAAGATGTTGGACACGTTCACCAACCGGTAATATCAAAATACCACCATCTTTTAATTGTTGTTTCAACGCGGGTGGAACTTCATTAGGTGCCGCTGTCACTATGATGGCATCAAATGGGGCTTTTGACTCCCAGCCTTGCCACCCGTCACCATGCTTCATTTGCACGTTGTAAATATCAAGCTGCTGTAACTTACGTTTGGCATTTAGTTGTAAGTTTCTGATCCGCTCTACAGAAAAGACTTTATCAAATACTTTACCTAAAATGGCTGCCTGATACCCAGAACCGGTGCCAATTTCCAATACATTGGTTTCGACATTATGTTCAACCAAAAGTTGCGTCATTTTTCCAACAATATATGGCTGTGAAATTGTCTGACCCTGACCAATAGGCAAAGCGGTATTTTCATAGGCTTTATGTGCCAGCACAGATTCAATAAAGAAGTGTCTTGGAACCTCAGACATAGCGTTTAGAACACTGTCATTGGTAACACCTAAAGTTTTTAATTGGCTGACCAGTGCGCCACCACTTCGTGCAAATTGATTCATATTAAATTTCTAATTGTTTAACCCAGTTCGCAACAGTTTCTAAACTGTCGTATGCCGTCATATCAATTTTTAATGGTGTAATTGATACCTTATTTAGTGAGATGGCGTAAAAGTCAGTACCTTCACCCGCATCTAATTCTCTGCCAAGTTCACCGTACCAATAAATATCCCGTCCCCATGGATCTTGCTGTTTTTGCATCATTTCAGCTTTATGTCTGCGACCTAAACGCGTCACCTCAAAGCCTGCAATATCTTCATAAGGTAAGTCAGGTACATTGACATTTAAGATCTGATCAGAAGGTATCGGATTTTTAATAATGTTCTCAACTACATCACGGGCAACTCTAGCAGCACTTTTAAGGTTATTTTCATTGCGACTCACCAACGACATAGCAACCGCTGGTAAACCTAAATGACGTCCTTCCGCAGCGGCAGAAACCGTACCACTGTAAAATGTATCATCGCCTAAATTGGCACCATGATTAACTCCAGCTACCACTATATCGGGTTGTGTTTTCATCAATTGGTTAATGGCAAGATGAACACAATCTGTAGGAGTGCCGTTTACACTATAAAAGCCATTTTTATGTTTGTGCAAACGCAGTGGATTGGTCAACGTTAATGAACTGCTGGCACCGCTTAGATTTCTATCTGGCGCGACAACTGTAACTTCGCCCAGTGTAGAAAGCGCTTCATATAACGCTTCTAATCCCGGAGCATGCACACCATCATCATTACTGACTAGTATTTTCACGTTCTAATATCCTTATACATTCGCGAATAACAGAGGTCGCAAATGTGCCACTCGGCAATTCAAAACTAAGGCTTATATTGTCGCCACTTTGCGTATGTTTTACATTTTGTGGATATAACCACAGCGCCCTGCGTTCTTGTTTGAGGCCATTATCGACCAGCAGCTTTACCCATTTAGGATGTTGGGTAGCAATGTCATTTTCAAGCGTTTGAACGTCCCCTTTTGACAACATCTCGCCGTCACCAAACATAGGACCTGTTAAGTAGATGTCTTTTTCAGCTAAACGTTGATGAATTTCAGGAGCCAATGGTTGTTGAAAATAAGAGTTGCTGCCAGCTAATTCAAAAACATCGCCCTCTATTGCAGTTACCTCTGGGTTACCTGCAAGTCGAGCACTGAGTACCTCATTAAATAAAAATGAACGTGCGCCCGATAGACCGAAACCTTTGACTTTTTTATCACGGATTGCTTCGCCGTCTGCCATCCTATTAGCCCAATTTAGGTTATTTCCCTTAAATCCAAAACGTTGCTCTCCAAAATAATTAGGAACACCGTGCTCAGCAATATGGGTCAATCGACGTTGGACATCTGCAATGTCAGACACAGATTTAAGTTGAATATCAAACTGGTTGGATTTTAACGAACCGACTTTAAGCTTTCGGTTGTGACGAATCGTTTGTAGCAGTTTAATATTAGGTGTTTCAACACCTGTTAGGTCTGGTTCTTGTTTAACGTTCATTTGAATCGAAAACCACTGCCGAGTAATGGCGTGTTTGTCCTTTAAACCAGCGTAACCCACATCACGTAAACGTCGTTGCAGAACTTTAGCTAAATGCATACACACTTGCTGCGTATTCATTGAGGTTTTTTCAATTAACAAATACAGGTTTTCACCTTCACCCGTTAGGTCATAACCTAATTTTTCGGTGACGATAAAGTCCTCTGGTACGTCTTTAAAAATTGCCGTTGCGGTAGGTTGTCCGTACGCATATTGCCAATGGTCTAAACGCCAATCTTTAAAATGGGGGATTCGCTCATTCTGTTCCAACTTTAGTTTTAAACATGAGTACTGACGCTTGAACGCCAATGCCTTCTTTACGACCTTGAAAACCGAGTTTCTCAGTTGTAGTGGCTTTAACCGATACTTGAGAAACGTCCACAAGTAAATCTTCTGCTAAACATTTACGCATGTTTTCGATATGAGGCGCCATTTTTGGCGCTTCCGCAATAATAGTCAGGTCACAGTTACCCACTACAAAATCTAGCTCATTCACTAATTTCACAACATGGCGTAATAATATTCGACTATCGATGTTGTCGTACTGATCAGCCGTATCTGGAAAATGCTTGCCAATATCTCCTAACGCCAATGCGCCGAGAATAGCATCACATAATGAATGGATAGCGACGTCGCCGTCAGAGT
Organism: Psychrosphaera algicola; assembly: GCF_028401425.1. Taxonomy (NCBI): domain Bacteria; kingdom Pseudomonadati; phylum Pseudomonadota; class Gammaproteobacteria; order Alteromonadales; family Pseudoalteromonadaceae; genus Psychrosphaera; species Psychrosphaera algicola. The sequence goes on from NZ_JAQOMS010000002.1 coordinate 1,887,613, forward strand.
GCGCCACAAAACCTTGTTCATATGGGATCTTGACCCCTGCAAGCACGATAGGCCCGTTTCCACCAAATTTATGTACGTCGTAGCCGTTTCCAATCCTAATATTCATCACTCTTCACTTTGTAAAAATAATTGCGCTAATTCTAAGTCGTCTGGCTCAGTAATTTTGATATTTCGAGCACTGCTGGCCACGAGCAAAACCCGCTTGTTGTTTAACTCTAGTGCCGAGGCTTCATCAGTTACTGCAGAGTTTACTAATCCATCCTGCAGTTGACTAACAAGTGCCGTTTCTAATGATTTAATATCGCTGCATTGCGGTGTTAACGCGTGCCACAAGTCTGTTCTTGGAACAGTATGATCAACCGAAACTGAATCCGGTTTTGCTCGTTTCATTGTATCTTTAACGCGTACCGCTAAAATTCCTGCTGACTGCTGCGCTACGCATTGGTGGTACAGTTCAATAATGTCTCGTTCTAAAACACATGGTCGCGCTGCGTCGTGCACCATAACCCAAGACAAATCGAGTTCTGACGCAAACCTAATGCCACTTAACACGGAATCAGCTCGTTCTTTTCCGCCGATAACCGTTTTCACCTTAGGGTGATGAGCAATTGACAGAGTTGAAAATACGGTGTCGTCTGCCGACAACGCTAAAATAATACTATGAACAAAAGGTAACTCGATGAATTTGTTAATCGTTTGTTCTATAACGGTTAGACCATTTAGGGTTAAATATTGTTTTGGTACTTCCGATAACATTCGTTTACCAGTGCCAGCTGCCGGGATAACAACTGCCAAACTCGGCAATGGTTCAGTCATGGATTAATTATCCTCTCGTTTTGGTACTACACGAAAGAAGGTTTCATTCTCTCTAATCATGCCAAGCTCGTTGCGAGCACGCTCTTCAATTCCCTCAAGTCCAACGCTAAGATCTTTTACGTCCGCAGCAATGAGTTCATTTCGTTTAATTAATTGTTCGTTGTCATGTTTTAATTTTGTTACTTCTTTACGATGCGAATTGTAAAAATCCACACCATTGTGACCAAATACGAGTCGGTACAATAGTAAGGAAGCTAATACTAATAACAAAAAATTAATTAGGCGCACGCTTTGCAAATCTAAAGGTTAGTCATAACGCTATTATGCAAACGATTTACGAATATAGAAAGAGGGGTTTACATATTCAGGGATAATAATTTGTGAAATTGCTGCCAATTGATCCGACTAGCCAATAACATTTCACGCAAACTCAATAATCTCGGAGTAGTTTTGTGTAGATTAAGCCATTGATGGCCACAACATGCCGCAGACATTATTGGTTTACCCAACTTTAATAGTGTTTTGTTGTAGAGCCTATTGGGTTCGAGTTGCTGGCCGTTAAATTGAAACCAACCTTGTTCATTGCAATGTAATCGTTTTTGGTCCCAATCAATCTCGTCAATGGTATCGAGCTTTACTTGTTCAATTCCATAATGACTTACTGCGACAGGAACAATGAGTGCCATTTTGGCATGTTGCTGATAATACATTTCCGTTTTTTCTGGGGCGGCTTTTATCGAGAACGGCTTTGCCGATTGTGTACCTAGCCAAGAGCCATTTTGGCTGTCTAAATCGAGCGGAGTGTATAGTTCGGCGATATGCTCCGACGCTCGTTTGATATAGTAAGGTAAAGACCGAAGTCTTTTTTGAATTGTCTGTAAATCTAACCCTTCGTCTTGGGATAAACGTTTAAGCTCACGTTCATACAAGGCGTTAGCAAGCTCAGACAAAACCTGATGGTTTGTTCTTTGTTGCCATAAGTTGGGTTGATTGTCAGGCGTCTTCATGTCAGAAATATAACGCTATATCGAAAAATACCAAGAAACAAAAAAGGGGAATCACAATGAATTCCCCTTTTAAGATTATCGAGCCAGTATAATTACTGACCTTTAATTTCACTTAGGCCGTTATAAGCAACATCGCCTAACTGTTCTTCGATACGTAACAATTGGTTGTACTTAGATACACGGTCTGAACGACATAGAGAACCAGTCTTAATTTGACCAGCCGCTGTACCAACTGCTAAATCAGCAATCGTTGAGTCTTCAGTTTCACCGCTACGGTGAGAGATAACAACGGTATATCCCGCTTCTTTAGCCATACGAATAGCTTCAAGCGTTTCAGTTAAAGTACCAATTTGGTTAAACTTGATAAGGATAGAATTACCAACACCCTTTTCAATGCCTTCACGCAAAATCTTAGTATTTGTAACGAATAAGTCGTCACCAACTAACTGTACTTTTTCACCGATTTTGTCAGTAAGAAGTTTCCAGCCATCCCAATCAGACTCATCAAGACCGTCTTCGATTGAAACAATTGGGTATTTTTCGCTAAGTTCGGCTAAGTAGTCACAGAAACCAGCTGAATCGAATTCTTTCCCTTCGCCTTTAAGGTTGTAGATACCGTCTGAATAGAATTCAGAAGCAGCACAATCTAGGGCTAAAGTTACGTCTTCATTTAGTTTGTAACCAGCGCGTTCAACCGCGATTTCAATGATAGCTAATGCTTCTTCATTTGATGCTAAGTTTGGCGCAAATCCACCTTCGTCACCAACTGCGGTATTAAGACCTTTTTCGCTTAATACTGATTTTAAGTTGTGGAAGATTTCAGCACCCATACGTAGTGCTTCTTTAAATGATTTAGCAGAAACAGGTTGCACCATGAATTCTTGAATATCAACGTTATTGTCAGCATGTTCGCCGCCGTTAAGAATATTCATCATAGGTACAGGCATAGAGTATTCACCCTTAGTGCCATTTAACGCTGAGATGTGTTCAAACAGAGCTACACCGTTTTCTAGCGCTGCAGCTTTAGCATTTGCAAGAGAAACCGCTAAGATTGCATTCGCACCTAATGTTGCTTTGTTTTCTGTGCCGTCTAAATCCAACATTAGTTGGTCGATAGCAACTTGCAATTGAGCGTCGTTACCGATTAATACCGGAGCAATTTTATCATTGATGTTAGCAACAGCTAATTCAACGCCTTTACCCATATAACGGCCTTTGTCTCCGTCGCGTAATTCTAATGCTTCACGTGAACCAGTTGATGCGCCACTTGGTGCAGCTGCACGGCCAACAGCGCCTGATTCCAGATATACATCTGCTTCTACAGTCGGGTTACCGCGTGAGTCCATGATCTCACGACCAATGATTTTAACAATTTGAGACATTCCCAATTCCTTAACTTGTTGTGAAGTGAAACGCAGCCAACAGACTGCATTCTAAGTTTTATTTATTTTTGCGTAGTCGCCCGCAGCACCGACAAACCCTTCAAACAAAGGATGCCCGTCACGAGGCGTAGACGTAAACTCTGGATGGAATTGACCCGCGACAAACCAAGGATGTCCCAGGATTTCTATCATTTCCACCAGTTTCTTATCTTCTGACAACCCTCCAAAAACTAAACCAGCTTTCTCGAGTTGTTCAATATAGTTATTATTTACTTCATAACGATGACGATGACGTTCAACGATCCATTCGCTGCCGTAAACCTCACGCGCTTTTGAATTTGGTTTCAAGAAACAACGTTGTGCACCTAAACGCATAGTTCCGCCTAAGTCTGAAGTTTCAGTACGCGACTCAATTTGACCTTCTTTGTCTAACCATTCAGTAATCAAACCAACAACCGGAAACGGTGTTTCAGGGTCAAATTCAGTTGAGTGGGCGCCTTCAAGTCCCGCAACATTTCGTGCGAACTCAATTAGTGCAACCTGCATTCCTAAACAAATCCCTAAATATGGAATTTTGTTTTCACGGGCATACTGCGCGGCTAACATTTTGCCTTCTGTACCACGTTCACCAAATCCACTATGAACTAAGATCGCGTCTAGGTCTTTTAAAATGCCAGCCCCTTTTACTTCAACATCTTGAGCATCAACATATTGAATATTTACCGACAGACGGTTTTTAAGGCCCGCATGCTTTAAGGCTTCGTTTACAGATTTATAGGCGTCTGGTAATTCAACATACTTACCAACCATTCCGATGTTAACTTCACCGTTTGGATTTGATTCTGAATATAAAACTTGTTCCCACTCAGTTAAGTCTGCTTCTGGAACATCAATGTGGAAACGACGACAAATAAGTTGGTCGAGTCCCTGCGACTTTAACAACGCCGGAATTTGATAAATTGAGCTAACGTCTTTTAAGCTAATAACGGCTTTTTCTTCAACGTTAGTGAACAATGCAATCTTAGAACGTTCGTTAGCTGGAATTGCACGGTCAGAACGACAAATCAAAATATCAGGCTGGATACCAATCGAACGTAGTTCTTTTACGGAATGTTGAGTCGGTTTTGTTTTAATTTCACCAGCGGTTCCTAAATATGGAACAAGCGTCAAATGCATGTACATTGCATTGTCACGACCAACTTCTACGCCTAACTGACGAATTGCCTCTAAGAATGGCTGTGATTCGATATCGCCGACAGTGCCACCAACTTCTACGATGGCAACATCCATGCCTTCAGCACCTTCAACAACACGACGCTTAATTTCGTTGGTAATATGAGGAATGACCTGAATCGTCGCACCTAGGTAACCCCACGGCGTTCTCTAGCCAATACATCTTGGTAGACACGTCCTTGAGTGAAATTGTTTTTCTTCGTCATTTTGGTACGAATAAAACGTTCATAGTGACCTAAGTCTAGATCTGTTTCCGCGCCGTCCTCGGTCACAAAAACTTCACCATGCTGAATTGGGCTCATAGTGCTAGGGTCAACGTTGATGTACGGGTCGAGTTTTAACATGGTAACTTTTAAACCACGAGATTCCAAAATTGCAGCTAGGGATGCCGCAGCAATACCCTTACCCAATGAAGAAACAACACCACCAGTTACGAAAATATATCGAGTAGTCATACTAGCCTTAAAAAATAGATTGCGATATGTGCTCATCCCAAAAACAAAAAAACCGCTTGAACAAATATTCAGCGATGAAAGTTTTTTATTTTAGATGATTGTCAGGACGGGGTGAAAGTATACCAAACGAACACAAATCCAACAATCTAGGATCGACCCTTAATTTATTTTTTCTTACCCAATTGTACTTTTTATGAGCCACAATTGAAAAATGGCTTGTTTTTACCCAAGCCATTTAATTTTACTAACCAACGAGTGCTAATAATATACCGGCAGCTACAGCTGACCCAAGTACACCAGCAACGTTTGGTCCCATTGCATGCATTAATAAGAAGTTGTGTGGATTTGCTTCCAGACCAACTTTATTTACCACTCGCGCTGCCATCGGAACAGCAGATACACCCGCAGCACCAAGCAATGGATTGATCGGTTCTTTACTAAACTTACCTAATACTTTGGCCATCATAACGCCGGCTGCTGTACCGATACTAAATGCAACAGCCCCTAATGCTAAAATACCTAACGTATCAACGGTCAAGAATTTATCTGCACTCAACTTAGAACCAACAGCCAAACCTAAGAAGATGGTAACGACGTTGATAAGTTCGTTTTGCGCTGTATTGCTTAAACGGTCAACAACACCACATTCTTTCATTAAGTTGCCTAGACAGAACATTCCGACAAGCGGAGCTGATGCTGGTAAGAACATTGCTGATAAAAATAATACTGCCAATGGAAATAGTATTTTTTCTTTTTAGACACCTGACGTAATTCCGCCATTTTGATTTTACGTTCTTCAACTGTCGTTAACGCTTTCATGATTGGAGGCTGAATAATTGGCACCAACGCCATATAAGAATATGCAGCTACCGCAATTGCACCTAACAAATCAGGGGCCAATTTAGACGCCAAGAATATTGCTGTCGGTCCATCAGCACCACCAATAATGGCAATAGCAGACGCATCTTGTAAGGTAAAGTCAAAACCAAGGTATTAGGTTTAATAATATGGCACCAAACAAGGTCGCAAAAATACCAAACTGAGCTGCGGCACCGAGTAATAACATCTTAGGGTTCGCGATTAACGCCCCAAAGTCTGTCATGGCCCCCACCCCCATAAAGATTAGCAGCGGGAATACCCCCGTCTCTATTCCAATGTGGTAGATATAATATAAAAGTCCGCCTTCATCAGTAAAACCCGCCAATGGAATGTTAGCCAAAATGGCACCAAAACCAATAGGTAATAACAATAAAGGTTCAAAGCCTTTTGCAATCGCGAGATAGAGTAAGCCACAGCCTACTATCATCATCACAATTTGACCCATTTCAAAATTCGCAAGGGCCGTTGATGCCCATAGCGTATGCAATCCGTCCATTATATTACCCCAGAGTTAGCAAGACATCGCCGGTTGAAACCGAGTCGCCATCTTTGACATTGATTGAGGAAATAACACCACTTGATGCAGCTCGAATTTCAGTTTCCATTTTCATCGCTTCCATGATGATCACAACATCACCCTCTTGAACTGCGCTACCTTCAGAAACTAATAACTTGAAAATATTACCTGCTAGTGGCGCATTCAACGTTTCGCTGCCAGTTACTGCTGCGTGCTGTTTACCACTTTCATCAGATGGTCCTTTGCTTACCACTGAAGTCAACTCACCAGAAGGCGCTACAACCACTTCATAAACTTTACCATCGACAGAAACGCTATACGCTTCAGGTTCACCGTCTGCGACTGCCGGTTTAGATGACTTAGTTGATTCAACGTCACCAGTAGGGACTGGTTCAAATGCTTCAGGGTTATTGCGATTTTCTAAAAATTTCAGACCAATTTGTGGGAATAACGCATACGTTAAGACGTCGTCAATCTGGTCATCGGCTAGCGTAATATCTTTATCCGCTGCAATATTGGTTAATTCGTCAGTTAAAGACTCAAGCTCATCACTGATAACATCTGCTGGACGACACGTGATAGCGTCCGCACCGTCTAATACTCTAGCTTGTAGCTCAGCATTAACTGGCGCAGCTGTTGCGCCATATTCGCCTTTTAATACACCCGCAGTTTCTTTGGTAATTGACTTATAACGTTCACCAGTCAATACGTTTAAAACAGCTTGAGTACCTACTATTTGCGACGTTGGCGTTACCAAAGGAATAAAGCCTAGGTCTTCACGAACTCGTGGAATTTCTTTAAGTACTTCGTCAAACTTGTCTTCAGCACCTTGTTCTTTTAACTGGCCTTCCATGTTAGTTAACATGCCACTAGAACTTGAGCTAACAAGATACGCGCATCTACGCCTTTCATGCTACCTTCAAACTTCGCGTACTTCTTACGAACATCACGGAAATAAGCGGCTATCTCAGCAAGTAATACAAGATCAAGCCCTGTATCACGTTCAGTGCCTTCAACAATAGCAACCATAGTTTCAGTTGCCGTATGGCCGTACGTCATACTCATTGAGCTAACGGCGGTATCTAACATATCAATACCAGCATCTATTGCTTTTTGGTACGTTGCGGTAGAAAGACCCGTGGTCGCATGGCATTGCATTGCAATCGGTAGGTCAACAGATTTTTTAAGGCCTAAAATTAATTCTTCACATTCATATGGTTTTAATAAACCGGCCATATCTTTAATACAGATAGAGTGACAACCCATATCTTCTAGACGCTTAGCCATGTCTAACCACATTTGGATATTATGAACTGGGCTTACTGTATACGAAATAGTGCCCTGAGCATGTGCGCCAACATCTACAGCAGATTTAACAGCTGTTTCTAAATTACGGATGTCATTCATTGCATCAAAAATACGGAATACGTCAACACCATTTTTATGAGCACGTTCTACAAACTTACGAACGACATCGTCAGCATAGTGGCGGTAACCTAAAAGATTCTGACCGCGCAATAACATTTGTTGCTTAGTATTTGGCATCGCCGCTTTTAATGCACGAATACGTTCCCAAGGATCTTCACCAAGATAACGGATACACGAATCGAAAGTCGCGCCACCCCAAGATTCTACAGACCAATAACCCGCTTTATCGAGTTTTTCAGCAATTGGTAGCATGTCATCTAAGCGCATACGAGTCGCTAGTAACGACTGGTGTGCGTCTCTGAGCACTAATTCTGTAAGTAATAATGGCTTTTTCATGTTCCGTCCTCTAATTGTTCTTTTTGCGATGTTGTTTAATGGCAGCGCTTATTGCTGCGACAACTTGTTGTGATGTATCGCCAGTAGCAGAGTGTGTATTTCTTCTTGGGGCGGGAGTTGACGTTTCCGGCTCTGGGAATGATTGAACAAAAGAGGTTAACCCTTTTGTCGCAAAAATCAGTATTGTTAAAAACACAAATACGACCGTCATTCCGACCACCATAAGTATGCCTGCTTCTACTAAAAGCTCAGTAACATTCATAATCCAACCCTGTTGTATTTATTTAATTAAACAATTTGATCTGGGTGCATATTATTCCACAATAAATGAATAAATAAGCAACGCCCAACGTAATCAAATTAGAGTATTAGCTCTTAAGTACCACAGAAAACGTTAGAAAGAAAAGTTATTTTTTCTAAATTGGTGCATAAAAGAGCTCGAATTCAGCGAATAAATATAGCTGAAAACCAGTAAAAATAAAGCTTTGACACAAATGGTCAGTCCATTTTACAAATTAGTAATAATGTAAAACCAAAATGAAGATCCGAGAATGAATATTAACCGTTCGTAAAGTAATATAATTTGGGGTAACTAAAATTACGGCTGTTATTTTTTATACAAACTGTGATTGATAATTAAACAGGACTTTTGAGCCCAACAGTTTTCCAAACCCGAAATAGTATCCTAAACACTATGGCGTCTAAAATATACATCTCAAACCTATAAACTCGTCAACTAATCGTTATAGGTTAGTCGATTTTATACGAGGCGATACCGTGGACAACAAAATTATTTTTAAGCGTCTTTGTTATTGCTTATTGAAAATCAATAAAACCCAACAACAGACTGAACTCAAAGCTGTGAAAAAACGAGAAATTGGGTTATGGCGTAACAATGCGTATTAGAATTACAAAAATATTAGGGTGTTTAAGACATTTTGATATTGAATTAAGTTTGGAGTTAACGAAGGAATACCGATGTGGTTTTTATACTGAGTGGGTTTTGTAGTGCGCTGCGTTGAGCGTTTAGAAATGTTTGGGGTGGTAATAAAAAGGTTGTTTCATGGCGCGCTCGGGAGGATTCGAACCTCCGACCGCCTGTGTTCGTAGCCAAGGTACTCTATCCAGCTGAGCTACGAGCGCGCAACAAGAAACAACGTTAAAAAATGGCGCGCTCGGGAGGATTCGAACCTCCGACCGCCTGGTTCGTAGCCAAGGTACTCTATCCAGCTGAGCTACGAGCGCGCTATATCTTTAACACACATTGAATGGCGGAGAGGGGGATTCGAACCCCCGATAGGGCTACAAACCCTATACTCCCTTAGCAGGGGAGCGCCTTCAGCCTCTCGGCCACCTCTCCACTCAATGTGGATGCGTATAGTAATGATCTGAAAATATAAGTCAAACAAAAAATAACAAATAAATTACTGTCTGCTTTGATTTTGACCAATTTGAAAGTTTACCCATCAGATTGACGGATAATCAACCAAGTTTACATACAATTTAAAACGTTAAAATAAAAAAGCCGACTCAAGGTCGGCTAAATGCTTATTCCGCTTCTGAAGGTGTTCCACCTTTTTCAGCCTGAATTCGCATGTATATCTCTTCACGGTGAACCGCAACTTCTTTAGGGGCGTTAACACCAATTCTTACTTGGTTACCCTTTACACCTAATACAGTGACAGTGACTTCGTCACCAATCATTAATGTTTCACCAACACGACGAGTTAGTATAAGCATTATTAGCTCCTTATATGCTTGCTTATGTTACTTTCCAGAGGAAAGCTGTATATCCAGCAAAAAGCTGACGAGAGTGATTCTACAGGTAGTGCCACAAACATCCAATTTCTACTAATAACATTTGTTTAACGCAAAAGCACTGTGAAGCGCTCTCACTGCCAGTTCCATATATTTCTGTTCGACGAGAATGGAAACTTTGATTTCAGAAGTCGAGATCAAATCCACATGAACATGTTCATCTGCTAACGTCTTTAGAATTTTACTAACGACGCCAACATGAGATCTCATCCCTACTCCTACTACTGAAATCTTAGCAATAGATTTGCGACCTTGCACATTATCATTTGATTTATTTTCACTTTTTGTGACAACCCGCCCAATATGGACATTGTTTTGTCATAATCGGCCTCAGAAACAGTAAAAGCGAAGTCAAACTTGTTGCCATTTGTCCCGTGTGCTATCGATTGCACAACCATATCTACTTCAAAATGTTCATCTGCTACCATTCCAAGAATGTCCGCTGGTGTCAGATGCGTGGGATCTAAATCATGAAACCACACTAGCGCTTCATCTTTAATCGCAGAAATCGCTGTAACCGCTAATTGTTCCAAAAGGTTTTCCTCATAAGTGACTAAGGTGCCTGAATCCGCATAGGGCGTATCGTAATCGGTAAAACTCGAAAGTACCCGCAATTTAACTGAATGATTTAGGGCCATTTCAACTGAGCGCTTCTGCAAGACCTTAGCACCTAAACTGGCCAACTCTAGCATTTCATCAAACAACAAGTGCTTTATACGTCTAGCGTTGGACTCAATGCGCGGATCGGTGGTGTATACACCATCAACATCGGTATATATGAGGCATTCGTCAGCTTTTAACGCTGCAGCTATCGCCACTGCGGTTGTGTCTGTGCCACCACGACCTAACGTTGTAACATCATTTTCTTTATTTCGACCTTGAAACCCGGCGGCTATAACAATTCGACCGTGGGACAAGTGCTCTTGAATAATCTTTGGGCTTACCGACTCAATTCTTGCTTTACCAAATTCACTACTGGTTTTTATGCCAATTTGCTCGGCCAGTAAAGATATGGCGGAATACCCTTTTGACACTAGCGCCATGGCAAGTAGCGACGCACTCACCTGCTCACCTGTGGTAATCAACATATCCAGCTCACGACTCGAGGGTTGATTATCAACCTGAGCGGCAAGTTCTATCAGTCGATTAGTTTCCCCTGCCATGGCCGAGACAACCACAACAACTTGATGGCCTTGTTGCACCGTATAAATGATACGGTCCGCCACAGCCTTGATTCGCTCGACAGTGGCAACCGATGTGCCACCATATTTATGCACCAATAATGACAAGTTATTCTCTTTTATCGGGTTATAAACAAAAACCCAGCTTTACGCTGGGTATTTTAAGTTATTTTTAACTGAGTTTTTCGTTGAGTAACTGCTCAACACTCTCAAGTGCCGCTGGCACATTTTCGGGTTGTGAGCCGCCGGCTTGGGCCATATCTGGACGACCACCACCTTTACCACCAACTAACGATGCTGCATGATTGACAATTTCGCCCGCTTTAACTTTGCCCACCAGATCTTTAGTCACACCAGCAATCAAACTGACTTTTGAGTCACTCGATGCCGCTAATACGATAACCGCCGAACCGAGTTTGTTTTTCAGCTCATCAACCATACCGCGTAAAGATTTAGGATCGGCATCGTCAAGATTAGCAATAAGGCATTTTACACCACCGATGTCTTTCGCCTGTGACACTAAATCGCCACCTTGTTGACTTGCTAATTTCTCTTTCAATTGGCGAAGTTCTTTTTCTAGCGCTCGTGATTTATTTAGCGTTTGTTCAACTTTTTCCACCAACGTGGCCGCATCACCTTTTAATAAGCTAGCTGCGGTATTGACGACATTTTCAGTTGCATGAAGTTGTGCGATAGCTGCCATACCAGTTACTGCTTCAATTCGACGAACGCCTGCCGCAATACCAGCTTCAGAAACAATTTTTAACAAACCGATGTCACCAGTACGCCCAACGTGGGTACCGCCACAAAGCTCAATAGAAAAACCGCCCATAGTGACAACACGAACTTCATCGTCGTATTTCTCACCAAATAGCGCCATTGCGCCTTTTTCTTTAGCGGCATCAATTTGCATCAATTCTGTATTTAATGCGTGATTCTGTTGAATTTGCTCATTAACCAAACGCTCAGCGAGTTGTAATTGCTCTGCTGTCACCCCTTCGTAATGTGAAAAGTCAAAACGGAATTTGTCGGCTTCAACAAGCGAACCTTTTTGTCCTACATGCTCACCTAATACTGTTCTTAACGCAGCGTGTAATAAATGGGTAGCAGAGTGATTTTGTTTAATCGCGCTTCGACGCGCTTCGTCTATCGCTGCATTCACTTTACTGCCAATTGTTAATGTTCCAATGACTGTGCCGTAATGACCAATCGCATTGCCAATTTTTTGCGTATCATTAACTGTGAACTCTGCAGAGTCGGCCGCTAATGTGCCTTTGTCTCCAGATTGACCACCAGACTCAGCATAAAATGGGGTATTGTCTAAAATTACCACACCGCTTTCACCGTCTTCTAAACTGGCAACAGACTCACCATTTTTAAACAACTCAATAACGTTTGCGGCATATGAGGTATTGTCAAAACCTTTAAACTCAGTCGATTTCTCTGATTTTATTTGGTCGTTGTAGTCCGCACCGAAGTTAGACGCTGCTTGTGATTTTTTGCGTTGTGCTTGCATTTCACGTTCAAAACCAGCTTCGTCAATCGTAAGCTCTTTTTCACGTGCGATGTCAGCCGTTAAATCCGCAGGGAACCCGTATGTATCATACAGTTTAAAGACTAACTCGCCTAGGATCTCTGTGCCGTTAATATCAGCTAAATTTGACTCTAAAAGTGCCAATCCGCGTTCTAATGTTTTAGCAAATTGCTCTTCTTCAATGCGTAGCATTTTTTCTACGACCGCTTGTTTTTGAGCAAGTTCTGGATAAGCTTCGCCCATTTCCTGAACTAAGGTTGAGACCAATTTGTTAAAGAATAAATCCTTACCACCTAGTTGATAGCCGTGGCGAATTGCACGTCGAATAATACGACGCAAGACATATCCACGACCTTCATTTGAAGGCATTACACCATCAACAATCATAAATGAACATGAACGGATATGGTCAGAAATAACCCGTAACGATTTATTTTCCAAATCCGTTACATTCAATAATTTAGCCGTAGCTTTAATTAGTGTCTGGAAAATATCAATTTCGTAGTTCGAATGAACTCCTGCATAATCGCAGCAATACGCTCTATGCCCATGCCAGTGTCAACAGAAGGCTTAGGAAGTGGGTTCATCACGCCATCTGCACTGCGGTTGAACTGCATGAATACGATGTTCCAAATTTCAATGAAACGATCACCGTCTTCTTCAGGTGAACCTGGAGGCCCGCCCCATATGTGTTCACCGTGATCATAAAATATTTCAGAACAAGGACCACAAGGACCTGTGTCACCCATAGCCCAGAAGTTATCTGATTCGTATTTTTTTCAGGAGACTTATCGCCTATACGAACGATTTTTTCCGCCGGAACGCCAATTTCTTTATTCCAAATATCAAACGCTTCGTCGTCATTTTCGTAAATTGTTACCATTAATTTCTCTGGTGGTAACTTAATAACAACGGTCAAAAATTCCCAAGCGTATTGAATGGCTTCACGTTTGAAATAATCACCAAATGAAAAGTTACCTAACATCTCGAAGAAAGTATGGTGACGGGCAGTATATCCAACGTTCTCTAAATCATTGTGTTTACCGCCTGCGCGGACACAACGTTGCGATGTTGTCGCGCGGGTATATGCGCGACTTTCGGCCCCTAAAAAGACATCTTTGAACTGCACCATGCCAGCATTAGTAAATAATAAGGTTGGGTCATTCCCAGGTACTAATGAGCTTGAAGAAACAATTTGATGTTGGTTTTTTGCAAAGTAATCTAAAAATGCCTGTCTTAAACCGGCCGTCGTGTTATACATATTTTCTCGCTCATCGTCTTACGTTGTTTGTATTACCAATTGTCTTGGTCAGTCGCCATTGCATATTTAATTTCGTCTGAGCCAAAACCGCGATACTGTAAAAAACGATACCGTTTGGCCCGTTCTTTATGATCTGCAATTTCAGTAACACCATATTTTTTGTGGTACGTCGCTTTCGCCTTTTCAAACCAATCAACTTCAAGGGTTTCAGCAAAAGCATCTATTTGTTCACTTTTAATGCCGTGGGGTCGTAAATCGTTGCGTATTCGGACTAACCCCAAACCCGCTGCGATTTTTGTTTTTACCACCGCCCGCACATATCGACTTTCGTTTAAAAAATCGTTTTTGATAAAATCGGCAATCAGATCTTCTTTAAGAATTTCATCTTCACAGACTTTATCGAGTTTCTTTCTAAAATCGTATTCTGAAAAATCGCGTTTAGACAACCAATAAAACGCTCGATTACGCAGTTTAGTGCGATCCGTAATCAGCTCATATTCTTTATTTTTTGTCCAACTCATCCGAACTCTTTATATCTTTTACGTCAGTCTCTTGCGATGAGGTTTCATCTTTTACCTGCACCTCACTGTCTTCTGTCGCAGTTTTTTCAGATTGAGCACGTTCACTTTGCGTATCATCTGTCGATACCCGCTCCACTTCATCTGAAGAAGATAACTTGCGGTCTGCCGCAGCGTTTTTCAATGTTTCTTCGTCAGTTAGTTCACGTTCTGTCCGTCGATTTTCAGTCGTTTCGGTATTTGTCTCTTGAGCGTCTGCTACTGCTGGTATTTCAGCATCTGATAACTGCTCGCCAGTACTTTGAGCCTGTGAATTTGATTCAGCGTTATTAACTGGCTGATAGATATCCAAAAATGCGTGATAGAAGGACAGGTTACTCAACGACAGCGCAATTAGCCAACCAATCAAAATAACCGGCATACTGACCATCCAAATCGCCATAATCACGATGCCATAAATTGTCATCGGCACGACATTTTGCCATCCGGCTTGGAAGCTTTGGTAAATAAGGACTTTAACTGAGCTGTTGGGATTGACTCAGGCAGCAGGAATTGAAAACGCGGTCGCCATAAAGTTAAGCCCCATAAAGAGCACAAAAATGACAAGTTGATCTAATGCTGGCGGTAAGCCTCCAATCATGGCTTCAGCCATATTAGAACCCGCCATTGAAGCAGGAATGCTCAGCAGTATGCTCACCAATGAAATCCGGAATAACACACGGTATTCTCGAATGCGCGATAGATAATGAAATAAATCGTTTACCGAAACTTGCTCACCTTGCTCAACTTTCGACGCAACTTGATATAAACCTATAGTCAAAAATGGCAAAAGAAAAACCGCAACGTAACTGGCCAGTGGGACTAAACTCGCAAGCAATTGAATAGCCATTAATATACCGGCTATAGCCATAAATGGTGCAGGTTGCTGAGTAAAAAGTCGCCATCCACTTTTAATCCAACTAAACGCACGCAACGAATTGACTCTACTGACTGCTAATTGCATTAACTTTTAACCTAAAATGTCTAAAACAAGTCGCCCATAATGACGACAAATATGGCCTGTAATGATACCTAAAAAGCTAATGATTACTAGGCCTTCGTTAATAATTAAGCATTCTAAATTGTGACATCATATTGCCGAATAACATTTCCCCTCCACACCCATCGTACAATTTGCTTAGAGCACACAAATTTTGTTTCGATTGTTTTAACTCGTTACTCCTTTCATCAATTAAGGTAGTCTAAATGCATCTAACTACGCACCTTTTTGTCTGACTTTCGTATGCTTGAATTTCCAATTTCTGTTAATAACGCACTGCTTCAAGTCAATGTTGCCGATTCATATACGGCGCTAAGTGACCAGCAAATCGATTTTATTTTTGGCCATAGTGATTCACCATTTACCCAATTTGGCTTTTTGAAGGCGCTCGAAGATTCAGGCTGTATTGGGCTAAATACAGGATGGTTACCAAAGTATCATTTGATTTATGAACAAGACACATTACTGGGTATGATGATAATGTACGAAAAACACCACTCGTACGGCGAGTATGTGTTTGACTGGGCTTGGGCTCAGGCATACCACCAGCATGGCGTCGAGTACTACCCAAAACTGTTATGCGCAATACCCTTCACTCCAGTACCATGTAAAAAATGGTTAGGGTCAGATACCCTATCTGAATTTGATGTTTTTAACGCGTTGCAGCAGCATTATCGCGAGACGTTAGATTACACTGGCCTGCATTTAAATTACCCCAATTCCCTTGAAGCTTCAGAGTTGCCACCAGCAATAATGGTCCGAGAAGGTCATCAATTTCATTGGTTCAATTCGGTACCTGTTAATTTGGTGAATGATGTTTCCGCTTGCACCGAAACACTAGAGCCAGTCGTTGATGTTGCAAGCAAACAGAATCTAATAAATGCTGACCGCTTTGCAGACTTCGACCATTACCTTTCGACAATGACGGCGAGAAAACGCAAGTCGATAAAAAAGAACGTCTTCAGATTAAAAATTTAGGCATTGAATGCGTTTGGCGAACCGGAACTGAAATCACCAAAACAGAGGCTCACGCGTTTTACACTTTTTACCAACTAACTTACGAAATACGGGGACAACAGGGGTATTTGAATCAAACCTTTTTTGACCAAATATTTTCTACCTTATCCGATAATATTCGACTACTCGTGTGTTACCACGACCAACAAGTTGTTGCCACTGCGCTGTATTTTGTTGACGCTAATACGCTTTATGGACGCTACTGGGGCTCTGATCAGCAATTCGACCTTCTGCATTTTGAGGCCTGCTATTACCAAGGAATCGCGTATTGCATCGATCATGGTTTAACCTGCTTTAACCCTAGCACTCAAGGTGAGCACAAGATCAGTCGAGGCTTCAAGCCAACATTGACCTATTCTTATCATGCGATTTACCTTGATCCATTTGAACAAGCCATTAAGCGATTTTGTCTGGACGAAAAAGCCCATAATCGTTTATACATGGCTGAATGTGAAAAAAACTGCCCTTTAAAAAGATCGAATGTTAAGACCCATCCGTATCATTGGTGAAATTAAATGGTGAAAATACCGTTCTACTAAATACATCTCGCATTTGGAGTTTATTATGAAGTTGCCTTCTCTCATTTTGGCCTGTGTTTTAGCCGTTTTTGTCACTGCATGTAGCTAAGGCTCAGGAAGTTAAAAGTTTGATGGGAGACCTTCCCATCGCCGTAAAAACCGACAAACTCAGTGTGCAGCAAAGTAGTATTGTTTTAGGACTTGGTTGCTTTTGGGGGCGGAGAAAAAATTTGCTCTATTACCGGGGTTATCGATGTTAAATCGGGGTATGCCGACGGACGTGGTTTTGATGCTACTTATAGAAACATAACGCAACGTAAACATAAATTTAACCCAGACAATTATGCCGAAGTAATTGAAGTTACGTTCAACCCAGAACAAATATCTTTGTCATTAATTTTTAGACACTTTTTTGAATTGCACGACCCTACGCAACAAAACCGTCAAGGTAACGACATTGGCACCCAATACCGATCTACGATTTTGTATAACACGCCTGCAGAAAAACAAGTTGCGTTAGAGGTGCAAGCACAATACCAGACGTTATTAACAAACGCGGGGTTCGATAAAATAACAACCAAGCTAGCACCTCTTGATAAATTTCATGCTGCGGAAACTTATCATCAGGATTATTTAGTCAAAAACCCGAACGGATATTGTCCTGATCATTCAACCGGAGTGCGGTTTGATAAGACTAAAGATAAATCTCGAGAGGTTGATAATACGGCCATACTGTCAGGCCAGCATATCGTGATCATCGATTCTGAGTTTTGCCCTTATTGTGACTTATTTAAAAAGACGTTGCCAATAATTACTCTGGTTCGGTGCCGATGCATTTTCGTAAGGCCATGGAACTCGAAGGTCTTGAAGTTACCACTCCAACTTGGGCGACACCAACCATATTATTTATGCAGGACGGCGTCGAACAATACGGTATTCAAGGTTATGTGAATAACAAGGACTTTTATAAAGCCTTAGGTTATTTTAAATTGGGTAAATCTGAAGCATTTAACGTTGCATTTAACGAAGGTACTGACTCACGTTATTGTAAACAATATGAATTATTTAAAAATACGCCTGACGGTAAATTTATCGACAAATTATCTGGCATTGCCTTATTTGACACAGACGATAGATTTAACTCTGGTAGCGGTTGGCTGTCGTTTACCAAACCGATTGACGGTACCGTCACGTATGTCGAAGATAATCGCTTTGGAATGCAACGAACAGAAGTTAGGGCGAAAGATTCGGATATTCATTTAGGCCATGTTTTTGATGACGGTCCTAATGGCAGCAAACGTTATTGCATCAATGCCACGGTTTTGGACTTTGTCGCAGACTAACACAACAGCTTAAACGTAAAAATCTAGGCCAATGCAATCGACCTAGATTTTATTATTCGATACCAAACGATTTGTTAACAGCGATTAAATACCACAAAAAAATTGTTAGCTGGCATATCCGACAATGTTTCAATTTCCAGTTTGCCTTTCGATAATTTCACAACGTCTTCTAAATCCATTAAACCGCCATGACCTTCCGACATTAACCAGTCATTAAACTCTTTGTTTGATTCGGTAGTAAACTTATTGTTTTGCTTGAACGGTCCATAACATACCCACTTCTGGCCAGTCGCCAATGCGCCGCAGATCTGCTCAACAAGCTGCTTTGCATGGGCTCGACTAACAATATGTAAAACATTGCTGGTATAGATAGTATCAAAGTCACCGGCTGGGAATTCATCATCACCAATTGTATATTCAATCGGTTTTAAAAAATTAATGATCCCAACTTTCTGAGACGCTTCCCACCACTGATTTAGTCGCTCAAAGTTTTCCTTAACTTCTGTCGGTTGCCAGCGTAACTGGTAACAATGTTGGCTTAAATGAATAGCCTGTTGCCCAGTACCTGAGCCGATTTCCAATACTTTGCGTTCGTTAAATTCTAGCTCAACCCATTTATCTAAAATTGGGCCTTTGTTATTTTCCGCCGCTGTTAACGTCGGTAAATCGCTAAATACATCCGCTGCATGTGACTGTGGTGGTTGAATTATTGTCATTCTAAATTTGGACCTAACCAGGTTTCAGCTTGTTGCTCATCCCAGCCCTTAAGTTCTGCATATTCTTGCATCTGCGCAAGATCGATTTTAGATACAGCAAAATATTTGGATTTCGGATGAGAAAAATACCACCCTGAAACCGACGCACCCGGCCACATCGCATAACTCTCTGTCAACGTCATACCAATTTTGTTTTCGACATCAAGTAACTGCCACAGCTTAGCCTTTTCTGTATGTTCAGGGCAAGCTGGATAACCTTAGTGCTGGACGAATTCCTTGATATTTCTCTCTAATTAAGTCGTCATTGGTAAGTGACTCGTCTGGTGCATAGCCCCAATATTCTTTACGAACCTGATGATGTAAGTACTCGGCAAGCCCTTCTGCTAAGCGGTCAGTAACCGCTTTAACCATAATATTATTATAGTCGTCATGTTCTTTTAAATACTTATCCGCTAACTCATCAACACCAAATCCAGCTGTAACGGCAAACGCACCTACGTAATCGGCTAGACCAGACTTCTTAGGCGCAATAAAGTCGCCCAACGCATAGTTTGGCGCATTATTACGGGTTTGGATTTGCTGGCGTAAATTAAATAAACGAGTAACAATCTCAGTTCGAGACTCATCTTTATATACTTCTATCGTTTCTTCATCTGAGTTTGCTGGGAACAAACCAAACACGGCTTTTGCTTTCACGGTGCCTGACGCAATAATTTGGTCAATCATGTCGTTTGCATCGTCAAAAACTTTCTGAGCTTGTTCGCCAACAACTTCGTGTTTCAAAATTGACGGGTATTTACCACTGAGTTGCCAAGTAAGAAAATAAGGCGTCCAATCTATAAACGGTCGAATGTCTTCTAACGAGATAGAATCCCAAACATGTACGCCCATTTTTTCGGTACTGGCGGAATGTAATTTTGCCAATCACCGTCAAATCGATTTGCTCTCGCTTTGTCAAACGAAATAAACTTAGTATTGTCACGTTTACGCTGGTGTTGCTTGATCACTGTTTCGTATTCTTTCGCTACCTGAGTCATGAAATTAGGTCGTAATTCATCACTTAACAAGTTAGACACAACCGAAACACTGCGGCTTGCATTTGGCACGTAAACCACAGGATGTTCGTAATTTGGATTAATTTTTATCGCAGTATGGGCACGTGAGGTTGTCGCGCCACCGATTAATAATGGTAAGTCTAACCCCTGACGAGTTAACTCTTTAGCGACATGCACCATTTCATCTAAAGATGGTGTGATCAAACCTGATAAACCTATGATATCAACCTTTTCTTTTATGGCCGTATCGATGATTTTTTGGCACGGTACCATAACGCCTAGGTCGATAACTTCATAGTTATTACATTGCAGGACAACGCCGACAATATTTTTACCTATATCATGTACGTCACCCTTCACGGTAGCCATTAGAACTTTACCGTTGGTGTAACCGTCTTCTTTTTCTTCTTCAATATATGGGTTCAAATAAGCCACGGCTTGTTTCATAACACGTGCGGATTTCACCACTTGTGGTAAAAACATCTTACCTGCGCCAAACAAGTCACCAACGACATTCATACCATCCATTAATGGACCTTCGATGACTTGCAGTGGTCGGTCGTAAAATTGGCGAGCGGCTTCCGTATCTTCTTCAATAAACGTCGTTATACCTTTAATTAAGGCATGTTCTAAACGTTTTACGACGTCCCAAGAACGCCATTCTTCGGTTTCAACTTCAACTTTTGAACCATCCCCTCGATACTTAGGTGCAAGATCGAGTAAACGCTCTGTGGCATCGTCGCGACGATTTAGTATAACGTCTTCTACCGCTTCACGAAGTTCATCAGGAATGTCGTCGTAAACCGCGAGTTGGCCGGCGTTAACAATCGCCATATCCATGCCCGCTTGAATTGCGTAATACAAAAACACAGAGTGCATTGCTTCACGAACAGGATTATTACCACGAAATGAAAATGATACGTTTGATAACCCACCAGACACTTTTGCATGTGGTAGATGAGTTTTAATGTCCCGTGTGGCTTCGATAAATGCAACGGCGTAGTTATTATGTTCTTCAATTCCGGTGGCGACAGCAAAGATATTAGGATCAAAAATAATGTCCTGCGGTGGGAAACCGATCTTACCTACCAATAAGTCGTAAGCGAGTTTACAAATTCGGAACTTTTCTTCTCGAGTTTCTGCTTGACCATCTTCGTCAAAGGCCATTACAACGACTGCGGCGCCGTATCGTTTTAATTTTTTAGCGTGTTCTAAAAATTGTTCTTCACCTTCTTTCAACGAGATGGAGTTTACAATTGCTTTACCCTGAACACATTTTAATCCCGCCTCAATGACTTCCCATTTAGATGAATCTAACATGATAGGCACACGTGCGATGTCGGGCTCTGAGGCAATTAGGTTACAAAAACGGGTCATCGCGGCAACCGAATCTAACATGGCTTCATCCATGTTGATGTCGATAACTTGAGCGCCGTTTTCGACTTGTTGACGTGCCACATCAAGCGCGGTTTCGTAATCCCCTTCGAGGATGAGTCGCTTAAACATTGCCGAACCGGTTACGTTAGTTCGTTCACCGACATTAATAAATCTGCTTACTGATTGCGTGGTCATGGTAAAACTTCTATACGTTAAATGCTTCTAATCCTGACAGGCGCATAAGTGCGGCTGCAGGTCGAGGTGTTCTTGGCTGCTGACCAGATACCACATCTACAAATGCTTGGATGTGCTCCGGTGTTGTTCCGCAACAACCGCCAACGATATTTATTAATTTGCTCTGCGCCCACTCACCAATGTGTTCAGCCATATCTTGGGCGTCCAAATCGTATTCACCAAACTCGTTCGGCAATCCTGCATTTGGGTGCACAGAAACAAAACATTCTGCAAATGACGATAACTCGTCTACATATTGGCGTAACAAATCTGGACCTAGTGCACAATTTAGCCCAATTGAAATTGGGTTTACATGACAAATTGAATTATAAAATGCTTCCGTTGTCTGCCCTGACAAAGTACGACCTGAAGCGTCAGTAATGGTCCCTGAAATCATTATTGGCAAACGATGATTTGCTTCTTCAAATGCAACTTCAACAGCGTAAAGTGCTGCTTTAGCATTCAACGTATCAAATATAGTTTCAACCAAAATTAGATCCGCGCCGCCAGCCATTAGGGCTAGTGTGGCTTTGGTATAGTCAGCAACCAAAGCATCAAACGTGATGTTACGAAAACCGGGGTCGTTAACATCTGGAGAAATAGAAGTTGTTTTTGACGTTGGCCCTAAAACACCGGCGACAAATTTCGGTTTATCTGGGGTCGCCACTTGATCACACGCTTCGCGTGCTAATTTAGCTGCTTCAAAGTTAATTTCATCGGCGAGACTTTCCATCCCGTAATCGGCCATCGACGCAACAGTTGCATTAAAACTATTGGTTTCAATAATGTCAGCACCCGCTTCAAGGTAAGCGATGTGAATGTCTTTGATCACTTGAGGTTGCGTCAATACTAATAAGTCATTGTTGCCGCGCACGGATGTCGGCCAATCTTTGAATCGCTCGCCACGATAATCATCTTCTTCAAACTTATACTCTTGGATCATTGTGCCCATTGCACCGTCGAGAAAAAGTACTCTTTGTTTTAACATTGATGTTAATAATTCTGATTGGTCTGGGCGGTAGTCGCCTTTAATAGTCATGTTAAAATTTTAACCTTAAATTATGCGAAGTTTTCTGTTCGAATTTTTGCACTAACTTGACTTATATCATATGGCGTCTTTTGGTAAACGTAATAATTTAGCCAGTTAATGAATAACAAATAACCATGGGACTGCCACAACTTTATTGGTGGCTGCGTAACATCATCATTTGGAAAGTAATTTACGGGAACTATGGCCTCTAAACCGGCATCAACATCTCGTTGATATTCGGTCAATAAAGTATTTCGGTCGTACTCAGGATGGCCGGTAATAAATACTTTGGTTCCTGCTTTATCTTGCATTAGGTAAGCTCCGACTTCGTCACTTCCCGACACTAAGATCAAATCATCTACTTTTTTCAGTTGTTCGATTGGAACTTCACCGTAACGAGAATGCGGGGCAAAAAATACGTCGTCAAAACCACGCATGATTGGCGCTTTACTTTGCCATTTCTGATGTTGATACACGCCACTTAATTTATCGTCGCGGATCTCATGTTGTAAATCGTGATAGTGGTATATCGCTGCGTGGGCGGCCCAACACAAAAATAGCGTTGAAGTTACGTGATCTTCTGCCCATTTGAAGACTTCCTGAGTTGAGACCAATAGGTAACGTCTTCATAACTTTTGAGACCTAGAGGTGCACCCGTAATAATTAAACCATCGTAATTTCGATCTTTAATATCATTAAAATAGCGGTAAAACGTATCTAAATGATCCTCAGAGGTATTTTTTGCTCTGTGCTCTAAGCGCACTAAATCAATATCAACCTGCAATGGGCTGTTGGATAATAACCGAATTAATTGAATTTCTGTCGTTATTTTATCAGGCATCAAATTTAAGACAGCGACTTGCATAGGACGAATGTCCTGCGTGTCAGCTCTATGTTCTGGCATGACATAGATATTTTCCTGCCTTAAGGCGTCTATGGCAGGTAATTGATCTGGGACTCGAATTGGCATGTCTTCACCTCATAAATACTAATCAAGGAAGATTACTTCAAATTTTAGCAATGTCAACATCTAGATGTTTAGACGTCCATGCATCCTAAATATTTTTTGGGCTCGCGGTAGAATTTAGTCTGTATTCATATTCCGTATTTATCCTTGCCTCATTTCCTCTAATCTCATTTCCCTAATAAAGAAAACAAAACACTACGCCAACTCGAAGGATCATCAATGCCATTTGCGGTTGAAACGACAGTACATTGGTATTGCCGTTTTTCGCCAAACGTGTCGACAAATATGTAAAACCCGTAATAAGTTACCTTCACAAATCACAACTACATCCAATATTGTCTGCCTTATTTGAGATAAGTAAGACAAATAAATTAATTGTAAGTTTCATACGCAAAATCTTTTCCAAATTATTCCCTTCCATTACGCAATGGTATTTTGCTCAAACAGTTTCAAAGTCAAAATCAGTTCAAAAATGACTAAAATCTCGGACCCCCTTAGAACATTAAGATTTGTTTACAACATCAACGTAATTTATTTGACCTAACTCATTCCATACAAGGTCAAAAAGATTATAATTTAGACAGACATTGAACATTATCCCAACCCCTTTTTGTAAAAAAGCGACTAATTTGGATAAATTGGTGGTCATTAAAATCTATAGATAATATATTGGTTAGTAACTAATGTATGTGAAACAATATAACAAATAACCAGTTACGGTTAGTTGGAGCAATATTTACTAATGTATTTTTACGCCGCTAGACAGCCCATTTTGGACCAGCAGAAAAAGCTTTTTGCCTACGAATTACTGTTTAGAGACGGTGTAAGTAATGTATTTCCCGATATTGACGAAGATGAAGCAACCTCACGAATTATTGAAGGTTCGCAGGTCAGTTATGGACTTGAAGACTTTACTGACAATAAGCCAGCATTTATCAATTTCACTTTAGATACCATTTTAAAAAATTACCCAACAATGATGGCACCTGAAACTATAGTTGTTGAAATACTGGAAACTGTTCAACCGGGGCGTCGCTTACTTGCTGCCGTCAAAGAGTTAAAAGAGTTAGGTTATACAATCGCTCTTGATGACTACGAGCATAAGCCCGTATGGAAACATTTTTATCCGTATATCGATATTATCAAATTCGACCTTCGTGCTATGACCATGGACGAAATTGCTGGTATTTTAATTGAGCTCAAGCCTCAATCGCATATAGACATGCTCGCTGAGAAAGTAGAAACCCTCGAAGAATTTGAACAGTGCAAAAACTTGGCTTTAAATACTTCCAAGGTTATTTTTCTCTAAACCTGAACTCGTTAAAGCAAAAAATTTATCACCAGCGCAAATGACATTAGCCGAATTGTTGTATGAGACTTCGAGTGAAACGTTAGATTTGCCTAAGATCACGCAAATTTTTGAGCGAGACGTCAATCTTTCTTATAAATTGCTGCGATATACAAATTCAGCAGCATTTAAACGTCGTGCCGAAATTTCAACAATCAAACAAGCCCTAGTCGTATTAGGCCAGCACGAACTTAGAAAATTCCTATCATTGCTATTTACCGCCCAAGTGAATAACAGCAAACCACAAGAGCTATTAAAAATGGCGATGGTTAGAGCGCGATTTAGTGAATTGTTAGCTGCAGAGAATACTCAAATTGATTCAGCAATGGCGTTTTTAACCGGTATGATGTCACTTATCGACGCGATATTAGATGAATCAATAGATAAGATAATGGAGCAATTGCCACTGGCAGCTGAGATTAAAAACGCCCTAATTAAAGGTGAAGGACAGCTGGCAGAAATATTAAAACTTGCCATTACATTTGAAAAAGGTGACTGGGAACAAGAGTCGAAACTTGAATCTGTGTTAAATCTTAGTGGTAAACAAATTTCAGCTAAGTTTGCCGAGGCCATTAGTTGGGCCGATGACCAACTTTCACTTATATCTTCCGTTTAAAATAGATTTTTAGTCAATATTAAAAAGCGCAGTCACCAAAATTGGTGCTGCGCTTTTTTACATTTCAAAATTATCCTGAAATGAATTTATTCATTTAGGCATCTTTGAAATAATTCAATGCCATAAACTAAATCACTAAATTCTGAATTGAGGCTTAATTTTAGCAAATAGTTTGGGACCAATGCCTTTAATTTCTTTTAGTTCAGAGAGTGTTTTAAACTTTCCTACCTTTTTGCGATATGCAAGTATTGCGGCCGCTTTACTTTTGCCAAGTCCTTTAACTTTAATTAGCTCGTTTAAGCCAACGCGATTAAGATCAAGCAATGAGTGACTGCTTACCTGTTTAACTTGTGCATTTGTTCCATCATTAACCATAGGCAAAGCAGACGCACTGTGCGAACCAAACAAGCTGCCAATAATTAAAAGTAGATATTTTACTGAACGTCCTTTCATCATATTTCCTTTTTGTAGTTTAAGAACATTCCAAATAGTAAATTAGAATGCTGAAACCACAAGTCCAGTTTTTATCAAAAAAGTACAGTTTACATGAGGTTAGGAACTTACGAGTTGCTCGAGTACGCGCTTAATTTGAACCCCAATATTGGAATAGAATACTCTTCGGTGACTCGTTTTCCGCCACACTAGACTCAAGTTACGAAACGCATTTTTATCCTCTAGCTCAGCGACCTGCAGCTTATGGCGGTCAACAAAGCCAGATTTAATAGCGAGCTTAGTTAAATAAGTTGCGCCTGCATGCCCTCTACCATTGCCAATAAAGTCGTTAAACTACTGGCCTGGAATGGATGAACATCTTTAGATTCAGACAAGCTACAGCCACTAATCGTATGCTCTGACAAACAATGATCGCGTTCTAACAAATAGACATTATTTTCTACATTATCTTTATGAAAAACATGGTAAAACTGATCTTTAATCAAATGATACTCAACAAATTCGCCGACGTTATAAGGCGTCGCCATCAACACCATGTCAAGTCGGCCCTCTCGAAGTAAAGACAGGCAGTTGTCTGTTGTATCTTCACGTAAATAAAGGTCCAATTTAGGAAATTGCTCTGCACAATCTTTTATTAAAGGATTTACAACAAATGGGGCGATGGTAGGGATAATACCTAAGTGCAATTCACCGCCGTATTGGTTGCCATCTGATGTTGCCGTGGCCACGAGATCAGCGCTGCTTTCTAAAATTTCCCGAGATTTTTTAACGACATCGACACCAACAGGGGTAAACACAAACGTTTTGTGGTCGCGTTCGATTAACTGTGCATCTAATTGCTCTTCCAAGGCTTGAATTGCACTACTTAATGTTGATTGTGAAACAAAACACTTTTTTGCTGCCTGACCAAAATGTCCAGTATCGTACAAAGAAACTAAGTATTTTAGCTGCTGGAGCTTGGGTAACTTCATATAAATAGCCTTTCTTGAAGTATCAATTTATCGCTTATTTTATGGCGCTTACCTTACCGAATAACCTCCCAACTGACAAAGAGATTCAATAAATTGTTACTTGGTCGGCCAATATCTTGATTCTACCGCAATAGCATATTTTTTTCATAAACTCTATTATTCTTATACGTACGAAAAACGCGCGGGGAGAAAATCCTATGAACGTTTCACATATAAAAAAGTAATATTGGTATCAACAGTAATATTTTGTTCAGCAACAACAGCAGCGACAGTTTCGAATGTTAATTGCGAATGTGCTCAAAAACAAAACGGCTGTGAAGCACCAAAAGCCCAAAGCCCTAGTTGGTGGAATTGGATAACTGGCAACAAAAATGGTTCGCAATTCCACTTTTTTGACCTTATTGAATTACTACACAATAGTGACAAGGTTGCCGCAGTAGACAAGGGAGAGATTGAGGGTGAAAACGATAAAAGTAACGCATAAACCGAGCTTTTTTCCGCTTTGAAAAGTGCAGCGTCTGCCATGATTGGCATTCAAAAGTCAGATAAACACAGTTCAGATTTTAATTCAGATACACCATTTCCATTTATTTTGGCTGGCGTTATTTTAGTGATTGGGTTTATTTTAGCACTGATCACGATTGTTAATTTTGTTGTCGGCTAGGACGAGTTAAATTAAGTTGCAATACCAATGTTGCGATACGTATATAGCAATATCTAAGTAGCGATTTACAGCAAAGTGTTAAATCGCTGCAATTTTACCGAGACTTAACGATTACCTTATCTGGGCAATAGTAAGCAAATATCTCACCTACCTTCTTTCTTGTCGCGCCATTTTGACTAATGTTCCTGCTAACCTTTACAAAACTATGCTTAGCTTCATGGTAAAGCTTTCTAGTGAGTTCAGTGTCATGATTACTAATCAGCACTGGGATCTTTCTATTGAACGCTGTGTGTTCTGCCAAAAGCGCTAATTTGGCCTGCTCATTTGGATCAAAGCCGCCTACCGAATAACTCGTAAATTTTGCGGTTTGACTTAATGGAGCGTATGGCGGATCGCAGTAAATAACAGAACCGGCCCTTGCCCGCGAAAACGTCTTTTTATAATCCTCACAAACAAACTTAGCTTTTTAGCTTTTTCCGAAAATGCATAAATTTCATTTTCTGGAAAATAGGGTTTGTTGTAGTCACCAAAAGGCACATTAAAGCCTCCTTTCAAATTATAACGACATAACCCGTTATAGCCGTGGCGATTCAAATAGATAAATAACAAGGCTCGATAATACAGATCGGTAGTGGTATTGAACTCCTGACGCAAACCGTAATACATCACTTTGTCGTTATTTTTCTGATTGAAAAGCGTTCGAGCATCAGTGACAAGTGTCTTTGGTCGCGACTTTACATATTTGTATAATCGAATTAAATCTGGATTAACGTCATTTAGTAGGTAAGAATCATAGTTACTATTGAGAAAAACAGAACCGGCACCGACAAACGGTTCAACCAATTTTTCCCCTCCGGCAATCTGGAGTGGATCTGCTCAATAAGGCTGTACTTTCCGCCGGCCCACTTAAGAAAGGCTCTGGTTTTCTTGGTCATGGTTACTCGGCTTTTTCGAAACGTTGATTATAAGTTTGAATTTGTTGTTGGATCACCGACACTGATTTTGCCCAAGCATTCGGCTCGAGGCGTGAGGCAACTTCGCGAGCTTGTGTAATGGTATCAAATAAGCCATAGGTCACCACTATCCAATCTGTCCCATTTCGTTGAATTTTGTAAATCCGAAATTCACTGGGCTTTACTGGTGCTGAAACTAAATACTCAGCTAAAGTTGGCTCTGAGCTAACCGCAGTAAACTGCAATACATAGCGGTCTTTTGGCAATGACATAAACGCGTCATTGTCAATTTTATACAAACTTGGTTGCGGCTGTTCTGGGTAATTCTCTGATGCCGTTGCAATAATTAAGTCACTGTCGTTCACAACCTGTTTGGCTACGGCCGCTGACTTAGACAGTTGATTTTCCACTGACTGTTTTTTAACGGTAGAAGGAGTATTAGCAGCTAATGACGGCGTAGATTTTACGGATGTCGTTCCCGTCACTTTTGCGCTGTCCTCCGCATTGCCACCTTTATCAGGGTTTGTCTGCGGCGTGATGACCGAGGCTGGGTCATCCAAAGATGCTTGTAACGCAGTAAACATTTCTTCAGCGGACGCTGTCCGGGTCGCCGCAAGATCATCGGCATACAAGGTACGACTTTTAAATTCTGGTATCGACACCTTTTTATTGGCGTTGAGCACTTGTTTCACCGCCAAAGACTCATCATCCTCCGGACCAATATGTTGCTTTGCAACGTTTGGAGTTGAGTCAAAATAACCCACATTGTAGGCATAAATCCCAAGGGCAAGAAGTAAACTTGCGAGCGTGACAATTGCCCCCAAAGTTTGATATTTAAGCCGCCTGAATTAACTAACTCTAAGTTATTTTGGTCGTTATAGGCCAATAACTGGATCGGAACACCTTTTGAGTTTTCAATCCAACGCTTCAACTTTGAATCGGTAATCGCTGGCAACTCAGAAAAATACGTATTTAACAGATGATAACTTTCGTCCTTTGACAACCTAGGTATTGATTCAACGGCGATAAGCTGTGAATTAATATTTAACAAGGTGGCCGAGATTGACTTGTCGAAACTGAGTACAATTGAAAACTGGATACCCGCACCGTTAATTTGGCTAAAGACCTGTAATAACTCACCAACCAGTTTTGCAGACATATAGTGCGCATTATCTATCGCTACCATTAGTTCAGTTTGCTGATTAAACTCAAGGAATGAGCTTACAAGGGGTTTTTCTGGGTCAAATAGTACATTGCCAAACAATTGCTCTATTATCCGGCTGCGGAGCTGTACATCCGTGATGTTTTTTGAAGCTGTGACATAACATTTGTTGGCATCTGGCATCGCCGTTGTTAAAACTTCTTCTAACAAAACGGTTTTGCCAAACCCCATGCCGCCTTCAAGCGCAACGATCTTGTTTTGAGTTAACAAAGAACGAAGTTGAACTAAATAATTTAGTCGACTTGGTGGGAAGTAGAAATTAGAGCCCAAAGCGGTCATTGTAAAATTAGTTTCAGTTCACTCTCGGTTACGTCTGTAACCAGTATCGCCTCACCTAAGTGTTTCGGCAATACAAATCTTATGGTTTGTGCCTGAACTTTTTTATCTTTTTTCATATGAGGAATATATTGCTCATATGACATTTGTGCAGGTCCTTTCGAAGGCAACGAAAACGCGTCATTTAGAGCAACGATGCGATTAACGTCAGCATCCGATAACCAACCACGTAATTTGGCTAATTCGGAAGCTTGCACCATACCGACAGCAACTGCTTCGCCGTGAAGCCAATTGCCATACCCCATTTCAGCTTCGATAGCGTGCCCAAAAGTATGACCTAGGTTAAGCAATGCTCGAACACCACTTTCTTTTTCATCTTGCGCAACAATATCAGCTTTATTTTGGCAGCATTGCTTAATGATATAAGACAATACACTTGGAACTTTCGCTGAAATTTCAGCTAGGTTAACTTCGAGATATTCAAATAATTGAATGTCACCCAAAATACCGTATTTAATAACCTCAGCCATTCCTGCTGAAAACTCTCTATCAGGCAATGAAGAAAGGGAATCAATATCAATAATTACGGCTTTAGGTTGGTAAAACGCACCAATCATATTTTTGCCGAGTGGATGATTAACTGCCGTTTTTCCGCCTACTGATGAGTCAACTTGACTCAATAAGGTTGTTGGGACTTGAATAAAATCAACACCACGTTGGTAGGTGGCCGCAACAAAACCTGTCACGTCGCCTATTACACCGCCACCTAAAGCAATTAGAGTTACATCACGACCATAATTACCCGAAAGTAAAAAGCTCATGATATGTTCGTAACTTGCTAATGTTTTGTATGCTTCACCATCAGGTATGGTCACAGTCGCTACATCATATTGAGATAGCAATTCTGCAACTTCGGTGGCAAAGATGGGTGCTAAAGTATCATTTGTAACAATGACAACTTTAGTTCCTTTGATGTGTTGCGAAAACAAAAAGCATCAAACATCGCTCCCTGTTTTATATAAATCGGGTAGCTGCGTTCACCTAACGAAACATTTAGGGTTTCCATACTGACAGCCTCCGCTATTTAGAAATCGAGTTTACTAATAATTTCGTTTGCAACAACACGTGCACTTTGTTCATCGGTTTTAACCACGATGTCAGCCACTTCTTCATAAAGTGGATTACGTTCTTCAGACAAGCGAATCAATACATCTCTCGCTGGTTCTTCAGTCTGTAACAAAGGTCTACGCTTATCACGTTGAGTACGAGCAACTTGTTTTTCAATTGGGGTTTCCAAATAAACTACAATTCCACGTGCGGATAGACGATTACGAATTTCTTTACTGACAACTGAGCCACCGCCTGTGGCTAACACAATACCTTGTTTTTCGGTCAATTCAGTGATGACAGATTCTTCGCGTTGGCGAAAACCCTCTTCACCTTCGATATCAAATACCCATGCGATATCAGCGCCAGTGCGACGCTCTATTTCCTGATCCGA
This sequence comes from Psychrosphaera algicola, assembly GCF_028401425.1. Classification (NCBI taxonomy): domain Bacteria; kingdom Pseudomonadati; phylum Pseudomonadota; class Gammaproteobacteria; order Alteromonadales; family Pseudoalteromonadaceae; genus Psychrosphaera; species Psychrosphaera algicola. The sequence goes on from NZ_JAQOMS010000002.1 coordinate 1,919,278, forward strand.
ATCGACAAACTGCAAATGCAATTGATCGGCGAGGTGTCTGCCGATTGTGCTTTTACCCGCGCCCATTGGACCAACTAAGAAGATGTTACGTTTTTCAGCCATATTACCTAATTCAAATACTATGTTTTGTGTTTACAACAAGCCCAAGGCACCATACTTCGCGCCCATGAAAAATTTAAGGCGCGAATTATCGCAAAAAAGTGGCAAAATTGCAACTAAGAGTTGTCAATAAGAAGCTAACTACAATGCATCAGTAACAATTTTAGGTGTTACGAAGATTAAAAGTTCGCGTTTTTCGTTAAAAGAAGTATCCGTTCTGAACAATCTACCAATAAATGGTAGGTCACCTAACAGCGGAACTTTACTTACGGAGTTTATCACTTGTTGCTGATATATTCCCCCAATACTATAGTTTCACCATTAACAGCTGTGACTTGTGTTTGTAGTTGCTGCGTATCAATCGCGACAGCTGGGCCAGTTGGTGTAGAAACTGTATCGCCCCGCGCATCTTGAGTGATGTTTAAATCTAATATTACACTGTTATCTGGCGTGATTTGCGGTGTAACTTCCAAACTTAATACCGCTTTTTTGAATGACACAGTTGTTGCACCACTCGACGCAGCCTGAACATAAGGTATTTCTGTACCCTGCTCAATCCGCGACATCTTTTGATTTGAAGCCGTGATACGTGGGGTCGCAACTATCTCACCCTTATTTTCACGCTCTAGTGCAGATAATTCTAAATCTAATAATGTACCGTCAGCTAAACGGGCTATTTGCACAGCAATACTACCTGCAGGACTTGCAACGGGTAAGTTTACATTTAGTCGTTGGGCAACAGGTATTGCAAGGACGCTAGTTTGCTCGCCGCCTGTAGACGCAGTATCTTGATTGTAATTTGCTGAACCAGCGCCATCCAATGACCCGCTGATACCCGATGTATAACCACTGCTTGGTGCATTTCGGTCAGTAATCCCCCAACGAATACCAAGTTGCTCGTCAATATTGTCACGAATTGTGACCATTCGAGCCTCAATAATTACCTGTTTAATTGGAATATCTAATGTTTTTACTGCTTTTTTAACAGTTTCGATACCATCAAACGTATCTTTAACTAAAAGTGTATTTGTTCTGTCATCCACTGATACTTGACCGCGAGGAGTTAAAAGTGACGTTCCATCTGATTTTAACAATGCCGCGATATTTACCGCTTTCGCGTAGTTTATTTGAATAAACTCGGACACCAGCGGTTCATTTTCTTCCACTTTTTACGTGCTTCAAGTTCGCGAGCTTCACGAGCGGTTAATTCATCCGCTGGGGCAACCATTAATACATTGCCGTCCATGCGTTTATCTAAACCTTTCGTTTTTAATACGATATCGAGCGCCTGATCCCACGGTACGCCATTTAATCTTAGTGTTAATGACCCAGACACTGTATCCGATACCACTAAGTTAAACCCGTTGTAGTCCGCGATTATTTGTAAAACAGTTCGTATTGGTAAATCCTAAGTTTAGGGATATCGGCTGACCTTGATACTCAGTTCCGCCGGCTAATATGCCTTGTTGCTCTGCGGCTTTAATGACAGATAAAGTGAAGATATTATCAAGTTGTTGGAAGTCATACTCAAACTCACCGTCAACATTAACAACTAAACGCGTATTAACGCCCACTTGGAATGTTTCAATACCACCTACCACAGTGCCAAAGTCGGTCACGTCCATTTTATAAAGCAGTTCATTTACAATATCAGTATTGTGAAACTCAATAAAAATTTGATTGTCAGAGGAAGTGACATCAACCGCTGCCATATTATCGCGTAGGAACACCAAAACACGACCTTCGGTTTCTTGACTAGGATCTGTACCACGACGGAAGTCTAAAGCTTGAATGCGATTGATAAGTGTAATTGCAGTGTCTTGTTGTGCTTGAGCTTCTAACGATGCATTGTCTGAAACACGAATAAAGAAACGATTACCTTCAACACGTGATTGATAGATTTTTAAGTAATCGAGTAAAATGCTCACCATAACGCCGTCATCCATATACTGGGTTTCAACATTAATAACGCCATCTTTCTCGATTAATACGTTAGCTAGGCTTTCTTCAAAATCAGTTTCGTCAAAAAACATTTCAATTCGAGCAGGTTCGTTATAAACCTGAACATTTGGATCTGCGTAGAGTTCTTCATCAAAGACAAATTCGAGTTCAGTTTCACCTTTAACAATTGGGCTATAACGAATGTCATACAACAAAGGTATCGATTGTGCGGTAAACACCATAAAAGGGCAAACATCCCAACAAGCGATCGCACCGTTGCAGATTTATTTTTATTTTTTGTTTGAAAATCCATATTTTTGACCATTTTTATTCTTCTGCCGTAGCTTCTGCCATTAACACGGTTGCCGTTCGCTCTTTCCAGCAACCCGCACCGTCGGGGATCAGTTCAATTAAATCTACTTGATTATCCGTAACCGAAGTTATTCTACCGTTAAATAGACCAATATAGTTATCATTAGTTACTCTATGTAATGAACCATCTGTTGCTTCTACTAACGCCCAAATTTGATTATTCGTGCCTAACGTACCTTTCATGCTTAAATTATCAAGCGCAAATTTTTCCAAAGGTTGTTTTCTTCTTCGATGATCAGGGGCAAGGCAATTTTGAACTGGGACAAAATTTTCTTCAATAGCTTCAGGTGAAGGCAACTCAAACGGACTTCGCGTAATGACTGCTTCATAATCGACATGAACAAACTTTTTGACTTCTGGGATTGGATCAATCTTAACCGGTGCGCCGTTTTTCACCTCATTCATATACTGCTGAATATCAGACACGTCATCGTAACAACCTTGAACCAAAAGAGTGAATAATAACATTAACCGTTTCATTACTTCGACTCCTTATAGCGGTAGGTTTTAGCGACAACATTTAGTCTAAGCTCTTTATCCCGAGCATCTTCAATCGAAAATTCGTGCAAGGTTACAATCCGCGGCAGTGCTGCAACTTTACTGACAAATTGGCCAAATTCATGGTAATCGCCAATAACTTCTATTTGAATAGGTAATTCTGTATAAAACTCGTTTTCTATTTCCGGTAACCAATTAATTCGAATAAACGTCAAACCCGAGGTTGTACCTACGTAGGTTATGTCATCTAGCAATCCTAGTGTTTCATGAGATGATGGCAACCTTTTCAGTAACAAAGAAAAATTTTGTTCCATGTCTGTCATCTGTGATTTGTAAGAATCAAGGTTGACCGCAGCCCCATATTTTATTCGGTACGTCTTTCTAAGCTGTTGTTCATTGGCTTCAGCTTGTTCTAATTCACTGATTTTTCCACTGACCAAAAACATATAACTCAACACCGAGACCGCAATGGCAACAACTAAAGCCATTGCAATTTTAGCGGCTTTTGGCTATGGACCCCATATTCTCAAAATCGATATCATTGATATCAAATTCTGATAAGTCAAAATTCAGCTTGTCGAAGTTCATTTTTTCGCTCCAACTTGCTCAGGTAAGTACTCAGTTACTTTTATTGTCATCTTAAAGTTACTTAACAAAGAGTTTTCTTTTTTGCCTGCAACAATCGATTCTAGTATAGCGTCCGATAATAGTTCGGATTTGTCGATTTGACGGATCATATTGGCCAAACGGTTGTTAGATTCGCTTCGGCCTGTTACTAAAATTAAATTATCTTTCTTCTCAACTCTAGTCAGGTAAATCCCAGCAGGCACAATCGCGGCAACTTCATTCAGTACCTGAGTACCTAAATTACGTGAACTTTGCAGTTGTTCAATCAATCGAATACGTTGGTTTAGATTATCTTTTGTATCATTCAAATTTCGAATTTCGCGGATCCGCTTATCCAAAATTGAGATTTCACTTTTTAAATAGTTATTGCGATATTCTTGTCCGGCAATCCGTTCAGAAAAGTAAAAGTTTAGTAAAAAACGAAAAAGACAACAATAGCCGATAATCCAGCCAATATAGCAATGAATTGCTGTTGCATTTCCCTTCTGGCATTTTCACGCCATGGTAATAGATTTATATATGGCATTCAGAAAAACTCCTTAGCGCCAATCCGGTTGCAATCATCAACTGAGGTTGAATTAGATTAATTTCATCTAAATCCAATTCGGCTGCGACTTCCATATTTTTTAATGGGTTTGCAATTACGGTGTGTATTCCGAGTTCATCAATTAACAAACGATCTAAACCATTTATTAACGCTGTGCCGCCAGAGAGAACGATGTAATCGACGTTTTCTTTTTCACTGGTATTTAGGAACATTTGAATCGAACGACGAATTTGTTGAAGTAAAGCCGTCTGGAACGGAGCCAAAACTTCAAACGTGTAATTTGGAGGTAAATTACCTAGTACCTTATCTCGCTCAGACTCTTCGAACGATTTACCATAATAGGTAACAATTGAATTTGTGAACTGTTCGCCACCAAATACCTGATCTCGGGTATAAAGTGCCCTTTCACCCTGTACGATACTTACCAGCGAAATTTGTGCACCGATATCGACAAAGGCAACAACTTTATCTTCAGCGTCGTCTGGTAATTGACTAAAGCACAATCGACCAGCTCGACTTAAGGCGTAACTCTCAACGTCCATGACTTTCGGCTCAAAGCCGCCATCCATTACCGCGTGAGATCTAACTTCGATATGTTCAGTACGTGCTGCACTTAACAAAACATCAACCTTGGAAGGATCAGCTTTATTCACGTTTAGCTTTTCAAAATCTAAGCTAACTTCGTCAAGAGGGTATGGGATCAAAGAGTCTGCTTCAATTTCAATTTGACTTTCTAATTCAGATTCAGAAAGCGAAACATCCATATAGATAACTTTTGTTATCACACTAGCTCCTGATATCGCGACGGCAGCATGTTTGACATTTTTAGGCATATGTTTACGAATTTTTGCAATCACACGAGATACAGCTTCAATATCTTGAATTTCACGATCCTTTATCATTCCTTTAGGCATTGGTTCTAATGCCGCGGCTTCCATACGAAAGATTCCATGTTGTTCTGACAACAACACAGCCTTTACTGAGTGTGACCCTATATCGATTCCCACCATATAAGGGACACTCTTGGTGAAAAACTTTTGATTATCTCAACTATCATGTCAAGTAACTGAGCTTCCTGAAAAAATATGCTTTAATACAGAGATTAGACGCTTTTTAATCGAATAAAAAGCCTTTTCTCTATGCTGGTTCTAGTTATACTATCAGCTCGTTACATATTGACAAATTTTTTTAGGTAGTTTCAATGGTTTGGCTGAATAAATTACTACGAATATTATTCTATTGTGGATTATTAGGGCTTACGGTTTTAGTTTCATTTTATTTTTATATTCAAGATGAATTGCCTGATGAGGCATCAATTCGCGACGTTCAGTTCCAAATACCGATGAAAATTTATACAGCGGATGGCGAACTGATCTCCCAATTCGGTGAAAAACGCCGTAACCCATTACTTTATGAAGAAATTCCGCCTCAGCTGATGGAGGCGATTATTGCCACCGAAGACTCTCGATTTTACGAACACTTTGGATTTGATCCTATCGGGATCGTTAGGGCCGCTTTTGTTTCTATTACAAAAGGTCGTGCCGCACAGGGCGCAAGTACCATAACCCAACAGCTCGCTCGAAACGTATTTTTAACATTTGATAAAACCATCATCCGAAAAGTAAAAGAACTTTATATCGCTTTGCACCTTGAGCAAATCTTAACGAAAAAGAAATTATAACGCTTTATCTCAACAAGATTTATTTTGGTAACCGAGCCTATGGTATCGGGGCTGCAGCGCAAGTCTATTACGATAAGCCAATTAATGAATTGACGCTGCCACAACTTGCGTTAATCGCTGGCTTACCAAAAGCTCCTTCGTCATATAACCCTGTTCGCAATCCAGCTAAAGCCAAATGGCGTCGAAATGTTGTACTCGGACGTATGTTCACTGTCGGTGCGATTGATGAAGCGACATATAAAGAAGCAATTGAAGCGCCAATTACAGCAAAACTCCACGGCGCCAATATTACCGCACATGCCCCTTACGTCGCAGAAGAAGTAAGGAAAGAAATGGTTGAGCGTTATGGTAAAGAAAAAGCTTATACCGAAGGATTTAAAGTTTATACAACAATAGATGCTAAAACGCAGAAAGCCGCACAGATTGCGTTAAGAAATAATATTTTTGCCTATGACGAGCGACATGGTTATCGAGGCGCTACGCTCACTTTATGGAGTGAGGAAGAGACAGACAGTACAACTTCTGCTAATGCCAGTTGGAGTCTAGAAAAGATCGACCAAAGGTTGTCTCGCCTTAAGCAATTTAATGAATTAATGCCTGCGGTTGTTACAAATACAACAGAGCAAACCGCTTATGTGCAGCTCAAAGGCAATCAATTTGACGTGATTGAGTGGGACAACTTGAGTTGGGCTCGTGCTTATATTAGTGACGACAAACAAGGGCCAGCCCCTAAATTGGCGTCTGACATCTTAGTACCTGTAGCGCGCAGATATGGGTTCGAAAACTTGAAGATGGTCGCTTACGTTTAAGTCAGATCCCAAGTGTCACCTCGTCAATCGTGGCACTTGATCCGAACAACGGTGATATCAAAGCTCTGGTCGGTGGTTACAATTTTGTTGGTAATCAGTACAACCGAGTGACTCAAGCAAAGCGCCAAATCGGCTCAAACATTAAGCCCTTTATCTATTCCGCCGCCCTAGAAAATGGCTTTACATTAAGTAGTTTAATAAACGACGCACCAATCAATAAATGGGATAAGAATCTTGGCACAGCATGGCGTCCAAAAAATTCGCCTGAAAATTATGATGGTCCTACGCGAGTTCGACGTGGACTTGCTCAGTCTAAAAACGTGATGTCGGTTCGATTAATGCGTTCATTGGGTATCCAAAAAACAGTTGATCACCTAACCAAATTTGGTTTTGCTGAAAGCGATTTACCTAAAAATGAATCACTTTCACTTGGTTCGGCATCGTTAACGCCGATTTCAGTTGTGACTGCAATGAGTGCGTTTGCAAATGGCGGGTATTTAGTTAAAGCAAATCTTATTGATCATGTCACTGATGCAAGCGAAAAAATGTTTTCCAAGCGACAAAATATATTGCAAGAGAGCCTTCACAATTAGAACCGTTAGACGCACTTACTGACGATAACGTTGAGGTCACAGAGGATTCGGTTGAATCATTTGCCTTAGACGCCCCACGAGTCATTAGTAGAGAAAATGCGTTTTTAGTTGCAGACGCAATGAACAGCACCGTTTGGGGAGGCGGAACATGGAGTAAAGGTAATGGCTGGAACGGTACTGCGTGGCGAGCACAAACGTTAAAACGTCGAGACCTCAGTGGCAAAACAGGGACAACGAATAGAGCTGTAGACACATGGTTTACCGGCTTCACCCCCAAATTAGTGGCTACAACCTAGGTCGGCTTTGACGCACCGGGACGTCCGTTGGGCCGAACCGCTTATAATAGCAATTTAGGTGACGGGCATATTTATGGCGCGGAATCAGGCGCGAAAACCGCATTGCCTTAGCTGGGTAGATTTTATGAGTCGCGTTTTACCTGACATTCCTGTTACCTATCGAGAAATTCCAGAGGGGTTGTTTCCGTCAGGATAGATCGAGAAACGGGACTTCTATCTAGAAAAACAGATTACACAACCCGATTTGAATACTTCAAAAAGGTACTGAACCAGACAAATATGCAGAAAACTCCCGACCTGTGAATATCGACGACGAAGAGGACTTTATTGCCGAAGAAGAAGAGTTGTTTTGATCAATTCGTTACTTAAGTTCGATTAATCACTATAACGCCTTTTTCTTTTTAAACTTATTGGCAATGACGTGTTTTTGATACGCGACAAGCGCATTATAAGAATCATTTGTTACGGCTTCAATTGGGGTTCTATAGGCAATGTCGCGTAACCATTCAATATTATAAGGGCATGTGTTGATGAGTTGTTTAACTGACTCAATAGCTAATGCCTTATCCTCCACATGACAATAAAACAACGCTTCTGCGAACATCGTTGGCGTAATCACAAAGACATTGTCTCGGTTCAATGCGTCGCCGTTTAGCCCTTCTGCACTGGATGTTTGGGGTGGTATTTCGATAAAGCGCGGATCAAAATTTGACATCGCTAAGTTGCGATTTGGTTGTACCAAGTGCACCGTTTTATCGAGCTGTTTTAACGTCTTTCCGGTTTTTTGTTTAAAACCATACTGCGCAAAAACTGGATAATATAGTTGCGTTGTCCTATTGAAAGAACATCATAGTCATTCCGCAAAAACCAATTGTCATCATAAACTGTCACAAGTGGCAGCGCACTTATGGCATATAGGTTTTTATCTGATTTTATGTCATTAAATAAACGCATACATTGTCCACATTCTCGTTATCAGAACTAATACCACGGCAAGCTAATACCACAACAAACCAATAAGATACAAAAAACCGCATTAATGCGGTTTTTACGTTTAGCGCTAATTTGCAGTTCAGTCAAAAATAGATCAAAAACCTATTTTGGCAACACCAGACTTAATAGCGGCTTCTGAAACGGCATTTGAAACGCGTTCCAACAAACGAGCATCCATCGGTTTAGGTATAATGTAATTTCGGCCAAACTCAAGAGAAGTTAGATTTGACGCAACTAAAACTTCTTGCGGAACGGGTTCTTTTGCTAAAGAACGAATCGCTTCAACCGCAGCTATCTTCATTTCATCATTTATAGCAGTTGCTCTTACATCTAATGCACCGCGGAAAATGAACGGGAAACACAAAACGTTGTTAACTTGATTAGGATAATCTGAACGGCCTGTCGCCATAATTAAATCATCGCGAACGGCTCTTGCTAATTCAGGTTTTATCTCAGGGTCTGGATTTGAACAAGCAAATACCACAGGATTAGGAGCCATAAGTTTGAGTGCATGTTGACTCAGTAAGTTTGCTCCAGAAACCCCTACAAATACATCTGCGCCATCCATCACATCTTCTAAAGTACGTTTATCAGTATTGTTGGCAAAACGCTCCTTGAATTCATTCAGGTCGTCACGACGAGTATGGATAACCCCTTGGCGGTCTAACATATAGATGCGTTCACGTTGCGCACCGCATTTGATAAGTAATTCCATACAAGCAACTGCCGCTGCGCCAGCGCCTAAACAAACAATAGTCGCCTCTTCTAATCTTTTACCCTGAATTTCTAAGGCATTTAACATGCCGGCAGCCGTAACTATTGCGGTTCCGTGTTGGTCATCATGAAATACCGGAACGTTACAACGTTTGATAAGTTCTCTTTCAATTTCAAAACATTCCGGTGCTTTGATGTCTTCCAAATTTATGCCACCAAACGAATCTGCAATACTTGCAACTGTGTTAATAAACTCAGCGGGGTTTTATGTGTTACTTCAATGTCAAACGAATCAATATTGGCGAAACGTTTAAACAATAGCGCCTTACCTTCCATTACTGGTTTAGACGCCAATGGACCAAGATTACCCAAACCTAGTATCGCTGTACCATTTGTAATGACCGCAACGGTATTTCCCTTTGACGTGTATTTATATGCGTTATCAGGATCTGCAGCAATTTCTCTCACCGGTTCAGCAACACCATGGACTATAAGCCAAAGAAAGGTCATCGACAGTTTCCGCCGGTTTTGTTAAGGCAATACAAATCTTTCCTGGAGTAGGTTCTGAATGGTACTGCAGTGCACGTTTCTTTAAATCCGACATTGATATAATCCCAGTTGCGTAGTTCTAATTATTAATTGTTGTCCTAGCCTAACGATCCTCGTTGATCAAAATTAGGCGTAATCGGACGGTCAATTTACTACTAAAGTCGTAGATAAAAAACCGTTTACTGGTAATAAGTTATAGCATGTCTACCTGTTCGTACCAGTTGGGTGTAATTTAACTACAAATAACAACAATTGATGTATTAAGTGCAATTAATAGATGCACCAAGTAAAACTTTTTATAAGAAGTTCATAGATATTTTAATGATTTAGCTCTGTATCGTGTTGATTCACGTAAATTAACTAAAATTCGGGAAACTTTCAGTTGTAGATTAATTACAACGAACACCCGTTAGAAAAATAGTGAATATTGCTAAAAAAATGGAGATAAATACTGAAAACCAGCACATTGAAACGCTCGACATCATTAAATGTGGTACTTGTACCATGTAATTCGAGGTTAACGGGATAAACTACTCATGCGCAATTAGTGAGTTAGAACAATAAAAATTTTGAGACTCAAAATCTAGGCACAAAAAAGCACCCTAAGGTGCTTTTCTTTAGATGCTTGGCAACAATTACTTTTTGCCCAACATACCGAAACGGTTTTTAAACTTATCAACACGACCACCAGTAGTAGCAGCTTTTTGCTGACCAGTGTAGAACGGGTGACAAGCTGAACATACGTCTAAGTGAAGGTCTTTACCTAGAGTAGAACGAGTAACGAATTTGTTACCACATGAACAAGATACGTTGATCTCGTTGTACTGCGGATGGATATCTTTTTGCATTTTGGATTACCTCAGTGGGCCGCATCGCCATCCGATCTTAATGTCGAATACCATACGAAGTTAATAAAATTAAGGGCGCGAATTATAAATGGAAAAATAAAAAGATCAAGGCTTAAACTGCAGAAATAATCAACGACGGACTTGTCGACGGTTATTCTGGGCTTCTTCAATTAATTTAACTTGTTCAGGATTTATGTAAATACTGCTACCAGGGTATGGTTGGCCGTAGGAGTAATTCCAATTTTCAGGTTGAAACTCCGAAACCAATCGATTTACACGATTGCACAGCTTGACCTTAGGTTTAAACCCAAGTTTTTTCTCATAGTCTTGCAAATAGCTACTATCTATTTGCTCAAATGCTAATATACAGTATCCTTCTGTAGAATAAATTCTTGCTTCCTTAGCATCTACATTGTTATTAAATGTAAGAGTCCCTATAAAGGTAGCTAACCCGAAACTCAAAATATGTCGAAACGAAGCCATTAATGAATAACGCCTATAATATAAACCGCATCAAAAGTAAGTGATTGCTAATCTGATGTCAAGCTATCTAATTGTTGGCGCATGCCATGTTTGAGTTAGAATATAAAATAATACGCGTTGCGTTAAACGTACCGCTGCGTCGATTATTCGATTATGCCCTTACAGAAAAGCAAAACGGACTGACCATTTGTGCTGGCCAACGTGTGCTAGTACCCTTTGGAAATAAGTCCCTTGTGGCTATTGTTGTTGAGTACGACGTCACCACGGACATCCCGGATTCTAAGCTTAAATCTATTATTGAAATGATAGATAGCCAGCCTGTCTTTAACGAAGAGCAAATTGGCTTTTTAAATTGGGCAGCCAAATACTATCAACATCCACTAGGCGATGTTTATTACAGTGCTTTACCCAAATTATTGAGAGAAAACAGACAACTAGAGGCTCTTTTACCTGAATCATTAGTTGCAACGCCAATGATGCCAAAACGCAGTGAGTTTTCTGCCAACGCCAAAAAGCAAATACAGCTCTATGATCTTTTAAAGCACAAGACACTAAGTCGAATCCAATTGGCAGACCACGGGATTACCGCCCCCACTATTAAAAAATTTGTCGACCAAAAGTGGGCGGAATGGCAAAACATAAAGCCCGCCCCCACCACGATTGATAAATCGCAACTACAATCAGGTTTAGCGCTAAATGCAGAGCAAGCACTCGCTGTTGCCGCGATAAATCAATGCTTTGGTCACACAACCTTTTTACTCGATGGTGTCACCGGCAGCGGTAAAACTGAAGTTTATCTGCAGGTAATTGAACAACGTTTATTAAAACAGCAGCAAATTCTCGTGTTAGTGCCTGAAATTGGGTTAACTCCACAAACCATAAAACGATTCGAACAACGATTTAAGCTTTGCATTGCGTTATGGCATTCCGGTATGACGGATAAACAAAGGTTTGATACGTGGCAAAAGACCCAATCTGGCGAAGCCAAAATCATCATATCGACTCGCTCTGGAGTGTTTTTACCATTCGCAGATTTAGGTTTGATTATTATCGATGAAGAACACGACCCATCATTTAAACAACAAGACGGGTTTAAGTATCACAGTCGCAGCATCGCACTTTATCGCGCCAACAAATTTCAAATCCCGGTTGTTTTGGGATCGGCAACGCCGTGTTTAGAGACTTTAAACAATGCAATGACCCAGAAGTTTCATCATTTAAAGCTGAACCAACGTGCAGCTGGCAGCCAAATGCCAACGATGAAACTGTTAGACCTAAATTTATGTCCACAGGATTCCGGCTTAGGAACTCCGTTGATAGAACGCATCGGTGAACAACTAGCCCAAGGTCATCAAGTGATGCTGTTTATTAATCGACGTGGTTATGCGCCTGTATTGATGTGTGAAGAGTGTCATTGGCTAACTGAATGTCATCGTTGCTCAAGTTATATGACTTACCATCGCAATATCAACCAACTCATTTGTCACCATTGTGGTCATCAGCATCCTACCGTTCACCAATGTATGAGTTGTGGTTCAACACGATTAACCGCGGTTGGCGTTGGTACCGAACAACTTGAATATAAATTGCGAGAATTGTTCCCTGATATTCCTTTAACTCGCTTGGATAGAGACAGCACAAGTAAAAAGGACAGTTCCAGAAGTCCTCGAAAAGATAAATCAAAAAGGCCCTCAGATCATCGTTGGCACACAGATGATTGCCAAAGGACATCACTTTCCTAATGTCAGCTTAGTTGGCGTAGTCGACGTTGACGGTGCCCTTTTAGCAGCGATTTTCGTGCTCCTGAAAAACTCGTTCAGCTCATTGTCCAAGTGAGCGGACGCGCTGGTCGAGGCAGTATAAAAGGTGAAGTTTGGCTGCAAACCCGATTCCCTGAACACCCGGTCATTCAAGATGTTGTAAACAACACATATAATGATTTTGCCGTATTTACGTTAAATGAACGTAAAATGTTACATTTGCCGCCGTTTTCTCACCATATTCTATTAAAAGCCGAATCGACCCACGAAACAGCGGGTCTTGAATGGCTAAATGGACTTTTGCCACATTTAAGACAATTCCCAAATCTGCAAACTTTAGGTCCGAGTCCAGCCGCCATGATGAAAAAAGCCGGTAAATTCCGCTTTCTTCTGACATTACAGTGCCAATCTCGACCTTATTTGCACAAAGTTGTCGATTGGCTCATTGAAAACTTGGATACTATTCAAAAGGATAATAGAATCCGTTGGAGTATCGACGTTGATCCTATCGATCACAACTAAATTGAATTAAGGCTCTTTGCCCATGAAAAATAAAGATTACGTGAGTCAACCTAAGCAAAAAGACCCAAGCCCCCAAAAGAATCAACACCACCAAAAAGACCATTTCCAATCATAAAAGCAATTATTGTTTTATCTTTGGTCGCGGGTTTTGGTTATTTTCTATTAAATATCAAAGATGACGGGCTTATTACCGACGGTGCAAATCCAGAAACGAAACCTAATGTTGTTAAAAAACAAGCGGTTCCACCTCCACCAGAAGATGAGACTTGGACTTTTATTGAAGAGTTAGAGAACAAAAAAGTAAAAGTTACAGCTGATGAACTCGAAGACAAGGGGCCATTTTTGATGCAATGCGCCTCGTTACGGCATTCAGACCAAGCTGAATCTTTAAAAGCGAAAATTGCATTTGCCGGTTTCGAGTCACAGGTAAAACGTGTCGAAGGCAGCAGCGGAGTTTGGTATAAAGTTATTTTGGGGCCATTCGACCGCAAACGTGACGCTGAAAAAACACGTCATGTATTAAAGAGTAATAACATTAATTACTGTGAAATATGGTTGTGGCGTTAAGTAATACCAATCAACAGCAGCAACAACAATAATTTTTGTAGCGATAATAAAAAGCCACTGATGTCAGTGGCTTGTTTTATTTCATAGCAGTTGTCTAGCGACTTTAACTTCCGGCAATTTGCATATTTTCTATTAATACTGAACCCGTTTGGACCGCTCCTCGGCGTTCAACGTCACCACCAATTGCCACTATTTGCTTAAACATTTCGGCTAGATTACCAGCAATGGTTACCTCAGAAACTGGGAATTGGATTTCACCATTTTCAACCCAAAAGCCAGCAGCACCACGGGAATAGTCACCGGTTACTGTATTTACACCTTGTCCCATTAACTCAGTCACCAGCAGACCTGTGCCCATTTGCTTTAATAAAGCATCAAGATCAGGTTCAGTATGTTTCACCAACCAGTTATGAATGCCACCGGCATGCCCTGTGGATTTCATGCCTAATTTTCGGCCAGAATAACCAGTGAGTAAATAGGTTGTTAACACACCAGCATCTATAATTTCTCTGTCTAACGTTTTAACACCTTCCGAGTCGAATGGACTGCTCGCCAACCCTTTCATGATATGTGGTCGTTCACTAATGTTAACAAAGTCTGGGAAAATTGATGTACCAAGCGAATCCATCAAAAATGATGAATTACGGTATAAACTGCCGCCAGAAACAGCCGAAACTAAATGCCCAAATAAACTCGAAGCGATTTCGGCATGAAATATAACTGGTGATTGGCAGGTATTTATTTTTCGAGCACCTAACATAGAAACAGCAGCCTGCGCCGCTTTTTCACCGACCCAAATTGGGCTTTTTAGTAGGTTAAATTCACGTTCTACGGTATACGCATAATCGCGTTGCATGTCTTCGTCAACTTGTGCAATTACCGAACAACTCAAGTTGTGTCGCGTACTTGCATAACCCTCAATAAAGCCCTCACTGCTACCATAGACTTTAAAGCCTTCATACGAAGAAAGGGATGCACCGTCACTGTTCGTTATTCTTGCGTCGGTTTCGAATGCGGTTTTTTCAGCTTCAATACAGTACTTAATGGCTTCTTCTGGACTGATTTGATGCGGATGATAAAGATCTAAGTCTAGAATATTAGTGGCTAGCTCATCATTATCGACCAATCCAGAACATTCATCTTCTGATGTATACTTAGCGATGTCGATGGCCGCTTTAACGGCTTGCTTCAATGCGTCGTGAGTTAAATCTGCGGTTGAGGCCGAACCTTTATGTTGTCCAACATAAACGGTGATGCCTAACGCACCTTCTTGATTAAATTCGATATTCTCTAATTCTTGGCAACGACTTGAAACTGTGATGCCTTTTGATTTACTGATAACAGCTTCCGCAGAGGTAGCGCCATAGGTTTTCGCCATTTTCATTAAGTCGGCGATGGCGTCTTTAACCTGACTAATATCCTCGGAAACATCATATTGCTGGGACATATATACTCAAAAAATTTAGTGAAAATGCTCGCGTGAGGATAGCATAAAACCTATACTCCAGTTATCAAAAAATAAGACTTTTTTATCCTATGACAAAGCCATATTATTTAATGCCTGATGATGAAAATTACATCAGTAAAACAGAAATAAAGAAAGAAGTTAAAGAGCTACAAGCTTTAGCTACGCAGCTGACTAAGTTGTCTAAATCCCAGCGACTAAAATTGCCGGCGAGTGACGAGCTAAGAGAAGCATTCAAATTAGCTGACAAGATCAGTAATAAGCCAGACGCATTACGTCGCCACTTTCAGTTTATGACTAAGTTGTTACGTGATGAAGATATCGAAGGTTTAAAACGTGAATTGCATAAGTTTATTGCGCCTAAAAATGCACCTGACAAATTTTCTCTAGAGATTGAAAGTATCCGTCAGGGACTTATAGACAATGGAGATAAGGCAATTGACGCCCTACTTGAACGTTGCCCTTCCTTGGATAGACAACGTCTTCGTCAGCTGACTCGTCAAGCTGCAAAAGAAGTTGCTAAAGAGAAACCGGGCAAAAGTTTTAAAGAGATATTTCAGTATATTAAAACTGGACTGCAAAACGTTTAAATAACTAAGTTATAAAAACGTTTTGCTATCTTAAAAGCTTGGTTGAACTGAATTCAGTTAGCTGGAAACCGCTTATTGGGTGCCGCCAACAGTCATCTCATCGAGTTTGAGTGTTGGTTGTCCTACGCCTACCGGAATACTTTGCCCGTCTTTTCCGCAAACACCGACGCCCTTATCCAACGCTAAATCATTGCCGACCATAGAAACCATTGCCATTGCATCTGGCCCGTTGCCGATTAATGTCGCCCCTTTTACAGGTGTACTAATCTTGCCGTCTTTAATTAAATAGGCTTCAGAAGCCGAAAACACAAACTTGCCCGACGTTATATCAACTTGACCGCCGGCAAAATTATTAGCATAAATTCCGTCTTTAACACTGGCAATAATTTCTTCAGGGGAACTTTCACTAAGGCAACATATAAGTATTGGTCATTCGTGGCATGGGTAAGTGAGCATAAGACTCTCTTCTACCGTTCCCCGTTGGCTCTACGCCCATTAAACGAGCATTCATCTTGTCTTGCATATACGACTTTAATACGCCGTCTTCAATCAAAACATTGTATTTTGATGCAACACCTTCATCATCGATGTTAATTGAACCACGGCGATTTAGCATAGTGCCGTCGTCAACAATAGTACATAACTCAGAGGCAACGGATTGACCAATCTTACCACTGTAGTTGCTTGACCCTTTTCGGTTAAAATCACCTTCAAGACCGTGCCCTACCGCTTCGTGCAACAACACATCAGGCCAGCCATTACCTAATACAACTGGCATAGTACCTGCCGGCGCTTCGATAGCGTCTAAATTAACGGTCGCCATCTTAATCGCTTCGTCGGCAATCTGTTGGTATCGTAATTTACCATCGACTAATTCAACAAAAAACCATAATCTGTACGTCCACCAGCGCCTGCGCCACCACGCTCTCGACGACCGTCTTTTTCTAAAACAACAGAGCAGTTTAAGCGGACTAACGGACGAGTATCTGTTCCCCACGTCCCATCGCTTGCGGCCACTAAAACTTGTTCATAAACTCCTGAGATGCTTACTACGATATTTTGTGATGTTGGTGATTGCTGACGGATGTAGCTGTCGACGCTACGCAACAAAGCAACTTTTTCATCATTTGACATTAAGTTTAACGGATGACGATCAGGGTAGATTTTATTAGCTTTAGTTTTACTAAAGACTTGTTGTTTTGCATGTGCACCCGCGGCGCTTATACTTCTGGCCGTTGTGGCCGCATCGTTAATTGCTTTAGCATTGATATGGTCAGAATAAGATAAGCCCGTTTTTTCGCCACTAACCGCACGTACGCCAACACCTTGTTCTATATTGTAAGAGCCATCTTTGATGATCCCATCTTCCATCACCCAAGATTCATGATAACTCGCTTGAAAATACAAATCTGCGTAATCCAACTTATGTTCAAGCATGATTTCCAAACCGTTAAATACATCCTGTTCGGTCAATTTATTTGCGTCTAATATATGTTGCTCTACACTATTCAAAATTGTCTCTTTACTTTAATTTGTAGTTTATTCGGTTGTGTTCTGCGACGGGCATTTGACGACGAACTTGTGCCAGATAATTAATATCTAGCTCCGCGCTATATAAGCCAATGTCGAGTTTGGCGTCACTTAAAATTTGTCCCCACGGGTCTACTATCAAGCTGTGTCCGTAAGTTTCCCGGCCATTTTGATGCCTTCCCACTTGATTACAAGCCGCAAAATAACATTGTGTTTCAATTGCCCGGGCCTGCACCAATGTATGCCAATGAGCCGCTCCTGTGGTTTTAGTAAATGCACTCGGCAATAAAATTAAATCTACCTCAAAGTCTTGTCTAAGTATTTGAAACAAGCGCTAGGAACCTGAGGTCATAACAAATCGCTATTCCAACGTTTAACTCACCAACCTTAAAAATCGCAAGTCTGTCCCCCGCCTCTGCAGTATCAGATTCTCGGTAATTTTTAGTGCCATCGGCAACGGTAACGTCAAACAAATGGATTTTTTGATAATCTAAAACTAATTCGCCTGTTGGGCCAAATACCAAACAGACGTTTTTAAACTTTTTACTGTCGTTGCCAGTAATTGGCATGCTGCCAGCAACTAAGTAGATCTTAAATTTACGTGCGATATTTGCCAAATCGGCTTGTAATTGACCTGCGCCAATAGGTTGAACGATGTCAAAACTGCCGGACTCTTTACCACCAAAATACGCAAAACACTCTGGTAAAACCACAATATTACCGCTGACTTCATCGGCGCGTTCGTTCAATAAAGATTGAACCGTCGAGATATTTTCCTCAACATTCGGAGCGGAGGTCATTTGTAAGTTAAATACTTTTACCATGGGCCGTCTCCCTTTTCTGCTGTCTCTGGTTGTTTATCGTCTTGATTGACTTTTTTCTTTTTAGCGCCTTTGGTCTGACGTTTTTGTTTTACGTCATCGGGTAACTTAACGGTGCGCGTAAAACGCTCCACTTCTTTTACTTTTGGATCGGACAAGTCACCGGTGATCTTTAATTTAATTTCAGATACCACAGGAGCATTTTCAATAATTTTGTCCAACGCTATAGCCGCCAATAATGTCAGTCCACCATCAGCTGGCGCAAACCAAGCCGCTATTGCAGGAAGACTCGAAGTCACTTTCGGTTTAAAGCTAACATTATAATCTAGAGTATTTTTAGCAAGGTCTGTTTGACCCGCCATATTCATATCACCAGCAACACCATCCATTTTAATATTGTCGGTTAATGCAACGCCATTACGTAAAACGATATCGCCTTTGATGTCATTATAAAAAGGCCCTTGGCAAAAACATCACTGAAATCAAACTTCAGTTTACGATAAAGCGAGTCTAGGCTAAATAATGAGAATATTCGTGCCCCCTGATCGCTTATCTCGCTAAGCGAACCTTCACCCAATTTAAAATCGGCTTTACCATTTAATTTTTCATAACTAAATTCATGTGGTGCAGTATCCCATCTTAGGGCTAAATTAATTGTTGCATCACTTTCTTTAATACCAGAATTTAACCCCCAATTTTGTAACCACTTACCGAAGTATCGAGAATACAACTTACCTTTCAGTGAGGTAACACCGCCGGCTTCGTTGCCAAGCCAACTTCCCGTCGCTTCCAATTTAGTTCGTTCATATTCGAATGAGAATGTCTCAATGACCAGTTTATTGTCCACAGGTTTTGCTGTGAGTTGAACTTTACCTAATGGTTTCTCATTAAATGAGCATACTTCACATTTAAATCGTATTGGTGGCAAGCTACAAATAAGCTCTGCAGAATCGGTTATCGAATTACTGACGCGAGCTTCAACAGGTTGCACCGTTTTATCTAATCCGATATTTTCGTTAGGTGTCTGACCAATTGGAGAGACAAGGCCTGAAGAAATTAGTTCTGACGTTTTAGTTTGTGCTGCTGTTGGCTCACCACTAGTGACAATTTGCAAAAACTGAGAATCAATTAGGATCCCGTCTTTATTTATATCATTAAATACCGTTATATCAGTCAATGTCTGCTGCGCGCCAATCGAAAACAACCAGCCCGTTGCTTTATTAGTGGCATTTAAACTTACATTTTTCCAGTCTTGTCCTAGAATATTAAAGTGCGAAATCACCCCATTTATGGCCGTTGGCGCGTCTATAACGCCTATGCTACTAGGATCAGATTCAGGTAAGGCGTGGATTATATCTAAGACGAAATTTAGTGTTGGTTCAAATTCAATAAAAGGCGTATCGATTGAAATATCAAAGCCCGATTCTGGCAATACGCCCGTCCCGCCACCAATGGCTAAATGCGCGCGTTCTAAGCGACTTGAGCCTTCTGGTATTTCTGCGGTAAAGACAAGTCTATTTTCGATTTCAGCAACAATACTACTATCATCCTGATCGCCCGATACTGATATATCTAAGCTTGCATATTTACCCGCAGCCTTTTCTAGTGGCCCAGAAATATTCAATGCGACATCGGTCAAATCTGATTTGCCGTCTACGACATACTGAAATGCTTCGTCATCGATATTAACTTCGACGTTGAGCATTGATGAAAACTCACCAGATGCGTGTTCAAAGACCGGTAATTCAAACACATTATTTAGTTGATCAACTGACCATGTTGAAACCAAGTCACTTTTTATATGGTAACCGTCTTCACCTTGAGCACCAGAAACATTAAATGTCACCGGCAGTTTATGCCAATCAGCAGATTTAGCTTCAACACTAAACTTTTCGTTGGCAAAGGTAATTACTGAATCTATCTTTTCAAATTCGGTATAGAGTTTTGGCAAATTTAAAGTCGACTTATGTGTATCTAATGTCCCCGATGCAAACACTTGAGGGATATCGCCATTTGGCAATGGACTGCTATCCGTTGGAATAACGAGTTTGATATCGGCATCTGCCGCTCCGTCCAACAGCACAAACTCAAATACATCACCAATAATATCTCTCAAAGGCGTTTCAGCAACTAATAGATGGAAGTCGCTGAGTTGCAATTGTTGCGGTGTTAAACTCAAATTAACGTTTTTACGCTCCCCCACTAAAGGAATACTCGCTAAAACGTTATTGTCGATAACTAATGAACTAAATAAACCAGACTCCGCAAAAATGTCCATCCGGTCTTCTGTCACAGTCAACTTGGCATTCATTTTTTCGATCGCAGGCCAATCGGGATCAAATTCAAATTGGCCATCACGCAGCTTAGCTTCAACAATGAACTTACCGCGCTCACTAATAGCCAATTCAGAATTGAAAACTTGGTCAATCTTACCGTCTATTAAAACGCGCGTAAGTTCGCCGCGTCCTGTATGAATGGCTTTCTGGAGATAATCGTAAGTTTCATCGCCAATCAAATATCGTGGCAGATATTTTCCGATTTTACCCTGTGTTGGACCGGTAACCTCGGCGTACAAAGACAAGTGACTATTTGCCAATTCACTGTAACTCAACGACATGTCTAAATTGATTTCATTGTTCTGAAAAACCACCGTTGGCATTTCCATAACAAAACTGCCAGATTGCCAACTAAGCAATGTTTGTAGTTTTAATTTTTGATAAGTAATTGTGTCGCTAAATGTATCTTCGGTCAGCAAGGTGCCGTTTTTACCGTTAAGGTCCAGCCAAATATCCTGGTCTTTCCAATAGGCTTTAAACTCTAGATTTTGCACCCCCATATATGCTTCTTTGGCCGTAGCTTTTGGCACAAAATCAAAATCGACAACATCTAAGTAGCCGCTTAATGGCAGGTCTTCACCCCATTGCATCTGCAATTCGCCGACATGGCCTGCGACATTAGAGTCGGCTAACAAACTAAATTGCTTGGTGGCGGAAAATAGCGTGAACAACTGGGTTACCGCGGTTAAGTCAAATTTATTGGCCTGTAGTTGCGACTTTTCAGTGCCATATTTAACGGTAAAGTTAAATGGCGAAGGACGATTTACGTCGGTGACTAATTGGATTTCATTGCCAAACAATAGCCAGTTGCCTTCAGATTTCCACCATTGTATTTGCGCGCTTTCAACGTTTAAGTACTTATCTTGTTTCGCTTTTTGCCAATTCAACTTACTGTTATTGACGTCTAGCAAGATGTTTTCCACAAGGCCATTTTTCACTTCGCCCCAAACGGAAAAATTCGCATCTGTGCCTTTAACTTGTATGTGTTTTCCTACCAGTTGTTTTAACCATGGTGTTACATCCATGTTATTGGCTTCAAAATAAACTTGGCCAAAAATATCGGTACGGCGTTGTCCGTAAAGATCGACAACGACATTCATTGAATTCGTAGAAAATCCATCGACGTAAATTTCACCCTGACCTTGATGTCGGTTACCGTTATTTACTCAGGTTAGGTTGTCTAACTGAAAGTTTTGTGATTCGCCGTCGTCGTAATTTACAACGATAAAACTGTCTAGAATTCTAAATTGTTGTACTTGAGATAAAAATAGATGACTAAGACTTTCAAATAGCTCGCTTCCTTCGCTACTTGGTCTAACTTTAAAAAACACCGCACTGTCGATAGACGAACGAATTCCGTCCAACAAAAAGGCACTCGTCACCATTTTTTGTTGGCTTAAGGATTGCCAAAAGTTAAATTCTATACGTGTTTCAGCAATGCTAATATCGAGTGGCGCAGATGGTGACGGGGCGAGTTGCACGTCTTTTAGGATTATGACAGGCCCAGAACGATGCCAACTAGCATCAATCCCGCCAATATGTATTTCTGCAGAAAACTGTTCAAAAAGGTAGGCTTCAATATCAAGTCGATATTCGTCGGCATAAGGTAAAGAATACTTTAAGACACTGATCACAACAGCCAAAAGCACAACACTGGTAGCAATACAGCCCCATAGTATCTTTGCGCATCTAACAAACAGTTTCTTTAACAATCTTTTTCCTTTCTGCTGTGGTGTAAAGGCATTAGGCACCACCAGCAATACGATCAACTATCTAAATGAAATTTAGAATTGAATATAATAGACATCCGCACAATCGATTATGCAAGAGGTGTATTTATCTTTGAGTTTGAAACAAGAGATAAGTTCTATTAACTGGCCAAAAATTCCAAATTAAGGGTCGAATTCAACCCTTAATTTTACGCAATTTTATGTGCAAATAATATAACAAATCAATTTACTTAATACAGATATCAAGTGCCTGTGGCATTAATTCAATGACATCGGTGGATATAATACCGATTTCGCCATTTTTTGCAGTAATATCTCCTGCTAAACCGTGTAAAAATACCGCTTTTTGTGTACTTTTTTGTAGCGCTGTCTCATTTTTGTCAAAATTTGTCATAACACCCGCAATTACACCCGCTAAAACATCCCCCATTCCTGCTGTTGCCATACCCGGATTACCTGATCCATTGATCGCAACATTAACGCCGTCGGTAATAATACTACCGCAACCTTTTAACACGACAACCGCACCAAATTTGTGAGCAATATCCCGAGCTATAGCGACGCGATTTTTACTGACATCAAGAACGGAAATATCCAACAAACGAGCAGCTTCAAGTGGATGTGGTGTTAATACCCATTTATTTAAGTTTTTATTCTTAACAAGAGGATCGTAATACTTGCAAAGTAAATTTAGTGCATCCGCATCAAGTATGGTTGGAATATGCGCTAATAAATCATCAGCGACCAATTGAGTGAAAACACTTTCTCCCCAAGGCGCGACAGACAAACTAGGGCCAACGACCAAAATATCGGCGTGGCTAATTCTGTCTTTTATGGACTGGTCCATTTCGCCATCACTGCCAAAAACCATTAATTCAGGCGCTAAACTGTTAATCAAAGTGACATTTTGTGGATGTGTGATCACCGTCACTTTGCCAGCCCCAGAACGCAATACGGACTTAGCTGCCATAAAAATAGCGCCGGGCATACCTACCGCGCCACCAATACAGACGACATGCCCAAAACTGCCCTTGTGACTATTAAATTTTCGTTTCTGTAGTTGGGCTTGTATGGGGGATTTTAACCAAGTCGCCGTCGCAATATTTGAATGATTTAAACACTGCTCGATTCCTAAACCAGAAAACAATAACGTGCCACAATAATCTGGACCATCACCAGTAACCAGTCCAACTTTTAGGCCAACGAAGGTGACTGTATAGGTAGCTTTAATAGCAAAATCAACAACATGCCCAGTATCACCGTTTAAACCACTTGGTAAATCGATAGCAATTATTGGGAGTGACAGCGTACTAATAAATTCTAAGGCAACGCGATATTCATCTCTTAACGCTCCATCAAAACCAGTCCCCAATAGTCCATCTATTAACAAACTAGGATGTAATTCATCAACAAGATCTGGCAATTTTTCTAACCCAACTATTGTGCCGCCATGGGATAAAAACGACTGCCGAGCAATTTCTGCGTCTCCTCGAAGTTTAGATTGCGGCTTAGGTGAAAACACAGTCACTGGCATATTAGAGTGATTAATCAAACGCGCAACAACGTATGCATCACCGCCATTATTGCCTGTGCCAGCAAGCACAATAATATGATTAGCATGAGAATATTTAGCAAGAACACAATCAAAAACAGCGTGACCTGCCGCTTCCATCAGTTGGTACATATCTATACCCTGCTGCTCAGCACATTTGATTTCCCCAATTTTATTTGTTCAGCTAAGTATAGGTTCGATGGTAAAGTGTCTATGGTTTCTTTATATATCATTGGATGTGCAACTATTTTGAGTGCTTCTACAACTAACTATTACCAACTTGCCAAAAATATCAAGATTTGGGGACAGGAACTTGGATTTCAGCAAGTCGGAATTTCGGACATAGATTTAACAAAACATGAAGATAAGTTTCAACAGTGGTTGGATAAAAATTACCACGGTGAAATGGAATTTATGGCTCGCCATGGCACAAAGCGAACTCGCCCATCAGAATTGCTACCCGGAACCGTCTCTATAGTCTCTGTTCGACTTAACTATTTACCCGCTGATGCCAAGTTTGCAGCAACACTTGAAGATGATAATTTAGCTTTTATTAGCCGATATGCTTTAGGCCGTGACTACCATAAACTGGTACGTAACAAATTAAAAAACTTGGTCAAAAAATTGCCGCGGAAATTGGTAACGAAACACTGAACTTCCGTCCATTTGTAGATTCCGCTCCCGTACTAGAACGTCCTATCGCAGAAAAAGCGGGGTTAGGTTGGGTTGGTAAACACTCACTTATAATAAATGAGGAGGCAGGTAGTTGGTTCTTTTTAGGGGAACTATTTTTACCATTACCTTTGCCTGCCGATATGCCAGTTGAAGAGCAATGTGGAAAATGTGTGGCGTGTATTACAACGTGCCCAACCGGCGCGATTGTCGAACCTTATGTCGTTGATAGCCGAAAATGCATTTCGTATTTAACAATCGAACTAAAAGGGTCAATTCCTGTTGAATATCGACGTGCGATGGGCAATAGAATTTATGGTTGTGATGACTGCCAACTGATCTGCCCATGGACTCGCCAAGGGCAACTAACGAATGAAGATGACTTTACACCAAGGGCACAGTTAACCGCCAAATCACTTTTGGCGTTATGGCAATGGACCGAATCCGAATTTCTAAAAATACTGAAGGCTCGCCAATAAGACGCATTGGTTTTGAAAGTTGGAGCAGAAATATTGCAATTGCATTAGGAAATGCCGCTTTTTCATTAACCATAGTTAACGCACTACAGCAAAAACAAAATCAGATCAGTGACCTAGTTGATGAACACATTGACTGGGCATTGGCTGAGCAACAATTAAAGTTTGATAAGTTAAATGGTAAAACAGATGAGAAACCGCGGAAGCTTCAAAGACTGATTAAAGCAATAGACATAGGGCTACCTAGAGATGCAAGGTAGGCAAGTGGAAATAACGTGCTCTAAACGAGCACGTTGACAATCATCCAAATTACTGTGGCTCTACGTTCGCCGCTTGTAATCCTTTTTGACCATCTTCAACTTCAAATGACACAGGTTGGCCTTCTTTCAGAGTTTTGAACCCATCACCAACTATTGCGCGGAAATGAACGAATACGTCCTGACCACCGTCATCTTGAGTTAAAAATCCATAACCTTTTGATTCATTGAACCATTTTACTGTGCCTGTCGTCTTAGACATAAAAACCTCTAACTTTATATATTAACTTAAAGCGACACCAATCGTCGCAAATATCCCTAACCAGACAGTGATAATTGCACGGTAACTTTCTAGCTATACAACTCAACGTATCTAAGACGAAACGAATTTTATAAGCATGTATCTAACAGAAGCATCTAACAATGTAATCTGTCTAATTAAAGACCTAATAACGTTACCACAATTGAATTTGAATGCTAATGAATTATCGATGACTGTTAAATTAATTTTTTATTATCTAGCTCTTTTTAATACTCATTTTGCCTATAAGGCCTGATCCTTTGCGCATTTATAAGACAATTTCGTACTAATATCATTTTGAATTTGGTTGTACTTTGGTGGATTTTTCCTGTTTATCAATCATGTCTAGCTGACGAGAACCACACTTTGCCAATACGTTTTCCCGTTCTTTATTGGTATAACTAGTCCATGCACAAATTTCGGTGATCGTCCGAAAACAACCTAAACAAACATCTTCTGCGTTCAAGCAACAATTACGAATACACGGAGATGAGATTTCCGTCATAACAGTTTTCCTATGAGAAAGGTGCTAAACATCTAAAGTAGAATTAATGGGCAATAAAACTTGTAGCAACATTTTGGTCAGTAAATTCAGTTTCCGCCAAAGCGGGCTTAATTTGCCATTTCACGTCATTACAAAATTCGAGAAAAGAAACAAATAAACTTTGTTCGTCTAGGTCGGCTTCTTCAATATCTTGTTCTTTAACATCCAAAGACAAAATAATAAGAGTATTTCGACTTGTTGGTAAGCTATGGAAAAACAAACTTAATTCATCGCTAGGAACATCACCAATTAATACCGGCATAATCGAAAAATCGGTTAAACACGTTTGTAGATAGGGCAACTGAACTTCAATCCGAGCAGAGTGGTAATGCGCAGTATCATCTGCAACAACAAAAGGTAATTTTTGCAACTGCGTACTTAGGCACTTGTTAATTGGGACTGCACCTAGAGGCGTGGTGAATTGATCACATGCCGGTACATGAATGCCAGTAGACTCGCCTTCTATGCAGCTAATCACAACCACTTGATCGATTACAGAAGACACTTTTGAAAGGTGCCTATAGGCGGCAGCGGTTATCTCACCACAATTTTGTATCGCATTGTGAGGAACGACTAACGCATAGGGCTGTACATTCGCTATTGGGTAAGCCAATAACAACTTGGCTACAACGGTGATGAGCTCATCAGCGTCGGCAGGATAATTATGACCTGCGGCACATGCTGGACGAATGACCATTAAACAACTCTGTCTGTAAACATATAGAATAGTATAGATGACAACGAGATTACAGCTAATTTAAATCGACATTTTCTACGATTCATTTATTCAATGATGACTATCGATTTTTGTAAATATTAATTTTAAGCAGGAAGCAATATACTGCTCACATACCAACTTAGAGGAAAAGATTATGTTTACAGTTATATTTGGTCGTCCAGGATGCCCATATTGCGTTAGAGCGAAAGAGATCGCTGAACAACTAGTTGAACAACTAGACGATTTTAAGTTTCGCTATGTCGACATTCATGCTGAAGGCATTAGTAAAGCGGACTTAGAAAAAACCGTTGGTAAGCCTGTTGAAACAGTTCCACAGATTTTTGTAGACCAAACACATGTTGGCGGTTGCACAGAATTTGAAGCTTACGCAAAAGAAAACCTAGCGTTATATCAATAAATTTGTCAACGTCCTTACGTTAACTGTTAAGGGCGTTTTCATCTATTTATTGTGTAAACAAATTGCATTAACTTGTTGGAAACAATCGTAGTTAAAATGTAACAAATTGAATTTTAGTGTTTTTTATTAAACAAAATATTAAATTATGTCTTCTAAATTAGCTTTTTATTAGTAAAGGCTAAGCTAACGTCTTCGAATTAGCCGCTATATTGTCAATATTATCTTCTATAAACCGTTAAAACTCATGTTAAAAACGGTTGGGATCAGCTATTCTTCGCTTTTTTACAACTGCCTCAGATATTATGCGATTTCCCGGACGTCGAAAGTACAAACATTATTTCCCTGTTGAACAAAAAGATCCTGTCAGTAACAAGATCGATACCGATGTTTTATTAAAACATCCTTATGTAGTTGGCATTGACCAAACCATTGTTGATATCGAGAGCAGATGTGAGCCAAGAATTGCTCGACCAGTTCAGCTTAAAAGTCGGACAGTCGCAATTAGTTGCCCCAGACCTTGCTGAAAAGCTATATGAATATTTACTTGAACAGAAACTAATCACTGATCAACACGCAGGTGGTACGATTGGTAATACACTTCACAACTATTCTGTTTTAGCAGATGACCGTTCGGTGCTCTATGGTGTGATGAGTAAAAACATTCAAGTAGGTAATTACGCCTATCGCTACTTATGCAATACGTCGTCAAAAGTTGACTTGCAACAGTTACAACCCGTCGATGGTGCAATAGGTCGTGCATTCACCTTAATTACACCAGACGGCGAACGTACCTTTGCGATTGACTCCGGTGTGATGAACAAACTTACCCCGGATTTTATCAATGAAGATTTGATTAAAAACGCCAGTGCATTTGTTATCAGCGCCTATTTTACTCGTTGTACAGGTGACGACACATTAGATAAAGCGACTCTTCAGGCTATAGAGTACGCCAACAAACACAATGTCCCTGTTGTACTCAGTTTAGGTACTCGATTTGTCATCGAAGAAAAACCACAATGGTGGCGCGACTTTATCAAGCAACATGTGCAAATTATCGCAATGAATGAAGATGAAGCTGAAGCCCTTGTTGGCAGTAACGATCCACTTATCGCCTGTGAACGAATGTTAGAACTCGTTGACTTAGTGCTTTGCACTGCGGGTCCTGTGGGACTTTATATGGCAGGTTACACCGATGAAAAATACAAACGTGAAACGCAGCGTCCGTTGCTGCCAAGTTCGATTAGCGAATTTAATCGATATGAGTTTTCCCGCCCATTAAGTCGTGCCGTTTGTGATAAACCTATTAAAATCTATTCTTATATCGCACCGTATATGGGTGGTCCTGAAAAAATCACCAATACAAATGGGGCTGGTGATGGCGCATTAGCCGCGTTGTTACATGATATCGCTGCTATTGACTACCACCGCATGAACGTACCAGAGTCGAGTAAACATGTTGTGCCAGCATTAACATACTCGTCGTTGGCTCAAATTTGTAAATACGCCAATCGTGTTAGTTTTGAGGTGTTATCTCAAAGCTCTCCACGTTTATCTAAAGGCTTACCAGAACGCGAAGATAACTTAGAATCGGCTTATTGGCACTAGTTGCTATTTAAGTTCGAGCAGAGTAATTAATACGAAACACCTAATAAAATGCCCACTAAAAATTAGTGGGCATTTTTTTGATGAATACATTGTTTTTTATAAACTAATTGTTGATTACTAACTGGCCATTTTGCCAACTTTTAACCAAAGGATTGACACCGAACGTATAGGCAAGCTCAGCTGGATGTTCAATTTCCCATAAGCACAAATCTGCTTTTTACCTACTTTCAACACGCCTCTATCTGTAAGTCCCAGTGCTTTAGCTGCATTTAACGTAACCCCTTTTGTTGCTTCTTCTGGCGTTAACTTAAATTGGGTACATGCCATATGTAACATGAGTTTTAATGAGCATAACGGCGACGAAGCCTGGATTATAATCACTGCCGATGGCAATGGGGACATTGTGCTCCCGAAGCGCAAAAATAGGCGGTAACTTAGTTTCACTCAATGTATAAAATGCCCAGGTAATAATACGGCCACAGTGTTTTTATGTGCCATTTGTTTTATGCTTTGCTCAGACAAATACTCCAAATGATCCGCCGATAGGCCATCAAATTCAGCCACTAACTCAGCGCCACTTAAATCACTCAGTTGTTCAGCGTGCAACTTTACAGGCAAACCCAACTCATCTGCTACGGCAAATAACCGTGACATTTGCGCTCGTGAAAACCCAATGCCTTCACAAAATCCATCGACCGAATCGGCTAAATCAAGTTCCACGACTTTAGGTAAGGTATCGGTAATTAAATAGTTAATGTAATCATCAGCACGGCCAGCAAATTCAGGAGGCAACGCATGGGCTCCTAAAAACGTGCGTGAAACCGACACAGGCAATTGTGCCTTTAGCTGACTAGCTACACGTAACATTTTGATTTCATTGTCAGTATCGAGACCATAACCTGATTTGATTTCCACTGTAGTTACGCCTTCGGAAATTAGCTGTCTAACTCTCTTTGTCGCACTAACTAATAGTTGTTCTTCATGTGCCGCTCGCGTTGCTCGAACTGTGGACAAGATCCCGCCGCCCTGCTCCGCAATTTGCTGATAACTAACGCCTGTCAACCGCTGCTCAAATTCTTTAGCTCGGGAGCCGGCAAAAACCAAATGGGTATGACAATCAATTAGCTCTGGTGATAAATAGTGGCCATTACCGTCAATAATTTCAGCGGCTTCAAACTCAGGAGCCGTTGACTCTGGGCCTAACCAAACGATATTGCCATGACGTAACGCAATACAACCGTGCTCGATCAAACCATACGACGCCGAGACACTCTCGTCCATCGTCATCAGATTTACATTTTTTATCAGTAAATCAACCACTTGATTTTCAGTCTGTAAATTCATCTAAACAGATCCTTAATTTTTCGTTTGGAATGCAACCATACAACAATTTAAAAG
The DNA here is from genome assembly GCF_028401425.1 of Psychrosphaera algicola. Classification (NCBI taxonomy): domain Bacteria; kingdom Pseudomonadati; phylum Pseudomonadota; class Gammaproteobacteria; order Alteromonadales; family Pseudoalteromonadaceae; genus Psychrosphaera; species Psychrosphaera algicola. The sequence continues at coordinate 1,949,590 of NZ_JAQOMS010000002.1, forward strand.
TTGTATATACATCTTTATTGTGGCATTTTCTCATTTAATCGCTAATGTGACAAATTGGATTGAATCAAGTATGGCAGCAAAATTTGAGCTAATAAAAAAATACATCTTAGAAAAGATCGAATCTGGCGAATGGCAAGAAAATGCTCCCGTACCATCAGAAAACAAATTGGCTGAAGAATTCAGTGTTTCAAGGATGACAGCACGCCGTGCATTAGAAGAATTAAGCCAAAAAGACATTTTGGTGCGAACGAAAGGTTCAGGTACTTACGTAGCTTCGTTAAAGTCTCAAGGCTCCATGTTTGAAATTCGTGATATCGCAGATGAGATAAAAGAACGAGGTCATGAATATTCTGCAACAGTTATTGAACTGGGTGAAATCGATGCAATTGCAGCCACTGCTATTGCCCTTGATGTAAAAATAGGGGCGCAAGTACACCATTCAGTCATCGTTCATAACGAAAACGGCAAGCCTGTGCAAGTGGAAGAGCGATTTGTGAACCCTGAAATGGCCCCCGATTATTTAGGTCAAGACTACACTGAAATTTCGCCGCACGAATATCTATCGCAAGTTGCACCGCTAACCGAAGCTCGTCACACGATAGAAGCCATATCTTCAACCCAACAAGTATGTGATTGGCTAAAATTAGTGAAAGAAGAACCTTGTTTGCAACTCATTAGACGCACTTCAAGCAAACAAGGCGTTGTGTGCTTCGCACGAATTATCTATCCGGGTTCTAGCTATCGACTAAGTGGACAACTGACCTTTTCCGACAATTAAAAACCCTGATAAAGCAAAATACCCATGACGTTCTACAACAATAGTTTGGTAAAAATAACAATAATAAAACCAATTTTACCCCTCTAAAAGAGAGAATAAAATATGAAAAATGAAAGATTAGACCCAACACGCAATATCAAAGCCCCTACCGGCTCAACTATCACAGCGAAATCTTGGTTAACAGAAGCAGCCAAACGCATGTTAATGAACAACCTAGATAATGACGTAGCTGAACATCCGCAAAACCTCGTCGTATACGGTGGTATTGGACGAGCTGCGCGTGATTGGCCGTCGTACGACAAAATTATAGAAGTATTAGATCAACTCGAAAATGATCAAACTTTACTGGTTCAATCAGGTAAACCAGTTGGCGTGTTTAATACTCACGAAAACGCGCCTAGAGTATTAATCGCAAACTCCAACATAGTGCCGCATTGGGCCAACTGGGAAACCTTCAACGAACTCGACAAAAAAGGCTTGATGATGTACGGCCAAATGACCGCGGGATCCTGGATCTACATTGGCTCTCAAGGCATAGTCCAAGGGACTTATGAGACATTTGTTGCAATGGCAAAACAACACTTTAATGGTGAAGCCAAAGGACGTTGGGTATTAACTGGTGGACTCGGTGGCATGGGTGGCGCACAGCCATTAGCAGCCACTATGGCGGGCTTTTCAGCGCTGGTAGTGGAATGTGATGAATCACGCATTGATTTCAGAATTAACACCCGATACGTCGATAAAAAGCGACAACGCTAGATCAAGCATTATCCATGATAAATGAGGCAACCAAAAACGGCGAAGCCATTTCAGTTGGCCTTTTAGGTAATGCCGCAGATATTTTCCCTGAGCTAGTAAAACGCGGCATAACCCCGGATATCGTCACCGACCAAACTTCTGCTCACGACCCACTTAATGGTTACTTACCCATTGGCTGGACAATGGAACACGCTAAAGAAATGCGTCTAAAAGACGAAGCTGCCGTCGTTAAAGCCGCAAAGCAATCCATGGCAGTTCAAGTTCAAGCTATGTTGGATTTGCAATCTGCCGGTGCTGCGACCACAGATTACGGTAACAACATCCGTCAAATGGCATTAGAAGAAGGTGTCACCAACGCGTTTGACTTCCCAGGATTTGTACCGGCTTACGTGCGACCACTGTTTTGCGAAGGCATAGGGCCATTCCGTTGGGTGGCGTTATCTGGTGATCCGGAAGATATCTACAAAACAGACGCTAAAGTAAAAGAACTTATTCCGGATAATCCACACTTACACAATTGGTTAGATATGGCACGTGAACGAATTCAATTTCAGGGATTGCCTGCTCGCATCTGCTGGATTGGGTTAAAAGACCGTGCGCGTATCGCACTGGCCTTTAACGAAATGGTGAAATCAGGTGAATTATCGGCACCTGTAGTTATTGGCCGTGACCATTTAGACAGCGGTTCGGTTGCCAGTCCAAACCGCGAAACCGAAGCCATGTTAGATGGCTCAGATGCGGTTTCTGATTGGCCATTATTAAATGCCTTATTAAATACAGCAGGCGGTGCAACATGGGTTTCTCTTCATCACGGTGGTGGTGTTGGAATGGGCTTTAGTCAACATTCTGGTGTTGTAATTGTCGCCGACGGTACAGATGAAGCCGGTAAACGAATCGCCAACGTGTTATGGAATGACCCAGCGACTGGCGTTATGCGACATGCCGACGCGGGATATGACATCGCAAAAACATGCGCAAAAGAACAAGGGCTTAATTTGCCGTCCATCGACCTTTAGTTCAGGCGAGGTTATCGAACGATTCGATTAATTCAATACGCTCACTCAATAATGTGAGCCATAAGATTTAAAAAGGTTACCCAATGTACACACTAAAATTGTCACCATAGGTACGTTAACACTAGAACAAATGCGCCGTATATTTGATTCTCCAACGCAACTTGAATTAGACCCAACTTGTTTTGACGCCATCAATCAATCGCAAAAAGCAGTACAACAAGTGATTGACGAAGACCGTGTTGTTTACGGCATTAATACCGGTTTTGGTTTGCTGGCAAATACCCGAATTTCAAAAGAAGAGTTAGCGGTTTTACAGCGGAAAATCGTCTTGTCTCATGCAGCCGGTACTGGCAAGTATTTGTCTGATCGTGTTGTCAGACTCATGATGGCCCTTAAGATTAATTCACTTGCCCGTGGCTATTCCGGGATTCGTTTACAAGTCATTCAAGCCCTCATAACCTTACTTAACCATGAAGTATACCCATGTGTTCCTGAAAAAGGCTCTGTTGGCGCATCAGGTGATTTGGCGCCGCTAGCGCACCTTGTACTGCCCCTATTGGGTGAAGGGGAAGTGACCATAAACGGTAAAATCCACACAGGTTTAGAAGGCATGAAATACGCTGGCCTAGAGCCAATCGAACTTGCTCCAAAAGAGGGGTTAGCGCTATTGAACGGCACACAAACGTCTACGGCATTGGCACTTCAAGGTTACTTTTTTGCTCAAGACTTACTTGCATCGTCAATTATGATTGGCGCAACTACAGTAGAAGCGGCGATGGGTTCGCGCTCACCATTTGACGAACGAATTCACTTAGCCCGTGGACAACAAGGACAAATCGATATTGCCGCGGCATTTAGAGATGTCCTTGGGGACGGCTCAGAGGTCGGCAACTCTCATGTCAATTGCGAAAAAGTCCAAGACCCTTATTCACTTCGTTGCCAACCGCAGGTGCTAGGTGCGTGTTTACAACAGATAAGAAATAGCGCTGAGGTATTAACGATAGAAGCAAACGGGGTAACTGACAACCCGCTCATTTTTATCTCTGATGAAAGTACCGATATTATCTCAGGTGGTAATTTTCATGCTGAACCTATCGCTATGGCCGCCGACAATATGGCACTAGCGATTAGCGAAATTGGGGCATTATCAGAGCGTCGAATGGCGATGTTGATAGATTCAAACCTCAGCAAATTACCCCCATTTTTAGTTGAAAACGGCGGGCTAAATTCAGGCTTTATGATTGCTCAAGTTACTGCGGCGGCACTGGCTTCTGAGAATAAAACATTTGCCCACCCGGCCTCTGTAGATTCTTTGCCAACCAGTGCTAATCAGGAAGATCATGTATCAATGGCAACATTTGCAGCCAGACGTTTATCTGACATGGCTGAAAATACCTTCACGATCTTAGCTGTAGAATGGTTAGCGGCATGCCAAGGCCTTGATTTTAGAACCCCACTAGAATCCTCAAAATTAGTGGAAATAGGCAAGTCTCGATTACGAGCTGTTGTGCCATTTTACGACGAAGATCGTTATTTCGCACCGGATATGGAAAAAGCAAAACAGTTATTGCAAGCACGCGCCCTCGCAGATTTATTGCATTAAACTGGTATTCATAAAACCATTATCATCCGTAAAAAGGCACAACTATGGTTGTGCCTTTTCTATTTTAATACTTAGATCCACTTCCCAACTGGAACTTTAGGCTGAAACAGTACTGTGCAATTCAAAAATACGTAAAATCAGTCCCTAGTTTCTTCAAAAACATAAACCAAAAAATGACAAATGGAGTAATATCTACGCTTATTTTTCCAATGATGCTGCCCCGCACTAAAAACAAGGATACTTCAAGGACATTATGTCTAGAAAACGCCAAATGATTGATGCCATCAAACTAGGTTGGCCAATCTCATTACAAAACACATTAGTGACTTTACTTGGCATGATCGACGTTATCATGGTCAGTCATATAGGCGATGCTGCCATTGGTGCCGTAGGCCTCGGCAATCGCGTTTTATTTGTTGTTATGGTAATAATTTTTGGCCTCAGTTGGGGGTCGGGATTTTATCTGCGCAGTACTACGGTGCGCAACAAACCCATAAAATAAGACGAACCATTGTTATTGGATTTTCAATCTCTGTCGTTGCCCTACTGCCTATAATTATTGCTAATTACTTTTTTGCCAGTGACATTATAGGCTTTGGTTCTACCGATTCTGAAGTCATTGAGCTAGGCACGACGTACCTATGGTTAGCCGCACCAAGCCTCATTTTTGTTGCGGTTATTCAGATCCTTGAAAATGCTTTGCGAAGTGTTAACTAGGTAGAAATTGCCATTACTGTTTAGTGTTGTCGCAATAATTCTTAATATTGTTTTAAACCTGTGGTTAATTAACGGTGGTTTTGGCGTCCCGGCTATGGGAGTTGCAGGTGCGGCCTTGGCAACAACGATATCAAGAGGTGTACAAGCGGTTGTTATGGTCGTTATGTTAGTCAAAATGGACCACTTCTTGGCCGTTCGATTAACTGATTTTTACCAAGCCAATGATTTAAAAGAATGGCGTAAATTGATTATTCTTATTGTGCCTATGATGTTTAGTTTTGGCGTGTGGGCATTAGGTTCATTTTGTTATCAGTTAATTTTCGGTCGACTTGGAACAAATGAACTCGCCGTAATCAGTATGTTACTGCCATTAGAAGGCATGTTTTTATCACTCTTTTTGGTATTGCTGCGGCATGTTCAATTACCATTGGCCAACATTTAGGGGCGGAACGAAATCAACAAGCCTAGGAAGTTGCCAAAACATTTACCTTTCTATCACCGCTTGTAGCCATAGTTATTGGATTGATTGTCATGGCTTTTCGGGATTTAATATTGTCTCCCTATGAAGGCGTGTCGCCCGTTACGTTAGCAATGTCTCATCAAATATTTTTCATTATTGCCGGTTTTGCGTGGTTGAAGGTGATTAATTTAACCCTTGCGATGGGAGTCCTTCGTGCAGGTGGGGATAATAGATATTGTTTAATTACGGATACAACCTGTATGTGGCTGATCAGTTTGCCACTTACATGGCTTGCCGCATTTTATTGGCACCTTGACTTCAAATGGGTTGTTTTAATTTCTTATTCAGAAGAATTAGCTAAAGGCGTAATGTTTGGTTGGCGGATGCGCAGTAAACGCTGGATCCGCAACCTAACACATTAATCAATCGTTTAACTTTGTACCTGTTTCCGGCTCAGTTGGGGAAAAGTATCGTTTAATTAAATATGCGGTACCAACCCCACTGACAAATCCCCAGAAATGCGCAGCCCAAGATATATATGGGTTAAAGCTCAGTATCGATAAAACCGCACCACCAAATAGAAACAACGAGACAATCGCAATGGCCCAGCTTTTAATGCTTGGATGAAAAAAGCGTATCCAAACAAAAATCCTAATAAACCATAAACTAGACCAGATGCGCCAACTACAACTCCCGCCTGAGCAAATAACCAAGTCCCGATGCCAGATCCAATAACGCTAAATAACATAACTAATCGAGCACGTTTACTGCCAACTGCCATTCTCACCAATATGCCTGTCCCCAGCAGCGCAATACTATTTGAAACAATATGACCGATACCACCATGCAGGAACGGGGAAAATATCATGCCGAATAAACCATCTAGGCGCCGAGGACGAATACCAAACTGATTTAGGCTTATACCCACCAATAAAACATCAATAACAAAAACAGCCCACATAATTGCTAAAAGAATAAAGATATCTTTAGGGATGATTTTTTGGTCATCGATTAGTCCAATTGCTTAATGATTTCAGCTAATGCCACATCTTCTACATCTAATACTTGTACAATGGCAACAAATAAATCGGCAGAAAACATGCCTTTACTCACTTTACTGCGCAGATTTTCAGGCGTCATTACAGTGCCAACGACTTCCAATTTCTCTGCTAAATCATTGTATTTTAATCCTTTTAGCATCATAGCTGAACGTATATATCTGGCAATGGCTTGCTTATAGGGCGTCATTGCTTTTCGATTATTCACACTTTGAGTTTGATCCATCTCACAACCTTCTATTGAAATAGTGTGATCCAGTCTTAATATTGATGGTATAGACTGATCACGTTTCAGAACATAATTTATAACACAAAAAAGAATCAATTCGCAATTTTTGTGTTTCTTTATTGACATAACAAAACATAGTGCTATATTCGTGACCTATGTTACACAAACATATTAAGGAAGCTAACATGAGCTGGAGTAACACAACTTTAAAAGATCTCGCCCAAGAACAGTCCAACTGGGTTGTTGAAGCAGAAGGCGATTGCCTAACAATTGCAAATGACGAAGGCATTGATGCTTTTGTCTATGTCGGAAATCAACAAATTATTGTTGAAACAGCTTTGTTTCCGGCCAGCGATGTATCAGATGTAGCCGCTTTAGATGCGCTTATTCTGCGTTCACATCACTTACTGCCGTTAACCGCTATATGCATTAACAAAATAGGCAACGAAGATTACTACGTCGCATTCGGCGCATTGTCCGTCGACAGTAAAGACTCTGTAGTAATAGAAGAAATTGAAACACTATTTGCCAATACAGGCGAGTTTTTAGATTTATATAACCAATACCTGACACAGGAGCACGCAGCATGAGCTTAAAAAATTATGGAACGCATTACGTGGTGCAGCAAACGAAGGTATCGAAGCCGTTGCTGATAGCCAATCAATTCGCATTTTGGATCAAGAATTACGTGATGCAAAATCAGAACTTCGTGCTTGTGACGAAAACCTAACAAAGATTATGGCCAAACGTAAAATGGCAGAATCGAAAGTTAAAGCGTTACAAAATGACGTTGCGACTTACACTGATCACGCAATAGCAGCGAGCGAAAAAGGCGATGAAGCATTAGCGATTGAATGTGCAGAACGAGTAGCTGATTTAGAAAACTCGTTAACTACTGAACAACAAATTTTGGCTGGCTTTACGTCATCTGAAAAAACGTTAAAAGCTAATATAAGCAAAGCTAAACATAATGTTCGTCGTATGGAACAACAAATCGACCAAGTGAAAGCGACAGAATCTGTGCAAAAGGCACAAGTTGCTGTATCTAGCAGACACATGGGCGCCAACAGCAAAGTAAAAACAGCTTTGGATAGTTTAGAACGTATAAAAGACAAACAAGCTCAGCGCAGTGCCGAACTTGAAGCCGCTGAAGAGTTAGCTGAAGAAGAGTCAGGTGGCGATTTAGAAAACCGTTTAAAACAAGCCGGCATAAGCTCAGGTGGTGACAAAAGCGGTAGTGACAAATTGGCTGAATTGTTAGCCAAGAAAAAGCGTAATTGCGATTAAACTTAAAAAGCAGCCTAGATCACTCTATGCTGCTTTTTTGTGTTATAAGAATAGTTGTCTAATCAAGAGAGAACATTATGTTTAGCAAATTATTTGGCAAGTCAAAAGAAAAAGCCAAAGTAGCAACGCCGGAAATAATGGGCCTGCGCATTGGCGGCAGTTTTGACATCGACCCACTGTTGTTGCGACTATCAGAAAGCGAACTGATTACAGATGGCTGCGCGCCAACTCACATTATCCAAGCTGCTGGTTTAGTCGATATGGACGGTACTTTTGTTTTTCGATTTTATACCGACGACGACGCATTTCTCCAAGTCATCGCCGAAGGTGGTAAAGAAGAACACAACATTATTGATGTTAAATTATTCCACTTTTACGATACGCAAGACATCCCAACCCAAGAATTATGGGACGATTTGTTGAAAAACAAAATTGGTCAACCAAGCTATCAATTACTCGACCATACGTTTGAGCGAGTCTGGACGTCCGCTGGTACTTATCATAATCCAGTTCATATGTGTGAAAATACATTTGACGAAAATGGCGAGTCGAGTGAAACAGATCAGTTTACGATGTTGTTCGAGCGACCAATTTCGAGTAATAATACAGAATCATTATTTTTGTCAGCTGAAGAAAAATTAGAACCATAGCGGTTATTTAAGTCGTTGCCTAGTGATGAGCACCGGGATAACACTTTCTGCGACACAAATACAAATTCACGGTTAGAAAAACAACAGTTTAAACAAGGAACCAACATGGAACATCAAGACTTACTTAGCGGCGTGATTAATTTCGCACTCTACTTTAGCGTATCGATTGCATTTTTACTTATCTTCAAGTTTGCATATACGTTAGTGACACCTCACGACGAATGGCGTCTAATTAAAGAACAAAAGAGTACGGCTGCAGCAATTGGATTTGGTGGTGCTATTCTAGGTTTTTCTCTTGCACTCGCGGGCGCTGCAACCAACTCAATTTCAATTGTCGACTACGCCACTTGGGCCTTAATTGCATTAGTTGCGCAATGTTTGGCCTTTGCCATTATCCGCTTTGGATTTATGCCTAAAATTGTACAACGCATAGAAGACAACGAAGTGAGTGCTGGCATCATGCTAGGCGTAGTTAACGTTGCAATAGGCGTATTAAATGCGGCTTGCATGAGCTACTAAGGAGACCGATATGAAACGGACGAAAATTATCGATCTCAGCGCTATGCGCAAAATTAAACCGAGCTATCTAGTTAAGCCAATTACGTTAGCGGTTGCCGCTGCGATGTTATCTGCATGTGGTGGTGGAAATTCGCAAGAAGTGACTTTTGTTAAATCTGTCGATGATTGTGTTAGCAATACCGACTTTACGTTGGCACAGTGCGAAGTGGCTTATGAAAAAGCCCTTGAAGAAGCTGAAAAAACAGGGCCAAAATACAAATCGATGGCCTCATGTGAATCTGAGTTTGGTCCACAACAATGTTTAACTGACCGTTCTGGTTCGTTTTTCATGCCATTTATGGCGGGTTTCATCGTTAATCAATTGTTATTCGACCGCAGTAGAAACTACTACGGTGGTTCGTATAATCCAGTCTATCGTTACAACCGCCCTTATTCTCGTTATCACGACACACTTATGCTTTCCGACGGTACGTCAATTGGTAAGTACGGTAAAAATAAGTTTAAGGTAAGTAAATCAGCAACATCACCTAAACCCAAAATCACAAAGACGGTTTCACGTGGTGGTTTTGGCTCGGTTGCTTCTGCCAAATCAAGTTGGGGCGGTGGTAAATCATCAAGCTCTAAAGGTTGGGGCGGTTAATGCTTCGGCAGGATATTAAACAAAGAAAAGATTGGCAAAAAAAGCGGCTGAATTCGGGTTTAAATTTCACACGATGCACGGTGAAACTTACTGGGACGAATCTGCTTTTTACCAATTTTCGTTGAACCAAATCGAAAATGATTTAGAGCAACCGACCGAAGAAATTCATCAAATGTGCCTCGAAGTTGTTAATCAGGTTGTTCACGACGAAGAATGGTTAACTAAGTTTAAACTGCCACCGAATCAATGGGAGTTTATTCGTGACTCCTAGTTAAATGGCGACCCTAGTTTATACTCGCGCCTCGACTTTGCTTATGATGGAAAAAATCCTGCAAAACTTTATGAAAACAACGCCGATACACCAACCAGTATTTACGAAACTGGATTCTGGCAATGGCTGTGGTTGCAAGATAATGTCGACGGTGGCAAGTTAAATCGTGGCGCCGATCAATTCAATAGCCTTCAAGAAAAATTGGTAAATCGATTTTTTGACCTGCAAGTATTAACCCCAAACCGCACCTTACATTTTGCCTGTTGTAAAGACACCGAAGAAGACCGCGGCACTGTACAATATTTAGAAGACTGTGCAAACGCCGCAGGAGTTAACTGTAAATTTGTCTATGTTGAAGACATCGGGGTTGATAAAAATGGCAACTTCACTGACCTAGACAACCAAGTTATTACCTGGATGTTTAAGCTGTATCCTTGGGAGTTTATGATGGCCGAAGAGTATGGTCAGTTTCTTGGCACAAACAACATTCGATGGATTGAACCGCCTTGGAAAGCCGTACTTTCAAATAAAGCCTTGATGCCAGCTCTTTGGAAAATGTTTCCAGATCACCCGAATCTTTTGCCATCTTTTTTGAAGATGAGCTTAACAAAGCTGCAAATTTTTCAAGTTTAGTTAAAAAGCCGCTATTTTCTCGAGAAGGTGCAAATATCTCTATTATAAACGGTGGCAAAGAAAAAACAGAATCTGACGGTCCCTACGGAGACGAAGGCTTTATCTACCAAGCAACTCATTTTTTACCTAAGTTTTCAGATAATTACACATTAATTGGAAGCTGGTTGGTAGACGATACCGCCGCTGGGATTTCCATCCGTGAAGACAAAAGCCCGGTCACTCAAGATATGAGCCGCTTTTTACCCCATATAATTCTAGGCTAATTAAGTAATTTGGCCTAGAATAAAAAATAAGCATGTAGCTATCTAGTTAGATATAAACGGTTGCGGAAAAGGACATCTCAGTTGGTTAAAGTTAAAACAAAGTATTTTTTCTTTTTACTTTCATTTCTTCATTGATTTTTGTTAATCAATGTTTCGCTTCAGACCATCCCCTAAAAAATATTCCTTGTTGGTTAACCGACCTTTCCTCTACGCCTTAGTCATAGTGTTTATGGTGTCGCAAGAAGCTTCAGTGCCTCCGCTAAAGCACCAGAACATTTTGCAAAATTGAACGCAATAAACAATTGGCAACTGGCCAATGGCTTATCAAAAATAACTACAAAACAAGTTTTAACCGATTTAGACGAATATTACACTGGTAAAGACATGCTCTATTTCAACGACGTATTTACCGACAAGGGCAATATCTACGCCCTAGTGTCAGATCAAAAACTCACGGTTAAACCGGCTCGAAATTGTAATGTCGATGAATGTAATTTAGAAAGTTGTGAACCAAATTGGTTGTGCAGTGGTCAAAGTAATGACATTACTTTGCTAGGGATCTCAGCTCCGGCTGTACATCCTAACGATCCACTTAAACATATGATCGATAATGCACAACAACTTGCCCGTACAGTCAATCTTGCCCATGTAAAAGGCGAAACATTTTTACTCAATATTGACAGTACGTATGTTAAGACATCTAACCTGCAACAAACTTTTAAAATAGATGAACTTGATCATCAGGTAAACCCTGTTAAAGTTGGAAAAATGTGCCATTATAAAAGCACATTGATCAGTGAGATATCTTTTACCTATGGTAAAGTTTATCGAGGACATGACTGGTTAAATACACCTAACATAGGTGGAGTTACCGGGGCCATTGGCCATGCGAAAGGAATAACGTCAACTGGTAGAATGAGCGATTTGCTAAACTTAGCTGCTCGCCGCGGACTGTTTGCCCTTGCAAAAGCAAAGAATATCAATGTTGAAAACGACGTAGAAATGTCAATTTCGAATAGTGGTTTTTACTCTCTGATACGTAAAACACATCAGACAACGGAATCGCTCATTTCGGCTTATGTAGCTGATATGAAGATGGAACTTAACGAGAAAGTTCAACCTGAAATATATATTTGGTTATTAGAAAATAAGGGTACATTATGAAACACACAGTTAAATTGGCGACGGCGCTAACTCTTTCTGCACTTTTAGCAGCATGTGGCAGCACACCTGCAGACAACATGGCAGAATTAAACAAAAACATTCCTGAGTGGGTTTTAAACCCAGTTCTTGAAGATGGTATCGCATCATCAGTTTGTGTTGCATCATCAGGTCATATGTCAACAGACAAAGCTCAAGCAACAGCATTAGCTCGTGCAGAGTTAGCGCAACAGATTAATACACGTGTACGTGCGATGGATAAAACCTATCAAGAACGTATCAATGTAGGTGATCAAGCTCAAGTGGGTCAAACATTCACGTCAGTGTCAAAACAGATCACAAACCAATCATTAACAGGGTCACGTGTAATCAAAACAGCTTACGCTAACTTTGATGGCAAAAACCAATTATGCGTATTAACTGCAATGGGTTCTTCATCAACTAAAGAGTTGTTTGATAATATCCTTAAAGCTAGTGAGCGTAATATTTCTGTAAACCAAGAGCAGGTTCTTTATCAAGAGTTTAAAGCGCAAAAAGCGCAAGAAGAACTTGAAGCTGAACTTGAAAAAATGCAATAAAATGCATCTCTATTAAGGGGTCCACGACCCCTTAATACTTTGACTGGAATATATTGTGAAAACACTCTTTGGCTTAATCGCCTTTACAGCTTTATTTGCCACTATCGTTTATGCTCAACCTCCACAAGTATTGGGTAACGTTGTAGATATTGACGGGAAAGTGACCATTCACAATGAAGGTTCTCCACGTGGTAAAAGAATCAAAAAAACGCCTCAAGACATAGAACTAAACCAATTTGTTCGAACTTATGCTAATTCAAAAGCACGCGTGACTCTAACAGATAATTCCAAGATATTAGTCACAGAAAGCTCCACTTTAGAATTCCAAGATGATCAAAATATCGTTGTAAACGAAGGTAAAATTTTATTTTCGATCAATAAACGCGAAGCAACGCGATCACTAAATGTCATCACAAAAACAGCCGTTATAGGTGTTAAAGGCACACGCTTTTTGGTTGAAACTCGTGGTGATGAAGCATTTTTGCATTTAGAAGAAGGCGAAGTTGAAGTTAAATCACTCGCTGAAGAGTTTGACGACTACAAATCTGAATATGAAGCGTTTAAAAAACAGTACATGAAAGAGTTTAGCGACTTTAAAAAATCGATTACGATTACCTCAGGCACCTCTCTAAGCTTAGGAAATAAAGGATTATTGGAAGTCCCTACGCCAGATAAAATCCAATTATTGTTTGATGAATTAGATGCCGAGTTTGAATCAGACCCAGTACAAAATGATATAGAATCTAGCTTAGAAAATGATGCTAAAACAATCCCAGAAGATGGCCTATTACATTAGTACCCTACACCTCTTATTTCCCGAACTAGCATTTAATTGTCTACATCCTCGGCTTTCTACACATCAATATTCGTCAAAAGTGTTATTTCCAATACATCCCTAACTGCTTGTATCAATGCCGTATTTGGAACAACTGAACATTCCATATCCTAACTAATATCTTTGCCGGTTGGCTTTGGCGCCTAAATAAGAGTAAATATAGATTGGGCTAAAATTAGTGAACACAGAAGCAAGCTGTTTTTGGACTTGCTTTGTTTCACGTTATGTACGCTTTTCATTTGACACATACATTGTCTTCTTGCCCTTAGATTCACTAAATAACTTTACATGTGAACTCAATGAAAAAGTGTAGTGGCATTTAAGTGGATAAGGATACTGTTTAAATGTTGGAAAACAAAGACGGCATACGAAGAAACAACGTACCTTGAAGCACTAAAGCCTAAGGGCTCCCCCGTCTGAAATATGCGGTGGAAAATGAGTATTAATACTGGCTGTCCACCTCAGGGCGTGTTGTTAGTTGCTCTTGCCACCTGCATGCTTAATTCTAAGATGAAACGGTTCGCTTTCCCGACCCTCTGGCGATACAGCAATAATTTGCAATACGAAATCAATTTTTTCCTGATTGTTATAACTGCCATCTAACCAGATGAAAGACATTAAGTTTTCACTAGGGCTATATCGTGATGGCATCACTTCATAATCAGGAATGACATGACTCTCAAAAGTACCTGAAACGATCTTTAACTTATACCCTGTAGCTCTAGCTGGATTTTCACTCTCAAGTTTTATTTTTATAATTCCTGCATCTGAGCATGAACCTCTATATCCATCATCATAGCCACGCTTAATAGATTCTACACTTGCTTTTGGTAAAGCTAATGGATGATTTTTCTCCTTATAAAGAGGGTTAGGTACAAATTCATCATAACTATAGGTGCAAAGCTACAAGCGTTAGCTGTGTTATGAAATAAAAATAGCGTGATTAATAGTAGAATACTTCGCATGACTTCCCTGAGTAACTAACGAGGCTATAGAATTACTCCAACAGCCCAAATTGATGAAAAATCGAGTTCCTGCAACAAATTCTGAGCCTTTTTCTATCTCGCACTACGTAATGCATTTGGAACCCATAAAATAGACCGTTTTTCTTAGAAATGAGTTATTCTACGGCCTCAACGCCTTACTAATAGGCAAATAATAGTTGGTTAAAATAAGCGAAAAATGAGCGCAAGCCTACTGTTTTGCGTCCACCCTTGACCGGTTTGTTAGCACGTTACCTTATCCAAACATGGTCTACTAGAAGTTTTCCAGCTTGTTCGACGATGCATATTTCAGCCAAAAATTCTTCATGGCTATGAGTAAACCACTGTTTCCATAATACAAATATAGAATCGCTTTTGTGAATAATTGATAGAATTTCCCTTTTAGAAAATTCGCCTATTTTATTTTCCTTCCATTGTTTCAGAAGATTCTCTTCGGTAACGATTACTTTGAGGCGGTCAGTAAAATCACGCGTATGCTTTTGGTGATTCCTCTCACTAGAGCCTTCCATAAGGTTATCCATTAATGGATTTGCTATATTTAGTATTTCTTCATCGGTAAGCTTATCGAAGTCCATGTTTCTACCTGTAGTGCTAACGCCCGCATAACAGGCTAAGTAATAGTTGGCTAAAATTGTGTAGCGAAGGGAAGCGTAGCCAACTGTTACGTCTCCTTGTTGATTTTCTTGTTAGGCATACCTTGCTCAATACTATCAAGCAAGGAAAGAACATCCTCTACAAAGCGTTCTAATACAACATTTAGAGTCCACGATTTTTTATGTTCAACACCTTTAAACTGAACCGCAATTTTATATTCCTGATCAATAAGCCCACTAGGAGGCACAGTTTTTGAAAATGAATCGGCATGAATTATTTTATCGCAAACCTGTTTTAGGGTTGCTGGCCGTTCGATTAATTTAGCATCGTAATATAACCATGATGAATTAGGTAACTCTAAATTAGGTTGATTAATTACATTTTGATAAAGATTAACCCTTATTGCAATTACTAGACTTAGAAGGTTACTGGATACTAAGTTATGTAAAGTATCTTCGAGATTTTTAGACATAACTAATCGAGATGTTGATAATGAAAGGCTGCTAGTTGTTAAATCTAACCCATGGCAAGTCAAGCATAAACGCCTAATTTCGTTAAAATCCTGCTTATGATGACCAAAAATATCGCGCACTCAGACTCCTTGTATGCCTCAACGCCTCGTTAAGAGGCGTTCTAATAGTTGGCTAAAATTGTTGAGGAACGAGATACCAGCCAACTGTTAGATGTCCCTTTCTTCATCGACTTGTTATGTTTTTATTTTGGACTTGACCTTAAAAGACTGCCAAATGGCAAGTAGCCCTATTAGCAAACAACCCGAAACTAGTAACCAATAATCAAATGCTTCATCGTTAATATTGGAGTAATTTCTACGTCCAAATATCTCACCGCTGACATAGCCAAAATAAGACTTTTGTATAAAGTAAACGGCAAAAAGTAATAATGCTCCCTTTACAGGAAGCAGCCACTTTTTATCTACACGAATCTCTTTTGGAGCATGAAACATAGATCCACTTTTATTGCTCTGCTTCAACAATCACTCCATTTGATCTAAAAACATAACGCTTCAAGAAACGGCGCGCTTTTCAGCGTCCTGATTTACTTGACTTGTTATGTTTTGCTGCCTCGTTGAACACAAAGATATAAGGCAATAAATAGATGAAAAACAATGCCGTATATAAATACGATAAACCACTACCTAGAACGACTAAAAGTAAAATTAGAATCATGTGCCCTAACAATGCAACTGATTTATGCCTGAACGTAAGATAGTTTAGCCCGATAAAAACAACGAAATATAAATAGCCCCAACCACCCAGAGATAAACTATAAATCGTTGCAGCCACAACCAACATAATTGGCGGTACAATAAATGACAGTAGTGCACCTAAACTTGCAATTCCAAATACACCACCGGAAATGAAGTCAGAAAGTTTAAACATGTTGGCACAGAGTTTAGACATATTCACCTAGAAACATAACGCCTGAATAAAAGGCGGATTAGCTTGGCTATAATTAGCAAAGAATGAGCGTCAGCCAAGTTTTAAGGCGTCCATTATTAATGCGCTTGTTACAACTCATTGCTACAATTGTAGCAATCTACTACAATTACATAAAAGTAAGAGGAAAATACTATGGCTACTGCAAGCATTAGATTAGACCAAGATCTCGTTGAAAAAGCCACCATAATGGCAAAAGCACTCAACCGTACAACACCTAAGCAAATTGAGCACTGGGCTAAAATAGGTGAAATGATGGAAGATAACCCTGAACTACCATACGAGTTTGTAAAACAAGCGATTATTGCGAAGGCTGAGAAGGAAGCCGGAAAACTAGAGGCGTATGATTTTGGCTAAAATTTCCAAGGTTTTACAAACGGCAAGTTTTAAAAAAGCAGTAAAGAAACTTCACAAAAATCAAAAAGCAGACCTAGACGGTGCCGTCAAATCTTTAATCGAAAACCCGTTATTGGGAGAGCAAAAGAAAGGAGACCTTTCTTTTATGCGCGTCTATAAATTTAAAATGATGAAGCAACTAACGTTACTTGGATATAGTTACGAGGATGGAACCGTTGTCCTAGAGCTACTAACTTTCGGCTCCCACGAAAATTTCTACCGCGATGCGAAAAAGTTATTCTGAGTTATAACGCCCTAATATGGGGCGCACAAATGCTTGGCTACACTTGCGACGAAGGAGCGCAAGCCAAGCGTTTTGCGTCCTTGCCATTATTGACTTGTTATGTAGCTATATTACCAGTGCTTTTTCCTGTCAACGTAATACTTAATCGATGCAAATATGTATGACATTAGAAAAAAGCAGGTGTTGCAAAAATATCAGGTTTGACGCCCCAACTTATTAGGCCCAGCGCCAAGCAAAGAAACTCCATAGTTAAAATTTGCTTTCTAGCTTTAACACCCCAAAGCATAAACTTAAAAAATGGGGACTCTGCTTTCCATGATTCTGAACTTTTATCTATCACAATGATTTCCTCTTTTAGTTTAGAAATATCTACTTCAAAAACAGAGGCGAGAGCATTGAGAGATTCGATACTGGCTTTATTGCCGCTTTCAATTCTTTGTATTGTTCTGGTACTTAAACCAGCCATAATTGCAAGTTGCTCTTGTGACCAATTTCGTCTTTCTCTAAGTTTTTTACTATCATAAAATGTCCTCGTCCATCTGTGAGGAAAAAGTAACTTGAACATGAATGTGTCGGTTACGAAATCAACCTGACAGTGGCACGACAGGCTAAATTTATAGCTACATAACGTTTTGCTAAGCGGTAAAAATTGCTGTGGTATAGTGAGCCGAAGGCGAACCACAGCAATTTTTATCCGCCTTGAGCAACTTGTATGTGTGTGTTACACGAGATAGTATAAATTACCATATTCTCTTGAATCCGATTGCTTTATTTCATTAGCCTCAATAGCTTCGTTAAACCATTCTTTAATGTCACTTTCTTGTACGTTGGGATATTTTTTTCTGCGAGTACTAACAAAACCGAATAGCCTCCACTCATCAAAGCCATCAATACGCCCATTAGCACCGTAGTCGAAATCAATTATATCCTTTTTGCTAATGTGAACCTTACAACCAATACCATGGAAAAAGTACTTATGCTTACCTCCAAGCATGCCGACCTGTTCAATCGGTGGCTCCCAATTGTGAGGTTCGTCAGTTTCAAGAAACTTCTTTAATAGTTCATTGGCTTCTTCGACTTTTTCTTGGAAATCGGAAATTATTTTTCGTAGTTCTGCATTCATGATTAACACATAACGCCACGTTAAGCGGCAAATAATAGCTGGCTAAAATGTGTGAGGCACGAACAACAGCCAGCTGTTATTTGTCCGTTTGAACGCCTTGATACTTATTGAACCTTCTCCCCGAAGTTTAGCTTTTAGCTAAACTTCAAGGCGACCAAACCAAAAGGAGAAAGCTCAATGAAATTTTATACTAAATTACACAATTTTTACTGCGGAATCGACCTACATGCTCGAATTCTTTATGTCTGCATATTAAATAACAAAGGCGAAAAGGTTCTTCACTAGAAGATTGGCGCTGATAAACGAGCATTATTACATTTGCTGCAACCCTATATAGGTGACGTGGTCGTTGCCGTTGAGTGTATGCATTGCTGGTATTGGGTCAGTGATTTATGCGCTGAGCACAACATTGATTTTGTCCTAGGTCATGCTTTATATATGAAGGCTATCCACGGTGGTAAAGCCAAAAACGATAAAATCGACTCATATAAAATTGCTAGTTTGTTAAGAGGCGGTAACTTTCCTCTTGCCTATGATTATCCAAGAGAGATGAGAGCGACTCGCGATTTACTGCGCCGACGAACTAAGTTAGTTCAGCATGGAGCCCAACTTAAAGCTCATGTTGTAAACACGAATAGCCAATACAACTACCCTGCTCTTGAGTTAAACATGAAGAATAAATGTGTCAGGGATGAGTTTAGATCCCGCTATGACGATGAGGTGGTTCAGCGAAACGTAACCTTTGATTTAGTCATTCTCGAAAGTTATGCCCTAGAGTTAAAAAAACTAGAATGTTTTTTAGAAAATAAAGCAAAGCAACATCGACCTGACTACTATGCTCAGCTCAGAACGGTGCCTTGGCATTGGTTTAATCCTAGCCATGACTATCTTATATGAGATTGGGGATATCAACCGTTTTGAGTCCGTACAAAATTTTGCTTCCTACTCTCGATTAGTGAAATGTAAGGCTGAATCCGCTGGGAAAACCTACGGCACAAGTGGCAATAAAATTGGAAACGGTCATCTTAAATGGGCATTCAGTGAAGCAGCCGTGCTCTATTTACGAGGTAATGACAAAGCTAGACGCTACCTAAACAAACTGCAAAAACGCATGAGCAAAGCCAAAGCGTTATCGGCTTTAGCACACAAGCTTGGCCGAGCAGTCTATTTCATGTTAAAGAATAAAACGGTATTTGATGATGAACGTTTTTTAAAAGCTTAAGTCGCACAATGGGGTGAGCTGAACGCCTAACTAGATAAGAAAGAACTATCGCGTGTTATTTGTGGCCTATTTGTTTTAAGCAACATATCGCAGGTAAATATAGTCGCTGTATAAGCTACTAGGTCTTGATTAGACACCCCATTGGTGCGCATTAACAATGAGCAAAATTGTTTACACCTTAGCTGAGCCTGAAACTAACTGGACTTATGAGCCAACTGACTTGAATAGCGCCTTCGTAAGGTTAACCGATGAATGTCTCGGCTTTGGCATCCTGCGTCGCTCTACCTCCTAAATCCATTTAGTCGCAGTGCCCCTAACCAACAAAAGGAATGACAGAGTTAGGCAGTGATGAGATCACAATAAGAGAGCCTCTATATGTGTTTGCCGTAAACAATTTTAACGGCGACAATGACATTGCGAAGTAGATTATTTTGCTGATTGACGAATACAATTAGCTGCCTAACAGCAGCTAAAAAGATCCTATTGTCTATTTGACGGAAGAAGGTTCATATGTGTTATAAGCACACTGCTGCACAGTTACCATATATAATTTTAATAATGAGTCCATCATCATCGCTAAACTCAGCAATATTTAACCCGTTAAGTTCAGAAAACTTTGCATCCGATATATATACAGGATCATTTACAAAATTGAAGTCTACGCTATCAAATCTGATGCTCCAACTCACCCTTTGATAATCTTCAATAGTAAGAATAAACCTATATGTTATGCGCCAGTTTCCGCTTACACGAACAGACCAAATATCTTTTCTATCACCTATAAGTTGGTGCATAAATAAACCAGGAAGATCCATATCATCTGGTTCTTCTGCTTGATCTAAATTAGCCAGAATAAGACGTAGTTTCTTTTCGTGCTTTTTCTGTATCCCCACAGTACTGCCAGAAGCATAAGAAGTGGGACAATTTTGGATGCATTTTTGCATCGTTTCTTTTAGCAAAAATACGGACTAAGTTGTGAAGTCTGTATTGATGCGTTTGTTGTATCGACCTATCTATTAGGTACTTTTGTAAGCGTTTTAACGAACCACATTATAAATCCACAGTTTCGACACGCTAAGGTGGTAGCGGTCTTATTCGCCCAGTCTAAACCTATGAAACTCATACCAGCTGTATTTAACTGAGCCTCACCTTTGTCAAAAAATTCATTTTGACACTGATTACATTTAATTCTGTGTTCATTTATTTCGTATCGATGCGGTCCATTTTTCATAATTAAGTTATCGATGCTACTCTGGATTTTCTTACGAATACTCATGGGCTTCCTTGTCTAAATAACGCCCTCGTTAAGGGGCAAATTGTAGTTGGCTAAAATTGTGTAGCGAAGCGAAACGTAGCCAACTGTTACGTGTTCTTGTTGATTTGCTTGTTAGAAGACGCTATCAAAGACTCTAATTCTTCAGGATCTGAAAGATACATTTTCACAAGGTGCAATGATGGTAGACCTGAGTTACTTAAACCAATGTCCTCTCTAATAGCTCTATATAGGTTATCAATAGCAAGAAAAATATTACCACTTACTTTTGACTGCTGTTCAAACTCTGCCTGCGCAATTAAAACCTTAGGTGACCCCCAAAGAATAATATTTGTCTTAAACTTAACTAAGTAATCTATTAGAGCCTTAGTCGCTGATTCCTTTTGCTTTTGATTTTTTATTCTGTCCCTGAAGTAGTTTTTCAACTGTCTCAAGGAATCCTCTGTATATTTCTACTTTTTCTCTCTATGGGCTTCTTCAATTGCCCTTTTTTTGGTTTGGTATTGTGTAATTAAGACAACTGCTAAACCAGCCAATATAGTAAACATCCCCCAATAACTGCGGCAGAAATCTTCGCATCAGCTTTAATAAGTGACTCTATAAAAAATGAAATAATAATCCAGGATAACCAGCCAAGAGCAACTACTAAAAACAACCCGAGTAGTATGATTTTCCAATCTTGCTTTTTATTATGCACCGACCCCTCCTAGTCTTCTAACGCCCATTTAAGGGGCTGATAATAGTTTGCTAAAATGTGAAGCGAAGCGGAACCGAGCAAACTGTTAGCAGTCCCGCTTGAAATTCTTGTTATATTTTTAATACACTCGTTTTTGATTTGCACCAGCTTCTGTAAGTGCTGTTAAAAACCCACGACCAAATACAGTAATAAAATATTTTTCATCTTTAGTGTTGATAAGACCACTACCTTTCATGTAATTAAGCCAGTCTTCAAAACTATAAGTTTCATAATAGTCAGGATAGCTATTCTTGGCCGCATTGTAATAAGAATAGAAAAATGAAAGCTCAACAGGTGAAGCCTGTGTATTCAGGGCTTGAAGTAAAAGTAACTGACTACTATAAATCGCTGAATTAATTTGAGCATAAGCACTTCGGATCTGTAAATTGGCGTGATGTTTAGCTAGCACCTTTACTTTGTCTTCAGCACTGTCAATTTTCAAATCTTCTAATGATTTATAGATTAGTGCTTCTTGTTCAGCGATGAGACCTAAAGAATCTTGAGGCACAGCATCCGCAATAGATCCACTACTTGCTAGTTTAGGAGCATTTTGACTATCAGGAGCAAAGCCAAATTCGGTATCTTTGTGCTTAGCCGAAGTTAACCTACCTAATAATTTTTCTAAAGGCTGCTTAAGTACAATTCCGAGAATTACAGCGGCAATAGGCCATGCAGTAAATTCAAATAATTTTGAAACAAAGGTTAACGCGTCCATACGACTCCGATAAAAATATAACGCCCGCATAATAGGCGGATTAGCTTGGCTATAATTAGCGAAGAATGAGCGTCAGCCAAGCGTAAGACGTCCATTATTAATGCGTTTGTTATACGCTAAAAACCATAATTGAATGACCAGCCTAATGAAGCATATATATTTTCTTCAGTGATCCCAATAGTCACATTTGATAAAAAGAGCTTAAAGGTTCCTTCAATAGCTATTACAGAGTCTTTGCCACTGAATACATGAGTGCTTTCTTCATTTGGTTTAATATAGCTCAAGCCAATATCATAGCCGCCAAAATATTGAAATTCAGAAAATGACACAGTAATCTTTTGACCTTGAGTTCCAAACCCGTATCTGTAGGACATCCCCTTAGCTCCGCCGTCTAATAACTCCTTATCCCAATAGCCAACGTATATATATTCACCTATGACGTGATCTCCTACATTCACCGAATGGAATAAAGCTGAATCAAAAGCTCTTGCTTTAGACGGTATAATCGAAAAAATGGCAATTAAAAATAAAAGTTTCATTGGCGTAAAACAGCTTAATCAGAGGAAACTTTCCTCTTTTTAACAATATTTATATTTGTATCAAATTACACAAACCTTTGCTACAAACTAATTTCACAAGCTAGGGGATGACGTTTTTCTTCTGAAATTATGAGCCAATTTAAGGCGGAATATGTGATTCTTCTGCACTGGGTTGGAGATCCCAAATATCGCTAAGGCTCTTTTAGGATGACGTTTTTCTTTCTGGAATCGAGAGCTAATTTAGGGCGGAATATGTGATTCCTCTGCACTCGGTTGGAGGTTCTTAATATCGCTTAGACTCTTTTAGAATGACGTTTTTTGTTCTGAAATTATGTGTCAATTTATGGCGAATTATGACATTCCTCTGCATTTGGTTGTAGATCCCTAATATCGCCGTGGCTCTTTTGGGATGACGTTTTTCTTTCTGGAATCAAGAGCTAATTTAGGGCGGAATATGTGATTCCTCTGCACTCGGTTGGAGGTTCTTAATATCGCTTAGACTCTTTTAGAATGACGTTTTTTGTTCTGAAATTATGAGTCAATTTAGTGCGAATTATGTGATTCCTCTGCATTTGGTTGGAGATCCCTAATATCGCCGTGGCTCTTTTGGGATGACGTTTTTTCATTAAAACAAAGCGTTATTGCACATAAAGTTCAGGCTGCATATTACTTCGTCTAAATCCCCTTAGTTGAGATTTATATCTCGAAGTGAACGGCAGGGACGCCGTTGCAAGGGATGGTTGTATATGGACATACTTACATTCCGTCTTCGACGATAATATAAATCTTAAATAAGGATTAGGGATTTAGCCGAAAGCGGCCTTTTTGGTTACATGATCTTAGAAACAAGAGCGGCTGTTGAAAAAGTAAGGTCGACGCAGTCGAAATAGCCGCCTGCAAGGCAAAGAAAGGCGTAGCCTGCAAGGCGAATTATGATCTTCCTCTGCACTCGGTTGGAGATCCCTAATATCGCTTTGGCTCTTTTGGGATGACGGTTTTTTCTGCTGATTTGGAATCACGTTTTTTGTTCTGGTTATTATGAGCCAAATGTAAGTGAATTATGTACTTCCTCTGCACTTGGTTGGAGGTCCCAAATATCGCTTTGGCTCTTTTGGGATGACGTTTTTTTCTGTTTGGTTTGGAATGACGTTTTTAATCTAAACCACCAGATTATTTCGCTTAAAGTTCAGACTACATATTACTTCGTCTAAATCCCCTTAGTTGAGATTTATATCTCGAAGTGAACGGCAGGGACGCCGTTGCAAGGAATGTGTATAGGGATGTACGTACATTCCGTCTTCGACGATAATATAAATCTTAAATAAGGATTAGGGATTTGGTCGAAAGCGGCCTTTTTGGTTACATGATCTTAGAAACAAGAGCGGCTGTTGAAAAAGTAAGGTCGACGCAGTCGAAATAGCCGCCTGCAAGGCAAAGAAAGGCGTAGCCTGCAAGGCGAATTATGATCTTCCTCTGCACTCGGTTGGAGATCCCTAATATCGCTTTGGCTCTCTTGGGATGACGGTTTTTTCTGCTGATTTGGAATCACGTTTTTTGTTCTGGTTATTATGAGCCAAATGTAAGTGAATTATGTACTTCCTCTGCACTGGGTTGGAGATCCCAAATATCGCTTTGGCTCTTTTGGGATGACGTTTTTTCTGTTTGGTTTGGAATGACGTTTTTAATCTAAACCACCAGATTATTTCACCTAAATTTCAGACTGCATATTACTTCGTCTAAATCCCCTTAGGTGAGATTTATATCTCGAAGTGAACGGCAGGGACGCCGTTGCAAGGGATGGTTGTATATGGACATACTTTCATCCCGTCTTCGACGATAATATAAATCTTAAATAAGGATTAGGGATTTGGTCGAAAGCGGCCTTTTGCCTACTTTTTGGCTGTTGAAAAAGTAAGGTCGACGCAGTCGAAATAGCTGCCTGCAAGGCAAAGAAAGGCGCAGCCTGCAAGGCGAATTATGACATTCCTCTGCACTCGGTTGGAGGTCCCAAATATCGCTTAGACTCTTTTAGGATGACGTTTTTTGTTCTGATTACTTTGAGCCAATTGAAGGTAAACTATGTGATTCCTCTGCACTTGGTTGGAGATCCCTAATATCGCTGTGGCTGACTCATTTTACAAGCTTAGGGATGACGTTTGTATTCTGGTTATTCGTAATTAAATTCTATCTAAATACGTTGTACAGGGTTACACCTATAAACTAGTAAAATCAAAAACTCGTTTAAAGGTAAAAGCTTGATTGGTGTCGCCATGCTTCCGAACGAATTCGAGTTTACTTACGGCTTCTTCAAGCGTTGGAATATGTCCTTTAGGTATCCACCACATTACGTAATTTTGTTCTGGCAATGCATCAAACCATTCTTTTTACGACTTAAAAAGTCTCGGTGGTGAGTTTTAAACATGAAGTGTTTTAAAGCATCTGGTGAGGTCCAAACCGACATATTGACAATAATATTAGGATCATCAAATATCTTTATTGCAGTTGCATCACCAGATTCATCTTTTAATCGCCACACAAAACCGTCGCTGTTTTCAGCAAGCAAGTTTACGGGCTCTAAGTTATCGACAAAATCTTTAATTTCAGGTGCGTCTAAAGGAAATTTTGCAGTGGCGATATTCAATTGTGCTAGATGCATTTGGGCTCCATTTCAGACTATTTAGCATGTTGCTAAGCACTTGGGATAAGTTAGTTTAAATAACAAACTAAACTTTGTTCACTTGCTTATTATTTGTGGTCAAACCGATAAATACCATCCCATTTTAAATCGGGGTCATTTTTAAGAGCGCGACAACGTTCAATTAAACAATGGGCGGCTTTGTGCTGATATTCATTTTCTAATTTTATAAATTCTTGTTCCGCCGCGGAAAAGTCGCCATTTTGATACAGGGTAAACGCCCGAAGGTACATAGTTTGAGCAATTTCGTTAAATGACTTCGAGGCGTCTTCGATACCATAAACCTCTGTTGCTGTGCTCTTCCCTTTCACAATTATTTGATCTACAAAAGCAAACATATTGCGATACTGATCGGATAATTGAGACAATAAATCCTTTGTCACTAAAACGTGCTGCCCATACACCTTACTCAATGACGTGATACGCGACGCCAAATTAACGGTGTTGCCAACAGCCGTATAATTGTATCTTAGCTGCGTCCCCATGTTTCCGACGATTACAGGTCCCTGGGCGAGCCCGAGTGACAATGCAATATTTGGTAATTGTAAGGTTTGCAGCTCTAAGTTAATTTCTTTAACTGCCTGTTGAATACCAATCGCAGCAATGATTGATTTGTCTTGATATCTTTCTATATCGGCTGGGGCATTAAACAACGCCATCACTTCATCGCCGATGTATTTATCCAACATTCCTTCATTATTAATGATATTTTCAGTGACAGGCTCAAATACAGTATTGAGCAGTAAAATAACTTCCTGGGGTTCTAAGTTTTCCGACAGGTTTGTGAAGTTTTGAATGTCGGTAAACAACACAACGGTTTCCTTTAGATTGCCTTTTGATCAGCACTAATCCCTTGCTCAACAATACTTTCTACAACTTGAGGTACAACGTAAGAGCTAAACGCAGACTTGACTGAACGATAGCGATTTTGTGTCATCAAGAAGTTCTTAAACTCCAATATGATCAAACAAACAAAACTGTAAAATAGTATTTCAAATACCTTTAATGCTTCATTTGCGACATACAAATACGACATTGACGCGACAAAAATTACGCCAAAATAGCCAACGTATAATCCCCACCGCAACCCGTCATTTACAATTAGCTTGGCAAAAATAGACAAGATTAAAATACTGACTAAAGCCAAAATCATACTGACTTGAGACTCGTGCTCATACCAATTATTTTGCAACATATTAGACAAAGCAGCCGCATGAAGATGAACGCCCGGAGTATATGGGTCAAGGGCGGTGGGTCGAATGTCATAAAGTCCTATTTCTGACAAACCAATGAGTACAATTTTATCCTCAAAAAACTCTGGAGAAATATGACCATTTAGGACATCAGATGCACTGACAGTAGCTATTTTCCTTGGAAAGTTTAACAGTACAGAATTTTGGTTTTCTATGAGTAAATTATCACCTGTCAGTTTTCTAATTCCAGTATTATCTAACTGAACTTCAAGCTCTTTATTGGTGTAAAACTGAAATGCTTGTACCGCTAAAGTTGGTAAAACGAGATCTTGATAGACATACAACAGAGGATAGTTTCGGTAAATACCATCACTATCAGCGGTGACAGAGAACAACGCACAGGACATTGCAGCATCTGCGATTAATGGGATATTAACTTCAGCATTTTTAATGGCTGGCAAATTGACATACGTAGAGGTTATTTCAACCCGTTGTAAAGCACAGTTTTCGATATAGGGATAAGACTCATCTCCACTCTGTTCTTGGCTTCTTCCCCTCAAGAAAAAGCCTAGAATGACATTGTCCATATCAACGAGCGTATTACTAAATATAAGATCTTCGGCTGGGTCATTTGACGGTTCTGAAAAAACCATATCCGCTACCACAATAGACGCAGCATCAAGTTGACCAAACATATCGGCGATTAAACTACGTGGTAGGGCCAACGTCCAAAGTCGTCTATCGACTTGTCATCAACATCCAAGACAACCACGCGGTCATCTATTTCATGATGATATCCCAACTTATGTAGTAGCGATATTTCTAGATCGGTAAACTGATATGAAAACTTTTCAGCCCAACTAGGCCAATAATTAAAGGTAATCAAAGTGAATAAAAACAGATAAAAAACCGACAAGCGGTTAGCAAATAATTTTATTATTAGTTTATTCACGTAAACCCTTACCGTTTATACTTTTGCATATAACCAATCTATCAGAACGAAATGATTTGTGGTGATTGATTTTCATAACCTGTCATCGTACGACCAATATTAGCGTTGATAAACGTAGGATCCGCAACCACAAAACGTTTGCCTCTAACCGTAAATGCATCACCTTGAATATCCGATTTAACGGCAACGGCAGTCGCTATATGTCCGTCATACTGTAAACCGACAACTTCATTCCCTAGCAAATTTTTCACTAGATAGGCAAATAGTACCGCTCGGTCTTCACAGTCAGCATAAGGATAATGAATGGTTTCTCCAGCGAACAAATAGTTTTCATAGTTAAATTGCTGTTGGTCTGTTTGATAACGCAAGCTCTTCTGTACAAAGTGCAATATAACATTTAAAGCGCGTTGCTCTGACATGCCCAGTATATAAGGACGTAATTGATTCAGCAGTTCCTGTTTGGTGCCGTCGGGTAACTCAGCTTGAAAGTAGTATTCCATGCTCAACTGAGGATAATGATCTAAAAACTCAATATACGAAGAGTTGTAATGCGTACTCACCGTTACCGACTTATTGTCTATTGTTGTGGTTAATTTTCGTGATTTATCAGCGGTTCCGTGTTTCGGCGCAACGCTTAAATCAATATTAACTTGTTCACTTGCCGAACTATGTTGCTTGTCATAGGTATACACACTACCAACACTAATGGGTTGTTTTTCGGCAAGATCAACAAAGTAGTATTTGCCATCTTTCAAAGAAAAGTATTTTTGGCCAAACAATTTTTGTTTCACGCTCAGCATTAAATAAGCTTTGCCATCGTTGTACGCAACTCTGGAATTAAACCCCTGCTTAACAAGGTAAAACCAACTGTATAACTGCATGTCGTTCTTACTTAGTCGTGAGCCCGAAACCAAATATTCATGAGTTAATAGTGCTTGGCCCCAATCATCTAACGCCAAATCGTCAGCTGCAGCTTTAATAGCAGCCACCTGATCTTTAAACTGAGTTTTTGCCATCGACAGCCAGCTATCGGCAATCGTATTACTGTCTAATTTTCTGATCCCGAGCGGCTTGGCGTCTAGTTTCGGCATCACCAATGTTTGCCCCAACATTCTCACTGTTGTCCTGCTTTCGCCTTTTTCACATAAACAAACTGCTCAGGCGCTGGTTTAACAACAGGCTTAGGCTTTGGTTTAGGTAGCGGTTTGGGCAGCGGCTTTGGTTCAGTTGGTTTGTGAACAAGTTCTGGTTCGGAAGGAACAGGATCTGGCTTTTTAACAATTTCTGGGGGCGGAACCGGCTCAACAGGTTTTGCTGGCGGCAAAAGAACAACTGGCTGCGGGTCAGCCTCTACTTCAACAATTGGTTCTGGCTTCGTTTTAGGAGGGGCAGTCACTTTAGGTTTCGAATCGCGTTTCACCTCAGGTTCTACTTCGGTTTCAACCCAGTTTGCTTTTAAAAATTGAGCGAACTCTTTGTCATGTTCATCGACAAAGGTTTTAAATTCTTTCTTATACTGCTTTAACCACTCTTTAAATTCCTTTTCATCCGAAGCATATGACCCCGTTATTGTTGATAATAACAGTGCTACGACAAGTGATTTTTTGAACATGACCATCTCCCTTTTAGTTAACTTTAGTCTACTGCATCTAACGCAATTTTGAGAACTTTTATTTGTCGATTAAGACTTTTTATTTTGTTTAGTCAGTGTGAAATTGACTATTCTATAAAGTGTAGATAGTCTTTAAATGTCGACTTTAATAAATACTAAGTGAAATGGATCAATGAAAACTATATGGACAATAATGTTATTATTGCTTTCACAGTTTGGGTGCGCTCAATCTATTCCTAATTGGGTGCATGCACCATCCCTCGATTCACAATCAAATTTCTATTCAGTAGGCTCTGGTAGTTCTTTAGAAGTAGCTAAGTCTAATGCCTTAACAAACTTAGCTTTACGACTAATTGTCAACGTTGAAAGTGAGACAGAGAGTTACTCTAACTTAGACAACGGTAAGCTTAACCAAAGACTCAACATGTCCACAGTTCAAGCCTCGGAGCAATTGACCTTCGTAAAAACCGAAATAATCAAAACCCATGTAGAAGGCGAAGAAACCCACGTATTAGTTTCCGTCGATAAAATGACCGTATTTAATTCCATTCGGGATAACTTCTCAAATGTCATCTTGCCTCTGACCAATAGTGACAAGGTGCCAGCCGCACAAATTTTGGTTAATCGACTTAAATTAGACGAATACCTCCTCTATATCAAAAGTACTTATCGTTGCTGCGCGCCTATCAACAACCGGTACAAACAATCGAAAATGCACTAAATCGCTTTCGAATCGCAAGCAATGACCGAATTAATCAAACCGCTTTCACTGTGATCACCAATAAACAAGATGAATTAGGATTAGCAAAATCTTATTCCGACCGGTTGCTCAAAAAGGGGTTTTCAAATTCATCCCAGGCTAATACATTAAAATTGACCTTAGTTGGCCCTGAACTGCAATATTCGATGCAAAATGATCACCATGCATATCGTGCCATTGGCGAGGTCTTTTTTCCTATAATGGTGATGTTGTTTTAACTAAAAAATCGACCTGTTTGAATTCGATAAAGATAAATCTATAGCTTGGAGCACGTTAGTATCCGCTCTTAACAGTATTGTTCCGGAGTAATAACAGTGAAAAAAATAATAAAAATAATTTTAGCTGTCAGTCTCGTCACCGCTGTTTTAACGGGTTGTGTGATGACGCCGCAAACCGACGCACTAGGTAATAGCTTTGTCGGATTTGGAGAGCATCAAATCGTTACCGAAGAAGAAGCAAAGAAACTGCCCCGCGGTGAGCGATTAACCCGGATCAGTATTGATATGCAAAATATTGGGTTTAAAAAGGTTAAGGTTTCGAACCTCATGGATTCGGTAACAGAGTCAATACTGAGTATTTTTGAAAACCAATATGAGCTATTAAGTCGCTATACGCTAATTGTTGATGATCACAAAGATGTAACCTCGTTTATTTATGCAAATGAAGGCAAGTCAAGTGAAGAGCTAGCTGAAGAGGTTCGTCGATTTGATATGATGGCGGAAACAGAAGACCAAAAAATTGGACCAAAACTCCAACGTTACCGAACCGCTAATGATGAGATCCAAAAACAAAACACCATTTTGGCAGGTGAATTAGTTAAACAAACAGTTCGTTTAGCCTCATTTTTTCAAGAAAATTCAGAAGAATTACTCGGTGCAGATGCACTCACAATGTTGTTAAACGCAGGTAAAATATCAGAAGCTTATAACCTTGCTGAAATACGCATTCACATGGCGTCAATTGCCAATGACTTTATTGACGATGAAAAAGCAGTGTTAGAGATTACGAAAAAATTCAAGAGATATTAGATGAAAAACTTTGAGCCATTGGTCACTAAACACAAATTTCAAACTCCCTTAAAAGTTTGTGCGTCGTTTTGCATATCCCTTTTTATGCTTGCTTGTTCTGGTGTTGACGTTAAATATCCGGAAAAAACGACCAACAACCTCGTTCCAAATAATGTGTCTTCAACGATAACGGTCGCTCGCTCAGCCTATAAATTTGAAGACAAAGATATACAAGTACCGTCAAACTTTGACACCCAAGGGTTAAATTCATGTAACTTTTCCATAGATAATGAATCGTCCACCTGCCCATTGAAGAAGAAAAACGTACGTATTTATTTTGGTGACAACCGAATCGTCACCACTAATGAGCAAGAACGCAATGCAATGGAGCAACTCACTAACGATCGTCTCGGATTGATGTTAGAAAATCAACTAGCCGGCGTAAACCGATTCCGCATCGTGACGCGAGATACGATTACCGAAACAGAGCAAACTCAACAATTTATGGAACAGGATGCAATGGAATTGGCGCAAGTTATTGCGAACAAAAAGTTCTGCGTCCAGACTACCTAATTAAACTCGACACCATAAAAACCGCAGAACGATTTTACGCCGAGTACAATGGCGTCGCTCAGTATAATGTCGAAATGACAACCAGTGTTATCGACCCTTTTACCAAAGAAAAACTGGCCTATCCAAACATCGGAAAAATTCGGGTAAAAGGCACGGACGTGCGAGACAAAGAGTTTTTTGTTTATACCGAAGTTAATAACCGTTATTACACTGGCTTTAATTACAATGATTTAGAAAACATCAGTGCTGTATTTTCTGGCATGGCATCTAAGTCTTTTGACATTTTACTATCACGGTTATTAACGGAAATGCCATCAAGCGCCCAGGTTTTAGCGTTTAGAAACGACCAAGCAACACTTGATAGAGGTCGCAATGCTGGTATTTTGAATAAAGAAACTATGATCTTATTTCGATACGAAATGGGTTTTGTAGAGCCTATTGCCGTAGCTGAAGTTAAACCATCAAAAAATAGTTCCATCGCCCACATCATTCGATGGAAAAATAGCGACGAAGCAGACAAGTTAAAAAAGCATCAGCCAATACGATTTTTCGTGTTCCAAATGAACAAAAAATATTTGCAGTCTCTGTTGGCCTGCCTGAAGACTTTGTCACCACGAGGCTATAAACATGTATCGTCTATTCGTTGTTCTTGGTTTCCTAATGAGCAGTTCCGTTTTTGCTAACCCGACCCATAAAGTCAGTTATGACGAAACAACTCAAATGGTCAACGTTGAAACACAACTTTGTTTATATGGCAGAGGCATACAGCAAGCGTTAATTGAAACCTCTTACCAAAACTTGAGTAATTACCTGCGCGTTGAGTATCGTCAAATTTCAACTTCCTTAGCAAATAAACATAACCTGAAAAAAGCAGCGTGAATATATCGAATATTTACTCACGCTTAAGTTAAACAAAACAACCTTGCAGCATGATTTTTCATTTGTTGGTAACGATACCTGCACCACTGCTAAAGGGAACTTTGAACTCGCCGAGCAAGTAAAATTTGAGTCACTTTTTGATTTCCCCCGGCAATGTTTCATTTTGTAACGACTGCTCAAAATCTAAATCAATATTTAACTCAAAAACTCAACCTATATAATGTTGTCGTAAGACCTGAGTTATTTGCAAAACACTTAACGGTCATTGATAATTTGTCAGTCCAAGATACGGCAAAAACCTATTACCAGTTTGACCTAACGGCCTACAACTCTAGCTTATCACTAGCAAGCAACTCGGTTTATATTGACGCCGAGCAACCTTATGTAAAAATATTAAGTAAGTACCTTCAATCGCGTTCTTTTTCAATTCAAAGCCAACCTAGCAATGCATTTTGGACTGTAAAACTCACCGCTAATATTGAAGACCAAAAATACTTATCACTACAGTTAGAGATATCAAATACCGATGACTTTCAAACCATATTGGTAAATAACAGTCGTCAACTACCGGCAACCACGCTGTCGAATCCAATTATGTTAGAGAAGTTTTTTAATGTTCATATTGAACTGATGAAACTCAATGAACATCTACGTACAAAAAGTAATTTGGTAAGCTGAGCATTAATAAATAACCCGCCTAGGGCTACTAGGCGGATTAGTATTACTATCTCTTTCTTAATAATAGACCGAGCGCTGCGCACAGAAAAATGGCTCTGTGATCCGGCTCTGGTACGTTAACTACATCACTTGCCGCTTCGCCAAATATATTAATATTGCGAAGACCAAAAATTTCACTTCCAGAGTCAGCTTTAACGCGTAATCTAAGTGCTAATGTATTGCCTGTTGCTGCAATCCCTCGATTGAATGTGGCAAACTCGTTTGTCATTAATTGGCCATCTATCGATAGCGGATCTTGAAAGGTCACTGATTTTCCTGACGCCATAATATACTGCATTTCTTTGCTGTTTTCGGTTTGAATGTTAAACAATGCTCTGGTGTTCGCTAGCGTCTATTGAATAATCGAACTCTAGCTTGTCAGAAGTTTCAAAGTCTCCCATCGCAGCAAAGTCGATTCCAAGGTTAATACTGTTATATCCAGCAATTGAAAATAACCATTGAGCCTCGACCCACTGCCCGGAGGTTTGCGAATTAACCGTGTCAGATAAAGCAAATAAAGGGGTGAACTGCGATGCAGTGGTGATACTTTTAAATCCGAGATTATCAGCCGGAGAACTAAGTGTTTCGTCAATTAAACTGCTTGGTAACGCGTCGAAATCTATCGGATTAAATTCGCCAAAATAATCATCAGGTGAGGAAAACCCAGCTTGAAATGGATTTTGGTAATTCACTAGGTTTTTGGTGCCATCCGCCGTAAGGGCAAAGGCGATAAGTTCGCAGTTACCTTTGGCTGGGGTAAATAATAGGAATAATAAAGCGGTTATTAAATAGTTTTTCATGGTACATCCTTGTCTAGTTTTAAAACCTAAAAACTAGCCAGAACCACTTAAAACAACAAGTCCAGTTTTAGTAAATCACTAAAAACTGGACTTTAAATACTACCGCTTTGCTATCTTCGATAAATGAGACAAAGCCGCTGCTTTTGCTGCATCTTTGGTAGCATAAAGCTTGCCGTCAATTCCATCCGCAACGCCCGCAGCTCTCAAGGCACGGTCCATTTGATATCGAGAAAGTGCTGTAGGAAAACATAACAACTGACTCGACAACCGAGGTTTTGATTCATTCGTATCGCGTCAACTAGTATAACTTCGGCTTCTGGGGTCGCAGCTTCTAAGTCATCTGAAATGCAAATTAATGCCCAAAACTCCCCGTTTAAAGGCGCTATGACCTCTTCAACCGAGTTAGCAAAAAACGACATTAACTCAGTACTTGCGGCGCCTCGAAATGTAGCCCAAACAATATTGCCCTCTAAAGACAAAGTTAATTCTGACCGAAATCCTTTAAATCGCATGAGCACCCTACTAATTCCCTATTATTGCCCATAGATTAGATCAAATTTCCAATAGTCGCCACTGGTTTAATGCTAACCCATATTTAATTCTTGCATCTTTCTGGTTATGGTATTACGCCCCCAACCGATACGTTTCGCCGCTTCTTGTTTGTGGCCACGCGTATGACGCAATGCAATATCAATTAGAGCCCGTTCAAAAGCGGCCTGAGCATCCTTGATAATGTCTGATTCACCTTCGCCTAATCGCTTATCTAACCAAGATTCAAAACTCGACACCCAGTCATCAGCTACCGCGGATGGATCTTTAGCCGTTTTAGAGGTGCTCGTTGCCGTTAACATTTCCGGTGGTAAATCATCCATAATGATCTCTTTACCACTCGCCATTACGGTCAACCAACGACAGGTATTTTCAAGTTGGCGAACGTTACCCGGCCAAGTGTATTGCGATAAAAACTCTGCCGCATTTTTGGACAACATTTTGGCGTCAACAGCCAGCTCTTTGGCGGCCTTGAACAAGAAATGTTCACACAATTGTGGGATATCTTCTTTCCTATCTCGAAGCGCTGGAATGTGAATTCTGATGACATTTAAACGATGAAACAAATCTTCCCTAAATTTGCCTTGGTCCACCAAGTTTTCCAAATTTTGGTGGGTCGCAGCGACAATTCGAACATCAACAGAAACCGGCTCGTGACCACCGACTCGATAAAATTGACCATCGGCGAGTACACGTAATAGTCGAGTTTGGATGTCCAATGGCATATCGCCAATTTCGTCCAAAAATAAGGTTCCGCCATTGGCTTGTTCAAATCGGCCTTTTCGTGCAGCTGCTGCCCCGTAAAGGCTCCTTTTTCATGGCCAAACAATTCTGATTCAATAAGATCTTTTGGAATTGCAGCCATATTCAAGGCAACAAACGTTTGTTCTTTTCGTGGGCTGTGTTTATGCAACGCGTGGGCGACAAGTTCTTTACCCGTTCCCGACTGACCATTGATTAAAACGCTTACGCTAGAGCGTGACAATCGCCCTATCGCGCGAAACACTTCCTGCATCGCTGGGGCTTCACCAATAATCTCAGACGCTGGCTTTTGTTTTACTTTCAGTTTACCGCTGCGCTTTTTACCATGTTCAATCGCACGGCGGGTCAAATTAACCGCTTCGTCAATATCAAAAGGCTTTGGAAGATATTCAAATGCGCCCTGTTGATACGCGTTTACCGCACTATCTAAATCAGAGTGCGCCGTCATGATGATAATTGGCAGTTGCGGGTGACTGGCCTGCATTTTATCCAATAGCTCCATACCGTCCATCTCTGGCATTCTGATGTCCGATATAATCGCTTCTGGTTCATCATATTCAAGTCGTTGCAACATCATAGTTGCAGAGGCAAAAGATTCGACTTCAAATCCATCTTGTGTAAGCGCTTTTTCCAAGACCCAACGAATTGAGTTATCGTCATCTACTATCCAAACTCTACTCATTATTTACTTCCTTCATTGTCTTGTATTACAGGGATAAAAATCGAAAATGCTGTTTGTCCGGGCCAACTATCTACTTCTATTGTGCCTTGGTGTTGGTCGATTAACGTTTGTGAAATAGACAAACCTAAACCATTGCCATCTGACTTGTTGGTCACCATCGGATAAAAAATTGTACTTCTTAGTTCATCGCTAATGCCTTAGCCCATTATCAACAATGGAAATTTTCAGGACTTGTTTAAAACGCTTGCCATGCATAACTTTAGAACCCGCAAATCGTGTTCTCATGGTCAATAGCGGTTCGAAATTTGCTGGTTGATTAGCGGCGTATTCTAGTAAAGACTGAATGCCATTTTTGACTATGTTCAAAACCGCCTGCTCTAGTTGGCTAGGGTCAAAAACGGTGACCGGTAAACTAGGATCATAATCACGGTAAACTGTAATAAACTCAGGTTTGTCCAGCTTAACCAAATTATAGACTCGCTCTAATACAATATGGATATTATTGGCTTCACGTTTAGGCGGGGTGTTTGGACCTAATAATCGGTCCACTAAGTCTCGCAATCGGTCTGATTGCTCTATAATCAACTGAGTGAATTCTTTTAGCTCTTCGGACTCCAGACTTCGGCTTAATAATTGAGCTGCACCACGAATACCACCGAGTGGATTTTTAATTTCATGGGCGAGTCCCCGAATTAGATGTCGGGAAGCACTAATATGGTGCTTTTGAGTATTTTCTTGGCTTATTTTACGCAAATTTTCATTTTGACGAACTTGAAGCAGACATAACGTCTCCCCTTCAACCATCGCCTGATCAGCGCTGACTTCGACTATTGAATGACGTCCATCAGGAAATACGACTTCAACCTCATTATCTGCAAAACTGCGACCGTTATCCCACAACTCAGCCAACAAAGCCTTTGGAAATGTATGATATATGAGTATTTTAAAAAATATTTGTCCCTGTAATTTGCGTATACTTTGCCCAAACAACATGGCTGCAGAATCGTTACAGAATTTAATTTTGCCGCTGCGGTCGAGTAAAAACACCGAAGAACTTAACTGTTCTAAAATTTGTTGGCTAACACTAGGGTTAGACGACGTTGGTTCGTTCATGGAAAAATCCGCACCGATATAGTGCATAGGTTTATTGAGTTTAGCCGTAAACTGGCTTTTTCTCAAATATCATTGCACCGATTTGGTTAATTAACCGATGCTCTATGCAAATAAACTGTTATTGGCTTACTTACTGCAATAACCTTGCCTGAATCGTTCCAAACTTCTAACTGAACACGGTGTTCACCGCGATCAACGTCACGTAAGATGAATACAGCTGACTTTTGAGGGCCTGCGACCTTCTTGTCGTCGAATTTGAGAACTACGCTCATACCACGCTTAAAGGATGGTTTAATCAAGCCATTGATATACAGCGAGCCAGTGTTATCTCTTATCGTGTCTTGATCAAGCGGTTTAACGATGTCGATTGAAACAACATCTAGGAGATCTTCTTTTGTTGTATCGCCACTAATTATTGAGGCGTCAACAGATTGGATAATATTGGGGGTTTTTGAAACATCTATCGTATCTGATTTAACATTAGGTTTTGGAGAATCAGAAAACACAAGTACGCCTTCAGCATTACGCCAAAC
Organism: Psychrosphaera algicola; assembly: GCF_028401425.1. Classification (NCBI taxonomy): domain Bacteria; kingdom Pseudomonadati; phylum Pseudomonadota; class Gammaproteobacteria; order Alteromonadales; family Pseudoalteromonadaceae; genus Psychrosphaera; species Psychrosphaera algicola. The sequence continues at coordinate 1,987,177 of NZ_JAQOMS010000002.1, forward strand.
GTATATTTTTTCTTGTCTGCTGCTAGTGAATTAGTACTTATTAATACTAGAATTAGCAGTATTACGAACTTCCCCATGTTCTCTCATATCAAATAATAGACGTTAGACATAATCTAGCGAATTTTTAACTTTTTGGCTACAAAAAAGCCCACTCATGCGAGTGGGCTTAGATCTAATTTATTAATTTAAGTGAATTAAATTAATATTAGCAGCTGTAGTACATTTCAAACTCAATTGGATGAGTTGTCATGTTAAGTTTTTCAACTTCAGCACGTTTTAATTCAATGTAAGCATCGATAGTGTCGTCTGTGAAAACACCACCAGCTTTTAAGAATTCACGGTCAGCACTTAGTTCATCAAGAGCTTCTTCTAAAGAAGATGCAACTTGTGGGATCGCTGCTGCTTCTTCAGCTGGTAAGTCATACAAGTCTTTATCCATAGCATCGCTAAGGTGGATCTTGTTTTTGATACCGTCAAGACCAGCCATCAACAACGCAGTAAATGCTAAGTAAGGATTCGATGACGGGTCAGGGAAACGTACTTCAATACGACGTGCTTTTGGTGAAGGTACTACTGGGATACGAATAGATGCAGAACGGTTACGTGCAGAGTATGCCAACATTACCGGAGCTTCGAATCCAGGGACCAAACGCTTGTAAGAGTTAGTAGAAGCATTGGTAAACGCGTTAATCGCTTTAGCGTGCTTAATTACGCCACCGATATAGTAAAGCGCAGTTTCAGAAAGGCCGCCATACTTGTCACCAGCAAATAAGTTTTCGCCGTTTTTAACAAGTGATTGGTGAACGTGCATACCAGTACCGTTATCGCCAACAATTGGCTTAGGCATGAATGTCGCTGTTTTTCCATATGCATGCGCCATGTTATGAACAACATACTTATAGATTTGAACTTCGTCAGCTTTGTTAACGATAGTATTAAAACGACAAGCGATTTCATTTTGACCAGCTGTAGCAACTTCGTGGTGATGTGCTTCAACTACTAAGCCCATTTCTTCCATTACTAAACAAGTCGCTGAACGCCAATCGTGTGAAGAGTCAACAGGTGCTACTGGGAAGTAACCGCCTTTAACGCCAGGACGATGTCCTTTGTTACCATCTTCATAAGACTTATCTGAGTTCCATGCCGCTTCTTCAGCGTCAATTTTATAAGAAGAACCAGACATGTCAGTTTTAAATTTAACATCGTCAAATACGAAGAATTCAGGTTCTGGACCAACTAATACTTCATCAGCAATGCCTTCAGCACGCATATAAGCTTCTGCGCGTTTAGCAACAGAACGAGGGTCACGTTCGTAACCTTGGCCAGTACTAGGTTCGATTACGTCACAACGAATGTTTAACGTAGTCTCTTCTGTGAATGGGTCTAAAACAACTGATTCAGCATCAGGCATAAGAACCATGTCTGATTCATTAATACCCTTCCATCCTGAAATTGAAGAACCGTCAAACATTTTGCCGTCTTCAAAGAAGTCTTCGTCAATTTGATGATAAGGCACAGTGATGTGTTGCTCTTTACCTATAGTGTCAGTGAAACGTAAGTCAATAAATTTAACTTCGCTCTCTTTGATTAGGTTTAAAACCGTTTGAGACATTGTTTTCTCCAAGTTAAAAAATATTTTTCGAGCCCTTTGGCTCATTTAAGTGCATAAGGCAAAGCCAAATTCATGCCATCAAATTTTAGTTATACAATACAATGAGTTACATATTAACCCTGCGCTTCCACCGATAACACTGCACCACAATGGTTCAAAATACGCACCAACATGAGACTAATCAATAGAAAGCAACAATGAGTGTAATTTAGTTGTTACATTTTGTCCGCGATTTTCGTTATTTTTTACATATAACGTAGTTCAGTTCCTTCTTAGATCCAAAAAAGACCTAATTTGAAATAACCAAAGTTGAATTAGAGTACCGCTACTACTAATGCAACAACCTAAATTACAGCAGTTTAGCAATAACACAATGCAGTAATGAAAATTAACTCACTTTTTGAGATAGCTATCTACTTACAGGTCTGTAAGTAGCGTTCAAAATTGAATTCCAAAATACAACTGCACCATTTTGAGGCGATGGGCATTTTGGCTATTTTTTACTGTCGATCCAGTCTAGTTGACCAATGAGTTTACGGCGGCTGAAAATTAGATTTTCAATTAATGGTGTTAATATAAGCTCCAATGCCAACCCCATCTTCCCACCCGGGACAACAATTGTATTGATTCGACTCATAAAAGAGCCGTCGATCATTTGTAATAAATATGGAAAATCAACATTAGGCACATCTCGGAAACGGATCACCACAAAACTTTCATCTAGTGACGGAATGTCTTTGGCACTAAATGGATTCGAAGTATCAACAGTAGGAACCCGTTGAAAGTTAATATTGGTTCTAGAAAACTGAGGGGTGATATGCGTGAAGTAGTCGTCCATGCTTCGGACGATGCTGCTCATTACAGCTTCGCGGCTGTGGCCTCGTTGGTTAGTGTCGCGAATTATTTTTTGGATCCACTCCAAGTTAACAATAGGTACCATGCCGATTAACAAGTCGACATAATGGGCAACATTATGCTGTTCGGTAACCGCTCCGCCATGTAGACCTTCATAAAACAGACAATCTGTATTGGGTCTGAGTTCTTCCCATGGCGTAAATGTACTAAGGCATTTGATTATACGGAACGGCTTCATCAAATGAATGCAGGTACTTACGAACATTGCCACTACCGGTTTCAGAATAACTTTTAAATAAGCTTTCTAATGCTCCAAAATCGTTAGCTTCAGACCCAAAATAAGAAATATGGCGGCCTTGTTCTTGCGCTTTTCTAATTTCCATTTCCATTTCTGCACGTGCATAGCGATGAAAACTATCCCCTTCCAAGATCGCAGCATCCACGTCCAAATTACGGAAAATGTGAGTAATAGCATTTGTGGTTGTTGTTGTGCCGGCTCCAGAGGAACCAGTTACTGCAATTATTGGGTGTTTAACTGACATAAATCTTTTTTCTTAGTTTTGAGACTAGATTGTTATAAAGTGATTATTCTAATTAATCAAGCTTAGCGCGCTGAACATTTTATGACAAAAACAATAATTAGGTCCCTAAAATGATAAAAAACCTAGGTAAATTTGCGTTATTGAGTATATCCACTTTTTTGCCAATAACGTATGCATCAACCGATATATTTGTTGCGCAGTTCGCAACTCATGGGCAAAAAACACACGTAGTGGAAATAGATAATATTACTCAGCGTCCTGGATATGACAATCAGCCTTATTTTGCAGACGACGGTTCTGGGGTTTATTACACATCTCAATTGGCGCAACAAACAGACATTTTATTTTACAACTTGTCTTCAAAAACACTTACGAACATAACCAAGACATTAGATACCAGCGAATACTCACCGACGCTTGTTCCTGAGTCAAACAACTTATCTTTTATTAAAGTTGAACCTGATAGTACACAGCGGTTATGGACATTAACATTGGGAAGTCAAAAACAAACGATTATCAACAAAACAATCAAGCCTGTTGGATATCATGCTTGGGGTGCTGATAATGATTTGGCTCTGTTTGTATTGGGTGAGCCAATGACGTTGCAATATATTCAGTCACCAGAACAAGAAAACGCGAAGGTCATCGCTAATGAAATCGGCCGAGCCCTTCATTATAATGCCAAACATCAGGTGTTTAGTTTCACAACGGGTACAAACAATGTACTTAATACCTTTTCAGCACAGACAGGAATTATCACTCAATACCTAGCTTTGCCTAAAGGAACGCAAGATTACACTTGGCTGAATTCAGATCAGGTCATTGCGGCTATGGGAACTAAAATAATGGTTTGGTCGTTACGCACACCAAACCAAACATGGCAGCCTTTATTTGATTTTTCAAACCAGTGTCCAACAAATATAACCCGATTAGCGGTAAATAAATCTGCTAGTAAACTTGCCTTTGTATGTGACGAGGAAACACAATAATGAGTGAACTGCAGATTGTAATTTATTGTTTGATCATATCGGTCATTTTACCATTTGTCGCTAAAGTTCCTTTAGCTCACGCTATGCGTCAGGTTGGTAGTGGTAATATCAGGGGCTACGATAATGAAGAACCCCGCAGCCAGCAAAAAAGCTTTCAGGTTTTGGCGCGCGTTGCTTAGCGGCCCATGAAAACAGTTTTGAAGCCATCATCATTTTTGCGCCAAGTGTGTTACTTGCCATAGCAACCGACAACCTCTCCCGGGACATTACGCTGCTTAGTTGTGGATTTATCGCTGCTCGTTGTTGCTATTTATTTTTCTACTGGGTCAATTGGGACAAACTGCGTTCATTAAGTTGGGGGATTGGGATGGGTTGTTGTATCGCCATCATGCTTCGTTGTTTGTAATACTCATTCGATAATTGTCTGTTTGTTTTAAAACAGCCTTGCGAGTAACACAAACAAAAACGCCTGCTTAATGCAGGCGTTTTATTTTTCAATAAGACAAATTATTTAGTGTTATTGCTCACGTGCTATCGCGCGATATGCAATGTCGTTGCGAAATTGAACGCCATCCCATTTTATTTGTTTTACCGCTTCGTAGGCTAAGGCCTGAGCTTCTGTAACTGTTTGACCTAACGCAGTTGCACATAATACGCGGCCACCAGCGGTAACAACGTCATTGCCGTTTAATTTGGTTCCAGCGTGAAACGTTTTTGAATCAGCCGTTGCAACAGGTACGCCAGTAATAACATCACCTTTATTATAAGAACCAGGGTAACCACCAGCGGCTAATACCACTCCAACAGCAGGTCTAGGGTCAAATTTAGCTTCTTTACCTGCTAATTCACCAGCAACCGCAGCCAAACATAACTCAACCATGTCAGACTGCATACGCATCATAATAGGTTGTGTTTCTGGGTCACCAAAACGGCAATTATATTCGATTACTTTTGGCGTACCGTCAGTATCGATCATTAATCCTGCATACAAGAAACCTGAGTATGGATGGCCTTCTTTCGCCATACCTTCAACGGTTGGGTAAATCACTTCGTTCATAATGCGAGTATAAATTTCGTCGGTAACCACAGGTGCTGGTGAATAAGCGCCCATGCCACCCGTGTTAGGTCCAGCGTCATTATCAAATGCACGTTTATGATCTTGACTAGTTGCCATTGGCACAACATTTTTACCGTCGACCATAACAATAAAACTGGCTTCTTCACCCGTTAAAAACTCTTCGATAACAACTCGAGAACCGGCTTCACCAAATGCATTTCCAGCTAACATATCTTTAATCGCATCTTCAGCTTCTTGTAAAGTCATTGCAACAATGACACCTTTACCAGCTGCTAAGCCGTCGGCTTTTACGACAATTGGTGCGCCTTTTTCACGAACGTAAGCTATCGCTGGGTCGATTTCAGTGAAATTAGCATAATCCCCTGTTGGGATATCATGACGAGCTAAAAAGTCTTTGGTGAACGCTTTTGAGCCTTCTAACTGAGCAGCGCCTTTTGACGGTCCGAAAATTTTCAAACCAGCGGCTTGAAATTCGTCAACAACACCAATAACTAAAGGTGCTTCAGGACCAACAATCGTCAAATCGATAGATTTGTCTTTTGCAAATTGTAGTAACGCAGGTACGTCTTCTGCACCTATCGCAACATTTTCAAGTTTGTTTTCATTGGCTGTGCCGGCATTGCTAGGGCAACATAAACAATCTCTACGTTTGGATTTTGAGCCGCTTTCCACGCCAACGCGTGCTCACGACCACCACCACCGATAACTAGAATTTTCATGGCTGTTTGCTACTCTGCTAAGTTCAAGATAATTTTGGGCGGAAGTATAACACGATGAAATTATTTTTCTGCTGGAAATAAAGTGCTAAAAACAACTAATGTATAGCTAAAACCATGACTGAGCTTATTAGGGCGTTTAGATGGCGTAACTTGTCAATGTACCGAAATGTACCGAAAAAATGATTTTTATTTATGGCAAGCTTGCGGGGAACGAAGTAAGGAAGCAACTAGGGTCAATCTAGGTTATCAAAACAATAGTAAAAGGGGAGCGAACTCCCCATTAACAAATTAGTTTTTAACAAACTTTAATGTCATTCGATCGCTTTCGCCAATCATAGTGTATTTTTCTTTATCTTCATCACCAAGTGCCAAACGTGGTGGTAAAGTCCAAACTCCACGTGGGTGCTGCGCTGTATCTTTAGGATTCGCATTTATTTCACTAGCCGCGGCTAATGTAAAGCCGGCTTTCTCAGCTGCTGCAATAACAAAGGACTGCTTGACGTACCCTGAACGCTTGTTTTCTTCCTGATCTAAGTTTTCAGGTAAACGGTGATCTACAACACCTAAAACCCCACCTTTTTTCAGTGCTTTGTAAAATGCTTTAAACGCATTTTCAACACCTACATCACCGTCACCCATATAGAAATTATGCACATTTCTAAAGGTTAAAACCATGTCTGCCGTCCCTTCTGGCACAATATCTAAGGCTTTAGTTTGGTGAAACTCAGTGACTTTGATCCCCGCATAAGCCGGATCGTTCATAATTTTTTATTAAATCCATCAATCGAACGCTGATAATAGCTAAGGTGCGCCATCAAACATATGGAATCCAGCGGCGTAAAATTCTCCGTTTTGTTGTACTACCGGGTTAATAATAGATGTATACCAGCCACCACTAAGTGCCAGATTTCAACAACGGTCATGTCGTCACGTAAACCAAAAAATTCCAGTGTTTGTTGTGGATGACGAAAAGCATCTCTCTCACTTGCTTGTTTTCTTGCATCACTCATAACAGCTTGGGTTATGGCTTCTTTAGACGCCGCTTGGTCACCGGTTATGGAGTCCATAACTGAAGAACACGACACAGATACTAGGCCTGCAAACAGACCAGCGAGTAATATTTTTTCTTGGCGAAAGTCATTATTGTTTCCCTTAGTTAACTAATGCCTCCAGTGTAGACGTTTTTAGGGAAATATGACTATTGTTTTATCGGCTGTTACCTCCGGTTTAACTCAAATTCCAGAGACCAAATAGGTATTTGTGTCGGTATTTAATCACAGCTAGGCAACGAACCGTCCACACACATAAATATTATTGATAATGAGGACGTGCAAATGGAAAGGGAGAGTATGAATCATCAAAAAACACTACGTCGTAAAGTGCTCATTTATTCCATTTGAGCACTTTCTAAACATTATTCTACTCAGGTACTATTTGTTCTGCTCTAAAGTCGTTGTTATCCCCTGGTAGTGTTTTCACAAGATAAGGTAAAACTTCAGCCATTGCCGACGGTAACTTCCAAGGTTGATTCACCAAAATCATACCACTGCCGGTCATCCCTCTTTCATGTGAATCTTTAGCAACATTAAATTCATATAACGCGATATTTTTAACACCTGTGCGTTTAAGACCCTGCTCAACTTTATCAATCCGGTATCTCTCAACAACTGGATACCAAATTAGAATAACAGCTCCTTTAAATCGCTTTGTGACGTCTTTGACATATTGCACCACGCGGTCGTAGTCATCTTTGATTTCATAAGGTGGATCGATTATCACAACGCCACGCTTTTGCGCCGGTGGGAACAAGCCCATGCTTAATTCAAAACCATCACCTTTTATCGCTTTTCGGTAACGATTGGGGCGAATAAACTGACGTAATAAATCAAAATCCGTTGGATGAAGTTCATGAAAGAACCCTTTCCCGTCCATTGGCAGCTGATTAAGAGCAAACCAAGGTGAGCCTGGGTATAACACTAAATCGTCAAAGCCATCTTCTTTATTAAATTTCGCGACTACGTCTAAATATTCAGCAACGGCCTTAGGCATGTTTGCACGGTCAGCATTCCAAAGTGGGCCAATGCCCGTTTCAAATTCTTTATTTTTTGAGCAAACTCATCTTCGAGCTTATATGCACCTGCGCCAGCATGGTATCAACAACAATATAAGGTCGTTCTTTCTCTCCCATATATTGCAGTACAAACTGAAATATTAGATGTTTTAATACATCTGCATGATTTCCCGCATGGAACCCGTGGCGATAACTCAACATGAAATTTGTTTTTCCGAAGTAATGACTGACATCGCCATTCTACGTCACTCCATAAAAAGGAACAATGATAGTGAAACTCTCTGGCAAATTAGGCTAAAATCCAATTTTGTCCAATTAGGAATAAATCAGACTATGGCTTGGGTGCAACTTCGTTTTCCCGTTAAACAACAACACACAGATGAAATCAGTGACTTCTTAATGGACTTAGGCTGCGTATCTGTCACATTTACAGCCTTAGACGATGAAGCTATTTTTGAGCTTTTTCAGGTGACAAAAAATATGGCAAATGTCACATTGTGTCGGACTTTTCGACGCCGCCACTGACATGTCACTTATTTCTGCTGCATTAAGCCAACATTCCTCATTTGATGTCCCGCCAATTATCACAACCGAGCAAGTCGAAGACAAAGATTGGGAACGCGAATGGATGGACAATTTCCATGCAATGCAATTTGGCCAACGACTTTGGATTTGCCCTAGCTGGCTCGACATTCCTGATCCAACGGCATGTAATGTCATATTAGACCCTGGTTTAGCCTTCGGCACTGGAACACATGCAACAACAGCATTATGTCTTGAATGGTTAGAAGGTATGGATTTAACCGGTAAAACGGTATTGGACTTTGGATGTGGCAGTGGCATTTTAGCCATCGCAGCCTTGAAACTTGGTGCTAAACGCGCCATTGGCATCGATATCGATCCTAAAGCGATAACCGCAAGCCTAGAAAACGCGGTACGTAATAAAGTTGAAGATCAAATAGAATTATACTTGCCTGAAGATGCACCGATATTTGAAACCGACGTCATTGTCGCCAATATTCTTGCTGGCCCGTTAAAAGATCTGCAGTCCATAATTGTAGGTTACGGACATAAAGGTACAGAATTGGCCTTGTCTGGCATTTTAGCAGAGCAGGCAGATTCTGTTGCAGCAGCATATCAGTCGAGTGTTTCGTTAAATCCGGTCACGCAACAAGACGAATGGGTTCGAATTGACGGCACGATTACCTAAAAGACACAATAACGTAAATTAAAATAATTTATTTTTTACATCATTTTTTTGGCCGAACATTCTGTGTCGGCCAATGTTTTCCCGCCGCTAACCTCTAAGCGATATAAAAGTCAATCATTTCAATCGCTTTTTTCACCCTTTTTCGCTAATTCAGAAATGTTTTTTTCGAGTTTTTACTCAATTTTAAATGTCAATAGTTTAGTCCACAAAAATACACAATTTGTTTAAAAAACAACCTTTGATTTTTGTTAAAAAACAGTAAACTTGCCGCCCTTTTTTTGGTCAGTGACAGAATTGTGACTGAACTTAAAAAACGATTGAACTAATTAAATGCTAAACGAGGTTATGCGCTTTCATGCAAATTGGTCCCTACACTCTGGACAACAACTTAATTGTTGCACCAATGGCTGGAGTCACGGATAGACCATTTAGACAGTTATGTCGACGCATGGGGGCTGGCCTTGCGGTTTCGGAAATGTTGTCGTCCAATCCACAGGTTTGGAAAACAAGTAAATCGATGAACCGAATGGATCACTTAGGTGAAACCGGCATTCGAGCGGTGCAAATCGCTGGAGCGGATCCAGACTTAATGGCAGAGGCCGCGGCATATAATGAAAAAATGGCGCGCAAATCATCGACATTAATATGGGTTGCCCAGCAAAAAAGGTAAATAAAAAGATGGCGGGGTCTGCATTGATGCAATATCCCGACTTGGTTGAACAAATCGTCAAGTCGGTTGTCAAAGCAGTGAATGTACCTGTCACTTTGAAAACGAGGACTGGCTGGAATACCGATAATCGAAATGGTGTTGAAATTGCCAAAATTGCTGAACGAAATGGAATTCAAAGTTTAGCAATACACGGCAGAACGCGGGCTTGTATGTATAAAGGCCATGCTGAATACGACATTATTAGAGAAATAAAGGACTACATATCGATTCCGGTTATTGCTAATGGTGATATCGATTCACCAGAAAAGGCAAAGGAAGTCTTGGAATATACAAACGCAGATGGGCTAATGATTGGCCGAGCTGCACAAGGTCGTCCCTGGATTTTCAGAGAAATTGACCATTATTTACGAACTGGCGAGTATCTCGCTGCCCCTGACAAAGAGGAAGTTCGAGGCATCTTGTTGGAGCATGTGATAAACCTGCATCAACTTTATGGCGAAGTACTGGGACCCCGAATTGCGCGTAAGCACGTTGGGTGGTACTTGCAAGACCAAGACACGGATAAGTCTTTTAGAAAGTTATTTAACGCTATCGAATCTGGCAATGAACAGTTAGATGCATTAAATAAGTATTTCGAATTTGAATAGGAAAGCCCATTCGCTTTTGAATGTCGCTTTGAGTCTTAACCTTATTTTAATGATAGAGAAATAATAAACATGTTTGACCAAAACGTAGCAACACCGTTTATAACGAACGCACACATCCAAACGGCTGACAAGCCTCAGCCTCTACGTAACGAAGTAAAAAAGCGGTACGTAACTATTTACAAACGTTAAATGGTCAAGATTCTACCGATGTTTATGACTTGGTTTTATCAGAATTAGAAAAGCCATTATTGGAAGAGATCATGACTTACACTCGCGGTAATCAGACTCGTGCAGCCAATATGTTGGGCATTAACCGTGGTACTTTACGTAAGAAGTTAAAGAAATACGGAATGAACTAATCTCCCTTGGGAGAACATTAAAAGCACCCTCGGGTGCTTTTTACTTACAGGGACGTAAGTATGCCGGGCCTTCAGGGATGAAGATTAGACCGGCGACTTACAGGGACGTAAGTATGCCGGGCCTTCAGGGATGAAGATTAGACCGGCGACTTACAGGGACGTAAGTATGCCGGGCCTTCAGGGATGAAGATTAGACCGGCGACTTACAGGGACGTAAGTATGCCGGGCCTTCAGGGATGAAGATTAGACCGGCGACTTACAGGGATGTAAGTATGCCGGGCCTAATTTGGCGCTCTTTAACGAGAGTTAGTGGCAAAGTACTAAGTTAAAAGTAAAAGGACAGTTTTAAAAACAAATTATTACGTAAAAATAGGTATGGTTTGTTACTAGGAAGTCTAGTTTAAAACTGAGCTGGTTTAAGTTTCGCGACAATAATTAAGCCAGCTAACTTTTTACACACCAATTTCTTTACGGTTGTGGTTACGACCATGACTTTAATCAACCAAGCTAAGGTATATTGATTCAATGGATACATTACGACCTGTTCGCCGCGCTCTAGTCAGCGTGTCCGACAAAACTGGTATAGTAGAATTCGCGCGTAAGTTAGCCTCTCACGGCGTTGAAATATTGTCTACGGGCGGCACATTCAAACTACTCACCGAAAATGGCGTAAACGCAATTGAAGTTTCCAATCACACTGGTTTTCCAGAAATGATGGACGGTCGTGTTAAGACGCTTCACCCTAAGATCCACGGTGGCATTCTAGGCCGTCGCGGTACCGATGATGCGGTAATGACTGAACACGACATTGCACCTATAGATATGGTTGTTGTAAACCTATATCCGTTTGCAAACACAGTTGCAAATCCAGATTGCACAATGGAAGATGCGGTAGAAAACATCGACATTGGCGGACCGACAATGGTTCGTTCTGCAGCAAAAAATCACAAAGACGTTACGATTGTTGTAAATGCCAAAGACTACGACCGTATTTCTGCTGAACTTGACGCCAACCAAGGTGCGACATCGTTTGAAACTCGTTTCGACCTAGCAATCGCAGCGTTTGAACATACTTCTCGTTATGACGGTATGATTGCAAACTACTTTGGCAAAATGGTTCCTGATTATTCAGACAATGCCGACGAAGTTGAAGACTCTAAATTCCCTCGCACCTATAACATGCAATTCACTAAGAAATTAGAAATGCGTTATGGCGAAAACAGCCACCAAGATGCAGCCTTTTATGTTGAAAACGACATTGAAGAAGCATCGGTAGCAACAGCAACACAACTCCAAGGTAAAGCGTTGTCTTATAACAACATCGCTGATACCGACGCCGCTCTTGAGTGTGTAAAAGAATTCACGCGCCCAGCTTGTGTCATCGTTAAACACGCAAACCCTTGTGGTGTTGCTGTTAACGATACCATTTTAGAAGCGTATGACCGTGCTCACAAAACTGACCCTACGTCAGCGTTTGGTGGCATCATTGCATTTAACCGCGAGTTAGATGCAGATACTGCTGAAGCGATTATTTCACGCCAATTTGTTGAAGTAATTATCGCGCCTAAAATCTCTGCAGAAGCTGCACAAATTGTTTCTGCGAAACAAAATGTTCGACTTTTAGAAACAGGCGAATGGGGAACTAAAACAACTCAACCTGACATTAAACGTGTTAATGGAGGTTTGTTAGTTCAAGACCGTGACCAAGGTATGGTTGCTCAAGACGAGCTTAAAGTTGTTTCTAAAGTACAACCAACTGAAGCCCAACTTAAAGACTTAATGTTCTGCTGGAAAGTGGCGAAGTTTGTTAAATCTAACGCTATTGTATACGCCAACGAAGAAATGACTGTTGGTGTGGGCGCAGGACAAATGAGCCGTGTTTATTCAGCTAAAATTGCTGGGATCAAAGCCGCTGATGAAAACTTAGTTGTTGAAGGTTCAGTTATGGCCTCTGACGCATTCTTCCCGTTCCGTGACGGTATCGATGCTGCTGCAGCTGCAGGCATTAAAGCAATCATCCAGCCGGGTGGGTCAATGCGCGACGACGAAGTTATCGCTGCTGCTGACGAACATGGAATTGCAATGGTATTTACTGGCATGCGTCACTTCCGCCACTAAATTCTAGGATATTGATATTAAAAGCCGAACAACCGTTCGGCTTTTTTTGTTCAATTAGTTTCTGTTGCTAATCCCACCGACTAATTTGTTAATCCCACTTTCCTAATGTAATGTTCCGCTAACTTTTTACTAGCGTATTTGAAACACATTGAGTTTGTAAAAATAAAGGCAAGTTATAAATATCCGCCACTTCTTCAAGACTGTATAAACATATTTGCATCCAATGTCTCGACACTAGGTATTTAGGCTCATAATAGAGCGAATAGCCTTTATCCAATAGTGAATCTGCAAGCTCAATAATGTCGATATCTGAGGGTATCGCAATGGTGAATATACAACTTAGATTGTCATTATTCTCTGCGACGACCGTTATGCCTAAAGCCTTTAATCTAGAAAATAAGTAAGCACTTGCTTCGGCAATTATTTGGTATTTCGATTGCCAGTCGGTTGTTGTCAACGCGTTATTAAAGGCCCTCAATAAATTGGAGCTTAAAGTAAACGGTATCCCACCCCGTTGAGCGTACAAAGATAGATCTAAATACGCAGGTAACATCCTATTATTTAAAAATTCACCATGTTCCCGCGCCACAAACGCCAAACCAGAATACGAACCAATCCCTTTGCCACTAGAGCCTGATACTAAATAGGCACCATCAAAATTAGTTTCTTCACTCCCTAGTAAACTAATGGCGTCAATGCAGCATTTAACATCATAACTTAAACACAGGTTGAGCAATTTTCTGTAGGGGTTTTTAACACCAGTGGACGTTTCTAACCCTACAAACCAAAGCCACCCAAGTGCTTTATCGGAAGTTAATACTTTTTCAATTTCAGGCAGATCAAATTGTTGCCCCCAATCGACTTTAAGCAGTTCAAACTCCAAGCCCCAGCGTCTAGCTTGCTCTGCAAGTCGTTCGCCAAATTCGCCATTAACTAAAATGACGCCTCTTTTTGCAGTTGTTGTATTTGGCCCGCGACCAAATCGTTTGCTAATGTCCCAGAACCTTGAACAATATAGGCTTCTGGCATAGCAGTTTGCTCACATATTTTAGCAATTGTATGTTCATACAGATCTAAAAAGCAGGCGCTTCGATGGGAAATAGGTTCTAAAGACAAAGCGTTGCTGACATTTTCCGATATTTCTACAGGCCCAGGGTGCAAGTTCAGCTTTTTGTGTTTTGACGTTTTGATATTGTTAAGCATTGTCGCCAACGATAAGTATTTTTTAGTGTTAAATACATCGGTTGGTATTGAGCACAAGTTGTTCCTACTGTCGGCCCAAATGATACAAAGCCCATTCGACGATACAGACGAGCCTCTCGTAATGTAGCAGAAATTAATGCAATGTCCTGTCCCTGCCCAGCATAATGAGTCGATAATTTTTCGATCAAAATTCCGCAAACTTTAGTTTTACGGTAACTCGGGTCCACCGCTAATAGTCTAACTTCGACAGGCTGACTATTTAATGGCAATAAACTATCTAACCCTTCAATTTTTATATCGAGTGAAAATGGCCTTTGCGTTCGGCCTGCGATCATCGCAACCAATTGGCTGCCGTTTTTGCAAATAAAATAGGTATTTTCAAGATGAAACTTATCGACTAGTTTGCCCTCTGGGTTTCTCTCATGCTGTGGGATCTCTTCGACAAACGTTAGATAGTTTAGCTTATGAATTGCTTCAAATTCCTCGGCGGTTTCAGCTATTTTATACTCTAACTTCAATGTTCATCCTCCTAATTTTGTTGTACTTTCGACTCATCAGGAAATAAAAAGTTCTCGGTTACCAAGTTTTATCCTGAGAAAAGTTAGCTTACATACTAATACCACTGCTCCTAATTGTAACCTAACCATAATTGATGTTTTCTAACGAGACATAAACAATTGGTAATGCGACCTAAGCCAGATATACTAAAATCTAATCACGCTACCCAATGAGGCTACCATGCAATATAACACTTCTGAACTATGTGATATGTACACAGAGCAGGTTGATGTCGTCGATCCTATCTTTGAACAATACGGTGGACTGACTTCATTTGGTGGTCAAGTTCGCACCATCAAGTGCTTTGAAGACAACGCTCTTATATTAAACGTTGTCTCGACAGACGGCACAGGCAAGGTACTCGTCATCGACGGTGGTGGTTCAACTCGACGTGCATTGATTGATGCAGAAATTGCAGAATTAGCCGCAGAAAATAATTGGGAAGGCATCATTTGTAACGGCAGTATCCGTGAAGTTGACGCCTTAGAAGACATCAATATTGGTGTTGTCGCATTAAATTCAATTCCGGTTGGTGCGGACGATCAGGGCATTGGTGAGGACGATATTGCCATTAATTTTGCCGGTGTCACATTTTTACCAGACGATCATCTTTATGCCGACAGTACTGGTATCATTTTAAGTCCAGAACCACTTGATATTGAATAAGAATGTCGTATCCGATAGCGCTAACTACTGATGCTGATCTAACACGGTTTAAACAAAAGCGACTTGGTGAATCCCACGTCGCTGACGTTATTTCAATACCGAGCGATTTGGATTTGCTTAGTACGCTAAATCAGGCAAAGTTAGATGGTGTTACAACTGTCTTTGTTGGCGTGCCAGAAGACATTGGACCTAGAGCAAACTGTGGCAATGGCGGTGCGGATAAAGGCTGGCCGGCTTTTTTAAATGTACTGTTAAATCAGCAAGCCAATCAGATGTTTGACTGGTCAAAATGTTTGTTATTAGGCCATGTTGTGGTGAATGATTTTTTAGCCAAAAGTCATCTTGATCCTAGTTTAAGCAATCTTCGACAGCTCTGTGCCGATATTGATACTCGCGTAAAAGAGGTGTTAACCCCTATTTTTGATTTAGACTTTAACCTCGTGGTGATTGGTGGTGGCCATAATAATGCCTATCCAATCTTAACGTCGTTAAGTACCAGTGCGAAGTCTCAAGTGAGCTGTGTCAACCTTGACCCGCACGCTGATTTCAGAAACCAAGAAGGCCGACATTCTGGCAATCCTTTTCGATATGCTTTTGCCGATGGCATTTTAGCTGGCTATCATGTATTTGGTTTACACGAGCAAAAAAATAATCAGGATACGTTAACCGAACTAAGTAAAGCTGGTTTTAGTTATACGAGCTATCAATCGTTGTTTATTCGCCAAGATCAATCTATTGAAGATTCAATGCAACAAGCCCTTGTTCAACACCAAACATTAGGTTTACCTTCCGGTGTTGAGCTCGATATCGATGCTATTAAATATGCCGCAGCAAGTGCGTTTAGCGTTTCAGGATTTACATTAGAGCAAGCGGCACGTTATGTGTTCAAAATGAGCAGTAACGATACAAATCGCTACTTACATATTTGTGAGTCCGCGCCGACAGATACGCAACAAAATGAAGCAGGACAAGCAATCATGCAACTGGTATACAGCTACTTAATTGCCAAACACCCAAGTTAATATTGAGGTTTCGTCCTAATCTTTTTCTGACTGTTCAGTGTCGTACCAAATACCGTATTTATCGCCTTGCCAAGTGAGCAATCTAAATAAATGCGCGGTGACCAAAAAGATAATACCACCTGCTAAGATGCTCTCGTAAACAAACCCCATAACACAAAATATGAAAGCAAATATATGGCTAACCACTTCAATTCTCACACCAGTGGCGCGATTTGGGCGCATCTGTAAATAGTTAATAATGAACCAACCTTTAAGTATTGGTGACATTGCTTTCCAATTATCTGACCCTTTATCAATCATAAGTTCCTCCTGATTTAATACATTAATATCTACATCAAGAGCCGCTGCTAAACATTTTAATGATTCCGTACTCGCATTATGACCACTCTCAATACGTTGAATCGTTCGAACACTCAGCCCCGATATCTCTGCTAATTGTTCCTGCGATAAATACCGACTAATACGGAGTTGTTTTAAAATCATTTAGTCATTGCCCCTTGATTGAGGTGAGATAATGTAGAAAATATACCGCTGTCAGTTACGACAAACACCTGACATTTGCCCGACAGTGCGTTTTTCGGCCCTTTTCAGCGTACTGATTTAATATAAGAGTGAAATAAGCAAAAATATAATCGTCAATATTAAAGCTATTTGTGAAGTGATGCTCCTGTATTTTGCCACTGCTCTAGCTAAGGTCTCAAATCCAGAAAGCTCAAACGGTTTACTGTAAAAATACCCCTGTGCTAATCGACATTGAGTATCTCGTAATTGATGGATGGTCGACTCAACTTCAACGCCATGACCAACGGTATTTATATCTAAGTTGCGCGCCAGTCCGATAATCGCATTTAAGTAAGCATTGTTTTTTCTGTATTGGCATCGGTATTTAAACTTTTACAGTCAATTTTTACATACCAAGGTGAAAACTTATTAAAGCAACTAAGCGCACTTTGATCTTTACCAAACTCATCCAATCCCACACGTACGCCAAGGTGCGATATTAAGCGTGTTATTTTAAGTGCACGTTCCGGATCTTGAGCAAATGCCGATTCTTTAATTTCAACCACGAGTTTGTCGGGGGCAACTTGATATTTCTCAAGCAAATTTGCAATTGTATCCACCAGCTGAGACTGGAATAACTCTTTGTTAGATACATTTACAGCTAAGTATTGTTCACATCCATGGAGTTGCATTTTAGCCAATTTTTTTATCGTTTGTTCAAAGCACCAGACACTGAGTTGATAAATAACCCCAGATTCTTCTGCGAGGGTAATAAACTGATCCGCGGCTAAAATTTCGCAATTATCACGGCGCCATCGAATTAGAACTTCACCTCCTTCAACTTCATTAGTGATCAGATTAATTTGAGGCTGAACAAACAATTCAAATCGGTCATGGTTTAAATCTTCCCGCAACTGACTAATCACTGCGCGGTTATTGTGGAGGCGACTTTCTAACTTGTTTTGAAAATAAACAGAGGTTCCATCTTGTTGTTGATAACTTAATGCAAGATAGGCTTGTTCTATTAGGTCCTGTGCCGACCCTCCGTGCTCTGGGTAACTTGCAACTCCAAATTGAATCCCAACATCAACCGCTGTTGCATTAATTAACAAAGGTTCGTTAATGACATCTTTAAGTTTTGACAATAATGTTTCCGTGACATCGTTTTTCCCATCATCGCGAACAGCAAAGCTAAAATCTACACCACCTAATGTTGCCAAAAATGCCGTTTGTGAATGCTCTGACAATAACAATATGTCGGGTGATTGCTTGAGTATATTCCGGATCCGACTAGACATCTGTAACTTCACCATATCGCCATTTTGATGGCCTATAAGCGAATTCAGCAATTCAAAATTAGTTAGTTTAAAAATGACGAGATTAATTGTTAATGAAGAATGGATCTTTAACTGCTTATCAATTTTGTCTGTAAACGCCAACTTATTAGGTAGGCCGGATGCGAGGTCTAATCCAATTGCAATTTCGTTTTTGGAATATTGTTTTGAATCAGCGTGATGCGCACGGGTTATTTGCCGTAACGACCAAAAATTGTACCCAATAGTCGCCATAGAGCAAATGACAATTGGCAACATAAACAAGAATAAGGAAGACCAGAACAGTTGATTTAAGATTATGATAATTAAACAAATGAGAACTAACGACCATTGTTTAACGTAGTCATGTACTTGTCTAAACATACCGGGCCAATTGCACCCAATACCGATTAATGCAGTAACCAAAGCCGCCATAAGCAAATAGCCATGGTCAAATTTGTGGGCTTGTTGTACTAAAATTAAAAAGTGCCAAGCAAAATTTGGCTAATAATAGTCGGCACGACACGCCAATTGTGCAAGATAACGAAGTTAATTAACAGTATGACAAACAATGTTGCGCAGATGCCAACTTCAACGGTTAATTGTGTTTCAGTCATTCAAACCCCAAACTAATTACTACGGGTTAACGTTATACCAGACAACACTTTGTTTGATGTTTGATAAATGGAACGGCTAAATGAAACAAGTCGATTTAACCGTCTATTGAGCCGATTTGTTTATATTCAGATTTCAATAATTCAGGGACTTGATCCGCAGCAACTGGCCTACTAATCAAATACCCTTGAATTTCATTACAACCCATAACGTGCATTAAATAAGCCTGCGCTTCGGTTTCAATACCCTCAGCAATAACGGCGATTCCGAGGTGTTTTGCCAATTGTACAATGACAGACGTAATATTACGGTCTTGTTCGTCAAACTCGATATCTTTGACAAAAGTTCTGTCTATTTTGATCCTATCGATAGGGAACGTTTTTAAATAACCGAGCGAACTGTGACCTGTACCAAAGTCATCTAATGCGATACTAAGACCTTTACTCCGCAACTGACCGACACTTTTAAGTGCGCGTTCAGGTTCACGCATCATTGCGGTTTCAGTTATTTCCAACTCAATGTAATTATGTAAGTTACCTTCCGACTCAATAATTTTAAGCAAACTATCGCAAAAATCGGCCTGTTGGAAATTTAATGCTGAAATATTAACGGCGACTTTCCCTCGCATTAAACCGCTTTTAAGCCAGACTTTTACTTGTTGGCAAACTGTTTTTAAAACATAAAAATCCAACTGGCGAATTAGGCCATTATCTTCTGCGATGGAAATAAACTGATCTGGAGAGACTAAACCACGATTTGGGTTCTGCCAACGCACTAACGCCTCAAAGCCACAAACTTCATTTTCTTTTAACTTAAATTTTGGCTGGTAATACACCAAAAATTCATTTCGATTTAAACCGGCAATTAGCTCACTTTCTAAACTCAACTTATCGTTAACTAAATCGTCCATTACATCATCATAGATAAGACAGTTATTACGTCCGGTAATTTTAACTCTATTGAGCGCAGTGTCGGCACAACGCATTAATACTTCAGGCTTGTCACCATGGATAGGATACACCGAAGCCCCCATGCTCACTGAAATACTGATCTCTGTATCATCTAACCAAAATGCTGGTCGCAACTCACGTTGAATATCTTTCGCAATGCGTTTTATGAAAAACGCTGGGACACCAGAAAACATCTGATTAGGAATTAAAATGGCAAACTCGTCACCGCCAAGTCTGGCTAAGGTAATGCCCTTTGCCAAACATTTTGCGATTCGTTCCGCAACTAAACCAATAAACTCATCACCCTTTAATGGACCAAAGCTTTCATTTACCTTTTTAAAATTATCTAGGTCTAAAAACATTACCGCAAAATTTGGTGCATGTGCCGTTGTCATATCAATAGTATGTTGTACATGTTCGGTAAATAACGTTCTATTTGGAAGATTGGTTAACGGGTCGCGAGTCGCGAGTAAACGCAACTCTTGTTCACTGTTTTTACGATGCGTTATGTCAGAAAATACACCAACAAATTTCACGTCTGTTTTTGACATCAAACGGTTTTCAGTTTCCACTCGAGTTACGGACAGATCCAATGAAACTTTTTCGCCAGATGACTTTTTACTCCAAACTTCGCCTACCCAAAACCCAGTCTTAGTAACTTCTTGCCAAATTAAACTTTCGAGTTCGTGGTTGCGGCCGAAATCAGCGTGTAGCTGAAAACTTTTCCCGTCAACGTCTTCTAACTGATATCCCGTTATATCAAC
Organism: Psychrosphaera algicola; assembly: GCF_028401425.1. Taxonomy (NCBI): domain Bacteria; kingdom Pseudomonadati; phylum Pseudomonadota; class Gammaproteobacteria; order Alteromonadales; family Pseudoalteromonadaceae; genus Psychrosphaera; species Psychrosphaera algicola. The sequence continues at coordinate 2,007,639 of NZ_JAQOMS010000002.1, forward strand.
AAATGCTTGATTGACCGACTGAATTTCTCGGTCTTTGTTTGCTATCCACACACCATCACGTGTTGAGTCAAGTAAAGATAAAATAAACGCCTCTTGTGTCACAGAGTTAAACGCCACTTTTACTCTACCGATCCGCTCATAAACAATGACCATGAGTAGGACAAGTAAAAATCCAGCTACAAATATGATGACCCATTTGGTTTGGAAAAAACGATAAGGGAGAATGTAATTAAAACTTTTAGCATGCTGCCATGACTGCCCCTCTAAACGCGCTTGAAGCTCCAATTGATTGGCACCTTGGCGCAAATTCTTTAACGTCAAAGAGTGATTAAACATCGAAACCACAGTCCAGTTTATTTCGTCAGAATACTTAAACCGAACTTGCATTTGCTGTGAAGGGTGTTGTTTTGCGATATTAAAAGCCAATCGAATTTCATCACTGTCGCTCGACAACGCGATCTTGTTACCAACATTAACGAGGTATTGTGCTTCGTAATCATCAATCACCTGCTGCACAACAAAATTAGGCTCTGCGTTCATTTCATTTACGGCCAATGAACTTAATTTAAACCAGCCGCGTTGGCTGTTAAAAACAAGGTCTTGGCGGATATCCGAAGTGGCATCAAAAATACGATTAAATCCACTGTAGTAAATTTTGGATTGTAATGTGGAAGGGTCAAATAACGCGACTTTATTAGGGTAAATCAACCATAGCTTTTGGTTGCTCGCAACCGCCAACGATAGTAAAGGAGTTAATTGATTTAACGCATCTAACCTTACTATTGAACGCGACAGATCTTTTTGTCGACACGGTGTAACCCCTGACTCGTTGCAAAATACAAGGCATCACCTAAATGAACCGAATTAGAAACTTTCCAAGGCAAAGCACAGTCTGAGTTACATTGAATAGGATCTTGAAGCACTATTTCACGACCATCACCAGATAACGTCCGGATCTCATCTTTGGCAAAATAAATCAACCGCGTTGTATCAAACGGAAAAACCGCATCGCCTGATTGGCGTGGCTTATCGGTAGTTACGGTCATCGAGTTTTTATCTAATGCGATAAACCGGTTTGCAGAGACTAGCCATAAATGATTTTGGGTTTCAAATAGGTGAGTGTAAACCTTGTTTTCGTTTGGCGATGGTTGCCAAACCGGCAGCCAACTCTGTCTGCCGTTTACCTGACGCTCGTAAAGTGTCCCGTTTTTAAGGGCATAAATTTTAGATTTGGTAATAAGATTAGAGTTTGCGAAATCACTCCAAACGGGTGCATCTTGAGGTTCGACACTTATGGGCTGCCACCAAGAAACTTGAATATCAAACGGTGTACTAAGCCAAATATTGCCACTTCTATCGATAAATACATTTTGAGAAAAATTGGCTTCTCTGACTTTCAAGGCGGGATTTCGAGTGCTGTACAAAAACTCCCCTTGCGAACGTGGAGGTCACGACCGCTAGATATAAGTTCACTAATCCCAGTTTGATTCGCGACTTTATCAATTTTTGCTGTATCTAAATTTAATGAATAAAGATCCCCTGTTGATTAAGCATGACAAGGGAGTTTTTAACAGCGGCAAACGACACAAACTCATTGTCAAAACCAAAAGTTTGCCAACTGTTATCTAAACTAGAATATTGTTCGATAGTATCGTCAAACAACAAAAAAATATGTTCATTAAAAGAAGTAACTTGTTTAGGTTGTTGCAGTTGTTCTATTGGTCGAATTAAATTTGAAATCACACTTTGTTGCGGTTCTGAACCAATCAAGCTCAACTGATAAATACCGGCTGTCGTTTGTAAATAAAGGTTAGTTTTATCAACTAAGTTACCTTTACCCTGCAGAATTTTAACAACCTCAATTTGGCTTTTTCTTTAATACCAGTCGTTGGCCATACTTGCGTTAAGGGTGAGTGTGGATTAGTTAACGAGACACGAAACACCTGACTAGGCGTTGTAATAAAAGCATCATTGCCAATAAATTCGGCACCGGTAATTTTTTGTTCGAATGAAAAAGAGCGAAAAGATACAAACTGAATATCACGAAAAACACTTAACCCCTGCTCTGTTATTAACCAGGTTTGGCCTTGTGCATCTTGACCAAATGCGACACTGTTTTCCATGATGTGAGGGGAAGGTAAAGTTATTGGAATAAAGTCAGTGTGATTTTGAGCCTTTGCGCCAAAGGCACAAATAAAAATTAGCACTAGCAATCCTAGCCGAATAGTTGCATTTTTCAATACGATTTTCATTTCCATTTGACTGCTTCAGAAGAAGTTAAATTTAGCATAGTCAAAAAATGTACATCTGCCAAAATAAACTTACAAAAATTAAAGTTAAATTGTTAAAAACATTTAAAAATAATATTTTTAACAACGCATTTAATTACATTGCACCGGCAAAATCCAACTGCCGCCAAGACTCATAAACAAAGACTGAAACCGCATTTGACAAGTTCATACTGCGACTTCCAGATTGCATTGGAATTCTAAGCCAATTTGGGCTTTGAATTTGGGCTAAAACGTCATCCGGTAACCCTCGAGTTTCAGGGCCAAATACCAAACTGTCACCGGTTTTGTATTTTGCTTCATGGTGAAAAGACTGACCTTTAGTCGTGCAGGCATACAGTTGAGATTCTGGGTATTCAGCAACAAACGCTTCAAAATTAGGGTATCGTTTAACATTCGCAAACTCGTGATAATCCAATCCCGCACGACGGACTTTTTTATCATCCCAATCAAACCCCAATGGCTCAATTAAATGCAACTTATAACCCGTGTTTGCACACAATCGAATAATGTTGCCTGTATTAGGGGAATTTCCGGCTGGTATAACACAATATTTAGCATGAACTTATTCTTTACCTTTCTAATTCTGAGCAGGCTGTATATTACTAAATTAAGTCCATGCACACGACACATTATTATTTAAATTCTTGCGGCACATATTGCGGTACATATTGCAGCACTTAATGCATACGTATGTTCAATTTCCATTTGCTGTTTAATGGTATGTTTTAGCCCTACGTTTAAGCTTGTTTTAGGGGTTAGATGCCATCTCGATTTATAAAAACCACAATACTATCAATTGTATGGTTAACCTCTGCCGTGGCTTATAGCAGCCCAGTGAAATTACAAAGTTACTCTGGAGATACGTCGCTTCCACACAAAATTCTGGTGGAAACTCTCAAGCGCGCTAACTTAGAATATATCTACCCGTATGCTAGTGATAAAGACGTTTCAAATGCCCGTATTTTGAATGATGTAAAAACAGGCAGCTTAGATGTAATGTGGAGCATGACGTCAAGACAATTGGAGGACGATTATCAGGCCCTGTATTTTCCGCTTTTTCGCGGTATGTTAGGAATGCGACTTGCAATCGTTAAGGCCCAAAATAAACATCTTTTTGCCGGTGTAAAAACATTAAGTGACCTAAAGGCTTTCTCCGCTGGGCAGGGAAAAACCTGACCCGATACTCGAATTTTGGAACACAACGGGTTAACGGTTGCCAAGACCCTAAAGTACCCTAACTTGTTTTATATGCTGGAAGGGGAACGTTTTGACTATTTCCCACGAGGCATAAATGAGCCTTGGGATGAAATTGTTCGTCATAAAGAACTCGATCTTATTGTCGAGCCTCACATTATGGTCAGATACCGCGCACCACTTTATTTTTTCCTGCGAAAAGACAATGTTGCGTTGCAACAAACAATGATAACAACGTTGAACAATATGGTTGCCGACGGCACGTTCGAACAAATGTTTTTGGCCGATACCCAAGTAAAAGCCGCTTTAAGTAAAGCCAATGTAGCAGGCAGGATCATTATCGATTTAGAAAACCCGCTATTAACCGATAGAACACCAATCAACAGAAAAGAACTATGGTTTGACCCTATTTCTTACACAGGAAATTAATCAGCATGAACTCCATTTCTAAAAAGTCATTGTCGCAGTCAGCGCCGCGCTGTTTGTCGCTTTTGTCATTGTGTCCATTGTGAGCAATCAATTGCAATCTCATGCAGAAAATAACCACTGGCAACAAACGCAAGAAACATTAAAAAATGAACTGAGCGTTATTCTCGCTGAGCCAGTGTATTCATACGATAAACCCCTGATTTCCAGTATTATTCAGGCGTTTGTTAAAGATAACAACATCAGTAAAATTCGCGTTGTTGATCATCGAAACCAAGAACTCGGAAACAGTGGTTTTACGACTGAGTCAACATTAGACAAGGTCACTATTCCTCTAACTTGGAATGACTCGCAACAAATTGGCCACATTGAATTGTCATTATCATCTGAGTTAACCGATAAACGAATTGCAACGTCTACCGCGAACGTCACTGTATCACTGCTAATTTTTGTTGTAGTCACTGGTATTTTTATTATGGTGATCATCAATCGCGTTGTGGTTAAACCGTTATCGAGTGTTAACAAGTTACTCCAAGAGATTGCGCAGGGTGGCGGCGATTTAACCAAACGAATCAACTATAAATCAAATGACGAAATAGGCCTTCTAGTCACTGGATTTAACCAGTTTATCGGTGAGGTTCAACAATTAATAAGCGAAGTGGCGGAAACATCACAGGGCCTCGACGACGTCGCCAAGCAGGTGAAACACGCAAGTGAAAAATCCCACACAGAAGCCAATAACGAATCGGCAAAAACTGAGGCTACGTTAAGTCATTTAGAACAGCTTAATGCCGCGACAGCCGATATTGCTCAAAATGCGACCACCGCAGCAACCAGTACAAATGAAGCACGAGACACTTCAAACCGTAGCCGGGAGCAAATGAACATTAATCTACAGCAGGTTAGTGAATTAGTTTCAGAATTAGACAATACGTCAAATATTGTGACTAAATTGAATCAAAGTAGCGACAATATTTCCGGCGTTCTGGATGTCATCAAAAGTATTGCCGAACAAACAAACCTACTTGCATTAAACGCAGCGATTGAAGCGGCTCGTGCTGGAGAGCAAGGTCGTGGCTTTGCCGTTGTGGCAGATGAAGTAAGAACGCTTGCGCAACGCACTCAGTCATCAACTAAAGAGATTGAGATCATCATAGCCTCTCTGCAGGCCCAAGCTGGAGAGTCGGTGAGTGCAACTAACCGCAGTAAGGAATTGGCTGAATTGGTAATCGAATCGACCGAAATCACCAGTACAGCGATGAACGCTATCGCCGACCAGATGAATCATATCTCTGATATGAATAATATGATCGCCAGTGCGTCTGAGGAACAATCGTCGGTGACCAACGAAGTTAGAAATACAATGGAGCAAATACATAAAGGGGCTGCAGGGCTAGTTCACGAAGCGGAAATGCTGGAAGGGAGCATTCTACAATTATCAGATTTAGAAACCGGCTTGATGCGTCAAATAAAACAATTTAAATTTTAATTCCCCTAAATATTGGTTCAGCTTAGGCAGTGTGAATAAGCTGAACCAGAATATCTCTCAGACAGTTACCTTAAAATGCGTGAAAGCAGCGCTAGGTAACATGCACGCTTTTGTGTCTATTTAAACGCCAACAAGTTTACACTCTCGCCTTTCATCGCAGTAATTATCAGTTGTTTAGAAATTGTATCGATGATTGTTATTTGTCATCATGTCGTTGCCCACTTTTTATTTACAATGAAAGAAAAATAACAATGATAAATACGTTCAAATTATTCGCAGCAACCATATTACTGGTTTGTTCGCTTAGCGGTTTTGCACAAACGTCTGATCCACATTCTTTTGCTAACTTTGACCAAGTTAACGTTAGTCATATTGACCTCAACTTAAACGTCGATTTCAACAAAAAACAACTTACTGGCTCAGCAACGCTAAGCCTAAAATGGCTTGATAAAACAACTAATTCGTTAGTTTTAGATACCCGTGATTTAACGATTAAATCCATCAACTCTGGCGGAAAAACGTTAGCGTATAAACTGCACAAAGCAGATCCTAACCTAGGAAGCGCTTTGGTAATCGACATTGCAAATGGTACGGACAAGGTAACCATCGCTTACTCCACTTCACCAAATGCTTCAGGATTACAATGGTTGTCTCCTGAACAAACAACTGAAAAGAAACATCCATTTTTATTCAGTCAAGCGCAGGCCATTCACGCCCGTAGCTTTATCCCTTTGCAAGACAGCCCAACAGTCCGTGTAACTTACGCGGCAACGATTACAACACCAAAAGAATTAGTGGCAGTAATGAGTGCGAATAACGACGCCAGCGCGCCACGAAACGGTGTTTATCATTTCAAAATGCCTCAGGCGATTCCATCATATTTAATTGCAATTGCCGTGGGTGACTTGCAATTCCAAGCAATTGGTAAAGATACTGGCGTTTATGCTGAGCCAAGCGTACTGGCCTCTGCCGTTAATGAGTTTAGCGATACCCAAGCCATGTTAGACATTACCGAAAAAATGTACGGCGCGTATCCTTGGGAACGTTATGACTTATTAATTTTACCATCGTCATTTCCTTTTGGCGGCATGGAAAACCCTAGATTGTCGTTTATCACGCCAACGGTTATTGCCGGCGACAAATCGCTTGTGTCGCTAATCGCTCACGAACTTGCGCATTCATGGTCAGGTAATACAGTGACCAACTCCAGCTGGCGTGACCTTTGGTTAAATGAAGGATTCACAACTTATTTAACTTATCGGATCATGGAAGTCATTTACGGTACGTCGCGATTTGATATGGAAGCTTTGTTAGGTTACCAAGATTTACAAGCTGATTTAGCCGTACTGCAGAAAGACGATCAACGTTTAACCATCGACTTAACAGGTCGTGATCCTGACGATGTTTTCAGTAATATTCCTTACGAAAAAGGCGCTTTGTTTATTCGAGAAATAGAGCAACAGGTCGGCCGCGCTAATTTTGATGAGTTTTTAATGGCCTATTTTGAGCATTTTAAATTCCAAAGCATCGACACAGAAACATTTTTAGCCTATATCCAAAAACATTTGATAACACCTTACCATTTAGACTTAGACCGAATTAAACAGTGGATTTATACACCGGGATTACCAAAAAATCATCCAATACCAAAATCGGATGCGTTTACTATCGTTGACCAAAACAGAATGTCTTGGTTAAACGGCAATGTGAAAGCAACACAGTTAGACGTTAAAGAATGGACAGTGCACCAATGGTTACATTTTTTAAATAACTTACCTGATCAACTTTCTGCAGCCCAATTGGTTGAATTAGACTCTGCATTTAAATTGACTCAGTCGACCAATAACGAAATTGCCCATAGCTGGTTAGTTTTAGTTGTTAAAAATGATTATCAACCAGCTTTTGAACGCCTAGAAACGTATTTAATAAGCATTGGTCGTAATAAGTTAGTTAAACCTTTGTATCGTGAATTAGCAAAAACAAGCAAAGGTAAAAAGTTTGGGAAACGCGTATTTAACATCGCTAAACCTGGCTATCACCCGCTTACCGTCAAAGCAAATGAAGGTTTCTTTAACTAGTTTGATTCTGGTTAAGACAACCTTTAAATAAAATCATAACATCCACTAATGAACTTCTAAGTCATTAGAGGGTGTTATGTTTATCCATAAATTGAAAAATGTGTTTTAGCGCCAAAACTCTTCGTTGATCTGCTTCGATAAAAATCTCGTGCTGACTTCCGGCCACAACAATAGGTAAATTTGAATACAGCGTAGGATTTAGCCGTTGAAGTGCCTCGCAAAACTCATCTTGTGCCTTATTTTCTACTACAGTGTCATCTCCGGCCTGTAAAACTAACACCGGAATTTTTACCCTATCCAATTGCTCAAAAGCTAAATCCAATGCGTCAATAGATGCCTGTAACCACCCAAAAGTAATGCCACCTAATTGAATGTTTGGATGTTGATCATAAATATCGCGGAAGTAGTTGTATCGCGCTTTACTGGTTGTCAGTTCATTATTTTCAAAGGCTTTTCTCGAATAGTTTTTGCCACCAAAAAAGTAGGCACTGTCACGTCCAGTCCATTGGGTCATTCGATTACCTAATTTGACAATATTGCGCGCCATATTCTCCGGAAAGTTAGCCGATATAAAGCCCCACATGGGTGACGAAAATGATGCTGTAGTAAAAACCAAAGGGTAATTTTGAATATATCGTAGACCTATTGCGCCACCCATTGAATGACAGATCAGATGTAAATTTTGCAAGTTATGCCCTGGACCACGCCCTCAACAAATGTATTCAAATCAATTATATAATCGTCAAAGTTCTGTACGTAACCCTTGTGACTATTGCGCAAGATCCGCGACGACAACCCCTGTCCTTGGTGGTCGATAATAAAAACATGGTAGCCTTGGTTGACTATGTCATAGGCCAACTCTTTGTATTTTAAATATCCCTCAACTCGACTATGGACTTATCACAACGCCGCCTTTAGGGTTTTGACAAGGTAAATGTACATAATGGATATCTAAGCCAATAGGGTTCTTAAATAATCCTAGTTGGGCCGTTTGGTTCCAAAATGGGTCGAGTTGGGTAATAACAAATTGACTAAAATTAGACTCTCTAGAATTCAAGCTGTTCATTTAATTTAACGTAAGTTCCATGCTGAAGTCGCAAAATAGCGCAGTGTTTCACCACACTATAATCTTGTATTGGTCTTATTCATTTAAGAATAGTGGATTGACCCTTGAAGTAAATCAAAAATAAACAAAAGTAGGCAAGCTGTTTAAAATTAATTACACTTCGGACGTGATTTGAAAAGGAACAATAGTATGAAAATTTGGGTAGATGCCGACGCTTGTCCTGTCGCAGCAAAAGAAATTCTGTACCGAGCAGCAAATCGAACTCAGATTGAGTTGATATTAGTTGCCAACCAATACCTAAAAGTTCCGCCCTCTCCTTTTATAACCACCATTCAAGTGTCTAGTGGTTTTGACGTTGCTGACAATGAAATTGTATTACGCGCACAACCAGAAGACTTAGTGATCACAGCAGATATTCCATTAGCCTCAGAAGTCATCGACAATAACGCAATTGCCCTGAACCCAAGAGGCGAGTTGTACACTAAGCACAATATAAAACAGCGCCTCAACATTCGTGACTTTATGGATACGATGCGAGCAAGTGGCGCAGATACCGGTGGTCAGCCTAAATACGGCGATAAAGACAAACAACAATTTGCCAACGCCCTTGATAAATATCTAGCTAAACACCGTAAATAAATTATTGTCGCGGTTATTCGTGACAGGCTCGAACGCCAGCGAATAAATCTCGGTAACGGTATCGAAAAGCCGAATGTAACTCAATCAAATCACCAGACACCCATTTTGATGATTGTCGAGTCGGTAAGCTCTTTGAGGCCGGTTTGTCATTGTCACCCGCTTGCATCTGCGCAAAGCGATAAAAGTCCTGCTTAGTGGGGTGGTTAGGCGCCACAATATTATAAATTTTTTCTTCACTAACGGGTTGGTTGATCAAATGTGTTATGGCACTAACCACATCGTCAATCATTACCATGTTAACCAGCTGTGATGCATTTGATTGATTTATTTCAACTTTGAAACGACCCGGTGCACGGTCTTTCCCCATTAGCCCAGCTAATCTTAGGACGTGTTTAAATTTCGCACTACTGTTTAATACGCTGCACTCTGCATTATATAAGACCTTAGTCTTTAATTGGCTTTGGTCAAACGGACTAAACTCATCATTTTTTGACTCTTAGTATAAATCCCTATCGAACTGGTAAAAATGATGTGTCTAACCTTATGTTTTTGCGCTTCATTCACGATTGCAGAAATATTGGCTGGATAACTTTCAGCCAATCCAGATTTGAATCCTGGCGGAATACAAATCACCACAACTTCCGCGTCAAATAACGTTAGGTCTCCTGACAACTGACCGTTTTCAATATTTAGTGGCAGATACTCAACATCACTAATGGGTTCTTTTGGCGTATTCGCACGAAAAGATACCTTAACTCGATTTTTCTGCTGATTTAATTTAGTTGCCAATCGGCTGCCTAAATAACCATTAGCAATGATAGAAATTGTTTTATCCGTCAACTTTACCTGCCTTTTTAGATTTATTAACTTTCCCACCTTTGGGAACGACAACATATTGCCCAGTAAACTTAGCAACCGGTGTAACGTCATCAAGCACTTCAACTTGCACCGCTATGCGCGCCATTTTTGCTTTAAGCAGTGGTTTAAAGTCACCGACGATATTGTCAAAATTTGCCACGGCTCGAGGGAGTTCAGTTACCGGTTTGTGGTAATGAATAGTGGCATCAGCCAATACTAAGTCCCCTTCCACATCGTTTTCTTTCATCATTAAATGAACCAATCCCCACCCCGTTAGCGTTGCAAGGGAGTAGATGCTCCCCGCAAACATAGTACCGTGTAGGTTCATGTTTGGGTTTAATGCCGCTCGTGTTTCAAATGTCGTGCCTGTGTATTGGTAAACTCGGATCCCCATAAGTTGGGTTATTGGAATTTGTTGATGCCAAATATTTTGTAAATCGACACACCAATGTGGGTTTCTAATGATCACTTCAGACGTCTCAAGAGATTTACACATTTGTACATGGGGTATTGCCCCAAATATCTCAGGAGCATCACCTGTAACCACGTAGCCGAGGTTTTCATAAAAATTAGTTGCGCTGGTACGCGCGTTTAAAATAACCCGCTCAACGCCTTCCTGCCTTGCTATAGCTTCCAAAGATTCTAACATCATAGTTGCTAAGCCTTTGCGGCGATGTTGTTCTGTTACTGCCATATAGCGAATTTGTGATTCTTCACCATTGACCAAATGCAATCGGGCTACGCCCACAACGTTGCCAGCTTCATCTTTGACCATTCGGTGCCAAGCATGTTGTTCATATTCGTCTTTCTCTGACCCTCTAGGTTGTTGTAAAGGCGCTCGCAATATCTGCCAACGTATCTCATAGTACTGTTCCCACTCCTGTTCTGAATGTGGTGCAACTACTTGATACATATTATTTCTCCCCAAGTATCCAAAACGATATACACTTTCTATTATAGTTATTATTAAAAACCCAAGGTTTATTAAAAACTAACAATGAAGTTAGCGCAAACACTTACGCCAGATAATGAAAATAAAACGATATATATGGTCAAAAGTTCCTTTGGCAATATTGAGATCCGTCAAAGCGGGCGCCAATCTTGGCTGCTCGTTAATGGTATTGTGCAAACCGCCATAGAGAACAGCAGGCCCTATCGTTCTCTATTACCGCACAATTATGTCATGCTGTTACCGTTAAACTACGATGACGAACCCAAATCAATTTTGGAATTAGGAGGTGGCGGTTTATTTATTAATCGCTATTTGTCGCATTCAAGGCCGGATATCAAAGTCACCAGCGTTGATTGTTGTGCAGAGGTCATCGACTCGGTTAAAACCTATTTTCCTGCTAGTGCTAACTTAACTATTGTAGAATCCGATGCAATAGATTATCTCGAGCACTTAATCGTAAAAAACAGCACATTTGATTGGGTTATTGTTGATATTTTTATTGGGGACAGCAACACACTCGCGACCGCTCAGCGGTCTATTTTTGCTAAAATAAATCAATGTCTAAACCAATTTGGTTGGTTAGTTATCAATATATTAGATACCTCAGAGCAAACAATCGAACAATTAAACTAGGGTATATTGGCGGAATTTGACGAAACCCCGTATCGTTTTGCGGTTCCCGAAATGCAAAATCAGATTATGATGTTGCGCAAGGGAGGTGACGTTAAGTTCCCAGAATCGGTTGCGCAACACGATCTGAACAAGACCTCACATACCTTCTCACATTAATCAATCGATTCATCCCAATAAGGTGGTGCGCCATAATAACCTTCAATGAAATCGATAAAACAGCGCACTTTATTTGGCAGTAATTTTCGGTGGGCGTAGACCACATACAAGCCCATTGGATCGAGTTCAAACTCGGGCAGTACAACGTTAAGCTTGCCACTTCGAACCGCCTCACTGGCGATAAAGGTAGGTTGCAACACCAAACCTGCGCCTGCAATTGCTGCATCAACCAAAACGTCACCATTGTTACTTTGAAAATCTCCAACAGACTTACTGTTCTTGGTTTTTAACCATTGGAAAATATCGTTCTCTTTGCCGTCCATTTCGATATAGCTGTAATGCAAATAGCGGTGATCTTTAAGGTCTTCTGGTTGTTTTGGTACACCGTGCTTTTTTAAATAGTCCGGCGATGCGCACAAAATTATTCTAATCGGCGCAACGCGTTTGGCAATAAGCGACGAGCTCTTAAGACGACCAATGCGCAGCGCAATGTCAAATCCCTCGTCAACGATGTCAACTTTACGGTCGTTCAGTTGTAAGTCTACAGTCACAGATGGATAATGCAGTTGAAAGTCAGTGACTAACCGCGCCATATGTTTTAGCGCAAATGACACCGGGGCACTAATTCGCAATGTACCTTTAGGACTTTGTTGTAGCCCACCTAATTGCGACTCCATTTCGTCAATACTTGATAAAATCTGCTGTGCATGTTGAAAATAATGGGTCCCTGCCTCTGTGAGGCTCACTTTGCGTGTGGTCCGATTAAGCAAACGAACATCGAGTCGTTCTTCTAGTTTAGAAACATACTTACTCACCAGCTGCGGCGATATTTGCATTGCTGTAGCGGCATTACTAAAACTGCCTTCAATTACAACAGAGACAAATGCTCGCATTGCATCAACTCTATCCATCAAGTCCTCCGCCTTTTAATTCAATCATTATCAACATTATGTTGTTAATCATTCCACATTTCCCATGTTACTCTTTTATTCTGTTGATAGTAAAGTGTGTTCATCCCAAGAGACGGGCAAATTAATTGTTATTTCAACTACAAAAATGGTTAGAGGAATTACCGATGAAAACTTCATTATTAAATAAAATATTAACTTCAGATGCGGGTTTTGCCGCACTAATCCTTCTGTGCTCCTGTTGGCTTAATTTTGGCTGCACATGGTGCCCAAAAACTATTTGCTTGGTTTGGTGGATATGGGTTAGATGGCACTGGACAATGGATGGCCAGTATTGGGCTAACACCAGGTTACTTAATGGCAATGCTAGCCGGCAGCGCTGAATTTTTGGCGGAATTGCATTACTATTAGGATTGTTAACCCGCCCTGCCGCAGTGGTTTCAGCATTCACGATGTTGGTTGCTATTGTCACCGTACACCTTGGAAACGGTTTATTTATGGCGAACAATGGCTATGAATATGGGTTAGTTTTATTTGTCGTATCAATTGCATTAGCCATTCAAGGTGGTGGTCGTTTCAGTTTAGATAACCTTATAGTGAACAAACTGACTCCTAAGCTAAACTAATCGCTAGTTATTCCCCTGAGAATGACAACGCAGGTATTGATACCGCTTTAAAAAACTTAAAGCGGTATCATTCCCGTTAAGACTGATTTGCGAGTCGCACTTCATTCTGAAAATTTGACTAAGTTAATCTATTTGGAACCAAAATGAGCAATGTCAATATCGCATTTATTTCCCACGGCGGCGGGCCAATGCCTTTGCTTAATGACCCTTCACACGCGGATTTAGTCACTTATCTAACGTCATTGGCCAGTACATTTAAAAAGCCCAAAGCCATATTACTGATCAGCGCCCACTGGGAAGGATCAGTCGCGACAATTACCGCGAGCAGTCACCCTGAAATGATCTATGACTATTCGGGCTTTCCCGCTGCTGCGTATCAATTGCAATACCCAAGTCCAGGCTGAGCCCAAACTCGCAACTAAAGTTCAACAAGCTTTACTTAATGCAGGCATACCAGCACAACTAGATTATAAACGAGGTTATGATCACGGCGCATTCGTGCCTTTAACTTTGATGTACCCAGCGGCAGATATTCCGGTTATTCAATTGTCGTTGCTCAATAATCTTGATCCACTGCAACACCTTGCTATTGGCAAGGCACTACAGTCCCTTCAATACGATGAATTACTGGTGATTGGTTCCGGGTTTTCATTTCATAATATGCGAGAGTTTTTTGCACCTGATACCGAAGAACGAAGAGCTAAAAATCTCGCTTTTGAACAATGGTTGCATACCACGTTATCTGATCAAAACAGCTCTGAGTCAGAACGTTGGGATAAAATGGCAAGCTGGACCAACGCACCGTATGCTCGGTATTGTCATCCAAGAGAAGAACACCTTTTGCCATTGCATATTTGTTATGGATTGGCGGGTAGAAAAAGTGATGAACAGCAAAGTGTTACCGTACTTAATAAACAATCTAGCGCATTTGTTTGGCGCAGTAAGTCTGATAACAATTAATAAGTTCAGGCACATGCTTTTAAAAATAGTGCTTTTAAAAATAGTGCTTTTTAAAATCGCATTCTTTAGCAACAATGCCCTTTACAACAGTGCCCTTTACAACAGTGCCCTTAACAATCGGGCATTATAAAAAACAATCCAATAGCTAATCATACTGAACCTCGTTTTCTTTTCCTTTACGCCCGTTTATTGCTGCTATTGTCCCGTCTCGCTGCATCAAAACTCGCGGTTGTTGAGGTAGGACGTTGTTTTATTGGCTTCAGCCCAAATAAAAATCTAAATTGATTAAATGGCTTGATCATAAAGAAACAAATTGCACTCGTTAAGGTAAATGACGACATTAGTAACAGGCCAATCTTTAACGGAATCGATAACGGCCACGAAATGATAAAATATGCGATAACCACAATCACAGTTTGATGAAAAATATAAAAAGGATAAATAAGCTCATTGCATTGGCGAAGCCACTTTGGCGACTGAGTTAAATGGACCTGCGCATACCCCAAAAGCGTTAACATCGCTGACCAAGCAACAAAACAACACACTGTCCACCAAATCGCCCATCTAACATCCAATGACAAATATTCGCTCAAATCTGGCGAATAATAATAGGCATAAAAAACACATGTACTCACAAGCAATAACGCTAAGTGCTCTTTCCGCTTCTCGCCTAGCGACAGCCAAATATGTCTATCTTGAATAAATACCATGCCTGCAATAAAGAAAAACAAATAAAATGTCGACGCAGATAAGTTCTCAATTTTGTTATCGTCGCTTGGAAAAGCTAAAGAAAAAGTCACCTTGATAATTATAAGTAACGCGACTAATACAAATAGCCCTCCTCTTATATCGGTCAGCGTTCTCAGTTTATTTATAACAAACTTGCCGCTAGATGATGCTAAAAACTGGTTAATTGGGATCGCAAATAAGGCAAATACAATCAAAAACTCAATAAACCACAAATGATTTGTATCAAATTTTAGAGCAAGCATGGGTAACTCTTGCCAAAAAGATCCCATTTCTGAGATATTTTCAATGTAGCTTTGCGGTGGCACAACAAGCAAAACCCCAACCAATAACGGTACAAACAACCTTACCAACTTATCTAATATGAACTGCTTAGCGGAGACGTTCGACAATAGTAAAACCGCACCAACGCCTGATATAAAAAACAAGGTCGGTAATCTAAATTGCTCAAAATACACCATGATGTCATCAAGAAGCTTGCTTGAATCTTTATTCATCACATGCCAACCATCGCCATTAAAAGGCATACAAACATGGTGAAGAAAAACGGCGAAGATTAATATGACTCTTAACCAATCTAATTCAGACAATCGTGATGTATTTTTCATTTCCACAAGCAACTCCTTTTTATTAACAATGGAATATTTGGTTGGTCATGCAAAGTTACCCAAATAAAGCTTTAAAAACTTCTCTATTTCAGCAATTTGAACGAAAAACCTAAACTAATAAACTCAAAAATATCGTGTAAGCCGAACCTTCGAAAACCATTTTGTTGTGTTAAAACTGGGATAACAAATTAGGCTCACTCAGCGTTAGTCGCGGAATCAATGAAAAAGGTTACTAATCAGTTGTAATAATTATAATAATAGGAATTGAAAGGGAGGAAATAGAATGCGTGCCTATTATATGTTTGACACCTTTAAGCCGAAGCTGTTTTGTTCTGAAACTAAAAAGCCATCCAAATTGGATGGCTTTCAATTTACTTCTTACAAGTGCTAATAGTTACATTAAGCTTTCTTGTAACGTCTTGCCATTAAACCCGCAAAACCTAACATAAATATAGACAACATTCATGGTTCAGGAACATCAACATATCGTAAGTTGTCAAAACGAGCCGTATAACCGCCTTGTGCAGACAACGTATTGTAACCATTCAATATTACGCTACCTATGTACGATACATCACTCACTGAGTCAGTATAAACAGTCGTTCCGTTTATCCCATACTCGGTACCATTCGACGTAATAGCTATACTGAAGGTATTAAATGCATCTAGGACTAATGAAGCTGTATCAAAAGCCCAACCGATATTTGAATCATATACATCAGTGACTATAGTGCCAGCATCTGTTTGTGCTTCCAAAATAGGGTAGGCTGTAATGTTATCACTGTTGTCGCGCCCAACCCCCATAAACCGCCATATCGACCATCGTTTGCTGCCATACTAGAATCAATAAATAAATCAATTGACAAAAACTTAGAATGACCGATGTCTAATTGCATCCCTTGGGTATTATAAAAATTATTGCCGTTTAGCTGCCCAGCAACAGTCATATGTAGTTCATTGTTTACAATTTCAAAGCCATCTGGCGCTGATCTATCTACAGTCCAGTCGGCAAGGCTGTCACCATTGTTAAAGTCCACTTCAATTATCGACGCCTCTGCGTTAGACACTAGAGCGACACTAAATAATAAACCTGCAATCGATTTCTTCATGAAAATCTCCTTTTTTGAAAGCATGTATTAATTACAAATTACAAATTACAAATTACAAATTATTAATTTGCATTTATCATTCCAAGTAAAAATTTAGTATTGAATTCAATTGGATGCGTAAAATTTCGGAATAAAACTGTACCAGTTGTAAAATTTCTAGACATAGACAAATAGCAAGCAAACAAAACATTATTACAATACTCTCATTCTTAAGCACGATTTCAGATCGACTTAATAATTCTCTAAGGCCTGCCAAACAACAATTACAGCAGTAAAACAATGTTATGGAAACGTCCCAAAATAGCGCATATCGGCTGTCAGTTTTTTTACATTTATGATGTAATGGCAGAACCTCGTCTGACATGTAAACTAAAAACAAATCAACAGAACGTTATTAGTTACCGTGAAATATCTTTTGGCTCCATTGTGTCTACTTACTTGAAACTTGCATCTGCAAGTCATATACAAGTTAAACAAATCAGTAATAGTGCCTAATACAATTTAGTCGGCACTTTTAACTCGCGAACGTTAAGGAACCACCATGTCGGACAAAACTTATGAACCACCTAAAGTATGGAAATGGCAACTAAGGCAATGGTGGTAAGTTTGCCAGCATTAACCGTCCTATCGCCGGTGCCACGCATGAAAAGCCACTTCCGGTTGGTAAACACCCACTCCAGTTACATTCATTAGGGACGCCAAACGGTATTAAAGTCACTATTTTACTAGAAGAACTTCTCGCGGCTGGTGAATCTGGCGCGGAATACGATGCGTTTTTGGTTGATATTTTTGAGGGCCAACAGTTTTCTTCTGGGTTTGTAGAAATCAATCCAAATTCAAAAATTCCGGCCATGATTGACCAAAGTACGGACAACCCAACTCCTATTTTTGAGTCGGGCTCCATTATGTTATATCTTGCTGAAAAATTTAATAAATTTATCCCTGCCGACCATGCAAAACGCACTCAGTGTTTATCTTGGTTGTTTTGGCAAATGGGCAGCGCGCCATTTGTAGGCGGCGGCTTTGGTCACTTTTATGCTTATGCGCCAGAAAAATACGAATACCCAATAGAACGTTATACGATGGAAGTTAAACGCCAACTTGACGTTTTAGATCGTCATTTAGCAAATAATCAATTTATGTGTGGTGATGAATATACTATTGCTGATATTGCAATTTGGGCCTAGTATGGAACCTTAGTTTTAAACCGAGCCTACGACGCAGCCGAGTACCTAGACACCAAAAGTTATACCCATTTAGTGCGTTGGACTGAACAAATTGCCGCTCGTGACGCGGTTAAACGCGGCTGTAAAGTGAATAAAGTGTGGGGAGAAGATGAAGACCAATTGCATGAACGACACGATGCCAGTGACTTTGACACTAAAACCCAAGATAAATTGAAGTTAGCACAGGAATAACCACTAACTTAGATTAACACTGCAACTCACTTTTGTGAGTTGCAGTGTTAACATTGTCCAAAGCCCGTTAAGAACAATCACGTTTAGTAACGCCTCGGCTTTCAGGTAAGTCCGCTATTGACGTAAAACCCAACAAAACCGCAGCATCAACATCATCAACTTGGAATACATGTACTTTTCCATTTTGACCACCACATACTGCTGGGAACATAACTCCCGTTAACGAACCGCACGTCGCTGAGGTCACGGCGATATTAGCGTCGGTCAATATTTGCGCTGAGTGCTTAATATTACGACTGAAGTTTTGGCACTGCTTACTGCCATCGACGATGTAAACATCACCACTTCTGCCTATCTTGTCACTCTTATTGCCGTTACTTTGACAGGCAACCAACAACAACCCTAAACCAACTAATGTGATTGATTTCACTTTTATTCCCTAACCTTATTGACTAAGACTATGTGTTTACCTAAAAGCGAGCCGGACGCTAATTGTCGATAATGTCTTTGGCTTTTTCTTCCATATCTTCAAGCATGTCCGTCGCTTTATCTTTGAATTCATTCAACATTTGGTTTTCTTCTATAATTGTGCCGTTGATATTGAGTCCAACAAAAATACCTTCTGCACCGACGGCAAATAACAACAATACAATAATTAAACCGCGCGCGACGACTTTCATTACCAAGCTAAATATTAACCAAGCAATCACTACACCCGCCACAATGTGATAAATCATTATGTCGTCTTTTGGCATAGCCATAACTTGTTCTAATTGGCCTGTTTCTTCCAAAACCGTGTACAAATAGCCAAATAACCCTACCGTGACTACACCGGCTAAATAGGTAAATATTTTTAAAATAAACATAGGTTTCCTTAATTATGTTTTAGACTTTTTTAGCGTTTTTTATAGCGTTTTAACACCATTTATTATTTGATCGCACCTGTAGCATTGGGTCCAATATTTAAAAACTAGGTTTCCAACTGAAACGTTACGGGACCGTCGTTAACCAAGCTCACCTGCATGTCGGCACCAAAAATTCCAGTTTCAACATTCACATCGAGTTCTTTACATTGACGAACAAAATACTCATACATTGTATTGCCATGTTCTGGTGTTGCTCCCCGGGAAAATCCAGGTCGTGTGCCTTTTTAGTGTCCGCTACTAATGTAAATTGAGAGACAACTAACAACTCGCCACTGACTTGTTTTAAGTTTAAATTCATCCGGCCATTGTCGTCAGAAAATATTCTATAAGTGGCGATCCGTTCTGCTAACCGCTTTGCTTTCGCTTCGGTGTCGTCTTTTTCGACACCGAGTAACACTAATAAGCCACCACCAATATTACCGACTGTTTGCCCGCCAACTTCAACTTTTGCCGACGATACACGTTGTATCAAACCTATCATTTTTTATTAATAAACTCCGCAATTTGAATACCTGCGCGCACTAGTCCGTCGGTAATACCGACTTCAAAACAACTGTGCCCTGCACATGGAACAATTTCTAAAACGCCACTGGACCAATATTGATCTAACGTAAAGGCGTTTTCTGCTTTGCAAACGATATCGTATCTGCCGTGAATTATATACCCCGGGATCTGTTGTATTCGTTTGATCTCACTGATAATTTCAGATTCATACAAGAAACAGTCATTCAAAAAGTAATGACAATTTAACATTGCCATCGCGATAATGTCTTTATTGCTCATGTCTGAATTAGGATTACTTTGCGGGGTTTTGAGTTGCACAATATTACTTTCCCACTGCAAAAACTGTTTTGCCGCGGTTAATTGTTCTAAGTCATTTTCACCTGAGAGTTTTTGATAATAGCTTTCGAGTAATTCAATAGTAGAATCAAACTGGTGACCTTTAATAAACCGCTGATAGTACTCAGGAAAAATTTCACTGGCCCCACCTTTACCAAACAACCATTCAATGTCTTGTCGTCTTGCGAGAAAAACACCTCTGAGCAATAAGCCCAATACCATCTCTGGAAACTCAATTGCATAGTACAAGGCGACTGTTGTGCCCCACGAACCACCAGCCACAACCCAACGCTTGATGTTCAGTTCTTGCCTTATTATTTCCATATCATGGGCGAGATCTTTAGTGGTATTTTGCCAAATCGCATTTATGTCATTGGCGCAATGAGGTGTAGATTGACCACAACCACGTTGGTCAAACAGGATAATTCGATACAATTGAGGATCATAAAATCGTCGGTGCGCTGCCGATGAGCCGCCGCTAGGACCTCCATGACAATAAACGACAGGGATCCCATCGGGGTTACCTGATTCTTCGACGTATAAAACATGCCCATCGTTTACGGCGATTTGCCACGTTTTATTTGCTTTAATTTCGGGAAATAACGAACGCATAATGTGCCAATACAAATAAGATTGATAACGTCATATTAGGCTTGTTAAGCATTTTAATAAAGCTTCTATAACAAATTTAAGCGTCAAGGAGCTGCTGCTAAGTAGTTGAATTTAGTGCCGTCTGACATTAATGAAATTCGTCAAGTTGGTCTAACATTTGGGTAACGATCATTATGGTGTAGGTTGCCTTTGCTAAAAACTCGACATCGGCGTTTTCAAAGGTGTCACTGCTTTGATGGTAGTGTTTGTGGGTATCCACACCAAAATAGATATAAGGGATCTTACGTTTTGCAAACGCATAATGATCACTGGCTTTGCGCCAATCGACGGCGTCATTGCTGCTACTTTTACTGCGAAATTTTTGCCTGCCGTGCCCAAACTTGAGTCTAAAATTTTGAAGCGGTACGCGGGCTTTTGTCTGTTCTAAAATGGGTGCTAAATAATCCGATTTTTTAGCGCCACTGATATAAAGCGTATTTCGTCGACCACCTTGGCTCAACATATCCAAGTTAATATTGAGCTTAATCTTTTCCAAAGCTACCGGTGGTGAATCAACAAATGCAAAAGCGCCATATAATCCACTTTCTTCCAAATCCGTTGCGACAAATATATATGAATAATGCAAATCAGTTTGAGCAAGGCCAGCGGCTAACGACAATAAAGCAGATACGCCTGAGGCGTTGTCATCTGCGCCTAAGTGCATTTTACCGCGGCTCATACCTAAATGGTCGTAATGTGCGGTAACAACAATGTATTGGTCGGCATTTGAACCGCCCCGGAGCCAGCCTACGAGGTTATTGCCCGCCTTATCAGCTAACCACTGCTTCTTAATAAAAGGCTGCTCAAAGCTATCATTAAACGGCATTAATCCAATATCTTTGAATCGTTTTTGAATGTAACGTTGAGCTAGGGCGTGACCTGTTGTACCCGGTTTTCGACCAGCCATCGAGGGGTGAGACAAATGTTTGAAGTCATTTAATAAAGCCGTTTTACTGGCTTGCGGCAAAAACGGAATTGGAGGCTCTGGTGAGACGTTTGAGGATGCTGAACTTTCTATGGCAATTACTGACGTGGCCCCTATAGACAAGAGCAATATGACGCCAATAAGATTTACAACATTAATAACCCATCTCCTAAGAAACAATGCGGGTAAATTAACCATAGTTTAGGAAGAATGGTTAAGCCAAATTAGCGACAATTAATTTGGCGTTCAGTCAGTAGGATCCAACTAGGTATTACCACTTGTTTAATCTGGCCAACACTTTGTCTTTTTCTAGCCATAAATCATTTAGCTAAGGTCTGAAAACGGACTTTAAATGACTCGTCATTAAAGTAGTCACCAACAATATCGTCATTAACTTCCAATACTTCAACTCGGACTTGCACACGTTTCAACTTGCCAAATAAAATTGAGGTTGTGGCATTTTGGTTATCTGGATAATTTAACGTGACATTTAATACGCCTGAGAACAAATGCCCCATGGCCGCCAGCGTAAATGCAATGCCACCAGCACGCGGTGGCAACAAGTACTTAAACGGGCTTTTTGTTTCCTTTTGTTTTTGCGGGCTCACGCGAGTCCCTTCCACAAAGTTGATTATCGTCGTTGGAATATCTTTAAATTTTTCACACGACTTTTTTGTGCTTTCAATGTCTTGGCCTTTTTTCTCGGGATGCTTTTCTAAATAACTGCGGCTATAACGTTTCATAAACGGCATATCCATCGCCCACGCGGCCATGCCAATAAATGGTGTGCGTTTTAATTCGTTTTTTAAAAAAATTTAGGAGAAGGCAACGTATTTAGCGCTATTTGAGTTAAGACCATAATGTCGACCCAACTAACATGGTTGCATATCAACAAGTACCAACTTTTTTGTCAAAGTCATCAAGGTCATCAATTTCCCAAACCACTGGATTTGTTAAATTAATCGCAAATAGGTTACCTATTGCCCAGCTTCTCCAAATCGCATTTATGAAAAAGTTGAGAATGGTTGCAACAATTTTAAATGGCAAAATAAGTTTAATAATACCTAAGATAAAAATTGATGTCGCGACAAGCGCAGTGATGCTAAAAAACAGCGGCAAAGTGATAAAAATAAGCAACCACGGCGGTAGAAATGACAACATAAATATTCCTAAGTTTGAGATTCAGATTGCAATTTTAACTGCAACAAGGTTTCCTGTTTTTGAGTCCAAATACCGTTAATCCAGCTGTGAAGACGCTTTTTATATTCTTTGTCCGTACTGTAATCCCCAATGATGTCCTAGGTAATTTCGTGTACATCGATGTGCATTGAAACATTACGAATTCGACCAGATAAAAAATGCCAAAACGTAGGAATTTGTTGTGGGTAATAAATGGTGACATCAATAACTTTATGCAATTGCTCGCCCATTACCGTAAAAACAAAACCGATCCCACCGGATTTTGGCTTTAATAACCCTGTATATTTACTATTTTGGTTTTCATGTTTTTTATCGGTATAACGCGTGCCTTCAATGAAATTCATGACGGATACAGGTTTGTATTTAAACTTTTCACAGGCTTCACGAGTGGTCGCTAAATCTTTGCCTTTCAAATGAGGATTTTTGGCCAAAAAGCTTTTTGTGTATCGCTTCATAAAAGGGAAATCCAACGCCCACCACGTCAAACCTAATATCGGCACGTAACGCAATTGTTCCTTTAGGAAAAATTTTAAAAATGGGATCTTTCCGTTAAAAACTCTTTGTAATACAACAATATCAACCCATGACTGGTGATTAGATATAACCAAGTACCAATCTTTTTTCGATAAATTGAGATCACCCGTTACCGTGATTTTCATCGGGCTCAAAATCTTCTGGATGACCGTATTCACACTCACCCAACTGGCCGCACAAAAATCCAATAAAATTGTAATAAATTTACGCGAACTGGCGAACGGAATAAGCTTAAATACAGACAATGCAAAAATTGGTAACGACCAAAAAATCGTGTTTATGCAATACAAGCAAAACGACATTACCCCAACAATACTTCCCACTATGTTTTCGATCCAAATTCTCATTTAGTCTTATACTCTCTTAATCTTCAAAATAAGTGTAACCCGCTAACCCCGACTGCAACTCGTCAATAAACTGTGATTTTTGACTCGCCGACAACTCGGTTTTACGAATATTACGGCGGTAGTTTATCATTAACTTGTCAACATCAAACTGCACATGTTGCAAAACATCAGAAACACTTTCGCCTTTTAACGACTGAGTAAAGCGATACCCTCTAGGGTCTTCGTCAGACAATTCAACGTGCACTGAGTCTGTGTCACCAAACAAGTTATGTAAGTCGCCTAAAATTTCTTGGTATGCGCCAACCATAAACATGCCGATAAGGTAATCGTTATGTTCGGTATACGGCGGCAATGGCAGGCTCGATTCAATTCCTGCGCCGTCCGCATATTGCCTAATCTGTCCGTCTGAATCACAGGTAATATCCTGAATAATGGCGCGGTTTTCCAATGGCTTGTCTAAGTATTGGATTGGCATGACCGGAAACAATTGTTCTATTCCCCACACGTCAGGCATTGATTGAAATAACGAGAAGTTAACGAACACTTTGTCAGCTAACTTTTCATTAATTTCGTCCAACACTTCTCTATGAGTACGTGCTCTTGGGTCCAATATTTTTTGAACCTGAGACAATATTTTAAAATACAGTTGCTCTATTACCGCCCAATCTTTTAACCCAATAAGGCCAACCACATATTGTTGGTGCGCGTCGGCAAAAAGCTGGATAGCGTCATGATACGACTCGATTGCATGTCGCGCATCAGTTAATTGATAGCTGCGCCACAACTCTAGCAAAATTGCTGGCGCATCGTCACTTGGTTGGGCAATCGACT
Organism: Psychrosphaera algicola; assembly: GCF_028401425.1. Classification (NCBI taxonomy): domain Bacteria; kingdom Pseudomonadati; phylum Pseudomonadota; class Gammaproteobacteria; order Alteromonadales; family Pseudoalteromonadaceae; genus Psychrosphaera; species Psychrosphaera algicola. The sequence goes on from NZ_JAQOMS010000002.1 coordinate 2,032,051, forward strand.
CTGGAACCGGTGCTTTTTCAATATCGATAACATCCGTTATTAACACCGCATGATGTGCGGTCATTGCACGTCCTGATTCGGTAATAATATCAGGATGCGGTAAGTCAAATCGGTCACAAATTTCAGCAATTGGTGCAACAACGTTTTTTGCGTATTCATCGACGGTATAGTTCATTGAACAGGCACTTCTGGACCCCGAACCTTCATAGTCGACGCCAAGTCCGCCACCCACATCGATAATAGTAATAGGCGCATTTAACTTTCGTAATTCAGCATAATGACGGGCACACTCGGTAATCGCATTGTGGATATCGCGGATGTTAGCAATTTGCGACCCTATATGAAAATGCACAAGTTGCAGGCTAGCCAAGTACCCCGCCCCTTCTAATAAGTCGATGACTTGCAATACCTGATTGGCCGATAAACCAAATTTGCCTTTTTCACCGCCGGTATTTTGCCATTTCCCTTTGCCAATCGAATTTAGTCGAATTCGAACTCCGATGACTGGCATAACACCAATGTCTTGCGCTGCGGCAACAAGTGCTGCAACTTCAGATACTTTTTCAACAACAACATGAACCTTATGCCCCATCGACTGACCAATACAGGCCAAGCGCATAAACTCGCTGTCTTTATAGCCGTTACAAACAATTGTAATTGGATGTTCAGAAACACCCAAAATAGCCATCAACTCAGGTTTACTTCCGGCTTCTAGTCCCACTTTTTCTGATGGGTGGCTAATAATTTTCTCAACAACAGAAAACTGTTGATTCACTTTAATTGGATAAACCGCTGTATAACGACCTTTATACTCGCGCTCTTGTTTGGCTTTCTTAAACGCGTCAACAAGTCGTGTCACTCTATGGGACAATATATCAGTGAACCTAACTAATATTGGGTACGTTAATCCTTCGTCTTTTAACTCCTGACAAAGATGTGCAAAGTTAATTGGTGCTTGCCCAGTTACACTTGGATCAACACAAACTTCACCTTCCGGGTTAATCGAAAAGTAACCTTCGCTCCAACGTTCAATATTATAAACTTGTTGAGCATTTAACACTGCGGATGAATTAACCACAAATAAGACGCCATAAAATGAATTTAAGGCGGTATTTTAACTTAATTATCACCAGAAAGAGAACAATAAGAAAAAGTTATCACATCTTTGAGTGTAATTATTTGTTAAACATGAAAGGTAAAAATTGCAGTCGGGCTAATTATCAACGAAAATACGCTAAACCGATTATTTTTATGGAGATTGGCATGGCCAATACAACTGAGTCTTCTAACCCAAACTTGTCTAATGATGAGTGGTGCACTGAAATAAACAACGGCGCAGCATTTGGCCTTAAAATCAAAAAAGCTCGCGACAAAACAATCCGATTTCCAACTTGTCGAAATTTATGAAACCGAAGAGTTTGGCAATCTAATGATGTTAGATGGCTGCACTATGGTATCGACCCGTGAAAACTTTTTGTACCACGAGATGATGAGTCACCCGGCGCTTTTCACCCATAAAAATCCTAAAAACGTGGTCATCATTGGTGGCGGCGATTGCGGTACATTAAAGGAAGTATTACGTCACCCGAATGTTGAAACAGTTCATCAAATCGATATCGATAAAGTCGTGACCGAAATGTCCGAGCTTTATTTCCCAGAATTGTGTGAATCCAACGATGACCCTAGAGCCATTATCAAGTTTGACGACGGCATTAAGTTTATGGCCGAAGCTAAAGATAACTCAATTGATATTATCATCGTTGACTCAACAGACCCAGTTGGCTCAGAGTGAAGGTTTGTTTAACCATGCATTTTATCGCAATTGTTTGCGAGCTTTGCGTAGTGATGGGATCTTTGTTCAACAAAGCGAATCGCCACTGTTGCATTTACCCCTATTAAAAGAAATGCGTGACGCAATGTTGGATGTTGGTTTTAGTGATTTACAACACGTTAACTTCCCGCAAATGATTTATCCATCAGGTTGGTGGAGCAGTACTTTAGCTAAAAAATCTGGGGCTTTTGAAGAATTCAGAAAAGAAGATGCTGATAAAGCCGCTTTGCAATGGCAGTTAAATTACTATAATAGTGACATTCATGTTGGTGCGACGGCATTACCAAACTTTTTAAAACGTGCATTTGTATAATCAAATTCAAAGAGCCAACAACATGTTGGCTCTTTTTCTTATGAGGTCTGTCGCACACACACAAATCTAACTAAAAATCCTGTTCAACCCAAATCGATTCAGTGTAATGTTCAAAGTGTAAAACGTATTGATGTTGACCTAAACGAAAGCGAATTTGGTGCAGGTCAAGGCCATAATTCTTTTCAATTAACTTGGCTTTTTCAACCGCTAAAAATTCAGCCGTAAACTCATCAAAGTCTTGCCAATCTGGAAATGGAACAACCGATAGCTGCCAAACGTCACCTACTTTTTGTCTTGAATAACGATATTTTGTCATCTTTATTTCGGCTGCGAAGGCCGACTCCAAATAAACACTAAAACACAACCCACTGCCGCGCATATGCCAACAACGACGGATGTTGGTACGGGCATAAAATAGAAGCTCGTACTGAGCATCACGACAATACTAAAGGTGGCCAACCATTTTACACGTAATCGGATAACACCGTTTGTTTGCCAGTCTTGTATCAGTGGTCCAAAAACGTTGTGGTGCAACAACCACAAATGAAACCGTTCGGAGCTTTTCGAGAATGCAAATGCAGCAACGAGAATAAACGGCGTTGTTGGTAACAATGGTAAAATAATACCAAGCGTTCCTAAAATAATACAAAGCCAGCCTAATGCAAAATAGGCCAATTTAGAGAGCGTCATGACTAAAGTGAATTCATCCTTTATGATTAGGTAAAACTTTATCATAGATTTTGAATATGGATCTGCAACAACTTACCCAACAGCTCGATAATTTGGATAAACAGCCACCATTTGACCAATGGCATCCAACCCATTGTGGCGAAATCGACATAGTTATTAAATCCGATGGCACTTGGTGGCATATGGGATCGCAGATTAAACGAGAAAAGCTTGTTAAATTATTTGCCAATGTTCTTGTTGAAGAAAATGGTCAGCATTTTCTAAAGACGCCTGCTGAAAAGATGTTAATCACCGTTGAAGAAACTCCATTTGTGATCACGCAATGGCAACATATTAGCTGTGAGCCAAATGAGGCCATTGAAGTTACGTCAAATCTTGGTCACAAAGTCATAATTAGCAATAAACACCCAATCTCTGTCGTAACGTCAAAAGGTGAGCAAAAAGTAGTTGTGACATTACACCGTCGCCTTAAAGCGGTCGTCCATCGAAATGTTTACTACCAATGGATTGAAATTGCTGCCGAAAAAGTGCTCAATGGAAAAAACCATCTAACCTTAACCAGTGGCGATTATGAATTTTCTATCGGACACTATGAATAACAACACAAGGTCAATTATGAAACTAACTCAACTCGGTCTAGCGTCGACATTTGTCGCAGGTCTTTTGTTGCCTCTTCAGGCTGCAACCTACATTCATGCTGGCAAACTCATCGACGGCAAGTCAGACAAAGTATCAAAAGAACAAACTATTGTTGTAGATGATAATAAAATTGTCAGTATCGACGATGGGTATTTAACTCCAGGTGTTGGTGACAAACTGATTGATGCCCGTGATAAAACGGTCATGCCGGGCTTGATGGATATGCACACTCACCTAAGTTTGGAATTTAACAAAACCTCCTATGCTGAGCGTTTTACCAAAAATGCCGCAGACTATGCTTACAAATCAGTTGGTTTTGCCAATACAACTTTAATGGCCGGCTTTACAACCGTTCGTGATTTAGGCGACAGTTACAACGTTACAGTCTCTTTAAAAAATGCGATTAACAGTGGGCTCATTGTTGGGCCAAGGATATTCACGGCTGCAAAGTCTATTGCCACAACCGGCGGTCATGCTGACCCAACTAATGGCTTTAACGCAATTATCAAGGGCGATCCAGGGCCAAAAGAAGGTGTCATTAATGGGCCTGAAGATGCCTATAAAGCCGTTCGTCAACGTTATAAAGATGGTGCTGACCTAATCAAGATCACCGCTACAGGCGGTGTTTTAAGTGTCGCTAAAAGTGGTCAAAACCCACAATTTACGCAAGCAGAAGCCGATGCCATTGTTAAAGCAGCAAAAGACTATGATATGACAGTTGCTGTTCATGCCCATGGTGCAGAAGGTATGGAACGCGCTATTGAAGCGGGTGTTGACTCAATCGAACACGGCACTTACATGAGCAAAAAAATCATGAAGCTGATGAAGAAAAAAGGCACTTACTACGTTCCTACCATTACAGCAGGTAAATACGTAGCAGAAAAAGCCGCAATACCCGGTTTTTATCCCGCTGTAGTACAACCAAAAGCCGCTGCAATTGGTCCAAAGATCCAAGCGACGTTTAAACGTGCCTATGATTACGGAGTCAAAATCGCATTTGGGACCGACTCTGGCGTTTTCCCGCACGGTGAAAACTGGAAAGAATTCATTTATATGACCGAAATGGGTATGCCTGCGATGGAAGCAATTCAATCAGCCACAATAGAAGCAGCCAAGTTACTAAAGATTGATAACGAACTCGGTTCATTAGAAAAAGGGAAAATTGCCGATATTATCGCCGTTGATGGTGACCCAATAAACGACATTAGCGTGATGGAAAAAGTTACTTTTGTCATGAAAGCAGGACAAATATTTAAACAATAACCTGTACAAATGGGCCACAATCTTTGTGGCCCATTATTTCAAATTGTCAAAAAAGTACATAATTTTCATCAAATTGCACCGCTGTACCCCTTGAATTGTATGGCATATAACTGCAAGTAATAAATTGTACAGTTTTTAATCAATTTATTTTATAAATAAATGTTTGAAAAAATCTCACCAATATCCCACCCTTGTTGCGGGACTTAAAACAATCAAATTGACACGCAACCTTCTTTAATGGAATGGTTTTTTTGTCTAAATTTTCTAAGGAATAGAAAATGGGATTGTTTCGGAAACAAGTCTTAAATCAACACAGTCAGGAGCAATTTGGAGAAATTGTCCTTGCACAACCAGTAGCTTTTTCTTCACTATTTATCCTTTTTGTTTGTCTGTTTATCACCTCCATCGCATTTATCACCAATGCGTCGTATACCCAAACTCAAACCGTCGTTGGTCAATTAACAACGACCGAAGGTGACATTACCTTTACCGCACCACAAAATATGGTGGTGGATACGTTATTTGTTAAACCAGGTTTGGTTGTTGAGAAAGGCACGCCGCTTGTTAAATTAACATCACAAGCAACGACGGTAGATGGCAGTGATTTAATTGAGTTTAATATCAGCCAACTACAAACTCAAATCCATCAATATCATGTTCAAAAACAGCAACTTGATAAAACGCTTGAAACGCAAATAGAGGCACTAAAGTTAGATCAAACGTCGTTAAACCAACAACAAGCTTCGCTGCAATCTCAACTTACGTTTTTAAGTCAGCGAACAGCCATCGCCCAGCAACAATTTCTAAAGTTTACCGAACTTGCCCAACAAGGCTTAGTGAGTGAATTGCAGGCAAGCCAATATCGAGTCAGCCTGCTTGAACTTAAACAACAGTCGGATAACTTTACCCAGCAAATCAAAACACTCACGTTTGAACTGGACAAGATCAGATTCAAATTGGAAACGATAAAAACCCAACAACAAAGTGAACATGCTCAGTTTGATCAGCTTATCAGCGACAAAAAGATCCAGATTGCGCAGATGAGAAACGCAACAGAAAAGCTATTTGTAGCGCAAAAGGACGGTATCGTCTCCACTATAAATATTAAACAAGGTCAGCGCGTATCCTCTGGGCAGTTCATGTTTACCATTGCCCCGCTCGAACCTAAGTTATACGCAGAGTTATTAATCCCTTCGCGTTCGATTGGCTTTATTCAACAAGGCACACCGGCAAATTTGAAGCTTCAGGCTTATCCTTTTGAAAAATTTGGCGCATTACATGCCACGCTGAGTAGCATTCCAACTTCAATAATTTCGTCGTCAGAAGTAAATTGGCAAAGTCAAAATCAAGGGCCTATTTATCAAGTTAATGCCGAACTGTCGCGGCAAACCATAGATGCCTATGGGCAAGAGCGCCCGCTGCAAAATGGCATGTTGTTAACCGCTGAATTACAAGTTGAGTCAAGAAGCTTAGCTGAATGGTTATTCGAACCTATTATCGCAGCATTAGGAGAATAGTCATGAACGTCATTTTACAATCAGAAGCTTCTGAATGTGGGCTATCTTCGATCGCGATGATAGCCAACCACTTTGGCTACAAGACAGACATGAACCACATGCGCCAAAAATTTCCGCAAACACTTAAGGGCACAACTTTAAAACAACTAATCGACATAGCCGCTGCGATAAACCTGTCGGCCAGAGCCTTAAAACTGGAAGTTTCAGACTTAACAAAACTGTCTTTGCCCTGCGTTATTCATTGGGACATGAATCATTTTGTGGTCCTCAAACAAGTAAATGCAAAGACCATAAAAATAATTGACCCAGCGCGGGGCGAAGTGAGTTTGAGCCTAGAAGAATTTAACAAACACTTTACTGGCATTGCTCTGGAGCTCTCGCCTAACAAACAATTTAACAAACAAGATCAACGTGGTCCTCGATTAACCTTAGGGAAATTATCGCCGCATGCCATGGGCTCAAATCCCCTTTAAGTCAGTTGCTCATATTGTCTGTTATGCTGCAATTTATTACGTTGGCGTTTCCTTATTACCTGCAACTGGTGGTCGATCAGGTATTGCCCAGTTTTGATGGTCAATTTCTTGTGGTTCTCGCATTAGGGTTTGGCGGATTAACCCTATTTAATTCTGCTGTAGCCTCACTGCGCGGCGCTACGGTGATCTATTTAAATAATTCGATGAGTAAGCAACTGGCATTTGGCTTGTTTAATCGAGTTATTAATCTGCCCCTTGGTTTCTTTGAGAAACGATTTATTGGAGATTTGGTTTCTCGTTTTTCATCACTGCATAATGTCCGGCAGATAATTACAAATCATCTAGTTGAAGGTGTAGTCGACGGTCTTATGGCCATTGGCACCTTGATCATGATCTATTTATACAATACAACGCTAGCAACCATCGTTGTTGCAACTATGCTGGTGTATTTGATCCTGCGGTTGTGTTCTTTTTCATCCCTTAAAAAATCCTTAGAACAAAATATCCACGACCGAGCAGTTGAGTCGTCGAGCTTTATGGAAAATATGCGGGCGATTCAGACTATCAAATTATTTGGTTTGGAATCACAACGTCAATCCATCTGGCAGAACTTATATATCAGTTCGTTGAACAGTGAAATTCGGGTATCCAAATTACAGCTATTTTATCAAATTATTAATGGACTGCTGTTTGGTATTGAAAATGTCATTGTCATCTTTATCGGTGCTCAACTCGTTATCAACAGTGACGCTAACACCACCTTTAGCCTAGGCATGTTAACTGCTTTTATTGCCTACAAATCTCAGCTAACACAACGGTTCGCAGCGCTCGTTGACAAATTTATAGAATTTAAAACGTTATCAATTCATTTAAACCGTTTATCCGACTTTGTTTCAGAGCCCACGGAGTCAACAGCACACCAACGACAGTTACCCGCCTTAAGTGGTGAATTACAAATACGGGATCTAAATTACCGATATTCACCAACGGAAAAATGGCTATTTTCCAATCTCAACCTTAGCGTTAAGTCAAGGTGAATCAGTGGCGATTATTGGCGCTTCTGGCTGCGGAAAAACCACATTATTAAAAGTTATTTTGGGATTATTACCGCCAGATTCTGGAGAGATCCTATGGGACGGCATTAACCAACAAAACTGTAATCCACATTCACTCCGCAGTCAGGTCGGCAGTGTGATGCAAAATGATCAATTATTATCGGGCTCGATAGCCGCAAATATTTCACAATTTTCTGAACGATACGATATCGAGCATGTCATGTATTGCGCCAAAATTGCTGCAATTCATGACGAAATTATAGAGATGCCGATGGGATATCACTCTCTTATTGGTGAAATGGGTGTTGCCCTTTCTGGCGGTCAAGTACAACGCATTATATTAGCCAGAGCCTTGTTTCAGTCGCCTCAAATTTTGCTATTAGATGAAGCATCGGCCCATTTGGACATTCATTCAGAATGCCAGATTAATCTGAGTTTAAATGATTTAAAGGTTACCAAAATTGTCGTTGCGCATCGGCCAGAAACCATCGCCCATTGCGACCGCGTATTAGAACTTTCGGGCGGTCGTTTAACCGACGTTACCTCGAACTTTTTAAACTTAAAAAAACAACTGGTCAAAATTGACTAACCACTTCCATACTAAAAGGAGAACAATATGGAAACTTTCACAATAACAGCGTTATCAAAACGCGAAGCACAAGTCTTTCAACAACTACTTACAGGTAAAAGCCAGCAAGATATTGCAGACGCATTATATATCTGTGTTCGAACCGTAAAATTTCATTGTGGCAACATCTACGAAAAACTGGCCGTTAAGAACAAATCTGAATTAGTGAAAATATTCAAACCCAACAAGGTGAATACTGCACTTAAAACTATACCTTGGTCCAGATGATCTTCGCTGAAGATACGACTAACATTTAATGGAAATACTGAATAAGGAACACACAATTCAGTTAGATCACTTGGCCAAGGATGGCCTCCATTAACTTTATAAGGAAAATACAATGCAGACACTTAAAACAGCTCAATTCACGTTGGTATTCGGTGGCGGCAAAGACTCAACTATTAAAGTGGAACAGCCACCGCTTGTTACAGGTGAATGTTTGTTAGCAACAACTGGTATGATGATTTCAGCTTTAGGCGGACCTATATCTTTCATCAGCGGTCTGATAACAGCCGTTAGTTCTTGCCTACTAAAAGATTAATATGACGCATAAGTTTGCTGGGAATACAAACCAGCAAATTTAAATAAGGAGATTTTATGGGACTTTTAAATAAGCTGATAGACCTTCAATTAGGATCGGTTAAACGCATTAAATTGGAGCTACTAATTCATAGTATTGTTGCAATAATGTATTTTTGTATCTGTTTTTATTCGCCGCCAATAGTCGCAGGGATAATTGGGTGTACTCTTTATGTCTGGCAACGAATTTTAACCTACCACCTAAAACAACGGATTAGTTAATTAAAAGGTTTCAAAATGGATTTTGAACATGAGTTAAACCAAAGTGTTAAACGCCGAGCCATTTCACAATTGGCAGGGGAATCGGTCTCATTCCACCATTGGTATAGAAACAAACCTCAGCCCAATAGAGTCTCTTTATTTATTGGGGTATGTATAGGCTTTTGCATCGGCTTAATATTAAGTATTTCCGTTCAATAACCGACAACGTTTGGACTACACAATGCCGTTCCCTCTGTTAGTTTAAGCTAGGGGAAAGGGGAATTTACGATACGATTAAATCAATAAATGGTAAGTCATAAAAGGTCGCCTTTGGTGAAAATAATATTAGTTTCAGACATATTTGGTCGTACCCCGCGGTAGAAAGCCTAGTAGCTGATCTCCTTGATACTTTAGATCATGTAGAAGACATCGATATTGTCGACCCTTACCAAGGTCAATTCGTACCATTTGAAAACGAACTTTCCGCCTACCGATATTTCACTGACAATGTCGGCCTTGTAACTTACTCAAATCTCCTAGAAACCCGATTAGCAGCTCAAATGCCAGTAAGTCACGCTATAGGAGAATTCAGTTCTAACGCTCTATTGCAACAGCCACCAGAGCAAAAAAACCATTAATCTTATTGATAGGTTTTAGTGTTGGGGCTTCCGCTATTTGGAATATCGCTGACCGCCTTATCGATGCTCAAAACCAAATTACCGCCATCGGATATTACGGTTCCCAGATAAGAAACAATCTTAATGTTGCCCCTATATTTCCAATTCAGTTGATATTCCCACAGCAAGAGCAGCACTTCTCTGTGGCTGAGCTAACGGAAAAGCTTTCAGGTAAAATCAATATCGATGTATCTAAAGTGCCTTATGCTCATGGGTTTATGAATAAACTCTCAGACAATTATGATAAGGCGGGTTACCTTGAACAGGTAAATAAAATAAGGCATCAAATTTCAACTCGCGAAATAAACATTTATTAGTCTTTAATAAAAGGGATTTGTCGCTTTACCCATTTCTCGCGAAGACTAAACATTATTTCTCACAAAGCTAAACATTGTTTAAGCACAAAATAAAAAACCGCGAATTGAATTAACAATGCGCGGTTTTTTGACAAAAGCAAAGCCTTAAAGGGACATTACAATCCGAGTTTCTTTTCAAGATAATGGATGTTTGTTCCACCATTTTGGAAGTGTTCGTCTGCCATAATTTCTTTCTGCAAAGGAACGTTTGTTTTAATTCCTTCAACTAACAACTCGTTTAATGCATGTTGCATACGCTTGATAGCGATACCACGGTTTTCACCGTAAGTGATCAGTTTACCAATCATAGAGTCATAGTTTGGCGGCACTTTATAATTTGTATAAATGTGCGAATCCCAACGAACCCCTAAACCATCAGGAGAATGGAAACGTTTGATTTCACCGGCACATGGAATAAATGTAACTGGATCTTCAGCGTTAATTCGACATTCGATAGCATGGCCACGAATTTGAATATCGTCTTGTGTAATTGATAAAGGCTGACCAGCAGCAACGCGCAATTGCTCTTTAATCAAATCAACACCAGTGACCATCTCAGTAACAGGATGTTCAACTTGGATACGGGTATTCATTTCGATGAAATAGAACTCGCCATTTTCATACAAAAATTCAAATGTACCTGCACCGCGGTAACCAATTTCAACACAGGCACGAACACAACGGTCGCCAATGTATTTACGCAAGTCAGGTGTAATACCAGGTGCTGGTGCCTCTTCTACTACTTTTTGGTGACGACGTTGCATCGAACAATCACGCTCACCCAAATGTACTGCATTGCCTTGGCCGTCAGCTAATACTTGCACTTCAATGTGACGAGGGTTTTCAAGGAATTTTTCCATGTAAACGACGTCATTATTAAAGGCTGCACCCGCTTCGGCTTTAGTCATGGCAATTGAGTCAATCAATTCAGCTTCACTACGTACCACACGCATACCACGACCACCGCCGCCGCCTGCTGCTTTAACAATTAACGGGTAACCAATACGTCGCGCAATGGCTTTGTTGGTGTCCGCATCAGGGCCTAACTCGCCGTCTGAGCCTAGTGACACAAGGTACGCCTGCTTTTTCATAGCTTCAATTGCAGATACTTTGTCACCCATTAGGCGGATAGTATCTCCAGTTGGACCAATGAAAATCAAACCACTTTGCTCAACTTGGTCAGCAAAATCAGCATTTTCTGCTAAAAATCCATAACCTGGGTGAATAGCTACAGCGTCAGTAACTTCTGCAGCCGCAATAATTCTAGGAATGTTAAGGTAACTTTCTTGCGCTGACGCTTTACCAATACAAATGGTTTCATCTGCTAACAAGACATGTTTTAGGGTTCTATCAGCGGTTGAATGCACAGCAACTGTTTTGATACCCAACTCTTTACAAGCTCGCAAAATACGCAGGGCAATTTCGCCACGGTTTGCGATAACTACTTTATCTATCATAAGTGACCCTTATTATTCGATGATGAATAATGGTTGATCAAATTCAACTGGATCTTCATTTTCAACAAGAATGGCTTTAACTACACCAGCTTTGTCAGATTCAATTTGGTTCATCATTTTCATTGCTTCGATGATACATAAAACGTCACCAACGTTAACCGTCTGGCCAACTTCAACAAAAGCAGGTGTAGCTGGTGAAGATGCACGATAAAAAGTACCAACCATTGGCGACTGAACTTGATGACCACTAGGAGCAGAAGCTTCAGGTGCTGCGGCTACTGGTGCTGCTGCAGGAGCGGCAGGAGCGGCTGGTGCCATTTGTTGCATTTGCTGCATTGGTGCCGCTTGCATAACTTGAATTGGCGTTCCAGAAATACGGATTGATTCATCACCCTGAGTGATTTCAATTTCACCAACACCAGATTCTTTAACCATGTCGATGAGTGTTCTAATTTTACGAATATCCATTTTAATACCTATATTTAATTCTTATTAATTTTTCAAAATAGTATGTAGAGCTTTGTCGATGGCATAACGATAACCATCAACACCCAAACCACAAATCACACCGACCGCAACATCCGACAGGTAAGATTTATGACGAAATTCTTCTCTGGCATGAACATTTGAAATATGCACCTCTATAAAAGGTATGTTCACACCTAACAACGCATCACGTATTGCAACACTTGTATGGGTAAAAGCAGCAGGATTTATCACAATAAAATCAACTTCCCCCATCGCGCTATGAATAGCGGCAATAAGCTCAGCTTCACTGTTCGATTGCACGTGTTGTAACTCAACATTGCGTGATTGCGCTTGTTCAGCTAAAGTTTCAACAATTTGGGCCAACGTATCGGCGCCATAAATTTCTGGCTCACGCTTACCCAACAAATTAAGATTTGGGCCATTCAACAGTAAAATACGATTATTTGTAGACATCATGTCGCCTTCTTCACCTAAAATACATTCAAAATCTAACATTCACTTATAATTAGTAATTTAACTAAAAAACACCAGATTTGAATAGGCAGAGCGCCATTATAGTGATTTCAATACAATTAGCAGTAAAATACTGGTCTAATGACCGAAGTTGAATTAATTGGTGGTGCAGATTTGCACCAATACTCAATATTTAAGCGCCGAGTACGCTACTTTATTCTATATCTTCAAAATGAGTAACGCGATTACGGCCATTTTCTTTCGAGTAATATAATGCTTTATCTGCGTATTCGACCAAGTGTAACAAGTTTAGTTCATTATTTATTCCACAACATCCAATGCTAATGGTTAAACTATCGACAGATTTAAATTGATGGTTTTCAATCATATTACAAAAACGATTTAGAATGCGTTTAGTTTGTTGCCTCGACACATCACGCAAAATAACGGCAAACTCTTCACCACCATATCGAAACAAACCATCGCGGGAGCGAAAACTCAACCGCATCAAATCAGCTAACTCAACCAATACTTCATCACCAACAACATGCCCATATTCATCATTGATTGCTTTGAAAAAGTCGATATCTATAATTGCCAAGTGCGATTCAAGTACTTCAACAACACCGTCTGAGCTGCGTCGTTTTTCAATATCAGGACGTTGTAATTCAAGTGCTAAATCAATATCAAAACTCTTGCGATTAAGTAATTGGGTTAACCCATCAACTTTAGAGTCAGTGATCAAAATCAGTACATTACAATAGATAGCCAAAATACAAATGATCTGTTCATCGACTTCTTCAGACACGTCAATACCGGTAACAATGCAGGCATAAAAGCGGTGATTTAATATCGCAGGGTAGAATATTTTGTTCTCATCAATTAAGACAAGTTCGTCGACGCTTTCAAGTTCGTCTAAATCAAATTGTCTAATCTGATCAATTTCTTGTGGGTTTTCTAGCGCGCCCGACGAGCTGGAAAACAAGTAAAAGCGATCTCGCTCCGTACCGTCTGAACTCAAATATACCTTATATTCATAAGGTGCCACCACCTCTTCGAGTATGTGCACTAAGGTTTTATTTAGTGCAACCACCGAGCGCTGACACGACATCAACAAAGTATAATCAAACTTTAATGACTCCGCGTCTCTATCTTTATTTCTTTTATTTGTACTTCTAATTTCTTCAGTCACTAGTTAAACGTCGCCCTTAAATGTGCGTTAAATTGTTCAGCATTCATAAACCCAGTTACCCGTCGCCTTTCTAGCTCGTTCCCTGCATTATCAAAGAATAGTATGGTTGGTAATCCTAAAATTTGAAACTTTTCCATAATCTCAATATCAAGTTCGCTGTTTTCAGTCATATCAACCTGCAACATCCGTAATTTTTTCATTTCGTTTTGAACTTGTTTATCACTAAAGGTAAAGGCTTCAAATTCCTTGCAAGCTGCGCACCAATCAGCATATAAATCCAACATAGCCCCTTGACCGTTAGACTTTGCGATTAAAATTTCTTTTTCAATGTCGGCTATGGACACGACTTTTACAAAAGTGACCTCTGAATGCTCAGCTATCACACCACCATTATTAGGGAGTAACTTTAAATGAGGTCAGACCACAAGCGCCAATCCAAAGAATAGGAAGACATAAGACACCAACCAAAAAACACTTTTAACCGAGGCTTTAACACTGTTAAGGTATTCGTGATGGAAATAAGCGGCCATCGCCAACACCCAAACACCGGCTGTTATCAGTACCCAATGAAACTCAACAAAGCGATCTAATAGGATAACGGGGATCGCTAACAATATAAAACCAAATAAATTTTTAACAAAATTCATCCAGTTGCCGGCTTTTGGCAATAACTTCCCACCAGACAAACCAATGACCAGTAGCGGCAGCCCCATTCCCAAACTTAACACGTATAGTGTCACAAAGCCGATCACCAGATCGCCAGTTTGTGCAACATACAATAATGCGCCAGTTAAAGGCGCTGTGGTGCATGGTGAGGCAATAAGACCACTCAATAACCCCATCATAAATACGCCAACGACATTCCCCGATTTTTGATTGTTGCTCACTTGCGTAAGCTTACTGGTCCAAGAGCTCGGCAATTGTAGGTTATACCAACCAAACATGGCCCCTGCTAAACCGATAAAAATAAGACTGACCGAAATTAAAATAGCGGGATGTTGCAGCGCAGCCTGAAATTGAGCACCAGCACTTGCCACAATGAGACCCAATAATGAATACGTTAAAGCCATACCTTGTACGTAGATAAAAGCGAGGTATAGCCCTTTTCTCGCTGTTAAGTTTTCCTGACCAGCGATTATGCCTGACAAAATGGGGAACATTGGGAATACGCAGGGAGTAAACGCTAAACCGACACCTAGTCCAAAAAAGATCAGCAGTACCCATGCAAAATTTTCAGAATTCAATCTATCGGCCAATATATTCTGAGTTGAATCCCCTGAAGTGTCATTGTTCAAATACGTCGTTTGGTTTTGCTCAGTCAAAGCAGAAAACGTGGCTGCGGTTGAAGATCCATCAGATGTTGAAGTTGCGGAAGAAAATTTATCGACGGGGACAGTTTTGGAGATTGGCTGGTAACACAGACCTGCTTTTGCACAGCCTTGATAACGAACTTTTAATTCCGCATTTTCACTTACATTGGCAACTGTAACTTTAATTTCCGATTCAAAAAATATACATCAACTACCCCAAAAAACTCGTCTTCAATTTGGGTCGCGTCAGGCTTTTCGGTTGCTTCAATTGTCAAATTGTCGGCAGCGAACTGAAACTTATCAGCATATAAATAATAACCATCTGCGATTTCCCAACTTAATGTCACCTCATCGTCGTTTTGGGAAAAGTTAAAAACAAATGCTTCTTCTACCGGTAAAAATTGTGTCTGTTGGCCAAACAGAGCTGAGAATGGATCGCTCTTATCTTCGGCATTCACACTTAATGTTGTGCTGATAAGTATTAAACTCAGCACCAAAAAGAACGGACAATTCCAATCAAACTATTGATAATATTCAACTTTACATCTCACTTGTATTTTGTTCTAACCACTCTAGGTAGGACTTACTGCCAGTATCGAAGTTCAAAACGATATATTCGGGCACATCATAGGGATGATGCTCTACCAATATAGACTCGATTTTTGCAACATTTCTTTCAACTGTCTTAATAATTAATTGAGTTTCTTGTGATTGTTCCATTTTGCCTTGCCATTTATAAATGGACACAATTGATGGAATTATATTAACGCACGCGGCTAAATTAGATTCGACAAGTATCTCAGCAAGTTGATGAGCTGTCGGAAGATCTGGGCAGGTAGTTAAGGCAAGTTTAAACATGCAAGGATCCTAAAAACACATTCAGTTACACACAACTGCGTTACAATACTTGATATAACAGGTAATGTCCCATATTAACGTAATACTATTCGGTAAAATTGGTCATAAAACTTTAGGACGCGTAATGCCTTTATTTGTTATTTTTATTGTAATTCCACTCATTGAACTAATGTTATTGCTCGAAGTTGGATCGATGATAGGCAGCGGATGGACTTTTTCATCATAATTTTGACTGCAATTATCGGAACCCGATTGGTTAAGCAGCAGGGTTTATCTACGTGGCAGAATATCCAGCAACAATTAGCCCAAGGTCAACTTCCTGCCAAAGCCATATTTGATGGCGTATGTATTCTTGTTTCTGGTGTATTACTAATCACCCTAGGCTTTATGACGGATATATTTGGACTATTATTGCTAACCCCATTATTTCGTACTTTAGTTTATTTAAAGGTTGGTTCTCGCGTTCAAGTCGTGGGTGGCGCAACCGGCGGTCAGCCATTCGGGCCGTCGTTTGGGCAAACGCCAGACTTTGCACAAAACGACAATAACAAAACTGTAGATGATGAAAACAGCTCTAAGCGCCCTACAACAATTGACGGTGAATACATTAGAAAAGATTAATTTAAGTATTCAACTATTTGAATTTCAAAAGCTATTAAACGAGCTTGTTTAATGGCTTTTATTACGGTTTCCACCAATTTAATAAACCGAATTACTTTATACTATTATCTGAAAGCTTAGTTTGCCCATTCTTCAAGTTTCTTCGTTTTAAACGCCACTTTTTTGGAATCGATAGATAAAATCAAATTTATCCTAAAATGGGATATACACTTTGCTCTTTTACATTTAGCGGATGAGCAAAATATGGGATCCTAAACGTCAGCAATTGAGACAATATTTAAAGCAACTCAGAGATGAGTCTGGTTTAACTCAAGGAAAATTGGCGGAAAAACTAAACAAACCACAAAGCTACGTTTCTAAATATGAAAGTGGCGAGCGCAACCTCGACTTTGTCGAGACCATAGAAATTTGTGAAGCGTGTGGTGCCTATAACATAGAAACTTTAGTCAATATCGTATCTGACAAGTGATACTCGTTATGCTAACTCGCTACTAATTAGAAGAAACACCTCCGGATAAAACTTACCAAATTGCATACAAAGTTAATTACGCCCATTCAAGTCACAATAATACTCAACAGCTTCATCCTTGTTTATGGTGTTTTCAACACAAAAACAGGCCATTATTTAAACCCTGTTTATTTAAAGTAAAATTAAATTCACCTATAAATATCACAGCAAAGCTAAACCTATTACTGAGTAAGTATTTTTTATGTTATTGGTTGATTTATCGCAATTTTGTTCTAATTTTAATTGTAATGTTGGGGTAATTTGCAAAGGCTGTAAATTTAACATGAGATTGTATGCAATCTGCAAAATAGAGGCTGATTCTAACTCCGGAATAATAATTTATATTTGTCAGGTACTTGCAATCTAATATTCCCAAAACGGTAACATAACTTACACATTAGATAATATTAATTGGTACGCAAAGCACCGATTATGGATGCTAAATTGGCAGGCGCATATCCATTCTGTGCCGAAATAAATCTTTAGTGCTGTTGTGTTGAAGTGCTGTTGTGTTGAAGTGCTGTTGTGTTGAAGTGCTGTTGTGTTGAAGTGCTGTTGTGTTGAAGTGTTGAAGTGTTGAATGACACTATTAAATGACACTATGGTTAAGCATTGATAAACCTGCCGACTTTATTTTTGAATGAATACAGCCAGACAAATATATTTTTAACGCCGTGGCGCGAACCAGGTTGTGGTTTTAAAAGAAGGTATAAGCAAAAAGTTAGAGTTTGGCGCTGCGCGCATTTACAAAAAACAAATTAATGTTGTACGACAATGTTAACTGGTCGATATTTATTTTAAAGGAAGAAAAATGAGTGACGAAGCCAAAGCAACAATTTTAATTGTTGATGACACCCCTGAAAATATTGATGTTTTGTCTGGCATATTAAAGCAAGACTATAAAATTAAGGCGGCACTAAATGGCTACCTTAGCGCTAAAAATTGCATTTTCTGAGCATAAACCAGACTTAATTCTATTGGACATTATGATGCCTGAAATGGATGGCTATGATGTGTGTCGTCAATTGAAGAGCCATCCCGAAACTTCACAAATTCCAATTATTTTTGTTTCCGCTAAATCCGATGTACATGATGAACAAATGGGGTTTGAATTAGGTGCGGTAGATTACTTATCTAAGCCCGTTAGTCCGCCCATTGTGATTGCTCGAATAAAAACACACCTTTCACTCTACGACCAATCACGATTACTTGAAAAGCTCGTTCAAGACAGAACCAAAGAATTGAATGATACAAGAGTCGAAATTATCAGAAGACTAGGCCGGGCGGCTGAGTTTAAAGATAATGAAACAGGCATGCATGTAATTCGCATGAGTTTATTTACAAAAATTCTAGCAAAAAACTTGGTAAACCTGATGATTGGTGTGAACTCATTTATAACGCCGCACCGATGCATGACATCGGAAAAATAGGGATCCCGGACCGCGTTTTACTCAAACCTAGTAGGTTAAATCCAGAAGAATGGGAAATAATGAAAAAACATTCCGAATATGGGGCCGATATTATTGGCGAGCACCCATCTCCTTTACTGCAACTCGCTAAAGAAATTGCGATGTCACATCATGAAAAATGGGATGGCACCGGCTACCCAAAAGGGTTAAGTAAAGAAGAAATTCCGCTCGCGTCGCGCATAATTGCGGTGGCAGATGTATTTGATGCGTTAACAAGTGTTAGGCCCTATAAAGAGGCATGGTCTGAACAAAGGGCCATTGACTTTATGACTAAAGAGTCAGGTCGTCATTTTGATCCTAATTTAATGGCGCTATTTATAGAATGTTTGCCACAAATAAGAGATATTCAACGTCACTATACGGACTAGATAATTAGCTAAATTCAAAAAGGAATTTTTTATGCATACAGACAACAAGCAATTACTCAAATTGCTGAGATATGTTTGTATAAGTAGCGCATATGTACTGCTTGTTATCGGGCTTATTGTGATTTACGGGTGGCACTCTCAGAATGCAATATTAGTGCAAATCCCCCTTCTTTTACTGCAATGCAATATGACACTGCCTTTGGTTTTCTATTAGCAGGCACCGGACTCTTCAGCGTTGTGTTACAAAAACAAATTCTCGGCCGAATAGCGGGTACCATACTTGTAATTTTAGGTACTACTGTTTTATCCCAATACTTTTTTGAGTTTCAGTTAAAAATCGACCACTTGTTTGTAAATTATCCCCCGGAAAAGATACGTTTCAGAACATGTCAATGTCAGTGAATACAGCGATTTGTTTTACTTTAGCAGGCGTTGCCATGTTATGTCTTTCTACCCGTAAATTTGAAAACCTAGTACTTGCAATTACCCCAATGATAATGGCTGTAGCCCTTTTGTCGTTAATCGGGTATGTATTTGATATCGACTCAAGTCTGGTTTTTGGAAACTACGCTACCATGGCGATTCATACATCTCTCGGTATGGCTGTCCTTGCTATCGGTTTATATTTCAAAGCCATTATTAATGTAACTAAGACAAATACACTTCCCATCCAATGGTTAATCCTACCAGTGGCTATCATAGGCTTCACTGTGACTCTGGGGTTGAGTTTTGCCATGCACGTTACCGCAGGTGTCTCAATTGCAGACGGCAAATTGCTCTCTGCAACCTACGCCACTGAAGCAACTCTGGTTTTTGGGGTCAGTTTAACGAGTATGCTTATTTACGTCCTTTATTCAAAAGTTCGATTACAAACATCCCGAGCGAGCCGAATTACAATATATGCCACACTTTATTTGGGCTCTCTATTGGCATTTTCAATTTTCCAGTACTCAAGTCAAATGCAACAAAAGGACATTGTAAAAGATTTTAATGCAAGATCAGAAAAGCTCATTCGAACATTAGAACTATCCATGTTTCCATATGTGGAGACCTTGTATAATATCCAAACCGGCTTTCATGCCTCTGAACAAATAACTCGGGGGCAATTCAAACAAATCGTTCAACGTTCAATTGATAAATACCCCGGCATTGCTGGCTTAGAATGGTTGCCTAAGATCACAAAAGAAAACCGTCAAATGAGTCAATCAAAAGCGCTTGCTGACGGCCTAGAAGCGTTTACGATTTTTTCTATGGACGGCGATAAAAAATTGCCAGTTGTAGGTCATGGTCCATTTTTCCCTGTTTATTATGCAGAACCATTTACCCAAAACTTACCAGCGATTGGCTTTGACGCAACATCAATCCCCCATGTAAAAGATGCATTTGAGAAAGCACTCATTACCGATTCAGTTACCATGTCTAATCGTATTTCGTTAATAAAAACAAATGCTAGTGGTCTGTTACTCGCCCTACCTGTTTACGCAAATGAGTTACCTCGTATCACACCAGAACAACGTAAAGCCGCATTGAAAGGTTATGCGTTAGCCGCAATCGACGTAAAAGTTATGATTGAGTCCACATTGGAAAAGTACTCTGAGTCAGGCGATAGCCATATAATCTTTGGAGATGCAGACAACCATAACGAGATTCTTTATACCCATCAATCACATTCACCAAATGCCATTAAACTAGAAGAATTAGACGTTCAAAAAGGCCTCAACTATACCGCGACACCAGTGATTGCTGGAAAAAACTGGAAAATTGATATCATAGCCGCAGACCAAAATAGATACTCAGTTAGAACCACAGAAATTTTGGCCTTACCGGTTTCTATCGGCATATTAACTTTGTTATTTACCTTTGTTTTAGCAAACTCACAGCGAAAATTTGCAGAAAGTGAACGACTATTTAAATACCAAACCGCGCTGTTAGACGCCATTCCAAACCCAGTAGTTGTTAAAGACAAAAAATTGAATATTAAAGCGGTAAACAGCGCCTTTACTCAATATTTTGGATTAACCACTTCAGATATTGTTGGCAAAAATTTATATGACACAAATTTTTTACCTAAAGAAATAAAGAAAACCTTTTTGAGGAAGACAGTCAGCTAATTAAAACCGGGGGCTCAAGCAACAGTGAGATCCAGATTGAATTGCCAAATGGCAAAGTAAGCGACATCTTTTATCAAAGGACGACGTACGTAATTGATGGTCAAATTGACGGTATAATTAGTGTCGCGGTTGACGTTACCGAACAAGCTAATCACCGCCGACAAACTGAAGCAATTTTAGACGCTATCCCTAACCCTATTGTTGTTAAAGACAAAGACCTAAATATACGCCTGACCAACAAAGCATTTGAGAAAGCGTTTGGTCTAAATATGGACGAAGACGACTTAGTTAAGGCAGAAATTACTTCTTTAAGAAACGAACTTAGTCAGCGATTTTTAGAAGAAGACAAATTTATTATTAAAAATGGTGGTTCGAGTAAAAATGAGCTAAACATTAAATTGGCCGATGGACGCTACCATGACTTGTTGTACCAACGCACATCATTTAACTTAAACAACAACGACACTGGGATAATTGGCGTCGTTATCGACATGACTGAATTATCAAGGGAAAAACGACAAACAGATTCAATATTTAGCAATCTAACCGACGGTGTTGGCTTATTAAATCGAAGTGGATTTGTTAAAACCAATCCGGCCTTATTAAATTTGTTTGGTTTTGAAGATGAATATGACCTCATTGGCTTGACGGCTACGTCACCCGAACTGTCACCTGAATTTCAATTAGACGGCACTCCCTCTGCCGATTTGGCGGCGAAGAAAATTGAACGGGTTTTCGCAACACAAACTCAGCAAACGTTTGAATGGTTACACGCGAAAAATGCCCGTGTACCACATAATTGGACTTCAGAAACAACGTTAATTCCAGTTGAACATGACGGCTTACCTGCCATTATTTGTATTGTAAGAGATATAGAGCAACAAAAAAGAGCACAACTCGAACTGCAGAAAAGTCAAAACGTATTAAATCGCAGTCAGAGCTTAGCTAAAATTGGTGGCTGGGAATTCTCGAAACTGACAAATTCATTTTTTGGTCTGACGAAGTTTATAAAATCCACGAAGTTGAACCTCAAACGAAGAAACCTGGATCTCCGATAGTACAGACTGCTATATGGAAAACCGAGAATTATTACTCAACTCTTTTTATGCCTGTCTTGAATCTGGAACGCCCTACGACATTACAAGTAAATTTAAAACATTCAAAGGCAATATTATCTGGATCCGAACCACTGGCGAACCTGTCTTAGAGGGTGAGAACATTATTGGTGTTGCCGGTAACTTTGCAGATATTACCGCAGCAAAAATGGCTGAAATTGAGTTGGAAAACAGTCAACATTTGATAAAAGAGTTTTTGGAC
Source organism: Psychrosphaera algicola (assembly GCF_028401425.1). Classification (NCBI taxonomy): domain Bacteria; kingdom Pseudomonadati; phylum Pseudomonadota; class Gammaproteobacteria; order Alteromonadales; family Pseudoalteromonadaceae; genus Psychrosphaera; species Psychrosphaera algicola. The sequence goes on from NZ_JAQOMS010000002.1 coordinate 2,054,426, forward strand.
AACTTACCTGCGGTTGCCTATTTCAAAGATATTGATGGTAATTATCAACTTGTTAATAAAAGATGGTCCCTCTTAGTAGGTGTTTCTCAAGAGTCCGCGATTGGCAATAATGACCAATCTATTTGGCCCAACAAAGTTATTGCCAAAGACGTAATGGACAATGATCAAGACGTGCTGTCAAAAGGTCAGTCTATTGCCTTTGAAGAATCGGTTGAACAACCTGACGGACAATTCAATCGTTATATGAGTTACAAGTTTCCCTCAAAGACGCAACTGGCAATGTCATCGGATTAGGTGGTGTATCAGTCGATATCACCACACTTAAAAACGCTCAAAAAGCCCTCAATAGTAGTGAAGTTCAACTGCAACTTGCGCTTGAAGGTGCCAATGCAGGTTTGTGGGATTGGGACGCTACCAACGAAACCTTTTTACCAGTGATATTTGGTCTGAAATGCTAGGCTACAAAAAACAAGACTTAGTCAAACTTTACAGCGACCAGTATGAGCGCTGGGCAGAACTCATTCACCCTGAGGACATTGAAGAAACGTTCAGTCAGCTGAAAAGCCACATTGCAGGTCGCACAGATAAATTTGAGTCTGAGTATAGAATAAAAACAAAATCAGGCGAATGGAAATGGATGTTGGCCATAGGTAAGGCTTTTGAACGCAACGAAAAAGGCATCGCCACTCGTGTATTGGGGATACAACTAGATATTAATACAAGTAAATCATTACAGTACGAATTAACAAAACAACAGGAACAGCTCAAAGCATTATTTACTGCGCTTCCTGTCGGTGTCGTCATGATTTCGCCATCTGGCGAAATAGTTGAAGCGAATGCGATCTCCGAAGATATTTTAGGGATTACTGCTGACGAAAATAAAGCAACTGAGTTGGCTTCAAAATCATGGAAGATCGTCGATTCAAACAACCAAATAATGCATGTTGAAGATTATCCAGCATCAATAGCACTAGCAACAGGCAAAATTGTAAAAAATGTTGAGATGGGAGTGCATCGCCCGCAGGGGGATCTGGTATGGATAAGTACAAGCGCTGCGCCACTTGGCAACAATGCTTGTGATGGAGTAGCGGTTGCTTTCGAAGATATTACCTCGAGTAAATCAGCGCAAAATGACATTATTCGAGCCAAAGAAATTGCTGAAGAAGCAACACAGGCCAAATCTAATTTCTTAGCAAATATGTCCCACGAAATTAGAACTCCAATGAATGCCATTATTGGAATGAGTCATTTAGCATTGCAAACCGACTTAACCAGAAAACAACGCAACTATATTGCTAAAGCTCACCGAAGCGCAGAGTCACTGCTTGGAATAATAAACGACATTTTAGATTTTTCTAAAATTGAAGCACACAAACTTGATATTGAATGGATTGAATTCAGACTCGAAGACGTAATGGAAAACCTCGCCAATTTAGTTGGACTGAAAGCGGAAGAAAAATCCCTTGAATTCCATTTTGATGTTGAACCTGCAGTACCCAATGCGCTTATAGGAGACCCACTTCGTTTATGCCAAATTTTAGTTAACCTCGGTAATAATGCCGTAAAATTTACTCCTGAAGGCGGTGAAATTGTCATCCGTATTAATGTGGATGCTGTTACCGAACGTGAAGTTAAGCTGCATTTTTGCGTAGAAGATTCTGGAATTGGCATGAGTTTAGAACAGCAAGCAAATCTGTTTAAATCGTTTAATCAGGCTGATAGCTCTACAACGCGACAATATGGCGGTTCAGGCCTTGGATTAACTATTTCTAAAAAGCTCACAGAAATGATGGATGGTGAAATTTGGGCTGTTAGTGAAATTGAAAAAGGCAGCATGTTCCATTTTACAGCCGTTTTGGGCGTACAAATGAATGCCAAGGAAAACGGTAAATTAAGCGAAGCTCAGCTCGGTCCACTTAAGATACTCGTCGTAGATGACAACCGCACATCGCAGGAAGTCTTCAAAAAAATGCTTGGTAACTTAGGCTTTAGAGTCAATATTGCCAATAGCGGCCCAGAGGCAATTGAACATTTAATAAAGACAGACTCTACCGACCCCTATGAACTGGTTATTATGGACTGGAAAATGCCAGATATGGACGGTTTCGAGACCATTGATATCATCCAAAACTCAGGAAAAATAAAGTACTCACCAACATTTATTATGGTTACCGCACATGGTATTGATGAAGCGACTTATACAGGAAGAAAACTCGATATAAGCGCTTATCTAACAAAACCGGTCACAGCCTCTAGCATGTTAGATTCCATCTTTGTCGCAATGGGCAAAAAGTCATGTCTGACCGACAATCACAAATCGGCAAGTTAAATGCTCACAGTGCAATCGAAAAATTAAAAGGCGCTAATATACTAGTTGTTGAAGATAACGAAATAAATCAAGAACTTGCTAAAGAGTTATTAAAAACCAATGGGATTAACGTGGTATTAGCAGAAAATGGTCAAGTGGCGTTGGATAAACTCGACAGTATTCCGTTTGACGGCATTCTGATGGACTGTCAAATGCCCGTGATGGACGGTTATACCGCGACCCAAAAAATAAGAAAAATTGAAAAGTATCGAAACATTCCTATTATCGCGATGACAGCAGATACCATGGCTGGCGATCGCGATAAAGTGATCAATATTGGAATGAATGACTATCTTGCTAAACCAATCGATGTCGATAACATGTTTAGCACAATGGCTAAATGGATAACGCCCGCGGTTAATCAAACAGCAAAGCAATTGTTCAAAACTCCAACATCTGTTTTTGAAATACCAAAGATGGCAAATTTAAATACGCAAAAAGGATTAGCCATTACGCAAAATAATCCACAGTTATACGTAAAACTATTAACTCGCTTTGTGAATTCATATGAGCCATTTGCAACGAACCTGCAGGAAAGTGTTACTAATCATCCAAATGGCATTCCGATGTGGGCTCATACCCTAAAAGGATCAGCGAGTAATATTGGCGCTACCACTTTGCAAAATTCGGCGGCCCGATTAGAGACCGAAAGTTTAGATAATGCCCCTATCGAAAAATTAAGCGACGCGTTTCAACAAGTCGACCATGACTTAGGAATGCTTTTAGAAGAGTTAAAACAATTTTTAATCGAAAAATTAAAATTACAACATGAGCTTGCGTCGCCAAAAACTGAACAACCCATCGATGTTAACTGGATTACTGAACAACTTGACCGTTTACTGGAATTCATAGATGACTATGACACCGACGCGTCTAAGGTAATAGATAAGCTCGATCCTGTGCTAACAGGTAGCCTATACCATTGGCAACAACAACGCATTGCTGAAGCGATTAACATTTACGACTTTGATGCTGCAAAAGAAATCGCGCTAGCATTTAAATCAGAATTAAACACTAACGATTAATTTGTAAAACCGAATAATGCTTAGGTTATTCGGAGTTATTTCAAAAACACAGGCCATTGCGTGTCGGCTATATTACTGACAACTCTGAAACAAGAAATAAAAGTTCTGCCTACATATTTAAAGAAAACTTAAACCACATTCTATAAATCGATAATTAAATAGAATAAAAAGTGCGACTATCATTCCGAATTATTTCTATTTTTTTCGCTTCTAGCCCTTGGGTTCTGAGATAACACCCTTATATATTTTGCCAACTCAAAGTCTTAAAATTTTTGTCGACATCAGTCGGCCTAATACAACAAATGTTTGGAGAAAAAACCAATGAGCATTCGTCCTTTACATGACCGTTTAATCGTTAAACGTGATGAACAAGAAACTAAGTCAGCTGGCGGTATCGTTTTGACTGGTTCTGCTGCGGAAAAATCAACTCGCGGTAAAGTCATTGCAGTTGGCAATGGTCGCATTTTGGAAAATGGTGATGTTCGCGCTTTAGACGTTAAAGTTGGCGATACTGTTATCTTCAATGATGGCTACGGCATCAAAACTGAAAAGTTAGACGGTGAAGAAATTTTGATTATGTCTGAATCAGACATCTTGGCAATTGTAGAATAATCTTAGAACAAATTTAGTAGGTAATTAGACATGGCAGCAAAAGACGTAAAATTCGGAAATAGCGCACGTACAAAAATGTTAGCGGGCGTAAACGTTCTTGCAGACGCAGTAAAAGTAACTTTAGGTCCTAAAGGCCGTAACGTTGTTTTAGACAAAGCATTTGGTGGCCCAGCGATCACTAAAGATGGTGTTTCTGTTGCAAAAGAAATCGAACTTGAAGACAAGTTTGAAAACATGGGCGCACAGATGGTTAAAGAAGTTGCTTCTAAAGCCAATGATGAAGCCGGTGACGGAACAACTACAGCAACGGTTCTTGCGCAAGCAATTATCACTGAAGGCATTAAAGCTGTTGCAGCCGATATGAACCCTATGGATGTTAAGCGCGGTATCGACAAAGCGGTTAAAGCGGCAATCGAAGAACTTAAAGCATTATCGGTTCCATGTGCAGATAGCAAAGCAATTGCACAAGTAGGCACTATCTCTGCAAACTCAGATGCTGAAATTGGTAACATCATCGCTGACGCAATGGAAAAAGTGGGTAAAGAAGGCGTAATCACTGTTGAAGAAGGTCAATCATTAGAAACTGAACTTGACGTTGTTGAAGGTATGCAGTTTGACCGCGGTTACTTATCTCCTTACTTCATGACAAACCAAGAAAGTGGCACGGTAGAATTAGAATCTCCGTTCATTTTGTTAGTTGATAAAAAAATCTCAAACATCCGTGAATTACTTCCAACGTTAGAAGCAGTAGCAAAAGGTGGCAAGCCACTACTTATTATTGCTGAAGACGTTGAAGGCGAAGCATTAGCAACACTTGTTGTTAACAACATGCGCGGAATTGTTAAAGTTGCAGCGGTTAAGGCTCCTAGCTTTGGTGACCGTCGCAAAGCGATGTTACAAGACATTGCAATCTTAACTGGCGGTACTGTTATCTCTGAAGAAATCGGTATGGATCTTGAAAAAGTTCAACTTGAAGATCTAGGTACAGCAAAACGTGTTGTTATCACTAAAGATGACACAACGGTAATCGACGGTGCTGGCGAGCAAGCTAATATCGACGGTCGTGTTGCTCAAATCAAAGCTCAAGTTGAAGAATCAACTTCTGACTACGATAAAGAAAAACTTCAAGAACGTTTAGCTAAACTTTCTGGTGGTGTTGCGGTAATTAAAGTTGGCGCAGCAACTGAAGTAGAAATGAAAGAGAAAAAGACCGTGTTGACGACGCATTACACGCGACTCGCGCTGCAGTTCAAGAAGGTATTGTTGCCGGTGGTGGTACTGCATTAGTTCGTGTAGCGGCTAAACTTGTTGACCTAATAGGCGACAACGAAGACCAAACTCACGGTATCAAGATTGCCCTTCGTGCGATGGAAGCACCGCTTCGTCAAATCGCGTACAACTCAGGTGACGAAGCCTCTGTTGTTGTTAACAAGGTTAAAGAAGGCGAAGGAAACTTCGGTTACAATGCGGCTAACAGCACATACAGTGACCTAGTTGCAGAAGGTATCCTTGACCCAACTAAAGTAACACGTCTTGCGCTACAGTTTGCTGCATCAGTTGCGGGTCTTATGATCACAACAGAAGCTATGGTAACTGACGCACCTCAAGACTCATCTGCACCTGCAATGCCTGATATGGGCGGCATGGGCGGTATGGGTGGAATGGGCGGCATGATGTAGTCTGTCGGGCCTTTTGCTCTAACAAAAAACCGCTAGCCTTGGCTTAGCGGTTTTTTTGTATATGTCATTAGATAATTCATTTACGGCAAGGATTATGTTTTTTATCTAACAATCTTGCTGGTTTAAACACGACGATAGCACAGGCTATAAGGCCAACGGCTGCTAGATTTATGACTCCGGCATAATTCTCATTAACAATCACTAACGCCACCACCATTGGGCCACTAGCTAGTCCCATTTTTGACGCAAATCCGCCCATCGCAGCATACTGCCCCGCTTTATCAAATTCGGCACACATGCCAAATAAGTAAGGTAAAACAAATGCTCAGGTGATCCCTATGATGAAATTCATCACAGAATACATCTGTGGAATTTCGCTGTAATGCAACATCCAGCTGCACACGGCGGTGATAATAATGCCAAATAACAGTGGGTATGCTCGGCCCAATTTAGTGCCAATTACCATCACAGCTAATGCACCAACAAGCGCAATCCAGCTAGCCATACCAAGGGCTGGGCTCATGAAATCGAGCGTTAAGCCTTCAACTTTGCCAATTCCGATCATATAAGCAAACAGCCCCATATTTGCACCTTGAAAGAGGAAAATACCAAAAAGCGTTAAAAACAATGGGACTCGTTTGATGACCTGCTCTGCTTGTCGCTTCTTATCTTCATTTGTCACCGGATAATCGGTTAAAAATGGCAACATACAAAGCGAGACAAATGTAAACGCTACCAACGAATAAAACAGTGCGCCAACCCCAAATAGTGGTACTAAATTTGGAATAAACATTAAACCTAATCCACCGAGCCCCCATTGAATAAACAGCAAATAACCAAAGGTTTTGTCCGGTTCGGTTGTTCTTGAAATAATGCCAAAACCAATACCAACCAATAATCCGCCAGTGAGCCCATGGAGTGCACGGATAAGTACCATTATTGTAGGGTCAGCAATATGTACGCTAATTAAATCGATAACTAATATTGCCGCTAATAAAATATAAGCCCACGTTCTCCAGTTAATTTTTTTAATGATGAATACCGCGGCTAACGCACCTAAAGACGCCCCGTACAAATTGGCAGAACTAACAAAACCAGCTTGTTGTGTGGTAAATCCTAACCCTTCTTTTAAGCCAGAAACCACTGCTGGCATGATATTGATATAAAAAATACCGGCGGTTGTTAAAAACGCTAAAAACACTCTGGCCCAAATTCCATTAGGCTCGACTTTAAATGTTCGAAGGCTCGTTTGTAGCTCAGGATCTTGCTTGCCGGTTTCGACGGCTTGAGTTTGATCAATCATGTTTTGTCCTTTTAGAGCAAATTGCTTGGCGAGTGTGTAACTCAGTAATAGCGAGACTCCAGTCGTAAATACCACTGTCGCTAAAATAAAAATATTGGATCGTGGGACTGACTAAAACAACGGAAATACCGCCATATCCAGACAAGTAAGGTAACCAATGTGGTTCTGCACAATCAGTATGAGTTGCTATGTTTTGCTTCCAAAAGCTCTGGTCATAACGGGTACTAGCAAAATTGGTTAAACTCCCATGGTCAGTTGATGCTGGATGAAATAATTCTGCAGCAACATTAGCCAAATACCGAGTTACTTTAAATACGTCATCGCGGGTAAAAAACAACCCGAAACCGACAAAAGGTTGCTGTTCTTTGTCACTTGTCCGCCGTGTTTCATAGGCAACAGGGCTTAATCTTAGTTTGGGCCACAGATCATGACCAAATACGTATTTAAACAGGTCCGTTTGAGGCCCCTTCATTCCCCTAACAAATTGATTTAAGGCCGTCCCCAACAAATAAGTATCTGAGGTGTGGTAAACAAATTTAGTACCGGGTTGAGACTTGCGTGTAAACTGCTGACAAGCGTATTTTATTTTTGAAACATGGCTGCTTGCCGCGAAAAACTGCTGGCTATGTTCTGCCGCCTCATCTGCCGTTGAGTAACCGGAGTCGTAATTACCAGTCGTCATATTGAGTAAATCTAAAAATGTGACATCTTGCCATTGAGGTAAATCACATTGCGGCACCCAATCGCTGACTTTTTGATGATAAAGCTGCGGGTATTCTCGCTGCAACAAATACATACTTAGGCCACCAAAAATGGTTTTGGCGGTCGAATAAGATGGCATAACGAGCTCTTCACAAAATGGATATGGCCCGGCTCGGGTTTGGCACTGCGAAACATAATATTGGCCATTAAATGCCAAGCCGTACATCGTCATGTCAGTGGGTTTGATCAATTTTGTTAAGCTCAGTTTTGCCATATCTAACTGCGACAAGTTTTTTTCAGCAATCGGTAATTGGCTTATTGCTTCAACTGGAAATTTATTTTGTTGTTGATTAACGTAGCGAACGACTGCTTTTTGCTGGACGCTTGTGAGCACTGTAGTCAACTGACTTTCCACTAATTCCTGCTGTTTATTTTGTGTAACAGCTTGTTTAGCTTTTTGTTTAATCTTTTGATTAATCTTTTGTTTAATCTTTTGTTTAATCTTTTGTTTAACTGCGCCAACACCCCACATATCGACTTTATAATACAGGCAAGTCTCACTGCTAATTTGATAATAAAACTGCGAGGCGGTAGTGCCCGATTGCTTCGGGTTTATAACAAAAGTTAATATCCCGTTGTGAACACAATTTTGATTCTTCTCTACCAAATTAAATGGCATAACCACTTGGAATAGATTGCCTTGATCATCTGTTCGCCAAACATCTCCAACGCCTAAAATATAATCCCAATGAGGATGAGTGGTGAGTTGTAACGATTGTGCAATTGGGATGATTTTGTGGTTTAAGGTAACAAAATCAAACTCGATTTCAGGTAACAAAACACGCTGGTTTGTAAAGTCATTGGCGCGGGTTTTAAGTTCAAATTTGTAGCTGTCGCTTTGTTCGGTCAATACAAGATGACTTCGATTTTTGTCACTGGCTAATTTAACTTGGCCCGTTAGTGTAGGGTTAAAACTTTGCTTGATGGCCTTAGGCCAAAGGTCAAAATTAATAGGTTTGTGTATGTCCAAATCGCTGGTGCGAATTAACTGCTCAGGGGTAGGTACAGAGCTCATTGCCGATAACGTCACCGACACTAGGGTTAGCAGAAATAGCGTAAACCATTTAACTAATCGCACGTGATACCTGCACTAATCAACCTTGCCTTTAACGCGGCTAATTCAGTTTCATAATGACGCCATTTGGCAACTGAGCTTTTGTGGATAGCCTGACGTACCTGACTCGAACTTGCAGTATTAACCGCGGAATGATTATTTTGCACGTCTATATATTGGGCTTGCCAGTCGATTTGGCAGAAATCAAACACGGCTTTCCCTATTGATTGGGGTGTTTGCACCAAATCTTCGTAGGCAATATTCAGCATCGATAATCCAGGCAATGTTTGCCAATGAGCCATGAGGTCTTGATAGGCGACAAAGTAGTCGGCGAGTTCTTGTTGGTCGTAGGAAAACGGATACGCTTGCTGGAATAGCGTTTTATAAACTGCATAACAGGTGTCCATTGGATCACGAGTCATATGAATGATTCTGGCATTCGGAAGTGCTTTTTAATTAAACCAACATAAAGAAAATTAAATGGCAACTTGTCGATTACATACTCTACTATTGGCGTGTTTTTGTCATCGGGAATATGCTGTTTTAGTGCGTCGAGATAACGACTGCCTAAAACTTCAAAATCAATTTTACTACTGCTGCGAATAAAGTCCCGTTTTGACTTTATATCACCAGCAAACTGTTTTGTTGTTTGCTCGGTTAAGAGTCTCGTAAAGTCACTCAATTCTCCGGCGGCGTACACATTTGGCGCGGCAGATAGAACTCGTTCCAGTAAAGTTGACCCTGTTCTGGGCATGCCCAAAATAAAAATAGGGATGATCTGCTTTTCCCCAACCGTTGAAGCGTTTTGTTTAAACTCTCTGTGCGGTTCTGACCGCAAGTCTTTATCTTTAATTTGTCCGGCCAACCACCACGGGGTGTTAAACGTTGTTTTTATATGAGTGATGACATCGAGGTCTTGCTGAACATGGTATTCAAGATGCTGACGTCTAATCTTTGCGCCTTTTGCTAAATGCTTAAAAGCGGTTGAGTATTGCGCTAAGTCTTCATAGCTTTTGGCCAATGCAAAATTAACCTGAACTTCATGTCTCGGCGACAAACTCGTAGTTAATAACAACTGCAAAGCCGATATATGATTCATCTCGTTTGTTTGTTTGGCTAAATCGACAAGTAAACAATGGGCATCAATGTCATTACCGTTAAGTTGTATCGCCATTAGCAGTGAAGCTTGCGCCTGAATAAGCTCACCACAATGACGTAAAACGGTCGCCAAGGCTATAATGATGTTCGTTATTTGACGGGTCTAATTGAATCGCTCGCTTATATTGAGCCACCGCCAATTCAGGTTTATTCAATTGCGAATAAAATAAGCCGAGTTGATTACACTCTTTCGCAGACAAATTTGAGTTACCGGATAGCGTGTCTAAAACCGTTAATGCCCGATTTTTTTGCGATGTCATTAATAACAGATTTAATACAGAAAATTGCCACTGATGTATATGAGGGGCTAATTCACAAGCGTTGACTAAACACTCGATTGCTGCAGAAAATTGCTTTTGCTGCGCTAAGACCTTACCATTAAAAAACACGCTTCGGCATGATCGGGGAATTGTTGTGACAACATTTTTGCAATTTGAGTTGCCTCTAACGGTTTTTGCTTTCGCAAATATTGCCAACCTAAATCAAGTAAGCTGTCGACGGAATTTCCCGCCAAACCTTCAAGCTCGTTATGTGTGTTTTGTTCAACCATAATTTCCAATCAAGCTAAATGTAACCATTTTATTCGTATTATTTTATTTGGTTTTATTAAAGCATAAAGCCATACCTATGTATGGCTCTATGTTTAATCAGACGATTAGAACTGATAAGAAACTGACGCTCCAATCGTTTGCGGGCGAGCGATAAAATCCTTTTGGTTATTACCGTAGAAGTTTTCAAAAACTCCTGTATCGGTACTTAAATAACTGTCTGGGTAACTGCCCGTTACGCCTTCTTCATTACCAAGGTTTTTGATGTAAAGCGAGAGTCCCCAGTCGTCTTTGATAAAGTTAACCGAAGCGTTCCAAATTGAAAACCCGTCAAACTCAGCATAAATCGCACTGGTTGGAACGACGGAGTTTGTCGACTCTGACTGGTAATAGCCCGACAAGCGACTCGTCATTTCAATGTCATTGGTAATCTCGGTGGTATGACTAATATTGAACGACAACACATGTTCGGCTACGCCCGGTAGTTGCTGTCCGGCTTCTGCGGTAACCGACAGACTCTGTGGTTGGATCAAATCATCAGTTAATTCAGCCTTGGTAAAAGCATAACCCACGCGCATGGTAATATCGTCTGTAAGTGCCACACTTGACTCAAGTTCCAGACCCGATGTCTCCGCCGCAATACCATTTTGAGCCATGAAAAATGCCCACCATGCGGTGCCAGTATTCAGTTGTGGATCATCCCATTTAACCATATAAACGTCGGCTGAATAGGTGAACCCGCGGGCAAAACCTTTAACGCCCACTTCATAGTTTTTCACTGTATCTTTACCATAGGTTTCGACCGACTCTGGATTGAGTTCAGCAAAAGGTCCATCAGTTGGTATTGCGTTCGACCCACCGCGACGGAACCCTTCAGAATAAGTGGCGTAGACCATATTATTATCATTAATGTCATACGATAAATTGAGTTTAACTAATACATCACTTTCTTCCTGTGTCGGGAATGGCACAGATTCAATTTCTCGCGCTTGACCATAATAGGCGTCAATTGCGGTGTTGTTTTTCAGTGTATTATCAAACCAACGTGCCCCTACCGTAGCCCTAAAGTCATCACTAAATTTGTAGGTCAGTTCGCCATAAATCGCTAGATCTTCAAATGTTTCGTGGCGAATATACGTTAAATCTTTATCCGTTGGCGCACCAACCCACCAGCGCGGAGCGCCACTGGCATTCACATCCGCAGCGCCATAATATTCAATACCCCGTAAATGACTTAAGTTTGTGGTAACACGCTCTTGGTCCATGTAATACACACCGGCTATCCAGTCTATTTTACTGTTTGGAGCTTCATTGGATACCAATCGAAATTCTTGTACTAATGCTTTATCTTCAAATCCTGCTTCAACATGAGATGCCGGTCTAGGATTGCCGGTATACCACGCATTGTACCAATCTCGTCCGCCAGAAACCCATAAGCTAGTATTGTCGCGCCAGCCTGAACCTTGATGATCATATGAGGATGTATTAGACGTTAATGTGGCAAAACCAAAGTCTGCTTCAATTTCCATACTTGTTAGATTTACATCTCGTTCAGACGGTTCTAATAATGTCGCCCCGTGTTCGTAATCATCATAAACATTGCCGTTATAGTCGGCACCGCGTGTAACAGCTCGGCGACCACCAACTTCATCAGTTTGAAAATGGTGAGTTAATGTCAGTTGCACATCATCCGTAATCGCAATTCCGTAAGCGGCTTTAAAGTAAGTAATATCGACACTGTCTACGTCTTTTTGGCTGTGGTAACACGAGCCATTATTAACAAGTTCACTAGCAGTTAAAGCGCTACTGCTCGCTGAAACACAAGAACCATTATCTGCTTTAACTAACGGTACGCCTTCGTCATCGAGTTGATACAGGTTTGGCATGTCGATAATGCCGTCGTTATTTAACTTTCCAACCACAAATCGTACAGCGGACTTGTCATTGATAGGCATATTAAACATGGCATCCAAGGTCATGTTATTACCGTCGGAACCGTCTGTTTTGCTTAAGTCGAGTTTTAAGCTGCCTTCTGTTATTTCAGGATCTGGCTTATTCATAACATAACGTACCGTGCCACCTAAAGCGCCTGAGCCGTAAAGTGTCCCCTGCGGCCCGCGAAGTACTTCAACACGTTCAATATCTTTTAATAAAAAATTGGCAAATATTGGTGTCGCATCAACATAACTTGAAACGGTAGGCACCGTCGATTGACCCACATCGGCCCCTGAAATACCACTTTCGACATTAATACCACGAATAATCATGCTGTTTGTTGTACCACCATTTCGGTGACCTTTATCAACAATCGTTATGCCCGCAACGTTTCTCAGCAATTCTGCGCTATCTGATATGTTCTGGTCTTCAATATCGCTGCCTAATACCGACGAGATATTAAAAGGCAATTCTTCTTGGGACACTTTACGATGGGTTGCCGTCACTTTGATGCGTTCGATATCGCCTTTTTCGACTTGAGTGTCTGCTTGTTGCTCTACAGCCAAAGACGAAAACGACATTACTAAAGCTGCGCTAACGGCGCTGGTTATAACAGACTTTTTAAACGTTGCATTTTTCATGTTATGGTTCCAAATTTGTTGTTGTTTTATTTTTAACCTGCATTCGAGATTAGACTAGCAAGCGTTGCTAACGGTAGTACCAGTTTTCGCTCATCTATAAGTCCAGTTGTCAAAATCACGAATTATCTGCGTTGTCTTGTATTGGCACAGTCAATGGCCCAAGTGAATCTAGGTAATCTGTATCTTTTTTGTTAATTTACTGAAATTTATAGGGTTATCCCGTAAGCTTTTGAGTGGTTGGCCTAACCCTAACCCGCCCCGAGTTCGAACCCGTTTGACTCGCTCAAAATCAATTTCAATTGGAATAATTTCTTCGCCGATATTGGCTTGATAGATAACATTGCCATCTGGCTCTACGACGATGGACTGCCCTGTGCCGTAGGGTTCCGACGCATTAATACCAAACACATAACATTGGTTCATCACTGCGGTTGACTGCGACATGATTAATTCTAATGGTCTATCAATAGTGCCGGTTAGAGTTGGAAAAATAAGTACGTCTGCACCGTCACAAACCATAGCTCTAGCAACTTCTGGAAACCAAAGATCGTAACAAATTGCAATGCCGATACGCCCCCTGGCACGTCAAAAGTCACTATGTCTGACCCTTCCTTTACACCTGATTCATAAGGTAAAAATGGAAATATCTTACGATAACGTGTGACTATTTCACCGAGGTTATTGATCACCGTTGAGGTATTGTAAATGTCATCACCGTCCTGCTCATACTGAGAACCTGTGATTAACCATACGTTATTGTCTTTGCACAATTTTTGATAATGATGTTCGGCCTGACTGGGGAAACTCGATGCGTATTTTTTTCTGGCCCGTAGGTACAAAGCTCAGTTAAAACAATCATGTCAACCCATGGAAACCGCTTTTTGGTTTTGACTATGTGTTTTGAAATAACATCTAAATTGTCGCCGCTTTCTAATTTTAATTGCAGTCCTGCAATTGAAAAATGACTCATAAATACACTCACGGTTAAATTGACGTAATAACGTAGTTGTTTGTGTATTTAATGTACGTGCTGAATTGCAAGATAGGTTAGTACCAGTTTGAAGTTAGTTATAGGGCCAGTTTAACCAAACTGATAATTGAAGGACAACTGCAACAACTAGGTGATCTCTCCTATAATGTCGAGCTCTCGAACAAAACAATAATTTTGATCAAACCATTTCATCTGTTCTCCGTCTTGAACTACATAAAAACATTTCTCTTCACCGTAACCCCATAAGTCCCATTTACGATAGTATTTACCGCCTTCAATCCACCAGTGACCGCTATCATATTCATCATCTTTGCCGCCGGTATGGCTCAGCATCGTGCCGTCGGCCAACAAATCTATGGTGCAAGGCACACCGTAAACCATCTGACATTCGAGTCGAACATTGGTTAAGGCTTGTTTGAGTTTTTCGCCGGTTAACAGTCGACCTTTAGCGTTAGTTAACTTCTCTTCGAATTCTTCGGTTAGTTGGTGAATTAAATCAGCGAGTTTTTTAACCCCTATTTGAATTCGCTCGTTTGGAATGCTGGTTATGCCCATTCTAAAACAATTTTCAGGGTAATCTGATTTGGCAAAATAACGTTTAACTGGTTCTATTAAAATGCCTTTAGCCGCTGCTTGCTCACGTAAATGTTCGCCGTCTAACTCTTTTGGGCCGGTGATCCAATACGCTGTCCCACCTTGAATGGGTCCAGTATCAACGCAATTAGGTAAATAGATGTTAAGTGCTTCACGCAGGCTTAACCAGCGTTCAAAAAATAACTTGTGGAGTTGCATCATGTACGCATCGTAATAACCTAAAGATAAGAAGTACGCCACAGCACGCTGATTATTTAAAGGGGGATTGCGTAACATTAGTTTACGGAGCTTTTTGAGTTCCAATATTACTGACGCCTCTGCGACTACAAACCCCATTTGTATGCCAGAAGCCAAAACTTTGGATAAACAAGAAATATACACCACTCGATTTTCAGTATCTAAACTTCGTAATGCTGGGTGGGGTTGGCCTAAAAAGTTACTTTCAAATTCAAAGTCGTCTTCGATAATGATTAGGTCTTGTTCCTGCGCTTTTTTAAGCAGCTGATCACGCCGTTCCATCGACATAGTGACACTTGTTGGCGTCTGATGACTTGGCGTGACATAAACCGCATTACACTCATTAAGCGTGTCGTTTACCACCATGCCGTTGTTATCAACGTCTTGGTATCTAAGTGACGCACCGCGTTGCAGCAACAATTCACGCATTTCAGGATAACCCGGTTCTTCAACCGCAACAGTCACTGACTTATCAACAAACAACTCGGCCACTAAGTATAAAGCTTGTTGGGAGCCTACTGTAATTAGAATTTCATCTTTAGACGCTTGAATACCCCGCCGAGGAAGGATTTTGGTTCTGATCTCATCGAGTAACATAGGGTCGTCTTCCCCTGCAATTCAGACCATTGAAAGATCTCTTTGGTGGCATTTGCTTTGTTAGTTGCTTCGCGCCATTCACGAACCGGATATAATGACGAGTCAAATTTTCCGTCAATAAATGGGTAGATATAACTGCGCCAATTAGCAGGGCTAGATGTGGCATTTGTTGTCGCGACCGCCCCTTTGAACTTATGACTATAATTACTTGGGGCAAGTTTGTTATTCGTCGTCAGGATTTTCCCACACGACCTTGTTGCAACGCTTCACTAACGTAAATACCACTGCGCTCGCGGCTGACAATATATCCTTCATCAAGTAACGTTTGATATACCAAAACAACGGTATTACGTGAGACTTCTAACTGCTTTGCTAATACACGAGTCGACGGGAGTTTACTGCCCGCTGAAAACGCACCAATAAGAATGCCTTCCACTAATTTGCGGCGGATCTGACTTTGCAGGCTTTCTTCACTGTCGTGTTCGATGTGTATTAGTCGGCTCAACATGGTCTTTGATCTTCTCCCCGATAAACGGACACGTTAATAAAGTTTGTTATAACTGATTGTCAGTTATAACAAACTTTGTCTAAAACACACAAACATCTCACACATACCTAAACGTTAACTCTTACGATGCCAACTTAGTAAAAAGCTGCTCAAATTTGCTTAAGCCTTCTTCTAGGGTGTTATCGTCTATGGTCAATGCAGGCAAAAATCGGATCACATTGCCGTAAAAACCACAGGCCAATAGTATGAGTCCGGCATCTGCGGCACCGGCGATTATCGCCTGAGTTAAGGCTGTATTAGGCTGTTCAGAATCGCCGTTATCAACAAGCTCTATTGCAATCATGGCACCTTGATTTCGCACTTCTAAAATCAACTTTGGATGCGCTTGTTGTAATGCTGTTAGCCTTTGGTTAAATACCTCGCCAATTTTATTAGCGCGTTCAACTAGGTTCTCTTTGGCAATGATGTCTAATACCGCCAACGCCGCAGCACATGCCACCGGTGAACCACCATATGTACCACCTAAACCACCTTAAGCAATGGCGCATCCATCACGTCGCTTTTGCCAACCACAGCCGCGATTGGAAAACCACCTGCAATACCCTTTGCCATTGTCATTAAGTCGGCTTCAACCCCTGCATGTTCAAAGCTGAACATCTTGCCGGTACGGCCAAAACCGGTTTGAATTTCATCGGCAATTAACATGATCCCATGGTCGTCGCATAACTTTCTAAGGGCCTGTAAAAACTCGGCTGGAGCCGCATAAAAACCACCTTCTCCCTGCACTGGTTCAACAATAATGGCTGCTACATCAGTCGGTGCAATGTCCACCTTAAACAGGTTTTCAATGGCTTTGAGAGACTGTTGAACTGTTACGCCATGCGCCTCCATCGGATAAGGTGCATGGAAAATATCACCGGGAAATGGCCCAAATAGGTTTTTGTAGGGCGTGATTTTACCAGTCAGTGCCATGGTCATATTTGTACGCCCATGGAACCCACCATTAAACGCAATTACACCGCGGCGTTTAGTTTGTGCTCTTGCTATTTTGATGCAATTTTCAACAGCTTCTGCGCCAGTAGAAACAAATATCGCCTTTTTGTCACTGTTACCGGGCGCTAGACTTGTTAATTTTTCGGCTAGCTCAACAGCCACTTCATAAGGATTAACCATGACGCAGGTATGACTAAATTTGTCGACCTGCGCTTTTACCGCGTCAATCACTTTTGGATGACTATGGCCGGTATTACATACCGCAATACCTGTTCCAAAGTCGATGTAACGTTTGCCTTCAACATCCCATACTTCGGAGTTAAGCGCTCGCTCAACGTAAACCGGATATACATTGCCTTGACCGCGGGCGATGACCTTGCTCTTTCTATTTTGTAATTGTTGATTGTTCATTTTATTTACTCTAATTCGTATTGATTAATTACAGATCTATTAACTCAGGCCACCCATGCACAGGTATTTAATTTCTAGATAATCATCTAGCCCATACTTTGAACCTTCACGGCCACTCCCCGATTGTTTTACGCCACCAAAAGGTGCTGCTGCGTTAGAAATAAGACCTTCGTTTATACCGACCATGCCGTATTCAAGACCTTCTGCCACCCGCCAAATTCTACCGATATCTCTGGCATAAAAATAAGAAGCAAGACCGTATTCGGTAGCGTTGGCCATATCGATGACCTCTTGTTCTGTCTCAAAAGTAATAATGGGGGTTATCGGGCCAAATATTTCATTGGCGGCCACGGGCATGTCATTGGTGACCTGAGTCAACACGGTCGGTTGATAGAAATTGTCGCCGGCGGGTGAGCGCACGCCGCCCAATAAGACTTTTGCACCTGCCTTAACTGAATCAAGCACTAACTTGTCGACATCATCTACTGCGTTTTTAGCAATCATAGGGCCAATTACAACCCCTCTTCTACGCCATTGCCAATTTTGAATTGCGCGACGGCTGCGACAAATTTGTCGGTAAATGCCTGCGCAATGTCTTTTTGAACAAAGATACGATTAGTACACACACATGTTTGACCAGCGTTTCGATACTTTGAAACCAAAGCCCCTTGCACCGCCGCGTCGATATCGGCATCGTCAAATACAATAAATGGTGCGTTACCACCGAGTTCCATCGATACTTTTTTAACGCTCGTGGCACATTGTGCAATGAGTTGTTTGCCAACACCGGTAGACCCTGTAAACGTGAACTTAGCGACATCTGGATGTTCAGTGAGCACTTTCCCCATCCCTTTGGCATCTTCGCCGACAACAATATTAAACACTCCACCTGGGATACCGGCACGTTCTGCAAGTTCGGCCATTGCTAACGCCGATAATGGCGTTTGAGTTGCAGGACGCCCAACAAAGTACATCCCGCTGCAAGTGCAGCGGCGGCTTTTCTGGCAATCATCGCATTAGGGAAATTCCAAGGAGTAATAGAGGCCACAACACCAACGGGTTGCTTGATAATAACGATTCGTTTGTCACCCGACGGCGCAGGAATAGTATCGCCATAAACACGCTTGCCTTCTTCTGCGAACCATTCGATAAAAGAGGCGCCGTAGGCAATTTCGCCTTTCGCTTCGGCCAAAGGTTTGCCCTGTTCTAACGTTAAAATTCGAGCCAAATCGTCTTGATGTTCCATCATCAGGTTAAACCAATTTCTTAATAATACGGCTCGTTCTGCCGCCGACTTACTCGACCACGCTTTAAGTGCTGATTTGGCAGATTTAACCGCTAGCTCAGTTTCTATAACCCCCGCATTTGAGACGTTAATGAGCAACTCACCGGTGGCAGGGTTAACAACAGCAAACTCAGTTTCACTGCTGTGCCAGCTGCCATTAATATAAGAATACTGCTTGAGCAGTTGGTTATCGTTTAACTTATTCATTGGTCACTCCGGGTTCGATTATTTGCATCGCTTATCTAATGTTAGCTATTGAATATTATTTTTGCCTCAGGTTAAATACAAAACATTAAACCTTTAGTTTGATACCGGTAAAACTAATGCAAAATAGATCTATCCTCCCAAAACCACTTTCAGAATATGATTTGCGGCTATTGAGAATTTTTGTCGCTGTGGTTGAACACAATGGGTTTGCCGCGGCGGCAAACACCTTGGGCATCACGCGTTCGACAATAAGCATTCATATGTCTAACTTAGAAACTCGAATGAAACTAACCCTTTGTTTACGTGGCCGAGGTGGATTTTCGTTAACAGAAGATGGCCAAGTTATATACCGAGCCGTTATGGATTTGTTTGAATCTTTTGACGGTTTTTCACTGTTAGTTAATTCGTTAAGCTAGGAGCTTAGTGGCGAACTTGTGATCTTATGTGCAGATCAGTTAGATAATGCTAAGCAAACCAAACTCGCTGAGGTTATTCAAAAAGTCCATGAGCTGTCACCCAACCTTAATCTTGTTTTAGATGGCGATTCAATATCAGACGTAGAACGTGCATTACTCAAAGACAAAGCTCACATCGGTCTTATGCCGCGTTATCAACAAATTGAAGGATTAAATTACAAAGAAGTGTTTAGCGAAAAAATTTACTTATGTTGCAGCCATCAACATCCATTTTTTAATAAAACTGACAACGAAATTACCGAACAAGACTTAGCCAGCGCAGATGCGGTTCATCCTAGCATTGATATAGACCTTGAAGGTCGCACGCAACTTAAAAAGCTAAACTTGTCAGCTAAGGCATATCAATTTGATACGCGCAAGGCGATGATCATGTCCGGTTGTTATATCGGTTATTTGCCTCAAAGTTTTATCCAACAGGACCTTAACTTAGGGTTAATGCGGATAATTAAACCAAGTCAGTGCTTTTACCCTTTTAGCCTATTTATGGTCTCCAAGAAGAATCCAAGAGATAACCGTAAAGTGGAACTAATCACCAACATATTTAATCAAGTGTTTGATCCCTAATGGGTCCTTTAACCGTATATTAGAATGCCTATACTCAGTACGGTTAAAAGGCGTCATCGCAAGTAGTTATTGTGCATTACGAGAAACTAAAATCTGAGCTTCTAAGCTTTCATTTTTAATTAGCAGTAAGTCTCAGAACACGGTACGATCGGGTTTTCTGTTGTTATTAGTAATCAAAACATTATGTCATCACTTCCCTATTTAAATGGTTATCCGCCAAACTTGATTGATCAGATCGAGCGGCTAATTGATAACAACAAACTTGCGCAATATTTGTTTTCTCGTTACCCACAAAATCATGAGTTTAAAAACGATAAACAGTTACGTGAATACGTGCTTACAATTAAAGATAGATATCTTAAAAAATCAAACGCGATTAGCAAAATTCAATATGACAATAAACTGCATGTCGTAAAAAATGCTTTAGGAACTCATACTTATGTCTCTCGTATTCATGGGAGTAAGCTAAAAAGTAAAAACGAAATTAGGATCAGCTCCATATTTAAACTGGCCCCAGAGCCCTTTTTAAATATGATCACGGTACATGAATTAGCCCACGTAAAAGAGCTTGAACACAACAAAGCTTTTTATAAACTCTGCACCCATATGCTACCCAATTACCACCAACTAGAGTTTGATACGCGGGTTTATCTTACCTACCTTGAAACACAAAAAGGCGAAAATTAATGCAACCCCAAGCCGACCCGTTTATTGTTCCTAAGTGCCTAGAAGAGATTGCTGTGGTGTTTGAAGATGAACACTTAATCGTGATAAACAAACCCACAAAGCTACTGAGCTTGTCGGGGAAACACCCTTTGAACATAGATTCAGTTCACCATCGGATTTGTAAAGATTTCCCAACCGCGACACTTATTCACCGACTCGACTTTGGTACATCAGGTTTGATGTTGTTGGCCTTAAATAAAGACATCAACAAATTGTTATGTAAGCAATTTAGTGAACGTACCGTGGTTAAACACTATGAAGCCGTGCTCAATGGTAAGGTAAGTCAACTCGAAGGGGAAATTGATATTCCAATCACAAAAGACGTCGAAGGTTTTCCGTTACAAAAAGTATGTTATGACACCGGAAAAATAGCTAAAAGCCAATTTGAAGTGATTACTTTTAATGCCGCAAATAATACCACTACAGTTCGATTCAAACCGAGTACAGGTCGCACTCACCAACTTCGATTGCACGCCCTTAGTTTTGGTCATCCCATTATCGGTTGTGACTTATATGATAAAGAACAGTCCTTTTTAAAGCCGACCGACTCATGTTGCATGCAAGTTTTTTGCAATTTTTGCACCCAATAAGCGGTGACCCAATGACGTTTGAGTCTGACAGTGGTTTTGTATTTAATGATTAAAAGTGTTTCCACAACGACACCTTCCCCTCACAAACTCGGCGTTGAAACATTCTGGTGCATAACTACTTTCCATAATTCATTTTAAGGAAAACCAATTGAATTTGTCATCCCCCCTTAGTTTGTTAATGTCAAAATATGTCGTTGAAAGGACGTAGGTACCAAAGTGGAGTTCAAATATTTTTTCTTATGTTCTTCGAACTACGTGACTGAACTTAATCGCAAAACTAAAAAAGGAAAGTCGCTTAGTGTTACGTCTACTATCCTCATGCCTACTACTAATATTATGCTTTGACGCCGCGGCAAAACTACAAAAATACAACTCACTATACACCTACTACTCTAAGCCCCTTTTATTGTCGATGTTCAAAAAAAGCGGGATTGTTTTACGATTTTGCCCGGTATTTGTCGGAGAAAAATCCAAGGTGCTGTATTTAATGTTATTTACATACCGCGAAAAAGACTTGAACAGCAATTAAAAAATGGACAACTCGATGGGCCAATACTTGGTGTTAACCCGCTTTGGTTTAATGACAAGCATGAAACCAAATACCTTTGGACAGCGCCTATTTATAACGATATTGATGACTTTGTTTCATTAAAAACATCGCCATTTGAGTTTAAGGATATAACTTCGCTGTACAACAAAAGCTTCGCCGGCGTGTCGGGCCTTTATTATGTTGATTTAAATGAATTAGTTGCACGTGATAAATTGGACCGAGTAGACACTATTGGTGATCAACAAGTATTAACAATTGTCGAAAAAGGTTGGGTAGATTTAGGTGTGATTAGTCGTTCAACATACAACTATTTACTTAAACACAAAAAAATTGATAACAATTTTCACCTATCTACCATTCCCCATGAAAGCTTTGAACGTAGGGTACTCATCCCTCAAGATCAAAAAGTATGGCATGAGTTTTTGCAACCAATTCTACTGCGCTTACCCCACGATCCAAAATGGCAAAAAATACTAAGCCAATACTAAATACAGAATTTCAATTTGAACATGGACGTAAACCTGTTTGTAATCCATTTCCTATAAAAAACAACGACAATTTACATCCAACGAAAAACGTTTTAACGAAAACCAAACCAATTATTTTATGCGGCTATTAACCATATAAAAACGATTTCGTTGACTCAAATCCAATAAATCCCAAGCAGTTATTACCACTCTAAACCGCATTCTATTTAATGGTTTATTTCTACTGACTATTATTTTACTGACTATTATTTGACTTATTATTGTTAACAATTTACAGTTCACAAAACAAGCAATAAATCAGTTACGTAAATAATTGAAACAATAAGCAGGTAAATATGAAGACATTAATGGGGCAACAGCCTTTCAATAAATATTTGTGGCGAATACTAATTCTCACGGTAGCCGCAAATATCGTGGCGTGTTCAGCTAAAGATGACGATGACGTTAAAACTGAGCAACCCATTAAGTACGAAACTGGCGTTTTCATCGACTCACCCGTCGCCAACATTGATTATCAAACAGAAAATACCAACGGTAAAACAAACTCCTCTGGTGAGTTTCAATACCTGCCTTGGAGATAAAATCACATTTTATATTGATAATATCTCGCTTCCACAAGTGCCCGCTTCTAGCGTAATTACCCCAGTAGATATTGCTAAAGCCGCGAGCGATGACCTAGATACGCAATCCAGCATCGCGGTCAATATTGCGCGCTTATTGCAAACTTTAGATAACGATGGCAATCCTGACAACGGTATTGAAATCGAGCAAGACCTAGTCGCAGACTCTGCAATTGATTTTTCACTACAACAAGTGGCATTTGAAACTGCGTTTATTTCTGTGCTACCTGAAAAAACCTCGTCTCGGCAGAGGCCGCAATTACTCATATAGAGAAAGTACTTACAGATAGCGGCATGGATACTTCGGTTATCACCAATTTTCCACTAATTGATAATAATGGTGAAACTGGCAGTGGCGAAACTGGCGGTGGCGAAACTGGCGGTGGCGAAACTGGCGGCGGTGAAACTGGCGGAGCTGTAAGTTTAACTTCTCTGCCTAAAGTAATTACGAATACAAACGGCTTCTCACAGCAAGTTGAGCTTAATGGATCGCTGCAAAAGCTGGTCACTTTAGAGCTGGATATTGCGCAAAACTATGCAAGCTTAAGCTTATTTTCGGACGACTCATTGCTGATAGACAACATCGACATCCCGGCAGCAGGTTCACATACCTTGCAAGTTCTTGTCGAGCTTTCAAAAACGGGTCCACAAGAATTTAAATTTGTTGGCCGAACTTCAGACATCACCATTAATGCAGTGACAGTCACTGACATTTCACAACAAATGGCGAGCTTCACAGATATCTCTGAACAGATTGGTTTACAGACCGAAGATACATTTAAATATGGCGGACCTTCCATAGGTGATGTAAATAATGACGGGCATTATGACTTTGTAACCGCCAATCACAATTACATCCCCCACAACTCGTCACTAATAATGGTGATAATACGGTTACGATAAAACGCCTATTTCAGGAGCTCAAGATTTTCATGGTAACGCATTGGGTGATTATGATAACGATGGTGATC
This sequence comes from Psychrosphaera algicola, assembly GCF_028401425.1. NCBI lineage: Bacteria > Pseudomonadati > Pseudomonadota > Gammaproteobacteria > Alteromonadales > Pseudoalteromonadaceae > Psychrosphaera > Psychrosphaera algicola. The sequence continues at coordinate 2,078,319 of NZ_JAQOMS010000002.1, forward strand.
TGGACATAATGGTCGCGTTAGGTGGGGCAAATGGCACAAGCCCAACGTCATATGCTTTGTTGCAAAACAACAATGGTGTATTTGAAAACGTTGCAGTAGAAGTTGGGATCAATACGCCAGCACGCGGACGAGCGCCTCGATGGGTCGATTTTGACTTAGACGGTGATCTTGACGTGATGCTTGCTAATGCAAAAACACCAAACAACGACGGTCCAATCCAGCTATTTTACCGCAACATGGGTGATGGTACGTTTACCCAAGCACGGGTACCTGGTGTTGAAAGTCAAAATTCTGAACGTGTGTTGATCACAGATGTAAATGGTGACCAAATAGACGACCTAGTGATGTATTCGCCATTATCTATTTGGCAAGGCAACGGTAATTTCACGTTTACCAATGTGACCAATACACTTCTACCGGAGGAACTTCGCAATGTTTGGGGCATTAATGCAATAACCGATGTTGATGTGGATAACGATGGAAACTTAGATCTTTATTTAGCCTTTGGTAAAACACATTATCAGTTATCCAGAAAGTCTATCGACTTCAACCCAACCAACGGCGAGCTGAATATTCATGATGATGGTGAAAAAGGCACAACGTTAATCGACTTTACCGCACAAGGTGCGGTCACACTTTCCGATCTTGGTTTAACCTACCGTCAATGGAATGGTGATTATCCGATCTTTTTAGGCCAAGATAAAACACGTCATGTTGTCAAAGCTGAAGGCTTCCAACCTAATCAGCTACCCGCCGAAATGCTAAATGCCGACGAAACGCTAACAATTAACCAAGACGACGCGACTGGTTGGGCCGAAGAGCGCTCAGTAAATGGTCTTTATATTGGCCATACAGGGGACGGCAACTGGAAAGCAGAATGGGTACGTGATCAAGATATTTATTGGAATGTATCATTCACCCTAACCAATTTAAGTGACGTCAGCTATGACTGGACACCAAACAACCGTAACGGCCAAGACTACTTACTGCTAAATCAAGGCGGCAAGTTTGTCGATGCTAGCGCAGATTGGAATATACCAAAAGGTGGTGATCACTGGGGCGTTACGCACGGTGATTTCAACAATGATGGTTGGAATGACCTATTTGTTTACCGCTATGGATTTTTGCAGGAACGTATTTCAGATCTCCTGCTATTGAACACAGGTGACAATAGTTTTGTCACGACCCATATGCACGGTGCGTTTGATATTACCGACAATGGACATGGCGACATGGGTCAAGCATTTGACTTCGATAAAGATGGTTCTGTCGATATGTTAAGTGGTAGCGAAGAAGGTGGTCATTGGTATTTGTGGCAAAACAAATCAATTAACGACAATAACTATTTACTTGTTGATGTCGGTTACAGTCCACTAAAAAATGTCGATTCTATGTCTGCGGAAATTATTGTGACTTTGGATTCAGATATTACCTATAAAAAACGTGTTGGATCAGCTGGCGAAGTATTTTCAGCGGGTGTTATTGATACCGTGCATTTTGGTCTAGGTAAAGCTTCTAACGTCAGTTCAGTCCAGAGTGAAATGGCGTAATGGCGAAACCGTATTCATAAACAATGTGACGGCAAATTCAATCATCTCGACTGACGATGCTGCAAATCCAATCCCAGTGGCGATAAACTTAGGCAGTACTGAAATTAAGTTACGTCAAGGTTCAGATATTTCTCTGGAGCCGGTTTTTACGCCATTAAATGCTAAGCCAGATTTAGTTTGGTCGTCTAGCGATGCCGCAATAGCAACCGTCGATGCACAGGGTATTGTAAGCGGGCTTGCTGTAGGTGACGTAACCATTACAGCCACATCGAACCTAGACACTACGGTTTTTGCTGCAGTAACGGTAAAAGTCGGTGAGTTTGAGGTTATTAAAGTTTCAGACGTCAAAATTTCGGGTGATGAACAAGCATTTTATGTTGCTCAACAAACCCAGTTAACTGTCGCCACTGCGCCTAGCGACGCGGATAACTCAGCTGTCACATGGAGCAGCAGTAATGAAACCGTAGCGACTATCGATGCAGCTGGCCTTGTTTCAAACCTTTCTGTTGGCAGCACTAAAATAACAGCGACAGCAGATGACAGTAAAGATGCCACTTTAGTTTCTGATTCTGTAGATATAACCGTTGAAACGCTTTTAGCGCAATCCATCGAATTTGACGATGACAGCAAATACACCACAGAACTTCCTGTAGATATTCTCTTAGATGTTACCGTAAATTATCACGCTGGGTCAGGACAAACCGTTAGTGACGCCGGTATAACATTTTACGTAAGAGAGCTTAATTCAGCTTGGGTTCCTGTTAATGACCTCATACTGACTGATCTAACCTCTGTAGGAACGGAGTCGGGAACAGCCACCAACTCGTTTGATTTGATTGACCTTAAGCTCACCTCTGAACTAGACGCTGGAAACTTCTATTTCCTGTTCGTTAAATTTTCTAACGACAAAGGCGAAAGTGTAAACAAGGGAATATCACCGTTAAACATTGTTGCCGCTAGTGGCACAAACACTGGTGGCAGTGGTGGCAGTAGCAGCAGTGGTAACGGTAATAGCAGCACTGCAGGCGATGTTTGCACCGACTCTGATAACCTATTGAGTTGCGGTAATTTTAATGGTGAAGAAGCCGATACAAGTGAATGGTATAGCTATGCTAGGGATAACTACACTACTGACCTTTCTAATGAAATTTCAGTTAGCACCGAACAAGCAAATGGGGGCAACAGTAGCATCAAATTTGCATTTAATGACGCAGGTACAGAGCAACATATCATTTTAAAAGGCGTGAAATTTGAGGTACCTAGCGCTGGAGAGTATCAATTTAGTGCCGACGTTTTAGGGACTAACTTATCAACCGGAAGTGACTACATTATTGAAATTTCAATTCGACTTGAAAGCACACCAGAAGCAGCTGAGACATACAAACTCTGGCATAAAAAGTCAGCTGATGTTTGGCATACGTTATCTACAACACAAACATTACCAGTAGGCGAATATATTGTTGGATTCAAAGTATTCAGCCCGGGATTTGCAAATACATTAACGCTTGATTACTACTTTGATAATTTAACGATTAAAAAGTTATAGCAATAATTTAACCCATATAAGTCAGATTTTGCGCCGTGGATTTACCTAAAAATAGAGCCTTGTCACTGAATCTGACTTTTACATTTTAAATATAATCAAACTCCACTTTTGTCGTTATTTAACTTCACTTTTCATGTAGACCACTCTACAAATTCCATACAAACATAGCACCAACAAAGTGCAAAAGCCCCACAAGAGGGCAATTGCGTTTGAAATAATTAATTACAAAAACACATAAGAGGGGTTAATCTTACATTTCACCTACAATCTTAATAAAATATTCTAATTTCCCCTTAAAACAAACAAAATCCATTAACCTGCAACTGTGGTTAACATCTTGCTTTGTCTTACTCACAAAATATATTACAGCGGAGTAATAGTGTGCGTAGCTCTTCAATGGCCTTGAGCCCTTCTGAACAATCTTGGCTCCCATGGTTTGGTGAAAATGGCAAACTTTCACTTGGGTTGTCTTGTTATCTAAATAATCAGCATTATGGATTTATTGAAAAAACTTTCGAAGGAATAGCAACAACACGTCTAGAATTACTGCGCGATTGGACTGAAAACCAATGGCATAGCCTACAAAACATTGCTGATGAAATTCGTAACTTAACCACTAAAGAGGTATCTGACGCATTAAATGCAAAATTAAAACAATCCTCTGACATGTCAGAATTGTTTGTCATAGACCAACAAGGTACGGTACTTTCGTCCTCTTATACTAACCAAATAGGGGTAAGAGTCGCAGAGGGAAGAGTACTCAAAGAAGCTTTTTCTGAACCTTTTCTGCATGGGCCATACGTTGACCAAACAACCTTGAAACTAGGAAACACATCATCTAAGTTCCATGATGCCGTTACTTTAATGTTTTACCTGCCTTTAACCTTAAATAACAACCAAAAAATATGCCTTTGCGGCCGTGTCCCAAACGATGTTCTAGGTGATTTAATTCAGCGTGAAGCTGGGCACATTTATCAAGATTCCGGCGATAACTACTTGTTTATGGTGAACTCTAAGTTCGATTCATCGATAAAAACAGGGACCGCATTGTCTCGTTCTCGCTTTGAAGATCGCACCTTCTCGCTTGGTGACAACCTAAAAGATGGCGTTAAAACAGAATGGGGCGTTGTAAGAGTTCAACACCATACTGAGCTCGAGTTGAGGTTTACCGACCCAGCTACTGGTCAACTTCATCCGGGTGTTAGGGAGACCATTAAAAATGGTCAAAACTTATTTGTCACTTATCCTGGATATTCTGACTACCGCCATATCCCCGTTATTGGTAAAGGACTCACCTTCTCGTTACCCGGTTCAAGAGATACATGGGGCATGATGTGTGAAGGTGATTTGGAAGAGGTTTATCGCCGCCGATCACTAAGTCTAAATCTATTAAAGCTACAGGTTAGTTCTAATATAGTGGTCGCGGCATCTGCACCTATTTGCCACGAACTACTGGGGATGAGTTGGCTAATGTCGGGACTGGCAACACTAGGATTGATTGTTATCAGTGGCAAAATATTTAGTAATTTAGGGACCTCAAAAGTCGCTAAACGACTGCAAAAAATGACCGACGTAATAAGAGGGATCGCGGAAGGCGGCGGTAACTTAAAGCAACGTTTGAAAGTTTCAGTATTACCTAATGATGAAACCGGCCAACTTGGCCGTTGGGTAAATAGTTTTATCGACAGCTTAGACAGCACGGTAGGTAAGGTTATCCAAGTCTCAGATGAAGTTAAAGAAGCCAAAACAGTATTAATACAAAAACAAGATGAATTTAGCCTTAATGCCAATCAAGTGTTGCAAGAGATGCAACAACTCTTAGATCAACTTGAAATGCAACTGGGCAATATTCAAAATGCCACACAGGAAGTAGTGCAAATTCGCTCAGGACTTGAGTCTGCGGCGGAGCAAAGTGTAAATCAATTTAAAACAGTGCAGACCCAAACTGATGAAATAAGAGGGTCTATAGAGCAATCTACGTCTACAATTCAGGATTTAAACAACCATGCAAATAATGTTGGGTCCGTTGTTGGCATGATCAGCCAAGTCGCCGATCAAACAAACTTACTGGCATTAAATGCGGCTATAGAGGCTGCCCGAGCTGGCGAACAGGGTCGTGGTTTTGCGGTCGTTGCAGATGAAGTTAGAAACTTAGCCAGAAGAACCGGCGAAGCGACTGCTGAAATAAGCATATTGGTAACCAACATTCAGGAAAATGCCAAACACGCCGTTACGGTAATGGAAGATGGTGTCGCTGGTATTGAGCAAGGGCTGTTGTCAACTGAAGAAACACTAACCGATGACCAAGGGTTAGGCAGCACAGTGGCTCACATGTTATCGACATTATCTGACATAAACCAAAAAGGCACCGAACAGCTTGAAAGTGCAAAACAGGTGGCCGATATTACATCGTCTTTGCAAGCTTCATTGTCGGAAGTCAAAGTGAGTACAAGCTCAGTTGACGTCAGTGCTGTACGACTTGAACGTCTGATGTCACGATTCCAAGTGTCAGAAAACTAACCACAAAGCATGTTAACAACTTAAAAGAAAAAGCTTAGTAAGCAGCAGTAATTGATCTACTTCACTGTTGCTTACTGATACTTTAACACCTTGATGTAAATACTAAAAAAGCTTCACCTTCATTGTTTTTACAGCAAGGTGTTTCAACCTCCCCTGCTAGCGTTTCTGATTCCAGTAAGCACTCGCATATAACTTTGATTTATCGTATTGGCAATGTGAATTCAAATGCCCTTTTAATTGCTTAACAACACTGGCTTCCGCTGCGATAAAAATTGCCGTTTCTCGCAGGTTCTTAGCACATAATTTCAGCCCAGTTAAAAACTCGTCAGTTAACTTATTGGCGGTAACTAACCAGTGGATATCTATCCCCGGGGGTGCTGAAAACTGTTGAATATCGGCTTGCTCTGGCACCTGAATATAAGCGTGTCCTGTTGCATTTTTAGGTAACATTTCTAAAGTCGCCGCGATTGCTGGTAAAGCGGTTATGTCGCCAAAAAATAAATGTTGCTGTGCAGCTAAATCGGCATGTTTAATATCTCCGGGACCAGCGATGCCAAGAAAATCACCCACTTTGGCGTTAAGGGCCCAATTGCTTGCTAACCCTTGATGATCATTTACTGCAAAGTCGATAGTTAATGACCGGCTTACCTTGTCAAACGATCTAATAGTGTAAGAGCGCATCCACTTTTTAAAGCCGATATACATGCCAAGTCTAGGTTTATTTGTACCTGAATTGGGATCTGGAAAAATGGCTTTAACATGAGCGCTTTCTTTCCCTTCAGGAAAGTCAGCGAGCGCATCTCCGGTTAACACAATTCGTTTCATATGTGGTGATAATTGACTTACTGACAAAACTTCAGTCATTCGCATTTTTGGGCCCATAATTATTTCCTCCGATACTTTAGGTTATGCTGTTGCTTCGTTTGCCAACATTTTTTCAATACGAGGTTTAATGACTAATGTCATTAAACAAGAGAATGTCAGTCCCACTGGTAATGCATAAACCAAACTGTTAAAAAACATTCCAACAAACTGAGTGAGCGAAGCGTAATTGTGACCACTGATTATGGTCACAACAGCCATGATGGATTCCATTATCAACGCCATAAAAGCACCTTGTAATAGGTTTTTCTGAACAACTGACCAGGTTGGTAAATATAGGTTTATTAATTTACTTAGGACCGTAAATATTGTCGCGCCAATAGGCAACATTACCAGTAAAGCAAAAATGAAAGAGCTAACCCAAGTACTTAGAAAGGGTTGAGATGGTTGAAGGTTGGCCAAAGTCATAATAGCCGTTATAGTGCCGACCAATATCGACATAACAGAAAGCATAATAAGTATTTTTTAAATTTGGGTTGCATAACAACACTCCACAAAATATAGTTGACAAGGTCTACTATATTTTAATTGGTTGACCTTATCAACTACTTTTTTTAATAAATACTATTTGTATTGCTTTGGGGATCTATGGAATTAAGTGAAGCTATTTTTAATTTAGTACATTCGGTGCGTAATAATATCAAACATGAGTTAAACCAATTGGACTCTGGTTTATCACCTATGCATTTTAAATCACTAAAAGTGATTTCTATGATTGATGATTGTACTGGCCAAAAATTGGCTGACTTTATGGGCCGTGATAAAGCACAAATCAACCGCTTAGTTAAAGAATTAGTCAATCAAGAATTAATCACAAAAGAAGAGAATAAAAATGACAAACGAAGTCAATTTTTAGTCTTATCTACCAAGGCATTAGAGCTTATGAGAATGTTCAAAAATTCTGAAAAACACGTATTTAATAAAATGATTGTCGGTATACCACCAGAGCAAATAGAGCATTTTATCGAGTTAACGAAAAAACTTAAAAACAATCTAGATTAAGGCGCATAACGGACAAAATTCATTTGTTATTACCGCCTTAGACAGTTCTAATTTTCAAAATAGGAGTACCTATTTGAACGATGTTGCAAACATTCTTAACAGCCACTCCGTTATCTTTTGTTCTGTTACTCCTCAAAAAATCTGTACTATTTACAATTAGAAACACCCCACCGCAAGCAAATACAATTCGATACAATTTTTACATAAACCGATACGCCTTTTTGCTATGCTGTGCATTAAGATCCTTGTCATCTAGTCAAAACAAGTTGTATGTAAATTATGGAAAACACTAATAAATCGGCTCCAAACTCAATGTTAAATACGGTTGTTCTAACTTCATTTTTAGCGTTCTCAGCGGGCAGTTTTGCCGAAGACGAAAGCAATAAAGACAAAGAAATTAAGACGGAGTTAACTGAAGTCGAAAACAATAAAGACAAAGAAATTGAGGCGGAGTTAACTGAAGTCGAAAAAGCTAGCCAAGAGCGATTACACGACAAAAAAGGCCGAGGCCGCTATAAAAAGGTAACGATAAGTGAAGATAAAAGTTACTACACAATAGATGGCAAAGAAGAACTTGGTCCAAATCCAGTCGATGGCGAAACATTTTTTGTAAAATACAGTCGTGAAAAGTACGAATATTGGGGAGAATATGACGATGATGGGATCAATTACCGGATCAGAAACTTCAATGACCGCGACGGTTTCTATTTAGCATACAGTGCAGTCAGCAGTTCTGGTGATGACTTTTACCAGTCAGGTGACCAAAGTAATGCCTCATTTGATACTCACTTTAGTTACAGAATTCAATTTTTAAGTCTGTTTGTTGAGTCTCCAGGATTGAACTCGCGTCGTCTGCATGGTTTATATGCCAGTAATGCCTTGGGGATTAATTTCTACAATAATGACAATTGGTCATTTGATATCTACAAGCAAACAAATACCAAAAAAGTTGAAGGTTTAGCGGAGATCCAAAACCGAAACGAAGGTAAGCGAGCAGGTATCAGAGCCACCGGATATTTCGACAATAGCCAACTGCAATTCATCTACAGCCCTTATAGTTCATCGGGCCCTAAAGAAGATGGTATTGAAGCATCTTTGTCCTACACACATTACTGGCAAGTTAAAAACTGGAATATTTACGGTAGCATCGGTGCTCAATATCAATCGGAAGAAGTAGCCGATTTTTATTACCCAGACGCTAGCACAGACCAAAGTAGGGTTAATACATCCGCAGAGCTAGGTTTAGAATACGCACTGAATGAACATTGGGTTTTGGGTGGATTTGCATCATATAACGAATTGCCAAGTCAGCTATCGGATATTCAAGATGCGACAACAGGTTCTCGTGCAGGACTACTTCTCACCTTTGTTTTTTAAGGTGAGAAGCGAAATCATGCGATTCACATTTAATCATGCTGTAAACAGGTTAATATTAGGAAAGCTCAGTTTATTACTGACCATATTCACTATGTCACCTGCGAATGCGGCAAACGAAACGTTAACCATTACGCCAGATCAATGCGTTGCATTAACACAGGGTCAACGGTGTTATGTCGACGCGACCTTAACGTGGACGTCTCCAACAGTTGGCAACTATTGTTTATATTCTTCCCAGCAAGTCAAACCTTTGACCTGCTGGCAACTGAAAAATAGTGGCCAATTTAGTCGAGAATTTGCCGATGACAAAAATATTATATTTACTCTAAAAATTGAGAACGAAGCGGCAGAAATCGCAACGCAGCAACTCAAAATAACATGGGTACATCAAAAACGCGGACAACCACGAATGTGGTGGCGAATATTCTAACTATAAGAGTCAACCATGACAATAAGCCAAAAACGAGAGATGTTGCATGACAGATAATTTCAAGCCCCACATACTGTTAGTCGAAGATGACAAAGCGCTTGCGGAGTGGATATGTGATTATTTGCGATTGCGACATTTTGATGTAACACATACAACTCGGGGAGATGATGCAGTTGAGCTAATTAACGATATCAACCCAGATGTTGTTTTGCTCGACGGCATGTTACCTGGACTCGATGGTTTGGATGTCTGCAAACAAGTGCGCCCACATTTTAGTAACGGGATCATAATGATCACCGCCAGAGACGAAGAAGTTGACGAAGTACTTGGTCTGGAAATGGGCGCCGATGATTTTTTAGTAAAACCTATCCGAGCAAGGGCATTACTCACACGCATTAACCTAATATTGAAGCGTCAACAACAACTCAAAAATCTAAACCTAAACCAAGAAACTCAACATGATACCCAAGCCTCTTCTGAACTGTCATTTGGTTCATTGACCGTTAATCAAGCAACGCAAGTCGTAAGCCTAGGCGGGCAAATTCTAAAAGTGTCTTCAAAAGAATTCGAATTGCTGTGGGTATTAGCAAAACATGCTGGGGAAGTGATCAGCAGAGAGCGATTAGTCACCGAGTTGCGAGGTTTTGATTACGACGGGTTTGACCGCTCCATCGATATACGTATTTCCAAATTGCGGAAAAAGTTACTTGATGACGCCAGTAATCCATTTCGGATAAAAACTGTTTGGGGTAAAGGTTACTTATTTGTTAAGGACGCTTGGTAATGCGGATATTAATTGTCTCATTAATCACGTCGGTTTTTGTTGCTACGGTGAGCCTAGGTTGGTTATTCGACTACTTATATAATCAATATGTACAAGACGATACAAAAACACCAGTGAGCAGTATTACCGCCATTGAACAATTTGGTTCTGATCTGCAATCCATGCTAATAAACGGTCAGCATTCGCAACAAGCATTAGTGTCATTAATTTCACAATGGCCAGACACAGGTAACTATAAGCTGTCACTCATGCCAATTCACAGTTTGTCTTTACCTAAAAAGCTCAGGCAACAACTTATTGCGGGTGAACCTCTCACCCTTGCAAGTGAAGACGACATCGCCATTTATTATTACCTAACCAACAATCAGCAATTATTAGTGCTCACTAGCCCTTTGATGAACCAACAAACGCCAACGTCGTTAAATCGTTATGTTTTTACTGGCTTATTTTATTTATGTTTATTGCTACTCATGTTGCTTTGGCTTTACCCACTGATTAACCGCCTTTTGGCATTAAGGCAGATGGCAAAAGCATTTGGCCAAGGGAAGTTAGAACAGCGTGTAAACGTAGGCTCGATTTCATACATTCGAGATTTAGAAATCGAGTTTAACCACATGGCCCAGCGCATAAGCGACCTAGTTGGTGATGTGAAATTATTAAGCAGTGCCGTATCACATGACTTACGAACCCCTTTAGCCACCATACGTTTTGGCATGGATACGCTGCAGGAAGAAGACGATCCTGAACTTCGTAAAAAGTTTGAGCAGCGGATCAGTGACAACGTTGATGAAATGATTGAATTGGTCGAGATTTTACTTAATTATGCCCGTCTCGATCAAAGCTTAGTTACTGTTGATAAAGCAACAATAAAGCTAACACCCGTCTTAGAACAGATTATAAACAATCAACATAACCCACAAATTCAATTTGTCTTAAAACATCCGCACAACAACGATATAACGGTTTATGCCGACAACAAATACTTGTCTATGTTGCTTAAAAACCTAATTAAGAATGCCACACAACATTGCCAAAAAAGGTAACGATAACCATCGAAGATAGTGCAGAACAAGTGTTAATTGTTGTCAGTGATGACGGTGCAGGAATTGAGGAATCCCAACGCGAACAGATCATCAAACCTTTTGTTAGAGGTAAAGCCGAACACAAAGGTTATGGCATCGGCTTGGCAATAGTCCAACGTATTTTACATTGGCATAACGGCACTTTAACAATTGGTAATGATGACGAACTCGGCGGTGCCAAGTTCAGTATTTCTTTGCCAAAGCAAGGTTAATCCTTCCTAAAAACACGTGTGTTATCCAGTGTTATAAGCTTATTTGGATTTGCCCAAACAGCATGGTCAGCACGCATACAAAAAGCCAGCTTAAGACTTTTTGTCAGCTGGCTTTCTCAAATATGGATCAATCACAATTAACCCGTTTGGCGATGTATCATCGCTTAAGCGTATTAAAGAGCGGCTAATTCTTCCGCACTTAATTGACCGTCTTTGTTTGCATCAAGAGAATCAAAGTTAGAGATAAGTTCGCTGATGTTACTAGCTGATGCTTCCGATTTACTTAATTGACCATCACCGTCAGTATCATATTGACTAATTAAATCACCTTGGTCTTTTTCTACTGCAGACTCAAGGTCACTTGCGGTTGCCGTCGCAGCAGCAAAAGCAGTGAATACAGCAAAAATTTCTACTAAAGTTACTTTATTTAATTTCAACATTGTAAATTCCTTATTATTAAAAGTTTATGCAGTAGTAAATCTACTTACGACTGGTATATTGCACCAGACGTGCCAATATGTAAGTTATTGTTTTTAATAGGTTATTCACAAACCACTCCGCTTTACCTGTCGCCAAATAGCAACAGTAATAATTATTAAAAATAGATTTTTTACTCTAAACTGCGATAATCAAAAAACATTATTAATAAAACCAATAACTTAAGTTAACACTAAGACTGAAATTTGACTGTCGCCATTCGAAGACACGATTGTTTATGACGTTAAAACAAGGTTAAATCGTTATGGGAATTAATAGGTAATAAAGCGAGATGAACAGATAAATGCATAAATGGTTGCAGCGCGTATCCAACATTAACATTTCAATTAAAACGCTCACTTTACTTGGTTTTAGCTTAGTTGCTTTACCTTTAGTGTTTGCGTTCTTATATAGTGCCAAACAAGTGAATAACTTGTCTCAGCAAGGCACCTCAGCAATTTTTAATGTGGCCGAATTAGTTGAACGAAATCGAAAGGTCAGCCATGTGCAATCTAGGCTAGAGCGATTTGCTGGACAATATGCAGTATTAAAAGACGACGATTTACTAGACAGCTTTAAACAACAATGCCAATTACTAGAGTCCACACTGAGTTCTAGTTTCAATAGTTATAAAGACAAGGCGCTTATTAAAGTGATCCAATCCTATTTGTGGCAACTAAAAAAATTAGAGACCTCCTCGCCAAACCACACGCTTTACTTCAACTTGAGGATGTTCAAGTTGAGTTCCGTACTTTGGGCAAGTTAAATCAGCAACTCGCTTTGCGATCTAATCAGTTAGTAAATAACCAAGCCCACAAAATGATGCGTTCGGCAGCTCGCATAGAACAAACGATGTTTTTGAGTTTGTATACGATCCCAATCACTTTAATCATCGCCGTCATTTTTATTACTCTTATCATTCAGCCTTTAAAAAGGTTGCAGTCGCAGATAAAAAGATTAGAACAGGGTAATTTTAAACAACCAAATTACCCTGCGGGGCTCAACGGAGATGGTTGAAATTGCTGAAGCTTTAGAATTAATGCGATGTCGGTTGCATGAATTGGAGTTACAAAAGTCGAGTTTTATTCGCCATATTTCACACGAACTTAAAACACCGCTGGCGGCGATCCGAGAAGGTACAGAGCTCATTTACGACAATAGCGTGGGTGAGCTTAATCAAGCCCAACAAGAGATCACCGATATCATTCGACTCAGCGTGTCACGCCTACAGATGTTAATTGAAGACTTGTTGGATTTTAATATTGTACTAGATTCCACCAGTTTACAGGACACCCAGTTTGTCGATATTAACAAGCTCGTTGAAGAGTGCCTTGAATTGAGGCGACTGGACATTAATCGCAAAAAACTGACTGTTCAAACCCAAATAAATAGCGTCGCTCTGCAATGTAACAGCAAACAACTAAATGTGGTGGTCGATAACCTGCTATCCAACGCAATTAAGTTTTCGCCTTCTAACGGAGTGATTAAAATCAAAGCCTCGAACGAAGAAGATAGACTTGTCTTCAGTATGACAGACCAAGGCCCCGGATCCCGACGACCGCATTTGATGACGTATTCACCGCTTTCTACCAAGGCCCGACAAAACATAATAGCCCAATAAAAAGCAGCGGTTTAGGTTTAACGATAGTGAAAGAGTTACTAATGAGATTAAATGGCAATATCACTATTAATAGCGATACTGCATCCCCAAGTTTCACCCAATTTGTTATTCAATTGCCATTAACTAGGCAGGTCAGTCAGCGGCAAATGGAAAGTAGGAAATAATGAATAAATCTAAAACATGGCTATCGCATCTCGCAATGTTGTTTGTAGTGAGTCAATTCATTGTGGGTTGTCATTTACTTAGCGACTTTAAAAGCCAACGCCCACACACGACAAAAACAATTAAAAACGACAACTTGGTAGATTATTACCTTTGGCTAAATAAATTAACAAATGAGCAACTTACCTCAGAGTACCAGCAGAATTTAAGGCTAGGTAAGGAGCAACAGCAGGCAAAATTAAAGTTAATGTTAATTCAAAGCTTATCTAAAAAGATTTTTATAATCCAAAACAGGCTTTGGCAGATTACAAAAAACGAACTGTATCGTTAACCGAGCAAGAGCAGTTACTTTTAGATTTGCTGGCTCGTCAATTACAAACACAAATTTCGCTTGATCAAGCATTAGCTGTAGCACAAAAAAACAGATGAAGGTAAATAAACAGCTGAAAAAACAAAAGGCTGCAATAGACTCTCTTAAAACTGAAAACCTATTATTGCAAAGTCAGATTGCACAATTGAAGCAAATCGAAAATTCCATCAACATTAACGGGCAATAAACCATGAGTGATACAACCGATACGAGTCCACAAGACCGAGTTTTAATTGTCGATGATGATCCCAGTTTATTACGATTATTAACCATACGGTTAACCGCTGCGAACTACCTTGTAAAGTCGGCTGCATCTGCTAAAGAAGCCCTAGGTGCATTAAACGGCTTTAATCCTCAGCTTGTAATTAGTGATTTGCGTATGGAAGGCATGGATGGAATGGCATTGTTCGAACGCATTCGTCTACAATCGCCCAACTTGCCAGTCATCATTATGACCGCCCACGGCACAATTCCAGATGCAATTAACGCCACTAAACAAGGCGTGTTTAGTTTTCTAACTAAGCCCTTTGAAAGCCAAGAATTGCTCGATACTGTACAACAAGCATTGCGACTACGACCTGCCCTTGCCATTGACTCCTTGACGACGAAAGTCATCAATGGCGACAAAACATTATATCGCGCAGTGCCACCATGGAAACCTTATTGCAACAAACGTATCAAGTGGCCCAAAGTGATTTTAGTATTTTAATACAAGGTCAAAGTGGTACAGGTAAAGAGTTGTTAGCTCAAGCGATTCACCATGCCAGCGAACGCCGAGACCGACCTTTTACTGCGATCAATTGCGCGGCAGTACCAGAAAACTTATTAGAGTCTGAGTTATTTGGTCACAGAAAAGGCGCATTTACGGGAGCCGACAAACACCACACAGGATTGTTTGAGTCCAGTAATGGTGGGACCTTATTTTTAGATGAAATCGGCGATATGCCTCTAAATTTTCAGGTCAAACTGTTGCGGGCCATTCAAGAAAAAGAAATCCGACCCGTTGGCAGTACCGAAACAATCAAAGTGGATGTCAGGCTCATTTCCGCAACCCACAAAAATTTGCAACAAGGTATAAAGGAGCAACAATTTCGAGAAGACTTGTACTACCGTCTCAATGTTGTCGAACTCACTCTTCCGCCTCTATGCGAACGTCGTGAGGATATCCCATTATTAGCGAATTTCTTTTGAACCGTATATCAGACAAAGCAAATATAACCGTCAATGGCTTTAGCCAAGAAGCATTGGAGTTATTAATTTGTGCCCCATGGCCGGGCAACATACGTCAGTTGCAAAATGTGATAGAGCAATGTGTTGCGTTATCGACAGAATCGGTGATCAGTGAAACACTAGTGCGAAATGCATTACGCGAAGCCCCTAATGGACATCCATCATTTCAAGAAGCCCGTGAGCAATTTGAACGCGACTATCTCACTTCAGTATTAAAAGCGACGTCGGGAAATGTGTCACAAGCGGCTAAACTTTCAAAACGTAATCGCACTGAATTTTACAAACTGCTCAACAAACACCACTTAGATCCAGAAGCGTTTCGTGACGAGCCATAGCAGAACTAGTGGGGTCAGAGGAATGTCATAATTCGCCCTAAATTGGCTCAAAATTTCAGAACAAAAACGTCATTCCAAAAGAGCATTAGCGATATTTGGAACCTCCAACCAAGTGCAGAGGAAGTTCATAATTCGCCCTAAATTAGCTCACAATAACCAGAACAAAAAACGTCATTCCAAAAGAGCATTAGCGATATTTGGAACCTCCAACCAAGTGCTGAGGAAGTTCATAATTCGCATTGCAGGCTGTGCCTTTCTTTGCCCTGCAGGCGGCTATTTCGACTGCGTCGACCATACTGACGTGGTACTTGTGCCTTGCAGGCGGCTTTTCGCCTAAAGGCGAGTCACTTTTCTCAACAGCTAGAAAAGTAACCAAAAGGCCGCTTTCGGCCAAATCCCTAATCCTTATTTGATATTTATATTATCGTCGAAGACGGGATGAAAGTATGTCCATATACAACCATCCCTTGCAACGGCGTCCCTGCCGTTCATTTCGAGATATAAATCTCAACTAAGGGGGATTTAGACGAAGGATTAAGTCGCCTGAACTTTTGGTCTGAAAACATGTTTTAGAGAAAAACATTATACCAATTAAACAGAAAAAACGTCATCCTAAAAGAGCATTAGCGATATTTGGGATCTCCAACCAAGTGCAGAGGAAGTTCATAATTCGCCCCAAATTGGCTCAAAATTTCAGAACAAAAACGTCATTCCAAAAGAGCCACAGCGATATTTGGGATCTCCAACCGAGTGCAGAGGAAGTTCATAATTCGCCCTAAATTAGCTCATAATAACCAGAACAAAAACCGTCATCCCAAAAGAGCCACAGCGATATTAGGGATCTCCAACCAAGTACAGAGGAAGTTCATAATTCGCCCCAAATTGGCTCAAAATTTCAGAACAAAAACGTCATTCCAAAAGAGCCACAGCGATATTTGGAACCTCCAACCAAGTGCAGAGGAAGTTCATAATTCGCCCTAAATTAGCTCATAATAACCAGAACAAAAAACGTCATTCCAAAAGAGCATTAGCGATATTTGGAACCTCCAACCAAGTGCAGAGGAAGTTCATAATTCGCCCTAAATTAGCTCATAATAACCAGAACAAAAAACGTCATCCTAAAAGAGCATTAGCGATATTTGGGATCTCCAACCAAGTGCAGAGGAAGTTCATAATTCGCCCCAAATTGGCTCAAAATTTCAGAACAAAAAACGTCATTCCAAAAGAGCCACAGCGATATTTGGGATCTCCAACCGAGTGCAGAGGAAGTTCATAATTCGCCCTAAATTAGCTCATAATAACCAGAACAAAAAACGTCATTCCAAAAGAGCATTAGCGATATTTGGAACCTCCAACCAAGTGCAGAGGAAGTTCATAATTCGCCCTAAAATTAGTCAAGCCAATGCGATTTTAGTTACTATATTTCATTGGGTAAAATATACTTTTCTCCCCATTCCAGATCGACAGACTCAGGTTCAAACCTAGCAAAGCCAGCTTCTGGGCAAAAAGTTAACTCTCCAAAGTAAACTTTGTTTCCAACTGAGTATAAATCTACCCTCACGAATGAAAAGTCTGTAGCTAACTTTTCTGCCAAAACGAGCATTTCAGCAAGATTCACGGGCTTTTCGGGCAACTTTTCCGAATTAGGATATTTGTTTCTAAGTTCCAATAAATTCCAGTTCTGATCAAAATAATCTCTTGTATGATCTCCAAACCTATCAGAATCCACTTGAATAAAGATCTCTTTTTGCGCACCACTATTAAATACATGAAACTTAAAGTCTGCTGGAATTGAGCCAGTACTATCTGTTAGCATTTCCTCGACGACTAACCGAGGCTGGATATCTTTATATTGCCATTCTCTTTTTCTTGGGTAGAAGTTCTTTATCAACCACTTGTTTAGCTGTTTCTTTGCCTTGGACTCACAAAAATACTTCTTGTCCTTAACAATTATATTCCACCCAGAGCCATGCGAAGCTTTTATCACAAATTGGTTAGGAAGATTATCAAAATCGATATCATTTGCAGTCTTATAGGAACCTATTAAAGGTACTAAATATCGTTTTCCTATTTTCTCCGAGACATAATCTCTCACGGCATATTTATCTGCACACACGACATAGAGCGAATTTCGATCATAAATCTTACGCCATTGGATTTTTTCACTAAACGTTTTTGGTTTCTCTAGGTTTAGCTTGTAACCTAACCGTTTTTTGAATTTCTTTTTCAAAAAAGATTCGTCAGACTTTATTGTTGTCTTAACAATATTTTGAATCTTTTCTCTTGCGGAATAAACTTTTAGCTCAAACTGACTTAACATATAAAATTCCTTTTCAAAGTTCATGTGGCGTAATTTGTTTCACTAATTTTATACAAAACAAAGACGCCTATAGAGCACTGGCGATTATGGGCGGATTATACTTCACAAAAATATTTATTGGAACTTCTTAGGAGAGGTTACTGTCCAAGAGGAATGTCATTCTTCGTTTCAATTAGCTCAAAATTTCAGAACAAAAACGTCATTCCAAAAGAGCATTAGCGATATTTGGAACCTCCAACCAAGTGCAGAGGAAGTTCATAATCCGCCCTAAATTGGCTCACAATAACCAGAACAAAAAACGTCATTCCAAAAGAGCCACAGCGATATTTGGAACCTCCAACCAAGTGCTGAGGAAGTTCATAATTTGCATTGCAGGCTGCGCCTTTCTTTGCCCTGCGGGCAGCTATTTCGACTGCGTCGACCATGGCGCAGGGTTGTAGTTTTCTTTGCCCTGCAGGCAGCTATTTCGGACTGCGTCGACCATGGCGCAGGGTTGTAGTTTTCTTTGCCCTGCAGGCGGCTAATTCGACTGCGTCGACCATGGCGCAGGGTTGTAGTTTTCTTTGCCCTGCAGGCGGCTATTTCGACTGCGTCGACCTTACTTTTGCAACAGCCCAAAAAGTAGGCAAAAGGCCGCTTTCGGCCAAATCCCTAATCCTTATTTGATATTTATATTATCGTCGAAGACGGGATGAAAGTATGTCCATATACAACCATCCCTTGCAACGGCGTCCCTGCCGTTCACTTCGAGATATAAATCTCAACTAAGGGGATTTAGACGAAGTAATATGCAGTCTGAACTTTAAGTGCAATAACTCAAAATTTCAGAACAAAAAACGTCATTCCCTAGCTAGTAAAATGAGTCGAGCCACAGCGATATTTGGGATCTCCAACCAAGTGCTGAGGAAGTTCATAATTCGCCCTAAATTAGCTCATAATAACCAGAACAAAAAACGTCATCCCAAAAGAGCCACGGCGATATTAGGGATCTCCAACCGAGTGCAGAGGAAGTTCATAATTTGCCCCAAATTGGCTCAAAATTTCAGAACAAAAACGTCATTCCAAAAGAGCCACAGCGATATTTGGAACCTCCAACCAAGTGCAGAGGAAGTTCATAATTTGCATTGCAGGCTGCGCCTTTCTTTGCCCTGCGGGCGGCTAATTCGACTGCGTCGACCATACTGACGTGGTACTTGTGCCTTGCAGGCGGCTTTTCGCCTAAAGGCGAGTCACTTTTCTCAACAGCTAGAAAAGTAACCAAAAGAGCCGCTTTCGGCCAAATCCCTAATCCTTATTTGATATTTATATTATCGTCGAAGACGGGATGAAAGTATGTCCATATACAACCATCCCTTGCAACGGCGTCCCTGCCGTTCACTTCGAGATATAAATCTCAACTAAGGGGATTTAGACGAAGGAATAAGTCGCCTGAACTTTTGGTGTGAAAACATTTTTTAGAAATACCGTCTTTCAATTAAACAGAAAAAAACGTCATCCTAAAAGAGCATTAGCGATATTTGGGATCTCCAACCAAGTGCAGAGGAAGTTCATAATTCGCCCTAAATTAGCTCAAAATTTCAGAACAAAAAACGTCCTCAGTGCTTTGAAGGAGATCTCAAATATCGCTTCGCGATTTTGAGATGACGGGTAGCATGCAGAGGAATGTCATTATTCGTTTTAATCGAATCATAATTTCCAAACAGAAAACCGGTGCTCCCCTTTTGGGCTGGAAACTCTTAGTTACAACTTTCCTTAATCAAATCAAGCAATAGCGTTCAGATTTCTGTTCAACTATGACATAGTGCCAGCGTTAAATAACCATAGGAATATAACAACAATGGCAAAATGGAAATCAAGCAAGGCAACTAGGCTATTGCTTTGTAAACTCGCAGTATTGGGGCTTTCAGTTTCAGCTTCAAGTTTCGCAAAAGAAGGGATGTTTACCCCTGAACAATTACCACTAATAAAAAATGATTTAGTCGCCACGGGCTTAGAATTACCACCTGAATCATTATCTTCATTAACTGAGTTTCCTATGGGCGCAATAGTTTCTTTAGGCGGCTGTTCTGCTTCATTTGTGTCCCCTAAAGGCTTAGTCGTCACTAATCATCATTGTGCTCGTGGCTCAGTGCAATTTAATAGTACCGCTGAAAACAACTACCTAGAGAATGGCTTTGTTGCTAAGTCGTATGCAGAAGAATTACCCGCAGCTCCGGGTTCTCGTATCTACGTTACCGTCGATTTTAAAGATGTTACCGCTGATGTGGTTGGTTCACTCAACCCTAAGTTAACCGGTCGTGACCGCTATGAGGCGATCACTAAGAACAAAAAAGCGATTATCGCTGAATGTGAAAAAGACGAAGGTCATCGTTGTTCGGTTCCATCTTTCCACCAGGGTTTAGAATATAAACTAATTAAGCAACTTGAGATTAAAGATGTCCGTATTGCCTATTCTCCGGCAGATGCGATTGGCAAATATGGCGGTGACATCGACAATTGGATGTGGCCGCGTCATACCGGCGATTTCGCCTTTTATCGCGCTTATGTGGGTAAAGATGGTAAACCAGCCGATTTCTCTAAAGACAACGTGCCATACCAGCCAGCTCATACCCTGAAAGTCTCTGCTGCAGGATTAGAAGAAGGTGATTTTGCCATGGCAGCGGGCTACCCAGGTTCGACTCAACGTTATCAGCGTTTAGTTAGAGTTGAACACGTATTTAGTTGGTCTTACCCGACATGGATCACTCTAATTGAAGACTGGATTGCTATGATTGAAAAAACAGCACCAGAAGGCAGTGATGCGCGTGTTAAATACGAGTCGCTATTGTCAGGTCTTAACAATTTCATGAAAAACACAAAGGGCCAAATCAAAGGCGCAAAACGTGTTGGTTTAGTCGAGCGCCGAGCTGAACGAGAAGCAGAGTTGTTAGCTTGGATTGGCAACGTGCCGGAGCGTCAACAATACAAAAAAGCCATCGTCGAATTGGACAAATTAGAAACTGAAATTAGTGACCATGGCAAAGCACAATTTTTATATGGTAATGCCAGCCGTTCACAATTGTTAGGCACAGCTAAACGTTTATATCGACTCGCTATTGAAAAACAAAAACCTGATGCTGAACGTGAACAAGGCTACCAAGAACGTGACATGGATCAGTTCAAGCAAGGTTTACAACGTATAGACCGTCGATTTGATGCGACAGTAGAACAGGCTCTTTGGTTAATGTTTATTGAAAAATACGCCAAACAAGACCCATCACAACGCGTTGCGGAGTTCGACAAAGTTATTGGTTTAAAAGGGTCTAAATTCAATAAAAATGACAAAAAAGAATTGCGAAAAAACTGGCTTCTTTCTACAAAAAACAGTGTTGAGCGATGTTGAAAAACGCATAGCCCTAATGAACGCAACTCAAAAGGAGCTTGAAGCAAGTAATGACCCATTCATCAAGTTGGCTATCGCAACTTATGCGCATGGTTTGAAAGTTGAAAACGAAGAAAAAGAACACGCCGGAAAACGTGCAAACTTGCGTCCTCAATATATGAAGGCCATCATTGATTGGCAAGCCTCTATGGGCAAACTAGCCTACCCTGATGCAAATTCAACGCTACGTGTTACCTATGGCAAAGTATTAGGTGGTTCACCTAAAGATGGTTTGATTTACGAACCGTTCACACGCTTAGAAGGTATAGTTGAAAAAGACACTGGAGAAGAACCATTTAATTCACCTAAAAAGCAACTAGAGCTTATCAACGACAAACAATACGGTGATTACGCTCTAAAAAGTCTAGGCACAGTGCCAGTAAACTTCTTAACTGATTTAGACTCAACTGGCGGTAACTCAGGTTCTGCAACCTTGAACTCAAAAGGTGAGTTAATTGGCTTGTTGTTTGATGGCACATTTGAAAGTGTAAACTCTGACTGGGATTTTGATCCGAGAACAACTCGCACGATTCACGTTGATTCGCGCTATATGTTATGGGTAATGGAATACGTCGACGACGCGAAACACTTAGTTGATGAAATGAGTATTGCTAAATAAGCATAGCTTAGTTTGATCAGTGTAATTAATATTTGTTAATTGCAAACCAGCTAAATTGAATAAAACCGAGAATGGGTAAAACCATCTCGGTTTTTTATTTGCCAATTGCGCTATTTAGCCGTGCTCTTATGTCGCGGAGTGAACAATCATTTGTGCTTTGAACTAAATTTCTGATATCTGATTAAAAAGAATGAGGTGCGAGATGGTCGATAAGCCGTGCTCTTATGTCGCGGAGTGGACAATGATTGTCTTCGGCTAAATTTATTTTATTTTTATTTTTAATTTTAAAAAGGTGCGAGATGGCCGATAAGCCGTGCTCTTATGTCGCGGAGTGAACAATCACTTGTTTTTCATCTTTACTTTTACTTTTACTTTTACTTTGGGGAATGAGGTGCGAGATGGCCGATTAGCCGTGCTCTTATGTCGCGGAGTGGACAATGATTGTCTTCGGCTAAATTTATTTTAATTTTAATTTTAATTTTAATTTTAATTTTAATTTTAATTTTAATTTTAATTTTAATTTTAAAAAGGTGCGAGATGGCCGATAAGCCGGGTTCTGTCGTGAACAATCATTCGTCTAGGCCTTAGATTGCTCTAAGGCTCAAGCTTTCTACCCGGTTCCAACGCGGGCCGCGCATTAACTTCTAAGAGTAGTGGAACCCTATTTGAAATTGCTCCGAGTGGAGTTTACCGTGCCACGAACTATTACTAGCCGCGCGGTGCGCTCTTACCGCACCCTTTCACCCTTACCTGTTCTGCCTAAGCAGTCATCGGCGGTTTGCTCTCTGTTGCACTGGTCGTAGGCTCGCGCCCCCAGACGTTATCTGGCACTCTGCCCTATGGAGCCCGGACTTTCCTCCCCTTCATCCGTCTACCAAAACCCGAAGGTTGAGATACAACGATAAAGCGGCGATTGTCTAGCCATCTCGCGGCGCGGATTATAGGGGATCTGGATAGATAATGCGAGAAATTACGCGTTTATTCTTTGTCCTGCCAACTCAATGCCAGTTTATACAGGTCATTCTTTTTAAGGCCATGTAATTCCGCCGTAATACCAGCTGCCTTTTTAAGCGGCAGATCCTGCATAAGTCGACGCAGCAGAGCATCTGCTTCTGCCGACAGTCCTTGTTCTTCCTTATTTGGCGATATCATCACCACCATCTCACCTTGCAAACGGTCAGTGTCTTCATTAAGCCACTCAATGATTGACTGACATGACCCTTTACTAAAGGCTTCATAGTGTTTGGTTAATTCTTTAGCCAACACCACTTCTCGCTCGTCACCCAAGGTTGCTTGAATTGTAGCGAGTGTATCGAGAATACGACGCGGGCTTTCATAAAACACTGAAGTATAAATGGCTTGTTTATGAGCTTCGATTTCTGTGATCTTCGCTTGTTGTTTAACAGGTAAAAAACCACAAAACATAAATTTATCGGTCGGCAATCCCGCAGCGGATAAAGCGGTGATAACGGCACTCGGCCCTGGAATTGGCACGACAGCAACACCTTGTTCACGGGCAACATTGACTAAGTTGTAACTAGGGTCAGAAATAAGAGGCGTTCCCGCATCACTGATCAAAGCGATGTTTTGCCCTTCTTTAATTTTGTTCACTAACAACTGCGACTTTTGCTTTTCATTATGATCATGTAGCGGAAACATTTTTGTTTTCACCCCAAAGTGGGATAACAACTTGCCACTGTGTCGCGTATCTTCCGCTGCAATCAAGTCCACTTCATTTAAAGTGTCTAATGCGCGTTGCGTAATGTCGCTAAGATTACCGATTGGCGTTGCGACGATAAATAAAGTGCCGGTTTCTGTCATTTTCTGTACTTTATGATCATTGTTAATGAGACTTGTGGCTTGTATGATACCCCTTCATACAAGTTTCTAATACCTTTGATTTTGGTCGATATAGGATAAAAGCTTGTTTCATCTTGGTTGGGATAAAAATGACAGTTAGCACCGCAATGAAATTCATCACTTTTGTATTTTTAGTCGTCTTATTTTTAAACGGCTGTGGTTCCTCGCCTACGTCCGAAGCCAAGCGAGAAACTTTGCAAGAAGCTACAGTAGATAGTGACATTAGCACTCAGGATAAGCGCAGTAGCCAAGACTTTATACAAAAGGCCGATGCGTCCACTGGCAATGATGAACAGATGCGTGCAATGTACATTACAGCCTTAAAATATGCGATTGCAGAGCAACGAAGTGAAGAATATTTACTTGCAATAATTGAGCGGATCGACAGCACAAAATACAACTCAGTAGCCTTAGACATTACATTGGCAAATGGCTTATTGTTTGCAGCCCGTTATGACGAAACGCTAAATCAAGACGCAGAAGTTGTCATGAACCGCTTAAATCAAGGCAATGTACACCGTAAACATCAAGTCGCGTTGTGGATCTTAAAAGCACAGTTGGAGTCGAATCAAAAACAACACATTCAAGTGGTTAAAACCGTTTTCCGTATTGAAGACCTGCACCAAAATCAATTAACTGAACAAGACAACATCCTACTGAATGACCTACTATGGCGTCATTTACTGCATGTATCCGGTGAAACTTTAACGCAATTTCAAAATGATTTTGGGCAATCCTCTGGTGGTTGGATAAGCCTTGCTAAAATTATTAAACAATATTTGTCCGACGCATACGAACTTCCCAGACAATTAGCAATTTGGCAACGTATGTTTCCACAACATGCCACTTCTAACTATTTGCCAACTGATATCAAAACGTTGTTAACCATTTCACCATTTACGCCAAATCATATTGCTTTATTACTGCCGCTTTCAGGAAAGTTACAGCGCCAAGCTGAAAGTATTCGAAATGGATTTATCGCCGCAATGGATTTAAATGCAAATACCGCTTTGACGATTATTGATACGGATAAATATGAATTGGCAGAAATTGAGCAAAAAATCTTAACTGCTAATGTCGACTTCATTGTTGGCCCTTTGGTAAAAGAAGATGTCGAAACAATTATGCATAGTGAGTTGCTTGCGCACATTCCGAGCTTACATCTAAATGCACCTGACTTTACGCCGCTGTTACCGCAAAGAACCAATGCCTATTATTTTGCCCTAGCCCCGGAAGACGAAATTGAGCAAGCAATAGAGTTCTTTTAGCGAACAAAATTAAACACCCAACACTTATCTATGCCGACAACTCTTTAGGCCGTCGATTGGCTTTGCACTTTAATCAATTGTGGCTGCAAGCCACTGAGCGCGAAGCAGAGTCGATAGCATTTAAAAACAAATCTAAGTTGGGTGAAGCCGTCGAAGAATTACTCGACGTAAATTTAAGTAAAAAGCGAATTGCAGAAATGAAACGTTTATTTGGTACGGCTTTAGAAACAGCCTCTAGGTCTCGCACCGATATTGATGCCGTTTACATAATTGCCAATTCTCAACAAACACGGCTAATAAAACCGTTTTTTGATGTTAATGTCAGTGTATTTGGCGAAAAACTGCCTATTTTTGGCTCAAGCAGAAGTTACCTTGTGGATGAAAGTAAATCGCAAAAACGTGATTTAAACGACCTAACATTTACCGAAATGCCTTGGTTAATTAGAAACAAAGCGCGCTCATTGCACAATCTTTATGCCAAAGTAGGCGAACAACAAACACAACTCAAAAAGCTATTTGCGTTTGGCTTTGACGCGCAACGTCTCATCTTTGCCCTTAAACAACTCGAAACGCTAACAGACCAATCGTTTGATGGGTTAACTGGTCAACTCGCTATTACCAAAAACAACCGTATAAAACGGGATCTGGAGTGGTCTCGTTATCAACAAGGAAGAATAATTGCAGTGGCTAAAACGGACCAATAAGCGAAAGATTGGTGATGAAAAAGAGCATCGCGCAAAAGCCTATTTAGAGGCTCATGGATTAACCATCGTCACTCTAAATTATGCTTGTCGATTTGGTGAAATCGACATTATTTGTTTTGACCCTGTAAACGAAACCTTAGTCATGGTTGAAGTTCGGTATCGAAATACCGACAAATATGGTGGCGCCGCAGGTTCAGTCACAAAAAGCAAACAAGCAAAAATTAAAAAAGCCGCGCTTTTTTACCTCGCAACACGTAAACTAGATACCCGAGTCAGATTTGATGTCATCGCAATTGAACAACAACAGCTAAATTGGATCCAAAGTGCATTTTCATGAACGACAATAAAATCAAGCAGTTATACACTTCAAATATACAAAACTTTATTGCATCCGGTGAGCAAAACGCCGATAACTTAGCGTTATCTGCGGCCTTAGTTTCACAAACCTTGCTGTCGGGTAACAAGGTCTTAACCTGCGGCGATTCTGCAAGTAAAATGATCGCGCAACACTTTGCCGGTATTTTGGTTAACTATTTTGAAATTGAACGTCCTTGTTTACCCGCAATCGCACTAAATGACACCGTTCAGCATTGTGCAATTTCTTATAACGAACACGCCGATTTATTAGAAATTTACGCGCGCCAAATTAGAGCCATAGGCAACGAACAAGACATCTTGGTTATATTTTCTTTAAATAATCGGGAACCAATGATCAAATCTGCAATCGAAGCTGCATTAACCCGAGATATTAAAGTAGTTGCGTTTACATCGGATGACGGTGGTGAGATCGCCGGTTTGTTAGGAGAGAACGACATCGAAATCCGCCTTCCAACCAATAAACCAAGTCGAACCCTTGAAATACAACTGTTTACAATCCATGTATTAAGCGAGTTGATAGATGAAGTTATCTTCTCTATGTAATTGAATTTAGGTTATTGCACATTATGAAAAAAATTGTTTTTGTCATCCTTTCGACATTATTTTTACAGGCCTGTGTTGAAACCGCCATTGTGGCTGGTGCGATAACAGCCGTTAGCGCAGTGAACGATCCTAGAACGGTTGGCAAGCAAATTGACGACAGCACGATTGAAGTCAAAGCAATGTACAACATGGCGCAGGATGAAGGCCTAAGAAAACATACTAATATCAATGTGATTTCATATGATGGCATTGTTTTGGCTGTGGGTCAGTCACCAAACAAATTTCTAATAGATAAAGCCATTGCGATTCTCAACGAACTCGATGGTGTTAAGAAGGTCCATAACCAAATAAAACTTGGCACACCTGCGGATCTCTCTGCAAAAGCTAAAGATGCGTGGATCACTACGAAAGTAAAATCTGAGTTGCTTACCGACGAGCAGTTAGAAGGTCATAAAATCAAAGTGATCACTGAAAACAAAGAAGTCTTTCTAATGGGCTTAGTTAAACCAGAAGAGGCTACTAGAGCCGCACAAATTGCCGCCGAGATTTACGGCGTAGAACGCGTAGTTAAAGTTTTTTAGCCAGTGCAATTATGTCGCAGTAACGTGATAAGCAAATAAGATAATAGGATTAATATGTACAAGCAGATTTGTGTATTGTTAGCTGTCCTATTATCGATTTCAGTTGGTGTGAATTTCTATCTATTTAAAACACTACACTCACCGAATACAAACGACGAACAACCATCACCTTTAACGCCAAATAACACAACGGCGACTACTATAGCCATAGAGCCCAAACTCACTGAGCAAGATAACAGTGACCTTGATGCTGCAATTAGAGCATTTTCTGAACATGATTTTGCACTCGCCATTGAAAAATATGACGACCTGATTAAATTAGAAGAACAGTCAGCACTTCAATTGAGACATAAATGGCGATTGAAAATAAAGTACTGGCTAGATAATAATGAACTAATACTCGCCAAGCAATTTCTACAGACAATATTGCATTACCAGCCTTTTGCCACAGATTTCTTAGAATTAGAAGCTTACCGACAGGAACTCAATGGCAACTTCATCGAAGCAATAGATCTGTATTATTTGATTTTGAGCGATACATTCGATCCCGCAGAACAAATCCGACTAACGGTTTTATTACATGCGACCATTCAGCAGTATCAAACATTGTTATCTAACGAACAACAATGGCAGGAAATAATCACCCTACTAGAACGGGCCATTTACGAAGAACCAGAACACCTTTCTTTTCAGCTCAGTCTTGCTCAAACCTTAGTAAAACTAGGCCAATATGAACGAGCCAAAGTGTTGCTTGATGACATTATTGAGCAGCAAGAATACGAAATTTCGGCTAACGAACTGCTGGAACAAATTGAAAAATTGGAAATTGGTCAGCAGGCAATTCCCCTACAACAGGCGGGCAGTCATTATTTAGTTACCGGCCAGTTTGGGCCGCAAAGCTCAGTCGCATTAATGATCGATACGGGAGCGAGTATGTCGGTCTTAACCCAACAACATTTTGATAACTTAGTGAATTGGCAATATCCGACTTACGTCCGAACCTCGGAATTTAATACCGCAGGTGGTCTGGTCGACGCACCAATATATCGGTTCGATAGATTCAGTATTGGTGGGTTTACCGTCAATGACATAGAGTTTGCAGTGATAAACATGCCAGAATTTTCGAGAGGCTCAGGTTTATTAGGAATGAACTTTTTACAACATTTTGTATTTCAAATTGACCAGCAAGACAATCAACTTATCCTGCAACATCGTTAATACCGAACGCAGTACGCAACAGAATAATACTGCTACGTACTTAATGCCTTTGCAAACTTAGCCTACTCTTCTATTTTAATTTTAGTTGTTTTTGAAAAACCGCTAAAACGCCAGAATATTGCCATTAGTACTAATACAAGCAATATAAAAGAACTCGGCTCTGCAACATCGGTAATCGAACTATCCGCTGGAGACAAAGGATCGTAATTAAATTGACTAGCAGACTCTGTACGCCAGCTGTTAGCGATTAGTTGCCCCCATTGCGTTACTGAGCCAGTACCAATTACATTTGCCTGTGGCGCTAATATAGAGGCATATACGGTGCCATCCATTTCTATGTATGTAGCATCAACAAAGTTATATAGAACATCAACATCTGAACGCCCATCTAAACTCGAATCACTATAATTAAGATGAAGACCATTAATGTATTGTCCGCCCCAGCTAATATCAGCGTCAGCGCCAGTAATATTGAGTACAACCTGACCACTGAAAATACCACTTATCGCTATTTCAGTGACATTAAGTAAATCGGCAGCATCAAATGAAAAATAGTGAATGTCGTTGTTGCCAGTGCCGGCCGCTGCGGTTAATTCCAACTTACTAGACTAGGGTTTATTTACCGTACCAGTAGCAGAGTTCTCTGTTAGGGCTGTAGACAAATCAATTAGATGCTCAAATGCATCACCATATTGCGCAGCCGTTGTTAGCAGCGCAGGTGGCGTTGGGATATTAAGTTCATCTAACATCTGACCAAAATAATTTTGTTGGCCACTCGTATTCGTGATTTCGCCGCCAATTGCGCTATGCCCCTGAACATCACCAGTTGAGTACTCATACGTCTCTTTAATAAAAACGGTGTACTCTTCAGCGGCACCTAGGTCAATCATCCCAGCACTTGCAATGTGGGAAAATAATAAACCTATAACAATCACTAAAACTTTCATTTGACGACCATCTTCCTATTTAAAGTTAACACTGATACCAATTTTCATGGTGGATAATAATGTAACTAAACAATAAATGACAGCGCTGTCTAAATAAATAGGGATTATCCCTACAGCGGGAGAGATGGGACTCAGTAGTAATTCAAATTTGTGGAAATTGGTTTTTGGTCGAGTAACTAATTACATCAGCAAGTATGCGTTATTGGAGTTCGATGTATGCGTGTTTGAGTGCATCGAATTCGATAGAAGTGTAAATAAGATTTAGTTAACTATATTTAGGGGGTTGTAAGGTATCGCGAATGAGAAAGAAGGGTGGAGGAAGTTAAAAATAAATTATCGCGGCCCAAGATTCGGTCCGCGACAATTACCAATAAACGCTAAATTATGCGTTTACAGCGTCTTTGATCGCTTTACCGGCTTTGAAAGCAGGAACTTTAGCAGCAGCGATTTGAATAGTTTCGCCAGTTTGAGGGTTACGACCGCTACGAGCTGCACGCTCATTTACTTTAAAAGTACCGAAACCAACTAGAGATACATCACCGCCGTCAGCAAGTTCACCAGTTACTGTAGAAATAAAGCTATTTAGCGCACGTTCCGCATCAGCTTTAGTCATATCTGCACTTTGTGCCATTTTTTCGATCAATTCACTTTTGTTCATTATTTTATCCTATTGTTAAGACTTTCAGTATCCTAGGGACTTAAAAAATAAAATTCAACACTTTCATTCCCTAATTAACGAAAATGTCACAGCATCGCTAAATAAACAACAAAAACTTGTTATAAAACGACCAATTCACCATTATTTGGGGCCTGCCGAGGAAAATTAACCTACTTTTAAAAGTTTTGCTAGTAGCAAAGTCAAAAGTCTTGAAAATTGTCACAAACCTATCCCAGTCAACAACGAATGTTAAATATTGTATTGAGTCATTAAACTTTGCAACCTTTGTTTTTCTTTATTCGAACTCAATTCGTATCTTTTAATTTGACGATTCGCCAACGTCTTTTTGTCATTTAGCAACAAAATTTCGATGTAATTAACAAAAATAGTTTCGTCTATGTTGTTCTTCATCGCTTCCATTGCATTGGCAAGTAACTCCTCCGCTCGGTCGAACTCTTTTTCTTAACAGCGACCGACGCCAAAGTGTCCATTACACTGGCATTAGTAGGTTGGATCTCTAACGCTTTAGTTGCGTATTCTTCTGCGAGCTTCAAGTCACCTTGCTGCAGTACCAAGTAGGCTAGGTTATTTAAGGCAACAAAGTTGCTGTCGTTTAATGCTACCGCCTTTTTATAGGTAGGAATCGCGCTCGATTGCGAAACAGATAATTGTAAACCTGCCAGTATCATTAAATTAATCTGATCCTTAGGTACCGCTTCAACATGAGCCGTTAAAAAATCGATTGCAGCAGACTTGTCGGCGGTATTCATAATCGCTTTCATCATTAGCGTTGCGTTTTCGGAGGTTGGTCGTGCTTTGTACGCAATTTCTAAGTTCGTTTTGGCATCTTTATACTTTTTGTCCACAAACTGTAGCTGGCCTAATAACCCTTTGGTATAAGGTCTTTGAAGTTCGCTTTTAGGTAATAAGTCATAAGCAGCTGCGGCTTCGTCATAATCTTCGTTTGTTATTAACAACTGAATATGAAAAAGGTCAATTTTGATGTCTTCACCACCCAGCTCATTTTTAAAACGAGTTGTTAATTCAAGTGCTTTTTTGTGATCACCTCGCATTTGAAGAACTCGTGCCATTCCAAAGATCGCAACTGAATTATTTGGTTCCTTTTCAAACCACTTACGATATATTTCCACGGCCTTTTCAAAGTTATCATTTTTCACATAAGCGTTAGCAAGCGACTGCCAATAATCCGCTGGGGTATCCGTTTTTATCGACTCAAATAATGCGATAGCTTTGTCATTTTCGCCTTCAAGCAAATACATTTTGCCCAACACATTGATGATTTGAGGCGCATTATTATTTTTAATCCGTAAACTCTCTAAATGCGAAATCATTTTAATTGGCTGTTTAAGAACTTTAGCTAACACATAGCGTTTTAAAACAGCAGGGATAAAGTTAGGAAATTTAGCAATCATCTTGTCAACTTCAACCAACACAGCAAACTGCTCATCCTAGCTCGTTGTAGGCATGAGATTAATGACAGCCAATTGTGGTGACGGTTCCGTTGGTCTTATTTTTTGAGCTTGAAGATAACTTGCGGTAGCTTGTTCTTTCTCATTTTTACTTACTGCAATCGCCGCCATTAACATATGTCCATCAAACTTCATGGCGTCTTGCTGCAACCATTCCTGTGCAATTTTGCTTGCTTCCTCAAATTTCCCAGACCGTAAATAACTATTTGATAATACCTGTTGAACAATGACTTTTTGATTCTCATCATTCGTTAAATTAGGCAGTGAATTTTCTAAATCTAGAATCCCCGACACATCATTTAGCGACAATTTCACCAGACCAAATTGAGTTAAGGTTTCCCTTCCAATTTATTCTCTTCGTTACGCATAATAAGCTGGCTAGCTTTCTTTTTTCACCCGATTGACTCAAAGCTCCAGCAATTGACGACAATAAAATTGCATCACGTTCGTCCAATTCAACAAAGCGTTTAACCGTATCGTTGGCCTCAAGTGCATAGCCTAATTCTAACTGTGACTTAGCTAATAACCTTAACGCTTGGTGATTTTCCGGTAAGGCACTTGCGATAAGATTTAAGTGTTGATAAACCTCTTCAAACTTTCTAAGTTCAAATGCAGCTGCACCGGCAACAAGTCGTGTTGGTATGTCTTCAGGAGAAGACATAATGGATATGTTGGCAAAATGTAATGCTTGTTCAAAATCTTTTTGATGGAATCGAACAAGTGCTTTTATTTGGTTAAGGTAAGGCTGATTTGCATTGATAGTCAGTAATTCATCAACTACTTCTTCTGCTTTTTCATACTTTTTGTAATCAACATAAAGTTGCGCAAGTAAAAAGTGATATTCGTATTCAAGCGGAGCAACGTCACGATATTTAGCGAGGAACTCGATACCAGCTTCAGCATCACCTTGTTTTAACGATTCTAATGCGGTTAATAATAGGGCTTCTGGATGTTCTGGTGATTTGTCTAAGACGGCTTTTAATTGAATTAACGCAGCATCATCTTGTTTTTTTAACTTATATTCCAAATAAGAAGTCAGTGATTTATATTCAGAGTTCGTTTTAATCTGCTTGATTTCATTGATGATACTTTGGGCTTTTTCTTCTTGTTGCCCTTGGATATAAGCTTTTGCTTGATAGTATCTAATTTTAACTAAGTCACTTTTTTTAATGCCTTTAGATTTTAGGTCAAGCTTTAACAGTTGTGAGTCTGCCCCCATTTTACGGTAGGCCTCTGCAACCAATGGCACGACTTCATCTGCGGAATAACTTAATTCAAGAGCTCGTTCGAGTTCTTTCTGTGCAAAAGCCCAATCACCACGTTCGAGATACAGCTTACCCAATAAAAATCGCGCTTCTGCATTTTGCGGTTCAATTCGCAAAACGTTCTTTAGCTGAATCATAGCGGTTTCGGTACTACCCTCAGAAAGTGCAGTTTGCGCTTCCTGCATATATTCTGTCGCCGATTTTTCGCCACATCCTTGGATTGCTAATACCGAACAAAAAACCATTGCAATTGTTCTTTTTCTAAACATGTTATGACTTCCTTTAATTTAGACAAGTAACTAAAATATCAGGCATTGCCACAGCTTGGAACTGTTTAGACGAAAAACTATTATCAATTGTTAAATAAACTTAATTATTTTGTTTTTAATCAAATTTAAATTTTACTTCTATACTTGATCCCAACACCTATCGTTTACGTAATAAAAGAATGTTTTAGTTTTACGTATTCTGGAGATCAACATTAATATTCTACGCTGCGCCGTATTCCCACTTTCGGTTTATCTTTTACCCGGTGGCATTACTAAGTTGAAAATATTTGAACAACGTTACATACGCATGGTTAAAGAATCGATGCAAAGTGGATTTGTTCTCAGTCTGTATAAACCAGATTTAGTCCACGAAAGCTCGCCATGGGGTGTACATGTCAGCATCGTTGACTTTGAGATGTTACCGGATGGCTTACTTGGCATTGTAATTAAAGCAAACAACTTAGTAGAACTGACCAACATGGAACTCGAACATGATGGTTTGCGGTGCGCAACAATCAGTGTTTTGGAGCATTGGCCCGAACGAGATGAGGATCAATATAGTCAACGACTCGCGGCGCAATTACAACAACTTATGACGCAAAATAAACAATATGGCTCGCTTTACCAAAATGCGTTATTTGACGCAGCGCCACAATGGCACAATCCCGTTTGGGTGAATCAACGTTGGCTCGAAATTTTACCAATTTCTTATCAACACCGTGCCAAGTTTATTCAATCATCAACTTTTGACGTCGCTCAAAACTTTATACAAACCATGGTCTTAGGGTTACAAAATTCGCCTACCATAAAAATATGAGCTATTGTGATCCAAATCATTTTAACCGCCGTACAACTGACTAATCGAAAATCGTTGAGTAACTATTGTGAACACAATGAACCGACATCAAGAACAGTCAGCTTTAATCGGCCAGAACAGGGCGATTATGGATAAAGACGACACATCGCAATTACAAGGCTGGATGCTGGCAGTTGCCGACAAACGTTGTAAGCAAAGTTTTGCTAACCTATTTTATTGGTTCAGTGGCAAGGTGCAACGCATGGCCAGTCGCCAAGTGCATAATGACGCCTTAGCGGCGGAAATAATGCAAGAGGCTATGACTCAAATCTGGCGAAAAGCCCATTTGTATCATGCTGACAAAGGTGCAGTGACAACTTGGGTTTATACTATTGCGAGAAATTTGTGCTTTGACCACTTACGGAAAAAGCAAACTCAATGTGAACAAAATATCTCTGACGATTTATGGCCTATTCACGAAGAGGTCGTGGTCGAAAGTGATGTATTTACTGATCATTTGTTCGATAAAAAACTCCTTCAGAAAGTAGAAAGTTTGCCTGAGAAACAAAAGCAAATTGTACAAGGTGTCTTTTTTCAAGAGTTTTCACAAGAGCAACTTGCCCGGCATTTGGACATTCCGCTTGGCACAGTTAAATCGAGACTTCGACTCGCCCTTTCACGTTTAAAACAAGAGTTTGGAGAACAAAATGATTAATCATCACCCTTCACTCGATATTTTACAGTCTTATGTCAAAGCGGAATTACCCGCATCTATTACTGTTGCGGTTTCATTGCACGTTGATATGTGTGCCACTTGTAAAGCGATTGTAGACGCAAAAACAGCTGAGGTCGCAGATGTAGAATTAGCAACTCAAGACTATGTCACCGATGGTGAATTTGAAACCCAAATGCCATCTGGAACAGAACCTGAACTTGATTTAGAAAATATGCTCAATGCAATTACTCAGGATGACTCACTTGCACGTATGGAACCTACTGCTCAGAAATTTTTTGAAGCCGGTAATAAAACACTACCAATACCAAGAGCATTATCAAACATCAATTTTGGTGATTGGTTAAACCTTGGCAAGCTTAGTCGCAGCAGAATGGAGATACCAGACGGGAATCTACGCAGCAGCATGTTGTACATAGGAGCCGGTGGTGAAGTACCACACCATACCCATAATGGTTTTGAAATAACGTTAATTTTAGACGGCAGCTTTACCGACGAAATGGGAAGTTACGGCGTCGGAGATTTTATGTGGCTCAATGGCGAGCATAAGCATCAACCTGAAACAGTCGAAGGCTGTTTATGTTACACAGTTGTCAGTGATTCATTGCACTTTAGTCATGGCGTGAGCCGACTGCTGAATCCCATTGGCAGATTAATCTATTAAGCTCAGTTAGGAGAGAATTGATGTCGACAGACAAAATTAAAATTGGCATAAGCGCATGTTTAACTGGACAGGAAGTTCGGTTCGACAAAAGCCATAAACGTTCTACATTTTGCATGGACGCACTATCTGAGTTTGTAGAATATCAGGCATTTTGCCCAGAAGTCGCCGTTGGATTACCGGTACCTCGCCCAACCATTAGGCAGATCCGCCACGAAGACATGATCAAAGTCAGTCGACCAGATGGCACTATGGATGTAACGGATGCGTTAACTGAGTATGGGAAAAAGTTGCTGAACAAACCGACCATCTTTCAGGCTTTATCTTTTGCGCCAAAAGCCCGAGTTGCGGTATGGAACGGGTAAAAGTTTATTCAGCAGACGGTAAAGGTTCAGACTCATCTGGTATTGGTATGTTTGCAAAACAAATCATGCTCAATAATCCTAATTTACCGTGTGAAGAAAACGGTCGCCTTAATGACGCGGCATTACGTGAAAACTTTGTCATGCGCGTGTTTGTTTATCGTCAATGGCAGGAACTCAAGGCGGCAAAAGTAACTAAACATGCCCTAACCGAATTTCATGCAAAGCATAAATATCTGCTCATGACTCATCACATAGCGACCTATAAAAAGTTAGGTAACAAATTGGGCACTAGCACCTTGCCGCTTGAAGAACTAGCAGAGCAGTACATCGCAGACTTAATGGCCGCATTAAGTAAAAATGCAACGCGTAAAGGACACTGTAATACATTGATGCACCTATTGGGTTACTTCAAAAGTTCTTAACAGCGAGTCAAAAGCAAGAAATGCTAGAAAACATAGATGGTTACAGTAAAGGACTTGTTCCTTTGTTTGCGCCATTAACTTTGTTTAGCCACTATTTAAAAGAATACCCTAACGACTATCTATCGAAGCAAAGTTATTTTTCACCTTACCCTTTGCAATTACGTCTGCGATACGGGTACTAAACACCGATGAATAATCATTCAATTATTTGGTTCCGCAATGACTTACGTGTAGATGATAATCCCGCCCTCCAAAACGCATTAAGCGCCAATACTAAATTGGCGCTGTTTTTTAATTGCGAACCACAGTGGCGAAAACACCAGATGGCGGAAGTTAAAATTAACTTTATTCATCGCCACGTTCAGTTATTAAAATCACAGTTAGCGCAGTTAGGTATCGAACTCCTTGTTATCGATACCACCGATTTTAACGAACAACACACTAGCCTTGCGAAATTGTGTGAACAACACGATATCACCACGGTATACGCGAACTCTGAGTTAGAACTCAATGAGCAAATTCGCGACAACAAGATCATCAAAAGTGGCATTAACTTACACCTTACTGAAGCCGATACGATAGTTCCCAAAGGGACCATCAAAAATAAACAAGGTGAGATGTATCGAGTTTTTCAGCTTACCGACGCATTTGGTTAGAGCAAGTTCAAATGACTGGGTTTTCTCACTTTCCCTTGAGAATCATCTCACTCAAGTTAACGACGCTTCCGACCAAAATCAGCTCTCAAGCAAATGGCCACTTGCAAACGAAGTTGAACAAACGGTTTTACCCACGTTCTTTCAAACTAAATTAGCAAATTATAAGGTGGACAGAGACATCCCTGGTGTAAAAGGGACATCTGGACTATCGCCTTATTTAGCCATCGGTGCGATAAGTGCCCGTAGCGTTTTAAAACGATTAATGTATAAACACCCAGACATTTTGTACTCGCCCGACAGTGCCGAATTTAGTTGGTTAAATGAGTTGATTTGGCGAGATTTTTATCGCCATCTACTGTTCCATTTTCCAGACTTAATCAAGGGCCGGAGTTTTAATGCCAAATACGATCAGCTTCAGTGGCCACCTACCGAAACCTATTTCCAATTATGGCGAGATGCTAAAACAGGCTTCCCTATAATCGACGCTGCGATGCGACAACTGCAACAAACCGGTTGGATGCACAATCGTCTAAGAATGATTGTAGCGAGTTTTCTTACCAAAAACTTACTCGTAAATTGGAGATTAGGTGAAGCTTATTTTATGCAGCAATTAATCGATGGCGACTTTGCGGCAAATAACGGTGGTTGGCAATGGTCTGCCGGCACTGGTTGTGACGCTCAACCGTATTTTCGAGTTTTTAATCCGCAGTCTCAAAGTAAAAAGTTTGATCCGTCTGGCAAGTTCATACGTACATATCTACCAGAGTTAAGAGATGTGCCAGACAAATACATCCATGCCCCTTTTGAATATCTTATCCAACAGGGTCAAGCGGATAAATACTGGCCTGAAATTGTCGACTTAAAATCGAGTCGCGTAAACGCAATAGAATTTTATGGTATGAAATAATGTCTAAGCAGCCAGATAAACCGCTATGGTTAAGCCAATTCATCGAAGTTTATTCACAACTTTCGGTTGAAAACGTCCATCATATAATTGATGTCTACCACGAAGATATTAAATTTAGTGACCCTGCACATCAACTTTCGGGTATGTCGCAACTGCTTAAATATTTTGATCAACTTTATAGCAATGTTACGGAATGCACTTTCGTTATAGACGAAGTATTTTTTCAAGATAAAAACGCCGCTGTATATTGGACAATGACCTATCGTCACAGACGTCTTAACAGCCACAAGCCAATAACCGTAACTGGTCACAGTAAACTTGTTGGCGAAAAAGACAGAGTCACTCACCACAAAGACTATCTCGATTTAGGCCAAATGGTGTATGAACATGTGCCTTTAATTGGCCTCGTCATAAAAAACTCAAAAATAAGTTATCGTCATGAGTGAGGCTAAAATTGCTCTGGTAACCGGAGCTACTTCTGGCATAGGTGCAGAAATTGCCAAAAACCTCGCAAACTCTTATCAAGTGTATGGTTGCGGCCGGAATGTAGATAGACTAAATACTCTGACTAAATCGAGTAAAAATATCTACCCGCTGCAGTTTGACGTCACCAACAAGCCAGAGATCGAAGAGGCCTCTAAAGCAATTTTTGATTTAGATTTAATTGTCCTAAACGCAGGCGACTGCGAATACATCGACGACACCATCAATTTTGATGACAAATTGTTTGAACGGATCATTAAAACCAATTTAATTTCCATTGGATATTGCCTCAATCTTTGGCTCCCAAGATTGAAACCTTAGCGGTCACATCGTTTTTATCGGCTCGAGTGTCACCTATTTTCCCTTCGCCAAAGCAGAAGCCTACGGCGCTTCAAAGGCGGGTATCAATTATTTAGCCAATTCAATGAGACAATCTCTAGCGCCAAAAGGTTATACCGTTACATTGGTCGAACCCGGTTTTGTCAAAACCCCTTTGACCGATAAAAACACTTTTGACATGCCATTTTTAATGACCGCCAAGGAAGCCAGTGACGCCATTGTTAAAGGAATTTCGAAAAAGAAAAATCGAATACGCTTTCCACTTATGCTTATTTTGACCCTCAAATTTCTTTCCCTTTTGCCTGTTAAGTGGCAGACATTGTTAACTGTAAAGGACGTTTAAATGAAAAACATCGCAGTAATCGGTACTGGCGTATCTGGCTTAGTTAGTGCTCACCTTTTATCTAAACGTCACAATGTCAATGTCTTCGAAAAAAATGACTACATTGGCGGGCATACTGCTACCGTTGAAGTGAATTTAGACGGCAAATCCTATGATATTGACACTGGGTTTATCGTATTTAATGACCGTACTTACCCAAACTTTCAAAAACTACTTGGTCAAATAAGCATAGACGAACAAGAAACTGAGATGAGTTTTAGTGTATTAAATACACTTACAGGTTTGGAATATAATGGGCACAATTTAAATTCCCTATTTGCCCAGCGCAAAAATATTTTTAGCCTGACCTTTTGGCGTTTGCTACGTTCGATTGTACGTTTTAACAAAACATGCAAATCCTTATATACGGAAGGGGCAATTGACCCAAACCTAACACTTGGACAGTTTTTAAAAGATCAGAAGTTTAATGATTTTTTTGCTCAACATTACATTTTGCCAATGGGCGCAGCGATTTGGTCCACCAGCCTAACTCAAATGCGGGACTTCCCGTTGCAGTTTTTCATTCAGTTTTTCTACAATCACGGCTTACTTAATATTAGTGATCGGCCCCAGTGGTATGTCATTCCGGGTGGCTCAAAAAATTATATTCCTAATTTAATAAAACCCTTTGCCGACAACATCATTTTAAACTCAGATATCGCCAAAGTTATTCAAGATGAGACAGGCCCGATCATCGAGTTTTCAAACGGTGACCAACAACAATTTGATGAAGTCATTTTAGCCTGTCACTCAGATCAAGCACTTGCCCTATTAGATAATCCAACCGCCCAGCAACAAGATATACTGGGTGATATCGAATATTCACAAAATGAAGTCATATTACATACCGATACCAATTTATTACCCAAACACAAACTCGCTTGGGCCAGCTGGAATTATCAACTCGACGACAATCGAGATCAACCCGCTGCGGTGACCTACAATATGAATATTTTAATGGGATTGAAAAACACACCACACACGTTTTGTGTCACCTTAAATCAATCTCAAAACATTCAACCTGACAAAGTATTAAAGAAATTTATTTACCATCACCCCATCTTTAACAACAAAAGTTTTAAAGCACAAAAACGCCGAGAAGAAATATGTGGAACCAATAACATTCACTTTGCGGGTGCTTATTGGTACAACGGATTTCATGAAGACGGCGTTAAAAGTGCACTTGATGTAACCGCAAGGTTTGGTCTCTACCTATGAGCAAACAGCTCAACAGCGGCTTATATGTTGGACAAATAAGACACCGCCGTTTTAGCCCTAAACAACATGAATTCAGTTATGGCCTGTTCATGGTTGCCATTGATGTTGATGAAATCCCACAATTAACGCAACAGTCTCGATTATTTGGCACAAACTGGTGGTCACCACTAAGATTTAAGCAATCGGATTACATGAAAAATAAAAGTGATCCAACTGATTTAAAAAAACGTATTAAAGACAAAGCGCTGGAATTAGGCGAAAGCCGAGAAATTGACAAAATAATACTTGTTGCTCAATGTCGTTGTTTTGGTTTGTATTTCAGCCCAGTAAATTTTTATTTTTGCTATAGCCAAAATAAGTGCGTGGTGATGATAGCTGAGGTTTCTAATACACCTTGGAATCAGACTCACTATTATTTAGTTAACTTAGACGTGGTTGGTGGGAGTACCAATAAAAAGGACTTCCATGTGTCACCATTTATGCCAATAGACATGACTTATCACTGGCGGGTGAGCCCTCCAAAAAGCAAGTTACTTGTGCATATTGAAAACCACAAAACTGACAAAGTATTCGACGCAACATTGACCCTTAAAAAGACAGTGTTAAACCGCCGAAATCTGTTAAAAGTGCTGTTTAAGCATCCCTTAATGACATTCAAAATCGTATTAGGGATTTATTGGCAAGCGGCTAAATTATTTGCGAAACGTATACCGTTTATCGCAAACCCAAAACCTTGAGGAAACTATGGAAAACATTAGAATCCAGTCGGATAATGAAATAAAACATTCGTGGTTTGAGAAGCGTTGTCGCCAGCTTGTTTTTAAGCAGTTTGAAAAACTGACAGACGCCGGTCTAACGATAAAAGAAGGCTCTAACGAACAGTATTTTGGCGATTTAAACTCCGAACTGCAAAGCCAGATCATTATCCACGACAGTAGCACATTTGTTGACATGGTTAAGGGCGGTAGTATCGGCGCCGCTGAAGCCTATTTAGATGGCAAGTGGTCAAGCAATAATCTAGTCACCTTAATCCGCGTATTTGCTCGATTCCAAGCAATATTGGATAAACTTGAGAACAGTAAGTCTGTATTGTCGAAAATCGCAGATTGGCTCATGCATCGCAGTAATCGAAACTCAATGTTCCAAGCCAAAAAAATATCATGGCCCACTATGATCTTGGTAACGATTTATACGAGCAATTTTTAGATGACAATATGGTGTATTCGTCGGCTATATTCAGCGACCCAGACCAATCTTTGGAACAAGCGCAAATAAACAAGTTTGAACTCATTTGCCAAAGGCTCGACCTAAAGCCTGGCGAATCCCTACTTGAAATCGGTACAGGTTGGGGAGGCCTAGCAATATACGCCGCTCAACACTATGGCGTTCATGTCACAACAACAACCATTTCTGAACAGCAATTTGATTACGCCAATAACCGAGTTAACGAGCTTGGCCTTAGTAGCAAGATCACTTTACTGAAAGAAGATTATCGCTTACTCACTGGAACGTATGACAAGGTCGTTTCAATTGAAATGATTGAAGCTGTGGGCAAAGAGTATTTTGCAACGTATTTCAAAAAGCTTAATTCTTTATTGAAACCAGACGGAAAGTTACTGCTTCAAGCCATTACCATTGCCGATCAGCGATTTGAATATTACGCAAACAATGTTGATTTTATTCAAAAATACATATTCCCATAGTGGTTGTTTGCCTTCTGTTACTGTGATGAACCAGCACCTTACAAAATATACCGAAATGGTGCCTATTACTCTGGCTGATATTGGTATCGATTACGCAAAAACGCTAAATCATTGGCGAGAACGTTTCCAAAGCAATTGGTCACATATAAATGAACTTGGTTACGACGAGAAGTTTAAACGCCTTTGGGATTATTACCTGTGTTATTGCGAGGGCGCTTTTTTAGAGCGTCGAGTAAGCACTGTCCATCTCGTCGCACAAAAATCCGTTTAGTCGAAAATAATGACGGCTATTGGTTCAACTTAAATTATCCGATAGCCCCATTCCCCATGTTGTTCCTAACAAATAACTGCATTTAAAGGTGTTTTTCATAACGTATAGGGCAAAAACTTATACTGACAAATAGAAAAAACTGCTTTAGTCTAAATTTTACGCATTGGCATGAAATAACAGACTAATAATAAAATGAACATTCAAATTAGCGTGATCTTAACTTGCTTGCTCCTGTCTGCTTGCAGCGGTGGCAGCGATGGCGAAAGTAAAAACAGGTTGATACCACACCAGACATTACAGACGGTGAAATTTCTCAAATTGTTATCAACGAAGCCGCTTCCCAAAACTCTTTATACGACGATGCAGACGGCGATTCCCCTGATTGGATCGAGTTATATAATGGCTCAGATGAAACGGTATCACTCGCTAATTGGTCACTTACAGACGATGTTGACGAGCCATCAAAATGGTCATTTCCAGCAATGGCTATTTCTCCCAAAAGCTATCTATTGGTTTGGGCGTCTGACAAAGATCGCCAATTTTCTGGGCAATACCGAACATTTGTAACCACTGAACACGATGTTACCTACCTCACGCCAAAATCGGCTGTTGCAAGTGATTGGCCAGAACTTAACTTTGACACTGCAGGTTGGTCAACGGGAAAATCAGGTCTTGGTTATGGCGATAATGACGACACAACTATAGTAGAAGCTGGAGTGCGCTCGATATTCGCTCGCTTTACCTTTAACCTCGATAACACCACAGCAATTGAACAATTATTTTTAGACATAGATTATGACGACGCATTTGTTGCGTACTTAAACGGCAAAGAAATCGCTCGTAATAATATTGGCGGATTGTTGCCAAGCTACAATACCCCCGCAACCGCTTCACATGAAGCTGTTATCTACTCTGGCGGTTCCCCTGAAAGATTTGATGTAAGCGCATTCATTGATGAACTGATAATCGGCGACAATGTGTTAGCAATTCAAGTCCATAACCACGGAGAGTCGTCGAGTGATATGTCAATGCGTCCGTATTTAACGGGTCATATCAACAACGGCGAATTGCCTTTTACAAGTGGTGTAACGCCACCTGCGCTATTAAAGCTGACAGATAATGAACTGCATAGTAATTTTAAACTATCAAGTACCGACCCTGAAACCTTGTATTTAATTGACGACACTGGGGAGTTAGTTCATTCACTTTTAGTGGGTCGGCACTCACTTAATGGCTCAGTAGGAATAAATGACGAGGGTGAGTCAGTTTATTTTAAAGAGGCAACACCGGAACAAGAAAATTCGAGCACCTCGTTTTTAGGGGCCGTAATCAATGAACCAATTTATTCACATCAAGGCGGACTTGTTGATGACCTCAGTTTAATTATTAGTGGCGCTGAGACTGGGCAAGAAATTCGATATACGACGGATCACAGCGTGCCGACAGAAACCTCGCCACTCTATTCCGGGCCAATAAATATCGACGCCGACACGGTTATTCGAGCAGCCATATTTGCCCCCAATGCAATCCCTTCACCCACTTCGACACGCGTATTTTTACCTAATAAAGATCATGTTTTACCTATAATTTCTTTGGTCACTGAAGATAAAAATTTATGGGATCACCATAACGGAATGTATGTTTCAGGTCCCAATGCCAATAGTATCTTGCCATTTTTCAATTCAAATTTTTGGCAAGACTGGGAAAAACCTATGCATTTTTCCATGTACGGTCGTGATAACAATTTATTGGTTGAAATTGATTTAGGAGCCAAAATATTTGGAGGCTGGAGTCGCGCGAACGAACAACGTTCATTTTCACTCTTTGCTCGCGGGCGTTATGGTGAAAAAGAAATTGAAGGTACGTTTTTTGATGATCTACCCTACGATAAATTTCAAAGTTTAGTCCTTCGAAATTCGGGCTAGGATTGGCTAAAAACCATGTTTAAGGACATTGCGACAACTCGGCTAATGGCAGGCTCAGGTATCGATGTTCAAGCCGCTCAACCCAGCCTTGTTTATCTAAACGGAGCTTTCTGGGGACTATACAACTTACGGGAAAAAGTGAACGAACACTTTTTGGCGAGCAAACATGACCTAAACCCCGACCAAATCGATATTGTTGAAGCCAACGGCGTACTGGTTCATGGCGACAATAGAGACTTTAAAAACTTAATGGCATTTGTGGCTTCGAATAACTTAAACAATGACGACAATTACGCATATGTAGACAGTAAAATTGATATCGACAATTTTATGCGTTATCA
Organism: Psychrosphaera algicola; assembly: GCF_028401425.1. Lineage (NCBI taxonomy): Bacteria > Pseudomonadati > Pseudomonadota > Gammaproteobacteria > Alteromonadales > Pseudoalteromonadaceae > Psychrosphaera > Psychrosphaera algicola. The sequence goes on from NZ_JAQOMS010000002.1 coordinate 2,122,642, forward strand.
AATTGCACAAATTTATTTCGACAACCACGATTGGCCTGAAATAATATTAAAATGTGGCGTCCCAAAAGCGGCAAGTGGCATTGGATTTTATATGACACAGATTTTTCGTTTAATAACTTCCCCAGCTGGCATGAGCAAAACTCATTTGACTCGTTAAGTTTTGCCACTACCGAATATGGTCCTGATTGGCCAAATCCACCTTGGTCCACATTACTACTGCGTTCGCTATTGACCAATGAAAGCTTTAAACATCGTTTTATTAACCAATTTTCAGATGACTTAAATAGTCGATTTGAACCCAACGCGGTTTCTCAACATATCGCCAATTTAGCTGCCCATATTGAGTCTGAAATTCCGGCGCAATTTCAACGTTGGACAGGCAGTAGTAGCACGCAACCGTGGCACAGCGAGGTTGCAATAATGCAAGAATTTGCCATGCTTCGCCCGGGATATATGCGCACACATATAAAAAACTATTTTGCACTAAATCAAGACTATGCACTCACCATAGACAATAATTTGCCGAACAAGGCCATGATTCAATTGAATTCAATCGAGTTAAATGACGCTTCATGGCAAGGTCGATATTTCTCTTCCATACCTATTCAATTTGAAGCTAAGCCACAAGATAGCGTAGTCTTTTCTCATTGGTTAGTTAACGGACAAAAAATGGAAGGCGCTAAAGTGCACATTACCCTTAGTTCAAATACGAGTGTAGAAGCCGTATTTGTAGAGCCATAAGCCTGTGGGAGCTCGTAGTTTTTCTCTCGATTTGAATATATTAAATTCGTTTAACCAGCATGGGTTAGATGATCTTAAAAATGCAAAATTAATGAATCGGGTCGACAGTAAGTTTTTGTTACCTATGGCCCAATTGCCTTTATTGTTAAAAGACTTAAAGCCCCATTGCAGCTTGTTAAATATAAATGGCAACTTACTTGCTCAATATGAAAACGTCTATTACGACACGCCAGAATTTGATTTTTATCATCAGCACCACAACGGTAAACTTAATCGTGTTAAAGTTCGACGACGCTGTTATGCCGATCATGATTTAGCTTTTTTGAACTTAAAATTAAATCTAATAAATCACGCACCGAAAAAACCAGAATTAAAATTGTCGCCGACAATGAAGCTAAGCAGTTTACAACCTTTACGACGCAGCAGTGCTTGCAGAAATTTGGGGCATTAATCGATGTTCAAAATTGCAATTACCAACGGTTAAGTTTGGCAAACGAACAGCTTGGTGAGCGGGTGACAATAGACTTAAATACTGAGTTTACAGACTTACAAACCAACAACACAATCACCCTTGACCGGGTTTGTATTGTCGAATTAAAGCAACAAAAATTAAACCTAAGCTCACCACTTTATCGAGTCTTAAAACACAACGGGTTGCGACCCAGCTCGTTTAGCAAATATTGTTTGGGGACGGCATTACTGCGACCAAATGAGATTAAATCTAATTTATTTAAACCTACCCTTTTGGCGTTAAAACGCCGCCACGGAGTTATTAATGAACCTAACGTTTGAACTTCTTAATACCGATTTTTTAACACGATTCGCAATTAATTTTGTTAGTCTAATCGTTTTATTACGAGGCATTTATTATCGAAACGATGCCCAAAGTGAATCTAGTTCTGGCTTTTTAGTCTTTGGTAATGGGGTATTTTTTGTCACCGCCCTGCTTCACGATGTCGAGATGTCCATGGGGTTCGCTTTTGGTCTATTTGCCGTTTTCTCCATGTTACGCTATCGAACCGAAACATTGTCAGTGCGTGATATGACCTACCTTTTTGTTTTAATTGCAATTTCATTACTTTCTTCGGTAAGTTCGCTAAGTATGATGGAACTTACTGGGGTCAATGCGGCTCTATGTATCATTACACGATTTAGTGAAACGTCTTTATTTACTAAAACCATCGAACACAAACTGGTTCGTTATGAAAATATTGCGTTAATTAAGCCTAGCGAAAGTCAGCAACTTTATGCTGATTTAGAGCAACGACTTGGCGTGGAAGTGACCAACGTTGAAATCGGTGATGTCGATTTTTTAAGGGACAGTGCCTTATTAAAAGTGTTTTATCGTCGTCCCGTGAACCCCATAGAATGAAGTGATGATATATGTTTTATAAACCTTTTGATTTATCAATCGTTAACAATACTGCCCAAGCTGCATTTGCTTTATCGGTATTGACGCTCTTTACATTACCCGCTGCAACAGCCGCCGAATCAAATGTTGAAAACGAGGCCGAACAAAAACCGGCTTTAGAGATATCAGGCAAGGTTATGGTTGATGTTCGTCAAGCAGATGATTTGTTTCTCGACGATGATTTTGAAGATGCATTACTGCGGCGCTTAGACTTAACCGCTGAATATACATTTTCTGAACTTTGGAGTGCCGAACTCCAAGTCGCCTACGACCAAATAGAAGAGAAAATAGAAGTCAAAGACGCCAGTATTAAAAGCAAATATTTTTCTGCCTTTAACGTTACGGTAGGTCAATTTAAAGAGCCTATGGGTTTAGAATATCTAACAAGCTCAACAAAAGTTGGGGCCATGGAACGGTCGATGGCAACCAATACTTTTGCTCCTAAACGCAACGTCGGAATCATGCTTAGCGATAACCAAAAGCGCTATACGTGGGCTGTCGGTGTATTTAATAACTCCGAAGACATTGATTTTAAACAAACAGCGATAACCGCTCGGGCGACATATAACAAAAAGTTTCTTTTGCCATTCAGTCAAACCAATAAGTTCAGATTGCATCTTGGTCTTTCTGCCACCAGCCGCAATCAAGATCCAGATGACTCTATTCGAATTAACGAAGACTTAGAGCTTTATGGATCTAATTCAATTATAGAAAGTGAAAAAATCGACGCGACAGACCAATCTACCACCGGACTTGAATTTGCGTTTATAGCTGAAAGAGTTGTTTTGCAAGGCGAATATTTTAACCAAAAAGTCACTGCCGACCCAAACTCGTCAGACTTAAACAGTCAATACGATGGTTTCTACACACAAATGACCTACACCTTAACCGGTGAAGGAATGGACTACAAAAATGGCAAACTCGGAGGCATAAAACCAGAATCGGATTATGGTGCTTTAAGTTTAGTGGTTCGATATGGTGAGCTAAATGCGCGGGATAATTACGATGGTACGGAAGCGACATCGCTTTATTACGGTTTAAACTACACCTATAGCAAACATCTTAGAGCCCAGCTTGGTTATCAACAAGCCGATATATCAGGTAAAAACGCTTTGCTCATTAATCAAGGTTCCGCGACCTCTTTGAGGTTACAGTATTCATTTTAAATAAAGGTTCCTTACCCTGTATAATAAAAAACGGTCACCTTTGGTGACCGTTTTTTATTGATGGCATAACGTACTAACGTCATCAACTGTATTGAAAATTGTTAATTATTTTGGTGCCCGAGTAATGGTAACCGCACCGTCAATATGGACGTCACGTTGTGGAAACGCAATAACAATGTTCTTTTCTTCAAATAACTCGCTTATCCTGAACCTGATGCGACTTCGAGCCATTCTCAGTCCTCCTTCAACACTTGAGTTAATCCAAAAATTAACGTCAAATATTAGCGCGTTATCGCCAAAATCCTCAAACGTAACAATCGGTTTTGGATCTTGCAATACTTCCTGTTGCTCATCTGTCGCCTGTTGAATTAAGGCCGCAACTTGTTTTGGATCTGAGCCATAGGCTACCCCAATTCGTACAGTAGAGCGGACTAACCGGTCTACTAACGTCCAGTTAACCACGGTATTTTCCAGCAGTTTACTGTTTGGTATTAGCATATGAACCCCGTCCACTCGTCGTATACGAGTTGACCGCGTATTGATCTCTTCAACCACACCTTTAACTTCTTCAACTTCTAAAAAGTCGCCTATTCTTATTGGCTTTTCCCACATCAAAATCCAACCACTGATGAAGTTGTTAATGATGTTTTGGGCTCCAAAACCAAAACCGATGGCAATGGCACCCGAAAGAAATGCAAACGCAGTTATCGGCACATTTAAAATGTCTAAAATGGTGATAACCAAAATCGCTATCGCAACAACATAAAACAATCGTTGCATCAAGTGAATGACATTAGGGTCGGTGTGTTTTGACGCCAAATTTTGACTAACACGTCGAACTAACATCTTAGTTAGCTTTAGACCCAAAACAATCAATATCGGTATCATAAGCAGCCCACCAAAGGTGATGGGTTGCTCCGACACAGTAAATATTGTTGTCCCTAATACATCTCTAATCGAACTAAATGTTTGCTGAAAATCCATAACTTACACTTTTATTTCGTCGTTAGTTTGAGAATTAATAAACACTTTTGATGGGTCCACCAAAAATCGCTTACCTATTGCTTCACGGCCAAACAACATTAAGTAGTTCATGTCAGAGCGGTCAGTCAACGATATTTCAATCATCCACTGCTCGTCACCTAACTCACATAAAGTTTCAATGACGTAACGTTGCTCTGCTTCACCGTTTGATGATTTCACTTTGCGAATATCACAAATAGGTGCAATACAACTGACGACCTTGTCAACATTATGGACGTCAGGATGAATATCAAACTTGACTAAAGGCTTGCCTTTTTTAACTACTTTTTGAATATTATCAACATGTAACGATGACGTTTTAGCGCCAGTATCCACTCGTACTTGTAAATCACCTATCGCCAAATCTGGCAATGCTATCGATTCTAAACGCCCTATGATTTTTTTGTTATTCATCACTGAGTCCTAAATTTAAATTTGCATACCATCAGGTAATAATTGGCCCTGAACAGTTTCAATTTGCTCTACAATGTCCTTAGCTATCTTCTTCAAAGTCAGCAATGTGGAACATAGCTTCACCTTCCTGCACTAACGGAATATTTTGTTTGCCAATCAAAATACCGCTGCGTGTTGCTTTTACAACATCGATGACTTCACCAAATGGACTACCGATTTCAGCTAAGATATCGTTTTTCTCGATTTGGTCACCTAAATCAACTTTATTGTGAACAATGCCACTCGCATTTGCCCGCATCCAGCCACTGCTATTAGCAATAAAAGGTTCTAATGGTTTCCGTTTTTTGCCCGAGCTTCTTCGCATCATGCCTAAAAACTGTAAAACATTTAATATACCTTTCATTCCAGCTCGGATTGAAAACTCGTCAAATCGTAAAGCTTCACCGGCTTCGTACAACAATACCTTAGTATCATTTTCTACTGCCGCTTGACGCAAAGAACCGTCTAATACGTTTGAATGCAATACAACAGGAACCCCAAATACTTGGGCTAACTCTTTAGTAGCATCATCGGTTAAATCGGCACGAATTTGTGGCAAATTAGAACGATGAATCGCACCTGTGTGCAAATCAATACCGTAGTCACACTGCTTGACTATTTCATTCAAAAATTTAAACGCAACACGACCAGCCAATGAACCTTTACTTGACCCCGGAAAACAACGGTTTAGGTCACGTCGGTCAGGCATATAACGGCTTTGATTTACAACGCCATATACGTTAACCATAGGCACAGCAATTACAGTTCCACGAATAATTTTAAAGTTCTTCTGGGTGATAAGACGGCGGATAATTTCAATCCCATTCAACTCGTCACCATGCACAGCTGCACTTATAAATATTGTTGGTCCATAGTTTTTTAGAGCGAAAAATATGCACAGGTAAAGATACATCAGCATCGGTATACAATTTAGCAACGGGTAATTCAATTTTACGTTGCTCACCTATAGCATAATTGTAAATTCGCCAATTTTTAATGGCGCCATCGTCATTCCTTTCATATCTTTACCTACTAACCTTTACCGCGCGTTTTTGTCGCATGTAGTTTTGCATTTTTTCAATAAATTCGATAACCATTCCGGCTACATCTTTACCCGTCGCATTTTCAATACCTTCAAGGCCTGGAGAAGAGTTAACTTCCATAACCATAGGTCCGTTTTGTGAACGCAGTAAATCGACCCCACATACATTCAAACCCATTATTTTTGCTGCGTTTACCGCAGTCTCACGCTCTTGTTTCGTTAACTTGATCACTTCAGCAGATCCGCCACGGTGTAAGTTAGAACGGAATTCACCTTCAGCACCTTGACGTTTCATCGCGGCAACCACTTTACCGCCAACCACCAAACAGCGAATATCGGCACCACCAGCTTCTTTAATAAATTCTTGAACCAATATGTTTGCTTTTAAGCCCATGAACGCTTCAATAATCGCTTCAGCAGCTTTTGCCGTATCGGCTAATACAACACCAATTCCCTGTGTACCTTCAAGTAATTTGATAACAACGGGTGCGCCACCAACATTTTTAATTAAGTCTTTAATGTTGTCTGGCTTGCTCGCGAAACCAGTGCGCGGTAGACCAATGCCCCTACGAGATAACAATTGTAAAGAGCGTAATTTGTCACGAGAACGACTGATAGCAACCGATTCGTTAACGTTAAACGTTCCCATCATCTCAAACTGACGCGCAACCGCTGTACCGTAAAACGTTACCGACGCACCAATTCGCGGAATAATCGCATCATACATTGGCAGTTCTTTACCATGGTAACGAACCGTTGGACGACTACTCGTGATGTCCATGTAGCAATGAAGAGTGTCGATAATATCCACTTCGTGACCCATTGCTTCGCCAGCTTCTTTTAAGCGACGAGTTGAGTATAAGTTTGCGTTGCGAGATAAAATTGCGATTTTCATAATATTTTGTCCAACTTTTAAGTTTGTTTCCGTTTCACTAACGGGTTAATGTTTAAAGAGTGTAGACTGCATTTATCAAACAACAAAACGCAATATTTTGGTCGGTTTAATCAATTTTTTTGATTAGACTGGTAAGAAAGAAAAAGCCATGAAAATTGAATTACTTAAAACATTCTTGGAAGTAAGCCGTACGCTGCATTTTCGACTTGCGGCAGAATCGCTCTATATAACTCAATCCGCCGTGAGTGCACGAATTAAACTGCTCGAAGACGATTTAGGGGTCATGTTATTTGACCGCAGTCAAAAACACCTCAAATTAACACCGGAAGGCAATCGATTAATAAAACACGCCAACGAGCTGTTATTAATGTGGCAGAAGACCAAACAAGATGTTGGCGTCTCTGAACATATTTCGTCGCAACTGGTCATTGGGTCAATGATGTCTATTTGGGATATTATTTTGCAGAGTTGGTTACAAAAAATTCATCGAAATTTAGATGACTTAAGTTTGATGACAACAAACTATAGCCCTTTTGAATTGCGGAAAAATCTTCTTAGTCGCCTAATTGATATCGCGTTTTTGTTTGAGCCCCTTATGTCGAAGAACTAATGACTGAAAAAGTCGCTACAGTTCCTTTAACGCTAGTTTCATCAGAACCAATGCCACTAAATTCAGCAATAAATATGGATAATTATGTCATGGTTGATTACGGCGAGGCCATTAATGCACAGCATTTAAGGGAGTTTAGTGCAGCGCCACCGCCAAAACATATGATGAGCCAACCTAGAATTGCACTCAATTTTATATTAGATGCCGGAGGCAGTGCTTATCTTCCCCGTCAGATGACGTTTGAGCATATTGCGTCACAACGGTTACATCTAATTGAAAGCGCACCGGTTTATTCCCGGGACGTGTACGCCGCATATTTAGCTAAAAGCCAAAAAGTAGAAATTATCGAGCAGGTTTTGAATTTATTTCCCCACATAAAATTTTAGGGCATAAAAAATGCGCTTCGTAACTGTAAGCGCATTTGCAAATGTTAAGTTCTGTTAAAACCACTTATTCTTTTTAAATAACCAAATTTGTACAGAAATTATAGCCACTAAGCTTGCTACAAAAACACTAAACGCGGTCGAGCTTTCGGCACCTGGGATACCCCCAACGTTGACTCCCCACAATCCTGTTAAAAAACCCAGCGGTAAAAATATTGCGGCCACAATCGACAACACATACATTCTGCTGTTCATTTGCTCGGCAAGACCATTACTTAACTCTTCTTGTGTCACTGCAGCTCGGTCGCGGACAGAATCTAAGTCTTCGACTAAACGGGTGAGATGATCAGTGGTTTCACGCAATTGAATTTTTTCTGAAGCGGTAAAAAATGCAATCTTTTCACTTATCAGCTGATTCATCGCTTCTTTTTGTGGGGACAAATAACGTCGAAGTGAAATAATTTGGCGTCGCACATCTGATATTTCGTTACGCAGAGCATAGCTATTGTTCGTTAAAATACTCTCTTCGATAACTGAAACCTTATCTTCAATATCTTCAATGGTGTTGGTCATTCTAGAGATCAATAGATCGGTCAGTTGCACCACAAGATCAGTGGCAGACTTTGGTCCCGTACCATTTTCCATACTTACAGCAATATCGTTAGCCGATAATAATCTCCGACGTCTGGTACTGATCACGCGGTTTTTGGTTACCCACAGGCGAATTGACACCATATCTTCTGGATCACTATTGGGCGCTAAATTAACACCACGCAATGAGATGAGTAAACCATCGTCTAGCGTCGTCGCGCGGGGACGCGTTTCATCACACAATAATGCATCAGCAACGACGGGATTAAGTCCACTGACTTCCCTTAAATAGGTCTGGGTTGTCTCTTCTGTGTAGTCAAAGTGCAACCAGCTTGGACGGTTATTATCTAACTCATTTAATGACGGAATGGGATCTGCTGGCCCTTCCGCATTAAAGTAAAAGCCATAAATAAAATCTGAATTTGACATAAATTAATCAAACCTTATAAGTTTGTTACCTGTAGAATTACCGCTAAACATACACAAATAAACCGAAGTCGCACATCAATTTATTCCTAAAACAGCGTTTATTTTATGCCGCGTTTCGCAATTAACTCGGGCGACTAAGGCTCATTTGGTGTTTTTCCTACATCGTGGTTAACCTCTGTATCTGGTTGTTTATTTTTTTGCTCAATTTGCCATTTCTCCAGCTCAGCAAAATACACATCCCAGACACATGGACAACAACTACCGCCGCCACAACATTCACTCAAGCCGGGTTTTTCTGGTTTTTCCATACAAATACCGCGCGGTAAACTTATACCATTCCACCTAATTATTCGTCACTTAGTGAGTATACAAAAGATTTTGACAGTGAAAACTAAGGGCTGTTAATTAGTTACGATCCATCTGTATTACAAACTTGGCAATAGCTTCGTGATGATGTTCTACAAGATATTGCGACTCACATTGGCAATACAGCATGCCGCGATAATCCATGCCTAAGTATCTGAAGGTCAGTTGAAACATCTGTTCAAAACAGTTCGGCGGGATCTTGTCGCTGCCGGTTGCTAAAACAACCACTTGTTTACCCCGTAACTGCCTGCCTTTGGCTTTTTCCGTTTTTAATAGATCAGACCAACGGTCAATAAATGTCTTCATTTGTGCACTGGCACTGTACCAATACATTGGCGTCGCTAGAATTATTCTGTCGTATTTAAGTAAGCCCGCCATGAGGGAAATAAAGTCATCGTTATAGTCTGCATTATAATCAAAGGGGCTTATCTCATAATCGTTAAGATCCACCACGGTCGCATTTATGATTGTCGCGTAATCATGAACGAGTGCGCTTGTATTACCGTCACTTCGGCTAGAACCTAAAATAATTACCGTTGACTCAGACATACAAATTCCTCTGCGCTGGAATGTCCGATAGGTATTCAACAAATTCGACTTCATATCCGTCAGGGTCAATAAAATACGCATTCTTTCGGTATTCATCGGCATCTGAATATTTGGCTAGTTCAAACCCAGCTAACCTTAATCTGTCGATGACACCCTGTAAGTTAGTGGTTACAAATGCAAAGTGCGCCATACCAACAGAGTTGGACTTCAAGTCACGGTTTTCACCGGAACCGCCGTCATTAAATGTTAAATAATTGTAATCATCACCAAAATGTAGCCAGTTTCTTGGTGTGCCATACCAAGTCGACTGCCCTTCCCCACGAATAACCCAATGCGGAAATGCGGCTTGATAAAATGCTAACGATTTTTCAAGACTGACAACCACTAAATTTAAATGTTCCAGTTTCATTTTTGTTCTCCTTATTTCAAATTCATAACGGCATTAAATAAACTGCAAAAGCGGTAACCCAGTTGTTTGTCGTTCATTCGTTCGGTTTTGGACTGTCTAATGTTGTTCTCGGCGCAAGCTGAAGTTAATTTTCTAGGTGCCTGATCATGTTGCTTTGTATTTTTCATTTGATTCTCCTAATGCATTTCATTTTTTAATAATTAGCTCGATTAAGCTGTTGCACATCCTAAAACCTCAAGTTAACCTGAGGTAAAGTGTTATTTTGAAAAAAGTGAAAAAAATGGAACAAGAACCTACATGGGCCGTCGGACGAGTGGCAAAACGGTGCGGCGTAAAAGTATCAACGTTGCACTTTTATGAAGAAAAAGGATTGATTAGAAGTTGGCGCAATCAAGGTAATCAACGACGCTATAAACCAGAAGTATTACGTCGTATATCTGTCATTAAAGCGGCGCAAAAAATGGGGGTGAGTTTAGATGAAATAAAACATGCCTTTTCGACATTACCAAACAATAGAACGCCAACTAAAGAAGATTGGCAACATTTAAGTCAATTATGGCACGACGCCCTTAATCGTAAAATTCACCAATTGGAGAACCTCCGTGACTCACTGACCGGATGTATTGGTTGTGGTTGTTTGTCCCTGAATTCGTGTCCAATTTACAATCCCGACGATGAGCTTTCCAGTCAAGGACTAGGACCCGTTATTTTAGATTCAAAATAATAGCCGTGAAGATATGATAACAATCCACATAACGCACAAGTTCGTTCAAAGTCTCCTCAGAGCTGTGATAATTAGCCAAATTTATGTCTTTTGCTAAAAACTTTACATCATGATTAGAAAATTATTTTTAATCTGCGTAACCGCTGCCAATCGCTCTGAACGGCATATCGAGTTCCAGTTCTGGTATTTGCACTCCTAACCAAGCAGGAAATGTATTGCTATTAGGGCCAGGAATAATGTGTATTCATCAGCCCACGGATACCTTGCAACTGCGGCAACGATTTTAGGAATGAGTTTTTCGGCTTTTGCACCTTTAATTGACAATACTTTTTCTGGCTTAGCGCCATACCAGTATGTATCAGGTGTTATGGTTTTATATTCTTTAAGTGCTGGCAGCCCACGACGAACTCGCCAACCGACCACTTCATATACAGTGTACTCTACGGCCTTTTCAGGTTTTATAGCAACCCACGTGTGCACAGCAAACCATCCGCGCCAACTAAACGCATCTGCTGCGTAAAACTCAATAACCGCCGCATCTTCGACCCAAGGTTTAGGTGAAATACCAGCAGGTTCTCGACTGGCCGTTCGCCAGTTGGAATTTGCACAACTGGTGACAAACATTACTAAAACCAAAACTAATAGCGCTTTCATGACAAACCCAAACTGTTTATTTACTTAACTCCTACAAAGCATAAAGCCTTGCTTGGTGATTTCAATTCAGAAATTTAACATTCAGCAATATTTATTCAGATACAGGCGTTTCTGGCTTTATTAAACTGACTATGCCTTTTATTTTATCTTCACTATAGGTTGTTTCTTTGGTTACCAATTTAACGTGATTTTTTTCGTCAAACATAAACAAAGGGGTATACCTATTTTCATATTTCTTTTTATAGTCTTCCCATGAAAACTCAGCTGTGATCGACGTCTTTTTAAGGCTTGCGCCTTGTGATGACATACTCGCTAACTTTGAGTAACTCACGTTATTAAACAAACCTAAGCTCTTCATGTATTTTTCAGTTGGCAAATGCCCTTCAAATTCTTTTTTATCCGTTGCACCTAGACCTGCCACATGTTCTTCACCAAACAAAAATTGATAGTACTGGGTCACTAGAGAATTCATTTGTTTATGAGGTGACAACACTAATAGATTTCCAATACCAGTGAGATCCATTGTACGTTGTGCATGTTCAGAACTTGGGTTACCAAAGTAAGTTGGGATGCCTTCCATTCGAGCCGCAGAAATAGCTTCCCAGTTAGTATCAGCAATCTTTACCTGCAGGCCAGTTTGCATCAGCTCTTTAGCCAACAACCGGGCAAAATGATTCCCGCCAAAAATTAAGAATCCAAGTGGTGCTGGTTCACGCTCACCTAACATTTTGGCAATCGGTTTGGCGGTTAAACTTTGCAATACGACGGTAAATATAATCACAAAAAATACCAAGGACGCCAAAATACTTGCTTCATCCATGCCGTTTTGTTCGAGTTTTATAGAGAATAATGCAGAGACTGCAGCGGCAACTATGCCTCGCGGTGCGATCCAGCTAATAAGTGCTTTTTCTTGCCAACGCAGTGATGACGACATCGTCGATAAGTAAACACCAATTGGCCTTGCAACAAAAATCATACACAATAAAAGCACCGTTGAGTTCACGCTGATATCGGCTAATTGAGCCAAATCAACCCGAGCCGCCAAGATGATAAATAACCCTGAGATAAGCAATACACTTAACGTTTCTTTAAATTCGATAATGCTATTAATCGATACGTCTTTTTATTTGCTAACCAAATCCCCATTATCGTGACCGTTAACAGGCCACTTTCATGCGCCGCAACATTAGACAGTTGAAAGGCACCAAGGACAAAGGTAAATACCGCTGTGTTGATAAGGTATTCAGGGATCAACCCACGCTTTAAGGTAACACTTAACAAATGCCCAAATAAGGCACCACAGATAACGCCTACAGACACTGTTTTGCCAAATGCCACAAGTGTATGTTGTATGGCATTTTGAGTTGATATTATGTATTCAAAGGTTAGTACGGCGAGGATTGCACCTATTGGATCGATGATGATCCCTTCCCATTTAAGAATTTGTGCCACATTTTTACTGGGCCGAACCGTTCTTAACATAGGTACGATGACCGTAGGTCCGGTAACCGTAACAATCGCACTAAACAAAAACGCAATTTGCCATGATATGCCTAATACAAAATGGGCGACGGGCGCGACTACCAGCCAGTTAACTAAGGTGCCTATTGTGCAAAGATTTCGCACGACTTTACCCTGTGATCCCAACTCAGAAAAGTTGAGCGACAATGCACCTTCAAAAAGAATGATTGCCACTGAAAGCGAGACCATTGGAAACAATAAATCACCAAATAACTGCTCACTATTAAGTTGCCCAAAGACGGGGCCAACCATAAGGCCAATAAGCAATAGCGGTAAAATCGCCGGAATTTTTAGTTTATGAGCAAACAATTGGCAAGAAATAGACAGGATGCCTATCAAAACAAGTAACGAAATAGGTTCGAAATCCATGAAGTAAAGTTCTCAATTATCCAGTGAAGAAAAAGAGTAATTGAAAAACGAGTAGATACCAAACTAATTCTAATGCTAATTTGGTCCTCTACTGGACTGCAAATACCCAGTGTGTAACACACTTAATGTTATAGCTTGTAAAACGAACTTTATAAAAATACTTTTAGTATTCCGTTAACTTTTATTTCTTTAATGGATTCTCTTAAATAAAAATACCGCGTGATCACTAAGATGGATAGAAGGACTGATTGAAAACAACGATTAGCAAATTTACTTAAGGCTGTTAATCTTTTAAACATTACCCCGTATTAATTTAGTGCGGGCTAAAAATTACAAACAACTATAAAAAGGTAAAATCATGGAATTATCAGTTTTAATTATAATGGTCGCGCTGTTGCAATACAGTTGGTTCACTTTAAAAGTGGGTATTTCAAGACCAAAATTCGAAGTCACTGCACCTAATATTAGCGGTGAAAAAACATGGGAAAGGCTCTTTCGAGTACAACAAAATACGTTAGAGCAACTTATCATCTATATCCCATCGTTATTAGCGTTTACCTATTATGTTAGCGCGAAATGGGCGTTTATTCCGGGTGTTATATTTATTATTGGTCGCCAACTTTATGCGATGGCTTATGTTAACGATCCATCAAAACGCACAATCGGTTTCGCACTAACTTTTTTCAGCAATATGGCACTCGTGTTAATTACTGCAGGTTTTATCGTTGGCCAACTATTGTACAAATAAAAGGTAAATAGCCGGGTGATATGTCACTCGGTTTTTCTCGCGTTACCTGACGCCTGCGTAAATATATTGTTTAATCAATTGGAGGTGAGTGTTACTACCTAAAAGTGACAAAAAGCACTTCTTTATGGTGACGCGCTTTCCTCAATGTGTATTTATTCATTATGACAAATAGTTGCAATCATAAATGTACTTAAAACCGACAAAATACACATTCGTAATTATTTGAATAAATACCACAGGTAAACACTGGCAGTAATTACCATAAACAGAATTTATCGAACGTCTTGTAATTAACCTAATCATTGCATGTTAATAGCAAAAATAGTGTTAATTTTGAATATACTAGCGGTTTAAGCTAAGCGCCATATATTAAAATGTAGACGACTAAATTTCTCTTAAATGTATTTTTTACCAAAATAATACACTTACACTACAATAAGCGTATAGTATCAGGTTGAATCGCACCTAATGCGCAACAACATATTACGTAATGATAATGACGAGGGAACTGAATTGAGCAACAAGACTTACCTGTTTAAAAATTCGATCAATCAAATGCTTGACCTAATTTCGAATCTTGAAGCTGGTCAAACAAAAATGCCTAATGATATCGAATTAACCAAACTGCTAAGCATCAGTCGTACTACTGTAAGAACGTGTGTTGAAGAACTTATTAAGACTGGCGTTATCAAACGTGATGGTTTTAATAAAATCGTTTTGCGACCACCGACCAAGGAAGATTATTACGAAATCGACGAGCAAAATTCGACTAAAGAAGTCCAAATTGAAAAGTACTTTTTGAATCTAATTAATACGAGTCAGTTATTGCCTTAGTGATCGATTTTCAGAGTTAAGTTTAGCTAAAAACTCCGGTTGCACTACGGTTACCGTACGTGAGTTTCTAATTAAATTTTCGAATAATGGCTTAATAGAAAAAATTCCACGTGGACGTTGGAAAATGGTTAAGTTTGACGATAGCTTTGCCCGAGAATTAATCGCATTTAGAGAAATGGTAGAAATGCGCGCGCTGACAGAACTACTTAAATTCCCAAAATCACATGAAGTCTGGCAATCGTTAAAAGTTCTTTTAGAAAAACATCAAGAAGTAAGAGCGGATTTAGAAAATCGGTACTTGGAGTTCCCAGATCTTGATAGAGAATTGCATTTAATCATTCAGAAAAGTTCTCAGAACAGATTTACTCAACAGTTCTTCGACATTGTTTCATTTGTCTGCCACTACCACTATCAGTGGGATAAAACCGGTGAATTAGAACGTTTTACAGTCGCAATTGATGAACATATCGACCTGATGAATAATCTATTAACACACAATAACGCAGGCTCAATTATGAGTATGGAAAAGCATCTACGAAGTGCCGAAAGTACGCTCTTGCGTTGTGTTCATGGTTTAGAACAGTAAGTAAATTAAGTCTAGCGACTTTAATAAAAGTCTAAAATCGTCAATTGAAAATAAAAAAGCTCAAATATAAAAAATTTGAGCTTTTTTGCTATTAAAGATTTATCAGCTAACTTTTGTTAAAAGTAGCCAATTGGGTTGTTAACTTGGTAAGTTGACTAACGACTCGGTGGACAAATCATGTATAGAATGTGCGCCTGTTAATGTCATCGCTACTCGCATTTCTTTATCGTACAAGTCTAACAATTGCTCTACACCCTTTTGTCCTTGCGCCGCTAAGGCATAGATATATGATCGACCTAATAAGGTGCAATCGGCGCCCAACGCCAACATACGAACAACATCTAAACCAGAACGTATTCCTGAGTCGACAAATATTTTAGTCTCACCTTTAACCGCATCAGCAATCGCAGGTAACGCGCGGGCAGATGACAAAACACCATCAAGTTGACGACCACCATGATTTGAAACAACAATGCCGTCGGCCCCAAATTTTACTGCAGCTTTTGCGTCTTCAACATCAAGAATGCCTTTAATGACCATAGGGCCATCCCAGAATTCTCTTATCCACTCAAGGTCTTTCCAGCAAATCGATGGATCAAAGTTATTCCCTAACCAACCAATATAGTCTTCAAGTTTTGTTGGTTCGCCACGATACGCTGAGATATTACCCAAGTCGTGAGGTTTACCAAACAGACCAACATCAAATGCCCAATGAGGGTGAGTCATCGCTTGTAAAATTCGACGAGATGCCGCAAATGGGCCACTCATTCCCGAATGCATATCGCGATAACGTGCGCCGGGGACTGGCATATCAACAGTAAATACTAAAGTTGTTACACCTGCTGCCTTAGCTCGTTGCAGCACATTTTTCATGAATTCACGGTCTTTTAAAACATACAATTGAAACCACATTGGTCTCTCAATCGCAGGTGTCACCTCTTCAATTGGGCAAACGGAAACCGTGGACATGATAAAAGGAATGCCTTTCTTTTCAGCCGCCTTAGCCGCTTGAACTTCACCACGGTTTGCGTACATACCAGTAAGACCAACAGGCGCTAAAGCGATAGGTAAATCTAGTTTTTCACCAAATATTTCGGTGCTTAAATCAAGCTCAGACATATTGTTCAATACGCGTTGCTTTAGCCCGATGTCCGCTAAGTCATCAACATTACGACGCAGTGTGTCCTCTCGGTATGAACCTCCATCAATATAATGAAATAAAAATGGCGGTAGGCGCTTTTTAGCCGCTGCACGAAAATCCGTAGGAGCTGAAATTATCATAACCTATCCCTTTAGTTTGATTTAGGCTTTGTAACGTTCAACAGTTTGTTGCTGAACCCCTAACCCATCGATGCCTAAACGCATTACATCACCTTCTTTTAGATATAATGGTGGTGTCATTCCAAGACCAACGCCTGGAGGTGTACCTGTACTGATAATATCGCCAGGTTGTAAGCTCATGAATTGGCTTATGTAATGTACTAAGTGTGGCACTTTATAAACCATGGTATTGGTCGAACCGTTTTGCACTTTTTTGCCGTTAAGTTCTAACCAAATGTTCAGGTTATCAAAATCTTCAACTTCGTCCGGTGTCACTAAATAAGGACCAACAGGACCAAAAGTGTCACAGCCCTTACCTTTACACCATTGACCAGCGCGCTCTATTTGATATTCGCGTTCTGACAAGTCGTTAACGACACAGAAACCAGCAACGTAATCCATTGCATCTTCTTCTGATACATATTTAGCTTCTTTGCCAATAACGACACCTAGCTCGACTTCCCAATCACTTTTTCTGATTTAGGTGGCAATACAACGTTGTCGTTTGGACCGATAATAGAAGATGTTGCTTTGAAGAATAAAACCGGCTCTGGCGGTACATCCATACCAGACTCAGCCGCATGATCCGCATAGTTCAAACCAACACAGATCATTTTCCCTACTTCAGCTACAGGCTCTGCAATACGGACATTGCGGTCGACCACTGGTAGGCTTGAAATATCTAATTTTTGTAATTTAGCCAGACCGTTATCGTTAAAAAAGCTTTGTCGTAATCATCAAAATGACTAGACGCATCGCGAAGCTCACCTTGGCTGTCTAAAATTCCAGGTTTCTCTTGACCTAAGTCGCCAAATCTTACTAATTTCATAATTACCTCTGCTTCAATTTTTTACATTATTGTTCATTTAAATCAAAAATTTTATCCATCAGTTCCCAGCTTTGGCCTTCATTCGCCTAGGGTAACTTTTGTTGAAAAGTGCTCATTAACGCTTCCCATTCTTGTACTTTTTCGCTTTGTTGGTCGACTCTTGTTTTGTTCTCAAAACTGAATGTCTCGTCCACATTCATGATCATAAATAAGCGGTTTCCAACCAAAAAATCTCCATTCCCGTAATGCCTACTGACCTAATGCTTTCAACAATTTCAGGCCAAACAGCACCACTTTCGTGGTATTTTTTGTATTCTTCAATTAACGTTTTATCGTCTTTTAAATCTAGGGCAAAACAATACTTATTAGCCATTTAGTTCACCTGTTGCGAACGTTTGCCATAAATAGCAATAACAACAAAGCACAATAACGGCAGCACAAATGACGCTTTAGTCGCCGAGAAACTGTCAAATATTGTGTTCATATCAATGATTGATGCCTGTGCCATTGGCAAGAAAGTCCCGCCGACAATAGCCATAATTAGTCCAGCGGCACCCAATTTGGCATCATCGCCAGTGTCTGTTAACGCGATACCGTATATAGTTGGAAACATCAGTGACATACAGGCGGATATTCCAACAAGGGCATAAACCCCTGCAACGCCATCTAAGAATATAGTTAATACGGTAAAGAACATGCCGCCGGCAGCCAGTAACATCAACAACTTACTTGGGTTAATGTACTTTAATAAGAAAGTACAAATAAAGCGGCTGAGACAGAATATGATCATCGCGTAAATATTCATCATTTGCGATTTTGCTTCAGCAGCTTGTTCTGTCATTCCTAGCTGGACAAACACTTCTGTGCCGTAGTGAATAATGAAAGTCCAACACATGATTTGCGCACCCACATAAAACATTTGTGCGATAACACCTTCATGATAATTTCGGTTTGCCAACAGGCGTTTAAAAGTACCTTTTAAATCAAGCCCTTCTGACACAGTTTCAGTACGCGGCATTTTTTAATGGCGATAACAAAAAGGACCAACAATACGACTACACCAATCGCCAAATACGGATTACGAATTACCTCTAAGTCATTGGCCGTAATCGCAGATAGCTTATCCAGCGCAGCAGCTGAACCGTCTGCCGCGAGGGCCTGACGTTCTGCATCTGAAGCTGGGTTTAGTTTTTGAATGATAAATTGGGTGGCGACAAACATACCGAGTAATGAACCAACAGGATTAAACGCCTAGGCCAAATTGAGTCGTTGAGTTGCTGTTTCTTTTGGTCCCATTGATAAAATATATGGATTTGCACTCGTTTCCAAAAACGAAAGCCCACAAGTCATTACAAAAAGGCCAATAAAAACGGCGCAAATGCTTGGGCACCAGCTGCCGGTATAAACAACAACGCACCCAACGCATAAAACCCTAATCCCATAAGCAAACCTGCTTTATAGGAGAATTTTTTATAAAGATAGCAGCGGGAATGGCCATTACGCCATAACCACCGTAAAACGCCACTTGCACCTAGGTACTTTGAGTTGTACTCATCTGCAATACTTTTGAAAAAGCTTTTACCAAAGGGTTCGTTATATCATTTGCAAATCCCCACAAAGGAAAACACAAAGTGACAAGGATAAAACTAACAAGGTATACCTTTGGCACGACTTCTTTTGAAGATCTTTCACCACCCTGTTGAAGGTCAGCAGCGCTGTTTGCGGTATCTGTCGTATTCATAATTGGCCTTATTTTATTATTTTTATTAGTACAAATTTATAAAACGTTTAGTTATTGATCGTTACAAAACCACCATCAATTGGGAAATTACTGCCGGTGATGAAGGAAGCTTCATCTGAACATAAGTATTTTACTAATGCGCCGATTTCCTTTGGTGTGCCCATTCGACCAATCGGTTGTGTTTTTGATAATGTTTCAAACATTTCATCGACTTGGTCTGGGTAATTTTTTCTAAGTAGCTGTCGACAAACGGTGTATGTACTCGAGCTGGTGCAACGCTGTTACAGCGAATACCGTCATTAACGTAATCTTTAGCGATAGAATAAGTCATGGTCAACACCGCCCCTTTACTCATTGAATAAGCAAAACGGTCAGGGATACCAACGCTAGAGGCGATTGATGCCATGTTAACGATAACACCTGATTGCCGCTTTTTCATATGGCCAACAACCGCTTGAGCACAGTTGTAAACCCCTTTAACATTGACACGGTAGACTTTATCAAGCTCATCTTCTGGCGTTTGTTCTAATGTACCAACAGAGCCAATTCCGGCATTATTAACTAAAACATCAATACGGCCGTGTTTGTCGGCAATATTATCAAAAGTCTCTTTTGTCAGTTGATGATTAGACACGTCCAGCGCAACTGCCTCGGCATTACCACCTAGAGATTTGATCTCATCCACGGTTGTCTGCGCGGATTCTAACGATAGGTCAACCACAATGATGTACTGCTCCGCAGATGCTAATGCGATAGAGATAGCGTGACCGATGCCGCTGCCGCCGCCCGTTACAATTGAAACTTTTTGCGTATTCATCTTAAATCCCATGATTTCTATTTAATCGTTTTTGTTAACGATTCAGTTGGTAAAATTCGTTTGCTGTACCGCACCAAAACCGTTCTTTTTCCTGTTCTGATAAGTCACTCACTAATGTTTGTGAAAGAGTCAGCCAGTCAGAGTAATTGCTTTTTAAATTCACCACTGGCCAATCACTGCCCCACATCATTCGGCTTGCACCAAATGTCTGATAGACATGATCAAAATAATGTTGGAAATGAGCGCTGCTTTGTTGATCAGCATTCGCTTCGGTAGTTAATCCTGATACTTTGATATAAACATTGGTTAGCGGTTTAAACACCGCTAATTCATCTGCCCATAATTGGAACTCATTTTCAGTGATATTGGGTTTCGCGCAATGGTCGATCACAATTTTGAGTTTTGGGTGACGATTCGCTAGGGTATAAATTGTTTTCAAATGTTCTGTTTTAACTAATGCATCAAAGCTCAAATCTAGGTTCACTAAACATTCAAACGTCGGATTAAAGGCTGGATTTAAAATCCATTCGACATCTTCAATGTCTTGCAACATTGGCCGTACACCTTTAAAAAAGGATTAACTGAAAGCTGCTTTAAACGTTCGACAACAATTTGACTTATTCCATCAAATTGAACCCAGCCAACGACACCAGACACCAGCTCATTTTCAGAGGCCAATTGCAAAAGAAAGTCCGTCTCTTCATCACTATCAGCCGCCTGCACTAAAACCGTATTGCTAGGTAAATTTTTTCCTGCAACTTGAATATAATCCGTCGGTAAAAAATCGCTATACAACTCCGATAACTCAGGCGTCAACCAGCTATAGTCGCCACGACTCAACTGCCAAAAATGCTGATGGCTATCTATAATTTCAGCGCGGGCATCTGTCATTAGTAAGCGTCTCTAGTTAGTAATGGCGCATCTTGTCGCAACAGCCCATCATCTTTAAGCTGAGTCCAAAACGCCTTTGGAATATCGTAGTTAAACAACTCTATGGCTTGATCGACTCGTTTGGCACTGCCCAAACCAGGTATAACTGTCGAGACCGCAGAATGTCCTAGTGGAAATTGTAACGCCGCGGCGGCAAGTGGTACTTGAAACTGCGCGCAGATGTCTTCAATTTTATTAACTTTCGCCACCACTTCAGCCGGCGCAGGTTCATAGTTGTAGTAAGGTGTAATCTTACTATTTTTAACACCTGTCGCTAGAATCCCCGAGTTATAGGGACCACCTAATATAATGGATGCTCCGTGTTGCTCACATTGAGGTAAAAAGTGTCTAACGCGTCTTGCTCAAGTAATGAATACCGACCGGCTAATAAGAAACAATCAAATTGACCAATTCCCATAACCCGTTCGCAAATTTCGGTTTCATTTACACCTAGGCCAACGGCTTTAATTACACCTTGGGAACGAAGTTCATCCAGCGCTTTATAACCGCTAGAAGCTAGTTGTTGGTAATAATAAGGGTCTTGCTCACCGTGAGTATCTACGCCAATATCATGTACTAATAAAATATCAATTTGAGCCAAGCCTAAACGCTGTAAACTATCTTCAAACGAACGCATTATGCCGTCGTAGGTATAGTCGTAGTGTGAGTCAAAAGGCATAGGGGTGTCAAAACCGTACCTAAGTTCTTTTACATTTGCTTTGTGATCAGGAGTTAAAATTCGGCCAACTTTGGTGGAAATTACATAGTCAGATTTAGGTAATGTTCTAAGCGCATCACCTAGTCTTCTTTCGCTTAAACCCAGTCCATATCTCGGTGCAGTATCATAAAGGTTAATCCCCGATGCTTTTGCTGCATCAAGGGTTTCTTGAGCTTCATTATCAGAAATAGCCTTGTATAAATTTCCAAGCGATGCCGCTCCAAAACCAAGTTCTGAAACTTCAAGACCTGTGTCACCAATTTGTCTGTTTTTAAACATCGATTTTCGACTCCACTATCTAATGGTAGGCAAACAAGAAGGACCAATTCCTTCAAACTTTTTGTACGTTAACACAAATTCTTGGTGCCCTAACTCTTCAGATTTAGATTGTTTGCCTTGCGCTACTTCTGTCACCAATTGGTAAATTTCTTCACCAACTTGGTCAACGGTTGCTTCACCGTTGATGACTTTACCAGCGTTAATATCCATATCCTCGGACAAATTTTCATAGGTTTCTGGATTAGCACAAACTTTAATAACAGGAGAAATTGCAGAACCGACAACAGAGCCTCGGCCCGTCGTAAACAAAATGATATGGGACCCAGATGCGATCATTTCGACAATTTCTGCACTATCGACAATGTTTGGAAAACCAAACATCGGGTCGCCGTCAGGTACAACGTCCATTAAATACAAACCACCTTGGGTTGGAATATCACCTATAGCTTAATCAAACCATGTATTTTAGAGCTGCCCGATTTAGCGTACGCCCCCATCGATTTTTCTTCTTGAGTAGAAAGGCCACCTTCAGCATTGCCTTGGTGCAAAACTGCCGTAGCCCATGCGGGTATAGTAATCTTCTGCTTTCTCGACGGATTTTATAATTTCAACACCAAGCTCTGGCGTTATGGCTCGTTCAGCCATGATCTGTTCACAACCGATTAATTCACCAGTTTCTTCAAACATGCAAATAGCATCATCTTCGATAAGCTTGTCAAAACAACGACCAACCGCAGGATTTGCACCTATACCACTTGTTCCGTCAGAGCCACCACAAATAGTCCCGACAACAAGTTCATTCATGGCCATAGGCACTAACTCAGTTTGATCCGCGATTTCACGAAGTCGGCTAACACTTGATAACCCAGCTTCAATGGTTTTCCTTGTGCCACCTGATTGTTGGATAACAATTGTTTCTACTGGTCTGCCGCTTGCTTCGACAGTTTTGGCTAATTGCTCGCGGTTAAAGCCTTCACAACCTAAAGAAACAATAAGGACACCACCTACGTTCGGATGACTGCACAAACCTTCCATTATTTTTAACGAATATTCATTTGGGTAACATCCATGAAAGCCAATGAGTTGTACCTCATCATCAGTTGAGTCAGCAACGACAGAACGAGCAACATGGTGCGCGCATTCCACTAGGTAAGTGACTAATATGACGTTACGAATACCTTTGCGGCCATCCGCTCTTAGATAACCTTTCATGACTCTTCCCCTGTTCGACTCTGGCGTGTGTGGCTAGCAATATAGTCACTTTTCATATTGTGCATATGTATGTGTTCGCCAAATACAATATCCTGTGTAGCGGATCCAATTGATACGCCGTATTTAATAATTTTGTCGCCTTTGCTTATCTCTGTTCTTGCGATTTTGTGGCCGACAGTGATATCGGTTGTCATAGCAACTTCGACTGTTTCTAAGGTCGTTAAACTGCCAGCAGCCAACTGCTTGCAACATACAAAAACATTGTCAGCTTGGTGCAGCAATACAAAATGTTTGTTTATCATTTTTACATCCTATTGAGATCATTAAGCCAAGCATTCGCCGAGGAACAACTATGACACTCGCAGCTAAACCTAATTTTTATGCGCATCGAAAAGCTATTTCCGGATATCGTGAATTTAAACAACATTCAAGCTCTTCGTCAATAAATTTGTGTATTTTTATATTTAACTCTACACATTCAATGTATAAAAATAGTCAAACATCATAATCAATACGACCAAATAAGGTTTCAGATAGCCTTTTATTACCCGCTTAAAAGCGTTTCAAAATGGCCAATTTCGAAATTTCAAAATAGCTGATACTTTGATAACAAAAGAACACCTTAAAAAACGTAAAAATGACTAAATGGCAGGCGATTTAAAAGCCAAGTTTGGAACGTCAAGATGTGAGCGAGCCCATCACTTTATAAACCATCAATTAGATAAATTTTATTGCTGTTATATGGTGATTGTGAGGTTATAGGAAAAACAGTCGCACCGGTGGGGTATACCAAGACGCGTTGTGAAAAGGTGAATATAAAAGAGTGTAGGACTTGCGACCATGTAAACTAGCATTAAGTTGTGCTTCCCTAACCCTATGCTATTACCTCCGGTGAATAATTTTTCCACCGAAGGTCAGGTTCCGTCTTTTGTGGTTTGGCTTATGCCGCTAAGTAACAGCTAAACTAAGCGTTAACCATTTCACTGAGCTTTTGAAAGGAGGCCGACGACTTATCCTTAACATCACAGATGCAAAGTAAGTCATCGATAAAGTGCATAAGTGCGCGGTATTCTATTTGTTTAACAAGAGCTTGCTGAGTTCCCGTCAACATGTGATACATGGTCGCAGCGCCAAAATCACCAACAATAATATTAGCCTCGTCATCAAATAACGTATTGTGAGCATAGAGATCACCATGGCAAACTTGGTTTTGATGTAAGTGTTCAAAGACCTCTGTCATCTGTTCTACCATTTTATTTATCTTTGAAATTGGCAAACTCAGACCGGGGGCAAAATTGTCACGAGTGCACGAATCAAAACACGGTGGCAAGCCTAGGTTATAAAAATTATCTGGGATTAATTCCATGATTAGCGCTAAATAGCCAGCTTCATTAACTTGGGCTAATGACTGAATAAGATTAGGATGATTACCTACTTTTAAACACACTTGCAGTTCGTCTTGAGGATAACCATCGCTGGTCACTTCACCTTTAAATACTTTAACTGCTACGTCTTCTGGAAACTGATTTTCTGGAAACTGATTTTGTGGTTTACGCCATTTAGCTTTTGAGATCACTCCCGAGGCTCCTTGCCCAAGCACTTGTTGCAGTTCAAAACTATCGAAACGAACCGTAGGCACATCTTGTATTTTAATGTTAACTTGGCAAAAAGGATTACCAGAAAATGCCAACCATGCCAATTTAGGCAAACCTAATAATTGCTCAGGGCATTCGGTAAGTTGATTAGCTGATATCCTGATAAGTTCGAGGTTGTGTAAATGGCGCATGCTTTGTGGCAAAGCTTTAAGCTGGTTCCCAGCTAGTGCCAACTTTTGCAATCGTGGGCGATAACCTAACGACTCCGGTAATATCTCTATTTCGTTATCGGTCAAAATCAACCAACGCAACTGTTCTGGTAAAGCCTGTTCTGGAACGTGTTTGATTTGGTTCGCTTTAAAGCCGATCATTTCAAGGTTTTTGCATTGACCTAACACCACCGGCAAACTGGTAAATAAGTTATTAGAAGCAAATACAATCTTTAGCTTGTGCAGTTGGCTAAACTCTGGCGGTAAACTGCTTAGGCGGTTTCCCGACAAATCTAATATCTCTAAACTATCCGCTAGGGTCAAAATTTCCATTGGAAATGAAGTTAAATCTTGTTGGATTTTTAGGTGCTGTGCGCCAACGAGTTCACCAGATTGAAGTTGAGATAGAGTATGCAAAACAAAACGTCCAAATGTTGAAAAACAAATCGCGCGTAGTCTACAAGGTTTTGCCGAAAAATCAGATGGCGTTACCGACTAATTGTGGAACGCCATCTCAAATTGATGTTGCCGCTTGGCCATTTTAAGTCTCTGTGATAAGCATTTACCAATGGCTCAGGGTAATATCGAGTAGGTGGAACGATGAACAATTAGGCTTCATCGCCACACAAACCCGCATCTGAATTTAGTCTAGTTTTGATTCCAACTCAGTTAATTTGGGCGCATTGGTAACATTTGTCTCGCCATTATTTTTAGTGGCTAAATCACCATACCAATAAGCGCCAACCGCATATCCCATTTCAACGTCTTTCCAGTGCCACACTTCCATATCTAAAGTAAGTGACTTAGAAAATGGCATAGTATCAAGTGAGCGAGTACGTGTTTCAACACTATAACCCTGCGTATTTCGTTCATTTGTCTCTTTGCGATTTAACTGATTATAAACGTTACTCGCCGGTTGAGCATGGAATGGGTGTTGGTAAAAGTCGGTACTTATACCGCCCCACGAATACCCATAATAGTCTTCGGTACCCGTTCCAAAAATTGATGGGAATGTTTCGCCGTCAACATAGATTTTTTCATCGCCTTCACCCCACCAGCGGGCAATCGGATTCCAAATGGTCAACGTATCACCCACATAAACCCCGCGGCCACTTAATTTAACGTAATTCCAGTCTGAGAACGGACGAGTGGCAACAGGATATTCGCCACGCCAGCTCGCATGAAAATAAAGTGAGCTGTCATCCCATTTACGATCAGTGACTTTAACCTGAAGTGTAAAATCGACAGCCTTATTGGACATATTTAAAATCGACACTTTAGCTGTTTTTTGGAATGGCATAACCCAACGAGTCGTTAACTTACCGGCTTTGGTGACCGTTCGATACCAACCTTCAAACGGGTTTAAGCCAACGCCAGTGCCAAAAATTCACTAATTGGTGTATAGACCGTTTGTTGCCCATCAAATTCTATTTTTAAAACAACTGAACGTGTGATGTTTTTATCACTATAATCATTCAGTTTTAATGACAATTCGTTAATCGCCGACGAACCGGTATCGATATCTAACGATTTCTCCTCACCGTTGTTTAACGTCCCAGCGATTGCATTAACCTGACCTTCTACTGCTTTGTATGGTGCATTAAGTTGTTTTGCGACTTTTTCCATCAAAGGTATTGCTGCTGTAAACTCTGCCGCAGAATAACTTTCAACTTTAGCTGTTTTGTTATATTCACGATAAGTCATTTGGTAAAAGAACGGGCGTTCCGAAACGGTAATTTTTAAACCTTTGGCATATGGAATTGGATAGAATGAAACCGCAGAACGAAGCGATTCATGCGCAAGTGGGAAGGGTATGGCGCCTTTGCCATTTAACAACTCAAACATGTTGCCTTCTAGCACAGGCTCTTTTGCGCCATCTATATAAAAGCGAATGATCGAGTTGGTCGTTGCTTTTTTATCATTTTTCCACGGCATCCAAGTACGCACTAAAGCCCCCGGACCTTTTGCATCCATTAAGACCCATTCATTACCATTTGCTGTTTCTTCAATTCTAATAAAGTTTTTATCTTTTTTGTTACTGTTAAAATCATGATTTAAAAACCATGTTTCTGGATTTTGTGGATCGTCAGACGCCCTGTTGTAACTAGACTCTTGCTTTAGCCTAAATTCTGCGTCTGGATAATGCGTAATCAAATCCCGGTCAATCATTTCTGTTAAAAGCGACTTTACCGAAATAAGTCTTGCGCCCCTGTCCTCACCGCTGCTGGTTTTTCCTGACTCCGAATTGTGGGTTAAATTAATAACACTAAGGGCAAGAACCCCTAATAAAACGACAATTACGAAATATCTTAACTTTGGCATTATATTTACCTTATGAGTTACCGCTTATTTTCTACTAAAAACCGAACATTGCACGGGTAGAAACAATCTGATTTTGAAGCTGATAAATGACTATTTTTAAATTTGTAGAAGCTAGGCCAACTGAATAAACGTCAGTGATTCAAAGCTTCTACTTAGATTACTTACTAGAAGCGCGACGTTTACCGACCAATAAGACAAGCGAGCAGATTAGAAATGCAAATGCTGAAGGCTCAGGTACGTCAGTTACACTAAATGTAACGCTGCTATCAACGGATTCATACCCAAAATTAGCCAAGAATATGCCTGTAAACATGCCATCGTTACCCAATAACGTTAGGGTATCTGAACCGGCTGTATGAGCAGTAAAATTAAGCGTTGCTAATGTCACTTGAGCACTGTTAATTGGGTCAAAAGAAACGACAAACTGATCGATATCTGCGCCGCCATAAAATGACATAAAGTCTAAATTAAATAGACTGTCACCTAAATAATCGACAGTTTGTAATGCTTCATCATTAATATCAAAAGCGAAACCTTCTAACGTTTGCTGCGTTGCATTATCAAATACAACGTCGATAGTAAAATCATCACCTACTTTGATATCTGTAGATGAAATTTCATAGATAATGCCAGCTTGTGCACTTGTAGATAAAATCAAAAAGAGTGAGACCAAACATGTCTTCATCGAGTTTTTTAGTGATATTAGTGTTTTCATTAAAAGTTACCTATTTATTATTGTTTTAAAATGCCGCCACATAAAGAGTTAGTGGCGGCAAGTTGATTGATTATTGTTGACGGTAAATAGCGTAAAGCTGACCATAATCTAAGCGTGAAATGACACCATCGTTATCGAAGTCAGCAGCGGGCAAATAACCCTCGTCGCTACTTCTTAAACCATAGACAGCCATAAATGCCGTAATGTCACCGCGGTTAATTTCGCCATCGTTGTTAATATCACCAGCAATTTGTGGTTCTGGGAACGTGATGACATAAGCAACAACCGATTTTGCATTTATCTCGGTTTCTGCACTTGTTTCAGTCATTTTAGTAAGTGACATCTGCTCACCTTCTGCCGATGTCCCTTCAAACCAAGCAACACGTTCAATAGTCGCATCACCAAGTTCTTCGCCATTAATATTAAGCGTTGTATCTAAGTGCTCAGCTTCATTGCTATTCATAACCCAAAGGATTAATTTATTGCCATCGCGAAACGCCATGGTTTCAACATTGGCTAAACCTGTTTTTTGGGTTGGAATATAATGCGCACCAGCTGGGGCATGGTTACCAAACATTTTCATGATGTAGTAAGCACGCATACGCTCACCTTCACCTTTGTTCGCGAAATAAATAGCGCGTGTTTCACGCCCGATACCGCGTGACCACGGTTCAAAAAACAATTCACCTTCCATACCTGAACGATAAAACATAGCTCGGCTAGACATTCGACCAATTGGAAAATCCATGTCCAACTCGACACCATAAGTAGGGCCAGTTCCTAGACCCGTCTCAGTGTGCCAAACAGACAAACCCAATTCATTGGCGTTATTAATAAGAGTGGTCCATGTTGCTTCCGTCGCGTTGTCATAACTATGAGTTGAAATTCCTTTAAACAAACCAAGCGCATTTTGATTTTTGTAGCTGTTTAAAATAGAGATCGCTTGCTTAGTGCCCCAAGTTGATGGTCCTGAAAACTCTGGTTCAGGCACGCCAGCGTAGTCACTTGTTGTTAATAGACGTTTAATTTCTTGTATCACGGCAACTTCGTTTGTTGCTGAAACCACCTGAGACCACTCTTTAACCACGCTCATTACACTAATTGCAACGTCGTTATCACTCATGTACTTGAGATAATCAGCTAAAAATCGTGCGTACTTTTGAATGTTAAGTTTGCTTGGTTCGTAACTACCGCCATTGTGTCCACCGCCGGTATAAATCCAGTCTGGTAGATTATTGGTTGTGCCATACCCGTCATAATCAGATTTTAATGTCGCCCAAAACTTAAGGTTTGGATTAGATTGTCTCGCCATTTTCATTGATAAAACGGCTCTATTGTAAAAAGCCAAATTTGGTGCACCTTCAACTAATTCTTGTTTACGGTCGTAAGACACTCGTGAATAGTCGAATTTAATGTCTTTGAATACCCAATCTGAAATTTGTTGCGAATTACTGGCATTATTTAGGAAGAATTGCGAGCGCTCCATATCTGAGCCCATCAAGGTAATTTCTTGTTGAGGATCAGTTAAGTCAATCGTAATACTGTTTTCAACTTCAACCGGGCGCGACCAACAAAATTTACTTCTACCTGACGCTGGGTCACCAAATACGCTATTTGAGCAAGAGACATCTTCATATACCGTTTTATAAAAGAAAGCGCCTTCTCTGCCATAAGCGACTTCATGATAGTCAGTTAAGTAACATGTATCACCTTCTGAACCGCAATATGTCCATTCTTCGCCCTCCGGCGCAACTGGTTCTTCAGTAACCGGTTGTCTAATCCAGCAGTGCTTGTATTTACCCGGTGCAGCGTCACCGAATACCGCATTTGTACAGCTCGCGCCATCTTCATGGGTTTGAAATGCAAATAACCCATCACGACCAAAAGCGACTTCATATGTGCCTTCAAATGGACAGGTATTACGTTCACCTATGCAAAAAATCCAGCCGGCCCCTCTGGCGGTGTTAAATGTGATGTATCTTTACGTGTCCAACAGTACTTTCTTTTTCCATAGCAAGGGTCGCCAAAAACCGAAGGCGCGCAATACACGCCATCAGTATGATATTGATAAGCAAAAGCGCCATTGACCCCAAAAGCAACTTCTTTGCTTCCGTCAAATTCGCAGGTTTCTAACGCGCTAGAACATAAACTCCAGTTAGCACTATAGGTGGAATGGTTTCCGCTGCTTGGGAAGCGCCAGCAAATAGGCCTAGACACATAACAAGCATGAGATGTAATGATTTGAAATACGACGCGTATGAGACTTGTGCTTTAGAAACACGAATCTTCCGCTTTCCTCGGTACTGATTTATTCCGTTTTTAATTTGTTGATGATTACTCATAGTAATACCTTTTATTTTTATTATATTTTTCAAATTACCTGTCGACTTTTGGCAGTAAATTCATTCCACTACCGTTTCTTTCATCTTTATTGTTAATACACCTCGGTTAATACGTGAACATTCAACCTTCCTAAATAAACGACGATCGTCACTCGCAAAATACCAACGAATTAACGAAATCAATTTCAACCATAGGTGGTAAAACCGCATGCCCTTACTCCGGCCTAAAATTTAAACAATAGAAAATACGAAAACCGTAAATATTCGTTAATATTTCGAATATTGTTGTGAGGTTGGCGGATATAAAACAATGTCGAGACGTGGTGAAATGGAACTAAATTTCAGGTAGATAAGGTAATAATTTAGGAAAATATGCTGATTGCAAACATGACAAAAAGAGCACGAAGGTCATTAATACGTTCATAGTTTGTAAATAAGAGCGCACATATTTTGTGTTCAGCGCCCTCGAATTACGATTAAAGTGTCATTAATTGCGCTCTATTATTACTCGATAATAAAGTAGGTCATGCTAATTTACCGCTTTTGGTGGTTTTAATTTGCGGGAGCTAGGAACTTTGGATGCGCTAATTTCAGGAGAAAATTGAACCATTTTAATGCTGCCATCTTCATTAAAAT
Organism: Psychrosphaera algicola; assembly: GCF_028401425.1. Classification (NCBI taxonomy): domain Bacteria; kingdom Pseudomonadati; phylum Pseudomonadota; class Gammaproteobacteria; order Alteromonadales; family Pseudoalteromonadaceae; genus Psychrosphaera; species Psychrosphaera algicola. Next base: position 2,153,811 of record NZ_JAQOMS010000002.1, read on the forward strand.
CCATACGCTCAAAACTTGCAGAGCGTCGGAAGAAGGTGCCGTCATTAACATCACTCCGATGGTAAAATAAGTACCATTGGTTCTCGAATTCAATTGCAGAAGTATGCGCTGGAGAATCTGTTTGATCCGGTGTCATTGGTCCCATGTGAGTTGCATAGGATGAAGGCAGTGGCGTATCTGACATAAAATATTCAGTCCTTGCCTCGCGGCGCGCTAAAAAGTAGTACTTACCGTCTCGTTTAAACACTGTCACAGCTTCGTTTACCTGCTCTTTTGATAGTCTGATCCAAGGTCCATCTAACTCTGTCATGTTCGATTTGAGTTTCGCGCCCATGACATGCCAACCGGGAGCGCCAATATCCACTTTATGATCATTACCATAAATATAGGCTTGGCCGTCGTCATCAACAAATACGGTTGGGTCAAAAATAGAGGTTATCTTGTCAGTGACTGCTTCTTCCCAAGGTCCGATGGGCGTTCGGCTTTTAGCGACGCCAACATGTGTTTTTTCATATGGAAAGTAGAAATAATACCAACCATCTTTATAGGCAACATCAGGTGCATTCATTTGGCCCGATGCCCAGCTATACTCCCTAGGTTTGAGCACTACGCCGTGATTTATCCAGGTTTTTAAGTCCGATGATTCCAAAACTAAATAATCTTGCATGCTATTAAAACTTTTTGCATCAGGTTGGTCATGAGATGCGTAAACATAGACTTTGCCGTCAAATACTTCAGCGGCAGGGTCAGCTACATACAAAAACCCGCTTCGCCTTTTTTTAAGATGGGGTTAGAAGGTAACACCTCAGCCTCTTCTGTATTGTCTGTTTTAATAGGGGATGTATTGCACGCAACGAGTAAACTCATTACCAGAGCCATTGTTAATGTTGCCATAACCTTAATTCGTTTTTGATCCATCTAAGTACGCTTATGTTAATTCGGAAAATCTAAATTAAAAAAGGCTGCTAATATTCATTAGCAGCCTTTTTCAGTATTATTCTAAGTACCTTGCAATAAAAATACTGCTCTATAAAGGTACTAGACTTTGACTACCACCATGTGGTGTAAAGGGCGATTAGAATGATTACAACAACAACCGTAGCAATATTAAATCCTTTGGTCGTTTCAAAACTGACTTCACTTAAATCAACACTTTCATTACTCGATTCAGCTTTACCTGCAAGCGAAACGATGACGCATAATGCCAAACATAATAAGAAGACAACGCCTACACGGTCCATAAACGGCAGTTCAGGCCAGTAAACTTTAAGTAGCAATGAGAACCCGGCTGAACCTAATGCAGCAGCTAATGCGCCGGCAGATGTCGCTTTAGACCAGAACATACCCATAACAAATATCACAACAATACCCGGCGTAAAGAAGCCCGTGAACTCTTGGATATACTGGAATGCTTGGTCAAACTTACCAAGTAATGGTTCAGCGACAAATAGCGCGATTGTTAGTGATGCTAACGCTGCAACACGGCCAACTTGTACATAATGACGTTGCGACTTGCCTTGTTTCATCTTGGCATAAATATCCATAGTGAATATTGTTGAAATACTGTTAGTCATTGATGCTAATGACGACACAATTGCCGCAACTAATGCCGCAAATACTAAACCTTTAATACCGACTGGCATTAATGACATCATCGAAGGATAAGCTTGGTCAGGTGCGCTTAATTGAGGATATAGAATAACTGCAGCGATACCAGGTACAACAACAATCAACGGCATTAGTAATTTAAGGAAAGCAGCAAACGCGATGCCTTTTTGGGCTTCTTTTACATCTTTAGCCGCTAAAGCTCGTTGAATAATATATTGATTGAAACCCCAGTAGCTGAAGTTCATTATCCACATACCACCAACTAATACCGATATACCTGGTAGGCTCATATAATGTTCATTTTCAGGGGATAAGATCATGTCAAAATGAGCAGGAGCATGTTCAGTTAAAACACTAAACCCAGCGATAAAGCCTTGACCATCAGAAACCGCGTCTAGCGCTAAGTAACTTAGTAACAAACCGCCAAAGACTAACAATACAACCTGTAAAATGTCGGTATAAGCAACGGCTTTTAAACCGCCGTATAACGAATAAGCAATAGAGAATACAGCAAGGAAGATCATGCCATACATCCAATCTACGCCTGCTACCGTTTCGATAGCTAATCCGCCTAACCAAAGTACCGCGGTTAAGTTAACAAATACATAAACTGCTAACCAAAATAGCGCTAACGTCGTTTTCACTTTGCTATCAAAACGTTGCTCTAAATACTGTGGCATAGTGTAGATATTGTTTTTCAGGAAAATAGGCAACATGTATTTACCTACAATAATTAGGGTAATGGCCGCCATCCATTCATACGATGCTATTGCGATACCAACCGCATATCCTGAACCAGACATACCGATAATTTGTTCTGCTGATATGTTAGAGGCTATGAGTGATGCGCCAATTGCCCACCATGGTAAAGACTTACTCGCTAAAAAATAATCTTCGGTATTTTTACCGCCTTGTTTATCTTCACGTGAAATCCACAGCGCTAGCATTAGCAGACCTAATACATATGCAATGAATACCGTTGTATCCAACATTTCTAACTTCATTATTGTTCCTTGGGATGGTTCTTATTTTATTATTAGTAAACAAGCGGAACATCAAAAAACCGTATTTTTAATATCAGCAATAATAAGACATTGAATTATTTATATTTTTGACGGGAGATTGTGGGTGCCTAATATACGTAACACATGCTGCACTTTGATTCGAGCCAAAAATTAAAGGGGCTAACAATATGTTGGCCCCTTTAGTTATCTACAATGATAAATTAGAGACGTTAGTCTACTTTTTTAGGAATGATCTTAAATAAATGCGAAGCGCTGCCATGTTCTGGAGTTTCGTTTATGCCTGTGGCCATATAAACATAAGCCGGTTTGCCATCGATAAATAAGATTTGTGGGCGTTCTAAACGACCATTTATTTTACCGCGATAGACAATAGAGTCTTTGAGCGCCGCTTTGCCAACATAGTGCTCCAATGCTTCAAAAGAGCGTGTAATTTTTTCCTCTGGGAAAAACATGCCGTCATCTGAGCGCCAAAGTAAACCACCACCGTGATCGCCTTTTAAGTTACCAAAATCGCGACTCAGCAAATAGACACTGTCTTTGTACTCAAACGCATAAGCATCTTCAATGCCTGCACGGGTTGTTGCACTTTTGTGATAAGTGTATGGTCCTTCTAAATTATCAGAACTTGCTATACCGTAAGTGAACGCGCCTCTTTTTTCTTTGGATTTTTCTGAATAACAGATTTTAAATACAACAGATATTTACCATCTTTTTTAATCAGGCTTGGATTAGAAACACCCAGTCTTGCGTGATAATTCCAAGCAGTTTTGTCAGTAGATTTACGTAAAATGGTACCGTCAGCCTCAGCACTTTTTGCTGGTCGCCAGTTACCCTTTAAGTCATCGGCGACAAACATAATAATTCGTTGTGTTTTTAACTGGTTGTTAGAGTTCACTATAAAAGTAAGTACATACTTTCCATCTAAGTATTTAATTGTAGGGTTGTGCGGGGCATTAAAACCGGTGTCCAAATCGGCAACCGCTTTACCAAGATAGGTAAACGGGCCTTCTGGTTTATCGGCGACATAATGGCCTATTTCGCTATCTTTAAACCAACCGCTAAAATTTTTTGGGTTTTAGTTGGCCATTGGGCAACAAATAAATGCACTTTGCCGTCTGGACCTATAATAGGTGATGCTCCCCATATATGGGTATCTTTTTCTCCAATACCTTGCCTACATATTCGTAGTCAAAATCATAAGTTTCAGCTTGGCTTAACCTATGAATTAAGAATAAAAAAGCAAATAAGCTCCTTTTTAAGAAGGCGAATTTCATTTAGTATGCTCCGATAAATGTACTTGGTTTTTCTCGTTATGATTAAAACAAATGATGTAGCAAAAACCGCATTAATTTAATTGTAATAAAAGATAAGCAGCGGAAAATAACGCACTAGCGGTGCTAATCCCTATCAGGAAATAAATGAAATGGTGTTTAAAGCAAGCGCGGAGCATCATGCGAAATAAGTACTTTTATCAAAACAAAATTACAATTTAATGGATCTCTAAAATAGCAATCAGCCGCGTTTCATTACCCACTTTAAATTGCACTTCATCGTCAATTTCTTTGCCGAGCAATGCCTTACCGATTGGAGATAGTACAGAGATGACCGTCACGCATTTATCGTCAAATTGCAATTTTAAGCCACCAGCCTCATTGCCCAGTAGATAATATAAAACCTGTTCCTGCTCATTTTCGACACAAACTAATGAGCCGACGTTAACAACAGCTTCACCGTTTAGAGATTTTTCTTTCAACATTTTCCAATCTGCAATGGCCTGTTTAAAACCCTCAACACGTTTAGATTGCCCCTCAGCTAAATAAGCCGCCTCGATGGCAACGGTGTCGTATTGGGTCTCGGCTTTACTTTGGTCATGCGTCGCAAGATCATGGGCATCTTTCGCTGCTTGTACGGCATTTAAAAGAGACTGTTGCAACTCAGCGATCAGAGATTGGATCAGCTCTTGTTTATCAATATGCATTTATAGGGATCACTATTGGTCGAAAGCAAAGCGTTAAATTGCCAACATAAAGAAGGCTAACAAGGTGGTCATTTTAACGTAGTTAGGTGTCTATTAATATGTAAGGCTGGAAATGACAAAGAGATTAACTCAGAAAGCTCGAAGCACATAAGCGGCTCGAGTATCGTGAGATGTTCGGGCTATATTTTGACAACCCGCTATTTAGCGCGCACAAAAACTTCTCAAAAAGGCTACTTATTAAGTTTAATTGGATAAGTGGGGTGATTTTTATTAGAAGAAAAATGGTGCCTCGACCCGGAATCGAACGAGGGACACGGGGATTTTTGATTAGTCAATATACTTTCTATTAGTTACTAGATATGCATGAAATCCAAGAGTTTCAACATTTCACTACACTATTATTAGCCATACTATTTGGGGGCGTTCAAAATTTTGTTTCAGCTTAAATTCTTAAATATCAAGGTCAAGTGTAGTTAGTGTAGTTTTACCTTTCATTTAACAAAACTATTTTAAATTTTTTTCTATGAATAGTTTATAAAAAAGGGGCTAAAACTACGCTAACCATCAGCAATACCAGATTGCTAGTAATGTTGAAGTAGGTGTGAAACTGTGATGATGGGTAATAGAGTAAGGGCCGAATCCCGCAGGGGTTCGGCCAACAAAAGCCTATATAGGTTTAAAGGCCACATTCTTTTTCTAAATGACTTTTGAGATTGCGATACTCAGTCGAAATATCAGTTTCAATGCTCATGCCGTTTGCTTCAGCTTGAAACCCAGCCCAGAAAACATAAAATTTATGAAGGTCTCTTTCAAAGATTCCCATACATTGAAATTGCTTTCCTAGCTTTGAGCTTGTGGCGAGACCCCAAGTGTTTATCAGGTATTGGTCAAGGTCATACAGGCGCTCTTCAATGTCACTGTCGGGTGTGTAACCATTAAGTACCTCTCGATTCTTTCCTAGACCATAGTATTTCGAAAATCTTTCTATAAACTTTGGGGGTAACATTCTACTTAACTCCAAAGCAGCTTCTCGCAACCCTTTTGGTTTCCAGTATTCACCATTTCTTACTTTTGGCGTAACCATTAATGTCGCAAACAACCCAGAGTAATTGCTGACAGTACCTTTCGCTGCCGATGAACTATCAACAACAATTATTCTAGGTAATGCCTTCGGTAATGATTCTGAGATTCTTTCATAATCTTCGGCCATTGCACATCCCGTAGAAACAAACATAATAGACAAAAATGTAACTTTTATAATGTTTAGCATTATTCAATCCTTAATTTGACGAGCCATATGGGGTCATACATAATGAGCCTCCTGAGCATATCGACTTACCTTTCGCTCCCCATCTCTGTCTGGTCCTCTTGGCGATTGATTTATTAATGAACCTGACATCTCCCTTAGGAGTTCGAACATAATATCCGGGGTTGAACCGCTTAGAACTGCTTGCGCATCAGTTTTACTAAAGCCTTCCTGATTTCCTCGTCCTCCGGGATGAGTATGTAGAGTGTCCTTAATCTTCCAGCTAGTTGGCTTTCTAATTCCGACATTCATATTAAAAGTAGCAGGAACCTCAACGGCATTGGTGAAATAGTAGTTGCCGTTATCTGCCTTTATAAGAAAACCAGTAAGCTCAGTGTTTTTATCCGTATTCTGGTAAGCATCTTCATTTTGTTTGTAAAATGCCAAGGCGGCTTCGTGTGGGTCTTCCCAGCCATCGTCATGGCCCTTGATTTTGTCAATTTTAAAGTTAGCATCAACTTCTTCAGGTTTTTTACCACCGACACTAGAGCCTGAAATGTCAGAGTTTTCTACATTGGTACCATTCTGATTTCCAACATTAACTTTATCATTAGACGCATTAGAATTACTGCCTTTTTGTTCATTATTTTGGCCATTAGAAGAGCTAGTTGAACTGCCGCTACTTATATGTTTATTGAAATTGTCATCCTGCATTTGATCTTGCGAACATACAATAAACGTTTCACAGACCCTTAAATAACCAGTTGGATCAGTCCCAGCCATAGGATTATTCATAATATATGAATAAGGGTTTATCGACTGGGTATTTGTTGGAGACTGAATAAACGGATCAACACTCATAAACCGGCCAAGGTTGTAATCGTAAACCCGACCGTTCATATGGATTAATTCAGCAAACAGTCGACCTATTGGCTTTATAGCCCCTTAATAACCTATTTATTTTTGCCAATTTTAAATTTGACGTACGCATTGACGTGGGCAAGAACCACTTTTGCGGTTTGTTCGTTATCTAATAGTTTAATTGGTGGTTCAAGTAAAATAGGTAAATTCGGTACTTGAGGTTTTTTACTTTCCAGCCATTGCCAACATTTCGTTCTATTTTTTTCGACCATTGCTTAAGGCTTTGAAGGATTTCACTTAAAATTTCAACTTGTCCAAACCAAGATTCGGGTTTAATTGCTGGTTTTCTGCCACCTGATACAACCCTAGGTAATTGAGAACGACTGAGTTCGTCATCTAATATATGGTGACGTACCCAGTGAGCGTGTCGGCACAAATCTACGTTAGGATGCCTTACACCTTTTGGTGTTGGGATAACCAGTCCCACTTTAACACTGCTCAAAGTGCGAATTTTCGCCAAGACTGGGGCGATGTCGGTATCATTAGTGACAAATACCACTTGTTCAGTATCATCGTCCAAAATTGCATCCGCTAAGGCTTCAACAGCAATATTGACGTCGGTTTGTTTTTCTTCAAGTTTCCATACCCTTGTAATGGCTGATTGGGGGATATCGCGTCCACTCTCGACTTGATGCGCAGATATTGGGAGAAGTGAATAATATCCCTTAATTAATGAAAACTTTTCTCGAAGGTGAAATTTTAGCGCTCTATGGTAGGACTGTTGATCTTTTATTGAATTAGGGTCTCTCGCAGCTCGCCCAATTATATCGGCGGTAAAGAACTTGATCCCATCTATCTCATTGATTTGTGAATGTGGTGAGGAGCTTGGTAAAAGAAACTTTGAAAACAAAACATCTAAATCAAGCCACTTATACGGTGTTCCTTTTAGTCTTCCATAATAAAGGTTATAGCCATCAATATAAATTCTTGTTTTCAATTTTAGTAGCCTTTAGAAATGAAAAAACCGACATAAAGTCGGCTCTTTCTCCCAAGTTTCAGGGGTCTCGATGCCACGCGTGAAATATGGGTTAGTTGTTATATGTATTGTGGATCAAGTTGCTAACTTTTGCAAATGGATAATTTAACTCGCCCTTGGGTGTGATTTGCTATACACCCTTTGTAATTTAGCTTTGCTGACGTGTACATAAACTTGTGTCGTTGAGATGCTTGAGTGTCCTAAAAACTCCTGTACATGTCTAATATCCGCATCGTTATCCATCATATGTGTTGCGGCAGCATGACGATATTGGTGACACGAGCCGAACTTATTTAAATTAGCTCGTTTTATGTATTTGCTCATTAAACCTGACATTGCGCTAGGCAAAAACTTTTTGCCATCGATATTGAGAAATAGAATTTGCCCTGAGCCCAAATCTGCAAAATATGGCCTTGCATCTCTTAGATATTTTTGAATCCACAATATTGCGGTTTTACCGATTGGAACAAATCTGTCATGACCGCCTTTTCCCTTTACTATTTTAATTAGATTTGCCGAAAAATCGATATCTTGCAGGCTTAAGTTAACGAGCTCATTTCTACGTATTCCTGATGCATAAAAACACTCGATAATCGCTCTATCACGGATACCCTTAAAGGTGTGAATTGGCACCTGTTTAATTATCAATAACACATCATTCACACTCAGTATCGATTTTGGCAACGCCTTCCCAGCTTTAGGCAACTCAAACTTTTCACAATCATTAGTTTTGATAATGCCCTTTGTAAAAAGACCTCTTAAAAATACTTTTACCGTTGTTGCGCGAGTTCGGATAGTCGTTTGTGCCAAAGGCTGATTTGTTCGTTTCTTGCGGTGATCCCTTAAACTTGACAGATACGCATCTAAATTAACAACATCAACGAATTCTAAATCAATTATTGATTGGTGAATAAGCCAAATAAAAAAGATCCCAAAATCTGTTGTTTTAGTTCGACAGTTGCCTGACTATATCCCTTTGCAATAAGGTTGTTTAAATAGTATTGAAGGCAATGATTTAAGTTATGAGAAAGAGGCTTGTTAGTCATGATACAACTCCAATATTTTTGAAGGGAAGCTTAGTTTGTTGATAGCATCTTGAGTCGCGAGCCAAAGAATATGGCGCCTGCCATTTCGACGTATGTATTGAGACATTCTGCGTCCAAATATGCCAGCAACTAACCCATTCTCATCATATAATGGCATTGTCACACACCCTCGCAATTCCTCATGCCCCGTTGGTTTGATTAAGCCATGTACTTCAAGAACACCTCGAATTGAAGCGCCGTTGTTAGTCAGGCTATCAGGTACAACCTTGTTTAAAGTTCTATCACATAAACCAAGTTTTAATGTCTTAATATCATCTAAAGTAATTCCACACTTCGATAACTTATTGATGGTCGCTTTATTGTCAATTAACCTCACATGGTAGTAATTAATAAGTTGTTCGATCACTTGTTCTTGAAAATCTGAAATAAGCAACGTTTCATGGTTGTAGTCAACGCATGAAATAACGATACGCATATCGGACATGACGCCTATTTTTATAGGCAAGTAATTTAGGTGATTCATATTTCCTCCGGTTTCGATTGAATCACCGAATAGTATTAGTCGAGTATATTTGACAGTGCTGGTTTTGAAGCGTTTAATCTGACCAATGAAGATTTATGAAAACCACGCGGTTAGCTGATTTAGAGTGAATTAATCCATATGAACGGTCGGGTTTACGATTACAACCTTGGCCGGTTTATGAGTGTTGATCCGTTTTTACACCTTCAAGGTGATAGTCAAGGAATTAACCCATATTCGTATATTATGAATAATCCTATGGCTGGGACCGATCCCACTGGATATATTCCAATAATTCCATTGATTATTTGGGGCTACTCGGCATGGGAGACCGCAAATGCTGCTTCTGATGCATATGATAGTTATCAAAATGGTGATGTGAGTGGTGCAGATGCTGCTGCCGCAGTTGGAACGGTAGCCATAGAAAGCACTATCGGCAGGAAAGTAAAGGTAGCAAAGGAAGGGCTGCAAAAAGTTCGTCAGGCGTTTAAAGGCGATAAACGTAGTAGCAACGTTCAAAACTCCACCAATGCATCGAATACAGATAGTGGAACTAAGACTACGAATGGTGCGGATAATACTCAGACGGAAAAGAGTGCTGATGAGAAAACTACAGAAATTGGTACTCAAAAAAGCGGAAAGAGAAAGTTCATGGAGCCAATTGAAGACGCTGATGCTCGCCACACGGTATGGAAAAAGGATAATGATGGTAAAATCACAAACCATCAGACTTTTGAGCCAAATGAAAATCCTAAGAATCCAAACAAATGGGAAAAAGGGAATAGAACAGACGTGACTGGTAAAGCCGAATACAATAAGAAAACAAAACAAATGGTAGACACACCTCACACCCATGATAAAGATGCTCCGGGTGGAGTTAGGCCCGCGACCAAAGAAGAACTTCCTGAAGGAGTTAACAAATGAATAGATTGAGCGATTTAATGCTTTGGTATTCAAATAATTGTAATGATGATTGGGAGCACAGTTATGGTGTCAAAATTGATACAATAGACAACCCCGGATGGTCTTTACAGGTAGACTTAAATGGAACTGTACTAGAGCGCGCACCATTTTCAGACATTGAAATTGAACGTACTGAGCATGATTGGATACATTGTAGTAAGAATAATAATCAATTCATTGCAGTTGGAGGCGCTAAGAATCTTGAAGAGATGCTTTCGATTTTTCTAGACTGGGCCGCTGGCTCTTGAAATAAGATTCTTTTGGAACCGTAAATAAACGGAAAGTTACTACAATAGTTCTTAAACCTGCTTAGGCTGGTTTGCTTTGAGGTCAAATTATCGGTAATAGACAGATTAAATCGCTAAGAGTGTGAATGGCTAAAAAACAATTTCAACAATTGTTCTTTGAGTTTCTACAGAATTTGAGTAAAAATGGTTCAAAGAAGAGATGGTAAAGGTTATTGGCAACAAGCCAGCGGAGGCTGGCTTTTCGTTTTAGCGCAAACGGCTTTAAGTCAAACTAATGGCTTTTTAACCTTGGTGCCAAATTGAATTGCTTGATCTGTTGTGGACTGAAGCCTTGGCGGAGCAGATCAAAGTCTTTGACGTCGATTTGGGCTTTAGCGCCATTACCGATAACTTGATAAATGCTTTTGCTGGCAGTTATTATTAAAGAGGCATCTGAGCAAATTTCTTTAATTATTGAAGAGCAAATGTAATCACCGTTATCAAAACGGCAAGTCGAATCGTCAATACAAGTGCCCCATAAAACCTTTCCAACTAAATTTTCGTTATCAACTACTGATACAATTATCCGTAAACAATGGGATGGACTCCTCTTCAACCTGACGAAGTAGCTTTATTAAGTCATAACTTCAAAGCCCAACCTAACCAGTTGGGCTTATTTGTATCTGACACTTTTTAGTTGAATCGCTCACCCCATGACTCTGGATGAGAAATTGCTTCATTTATTGCAAATAAAATGTCGTCCTGAGCCTCTTGATAATTTATATCGTACTTATTAAGCCCCTTTGTTGCCATGCTCTTATATTCCAGAGTAAACACTACCTCACCATTCACCATGAATTTAAACTTAGCTTTGTCTTCGGCGCACTCCCATGAGCTTGATGTTTTGTCATCAATCTCATACACATTCGAGTCTGCCTTAAAGTATAGATTATTGTCTTCTCTAAAAAACAAATCAGATGACCTGAAAAATTGTCGTACCAACCATTTATTGGAGGATAGCCGAATTTAAATGTCCGCCCAGCTTCTTGAAAGTCTCGGGTAAGCTTTAAATAATACGGGCTACCCGAGTAGTTCAATAAAAGTAATAAGCTCATTGTTATTTTACTCCCGCCCATTTATTCATTGCTTTACTTGGCTTACTTGATGAGGAAATAATATCTCTATATGTATCTCCTCGTTTTCTATACCACTTAAAGGTTGGGCCAAGTTTTGAGTCATAACCTGCCCCTTTCAGCCATCGAGGGGTGACATTCCTAATATAGATTAATTGCCTTAAAATAAACGGGGTTAAGTTCTTGTACTTCTGACCTATCGCTCTTCTCATGCCGTGTGCAGCAATGACAACATTTTTCACGGACATGCCGCCTTTCAGCATAGCTTCAGCAGCACCTTTAATTCCTCGTACCTCGTTTACATACGATTGTCTAATAGCAGTGAGGGCGGTCTTACTCAATGTGCCACCGGCAGCCAATGTCTTGAGCCATTTAGCCACTTTGACTGCACCTCCTCCGGGAATAACTAACGAAGATCCAGTTAGGCCCCCATCAGTAATGGCATCCATACCCTCAACATATTCCGCCTTACTGATTTTTCCTTCACCGAAGTCAGTAATCAACTTCCCTTGTTGCGTGCCAAGGCCGGTATCATCCATTCCTGCGAAGGACGAGAACCAACTATAAGTATTTTTATTTGTACTCTTCTTTTTATTACTTTTACCCTCGTCTTCTACTTTAGTTGATGTGCTACCTTTATTGTTGTTTTTTGGCCGCTCAATACTTTCATTGAGACTTTAACCGTTGTCGCACCATTATCAGAACTTGATTCTACGTTGGTCACAACGCCAGTAATATCAGAGCCACAATCACCATTGGCCTTACCAGCCATTGTACAAGCGTAACCCGTTGGGTCTGTCCCAGACAACGGATTATTCATAATATACGAATAAGGGTTAACACTCTGGGTGCTTGTCGGGCTCTGAATAAATGGATCAACACTCATGAACCGGCCAAGGTTGTAATCGTAAACCCGACCGTTCATATGGATTAATTCTATCCAAATCGCTAACCTAATGAATTAACTTGGCTGAACCTACAAATAATTCACACTAATAGACTGTACTTACTCAAACTTTTTTTCTTTTCGTGAATATAAGCCTTGGTTAAATATTTTTCACTGGTTCCACAATGAAGGGAGGCCAGTATTGACTCTTTTAAGCCACTAATAATGTCGACTTCAGATGAGTAATTTATGTAATCCCTAATCGTATCGGCAAGTTTTTCAATGATAACCTCTGGCTTATTTATGTTGAATGTTTTTCCTAGCTTAATCAATTGTTTCCTATCTGGAAAAAGTTTTGCACTGTTGAGCTTTAGTGCCATTTTGTTATCTATGGTGTCGTAAATTGGCGTATGCGTAATATCATATGGTGGCGTTAACACTATCTCTGTTTTACTTTCTTCATATTGCACTGAAAAATTCTTTAGGTGGGCATCGCCATTTCCTATTAAGCAATTAAAAATAATATATTGGTACATACGCTGAAGTTGTAAATCAGATCTTGTATAGAGGTACGTCGCTTTCATTAGCATTTCGTAACTCGACTGATACTTCTCATCGCCTTGCTTGCCCATTAGCACGGTAAAATCCTCAATGCCAAGGCGCTTACCATTTACCTCATCAAATCGTTCGGTTATAAAAGTTCTCAAATCGTCGGACAGCCAACATTGGCTAGGTGCCAAACCACAGGCTCTTGCCGCCTCCATGCACACGTATTCGTTGACGGTCAGCAGTGGAAATTCCTCATCATATGTTTTGATGATAAAGTCATCTTGCTGTAAAAGACTGCGCCCAACTGACGGTTTGTCTGTGTCATTAAGCGCATTTACGAGCACCTTAGGCTGCACGCCTGAAACCAAGCCATTTAGGTAGTGTCTATCTAATAGTTGATGAAAAAGGTTTTCTTTGCCTTGCCAAGTGAGTATTTCGTTTAATGACAGTTGCTCAACTTCTGTTTTCTCAATTTCACTACTGTAAGATAAATGCCCAATACCTTTATCTAATTGGAGAGCGAGTAAATACATGTCATTGATGTTGGCGTGACGTCGAAGTTTTTCACTGATGTAGCGGCGAATATAACCTTCCGGTAAATTTTGGCTAAAAATAGGGTGAAGCGCACCATAATTGTAAGGGGCTTGCTGATATTTCATAGTTAAAGATACAGGATTGTTACTATGGTATTGGTAAGAAAAATGGCTTGGCTGAGTCAAGTCGCCCGATTCTTTTCCAAAGGATTGCACGTTAATTTGAGTTATTTTATTTGGTAGTTCCGCCACTAGTCACTTTCCCCAAACAATCTGGACAGTTCATCTAATTGAGGTAAATCGTTTTGTTCTTCAACAAAGGAAATCTTTAATCCCAATACTTCAAGGTACTTGCGAAGGTATTTTATCCCTCCCGTAAAGTGACCTTTTTCCATCGCAATGATCTGATTTCGGCTTAAACCGGTTTGGGTTGAGACGTACTGCTGAGTCCAACCTTTTTCTTTGCGTTTAACTGCTATCAAAGAACCGTCATACCAATGCATTTTAGAAACCTCTATAACAAAACATACGTTAATATATATTAACAAAATCAGTGTAACAAGCTTAAAGGTTAATATATGTTAACCTTTAAGGCAGTAATTCGTTAACAATATTTTCCTTTGAATTGACATGTTTAATTTTAATCCGTTTAATCGAACAACTAAAGCTCTATGAAAACCATTAGGTTAGCTGATTTAGAGTGAATTAATCCATATGAACGGTCGGGTTTACGATTACAACCTTGGCCGGTTTATGAGTGTTGATCCATTTATTCAGAGCCCGACAAGCACCCAGAGTGTTAACCCTTATTCGTATATTATGAATAATCCGTTGTCTGGGACAGACCCAACGGGTTACGCTTGTACAATGGCTGGTCAGACCAATGGTGATTGTGGCTCTGATATTACTGGCGTTGTGACCAACGTAGAATCAAGTTTTGATAATGGTGCGACAACGGTTAAAGTCTCAATGAAAGTATTGAGCGGCCAAAAAACAACAATAAAGGTAGCACATCAACTAAAGTAGAAGACGAGGGTAAAAGTAATAAAAGAAGAGTACCAATGGAGCGCCTTTGGCAGACCAATCAATTGGTGCCAAACTTGGTGTGGCTGCCGATGCCATCAAGCAATTTGGTGGTGAGATAATAGAAGATGCCACATTTATGGCTGGCGACGTATTGGCCACGACTCTAGCTGGCTCAAAACTTCCTGAAACACCCGAAGAGTATGCTGCTTTAGCCGAGAGGGGTACTGAAATAATAAGACTTGGCCATGCCGGTAAAGGTAACGAATTGAGTTACGCTGAAGCATGGTACATATACAAGAATGCACCAAAAGGCTTCGAGTTGACGGTTGATGGTAGGGTTGTGGGAGACATTGGTGGAAAAATGGCAACACCTTTTCCATTGGATAGCCTCAAAGTTCACGGTCACATCTCTCTTAATGCGCAAGGGAGGATAAAGCCGGGAATGTATGATTTCGACCCTGTTGTGATGTCTAATCCAAATAATTCATTAAGAATTTATATTAGAAACGAGTTGAATCAAATAGCTATAAGGCAGCATGGTGCGGGCAATCCTTACCTAATAAAATACTCCTATGATGATAAGGATTTTAAATAATGAAAAAGATTGCAGTTTTTTTGACTGTGGCTGTTGCCGTCACGTTACTCTACTTGAATACAGGGTTGGGGTTTAAGTTTACGGAAGTAGTAGGCACCCCTGAAGTAAGGGCGATTAAACATCGCTTCTCGAATGATATTGCTGTCCAACCAGCAATCATTGATTATCAGATTGAAGATGGATATGCATTTGGCTTTAGGCTGCCGGCTTATGAGGCTTCTTGCGAAAATAGCAAATACACTTCATCGCTTCTATCATTGGACGGAGTGTATTTTATTCTTAACTTGAGCAATGACTCTTATGTTGAATTCAATCAAAGCGATAAGTTTTACAAGCATCTATCATCAAAAGGATTGGAGAAAGGTCTCAACCTTACCTCTGCTGAACTCGATAAGGTGGTGGCAACATATGATTCGAGGTATAAAGAATTCGGATACTTTGATACCTGCAAGCCGTTATAAGCCCACGAAGCTATGGTGCAAGGTTGCTACCATTCAAAAATGATCAAATTACCAGCAAAGCTGGTAATTTGATCATTTTGAATACTTTTATTGCTTACAGTCGGGGGTATCCGTAACTTTCATTAATACTCCCTTGGTATTCCGAAGGGCATCGGTAAGCTGCATTAGAACTCGACTAGCATCTTCCTTGCCTTGCTCAGAGTATACTGACAATCGAACACAGTTTGCATTTATCAAGTTACCCATCATGATGAAGGACTTTCCATCTTCTATGTTCAGAGTAGTTTGAAATTGGTTTGTCTTTGCAAAATATTCAGCGTTACCAACTGAAGACTTCGCCGTAAAGCCAAGTTTCACAGATAGACCTTCAACCTCCTTGCTGAGTATTGGTGCCATTTTCGACTCTGTGACAGCCAATCCAACCGCCGCTTGCGGTGAGTAAGTAGTTTTGGTGCATCCAGTTATCAGCGCCATAATTGCCACCATTGCTATTTTAAGTTTCATTAGTACTTAGGCCCCTTCATTAAATCACTCCTTAATTGCTGCCTAAATTGTGCTTCACGGCGAAGAATGCCTCTACCATCACCACTGAGCGATAGGACCTGCCTTCTGATATTATTGTCCTGCTGCTTGAAGCCGGGTTTAGCTAATATATAGTTGGCCGCCCACGACACCCTGTCAGGCATGTATGTCCAATTAGTTCTATTCACGCCCTCACCATAGCTTCTGATGGAAATCATTCCGTCATTCTGAACAACGGACCTAATTACGATGCCGTTGTAAAATATGTGGTCATCATGCGTGATATTAACAACTCGAGAATTCTCACTGTCAGCAATATGACTGACGCGGCCTCCAGATACACCTGCCATCTGTATTTCTGTTACCTTATCGGCTGAAACAGCATTTATTCCATCCGCCCCCGGTGCAGCGTTTTTGGTTAGGGAGTTGTAGACGTTTTCCACTGTGCAACTGGATACATCAGTCGAACAGATGTTGTGAGACATGGTGTATTCATGATAGTAAGTGTCTGACTTGTCGTATCCGTTTCCATTCCCCTGACAGTCAATCGAGGTCTGGCATCCCGAGCTAGCGCCTCCACTGGTACTCTTCTTTTATTACTTTTACCCTCGTCTTCTACTTTAGTTGATGTGCTACCTTTATTGTTGTTTTTTGGCCGCTCAATACTTTCATTGAGACTTTAACCGTTGTCGCACCATTATCAGAACTTGATTCTACGTTGGTCACAACGCCAGTAATATCAGAGCCACAATCACCATTGGCACTTAGCCAGCCATTGTACAAGCGTAACCCGTTGGGTCTGTCCCAGACAACGGATTATTCATAATATACGAATAAGGGTTAACACTCTGGGTGCTTGTCGGGCTCTGAATAAATGGATCAACACTCATAAACCGGCCAAGGTTGTAATCGTAGATCCGACCGTTCATATGAATGAGTTCGACGTCGGCTAAATGCTCATGCGAGGTGAACCCTCGATTTGTATCTGCGAAAAGGGTCATTTCGCTGGTATTTGGCATATTCCTCGGTTTACCAAAAACATCGAAGTTACGGTATTGTAAAACGAGGTCTGCGTCGTTACTGACTTCATTGATACAGCACAACTAAATTGAATAGAGCAAATATTGATAAACGAATTATCAGTTCAAAGTTACCAAAAACCAGTGAATACCAAGCCAAGGATGTTTGTGGTGCTCATACCCTTCACAGTTTTTTACTCCACCACTAACCTGCAACCTATTAATGCTTTTTACCTTCTGTTCGCGAGTTCGGGCTGCATATACTGCGGGATTGAAAGTGAATTTAAGACCCAATTGATTTTGTAGAAATAAAGAAAAAGACAGAATCAACCCAATTCGATAAAACGTGCAAATACTGCTGGATATAAAGGATTTGGGAGATTTTTATTAGAAGAAAAATGGTGCCTCGACCCGGAATCGAACCAGGGACACGGGGATTTTCAATCCCCTGCTCTACCGACTGAGCTATCGAGGCACTTAGGAGGTGCAATTTTAGAGAAATGGTGCCGACTGCCGGAGTCGAACTGGCGACCTACTGATTACAAGTCAGTTGCTCTACCAACTGAGCTAAGTCGGCACACTGGATACTCAAAGAGTACTCTCTAAAAGAGACTGTATGAATGACCATCTTTTTGGTGAAAGATGGTGCCTCGACCCGGAATCGAACCAGGGACACGGGGATTTTCAATCCCCTGCTCTACCGACTGAGCTATCGAGGCACATACTGTGCTTTTTTCCCGTAACAAGGCTGTCCTTGTTGCGGGCGTGTATTAAACGGATTTTGGCTTTTTAAGTCAACTATTTTTTGCAATAGTTTTACCAAATGTGTAGTTTTTAGCCTATTCGAGCAGTTTTAAGCCCAAACATACGGTTTTGAGTAATAATATCCTTGTACAACTTCAATTCCCGCTTCTTTAACAAAAGCTAATTCTTGTTTGGTTTCGACGCCCTCAGCAATAACTGTCATACCTAAAGCGTGAGCCATTTCAACAACGCTCTTTATAATAGCTTGGTTTTCGGTATTTATATGGCAATCAGCAATATATTGTCTATCGACTTTTAACTCTTGAAATGGAAATTCGGTCAGTTGCTTCATCGTTGAATAACCCGTACCGTAGTCATCGATAGAAACAGAGCACCCTAGTAAACGTAATCGCGTGGTGATTTCCTGTGCAATCAGCAAATTATCGACAATGCACGATTCCGTTAATTCTATGGTCAACCTATTAGGTTCTAGGCCATATTTTTTAGTAACCCGTCTATCTCGTTGACAAACTCGTGAGACGTTAAATCTTTCATCGACAAATTAATTGAAAAATTAACGTCTTTATAATCCGCCATTTTCTCAAATGAGCAATCAAAAAGAACTTTGTTAAATTCGGTGATCCTACCGTTATTCTCAAACAAATGAATAAACTGATTTGGGTAAATAATAGTGCCGTCAAAGGATTTTAAGCGAGACAATATTTCGTACCCGACTATATGCTCATTGCCCATTTCGACCTTGGGTTGAATAACCGGATAAAAAGTTTCTTTTGATATTTCAAATGTCTCGGCATCAAAAACGGCTTCGGCTAATGGATTGCCAACCGCCTTATTAGACATGATCCTCGCGGTAGCCTTATCGACAAGACCAACCAATTGTGTCGTGGAAAATGGCTTGGTGAGTTGACCCAGTATCGCGAGATCATGCTGTTTTGCTATAGATTCAGCCATTTGCAGTACTTTTGACTCAAATCCCGAAATCACAATCACTTGACCTTGGTATCGCATGTCACCCAAAAATTTTAAAAATGCGATTCCATCAATTTTTGGCATCTGTAAATCAACCAAAACGATGTCATTTATACTAGAACCCCGGCAAAGATAATCTAGTCCTTGTTGCGGACAAGCGTACTGTCCAATTGACTCAATTCCAATTTCACCGAACTTGTCTTCGATAAATTGTAAAAAGAATGGGTCGTCGTCAACTGCGGTAATATTATTTAATAATTCTAAATTTTCCATACATCCTGTACCAAACCACACATACTAGTTTAAGTTTTAGATTGAATTGTCGAAATAAGCAAACGATACTGTATTACATCAACGTCAAATAATCTTAAAAATAATAGACTAAAGCGAATTTATGGATATCGAAGCTAAGAAAGTGCCATTTTTAAAGCCCGCGCAGCTTTTTACAATTTGGATTACGATTTTTGTATGTTTTGTCGTACTTGCCGCATTAGGAGGACTCAAAACCCTTCAACAATGGCACGAGCCTCAAAACTATAAATCGGAGTTACAGAGTCATCTTGCATCCGCAGTTAAAGGCTTGCCTCTTGACTATCTAAGCTCAAATAAAGCTGCAGCGGCTCAAAACTACATTAATGCGGTACACGGTGGGGCTAAAAATAAAGCTTTTTTCTTATATAGAATGTCCGCCGGCAAGCTCGTTTTACATGCTAAAACCGGTGCATTTGATGGTTATATGCCAACACCAATATTGGCAAATCACGAAACCGATTTAAACAACTGGGTTGAGATAAGACGCATTATTAAAGTCGATAATCAAGACGCGGGACTTATAATCGCAGCAATGCAAAAGAAGAAAGCCGATGTGCGGTCTTGGTTTATTGTTTTGTTGGTCGCTCTAATCGCGTCCATAATATTGACCCGAATAATTGCCTCAATGCTAAACCTTTCGGTTTCTAAATATGCGGTTCCTCTATTAAAAGACACCAATTTAATTGTAAATAAAAACAGCTTTGAAAAACGTTTAGCCGTCAAAAAATTTGGTGCCTTCTCTGAACTCGCAGGCTCTTTAAACAAGTTGTTTAAATATGTCGCCCGCACCGAGCAAGCTAATAAAGAATTGGAAAAATCGAATCAGCAACTCGCCCAAGATATGGAAAGTAAAATTGCTGAACGAACCCATGCATTAAGAATTGCGATGGAAGAAGCTGAAGCCGCGAATGAATCTAAATCGACGTTTTTAGCAACCATGAGCCATGAAATTCGAACCCCGATGAACGGCATTATTGGTTCCATCGACTTATTACGAAATAGCACTTTGGATCAAAATCAGTATCGATTATCAGATACGATCCGAGAGTCTGCCTTTTCATTGCTGAGAATAATTGACGACATCCTCGACTTTTCAAAAATCGAAGCTGGAAAACTCGAAGTAGAAAACATTCCAATGTCGATTAATAGTATTGTAGAAGCGGTTGGCAGAACATTGATGTCCGTTGCTGAGCAGAAAAATGTAGAGTTACGACTCTTTGTTGACCCTCGAATCAATGAAGGCCTAATGGGCGACCCAATACGCATACGTCAGATCTTGTTTAACTTAGCTGGCAACGCAATCAAGTTTACTCAAACGACCCGCGAGCACACCGGCATTGTGCAAATTAGAGCGGAAATTTTAGAGTCTAATTTAGAGTTCACCAACGTCAAATTAAGAGTAATAGATAATGGCCGCGGTATGTCCGAGCGCTGAGGTTCATTATGTATTTCAACCATTTAATCAAGCTGAAGGCGCTGTAACACGTCAATTTGGTGGCACCGGACTTGGCTTGACAATTTGTCAGCGCTTGGCTGACTTAATGTATGGACAAATTCACGTTAAATCTGAAATTGACGTAGGCTCAGAGTTTACGGTTAGTTTGCCACTACGCACTAATCCAAGTTCTACAACCGAAATTGAACTCGACTTTTCCAAAGTTGATTTAGTGTGTTATTCACCTGATGGATTCCATACGGCGGCAATTGACGAATACAGCAAATATTTTGGCAGTAAAAACACCTTAGTTAATAGCGTCGAAAGCCTTATCCATGTTGCAAATCATTATCGCTATGACTTAGACAAACAGCCTATCTGGATCATCGACGCAACAGAATTTCATGATGAAGCATTAAAAACTATTGACCAGCTAATGACATTTGAAAAGTGTCAGCAGGTTCGATTCTTAATGCTAACTAACTCCATTAACTTCAGGAAAAAACAAGAGATCGAGTGTGGGTATTACATGCCGTGCCACTTTGCCGAGCCGCCCTATTAGAGGCTATTGGTGAAGTCATGGAAAACAAAAAGATCAAAAACATTGGCATGCCAAAAAATAGAAACACCCCTCGTGTCGCTAAATATGTGATGTCGATAGAAGAAGCTCGTAAAAATAGGAAATTGGTGTTACTTGCCGAAGACAATGCGATGAACCAACAGGTCATCACCGAGCAGTTAAATATGCTCGGTTATGCCGTAGAAGTAGCAAATGATGGTGAAGAAGCGATTAATCTGTGGCGAAGAAATCATTATCCACTGGTGTTGACCGACTTACACATGCCAATTAAGAGCGGGTACGACGTTATTAAAACTATTCGTAAAGAAGGCATTGATCAACCTAAAGAAAATGGCATAACCCGAGTTGTTGCTATTACGGCTAACGCCCTAAAAGGCGAAGAGCAAAAATGTATCAACCTAGGTATGGATGGTTACTTAACTAAACCGCTTGAGCTAGCAGATTTAGAAGTAGTGATGAAAAAATGGCTAGACCTTCACCCCGAAGCTCCTATTGAAATACAAACATCGGTCGCCCGTTCTGCGGAGCATCACCCAAAAGAGGTTGTGCCAATTCAACAAGCTGTTTTGATCAGTTATTTAGGTAATGATATTGAGCGCCACAAAAAGTATTTAAACATGTTCCAAGTAAGAGGCAATGAGCTTATCGACCAAATAAGTGAATTTGTAAAACAACAAGAACGTGAAAATGTTAAAAACTTTGCTCACCAATTTAAATCGATGGCAAAAAGTGTCGGTGCGATGACATTGCATGAGTCGACACTAAAATTAGAAAGTATTGCCCAATCAGCTGACATGGCGGAAATTGAAGAATTGTTTACGCTTATTTTACAGCAGTTTAATGACGTTATCGTATTTGTAAGAGATAACTACAATATAGCAATTTAACTTTAAACCGCGATAAATAGGTCTCAACAAAAAAGGGCGATGTTATTTACATTGCCCTTTTGTTTATGATGTTAGCAACCTGATGACCATTAGCTTTTAGGGACGTAACCTTCAACAGTCACATCTTTACCTTCAAACAAAAATCCAATCATTGAAGTTTCTAAAAACTCTCTATGTTCTGGGTTAATCATCGATAACTTATGTTCGTTAATTAACATTACTTGTTTCTTCTGCCACTCGGCCCAAGCTTCTTTGGATATGTTATTAAAAATTCGCGTACCGACTTCACCCGGGTACAATTGGAAGTCTAATCCTGGTGCATCTTTTTTAGATATTCACAAAATACTGTTCTGGCCATGTAAATTCTCACTCATGGTTAAAATAAAAGAGTTTATTTCGGTATTGTAACTGAGCCTATATTGTAATACCAATTCCCATATTGAATAGTTCACTAATCGCGAATGAATTGCTTTCCAAAGTAGACTTTAACTACTGAGCCTTTGAAACGAGAAACAATTCCTTTTCACAGTCATTACCAAATAACCTTCACTTTTATACTCGCTCTTTGGAAGCCTATTCCTGCTTTAAAATTCGGTTCTGAATAAAAAGCTGGAGCAAAGTGCCTCAACTGTCAAAACCGCAAATCAAGTGAACCTCTGATTAGAAAATTAATAAACATTAGTTATTTTGAGTCGCTAGTAACAGCAACTTTTGGGCTACCGCTGACAATCCAACCTTCTGATTAACTTGGTCTGTATCATCCAAAGAAAACCAAATATCCGCAGACTCAGCAACAATCAAAGGTTTACTCGACAATGAAATAAGAACGGGTTGCACATCCAAATGGTAATGACTAAATGTATGGCGAAATAGGTTCTGCTCTTCGGCTAACAAATCGTATTTAGCGGGGTTTATTTGCCAGTCTTGTAGTTGCGCTTCTATTTCCGCTAGGGAATCAAATTCGGGAAAACTATATAAGCCCCCCAAATCCCTGACATTGGTCGTTGATATAAATATACAGATTGTTCATGTTTTAAAATGAGCAGGTGAGCAAATTTTATGGGTTTGTCTTTTTAGGCTTTTTACCCGGGCACTCGCTGACAATATTCTGGTTGAACGCTTCGCAATGTTTACTCACTGGACATTCACTGCATTTAGGTTTACTTCGAACACATAACGTTGCCCCTAAATCCATCATCACTTGATTATAATTCGCGATGCGTTGTTTTGGCGAAAACTGCTCAGCCACTAGCCATAGCTGATCTTCAACGGATTTAGTCCTGAGCCACTGCGTAACGCCCATAAAACGAGATAAGACGCGCTTGACGTTGCCATCTAATATCGCGTGATGTTGGTTAAGAGACAGAGATAAAATTGCCCCGGCGGTAGACTTACCAATGCTAAGGCAAAGCGAGTACTTGGTCAAACTGAGTAGGAAACTGACCGTTATATTGCTCCGTAATGATCTGAGCTGACTTATGTAAATTACGTGCTCTGGCGTAATAACCGAGTCCAGTCCAAAGATGCAAAACCTCATCTTGTGGCGCGGCGGCTAAATCAGCCACCGTTGGAAACTGCGCAATAAATCGCTCAAAATATGGGATTACCGTAGTGACTTGGGTTTGTTGCAACATAACTTCTGACAACCAAACTTTGTACGGCGTAACGTCTTGCTGCCAAGGTAAGTGTTTTCGGCCATGTTGGTCAAACCATGACAATGCTCGCTTTGCAAACCAAGCGGCGTGTTGCTTATTTGTTTCGTTCATAATTCAATTTTAAAAGAATATTTTGCCAATGGTATCAAATTGCGCCAATAGGAAGTCGACTTTTTAGGTTCTTTAGCTACGTAACCTGACAAACCAGTAAAAAACCTTGAGAGAAAATCGCTGCTATACGATAATAACGGCCTTTCCGACGGCAAAAAACGAGATTAGTCCAAATGACCGAGCAAGATCACAAAACCATTGAGCAAGCAAAAGCCGAAGGTAAATACATACGTACCATTAAAAGCTTTGTGAAGCGAGAAGGTCGTTTAACTAAGGGGCAACAAGCTGCACTAGATCAACACTGGTCTACAATGGGTTTGGAGCACGCACAAGGTTTAGTCAACTTTGAGCAGGTATTTGGCAACAACAACCCTGTTGTATTAGAAATTGGTTTTGGCATGGGTGCTTCACTCGTTGAAATGGCTAAAAACGCTCCGGATAAAAACTTTGTTGGTATTGAGGTTCATTTACCTTAGTGTCGGTGCGTGTTTGTCATCAGCAAACGAAGCAGGTGTCGATAACTTAAAAGTATACGAACACGACGCGGTGGAAATTTTACGCGACTGCATTGCTGATCAGTCTATCGATACAATTCAGCTGTTTTTCCAGATCCGTGGCACAAAACTCGCCATCATAAACGCCGAATTGTGCAATCAGCATTTGTGCAATCTTTACGTTCTAAGCTTAAAATAGGTGGTGTTTTCCATATGGCAACTGATTGGGAAAACTACGCAGAACATATGATTGAGGTGATGGACCAAGAAGAAGGGTTTATCAATATTGCCAGCGATATCAACTCTGATGAAAATGCCCATAGCATTTTTGTTGAACGCCCGGAACATAGACCCCTTACCAAATTTGAACAACGTGGCCACCGTTTAGGGCATGGCGTTTGGGATATTATGTATAAGCGTGTGAGCTAACATGTCCAATTTGTCACCTGAGAACCAAGTTTTAGAACGCAATATTGATCAGTTTCCTGCGGGTGACATTTTACTGCTCGATGTAATGCCCGACGATGCACCATTAAACTTTGCGTCTGTCCGTCAAGACATCACATGGCACGGTTTTACACCATTTTTCGATACCCACCAGTTTTTTCAAACCAAAAAATTCCACAAATTTGATGTTTCCTTTTCTGCTTGGTTCGATACCGAGCAGCGATTCGACGCCATTGTTATTTATTACCCTAAAGCTAAGCATCGTTTTGACTACTACCTTTCAATGGCGAGTAAATTGCTCAATGATAACGGTTTAATTTACGTCGTTGGCGAGAAAAAGGCGGCATTAAAAGCTGTGATAAAGGGCTAAAACCATTTGTCATAAAAGCCAATAAAATTGACTCTGCTCGTCACTGTATGTTGTATATCGGAGCATCCAATGGCGTAGTTTGTCCAAAAACTATGGAACAATGGTATTCATCTACAACCCTTGATATCGAGGTTACAGGTGAAACTATTTCACTTACTTTATTCTCCCTTCCGGGCACTTTTAGCGCTAATCGACTAGATGATGGCACTGAACTGCTACTCAAAACAATCACTTCTGTAACTGGCAAGGGTTTAGATTTTGGCTGTGGATGCGGCGTGATTAGTGCAGCTGTAGGCAAACGATTTGATACGCCAATGACGGCAGTAGACGTAGACGCACTCGCCATCGCAAGTAGCAACAAAACCTTTGAATACAATAACATAAAAGCAAAGGCATTAGCCTCAAATGGACTTTCACAGCTTATCGCGAAAGCCGATAAGTTTGACTTTATAGTGACCAATCCTCCCTTTCATACGGGTATAGACACCGACTACAATATTACCGAGCAATTCATTCAGCATAGTAAAAAAGTTTTACAACCTAAGTACGATTTTTGGATGGTCGCCAATGCCTTTTTACCTTACCCAGATGTTTTTAAGCATTACCTAAAACCTGTTGATGTAAAAAGTAAAAATAAGCGCTTTAATATTTATCACGCAGGCACTAGTATTAATTAGAGTAATTATACCACTCACGTCGTGGTTGATTACGTTTACGCAGGTTCATTCCTGAATTCATTGATCGGCAGAAAGTAGTCGCACGGTTAATATAACTTAAGCATTTTACGGAGAGATTATGCTAGGTGTTATATCTATGATTTTAGCTGGTGGTGAAGGTACTCGGCTATATCCGCTGACTAGAAGTCGCAGCAAACCCGCAGTACCTTTTGCCGGACAATACCGGCTAATAGACTTTGCGCTTAACAATTTCGTAAACTCTGATTTTCTTAAAATATTTATTCTTACCCAATTTAAATCCCAATCACTGAACATACATTTACGCCAAGCCTTAGCACGTATCTGGGATTACAGACCGCTTTATTGACCCTATTCCTGCGCAGATGCGTATGGGTAAACGTTGGTATGAAGGCACAGCCGATGCGATTTATCAAAATTTACGACTTGTGCAAGAACATAATCCAGACCATGTTTGTGTCTTCGGCAGCGACCATATCTATAAAATGGACATCCGGCAAATGGTTGATCTGCATAAAAAACGCGGCGCTAAATGCACCGTTGCAGGTATAAAAGTCCCCATCGCTGAAGCCTCAGAATTTGGCGTAATAGAAATTGATGAAGATTGGAACATGGTCAGCTTTGAAGAAAAACCAGAGTCACCAAAGTGCATCCTATAGCCAACCCGATTTCGCATTAGTCAGTATGGGTAATTATGTTTTTGCTGCGAAAGCCCTTTATTCAGAATTAGAACGCGATGCGGCAAAACAAAAAAGCCACCACGATTTCGGAAAAGATATAATCCCGCACCTTTGTGATGAAGGTGAAGTTTTTGTTTATGACTTTAGCCGTAACGTCATCCCTAACGACGTTGGTAATCAAATGTATTGGCGCGATGTTGGTACGATTGACAGTTATTGGCAAACCAATATGGAATTATTGGCAAAAGAACCAGAATTCGATTTATTTAACAACCAATGGCCTTTTAGAACCTACCACCCATCACTTCCACCGGCACTGATTCGAGCATGTCGAAATGGCAAAGAAAGTGTCATTCGAAATTGTGCTATTTCAGCGGGCACAGAAGTATACGGTGCAACTATAGATCACTCCGTATTGGGTTATGACTGTAAAGTACGCTCCGGTGCTGAAATTTACGAATCGGTTTTAATGGGCGACAACAACATAGGTAAAAACGTTGTTTTGAATAAATGTGTCATAGACAAACATGTTCGTGTCGCGGATGGTGTTACTATAGGGGCAGATCCTGAGCAAGACCGCCAACGCGGCTTCACAATTTCGGCCAACGGTGTCACCGTTGTGCCACAAAATACAGATGTATTAGAGTAATCATTTTATGAATATATTATTTACGGTCTCAGAAATAGAAGGCCTAGTAAAAACGGGGGATTAGCCGATGTGGCTAAGTACCTTCCTATAGTGTTAAATCACTCTGGTCATGATACTCGGGTGATTTTGCCTTATTATCGTGATATCGCTAAAGCTCATCCAGTTGCCGAACGCACGTTCTCGTTTTCCATTCGTGTCCACATTGAATATCAAGTCAAAGTTCACCAAATTACTCACGACAATTTAGTTGTTTATTGTGTTGATATCCCCGAGCTATTTGATAGAAACGGGATTTACAGTGACAGTTATCATGCCTATGAAGATAACGGCGAACGTTTTTCTGTATTCTCAATGGCTGCGCTGGATTTTATTCAATATTTCAGCGACCAAATACAATTTAAGCCTGACGTAATTCAATGTAATGATTGGCATACGGCCCTACTGCCAGCCTTATTTAAACATGATAAATATTGGCAAGGGCAAAACACTAAAACGATGTTAACCATCCATAACGGAGCGTTCCAAGGCATTAGCGGAAAACATCTAGTTCCGTCATTGCTGCATCGCTTAGGTGCAGACAACACTCATTATGAAGCTGATGTCATTAACTTTTTAAAACTTGGTATTATTAACGCAGATTCGATTGTTGCGGTGAGCCCTAACTACGCAGAAGAGCTGAAATCAGAGCTAGGTTCTCATCATTTATACGATATTTTCAACCAACATAAAGATAAAGTTTTTGGCGTGTTAAATGGTTGTGACTACAAAGATTGGGATCCGCTTAATGACCCGTATATTGAACAACAATACGATGCGACTTCGTTAGACACTAAAGTCGCCAATAAGTTAGCATTACAAAAACAAAATGGTCTTGAACAAAACGCTAATATTCCAATGATTGCTATGGTCAGCCGCCTTACCGATCAAAAAGGCTTAAATTATTTATTGCCGGCAATTCGAGAACTAATACAGCACAAAATTCAAATTTGTATTGCTGGTACAGGCGATCCTCTATACGTCGATCAACTTGAATACCTAGCCGGTAAACATAGCGCTAACGTGCATTTTTATCATGGTTTTTCAGAAGACATTGCCCATAAATATATGGCTGCTACAGATTTTTTCCTAGTACCATCGTTATTTGAGCCTTGCGGCCTAACGCAAATGTACGCATTAGCCTATGGTACGCTTCCAATTGTAAGAGAAGTTGGCGGCCTTAAAGATACTGTTACCGATATCACGAACGAAGACGCTACCGGTGTTGTTTTTAAACAGCCAACTTGTGAGCAATTAGTTTCTGCTATACGTCGCGCCCTATTGTTTTATCATGAAGACACAGCTAAATTTAGAGTAGTGCAAACAAGAGCTATGAATACTAAGTTTTCATGGCAAGAAAGTGCGGAACAATATGTTGAAATATATAAACAAATGTTCAATTAATGGCCTTTGGGCGAGCTTACTGTTAAACGTAAGCTTCGCCTATGCGGCAGTACCTCTTGAATGTGTGCAATTACCATCTAGAGTCAAAGCATGCCCTAACCTGGTTTACCGTGGCATCGATGATCCCGAAACAGGGAAAACAAAGATATTTTGTTTCTGTAAAACTGACATGGTCAAACTAACAGCAAAAAATGTTTCGGAAGAACAAAGAATTCTAAATAAAATGGAATTACGGGATTTATTAGCAAAATATAACTACACTGAAAAGCAATTGTTCAAGTTAATTAGTAATTAAACAATGACTAAAATAGTGCTTCGCAGATAAAGATATTTGCTTAATGCTAGCGCGCAATAATTAGCATATATAGATAGAGACCTTGTGAGTAAAAAACCGCTTCATCTTTAAAAACAACAATACTAACCTCCATTTTAATGGTCGGTATTTTGTCATTGGTATTGTCTGTATCCGTTACTATTTATAAGAGTAACGAGCAATATACGCGTGAAGCTTCATTTTTTGTGCAACAAATTGCAAAGATAGTCGCCTATAACTCTATAATCCCCGTTGCCTTCAACCAGCAAGGTGACCTTGACGACAAGCAAAAAGGATTTCTAAATACCATCAATAACATCAAAGAAGTTAGCCATATCCACATTTATCGATATGATGATTTCTCTGAGGAATTAACACTTTTTGCAAGCTACATAAAAAAGGGAGCAACGACACTAAGACCTCAATACAGCAAGGTTAAGACCCTAAAACAACCCGTATTCACGGAACGTTACATCGAATATGCAGAGCCAATTTATGATCATAGCTTTGAGGGTTCTACTCAAAACCCTCCCATTGGCTATGTGTATTTAAGATATGAACTCACCCAATACCTCCAATACAATCAGGAAATGTTAACCTGAATACAATCGTTGCCGCTGTTGTAATCGCGTTAAGTATTTTGGTTTCCTTTTATGTATTAAATAAAGTGGTTGCCCCTATCAACCGCTTTGTCAGAGAAATTCAGTTAATAACCCAAAATAAGGCTTTTGATTCTAGGGTAAAATCCACCAACCTAATTGAAATGAATATGGTGGCTGAATCGATGAATGCGATGTTGGCTAAAATCAATTGGCAGATACATCAATCTGCTCAAGCTGAAAAAGAAATCACCGAGCTGAACCAAAACTTAGAAGAGAAAGTAATCTCACGCACTCAAGCTCTAAGAGATTCAAATCAAGAGCTGCTTGACGCCTTAGAGCAAGTACATCAATACCAATCTCAAGTTATTCAAAGCGAAAAAATGGCTTCATTAGGCCAAATGGTCGCTGGGGTTGCCCACGAAGTAAATACACCAATTGGTTTAGGGGTAACAGCGTCCACAATGCTGAGCGATAAAATTGATGAAATCAGCGAGGCCATGGAGAATCAAAAACTCAGCGCCCGCAAGCTCTCAAACTTTTTGGTCGAAAGCAAAGAAAACACCCAGATTATTTACCGTAATTTGAGTCGAGCAGCGGATTTAATCAGTAGCTTTAAACAAGTTGCCGTAGATCAAAGTGCCGACATAAACAGAGAAGTAAATATAAAGTCATTTTTTGAAGATATTTTATTGTCTCTTAACCCAACATTGAAACAAACCAGTCATGTAATCGATATTGATTGTGACGAAAACCTAGTTATCAAATCTAAACCAGGTCCTCTAAATCAGATAATCATAAATCTGATAATGAACTCCATTATTCATGGTTTTGACCAAATGGACCGTGGCCTAATTTCAATTCG
Source organism: Psychrosphaera algicola (assembly GCF_028401425.1). Classification (NCBI taxonomy): domain Bacteria; kingdom Pseudomonadati; phylum Pseudomonadota; class Gammaproteobacteria; order Alteromonadales; family Pseudoalteromonadaceae; genus Psychrosphaera; species Psychrosphaera algicola. The sequence continues at coordinate 2,184,311 of NZ_JAQOMS010000002.1, forward strand.
GATAACGCAAAGAGCTAATACGTGTACGATTCATTATTCTGACAATGGCTCTGGTATTGAAGAAAAGATTAAACAAAAAATATTTGACCCGTTTGTAACCACGCGACGCGGTGAAGGCGGCTCTGGACTAGGTATGCACCTTGTGTATAACTTGGTAACGCAAGCGCTAAATGGTCGTATTGAAGTAACTAGCGAACTTGGCAATGGTGCGTCATTTGATATTCAATTTCCAGCAGTTCAGGTTCTTGAATATGAAAGTTAAATATTTGCAGATTTTGCTGTTAGTAAGCTTTCTACTTTTTAATTTGACGTATTCGAAACAAGCAACGGCAAAAACAACCACACCGTTGGAACTGAAAGCGGTTTTAATCTATAAGATCGGCGCTTATTTACGCTCGAGAAATTCCCCAACAATTAAGGACTATTGTTTTGTCGGCGAAAAGGGCAAGGTATTAGCTGACTTGTTAATTGCAATGGTAAAATCCCGAGAGTTACAAAACACCATTAATGTTACGACTGAATCGTCTTTAGAAAAGTTCGGGACTCGCCAATGCCATATACTCTATGTTGCTGATATACCTAAAGACATGGAGCAAAAGCTAGTTTCATTATCCCAGTCAACCTTAACAATTGTTGGCGATGTATCGCAGTTAAAAAAGGTGGGATTGTCAGTATCGAGGTTCAAGGTCGTAAATCGACGCTTTATACAAGTCTGAGCAATTTAAAAACTCCGACATAGAAATCCATTCAAGATTGCTATCGATTATGACCAATGTTGACTAAGTCTGGTTCAAATCTAGATAGGATTAATGTCTAGGTAGTAATCTCGGTAAGAGCAAAAACTATAGTCTTTGCCTGCAACATTCTTTTTGCCCGCCAAGGAAATCGACGTACGGCTTTTGGTTACGTATAAGGTATGTCCGGTCCCCAAAACGGAGTGTTTCATTGTTGCCGAATCTGCCCCAGTTGCACACAACATGTTTACTGTTCTTCTATAATTGTCATTTTTAAACGCGCCGCCACTTTTGATAACAGGCCGAGAACGACTATTGCCACTATATTTCCAGTCCGCAAAACTTATGATCACTTTGTTGTTTCTAAAAAGAGTTTGTCTTCATCTGTCAGGTAATGACTTCTCACTGACAATATTGAATTCTCGAATCCTTTGTCCTTCTCAACTTCGGATAAGTCAAAAATACTGACGCCATTTTCACCAATAACTTCCATTCTTAATGGAATTTCCCTGCTGTCGTCTATACCAATCATCAATGCCGTTCGTTCGTCTATTCCGTAACCCATGATACTTTTAGACTGACTAATCAATTGTATTAAGCGACCTTGTCTACCTCGTTCTGAGAATCGGGTATCGACCACACCAAACGGGAATAACCCCAAGCCACCGTCAGCTATATATGTAGCTTGTCCATCTTTGAATTTTCTTGGGCAATTTTTAATTTTGTCACATTGCTTTAGCGGTGTTTTTGTTTGAAAAGCACCGTAAAGCAACGCCTTGTGACTGTCCCCATCAAGCATCATTACGGGTTTAGAAATAGATGACTGGCCTCCTGCAAATGCCATCGCAGATTCTTGATCCGCAGCAACAACTAATTCGGCTTTTAACATTCTTTGCTGGATTTCGTTAAGAATACTTTTAGCCATAGGATAGTCGTTGATAAAAGCATTTTTAGATGAAAAGCATCGCCCTCAACAAAATAAATCCCCTGTGCTTCAGCCAACATTTCATTTAAGCGCTCAGGCTTTTTACAGATATCTCGTTGATACTCCGTTAATTTAGGGAATATTCGCTGGCGAGCGTATTGTTGTAATAACGATTGTCGGTAGTCTTCGAGTTTGTCACAGGCTTCAGCATCTTGATTCTGATTATTGGCTTCAATCGCAGCAAACAACGCCAAATCAGCAGGTAGCCAAGTAACGTCAGCGCCGAGCTCTTCAAATAGCTGAGTATATAAATCAACAGGCTCAAACTGGTCACGGTTTGCAGCAGTGACGATGACAATTTTAGGTTGTTTGCTAGAGGTTAGTGTTTTGCTCTGGCGAACAAACTCCCTTAGTACCTTTAACGAAAAATGACTTTTACTGTTTTTAATATCGACCTTTATTTTCCGATGTTCGTCTGAACTCAAAATATTATGTTCAATATTACCCATTTGTAAGATATCGAGCATGGTATGAAACTCAACATCTTGCAAAGACTGCAGTAAATCAGAACCACGTAGTTTTTTGCCTTTATCGGTAATCTCTGCATCGCGCAATGCGGTCAGTAATTGACGACGAGTCAGTACGCCTTTTGTTCGGCTATGGGCTTGTTTAACCGCTTCGATAAGTTGATTTTTTCAATGATTCGAGCCGGTGACCAGATGGTGCGTTGTAATTCGGCAATTCGGCTTTCATCGATAAAGTAGGCATAATCAACATGATCTTCTGAGGAAAGTTTTAATGGTTTAGTACATTCTCGTATTGATTGACTCGTGCAAAATTCGAGTCCCCCACCAATAAGCATTAGCGAATAGTCAGCCTTCCCGTTAGCAGCTGGGCTTGCCATAACAAATGACATTAATGTCAATCCTACAACACTTCCGGTCAACCATCTCATACTCACAACATTCCTCTGTTTGTTTTATGCCCAACTAACGTCTACTTTACGATCCATTGGCTACAATTTAAATGTTTATTATACCCAACTGATTTTTAAACCTTGAAATAGTGATCCAGCGAACACATTTCAACGTATATACATACATCTATAGCACCAAAACTAAGATATTCCGAAAAATCTATACCCGACTAACTTACTAGGGTATTCGAATGCTTGGAATTATGATATAAACGCATCTTAATTTTGAACTTAATTTTTTAAAGAGCCTCTCTCTGACACCCGAGGGCTTTTTGCTGACTTTTTAATGTGGAGTTTCCATGCCAACCAAAATGCCAGATATTGCAAACCAAGCACAAGCACAAACTGAAGGCGTGCTCGATTGGGTAGGAATGAGCAATATTGAAATGCCAATCATGGTGGAAATGCAAGGCGAAAGCCGACCTGTATCGGCACTGGTCGAAGCATTTGTAAATTTAAACCAACCTAAAGCCAAAGGCATTCATATGTCACGCCTTTATTTAATGTTGGATGAACTTTCAGTTGAAAGCGCGTTAAACCAATCTAATTTGGTTAAATTGCTTAATAACTTCATTGTAAGCCACGAAGACTTAAGCAACAGTGCACATGTTAAATTTGAATTTGATTATCACCTTAGACGAAAATCTTTGATTAGCGGTAAATTAGGCTGGAAAGCTTACCCAGTAGTGATTACGGGTAACTTAACGGAAGGCGAATTTGATATTGAACTTGCCGTTAAAGTTCCATATTCATCAACGTGCCCATGCTCAGCCGCATTAGCCCGTCAATTAATTCAAAATGCATTTAACGAAAAATTCAGTGGTGAAGTTAATGCTGAAGACGTTCGCAATTGGTTAGGTACAACGGAAGGCATTGTTGCGACACCGCACAGCCAACGTTCTATTGCTGAAGTTAAAGTAAAGTTAGCCGCGTCAGTGGATGACTTTCCAATCGTCGACTTGGTTGATGCCATCGAAGATGCGTTACAAACACCTGTTCAAGCGGCAGTTAAACGCGAAGATGAACAAGAGTTTGCGAGATTAAATGGCCAAAACTTGATGTTTTGTGAAGACGCAAGTCGACGCATTAAACATGCACTTAACCATATAGATGGTTACCGTGACTTTTGGTTGCGCGTTAATCATTATGAATCGCTTCATGCCCACGACGCAGTATCGGTTGCAAGCAAAGGCGTTTCTGGTGGTTACTCATCTAGATAGTTGATGTCTGTATAACTGGTTATTCTGACGCATCAATAAGCTCATTAAATTAAGCCCGAAACACTCGGGCTTTTTGTGTTTGGTTTTTAGGTTCGGCCAAACCACTTCATAACCCACAATACGTAAATCTTCACAATTAGAAGTTCCTTCTATATATAGCAGACTAAAATTAAGTGTTATCAAATTAGGAAAATTACCATTTTAATGGCCAACAAACTTAATAGGGTCGATAACCGCTGCCTATTATTTAGCAAAAACGTGATTTATTACCTCATCACTAATTTAACCCTATCCGTTTTATCTAAATAACGACCAAAGTTAAATCGTCAAAACCTAAGTAAATTTAAAAAAATTAAATTAGAAATATGTATGTCACAAAATTATGGTTTATTCTGACCAGATCAATGCTAATGTGAGTAATACTATTCAATATTAAAAAATCTTATTTGGTTGATTACTTTTATTAAAATATGCACATTTCTGTAAATAAATTACAGAAAATACTGACATAACACCAAATCAACACCATAATCACTCTAACTTATGAAATTTTATTTCTTCTTATTTAGAGTATTTATCCTATTTTGATATTGACCTGATGCGTAAATCTGGTTATGTTGTTCGGCCGTTTGAATTTTATAACCATAAAAGTGAATTTAAATTCACATCATGCAGCTACACAACAACATTAACAGGTGAAATACACCGGCTACTGCAAGGTTAGGAAGGAGGATACCAGAGTGAACAACAATGGTTCTAAACAGATTCAGCTAATGCACAACAGCCAAGACGTTCGCGAGAACTGTGGTTTTGGTTTAATTGCACACCTTGAAGGTGAAGCGAGTCACAAAATTGTACGCACTGCCATTACGAGCTTAGACCGTATGCAACACCGTGGAGGCATCTCTGCGGACGGTAAAACAGGTGATGGTTGTGGATTATTGATCCAAAAACCTGACGCGTTTTTTCGCGCGATAGCTGAAGAGCAAAATTGGCATCTAGGTAAAAAATACGGCGTAGGCACGATATTTTTAAGCCAAGATCCTATCAGGGCAGCAAAAGCAAAAGAGATCATCCAACAAGAAATCGAAAACGAGATGTTGGAACTTGTCGGTTGGCGCGTTATGCCGACTAATAAGGAAGTTCTCGGCCAAATTGCCGCTGATCAATTGCCTCAAATTGAACAAGTGTTTATCAATGCACAACTATAGGCTGGCGTAAGAAAGACTTTGAACGCCGCTTATATATGGCAAGACGCCGTATTGAAAAACAACTGTTAGACGATCCAGATTTCTACATACCGAGCCTTAGCTGTTTAGTTACAGTCTATAAAGGGCTAGTGATGCCTAAAGATCTGCCTAAATTCTATTTAGATTTAGCAGACATTAGAATGGAAACTGCAATTTGTGTATTCCACCAACGTTTCTCAACGAACACCACTCCGCAATGGAAACTTGCGCAGCCGTTCCGTTATTTAGCGCACAATGGTGAAATCAATACCATCAAAGGTAACCGTCAGTGGGCAGAAGCTCGCGAGTACAAATTCCGTTCGCCTTTGATCCCTGATCTTCAAGACGCAGCACCATTTGTCAGTAAGACAGGTTCAGACTCAGCATCTCTTGATAATATGTTGGAGCTATTTTTAGCCGGTGGTATGGACTTGTTCCGTGCTATGCGTCTATTAGTGCCACCTGCATATCAAAATCATCCTAAAATGGATAACAAGCTTAAAGCATTCTACGAATTTAATTCCATGCATATGGAACCGTGGGATGGCCCAGCCGGTATCGTTTTAACCAACGGTCGCCACGTAGCTTGTAACTTAGACCGTAATGGTCTTCGTCCAGCTCGTTATACGATTACCAAAAATAAGATCCTGACGTTAGCGTCGGAGTCTGGCATTTGGGATTACACCCCTGACGAAGTTATTGAACAAGGTCGAGTTGGCCCTGGACAAATGTTAGCGGTTGATACTTATGTAGGTAAAGTGTGGCACTCGGATGAAATCGACAACGATTTAAAAGAACGTTTACCGTATGAAGAATGGTTGAAGAAAAACATCAATCATTTAAAACCGTTTGAAGAGTGTGATGGCAACGAAATTGGTCAACGTCTATTTGATGACGAAACCCAAGCTGTCTACCACAAACTGTTTAATTACTCGTTTGAAGAAATTGACCAAATCATTAAGGTTCTTGCCAAAGATGGGCAAGAAGCCACTGGCTCTATGGGTGACGACGCCCCTATGGCCGTTATGTCGAAGAAAAACGTAACTTCTATGACTACTTCCGTCAGTTATTTGCGCAGGTAACAAACCCGCCAATTGACCCGTTACGTGAAAGTCATGTTATGTCTTTGGCAACCTGTATTGGTCGTGAACAAAACGTGTTTAACGAAACGTCTGGTTATGCCAACCGTGTGTTATTCCAATCGCCTGTGCTGATGTACACCGACTTGGACCAATTACGTGAATACGATGAAGAACACTACCGTACAGAAACAATTTCAATATTGTTCAACCCAGAACAAACCGACCTGAAATCGGCAATTGAGGCAGTTTGTACTCAAGCCATTGAAGCGGCTCGTGATAGAAATGCAGCGATATTAATTTTATCTGACCGCGCGATTGAAAAAGGTCTCGTACCAATCCCTGCAGCTATGGCTGTTGGTGCAGTACAAAATGCGTTAGTCACAAACAACTTACGCTGTGATGCCAATATGGTTGTCGAAACAGCTTCAGTTCGTGATTCACATCACTTTGCTGTGTTATTAGGTTTAGGCGCAACTGCTATTTATCCTTACATGGCCTATGAAACCGTTGAACAGTTTGTCGAAAACGGCAGCATTGATATTCCTGTTAAACAAGCGGTATTAAACTACCGTAAAGGCATCAATAAAGGCCTTTACAAGATTATGTCGAAAATGGGTATCTCAACGATTGCAAGTTACCGTTGTTCTAACCTATTTGAAGCCGTTGGTTTAAGCACAGAAATCATGGAGTTGTGTTTCCCTAACATCACTTCAAGAATTGAAGGTGCAAGTTTTGACGATGTTCATCAAGATTTGATGCAACTTGGTAAAATTGCTTGGTTGAAGCGCAAAACAATTGATCACGGTGGACTATTAAAATACGTTCATGGTGGTGAATACCATGCCTATAACCCAGACGTTGTAACTACTCTGCAAACAGCAGTTAAGTCTGGCGATTACGGCGACTACCAGAAATTTGCTCAGTTGGTAAATGGACGTAGTCCTGCGCACTTCCGTGACTTGATGCAACTGAAACAGCAAGACTCAATCTCGATTGACGATGTTGTACCAGCTAAAAATTTATTTCCTCGTTTTGATACTGCCGCCATGTCGATAGGGGCATTAAGCCCTGAAGCTCACGAAGCTCTGGCTCAAGCGATGAATAAATTAGGCGGGTTCTCTAACTCTGGTGAAGGTGGTGAAGACCCTCGCCGTTTTGGAACCGACAAAAACTCACGTATTAAACAAATCGCGTCTGGCCGCTTTGGTGTAACACCTCATTACTTACGTAATGCTGATGTACTACAAATCAAAGTTGCTCAAGGTGCAAAACCATAGGTGAAGGCGGACAATTACCATAGGTGATAAAGTAACAGCTGAAATCGCGAAACTCCGTTTCTCGGTGCAAGGTGTTACGTTAATCTCACCACCACCACACCACGATATCTATTCAATTGAAGATTTAGCTCAGCTTATTTTCGATTTGAAACAGGTTAATCCAAAAGCACTAGTGTCCGTTAAACTCGTATCTGAACCAAGGTGTTGGTACGATTGCCACCGGTGTTGCAAAAGCAAATGCTGATTTAATCACGATTTCTGGTTTTGACGGCGGAACCGCTGCAAGTCCATTAACATCGGTTAAATATGCTGGTAGCCCTTGGGAACTTGGCTTGTCTGAGACTCACCAAGCGTTAGTAGAAAACGGCCTGCGCCATAAAGTTCGCGTTCAAGTCGATGGCGGTTTAAAAACTGGTCTAGACGTAGTTAAAGGCGCTATTTTAGGCGCGGAAAGCTTTGGTTTTGGTACCGGACCTATGGTTGCGTTAGGCTGTAAATTCCTACGTATATGCCATCTAAATAACTGTGCGACCGGTGTTGCAACTCAAGACGAAACACTGCGTAAAGAATATTTTGCTGGCTTGCCAAAAATGGTTGAAAACTATTTTGTGTCGATGGCACGTGAAGTACGTGAAATCATGGCTTCATTAGGTATAGCTAAGTTTGAAGACTTAATTGGTCGTACTGACTTACTAGAGATTTTATCTGGTGATACCAAGAAACAAAATAAATTGGAATTACGCGGTATTTTAGCGTCCAGTGGTGTTACGTCAGAATTCCCAAGTTACTGTGTGGCAGAAAATACGCCATTAGATAATGGTGCCTTGAATCAACTTATCGTAGCTGACACCAAAGATATGGTCGCAAATAAGACAGGTGGCTCTCTGCACTATGACATTCGAAATACTGACCGCTCTGTTGGCGCGACGCTTTCGGGAGAAGTTGCAGATCATCACGGAAATCAAGGTATGGCGACAGACCCTATTTCAATCACCTTTACCGGAACAGCCGGTCAAAGCTTTGGTGTTTGGAATGCGGGTGGCGTTTATCTTCGTCTCATTGGCGACGCCAATGATTACGTGGGTAAAGGTATGACCGGCGGTATTTTAACAATACACCCTCCAAAAGGTGTTCGTTATATCAGCCATAAGTCAGTCATTATGGGTAATACCTGTTTATATGGTGCAACAGGCGGCAAATTATTAGCTGCAGGCTGTGCTGGTGAACGTTTTGCAGTACGAAATTCAGGAACGATTGCCGTCATTGAAGGCGCAGGCGACAACGCTTGTGAATACATGACAGGCGGTGTTGTTGTCGTACTTGGTGAAACAGGCGTCAACTTCGGTGCAGGTATGACAGGCGGATTCGCTTATCTACTTGATGAAGATAATGACTTAGCACAACGTTTAAATGGCGATTTAATCGAATCATTAGATATCGATATGCCAATTCATATTGAAAATCTTCGCGGATTAATCAACGACCACTTTGAAGAAACGCAAAGTGAACGTTCACAACATATTTTAGCGAATTTTGAAGAATGGTTACCTAAGTTTAAACTTGTTAAGCCAAAAACGTCAGACGTCAATCAATTGTTAGGCCACCGCCATCGCTCATCAGCTGAGCTGCGTGTGCAGGCGATGTAGGGTGAGGAATTAGACATGAGTCAAAACGTATATCAATTTATCGACGTAAAACGAATCGACCCAACTAAACACCCAGTTAAGGTGCGTAAAGAAGAGTTTATAGAAATCTATCAACCTCTTAACGAGCCTCAAGCTAAAGGCCAAGCCGACCGTTGTTTAGATTGTGGTAACCCATATTGTGAATGGAAATGTCCAGTACATAACTACATTCCACAATGGTTAAAACTTGCTAATGAAGGCAAAATTATTGAAGCGGCTGAATTGTCGCACAAAACCAATAGCTTGCCGGAAGTATGTGGCCGAGTATGTCCTCAAGACCGTTTATGTGAAGGCGCTTGTACGCTTAACGACGATTTTGGTGCAGTTACTATCGGAAGTATTGAAAAATACATTACCGATACTGCATTTGAGATGGGCTGGCGTCCAAGCATTGAAGGTGTAGAGAAAACCGACAAACGTGTTGCCGTAATTGGCGCAGGTCCCGCTGGACTTTCTTGTGCCGACGTATTAATACGTAACGGTGTAACGCCAGTAGTATTTGATAAATACGAAGAAATCGGTGGTCTTCTGACCTTTGGTATTCCTTCTTTCAAATTAGAAAAAGAAGTCATCACACGTCGTAGAGAAATCTTTGAATCGTTAGGTGTCGAATTTGTTCTAAATACCGAAGTGGGTAAAGACATCGAATTCCAAACATTATTAGACGAATACGATGCAGTATTTTTAGGTGTTGGTACGTACAAAAACTTAAAAGGTGGTTTCCCTAATGAAAACGCACCTATAGTGTATTTGACGCATTGCCATACTTAATTTCAAATACGCGCAAAGTCATGGGAAAAAATGATGATTGCATCGACTTTGAAGGTAAAAAGTCGTTGTTCTAGGTGGTGGTGATACTGCAATGGACTGTGTCCGTACTGCGATTCGCCAAGAAGCCACTGACGTTGTTTGTGCCTATCGTCGTGATGAAGCGAACATGCTAGGGTTCTGCACGTGAAGTTCAAAATGCCAAAGAAGAAGGTGTTGAGTTCATGTGGAACGTGCAACCAATTTCAGTAGAAATTGACGCCGATGGCAACGCTTGTGGTGTTAAATTTGTTAAAACTCAACTTGGGAAACCTGATGCTAATGGTCGTCGCCGTCCAGAAGCAATTGAAGGTTCTGAGCACATTGTTGAAGCAGATGCCGTCGTCCAAGCTTTTGGTTTCCAACCACTTAATCTTGAATGGTTAACGCCATATGGGGTTGAGCTTACGGCTTGGAATACCATTAAGGCACAGGAAGACTCGCCATTCCCGTACCAAACATCTAACCCTAAAATCTTTGCTGGCGGCGATATCGTCCGTGGTGCAGATTTAGTTGTTACGGCAATAGCTGAAGGCCGCAAAGCTGCTGAAGGCATGTTGGACATGTTAGAAGTTTAATAACGGATTCTAAATCCTTAAAAACGCGCTCTGGATAACATTGCGCGTTTTTTATGTCTGTAATTCTGATACCAATGATTTAACGTCGGTCTTTCACTAGCTGCTGCCTCAACGCATTTAACGCTTGTACTGAAAAACCTCTGTCATAAAAATAAGTTATCATGCCCGACTTATCTAACAAAACGACCCGAGCATTATTACCGTTTTCATTGCCGGTAAACTGCTGAACCTTTTCTCCATCGTTGTAAACCGTAATGACGCCCTTCCAAAGTTCTTTTGGGATCCCTTTGCGCATACCTTCATCAATTAATGGACTGAACATTCTAGGAAATAAGCCTTGGATGGTTGGAATTTCATATACGTCAACAAGTGTTTCTGTCATATCCAAGCCGATTAGCCATCGGTCGATATCAAACTGTGATGCCTGTTTATAGCCGATAAGCAATAGGGTGTTGTTGCCACTGAAATGTTTTGGGATCTCGATGAGTTCATCGGACAGGCTAGTCCCTTCGACCAATGGAAAAGCTTTGCCTAGTATTTGCTGATTTTGATAAGTGGTTGAACAAGCTTGTAATAATAACGTTAGAAAACTGATTAATAGGTACTTCATAACACACCAAGTTTTAGGAATTTAATGGCTATACGTTTGAAACACTAAAAAAGCCCAAAAATATTTTATTTATGGGCTTTCAGACTTAATCTAATTTTGAATTTTATTAGCCTAGTCTAAAATCAAGCCTAACGTTTAAACACTTTGAAGCAACGGTTTTCCCATCTTCCACTGCGGGCTTATAGAGCCATTTTGACAACGAAGCTTTGGCTGCAGAAACAAACAAATCTGATGGATAAGATTCAGTTACCCTGATGTTGCTCGTTTTGCCATTTTTGGTGACATCAAAATCCATGACCACATATCCGCCTAACCCGGCTCTTGCTGCTTTAACAGGATATTTAGGTTCGACCCGGATAATTGGAGTAACACTCGGGTTTTGCTCTTTATTAGCGTCACACAGCGATGCAGTTTTGATTGTGCCATTAGCAACTGAGCTAGTTGTTGGCGCTGAATTAGTCGTCGCGCATCCCGACAAGCCAAGTGTGATAACAGCAATTATTCCACATAATTTCATTGGTACGTTCGTCCTTAAATATTAAGAATTGTCTAAGCTAAATGAGGTTCAGGTAAGTTGCAAGTTTAACGTCGGCAACATGCGTCCAGGAATACTGCCAGATTCCAATTTACTGGACAGTGTCATGCCCATTGCCAAATAAAATCCCTCCGCGTTTGGATCACTTTGCACAGTGATTGACTCGGCACGATATGATTTAGCCTGCTCGACAACGTCACAGAACAACTGCTTACCAATTCCAAATCCAATAAACTCAGGGTCAATGAATAAGGCGTCGAGTGAAATATCTCGAAGATGAGTGTTTTCCAAAATTGAGAAACCAACAACCTGTCCGTCGAATTCAGCTACACGATAGACAAAGTTCTCGCGTGCTAGTTTCTCCTTAGACTGTGACAGCTCTTCAACGCAGTCTGCCATAAACTGTTGGTCGTAACCCCAATGGGCTTTTGACTTCAATGCAATGTTTGTAAGCACACTCGCCTCAACGAGTTTGGCGTTCCTAACTGAGGCTTGTAAGTTTAAATTGAGATTAGTCATCACTTATTATCAAATGTGAATACAATTATATAACCGCAGGTCACTTCATAGACTTTATAGATTGCATTGCCTGTTTGGCGTTTTTAAGCAGTATTTGTTCATCTACTCGAACCTGATATTTCGGGCTGATATATTGATAATGCACTTTACCTTTTTGGTCAAAAATATACACCGCCGGAACCGGCAAGGAAACTCGCGAATCACCATTAATATCGATAAACGGCACACCAAGTTTATTGCGGTATTTTGCTTCAACTTCTTTATCTAAAAAGTACGCTAATCCTAGCGCCTTTGACAGTTCAAGTTTGTTGTCCGTTAATAATGTGTAGCTAATGCCATCTTGTTGTTTCATGTCCTTGATGTTTTTGTTCGAATCAGGGGATACCGCAATAAGTTGAAAACCAAGTGCTGTTAACTGCTTTTCAATTTTCATCAAACGATTTAACTGCGCGTTACAATAAGGGCACCAACCCCGCGATAAACAATAAGAATCGTGGGTTTGCTGGACAATACATCATCGGTACATACCGTTTTCTGGTCGATATCCTCTAAACAGACATTATCCAAAGCTTGCCCGCGCTTCATAGGTTTAACAAACTCTTCTGCTTCGGCAATACCAATATGTTCAACGCTTGCGGCAATAGCCATAAACGAAGAAAAAACCAATAATGTTGCGATAAATATCTTATTCATTGAATCAACTCCGTTTACTAAAGTAACTTGGGACAGGTGCGATGAAAGTTCAACTAGCCCTATCCCAAAATTGTTAATTATGCTGCATTGCCCGAGACAATATGTATATCTCTTTGCGGGAATGGGATCTTGATATTGTGTTGGTGCAACAACTCATAGATCATTTTGTTCGTCTCAAAACGCGTTGTATGCAATCCTACCGTTGCCGTCCAAAGTCTGATGCCGATGTTTATCGAACTGTCAGCAAATTGGTCTATGCCAACCTCAGGCGCTTTATTTGAGCTTACAACATCCATTTCTGCTAATGCTTTTTGGATTAACTCAACCACTTCAAGTGGGTTATGGCTGTAATCAATGCCTACCGACAACTCTAGCAAGGTATCTGATTTTGAATTATGCAGAATTTCACCAACGATATGTTTGTTAGGAATTATGATTTCAGCGCCATCCTCATCAACAACGATGGTGTAAGCAAGCAGCACTTCCTGAACAACTCCGGTAACACCCTGCACGGTCAAGGTATCGCCAACAACAAAAGGACGGATCATGATGATATTAAATCCAGCCGCATAGTTGGCTAATAATCCCTGCAATGCCAAGCCAGCACCTAATGACGCAGCACCAATCGCAGCAACAAACGGGGTAACACTGATCCCTAACTTGCCTAATGCAATGATAAGCACCATAACAACAAACAACATTTTAGATGTGTTTGATAAAAATCGACTCAACGTAATGTCTAGTTTATTGCGTTCACAAATGGCTAAAACCATATTGCCAACTTTACCGGCAATCATGTATCCGATGATAAAAATGATAAATGCGCCAACGAGTTGAAAGCTATAGTTTGTAAAAAACTCGATCATGATGTCGTAAATTTTGGCCACTTGATCTATTTCATTTTTTAGAAGATCTGCTGCGGCAAGTGATTCTTGTGATTGTTGCTTAACCACTTCAGTAGTTGAATCCATGGAGTTACCTATTGATTACCAAGACTAATATAACAGAGTAGCGATTCAATCTTCTGCCTGCAAGGCAAACAATCCAACTTAACTTCCTCTGCACTTGGTTGGAGGTTCTGAATATCGCTTAGGCTCTACTAATTTTACAAGCTAGGGAATGACGTTTTATAGAAAGGATCGTCATTCCAAAATCGCCCCAGCGATATTTGGGATGACGTTTTTTGTTCTGATTATTATGAACCAATTTAAAGCGAATTATGAAATTCCTCTGCACTTGGTTGGAGGTTCCTAATATCGCTTAGGCTCTTTTGGAATGACGTTTTTTGTTCTGAAGTTATGAGTTAATTGAAGGCGGATTATGAAATTCCTCTGCACTCGGTTGGAGGTTCCTAATATCGCTTAGGCTCGACTAATTTTACAAGCTTGGGAATGACGTTTTATAGAAAGAATCGTCATTCCAAAATCGCCCCAGCGATATTTGGAATCTCCAACAATCGACTCTGAAAGTAAAAATATTTTGATGCGCTATACACTGGTGTTACTAGCAACATTCAAGCATTCTTTTGTGTGAACTATGAACTTCCTCTGCACTCGGTTGGAGGTTCCAAATATCGCTTAGGCTCTTTTGGAATTACGTTTTTTGTTCTGATTATTTTGAGCTAATTTTGGGCGAATTATGAAATTCCTCTGCACTTGGTTGGAGGTTCCTAATATCGCTTAGGCTCTTTTGGAATGACGTTTTTTGTTCTGAAGTTATGAGTTAATTGAAGGCGGATTATGAAATTCCTCTGCACTTGGTTGGAGGTTCCTAATATCGCTTAGGCTCGACTAATTTTACAAGCTTGGGAATGACGTTTTTTGTTCTGAAGTTATGAGTTATTGCACCTAAAGTTCAGGCTGCATTTCCCTTCGTCTAAATTCCCCTTAGTTGAGATTTATATCTCGAAGTGAACGGCAGGGACGCCGTTGCAAGGAATGTATTCATGGACGAATTTACATTCCGTCTTCGACGATAATATAAAAATCAAATAAGGATTAGGGATTTGGCCGAAAGCGGCCTTTTGCCTACATGATCTTAGAAACAAAGAGCGGCTGTTGCAAAAGTAAGGTCGACGCAGTCGAAATAGCCGCCTGCAGGGCAAAGAAAGGCGCAGCCTGCAAAGCGAATTATGAAATTCCTCTGCACTTGGTTGGAGGTTCCTAATATCGCTTAGGCTCTTTTGGAATGACGTTTTTTGTTCTGAAGTTATGAGTTAATTGAAGGCGGATTATGAAATTCCTCTGCACTCGGTTGGAGGTTCCAAATATCGCTAATGCTCTTTTGGAATGACGTTTTCTGTTCTGAAATTATGAGTCAATTTAGGGCGAATTATGAAATTCCTCTGCACTTGGTTGGAGGTTCCAAATATCGCTAATGCTCTTTTGGATGACGTTTTCTGTTCTGAAATTATGAGGTAATTAAAAGCGACTACTCAACGTTCGTCGCTGGAATTTTATTGGCAATAAATTCTCGAATTTCAGATTCAAGCTCTTCAACGATATTATCATTATTGAAGCGTTTTTTCTGGCGAACACCATTTAAGTAAAACCCGCTGCGTTTGTTTGCACCGGCAAGACCTAAATCGGAAACCAGAGCCTCACCTGGACCATTTACAACACAACCGATAACTGACACGGTCACAGGTTCAATTACGTCTTCTAGTCGCTCTTCAAGTTGATTCATGGTGGTTACCACATCAAACTCTTGGCGAGAGCAACTCGGGCACGCTATAAAGTTAATGCCACGTGCTCGAATGCCTAATGACTTTAATATATCGAAACCCACTTTGATTTCTTCAACTGGATCAGCCGCTAGAGAGATCCGTAACGTATCGCCAATGCCTTCTGCTAACAACATTCCGAGTCCAACCGCTGATTTAACCGCACCTGAACGGAAGCCACCAGCTTCAGTAATACCAAGATGCAAAGGTTGGTCTATTTTTTGTGCAAGCAAACGATAAGCACCAACGGCCAAATGAACGTCCGACGCTTTAACACTTACTTTGAAGTTGTGAAAATCGTGACGTTGTAATATTTCTACATGACGCATTGCCGATTCAACAAGTGCTTCGGGAGTTGGCTCTTTGTATTTTTCTTGAATATCTTTTTCTAATGATCCGCCATTAACACCGATCCGTATAGGGATGTTCTTTTCTTTGGCAACGTCGATTACCGCTTTAATACGCTCTTCATTACCGATATTACCTTGGATTAATACGCAAACAATCGACACCGTATTCGGCAACTTTAAGTGCAATTCGATAATCAAAATGAATATCTGCAACCAAAGGGATGGTCACACGTTGTTTAATTTCTTTAAATGCTTCTGCAGCTTCCATCGTTGGAACAGATACACGGACAATGTCTGCCCCGGCATTTTGTATCGCTTCAATTTGAGCAACCGTAGCATCAACATCCAAAGTATTGGTATTTGTCATTGATTGCACAGCTATTGGTGCATCACCACCCACCGGTACATTACCAACCATAACCTGAGTGGATTTACGTCGCTTAATCGGGTTTTCGCCAAACATCGGGATCTCTTATTCTGTAAATTTAATTATTTGCTAATTCTGCTGCGTCTAACTCAAAACGAGCGACACGATTACGTGGGTAACGATTGGTATCAAACTTTTTGCCGTCGACCCAAATAGTCACACCAACTGGGTTACCAAGTAAAACGCTAAACGGTCCCTGTGCATTTAATGTCATTCTATAGCCTGCAGGTTTATTCCCTACCGCAATGCGCTCTTCGTTAATATCATATACTTCCACCCAGCATTCGTTTTCGAACAACATTTCCACTTTCATGAAACCTTCTTCGTCAACTTCGCCTACATCGGCCAAAAGCGCGGTTTGAGCAGCGGTTAATTCCATTGGCGCTGCTGCGTCTGTATTTTCTTGCGATGATTCGTTAGCTGCTACAGTTGTTAAGTCATCAGCTGGTGTTGCTTCTATTGCAGGTTCAATTTCATCATCTTGTATAGCATCGGTTTGCGCTGCATTAGTATTAAACGAATTGACTAAATCTGCGTCATTTGACTCGTCCATTGATGACGCAATATTATCGACTTGTTCAACTTCCTGAGCAACAACCACAGTGTTGTTTTCATTACCACCGGCCAACGGCGCGATGTCGGTATTGTTTGAGTCTTGATACCACCAAAGAATTAGCGCGAATACCAATACACTTAATATTATCCAACTAACCAATTTTAAACGGCGTTCAAAAGCCTGTTTTTTGGTTCTTTTAGAAAAAGACTGCATTTCTTGTTTAGACATTTCTGGCATTTCAAATGCCGCAGTTGTTTTAATTGCGGTGAGTACTTCTGACTCTGCTACGCCAACTTTTTTGCATAAGAACGGATATAACCGCGAATAAATGTCTCTGGTAAATTCTTTGGAACTCGATCTTTTTCTATAGCTTCCAATACGTTGACTGGTACACGGATTTGCTCTGCCAAATCAGCAAGTTCAATGCCTAGCTTTTCTCGCGCTGCACTTAATATTGTTCCTGCACTAAGGTTTGTCGCTGGTACTTCTGGTTCATTTGTTTGTTGTTCTGTCATTTCTTATATCGCTCCGCGTCAACCTTTAGCAGCTTTGTCCCTGCCATTACTACCCCGTCTTGGGTCAAATTATTCCAAACCAACAATTGAGAAAGCGCAACGTTCAAGTGATCAGCGATTTCAGACAATGATTGTTTGTCCTTTGTTACGTAATACACGTCAGGGTTGGCCAAATAGAGTTTTTGACCGGCCTTTAGATTACTTTCTGACGTTAGCTTATTCCAGCGTTTTAAGGCTTCAATTTTGATATTAAATTTTGTCGATATCGTATACAGATATTCATTTTTTCCAACGGTATGCTGCGGTATCGTTATGCTTGGTGTTTGCACCTCTATTACCGATAAACCATTAGATTCTTCACCTAACTTTGATACGTTCTCAACCTTAGCCAAGTAATCTACAGGGTCTAAGTTAAACAGTTTCATGCCTTTTTCAGCCAACCATCACTAGGTAAGTTGTTCCACTTCATTAGGGCTGATAGCTTAATATTGTGCTGACTTGCAAACTGTGACAATAACATGTCTTCAGTCACAACGATATATGGATTAGGATCCGCAATATAAAGGCGTTGCCCCAACTCTAGTGTCTCATTTTTTAATTCATTCCACGCCACAATTTTCAGCATTTGAACGTTAAATTTAACTGACAGTTGATATAAGTTGTCACCTTCTTGAACTTGGTACATTGGTGGCTCAATGGTACGTTCTTGTAATTTTAAAAATTGTTTTTGATTCGCAGTTGCGGCGCGGTCATTCACAACCTCCTATAGCGCAACCTCTTCCACTAACATGGTTTCATTCGGAAGTGGGCCGACTTTTCTAAACGCTGCGGTAGATTGGGTTTGACTCGGCATCGTTATCGATTCCGTATCCGTTAGTGGCTTCGAAAACATTTCCAGCTTTTGTTTTAATTCTGCGGCTAGCGCTACACTTGAGGTTAACTCAACATTGGTATTCTGCAATGCCCCGCACCAATTAGTCCGGTTTGAGAAAGTCGTGTATCAAACCGATTTTTAGTTGTGCGATTTTGAGGCTTTTTAATGATTTTAATTTGCGGTTGACCATTGCCAGCGGTCGCTTGGTATTTTTGACGAAGCACTTCAAATTCTGAATTTTTCACTTGTCCTGTCGTAAAATATAAGGTTTCACGGGATTTGGGAAAAGCGTCTCTTAGTTTATTGGAATATTTATTCGCCTGAGAAATTCGTCCACGGCGCGTTTCCAATATATATCCGAGTAATAAAGCCCGCGAACTCGCTTCTGTTAATCGCATATAACGACCAAAAAATCGAGGGCGGAAACAAGATCCCTGACGCATATTTTAAACCCGCAAGCGACAAGACATTATTGGCCCGGCTAGGGTTATGTTTGTATGAGGTTTCGTAATACTTTTCAGCTTTAACTAATTGGTCATTAGTTAGGGCACAGATTGCCATGTTTTCATAACTTTCTGCGGCTCTAGTATATTTTGATATATCTATCGCGCGCTTGAAAAACTTCTCAGCTTTATCAACATCTCCGGTGTTACATAAAAATGTACCGTAGTTGTTTAGCGTATCGGGGTTGTTTGGTTCTAAATCCACAGCTTCTTTGTAATATTCTTCCGCGATTAGCATTTCGCCAACCAACTGGTAATAATAACCAAGGCTGTAATTTATGTCGGCTCGGTCAGGCGAAAATTGATACGCTTTTTCAAGGTTAAATTTCGCCTGCTCAAATTTGCCGTTTTCGAGATAACTCAAACCAAGGATAAGTCTGGTTTTGGCTGCATCGTCTTTATTAAACTCTAAACTCCGAACTTTTTTCTTAGAATCGATAAAAGTTCGTTCCGTAACACAGCTTATCAGCATAAAACAGCTGAGCAATACGATAACAATTCGTCCCATAACCGCTTATTCTTATTTTTAATGAAAACTGAGGGTTAAGCCATTTTGACTGATATCGCCTCACCTTTCACCTGTTTTTTAACATTCGCTTAGTCCGGTCAACTACGTCACCTGCTAATTGACCACAAGCCGCGTCAATATCATCGCCACGAGTACGACGGACGATACAAGTATAACCTTCTTCCTGCATGACTTTAGCGAATCTATCCACTCGAGAATTAGATGATTTTCCGTATGGCGCGTCTGGGAATGGATTCCATGGAATTAAGTTTATTTTAGACGGTGTTCCACGTAATGTTTTAGCTAATTCACGGGCATGATCCATTGAATCGTTAATGCCATCTAACATAACGTATTCAATCGTAATATCTTGGTTAGCTGTAGAACCATCAATATAACGACGACAAGCCGCTAGAAACGACTCGATATTATATTTTTTGTTTACCGGAACTAAGACGTCACGTAGTTCGTCGTTTGGTGCATGTAAAGAAATGGCGAGAGCCACATCAATTTTTTCTTTTAATAAGTCCAAAGCCGGCACAACACCTGATGTGCTAAGCGTGACACGACGTTTAGATAAACCAAAAGCGAAATCGTCCATCATTAGTTCCATCGCTGGAACAACGTTATTTACATTTAATAACGGTTCACCCATGCCCATCATAACAACGTTTGTTACTGCACGATTGGTTGATAAACCATCCCAACCAATGTCTTGTACCACACGCCAAACTTGGCCAATAATTTCTCCGACCTTCAAATTACGATTAAAGCCTTGAGCCCCTGTCGAACAAAATGGACACTCTAATGCACAACCAACTTGAGAGGAAACACACAAAGTAGCGCGATTTCCATCTGGGATCCAAACCGCTTCAACTTCTTGACCATCATCTAGCACCAATGCGTATTTAATTGTTCCATCGCTAGACACTTGGCGTACGCTAATTTCAGGTGATTTTATTACACACTTTTCTTTTAATTTGGTTCTTAAGACTTTAGAAAAATTAGTCATTTCATCAAAATCGGTTTTTCCCATTTGATAAATCCACTTCACCGCTTGGTCAGCACGAAAGCCTTTTTCACCAAATTCATCCGCAAAAAACTTGCGCATGCCTTTGCGATCAAAGTCCATCAGATTTATTTTTGGAGTAGCCGGAGTGGTCGTTTCTGTCGTCATAAGAACCTCTTTGTAACTTATATCGTTGTTCTTTATTAGCAATCTTTGCTAAAAGAAATGGATGCGTTATTACACGCGTACTAATTTTTCTAATCACTCTATGTTATCCACATTCACAAACGTTTCCAGTTGGAATGTTTAAGAGTGATTAGAAAAACAAAAAGGACTTAGTATTCCTAAGTCCTTTTAACGTATTGTTTATTTAGCAGTACTTACTTAACCATATTTCAAGTTAAGCAAAAAGTTAAATTAACGAGTACGTGCACAAATTTCGTCAGCAGAGAAGAAGTATGCAATTTCACGAGCTGCTGATTCAGGCGCATCAGAACCGTGACAAGCATTTTCATCAATTGAAGCTGCGTAGTCAGCACGTAAAGTACCAGCTAGTGCTTCAGCAGGGTTTGTAGCACCCATGATTTCACGATTTTTCAATACTGCATTTTCGCCTTCTAACACTTGAACCATAACTGGACCAGAAGTCATGAAAGAAACCAAAGCACCAAAGAAAGGACGTTCGCTATGCTCAGCGTAGAAACCTTCAGCTTGCTCTTGAGAAAGGTGAACCATTTTAGACGCTACGATACGTAGACCTGCAGATTCAAAACGGTTATAAATAGCGCCGATTACATTTTTTGCAACTGCGTCAGGTTTGATGATAGAAAAAGTACGTTCTAAAGCCATGTTAAACTCCGTAAGTTTTAAATATAAAATTCGTTTAAACCGGTTCTAGTATCCGATTTTGGGCGCGCATTATACGTTAACAAATTGAAAAAGCATATGGTGAGTTACACAAAGCGCAAAAATTAATCAAACTAATTTAGTGCTGGCTCAAATCGACTTCGACTTCTATACTGATCCAGCAATATAAGCGCCTAAAATTTATGGTTTTTTGATGGGATTTTAATGTCACAACCTCTTTTTATCACTGATTTGTTACAACAACTCAAATCTGAATATGTTGAAGTCATCGACGATGCAACCTCATTTTACTCTAAATTTAGCGAGTTGCAGGGCTTCTTTCTGCGTGAAAAAGAAAAGCTTGAGGAGGTTAATAACCAACTTAAAACAATTTTGGGCTACAAACAAAAAAATGGTAATTACCCAAAGATTAAAGACCAAGCCGACGTTGAAGTCTACTTATCTGAATTAAACCAAATCAAGAAAAAGCCGATGAGAACATAGCTCAATTGTGGCCAAAAATTCAAAAAGGCTTTGAACAACGTAGAACAATACTCGACAAATTGGCCGGTACATTAGTTGACGCAGCAGTTAAAGAACGAGACGCAGGTAAGTTTTTAACTACTATCGTGCTCCGCGCACCACTCTCTGGTGATCCAAGCCGTTGCCCAAACAATGAAAAAACCGACCTCTTTATACGTCAGCGTTGACGATACAACTTGTATCGCAACTTGCTCAGAAAGAACTGCTAGATAACAAATTTATTCAATTAAATTTACCCAATTGGTCCCAGAGCGATGAACAAGTAACAACATCAGACGATGATGATGATGAAGCACTAGAAGGTTATAAAGCCAATGTTTTAATGCCTATTGTTAAAGCCTGTTTATTGCAAAGCATCGGGAGTTACAGCCCAGAAGCTGAGGCATTGTATGAAGGTAACCGATACAGGCAGGTTGATGAAAAAACGCGAAAAAGCCAAGCTAAAGCCATTTATGAAAATACTCTAACATACCTTAAATGGGGATTAGGGAAACCGAATCGCAACGAATTTGACGACGACTCATTATTTGAAAAAGCACTACAACGACATCAAATTATGGAAGAGATTTTGGTTAATTATTCAAACCCTGCGCACTTGTTGGGTAATCTCATTCGTGTGCCAATGATTTATGCGTCTTTTATTTTATCGACCAAACCTAAATTTGATTTCCCAACCATGTTTAAAGCCTACGACGTACTTAGTAGCGCCATTGACAAAAAAGTAGTGCGTAAAGATGTTGCCAATATATTGAAAAAAATGGTTGGACGTTTTCCATTAGGTTGCGGCCTATATTTCATATCCAAAGAAACCAATTTGCCAGAACGCGGAGTTGTTACGACGCTTAACCCGTCAGCGCCCAATAATGCAATAGTTAAGCAATTGACCAAGCGGCAGGTACAATTTGACGACATTACCCAAGTAGAAGTGACACCAGCGTACAATATACTGTACGAAGCAGCGAGATCCAGCTCAGATTTTGGACCTGCTTATTTCAAAAAACAATTTCCAGACGGACTGTATTGGAACCCCGGCCTTTATGGGAACGAGATATTGATCATGCAAAATTTTGGCGGCGGGATAATAAAGTCAGAAAAAACTAATATGCAGTAACGACTGTGGGCTAACAATCTAGCCCATATCCACTTTGCCCCGCATTTGCTTTAGACCACTTCGCTTAGTCTTACTATCCATTCGCCTTTTTGCGATGCGCGGGTAGGTTTTGTTGCTCGACGCGCCTTTGCAACAACAGACACACTCTTAATCAATTCCACTAACCGTTCTAACGCGTCATCTCGGTTTTGCTCTTGAGTCCGATATTGCTGCGCTTTTAGGACAATAACGCCTTCTTTTGTTAAGCGTTTGTCTTTTAGCGCTAACAAGCGCTCTTTATAGAAGTCTGGTAAAGAGGAGGCTGCGACATCAAATCGAAGGTGAATTGCCGAGGAAACTTTATTTACGTTTTGCCCGCCAGCGCCTTGAGCACGGATCGCATTTAACTCAATCTCATCAAGGGACAAACTGACATTGTTAGAAATGACTAACATCTTATTATTTAAAAAACTCGTTTTCTTGTTGGGCCAACATGTTTTCAATGCGATCGAGATCGGCTTCTGACATTGCTGACGCTAACGGTGATTCTGGAATAGATTTTTCTTCGTTGGCCCACTCACCTAAATCAATAAGCTGGCATCGTTTACAACAAAAAGGACGAAACTCTGATTCGGGCCCCCACACAACGTCTTTTACGCAGGTTGGACATTTAACTACGGTTGTCATAATTCACTCTTATTAACTAACATTTTGCTAATTCGAAATGAATTGTATCATTCACAGCCGTTTTAACCGAACTTTTATCAGGTTGCATAAAACTGATTGAAAATCGTCTATGACTGCCACTAACCGTTGGAAAAACCCCTAGGGACAAGTCGTAGCGTATACGCAATAAACTCACGTTATCGCCGCTGGAATCTTGATAAAATCCATTTACAGCACTTTTTTGCTCAAAACTATAGGACTCACGAATAAACATAAGTGAAAAGTCCAGCGCTTGTTTTAGTGGCAACAAGATATTAAGCCATTCTTGGACATTATTATCACGTTCTTGTTTTGTTTGTAGACGCCAATAGTGAAGTTGCGGTAATTCAAAATCACATGCGCCACCAGCAATAGAAAAACGTTGGCGTAAGCTGGCTAAAAATTTATCTTCTTTGAGTTGCTGACATGCTTTAGTCATATTGACGACGTCATTTTGCAATCGAATCGCCTCTGCTAACTTTTCCTGTAACGATTCATTTTGAACCTCAGGATGCGCCGCCCACTTAACCATACTTTTTTCTAATAAATCCAAATAATGAGTCAAGGTACTGCGAACGTCATTTCGTTCAAGTAGCTCAATGCAGTCAAAAATATTGCGGAAAAAGGAAAGTAGGTTGGGATAATTATTGGTGGATTGAAATGAATCGAGTTGCTGGAACAAGAGTTCGAGTCGCAAAAGCACTCGGACTTTTTCATTTAATGGGTGTTCGAATACAACAAAGTTCATTTTATTCTTATTATTATTTGATTATATTTACTAGTACTTTCTAGTAGTTTAAACACATATCGCAGAAAAATTATACACTTTTATCTAAATTTACCGATTTTACGATGTTAAATTATTAAATTTTTTGCCCAAATATGTGCGGCTTTAACCTGCTCATTTAACATGAGTAAACTGCCTGAATTGTCGATGATAAAGTCAGCTTTGTTTTTTCTCTCATGCCGAGACAGCTGGCTGTTAATAATGGCTTCTATTTGCGATGGTTCAACGCCATCCCTGTCACTCGCTCGACGCATTTGTACTGACTCATCAACATCAACAACAATAACCTTATCAACATATTTCTCAAGTCCATTTTCAAACAACAAGGGCGCAGATAACAAGACATAGTCTGAGGTAGCCGCGTCCAATTGTGCCAACAATTCAGCTCTAATAGCTGGGTGCATAATTGCATTTAGGGCTAACTTTTGAGCATTATCAGAAAAAATTTGTTGGCGTAACATCGCTCGATTTAGTGAGCCATCCGCCAGAATAATGCCTTTCCCAAACTGCTTAACAATAAGGTCTAATACTGGAGAGCCTACTTTAACAATATCTCTGGCGACGATGTCCGCATCGACCACATCAATACCAAGTTGCTGAAAAATGTTTGTTGCAGCCGTTTTGCCGCTGCCGATCCCGCCCGTTATTCCTATAATTAGCTTTTTCGGCTGGCTCATACAAAAACTCTTAAATACCATGCAAGGATACCATCACCCCACAACATGGTTATCCAACCAGCTATCGCGATATATGGTCCAAAAGGGATATGGGTCGTACGATCAGCTTTTGAAAATGCCATCATAGAAAGACCGATAACTGCCCCGACAGCGGACGATAGTAATATGACCATTGGCAACTGAATAACGCCAACAACACCACCAACAACCGCCATTAGCTTAAAGTCGCCATAACCCATGCCATCTTTTCCTGTGACTAACTTAAAGCCCCAAAAGACAACCCACAAAAACATATACCCAGAAGCCGCGCCAATAATTGCGTCTTTAGGAGATAGAAACACGCCCCAAATTGAGCTAATAATGACTAACCAAAGCGCAGGTTGGGTAATTTGATCTGGCAATAACATGTGGTCAATATCGATAAAAATGAGGGCAACAAACAACCAAGTCAAAAGGATTAATACTGGCGCTTGAGGTGAAAACCCAACTACCATGACCACAGTTAATGACGCAATTGCAGTCAACAACTCTATTGCAGGGTACCTTAGGGAAATCGGCGTATTGCAGTTTCCACACTTTCCTTTCAATAATAAATAGCTAATGACTGGAATATTCTGCCATGGCTTAACTTTGTGTTTGCATTTTGGACAGTGGGATTCCGGGACAGCTAAATTAAACGGCGTCGCTTCCTTTGCTTTCGTTTTTTCAATTCATCGGCGAGTAATTCGCGGCAATCACAGTCCCATTCATTTTGCATCATCACCGGCAGTCGATAAATAACGACATTTAAAAAGCTGCCAACGAGAAGAGAGAGGACAAAAGTGAAACCATATAAAAACAGCGGAAAAGTTTCTAAAGCATCTAAAATTTGATCAAACATATATTTCTTATCAATTATTTTTGTAACGGTACAAAGGCCAAAGTCTAAGCAATTAACTCAGTGTAACAACCAGACTAAACCGCATTACCCATTTGGAATATAGGCAAATACATTACCACGATGAGACCACCTATTACGGTACCTAAAAAGACCATAATAAAGGGCTCGATAAGGGCAGTAATACCGTCAACAGCGTCGTCGACTTCTTGCTCATAAACATTGGCTACCCGCTCTAGCATAGTATCTAGGGCACCTGATTCTTCACCAATGGATACCATTTGCGTAACCATATCGGGAAACAAATTAGTGGCTCGCATCGATACGTGCATCAAGTTACCAGCGGATACGTCGGCTTTAATTTATGGATGGCTTTTTTATAAACAGCATTACCAGAGGCACCTGCCGCAGAGTTTAATGCTTCATGTAATGGGACACCGGCAGCAAAGGTGGTTGATAAGGTTCGAGCGTAACGTGCTATCGCCCCTTTGTTGACAATATTGCCAACTATTGGTGCTTTTAATAACAAGGCATCCATTGAAGCTGCAAATTTTGCATTGGTTCGTAGCGCCCGTTTGAATAAAAATACCGCAATGATGATCCCCGCAACCACGACAGCCCAATAATCTTGCGCTACTTCAGACGCGGCAATCGCAGTCATTGTTGGGCTAAGGCAAGTCAGCACCAAAACTTTTAAAGATGTCTTCAAAACTTGGAATTACCACAACGAGGAGAATACCGACAACAATAAACGAGATAC
This sequence comes from Psychrosphaera algicola, assembly GCF_028401425.1. Taxonomy (NCBI): domain Bacteria; kingdom Pseudomonadati; phylum Pseudomonadota; class Gammaproteobacteria; order Alteromonadales; family Pseudoalteromonadaceae; genus Psychrosphaera; species Psychrosphaera algicola. Next base: position 2,210,930 of record NZ_JAQOMS010000002.1, read on the forward strand.
TTAATATTGCGATTGGGTAGGTCATCGCTTTTTTAATTTTAGATTTTAAGGCTTCTGATTTTTCTTTATATAAAGCAATTCGGTCGAATATACCGTCTAATGCCCCGGATTTTTCACCCGATTCAACTAAGTCACAATACAAGTCGTCAAAATATTTAGGCTGGGTCCGCAATGCATCTGCAACACTAGAGCCGGCCTGCACTTGACCAAGTACATCCTGAACCAGCTTAGACATACTTTGTTTATCGGCACCTTTGGCAATCATATCTAAAGACTGAACCAAAGGTACACCGGCGGTTAACATAGTGGCGACTTGTCGAGTAAATACGGCAATGTCTTTTGCATCAATTGGTTTACCACCTGAACCAAATAAAGGCTGTGGTTTTTTACGGACTTTGGTTGGGGTTATGCCTTGTTTTTTAGATTCCCCTTGGCTTCACTGGCGCTAGCAGCATAGATTTCACCTTTGATTTTACCACCTCGGCGGTTCAAACCTTGGTAGGTAAAAACGATCTGCTTTCTGATTACTTTGTTATTTGTCGCCATTTACTTGCCTTAACCAATTACTGTTGAGTTACCCGGTTTACTTCCGCCAAACTTGTAATGCCGTTTGCTGCTTTTAATAAACCAGATTGCCGCAAATTGTTGATACCTTCAAGTTTGGCTTGATTTGCAATATCTAACGAATTTCCGCCGGACATAATTATGGTTTTCATTTGCTCAGACAGTTTCATTACTTCGTAAATACCGACCCGACCTTTGTAGCCTTGGGTGCATTCATTACATCCAACCGGCTTAAATAAGGTCATATCTTTAATTTGTTCAGGTTCAAAACCAATTTTTAACAATTCACTTTCTGGTAGCTCTATTTCCGGCTCTTTACAACGATTACAAAGCTTACGTGCTAATCGCTGGGCAATTATAAGTGATACTGAACTCGCAATGTTGTAGGACGGAACCCCCATATTAGACAAACGTGTTAGCGTTTCGGGAGCAGAATTAGTATGCAGTGTGGATAAGACCAAGTGACCCGTTTGAGCCGCCTTAATTGAAATCTCGGCAGTTTCTAAATCTCGAATCTCACCGACCATTACGATATCGGGATCTTGACGTAAAAAGGCTCGTAATGCCGTCGCAAAATCTAATCCAGCCTTTGGATTCATTTGCACTTGGTTCACACCTGTCAAATTAATTTCAACCGGATCTTCCGCTGTTGAAATATTTCGTTCAGGGGTATTGAGAATATTGAGTCCGGTATACAAAGATACAGTTTTACCAGAACCCGTTGGCCCAGTAACTAAAATCATGCCCTGTGGTTGTGCTAAAGCTTCTAAATAGAGTTGTTTTTGCTCTTCCTCATAACCAAGTACATCGATACCTAACATTGCGCTAGACGCATCGAGGATACGCATAACCACTTTTTCGCCCCACAAAGTAGGAAGTGTGCTGACACGAAAATCGATGGATTTTTTGGCGGATACCTTTAGCTTAATTCGACCGTCTTGAGGTTTGCGTTTTTCAGCAATATCCAAATTAGAAATAACTTTTATACGGGCCGATAAACGACTGGATAATGCGGAAGGTGGCCGGGCAACTTCAGACAAAATACCGTCAATACGAAAGCGGATACGGTATTCTTTTTCATAGGGTTCAAAATGTAAATCCGACGCCCCTTTACGAATGGCGTCCAATAATATTTTATTGATATAAACAACGATTGGCGCATCGTCTTTTCCATCATTGCCATCGTCTTGTTCAGTTTCAACCGACTCTGTTTCTAAGTCAGCCAACTCCAACATATCCGATTCATTAACGCCAAGCCCTTCTTCTAAAGACGAAAATACTTGGTGAATAACTTCATTTAACGCTAATGGATCACAAACCACAAACTCAGTTTGCAGTCCGGTATTAAATTCAAAGTCTTCCTGTGCCGCAATATCAGACGGGTCTGCGGTCGCTAAATAGAGGGTTCGACCATTTTTAACTAAAGGTAATACTTGGTGTTTGGATACGAGTTTTTCGTTTTTGAGCTCATCAGGAATTTGCGAAACATCGTAATAGGCTATATCAATGCGCGGCACACCAAAGCGTTGGGATGCAAATAACATTAGGTTTTCAGGCGTGATCACCCCTTCTTTAACCAGTGCTTCCGCAGTTGATTGATAGGCGGATATACTCGTTTTCAGTTTCTCGACGGCTTCATCGGAAATTAACTGATGTGCTAAGAGTTGTCGAATTAAGGCACCGTTAAACGAATGTTGCATAAAACTGAGATTTCTTCCTGAATTAGTATCATTTAATTATGTCGAGGAAATCGCTTTGTCGCAACGTTTAACTAATGTTATGACAAAAAAGAAAGGAAATATTCACTTTTTTAGCTGAAAGTTAAGATAGCGAAAATACTTTGACAAAAATATAAATCAATTTTGAAAAAACCATAAAAAAAACGGGGACTTAAAGTCCCCGTTTAATAATAAATAGTAACCTACCTATTTATTATGATAATTAGTCTTCACTATCATCTTCTTCAGATGCTGTAACTGTGAAACCTTTTGGTGTAGGTAACTTAGTTACGTCACTTGATAATACTGTCCAAGTTACGGCACCGTTTGTTGCACTAACTGTAGCTTCAAATGTCAAAGACTCAGCTTGAAAGTCTTTAGGTGCCGTGTCGCTGTTATAAAGCATTACGATTTGTAGTGCATTTTCACCACCACCAGTAAGCGTGGCTGACGTAAAATCAGAACCCGATACAGAAGTTGTAGCAGTATAGTCAGCACCAGATGGGTCAACAAAACCAATATCTGCTAATTCTGCAAATGAACTTGGGTTTTGGCCATTCAATGCTACGTATTCTTCAACGGCATTTTTAATTGGACGCAATGCTGATGTAGATGAAGTTGTGGCTTCCGTACGTAAAACGTAAGTCTGGTATTGCGGAACCGCAACCGATGCCAGAATACCGATAATTGCAATTACAATCATCAGTTCAATTAGAGTAAAACCCTTTTGTTGGCGGTTTTTCATTTTATTACTCCTAGTAAGTTGTCATGAAGTTATTGTCTTTAACCTACAGCCATTGTGACTCTTTTACTTCAAATTACAAGCTACGAATTTGTTTCATATCAAATTTTACGCATCCGTACTGCAATCTAAAGGTCCAATAGTGTGATCTAATTATTAGCAATTTTCTCAAAATTACAAAAAACGTTAAAAGCTTGTTAGTGCCATAACTTGATTTACAAGATGCGTACTCATAAGAAATACAAGACTTAATCAAATCGCATCGACAAATCTATCGCATCCACATGCTTAGTTAAGCCACCAATTGAGATATAGTCAATATTTAACTGCGCATATGCTTTAAATTTTTCACCATCCATGTTGCCAGACGCCTCAAGTTTAACTTTTCCATTGCTTAATTTTCTTGCTTGCGCTGTCATTTCAACAGTGAAATTATCCAACATGACGATGTCCGCCCCCGCATCCATTGCCAATTGAAGCTCATCTAATGACTCCACTTCCACTTCCACTTTAGCTGATGGATTGAGTTGTTTAGCGGTAGTCACAGCAGCATCAATAGATCCAGCGGCAAAAATATGATTTTCTTTAATTAAATACGCATCAAATAAACCAATTCGGTGATTCTGCCCACCACCACAGGTAACCGCGTATTTTTGCGCTAATCGTAAGCTAGGGATGGTTTTACGCGTATCCAAAATTTTAGTTGTGCTTTGCATCGCGGCAATTTCATTAACGTAATGTTGGGTAGACGTTGCGGTCGCAGATAACATTTGTAAAAAATTTAACGCTGTACGTTCTGCTGTCAATATTTCACGGGCTGGGCCTGAGAATGTGAATAAGGTTTGATTGGCAACTACGTTGTCACCGTCTTTAACTTGCCACTCAACAGTCGTATTTTTAGCAATTTGGGAAAAGGTTTCATTCACCCATTCAACCCCGCAAACAACCGCATCTTGACGCGTAATCACTTTACCTGTCGCCAGTTGTTCCGATGGAATTAATTGTGCGGTAATATCTAAATCGGCAGACAGACCATTTAGGTCTTCTTGCAGCGCAGCGGTAACTTGAGCAGGAATGTGTTGCTGATACATAGTTTGAAAATTCTCTTTTATTGTATTTGCTTGAGGGTCAATCGTCCCTCTCTTTGCGTAAACTCAACTTGTTTTAATGCGTTCATGCCAAGTAATAACTCGTCGCCCTGCATACTAAGGTACAATCGTCGCGCGCATATTGCCAAACTGCAACTTGCCGATAGTTAAGTTATCAATCGTAGTCATATACGCCTTAGCAGTGCCATTGGCGGTATTAACTGAAACAGGCTGACCATATTTAAGGCCAATTGCATCAGCAACCCCTTTCGGTACCGCGACATTTGTCGCGCCAGTATCGAGTAAAAAGGTCACTGGGTAGTTATTTAACAGGCCATTTACAACATAATGACCCATTCGGTTTTGGTCCAAAACTAAAGTAGCCATTTGACCGTTAATATAGCTCTCGGGGTTTTGATTTGGATTTACGCGCTCTGATAATTTGCCATCAAAAAACTGATAACCTAAGACGAGAAACAATCCCCAGAAGATAAATGCAAACGTTTTGCCTATTTTAACGGGTTGCGACATGGCTTATTTTTTCTTCTTAGTTTTCTTCTTAGCCGACTTAGCTAACGCTTTGGCGACTTTTTTCTTATGCGGCTTTTTCTTTTTAGCCGGAACTGCAGATTCTTTGTTTTTAGGTTCGATGCCTGCAATTTTTCTATGCTTAAACGTTTGTTCTGTATAACGTTCAATTTTTTCATGATCAGCATGTCGTGTGCAGCAATAAAACTGACGGCATAGCCTTTTGCTCCAGCGCGAGCCGTGCGGCCAATTCGGTGAACATAGACATCCGCTGTTCGCGGTAAATCAAAGTTAAAGACGTGAGTCACATCGATAATATCAAGACCACGCGCTGCAACATCGGTTGCGACCAATACAGGGGATTTACCCGACTTTAATTTATCTATTGCTTTGAGACGCTTGTCCTAGGGCATCTCACCTTGCAAGTACGCTGCGTAAATACCCATAGCTTGCAACTGATTTACAACAAGCTCTAACCGTTCTTTGGTTTTAACAAATACGATTGACTTTTTAACATCTTCTAACGCTAAATAGTGCCCCAACATGGCAAATTTGTGTTCATCGCTGTCGGCTAAGTGGGTCCATTCAACAATTTTACTGACTTCACTTCTTGGTGCATCCGCTTCAACAAATACCGCTTCGGCCAAAACATGATTACCAAACTCTATTATACCGCGGCCTTCTAATGTGGCAGAAAACAACATGGCCTTAGCGACGATTTCGAGATTCATCGGCGATGCGTAACATAAAGCTACGGAACCCCATGTCGAGCATGCGGTCAGCTTCATCTAATATTAACACCTCAACATCTTCACAGTGGAAAGTTTCAGCATCCATATACTCAAGCAGACGACCTGGAGTTGAAATTAAAATATCGTTATTTTTTCTAAAATGTCTTTATGACTGCCGTAATTAATACCGCCGGTAATAACACCAACACGTAAATCAGTATGCTGGCTTAACGTTTTAGCAAAATCATAGGTTTGATAAGCCAGTTCTCTGGTAGGCGCAAGTACCATAACACGGGCAAAACCAGGGTTTCTGCGAGGAGAGTCTAATAAATACTGAATAGCAGGAATTAGAAACGCGGCTGTTTTACCGGTTCCTGTCGGGGCACTCGCTAAAACATCGTGACCATCCAACGCCTCAGGTATTGCGGCTTGTTGTACTCGTGTTGGTTTGGCATAACCAAGGGCTTGAATACCTAAAAGTAAACGGCGGTCTAAATCGAACTCATCAAATGTCATGCAAATTCCGGCTGGAGCTATATCAAATCTTAAGGTCTGATATTATAGCGGAAAATATCGTCAAGCGGATACCTTAGAATTGGCAAAACCACACTTTCAGTTTAAACAATTTTCAATTTGGCACGATAAGTGTGCAATGAAGGTTAATACCGACGGCATTTTACTAGGTGCTCATGGCAAATATTGACGACGATAAACGCATTCTCGATGTTGGGACGGGGAGCGGTTTAATTGCTCTTATGTTAGCTCAACGCATCACTGACCTTGGGGCTTCAATTACCGCCATTGAGTTAGACGACGACGCAGTACAACAAGCACAACAAAACTTTGAACACAGCGATTGGAATGGACGGCTAACCTGTTTAAAAAGCGACTTTTGCTTATGGGTCACATCAGAAAAATTTGACCATATTGTTTCCAATCCACCTTATTTTAGTCACGACCTACAAAATAAGGACAACAAACGAACGCAGGCGCGTCATCAAATTACGCTCACCTTTGACCAGTTGTTAAAACGTAGCGCTGAACTCACTACTGAGAAAGGCAAATTGAGCCTAGTATTACCTGTTGCAGAAATGCAGGAATTGCTCGACATAGCTCCGACTTATCAGTGGCAGCTAAATCGGCAATGCGATATCAAACATAATAGACAAGGTAAGGTGATCCGGCAATTAGTTGAACTAAAAAATCTGCGCCAAGTTCAATCGATACACAACATTCAACACTTGTTATTCGTCAACTTGATGGCAGTTATTCAGAGCAATATAAAGATTTATGTCGTGGTTTTTACCTTAAATTTTAGTTTTACGAACAAATGACTCGATTATTTATAGGTAACAAAAAAGGGCCTAAAGGCCCCTTAATAAAACACTTAAACAGTATTTTGAAATACTATTGTTTAAAACTATAGGTCATGAACCCGCCGAAGTTACTACCTGAAGTTGCTTCAACACCACTATAATTAGCCAGAGAATATTCTACCGATGTAAATCTAAAACCCCAACTAAGCTGTTCGTTTTGCTTAAAACCTAACTCAGCAACAAACGCCGTTGCACCGTCAAATTCATAGGATTCTGAACTTGAACCGTCCATTTCTGATGAAAGTTCGACGCCTGTGTGGAAAGACACACCAGCACCAAGTGTCACTTTTTCGTTTAATTGCACATATGGCAATATTGTGAATTCAAAACGGTCAAACGTGATATCAGCATTATCAGCAGTTGCCGAATCAAATTTGTATGCACCACTTAATTTCACCCCAATCGGTTTAGAAAAACCAAACGATTCTGAGTTTATGCCGATATCAACACCACCACCCATAGTGAAACCGCCGCCAGCTGATACATCAGAAGTAGAACCATCGTCATATTCCAATGTTCCCATATCATCGCCGCCAAATGCGTAACCAAATACCATGAATGGTTTTGCATTAAACTTTTTCTCGGCGCCCGTGTCGTCACTATTAGCCTGAGATGTAAAAGATGCTCCTGAAACAGCTAATGCCAGGGCCAAACCTAATTTTGTAATTGTTGTCATTATTATTCTCCGTGTGTACAAAATTTCCACGCGGAATTCTATCCGTCTATCGCATTATTGCAACTTGTTATTTCCCGCTGTTACCCTTTCTGGCATCATCCCCGTAAATTATTAGCATTACGATAATCAACTCGTTTGCATTATTGTCTTAATTTGGTGCACCCCATAAATGAAAAAACTCACGATTATATTACTGTTCATCCTGATTCAAATATTTAACATCAACGCGCAAGAGCTCACTCTGGAACGAATTTATTCTGACCCATCATTAGCTGGCAAAACACCAAGTAAATTAACGGTCTCCCTGATGGTAAACGTGCCACCTATATCCAACCGCGAGCTGATGACTATAATCGTTATGATCTATGGGAATACAATGTCGCAACAGGCAAGCGTTCAATGTTGGTCGATTCCGAATCTTTGTTCTCGGGGCCTGAGTCCTTATCTGATGAAGAGAAAGCACGACGTGAACGCCAACGTATTTATGGTAAGGGGATTTTGGAATATACCTGATCAGCCGACGGCAGCGCTTTGCTATTCCCACTAAACGGCGATGTTTTTTATTATCAGTTAGGTAAAGCTAAAGCAGAGAAGCTTACGAATGGTGATGGATTTGTCACCGACGTAAAGTTTTCACCTAAAGGCAATTTTGTATCTTATGTTAAAAACCAAAATCTCTACATTATTAACCTGAAAACCAAACAAACAAAAGCACTCACCACAAGTGGTAAAGACACCATTAAATTTGCCATGGCGGAGTTTGTTGCTCAAGAAGAAATGAAACGAATGACAGGTTACTGGTGGGCACCGGATGAATCTGAAATTGCGTTAACTAAAGTCGATACATCACCGGTTAAGGTTGCAACACGTAACGAGATTTACGCCGATTCGATTAAATTATTTGACCAACGATATCCGTTTGCCGGAACCCCAAACGTAAAAATCGAACTGGGTTTACTGAAGATCACACAAAGCGAATCGCAGATCCGCTGGATTGACTTAGGTCAAGAACAAGATATTTATATCACTCGCGGTAAATGGTTACCTAACTCAGCTACATTTAGTTACCAGTGGCAAAACCGCAGTCAACATGAGTTACAGTTGCGTTTTGTTAACGCTAAAACATTGTCTCAAAAGACTGTAGTGACTGAAACTTCTGATACTTGGATTAACCTTCACGAATCATTATATTATTTTGATGACAGTTTTGTTTGGGCTTCAGAACGTGACGGATTCCAACATTTGTATCACATCGATCTAAAAGGTAACGTAAAAGCGCAGTTAACTAAGGGTGATTGGATTGTCGATAAACTAGTTGCTGTAGACAAAGTCAACGGCGATGTCTATTTCACGGGACGAAAAGATACTCCTATCGAACGCCACTTATATGTTGTTAACTTAAACAAACCACAGCAGATAAAAAAAGTATCCCAGCGAAGTGGTTTACATGACGTAACATTCTCTGAAGACGCTTCGGTTTACTTAGACTCATTTTCAACCACGACACAACCGCCTCAAGTGAGCCTACACTAAGGCAAACGGAAAGCAATTAACCTGGATGGAACAAAATAAGCTCGACGCTTCACATCCACTTACACCTTATTTGAATGACTGGATTAAACCTCGTTTTGGTACGATAACCGCTGAGGATGGGCAAACACTTCATTACCGCATATTTGAGCCTAAAGGTTTTACTGGCAAGCGCCCTGTAATTAATTATGTGTACGGCGGTCCACACGCACAATTGGTGACTGATAGTTGGAGTAAACGAAATTATATCCTCCAGCATTTAGTGCAAAAAGGGTACGTGGTTTTTCAATTGGATAACCGCGGGTCTTATAACCGAGGCAAAAAATTTGAAGATCCAATCTACCAACATCTTGGTGAAGTTGAATTAACAGACCAGTTAACCGGTGTAGAATACTTAAAAACCCTCGACTATGTTGACCCAAATCGCATTGGTGTTTACGGCCACAGTTATGGCGGGTATATGACAATAATGAGCATGTTTAAAGCCGGTGATGTATTTAAAGTAGGTGTTTCAGGTGCGCCAGTAACCGACTGGACACTATATGATACTCATTACACAGAACGTTATGCAGGACATCCCGGTAAAGATGGCAAAGACTATGATGTTAGCAATGTCTTTAAATATGCCGAGGGTCTAAAAGGCGATTTACTGATTTATCATGGAATGGCCGACGACAACGTATTGTTTACGCATGCGACAAAGCTGTTTAAACATTTACAAGATTTAGGTAAGCCTTTTGATGTAATGACCTACCCAGGAGCAAACATAGCATTCGCGGTAAAAAACAGGCCTTCATTTAGCCAAAACTATCGTTCGATATTTTGATAAAAACCTTTGATGGCATGATGCTGTGGCGGTAAACATCCGCCACATGTTAAAAGATTGGCGTAGCAAAGTCGGATTTGATTTGTATGCGCTAATCTCTCTAAAGACGTTAATTTTTATTACTCCTTTTTAGAAGTAATTCACTTCTTGTAACTCAGCTTTCCCCGAAAACTGATCTTTAAACTGTCCTTCACAACCAAACAAAGTCGCTAAAATAAAATTTTACGTCACTAAGGACAGTGTTATGCAAAATTTTATACTTGTATGTTGCTTTGCAGTTTTAGTTTTATTTCCGGTTTATATCTGGGCAAAACCAAAACCCGTAGACTTAATGTTAGCCAAAGTTGCTGATATCAAAAATCTATTTGCTCAGCATCAAGGTTATTGGTTAAGCGAAAAGTACGACGGGATCAGAGCGTATTGGAATGGAACAACGCTCCTTACACGCAGAGGAAACCAAATCCATTGCCCACAATGGTTTATCGAGAACTTGCCAAAAACAGCCTTAGACGGCGAATTATGGATATCCAGAGGACAGTTTGAACAAGTTTCTTCCACTGTTAGAAAAAACACGCTGACGAATCCGAATGGCAACATGTGCGGTTTATGGTATTTGATGTACCTGAATCACATCTACCTTTTGAATTTCGACAAAACCAGTTAGCTCATTTATTGGCGGACATCAATTTACCCTAGGTGCGGCAAGTTAAACAACTAAAAGTGGAAACCGAAACGGAAGTGCAAACTATATTCAAACAAATTGTCGCTGGTGGCGGTGAAGGTGTCATGCTTAATGTTGCAAACAGCTATTACTATCACGGCCGAACAGACCGCCTATTAAAATTAAAGCCGTATCTAGACGAAGAAGCAACCGTATTAAAACACGTAGAGGGTAAGGGCAAGTATGCAGGGATGTTAGGCGCAATCGTTGTCAAAAATAAAACTGGCCACGTTTTTAAGATAGGCTCGGGGTTTTCAGACAAAGAGCGAGCGGAACCGCCTGAAATAGGGACTCAAGTCACTTATCGGTACTCTGGATATACCAATAGTGGCAAACCTCGATTTGCGACCTTTGTTCGTAAGTTTACATTTTAGTTTCAAAACACTTGATAAACAGGCAACAAAAAGGCCTCAATAATGTGAGGCCTTCAATTTAAATATAGTATTTAAAGTCATAATGTTATGCACTAAAAACGCACTAACAGTTTAATGCATAAAGATGCTTTAAATTACCAAATTTTTACACGTTCTTCTTCGGTAAGGTAATGTCCATCACCTTCTTTAACGTCAAACGCTTTATAAAACTCAGGCATGTTTTGAACAATACCATTTACTCTATAACGACTCGGTGAATGTGGGTCAGTTACTAGACGTTCGCTTAATGCTTCATCGCGATATAGACGACGCCATACTTGACCCCAACCTAAGAATACACGTTGCTCGCCAGTAAAGCCGTCTAGCACAGGTGATTTTTTGCCATTTAGAGATAACTGGTACGCTTTATATGCGATAGTTAAACCACCTAAGTCGCCAATGTTTTCGCCTAAAGTTAAATCGCCATTTACAAACTCACCTTCAAACACTTCAAATGCACTGTATTGTGCAGAGAACTTTTCACCGCGCTTTTTAAATTGCGCTTGGTCGGATTCTGTCCACCAGTTTCTTAAGTTGCCATCGCCATCGTACTTAGCACCTTGGTCATCAAAACCATGGCCAATTTCATGCCCGATTACAGCACCAATACCGCCATAGTTAACAGCATCTTCAGCATCTAAGTTGAAGAAAGGTGGTTGTAAAATGGCCGCAGGGAAGACAATCTCGTTCATTACAGGGTTGTAATAGGCATTAACGGTTTGTGGCGTCATGTGCCATTCGCTACGATCGATAGGCTTACCTAGCTTTTCAATATTACGAGTTAATTGCCATTGATTGAAACGCATGTAGTTGCCGACCAAATCACCAGCTTTAATTTCTAATGCAGAGTAATCAGTCCATTTATCTGGGTAACCAATCTTAGGGGTAAATTTAGATAGCTTCTCTAATGCAGAAACCTTAGTTTCTTCACTCATCCACTCTAAATCTTTTATGCCAACTTCAAAGCCTTTAATCACGTTTTGAACTAATTGTTCCATGCGCCTTTTAGCTTCTGGTTTAAAGTGTTCTTTAACGTATAAACGACCCAAAAGTTCGCCAAGTACAGTATCTACACCAGAAACTGCCTTTTTCCAACGTGGACGTTGCTCTTCGATACCTTTAAGTTTTGTACCATAAAACTCAAAACTACGGTCTGCGAAGTCTTTTGATAAATAGTCAGAATATTCGCCAAGTAGTTTCATCTTGAAATATTCTTTCCAAGTTCCAACGTCAACCTTAGTAAACATTTCACCAAACGCTTTCATGTATGTATTTTGAGAAGCGATAACTTCTTTTACATCAGCCAATTTGGTTTCTTTAGCATAGGCCGCCCATGGGAATGTCCCCATGTAAGACGCAAATTCTTCAGTGCTATATTTATTGTAACGTTTGTTTGCATCTCGAGATTCAACACGTGACCATTGTTTAGCGGCTAAATCAGTTTCTAATGCCATAATGCGGCTAGCTGCGCCTTTAGGATCGGCTATGCCCGCCATTTTTAACATGTCAGTTAAATAAGTGACATACGCAATACGATTGTCTTCAGATTTTTTATCATCTTTAGAATAATAATCACGGTCAGGAAGACCTAAGCCTGATTGGAATAGGTATACAGCATATTGATCAGATTTTTTAGCGTCGTTGTTTACGTAAAAACCAAGAGGGCCAGTTACACCCAAACCATATAATTTACCCATCATAGCGGCTAAATCAGTATGGTTGGATAAGCCGTCAATTTCAGCCATTAATGCATTTAATGGCTGCATTCCTAACTTCTCTGACTGTGCTTCATCCATATATGAATTATAAAAATCGCCCAGTTTCTGCTCATCAGAACCCACTTTAGCGTTTTTAGCTTTAGAAGCTTTCTCTATAATCGCTTTTAAATTTTCTTGGGCGTCATCATAAAGCTTTGTAAATGAACCGTAGTTTGACTTATCCGCAGGGATCTTTGTTTCTTGAAGCCATTTACCGTTTGTGTAGATATAAAAATCTTCAGTTGGGGATGCAGAGTCATCGATATTTTTAAGGTCAATGCCCGAAACGAGTTGTTTTTCAGCAACTTGCTCGGCTTGAACTTGACTATTTGTTTCACTTTTAGGAGAGCATGCTGTCAATGACAGTGCCCCCACAGCAAGTGCAACGCTCGCAGCGATTACATTAAGTTTTTTCATTGTGTTGTTCCGGAATTGTAGGCTAAAACCTGTTTTTATTTTTATACTGAATTATGTGATTGAATATAGCGCAATTCAAAATTTCAATATTCGCAATCAGATTAATGATTAACACAGTGTTGTCAATGGATGTAACAAAACCTTACAAATAAGAATGTCTAATTTGACCATTTATTAACCACCCTAGCCTTCATTGAGCTTTAAGGATGAAAGCAGAGTTAAAAGATACAAAAAAGCCTTACAAAAGTAAGGCTTTTTTCATAAAGACTTTTAACTAAAAGTTACTTTAAGTGCTTTTCTAAGAACTTTTCTATTTTAGTATAGAGCTCTAAGCGGTTTTCTTCTTTTCTGAAGCCATGACCTTCATTCTTCTTCATGATCCATTCATCGTCACTAAGCTCGATTCCACGGTCTTCAAGAGCATCACGCAAGTCAGTCGCATGTTTTTTAACAACACGTGGATCTCTCGCCCCTTGGACAATCATTAAAGGCGCTTTGATTTTATCAACATGCGCAAGTGGTGACATACGTTTCATTAATGCTTCGTCATCAGGATCACCAATTCGAGTTTTCATTAGCTCTTTTTGTGGTTCCCAATGCTTTGGCATTGATTCAAATAATAACGCTACGTCTGTTACACCAACATAGTTGATCCCACATTTATAAACATCAGGCGTGAAGGTTAATCCTGCCATCGTTGCATAGCCACCATAACTGGCACCATAAATACAAACTTTATCTGGATCAGCAATGCCCTCTTTAACAAGATAATTTACCGCATCTGTAAGGTCATTTTGCATTTCTGCCCCCACTTACCGCCATAGCCGGCTTTTTGAAATGCTAAACCATAACCGCCTGAACCACGGAAATTAACTTGTACCGTTGCATAACCGCGACTGGCAAAAAATTGGTGCTCAGGATTAAAACCCCAAAAGTCTCGAATACCATAAGGACCGCCATGTGGATTAACAATCAGTGGTACTTTACCTTTGGCCCCTTTAGGTATTGTTAAATAACCGTGAATTGTTAAGCCATCACGACTCGTGAATTTAATCGGTTTCATTGATGACATTTTTTCTGGATCTAACCACTGCATAGTTGGAACCAATGGTTTTAGGCTGTTGTTTCCTTTATTAAATAAATAATAAACACTAGGATCGTTGTCATTGGATACATAAACAATATTCAGTTTTTCATCTTCAGACATGCTAGTAATTGCAACACGTTTACCCTTGAATGCACCTTCTAAAGACGTCATTAAAGTTGCAAAATCTTTATCGAAATAAGCCACTTCTGGGTACTCGTAAAAATAACTCACACCTAACAGCTTTTTCTGCTTACGCGACATCATTAAGCCTGCAACGTCAACTTCGTCGTGGGCAAAAATCAGTTCACCTAATTTATCTTTGACTGGATCGTAGGTATATAGAGCACCCTTATCTCGGCCAACATTAGACGAAACGTACATTGTCTTATTGTCGAACGCAAAACCTAGCGGCGTGATATTTTCATCATCAACGTTAAACTCTTTGATTACTCGAAACTCTTCTTCGTTGGCTTCTTTGTATAAGAACTTTCCTGTGAGGCCCTTAATCGAATACGCACCGCGAACTGCACCATTATGGTCTAAGATCCAACTTTGCACATCACCTGGGTTTCGAGCAATCATGTCCATCTTGCCGTTACGCTCACCACGTTCGCTCCATTTACTATCTAGTGGAACTTTGTATAAATCTGGGGATACTACGCGACGACCATTATATTGGACAATTATGTGGTCTGGATCGTCTGGCAAGGTATGCACAGTTGCAGCAGAACGAATCCCTGACGAATCAACGATTGCACCGACCAACTTAACGACTTTTGGTTTTCTTTTTGTCGTGTTAATTGTGTAAATACTAAACGCTTCATTACCATCGCTATCTAGCGTAAAAACAATATCTTGATCATTAGCCCAAAAGAAGCTGCCCACATCTTGCTCTTTGAAACCAGTGATTGGCTTAACTTTAGTAAGATTGTTGGTTTCCATAATTACAATATTTCGGCGCGTGTTCACTGGTGATAAAACAGCGACATATTTACCATTAGGGGATAGTTGAAGTCCTGAGAATTCTGGGTTTTTGAAAAAATCTTCAACGGGGATCTGATCTGATTTGGCAATAGATTGCCCTGATAAAAGGAGTAGAAACATTACTCCAATATTCAATAAAAATTTCATAGTGTTTATTCCAACTGTTATTTTTTAGTTTTTAGTTTTTAGTTTTTTCGAAAGGGCAATAATGTTGAATTTTAGAATAGTAGAACTACAGCGATTATTAAAGGGTAACGTAAATTTCTATGTGCCCTCAGGCCGCCAATTAAGTCCATCATGTAAATAATTTGATACTGAGAACACTAAATCCCTACAATTAAAGTAGTTGAAAATTATAGAATTACGCGATCTATTTAGCGTTTGAAGTGTTGATATCCACTTCTGAAACGTTGAAATAATGCCTCTAATCGCTCACCCAATTCCACCTCTTCATTTTCCTTAAACAGTGCAATAGCAACTTCAACCGTACTTAGATGATGATCATGGTAGGCCTCACGCAATTGATAATCACCTCGTGAGGCGTCATTTAATTGTAAAACAGGCAGATGTTGCAAATAAGGTGATTTGATAAACATCTTTTTAGCCTGACGCCATGTGCCATCCAAAAATACAAATAATGGCCGTCGACCTTTTCTCGCCTCTAGATTCGGCAATTCAGACAGTTGTCGGCTTGTTTCAACATTATCGTGAGGGAAGATAATCACGGGAAACCATTTAGGATCGTCTAATAATTCAATTAACTTAGGATCGCATTCTGTACGCTCCCAACGAAAAGCGAAGTTATCGGTGACCAGATCACAAATGAGTTGCCCTGTATTTGACGGTTTAAAATACTCAGCATGATACATCAACATACAAACGCCGATTTCACCCGGAATCGGTTCGCTACCGCAAATGCATTTTGACTCACCCAGCAAACAGGCTGAGCAACGTTTTAACGAAGCCCCGCGGGCTTTAAATTCGCGTGTCGACAACTTTAATTGTGCGGTTCTTAACACTTGGACTGAATTAATGTGCTCAACCCCATTACACATTGGTTTCAACATTATTTATCGGCTTCCGCGTTTCTGCGTTTGGCTTCTAATGTCGCCTTTTTATACAAGCTCTGTGTCTCAACTAAAATACTATCCGCCGATTCTGGAGACGCAAGCAACCACTTCGATGGCAAGACCTTACTATTCATTGTTGGGAATAATTTAACCTTATCGTCGCCTTTATCATTGATATAAGACAACGATGCAATAGCCAGAACAAGTACAGTTGAAACGCCAGCAATACGTTGCAGGCTCATGTTGCTCGCTAGATAAAAACTGCCGCCTAAAAATATCATTAATAGAGCATAATCGATGAGCTCAGCACCAATATAAATACTAACGTTGTCACCCCAGTTAAATAAAAGAACTGAGCCAATAGCAGCGAGAACCAACCAGCAAATAGCAAGCAGATAGCAAAAGGTCACAATAGTGAAAAACTTGACGTCCTTTTTAAATACACGCGCTGCAATGGATACCAACAACGGAAATATAAACAACGCTAGTACGCTAAAAATGGCGGTAACGGTGAGTTTGCTCCAAATAACTTCTTGGTAGGTTTCGTAATATTTGTCGACCAACAAAATCAAAAAGTAAATCGCAATGGCTAACAAAGACCAATACCAATGATTGGCTGCTCGTGCTATGTCTTCTATTACGTTAATCTTTTTAGCGGGCGCAACAGAATGTAATGGTAATAAAACTCGAATAAATACTTTGCCAAAAACAAAAACATCCCCTGACGTTACCGTTTCGACAGGTTTAAGTTGTTTATTATGTTTATCTTTTATGCCATTTACCGAGCCACTGTCGACTAACAGTAAACTGCCGTCTTCGGATAGTTTGAGTTCCGCGTGATACGGGCACACATGCTCTTCTTGCAATACCAGATCGTTGTCATATGCTCGACCAATGCGAATAGTTTCACCTTGGACTTTATGTAACGCCAGAACCTTGTTGTTTCGGGTAACAACTTCAATCATTAATTCCATGAAATACTCTCAACAAATTTAGTGAAAAAGGACTGCGCTGTAGTTTCACTAACACCCTGCAGTACATAACGACCCACTAACGTTTGGTCATTTTTATCGAGTAATAAAGAATGGAATCTTACGTCATACAAGCCTGGGTATTTTCGATAAGCCCTAACACAGCTAATGCCCTTAGACGTTGTTTTAAGTGTGTTATTAATAAGTGCTTCTTGGCAATAAAAATCGGTCACATCATCTTGGCCAGCGTTATTTCGGCTGTATTGTCGATTCAATGTTTGCGTAAATAAAGTAGCTAATTGCAACTCATTTAACTTATCAGAGTGGATCCAACTGAATCCCATTTGCGCATGACCCGTCGTCATATCACTGCTTAAATAAATCCGTTCGTTTAAAGCACAATTTGTCGAGGCTGCCGTATACAATTCTTTTTCTTTATCTTGATTTGAGTCACCCCAACAAGGCATAAAGTCGCTGAGTTCATTTGGGACTTTTGCCTGCCCTAAACTGTACAATGGCCATTCAGATTGAATTAAATCTTGGAACAATGCACTTTGGTTCTCTGTAAGCTGCTTGGTGATACGTTCGACAAAAAACGCCTCTTCCTTTTTGACGTCTAACGTCTCTAATGCCTGCTCTCTTAAATTGAAAAGTCTGTCCACTGGTACAAGAAAACCAATTTGATTACCTGCTGACGCAACGTTAATGCCGACTACATTACCAAATTCATCAACCGTAGGTCCGCCTGACATACCAGAGTTTATTGACCCCGTAAAATGGATCCGCTTATAGAAACTTTTTGATTTAATACCATTGTATGTGCCCGGAACCACTATCATGCCTAAGTCATGCGGATTACCAAGTGAATAGATTTCCTGTCCTTTTGTTGGCGGCTCAGAAGCAAGCGGAAAATGAACAGGCCAAGGCTGTTTCGCGTCTAATATAGCAAGATCATTAATAACATCGATATCGACGACATCAACAATATGGGTCTGCTCGTTGTTGTCCAATAACTCCAGCCGATATTGCTCTGGGGATTGAATAAAATTAGAGATAACGTGGTAATTAGTCACGATATGGCCACTTTCAGAGATAAAAAAGCCAGTACCAATCGATGATTTCTGACCAGATTCAATATTGATACATTTAATCTGCACAAGCGCTGGACTGTAATTTGAAAAGAGTGCTTCAGCTTCGTTTGCTTTGGTTTGAAAACTAAAGATAAAACTGAACAAAACCAGACAACTAACAACAAGATGTCGAAATAACTGCATTAATGAAGGTTCCTAGAAAACAAAAAAGCCGCAATATGCGGCCTTTAAAATATGGTTAGCCAGAAGCTAACTTAGAAAATCCTGATGCGTTAGTAAAGAACTACTTTTTCTTTTTCGCTTTAGGATTAGGAAGGTCAGTAATTGACCCTTCATACATCTCAGCAGCTAAGCCGATAGATTCATTTAGCGTTGGGTGAGCATGTACAGTTAACGCGATGTCTTCCGCGTCTGCGCCCATTTCAATTGCTAAACCAATTTCACCTAGCATTTCACCCGCATTGATACCAACAATCGCGCCACCTAAGATGCGGTGAGAGTCTTTATCAAAGATAAGCTTAGTGAAACCTTCTGTTCTTGCAGAAGCAATCGCACGACCTGAAGCCGCCCAAGGGAATTTAGCTGATTCGTAGTTCAAACCTTGCTCTTTCGCTTCTTTTTCAGTTACGCCAACCCAAGCCATTTCTGGATCGGTATACGCAATAGAAGGAATTGCTTGAGGTTCAAAGAAATGTTTCTTACCAGAAATAACTTCTGCTGCAACATGTGCTTCATGAACGGCTTTGTGAGCAAGCATAGGTTGACCTACAACGTCACCAATCGCAAAGATGTGATTTACGTTTGTGCGAAGTTGCTTATCTACGTTAATAAAGCCACGTTCGTCTACAGCAACACCAGCTTTCGTCGCATCACATAAGTTACCGTTTGGTTTACGGCCAACAGCAACTAAAATCTTGTCATAACGTACAGGTTCAGCAGGCGCTTTTTTGCCTTCGAACGTTACGTATAAACCGTCATCTTTAGCTTCAACGCCAACAACTTTAGTTGATAACATGATGTTAAAGCGGTCTTTATTGTATTTAGAATAAACTTGAACAACGTCTTTATCAGCCGCAGGAACAAGTTGGTCTAAAAATTCGACAACTGAAACGTTTGAACCTAATGCCGCGTATACCGTACCCATTTCTAGACCGATAATACCACCACCAAGAACTAACATTTCGCCTTATGACGTCTTTAAGTTCTAACGCGCCAGTTGAATCGATTACACGGTCATCTTCTGGGATGAAAGGTAAGTTAACAGGTTCAGAACCTGCTGCGATGATTGCATTATCAAACGTAATGTTTGTCACGCCGTCAGCACCGTTAACCGCTAAAGTGTTGCTACCAGTAAATTTACCGTAACCATTAACCACTTTAACTTTACGCATTTTAGACATACCGTCTAAACCGCCAGTTAATTGAGAAACAACGCTATCTTTCCATGAGCGGATCTTATCTAGATCAATTTCAGGTGCGCCAAATGTAACACCATGAGACGCCATATCTTTTGCATCGTCGATGACTTTAGCCACGTGCAATAACGCTTTTGAAGGGATACAACCTACGTTAAGACAAACACCACCAAGTGTGCTGCGTGCTTCAACTAAAGTTACGTCTAAACCTAAATCGGCAGCACGAAATGCCGCTGAATATCCGCCTGGACCTGCACCAAGAACCACTACTTGGGTTTTGATATCGTTACTCATTATTAACCTCTATTTGCTGGTAGGGTAATAAGAAAGGTACATACCTTTCCGAATTCATTATTCTAATTACAGAAAAACGACTTGAAAACTTTCAATCTCCAAATCAAATTTTTCGGAGTTTAGCACTCCGATTTAAAAAAGTCCTGCACACGCAGGACTTTCTTGTTGTTTTATAACACTAACTTGCGGATATCTGTCATTACTTGACTGATGTGCACTGTAAAGCGTGCTGCTAACGCGCCGTCAATAACACGGTGGTCGTAAGATAGTGATAAAGGCAACATTAGTTTAGGTACAAAATCAGAACCATTCCACTTTGGCTTAATTTCAGATTTAGAAACACCTAAAATACCCACTTCTGGTGAATTAACGATTGGCGTAAATGCCGTACCGCCGATGCCACCTAGTGAAGATATAGTGAAACAACCACCTTGCATATCTTTCGCCGTTAACTTGCCATTACGTGCTTTATTAGAGATTTCCATTAATTCACGTGAAATTTCGTTAACGCCTTTTTATCAACATCACGAACAACCGGAACAACTAGGCCGTTTGGTGTATCTACAGCAATACCAATATGAACATACTTCTTAAGAATGATGCTTTCGCCGTCTAAACTTAAAGAAGAATTAAATTGTGGGTACGCTAGTAATGCAGAAGCACATGCTTTCATAATAAAGACAAGTGGCGTGATCTTAAGATCAGATTTCTGTTTTTGTAACAGCGCGTTTTGTTCTTTACGGAACGCTTCGACTTCGGTGATATCAGCTTCGTCAAACTGTGTAACGTGTGGGATAGTTACCCAGTTACGATGTAAGTTAGGACCTGAAATCTTTTGGATACGTGTTAGTGGCTTCTCTTCAACTTCTCCAAATTTAGAGAAATCAACTTTAGGCTGTGCAAGCACTTGTAATCCACCGTTGCCGGCAGCAACACTTGACGCTGCAGTTGCTTTTGGACGTGACAATTCGTATTTAACATACGATTTTACATCGTCGGCTAAAATACGACCTTTACGACCAGAGCCTGTAACTTTCGTTAAATCCACACCAAATTCACTTGCTAAACGACGTACCGAAGGCGTCGCGTGAATTTGTTTACCTGAAGCAGAGCCACCAGCTTGTGATGGGTGCGCTAGGGCAACAGGTGGTGCTTTTTCGCTGGCGCAGCTGGTGCCGGAGCACTCGTTGCTGGCGCTGCCGCTGCTACTGGAGCAGGTGCCGCACTTTTAGTTTCAATAACGGCAATCAACTTGCCTTGAGAAACTTTGTCACCATTGGCGACTTTTAGTTCTTTAACGATACCCGCAAAAGGTGCAGGTACATCCATTGTCGCTTTATCTGTCTCAAGTGTAATTAACCCTTGCTCAGCTTCAACTTCGTCGCCTACGGCAACAAGTATGTCGATAACGTCAACTTCTTCGTCAGTACCAATATCCGGAACTTCTACGTCTTTCGCTTCTGCAACAGCAGCAACTTGAGCAACTGGTGCAGGAGCTGCTTCAACCGGAGCAGGTGCCGCAACTGGCGCTGCTGATTGTGCAGGTGCCGCAGCAACAGGCGCAGCCGCAGAACTTGTCTCTAGTAACAACACAAGTGACCCTTGGGTGACTTTACCGCCAACAGCAACTTTAATTTCTTTAACAACACCGTCTTCAGGGCAAGGCACGTCCATTGTTGCTTTGTCTGTTTCAAGAGTGATTAATCCATCTTCTTTTGAAACAGAATCACCAACAGCAACCAACAAGTCAATAATCTCAACTTCGTCGTCAGTGCCGATATCAGGTACAGCAACTTCAATTACTGCACTTGTTGTCGCAACTGGTGCCGCTTCAACCGCCGGAGCGGGTGTTGGAGCAGCTTCTGGCGCAGCCACTGGCGCTTCAACAACTGGCGCTGCAGTTTCTGCAGGAGCAGACGCACCTACTTCAACCGTAATTAATAAACCGCCTTCAGAAACCTTATCGCCTTCTGCAACTTTAATTTCTTTAACCGTCCCTGCAAATGGTGCCGGGATGTCCATTGTCGCTTTGTCTGTTTCGACAACAACAATTGAATCTTCTTCAACAATTGCATCGCCTACAGCAACACAAAGTTCAATTACTTCAACTTCATCGCCGCCCACATCTGGGACTAGAATGTCTTTTAAATTAGCCATCTAAATTTTCTCCTAAGCCGTGATTAAGCGTAAAGTGGGTTAAGTTTCTCAGCGTCAATGCCTAAATCAGCAATCGCTTGAGTAACAACTTTGGCTTCAATATCACCGCTACGTGCCAATTCACTTAGTGCTGCGACAACGACATAGTTGTGGTCAACTTCAAAGTGACGACGTAAGTTTTCACGGCTATCTGAACGACCGAACCCATCTGTTCCTAATACACGGTAAGGTGCTGGCACATAAGCGCGAATTTGATCAGCGTAACTCTTAATGTAATCGGTAGCAGCAATGACTGGACCAGTACCTTGCTCTAACAATTCAGTAACATACGCTTTTTGAACCGGAGCTTCTGGATTTAGCATGTTGAAACGGTCAACATCTTGGCCTTCACGTGCAAGTTCATTAAATGATGGCGCACTGAATACTTCAGCAGATACACCATATTTTTCAGCCAAAATTTCAGCTGCTTTACGAACCTGTAATAAAATCGTACCTGAACCTAATAGACGAACATTCGCTTTCGCTTTTTAGGTTTAACATCGTCAAGCTTATAAATACCTTTGATGATGCCCTCTTCAACGCCTTCAGGCATTGCAGGTTGAACATAGTTTTCGTTCATGACAGTTAAGTAATAGAACACATTCTCGTTGTCACCGTACATACGACGCATACCGTCTTGTACAATAACCGCTAACTCATAACCATATGTTGGGTCATAAGTAATACAGTTAGGCACTGTACCAAAGTGAGAATGAGTATGACCATCTTGGTGTTGTAAACCTTCACCATTCAATGTTGTACGTCCCGCAGTACCACCGACCAAGAAACCACGAGCCTGTGAATCACCAGCGGCCCACACCATGTCACCGACACGTTGGAAACCGAACATTGAGTAATAGATGTAGAACGGGATCATTGGTTCATTGTTGTTTGAGTATGACGTTGCCGCAGCAAGCCAGTCAGACATAGCACCAAGTTCGTTAATCCCTTCTTGTAATACTTGACCTTTCTTATCTTCACGATAATAAGCAACTTGGTCTGCATCTTGAGGCGTATATTTTTGGCCTTCGTGGGCATAAATACCAACTTGGCGGAATAAACCTTCAAGACCAAATGTACGTGCTTCGTCAGGAATGATTGGCACAATACGTTTACCGATTTGTTTGTCTTTAATAACTGCAGACAAGATTCGGCCAAACGCCATAGTCGTTGAAATTTCACGACCGTTTGAACCTTTAGTAATTGCTTCAAATGCCTTTAAGTCTGGCATATTCATTTCGACGTCTGAATTACGACGACGAGCAGGTAGGTAACCACCTAATGCTTCACGACGACCATGCATGTACTTATATTCTTCACTGCCCTCAGGGAAAGTGACATAAGGTACATTCGGTAAATCTTCGTCAGAAATGTCTAGGTGATGGCGGTCACGGTAAGCTTTTAATGCTTCGAGGTCCATTTTCTTAACACCGTGAGCGATGTTTTTACCTTCACCAGCGTCACCCATGCCATAACCTTTAACCGTTTTGGCTAAGATAACTTGTGGACGACCTTTGGTATTTTTAGCACGGTCATAAGCAGCGTAAACTTTAACTGGATCATGGCCACCACGATTCAAGCGCCAGATATCAGCGTCTGACATGTTTGCAACCATAGCCGCCGTTTCAGGTGTTTTACCAAAGAAATTATCACGAGTGTACTTGCCACCTTTCGCTTTATAATTTTGGTATTCACCATCTACTGTGCTTTCCATTATTTCTAATAACTTGCCGTCTTTATCGCGAGAAATTAGTGGATCCCAGTAAGAACCCCAAATAACTTTAATCACTTCCCAGCCTGCGCCACGGAATGTGCCTTCAAGTTCTTGTATAATGCTGCCGTTACCACGAACAGGACCGTCAAGACGTTGTAAGTTACAGTTGATAACAAAAGTTAAGTTATCTAACCCTTCACGAGCTGCTATAGGCCAATTGCACCTAGTGCTTCTGGCTCATCACATTCACCGTCGCCCATAAAGCAATATACACGTTGCTCTGAACAATCTTTGATACCACGGTCTGTCAAATATTTTAAGAAACGAGCTTGATAAATAGCTGCAATTGGACCTAAGCCCATAGAAACCGTTGGGAACTGCCAGAAATCAGGCATCAACTTAGGGTGTGGGTAAGACGACAAACCATCTGAATCAGCTTCTTGACGGAAATTATCTAGCTGCTCTTCAGTTAAACGACCTTCAACAAATGCACGAGAGTAAATACCCGGAGATACGTGGCCTTGAATGTAAAGGAAATCGCCGCCTTTATTGTCTTTGTCAGCTTTGAAGAAGTGGTTGAAACCTACATCGTATAACATCGCAGACGATGCAAAAGATGAAATATGTCCACCTAACTCTAAATCTTTTTCGAACCACGAACAACCATCGCCAATGCGTTCCAGCGGATTGCTGAACGAATACGTGACTCTAACGTTCGGTCACCTTAGCATTTGCGGCTCTTGCCCAGCGGGGATCGTATTTAGATACGCAGTAGTTGGCGAGTAAGGTAAATGTGCGCCATTGCGTCGAGCTTTGTCGATAAGTGCTTCCAATATTTGGTGAGCACGTTCCGCCCCGTCTTGCTCCAGAACTGCTTCAATCGACTCAAGCCATTCTTGAGTTTCTTGTGGATCAATATCCTGATTCAAATTTAGGTTCTCTGACATAGTTTCAGGTTCCTGTAGTTATTTGTCATTGTTAATATCTGGGATTATGAAGCTTAGTCGCAATATGCATAATTGTAATGCTATTTGCTGCTTAAAAGACGCCTCACAGACCCCTGAATTCGGTTATGTTCATGATCCAGCTTTAACAAAGACTGTTCAATAAACGCCAAATGTTGACCACTGGCCAACCTTGCTTGTTCCGGCTCACCATCTAAGATAGCTTGCATCAATTTTTCTCTATGCTGACTTAACTGACCACGTATTTCATTGTGACCACTAAAAACCAGCAAGTTTTCTTTTACGTTATGTAAAATTAGTTCTCTAATGCCCCGCAACAAATGTAACAGCAGGACATTATGTGAAGCTTCAGCAATCGCGAGATAAAAATCGACAACGGCTTTAGCTAAAGCTTCCAAGTCTTCACTACTTTCTTGGCTTACAACAGTTTGATACACCGCTTGAATACGCTTTTATCTTCATCGGTGCCACGCAGCGCTGCGTAATATGCGATGACACTTTCAAGTGCACATCGAAATTCGAGTAGGTCGTAATGTGATTCTGGGCTATTTGCTAGTAATTCAAATAATGGTTCAGCTAAAGGTGCGTCAAGTTGGTTGCAAACAAATGTGCCACCGCCTTGTTTACGAGTAACAATACCCCTAGCTTCTAGCTTTTTAATGGCATCTCTAACAGAAGGACGGGATACACCGTACTGAGCTGCTAGATCTCGCTCCGATGCGAGTTTACTACCTGCGCCATAGGTTCCGTCAATGATCAGCTTTTCTAATTGCGCTGCCACTTGTTCAGAAACTTTAGTTGCCACTACTTTAGCCACAAATACATTCCATTAATTGACCATTCAAGCCACTTGGTAAATTGGTCTTACCATTATAAGACGAAGAATAATATCAATTATGAATAAAAATGTAAACCTTTCCAAATGAGGCTAGACCACTGCCATGACAACCAAATTTAAATTAATATATTCAACAACTTACAAAATCCCTTTTAGACAATGTAGCCATACAAGGTCAATAAAGCGACAACCACAACAAACAGTGCCATGTTACGTTTCGCAAGTTTTACCATGTTTTTTTCATTGCTTTGAGGATGACCACCTTCTGCGGCATGGGCGACTTCCGTAATCATTTGATATGCCGGTACGCTAAAATTAGCAGCTAATTTTAGATAGGATTCTAAGCCATTTGAAAAATGGCCAACAAACATAAACCCAACACTGACAAATCGAGCCGGCAGCCAGAACATCCACTCATTCCAAGCTTTTAACGTAGATATAACATTATCAGGCAATCTGTTTTTGAGTGATTTACTTTCAAATAAATAAAGTGCGGTGGCGTAAAAAACGATGCCGGGAAGACCAAAGATAACAAAGTAAAAAATAGGAGCTGCGTAATATTTAAAATTACACCAAATGAGGCTTTCTGATAATGGCTTTGGTTCAGGGGCGATAGTAACCGTATCGGCGAGCTCATCAGTCGCTTCGGTTTGAGCAACTTCCTGTTCAGCATTTTCTGGGGCGCTGTCGGAGGTATTGGTTGTGGCCTGAACATTTGTTGCAAACCCCTGTTCAGACAATTCTGATTGCAATAAATTCATCGCTTCAACGTCATTGCGATTTTCAGCATTCAAATACTGACGATAAAACGCACGTACTTCTGTATTACCGATGATCACGGCTAAAACAACTAAATTAGCCGCAAACTCTATTAAGCCAATATCAATAAAATACAGCAGCAAGCCTATCGATACAGCGGGAGCGCAACAAAAAGTAAAATCGCAGGTGACTCTGTGTCTTTTCTGAAAAACTTAGGCAATAGTTTGTCCAAATACCAAGTTAGATAAGGAGTTACATGCCATTTAGTTCCTTGTAGTGCAACTCGCTCAGTTACCAATACCAAAAGCAATAATATTAAAGTCATCTTTTGTCCCGTATCTACTAGCAAAATGCCAATTTATAAATTTGATTTCGTTTCAGTTTGGACCAGCTCAGTTTTGTATTTTTGCCAATCAAAGCTAGCCCTAGGATCTGTTTTCCTATCCGGTGCAATATGGACGTGACCAACAATATTTTCAACTGTAATTTTGGTAAAGATTTCCCTGATTGTTTGAGTCACTTGGATCAAAGTGTGATATTGCTGTTCAGTATATGGTAAAACGTCGGTTCCCTGTAATTCAATCCCCACCGAAAAGTCATTACAGGCTTCACGTCCTTTATGCTGACTCACGCCCGCATGCCAAGCACTTTTATTAAGCGGTACAAACTGCACTATACTGCCATCACGACGAATGTATAAATGGGCCGAAACACAGATCCCATCAAGTTCTTTCAACGTAGGATAAACTTCCGTATCCAGTTTATTACAAAAAATTCCTCGACACAACGATTATAAAAATCAGACTCTGTGCGTGCTGGAGGCAAACTGATATTGTGGATTACCAACAGATCAACATACCCATTTATTGCACTTGGCTGACATTTTCTTTCGCTAAAATTAGGCGATGGACAACGCTCTGCCCCTGCAATCCAAATATCTTGTTGCGCTTGCTTCATATTAATCAACTTAAGACTGCACCGAATTATTTGCTAACACGGCTTCCACCAATTGGACAAAGTCGCCAAACTCATTAGTTAGTATAGTCCAATCACAAATATCTAGAGCTAAATGTTCTTTCGCGGTGACTTCGCAAACACTAGCTGCTGCACCTAGCTCCACAAAACCGTAGCTGCCGGCAGCGCCTTTTACTTTATGGAATTCAGACCTTAAACCGGCCAAATCTTGGTCATGGATTAATGTCTTAATCAAAGAGCATTGACTAACGAGTTGTGTTAAATAGTTTTCACGTAATGATTTCATTTGTGCTTCTGGGAGCACAAACTCTGGCTCGGTTTCCCTATCTGCCGCTAAGTGTCGCTGCAGAACTTTGAAGAACTCTTGTTTTTCAACTGGTTTCGCAATTGTGCCATTACAACCCGCTTTCAGGTGCCGATCTATATCTTCGCGCATCACATTTGCTGTGAGCGCGTAAACAGGGGTGTCGACGCCAGCTTGTCTTAACAGTTGTGTCGCTTCAATGCCTCCCATTATTGGCATTTGCATGTCCATTAAGATTAGGTCGAAATCTTCGATTAGGGCTTTTTCAACAGCCTGTTCACCATTTTCAACCATAACAAAATCAACATTAACCGATTGCAAAAGTAATCCAAACAAGTATTGGTTGTCTTCAACATCCTCGGCAACAAGAACACGCCCCACCATTTTCTCAGACGTACCGGCATTTGCTTTTGGTTTATTTTCGTGCAAATCACAACTCGGTGTTACCTCAGCAAGCTCTTCGAGATTATTGATAAGAGGCGTTTCAAACTCGTCATTATCCAAAGATAACGCAAAGTTCATAACAAACTCACTGCCTTTTTCTTCTTCGCTAAAGACCCGAATATCACCACCAAGTAAATGAGTTAAACTTTTAGAAATAACTAAGCCAAGACCAGTGCCGCCGAACCGTCGAGAAATGCTCACATCGGCTTGCACAAATGGTGTAAAGATACGTTGCTGAACGTCCGCGCTCATACCAATTCCACTATCGCTAACTGTCACTTCTATTAGTTTTGTTTGTTGAATATAACGAACATCGATATGGATGAAACCTTCGGCTGTGAACTTTATCGCGTTGCTTGCTAGGTTTAACAAAACCTGTCGTAACCTTGTGGCGTCAGTTCGAACAAGACGCGGGAGCGGGAAGTGCTGATTAAATTGAAACTCTAAGTCTTTATCTGCAGCCTGTGACGACAAAATGGAGATCACATCGTTAAACAATTCAAACATGTCAAACTCTGAAACCTCAAGCTCCAGTTTTTCAGACTCTATTTTAGACAGATCCAATATGTCATTTATCAAAGCCAACAAATGTTTACCGCTTTTTAAAACTCTAGTGAGTAAATCCATTTGGTATTTAGAACTTGGCATGTCTGCAATAACCTGTTCGGTAAAGCCCAAAATTGCAGTCAGTGGGGTACGAATCTCATGGCTAATATTAGCAACAAATGCACTCTTTAAATCATTGGCCTGTTCTGATATTTGCTTAGCAACCTCTAGGTCACGATTAGAATTTGCCAAAGCATAGTTTGTTTTCTCTAGCTCTTCGGTACGTTCTTTTACTTTATATTCTAAGCGTAGACGGCTTTCGCGTTCGTTTTCACGATAAACAACTAACTGCCTAACCATGACATTAAACGCGGCAAACAGCTCACCTAACTCATCATTATTAGGCACTTCGAGCTTCACATCCAACATCCCCTGTGCGACTTGTTGTTTCGCATTTGCTAACTTTTCGATTGGTTGTATGACATGCCTCGAAAAAACATAAAATAACAGCATTGGGGCGATGACGACTGAGATAAGGACAATCATCACCGTTAATAATGTGATATTCGATTCATGGTGGCGAACATTCGATTCACTCATGCCGTAAAGCAGCAAGTAGCGCGCATCCATGATTTTGCCAGTGAAAAACACTTTCTGGCTACCATCGTTTATATCTGAAGATTGCAGTTTTCGTGCTGAGTCTAAGAGTCGCTCAAATAACTGACTAGGCAACGTCGTGCCGACATTGTTATAAGGGTATGTAAACAACAACTTACCCTGTAAATCACTAACGATAAAACTGCTAGAGGTTTTGTCTTTTGGTAAATCAAATAACTCCAACCAACTTGGTTTTAGAATTAATTGAACATAGCCCCAATGTGCATCTCCGTCTTCAATATCTTCACCGGTAGCGATCAAAGGTAGTTGAATTTCAATTTTAGGAGCTTCATTTTGCTTTGATATTAGACGCCATACCTGATCCGACAATGTTAGTCGTACGTCGTCAATATTCAATTGTATTGCAGGATTCGCGTAACCAAATATGGGCTCTAAATCTTTGGTGAATAACACTATAGATTCGGTATCGGGATAAGCGGTTGCAAATGTTTCAAAACTTTCGACAATAAATTCTTGGGCAAGGCTATAAGGTAAATCTCGAACAACACGTGTCCGCAACATTTTAATATCGCCAGACGACGAGATAAATTGTAAAGCTGACTTGGCGTTATTAATGTAGTTTTGCATCGCGTTGGAACGATACGTTACGTCGGCTTGAAGTTTGGCGTTTTCAATTTGTACCTGTGCGTCTTTTGTATAATGAAAAGACAACCATCCCAAAATAATCGTGGGGATCAGTATCAGCGGTAGCGTGACTAAAAGTGATTTTTGTTGTAAACGCATTTAAGGAAGTCCATCACCCTAATTTTATTTAAATGTTAGCCGATTACAACAAGTGTAAGGCACCTTTTAAAACTTGCCATTAAAAAACAGCTTATTACTCATATAATGTAGTTATCCAGCGTTCTTCATTAATAAATGACCAACTCCACGCTTGCCACTTTTGATCTAACCCTTGTTCAATTACCTGAGCTAATGTCATCCCTCTCGACTTCATTTCCGACACTTCTGCGAAAGTCGCCACTATCATGTCTTTTAGATTTTTTACACCGACTCTGTCAGTTAAATTACCATGTCCGGGAATAACTTTAGCGGTGTCGTCAATTTGCGCCAAAAGTGTTTCGAGATTTTGAATATAACCTTGGACTGAGCCACCACTTTTAAGATCGATATAAGGAAAACGAGATTCAAACAGCATATCACCCAAATGCCAGACATTATGCTTTTCAAAATAAACTACGGAGTCACCATCGGTATGACCTGAACTTAAATGTTTAACATGAACCCGGTCGTCATTTACATATAATTTAACGCCGTCAGAATAAGTTATCACAGGCAGTCCCGGGCCTTTTTGCTTTACCGACATCCGCTTTCTAACATTCTCGTGAGCTAATATACTGGCTGACTTAGAAAAATAGACGTTACTACCAGTGTGATCACCGTGATAGTGAGTATTTACAACGTAGGTTACTTTATTAGGGGAATTCGGGCTTGCCACTTTAATTGCTTTTTCTATCTTATGGGCAAGTGGTTCAAATTGATCATCCACCATTAAGATGCCATCTGAGCCCGTTAAAATACCGATATTGCCACCTGTACCTGTCAATACAAATACATTACCAACAACTTGAGTTGCAGTGACTTCGACATCGTCAAAACGAGAATTCGAACATACAGCGAACGAGATTAAATTGAGTCCAGCCAATAATGCGATGATTTTTTCATTGTAGTCACTTTAGTGCGTTAATCGCTATTGAATACTACTATAGTCTCAACAATAAAATTGTGAAGTACAATTTAAAATATCATATATTCTCAGCATCTTAGGGAAAGCAAATAGTGAGAAGGGCCATCTAAATAAATTAACTTAGATGGCCATCAGATATTACAAAAACGAAGATAATAAAGCAGCTACTGGCGCAGCCGTAGGTTTACCATGTTGCCAATCACCATTCTCAACACCGCTACCGGCGATATCGATATGAATATAAGGCATAGGTTGAGTTGAGTTCACATCGTGCTGCTCTAACCCAGCGACAAGTGCTAAAAATGCCATCGGAAATTGATGACCACGGGCTGTTACTGCTGACGGTCCATTGTTTGATGACAGCAAATCGTCTGCTTTGGTTCTAGGCTGAACAAAATCATAATCTTCTCTGCGTGACCGACTGGTTTCACATGGGTCACCAATCAAGTCCCCCTGTTTAACCATGTTCTCACCTAATCCCATTTTATATGCCACACCGTTTTCAACTAACGCGGTATATGGCCCTACAGCCCTAGCGGCATGGCCTGTGAGAGTCGCGACGGTAAACAAAATAGGGTTAACTTCAGTAAGCGCTTCATCTTTAAATCGAGACAATAAATCCGCCATAGCTAAACGGCCTTCCGCATCAGTGTTGCCAATACGAACTCGAACACCAGAATGACCGGTAATAATTTCATCTGATACAAATGCTTCTGCACCAATACTGTTGCGCACCGCAGCAAGTTCTGCAACCACTTTAACGCCTTTAGGTGCAAGTTCTGCAACTGACTTCATAAACCCAGCAACCGCTGCTGCACCACCTTTGTCGCGGCTCATACCCGCCATATGTCCGCCGGTTTTTAGATCAGCGCCGCCGGTGTCATAGACAATCCCTTTACCCACCAACATTAAGGTTTTAGTGATTTCACCCTCAGGTATATATTCCAATCGGATGACTCTAGGTTGATGTCTTTCTACTTCAACCGAAGCACGTGCTACGGCCCACATTAATGGATAATCGCGTTCAATCACGGCCATATCATCGACTACACTAACCTTAACATTGCTGTTAGCAAACGAGTCGACACAATATTGCGCAAACTGAGGCGGTGCCATGCGTTCAGGTTCGGTTCCACAAAGATCTCGGGCTACGTACTTGCCACTTTCGATAGCTGCAGCAAGGTTTACGTCTATATTACCTCCGACTAAGCCAATGGTCTGGACGGGCTCGATACTTTCACCATGATATTCTCTCGCCTCTAACGGCTGCCATAAGGCCTGACTAAACCCAAGATAGCTTACCGTAGTGGCATTTTTATAAGTCTCACTTTTATCTGATAAAACAACAAGTAATGGTTTCACCGACCCCATCTTAATCACTTCAACTGCTGCCAATTTTGCAGCATCAAAATAGCGTCTTACGTCATCAAAATAACGTGTTAATTGACCCGTAGGCGCAAGAACTAAGCGTTTTGGGGCTATCTCTTGCGTCACAATAGTCACAACGCTATTGCCTATACGTTGATCAAATTTAGCCTGTTGTTGAATTACAGTTTGGATGTTGTCAGGTAACTCTGCGTCAAATTGTGGTGCGATGATTACAACGGAATCCCAACTTGGATCACTAAGTGCAGTTTGTAATTCTGATATTAAGATAGGTTTTGGATAAGACATACGGCATTACTCTATTATTTTTTATATCGCTAGAGTATTGATAAACATAGGTGAATTGCAAGTCAATGACGGTCTAGATATATTTCGAACTTACCGAAGTTGTAAATCAAGTTTGCCAATTTTAATATTGTTTACTAGATTAAATAACTTACTGGTCAGTTATTTATTATCTAAATAGAGATCCTGATCTAACCCATTATCACCTGCTGATTGAAGTTACTCCTTTAGGTAGCCTAATCGAATGCATAATGTCATCTTTGAATAACCTAGCGATAAAAATGAAACGTGCAATTTCTGAAATCGAAAAAGAACAAAGAAAAGAGCAAATTGTATTTGCTGCTTTGGACGAGTTTTATTTAAAAGGCCTTAAAGCAACAAAAATGGAAGATATCGCCATTCGCTGCGGAATATCAAAAGGCACCCTATATCTTTATTTTAGTTCAAAAAAAGCGCTTTTTGAATCCGCTGTTGAGCATATTGCTATGCATAAGGCGCAACAAATCCAATCATTAATGACAAACCACAATAGTGTAAAAGAAGCTCTCGACCAATTATTTGAGTTTATCCCTAATGTTATTATTGATTCTCCATTACCAAAGCTAATTAAAGTTTTGATCAGTGACGCCTTTGATTTTCCTGATGTGATAAAAACCTATAAACAAAATATCATTGACCAAGTTCTGTCTACTATCACCATAGTATTACAAGCCGGAAAAGAACGAGGTGAAGTTAATATTGACGATGCAGCACTTACCGCAAAACTCATCGTTGCACCTGTCATTTTTGCCGTCGTTTGGAAAGTCTTATCCGAAGCTGAAAACTCTCCGCCACTGGCCGTTGACGTATTATTAAAACAACATCAATTGATAATTTACAAAGCTTTAGGGATAACAGAATGAACACAAACAAAAGCGTTAAGTGTATATTTTTCCTGCTTTATTTATTTCTCGCCGCTTGTTCTAAGCAACCGCCTGTATCAGCGTACACCGGTTATATAGAAGGTAATTACTTTTACGTTTCCGCTCCGGAACCTGGATGGATAATAAACTTATCAGTAAAAGAAGGCGATACCGTCAGCCCGGACTCTATCATTGCTCAACTCGATGATGAATATCAGCGTCTTGCAATTGCTCAGGCGGAAAAACAACTGGCGTCGACGGCAGCACAACTCGAAGACATACAAAGTGGTGCGCGAGAAGAAGAGTTATTAGCACAACAAAACTTATTGGAACAAAAACAACTGGCGCTTGATTTAGCGAAAAGTGAATACCTACGTTTAGAAAATTTGCATCGTAAAAACCTAGTTTCTGAAACTGAATTGGAAACATCTAAGTCCTATCAACTGCAACTTGCTGCAAACGTTTCGTCACTCAATCACACAATAAACGTTATGAAAATGGCAGCACGACCCGCTGTTATTACGAGTCATGAGCAACAACTTGAGGTAGCAAAAATTGAGCTCCAAAAGGCCCAATGGTTACATTCAAAACGAATATTGAGCGCTAAAAACAGCGGTGTTGTAGAGCAAGTTTTTCAGCGACATGGTGAGTATGTTAAACAAGGGCAACCAATTGTTTCAGTATTAATTAACGATTCCCAAAAAGTCAGGTTTTATGTCGAACAAAGCCAACTGAGTCGCGTGAAAGTAGGTCAATATGTCGATATCAATCTAGATAACGATACTCAAACCCATAAAGCAAAAGTCCAGTTTATTGCACAGGAGCCAGAGTTTACACCGCCGGTTTTGTATAACCAAAGCTCTCGAAGCTCATTGGTATTTATGGTTGAGGCACAATTAGCGCCCGCCACTAAGCTACATATTGGACAACCAGTGGATGTGAGTTTCCATGAATGACTTTGCGGTTGATGTTAAATCATTAGTCAAAGAGTTTGGTAAAACTCGCGTGGTTGATGACGTCGCATTACAAATTCCAAAAGGCCAGGTGTGGGGCTTTCTCGGGCCTAATGGGTCAGGTAAAACAACGACTATCAGAATGTTATGTGGGCTATTAACACCAACTCAAGGTTCAGGAACCTGTTTAGGTCTAGACATCATAACTGAAGCTGAAAAGATAAAATTACAAACCGGTTATATGACTCAGAAATTTTCGTTCTGGGAAGATTTATCAATTCGAGAAAACCTAGATTTTGTATCTCGAATGTACAACCTGCCAAATCGTAAAGCCAAAGTTGATGACGTAATAGCAAGGCTAGATTTAACTCAAAGACAACACCAGCTAGCAGGTGATCTTTCTGGCGGGTGGAAGCAACGTTTAGCACTTGCCGCTGTGACCATGCATAATCCTAAATTATTGCTGCTTGATGAACCAACAGCGGGCGTGGATCCTAAGGCCCGTCGAGAATTTTGGGACCAAATTCATGAGCTGACAAATCAAGGGATCACCATTTTAGTTTCGACGCATTACATGGACGAAGCTGAACGATGCGACCAGATTGCCTATCTTGCCCACGGTAAACTTATCACGCAGGGAACGGTTCGAGATGTCATTGCGGCCTCTAACTTAACAACGTACGTTTCGATCAATAAAGGTGTTAGGCAATTTGCCTCGGCGCTAAAAGCGGAAGATGACATTGAAAACGTTTCATACTTTGGAGCCGCCCTGCATATTAGTAGCACAAATACAGTAGCAATCGAAAACGTTATAAAACGAGCGCCATTCGACTCACTAGATTGGCAAAAAATCACCCCTAGTTTAGAAGACGTGTTTATTTCACTTATGACATCTGTAGGCAATGATAAGCGAGACTACCAATGAACAGTTTATTTCGGATTTGGGCGATATTGTCTAAAGAGATGATCCAAATGCGCCGCGACAGAATGACATTTGCGATGATGGTCGGTGTTCCAATAATGCAATTAATATTGTTCGGTTTTGCCATCAACAATGATCCAAAAGGTTTGCCAACAGCGGTATTTATAGAAGCACCAGACCAACATTCTAGAACCATTGTTGAGGGCTTTAAATTATCCGAATATTTTGATGTTGTTACTGCAGTGAGTAACTACCAACAAGCTGATGACTTATTCTTAAAAGGTGAAATTACGTTTTTACTTGTGATCCCAGCAGACTTTACAAAAAACTGGTCCGCTAGTAAATGCCTCAATTGTTAATATCTGCAGATGCTTCTGATCCTGCAGCTTCATCGAATGCGATTGCCAAAGCGTCTGTAATTGTTAGCAAAGCATTGAATCATGATTTTGTCGGCTCTTTAAACTTTCTGAAGTCTACTAAACCAAATGTCGATGTAATTATTCACCCAAAATACAACCCTCAAGGCATTACTCAGTACAACATCGTACATAGGATTGCTCGGTGTTATTTTAACTATGACTTCTGTCATGATCACCTCTATGGCAATGACACGAGAACGGGAAAAAGGCAATTTGGAAAATATTTTAGCTATGCCGGTTAAGCCATTTGAGGTTATGGTTGGAAAAATTGCTCCCTATGTCCTCATTGGACTCATACAGACCGCCATCATTTTATCCGCCGCCAGTTTCTTATTTGAAGTGCCCTTCCTAGGGAGTTTTATGATCCTTAACTCCGCTATCCTTATTTTTCTGTTGGCTAACTTATGTTTAGGTTTTACGTTTTCAACAATCGCAACAACACAAATGCAGGCAATGCAGATGACGTTCTTTTTCTTTTTACCGTCACTGTTGTTGTCAGGATTTATGTTCCCGTTTAGAGGAATGCCACAGTGGGCTCAACTTATCGGTGAAATGTTACCTTTAACGCATTTTTTGCGGATAGTTAGGGGAGTTATGCTAAAAGCGGCGGATTTTTCCCATCTCGCGAATGAGTTTTACGCGTTAATCGGGTTTATTGTCTTGATTGGAATTGTGGCAATTGCTAAGGTATAGAACAACGTTGGATTAAGCAGCTAAAGCCATTAACCAAATAAGCTAAGCTGTTCAATAGCGTCGACCACTGAATCTTCTAATCCAATATGAACACCCAATAATCTAACGGCTCGTCCCTCGCCACGACTCAACGCCTCCACTAAAAGCGATTCAAACGTCGCTACATCAAATTGATTATGCTTTTGCTCTTTAGTTGTGACAACAAAGTCATTAAACTTTAACTTAACGCCTAACTTGCCAATATGTCGCTTGTCTAAATAGCTTTGGGCACGCTTTTTAAGTTCAGGTATGAGTTTTTCATGCATTATCTGCTTCAATACAGATAGATCCTTTATATCTTCACTGAAAGTCCGCTCAACACCAACGGATTTTCGAACTCGTTCAGTCTCTACCCCTCGGTTATCAATGCCTTGACAACGTGCCCATAAAACGGCGCCGTAACTTCCAAGCAATTGAGATAAAAACACTTCTTTAGAGTTTCTGACATCTTCCCCGACAAAGAGCCCAGCGTCGTGTAATTTTTTAATGTAACTTTGCCTACACCCGATATTTTCTCTAGCGGCATGGTTTTCACAAATTCAACTACTTGATCCGGCGTAATTACAAACTGTCCGTTTGGTTTATTCTCATCGCTCGCGACCTTTGCAAGAAACTTGACCGGTGCAATACCAGCGGAAGCGGTTAAACCCGTTTTATAAAAGATATCACGTCTTATTTGCTGGGCAATGAGGGTTGCGGAACCTTGAAACTCCGTACAATCAGAAACATCTAAATACGCTTCATCCAATGATAAAGGTTCAATTAGTGGGGTGTAATACTCGAATATCTCTCTAATTTGACGGCTAACTTCTTTATATTCAGCCATCCGGCCCGGAACTATCACTAAATTAGGACACTTTTTGAGGGCCATTGCAGTTGCCATGGCAGACCGTACACCGAATTTTCGTGCCTCATAGTTGCACGTGGCTATGACACCTCGCCTATCAGAATTTCCACCAACTGCAACAGGCAACCCCACTAAAGCCGGGTTATCTCTTATCTCGACACTGACATAAAACGCATCCATATCGACATGAATAATTTTTCGGTTGATGCTCATATTTAGAATATTGTCTGTTTAAATTTAATGCTCACTGGCCCATAGCAACAAAATACCACTGTATAAACAAACAGTCAAAGTGCAGTTTTTTTAATCTAGATTGATAAGTTTGCAATTAAGAAGTTGAAAAACGACTAAGGTAACCTACTTATTCGTATCGCTATTTAAACAACGATTAAAACGAATAAGTTTAAGGCACATTATCGCGAAATTTATTTGGAATGAACTGCAAGCCAATCAGCTTGTATAGTAAAACCGTTGAGAATTAATTTGAACGAAAATTTTTGAAGGATATGAGTGAGAATTAATAACAGTAAACGAGAGTAATACCGTACAGCCGGTTAGTTAAGATCGCTCTTGAACTAACCAGTTTAAAAAGCGTTTTGCTTCTTTGGTATTGGCCAACGTTAAATGTTTAGGGCCTGACTGATCAGAAAACACAACTTTGTTGTTGTTAACTGAAATTGAATGTAGTGGTTGCACAATTGTTAATTGCTCACCGTTATAGGTATATGACATAAATTTAATTTCTTATTATATTATTAAAAAACAGCGGCCAGTTTAGCCACCAATTATTACAGAAACATGACTAAGTAAATTCCGCACAAAATTATTCTGTGAAAAATTACAAGCATGACTAATTCGGATTATTTTACGAGTTCAATAAAGACAATACGTTTTTAATGTCAAATCAATGCATTAAAAAGTTATACAGAAAAGAAGAACTTTGGGGTAAACACAATCTTGAGTGGTTTTATAACACTCTATAAAACAAAAGGCCAAGTAAAAATTTACTCGACCTTTCAATTATTAACTATTTTTAGAAAAATCTAAAATTAGATAACAACAACGTTTGATGCTTGAGGACCTTTTTGGCCTTGTTCAATAGTGAATTGAACAGATTGACCTTCAGTCAAAGTTTTGAAACCTTCAGAAGCAATAGCACGGAAATGTACGAATACATCTTTACCGCCGCCTTCTTGAGTTAAAAATCCGAAACCTTTCTCTTCGTTAAACCATTTTACTGTGCCAGTAGTAGTAGACATAATAATCTTACCTTTTTAAATATTAAATTGAATGGTCATTTCTGACCGGTCGAGCTAAAGAAATTACTTAATTGATAGTGCCTTGGGTAAAACTGAATTCAATATAATATTAAAAAACGGGTTTACTGGTGTAACTAAAGCGGATAACAAAATAAATACTGCATCTGTAGCGCGACGTATAATAGCATAACTATTATAAAACAAAAGCCCTATTTTAGAAGAAAGGATAAATAATAGACAGAATATTAGTTCATATGAATAAATGGATCTTTAGTCCCGTCAAAAAATCCATTTAATTATCCTTTTATTACAACAAATTAACCTATTTAGTTCGCGTTAACATCGGGCACTGGCTTCTCTTTGATCATTAACCACGAGACTGCCGAGATCGTCATTGAAATCGCGCAGACCACAAAGACCATGCTTTTATCATCTGCTTTATTTAGGAATAGACTCACCCCCAACGAAACCACAAGTTGCGGTAAAACCACAGACAAATTAAATAACCCCATGTACAAGCCCATCTTAGCGTTTTCGACACGCTCTGACATAATCGCAAAGGGTAAACTTACAACTGCAGACCAACCAATGCCAGCTAACGCCATGAAGAGATACATGATCATCGGTGTCGTTGCAAAAAATGCGATCAAAGCGTACGCAACTGCGGTCACCAATAATGCATAGGCATGGACTTGAATACGCCCAAACTTAATGGCTAAGGGTCCTAAAACCAAAGCGGGCAATAGTGCAGCTACGGCGTTTAAAATGGCAAAGCTGTACGAAATTGTTTGGCCTAATTCCTCCGTAGTGAGCGTCGACATTTTTTCTTGCAAAAACGCATAGCAAAAAACAAACATCGTTTGAATTCCAATCCATGAGAATGAGTGTGCCGCCAATACCTTTTTGAATCCTAAGTGC
Source organism: Psychrosphaera algicola (assembly GCF_028401425.1). Lineage (NCBI taxonomy): Bacteria > Pseudomonadati > Pseudomonadota > Gammaproteobacteria > Alteromonadales > Pseudoalteromonadaceae > Psychrosphaera > Psychrosphaera algicola. The sequence continues at coordinate 2,250,658 of NZ_JAQOMS010000002.1, forward strand.
TTAGCGTCAGATTCAGAAAAGTCGTTTTCATTTTTCGATAGTGTTTCAAATACGAAATATAAGGTGATGAGCAAGGCCAATATTTCGAAATAATAGTGCTTAACTTCAAAACCAGTTAAATGTAAAACACTGGCGTAAATTGAATAAACTAAAAAGCCCCAAAGTGGCTTTATATCGCTAAGTACTTCATACCAAGAAAATTTTACATCCGCTTCTTTGTTCTCACCTTCAAGTACTTTAGGCTCTTCGATAAACAATGCGGGTATAACTGAAAATAGCAGGACGAGTGCAGCACCAAAGTAAATAAGTAGAAAATTGTTCCAAAATCCGCCGATCACATAGGCTAGTACGCCAAAGGTTCCGGAGATGGTTTGCATCCAAGTATAACCTAATGTGCGCTGCTCCCCTGCTGGAGTAACGTCAGCAATTATTGATCGTGTAGGGTTAAAGCTAACGTTTATAGACAAATCGAGGGACAGAGCAACGGCTATAGCAACGGCCATTAAGCCAACATGACCCAAAGACTCGTTAATGATGCCGATATTCGGTAACGCTAATAGAGATAGTGACGCTAATACGCCGCCAATAATGATAAATGGTCTTCGTCTGCCATTCCAAAACCAAACTTTATCACTAATAAAGCCAACAATAACTTGACCTAAAATACCGGCTATTGGACCGGCGGCCCAAACAATACCAATTTCATGAATATCGAGGCCATATTGTGTGCTCAGCAACCAACTCAATGCTGAAATTTGAACAGATAGTGCAAACCCCATAGCTGTGGATGGCAAGCTTAACAACATATAAAACGGTGCAGACAACTTCTTTTGGATACTCAACATTTACTGTGCTCTTGTTAAATTCATACGGTAATTTACCGTATTTCTTATAGCAGTCGACAGAAGAACTGAAATTTTGGTCATCCATACGTATGCAAAGAGGTCATGCCCAAGAGCAAAAATACATTTCATTTCAACAAGTCGAAATGACTGCAAAAACTAAAGTGACCAAAGTGGTTTTAGGCTACCAATCAAATAATTTATTTCCGAGCAGTTAGTAGGTAAACTCCCATGACGGCGAAGAACACTTTTTATCGAGAATATTAAATACATGGCGCAACTATACTTCTACTACTCTACAATGAACGCTGGAAAATCGACGTCTTTGTTACAATCAGCTTACAATTATGTTGAAAGAGGAATGTACAGTGCCATTTTTACTGCTGCAATAGATGACCGCACCGCAACAGGCGTTGTGAGTTCTCGAATTGGCTTAAGCCAACCTGCCGATATTTTTAACAGCGACACGGATTTATTTCAGCAGATATCTAAAATCAAAGAAAATAGAGCATTGCACTGTGTGTTGGTCGACGAGTCTCAATTCCTTTCAAAAAATCAGGTTCAACAACTTACCGATGTTGTCGATAAACTAAACGTCCCCGTTATGTGTTATGGAATTCGAACAGACTTCCAAGGTGAGTTATTTGAAGGTAGTAAATACTTACTATCGTGGGCTGACAAGCTTGTCGAGCTAAAAACAATTTGTCATTGTGGTAAAAAGGCCAATATGGTGGTTAGGTATGGTGAAGATGGGCACGTGGTTTCTTCAGGGGATCAAGTAGAAATTGGCGGAAATGATAAATATATGAGCTTATGCCGGAAACATTTTAAACAGGCGTTTGAAACAGGACAACTGACGTCAACAGCTTAAATCACTTCTATACTGAACTAATTTCACGACCATTGCGTTAAACCAAAAAAAGCGCCTTTTCGGCGCTTTTCATTAAATAATTTGGTTATCTTTCCAAGCTTGCTCTTTTTCTTCTCGCGCCAATCTCTGACGTTCAAGTCGCTTATCACAAGGGTTGTCACAATTACATGCCTTAGCAATTCCTAACGCACCTAAACCACCACAACTGCCTGCAATTGTTTTCTGCTTGATCCAATAGCCTACCGACATAGCGATAAACACAATCAAAAGCAGCGCAAACGTCAATAAAAATACTTTTAACATTCTGTTAGCCTTTACCAATCAACTTTTTAAATTCCGTCGACAAAACTTCGGCAAATCCATTATCCGTTTTAATTAGAAAGTAAGCCGCGATACCATTTTTCTCTGCAAATTCAACACCGCTAACGGGACCTAAAACATTAATAGCTGTAGCGTAAGCGTCTGCACTTGCCGCAGAACTATGTAATACGGTTACCGAAGCTAACTTATGCGTTATTGGTGCTGCAGTCTCTGGGTTAATCGTATGTGAGAATCGAGTACCATTCTCTTCAAAATAATTACGATAATCACCAGACGTAGCCATACCAATATTGCTCATGGACTAAATATCAACTGAGCTTCGCGTCTATTTGTCACCGGTTTTTCGACCGCTACCGTCCATAATTCTCCTGACGGTTTATGGCCTGAAAGACGCATTTCACCACCAATTTCCACTAAGTAATTGGTAATGTTATTTCGCTCTAAATATTCAGCAATTTTATCAACAGCAAAACCTTTAGCAATTGATGAAAAATCAACATAAACGTCTTTATGCTTTTTAACTGCCACATTACCTGTCAGCGAAACTTTGTCTATGCCGACAAAATGTTTAACGTTTGCAATATCTGCGTCGCTTGGGCGAGTTTCAATTCGGCCATTAGGACCAAAGCCCCACAAATTTACAATAGGCCCAACCGTTACATCAAACGCACCATTTGACTCGCGATTAATCTCGAAAGACTTTGTCAAAATTTCAACATTATCCGCTGAAAACTCAAACGGTTTACCCGCTTCTGTTTGATTAAATTTGCTTAGTTCAGAATCTGCAATATAAGTCGACATGAGTTGGTTAATTCTAATTAACTCATTGTTTACTGACTCATATAAATTAAGCTGATTGATGTCGTCTTGTGTTGGGAATAACTTAACACTAAAGGTCGTACCCATGGTTTTGCCCTGCAAAAGAACAGGCTGAACCTCAGACTCAGTTTGCTGTGTGCAAGAAACCAAAAAGGCCAGCCCTACTAGGGCTAGCCAAATTGTTTTTAACATCTTTAATGACATCAGGGGTTAACCACCAAAGTCATCAAGAAGGATGTTTTCGTCTTCAACGCCTAAATCTTTAAGCAAGTTGATAACGGCAGCGTTCATCATTGGAGGACCACACATGTAGAACTCACAATCTTCCGGTGCTTCATGATCACGTAGGTAGTTTTCAAACAATACGTTATGAATGAAACCAGTGTACCCTTCCCAGTTATCTTCTGGTTGTGGATCAGATAAAGCAACATGCCATTCAAAGTTGTCATTTTCTTTAGCAAGCATATCGAAATCTTCTACATAGAACATTTCACGGGCAGAACGAGCGCCATACCAGAAACTCATCTTACGGTCGGTTTTTAATCGACGTAGTTGGTCAAAGATATGTGAACGCATTGGCGCCATACCAGCACCACCACCAACAAAGACCATTTCTGCGTCTGTGTCTTTGGCAAAGAATTCACCAAACGGACCTGAAATCGTTACTTTGTCACCTTCTTTAAGGCTCCAAATGAACGATGACATTTTACCCGCTGGAAGTGTTAGGTTATTAGGTGGCGGCGTAGCGATACGCACGTTCAACATAATAATGCCTTCTTCTTCTGGGTAGTTGGCCATTGAATAAGCACGGATCGTTTCTTCGTCTACTTTAGACTCAATGCTAAAGAAGTTGAAACGTTCCCAATCCGGACGATATTCGTCAGGAATGTCAAATTCAGAATATTTGATGTGATGCGCAGGTGCTGCAATTTGAATATAACCACCGGCACGGAACGGAACTGACTCACCATCAGGAATTCTTAATACAAGCTCTTTGATGAAGGTTGCTTTGTTATCATTAGAGATAACTTCACAATCCCACTGCTTAACACCAAAAATCTCAGGCTCTAATTCGATATCTAAATCTTGTTTAACCGCTACCTGACAAGATAGACGACAACCTTCTTTAGCTTCACGTTTAGTAATGTGACCTTCTTCAGTTGGAAGAATATCGCCACCACCTGAATGGACGTGCACACGACACTGACCACATGTACCACCGCCACCACAAGCTGAAGGAATAAAGATCCCTTTGTCAGCTAGGACGTTAAGTAACTTGCCGCCAGCAGAGGCTACAACTGATTTTTCAGCGTCGCCATTAATTGAAATTGTGATATCTCCGGTCGATACTAGTTTTGACTTAGCTACTAAAATAACTAACACCAAAGCTACTACGATTGCGGTAAACATCGATACGCCGAGAACGATTTCCATCGACTTTTCCTTATTTTTTATCTAAGGGCCCCATGTAAAAACACGAGGCCGACATTAACCTTAAAGCGAGATACCACCGAAGGATAAAAAGCCAAACGCCATCAATCCTGCAGTAATAAACGTAATACCCAAACCTTTTAAGCCATCTGGCACATCTGAATATTTCATTTTCTCACGAATACCTGCCAACAATACGATAGCAAGCGCCCAACCGATACCTGAACCGATACCGTAAACAACACTTTCAACGAAACCTAAGTTCTTGGCAACCATGAAAGAAACCGCACCAAAAATTGCACAGTTAACAGTAATCAATGGTAAGAAAATACCTAACGCGTTGTAAAGCGGCGGGAAGTATTTGTCTAATGCCATTTCCAAAATTTGCACGAGTGCCGCAATAACACCAATGAAAGTAATGAAAGATAAGAAGCTTAAGTCAACAGATTGAGTAGGGTCTGTAATGCCTAAAACACCATCTAAAGCGCCTTAGCGCCAAGATGCTTTGATAAATAACTTGGTTAGCTGGTACCGCTATGCCCAATACGACAATAACGGCTACACCTAATCCAATCGCAGTGCTCACTTTTTTAGAGACTGCTAAGAATGTACACATACCAAGGAAAAACGATAACGCGATATTCTCGATAAAGATCGTTTTAACCAAAAGGCTTAAATAATATTCCATTTCGATTAATCCTTCTCTACTTGTTCAGGTTTCCACTGGCGAATTGCCCAAATGATCAAACCTATGATGAAGAAAGAGCTGAATGGCAATACCAAAAGACCATTAGCTTGATACCAACCATCGTTTTGAACTAGTGGTAAAATTTCGATTCCGAAAATAGTACCAAAGCCAAATAACTCACGGAAGAATGCAACTAACATCAAGATAAAGCCATAACCTAAGCCATTACCGATACCGTCTAAGAAACTTACCATCGGCTTTTCTTTCATAGCAAAAGCTTCAGCACGTCCCATAACGATACAGTTTGTGATGATCAGGCCAACAAATACCGAAAGTTCTTTTGATAACTGATAAGAGAATGCTTTCAATACTTGGTCTACAACAATTACTAAAGACGCAATAATCGCCATCTGCACAATAATACGTACACTTGATGGGATATGGTTACGAATAGTAGAGATAAATAAGTTTGAAAACGCCGTTACCATTACAACTGCAAGAGTCATAACTAGCGCGTTTGCCATAGAACTCGTCACCGCTAGTGCTGAACATATACCAAGAACTTGTAAAGCAATTGGATTGTTATCAACAATAGGGCTAGATAAAACTTTTTTAGCATCTGAAGACATGATTACAAGCTCCCACGATTAGCGGCGATAAATGGTTTATAACCTTGTTCGCCAAACCAGAATTGCAATGTACGAGTCACACCGTTACTTGTTAATGTTGCACCCGATAATGCGTCCACACCGTGAACATCATTAGCATCTGCACCACCTTTAACTAAGTTAACCACAGGCTCACCTTTACCGTTGTAAATCCTTTTGCCAGGCCATAATGCCTTCCACTTAGGATTCATAACTTCAGCGCCTAGTCCCGGAGTTTCTTTATGGTCTGAATAAACAACATTTTTAACTGTGTTTAAGTCAGCCTCAAGACCAACATAACCATACATTAAGTCCCATAAACCTGAACCTACAATTGGTAATACAATCGAAGCAACTTTACCGGCATCGTCATGAACCAAGTAAATAACAGCTTCATTTGCTTGACGATTAATACCTGCAGGGTCATTTGCAAGTTTTTCAGATTTTTTCGGGTCACGTGCATTCTCGACGCTCTTCGAATAAATCAGGATTACCTTCAACAAATTTACCAGTCTCTAGGTCAATCATACGAGCTTCTACATATTTATTATATGTTGCAACAATGTTACCAGCTGCTTTGTCTTGTAAGCCTGCAGCTTCAAGTACTAGAGTTTGTTTATCAAGTAGCTTGTTGGCTACTTGACGAGGTTTAAGTTGTACCGCAGACACTGATACCAGCGCCGCACAAACGATACATACAGCAAATACGAAACCAACCGTTTTGCCAAAAGTCTCTTTATTATTAGACATTGCGTGCTAGCCTCCGTTTTACGTTACCTTGAACCACAAAGTAGTCGAACAATGGTGCAAATAAGTTAGCGAATAAAATAGCTAACATCATGCCTTCAGGGAATGCAGGGTTCACAACTCGAACAACTACAACCATGAATCCAATTAACAAGCCGTATGCCCATTTACTTTTATCAGTAAATGACGCCGATACTGGGTCTGTTGCCATAAACAATGCACCAAGTGCAAAACCACCAACAACAACGTGCCAATGCCAAGGCATTTGAAACATTGGGTTAGTCGCACTATCAATCGCATTAAATGCAGTTGCCGTTAAAATTGTACCGATTACAACACCGGCAACAATGCGCCAAGATGCAATTCGAAGATAAATAATAAACAAACCACCAATTAACAAGGCAAGTGTTGATGTTTCACCTACAGAACCAGCAATGTAGCCGTAAAATGCTTCAGTCCAAAGCGCAATGTTATTATAGTCCAACGAACCAGCGGCTGCTTGACTTAACATAGTTGCACCAGAGAAGCCGTCAGCGGCAACCCAAACTGCATCACCTGAAATTTCGGCAGGGTAAGCGAAGAACAAAAACGCACGACCCGCTAATGCAGGGTTTAAGAAGTTTCGACCCGTACCACCAAATATTTCTTTTGCAACAACAACACCAAAGGTAATACCAAGTGCCGCTTGCCAAAGTGGAATAGTCGCTGGAAGGATAAGCGCGAATAAAATTGAAGTAACAAAGAAACCTTCATTTACTTCATGTTTACGCACTGATGCAAATACAACTTCCCAGAACCCACCAACAAGGAAAACCATTGCATAGATAGGTAGGAAGAAACAAGCACCGTAGAACATTTTCATCAGGGAGCCTGAGTCACCGGCGAGTGATCCGCCTAATGCTTCAAACAGCCCAAACTGCCATGTGTCAGGTAATGAGTATCCGGCAGCTAAAGCATCAGCCGCTTGATGGCCAATATTAAACATACCAAAAAACATGGCTGGGAATAATGCCAACCACACCATGATCATAATTCGTTTTAAATCAACGCTATCACGAACGTGGGTTTGACCTTTATTAACAAGACCAGGCGTGTAGAAAATAGTCGCAGCTGCTTCATACAGAGCGTACCATTTTTCGTATTTTCCACCTATAGTTCGAAATTAGGTTCAATTTTTTCTAAATAACTTTTAAGACCCATGATTAGCCCTCTTTTTCAATCGTGGTCAAGCAATCACGAAGAATCGAACCGTATTCATATTTGCTAGGGCAAACAAATGAACAAAGTGCCAAATCTTCTTCTGCTAATTCCAAACAACCCAATTGTTGTGCTGAATCTGTGTCGCCAGAGATCAAGTCACGTAATAACAATGTTGGTAGTACGTCTAAAGGCATGATGCGTTCATAGTTACCGATTGGCACCATTGAACGGTCAGAACCATTTGTCGTAGTTGTCATTTTGAAAAGCTTCTTAGGCGTTAAATGGCCTAGGAATGCACGAGTAACCGAGAATTTATTAGAACCAAGGCATAGCCCAACCCAAAAATTCTTTTTCACGGCCTTCCGCAATAACAGAAATTTGCAAATGATAACGATGCAAATATCCGTGTACGCCCATCGCTGAAGTACCACTTAACACTGAACCAGAGATAATGCGGTTTTCACCACTCTCTAATTCACCTGCCGTAATATCTGCAGTAGATGCGCCCACAGTTGTGCGGATCAAACGAGGATTTTTAACAACTGGGCCAGCCAAAGCGATAATACGCTCACTGCTTAATTCACCTGTTGTAAACAAGTGACCAATTGCTATCACTTCTTGATAGTTTACATGCCAAGCAACTTTGCTTGCAGAAACTGCATCAATGAAGTGCATCTGGGTACCAACCAAACCAGCTGGGTGTTTACCACCAAACTCGTGCAATTGAACATTTGGAGCTTCAGCTGTAATGTTTGCACCTATGGTTTTTTCGATACGTGAATTTTGCCATCAGTCAATCGGCTTAACACGGTTAAACCCGCATTGAATAGCTCTTGTTGCTCTGCAATAACGACAGCTGGGTCCGCAGCAAGCGGATTAGTGTCTGTTACTGAAACAAAGATTGATGACGGAGTGCTGTCTAAGGCAGGTGTCTTGTCAAACGGACGAGTGCGTAACGCAACCCATTGTCCTGATTCGACTAGATTATCAACCACTTTGTCACGTTCAATAGAAGCTAGCTCGCTAGGCTCATATTTTGCGAATGTGACTTGCTCGTCGCCTGAAACTTCGATCACTACTGATTGAAGTACACGCTTCTCGCCACGGTTGATTTCCTTGACTACACCGGCTGCAGGGGCAGTGAATTTCACGCCAACATTCTTTTTATCTACAAAAAGAACCTGACCTTTCTTTACACTGTCGCCGACCTTAACATGCATCGTAGGACGCATGCCATGGTACTCTTCGCCAAGCGTAGCAACAGTTTTAACTGCTGGACCATCGTGGATGGCTTGTTGTGGAACGCCTTCAATAGGCAGATCCAAACCTTTTTTATGTTGATCATACGCATATGCACTAATTTTAAGTTGGAAGAAATGGAATCTTTTTGGCAATCAAATTTCCTATCTAACTGCCTAGCACTCGATGCACTATCAAATGCCGTAAAATCTTTATTTTTTGTAAGCGTAACCCACCTACATCATTTAGCCGCAAATTGTAGCATCTTATCGGCCTTTTTGCCTATCGCAAATTTGCATTATTTGCGTCTCAACACCCTAATTAGTAGGCTAAAAATCAACCACTCAGTTAAAATTCAACGTAGAATCCCAAATAGATATCTTAATTGGGATAAATCCAATTCCATAAAAAACCGAGTATTTTGTCAAAACTCGGTTTTTAATTAGCAATTGGCTCTAAGGTTAGATGACGTTAGCAATTTCTGCCACTGGGTTTATATCCGCATCATAATCAACGTTGTCGTAGTCGAAACCAAACAAGTGCAAAAACTCTTGATGGTAGCCAACATAGTCAGTCATTTCGTCAATTGTGTCGGTATCAACACTGTCCCACACCGCCTGTACTCGCTCTTGTACCGAGTCTTCAAGCTCTTTGTAGTTTTGGAACAAGTGACCACCATCGTCAAAGCGAGGTGTATCGCCATATAAATTTTCTCTAAACAATGCAGAAATTTGTTGGATTACGCCTTCGTAAGTACCGTCTTCTTTCATCACTTTGAAAAGTGCTGAAATATATAGTGGCATAATCGGAATTGCCGAACTCGCTTGGGTTACAACGGCATTAAGCGACGAAACATAAGCTTCACCTTTAAGATCTTCAGTAAGCGTGCGGATTGCTGTGACCGCTCGGTCTAGATCTTCTTTCGCTTTACCAATAGTTGCATGACCGTAGATTGGCCAAGTCAGCTTTTTCCCGATATAGGTATAAGCTGTTGTTTTGAACCCTTCAGACAACACATCAGCATCTTTTAATGCATTAATCCACATTTCCCAGTCTTCGCCACCCATGACTTTAACTGTATTTGCAATTTCATCTTCATTTGCTGCTTCAACCGAAACTTCATCAATAATACGTTTAGACGTATTTAAGTTTTTAGTGGTGACGCTATTGCCAATCGGTTTTAGTGTTGAAGAATATGTTTCGCCCGTGTTTGGATCTGTACGACGTGGAGAGGCAAGTGAATAAACGACTAAATCGATTTTGCCCATATCAGCTTTGATCGTTTCAATCGTTTTTGCTTTTATTTCATTAGAAAATGCATCGCCGTTAATACTTTTTGAATAGATACCAGCCTCATCTGCAGCTTGTTGAAAAGCGGCGGTGTTGTACCAACCGGCAGAACCTGTTTTTCTTTCTGTGCCTTCTTTTTCAAAGAAAATACCCAATGTATTTGCACCATGTCCAAACGTAGAAACGATTCGCGATGCTAGGCCGTAACCTGTTGATGCACCAATGACTAATACATTTTTTGGTCCGTTCGCAGCAAACTCTTGCTCTTTTACAAATGAGATTTGACGCTTAACGCTTTCAGCACAGCCAGCTGGGTGTGCATTAGTGCAAATAAATCCACGAATTTTCGGTTTAATAACCATCTTTATAATTTCCTATCTGAGTATTGTGCTGATAAGCATTCAAAATTTGCGGCAAGTTTACCTGTTCATTCACTAAAAACAGATCAGACTAGCCCAATTCTTTTCAATTTATCTTATTGTTCTCTATTTTTGTAATATTCAACTTCGGACAAATTATGATATTCAGAGACTTGTAGTTGGAATTGTCGATATGATTTCATAATTTTCGCGAACGTTTCATCATTTGCTTCTTGCTCTGCAATCACTTCATTTGAAGCTTGCTTCAAAGCCGCCATCACGTCATTTGGAAACGACTTAAACACAACACCATGCTTGTTTTTTAGCGTTTCCATCGCATTATTATTACGTGCCGTATATTCATCCAACATATCTTGATTTATAGCACGGGTCGCCACTTCCACTATTTTTTGCAAGTCTTTAGGCAACTCATTATACGCTTTTTCATTGACAGTAAATTCTAACATTGCCCCCGGCTCGTGCCACCCAGAGGTATAATAATGTTCAGCGACTTTATGAAACCCAAATGCAAGGTCATTATATGGTCCAACCCATTCTGTTGCATCAATCGCTCCTGACTGCAAAGACGTAAATAATTCACCGCCAGTTAAAGCCACTGGTACCGCACCAAGTTTTTTCATCACTTCGCCACCAAGGCCGGGGATCCGAATTTTGAGACCTTGCAAATCCGCTACGCTATTTATTTCTTTTTTAAACCACCCCGCGGCTTGTACACCGGTATTACCGCCAGCAAACGGGATCACGCCAAATGGTTTGTATAATTCACGCCACATTTCGATGCCACCACCATAATGCAACCAGCCATTCGTTTCTTGAGCGTTAAAACCAAATGGTATTGCGGTAAATATTGGTGCTGCAGGCATTTTACCTTTCCAATAATACGATGCTGCATGGCCCATTTGCGCTGTGCCTTGCGATACAGCATCAAAAACTTCAAAGCCAGGACAATTTCACCAGCGCCGTAGACTTTTACGGTTAATCGTCCGCCACTCATCTCATTGACAAGTTTGGCAAAGTTTTCTGGTGCAGTGCCTAGGCTAGGGAAGTTTTTAGGCCAACTTGTCACTAATTTCCACTTAAAAGTTTTTTGGCTTTTAACAACATCGCCAGATGACTGCTTATCGCCACCGCAAGATACCGCCAGCACAGATATAAACGCTAAGCCTATTAATTTTCCTACTAATTTTTTCATCAACTTTTCCTTATCTATCTCTAACCATATATATAGTTTGGAAGTGCAGTTGCTAATTCCGGCCATATCGCCAAGGCAATTAACATAAAAATTTGCATAATAATAAAGGGTATTACGCCTTTGTATATAGCGGTGGTTGGAATAGATTTTGGTGTCACGCCACGCAAATAGAATAATGCAAAGCCAAACGGGGGGTTAAAAATGAAGTTTGAAGGTTTATTGCGATCATTATTCCTAACCATATTGGATCTACGCCCATCATAAACAAAACCGGAGCAACTAATGGTACAACTACAAAGGTAATTTCAATGAAGTCTAATATAAAGCCGAGTAAAAATATTACCACCATCACGATTAAGATTGCGCCAAATACGCCACTATAAGCATATTTTGAAACAAACTATGGATCAACTCTTCACCACCAAATCCGCGAAAAACAAGCGAGAATATAGACGCGCCAATGAGGATCATAAATACCATTGACGTTACGCTAACAGTTGAAGCCATTACCTCTTTTAACGTCCCTAGGGTTAAACTGCGTTTTGTCATCGCAATGAGCATAGCGCCACAAGCACCAATTCCGGCCGCTTCGGTTGGTGTCGCAACGCCAAATAAAATCGAACCTAATACCAAAAGATCAGCACTAACGGCGGGATTAGACTGCTAATTAGTACCGACACTGATACCTTTTCAACGTCTGTTTGCCTTGGTGTCCATTCCGGCTTAAAAAGGCCAATACATATTGAATATAATAGATACAAACCCACTAGTATCACCCATGGTACAATAGCACCAGCAAACAGATCCCCTACTGAAATTGTTTCGGGTGAGAAGTTACCTTGGGCTAATTGCGCCTGTTGATAACCATTAGATAAAACGTCTCCAAGTAGCACGAGTGCAATTGATGGTGGGATTATTTGACCTAATGTACCCGTAGCTGCAACAACGCCCGTCGCGTAGCTTTCTTTATAGCCTGTTTTTAGCATTGTAGGTATCGCCAACAAGCCCATCGTAACAACCGTTGCGCCGACAATTCCGGTACTTGCCGCCATTAGGGCACCAACTAAAGTAACAGCAATGCCCATTCCCGCTGGTAAACGGCCAAATACTTGAGTCATACTTAACAATAGCTGCTCAGCAATTTTTGATTTTTCGAGCATGACGCCCATAAAAACAAATAGCGGTACGGCAAGTAATGTTTGATTTGTCATCACGCCATACAACCGACTAGGTAGTGCGCTTAACAACGAGCCATCAAAAACATCAAATAACACACCAAAACCAGCGAAGATCAATGCCGTTCCAGCCAAAGAAAACGCTACAGGATAACCAAACATCAGCACAACACAGACTATAACGAACATCAAAAGACTTAACCATTCCATCTTTAAGCCTCCTTATCTGTGGTTTGGGTTATTTGTTGGGGTCCAAATTTGTTAGCAAGTATTTCTACTACTTCAGCCAACGCCTGCAGGATTAATAATAAAGGCATAATGAATAAAAGTGACTTAAGTAAGTAAACAATCGGTAACCCACCGGCTTCTTGTGACCCTTCGCTAACTTGCCAAGATTGTAAAACATAATCCCAACTCATCATTAAGATAAAAATACAGGTCGGGATTAGAAATAAGCAATGTCCAATTACATTGATAGATTGTTTATGTTTGGAACTCATTCTTCGATAAAAAATATCAACGCGAACATGTTGGTCGTTTTTTAGGGTTGTTGCCATGCCAAGCATTAGAACAAATGCATGCAAATACATTACGCCTTCTTGCATGGCAATTGAGCCTACATTAAAGGCATAGCGCAAGATAACAACTAAGGTCATGAGCAACATCATTGTAAGTGTTAGCCAAGCGATAGTACGCCCAACTAGATTAGAAAATTTATAACATAGGGTTACAAATTGAAAAGCAATACGATTTTTGGAAATCAAGGAGTCACCTATTTGTTATTATTTTGTTATCGACTCTACCGCGCAATTCCGCTTCGTCTAGTGTTAAACGCGACCAAATAGCAGGATTGCGGCAGTACTTTATTAAACTCATCGCAAAGAGGCAACTTTAAGCTTATGAATGACACACAAGTTAAAAAAATTAAACCATGGGGTTAGAAAAATCTTTCTGTAATTTTATTACACAATCAACAGATTAATTTAAATAATCTATCAATAAAGTAACTATCATGTAAGTTTATTACGTAATTTAGTTTACAGACTCAAGTTAATTAGTATAATAACTCTAGTTTTTAAGAGTTATAACTTTACTATTTGGGAGAATATTATGAAAAAGTTATTTTTAGCAGCAGCCACACTAATGAGCGCAAATTCATTTGCAATGTCAACTGACTATAAATTTGTCGCCGTAAATGACACACAAGTTACTAATTTATGCGTTATCGCCGCAGAACAGGGAATTTCAGCAGCCAAGAAAGCCGCACGCTTTAGTGGACTAAATACCGACGGCGCTTTCAATTCAACAGAATGCAATGGTACAAGCATTCGTCGTTTTGCAGCAAAGTTCAAAACGCAAGTTGAACAAGTAGAAGCTGAACAAGTAGAGTATGTATTTAAAGCCAAAGTTCAGGATGATGCATCTCAAATATGCGTACTTGCAGCTGAAGAAGGTATCAATGCAGCAATTAAAGCCGGTGGCCTAGAAGTTACTAGCTATATCTGCAACGGTATTAACATCAAACGCTTTGCTCGTAAATACAACAAAGCATAAACATTATTAAATGTTTAAAGATATTAGTTCATGCGTATAAGTTTTAGTACAGACGAGCACCCAACCGCTTGTCGTACTAAACTTATACCACCTAACCACTTTTACTAACCCAGTTTACTGCCACCGAGACAATCGGGAGACTCTGGCGCTGCATTTACTTCCTGCCATTCCGCTTCAGAATATGTGTGGATTGCTAAAGCATGAATGTCATTCGCTAACTCTTCTGCAAGGCATGCATTAACTAAACGATGTCTTTGAATCAGTCGCTTACCATCAAATAACTCACTCACAACTACCACTTTAAAATGAGATTCGCTGCCAGCAGGCACTATTATGATTATTGCTTTCGTTTTCGACCTGTAAATGTAACGGTAAAAACGCATTTGTTAGTTTGTCTGTAATTCTGTTTTGGATCTGCATAATTTTATCGTGTTAATCCTAGTTTCGTGACCGGTATTCTATCGGGTTTAGAGAATATTAATAATAATTTTTGAGCAGAGGATATAGTGTCTTATTTGCAGCTCACTGCACTATAAACCGAAACGTTAAGCTAATCCGTTCTGATGACACTTTTTTCTGACTGGGATTTGATGATGGAATTGAGACTGCATCCCCGCTTTCATCAATAATAAACTGCCATCTTCGAGCGAGATGCTACTAACCGTTTTACTTTTTAACTGCTTAAACTGGATCTCTCTTGCGGCTCCAAGTGAAATAATGGCGACAACCGGATCTTTACCTAATTCTGCCTCATTGTCAGCATGCCAGCCCATTTTATCTTCACCGTTTCGGTAGCGATTCAATAAAACAGAATTAAAACTAAAAGCGGTATCTTCTATCAATTTATTTTTTAACGTATTCAATGCTTGCGGCCAACCAACGGATTGATGGTCAACGCCGCTATAACGGTAGGTTAATCCTTCGTCTCCATACCAAGCTTGCATTCTGGGTATGATATGCCATTTATTATAGACATGAATCTTAGGTTGCTGCCATTGTACTTTAGCTTTTAACGTAGCGAATAAGTCTGCACTTTGATTCGATAGCCAGTTCGGACGATATTCGACCCAAGGCGATAACGCCCCTAAATCAGCTTTTATTAACGAATTTATGTCAAATAGTTCCTGTTGCAATTTACTTCACCTCATAGCAATGGGACAATCATATTTTATTGCTTCATAATTAACTGGGCCACTATGCCACTCAATACCACACTGCAATGCGCAACCGGCGAATACTCGTTGTTTCGATACCCAAAGAATCAACACGATGCTGCTCTACAAGCATGGGACAGCGCTGACGAACTTGTTATCGAATACGTTGCAAACACCTATCCTGCAGAAAAGTACATCACGATATTAAATGACCAATTTGGCGCTATCGCCACTGCACTTAATCAGTTTAATCGAGTTTCAGTGACTGACTCACGTGTTAGCGAACTTGCAACAATACAGAATGGTGCCGAGAATAAAATTGTTGACCCTATTTTTTGCAACAGTCTTGAGCCAATTCCAAGTCGCGATGTGGTTATTCTAAAACTCACTAAAAGTGTCGCGTATTTACAGGACCAATTGCAACTGTTAGCACAAAACAATAAAGCTGTTGAAATCGTAGCGTGTGGTAAAACAACACAAGTTACATCAAAAATAATGAGTATTTTTGAAAAGTATTGCGACAACGTTAAAACAAGCTTAGCGAAAAAGAAAAGTCGACTTATATTTGGCACACTTAAGAGCAATGGTACATCAGAACCTGAAATATCTCCTGTTGAAGACCGTTTAAATTACATTGAATGGCCAGAACAAGGGATTCAGATTGGCGCATATGCTAACGTATTTAGTCATGACGGACTTGATATAGGTGGGCGTTTTCTTGCTGAGAACTTGCCGACGTTTACCTCGGATCAGAAAGTGGTTGATTTAGGCTGTGGCAATGGTCTGTTAGGTCTTGCTGTTTTGAAACAAACAACCCAAAGTGAAACACCAATTTCACTGCGTTTTGTCGACGAGTCTTATATGGCGGTTGAGTCAGCTAAACACAATATTGCCCAAACATTCCCTGATGAATTCTCGCGATGCGACTTTATTCAGGATGATTGTTTAACTAAACAGAAAGCCGAATGTGTTGACGTAATATTGTGTAACCCTCCGTTTCATCAGCAAAACACATTAACGGAACATATTGCTAAGCAGATGTTTAGACAATCATTATTGGCCCTTAAACCTGGTGCCTCGCTATATGTTGTTGCAAATAACCACTTACCTTATCAAAGTTATTTGAAAAAGATGTTCGGTGGATTTAAAGTTCATGCACAAAATAAAAAATTCTCAATCTACCACTGCATAAAGAGGGCATAAGATGTCAGTTTTAAGTACTGTAATTCGCGTTACATTAACCTCAGTCGTTATCGGCTTTTTGTCTGCGTGTATAACGCCAACATCTCAACCTATGTTGATATTTCCCGATACGATAATCAACAAACCAATGATGAGCGTAAAAAGCGCTACCGTTGTTGACTCTAGAAGTAATAAAACATTAGCAGTCATTAATAAGGTTGATACCCCTCCTAATCCCAATTTGGAGTCGCAATTAACCACGTGGTTAAACAACTCAGTGACCGTTAATCCCCGTGGGCGATTGGATTTCACTGTTGAAATTTTAAATTATGCGACCTACGTAATGCAGGGCACTATGCAATTTGAAGCCGAGTCTGTAATGGAATGGCAAGCGAAAATCACTGGTGAGAATGGATTTAGTTGGATTAAAAACTACCAAACAACAATTAAGCAAGATGGCCCACTCAATATGGACAAGTCAGAGATTGAAATACATCTTAATAAAATGGCAAACACCTTGTTGTCTCGCACATTAGAAGATCCTGAATTTAATGCTGCATTGAGCCACTAAAAACAATTTATAGATCTAAAAAGCGACCTACTACGGTCGCTTCTTTGTTGCTGTTTGGCTAGGTTTACTGTTAGTTATCAGATTTCTATCAACAGTTCTTCTTCAAATTCAGGTTGTTCTATTTTGAATAATTCGGTTATTTCTGAAACTTCACCGTAGGCCATTATTGCATCGTCGCCACAAGACAGACCATCAACAGCAACCGGGTGAACTCTTTCTAAATGATGGTACTCATCGATAAAATATTTATCATTTAATGGTTTTGGTTGGCATAACCGGATAGCCAAAACGGCTGGTTTAGTAACTTTCCCTAATTGGGAGATGAAATCAAAACCAGTCTTTTGTTTTTCTAATGTTAATAAATCTTCAACCCAAAACATATGTTGTTTGCCACTGCGGGTGGTGATACTAGGCAGTAATAATATGTAACCTGTGACTTCGGGCACTTCGTCAGATAACTGCCAATATAGGTTTTTACATATTCAGCAAACATCTTACTTGATGCAAGTCGCTGCAAATCATGAAAATAATCTTTTTCTCTAAGTTAGAAATTGATATGTTGCCAACTCCTAAATGTTCAATAAAACTTGTACGCTTATCCATAACATAGGTAAATGGCATGCTTTCATGGTTCGCACTCACAACTGAACGCAAGGCTTGCGTTAACCCTAAAATGTCCTCCGTTTTGCCGCTGGCTTTAAGTTGACCGCAATAACGTTGAAGAAAATCGCTAAGTAACTGACGTCCTTGATGTTCTTTTGCCACTCCTTCAACTTTTAATCTCAGCAGTGTGCCGTCGCCTTCAATGACACTATAAGTTTGGTTTTTAACGGTTCGGTTCATTCGACGGCTGACGCTAGGCAAAGTAACAAGCACTTCATCATTTGCATTAAAGTCTAACGACTCGTCAAATTTAACAGCCAAACCTTTAGTTGAGAAGTTGAGGGTCTTGCCAACAAATGATTTTTTGGTTTTACGGTGAATAACGATACACGTAGTATTGCAGTGGAATCTATCCTCCATTCGGCAGTCGTTATTATTATTTACCGCAACGCTGATTTTTTGAGTAGCCATCCGGGGTCTTATAACGTACTGCAGAAGTGAAACAGGTAAGCTCTCACTGTTGTCTTGTTTAGCATAAGGCTTCAACAAGTTTAAGTTCCATAACATATCAGACACATCACTCACAGACAGCAATTTGTCACTGCTAGATAACAATGTTGTGACGTCTCGAGATGGCGGTTTGTTGATCGACTGCAGGCGGATATTATTTTGCGAATTTAAAACCGAAGGCGCTTCGATATTACTTCGAATATGTGTCGACATAATATCAATTTTAATTAGTCGCACTTCTTCACTTGTGAGCGCGTCTTGTAATTCTGGGTGCTCTGCTAACACCAAAGACAACTTGGTAAAATCCACTGCGACAAAATCGGTTTGATCGTTAACCAGTAACTTCTTAATGAGATAAAATTTAGTAATGTTTTGGCTTTGGGATAAAACCGCTTGAAACTCCGGTTTGAGAACGAGTGCACTAACGACACAGGAATGCTGATCTATTTGTAGCGACTCCCAAAATGTATAATTGGAATCACTTAAAAATACCGAGAGCGGTTTAAAATTATTTAATCCGTTATCAAGGGTATAAAAAACAGACTTGTTATTGTTTAAATAATGTTGCTCTAACACCCGCTGTTCAATGCTATCTACTAGCGCATTAATATCGATATCATCTTCTGAAACGTCGTGTTTTATTCCACATTCTCTAATGCTTTTGATCTTTCTGCGGTTCAGTTGGATCAGCTTAGTGTCAATCGCAGGCCCCGTTTCTTTCTCACTTTCGGGTAAGCGAGCGTATCGGCGCTTGGCATAATTGCTCAGCTCTTCGTAAACACCTAGTGTGTATCTGCCCTCTGTTTTATCTAGCAGGGCGTTAAATACATCTATTGATTCAGGGTCAAGGAAGTGACGAATACCATTACATTCGAAAGACTTACACATCTCATAGAAATAAATTCTAAAATCCAATACGCGTGCGCAGGGCTCACCAATATGATTAATCCCTTTAAGTATCGCCATCCGTTCAGAAAACGTCGCTTTTTTGCGGTGTGCTGAACTAAAGTCGACAACTTAGGATCACCAGCTCGTGATACCAACGTCCACATCAGATATTTAAATTTAGTTATATCTACGCCATCGAATTGCATAATTTAACAATTTATTTTTATTATTGGTTTGCTTAATTTTTAATCGAATAAAAACATTACTTTATTTAAATGTATTTGTAAACTCCGCTTAAAAAGCGCAATTTTTAACATTTATTTAATTTGGTAATTTCTATCAAAATTTAAATTAAGTATTTCAATACACTACGAAGCTGTTTCGTAATCGAAAAAAATAGATACTAAAAGTTATTAAAATTATTGTTCAACAAAATTAAATTAATCATCAACTTAAAACAAGCTACATAAACTAAAACGTCACAAAACAATTACTAACCTTTGAGAAACACGAGTAGCATTTAAAACCTGTAGAACGCTATTTGAATATCATAATATTTTATTGTTACCCTTTTACTTAACCTCAAGCGCATTTAAATAGAAAAACAATCTAGTGCGATTTCTAGGTCGTTTATTGGCTAATTCAGTCGCCTAGGATATGCTTCATCCATTGGTATAAGCCACTGATTTTGTTACTCTGTTGAGGCATCTGTGTAATAGGAAATTTAAATGAAAACAATCCAAAAAATCTTAGTCTGCGTTTTTCTTATGGCGTCTATAGCAAATGTTGCCGCCGCCCCTAGAGGAGAATATATTCAACCAGACAACCTATATCCCAAGGTAAAGTTCATCACTAATATGGGCGAGCTAATTGTTGAGTTAGACAGAGCTAAAGCGCCGATTACGGTGAATAATTTTCTAAGCTATGTCGTTGCTGAGCGCTACAACAACACCCAGTTCCATCGTCTAGAACCACAGTTTGTTCTACAAGGTGGTGGTTACACCACTGAAATGGAAAGTGTTACTGAATACCCGCCAATTGTGAACGAATCAGGAAATGGCCTAAAAACGAGCAATATACAATTTCAATGGCTCGGCAATACGCACCACATTCGGGTACCAGTCAGTTCTTTTTCAACTTAGGGGACAATAAAAGCCTAGACCTAGGCCGAAATTGGGGTTACGCCGTATTTGGTAGTGTTACATTAGGTGAAGACATTTTTGAAAAAATAGAAGCTATTACAACCGGCACGTCACCAGAATTGGGTTGGCCGAGTTTCCCTGATAAACCGATTATTATTCATAAAATAGAAGTACTGGCAGAATAATTTATAACCACTATAATCATTTGGAGGTGGTCAAATAAAGACCACTTGTTAATTCCCTAAAATAATATCAATAAGCGGGAGAGTTATAGTGGCAAACGCAGCTACATTTATCGACAACAAAGCAAGGCAATTATCGTATTATGCTGATGCCTTTGTTTGGGGATCATTACCAGCAAGTGAGGTTAACTTATATTGTTGGGACACGTTAGAGGAATGGTCACAAGTGGCTGCTAATGATGTCAAAATGACGCCAAAAGAAAGTGCTTTTTGGTACTTGTTGCACCAATTAGTGTGCAGTAATTCAAGTGAGATTAAAGGTTGCCCTAAACTTCGCTCTGAAGTAGATACCTGTATTAATTACTTACGAGGTTGTGGTCGTTATCCCGACTTTTGTTGCGGGATCCGCCCATAAAAATGAGTAAATTAATAAAGCGCTTGATTTAACACACATATATAGAAACAATCGGCTTAGTTGATTCCCTAAAGGCCGATTGTTTTTGTCACTCTTATACTCCATAAAAAACGGATTTTCCGTTTATTTGCAAGCTAATGTCATTCGAGTTTTTTTCCTCGGTTTTTCAGCTGGCATCCCCATCATGTTAGTTTTCAGTACCTTGTCTATTTGGCTTGAAGAGGCTGGTGTTCAGCGTTCTAGTATAGGATTTTTTAGCTGGATTACATTGGTTTACGCCTTTAAATGGGTATGGGCGCCTGTCGTCGATAGGTGGTCACTCCCAGTTTTAGCACCATTGTTTGGGCGTAGAAGAAGCTGGCTATTGTTAAGCCAAGTCTGCCTAGTTATGGCAATTGCTTCTATGGGGATGATTGATCCTCAAAGTCATCTTGCTCAAATGGCCGTTGCAGCGCTCGTTGTCGCGTTTTGTTCCGCCACCCAAGACATCGTCATTGACGCCTTTCGAATTGAATCTGGTGAAACGCGCCAACAAGGCGCAATGGCCGCCTCCTATATGGTTGGTTACCGCCTAGCTATGATAGTTGCAACCGCTGGCACTTTACTGCTTGCTACCTATTTTCAAACAGACAGCACGCTTTACCAGTATGCGAGTTGGCGATGGGCTTATTTTGCTATTGCTTGTGTCATGTTGGTGGGCATTGTCGCCACATTATCATCTCCTGAACCAGAAGAGATACAAGTAACTGAGAGCTTAACGCCTCAACCGAGAAATTGGATTAAAAAGCTGTACTACTCTTTAATCCAGCCCGTTATCGACCTATTTGAACGCTTCAAGTGGATAACTTTGATCTTACTTATTTTAATTTGCACATATCGTATTTCCGACATTGTCATGGGTGTGATGGCCAACGTGTTCTATATCGACATGGGTTACACCAAGCAGGATATTGCGGCAATGTCGAAAACATTTGGTGTCGTTATGACATTGCTTGGGGCATTCTTTGCCGGTGGTTTAATTAATCGCTTTGGCATTTTAAAAATACTATTAAGCGGTGCCATTCTATCTGCTGTGACGAATATCCTGTTTATCTATTTGTCCCAGTCAGAACCATCACTTTTATTGCTAGGAACGGTTATTGCTGTCGATAACTTAAGTGCGGGAATTGCAATGGCGGCGCTAATTGGTTTTTTATCGTCTATTACAAATAAAGAATTTACCGCAACCCAATATGCTTGGTTAAGTTCTGCAATGTTACTCTTGCCTAAATTCTTAGGCGGTTTTTCCGGTGTTTGGTTAGAGAGTTTAGGGTATACACATTTTTTCACCATGACCGCTCTTATCGGCATTCCAGCAATTATGTGTATCTTGTACTTGATTAAAAAAGATTGGGTCCCAACAAAACGTTAACTTAATCGAAAAATACGACATTGCTAATGCAACCATGCATTATTTTCATCTACGATGAGCGAAATAGTAGATGCAAAGGCACTAGTTGTGTTTAACTATCAAAATACGAATCGACGGATGTTCACGATAAAATTATGATTAGATTGTTTTTTTACTGCCACTTATTTTATGTTTTATTTGGTGGCTCTATTTAAAAAATAAAGGCTGGACGATAGAACAAGGTAAGCAGGGCTTTTATTATATTATTGGCTTAACCGGCGTTATGGCAGTATTTTTTGGATTGATGTATTTACTAAATCACCACCTCAAATAAAAAAGAGCAGACATTGTCTGCTCTTTTTACATAAGGGTTGAAGACTATTTAATACCAAGCGATACCTTTACGTTGTAGGAGTCGGTGTTATTATTTCAGTAGCCCTTACCTTCCTAACACCACGATACCAAAGCTTAATATTCTCGCCCATCATTAGTAAGCAAGGCGTTAACACTAACGTCAATAAGGTTGAAAACGCTAATCCACCAGCAACGGCTAGGGACAACTGAGACCACCATTGGGTAGAGGGTCCGCCAAATTCCATTAACCTATCCAATAAGTCAATATTAACCTCTAATACCATTGGCATTAACCCTAAAATCGTAGTCACTGTGGTGAGCATAACTGGACGTAAACGTTGCGCGCCGGTTCTTAATATTGCCTCCGCTACTCGCATGCCCTCTTTACGCAGAACATTATAAGTATCAATTAATACAATATTGTTATTAACCACGATACCCGCCAACGAAATAACACCGATACCAGACATTACAATACCAAACGGTTTTTGCACTATCATCAGTCCTAGGAACACGCCAACTGTCGAGAAAATAACAGCGCTTAAAATTAACAAAGCTTGATAGAAACTATTGAACTGAGTAACCAAAATAATCGCCATGACAAACAGTGCCACTAAAAACGCATTTTGTAAGAAACCTTCCGATTCAGCTTGATCTTCATTTTCACCACGAACTTGAATATTAATGGTTTTACTCAAATTTAAGCTGGGTAGTTGTTCCATCAACATCGGAAGCTCTTGGCTAAGCAAAACTCCCGGTGCCATATCTGCTGCTATTTGCACAACGCGTCGGCCATCGACTCGACGAATAACATCAACTTTTGGAACGGCTTTTTGTTCGACAAAATTACTCACAGGAACGAGACCTGATGCGGTTTTTACACGAACCGACTGCAATTGGCCGATATCACGCTTTTCTTCTGGGTAACGAACTCGAATATCCAACTCGTCATCAACATCGTCTGGGCGGTATTCACCAATTTTTAAACCATTTGTAATCATCGAAATTGAGCTACCAACTAAAGTGGCGTCTGCGCCAAAACGCGCGGCATTACTTCTATCGATAAGTAATTGCCATTCGATACCATCCTTATTTGCGGTGTCACTTATATTGATAAATTTCTCTGTTTCATCGAGTGCCTTCCGAATCGTGCGTACGGCATCTGACAGCTCCTCAGTAAAACGTGAACTTAGTTCGAGTACTAACGCTTTACCACCACTTGGGCCATTTTCATCTTTGCGGACTTCAATTTCGACGCCGGCGATATCTTCCGTCAAAGAATAAACATCGGCAATGATTTTGTCCGCCTTTCGGCGTACTTGCCAATCAACTAAATTCATTCGCATGTAGCCAACTTGATCACTACCACCAGTACGCGCATAAAGGGTTTCAATTTCTTCGAGGCCCACCAAACGCTGTTCTATTTTTTGCATGATTTTGTCTTTTTCATGAATCGACAAATCACCATGGGAACGTACTGTAATATTCGCGCCAACAGGCTCAACATTTGGGAAAAACTCAACACCTAAACCACTTGCACCGTAACCCATAAACACTGCAATGGAGATCGCAATAGAGAGCAACAACGTTTTAAACGGGTGCGCGATTGCCTTCGCCAGAACGCCAACATAACGACCGGTAAAGCCACCTAGCTTGGTTATGTCACCTTCTTCAGCTTGTATTAATTGACGTTTTTTCTTGTCACTCAATGGTCGAACTTTACCGATTAGTGAACCAATGGCGGGAACAAAGATCAGGGCCATAAACAGCGAGGCTGTTAACACAGCAATAAGTGTAATAGGTAAGTATTTCATAAACTCACCCATCATTCCCGGCCAGAATATTAACGGCGCAAAAGCGGCTAAGGTTGTTGCTGTAGATGCAATAATTGGCCATGCCATTCGCCTAGATGCCACTCGATATGCCTCTTTACGTGGTTTACCTTCACTCATCATCCTATCGGCAAATTCGGTCACCACTATGGCACCGTCAACTAACATACCCACGGCCATTATTAATGAAAAAGAACAACCATGTTGACCGTCATTCCCATTAAAGATATCACCAGGATACCCGTCAAAAATGAGCCTTAGTATTGATATACCAACTAATATTGCAGAACGGCTGCCTAGTGTGGCAATAATTACAATAACAACCAAGATAACCGCTGAGAGAACATTGTTCTGCAAATCTTTTAACATCTGCCTAACATCTTTTGATTGATCGCCGGTATAAGTAACTTCGATATGCTCAGGCCATAACCCTTTGCCCTGCTCAACAATATCCTTAACCTTCTCAATGGTTTCAATAATGTTTTCACCTTGATCGCTTTTTAATTTCTAGTGACACCGCGGGGTGAGCATTTAAACGAGCAAAACTATTTGGATCCTTATAAGAGCGGCGGACTTGAGCAACGTCACCAAATGTTATGACTTTATCACCGTCAATTTTAATTGGCTGGTCGTACACGTCTTTTACTGATTCGTAAACAGACGGCACTTTAACCGCAAATCGACCTGCGCCATTATCTAATGTACCTGCTGCAACTAAGCGATTGTTTCGATCTAATAAGTTAAAGATGTCACCTTGATCAAGGCCGTAACTTTCCATCAAAAGTGGGTCAACAACGATTTCAACAATATCTTCGCGGTCACCACCGACTTCAACTTCTAAAACTTCCTTAAGTCCTTCAATTACATCTTTAAGTTCCCGAGCAATAGTGACTAAACCACGTTCCGGCACCGGCCCTGAAAGTACAACTGTTATCACAGGCTGTTCGTCGGCCATACTCACTTGCTTGATTACCGGCTCTTCGGTTTCTGATGGCAGTTTTGCTTTGGCGATTGTCACTTTGTCGCGCACATCGGCTAGCGCTTCTTTTGAATCAAAACCGGCGATAAATTCAAGTTGAACAGAGGCATGACCTTCACTGGCATTGGAGGTCATTTCTTTGACTCCTTCTAAAGACCTAAGCTCATTTTCCATTGGTCTGATTAACATTCGTTCCGCATCTTCTGGCGAAATGCCGTCATGGACAATCGAAACGTAAATAATAGGAATAGTTATATCCGGATTGGACTCTTTAGGAATGTTTGAATAGGTTACTGAACCGGAAATGATCAACAAAATGAAGAGCATTAAAACGGTGCGAGTGCGGTCTAAGGCCGCGTCGATAACACCTAACATATTGCGTCCCTGCCTATAGTTGCTTGTAACTTACATTGACTTTGTCGCCAATTTTTACAAATCCTTGCCCAAGCGTTATTACGTCAGTTTTAGCTTTAAACCCACCTAACCACACGCCATCTTTGTCTGCTTTAATTAAATCAATGGGATTAAATTTTACGACACCATCTTCTACCGTCTTCACCCCAAGTTACCCAACTGGTCAAGTGACAACAGCGCTGGCGTGACTTTTATTGCTAATTCATTGTCAAACAATAATGAAATTTCGGTACTGACACCGGCTCGTAAACGCTGATTAGGATTGTCTATTTCGATTTCAACTGGAAACGTATTGGTCCCTTTATCCGACACGCTTGCTAGATAGCTCATGCGTCCTTTAACGGTAGACCCATCCACCATTTTTACAACAACTTTGGTATTGAGGTCTAACTTAGCGATATGAGATTCAGTTACATTGGCTGAAACAATAAGTGGATTTAAGTCAATCAGAGTAAACATCACTTGGCCCTTGTTTACAAAACTGCCTAGCTCAATGTTTTGCTCGTCCAATACGCCTGAATATGGAGCGCGAATTGTGCTTTTCTCAAGCATGATTTCGCTTTGTCTTAGGTTGGCTTTTGCAGAGACTAGAGCGGCTTTGGCCTGTGCGAGAAGTGATTGTCCCTGAAGTCCTTTCTCAGATAAAGACTTCATGCCGGCATATTCAATCTCACGTTGTTCAACGACCGCTTTGGCAAATTCTATTTGTTCAATTCGGTCATCGATTGCGAGTTTAACAATTGCCTGCCCCTTCTTAACGCTTTGCCCTTCAATCACTAAAATCTCAGCTACGCGACCATCTAGTTCGGCGCTTAGTTTAAGGCTACGTTCGGGTTCTGTACGACCATACAACTCGATGCTGCGGCTAATAGACGAGGCTTCAAATGAAGTGACTTCAACCTTAGGCAACTTGGTTTCATGTTTAGATTCGTTTTTGGCAGCGACTTCTTTACTTTGCAAGCTACCTGATGCCATCCAACCCACGAGAATGACAGTAAGTATCATGGCGAGAATGTAAGGCTTTCTTTCGAATAATCCTAGGGCTTTATTTGTAGCGCTCATATTTTTCCTAAATTTGAACTAAAGAATAGTGGCTGGCTCCATTCTATGGCAACAAACTCAACAAAAATAGGCTACATAATAAAAAATGACCAACTTATTGGTCATTTTTTGTAATATCTTGTGTCTCTTTTTTTACAATTAAGATTAAACGCTGAAACTAGCGCCACAACCGCACGTTGTCGATGCGTTTGGATTGTTAACAAAAAATCGAGAACCCTCTAAACCTTCTGTGTAATCGACAATACCGCCAACTAAATATTGTAGGCTCATTGGATCAATCACCATAGAAACACCTTGTTTAACAACTTCAGTGTCACCTGGGTTTACAGCTTCATCAAAAGTAAATCCATATTGGAATCCAGAACAACCACCACCGGTTACATAAACACGTAGCTTCAATTCAGGATTTTCTTCTTCCTCAACTAACACTTTTACTTTTGCCGCTGCCGCGTCAGAAAACTGAATTGGTAATTCAGGTGCGTCTTGGGCCAAATCAGTTGCGGATACCATTTCTGTCATTACTAAAACCTCTGTTATTAAGGGCGCTGATTATCTAATACCTGACAAATTTAATCAAGTATTCAAGAGAACCAGAAAGCATAATAAAGATAGTTTAAATTGGGCGAGGAAAACCACTGATTAACGCGGTATTCGGCACCAACCGCTTTACCAAGTCAGGCATAGACACAAACAAGAGTTTTTCTTGTTTGTGTCATGATATTACCGATTATGTGTCAGTATTTTTTACAAACCAACTTCATTTTTTCAGTAAGTATGGATATAACCTTGATTATTAAAGGATTCAAAATTTAAGGTATGTTTTTTGCAGTATTTCTAGTATAAAACGTAATGTATCTCGTAAATGTATTAATGGTTAGAAATCCGTAAGGAATAGTTGTTGTGATCTTACCTAAAAACTCGAAATTAGTATTCAAAACTCTTTTGCTTGGGACGTTATTGCTCCCGACTACCACTTTGGCTGCAGCAAATCCCGTCGTAAATGGAACTGAGAATGCCGACACGCTTAATGGCAATAGTGGCGATGATGAAATTAATGGTCTAGGTGGCAATGATACCATTAGTGGTAAAGGCGGCTCAGACATTTTATACGGCAATGACGGTGATGATGAACTTAATGGCGACGGTGGAGCTGATACCTTAGTTGGCGGTGATGGCAACGATATTTTGAAAGGTGGTAATAGCAAAGATACCCTTTTTGGTGATGACGGCGACGACGAATTATATGGTCAAGATGCTGACGATGTGCTTAATGGCGGCAATGGCAACGACATTGTTAGTGGTGGCAATGGTCAAGATTTGATTATTGGCAGTGACGGTAATGATGATATTGACGGCGGAATTGGCAACTATGACAAGTTATCCTATGAAGAATTGAGCCATGCCATTGATGTAAATTTACAAACTGGCTCTGCGACGAATGCGGCAAACTCAAAAACAGATTCCGTTACAAACATTGAACTTGTCGAAGGTTCAGAATTTGACGATACAATAATTGGCGATAGTAAACTCAATATTTTAGATGGTGGCGCAGGGAACGACATTATCGATGCCAGTGACGGTAACGACTTCGTAAAAGGCAGTACAGGTAACGATGTTGTTGAGGGTGGAGCCGGCACAGATACATTATCTTATGCGCATAGCGATAATGCCGTCATGATTGATTTAGCAGATGAAACTTCACAAGATACAGGCCTGAATGGGTTTGACACTATTTCTGGATTTGAAGACTTAATTGGCTCTGTTTTTGGTGACACCCTTAGTGGTGATGACAACGAAAATGAAATCTATGGTGGAAATGGCTCTGACATTATTAATGGTCTAGGTGGTGATGATACCATTTATGGCGATGAAGACTTCACAGCTAATTCAGATACCATTGCAGACTTATATTCAAATCCTGACGTTACCGGTGTTGCAGGCAACGACATTATTAACGGTGGTGACGGTGAAGACACTATTTTTGGTAATGCTGGCAATGACATTATTAGCGGTGGTAACGACGATGATGAAATAGACGGTGGTGACGGCATAGATACAATTCATGGCGATGCTGGCGATGACGTAATTGACGGTGGTGCTGGCGCAGATTTCCTTTATGGTGATTCTGGCGAAGATAATATTCGTGGTCGTGATGGTAACGACAATATTTGGGGTGGCGACGACAACGACAGACTGCGTGGCGATGATGGCGACGATACCCTTTACGGTGAATCTGGAAACGATGAATTAGAAGGTGATGACGGCAACGATACTTTATATGGCGGTGACGGAAACGACACGCTTAAAGGTTTAGCTGACAATGACATCTTATATGGCGGTAAAGGTATCGACTCTTTGAAAGGTGGCAGTGGTGACGACTATTTAGACGGTGGCGAAGGTGCTGATGAATTAATTGGTGAAGGTGGTGACGATACCTTTATTGCTGGCGATGGCGATCTAGTCAACGGCGGAAATGGCGATGACAAAGTCTTTTGGGATAGCTCAGTTGAAGCAAGCGCAACGATTGAAAATAACTCAGATGCATTGTTTGTCTCAGGCCCAATTGATAGCGCCAATGTTGTCGCGACATTTGTCGATAACGATGTACGAGTAAACTTCTCAGAACAAAATAGTGTTTTGTTAACGAATCAAGCGGTTGGTAACAAAGCTTCTATTAAAACAATATCTTCGGTTGATGAATCTGGTGACGTAACGGGTGATTACTTTGCTGACTTAGACGATTATAGTTTTAGCAATCTAATAAATAATGAAACGTTTTCGAATTATGGCATTGAGGGCGAATATCTCACTACGACCGATACAACATTAAACGGAAACCTCAATATAGATGGTGAATTGAGTAATAATTACAACTTTGTTAACAATGGCGACATTCAAGTTCAAAACGAAAGTGTTATTACAAACAAACTAAAAATTACCAATAACGAAGGCAAAAAAATAACCTTCTTAGGTGATGGTTCTATCTCAGGAACCTTTACCAGTGGCGGTTCTGTAAACGACATGGGTCGCATATACAACAACGGTATCATCGAAGTGGGTGACGATTTTATTCTGACCTTAGCAGGCCAAACAATTTCTGGTGATGGCACATTCAAAGGCGCTACCGAAATTTCAGACTCCACAATTAATCCAAGGCAACAGTCCGGGTACTCTGACATTTGAAGGTGACTCTGAATGGACAGCACTTACGTTAGCCATGGAGATTGCTGAAGACAATGGTGTCTTTATTAATGACAAAATTATAGTTGATGGTGACCTGTCTTTCCTTGGGCTTTTTGATTTTGATATTGCATTCCAAGCCCCATTAGATCTGTCAGATATCGAAGGTGAATCATTTACGTATATCGAAGTAAGCGGTGACTTAATTTATGACGGTGTAGTTGTGGAAGATGCTAGCACTTTTGACTTTGGTGATTGGGTTGAAGGTCTTGTTGAAGGCTGGACTTGGAACTGGTTAGGTAATAGCACAGACGGTTGGCAGTTTAATTTAAGCTATATGGTCAGCGACAATGGTGGTGGTGACGGCAACGGTGGTGGCACTACAGATGTCCATGAACCAAATGCAACATTCCTAGTTGGTCTATTTGGCGCTGCATTATTATGGCGTAGAAGAAAGTCGCTACGCGGTTAGTCCAATTTTTACAAATATTTGGAATTGATGTATAAAAGGCGACTCTGTCGCCTTTTTTGTACTCCTATTGTAAGTTGATTATTGTATGGCAAATAAATTTTGCATTTGGGTTTTACTCGTAACTTTTAATTCTGGGTTACTTACTGCATGTTCACCCACACGTACTCCCAATGAACACTTGGAGATGGGCCAAAATAAATTCCAGCAAAAAGAATATGCTCAGGCCATCATCCACTTAAAAATGTCATATCACTCTACAATGCAGAAACTAATGTTGATTTAGACCAAGTACCAAATACCTTTTAGCCAAATCATACGATAGCGTAGGAAAGCAAGAAAACGCCGAGAGATTTTGGGTCGATATTACTGATAGCCCGCGTTTCCAAGTCGAAGCAATTAAAGCACTTTCACAGTATTATTTTGAGGAGGCCAACTTAGTTTCTTTGGCGGACTTAATTGCCAAATACCTCGGTAAAAACGTAGACACAGATCCACTATTGTCGCTCTACCAAGTTTTACTCGCCCAAAAATCCAATGAACCCCAAAATGCCAGAGCTCTTCTATCTCAGTTGACGACGGAAACGTTAGCATCACCTCTTGGTCAATATACGCAAGCATTTGTCAATTCAGAGACGGACCCTCAATCGGCAGTTGAAACAATTTCTAAGCTGATATTGTCAGAACCAGACTATAAAGCGGCTTGGTTATTGCGCGGGCAAATTCATGCGTCGAATGCCAAATACAACGACGCCTATCGAGATTACAGTACCTATCTGACCCTAAACCCAACGGCAACCTATGTACACTTCCTGCTAGCCTTAACAGCACAACATCTTGATAAATATGAGCTAATGCAAAAGCACGTTGCGGTACTTTTAAAGCAAAATCCAGAGCAACCGCTGTCCAATCATCTTCAGGCGCTTATTTTCTATCGACAAAGTAATTTTGAATTAACTAAATTTCATGCCGAATTGTCAATCCAAAATGGCCTAGCAAATTCGACGAATGCGTTAATGGCGGGTATTGCGGCTGCGAATTTGGAACAGTTTGAAGTGGCTTTTAACCATTTAGAACGTCTTCAGGATGAGTTTGCAAATCATCAGGGATTTTTGCGTGTGTTTAGTTGGGTCCAGTTAAATTTAGGGTTGCTGAATGACGCTGTTGCAAAATATAACGAAATTAACGTGGATACCGATTCCGAATTTCATTTAGGCAATTTACTTGTTGATCAGCTTATAGCGAAAAAACAGCTTCAAACGGCAAACGAATTACTCGAAAAATTACAATTTGCCCCTGTTTCTAACCCCATGCTTAAACTCAAACAAGGTATTTTGCAACTTAACGCTGGCAATAAGCATGGCTTAGAAATCATTCAGGGATTAGCACAAGAACAAAAAGATAACGTCACGATCAAAATGGCGCATATTTTAAGTCTCGCTGACCAAGGTAAATACGACGATGCCATGAAACAAGCGATTGATTGGCACTTAGATGATAAAAACAACGTACTAGCCGTGAATGTCATCGCACTTTTACACCAGCAAAACAAGCAATTCGACTATGGCTGCAAAATGGCTACGCCATTCATTGCAACTGCAACCCAAAAATGTTCCTGCTTTACTTCACCTAGGATATAAAGCCCTTGACGATAAAGATAGTTCAACTGCAAAACACTATTTTGAACAGGCGCTACAATTAAAACCTAATCATAAGAAAGCCATAACCGGATTATTGAAACTCAAAGCAAACGATAACAATGCGATTAGTACTAAGCAATTAATGGCCAGTATAAATTTCAACGGCGATGCCATGCCAGCGATCATAGCGATAACTCAATATCTATATCAAGATGGTCAGTACGACAAACTTCGCGAATTAATAAAGTCAAATATCGAAATTACCGATTGGACTTTAGAAATTTGGCAGATATGGCTCCGTGCCCAAATTGCCACTAACCAATTGGATTTAAAGGATGACTTGTATCTTTTCTCTAATCGTTTTCCTGCCGAAGAAACATACCTTTATGTCATTTCACTAATTGAAGATCAGCGCCAATACGATCTAATCTTGACCTATATCTCTTGGCTTGAATCCCATTCAAAATCGAGCAATAACATTCAATACGCTAAGGCAAATGCATTGCTTTATACCGGTGATTTAGCAACTGCAGAGTTTTTAATTACACAATTAAGTGAAAAACCACCATTACCCGCTCTAATGTGGTTAAAAGGTAAATTGTTAATTGAACAGGGTAAAACGTCAGATGGTCTGCTAAAAGTGGCAAACTATTTTAATCAATACCCTACACGAAGTGCGATGATTGAATTAGCGACCGCGGCAAAACAACAAGGTCACTTTGACCATCTTGTTATCATTGCGCATCATTACTTCCGACAATCACCCAATGATCACAATGCCCGGGCGATGGTATCTAATTGGCTAATTCAAAATGCCCCAAAAGCCGCAATTGCGATACTTGATGTCCCCCAATCTCGTCGTTTTATCTTACAACACTGGCAAATATCAAATAATTTGGCATGGTTATACTTGTCTACCAACAAGCCTAAAAACGCCCTTGTATTTGCAGAACAAGCTTATTTGCAACAACCAAAGAATCCCCAAGTCGTTATTAATTACGCTCGTATTTTAAAAACGTTGGGCGAGGTTCAGAAGGCAGTGCAAACATTAAAACGGTTCGCTACGCCAACTGAAGATATGAGATTATTACTAAAGGAATTAGGAGCTTAGTTCAGGCCATTCCAACTTTTCATTAAACGATTTATATGGCTGCCATTTTGTTTTGGGCTGAACCACTTTGATTTCAATGTCTTCTGGAATGAACCCTTCTTTGAGCTCAAACTCACCTTCAAAATATTGAAAATAGTGGAAACTAAAACGTAATTGCTCAGATGCTAGATTTGACATTTTAGCTAAATCCAACGTTCTAGTTTGTCCATCTTCAATGCCTACTATATTTAATTTAATATACCCTTTGGCATTTCGCTTGCGTGTATCCGTTTGCACTAATGCGAACTTAAATTTGTAGTGATTAATTCGATTCGTCGATTCTATGTCAAACTGTTCAATAGCCAAACCGTCTGCGACCAGCTCAGGTGCGAGCACTTTCTGATAAAAGTTGAGCTCAGTTCTGAGTTGCAGCGATTCTTCTTTTAATCCCAACAATTCTTGTTTCATCTGCACTGCAGCATTTTGCTCGACTTCCATTTCAACTGTAAGGTAGTTTATTTGCCTGATCTTCTGGTCTAACTCCTCATACAGCCCTGTAAGTCTTTGCTGTTGTGTATTTAACTGATTTTTCTGCCAAATAACAATTTGCCCACTCAATTGAAAACCGGCATAAAATACCGCCGCCAATATAACGATGAGTAATAATAAAAACTGAAAGCGACCTAAACGGTTCTTAATACTTTCGAAACTCCACCACGCATTCATAAAAGATAAATTTGATTATATGTCATGACTTTATGTTACACTTTTGTCTCATCGTTTGACTAGCGCTGTTTTCCTTTAAGGGCATACTTTACTCCCAAATAAAGACAACAGTGTCGTTATTAATTACGGATAAAACATGCTTTCAAACAGTCTTTTCGCTCTTCGAAGACGACTGGCTTACCCGAGGACCAGTATCCAGCTTAGTATACTGGGACTGATTGGTGGGTGCTCAGCGGCTGTTCTTATTGTTCTTTTTCGCCTAACTATCGAGTGGATCCAGTCGTTTTTTAATCCTGGAGGACCATTTGACGACATCCTCGAATATATCGTTCCGACCTTACCTATTTTTGCGGCTTTGCTCATTGCCATTTTTGCCGACTTCACAGGCTACAAGCATTATCGTTTAGGGATCCCTTTTGTATTACATCGAATTAAAGCCCATTATGGTAATATCCCGTTTTGGAATTTTGCCAACCAATTTGTCGGTGGCGTACTCGCATTATCAAGTGGTTTTACCGTTGGACGAGAAGGTCCTGCGGTTCACATAGGGGCAACCGGCGCCAGTTGGTTTGGCCAATGGTTACGACTTCCACACAATTCAGTTAGAACGCTTTCAGCTTGTGGTATCGCCGCTGGTATATCTGCCTCTTTTAACACGCCGCTCGCGGCGGTTATATTCGTCATGGAAGTGGTGTTGCGTGAATACAAAATTCATATTTTTATTCCCGTCATGTTGGCGTCGGCAGCAGGTTCTCTAATTACCCAAGCCGTCTTTGGCACCCAAGCTGAATTTGAATTTTTGAGCGTCTTTATATTACCGTCCTATCACTATCCTTGGTTAATCATTTTAGGACTGACATTGGGCGCAGTTGCGTTTGTATTTAATCGTAACTTAATGCGAGTCATTAAAGCGTTTAGATATGTTTCTATGTTCCCTCGACTGCTACTCGCTGGCACTATTACCGCCATCTTTGGATACTTTATTCCTGAATCATTTGGTGACGGCACAAGCGCCATATATCAAGCGATGGTCGACCCTACAAATTTAAACTTAATTGTCATACTGCTCGTTTCCAAAGTGATCTTAACTTGGGTGGCGATAGGCTTAGGTATCCCCGGTGGCATCATTGGCCCTATATTTGGTATCGGCGTGTTAATTGGTTTGCTCATCGCTAATGTGGTCATAACGTTAGACCCTACCACCCAATATATGAGTACCTATGCCGTACTTGGTATGGCGGGCCTAATGGCAGCGACTTTACACGCCCCATTGGCCGCATTGGTTTCTGTAATGGAACTTACCGCCAACCCCGGTGCCATAACACCGGCTATTATAGTCATCGTTATGGCTTATGTGACAAGTGCGCAATTTTTAAAAAATCGATCTATCTTCCTTCAGCAACTCGACTTCCAAGGCTTGATGTATCAGACCCCTCCTGCCACAAATGAGCTTGAAAAGATTGGAGTTTTAGCTGAACTGAACCGCAATCTAAAAATTATCGATTATGTCAATGAGCAAGATGTCAGATTCCATATTCGTGAACTCGAGCCTGAGCAATCCCTTGTTGTCGCTATACGCCACGACTTAGGTGTCGACTATTCTCTTGCGGAGTTCGATTCGTCCTTTTCTAAAAAACAGGACAAAGTAAAATACATCCCAATGCAAACCATCGATACTCGCTCTACCCTCGCCCATGTCTATGAATTACTTCAAGATCAACGCGACGGCGCTACTTTAGTCACCTCTATTAGCGGCGAAAAAGTCGTGGGCATAGTGACTATAGGAGCAATTACATTTAATTTTGATGAAGAGGAATGCGTTAATATGAGTATTTTGTGGTTTAAAGCTTTTCATATCTTTTTTATGGTTGCTTATGGTTCGCAGGAATTTTTACCTCCCACGATTGTTTGTATACCACGCAGAAAATCAACACCAAGTAACGTCAGATACGTTTAAGGTCATGGAACGACGATTGCTTTATTTTGTAACGCCGTTTGCCATTTTGACATTCATTTTTGGGGTAATACTCATTTTTCAATATGGCTTAGCGTGGTTCAAATCAGCCCATTGGTTACACGCCAAGTTATTACTCGTCAGTTTGCTCTACATTTACCACGGATATTGCTTCAAACTCTTAGCCGACTTTAAGCACGACCGTAATCAAAAGAGTTCTAAGTTTTATCGCTTTTTTAATGAAGTCCCAGTCCTGATCCTACTAGCAATTATTGTTTTAGCCGTCGTAAAACCATTTTAGTATTAGGCGCTAATTTCGCTATTGTCTTAGGTTGAACTTTGTTAAAATCCCGCCAATTTACAGCCAACGAGTAAAAAGATATGAACTTCACCGGACAACACATCTTATCGGTCAATCAATTCGAACGAGAAGATTTAGAATATATCTTTAACATTGCCCAGAAAATGGAGCCTTACGCTCACCGTAAAGTTCGTACTAAGGTACTGGAAGGTGCGATATTAGGTAATTTGTTTTTGAGCCTTCAACCCGAACTCGTGTGAGTTTTGGCTGTGCATTTAATTTACTCGGTGGTGAAGTTCGCGAAACCACTGGCATGCAATCTTCGGCCTTAGCAAAAGGCGAATCACTATACGATACTGCCCGTGTCGTGAGTAGTTATAGTGATGTCATTGCAATGCGTCACCCAGATACGGGTTCTGTTGCTGAATTTGCAGAGGGCAGCCGAGTCCCGGTTATAAACGGCGGCGACGGAGCAAATGAACACCCGACACAAGCGCTGTTAGACCTTTACACAATAGACAAAGAACTAGCCGCTTTTGAACAAAAAATAGATGGCATGCACATCGCTATGGTCGGTGACTTAAAAAATGGTCGTACGGTCCATTCTCTTTCAAAACTTCTAGCTATGTACAAAAACATTCACTTGAGCTTAGTGTCCCCCTCAGAATTAGCAATGCCAGATTATGTCGTTAGTGCCCTTGAAAATGCAGGTCACAAGGTGACAATTAGCGATAAAATGGAACAAAATATCGATGCAGATATCGTTTACCAAACGCGCATTCAGGAAGAGCGATTTGAATCTCAAGATGAAGCGAATAAATACCGTGGTCAATTTAGGTTAAACAATGAGATTTATACTAAATATTGCAAATCGAATACGGTTATCATGCATCCTCTGCCTAGAGATTCGCGTTCAGACGCAAATGAACTCGATAACGATTTAAATCAAAATCCTAATTTGGCGATTTTCCGTCAGGCTGACAACGGCGTATTAATACGTATGGCCCTTTTTGCAATGACCTTAGGGGTTGCAGAAAAAGTTGATAAATATCAGTGTGACGTACCTTGGGTATCGTCGAAATAACTCCACGTAATTAAAATAGCAGAATCCATTATGACTCGATCTTCAGAATTATTTGAACAAGCTAAATCTCATATCCCGGGTGGGGTGAACTCACCGGTTCGTGCATTTAACGGCGTTGGCGGCACACCAATCTTTTTGCCAAAGCTGACGGCGCATTAGCTTGGGATGTCGATGGCAATGAATACATTGACTACGTAGGCTCTTGGGGCCCAATGATCTTAGGTCATAATCACCCCGCAATTAAACAAGCTGTTTTAACTGCCGTTGAAAATGGTTTGAGCTTTGGTGCACCCACAGAGATCGAAGTGACTATGGCAGAAAAAGTAACAGAGTTTCTACCAAACGTTGAAAAAGTGCGGATGGTTAACTCAGGTACTGAAGCGACAATGAGTGCAATTCGTTTAGCTCGTGGTTTTACTGGCAAAGACAAATTACTTAAATTTGAAGGTTGTTACCACGGCCATGCAGACTCGTTACTGGTTAATGCCGGTTCTGGCGCGCTCACAATGGGCGTTCCAAGTTCTCCGGGTGTGCCTAAAGTTGTCGCTGAACATACATTAACCGCAGAGTTTAATAATTTAGATTCTGTACGTGCTTTGTTTAAAGAACATGGCTCTGACATCGCCTGTATTATTGTCGAACCTGTTGCCGGTAATATGAATTGCATTCCACCAAAAGACGGATTTTTACAAGGTTTACGTGACATCTGTGACGAATATGAAGCCGTGCTGATTTTTGATGAAGTAATGACTGGGTTTAGGGTCCACAAAGGCAGTGCACAAACATTGTTTAATGTTGTACCTGATTTAACAACCCTTGGTAAAGTCATTGGAGGCGGTATGCCAGTTGGCGCTTTTGGTGGTAAACGCGAGATTATGGCGCATTTAGCACCAGACGGTCCAGTCTATCAAGCCGGGACATTATCGGGGAACCCTGTCGCAATGGCAGCCGGATTAGCCGCATTAAAAGAATTGGAAGTTGAAGGATTTCATCAGGCGTTAGCTGACAAAACGACCTATTTGTTAGATGGCATTAAGCAACAAGCTATTAAACATGGGATACCCCTTACAACTTCCCAAGTTGGCGGCATGTTTGGTTTGTTTTTACCGATGCTGAAAAAGTTGAATCATTTGCTGACGTAAAATTGTGTGACGCAGAGCGATTTAAAAAGTTTTTCCATCTATGTTTGGACAATGGCGTGTATTTGGCGCCGTCAGCATTTGAAGCTGGCTTTGTATCTATTGCCCACACTCAAGCTCAGTTAGATAAAACTATTGCAGCTGTTGGTGAAGCGTTTAGTCAACTTTAACAACTCAGCGTCATCAAAGTATCTATAGATTCAGTGGGTTGTGCTCATACCCACTGAATTTTTACTGATTAAAACCAATCAAAAATAGATGGGCATTCTGTTACTAGGCCAATTTTGTTGGTATTAATTGGCAAAGCAATATTTTCACCACACTCACCGGACAGGATCTCGCCATTTGTTTTATCAACAAATCGCATTTCAATATCGTTAGGTTGCGGCTTTAATACACTCTCGGCCTGTCTTGCTTGTTGTAGCGCAATAAATATCGACAAAGCGCCTCGACTTCCGGTTAATTCCACCGGCGAGTTGTCATCTTTACCAACCCATATAGACGTAACCTTGTTTTGATCAAAACCAACAAACCAACTATCCCTTAAGTCGTCAGTCGTACCTGTCTTTCCACCATAACTAACCTTAGGATAATATTTACCTAGTCGCATAGCCGTGCCTGTTTTTGTCACGCTATTTAATGCAAATCCAAGCTCATAACTCGACGCATAATCTACCACCTGTTTTCGCTCTACATCTTTCTGCCACAAAACAAAACCCGTCTTATCTGTCACCTTTGTTATCGCTGAAACAGCCTGTTTTTGTCCGAAATTAGCAATCGGTAAAAACATGCTTGCAACTTCAACTGGTGACATTGAAATGGCCCCTAGCATTAAACTTGGGTAGCGAGGTATGTTTCGATTTACCCCTAAATCATGTAACGTATCGATTATCTTATTCAAGCCAACATCCATCCCTAAATGCACGGTTGCCAAATTAACCGACTGACTCAATGCATCATGCAACATGATAGTTTCGGAGCTTTTTTATCGTAGTTTTCAGGCTGCCAAGTTTGGCCTTGTTTATTTTCCATCGAGATTGGCATATTGGATAATTGACTGCCCAAATGAAACTTGCCGCTGCGTAAACCAGCCAAATACACTGCAGGTTTAATCAACGAACCGATATTTCGATTGGCATCCAAAGCTCGATTAAACCCATAAGCATGTGGATTTTGTCACCAATTAATGCGCTTATACTGCCGTCTTCTAAACTGATACTAACCACAGCGCCATTGACGTCTTTAAGCTTATGAGTGGTCTGTAGCTTTTTAACTGATTGACCAAAATGCTTCTGATAGTTTTTTTGAAGTACTGGATCTAAACCCGTAAAAACCAATAATCCTCGTTCATTTTGATACTGCAAATCCAAGGCTTTTAATTCACGTTCAACTAACTGAATATACGAAGGAAAACGACTTTTACCCTGCCTTTTTTGCAAATCAACTTCCATTGGAGAACTGACATATAGCTGATACTCGTCTCGAGTAATGACATTTTCAGATACCATCAATTGCAAAACAAGATCACGACGCTGTCTTGTCCGGTCAGCATGTTTTGTCGGACTATAATAAGAGGGTCCTTTGACCATAGCCGTCAACAATGCAAACTGTTCAGGGCTCAAATTTACTAATAATTTGTTGAAGTAATATTTGCTGGCTAGCGCAAACCCGTGGATGGCTCTGCCACCATCCTGACCTAAATATATTTCGTTAAAATACGCCTCTAAAATAGCGTCCTTACTAAATCGATAATCCAAAATAAGCGCAATAAACGCTTCTTTTATTTTTCTTAAGTAAGTTTTGCGGTTGTCATTAAGCAGTAAATTTTTGGCCAGTTGCTGAGTCAACGTGCTACCACCTTGCACTTTTCGACCGGCCATTAAATTCGCCCACAATGCCCGGGCGATGGCACTAGGTGATACCCCATAATGATGATAAAAATTACGATCTTCGACAACAAGTAACGTATCAACCATCCATTCTGGGACCAAGGATAGGTCGACAATTTCACGATCTTCGTTAGTTCCGTGGGTTTGACGAGATATTAGTACAGGGTCAAGTAGCTCAATTGGTGTCACTTGCCAAGTTGTATCAACAAAACTAGCGACTTGTGCGATACGGTCTTTTTCAAACCCTACTCTAATCTTTTTTGCATCAAGTTCACCCTCAGCGTAAACAAAATGACGGCGATATATTTCAACATAGTTAGTTTTAACACTGAATTGCCAAGGCTTAATCAACGCCTTAGTTTGTTGATAACCTAGCAAATCTAGTTCTTCAATGAGTTCTTTTTAGGGAGAAAATAATGTGGGTACAAATTGAGTGGACGGGCAAAAACTTTAACCGGTGTTTGCCACTTCGGTCCGGCCATCCGCTCTTGAACCCAAGCATCTAAATAAACTAAATAAAACGCCAAAACGATAGACAAAAACAACCCAGTTTTTACAAAACGAAAAAACCATAGCTTTAATATTTGATTTGGGTCAGTCGAAGGATTCATAGACACTATTAATTTAAAAACTCGCCGTTGTTGTCAACGGCTATTAAAACGATTAACCAATGAAATTACAAATTCAAATTGGCAAATAGAGAAAAAACACAAACACGAACAGTATAAGTTATAACAATAGGGAATATTAGATTAATAAAACACCGCTTCATTTTTTTGTCAGAAACGAGGTCAAGATAAAAAAGCCCTAAACTTCTTATGGTTAAAAGAAATTTCAATTCAAATTGGGTTTTGTTTTTATATGAATGTTTACCAATCAACATTCCATTGTAACTCTTTATAAACAATTTACTGATTTTACACTAAGGTTAAATTGACAATTTAATTTGCAAACCAATACCAGATCTGGGCAAATTGCCGTCTAAGAAAAAAGACATCAGACCACAATCGAGTTTTTTGTCGCCGAATAACAAAGGATCCATGAATGAAATTTAACTTAATTGCCTTACTCGCTTTATTTAGTTTGGCTACTTCGAATGTTATCGCTTCTGATAACGAATTTAAACCGAGCATAGGTAAACGCATAGTTGGTGGAGTAGAAGCCGAACAAGATGCATGGCCTTGGATAACAGCGCTTGTTTATACTTATGAAGAACTCTCTACATCGCTTGAAGTCGATAGCGTATCTTACACGTCAGATTCATTTACTGGCTCCATAGGTGGCACAGTAACTGGTTTACTTATGAGTTGCGGCCTAGGTGATGCAGAATGTGATGCCGAAGGACAAATTTGTCTTATCCAACGTGGTGAAATCA
Source organism: Psychrosphaera algicola (assembly GCF_028401425.1). NCBI lineage: Bacteria > Pseudomonadati > Pseudomonadota > Gammaproteobacteria > Alteromonadales > Pseudoalteromonadaceae > Psychrosphaera > Psychrosphaera algicola. Next base: position 2,292,579 of record NZ_JAQOMS010000002.1, read on the forward strand.
ACTTTTCAGATAAAGCTCTTAACTGTGAAAGCGGTGGCGGCGTTGGCGTTATTATTTATAATAATGAAGACGGCATTATCAGCGGTACGTTAGGGGACGACTTTGCAGGTACTATCCCTGTTGTTTCAGTAATTCAAACAGACGGTGAATTGTTACTAGATAAAGTGGGAACTACGGCATCTATTGAAGTAGCAACTTCTGCTGAATTAATCCAATCTTCTACCTGTGGCGGCAGCTTAATTGGCGACCGTTGGGTGTTAACAGCATCTCACTGTGTCGATGGTCCAAATTCAGAATTTTTAAAAGTGAACGTTGGCGAATATGACCTTAGTGACGGTGCAGAAAATGCGTTAGAAATTAAGAACATTTATATGCATGGCGAATACGATGACGAAGCTCTCGTAAACGACGTTGCATTAATCGAATTAGTAGAGCCAGTCTCAACACCTACAGTTTCACTTGGTTCAGGTACAACTACAAGTCAAGGCAGTAACTGATAATTCTATGGTAACCGTTATGGGCTGGGGTGGTCGTGAAGGATATGCAGCGGGCGCCGGTCCAACATCGGATTTCCCAGATGTTTTACATCAAGTTGACCTAACGTTATTTAGCAACCAACAATGCGCCGACATGATGGCAGAGCAACAAGGTATTACAGAAGACGTTACCGCTGAAGAAATGGGTATCGCTCCAGTTATGATTTGTGCCGGTACATATGATGGTGGCAAAGGCTCTTGCCAAGGTGACAGTGGTGGTCCACTTGTCGTCGATTCTAACGGTGAATTCCAACAAATTGGTGTTGTGAGCTGGGGATCGGTTGTGCCGCTCAGGGTTATCCTGGTGTCTATGCTCGTGTATCTGAGTTTTTACCTTGGATAAATGGTATTACTGAAGGTATTGCCATGCAGCAAAACTTAAACTTAGGTTATATTCCTTCAGCAACAGCTTTAAGTACCTATATTTCAGTTTCAAACAATAGCGCTGTATCGACAACATTGACGTTAACTGCAGAAAGCTCAAATTATGAAATTGATTCATCTGATTGTGCTAATTTAGCGCCGGGTGCATCATGTGACGCTCTTGTTACTGTTAGCTCTTCAGGAGCGCGTAATTTAGATACCTATATTAACGTGACAGCTGATGATGCAAGTATCACCACAACAAGAACAAAAGTAACAGCGATTTCAATTAACGCTTCCAATAACATTGGCACTGAATTTACCGCAAATGGCGATGTTGCTTGGTTCACAGGTGGTGACGCCATTTGGAGTGAAAACCCAACAGATGATGGTGTCCGTAGCGGAACGATCGACAATTTACAAAAAAGTGTTTTGCTTGCACAAGTTACTGGCGAAGGTAAGTTCTCTTTTGAATGGTCAGTGTCATCTGAAGAAAATGTTGACGACCCTGAATCACCTTATGATGCCCTTTACATTTATCTAAATGGCGAATTGTACGACTTTATTTCAGGTGAAGTAGACTTCACAACCGTTGAACTTGAATTAGGTGAAGGTATTAACTTTATTGCTTGGGTATATGAGAAAGACCCCTACACGATGGAGTTTGAAGATACTGGTTACTTGAAAAACGTTGTTTTTGACGCAACAAATGTGACTAACCCGACAACGCCAACGGGTACCGGCACAACCAATAAAAATGCACGTGAACGCAGTGCACTTGGATTTGGCGCCTTTATGTTAATTATGTTGCCAGCTTTGGTTGCAATTAGACGCAGAAAATTCTGAGTCTAAATTTAGTTAACCGTAAAAAGCCAGCGAATTCCGCTGGCTTTTTTCATTCCCGCACTACAGCCAAATACAACCCACCGAAAAACTATAGGCGACTTTTAACTTTAGTTGTTGCTTGAAATTCCACAGGGTTATCCGGCCAAGGATGTTTAGGGTATCTACCCTTCATTTCTTTTTGACGTCCTGATAAGCATTTTGCCAAAAGTGATTTAAGTCTTGAGTAACTTGTAATGGTCGTTTGGCGGGCGATAATAGCTCAATCAAAATTGGCTGTTTACCGTCACAAATCGCTGGATTAGTCGGCGTCCCAAACATCTCTTGTAGTTTTACTGATAATTTAGGGATGTCCCCTAAATAATCGAGTTTACGTTCATGTCCGGCAGGTGTGAGGTATCGAACTGGGCATAAATGATTTAGCGCTTGCTGCTTTTGCCAATCAATTGTGCTCAATAAAATTTGATGCAAGTCGATATTTTTAAGCTGTTTTAACGAACGCACATCAGATAAATATGGCGCTAACCAGTTAGGCAACTCCGCTATTAAAACTTCTTCTCGCCAACTTGGCCAATCCTCGTCTCTGCCATATCGAGTCGCTAAGATAAATCGGTTTCTTAAATTGACAATGTTGTCACTATTCCAACCTAAGACCCCTAAACCATTATCTTTAATGTAATTTAGCCACAAATTTTGCCATTCAGACTGTTCCAAATTAACGGCAACAGGATTTGAATTTAGGATAAGTTGACCAATTTTAGTCTGCTGTAATTTAGACGGTTTTTGTTTTGACTCTGACCATGTAAGTTCATCAACGGTATCGATAATACTCGGAAAAAATGACTCAATATCGACCAAGTTCACCCTTGTATAATGGCCAACATAATTGCCATATTTAGATGCATTGATACTGGCAACAACCACTAATTCAGCGACGGGTTCGACTTCACGCTGATGAAACTCAACGGCACTACCCCGCTTAACTTCCAGCGTTTAGCTGTTTTTTAGCGATTTGATCAGGAAATGCCACACACAATAAAAGGCCGATATGCTCTTCCGCTAAATCACCACGGGAAATCGGCTTGATTGCAAGTCGCGAGCTTATTCTGTTTGCTCCAGTTAACAACTGTTGCCATTGATATGATGACAGCTTAAGCAGTGAATTGTGCACGTCACCAGATTGAGCCAGCGAACGTTCTTCTAATAATGCAGCGAGCAAACATGCCGTTGGCACTAAGCGCGTATCATCTATTGTTGTTTGATTGTCCTGAGCAAATTGGATCATTCGAAAACTTCGAATGTCGGTACTCACTTTTTGATACTGCTTGGCCAGTGCCGTCAGATGCCACTTACTGTCTACTTGTTTTAGATAACCTAGGGAAGCCAATAATTCACAGGCACGAGCGACTCGTGGTGTTTCGGGTTTTGTTAACCAAAATAGCTGGTCTATTGTTGTGCCCCAAAGAAAAACTTCTAACATCAATTGAGCAAGGTCAACTCGTTCGATTTCAGCAACATCAAATCTGCGTCGTCGCTCAAAGTTTTCTTTTGAGCCTAACCGATAACAAAACCCTGGTGCTAATCGGCCAGCACGACCAGCCCGCTGTTCCGCAGAAGCAATTGACGTAGGTTGCGTGATTAATTGTTCGATACCCGACTTAGGCTGGCTATACACCAGCTTTTCATTGCCGGCATCCACCACAACATCAACCCCTTCAATGGTCAAACTGGTTTGCGCCACATTGGTAGCTAATACTATTTTACGGGTTCCGGCAACACAGGGCTCTATCGCTTTGTTTTGTTCCGCTATCGATAAACGCCCATGCAGTTGCAAGCAGTGGGTGTTTTGATCTAAATGAGGCGCAAGCAATCCCGATATTTTGGTGATGTCGTTAACACCCGCAAGAAATACCAGAATTGACGAACTGTGATTATTAGCAGCATGGAGAATAGCCTTTACGATTTCGTCATGGCTTGGCAATAAACTGGCGCCAACATACTCAATCGTTACTGGAAACTGACGCCCTTTGGACTCTACGATTGGAGCGTTTAGTTCGGTCGATAAAGTCGCTAAATCTATGGTCGCTGACATAATCATAAGTCGCAACGCTTCGTTTAACTCCTGAGCGTCAATGCTTAACGCTAACGCCAAATCGGTTTGCAAAGCGCGTTCGTGGAATTCATCGAAAATAATCAATCCAATACCTGATAATTCAGGATCGCGTTGAATTTTTCTAACCATTACACCGTCGGTCACTATGGTAATTATGGTTTGGCTACTCGATTTATTCTCGCCTCGCATTGCAAGGCCGATGGTTTCGCCAATTGACTCGCCAAGCTGCTGCGCCAGAAAAGACGCAATTTGACGCGCTGCAACTCGACGAGGTTCTAAAATAACAATCTGGTTACCGGCGGTGTAGTGGCCACTTTCTAACAAAAGTAGCGGCAACCGAGTTGATTTACCTGCCCTAGGGGCGCTTGTAATATTACTCGATTTGACTCCGCTAATCGTAATTGTAATTGGTTAAATATGGCATCTACAGGTAACATCAATGATCAGAATACAGGAAAAAAGTTGCGCTATTATACCCCAATGGCAAACATTTAAGGAATTTTATGTCACAAGGTCAGAGTCGAATGTTTATCGGATTAGAGCTCGATAAAACAACAAAACTTGCAATAAATCATTGGCGTGAAACTCATTTAAGCTTTTTGCCTATAGCAAGCCAGTGCCAATGGAAAACTACCATATTACCCTGTCATTTTTGGGGCATATTCCAGCTAGCAAAATGGAATCCTTGGACTTATTGCTGCAAAAAGTATCAGAGTCGAATGAGTTTTCAAGAAGCTTAGTAACAGCCGAAATAGCAGAGCTTGGTACATTTTTGAAACCACAGGTGTTATATCTCGGAGTGACCAAAACGGAGACGCTCATGACGTTAGCAAAACGCTGCAGATCGGTTAACAACAAGTTATCTTTGCCACAACACCATAGCGAATACCGTCCACATATTAGTTTATGTCGCAAGCACCTTGAAAACACGCCGATAGATGTACAAACGCCAAAATTAAAACTGCGTTTTGACCAATTCCATTTATTTGAATCAGTTTCAAGTTCAACATTTGGTAAGCCGCCTAGCTATATCAAACGATTGTCTTATACGCTTTAACGGCTTCGAGGTGCAAAACTTCCCATTGCACCTCAATTAAAACAGCGATCACCTTACAAATTGAGGCATTAATATTGGTTGCCATAAACTTTGGCATAACTTTTCTGGATTTTTGTAGTCGCCTGCCAATAGCCAATCAATGAGGGGGTTGGATCACTCGGGTAATTAATTGCGTCTTTCGATTCCTGTTGCAACCAAGTTTCCAAGACGGCGTCATCTAAACCGGTCATCACATTCGCAAGTCCCAACAAGCTCAAAGTTTCAGCGTTAGAGGCTTGTTCAAATTGGCCATCTAGTGGTTTTAGCAATAACTTTTTACCCACGCACAGTGCTTCGCTAGAGAGTTCAAACCCGGCATTCGCAATAACACCAGCGCATGACTCTAAGTCTCGTAAAAATCCCTGACGACACGGTTTTCGGTATTTAATTGCTCGGGTATCAACATCCTTTTCTATTGAAGGATGGTAAACAACAAAATTGTGATCATGTTGGCCGTTCAACAAATCACTAATCTCATCAAGCTCTTCAAATGGCATATACACTAAAATATCTTCAGATAAAGCGCTCGTAGGTGTTTCTCTTTCGATAAAAGGGGAATAATAGCTTGGCCAAAATGAAACCAATGCACACCTAAGGAAATGTCAGCCGGTGCAAAATATTTTAGGATCTGCTTATTAATCCAATTCATGCCCTTTGCAGGAACCTGCTCATAGTTAAACACGGCTTGATGACTAATGTTAATAACCGCAATACCCGCCTTTTTTGCTGCCCATGCAGAAACTGGCTCAAAATCATTAAGTACTAAATCATAGCAACTGACATCCAACTGATGGATGTCTTTTATCAAGCCAAACAGTTTGGCATTGCTTGCCGTTTTTAAATAATTTATCTTGCCGTGATCATGGCTAAACGTCAGTCCGTCAAAAGTACGATATTGACCAAATCGCTCCATATCAAAATATTGGTCTCGCGGTCTGCCCGAAAATACATAATCTACATCTACGTTTTGCGCAGCAAGCGCCTTCGCCATAACTCTTGCTCTTGTGATATGGCCATTGCCAGTACCCTGAATGCCGTATAATATTCTCATTTTTGTCCTTAATCCTAGATTGCCAATAGAACAAATGCTGCTTGAGCACAACCATAACCCAACAAACCACCAGCTAAAATATCATCAGGAAAATGCACCCCAAGTAATACCCTTGCTAAACCAATTAAACTCGCCCAACAATAAGCTAAAACCGCAAACTCTGGATAATACGTTGCAACAATGGAGGCAAAAACAAACGCGGCTGCGGTATGTCCAGACGGCATACTAAATTTATCAGAAGGTGCTATATGAGATTGAAATGCTTGTAATTTATTAAAAGGTCTGTTTCGTTTTACGAGGTTTTTAAACTGATGTAAATTGGAACTTCAATTGCAAAAGCGGCGAGTGCCGTATAAAAAACGATTCTCCATGCGGCGTTCCAGCCCACAAGATCAACAGTGCTATCGCGAAGTACAAATAGCCGTCACCAGTGCGTGAAACCCAGACACTGAGGTTTTTAATCGGGTTGTTCGATAATAGATGACACTTATAAAACAAAAATGTATCTAATTGTTGAAGCTTTCCATCTCTAATTACACTTGCCATGCTGTACCCCTTACTAAGGTATAAAAGGTTTCAAGTGTGATTAGATTAGAAAATTTAAATGTCGATTATGTGAACACCGCGCGACAACTTTGTGACATCAGAACGTTATTCGCCAAATTTGAGTTTGAAGCCAATATTAGCCAGATACACTTGTTCCATTTTCAAGTCTGCTGCTATTACAGGGTGGTCCGCCAACCACCCTTTTGGGAAAGTTAAAAACATACTGTGATCATCGACTTCAAATTTGATGTCGGGGATAAAGTTTGCTTGTCGCTTAATATTTAAGAGCACGGACAAACGTAAAATAATCATACATTGCAGTAATTCAATTTGTCGAAATTGAGTTAGTTCTGGTAACTCCGCTAAGCGGATTTTTTACGGTGAAAGCGCGTCAATAGCGACAGGAAGGTTTGTTGTTCAGCATTAAAACCATGTAGGTCAGCATGCTGTAAAATATAAGCTGAATGTTTTTGGACACCGCGCGAGTGAATGTGTAATCCAATTTCGTGTAAAAGTGCCGACCACCCGAGTAAATCTTTAACTCGTTTGGTATTTAATGACCAATCTTCTTTGGCTTGTTTAAACAAATTAAAACACGTGTTTAACACTAAATTTGCTTGCTCGATGTCAACATCATACCGTGTTGCTAAGCTTTGAATAGAATGCTCTCGAATATCATCGTGGTGTAAAGAGTCGTCCATTTCATAGATGACCCCCTCACGCAGCGCTGAATTTGAAAAACTTAATTTATCGACACCTAAACTAATAAATATAGCCGTTAATATCGCCAACCCAGCGGGGTAAACTTGTATACGTTGGTCGTTAACTTCACCAAGTTGCAAAGCGTCTATTTCACCAACTTGCTCGCAATATGCGCGCAACTTTTCCAAGTGTTCCAGGGTCAATTCAAAATCATCTAAATCAACATTATTATCCGCACTAGTAATAATACTTTCAATTGAGCCTGACGTACCTAGCGTTTGTTGCCACGTCGCCTTTAACAACTTATCTTCAATTTTTTCAAGTTGTTGTTGAGCAGCCGTTATTGCTTTTGAAAAGTTACTATGGGTAATCTTGCCATCAACAAAAAACGTTGAGTATAACTGACACAGCCCATATCCAAACTTCTCAATATTTGAGGTGTTTGATTTTTTCCTAACGCAAATTCTGTCGAACCACCGCCAATATCAACAATGAGTGAATTTTGTGGTAATTGGTGTGTGTGAGCAACACCATTAAAAATTAAGCGAGCTTCTTCCTGCCCAGAAATAATTTCTACCGGATAAGGAATTATTTTCCGCGCTGCTTTTATAAATTTATATGCATTACGTGCTTTACGAAGTGTGTAAGTACCAACAATTCGAACCGAATCTGGATCAAAGCCACTAATGCTCTTTTCCATCATTTTGAGTGTATCAAGACCACGACGAATCGCTTCTTCAGATAAATAACACTCTTCTGATAGCCCTTCTGCTAAACGTACTTTTTGTTTTACTTTGTGCAGTACCTGTACCGTGCCTGAAATAATACGTACGACAACCAGATGAAAACTGTTTGAGCCTATGTCTAAAACGGCTATTTTAGTCGAGTTACGGAGATCCAGTTCATCAAATGCCGTAGTTATTTCAGTCATTATCGATTTTTTCCAAGTGCTTCAAGTAATGATAGGCTTCGATCTGTGATCGAAGGTTTTTTCGGTTTCCTCGCCTAACATACCCATTTACTTGGTTTTTGTCGATAACTCGGGCCTTTAACGTGTCCTTAAATTGCAATTCGAGCAAATATTTAATGCGTTCTTGCAAAACGGGGTCATAAATCGGACAGCCGACTTCAATTCGATCACGCATATTGCGCAACATCCAATCTGCCGATGATATATACGTTTTTTGGTCGCCGTCATTATGAAACAACATGACTCTAGGGTGCTCTAAAAACCGGTCAACCACGCTAATAATTTGAATGTTGTCACTCAACCCCTTAATTCCGGGCCGCAGGGCACACATACCACGCACAATTCCACGTACTTTGACATTATTTTCACTGGCTAGATAAAGTCGATCGATAATGTCGTTGTCTACCAAGTTATTCACTTTAAATGTGACCGCGCCAACTTTGCCCGCCTGTGCATTTATAATTTCTTGATCAATCAAAGCCAATATTTTTTCTTTAGAATTGATTGGTGAAACCATTAAATGGCGAAATTTTTGTTGGCGGTAAGGTAATTGAATGAGTTCAAATACCGATATTGCTTCTAATGAGAGGTCTTCACGTTTGGTAAATAAACTAAAATCGGTATAAACCTTAGCCGTTTTTTCATTAAAATTACCGGTACCAATATGAGTGTAATGAACAAGCTGTGCTTTTTCTTCGCGGCTGATCACGCATACCTTAGTGTGGATTTTAAATGAGGGATTACCAAATACGACACGCACACCGGCATCTGTCATGGTTTTTGCCCATGCAATATTCGCCTCTTCATCAAATCGCGCACGCAGTTCCATGACTACAGTGACCATTTTACCATTATCCACGGCATCAATGAGCGAACTGACAATTCGAGAATTTGGCGCAATGCGGTACATAGTAATACGAATATGCTTTACAAAAGGGTCAAACGCCGCCTGACGGACAAACTCAGTGAAGTGTAAAAAGCGGTGATATGGGTAATACAATAAAATATCGGCGTGGGAAATTGCGTCAAACACCGTATCAAAACGACTAAACTGCTTACTTGTAATCGCTGGTAGTGGTGGGTTTTCTAAATTTTTACGACCTATATTGGGGAATCCAATAAAGTCAGATACGTTGCGAATACGCCCACCAGCAATTAGATTGTCATACGATGAATGTTTAAGATGCTTTTTTAAACTTTTCACCATTTCCGGCGGCATTGCGCCGTCGTAGATAACCCGCACAGGCTCGGCAATTAGACGTTGCTTCATGCTGTCAGACATCTTTTCTACGTAGGAATCGACTATGTCATCATTAATGGAATATTCGGAGTCTCGGGTCATTTTAAATGAATAGGACTCTATTTGATCAAACTTAATAAACCCTCGAAAAATAGACTCAATAAATAGCTGTATGACATCGTCTAACAAGATAATGCGTTTGTCTTTGTCTCCTTTTTCCTGCGGCAGGATGACGAAGCGTGACATCTTGTCGGTGGGTATTTCCAACGTGGCATATTTGGTCGGTTTGTCATTGCGATGAATTGCGACGTAATAATAGGCCGAGGAATCATTTAGTCGGCCAACCAGATCGACCTTTTTTCAATCATAATGGGCGCAATATGGCGCAGTATTTTGTTATCAAAAAAACCTTTTAGCCAATGACGTTGTTTGTCGTTAATTTGAGGTTGCTCAATTAGACAGATGTGGTTTTTTTAAGCTCTTTAACAATTTGCTGAAATACGATTTCAAATTTTGCGCCTAATTCCGCTACTTGTCGCTGGATTTGCGCCATCAGTAATTCCGTGTCGGCAGCAGCATCAAGATCGGCACTGTTATTAAATATAATGATTTTCCTTCGGACATTGGCGACACGAACACGATAAAACTCGTCCATATTGCTCGAATAGATCCCCAAAAATCGAATACGCTCAATAACTGGATTATTTTTATCTGCAGCTTCTTGCAGTACGCGTGCATTAAACGCTAACCAACTCAGCTCTTTAGGAAAATACTTCTGTTCTTTATCAATGCTTACATTCATCGACTGTCCTACATCATACCAATCGGTAATAAACCTATGATTCTATAAAAGAAATGAAAGCGACAAGATATGCCGCCATAATATTAACTATAATTCAGAAATGTGAAATTTGTATGACAGATATAAAACTTTATGAACAATTTGTGACCAAAACAGTGGCGTAAATACGTATTCTTTACGTCTGCTATAACCTCGATATTACGCCGCAGCTTCGTCTAGTTTTGATAGACGCTCACCCCAGTTCATTTGGCTCAATACTTCCGTTTTATTTTCACCATCTTTCCATCGAAGCAGCTTTAAGTTCCCTGATTGACTTTCTATCATGGTGGTACAGTTTTCAATCCAGTCACCGTCATTACAATACAAGGTTCCGTCAACCATTTCCATTTGAGGATAATGGATATGACCACACACTATGCCATCAACATCCTGTCGTTTGGCGTCAGCTATCGCGGCGTCACGGTACCTACGGATTGCTTCATTGGCCTTTTTAACCTTCGTTTTAATGTAAGACGCCATTGACCAATAAGGTAATCCTAAACGTTTTCGGACTGCATGGCATTGCCGGTTTAACCACAGTAAAACATCATATAAGGCATCACCCAATTTGGCATGAAACTTACCAAAACACACCTCGGAGTCATATTTATCGCCATGTAACATCAATAATTTTTTGCCCGTGACTGTGGTATGAATAAACTCAGAATGTATCTGCACATTACCAAAAAGTTGTTTAACATAAGGCTTCATGAGTTCGTCATGATTACCTAGTAGATAAAAAACGTCGACGCCTTCCTGCGCCCGTTGCAATATCAGATTAAGTATTTGATTATGCGTTTCTGGCCAGTAAACTCGACGTTGCAACGCCCAAAAATCCACAATATCGCCGACCAAAAATATTCTATCAGCGGTGTTGTCATGTAGAAAGTTTAGTAAAAATTCCGCTTTGCAATCACGGCATCCTAAGTGAATATCCGACAACCAAATGGTGCGGTGATGATTCTTGGCAATATAATTGGCTTGGCTCATAACAGATCCTTTCGTTATCCTGATTATCTACAAAGTTATTCCTACAGACTTATTTCTCACGCTTAACTCTGCAGATAGCGTTTCCGCTTTTGGGGTTTCATTTTTTCAATGTCCACCAGCACAAATCCATCAATACAGTCTGAAAAGTCTGGGTCAACGTTATAGCTACAAAACTGGGTTCCGCCGTCGTCACACAGTTCTGAATATTGTTTATATAACGTTGGAACACTAGTGTTTTCATCTTTCATTTTTTGTTTTAGCAAGGTAAATTCGGTTTGATAGTCATCTCCATTAAAGTGAAGGCCGCTATCGGTTGGTAACAAAAATGGTGTTTTGGCATAAACAATTGGTCCACGACTGCCAAAATAGGCCTGATAAAATCGGATCAAGCTGGTTTTTGCTTCCATATTTAAGTCATTGCTGACACTGACGGCCCCCAATAAATATCGAATATCAGGGTGTTTCGCCAAATAAGCACCAATGCCCTGCCACAAATAATCTAAACTACGTTTGCCCCAATATTTGGGTTGCACAAAGCTTCGTCCTAGCTCTAGCCCACGTTGTACTATTTCATCCGTTAAGTGGCTTAAATCAAACAGCGTATCTGTGTATAAACCAATGTGGGAGTGAAACTCCTTAACACGTTTGGTTGGTGCCATTCGGTATGAACCTACAATTTCGAGCTCTTCGTCATCCCATAAAATAATGTGGTCGTAGATATTGTCGTATTTGTCGATGTCTCTTCTTAAGCCTGTACCTTCACCGACCGCTCTAAATGTAAGCTCTCTAAGCCGTCCCAATTCACGCATAACCGACGAATCACTGTCGTGAGTAAAGTTGTAGATCAATTTACCATCACTGGTTGTGCCAATAAGCTCACTTAGCTTGAGTGCTGACTTCAGCTGTTTTCGATCTTCGGGGTGGGCCATACTTTCTAATTGCTCAGAAAAAATGGGTAAGGTTTTTTCTTTGATAATTTGTATAAATGTTTCTTGAACAACTTAACGAGCTGTTTGTTCTCAACAGGAATATTAGTATAGGTAGCGTAACTTATTGGTTTTCCAATTCTCACTCTAAGTTCTTGGTCATGTTTTTTAAACATCTCGTGAACTAGCCACAGCGTTGACACCGGTTTTGCCAGCATCGACAAACCATAAAAGAACGCAGAGTTTTTGCCATCAATATGAATGGGCAAAATTGGCGCTTGTGTTTTTTAGCAAATCGTAAAAAGCCGTTTTTCCATTTACCGTCTTTAACACCTGTTGCTGACATTCGTGACACTTCACCAGCGGGAAAGATTAACAATGCGCCACCATCGACAAGGTGATTTTCAATCGCTTTCATGTTTTCTTTGGCAGTTTTATTGCCCATGTTATTTACCGGAAGCAATAAAGGTCGCAGCGGTTTTATCGCCCACAAAATGTCGTTGGCAACCACTTTTACATCTCTTCGAATATTGCAAAACATTTTAAGTAAAACCAATCCGTCTAAGCTGCCGATTGGATGATTGGCAATTGCCACAACTTTGCCTGTCGAAGGAATATGCCTTAATTCACGATCTTTGGTGATAAACCCAAATTCGAAAAATTCTAGTGCTTGTTCGACAAAATCAACACCGACGAGATGTGGATAAGTTTGTTCAAAACGTTGGAATTCAGATTCGTGGAAGATAAACCTTAAAAAACGCAAAAACGAGTTCTTTAAAAACGGGCTACCTGACTCAATTGCTGGGAAATTTTCCGCAACGACATTTTCTACCGAAATCATATTTTACATTCCATAACTACATTACCTCGTCAATGTAGTCTGCCAAAATGACAGTTCCGTGACCGTAACATTGCAACGAGATGAAAGTTGTCAAATTGAAATATAACGCAGATTATCGCGGCAAATTTATCCTGCTAATCATTGGCGGCTTTTAGCTCTACAGTATTGCCATCAGGGTCCTGAATATAAATGGAGGGGCCATATCCGCCGGCGCCATACCGAACTTCAAACCGCGGAGGAGACTGGGAGTGTGTTTTTATATGTTGACTGATTTGCTCTATTGTAGCGTCAGCTACAGTTAAGCAAAAATGATCGAGATTAACGGGTTTACATGGCGCACCACCACCTTCTCGACCAAGCTCGCCTGATATATCGATAATATCAATTAACGAATGACCCGCACGCAATTGTATCAAGCCCAATTCTTCTGTTCTATCACGCTCAATTGGGCAGTTTAAAATGTCAGAATAAAATGAAACAAGACCCGACAAGTTATTGGTACGAAGTACAATATGATCAATCCCAATGATATTAAGTGCCATATTAAGTTGCTCGATTTGCAGTGGGATGTTTTGAGTATAGTTGGTTTTAATTTTAACGATAAAGCGAGCTATTAATAAATTTTAAACAAAAAAAGTCAGCGAATGCTGACTTTAAACTCATGACAAAATGATTATTGGTTGGGAAACCAGATTAGCCAAATTGATTCATTGTATTGTCGTCACCTGCAGCTTTAAGTGCTGCATCACCGGCAAAGTATTCTTTATGGTCATCACCCATATCCGAGCCCGCCATGTTTTGGTGTTTAACACACGCTATACCTTGACGGATTTCTTTACGCTGAACATTTTCTACATAACCTAACATGCCCTAGTCACCAAAGTATTCCTTGGCTAGATTATCAGTAGACAATGCAGCAGTGTGGTACGTTGGTAGCGTAATCAAATGGTGGAAGATACCCGCTTCTTTGGCTGCGTCCGCTTGGAACGTTCTGATCTTTTCATCAGCTTCTTTTGCCAATTCTGTTGCATCATAAATTGCACTCATTAAATCTGCACGCTCGTAACCTGTTACATCTTTCCCTTCTTCAACCCATAGGCATCAAACACCTGTTCGCGGAAGTTTAGTGTCCAGTTAAACGATGGACTGTTGTTATAAACCAATTTCGCATTTGGAACGACTTCTCTGATTCGGTTGATCATTCCACCAATTTGACCAATATGCGGTTTCTCTGTTTCAATCCACAACAGATCAGCGCCGTTTTGTAGTGATGTAATTGAATCTAGAACGCAGCGGTCTTCACCAGTTCCCGATTTAAACTGGAATAAGTTTGAAGCCAAACGTTTAGGACGCAACAACTTGCCATCACGATTTAAAACAACATCACCATTTTTCATATCGGCAACAGAAACTTCTTCACAGTCTAAGAAGCTATTGTACTGATCACCTAAATCACCCGGTGTATTTGTTACTGCGATTTGTTTTGTTAAACCTGCACCTAATGAATCTGTGCGGGCGACAATAACACCATCATCAACACCCAGTTCTAAAAATGCGTAACGTACCGCTCTAATTTTTGCTAGGAAATCTTCATGGGGCACTGTGACCTTACCATCTTGGTGACCACACTGTTTCTCATCTGAAACTTGGTTTTCAATCTGAATACAACACGCTCCCGCTTCAATCATCTTTTTAGCGAGTAAATAAGTTGCTTCGGCATTACCAAAACCAGCATCGATATCGGCAATAATTGGTACGATGTGCGTTTGGTGATTATCAATCTCATTTTGCAATTTTTGTTCTAGTACTTGGTCACCCGCTTCACGCGCTTTATCTATTTCACGGAAGATGCCACCCATTTCACGAGCATCGGCTTGGCGCAAAAACGTATAAAGCTCTTCAATTAGCGACGATACAGAGGTTTTCTCATGCATCGATTGATCAGGTAATGGCCCAAACTCTGAACGAAGTGCTGCTACCATCCAACCTGATAGGTAAAGGTAACGACGGTCAGTGCTATTGAAATGTTTCTTAATAGAGATCATTTTTTGTTGGCCGATAAATCCATGCCAGCAACCTAACGATTGAGTATATTGACTTGAATCTGCGTCATAATTTGCCATGTCTTGGCGCATAATTGCGGCTGTATATTTGGCGATGTCCAATCCAGTCTTGAATTTATTCTGCGTACGCATTCTTGCTGCGTGCTCTGGGTTAATCGCGCTCCAGCTTTCGCCATTCTGGCTACGGATGGCTTCTAATAGTTCAATTTCATTTGTGTAAACAGACATAGTCGATTCCTCGAGTTGTTATTTTAATAATTGAAACTCAACAAGGTTTGTCGAGATAAAACAAAACTTGTTTGCATTTGTTGATGACAACTCTAGGGTATTGCACTAGGATTCATCAAATAGATAAATCTCATTTACGGAATTCACAGCATGAATATTAGTAAGATCGATCTCAATTTATTGGTATATCTAGATGTATTATTACGAGAGAAAAACGTAACTCGCTCGGCAGATCAACTTTCAATCACTCAACCTGCGATGAGCAATGGCTTAAAAAGACTTAGGGATTTGTTTTCAGATCCAATACTTGTTCGCACCTCAGAGGGCATGATGCCTACAGCCCGGGCATTGCAGTTACAACCTGTGGTCCGTGATGTACTGTCTAAGCTTGAAGCGACAATTCAACCTGAAACCGAGTTTGATCCGCTAACTTCAAATCGCACTTTTCGAATCATGGCCAGTGATTACGCTGAAACAACATTGCTTGCTAAAGTGCTTGGCGAGCTTAGAACAAAGGCTCCTAGCCTCACTTTAGATATTGTAACGCCTTCGGATGTGAGCTTTCACGATGTAGAACTCGGTAAAGTAGACATGGCGATCAACCGGTTCGAAGAGTTGCCGTTGTCATTCCACCAAAAAGTGATTTGGTACGATACTTTCTCTTGCATGGTAAGCAACGACCATCCATGTTTGCCCGATTTTGACTTAGATAAATACTTAAGTTCAAAGCACGTTTGGGTGAGCAAAACCGGCTTTGGCGTTGGTGTAGGTATTGATCCAAACGAAGTTCAAAAGCTTGGTTGGGTTGACGTAGAGTTGGCAAAGCTAGATAAAAAAGAGACATCAGCGTGTTTACACGGCATTACCACATGGCCATGTGGCTTGCCAAAGAACAGCAATTAATTGCAACGTTACCAACCAAAGCAACCGAGCTTTATGCCGATAACCCCATGATATGCGTGATGGACCCGCCATTTGACATTCCGCCAATAGCCTTAAAGATGGCCTTGTCTCCACTATTGCACCACGATGTTGGGCATATTTGGTTAAGACGCCTTATCGTAGATGTAGGGGCCAAACAGTAATTTGGTCATTTTGGAGCCATAAACTTGTTTAAAAGAAATACCTTAGCACCATTATTCATGTTGTGAATGACAAACATCAAAACACTAAACTGTTTAAATATAGGCATTTCCATTTAATATCAATTGTTATCTAAATTTCCGTTGGGGTCTTATATTATGCAGGACGTAGAACACATTCAATTTAACAATCTATCGATTGACGAAGCTTTGTATCAATTCGTAAACAACTCCGTATTAAAACACTTGGGGTTACAACCAGATGCATTTTGGACGGGTTTTGAGCAGCTACTAGGCAAACATATATCCACAAATGAGGCCTTGTTAGATAAGCGTGAAACATTGCAAAGCCAAATTGATGCGTATCATCAATCAAACCCAACATTTGAATTTTCGGAATATAAACGCTTTTTAAGTGACATAGGCTATCTGTTACCAGAGCCAGATGGCGTTACTATCAGCCCGAAAAACGTCGACAATGAGTTGTCGGAAATTGCCGGTCCACAACTTGTTGTGCCCGTAATGAATGCGCGATATGCCCTAAATGCAGTAAATGCTCGATGGGGAAGTTTATATGATGCACTTTATGGTACAGACGTTATTCCTCATGATACGGGGTCAGAACCTTAGCGCACATTACAATCCAATTCGCGGAGAGCAGGTTATTGCCTATGGTAGAGCCTTTTTAAATGACATAGTGCCAATATCTGGCGCAAGTTGGGAAGATGTTTTAGGTTTTGACATTGAACTAGGCCAACTAAAACTTAAGGTTGCCGGTCAAATTGCACCACTAGAAACCCCAACGCTATTTGCGGGATACCGTGGCCTGCCTCATGCACCAACCCATCTTTTGTTTAAACATAACAATTTGCATTTCTACATCGAAATCGACGATACCCATATTATAGGTAAAACCGATTTAGCCCATATCAAAGACATCAAAGTTGAGTCGGCAATAAGTACAATAATGGACTGTGAAGATTCAGTTGCAGCTGTTGATGGCGAAGACAAGGTGCAAGTTTATAAAAACTGGCTTGGGTTAATGCAGGGGATTTATCAACTGAAGTAAATAAAGGGGTAAGTCAATCCTCCGCAAAATGAATCCAGATCTGCAATTTATTGGTAACAATGGCAATTCACTTAGTTTAAGTGGTCGTTCATTGATGTTTGTCCGCAATGTTGGCCACTTAATGACAACCCCTGCAGTCTTATATAACCAAAAGAAATGCCTGAAGGCATTTTGGATGGCGTAATTACTAGCTTAGTTGGCAAAATCGATTTGCTTAAACCTGTTGATGCCACAATCAAAAATTCGCAAAAAGGGTCAATATATATCGTTAAGCCAAAAATGCATGGCCCAGAAGAAGTCGCATTTGCAAATCAATTATTTGACGACATAGAAGACCTAATCGACGTTCCTCGCCATACCATAAAAATGGGAATTATGGACGAAGAACGTCGAACCTCTTTGAATTTGAAGGCATGTATAGGCGAAGCGGCTGAACGAGTAGTCTTTATCAATACTGGATTTTTAGACCGTACAGGTGATGAGATTCATACCAGCATGTTGGCGGGCCCATTTTTGCCAAAAGCTCAAATTAAAACTGAACCTTGGCTAGATGCTTACGAACAATCAAATGTGGCCTACGGATTAGCAACTGGGTTTCACCACGCAGCTCAGATCGGCAAAGGTATGTGGCCTATCCCAGATCATATGCAAGCCATGATGGTTGCCAAACTAGCCCACCCTCAAGCTGGAGCAACAACAGCGTGGGTGCCTTCGCCAACGGCAGCCACGTTACATGCATTGCATTATCACAAAATCAATGTTGGGTCGGTCCAGGAGTCGCTACTGACACGCTGTAAGTCAAATATTGATCAGATCCTGCAAATACCTTTGTTGCAAGATGAAGAACAACTTACACAAACCGAGATCACCGCTGAAATCGAAAATAATGCTCAGGGAATTCTCGGTTATGTGGTTCGGTGGGTTGACCAAGGTGTTGGTTGCTCTAAAGTGCCAGACATTAATAATGTGGGCTTAATGGAAGATCGGGCGACATGTCGTATATCAAGCCAACATATCACCAACTGGCTACATCACGGCTTATGCAATAAACAACAGGTAGTCGACATTTTCAAAAAGATGGCGGTAATCGTAGACAAACAAAACCACAATGACAAAAGTTATGTTTCTATGGCGCCTCATTTTGACTCGTCCATAGCTTTTAATGCTGCATTAAATCTTGTATTAGAGGGAACGACACAACCTAGTGGTTATACTGAACCTTTGTTACATCAAGCTCGATTAGCTAAAAAACAAGCGCAAGCTACACCCGCTCAAATGGCTGGTTAATCATAGTAAATGACCAATCGCTAACACTAAAATGGGGTCACTGTGGCCCCATTTTATTCATTTAATATACCTGCCCTTGAGCTCACTAAGACACTTTATATCGCTCAATTTCTTCATGTAATATTGCTGCTTGCTTAGCAATATCTTGGCTTGCTTCAGCATTCGTCGCTGCACTCATTTGACTGCGTTCGGCAATATCTCGTATTTGAATAACGTGTTTACTCATTTCTGTCGCGACTTCATCTTGCTCCTGCAATGAATTGGAAATTTGGCTATTCATATCCACCACTTCCTGCACGTGACTTGAAATCAACTTAAGCGACTCCCCGCACGGTTAGCTTGCTCTGAACATTCAATTCCGTATTTATGGCACTGTGTCACAACAGCAACGATAGTCTGAGTACTCGTCTGCAAAGAATTAATGATAGTTTCAATTTCACTTGTGGACTCTTGTGTACGCATCGCAAGATTTCTAACTTCATCGGCAACCACAGCAAAACCCCGACCTTGTTCTCCAGCACGCGCAGCTTCAATCGCTGCATTCAACGCCAATAAGTTTGTTTGCTCAGCAATCCCCCGGATAGCGTCTGAAACAGTACCAATTGATTGACTGTCTTGTTCTAGTTTTTCAATTTGTGATAAGGCTTCCTGTAACTGACTGGCCAGTTCGTTAATATTTTTCGACGTCTGTTCAACCTCGTTCGAGCCACTATCAGCTAATTCTCCGGTTTTATTTGCGGTCGCTGTGGCTAATTGGGTATTTTGATGAATATCTGAAACTGTTGCCTGCATTTCGGCGCCTGATGTCGCGACCATATCACTTTCTTGGAACTGCTTTTCCATCCCATCTAAAGTATCTTGGGCATTCTCGGCAAGTTCTACCGTGGCATTATCCAATGTAGTTAACGCCTTATTTACGTTGTAAATTAAATGTTTAAAATCACTTATGAGCGTATTAACATCCTCACCTAACTCAACCAGTTCGTCTTTACCTTTTGTTTTAACAAGTAAGGTAAGATCTTTTTAGTTCGTATATGAGAGATTGCATTTCTAACCGCCAATATTGGACTAATAATGCTCTGACTCGTGTAATAAACAACTACCATGACAAAAATCATAGCGCCGATAAAGACGATAATAGCCGTAATCGTTGCGGTACTAATTGCCTGCTCTAGGCTAGTTTCAAGTTTGCTTTTAATCGCACTCAAGCTGTCTTCAGTTTGCGTTATCGTCCCACGCAGTTGACCTAAAAGGCCAGACTGCGCGTTTAAACCAATCGCTTTTTCCGCTTTCGCTAGGTTTAAAAATTTTTCTTTATAGATATCCAAAGACGCTTTAATTCGGGTTGCGGTGTCGCCCGTTAGATCGGCATTATCTATGTCTTTATAAAAATGCGTCATTTGTTCGTCAAATACCGCAAGGTACTTGGCATCTCGACGTAACATAAAATCTTTTTCTGTCCGGCGTAATTGCAACATATCAACCAATAATCTATGAGTCTGATTACTATTTAAAATATCCTCGACATCATGCACAGCATTTCGTAGTTCGCCATATAATCCATCTTTTGAATCCAAGCCGACTTTCTGTTGAAACTGACTCACTTCGACAAACTGCTTCGTGTAGAGCTCAGATATTTGAGCAAAGGTGTCTAGTTCGGATGCTTTAATACCCAAATCAGAGGTCATAACACCTAGTTCTGCAATTTGTTTTGATAAAAGAGCAGAATTCTTAGTAAACAAATCGACGTATTTAAGCTCTTTTCTCGCGAGAAAATCTTTTTCATTTCGACGTAACATTAATACTTGAGAATTTAGCGACTCCACCTTTACTAGCGCTTGTCCCAAATCATTCATTTTAGTTAGGTTAATCAGCATCAAAGCAAATAGCGTAAGTAAAGCCAGAGCAATCACGACTGCGTTTACCTGCAGGCGCGCTCTGATAGTTAAATTTGTCAATAAGTTCATATAGAAGCCTTTCTATAAAGTTTTAGATTTAGGATGGTATTAGTTAAGCTTTATCGGACTATTTTAGTCAGTCATTAATCGAAATGATGTCCTAATTCAATTTAGTGCAACTTCATTTAGGTATAACAAATATTACCGATCTTTCTAGTTCACCTAACAAAAAAACTAGTTTTATAGGAAAGTTCAAGCATATATGGCGTTATTCAATTGTAATATCAGCGGCTTTGGCGTATAAAAATCATACTTATTATAGGGGTAGTTATCTAATGAAAGTTACGTTTTATGGTGTTCGGGGTTCGGTTCCAACGCTAGGAAGGAAACCAGCCGCTATGGAGGCAATACGCCTTGCACCGTACTGGAAAGTAATAATGGCCAAAAGCTAATATTAGATGCGGGCACAGGTTTACGGATCGCCAGTTGTGAATTTAGCGATTACCCACTGCCAATCAATATTTTGTTGAGTCACCATCACTGGGACCATATACAGGGATTTCCGTTTTTCTCGCCTGTCTTTAAAAAGAACAGTCAAATCACCATTTACCCCGGCCAAACCGATACTCAGCACGATACGGCGATATTAGACCAAATGTCCAAAAGTTATTTCCCGGTTAAATATCATCAAGTCCCTTCGACAATTACGATAAAAAAGACAGATTTTTCAGAAGGATACGACATTGGTGACTTTCATATTCAGTCGATGAAAATGAATCATCCGGACGGTGGCACAGCCTTTAGGATATTTTGTGACAATAAGCTGTTAATATACGCGACTGACAACGAGTTATTAGCCCCTGAAAGTCATAATAAACATGGCGTCCAAGATTGGGTTAAATTTTGCGAAAACTCAGATATGTTAATTCATGATGCACAATATTTAGCACATGAAATGAATGATAAACTTGGTTGGGGTCATTCATCCATTGATGAAACACTAAACTTAGCAGAGTTGGCTAACGTTAAGCTATTGTGTTTATTTAGCCACGACCCACTAAGAACAGATGATCAGCTTGATGATTTAACGGCAAGAATACTCGGTGAGAAACCACCTTATAGTTTCTTTTTTGCAAAAGAAGGGAGGAGCCTTACTTTATAAAAGGCTCAATCAAATTTGGTAACTAATTGAAAATAATTCTAGGTTTAAAATGTTAAAAAGTATGGCAAGGATATATTGTTTAATCGCTGCTTTAGGGATGACTGCACAACTACATGCGGAACAGCCCTCTTTTACCGAAGTGATAAAACAACTTAATTCATTATTAAAAGCCAAAGATTATATTGCTGCATATCAATATGGTGACGACCAAACCTTTGAATACGGTGGTGACCCTGAATTTGATTTATTAGTTGGTTTAGCGGCCTACGGCAGTGAAAAATATCAAGAAGCAGTTTTTGCTTTTGAACGGGTTTTATTAACTAAACCAGGTTCTTATTTGAGTCGCTACTATTTAGCCTCTAGTTATCTAAAAGTAGATAACCTTCATGCCGCAGCCGCCGAGTTAGAGCGCCTATTAACACGCCCGTTAACCCAAACACAACGCGAAAAAACAGAAGCTTTACATAACCGTGTTGAAAGAATTTTAGTCAATCGAAATTTAACCTGGTATCAGCAAGTATCTTCAAGTATTGCATATGATAACAACGTAAATAGCGGTACAGACCAAAAAACGATTACATTACCTAATATCGGCGAGATTCAATTATTTGACACTTCAAGAGCAACACGTGACTTGAGTTATTCTGTAAATTATATGGCAGGATATCAGCACCCTATCAGCCAATATCAATGGTTAAAAATTGATGTATTGGCAAGCTATTTTGGCTATGCACAGCAAACTCAATATCAACGTTTTCAAGCTGGGTTTAATCTCGCCTATGAGCAAGAATTGTTGCGTGGAAAAGTATCAGTCGCAGGTTTTTCTCGGCCACTGTGGCGTGAGGTTGAACAAGCCACAAGTGTTGAAGACTTAACGGGCAATGTTGAAAAAGAAATAGGGCCTTACCGCACAGAGAATGGTATTTCGTTATTTTTTCAGAAGAACACCAGTCGCAAAACCAGTTATCGTTTAGGCGGTAACTATTCAAAAATAGCCAATGATGTTAATCCCCAGCTAGACATGACACGAACCAAAATTAGTGGTTCGTTCCAATACAAAACAAAGCTACTGCACACCATAATTGGACATTGGCAACAAGATGTTACCGATGATCAAGCAAGTAATTACAATAGTAAAGACACTATGGGTGTTACATACCAAGTCACTTGGCCAATCACCAATACCTTAGTTAGCAACAGTTATATCATGGTTGAAAACCACAAGTATGACGACGAGCACCCACTATTTAAAGAAGTAAGAGATGAGGTAATGACTGCCTTATCTTCACAGCTGCTGTTTAATTCATCAGATAAGCTACAATTAAAGCTCTCGATAAATGTACAGAACAAAGAGAGTAATGTAGAGCTATTTAGTTACGACCGCTTGGAAGTGGCCGGCAGTTGGCAATATCGATTTTAGGAGACGTACATGTTAATTCGTTCAGTACTATTATTATCAGGCTTAATGTTTATATCAAACGGCCAAGCCCAAACCGCAGCGGGAAAGACTCTCGTAACTCGTGGTGCGGTAAGCGCTATTTCGTCTTCCGGTGCAGATACCAGAAAATTAAAACGCCGTTCGCCGATTTATAGCAGCGATGTCGTTTCAACAGGTGCTAATGCAAAAGCTCAGTTACGTATGACCGACGGCGGCATGATTGCATTAAAAGAAAATAGTGAACTCCTTATCTCCGACTACAAGTTTAGCGACGACAATGGTCGTGGTTCGGTTGTTATGGAACTTGTGAAAGGTGGCCTACGTTCAGTTACCGGTTCAATTAAAGCTGAAAGCGGTGATTACAAATTAAAAACCCCTGTGGGCAGTATCGGTATTCGCGGAACTCACTATGAAGTAGAAATCGTTGGCGGCACAATTTGGGTTGCTGTATGGGACGGTGCGGTGGATTTAGACATTACCTCTGGTGATCAGTCGGGTAGCACTTTATCCCTCGGACAGAATGAAGGCTACTCCTACGCCAGTATTGATCCTCAGGGCAAAGTAACCACATTTATCGAACCCCTCAAACATTTGAAACCGGCATGACCACGGAAGCCGACGATATCGATCAGAATGAAGAAGAGGAAGAAGAAGAAACCCAAGAAGAGAGTACAAGTAGCACGGTAGCAACCACTACTGTCGTTGCGTCAATTACGGTTGAGGCTGATTCCGACTCCGAAGAAAACACAGAAGCTGAAGATGAAGCAGAAATCGATTCTGAAGTTGAACAATCACAAGAAGTGGCAACTACAGTTGAAGAGAATGCAGATAATCTGATTGAAGACGAATCATTTTTAGCAACAGACGATTTTAACTCCTTAGATACCACTCCTATTGAAGAGCTTTTAGCAGAACGAACAGGGGATTTCACCTATAACCAACTTGCTAATTCTTCGTTAGAATCATCGGTAGGTCCTGTAAGTAACTTCCAAGTTGCAATGACCATCGACTTTGACAAAGGCACAGTCCCTGAAGGCAATATGTCTTTTGACGACGCTGGTGGCGAATGGTTTGCGACTTTTGATGGTGTCATAAATATTGATGAAATTGACCTAGATATAACCTATGCCTCCCATGGTGACAACTTAGCCGATGGCGATATAGAAGTAGACTTTCTTGACGGATTAGACTCAATAATTGGTGATTTTACGCTGGAAGAAATTGCCAATCCTGACATTAATGTCAAGGGTACTTTCACCATAAAGTAGCAAAATAAATTTAACACGGGCAGTAAAATGATAGTTTTTCTAAAACGACTAATACACACCTCGACAATGGTAGGCCTCTGCCTGATTGTAATGTCCTGCGGTGGTGGTGAAAATACAAGTGACAATACGGATGAGAGTTCTCATTCAACTGCCGATAGTGCCTCAGATTTAACGCCTGCCGAAATGGCAATTAATGCCACAACTTTAAACCGCATCACTTTTTCGCCTGTAGCAAAAATTGGTGGACAAAACGTCAATTCTGCTTTGACCTACAATGCCGCTTTGCTAAATGCTACGGGTAACTTTAAGTACCCTCTCGCTGGCGACTTATTTACTGGCAATGTTACAGTTTCGGTAACGGCAGAAGATACCGATGGTATTAAACGTGTCCTACTTGGTTTCTCAGGTACAAGCGATGTTTTAGTGGTTTGTGAAGAAAATTGCGGAACTGCAGTTTCAACTATGGTTAATGGTATTAGCCCTCATTTATTTGGATGGCAGTCAGGAGAAAATAGTCTGCAACTTTGGGTTGAAGACGTCGCAGATAACTTACAACAAGTTGCAACAGTCAACATTAATTGGCAAAGCAAAGTCATTACTGGCGTTGCAGCAAGCATCGACGAAACTACAGACACGCTCAATGTCAATTGGGATGTCAATGCCAATGTCCTTCGATACAACGTGTATGTCACCACTGAATTTGGTTTAACAGGCCCAAATTACGTTGAACTAGAGGGCGGTGACGCCAAATTATCATTAACTACTAATTCTGCAAGCTTAACTGAAAAACCCATTGGAAATTCCTATTATATCTTAGTAACCGGAATCGACGGTACGGGTGAAAGTGCATACAGCAATACCTTGTTATTAGAAGGTGATGTCATCACCACAGCCCCAATTGCTGTGAATGACGCTTTTACCGTTGTTGAAGACGCCACATTAAATGGCAACTTTATGACGAATGATACCGTATTTGATGATGGCGTAATTTTGGCCAACACGATAGCGGTTAACAATCCTAGTAATGGCCAAGTCACCATCAACAGTGACGGTAGTTTTAGCTATGTACCAAATAACAACTTTACCGGTACAGATTTATTTACTTACGCCATTTTTAATGAAAACAACCAAACAAGTGAAGCATCGGTCACTATTACGGTTACTCCGGTAAATGATGCGCCAACGGCACTTGACGATAATATCATCATGACAAGTTTGCCTTTTACATCCTCTGAAAGTGGTGTGTTAGCCAATGATAATGACGTTGACGGTGACACTCTTACCGTTGCAATTGATTCAACAAACTTACCAGCCTTTGGTACCGTGCAGTTATTTTCAAACGGTACATTTGAATATACTCCTGCTGAAAACTTCGTTAATTATGACCGCTTTGGCTACACTATTACCGACCCTTCTGGCGCAACTAGCTAAGGCAATTGTCGAAGTCACCACCCCAGATTTTAACGGTTACCCGCCGATTACGGTAAACGATCAGTTTCAGTTAAACGAAGACTCATTACTTGTTGTTAGTTCAGAAAATTCAATTACAAACAATGACTTTGATGAAGACACCGCGATGAGTGAAATTATTCTCACACTGATGCAAACTACTCAAAACGGTACTTTGCTACTCGCTTCCGACGGCACATTTAGTTACCAACCAAATCCCAACTTTTTTGGTTTAGATACTTTTCAGTATCAACTTGCTGATGAAAAAGATAATGCAACTTCTGCTACCGTAGAATTAACCGTTGTGGCGCAAAATGACATTCCAACAGCTTTAAACGACAGCTATAAACTAACCAATGATGCGACATCGCAGGTGCATAGAAGCTTTGGTGTATTGGCAAATGACACCGACATTGACGGCGATAATATCAATGTTGACTTATCGAGTGTTACCCAGCCAAGTTTTGGCGAAGTGGTAATGGCGGAAAATGGGAGTTTTAGCTACACCGCCAATTCAGATTTTGTTGGGACAGACAGTTTTAGCTACCGCGTAAGTGACGGTAGTTTACTTAGTTCAATAACAACCGTTTCGATTAATGTCGTAGATGTAATCGCAACAACCGAAGATATAACGCCAATTGAAATCGCATTGGCGGACATTTCAGATCAACTACCAAACAACGCTACGTTGAATACCGTAAGTGCAAGTAACGGTACAGCAACCTTCAGTAACGGGGTTGTGCAATACATTCCAGAAATTGGTTTTGACGGCATCGACAACTTACTGTTAGTTTTTGATTTTGAAGATGGTGAATTTGAAGTTAATTTGCCGGTTCGTGTAAATCTTAGCAACCAAGCGCCACTCTTTATTTCCTCTGAACAAGTTACTTTGTCTGAAAACGCGACTATTAACAGCCTTGTCATCGCGGTATTAATCGAGGATGAAGACGTTGAAAATAGCACATTCACCCTAAGCGACGATTCAAATACGTTTGCTATTGATCAAAATTCAGGTCAAATCACCTTAGTTGCACCAGTCAATTTTGAACAAATCTCAAGTTATCAAATTTCAGTTATTGCAGAAGATCCGCTGGGCGTAACTGCGAGTCAAAATATTACAGTTTCAATCATTGATGTGCCTGAAGCACCAATGATTACCAGTAACTCAGCGTTAACGATAGATGAACATTTAGCTGCTGGAACATTAATCTATTCCCCAATCGTTTTTGACGGTGACAACGAAACCGAATTTACCTTTGCGTTAGCTAATGGTGGCGATGCATTTAGTATTGACCCAAATACCGGTGCTATTACCATCGACAACCAAGCGTCTGTTGATTTTGAAACGTCACCGACCTTTAATACCGTCATCACTGTGACTGACAGCACTTCGCTCAGTAACGACTTTGCATTTACAATTTCATTGCTTGATGTGAACGAAGCTCCATCAATATCAAGCCACACGCTGCTCATCGAAAGCCTTGTCGAATCATTTTCCGAACCGCAAACAACGGCCTTTATTACGATTGAAGCAACAGAGTACGATCTATCAGATACCTTAACTTGGACGTTAACAGGCTCTTCTAACTTTGCAATCGACGCCCAAACTGGTGAAATAAGTATTATTGCCAATGCTGCGTTCGATTTTGAAACAACCCCACTTTATTCCTTAAGTGTTACTGCTACTGACCAAGCCGGATTAAGCGACAGCTATGATATCCAAGTCAGTGTTACAAACGAAAATGAACCGCCAATGATCACAAGCGATTCTGCCGTTAGCATTAATGAAAATATCAGTTCAGGCACACTAATTTATACGCCGGTCGTCACTGACGGTGACAACGAAACCGAATTTACCTTTGCGTTAGCTAATGGTGGTGATGCATTTAGTATTGACCCAAATACCGGTGCTATTACCATCGACAATCAAGCCTCTGTTGATTTTGAAACGTCACCGTCATTTGATACCGTTATTACGGTTTCCGACGCGTCAAACCTCAGCACGGATTTTGATTTGGCCATTACATTAGTAAACGTCAATGAAGCACCTGAAATCACAAGTCATACGATGTTAATCGATCCATTACTTGAGTCATTCTCGCCTGAATCTGCAACGTCCTTCATAACGTTTGATGCTCTAGACGTTGACGCGCCAGATACCTTGACTTGGACGTTAACCGGCTCTTCTAACTTTGCAATCGACGCCCAAACTGGTGAAATAAGTATTATTGCCAATGCCGTGTTCGATTTTGAAACAACCCCACTTTATACCTTAAGTGTTACTGCTACTGACCAAGCCGGATTAAGCGACAGCTATGATATCCAAGTCAGTGTTGCAAACGAAAATGAACCGCCAATGATCACAAGCGATTCTGCCGTTAGCATTAATGAAAATATCAGTTCAGGCACACTTATTTATACGCCGTTTGTCACTGACGGTGACAACGAAACCGAATTTACCTTTGCGTTAGCTAATGGTGGCGATGCATTTAGTATTGACCCAAATACCGGTGCCATTACCATCGACAACCAAGCGTCTGTTGATTTTGAAACAACACCGACCTTTAATACCGTCATCACTGTAACTGACAGCTCTTCGCTCAGTAACGACTTTGCATTTACAATTTCATTGCTTGATGTGAACGAAGCTCCATCAATATCAAGCCACACGCTGCTAATCGAAAGCCTTGTCGAATCATTTTCCGAACCGCAAGCAACGGCCTTTATTACGATTGAAGCAACAGAGCACGATCTATCGGATACCTTAACTTGGACGTTAACAGGCTCTTCTAACTTTGCAATTGACGCCCAAACTGGTGAAATAAGTATTATTGCCAATGCCACGTTCGATTTTGAAACAACCCCACTTTATACCTTAAGTGTTACTGCTACTGACCAAGCCGGATTAAGCGACAGCTATGATATCCAAGTCAGTGTTACAAACGAAAATGAACCGCCAATGATCAAAAGCGCTTCTACCGTTAGCATTAATGAAAATATCAGTTCAGGCACACTTATTTATACGCCAATCGTCACTGACGGTGACAACGAAACCGAATTTACCTTTGCGTTAGCTAATGGTGGCGATGCATTTAGTATTAACCCGACAACCGGTGAAATCACAGTAAACAACCAAGCGTCTGTTGATTTTGAAACGTCACCGTCATTTGATACCGTTATTACGGTTTCCGACGCGTCAAACCTCAGCACTGATTTTGATTTGGCCATCACGTTAGTAAACGTCAATGAAGCACCTGAAATCACCAGTCATACAATGTTAATCGATCCATTACTCGAGTCATTCTCGCCTGAATCTGCAACGTCCTTCATAACGTTTGATGCTCTAGACGTTGACGCGCCAGATACCTTAACTTGGACGTTAACCGGTTCGAGTCAGTTCTCTATCGACGCGCTAACTGGTGAAATAAGTATTATTGCCAATGCCGCGTTCGATTTTGAAACAACCCCACTTTATACCTTAAGTGTTACCGCTACTGACCAAGCCGGATTAAGCGACAGCTATGATATCCAAGTCAGTGTTACAAACGAAAATGAACCGCCAATGATCACAAGCGATTCTGCCGTTAGCATTAATGAAAATATCAGTTCAGGCACACTTATTTATACGCCGGTCGTCACTGACGGTGACAACGAAACCGAATTTACTTTTGCGTTAGCTAATGGTGGCGATGCATTTAGTATCGACCCAAATACTGGTGCTATTACCATCGACAATCAAGCCTCTGTTGATTTTGAAACGTCACCGTCATTTGATACCGTTATTACGGTTTCCGACGCGTCAAACCTCAGCACTGATTTTGATTTAGCCATTACGTTGGTAAACGTCAATGAAGCACCTGAAATCACAAGTCATACGATGTTAATCGATCCATTACTTGAGTCATTCTCGCCTGAATCTGCAACGTCCTTCATAACGTTTGATGCTCTAGACGTTGACGCGCCAGATACCTTAACTTGGACGTTAACAGGCTCTTCTAGCTTTGCAATCGACGCCCAAACCGGTGAAATAAGTATTATTGCCAATGCCACGTTCGATTTTGAAACAACCCCGCTTTATTCGCTAAATGTAACGGTAACGGACCTTGCAGGCTTAACCGACAGCTACGATCTTGATGTATCAATTACCAATGAGAACGAAGCTCCCATTGCTGTAGACGATGTAGCGAGCGTTGTAAATTATGACTCAGTTGAAATATACGCGTTAGAAAACGACTCGGATCCAGAAGAAGATGCACTTTCGATTGTAAACGCAAGTGCTGAGAATGGCTCTGTATCTATCGTTGAAGGGGCTTATCTAGTTTATATACCAAATGCCGATATAACGTCGGACATTGTCAGCTACACAGTGAGTGACGAGCAAGGTTTAGAGACTGTTGCACAAATCCAAGTGACTGTGACCCCGCTTTCTTTAGCGGGACAACATGACATCAATGGCGACCAAGTAGATGATATTGATGTCACATATGATAGCGATAATGATGCATGGAGCTTTGCCGTCGCAAATCATGTTGAGTCTGCTTTTGAGATTATTGACAACAAGCAGTACCCATTCGAATTAGAAAGTGACAACACGTCAATTTACACAACACTGTCTGATCAATCGGAGCATAATTTTGGCATCGTCATAGATGAGATGCTTTATTACGTGACAATCCCGTTATTGGATACCATGGCCTCTTTGCAAATTGACTTTAACGCTACAGACTTAACGACGTTATTAACTGACGTAGACCTCTTAGGCGAATTCATCCTAAGTAAACCGACTTATTCGGGTAAAAATGCATTCCAACGAATCGCCGTTAATCCACTTGAAGTCAGTGGTGCATCAATAATATTTGACGACACTTTTGGGGTTAAAACAGGTAGCTATACTTATGATAACGGTCAAGAAGAGTTTACTTGGGCGTTAAATGGAAATGATTTGTCAATCACTTTGACGAGCCCAAAAGTTGACGAAGAAACGGTAAGTATTGACGAACTTTTAGAATTAAATGCGATTGACCAAACAACCTATGACACTTATGTTGCCAACAATGGTTCGAGTGACGCTGAGGTTACGGTTTCGATAGAAACCACCAGCTTAACTTTGTCTCTGGTCAAAAACCGTGCACTTTACTTAGACGTCATCGAGAGCTTTGAGGCGATATACAATTTGCCGTCAGAACTTGGTAGCGGCAGTGTTCAAGTAAATGAAGAAGACAAATCATATCGCCTATATCGTCGTCCAACTATCGGTACTTATACATTTTCTAATTTATCCGGAAATGTTGTTTTACCTTTGTTTGACTTGTCGAAATCAGATTACGAACAAACAGCAATTAATGCATTTTTTGATGTAAATGGTTCCGGCTCATTAGTTGACTATAGGTCTCAATTTCAATTGGAGCATTAATGAATCGTCAGAATTGGAAGTCAATATTGAAAACGGCGATTCTTATACCTTCACTAAGGTAACCTTTGATGATAGCGCTTATGAAGTACTTATTAGTGGCACAACCTCAGATCAAACCCTTTCTGCAATTGGTTATATTGTAAAAGAGCAAGACTTATCGTCTTTAGATTTAACTAACTTGCTAACAAATAACGTATTGCTAGATGGCCGCAGTAACAGTCAGTTAGATAGTTTTGATGGCGACGGTCAATTACAAACTAAATACCTAAATGCGCATATCATCAGCAGTATAAGCGCACAAAATGCACCCGTTGGCATGGTTGAATCCACCGGAATTATGAGCTATTCCGATAGCAGTAGTGTCACTAACTGGGCTGCACAAATTGAGAATGACGCTCTGTATTTAGTGCAATATTTTGATACTGAACAAGGCCTGCAATATTGCGATCCGAAGAGCGACAGCGGTTGTTACGAAGTTCTTATTAACGAATTAAATGTTAAAGCCTACGACCCTGAAACTAATCGTTTGTGGGTCGTTGAATCTATGCAAGTTCTAGACTTTGACTCGATATTGCTAGAAGAACCAGCCCCAACTTATGATGTACTTGTTGAGTTTTTAACGTATTACACAATTTCACCAGCCGCCAATCCGGTAGACGATGCTCTTACGGTAAATGAAGAAGAATTTGCTGCAAATATAGATGTGTTAACTAATGATTTAGATAGTCAAAATGCGGCAACTGAAATGCAACTTGTCGGCGCGACTGCGTTTGCAGGCATGACATCTTTAGATATGTCTGGTCAACTTGATTATTCTACATCGCCAAACTTTAACGGCGAAGATACGATTCAATACGTCGTCATAGACAGTTTAAACAACCTAGGTACAGCGAAAGTCGTGTTAACCGTAACCCCTGTTAACGATGAACCAAATGCCTATTCCGATATATTTACTTTAAATGAAGGTGACTCGATTGCCCTAAACCCATTAGCAAACGACGTTGATATTGACGGTGATACATTGACCATAGTGAGTTTTGAGGCAACAACAAACGGTACCTTGACTCAAAATGGCGATGGCACATTGCAATACACTCACAATGGATCAGAAACCATCACAGATTCAACTACTTATATTGCGACAGATGGCACTGTGAATGTTAGTTCAACAATAGATTTTATTATTACCTTAACAAATGACACACCAGTTGCAGTAGATGATACAGCGAGCTTAAACGAAGCAAGCAGCACAACAATTAATGTTAAAGTTAACGACAGTGATGCGGAGAGTTCGCAAAATGATCTCATTGTTTCAATAAATCAGCACCCGACGTCGGGCACTGTTACCGTCAATGGTGATGGCACGATTACCTACGTACATAGCGGTGATGAAACGATTGCCGATAGTTTTATTTACGATTTAAGTGATGGCGAATTAAGCAGTAGCGCCAATGTCGATATTACAATTACGCCGGTCAATGATGCCCCAGTCGCGGTTGATGACGATGCAACAGTCGTAAATTACAGTAGCCTAAACTTCGACGTATTAATAAATGACACCGATGCTGACGGCGATGCATTGACCGTATATTCTGCCACAGCTGTATCCGGTAATGTGGTTATCGAAACTGACAATACGTTAACCTATACGCCAATAGACAACGCAACAAGCGATACAATAAGTTATGTTGTTTCAGATGGGCAACTGCAAAGCGAAGCGGCAACCGTCACCATCACTGTCTCTCCAAAACCATTAGTTGGTACTCTAGACATTGATGCAAACAACTCCGATGATATTGTTATTACCGATGTTGGTGAATCTAACGAGTGGCAAATTGCCGTGACCAATGTTGACCTACTTTTTGAGATTAAAAACAGTAGGTATTATCCGGTTGAATCCGAAATTGATGGTTCGTTTGATTTGTCATTGTCATACAGCAGCAGTGATACTCAATTTGGAGCCGTTATTGGAGATGAGTTGCACATTGTAGATATGTATGACTTATCAGATTCCGCGAAAATTTCTGCGGATCGTGTTGGTACTAACTTACCTAATAACTTTGACCAACTGCCATTGTCATTTGAATTAGTACAAGCATTCCCTATAAGTAAAGATGGTTACGTACAGCAGAGTATTGGTGTTCACCCTCGTTTTTCTTCCGGTGATATCTATTACTTTGAACGACTAAACAACACAGGTAAAGTGATTGACCTAACGGGTGAGCAAGAATTTACTTGGACCGAAGCCGACGATGTAATCACTATTACTATGGTTAACCCAACTGAGTACCCTGAAGAAGTTACTGCAAGCAGTCTGTTGGATTACAATTTAATCACACAAACTGAATACGATAATTTTGTTGAGACGACAGAAGATGAGTATCAAACCTTTGCTATCACCGTGTCAACGACGTCCAAAGTCATCCAAATCACCGACAATGTTGAACTCTATTTTGATGTAGATATCGAGACTCAAACGCGCTATGTATTAGCACCGATGACTGACTTTGCTGGGGCTACGTATTATCAGTATGGCGATCCATCAAGTTCTCGTTTATATGATAAAACAACCGTTGGCACTTATGGTACAGCGGACTTATCGGACGAAACCTGGTACTTACCACGATTTGAAGAACTCAATAATGTCTTTAACCGCACTCATTATGCCAGCGACTTCTATAGCGACGGAGCAACGGGCTATATCGGTAATTTGTCAGCCGGTTTCGATTGGCAAATTGATAGTGACGGCGTAATTACTGTCCAGATAGATTTCGATCCTAACTTTGAAAACTATACGCTTACACCACTTAGCGAAAGTTCAGAGCATAGGGTTGTTCTTGTAGAAGCCACTAATACGATTGACGGTAACAGCTACGCGACATTAAGTTACTTTGCGAAAGACAATACAGTTAGTACTTCTGACATTCTTAATTTTGTTAGCGACAAAAAGTTATTGAGCTCGTTTGTCACAGCAGCACCTGCTAGTTTTGACGAAAATGGCCAATTGCTTGCAGACGACTTATTCTCATTTAGGTTATTAAGTTCAGCAGCAATAGGAGCACCAGACGGAGAGAGCGAAGTCGTAAGAGATAGCGCGTATAAAAATGGTGACTCAATTAATCTTAACCAAACAGATTGGACATGGTCAGAATTCGAAGGTGAAATCAGCCTCAAAGGCTACTACGATGAATTCATAAGTAGTTATATATTTTGTGACCCTGAAGTTGATCAAACCTGTTTAATACTGCGCGAACGAACGTGGCAAGTTATCAATATAGATCTTGTCAACCGCACTTTATGGGTGGTCGAATCTGAACAATTTATTGACTTATTACCATCTGAAAATGAAGGAATAGCGACCTATTATCAGCTTATTTCTCCGCGTATAAACCACTATCAAATTAACGATCCGCTTTATTTAACCGATGATACGGCGACTGCTATTGAAGAAGTGGCGCTAAATGATATCGATGTATTATCGAATGATCTAGACAGTAAAGGTAGCACTGGAAATCTGCGAATTATTGGTGTCAGCGCGGTGTATGGTGATGTTACAACCGATGGCACAACTATCGATTACACCCCAGCTGTCGACAATAATTACCAAGATACCGTGAGCTATATCGTTGCCGATGAATACAATCAATACGATAATGCTACGCTAACCATTGATATTACTCCTGTGAATGACGGGCCAAGTATTAACTCGACTCCGGACACATCAGCCACAGAAGCGATAACCTGGGGTTATCAAATATCGGTAATTGATGTTGACGACTTTGACCAATCCACAGACTTTACATTTACGATAGTCCAAGGCCCTGTTGGCATGGCAGTAAGCTCGTCAGGTTACGTAACGTGGACTCCTGGAGATAGTGTAACGACATCTGGTGAAGTAATCATTGAAGTTGCCGATGGCGGAGAAGACGGCGCGGCCCCTGTCACTCAGACCTTTACAATTACGGTTGACGTAAACTCACTTCTTAATAACATCAGCTATACCGATAGTACAGTGCAAACCTGTCTTAACGGTCTTTACGATGGTTCGACGGCTCGAATGTTGGATGTGAGTTATTTCAGCTGTGACACAGTTACTACATTAGATGACTTAGCGTTATTTGATAACTTACAATCCTTGCAAATATCTAGTGCATCAGATTGGTCAGAACTCCCTAATTTAGATTTATCTGAATTTAGCGCATTTGACTCAATCGATATTCCGGACTGGAGCCTTCTCACAAGCAATTCAAGCCTAACGACGCTAACGCTTTACAATGTTACGCTTGCAGATTGGTCATTTTTAACTGATCTAAATTTAAATTATTTAAATTTAGATTTTAGTAATTTAAATAACTTATCTGAAATTACTCACATGACAAATTTGCAAACGCTTTTATTGACGTCAAACAATATTTCAGATTGGTCAGGAATGACTAACTTTTCGTTAACGCATTTTTCCGCAGCGGAAACAAGTTTTTCAGATTTGTCATTGTTAGCATCTATGACCCAAATGGAACACCTCAAACTTTACCAAACGGGGGTTTCTGATTGGAGTAGCTTAAATAATTTCAACTTGCAGACACTAGAAGTACAAAACACTAGCTTTTCAGATTTAAGCTTACTATCTAGTATGTCTAATTTAAATTATCTTAATATTTCTGACACTCCTACAACAGATTTTGTTGGACTATCAAATTTTCAACTTGTTAGCTTTTTCACAGCAAATACATCGTTTGATGACAATGCAATGTCTTCACTTGCAAATAGTTCAAGTACGTTAATTGAACTTAATATCAACAACACTAGTGTGACCGACCTTTCACCATTACTAACATTCGTAAACCTACAGTCGTTGCACGCCGATATTGCAGGCACGAATCCAGCAGGAAATGCAGTTTTACTCACCCTATTCAATAACGGGGTCAGTATTCATGATGCTGAAGACAGTGACGAAAATTCAATTATGGACTTTTAGAAGATCCGGACGGCGATGGCCTAATCAATTCCATTGACCCGGACGACGACAACGACGGTGTATTAGACGGCTCTGACGCTTATCCTTACGACGACACGTTGAGTGCGGCGGATGATTTTGCACCATTTGTTGAATACAGTGACTACCCGATGACAGCCGCCTTTACCAACACGGACGCATATTGGTTTGACCAATCTGACGAATTTACATCCGGTGGTTCTGCACTGCGTTCTGGTGTCATAGGTGGTAATCAAATATCAGCAATAGAAACAACGGTAAACGGCAGTATCGACGGAGGCCTACTAACTTTCGATTGGAAAGTTTCCTCAGAAAGCGGTTTCGACTTATTAAGCTTATATGTTGACGGTGTTCTCATAACGTCAATCAGTGGCGAGCAAGATTGGACTCAATACCAATATACGCTCACAGAAGGAACACATGATGTTGAATGGGTATATTCCAAAAATCACGGCGGCACCTATGGCGGCGATGATGCAGGTTGGTTAGATAACGTTAACGTTGTTGTTTACGATATTAATGACGCACCAATTATCAACGAAATGTCGATTAATTACGGCAGCATGAATGTCTTAGAGAACTCAACAAGTTTATTTACGGCAACCGCAACTGACGAAGAAGGTGATACCATATCTTTCTCATTATCAGGAACAGATGCTGCTCTATTTACAATTGATAGTAATGCGGGAACGGTAAGCTTTACCAATGAACCTAACTATGAGGCCCTGATGATAGCAATGGTGACAATGTCTACGAATTTAATATTGTAGTGACGGACGACAACGCTAATTCCGAGTCCTCTTCAGAACCGATTTCAATTTCCGTAGTTAATGCTCAAGAAGCGCCGGTCTTTACATCAACAGATACAATTTCTGTTTTTGAAAACGCGACCTTAGTTACTACTGTCGTAGCCGCAGACGATGACAGCGCAGATACGATTACTTATTACTTTAGTGAAAGCGGTGCTGATTCGGATAAATTCAACATAGACTCTACAACCGGTGTGCTTACATTTAACGAAGCGAAAGACTATGACATGCCGTCAGATTCTAATTATGATAATGTTTTCGAAGTTATTGTAATAGCTGAAGACAGCAGTGAGAATAACCTAAGTGCTACCCAAACTATACTTGTAACGCTGTTGAATCTAAATGAGCCACCGGTCATATCCAACCAGCAAACATTTGGTATCGCGGCTGAAAATCAATCCTCAATCGTCACTGTCGGTGCCTACGATCAAGATAGTAGCGACTCAATAACGTATAGCTTATCAGGGACAGATGCAGCCCTTCTCAGCATTAATAGCAGCACTGGTGTTGTAACTTTTAATACCCAACCAAACTTCGAAGCTGCGATAGACAATGGCGCTGATGGCATCTACGAATTTACCGTAACAGCCACCGACAGTGGCGATGGCAACTTATCTGACAGTATTTCTTTTGAATATTCCATAGCAAACGTTAATGAAGCTCCTGTGATTTCTACCACGTCAAGCGGTGATGCCGATGAAAATCAGTTAGTTGCTTTTGACGTCGATGCGACTGATGTTGACTCTGAAGATACACTGACTTATACCATCAGCGGTACCGATGCGGGATTATTAACTATTAACAGTTCAACAGGGCTAATAAGTTTTGCAAATGCACCTAATTTTGAAACACCAGTCGATTCTGGCGCAGATGGTATCTATGATTTTGTAGTTACTGTAACCGATTCAGGCAGTTTGCAGGACTCCGTTGCTATGGCCGTAACGTTAAATAACATTAACGAAGCGCCAGTTATTTCAACTAGCGATTTAATTTACCCCGATGAGAATCAACTCACCGTTGTTGATGTTGACGCCGACGATGATGACTCTAGCGATACACTAACTTATAGCCTTACAGGTACGGACGCTTCATTATTGTCGATAGACAGTGCAACAGGTGTTGTTAGCTTTAATACTTTGCCTGATTTTGAAACTGCAATTGATAATGGTGTTGATGGAACCTTCGAATTCTCAGTAACGGTAACTGACGATGGTACTGGCGCCCTATCTCATACAGTTGATTTTGTTGCCACTATTAATAATTTAAATGAGCCTGCCGTTTTCAATACGGCAAATAGCGTGACCGTTGATGAAAATGATTACACTATTATGACGGTTTCTGCGACAGACCCAGAATCCGATACAGTAACTTATGCAAAAGCTGCGGAAAGTTCGGACGGCGAATTTTTTGCAATCAATTCATCGACAGGCGAGCTAACATTCTCTTCGTTACCGAATTTTGAAGCACTAGATGACAGTGACGCAGACAATATATTTATCGTTGCCATTGAAGCGACTGAAGCTGGTTCTGGATTAGTGACAACCCAGAACATCGCGGTGACATTAGAGGATGTGGTCGAAAATATCGAACTGGCATTGGACACAACCTTCAATAATACGGGTATTCAAAGCTTTAATACCTTTGCCGACAGTTACAGTGAATACTTGGTAGACGCCGTTCAAGACGCCGCTGGCAATCGTTATTTAGCGCTTCAATCATCTGATAACACAACCATTATAGTAAGTAAGTTGAATAGCAACGGTTATTACGACGTAAGCTTTGGCGTTAATGGTATTAAGTTCATAGACCCCAATAATTTGCAAGACTATAACGTAGAGATGTTTGAAGATTCACCTAATGCATTTACGGTGGCTGACATAAAAATTGATGACACTGGTAGAGTTTACCTTGCAGGTACTCAAGACGATGGTTCATATATTGACGCTATGGTGATACGTTTAGATGCCTCTGGTCAACTAGATAGTTCATTTAGTAGCGATGGCAAATACGTGCTATCAACCCCTTCTTCACCTTCTAAAGCCGTCGATGTGTTAGTGCATTCGGCCGGTACTGAAATATATGCTCTTTCAGAAAGTAATGGCAACGAGATGGTTATCGAATCAATATTTACAGTCGACGGTAGCTATTCAAATGCAATTGCTGAAGATGAAGATAGTTTTGAACCTGTTGTGCTTGGTGAAAATAGCAGTGGTAATATAATTGAAATTACCAATAACTTAACAAGCACTTCAATTGATGTCGTTGAGTATGATACGTCTTTGGTTAGTCTTGATTCGAAAAACATCAACTTAGCTGGCACAGCGTTAAGCTGTTTATTGTCATCAACTAACGATAAAGCGTACTCATTGATGCAACCCGATAGCAGCACTCTGTTAATTGGCGGTAGTACGAACTGTTTAAGCGGCGGTGGTGGTTCAAGTGAAGAAGATGCATTAATTGTAAGGCTGTCAGCTGACACTCTTAACTACGACACAAGTTTTGACGGTAACGGAATTGCAATGCGAGATATCGATGGCTCAGGAGACGACGACCCTGTCATTTCAATAAGCCAAGATAGCGCAGGTAATATTGCGTTTTTGACAAAAACCTCAATTGGCGGCGGTAATTCATTTGGCTTGACGATGAGTCAATACGAACCGACCGGCATCCTAAGTTCACTTAGTTCTATTTTAAGTGCTCTTGACCTCACCCAGACTTCTGGTTCTGTCTCCGGTGTGCATGCCGTAGTTTTACAGGACTTAACTGATGGGACAGATAAATTAACATTAATATCCTCACGTGAATTACCTGGCGAAACAATAGAATTAGAAACCTATCTAGTCGAGTACACCCCAGAGGTAGATACAGACCTGTCACTGAAAATAGATGAGACCAGTTTTGTTTATGACTTTAGTCCGGTCAGTACGCAAAATATTGCTAGTGCATTGTTAACTAGCGGTGGCGACATCTTTACGACATCGACTCGTTTCAATAGTGGCTCCGGATCAAGTTATCAAGGCTTTAGTTTACACCAACATTATCTGTCTAATGGTTTACAAAACCAGAGCTTAATAGGTAACCGCTATTTGGGGGTAATTCACCATGATGGCAGTGACGACGATTATTATGCGGAACTTTCAGGCGGCATCATTGAGTTAAGCGATGGAAGTTTAGCGGTTATCAAAGCGATAATTGATGATTCAAGTGAAGTGTATTCTGTTTCGATTGAAAGAACGAATATGTCTGGTACGGTTTTAAATTCAATTGAAACCTCAACAACTACCGGTTTAGTTGACTTCGGTATTATTGAGTCAGTTCATAGTAACTACAATCCAAATACAGAAGAAATAATCATTTACGGTAAAGTCATAGACAGCGTCTCTGAATCCCAAGACTCTTACATTGTTAAGTATGATGTGTCTGACCCTACGATGATATCAGAAGTATATAGTTCGGTATTTGACGTATTTGAGGTTGATGAGGACGACTACCTAACAGCCGCTATAATCTTAGATGACGATGATGCTGATGGCATGGGTGATGTCATTGCTGTAGGCACAGCGTATTACTACAGTAGTGAAAGTCAGTTAGATGCCTTTGCCATTAACGTTCAGCAAGATGGGACACTTTTAACCACATTTGACGGGGACGAAGATAATAACCATGCCCTAGAGCTATATATGACGAACAGCAACGGCTTTGAAACAAGAACGATGGTTAAGCTAAGTGATGACTCTCTCGTTCTTGCTGCCAATGATGACTATTATAATGAAGCTTATTTGGTAAAACTCACGCATAGTGGAGGCGGTATTTATCAAGTAGATATTACCTTCGATACTTATATAGAAGAGGGTGAGAGCGCAGACTATGATGATTACCTTCTTTTAAAACCTTTGAGCAATATTGGATCAGGCGCACCACTAAATTACTTCATTAATGATATGGCTGTTGACGACCTTGATAATATTTATATTGTAGGGTCTGTTGATGCCTATGATGTATATGGCTTTGTTGCTAAAATGTCTGGCTACACGGGTGCTTATGATAATCTATTTGGTGGTTTGAATTACCTGGTTTCTTTATTCCTGCTGGCCGAGCCGCTTGTGACTATGCTGGTTTACCAACAACGGAAATAGATATTTGTGATGTATTCACCTTCGAAAAATACAAATCGACAACTATATCGATGGTTCTTTAATAATCCACGGCCTAACAAATGGGCTAGAAGGACAAACTAATACGACCATTATGAAGTTTAACGAAATCGTCGATGACACTCCCTAGCCTATGACTTATTTCAGCTAGGAGCTTAACCTCTATATGAAAGTAACATTTTACGGAACACGGGGCTCCTGCCCAACGCCTTAGCAAAAGCACTCTTAAATACGGTGGCAATACCGCCTGTGTTTTAGTTGAATCGGAAGATGGTCGAAAACTTATTCTAGATGCCGGTACCGGTATTAGAGTACTGGGTGATGAAATGGTGAAAAATCACGACGACATTTATTTGTTGCTGTCTCACAATCATCATGACCATATCCAAGGCTTTCCTTTTTTAAGCCTCTTTATCAGGCTGGGCGAAATATTTATATCTATCCAGCAAAGACCAATCCAAACCAACCTCGTGCCGCAATAGAGCAAATGAATGGTAGCTACTTCCCTCTCGAAGAACACGAATTAAAAGCAAATTTTGAATTCAAAGATACATCGTGGGAACAACAACCAGTAACCATAAACGGCTTTCGTGTTCAC
Organism: Psychrosphaera algicola; assembly: GCF_028401425.1. Classification (NCBI taxonomy): domain Bacteria; kingdom Pseudomonadati; phylum Pseudomonadota; class Gammaproteobacteria; order Alteromonadales; family Pseudoalteromonadaceae; genus Psychrosphaera; species Psychrosphaera algicola. Next base: position 2,334,548 of record NZ_JAQOMS010000002.1, read on the forward strand.
CGTCGAGAAATTAATCACCCAAATGGTGGTGCTGCCTATATCGTCGAACATGGCTCTAAGCGGGTTGCTTATGTTACTGACAACGAATTAAATCCCCCAATAAGATGGCGACATCCGCATATGAATGGAAAGAGTTTCTATTAGGTGTAGACTTAGTTATCCACGATGGTCAATACATCGAAAAAGATATGCCACTTAAACATGGCTGGGGTCACTCACTAATTTCCGAAGTCGTCGATTTAGCAAAATGTGCGAATATTAAAATGCTCGCGTTTTATAGTCATGATCCGGATAGAACCGATGATGAAATTGATCAATGGCAACAAAAAATAGACAATATGAAACTTGATAATGACATTTTTTTGCAAAAGAAGGTCAATGTATCGAGCTTTAAACAAACAGCAATAAGTAAATTAGTAGTTTAACTCTAGAAATATCACTATAATTTAGCCTGTAACAACAAAATAGCTTCAAAAGCTTTTGGGAATTGAGAACTTAATGAGTACTGACTTTAGTCAATCGGCATTAGACCATCTAATTAATATTGGTGTTGAGCTCTCAACAGAGCAAGATACAACCAAGCTATTAGAACACATATTAGTTAGCGCTAAAGAGTTGTCTAATGCAGATGGTGGTACCATTTATTCAATTACTGAACAAAAGACCCTAAAATTTGAAACCCTAATGAATGACACATTAGGTATGTATATGGGCGGTACATCAGGGACTAATATCCCATTTCCTGACATTCCGATGTATATCGATGGTGAACCAAATCACAATGCTCTTGTTGCCTATGCTGTAGTTTCCGACACCGTTATTAATATTGAAGACGCCTACAATACGGGCGACTACGATATGAGTGGCGCACGTAACATGGATGAAAAAACGGGTTACCGAACAAAATCGGTCCTAACTATTCCTATGAAAAATCATGAGCAGGAAATGATTGGAGTAATCCAATTAATTAATGCTCAAGATGGCGACAATATCATTGGTTTCGAACCGCACTTAGAACACATCATTCGATCGCTTGTGTCAATGGCGGCAGTCGCGCTTACCAACAGACAGTTAATCGATGGCATGGAAGAGCTTTTCCAATCTTTAACACGCCTAATAGCCCGCGCGATCGATGAAAAATCCCCATATACTGGCGGACACTGTAACCGCGTACCTGAACTTACGATGATGGTTGCAGAAGGTGTTTGCCGACAAAACGTTGGGCCGCTTGCTGATTTCTATTTAGATGAAAAAGACAAATACGAATTATCAGTTGCCGGTTGGTTGCACGACTGCGGAAAGATTGCGACCCCAGAATATGTAATGGATAAAGCCACAAAGCTAGAAACTATTTACGACAGGATCAGCCTAGTTGAATGCCGTATTGAACTGGCGAAAAACGAAATACTCGTCGCCCATCAAGCTAAAATCATCGACGGTTTAAAAAATGGTCTGGATGTTACCGAACTAGAACAAAATCTACCTGCCATACTGAGCGAACTAGACGACGACAGAGAGTTTTTATGTAAAGCCAATATCGGTGGTGAATTTATGCGCCCTGACGACCAACAACGGGTGAGTGATATTGCAGCGAAACATACCGTGACCATAGGTGGTGTTCGCCAGCCCTTGTTAACTGAAAACGAGATTTATAACCTTGCTATCGCAAAGGGTACATTGACACCTGAAGAACGTGAAATCATTAACAATCATATGGTCGTCACCATCGACATGCTAGAGTCTCTGCCCTTCCCTAAACATCTTCGCAATGTCACCGAGTATGCGGCTGGCCATCACGAAAAAATGGACGGTACGGGTTACCCAAGAAAGCTCAAGCGAGACGAAATGTCGGTCCCTGCCAGAATGATGGCTATCGCTGATATTTTTGAAGCATTAACAGCGGCAGATAGACCCTATAAAGAACCTAAAAAGCTTAGCGAGTGTTTGCGTATTATGGGCTTTATGAAACTAGACCAACATATTGACCCAGATTTATTTGATGCGTTTGTCGACCATAAGTCTATTTAGACTATGCATACCAGTTCATTAGTAAAGAACAGATAGATGAAGTTGATGTGACAAAGATCCTAGGTTATGTCTTACCAAAAGACCGAGAATATAGTTAAGCCCGTAGCGATTTTTTAATCGTTAAGATACTTTTAATAAATACCTCTAGTTCCTAAAACGTACTTTCCCTCTCAAGACTCACACTATTCAGATTTTGGATCCCGCGCTAATAAAGCCATAGCAGCCTGAGCGGCAGGTTTGTCTTCGTATAACACTTGAAAAATTTGCTCAGTGATAGGCATTTCAACATTATTACGTTTGGCTAGCATATACACTTCTTTGGTATTTCTATAACCTTCAACAACCTGACCAATTTCAGTCATGGCATCATCAACACTTTTTCCTTCACCTAAAGCCAAGCCAAAGCGACGATTACGTGATTGGTTATCGGTACAAGTCAAGACTAGGTCGCCAAGGCCAGCCATCCCCATAAAGGACTTTGACTCAGCGCCTAACGCGACGCCTAAACGCATCATCTCCGCTAATCCGCGGGTAATTAATGCTGTACGTGCATTTGCGCCAAAACCAATACCATCGGCCATTCCAGCACCAATAGCGATAACATTTTTCACCGCTCCGCCTAGCTGAACCGCGGTAAAATCAGCATTGATATACACCCGAAACTTACGTTCACAATGTAAATAGTCGCTGAGTTTTTGACAAAACTCTTGATCTTCAGATGACAAAGAAATTGCTGTTGGTAAACCTGCAACCATTTCTTTTGCAAAGGTAGGGCCGGATAAAACAGCAAGTGACGGTTCACTTCCTAACACATCTCGAGCAACGTCTTGTAAAAGTCGACCCGACTCTGGGTCTAACCCTTTGGTAGCCCAACAAATTTTGGCATTCGAAGGTAACCAAGGTTTTATCTGAATTAATAAATCTGAGAATACATGACTCGGCACGACAACAAGATGAATGTCAGCCTGTTTAACCGCTAATTCGAGATCATCGGTAACATCTAACGATTCAGGAAAAGTTGCACTCAAGGTAAATACTTTGCGTTTTCCCGCGAGTTTTGCATTTGTTCAATTTGAGTTTTATCCCTACCCCACATGATCACATCGTGACCATTGCGAGCAAAACAAAATGCTAGGGCCGTTCCATAAGAACCGGCGCCTAACACTGCAATTTTATATCGTTTAGCAGCTGTCATCATATTCCCAGACTTAAATCCAACGAAGCAATTACGCGTCTAGTTTTTGACCTTCGCCAGCCGCTTCAGCAGTCGCTTTAGCTTGTGCTTGCTGTACATATTGAGCAAATAACGCATCAAAGTTTACTGGTGCTAAGTTTAGCGCAGGGAAAGTACCGCGATTAACTAAGTTAGAAACTGTTTCACGAGCATAAGGGAAAAGTGTATTTGGGCAGAACGCGCCTAACATGTGTGCAGTTTGTGCTTCTGGCATGTTACCGATAACAAAAACACCAGCTTGCTGTACTTCACATAAAAATGCAGTTTGACCTTCAACAGTCGCGGTTACGGTAACAGATAATGTTACTTCAAAAACACCTTCTTCAATTTTAACGCTACGGTTATCAAGATCTAATTTTACGTCTGGCTTCCACTCTTTAGTGAAGATAGCTGGTGAGTTAGGTGTTTCAAACGACAAATCTTTAACATAGATACGTTGAATCGAAAATTGTGGTGCAGCTTGATCTGCAGCAGGTGCTTGGTTTTCTTCAGCCATGGTTTATTCCAGTAATTATTTTATTAAAAGATTGTCGAGTTTGTTTGCTCGCTCTAACGCCATCAAATCGTCACAACCACCGACATGGTAATCGCCGATGAAGATTTGAGGCACGGTATACCCACCTTTTGCACGTTCAATCATTGGCGTGCGAAACTCTGGGTTTTGATCTATTTTTATTTCATTAAATTCAACGTTCTTCGCTTTTAACAAAGCTAAAGCTCGAGAACAAAACGGGCAATACGCCTTCGTATAAATGTCAATTTGAGCCATTAATTCGATTTCACTATTTTTCTTAACGACAGGTAAATTAGCGCCTGTCCAAGTTTGCATGCCGCCCTGTAAAACAGTGACTTGCTCAAATCCAGCTTTGCTAAGCAAACGTGCTGCACTTTTTGCAGAAACCCCAGCATTACATACTACAACTATGGGGTCCGACTTACGTTTTTCAAGAGAACCAAACTGCTCTGAAGTAATTTTGTCCAACGTTAAGTTCAGCGCATCAGTGATATGACCCTTTGCAAAGTCTGCCTGTGGGCGAACATCCACCACTACGCCATTTGAACGATTTACCATCATAGTTAAGTCTTGTGTACCAATCACTTTGATTGGTGACATTGCGCCACTCACAAAACTAGACACCAACATGACAAATAAAATTGCCCATGCCATTGTCATCATATAATGGTTACCGAGAAATTCGATAAATTGTGTCATTGTACCCATCCATTTATTTCAAAAGTCGCGCGATTATACCTATTTCAAAGCAAGAAACCAAAAGCTTATAGAATGAAAGTTATATTTCATTTTGCTCCACCCTATCAGGTTCATACTTTTCATAACCGCAAATTACAATTTGTTATAAAAACTTAATTAAAAACAGGTTAGAATAAAGGCACTAAAAAATGAATTCAGCCTAAAAGTGAAGCTCCTATGTCAAATAAAAAACCTTTCGTTTTAGTGATTATGGATGGTTGGGGATATCGTGAAGATACCACTAATAACGCCATTGCTAATGCCAATACTCCTATTTTAGACGCACTATGGAAAAACAAACCTAGCACGTTAATTTCTGGCAGCGGTTTAGATGTTGGTTTACCTGACGGTCAAATGGGTAACTCTGAAGTTGGCCACGTTAACCTAGGCGCTGGACGTATTGTTTATCAAGACTTCACCAAGATCACAAAGGCAATAGACGACGGCACATTTAACGAAAACCCAGCGCTAGTTGCTGCCGTTGATAAAGCCGTCGCTAATGACAAAGCTGTACATGTTATGGGTTTGATGTCACCATAGGTGGGGTTCACAGCCATGATGACCATATTTTAGCAATGGTTAAACTTGCCGAGCAGAAAGGCTGTAATAAAGTTTATGTCCATGCATTCTTAGATGGTCGTGATACGCCACCACGAAGTGCTGAAAATGCATTAGCCAAATTTGAAGCTCATTTTGCTCAATCTGGTCAAGGTAAAGTCGCGTCACTAATTGGTCGTTATTATGCAATGGACCGCGACAATCGTTGGGATCGAGTTGAAGCGGCCTATAATTTATTGACACTAGGTGATGGTGAATTTACAGCTTCAACGGCAGTCGAAGGCCTTAAAGCCGCCTACGAACGTAATGAAAACGACGAGTTTGTTAAGCCGACCATTATTGGTACAGCAGCGCCAATAAGTGATGGCGACTCTGTTGTATTTATGAACTTCCGAGCCGACCGCGCACGTGAAATCACACGAACATTCACTGAAAAAGAATTTACAGGTTTTAATCGTACTGCCATTCCTAATCTTGCACACTTTGTGACATTAACGCAATTTGCTGCTGATATTGACGCCAACGTTGCCTTTCCAAAGGTTGAGTTGACTAATGTTATGGGTGAATGGTTTGAAAAACACAATAAAACACAGTTGCGCATTTCGGAAACTGAAAAGTTTGCCCACGTGACGTTTTTCTTCTCTGGTGGTCGCGAAGATTTATATGTTGGTGAAAAACGCGAACTTATTCCTTCGCCGCAGGTTGCTACTTATGACTTACAACCAGAGATGAACTCTGAGTTATTGACGGACAAACTTGTCGCAGCTATCAAATCTCAAGAGTTTGACTTCATCGTTGTTAACTATCCAAATGGCGATATGGTTGGTCATACGGGTGTGTACGAAGCCGCTGTTAAAGCGTGTGAAGCGGTTGACCACTGTATTGGTCGTTTGGTTGATGCACTAGAATCTGTCGGTGGTGAATGTCTTATCACTGCTGACCACGGCAATGCTGAATTGATGACTAATGCAACAACTGGTCAAGCCCATACTGCACATACTAGTGAGCCAGTACCCTTCATTTATGTTGGTCGAGATGCGCAAGTTGTGCCTAACGGTAAATTAAGCGACGTTGCGCCAACGATTCTTAAATTAATGGGCATGGAACAACCTGCAGAAATGACAGGCAAACCGCTCATGTTGGTTGACTAAATCATCACCTAACACATTGTTAGTTGATTAATTTCCAACAAATTGATTAGATAGGGGCTTATTGCCCCTTTTTATTTTTGTGGACTGCACAGTTAATATGACATCGTTCAAAAATGTTGCCTTTGGTTGGATGATTTGCGTATTTTCGCTATTGTACTTCGCATTACCTGCGTATGCCGAAGATGCCGTGAGCAAAGAGACCGCACGGTTAAAACTTGTTCAGGACAATATCAAGCAACAGCGTTTACTGCTTGAACAACAAATTAAAAAAGAATCCAATATTGAAACTCAGTTTCAAGCCGCCGAACTCAAAGTTGCAGAACTTGCACTTAATCTTGCGCAAACCGAACGACAAATCTCTGCAACACAAACTAAAATAAGAAACCTAGACAAAGAACAATCTGAACTACTAAAACAGAAAAAATTGCAGCAAAAAGTACTCGGTGAGCTAATTAAAACAGCTTACTTAAGTGGTAAACATGACTACACTAAGCTACTTCTTAATCAGGACGATCCGGCACAATTGGAACGCCTTATTACTTACTACCGTAAAATTAATGACGCACGGGTTGCACAACTTGACGAAATTCAAGCCGTATTTACACGACTGACCGAAGTTGAAGAACAACTTATTGCCCAAAAAGAACAGCTTGCCATTAGTAAAGCAGATCAATTAAACGACAAAAAACAACTTCTCAGTTCCCAAATGGAACGTAAAGCAGCGTTAAACAAACTGCGCTCAAATATTAAAACCGACAAACAAAAACTCGAACAATTACAACTCGACCAAGAGCGACTCACAAACGCGATTGCCCGCGCCAAAAGAAATGCAGAACGCGATCCTGAAAACTTAATCGGTTTGTATAATTTGAAACGCAAACTCAAATGGCCAACTCGCGGTCGTTTAGTTCGTAAGTTTGGTCAACGTAGAAGCGGTGCATTGCGTTGGAAAGGCGTTGTTATTGACGGTAATTTAGGCAATAGAGTCAATGTAATCGCAGACGGTATTGTTCTATACGCAGACTGGTTAAAGGGTTTTGGTTGGGTAGCTGTTGTAGACCACGGTAAAGGCTATATGAGTTTATACGGGCATAACCAAGCCCTGTTAAAACAAGCCGGTGACTATGTTGAACAAAATGAACCCATCGCACTTGTCGGTCAAAGTGGCGGCCAGCAATCCGCTGGACTATATTTTGAGATTCGTTACAAGGGCGAAACTGTAAATCCTGCTCGCTGGTGTCGTTAATATCGCCACTATTGTTAAATTAACTAATAATCTCATCTAGATGGTTGTTGAGGTGCATGATATGCGCCATTTCAAATTCACGTTTAGTTAATGCACCATACGCAAAATGCGGGGCTAATTGGCCTTGATATTGATCAAAAGCGACTAATGTATTTCTAAGATACGTCAGCGCAACTTGCGCACTTTTATGCTTTGCTATGTTGGGTGCTCCAGTAATTGGCTCACTAAGGCTATGCGTCATTTGACCTTTATGCTCAAAAGCGGAAAAAGCCAGCTTACCTATTGTTTCTTTAAACACTCTCGACTTGTGAACTGGAAATTTTGTCATTGAATACTCGACACTCTGAGCACAATGCATAAATATTTGATACGGTTCCCAGACCCCGCTCGAACTCAACTCTTGTCTCGACAAACGGTCTATAACCGTAAGTGCATATTCAGTTGTAAGTTTGTCCTTACTTACCTTGTTAATAAATAAATTTAAGCCTACGATACCTGAAATGGCAATTCCTGAAGTGACGATTGAGCCTTTAATAAATTGCCGACGATTCATGTGACTTCCTTCAAAATTAAAATACGAACACCGTTTATGGGAGTGTATTACAGTTTTACTCAAGTTCAGTGATAAGTTTATACGTGCAGTTGCCAAAAAGAACTCGTTTGCTTCTTTTTCCATTTTAAAAGGTGATGTTGAGTTTTATTTAACAACATGCTTTTAAGCAATTGCCCTCGCTAAAGCCTGAACCGCTTAAATCGATCAATAGTCGGCTTTTGATCCAGAAAAAACATTCAATATAATTGCCGTAAAAGAGTGCAACCAATTGCCGCTCGGTTATAATAATTGTCAATTAAGAATAACGATTGATTCGTTATCAAAAATAATAAAACACAATAATAAGAGTCGTACGCTAACTTGAACCAAATTACGTGTTGGTTCGTCTTGATCTTGAGCTTTGTTTTTCTACAGCTCATGCTGGCTATAGGTGGCCATTGTCATTGACGATATAGGATATAAACAGAGCGACAGAAAACTGCTTGAATTAAGCGGACAGCTTACGTATGCCGTTTTGCCACACACCCCACTTGGTTATGCCTACGCCAAACACGCCAGTAATAATCATCGCGACGTCATTATTCACTTACCCATGCAAGCCAATACTCACAATGAGTTGCTTGGACCAGGAAGCTTTGACTCAATCAATGTCAAAACAGCTTTATCAACGAACACTGTTGGCGGCTCTTGAAGATATTCCATTTGCTGTTGGAGTCAATAACCACATGGGGAGTTTGTTAACTCAACAGGAAAAACCTATGGGTTGGACCATGGAATTATTACGTCAACACAATATGTTTTTTTGGATAGCAAAACCACTAAATACAGCAAAATTGAGAAAGTCGCTAAAGAGTACGGTGTGTCGTCTCTAAACAGAAATATATTTTTGGATCATCACCGTAATAAAATTGCCATTGAACGGCAGTTTAATAAATTAATAAAAATCGCTAAACAACACGGTTCAGCAATTGCCATTGGGCACCCTTACCCAGAGACGTATCAAGTACTAAAAAGTCAACTTAAACGATTGGAGAAGGAAGGGATAGAATTGGTGCCGCTTTCGACATTACTAAAACCGACAACAGTTCCTGTGTTTTTGGTTAAAGATGACGAAGCTGACATATTAAAAGCCCCTGCCCTTGCAACCAAAGACGCAACACACTAATTCACAATAAAAAGTTTAATTAGTGCGCCGATCCCATAAAAGACGCCTTAATAACTCACTTCAATTTCATATGACGTAAATTTTCGAACATTAATCACGCCGGTATCAAAAATAAGGTATTGCCCCTTAATTCCCAGTAACACGCCGTTGACTTCAACATTTTTGTCAAAGTTGTGTGAGGCTATTTTGGTTGGGTATTGCGTCACTGGATAATCAATCGTGACCAATTCCTGATCCAATAATTCTACCGAGTCTTCACCAAATTTTAGTCTAATTTCGTCAAGTCGTTCCGATATTTGTGGCACTAACTCTAGGGCTTTTTGTTTTAAATCGAGTTCTGGATTTTCGCCCTTCAACATTGCTCGCCAATTGGTTTTATCAGCGATAAATTCCGCTAACGCGATCTCCACTAAACCAGACTGTAAACGGGTCTTAACTTTAAACAACGGAATCGCCTGTGTTGCGCCCTGATCAATCCACCTTGTTGGTATTTGCGTATGGCGTGTTATACCCACTTTTAACCCTGAGGTATTCGCTAGATAAACATAATGTGGGATCATGCAATTCTCTTCACCCCATTGAGGCTCTCGGCATGTGCCTTCGGCGTGGTGGCAGGTTTCCGGTTTCATGATGCACATATCGCATGACGCAAGTTTCCTCATACACGGAAAACAATGTCCTTGAGAGAAACTCTTTTTCGTCTTTTTCCGCAACTGCTGCAATTAATATTGCCGGTATGAGTAAGTGTTAATGACTTACCAATAAAGTGATTTAACGGTAGTTCTTCATCGCCGACTGGCAATAAGTAAGTTACTTGATTTGTTTGCGTGTCTAAACTTGCACGCATTTTTTTGAGGTGTCCCAACATAAATGATGTTCTTAGTGTTTACGTTAATTATTAGAAGTATAAAGCGAATTGGCAGCCAGACCAACGTAATTCATAATGCAATTCTCAGGGCAAAAAAACCAGCCACATTGGCTGGTTCTAATTACAACAGTTGAGGTGCTATAAACTGCTAATCGCGTAACCGCTTTAAGCAACTAACAACGCTTGAACTTTTTCATTGCATTTTTTCTAACTGACGAACACGTTCAGCAGAAACACCGTATTTGTCAGCCAACTCTTGCAACGTTGTTTTGTTGTTATCGTCTAACCAACGGCTGTGCAATATATCCTGACTACGGTCGTCTAATGTTTTAATTGCAGACATCAAACGGTTGTTAGTATGTTCAACGTACTGTTCTTTTTCAACGTTTGCCGCTAAGTCAGAATTATTTGTTTGTAAATACATTGACGGTGAATACGCTGCAGAATCAGAATCATCTTCATCATTACCGATATCAAACGCCATGTCGTAATTACTCATGCGAGATTCCATCTCTAACACTTCTTTTTCTGACACGCCTAAAGTTTCTGCAACAGTTGAAACTTCCTCGTTGCTAAACCAGCCAAGACGTTTTTTCGACTTACGTAAGTTAAAGAATAATTTACGTTGTGCTTTCGTTGTCGCAACTTTAACGATGCGCCAATTTTTTAATACAAATTCGTGGATTTCAGCTTTAATCCAATGTACTGCAAAAGAAACTAAACGTACGCCAACCTCAGGGTTGAAACGTTTTACCGCTTTCATAAGGCCGATATTACCTTCTTGGATTAAATCCGCTTGAGGTAAACCGTAACCTGAATAGCTTCGTGCAATATGTACAACAAAACGAAGGTGCGACATGATAAGTTTGCGCGCAGATTCCAAATCTTCGTTTTCATATAGTTTGAATGCCAGTTCTCTCTCTTCCTGAGCAGCTAACATATCAATGCTTGTCACGTAAGAAACATAAGACTCAATGCTGCCGCTTTGAGGCGTTATCGCCAATGCCATTGATTGATTTTTTCGGCTCATATTTAAACCTCCTTTAATTAACTGAAAGGCATCTTAGCACTCAAGCTGATAGAGTGCTAATTTATTTTTCGCTATTTATAGATCGATTAGATCTATGGCTATAAGCCTAATATAAGATTTAGAAATAACCTTTAAATACAGACAGATAAAATGAATTTTTGCAGAAAAACCAGCTGGTAAATCAAAATATTTGAAGAATATTGTTCAAAAAACGCAGATTGAAACACTTTGTTACGCTTTAGCGCTAAATTAAGTGCTGTACTTTTTGACAAGAAACGTCTTGCTGATTGCGGATAGTTATTAGTCAACAACAACCGTGACTATCTGAGTATAAAAGTAGAACAATGAGGAGCCTGCGTTGTCGACTGCTAGCGCATAGAGCATTGAGTCCTGCCGCTCAACCGTTTGAGGCATCACGGCAATTTTTACGTAAAAGAATGCTTAATCAATGTTTGGTTCAATTTCTTTAATATGACGATGCACAGACCAGAAAGCGCCTGAGAATCCTAAAAACGAAGCTATTGCCATTAACCAACCGAACTCGGCAAATGATAGGCCCTCAATTTCAAAGTCGTTGACATACAAGCCAGAGATTTCGACTAAAGCAGATTGCATCCACCAGACAACAAAGTTTACAACGATAAACGCTATAAAGCCGCCCATCAGTCCGTACCACAAACCGGTATAGACAAAAGGTCGCTGGATAAATGCTTCCGTCGCCCCTACCAGTTTCATTACTTCTATTTCTTCTCGTCTAGAGATTATCGATAGCCTAATCGTATTGCCGATGATTAACACCACAGATACCAATAATAAAATGGCAACGGTAATTACGGACTCCTGCAACATATTAACAATGGCGTTGAGTCGCGTTAACCAATCTATATCAAGTTTACCAAAATCAACTTCGCGTTCTTTCTGCAGTTTAAGTAATAGGTTTTTAGCACTTTCAGCTTGACGAAAACGGGCTGTAGGCGTGATTACAAATGACGCTGGCAGTGGATTAGATTCTAAATATGACAACGCCTGACCAAAACCTGAAAGCGTTTTAAACTCTTCAATAGCGTCATTTTTACTAATGTATCTAAGTTCATCCACTTCGTCATAGGCACTAATTCGTCTAATGGCACTGGCAATTTGTTGCTCTGACAATCCTTCGTTTAAAAATAAACTGATCTCAGAGGCACTGTCCCATTCAACATTAATAGATTGAACATTTTTGACTATGATGTGCAAAGTAGCAGGAAGCGTTAAACTTAAACCCATGACTAATATCGTCATAACAGAGGCGACTGGGGTACGCCAAATCTCACCTAAACTCGTTACAATTTGTCTAAGGTTATTAATCCAAAAGTATACAAAACGTTGCAGTGGGTTAACACCGCGTTTTGTTGCACCCTTTTGTTCAGAACTAAATAAAATGCTCATTTTACATCCCCAAACCGTTTTCAGCAGATAAGCCATCATTGGTCATTCGACCTTGTTTTAAACTTAATGTGCGATAACGCATACGGGCAATCAATCCTAAATCATGGGTAGCAATTAATACTGAAACACCCACATCATTAAATTGCTCAAATACATTGATGATTTCTTTTGATAACTCAGGGTCTAAATTTCCTGTTGGCTCATCGGCCAATAACAAAGGTGGTTTATTTACGACAGCGCGCGCAATACCAACTCTTTGTTGCTCGCCGCCAGACAGGATTTTCGGGAAACATTTGGCTTTATCTAATAAACCAACTTTATCCAAAGCAGCGTGAACCCGTTTCGCTATTTCACCTTGGGTATAACCTTCGATAACTAATGGCAAAGCAACATTGTCAAATACGGTGTGTTCTTGTAACAGTCGATGATTTTGAAAAATCATACCAATGTCACGGCGCGCGTAAGGCACTTGGTTCGGAGTAATGAGATTTAAATTTTTGTCATTAATAAAGACATTACCGATTGAAGGTCGTTCAATCATGCTGATCAGTTTTAATAGCGTACTTTTACCCGCTCCGGAGTGGCCTGTGAGAAACGCCATTTCTCCACGCTCAAGATGAAACGATACTTTTTCAAGAGCTCGAAACCCACTAAGGATAGGTTTTACTGACCTGCTCAAATCGGATCATTAGCGCTACTTCCCTTCATTCTTTATTATTGTTTTTGAACTGGTCATAGATTACCCCAAGGTCAGGATAGATAAAAGCCCATTACTTGAATGGGCTTTTGGTATTTTCGCTGTTTTACCTACACTTGAATAAATTCAGTATTAATTTTCACTTTCATCAAACAAGGCATCAATAAAAGATTGATGCTCAAAGGTTCGTAAATCTTCAATTCCTTCACCAACCCCGATATAGCGGATTGGAATTTCAAATTGTTCTGCAACCGCAAAGATAACACCACCTTTGGCAGTGCCGTCGAGTTTCGTTAATGATATACCCGTTAGACCAACCGCTTGATTAAATAATTTAGTTTGGCTTATGGCGTTTTGGCCAGTTGTTGCATCAATAGTTAACATGATTTCGTGTGGAATATTGGCATCCAGTTTTTTCAAAACTCGTACAATTTTTTCAAGCTCTTGCATTAAGTTATCTTTATTCTGCAATCGACCCGCAGTGTCTGCAATAAGCACATCGGCTTTACGCGCCTTCGCAGCTTGGTAAGCGTCAAAAATAACTGATGCACTGTCAGCTCCAGTATGCTGTGCAATAACCGGCACGTTGTTACGGTCACCCCATACTTGCAATTGCTCAACAGCTGCCGCTCTGAACGTATCACCTGCAGCCAACATGACAGACTTGCCTTGTTGCTGAAACTGTTTGGCCATTTTGCCGATAGTGGTTGTTTTACCAACCCCATTAACACCAACCATTAAAATGACAAATGGTCCATCGTCGTTATCAACAACTAATGGCGCATCAGATTTTTTCAATATGTCTGACATTTCAGATTTTAATAAACCGTACAGCGCATCTGCATCTTTTAACTGCTTTCGGTCTGCGTGTTCAGTCAGTCGGTTAATCAACTTAACCGTGGTATCCATCCCAACATCAGCCATTAATAATTGAGTTTCTAGCTCTTCATAAAGGTCATCATCAATTTGTTTGCCTTTAAATAAAGATAAAAAGCCGCCACCGATTTGCTGACGTGTTTTACTTAAACCTCGTTTTAGACGTTCGAAGAAACCTATTTTTGGCTCAGCTGGCGTGCTCTCGTTGTCATTTTCTGTCGCCTCAGCAGCTTCAGCATCAACATCATCAACCAATGTCGCATCATCTGTTACTTCGCTTGTTTCAGTCCTCGTGTCCTGATCTTCTTCAGGTATAGCGGACTCAGTTGATGCGACTTCGCTATTGTCAGTAGCGACTGGCTCGTCAATGCCAGTTTCTGCAACGGCAAATTCTTCCGATGAAGGTGTGATTGGTGCGATATCTTCAACAAGACTTGATCCCGCTTCATCAGCTTCAACATTTGCTTCTTGCAAAGCTCCGTTGTTAGGAGGGGTTGTTTCAGAACCGACAACATCCTTCTCTTGGTTCGATTTTTCGCCAATTTCAGTTGTACTGTCCGACTCTACAAGCTGGCTCTGTTCCGTATTTTCAGGTTGTTTCTGAGGTTCCTGAGCACCTTTTTTAAACCAAGATAAAAAACCAGACTTTTTAGCCATTAAAAAAACCTTTAAATGATGTGTTAGGCGCGGGATAATTGGCGCGTATATTATCTTAAAACAAACTAAATAATAACCACCTGATGAATTTCAACCCCAAAATTGAGGTAAAACTTTGAAACCAACGACTAACTCAGCAAAACGTGGCAAAAATCAAAGGTCAAAATCAGCACAATCAGGTGAGATCAGAATTATTGGTGGCCAATGGCGGGGACGAAAATTAAAAGTTCACGACAAAGAGGGCTTACGCCCAACAACAGATAGGTTAAAAGAAACCGTTTTTAACTGGCTGATGACCCACACTCGTGACGCTTTGGTTCTCGATTGTTTTGCTGGCGCAGGTTCTCTTGGATTCGAGGCTGCTTCACGTCACGCAAAGCAGGTGTATTGCATTGAAAAAGATAAAACCGCGGCATCCCAGTTAACGAGCAATGTCAAACTTCTCGGTGCACAACAACAAATTACCGTTTTGCAGGGTGACTTTTTTACGCAGCAGCAAATTTTAAATTTTCAGTTTGACCTTATTTTTATTGATCCCCCTTTTAACAAAGGTTTCATGGACAAAGTTGTACCGTACTTGATTGACCACAAACTCATTGCTACAGGAGCTTTAGTTTATATCGAACAGGAAACGACATCTGATTTTGACTTGACGACAAATGCGTGGTCTGAACAATTTGAACAAATTAAAAATAAATCCGCGGGACAAGTCTCTGCCACTTTATATCGATTTATTGGTAACGACGCTTGAGTTTACAGAACAACATCTGTAAAACCCTGTAAAACACGAAGAGACTCAACGGACTGACATTCATTCAATATAAATAGTCAAAATTAATAAGAATTAAATTACCTATGCTTCAACAATACCAATCGTTTTATTCAAATTTCAGCAAAGCAAAATCCCTTACAACCTTAAATAGTAAAGACCTTACTGCTTTGTTTTTATTCACCTTCAGCGCACATACTATGGCGATTGATGAGACCGAATCACTTCGACAACGTTCGCAAGATAAAACCCTATTTACCAATCTGTCTTTAGATTTATCCGGAAAAAGTGGTAACTCTGACACCGAAAATTTTGAGTTCGGTCTTTACCACTCACAGCGTCATGATAAACATTTTGGATTTATAATGGCTTCACGTGAATATGCAAAAAGTAATGGTGCAGAAAGCGCCAACAGCTCGTTTTTGCACTTTAGATACAATTACTACTTTGCTAAAGAGAAGTCGTTTGAGCTATTTACTCAAAGTAACTTTGACGATTTTCGTTCACTTGAATCGAGAAATTTATTAGGGATATCCTATCGCCAAGAATTCCATAAAACCCACGCTTTTGGAGCCGGGTTGTTTAACGAGCACGAAAAGTACTTAGTAAATGATGATCCAACCAACTTTACCCAAACCCGTGCCAATCTTTATTGGGTATTTGCAAAACCATTAAGTAAATATGCAAACTTGGCGAATACCCTGTATTACCAACCAAATATAGAAGAGTTTGGCGACTGGCGGGCCTTTAATAAGTTTTCGATTAATTCGGCATTAACTGAAAATTTATATCTTAAATTTGGTGTTTTGATTGAACATAACAGTCAGCCTGTTTTAGATGTAGAAAAAACAGACATCAGCTACCGTGCAGGATTTGAATTCGAGTTTTAGTTTTTTACTCATTAAAAAAGAGGGTTTGAATAACCCTCTTTTATTTTGCCTTTCTAAGCTCTCGTTTCAGAGTGTTGCTTTGAGCGCCTATAATCCAATGGCCTTTAGACCTCGAACTCGATACCAATATTAGTAACACCATCGGCAAGGGCAAATTCAATTGCTTTTTGGCGAATCGATTTTGCATCAAGCTGTTTCAAAGGCAGGCTTTCAACAAAATCGATGGCACTGCTTAAAAATGCCATTTCATTTTGCATCAGCTCATGTTCGCGAACGGCGTCATTATCAAGTTCGGTGTCGGCTTGATATTCAATAAGGTGCACAATACATCCTTGAGATATTTTTGCTACGGCAACCGTATCTAAGTCATCTTCACTTTGTAAGCCATTGATGTACGATAAAACAGCGGTACAAAAATACAACGCTGGATAAACACCATACATATCAAATTCATGTTCGTCCGGTGTCAGCAATTCAATTTTATCTTCCATTGCCGACAAGCTGACTTTTGCCCCCTTCACCAACAAACGCTCCCACAAAGTATTAATCATGTTGTCGAGATTATGTTCTTGAGGAAAATCGGTTACGTGGGCAAATAGATAATAATTAGGTTTCATGCGTTCAATTAACATCAAAGATATGATGCCTTGTTGCTTGTAACCTAACTCTCGAATACGTTGGAAGTTATTGGTTTTCGGTTTGTCGTTGGTTAATTTAGACAAAATGTTCCTCTCATTATGGCTTCGGCTTCTGTAAAGCCTCGAGTTGCTGTTGGGCAAAATTGAATTTTAACCGATATTCCGTCACTTGGGTTTCCAATGCACCTACTTTTTCAGTTAATTCTAATTGCAAATCGTTATTTTCAGAACGAAGTTGTTTAATCACCTCACGCGCTTGCTCAACATCCGCTGCGGATTTTTCAGAGTTTAACGTTATGCGCTGCATGGTTAATTCTTTGAGTTTCGATTTTGCTTTTTGTTCTTCTTCATTAGCAACATTAAGTTGCTCCATCAATATTTGCGAACGACGCTGCTGCTTTGTTAAATCGGCTTTCGTTTGAGTTAACTCAGACTGCGTTGCGACAAACTCTTCATCAACATGAGACAATTGACCTAGTGAATCTTCTAATCGAACTTTTAATTGGTCGTGTTCCATCTTCAAGCGACTATTCGTACCTTTTAATGCCTCGATCATTTCAGTCAGTTCAATATTGGTTTGGAATAGCTGATCCGATTGCTCATTACTAAAGCTCTGTATTGAGCTTAGTTGAGCTTGCAACATATGGATCTTCTTATCCGCGGCTTCATTCGCTTGCTCTAGCTTCACTGCGTCTTTTTGTAATTCGTCACTCCGCTGCTCAGCTTCACGTTTAGCCTGTTTAAGTACTTTAACTTCCTGCTCATCGAGACTGTGGTTTAGGTCTACTTGTTCTTGCAGCTCCGTTGTTAACTTTTTAGCTGACAACAATTCTTCAGTAAGACGCTTAATGTCTTCACGTTGTTTTTCATCGTTATTATTTGCAAGTTTAACTAAGTTACTGAGATCAACATTTGCCTCTTGTAACATAATTATTTGTTCGTCATTTGAATTGTCACTGTCAGCCTGCGAAGAGGCTAATCGAGCAACTTCCTGCTGAGCTTTAAAGAGTTCACTTTGCAGTCGTTCTTTATCATCAAGTTGTTCTTGATTTTCGGTTTCCGCGGTTTTTAGTAACTGCTGGAAGCGACGATTCTCACGCATTAAATGATCGATTTGATCACTATCAGCTTGTTGAGAATTATCAATCTCAATTTTTAGTTCTGCAATATCATGTCGTAATGCTTGTTCAGTTTTTAACGCTGAATCGGCAAACGTTTTGGCTTGTTCTTGCAAATTGTCAATTTGTAACGTGAGTTGGTCATTCTCGGCAATAAGCTGATCTTGGAATTCAAACCGTGCATTAAGCTCAGTGTCCAGTCTTGCAACTTCCTTAGCTTGCTCTGCAAAACGATTTTGCTCCTAGGTAAGCTTGCTTTCCCAACTTTCAATAACTTGCTGATGTACCTTTTTCTCTTCTTCAACAGCCAGTCTAAACGCGTCAAACTCGGCCGTTTTAGCTTGTGCTTGCAGTTCGAGTTGCTCAAAGTTTTGAATTTGTATATTTAGTTCAGCTATTTTCTCGTCGAGCTGTGATTGCAACAAGTTTGCTTGTTGCTCTAAGGTCTGTTTTGTCTCGGCGAGCTGATCTTTTTCTGTTTGTAAATTCAGTTCTAGTTGGCTGTTTTTATCAGACAACTGTTGGATTTCATTTTCCAATTGCGCTTTATCAGTGAGTAAGGCTTGGTACTCAACGTTTGCAGTTTCTAAGGCTGCATTGACTTTGGAAATCTCAACCTCAAAATTTAATTCAGCCCGCTCAAATTCATTTCGCAACGCTGTATATTTACTGTCTGATTTACTAATGATCTCAGCGAGAACGGATTGCGTATTCTCACTTTCAGTCAACGATTCTTTAAGCGTTTCAATTTCAGTTTCGCGTTGTTGAATATCAGAATAGGTTACTTCAAGTTGGGCCTGTAACTCGTTATTTTGTTTCGTTAGACGCTGGAACGCGTCACTATTTGCGTCGCGAGTTTCATCTAATATACCGCTCAAATCATCACGTTGCTTTTGCAATGATTCGTATTGCTGAGCTAATAAATCACGTTCTTTACTGGTTTTATTTAACTGATTTTGAACTCCAATCAGTTCATCCGACAGATCCGAGTGGGCGAGTTGTTGTTGACTAAACTGCTCGCGCTTTTCGTCTTTAATTTGCTCTAGCGCTTGATGTAATTCAGTTTGCTCATTTTGCAATTCAACTATACGAGATTCGAGGGTTTCAATATGACTTTCAAATTCATCTCGTTTCGCTTCAACAATGTGAAGTTGGTGCTGCAAAATGGCATTTTCCGTAGTTATTTGTGCTTAGGGCCTCTTTATGAGCTGCAACATTAACCTCTAAAGTCTGATTTAAATCCTCAACTTGCGCCGTAACTTGATCAATCGTTTGTGCTTTTAATTCTAATTCTGTTTCAACGGCATTAAGCTGAACAAGTTGCTGCGCTTTTTCTGCTTCAAGGCTTGTTACTTGCTCAGAATGTGACTCTTTTAAATCCGCTAACTCAGCATTAACTTGGCTATTTTCTGCGACTTGCTCCGCGAGTTTTTCCGCTAGAGCGTCAACTTCATTTTGCTTTGTGCTCAGATCATGAGTTGTTGCTTCAAGCTGCTGCTGAACTAAAGCTCGTCGCTCTTCTAATTCAGTGGCATCGGCTGTCAATATAGTGATCTGTTGCTGTAAGTCATCTACTTGAGAATTAATGGCCTTAATTTCTGACTCATGGTCACTTTTAGCTAAAGCACTGGTGGACTCAGCACTAGCCAACTGTTCTTGCAATGAGGATAATTCGAGCTCGAGTTCACTTTTTTCACTCGTTAGAAACTCAAGTTGTTTGCCTTGTTCAGATTTAACTTCATCCAATTCTGCTAATGACTTAGCCTGTTGCTCAAGTTGTTCACTTTTACTTTGTTCAATTTCAATGCGACTTGCTAATTCGCCTTGAGTTGCACTTTGTTGAGCAGCTAACGTATTGCTTTGCTCGCTGAGTTCTACTATTTGAGATTCTTTAGCTTGAAGTTCACGCTCTAAATCCGCGATTTGTCTATCGTAGGTCTGCTTAACTTTATTTGTATTTTCTTCGGCATCTTTTTTAGCCAATTCAAATGCTTCAAGTTGTGCTGCCGCCTCAGTTTGAAGCTTAACAATATCGCTTTGCGCATCATTAAATTGGCTTTCTAACTCATTGTAACGGGTATTTTGCTCCGCTTGAACTTTGTCAATTGAGGTGACTTTGTCCTCTTGAAATTCTTGTTCGAGTTGCAGCCTTTGTTCGTTTAATTGCTTTTCAAGCTCAACACTAAAGTTGTCTTCAAGCTTTTTGACGTCTTCTTGGTGTTGAGATTTTGCAAATCTTAGTTCGCTACTCAGATCATCAAGATTTGACTTAGTATGCTGCGACTGCAATTTGATTTCTGTCAGCTCGATACTTCGTGCTTCAAGGATTTCGAGCCGTTCAGCTTGTTCACTAATTGTCGTCTCAAGCTGAGTTTTAGTGTCGTTTAAAGAACTAAGTTGAAGTTCCAACGACTGAATGAGTTCACTTTTTTCAATTTCGCTTTGGCTGCTGTTAGCCAATTCGTTTTTTAACTGTTCAAACTCATTACATTGTTTTGCATGCTCAGACTGAAGGGCACTAAGGCCGGCAATATTTGTATCGCGTTCAAGTTGGAGATTAGCATTGTCTCCATGAAGTTGTTTTAGCTCTTCGTCTTGCTGCAATTTAGTATGTTCAAGTTCAGCTAACTGACTCTTCAATTGGTCAATTTGTGACGTTAATTGCGAAAATTGCTTGGCATCATCATTGAGATTGCTTTCAAATGTGAGGCGCTGCTTTTCTTTACTGTCCAGTAGATCTTTAAGTTCTCGAATTTCACTTAAGTAAGCTGTTTTATCGTCTACATGGCTTTTTGCGCCTTCTGCGACTTCAATTTCTAATTGAGCCACCTGCTGTGTTAAAGACGCTAAATCAATTTGACTTTGATTAACCTCTGCCTGCAATTCATCAATATTCAGAGCTTTTTCTTCACATTGCTGTTGCAACTCATCGTATTGTTTTTGCAATTCGATTTTAGCTGCTTGTTCACCACTGAGTTGTGAATGCAATTGAGATATTTGAGATTGAAAATCCGATTCTGAATCTCGTTCAGACGTCTGTGCTGAATTTAATTGCTGCTCCAAAGAAGCGTATTTGTCAGCGTCCTGCTGATAAGACTGGCGCAGCGAATTAAGTTCTGCGTTGCGCTCGGCAAGCTCTTCTTTAGTTAAGTTAAGTTGCGCGGTCAGACTCTCCAAACGATTTTCACTGTCATCGTCTGCTTTAGGTGACAACTCTTCTAGCTGGTCGTTTAAGTCACCAATTTGGGTTGTTAACTGGCTCAGTGAAAGGTCTTTTGCAAATAATTGTTCCGAGTAATATTCGGCTTCTTGTTCAGCTTTAGCTAGACGTTTTTGCAAAGTTTGGATATCGGTGGAAATTTCAGTCGCCGAAAAAGTAACTTCATCATGAGATTCTTGGTCGGTGAGTTGCTGTGATAATGATAGTAAAGCGTCTTCAATTTCTTGCTTTTCTGCTTCCACATCTTCAAGCTGACTTTGAAGTTGAGTTTGAGATTCGGTTAACTCGTCTAGAAGCGATGCGATACTAGATCGAACTTTAATAAAAGCTCTTTCATCTAAGGCTACAAACTGTTCAAATGTTAAATCCTCAAATGGATTTTGAACAGGCTTCTTTTGCGACAATTTCCTAACCCCTAATTAAAATTGGAACGACAACTGAGTTTAAATAATAATAGTTTAGACTATTTTTTAAGTAACTATCAGTGCTAAATATTTTGTAAAATTTACACTCTACACAATAACAATAAAACCATTAAAATATAAACACTTTTTAATGCCATATAATTGATAATTAAGCATGCATATGCGTATTATTTAAATTCCACAACGATAAGTATTCGCAAATGATCATAATGAATATCACGACCCCAGCTTTGCTGTTCCCTGCAATCTCACTTTTACTGCTTGCTTACACCAATCGGTTTTTGGTTTTGGCCCAGCTAATTCGAGAACTAAATCAACGTAATAACAAGGGATTAGAGCAAGTAGTTAAACGGCAAATATCTAATTTACGCATGCGTTTACTGTTGATCAGGGCGATGCAAACGGCTGGAGTACTCAGCTTTTTATTGTGCACTGTTGCCATGTTCCTTTTGTTTTTGGAGATGTCCCAAATTGGCACTGTGATTTTTGGCCTCAGTTTATTCACCTTAATGATGTCTTTGATTATCTCATTGTATGAAGTTCGAATTAGTACAAAAGCAATTGAAATAGAACTGGAATCTATGGAGTAAACGACTACATTTATAAAAGCGAAAGCGATATTTTGCCTCCAACAAACGTGTTTTAAAACAACATCAGGGTAGAAATTAGTGAACGATTTTTTATTTGCAGACGAAACGATCAACGATGATGAAGCATCTAATAAAAGGCCTTGGAAGGTGCTTATTGTTGATGACGAGCCTGATATTCATAATGTTACGAAATTGGTTTTAATGGGTTTTGAACTTGACGGTCAAGGGCTTGAACTGCTCCATGCTTATTCCGCTGCGGAAGCTGAAAAATAATATTAGAACAGTCCGACATTGCAGTCGGTTTCATTGACGTCGTTATGGAAACAAACGACGCTGGATTAAAGTTAATCAAATTTATACGTGACGTGGTAAATAACCACACTATGAGACTCGTCTTGCGGACAGGTCAGTCTGGCGAAGCGCCAGAAGATACCGTTATAAAAGATTACGACATCAACGATTACAAAAACAAAACCGAGCTCACTGCCAGCAAAATGAAAACTTTGATGTTCGCGACATTGCGATCTTATCGAGATATTCAAACTATCGAACACCACAAGCTCGGATTAGAACGCATAATATCTGCGACTATAAATTTTTTAGATTGCTCATCCTTGACCGAATTTGCATCGGCTGTTTTAGACCAAGTTGCTAATGTAATGGGATTAAATCATTCAAAAATAATGTGTTGTGCTGCACTCAACAACCCTAAAAAGGCAGTCGATTTTAGATTATTGGCCCTAAGTGGCGTGCAATCAAGAGCAACAATTCACGACGAAACGCCTATGCCACCCGGTATCAGAGCTCTGCTTGAAAAAGCCCATGCGACACAATCATCAATTCGCGAAAAGGATCATTTTGTCGGCTATTTTGTAAATAATAGTGGCTTGGAAAATTTACTCTATGTCAGTCACGATCACGACTTAACCGATACTGATCACAATATTTTGGAGTTTTTACCAATAATATTGCCGTGGCCTATGACAATATTCGAATGCGTGAAGTCGTTGAACATTCGCAAAAAGAACTTAGTTATATACTAGGTGAAGCAGTAGAGAAGCGTTCGAAAGAAACGGGAAGTCATGTTAAACGGGTCGCGAATTTCAGCTATATGTTGGCGATTTATTATGGGTTACCAGCAAAACAAGCCGAACAACTAAAAATGGCTTCGCCATTGCACGACGTTGGAAAAATTGGGATCCCCGATAGTATTCTAAATAAACCGGCAAAATTGGATCCCGAAGAATGGGCAATTATGCAAACCCATGCGCAGCTTGGCTTTGATATTTTGACCCAATCGCAAAACGAGATATTGCAATTAGGTGCCATAATCGCCCAACAACACCATGAACGTTGGGACGGAAAGGGGTATCCGGCAGGACTCGCCAAAGAAAACATCGAAATTGCTGGCAGAATCACGGCCATTGCTGACGTGTTTGACGCATTAGCATCTGAACGTTGTTATAAACCGGCTTGGCCACTGGACAAAGTGCTTAATCTGTTAAAAGAAGAGCGTGGTAAGCAATTTGAACCGAAGCTGGTTGATATCTTACTCGAACATGTCGATGAATTTATTGCAATTCGCGACGCTTTTCCTGATTCCATGGAAGAATAATAAACAACTAATTTTTAGTCAGTAATATAACAGGCAGATCACTGTACATTTGTCTATTGTTTTACAGCAACTTTTCTAAAAGCTACCTACAACAACGAGTAAATCGTATTACACAAATTCAATACAACCGACGACAAAAACCCAGCCGGCAAAGAGTAATTTGAGTTGCAGCACTGGTAGCCTTGTTGCGACCATTTTTGCAACGATACCGCCAATCACCGCGCCCGGCCCGGCATACCATAGTACTTCATAATAAATATTGCCATTGGCGATATGATGACCAACCCCAGCCCAAACCGTGGTCGCAGATAATACAACGGCAACGGCAACAGCGAGTGTCACTCTGTAACCTCTGAGGATGAGATAAAACGCCACAAACTCACCAACACCAACAGATAAAAACGCCGTAATAACGCCACCAATAAAACTAATTAGCGCAAGTATAAGCAAATCCGATTTATGGCCAATAGCCGTAAGTTGCTCTTGTTGATGTTTTTTATACTTCAAATAAATGGTAATAAATAAAGCCGAACCCAACATGACAGAGAACCAAGCAAAAAACTGCGTCAAGGATGCAGGAGGTTGAATATCAAAAAGATAAACAGACCACAG
Organism: Psychrosphaera algicola; assembly: GCF_028401425.1. Classification (NCBI taxonomy): domain Bacteria; kingdom Pseudomonadati; phylum Pseudomonadota; class Gammaproteobacteria; order Alteromonadales; family Pseudoalteromonadaceae; genus Psychrosphaera; species Psychrosphaera algicola. The sequence goes on from NZ_JAQOMS010000002.1 coordinate 2,359,168, forward strand.
TCCAACCATACTGGTAGGCACACAAACAGCTAAAAATGGTACCAGTAATTGCCAATCACGGTGTTGGTGAATATCTACTCTTACATGCTTAAGCCAAACAATCGCTCCCGTTGTCATCCCAAAACATTGAATAGCAAAACTGGTCGCAACTGATTGAGATTCAGATAAACCTAAGTTCTGGAAAGCTGGAATAAAAACAACCCCACCACCAGCGCCCGTTACATTGGCAAATAACGCCCCTATCATGCCCAACAAAGCAAATGGGGAATAATCATCAAACGTCAACGAAAATACTGAAAAACACAGCAGGAAAAGGAAGACAAACCGCATGGGTGAAGATTTAATTAGATCAAACAAAGGAACATACTTGGTTATCATAAGTGCATTGATTCTATTCAAACCGAATTTAAATGCAAGCGTTTAGAATTACTGAACAGTAGACATAAAAAAGCCACACTAAGTGTAGCTTTTAACTGCATTCAAAAACCGCTAAAGGACAAAAAACTTTTCTTTATAACGCTTTAACTCTTCGATGCTTTCACGAATATCTTCAAGCGCTAAGTGGAATCCTTTTTCTTGTAGTTATCTACAAGTTCAGGTTTCCAGCGACGAGACAATTCTTTAATTGTACTGACATCAATATTTCGATAATGGAAAAACTCTTCCAACGTCAACATATGTACATGCATAAAACGTCTGTCTTGACAGATACTGTTACCGCACATAGGTGATTTCCCTGCGGGTACAAAATCTTTCAAAAAGTCGATGGTAATTTCACACGCTTGCTGCTCTGACACAGTACTTTTACGGCAACGGTCAGTTAATCCTGACTTACCATGCTGTGCAATGCACCATTCATCCATGTTGTCTAACACTTCATCCGGTTGATGAATCGCAATTTCAGGACCTTCAGCTAAGATATTTAAGTCACTATCAGTGACAATCGTCGCTACCTCTAGCACTTTATCAGTGCGAGGTTCCAATCCTGTCATTTCTAAATCAATCCAAATTAGATTATTTTCACTAAATGTCATACAAAGGCCCTACTCAATCCTTTTGATCACGCTTACTTACGTATAAGATACATCACATTGTTAATGTTTTTCATTACTTTCACAAGTTTTTATAATTAAATCATAGAGCAAAAGTGGCAAAACAAAAGAAATTATCGCATTCTCAATCAAGAAGAATTCGAGACAACCATAATAAGCGTATTGCGAAAGCCAAAAAACCCCAAGAAGACGATGATTTTCTTGAAGATAACTTGTTAGGCCCGCAAACATTTGGTCAAGTTATAACTCGCTATGGACAACATGCAGATGTTGAAAACCCGGCTGGAGAAAATGTTAAATGCCATATTCGCCGCACTGCTGGGTCCTTAGTCTGTGGCGACAAAGTTATTTGGCGGCCTTATAATCAAAGCGACTCTGACTTTGCCGGTATCATCGAAGCTGTTGAACCAAGGGAAAGTGAATTTGTTCGTCCCGATTTTTACGACGGTTTAAAGCCTGTCGCTGCAAATATTGACCAAATTCTAATTGTTGCTGCGTTATTGCCAGATTTAGCACCCAATATTATTGACCGTTACTTGATTGCAGTAGAACAACTCGACATTACGCCAGTGCTCCTTATAAATAAACTCGACTTAATTGACGACACTAACCGAGAGTTAGTTGCCGATATTCAGCATATGTATGAGTCAATTGGCTATAAGGTGGTTGTATTATCAGCCAAGCTTGAGCAAGGTATCGAACAAATAAAATCTCTACTCGTTGATAAAACTAGCGTTTTTGTTGGTCAGTCGGGTGTCGGTAAGTCGTCTATTGTTAACGCTATCTTGCCGTCAGTAGATATCGAAACTAAACAAGTCTCTGACAACAGTCGTTTGGGCGTACATACAACAACGGCCTCTAGACTTTATCGATTAGAAAATGGTGGTTCAATTATTGATTCACCGGGTGTACGCGAATTTGCTATGTGGCACTTAGAGAATGAACAAATATTACATGGGTTTGTCGAATTTCGACCTTACCTCCATCAATGTAAATTTCGAGACTGCAAACACCAAAAAGATCCAAGGCTGTGCATTGCAAAAAGCAATAGCCGATGGCTTAGTCAGTGACACAAGATATCAAAGTTATTTGAAAATTTTACAAACCGTAACAGATATTACCTTGCGTCATCAGTCAAAAGAATCAAAATAGGTTTATTACAAACCCCTTACAAGTAAATAGGTTTTAACGTGAATTTAGATAATTTAAAAATCGCTTTTCAATACGCCCTTCCAAAACATGGAGTGTCTAAACTTGTTGGATTCTTAGCGAAAGCTAAGTTAGGCATTTTATCCACAGGTCTGATAAAAGGCTTTATTAAGGCATACGATATTGATATGAACGAAGCGGCTCAACCTGATCCGTCAGAATACAAGACGTTTAACGATTTCTTTACCCGTGCACTGGCACCTATGGCGTTCGTCCAATTGTTGAAGGTGAGAAGACAGTAGCACACCCTGTTGATGGCAAGGTTAGTCAATTAGGGCCAATAAAAGACGGTACACTAGTTCAAGCCAAACATCATTATTATACGACGTTAGAATTGCTCGGCGGCGATCAGGATTTAGCTGACAAGTTCGACGACGGTATATTTGCCACTATTTATTTGGCACCAAGCGACTACCATCGTTTACACATGCCACTTACAGGTACATTAACTGATATGGTTTATGTTCCTGGTGATGCTTTTCTGTAAATCCGCTAACAGCGGCAAATGTGCCAAATCTATTTGCAAGAAACGAACGTGTCGTTGCAGTGTTTGAAACTGAAATTGGCCCAATGGCAATGGTTTTAGTTGGCGCAACGATTGTGCGAAGTATTGAAACTGTATGGGCTGGTGAAATTACACCGCCTAGAGGAAAAAGCGTAAATCGCTGGCAATACCCAAGTGAAGGCGACAATGTGATCACCCTTGAAAAAGGTGAAGAAATGGGTCGATTTAAGCTCGGTTCCACTGTGGTTTGTTTGTTCCCTAAAGACAAAGTTGAGTTTTTAGAGTCGGTAACTAACGAAACAGTTACGCGTATGGGTGAGCACTTCGCTAACATAAAATAACCAAATTAAACGCGAGCAACGTTTTTGAAATCAAATTTTAGTATGTCTCCGATGTTGCAATTGCACCTCGGAGTAGCGTTATTAGGTGTATCAGGGTTATTCGCGAAATTAATCGATTTATCTGCGCTCGACATTATCGCATACCGCGGTTTATTTACTGCGGTATGTCTTGGTCTATTCCTGTGGTTCACAAAGTCGACGTTAAAACTAAACAATAAAAAAGACTATTTGGTTGCCGTCATTTTAGGTATTTTGGCGGCTCTGCATTGGTTAACCTACTTCATTAGTATTCAATACACCACTGTCGCTATTGGTATGATTTCTATGTTTACTTACCCCGTGATGGTTGTCATTTTAGAACCGCTTATCTACGGTCGACGACCGTCAAAAACAGACATTATAATCAGTGTCTTAGTTTTATTTGCGATTAGTCTATTGTTTCCTAATATTTGGTTAGATTCTGTCGTTGTAGATGATCAGTTTGTGGTCGGCGTTTTAGCGGGTTTGTTTTCAGCTTTGTGTTTTGCACTTAGGAATATTGGTATTCAACATCACTTTAAAGGCTATTCCGGGACTCAAGGGATGTTTTATCAGTTTTTAGTAACGGCCATAATATTCCTGCCATTTAGTGACACAACCCCACTTGAACTTGAAATGAACAATATTCAATTGCTTATTGTTTTTGCCATCTTCTTTTCGGCTATGGCACATGTTTTGTTTGCCTCATCTATCAATGTAACAGGAGCCAAAACAGCCGGATTAGTGGCCTGCTTACAACCATTATATGGCGTAATATTGTCGATGTTTATTTTAGCTGAAGTTCCAAACATGATGACACTCATTGGTGGCTTAATCATTATTTCCGCCGCCATATTTGAAACGACACAAGGTCATAAAAAGTCAAAAGTGTAAGAGGTTTACATGAAGGTCTTTGCACACCGCGGTGAATCCGCTATTTACCCAGAAAATAGTCAAACGGCAATACAACAATGTAGTCGTGACGGTATGGACGGCATTGAAATCGATTTGTATCAAACTGTTGACGATCAATTTGTCGTTTTTCATGACCGATGGATGACACGGATACTTGGTCTCAATAAACGTACTGTTGACTTAACCGCAAGCGACCTAGCACAACTTAATGGTAAAGATGACAAACCGCTGCCGACCTTAGCTTGGACTTTGGCCGCCTTAGCCAATTCAGGATTGATTCTAAATATAGAACTCAAAAACATCCACAATATAGAGTTGTTTTATCGGCAGCTACTTGAAGGTTGTGAGCAGTCTCAGTTTGACTTGAACCTAATTATTATCTCGTCTTTTAATCATCAATATTTAGCCGACTTTGCCAAACTGAGCTCCTTTATCAAACTAGGTCTTTTGCTCGGTACTCATCCCGCCGGCGACGACCTGCTGCTTCCGGATTTTCCAATCTATAGTGTTCATTTAGATATGGACAATATCTCCGAAGCACTAATTCGCCGCTATCAGCAACTCGGTGTTCATATCTATGTGTTTACCGTTGATCAAGAAGAAGAAATAGACTGGCTTTATGAAATGAATGTAGATGGTATTTTTGCCAATAACCCGCGCCAGATATCTAATTCCGCACTTCGCCAAGTAGCGCTTGAATAATCACATAAGTGGGTCGAACTTTTAGTACGTCTATTGGTTCCTCAACTCCAATATCTTTATAAACAGGTATCTAAGCATTGGAAATGTCAAAAGATAAGGCTTGGCTTATTGTCGGTAACTGTGCCGCCAACATAAATAATCGATCAACACCTAACGCAACCCCAGCACAACTTGGCAATCCACTGTCTAACGCAGCCAATAAAAACTGATCGGCACCGCGTTGAGGTTTGCCTTCAATTTCACGCTGTCTATTATCAGAGATAAATCGGCATTGTTGTTCTTTACTGTCTTGGAGTTCAAAATACCCATTAGCCAACTCAATACCTTTGAAATACAACTCAAACCGATGTGCAACTTGGCTATTGGTTTGATTAATCTTTGCTAAAGCTGCCTGTGTAGCGGGAAAGTCAAAGACAAAACAGGGTGTTATGTCGTCACCTAATTGTGGTTCAATGACCATGCTAAACAACCACTGTAGAAGTGTGTCTCGACTTGATTCTTGCTGTAACCAGTCATCTTGTGAGTAAGTGGTTATGGTTTGTTTTAATTGCTCTAACGTGATGGTCAAAGGGTCAATTTTAATAAAACGCTGAAATACGCTTTGGTAAGAAAGCTTCAACGCTGGCTTGGTATTTAGTAGTAACTGAACCAACTCGTCTAATTCAGACATAAGTTGGTGGTCGTCAAATCCGAGTCTATACCATTCCAACATCGTAAATTCTGGGTTATGCAAAGTTCCCGCAGCTTCGTTTCGAAACGCTTTGCATATCTGGAATATAGGACCACTGCCCGCCGCTAACAATCGTTTCATATGAAATTCAGGTGAGGTTTGCAAATAAAGTCGCGCTAAACGTTCTTCTGCTGCATATTCAAAATGTGTTTCAAATGGGTCTAAATGGAGATCTGTGATGGTATTTCGACTCAGTAACGGAGTCTCAACTTCAAGTACATTGCGGCTGGTAAAAACGCTCTTATCTGAGCGATAAACTTGGCTCTTTTTATTAAAGTGGAATGGGTTGCAGTAGGTTGCCAGTTCATTTTAAACCGTAATAAATTCGGCCTGTCACAGGTGACAGGCCGCTTAAAGTTTACTTTTGCGCGCGACCGACGTATTCGCCATTACGTGTATCTACACGAATAACTTCGCCAATTTGCACAAATAGTGGAACGCGGACAACGGCACCGGTAGATAATGTTGCAGGTTTACCACCCGTTCCGGCCGTATCACCTTTTAGACCTGGATCCGTTTCCGTGATTTCAAGTTCAACAAAATTTGGTGACAATACGGCAATTGGGTTACCATTCCATAAAGTGATAGTACAAACATCACCTTCTACTAACCATTTTACACAGTCAGCTACCGCTTTTTCATCGGCAGCGATCTGTTCAAATGTTTCGTTGTTCATGAAATGCCAAAATTCGCCATCTGTATATAGATACGCTAAGTCAGTATCCATGACATCAGCGCCTTCAACAGATTCGCCTGATTTGAAGGTTTTTTCTAGAACTTTACCGCTGACCAGTTTACGGATCTTAACGCGGTTAAACGCTTGGCCTTTGCCCGGCTTTACGATTTCATTCTCTAAAATGTTGCAAGGCTCGCCGTCAATCATTAACTTAAGGCCAGCTTTAAATTGGTTGGTGCTAAATGTTGCCATTTCACCCTCTGAATAATTACCTAAATGAAAGTGAGACGAATGATACATCAAGCTGAGCGCTCTGTAGAGTCCCTATGGCAAAAAGAATTGAAGCAAAGTTTCAGTGATCCACTAGCGCTACTTAATTTTTTGTCTCTTGACCCTTTAGATTTTGCTGCTGACATTGACGCTAGAAAACTATTTCCGATGCGTGTTCCGCGCTTTTTCGCTGAACTTATGCAAAAAACAACCCTACCGATCCCTTATTATTACAGGTGTTACCACGTAAAAGTGAATTTAAACAAGTAGACGGTTTTACTTCGGATCCCTTGTTAGAACAGAACAATTCGACTCCTAGTCTCCTACATAAATACCGCTCTAGGGTTTTAATTATCTTTAAAAGCGGTTGTGCGGTTAATTGCCGGTATTGTTTTAGACGCGACTTCCCATACGAAGAGAACCAAGTTAACAAACAACAATTACAGCAACATTTAGCGTATATCGAATCGCACCCAGAAATAAATGAAGTGATACTAAGTGGTGGCGACCCATTAATGGCAAAAGACGAGCACATCGCTTGGTTTGTCGAGCAACTTGAATTGATAAAACACATCAAACGACTACGACTTCATACCCGTTTACCTGTAGTTATGCCAAATAGAATAACAGAAAAGTTAATAGCAATTCTAAGTAAAACTAGACTTAAGTCGTCCATTGTTTTTCATATCAATCATCAAAACGAGATCAGCGATATGTTAGCAGGAAAATGCCACCAGCTAAGAATCCAAGGCATTCATTTGTTTAATCAGGCCGTCATATTAAAAGGGATTAACAATACGATTAAACAACAGGTGGAATTAAGCGAACGGTTATACGATGTTGATATCCTGCCGTATTATTTGCACCTGCTAGATAAAGTCGTCGGCGCGGCACATTTTGATGTCCCTGAGGATGAAGTTAAACAAATATATCGAGGTATGTTAGCTGAATTACCTGGATTTTTAGTACCAAAACTTGTGCGGGAAATAGGAGGAGAAACAAGCAAGACACCTGTTCTCCCCTATTAAAAATTGACCTACACTTTAATGTTAATGTGCTGGCCGATAACACTACCCGTGCTACCCACAGATGCCTGAGTACTAACTTGGGCAGACGCAGAAAGTAAAGCTAATACCGCTTTGCCTTCGAGTTCTTGCGCACTCTTAGCCAAATTGGCGCTTAATGCTTCACCGCCTTCCATCGCACCCGAGATTGGCGTACCTAGCCCCATTGGAGATAAATTCATAAATGAACACCTATATTAATGGAACAAGCTAATTTTATTTATAACCTCAACTAATAAGATTAAAAAGTGTAAACTAGCCATATTGATTTATCGGACAAAACAAAGAGTACTTGAGTGGAAAATATTATCTCGAGCTTAGAAGAGAATTTAAAATCGTTATACCGTAAAGCTGTTGATGCAGACATTCGTATAAATGACCTTAAAAAACAAGGTCATGGAAAGTTTGGGCACATTTTTAAACAGGAGGATTTATTTTCAATTAAAGCGAATAAATTCATGCCTTATTTAGAAGAAACCGCGGCTAAAATTTTACATCTAAAAGAGTCTGGGGACTTAACCAGTCATCAAGATGAATTGGAGACGGTTGTAAAACAGCTGCATTTACTGCATAAAACCTTAGCTGAGTTTAAAGTTGTGGTTTAAGTCGCTTTGCGACTTTGGAAACAAAAAATGCGCCTAGTGGCGCATTTTTTATGATTATTTATCATCAATTATGAAGCTGGGTAAGCCGCTTTTAATCCGTTATACACTTTATCTTTAAAGTCTTCAGCAGTGGCATCAGTCGCACGCAAAACGTCCATCAATACCTCATTGTCTTCCTTGCCGTTCCAAATTTTTATGTACTCACCTGTTTTATATCCGTGATCTTGACGGAAAAAGGAAGTTACCCCAGAATTTTGTACCTTTTACGTGTTTATTTTTATCAGCTCTTATTTTTATTGATATAAAAAATTATCTCAGTCAATTTTAAAGGTACGAAAATAAAGGTACGAAATTTAAACCACTAATTTTAGATGTATCTCACATAAAGCAAGTACGAATTATGATAATATTCCATCATAAATCTTTGGTTAAATAAGCAAAGCTAATCCTACCTAAAAGATATAAATATCACTTTATTATATTGTAGTAAATACTCGGAGCATTTCATGAATCAAGTAGAAGTAAAAATTTTAAACCCGAAAATAGGAAATGAAATTCCATTACCTACATATGCAACAGACGGTTCAGCTGGAGTTGATCTTCGTGCATGCATTGATGAGCCATTAACATTAGAGCTATGGTCAAACAGAATTGATCCCTACTGGAATTGCTATTCATATGAAGAGCAAAGATATGGCGGCCACTATTTTACCTCGTTCAGGGTTAGGGCATAAACATGGCATTGTTTTAGGCAACCTAGTTGGTTTAATTGACTCAGACTATCAAGGGCAGCTATTCATTTCTTGCTGGAACCGTGGCAATGAAACATTTACTATTGAACCAGCAGATAGGATTGCACAACTGATGTTCATTCCAGTTATCCAACCTGAGTTCCAGTTGGTTGAAGAGTTTGATGAGAGTGAGCGTGGTGAAGGTGGTTTTGGCCATTCTGGTCGTAAATAAGTTGCAATACAGTTAACAAGTTCTTACTGGGCTAGTTAATTTGAATAAGCCTTAACTTGAACTGTAATGGTCAAGTTAAATTGGCCACGGCAGTTTTACGATTAAGTAATGTTAATTTCTCAAAGACACAAAGCAGATTAAATCGAGTAACTACAGAAATTACTGAACTTAGCCAACTTCAAAGCGTTCGATACTTCACTGGTGAACGAAGCGCTCAGTATTGGCTTACATCTTTTCTAGGCTGGTTAGTTAAAAATAATACGGAAGATAAAAATATAGAACTGGCTAAGTTAGAAGATATTGATAATAAGATGTCACTAGCTTTGTTCCATGCCGAACTTAGCCAAAAACAGGCAAGTTTTAACTACCTTACTAAAACAGGAGGCAGTTTTGGATCTTCAAATGAAATGAGCGATTATCTAAAGCAAATCAACGGCACTGGGTTTGAGCATTATTGGTTTCAGAAGCTGGAATATGAGCTTTGGAAAAATGAGCAAAATAGAGCAGATGAGAAATTCAAAAAACACCGCATTAGCTCAAAAGATGCTGTTGAGCATGTTCACCCACAACATGAAGAATACGATATGCGGCTAGAAGATAACTATTTGAATGCTTTTGGTAATCTTGTGTTACTTAGTCCGGGTGAAAACTCGTCATACAGTAATCAAACCGTTGGTAAAAAACAGGAAGATTTCAAAGCTAAACCAGTATATGACTCACTCAAGTTAAAACAAATTTTTGAGTTAAAGCAAAACGATGAGTGGGACAAAGACAAGATTAAACAGCATCAAAAAGAGATGATAGATTTATTGACTAAACACTATTACTAAAAAGTATATGAAACATAGAGTTGTTGTAATTTATATCATAATGTAAACTAACTTGGCTCTTTAGCTTAGGACGAAATTCGTCTAGTCGGGTGTTTAGCCAGACTCTAATTTATTGAACGACTTTATGGTTGCGATATGTTCGCAACCGTCATTCGTTCCTCATGAAGGTTGCGAACATATCGCTTCCTCTAGTAAAGAGCAAAGCCCAAGAGCATTGTTCTTGGGCTTTTTTGTTTGTGGACTAAAGAATGGAATTGATAAAAAACTAGCTACTAAATTGAATAAGAGTGAATCAGAAGTGATCCGCTTTTTGGCTAGTGCGCCATTAAAATATAAGGTCTACACGATTCCCAAGCGCACTTCGGGACATAGAGTTATTGCTCAACCTTCGAAAGAATTAAAAGAATACCAGCGTGCTTTTATATCTTTATATCGATTGAATATTCACGATGCTGCTATGGCCTACAGAGAAGGGCTTAGCATAAAAGATAACGCCAAAGTGCATAGTAAAAACCGATACCTTCTCAAGATAGATTTAGAAAATTTTTTCAATTCTATTTCCAGTACGCTGTTCTGGACTGTTTGGCAACAGCATTATGCTATGCCCAATAATGACGAAAAAGTGTTAATGGAAAAGCTTCTATTCTGGTCTCCAAGTAAGTCATCGACAGGTAAGTTGGTTTTAAGTATAGGTGCACCAAGTTCTCCTCTTCTATCTAATTTCTTTATGCACCAGTTCGATGAGTTAGTCACTCAACATTGTGAAAGCCTTGAAATTAAGTATACGCGCTACGCTGACGATTTAACGTTTTCGACAAAAGCGAAGAATGCGTTATTTGATATGCCAAGATACATTTCTGAAACACTAACTACTTTGTTTGGAAGTGCGCTAATTATCAATCGCAGAAAAACTGCTTTCTCATCTAAAGCACACAATCGCCATGTAACGGGAATAACAATAGATAATGAAAGTAATTTATCACTTGGGCGTGAAAAGAAACGCTATATCAAACACTTGGTACATCAATATCGATTAAATAAACTAGATAAAGAAAACGTTTTTCACCTTAAAGGCTTATTAGCCTTTGCTAAACATATAGAGCCTAAATTTATTACATCACTAGAGATGAAGTATTCAGCAGACGTGCTCACTCAAATTTTTGAGGAAAGAAATGGATAATCAACGCAAAACATACAGCAAAACTATCAAACAGTTGAAAAGCAATGCAACGAAAGGAAATTTGTTGTCAATGTTTCAACTTTACGAGAACTATAAATCTGGAAAAAATGTTGAAGCTGTGAACGAAGAGTTGGCTCAAACTTATCTGGATTCAGTCTTGGAAAAGTTGCCTAGTGTTAAATTTAGGCTTAAGTCAGTTGATTTATATAACTTCAGACGTTTGACTTCATTGGATTTAACTTTCAATGATAAGTTAACAATCATTATTGGTAATAACGGTTCAGGTAAAACCGCAATAGTAGAATCTTTAGCTAAAACGTTTACTTGGTTCAATAATGCATTAGAAAAAGTCGTAATGGTAGACCAGTAACCGAATCAGATGTGAATGTTAATGCTAAAGATTTTGCTGAAATCGTAACCAATATTGAAATGGGGAAAAAACTTCATTTGAGACGGTTATATATAAACTAGCGCCTGAAAGTAACCATTCAAAATCTACTGAGGTCAGCGATATAAAATCGGCTGGATCGTTGTATCGATACTTGGCCTCAAATGATCAAATTAACCTTCCCCTTATTGCTTATTACTCTGTTGAACGTTCAGATTTTACTTTACAACAAACTTATTCTGAAAGAGCTAGAGTAGATGTTTCAACCAATCGCTTTGATTCACTAGATGATGCTTTGGATGGAACTGGAAAGCTAGATAAATTTTCTCAATTGTATATTGAGTTGGTAAATCTAGCTGATGGGGAAGTGGCTTCTGAAGTTAAAGCTTTGAGACAGCAGATAACTAATATCGAATCAATTTTAGCTGAAGCCTATGAAGGGGAGATACCCTCTAAAGGTGATCCAGTAGTAAAGAAACTAGAACTAAAGAAAAAAGAGTTAAAAGCAGCGTTAGATAATAACTGCTCAGTTAAACACCAAAACCAACTTGCTCTTGTAAATAAAGCAATCGAAACGATTGTGCCTGATGTAACTGATCTAAAAGTTGACCGTAGTTCAGGTAAAGTGAAGTTAATGGTTAAAAATTTTGGTAATCGAGTAAATATTTCTCAGTTATCTCAAGGACAGAAAACGTTAGTGGCGCTTATTGGTGATATTGCAAGAAGGCTTGTTGTACTGAATCCTAATTCAGGAAATGCTTTAGCTAGTCATGGGATTGTGATTATTGATGAGGTTGAACTTCACTTGCATCCTAAATGGCAGCAAGAAGTGCTTGTTGGGTTGCAAAAAGTATTTAGCAATATTCAGTTCATCGTGACTACTCATAGCCCACAAGTTCTAAGTCATATCGATCCAAAGCATACCACTGTTATTAAATTAAGCAGTGAAAAGAACCAAATTAAAAAGGTTATTGTGCGTGACACTTATGGCAGAAATGCTGATCTTATTTATGAAGGCAATATGGGGGTAACTTCTCGACCAGAAGAAATTCAAAGTAAGATTGAAGAAATATTTCAATTGATAGAGCAAAAGGATTTATCAAAAGCTAAAAGCGAAATTGCTTCACTATCAGAAAAAATTGGTGATGATGGTCAATTAGTAAAAGCCATGACTTTAATAAAGCGAATGGAGCTTATTGGTAAATGAGGTATATAAGGAAAGGGGTAGAGCCTCAATCATTTATTGATTGGAAAGGAGCTGCTAGTGAAGAATGGACACCAACTTATCAAGAATTATCAAATCCAGAGAAAAAGGCAGTTTATGAAGCCTTGTTGCAGGAGCAAGGGTATATCTGTTGTTACTGCGAAAGAAGGCTCACTCTAGACTCAGGCGACTACCATATAGAGCATTTAAACCCTCAATCAGCCGATGATGACGATGCTCTGGACTTCGCTAATTTTTGTGCTCTTGCCTAAGAACAACCGTCAAAGGTGACCCACTACATTGTGGAATGAAAAAAGGCTCTATTGTTATTCCGGTAACCCCTTTTCAGCTCAATTGCAGCGAAAATTTCAGGTTTACTGCGGATGGAAAAATAAATGGTGTTAACAAGCAAGCGATTAAAACAATCGAAATATTGGCTTTAGATATAAGCAAGTTAAACGACCTCAGAGAAAAGGCTCTAGAGCCATTTTTGGACCCCGATTTATCTGTAGATGATTTGAAAGACTTTGTAGAAAAATATATTGATATTGGGCAAGAACTTAACCCCTTTATATCAATGGTAGAACAGGTATTTAGTGAGTTTATTCAGGGATAGTAAATGGTTAGTCAAACAGACGAACAAGCGCTAGAAGCTGCAATAGAAAAAGCATTGACTGGAACTTGCATAGAAGACATCAAAGCAGGTGTGCAAGAAGCTGCGCCAGATTTTGGCAACAAGTTTTATAAGCTTGGTAAACCGACTGACTTTGACATGCATTGTTAGCGCCACAGCACCCTAACCCGCGTGGAGCGCATGGCGGTGAAGAAGAAAGAAATCCGCTAGACGATATCATCAAGAACTTTAACGAAAGATGGTTCCAAGGCTGGAGTACAGCTTCAGAGGAACAGAAAGTTAAGTTCATCAATATAGCTGAAAGTATTAAACAGCATCCAGATTTTGAAGCTAAGTATCAGAACAACCCTGATCCACATAACCGAGAACTAGCATTCGAAAAAATGCTGAAAGAGGTAATGTTGGCTAGACGTAAAGATGAGCTTGAACTTTACAAGATTTTTGCTGGTGATCTTGCTTTTAAAGCATCTTGGATGCAGAGTATGCAGAGAACTGTTGGTTTATAAAAAGGAAAAAAGTACATGGACAAAACATATAGGTTATTTATTAGTCACTCTTGGGCCTACAGTGATGGGTATACAAAAGTCATATACCTCATTCAAAAACAGGGAATTAAGTTCTTTGACCACTCTGTGCCAAAAGGCGACCCAATACATACAAATGGTTCTGACTGGCAGTTAAAACAAGCTATAGAAAACAAGATGAAAGGAACAAGCTGTATCATCATTATGGCTGGAGTTTATTCAACGTATAGCAAATGGATAAACAAAGAGATTGAGATAGCAAAAGCATATGGTAAATCAATAATAGCTATTGAACCTTGGGCTTCAACAAGAACGTCATCTGTTGTGAAAATTAATGCTGACATAATAGTTAAATGGCAAGGTGCTTCCATTGCCAGAGCTATAAGGAAGTATGGCTAATGAGAAAGGCGTTAATAGTTGGGGTTGATTACTACCAAAACGCGAACTCGTTGTTTGGTTGTGTTAATGATGCTTACTCTGTCAAATCAGTATTAGAGCGACACAGTGATGGCTCTATAAACTTCGGGGTCAACCTGATGGTTGCAAATGGCCCTGATAGCGCCATTTCAAAAAGAGATTTAAAAGACAATATTCAAAAGCTCTTTGCCGATGACAGTGATGTAGCGCTATTTTACTTTTCTGGTCATGGCTATATCGAAAGTACAGGTGGTTACTTAGTGACTTCTGACTGTAATGATGGAGATGACGGGTTATCTCTAAATGAACTACTAACAATTGCAAACTCATCAAAAGCCAGAAGCAAAGTAATTGTATTGGATAGTTGCCACTCAGGAATTGCTGGGAATGGAATTGTTTCAAGTGAACAAGCTTTGCTTAGCGAGGGTGTTACTATTCTTACTGCTTCTAGTGCTGAACAATATGCATTAGAAGAAAATGGTAGTGGCGTATTTACAAGCCTGTTAGTAGATGCTTTAAATGGTGGTGCTTCCAATTTGGTTGGCGAAATTACTCCAGGTAGTATTTACGCCCATATTGATCAGTCGCTAGGCCCTTGGGAGCAAAGGCCGATTTTTAAGACAAATGTTAGAAGTTTTACAACACTCAGAACTGTGCAACCTCCTATACCACTATCAGACTTAAAACAAATAACCGAATTGTTTTCTGAACCCGGCTATGAATTTCTGCTAGACCCGTCCTTTGAGCCTAAAAGTGAATCGCCTCTTGAAGAGAACACTGAAAGGTTCGCGATTTTGCAAAAATTCAACAGAATCAATCTTGTTGTCCCTGTAGGTACAGTACATATGTATTTCGCAGCAATGGAATCCAAAGCGTGTAAGTTAACTGTTTTAGGCGCTCATTACTGGAGCCTTGTTAAAAAGGAGAGAATATGAATATATGGGAGCTAGATAAACTTTATTTGTTTATATTGTTCGTTGTACCGGGATTTATAGCACTAAAAACATATGAGTTATGCTTTCCAAATATTCAGAAAGACTCGTCAAAGCAGCTCATCGATGCCGCAACATATAGCTGTGTTAACTATGCTTTTATGTTCATATTTATACGTTGGGTAGAGATGAGCGAAATGCAAACACAGTCCCCCAATCTGTATGTATTGTTTTATTTCTTTGTGATTTTTATTTCACCAATATTATTGGTACTTAGTTGGCGAAAGGTTCGCTCAACAAACTTAGTACAAAGTAAAGCCCCGCACCCTACAGGGAAACCGTGGGATTATGTGTTTTCAAAGAGAGAACCTTATTGGGTAAAAGTGACTTTAAAAGATGGAAAAATATTAGGTGGACTTTATTCAAGCAAGTCATTTGCATCTAGTAACCCAGAACCAGAACAGATTTACCTTGAGCAAACTTGGGTGTTGGATAAAGACGGTGCATTTGAAAGAGCAAAAAATGATACAGCAGGGATTTTGATTTTATCTGCTGAAATTTCGCATGTAGAACTGAGGAAAGTAAAATATGACTAAAGAAAGAGCAAACAATGGGTATCAACCTCCCAAAGTTCAAGAAAAAGGTTATCAACCATCTAGACCTTAGCAGCGATGGCAAGCCTCAAGGCGGCTACGCTCCAAGCTCCACAGGTGATAACCCCACTAATGTACCCACCCCTCCCGGTAAAGAGTAGTGTTAGCTTAGTTGAATTATTGCGATAGAGGCAACAATAGATATTGTTGCCTTATATTAACGCTATTCTATGAATTTTGTTCTACAAGAATTTGGCAAATAATCCTTGCCCAAACTTCAATGTTATAATCACCTTCTAATAATTCCTTAGGAGAAACGAAGCCAACGGTCTTAAGTTGATCCTCAGCCGACTCGATGCCCTCGCCACCTAGCTCATGCACATAAATCAAACCCATATGTACTCGATCTACTTCGGTATCGTCTGCACATAGCATTTTTTTCAGACGTGTGGATTGTGTAATTGAAGACGTTAGTTTTACTTCTTCTTCAAGTTCTCTATCCATAGCTTTTTGCAATGATGCTTCAAGATCGATTACGCCATCTTTAGTTAGGATGTCATCCATATCCCAGTGGCCTCCAACAGCTACTGCGATCTTATTGTGCAGACGACTTTCACCACCTTTTGAAGTTCGCTCATATGCCCAAACTTTTTCTTTGTGAGTAAAGATTGAAATTGGCAAAACTTGTCTAAAATCGTCATCATTTTCTAGCATTGCTCTTTGACCAAGCATAAGATCAGATAGGTTTAGATCATAGTCAACGAAGCCATGTTCTCGGTGTTTTACTGCTGATGCTTTTATGCAAACTATATGTTCTTGGTGTTTCTTCATTTTAATATCGGTAATGTTCTTATTCGGTGAAATATTTGATTCTAAAAAGTTAGTAATATTAGTTAGTAGGTAATTCAAAGGGTAATTGCTTATAAAGCCTATAAAAATGGGAAGTTTCGAATTTTCTACTAATTTTATTGATTCTTCTATTGACTATAAATGATCTAACATTTCTGCTAATTCAACCCAAATTGCACGGTGCCAAGCAAAACCCTGCTCGCGCCACTGAGGATGCACTTTCGTGTTCATGTCATCTTGCATTTGCAACATGGTTAAAATTTGTTGTTTCATAAGCCTACACGTTCGGTTCAGAGGATAATTGTGCGGTATAATAACAGAGCTTCAATCATATGTTGAAGAAAATTCACAGCACCATTATCACTTATCATTAGCCGCTTGACGTAAATTAACGACACGAGATTAAGCTAAACATTCACTTCGCGCATTCATACTTATGCACTTACTCAGACATAACTGCAGAATTGATCTTTCCAAAATTTGTGACTTTTTGTTGCAACTCATTGTTAAACCAATTTGTAAGCAGTCGCTTGTCATATTTAAATGAATCAGCTGAACTTCTCAATAGTCCGCCTCGGTGCATAAACGACATATCTTTTATAACAACGGAACCTTGATCGAGTAGTTTGTCGCTTTGGGTAATTTTAAAGTCAAAGGCGATCTTAGGCCAATAAATACTTTTTACGATGCGGATCTCTCGGTTCATGGAAAAGTTAAATTGAACATCGCCCGCCAAATTAACATCCGTAATGGTCATTTCTAATTGAATGTCTTTAGGCAAAGACGCAGCGAGCTTAACAATGTGTTTTTCTAGTTGATTAAATACCCTTTTTTGAAACCGAGCTTTTGACTCGTTGGTGCCTCGCACATCGGTATATGTAGCAGGTTGATGCCACGTAACATTCACATTCTTGGCATTTTCGTCAAAGTAAGCTGCAGTGGGCAGAGTCAGGAAAAAATTATCAGCAATCCTAATTTCATTGTGTCTCTCCTTTTTAAAGTGACCATGATAACAAACAGTAAAATGCATAATTCGCTATTTACTTATGCTTTAAATGGAATGCTAGTCCGATTATTTGCGGACAGACGGTTTTGATTTGTATATTCTATTAGAATCAATTCAAGCACAAGAGTTCCAAATTGCCATCTTTTTTTCTAATTTCAGCCACCTAAATCGTAATGTTTGGATGTTAATGTGCGCTCAATCACTGATAGGTTCTATTGGCCCTGTTGTAGTGTTTGTTGGCGGTTTTATTGGCATTAAGCTCGCACCTGATGAAAAATTCGCGACATTGCCCATTGCCTTTATGATCGTTGGTACCGCTTTATTTATGTTGCCTGTCGTCAAAATATTAGCATCCGTCGGTCGAAAAAGAGGATTTCAACTCGCTATTTTGTGGGGGATAGCCAATACGTTATTTAGTGCTTATGCAATTTATATTCAAAGTTTTTGGCTATTTTGCTTGAGTGTCCTGCTATATGGTGGGCTTATCGCTAGCGCACAGCAATTCAGATTCGCAGCCATGGAATCGGTTGATGAACAGCACAGCGGTTTGGCCGTTTCGGTACTGCTAATTGCTGGTTTATTTGCGGCATTTTTAGGCCCCGAAATTGCCTTTGTTGGTAAAGACTGGTTTAGCACTGAGTATGTAGGCTCATTTATTGGCCTAACTGTGTTATTTTCATTATCCCTCATTTTTATCCAATTTTTTAACGCTCCTGCGGCTGTAAAAACAGTCGGTCGTTACCAAGGTCGTGCATTAAGTGAAATAATAAAACAACCAATATTTGTCGTCGCAATACTGTCAGGAACGGTGGGTTTTAGTGTCATGAGCTTTATTATGACGGCAACCCCAATAAGCATGCACGTCCATCATCACTTTGATTTGGCAGAAACTAAGTGGGTTATTCAGTCACATATAATCGCTATGTATTTACCGTCTTTTTTACTGGAATATTAATCCGTAAGTTTGGCCACAAAAATGTATTATTTGCTGGTTTATTGGCCTTTTTAGTTTGCTTAACCATCGGATTCATTGGCCAACAATACGTACATTACTGGCTCGCTTTGGTCCTACTAGGCATTGGTTGGAACTTCCTGTTTGTAACTGCAACAGCATTATTACCGATGAGTTATAAGCCAGAGGAAAAATTTAAAATCCAAGGGTTTAACGACTTAATTATGTTTAGTTGCCAAGCAATTGCGTCACTTTCAGCGGGTTGGATCATCCAACAGTTTGGTTGGACGACCATGTTAAGTTTGTGTTTACCACTGTTATTAATCACGTTATTTGTCATTATTTGGTGGCAACGTAGTCTCAAAATCCAAGAAGGTTAGTTCAATGGACTTTTTATCAGAAATCACCGCGGCATTTGTCAATTTTGTTTGGGGGCCACCTCTCATTATTTTATTAGTCGGCGGTGGATTATTCTTTTCACTTTACTCACGATTAGTGCCATTTCGTTATATTGGCCACGGCATAAGCCTATTGACGGGCAAACACGACAAAGACTCTGAAGACGGACAACTTACCCATTCTCAAGCCTTATCTGCGGCACTAGCGGGTACCGTTGGCATGGGCAATATATCCGGTGTTGCATTAGCCATTACAGCCGGTGGTCCCGGTGCCGTATTTTGGATGTGGTTAACAGCGTTACTGGGTGTTTCGACCAAGTTTTTTACCTGTTCGTTGGGCGTTATGTTTCGTCAAAAGGATGCAAATGGTGAACTTCAAGGCGGACCAATGTATGTCATCATGGAAGGTCTAGGAAAAACTGGAAACCACTGGCTATGCTATTCGCCTTTGCCGGTTTGTTCGGCACAATTCCGTCGTTTCAAGCCAATCAGCTTACTGCTGCATTCCGTGAGGAGTTAATCCCAGAAAACTGGATTTCTTCTCCTGAAATGTTTAATTATATAATGGCTGCTATTGTCACTACGCTTGTTGCGGGTGTTATTCTCGGTGGCCTACAACGTGTTGCATATGTCACGAGTCGACTTGTCCCAACAATGGCCATTACTTATCTGCTAATGACGCTTGCTGTGTTATTTAACCATCTTGGTGAAATCCCAGCACTCATCGGGTCTATTTTTACCGAAGCATTTAACCCTAAGGCTATCTCTGGTGGCATTATAGGAGTGATTATCATTGGCGTTTCCCGGGGCGTATTTTCTAATGAAGCTGGTATTGGCACTGAAGTCATGGCCCACGGTGCAGCAAAAACCAACGAACCGATCCGTGAAGGCCTTGTTGGCATGTTAGGTCCAATTGTCGACACACTTATCATTTGTACTTGTACTGCTCTTGTCATATTAGCGTCGGGCATGTGGCAGGGCGTTGAAGGAGTCAAAGGGGTTGAACTAACAATGCAGGTCTTTGGCCAAGAATTAGGCTTAACTGGTCAAATCTTGTTGGCAATTCAAATACTTTTCTTAGCCGCGAGCACTATGTTTACCTATTGGTATTATGGTGAAAAATGCTTTGTCTTTTTGTGGGGTGAATCTAGCCGAAAATACTACAAGTGGTTTTATTTGTTTATGATCATTGTCGGTTGTATTGTGACGCTCGATGTCGTCTTTAATTTCATGATGGGAATGTACGGGTTAATGGCAATTCCGACAATGTTGTCAGCCTTCATATTAGCGCCCAAAGTAAAAGCGGCTGCCAATATCTATTTCAAAAAATTAGCTAATTGATTGCCGTTAGACAGTAGTAATTTATATCAACGACGAGAGACTTAACATCACTCGTCGTTTTTATATCTTGTTAGCCTTTATACGTTTAGTTGCCTTCTGAATTGGCTAATTCTCATCGAGTTCTTTGAGCGATTTGTCCGCCACATGTTGCATATAGTCGGCCACCTGTTCTAAATCAAGGATACCCGCACGATAACGTCCGATCCCTTTCCCCATTGCCGCCCAAGCTATGGCCATCTCCCGTGTTGTTGGCAACGGAATAGCATGTTCCAATTGCTTAAATATGGCCTTTTCATTGCTATTCGCATTGTTATAGATTTCTTTGCTAACGACTTGATTGACCGGCAATGCATGTATCTCTGACCACAACAGTGTTTGGGTTTCGTGCGATTGAAAAAACATCGCAAGCTTTTTCAAAATTGCTGCCTTGTTTGACGATAATGAGTTGTTTGGAAAGGCAATAACGTAAGCAGAATAATAAGGCCGCATGATTTTATTTTCGATGTGGGGCAATTCAGCAATCCCAACATTGTCCCCCATATTTTTTATCAATTTTCCGCTGGCCCATACGCCGTTAATCATATAGGCCATATTACCGTCGGAAAATCGGTCAAAAGTACACTGGTAATCGCATTTCTCATCCACAACATTTTGCTGCGAAAACGACCAATAATATGACAATGCGTTTTTCATGCCCTGTGTATTTAGTTGGATTTTTGGTTCACTAATGGTGGCTCCCCAAATGCCGTCAAAAATGGTAAAAACCAATACATCTCGTTATAGCTCCAACCAATCAAGCTTGTCCCTGTTGTTAATATAGATCTTTGCTCAATCAACTCACGCCACTCTTTAGCTGGGTCGGCAATATGAGTTTTATTAAAATATAAGACCAAATGATTACCGGCGATTATCGGGATAGCGACTTGTCTGCCTTCAAATTTTAGCCCGTTTATCAAACTTTTATTTGTATCTGGATGATTTAATGAGGCGGGGATTGGGCTATATTTTATCTCTTCTAGTCCGATGTAATCGGCTGGGACAACAATGGCGTCCGGCAACATGTTTTCGCCGGCTCGTTGTAACAGTTCAACTTTCAAATCCTCTGAACCTAACGTCGCAATTCTGATTTGAGTACCCGTTTGCTTAGAAAAACGATTAAACATTGATGTTAAGTCATAAGTTTCTTGCGTAAAGGCAACGGTAAGTTCTTCACTGTAAAGTGTAAAGTGACTCGTCAGCAATAATATAAAACCTAGACATCTACTCTTGTTCAAAGATTTGTCCCTCAAATAACTCTGGGGTTAAGCAATGCTGTATCGTTTTATAAAGCACAGAGTCAACGATAGGCTTGGCAATATGAGCGGTGGCGCCACTTTTCAAATATGAATCGATTTCATCCACTAATACGTTGGCGGTTTGCATAATAATGGGCATTTCAAAACCTTGTTTTCTAAGCGCTACAGTTGCCTGTAACCCATCCATTATAGGCATTTGAACATCCATAAGAATGATATCGAAATTTTGCGTTTTACAAGCTTCTACTGCTTGTTTACCATCTTCGACAATAACAAGTTTCACCATTGTCGGTTTTAATATATGGCTAATAATCAACTGATTAATTTTATTGTCTTCTGCGACTAAAATAGTGATATGAGTTAAATCTGGCACGTAAACATGTATATCTTCAGACTGTTCTTTTTGCTGTGTTTCGAGTACAGCCACTGATACTTTAAAAGTGGTACCTTTACCGACTTCACTTTTAACGCTGATCTCGCCCCCATTAAATGAACAAGTTTATGTGCAATAGACAGCCCTAAGCCTGTACCACCAAACTTTCTAGTGGTCGAAATATCAGCTTGTTGGAATGACTGAAACAGTTTACTTTGTTGTTCCGCCGAGATCCCAATGCCAGTATCGACGATCTCCAATTCGAGAAACCATTGGTGATGTATAAATATTGCAGATACGTTGAGTCTAATGCCACCAACATTGGTAAACTTTGTCGCATTGGAAATAAGGTTTAATAGAACCTGACTGATCCTCATCGGGTCGCCAATCCAAAACTCACGCATATTATGTTCAAAATTAATGGTTAAACTAAGCCCTTTATCTTCGATTAAGCTTTCATGCGGATTGATAACCGACGCCACGATTTCCCTAACTGAAAAGGTTGTACGTTCTATTTCTACTTTGTCTTCTTCTAGTTTAGAAAAATCGAGTATGTCGTTAACGATATGAAGCAATAAGTTTGACGTTGATAACGAGGCTGTTACCCAATCTTTAGCTTGGTGATCCAGCTCATGCTTATCTAGCATATTAAGTAACCCTAAGATCCCGTTGAGTGGTGTTCGGATTTCGTGACTCATATTTGCTAAAAAGCGAGCTTTTATCTTCTCTGACGCCTCGGCATTTTCTTTTTCTTTTTCCAATCCTGACAACTGCTTTTGAATCGTGGTCGCCATACCGTTTAAATGGCTGATGAGTTCATTAAACTCTTGATAATTTGCATCGTAGTCAAATTCGGTATAATTGCCTTTAGACAACCGGCGACTAAAATCAAGTAGATGACGTAGCGGTCCGGTAATATGAGAAGCGAAAAATGCTAAGGCGAGCAAAACAACAATTAACATGATGAGCATAAATATTAATGTATTTATGACAGCAGACTCGATGTCTGTTGTGTAATGACTCGTAGCGCTATAATAAGTCAGGTTGAGTTGATGTGGTTCTTCTTTATCGAAATGCGATAACGTGAGATCAGTTGAGGTATTAGCCACCAGATAATCAACACCGGTTTGCTTTTCATCGGCCATGACTTTTCTTCCACCGATATCCATTTCTATTATATCTGGCAGCCCATCAGATGATAATTTTGCGGTCGTTAATTTATCGGTGTCAATTAAAACAAATAAACCAGCAGTGACTTTAAATGGGCTTACTAAAGAGTCGACTTTTTTCTTTAAAGGTAAATAAAATAAGATGTTAGCGCCGTCATTGAGTAACTCCATATAGTCCGTTGTAAGGGTCTGATGATCCAATATTAATAACTTAGAGGTATTATCATCAACCGCAATGGATATTAGTTTATTGGTCATTTTCTGAAATTCACCAGTGCCTATACGTAGAATTTCGTAGGGATACCCTTCAACAATAAAATCCGAACCATCTGCGATAAAGGCGCCAGTGATTAAAGTGTTGCGTTGCACCAATTTTTGCAACTGTTTTACCACAAACTGTGAGTACAGCAGATTCACGGCAACTTCACCCATAACTGGGCTTTGACTAAACGTGAGTAGTTCGTAATGTAACGTCGCTAGCTTATTTTTAACTTCAAGGGCCGTCGTTTTAGCTTCTAAATCAACATTGTTTTGTGCCCGAACTAACGCATCTTGATAGGTATTATTAATAAAATAAACCGCTGAAAAAGTAACCGGTATAAATACAAATAATAATATTGATATCGACAGTACCGTTAAAAAACGAGGCTTAGATTGTAAATCTGACAAATGAAGTTCCCTAAAATAACCACATCGAATGCCGAATAATCGACGGTAATTTTCTATCGACTTAATTACAGCCAATTATCTCCTTTTGGCGTGTTCTATCCCTGATTAATCAACAATTTACTTATCACTGCTTAATAAGTCGTCACTACTAAATAGTTTTAATATAAAACAAAAGTGATTCATTTGCCTTAATCTAAACGCACATATACTTAAATAGCTAATTTTGAAGTAGAACCAGTATGTGTTAAATTGACTTTACATTAACCAATTTTAGTCGAAAACCTGCATTTCCTCAGACTTTTTTATGGCCTGTTATTTACGCTAAAATTAGTTAAGTGGGGGAAGAGATTCGATGTATTTTATTCCCTCTAGCATTAATTTTATGCCAATTCCCAATTGTCGAGATTATGGGGAATGCTTTACAATTTCACTTTTAAATATGAGTCTTAGGAGTGTGGAAGATTTACTTCCTTAGCTCCATTTGAACTAGGTAACCATGTATAAATTTGTTTTTTACATCTGCCTAATGTTTGTTTTTTCGATCATTGCGATTTTTCAATACGAACGAATGACAAACAAATGGGATCCACAAGCATATAAACCACAGTACACGCGCTGTGCGAGTGTTTACGTGCGTAAAAGTCCGCACCCGTGTAATGCTGGAGATCTTATTTATATCGACAGTGATGTCGCCCACAAATATTGCACATCTAATGTCATCGCTAAATTTGATGACAGCGTATATTGCCAATACAGTGGTTTCCGCGAGGACCTCGCCGACATCACAACTTCTGTCGTATCCGACAAGCCTAAATTATAATTTGGTTGCCAGTTTTAACATCATTGATTTTAATTTTGTAAATGGTGCATATCTGATTGGCATGTCAGCAAAAAACTCCTATGCATCACGGGCTTGATATGACTAAATGTATCAAATCCCCATTTCCCATGATAACAGCCCATACCTGAATTCCCGACGCCACCAAACGGCATTTCATGATTCACCATAAAGATGACAGCATCATTGATACAAAGTGTACCTGAGCTTGTCTGCTGCTTAATCATTTCAACTGTTTGGTTGTCTTGGCTGAACAAATACAAGGCTAATGGTTTCTCGCGTTGATTAACAAAATCTTTGGCTTCCTGCATCGAATCAACTTCAACAATAGGCAACACTGGGCCGAAAATTTCTTCCACCATCAGATCACTCATTAAGTCGGGATTTAATACGAATGTCGGTGAAATGTAATTATCTTTTGAATCACTTTCCCCACCAAATACGACATTTTCATTTTGCGCCGCCAAATAGCCCGATATTCTTGCAAAGTGCCTGTCGTTTACAATGCGCCCGAAATCATTCGATCGTTTAGGATCTTCACCATATTGCTTTACTACACTCTTTTTGAGGGCTTCGATTAATAGCGGTCGTGTTTTTTAGTCACCAAAATATAATCTGGGGCGATGCACGTTTGCCCGGCATTTAAATACTTGGCCCAAATGATACGGTCTGCTGTCACCGACATATTAGTTTTGTCATCGACGATACACGGACTCTTACCACCTAACTCTAATGCCACCGGGGTTAAATGCTCACTTGCAGCGCGCATAACGATTTTACCTACGGTTTCACTTCCGGTGTACATTATGTAATCGAAACGCTGCTGCAATAACGCCGTAGTCGCTTCTACCCCGCCCTCATAAACAGCTACAGCGGATTTATCCATATATTTGGGGATGAGCTCAGCAATTAAATTTGAAACGTTCATAGCGAGTTCTGACGGTTTTAGTACCACACAATTCCCAGCACTGATTGCTGCTATCATCGGACTTAATACAAGTTGGATTGGATAGTTCCACGCGCCCATAATTAACACTGTGCCATAGGGTTCAGGAACCAAATAAGAGCGGCTAGGTTGGGTTAGCATAGGCGTACCTATTGCCCGTGGTTTACTCAAGGACTTAAGGTGTTTGATAAAGTATTTGATGTCATTTAGCACGTATGAGAATTCAGACGCATGGGCTTCAGTTTGTGATTTGTTGAGATCCGCTTTTAGCGCTCGATAAATCGCATTTTCATTTTCGACCATAAGTCGTTTTAGGGCAAGAAGTTGGCCTTTACGCCAGCCAATAGGCTTTGTCACACCTAAATTAAATGTATGGTTGAGTTGTGAAATAAATTCCATGGTATTCACTTGTATCTATATTAGTTAACTGCTCCGACCATATCGTGAAATATTAACGTTGGCAACCTTTACAAAACACAGTCGCTCGTTGACCAATTTTTACCTCAAGTAATGTCGATTCGCAGTTAGTACAAGCCTTTCCACCCCGACCGTAAACCAATAACTCCTGCGCAAAGTAACCTGGATTACCATCACTTTGAGTAAAATCTTTTAATGTAGTCCCGCCTTGTTTAATAGCTAAAGCAAGCGTCTCTTTGATCTTTTCGGTCAATAACTGATAACGCTTTTTTGATATTTTTCCTGCCGGTCGTCGAGGATCTATCCCAGCTTTAAACAAGCTTTCATTGGCGTAAATATTACCAACACCAACAACTACATGATTATCCATAATAAAGTTTTTTACTGGCCCCGTTTTGTTGCGGGATTTTTCGAATAATCTTTTGTCATCAAATTCGTCTGTTAAAGGCTCTGGACCAAGTTTCAACAATAACGAATGTTGCTGCCCTGCCTCCTGCCACAAAAAAGCACCAAACCGTCTTGGGTCGTTTAACCGTAAAACTAAACCATTTTCAAATTCGATGTCAACGTGGTCATGCTTTTCAACTGGAACCGCCTTATCAATGATCCGCAATTTGCCAGACATACCTAAGTGTAAAATGGCTGAGCCTTTTTCACTTTCTAACATCAGATACTTAGCCCGACGAGTAACCGCTGTTATTGGCGAACCTACGAGTAAATGAACCTCATCAGGTATTGGCCAGCGTAGCTGTTTGTTACGAATAACAACTGCAACGACTTTTTGATCCAATACATGGGGTTCTATCCCCATGCGACTGACTTCAACTTCCGGTAACTCAGGCATGACTATTACAACTCTAACAAGGATTCAGGTATTAAATGCGTTAATGATGCTGGTTCAACATAGAACCAAGTATTTTGCTGGTGATTTTTCACATAAGTCGTCTGCTCAACTTTATCCACTGCGAACTCATAGACCCAACCACTCGACTCACCAGCGGCCCAGACAACCACAAGATATATTTCAGTGGTGTCTAACATTAAAGGGGCGATTGCAATGCAACAAAAGGCTGTTGCGTCCATGTTTCAACAATTAAATCCGTATTTAAAGGCTTAGTGAGCTCAATCGTACTGACCGAGCGCCATGTTGCGCCTAAACGTTCGATTTTAATGCCATTAAAATCGATGCTTTGAATAATCGTATTCGCGCCCACCAAAGTATTAGTTTCTCCGCTTTCATGCCCTTGTGTCATCATTCGATGGGAATAATTAAATAACAAGATCATAAACATTGATGCAAAGATGAGGACGTTATTCCAGCCCATTCGTGACAGTTTTATACGCATGCTTTTCATATCAAAAAGGAAGTTGTAGCTAGATTACAAGAAATGAGCTTTAGGAGAAAGAGCTGAATCATTTACGGAGATTTCAGGCATAAAAAACCCAATCAATGATTGGGTTTTTAAACTTTTGCAAAAGTTTCAATAGAATTCAAAAAGCTTACTTAATTTTAGCTTCTTTGAAGATCACGTGCTTACGGATCTTTGGATCAAATTTTTTGATTTCCATCTTTTCAGGCATTAGCTTTTTATTTTTATCAGTAGTATAAAAATAACCAGTTCCAGCCGTTGAAACTAAACGAATTTTATCACGCATGATTTAGTTCCTTAGATTTTTTGACCAGCTGCACGCATATCTGCAAGCACTGTATCAATACCTTTTTTATCAATAATACGCATACCTTTAGTAGATAAACGTAATTTAACGAAGCGCTTCTCGCTTTCAACCCAAAAACGGTGAGTTTGTAGGTTAGGCAAGAAACGACGTCGAGTAGCGTTACGCGCATGTGAACGATTGTTACCAACCGTTGGGCGCTTACCTGTTACTTGGCAAACTTTAGCCATGTCATTTACTCCAAAACAAAAATTCTGACGTCAATCTAATTAGCCCTATTGGCCAATTAATTTGTCCGGGCATTCGAAAGGGCGCAATTTATACAGTTTTTGGTTGAGAAGATCAAGCGATTCTTGAGAATTTTAGACTAAACACGCTATATTTGTACGAATATGACGCAGAATCACTGTTTTTAGCATTTATCCCCCAAATTTAAATTAAAGCGGTTCAATTTGGTCGTCACATACATTGTGAATTATGCGAAACTTTTGGTGCAAAATTTTGCCCTTGAAACCGTATTGTAAATCGACAATTTTAAATGTTCAATTAATGATCTTTTCTGTTTAATGCGATCGATATCGAGTAAATAAAAGCCATAGATAAATTAGCCAAGCCTAATTTTTCTCATATACCCCGCTTCGCACCACTTCTATAATTTCGGTTGTTGAAATAGACGGTGTTCGTTCGAAATACGTGACTTCGCAAATATCACTAAAGTGATCAAATTTTCCTTTCCAATCGTCTCCCATAACTAGGACGTCAGCATCAAACATTTTGATGTAGGTTGCTTTTAAATCTAGAGACTCTTCGACAAATACAGCATCAACACATCTTAGAGACTCAACGATATGTAATCTGTCGGCTTGTGAATAAATTGGGAAACGATCTTTTTACTTTTGTTTAATGCATCTGATGACACACCAACGATAAGATAATCGCCGAGCGATTTTGCCCGTTCTAGGATTTTTACATGACCTGCGTGAAACACATCAAAGGTTCCAAAAGTAATTACTTTTTTCATGAGTCACTCCCTGACTTTGTATTAGCTAATAAATACTCAACAATTCGATTTGAACA
Organism: Psychrosphaera algicola; assembly: GCF_028401425.1. Lineage (NCBI taxonomy): Bacteria > Pseudomonadati > Pseudomonadota > Gammaproteobacteria > Alteromonadales > Pseudoalteromonadaceae > Psychrosphaera > Psychrosphaera algicola. Next base: position 2,387,924 of record NZ_JAQOMS010000002.1, read on the forward strand.
ATGGCCATCGATACTGCCTGCTAACTTTTCGATTACATCGGCTGTACCAGCCTTAACACCGGCATCTACCGCAGTACGGACAGTTACAACAAGTTCGCTATAATCCGCAGCTCGATAAGCAACTTGATTAAAATACTGGATATCTTCGTCTATTCTTCGGTCAAATCGATATTTAAATATGCCACGATAACTCCAACGTAATTTGTAAAAATCACACCAAACCACAGGTTTACCTAAAGCTGCGAACTCAAATATCGCTGATGATGCGTCTGATAACATTAAGTCAGATATTGCCATAAATGGGATAAGGTTATAGTCGCTTACAGTGGCTAGATACACATTGTCATGTGTCGCCCAATTTTCTAACAGTTTTCGTTGTTTATGGTATTTTTTCTTAGTTAAGCTAAAAAAGTGAGGTTTTAGAATAATGTTAAAATCAGCGAATTCTTTAGCAAACTTTTTTGAAAAACACTCAATAGAACTTGGGTAAAATGTTGGCGCGTATAATATCGTTTTTTTCGATGGGTCAAGTCCTAACGACTCAAGTGTCATCGAATTTTCTAACTGTTGGAATAAGGGATCTAGCTTGGCATAACCGGTATCGATAAAGCTACCGTCAGGATATAAATCCAACAAACGTTTTAGTCTATGCTGACCTTCGATAAAACGTACGGTTGTAGGTGATTCTGAATTTTGATAATAGCAACGCTTAGGCCCAATGCCATGTTGCATCATCACTGTCTTACTTACTGCGTGAAGTTCATCTAAATTAGCGACTTTATTACCAAAAATTAACCAGTCTGCTTTTTGAGATAGGTAAAAAGCCAATGCTTCCTCCCAATCATCCACCCAAGTCGCCGTTAATTTTTCTTGCTCTATTACTTCTCGACACACTTGATTTAGCGGCTCATCACCCTGTTTGTAAAATACAAAATGAACATCTGCACTTGCCGCTTGCAACGTTTTTAAAACAGGTAAATATTGAGGCAAGTAATAGAGGTGCAATACATCAAATATGACATTCATATAAAACTCTTGTTAATTTTAATTTCGCGTATGATTAAATTGTAATGCAATTCAGGTTTAGAAGGTACTCATTAATAGTCGGAGGATTTTATTCACGACACCTTTTATAGAAGACCCGAAAGTAACTTTTCAGTTTGTCCAATGCCGTTTGTTAATGAGCATTTAGTAAGAGCGTTGTTAAGGGCTAAATTGGTTTCTGACTGTAAAATTTGCTGTACCGCCGCATAAATATCCCGACTATTAGGCTCTGCACTTAAGACTAATTGTTCTTTCTCACAGGCGCGGATCCTAGCAGGTTGGTCTTTAGCAACCGATGTCGTTACCACCATTTTTTTCATCGCAATGCCTTGTAACAACGAACCGCCACCACTTAATAACGCAAACCGACAATTGGCCAAAAGTGCGATAAAACTGTTATTTTCCAACTTTTTAACAAAATAAACAGATGCTGTATTAGCGGGAACTGTACCGGTAAAACTAGACCCGAGTACCACAATACATTTAAGCTTCAACTCTCTACTGACTTTGATTGCGATATCGCTAAAGACAACTGACGCAGGCTGACCATCCAGCGTATGGCCTCCAGAGCCTGCACTCAACAAAACGTAGTCATTTTCATCTAATCCAAACGACGCTAAAGTCGTTTTTCTTCTGTTAAACTCGGTTGCTGATATAGGCAACCAAGATAAATGGGCAAAGGCTTTCGATATAACGCAAGTTTGACTCTTTCCCATATACTCAGTGCAGGCATGGCAAATTCAGGTTGTGCTATCCAATGTTGAGTAATAAAAGGCAAACGACTTAACATAAGCCCTTTTGCTCGCTTTTTTGGGTGTTGGCTAATAAAAACAACTTTAGCGCCCGTATTCATTGCATGCTTCATTTGCTGACCCCGTCCTGCCGCGTCAAAAATAACGATGTCAGGCTTTAGCTTATCAATGATTTGATTAACTTCGTCGGTACAGTTGGTGGGCGACGATGGTGTCAAATGAACAGGAAACTGGCAGTCATGTTTATAAGGGGCTTGTTCACTTAAAACAAAATGGATATCAACGTCGCTGTGTAAACTTTTGAAATGCGATGCAATAATATTGGAACGCATATACTCTCCTATACCTTTTTTAGAAGATACAGGAACAAAAAGTAAAGTTTTTGACGTCATAACATGCCATGCAGATAGGTTTGATGCACCAATGATAAATTTTTACGCTCCTTTTTCACAGTAATTTTACCGTATTGCCTTAAATTACAATCTTAAGCCGTCAATATGATTTAGACTATGCAGTAATTAACTCTAATTTATCAATTATAGAACACGAGAACAAAGCGATGGAACATATCTATCTATTGGCCTTAGTAGGTGGTGGCTTAATTGGCTTATCCGCAACGCTATTGCTATATACACTTGGCAGAATTGCAGGCATCTGCGGTATTACATTTTCACTTTTTATGCCTCAGATAACTGATAAAAAGTGGCGGATTACGTTTATTCTTGGTTTAGTCTCAGGTGCTTTTTTAATTCATTTGCTAACGCCAATCGCCATTCCAGCAGCACCAACTGACAATATCTACTTGCTAATAATTGCCGGACTTTTGGTTGGGTTTGGTACGCAGCTCGGAAACGGCTGCACAAGTGGTCACGGTATCTGTGGAATTGCTAGAAAGTCTCCCCGTTCAATTATTGCGACAATTACATTTATGGCGATTGGGTTTATCACCGTTTATGTTTTGCGACACATATGGGGTGTTATATAGATGAACAATAAATGGCTTAGTAAAATAAACTTATTTGCAATTATCGCCGGTAGCCTATTTGGCGCAGGTCTGGCAATCTCGGGCATGACAAATACGGTAAAAGTTCAGTCATTTTTAGACTTATTTGGCGAGTGGGATATTACTCTTGGTTTTGTAATGGCTGGCGCATTAATTGTGTCTTTCGTCGCATTTCGCTTTGTCCTAAAAAACGACAAACCAATTTTTCACGACAAGTTTGAAATCCCAACAAGCAAAGATATCGACTCTAAACTATTAACCGGTGCAGCAATGTTTGGCGCAGGCTGGGCAATTGTAGGTTATTGCCCAGGACCTGCTATAGCGTCACTCATTTATGGTTATTGGCAAACCTTTGTGTTCGTTGTCGCTATGCTCGTAGGTTCGTGGATTGCCAGAAAATTCACTTAAGTATAATTTTGGAAACTGCCTAGAAATCCGAGATTGCAGAATGCTGGCTACCTAGCTCTATTTAATTCATAACATGCACACTAAATCTTGAGTTAAGTAGCGCTACAACAAACCACGTTCTGCAAATGACGTTACCGTATTGTGACCTACTACAAAGTGATCGAGCGTTCGCACATCAATCATTTGTAAAATTTCTTTAAGCCTTTTAGTTAGTTGAATGTCCGAGTGGCTTGGTTCACAAATCCCTGATGGGTGGTTATGGGCGAAAATAACCGCTGCAGTTTTATTCTTTATAATTGAGTCTATAACCACTCTTGGATAAACCGCTGCCGCATCAATAGTGCCTTTAAATAGCACTTCTGCATTTAGCACCCGATGTTGATTGTCTAGGTGTACTAACCAAAACTGCTCATAAGGCTCATCGCTTAACAACTGATGCAAATAATCACGTACTGCATTTGGAGAATCCATAAGTGGTTTCTCAAACATGACTTCTTTTAAATAACGCTTAGACATCTCAAGAGCCGCTTGTAATTGCACAAACTTAGCAGGACCAAGCCCCTTAATTTTACACATTTGACTACACTCAACTGACATTAGATGGCGTAATGTTCCAAACTCTTTAAGCAGGTCATGAGCAAGAGTCAATACTGGTTTCCCTGCAATTCCTACTCGCAGGAATATCGCTAACAATTCAACATCCGACAGCGAATGTGCACCATTATTCAACAACTTTTCCCGAGGTAAATACTCACTAACACAATCATCCATGTTATTTTCCTTCCCTTATAATTTAGCAGTATTAAGGCACAATTTTGTCACTCCTCTATGGTGAAAATCACAGAAAGAAGATAAGGTATGTGCCATCAAACTTTATACTTATACCAGATTGGCTAGGCGGCATGGTCCAGTTATTAAATAAAAATATTTTACTCATAGTTACAGGTGGCATTGCTGCTTATAAAACCCCCGAGTTTGTTCGACGGGTAAAAGAGCAAGGCGCTCAGGTTAAAGTTGTTATGACCTCTGGTGCCAAGGCATTTATTACGCCGTTAACTTTGCAAGCTGTTAGTGGCGAACCCGTCGCTGAAGATCTACTCGATACCAATGCAGAAGCGGCCATGGGCCATATTGAATTCGCAAAATGGGCCGACTTAATTGTCGTTGCGCCTGCCAGCGCTGACGTCATAGCCAAAATGGCAGCGGGACTTGCCGGGGACTTAGCATCTACTCTGCTTTTAGCCACTCCAGCCCCTGTCGCGATTTGTCCGGCAATGAATCAGCAGATGTATGCTCATGCTGCGACTCAAAGTAACTTAGCGTTACTGGCCAACAGAGGCGTTCATATATGGGGCCCTGCCAGTGGTGAACAAGCCTGTGGTGATATTGGTCATGGTCGAATGATTGAACCTATGCAGATAGTCGAACATGTTGTTAACTTCTTAACGCCTGCAGAACAAATACTCAAAGGTAAAGCCGTGGTAATAACAGCGGGCCCAACTAGAGAAGCCATTGATCCGGTTCGATATATATCAAACCACAGCAGTGGTAAAATGGGCTTTGCCATTGCCGAAGCAGCCGCCAAATTAGGTGCCGATGTAACTTTGGTCGCAGGCCCAGTTAATTTAGCCACACCAAATGGTGTTATGCGACATGATGTTGAAAGCGCTGTCGATATGCATGCCATGGTGATGTCTCTTGCTGAACATACTGATGTATTTATTGCTTGTGCTGCTGTAGCTGATTATCGAGTCGCCGAGCAATCAGATCACAAGTTGAAAAAGTCAGGCGATGACAGTTTGACTATCTCGCTTATCCAAAACCCAGACATTGTCGCTAGTGTGGCGCAACTAGAGTCTAATCGCCCTTTTGTTGTAGGGTTTGCTGCAGAAACGCAAAATATTGAACAGTACGCCATAGACAAGATGAATCGTAAAAAATTGGACATGATCTGTGCAAATGATGTATCTATCTCCGGACAAGGCTTTAATTCAGATCAAAATGCGCTTAAAGTATTCTATGCTGGCGGTAGTAAGGACTTACCTCTTAATACAAAAAGTGAGTTAGGAGATGAGCTGATGCAGATCATTTCGACTCTATTACCGTCAAATTAACTAATAATAAATGAGCTGGGGAAAACTATGCCTGCCGCAAAAAAGGGAATCGTAAGGAACAGATACTGCAATGTTTAGCAGAAATGTTGGAAAGTCACTCTGGTCAAAGAATTACGACGGCAAAACTCGCCGAAAAAGTTGGCGTATCGGAAGCAGCGCTATATAGACACTTTCCTAGCAAAGCTCGGATGTTTGAAGGGTTAATTGAATTTATTGAAGGCACTTTGTTGTCGCGTATCAATATCATCCTAGAAAAAGATAAAACAACCGAAGGGCGCGTTTCAAATATCTTAAAACTAATTTTGGGGTTTGCTGAAATGAACAGGGGCATAACTTCAATCTTAACTGGAGATGCTTTGATGGGAGAGCATGATCGTCTGCGTGAACGAGTAGCGACCTTATTTGAAAAGTTAGAAACCCAATTAAAACAAGTTCTACGCGAACGAAAGTTACGTGAAGGTAAGTCTTTTCCAATTGATGACGCCGCACTTGCAAATATGTTACTTGCCTATACCGAAGGTAAAATGAATCAATTTGTTCGATCGGGGTTTAAACGTAGCCCAATGGAAGGTTTTGATGTTCAATGGGCGGGTTGGAAGTTATTCTGGTAACCCCCAAAATAATGTTAACGCTCTTTTTATCACTGTTTAGATTAGCGCGAATAAAGTAAGTGGTGGACTTCATATCCAAATATGAGTTCGCCCCTTAATTACAAAATTCCCCCATTTTCATTTGTTATTTTTCCCTAACCTCATTTCGTCTTGATTTTGCTGTTAACCAACTTGCGCTAATAGACGCAATTTGTTTGATGTCGTAGTGTGAACCTCATCTCCATAACGGATTTTCCGTATTTTTATTTGAGGACCTCCAATTGAAAAAAGTTAGTAAATTGAGCGCTTTATGTGGACCACTCGTTGTTGGTCTGTTGGCATTATCAAGTTTTATGAGTACGGCACAATCACAATCACTCTAGCCTGAAATTAGAAAAACTCGGATCAGCACACTGCTACCCGCCGCATTAACAGCAGCAAACGTAGATTTGTGGCTGGTATTGTGCCGGGAAAATAATAATGATCCACTCGCCGACCATATCGGCTGTGAAAATGCAGGTGGTGAAGCCGCTTACCTTTTTATAATCGAAATGGCGTTTTTCATTCGCTGGTATTTTCGCCATCAAGTGAAGCCACCGCTTTGGCTGACTTAAAGATCCATCAGAAAGTAATCCCTGTCCCTCGTGGTCAGCAGGCCATCGACAGTGCTGCGAACTTTATCCACGATCAAGGGTTCGGTAAAATTGCAATTAATATGTCTAACTCAAACGCCCAAGCCGATGGCTTGAGCTACTCCCAATATAGTCGACTCACTAAAGCCCTAGGCGAAGAGTTTACAAAGCGCTTAGTGAGTTCTGACGATGTTGTTTATGAATGGTTATCAGTAAAATTGCCCGAAGAAGTCGAGATAATGAAAGAAGCGGCTCGTTTGGCATCTATTTGGCAAATTGAGGCGTACCAAATGGTGATTCCGGGTAAAACAACAGACGCAGATGTCGCGAGATTTTTGAAACAAAAAATGGCTCAACATGGCGTTAAAGACGGATGGGCACCGGATCAAAACCCGAATGTCAATTCTGGACCTGACCGAGGACATTCTCACCCAACAAACAAAGTCATCATGCCTGGAGACATGATTCAAATAGATTTTGGCGTTAAACTCCACGACAGATGGGTGAGCGACATACAACGCTTTGCCTATGTACTTGAACCAAGGTACAACAAAACCACCTAAAAACATTCAGCATTATTGGGACAGCGGACGAGACGGCGGATTTGCCGCATTTGCCGCCATGAAACCTGGGGTCACTGGACTTGAAGTAGATCAAGCACAAACTAAAATAATGAATGAAACCGGTTCGGAATATGTCATGTGGAGTACAGGCCACCCTGTTGGTTATGTTGCCCACGACACCGGACCAAGTTTAAGTGGTGCCCGCAGTGAAACGATTAGGCCCACAGCATTAAAGCGATTAAAGGTAGGTATGGTTTTTGCGTTTGATGGCTTTCATAGCTGGAAAAGAGCTGATGGGACATTTAAAACAGTTTCAGTGGAAGAAATGGCAGTAATTACCGAGCAAGGGGCTGAATACCTAATTCCTCCGCAGCAGGAGTTAATCTTAATTTCATCGGATAAATAGCTCTTATAAAAGCCATAACATAATTAACGTGGATAATTAGTTAAGTAAATTCAATCAGGATTTACGCCTATTTATCCGCGTACTACTTGTTCAAGAGGTCCATCGACTTACTAATGTCTTAGTCGCAGGTATTTGGGTTTAATTTCGTTATTCAAATATTGTTTATTTGCCATTAGCTTGAGTGAGGTATTTAACGCATCAATAAAACTATCGGCCCAGATCAACTTTGGATTAACGGCGATAAAAAATGGCGTTTTTGGCAAGCACCCGGCTTCTTTTAACTGGTTACGTTTAAATCGACTTTGGTTCTTAATGTTCCATACCAGCACGTTTTTATCTTCTACAAATAAGTCGATACGTTTTTGTTCAATAATGAGATCAAGCGTGATACGCCAGCTGATCCAGTTAGTTTTATCACTCTTTCTGTGTTTTCTGTTTCCGCAATATAACTATCAATAGGCTCGCCATAGCCATAACTTGCGATGGCCCCAAGCCGCTTACTTTTTAACGAATCAATTCCATGGTATTTCGAAACATCTTCCATACGATTAAAAAAGCAAACTTGGTATTCCATCGTCGGCGTTGTAGTGAATTTTAGACTTGGGGCTTCCGTTTTAATTGCACTAAGCAACCCGTCATAAACCCCAGACTCAACCGATTTAACCGCTCTAGACCAAGGTAAAAATACAATTTCAATGCGTGTTCCTAATTGTTCACCAATATATTGGACATACTCATATACCATACCTTGTGATGAATTTAAGTTTTCACAGGCGTAAGGACACCAGTTTGTTGTCGCTAATTTAATCACTTTAGGCAATGTATCAAAGGCATTAACGCCATAACTGAAAAGGTACAACGCAACCGCTAAAAGGCTATTTCTAATTCGAACCATTATTTATCTACTGTATTCTTAAGCATTGATGACGACATAACACCAATCAACTTATCGAGTAATTCATTATTTAACTGACGCCAATCAAAATATGGGGTTACGATGCAATCACGTCCTTCAATTCGTAACAGCTTACTAGTGCTTTGGTGGGTAATTAATTTATCCAAATTCAATTGAGTTGCTGCGTATTGGAACCCCGCTACAATCGAAAAATAATTATCAGCACCTTCTTCAGCATAGTGCAAATAGTTCAAAGCCTCAAACCCTGCACCTGTTAACAGTTTAGTATCACGATATTGCTGCCAACTTTCGCAACCGGTGTCATACAAAGCAAAGGATATTTTCGCCATAATTGAAAACACTTTACGCCAGTGATTAGACGTATTTTGGATAATGCTCGCAACTTCACCTTCCGCTAGTACTCGAAAATCATCGTGGTGAAATTCAGGTAAGTCTGGACGATTCGCGATGTGCAAAACCCACTTAGGTGATACATGACCAAAACCACTTGCTAACATGTTTTTCTCAATAGTAAGCCTTCGACTAATAAAATGACTTATAGTCGAAAATGATAAATATAAACGCAGGTCGAAAAAAGGCTCCTAAGAGCCTTTTAATTTAAACCGTGCGACTAAATGTCGTTTGGTTTAACACGTGAATTACGCTTACGTTCGTTTTCAGTAAGGAATTTCTTACGGATACGAATGCTTAGCGGTGTCACTTCTACTAATTCATCGTCGTCGATAAACTCAAGAGCTTGTTCTAGTGTCATAACGATATGCGGTGTTAACGTTTGCGCTTCATCTGTACCAGATGAACGTACGTTTGTTAACTGCTTACCTTTAAGAACGTTAACTGTTAAGTCATTGTCACGGCTATGGATACCAACTACTTGACCTTCATAGATATCAGTAGCGTGTCCAATCATCATGCGGCCACGTGATTGCAAGTTAAAGATTGCATTTGTAAGTGCTTTACCAGTTGCGTTAGCAATAAGAACACCGTTAAGACGCTGACCGATTTCGCCACCTTTGTGTGGACCATATTCGTAGAATGTATGGTAGATCAAACCAGAACCAGACGTTAACGTCATAAATTCAGTTTGGAATCCGATTAAACCACGACTAGGCATGATGAAGTCCATACGAATACGGCCTTTTCCATCTGGAGCCATATCAGTAAGTTCCGCTTTACGGATACCCATTTTTTCCATGATAGAACCCTGATGCTGTTCTTCAACATCAATAGTCACTGTTTCATAAGGTTCTTGGGTTTCACCGTTAACTTCACGCATGATTACTTCAGGGCGAGATACTGCTAACTCGAATCCTTCACGACGCATGTTTTCAATTAAAATACCTAAGTGTAATTCACCACGGCCAGATACTTTGAATTTGTCGGCGTCGGCGAGTTGTTCAACACGTAACGCAACGTTATGTACAAGTTCTTTGTCCAAACGCTCTTTGATGTTACGAGAAGTAACAAATTTACCTTCTTTACCAGCAAATGGAGATGTGTTTACTTGGAAAGTCATTGTTACTGTTGGTTCGTCAACAGACAACAAAGGTAGACCTTCAACTTCTGATGGACAACAAATAGTGTCAGAAATTTTAAGTTCGCCAAGACCTGTAATCGCAATGATATCACCAGCATGGGCACTATCAGCTTCATAACGGTCTAGACCTAAGTAACCAAATACTTTACCTACTTTACCGTTATGTACAGGACCTGCGGCTGTTTGAATTGTCACTTGTTGGTTAGGCTTAACCGTACCGCGTTTAACACGACCGATACCAATTACACCTAAGTACGAGCTGTAATCAAGCTGAGAGATCTGCATTTGGAAAGCGCCATCAACGTCTGCATCAGGTTCAGGAACTTGATCAATGATAGTTTCAAATAACGGCGTCATGTCTGTGCCAGTTACGCCTTCTTCATGAGAAGCCCAACCGTTAAGCGCAGATGCGTAAACAACTTTAAAGTCCAACTGTTCATCAGTTGCGCCTAAGTTATCGAACAAGTCGAATACTTGGTCCATAACCCAATCAGGACGAGAACCTTAGCTTATCAATTTTATTGATAACTAAAATTGGCTTCAAACCCTGTGCGAACGCTTTTTGCGTTACAAAACGAGTTTGCGGCATTGGCCCTTCTTGCGCATCAACGATAAGCAATACTGAGTCAACCATCGACATGACACGTTCAACTTCACCACCGAAGTCAGCGTGTCCTGGAGTGTCTACGATATTTACGCGATAGTCCTGCCAATCGATAGCTGTATTTTTAGCAAGGATTGTGATCCCACGCTCTTTCTCGATGTCATTCGAGTCCATTACACGCTCTTCAGCGTTAACGCGTGAATCTAATGTGCCAGACTGGGCTAACAATTTGTCAACCAATGTCGTTTTACCGTGGTCAACGTGTGCAATGATTGCAACGTTTCTTAAACCTTTACGGTTTTCATCTGTCATTTATTTGAATCCTTAAATATTCAACTGTAATTACAAGTAAAGGCAAAACTGATAAAACAAAGAGCGCTTCAACTTGCTAACACATAAAATATGTGCGAAATTTTGCGCGCATTGTACCTACCTTCGAGCAAAGTTGGTAACGATATTGGTTATTTTTTGCGTTTTTATTGCAAAAACCCTAAAAAAGTGTCATTATTGCGCGCTAAAATTTAATAAATGTTTATAAATTAATTACACTTAGCACCCGGGAATGGAGTGGTAATGAGCAAACTGTCTTTTTTAATGAAGTTATATCGACGGTAATGGATTATAGCCTAGATCTCTTCGCTTACCTTGACAAAGAAAACAAATATGAATTTGTGAGTAAAAGTTACTCCAATTTTTATGGCTTTGAATCCAAAGAATTAATTGGTAACCGACCACAAAGTGTATTTGATACAGAAACGTACGAACAGGTAATCAAACCAAATTTAGATAAATGTTGGTTAGAGGCAGTCCCAGTAAATTATCAAGCCTTAGCTTATGCCTAAAAAGGCCAACAGCCCTTGCTATATGTATACAACGTATTTGCCGCATATATCGAAAACCACCGGCGAAGTCGTGGGCATGATTGTGATGGCAAAAGATGTAACGGAATTCAAACGTGCCGAAGGTCTTTTGTCAAAGTCAGCAAATACCGATGCACTAACAAACATTCCAAACCGATTATTTTTAGAGAACAAACTTTCTAAATTAACAAAAAGCACCGCCCGTCGCTCAGACCGCTTCGCATTGATGTTTTGTGACTTAGACGGTTTTAAACAAGTAAATGACACCTATGGTCACGCCGTGGGTGACAAAATATTGTACCAAGTCGCCAATCGCTTAAATAAATTAGTTAGAGATGAAGATATCCTTGCTAGATATGGCGGTGACGAATTTGCAATTTTGATCACACCTCTTCTTGATGAACAAATCATTTCAATTATTCAAAATAAAATTGAGGCGGTTATTTCCAAGCCATTTGATATTTCTGGTAACAAAATTAGTTTGGGGATGAGTATCGGTGTTGCGATATACCCTGATGTAGCGACAAGCAAAGAAGCGCTATTTGAAATTGCCGACCAACGAATGTATAGCTGCAAAAATGCAAAAATCTAGGAAAATACAATCATTGGTCTAAATTTAAATAATAATGTGGTAACGTACTTTTTGAACTAGAATTTCCATTTATGGAACATAACCTAAATATAGCCAAACAAATATGAATGTAGAATTTATTAACCCATTTTTAAGTTCACTGATGAACGTACTTGAAACAATGGCAATGACAAAACTTACCCATAAGCAAACCAGCTTTAAAGAAACAGCAAATCTCTCGTGGTGATGTTTCAGGCCTAATCGGTATGGCGTCGCCACAAACTCGAGGTTCATTATCAGTTACTTTTGAGGCTGGTTTAGCGCTGGCCATCATGGAACGCATGTTAGGCGAACGTCCAGATTCAATCGACGAAGAAGTAACAGACATGGTTGGTGAAATTACAAATATGGTTACCGGCGGTGCAAAACAAATTCTTGCTGAAAAAGGCTATGAATTCGACATGGCCACGCCAGTGGTCGTCTCTGGAAAAGATCATACAATTAACCACAAATGCGAAAGCACTACGTTAATCATTCCATTCACATCAGACGACGGCAATGCCTATATTGAAGTCTCTTTTGATGTATTAGAACAAGGCTAATTTTATAACCGCAGCCGCTCTAAAGCGGCTTTCAAAGGCTTAAGGAAGAAGCATGAAATTCCGCTCGCTTTATTACCTCACAACGACTTTATTACTTACCTTATCAGGTTGCAGTTCAGACGAAAAATCAACTTCGGACGACACCAAAGAAGCAACTAACGATGTCATAATGAATGCCAGCGCCTATTCAAAGGCAGAATTACAGGCCCATGTTAATTCATTAATCGATATTCGCTATAAAGGCAAAACAGACACTGCCGCTTTAAATTTAGAGAGTGTTCAAAGAGCTTATGTATCAACTTTTGGTGATAATGGCTCATCTCTACCTGATTTTAATGTCGATTCAGTCGCGCCAAGAGCAGACGCAAATGGCAATATCGACATTTCTTTTGCCTGTAATTATGGTGGTTCGATTGCCTATTCAGGTAAGTTGAGTAGCGATCAAACTGGCAATATTAGTATGCAATTTATTGACTGCAAACAGGATTACTATTCCCCAGTACTTAACGGTAATGTCGCCAGTGAAATTAGTAATAGCATCTATGAGGTCGCAGGATTTTACTTTGATAACTTCCGTTGGTCTCGTGATGATGAGTCTTATTCTTACACTGGTTACGTCTTTTCTTCCCGCATAGAACAAGATAACCCGTATGAACTCACCTATACTGTTTCTTCAAAACTTTTAGTATCCGACTCAAATAATAACCAATACATAATTGAAATTGAGTCAGAAATAAATGATCAACTAGATTCCTTTTCACATACATATTCAGGCACTTTATATGATGGTGAATATGGGAAGACGCAATTTGCGTTGCTTAATAATAACGAAACTAATGTATATAGAACCATCACCTTTGAAGCCGATAAAACCATCAAAATCGAATTTTCGTATGATCACATCAAATATCTCGAAGATGCCAATAATGACAACATATATGAAACCGGCGCTTACTTTGGCTCTAATGATGAATTAATGTATGCTGACCTCAGCGAAAAAACACTAGCCTCTATCGACTTACTTTCACTGCCTCCAAGTGTTAATTCCCCTAATGTTTATGATTATTGGAATCTATTTACAACATCAGATATCGTGGCAGAACAGGGTTATTTTTCAGACCCGGATACCCCAGAAAGCGAACTAACACTTTCATATCGTTGGTACATAAACGGCCAAGTTGTTGAGAATAATACCTCAAATACTTTACCCGCATTTACGGCGATTTATGGTGATTCAGTCGAAGTCAGCATGGTTGTGTCGGATGGCGTCAATATCATCGAGGGGGTAGAACTTCCTTTGAAATACAAGATTCACCAGCAATTTTACAAGTAAGTAACCTGCCAAACGCTGCTAAAACCGGTGATTATCTACAGTTTAGTGCAGTGGTACAAGACCCCGACTTTAAGGGAAGTAACGGAGTTGCCGCCTCACTTATTTCAGCACCTGAGGGGGCTACTATAGATGAGAATGGTACTGTAAGTTGGAATGTGGCGGGGGACATGATGTTCTCAAGTCAAGAAGTCGACTTTGTGTTTGGATTTGTAAACGAAGAGGCAAATTCACAACAATTCAGCCAATCAATAACGGTAACAGCTGATAAACCATTGCCAATTGCAAGCGCTTCTTTTGATATTCCTAGCACCAATAAATCAATGTGGGTAGGTGATTTTAGCGGCGACGGTAACAAAAGAATCTTGACAACAAATTCTAGAAAGTCCGTATATTTACTTAAAAGTATAAATGGCGAATTTAAGCATAGCTGGCTTTATCCCTATGCGTTGCCAACAGCTGGCAATATAAATCAAGTCATCCCCGTGCAATATGATGATGATGTTGAACTGGAGATATTGGTGGCTACCGAACATGGGATCAGTTTAATAAATGGTCTTACAAGCCACGCAATCGCCCTATTAGAAACTGAAGGTTATATATCAAGTATCGACATTGCCGATTTAAATGCTGACGGTTCGTTGGAGCTCATCTATCTCATTAGTGATAGCAATTATTCTAACAGCACAAAACTTATAGTTGCCCCACTTCTTACCCCGCATGTGACTTTGTTTAGTACTGATGCTCTTGACTCTATGGACTTTTCAATTGCCAATACCGATGAAGACGACCAGTTAGAAATTGTGTTGAGTAACGGCTTAGTCTATGACGGGAAGACGTATTTAAATGAATGGCTTAGCAGTAACAAATTTGGAAGTTCCATCGTGTCAACGGGTGATTACAATGGTGACGGAATTGATGAAATTGCTGGCGCTGACAGCTGGGGAGCAATCGCCCTCTATTCAGCCGTGAACAAGTCGCAACTGTTTAGTTTCGACAATTTTAATACGTGTAGTATAACAACTGCAAACATCGACGATGATATGGCAGATGAGTTGATCATTGGAGATTGCCAGTGGGGGTCAATTACGGCTTACGACTTTGTAAATAATGCCCTAGTTAAAAAGTGGTCGGTCGACATGCAGGAACATGGCTCAAAATCAATAGCTATCGGTGACGCAGACAACGACGGAAAATTGGAAGTACTGTGGGGTTCTGGACAAAGCTCAAGCGGTGAAGACGTATTGGTTATTGCGGACATCGAAGACGGGATAGCAACGGTAGATAACTGGACCCGAACAATACAATTAGATAGTTATAGCAGTGCAGGCTGGGCATCAACCGATGGTAATAATGACAGGGCGATATTTTTTATCCCAGAAACGGGTAGTGGATACGATGGCAGCAGAGTATTAGAAATGACTGATACCGGCGAGTTTCAACTCAGTGAGGAGATTTCTTCGAATTGGGATAGAAGCCGTTATGCTATTGCTACCGATTTTAATAAAGATGGTATTGGCGATATATTTCTACCTTCCACTGCGCTTTACGATGGCTCATTTTCGGCATTACAACTTAACGACTACTCGGAAATTTGGTCATTAAATGGTGATTACGATTCAGATATCGGGATAATTCGGGCCTTCGACTTAAATAATGATGACTATCCAGACGCAGTTTACATGGACGGTACAAGCCTAAAGGCAATAGACATTGAAAATCAATTATTCATCGCGAATTATACGTTCAATAATGGGCTCAATGATTTTGAATTAGATTACAAAGATACGGCTTATTTCTATGTTTCTCACGGTGACAAATTAAGCGTTATGAAACTTGTTGATGGTGCGTTATCCGAGCAAAGCTTCATAACTGAAAATTGTGGTCGACTTGAAATGATAAATTTTGATACTGACCCTGAATTAGAATTAGCTTGTATCGTATCGACTCATTATTGGAATACCGAAGGTAAAAAATAGTCATTTACGATACTGACAACAGCACATTAAGCGAGATTAAACGTATTGAACTTCCGTTTGTTGTTTTAGACATGGCTGTTGATTTAAGCACCACATCAGAGCAGTCATTAATTATTACGACACAGCAAGGGACAGATTCTAGCGTGTGGGATGATGACAATAAATATCAAATTAGAAAGATCTCTCACACTGGGCTTCTTGTTTGGTCTAGTGCCGCATTAGTCGGAAAGCCAACGCCACACGGTCTTAAAACACGATTAAAAAATGACAAGTTAGAGATCCAGCTATCTACAAACGACGTCATGTATTGGATCAAATAAACGAGATGAGCAGTAATTGGCAAACTCAAATCACATTAAAGTCTCGCAAACGTGGATTTCATCTGATTGACGATGAAATCCTTGTTCAATTACCTAAACTGACCCAAAGTCAAATTGGTATTTTGCATTTGTTTATCCAACATTCTAGCGCATCAATAACAATAAACGAAAATGCCGACCCTACCGTAAGAGTTGATATGGAGTCACATTTTAATAAGTTCGTACCTGAAAACGCACCGTATTATCGACACACCTATGAAGGGCCAGATGATATGCCAGCCCATATTAAAGCGTCCACATTGGGCAGTTCGGTTTCGATACCTGTAAACCAAGGCCGTTTGTTATTAGGGACGTGGCAGGGAGTATATTTAGGTGAGCATCGCGACCATGGCGGCAGTCGTCGGATAATAGCGACTTATGTTGGGAGTTAAGTTTGAGATCACAAATTTAGTAACGGTTTTAATTGTTTGGCATTTGGATGTTGCTTAGACAAAATCAAAAAACGGGAACTGATTTTAGCTGATCAAATTCTAAATCGATATTTTCACTGTGCTTTTGTGGGTTGTAATAACTCAAAAAGTAGTCAAAGCGATCTGTTCGGATCAATTTAGAAGCAACGGCAAAGTCATCCACTTTGTAATGGTTTGTTGATTCGGTAAATTCAGGAATATTAAGAAAGTAAAAATTACTGTCTTTCAATGAAACCGTTGATAACTTGGCTAATTCATCAAAGCTAACAATTTCAGCAACCACTTCACGTCGAAAAACACCAACATTAATATAATACAGTGGTTTTTCGCTAATCCAAAAAGTCTCAGCTAATGCCTCATTAGGTTGAGCTGCAGTCGAAAAATCAACACGACCACTGTGCAGCGCCGCAATCCCCTCGCCATCGAGTTATATTTAAAATCGACAATATGACCGTAAAGATTAAAATAAGATTGGATCTTATCTATTCCTAAGCCCTCAGCTTCACCGTCACTACTAATTTGCTCATAGGGTGGCAGAGACGAATAAAAACACGAAACGACTCAGCAGATACCGTCTGCTTGAAGCTCAGCACAAAGATGAAAAACAATACAAATACTTTGGTCATGTAATTACTTATCCCAGTAGGCGGCGTACCCAATAATAGTACTAACCTAACACACTGTTATATCGAATGGGGTAGCTAATTTTTAGGCTGTGAATAAACAAACAAGAAAGTTGTCACTTAATTAAAACGACCGTATCTGAAAAATACCATCCGCTATGGCGGCTAACGCAAAACAAACCCAACAGCAATTCGATTGATGACAGATGAATTACGTATTCAAAGCCACTGTCTGGGCAAACCCGCAACCAATGGCTAGTTCAATGGCGACTTCATGACTAATGCGAAAAAGGCAGTAATTCGAAAATTACTGCCTTTTTAATATCTTCCTCAATAAGGGAAGTATAAATTTATAAGTCTATCACTCGTAACGAGTCGCTAGACTAATATTATTTAGCGTTGTATTTACGACGCACAACTAATGCTAAACCAGATAAAAACACAAGTAACATAGACGGTTCTGAAACGTTAACTGCTTTATCTACGTCAATCAAAAATGAAAACTCTGGAGCTTGTTGATTAAAGTCAATTGACACCTTACGATACAATTCATCACTAGCAACTTGATCTAAGTATGTCGCTGAAACATCTGTAGAAATCCCATCTAATGCCGCTTCAAAAGCTACAAACTCACGTCCTACACCACTGTTATTTGGTGCAAATGCTGAAGTTAACTGGGTATCAAAAACTAAATCTGTACCAAACGCATCTAGTACAAGTGACTCTAATATATCACTTCCGCTATAAACAAAAGTCCACAAGCCATAAATATTTGGTAAATCATAATCACCACCAGTAAATCCTTGTTGCACTAGTGACCAGTCAGAACCAGAAACGCCACCACTAAATCCTTCGTTAGCTACGATATTGTCTTGAGTCGGGTTTATGCCTCCACCAATCACTGTATTCAATGTACTTGTTAACATTGCCCAATCTAAAGTTTCAGTGCCACCTGATGTATTTAATGTGACTTTAAGGCCAGTCATATCTGCACCGGTGATCAAAGTATCATAATCTGTTATTACACTTGCGTTTGAAAATAGAGTCGTCACTGACAAAGCAGCCCCAAGCATCCATTTGTTTAACATTTTAGATTTTGTATTCATTTTACTCTCCATTTTTACGACAATTATGTAATCTTTATATCTACTTAATAAAAATCACTTGTACCCGGTTAGAGCAAAAACCAAACCAACATTAAATTAACTCTAGATAACAGCAGGTTAAATATATAAAACACAAAAACACGAGCAAAAAACAAGCAATTGGTAATGCCACAAATATTGGCTGTAAAAAAGCCGACAAACATTAGGTTAGAAAGTGTTTAGCGCTCAAATTAATTTCAAAGAATAAGTACCTAAAACCGCTACAAGCCATAGCTTTAGAGGCCAGACTAAGAAAATCCCAATATTATAAATTAGAAAAATTCTTTCATATGACTAAAAACTGTCTTTTTATGTAAAAAATACCGACATATTCATAAGAGAAGCATTCAAGAGGCGTTTGGGATTTATAAGCATTTTGTGTAGATTTGTAGTATTTGAATACTACAAATCATTTTAGCCAGATTGATATCGGCCCTATTTTATTTGCCCTTAATTTCTATTCAGAAGAAATAAAATGAACGAAACACTGGAAAACTGCTTTATTTTTTATACTAGAAAATACACTCACAGTTTAGTTTCAATTTTATTAACATCACATTAAAAAGGTTCAACTATAAATTGTTGAACATTTTGGGCTAATTGATTTGTCAGTCTTTGTCTAGCTTCCTTACTTGCCCAAGCAATATGAGGTGTAATAATTAGATTGGGATGGGTAAAGTTAACAAGTGGATAGTTTATATCAGGTGGTTCCTGCCTGATCACATCGACAATAGCGCCACCTATAACGTTATTAGTTAACGCTGCCATTAAGTCGGCTTCATTTACTATGCCGCCTCGAGCTGTATTAACAATAATTGCACTGGACTTCATTAATTCAAATTCAGTAACCGCAATTAAATTTTCAGTTTCTGTTGTTAACGGGCAATGCAGACTAATGATATCAGACTTTGCAATAACATCATTGAAGGCTGTGCGGCCTTCTCTAACCTTATCTAAGCCTTTGTGTTCACTTATGAGTATTTCCATATCAAATGCCCGAGCAATATTCTCTACAGTCTTTGCAAGCGTTCCATACCCTACTAACCCAAGGGTTTTTCCAGTCAGTTCCGTGATAGGAAAATCAAATAAACAAAAACTGCGACTCTGGCTCCATTTACCCTCGGCGACTATTGCATTGTAATTAAGTGTATTGGTAAGTAATTGCATAACACTAGCAAAAACAACTTGAGCTACTGAATTACCGGCGTAATTGGTGACGTTTTTTACAGTGATATTATTTTTATCTGCTGCGACCATATCGATATTGTTCATACCGGTTGCAGCCACGCAAATTAATTTTAGCGTCGGCAATTTACTAATAAGTTCGGCATCTATAACGACTTTATTGGTTATTATAATGTCGGCTCCAAGGCTTCGTTCAAGCACCTCTTCGTTTGATGTGAATGAAAAAACTGCCAATCTACAGGTAAAGATTTTAGTTCAGATACGTCTATATCTGGGCCTAATGTTGCTGAATCTAAAAATACCCCTTTCACGTTTTTCTCCAATTATGAAAGATATCAATCGTTCAGTTATACCACTTCGATTCTGTCTCGCATAAAAAACCCGCAAAAAGCGGGTTTCATTTAAATTTGTAACCAGTCGCTAAGCGCTACTATTTACCTTTTCTATTTTCGATTAAACGTGGCACCACACTCGGGTCAGCCAAAGTACTGGTGTCACCTAAACTATCGTGTTCATTTGCCGCAATTTTGCGCAAAATTCGACGCATTATTTTACCAGAACGCGTCTTAGGTAAACCGTCTGTCCATTGAATTACGTCTGGTTTGGCTATTGGACTTAAGTCTTTAGCAACCCAATCGCGAACTTCTTTAGTCAGTTCGTCTGTAACTTCAACGCCGTCTTTTGGAATTAAATATACATAGATCCCCTGACCTTTTATGTCGTGTGGATACCCAACAACAGCCGCTTCTGCCGTAGCAGCATGTGCAACCAACGAGCTTTCAATTTCAGCAGTACCTAATCGATGGCCAGATACATTTAAAACATCGTCAACTCGACCTGTGATCCAGTAATACCCATCTTCATCACGGCGTGCACCGTCACCAGAAAAATACATGCCTTCATAGGTAGAGAAGTACGTTTGCTCAAAACGTTCGTGATCACCAAATAACGTACGAGCCTGACCCGGCCAACTGTCTAACATAACTAAATTGCCTTCGGTTGCTCCTTCAACAATTTCGCCTTCATTACTCACTAGCGCAGGTTGGACGCCAAAAAATGGCCGCGTAGCAGAACCCGGTTTTAAGTCTGTTGCCCTAGGTAAAGGGGTAATTAAGATGCCACCGGTTTCTGTTTGCCACCACGTATCAACTATTGGGCAGTTTTCATTGCCAATTGTTTTGTGATACCAACTCCATGCTTCTGGATTAATTGGTTCACCGACCGAGCCTAATAATCTAAGGGATTTTCGATGAGTTCCAGCAATTACCGCATCACCCTTTGCCATCAATGCTCTGATAGCTGTTGGTGCGGTATACAACACATCAACCTTATGCTTATCAACGATCTCACTTAATCGAGAAACATTTGGGTATACAGGGATCCCTTCAAAAACAAGTGTGGTTACGCCATTAGCTAACGGTCCGTAGATTAAATAACTGTGACCAGTTACCCAGCCTACATCTGCACCGCACCAATAAATATCACCAGGTTTACAATCAAAAACATATTTATGCGTTAACGCTGCGTACACTAAATATCCGCCGGTGGTATGTAAAACACCTTTGGGTTTGCCCGTCGAGCCAGAGGTATACAATATGAATAGTGGATCTTCAGCATTCATTGCAGTGGGTTCGCAAACAGCTTCACAATCTGCTGTTAACTCATGCCACCAAATATCTTTGCCAGCACGACTTGTTGTTCCGTCATGCTAAGGCAATGTCTTGGCCGGTATATTTAAAACAAACAACCGATTCTAAACAAGCAGTGTCTGGACGCTCTAAGGCTTCATCGACATTGGCTTTAAGTGGATCAAACTTCCACCGCGGAAACCTTCATCAGCGGTTATAATTACCTTCGATTGACAATCATTTATGCGGTCAGCAATTGCATGGGGAGAAAAACCAGCGAAAATGACAGAATGGACTGCGCCAATCCGCGCACAGGCCAACATCGCGTAAGCCGCTTCTGGGATCATCGGCATATAAATAGCAACTCGGTCGCCTTTTTCTATCCCTAATTTTTTTAGGCCATTCGCAATTTTTGCAACTTCGTCGTGGAGTTTCTGAAATGAGATATACTCTGATGCTTCGCCATCATCACTTTCCCAAATAATAGCGGTGTCATTGGCGCGGGTTGCTAAATGGCGGTCGATACAGTTGTAACTTACGTTTAACTCTCCATCTTCAAACCATTTAATATCAACATTGCCTTTCGCAAAACTGGTATTTTTGACCTTAGTAAACGGCTTGCTCCAATCTAGATTTTGCGCTTGTTCTTGCCAGAAACTATCAGGATTTTTAATCGACTCCTGATACATGGCTAAATACTCATCATTATTAAGCAAAGTATGTGCTTCATAATGCGCTGGAACTTGGAATATATCTGTCATGTCCTCTCTCTTATTTTTGTTAAACCCTATCGGTAGCTAGCCTACTGGCTAGCTATTTGACGAGTTGGTATTACCAACTTCTTTTTTATGTCCAATCAATCCATAATATAGAAGGTAACCATAACAGATGAAACCAACTAAATAACCTAAGCTAGTCTCTTCTGTTACATGGGCGATCTGACCAAACGCCAAAGGTAGAATCGCACCACCTGCTATACCCATTATCATAAGTGCTGAACCCTGCGCTGTATACTTGCCTAATCCATTAAGAGCAAGCGGCCACACCGCTGGCCAAACTAAAGCATGAGCCAGACCAAGCATAGCAACAAACGTTACGCTGTCAGGGATAGTTGCTATACCGCTCCAACCCCACAAAACACTAGATATTGCATGGCTTTCAACCGACGCAGTTAGTACGCCAACCAAACACAACATCCCTGCTATTGCAGAACCCAGTAAGGCTTGTTGTTGACTAATATAACGCGGAATACATGTAGCACCAATAACATACCCAATAACCATAAATACCATAGTATAAGACGTAAGGCTGGCAAAATTTTCGACGTTCAACGTCTGACCATATAAACCAATTGTGTCGCCTGCGATAACTTCGATGCCGACATAAAAGAATATAGCCACGGCACCTAGAACCGTATGTGGAAAAGACATAATGTTATGGGCACTATCATCCTCTGCATCATCTTCGAGCTCAAGTTCTGGCAAGTTTGAAAACTTAACAAAGGCAACAAGCAAAGATAAAGCGATTGCCATACCGATATAAGGCACGATAAGCGCGTTAGACAACTCGTCAATTTTTGCCGCACGAGACGCCGCATCTAAAGAAGCAATATGTGTTTCAGAATAATCTCCCATCCCTGACAAAACGAGCGCCGTGAATAACATTGGAGCCAAAACACCGGCGGCTTTGTTAATAAGACCCATAATACTTATACGCATTGCAGCGCTGCTTTCTGGGCCAATTTTAACAACATAAGGATTAGAGGCAGTTTGCAAAATAGTTAAACCGGAACCCAAAACAAACAATGCCGTTAGAAACACAAAATAATGACCCGTTTTAGCTGCCGGAATAAACAATAACGCCCCCACAACCATGACGGCTAAACCAAGTGCCATACCATTTTTATAACCCGTTTTATCCAACAATAATGACATTGGAAAGGCCATCACGGTATACGCAATGTAAAACGCAAATGTCACTAATAAGGCCTGAAACTCATTTAGCTCACATATTATTTTTAAAAATGGGATTAAAGAGCCATTTAACCAAGTGACGAAGCCAAAGATAAAAACAACACACCGATAATAACCATCGGCATAAAGTTCGATTTTGCATCCGTAGCCGGTTGCGTGGTTGATATTGAAGTCATATGACTCTCCCAATTTTGCTTTTATTTGTAGTTATAGTTATTTTTTTGTTATACAAAAATCCCCACATAGTGAGGATTATATTAAATTAATTCGTATGGACTAACTCGCCTAAGATCCACGTTTTGGTAACGTTAAAGTCGTCGGTATAAAGCGTTAGGTCGGCGTTTTTACCGATTTCTATGCTGCCCATAGTGTCGGCGACACCAAGGTATTCTGCCGGATATAATGACGCCATATTGAGGGCTTCAGATAGTGGAATATTGCAGTGCACAACCGCATTTTTGACCGCTGTAATCATATCAAGTGCTGAGCCGGCCAATGTGCCTTCCGGCGTCGCAAGTTTATCGCCGTCGCGAATGACCTCCACACCAAAAATTCAAAGCCCTGTTGGTCACTTCCAACGGTAGACATAGCGTCCGTGACCAGTAAAAGTTTTCCCTTGGGCTTAGCTGCATAAGCCACTTGCGCTGAACCATAATGCATATGATGCCCATCAATAATAATGCCACACCAGGCTGCATCGCTTTGTAACGCTGCTCCCAACACACCTTAGCTCGCGGCTCGTAAACGGGGACATGGCATTAAATAAATGGGTAAAACCATCGGCACCAAGCACTACCCCTTCTTTGGCTCGCGCAAAGGTCGCATTGCTGTGCCCAAGAGAAACTTTATTCTTGGTTGAAACTAAAAACTGAATGTCTTCGTCTGATACGTTTTCAGGCGCTAGGGTGATAATTTTTACGCCCAAATCTTGTCTTGAAAACAGCTCGCGTTCGACATCACCAATTGGTCGAACTAAGCTTTCTTCATGCACACCCTTTTAGGGATAGACAAATGTGGGCCTTCATAATGCACGCCAAGGACGCCAGGTAGGGAAGTGGCGATGGCCTCTGCCGTCGCATCTGCCGCCTGAATCATAACCTCTGCAGTATCAGTAATTAAGGTAGGAACCATAGCAGTAGTACCAAACTTGGCATGCGCTGCTACCATAGCTTTTAACGTCTCTATTGTGGGCTCAAAGTTAAATAATTTACCGCCACCACCATTCACATGATAATCGATAAAACCAGCAGTTAATGTTCCTGTCAATATTTGAGTCTGTGGTAAAACCCCATCGTGAATTGCCACGATTTTGCCATCCTCAACTTCTAACGTTTTATCACTAAGAAATTGATTACCATCAAATATTTTGTCTGCTGTTAATAACATAGCTACGCCCACATTTAAAAAAGTTATCTTAGCCTGTTTGGTTTATTAAGTCTTAATAAACCAAACACCTTCTATTTATAGCGTTTTTGTGACTTTGTTTAAGCCAGCCGGCGCGTCTGGGTCAACACCACGACTCACAGCAACATTCGCTACATCAATATAAAATCGCTGTAAAATAGTCAACGGCGCAATACGATTTGGAATAGTATTACTTGTTTGTGAAATGTGAGACACAGTTGCACCACGTTTTTTCACTTCGTTAATTTGTTCGTCATGGCTTTGTTTTGACTCATCATCGATATCTAAGCTGATAATGTCTAACCCGCCCTCAACTAATGTCACTGGACCGTGCAAAAATTCTGCCGATGAAAATGACTCAGCCTGAATACCGCATACTTCTTTTAGTTTTAATGCAACTTCACGCGACAAGGCATAACCAAAACCACGCCCCATAACAACCAAGTGGTCAACATTAGTCAAAGATTCTGGCTTGAGTTGCACTGGTTCATCAACTGTTTTTGCAAGAACAGCAGGTAATTCGTCCACAGCAGCAATTAATGCTGGGTCGTTTTTCCAATGCGCCACTATCTGTAAAAAGGCACTTAAGGTTGCAAGGTAACTTTTGGTTGCTGCAACAGCTTTTTCTTCACCAACATTAAGTGGGACGACAACATCTGCCAACTCTGCCAATGGCGAAGTTTGATCATTAACAAGTGCGATACAAAGTGCACCTTGAGCTTTAGCCAATTCAGCCTGAGATAAAATGTCTGGGCTGCGACCCGATTGCGAAATAACAATTACAGCGCTACCGGCTAAACTAACTGTTGAACCATAAACACTTTTGACCGAAGGGGCTGCGGCCACTACTGGTGTTCCAGTTTCAACTTCAATCAAATATTTACCAAAAACACCTGCGTGATCAGAGGAACCACGACCAACCATGAAAACAAATTTTGGCGCAAGGGCACGTAGCGTTTCACCTAGTTTTTCAACTACAGCTTTGTTTTTCTCTAATTGCTGTTGAATGCGAGCAGGTGCTTCTCTTGCTTCTCGTTCCATAATGGTATTTGTTAACATATTTTTATTCCTACGTTAGGTAAATGTAATGCTGGTTAAAGCGCTTTAATTTGTTGCTGTGCAAAAAATACCGCACCTATTTCCGGTGGCTGTTTTGCCGGAGTTAACTTGGCAACAACATCAGCGTCTAAATATTTTTCTACAAGGGGTGACAACCCCCAATCAATGACAGTTTTACGCCTCTGCCATCCAGTAATTTCTTTGCAAGCTGTGAAAGATATTGAGCCCCGGCTTGCATAATTGCCAACGCATGAGCATCTTTCTGTAGGGCATGTTTAACAACAACAGGCGCTAACTTACCAAAATCGGTTGGGCTATACCCAGAGACAAGTTGAGCAAGATCTACAGCTTTGTTTATTTTATAAATCGATACTATTTCGTCGATAAAATCACTTGTTTTCACCAAACCTTCCATCACTCTTAAGGTCAACTCAATGGACTTAAAATCCTAACCATGCGCCGCTACCAGCGTCGCCAACTGGGAATCCGTGACCCCCAAGTTCAAATAATTCGTTATTTTGAGACACCAATGCACTCGAACCTGTACCTATAATCATTACTGCGCCATCTTCGCCACCGTGAGCGCCGATACAAGCAATATGTAAATCAGTGGTGTAAAAAGTATTTTTAAAAGGAGATGCCCACAGTTTCATTTCATTCATGCAAGCTTCTAAATTGAGGCCAGCAAGTCCGATGCCTGCGATTAGGTTTGATTTATATTCTGCAGGCAAACCGGCTTGAGCCAGTGCTGCATCTGTAGCTTCTACAATATGTTTCTGAGCCTGAGCAACACCACGAAGCGCATTTGCTGGACCAGATATAGCATCACCTATAACACCGTCTTGTTCCGAATAAAGAACAGCTCGACATTTACTTCCGCCGCCGTCGACACCTAAATAAAGCTGTTTGTTATTATATTTATCTTTACTCATCTTCAATCCAACAAATTCTATTTTTGTTAAAAAACGCTCATCCCTGAGCAAACTTCACCACAACATGAAATAACACTTTGCTAGCAATAAAACCCAATATGGAAATTTTATTGCCCGGCCATAAATGACAGCGCTGTCATTTAAGTTATCACAACAATAAATAAGATCAAGAAAGATTCGTGTAATTTTTTATAAAAAACTATATACCATTATAAAATAAGAGATTTATCTACCTAATTAAATAGATGAAAATATGGAAAACTTGGATATTTGAGTCTGAAATGAGTGCAGAAATTAGGTGACAAAACCATTCACAGCTAAGTGCATTAGTCTTTCATTTAAAATAATAAGAAATATCAAACAGTATAAAACTGGAAAGGAGACAATTTTGAACACCATTTTATTCGATTTTTTTGGTTCAAAGCAAAACTAAACACAACCCGACGATACGTATAGAGCGCAAATAAAATAGGCTTTATAGGTAAATGCAGTGCAATAAGTTACTGCATTTACCTAGCTCTAATGTTCTAACGAACGGCTATTGATCGGCCTTTGCGGCTACCATCTAGTGTTGTTGTTCTAACTTCTACTAACCCGCTAACAACGGTAGGACCAGAATATAACTGCCAGTCACTTTGTTCCGTTCTATATTCGACCGGTAAGCCAAAATACATAGTATTTACGAGCAATTGACCATCCTGAATTACAGCACCTATAGCGTTGGCAATCGATAAAAAGTCCAACGCTGTCAGCTTTACTAAGCGTTTTTTTGCCGATGTGGTTTGAAAACCTGATCCAGTCTTTACCCTAGGAAAGTCGCTTATCTTTGGTAAAGTGATTTGTATCAGGTCCGTATATCGCACCTTGATAATTGTAATCAAGTTCCCAATTGGCTTTATGCCATGCTCGTTCCGCAAGTGCATATAGCCGTGGAAATATCATGTAAGACGCCTTAGTTGTCGGTACGTACGGTCTCCGACCACAACTGCCCCTGCATACCATAAAATTTAAATTCTTTGGCCATTGGCTGCTGTTTTATCGTGCCATCATCGTTCAGTTTTTTTGTATCGTCTGCGACATAGGGGTTTTCTTCTCTATCCAACCAATACTCGGCATGAGCGGGTAAGTTTTCTGGCATCATGCTAAACACTTTTCGGGAATTGAGGCGACGCGCAGCCCAGTAATAACCACGTTCATTGGCATCAGCTTCATATGGGAAATCGAAATAAAGAGCATCTGGCGATGACACAACGAGTTGCCATCCACGATTAGCCTGTTCATGCGCCGCACTATGTCCGCCCCAAAATAATGGTGTCCACGCGTTTGATTGCACCACTTCTGGCATTCGCCTTGCGTTGGTATGACCCATACCATCGTTCCAGCCCGCCGCTTCAATATTACGCTTAGCCAACAGTTGAGAGACTCGCTCGACAAAGTAAGCTGCGATATCTTCTGCTTCGGAAATGCCCATCACATTGTTTTTTAATAAGGCTTCACACGCACTTGACTCTACCCAAGCTCCGGCAGTTTCGTCAGCACCAATATGGTATTTAGTTAACGGATTACCTGCTTCAGCGTGCATAATTTGCAGTTCATCAACTACTTTTCCAATAAAGTCATACGACGAATCCATGCACGCATTAAGCGTATTGTCGTTATAAAATTGGATTGACTCATACTGAGTTGTATCTTCTATGTCATGTAACAAATACTGTTTTGCTTGCTCTAACTTGCCCTGTTTAGCAAGGTTTGAATAACGAGCTGCCATTGACTTTATTGCAGCTCGAGAATGGCCTTAAGCATGTCCATTGATGGAATGACTTGAATATGTCGTTTAGCCGCATAAGCCAGTATTTCTTTATAGTCTTCAAAGCTATAATATCCATTCATCTTCGAATCACGATTTGGCCCTACTCCTAATTGAGGCAACAAACAATTTTTCTCCGTTGCTTCATGACAACGAAATGCGCCAACATCGGTAAGCTCCGGTAATCCAGGGATAGCGACTCGCCAACCTTCGTCGTCCGCCAAATGAAAATGAAATTTATTCAATTTATACGCGGCCATCTGATCTAACACCGAAAGAACAAATTCTTTTGATTTAAAGTTTCGAGAAACATCGATATGCATCCCCGGAACGCAAATCTAGGCTCATCTTCAATCACAATAAATGGCACCGTCAGGGAATTTGGGTCGAGTAAACTCGCAATAGATTGCAAGCCGTAGAATGCACCAACTTCTGTAGAAGCAACTATTTCAATTCCACTTCGCGTTGTTGCCAATTGGTATCCCTCTAGAGCTAAACCTGCTGCTTTTGTTAGAACAACTTTAAGTCCGTCTTCGGCTTGCTCAACACCTAAATAAGCCAGTCGCTCAATTGCCGCTTCGATACCACTGAGTTCAATTCCATTAACCTCGATCGCAATGCCACGTGTGAGATCGAGGTTACCTGCCATACGCGGGGCTTTAATAGATTTAGGGGTTGGTAAAATTGAATACGTCACATCAACGTTTTCATAAAACTGGTTATTTTCTTGAAACAGCCATTCAGCAGTCGCAGGTGACGTATTATCGGCTGGTGTACGCTTAAAATGTTTATCGTCCAAACTTAAAGGCACAACGTGGGGCAGTATTTCCAATCCAGTTTCCACATCAATTTTAGGAACCGTACTCTCGATGAGAAAGGCATTATCCGTGCTATCAACCAAATAGTAATTCGGCATACGGTCCGTTTGAGATAATGCCCAAAAGCCAGCTTGAAACGGAATAACGTAAACTTCACCAGCTTTAAAGCCAGAAAACTTTTCGGTTGGGACTAGTTTGTGGAGATCACCGTTAATATGAACAATGTCAAACAACTCGCTGGAGTCTTGTTGGACAGGTGACATATTACTGAATTTAATTTGCCAGTTACGTTCAATAAACGATTCCGGAGAGGTCAATACAAGCTCGGCTTGATAACATAGGCCATCTACTTTGGTTTTGTCACACTCATCTGTAGAACGATTTGTAATGACTCGAGTTTTCACATCCAAAATTGCAGCAAACTTTTTTGCACTAATGGGCTCAGAACCAACTGATGCTCCGGACGAAGCCGACATTGAATTAGAATCACAGCCAGACGCACCTGCTAAGGTTGCTATTAAAATAATCGCAGAATGTAAAACGTTTTTCATCATAAATACCCAGTAAAAGTCGTTCAGCTTTGCGAAACACTGACCCTGAATTCGCAAAATGTCGCAGCTAACGCTGCAAATATCATCGCATTAAAATTGAACATACCAAATATAGACAACGCTGTCATTAATATTTATTTAGCTAATATCAAATTCATAATAAATTGTTTAAATTCAGTCACAAACACATAACACCAAGCAAGAGAGAGAACAAAACCATCAAAAACTGGTTGATATTTTGTCAAACAAGCGTAATTTATGAACCACCAATGACAACGCTGTCTATTATCACAACGCATTCTCAGATTGATGGATAAGTTAGTAAAGAAAGTCAAGCTACGGCTTTTATATTAACTCCGCGTTGTATACCTGAGGCGATTAGCGTCTCTGAATAAATACATTTTGGGTATAGTAGTATGAAAAACAAATATAGCCTTAAGCTAATAACCACGTTAATTCTCGCTTATGTTATTACAGCATGTACCAACAGTGATGATCCTAAAGTCATCCAGGAAGTTGAACTGACTGCTGAACGTGACGGCCATTCTGTTGCTAGATTATGGAATGAAGTCGTGCTCGATGCCATTCGCAACGATTATGCCCGCCCAACGGTTCATGCCAGAAACCTATTTCACATTTCATCAGCGATGTATGACAGTTGGACCGCATACAGAAAAACTGAGACACCACTGCTTTTTGGCCAATCACTCAATGGCTATAACTGCAATAAAACCGATTTTGATGTGCCAGTCGATACCTTACCGGCTCAAGAAAAAACCATAAGTTACGCCACATTTAGCCTGTTGAAGCATCGTTTTGCGACGTCCCCTAGTGCTGGTTTTACTCTACATCAAGCTGAGGAACTTATGGTTGAGCTCGGTTTTGATTCAACATTTACATCCATCGATTATCAAAATGCCACAGACCCAGCGGCTGCGCTTGGTAATTACATTGCAAATTGCTATATCGAGTTTGGTTTAACTGACGGCTCTAACGAACAAAATGACTACGCAAACACTGTCTACAAACCAGTCAATGCCGACATAAAATTAAATTACGAACTCGCTGGTAACCCGGACATTACAGACTTAAATCGTTGGCAACGAATTGCATTGGAGAATTTTATCGACCAATCGGGGAATTTAGTCACCGACATTCCAGATTTTTAGGCGCTGAATGGGGCAAGTCGTGCCATTTTCATTATCTGAAAATGACAAACAAGTTTTTCAACGTGATGGTTTTGATTACCAAGTATTTCATGACCTGAGTGTACCGCCATTAATTGATAACGAATTATCCGACGAGTACAAATGGGGCTTTGCTCTAGTTGCGATTTGGTCAGGACATTTAGATCAAAGTGATGATGTTATGTGGGATATTTCTCCGCGTAGCTTAGGGAACATAAACTCATTTCCAGAAAATTTTGAAGACTTTGACCAATTTTACTCATTGGTTGATGGAGGTGACGCAAGTCAGGGTTATTCCATTAACCCAGCAACTGGCAAGGAATATGAAGAACAACTTGTACCAAGAGGCGATTACGCACGAGTATTGGCAGAGTTTTGGGCGGACGGGCCAAAATCTGAAACGCCACCTGGGCATTGGTTTGTCATTCTAAACTCAGTCAGTGACCATCCACTTATGGAAAAGCGCTGGGCTGGAGAAGGCGACATTTTGGGTAATTTGGAGTGGGATATAAAGACCTACTTTGCAATGGGTGGAACCATGCACGACGCTGCTGTTACTGCTTGGGGTGTAAAAGGCTGGTATGACTATATTCGTCCAGTGTCAGCAATTAGAGCAATGGCCGACTTAGGCCAAAGTACCGACCCTTTGCTACCTTCTTATCACAAAAATGGACTACCTTTAGTACCTAATCACATTGAATTGGTAAATGCTGGTGATCCACTTGCAGGCGACAACAACGAACACATTGGTAAAATCAAATTGTATGCATGGCGCGGACCGGCTTATATTGAATCGCCGGCAACCGATCAAGCTGGTGCGCAATGGATATTGGCGGAACACTGGTGGTCATATCAACGTCCATCATTTGTTACACCACCGTTTGCCGGTTATGTGTCTGGCCATTCAACATTTTCCAGAGCAGCAGCAGAGTTAATGACCTTAGTCACGGGAAGTGAATATTTCCCGGGCGGGATGAGCGAATTCAAAATTAAGGCCAATGACTTTTTAGTGTTTGAACAAGGCCCGAGTGTAGACATGACTCTTCAATGGGCAACTTATCAAGATGCATCGGATCAGTGCAGTTTATCTCGCATTTGGGGTGGAATTCATCCACCAGCAGATGATTTACCTTACCGTAGAATGGGTATGAAAATTGGTCCTGAGGCATTCAATAAAGTGCAATCGATGTTTAACGGAAACTAAATGATGAAAAACCAGTTACTGTTTAGTCCTATAATCATTTTTACAATACTTGCCTTATCTGGCTGTGGTGGAAGTGATTCTTCATCTACAAATAACAAGCCAGTTGTTGAAGAAGACAAACAACAAACTGTTGTACTTTCCTTTTCAGATGCCACATCAACGACGGGGATTTCACTATTTCATGCTAATCGATTTGGTTCTAATCCAACGATGCCCTCAATGTTTGCTGCAGGGGTCGCAACGGAAGACTATGATAATGACGGCGACTTAGATTTTTACTTAATTGCCGGTGAATCAGGCACCAACAAACTTTATCAAAATCAAGGCAATGGCAGTTTTATCGATGTGGCTGAAACCGCAGGTGTCGCCATTGAAGGTGTCAAAGGCAGTGGCCCCGTGTTTGCTGATTTTGACGGTGACGGCTTGCTCGACCTATTTATCGGTTCAGTTGATTACGACCCGATATTTGTATTTCAAAACATCGGCAATGGTCAGTTTAAAGATGTTACGACTGAAACCGGATTGGTATTAACCGCAGCCAACACAGTTTCAGTGACAGTGGGCGATATCGATTTTGACGGTGATTTAGACTTATTTATGAGTCACTGGGGCCACGATATCGATGACGGTGACAGTCTAGAGTTAATTTGGCGTAACGACTCTAATGTCGGCGACATTAAGTTTGTTGATATTAGTAATTCTATGGGACTTAACGACGCCTATTTTAACCAATTTGATACTGAGTCTAATCCTGATGGCGAAGAAGATTCTTCATTTGTGCCAAGTTTGTCCGACATCGACAATGACGGTGATTTTGACCTACTACTGGTCTCAGATTACGGCTTAACCAAACTGTTTCGCAATGACAACGGCACATTTAATCAAATTATTAGTGACGCGTTAATCGACCAGTTTGGAATGGGTTCAGCTATTGCCGATATCGATAATGACGGCGACATGGACTGGTATGTCACGAGTATTGCTGAACGGGAATACGACGGCGAGGACAAAAACCCAACTGCAGGTTACCGCGGCAATACCTTATATTTAAACGACGGTACAGGTAACTTTGCCAATGCGTCGGCAAGTAGAAAAGTTGCTGACGGCGGCTGGGGTTGGGGTGCGTGTATTGCTGACTTTAATAACGATGGTTTTCCCGATATTTATCATGTAAATGGTTGGGGTCAAAATGGACAGTTATTTTCAATGTTTCAACAAGATGAATCACGACTGTTTATCAATAATGGTGATAATACGTTTAGCGATATCGCAGCAGTTTCTGGTGTTAATGACACAAATCAAGGGCGAGGATTAAGCTGTAACGACATGGATAACGACGGAGATATCGACATTGTCATATCCAATAATCAAGGCCCGGCAAAGTACTACAAAAATGAACTGACCACAGGTCATAGTTACCTTAAAATTAGATTAAAGGGTAAAAACCCTAATACCGCAGCGATTGGTGCTCGGGTTCAAGTAACTACGACTGACAACCTAGTTCAAACTAAAGAAGTCAGA
Source organism: Psychrosphaera algicola (assembly GCF_028401425.1). Taxonomy (NCBI): domain Bacteria; kingdom Pseudomonadati; phylum Pseudomonadota; class Gammaproteobacteria; order Alteromonadales; family Pseudoalteromonadaceae; genus Psychrosphaera; species Psychrosphaera algicola. Next base: position 2,421,659 of record NZ_JAQOMS010000002.1, read on the forward strand.
CTGGACAATAATTTTGTGTCACAAAACGCCAACGAACTGCACTTTGGTTTTGGTCAATACAATGGCCAAGTTATTATCGACGTTACTTGGCCTGACGGCTCTATAACCCAGCAAAAAGGCGTTAACCTCGGACAAGTTCTTGTTATAACTAATCAGTAATCTAGGTGCTACGTAATAGGTAATAGGTAATAGGTAATAGGTAATAGGTAATAGGTAATAGGTAATAGGTAATAGGCACTAGAATCTGGATGGTAGGGGCTTAAGCCCCTAACTGAAAAACGTCATTAGATTAATGACATTTTATGTGGCCACTTGTCGCCATATATGGATTGTAAATACTGGTTGTGTTGCGGAAAAACATCTGCCACTAATTGCTCACAATAACCACGGGATTTTTTATAGTCCAATACGGGTTTCGCTGCAGGCGCAACTTGCTCTAATTTAGTTGTAAATCGACCCACCCCCATAAGTAAAACATACCAAGATGGTCTTAGATAAACGAGACCATCATCTAACTCGTTTAAAACTGACTCGAAGTCACCATTGTCATCCCACACCTTCAACAGTCGTTCTAATCGCTTGGATTTCAATGCATTACGGCAATCTGCCCAGTACGCAGAGTCGTCACGACTATTTGTTACGTAGTGAGTCACAATGTAATCTCGAATACCTTCCATCATTTTATTAACATTGCTGTTAAAGCTCTCTTGCGCGGCTAACTGACAGCGTTGTTTGTTAGGGAGTTATGTTCACTATGCACATAATGTTCGATAAAATTATCTATGGTGTATTGCACTAACATCAGTGCAGTAGCCTCAAGCGGTTCGATAAAACCTTGAGACAATCCCACTGCCAGACAATTGCCTTTCCAATGATGTTCTATTCGGCCAATTTTCATTTTTAGGCGGCGAGCTTTTATCTCGGGTTTATCTTCAATGCCTAAGTGTGCTCGAAGTTCTTGTTCTGCATCGTCGTCTGAAATGTATTTGGAGCTATAAACATAACCGTTACCATAACGATTGGTCAACGGTATTTGCCACGCCCAACCACATGTCAGCGCGCTTGAGCGAGTCTGGGGTGTGATAGGCTCATCGAGGTTCAAATCTGTCGCTATGGCAATTGCAGAGTCATTAAACAGGTTGTCTTCATAGGATATAAAAGGTTCTGCCAATGCCTGTTGCATTAATAAACTTCGGAATCCTGTGCAGTCGACATAGACCTCAGCAGTATGACTTCCCGCATTAGACTGAACAGAATTGATATTCAAATTATCATCAACAATGACGTTTTCAATATCGGCTACGATATGTGTTAACCCAAGACCAATGGCGCGTTTTTTTAGATATTCGCCCAATAATCCAGAGTCAAAATGGTAACCATAATCAATATTTAGGTCGGGGTATTTATTAGAGATTGGCGCAGAACAATCACGTGCCATTTGGGCTGTGACAAAATAATGATCTGGGTGGGCATTCGCCTCAACACCTGATTTTTGTAATTTGGCGTTATGAAAAAATGGTTCGCCAGACTCAATGTCCAGCTCTGAAAAAATGGATGAAAATATTGTTCATGCCCTTTGCGTGTGGACCAGTTTGGAAAACTTATTCCAACCTTATAAGTCGCATTACATTGAGGCATCCAATCACTGTCTTTAATGCCAAGTTGGGCGAAAAAGTGTTTTAAATAAGGTGTCGAACCCTCGCCAACGCCAATGATCCCGACATTATCTGATTCTATTAAGGTTATATGTGTTTTTGGCCAACGATGCTGAAACATATTTGCCGCCATCCAGCCCGCCGTGCCACCGCCACAAATTAAAATAGATTTAGGATCCAAGGTACTACCTCATAAAAATGAAAAGGCCAATCAAGTGATTGGCCTTTAATGCTATGTTGGAGTTGGTATTAATTCAAATTAAAATTTGAAGTTTGCACCAACGTAGAAGCGACGACCATTTTGGCTTTCAGTCGATACAACTTTTGTACCTGTGTACTGATAGCCAGCCACATCACCGTCATTAATTAAGTAGTTGTTAAATGACTCATCCGTCAAATTAACCACTTCAAATTTAACTGTGATGTTTTCTGAAACGTCATAGCTGATTTGCGCATCCATTTGACTAGTTGCGTCACGGAATGTTGGACCAAATTCAGTTTGCGTTGTGAAATACTCACTACGGTAGTTGTAGTTCAAACGTGCGCTATATGTATCCGTTTCGTAGAACACACCTAAGTTATATGCATTTTCAGAAACGTCTGGGAACTGAACGCTACCATCAACCATAGTTACGTTACCATCACCGTCGACTTCAGCAGATGTATATTTACCTTCCGATGCGTCAACAAACGTATAGTTAGCAAAACCACCAAACCCATTATCGAAAATATGTTGGACTTGTAGTTCAAAACCTGAATAACTAGAGCTGTCACCGTTATCTGGGCTATTCAATTGGTTGTATTGAACACCGTTGATTTCTTTTTGGATGACATTGTTGAATTGGAAGTCAGTAATATCTTTATAGAAATACGTTGCAGCCAACAACGATGATTCAGTGAAGTAATATTCCATACCTAAGTCATACGACGTCGCTTTAGTCGGTTTTAAATCTGGGTTACCAGCATCACCACGACCTGTTTCAGGCGTTAAGTTAAATGCAGGTGCCATAGAGAAAGGCGAAGGTCGAGATATTGTTTTAGATGCCGCAGCACGTAACAATAAATCGTCAGACAAAGTATAAGTAACATTAACACTTGGTAATAAGTTGCTGTAACTGTTATCTATGGCAACAGCTGTTGCTGACGCGTCATAACCGTTTGAAGTCGCATCAGTGCTAACATAACGAACACCGAAGTTACCACGGAAATTATCACCTTCAAAGTTTGCCATGGCGTACAATGAAGTGATTGTTTCTTCAATGTTAAACGAAGCTAACGGTTGGAATTGATCGCGATTCAAACATGTTGTACCTGCATCAACTAACGCAGATGTACAAGCAGGTTGAGCATACAAAGCGTCAAACATTTTAGAGCGGTCTGGATCAAAATACGTCTGGCTTTGTAACGAGTTACCCGCATGTTCAATGTTAAGTAGGTCTCCTGACCAAAAATCAGACACAGGGCCTAAACTACCTGCACCCCAACCAGCAAGGTTAGACAAGTTGTCTTGATGACGCTCTTGTTCAAAACTACGGTCTTTAATTTTACCGCCAAATTTAACTTGATTGATTAGACCTAATTCTAGATCCATCGTTACGTCAACTTGTGCGTAATTTTCTGAGTCGGTAACTTCATTGTACTGGTTGAAAATACCACCCAAGTACATTTGGTCTGTTGGGTTAGACATCCAAGGGTTTGCCCGTTCGAAGTCAATCGCAGGACCATGTGATGAAGGATTTGGATTATCAAAGATAATACCAGCGCGAGAATCTAGTGGATCTGCCCAGAATTCAGTAAAGAAGTCATAAATATCGCCTTTACCCGTTGTTGTACCGGCTTGGAAATGCACTTGACCAAAATCAGCTTCGTAGTTCACTTCAAAATCAAGTACCTGAGTACCCATTTTTGAACCATCACGATAGATATTATCGTAAGCTAAGAACTGAGGAACCCATCCGCCTTGAGCCGGGTCGCCGTAATATTCAAGATGCGTTAAATAACCACCAGATGTTGTACCTTCGCGAGCATAATCATCACCTACAGCGATACCACGGAAAGGAATACCAATCATATTTGAGTTTACGTTTGACGCTTCCATTTCAGAAAATAAGTAATGAACACTTACATCAAGTTGATCGGAAAGCATCCATTGAGCCGTCATATCAAAGTTTACACGTTCGCGGTCTTGTTTAAATACCGCAGAACCTACACCCCAAGGAGTTGAGCCTTGTTCTTGTGGCGTGTCGTTTTTAGGTGGTGTAACCGCGATTCTCGCAATACTAGGGGCCAAACCAACCAAAATCAGACTCTTGAGAATGACGTTCTACTGTTCTGTTTTGTATTGCCGCTGAAACGTTAATACCAAATGTTTCGTCTTCATTTAACCAAGCGGTTACGATTGAAGCACTTGGATCCCATTCGTCAGGAAGTTCAGAGTACTGCATATCGACAGAACCAGCGATTGTGCCTGACTCCATTTCTAATGGTTTGCGAGTATTAACGATTACCGTACCACCAAGCGCACCTTCTTCGATATCGGCTTGTGGCGATTTGTAAACTTCAAGGCCACCAACCATTTCTGATGCTAACATTTCAAAGTTGAAGTTACGGCCAGTATTGTTTAGTACAAACCACTGAGCAGTACCAACACCTTGACCATTCAATAATGTTACGTTTTGGTTAGGGGTAAAACCACGAATTGTTACGCCTTCGCCTTCACCAAAGTCACGGCTAACAGTTACACTAGAATTCGAGATAACGTATCTGCAACGTTTTTATCAGGGAATTTACCGATATCTTCCGGTGTGATTGTATCTACAATTGCCATTGCAAAACGTTTTTGATTTAAGTTTTTCTTAGTACTGGCACGAATACCACGTATTTGAATAACTTCAACATCGTCGTCAGCTTTTACTTGTTCATCAGCTTCTGCGGCTGTAACTGCTGTAGCAGTAAGTGAACTAGCGATTGCCAACGCTAATGCGGATAGTTTAAGACGAGAATTTTTCATAATGGCTCCCAAGCTCATCAATATTGTTGTTGTTTTTTAGTACACTAACTTTTATTTAAAATGACAGCGTTGTCATTAAACTAATACAAGATTATTTAAAAGGCAATCGTATTTACAAAAAATAGTTCATTTTTTACCACAAAAAACCACATCTGTTTGTATTTATTAGCATTTAAGTTTTATAAAATATTTACACTTTCAATCAAAAACCAAATAAATGAACAATAAAACATCAAAATTGGCTATCGTTGTCAGACTCCACTGTGCTAGTCTTAGCTTGCAATCAGAGGAATCACTTAATGAAAATAACTATTAGCGAAGTTGCAGAAAAAGCAAGCGTGTCAATCAAGACTGTTTCGCGTGTCATTAATAACGAACAAGGTGTCCGTCAGGCCACTAAAGACAAAGTACAAGCAGCAATGGCAGAGTTAAACTACCGTCCGAGTCAAGCGGCCCGTAGCTTAGCTAGCACTCAATCGTTTGAGATAGGCTTTATATACGACAACCCTAATGCGTATTACATAATCGATATGCAAAATGGTATTTTGGATGTTTGTCGTGAACAAAACTTTGAATTGCTGATCCACCCCTGTGACGCCCACGCACCTAATATAATTCAAGAGATTTTACGCTTAGTAGCACGCTCAAACCTTGATGGTTTGGTATTGACGCCTCCTCTTTCTGAAAATCAAAAGCTAATTTTCGAACTTCAAAAAAAGGCGTGAAGTTTGTTCGAGTCATTTCAGGGAAAGGCTCATTAGAGCAAGCAAACCAATGCGTTTATGTTAATGACCGAGCGGCAAGTTTATCTATCACTGAGTACTTAATTGATTTAGGACATAACGATATTGCGTTTATTTGTGGTGACCCTGAACATAAGTCGAGTCATGAACGTTTAGAAGGTTATCAACAAGCTTTAAAACAACGTGGGATCTCGGTCAAACCGAATTTTATTGTCGACGGTGAATACTCATTCGAATCAGGTGTAAATGGAGCTAAACAACTGCTCACGTTGAAAAAATGCCAACCGCCATCTTCGCAAGTAACGATGAAATCGCAGCAGGTGCATTATTTGCGTGTCGATTAGAAGGTATCGATATTCCGAACCAAATTTCTATTGTTGGATTCGAAAACAGTCCATTCTCTAGACAAACTTGGCCTAAGCTAACAACAGCAGAGCAGCCGACATCCTTGATTGCAAAATCCGCAACTGAATTGTTACTTAAGCAGATCCGAAACCAAGTTATTGAAGATGTTATTGAGTTTAATCCAACTTTACTGGTTAGAGATTCAACAACGGCGTTTAGTCCTAAATAGCATCGCATAAAAAAGGCGTCTGATAGACGCCTTTTTTAACATTAAAACTCCCGCTACGCCTTATTCCATAATGACTGGGAACAAAGACAATATCAGTAACGTCGCCATCGAGTAATTAAACACTTTCAATTTGACAGCGCTAGTCAAAAATTGTTGAAGTCGGTCTCCAACAACGACCCAAACCGTAATCGACGGCAAATTAATGGCCGCAAAAATTAATGACACCCAGATTACAGATATTAAGTCTCGTTCGGGCGCATAAACACTAATTGCACTTAACGCCATGGTCCAGGCTTTTGGATTAACCCATTGGAATAAGACAGCTTGCATAAAGGTCATTGGCTTAACACTACCACTTTCTCTCGCGACAGCATTACCAGAACGCGCGATTTTTACAGCAAGATAAGACAAATAGACAATACAAAACCATTTTAGAACAACATAGCTTTGCGGCACCATGTCAAACAGTTGAATTACACCAATCCCCACTAAAAACACCATCAAAGTAAAACCACTGGCGACACCTATCATATGTGGTAACGTTCTGCGCCAGCCAAAGTTCACTCCTGAACTTAATAACATTAAGTTGTTGGGACCTATGGGGTGATTGACGAAACAAACGCAAAAAGTGCCAACGTCATTAACGTTTCCATTTGAGCTCCATTTTAAATTAGGACGTTTTTCACTTGCTCAGCATCGTTCTGTTCAAGTGATTCTGAATTAGTAGTTTACTGCGCTTCCAATCGAATTAAATTGCGTTTATTGTTTGTATAAAAGACAAATTGCAATTAATCATGAAATTAGACCGATACAACCAACAAATATTGCGCGAGTTAAAATACGACGGCCGGATCGCCAATATTCAACTTGCAGAAAAAGTGGGTTTATCTCCTTCCGCCTGTTTACGTCGAGTTCAGGAGTTGGAGCAGTCCGGCGTTATTCAGTCATATCGAGCTGTGTTAAATAATCAGCGTTTAGGGATTGGCTTTGTAGCCTATGTCACCGTTGGATTAAAGACTCACACTAAAGACGCACAACAAGCCTTTGAACAGGCAATATCAGGCTCTACCGAAGTATTAGAGTGCCATAATGTCACTGGGGCTTTTGAATATTTACTGAGAGTCGAAACTCTAGATTTAGTGAGTTATAAGACGTTTCACACTGACGTACTTGGGGATTTGCCACAGGTCGCAACAATAAGTACACATGTGGTAATGGACTCTCCTAAAGATGAAAGACAATAACTGATTTAAGAGTAATTCGGAGTCAAAACGTCATTTTTCAGTGACACGACATTCACTATTCTAACCAGTTTAAGCCCTGATATAATTACGTTTTACTCGTCGAGTGATACCGCAAAACAAGGTATAGCTAATAGTAGACGCACAGATGGCAATTTCTTCTGCTGGTAATCCCTCTCCCCACAAGACGACAGAATCACCAATATTTACATTGGTTAACTCACTTATATCGACAGTAATCATGTCCATGGAAACGCGACCAACTAAAGGCGCTTTTTGGTCATTGATTAACACTGGTGTGCCATTTTGAGCATGTCGTGGATAACCATCTCCATATCCAACGGCCACCACGGCTATCGTGCTATCTTTATCTGCAGTCCAACCACAACCATATCCAACGGTATGTCCCTTTGGAATAGCATTAATCGCAATGATATTAGCCTTGAATGTCATTACAGGGCGAAGGTCAAAATCTTGAGATTGACTGCCTTCAATAGGCGATGAGCCGTAAAGCGCAATACCGGGACGAACCCAGTCTTTAATTTTATCAGGACGAGACAAGATCAATGCTGAATTTGCGACTGACTGCTGTCCTTCAAGTCCTGAACAGGTTTGTTCAAACTCGCTGAGCTGCATCTCGTTTAGTGGATTCTCTAAGTCGTCAGCGCAGGCAAAGTGCGTCATTGAGATAATATCGACACAATGTTGGCACTGTTCTAATTGTTGAAAAGCGGTCTTAAATTGTGTTGGACTAAATCCAAGTCGATGCATACCAGTGTCTAATTTTAACCAAACGGTTATCCGCTTTGATGTTTTTAAACTTAAAAATTGTTCTAGCTGCACTGGAGTATGGATAGCGACTTGTACCCCACTTTGCAACGCCCATTGATATTCGTCTAGATCAAAACACCCTTCAACCAACACTACAGGTTTATTTATTTGGGCATCAACCAACTCTTTTGCTTCGCTCGCCCGCGCAACACCAAATGCATTCGCTGCGGCTAAACTTTGGGCAACCGGCACAATGCCATGACCATAACCGTCAGCTTTTACCATAGCTAGTACGTTAGCGTGTTTTACCCGCTTTTTGATCTGCGTTAAATTGTGGTTTAGCGCAGACAAGTTAATGTCTGCTGTTGGCTGATACATGATTTAGTCGTCTATGAAAGCATTGCCAGCATAATTATCGAATCGAGAATAATGCAGTTGAGTTGTTAACCTAATTCGGCCAATTGGACCATTACGGTGTTTACCAATAATAATCTCTGCCGTACCTTTGTCCGCTGAGTCTTCGTGATAAACTTCATCACGATAAATAAACATGATTAAGTCAGCGTCTTGCTCTATTGAGCCAGATTCACGTAAGTCTGAGTTGATTGGGCGTTTGTCTGCTCGTTGCTCCAATCCACGGTTAAGCTGTGCTAGGGCAATAACCGGAATGTTCAATTCTTTTGCTAAAGCTTTTAATGACGCAGAAATATCGGCAATTTCCAAGGTTCGATTATCTTTAAATTCAGGGGATCGCATCAGCTGAAGGTAATCTATCATTATCATGGATAGACCACCGTGTTCCCGGGCGATACGACGCGCTCTAGAGCGAACCTCGGTAGGCGTTAACCCCGATGAATCATCAATATAAAGCTTACCTTTTTCCTGCATAATACCAAGTGTACTAGCCAATCGAGCCCAATCGTCATCGTCTAAGTTACCGGTACGAACTTTAGTTTGATCGATTCGACCTAGCGACGCCAGCATTCTCATCATTATTGAGTCAGACGGCATCTCTAAGCTAAATACAAGTGCTGGGTAATCTGAGGTAAGTGCTGCCGTTTCAACTAAATTCATAGCAAACGTGGTTTTACCCATTGAAGGTCGTGCGGCCACGATAATCAGATCAGATGGTTGAAAACCGCTGGTCATTTTATCGAGATCGGTGAAGCCACTTGTTAAGCCCGTGATACCGTCGTTGTCGGTACGCATAAGTTCTTCAATCTTATCAACGGTAGAAGTTAATATTGATTGTAGGTCTTTAGGTCCGTCATTTTTATTTTCACGCTGCTCGGCGATTTTGAAAACCCGGGATTCAGCAAAGTCCAATAGTTCTTCACTGCTCCGCCCTTCGGGGTTATAACACGCGTCGGCCATTTCATTGGCTGTGCCGATAAGTTCACGGACAACCGCTCTTTCTCGAACAATTGCAGCATAAGCTACAATGTTTGCTGCACTCGGTGTATTTTTGGCAATTTCCCTAAATAAGAAAAGCCACCAACGCCTTCAAGTTTTTTATCTTTTTCTAAAGCTTCAGATACCGTGATTAAGTCAATAGGATGATTCTGGATCATCAACATGGCCATCGCAGCAAAAATATCTCTATGTTGCTTTAAATAGAAATCACCTTTTACGACTTTTTCTGCGACTCTATCCCACGCATTATTGTCCAGCATCAAACCACCTAAAACCGATTGTTCGGCCTCAATAGAATGCGGTGGGACTTTTAACGAGTCCACTTGAGCTTGTTGTTCTCTGGTCGGTTTATAAGACGATTTCGCCATTTAATACTCTGCTGGTTGAGACATTACGAGGGGTAATTTAGGCATACTATTCTAGGGATTTAGACGCTTGATAGCAACTTATGTTAGTGATTTAAGATCAAAAATGGGGCGAATTACTTCGCCCCTAATGGGACAACTTCAAACGTGTAACTTGCTCTATTTTCCGATGCGAATGTCGCCGTTTACAGTATTAATTTCAACTTCAGCTTTACCACTACCTAGTGTAAAACGGAGTGACTCTCCCGGACCATATTTGTCTTTTCTTACTTTATCTCCGCTTAAGTTATTTTCAATATCACCGCCAGAGTGGGCTTCAATTCTAAATTCTGCAGAAATATCGCCACCAAATTTAAGGTCAGTATCGCCACCGACTGAAGTGATAAATAACGTTTTGATGTTAGAAAGATCAGCTCGCAAATTGATGTCACCGTTCACAGTACTTATCTCAATTTCTTTGATGGACTTTAAGTCCAAGTCCATATCACCATTAACATTGGTGATTTTTAGCTCGTTAACTTTACTGTTGGTATTAATATCGCCGTTCACGGTTTCAATTTCCAAGTCACCTTCGCTACCAGAATCGTCAATTTCACCATTAACCGAATTTAAATTAATATTGCCCTTTAATCCTTCCGATTTGATATCGCCATTGACTGTGCCTAATGCAATTCGGCCTTCTAATTTTGAAGCATCAATATAACCGTTCACTGTGTTTATCCGAGCGCCGCCTAATACATTTGCCACTTTAACATCAACAGTGACACCTTCAAATTTAACGCCGTTTTTAACGGGTATCCAAAACACCAATTTTGAGCCTTCTTCTTTCCAGTTGTTCCATTTTTGGCTGGGCATATGAACCTTAAAAACAACTCGTCCATTTTCATTGTTTTCAAACTGATAACCCTCTGCGTCCTTATCGAGCTCACCAACAACTTTAACTTCGTTCTTATCCCACGTTTTAATTGTCACTTTACCTGATTGCACATCAATTAAGACTTTCCCGTTTTCAGTCGTCGTTAATACCTTGTCTACTTTTTCACCCGCGGCAACCTGACCGATAGACAAAACAAGCAGCGCGGTTATGACTAATAAGTTTTTCATAAATATACCTTGTTAACGTTTCATTAAATTTGTGTAAATTTGGATTGATGCGACTTACTGATCAATGCCAATTGTTGTTGATGGATCTGGGTTAACATTTTCATCAACACTGCGTCTTCTGGTTGATGAATAAGGGCTTTTTCAAGGCCTTTTCCGCCAACTCCAATTCGGTAAGTGATGAACGCCAGTTTGGCGAGACCACATTGGTATTACTGACCCGTTGCAACAGTTGCTGTTTTTGCAATTCAAAACTGGCCGAAACCGGTGTTAACCAACTCGGTTCTTCAATTTGTTGATCGATACCTTTCGGCAATCCTAACCAAAGCCCAGTGACTAGCGCCACTGGAGCAAACATAGCCGCAACTTTAAGCCACGGAGTTGATTTAATTGTCGAGCCACTTAGTTCACTTGGTGTTTGCTGTGGCACATTTGTAATGGCTTGCTCAATACCAGCCCACAAATCTCGTTTTGGTGCCAATTCTGGTTCCAAATCGCTGATTAGGTCATCAAATTGTTTGTCTTTAGATGTCATCATTAATGCCCTCCCTCGTTTGTGATTGTTCGTCTTCTGCCAATAGTTGATTCTGCAGCAATTGTTTGGCTCTGTGATATTGCGCTTTACTGCTACCAACAGCGATTCCTAGCTCTCTGCTAATTTCTTCGTGTCGCCAGCCTTCAATAGCGAACAGCACAAATACCACTCGAGCTTGTTCTGGCAGGCTAGCAATATGTTTATCTAGACCACTGCGGCTCAGATCATAATCCGAATAATCGTCAGATATTTCCTGAGCACCGAGGGCCTGTTGGTTTTGTTCGTCTGAACCAAACCAGCTGCGCCACCACGGCTTTTGTTTTCGCATATGAGAAATAGCAACATTACTGGTCACCGACTGTAGCCATGTTGAGAATTTGCTATCGCCACGAAAGTTGTGAATTTTCTGCCAAACCTGCACGTAAACTTCCTGAGTAATATCTTCTGCAATCTCACGGTCACCTGACAATCGTAAACTTAAGGCGTAGGTTCGATTTATGTATTTATCGTAAAGTTGTTTAAGTGCATTTTGGTTGCCTTGTTTAAGCAAAACGACAAGCTGTGCATCATCGTCGACACGATTGACATCAACCTGTTGAAATTGCTGAGGCGAAATTACGTTTCCAACCAAAATATTCTTCTTTTATTGTTGAACTACTGTGTTGTTATTTACTTAGTATCAGGGGAATAGAAAAAGGTTTAAAGGAGAATTATTTATTTTGTCAAAAAGCCCGTAATAGCGAGCTAGTTTCGGTAAACCAAAAGATTGAAAAGCGCTGCTTATCGTTAACAAAAAGGCGCTTTCGCTCCTTTGTGTTAATCGTCTGTTGCCATGGATTTGAGAAGTGATTCGTAGGCGACTCTAATTTGTGGATCGTTTGGATTCGATAACATATGTACGTATACAATTTCACCTTCACCATTAATAAATATTGTCGTTGGCGTACCCATAACGCTAAATTGCTTAGCCACCGCATCACCTTCAATTAGTACCGGCAAGGTTAAGCCTCGACTTTTCATTTCTTTAACAGGCTTTGCTCTTGGATTTTCCCAAAAACTCACTGCATAAGTTGGAATACCTTTGTCCACATACCCCTTAGAAATGACATCTAAACCTGATTGCAATTTTTTACAATAAGGACACCAAGTGGCCCAAAAATGCAAGACATAAGGTTTACCCTTTAAGTCCTCAGAATCAACCTCTAAACCTTGACCATTCGATAAAGACCATGGCGAGGCTAGGTCTGGTAAAATAATCGGATTACCGTCTTCGTCAAGCTCGGGTTCATCAGCGTAAAGTGAAAAACAACAAATAAGCAGTAGAGTTGTGAGAATAATATGTTTCATTTGGGCTGACATTTCCTAATACAACGCGTTGTTGATATAGACCTCTAAAACGGCCCATATGTTACAAATACATGATGAAAAAGTATTGGAGTATTAATTCGTGATTATACAAATAAATACGATTACTATTTAGCTAACCAAGGTTTCTTATTAAGCGTTATGCTAATGTTCGTTGGCGTACGGCTTCAAACAAAATGACACCCGTTGCAACTGAAACATTTAAACTTGAGACAGAACCTGCCATCGGTATTTTAACTAAGTCGTCACAATTTTCTCGTGTAAGTCGACGCATTCCGGTACCCTCAGCCCCCATAACTAAAGCCAACGGGCCAGTCATAGATTTTTGAAAAACGTCTTGCTCAGCTTCACCCGCAGTACCAACAATCCAAACACCTTCATTTTGTAAAGACTTTAAACTACGAGCTAGATTTGTAACGACAAATAATGGCATAACTTCAGCTGCGCCACATGCAACTTTACGCGCTGTACCTGTCAATTTCGCCGACCTATCTTTAGGAACAATAACGCCATGAACACCCGCGGCATCAGCGGTACGGAGAACAGCACCCAAATTATGTGGGTCAGTTACCCCGTCAAGAATTAACAATAATGGAGCAATGTTTTGTTGGTTCAATCTGGCTAATAGATCTGACAGATCGGCTTCGTCTTTTTGTTTAGCTGCTTTAACACGAGCAATAATACCTTGATGCTGTTCGCCGTCACTTTTATCGTCTAATACTTTACGCGACATATATTGAACAGATACACCAAGGGAATGAGCTTGGCTAATCAGTGGTGCCATACGGTCATCTTTACGATCTTTTAACGCATATACTTCAATTAGGCGCTCTGGCTCATTGGCCATTATGGCGCTAATGGAATGGATGCCGTAGGCGATTTCTGAACTCATATCTTACTTCTCTTATTGACTTTTTTAGCTTTTTTGGCGGCAATTCGCTTAGCTGCACGCGTTTTAGGTTTACTCGTGCTGGCTTTTTCTTAGCGTGTTTTTTCTTTGTTGCTTTTGGTTTTGTTGTTGGTTTTTTATTTTGACCAACTGCGCCGTCCGCAGAATTTTTTCCCTTAGATGTCCCTTCTTTTTGGGCCACTTCAGATTGTATATCGCTAAGGCACGTCACCACGTTTCAAACGTTCTCTAATTGAACCACTGCGTCTAGGTTTAGACGGTTCTTTGCGGTCTTTGTCACTACTGCCTTTGCCCGTTGGGCGAGTATTTTTAGCCTGCGGTTTACGTGATTTTCCTGCCAACCTGTCACGCGATGAGCCCCGTGGCAAATCAGCCAACTCAAAATCAATCTGTCTTCCATCTAAGTCTACCGAACGAACTCGTACGTCTAACTCATCACCGAGTTTGAATACCTGACGTGTTCGTTCACCCACTAAAACATGGCGTCCTTGGTCATAATTAAAGTAGTCGTTTCCTAATCCAGTGATGTGAACTAGGCCTTCAATATGCAATTCTTTAAGTCTGACAAACACGCCAAATGAGGTGACAGAAGCAATAATGCCTTCATATTCGCGGTCAATGTGGTCCTGCATAAATTCACATTTCAACCAAGACTCTACGTCTCGTGTTGCTTCATCAGCACGACGTTCGGTCTTTGAACACTGTTCACCTAAATGCTCTAATTCTTCGCTGGAATAAACGTAGTGACCAGACGTTTTTTCACCTTGTTTATGCAAAACGCCTTTAATTGCACGATGGACGATTAAGTCTGGGTAACGACGAATTGGCGATGTAAAATGCGCATAGCCGTCTAACGCTAAACCAAAATGACCGATGTTGTCAGGCTGATATACCGCTTGGCGCATTGACCTGATCATCATGGTTTGAATAAGTTCTGAATCTGGACGATTCAAAAATGGATTAACCTGATCGCTGAGTTCTTTGGGTGTAGGTTGATCACTAAATGTCAGTTCGCCACCAAGTTCTGCTAAAAATGCTCGAAAACTAGCAAGTTTTGTTGGGTCGGGTTTGTCATGTACCCTAAATAGCGCGCCTGCGTCATTTTTTCTAGGAACTTAGCTGTCGCTACGTTGGCTAAAATCATACATTCTTCGATCAATTTATGGGCGTCATTACGCTCAACAGTTTCAACCGAATCAATTTTTTTATTGGCGTTAAAAATAAACTTAGCTTCGATAGTATCAAATTCAAAAGCACCACGGTCAGCACGTCTAAGTTTAAGCGCTTTGTAAAGATCAAATAAATCCATCAAATGCGGATAGACCGCTTGATAACGGTCAATCATAGTCGCATCACCAGCTAAGATAGCGGCCACTTTGGTATACGTTAGTCGGGCATGAGAATGCATGACAGCTTCGTAAAATTTAAAGCCTGATAATTTACCACTATCGGCGACTGTCATCTCAGCCACTAAACACAAACGGTCAACTTGTGGATTTAATGAACATAATCCGTTTGATAGTGCCTCTGGTAACATTGGGATAACTTGCGATGGGAAATATACAGAATTTCCTCTATCGATAGCTTCTCTGTCCAATGCTGAGTTATGTTTTACGTAATGAGAAACGTCGGCTATGGCAACATATAGACGCCACCCACCGGATTTTTACGCTCACAATAAACCGCGTCATCAAAGTCACGGGAATCTTCACCATCAATAGTGACTAACGGTAAATTACGCAGATCAACGCGGCCTAACTTGTCTTGTTCTGAAACTTCTGGTGACAGTTTTTAGCCAAGTTGACAATTGTGTCAGACCATTCAAATGGAATTTCATAATTACGTAGCGCGATATCAATTTCCATTCATAGCGCCATATGCTCGCCTAAAACTTCTCTAATTGAACCAGTTGCACTTGATGATCTATTTGGACGCGATTCAATTTCGACAATAACCATCTGGCCATGTCGAGCACCGTTTTCTGATCCTTTCGGGATAATGATTTCGTGTTTAATACGACTGTCATCTGGTACTACAGATTGCACACCAGACTCAACAAAATAACGGCCTATTAGCGGCGCTGAACGAGCTGTGACTAAGTCAACAATGCGGGCTTCGGTTTTGCCTTTAAATTCGCCTAATGATTGCGCTCTTACGATATCGCCATGGATATAGCTCCGCATCTGGCTGTGGCTTATATACCAGTCGCTGCGGTTATTCTTAGCGTTTTCAGGTTGTAAAAACCAAAACCATCGCGGTGACCAATCACTTGACCGACAATAAAATCTTTCTGATCGGGGATCGCGTATTTTTTAAACTTTGTAAATAATAACTGGCCGTCACGTTCCATCGCTCTGAGGCGCCTTTTTAAGGCAACTTTTAAATCATCGCTGGAGACCTGACAAATTTTCAATAATTCGCCATACGAAAGGGGGAGTCGTTCTTTTCGATTTGTTCTAAGATAAATTCGCGGCTCGCGATAGGGGTTCCGTATTTAGCAACTTCCCGATCGTGATTCGGGTCAAATTTTGGCATTCAGTTTCACTTATAAAAATTAAAAAATAATGTTAAGTCGTTAGTTTAACACCATATGAAGACAAACAAGTTAATAACTATCGTTTTTGTCAATTTTTTTATAAATAACGTTTAATAAAATGAACGCCTGAACAAATACGTTAAATTGGCGTGTGTTTCGCCCTCTTTAACGCTTTAGGATGCATCAGTTTTGCGAGTTTAGCCAACAAGGTGGCCACTTTTTGGTGGGTGGTTGAGTCTTCAATTATAGCGTGATGTAGCCACTTATAACTTTGTTCGTAATCATATGGGCTACCAACCCCATCTAAATGCATTTGTACCAACCTCATTTGCGCATTGAGGTTTCCTAATTCCGCGGCTCGAAATATTAACGTGTGAGCTTTATCGATGTCCTTTTGAACAAATATGCCTTCATGATAATAGCGTCCCATCTGTTCTATTGCCGCAACTAGGCCTTGTTTTGCCGACTTACGAATATAATAAATCCCCAGCTCTGCGTCTTTTTCAATGCAAACTCCCCACGCGAGCATGTCCCCATAAAGAAATTCATAAGCCGGTATATGGAGTTTTACTGCATGGTCTTCAATATCACGATTTAACTGACACCGATCGGCTTTTACTTTATCTAAATGCTTGTTTTCTTTTATTAAAGCTAACAATTCATCTTGAGTATAAATTTGCACGACTTTCAATTTATTCTCGTTATAAGAAAAACTATAAGCAGAAAAAACAAGCAGTAGTGTCAGAATATATTTCATGTGCGCCAGACCAAATTGTAGTGTTGCTTTCAATTAACAGATTTATTGGTTAATTGAAAGCAAGTACTAGGCCATTCCCTAAAGTAAGTTTTTGGCTTTAATCGGCCCTTTGGAAAAGTCGACGGGTGGAGAAGGAATAAATTTAGCTTTTGCCCCGCCATTTCGATTTTGAGGCGACGCTACGGCACTCGCACTACAACTGTCATTGGCAAGGTAATATAGCCCTTCTGCCAACAATGGATCAGAATCAACACCCCAATCCCCTGTAACGACATCATTCACTGGGCAGTCAACACTCAGACCATCAAAGTAGTCACCAAAGCCTACTGCGTTCTGAGTTTGGAAGTTAATTGCAAAAACCACATGGTCGCATATTTCTTCTGGATACATACCAACTGGTTTACCACAGGTATTTTCGCCTACGATGACAACTTCTACGAATGGGTCTAACGCATTGATAACTAATTCACTCGCTGAACAACTGCCACCAGTGGTTAACACAATAACTCTGTCGAGATTCATTTTTTCAAAGCCGGCCCCTAAACTAAAGTACGACGTTTGGTCGCGACTCGATTGTTTATCATTGTGAACGTACTTTACAAAAACTTCATTCTCAACTTCATCTCCCGCGATTTGAGTACTCAATTGCTTTGCGACACGGATTAAACCGCCGCCGTTGTATCTAACGTCTAATATCATTTCGTCGATGTTTTGATCAGCAAACTCATCAAACGCGACGTTAAGCTCCTGTTCAGATCGAGAATCAAACGAATCGAAAACGAGATATCCAACTTTTTAGCTTCGCCTGCGATAGTGACATCTTTAACCTGTGTCGCCATTACAGTATTGGCCGTTATCGAGCCTTTACTAAACTGAGTATCTATTGTTGAGCCGTCTGGTTTTAAAATTTCAACATCAATAGTATGCCCTGCTTCATTAGGGCCAAATACGGTATTCAACGTCGTTGTGCCTGCTGCAACCTGAGACAATATTGTCGCCATATCAACACCTTCGACGCCAACGATGGTATCACCGCGACGAAGACCATTCTGCGCTGCCGAACCCTCTTCAAAAACATATCTGATCTTAAGACCATCATTATTTTCTGTGGCCGAATGAGAAAAGCCATAGCCAAAGAACACTGACTTTTGATAATCGTCATATTCTGCTGTAGTCATTGCAAAGCTAAATCGGTCTTGAGGAACGCGAAGACTCGCAAGTGCTTCTTTGATATCAGAATGCTTTTCAGGGTTAAACGATTGTGCTAAATCGCCATACCAAAAATATTCATCGTCCAGAAAGTCATATAATCGATTGTTGGCATCCGGTGCTGAACACTGACCATAAGTAACGTCACCGTCAGTTTTCAAACAACCGGATAAGCTAATACTTATAAGAGCGACAAAGAGGGATTTTATGTACATGTATTTTATCCTTAAACTAATTCATCATTAGATTATCGAAAAAAACCTAGGAGTACATCTAATTATAGAAAGAAATTTCGCGAATGCTGTAAACAAAAAGCCACCTTCCGGTGGCTTTATTTTAACTCTAATAAATTTAGGCGTTTTTTCTACGGTAATGAATACCCATCAAACCAAATACAAACAGTGCAATAGACGCTGGTGCAGATACTGCAGCAAAAACCGGCGTATAGTCGCGAATTAACCAACTACCACCAGCTAAAGGCGTATCTTTGTCCCAAACCCAATCAACCTTTTCAGGTGCAGCGCCACCAATAAACTGGACAGCTTCTATTTCACTTATGGTACACCAGCAACATCAGTTCCCGACATACCCATTGTAGCGAGTGCACCATTGCCTACGTCATCTAACGTGTTGCCAAATAATTGGATAAAATCAAACATATTACTTTCGTTTAAAATAAGTGTGCCTGAAATATCAGCAAAAAAGTTAAATGCCATAAATTGAATTTCAAAGATTTGTGCGTAGCGCCAGCCAGTCGAAAACTCTGAAGTTTCGCTTAACGTTTCATCTAAAACTGAGTCCGCTAGGTCAGCGGTGATGTCATTGAAGCTTATGTCTAGCGTCTCTGTTAAATCTAACCATTCGGTCATTTGACCTTCGATGTTAGTAATCGTAGTTCTACCATTGTCGATAAATTCAACAATTGGAACAGCCTGGGCTTTACCCGTGACTAAAATGCAAAGCAACATTGCGATTGACAAAATTTTCATACAACAACCTCTAAATTAGGAAATGAACAATCCATGTTGAATAAACAACTATCATTCGTCGAATGTAGTTTTAATATATCAATAACAAAGCAATTAATGAGCCAACAAAAACAAACTCTTTAAATACAACAATATAAGTATTACCGAAAATATAAAAAAAGCCAAGTGTAAAATTTATCGACACTTAGTAAATACAAAAAACCGCCATGATGGCGGTTCTTAAAAACAATTCTACTTACGAAAACGGGTTACGTAAAATCATTGTTTCATTTCTGTCAGGACCAGTAGATATGATATCCATTGGCACGCCAGTGATTTCTTCTAAACGTTTAATGTAGTTTTGCGCAGCTTGTGGCAAACCTTCAAAAGTTGTAACGCCAAAAGAGTTTTCAGACCAACCTGGAACACTTTCATATAAAGGCACAACAGCATCATACCCTTCAGCGGCCATAGGTGGAACGTCAACAACTGAACCATCTGCTAATTGATAACCTATACAGATTTTTATTTCTTCTAGACCATCAAGTACATCAAGTTTTGTTAAGCAGAAACCTGTAATTGAGTTAATTTGAACTGCACGTTTCATTGCAACGGCATCAAACCAACCTGTGCGGCGTTTACGGCCTGTTGTTGCGCCAAACTCATGACCTTTAATGCCTAAGTGTTGGCCAACTTCACAATCAAGTTCTGTTGGGAACGGGCCTGAACCAACGCGTGTTGTGTATGCTTTTACAATACCAAGTACATAGTCTAAGTAACACGGACCAAAACCTGCACCAGTTGCAACACCACCAACAGTTGTGTTTGAAGACGTCACATACGGATATGTACCGTGGTCAATATCAAGAAGTGTACCTTGGGCACCTTCAAACAAGATTGACTCACCAGCAAGGCGTGCAGCGTCTAATAACGACGTTACATCAACAACCATAGCTTTAAGTATGTCAGCGACAGCCATTGCATCGTTAAATGTCTTTTCAAAGTCGACAGGGTCAACTTTGTAATAATTAACTAAAGAGAAGTTATGGTACTCAAGAACTTCTTTTAGTTTTTCTTTAAATTGCTCTGGATTAAACAAATCGCCAACACGTAGGCCACGACGTGCTACTTTGTCTTCATAAGCTGGCCCAATGCCACGGCCGGTTGTGCCGATTGCTTTATTACCACGTGCGATTTCACGGGCTTGGTCTAGAGCGATATGATATGGAAGGATAAGCGGGCAAGCTTCAGAGATAAGTAAACGCTCTTTAACAGGAACGCCTCTTTCTTCCAACATTTTGATTTCAGTCATCAAAGCGTCTGGAGATAATACAACGCCATTACCAATAATACATTTTACGCCATCGCGTAATACCCCAGAAGGGATTAAATGCAGTACTGTTTTCTCACCGTCTATTACTAACGTGTGACCCGCATTGTGGCCACCTTGATAACGTACAACGTAATCAGCCTTGTCAGTTAGTAAATCAACTACTTTACCTTTACCTTCGTCACCCCATTGGGTGCCTAAAACTACAACGTTTTTGCCCATTTCATTTTCACTCAGAAAAAATTAGGCGGGGATTCTATCAAAATTGCGGGGTAAAGATCACCCGATTTGGCAAAAAAGATTCACATTGTTTATTAAACACCTGAATTTATTAGATAAAAATTAAACTTAACGAAACATTAAAAGCACGATTCCAAGTACAAACAACACACCACCAACAAATCGGATGCCACTTATTGGTTCATCTGCTAACTTTCTAATGTAGTTTTGCCATATTTTTGGGAACAATAACGGCATCATTCCTTCAACTATTAATACAAGTCCAATTACGGTTAACCATTCTATCTGCATTTTTATCTCACTACATTACGTGGCATAAATACCAAAACTTCATGTATTTATACGGTACCAACAAAAAAGGCCCCGTAGGGCCCTTTAACTAGTGGTAAGGTTATTTACCTGAGGTTGATTTCATATATTTGAAGAAATCGCTGTCTGGTTCGATAACCATAATATCTTGACGACTATTAAAGCTATTTCGATACGCGTCTAAACTACGAACGAAACTGAAAAACTCCGCGTTTTTGCTAAACGCATCAGCATATACGCGTGCTGCTTGTGCATCACCTTCACCACGTAAAGTCTGCGAATTTTTCTCTGCTTCTGCAATCATAATGGTAATTCTTGCATCGACATCAGCTCGAATAATTTCAGCTTGTTCACGACCCTCTGAGCGGTGAGCTTTAGCTACTTTTAATCGTTCTGTTCTCATACGTTCAAAGATATAGTTACTGACTTCAAGTGGTAGATTGATTTGTTTTACACGAACATCCAATACTTCCAAACCTAAATCACTAGAACTTTTAGCGGCAATAATAGCAGCTTCCATAAGCTCTGTGCGTTCACCAGAAACAATCTCTTTAATTGTACGAGTACCAAATTCAGTTCTTAACGCGTTGTTTACTTTTTGCTTAAGTAACTGTTCTGCATTTGCTTTAACGCCACCGGTAGAAAGGTAGTACGTTGCAAAGTCAGAAACACGATATTTGATAAATGAATCTACTATTAAGTCTTTTTCTCTGCTGTTACAAAACGGTCTGGCACATCGTCCAGCGTTTGAATACGAGCATCTATCATTCGTACTTTTTCAACAAACGGCAGTTTGAAGTGCAAACTAAGGCTCTTTCACCAATGTGGTACCAGAAGCATCACGCTCAACTTTACCAAACTGAATAACAATAGCTCTTTGACCTTCTTTCACAACAAATAGTGAAGAGAAAGACATAAGACCAATAAATATTAGGGCTACAATACTAAAGTTTTTCATATCTAGTTCCCGCCTCCATTAAATCTGTCGCCACGGCCCGAACGGGACGGTTGTGGCTGATTAGTTGGACTTGAAGAGCCCGCGTTATAGCCATCTTCTGGACGATTAGACATCACAGGAGTCTGAATGTTTTGCTGCTGCATAATTTTATCCAATGGCAAATACAACATGTTGCCACTGCCTTTTGTATCGACTAAAACTTTAGATGTATTTGCATACACTTGTTCCATCGTTTCTAGGTAAAGACGATTACGAGTCACTTCAGGAGACGCTTTGTATTCTGGAAGTAACTGCTCAAACTTAGCAACTTGACCCTGTGCTGATAAGATTTTGCCTTGTTTGTATGCTTCAGCTTCTTGACCCATTCGGTTAACTCGACCACGAGCACTTGGCTCAACTTCACTAGCATAAGCTTTAGCTTCGTTAATATAACGAATCTCATCTTCCTGCGCAGCGATAGCATCATCAAATGCATCTTTCACCTGTTCTGGTGGGCGTGCATCTTTAAAGTTGACGTCAACAACGCTGACACCGAGTTTGTATGGTTCAATAACTGTGTTTAATTCATCCCAAGTGTTGCGACGAACTGTTTCACGACCAGCTGTTAAGATGGCATCCATGTTTGAATGGCCAATTACCAGTCGTAACGCACTATCTGTAGCTTGACGTAAACTTGAGTCAGGATCAGGAGTAGAGAATAAGTAAAATTTCGGATCAATAACCTTATATTGAACTTCCATATCTACTTGAACGACGTTTTCGTCTTTCGTTAACATAAAGCCTGACGCTGGAATTGTACGAATAGTTTGTACATTCACAGGAATAACTTCTTGAATAAAGGTCATCTTCCACTGAATACCTTGGATCAACTAACCCGGTGTATTCACCAAACGTTAAAACCACGCCTTTTTCAGCTTCTTTAATGGTATAAATACCAGAAAGTGCCCAAATACCTAAAGCCACAATCGCAATAAGTCCAAATCCAAATGGGCTCTGTGCTTTACCACCTTGATTGGAGGATTTACCACCAAACATGCCGTTAAAACGGTTGCCTAAATCTTTGAAAAGTTCATCCAAATCAGGAGGACCCTGATCTTTTCCACCGCGATTTTTCCACGGATCGTTGTCGTTTTTTCCCGGCTCGTTCCAGACCATACCTTTCTCCAGTACCTATTAGTAATCAATAAATTATTAAATTCGCATCATAACGTGTAGTTAAAGACGAATATCAGTGAATGACACAAACATAACTCTATTTAGTCATCCAGTTGCCATTTTTCAATGGCATAGCTCATTTGTTTATTTAACTTTTGATGATCGACAGTGGTGATACGTACTTGTAGCACCCATTCACCCTTATCATTTATTTTTTCATCTAATATACCATTAAGTGCATAAAGTGCCGCTCTTAACTTACCCTCTGATGGTGGAATACACAAAGTGATATCCAACATAGAAAGGCCCAACAGCTCAGACATTGCGTCGAATAACAGGTCTAACCCCAATTTATTCTGTGCAGACAACCAAACTGAGATTGGCTTGCCTTCATCATCGCGTTCAATATGTGGGCGAATATCTTCTAACAAATCGACTTTATTAAATACCAGCAATTGCGGAATATGATCAGCGTCGATTTCTTTCAATACTTCTTGAACCTGCTCCATATTATCAGCACGGCGGGCATCTGCAACATCAACTACGTGCAACTGTAAATCAGACTCGCGAGTTTCTGTTAATGTTGCTTTAAATGCGGCAACGAGATCGTGTGGTAGATGGCGTATAAAGCCAACCGTATCAGCTAAAATAACTTCGCCTACGTCTTCAACTTCTATTTTTCGTAGGGTTGGATCTAATGTCGCAAACAATTGGTCAGCGGCATACACCTCGGCATTTGTTACCGCGTTAAATAATGTTGATTTACCGGCATTGGTATAACCAACTAATGACACTGTCGGCACCTCTGCTTTTTACGTGAACGTCTACCTTGTTCGCGCTGCTTTGATACTTTTTCTAACCGTCCCAGAATGTGCGTTATACGAGCACGTAGTAGTCGTCTGTCAGTTTCTAACTGCGTTTCATCAGGACCACGAAGACCAATACCACCTTTTTGGCGCTCTAAATGAGTCCAACCGCGAATAAGCCTTGTAGAAATATGACGTAGTTGTGCAAGTTCGACCTGCAATTTACCTTCGTGTGTTCTTGCTCGTTGAGCAAAAATATCGAGAATAAGTCCTGTGCGATCTAAAACTCGGCACTTAAACAACGCTTCAAGGTTTCTTTCTTGGGAAGGCGATAAGGCGTGGTTAAAAATTACGATATCAGCGCCGTCACGTTGCACCGCATCAGCTATTTCTTGCGCTTTGCCGGTGCCAACATAATATTTTGCGTCTGGTGAGCGTCGCGTTGTTGTTATAACGCCTAACGAAGAAACGCCGGCAGATGACACTAATAGACCAAGTTCTTCTAAGTCTTCTCGGTCGTTTTCATTGGAAAGTTCACGTGAACAAGGATTGCTTGTTCACCGCCTTCATATCTATCAAACAAATGTATTTCCTGTTTTTAAAAACACAAAAAGGAAATACATCGTACGACATATTTCCTTTATGGTATGCATTAATTTACCCGTGTAGGCGTAAGCCCTGGATAGGCATTTATTCTGCGTCTTCTCCACTACCTTGGTAGTGTGGATTTGTCTGGAAAGGACGAGCAGGCACTATCGTTGATATTGCGTGTTTGTAGACCATTTGACTTAAGGTATTTTTAAGTAAAATCACAAACTGATCAAAAGACTCCACTTGGCCCTGCAATTTAATCCCATTTACAAGATAAATTGATACAGGAATACGCTCACGTCGTAACGCATTTAAAAACGGGTCTTGTAAAGATTGCCCCTTAGCCATTGTTCATTCCTTATTGTTATTCTGTTATTTTTATACAAAATGTAGAACATTTTTAATGTCATGTTCTATGCAACCCCTCGTCATCGCCAACGTCTATTTTTCCTTAATATCACGTTATCGGGTGTTGCTTATGCAAGTTACCACAATATTATTGGGGTAATAACTTTAAATTCAAGTAAATCGATCAAATTTCAACCATTACTTCATAATTTAAGCAATATCTTCCTATCTACTTATAAGCTTAGCGAGTTTATCATTCGTTGCAAGTTTTCTTTTTCTTTACCTATGCTTAGGTGCGTCACATCGGGCCAGCTTCGTAACCACGTGAGCTGCCTCTTAGCCAATTGACGAGTCGCTACAACGCCCCTGAAAATCATTTCATCCCAGTCATGTTTGCCGTCAAAATATTCCCACATTTGTCGATAGCCAACACAACGCATGGAAGGTAAGTCTAAATGCAAATCGCCTCGTTCATAAAGCGACCTAACTTCTTGTTCAAAACCTTGTTCTACCATGTTCAAAAATCGTTGTTCAATTCGATGATGGAGCAATGTTTTGTCTTCACACATAAAAGCAAACTGCTTTACTTTATACGGTATCGGCTTTTTTCTTTTTCATTAATGCCGTCATCGTTTCACCACTAATTAGATAAATCTCATAGGCTCGGTTAATACGCTGCGGGTCATTAGGATGAATACGTAAAGCGGATTCTGGATCAATTTCAGCTAACTTTTGATGCACACCTTCCCAACCAATTTTACTTGCCAATTGCTCAATCTCAGCTCGGGTTTCGGCTTGGGCGACAGGTAATGTCGATATTCCGTCAATCAGAGATTTGTAATACATCATAGTGCCGCCCACTAAAATTGGCGTTTTTCCGTTTTGGTATGCCGACTCAATTTCCTTCAATGCATCTCGACAAAAGTCAGCAGCTGAATAAGTCTCTAATGGATCTAAAAAGCTGATTAACTGATGAGGATGCCGAGCTAATTCTTCGGCCGTTGGCTTGGCTGTTCCAATATCCATGTCTTTATAAATGAGGGCCGAATCCACACTTATCAGCTGGCCATTAATACGATCGGCTAATTCCATCGCTAAATCGGTTTTGCCCGAGGCTGTTGGCCCCATTATCGTTATAACCGGATATTGCACTGACTGGCTCATTTTAATTCACTAATTTGGTTAATATTGCAGAAGCAGAGAGTTTAGCTGAATGTTGTAGCACATTGACATCAAGACTCCCGTTTTTAATATATTCATTAAATGTTGTACGGATCTGTTCACCTGAAATTGGCTGCGCACTGGTTTGTTTTAAGATATTAATAAGTATCGTCTCGGTTAACGTTTCCGTTGCCATTAAATTTTCAAAAAACGAGGCAATGTTCGACCGACTTCCGAGGACCGTAAGACACTTGGCACTTGCTTAATGATAATGTATTGCCCGTGTAATTTTGTTTCAAAGCCACTGTTTTTAAGCTGTTCAATATGCTGCGAACACCATTGTAGTTCGTCTTTTGTTAGCTTTAACCGAACCGGCACCAATAAAGGTGCTGGTGTCAGATTGATTGGCGTTGCTGGATTTGGCTTCATCGTCGATAACATATCAAACAAATAGAAGGTATTTTGCCAAATAAAATAGACATACCTGTCTTGTTCGATATAACAAATGGACAGTAGGTTGTTGGTAGGCGTATTAATCTCGGTAACACTGTCTCTTAGTCCACTTTCTGACGTCGGAACTTGCTGGTGATGCGCATCGGTATCTGCGGTTAGCTCGTCCACAGAATTTGCAAAATTATCGAATGCCTTAGCGCTGACGATTAGAAATTTGCACTGAATGACCATGGTTCATTCTAGGTTTTTGCGCAGTAGGTGCATATTCGTTGTCTGCACGCTCATTTACTCGCCTAATCGCTTCATCCCCAACCGGCAACTCTCCATCACTCTCGTTTCTTTGTTCAGAGCCTTCCGCTGCTCCTGTAAACAAAGAGCCTTCAGCCTCACTCGGTAAAGAGCCTTCAGCGTCTCTTTTAAGCAAAAGCCGTCAGCGTCTCTTCTAAATAAAGAGCCTTCAACTGACTGGGGTTGATCATCAAGTGAAGTCAAACACGATTTTTGAATTTCAGTCTGCTCAAATGCTTTTTGATAATCATCAGAAGCAGATCCCAATCCGCCTTCCAATTTTGTTCCGTCACCCTTACCCGTTTCAGGTAACTGGTAAAAATGTTCAATTGCTTCCTGCACTGTGCGCACAACCAGATCATGAATAAGACGCGAATGGTGGAACCTAACCTCATGTTTGGCTGGATGTACATTCACGTCAACATCAGTCGCTGGCAAATTGACCGTAATGACATATTCCGGCTGTTGCTCCGAATGCAACGAATCGCCATAACCTTGGCGTATTGCATGTTGCAACAATTTGTCGCGCATCATACGGCCATTTACAAACGCATATTGCGATGGGTTAACACCTGCGCAAAGCTCAGGTTGGTTAACCCAAACCGATATTTCAACGTCATCATACTGCAAATATCCATACTGACATTGATCTACAAACCTTTGGTTAATGACTTCGGCCAACCGACCAGACATTTGTTGTTGCCAATCCGACTCGTTACCTTGTCCTCGGTATCGTTTAATTGTTTTACCATTATGTTTGAGTACAAAACTAATCTCAGGCCGACTCATCGCGATTCGTTTTATTAACAATTCAATATGGTTAAATTCAGTTTTGTCAGCTCGAAGAAATTTGCGACGTGCAGGCGTATTAAAAAAGAGATCTAGCACTTCAATACTGGTGCCATTTGGATGTGCTGCAGGTTTAACCGCCACGGCCATGTTTAGACCTTCAGCACTTGCTGCCCAGGCTTCGTTTTGACTTTGTGGTTTAGATGTTAAAGTCAACCGAGAAACCGAGCTAATAGAGGCTAACGCTTCGCCTCTAAAACCCAAACTGTGAATTGCTTCCAAGTCGTCAAGGCAGCTAATCTTGCTTGTTGCATGTCGTGACAATGCCAATGCAAGTTCGTCTTTGACAATGCCTTTACCATTATCACGGATCAAAATGCGTTTCTGACCGCCACGATCTATTTCCACTTCCACTTTAGTGGCGCCAGCATCTAACGCGTTTTCAACTAACTCTTTTACAACTGACGCGGGACGTTCGACAACTTCGCCAGCCGCAATTTGGTTAGCTAATTGCGGTGGTAATATTTGAATAGGCATGGATCAGACTTATGATTGCGGAATGGACAAAACTTGACCCACACGGATCATATTTGACTTAAGTTTATTGGCTTTTTTAATCGATGAAATAGAAACATTATAACTTTGTGCTACTAACGACAAAGACTCGCCACTTTTTACTTTGTGTTTAAGATTTTTAGTCCGCGCGAATAATGTGCCGTCTGGTGGATTATGTTTAAAATAACCACGCACTGCTTTGAAAATAGAATTAGCTAATCTTGATTGATGCCAGCCATTCGTTAACAGTTTTTCTTCTTTTAGATTAGAAATAAACCCTGTTTCAACTAATATGCTTGGAATATCAGGTGATTTAAGCACCCCTAAACTTGCCGCCTGTGGCGAGCGTTTGTGCAATTTTGTAATCGACTTTAATTCACTTAAAACGCTATTGGCCACACCATGCGCTTGATCCATCGAATGATCCATCGACATATCAAGTAACGTTCGCGCTAAATATCGCTCCGACGTCGTATTTTTAATGACTTCCGCCGCACCACCTAATAATTGTGAATGCTTCTCTTTTGCTCTAACCACTTACCTATTTCTGAATTAGCCCGTCGTAAATTAAGAACCCAGACAGATGCACCATTTGGTTCTGGCGAAGTGAATGCATCGGCGTGAATTGAAATTAAAAGGTCGGCATCAGAGTCTCGCGCCTTTTCAGTTCGTTTATGTACGCTTAAATAATAATCGCCCGTACGCGTCATTACGGCCCGCATTCCGGGCTCTTTGGTAATTAAATCTTCTAATTTTTTCGCAATACCTAATGTAACTCGTTTTTCATAGTTGCCTCGACCGCCTATTGAGTCTGGATCTTCACCACCATGACCTGCATCAATCGCAATAACAATGTCTCGGTCAGTTTTGAATTGTTTTTTGGTGTGCGCCACTTTCGCCACCGAATCAACTAAATCAATAACCAGCCGGTCGCTATATGGCGCGGTTGGTTTTAAGGCAAAAATCATGGCTTCAACTTTTTTATTTAAGTCGAGCACTAAACGAGCATCACCTTTCTTTTTCGGCGTACTGGTACGCACTGTATTTAACAGATTGGTATCTTTTGCAAGATCAGTTAACACTGCACTGATTTTTGTATCATGCAAATCAATAACCAGTCGTTCAGGATTGTTCAAAGTAAAATAGCTGTATTCAACAGGTTTAGATAAGTCTAGTACCACGCGAGTAGAATCTGGAGACGGCCATACTCGAACATTTTTGACATCTATTGCAGCAGACACGCAAGCGCTCCCAATCACCAAAATAGTAATGACTAGGTTTTTCATTATTTGAAAACTTTTCACAAGCTGCATAGTGTTGTTTAGATCTCGTTTTTCAATCGTTGTAAAATTGTCTCACCTAACTCAGTACCGGCCTTGAATGTCACTTCGCGTTGTTGTTCTGCGTATTGCAATTCAATAACTAGATCTGGTTTAGGCAGTAAACCTGCGCCCTTTTCTGGCCACTCGATTAAACATACGGCGTGATCATTCAAATAATCCCGAAATCCCATATATTCGAGCTCTTCTGGCTCCGACAGGCGATATAAGTCAAAGTGATACGCATTCAATCCCGATAACTCATAAGGTTCAACCAATGTATAAGTTGGACTCTTTACATTGCCGTTATGTCCTAACCCTTGAATGACACCACGACTAAATGTCGTTTTTCCTGCTCCCAAGTCGCCATGCAAAAATATAATTGTTGAGCTCGTTAATGACTTTGCCAGTCGACAGCCCATAACAACAGTTGCATCTTGATCAGGTAAAATTTCTGAATATATTTTTATCACTTGTATCGACCAATAGTAAACACTTACATCGTAGTTTAATTAACGTTAATTACCGTTACATCATTACTACGTCAAACTGATCTTGATTATATAACGACTCAGTTTTAACTTTAATCTGTTTGCCAATAAAAACTTCAAGCTCCGCAAGGTTATGATATTCATCATTAACCAGTGACTCTGCTACCGTTGGCGAAGCATAAACAACAAACTTATCGGCGTCATAAGCGCGATTTACCCGCACTATTTCGCGTAATAATTCAGCACAAATCGTCTCTACGGTTTTTACATAACCACGACCATTACATGCTGGGCACTCACCACAAAGCACATGCTCAAGGCTTTCACGTGTACGTTTACGCGTCATTTCAACTAATCCAAGCGCGGAGAAGCCATTAATATTGGTTTTAGAACGGTCTTTAGATAAAGCAACTTCTAAACTGTGCAAAACACGGCGGCGATGGTCTTCGCTTTCCATGTCGATAAAATCGATAATAATGATGCCGCCAAGATTTCTCAATCTTAATTGCCGAGCAATCGCTTGAGTCGCTTCGCTGTTGGTATTAAAAATTGTATCTTCTAAACTGCGATGACCAACAAACGCCCCTGTATTAACATCAATTGTTGTCATCGCTTCAGTTTGGTCAATGATCAAATATCCACCTGATTTTAATTCGACCTTTTTATCCAACGCTCGTTTGATTTCAGATTCGACATCAAACATATCGAAAATAGGACGTTCACCCGGATAATATTCTAACTTGTCGGTGATCTCTGGACAAAATTCATCGGTAAACGCCCTGAGTTCACCAAACATTAATTTTGAGTCGACTCGTACTCGTTCTAGTTCATTGGCGATAAAATCTCTAATCACCCTAAATGCTAAACTCAAATCTTCATGCAGTACTGACTGGTGGCGAGTCTTCTTTTTCTTTTTGATGATCTTGCCCCACAGCTTTTTAAGAAAAACGGCGTCCTGTGCAAGTTCATCTGCATGGGCACCCTCAGCGGCCGTGCGAACAATAAAACCACCGTTCCCTTCTTCATAATGAGATTCAACAATGGTTTTTAAGCGTAATCGTTCTTCGTCTTTTTCTATACGTTGCGAGACACCTACATGTTTTGCGTCAGGCATAAATACCAAATAACGAGACGGCAAAGTAATATCTGTCGTTAGCCGTGCCCCTTTGGTTCCGAGTGGGTCTTTAACCACTTGCACAATAATTTTTGGCCTTCACGAACCAACTCAATAATGTCTCGTGTCGTTGTTAAATGAGATTTAATTTGGTCTTTTTCGTCGTCGTAGGTGATGATGTCTGACGCGTGCAAAAAGGCAGCTTTTTCTAATCCTATATCCACAAACGCGGCTTGCATACCCGGTAAAACACGACTTACCTTACCTAAATAAATGTTGCCAACAATGCCCACTGTACTTTGGCGTTCTAAATGCAATTCTTGCAGCATGCCATTTTCTACCTTAGCCGACTCGTGTTTCACTCGGGGTAACATTTATTAAAAGTTCAATGCTCATTGGTCTAATATTTCCTGCAATGCGTGTTCTAATTCAACGAGTGGTAATCCAATGACAGCCGAAACACTGCCAGAAATACGGGTTACAAACTTACCACCAATGCCTTGAATCGCATATGAACCTGCTTTATCAACGGGTTCTTGAGTTTGCCAATAACGAATTATTTCGTCGTCGGTTAAAGTTTTAAACAGCACGTCGGTTGTTACAACTTCCGTTACGACTTGCTGATTTTTTATAATGCAAAAGCTGGTCATTACTTGATGTGTCCGACCCGACAGTTTTTGTAAAATTTGTAAACTGTCATTTAAGTCGACAGGTTTACCTAAAATTTCATTGTCACATACAACCGCCGTATCAGACCCGATAACAATATCATCGATATTCCCTAACTCTTGAACTTTTACCGCTTTACTCTTAGCTAAGCGAGTAACGTAGTCAATTGGCAACTCATCCGTGTAGGGCGTTTCATCAATGTCGGCTACGGCAATGTCAAAATCGTCAACGATATAGGCTAATAATTGTTTACGCCTAGGCGACTGACTTGCTAAAACGATTCGCATTTTTATCTAACTCTAAATTTACGGCGATAGCCACGCAATACTGGAAATAGCCAAAGCCAAAATAGCGAGCTTGTGATCACTGGATACATTTGCTCTGCCGACAGATGTACGTCCAATAGGAATCGATTTAACCAAAAAATAATAATGTGATACAGAACTAAAAACACACCAATTAATATGGCTTGTTGCCAAACAGAAAAGTTTCGCAGTTTTTGAAAATTACTCGCCGTCACGAAAACAACCACAGAGAGTGCCAGCGCATGTACGCCGAGCACAGTACCGAGTAAAATATCCAGTAAAAACCAACAACCTAGAGCCGTACCTATGTTAACTCGATGCGGTAAAGCGATTGTCCAATATAACAACACAAGCGCAAGCCAATCTGGTCGAAATGACTTAATGGCTAGTGGGAGTGGCATAATGCTTAAAATAATAGCCGCTAAAATACTTAATGATATGTACCACCAAGCGGAGCGAAATACGCGTGTCATTGGTTACTTTCCCGATCATTTGTATCTTGCCATAGCAGTAATACGTGTTTAAGACGGTCCACCTGCGCGATTGGACGTGCCACGACTTGCATAAATGGCTTAGTAACATCTGGTGATATTTGGGTAATTTCGGCAACAGGATAACCATCAGGAAAAACCCCGCCAAGACCAGAAGTAATTAACTTATCACCTACCTTTACATCGGTATTGTGCGATAAATTAGACAATTCCATTTTAGTTAAGTTGCCTGAACCGGTAAGTATTCCACGAATATCGTTACGCAAAACTCGAATTGGGATAGCGTGCGTTTGATCGGTAATCAAAATAACCCGCGACGTGGTATTTCCAACTGAGGTAATTTGCCCAACCACACCTAAGTCGTCTAATACCGGTTGCCCTATAAAAACATCGTCAGTCAAACCTTTATCGATAACAACATTATGAGCAAATGGATGACTTGCAACAGAAATAATTTCGGCAACTTGTTTGCGGGAGTCACTGCGTAGATTTGTTTTTAATAGCGATCGGAGTTTGTCATTTTCAGTTTTCAGCATTTCGTATTGCTGTAACTTTTGATTTTGCAGAAGTTGTAATTTTCGTAGTTTTTGATTTTCTTCAAGCAACGAGTTTTTACTTGCCAAATGGGTAGCAAAGCTATCAATTGTGCTTTCAGGCAGAGACGCCAAATATTGAATTGGCGATACCACAGTAATCAAAAAGCTCCTGATCTGTTTAGAGCCCTCAGTGCGGGTATCAGCAACCATTGCAATGACACTAAATATCAATGCAAATAACATTCTTAATGATAATGATGGCCCAGCACCGAATATTGGATTCATAACCCTACTTAAACTAAAACGGCAGTGGAAACTGCCGTCTATTTATAACTAAAAAGCACCGCTACGATTAATCGTAGCTAAATACATCTCCACCGTGAACATCGATCATCTCTAATGCTTTACCACCACCACGTGCAACACACGTTAGTGGATCGTCAGCAATGATAACTGGGATCCCGGTTTCTTCCATTAACAAGCGGTCTAGGTCACGTAAAAGTGCACCACCACCGGTTAATACCATACCGCGTTCTGAAATATCAGACGCTAATTCTGGCGGTGACTGTTCTAAAGCAACCATTACCGCGCTCACAATTCCTGACAACGGTTCTTGTAATGCTTCAAGTATTTCATTGGAATTAAGCGTAAATGAACGAGGTACACCTTCCGCTAAGTTACGACCTCGAACTTCGAGTTCTTTAACATCACTCGATGGATACGCAAAACCAATTTCTTGCTTGATCCGTTCAGCGGTTGCTTCACCAATTAAGCTTCCGAAATTGCGTCGAACATAATTGATAATTGCTTCATCAAAGCGGTCACCACCGATGCGAACTGAAGAAGAATAGACAACACCGTTAAGCGAGATAATTGCAACTTCTGTTGTACCACCACCAATATCTACAACCATTGAACCCGTTGCTTCAGAAACAGGTAAACCTGCACCGATTGCCGCGGCCATTGGTTCTTCAATTAAAAATACTTCACGAGCCCCAGCACCTAGTGCCGACTCTTTTATCGCACGTTGCTCAACTTGTGTCGCGCCACATGGCACACAAACCAAAACACGCGGAGATGGGCGTAAAAGTTATTGCTGTGCACTTGTTTGATAAAGTGTTGTAGCATTTTTTCGGTAACATAAAAGTCGGCAATAACACCGTCTTTCATAGGACGGATCGCTTTAATATTTCCAGGCGTACGACCTAACATTCGTTTTGCTTCGGTCCCCACTGATGCGACACTTTTTGGTCCACCAGCTCGTTCCTGACGAATTGCTACAACCGAAGGTTCGTTTAGAACAATACCCTGATCTTTTACATAAATTAACGTATTTGCCGTACCAAGGTCGATCGACAGATCGTTTGAAAACATACCGCGCAAACTCTTAAACATGGCGCTTTTATTCCTTCAGAAACTTGAATTTTTTAAACAACGGGTAACTTTACCTAACCCGCTGTATCTGAGCAAGCGGGGATTCGGGCAATTACGATAAAACTATAAAAAAAGACCTAAATCGGCCTTTTTTTCTATAAATAACAAGTCTACTGTAATTATCGTTCTCGACGATAGATAATTCGGTCATTTCCACGGTATCGTCCAAATACAACGGACGTTGTAGGAACACTTGTATCTAATGTACCATCACCGTCCCAATCGAACTGCAACCAAGGCAAGTCGGTACTTAAATCTATGCCAATATTAATCCCGCCTACTAACCCATCACCTATAGTGCCGCAAATGACAAAATAACTTCACCCAAATTAGGCGTTACTGAGCTTACGCCCGAATGGCCAACAATATATGTTTTACCAGTCGAATCGTCCAACGTATATTGAGTTGAAGCCGTTTCGACATCAAAGTCATTTAAACCATCGATGGTGACAAACGTCTCTAAAAATATGGTTTCGATATCATCCAGGTTTGTTGTCCACCCTGTACTTTCATCATATTCTTCAACGCTTGCAGTCCAATCTAACCCTTCGGTTTCAGGGCCATAATTGTTTTCGGTTTTCACCCTTCCGTAGCGGACTTCGGCGCCTATGATATTTGCCACATCATAATCTTCATACGCAATACCATTTGCACTGCCATCGGAGTCATATCCAATACCGTCTGCATCCGTCAAATCACTGGCCAGTAACTCGAGTGCTAAATCAACATCAAACTTGTTTATTGGAGTCGCCGTTTTGTCAAAGCTAAACGAATCATCAAGAGAAAATTCAAAGACACCATCCCAATCTGTTGCGTCAGTTACGGTAATAGCATTTAAGGAACCGCCATCAAATAACCCAGAGGTGCCGTTGTCAGTGTATTTCCTAAGGGTTAAGTCAAACTCGTTTGCCCCTGAAAATTGATTGTAACCGCCGTCGTAATTCAAGACAGTGACATCTTTGTAGCTTCTAGCGACGACTTGATAAGTCGGATTCGTGGCATAACTTAACGTCTCGCCAATATATGAAAATTCGTTTGTACCCGCAGTATGAGTGTCACCAATATCACCAGCTTCGGTTTCTATAATCGAGAAATACGCTGGGGTAAAACGTCCTGCTGATACCGTCGATGCCGCTGATATTTCAGTCCCAAAATAGGTGTCTCGGGCATTTAACGTAAACTCACCAACCTCATCAAAGGAAGCAACATTACTTGAGTAAACACCATTACTGAATGTTGTCGAAATGCCTGTCCAATTATCAGAGTTTCCTGCTGTTGTAGAGACCAAACTGCCATAGAAGAAAGGACTTGGATTGGCGCCAGAAGACACACTTGGTCCTAACATAAGTGGATTAATTTCCAGTGCAGATGCTTGATAATTAGGTGTAATCGTACCATCAAGGTTCACCGCTTGAATGGCCAAATTAAATGGCCGCCCAGCCATATAAGTACCACCAGCGAGATCAGTTCCACTGCTGTCTTGCATCTTTATCTGTAATTCAGCCGGGCGAACCACAAATGAATCGTTCCCCGTTGCAACACTTCCAGCAACAAGAACACCATTCGGATCGGTAAATGTTAGGTTTAACTGCCCAGCATCCGGATAAGCTAAATAAAATTCGGCGGTCGCATTAGCATTGCTAAAGTTTAATGTACTATTTGACGCCACACCGGCTGTAAGCGGGGTGTAACTGCTGTCGTCAGTGGAGAACCCTAATGCTTGAGTCCCTGTGTTTGGCGAAACATAATTAAATGACACATTTACGGATTGATTGCCGGTATAGGCCGGAACACAAGTTGTCCCTGCGTCATCCGCCTTTATCGCTTGTACGCTTGCCAATGTGCCGCCGTTAGACTGGGCATACGTTATCGAACCCGCTACAAAATCGGGGATAGAAACTAGATACCCGGAGTCAGCAAACACCATATTACAGCTCGCTGTAGAATCACTGGTATTTAAACATTGCATATCATTAGTGGCTGCCGGTGACATTCCACTGAGTGACAAACTTATCGTTCCAGAATTGGTTTGCGTCAAATTGAGTTGCTGCACCCCATTATCAAATGAAAGGCCTGTTGTGCCTTGCGTGCCTGAAGAAATAATATTACCGATAACATCTGTAACGACCAGCTCACTGCAACTTGCGTCTTTACAGGCTTTAACTTTCACCGTATCGGCTAAACACGTTAAACCATTGCCATCGTGTTCAATACGGTAATGGTCAATTACATTCGCTTCACAATCTAGACATTTAACTACAAAATCATCAAAACTCACGCCAACATCGTTGTCGTAAGAAAAGAAACCGACATCGCCTAACACCGGACGTTCGGCTGCTGCAAACAACGTGGAAATGCCATTGACACAAATAGAAATTCCAGCTGCATTTACCGTTACCTTTATATCAATGTCATCAACATCGTAAAAAGAATCTGCCGTCAAAATTGTCGTCACACCATCAACGACTTTGAGCAAATCAAGTGAACGATGGGTACCAGGAAAGTCGTATCCGTGGCATACCCCTGCGCAAATTTAGTCCATCTGATTAAATAAAAATTATCATGGTCTTCATATCCAAATACTAAGCCCGCGTCGTTATTGGTGGTGCCACTTGAATTTGATGTGAGTGAAGCTTCAACTGTATAGCTATCAATAGAGGTTGGATCAAACCCTTCGTTACTAACATCATGTAAGATCACGCCATATTCGTTGTCGCCGCCAGACGATACCCCACCGGCGATGTTAATTTTTCCGCCGCTAATATTAAATAAAACATCTTGTTCTTCGTTACTTGATGAATAGATAGTTTCATCTTAGCCAAAGGTTAACTGCGTTTGCCCCTGATTTATCGAATGTTATCGCCTGCCAATTATCGTTTGTGGTACTAAAGTCATCACTGAAAATCTCAGTATAGCTCGTTGTATCAGGGCAGCTTTGAGGCAAAATTTCGCACTCTTCATTTAAGCTAGCTTCCTCGAAATAATATGGGTCGTAAAACAGATTGTTTACCGTGTCATCGGAATTATCATAGATGTAATTTATATTTTCTGTGCCGGTGATCGCGCCAAATATCGCTGTTCCAGTAATCGCCGCTAATGGGTCTTTTGTATATATCGCCCCTGGATGACGCTACCCGTTAAATCGAGGTTGTTTAAAGCGACAATAATAAGTGGGTTTGGTGAGTCTAAATTTAATGCACCGCCAGTAATAGTGACATTGTTAGCATAAATTATCACAGGGTCAGTTCCAGCAAAGTCTACTGTTGAACCAGTCACTTCGAAATTGTCGTAAACCAAGGTTCCAGTTGGTAAAGAAGTTGTAAGCAAAGGTAATTCAACAGAAAAATTATCCGTCGCATTTTCCATATCCTGAGTAATATTAAAATAACTGGTTGAGGATTTATTTACTGGGCTAGGCCACACGTTGTAACACGCATCTACTTTGACTGTTACATCCACTGCAAAAGTATCGATATAAAACTTGTCAGTTGGCTCCATAATCGCTTTGGTGCTTATTCTAAGTTCTGTTTTAATTTCTCTATAATCGTTTAAGTCAACGCTATAACTACCACCTGGAGTTGAGGTATTAAATGCTTTAAGTAATGTCCAAATTATTCCATCGGTAGAGACTTCTAAATCAAAGGACTCGCCAGTTTGCACTGTGTCTTCTAGTCGATAGTCAAAACTCAATACTGCCGTTTCAGCATTGGTTAAATCTAATGTACGGGTAATAGACGTATTTGCATTTGATACCAATAACTCAGACCCTATAATCTGAATGTTACCGTCCGTAGCATCATCGTCGTCCCCGGTTTCTTCCCAGTCGGTTGCCCAATTTAATTGCCCGTCATTATTGTTATATGCAGCAGTATTAAAAAGATCCAAATAGGAATGTTCTGGAACAACAGGTGTGCCGGATGCATTTATCGCAAAGTTGTTGATATAAAAATGATCGGTACTTTCCATATTTGACTGGGTATTAATGCGCACTTGAGTGTCTGCAGTTAAATAGTCATCAATATTTATACTAAATGACCCGTCTGCGTCATCATCTGAAAACGATTTTAAAGTTGTCCAAGTACTGCCGTTATGAGAGATATCC
Organism: Psychrosphaera algicola; assembly: GCF_028401425.1. NCBI lineage: Bacteria > Pseudomonadati > Pseudomonadota > Gammaproteobacteria > Alteromonadales > Pseudoalteromonadaceae > Psychrosphaera > Psychrosphaera algicola. Next base: position 2,460,256 of record NZ_JAQOMS010000002.1, read on the forward strand.
AAATCAAATGATTCGCCACCGCCCACAGTATCCTCTAAACGAAAGTCAAAACTAATGGTTGCTGTTCCATAACTGCTTAAGTCAACAGCTCGACGAATACTGTTGCTGTTATTACTCACCAATAGTTGGTTGCCGGTAATTAAAATGTCTCCTAATTCGTCATCCCCATCGTCTCCGCTTTCAATCCAATCACTAGGCCATGGTAGATCGCCGTCATTGTTACCGTAACTTTGGGTATCAAACTTGTCTAAATAAGTCGCTGTAATAGTTTCGTCTACCGTAATCGTAAATGACTTTTTAAATTTTTTGCCTGCTATGTCCTGCGTTTGGACACAAACAACGTAGTCACCTGAAGTTAGATTAGATTGGGTTTCGAGACCATCATTGTCGATTTGGAAATAACTATTACCGCTGCTAGCTGAACAGGAACCGCCATTAGTAGAAGCGCCACTAGAAATAAGAGAATATGTGAATGAATCGTTAGTATCTGCATCTGTTGTCGTCAATAACCCTACGGTCGCACCAACACCAGTATTCCCGACTTCGATTGTCGAGTTATCTAGACTAATATCTGTTGGAGTTTCATTAGTGACTGATATATTCAAAACCTGTTTAAAAGAAGCACCATAAGAGTCCGTTGCTTTGACACAAGCTGCGTACGTTCCCGCGACTGAGTTTTGCGCAAAACGTAATTCGGTGCCATTTATTGAAAACTGGCTATTACCGCTCGCTGTTGCACATGTCCCTGACGTGGTTGACGCAGTGGCATTTACTAAAGCGTACGTTACAGGCGTACCACCATCATTATCTGTGACCGATAAAGTGCCGATTGTTGAATTCACGGCAACGTCGGGTTTTGCGACACTCGAATTGCTAATTGAAATTGCTGTTGGCGGCAAATTAGTAATAGATATGGTTAAATTCTGTTTAAAGGACGCCCCATAGTTGTCTTTGCTTTGAACACAAATTTGATAATTTCCCACAGCTGGATTTGTGGCTAGAATTAAAGCACCGCCACTTATAGTAAATTCACTATTTCCACTTGAAGTACTACACGAACCTGCAGTAGTCGACTGCGATGTTCCGACTAATGTATAAGTATAAGGTGTAGAATTATCCGGATCGGTAGAATTAAACGTTCCAACAGGGGCGCCACTTACTGCGCCTGACTTAGACACAGTGCTATTATTAATGCTAATCGCCGATGGGGCTTGGTTAGTTGACTGGATAGTAAATTGTTCTTTATAGGTTGCCCCGGAGGTATCCGAGCTTTGAACACAAATATTGTAATTACCAACTGCCAGAGGTGCAGAGCCCACTTGTAAATAAGCCCCTATGAGATTAAAACGACTATTATCTGAACTAGAACTACAACTACCTGCATCAGTTGCAGTACCTGCATCGACAAAACTGTATACAAACGACGCGATACTATCGGCGTCTGTAGTCGTGAATGATCCAATATTGGCCGATGTTGTCGCATTGCCGACATACACCTGATCATTACTCAGTGTTATGTCCGATGGAGGCTGGTTACCAACTTCGACGATCAGAACTGCACTCGCAGTTATACTGCCATTTAAGGACCAAAATCCCCAAGAACAGTTACTATATCGATGTGCTGAAACAGTTATATTATAGGTTCCAGCCGCGGATGGTGCGGTAAAATTAAAGCTACGCGTCGCATTTTGATTACTGCCGACGTCAGCAGTATCAACGCAATAAGATGAACCATTTAAGGTGAAAATTGACGACTGCCATTGGTTGCCAAACCAGTTGTTATTCGTCGTAACATTAACGTCAACCGTAACCGTATCGCCTGCGGTAACAGTTAATGTAGTCTGCCCATTGAGTTTAACTGAGTTTACGGCGCGACCGGCCATAGCGTCTAACGACACTAAAGATAACATTAAAGCACATACGATTCTGACAATTTTCAACATACTACCTCGCCGTATTAAAACGCTTTAGCTTCAACATCTACGGTTCTGCTGACGCATACTTTATCACTCGACAAACATAGTGCATCGGTACTATTTGGAGAACTATTATTTCCAGACATGCCTGCCTTACAGGCCCCCGTACTAGATATATAATAATAGCTGACGCCGCCGGAAATTTGGGTAGTACAGGTCGAAATCACTGTACATTGACCAAATCCAATCGTCGTTAAATACATTTGCTGACTTGCTACGCAACTTGAAACAGCTCCCGTTGCCGTTGGAAATATTTGAGCGAGCGCTTTTTCATTTCCAGACTCCGCTGCAAATAGTGCTCTTGTGCCTAAAACCTCGTTATTTACTTGCGCACTGCTTGACGAAATATTGCGGCTCAATGATGCCGCTAAAAGTGACATTACAACGATGATAAACACTGCAATTATCAAAGAACTGCCGAGTTGCTTACCTGCTAAGCCAAACTTTTGGGTAAACATATTAACACTACGATTAGGGTACATTAGGAATATGCACCTCTTGGTTAAAAAACATATTTTCGTTTTGGTTTGCAGCAAATTCTAAGTATAGATTAAAAACAGAGTTTCTATACAAAACTCCTGAACTATAATTAAATGGAGCTTCTCCATGAAGAGAATTAGTAATGCCCTCTGCCATTAAAACGCCTAACAAACTCACAGTATAATAATCGCGCTGACCAGCACGTATTGTATTAATTTTTAATCGATATAAATTACTATTGTTTATGCAATAAATAACGGAATGATCCGCAGTATAATAACGTTCAATAGGAGATTTCTGGGCAAACGAGTCACTCTCTGTAAATTCCACTGTGAGCTCAGGCGCTGTGCCTGTCACATTATCTATAACACTATATCGATCAGTATCGCGGTAAAGGTGATTGGCTTTTAATCCATATATATAAAATCGGTCACCGGAGTCATACTCACCATTAAAGCTAATCACGTCAGCTTTAGTACCACTTTGTGGCGCAAATGACACAGGTGATACCGCATCAAAATCCGTTCGATAGGTACCGGATGCTTTAATAGGTATAAATTCCACACATCGCTTATCTGCCGTAATCCTAATGCTGTTTGGTATTGAATCTCGTATTTCTCTGGTTAAACGCTCTACCACAAACCGAGCCTGACTTAAGGTACTTTGTCGAGTTGTAGAGTCTACGTATACCTGTGTGCCAAACACCAAAAATTTTGCCGTAGCGGTACCGAGAATCCCCAAAATTACAATTACGGCGACGAGTTCGATTAGCGTAAATCCGCTAATATTTTTTGTTTTGGCGTAACCCACTTAGGCCCAATCATTAATAATTGGCCTTATAAGCAGCATATTGAATTGGACCACCGGAGGGAGGTGTAACTGTGACCACAATTTTTTTGCTTCACGTGCGGCAAGTCCAATATCAAGTCCCGCATATCGAACTTCAACCAAAACTGTAAATTGCTTATAAACGTCTACAAGCGGTAAATTTTTTATATTGGTAATTGCATCTCCCGTTGCACTAAAGCAATGAAAATCGTCTACATCATCGTAGGATAATCGGCTACTCTCTTCAGTCCACACATGGGCTAACGAGCAATCGGGTAAATCTGAGATACACGCCGTGCCGCCTGCTTCGTCACACCTTGGATCGTTTCCAGAAAGCGGTGAGTTTTCATCAAACCGTCGGGCCAAAATTTCATTAACAAAAGATTGTGCAAGTTCTGCAGAGCGCACTTGAAACCATGGGTCTGTGCTTTTTTTGCCTGTGGGAATAACGCGGATGTCAAAAAACTAAGGCATAAGCGAGTAGTACTATGCCTATAATTAGCTCGATAAGTGTAAAGCCTTTAGCCGAGTTCAGCTTGGAACTTACCATCGAGTCAGCTAATCTGAGTTTACGGGCAAACACGTATATATCCTTCCGATTCAATACAAACAGCATCGGCCCCAAAATTAATGCGGCAACCTCCTTAGCGCACAACTCCCCGTATTAACGCTAGGCACTCCCATTGAATTAAAATCTAACGACGAAATACTGTCGCCCCCGCATTGAGAGCCGTGTAACTTTCAAGCCCACTAACGAGATTAAAGTCGTCAATAGCACCAGAACTTGAAGCTAAGCCAGTATCACATTCACCACCAATTTGTTGTGCCGCCAAACCTAACTCGGTCGCCAAAAATAGTACGCGGTGGCAAGTCGGATAATTTGATTGGGTATTTTGCATTGCTCGTTGTTGAACATTGCGCAGCAAACCAATGGTTTCATCGCGCTGAGCCGTTTGTTCATAACCCGATATGGAGGTAAGACGCGGTATCACAGATACCGCGAGTATTGCTAAGACAACAATGACAATCACGAGTTCAACGAGAGTAAAACCTCTTTGTGTTGTCATGTTTTTCTACTTACTGGTTTTAACGCTTTAGTCAATTGATAGACAATTAACAGTCCGTATCAACTACTGTGATATCAGGTACGCTTGTTGCTGTTTCTATCATTACATACTGAACGTAGCACCCAAGGTCCGTATTAGTAGTGATCAACGTATCTTCGCCTGTTGCAAGGCCGTCATACTGACCAACTGGGTAAATACGCAACGTTGTATTGGTGGCTGCTGCTGATGTAACACCAACTTCCCAATCGGTACTGGCTAAATCAAGCATAGCTTTAATTGTCGCTGCGTCCGCTTGTGGATAACCAAAATCAACGGTAATAGCAGTATTACTCGTTAATGTTTGGTCTTTTGCAATCGCTTCGCCAGCTACAAGTGCTTTAGAATACACTATATTTACTGCACCTTTTAGTGATCCCGCCATTCCTTGTAATGTCGATTTACGCGCATCACCTTGAATGTCTAAAAATTTAGGCGAAGCTGTAACCGCTAAAATACCTAAAATCACAATGACTATGATTAACTCAATTAACGTAAAACCAGCTTGGTTTGCTTTATTTTTCATCTTTAATTCCTAACCTTTTATTGCCTAATTTTCAAAAATACTAATTTGACCAGCGTCTGCGTCATAATAAAAACCCTGAACACCTGTTGCTGTAAAATGACTTGCTGCAACAGTGTCACCAGACTCGATACTTGTGCCATTTGCTAATGCAAAAATACAATCTTGAGTGGTTGCACTCCCTGCGTTAACAAGGTAACGCTCACTTGAATAACTACTACCCAAAGCAATGTGTGTAGGCGGCTGTTGTAAAATTGCATTAAATACTTGAATGCAATTTGCGACCGTTAAATCATCACCCTGTGTAGTAACATTAGCAGTTGCTACCGGATAACCCAAATCATTAACATCAATTGATACGGTGTCATATACAACATTTGTATCGCCGCTTGGACGACCAGCTAGCTCCCATTCGGCACGAACAAGTCCAACGGCACTTGCAAATCCACCTGCAACACCCTCTACAGAAGCATCTTTTGCGTCATCTGTCGCCCCTAAGAAACGAGGCAGTGCATTTGCGCCTAGTAAACCAATGATTACTATTACAATAATCAATTCAATTATGGTAAAGCCTTGTTGTTTTTTCATTTTTAATTAACCTCTAATCACGATAATTTTAGTCTATATAAAAAAGACGTGTTTGAAAACTATAAAACTGCGAATTTTACGTTTATTTTTCAAATAATAATCAATTATTGAGCAAACGTCCGTTTTCAGTGTTGTATTCGACTTTCCATAATCGTTGTTTGCTTAATTTCTTTTCAAATTGGCATTTATTTCGAGATTGCAAAACTTGCACTCCGTCTAAATCTACCGGTTCATTTGTTTGTTCCAACACTAAAAATCGCCAAATGTTGTCACAATCTAAATTTTTTACTACATCACCTTTAGAGTCGCCAATAACCACAGGCCACCCAAATTTATTAACATTCACCACCCAGTTATAGAGTTCTCCAGTGCTAAATTGAAACTTGAGCGTTAGTTGTCGCGGTTGTCCACGTTGGTTCCACTGTTGATGGATATAAGCTAAGGCTCTTTCCAGCCGCTCTTGTTTTAACTCTAACGTTAACAATTCAGTATCACTGATGATTAAATTAAATGCCTTTAATCCGCCAAAAACTAAACCTGACACCAGTACCGCCGAAACAACAAACTTGGTGAGCGTATGCCCAGTAATCGCATCGTTGTCCGTGTATTGTTGTCGAAACATTAACTATCCTTTAAACGCACCCATCATATCCCACATTGGGGTAAATATACCAAGCGCTAATACACCGACCATTACCGCTACAAATGAGATTAATACGGGTTCTATTTTGGCGGTTAAACTCTTTAAATCGAAATCGACTTCGCGTTCATAATAATCAGCGGCTTCTTTAAGCAACTCGTCCACTCGGCCGGTTTCTTCACCAACTGCAACCATTTGCAACACAAGCGGTGAAAACAACTCGCTCGCGACAGAAGACCTTAACAATGAATCACCACGTTCAATATTTTTTCTCATTTCGATAATTCGTTTTTCCATATACTTATTATCAACAGCCTCGGCGACTAAAGTTAACCCCGTAGTCATAGGCACACCTGAGTTTAAAATCATTGAAAAGCTACGGGCATAACGACCTAGTAAGCTCCTTTCAATAATTGAGCCAACAAATGGGATTTTTAATTTAATTCTATCCCAATTTAATTTACCTTTTTCTGTGTCTTTGTAAGCTCTAAAGCCCAATATCGCTGACACAACAGCCACTAACAACAATTGCCAATAATTTACAAAAAAGCTGGACGAGCTCATCAATAACTTGGTGGTAAACGGTAGATCTGATCCCAGTTTTAAAAACATCTCTGCGAACTGCGGTATAACCAACATATTTAGAACAACCATGGCAATACAGATAACAATCAGAACGGTTGTCGGATAATTCATCGCCGATTTAATGCGTTTTCGAGTTTCTTCATCTCGTTCAAAATATTCAGCTAACTGTAAAAATGCCTCTTCCAAACGACCCGTATTTTCCCCCACATGAACAATACTGACAGCTAACCTAGGGAATACTTTGTGATGACTTGAAAATGCTGCGGATAATGATCTTCCGCGTTCAAGTTGCTGTGCGATATCTCGTAATGTCTTTTTCAATACAGGGTTTTGCGAACTATCAGCTAAACCAACAATCGCTCTGATCATTGGAATACCAGCTTTAGTCAACGAATACATTTGCCGAGAAAACACCACCAGATGCTGAGTATTAATCCGGTTTAAAATTCCCTCAAGAAAATCTACTTGTGAACCCGCTTCATCTGTTAACGTAATTTTTAGTGGGATCTCCTGCCGTGCTACCAAGACTTCAGCCGCAGCACTTTCATTAGGGGCTTCGACCTGACCTTTGGTCAGTTTACCCTTTGCATCCCGAGCTTGATAAAGAAAAAACGGCATCTACTTCAGCACCCTTTAGTTATACGTCACAGTATCGGAAACAACATCAGAAATCCTAAGGACTTCTTTTATCGTTGTGATACCTTGTTCAGCATATTCTAATGTCGCTTGCCCAAGTGTTTGATAACCTAGCATTGACTTCGCTATTGACGAAAATAATTCCGTATCGCCATTTCTTAACGCGCCAATCAAATCTTCATTAGTCATTTCCAGCAACTCATATACACCGATACGCCCTTTGTAGCCTGTACCATTACACGTTTGACAGCCTTTACCATGATGAAAAACAACATTGTTTTTATCTTGTTTAGCAATATTGGATACCCAAATAATTTCCTGTGGCTCTGGTTTATATTCCACTTTACAGGCGTTGCATATTCTTCTAATTAATCGTTGAGCCAATACCGCACGCAGCGAACTTGCCACCAAATAAGGAGCCGCTCCCATATCAATCAATCGCAGCGCGGTTGATATCGCATCATTAGTATGGAGCGTAGATAAAACCATGTGACCGGTTAATGCAGCCCGCAAGCCAATTTCAGCGGTTTCTTGGTCTCGTATTTCACCAACCATTATGACATCTGGATCTTGACGTAACGCGGTTCTTAGCACTCGAGAAAATGACAGGTCAATTTTAGTATTAATTTGTACTTGGTTAATCCGAGGTAACTGATATTCCACCGGATCTTCAACCGTAATAATCTTACTAGACGAGGTATTTAATTCACTTAAGCAACCATATAACGTTGTTGTTTTACCAGAACCCGTTGGTCCCGTGACTAAAAACATACCGTTGGGACTTTTTACTAGCTTTCGCACTTTTGCCAAAATTTTCGCTGGCATACCTGTTGTTTCTAACGTCAACAAACCCGCACTTTGATCCAATAAACGCATTACAACCGATTCACCGTGTTGGATAGGCATCGTTGAAATACGAACGTCGATCTCGTGGCCTTTTACTTTGATATGAAAACGACCATCCTGCGGTATACGTTTTTCTGAAATATCCAAGCCAGCCACCAACTTCAAACGAAGTACCAGTGCCGGCGCAATATTAACTTCACCGAGTATGCTTTCTTGTAAAATACCATCAACACGAGTTCTAATTCGAAGGCAATTTTTATCAGGTTCGATATGTATATCCGACGCTCTAACTTGAACAGCATCCTCAAACAGAGACCGTAAAAGTTTCGCAACTACAGTATCGCCTTCGCCATCACCATCGATTGTGGCGAAGTCAAAATCAGCACTTTCCTCGTATTCTGCCTGAAGCTGATGCGCAAATTGTTCAATTTCTTTTGTTCGGCGATATAGGCCGTCAAATGCCGCTAAAATTTGGCTTTCTCTTACCACGACTATTTCTAATCGTTTTTCACCAATCAAACTATCTAGTTGCTCGATTGCCGCTAAATCCGCTGGGTCAGACATACCTACAGTGATATGTTGGTCCGAACTTTCTAAAATAATTGCGCGTAGTCGTCTAGCATGAACTTCGGATAATTCACTAGCGAGTTTCTCATCAATTTGAACATCAGATATATTTAGGAACGGCAGGTTTAGCTGTTGCGCCAAAAAGCGTAGCAACTGCTCTTCACTGATAATCCCCGACTCAATTAATACGGTACCTAACTTACGGCCAGTCTCTTTTTGCGCCGATAAGGCCGACATCAATTGCACTTCGGTGATTATGTCTTCATCGACAAGTAAATCACCTAGTCGTTTTTTGAGTTTTGGAGCTGCCATGATTTAACCCTTCAATTCCGTGCTGCGTTGTTTGGCGAAGGTCATCGAATCTTTTGATACGCCGCCTAACTGCAATAATGTTGTATAACTTTCTAACGCTTGTTCAAACTTACCTTGACTGTCTTGCGCTATGGCTAGCCCTAACCACCAGTTGCCTTTTTTAGGCTGTAATTCGATAAGTTGTAAATACGCCTGCTCGGCTTTATCAAACTGCTGTAGTTGACGCCCGAGACTGCCTTTCATCGTTAAAAACTCAATAGACGCATCGTTTATTTGTACATCAAGATACGACAAAGCTCCCGCAGCGTTATTTTCTTTAAAGAAGATCTTTGCTGCCGTTAAGCGCCACAATTCGATATTGGGGTAGCGTTGTAAGCCATTGTTAAGAATAGAAATAGCACGGTTAGATTCACCTCGACCATACCAAGCACCAGCTAACAAACTACGAGCTTCTATGTGTCCGTCAGACATCTTCAATAGCTGTTCAAGCTGTGTAATACCTTCGCTGATATAACCTTTATCAAATGACTTTTTAGCCGAAACAAGTAGCTTCTCGACACGCTGTTCAGGTGTTAACGACACATTTGTACGCTCTATGACAAAGCTAGATTCGTTTATGTTTGAAGGTTCGTCTACTGCGTTTGACTGTTCACTCGCTTGCGCACTATCCTGACGAATTGAAGCCACGGAGGTTGTCTCAGGTAGTTGTTCTTTTCGGTTATTCTCAACAACTTTAGCCTCGGCTGACGCAAGCTTTTTAACCGGTGCAGGTTCTTGTTCAGTTGCCGCTTGACTTGATGTTATAGGGTTGGAAACTTTGGTTTCCATAAGTTCTTGCTCTTGCGCAAGATTCGACAATTGATTGCTAAGTTCAGTCTCAGCTTTACTTCTTTGTTCTGAATCTAATGCAAGGCTACTTTGTACGCGGTTAACTTCGCTTTGAGCGTTCAATTGTTCGCTTTTAACTGGGGCTTTGAGAGCAGTTATTTTAAGACTAGATTGCTCGTTTTGAGACACTCCAGTCGCAGGATAGTTATTTGATGCTGGTTGGCTTTCATTATTTGAAAAACTTAACTTCCAACCGATGACCACTAAAGCAACCAAAATTAAGCACATGACCACTAGCAACCAATTCGTTTTTGATTTTACAACTGGCACATAGTTTCGGTTTATATTGGATTGATTTTCATCAGGAGCCTCGGATTGGCGCTGATCTAAATCTTTTAACATCTTATTAATTACACTCATCAATTCGCTCCTTGCAAATATGGCGCTTGCCAAATCGCAACTGCTGCAATGCATGACAGTAAAACGCTAAATACCAACAACCAGACATTTCGTCTCGACGATTTAATAACGCCGTCAGTATCATTTGCGGCGGCAACAATATGCTTTTTGTCGACGCTATGATCCCCTTCACCATAAGTTAACATTAGTGCCTTATGACAAATAATATTGGCCAATCTTGGTACACCTGTACTGTATTTGAATACGGCTTTCAGGGCATTCGGTGTGAAAACATTCGCCCCTTGATAACCAGCCATAACCATCCGATGCTTTACATAAGCGTTCATTTCATCGATATTTAAACTGCGTAATTTATATGAAAAAGTAATTCTCTGACGAAGTTGTCTTAAACGTTCAGACGCCAACATCTCATCAAGTTCCGGTTGGCCAAACAAAACGACCTGCACTAGTTTTCTTGACTCAGTTTCCAGATTGGTAAACAACCTCAAAGCTTCAAAACTTTCCCACGGGATGGTTTGTGCCTCATCAATAACAAGCACAACTCCCTTCCCTTGCTGATTTAACTCAACCAGTTTCAATTGAATCTTCTGACTTAATTGTTGTTGGTTAATTCGGGTTAGCCCTTTAATCCCCAACTCGCTTGCAAATGCATAACGGATTTCTTCAGGTGAGAGACATGGGTTTGGTAGGTAGGCAACTTCAAATGCATCTGGCATTTCATTAAGAAGTTTTCTACAAAGCAACGTTTTACCCGTTCCTACTTCGCCCGTCACTTTGATAAAGCCTTCGCCAGTCTTTAATGCGGTCATCAAAACTTGCATTGCTTCATTATGGCTCGGGAGGCCAAAATAAAAATTTGTATTAGGGGTAAGCGAAAACGGCAGTTCTCGCATCCCAAAGTGGTACAAATACATGTTTATTTGTCACCATACCAACGATTCAGCACATCCGCACTGCGTTGCATTTGTTCCTTCCATGTACCGGTTCCAACAACCGTTGGTCTGATTAAAATGACCAACTCTTTCTTACGTTCTGAATCTTGTTTCGATTTAAACAAATTACCTAAAAATGGTATGGCACCTAAAAATGGTACTCGAGACTCTTCATCTGTTTTAGCCGATTGCATCAGGCCACCGATAACAACAATTTCACCGCTTTTGGCCCGAATTACCGTATCTGATTCACGAATGTTACTTTTTGCTAATGGCAACACATATTGCTCTTCATTAAGCGTGACGACCTTTTGCTGTTCGGCAATTTCTGTTACTGACGGATGCACATGCAATATCACGTCACCCTGTTCACTAATTTGTGGCGTTACATCCAGCGCAATTCCCGAGAAGAATGGTTCTAAGTTAATTTCTGGTGTACTTGACGTCGCAGTACCAGTAACGGTTGTATTTGAAACGTCTGTTACGAAATACTCGTCCTCACCCACTTTAATAACCGCTTTTTGATTATTTGTCGCTGTAACACGCGGTGACGATAGAACTTGCACATTACCTTGAGTTTTAAGCAAACTCACAACACCGCCAAAGTCGACATTATTAATGGTTAAGCTTGTAACTCCGCCTAATGCCGCAGAGATTTCATCACCAAATGAACCACTTGAAGACGTATTAAACGCAAAATCAGTCCCATTTTTATCCGCTAAAACATTTTGCCAGTTAATACCTTGCTTATAGTTATCATCTAATGCGACTTCAACTATTTTGGCTTCTAGCACGACTTGCCGAGTTAAACTTTCTTCGGAAAGCTTCACAAAGTTTTTCACTGCCATGATTTCAGATGGAAAACCACGGACGGTAATCAAACCCGATTGAGGACTAATAACAACGGCGTTGTCGTCATCGCTACTTGCACTCATAATCATTTTCAAAGTGTCTTCAAGCTCTTGCCAAAAATCGCTCTCTGACGTAGTTTGAATGTTCGAGCCCGCACTTTGTCCCATGTTATTCATGCTACTCGAGCCAGATTGTGTGCTTCCTTGATTACTATTGCTATTGCTACTACCAAAATTTTGGCCGCTCTGACTACTTTGACCGCTTTGACCGTTTTGGCCATTTTGTTGAACAATGCCGCCGGAATTAATACTTGTAGAGGTCATGCCAAAACGTTTAAGCATTAGGTAATTTATTGCTAATGTTTCTGTTTTAATTTTGGCTGGAAAAATTTGGATTACTTTGCCGTGATATTGAACGTCAAGTGGATAAAGACTTGTTAATACGTTCATTACTTCATTTATTGTGACATCTTTTAAATCAAGACTCACATTTGCTTCAACCCCTGAATGAAAAGCCACACTGTATGGTGAGTCTTCGACTAAACCTTGTAAAAATGGTTTAACGGGGACGTTGTTTGCTGAAACGTTAAAACGCTCTTCTATGACAGCCATTTCAACCGAATTTGAGTTTGATGCCATAAGATCAGCATTAACCGAGTCTGGGATCACTAAAGGCGCATTTTTAGTTTCGTCAAAAACTTCATGAACTTCTTCTGATCTTTCAGGTGTAGGCGTTAAACTACAACTAGCTAACAAACTAGTCGCTATCGCCACTGATAAAATTACATTAAATTTCGGCATAATATTATTCATAAACATATAGTCTTTTTTGTGACCCTGATTTTGTCAAAACCACGTTATTGTTATTAACTTGGCTGATTTTATACCCATTAACCATTTCACCGACGCGGTGCAATTGGCCACTAATAATAGCCATACGGGTGTCTTTTTATTTACAATTCCCTGCAAGGTCAACTCTTCTTCAACTGCTGCGGTCGCGCGATTAAATGTACCTGCAGAATCCACGTTACCAAATATCTTTGGTGCAGTGGGATCATGCACTGTGTCAGAAAACACAGTGTTTGGAAAAATACTGATAATTATGATGACCAAATATTTCTTATAATCGAATAACATTTTTACTGTCGCTCACGGTTACCAAGGATAATGTCATGTCCGCCGTAGGATGGGTCGTTACATGATAGTCGAGATTAGTGACTGAGAACTTATTGTTCTGAGACAATATTTTTTAACAAGATTCATTAGGTTGAAATACTCACCAGAAACAACAACTTCAAACCCATGTCGATAATATTCAGGTAAGGCGTCAGATTGTTCTATATCTTTTACATCAATATCAATTTTTTCAGGTGCTAAAATCGTTACACCAATTATTCGAACATCACTAGAGGTACTTAACAAACTTGTAAGTTCCTTTGCCATTTCTTTCGGTGCTACATAATCGACCAAAGTTTTATCCAGCTTGCGATTAACGTCATCAAGTTGCGCTTTTAGTCGTTCAATATCTTTTTTACTTGGTCGTTAGGATCGTTTTTTAGCGCTTGTTTAACTTCTTCAATCTGCGCCCGAACATTAGCTAAACTTGCGTTATGTTTTAACAGAGCACTTTGACTTTTATTCAGTACAGCCACTTGAGATTCGATCAGCAATATAAAAACCAAATAAGCCGTTAAAAATACGCCACACCCTGAAATGATTATTTTTTCACGCTGAGAAAGTTCTAAAAACTTGTCACTGTACTCTTGCCATTTCGACATTATTCACGCCCTTCTTCAGGAGTTATTAGCCCAGCTGACGTTGCAGCTTCAAACCCCAACACCTGTTCATCAACTGCCGCAATCCTTAAATGACTAAATTCTCTATCTTTAAATGATTCTGTAGTTTGTAAAAATGTCAGCCAACGTGTAACAGCATTTGAATGCGTGGTGAATCCGTTAAATACCACGTCATTTTCATTAAACATAAAATCTGTTAACCAAATTTCGTGATCATGATGTTCCGTTAAATCTTTCATAACGTGATAAAAATTGACACCCTTACCGGATTGTTTGTGCATTATTTTGCTTAACAAAATATTCTTAACTTGGTATTCGCGCTCAAATTTTATTTTTTGTGACGTAAATGTTGCGGAATCATTATGCTTGATTAATGCTTGCTGGTAATTGGCAAGTTCCTGCTCAACATAACCTAATTCCATATTCACTTTATCTGCCGCTGTTATCACATCTAAATTCTTCAAATAAATAGAACCGGCCCAACTCAGCATAATCAAAAGTGATGCTGCACTGGCAATAAGCACATTTGTTAACGTAAAATAATTTTTTTGTGGTCTAAGCGAATCTTGGTATAGATTAATCGTTATCTTCATTCTGAAACGTCCTCTTCATGACGTTCGACTACGGTCGACATTGCAGCACCTAATGCCGGGATAAACTTAAGACTCAGTTGTAAATTATTAGCTATTTCATCAAATGAAAAGGGTTTACTTTTAACCGGTAAACTTAAATCTAATGCATCGACAATGGCTTGAATATTGGCGCTGTCTATCGCTATAAATACATTTTTAATCGGGGGCTGCTTTAGCTGACCTTCGTAATAATCAATAGAACGTTGAATTTCAACTGCCACATTATCTGTGCCGCCCATCTGAATTTGCTCTGGCGTCATTGTATTGAGTGCTTCTGCACCACGAATTTTACGAGCAAAACAAATTTGTTGGTTTTTTAATATTAAAATAATGGCATCACTTTTAGCGTGCTGTAAAAAACTAACTGCGCTGTATTTTCACTTCTTTGCAACTTTGCTACCGCAAATTGTTCAGTGAATATTTCTAGGACATTCGCGCCAGCATCATGAAATGGCTCTAATATTTTTTGTAGGTAGCTTCGCGATGTTGCAATTATTTGTGCTTTTGGTGTTTGCCCAAAAGGTTGCAGCGGCATATCTATATAGTCACACACCATATCAAGAGGCGGAATCGAAATTAAATCTTTAAGCTTCAGGGCAATGCTTCTTGAATATCTTGCTCAGGCAACTCAGTAATTTCTATCTGGGTACTTTGAGAACGATGACTCGGTAATACGATGGAGATTGACCCAGAGACGATATCATTTTCTTTTATAATGGTTTCTAGTACATTTGGTAGTTGATCTTCAGACGAGTAAGCAACATCAAAATGCTTATTTAAAAGCATTCCTTTTTCGCCTTGTTCCAACATAACAACGCGCACAACTTCTTTATGGATGGCAATCCCAACATGTAGGCCATTCGATTTACGATTTAACAACTTTTGCAAAAAGGCTGGAAGCATTGATTTCATTTATTTTTGTTACTCCGTCATAGCCTTGTAATGTATCCTGTTACGCTATTCAACTTCAACACTAATCATCTATGAATACTGATTTTTTTAATTTTCAACCGGTTACTCCTGTACAACAAGTATCTTATCAACGGAGCGACAAAAAAAACTTACTTTTTGGTCAAACGTGATGATTTAATTCACCCTCTTGTTTCTGGCAACAAATGGCGAAAGTTGAAATACAACTTAAATCTAGCACAAAATGCTAATTTTGCAGGGATTGCGAGCTTTGGTGGCGCTTTTTCTAATCATATCGCGGCGCTCTCTGCTCTCGGCCACCAGTGCCGATTTTCCGACCATTGGCTTTATTCGAACAGATCACATTGATAGCAAAAACCCAACTTTGCGTTTAGCAAAAGATCGCGGTATGACGCTAATCAAGTTGACGCGACAAGAATACCGTTTACGCAACGACCCCGGCTTCATAACGTCTTTAAAGGTGCAATACCCAGATTATCTATTTGTTCCTGAAGGCGGCAGCAATGAAGCCGCTGGCGCAGGGTTAAAAGAGCTGGCGGATGAAATTCGCCAGCAATGTGAATTCGACCGATTTGCTGTAGCCGTAGGTTCCGGCGGTACCGTCAGTGGTTTAATGGACAACTTACCCCATAACGGTATTGGCGTAGCAGTTGTTAGAGACGACACTTTAATAACTAATTTAACCAAGAAATATGGCAATCGATTGACGCTCAAATACAACCCAATAAGTGGTAAATACGGAAAAGTAACCCCAGAACTTGCGGAATTTTGTCTCGATTTTTTACACAAACAGGTATTCCTGTCGAGCCTATTTATACCGGAAAACTATTGTTTAACCTTTGTTTACATAGAGAGTATCTAAATATTGCAGATGACGAGAAAATTTTGGTGATTCATACCGGAGGATTACAAGGGATTAGTGGTTTAATTTATCGCCAGAAAATTTCAGCATCTGATTGGATTTCGGTAATTGAAGCAACGGCGAACTAACATAGTGACCCTGGATCCCAGAAATCCCTAAACGCTGTAACACTCTAATTTCTTCATGTTTTTCTACGCCTACGGCAAACATTGTTAAGGATTTCTGATTGGTAATTGCAAGTAAACTCCGTATAAACATTTGATTTTCAGGGCGGTCATGTATGTTATTGACAATGCTCTGGTGCAATTTGACATAATCCAACTTAATGTAATTTACGTAGCTTGTATCAAGAACGTATAGCCCCACTTGATCGACCATAATTCTGGCATTGTAACGATTTAATGCGGCAAATATTGTGGTTAGCTTTTTAGCATTTTGAGCCAACTCAAACTCAGAAATTTCAAATATTATATGGTCAATTACGTTACGATTAGCTTTAACAAACGATATTAGCCAATTTACAAATTTTCTATTTAACCAACTATCAATGTGAATATTCACCGAGATCATATGAGTTACGTCGGTTTTTAGCGTTTCAATTAACAAGGTTAACATTTGCTTGTCGACTTCAGGGATCAAACCACTCTTACGAGCCATAGGTAAAAATACCTGTGCATTAATCAACCCTTGTTTGTCATCCTCCATGCGGACAAACACCTCGAAGTGATGGACATGCCTGTCATAATCGGAAACAGGTTGAAAGTACAATTTAAATTTATTGTTTGTAATTGCATTTTCGATAGCGGTACGCCACCGCACAGAGCCCTTAATATCGGACTGTGGCAGCGAATCCGTTTCATACACAAACCAGCCTGATGGACCATGTAGCTGAGCTGCACGCAAAGCCATGTCGGCTTCTGCCAAAATTTGAAACGACGAATCTCGCACAGTGAACAAATCCGCACCAATATGACAGATTGCATTTTTATCATACTTTTCAGGCAGTTCTATTTTTTGTCCCATTCGTAGAATATTCATGGCGACACGTTCAACTTCTTTAATATCAACAAATGGCAATAGAATTGCAAAATCTGAGTGACTAATACGCGATACCAGACTTTGCTGAGTGTCATCCACGTATTGTTTCAAAATTCCGGAGTATTGAGATAGCAGTAAATCAAACTCACCTTCGTCATCTTCGAAGTCGTCGAGTGCGCCAAATTGCACAATTAACACAGCTCCATATGCTTCATCTTCTTGCTGTAATAATGACTCTAATCTTTGTTCAAAATAAAGCCGATTACCTAAACCAGTCGCGTTATCCAAAAAGGTTTGGCTTCTTATTGAATGATCAACTTTATTGCCACCTTGCTGAGCGTCTTGTTTATTTTGATGTAAGGTTCGTACGGTATTTACTAAATTGTAATCCGTATTTTTAACAAAAAACGAAAGTCGCCACTTTTAGTGTATCGATTCGCCCAAGCTTCCAGTTGCATAAATACATGCCACGCGCCATAAACGTTTCTATGGCTGCTCGCCAAGTTAATCATTAATAGAACAAGCAGAACGGAGTTAGCGAGTGCCAACTCAAATAAAATAGCTGCGAGGAGTGATTCGTGAGATAAATAAATGGTGCCGTAATCGGATTCGAACTCTATATTTTCTGGATACCAACTAAAATCCACCGATTTTGTAGCGAGAACTTCGCCATAATCGTCGGTTAAACGCCAAGCTAATATCGTGTCAAACAGAGCGGGAGCAGATTTAATTTCGGAAGGTGTTAGGTTAGCTAAAAAGGTACTTTGAGCTTGCACTTGCTCAGCAAGATCGGACTCACCGTCAACGATAATGACAATATTGAATAACAAAAATATCGAGAATACTAATACGATAGCTGAACGCATTAAGCTTCGATAAATAGTCCGTGAAAGTTGCATATCCCTGCGCTAATTATTTTTATTATGCCATTCAATCTAATAGGCTATAACGCGTTTGGCAAGCGTTCTGCTTTAAGAATACAAAAAAATATTGTTTAAAGTACCTCAATATTGACATAACACCTTCAGATCCGGACGCCAAATATTGAAGTCCTTCGTACATTAAGATTGAACCCTTTGATTTTTATTAATTTTAATAAAATGCCAAATAATTAGACCGGCTATTTATTGTTTTAAATCTATTGATTTTACTGCCTTATCAATCCTAGCAAAGTATGACGAAAGAACTGGAACGTAATTAAAAATTAGCACTGCGTGGCTTTATTGGATTAATAATTCGAAGGTACTCTTTACGCTTTATACCAGAATCAAAAATTAAGATTGAAGGTCCAATTCATTTTTTCAACAAAATAAAAAGCCGCTTAGTAGCGGCTTTCAATGTAACTTTTCAACATTCAACATTTTGTCTTTGATCAGAACGGAATGTCGTCATCAAAGTCCATGCTAGGTTCAGGTGGCGCTGCCGGAGCTTGTTGCGGCTGAAATCCACCTTGTTGAGCTTGACGCTGTTGTGGTTGGAAACCACCTTGTGGAGACTGTTGGTATCCACCTTGCGCCGGAGCTTGTTGTTGCATAGGTTGCTGTGCTTGCTGCTGAGGCTGTTGGGCTTGTTGAGGCGCAGCTTGCTGGAATCCACCAGGTTGCTGTGCTGGCTTTTGGAAGTTCCCCGCTGGTGCGCTTTGACCATCGTTACGACCACCTAACATTTGCATTTGTCCGCCAAAATCAACCACAACTTCTGTGGTGAATTTATCTTGACCAGTCGCTTGATCTTGCCATTTACGCGTTTGAAGTTTCCCTTCAAAGTAAGCCTGTGAGCCTTTACGTAAATATTCGCCTGCAACTTCAGCAAGTTTGCCAAAAACAACAATACGGTGCCATTCAGTTTTTTCCTGCATTTGACCGGTATTTTTGTCTTTCCAACTTTCGTTTGTTGCTAAACTAATATTTGCAACCGCGTTGCCATTCGGCATAAATCTTACTTCAGGATCTGCACCCAAAGTACCAATTAAAATTACTTTATTGACTCCGCGAGCCATAATATTTCTCCTGCAAACTAAATAAATTCACGTATTAATCTGTCGACAGAATCCCTGTCGTAATTAGATTTTTCTACTTTAAGATAAATTCGATGTTCGTCTTCAACTAAGGTCGCTTCCATAACACCTGAGCAATCACTAATTTTATCAATTAATTGTTGCCATTGACCACCGTCAACAGGTTCGATTGGGATTGAAACTCGTTTCGAACTTGCCGGTAATACCATAGAGGATGCGATAATCAGCCATAGTAACGCAAGTACGGCATTTGCCGCAAACAAATAACTGAAGCCAAAATTTTGTACGAGGTAACCGCCTGTTATTCCACCTAAAAAAGCACCAAAAAATTGACTGCTTGAATAGACTCCCATCGCACTGCCTTTTTGTCCAGCTGGCGACAATCGTGCGACATGCGCTGGTAAACTTGCTTCCAAAAAATTGAAACCAATAAAAAATAAAAACAACGTTAAAATAAGCGGCCAAAACGACTGTGTTAAAACCATAGCGCTTAAGGCAATAATTAACATGCCTATAGCTGCTAAAAACATCACTTTTTCTAAAGACTTTTTGGCAGCGATAATGATCATCGGAACCATAAAAACAAATGATAAAAACAACACTGGAAGATAAATTTGCCAATGATTATCAATGGCTAAGCCTGCGTCGGTTAACAACACAGGTAAAGCGATAAACAATGATGTCATCATCATGTGTAATATCATGACGCCAAAATCAAGTCTAATAAGTTGTGGATGGCATAACATCGAAATTAATCGGCTAGAGGTCGCTGTCACTTCACCGCTGTGCCCACGGGTATAAGAAACAGGGACGATAGTTAACACAATTATAATGCCGACAACCGCCATAATAGCCGTCAGGTTAAAAACACCGGCTAAACCAAATGATTTTGCCACCATAGGGCCTAAAACTAATGCCGCAGCAAAGCTCATGCCGATACACATGCCAATAACAGCCATAACCTTTGGCCTTTGTTCTTCACGAGTAACATCTGATGCAAGCGCCAATACCGCACTGGCAATTGCTCCCATCCCTTGAATTGCTCTACCAAAGGTAACCATTTCAATGCTTTCGGCTAAGCCAGCAATTATACTACCAATGGCAAAGATAATTAGACCCAATACAATTATTCTTCGACGTCCATAACGATCTGAAAGCCAACCCATTGGTATTTGAAAAAGTGCTCATGGGTTAAACCATAGGCGCCAATGGCTAAACCAATCCACATAGGCGTTACACCTGACAGTTCTTGTCCATATATGGCTAATATAGGCATTAGCATGAACAAGCCCAACATTCTCATGGAGAATATGAGAGCTAAAGAGACGGCAGCTCTTTTTCTAAATTATTTAAACGGGTAGACTGCATGTTGTTAACTTAAAAGAATGTTCCAAACTTTGACAGACCGCACAGTATACTGGTAAACCAATATTAAAAAAGGTGTTTGAGGTCTAGTTTTTCGGATAAATCAAACATAACGACTTCAACTACAAAAAG
Source organism: Psychrosphaera algicola (assembly GCF_028401425.1). NCBI lineage: Bacteria > Pseudomonadati > Pseudomonadota > Gammaproteobacteria > Alteromonadales > Pseudoalteromonadaceae > Psychrosphaera > Psychrosphaera algicola. The sequence continues at coordinate 2,481,143 of NZ_JAQOMS010000002.1, forward strand.
AATAGTTGAAGTGTGCATGATCAGAAGAACCGAAGGTTGTGTTGATTTACAAGCAACAACCAAATCTTAGCTTAGAGTTGGCTTCGGATCTGCTTGGCTTGATCAAACCAAATTTCTTTTTCGCCGTTAGACAAAGCTGCATCTAGCTCTCGTTTGGCCTCCGCGGTACGTTCAAGTTTTATCAGTACCTGTGCTAGATGATAACGAATAGTCGCGTTATTAGAATCCATAGCATGGGCACTTCTTAACATTTCGAGTGCGGCATCATAACGTGCTTGGTGATAAAAGCCCCACCCTAACGTGTCTTTAATAGATGCATTTGAATCATTTAAGTCAAACGCTTTACGGGCAAACTCCATGGCGGTTTCTAACGATGAATCCATATTTATCATTGCCATATTATTTAGCAGAAAGGCATCATCTTTATAGTGACCTAAATCCATTAACTTCTGGTATAACGGTTTTGCCGATTGAAATTTATTCAAGTTCATATAGTGATCGGCTAACAACCTAATACGCCAAACTTGTTTAGGGTAGGTGGGAATAGATGCTTTAACCAAGGTCTCAAATTCAGCCGCTTTATAATTTTCTTTGGCAATTTGATACAAATTTAACAATGCTAAATTAAACTCTGGGTTTATTTCTATTGCCTGCCAATAATAGTCAAACGCTTTAGGAGTATCGCGTCTAGTGCTGGCAATATCACCTAATAATAAAAGAACATTAGGTTCGTTTTTCACATCTTTATACAGTTTTTCCGCTGCTAGCTGAGCTTGTTGTATTTCTTTTTATCTAACTCAAGTCGAATCGACTCTATATTAACTCTAAGGTTATTAGGAATTAAACTTTTAAGCTTAGCGATAGACTTCCCAGCACCTTCAAAATCGCCGACCTGACGTTGTAACACAGCAACGTCATAAATCATCTTAGGTTTGCCTTCCGCCAATCCATATAATATGCCTAACTGTTTAGCTGCTTCGTCTTTTTTGCCAAGCTTGTCTAATACAGCCACCTGTTTAAACAAATATGGCGGGTTAAACATATATGACGCAGATAACTCTTTAATCACTTTATAGGCCGATTGATATTCTTTTTGCTCAAAGTAAATGTCGTACAACAACTCTTGACTCAACCGTCCTGTTTTTTGGCCTGAACAGTGACCAACAAAGGTATTGCTTGGTCGAAGTTTTTGTATTCAGCATATATTTGAGCCAACATATATTTAACGTCTGCATGCGTCGAACGCTCTGCATGAAGTTCTTCTAAAATATTTTTTGCAACATCAAAACGACCCAACATCTTGTGGGTTGTTGCTAAGTTAAAGCGAGCTTCAAAAAAATCAGGGCGAGTTTCGAGTAACTTCACAATAATTTTTTGCGCTTCGGCTGCTTTATTTTGCTTAATTAATACCGCAGATTTAAAATTTTGTAGATCAAAATTATCTGGAAATTGCTCAGATAACTTTTCAACAACGTCATATGCTTGAGGAATATCACCGTTTTGCAGGAACATAAGGCCACGAGCTATGTCTAATCGAATATCAGACTTGTCATTTTTAACTCTTTCAATCAGCAACCTAGCCTGTCCAGAACGACCAGATTGGTTGTATATAGAGACTAAACGCAACGTAATATCGAGTTCATTTGGGTATTCATGTTCAAGTTTCTCTAACAGCATCTCAGCTTCAAATTTTTGACCATTACTCAAATATAAATCAACCAAACGTATGGCTAGTTTCAAATCACTGATCACAGCGGATTCGTGGCGCTCAAGTAGATAAGTTGCTTCGCGAGATTTGTCTTGTTTAAGATAAACGTTAGTCAACATCGAAATAGCGCGTAAATCACTAAGGTGCAAGATTTAAGTATTTGCTAAGTTCTTTTGACGCTTGCTCTATATTACCTTGTAAATATGAAGACAAGGCAGTGACAAAAATGAGAGATGGTTTATTAATAAACTCGTCTTCCGGGATCATTGAGGTGGTATTAGACAACGATTCTAACATTGAAGCCGATTGTTCATCTTGTTTTCTAATTGACATCATCCAACTTGAAAGCAACATAATATGTGGGTCTTCAGGGGTTACGGCCAAAATATCATTGATCATTTTTTCGGCGTCATCAATTCTACCCACTTTTATAAATGCAGAGATAATTGAACGTTGAACCACGGGGTCATTATTTACATAATTTAAAGCTTTATTGTACGACTCTATCGCTCCTTGATAGTCGTTTTTTGACATTCTAATTTGACCTTGAAGGTGGTAGGTACGATGGTCGTTTGGATTGATAATCAGTGAACGTGAAATTAGTTTTTGCGCTTCTTCAATATTCCCCAACGAAGATTCTAAAGACGCTAAGCTATTTAATGCACGAGTGTCTTTAGCATTCAAAGCAATGGCGTTTTGATAGGACTTACGACTCAATACGGTTAAATCTAGATTTTGGTACGCTATCGCTTTATTGATATAAAGCTCATATGCCGAACTGTCATTTAGCTTGTAACCATCGGCAAACACTAAAACCTCTTTGTAACGTTTGGCAAAGTTTAGTGCCGTGGCGTAATCAGATAATATTAAATTAATGTCGGCTTTATAGGCTAATGATTCTTCAAATTGCTTAATTGCTTCGTTGAAATAGCCACGCCTTAAAAAAATCTTTCCCATTAATATCTTTGCAGGCAAGTTGTCTGGTTGCGCATCTAAGGCATTTTTAGATAGATAAAGCTGGATTCGTATTTCTCTTCATAAAATGCTTGAACAGCTTGCTCATAATAACTATTTGCCGCTTTAGCGGCGAATGAAAATAAAAGTAAAAATGAAATCGATGCAGAAATTAGGGCACGGTGAAACATCGTAGAAGCCTCTGTTGCTTAACTTAGAGAAAGAGAATTAATTTTACTGTAAAGAAAACAAAAAAGATGGCAAAGGCCATCTTTTTTATTTTAAACAAAATTTAAATTTAGAAGTTTAATTTAAATTTCGATGATAATTTTTTCTGTCTAACGATAAAGGCTAAACCAAGTGCGAATATTGCAATTGAAGAAGGCTCAGGTACGTCAACTGGTGGTGTACCACCGCCGCCGTTACTTGTTTTTGCCGTTACACCCATCAATTTGAATGCGTCGTAATCACAATTTTCCATCTCGTTGTAAAGTCCGACCAACCAAAAGGTAGAAGAACCAGCATCACTATCCAAAGCATAATAATTACTTGAACCTTGTTTTGAAATAGTAGACATATCAACTTCGCTGTAGATATCATCCCAAGTTGACGTACCATTTGACATATTGGCTACATCTTGAGAAGAAATTGCAACTGCACCAACATCAAGAATGTTGTTTTGACCATCGCTATACCAACCGACACTAATACCTTCTAAACTTACTGCTTCTGAAAACGACAGCAATACCATGTCTTGGTCAGAATACATTAAACTGCTGCTGTAGTTATCAATTGAATGATCAGGCACAGAGTTTGAACTTTCATCACCGTTCACAACACCCCAACCGTTACTATCACCCCAATAATAAAGATCACCTTGCTCCACTATTTGGTCGTAATACTCTTTACTGTTTGATGCGCTAGTATCACCTTCTGAATCGGACCAACCAGTAATAACAACTTCGACGCCATCACTAGTAAGTGCAATCGATTCTGCATCTTTCCAAGTGCTACTATTAGAGCCGGCTACCCATGTACCATCTGAAATTATGTTTGATGATTGCAAATCCCAATCGATACTAGTCGATGTTGCTGTCGCATTTGCCGACGCTGTGATCGCCGCGATAATTGCCAATGTTCTTAACATATGTACTTCCTTCAACTCTACTAAAACCGAGTTTAAATTAATTTCGTCTACACTGGTAAAGCAATATACAAGCCAACATTTAAATTATTGTTTTACAACAACTTTAATGGTCAACCAATTTGAACTGTAAAAAATATAGACACTTAAATTTTTAGCCATTTTAACCTAATGGCTAAAATTGTCATTAACTAGTTACTTATTTTACAGTCACTATACAAAAGCTCGACGGTCTTTCCTATTTAAGTTTAAGAAAACGAGCATTGTTATTAAATTATTCACCAAATGATGGCATACTGACCGGTCAAATTATGAGGTTATGACGGTAATATGGATAAAATAGAAGTTAGGGGTGCGAGAACCCACAATCTAAAAGATGTTTCTTTAACGATTCCACGCGACAAACTCATTGTCATCACTGGACTATCCGGTTCAGGAAAATCATCTCTAGCTTTTGATACATTGTATGCCGAGGGCCAACGACGTTACGTTGAGTCTTTATCAGCCTATGCTCGTCAGTTTTTGTCATTAATGGAAAAGCCTGACGTTGATCATATAGAAGGCCTTAGTCCAGCAATATCAATTGAACAAAAATCAACGTCTCATAACCCACGCTCAACCGTAGGTACAATTACCGAAATTTACGACTACCTAAGACTGCTCTTTGCACGCATAGGGACACCAACATGTCCTACTCACGGCGAAAAACTAGAAGCACAAACCGTTTCGCAAATGGTCGACCGCATTCTAGCGTTGCCTGAAGGCAGCAAAATCATGCTGTTAGCTCCTATTGTTAGAGACCGTAAGGGTGAGCACGTTAAGACACTAGAAAACTTAGCGGCTCAAGGCTTTATTCGTGCGCGTATCGACGGTGAAGTATGTGACTTATCCGATCCTCCAGATTTAGAACTTCACAAAAAGCATACCATTGAGGTCGTTGTAGACCGTTTAAAAGTCCGCGACGATATTCAACAACGCCTTGCCGAGTCGATAGAAACGTGTTTAGAACTCAGTAGTGGCAATGTCCAAGTCGCTTACATGGATGAAGATAAAGAAGAGCTCACATTTAGCGCAAACTTTGCTTGCCCTAAATGTGGCTACTCCATGCAAGAATTAGAACCTCGGATGTTCTCGTTTAATAACCCTGCAGGGGCATGTTCAAGCTGTGATGGACTTGGTGTTAAGCAGTTTTTCGACCAAGAAAAAGTCGTTATTAATAGTGAACTAAGTCTAATAGGCGGTGCAATACGCGGTTGGGATAAACGTAACTTCTACTATTTCCAAATGCTTAAGTCTCTTGCTGACCACTACAAAATCGACTTGTCATTACCATTTTCAGAATTGTCAGACGACCATCGCCACGTGATCTTAAATGGCAGTGGCCAACAGCCAATCGAATTTAAATATATGAACGACAGAGGCGATGTAGTTGTTAGAAATCATCCTTTTGAAGGCATATTAACTAATATGGAAAGGCGTTATCGCGAAACAGAATCTAATTCTGTGCGTGAAGAACTTACTAAATATATTAGTACTCAGCATTGCCCTTCATGTGATGGTAGCCGACTTCGTGAAGAAGCGAGAAATGTCTTTGTTACTGGCGTTAACTTGCCAACAATTTCAGATATGTCGATTGGTGAAGCGAGCGAGTTTTTCCAAAACATGGAACTGACTGGCCAAAAAGCCCAAATCGCTGAAAAAATCCTAAAAGAGATCTGCCAACGACTCGGGTTTCTAGTCAATGTTGGACTCAATTATTTATCTATTTCGAGAAGCGCAGAGACCCTGTCAGGCGGTGAAGCTCAGCGAATAAGACTCGCCAGTCAAATAGGTGCTGGCTTAGTGGGCGTCATGTATGTACTTGATGAACCTTCAATAGGTTTGCATCAACGAGACAACGACCGTCTATTGCAAACTTTAGTGCACTTAAGAGACTTAGGAAACACAGTAATTGTTGTAGAACACGATGAAGACGCCATTCGAGCAGCGGACCATGTTATCGACATCGGCCCAGGTGCTGGAGTTCACGGTGGCGAAATCATCGCCCAGGTACGCCTGATGAAGTTGAAAACACACCGGGTTCATTAACGGGTGAATACCTTTCTGGCGCTCGGGAAATCGCAGTCCCTAAAACCAGAACGCCAATCGACCGCAAAAAGATGTTGACGCTATCCGGTGCGACCGGCAACAACTTAAAAGATGTGACGATAGAAATCCCTCTCGGCTTAATGACTTGTGTAACGGGTGTGTCAGGTTCAGGTAAATCAACGTTAATAAATAGTACGTTATACCCAATTGCGCATCGTGAACTCAATAACGCAACTACCTCTGAACCAAGTCCGTATCGCGATATTACAGGTATGGATCAGCTAGACAAAGTCATCGACATTGACCAAAGTCCAATTGGTCGAACACCAAGATCTAATCCAGCAACATACACTGGTATTTTTACCAATATACGTGACATGTTTGCCGGTACGCAGGAAGCACGCTCCCGCGGTTACAAAGCGGGTCGCTTTAGTTTCAATGTTAAAGGTGGTCGTTGTGAAGCCTGTCAGGGTGACGGCATGATCAAAGTGGAAATGCATTTTTTACCGGATGTGTATGTACCTTGTGATGTTTGTAAAAGCCAACGTTATAACCGTGAAACCCTAAGTAACTTACAAAAACAAAAATATTCATCAAGTTCTCGATATGACGGTTGAAGACGCCAGAGAATTTTTCGATGCGATCCCAGCGATTTCGAGAAAACTGCAAACGCTTATGGACGTTGGTTTAAGCTACATCCGTTTAGGTCAGTCAGCGACAACATTATCTGGTGGTGAAGCCCAACGAGTGAAACTCGCAAAAGAGTTGTCCAAAAGAGATACAGGTCAAACGCTGTATATTCTTGATGAACCTACAACTGGCTTGCACTTTTACGATATTGAGCAACTACTAACCGTCTTGCATCGTCTGCGGGATCACGGTAATACACTGGTGATTATCGAGCACAATTTGGATGTTGTGAAAACAGCGGACTGGATTGTCGATTTGGGTCCTGAAGGGGTTCAGGTGGCGGTGAGATTTTGGTCGCCGGTACGCCTGAAGAAGTATGTGAAAATACAACCTCTCATACAGCTAAATACTTAAAAGAACTTTTGGTTGGCAAAACCATATAAGTTTCTGGTTTTAAGCAAACAAAAAGGGTTAATTAACAATTAACCCTTTTTGTTATTTTTGTCCCATCCTAAAATGTGCTCACACGTCTTCGTCGGGACAATTAAAAGTTATAATATGGTCTGAACTTGTCACTACGGTTCGACGTCCGGCAGTTGTCCAAGTAAAAATGTCTCTAATTGCTCGGCGGGCATCGGCTTCGCGTGGAAATAGCCTTGAGAAACATCACAATTTAAATTGCGAATAAAGTCCAACTGGAATTGTGTCTCAATCCCTTCTGCGACAGTTTCTTTACCTAACTTTTGACTTAGCGAGATAACAGTCTCAGCAATAATGCCATCGCCACCCTCGCCGATACCTTTAATAAACTCTCTATCAACTTTAATTCTATCCAACGGCAACTGTTGTAAATAACTTAGCGACGAAAATCCTGTACCAAAATCGTCGATCGCAATCGCAAATTTATTCTTTTTAAGCTCTTCAAGCGCAATGATCACCAGTTTTGGATCATCCATAACAACACTTTCGGTGATCTCCAATTCAATTTGCTCAGGGTCAACTTCGTATTTTTTGGCGGTCTCAATGACGTTTTGAACAAAATTAGAATTACGGAATTGAGGCATCGATATATTCACCGCAACACGCAATCCAGTAAGCCCGAGTTGCTCAAGTTTTTTAACTTGCTCACAAGACTGTTCTAGCACCCACATACCTAATTCAACGATAAGGCCGGAATATTCAGCGAGTGGAATAAAAATCAGTGGTGAAATAAATCCACCATCGCTATTTGGCCAGCGTAATAACGCCTCCATGCCATCAAATCGGCCAGTTTTAACATTTAATTGCGGTTGATACCAAACCTGTAATTTACCGTGATTAAAGTCATTGACTAAACTGCGGATCATACCGAGTCGCCAACTTGTTTCATCTTCCATTTCGGTTTCATAAAACCGATACCGAGATTGAGTGTCTTTTTTCGCTTTGTTTAGTGCAATGTTTGTATGTTTTAGTACCGATAAACCATTTTTTCCGCCATTCAATTTATCGCAAATCCCCAAAGTCGCATTTATAGGGATTAGATGCTCTTCGGCTTGAAAAGATTGATTAAACAAGGGCAAAACAACATTGGTATCTAATGTTTTTGTAGTTCCAATAAAACCAAATATATCGGCCCCGATCCGTGCAATAGTCACACTTGGGTCCAATGAATTTTTTAATCGCTCTGTCACACATAATAACAAGGCGTTGCCCGCCTCTTGACCAAGTCCATCATTGATATCAGAAAAGTGGTCAATGTCTAGTAACATCACCCTATCCCCTGACAACCTGTTTTTTGTGTACAGGTCGAGCAATTGGATAAAACGCGAGCGGTTTGCTAAGCCCGTTAATCGATCTTGGTAAGCGACCTGACTAACTTGTTTAATGAGAATAGAGTTGTCTAACGACGAACCAACGTTTGCACAATAGGTTTGCAGTAAAGCCGCTGATATTGTTTCAACAATCGAGTTATTTAAAACCAAAATAGCCGTGCAGGACTTCGCTTCGATATAAATAATTTCAATATCATCTTCAAAAACGTGACCGCTGGTTTTAATTGCTTTGCTAATTAAATGAACCACATTTTCACTCATGACACATTCAAAGCGCATATCTGTAAATTGTTGGTAAGCACCAATTCCACGATTGACCCAAAAACCATCCTCCGGCACAAACTTTTTGTCTTTTGAATAGTTTAATAACAGTGCTGCGTCGGTTCCGCCGGCAAACAACTTATTTGAATTACCAACAAGTAAGTCGGTAAATTCTTGAAACTGCTCTGTGGATATTAACTCTTGATTTAGCGTGTTAATTTGTTCTAAAAAGTTTCTGGATTGGCTTATGACTGATAATTGCTGAAAAGACCGTATAGCAGAGAAAACAGACGTTAAAAGCTTATTTCGTGTAAGCTCAGTCTTGGTTTTGTAATCGTTAATATCGTATTCCATGATCACGCTCTCTTCTGGAGCATAACCCGGTTGTCCTGTTCGTAGAATAATTCTGACATCCGTCAGTTTTAAATTTTCTCGGATTTTTCTGACAGCCATTAATCCAGCATCGTCAGATTCCATAACCACATCAAGTAAAATAACAGCGATATCTTTTACAGTTGTGAGAATGTCTAATGCCTCATTTCCTGAATACGCATGTAAAAATTCCAATCGGCAATTGCCAACTAAGGTATTGGCTAAAGCCAATTCAGTTATTTTGTGGATCTCAGGTTCGTCATCAACAATTAATATTTTCCATGAGCCTGTAACTTTAGCTTCATCCGCAAAGTCTGGTTCATTTTCGTTGTCAGCGAAAATAAATGTATCGTCTTCTACCATATTGGTTGCATGTCTATTCACGAATGTCCTATTCCATTTCCCAAACCCGTAAGTAAAAAATTACTTGTTATAACAAGTGTAGATAGTATTTTTAATTAAAACCATCCTAAATTAAATTTTATCTTTTTGACATTGTATTAAATTTTCTTAACTATAAGTGAAACTTTGTTAAAGGAATATCATGGCTAACCAAGCGTTGCATCCTAGTCGCACTAAATACCTCGCGTTGTTAAAACAAACAACCGGGATTGAATTTGCACTTGTGCCTGAAGCTGAACCACAGCTAGAGCATAAAGCAATCCGTACAACCAATGCGGGCGACCAAATTTATATTAAAAATCCAGAGTCCAATTTGTTGCAACGCGGGCACAAACGTGAGCAAATTCTACTCTCTCGTCAACAAAATAATCTAGAGCAAATTTTTAGTTTGGCACTTGAGTATGTCAATCAAGATGCCCAATTTGAACGCTTAGACTTAGATTGGTTAATGAAATTTACTGAATTTGCAAAGTCGAGTTTTTCTTCAACCAAACAAGAGCTGTGGGCGAAAATTTTGGCTGTAGAGTTAAGTCAGGTCGGTACTTTTTCATTCCGTAGTCTTAAAACACTTTCTGAGATCAGCAGTAATGAGGCAATGACATTTTATCGTTCGGTGTCTTTAGCGTGTCGTATTGGGGAGGAAAAAGGCGCTAAAATTTTAACTGGAATTTATAAAAAACCAACGTTGATGTCGATATTTAGCGGTTCTAATCGAATGGTGATAAACCTCAACAAATTTGGACTTTCGTATCCCCAATTAATGACGCTCGGTGAGTTGGGCTTGCTGTATACTCAAGAGATAGAGTCTGCACCATATTCATTTAACGACAAAATTCAGTTAAATTACCATGGCCAATCTATTGGTATGACAATACAGCAAAAAGAAGTGATATTTACCTATTACAAATTTACCCAAACGGGCTATGAATTAAGTAAATTAGTCGCCTCAGACAAAGATAACAACTATCTAAAAACCTTGATTTCAGATTTCAGAGGGCTAGTTGATTTTCAATCTGAGGTTAATGTTAAAAGCTAGATTCGAGTGAGACAAATACAGAATTCCATTCTGCTTTTGCTACGATTCCGTCTTCATATTGATAAGATATCTGTTGGTCTTTATAACCGATATAGACGGTAATGGCTGCCAACATATTTTCTGAAAATTGATAGCCAATCGCTGTTTCGTAATCATGGTTTTTATCTCCTGTTTGATATTCAAAATAGGAGAACAAACCCATTAACGGCAAACTACTTGTCAATTTAGCATAAAATAAAGGTTCAATTGAGGACACGCTCGTTTGAGAGTTAGCCCCGGAATTTACGTCTGCAACCTGATATTCCGTATCTTGAAATCGAAAATTGACACCCAAATCAAAGCTCAATATATCTCTGTCGACAATTTCATAATAAGAAATAAAATCGACAATTTCATATTCGCCGCCATAGTTCAATTCACTTGCAATACTATATAGTTGGCCGCCCAAACGATACGTTTGATCGAGTAACGCGATGTCTTCAAAATCAAATTTTGAGTAACCCATCTTCACATTTGGAATTAAAAATATCGGATGTTCTATGCTACCGTAAATTCGGATTTGGCTTTGTGAATCGCTACTCCAACTCAAAACGGCATCATCAGCTTCGCCAACGTAACCCGTATTATCCGCCTGCCAATGCTGTAGCCCAAATTTAACACCCAAGGTATCAGCAAATGCACCACAACTTGCCATCATCAATAAAATTGCTAGCCATTTGCTGTTCATTGGTTACCCCTGTATCAACAACTTGTTCAAATCAATGATCGCGGCATTTGCCCGGGAAATATAATTGGCCATTACTAATGAATGATTGGCTAATAAACCAAAACCGCTGCCGTTCAAAACCATCGGGCTCCATATGGCTTCTTGACTCGACTCTAATTCCCGAATGATTTGTTTAAGGCTTGTCGTTGCACCTTTTTTCGTAGTGTTTCGGCAAAATCAACTTCTATGGCTTTCAAAAAGTGTAATAAAGCCCAACTTGCGCCTCGCGTTTCATAAAACACATCATCTATTTTCCACCAACTGGTTTTCACTTGCATAGTCGAAGGCGCAGATGTTGACTGTTTTGCAGACTGTTCACCGGCTAAGTCGGTATTTGAACGCTCCTAGCTTACACTTGCACTGAGTCGTTGACTCAAACTACCTAAGCGTTTTTCAACTTCATTAAGCCACTCTCTTAGATTATCTGCCCGGGCATAAAACTGCGCGGTATTCTGACTTTTATCAGCAAGTGAGTTTCGGTAACTAATAAGGGCTTCAACTGCTTTTCCATATTCCGACTCAGCACTTGGCCACGCCCAAGACCTATGGTCTATATTAAACTGCGGTTGTGCAATTTTAAGATATGGGTTTTCTAAGGACTGTGACTGAGAGCGACTAAAATCTTTACGCAATGACAAGGCCAGATCACGAACCATTTCCAATGCACCAAATTCGAACGCTGGCATATTATCCAGCATGACACTTGGCGGCATGATGTCATTAGACAAGTACCCACCTTGGTTTATGTAAAAGCGTGTTAGTCACTTCGATTAATGTATGCGTTGTTGTAAAACCGGTTACAACCTCAACATTAAGTTTTTTGGCCTCTTCAACTGCGCGATGTTGCACGTTAAATACGTCGGGCATAAAACTCCAATACTGTGCTAACACTAACATTAGCAACGAGACGGTCCCGACAGCGGTCGCTATCCATTTATACATAAAATTCGCCTTTTTAGTGTTTATGTTCGTCAAGTATCGACTTTACCGAAAACGTAATTTGAAACTTTCGACCTGAACTGGTGGTAAATTCAACGTCTACTTTCGAACCGGCTTTTGGATAATTAGTTAAGTTTATAAACATTAAGTGCATTCCACCGCTTTCAAATTTAATTGAGTCATTAGCAGGAAGCAGGATTTGATCCACTTTTACCATTCGCATGTTGTCGCCATTCATAATGTGGTTATGAAACTCGACTCTTTCGGATATTGTGGAGCTTGCATTAATCAAATATTCATCTGTATCAGAGCTATTGGTTAATGAAAAGAATCCTGCTGTGCTTGGCATCCCATGAATCGCAGCTCTAATTACAGGTTCAACCATAACTAAGTGATGACCAAAGCTAATATTACTCCAAAGAATTGCCGCACTAAGTGCCACAATTTTCCATATTTTTAACGACATACAAACCTCCAATAATGAGATTTGTCTATCTTACCCGATCCAAATTTAATTTGGACCTCATTTATTATATGCAGGTTCATTTGAGTCAGAAAAAATCCAATACAACACCATTGCGACCAAAATTATTGGCCAGAAAAATGACACTCCAACAAATAGCATAGTTGCACAAACCAAGCCCGCAAAGAAAATCACAGCACTGAATACACTTATAAATAAAACTAACACTAAAGCCGCGGCAAAAAGACCACGCCAACTATCAACGCATTTGAGATTAGCCAGTCAAATCCTTCAATATCACCACTGTAAGTAATATGGCCATTGCTAAATGGGCTCATATGCCAAAATATACTCAATGCTAAAAATACCAAAATTACTTTCATTAATGATTTCATGACTATGGCCTCCTAATAACGTTTTGTTGGCATCAAAATAACCGCCAATAAATAACCAAAGATTGCAGCTGCGGGGAAAAACAAACCAAACCCAATTGTTGCCGCCCGAACTAACTATGGTCGGTTGACCATAATGTGCAGCGATTCCCGCACATACACCCGACAATTTACGATTTAAATAATCTTTCGCCAAAGGTTTACCTAGATATTCTGATTTCATGATATTTCTCCAATAATTGGAGCGACTTTTAGTTGGTCGCTCACCAATAAATAGTTAATTTTAAGATTAGCCGTTTGCAACTTTTGCTTTAAGTTCTTGTAACTCAGTTTCTACTTTTGAGTCCGCTTCAAGTTTTCTAAATTGCTCTTCAAGTGACGGATTAGAAGTAACATCGTAAGCTTCCACTTGGCTTTCTAGGTTTTCAATTTTCTGATGTAACTGCTCGTAACGTTGGCTGACACTTTCTAGCTTACTGCTGTCTATTTGACGACGTGTATGCAATTGAACGACTGCTGCTTGTTCACGTTTCATTAGTGTGTTTTGTTTCTGTTTTGCTTCTGACAATTTAGTCTGTAACGACGAAGCGTCGTTAGTAATGGCGGCAAGGCTTGTTTCAACAACATTTAGCTGCGCTTGAATTTCTGAAATTTCATTTTCACATTCAGATTTAGCAATGAGTGCCTGTAGCGTGCAAGATCTTCACGCTCTTTATTTACCGCAAGTTCGGCTTTGTGTTGCCAGTCTGTGCTTTGAGAAGTTAACTTAGTGATTTTACGTTCCATCACTTTTTCTCTGCAATAAACTGCGCTGCCTGACAACGTATATCAACCAATGCTTCTTCCATTTCATGGATGATCATACGTAACATCTTTTCAGGTTTTTCTGCACTATCTAATGCTGAATTTAAGTTTGAATTTACTATGTCTACAAATCGAGTGATAACGCCCATGACGGCCTCCTATTGATACTCAAATATTCTGCTAAGCAGTTTTTGTTTTGTGTTTTTAACAATTTATTTGTTTAACTACTCTGTCCTTATTCCAATCATCGTGCCAACACATAAGTTATTGTTTTTATTTATTATTTAAAGAACCCTCCTATTATCACAATTTTAACAACTGCATATAGTGGCTAAATTAACCACCTATATAGCGCAATTGACCAACACATTTATTGCAAAGATCTGAGGCATTTTTACGTTAATAAAGTGTGATTAACGTTTTATAAACCTGCGGCAAACAATTGGATAATATGCTCCGCAAATTTATCGCGAACACAGACCTTCCTCTGGAAATAAATGGTTAGGTAGACCAGTTCTAACGATGGATCAAAAATATGCGAAACAGCGGAAATGGATATTACAAGTAGAGGCGCTAAGTTGTTGATCAGCCGCTAATAGGTGGGGATAGTCGACCGAAATCGATAACTTAATAAGACATTAAATAATACTAATCCTAATAATTAACTAGGGTTGATTTCGTACGCTATAGATTTTTGGATTTTTGGATTTTTGGATTTTTGGATTTTTGGATTTTTGGATTTTTGGATTTTTGGATTTTTGGATTTTTGGATTTTTGGATTTTTGGAAGGGGTAAACACTAACTATTAGATAGCGCTATACAACTCTTTTTAGCGCCATCTATTTTTGGGGTGCATTTTTTGAAACCGCACCCCAAACCGATACACATTTACCAACAGATAAACACATCCTAAACTCAATACCGGCGACAATGCCGCGATAAATAGGGTGGCTGCGGTATACATCATTATTCAGCACCGTCATCTTCGTTAAGTGAAAATGTAGCGGCATATTCTTTCGAAATATTTAACGCCATTTTCGCTTGAACTAAAAACGTATCTTGTGTGATATTTTTAGTTTGTGCATGAACCAAAGCTGATACATGTTGAGTTTGATTGTGAATCAAGTTGTCTAATTTCGCTACATTATTGATTTCGTCAATTGTAACCGGTGTAGACATAACCAGACTTGTTGCTAGGATTAATGATTGCATGATAATTCTCCAATTTTAGTTTATTTAATAACTTAGTCGAAGTATTAGTTACAAAGGTTGTGCCATACTCAAAATAAATTTTAAACAACTGATATTAAAGGGATTATCAAAAATTAGCATTCAAGAAATAAAACAACCAATATGGTTTCAGATTAACATATTGGTTATTTTAACCACTATTTAGTCAATTTCTCTTTGGCGGAAATATGAAGAGGCTTCGTGCAGTAGTTCTTTACCTTGGTTTGTCTGACTTAACGCCGTTTTCACTTAAATAACGACGAAATATTTTTGCGCTCTGGCAGGCCCTGAAATAGTCCCATCATATGGCGCAGAACATGCCAAGCTCGGCCTCCACCGGCTTCGTGACCAGTAATATAGTCAGACACATGAGATAACACTTCTGTACGGCTTGGCTTTGCAGACTCATTATCTAAATACACAACTTGATCAACATCCGCCATTAAATATGGATTATGGTAAATTTCACGCCCCATCATGACACCGTCCACATGCTTAAGGTGCTCGGTGCATTCTTCCAACGTTTTTATTCCGCCGTTTATAATGATTTCTAACTCTGGATACATTTTTTAATTTTATAGACACGTTCGTAGTCAAGAGGAGGAATGTCGCGGTTTTCTTTTGGACTTAAGCCCGTCAACCAGGCTTTTCGTGCGTGAATGATAAACGTATCACAACCCGCGTCTTTGACAGTCTCAATAAAAGTTTGTAAAAATTCAAAACTGTCCTGCTCGTCTATTCCAATGCGAGACTTAATTGTCACAGGAATTTCAACAACGGCTTTCATCGCTCGGACACATTCAGCGACCAATTCAGGATTTGCCATTAAACATGCGCCAAACATGCCGTTTTGAACACGGTCTGACGGACAACCAACATTTAAATTTATCTCGTCGTACCCACGCTCTTCAGCAAGCTTTGCACATTTAGCAAGGGCTTCGGGATCGCTACCACCAAGTTGCAATGCCACAGGCTGCTCAGCATCGTTAAATTGTAGGTAGTCGCCTTTACCAAAAATAATGGCCCCTGTTGTTACCATTTCAGTATATAAAACGGCGTGCTTTGACATCGTTCGATAAAAATAACGGCAATGCCTGTCAGTCCAATCGAGCATAGGCGCTACGCAAAATCGACGATCTATCTTATTCGTTGAATTACTAGAAATATTGCTGCGGGACTCCGCTTGATCTTTAATACTGTCCGTCACGTTAAAAACTCTCTTTATACCCAGATTTTCTCAATTTTGCTAAACGCTTACATACAAGTCGTTAAACAATTTTTGCGTTCACAAATTTACTAAAATACACAGATGCTTTATTCCAACTTCAATTAGCACCGCTATACCGGAATTGAATAATTACAGAGATTATACACTGAAATCCAACGAACCTTTAACTTAGTCACCATCAAATTAACTAACTGATAAGCAAGTAGAGCAAGCGCCAAAAGCAAAGCCTGAATACGCTATGTAAGGAATTTCTTTACAATCATTGTCAGTATTTTTTACAAATGGCAAAGTACAAAAGCCTGTACATTTTTTAACCTAATGAAAACATTAAGTAACTTTGTAAAGGCATGTTAAATGCTTACTCCTATCTGTAAATAAAAATAATAATATTCAAATGAATGGAGACACAAATGAAAAACAAGCACTTTAAATCAATATTGGTGGGCGCAACGCTTGCCATGTCATCATTTGCAAATGCAGGTTTAATGTATGATGCAAATGTCACAAATAACGCCATTTTTGGTAGTGGCAACCTCAACGGTTCTTTTACAGTGATGCAGGAAGATGGCATTGAGCTAGGGCTAAGAGGCAAGTTACGACACAATGCTAGCGGTTCCGCCGAAAATACCTTTAATAGTAACGGCGACGGCACGTATTCATTTGATGCCGGTGTTGCACCAACTCAATCAGCGCCAACAGCGGTTTGGAGCTTTGAATGGTCCATTAATTCTGATTTTGATGGCTCGACAGGTAACCACTTAGACGACTATTTATTTGAGTTAGTCGTAGATTATGATGCCGGAGGTGGCGTTGCATATCGAACTTACGACTTATTTGATCGCTATTACGACCACTCAATTGGAACTAATGCTACAGCTCAAGGAGCAGGCGATGAAGCGGCTAATCAAGCTGGGTTTGACGTTCTGGCAGCCAATAATAACTTGGCACAAAACTCTTGGAAAGCACATTGGTTCTTCGGACCAAGTTTCGATCCAACAGTCGACGGTACGTATGATATTAGCTTAAGAGCAAGTTCAAATGGTCAGATTGTCACCATGAACACAATCCAAATTATCGTTGGCAATGGTGCAATTGAAGCGCCTGAACCATCAACTCTAGCATTTTTTGCAATGGGCCTCGTTGCACTAGCCTCACGTCAATTTGGTAAAAAAATATAGTTTAAACGACAATTTGTCGAACAATAATATGTTTTAAAAGTAGAAAACACCTAGCTAAACCCTAGGTGTTTTTTTGTTTTTCACTTAAAAAACATCCATCTATTGATGATTGCATCCGTATTTAAAATACGAAAATGTTATCGACCTCACCGTTAAAGCTTAATCACACGATCGCAAATAAACTTATACGTTTTAGTTAAATCATTTTCTATTCAACAATAATTCACCTGTAACACAAAAAAACCAAGATGTTGATTTAGATATAAATTATATAAATCATGAAATTTTTGGCTAAAAAGGATAAGATACCACTCAAAACCAGTGCAAAAATTTGCCATTCAATGGGTGAAAAATATAAACGATTAAGTTACTCTTAACTCTGCATTATTTTTAAATTGTACAACCACCAAAGATTAGAACTAATGAAAAAACACGACTCACCCTAAAAGATGTTGCTAACCAATTAGGCGTTTCAACAGCCACTATTTCAAACGCATTTAGTCGCCCAGATCAACTATCAAAAAAAGCGTATTGAAATACTAGAGCAGTGTAAAAGAATTGGCTTTGAAGGTCCTAACAAAGCGGCTCAAATATTGCGAAAAGGCCACTCCAATATTATCGGTATTGTGCTGTCAGACAATATTGATTATATCATTAGTGATCCGGTTGCGAGCACCTTTATGAAAGGCGCAACTGAAGTCTTACGCGAGCATAAAAAACATACTCTTTTGTACTCTGGTGATTCTGAAAACATAGGCGATATTGCCGACTTCGTTGACGGTTTTATTTGCTATGGTGCTCCCATCAATCAAGCGTTAGTTAGCGAATTAGCTAATCAGTTAAAGCCTGTAGTAACCGTTGATTTCGATATTGAAAATATTCCATCAATTAATGTCGATAATGAAACCGCTTGTTTTGAAATAGCCAAATCCACATTAAAAGAGTCAGATCAAGTTGCTATTTTGGGTCTGCGTTTAATTGACTCTAAAAGTACCTGCCGGATCTACGATTCGCCATTATTAGATTTTGAACACTCAATATCGCACCGCAGATTAGACGGTTATATTGCAGCGGCTAAAACCGTTGGGATCTCAATCGAAGGAGACCAAATTTGGACAATAGCCAAAAATACTTCCAAGTATGCGAGCCAAGCTGCAAACGAAGCTCTTACGAGTATTCCGCGTCCTGATGTTATTTTATGTATGAGTGATTTAATTGCATTAGAAGTATTAAAACTGGCAAAAGATAAAGGCATAAAAGTGCCAGAAGAATTAAGGATTACGGGCTTCGATGGTATCGATGAAGCGTTGCGTACTCGTCCTTCTTTGACAACGATTTGTCAGGCAAATGCTGAAAAAGGAAAAGCGGCGGCAGAAACTTTGTTGTTAGGGTTAACCACATCAAGGTTAGTTTCATACGAAATGAAGATCGGAGAGTCCACTTAGCTGCAATAGTTTCTGTAATTGCTGTAGTTTCTGTAATTGCTATAAAACATGCACAGACCCAAGTTAGCTTGGCAAACTGGCCGTTTTAAAATTAAGCAAGCACCTCTGAAAAAAGTCTTCGATTTGATGCTCGTCAAATTGATCCCCAGTATTTGGTTGCTTAGTAGCTAGCGCAGGGAACGTGCCATAGCCCGCCAATAAGCAGTGCCATGACATATTACCAAAGTGCGAATTAAGCTTTTGCCTAGCAATTTCCTGACCTAAGTCGCCATTTCGGAACCAAACATCTAACAACTGTAATAAAGGTTCAGATAAGTTATTGTTGTCACGATTTGCTCGCCAATAATCGGTGTCATTTCGAGTATTTAATTTGTAGTGAGCAACAATATAGTCTCGTACTCGGTCAAATCGCTCCGTCGTTAAGGTGTTGTATTCATCCTTATGGGTATCTCTAAAATTCCCTTGTTCAAAACAGGCCATAAAAGATTCGATTGAAATCTGCACTAAATGCAATGCGGTAGCTTCAAGAGGCTCGATAAAACCTTGGGATAAGCCTATAGCAATGCAATTTTTTTCCAGTGCGAACTTACTTGTCCTACTTTCATTTTGAGGTGACCAGCAACCTGATCACTGTCTAACAATCCTAAAGCCTCACGCAGTTCATGCTCAGCGCTGTCGGCCGTTTGAAACTGAGAACTATACACATAACCATTGCCAGTACGATGCGTTAGAGGGATTTGCCAACGCCAACCGTTGGACATTGCGATAGACTGAGTTTCCATTTTTGGGGAAATCTCCATCGTCGGTAAAACAATCGCTGAGTCATTAAATAAATTGTCCTTGAACGAATTAAATTTTACACCCAGCGATTGCTGCAACAATTCAGACCTGAAACCTGTGCAGTCGACAAATAACGCTCCCTCGATAGATTCACCGTCGTTACATATCAACTGTTTAATATCACCATTTGGCGAAGTCTCAACGTGTTTAACCGTTGTTAACTTATGATGAACACCAAGTCCGATGGCATGTTGCATTAAAAACTGCCCTAATAAACCAGCGTCAAATGATACCCATATTCCATTTTAAATGGAAAGTGCTCAGGCACCAGCGGCAGCTTGTCATGCGCTGCTAGATAAGCATTAAATAGAAATTTATCTGGCTGTGTGACAACGTCTAAACCGAGTCGACGCGTTAAACAATTAACAGCAAACGGCCGTTCAGTAAACGTATCTAATTGTGATAGAAAAGGATGGCTATAGCAGTCTACACCTGATGCGGGACTCCATCCTGAAAATCGAATATTGAGCTTATAAGTGGCGTTACATTGTGCCATCCAATCTGGATCTGATATGCCCATTTTGTTAAAAAACGTTGTAAGGTTGGTGTCGAGCCTTCGCCAACGCCCACCGTTTTGATGTCTGGAGATTCAACAACAACAATTTCCATTGGTGGAGTTTGCGCGTTTTCTGACAGCCACTGTTTGGCCATGAGATTAGCTGTCATCCAGCCCGCAGTGCCGCCGCCTAAAATAACAATGCGAAATGGTTTAGCCATCCGCTTAACCAACATACTTCGTTAGGAAATCATCATGGGTCATCATTTGTGGCAAAGGAGCCATTTTTGCTTGTTTTACTTTGGCTAGTATAGAAAGCAACTCTTCGGTAGACATTGAATCCGCTGACGGGTGATAACTCGTCGGGTTAATGCCTTGCCCTAACATTACCTGTAACCAAGAGGCATCTAAAAATATATCATGTTGCTCATTAAACATTGACCCAGTATCTTGGAAGAGTTGGATCTTCTGACTTAATCTTTCAGGTAATTTTAAATTACGCATATCTTGCCAAAAATCAGAATCGGTGCGCTCATTCGCGTAATAGTGCAAAATCACAAAATCTCGAATGGTTTCAATTTCGGTATCCGATTCTTTATTAAATGCATTTGTAACAGACCGAGTTATGCCTTGGGTTGAGAACATTTTGGCTAAGCGAACAACAGCAGATTGGATTAGATAGATACTTGTGGATTCGAGGGGTTCTAAAAAACCACTAGATAGACCAATGGCTACGACATTTTTATGCCACTGTTTTTCTACCTTACCGGTTCTAAACGTTAATTTTCGTGGCGCAGTCTGCATTCTTCCCTGGACATTTTCGGTCAAAGTCTTCATGGCATCATCGTCAGACAAATGAGAAGAACTATAAACGATACCATTGCCAGTGCGGTGTGTAAGCGGTATTTGCCACTGCCAACCCACTTTATGGGCTATGCTTCTGGTATAAGGTGGTATCTGTTCCATCTGATCCGTTGCAACCGCTATGGCTGAATCTGCGGGTAACCAATGTGACCAATCTTGATACTTAATACCAAGTGTTTTTTGCAACAACAAACCGCGAGCGCCCGTGCAATCAACAAAAAATCACCGTCGATTTGTGTGCCATCGGTCAGTTGTATCCCTTCGACAAAATCTGTATCGGCGTTTTGTTTAACATGCTTAATAATGCCTTCAATGCGCTTAACACCATTTTTTTCAGAGTAACGTCTTAAAAATTGACCGTATAAACCTGAATCAAAATGATATGCATAAGGAATTTGATAAATCGGATCTTGGGTGTTCATTTTATTAAATTTGTTTTGCTGGCAACAAAGATAATTGAGGTCGTAATCCCAAAGTGAGTCTGCTAAACCTAATTGGGTTTTGGCTCGTAACCAATAATGTTGAAAATTACTGAAGCCAATACTTGTGCCGGGTGATCCAAACGTATGGAAATAGCTTTCACCGTCAACTCGCCAGTTTTCAAATTTAATCGCAAGTTTAATTGAGCCATTTGTTTCTTTTAAAAAGCACGTTCGTCGATACCTAAAAACTTATTAAACGTTTGAATTGGTGGAATTGTCGCTTCACCGACCCCCACAATACCTATGGCTTCGGATTCTACTAAGGTAATCTCAACCGATTTAGGAAGAACTTTGGACAGTAATGCTGCTGTCATCCAGCCGGCAGTTCCACCCCTGCTATTACTATCCTCTTAATCGTTTGGGTCATCATAATTTACCTTAACTTTTAATTGACTCTTTTATACCATTCCATAATACCAATTAAATTCCAAACACTATTATACGATGTTATTTATTCAGTATTTTAGGCCAATACAACTTGTGCAAATGTAAAAAAGACCCCTTAAGAAATAGCTCAAAAGGGGTTGAGATTACACAAACAAGCAGTGCATAGTAGAGGTTATTCTTTTGTCAGTGCCGAGCAAGTGTACCAATTCTATTGGGCCTTCAACTCAAAGCACTTAACGGTACAATTACTTTTTACCATTAATTTACTATATGGCATCGACGGAAAAATATTTGACGTCAACGTCGATAGTCCATTCTCACAAAAAATCTCAGCCGTAGATCTATCAATTATAATGGACAAGGCGATTTCACTTTCATCAATTAACTTTAATGGGGCGACCGCAATTTGGCCAAAGCCTTTATCAATCCATCCAGATTGTGTCCTATCTATCTCAATCGCATTACCCTCGGCAACGTAGTTAATAACGAGCTTTTCGTCTGCGTTATTAGCGAAAGTGATCGTGTTATTACCAATTGATTTATCAAATTTCCAAATGACTTCATAGGCAGACGATTGCGGTAATGACTTAACTTGACCAACGTCTAATACATACTGAGTTCTCAACGCCAAAATATCTTCCGAAGGCAAATTTGATAAAAAGAAGTCGTTATCGGTTTCAACTAAAGTCAATTCTCTTGGTAACGTCATTCCGCCGCGCCATGGATGTGTCGGTAAATCATTGGCATATAGCCAATTTGACATCCAAGCGATGAATATTCGTTTGTTACTGGTCGCTTGTAATCCGTCCCACGTAACACCTGCATAGTTATCTGGGCCGTAATCTAGCCACTTAGTTTCTGTTTGTGACGAAACAAAGTGAGTACCATCAAAATCTCCCAGAAAGTATTGTGTCGCGGACCCTTTGTTTGGACCGCTAGAGTGAATGCTCACAAGCAATGCCCATTTAGTAATACCATTTGCAGTTGTAAGTGGAAACAAGTCAGGGCATTCCCAAACACCACCGTGTTCACCGTAACCTTCACCAAATTCGCTGACCAATTGCCAATCGATAAGATTTCTGGAGACAAAAAACTGAATGACTTGCCCAGCGGCTAAAGCCATCACCCATTGAGTGCGCTCGTCGTCCCAAATAACTTTAGGGTCCCGAAAATCTTTGATTCCAGGGTTGGCAATTACGGGGTTATTTTCATACTCTTGCCAAGTTTTACCTGCATCTTGACTAAACGCCAAGCTCTGTACTTGCACTGCGTCTTCAGAATGATGGGTAAATGTGGCAACCAATGGAGGGTGATTGCCATTGCCTAAACCACTTGTATTATTCACATCGACAACAGCGCCACCAGAAAAGATGTATCCTAACCCCTCTGGCGCAGCATATATTCCGATATCATGATGTTGCCAGTGAACTAGGTCAGTTGAGGTTGCGTGTCCCCAGTGCATATTTGCATGTTTGTCACCATCAGGGTTGTACTGGTAAAAAGGTGGTACACTCCTGCAAAATAAACCATACCATTTGGATCATTTAGCCAATTTTTTTCCGGTGTGAAATGGATGAAAGGGCGCCATTCATCTGTCATGAAGTTATCGCTAATTGTCATATCATCGCTCACAAATAATCCGCCATGTTTATTCTTAAAACCAGTTAAATGTCTAGCTGTGGGCCTTGTAATATCCACTTGCTAGTTTAAGTCGATAAAGGCCGCCAGCGATAAACTGACAGCCTCTTACACTCTAAATTAACTGTTACTTATTAATAGAAAGAGTAATTCACGTTAAGCATAAACGATGGTCCAAATTGGCGACGAGTGGTTACAACACCGTTATCATCTACCGTTTCTTCATCAACATCGGTCAAGTTGGTACCCTGCAATGAGATACGTAAACCTTTTAAGTACTCGATATCTGAGTCTTCAAAGTCGTAACTAATTTGTGCATCCACAAGAGTCACTCCGCTACGGTTAGCTGATTCGATTTTGTTTGAACCACCACGCTGATACGTTGAGTAATCAGAGCGGTCTGTTCCAGCAACACGAACTTCAAAACCATCCATTGCATAGTAGGCTGTTAACGAGAAGTTTTTGTCTGACTGGCCAGCAATTGGTGAGCCATCATCAAGTTCCGCATCAATAAACGTGGCTGACGCTGCAACACCAAACCCTTCGAGGCTATCATCAAGCATACCAAATGGTACGTTTGCCGTTAGCTCAAGACCTTTAACTTCACCTTGTAAACCATCTTCAAAAAACGAATAGCTACCGTAGTCTGGTGGGGTAATTAAATCACCAGCTGCATATGGCACTTTCTTAGGACCATATTCGCCATCTTCAACAGCAACACGGTCATGGAATCCCGGGATATAATAGTCTGCACCGTCATTTGTTTCGTCATTTCTGAAGTTAATTAACGAACTTTCACCGCTACTTGCTTGAGTTAAGTTCACTAGATCTTTATAGAAAACAACCGCTGACAAATAACCTTCATCTTCAAAATAATGCTCAAAAGACAAGTCGTAGTTATTCGACTCCAACGGACGAAGTGACGGGTTACCTGCAAATTTTGACCACGGAGTCCCGTAATCAACGACATCGTCAATCGTATTTGGAATTGAAATTAGGTCGATGTTTTGATCAAACTTAACAAAACTAGACGCTTTCATCTGGTCGATTCTGGCACGGCTAATGGCTTTATTTGCTGCAAATCGAACAAACTGACTTTCGTTTAGTTCTAAACTTACGTTCAAACTTGGTAAGACATGACTGTAGTCCGCACCGCTTTCAATCTTACAACTGTCATCAATTTGCTTGTCGTTGTTGTCATCACACACCGCGTAATTAGAACCCACAATGCCGTTATAACCTGAAGAAGATTGGTCTGTTTGAATGTATTGCACACCAACATTACCCGTTACGTCATAACCACTGAGTTGAGTTTCAAAGTCACCTTTGATGTAAAAAGTTGTTACTTTTTCTTCAACTAAATAAGTATCACCGAGTCTATCTGGTTCAAGTAAACCAGCGTCGTTAAGCGTATATTCACCGTCTTGATAAGGTGCAAAACCGTCATAGGCAACAACATGTCCTAAACCTGCCCAGCTTAAATCAGCTAACCCATCATAAACATATTTAGATGGAATTGAGTCCGAGAACGGATATGACGACGCAGTAGCAAAGAAACCTTTGTTGTCTTTGTCTTTTTTACGGTCACTATAGTTAATACCAGCGGTGACAGTATGGAATAAATCACTTTCGATGAAACCAACCACTTCCATTCTCATGGTGGTTAACTCTTCGCTGAAATCCGCGTAGTTTAAGAACCCATCCTGAGCATTAAGGTAGCTAAATTCATCTTCGCCATTAGCTGTTAATTCAGAAGTTTTAAAGTCGTCTTCAAGGTTAGCTAAACCACCGCCCCATACTTGTGGACCAGTTAGTTGTAATGCGTCTGGGTCAGAAAATGCGTCTAGGCCCGACGTACCAACAAAAAGATACCGTCTTGGCTCATTTCAAACGTACGTTCACCAAATTCACCTGAACTTAATGTGCCTGAACGCGCTAGACCAGAATAAGACTCGCCTTGCAAATCACGTTTACTTGACTCACTTTTAGCAACGTCAAATTCAACTGACCAATTTTCATTTAATTTATACCCAACGTTTAAGCCAAATACGCTCAAATCACCGTCTTTTTGTCTTGGGTTATTAATGAGAACTGAGTTTGCATTTACTTGCGTCCCCGTAGTATTAAAACCAGAACCAACAACATTCTCAGCAGCAAACGGTTCAACAAAACCACGAATAATCCCCGAATCTGAATAGCTAATATCTAATGCATCGATAACAATGTTTAGTTTATCATTCGGTTGGAACTGCAATACAGCAGAAACCGTATCTCGTTCTAAAACTGTGCTTTGTACTACGGTATCTAAACCAGACGGTAAAATTTGACCGTCGTCATTTGTGTTATAACCCCAAACACCATACTTTCTTTGATTGTTCGGAGACTCAGTCGTTGCAACCGCGATAGCAAGACCAATTGTGTCATCGGCAAATTTCTCTACAAATGATAAAGAATAACGCTTACCCGTGTTATCAAATTCTGGGTTATCCGATTCTCTGCCGCTAATCTCATAATTACCACTAACTGTTAAGGTTTCTTGAGCTTGCAGCGGGCGTACTGTTTCTAAATTAACCGTACCACCAATGCCTTGAACCATAAGTGATGCGTCAGTCGACTTATAAATTGTCGCACCTGTCATAATCTCTGATGGATACAGGTCATATTCAACACCACGGTTATCACCGATACCGATTAATTCACGACCGTTTAATGATGTCCCCGTAAAATCTTCTTTAAAGCCACGAACAGAAACACCTGAAGTACGACCGTTTACACGTTCGCCCGACATACCTAGTAATCGAGACAACGTTTCTGCGATTGAAGAATCAGGTAACTTGCCGATATCTTCCGCTGAAATAGCTTCAACGATAGAAGAGTTTTCCATTTTCACCGCTTGGGCTCGCATCAAAGAACCACGAATACCCGTGACTGCGATAACTTCGACTTCGTCGTCAACTGCGGTTTCAGCAGCGACTGCATTGTGTGAAAACATTGCCGCTGATACCGCTAGGGACAATATGGTTGGTGTGAATTTATGTGTGTGTTTCATTTAAAAACCCTGCCTTTTTTATTATATAAAACATATTATTACTGTTGATTATTTAACTATTTATTTCTTTATAACAAACCTGATACAAGTCGCTATTTGCGATAACTAACGTCAAATACAGATCCAAAATTTGATGTCCTCAAACGGTAATTGATTCCGCCATCACTTTTGAATGTTTCTTCTCATTGGTTAATAAAACCCAAGATACAAGTACAAAGAATGCGACCACTGAGCCCAATATTTTATAAGACAGCTGGAAGCCAAGTTGGTCATACATCATGCCAACACCAATGGACAATACCGCTGCGCCTATTTGTGCCATAAAGACAAAACCGACCAAGTAAATTGTTGCTGACAAATGCTCTTCAAAAGTCGCTGAGATGTATTTAAATATTGCAATTAACATGATTGGAAGCTCAGCTGCATGTAATAACTTCATAAACGAAATGCTGTAACTGTCGTCAGCAAAACCTGAGCCGATTATACGAAGCGCCATAATTGCACCAGCTAAAATCAAACCGTTTTTTGCACCAATTCGATTTACAATAAACGGAGCCAAAAACATTCCTAAGGCTTCCAACATGACTTGCAACGAATTTAGATAACCGTACATTGCGTTCCCTTCTTCTTTAGAAGGAAAAACCGAAGCAAAATAAGTCGAAAACTGTTGGTCATAAACGCCATATACCGTTGTTACACCAATAACGTAAACGGCCATTGCCAAAAATTGACGATTTTTGAATAACTTCAAAACGTCACTGACATTTAGCGCAGCCGAGGCTTTATCAAAAATAGATTCATCTCTACTTGATGTCGCTGGCACAACAAAGCTAATACACATTAGAAAAATCAGGCCTGATAGGCTCGCTAGCCAAAAATTCAAGTCGGGATTCACGTTAAAAATCTTACCGGTAAAGAAAGCTGCTATTGCCCAGCCAATTGATCCCCACATACGCGCTTTGCCAAATTCAAAACCGGTCATCCGGCCAACACGGTCAACATAACTTTCTATGACCCCTACGCCAGCACTAAACGCTAGCCCAAAATACACGCCACCTAAAGCGCCACCTAGCCACACATTTGACTTCAAAAGTGGTGAATAGAGGTATATGGCAAATGGCCCGACAAAGATCAGCAAACCAGAGATAAAAAATAGTACATGTTTTTTAAACCAAGCTTATCTTGTAGATAACCATATACTGGTAGTATAAACAGAGCGCAAAAAGCACCTAAACTAAAAACAACTCCTCGCTCCTCGCCGTTTAATCCAACAAATTGCTCAAGCCAAATTGAAAAAATAGAGAAACAAAACGACCACGTAAGAAAAAACGTCAGTAAAGCCCCGCTAAGCAACCAATAGTTTCGTTTTGCAATACTCGTCTGCATTCTGTGATCTCTTTTAATAGCAACCATGTAATTTAACCTCTAGTGTCTAGCCATAGACATTTGTGGTTGAAACATGACTTACCAACTCAAAAATTTGTTAGTAACAAATTGACTAATTTAAGTGGTGCAACTCATTCATTAAATTCAATACTAGTTAACGTTCACTTTTTAATCAAGCATTTTTCTTAATCAATTAAGTAAAATATCATCACAAAAACACCAAACAACTGATATATAAAATAAAAAAACCCACTAAAACATATAAAATATTTAGTTACAGGCCTTGTAGGTAACACTAACCTTAGTTATTGGGTCCACAGTGCTAGGAACAAAAATCTTAATTTAATCATGATCTTAATATGTGAGAGCAGAACAGCGCTCAAATTAAACTAGACAAATGTTTACTATTTAACCTAATATTAAACTTAATCGTTTAAGTTATGAATAACTGCTTTAACAATAACTAAAAAACTAGTGTTAAGCATAAGATTACAACGAGTCTTGCAGAGTTTGTTTTTGGTATTTCCAGCAATAACGATATTTTTATTACCGGAAACCTTCAGCATACTTAACTTGTCATCAACGGGTAGGAGAGGAACGTGGAAACAAAAGTGGCGAATAATCAACTGATACGAATTTTGACGTATTTAATGTTCATGATGTTTGCAATGACAACTGACGCAGTTGGTGTGATCATTCCAGAGATCATAAAAGAATTCGACTTAAGTCATACGGCAGCCAGTGCATTTCACTATGGTCCAATGATGGCAATTGCCGCTAGTGGCATGTTACTTGGGTTTCTAGCAGACAAGTTAGGCAGAAAAGTGTCTATAATTATCGGCTTATTAATGTTTTCCGCCGCATGCGGATTATTTGCTATTGGCAGTAGTTTTGCGTTTTTCCTCTTCCTGTTATTAATCTCCGGCGTTGCGATTGGTATATTTAAAACAGCTGCGCTTGCGCTTGTCGGAGACATTACAGTTTCTAATTCAGATCACACCAAAACGATGAACCTAGTCGAAGGCTTCTTTGGCGTTGGCGCTATCATAGGGCCATTTATCGTAAGCTATTTATTGGCAAACGATGTGTCGTGGAAATACCTATATATTGTTGCTGGCGTGCTTTGTATCGTTCTTTGTATTTTGGCGGCGTTTTCACATTATCCCACTTACGAAGCTAAACCAAACTCTAAACACAACTTAAAACAAACCTTCGAAATCGTTAAGCAACCAACAACGCTTGGGTTCTCAGCCTTAATAGCATGTTATGTCGCATCCGAGGCCGCCATTTACGTTTGGATGCCTTCCCTTCTCAGTGAATACACGGGTTCTCTTGAATACGTTGTGCCTTGGACAATTACCATATTCTTTACCCTACGAGCACTAGGCCGTTTTGGTGCGGTTTGGGTGTTAAAACATATTAGTTGGGAACTAGCGATGATGCTGTTCTCAGCCGCCATTTGCTTATGTTATGTATTAAGCATGGCATTGAGTTTAGATGTAGCAATTATTCTACTCCCTGCTTCTGGGCTGTTTATGGCCATGATTTACCCAACGCTAAATTCAAAAGGCATCAGCTGTTTTCCTAAAGAACAACACGGCGCCATTGCCGGTGTTATTTTATTCTTTACTGCTGTTGCGGCGTCAGTAGGCCCATTACTTATGGCAATTGTTAGCGACATGATGGGCGGCTAAGGCCAAATACGGATTTTACGTTGCTACTGTATTTGCCGCGCTATTGTTTGCAGGTTTGTTCTACAACTGGAAATTTAAACCAGCTCAAGAACAGCTTCTCATTCAACAAATTGCAAATAACTAAGGCAGCCTGATGAACTTATCTAGACAAACACAACAGTGCCTTTCTCGAATTAAGCAATCGAGTAACTTTAAGGCATTAACCAACGCAAAAACTGACGTATTTGAGCAACGCTTAGACCAACACTTTCCTAGGTTGTTTGATCTATTTTTATCCATTTATGATAATCAGTACGACCTGTATTTTCATTTAGAAGCACTTGTTTGTGAACTAGCCACTAGTTTTAAAAAACGTCCAGTTGCGTTGCACCGATCTGACAAAAAAGGTTAAACCAGCCCGATTGGTATCGAGATGAAAAAATGGTTGGTATGGCCGTTTACGTCGATTTAGTAGCTGATGACTTAAAAGATCTGATAAGTAAAGTCCCTTACTATAAAGAGTTAGGGATCACTTACTTACATCTAATGCCTTTATATAAATCACCTGAAGGCGATAGTGACGGTGGCTATGCAGTATCAGATTATCGTCAAGTTGACCCTAAATTAGGCACATCTAAAGACTTAAAAGCTTTATCAAATGCATTAGCAAAAGCCGACATTAATTTGGTGCTCGATTTTGTCTTTAATCATACATCTGACGAACATGAATGGGCGATAAACGCTAAGCAAGGTGATGAGAATTACCAAGACTACTATTTTGTGTTTCCAGACCGCAATGAGCCAGACGAATACGACAAAACACTTCGTGAAATATTTCCATCGGTTCGGCGTGGTTGCTTTAGTTTCGTTGAAGAGTTGCAGCAATGGGTGTGGACGACATTTAATAATTTCCAATGGGATCTGAATTACCAAAATCCATCTGTATTTAGGGCGATGACTCAGAAATGTTATACCTAGCGAATTTGGGCTGTGACGTTTTGCGTCTAGACGCATTGGCCTTTGTTTGGAAAGAACAAGGCACTCAGTGCGAAAATTTACCTAAAGCTCATTTGCTCATCCAAGCCTTTAATGTTTGTACACAAATCGTTTGCTCAGGTGTTGTGTTTAAATCAGAAGCAATTGTGCATCCTGATGAAGTGGCAAAATATATCGACAAAGACGAGTGCCAAACGTCCTACAACCCTTTACTTATGGCGCTATTGTGGAATTCATTGGCAACCCGCGAAACTGACCTACTAGAACTAAGTTTACAGCGTAGATTTGCTATTGACGACTCATGTAGTTGGGTTAATTACGCCCGTTGTCACGACGACATAGGTTGGACGTTTGATGATGGTGACGCGGGTGAACTTGGTATCAATGGCTATGATCATCGCGCATTCTTAAACCAGTTTTATACTGGCAGCTTTGACGGTTCTTTTGCCACTGGTCGAGGTTTCCAATACAACCCAGAAAATGGTGATTGTCGCGTATGTGGTTCTCTCGCGTCTTTATGTGGTCTCGAAGATGCATTGGCGACGCAGGAGCAATTACACATCGACCACGCTATCGCTCGTATTTGTTTATTGCACGGGATCATCTTGACCATTGGTGGAATTCCTTTGTTATACCAAGGTGACGAACTTGCTGCTCTCAATGATTATTCATATGAAAATGACGATAAAAAACAGCATGATAGCCGATGGGTTAACCGACCTAAAATAACCAACAAGATGCTAACTGATGCGCAAAAGCCCGGCGCACCTCAGAACATTGTAAATAACACAATTAAAAACCTTATTTCCCTAAGAAAAAATAGCCCTGTTATTGGCTTAGGACATACCGACATTCTATCACTTGGTCATAGCCACCTATTTGCCTATAGACGAACATTAAACGCCCATGATGACGCTGTGTTTGTTTGTAATTTTAGTGAGTTTACGCAATCGGTTAGTCTCGAAAAAATAGACATTAATCCAAATGAAAAGCTTGTTGAAAACTTAACGGGCCAAACATACCAGCATAAACCCACCATGACACTGGCACCTTATCAGTTCATGTGGCTTACAAAATCAGCCCTAAATTAATAGGAGAATAATGATGGATAAAGTGATCTGTTTTGGCGAAGCTCTCATCGATATGCTTTCCACTGAACCTGAAAAATTCACCCAATATCCTGGCGGCGCGCCAGCAAATGCCGCCGTCGCGGTGTCTAAGTTAGGCGGTAATGCAATATTTTGTGGCATGTTAGGCAATGACACGTTTGGTAATTATTTGTTTAACAAGTTTGTCGAGTATGGCGTTGAAATTAATTATGTGGCGTGGACGCTCAAGGCAAAAACCGCGTTAGCGTTTGTTACATTAGACGCTAGCGGAGAACGTAGCTTTGAGTTTTATCGCCCACCTTCAGCCGACTTACTATTCACTCCAGATGACTTTGACATCGAAATGTTTGCGGTGAGTTCTATTTTTCATTATTGCTCAAACAGTTTAACTGAAACGCAAATAGAACAAAGTACCTATACCGGGATCCAACATGCGGTTGAGCACAACTGCATTGTCTCTATGGACGTTAATTTGCGGATCAATTTGTGGCCAGAAAATGGCGACTATAAGTCAAAGATAATCAAAAGTATGAAGTCGGCAAACATAATCAAAGTCAGCCTAGAAGAATTGCATGAACTTGTACCCGCTGACGAGGCCGATGACTTTTTAGCGGCTTTATTGACTCAACAATGCCAACTAATTCTATTAACTGATGGCGCGAAACCGATTGTGTGCATGACTAAAAACCGAACTTTTGGTGTACCAACGCCAATAGTAGATGTGGTTGACACAACAGCCGCTGGTGACGCCTTTATTGGTGGTTTTCTGTATCAATTGAGTAAGCAAAAGTAAAACTGAATACGCTAGAGAACTTCGTCGATTCGCCACAGTTAAATAAAAGCGTTTCGTTTGCTGCTCAATGTGGTGCTCACACAGTTACGCAACAAGGCGCTTTTCCCGCTTTACCAGACCAAGCGATGGTGAGTTATTTTGAACAAGAAGGCAATGGATAATGCGCGACAACTCGCACTCATTAGAATTTAAACTTAAAGCCATAGCTATGGTTGTGTATAACGACTACAGTATTTCTGCAGCCGCAGATAAACACTTAGTATCAAATTTTAAGATGTACAGCTGGGTTAAAAAATACGCGCCCATGTTAAAAGAAATGAACAAAAAATCGCATTTAAGACTCAAAGCTGAAGATTCATTAAAGGACGTTCAATTGATAAAAGCATCGGGCGATGATAGTGACAGTAAAGCAACAGCCAATCATCCCAAACCATTACGCCAACGACTTTAACTTATTCGCGCTTAAAATTACTTTTTTAAATAACATCACGCGGCGTATTGCCGCCGCGTATCGTTATTACGACTGTAAAATTTTATCCACTTTATGATCAGTTGCCGGTAATGTTAACGTCATAGGTTGGTCGACGTAACTTACCTTCAATAACGCGACATCACGCATAAAATCGATAGATTCTATATCAACCGAAACCACATTTAAGCCGGTTCTTTGCTTGAGATCAGCAAATAAAATCGCTTTGTTTTCTGGCTTAATATTGTCAATCTTTTCATAAACAACATGTTGTATTCCAAATCGATTACGCAATAAACTCGAATCCACCACAAAGGCAAAAGCACATATTGCACCGTTAAGAATAAGCAAGTCTACTTCTGACATTTTGCCCACTGACGTTAATAAAGCAATCGCGGTCACCAAAAATAAGTAAGTCATCTCTTTTATGGTGATCGTTTCCGTTCTATACCTAAGCATAGTGAAAACAGCAAACAGTCCAAACGCAAACTCCATCGACATATCAACGCCATGCAATAGATACGTTATGATAAAGATGCCTAAACCAAACAATAAAAACGAACCCGCAACCGTTGCATTTTTGTTTATTCGAAAATAGCAGCCATAACAAAGCACACTAATAGACACCATATTAATAAAAAACGTAGGATAAATTGTAAATCGATTTCAGTCATAACAACCTCTTAATAAATTTGAAGTATTCGGTAAGTTAACGCGCAATCATTCGCCCATATTGAGGCACGCTAAACGAGACAATGTTGGTTTAAAGCGGTTGGCTTTTAACGTTGATCCCTTTAATAACGAGCAACCAATGCAATATTTACTAAAACTGGTTGGCGCAATATTATTGCTACTCATGAGTTGATAAAATGGCGAATGTTTTGATATTTTTTGTTGCTTTAATTCGGCAATAAAAAGCCTGCAAGTTCCACTCGTTTTGTTCCATCGGTTGATAAATACCAAAGGTTAAAATCAAGAGTAAGACGCTCTGCTTGTTGCTCATTTGCCAGTGCGATTCGTTGGTAACCACCGCGTTGAATAATTTCCAAATCGTTGTATTTATCCCGTGTTTGGGACTTAATAAACGGCATCACTGCGTCAAAACCTTGATCTTTTGGAAACAGTTTTTCCTCGTTTTTATCGTTCGTTTTTTGTTGTTTTTAAACTTAACCTCGATAAAGTGCGTGTCCGTATCAACGTAGTGGCGATGCCTCACTTTATAACGATTTAAGCGGCCATTATGGTGGTCTTTGTACAATCGCATATCCGGTGTATCTAAATATTCATTTTGATAGGTTGAAACACGATTTCCGGCAATTTCTAATACGCTGTAGGACTGATGAATTTGGCCTAATATTTTTGGTAACATACTAATCGGTAACATAAACTTACTGTCGACTCGATCCATCAAATTAGCCTTATCCAGATCGGCCAGACCGTGGCTTTTAAACAACGTTAACGCCCTGGACAGCCCAGAATTTCTTTGAGGGTCAGAGTATTTGGGTGCTGCCGGGGTGTTGTCTAATTGTTCAGTTTGTACTGCTATCATTGTTGACTCGCTTTGGTCGCTAAACATTAAATAAAGTTAGTGGAAAATGTTCCACTAACTTGGCGAGTACTTCTAATTGAATACTCTTTTTGTTACTAACCGCAGAAGCCTCGACCTGTACCTGAAGATGGAATATCACCTTCAAGCTGTTGACGAATATTAGCGACACGGTAGTTGATAAAGCTTGTAAGGCCATAAAATCGGCTAACAGTACTATTTAAGTTTTGTTCAAACTGCGAAGCGCTATAAAACGCGGTTGGATCGTTTTCAACATGAGGTCGGATCAAGTCAGCGATTTCTTCAACACGGTTAGCAAATGTTGTTGGTTCAAGCGGACCTTCGATAAGTTGCCACAGATAGCCGTGGTATACATCTAAGTTAGCTTGTTGCGAAAATACATTGTTAATAAGTGGTTTTTCCGACATGGGTCCGTCTGTCGGTTCGTCAATGTATAACTCACGAATATCAGTACGACACCCCATATTGAATGACCCAAACGACTCATTAAAATCCCATGGCAACAAGCTAAATACATCATCTTGTTCATAGATATAGTAGTTGTGAGCCAATGCACCGTGGTAACTATCTAAGTTAGATAAAGCAACACTCACCGACATGTAACGTAATAAACCGTCAACATCTATGACGTCGGTAGAACCGCTATCTAGCTCAGCCACAAAGTTTAAAAATGCACCGTTATCTGTGGTGTCTTCGTTTGTCTGTAAATTGATATCACTGTAGCTTTCAATATTGCTACTTAACCAAACCAGATCTGAACCCACACCGTCTGGCTTATAAAGATCACCGTTTGCATTGCTAAAATTGTTTTCTAAAAATTCACCGTCAATAGCTTCAACCATTAGGTACAAACCGAATAATTCATCGTTAATATAAACATTTACAAAAGCATGCTGTGGTGTCGCAACGCCCATTTCCTTTAGCAGGTCATAGGCAAAAACTTCACGCATATAAGACGGGTCATTAAATGAGTTTTGCAGGGTAAATTTTTTCAAGCCAAAAAACTTTTGGCCATCGACATACTCATTTATATCAATTTTAAAGCTGTACCGGTCACTTGTTGACTGCGCAACACTGCGTAAACTGGAACCACCTTTGGTACGAATAGCCACACTGTCGAGCGTCGCGCCATTGAACGTGATTGCCGTTTCGTGGTATTCCTCGGCTTCTGGATCCGATAAAATACTTTGCCAATTATCCGTCGTAATATTGATGTATAAATCCCTTACAACGCTTGAATCAAAGGCGACTACAGCGATATTGTCAGCGCCTTGGCTTGGCTCTAATGTATCTTGCTCCCAACCATAACCACTTCCGGTTTCGTTCAAATTCAAACCAAAACTGTAACCTTCAGGAACGTCACTCGCATCCCAGCTTAAATAATCTACAGTTTCATCATCTTTTAATAAGCTCAATTCATCATTGTTACCAAGACCAAAGGGGACAAAGTAGTCATCAGGATCAGTGTCTGTGGCATAAATAACGAAATATTCCCCGCCAACAGTTCCACATCGGGTAAATCAATTGGGTCGATATCATCACTTTCATCGATAACTTGGTAGTCAGACAGGGAGATGCTGTCTTCACTATTGTTATAAAGCTCAAACCAATCCATGCCATCGTTAGCTGCATTGGCCACAACTTCCGTGATTATTAACCCCGTATGATAAGCCAAGCTATTACCCGCTTCGGCGGTTGGTATTAATATGTGAGTCGCGTCACTTCCATCTGGGTAACGACCATAGCTTGTACCAATTAACGCTTGGCCTTTTTTCCATTCAAGCTGATCAATTAAATCATCTCCTTGATAAAGACTGACAACGTCTGACGAGGACAATTTAAATGCGACCGTTGTGGCATCTTCAACCGTGTCAGTTGTAGCAAAAATACGGTAAAACTCACCTTGGCTCAAAGTGACATCTGGTAACGAAGACAAAATTCGATCTTCGTCCGCGATAGTATATTCGGCAAGGTTAATTGTGCCGCTTCCCGTTACATAAAGCTCAATCCAGTCAAAACCACCGTCACTATCTTTAGCAACAATTTCATTGATTCTTAATTCTGCGTCGTTGTTTAAAATTAGATCTGTAGGCGCTAATGCAGACTCACCTAT
Organism: Psychrosphaera algicola; assembly: GCF_028401425.1. NCBI lineage: Bacteria > Pseudomonadati > Pseudomonadota > Gammaproteobacteria > Alteromonadales > Pseudoalteromonadaceae > Psychrosphaera > Psychrosphaera algicola. The sequence goes on from NZ_JAQOMS010000002.1 coordinate 2,517,856, forward strand.
TTCAATATTAGCTGCACTTAGGGTTGGCGATAGCGTTTGTGCTGTGCCGGTCCCGTCAGCAAACAAACCAAAGCTATAACCTTCACTCGCTTCGCCTTCTTGCCAGTCGAGTAGATCGACCTGCACATTGTTTTCATAAAGTGCGACTGCATCGTCAGAACCCAGCTTAAATGTCACAAAATAGCCATCCGTTGTAGCCGCGTCGGCTTCGTCAATCGCATGAATAACAATAAACTCTCCAGCATTAAGAGTCACGGAAGGCAAAGCCTGAGGTTCACGACCGTCTTTATCGTCGGTAATTGAAAAGTTTGATAAATCGACAGAGCCTTCTTTTACATACAACTCAATCCAATCGTTACCGCCGTCACTGGCGTCCGCGACAATTTCATTAATGACGAGTTGGCTGTTGGTTGATGTATCTGTTGACTCTTCTGTACCTGCGCCGCATCCATAAAGAATTCCAGCTCCGATTTGCAATGCCAATAAGGCGTATAACTTTGTTTTCATTTGGCGATCTCAATTGTAGATGTGACCATGAAGATATCGATTGAATGTGTAAAGAATGTGCACCAAATGAGAAAGCGTAGGAATTACGTTAATTAAATTGCTGAAACAAGATAAAGGAAAATTGGATGAGACGACTTAGTGGGTATTGATGATGATGTTCTGCAAGTCATTATTATTAAGCTTGCGACGTTCTATTTTTTAGAAGGTAATGTTTTATTTATTGCAATTTTACTCTTGGGTGGATTTGGTATTGTAAATGCGCATTTAATCTTAAGGAGACAACTATGCATTCTTTGATAAACAAAATGAAAACGATATTAACTGGCGACGGTCTAAGCCTAGTTGCGAAGATCCAAGACGATACCGCAATGAATAGCAACCAAACTCAAGTGTGTAATTACCAAGATAACTATTACGGTGACCAGATTTGTGTATTAGCCGAATAACAATACAGAAAGAAAAGTGACAGGTGGCACAGACAATCTTCTTTGCCACTGCCTTTATCATGAGTCTAAATTTTTTACTTCTCTTTTAGCCCAAACTTTTAGCCCTAGCTTTTAGCTCAAACTTTTAGATCTGGGATTTGTATTAAATAATGGCAAACTGCCTGATGAGATTGTGGTAAACATTATTTAAGCTGTCGAGTTCGCTACGCTGTGTTGTACCGCTATTAATCAATGCCTGAATGGTCTTGTCCATTTGATACAGAGTATCGCGTAGACTAGGGTCAGCAATCATACTTTGCATCCACGTTACCGCTGCTATACGAGTGCCTTTTGTCACGGCGTTAACTTTATGAAGGTGTCTAGAGGGATAGACAACTGCGTATCCTGCCGGAAGCTTTACAGCTTGTTCTCCGCTGTCTGAACGCAATACAAGTTCACCGCCATCATATGACTCTGGGTCAGACAAAAATAAGGTCATGGAAACATCACTTCGCATGACATTTTGAGAATTGGGTAAACGCATAACTGCTGCGTCAACATGGTAACCATATTCTTCACTTTCACTGTATCGATTAAACACTGGTGGGAAAATATGGTGAGGCAACGCCGCCGATACTATGTCCGGCGTGTTACCTATTTGAGCCAAAATACGATTGGCGAGTGCCTGTACTTTGGGATCATCACAGTCTGCCTGATTGTTATTTTTCACATCAGCCGCCATGCCCATTGCGGTTTTTGATCCATCTTCCCATGAAGACGAAGGCAAAGAAGCAATGAGTTCAGCAACCTCTTGTTGGTTAAACAATTGTGAAATAACAATCATGGCAGTTTTCCTTTGGTCAATTTAGAACTGATAGTTAACAGTTAAACGTGTGCTTCTGCCGTCACCTAGGTACATAAATGAACCCGAGCGATAAGCAGCTGTCCAATATTCAGTGTCTAACGCATTACCAATATTTAGACGTAATGTCATTTTGTCATTTACGTTGTAATTAGCAAATAAGTTAATGACTTGATAGTCAGGCACTACGATGCTGTATTTATTTGTCGTTGAGTCATAACCCGCCGCAGTATCCGGTTGGCCACCATACATTTCACTTTGGTATGAGTAGTCACCACCAAATGCAAAATCTTTAGTTAACTGGTAACGCAATTGTAAATAAACACTATTGTCTGCAAAGTTGCTCAGAACGCGTCCGATATTGTCTTCATTGTAAGAATCCAACACCTCAGAGCTCATTGACGCAGCAGAAAATTGTAAGCTTAACTGATCATTGATGTCGCCGATTAAACCAACTTCAATGCCTCGAATTTGGTTTTCACCGGTATTTAACGTCCCTAATGTAGAGTAGCTATCGCCGACACTTTCCATAACATCACTTTTTGTCATTTGGAAAAGCGCTAGCGAGAACATCACGTTATCGTCAAATACCATCCATTTGGTGCCTAACTCTAAGTTTTCTACAATTTCTGGGTCCGCTTGCGCTGCTTGCTCCGGTGTACCACATATTCCACCGTAACCACAGTTCGCACCTAAGTCAGATTCACCGCCGTTGATGTTTGTTGCGGTACTGTAATTAAAGTAGATATTACCGTCTTCAGTGATTGCATGCACAATACCAACGTGACCGTTATACATATTGTCAGAGTAGTCATATAAAATATCACCGCTTCTGCCGCTCGTATCATTGCTGTAGTCAAAGCTATCTTGACGTAATCCAAAGAAGACTTGCGTGTCATCTGTTACTTGAACAGTATCCATGAAATACAAAGATGTTGTTTGAATTTCAAATGTCGCATCAGCGTCGCCAGTCACATATGAACGGCCCATTAAGCCTTGAATATCATCTATTTCTTTTCCGTTTTCGTCTATATAACAGTAGCTATCCGAAGCGCCACGGCGACCACTAACAACGCAGTTCGTATCGTTATTGTTGGTAATGTTATATACGCCGTTAACCACTTTTTCATTGGTAACGTCGAGTCCAAATACCAGCTTGTTGTCTTTACCTAGCAGCTTTTTATCCCAAAATAAGTTAAATGCAGTGGCCCAATAATCAACTTCCTGCCACCCTGGTGAGTACTTAACGTCATCGTGCTCACACCTATGGTGCTATTGGGTCCGTCGCATCACGTGTAGTTGCACTTGTACCTGTCGTAATATATCCGTTTTCAGTGGAACCAATACGAGTTGAGTTTAAAAATAAAAGCTCGTCGCTAATCTGATAATTAGTACGGAAAGTAAACGTCGATACCTCAGAGTCAAGAAAGTCATTCGACTGCGCATATACGGCGATGTCTTCAATTGGGTGTTCTGCTTCACGATCGTAATAACTCCCTAGATCAGGAACGTCGTTCGCTTTTAGATAATATCCATCGGCAATAAACGATAACTTTTCGCTCGCTTCATACACGCCAGAAGCCTGAACACCTTGACGTGCTTTGGTTATACCGTCACGGTAAGGTTTCGTTTCATCGGCATCCAAAATATTTAGACGAACTGCACTTTCGTCTGTTAACGCTAGGTTATAGTCTAGAGTCACTCTGTGGTGATCATCAGTGCCTAAACCCACATCAACACGGCCAAAGCTATATGAAGTTGATGCTTTTTTGGTAACGCTATTTACCGCACCGCCTGATGAGCCACGTCCGGCAAATGTCGAACTTGGTCCTTTAGTGATTTCAACACGCTCTGTCGCAAAACTTTCACGAGTGGTCATCGCCTAGGTCACGCAATCCATCAACAAATACGTCACTGCGAGCTTCGTGCCCACGAATAATATAACGGTCGCCAAATGCATTACCATTTTCGCCAGTCCCCAACGTCACGCCGGATTGAGCTGATAAGATGTCTTTAAGATCAGATTTACCTGATTCTTGAATTTGATCTAGCGTAAGAACCGTAATGACTTGTGGAGTATCTACAAGCTTTGCCGTGCGACGAGGATCACCTGATTTATCGTAGCGATAAATTGAATTTCGAATACCGTGAACTCGAATGTGCTCAATTTCTTCAGCGGCTTTTTCGGCGATACAAGCCTGAGAGTCTTTTTCGACGCATACAGATTCGTTTGTGTCTGCGATAAGCCTGGCTAGCGCCAAACGACAGCGCAAGTGCGATAGTTTGCGCACCTAACGCAACCACTTGATTGCTTTTAATATTTTTGTCATCGTTTGATTCCCAACGTTTTATTTTATGAATTTATTGAAGTGGCAGGATAATACTGTCAATCGACCACCATGTAAATGATAATCATTCTTATTTAGATGTTTATTTTGGGAATAAGATATTTTTTAGATAATAAGACACTACAAAAATGCACATGATTACGATTTTCGTAGGATAATTTTGAGATGGTGCATATTAGTGGGTAAATTAAGAAGTACAACAAGCGAACGCAATGCAAACGTTTAAGCTTAGTGGCAACTGGTCATGCACACCTGTTGAGTTTTGTTAATTATAGACATGCACTGTCGGCTAAATACCGTAATGGTGTTTAGCGCTATTATAACTTTAATTTTCGGAGTGTTTTTGTTGATACATACGCTCGTCTGCTTTAGACAAACAATTAGAAGGGAATCGCTTTCTATACTTGTCGCAATACCAAAACTGATCCCTGATTCTGGCCAACGAAAGGTCACGGACTCATCAATACTATTCAAGATGGTTTTGATTTTAGAGCCCATTAACGATAAACGGTGTTCAGAAACCGCCTCACAAACCCAGATAAACTCATCGCCGCCGGTTCGAAATACTTGCCCCAAATCTCCCAACTTATTATTCATTAGGTCCGCAACGTACTTTAAAAATACATCACCCTCCGCGTGACCATGTTTGTCATTTATCGATTTAATACTGTCGCAATCGATAAATACCGTCATATAAAATTCACTTAATTCTTTTAGCTTTTCATTTAAATAGTGGCGATTTCCCACTAGTGTTAATGAATCAAAGCGGGCATCGTTAAGTACTTTTTGATGTTCAATTTGTTTGATTCTCAGCCATTCCGATAATGAAAGTTGAATACAGATGCAATCAAGAGCTAACGCTACCAATACAACAATTTCAGGGTATTTTAAGTCAAGATCAGACGAATGTGACACCATAAAATAGCCCAAGGCTAAGCTATACAAAACGTTACCGACTAAGAAATACTTAGCTTTAAAATCCCTAACGGTCAGCATTTTAATACCAACAAAAATACTAAGAACGATCCACGCACAGGCCAAAATATGCGTCATGTAAAATGCACTTTTGAATGGTAATAATATTCCAAGTACGCCAAACAACAATGCAACTTTAGCGTAGAGGACTAAACCTCTAGCAATCCAATTTTTGGATTTTTTAAGTCGAACAAATAGAAAGCAAAATAGCTAGCAAAAGCAATTGCAAACGGGAAAATATAAATCCCGCCATAGGTTGTATTCATTAATGTTGACGACAAAAAGCTTTGTATCAACCCTGACGCAAATGCCCAGCCGATACCATGTAAACCTATATAACCTGCACAATAAAATGCCACGAAGTGTTTTGTTCTTAAATACACCACAAAAGCCATTAGGGCTAATGTTAGCATCACTGACACTGACAAAACGGTAAATGTATTTATCTTAAGTTGTGTTTGAGAAAAGCCGAACTCGGATTGAATTACAATATTTGCGGGTGTTGGGTAGAGTTTAGCTTTTATGTAAATCCATAAATAACCCGATGTTGACTCGGTAAAATTAAGCCTGAATGCCTGCCTGTGAGCCAAATAAGCTTGACTGTTTTTATTCAATTGAGAAAAATCAGCGACAAGAGTCATAGTTCCGTATTCGTCCTGCCAAAATGCTACGCCACTATCGACAAAATTTGCCATTGGCATGACATACCAATCACCGGCTCCGCCTGTCGCTATTGGAATTTTGGCGACAGCAGCTCCGTTTTTCCAAGCAGCGAATTGTATGTTGTATTTGATTGTTGCGCTGCTTTAATGAGTTCAGCTGCATTATGAGGATTTTTTAATTCGACGGCGTGCCACAAAACTTTATCATTGATTTTTAGATAAATGTCATCGTCGCTTAACTGCACTAAGTTGGTAGAAAAAGCCGCAAAAGAACTGCAGAACAATAAACAACTTAAAACGCGGAAGAGGCCTATATAGTATCGTTCCATTAATGCCTAACTTAATTAATGTGTTGTACTAATTATTGACCATAGCGCCTTATTGTCAAACGCATTTTTGCTCCGTAACAAAGAACCACACGACTAAAAATAGTCGTGCAACAAAAATGCGAAAAAGCCGCGCTTAAAATTTGCTCAATTTATTTTACGAGTGCTCTTCAATTCCTGTTCTAATAATTTGATATCACCAATCAAATTACCAACAGAAGCATTGTTAAGACCATTATATATTCCACGAATATGTTTATTGTGATCAATTAACACTAGATTTTCTGTATGCAGAAAGTCTTTATTACTTACATATTCACCTAAGTCTTCGTTGGCAAAATAGTCATTTCGAGCCAAGTTATAGATTTCATCCATATTACCCGTGACTAAATGCCATTGATTAGCATTAATGCCATTTTCTTTAGCGTAAGTTTGCAGTATTTCCACTGTGTCGTTGGTGGGTTGTATCGAGTGGGAAATAATTTTGAAGTAATCTTTATCTGCATAAGCTTCTTGTACTTTAGACAATTGAGAACGCATTTTGGGACAAATTCCGGGGCACGTGGTAAAGAAAAAACTTGCGACATAAATCTTATCTCTAAATGTGTCTGCCGTAACATATTTGCCACGCTGATCAATAAACTTAAAATCCGATATTTGATGCATATCGTTAAGCTCTAGACTGTCCGATTTTAACCACTTAGGGGTGAACTCAGCAGAATCGTAATAAGGCAATCGTTCCATTTCATCGGCTATTGCATTAGCGAATAAAAGGTTGCTGCAAAGTACGCTAATCAGCGTTATTAGACGGTAATAATTTTTCATCGTTAAGTTCCACACACATATTTGCTCGTTTTAGGCCATACACACGACCGTTCACATATTCATAATTACTATACAATTTGCCGTTTTTACGCCACGCTTGCTGTAGTCCAGACTCTCGACCAAATTCATAGTGTAATTTTTTAAACTTTTCACCCGTAACATACCATTGCTCAACATCACCGTGGACTTTGCCATTTTGATAACCCGTGACCGAACGAAGTGTGCCATTACTCCACCAGCTTTTTGTTTCGCCCTCTAGCACCCCCAACTTATAGGTTGAGTGAAAGCTTAATTGACCATTTGAAAACCACTGTTTTAAATAGCCATCTCTTAGGCCCTGCTTAAAACTTGACAGCTTTGCCAGTTGCCCAGACGGGTAATAAGTCGCAACCTCACCTGTATATGGCTGGCCCTGATATAATCGCAAACCACTGGTTTTAGATATAGCAATCTGCTTTTTGTCTACACGCGTTTGTTCTGACGCGGTCAAATCAAAGCTGGTGCTTATTAACAGCACCATGATGGCAACCCAATTACTGGATGGCATTTGGCGAACCTTGATAGTTCCTAGGGAACAAAATGTAGTAAGCATTTAGGTAGAGTTCATTTTGGATATGGTAGTGATATTCATCTGCAGTCGAATGTTGAGTCATCGCAGTATGACCACCGGATTCGTCTAGATCTGTTGGGTAAGTTCCCGTTGAATTACACTTTCGACCATATAAGAAAAACCATCAGAGATAACACCAATTAGATTACTGTCGTCATCTGAGAATGAAATGGGCTCTAAATGATAATGGTAACTTTGTGGACCAGTATGAGCACCGTTAAAATCTAAGCTACCAGCTGCATTGTCTAGTGGAATTCCGGGACCTTCTTCGTCGTTATAAATGACCGAACCACTAACGGCGATGCCAATTGCCCCTAAACCTGTTGCTGAAGAGCTACTCGACTTACTTGGACTGTTAGCAACCGTTAAGGTATATGTGCCAACAAAATCATCAATATCACCGGGAGCCATTTTTGCGTTGTCGTCACGGTTGGGTCAACATATAACTCATGGCTGCTCGACCAGTATGGAGAGGTATGATTGGGTAGACCGTTGGTTTCGATTATCACATTGGAACCACTGATCACTACATCAACATTGTCTGTATCAAATTCACTGTAGGCGCTATGTAAAATCTCAGACGTTGTTGTATCGTCATTATCAGTAGTATCACTTGTCTCCACCATGGTGTCGTCGCAACCGGCTAGGCCAATTGTTAATATTACGCATGCTGCTTGCAGTACCATTAATGATTTCATGTTTTTGCAGTCCTATAATTTGGGTCAATACGAGCTTACATAAAAGCTACTTTAACTGTTGAGATAATGTTAGTGGGGAAGTGTGCAAATAATACCCGCCAATTGTGCAAACAATGAGGAACTTGCAAATAAACGACTGACTATTGATTTGTTTATTACCAGCCAATGAAGAGTATTTAAATTGGGCAGTTCTAAAATTTAGATTGGATGTGATAACAAGATGGGTTTATCAATAATTCACCGCGGGCAGTATTCGCACACGGTGAATGTATTAGGATCATCGTAAAAGGCAGGTGCTTATATATTATGTTCCGACGCCTGCATTCCTTTTAACAATCGACCAAAAATATCAGCCCCAGTTATAATGCGTTTTGACTCGCCCCATAACAATAAAACATCATTTTCAATCGCACCATCAAACGACTTTTCAAGCGACTCATTGGTTTTCATCTTAATCACAGCTTCGCTTAATGACGCCGAACCGTCCGTAAGCACAATTGGCCGATGACAATATTGATACGGGTCGAACTTTTCCGGTTCAAACAACGCGGCGCGCAGACAACCATCTGCGTCAATAACCAACAAAGGTTCATCGTCGTCATTGGTAAAGACTACCCAACGATGACCAGACTTATGTAACTGTTTTAAAAATGGGTCGTCTGCACTTGGCGTTATTTCTGGAATAATCGGTAAATCCAGCTTAGCCGGCAACTTAATAATTGAAGCCGGGTCAACTAATTCCCCTTCCTCACTAACAGTGATCTTATCGAATTTAAAAAGTTAAGCGCACCGATACCTTCAACATGATTAATTTCGGTGTCTTCTGATTCAATGTGTTTACGGATAATGCTCGTAAGTTCATTCTCAGCTAAATAAGTGATGCCTTCTTTTCCTAACCACATGTCTAAAATCAGCCCCGTTGGTTTTGCCACCGGATACAAAATAAACTGATAGAAGCGAATAACAGGCGACAACAACGCCCCCATTTTTAACGCATTACGGGAAAAATAAGCCTGCGGGGTAATCTCACCAATGATGGTAATTGCAACGGCGGAGAATAAAAACGAACTAGCGCCAGCAAGTACCGAATCTGACAATAGGGTCAGTAGTACATTGATACCAACGTTCCCCACAAAATTGTGGTTAGCAGAAAGTTAGAGTCGCCACGTAATTGTAAAATCTTTGCAGCGTCTTTATTTCCCTTGGCCGATTCAACTTCAAGTTGCAAACGACTTGGTGCGAAAAACGCTAAATTAAGACCTGAAAAAATTGCAGATTGTGAAATACACACTGCAATACCTATCCAAGTAATGATTTCAAATGACATTATGTTTCCTATCTTAATAAATAATTAGCAGGCAAATGCCATTACTACGTACTTGCCTTAAAAACCGGAGTATATAGCGAAAAATCAATTTTAGTACAAAGATATTTTTTCGCCTTTTTCAATCGTATCTTCCGTGTGTTCAACCTTATTTTAATTCTTTTTAAATTATAAACTTAGCAACTTAAAAAATGACTATCGTAAAATTGAACCTCACAAGCACGGTGACAAACTTACAATTCACGGCTTTAACTACCCAGCGTTAAATCTATTTAGCGTCTAGCTAATTGACAAGACGCGCTTATGTTTTGTTAAAAGTAGAGCAAGGCTATTGATTTGGTTTTGCTGTTGTTTTGGGTCGGATTTGTATGGGGATATTTAGTTCGCCTCTTGTTATCCGCAGTCGTACCTTGAGCAAATAAACAATATCGACCTAACAGAGTTAGTTGTAAAAATGGCTAACGGTATAATGGCGTTAGCCATATTTTGCGCGCACTTGAAAGCGGGCAGATAAAAATTACAGGTGGGCCTTTAATACCTCTGGAAGTCGCTCTGGCGTGAAAATTTCAATCCAGTAACCATCGGGATCTTTGATAAAAGCAATGCTTTTCATCTTGCCATCGTTTGGTTTCTTTTTAAATTCAACACCCAGTGACTCAAATCGTTCGCATGCCGCATCAATATCCGGAACCGAAAACCCGATGTGACCAAACCCTTTTGGGTCATCATTACCACTGTGGTATTTGACGTTCATGTCATCTTCGTCGCCCCAATTATGGGTCAGTTCCAACATTGCTGGTCGGCCAAATGTTTGCACCATACGTTCATCTGAGTCTGTGGACCAATCCGAATGTTCCTCCGGTGAAACCGTCGCCATAAAATAAAGTGAAAACTTCATTTCAGGGAAATCCAAACGTTTAACTAACGTCATCCCTAATATTTCAGAATAAAATGCTAAGGATTTAGCCGGGTCTTTAATTCTAAACATGGTTTGGTTGAAAACAAATTTGTGGGTAGCCGGATCATGATTTTCTACTAACCCATCTGCTTGGTCAAAATGGCGACTCATTGTGTGTTCCTTTCTTTTGAGCCCTCAAGTGTGGAGCTCTTACTGACTAGTCTAAAAGTGATTAATTGGGCATCTAACGTTATTTTTCAAATCGAATATTGTTTTATATGCAAAATAGCATTGAACAAAAGCTAATTTCTCAACGCGAATTTAGCGAACGATAAACTTTTCCTGAGTGAATTCAACAAATTGACTCAGTCGCTTTGGCTGTTGAATTAACTGTGGATGCACAATATATATCTGATTCTGTTGCGTTATGTAGTCATCTAAAACCTTTACTAAGTCGCCATTATCTATCTCTTGTTGAACAAGATATTCAGGGACTTTAATATATGCATCGATTTGCTGTATTTAGTTGTGTTTATTCAATGTAACTTTTACATTAGATACGTCGAATAAATTATCAAGTTCAATTAATAGGGGATATGCGTGATTTCTATCAAACAAATATTTTCAGTTGTGGTGTTAGCCGCAACGGTTGCCGCCTGTACCGATCCAGAATCATCTGGGTCTGTGCAAATTGAGTCTGCTAAACAAAGTAAATCACTCAGTATCGAAAAATATCAACTTAAAAACGGACTTGATGTTGTTTTGCATCAGGATAAATCTGATCCTGTCGTCGCTGTAGCAATTGTCTACCACGTAGGTTCTAACCGAGAATTACTATAGGCAAAACTGGTTTTGCGCACTTTTTGAACATATGCTGTTTCAAAATTCTGAGAACGTAGGCGCTGGCAACTTTATTAACAACATTGGTAGTATGGGCGGCACGTTAAACGGCGGCACGTGGCAAGACGGCACGATATATTATGAAGTTGTCCCTAACGACGGCCTTGAACAAATCCTGTGGATGGAGTCAGACCGCATGGGTTATTTCATCAATACAGTGACACAAGAAGGACTTGAGAACGAAAAACAGGTCGTAAAAAATGAAAAACGCCAAAGTATCGATAACCGTCCGTACGGACATACAGATTCTGTTGTTATGGAAGCTATTTACCCAAAAGGTCATCCGTATAGCTGGAGCGTTATTGGTAGTTTAGAAGATCTACAAAATGCGACATTACAAGACGTTAGAGACTTCTATCAGAAATGGTACGGGGTTAATAATGCCACCTTAGTGCTCGCCGGTGACTTCGAAAGCGAACAAACCAAAGCTTGGATTGAAAAATACTTTGGTGAATTACTACCACAACCAGAAGTCTCAGCATTGCCACCAATGCAAGCAAAACTAGATAAAAACGTATCGTTGTTCCACGAAGATAACTTTGCTCAATTACCAGAACTTACCTTAACCTTCCCTATTATTGAGCAATACCATCCTGACGCGTATGCCTTAGAATTGTTAGCCGATGTCTTGAATGATGGAAAAGACAGTGTCTTTTATCAAACCCTTGTTGAGCAAGATAAACTGGCTCCTTCGGTACACTTATCTGCCTACATTGGTGAAATTGCCGGTACTTTTAGTATTTCTGCTCGGGCGTTTGACGGCACTAAATTAGACAATGTAAAAGCCAGTATCGACAAAGCCGTCGCTCGATTTTCTAAGGAAGGGTTTAATGATGAACAACTTGCTCGGATTATTACTCGCAAAGAAAAAGCCTTTTATAACAACTTAACGAGCGTTTTTAATAAGGCATCATCGCTGGCTATTTATAATGAATTTGCAGGTGATCCAAATTTAATTACGACAGAAATTGAACGTTACAAAAACGTGACTCGCAAAGACATTATGAATGTTTTTAACAAGTACATTAAAGGCCAACACTATGTCGCCACCAGCTTTGTTCCGAAAGGCCAGACTGAGCTTGTATTATCAGATGCAACCAAAGCTAATGTCGTAGAAGAAAAAGTGGTCCAGGGCGCTGAAACAACTGCAGTCGACAAACCAGAGACCGCATTAACACCTCTGGTACAGGCAACTTCAGCGTTTGACCGGTCAGTTAGACCTGAATTTGGTAAAAAGCCAACGATAACGCTGCCAGACGTTTGGAATGCAACATTAGACAATGGTATTCAAGTGCTTGGTATCGAACACAACGAACTGCCTCTAGTTTCGTTTTCGATTCGCATAATGGGTGGCCATGCATTTGATACTAAAGGTAAAGTCGGCACTGCAAACCTAGTTACCAGTATGATGATGGAAGGCACTGCTAATAAGACACCACAGCAGCTTGAAAAAGCTCTTGGAGAATTGGGTGCTGATATTCAATTTACCACGAGCGACGAATACCTAACACTGACGGGTAATACACTTGCTGCGAACTTTACAGAAGTTATGTCGCTTGCTCAGGAAATACTATTGCAGCCACGTTGGGATGAAGCTGAATGGGATCGCATTAAAAAAGAAACCATAGCTCAAATTCAACAATCAAAGGGAGTCCCGGCGCAATTTCAAATAACGTTTATAACAAATTAATGTACAGCGCAGACAATATGTTATCGACGCCAATTTTAGGTACAACTGACGATCTAAATAATATTGACCTGCAAGATCTGAAAGCCTTTTACGCCTCTAATATTGTCGCGAACTTAACCAGCGTTCATGTCGCTGGTGATGTCACGCAACAACAAGTCAAAGCAAGTTTAGGCGCTCTTTCAAAAGGATTAACAGTAAAAGACGTCACAATGCCACCAGCAAAAGCGGCAACGCCAATTGATAAAGCTCAATTATATTTTGTTGACGTGCTAAGGGCTAAACAGTCGTTTATCCGAATTGGCTCAAGAGCTATGGTTGCAAACGCAGATGATTATTACCCCTTAGTAGCGGTAAACCACAATTTAGGTGGCAGCTTTTCAGGTCAGTTATTCCAAATCTTACGATTGCAAAAAGGCTATACCTATGGCGCTTATTCAAGCGTAAATCGCAGAAACCTAGGCGGTGTATTTACGGCAAGTTCAAGTGTACGGTCAAATGTGACATTAGAGTCACTACAAACATTTAGAGAGATTATGGCTGATTACGTCGCGGCCTTTGATGCCAATGCTCTAAAAGATACTAAATCAGTATTATCACGTTCAAGTGCCCGCGCTTTCGAAACCACAAACAGTTTGATGGGTGTTTTACAAAATATCAGCAGCTACCAACTGCCAAAAGACTACGTTGCCAAACAACAAGCGACATTAGCTAATTTGACCCTAGAGCAAGCGCAACAAACACTTGCTAACTACATCAACCCAGACAAAATGTTATACCTTGTCGTTGGTGATGCAGAAACTCAACTTGAGCGCGTTAAGGAATTAGGTCTAGGTGACCCAATTGTTTTAGATACTTCGGGCAACCCGGTAAACTAAATTCACTTCAACTTTATGAGTGAATTGGTATTCACCTTCTTTAATTGATAAAGAGGTAAATGACTGCTAATTAAAAGCCAACCTTAACGACTAAGGTTGGCTTTTTTGTTCTGATCATTATGAGCCAATCGAAGGTGGATTAAGACCTGTGGGGTCAGAGTCGCTGATTTTATGATTTCCTCTGCACTTGGTTGGAGGTTCCTAATATCGCTCAGGCTCGACTCATATTACAAGCTAGGGAATGACGGTTTTGTTCTGGTTATTGTGAGTCAATTTAGGGCGAATTATGAACTTCCTCTGCACTTGGTTGGAGGTTCCTAATATCGCTCAGGCTCGACTCATATTACAAGCTAAGGAATGACGTTTTTGTTCTGGCTATTGTGAGCCAATTTAGGGCGAATTATGAACTTCCTCTGCACTCGGTTGGAGATCCCTAATATCGCTGTGGCTCTTTTGGGAAGACGGTTTTTCCTGGGTATTTGGAATGACGGTTTTTGTTCTGGTTATTGTGAGTCAATTTAAGGCGAATTATGAACTTCCTCTGCACTCGGTTGGAGATCCCTAATATCGCTGTGGCTCGACTCATATTACAAGCTAGGGGATGACGGTTTTTCCTGAGTATTTGGAATGACGTTTTTTCTAGTTATTTGTGAAGACGTTATTATTTAAAGGACCTGTGGGGTCAGAGTCGCTGATTTTATTACTTCCTCTGCACTTGGTTGGAGGTTTCAAATATCGCTCCGCTCTTTTGGAATGACGGTTTTTGTTCTGTTTAATTATTGCTTAAAATTGACGTTTTTCTGTTCTGAATTTTATCGAATCAAAATCATTACAAGCGTTTTTGTAATTTATGAAACAATTCAATGTCGTGTGCCATAAAACGTTTTGTTTCAATGCGATTGAGTGACTCTCTCAAGCCTTCTACGTCATTCATTTCATTTGCAATTTCCGCCAGTCTTAAGTAGCTAAGACTTTGATATGAAATTTCTTTTATTAACGATGCTTGTTCTATCACTTCTCTCAATCTAATCTTAGCTTCATCAAATCGTCCTTGAAAATGTAAAGCTCGTGCCACGTTATAACTTGTCATCAATTGATAATGAATACCCACATCTTTATGTGCAAAATCATAAGCTAACGAAACATAGTTCAAGGTCGCATCACGGTCGTTTAAACGGTGGGAAAGATGACCAAGTATCGTATAAATCTGCTTCTTAATGTAATAGTTATTGTGACTCAAAAATTTTCGTTCTAACTCTAAAAGTAATGATCGCCCTTTTGTGTAGTCACCGGTATAAATTTGAAACGTAGCATAGTCGATAATGCTTTGTGGCGCGCTACTCGTTAAATTGGAAAACGCGTCATCTACACGTTTTATATAAGGAGTGAGATCTTCATCACCGTTGAGCTTACCCATTTTTACTTTATACATCAGAGAATTGATTTCAACTCGGTGCGGCAACGATGGCAACGATAACAAAGCGTTAGTTTCTTTTAGTACTGCAGGGTAATCTTGGGCTTGGAATAATAAATCTAATAAATTCAATTTACGATGAAACCACAAATGTGAAGCAACAGGAGTTTTTTTAATTCTCTGAGTTAAGTCATCAATGCATAGGGCCAAATTTTTATCACACACAGTACGTTTTGAGTCGTTCGCTTTGACCGGTAACGTGGCAACAAACAACACTAGAAATATTAACTGATGTAATCCGAGATATTTATACATGACCAACTTCAACAAACTCATTTCTATAATTGACTAATTATTTGCAGAATAGCAACAAAAACCGCGCATAAAAAGAAGCTTTTTAATCGGGATAGATTATCCATCTAAGCGCACGCCACCCCTGCTCAACTCATAATAGCCGAAATTTTTGAGAACCTGTGGGCGAATTGTTTTTTTAAATACTTACTAAAAAATAACTGACCGCAAACACATAAAACCTTGTGTATTTATTTATACTTAAACCCACAAAAATGTAACTTTGATCGCAAGAAAACAATTCCCATTGAAAAACCTCACGAGACAAATTATGGATGTTCAGAAACCAAGTCTGGATTCCATTTCCTGAATGTTTTATCCAGAATTTCATTCGCTCGTTTTTGAAGTCGGGGTCATTGCCCATACCTATCAAACTAGGAAAAGTCAGTAGGTTCTTTTCAATTCCAATACTATAGCCGTCAAACAAAACGTTGCGGTTTAGCATATTACGTATATTTTCAGATGACTCTCCGTCACGTAAATTAAAATAAATCGCACATGGCCAACCAGCACCACTTATTGCCTTGCCACACAAAATATTTGATTTGTTTAATATAGGTAAAACCGCCTGGGCATAACGGTCATCACCCTTCGATTTTTTTAACGCGGCATATAAATAGGGTTCATATGTGTTCAGTTCGACCTTATGTACAAACTCCTTTGCACTTAATCCAGTTAGGTCGTTTTGTATTTCATAATGCGTCTCGTCCCCCACTAACAGTTTGTTTAGAGCCAACAGTGTTAATTTTGTCGTTTTGGTGATTGGTAATTTGTCAAAAGAAAGACGCTGATTTTGATCCATTTTGCCATTCATATACAGCTCTTGTAGCAACAACAAAGAAAAATACAATTGTTCTTCATAATCGGCATTTTCTCGCAATTCCTTTGCAACATAAGTCAACGACGCATCTATATCGCCAATTAATACATAGAACGCTGCAATCGAATTTCTAACATCATAATTCACCGGACCATTGTATTGTTTCATGATACTAATCATAGCTGGTAAATTTTTGTCGTATCCATAAGTGTTAAAAATATTGTTCCCATAATTTAAAGGCGAATCTGGAAATTGTTGATTGGTCATCTCAACCAAATCTTTAGCCTCTTTTATGCGCCCTGATATAAAATAACCGTAAATAAGGTTCGAAATATTAACTTCACTTTGAGGGTTTGTTCTTAATATTTGCTCCCTAAGCTCAAGCCCTACATTAATATCATCCAACGCCAAAAGGCTGATGTTTTGAATTAATGGATCATTAGGTGCCTGATTGAAGGCCAGCATATAAGCCGAGTTTGCAATATCATACTTGCTATTATTTTCAGCTTGTTTAGCGATGACTAACGTCTTTAAAGGAAAACTAGGAGCAGTTAACAACTCCCAAAAGAGGCGTTCTTGTTCCAACTCAATTTGCTCTATTGCAAATCCACCATAAAATTGAGCCAATGAATAAACAAAATACAATTGAGCCTTGGCAAGATGAAAGTTTTCATCAAGTCCTATTGCTTCATTGAGCAATCTTGCCGCTTGTTGAAGTGAATCCGTGGTACGATGGTAAGAGTTTTCACGTCCTTGAAGAAATAATTCATACGCTTTGGAGCTTGAAGTCATTCCCGTTTCAACAGCGAGCTCGTCGGGTAATAAATTGAGTTTAAGGGCTTGGGTAATCGCATAGGTGAGTTCGTCTTGCAGAGCAAAAATGTTTGTTAATTCTCGGTCGTAAGTTTGCGACCAAATGTGAGCTCCTGAATCGACTTCAATTAATTGAGCGGTTATTCTCACGTTATCTTTATCTTTTCGAACACTTCCTTCTAACACATAATTAACATTCAAAAGACGACCAATTTCACGGATATCTGCTTTTGAATCTCTAAAATTAAAAGACGAAGTCCGAGCAATAACCACAAGCTGCTTTAAACGCGCAAGTGTATTTAAGATCTCTTCAGAAATACCATCACCAAAATACCCCTGAGATTTATCTGAACTCATGTCCTGAAACGGAAGCACTGCAATTGAACGTTCTAGACTATCGTCAGCACTTGAGTCATTCCACTTATCGTATGAAATGAACCCCAGAGCAAGCAAAAGTGCCACTGCCAACATATAATTTATTTTGCTGCCTGTTTCATGTCGAATAGACTCCGCTTCGTCAACTTCATGAGAATATTTCAGCCCCTCTGGCGTTAGCTCAAATGCCCAGCAAAAATGCAGGCTACCGGAAATCCGATCGCCAGCAACACAGTAATGATGGTGCTAAATACAGTGGGTAGATGTAATGCAGGGGAAATAACAGAAACAATTTGCAGAATTAGCCAGCTCGTTATTAGATAAACCGTAGCAACTTTAAATACGTTCCGTCGTTTGAGTTCGCTAATAAAGCTCATGCAACCTACTCCATTCGATTAGAGTAAATAACAATAACTAAGTTACCCAAACGGTGCAATTATTAATCAGATAAATGCAAACCGACAGCTATATGAATTTACAGCCTAAAGCTCGTGATGAATAGAACGGAAAAATCGCTGGCAGGTTACTGAAAAGGTAGTACAACCCTTACCGTCAATCCACCTTCATCACGGTTAAAAAGTCCGATGTGACCATGATGCGCATCAGCAATTTCTCGGCACAAAGCAAGTCCAAGTCCGCTGCCACTAGGTTTGGTAGAATAAAAAGGAATTAGTGCGTTTGCCATCACGGCTTCTGAGATGCCTTTTCCTTTATCCATAACAGAGATACAAGATTCGTTTTGCCGTTGTTCAAGTTTGATACACACATCAGCCGCTAGAGAACCAGACTCATGTGCATTTTTTAACAGATTAATTAGCAATTGTTCTAATTGCACAGGATCTGCATAGACAATTTGTCCGGGCTCAGATAAATCGACAAACTGCCATTGAGACTTCAACATCGCTATAATCTGTCCCCAGTCATTTGCTTGCACTTTGGGTTCAGGAAGTTTAGCGAATTTACCGTACCCCTGCACAAAGTCACTCAAGTGCTGAATACGCTCATCAATGGTAGAAAAACCCGAGCCAAACGAGCCTCTTTGATGTTTTCACTTAAAATTTGTCCACTGTGTAACATAGAGGAGATGGGGCCAAGTGAATTATTTAGCTCATGGCTTATTACTCGAATAACCTTTTTCCATACCGCCACTTCTTGACGACTTAACTCACGTGTCATTTGCTTTAAAATAAAAAGTGTATGACCTTGATTATTTAACGAAAAATATCCTGTAGACATGTGCCATGTTTGCGGCTCATCATCATCAAACGTAATAGAAAAAAGTCCCTCTCTTTTTCTTCAATCGCAACTTCAACACCTTTGGGAGCTGACTTCAATAAAGTCGATATTCGATTGCCATCCAGCCCTTTTGAAGAATTAAAAAACGTCTAGCCGCGATATTGCTAAAAATCACTTGCTGCTGATCATTAACAAGAAATAACACTTCTGGAGAACTTTGGGTTATTTTATCTAACAGCAATTCTCGCTGATATAACCAATGCTTTTCTTCGCGAAGATTCAGCGCGGTGCTGTTATACAAGGAGCATAATTTGCCGAGTTCATCGTCATTTTGATAGGACAACGTTGTCGAGTATTCGCCATCTTTAAGATTTAATAAGCCTAGCTCCAGTGCAGATAGGCCCTCTCGGATATCCCTTAACAAATAACGTGCTAATAAAACACTTCCGATAACCACCGCTATTGCGCTTATTATTTTCGTATTTAAAGAAAGGTCGTCTAAAAAAACAGTGGCATAGTGCAAATGCTACTCACAATAACAACGACGGCTATAATTCTAGGAAGCACATTGGCAAACATCAGTAGGGTATCTCAAACTTATCTAAGCGCCGATATAGAGCTTGTCTACTTAAGTTAAAGTGACGAGCGACGCGCGCAATCACCCCTTTGTGCTCTCGCATTGCAATTTCTAATTGTTGTTTTGTAGGTCCCGCATTGGCTTGTTTTGCTACAGTTGGTTCAAGTCTGTTATTCACTTGCTCACTAAGCGCAAAATCTTCAGCTTCAATCACACCGATTGGCTTTAAGACAGCGACCCTTTTACAGCCATTTTCAAGCTCTCTTACATTACCTTGCCAAAGATGACTTTTAAGCGCATTTTCTGCAGATAAACTTAGCTCTCGATTTGGCAAAAAATGATGCACCAGAGGCATGATATCGTCTACTCTGTTGGCTAGTGAAGGCACGTGCAATTCAATTACATTCAGTCTGTAAAACAGATCTTCCCTAAATTCGCCAGTTGCAATGGCGTCTAGAAGATTACTGTTTGTTGCTGAAATAACTCTAACGTTGGTTTTTATTGTATTTACCGAACCGAGACGTTGAAACTCGCCCGTTTGAATAACCCGCAACAACTTTGTTTGCCCAGAGTAGGGAAGATTGCCAATTTCATCTAAGAACAAGGTTCCGCCATCGGCGGCTTCAAATAAACCAATTCGCTTTTTGTTTGCGCCAGTATAGGCACCCGCTTCAGCACCAAATAATTCGGCCTCAATTAAGTCAGCAGGTAACGCACCACAGTTCACTTTGATAAAAGGCGCGTCAGGTATAAGGGAGTTAGCTTGCACAACTTCTGCAATTTTTTCTTTCCCGCTCCCGTTAGCACCTGTAATTAATACTGAAATGTCTGATTTTGCGACCTGAACCGCCATGTCAACAACACGCTGCATTGCAGGGCTCGCATATACGAGACCGACATTGTTCGCAATTGACTTTGTGCTTTCAGTTATCGCTTGTTGACGTTGTAGCTTCTCACTTGCCTGATTTGCTTTACCTAATGCCACTAAATTTACAATTGTATTTAGTAGCTTTTGGTCATCCCAAGGTTTTGCTATGTAGTCCACCGCACCGGCTTTAACTAATTCAATTGCTTGCTCTAAATCAGTCCAAGCTGTGATTAGAATAACAGGCAGATGGGGATCTAAATGTCGCAGTTGGTAAAATAACTCTTTACCTTCATCGCCGGAAGTCGTGTCTCCGGTGAAATTCATATCTTGAATAACAAGGGAGACACGCAATTGATTCGCGTATTGTAAAGCCTGGACAGGTGATGTTGTTGTAATAACATCGTAACCATGAATTTCAAGCAATAACGACAGAGCTTGGAGAACTGCCGGTGTATCATCAACGATTAATATCTTATCCATTGTCTGCTCATTGCTTGAATATATCCTTTTTGGAATAAGCATATAGCCTACCAATTATGACCATTAAATACTACGAGTTGCAATGCTCGGAGATATGTTAGCTGCTTTAGTTGCCGGCATGACGACCGAAAGTAGACTCGCAATAAAAACAAATAGTGCGGTCATTAATACATAGAATGTATCAAGCGCTGGCATGGAATAATTTTCTAATAGCAGCTGACCCATAAATATTGCAGCAATCGAACCAAGCACAAGCCCGAACACACAAATAATGGCGTTCTCAATTAAAAAGTAACGCACAATCGCTGACTTTCTAGCCCCTAATGCGCGCCGCGTTCCTATTTGTTTGGTACGTTTATTAATATTAAACACCGTGAGGCCAAATATTCCAAGACCCGTTATCAGCACAAGGACAATGATAAGAGTGATGAGCATACGTAACATTAAAATATCTGAAGCGTTATTATCTCGTTTATCTTCATCCATGCCTTGTAAGCCAATAATGACTCGTTTGCTGTGATCTTGGATCATTAAGTCTTCAATCTGGCGCATGATGGCAGTTCGTTGTTCAGGCTCGGTTCGTACAATAATTTTCTGAAATATCGAGGCACTGACAAACGGTATGATGGATACGTTATCAGGACGACTGTCTTTCAACCAAGCACTCTTCATCGGCTCCGCAATACCGATAATTTTCAGTGGTGCAACGCCAAAATAAACGGTTTTTCCAAGTGCATCCCCGGTTGGAAATAGCTCTAAACCTAGTGCTTTTGTAATGATGGTAACTTCAGGGAAGACACCTCTACTTGCAGACATAATCACTTCATCTGGACGGAAATTTCGCCCTTCAAGTAAGTTTACACCAAGCGTATCTAATGCGTTTTCATCCGCTAAAAAATAGGCGGCTCGAACATCTGGGCCCTCTTCAGTCGCAGGTTTTAGGCTTAAACCACCCGCTGAACCACTGCCAGACAAAGGAACTGCGTTAAACAAACTTGCATTCTTAACGCTATGAATATTCCGCAACATCGTTTCGGTTTCTTCAAATTTTTGCACTATGTCGAGTTCTTTATCAAACGTCATAGTGGTAAAACTAAATATCTCTTCTTCTGGATAGCCAGTTTCTTGCGATAAAAAGTCTATTCGATCTTTTGCGATAAAAGCCGCGTTGCTCACAATAGCGGTTGTAATAGCGATTTGGATAAGCAACATTATTGCAC
This sequence comes from Psychrosphaera algicola, assembly GCF_028401425.1. NCBI lineage: Bacteria > Pseudomonadati > Pseudomonadota > Gammaproteobacteria > Alteromonadales > Pseudoalteromonadaceae > Psychrosphaera > Psychrosphaera algicola. The sequence goes on from NZ_JAQOMS010000002.1 coordinate 2,539,935, forward strand.
CCGCTTTGGAGCGAAGCAGTGAATTAAATATAGGTTTAATTTCTAACATGATAGCTCCTATTGCGTTTTTAAGTAGATGGCAGGTTGCGTCTTACATACAAGCCAAGCGGGATAAAGACCGGCGATTATACAAGCGCCTATCGCTATTGCTGGCGCGGTTAAAACCATGGTCAGATCCATACCAGCAAGATCAGCATATTGGCTACTCGTCACTCGCACTCCCCATAAACCAAGCTGGGCGATACCAATACCAATAACTCCACCGAGTAAACCAAGTACCGAGACTTCCACAAGGTGCTGAAGAAAAATTTGACGCTTGTTTGCACCTAACGCTCTTCGTACTCCAATTTCAGGCGCTCTACGAATAAACTTACCAAGCAGCAGTCCCAAAATGTTAGCTAAACAGACTGCTAAGAACATAAAGCTGAGTCCGACCAATATTTTATTATCTTCCGATACCACTTTGTTGTATTCCATCCATTCGTTGACATCTTGTAAATTGAACTCTGGTTTTTCACGTGTATATCGGCCTTTAGTACCTTGTTCAGTTAAATAGGAAAACAGAAAGTCATGATATTGTTTCACATCATTTTCTGTTGGTAATTCTGCCCAAAACTGCACCCAAAACATTTCAGACTGCAGTTGGCCTTCGAACGTAGTCACATTCTCATGCTTCCAGCCATTGGTATTGCCACGACTGACAAGTTGCATAGGTTCCCACAAAGAGATAGGGATAAAGATAGGCTCCGGCGCATTAAACGATCCGTTATTTAAGTCGTAGTACTTAATATGAATGTCCCACTGTTTAATTACACCTACCACCGTAAAAATGGTGTCATCAAGATACATTTGTTTACCAACGGAGTTTTCACCGCCAAACAACTTATCGTTTATTTCTTCATTAATAACGACAACAGCTTCAGCGGTTTTTTCCTGCGCTGAACTCCAAGGTGAGCCATAAACAAAGTCTAAGTCAAACATGGTAAAGAAGTGACTTCCTGACGCCCTAACTGACGATAAGAAAGGTTTTACGTCTTGATTATTCATATGAACGGTAAAGGCAGTGCGAATAGACGCCGTTTTACGAACTGGCGTGTCAGCATTGTGCAAATACATTGCGTCTTTGTAGGTCAGCTGTAACGGCACATTGTCAGACGTCATCCACTCATTTCCGTCGTCCGTTGTATTAAGTTGCACCGCAAAAGTTGGTCGCTCTTATGCGGAATAGGGTCCATCGACATCATGTGGTAAACCGACAAACTGGTCATCGTTATGCCAATGCCTATCGCAATGGCCATGACCATTAGAGCCGATACTAATGGTGTGCGCTTTAAGCTGCGCCAGCTTAAATCGATATAATGAAGAAACATGTTACACCTCTGCCATAGACTGTTGTACGCGCTCTGCAACAGAGTCCGAGGATTTGTTTTGATACAAGGTAAAATCCGCCAACTGCCCATCAACAACTTGAATATTACGTGGCGCTCGACGAGCAAGCTCTTGGTCGTGCGTCACCATAATGATGGTTGAGCCTTCACTGTTAATATTCTCTAACAGTTCCATCACTTGACGCGCCATTAGGCTATCTAAGTTACCGGTTGGCTCATCGGCAAGTAAAAACCTCGGTTTGCCGGCTAACGCTCTTGCAATTGCAACCCGCTGTTGTTGACCGCCTGACAATTGTTGAGGTAAGTGTTTTGCTCTGCTGGCTAATCCAACTTTCTCTAAACACTCTTCGATACGTAGTTTACGTTCCGCTGCCTTGATACCTCGATAGCGCAACGGAACTTCAATGTTTTCATATAAGCTTAAGTCGGGTATTAGGTTAAAGCCCTGAAAAATAAAACCTATTTTTTGGTTTCTTAGGTCCGCTCTTTCATTGTCACTTAGAGAACCAACATTCACGTTATCAAGCATAAATTCGCCACCAGAAAAGGGTTCTAACATGCCCGCTATATTTAAAAACGTTGTTTTTCCCGAACCCGATGGTCCTGTAACAGCGATGAATTCGCCTTCTTTAACTTCTAAATTAAAATCTCGTAACGCGTGGGTTTGAACTTTTTCCGTTTGATATACTTTGCTGATATTTTTCATGCTTAACATGGTTGTGTTCCTTTCTATGTTTAACTGGTTTGCTGCGCAAATTTTGTTTTATTCTTTATTAATCTGCTTCTTAATTTAATAAGAAGGAGTCGGTTTTACTGTATTCGTCATAGTTCGAAATAATAATTTGATCACTAGGGTTTAAACCGGACAGTATTTCTACTTCTCTCATGCTTTTAGCCCCAAGTTGGATCTCAACTTTTTTAGCAATGTCGCCCTCGACCTTAAATGCATAAAAACCGCCTGATTGCATAAAGCTGCCGCGGCGAACTTTCATTACGTTCGTTTTGCTTTCAAGCAGAACTCTTGCGGAAACTTGTTGATTCTGGCGAATACCGGTAAGTTGTTGCTGATCAAAACGCACTCTGGCAGTAACTTGTCGATTTTTTACTTCCGGCGATATGGCTGATAATTTGCCCAAGAAGGTAGTTCCCGCAATGTTAATTTCTGCCTGCATTCCAATTCCAAGATCATTGGCATAGCTTTCTGCTACGTTCAGCTCAACCTCATATGCACTTAAATCGACAAGAGTCATCAACGCGTCATTCTTTTTAACCAATGCACGCTGTTGAACTAATAAATTTCCCACTACGCCTTTTACCGTCGCGAGTATATTTAAGTCATTAATCTTACGTTTTAGTTCTTCCAACACTAAGGCCTGACGCGAGACGGTACTTTTGGCACTCGCCAATTCGAAAGCTAAACGCTCTTTTGCAACACTCACTTCTTCTTTTGCATGTTTATAAGTCAATTCTGCTCTAGCCAGATCATCAACCGCCATTTCAAAGTCGATTTCACTGATAAGGTTACTTTTCATAGATGCATGAGCACGTCGGCTTTCTCGTTCTGCCGCTTCTAAATCCACTTGTGCTATATCAAGCAACTTAGTCAATTGTAGTGTTTGGCTACGAGCATCTAGCTCCTTGCGTGCTAACTCACCTTCAAGGCGTTCTATTTCCGACGTTTCTTGTTTTAACAGATTGGCTAGTTCGGGGCTGTCCACTGTAGCAACGATCTGGCCGAGATTTACGGTATCGCCTGCTTTAACTTTGAGCGACACAAACCCTTGCTCAGGGCTGTAAACTTGTGGGGCGTTAGCAGCGACAATACGACCGTTAGAAACGATATCACGCACTAACTCCCCCATTTCAACACGAGCGATTTGCATAGAAGCGCGATCAAATGAATGGCTAACTGCGGATTTGTTCATTAATGTTTTAGCTGTAAAAGTAATCACAATTAGCACTATGAGAATGATAAACGCTATTTTTTAATGTTCGGTTTTGATTCAATAGCAACATCCTGCGCACTTGTATCCTTAATCATCTTCTCAACTCCATCGACCATGAATGCAGTCATTCATATGCCTTTTTAATAATTTAATACTCTGGTTAAAGCGAGGACCATGCCAATAGGTAAGTGACTGATTAATATGGGTATAAATAAAATAACAATAAGAATAAAGTGTCCGCGGACAGTTTAAAGTGTCCGAGCGGACACTTTTGATTTAAGGACTAAGCTATGTTTATAGTTTTGAGTAAATACGCGCCATGGGGAGGAATTAGAGTGCTTTGTTTTCACTTGATGCTCTGGCATGCAAAATATCAACCCCCACAAAAATGAGAAGATTAGGGTAGGAAATTTAACAGGCTTCTGGTCTCGACGTATAGACGACACAAGTCGTTTAGTTTGTGCGATTGACGACCATGCATTAACCATAATTTCATGCCGCTATCATTATTAAAATAACAAGTTTTTGTCCAAAAACGTGTTTAAGTGAACTTCTGCTTTTCGCTCAAAGCTGCCTGTCGTCGGTTAATCAAAGCGTCACATCAGGTTTGAGCCACGACACTTTATGACTGATTAATACTGAGCGGTAAGTGCAGCGCACGATTCATTTCGTAATCAATTTGTCTATGACCAACTATCATTGTCGCACTTCGATGGTAATTGTCTCAATTGATGATCCGAGTCGTCACAACCTAACAATCTTGCCCGCACGCCCATCCACAGGCCCAGTACCACTGGAAGTTATAGCCGCCTAACCAACCCGTTACATCTGTGACCTCGCCAATAAAATACAAACCTTTTACTGATTTACATTCCATCGTTTTTGACGACAGTTGGTTGGTGTCTACGCCGCCTAAAGTGACTTCGGCGGTTCGGTAACCTTCAGTGCCGTTTGGTTTTACTTGCCACTGATGAATGGTGGCGATGGTGTTGTCTAAGTCTTTATGCTGGAGTTGCTTTATTGGCTTGTCAACGAGTTGTTTTGACTCGATTAATGCTTCGATAAACCGTTTTGGTAACCACTGCGCTAACGTATTTTTTAGGCTTTGATTTGACGACTGTTGTTTTAAATTATCCAGTTCTTGTTTTAAGTCGATATGAGGCAGCAAATCGATTGAAACCGCTTCGCCTTAGTAACCAATAATTGGAGATTTGTAAAATCGATGGACCAGACAAACCTCGGTGGGTAAATAACATGTCGGCGGGGAACGAAGTGCCGTCTTTTGATTCCACTCGAATCGGGAGCGATACGCCAGATAAATCAGCATAAATCGCTTTGTCATGGTCATGCAGGGTAAATGGCACAAGGCCAGCGCGTGTTGGCAATACCGTTAATCCAAACTGCTCAGCCACTTTATATCCAAAAGGCGTCGCACCTAATTTAGGCATAGACAGCCCGCCAGTTGCGATTACAACCGACTCACATTGATAGTTAAGGCCAGATGTTTGCACTTCAAAACCTGAGTCGGTTTTTGTTACGTTTGTAATTTCGGTTCTAAGCTGAACTTTAACGCCGGCTTCGTTGCATTCGCCCATTAATAGTCGCACGATATCTTTGGCACTGTCGTCACAAAAAAGCTGACCAAAGTCGCGTTCGTGGTAAGCAATCTCATATTTGGCAATCAGACTTAAAAAGTCCCACTGGGTATAACGAGACAACGCCGATTTAACAAAGTGCTCATTGCTGCATAAATAGTTGCTTGGCTCGACATCCATATTAGTAAAATTACAGCGGCCGCCGCCAGAAATTAATATCTTTTTCCCGGCTTGCTTTGCGTGATCAAGCAATAATACACGACGTCCCCGATAACCCGCTTGTGCTGCACACATCAATCCGGCTGCACCCGCTCCGATAACGATTACGTCAAACTGCTGACCTGCCATAACTTACTCCAAAATTTTAAAGGCGCATTTTCCAATAAGCAGATCATTAAAACAACTGAATTCCTTATTCCGCCGAAATTTCGTTCAATAACAAAAATAAATAGCCCATTATTAAAAATATTTAGTGTTAATACTCGATTTGCACTCGAAAAGTGGTGATTAATTAGTATACAATACGCGGCTTGTTAACAATTTAATATTTGCGTAGGAAAGTTCGTGACCTATAGAGTCTTTTTATTTTTTATTTTAGTTTTTTGCCAATTGGAGCCGAAGCTCGCATGATGATGCTCGCATCACCTATAGCAACTATAAACTTGAACCTATGTTCAAAGATAAAGAATGGGATATGTCGGCCGAACTTGGTGTCCTCCTCACATCTGGTAATACAAATTCAACGTCGTTTTTAAGTAAAATAACCGCTTCACATGAGATATTAAAATGGCGGTTCAAGTACGATTTAAATGCCTTATTAAAACAAGACGAAAAGTTTGATTCAGAAAAAATAGAGAAGTACTAACGACTACTGCTGAAAAGTATTCATTTGATGCTCAAGGAAACTATGAGCTAACGCGAACCAATGGTGTCTTTGCATTGATTTCACACACCGACGATCGATTTGCTTCTTTTACTAAATACTCGATGATAGTTGCGGGTTATGCTTTCCGCGGCATCAACAAATCAAACATGTTTCTAGATCTAAACTTAGGTCCTGGATACGCAAGAGGCGTATTAAAAGCTGACGGGGCTGTTGAAGAAGGTCCTGTTGTACGCGCTTCAGCGGCCTATTCTTGGGTAATATCTAAAAGCGCTAAATTTGTTCAAAATGTAAGTGTGCAAACAGCTGGCTTTAATAACAGAAGCATCTCAGAAACATCAATCGTCACTAAAATTAGTGACTCAATGCAGATGAAAGTAGGTTTTCGAGCGATTCATAACAGTGAAGTGGCCACTAATCTAAAAAATTTAGATACTCAAACGTCTGTCACTCTAGTTGTTAACATTTAAAAAGACCCATTTGTCATGAATATGTAATTTATTCGATTTTATCGCGTGATAAATTGGACATATTCGAAAAGTCTTCTACTTTAATTAACAAATTCAAAATTTATATTTTATTAGTAACCACAAAAAACTTAACACGGAAATTTTATACATGAATAATTACTTGGTACTTGGCGCTGTTGCATCAGCATTGTTTTCAAATATTGCAACTGCTGCTGAGCCAGCAAAAACATCTAACTTTGACATAACTGCAGAGCTTGGTGTTCTATTAACATCTGGTAATACTGATACATCTTCATTCTTCACTAAGATTGTTGCTAAGCAACAACTAGAAAAGTGGACAAACAAATATACTTTCGACATGTTGAAAAAGAAGCTGAAATCAAAGATTCTGACGGCAACAAAATGACTCAGGAAACTGACGACCGTTGGAATGCTTCTGCAAAAGGTAGCTACAAAGTTAGCGGTAAATCTTCAGCGTTTGTTTTAGGTAGTTATGCTGACACTCAATACGGTGCTTATGCTACATACGCAACTGTATCTGGTGGTTATAGCTTCCGTGCTCTTGAAAAAGAAAACCTATTTTTAGACTTAGATGTTGGTGCCGGTTTTGTTGACGCTAAAGTACAAGGTACTGACGACAGCGATGACAGTGAATTATACCGTGGTTCTGCTGCTCTAGAGTGGAAAATTAACGACATGACTAAGTTTGTTCAAAACGTAAGTATTGAGCACGCTCCTAGTTTAGACAATACTCAAACAATTACTGAAACGGGTGTTTCTGCATCTTTCAGTTCTTCTATGCAAATGAAATTTGGCTTTAAAACAATTTCAAATACCAATGTTGCTGAAGGCTTTGAAAAAACAGACACTGAAACAAGTGTTACTGTTGTTGTAAACTTCTAATATATCGTTGGTTTTTGGCCAACTAAATATTAGATATCAACCAATACGATATAAGGGTGCTTTTGCGCCCTTTTTTGTGCCCGTCTTTTAATGAACATCACTTTGTTTTTATAGTGTGCCGCTAGCGTCATACCAATGGTATTACTGCTTTAAACGTAGCACTTGTTTTGAAACACCAATTTTACAGGGGCTTTGCCCTAGATACTCTCCGTCTGCTTCAATATCTAAGCCTGTTGTTTCAACCACAAGAGGTTGTGACATCGACTTAATTTCAACATGATCCGACCCAGAGTGTTTTGCAAACAGCAACTTTACTAATAAAGCTAACTTGGTCCATAAGTCTTGTTTTGCCAACTTGACCATTTGCACACTATTGTCCTCGGGGTTGGCCTTAGGCGCGATTGGTAAACCGCTTCCAAAAAAGCGACTGTTAGCAAAGGCCGTCATAAAGTTAAAATAGGTTTCCGTTTTATTGTCATACGAAATGGTACATTCGGGTTCCCGGTAAAGCGGGATATACCACAAAGCCGCGATAAGATAACTTAAACTCGGAACTGTCCCTTTGTTGTGTCTTAACGCCTTGGCGATAGCGGCGTCAAAACCAATACCTAATACATTATGGTAATACACCAACTCCGCTGTTTTAGAGCCTAGAAATTCACAATAGCCAAGGTGGATGGTTTTGTTTTCCTCGCCGGTGACGACGTTCAAAAGGTAATCAAGATTATTTCGGTTTTTCCCGTACTAGGCTCGGGCAAAGTCATTCCCCGTGCCGGCTGGCATTAACGCCACATTAAAGTTGTAATCAATCAGTACATTAATCATTAAGTTAAATGTACCGTCACCCCCACAACAATAACATCGGTGTATTCGGTGTGGTGCTTAGCAAAAAATATTTTATTGGCACTAACGGTTGGCGCCGTTGGATAAAGCGTATAGTCAAACTGCATTTGACCAAGCTTCGCTACAAGTTTATTTAACCGGCGCGTTCGACGACGATTTGGTAGGGGATTAAAAACCACCAAATATTTTCTTGCTGTCATTCATTCTCTCGGGTACTTTAGGCCGTCAGTTGGCACTTTTGTTACAGCCTATCAGGTTAAACAAAAAAGATCTATGTCATAGTAAAAAGTAATATCATCACCTAGTCTGACCACATCCAGTAAAAACAGCCACTTGCGGACCTTTATATCAAAAAGTAATAAACAGTATACTATTGATACTTTATCGTAGTAGTGATCCTTTTCTACAATCCCCTCTGTAATCCATAAATCCGAGATCGTTATGAGTCCAACACAACTTGTACAACAATTGAATCAAGCTTCGTCGCCATTGTCGGCGCAGCAAGTGGCAGACCTGCAAACTTTGGTCAGCGCTTTAAACCCAATCCAACAGGCATGGGTAAGCGGCTATTTAGCAGCTACGGCCAATGCAGCTATGCCAGCGGCACAACCTGCGGGCGTTGCTACACAAACCAACGAAGCCTCAGTGCTAACTATTTTATATGGTTCGCAAACAGGTAACGCTAAAGGTGTTGCTAATCAATTGAAAGAACAAGCTGAATCTCGTGGTTTAGCAGTTAAATTGGTAAACATGGCTGACTACAAGCCTAACCAACTTAAAAAGAAAAATATATCGCGATTGCTGTTTCTACCTACGGTGAAGGTGAACCACCTGAAGACGCAGAAGCATTACACGAATTCTTAGCGTCTAAAAAAGCGCCTAAATTAGCTGGCGTGAAAGTCGCGGTTATCGGCTTAGGCGATTCAAGCTATGAATTTTTCTGCAAAACAGCCATCGACTTTGAAGAACGCTTTAAAGCATTAGGTGCTGAAACGGTTGTTACTCGTGCCGAGTTAGACGTTGATTATGAAGACCAAGTACCAAGCCTGGATTACTGGTGCCGTGGACGCATTTGAACCTGAACTCAAAGCAAGCTCACAAGGTAGCGCACAAGTGATACCAATGGCTGGATTTGGTGCGCCTGCACCTCAAGCGAGCCAGTACACAAAACAAAACCCATTTGCCGCTGAATTATCAGTTTCACAAAAATTACCGGCCGTGACTCTACAAAAGATGTTCGCCACGTTGAAATCTCGCTTGAAGAGTCAGGATTAACGTATCAGCCTGGTGACGCACTAGGCATGTTCTTCTTAAACGACGAGACGCTTGTAGATGCACTGTTAACTCAAGTTGAATTAACAGGCGAAGAGCAAGTTAAGTTAGGCGAAGAATCACTCACTGTGCGCCAAGCACTAATTGAAAAGTTAGAATTAACGCAATCTTACCTAGGATTTGTCGACAAGTATGCCCATGCAACAAATAATGCAGAGCTACTAAAACTTGTTGAAGATAAAGCCGCATTGCGTGAATACATCGAAGCACGTCAAATATTTGATGTTGTCGCTCAAAACCCAGCTAAATTAGACGCTCAAACGTTAGTTGATTGTGCCCGTAAGTTACAAGCACGTTTATACTCAATCGCGTCAAGCCAAGCTGAAGTTGAAGATGAAGTTCATTTAACGGTTGGACTTGTCGAATTCGACGCGTTTGACAGCGAACATTTAGGCGGTTGTTCTGGTTATTTAGCACGTCGTGCTGAAGAAGGTGCATCGATAAAAGTCTTTATCGAGCACAACAACAATTTCCGCTTACCAAGTGACGACAATACTCCAGTGATCATGGTTGGTCCAGGTACGGGTATTGCGCCATTTAGAGCATTTTTACAAGAACGTGATGCACGTGACGCCGAAGGTGAAAACTGGTTGTTCTTTGGCAACCCTAACTTTACCCAAGACTTCTTGTATCAAGTTGAAATCCAAGGCTACGTTAAATCTGGCCTATTATCTAAAGTCGACCTAGCGTTTAGCCGTGACCAAGCCGAAAAAATCTATGTTCAAGACAGATTACGCGAGCAAGGCAAAGACGTATTTGCATGGTTAGAAAAAGGCGCGCATTTTTATATTTGTGGTGACGCAAACCGTATGGCAAAAGACGTACATCAAACCCTCCTTGATATTGTTAAAACTCATGGCGGAAAAGATGACGAACAAGCAGAGCTATACCTTAAAGAGTTGCGTAGCACCCATCGTTATCAAAAAGACGTGTATTAATAGTCGAACAGAATTTTAGGAATTAACGTGAGCATAGATTTAGAAAACAATGACATTAAGCCAAACAGCAAGCACGATGCCAATGCAAAGTTTGCTGATAACGAGCGCTTAAAGACACAGAGTAATTTTTACGCGGCACAATTGAAGCCGATCTTACTGACCAACTCACTGGTGGATTCACTGCAGACAACTTCCAGTTGATCCGCTTCCACGGTATGTATCAGCAAGACGACCGCGATATTCGTGCAGAACGTTCTAAACAAAAATTAGAACCGTTACATAACGTAATGCTTCGTGCCCGTATGCCTTGACGGTATTATTCAACCAGCGCAATGGTTAGCCATCGACAAATTTGCAGATGACAAAACCATGTATGGCAGCATTCGCTTAACCACACGTCAAACGTTTCAGTTTCATGGGGTATTAAAGCCGCATATCAGAGGCATGCACCAAATGTTAGACAGTGTTGGTATCGACTCGATAGCAACAGCTGGCGACGTTAACCGTAACGTGTTGTGCACAACTAACCCTGTTGAATCTGAGTTACATCAAGAAGCCTATGATTGGGCGACTAAAATTTCAGAGCATTTGTTACCAAAAACGAAAGCGTACGCTGAAATTTGGTTAGATGGCGAAAAACAAGCAACTACAGAAGAACCAATTTTAGGGTCAACTTACTTACCACGTAAGTTTAAAACCACAGTGACTATCCCACCAAACAACGAAGTGGATATTCACGCGAATGACTTAAACTTTGTTGCGATTGCAGAAGACGGCAAGTTAATTGGTTTTAACGTGCTTGTGGGCGGCGGTTTAGCAATGACTCACGGCGACGTAAACACCTATCCGCGTAAAGCAGATGACTTTGGGTATATTCCGGCTGAGCATACTTTGTTAATTGCAGAACATGTCGTTGGCGTTCAACGTGACTGGGGTAACCGAGCTAATCGTAAAAATGCCAAAACAAAATATACATTAGATAACTTTGGTGCAGACGCATTTAAAGCTGAAGTTGAAAAACGTGCTGGCATTAAGTTTGAAGCAAGCCGCCCTTACGAATTCACTCATCGTGGTGATCGTATCGGTTGGGTAGAGGGCATTGATGGCAAACACCATTTAACGCTATTTATCCAAAGTGGTCGTATTTTAGATTACCCAGAAAAAACCCTTAAAACAGGTTGTCGCAAAATTGCTGAAATTCACCAAGGTGATTTCCGCATGACAGCAAATCAAAACTTAATTATTGCCGGTGTCCCAGCTGATCAAAAAGCCATTATCGAGAAAATTGCTCGCGAACATGGACTTATTGACGACAACGATACTGAACAGCGCAAAAATTCTATGGCCTGCGTAGCAATGCCAACGTGTCCATTAGCCATGGCGGAAGCTGAGCGTTATTTACCAAGTTTAATAGAAAAAACTGAGGCGATATTAGCCAAGCACAACATTGCAGAAGACGACATCATCATGCGTGTTGTTGGTTGTCCAAACGGTTGTGGACGCGCTTTATTAGCAGAAATCGGTTTAGTTGGTAAAGGATCAAGGTAAATACAATGTGTATTTAGGTGGTAACCGTGAAGGAACTCGTGTTCCTAAATTGTATTTAGAAAATGTTTCAGAAGACGTTTACTTGCCTGCTTTTGACGAACTCATCGGGTCGTGGGCAAAAGAACGTAATGACGGCGAATGTTTTGGTGACTTTGTTATCCGTAAAGGAATCGTCGCTGAAGTGAAAGTATCTAAAACAGACTTTCACGCCTAACAAATTTGGGCTCCTTTGAGCCCCATTGGGAAAAAATTATGACTAGTGCTACAGCTATCAATGAAAAAATTCAGGACAAGGTTCTGAATTGATTACAGATCTTGCGCAAATTAATCGCGATCTGTCATCTTTAAATGCTGAAAAACGTGTTGAGTGGGCCTTAGAGAATTTGCCACAACAAGCGATGTTGTCGTCTAGCTTTGGGATCCAATCTGCGGTTATGCTGCACTTAGTAACCCAACAGATGCCAGATATTCCAGTTGTATTGACCGATACAGGTTATTTATTTCCTGAAACGTATCAGTTTATCGATCAACTTGCAGAACGTTTAAACCTTAACCTACAGATTTATCGGTCTGACCTTTCACCTGCATGGCAGGAAGCTCGATTTGGTAAATTGTGGGAAAAAGGTGCCAGCGGTATCAAGCAATACAACCAAATGAATAAAGTTGAGCCGATGCGCCGTGCGCTGCAAGAACTAAATGTAAATACATGGTTCAGTGGTATCCGTCAGGGGCAATCACAAAGTCGTGCGGAAAAACCAGTCGCAGAGTACAGTTTCATCCGTGGTGAAAGTCAGCCGGTTGTAAAACTTCACCCTATACTGGAATGGACAAATCGTGATATATATCAGTACTTACAAAAACACGACTTACCTTACCACCCGCTTTGGGAAGAAGGTTATGTCTCGGTAGGTGATATGCAAACAACACAAAAACTCGAAGCTGGCATGACCGAAGAAGAAACGCGTTTCTTTGGTCTTACACGCGAATGTGGTTTACACGAAGTAAGCGACGGCAGCGGCATTTAGTGCAAAGCTTACCGCTATTTTTTAATTTAGAAAACAAAGCCGTACTGGTTGTCGGTGGCGGTGATGTTGCGTTGCGTAAAGTGCAGTCGTTATTGCAGGCTGGGGCACAGGTAACTGTTGTCTCACCTGAATTTCATCACGCTTTAGAAGAAATAGCGGACTCAAAGCTCAATCGAGTCTTTAAAGAATATCAATCAACAGACGTTGAACAAAAACAACTGGTTATCGCGGCTACAGACCATTTAACATTAAACAAACGTGTTAAAGATGATTGTGACGCTGCGAACATTTGGGTCAATGTTGTCGACCAACCAGATCTCTGTGGTTTTACGTTTCCATCTATCATCGACCGCTCACCGCTTGTTATTGCCATTTCTACCAACGGCAAAGCACCGGTTTTAGGCCGATTATTAAAAGAAAAACTCGAGAAGATCATACCTCGCTGGACGGGCCAATTTGCCAAGCTCGCCGGCGAATTTCGAGCGCAAGCAAAACAGCAAATCAACGATTTTAAATCTCGTCGCCATTTTTGGGAACGTGTGTTCCGCGGTAAAGCATCACAATATGCCGCAGGCGAACAATGGGATTTAGCCACTAAAGAAATGCAAAACGAATTAAGTGCTGCGGCGTCAGGAACAAAATCAGCCACCAGTGACGGCCAAGTCTTTTTAGTCGGCGGTGGTCCAGGCGACCCAGATTTATTGACCATAAAAGCCTTACAAGTTATGCAATTGGCCGACGTTATCGTTTATGACTACCTAATAGCCGATGACATTTTGCGCCTATGCCGTAAAGATGCCGACATGATATCCGTAGGCAAAAAGGCCGGTAAACATACGTTACCGCAGGAAAAAATCAATCAACTACTTGTCGACTTGGCAAAAGAAGGAAAGGTTGTATGCAGGCTAAAAGGCGGCGACCCGTATATTTTTGGCAGAGGCGGCGAAGAGGCTCAACTCCTAGTAACGAATAATATCCCATTTAACGTTATCCCAGGCATTACCGCAGCGTCAGCATGTTCAGCCTCTACAGGCATTCCGTTAACACACCGAGATTACTCCCAGTCTGTGCAGTTTATTACGGGTCATTTTAAAAGTGCCGAGCAAAAACCGAAGGTGATAAAGCGCCGGGCAAAGCCAATCAACCAAACTGGACAGCATTGGCAGCGTCGAATCAAACGTTAGTTATTTATATGGGCATCATTCGCAGCAGCAACGTTAAAGACAATTTACTCAAACATGGCCGTGCCGCTTCCACACCAGTGGCGATTATTGAAAACGGTACTCGTCCTAACCAAAGAGTCGTTACGGGCACACTAGCGCAGCTAGACACCTTAGCTGACGAACATAAAATTGGTTCGCCTGCACTTATCATAGTTGGTGAAGTTGTCGACCTACATCAAACGCTCCATGCGGCCAATCTCGACTCATCGTTTTATTTATCTGAACCAAAATTGTAGTTCAGCCGCCAGTCTCAAGCTTTATTTACTGCTTTTATTTGATGATGTTAATGCACGTTAAATGTTTGCAAACGTCTTTAAAACAAACCTAATGCCTTTGTATCGTTGCGCGGTCATGTACAATCATAGCTGGAATGGCGTTGCATGAAATGGTATTAATGTTGCCATAATTGGCGCCGCTTTTTAATTAACGCCTTTAAAACTCGTATTTCGTAGCTATATGGATATTACAAATTGAATAGCATCAAATTATTATTTTTCCTTGCCAGCATTATTTTCGCTTTTTCTTCGTCGGCCGAAGAACAATACCAACATGAAATTAATTTTGGACTTATCAATGTCGATACCTTTGAACTTTTTAGTACTGATTTCTCTGAATTTCCGGTATTTGGCGGGACATATCGTTATTACTTTGAAGGGTTAAGTGGCAATTTACCAAGCCATATTGAGTCTCATTTAGAACAAAAAAGCTGGGTGCAATACGACATAAACTTGTTGTTTGGATTAGCGCCTAGTTTAAGTGGCCAATATTATTTTGATAACGGCCTTAACCTAGAATATGACATTACTTATCTGCCAAATTTTTTGAGTCTTAACGAAGCCCGTAACTTCTCTGTGCTTTCAGACTTTGTTGTAAACAAAGCACTTAATAACCAATGGCAGCTAGGTGCCGGGTTTGTTGGCATATATAACAATGAAAGTTCTCATTCTTTTGGCTATGACAGAAACGATGTCGATCAGTTTTACATGCCAACATTCCAAGCAAGATATACCGATATTCAAGGCTCAACAGGTTGGGACATCAATAGTAGAATCGTCTTTTTTAGGGATTATTTGTCTTGGTCTAACAAAGTGACTTATTTAGCCTCGAGCACTACAAGTTATAAGGTGACGGCCTCCCTCAGCCGTTTTCGAGATGATGAAAACTATGACTTTGATGATTTAGAGTTTGGAGAAATATATTTTCAAATAAGTGGTTCAAGGGAACATTGGTTTTCAAAACAGTCGTCTATCGACATTGGCATTGGTTTGCTTAACTTACTAAGCGAAGATCATGACGGCATTCCATGGTTACCCGTGTTTGAACTTAACGGCAAACACCGATTTTAAAGCTAACTGACGCTACCTCGGTTTTATTTCAATTTGATACTCGTCTAACGTCACAATTGAAGGGCCACGTTCACGGTCGTTAATAATGGTCTTATCGCCTATTTCAAATGTCACCGCGGCATGTAACGTATTAGTTATCTCCACTGCCACTTGGCTCATGTATTCTTTGCGCTTCTTAGTGATCCGTTTACGCGCATTGTTTAATTTGTCTATTTTGTATTGTTGGTTAAGGATCTGCTCTTTAATCTCAGCCCGTTGCTGGTCGGTAAGAAACGACTGTAA
Source organism: Psychrosphaera algicola (assembly GCF_028401425.1). Lineage (NCBI taxonomy): Bacteria > Pseudomonadati > Pseudomonadota > Gammaproteobacteria > Alteromonadales > Pseudoalteromonadaceae > Psychrosphaera > Psychrosphaera algicola. The sequence goes on from NZ_JAQOMS010000002.1 coordinate 2,555,657, forward strand.
CCTATTTTTTAACGCATCTAACTCGTCTGACAATGGCTCAACTTTAGTCCAGATATCGAGCTCTTTTTGTTTAAACAAAACAAAGCTGCGGTTTAACGATACCGACGTTGCCGTGTCTGATGGCGAACCAAGTTTTCCAACCAACAAGCCCTTACTTAACTTAATCTTTCCACCGACAAGCTTGCCGTCGCCAAATTTACCTCGACCAACTCGTAACGACGCGGCGGTTACATTGCAATGCGAGAGCTGTTTATGAACATGCACATCACGCTTGGCAATAATGTCTATTTGATTTGCAAAGGCCACGTTAATTCGGTAGCCAGACTCCAATAAACAGTTACTCATTCGTCCGTCATAAGGTTCGTCTAAAGGCTTACCAGACGCACCAGAGATGATGGTTATTTCACCACGACAACGAATGGATGCTTGCTCTACAAAGCCACCGATAATGACATCGCCGGTTGCCACAATACGCATTTCAGGTGAAACATCGCCAGCGATCATCACTGAGCCGTTAAATTTAATATGACCATGTTTAGGCGTTAATTCGGCTAGCGTATAAACGTCGTCGACTTCCATTCGATTTTCGATTAAACGCGCTAAACCTTCGCGTTTGGCCAACAGGATATTAGTGTCTTTCTTATCTATTGTCGTGCCGCTTGAAACTTCGAGTTCGGCGTCTTTCCCCGCTGTTGGAATTAAGACTTCACCAAGTAAATTTTTGCTCGGCGTACCGCCGGTTGGAGGGAATTTTTGGAATATTTTTTCACCCGGCTTAACCGTTTCAATGTCGCCTAAATCTTTTAGGTCGACCTTGCCGCCTTCAATTTCCATGGGCCGTCTGATCTTTTCAGTCAACAATTCCACTAGAGGTTTGAAATACGCATTTTTACCGTGTTTAGGCTCAAGTCCTAAAGCAATTGTCCCTTCGATTAGGTCGCCTTACTCAGCTTCAATAGTTTGATGCAACAATCTATCAACCAAAGACTTTTTAACACCAAATACAATACCGAGTTTTTTACATTCCGCTTTGATATCGTTTAAATCAATGTTTTTACCGCCCCATGACCATTTCAATTGTGGCTTTAGCGGTCATTTTATTTGCAGATAAAAAGATTGATAATTTACCATCTCTAATCGCAGCAATTTGATGAACAAAGTCCCCTTCAGGCTCAAGTTCTTCTTTTACTGAAATTATAAACTCATTTCCAAGTTCAACAATGGATGGTAGTAATTCGTGAGATAAGCTGGCTTCGTAATATTGGCTGCGTTCAAATGCTGAAATAAGCAAGGCTTCAGTTAAAGGTGGCGTTTCTGCATTGCAAGCAACAATCAAATTGATATTGGTGTCTTCCTGCTCGAAATTAAAATCTTCCAAAGTACTACCTAATTAACCTATATGAACAAAAGTGACATTACACTTGCGATTAAAACATCTGTCGATATCAATTGAAGCGGCCCTATTTAAACCACGAAGTTCACGACCTGTAAGACAACATAAAACATGTAAAGTTATCGGCACGTTTTAAAAAATCATTAAACCGTTCGGGTCGCTCATCGACAAATTACCTCACAGACGAGTTTACTGCAAAGCAAATGTCCTGCACACTTAATGTATCACGCCAAAAGTATTTGGTTGTTTGATACTCGCAATGTTTTATTTATAGCCTTATTTCAAACTCGATTTAAAACCCAGTCTATAATTTAATAGAGTATAACCATGACTTTGGAACGTAACCCAAACAGGAATTTGATATGTTTAATCGCCATATTTGCGCCATTATTTTTCTTCTCACGCTAATGTACTCAGATGATGCTTTATCTCATGCAGAGCATGACAAGGCTCGTTATGTTGCCGTCGACGGCAAAGACCAAGGTTCATGCGAACAACCCGCCCAGCCTTGCCAATCAATTGGTTATGCCGCTAAAAAAGCAAACAAAGGGGATAAAATTTTAGTTGCCGGTGGCGAATACCAAGCCAAGAGTGTCGACGAGCTATTTTATCTCACCTCCGAACTTGTACCAAGTTACGGCGGCTATTCTAAAGCTGACCATTATAAAACCGCTAATCCTCAACAGAACCCAACATACATAAGTGGTGTCCCTGCGACTTATAATAAGCAGCTTAGCGAACGTGGCTTTATTCTCATCGTCGATAAAAAATCAAAGAGCTTGGCGGCGTCGGCAGCATTTCAACAAAAGCTTGGGCAATTTGATGCAATCAAACAATCCCAAAGCGACGTAAGCTGTGTCAACGGCAATGCGGGAAGCTTCCCGTGTAATAATGTTGATCTCGTTTCACACGTGCCACTTAGCAGCTTTGCAAATTCACCATCTGCAGCCAATGACATTTGGGGGCACGTCGACCTAAATACAGATATTGAATACGCTATAATAGGCTTACGTAACGGTGCTTCGGTGGTATCCCTCGAAGATCCAAGTAATCCGCAAGTTGTTGGCCACGTCACCGGATTAACGGCGATCTGGCGCGACATTAAAGTTTATCAGTATTTCGATTTCGAACAGGGCATGTGGCAAGCATATGCTTATGTCTCTACCGACGGTGCGGCGGATAGCGTCACAATTATTGACCTAAACGACTTACCCAATAGCATCCATTCTGTTGGTCATGCCAATGAAGACGCAAGTTTACATAATATCTACGTCAGCAACGTCAACTATGGTACAGGCGTAGCGATTAACCACCGACAACCTTTGTTGCACTCTATGGGATCGAGTCGTTATGGTGGGGCTCACCGCAGCTACGACCTCATCAATCCTAAAGCCCCAACTGCTGTTTATACACCAGTGGATGCAACACGAGACGATTACACCCACGATGGTACGTCTTTTGTGGTCACGGATGATCGAGTGGCAAACGACTGTCAGCGCTTAACCACAGACCAAACAACCCCAACCGAATGTGATATTTTTGTCGACTTTAACGAAAACGAAATGCGCCTTTGGGACCAAACCGATAAAACAGACTTAACCGAATTAGGACAGGGCATATACAACAACGCCGCTTATACCCATTCAGGTTGGTGGACCGAAGACAAAAAGTATATTTACGTTCACGACGAGCTAGACGAACAGCAATTTAATAACAATACCGCAGTGATGATATTTGATGTTTCTGATCTCACGGCACCGTTATCCAAAGGCCGTTGGAACGGCCCAACGAAAGCCATTGACCACAATGGTTTTGTTCGGGGTAATCGTTACTATATGTCTAACTATGAACGCGGCATGACCATTTTGGACATAACCGACCCAGTTAAGCCTGTCGAAATAGGTTACTTTGATACTTTTCCATTTTCAGATGACGACCAGTTTAATGGTGCCTGTGGGCGTTTACCCATTTTTACCAAGCGGTCTAATTTTGATCAGTGATATCAATTCAGGCTTGTACGTCGTTAAGGACAAGACCAAAAACGTTGCAGCGGGCCAGATTTCATTTAGTCAAATGAAGCAAAACTACGCAGAAGGCCAAACAGCCATAATCCATGTTCAACGACTGCTTGATAGCACAGGCGAGATTAGCGTTGAATACCAAACTCTTTGGGGCTCCGCCACGGGCGACGATTTTGTTGCACAAACAGGCAAGCTAACTTGGGCCGACGGAGATAACTCTGATAAAACTATTTCTATCCCAATCAATTCCGACACTGACACCTTAGAATTCACCGAGCAATTTTCGGTCGAATTGTTTAACCCTCAAGGCGGCGCAACATTGCAAAACCCGGGTAACGCCTGGATCATAATTGACGGTAATAATGAAGTTAGCGGCGTTAAATTTGGTGCTGCAAGTGCCGAACTAATTGAAAACCAAACAAGCGACAAAACCCAAATTTTAATCCCAGTTAGTCGACTTCCGTCGTATGTGAGCGGTCTAAATGTCGGAGTCTCGATTGTTCAAACAGGCGACAGCCAAGCCACAAACAACTCCGACTTTGTATTACACGATACAATGTTAACGTGGGCTGCTGACGACAATTCTGACAAAACAATCACCGTCGATATTATCAATGACGATCAGCAAGAAAACACAGAGACAGTAACTTTAGCATTTGATGTGGGTGATAATTACCGAATAGTAGGTACGAACGCGTTCACAATTACTATATTGGACGATGACTCAAATACCGCGCCAACCGTCACAAGCAATAATTATATCGGTGAAACCATCGAATCACTGCCGCTAGGAGACTTAGTCACGGTTAGCGACGATCAAACGAATTTAACGTACCAATGGACACTGAACGCAAACAACAGCAATGCAACACTAAGCACGGCTAACACCTTAAATGCGAAATTTACAACATCAGTCGCCGGAGTTTACCCACTCACACTAGTGGTAACCGACCCATTTGGCGAATCGGCAACAACCTCGTTTACCGTCGAAAAAACCGAAGCAAAAAAGCAAGACAAGGGTGGATTTTCGTTTAATTACTTAACATTGTTTTTAACCACCGCCCTAATCTTCCTAAGAAGGCGCACAGATATTAAAAAGATCGGTAAAATTGTTCAAACTATGAGCAAATAATTAAACAAACCTAAATCAGGGAGTGACAAGCAATTCGACTTTGCTTATACTCCCTGCCGTTTTCTGGGATTCTTATATTCCCAAAAACATATGGTATGCCCCTTAGCTCAGTTGGTTAGAGCATCCGACTCATAATCGGCAGGTCCCCTGTTCAAGTCAGGGAGGGGCACCATTTTCTCTTCCAGTAACATCCAACAAAATCCACCAGCCTCTTCACCTATTGCGCCTTAAGCAGTTTTAGTGGCCAATGAAATCATATTAAATCCAACGACATCCAAGCGACAATGTTACATCGCATGTAACACGGGGTGTAAATGTACGAACTTGGGTGGCAGCGGGTTCTGAGTCGCTGAACTGCTTTTACGATTAGTAAATGGTTGATTCATAACTTCCTCTGCACTCGGTTGGAGATCCCTAATATCGCTTAGGCCGATTCATATTACAAGCTAGGGGAATGACGTTTTTTGTTCTGAACTTTTGAGCTAATTGAAGGTGAATTATGAACTTCCTCTGCACTCGGTTGGAGATTCTGAATATCGCTTAGGCTGATTCATATTACAAGCTAGGGGAATGACGTTTTTTGTGGATTTGGAATGACGTTTTTGTTCTGAACTTTAGTGCTAATTGAAGGTGAATAATGAACTTCCTCTGCACTCGGTTGGAGATCCCTAATATCGCTTAGGCTCTTTTGGGATGACGGTTTTTTCTGTTGATTTGGTATAATGCTTTTCTCTAAAACATGTTTTCACACCAAAAGTTCAGGCGACTTATTCCTTCGTCTAAATCCCCTTTTTTGAGATTTATATCTCGAAGTGAACGGCAGGGACGCCGTTGCAAGGGATGATTGTTCACTTCAAGGACGAAGGGAGTTCGTCAGTACATGGATGTACGTCAGACGAACCATGGACATACTTTCATCCCGTCTTCGACGATAATATAAATCTTAAATAAGGATTAGGGATTTGGTCGAAAGCGGCCTTTTGCCTACATGATCTTAGAAACAAAGAGCGGCTGTTGAAAAAGTAAGGTCGACGCAGTCGAAATAGCTGCCCGCAGGGCAAAGAAAAGCGCAGCCTGCAAAGCGAATTATGAACTTCCTCTTCACTCGCTTGGAGATCCCTAATATCGCTTAGGCTGACTCATATTACAAGCTAGGGGAATGACGTTTTTTTGTGAATTTGAAGGACGTTTTTTGTTCTGGTAATTTGGGTTAATAAAACGAGCTATGAAATTGTCAGCTAATCACGTAACGCCAGCGTGTTCGACGACGTTGAATGTTTCTACCCCCAAAAAGAAATCATGATACAAATAACACTTACGTCAGTCGTTTGAATTCGAGCTATTGATATTTATTTTTGGGAGATTAGTCATGCGCAAAGTGATATTTAGCCTTTCATTCCTATTGTCGGTTTTTGCCTGTAGTCACGCTGCGGCTACAAATGTAAATATCAAAGTCAACGAGCACGCATACGCCAAAGGGCAAAAATTGGTAGAACGTTTATGTACTTCTTGCCATCGACACAATTTAATCACTCGTAGCTCCGGATATACCTATCAACAGTGGCAATCGCTAACCCGCACTATGATAGATTTATCTGCACAACCTGAAACAGAACAGTTAATTTTTAATTACTTGGCACAGACTTACCCTCCGAATAGTCATCGTTCTCCAACTCTTGTTTCAGGCGATGTGCAAATTTCTTTTGAGCAATGGCACACACCAACGTTAGGACAACGTGCTCGCGATCCGGTTGAAGCCCCAGACGGTTCCATATGGTGGGCTGGGCAACGTGCAAACTTAATTGGCCGCATCGACCCAGATACCGGAGAAATGAATGAGTATTCGTTGCCACCGAATGCGATGCCTCACTCAGTGACCCCAGATAAAGACGGTAATATTTGGTATACCGGAAATAAAAATGGCTCGATTGGAAAACTTGATCCAAAATCGGGTGAAATTACTGTTTTTAATATGCCAGACAAAAACGCCAAAGATCCGCACACGGCGACCTTTGACAGTAACGGCATCCTTTGGTTTACAGCACAGCATAGTAATATGATTGGTCGATTAGACCCTAACACCGGTGATATTAAGTTAGTTACCATGCCGACGGAGCATTCACGCCCCTATGGCATTAAAATCGACGCCGACGGCAATCGCTAGGTGGCCTGTAATGGCAGCAATTGTTTAGTGAAAGTAAACCCATCTACGATGCAATTAAAAGAAATTAAACTGCCGGATGCCGCTTCAAAAGTACGCCGATTAGATATCGACAATGCCGGTAACATTTGGTTCGTGAATTCAGCATTAGGTCGCCTCGGACGCTATAGTCCAGACACCAGCGCAATAAAAGAGTGGCCCTCTCCCAGTGGCGAACAATCACATCCATACGCAATCGCGGTTGTTGATGGCATAGTATGGTACAACGAATCAGGAAAACGCCCCGATGCGTTAGTGAGATTTGACCCGACAACAGAAATGTTCCAAAGTTGGGCTATTCCCTCTGGGGAGATTTATGCTGGGATTATTAGGCACATGCGCGCAACTCAAAGTGGCGACTTGCTTATACATCAAAGTAGCACTAACAAAATTATAAGGGTCAAGATAACGCAAGATTAGAGTAACCAATTAAGGGCAATTTTTTGTCCCAGAACAATTACAGAGTCTGCATTATTCAGGTAAGATGAACAAATAGTAAGTCTCTACCCGCTGCAGACTTTGCTATTTAACACCAATTCAATCGATAAATTATTAATCCCCTTTGCAGGGGATTTACACAAAAAGGGATTTGACGTTTATGCGTATTAATAAAGCTGCTTTACTTGCAACGAGCCTTGTCTTTTCAATTGCTAATGCTGAAGTCTTAGAGTTTCCAAAAGCCGGTTTTACAATCAATAGCTTGGATACTAGTCCTACAACAGGAATGTCGCAACCCCTTCAAATGTTTCTCCCTGCCAAAAATGGTTTTGCGTCAAACGTAAATGTTCAAATTCAACCTTACCCTAGCACCTTGACTCAATATAAAGAACTTTCGATAGGCCAATTTAAACAAATGGGTATCTCTATTGTTTCCTTTGAAGAAAGCGCAAATTCAATCTCATTTGAATACACAGGTATGATGCAAGGGCTTAGTCTTCATTGGTATGCCAAGGCTTTTAAAAAAGGTAATTATGTCTATTTAGTTACTGCGACAGGAAACGAAAAGGACTGGGCTGCAGACAAACAAGTCCTAATGGAAAACGTAAATAGCTTTAAACTTAAGTAAATATCATAATTTTTGAATCAACTGAGTCGGACCAACAGGGACCAATGGGGCCAGTGTCGCTGATCCGGGTTTATGGTTAGAAATGGTTGATTCATAGCTTCCTCTGCGCTCGGTTGGAGATCCCTAATATCGCTGTGGCTGACTCATATTACAAGCTAAGGGGATGACGTTTTACTTTTTAAATTTTGAGTTATTGCACTTAAAGTTCAGACTGCATATTACTTCGTCTAAATCCCCTTAGTTAAGATTTATATCTCGAAGTGAACGGCAGGGACGCCGTTGCAAGGAATGTGCATAGGGATGTGCGTACATTCCGTCTTCGACGATAATATAAATCTTAAATAAGGATTAGGGATTTGGTCGAAAGCGGCCTTTTGCCTACTTTTGGGGCTGTTGCAAAAGTATGGTCGACGAAGTCGAAATAGCCGCCTGCAAGGCAAAGAAAAGCGCAGCCTGCAGGGCGAACCATGACATTCCTCTGCGCTCGGTTGGAGATCCCTAATATCGCTGTGGCTGACTCATATTACAAGCTAGGGGAATGACGGTTTTTTCTGTGGTTTTAGAATGACGTTTTTCTGTTTGGTTTGAATAGCGGTTTTTGTACATTGATAATGCGCTGATGAAAAATAAACTTAGCTGTGACTATTCACTTACCATTATGAAACTTTTAAAATGTTGTGCATATTGTGTTTGGGGTTTTTATGTATAAAGCGGTTTCAAGAATACTAGTGCTAGCGATGATGCTTGTTTCCTTTGCGGGGCAGGCACTCACCTACAATGCCGCCCAATTTTGCGAAACAAACGAAGACACGCACTCGCTATCTGACAACCTAACAGTCATAACCTCAAACGATTTACCGGCTTCCGATGTCGATAACCCAGCGGATTGCTGTGATGTCGAATGCTGTGATCTGGATTGTATCTGTATTGCCAATGCTTGTTCATCTGTGGCTTATTTTAGTACAGAACACATTTCTACTAAGACCCAATTGTCAGATGAAATGACTTACCTACAGCAATTTGAACAGCCTAATTCTGTTGCAAGTTTACTTTATCGACCTCCCATTTTTACCTCATAACGGGCGGGTTTCGCCCCCGATTTTTACAACACGTCATTTTTAACTGAATCAACACCATAGTGCTGGGTTATTGCCAGCATTGCCCGAGGCAAAAAATGTTTAAAAAATATTTAAAATCAACAGTAGCAATGCTGTTAATTCCGGCGTTTGTATACGCAAATGAAAGTGAACACGGCAAAGAGCATAGTGATGAACATCACGAAAAACATGAAGAGCATGGAGAACATGGAGAACATGGAGAACATCAACATAGTGAAAGTAGCATTGAGCGGATCCAAGTAAGAGCTTCTCGTTTAGGTCGTATTGTTACCGAATCAGCCACACGAACCGAAATAATTAATGGTGAAGAAATTCAGGAAAAAGCGTTAATGCGTCCCGGTAATATCTCTATGTTAGTTGCTGAAACCGGCGGTGTCAGAGTACAAACAACCTCGCCAGCGTTAGGTAGCGCCAATATTAGACTGCAGGGCCTATATGGGCGTTATACTCAATTGTTAAGCGATGGTTTGCCTTTGTACGGTGGCCAAACCGCGTCAATTGGCCTCCTGCAGATCCCACCAACCGATCTTGCAAATGTTGAAATAATCAAAGGGTCTGCTTCGTCACTTTATGGCGGTTCTGCACTTGGGGGTGTCATAAATCTCATTTCACGGACGCCTTCAGATAACTATGAAGGGGAGGTGCTGGTAAACCTAACCTCCAAAGACGGCCAAGATGTTACGTCTTATTTTGCCTCACCTTTAACAGATGCGTTAAGTGGTTCTGTCACTGCAGGTATTCATAACCAACAAGAACAAGATTTAGATAACGATGGTTGGATTGACATGGCGGGTTACCAAAGAGGCAGTGTCCGACCCCGTTTCTATTGGCAAAACGACAGCGGCGCAAATCTATACGTGACATTTGGCGCAATGACTGAGCAAAGAACGGCTGGAACTTTAGATGACGCTCATCTCCCTGACGACAGTGCTTTCCCATTGACCCAAGACACGCTTAGAACCGACATAGGCTTCATTTACGACCAACCGATAGGTGACGAGCTAAACTTAAATATGCGTGGCTCTGCGATGAATCAAGAGCATCAACACGAGTACGGCGCCATCCTTGAAGATGATAGTCATGAAAGTTATCTGATCGAGTCGAGCTTATCAGGGTATTCTGATCAAACCGCATGGTTAGTTGGCTTGGCACTTCAAACTGAAAGATTTGACTCAAATACCTTCTCAGAATTTAATTACTCTTATCAAGTACTAGGGTTGTTTTCGCAAGTGGACTACGAAGCGAGCGAAGATATTTCAATGTCGCTGAGCGCTCGGGCCGATTGGCATAGCGAATATGGAACCCAGATAAGCCCTCGTGTTTCAATATTGTACAATCCTGATAACTGGACAGTTAGAGCAGCATACGGGCAAGGATTTTTTGCTCCAAGCCCATTTATTGAGGACATCGATGAGGTGGGTTTATCTCGTCTTGCGCCATTAGGTAGCCTTGACGAAGAGCGAGCATCAACTGCATCCATCGATTTCAGCTATGTGTTGGGCAGTATAGAAGCCAGCATGACATTATTTGCTTCCGACATCGATAACGTTACGGCATTAGAAGCAATTGAAAATGCTGACATATATGCGGAAAAACAAGTCCGCATTGTCAACTCTCTAGGTGAAACTGAAATCAGAGGGGCCGAACTATTGCTGCGCTACCGCTGGCGCGACATCAAATTTACAGGCAGTTATTTATATACCGATGCCACTAAAGAAGATGATTCCGGTCTTAGCCGTCAACCACTAACGTTAACACCAAAACACTCCGCTGGATTTGTGGTTATGATGGAGGAACATGGCAGTCATTTGTTGGGATTTGAAGCTTATTATACCGGCACGCAACATCTTGAAAACAACCCTTACCGTAGCAAAAGTAAACCCTATTGGCATTTAGGGCTTTTAGGGCAAATTACCGTTGGCCGAGTAAGCTGGTTTGTTAATGCCGAAAACTTATTGAACATACGCCAAACTCGCGACGACTCATTGTTATTACTTGAACAAGCAGCCAGTGGCCGATGGACAACCGACATCTGGTCAAGAAATGATGGATTTACGGTAAACGCCGGATTACGATTTAAATTTGGTGGTTAGCGATTAAATTCGTTCACTGTTACTCGGTGTTATCTGTATTTTTACTTTTAACACCGACCTTTAAATATAACCACTCAACCAAAGAATAAAGCACTAACGTAAAGCAAAACCCAGCAACAATAATAAAAGGCCAAAAAAGCATCGTCTTGCCATTTCCCCAGTCTGCATAAGCAAATAGAAAACAAACACCCCTATTCCAAGCTCTAGAATAGCGGTAGTGATCCCCGTGTTAACATTTTTACCAACACTCTTCTTAGGGTAAACTTTGTACTTTAAATTTAGTGCCATAATTAAACGTGACCATTTGATTCTAGACTAGCGCTCAATTGAACTTATTTGAATTCCTGAAGTGTTAATTTTCAAAATCGAAAAAAACAAAAAACTAAAATTTACAAACACTAACGAATAAAAACAACAATTTAGAAAAATCTATTCACCGTCCTGTACTACGGATTCAGAGTTACTTATTTTCTACCAAGAATTCTTAATATGCGTAGAAACAGATTAATAATATCCATATAAAGAGCAGCCGCACTATCTACAGCGTTGTCATAGGTTTTTGGTATCGCGTTAGCTCTTGCCCAGTCATATCCGATATAGCCACAAAAAATAACAGCAACAACCCAATCTAAAATACCGTGATGCGTGTTAAATACAAAAATTTCAATAAGCTCAACCACAATGACGCAAAAAAGTGCGATGGTGAGGCCACCGGCAATTTTATTAAAAAGGCCGGATACATAGACCCTAAAACCATCATGACAAAAGTTACCATTCCTGTAACTCTTATGGCTTCGAGCACAATGTCAGGATTATACTGGCTTACCACTAAATTAATAATTAGCCCAAAAGGCACAACAACAAAGTTGTACCCAATGAAGCTCACCAGAGCACTAAGGGATTTGCTAAATAGATAAACACCAAAGAAGCAAGAGGCAAAGTAACCGATATAAAAGAAAATAGGATTAATACTACTAATTGACTCAACTGGAATATTTAAAACCATCCACCAATTAACAGCAAATCCCCAGATTAATGTAAGCCCAATAACAAAGTTATACGTTGAACCGCTTATTCGTTTATTTGCGGTTTCTGTTCTATCAAATACATTTACTTCCATTTTTACTTCCTGATAGTTAAATCGTCGATTCCTGACGCATGGCACGCCTTACTTCATTGATAACAAAATCCAATAGTGCATGCCAGATATAATTTGAGACGACTGGCTGTTCATGAACGACGTTTCATCGACTCTGACCCCACAGCTTGGATTCGCAGGCTTAGTTTATGTTTTACAAAATAAAAAGGCAGACTCGTTGTCTGCCTTTAAAATGTAACTTTATGCGGTTCTCTGGGTTATTTTAATGCCCAAATAGCGTCATAACCCAACTCGTTCTCTTTCTTCTCCATCATCTTAAAGCTTTGTCTCAAAGCTTCCATCAACTCTTTTTGACGCGTCACTTCAGGTAAAATATCCATCATAGTGGCCGCATTCATTTTCGCCTCATCTAAAGGCATACCAGTACCTGAAATAGTACCTTGGTGGAAGATAGTTGGCCCAGCTTTATAGCCATTTGGTGCGCCTGAAATTTGAATACTCATCACTGGTGACAAAGTAAAAGTATTCCAAGGCATTGCTTAAGGTCAATCGTTACCGAAATCAAACCATCAACACCTAACTCTCTGATTAGGTGAGCATCAACTCGGTCAGATGCAAATGTAGATGATATATTGCCAACGATAGAGGAAAATGATGTTGGAATAAGGTTTTTAGTCCCTTTATACGATTTTTCCACTTCAACAATGGTGTTTTCATCGGTGACGGCTTCTAATTTTTGATAAGAAGGTGCTCGCAATACGTTCTCTACAGGAATAAGTTTAATGTTGTATTGGCTTTTTAAGACTTTTTCCAAATCTACGTATAAACCATCAATATAACTATCCCAAAAAGCGTCCGGTAAGGTTGGAAAAGTTCGAGTACTCGTTGTAGTCGTAGTTGTTTTTACGCCACCTAATGTACTGCTCGACGAATCCGTTTTTGATTGTTTAAGTTTTGTAGCTCGCACTGTAAACGATGCTAACGCAAATGTTTTTCCAGAACTCATTGGTCGGCCATAAAACGCATTTGGCTTATTCATTTTTACTTTCATTTCGCCATTTTTTATGGCGATTGTTTCTTCAATATTAATCCCATTGTCCTTAACAACCCCGGTAAATGCGGTTTCCACTTCACCTTTAATTGAAACAGGAACAACATCAATCGACGCACCAATAATTTGACTAGCGCCCACACCCTTTATCACTTTTAAGTTGGTATCAAATCGTTCAACTTTAAGCCAATTCGCACCAGACGTAGCTGGCACTGGCGTAATTGGATTCTTCCAAATTTCTGCAGGTAGCGTAATGTCATCTTTGTATTTAAAAATTCCCGACTCAATAAATGAGTTAATACCCATCACTTTCGTTACTAGCGACACAGAAAATTCAGTATTTTTATCATGTTGCGGGCTTTTCATTTTTAATCGTAAATCTGAATTTAGATCAATTTCCATTCCAGATTTTTTACCATTGACCGACACGATCTCGATTAAAGGTGGTGGTGTTATCGAGAATTCTGCAACCTGACCAGATACCGTTTCTATTCGAATCGTTTTAGGGGAGATATCATTTTTATCTATCCATTTACCATAAAAGCCATTCGCGGTATGAGGTATTTCTGTGCCATCTATAAACACTTTACCGTCTATAGTATACATACCAACACCATCACGTTTCAGAAAACTTACCGAAACTAGATTTGCCCCTTCGCGCCAATTTTCTCCTAGATATTCAACTTCAAATGTTTTTACATCTGCTGAATACATATTCCGAACAAACCCTGCGGAAATAGATACAACTGATAAATCGGAAGTTTTTGAAGTTAAAAGATTCGCAGTCAACTGCCCTACTTGCTTCATTACCGAACCACAGCCGACTACCAACAAAGCTACGAGAATAATACTGTATATTTTGTACTTTAATGTCATTGTTTTTCCTTAAAATTTAACACTACAATTTACCGCTAATGTACTACTCCACTTTCAAGTACCTAATGGAATAATCACCAAATAAACCAACGAGTTACAGCAGTCCTTTTAAATGACATTCGTTTGTTTTAGTTTGACTATTAGCCTTATTAAATAACTCGTTTTCCAATATTTAATTGGTTTCCCGGTATGGCCGGTTTTAAAAGTATAGCCAACAATTATATACTTGCTTCATTTATCCAATTAATAATTTTTATTATAGAAAACAAGTAGATAACTAGATTTTGTTAACAATAACAATTTTTCCATATAGCATAAGTCGATTTTTACCCCGTAATTTCCGAACGCCACTTTTACTTTCTCTCGTTTTGTTGCAACTCGCCACTAACGCTGTATTTGGCAAACGATAATGCGGGGCAAATACCTATTTTGTTATCCCTGCACTAAGACGCCAAACTGTGACATAATTTAAAAAATTATTACTATGCATAAACTGGGAAATACGTAATGGATGGGCAAAATCGTTCGGATATAGAAATAGGTTCTGATGTGAAAATCGTGCTGAAAAAGATCAACGCTCTGGTCGTCTGACTGAAGGGGTGGTAAAAGACATTTTAACTAATTCGCCATTTCATCCCCATGGCATTAAAGTTCGTTTGGAAAGTGGTGACGTAGGCAGAGTAAAAGAAATCGTCGGTTAGTTATTAGACTTGTTTTAAACCGGCATCCAAAAAGGTTTGCGATTCAGTGGCAAACCCTTGAGTTTTATATTCGTCCTGTGTTGCAACCTTGCACCTCGCCTTCCATTGCCAATAATTTATTAAGTCTGTTTGTTTCTGCTTCAACAAATAGATGCTAAGTCAGGCAATATGTTCTGTAAATTTAGACTTATTTAGCAACGACAACACGATTTTTACCTGTGCGCTTGGCTTGATATAAAGCGTCATCAACTCGTTTAAACAAGGAGTCCGCGTCGTCATTGTCACGAACTTCTGTTACCCCTAAACTGACTGTCACAGTCTTTTGAGCTTGGTGTTTTAATTCTGCATTGTTTTCAATATTTTGTCTGACCTGCTCAGCGATCTTGAGGGCATCTTCTGACTTAGTGTCGATTAACAAAATAATAAATTCTTCGCCGCCCCAACGAGCGATAAAATCACTTGTTCGAATGGTTGTCTTTAAGATATCGGCAATTTTAATTAAAACACCATCACCGACGTCATGACCTTCCACGTCGTTTACCTTTTTAAAATCATCTATGTCAAAAAACACCACAGCTAATTCTTGTTGGCGGCGCTTTTTCATTACAATAAAGTGCTCCAACCTGCTGTAAAAGGTTCTTCTATTGGGTAGGTCGGTCAAACTGTCATTGCTAGCAAGTTCATTCAATTTGCCGTGAATTTTTCTCACATATAACACGACAATAATAGTGATCAATAAAGTGATTAGAACCGATACAATAATATTAAAATAAAACGCCTCTAGAACCGACTGAGTAAAATTATCAACTTTAGCTTCTACTACGACATAAAGATCTAATTCTGCGACATATTTTTTGTTAACAAATACGCTTCGCCGTTCATAGTGTATTCAAATAACTGCTTATCTGGTTTGGTGATATCTGGTATTAATCGGCTTAATTCTTCATGCTGATTTAGGTGAGTTAAGTTATTCACCTCTTGCTCGGCGATAAATACCTGACCAGAAGCATTTATAAAATAAACATTAAAATTAAAACGTTCTCTAAAAAACTTAAGCATTTCATTGATGTAAGATGTTTTTAGGCCAATTCCAGTTGCCCCTAGCATGTTGTTATTATCATCATAAATTTTATGATTGATAAACATGATCAATGCTTCACCCATGTGCTTATTATAATCAATATTAACTTCGCTTTGTTCAGCCTTATCTCTGAAGCTAAAGTACCAATCATTGTGTTCATTATTAATGTCGATTTTTTCAAGAAAACCATTGGCCGTGTAATAGTTGTGGCTTTTTTCTGAGACCAAAAACGCAGTAAACATATTATATTTATTTTGTATCGTGCCGAGATACTGAGTTATTTGCCCCACGTCATTTTCTTCATGCGCCAGCCAATCCTTCATGAACGTGTCATTAGACATAACGGAGGCAATTAGATTGGGTTCTATGATTTGCTTTTGAATTTTTGTGTAAATGTTGTCTACCGTTAAAGGTAAAGAGCTATTTTTTAACTGCTTGCGAGTGGAGTCCATAGACTCAATATAATTAAGAACCGTTAAACTAATTGATAAAGTAAACAAAAGGGCGGTAATTATAAAAACAATTCGGTAGTCAAAGCGCATAGGTTTAAGGTTCTGCAAGAAATAAAATGCTCGGCTAATGTTAACAAGTTAGCTTAGAAAAGTAACTCCCCAATTGCTTTACATTAGTATCTCTAACTAAAAAAATACACTAACAAGCGATTCTCACATTATTATCTATCACACCAGCTGATACCTTAATATTGTACAGAGGCGGCATGCGTCAACCAAATGGTGAGCCAGCAACTGACTTTATTAACAAATGATCAATACCTGACTGTTAGTCACTTTAAATAAAGTGGGCTCAACTGGCCGACTAAAATCAAAAAGGAAAACATACGTTTTCCTTTTTTAATTCACTCAACATTATTTAAACCATACGCTTATAAATTTTTTTCAAAGCCGTTAACACCCTGTTGTGTAAACGACACTTTTAAAAACAAAACAATTATTACTCTGACCAATACCAACTCGTAACGTTATAACGATAACCTGCGGCATGTTCAGCGTTTAGCTTGTTCACCCAGTGTTCTGAGCCTTCCGAGGCGGGATCAAATAGCACACATCGATTAAACAATGGCGCAATCGTAACTGGCTTGTCGTCTTTACCTAAAAAGACTAACTCGCCACCAGCATTTGTATTCCATGTTTTATTTAAATATAGCAATAAACAAACTTCCCGGCCTGGAGAATCGTCCGCATGTAAGGATACAAAATCGGCTGAACCTAACCGGAAAAAATTAGTATTAATTTCGGGTTCACCAACATTGATGTCTGTTAGGTGAACGTTAAACACTCTAGATAACAAAGACAAAAACGTTTGAGAACGCAGAAACGCTAAAAAGTCCTGAGCCGGCTTTGCCCTTGAACTGTTATTTATTGACGTTGGACGCTGCCATGAATCTCTCTGCACAAACCGTTCTTCGTCACTGACTTCATGCCATTTAGATTGATCAACATACAATTCAGAATAGGAATGTGTTTGAGTTTGCCAATGAGTTGGTTGGCTTAAGACGTTCATCACGTCATTAAGTTTGGCTTCGTCAAACAAGTTATCAATAACGACGTAATTTGGGCTGGTGCTTGTCAACTTTGCCCGATAAAGTCGTATTGCAGAATCGCTCACTTGTTCTTCATTCAACCACATTAACTCTACCTACTCGCCTTTAGCAATTTTGACTTTGAAGTGGATAATACAGGGTTAATCAAAAAAATGAATCGTAGGAAAAAGCTTACTTACTTGTTTATTTACTCTGCCTTTAAACTAAATTCTGTAATGAACCCTAGGCACAAAACCCTCATATTAGATGAAATATTGATTTTTAAGTCCCCTCCTCAATTTGTTTAAAAATCCTTCCGAAAAAGTTATCGGGTTACCTTTTTAGGACCGGTTCGGTCACTTTAGATGCCGACATTAACTGCGTACCGGCAATAGATAACAGGCAATAGGTTGTGAAGAAATAGAAACCGTTGCCCAGTTGCGAGATGGTTTGACTGCTGATCTCCACGGCAAGTTGAAAGCCAAATACCGAAAACTCTTTCACCGTCGACGTTTCTGCATGGTTGGTTGATAATACGGCTAAAAATATTGCAACCACAAACACATCGGCCATCGACCATTTACCAATTGCATTAACAACATTCAGAAGCTTCGCTCTTAGTTGCTGTTCATGAATAAAATAGGCAATCGTTACCATCACCAATTTGATCAGTGGGATACATACCGAAAAGGCAAATATGAGTATCGCTACAAAAAAGCGCTGCTCCTGCCAAAGAGTATCTACGGTCGCCATAATCGACAATTCCTTGCCAACCAAGGGTGCTGTTAATTCAGAATTACTCAGTAAGACCATCATTTCCATATCAAATTCAAACATAGTGATAAAAATACCAGGAAGAAAAAGCCCAATGCCAGCATATTTAACAAAAAACCAAAATGTTGACGTTTTGTTTTCGACCGCAATGTTCCTAACCCTTTTGTATCCGACCCCATACTGCTTCCTCACTTGTTCACTGTGTATTGAACACTAAATATTTCTAATAACGTATCTTAGTTTTCTGACGTTGAAGTGCAATCTCTATGTTTAAAAATGGAAAATTAGCGCATGTAGAAAAATAACAATGACATCCAATTTTGTTTAATCATTACGGAAAACAAAAACGTTGCATGTTTTTCATCCAACTGCTATCTTTCAATTCTATTGTACCACTTGACCCACGGGTACAATGGTACAAGGCTAAAATAGATGCAAGGTTACAACGATGCAAAGGTACAACAAACATTGGTACAAGAAGCCAATACGCAAGTACACACTAACGGAGGATTTATGATAGTTGTTGATTTAAACAGTAGTGAACCCTTGTTTAGTCAGTTAATTAATCAGATCAAAAAGCAATTACCAACGACGAGCTACTTGCGGGTGCACCATTACCTTCTATTCGACAGCTCGCCAATGAATTGGACGTGAATAATAAAACCGTTGCTAAGGCTTATAAGCTTTTAGAACGTGACAATGTTATTGAGTCAAAGGGGTACAGAGGGACTTTTGTGCATCCAGAAGCAAAACAACATTGCACATTTAATTTAAACAATTGGTTGAATGAACAGCTCACCGACGTTGTTCAAACTCTTAAACAGTCTGGTGCGACCGACTCTGAAATTCGGATTGCATTTAACCAAGGTAATGACACAGCAAACAGAGGCTAACTAACATGATGACGCCAGAAATCGCAGAATTAAGCACCCTACAAATCGCGTTTTACGCGACAATCTTTCTACAAGTTTTGATTACCACGATATTAATTCCAACAAATATTTACAGAACGTTTGTAACAATACTGTCGAATTTTGCCCTTGAACACCAATCAAAAAGCACAGAAATATCTGCACGAGACATCAAGTTCGCAAAAGCGAGTTTAACTATCTATTTAGTCTTATCTGTAGTTATCGCCTTGTTTTCGACCTACGTTGTGCTGAGTAGTTATGTAGAGCAGAAAGAGTTGTTAAATTGGGACAACCAAGCCGGTGCGATTGTCTTAATTTTCCTCGCCATATTACCTGTCATTACATTAGCTTTATTAAATAGGTCGTTCCTTAAACATATTAGACAAAGCGTCTCAAGCCTGCGCAGCGCGTCGTTGTCACCATTAACATGGCGGGACTTTATGTCGCCAATGGTCATTATATTATTGGCTATTGGTCAATTAACGTTTATAGGCGCGACCGCATATTTCACTTTGAACCCATTTGACGGATTTGGTGGCATGTGGAATATTTTAGGTTTGGTCTTTTTAAACTCTGTGATGGGCTTCACAGTTTATAGCGGCATGAACAATCGAGGGTTGTCGACCATCGCCAATGAACATGAAAGGCTCAGCGCAAAAAAATTGATCATCAACGTTAATGTATTTATTTGGGTCGTTGCATCATATTACCTTACGCTGTCTTTGCTATTGGCTGGCTTTGATTTAAAAAGCTATTCTTTGGTACTACAGAGTATCTATTTACAGATTATTTTTATTGCCATGATTAAGGCATTTAAAGTTGGTGAATATAAAGCGCTTGATGCAAATTCACAGTTAAAATCATCATTGAACTAAATTAAATAAGCCGCTATTTTCCATCGATAGCGGCCGATTTATGGCAACAAGCGCTGCATAATTTTTTATGAAAGCTGCTCCACGGCAGAACTAACCCCTACCATTCCTTGATTTATCTCTTTAAACACTCCGTCGACTATAGGTAATTAATTCGGTGCCCAAATTGGCCTTTTCTTGAGTTGCCATAATACTCTCCGACAAGGCTTGTGAAATCGCTTGGTTTTCTTTTACAACATTGGTGATTTCAGTTGTCGACTTGCTAGTACGGGCTGC
This sequence comes from Psychrosphaera algicola, assembly GCF_028401425.1. Lineage (NCBI taxonomy): Bacteria > Pseudomonadati > Pseudomonadota > Gammaproteobacteria > Alteromonadales > Pseudoalteromonadaceae > Psychrosphaera > Psychrosphaera algicola. Next base: position 2,575,861 of record NZ_JAQOMS010000002.1, read on the forward strand.
TAATTGCCTAACTTCATCGGCGACCACCGCAAAACCTCGGCCTTGTTCACCCGCTCGAGCTGCTTCAATTGCCGCATTTAGCGCCAGTAAATTAGTTTGGTCGGCGATGGATGATATTGTGTTTACTATGTCACTGATTTGAGTTGATTGACTGCCTAGCTCGCCAATATTGTTAAACAAAACATTCACGTTTTCGACAATTTCATCCATGATCCCAACACTGTCCTGCAGTAACAATTTTGCTTGTTGAGAAACCGCTTCCGTTTGCATTACAGTAGCCTGCACAGAAGCAGATGCATTCATTACATTTGTGATCCGACTAGTAACGTCTGATGCAAATTTGACGATTCTGATCAGATTACCAGCGCTATCAACTATTGGGTTATAACTGGCTTCTAGCCAAATAACATTGCCATTAGCCGTTTTACGTTCAAATAAACCATGGATATACTCACCTCGATTTAAGGTATCCCAAAACTGCTGGTATTCATGACTATTAACAAATTCGCTTTGACAGAACATCGCATGCGACTTACCTCTAACATCCTCAAGCCGATAGCCAACCGTCTTTAAAAAATTATCGTTCGCGTCGACAATTGAGCCATCTAGATTAAAAGATATTGTCGCCATTGACCTATCAAGTGCGGTTAAAATTCCATCCTGTACATTTGCTTTGTTGACGTGTTGGGTTACGTCAGTGGCCATTTTCACCACAGATATAACGTTGCCAAAATCATCTTTGATTGGGTTATAGGTTGCTTCCAACCAAATGGGTTCATTGTCTCTAGTAAATCGTAAAAACCTATCACTTAATGATTTCCCCGACGCCAACTGACTCCAAAAGGTTGAGTAATCACTCGTTCGTGTATACGCCTCGTCACAAAATATTCTATGATGTTGTCCTTTTATCTCGTCCAGTGAATAGCCGATGACGTTAAGGAAATTGTCGTTCGCATCTAAGACCTCGCCATTTGGTGTAAACTCAATAAACGCAATTGACGCTTTTAATCCCTCTAAAATTTGCCGTGACTTAATATCATGTAATTGTTGAGGAGTCGGTGTATCTACTTGTTTTGGATTTCTTGAAAAAAATTCATTTAAACAACCTTTGCACGTTCGCCATTTTGTTAGTTCATCCCTTTAGATCTGCTAAAACTATCATGATGGTTTTAAGAATGGCAGAAAGTTTGAAAATTACTAATTATCGAAGATATTTTTATCCACTAATGATTTTAATAACAAGAGGTTCACTACCTTTTGACGGTGCTAAATTCTTACTGGAAATATGGATATTTTCGGCGGTTATATACGATAAGCTCAAGGTTTGTTTAGAGGAGAGGGAAGTTGAATGAGTAATAAATTATCAGGTCACCGACTTCAATTCGATAACCTGACAATATTTAAATAACAATACCGCTACTCTTGTTATTCTTTTTAGACGCTTTAGCCGCCTTTTTTCTTTGGCTGTTAAAAGCGGTTTCTTTTTAGCATTCTTTTTACTGTCTTGACCTTTGCTCATGATATTTTCCAATTGTTGTAACGTCATCAACCCAAGGTCAAACATTTAACCTCAGGACTCTTGTTAGCAATGAATCCAGTTAATAACCTAAACCAATGAATAACCTATTGAGTATGTGCGCATATCTACACAATAGATAGGCATTGCAAAAAATATCTAAAATGGCATCTTAGTAATTCTGTAATAATGAACAAAAGTGTCAGCGCTATGATAAGACCAATTAACACGTCAGATGCACAATTCGTAGCAGAAATTTACAATCATTACGTCTCAAATACGACGGTCACGTTTGAAGAACACCTATAGTAACATCACAAGATATGGTCGCCAGAATTGACGAATGTAAAACGAATGGACTCCCATGGTTTGTGGCAATAGATGAAAACCAAATCATTGGCTACTGTTATGCGAGCAAATGGAAGGGTCGGTGTGCATATCGTTACTCCGTTGAAGCGACGGTATATCTGTCACCAACCGCGACTTCAAAAGGATGGGGAACCCAGCTTTACAACCAGCTATTATCGCAACTGACCGAACAAGGGATACATGCAGTAGTTTGTGGAATAGCATTGCCAAATGACGCAAGCATAGCGTTACACGAAAAATTTGGAATGGAAAAAGTGGCTCATTTTAAGCAAGTTGGACGTAAATTTGATACATGGATAGACGTTGGATATTGGCAGTGCTTACTTACCTAATTTTAAGGTATCGTTCGCTTTTGCACACTTAGATTAGTTAGCCCTATTTTTAAGATTTAAGTCTGTGGGCCATTTTACCGAGATAAAACAAGGGGGATCTGTGATCAACCTGTTTTCCAACACCATTTGTCACTAATCAATTAACAGGAAACATCAATGAATTTCGAATTTTTAGATCAGGAATTCCTCAATTTTGGCCCTCTAACAGACGCTTTTATTTTGCTATTCAGTGGTCTTATTGTCACATTGTTCGCTAAAGGAAAGCTGTTCATCAAAGCCAAAGACAATGAAGCGAAGAGTAATAAGTCGATGTTAGAAAATATTTTTTATCTCGGTTTGCTGCTTATTTTGGTCAGCTTTATTCAATTTTTTAGATATTTTCTTATATAACAAACTATAGGGTGCGGTTAATTATGACGTCGGATTTACCCCCAAATGTAGTAGCCATTTTAGAAAAATCAGAATGGCATGAAGAGCGTAAATTGCTGCGTGAGATTTTGCTGAACCACGACTTAGAAGAAGACGTAAAGTGGGGAAACTTATGTTACACCCACAACAACAGTAATGTTGCGTTAATTTATTGCCTCAAAGATTATTGTGCCATTGGATTCTTAAAAGGTGTTTTACTCAAAGACCCACAAAACTTACTGCAAAAACCTGGGCCTAATTCACAATCGGCAAAATGGATGAGGTTTAACAACAAGCAAGATATTAAGACCCTTAAAACCACTCTCGGTGACTACATAAAAAATGCCATTGATGTAGAACGCGCAGGTTTGAAAGTCGATTTCAAAGAAAAAATGAATTGATATACCCCACTGAATTGCTCCAAGTTTTTCAACAATCACCGGAATTAGAAGTCGCTTTTGAAAACTTAACACCCGGCCGAAAACGAGGTTATATTTTGCATTTTACAGGGGCGAAACAATCCAAAACACGCACATCTCGGATCAACAAATGTGTCGCTAAAATAATGTCTGGCAAAGGCTTTAATGAACGTTAGTCACTTTAAAAATTAAAGTTTTTGACTTTGTTGGTAAAATTCAGAAGTCAGCTTAGGTGTAAATAAAATAGCATGTTGGAAAACATTCAAGACCACTAAAATGCTAACCCAATTTGTAATGCAGCACCGAGTTCGTCGTTTTTTCAGACTTTGCCACAGCAATATCGACATTAAGCTGATTAGTCGAAAAACCTAACCCAATAGAGGGCAATGTCGCCCCATTAACTAAGTTCTGTCGAACGCCAAAACGCAGTGCACCGTAACCTGTCATCGGTAATTCGATACCCAAACTGGCATATTGTTTGTTTGGGTCAAATCCAATGGGATCATTTGATGTTAAGTCTACATCCCCAACTAGATGAAAGGACGTTCCCTGATAAGACACGCCGAATCTTGCAAGGGGTCGATATTTAATGGTGTTATCAAGCGCCGTTAAAAAGTCATAAGGTAAGACATTTTTGACCACCAGACCCATTTTTGTTGTGGAATTAAAATGGTAACTCACTCCAATATCGGCGTTGAATTTATTATATTCGGTTTGGTTTCCTTTTGATGTCACTTCGCCAGCACTGACATCTGCAATATCTGTTTCAAAGTCAATTGTCGTTAGCTGTAACTGTTTTAAATTTATGCCCACTGTGACCCCCTGAAAATTAGCAAAGGCGGTCGCAAAACCAATACTCGACTCACTAATAAATGCGCCTTGCACAGCAATAGTCGACTGCAATTTATTACTTGGTTTATAACGAATATATTGATTTAGCTGTGGCGGGTTATTGATTGCATCTGGATCCTTCAAAGCGGCTTCTAAGTCATTTAATCGTAAGTATTCTTTAAGATCTGTCGCCAATCTACCGGTATCAATGGCTTCTTCGATAAGTTGCTGCATTCCAGGTAAGTAAAAATAGTCTTCAAGTTTTGAAGTCAGTTCTCCTGAATCGATCGACGTATTAATAAGCGCTTCAAGAGTGCTCAAATCAAGTTCATTTGCTAAAGCGATTGCATCTTCGACGTTGTCGGCAATATCGGCCATTATGTTTAAAATTCGAATTGCTTTACTGATTTGTCGCTGGTCATCCTGATTAAAATTAATTTGGGCACCAACAACATAATAACGACGATAATGTGCGCCCCAAGCTGTTGCATGACCAGTTTTACCCGCTGATAACTGGTAGGAAGCACTAACTCTTAGAGGTTTATTAGACAGGTTATTTAGGTCGTTTTGCCATTGTGCTGCGGCACCGGCTACAACTCGAATGTCATTTGAAACCAATGTACCTTGGTTAAAACGTGTTTTGGCGAGTTGCAGTTGAGTATCAAATGCCAATTGCGCATTATTTTTTGGTATTCATCGACGGCGTTAATAAACCCATCACGGTCTAATATTCTCGCGCCTAAATAAGGCACCGAAAAAACACATTGGATTTGCCAGAGGTGACCAATAAAGCAGGGTTAAACAAGGTTGCGTTGTAAATAGGCGAACTTGCAACTCCCGCACCTCCTAACGCCATCGATCTAGGGTCAAAAGACAAAAACGAGACCGCAAAAACATTGCTAGAAAAAACCAGTAATAACAGGCCAGTATTTTGTATCGTAGAAGCTATTTTGAATGGATAAAAAATCTTAAAACCACTAAGAACCTTGTTCTTTTTTAATCGAGTGTTTAATAGGCTTAGTGACAATTTGAGTTTACGTGGGATCATTTTTTCTTAGCCTAGTTTAACAGCATCATATAGTTTACACAGCTCACCAACGTTTGCCCCATTTTCTCACTGTTCAGACCGTTAAAGACGAACAACGAGCTCATTGCTGTCGCCAAACTTAAGGATGTTTTAGTTTTTATAATAAAAATATACACTGGTAAACATGTATTACTCGGTAATAAGAATTAAAAATGGAAACCAAACTCGTTGTTGCAATTATTCATGGCATGGGTGATATACACCCCGACTTTGCAGACCAATTTATCGATGACGTTTGTGACCAAATCTCGCCTGATGTGTCACCTCAGGCCATAAAATTTGTCCCTATCCATTGGGGGTATATTACACAACCAATTCAAGATCAGTTCTATCAAAGAGCAAATGCGGTGGCAGACTTAGATTACAAACCCGTTCGTAAATTTATTTTGTCAGCACTAGGCGACGCCGCGGCCTACCAAAAAAGCCAAATCAAACGAATTCAACTTACCAACAAATTCATTCGGTTGTTAAGTCCAAACTTGATATCAATGTACCAGACAATACGCCACTAATTGTTGTTGCCCACTCTCTTGGCTGTCACATTATGTCGAATTACTTGTGGGACAAACAACACCACCCTGACCCGGCAGCCAGCCCGTTTCAAAATGGCAAGACGTTAGCCGGTATGTTTACTCTCGGTTGTAATATACCGTTGTTTTCATTTGCTGAAAGCGATCCACAGCCGATAGCATTCCCGGGCAATGTCTTATCTTCAACGCTCAAACAAAACGCGCGCTGGTTTAATTATTTTGATAAGGACGATGTCTTAGGTTACCCCATTAAAGTCATTAATGAGGCCTACAATAAGGTGGTGGACGAAGATATTGAAGTGGATATCGGGGGCTTACTTCGAAGCTGGAATCCATTTTCACACGACGTTTATTGGTCGGACAAAGACATAATTAATCCAGTGGCCAACTACCTAAGCACAACACTCAAAATTCTCGATAACGACTAACTTTACAACACATTAACGAGAATATTGATTTAACCGCAGAGCTTTAATCAAGCGGCGTTATTACAATGCCGTAGAGATCAAATTGGTTAAGTTGTCCATCTACGCCACCAGCAGATGAATACGTCTCGTTTGTTGTTAGATAGCTCATGTTATAAAAATCGGTTAACGACAAGGTATATTGTCCGGCTTTTAGGTCGAGGTATATGGGTGTCGACAAACTAATCCCAGCATCCGGTTTAGTATGCGGCATTTGTACAATCTTCTTAGCAACAAGCATATCGCCTAGTCGAATATTAGCGGCCTTCACTCCAGCGGTTATACCAGTATTAATAGAGTGATTCAAATTGCGATATCTAAATTGCAAAGCGACCTTACCCGGCGTCGCTTGTTGCCAAGATAACTCAAACTTGTCGGTTGCTGAGCCCCAATTTTGTAGTGTATTGCCAAAGGCTGTTGGGGTGATTTTAATGTTGCTAACAACGGTGTTCGAATCAACATCCACTTGCGTAGCTTGCCCAGCACAAACCGTTTTACTCAAATGCGATACAGTCCCAGATTGCTTAAATTGGGCACTAACGTTGTAGCAGGCGTTTTCTTGATCGCTCAGCGGACTATCTTGCCATGTAGACTGAGTTAAATTTTCAGCCACTAATAAACCATTTTTATAGACATTAAATGTCACGGTTGCAGTGTTAACATCGTCTATATGAAGCTCAATACCGCTATCTATTGCCGTCAAAGTTAAGTTAGGTTCAACCGGAGCAAAATGTTGAACGTTATCGTTCGATGGTAAACCCGTCACTAATGTCATTTTGTTGTCCGTACTTTGTTCAACAAGATCAACCGTTATCTCGTTGTTTTCTAACAACATAGCTGCCTCAAGGGTATTTGTTTTTAGCACTTGGTTATTGAGCTTAATAGTGCCTGCGCGTAAGACCTGTTTAGCGCTGTAACTCGATGGTAAGTTGAGCGTTAGTGTAATTGACTTCCCTAACCAATTAAGTTGATGCAATACCACTTCTGTTTGGCCTGAAAAATAATGTAGGGCGACGTCAGTCGGTAAATACGGATCAATTTTTAAGGTACTTTTTGCACTTAACCCATCTGAAGCACTATCGACACCAAAAATTCCGCTAACCACCATGTTGATGTATCCGGCTACTGACCATAGTTGACGCTTGGAGTTAATTGCGGGTCCCGATTGTTGTGGCTGCTCTCTATCTAGCCAAATTGATTGGCCAGACAACCACTCTAAATTTTCCATATTGGATAAGTTTAACGCCGCGCCTCGAATAATAGATTCAATTGCGTTCGTAGCAACCGCCGCGTTGTTGCCTCGTTTAGCCGCTTGCAAACCAAAGGCCGTGACAAAAGGCCAAATTGCACGATTATGATAAATTTGAATACCAGGTTGTTGTGGGAATATAACCGGAGCCCCCATCTTGCTGTGAGGGTATCGCTTAAGTATCATTTCCGTTTTTGTCTGGTCTGCAATACCAGTAATTATCGCCAAAGACTGACCAAGCCAGTCGTATTTTTGCATTGCGACTGGGTAATGATGGCCACTCGATAAGCTTGAGTACAACCCCTGTTCTGGCAACCAGAAAAAATCATTAATATGTTGTTTTAGTTCATCAGCCCACTGTTGGTAACGGGTGGCGACTTTACTGTTATTCGTTTCCTAGGCCAACTTAGCAGCCAACGTTAAGGCCTGATAATGGGCGACATTAGTTGAAAGTGACATTGAAGTTGCCATTGAAGATAAATCATCAACTATCCACTGGGCATAACTCTGTTCACGCCAATCGAGGAATGACTGCTCGCCTTGGTACAATCCTACGGTAGAATTAAAGATGGCGATGCGGTCTAATTCGATAGTATTGATTAACGCATCTAATGCTTTCCTAGCAAACCGCGAGCGTTCATTATCTGCGATATTGGCAAGGACCGACTCGGCACCAAATGCCCATGTCACTCTGTCCGTGCTAATTGGCCAGCTGCCGCCACTGCCAGTATCTTGTAATATTTGGGTTCCGGCAGCAGTCATCAATTCACTTCCGGTCACTGAAACTTCATCTCTAAATGGCGATGTTTTAAAGAGCAGTGAATTAACTACGCGTTTAGGGTCAAAAAGCCCAAACCTAACTGTGCCGCGTAAGATAAGTCGCGAGTCCAGACGTAATTCCATTTTTCTCCTGTTTCAAAACAGGGACAAGCAATGGCCTTACCTAAGTTGTAGTTTCCATCTTTGATATTGGCAACCGAGTTTAATTTCATCTCATCCATAGAAAGCGCAAACAGAGCATCAAACGCGATATTGCCGCTGCGCACATAAGGCAGATTTGATGATTCGCTGTATGTTGAGTGTTGTGGTACAGGGTCACGTAATAACTGCGTGGTGGCATGTACATAGGTTTTTAATTGACCCGTCGTTTTAGCCACTGAAAATGTAGCGCGCTGCTCCTGTCCTAAAACATCCTCATACTGCAATTGAGTTATACCCTTGTCACCGTGAGGCTGTTCAATACTTGTCGCTTTGAACAAAACATTTTCAATAATAAGATTAACGGGCGTAACAGACGTATCTACGACAATATCAAATTGTGCTGGTTGTGGAGTGAGGATTTGGCTGTTGTAGTCGACGTTTTTTTAGCCAACGCAAATGCAGTGTTTTGATCGTGCTCTAAATCAATAACATGATCGGATGCCAATAACATTTGAAGAGACCAGTCATTTGACGCCACTTTAAACGCGTGAATACCAAGGCCAACAGATATAGTACTGCGGTATTTGCCCGATGGCTGTTTTACCAGAGGGTTTTCAGTTCCCCAACCGTTAAACGCGCCACGAATATACAAATCGTCCTGTGATAGATCAGTATTTGTTACAGCCTGTTTTGAACAAGACACGATAGTTGTCAGAGCCAATGTTGTTAAAACCAATGTAGTAATCGATACCATTAACCCTAGTTTCTTTGTGACCAGTTTCAAATTACACGTCCATTAAATTAATCTTTTACGTGCGTTTAGTGTATGCAGGGGAAGGGGTGGAACAATATGTGATTGCACCATAAACTTGATTTCATACGTATTCATCACCACAACCAACAAGATTTTTAGTTTTAGATGACTTTCAATTCGGTAATGCGCTTAGCTTGTTGTTGATAATACTGTGATTTTTCAGGTTGGTTTTGTTGTGCAAAAAGTCCGATAACAACAAATAACAATCCGCTATTTTATTGCTTTGCTCTAACATCGAAAAATGCGCTATTGCGTCTATTAAAATAGGCTCAGCCAACTCGTTATTTTGAGCCGTTAAGTATTTCCCGTACTGAAATACCGCATAAGAAAATATTTCGATATTGTAAAGTCGACCTTCGCTTTTTAGTTCGGCAAGGACATTGTAGCCTGTGGCGATGGTAGTAACAGGAACACTCGAATTATCGTACACCCAACTAACAAACTGGTAAAAATACGTTTTTCAGGCTCGTTTTTAAAAGCTTTTTGCAAAGTGGACAAATGTTCAAGTGCGATATCGGTATTGCCTAAATACTGCTGATATTGGGCTTTTACATACAATAATGAATTTTTCAAACCAACAGGCTCAAATTGCTCGATTTGAGCCACAGCGTCCATTAATTCTTTGGCTTTCTCGACCTCGTTCAATTTTAAATACACTGCTGCACGTTTTAATTGTGATAAACCAAAACCGTATTTGTCGTTTCGTTTTAATGCGTATTTTTCTGATTCTTGATAATAAACCAGCGCTTCTTTATATTGACCTAACTGACGTTTGTCGTCAGCTAACGTTAATAACGCATTGCCTACCGACTGCAATGTCGTCACTTCGTATTGTTGTTTATCTACGCTCGAACAAGACGTTAAACCTAAAACAACTGAGATAAGTGATCCTAAAAATATCAAAGATTTGATCGAATTAATCATTCATCTCTATTCCTTTTGGTGGTTTGTTTTTTCTATTCCGCCTTTAAGTAATGGATTGTTGTTTACGCCCTGCAGCGTTTTGTCCATCCGGTTAAGTACTTTTAATAGGGTATTTACGGTCACAGCCAATTGCATTCGTTCAGCGTAGACTTCATCTATCATACCCTTCACTAAATTAAGGCTTTCGTTTACGTTAGTCATTATCTCTGGTAGCTGCCCACCTGTGGTTTGCTCCACTAATCCGATCGGATCTTGATATTGAGCAGACACCGATTGCAGTTCAGTTATTAAAGCTTCGGCTTCACTTAATAATCCATCAATCTTAGTTTGCGTTAAAGGGACATTAGCTAAAATTTGATTCGCGTTTGCGATCAGCAATTCCGTTTCATTCACCACAGAACTGCTGCTAAGTTGCTGACTTAAGATCAGTAAATGGTCACTCATCGACGCAACTCGATCGAGTATTTTAAACAACGAACCGTCTTCTGGGTTATCTGATTTTTGTAGGTTGGTGAGCAAGGTATTGACGCTTGAGATGATTGAGTCCACGCTGTTTCTTAGCTTAGAGATAATGCCTTTTTAACAAACATACGGCCCACATCACTATCAATGTAAGGCACCATAGACCCTGCAAATAAGGGATCATAGCGATACCCAGCCAACTTGTTGGGCATGAGCAATTCAAATTCAGTAGCATTGTTCAAAAATACGTTTTGATTGCCTGATAAAACCGCGTGTTGAATTATTTTAGGCTGGTAATCAATAAATACGTAAAAGTCGACTTCGATATCGTTGGTCTCTTCATTTAAACTGAAATCTGAAATTCGACCAATTTCGAGCCCTTTGAAATAAATAGGCGGTTTTGCGCTTAACCCTTTAGCGTCGTTTAAAATCGTTCGGTAATAAACCTTATCTACCAATGCTTTAGTATTAATCAAAATGATCACAGTGAACGCAATAAGAAAGGCCAAACCTGCCGTCACAAAGGCAAATACGATACGGTTAGTACGATTAGCGTTATTTAACATCGTGTTGCCTTAAAATACCTTCCGATAATATAAAGTGTCGTGTTGCAAATTCTACAATAAGCTCATCATTATTTGACAATAATATGATTGTTGAACCTGCCCGTTTTAAATCGCTTAATAATGATTTGACCACATCTTCGTAGCGTTGGTCTATCTCTACTAAGGGGGCATCCCAAATTAAACATTTAGGTTCGAGTAACATTCCTCTTACAAAGCCCGCTAATGCTGCCTGCCCAACTGATAGAGCATCCATTCGTTGAGACAAAAACTTGGTTATACCGACCAGTTCAGTTAGATGATTTATTTTAGCCAGCTTATCCTCTCTACTTAAGTAAGGATAATGCAAATTGAGTGGTAACAAAAAGTTTTCTAACAGAGACAAATTAGAAATCAGTGCTGGACGTTGAAATATTGTGGAAAAGCACTTTCTAAAATGTTGATTTTGTTGCTGGTTCATTGAGTATATTGCTTGCTCATCGACCAAAACTCGACCTTTATCTGGTTGAATTAATCCACATAAAATTGAAAACAACAGCGATTTTCCGTTACCCGACGGTGCGGATATCACAATTGACTCCCCACTTTCGACATTAAAACTAACATTACGTAGCAGTTTTACGTCACCTCGATTGTGACTGACGTTTTGCATATTCACGTTCATTACATATTCACCAAAATCATGTAAAGCCCGGAACCGATGGCATTTACCATCACAACCGCGATAACTGAACCACCCACCGCTTTAATATTTCGCTGTGGAACCTCGGTAATTGCCCGTTGGACGCTAAGACCTTGAAAACTACTGATTACGCTGATGAAAAACCCAGACATCACAACCTTGAGCACCATCATAAATAAATCCAGCGCTTCGAGTTGGTCCATTAACCGAGTTACAAACTCCACCAAGGGGATGTTTTGAAATAAGTTACTTATGAGAAAGCCACCAAATATACCAGTCATCAAAAAATAGCTCATCAGAATAACCAAAGATAAAATCATGCCGATAACACGGGGCGTAACAAGATAGGAGATTGGCGCGACGCCCATGCAAATTAACGCGTCAATTTCCCGATTAACCCGCATATTGCCTAACTCAGTGCAAATGGCAGTTCCTGAGCGGGCTAAAATAATGAGACAAACGATAAATGGACCAAGATCACGAACCATGGCAAAGATAAGTATTTTGTAGATCCACTCTGTTTGACCAATCGAGGTCAACAAAGGATACCCTTCGGCAATAATGATGGCACCTAAGACCAAAGATAATAGGGTACATAGGCCTAATGCCTGAACGCCCGTGAATAAAACCTGCTTGACCAAGACATCAAAACTGATGGCTTTATTACGGCGGAAGTGGATGAGGTCGTCGATAACCTCTGCGGAAAATATTGTTAGACTGTTTGTCATATTTATCGCGCTTTATCCAAAGAGTTTACAGCCAATATTGGCTATAAATTAAGTTAACTGCCTTATAATCATACGTTTCAGACCAACAATCAACCTCTAACTCAATGGCAATTTCAAATCGTTTATATTTGATAATAACCGAGGATCATACCAACAGTTGTTTTCGCTAATTGGTCAATTTGTTCAGCATTCAATTCCGGCTTCATTCGCATAAACTGCGGCCAAAATGCTTGCCCTTTAAGCAGGCTAATGATCTGATCATTAATAAAATTCACATCAGTTAATTTAAGTCTTTTATCCGCTTGAGCGGCCTTAAGCCAACGCTTCATTGCGGTTTCTTGTTGAAAAAACTGCGCCATATTTTCCTGTAACGCTTCTGGGTTAAACAGCCAATAGCCCATGGAAACACGGATTAGTTCTGATATTTCAGGGCAGCACATAATACTTAATTCATTCTTAATTAAGATTAATAATTGCTCGTCGAGTGGTTTATCTGGCTGGTAGTTAAAATCAAATATTGCGATGTTTTTCTGCCAAATTTCTTGAATAAGTCCAGTAACCAAAACTTCTTTACTTGGGAAATGGTTATACACAGTACGTTTTGACACTTCCGCCATTTCAGCAATCTTATCCATACTGGTATTGTTCACACCAAATTGTTGAAATGCCTGCATTGCACTTGTCACGATAGCTTCGCGCTTTAATTCGCTTCGAGTTTTTTTATATCAGTCATCACAAATCCTCAATTCCCAGACGCCAAACTTAGCGGCCAACATTTTTACACTAATCAGTTTACTTTTCAATTTATTCACTTAAACTACACCGTGCAGTGTACTTTGTGAAGAGATGTTATGATTAAATTATTAGGGGCAGTCATTATGGCGATTTTGTTAACTGGATGTGCAACCGAACCCACTAAAACGTTTGAAAATAGTGAAATTAAATACTCATCTGATTTGGGTCAACTTTGGCAAATTGCTAAAGCTTTCTGGAACGACGACCGAAAGTACGCAACCCCAAAAGAGGCTATTCCGATGGCCAAATTAACAACGGAAATGCTCACATCAAGCCACGAAGACGCTGTTTTTAAACTAGGTCATTCTTCGGTTTTACTTCGCATTGATGGTGAATTTATTTTATTTGATCCTGTCTTTAGCGAACGCGCCTTCCCGGTCCAATGGATGGGGCCTAAACGTTTTCATCAAGCACCAATTTCTATTGACGATTTGCCGCATATTACCGCTGTCGTTATCAGCCATGATCATTACGACCACCTAGATAAAAACGCCATTAAACAACTCGCTTCAAAAGTAGACCGCTTTATTACGCCCCTTAAAGTGGGCCAGCACTTAACTGATTGGGGCGTGGATAGTCAAAAAATTATCGAACTTGATTGGTGGCAACAAACTAATGTCAAAGGCGTCAATGTTGTCGCCACACCTTCACAGCACTTTTCTGGCCGAACATTAACCGACCGCGACGAAACATTGTGGGCAAGTTGGGTTATTCAAGGCTGGGAAAACAAAGTGTTTTTTAGTGGTGACTCAGGTTACTTCTCTGGCTTTAAAACTATCGGAGAAAAATTCGGACCGTTTGACGTCACACTTATCGAAACTGGCGCTTACAACAAGCTTTGGTCAGAGATTCATATGATGCCAGAACAGAGTTTACAGGCGCATATTGATTTGAACGGTAAGGTAATGATCCCGATTCACAACGGTACTTTTGACCTATCTCTACATGATTGGTTTGCCCCTTTAGAATCTATTTTCCAATTGGCAAGTGACAATGACGTTCGATTAGCAACTCCTATTTTTGGCGAAGCACTTTTGATCAACAACGCTAAAACAAGCAAACAACCCGCGACGACTTGGTGGCGTAAATTTATGCCAATCGATGAGCAATCAGCGACGTCTGACTATGGACCTAACAAATTAACTCCATCGTTGTCCTCTGGCGGCGAATAACCATATTTTTATTTTATTCGGAATTAAACATGATCTCTAACAATACGTTCACTACATCTAAATTGAAAAAACCAACCATTCTGCTAGGGGCATTTTTGGCGTCTATTTTTATTGCAGGTTGCACAGAAGAAGAGGTGCAAACTGAAACTGCCATCATCGAACCAACTGTTAAATTGTCAGCTGCTACAGATATGCCAAACTTTTCTGAATTTGAATTTCCGGCAGAAGTTTCAGCGGTCAAAACTATCGACGTGAGTTTTGAAGTCGCCGGTCGATTGCAGGACGTAAATTTGCGCACGGGTTCTATTGTTAAAAAGGTGACTTACTTGCTCAAGTCGATCCAACTGAATTCACTCAACGCCTTAATGAAGCTAAAACCCGTTTAGAACAGGCGAAGCGAGATTTAGATCGTGCCACCGCCACATTTGAAAAAGGCCTTGCAGCCCAAAGCCAACTCGATAATGCAAAAACAAATTACGAACTTGCTCAAATTGCAATAAATCGCGCGCAGAAAGATTTAAGTTATACCTCGGTTAAAGCGCCATTTGATGCACAAATTTCACAACGTCTTGTGGACAACAATAACTTTGTAAAAGCGGGGGACATCATTGCTAAATTGCAGGATGTGTCACGATTTTATTTTAATATTAATGTCCCTGAACGTTTATTAACTGGCTACAAACAAGGCGCAGAGATTGAAGCCGCCGCTAGCATCATTTCAGCACCAGAAAAAATGTATCAATTAGAATATGTTGAACATGCCACGCAAGCAGACCCGATTACTCAAACATACAAAGTCGTTTTTGCTGCGGCAACGACCGATCCTAGCCTGACACCTGTGGGCACGAGCCAAAGTCTTATTAAAACTAGGTTATCAACGTTATGGCGATGGTTTATTAATTCCTGTTACGGCACTCGTTGGCAATAATAGCGAAGGGTTCCACGTATGGAAATTTGATCCAAAAACCGTGAAGTTGTAGCGACTGAAGTCGAGGTCTTGTTTGTTAAAAACCAGCAAGCATTAGTGAAAAGCACACTAAACGTAGGCGATGAAGTCGTTGCTGCTGGTACGACGAAGATGCGCGAAGGCCTTGTTGTTAAACCTTACAATGCGGAGCTGTAATAATGGATATCGCTCGTTATTCCATTAAAAACCCAGTCAACATTTGGTTGATGGTAATCGTATTTATCATTGGCGGTTTAATCGCCCTTAACAATATCGGTCGACTAGAAGACCCCGCATTTACCATTAAACAAGTACAAGTTGTTACTCAGTTTCATGGGGCCAGCGCGGTTAAAGTTGAACGGGAAATTACTGAACCACTAGAGATCGCTATTCAGCAGATGCCGCAACTGCGTCGCATTATGTCGATTTCTAAACCCGGTGTTTCAGAAATTACAGTTGAAGTAGAGTCGCATTACGATTCAAATGTATTGCCTCAAATTTGGGACGAACTCCGAAAACGTCTACGTGACGCTGGTAAAAATTTGCCAATTGGCGCACAAACACCAAGCGTTTACGACGACTTTGGTGATGTGTATGGCATGTATTACGCCTTAAGTGCTCCTGAATTTTCACCTCAAGAATTACGTGAGTTTGCTCGTATTATTCGCCGTGAGTTATTGGTCACCGAAGGCGTTGCTAAGGTGCAGGTTAGCGGAGTTCAACAAGAACAGCTTGTTGCCTACATTAACCCTTATCAAATCGCCGGATTGGGCATTTCGTTCCCAGATCTGGCTCAGTTATTAGCCGAAAACCTAAAACCTTTTAATGGCGGTCGTGCCCAAGTTGGCGAGAAAAAGTTCGTATACTGGTGGATAATGCCCTAGATAAAATTGACGAAATTTATAACTTGTCGTTAGTTGTCCCTGGTAGTTCACGTTCGATAAAAATTCGTGACGTCGCTGAACTCAAAATAGAACCCGTTGATATTCAACCTGTTTTAGTTCGCTATCAAGGCCATGAAGCCATCACATTAGCCATTTCTGCGTTAAACGATGTCAATATCGTTAACGTCGGGCATAGCGTGACCGACAAAGTTGAGCAGATAATCACGACGTTACCAGCAGGTATTACGTTAACCCCAATTTACGACCAAGCGGCACTTGTTGACCAATCTGTTAAGGGGTTTATCGATAACCTAATTTTGTCGGTTGTTGTGGTAACACTTACTCTTTGTATCTTTATGGGTTGGCGTTCAGGTGTTGTTGTTGGCGCAGTATTGTTAGTAACAGTAATGGGTACTGTGTTGATCATGTGGTTAATGGGTTTGCAGCTACAACGAATTTCACTTGGCGCTATGGTAATTGCCATGGGTATGCTGGTCGACAATGCGATAGTTGTGGCTGAAGGCATGATGTTAAGAATGAAGCAGGGCAAATCGGCCACAGAAGCAGCCAGCTTTATTGTTAAACGAACACAGTGGCCTTTACTAGGGGCGACAATTATTGGTATCGCAGCGTTTTCTGGTATTGGTTTGTCAGACGATGCAACAGGTGAATTTTTGTACTCATTATTTGCCGTCGTCTTAGTTTCTTTGTTGCTTAGCTGGGTATTAGCAACAACGGTTGTGCCTTTATTTGGTAAATATTTTTACCAAGTTGGTAACGACACAGCGGGCGAAACAAACAAAGGCGTGTTATATCGCGGTTATTTGGCTTTGCTGCACACCGCGCTTAAATTTAGATGGATAACGGTTGCTGCGTTATTAGCGATAACCGTTGTGGCTTATATGGGCTTTGGGTCAGTAAAACAAGGCTTTTTCCCAAGTTCTAATGCACCATTGTTTTATATCCATTATTGGGGTCCACAGGATCGTGATATTCGTCATACAACTGAAATTATGACTCAAGCTGAGTCGGTCATTTTAGAACATAAAGATGTTGATACCGTAACGACCTTTATTGGCCGTGGTGCGGACCGCTTTACTCTGACTTATGCGCCACAACAGCCAAACGAGAGTTATGGCTACTTTTTAATTAAAGCCACTGACCGAGACAAAATAGACTCGTTAATTAAAACATTAGTAAAACAACTTCCGCAGCTGGACTTAGATGCCAACTTTTATAGTGAACGTATGCAATTTGGTCCCGGTGGCGGCGCCAAACTTGCGGCACGTTTTTCTGGTCCAGACACTGAAGTACTGCGTGACTTAGCAGAACAAGCCAAAACCATCTTAATCAACGACGAAAAAGTTCGAGATATTCGTCACAACTGGCGAGAAAAAGGGCTGGCTATCAATACCCATTACGATGCGTTTAATGCTGGTATGACGGGCATTACCCGTTCTGACTTTAGCCAAGCGATTCAATACGCTAGCACTGGACTTGAATTAGGTAGATTGCAAGATGGTGACTATAGCTATTCGATAAAAGCCAAAATGGCGATGGCGTCTGATTCAGAACTTGATTCAATTAAAAACAGTCAAGTGTGGAGTTCGTCTCAACGTCACCATGTGCCGTTTTTACAAGTCTCCAATGGACTAGAGCTGGTAAACGAAGAAACACAAATTCATCGCCGTAACCGCTTACGCACAATAACGGTTAATGCTGACCCTGGATTTGACGAAACCGCTGGCTAAGGCATTTGCCCGCATGAAACCGCAAATCGAAGCGATTTCATTACCCGATGGTTACAAACTGGAATGGGGCGGAGAATATGAGTCGTCAAAAGACGCTCAAAAAGCACTTGGTTCAGGCTTGCCGGCTGGGTTCTTGGCGATGTTTTTAATTTCGGTTTTACTGTTTGGTCGAGTACGTCAACCTTTGATCATTTGGTTAATTGTGCCAATGGCTGCAGTAGGTGTGGTCAGTGGTTTGTTGGCCACAGACATGCCATTTGGGTTTATGTCGCTGCTCGGTTTTTTAAGTCTGTTTGGTATGTTAATTAAAAATGCCATTGTTCTTATTGAAGAAATCGACCTGCAGATCCAAGAAGGACTCGAAGCCAAAGTCGCGATTATTACCGCCAGTGCTAGTCGTTTACGGCCTGTCGCATTAGCCGCCATTACCACTATTTTAGGTATGGCCCCGTTGTTATCAGATGCCTTTTTTGCTGACATGTCGGTGACCATCATGGGTGGATTAGCATTTGCTACGATATTAACAATGATTGCCGTTCCTGTATTTTATAGTATCTTTTATAAAGTGAGCTATAGAGCTAAGTAACGACAAACGCATAATGCTAACGGCGCCTTGTCATGACAAGTGCGCCGTTTTTTATGTTTGCCATTTGGCCAATGACGATATCCAACCTTGGGAGATAAATAATGTGTGGCAGATTAAACGTAACTGACGATCCCTAGGTACGCCAATTAGCACTCGATTTAGGGGTGAATTTAGATCAAACGCCAATTCAACCAAACCGTTTTGTGCGAGCGGCTTCAGAAGTACAAATTATCGTAGAAAAACCCGGCGCGCGATTTCTTCGTCCCGCGACCTTAGTGGTTGCTTCTGGAACGTTCAGATAATGGATTCAAACCGTCAAAATACACATCCTTTAATACTCGATACGACAAGTTGAATGTCCCCCGAAGCGCCGGATATGCGCCATTTCGAGAATCACGTTGTGTTATCGTAGCTAAAGGCTTTGGTGAGACCGAGTTTGTGCAACACGGTAAACAAAAAGTCCCTAAACACTATTATGATTTGACGGCCAAAGACGGCGCAATAGCGTTTGGGGGTTGTATCGAGATTATTATAATAAACAGACTGGAGAAGTCGTCACCGGTTGCAGTGTGATCACCTTACCCCCGCACCCTAAACTAAATGAAATTCACAGCAAAGCAAGCCCATTAATGTTACCTCAAGATGACACATTAAACGCTTGGTTAGATCCATACAATCAAGATGTTGCGATGTTTCAACACCTTTTGCAGCCAAATATTAGACAAACACTTGAAGCCACACAAATTGATAAACCAAGCTTATTTAATGCCATCGCCGAGCCTATTTTAATTCAAGCTGATGGCTAATGACTGAGATATTGGATCGCCGCGAATACAAACTGATCGGCGACGATTTTTATTAGCACAAAACGATTTTATATCCGTTTGTTATTCATCTCATTCACGCAATATTTAACTGCCCTGACCGTCATTGCCATAAAGGTTAACGATGGGTTTACTACCGCAGAAGAACAAAACGCTGCACCGTCTGAGACAAATAAATTATCAATGTCGTGGGTTTGGTTAAAGCCATTTAAAATTGAATCTTTTGGATCGCGTCCCATACGTGCTGTACCCACTTCATGAATTGCTAACCCCGGCGCGTTATGATCATAGGTCGTGCGACTTTTAACATCCAAAACACCTGCTTTTCTAAGCATGTCGGCACCAACTTGTGCGGCATCTTCCATCATCAGTTTTTCGTTATCTGACCATTGGCAATTGATGTCCAATTGCGGAATACCCCATTTATCAGTTTTAGTTGGGTGCAATGCCACTTGGTTCTCAAATCTAGGTAACATTTCGCCCCGGCATAAAGCCCTAGTCGCCATTCTCCAGGCTCAGTTAGCTTAGACTTATAGTCGGCACCAATTCCGTCACTGCCACCTTTACCACGCCAATCGGTGCGATATGCACCCATACCAAATGCGTAACCACGTTTAAACCCTTCGCCATAAAGGCTCGGTTTATAACGAAAATTAGGAATGTAACACCCCGTTGGACGACGTCCCTGATAAAATTCGTCCTCAAACCCTTCAACCCTGCCATCGGCACTCGCATTGTAATTATGGTCCATTAGATAATGTCCCAATACGCCTGACGAGTTTGCAATACCATTAGGGAATTTCTTAGACTTACTATTGAGCATAATTTGGGTACTGCCCAGCGTACTTGCACACAAAAATACTACTTTGGCAAAGTATTCACGGGTGGTTAAATTGTCGTTATCGATGACTTTAACACCGAGCACTTTATTGGTTTTGTCGTCATAAATTAGACTATGAACCACACTATTTGGCGCGATATGCAGATTGTTTGTTTTCGCCGCCGCAGGCAGAGTTGAGCTTTGGGTAGAAAAATAAGCGCCAAATGAACAGCCTTTTTGGCATTCATTTCGGGCTTGGCATTGCACTCGGCCTTGCTCGATATGCAGCTGTGTCGGTTTAGTTAAATGGGCGCAACGGCCCATAACCACGTGTCGTTCAGTGTAATTTTTATCAACAAACTGTTTGAACATTTTTTCCGGTGAGGTCATTTCAAACGGCGGTAAAAATTCGCTGTCGGGCAAATTTACTAGCCCTTCGGCCTGACCACTAATGCCGACAAACTTTTCAACGTAGCTGTATTCATCTTTCAAATCATCATAACGGATTGGCCAGTCATTGCCTTCACCGTCACGTTTATTCGCTAAAAAATCGTCTTCACATAGTCGGTAGCTTTGTCGATGCCACAAAAGGGACTTACCACCGAGTTGATTGGCTCTAATCCAGGTGAAGTCGGTACCTTCTTTGGTCGAATAAGGCAATTCTCGGTCGTTACCAAAAAAATGCTTAGTGCTATCGTGAAACGCATAACATTTTTTTGTTGATGGAAATCTTGTTCCACTAGTAAGTTATCGACCTTGCTTCTATTTGGAAACTCCCACGGGCCTTTACCTTCACCCGGATAGTCTTCACGGTGTTTTACCACACGCCCGCGCTCAATCATTAACGTATTTAATCCGCGTTCACAAAATTCTTTAGCTGCCCAGCCGCCGGTAATTCCAGAACCAACAACAATGGCATCAAAGACAGTATCGGTTTGTTCTATATACATTTTATCGTTCATATTTTACTCCACTGCCATTTGAGACTAATAAAAGGCATGTGAACCCCATGCTTTATCGCCCTTTTTATAAGGGATTGAACCGGTAAACCCACCCGGTACCGGCAGATATCGTAGCGCCTGTGTCGCGCCAACTTCTGACGTGAAAAAGCCGAACACGATAAGGTGTTTAATTAGCTGAAATTTGGACTTTTGATCGTGGTTAAAACCGTCAAGTCGTTCTAATTTAGTTAATAATTCATGACGTTGACTGTCAATTAACTGCGCAAATGACGTTGAAAAAGCATTGATGGCTGCACTTTCAATATCATCCACTATTTCTATTGCCAAACGTCGGTCATGCTCGTTGTAACAAACCGCTAATTGATGATCGATGAACCCATGACAATCAACATCTTCAGCACTTGGTGTATCTGTTTTTGGCAAAACGGTTCTGGCAATTTTTGCCAACGTCGCCATTTGTGACTGCGTAAAGGTTTTGCCTTTACGGTGGGCGCTGTTTGGTGTCATTTCGTAGGCAAATGCCTGATTTAACTTCACCCCACTGACAAGCGTAAAGGCTGCACTCGAACCAACTACTAGACCTAACTTACGCAGAAAGTCACGGCGCGTTGGTTCAGTTAATTCGTTATTAGATGGTTCCATGTTCACCTTCCGACTTTTCTACTATTGAATCTGTGTCAGTAGATTGTTCTGGTTGTTTTTGTTGACCGTTTGTTTGTCTTCTCACAATGACAAATAACACCGCAAATACAACGATTAAGACACTAGGGAATACCGTTAAGTTTGAGAGTACTTCTTGCCCGGCAACCAATCCAACTTGGTCTGGCGCGACATTTGACATTTCTGCAGTCTTTTTCGCGTCGTCAATCCATTGGCCAATAACCGGATTCCACATACTGACCGAAAACATGCCTACACCACCGGCTAAAGACAATCCTAGAGCGCCTGTTTTTGGCGTATATTCCACAACACAACCCAGCATAGTAGGCCAAAAATATGTCACGCCGACGGCAAATAATATCGCCGCTAGATATATCATTGGGCCGCTGACTTGGCTCATCATATAAATTCCGCTAAGTGCGATTACCGACGATACAAACAAGGTGCCAACAGGGCTTAAGCGGTGAACCAATGGCCCCGCATAATAACGACCAACCGCCATTAGACCTGTAATTAACGCTAGGATAAGCATTGGCGAAGCACCGCTTTCACCTAAAATGCGTTCAATCCATTGTTGTGTGCCAAGTTCGGTTGTTGCCGTCAAACTAAAACATAACAACAGTAAAAGGTATAACGGCGAAAATAGACTGCGCATGTTATTTATTGTTGAGTTCTGTACTTTGTCAAAAATTGGGAAGGTGCTTTTTAGCAACATAGTTCCGTAAATAAGCGTAGGGATTAGAATTAGTGCAACTTGCCATTGCCACGTTAACCCAATAGACCCCATAAATTGTGATGCTAATGCACCAATCAATATGCCCCTGAAACCACACATGAAAACGATTCAGCATTGTTGTTTTATTGCTTGAATGCAGATCCGCGATTAGTGGATTACAACCCGCCTCGACCGAGCCATTAGCAAAGCCAATTAAAAACGTTGAAATAAGCAGGCCCCAAAATCCACCAGCGGTTAGGGTAAAAATAATGCCAAACAAGTGACAGGTAAATGCCAAAACGATCAGCTTTTTAGCGCCAAGTGCGTTATACAAAATACCGCCAAACATAGTCGCTATAGGAAAACCCAAAAATGCCATGGCATTTATCCACCCCAACTCACGGCCGTTGAGCCCAAATTCAACTCCGAGTTCTCCCAAGATCCCCGCGCGAATTGCAAAGGTCATTGCAGTCACAATAAGGGCAATACAGCAGAGCCTAAAAATCTTATCCTTGTCGACGATATTATTCATAATGTTCTCTTTTTTGTTATTTTTATCTGTTGATTGAACTACTTGAATTAGCTGAGGCCAAGTACCTTATTATTAAATTCAACGTCTGCTGCTCCCCAGCAAAATCGTCAAATGCCTTATCTGTCGGTCTTATAAT
Organism: Psychrosphaera algicola; assembly: GCF_028401425.1. Classification (NCBI taxonomy): domain Bacteria; kingdom Pseudomonadati; phylum Pseudomonadota; class Gammaproteobacteria; order Alteromonadales; family Pseudoalteromonadaceae; genus Psychrosphaera; species Psychrosphaera algicola. The sequence goes on from NZ_JAQOMS010000002.1 coordinate 2,598,943, forward strand.
ATGTTGTTCGATAAATTTAGCGCCCTCCGCTGCTCCATCTAAAGGATGTTTAATACAACATTCCCATTCCATCACTGCCCACCCTTCATAACCATAGGCTGTCAGCTTGCTAAATATGGCATTAAAATCTATCTGACCATCACCTAATGACCGAAAACGTCCATGACCTATCGACCCAAGATTCATAACCACCATAAACACCAGCGCGTCCTGTTGCGTTAAATTCAGCATCTTTAACGTGGAATGCTTTTATTCGTTCGTGGTAAATATCGATAAATGCCAGATAGTCGAGTTGCTGCAATATAAAATGTGATGGGTCATAAAGAATATTGGCTCGTGGGTGATCATTAACCGCCTTCAAAAAGCGCTCAAATGTCACTCCATCGTGTAAGTCTTCACCTAGGTGTAACTCGTAACAGACATCAACACCTGCGGCGTCAAAGGCATCAAGTATCGGTAACCAACGTTTCGCAAGTTCGGCAAAGCCTTGTTCGACAAGACCGGCGGGGCGTTGCGGCCACGGATAAAACGTGTGCCACAATAACGCGCCAGAAAAAGTGGCGTGCGCGTTTAGGCCAAGCTGTTTACTGGCGGTTGCTGCCCACATCATCTGCTCAACGGCCCACTCTTGGCGAGCGACTGGATTATTTTTGACGTGTTCAGGTGCGAAGCCATCAAACATTTCGTTATAAGCTGGGTGAACCGCCACTAACTGACCTTGTAAATGGGTTGATAGCTCGCTGATTGAGAGTCCATAACTTGCCACTTTTTTCAGTATTTCGTCACAGTACGAAGTGTCCTGAGCGGCCTGTTTAAGATCAAAAAACGGGCATCCCATGAAGGTATTTGAATCGCTTTAAAACCAAGTCCAGCAGCCCATCTACAGATATCATCGAGATTACTGAAAGGTATGTCGTCACTGGCAAATTGAGCAAGAAAAATACCTTACCCTTTGATCTGTTTCATTATATTTGTCCTTCACTGTTAACGGTGAGCTTAAAGGGTTGCCATTTAGTTTGTTGTTTACTCGCCTCGACGACATTTTCGATAAATGCCATACCACGAATTGCCTGTTCAATATCAGGCGCAAGTTCACTAATGTCTGAATCCGATTGTTGTTCTAGTGCGATAATTTGATTGATAAACTGCAAATAAATATTGGCAAACGCTTCAATGTACCCTTCAGGATGACCAGCCGGTGTCCGTAAATACGCGTTAGTATTCGCGGCCAGTGTGCCTACGCCCGCTCGAATAATTTCCCTCGGCTGATTATTGTATTTTTTGATCAACGAGTTTGGCTCTTCTTGACGCCATTCAAATGAAGCTTTTGTCCCGTAAACTCTGATTGATAGATTGTTTTCTTCGCCAACCGATATTTGGCTCGCAATTAGTACGCCTTTGGCACCGTTATTAAATTTCAATAACACTGTGCCATCGTCATCGAGTACGCGTCCAGCAACGACAGAGGTTAAGTCCGCGCAAAGCTCGGTTATTTTGAGTCCACTAACATACTCGGCCAAATTAGCCGCATGAACGCCTATGTCGCCCATGCAACAACTCGCACCTGCACGTTTAGGATCGAGTCGCCAACTTGCCTGTTTGTTTTCTTCATTCGTTGTTTCCGCTAACCAGCCTTGACTATATTCAACAATAATCTTAACAACATCACCGAGCGCGCCCGCGGCAACCTGCTCACAGGCTTCTTTAACCATTGGATAACCGGTATAGGTATGCGTAAGCCCATATAATTTTTGCTGTGAAGTTACAATTTTCTCAAGTTCAAGGACTTGATGTAGGTCCATTGTTGCCGGTTTGTCAGACAAAACATGGAACCCGTGTTCTAACGCGCATTTTGAGACTGGAAAGTGAAGATGGTTAGGTGTCACGACCGATACAAATTGGATCCGCTGCTCAGCGGGTAATTTGGCTTCAGCTTCAAACATCTGCTGATAGGAGGCGTAACAGCGTGTTGGTTCAATCCCTAACATGTGTCCGGTTAATAAACAGTTGTCATGATTAGAGCTAAACGCACCAGCAACTAATTCTATCTTACCGTCTAAGAACGCGGCCATACGATGGATGTTGCCAATAAAAGCACCTTGGCCACCACCGACCATACCCATTCTGACTTTATTGCTGGTTTTTGCCATATTCTCAATACACATATAGATTACTAAACTTAATCCAGTATAAAGAGACATGGATTTAACCTATATAATAATATCGGTCAAAATTAAAAGGTTTTCGGCGTTGTGGTTTGTAATCTAACAAACAGAAAATCCCGAATCGCCTTTATTTATTGGGTTAGGTATATTTTGTCGGAGTTATGATTTGGTAATTTTTAGACTAATTACTTTAAAAGTAGATGCGAGATATTTAATGTTTGCCATGGAGTTGAGATTTAAGCTAAGCCCTTATTTTTCAAAATAAGGGCTTACACTATCCTTAGAAAATAACGTTTAGTCGGGCATACGGACCATGTATGATGTCGTCTCGGTCGTAATTAATGAAATATCCATCATCAGGGAAATCATCTTCGTCATCCCAATTGGATTGAACATGATAGTAGTCAACTTTATAACCGGCTTGAAAAGATGCACCAAACCCCTTTAATGCCCGAAAACGATGCTGCCATATATACCCCAATTCACCCGATACTCCCAACTCAATAGGATTTAGCCCGATGATGTCAGCTTTAGTTTCGCCTGTAACTTCAGTAACAGCATCTCGACCAACAGTCAGATTTGATAGGCCAATAAAGCCCGTTACATTAAGATAAAAACGGCTATAGTTTGTTTCATATCGATAACCATAGGCGGCTTCGTCAAAACCCAATTTAAATCCAAGTGAACTCATGCTAAAAGCTTCATCAAATGCCGAACCTAGATAAGCGCCATTGTGGGAACCAAAGCCAACAACACTTGGTGAATCAAACTGGTGATAATACATGCCCAAGAACAAACCTTTTTCGGCAATAATTAAGGCATCATATGTCTCTCGTTTACTGGTAAATGCATGTGACATATTTGTACCGTTTTGCATATAGCTTGCTGTACCGCCGGCATCCATTGTTGAATAACCTAATCGCAATGTGCTCGCGCCATTAAACAAGCCATGATAATCAAATTGAATAATATATTTATTCACGGCGGCTCGAATTAATTGGTTGTCGGTTAAGTTATCCAGCTGATCTTCTGCTTCGTTTTGTAGTAACGTGACGGCTAACTGTGATTTTCCCCAGCGACCTTGAACAAAGAAAGATTTGAGAATATTGGTATTCATGTCATATTCAGTGGTAGCTTTTTCTACGTCATTAACGACAACACTTTGATTTACTGACCAATTAGCATATTGAAGCCCGCCCCCAGCCATAAAATCAACTACACTGCCCGATGCAAAGTCGTGTTGATTGTATTCCATCGTTTGTAAATCGCTTTTAGAATACTCAAAAGTGTCCAACTTTCGTTCCGACGTATTTCGGGTGGTTACAGTGATCTTATTACCAGTGACTTTGATTGTGGGTTCAAAGCCTATGTTTTCAACTTCAGAGGAATGTTCATTCCCTCTCGATACAAGGCCTTTGTCATCAAAATAGTAAATGACTAACCCTTTGTTATAGGCGTTAACCCACTCGTACACAGCGGCAACATAACCAATATTTGGAACCACTTTAGCGTCAATGATCTGAGAATAATCACTGCGCTCATGCAACGCCGTTTTTGCAGATAACCATGGCTGATGTGATTTGACTCGGGGGAGATCAGATACATACAATTCAAAATCATCTTCACTGACAAAACTAACAGCTATTTCTCCAGAATAATTATGAGAAACCGATCCAACTTTACGCTCGGCTGGTAATTCAAAATACGTTTCTTTTTACCAAAGTGACGGCCATCAATGAGGAGCTGAGATGCCGACAGGCAAACAAGTTCGCCCTGAGGGGTTATGTCTCGTTCTTGGCCGTCACAAATGGACGACAACGACGCACGTTTACGACCTTTTGAGCTATGAAGAAAGTACTGCTTTTTATTACCTTTTCCTTTAGAAACCCGAATGTAATCAGACACAATGGCCCACGCAACGCCGTTATACAGAGCCTTAAGCTCCAATTTGGATTTGTCACTGTAACTCTGTCGATATTTACCAATCGTCAGTTTCATCGAGCAGTCTTTTTTGCATTTAGAATTAGACTGGCTAAAATCCACCATAGGCAAAGCTTCAACATTCGGAGCCAATCCTAATAACACCAATCCAAATAACCATTGTGTAATCGCTATCTTCATCTTCACTTAACTGTCCTTAATTGAGCTTTCTAAATAAACTGTTCGTAGTACTTTTTAGCTTTAAGTACTTTTTGAATATACCCTTGAGTTTCAGGGTGTGCATTTGCACGAAGCTTGTTGTAAACCTCCTGCGGTGCAAGTTGATTGATTGCTTTATAAGCTGGTTTAAGTTTTTTACTGCTTTTATCGTTAAAAACATAGGCAACATTGCTCATGTGCCCGTATTGTAAGCCGCAATTGCGACATAAATTTTACTGGTTTCATTTTTTACTGGCGAAAAGTAACGATTGACCAATAAATTCATATACGTCGAACCAAATTCAACATTGGTTTCAGGGACTAATAATGTTTTTTGATGCGGCGGTGTTTTTGATTTATTCAAATAGTCATTTACGTCTATGCCCGCGCTTGTTGGCACCACCTGCATTAAACCAAAGGCAGGGATGGGGGATTGGGCCATAGGATTAAAGCTAGACTCTGTTTCCATAATGGCATACAGGAGCGCTGGTGATAGGTTGTATTTATTGGCCTGCGAACTAACATAACGTCGATACGGTGTGGTTTTTTCCACTGCGTACTACTGAATTTTATTTTCCGTGTCGCAGGTTGTTTTTTCTCTGGCGCCACACTGACTTGCTGTTGATGTTTAAGCGCATTACTGGTTTCCACATCAAAGGTATTAAGAAACATACGCTCCGGTAATTGCTTCTCCACGGGCAACGTTTGGATATAGGCTTCGACTTTCTTTTTGGCCTTAACGAGTGCCTTAATATTTTCTTCAACGCGCTCAACTTCTTTCACGGGAATGGAACGCTTAGCAACCGATTTCACTAATGCCTTTAATTCACTTTGGCTAATACCAAGCGAATCCGCTACTGTTAATCCTTTACTCGGATCGTATTTTTTAATCTTTTTGAGCTGAGCGACATGCCGTTTTTCAAATCAGCAATTGATGCATTAAGCGTATTATTTAATAAGGTTTCGGCTTGCTTTAAATTAGACGGTTTGATGCTGGAATAAAAATTTCATCGGCGGCGTAATCAATGAGCACCTTCTCATTCATGTCTTGAGAATAAACAACTAGCCTTGAGCCACTGGACACATCGGCATACCCCCAAACTCCCGTAACTTGAGCTTTATACTGCGCTAACTCTTTCCTAAGATTAAGTTTGTAGTCAGCAAATTCCTTTTTCTCATTTTCTGCGAACGTTGCAAATTGTGCCTTAAAACGCTCAAATTCTGATTTTGGCGCGCTAACCCCTTGAGGGAGTGCGCCTAGCATGGAGAGCAAAATTGTCAAAATTTTGTATTTATTTTGCATGACATAACCTTTCTATACCCAGCAATTAGCTATTTATTAAATGAATGATGTCGCTGAATTAGTAAGGGATAATTAGGAAGTTTTTGAAAAAATTGCATTTTCTTACTTACACTAATCTTTTGACAGGCTGTTTGCATCCTTACTAACGAGATTAAACATTACTATAAGCGTGGCAAAAAGGCACGGAAAGGTTACTGATAAGAGCGTAAATTTGCTAAAAAACACACTTTATCTCACAATCGACTTTCCACCCATCGGTGAAGGGATCTGTTACGCATTGGTGACTGAATCTGACGATTGCTCATCAAAAATTTTAAAAATGTTTTTGATTTTTTTCAGGTGCAGTTGTGAGAACAACGGTAGTCGTATAACGATAGATATAACAAGAGATGATTACGCACAAAATAAATGGGATGGTAGAAAAGAATGAATCACCGACAATCCAGAAATAGCCACTTATATGAATAATTAACATTGTGCCAAATATAACTGCTTTTCTATTTAACTTATCTTGTATTGAAAGTTCAGCTGAGCACTTAGAGCATTGAAAGTGTTCTGAAAATGACCAATAGAGTTGAAACCAACTAACTTTAGTTTTGCACTTAGGGCAAGCGTGATCTTTTTCATAATCCTTGAACCTATCTTAATTTAATCCATTAAATAATGCCTAATAAGGCCATTTTATCTGTTTCGCTAAAACGAGTAAACATCAAATTTACCACGCAATTAGAAGAAACACAGAGCAAGTCACCGTTCTTTAATACATAATAAAACGGCATATGGATAACGAGCAAAGCGTCGTTAAGGCAATTAGAAAATTGTGGCCATACACATTGGCAACAGCGCCTATGTTTTATGGTTATTGTTTAATTGCGACTTACCTAAACTAACGCTTATTTAGACAACGCCTTGTTCTATCATGGCATCGGCAACACGTCGGAATCCCGCAATATTAGCGCCTAATACTAAATTTCCCTCATGACCAAATTCTTTCGCTGCATGACTTGAGCTAATAAAAATGTTTTGCATTATTTGCTTTAGCTGCTCATCTACCTGTTCAAATGTCCATTTTTGCATACTCGCATTTTGAGCCATTTCTAATTGGCTTGTTGCTACACCGCCGGCATTGGCAGCTTTACTCGGCCCATAAGCAATTTTAGCGTCAATAAATGCATCAACAGCCGCTTTAGTTGAAGGCATATTTGCCCCTTCACTCACCAATTTGCAATCGTTTGTTAATAAAGCCTTTGCATCCATCAAGGTTAACTCGTTTTGAGTGGCGCACGGAAATGCCGCATCGGCTCTATAACGCCAAACCGCGTGGCCGTCTTCAGGATAATGTGCGGCCTCTGTGTAGATAGCTTCTGGGTAACTTTCGGCATAATGAGCTATGGCTCACTCGTTGTTTTTCTTTAAGTTGTTTTACTAACTTTAGATCGATGCCGCGGTCATGATAAATTGTCCCCGATGAATCACTGCAGGTGATTGGTGTTGCTCCCAGCTGATAGAGCTTTTCCATTGTATATATAGCGACATTGCCAGCTCCAGACACTAAACAGCGTTTGCCATTTAAGCTATCTTTACGTTCTTTAAGCATGCATTCAGCAAAATATACAGTGCCATAACCTGTCGCCTCTTTACGAGCAAGTGATCCACCCCAAAGTAGACTTTTGCCTGTAAATACGCCGTCGTAATTTCCAGTTAATCGTTTGTATTGACCAAACATATAGCCTATTTCTCGCGCACCAACGCCAATATCGCCCGCAGGTACATCCGTTGTCGGTCCGATATGGCGAAAAAGCTCTGTTATAAATGATTGGCAGAAACGCATAATTTCACCATCACTGCGACCTTTGGGATCAAAGTTTGCACCGCCTTTGCCCCCGCCTAAAGGCAGACCCGTTAAAGCATTTTTAAAAATTTGCTCGAATCCTAAAAATTTGATGATCCCCGCATTGACGGAAGGATGAAACCTCAACCCTCCTTTGTATGGGCCTAATGATGAATTAAACTCAATTCGATATCCCTTATTAACGTGTATTTGACCGTCGTCATCAACCCAAGGTACCCGAAACATAATCTGACGTTCAGGTTCAACAATACGTTGAATAATCGCTTGCTGTTGGTAGTGAGTATGTTTTTCTAAAAGAGGCGCTAACGAGTTAAGCACCTCTTCAACAGCTTGGTAAAATTCAGTTTGCGCCGGGCTACTGCGCATTAAATCAGATATCGTTTGGTGAATATATTTCATCAAATACGTCCTTTATATTGAAAGATTACGTCTAGCTGTTGCCTTACAAATACAGTTTTAGCCGCATAAGGCTTGCCGAGTAATAACCCCCATGAAACCGACGTTCCTATGTTTAATTCAAGTCGGATTGGCCCCTTAGGCTTAACAACTGGATTTCGAGCCATGCAAGCGAACTAAGCAAAGAATCTCAATAGGAGCTCGATATTTTGTTTTGCGTTCCACTAATGCTGAGCTTTCTAATACAAATCACTAGTGGACTTTGTAAATTGAGCTCTTCCCTTCACTTTAGACAGAATTAGAGTCAATTAGGCAAAACGGGAAAATTAAGGCTTTGAAGACGTGTAATGAAATCTGAACACTGCGATGGCAACAACTTGTTCTTGAGCTTAGATAAAGTATAGAAAATCAGTCCAGCAACATTTGCCGCCGTTTCAAAATTTAGGGAGAGAAAATTCAGGGTTTGAGCACTAACATTAGAGACACCCGCAAATAAAACGCATTCGTAATTTGTTGATAACCTAAATCTTCATTCATTACCTTTAGGATCGACAATGAGTAAAAACAAAACAAAATTCACGCCGTGTGAATTATATACTTTGGTTATACCAGAAAATGAAATAGCAGAAATTAAATGCGTTTTTAAATTAGACCACACATCCATTAATGAATATGAGCACCAAGCTATCACCCACGCCCGACAGGCAATTGAGGGTATCGAGGGTTACGCTTACATCCCCAGTTTAATGGAGTTCATTCTAAATAAAGTCCCGCCGCACAAATAAACGGTACACGTGTTGCTCGATAACATATGGATAATAATAGAACGCTGCTCACAAATAGCGACAAAAAATGGATTTTTACAAAATAGAAACACCTAACTCATTGTTAACGATAAGTTAGGTGTTAGTACTATTGCATAATACGGCTAACATAACGTTTCTGTTAATCGCCACCACCACCGCCGCCATCTCCTCCTGAGCTGCCACCGTCAGAATCAAACCAACTAGAACTAGCATCCCCATGACGCAATTTGGAGCGTTTGGATCGGAATGCACTCACTAAAAATATAAGTGCTAATGCAACAACGATCCATATGACTTTAGAGTGAGGTTCAACGGTGTATTTTTTATATGCCGCAATAAATAGAACTGTGGATATTATGAAGGGAACAAGTTTCATAAGCAGATCCGTGCCTTTTTGGGTGTTACGATAAAATCGAAAATTTAATTTAAGATCTTATAGTATAAATATTCCCATGCCAACTGAACGCTATATAAAGGCGGGTAGGTGTACTCTTCAACTTCGGCAACCATATACTTTGGCACGTTAAATTCAGCGTGATGAAATATCTCCATCCAATCAATATTGCCACTTGCCCCGAGCTCTTTATAATCTTTAATGTGCCAACTTAAAAATCGGTTTGGGTATTTTTTAAAATAATTCACAGGCTCTACCCCAGCGACTTTCATCCAGTAAATATCAGCTTGAAAATACACATATGAAGGGTTGGTGTGTTCTAAAAAATAGTCATAGATCCGAGTGCCCTCGACATCGCCAAATTCGTCAGCGTGATTATGAAAGGCAAAGGTAATGCCCTTTTCGCGGCATAACTTCCCAATCGCATTATAATAATCGCTATAACGCTGCAGTTCTAATTTAGTCGTTACACCTTTTAGTTGATTATTGGACGTTGTCAGATAATGTACGCCCGCTTCTACATGGTCATCTATCGTCTTCGCCCACCATTTTAAGGCGCTTTCCCAATTGTCAGAAGCAGGCAGATCATGAAATGTCATGGACCCCAAAAATTGCATTCCGTGTAACCTAACTTCCTGTCTAAACTCGGTTGGCGACATGCCATAAAAAGTTCCATTGTCATAAACGAAGGTTTCTATGTAGCTATAACCCATACGTCCTAGCTCTCTCAGCGTTCCTGCAGGGTCATTCAGCATTTCCTGATGTACCGAGACTAGTTGGATCCCAATATTTTTATCTTTAGGGTTAGACTTGATATAGCGGGTTTTCCAAAGGCTTTTACCTGTAACGTCAAACCCCTCTACTAATATATTGCTGGGGCTTTGAAACTCAAAATCGACTTGCAAATAAAAGTTACCAAGCATATCGACGTCTCGCATCGTCCATTTTTTATCCGATGAAAAAGCCCTTTTCCTTTGAAAATAACCCCTTCTTGGTTTTGCCCTAATGCAATGATTTGGTCACTCTTAGTATCGTAACCAATCAATTCAGTTAATAAGGTTTTGTAATGGCCGTTTTGATATTGAAGTACTTCAACTTGCATCGACTGATTATTCATTGTTGAAATATTTTTCATCTTTATTGCAGGAAAGGCCCCAAAGCTATCGGTTTCAATATTATCGCTGCTGACCCAATGCCCCGCATACTGATGTAGGCGATCAATTTGAGATCTGAGCAAAGGTTCTGCCAATAGGCTTTGGCTTTGGCTGAGAAAGAGAAAGAAAATGAATACAATCGAAATGATTAATCTCATGGTTAAGACCTGTCGTTTTATTAGTTTTAGGTCGCCCAATAACAAGGTAAACCTGCATGTTTATAAACCTCTCTCCCAATAAAAAAGCTTATAACAACTAATTGCATTTTTTGGAGTAAGGCCAGCCGCATTTACAAAATTTAGGAACGATAAATAAATCGATATAAATAGTAACGTAGGTTTCTACTTAACTATCTTTACGTATTTTTGTTTTAGGTATGCGATATCGATTACGATTACTGGAAGGTAATTAATAATTTAACGGTTCGTTAAATCGAACTGCGACCATCTTGCGCACAAACACAGCCGAAGCTATCCATCATAAGACTTTTGTTTTTGTCACAGTCTAAGTGAATTATTGTTGCGCCTTTAATCCAGTTGAGCACATTGCTCTACTTGCCTATCTTTCTTCAACTTCCGGCTTTGTTTTTTATCGCTAATATAAGACCAACGTGACGCTAAGCCTGCAGCATAAAATAAACCTATCACCAGCCAAATAGTCGAACTGTAAACCCAAAACCAAACCCCGAGGCTTGCAACATACGGACTGTCAAAAAGGAAAGGAACAAAAAATCCATACAAGCCCCGCACCATGCACAATGCAGAAATAAGTATTAGACACTCTTTCAAGAAGGGCAATCGACGAATAACACCGGCGCCAGAAAGGGCGTATAAAGACCAGCCAAAGAAAATACAGACTAAAATGACGCCAATAAATGCGGGGTAAATCGAGCCTGTTTCCGCTAATTTTGCCATGTTTTCACCTGCACCAGAAGCTAAATACCATTCTGGTCCGCCTATAATTATCGCGATGTGGAGTATACATCCGAGGAAGGTTAATACTGCGCCGTAAATAAAACTCTGCTTTACCATAAGATTCCTTCCTGAATTAAAATACGTGCTAATTTTGTTGGTTATCTTGTGTACTGTCGATAAAGTTTGCGACAGAAGAAGTATCGATTGAATTTCAATCAGTTATATCAACACTACCGTGTTTTTTATGGGAATGACTTGACCCATTTAAAGATTAAGCGATACTTTATTGATCTTATCAATACAAATTTTGGAAGTTCAAACTGCAACATTTTTTAAGTAAGAACATATGCGGTTAATTGGATATTTAGGCCAATTGCACTTGGGATCCCCCTTCGCTAAAACATGCATACAATATTTTACCAAGTCAATTTGGTCATTATCTGATCCTAGTTGTGTTTTTCTGTATTGTGTCTTTTTGTACTAATGCCCAATCAGAAACCAGCTCTTCGAAAGCTTTCGAGTCAAGTTCTAAATTTGCTCATCTATCCGATAGCGAACTTTTAAAAAACGCCGAGTCTCTTCGGTCTATTGATCTACAAACAAGCATGAAACTGGCAAATGAAGCACTTCGCTTATCTACAATTAATAATAACCATACAGTAAGCGCAGAAGCACACTCATTATTGGGGCAATTAAATCAACGCTCACATAATGCAGACCAGTCACTTGATAACTTTTTGCAAGCCTCTGTTATATATAACAATATCAATGACAAAAGAAATCAGATCTTGTCGACAATTGATTATATTGAAGTGTTATTAGTTGAAAAACGCTACGATCAAGCGGAAAACACTATTGATGAATTATTACCTATCACCCTGCAATATGACGACGGGTTCCTTATCGCACTTACATTCATTAATAAAGGTAATGGCTATTATCAACAAAAACGTTACCAAGATGCTATCAATCAATACCTTCAAGCCCCCGATTATCTTTATGGTAGTGATAAAGTTATACAACATCGACTTGGAGAAACTTACAAAATAATAGGCCAGTCATACAAACGTTTAAGAAATAGAGAGCAAGCTGCTAAGTACTACAGGAAAACACTAGAGGTATTTACCACGCTGCAAGATAAACGATTAATGGCGCGTACCCTAAATACGCTTGCTGACTCAGAACGCTATTTAGGTAATCTAGTTATAGCCCTTGATTATTCAATGCAAGGGCTCGAATTGCATCAAGGATTCGACGACCCTGAAGCTTATGCTAAATCTTTGCTCGGTGCCGGAATTATCTATCGTCTTATTGGCCGTTACGAAAAATCTCTAACACACATTCATGAAGCGTATTTATATTACAAACAAGTTAATGATGTACTTGGTATTGCGAAAACATCGAACCAAATTGGCCATATTTATACTAGGTTAAAACAGTTTGAACAGGCTAAATCCTTTTATCAGGTCACGGTAGATTTGCCCGAAGGGTCAATAGAAGAGAAAACAATAGCGTCGTCTTTACGAGAGTTGGCAGTTATTAATTTAAAGTCTGGCGATTATAAAACCGCCATGGTAATGGCTCATAGAGCCTACACGATTTATAAAAGAAGCAAATACAAATCAAACCAATCAGTTATAGCTAGAATTATTGCCAATATTTACCGAGCCATAAATGACACCAATAATGCTATTAATTATTACCGTGAATCTCTTTCTCTTGCTAGAGAAATAAACAGTAAAATATACCAAATAAGAGCACTAAACCCGCTTGCCGGCATTCTAATCGGAATAGATAACGATGAAGCAATTAGCTTGCTAAACGAATCACTTGCACTATCAAAGGAATTGAATAATAAAGTAGAAATGTTATTTGCCTATGGCCATTTTAGAACAGCAGAAAAAGACAGAGGCAACTTCACAGCCGCGTTACATTACGCAGAACAAGAGCTAGAGTTAAGTGAAATCATTCAAAAAGAAAATGAAGATAATCAACTTATCCTAGCAAAAGCCAATTTGCATTCACATAAATTAGAAGTTGAACTCGAAGCATTAAAAGAAAAATCCAAACTCGATGAACTTGAATTAGCTAGGAAAAACAATGAAATTGAGATTGCAAAACAAGTAAAAACCATCACTGAACTAGAACTTATAAAAAATAAATATGCCAGTGTTGCGTTAACGTTATTACTTGTTATTTGCCTGTCGCTAATCTTCTTAATTTATCGCCGATTCATTGCATCAAATAAACGTAATAAAGAGCTCGATTACCTTGCGGCGCGTGATCCCCTGACGGATTGTTACAACCGTCGTATTTTATTGAAGTTGATGAATCAAAATTTTGAAAATGCAGAAATACTTGGCGAATACTGCATTATTTTGGCTGATATCGACCATTTTAAAAAGGTTAATGATACCTTTGGTCACAACATTGGTGATTCAGTCCTAAAGAGCTTTGCACATGTATTACAAAATTGCGTTCGGCAAAATGATATCGTCGCTCGATTTGGTGGTGAAGAATTTTGTATTGTTTTACACAGAGTAACCCCAGAGCAAGCTATGACCATTGCCGAAAATATGCGTAAAAAGTGGAACAAACAGCTTTTGATGATGTTTCGGTAACGTCTAGTTTTGGCATTACGTCTATCCGGTTTAATGCCAAAAACCCTTCTGAGTTGATTGAACAAGCGGACAAAGCACTGTACAAATCAAAATCCAACGGTCGCAATCAAGTTACGCTTTGGGAGCCCACTTTATAAATATTTTTACATTACATGTCGAAGAATATTGAATAAACAAATGTGAAGATGCCGTTCAAATTGCTACAACACCCGTTCTGGCAATTGTGGACGACTGCTGATGTCGCTTTAACTTAACTATCAGCCAGACATTGTGATTTTATGGGAGGGTTACAGTGGTAATGGTTTGTCATCAAACAATACGCATGGATCAGCCAATTAAATCTGTCACAAACATGGCCTTTTTGGAATTATCTTTTTATTTGGACTCGTTAGGTCCAATAGGAAGAAATGAAATTAAATAGCCCGCAACGACAACAAATAGCAGTATTGCCGGCAGAATTAATACCGGATATTCATTAAGTAACTCCATTATTACCCTCCGTTAGTCGCAACCAATTGTTTAAATAATAATTTATCGCTAATGACGATTATAGTAAACGATACCCAATTTTCACTTTTCACAATACACTTTTTGCATTTCCAAAGAGCGTATGGTCAATTTCCACTTTAAGAATATTTGTCTTTGAATTTGCTGGCGTATTATTTGGGGTATTTAAGAATTGGCGCCCGGCAGGAATCGAACCTGCGCTTCAACCTCCGGAGGGACGAGCTAAAACAGTGTATCTAAATCGTTTTTTTCGTTACTAAATGGTGTTCAAACTACCACAAAAACGTCAACCTTTTGTTTTTATTAATATTTAATAGTTTCATTTTGTACCTTTTAACGCCGAACATCTGAGTCACACAAATCTTATCCATGATTGTAGTGGTACAAATTTTTACTGTTATTTTACATTCTGGTCACATATAGGTCACAGAAGAATTCAAATTAAAGAGCTATAGAACTCAACCCAACGGTAGGAATACGCTCAAACATCAATTAACGATACGGTGTCAAAAATAAGATCCCAAATGCCCCCTTAGTTTATTTAGAGGGATTGAAGCGACCACAACCAAAAAAACAATAGCAAGGTATGTTATCAATAGCTTATCAGACGATGTTCAAAGCGCAAATCGAACCCGAGATGCGATGTCCTTACCTATCCAAATTGTGGATGTAGATCATAGTGAACGGCTGACAGAACAGGATGTCAACGCAGCAAAAGGGCGTCTCTCGTTCTGGGAAAAGCGTAAAGGGGATTTAACTTTTTGGTAAATAACGAATTGCTGTTTCAGCCACACCATTAAAGTTGTCAGCTTTGTAATGAAAAACTTTGCCTGAGTCAGGAAATTTAGTTAGTTCTGTCTCTGTCATTGTGTGTGATGCTGAAGTGATATAGACATCATTTAGCCGCGGTCCAGCAAACGTAATGTTTGTTACATAGAGCGCCGGAACTGAAACTTTTATGACTAATTTTCCTTGTTCGGAATAGCAATAGACTGCGGCACCGCCCCAGCTTGCAATCCATAAGTTGTTTTGATTATCGACGGTTAAGCCGTCAGGATAACCTTGTGAACTTGGCCACTTGATGAAAACTGATTTAGAGAAGGCATTATGTTGTTTCGAGTATTGGATTTTATAGATTGTTCTTTCTGTACTCGATACCGAATAGATAATATCACCTGACAAATTGAACGCTGGGCCGTTGCTGACCGTATATCCAGTATCCACTGTTATGCAACTATGACTATTATCTATAGTGTATAGTCTGCCTTTGGCTTTTGTTTCCGAGTTGTCCAAAGTACCAAAATAAAGTCGCCCACTTCGGTCACATTTGGCGTCATTAAGTCTGACGTTGTTTTTAACCTCTCTGTTGCGCCAGAGGAGGGTTTTCCTTTGGGATTTAAAGCTATAGTGGAATATACCTGAATTGCATCCAATAACGAGCTTGCCATTTATATCTTTATTTACCCAGCAGATCGCTTCATCAAATTCTTGTATGGTAATGGATTGATTATTTAAGTCTTGACGGAACAGCCGAGGTTGCAGGATATCTACCCAGTACAACGCCATTTCATGCGAACAAAAGTAAAGACCTTCGCCTAAGCGCGCAACCGGGACATCTAGGGTAGCAACGTAAGTTAGTTCAGTCATAAAAGTAAGCTGTGTTGACGTTTTACGTAATTAACAGCATACCGGAAATTGTCGCAACGAGTAAAACAAGAATTCGCATGAGTTTTGGGTTAATAAGATTATTGATAAAATTAGACAAACATATTCCTATTAAGATCGCCGGCGCCAATTGCAGAAAGTGTATAAAATCTTGAGTACTTGCCTTGCCAGCCAATAAAAGTGCAATAATTGCGATCGCATTGAGATAAACAAAGAAGATACTTAAATTGGCTTTAACCGTCGATTTTTCCTCGGATTGATATAATAGCCCCATTGGCGCACCTCCAGCGGACGTGATAGTGCCCATGACACCAGATACAAACGAAGCGACCAGACTGCTGACGTAATTGACTTTTGGCTTAATTCCTAACACAGACAATGAGACCGCAAGTAACACTAGAAAACCAAAAATTTTCTGGTACTGCTCAATAGATATAAGCCCAATGAATATCGCTGCGAAAAATACACCAAACGTACCGCCAATCAATGACAGTTTCGTTTGAGATACATCAATTTTGTCTTTGAATTTCAAGGATAGGATAACCGTATTTAACAGAGCAAGCAGGATCATTGGCCCTAGCACCAACTCAGGGTCGATGAGAAACACCAATGGTGCACTTAAAAGCCCTAATCCAAAGCCGACTAAGGCTCTGTAGACAGGCTCCAAAGATAATGATGATGTACAGTAAATAAAATTCAGAACTCACAAAACAAAATACTTTAACTAATATTGTATTACAATAGTATTCTGTGAGCACAAATAGTCAATTAATAATTTTATTAATTTCAGTTATTAAATTTAATTAAATCCAACCCGCGTCGATTATTAACGTTGTTGCGGTCATCATTTTACTGTCATCTGATGCCAAAAATAATGCAGCTTTGGCAATATCGATAGGCTCTAACGCTTTATGTATGCATTGGGCTTCTTGTGTTTTTTCGGCGACGTCTGGGCTTAACCATTTGGCAATTTGTTTGTCGGTTTTCACCCAACCTGGAATAAGGGTATTGACTCTAATGTGGTCGTTACCAAAATTAGAGGCTAAACTTCGTGTTAACCCTTCAATAGCGGCCTTAGCTGTAGTGTATAAAGGCATTCCTGACTGTTTTCGACGCCAGCTTGCTGAGCCCAAATTGATGATGGAGCCACCGTGATTTTTCATAAATGGGTGGACAGCTTGTGCCGCAAAAAATAGGGTTTTAGGTTAATGGCAATCGAATGATCCCAGTAGTCTTCATTTACGGTGTCAATCCGGTGCCTTTCATCATTCGCCGCATTGTTGACCAGAATATCAATTTGCCCATGTTTTTTAGCACTATCTGCAATGATGTTTTGTAACTCAGAAATTTTGGTTACGTCACATTCAATGTATTGAACCTCTAGACCTAGTTCGGTTAAGTGGTTTGCGACTTTACTGGCATTTACCTTATCAATATCGACAAAGGTTACCTTAGCGCCTTGGTAACACAATTGTTTAACTATTACGGCGCCAATGCCTGTGGCTCCACCCGTAACAAAGGCTAATTTGTTTTTTAACGAAGGATAAATCGCTTGGTCATTGCTGGTAGGGATCATAAATGCTCGTTTTTACTTACTATGTGTTGAACTGATCTTTTCGTCAATAAGCACCATAGCTTCATCAATTAAATAAGCCATCATATTTTTTGCTCGTTCCGCTTCACCATTATAAATTGCTGAGTAAACTTTGTGATGTTCCTCTACAATCGACAACCGGTTTCCTTTTGCAGGTGTAGTATGCTGAATACTGACTGACAAAGCTGTGCTGATGAACTCTTTAAGTTGCGCAAAAATCGGTTGCCACTGGCTTGTAAGATAGACGAATGAAAAGCTAAATCAGAATCAAACATTGACGCATCGTCAATTTTTGCGGCTTTCTCCATTTCATCAAGCGCATTCTTAATGTTTTTGATGAGTTCTTTATCACCATTTTTGGCCGCTAACGCGGCGGCTTGCGGTTCAATCGCCATGCGCACCTGTAAAAACTCTTTTAGTACAAATAGAGAAGGACTATTTTGCAATAACCATTCTAATACCCGGGTGTCATAAAGGTTCCAGTTTTCAGCCGGTTCGACTCTGATCCCTTGGCGGGGTTTAGAGGAAATTAACCCTTTTGCCGTTAACATTTTTACGGCCTCTCTTACGGCGGTTCGGCTAACTTTATAATGCTCACAAAGTTGCGCTTCTGTTGGAAGGTTTGACCCCGCTGCATATTTCTCTGAAATAATTTCTTTACCTAAGGCATCAGTTACTTGCTCTGATAGGTTATTTTTTGACACTGCCATAATGTTAATGCGTCCTATTCATAACTATTTTTAAGATAATAACATAATAATTTGTAAGGCAAACTCCAATTGTTGCGAGTGTATTCCACTCATGAATAAGAATAAATAACAAATAGTGACCTTAGTTTTTGGTTTAAATTTTAATATTATTATTATAGTATAAATAATAATTTTACTGAGGATAATAATAATGATTGAACTTAGTTGGCTCGATTGGGCCGTTTTAGCGGGGTTTTTCTTGTTATTGATAGGCGTTGTTGCTCTGTCAATGCGAGATAGAGAAGAAGATACAGCGGATTACTTTTTAGCTGGCAGAAATGCAACTTGGTTAGTGATAGGTGCGTCTATCTTCGCCTCAAATATCGGTTCGGAGCATTTAGTCGGCCTTTCAGGAGCGGGGGCATCATCAGGAATGGCGCTTGCTCATTGGGAGTTACAGTCGTACATCATACTTTTATTGGGCTGGTTTTTGTACCATTTTATTGGAGCTCAAAAGTTTACACTATGCCAGAGTTTTTGGAGCGACGATTCTCAGAACGTTGCCGAACGTTCTTAGCGGCAATTTCAATTATTAGTTATGTGTTAACTAAGGTAGCCGTTACGGTTTATGCAGGGGCGCTGGTTTTGCAAACTTTATTAGGTATAGATTCCGTTTGGGGTATCGACTTTTTCTGGGTTGCGGCTGTAGGTATGGTGGTTGTGACTGGGATTTATACGGTATTAGGCGGCATGAAGGCAATTATGTGGACTTCAGTACTGCAAACACCTGTACTTCTGATTGGTTCAATCATTATCGTTTGGTTAGGCCTGGATAAAGTCGGAGGTTGGGCAGAAGTAGAGCGAATTAACGCAGCCAATATGCACTTGATCCGACCTTGGGATGACCCCGAGTTTCCATGGCCGGGTGTTCTCTTTGGCTCATTTATTATTGGATTTTGGTACTGGTGTACTGATCAATATATTGTTCAACGTATCCTGTCTGCAAAAGGGATTAAAGAAGCTAGGCGCGGGACTATGTTTGCAGGTTATCTGAAGTTATTGCCTGTGTTTATATTCTTAGTTCCATAGGCATGATCGCTTTTGCACTTCAGCAAAAAGGGCTGATCAGTTATGACTCTTCAGATGCAGCATTTGCAACCTTAGTGTCTGAACTTTTACCAGCTGGGGTAAAAGGCATAGTGATTGGCGGCTTATTGGCAGCCTTAATGTCTTCGTTAGCATCACTGTTTAATTCATCTGCGACTTTATTCACTATCGATTTTTACAAGAGGTTTAAACCCCAATCTTCCGAAAAGAGTTGTTGCAAGTCGGTAGATTGGCAACGGTTGGAATTGTAATTTTGGGGATGCTTTGGATACCACTGATGTTAGCATTATCAGCGAATTTGTTTGAGTACCTTCAACAAGTGCAGGCACTAATCGCACCTATGGAATAGCCGCGGTCTTTTTGCTTGGTATTTGCAGTAAACGGATCACTGAGGCGGCCGCATTTTGGGGGCTTGTGATTGGATTTATTTTGGGCATGTTAAGGCTCGTATTGAGTTTCTTCGCTGAACAAGTTGAGTCTATTGCCTTAATTGGTTGGTTCGCGAACGAAAACTGGCTCTATATTTGTATATTTTTGTTTATTGTTATTTCGCTTTTAATGCTTGTTCTGAGCTTAGTCACTCCACGGAAATCGCTACAAGAACTAAAAGGTTTAACCTTCACTACGATGCCTAAAGAACAATTAGAAGAAGTAAAAGCCGGTGTCGACAAATGGGACTATATCCATACGGCAGGCATAATCGGCATCACAGTGTTTATCTATTGGCGCTTTTTCTAACCATTTTCCCGTTGTTGATTGTCAGGTCGACACACCTTTTAGGCGCTATTAATTAGCGTCTTTTTTTAATCGCTCATTTCTGGTCTCAGTTGGGGAAAACCATTTTTATCCCATTGAATTACTCGCGCTCTCGCGTGACGATTAGGATCGGTGAGTGGCGTCCCCTGTAAGTCTTTGTAGTCGCGAGCATGATAGATGAGTAGATCTGTTTTGCCATCTTCGGCAATGACAAAACTGTTATGACCTGGGCCATAGCGATTGACGGATTCATTGGTTCCAAAAATGGGATTTGGGGATTTATTCCAACTTTTAGGGTCCATCAAATTATCTTCTGGATTAGCCCAAAGTAAACCCATTGCATATCTGTCATCTGTGGCGCTGGCCGAATAAGCGACAAATACCTTATTATTTCGGATCAGTACAGCGGCGCCTTCGTTAACTTTATAACCTTGAATCTCCCAATTCAGCTCCGGTTTCGACAGTTCGATCACTTCGCCCTTGATGGTCGTTGGATCAGACATTTCTGCCATCCACAATGCAGAGTTGTATGTGGCTGTTGGGTCTTGTTGAGCCCAAATTAAGTAGCGCTTACCTTTGTGCTCAAAGGTGGTTGCATCAAGCGCAAAGGTATCCCATGGTGTTTTGATTTGTCCTAAGTTAGTCCATGAGCCTTGCATAGGATCTGGATGGTCATTTCTTAATACAAACATTCTAATATGAAATGGTCGATCTCTTTCGCCAGCAGCAAAGTATATATACCATGATCCATCAATTTTATGCAGTTCAGGCGCCCAGATGTTAAGGCTTAAAGGACCTGTTTGATTTTTTGCCAGATCACCTTAGGGCGGGCCAACTTTAAATCATTAAGTCGGCAGGCTTGTCTGAGTTCTATGTTGTCAAATTTAGGAGACGAACCAATGAATGTATAACAACCCGTTTCTTTATGTTTATATAAAAAGGATCGGCCCTCTGGGTTACGATAGGGTTGTCGTACAATAGTGTACCGTGAGATTGGGTACCTACTATACTCGCGCAAAGGCAAGTTAAGGTTGCTAATCGTTTCATTAAATACCTCTGTTTTATGAAATTACAATTGAAAAACCATGATTAAAATACTATTGTAATATAAATGTATTGTCCATCAACAAAGAGAATTTTATGAGTTTAAGAATAGAAGTATTATTCCAGCACTTTACTAGGCTGTTATGTTTGACCGCATTCGTGACATTAGGTGCCTGTGCGAAACAGGTCGAAGTTCACGACCCGGTTATGATTAAGGCTGACGACACATATTATGTGTTTAGTACCGGACCGGGGATTACTTACTACCGGTCGAAGGATATGAAAAATTGGCAGCTTGTTGGCCGAGTTTTTAAGGATGAGCCGAGCTGGGCACGGCGAGTAGCTCCTGAGTTTAACGGCCATTTGTGGGCCCCCGATATTTACCATAAAGCGGGTAAATATTATTTGTATTATTCTGTCTCAGCGTTTGGTAAAAATACGTCTGGAATTGGCGTTGCGGTAACAAAGTCGTTAGAGCCTAACTCGCCTGATTATGGCTGGGTAGATTACGGTATTGTGATCCAGTCAGTACCAAATCGTGATCATTGGAACGCAATTGATCCCGCAATCGTCGAAGACGAAAATGGACAAACTTGGATGACGTTTGGCTCATTTTGGGATGGCATGAAGTTAGTTAAGTTAGACGATGATTTAGTAAGGCTTGCGGAGCCACAAGAATGGCATACCATTTCGGCGCGTCAACGCTCACATAACCTTGATACTGCAGAGCCTTAGCGACGCCGCCGTTGAAGCCCCATTTATCTTTAAGAAAAACGGATTCTATTACCAGTTTATTTCGTTTGATAAATGTTGCCGTGGGCTCGACAGTACTTACAATGTTAGAGTCGGGCGCTCTAAGTCGGTAACAGGCCCTTATTTGGACAAAAATGGTGTTGATATGAATCATGGTGGAGGCTCCTTGGTTATTTCCGGCAACGATAATTGGGTTGCGTTGGGGCATAACTCGGCATACACCTTTGATGGGAAAGACTATCTGGTACTTCATGCGTACGAAACTGCAGATAACGCGCTGCAAAAGCTCCGTATTTTGGAAATGTCTTGGCAGGGTGGTTGGCCAACGGTTGATGCCAGCGACCTAGATAAAAATATAACCCAGTTAATCGAATAAACCATACTCCCCTAATTGAGGAATTTTAAGCGGCCATTTCCATTGGAACTGAGCCGCTTTTTTGACGGAATTCAACAGTATTTAAAACGCTTGTTTGCTGATGTTTAATCACTTAGTTTTAACTTAAAGCAGGAAAGCGGTTTACATTGTTGGTATTGGCCATAATTGCATCAGTTACCGAATTACAGAAAATTTGTAGTGTAGTATAGAGTCTGTTTTAAGAGTAAAAAACAAAGGCCAAAGCCAAGGCATAGAGTTATTGTGGAAGTAACTTTGTGTTTTTCGCGGCGTAAAAAAGGCTGCGTTTCGGCAACCTTTATCGTTTATCTGGATCTTTATTGAGTTAGGGTGACTCATTAAGCGAATTCCATAAATTCCGCCCGCGATAGACTCTGGTTTTGCATGAAACTTTAGTTCTAGAGTTTTAGCCTCTTTCATTGTCTGTGTTAATGGGTAGTCAATATAATAAAAATCATCCTGACTCGAATGTGGTTTCAAGTCGACCTCCGCCAATAACTCTCCATTAACTTCAATGACAAAACGACGGTTTATGTCGTGTTTAAAATATTCTATTCGCAGTAATTCTGCATTTAAATCTTTATTAGAAAGCTTATAACTGAACCAACCGAACGCATCTCGCCAGTGATGTCCGTTATTAACACCAGCTCGGGTGTTATCACCTTTAAACTCATGTTCAACCTCTGGTTGTTGTTGGCTAGGAGTAACTTTGTCGATCGTTTTTGCTGCCAATTCAGCATCCTGAAGCGCTTGTTTTTTAACCTTTTTGGCATAGGCATCAAACTTTTGTTTATCGAGTTGCGGCCAATAAACCTGATGGCGACTGTCGTGTAAGCTATAAAATGGGATTAACGTGGTGGCCATGGACTCATTGGCGTTCTCAACAGTTGCGATATGTTTATCGACTCGAAAAGCCAATGAACCCGGAATTCGAGTAATACCCGCAATAAAGTCATCCGGGCTAGCCAGCATGATTGGCAGGGCCTCGGGGGACAAGTTGGTCCCGCCGCGATATGTCCCATCCGACTGTTGTCAGCGACAAAACTGAGCTTTTCGTTTTGTAATGCTTCTACTTTATTGGCAAGTACCACTGGACCATATAATAACGAATAGTAATCCTGACCATCTGGGAGTTGTTCGGCATAGAGCTTAGTAATTAGCTCAAAAGTTAGGGTATCGCCATCTTGCCAAGTTTGGTCAATGGCGACATAACCATTATTAAATTGCGAAGTGATCAATTTCCCATTTAGTTTGACGGCTAGTGGGGCATCTATCCAATTAGGTTGACGAATTTTGAGGGTAAAGTTTTTGGCAACTTCGACATTTACTTTTAACGAAACTTGGTTGGAGTCTGGAAATTGGGTCCTTTGGGTTATTTTAATACCTTGTTCCTGCCAATCTAAAGTTGATGGAACGAACATATTTACCAGCAGTTTTTCTCCTTGTTTGGCGTAGATAAATTCACCGTATTTACTATGATTTTCAATTCCTGAACCGACACAACACCACATTGAATCTTCAACGGCTGAATACATTCTATAATGTCCGGGGCGCATCGAGGTAAAGTAAACTAATCCACCATGTTCTGGATGCTGTGACGACAAGATGTGGTTATAGGTTGCTCGTTCATAGTAGTCCAAATACTTTGGTTCAGATGTGGATTTAAACAACATTAGACTGAGTTTCATCATGTTGTAAGTGTTACAAGTTTCCGGGCCCTCAATATCTTCAATCATTGGAGTGAAGTCTTCGCTGGAGTGGAAGTGTTCACGGACGCTGTTACCACCAATCGAAACTGTGCGGTTGCCTGTTACCGTTTGCCAAAAGTATTCGGCGCCATTAATCCAATCTATATTTTTAGTGGCTTCCGCGTAGCGTAACATGCCAATAATTTTAGGGATTTGAGTATTGGCATGCAGTCCTGTTAGCTCATCTTGCTCATTTAATAATGGATTTATTATTTTCAAATGTGAGAAGCGGCGGCCTAGTTCTAGGTATTTTTCTTCGCCAGTTATTGTCGCCACGTCGACAAAGACTTCGTTTAATCCGCCATGTTCGGAATACAACATTAACTGTATTTGCTCGTCAGTTAACCCTGCAACGAGATCCAACATCCAATCAGTGAGTTTTATTAACATTTCTCGCGCTTGTTGGTTTTTGCCAATTAAGTAGGCATCTCGCAACCCATGATAAATTTTGTCAATATTATACAAAGGTACCCAGCGGTCATTGAGACTAAATAAGTCTGCTTTAATGGTGCCTTGGCGTATTTCCTGCCATGCTGTCAGGCCATTTGGGATACCGCCTAAATAGCCTCCCGTTCTAATTTGGGCTGCTGCTAATCTTTCAATCATATAGTCGAGTCGGCGCTTGAGATCAGGTTGACCTGTAGCCGTCCAAGCCAAACTTAATGCTGACAAATAGTGGCCACCGATATGTCCATCTAATCCGGTGTTTTCCCAATTACCATAAGGCTCTACTTTTGATCCGATCCCGGCTTCACGTAAATAAGGAGCAAGTAACCTATCCGGCTCCATTGCCAATAAATAGCGTACATTTGTTTGCTGCGCGTGAGCCATTGGGCCATGGGTAATTCGTATTTGATTCAGTGGGAAAGATTCTATTACCTCTTCGAAAGCGATGGTGGAGAAGGCAAATAATAAAAAGGCGCTTGATAAAAAGCGCCATTTGAAGATTTTTGTAGTTAACATGTTTTAATTGTTTCCACTGAAATATACTAAGGTTGGCCGGGTTTACCGAAAATTGGCATACCGTGTACGTCCCATTTCACTTGTTTTACATACGCATGACGATCGGGATTCCAAAGCGGATCACCTTCGATTTCTGTATAGGTGCGACTGTGATATACCAAGACGTCATTATTATTTTCATCTTTAGTAAAACTGTTGTGGTCAGGGCCGAACATTTTCACGGTGGGGTCGGTTTGAAAAACCGGTATTTGAGATTTAGTCCAACTCGCGGGGTTCAGTAGGTCTGACTTTTGATCAGCCCATATCATACCCATGGCATAGTTTTCGTCTGTTGCACTGCCAGAATAAGTGATAAATATTTTTCCGTTTTTCTTTAATACGGAAGGCCCTTCGTTAACCCAAAAACCAATGGTTTCCCAGTCAAACTCTGGCTTAGTTAACATCACAGGTTCGCCTTTGATTTCCACCGGCGTTTTCATGGGGGCAATGTAAAGGTTTGAGTTGCCTTTTATGCCAGGACCTTTTTGGGCCCAGACATAATACAATACGTCATTATGAGTGAATGTGGTGGCATCTAGGCAGAACGTGTCGATACCTGTATCAATTTGACCGCAAAACTCCCATTCGCCATCGACCGGATTATCATCTGAACACTTGATGGCGTACATACGGTGTTGGAAGAGATCATCTTTGATTTCACGAGAAGGTGCCGCCGCAAAATAGACGTACCACGCACGTTGGTTAAAATGAATTTCTGGCGCCCATATTAATTCGCTGTATTGGCCAGTTTCTGGTTTGGTCCAAACTATTTCGGGTTCAGCATTAGCAAGACCTTCAATTGTTGTTGCACGGCGTAATTCAATGCCGCCATACATTGGAATTGACCCAGTAAAGTAAAAGTAGCCGTCGGTGTGTTTAAAAATATGTGGATCAGCACGTTGAGGGATTAACGGTTCATTGGTATTCATTTTTGCAGCTTGCGTGCTCATATTATTTAGCTCCTGAAACAACAACAGTATTTTTACTGTCTGACGAAGTTGAATGAGTTTGGTTGGATTCTTTGACCTGTAACTCTGTGATCAATTTTTGGTATGCCGCATCGGTTATCAGGTAGCGTTTCATCAACAACCCAACGAAGTAGTGAAACACACCGGGAATTATAGTTAGCATTAGCGCTATCCCCGTTAAGGTAAATTCACTCTGCTGTTGGGAAGGGTTATAATTAAAGTACGCGAGTAACCATCCTACGATAGCTCCGGCAATACCCATACCGGCTTTTTGGAAAAAGGAAATACCACCAAATGCCAGCCCCGCGACTCGCTTATCAGTTTTATTGTGCCCATAGTCCACGGCTTCAGTAATCGCAGACCAGAATACTGGGGCATGCAAATCCACCACAAATGAGATTATAAAATAGAAAATAAAGGCTAAGAAAATGTCGTTTGGCCCCACCAAAAAGTACATTGCAAAACTGATAACACCTACAGCCATTTGGCTATATCGAAACAACTTAATCTTACAAAAGCGCTTTGTTATCCAAGTTGAAGCAACCATAGAAAGGATTGCGGCACTTACGCCAGTCGCTAAAAAGGCGGATTGAATACTGGTATCACCACCTAAATAATATTTTGCATAATAAAGTGCTACCGAACCACGCACGACATAGCCAATCGTTCCGAGAATGCAAACACCTGCTAAGATGAGCCATTGGTCATTTTTCAACAATAAGGTGAATTGTTCCTTAAGTGGTTTTTCGTCAACCTGATGTTCCAATCGTTCTTTAGTTGTAGCAAAACAAAAGACAAACATTACTACCGCTAATACTGACATTATACCCATCGCAAATTGATATCCTAGTGCCATATTGCCTTGCCAGTAGTCTGCCGCCGCAACTTTAGGTACGATAATCGTGACTAAAAACGCTGCAATTTTTGCAAAAAATAACCGATATCCATTTGCTGAAAGCCGCTCCTTTGGATCTGAGGTCATAACACCGATAAGTGAGATATAAGGTATGGTCACTGACGTAAACATTAGCGTAACAAAAATGTAGGTTGAATAGGCCCACATTAGTTTTGCGTTGTAATCGCCGTCAGGAGTACTAAACGTAAGAAATACCGAAATTCCAAACGGCACGGAAAGAAATAAGAAGTAAGGGCGATAGCGGCCCCAACGTGTCGTGTATTTGTCGGTTATCATGCCCATTAGTGGGTCACTAATAGCATCCAGTAACCTTACTGATAGAAATAAGATAGCCATATCTGTAGGTTTTAAACCAAATACATCGGTATAGAAGAATGAGATGATTAACATCATCGAAGATATCACCACATTAACGGCCATATCGCCGGCGCCAAAACCGACTTTCTCTAGATAAGATAATTTTTGTGAACTCATGAAGTAACCTGTTTCATACTTTTTATTATTTTGGTACTGGTTGCGAATAAATCCAGCAAGTACATATTACTCTGGTAATATTATCATACATATTTAAATATGGAAGTAAGTTAGTGTAAGTTTCATATTAATTACACGTTTTAATATTCAAATTTGAGTTCGTGAAATCTATTGATTGCGCTTGTGACATGGCTTACAGGGTTGGTAAATTTTATGTTCGGGTTTTCGTAACAAAACAAACAGAGCAGTAAAAATGGCAAAACCTAAACCTATTATAGAAATAATTAGCTACGGGATATATGACAAATGGGATGCAGACGACAAAACATTACCAAAGATTAAACGTTTTACAACAACCGTTGGTGCCGTGATCGATGTGGAATTTGGATTCATTATCAATATTAAACGGGCAAAAGGGGAAAAATCCGTTACTGCATTTACCACCCTAACATTCCCGATGCTGATGGTCGGATAATGGCGCCATTTGACGGAGAGCATTATGTGAAAAGTAACAACTGGGATTTCTATTTGGGCGACACCATTTGGGCCCCGGAACACAATAAGTTAGGTGTTTGGCGTATGACGATAGAATTAGGTGGAAAGGTCGTAGCGGAACAAAAGTTCAATCTTGTCACCCCCAAAGGGGTCAGATACACTTATTTCAATTTCAAACTTTAGTTTGGGTGGATTTTGATAGGACGCCCCCGTTTTCCTTCCATTACTCTTCGACCTGTTAGTGTTTCAACTTCTAATTTGAAGCGTTCACTGCCTAATGCCATGCTTTTGTTTAATGCTTCGCGAATATCATGCAATAGTGGTCCATCAACATGGGAACGAAATATCTCCCGATAAGCTTTTAATCTGTCAAACTTATTATCGCCAAGTCTCAAATATAAAGGGTGAGGGGAGCACAGTTTTGAAACTTTTCCCAGACCATTAATTTGATAACTAGACCATAAATAATTTGCAGGGTCATTAGTTATTTTTGCGCGAACAGGGTTTAGTTCGATGTATCGATATAATTCCATCAAGTATTTTTCTTCCTGAATTAAACAGGTTTTGTATCTTCCTTCCCATAATGTGCCGCTCCGATTATATTTTTTATTAAAATAGGGGACGTAACGGCGTCCAAGACTTTGCATCATCAAACTTACACCATTTGAAAATCTAGGGGTACAAAGTATATGAACATGGTTTGTCATTAAAACCCAAGCGTGGACATCGACTTTAAACTTTAGAGAATACTCCATTAGCCAGTGACAATACCTTAGCAAAATCGTCGTCGCTTGCGAAACAAATTTGTCGGTTGTTTCCTCTCTGAATCACGTGTTGAGGTACATTAATCAAATCTACTCTCGGTAACCTTGCCATAGTTTCATCCCTGATTTTATTGGTTTAGGGAATATAGCTTTATTTCTAAAACAAAGAACCTGTTCCTCATGCATATAATTATGTGTATCTGACCCCAATTTTTATTAATCAAATCTACTCTCGGTAACCTTGCCATAGTTTCATCCCTGATTTTATTGGTTTAGGGAATATAGCTTTATTTCTAAAACAAAGGACCTGTTCCTCATGCAAATTATTATGTGTATCTGACCCTATATTTGGGGATTTGGGTACAAAAAGCCCGGGCGGACCCGGGCTAAGCACTTTATGTTTTTAAGCCAAAACTAACTACATTGAGTAACGAATACCTAGTGCAACCGTGCGACTGTAGTTACCCGTGTAAAAGTTAAACAAGTCCGGTTCCTCGTAGTATTCTTGGTACAATTCATTTGTGATGTTTGTTGCATCTAACGTAACGGTGACTTGGTCTGTTATGTCATAAGTGAATTGAACATCAATGCTGGTTTCTGGTCGGCGCCAAATAGCCAATGGGTTAGCGAATAAACGCGCTTCGTTTCTTTGCTTAAATGCTTCGCGATAAACATAAGACCAATTAGCACTGAACTTTTCAGTTTCATACATGACCTTAATATTGTAAGAATCTGGAGAGACACCAAACATGGGTTCTTCCATAGTTCCAATCGCTTCGCCTGTGGCACTAAATAGCGGGTTTACTTGGCTGGCTTCTAATTGAGTGTAACTCGCTTGGAAACCTAATCCATTCAGAATGCTTAAGGCAACTCTTCAGGATAATACGTCACACCCACTTCGACGCCTTCTAACGAACCTGTGGCCTCGTTATTAGGTTGTGACAATACAAATGGGTAATCCGCACCTTCAATACTTATTGAGCGTGTTGTATCGATAAACAAACCGTCGATATCACGCTGGAACCACGTCGTATAGATCGCGTTACCTTCGCCAAAGTAATACTCTAGTGAAATATCTAAGTTTGCCGATTCAACCGGTTTTAAATTTGAGTTACCTTGCCAAGCCGTCCCATAACCAACATCGGTGACGTCAGGAAAATAGGAGCGCAGCGGGTTAAAGGAACCAAAATCTGGACGTCTAATAGTCTCCGTATAGGCGAAACGTGCCATCCAATCCTCTAAGAAAGTGTAACGTACAATTGCGGTTGGCAATATCTTGTCACTTTCATGGACGCTTTCTCCTTTACAATAGATGATTGTTGATACATCAAATGCGTTATCATCCGCTGGGTTAACCTGAGGATCGCGACATGCTTGAGTATAGGTGCCTTCGGTTTTTACCTCCGAATATCGAGCACCTATGGAACCGTCAAATTCACCTATATCCGTATCATAATAAAACTGCGCTTCTGCATAGAATGACAAAGAGGTCTCTTCTGAGTTCATGTTTTCGCTAAGGTTTAGTGAAAATATGGTTGGAACGCCATTGTCATATAGACGCATATCAGTCGACGCCAACTCAGAAAACCCGAACCCTTCGCGATAAAACTCTCGCTCAGCAAACAAGTGATTGCCATCACCAATAACCCATGATTCTGGCACATCAGCTCGGTCGTCAAAAAATTCGTCATTTATAAACGCTAGGTCTTGGTGTGTTCTTTGAATGTCATCACAATAAAAACCAATGTCATCATTATTACTACAATCCATTCGAGCGCCGCGGCCGGAAGCTATTGCAGTTCTCTGCTCAAATCGAGTTCCAAAGTTGATTTGACTGATGCCGCCAAAATCCACCAACCATTCACCATCTAAGGTAAACGTCACAGATTCCCCTTCATCTTTACCACCGTTATCCCAGGCTCTACCAATGGTATAAGCCTCTGGGTTAGTTAGGTCCGACTCGTCCCATTCCGTTGAAGGATCATCAGGGAAAATCAAGGAAGGCACGCCATTTCCATTGTTAAAATCAACTTCAACAGTATGGTAGCTAGAACCCATGCATCACCTACGCGATGACGAGGATTCCAACGTGTCGCAAAAACTCACTTTCAAACGTACTTTGCTGATAGACCACCTCTGACTCAATTTTAAGATCTTCGTTTAAGTCCCATTTTCCGCCCAAAGCGTAAACAAAACTGTCAGTTTTACCCGTACCCGCATCGCCACTGTTAAATCCGCCTGCGTTGTATACTGTACGTTCCTTAATGACATTGGTACCTTCATATACGGTATAACTGTCATCTAAATTCACAGTGCCATTTGGGTTTACAAACGTGAAAAATAAACTGTTGAACGATTGCGAACGGTATCCGTTATAAAACGCTTCGAACAAGTATTCAGAGCTGTCGTTTGGTGCAAACTGCAGTGAAATATTTGCTGCAGGACGTTCCCGTTTACCTGTAAAATCTGAGGCAAATACTGCATCTCTAGCTAAGAAATATTCTTCATCAACGCCACCAACATTAATTGTTGAACCGGCAGCCGTAGGCAAACCCGCAAGAGTGCCTGGGACCCATGCCGTCATTTCCTGTCCATCGACCACATATGTCGTGTTGATCTGCTGATACGCAGACAATAAAGGTGAAGATGGGTTTGCTCCTGCAAATGGAACCGCCGCGCCTGAAGTAATGTTTTCATCACGCCAATTCGTTTCAGAATATGAAAGGTTAACAAGCGCGCCGAATTTTCCTAAACCTGACTCCCAAGTATTGGATACCAAAAAGCTAGCATGAGGATCGGTCGAATCCGCTTGATCTTGATATACCCCTTTTGCTGCCGCCACAACTTTGACACCGTCGAAGTTAAATGGGCGTTGGGTTCGAACATCAATTTGACCCGCGATACCCGTTTCAACTTGTGAAGCCGAGCGGGTTTTATATACATCAACACCAGCTAACAGGGCTGCAGGTGTATCGGCTAACGCGTAGCCACGGCCCGTTGAAATAAAGATCTGCCGGCCATTGATGGTCGTGGTTACGTCACTTAAACCACGAATTGAAACGGCGTTGGTTTCGCCTGAAGCCCGATCGGTTACCTGTATACCAGGTACACGTTGTAGTGCTTCAACGACATTGTTATCGGGAAATTTTCCGATATCTTCCGCAACGATACTATCAACAATTTGAATCTCTTCTCGTTTTAGATCCATCGCTTTTACTAAAGAAGAGCGCATGCCTTTAATTTCAATTACTTCAATATCGTCACTATCAGTTGCTTCTTCAGCTGCCATTACATAACTCGGCGCTGAGATCATCATTGCGGTTATTACCGCTTTATATATAGTCGAACGCTTAAACATAAGTTAGTTCTCTCAAATTCATTTTAACTAGGTAGTTGTGTTTATCACTACCGCTGTTTTTTATGGCCCACCAGCAAGGTGGGCGCTTTTTAGTTATTCAGCTAAATTGCCTTCATCAAAAAGCTCTTTAATATCAGTCGCCTCAATGGGCTCTGCAAAAATAACAAGCTCATCAATTAAGCCATCAAAACTTACGTCCCAATAGTTAATACCTAGTGAGAATTCAGATGAAGATGCGGCAGTAAATACATCTGGAAAGCCATCAAGTTCGTTGGCCAATTCACCGTTTAGGTATATCGATAACTTGCCACCATCAACGGTAACCGCAAAGTGAGTCCACGCATCTACTGGGATTTGCACTCCAGAATCACCATCAAACCACGCGGTACCTGACCACAACATCGTGTTTCCTGCACCTGGACCATACGGCACGACGCTAAACCAGCTATTTGCGGATGCTGCGCCAAAGAAGGCCGTTGTGAATTGACTTAAACTGCTTGGTTTCAACCAAAGAGCGAATGAATATGTGTGATCAGTGATCAAGTTATTGGGTAACTTGGCACCAGCGGAACTTCCACCTGCAATCGAGAAAGCATCTCCAACGATACCTGTGTCATAAATTGTGGCGGCGTCAGTAGGAATTAATCCATTTACCGCAGCTTGACCATCGGCAAAGTTGCCGGTGCTGTCCGCCAAATTACCTTCAAAACTGAAACGAGCAATTGGACGTGGTGGGCCTTCGGCGATAACTTTAGCGGTGAAGCTTTTGGTTTCGGTTATACCAGCTAAGGAGATAGTCGCAGTTAAAGTTACGTCGACATCTTCATTTCCGCGAGTCGGGCGTGTAACGTAACCAAATTGGTCAATAACCGCTGGATGGGAAGACTCCCAAACCACACTTGATGCGAACATTCCGGTTCCCGCTAACGGCAAGTCTGCAACAACAAAAGTCAGGTCAGCAGCAATTGATAAGTTTTCTTTGGCCACGGCTGTCATTTGTGCATCTTCAGTGAACATGTTGTATTCAAGTGCACTTATTTCTTCTTCCGTTAAAGCTTGTGAATAAACTTTTAGTTCATCAAATTGGGCAACAAGACCTGGATCCCAATAATTGAGTCCTAAAGTAATAATGGAACCATCAGGCTTATCAGTGTGCATGTCTTCTAGACCTTCCGCACTGCCGACCAGCTTACCGTCATAGAATATTTCTATGGTTCCCTCTTTAAAGGAATAGGCGACATGGTGCCACTCATTGATTGGGTAAGGTACGACACTCGTCGTCCCGTCAAACCAAGGAAAAGAAGCATCTTCTTCGAGCCAATGTGACCACATCATTAAACCGTCATTCCAACTTGCAGGAAGGAAGGATTGCCAATAGTCAGCACTTCGGGCAGAAAAAACTGCTGGACGGAAATTGTGTTGTTCTTGTTGGTTTAACCAAAACGACACTGTGTACTCATTGCCTTCAATCACACTTGGATCAAGCAAAATACCATAGCTTCCATCGAGGTTAACGGCCTTACCTAGCGGACCATCGACGTAATTTGCAGTGGCCGGGTCACCCGCTACGTTTGCAGCGGCGACACCATCCGTAAAGGTAACACCTTCATTTGTTAACGTGCCAGATTCAGCTAATGTTTCATCAAAACTGAAATGTGCACGTTTTGGCAAAGCAGACAATATAGTCATATTAATCGCTTCTAACGCTTTGACGGTTACAGTTTCAGTGTAAGTTGCCGACTGACCTTTGTAAGTTACGTTTGCTGTAATATCGACTTGTTGATCACCTAGATCAGACGGACCTTGATATATTGCACCTGAGCGACGAACTAAGTATTCATTGCTCGACGTCCAGCTAACGGTTAAGCCACGTGGGCCAGTGCCAGCAAGGAGGAAATTGCCGTCAGACAAAATTTCGGTTTCGGTTGGAAAATAATCAGCCATTGCGTTTTGAAAATCGGCTAATAATTCCGCAGGCGTTTTGTCTTCGAGTTTGTGAGCCCAAATCATTTCGCCAGAAGAACTCATGGCAGAAATAACAGGCTCTAAACGTTCTTCACCCTTGTTCCATTGCCATTTCACGACACCGTTATAATTGGTACCGTCAATGGTTATATTTATGAGGCTATCATTTTCCGAAAAAGTATATGTGCCACTTGCTGCACCGGAAATATTACCTTTAAATACGTGGTTGCCCTGAGATAAATTGATATACAAGGATTGATGTTCTTCGGTATTGGTATCATTTTCATGAAAAATAATACGGTAATCACCTTGAATATCCTGGTTATCAACGTAATTAACACCTTCGATTGGTGCATAGCGATGCGGCGATAAAACTAACCAACCATCACTGTTAACCCACATTTCGTGAACCCGCACTGCATGCGCATTTTCATGGGCCTGCTGTTCTACCGGAAAACGCGTATGGGAAACAAATAGGTGTTTATCCAATTCAACGTCATACATTGCTGAATTGTGGCCCGGTGCGTTATAGCCCCATTCTGTTGCAGTTTCACCTAGCGGAGAGTCGAAATTGAAGCTACCAATAAGTTTAACGCCATAATTGTTGTTAACTCTAGCATCAATGACGTCACGTCCTTCGGCGTCTAAATATGGCCCATCTGGTGTTTTAGAACGAGCGACCCTGACGTTGTAACCTTCGCCATCGGCAAAACCACCGTTTGACCACATTAAATAATAATAATCACTTTTAGGGCTATAAAATACAAATGGCCCTTCCATAGCATTAAAATCACCGCCTGCGAGCTTTTTACCAAAGCCTTGACCTGCCACAGGCATTCCGGAAGTTTCATCAATATCAAGGACAAAAATACCGCCAGAATAAGAACCGTAAACCATCCACAAACCACCGTCTTTATCATAGAAGGTGGTTGGGTCAATCGCATTAGGATGGATGGCAGCATTATATTCTGTCACACCATCCACAGGGTACGTCGCCAATTCACCGTCGCGGTGACCCGAGCGTAAAAGATCCCTTTATTGACATATGGACCTTCAATAGAATCCGCTTCTGCCAATCCTAAATAAGAGCGGTGATAACATACTTCGGTGCCGATATTCGGTTCTTCTGGCTTAGCTTGACCACAATGGTTGTAATAAAACCAAAACTTTCCATTTGGTGCTTGGATTACATTTGCAGCCCAATTACCACTAAAATTATCCGTCCAAGCAATACCTTCGGCAATTTCGGTACTATACGTTTGGAATAGAGGGCTTGTGTCTACATTGCCTTCGGTGAGAGATGATACTTCTTGCCAATTCATTAAATCCGTGGATTTTGCGGCCGCGAGATGGGAGCCAAAAATGTAATACGTGCCATCGACTTTAATGACCGACGGATCATGAACGCCATAGTCGTTAAATCTTTCACTGTTAGAAATCCCTGCGGTTGGATCAGCTTTAACATAATTTGAGTTGTTAGGTATATTGCTTGTCGAAAAGTCGGTTAGATCTTTTCCTGATTCGCTACATCCTGACACGGCAATTATGCTGCTCACGATGAGCGCTAATTTTCGTTTCATGTTGATATTCCTCAAGTATAGAACCTGTTATTGTTATTTAATTATTACCAAAGGCAATGCAAACTTATTAGAATTGAACAAAGTTTGTAGATTTATTCTGTAATAGTAATACAATATTATCAACCTACAATTTTGTTATTGTATGATTTTTTTCAAAAACATACAGGTTCAAATGATGGTTTTTTATTATTTATTCTTTATTTACAAGACGTTAATTGAGGTTCTAAAGGTAAATAATTATTTAGTATATAAATGGTAATTTGTATTACATATTTCGATAATATTAAAAAATAGGGTAAATCAAAAGAGGGTATTATGTTTAAAAAGTGTTTATTTATAGTGTTGGGCGGATTAATGAGTACCGGCCTAATGGCTAAAAATCCAATTGTCACGGATGTATTTACAGCGGATCCAGCCGCATTAGTCGTCGGTGATACAGTGTACTTATATACTGGTCATGACGAAGCACCACATAACGATCGTTTCTTTGAAATGCACGACTGGTTAGCGTTCTATTCAAAAGATATGGTGAACTGGACATCACATGGCCCTATCATGCGTGCGACTGACTTTAAGTGGGCTAAAGGTGATGCATGGGCAGCGCATATGGTCGAAAAAACGGGACATTTTATTTCTACACAACAGTTCGTCACAAAGACGATAAACCGGGATTTGCTATTGGTGTCGCAACGTCCAAATCACCGACAGGACCGTTTAAAGATGCGATTGGCAAAGCCCTGGTAACAGACGATATGACAAAACACACCCCAAATGATTGGGATGACATAGACCCTGCAATCTATATCGAAGAGAACGGCGATACTTACATGTTCTTTGGTAACTTTATGCCTAAATACGTTAAACTTAAAGACAATATGCTGGAATTAGATGGCGACATTAAAACGTTGGAGTTACCAAACTTTACCGAGGCATTGTGGGTCCACAAAAAGAACAGTATTATTATGTGTCCTATGCGTGCGAATTCCCTGAAAAAATTTGTTATGCCATGAGTAAATCAATTCACGGCCCATGGGAATATAAAGGGATTTTAAATGAAATCGCGGGGAATTCTGAAACGAATCACCAATCGATTATCGAGTTTAAAGGTCAGTCATTTTTCATTTATCACACAGGCGCTATGCCGCCTAAAGATGGCAAGCCAAGCGGCGGTCGTTTTCGTCGTTCAGTCGCAATTGATCCACTATATTACAATCCAGACGGTACATTAAAACGCGTTGTAATGACTACGGAAGGTATCGAAAACTAAAATAATCTCATGTCATTACCAATTAAATTAAGCACCGTTTATATCGGTGCTTTTTATTTGGGAGCAACATTAAATTTAGCTTGTACTTAACGACGCTATGTAGAATAATTATTAGCATATTATAATATAAATAAGTTAGGTATAACGATGACTCAAAATACTATGCAAAAATCGGCAAACGCCATCCGACTACTTGCGGTTGACGCCGTACAAAAGGCAAACTCAGGTCACCCTAGCGCCCCAATGGGCATGGCTGATATAGCAGCCGTTTTGTGGCAAAAGTTCTTGTCTCATAATCCAACTAACCCAGAGTGGGCAAACCGCGACCGTTTTGTATTGTCTAATGGTCATGGTTCTATGTTGCAATATGCGCTCTTGCACTTATCAGGCTACGATTTAGATATCGAAGAGCTTAAACAATTCAGACAGCTACATTCGAAAACACCGGGTCATCCAGAGTATGGCTACACGGTGGGTGTTGAAACGACCACAGGCCCATTGGGTGCTGGCATTGCTAACGCAGTAGGCATGGCCATTGCAGAAAAGACCTTGGCGGCACAGTTTAACCAGCCTAAATTTAACATTGTTGATCATTACACTTATTGTTTCTTAGGTGATGGATGTTTAATGGAGGGTATTTCTCACGAGGCTTGTTCGTTAGCTGGCACGTTAGGATTGGGTAAACTGATTGCGTTTTGGGACGATAACGGCATTTCAATCGATGGTGAAGTCGAAGGTTGGTTTACCGATGATACGGCAAAACGTTTTGAATCTTATGGCTGGCATGTGGTCACAGATGTAGACGGTCATGATTTTGAGCAGATCACCGCCGCCATTGAACAAGCAAGATCAGTCTCGAATAAACCAACCATGATTTGTTGCAAAACGACAATCGGCTTTGGCTCGCCAAATAAAGGCGGAAGTCATGATTGCCACGGCGCGCCGTTGGGAGACGCTGAAATTGCTGAAGTGCGTAAAACTTTAGACTGGCCGTTTGCACCGTTCGAAATCCCGCAAGACGTTTATCAGCAATGGGACGCAAAAGAAGCCGGAATTGCAAAACAATCGCAATGGCAAGCTGTCTTCGATGATTACGCCGCAACTTATCCAGAGTTAGCCGCTGAATTTACGCGCCGAGTAATTGAAAACCGTTTACCAGAGTCATTTGGTGCGGCGTTTGATGAGTATATCCAGCAATGCCAACAAGAAGGCGCACAGATCGCGACTCGTAAGGCGTCACAAAATGCCATTACTTTTTTGCCGAACAACTTCCAGAAATCATCGGTGGTTCAGCTGACCTTGCGGGCTCAAATTTAACTTTATGGCCTGACGCTAAAGGCATTCAGGATGACGCTGCAGGGAATTATGTGTTTTATGGAGTTCGTGAATTTGGCATGAGTGCCATTATGAATGGCATAGCATTGCATGGTGGCTTCATTCCTTATGGTGCAACGTTTCTGATGTTTATGGAATACGCAAGGAATGCGGTACGTATGGCTGCATTAATGAAAGCTCAAAGTATTTTTGTATATACTCACGACTCGATAGGACAAGGGGAAGACGGTCCCACTCACCAACCCATTGAGCAATTGGCTAATTTAAGAATGACCCCAAATTTAACGACGTGGCGACCATGTGATGCAGTTGAAACGGCAGTTGCATGGAAAAATGCGTTAGAAAACAATACGGGTCCTACCGCACTTATCTTTTCTCGTCAGGGTACACAGCACATGGTAAGGGACTCTGAACAAGTGGGCTTAATTGAAAAAGGAGGTTACGTGATCTCCGATTGTGGCAGTAAACCCGAATTAGTGATCATTGCCACTGGTTCAGAAGTGTCATTAGCCGTAGAAACGGCAAGCAAGCTGCGCGAAGAGGGCATTAAAGTGAATGTGGTCTCAATGCCTTCAACAACGGCGTTTGACCGACAAAGTGAGGAGTACAAACGCCAAGTGTTACCCTCTAATACGGCAAGGTTGGCAATAGAAACCGCTCATGCAGATTTCTGGTATAAATACATCGGAGATAAAGGAGATATCTTAGCGATGACCACTTTCGGTGAATCGGCGCTAAGGCGGAATTTTGCTGCAACACTTTGGCTTTACGGTAGAAAATGCGGTTAAGAAAGCGAAAGCGTTGCTGAATTAATATAGAAATTTTTTGGTGCACTGCACAATAGGCCTAGCGACTAGGCCTTTTATTTTGCAACAAAAACCAGCCTCGCAGACTGGTTTTTATTGATAGCTAAAATTTAATATTTAGGCCAACCATTTTGCCAATTCAAATCACTAATTAGTAACTTGGGAGTGCCGTTATCATTTGCATCGTAGGCATGCCGAACGATATTGCCGGTGCCAAACAAATCCTGACCACTAGGACCAATCCACACTGTATTTCCCGCGTCTAAAATGCTGCCTCCATCATTCATCATATTAACGCCATTTTGATCTAAATAAGGCCCCGTTATTTGAGTCGCTCGGCCAAATCGTATGGTATACGTAGAATCAACGCCACGACAACAGCTACCTACCGATACAAATAGATAATAATAACCATCACGATAAACAATTGCAGGTGCTTCGATTACCTTAGCCATCACCATTTTGACGACTGGCAATTGAATGTGTAAACCCGGTAGGTTTCATCGTATTGGCATCAAGACGGACCAATTTAATTCCGCTAAAATATGAACCATACACTAACCAAGGATCACCGTGTTCATCAACGACCAAGGTCGGGGTCAATGGCATTGTGATCTGAGTTTGAATTAGTAGC
This sequence comes from Psychrosphaera algicola, assembly GCF_028401425.1. NCBI lineage: Bacteria > Pseudomonadati > Pseudomonadota > Gammaproteobacteria > Alteromonadales > Pseudoalteromonadaceae > Psychrosphaera > Psychrosphaera algicola. Next base: position 2,638,508 of record NZ_JAQOMS010000002.1, read on the forward strand.
CACAACTAAGCCTTCGTCAACCCAATTGCCAGCTGTTATATCGTTGGTGCTCAATAAACCGATCGCCGACGTATTTGAACCAAAAGTTGAAATGCTGTAATACATATAAACTTTGCCATTAAATTCTCTAACTTCAGGTGCCCACACATCGATGCCGTCATGGTTAGGTACGTAGTTTTGCCACCAAGATAATCCGTTAGGCAGTATTGCGGGTAATGGTTCCCAATGCGTCCCTCCATTCGTTGAATATTTGCCATAGATGCTAGGGCCGGTTTGATATAGCCACCAAGTGCCGTCTTTTTCGATAAAGGTTGGATCGTGCGTAACCAAATTTCCGGTAAGCGACCAATGATATGCTGCGCCGTTATTTGGCGTAGGATTTGGATCAATGTCAGAAGGGCTAGAAGGGCCGACAGGTTGAGAATCAAATGACCACTTTTGTGCCGCACCGCCCCAATATGACCATTGTCCAATATTAGCGCCGTCGCTTGTATCCCAAGCTAATAAGTCGAGCGCTTTACCGCTAAACTTATTAATAATGAAGTAGCTAGCTCCATCTTTGTTAATGGACCAGAGCTGTGGATCTCCGCCCCAATAATCGTACTGTACGACGTTGCCGCCATCACTTTGATCCCAGTTAAAGACTTCCATCGCTTTGCCGCTATGGATGGCTCGAATACTGTAGTAACCATCGCCTTGGTGTTCAATCTGCCATTTTTGATTATCAAAACCGTTCTCGGGCCAAGAAATTATGTTGGCACCGCTATCTTGAAGCCCAGCTTCGACTTCCACTAATTTATTGCTGTGGTCGTTTTTAATCGTATAGATACCGTTTGGGATATCAAATGCGATAGCGGTGAGTGAAGGAAGTAATAATGTACTCGATAGAGCATATTTTAAATGTATTTTCATTGTGGTTTACCTGTTGATGTTTTCCCTATTTTTATTGTTATATCTGCTCCTTTAGATATAGTTGTTATTATATTACAATATGATCTTGGATGTAGAAGGTCAACAAAATTTGTTTGATATTTAACCCATACTCAAATAGTCATGAACTAAATATCAAAAAAGAAGAAACTATCGCTGGCTTAAAGCATAGTAAATTGCGGTTCTTAACATTTTGTGGTCATCAATTGTCGCCTAATGGCGACAATAGACTTAACTAGACGAAACCTTGAGTTGCTTTAACGACACAGATAGACAAGGCATTAAAGTATGAGGACAATCGCAGAAATCGCGAATAACATGATGGTTTTAATAACGGTCATGAATTAGTCTTCCATATATATAACGGCCCCACCTTGAGGTGCTAGTTTAAGCGTGAGTTTTCCGGTTTCACGGATAGTTAGTTGACGTTGAATACTCGATAACCGTTCTCCATCTTCGATAATTGTGACCTGTTTTCCAACTAACATTGGAACAACCACTTCCAGTGTTTTAGGTTGTTTTTCACCGTTTGTCACCCCGATATACCACTTGTCATCCAAGCGCCTTAGCAATTGCAACGTGATCGGCCGGTTTACCGGATATTAATTTCGTTTCATCCCAGTTTGCTGGCACTTGTTTCAAAAATCTCAACACATACTTTGGCTGTTCGTTGAGGTTATTTGGAGTAAGGCCAAAATGTTGGATTGGAGATTGATATACAATACTGGTGGCCAATTCAAAGGCATCTGTGGTGGTTCGGATTGTTCCGCCATCTTGGTTTTTAGTTAATCGGGTATTAAGAAAGACCGGAGCAAAATCCATTGCGCCGATAGCATTGCGAGTGAATGGCAAAATTGTCGAGTTTAGCGCGTGTTTGTTCATCGAATCTTGGAAAAAGATTAGGTTTTCCGATGCCATTACGGCTTCAGAACTGACAAAGTTTGGATACATGCGTTCCCAGCCTCGAGGAATGGTACTACCATGTACGGTAACTAGGAGTCCGAAGTCATTGGCGTCAGTGAATATGTCTTCATATAACTTTATCGTTTGCTGTTTGTCGCCACCAAAAAAATCGACCTTAATACCTTTGATCCCAATAGACTCCATCCAGGCCATTTCTTTTTACGTTTGGCACTGTTGTTCATGATGTCCTGAGGTGTCTGAGGAGCGTCATTCCACCATCCATTTGAGTTATACCACAACATCAATTCCACATTTTTGGTTGCCGAATATTTCGCAAGTTGCTCTATTTTATTGCGGCCAATTTGGGTATCCCACAAACTATCTATCAATACGTATTCGAGATTTAAATCGGCAGCTAGGTCAATGTATTTGATCTGGTCCTCGTAGTAGATGCTCTCATCCTGCCAAACAATCCAACTCCATGACGCTCGACCCATTTTATAGCGGTTTTTGGCACTAAATCTTGGCGTGACTAAATCATAAGGAATCGATGTTTCTACGATAGGCGAGAGGTCGCTTCCAACCGTGATAGTTCGCCACGGTGTTTTTGCAGGTAGCGCCATCGCTGCGTAAGTCGCACCTATCCCCGAATTTTCTCCTTCCTGTGGAAATAACAAGGGATAATTGCCGTCCGCGCCACTTTCTCCAAGGCGACTGCCAACATAACGGCTATCAAGGTCGGTTTCGGAGATCAGTAGCCAACCTTTTGATTTTATCTCAAACAGAGCCGGCAACGTATACCCAACGTTATTTGCAGAAGACATCGAGTGAGTACCATATACTGTGTAAGGTTCTTCATAACTCGGTTTCGTTTGCATCCAACCGGTTTCTGGTAAGGCTTGTGAAGTAATAAAAGTCGCGGCGTCGTCTGGCAAATTAAAACTGGTTGATTCGCCAAAAATTTTGATCCGGGTAGCGCCAGAATTGGAACGGACGCCATAACGGAATGCTAAGTTATTGTTTGATACTTGAACGTCTACTTCTAAAGTGTCGTTCTTTTTATTCGCCAATGTTACCGACAGGGTGTTGGCTAAATATTGAAATTGGCTGTGCTTAGCATTAGACATTTCATATCGTTCAGCAATCTCATTATAGGAATGAGACTGTAAAGTTAACGCGCTGGTGAAGTCTCCTAGGGAAGTTTCTAAGCCTAGTGAAGAAGGTTCAATAAAGACCCTATTTTGGTAGGTCACTTGGTATTTTAATTCACCATCTAACAAAAATAGTTCTATGGCAGTTTGATTATCAGGACTCTTTAGCGTGAGGCGTTCTGCTGAAGTGACGCTGAAGTTCAATAAGGCAGTGGCACAGGTTAATAGAAAAATGTGGATCCGAAACATATGAAGCACTCTTATTTTTATATTTTTTATGTACTCACATTAAGCGAGTGGTTTTAAAACTACTTTTAATTAAAAAAGACTCCTTAAAATAAGGAGCCTCGTTCAATTACAGATGTTCTTTGATGGTTTGTTCTAACGTTTTTTGGTCTTTTGCAAATTGTCGAATGCCTTCGGCTAACTTGTCATGGGCCATCGCATCTTCGTTCATTGCCCAACGGAAATCCTGTTCGGTCATCACGTCAGAAGTCGTAGATAAGGTTGATGCTGGGTGCAATTTACATTCAATTTCACCGTTAGTATTCGCTAATTCTTCCAACAAAGTAGGGCTTATTGTTAGCCGATCACAGCCAGCCAATTGGCGAATTTCTTCAGTATTTCTGAAGCTGGCGCCCATCACTATCGTGCGATAATTATGTTGCTTAAAGTAGTTGTAGATCTCCGTGACTGATTTTACGCTAGGATCATCAGCGCCTTCGTAATGGTGTTCAGGTTGTGTTTTTTGTACCAATCTAAGATGCGACCAACAAAAGGGGAAATGAGATACACATCCGCTTCTGGCACATGCTTTTGCTTGAGCAAACGAAAATAACAAGGTCACATTACAGTTGATCCCTAATGACTGGAGGATCCGGGCCGCTTGAATACCTTCCCATGTCGCCGCGACCTTTATCAAAATTCGTTTTGGATCAACTCCTTGCTCTTCATATAAATTTAGTAGTTGTTTGGCTTTTTCTACGGTACCCATGGTATCAAAAGAAAGGTGGGCATCGACTTCAGTTGAAACTAAGCCCGGAACCTGTTCCAACAATTTACTGCCTATCAATACACAAAGCTTATCTGACGCAGCTTCAATTACATTTTCCGGATGATTACTTTTGGCCCAGGTTATTGCGTCATCTAATAAAGTTTGAAATTTAGGTTGTTGGATCGCCTTTAAAATCAGCGATGGATTTGTCGTTGCGTCTTGTGGTGAAAAGCGTTCTATCGCTTCAAAGTCGCCAGTATCTGCTACTACAGTAGTAAATTTTTTAGACTAGTTAACTGATCCATTATTGTTCCTCTTACTCTTTAAAAATAATTTAATAATATTTATTTGTGTTTTGTTATTAGTGATATTATCATACAAATAAATATTGGATAGCAAAATTTGTTACTCCTGTTAATTTTTAAAGAGAAAGGTTGTTATGTCTTCTTATACTCTTGGCCTAGATTATGGGTCAGATTCAGTCCGCGCATTATTAGTGGATGTTACTACCGGCGCTGAAGTTGCCAGCAGTATGGTTATGTACCCTAGATGGTCAGCAGGTTTGTTCTGTAAGCCTGAATTGGATCAATACCGTCAACATCCACAAGATTATCTCGATAGCCTAGTTGAGGTGGTGAACGAACTCTGGACACAAGTGTCTCCATCTGTTGCAACCAGTGTTATAGGTATGAGTTTCGATACAACTGGTTCAACACCGGTCGCAATTAATAAGGAAGGTACGCCGCTGGCGCTTACGTCTGAATTTGCTGAAAATCCCAACGCAATGTTTGTGCTGTGGAAAGATCATACTTCCATTAAAGAAGCTCAAGAAATTACAGACGCTGCGAATTCTGCAGATATCAATTACCTATCCTATATGGGCGGCATCTATTCTTCAGAATGGTACTGGGCTAAAGCATTACATGTTTTACGCCAAGATGAAGGCGTTCGTCGTGCGGTGTATTCTTGGGTAGAACATTGCGATTGGATGACCGCGTTAATGTGCGGAACAACGGATCCAAAACAACTACAGATGGGGCGATGCGCCGCTGGACACAAGTTAATGTGGAACGAAAACTGGGATGGGTTTCCTCCAAATGACTTTTTAAATCAATAGATCCTCTATTAGATGGTTTAGTGGATACCTTAAATCCAGCAACGCAAACAAGCGACATTAGTGCAGGTCAGTTGACTAAAGAGTGGGCGGATAAACTGGGATTACCAGCAGGCATTGCGGTTGGATACGGCGCTTTTGATTGTCATATGGGCGCAGTCGCAGCCAACGTGCGTCCAAACGTATTAACCAAAGTCATGGGCACATCAACCTGCGACATTACCGTTGCTACCCCGACAGAGCTTGGAGATATATGTGTACCGGGTATTTGCGGTCAGGTAAACGGTTCTGTGATCCCCGGCATGATTGGTCTGGAAGCAGGACAGTCGGCGTTTGGCGACCTTTATGCTTGGTTCAAAAAGGTGCTGTTGTGGCCAACTAGACATGTCGAAGGCATTATCTCACCGGCGCAGCTTCAACAACTTGAAGACTCAATCCTGATCGATTTATCACGTGCCGCGCAGTCACTCCCTATAAAGGAAAACGATATTGTTTCATTAGATTGGGTAAACGGTCGCCGGACGCCGGATGCGGATCAAAATGTATCAATGGCACTGACTGGCATAAAAATGGGAGCAGATGCCCCTCATTTATTTAAAGCTATTGTAGAAGCAACCGCATTCGGGGCGCGCGCCATTACCGAACGTTTTCAACAGTCGGGAATTCCGATTAGTTCCATCGTTACTATTGGTGGGATCTCCAAAAAGTCAGATTACGTAATGCAAACTTGTGCAGATATTTGGAAATGTCCAATTGAAGTCTTGGACAGCGATCAAAGTTGCGCGCTTGGCGCCGCCATTATGGCATCGGTAGCCGCAGGCAAGTATCCATCCGTAGAAGCTGCACAACAAGTGATGGCTTCACCGGTATGTAAAACCTATCAGCCTAACGCAGACAATATCGCCGTTTACGACGCGTTATACGCGAAATATCAAGCGCTTGGCAAAGTAGTTTCAGGAGATTTGTAATGAATTTTAAAGAATTAAAACGCGAAGTGTTTGAGGCGAACTTAGAACTCGTTAATCGAGGGTTGGTGATTTACACCTTGGGAAACGTTTCTCAAGTCGATCGTAATGCCGGAATTATGGCAATTAAGCCAAGCGGAGTGTCATATAGTGACATGAAAGCCGATGACATGGTTTTGGTCGATATGGAAAACAATGTCGTTGAAGGAACGATGCGTCCATCGTCGGATACAAAAACCCATACTCATTTATATCGTCACTTTGACAATATCGGCGGGGTTACCCATACCCATTCAACTTACGCAACTGCATGGGCTCAGGCTAAACAGGCAATCCCATGTTTTGGCACGACACACGCGGACTTTGCTCATGGGGAAATCCCTTGTACGGGCGAATTAACTAATGAACAGATAACTCGTGACTATGAAGAAGAAACCGGTGTGCAAATTACGGATACCTATAAAGACCGTAACCCCATAGAAACACCAATGGTTGTTGTCGCAGGCCACGCCCCATTTACTTGGGGCAAAGACGGTGCACAGTCGGTTTATCACGCTGTCGTGTTAGAGGAAATTGCACGTATGGCCTATTTGACACGAACGTTAAATCCACATTCTGAACTTCTTAAACAAGAAGTTGCAGATAAACATTACCTTCGTAAGCACGGTAAAAATGCATATTACGGCCAAAGCTAATTGGCCCCGAAATAAATTGAAATTAAGGAAATAATCATGTCTACAAAACAAATTTGGTTTGTTACCGGGTCGCAGCATTTATATGGCCCAAAAGTGTTAGCCGAAGTCGCCGACAACAGTTCAGCGATTGTAAACGGTTTAAATGAAACCGGTAAACTGCCAGCAACATTAATCTGTAAACCAACCGTAAAAACTCCGGAAGAAATTTATACCGTTTGCCAACAAGCAAATAACGACGCAAATTGTGTCGGCTTAGTATTATGGATGCACACATTCTCGCCGGCAAAAATGTGGATCGCAGGATTAAACGAACTGCAAAAACCTTGGTTGCATCTCCATACTCAATTCCACGCAGAGTTGCCGTGGGATAGCATTAACATGAATTATATGAATACACACCAAAGCGCACATGGCGACCGAGAGTTTGGCTTCATCGGTACGCGTATGAGAAAAGAGCGCAAAGTTGTGGTTGGACATTGGCAATCACCGCATGTGGTCGAGCAAATTGATAATTGGAGCCGTGCGGCATTAGGCTGGGCAGAAAGCCAATCTCTTAAAATCGCTCGGTTTGGCGACAATATGCGTCATGTAGCGGTAACGGAAGGGGATAAAGTTGCGGCACAAATTACTTTTGGTTATCAAGTGCATGCCTATGGTGTCGGCGATTTGGCGGATGTAGTGAACTCTATTTCAGAGAGCCAAGCGCAAGCCCAAATTGATCTGTACCAAAATGATTATGAAATATCCGCAGATATCCTTGCAGATAGTTATGCACGTCAGATGTTAATCAATGAAGCAAAACTCGAATTAGGTATGGAGAAGTTTTTAACTGACGGCGGTTTTGGTGCATTTACCAATTGTTTTGAGAACCTTACAGGTTTAACCGGGTTGCTAGGACTAGCAACACAGAGGCTCATGTCGAAAGGCTTTGGTTACGGTGGCGAAGGCGATTGGAAGACTTCGGCAATGGTGCGCATTTTAAAAGTAATGGGGGCTGGTCGTGATGGCGGTGCAAGTTTTATGGAAGATTACACCTACAACTTCAATGACAAGGTTGACCAAATATTAGGGGCACACATGCTGGAAATTTGCCCTTCAATTTCTGCGGCTAAACCTCGATTAGAAGTTCATCGTCATACCATTGGGGTTAAATGTGATGTCGCGCGTCTATTGTTTAATGCTATGTCGGGGCCGGCGATTTGTGTGTCGCCAATCGATATGGGTAATCGATTCCGTATCATTGTAAACGAAGTTGATACCGTTGATTTACCTGAAGGCACGCCAAATCTTCCAGTCGCATCGGCGTTATGGCAACCAAAACCTAACCTGAACGTCGCGGCCGCCGCATGGATAATTGCTGGTGGTGCACACCATTCAGCCTACAGCCAACAAGTGACAACCGATATGATTGAAGACTATGCCGATATGGCCGGTGTTGAAACGGTCGTTATCGATGACGGTACCGAGATCCGTCAATTTAAAAATGAACTACGTCAAAACTCGGCTTATTACGCGTTAAAACAAGGCGTTTAATTCGAAAAAAACTGGCTTGAATGTCTCTAGTATCGTCAAGCTAATGGAATGAGTGAGGGAGTTATGGACCTATCTAAGTACGAAGGGATAATTTTTGATATGGACGGAACATTGGTCGACTCAATGCCATCGCATATCGAAGCGTGGCGGTTGACCTGTCTACATTATGGTTATCCTTTTGACTTAGATTATATGTGGAGTTTGGGTGGCGTTCCGACAATTGAAACGGTCACATTATTAAACGCAAAATATCAACTTGCACGTGATGAAGAAGAAGTTGCCAAGACCAAAAACCTGCTTTGGAAACAGTTGAACCTCACGCCATCGTTAATAAATGTTACCTACGACATCTTTCAGCAATATCTAGGCGTGTTACCAATGGGGATCGGCACCGGTGCCGAGCGCAGCCACGCTCTGGAATTATTACAACACCATGGTTTATTTAATAAGATTAACGTATTAGTGACGGCTACTGATGTTACTAATGGCAAGCCGCATCCGGAAACATTTCTTTCGGCGGCAGATAAGATGAAGATAAATCCAACCAAGTGCATTGTATTTGAAGATACTAAAATTGGTGCTATTGCCGCTCAGCGAGCCGGTATGGACTGCATTTTGGTGAAAAATGGTCAACTAATTTTATAACAATAAAAATCAACAGGAGTCCTAAGCATGAACTTTAGCAATGGGATTAGACACAGTATCAAAAAATCTCTAACGGCAATATTAGGGATATCATTGAGTATTAGTTCCTTAGGTGTACTGGCACTCAACGAAGGAGTAAAAATGAATAATAAAATCCCAAGTGCAAGCTTGTCGCATTACGGTTACCTTGAAGATAGAACGCCGGTTTCGCAAGTGACGATGACCAATTCGCACGGTGTGACGGTCAAAGTGATCAGTTACGGTGGCATAATCACCGACGTGTTCACACCTGACAAAAATGGTGAGTATGCGAATATCGTTTTAGGTATGGACAACATTGAAGCATACGAGTCGAGCAACCCATATTACGGCGCCATTATCGGACGGTATGGTAACCGTATTGCCAACGGGCGATTTAAACTCAATGGTGTCGAATATCAACTGGCAAAAAACAATGGTGAAAATCATTTACACGGTGGCCTCAATGGCTTTGACCGCAAAAACTGGCAGTTAGCCCCGTTTACCACAGAAAATAGTGCAGGCGTCACGTTAACGTTAATTAGCCCTGATGGTGATCAAGGTTACCCTGGACAGTTGGAAATGACCGTCACCTACGTATTAACAAACAACAACTCGTTAGAAATGTCCTTCTCCGCAACGACCGACAAAGCGACAATTGTTAATATGACACAACATTCTTACTTTAACCTAGCAGGAAGTGGCAGCATATTAGGCCATGAACTCATGATCCCTGCCAAAAGTATTACGCCGGTTGATGAAGGTTTGATACCAACTGGTGAATTAATGGCCGTTGCTGACACGCCGTTCGACTTCAATACCGCAAAAGCGATGGGCGCTGACATTGAAGCGTCACATCAACAACTTGAATATGGAAAAGGCTACGATCATAACTATGTACTGAAACCTGAGGTGAACGATGAACTCATTGTTGCGGCAAAGGTATCTGAGCCGCAGTCAGGTCGTACTTTAACGGTGCTAACCGACGAGCCAGCGATACAGTTTTATTCTGGCAATTTTATGGACGGCACGACAAGTCGCAACGGCAAACCCTTTGGTTTTCGTACGGGCTTTTGTTTAGAGCCGCAGCATTACCCAGACTCGCCAAATCAACCAAATTTTCCAAGTACCACTTTGTTACCTTGATGAGCAATATCAAATCCGAATCGTGTATGAATTTGGGGTTAACCAGTAAGGTTAAGTGATTGAAGAAAGGATAAGTGATTGAAGAAAGGATAAATTATGAATTTAGTATCAAATTTAAAAAATTCGTTACAGCTGACTTTGTTAACGACTGCGATAATGGTTGCTTCTTGTAGCATTAATTTGGATGACAATCGCGCAGCCAAAATAGAATCCAAGCCAACTCAAGATGACGGCACTTTCACCAATCCGTTGTTCCCCAATGGTGCCGATCCTTGGTTAGAGTATTGGGACGGAAATTACTATCTGACTACAACGACTTGGACATCCGAACTGGTGATGCGCAAATCCCCAACTTTGGCCGGTTTAGCAGAAGCGACGCCAATAAATGTTTGGTCATCTGCGGATCCTATTCGTAACGCAAATTTTTGGGCATTTGAGTTTCACCGATTAAAAGGACCGAATGGTCACCGTTGGTACATGATGTATACGGCAGGGCAGGACGGAACTTTAGATCACCAACATCTCAATGTATTAGAGAGTGCGGGTGACGATCCGATGGGGCCTTATGAATATAAAGGCGCGTTAATGCCCAATGTCTGGAATATTGACGGTAACTACTTAGAATACAATGACAAACTGTATGTGATTTACTCTCAATGGCAGGGCAACCAACAATTGAACATTATTGCCGAAATGGATACGCCTTGGTCGTTAAAAGAAGGTGTAGAGCACACCATATTAACGAGGCCGGAATTAGATTGGGAGATCAGCGGTCGCAAGGTCACTGAAGGCGCGGAGATCTTGCAGCGAAATGGTCGCACTTTTATGACATATTCCGCTAGCTTCTGTAACACCCCAGATTACAAACTGGGTTTACTTGAACTTGTCGGTGATGATCCTATGAACATTGATCACTGGAAAAAATTTGAGAAACCCGTTTTTGAGCGTACTGAAACTGTTTTTGGCCCAGGGCACAATGGTTTCTTTACCTCGCCAGACGGAAAAGAAGAGTGGCTTGTTTATCATGGTAACGATTCCGTCGAACACGGTTGCAGCGCGACACGTTCTTTACGCGCACAAAAATTCTCTTGGAATGAAGATGGTACGCCTAATTTTGGTACACCGCTTACTCCGGGCGTAAAAGTGGCGCCACCTTCTGGCGAATACGGCCCTCTGATAACTCGCGTTCAGGGGCAGCATTATCAAATTGTCAATGCCACAACAAATTTGTGTCTAGACTCGGGTAGCGATCCGCAAAACCCTAAAGCAGTGCAAAATCAATGTAGCGTCACAAATGGTCGATGGGTGATCGATGCCATGAGTGACAACTATGTGCGTTTAGCCAACCAAGAAGACAGTAAATTTTTAGAGGTTGCAGGATGTTCTACTGCCGAAAACGCTAAAGTGCGTTCAGCCGCTTGGCGCAACAACTATTGCCAGCAATGGCAAGTGAACGACGGCTCAGATGGAAACCTGACGTTTACAAATCGTTATTCAGGTAAAGCGTTATCAATCGCTGGGTGTTCGGCATCGACCAATCAATCGGTATTACAAGCCAGTGACGCGCCATGCAGTGAATGGCAATTACGACCGACCGGTGACGTTGTCATTTTGAGTCAACAAAGCGGTAAATCTCTAACGGTGGAAGGCAAGCCTAAAATCGGTGCGAATGTTTTCCAGCTGGCATGGCAGCATAAAGACACCCAACGATGGGAGTTTAAGCCAATTGAATCGGGTTTTATCTCGATTAAACCCAAAGGCTTTGATTTGTGTGTAGCCGTTGGAGGAGGGGATATTACCCTAGGAGCAAACGCGGAACTGACGAACTGTGAAGATAAAACTGCTCAGTGGAAAATATCTTTAGTCCCGGGGGCGGCATAACGCTGACCAACCGTTACACCAAACAAGCGCTTGGACTCGAAAATTGTGGCTTGGCCGAGCAACAAAACTTCGGCTTACAACCAATATTTAAAAATAAATGCCAGATATTCCATTTAAGGCAACCTGACTAACCGTATTTACTTAACCGTGTTGTGTGTAATTGGGACATCTCCCAAGCCAAAGGCCTCTAAATTTTTTAGGGGCCTTTTTAAATTGCCTGTTATTGGTTTTTTCTGCTAAATCAGGACAGACCAACAATCGGCTTAGGTTTAGTTGAGCGTCTTCCCACATAAGTAATACGCTAAGGAATAAAAGATTGCCAAATGCATCATTTTGGATGGAGGTGCCGATGAAAGCCGAAACCTTGAAGTCTGGTTTTATGGATAAAGGGCTGTTCTATCGCACTGACGAGGGGACACAACAAGGCGGAGTCATATCTCCAACCTTGATGCTAATGACTCTTACTGTAGTGGTCAAGTTAAATTGGCCACGGTTTTATAGTTTAGCCAGTATCTTTTCTCTGACTCATTTGGTGCCAAACCGCCATTATGCTGATGCGGCCTAACTTGGCTGTAATAGCCAATAATATATTTCGTGATATCTATCTTAGCTTCATTAAAACTACGATAACCTACCGTCGGTATCCATTCTGTCTTTAAACTTCTGAAAAATCGCTCCATCGGTGCGTTGTCCCAGCAATTTCCGCGTCAGCTCATGCTTTGTTTTATCTGGTAACGCCACAGCCTCTGTCTGAATTTTCGGCTCGTGTAGTGACTTCCTTGGTCACTGTGATACATCACGTTTTCAGGTCTGCCACGTAGCTCGTAAGCCATTGTTAGTGCTTTGACTGTTAAATCGCTATCAGGTGAGTGTGACATGGCCCACCCAACAGGTTTTCGAGCGAACAAATCAATCACGACCGCTAAATAGGCCCAACGATTTCCTGTCCATATGTACGTCACATCGCCGCACCAGACTTGATTGGGCGCAGTTACATCAAACTGACGTTCAAGCAAATTAGGTATTGCCACATGCTCCTTTGAGCCTTTCTTATAAGCATGTTGAGGTAGCTGGCAACTGACTAAATTAAGCTTTTTCATTAAGTTAGTAGCTCGATATCGACTTAACGTTACGTCACTTTCATCTTGTGTAATGATTTCACTTATTGTTCTGGAGCCTGCGGAGCCACCACTCAACTCATGAGCATTCTCGACCTTTTTAAGCAGCATTTGATACTCAAGCGATGGCGAGTTATCTCGCTTTAACCAATATTTATAGCTACTGCGGTGAACGCTGAAAACGTCGCACAATAATTTAATTGGATACCTTAGCTTTATGGCTCTGATTGAGTTTTTCGATTAATTCGAATTGTTCAGTGAGTCCGACATCAACAGAGCCGTAGCCTTTTTAGAATTTCCTTTTCTAATTCAATGCGTTCGATTTTCTTTTCAAGCTCTCTTATCCTAAGCTGCTCGGGAGTCATGGGGCTGCTTTAGGCGCTTTACCTTGCCGTTCTTCTTTTAACTGTTTAACCCATTTACCAATCGTCGAATAACCCACATTCATGGCCTTGGCTGCTTCTTCATGGGTATAACCATGATCGAGTACCAATTGTGCCGTTTCTAATCTAAATTCTGGGCTGAAATTTTTACGTGACTTCTTAGCCATTATCTTCACCTAATACTGTTATGATTCAATCATAACATCCTCTAATTAGGTGGCCAAAATCACTATGCCACTACAATGGAGGCGTTAGCAGTCTAATCGCATCTATCGCATTACTTTTTCCACTATTATTTTCACCTACTAAGATGGTTAACTCTTGTTGGAAGGAAATTTGGTTTGACTTGAATGAGCGGAAGTTTTCTAACGAGAGTTTTTTAGATACATTTCGTGACCTCTTATCCCTGAATCTAAATTTTGCGTCCCAACTTTGCATAACTGCATGTACCATTACTAAAGGTGTGTGCGTTTTGCTAATAGTTCGATGTATTTACTATGCCTTTCATACCGCTAGGTACAATTTAGTACCGACGCTATTAGTGTTTTTTACTATTCTTTTACACACTTTTTAGCATAAAAAAACCGTTGCTACATATGATTTCTTTATAAAATTACAAGATAAAACAGAAACGCACTATTGGCATATTTTTCTTCTCCATTAGCATTAATACTTTGGAAATATATGTGTTCGATTAATGAATGCTTCCAAGAGTCAAATAACAGCGGCGAATCAACATGCTCAACTATTGTTCTCTCAAGGCTCTATTTAAAGTAGTTACTCTAACTTAGAAAGGGGCAGGAATAATTTTGACCCCCATCTCTATATTGAATTCTAGCACTGCATATTATTTAATTTTGAGTATCCAAAACCCGATCGCTAATAACTTTGGTCACACAGTGGTCACAAAGCGAAATCGTAGCGGTTTTTGGTCACAAGGTTTGCGTCGGTTTTTAAAGGTTGGAATTTTGTAGAATGGCGCTCCCGACAAGAATCGAACTTGTGACTTAGACTCCGGAGGTCCACGTGATATCCACTTCACCACGGGAGCGTTTACTTACTTTTTGTGCAGTCGACTTTGCGTCGAGTATCTTTGTGTTTGGCGTGAAACAGCTGAAAAAGCCGCATCCCTCATTTTTACGTTTTAAAAACGTCGCATCCTCCGGAGGGTCGCGTGATATCCACTTCACTACGGGAGCAACTGGGCAGTAGTTTATGGAATAAGGGTGATAATTGCCAACATAAATCGATAAACGTTCCCTAACTGTTCAAATTTACAACAGTTTGTAGGTCATCATAATAAGCCAAACCTGACTCGCCGCAATGGGCTGCACGATATATAGACAACCTAATATTGAGGTTAATTTGGTATTTTATTAGATGAATTTTTTATTGCGTACAACAATACGGTTATCTTAAATTTAAAAAATCAGAGATAAACAATTGTTTTATCACCCTATTTTAGTTTACATTGGTGTAACCATGCTATTTACGTTTATTGCCAATTTGGCAAATTTAACTAGATATTTTGGCGTAATAAGCTTTAATTAACTCACCACATTCATATGATAAAAAGGGTAGGAGACGGGGTATGTCGTTAATGACAGTAGATCAAGTAGCTGAATTTCTTGGCGTAAAAGACGTTAGAGTTTTACGATTAGAACGCGAGCACTTGTTAAATGCAGCTGAAAAAGATGGCGGCGGTAACCCGTTGTTTAATCAAGAAGACGTTAAAAAATATAAAGAAATTGCTGAGCGACTCGGCGGCATCTAGTCTCTTCAGATACTACTATTGATAAAGCCTTAATGGGTGGTTGTGTTTTAACGCCCAGCAAAGGCAAGTTAGTCGGTAAAACTCAATCCAATGCTGTGCACCTTGCACAAATTCATTAGGCGCTAATTCATTGCTACCGCTTTTATTAAAAATTGCCGTTAAGTTAAATTGTTGTACATAACTTAGCAGCAACTTTTGAGTCTGTAGTTCGTTTAATTCAAATTCGACAATGATACTCGCGAGATCCCATCGAACGTCGGTGTACTGTGCACATTCCCAATCTAACAAGCCAACCTTAGTATGATCAGGTGTCATTAAGATATTGCCTAGATTTAGATCTCCATGAACTAACCCTTTGAAACACCCAGTTATATTTTCATTGTTATCCATCAGACATTTAATGGCTTCAAATTTTTGTTTTAACTGCCATTGGTCGTTTCTTGTCGTTAATACTGAGTCTATTTCTTGTTTTAACTGCGTGATTGTCCAAGTTGCAGGACTTACCTGCTCTAACTTTGTTGTATGGGCTTCTATGAGCGCATCGACAACTAACGGTAACATTGTCAATAATAACTCTCGGCTCATCAACGCCCCAACAATTTCTTCTGTCGCTAATGACATCCCCTTATTATCACGCCAAGTGACCTTTGGAACGCTTAGATTTTGATGTGGTTGCGAGTTTAAATGTTGGGTAATATCAGCTTCATATTGCAATGAATCTGATGCTAGTTTTGTGCGTGCAGTTTTAAGATACCAGACTTGGCCATTATCAAAGTAACATTTTAAGGTGTTGTGGGTGCCTACAAACACGGCATCTAACCGAACGATTTGGTCAAGTAAAGCTTGGGGTAAATGCCTAACCTGAGGTGTGTCTACTAGATCAATGCCATTACGCATGGTCTAATAATTCATTGTCGTCTGTTTCTTGCTCTTTAATATACAACTTACGCCAACTTACATAGCCGTGGGCGGCAAATAGGGTATATAACATAAATAGGACGACGGTTGGGTAGTAGCCCTGTGTGACATATAGAAACAAGGATGCGATATCAATTACAACCCAATAGAGCCAATTCTCCAATACTTTTTGGGTTAGTAAATACGTAGCAAATAGCGCAAATACTGTAGTGAAAGTATCTAAGTACGCCATGTTTGCATGGGTAAAGTTGTCGAGCATAAATCCAACCACCAATACCATTAACGAAATAACAGCAATGTATTTTATGTGGGATGCCATACGCCACGATATAATTGGTTTTACGGTGGTGATATCTTCAAAAATCGCATTTTCTTCTGCACATTTATCAACAGTGCGCCACTGGTGAAAACCAAAAACCGCCATCAACATATAATAAAAGTTTAGCAGGCTTTCCATTAGCAAGGCACCATGCCAAAAGAGTAGGGTGTAGATTGCCGTACTAACAAAAGCCGCTGGCCAACACCAACTATTTTGTTTTATGGCTAATATGACATATACAAGGCTCAAAATAGCGGCAATGTATTCCCATATCGACATTGCTTCGAATCCAGCTAAAACCCCATCAATCATTTTCCGATTAGCCCTTACCAACTGTGTTAGACAAGTCACCTGGAATAAACTTACAGACAAATACGGTTGTTCCAAACTGCTCGAAGCTTCGTTTTAGTTCGGTATTTAAAGCGCTCATAACTATGTCATAGTCACCAAAAATTTGAGTACTCATGCAATTTGTAGATACGTTAATTGCTGAGTACTGATTTAGCCTATAGCGATAAAATCAGAGATAGCCGCTATATAATCAACTTCGCTTAGTGGGTACTTACTTATTTCGACGCTTAATTTCAATTTCGTGCTTCTCTTGATCTAATTTTCAAACTGCTTTTGGGGTCTAAACTCTTGCCTAAAATTGTTGGGTTTTATCCCATTTTCTTAGAAAACGAAGTCGACTTTTACGCCATAAACAAATGGTTCGCCAAACTGTTCATAAAGTTTGTTCTCCCAACCGTCTCTTGGGTCATTGCCAAAATAGAAACCACGTACGCCGTACGTTTCGTCTGTTAGGTTTCGAGCCCAAAAGTGATGTCCATGTTGTCGCCAATATAAATTACACTCGCATTAACCAATTGCATTGCTTCAGATTTCTGGTCATGGCTAAATGAGTAGTAAAACTCGTCTTTACCAGTAAGGCTAACACTTGCTTCAATACGGTCTGTAACTCTAAAGTTACCGCCTAAATGGAATTGATAGCTTGGGGCATGGGCTTGTTCGCGATCTTGGATAACAATGATTTTGTCTTCCCATGTTTCTGGATCCGTGAACTTACGATTTATATTGTCTACTTCGGTTTCTAATAACGACAATCCAGCCGTAATAGACATAAACGAATTTGGTTCGTATTTAACATTGGTTTCTAAACCGTAATTAACGCCTTGCGGTGCATTAGAAATATAACCAATGAAAATAGGTTGGGCTGAATTGTTTTGCACGTCAGCTTGATTTGTGAGCCATTGTTTTATTTGGATATTGTCACGAGTAGCATAAAAAATATTGGCGCTGGCTGTTAACGTATTTTTGTTATTGCTTGCTCTTATGCCCATCTCAATATTTTCAAGTACTTCGGGTCTAAACGTTGAATATTGACTCAGTTCTGCTCGGTCCAAATCATTTTGTAAGTCACCCACGCGCCCTAATGCTTCACCATTAACACCGCCAGATTTAAAACCACGACTAATTCGAATATAGGTTAAGAAGTTATCACTGTATTTGTTACTCGCTGATACATGACCACCCCACATGTTATCGTCAAAATCATGGGCTGTGCCTGCATTATCAACATACTCACCGCTATAACGTTCGAAACGCAATCCAGTAGAGATCTCCATAGTGTCCGAACCTTCAAAGCGTTTTTCACCATAGATAGCAAAATTATTGACCTCATTTTCGCTTTCAAATATACCAGCCGCGTAAACATAATCTCGAGTTAGCTCTTCTGTAATACTTCGGCCAAACAAACCAACAACTAAGTCGTCTTCTTTTGAGCTGAAAGCAACGTCAAATTGATATTGCGCTTTATCACGAAAATACGCATCAGTACTGGTGTATCCATCTGGGTGGATGCCGTCATACGCCCAATCTTCATCATAGCCATATTCCGTGGTTGTATGAGAAGAGCTAAACGCCACTTTATTATTAAATTGCTCAGCACCTCGATAATAACTAATGACACCAACAGAAGTTGTGTCCTTAGCGGTCAAAGCCTGATTGGTCCGACAAGGTATTGCGATTGTCATCTAATGAAAAAGTGTCATAACCGTTGTCGATATCAAATTTGTGAAGCGTAGATGCGATGATCCAATCGTTCGTTATAATCGATTTCACATTTGCTCTAATTGCTAACTCATCAAAACCATTAGTGTCATCTCGGTTTAGGTGGGTATTATTAATGTAACCATCACCATCAACTTTATTGATAGAAACCCGATAAGCGTTGCTTTCGTTAATATCGCCGCCAGTAGCAAAACCAAGATTTGTGTAACCGTAATTACCCGCTTCAAGTCGAAGTCTTGTTGGGTGAGCCAAGCCTGTTTCTGCACTGCTTATGTTGACAAAACCGGCCATGGCATTGGCGCCAATGCTGGTGCCTTGAGGCCCTTTAAAAACTTCGATTTGTTCAACATCAAACATCATCGCAGCACCGCCAACACCAGAGTAATCAATACCATCGATTGCAATACCAACAGATGGGTTGACCGGGTCGACAAACTGACTGCGTTCTCCAATACCACGAATTTGTATAAAGCGGGCACGAGAGCTACCCGCAGAGAAATTTACATTACCCATTTGTTGTAACATATCTTGCAGATGAGTTGCGCCTAAACGCTCTATCTGTTGCATATTTACAATATCAACCGCATTAGCTGCGTCGGATGCAACTGTTGGTAGGATCTCACCTTTTACTTCAATCTTTTCAATTTCATCTGTTTCTTCGTATGCAAACGTCGAAACAGAGAACGTCAGTGCGATTAGAGATGTGACGTTACGAATCATACTCATTATATTAGTTGTCCCTGAAAATGTTGGTGTCCCGTGATTGGCGTGCCCAACCTGAGATAAAAGCTTAATTTAATGGATTAATTTTCGATCATACCTAAATTAGTATAGTTACTCCAATTACTGTTTTCTATGAATTATGCTTTTTAATGTGTTTAATTATCGGCGCTCACGCATTTATTGCCACTAAAAAGGAAAACTTAATTTGAATTGTTAGTATGTCAGTCGCATTCCAATATGCGGGATATCGTCTTCCAGGTACATTTCGGTGATTTGAACAAACCCCAAATTTTGGTAAAAAGCCTGCAGGTGCTGCTGTGCAGAGATATGGCAAGTGCACTGTGGCCATCGTTGTTTCACTTCGGATAACGCACTTTTCATTAACGTAACACCTAAGCTTTTTCCTCTATGGTTCTGGTGGACGACAACCCGCCCGATAGCAGACTCTTTCGGATAAACAATGTCTGGCCCAATAAGTCGGCAATAGCCAACCATTTCGCCTTTTTCATAAGCAAAATGATGGTAAACGTTTGGCATTCGGTCAATGTCATCTAAATCTGGGTAATAACAGGTTTGCTCGACAACAAACACGTCAATTCTGAGTTTAAGCAGGTCATACAATTCGTCAGTCGACAGTTCGCTAAAGGACTTAGTTTGCCAATTTAGTTCTATTGTCATTATGTTCCTCATAAATTTAAATTGTCGTTAAACGCAAATTACATGGCGATGATAACAAGCAACTTGGCAAAGCCCAATCAGCCAGTTATTCTTCTTTTAGTTCCAGTATTCTGAGTAATGTATGATTAAAAATGCCGTTTTACTAATTTGTTTTGTTATCTCAACTCACCTATTTGCACAGCAACCAGTCGAACTAGAATGGGAAAATTTGGTGCCTAACGATTTTCAGATCGAAGCACCAAACGTTGAGCATATTGGTCAAGCAATGGCAGGCCCACAAACGATTAACGCCCCTGTTGTAAAGGAGTTAGACGGCAAATTAGTTAAAATCCCTGGATTTGTTGTGCCATTAGAAGGTGATGAAACATCTGTTACTGAATTTCTACTCGTCCCTTACTTTGGCGCATGCACGCACGTTCCGCCGCCGCCCTCAAATCAAATTATCCATGTCACCTTTAAAAAGGGGCGCCTGCTGAAGCGCTATACGACCCAATCTACCTAATTGGCACACTATCAACTAAAGAATGGAAAGGCGAGTTAGCACAAGTTGGCTACACTATGGTCGCAACGGCATTTGCACCGTACGACGACTTTTAATTATTTCGCAATCCTTCATTTTCAATCGCATCCAATTGTCGGTCAACAATGCTGCAAATTTTTCGACGATTTTGATCTGAAATTTCAGTATTAAAAGCATCGTGTTCACAATAATTGCGGTGAAACTTCATCAAACCTTCAGGTGTAAAAGGTAAGGTTTCAAAAACTCTTCCTCGGCGTCATTTAGGGTATTAAAATGACTGACGATTTCGGCACTTACGGTATCGGTAATTCTGTTTTCTGCGTATTCCGACGACGCAATATTACTCACAAATCCAAGAAGCTTCGCTCGGATATCGTTTATAAATGGGCTATCGATAGTGAGTAACGACCCTATCAATAATAAAAACAAAATAAATTTCATATTAATACCTACTAATTAAAATGAGAATATACGCCAAAAATGTGATTTCTTTGTTTAAATGTCATTTTGTTATGTAGCAGATCAAAGAAACGACAATTTTTCCAATAATATATCATTTTATGCTTTATAATCAGAACAATACTGCAACCATAATTGTGTCCCCTTTTTAGGGTGTATTGTTGCTAGTTAATTCCCTAACATTGTTACAATGTTAAGGGGTTTTATTATTTATGGCCAAATCTCTCAAGCCACGGATCGTCCAATGAATCAAAAAATTGATATTAAAAACATCCCTTCCGACGTTAAAGTTCATCGTCCTGAACAATCTGACAATCATACTTATAATCTGCGAAGTCGTATTTATGTAAGAGCCGTAAAAGGTCTGCACCAACTGATACGTCGTAAAATAGGTATTATATCGTTAGGATTATTCGGATTATTACCGTGGTTGAAATACGGTGACCGACAGGCTATTTTACTCGACATCGTAAATCAAGAATTTAACATTTTTGGCCTAACACTGTGGCCTCAAGACCTTACCTTATTTGCCTCTATTCTTATTATTTCTGCCTATTTGCTGTTTTTTGTTACCACATTTTATGGTCGGGTTTGGTGTGGTTATTTATGTCCACAAACTGTGTGGACCTTTATGTTTATTTGGTTTGAAGAGAAAATCGAGGGGACAGCTAATAAACGTAAACGATTTGACGAAATGCCAATGAGCTGGACAAAAGTCTGGAAAAAACGCTCAAGCATACCTCCTGATGGGGTGTTTCGTTGCTAACCTCATTAACATTCATCGGTTATTTTGTTCCTATCGACCAATTATTTGTCGACTTTTTTACGTTTGAAGCCTCATCAGCGATTGTTGGTTGGACCCTATTTTTTGCCGGTGCTACTTATGCTAATGCCGGTTGGATGCGTGAAGTTATGTGTATTCATATGTGCCCATATTCACGGTTCCAGTCGTCGATGTTTGACAAAGATACGTTTACAGTTACCTACGACACTGAGCGCGGTGAAAAACGCGGCCCTCGTTCACGTAAAGTTAACCGTGAAGAAAATGGTTTAGGCGACTGTATTGACTGTAATCTATGTGTTCAAGTGTGCCCAACAGGCATCGACATACGCAATGGCTTGCAATACGAGTGTATAAACTGCGGTGCCTGTATAGACGCCTGCGACGAAACCATGGATAAAATGAATTATCCACGTGGATTAATAAGTTACACCACCGAACATAGCTTAGAGGGTAAACCGACTAAGATATTGCGCGGTAAGTTGTATGGCTACCTTGTGGTTATTTCTATCATGTTTGCAGCCTTTATTTGGCAAATTTCGTCGCGAGTGCCGCTTGAACTTAACATCGAACGAGACCGTAACGCTTTGTATCGTGAAACAGATGAAGGTCTCATTGAAAACACTTATACATTGCAGATTATTAATAAAAGCCAAACAGACAACGAATATTTAATCGAAATCCAAGGGTTAGATCATTTCGATTTTATTGGCCTCAAACAAATTAAAGTTAAAGCCGGCGAAGTACTCAGGCTGCCGATCAGTATTGCTGTTGATCCATTTGAGTTAAACAAGCCAATTACGGACATAAAAATTGTTCTTCATTCAACAAGTGGTGACTTAACCGTAGATGAAGAGTCCCGCTTCTTTAAGGGACGTTAATGTCGTCATTTAATTTTTCTGAACTTGGCCCCGACATGATATTGGACGCTATCGAATCACTCGGGGTGTATCCCGAATCGGGTTTATTAGCGTTAAATAGCTATGAAAACAGGGTTTACCAATTTAGAGCTGACGACCAACTAAAATATGTCGTAAAGTTTTATCGACCTGAACGTTGGACCAACGAGCAAATTCTTGATGAACATCAATTTGCTTTGCATCTCGATAGCGAAGATATTCCTGTTGTTCCGCCGTTAGTGATTAACGGCGAGACACTTTTTGAATATAACAATTATCGATTTTGTTTATACAATAGCGTCGGCGGACGAATGTTTGAGAATGATAACCTTGACCAGCTTGAGTGGTTAGGGCGCTTATTAGGGCGATTTCATAAGGCCAGCGGGGTTAAGAAGTTTAACAACCGCAGTACCATTAATTTCCGCCCTGAATTTGCCGAAGCTCGCGCTGAACTGCAGCAATCTGACTTTATTCCGTCCTATTTAAAAAATACCTTTTTCCATGACTTAGACATGTTAATTGACGAAACATTAACGCGCCTAGACCAGTCCTCAGCTGAATACGACGTGATCAGATTGCACGGTGATTGTCATGCGGGCAATATTTTGTGGCAGAGTAATGGCGACCAAGACGACGCGATTTTAGTTGACTTAGACGATTGTTTAAATGGTCCCGCCATTCAGGATCTGTGGATGATGTTAAATGGTGACCGGCAGCAACAAATGCTGCAACTCGATACCCTTGTTACCGCGTATGAAGAATTTAACGAATTTAATACAGCGGAATTGTCGCTTATCGAACCTTTGCGGGCACGTAGAATGGTCAATTATATGGCTTGGTTAGCAAAACGTTGGTCTGATCCTGCATTTCCAAGGAACTTTTCTTGGTTTGCATCAGACAAATACTGGGAGCAGCAAGTTTTAGCCATTAAAGAACAAATTTATTCGCTAAGAGAACCGCCGCTTAAGTTAGGTTATTAGTCGCATTCCAAATAAACTGGGTTGTAAAAATATTCTCTACAGGCATAATTTGGGTCAACACGATACCAAATCGTAATTTCAATTAGGATAATTCATGAAAAAGATCATCACTCTGTTAGCCACGTTTGTTTTCGCATTTAGCATTCAGGCCGTAGAACTTAAAGAAGGCGTTCACTTTGAAGTGATCGCTAAAGAGAAAACAGAAACTCCAGAAATCAAAGAGTTTTTCTCATACTACTGCCCTCATTGTTTATCATTTGAACCGTTGGCAGCTAAGTTAAAAAAGAGTTCTAAAGCTCAAGGTATCGAATTTAAAAAGAGCCATGTTGACTTTTTAAGAGCCGCAGGTCCTGATATCCAAGAGTTATTGACTCGTGCACTTGTTGCGTCAGACAAGCTAAATGTACCACAGGTATCAACCGCTATTTTTAACTATATCCACAAACAACGCGCGGTTTTCACTTCTGAAAAAGACGTTAAAAACTTATTTTTAGTCCATGGCGTAAGTGCCGAGCAGTTTGATAAAGCGTTTAATAGCTTTGCGGTTAAAGCGGCGTCGAAAAAAATGAAGAAAGACCAAGTTGAATTGTCGCAAGCGCGCGTATTAACGTCTGTTCCTACTTTCATTGTTAACGGTAAATACAAAATCCTAAGCAAGGGCTTTAAAGCGTCTACTTATGATGATTTATTTTCACAACTTGAAAACGCGGCACTAGAACTAGCCAAAAAAGACTAGTTGTTAGCCCTTACGAGAGCTAGCTCATAAAGTTGAAGTCATTAATATCAGCGGCGTTCGCGCCGCTTTCAAAACAATCACACGTTAAAAACATCAACCTGCCTTTACTTGGTGAAGTGCAATACCTTTTGAAGCTTTCCCTAAACGCCGAACCGTATCTTTACAAGTTAAGTCCGGGCAAATTGTAGTCAACGCCCCTAGCTACATTCATTTATCGGACATCGAGCAGTTTGTTGTCGGCCGTGCTTCTTGGCTTAAATCTGTTTTGCAAAAACAAGCTCAGTTACCTAGCAATAAAATGACCTACAAAAACGGTTCCGCACTGTTATTTGGTGGCATTTGGCATGACTTGTTATTTAACGTTGGATCGGACAACTCGATTGTACATGACGCCACAACACATACATTAACGTTAATTGGCCCGAGTCAAAGTCTCAAAAATCCCAATTACATACGTCGTCGATTATTGGCTTTTTTTAAACAAGAAGCCGAAACCTTAATTGCGCAACGCTTAAACTACTGGATCGAACGGTCGGGTCTAACGCCAACTAAATTGAGTTTTAAGTTCTATAAAAACCGCTGGGGTT
Organism: Psychrosphaera algicola; assembly: GCF_028401425.1. NCBI lineage: Bacteria > Pseudomonadati > Pseudomonadota > Gammaproteobacteria > Alteromonadales > Pseudoalteromonadaceae > Psychrosphaera > Psychrosphaera algicola. The sequence goes on from NZ_JAQOMS010000002.1 coordinate 2,663,428, forward strand.
GTTGTTACCAAAGTGGCGAAGTACGGTTTAATCCGCTGCTGGTTTCAGCACCGCTTGAAGTCATAGATTGTGTGGTCATTCATGAGCTTTGCCATTTAAAACATATGAATCATTCAGCGAAGTTTTGGGCATTAAATAAAAAGATTTGTGGGCACTGTGACGAAACTAAAAATTGGTTACGGCATAATCATGAGGCTTTGCAATTACCAACCATCAAAGAACAATAAGACTCAATGCTGCATTTTAGTGTCGGGCTTTACGCAACTGCGTTAAAAGAAGTAGCTTCTGTTTGATACGATTGTGAATATCGATTTTGGATCACTTGGCCTACAGGACTCAATTCAAATCTCGATGAAGTCGGTTCTTCTGCCAGTTTTAATGTTTGGCTTTGTTGTGCTTCCATTTCAGAAGACTTATCGTTTTTAACAGCGTTATATTCATCCGCTAAGGCTCGTTTACGAGGCTCCTCACCTATAGGCGACTCTGTATTAACTTCAACCTTTTCATCGTCACTGGTTGAACTAGAGGCCGCTTGACTCGTCTCACGAATTAACTCAGCTCTGGCTTCGGAAATTTTTTGGCTCGCTTCGGCCGCAACTTTACGATCTTGACTTGATGGTTCAGCCGGCGCCAGAGCGGCAGCTCTAACGGTTTGCATTTTTTGAATCGTTTCTTGTGCTGTTGGCTCTTTAGATACATCAATTGGCACTTCGCCGCTTACTGCATACTTCTGACCGTTTGGACCTGTTTCATATTGATAACTTGGTGTTCCAGCATGTCCGCCGCCAACAGAAGCGTGTGCCTGTTCATGGGCGCGAACTTCATCGTCACGACGTTCGAGTTGCTGTACTTCTTGACGAACTGCTTCATTTTTAGCTTGTTCAGCACGTTCTTCAGTTTTCTTCTCTTGTTCGCCATCGGTTTGTTCACTGGTGTTCTGCTCAGCGCTTTCGTCTCCAACTGTATCACCCGTTTCTCCTGCCGACCCCTCCTGCGACGATTCTTGACCGCCCTGTTGGGAGTTTGACTCACCCTCAGCAAGTGGATCGTCTGGAATTACTGAGCCGCCGAGTTGCTTAATGCCATCGTAAGTTGGATTATCAACCACTGGAGGGCGAACATCTTGTTCGCGCGATTTTTGCGGGACGATTGCTTCGGCTTGAACTGGCGCTGGGACAACCTCTTTAATTGCATTCGCGTGCGCAAGCGACTCCGTTGTCGGAGCAGCTGCATTCACAATATTGTGAGGTAACGGCGGTGCAATATTTAAAGACATTGTTGTATCTATCTCGCTTTACTAAACTTTGGTGTCAATGAGAGTGCCAACAACATCATCGGCAGTTTTAATCACATTTACATTTGCTTTAGCTAAATGTTCATTTACCACTAAGTTTACCGCTTCAGCATTAAGTGAAACAGGTGGTGGTGTATTTTCGCGCGGCGCATTTTCATTTTGGTCATTTGCCACATCTGTTTGTGCAACGACATCACGCTCAGCTTGCAGCTGATTGATATTTACGCTTGCTTGTTCTATGCCTTGCTCTGCAGCTTTATATCCGTTTAATCCAGACACCACCGCAGAAGACACATTTGAAATGTCCATCTTACCCCTAATTTATTACCACATATTAATACACGCTATTTTGTAAACGTAATACGGGCCAATAAAAAACCTACCATGTACAATTATTAACCAATAGTAAAATATTGCAAGTCCTTACGTTAGATTAATTAGGTCTAAACACCATAAATTAAAGGCCTCAGGGTGCGAAATAAAAGGCGCATGAGAAGCTTTATCTAGTTCAGTGACATCAAAAGCTTGCGTAAATTCAGTAAGTTGTTTGGTCATTTTTATTGGCACTAAAGCATCTAACCGTCCTAATAAAACAGCTACTGGCACCTTGGATAAGATGTAATTTTTGCCGTAAATCAGCATTTTTTAATATCTCCAACCCCTGTTTTAGCACATCACTCGTCGGAGTTGGTTTGGCCAAAACAGCGGTTTTAATTCTTTTATATCTTGCTTTGCAGAAACACTGCCCATCGCTTGAATCGCCATAAACCGTTCTATAACCGCTTTATGTTCATTATCAAGTTGGTTTGCAAACTGATCCAAAACTGCTGGTTGAATACCCGGCCAGTTGCCGTCAGCCATAAATTTGGGTGAACTGGCCACCAAACCCAAATTGAGGATCTTTTCTGGTTGGGTAATGGCTAATTGCGTTGCCACTACCCCCTAACGACCAACCAATAATGGTGCTTGGTTCTTGGATTTGGTCGGCTAACCAATCACTTAAGGTTTCGACAGTGTGGTTATTTACGGTATTTGGTTCATCACCATAACCTTAGCAGTTCAATGGCAACAATTGGTCGCTCAGTGAGTAACGACAACTGCTCGATGGTTTGCGTCCAAACATTATTATTCATTCCCCAGCCATGGATCAGTATCACTGGCGATTGAGATAAGGTAAAACTAGTGATGGCAAAACCCTCTTATTAAAGAATTAAATCTCTCAGGGCATTAGGCAATTGGGTCTGAGAAATTAAAATACGGAACTTGAAAAACAAATGGATTTTAACGCGACAAAAAATGGATACAAAGCTTTCTTATCAAGCACATGCCAACCGACTGTATTTTGTGTCAATTACCACTAGAGAAACCTCAGCGATTTACTCAATTGTGTGTAACGTGTGTGCTAGACATGCCAACTTATCCTTTGGGCTGGGATATTAAACAGCACGATCCCAAAGCCACCAGCGAGCTCACCTGCAGTAATCTAGCGGGGATCACAGCAATTGGAAAATATGATTGGCCTTTAGATCACGTCTTACTGCAACTCAAATTTGGCCGCAGATTGTGGGCCGCTCGACCAATAGGAGCTCTTTTGACCAAACAGTTATCACAATTAATCTGGCCCCAGATTGACTTTGTCTGCCCACTGCCATTACACAAAAATAGATTGCGAAGTCGTGGCTTTAATCAGGCATTCGTCATCTGCCAACATATCAAGTTTGACTTGCCGGTTAACATTTTGTGCTCTTTAAAACGGGTAAAATATTCGATGCCACAAAGTGAACTGTCGCGTCGTGAACGTTTGCAAAATGTTCGCAATATATTTCGTTGTTCTGAAGATTTAACCGGCAAAACGATTTTATTGGTAGATGATGTTGTCACTACTGGCGCTACTTTAGACAATGCCGCTAAAGCACTTTTAGAACAGAACGCAACCGCAGTTTATGCTGCGGTTGGTGCTATTAGAACGCTGGATTAGTAAGAAATACCTTTCGCGATAAATAGGGCATTGAACAACAAACGTTGGCTACCATAATTTATTGCTCTAAAGTTCGGATTGTCGGTCATGCCAATGACGACGCCACGGCCAAAACGATGAGCGACTAATGCCGTCGCTTCTGCGATTTTTTCAACATTGACCTGATCAGCATACCCTGAAATCAGTGGCTCTTTAGTATATTTAGCAACAACAGTGAAAGGCTTTTCAGGTTCGAGTAATAAATCGATGCTATTTTTAAACAACGGCATAGTTGCGTTACTGATACCAAATGACAAAGGATGTCCTAGGTCGATGTCTGCAGCAAAATAAGCGCCTGCAACACGTTGACGACCTTGCAATGCTTCTTTGTCGTTGTAGCTTAAACCTTCGCTTTTAAAGCGCTTGCGCATATCTTTTGCGTTTATATGTTCTGCACTGAGTAATTTTTGTTGAGACAACCACAAGGCAGCGCGTTTTTGCCCCCACAACACACCACCGCTTTGTACCCAACCTTTTAGTTGTTTCGCTAAATTGTCATCGCTTTTACTGAAACTGCCGTCCGCTAAAATAATATGGGTATAACGTGACAAGTCCGTTGCTATTATTTTTCGCTTATCAATAATCGTTGGCGAAAAACCAACGTGGCGGTCAAGTGCATACCAAGTTTCACCTACTTCATATAAGTTCATTCCGTTGCCGCCAATGACAAGGACTTCAGGCAGTTCAACGTTTAACATTGAACGACTACCCAAATCGATGCCCTTAGCCGACAATCCGGTGGTGATTTGGATCAGCTCTATCCCATGCTTATCAGCTACCGCAGCTAATGTTTTGCGCCAATCGCCTTGTTGCAAACCGGCATGAATTAACATTGTGCCTGCCGCCAATTGCTGGTCACCTTGCTTTGTCGAAATATAAAGCGGCTTCATCGCAGAACGAACCTTGATGTTTTTAGACAACAATTCATAAACTGCGGGCGCAGCACTAGAATCACGCCAATCGATGGCATAGGAGTAAACGTCATCTAGTGTGTTGTTGTTTGTTACTTTACGTTGCCAAAGGTTATTTGACACGTTTAAGCTTCTTTGTGACTTAACAGCGCGGTATTCAAGGTTAAAGGCCATTGCCAAGTTCCAACTAGATACGTCGTAGAATGTATTATCGTTAAAACTGGTGGCTTCAGAAAATATAGAGCGAATTAACCGAGCTTGTGGTTGCTGCAGTGGAATGTACACACTGTTTTCGGCTGTAAATTGATGTTTGTCTATTTTAGCGTCTTTGTTTATCGCATAGGCTTGTATATTGTGTTGCTGCAACAAAGCCACAAAGTCGGCGACTCTTGATTTGTCAGCAATATCACCAACGATAAAACCATCTATATTTGCTTTTTAGCCACTTTTTTGGCATCTTGTTCAAATTGCCATTGGTAATCGAGTAATACTTGTTTGTTTTCTAAACTGCCTTTTAACGTAGAAAACGACGCAGTAATTTGATTTTTAATTGTTGCAGGGAAAGCAACATCGCCGTTTATCGACTCCTGCAAATGGCCACGTGACGAACCTTGCTCAAACAAAATCCCTATCGTGCCGTGTAGGTCGGGGTAAGTTGAGCCCTTACCTGCATAAAAATCGTCAAAAGCTTCTTCGGTAAAATACAGTTGCTCTTGTTGGTCAAATGCCGCGGCGTGATACGTTGCTAATTCTTTAGTGAGTTCTACGTTGCGCTCAGGTGTAAATGGGTTTTTACGAGACGCTATGCTAGGCTGAAAAAGAATGTGCTGTGTGTGCCCATTTCATGATGGTCAGTTAATACGTTTGGTCGCCATTGATGATACTGCGCGATACGAGCGCGAGATTCTGGATGTTGTAGCAATAACCAATCCCGATTTAAGTCAAACCAATAATGATTTACCCGTCCTCTGATCCAGTCTTGTACATGCTCACGATTGTTCGGATCGCTATTTAAGTTCATGCCTTTATGTTGATTTGCCCATTGCGCAAAACGGCTTAATCCATCCGGATTTAAACTTGGGTCGAGTAATACCACCATTTGATCTAAATATTCCGCAACGGCAGGTGAACTCGATGCCGCTAAATAGTAGGCGACTAACATCGACGCATTACTGCCAGACGATTCATCACCGTGCACGCTGTAATTAAGATTAACAATCAGTGGAAACGCATCGTGATTTGGTTTGTTTCTTTGTTGTAACCGCTGAATGTGGTTACTTTGTATAGAAGAAATATTAGATTGATTCTTTGGTGCTGTGATCACTAATTGCAAAAGCTGCCTTTGCTCGTGACTTTGCCCAATAACATTTAATGTTACGCGGTCACTGCTCTTTGCTAATGCGTGATAATACTGTACTAGCTGATCATGTCTTACATGCCACTCGCCAACTTGATAACCTAAAACTGATTCTGGTGTTGGGATGTTTTTATTATAATCCTCATCTGGGAGGTAATAACTTAGCGGCACCGCATGCAGGCCAGAACTAAGAAAAAAACTAAACTTATTGCTAAAACTCTAAGGTTCATTTTATCAATCTCTTTTATCAAACTTAACAACACATTAAACATAGCTATTGCCCATTCACAATACCAATTAGATAAATTCAAGGTTAATTACGACCACCGAGGGTCAGTACTATTGAAATTCGACATGTTGCACCCATATCTTTAACCAAGTATTATGCATGTAATTGCCAATAACCTAGTAAATTAGTCGGATATTCTCATGATCTCTATCTCCGAAGCGGCCCAAGAACACTTCGTAAAACTGTTAGAAAAACAAACACCAAAAACGCGTATTCGTATTTTTGTTGTTAACCCTGGAACAAAAAGCGCTGAATGCGGTGTGTCATATTGCCCTGAAGAATCATTAGAGGAAGACGACATTGTGCTTCCGTATACTGGCTTTGAAGCTGCGGTAGACAAAGAAAGCGAACCGTTTTTAGAAGACGCAGAAATCGATTTTGTTACCGACCAAATGGGCTCTCAGCTAACGCTTAAAGCACCAAACGCTAAAGCGCGTAAAGTTTCTGAAAACGCAACTTTAAGAGAGCGCCTTCAGTACTTCATCGATACTGAAGTTAACCCAAGTTTAGCGGGTCACGGTGGCAACTGCCAAATCGTTGAAATTACTAAAGAAGGTGTGGTTGTTCTGCAATTCGGTGGTGGTTGTAATGGTTGTTCAATGATTGACGTAACGTTAAAAGACGGCATCGAAAAACAATTATTGAAAGAATTTGAAGGTGAAGTGTCAGGTGTTGCAGACAGCACTGAACATGAAGCTGGCGAACACTCTTACTACTAAATTGCGACAAAGGGACGGACATAAACTCAGGTTTGTCCCTTTTTCATTTCGAGAGCTAATGTGACTCACGATAAACTGCAAGATTTTCTCCTTAAATATGGATCGACTCCGCAGGCCAGCGCAAAATGGTTTGGGATTGGCATCTTTTTATTTTTACCGGGATGATTGGTATCTATCTTTCGGTCAACGCACCAACTTGGATATCTGTTGTTAGTTTTGCCACCTTAGTCGTTGGTGTATTAGTCGCACTAAAGGGCTATGTAGGTATTTTATTTAACCGCCTCGCTTATTTTCGCCATAACGCCGCTAAAAACAAAGCAAAATACAAACATATCAAATAATCTTTTTTACTGTTCCGGCAATTTTAAAATCGCACATTATCAATATAAAAATTCGGTAATCAGCATCTACTCTAGGTTTATCCTTGTGAGTTAACTTTACCCATAACATATTGGCTGTTTTGCAACATTGTTAATTGACTTGCTCCTCTGGCAAACAAAAACAACCAAAACGCTAGCCACAACCCTAGGTTTTCACCACCTAGTAAATGATTTAATGATACTGCGCAAACAAATACTATAGTAGCGATAAACATACTGTTGCGCATTGAACTAACCCAGCCTAATCCAATAAACACGCCATCAAAAATAAAACACATAAAACTGCCTAAGGGCATAAAAATGATTATCCAATAATAGCTACTCAGTGATTGATGTAACTCTTCAATGTTGGTCATTAACTGAATAATGTCATTAGCAAATATCAAATAAACCAAGCTGTAAAAAATGGCAAACTTAGCCCCAAACCGAAACCCTTTGGTGATGAATAATCGGACTTTTTCGCTTGTTTAGCACCAACTTGTTGACCCACAAGCGACTCAAGTGCAAAAGCGACACCGTCTAGGGCAAACGACAAAAACAGAAAAAACTGCATCATAATCGCATTTACCGCAACCGCATTAGGTCCAAATCGGCTGGCATAAAGAGTCATAAACGAAATGCAAAACTGCAATAACGCGCTTCGCATAAACAGCACTCGATTCATTGCGATAAGCCCTACGATGCCTGCATAACTTGCCGCAACAAAAGGCTTAAGCCGTTTTAGAACTGACACGTTATAGCTAATCAGCAGAACAAACTGACACGTTTCGGCAATGACTGACGCAAGTGCAACGCCACTCACTTCCAAGCCAAGTATAGGGACAAACACAATATCCCCAATTAAATTGACAAGGTTACAAACGATGACGGCAATAAGCACTTGTTTGGTTTTACCGATACCTATCAGGTAGCCCATAAATACAAGGTTAAGTAAGCTTACGGGGGCGATCCAAATTCGGATATCAAAATACTGTTGAGCGTAATACAGACTCGCTTCCATGTGCGCACCAGTGTCGACCAACAGTAACATGGCTTGAAACAACCAACTTTGCAGCGTCAAAATCACCACTGCTAATAAAATAGCGAGAACACAACCCTGTAATAAAACACGGCTTAAACCTTCACTATCTTGTCGTCCCCAAGCTTGAGACGCTAGGGCGGTTGTCGACATTCTTAGGAAACCCAATAGCCAAAATGCAATAGTTACGACTAAACTACCTAAAGCGGTCCCAGATAAAAAATCGCTACTGTTTAAGTGACCTATTACGGCCGTATCAACAAATCCTAACAACGGCACCGTAATGTTTGCTAAAATCATAGGCTAAGGCAAGTTGCCATATTTTTAAATTAGCATGACCGCGAGGTCGCCAGAGGTGTTGAATATTTTGAATCATTTACTTTCTACTATTTTAACTGTGCTTTTAGCAATTTTTGTTTTTGCTGTCAGTTCGACATCGGCCCAAGCCGCAACGGTTGTAATATACCATCATGTCAGTGAAAACACGCCAGCATCCACGAGTCTTTCACCGGAAGACTTTATTAAGCACTTAACTTTGTTCGAAGAGCTCGAGCTCGAAGTCGTGCCACTATCCAAATTAGTGAACGCTATTCAAGATAAGCAAGATGTCCCATCTAATTGGGTCGCGATTACCTTTGACGATGGGTTTACTAGCGTTTATGACAACGCTATGCCTGAATTACAAAAACGTAAATACCCGTTCACAGTGTTTGTTAATCCAGATAAAGTTGGGCCAAGTAAGCTGTACATGGACTGGCAACAACTCAGAGAAATAACAAAGGCCGGTGGAGAGATTGCGAACCATACGTTAGCCCATGAAAATTTGGTTCAAACCGGATTAACGCTAAACGAAATCAAAGCAAACCTCGCGGCGGCAGAAAAAGCCATCACCGAAAACACTGGGCAAGCCCACAATATGGTTGCCTATCCTTTTGGCGAGTATAACGACATCGTGAAAACCGCTTTAAAAGAATTAGGTATGGTCGGGTTTGCCCAACATTCAGGGGCGATTGATAAATACAGTGACCTTCAAGCCTTAACGCGCTTTCCCGCTGCAGGTATTTACGCCAATCCTAATACGTTGAAAAATAAAGTGCTAAGTCTGCCTTTTTCGGTGAAATCCTACAGCCCAACAGATACGACGCCAATTAACAACCCGCCTAAATTTGTTGTTGAACTGGCTAAAAAAGACTTTTATCAAAGTCAATTAGCCTGTTTTGTTTCAGGTTTTTCCGATCCAGTTAAACCAACTTGGATTGATGATTTAACATTTGAGATCACCGCAACAGATGTGATCGGACTTGGCCGAGTAAAATACAATTGTACCGCGCCTTCCATCAGCCACGCCGGTAAATATTACTGGATGTCCAAGTTATGGATTAACCTCGATGGTACAGACTGAGTTTTGTTTATACCAAGCGGATCTCGGCTGTTTTGTGGTTATATAGTTGGGATGGCGTGGCTAATCATAGAATTAGCCACGTACGGTCTCACTAAGTTAAAAATGCCTTACATCAACTTTTTGAAGTCTTCTAACATAGTTTGAGTATCGACAGTAGGAACTTGGTTTAATACAATTTCAGGCTTAAAAATAGCTTCTATTTGTGCGTCGGGGTTCACTAATATTATTGACGCACTGTGGTCAACAAAATAGCCATCTTCGATTTCCTGATCCGGTATTGAGTACATCAAACCTAAGTTTCTGACGAAAGGGAATAGGTTTTTATGTTCCGCTCTAACGCCTTTAATATTGCCACCAAAGTAGTCAATGTATTTAGCCATGTTTTCTGGTGTGTCCCGTTTAGGATCAACAGATACGAACACAATTCGCACGGGCTTGTCTGACACTTTCTGAAGCTCTGGTAAAATTCGACTGAGTTTAGCTAATGTCATAGGACATACATCAGGACAGGACAAGTAGCCTAAAAAGACTAAATCCCAATACCCTTTCAGGTTATCGTTAGTGAATACGGTATTCGTTTCGTCCTGTAACTCAAAAGGTTGGATCACGCGTTGGGGGTCGTATACAAACGTTGTTTCCGAAAACTCAATTTTGGAAGTAGATTGAAATACAAACACACCAACACAAACAGAGATTAGAGCCGCTAATACAAGCAATACATTTTGTTTTAAGTTCATTCGAGGGCCTAAATAAAGTGGTCGACTAACAAGACCACAAATAACGCCAATAAATGCCAGATCGAAAACTTAAAGGTTTCCATCGCTAATTGTTTATTTTCTGTGGTTTTTAACAACCAAGCATAACGTAAAAAGACAACGTTTAAGCCTAAGCTTACAACCAAATACAGGATACCTGTCATACCCACCAGATACGGTAGAATACAAACTAAGGTCAGCAAAATGGTGTATAACATGATGGTATTTTTGGTAAATTCGTTGCCATGAGTTACGGGCAACATTGGGATATTAACCCGGGCGTAATCTTCTTTTCGGTGGATCGCTAACGCCCAAAAGTGCGGTGGTGTCCAAGTAAAAATGATCATTACAAGTAATAACGCATGTGGATGAATTTCTCCGGTAATCGCACACCAACCAAGTAGCGGCGGCATCGCACCGGCTAAACCGCCAATGACGATATTCTGAGGTGTGAGACGTTTTAGAATAAGAGTATAGACAACCGCATAACCAAATAAACTGGCAAGTGTTAACCAAGCTGTTAGTGGATTAACTTCAAAATACAATAAAACAAAGCCACTGAACGCCAAAAATAACGAAAATCCGATAGCTTGTTGATTAGTTAAACGCCCTTTGGCAATAGGTCTGTTGTATGTTCGAGCCATCTTGGCATCGATTTTTTGGTCAACGATATGATTCATCGCAGCGGCTGCGGCAGACAGTAAACCTATTCCTAAACTCGCGACAAATAATAAACTAAGTGAAGGCAATGTCGGTTGGGCTAAAACCATTCCAACGATAGCGGTAATCACTAACATAAAGACTACTTTTGGTTTGGTGATTTCATATAAATCTTTGACCAACCCAACTAAGCTAGTCAGTTGATTTGACTGTGTACGTTGTTCTATCATTTCACGCTCCTTCCACCAAGGTTTGACTTGACCTTACTGGCTTTTCTTGTGGCTCTATCGTCGGGCGACGTAACTTAAAGCCCGATAAATACCAAGTGGCAATTAAACTCAACAACAGGCAGACAGCAACAAAATTGTGCATTACTGCGACGGCCAATGGCAGATGAAAAACCACATTAGAGATCCCTAGCAATATTTGCAATAGCAAAAGCCCCGAAATCCCAAGGGCCACTTTTCTATTCGCTTGAAAATCTCTTTTAGAAGCATAAAGATCAGCGTTAAACACATCAAAGTAACGGCAATTGCACCAAAACGATGGAGAATATGGATACTCATTCGCGCTTCATAAGGGAAAACACCAAACTCATAATTGGCATGCCCTGTTGGTATGGATAGGGCCTGACCTAAATCAAATCGTTGTTGCCAACCATCTTCACAAATAGGCAAATCTAAGCAAGCAACAGCTGAATAGTTGGCGGCTGTCCAACCGCCCAACGCAATTTGTAGAACCACAACAAACACCGCTGATTTAATCGCTAGATGAAGCTTTGATGAAGATGAAAACTTAGAGTTTTCGAGCCAAGCCGGATAAAGTTTTCGTCGTAATTGAATGGTTAATAAAAACAATATTGCGAAGGTCGTGAATCCGCCTAACAGATGACCCATTACAATTAGAGGCATAAGGTTCATAGTAACGGTTAACATGCCGAGTACGGCTTGCAGGGTAACTGTAATGAGTAGAATACTGGGGAGCAGAAGTCTTTGTTTGGCTTTGATGCTTAAAACAAAGATAGCTAATATCAATAACCCTAATGAGCCAGCAAAATAGCGATGGATCATCTCATTCCACGCTTTATGCGCTTCGACTGGACGCTCTGGAAACGCCAACTCAGCTTTAGTAATGTCAACTTCCGCAGTAGGGACTGACAAAAATCCATAACAACCGGGCCAATCAGGGCAACCTAAACCGGCGTGGGTCAAACGTGTATACGCACCTAAAACTATCACTACAGACGTTACACACAGTGCAACAACAGCTAATTTGTACAATGAACGAAGCATGGCACACCTCTTTTATTATTCTTCTTATTTTGTTCTTTTAATACCGTTAACCGACTCGCGCATAATTCAGCAGCTTTTTGATGTCGGCCAAAATATCTTTGCTGGTATTTATCGTATGTTCCCTGTCAGCTGCACCGGCATACTGCATAATCACCTTACCAAATGGGTCCACAATGTATAGATACTGCGAGGATAAATTTTTGTTCGTCAATTTTAGCGTTTTTAACATAGGGTATTCTGAGGGCAACTTGGCGCTACCTAACACGTAAGCATTGACTCTTTTTGTAATTTACCAAGCGCTATATAAGTTTGATTTAGACCATAAAATTGCTCCACACAAACCGCGTCGCAACTTTCTGTTGGCTGATAAACAATTGACTAAGGTCGGCACATCGTGATGCAGGTCGAGTTCTGTTGTAAATTCAACAAACTCCCCTTATTTGTCGCACCTATAGGTGTACCATCCCATTTTTAAGACAACAAACGCGAGTATCAAAGGGACACCCGCCATAACTAAAAATATCGAGAAAAATGATTTGGTTTTCATTACTACAACTCTCCTAATTCGAATCCTGTGAATCGGGTTTGACCCGGCTAGCGAAAACAAAAATAACTAAACTGGCAAAGGCCAACAGAAACCACTGTAGCGCATACGCTTCATGTTTTTCAGGCATCATCACGACGGGCTTATACGTTTGAACTAAACCTTGAACTTGTTCATTATTTGCATAGACAATTAACGGCACCATTTTGGGCTGCCAATCATGTTCAAATACCATATTAATTGATTGGATCCGCTGAGGCCATTGGTCTGTTAAAGGGGATTTTCTAATACAAACTGTTGTAACTGTGTCGACTTAATCACCCCATGTAATTCAACTTCTGAGGGTAAATTGAACGTTGGAAGTTCAGATCGGTTATTTGGTGCTTTTAGCCAACCAAAATCAACCAGTATAGATTGGTTATATTTACTTGATAATACAGGTGCCAGTACTTTATAACCTTAGCTGCCCTTGATGAACTCGGTTATCCAATAACATCATATACTGAGATAAGACATGGCCCGTAATTACTGTATTTTGACCATTCAACAATTCGCTAGACTTGGCGTCAACGGGATTAAATAAATCATCCTGAGTTGCTAATTGTTCCGTGCCAAACGACAACAACCACTCGCGCTTCTCATCCGCACGCTGCAATTGCCAAAATCCCAACTTGCACAACAGAATAAAAGCGGTCAAAGTGACCAACACAGGCCAAAAAGATATCTTGATTCGTTTTAACACTACGACTACAACCTATAGGGAAAAACATATGCCATTGGTGATAAAAATTATTGCAGTAGCGCTACTACTACTTATTATTTTTAATTTATTTCGTGCCATGTTCAGTATGTTAAAACAAGATCCGAACAGACCACCAATGTCTTATTTTATTGGGCTAAGGTTAAAATTCACCGTTGCCTTAATTGTCTTATTGCTATGTTGTCTGGCGTTTGGCGTTATCACACCAAACCCCAGACCTTATTAATGTTTATAGAATATAAACAAACAAGAACAACAGTACCCATACCACATCAACAAAGTGCCAGTACCAACTTGCGGCCTGCAAACCAAAATGGCTTTGCGGCGTAAAGTGATCTTTTAACACGATTCTTAAGAACATAATCAATAACATGATTGTGCCTAAGGTTACGTGTAGTCCGTGAAAACCAGTTAACAGGAAGAAGGTATTACCGTAAATACCACTTGATAACATCAATCCCATTTCTTGATATGCATGAACGTACTCTTCAACTTGTAGAATTAAGAAAATAAATCCTAATAATACCGTCGCGCCTAGGGCAATTTTGAGCTGTTTACGTTTATTTTGTTCTAAACCTACGTGCGCAAAATGACAGGTAACTGACGACGTTAAAAGAATAATGGTATTGATTAGCGGTAAGCCATTCCAGCCCATTGCCTCTGTAACCGCACCTGAAGGGGTTGTTGTTAGCGGCCACATCGCTTCAAATGCAGGCCATAATACTTCGTGAGTCGATACGTTATTACTCGCTCCACCTAACCATGGAACCGAGAACACTCGGGCGTATAACAAGGCACCAAAAAAGGCACCAAAGAACATGACTTCGGAAAATATAAACCAGCTCATACCTTGCTTAAATGAACGGTCCATTTGCTTGCTGTACATGCCGCTCATCGACTCGTCGATAACGTTCCTAAACCAACCCACCAGCATGAATATAATTATTGCGATACCAGCTAATAGTAGGTAACCGCTGTATCCTGAAACGCCTTTAGTTACATCATTAACATAACCACCTGCGCCAAACGCAATACAGAATAATCCGATTGCGCCAACAATTGGCCAGTGACTCTGCTCTGGCACATAATAACTTTCGTATTTTTCACTCATTTTTTTGTCCCCTATGGTGCACTTAACGTGTCACCAGCAAACAATTGTTCAAATTCGTCATGCTCAATTTTTTCGCTGATATCAAAAAGGGTATAGGACAAGGTTACGATTTTATATTCTTCAGGTAACGCATTGTCGATATAAAACTGCAAACCTAAATCTGCGGTTTCACCTTTTTCTAGCGGTTGACGATTAAAACAAAAACACTCGATTTTGTTGAAATAGGCTGCAGCTATACCCGGACTTACCGAAGGTACAGCCTGCACAACCATGTCGTTTACTGACTTATTTTTTACAATAAAATTAAGTTCGTGCATTTCACCTATAGGTGAACTTCTATCCGTTTAACTTCTGGACGAAAGTCCCAAGGTAAGCTGCCTTGAGTACGAGCAATGAATTCCACCGTAATTGTGCGCGACGTATCGACAAAATCCGATGTAACAGCCGCCGTAGTACTGGTTTTACCGTTGAGGCCCGTGATGTCGCAAAACACGTCATATAGCGGGACTAAGGCAAAACCAAATCCAAACATCAATGCCACTGTTAAGACTAATTTCTTAACAATTTTATTGTTATTTTTTGGCGAATTATTTTCCATTACGCGACTCGACTACTTAATCTCAGGTGGTGTTGAGAATGTATGATAAGGCGCAGGTGAAGCAACCTCCCACTCTAAACCTTCAGCCCCTTCCCAAACTTGGTCAGACACTTTATCGCCACCTTTAATACATTTATAAACAACCACTACAAACAATATTTGAGATAAACCGAAGGCAAATCCACCAATACTGATAATGGCGTTAAAGTCAGCAAATTGCGTTGCGTAGTCAGGAATACGACGAGGCATACCCGCTAGTCCAACAAAGTGCATTGGGAAAAACAACACGTTCACTGAGATAAGTGACAACCAGAAATGCGCTTTAGCAAGACCGATATCAAACATATGCCCAGTCCACTTAGGCAACCAATAATACGCACCTGCCATAATGGAGAATATCGCACCTGTCACTAATACATAGTGGAAGTGAGCAACTACAAAATAGGTATCATGGTATTGGAAATCCACTGGGGTAATGGCCAACATAAGTCCTGAAAACCCACCTATCGTAAATAAGACAATAAAGGCGATTGAGAACATCATGGGGACTTCAAAAGTCAGTGCGCCGCGCCACATAGTTGCAACCCAGTTAAAGACTTTCACCCCAGTTGGCACCGATATCAGCATGGTGCAGTACATAAAGAACAGTTCGCCCGCGAGTGGCATTCCTGTAGTAAACATATGGTGCGCCCAAACGACAAACGACAATAATGCGATTGACGCGGTGGCATAAACCATTGATGAATAACCAAACAGTTTTTTGCGGCTAAACGTCGGTACGATTTGCGATACAATACCAAAAGCAGGCAAGATCATGATGTAAACTTCAGGGTGTCCAAAGAACCAGAATATATGCTGGAACATAACCGGATCGCCGCCCCCTGCTGCGTCAAAGAAGGACGTAGCAAAGTATTTATCAGTTAACACCATAGTGACCGCACCAGCGAGTACAGGCATAACCGCAATCAATAGAAACGCAGTGATTAACCATGTCCAAACAAACAACGGCATCTTCATGTAAGTCATACCTAGCGCTCGTAAGTTAACAATAGTGACGATGACATTAATCGCCCCCATAATTGACGAGATCCCCATGATATGAACAGAGAAAACAAAAAACGCGGTGCTGTCATTACTAAATGTTGTTGATAGTGGCGCGTAGAATGTCCAACCGAAGTTAGGACCGCCGCCTTCCATAAACAATGACGATAACAAGATCAAAAACGCAAAAGGTAAAATCCAAAAGCTCCAGTTATTCATGCGTGGTAGGGCCATATCAGGCGCACCAATCATCATTGGAACCATCCAGTTCGCTAAGCCTACAAACGCCGGCATTACCGCACCAAAGACCATAATCAAACCGTGTACGGTCGTCATTTGGTTAAAAAGTCTGGTTCAACTATTTGCAAACCTGGTTGAAACAATTCTGCACGAATAACCATTGCCATCGCACCGCCGATGAAAAACATCACCAGTGAGAAGATCAGGTACATTGAACCGATGTCTTTGTGATTGGTTGTTAGAAACCAACGTTTTATGCCTTTAGGCGCGCCGTGATGATGATCATCTGCATGATGATTCGAATCGACTGCATTGTTTTCAGTAGTACTCATTGTAACGCCTCCTATTGTCCAGACATATATTTGATAACTTCAGCCGCTTGAACCGCGTCTCCCGTGCTATTACCCCAAGCATTACGCTCATAGGTAATAATCGCCGCTAAGTCTTTCAAACCAAGTTGTTTGCCATACCCTTGCATTGCTGTGCCCGGCTTACCGTTAACAACAATATCGATATGAGCACCAAGGTCACCTATGGCAATTGCACTGCCTTTAAGCGCTGGGAAAACTCCAGGGATACCTTGACCGTTTGGTTGGTGACATGCCGCACAATTTGCGTTGTAGGCTTTTTCACCATGAGCCATAAGTTCGTCAAACGACATATTCATCGCTAACAACTTTTGCTCTTCTTCTTTGGCTTTTTAGCAATCTCAACTTGCTCGCTAACCCACTTATCAAATTCAGCTGGCTCTTTAGCAATAACCACAACCGGCATGAACCCGTGGTCTTTACCACATAATTCAGCACATTGGCCGCGATAAATGCCAGGGACATCGACACGAGTCCACGCTTCATTGATGAAACCTAGGTTTGCATCTTTTTGATAGCAAATTCAGGAACCCACCAAGAATGGATTACGTCGTCAGAGGTGATAAGGAAACGAACTTTTTGACCGGTAGGAATGACAAGAGGGCGGTCAACTTCTAGGAGGTAATTAACGGATTTTTCACGTTTATCGTAAATTTCGTCTTTCGTGGTGGCTAACAAGCTGTAATATTCTAACTCGTGGTCAAAATATTTGTAATGCCATTTCCACTGGGAACCTGTGACTTGCACCGTTAAATCCGCTTTGGAAGTGTCTTCCATTGCGATTAAGGTTTTAGTAGCAGGAAAAGCCATCGCAATCAAAATAACAAACGGAATAGCCGTCCAGAGTATCTCAACTTTTGTGCTTTCGTGGAAATTAGCGGGGCAACCCCTTTCGATTTGCGGTGGTATAACATCGACCAAAACATGATCCCGAATACCACTGCACCAATGACGCAACATATGTAAAAAATGATCATGTGTAAGTCGTAAACATTACGACTAATCTCAGTCACACCTTTTGTAAGGTTAAGCGGCATTTCTTCGGCTACAGCATTATTAGCAAATACGGCAGCTGACAACAGCCAACTAGATTGCTTAGCAGTCACTCAGTATCCTCCCAATTATGGTCAAACTTAAGAGGAGACTGTACAACCCAAACCAGTACAAAAACCGACTGTGTATTTAACACTAGACCGTTTTTTATTCCCCGAAAATTTGATTTCATCTATTAATTATTATTTTGTCCGTGTCCAATTTGTACTGTGACACCTGTTGATTTTTTATTATTTTATCGCTGATTTTTTATCCAACAAAAATAACCTATACCCTTTGTGAAACAAGTGCAAATTTAATTTGAACAAAAAAAACCAACCGAACAATAATTGTTCAGTTGGTTTATTTTTAACTCGTATTGGAATAATTACTTTAAATTACAGGATCTTCCAGACTCTATAAAAAGAAACAATGCGACTGACATCAAAAAATCACAAACTTTTTCGAGGTGGCAATGCTGAGTTAGCGAAGATTAATCCCGCCACAAGCGACATAAAGATAACGAGCGACTGCTGCATTGCATGGTCACCGTAATCAAAACCACTACCTGCAATATAAGCATTTAAGCCAATAAACGTTTTGCTCCCAGGGACCAAAACAATCAAGCTAAAGCATACCCACAATAACCGCAGGTGCCTTAGCGACTCGCGTAAATATATTGCCATATACCCCAACAACAAAAGCACCTAAAAATGCGCCCATGGCATAGTCGAAATATGAGGCCCCAAAGTTACTTGTACCAAAAGCAATAAAGCCAACGGCAAATGACCAAAGAATGTGCCTGCGTCTTGTTCTAAATGCAATAATTAGTGAAGTGGTTAACGCCGCAATAGCAATCCACGCCGTCCACGCAGGTAATACCGCTCGAGGTTGGAATGGCACTTCGCCAAATAACCAAAAACCAATTTCGAGACCTAAAAAAGCACCAAAATACAGTTTAAAGAGCATCATCATCGCATCCATGATCTTGGCTGTGCCCGACACTAAATGGCGCTCTGACAACTCTGCGAGCCCTATGGTTAATGCGAGTCCTGGTATAAACACAATAATCGACGACAACACGACCTTACGTATATCAATACTCGGATCGACATAACTGGAAATTGCACATGCTAAAATTGCAGACACCATAGCAACCAACGGCTCTAGCATATTAGTGATGCCTTTGGAACGACCCGACCACAGGACAAACACATAAACCACTATGCCCAATAAACCTGCCCAGATCACATCTCGAACACTACTGACCATGATCATTGAAAATGCGGCACTGGCCATCCAATAAGAAATGCCAGTAGCAACCTTGCCATAGGGATTTGGCATATTGTCGATTTCATCAAGGCGCAACGAAGCTTCTTCGATTGACAGAGTTTTATTTAATACCTGCTCAACAACTTCATCGGTGCGAGACAAACTGCCCATATCCAAATCACTAAGGTGCCACACGCGCTGCATGGGTATATTCGTCCTCATGTCCTTCTGTCCACAACACAAATGTCATAGAGGTGGGAGAAACAATAAATGCGGAGCGCAACTCAAGCGCATGGGCCAATTCCATCAAATGCGCTTCTAGGCGATAGACCGGAGTACCGTATTTATGAAGCATCTTACCGATGCGAACAATAAATTTACGTCTGAGTTTAAAGAGATCACTTTGCACGTTTTTGTCCTGCGCTAATTATGGGTTTTGTCACTGTATCCCCAGGAGCTGGTGGATTAATGATTCGCGATGTTAAATCAAAATCGACTCGAAACTCGCGCCCTTGTCTGATCAATCGGTAACTAAATTTATCTGGGTATACAAACATTTGCCATGTATTGCCTACCGATTGTGGAATGCCAAGTTCAACAAACAGTTCTTTTGAGTACTGATCTGCAGGGAACGATTGCACATTATCCCAACCAGCATCAACCGTATGTCCACCATACATCGTCGACTTGTCATGACTACCGTCGTCGTGGCGATGATCATGCTTTAGCGACAATCCAGAACCCGTTTTAGTGATAATCCAAGTACGTGATGCGTCTTCGCCAACATGAAATGGAATTTGCAGTTCCGAGTCAGTGCATTTTCTAACATGCATCACCAATTTTTCTTCACTAAAACTACTTGGTCCGGCGTTATCCACCGTTACTTGGCCAACAAAAGATTGACCGCAAAGTTGTTTTATTTGATTAAAAACGCATCTTGAGTGGCAATTGAAACAAGCGGTGCAGGTGAATAAGACATTTTAGCGTGGGCAAACGTCGGGCTAATCATAAGAACGTTAGCCAATACCAATATACTAAGTAATTTTTTCATTTAAGTGACCTATCGTGTTTGTTCAAATTGTCTAAGTGCAATCGCGAGTTCTTCCGGTGTATCAACATTTAAATATAATGTGGATACTTCGTCTTTTATCATCGCCATACCACTAAGGTAAAGTTGTGGCGTACTAAATGACAACTTAACATTAGCAGGCTGTGCACCAATATAAACTTGCTCTTTGTCATCAGCTTTGTGCCAGTTTCCTGTTTCGACCGACTGAATATCGGCTTTGCTAATGACGCAGAATCCCCACCACGAGTTATTAACAATCACTTTATCGTCAAATTCATAGAGTGAGTAATATCGGCTCACACGGTAATTCGCGACAAACATGACCAACAGGTAAAAGATAAATGTTGCAACAAAAGCAGCAACCAGTTCGCTCCATTCATATAACCACAAATAGCTTACAACGGTTGCTAACGATGTTCCAATCACAGTTAGTGCAAAATACCATCGACTAGCTGATCTCAGTTTAATATTGGCAAGGGCGGCAGTATGACGTCGAGAAAATCGTGGGATCGCATAATACCAACTTGCTGGTTCATGCGCCAAAGTCACGGCCAAGTCCATTTGAGTAGACGCTTTAGACGTGGAATTTCGCGCTTCGTCTGTATCATACTTGCTCAACATATGGATCCGTGGATCACCAGTCAAACTTCTTGCCTGCCACAATGCTTTTATAATCGTGACCAATAGGTAAAGTTCGATGACCAACAATACAGCAATAATTGGATAACGTAGCCAAGTTATAAATTCAAAATATTCCGCTAAATTTGCCGGATAAGTATACCGAGCAATCAAACTGCTTAACGACAATGAAACGATTATTTTCCACTTAGCTTGCTTGCCTATTTGGATCACCCAGAACCAGTACAGTATTGGTAATAAAGCGAAGTACCAAGCTGATATTCCCAGTACTTTTGCCACGCCCCATCGGCTAATATTAACGACCAATCGCCGGTAAACGCCATAACATGGTCAGGCATGAGTTGACTGCCAAGCCAATAACTTACAATAGCGACGACCACATAAATCAGTCTAAATTTTACAGGTGTTCTCACTTTTTTTCCGTTCTTTTGATGAGTATTATTATTTTGACGTTGTTGCTTTATTGTCGTCCGCCTCTAAAACGGCGGTAGTATGTTCGGCCAGTTTTTCATCTTCAGGTTCAGGCGCTGATGAAAAATCAGGGTTGTTTACGGGTTCTGCGATCAAATCCAATCGTTCATGTTCGACATCAATATGGCTTGGCTCAATCTTAGGCATCGATTTGGAGACTTTATTCGACAAACGACTAAAACGTTCCACTTTGCCCGCTAGGCCTTGTTTTCCAGCGAGTCCCTTAACCGTATCATTGTATTGTTTGCCAACGGTATCCAGCGTGCGGCCAAGTTTTTGCAAACGTTCGGCAACTAAACAGACTTGATTGTATATCTCTCCGGCTCGTTCACTAATTTCACGAGCTTCTTGGTTGCCTTGTTCTATCCGCCACAAATTAGCAACAGTTTTTAAAATTGGCATCAAGGTTGTGTGTGATACTAGGATGACATTGCGTTCGTATCCGTAAGTAAACATATCTTTGTTGTGCTTTAACGCCTCTATGTATGCGGGTTCAATTGGCATAAACATCAATACAAAGCTCGGACTGCGCATGCCGATTAAATTGGCATAATCTTTTTAGTTAAATCGTCGATATGATTTTTAACGGCGCCGACATGTTCATCAAGGGCCACTTGAGTTTCAGCGTCGGTTTTAGCGGAAATAGCCCGGTCATAGGCGACTAAGGAAACTTTGCTGTCGATAACAATATGTTTATTATCTGGCAATTTGATCACAAAATCAGGCAAACGACGTTGACCTTCCGCGTCGACAAATTTTTCCTGACTATCGTAATGATCGCCTTTGACTAAACCCGCGAGTTGTAAGGTGCGCTCAAGTTGAATCTCACCCCAGTTACCCGCCGTCTTTTTCTCACCTTTCAGTGCTGTTGCAAGGTTATTTGCCTCGTCAGACATTTGCACCCCAACGTCGAGTACTTTTTTCAACTCAGAGGCCAAATTAGCCTGACCTTTGACTGACTCGGAGTGCACTTCATTAACCCGCTTTTGAAAGCCTTCGACTTGTTCTTTAAACGGACGGAGAATGGCATCAAGTTCTGATTTATTCGACAGGCTAAAAGATTTACCTTTTTCTTCTAAGATCTGATTAGCTAGGTTAGAAAATTCCATTTTGAGCTGGCCTTTTTGCGCTTCGATGTCTTTTTTCTGCTGTTCAAATTGATCTTCTTTAGCACTTAAATTTGTTCTCAACTCGGTCAGTTCATTTGACAACTCAAGTTGGATCCCTTGCATCCGGTGCAATTGCACCGCTGATTCTTTATGTTGTTGATTCGCAATAACCAATTGCTCATCGCGCTCAGAAATACGCGTTAGTAAACCTTGATTATCAGCTTGCAGTTTAGCGACTTCCTGCCGAGCTAGGTTGGTTTGCGTCTGAAAGTTTAAAACTGAATTGGTTTGTTGTGCCAGCTCACTTTTTATCGCCTCTATTTGTGCGTCTTTTTCTATCAAATGCCGCTGTAATTGTTCGGCATGCATTTGTTGTTGCGCCATTTTAATTCGGCTCGTCACCAAAAGTATCAGCAATACAAAGACTACAACACCGCCCAAAAATGCGGGTAAATACGGGATAAATTGCTCAAGCACTCGGTTGTTCACTTTTGAGAAATTAGAATAAGACTATTGTGCCTTGTCGGACACAAAAAGTCGTTAGCTATATCAAAGAATTAAGGGGCAGAACCACTTTCAAAAACCAGAGGTTGGGCAACTCTAGCGAGAACGAAATAAAGGTGGTTCTGACCCGTTAAATTATACGGGAAAAACGTTGTTGATTGAGTTGAGCCGCCATGTACTTATCGAACGTCATACAGATTGTACGTACAAATAACTTTCCGCTTTGAGTAACTCGAATGTGGTTTTCTTCTAGCTGAAGCATATGGTCTTTTATCATAGGATCGAGTGCATTTAATTCGTTTTCAAAGTAGGTTTTAAAATCAATTTGCCATCGTTTTTCGATATCTGAAATATTAACCAAAAAATTACACATTAACGTTTTAATCACATCGCCTCGAATTTGGTCATCTCGACTTAGCCACAACCCTTTTTCAACGGCATTTTTGTATGTATCAATAGAGGCATAATAGTCTGTTAACGACTTATAATTCTGGCTAAAACTATTCCCTATTGAACTTATCGAGGACACTCCAAGCCCTAGTAAGTCACTGCTGCCTAACGTGGTATATCCCTGAAAATTTCGATGCAATTGCCCAGATTGTTGCGCCTGTGCTAAATCGTCATTAGGTTTGGCAAAATGATCCATGCCTATTGCGATATATCCTTTTTCGACAAACACATCCAATGCTCGCAACATTAATGACATTTTAACGTCTGGCGTAGGTAACCATTCATCTTTGATCTTTCGTTGAGCGGCGAAACGAGACGGCATATGAGCATAACTAAACAGTGAGATTCGGTCAGGATCACAGTCTAAAATATCATTTAATGTTTTCTCAAATAGCACAGGCGATTGATGCGGCAACCCATATATCACGTCTAGATTAATTGAACAAAAACCAAGATCTCTTGCGCGGCGCAGTAAACTTTTAATAAATGTTAAATCCTGCACCCGATTAATGGCTTCTTGTACTTGCAGATTGGTATCTTGAACACCAAAACTCAAACGAGTAAATCCAAGGGAATACAAATGGTCTAAATAATCCAATTCGATTTCTCGCGGATCGATTTCAATGCTCATTTCCCACTTTTGGTCGAACTCAAATTGTGTATTGAGAAGTGCGATAATCCGTGAAAATTGCGCTTTTGATAAAAAACTGGGAGTTCCGCCACCGAAATGAATTTGCACGACTTTGTGATCTTGAAACAAACTTGCCCGGCTTTCGATTTCTTTGGCTAAATAATCTAGGTATATATCTGCCTTATGTTTATGACGAGTCACTACTTTATTGCAACCACAGTAATAACAAAGCTTATGGCAAAATGGAATGTGGATATAAATCGATAAGTTGTCGGTTTCGCTCTGTGCCACAGCTTGACAAAAATTTTTGTTAGAGAAGTCGTACTGAAACTCAAGTGCTGTTGGGTAAGAGGTATAGCGTGGGCCATTCATATTGTATTTGTTCATCAATGGTAGATGAGATGTCGACACGTTTTGCACTCTAAGTTCCCAATTGTTTTTCACGATTGGCGCTACTTTAAAACAATAATAAATTGTCTGAGTTGATCAAGCTCAACAAAATAACCGTTATTATTATTTGTGCTTAGCGCTTAAGAGACTTAACTTATTAGATTAATATAGAATCTAGAAGGGTATTGAAGTCTACGTTTGGGCTTAAAAAGTAACGTATTTATCAATAATACATAATGGGCAAAATAGAATGGTTATCAGCGACACACAAACTCTAGTTAATAGGTTAGCCGAATTAGCTTCTCCAGAAATAGCCAATACGTCTCAACGATTTTTTAAAACGCAAAAGGGGCAATATGGAGAGGGCGATCAGTTTTATGGGATCCGAACCGCAACATTACGTGCCGTCGCCAAACAATGTAAATCTATGACCATTCCAAAGGTATTTGAATTACTTAATCATGAATATCACGAAACCCGAATGGTTGCGGTGTTTATATTAGTCGAACGTTATCAAAAATCTAAAATCGACACAGACAAACAAACCATCGCAGATCTATATATTCAACATTCTCAGAAAGTGAATAACTGGGATTTGGTCGATAGTTCAGCCTATAAGATTTTAGGCCCTCAGCTCCATGGCAAAGACACCGCAGTACTGTATGAATTAGCTCAATCCTGTAACCTTTGGCAGCGTCGAATTGCCATAATCACGACGTTGTATTTTATCAAACAAGACGACTACGCAGACACTCTGGCGCTTGCAGAAATATTGTTACATGACAAAGAAGACTTAATGCATAAAGCTGTGGGGTGGATGTTGCGAGAAATCGGGAATCGCAATAAATCGGTCGAAGTGGCATTTTTAGATAAATACCACAAGACCATGCCACGCACGATGCTCCGTTATGCCATTGAGAAATTTACGCCGCAGGAACGACAACATTACATGAAAAAGTAACCCGCCATAGCTTACTATTGCGCTTCAAACTGGGTTACAAGCGTCTTAACAGAAGCACTTAGCCAAATAACGATTTTGCTGAAAGCATCAGTGACACCAGTAATACCAAGCCACCCAAGATATTTTGACGTCGATTATTTTTATAAATACCAAGTAATTGACTATTCATGATCCACAGTAAAAACAACACAATCAAAGGCAACATGACGCCATTGGCAATTTGAGCAAACACAATTATA
Organism: Psychrosphaera algicola; assembly: GCF_028401425.1. Classification (NCBI taxonomy): domain Bacteria; kingdom Pseudomonadati; phylum Pseudomonadota; class Gammaproteobacteria; order Alteromonadales; family Pseudoalteromonadaceae; genus Psychrosphaera; species Psychrosphaera algicola. Next base: position 2,688,951 of record NZ_JAQOMS010000002.1, read on the forward strand.
GATACCGGCTTAAAACCCAAACTCGCGGGAATAATGCCAATAATAAGTATGGTTGCCCAGACCAACTTAAATCGCTTGTCTGAAATATCAAACGCTTTACCTGTTAACCCTGTTAATGCAAATGCAGCAGCAAGAGGAGCGGTTACCGCAGAACTGACTCCGGCACAAAATAAACCAGTTGATAACAACCATTTTGCACTACTACCAAAAACCGGTTCTAAGGCTGGAGCGATATCCGCCGCGGATTGAATATTGATTTGATGTCCAAAAAATGCCGTGGCTGCGGTGGAAACAATGGCGATACTTAACACGCCGCCAATAGGTATCGAAAAATAAAGATCACGATTTGCTAATTTAATGTCATCGGGGTTATGCCATTTTTTAGCAACACTCGCGGTATGTAAAAATAAATTGTACGGCACAACGGTTGTCCCGATAAGTGCAATTACGGTTAACATCGCGCCACTAGGCACTTGCTAAGGTCGTTAGTCCAGACCACAATTGACCAATGTCGACACCGACTAAAACCGCTGTTACCACAAACGCCGTGCTCATCACTAAAACAAGAGCAATAAGTGCTGACTCAATTAATCGATAGCTGCCTGTAATTAACAGGCCGAAGGCAACTAAGCCAATAACCCAAGGCCATAAAGAAACGTCTGTTCCGAGCTTACCAAATAACCCTTCTAGTCCTAAACTGGCCCCCGCAATATTGCCACCTTGATACGCGCCATTGCCAATAACAACTGCGCTTAAAATGAGACCACTGGCCGCCCACTTAAAGTACTTGTTTGGCATTGTTGCCACAATGTTCTCGGCCAATCCTCGTTGGGAGATAATGCCTAACCTTGCCGTCATGCCCTGTAAAATGATGGTGGCAATGACTGAAAATAATAGCGCCCAGACAAGGGCGTAACCATAATTGGCCCCCGCGAGTGTTGCGGTAATGACCGTGCTTATGGCCCTATAAATGCCGCGGTCACTAAAAATGCCGGACCGATATTAAACTTTCTCATGTCATCACCATTTTGTTTAGCGCAGCGTTAGTTATATATGTTTTTCCACAAATGTTTCAATTGCTTTTATCGCTTTCATTCTATTTTCTGCTTTGCTCAAATGATGATTACCGCCCTTCAACTCAATTAAAGTGACATCTTTATCTTCATCTTCCAATTCATCTGCCATCTCTCGCGATTGCCCTACAGGGACCACTTCATCAAATTGGCCATGGATAAGTAAAATTGGCGCTTTAACATTTTTGACATGATTAATTGGCGATATTTGGTCTAAATGATCATCATCAAATTTGCCATTGGCAATCGCATTTTCCCAATAGGAGATAACCCAATGATCTGACCCATAATCACGACGTTCCGATTCCATCATTTCTGAAATATCTGAAACGCCATTAATTGAAACCACACACTTGTATAAATCTGGCGTGAATGTGGCACCGGCTAAAGCGGCAAAACCGCCATAGCTAGAACCGACAATACAAACTCGTTCATCATCAACAAGCCCTTCTTTGGCCAGAGTTGTGACTGAGTCCGTGAGATCATCTTGCATTTTTCGGCCCCATTCACCGTTGCCAGCTCGAATAAAATCTAATCCAAAACCTGTGCTACCTCTAAATTGCGGTTGCACAACCAAATAGCCTTTTGACGCAAAAAATTGAGCAAAATAATTAAACCCTTTTGTATCATGGGATTTAGGTCCACCGTGGGGCATTATTATGGTCGGTAAATTAGTCGGTTCTTTGCCATTAGGCATAGTGAGCAACGTCGGAATGGTAATTCCATCTCTGGCTTTAAATTCGGTTTCTACAACAGCATGCACAGCCTCCGGTGGGATCTTGGGACGACGTTGAGCCAGCATTGAGATTTCTCCTTTTGAATAAAGGATATAATCGCCCGAACTAAGTTCACCATCCATATAAAATACAATATTGTCCCAGCTTGGGGTGTAATCTCTAATGGAAAACCAGTTGTTAGGCAATGCCTTATTTATGCCTTTTATTCGAGCATTTAATTTAGGATCAAAAAATTCGTAAGCTGGCGTCATACCGGAGTATGACACGCCATATACGGTGCGAGTAAGATCCGTTAGCAATCCACTCACATCCATTTTGTCATGGATAAATATAGGTTCTGAAATTGCACCGTCTTTTAAAGACATAGTGTAATAAGCACGACGGCCATCTGAGTTATACGTTCTAAAAACTAAGCTCTTTTTATCCGGTGTTAGACCATTAAAACCTTTGGTTCTTATGTCAGTCACTTCGCGATAAATTTCGACCCAATCATCATCGTGACGGGCTTCTATGCGGTGCAGGTCAGACTTATTGTTATATCGTTCACGTGCGAGTACCTCGCCATCGTTTCCGACAAAAAAATCTACAGTATCCCCTGATCCTTTTTGGTGGATTCGAGGTTTACGACGCTTTTCCAAACTAACACGATACAAATTATATGAGCCATGGATTTTCATAAGCTGGCATAAAAGCGTATTTTTTATCTTTGGATATACCTAAGATTCGGCCCAAGCGCGTTTGGCCTTTATATATCCCGTAATCTTGCTCTAATAATGCGTGGATTTTGCCAGTTTCAATATTAAACGCATAAGCCCAACTTGAGTCATGTCGGCCTCGATAGCCGCCAATTCGTACATTTTTAGTCGCCACAAAAATGACAATATTTTCACTAACAAAATATATATTATTCGGGTTGATATTTTCGATCGACGCCGCTTGAAGTAACTTGCCTTCAACCATGTCAACGGCCACAAGTAAATCGCGATCTTTTGATGTTGTGCGATACGCCATGCGATTAGCGCTCGGCGATATAGCGATTAGGCTTTTTCAGGCAGCTCACCATACACTTCTGATGGCACAGACACCGATTGGGGGTAAGCAGAAAATGCTGACAATAATAAACTTGCTATAGCAAACCCACTGAATTTTATTGCTTTTAATCTCTTTCGAATTGACATCATTAGTCCTTTAAATACTATTTTCGCGTCTCAACTGTATAGAAAATTAACTTATAAATAAATTAAACTAATCAAAATACCTAATACATACGTATCAATAAGTTGCTAGGTGCTTTCTCACTATGTTTGCTACATTAAATTCATTCGATATTGTACTGCCTGTCGGACTGCGCTTTGCCATTGTTTGTCAGACGATAAACCAAACTGAGATTGCAACTCTGCTCGGCTGAGTCCGTCATTAAACCAGGCAGAAAGTAGGTCATTTGCTTTTGACTGTTTCGTCAGGCGATACAACGCCAATAGGCAGTTATCTGGTAATCGAAAATGCTGGGTCAGGTAGGTTAAATCCACCATGTCCTGATTTGTCAACGTATGGGGGATTTCTGGGCACTTATTTGACTGCGTAATATCGAGTTCAAATAATGCCGTAAACCAAGATTCGGTTAACCATTTTTTTCGTTCATCTATAAATTTTAACTCTGTCGTTAATGATGCAACAAAACGTTGATTGACTGTGTTGTAAAACGCTCTTGATGCCGAAGTTAGACATTTCCACATCATTAACGATAGCTCACCCGTTGAGGCCTCGGGCTTTAATCCTAATCTCGCCGCAACAAAACGATTATTTTTCCAAAAACGCAATAAACTCTCTGTTAACCCAAAACTGGTACACAAAAAATCTACGCCTGTTGCTATCGAATATGCTTCGATTGTAGAGACTAATTTACTGCCAATGCCAAAGCTCTGCAGTTTAGGGTGCACAGCAATACGCACAATTCGGCTGTAGTGGTAATTACCGGCGTGTTTAAACCCTCCGTGATTAAGTAAGGATTGAGGGAATAAATGGCCTCTTGGCCGACGTCGACCCTGACAGATCTGCTCAGCAAGCGGCCCTTCAATTTCACCTTCTTTAGCCACGAGTGCCGCAGCAACGACAACGCCTTGGTCCTCGGCAAGCCAAACGGTCATATTTGGACTGTCCAACAGTAGCCTTAAGTCGTTAGGTGATGTTCGATAATGGGCATGCACTAACAGCGCAAATATCTGATCAGTTAACGTTATATTGTTAGCGAGTTCTGCTTGTTCAACAGGATAAATATTGAGTTGGGTTAGGGCATTAGCCTCAGATCCTGATGTCGCCGGTACATGTGGCGTTAATCGAGTATGTATCGCCGTAATATCCGCTAACTCAACGTCTAATGCCAACAGGCGGTTTACAATTGGCTCTAAGTTGTCATGTGCTGACCATCGTATTGGCTGACTGAGTTCAATGTATTCGACAGTCTCAAAATAGGTGTGCAGCGCTGGCTTAAGTTTATATTCAAACCCGCGCCCCGTGCCTTCATAACCATGTTGGGTAGAAGCCAAAATACAACAGCTGTAATGATTAAAAACAGGCGACAGCATTTGAATTGGAATGGCGGCAGCTTCATCTATCAAAACATAATTTGCGTCAGGTAATAACAAGGCGAGTTGATCAGGTGCGACAAACTTCACTTGCCACTCATAAGGAGACTGACGGTTCGAATAAATGGAATTTCCTGAGCGCTCAACCGCTGATTGGCTTGCGCAAGCTAAGTGATAAAAGTGCGACATTAACCCCGATACAGAATCAACAAGTGGACACGTTAGAACAATTGTTAAGTCAGCTTCATTCGTTGAACAAGTGCTTAACTTTGCTTCAATTAACTGCCAAGCGGCAATCGCCAAACTTGTGGACTTACCCCTGCCTCGGTCGGCAGTTAATACCAGCGCCCGTTTTTGATTTTGGTTTGCTAACGCTAATATCGATGTAACAGCGTTGGTTTGATCGGTAGTAATACAACCAAAATCTAAACCTTGTTTTACGTTTATATCGGTTTTTACATCAATGCTTTGAAGCCGTACTGGCGCCAGTTGGTCGACTATAGAATGCTCAGATTGAAAGATCTTAATTACCGAAGGTGCGGCAGTCAAAAGTGTAACCAACCGCTGGATAAAATGATGTTCGATTTGGTCAAATTTAAACGGTTCAACACAAACTCGGTTCAATTCGGGATCTGCAAACATAGGCCAGTGTTCAATACTTGGCGTCACCAGAATAACCAAACCACCTCGTCGTACTGTGCCCGCCAATGCCCCAAAAGCATCGGGATTAAACCCAGCAAAAGCATCAAACATTATGATGTCCGATTCTTGGCCTAATTGCTTTTTATACTGCTTAGTTCGAATATCGTGAACTTGGTGGAAGGTACTTTGGTTATTTTCACGCGAACCAAAACGCACAATATCAAGGGGTTTGTCGCTATCAATTGCATTGAATTCACGAGATAACCAATTTAAAGTCCAATCCGCCTCGCCTGCGAGCCAAAGTAACCCACGCTGCTGACTGAGCCGCAATTGCGATAGGATACCTTAGCAAGTACATCGAGGTTAGATTTTTGTTAATTTAGCGTAAGTTGTCACAAGCCACTTAGCACCAAACTGATCAAAATTAACCTGAATACGGGAGTTGTCACCATCTCCTTCACAGTTTAACACTGTACCTTCACCAAATTTTGCATGTTGCACGCGTTGGCCTAGACCAAAGGCACTTTCAGAAAACTTTATGTGGCTGGCTGAAGCACCATAGTTGCTTTTCGATTTTGATTGGCCAGATCCGTAGCCCGTCGAACTACCATACTGAGAACTCGGTTTGTAACCGCTGTTAGCATTTCCTGAGCCACTGCCGCCTTGACCGTAACTCGACTGTCTTGGCTGACTGGTAGTTAGCTTGATTTCATAAAGACACTCTTTTGGGATCTCTGAAATAAATCGCGATGGTCGGTGATAATGCTCTTGTCCATACATCCGGCGAGATTCGGCGTGTGTTATGAATAATTTTTCCATCGCACGGGTCATACCGACATACGCTAAACGACGTTCTTCTTCTAGTCGTTCCGGCGCATCCGAGCTTTGTTGACTCGGGAACATACCTTCTTCAACGCCAACCAAAAACACCATTGGGAATTCAAGTCCTTTTGCACTGTGCAATGTCATTAACTGCACCGCATCTTCAAAGGCGTCAGCTTGAGATTCACCAGACTCTAATGATGCGTGGGATAAAAATGCCGCTAACAGAGGCATTTCCTGCATGTTTTCGTCAGGTTCATATTGGCGACACGCGGTGACTAATTCTTCTAAGTTTTCGACTCGAGTTTGTCCTTTTTCGCCTTTTTCAGCTTGGTACATTGCTTTTAAACCAGACGACTGAATGACTTGGTCAGCTTGTTCATGTAGCGGTAAATCGGCAACACCAGTTTCTAGGTTTTGTACTAAATCCATAAATCCACGCACAGCCGTCATTGCTCTTGCTGCCATGGCTTTTTCGTCTATTAGTCGGCCAGCGGCCTGCCACATAGTTAAATTTTGGCTACGTGCGGCATCACGGATGGTTTGCAGTGATTTTTCACCGATACCACGGGCCGGAGTATTAATAACACGTTCAAATGCAGCGTCATCGTCACGGTTAGATACCATACGTAAATAGGCGAGTGCATCTTTGATTTCTTGACGTTCAAAAAATCGTAAACCGCCGTAAATTCGGTACTTAATGCCACTTTGTAATAAGGCTTCTTCCAGCACACGTGACTGAGCATTGTTACGATACAATATGGCGGTTTCTGATAATGAACCACCTTCTTCCTGCCATTTTTTAATATTACCCGCCACAAAACGAGCTTCGTCTAAGTCGTTAAATGCGGTATAAAGCCCAATCGGGTCGCCTTCACGCCCTTCCGTCCACAAGTCTTTGCCAAGTCTGTCACTATTATTAGCAATAACTGCATTGGCCGCTTTTAGAATATTGGCGGTAGAACGATAGTTCTGTTCGAGCCGGATCATTTCTACCGATTCGAATTCTTTTTGGAAATTGTGAATATTTTCAACACGAGCCCCGCGCCAACCATAGATTGATTGGTCATCGTCGCCAACAATCATCACATGTGCTGCTGGAATATCATCTACCATTGCGCCGGGGTTACTCCCAGACAACAATCTGATCCAGGCATACTGAATGCTATTGGTATCTTGAAACTCGTCCACCAATATATGGCGGAATCGCTTGCGGTAGTGGTTTAAAATATCGCTATGCGTGGCCAATATCTCATGACTGCGGAGCAGTATTTCGGCAAAGTCGACTAAGCCAGCACGGTCACAGGCTTCTTGATACGTTTTGTACACCTGCAACATGACCTGTTCCGTTGGATCAAACGACTCGATATGTTTTGGTCGTAGCCCTTCATCTTTTTGCCATTGATGTACCACATGCATTGTTTTGGCGGATAGCGCTTTTCATCCAAATTTAGGCTTTTCATTACACGGCGAATTAACCGATGCTGATCGTCAGAATCCAAAACTTGAAAGCTTTCAGGTAAGTTGGCTTCACGAAAGTGCGTTCGTAAAAAGCGATGCGCCAAACCATGGAATGTGCCTATCCACATGCCACTTGAACCATAAGCAGAGCCCACCGCTCCGTGGCCTAATAGTGACTCTAAACGATGGCGCATCTCCGCCGCCGCTTTATTGGTAAACGTTACTGCCATAATTGAAAATGGCGAAACTTGATGAGCGCGGATCAAAAAACCAATACGGGAAATCAATACTTTGGTCTTTCCCGAACCCGCACCTGCCAAGATCAGCATATTTTGCGGTGCCGCAGTCACGGCTTCATATTGACGTTCATTGAGTTCGTTTAGCTTTAAAGTCTGAGTATCTGCCGAACCTGTATCGGCCGACGGAATATAAACGTCCATACAAAAATAACCTTTTAATGGCAAAAGAGATCGAAAAACTGGATCTATAAACAGGTATTATAACAGCTGTAACAAATCATCCAAGTCTGAATATTCACCATCGGCTAAATGGCTTAAAGGATTGATTTTTTGCTCAGGGTTAAACCACAAACTTGAACAGCCCGCATTTAGCGCGGCACCTACATCTGTCTCTGAGTTATCACCCAAGTGCAGAATATGTTGTGGAGCAATATCCAGCTGCTCTGCCGCTTGAATTAACATATCAGGATAAGGCTTCATTCGAACATCAGGCTGCCCCGCTCGATAATACGCCGCAAAATAAGGCGCAAGGCCAATGCGTTCAATGTCAGCATTACCATTTGTTGCGGCGATCAATGGAAAGCGCTCAGCCAGTTTCGCTAGCACATCAAAAGTCTGTTGCGGCACCACAAAATCAGAACGCGCAGTATAAAACACATCAAATATGTGACTATTCAGCGCTTCTATGTCATGACCGGATAAATCAAACATGGCTAAACCTTGTCTAATCATGGTTTTTCGCCAATGCGTAACATCGTGACGAATTTCAGGATCGTCAATTGCCAGCTGCCACTTTAACGCTATCCAAGGGTCAATGCCCACTTCCTTAGCTGCGGGAACCCGTTCACAAACCGCGTCAAATTGGGCCTGTTCTGCACGGACAATCACTTCGTCGTTGTAATAAAGGGTGTCGTCCAAATCAAAGCTAATCGCTTTAATTTGCGCACCAAAGGGTCGATTAAAACGCAGTGCCACAAAAACCTCTCATTAAGAAATCAAATTCGCGTCAGTCTAACACGGCCGATTCGTCGACAACACTGTACTTGTAAGAGATAAATCTCATTTAACAGCTGAGCTTAAATGGCCTATAGATACGGCGCAAAGGCGTCAAAAACCGTGTATTTTTAAAATGAAAATGGCATTTAACCCGATACTGGCACGTTTGTTGAAGATTTGTTCACTATCAGATTTATTAAGTTCACTAATTTGTTGTGGCAACTGAGATACTCAGAATCTAACGAAAAGCCCTAAATCAGTAGGCAGAGACGCCAATAAAGGCGGAGGACAGATGGAAAATAGTTTTATAAAAGACTTTATCGCTAAACATAAACTCGGTGGATCATTTTGTGACATTGCACCAAAATGGTTCATTCCAGTAGCAAAACAAGTCTTACTTAAATCCACGACGAAATCTGCACCTCTGTTTATCGGTATTAATGGCTGCCAAGGTTCGGGCAAGTCAACTTTGACCGACTTTATTGCCGATTACCTTAGACAATCTGCAGGATTAACGGTTGCTGTTTTATCTCTTGACGACTTTTATTTAGATAAAGACGACCGCAATAAACTTGCAACGACAATCCATCCCTTATTTAAAACCCGTGGTGTGCCAAGGTACACATAATACAAAATTAATGCGCCAAGTATTAATGGGATTACGACAAAACAACTTACCCATTGCGCTGCCTCGATTTAATAAGGCCACTGACAATCCACATCCAAAATCTAGCTGGCCGGTGATTTCTGAGACACCTGACATTGTAATCTTTGAAGGCTGGTGCTGGGGCGTTCCCCACAGACTGAGGAAGAACTTGCTTCTCCAACAAATACATTGGAAACCGATTTAGATAACACCGGGGCTTGGAGAACATACAGTAACTCAATGATTGAGAAAGAATATTCGCCCCTTTATTTAATTATGGATTATTGGCTGATGTTAAAGGCACCTTCTTTCGAATGTGTCTCCCATTGGCGAAAAGAACAAGAACATAAACTTGCGGAAAAAACGCAGGGAACCGGTACCGCAGTGATGTCCGATAGCGAAGTAGAAACTTTTATCCAACACTATCAACGTCTTACTGAACACAGCTTAGAGCACGTGCCATTTATCTCTAATATCGTACTAGAGCTAGAATCACAATCGAAATATTTTGTCCGCCAACGGACTGGAGCAATAAAGTTGTACAGACAATTAATCATATTCACCGATCTCGATGGCACATTACTCGACCATCACAGCTACAGTTATGCTGCTGCATTGCCGATGCTAGAGAAGTTACAAGAACACCATATTTCGGTTATCCCAAATACATCTAAGACTTTTGCAGAAGTACAACAACTACGTAATGAATTAGCGCTGCAAACTCCTTTTGTCGTCGAAAACGGCGCGGCAATTTATATTCCCGACGGATTTTTTGACCAACCACCAGCAGATTGTGAGTTAAAAAATGGGTATTGGCGAAAAGCCTTTAGCCGGGAACGTAATTACTGGCTTGAGCTTATAACTGCCAATAGCAAAGACTTAGACGGTGCGTTTAAAGGCTTCTCCAAAATGTCGGATGAAGAACTGAGCTTAGCGACTGGGCTGTCAACAATCGATGCGAGCCAAGCCAATGACCGTCAATTCAGCGAACCCTTACATTGGTTGGGCACAGAACAACAAAAAACCTTGTTTAGTAATCGCATGAAAAGTGCCGGTGCAAACGTGCTACAGGGCGGTCGATTTCTACACATTAGCGGTCAGTCGAATAAAGGCATAGCACTGCGTTGGTTAACTCAAGAATTTTCGCGTCAAAATACAAATACTCAATTCAAGTCTGTTGCTTTGGGGGACAGCTTTAACGACAACGACATGTTAGAAAGCGCTGACATAGCCGTACAGATCAAGACATCCAAACACGATTTTCCAAAGCTCTTTCGCACTGATGCCATTTGGCAGAGTACAAAGATGGGCCCCAAGGGCTGGGCCGAATGTCTGGATCAAATATTAACTCAAGAATTACAAATCTAATGGAGCAATAACATGGCTGACTTTTATCAAAACGGTATAGTTACAACACTGCATAACCTGACAAATCGCAGTATCGAAGATCTCGAGTCTGAACTTACCGAGTTCTCTAAAAAGCGGCCTCTAGGTCTCATTTTACCTTCGCTTTTTCTGAATTAGAAGGTAAAGCATTACCCGATATCATCAGTAAAATAGCTGAAGTCCCTTATCTTTCTCAAATTGTAATCGGCCTCGACCGTGCAAGCCTTGACGAATACAAACACGCAATCAACTTCTTCTCTACCTTGCCTCAACACCACAGGATCCTATGGAATGATGGCCCAAGATTGCAAGCACTAGACAAAAAATTACAAGCATTAAATCTAGCGCCTACGGAGTTAGGTAAAGGCCGAAATGTTTGGTATTGCATGGGTTATGTATTGGCCTCTGGTAAAGCAGAATCGGTCGCCCTGCATGACTGCGATATTTTAACCTATGAACGCAGCCTACTGGCTCGTTTGATTTATCCAGTGGCAAATCCACAATTTAACTACGAATTTAGTAAAGGCTATTACGCCCGCGTCGCTGACAAAAAACTCAATGGCCGAGTCGCTCGACTACTCGTTACTCCGCTGTTAAAAGCCCTCAAAAAGGTATTAGGCGACAATGATTATTTAGAATATATGGACAGTTTCCGATATTCATTATCTGGCGAATTTTCGTTCCGTCGTGATGTATTAACTGACTTAAGAATTCCAAGTGACTGGGGCTTAGAGATTGGGGTGTTATCTGAAATGCACCGCAACTTTGCATCAAACCGCATTTGTCAGGTCGATATTGCAAATAACTACGACCATAAACATCAGGACTTATCACTTGAGTCTACCGATGGTGGTCTAAGTAAAATGTCGATAGACATTTCCAAAGCACTGTTTAGAAAATTGGCGACTCAAGGTTATATTATAAATGCTGAAAACATGCGTACCATTAAAGCGACTTACTTCAGAATTGCATTAGACTATATAGAAACCTATCGAAATGACGCGATGATTAACGGCTTAACGTTAGACACTCATACCGAAGAAAAGTCAGTTGAGATGTTCGCACGTAATATCATCGAAGCCGGTGAGAGCTTTATCGCTAACCCAATGGAAACGCCATTTATTCCGTCTTGGAATCGTGTCGTGAGCGCCATGCCAAATGTATTAGAAGAATTGAAGCAAGCTGTTGAAGAAGACTTTGAAGAGTTTTCCAAGATAGCACAACCAAACGCAGTATAAAAAGGAGCCACTATGAACGACGCTGTTACCGAGCTTAGTCAAAAGTTAGAACATCAGTTAGGGCTCATCTATGCCGATGTTACATTGGACCGTTCTATCCAAGAATTTCGCCAGCAATTGCTAGACGAAATGCGATTAGGTGCCGAGGTAAAATCCCCGGTTCCTTTTGCCAATCATTGGGACGAAAAAGACATGATCTTGATCACCTACGGTGACAGTGTCATTCAGTTAGGTGAAAAGCCATTAAAAACCCTTGATGGCTTTATGGATAAACACTTTGGCTCAAGTATTAACAGTGTTCATATATTGCCGTTTTTTCCTTATAGTTCAGACGATGGGTTTTCCGTCATAGACTATTCGAGTGTTAACGAATCACTCGGTGATTGGTCTGATATCTCAGCTATCGCTGGCAAACGAAAGCTAATGTCCGATCTGGTAATCAACCACTGTTCTAGTCGTAGTGTGTGGTTTGAAAACTTCATAAAAGGCGAGGGCAAAGGTAGCGATTACTTTTTACGGCCCAACCAGACGATGACTTATCTGCTGTAGTTCGGCCTAGAACTAGCCCTCTGCTTAGAGAAACAGAAACAGCACAAGGCACAAAACATGTTTGGTGTACCTTTAGTCACGATCAGGTCGATTTAGATTTTCGCAATCCCGACGTCTTGATCGCGTTTGTTTCCATTATTCGCCAGTATCTCGATGCTGGCGTATGTATTTTCCGCATGGATGCCGTGGCGTTTTTATGGAAAATTGTTGGTTCAAACTCAATAAACTTAATGCAAACCCATGAAATTATTAGGTTATTGAGAACCCTGATCGAACATGCCGTTCCAGAAGCCGTGATCATTACCGAAACCAATATCCCTAACACCCAAAACTTAACTTACTTCGGCAACGCCAATGAAGCGCATTGTATCTATAATTTCTCGTTGCCGCCGTTACTGGTCAATACGTTAATTACCGGCAGTTGTTTGTACCTTAAACGTTGGTTAATGAGTATGCCACCTGCACAAAATGGCACATCGTATTTCAACTTTATCGCATCGCACGATGGGATCGGTTTAAGGCCTGCAGAGGGCTTGTTGAGCGACCAAGAGCTCAATAGTCTCGTTAGCACAATGCAAAACTTTGGTGGTCGCGTCAGTTGGCGGACAAGTGAAGATGGTGAGCAAAAAGCCTATGAAATTAACATTGCCTTATATGATGCATTGCAGGGCACTGTAAATGGTGAAGATAAATGGGGATTGGAGCGTTTCATCTGTGCACATGCCGTCATGTTTGGCTTAGAAGGGATCCTAGGGATTTACCTCCACAGTATGCTGGGTACTCGTAATGACTATGAAAAGTTAAAAAATACTCATCATAATCGTGCGATTAATCGACATCGTTGGGATTTACCAAGCTTAAACGAGCAATTGGAACAACCTAAAAACGCACACTCTAAAGTGTTGTCACGGATGTTAGAGCTTATCGACATCAGAACAGCACAACCGGCGTTTCACCCAAATGCCACCCAGTTTGTTTTGCACTTAGGGTTACAATTATTTGGTTTTTGGCGACAAAGCTTAGACCGAAAACAAAGTATCTTTTGTGTCAGTAACATTAGCGATCAACCACAAACTCTCAGATTAAGTGAAATCAATTTAATCGCAACAGATCCATGGGTTGATTTAATAACAGCACAAACCATTGAAGACACAACAGAAGATGTGACGTTAACACCATATCAAACGGTGTGGCTGACAAATTACGCAGGTGAGAATAGCTAAAAAAGTCGCTATTTGATTTTTGAGATTGCCGCGATAGTAGTAAATTCACTGTCGCGGCTTATTAAAGAAGCTTTAAACAAGTTATATCCAGCGTCGAACTCGAGTTACATACTCGTCATATTCCTCACCAAACATCTGCCTTAATATTTTTTCCTCTGGCTTAATTTGAAACTGAACCATATACAGAACAAATACCACCAAAAATGCTAGGTTAGCAATAATGCCGATATAAACACACCAGCCCGTCAATACAAACAACATTCCAAGATACATTGGATTACGAGTAATACTGTATATGCCGGTCGATACAACTCGGCTTGTTTCATTAGGCTTAACTGGGTTTACTGTGGTTTTAGCTTGATCAAATTGCATCACACCTGCGGCAATTACAACAAGTCCAAACCCAGCTAAAATACCGCCAACTTCTGTCTGTCGTGCAAATTCAAATAAACTGAGATCCAATGTTTTAACAAGTGTCATAACTACCATCAAAATAATGACTAATAACACGGGTGGCAATTTCAGCTCTAACCAAGTTAACTTCATATACTTCCTTGCTTGTTGTTCAATTTTTAATATTTAAGTTTCTAATGCTTACGAATGGCACTTATTCGTTTATCTGATTCGGCTTATTTTCCCTTGTTGGTCTAAGTACCAGTGTTCCTTGACAATTGGGGCACACGTTCGCCATTGCCGTTGTACAGTCTTCACAAAAGGTACATTCGTATGAGCAAATATACGCTTTTTTTGTTCTAACAGTGAGCCAGTACATTTTTCACACGCGGATTTCATTTCTAACATAAGTGCCTCTATTTGTTAAAACAGACTCAGCTCAACTTCAACAGCTTCGTCAATAACCTTAATGCTTTTGATGGTCGACTTAGCTAATTTTTGTTTCATGTCGGTATCGTCTAATTGATAAATTGGGTATTTTTTAACGCTTTAGCGACCAGCTTCTCTACCGATTTTTTAATCTTAGGTTGTATAGCTGTTGGCACATCATTAAACGCCAATTTTGCGACCTTAGGGTTTTGTAAATAAAACGCACCTTCTTTGGTGCGATATTCAACATCACCTGTAACTCCAACCAAACCTGAACCGCCTAAACCACTAGGGCCAGAAGCGGTGATCGTCGCTTCAATATATAGCGCGTCCTAGCCAGATTTCAAGGCGATTTTGGGGTCGCTTATTTTCACCTTAACAAAGTACTTTGTGCGTTCCAGCGGCATCATTTGATCTAACTTTTGTTGGATCTCACTTTGCTGAATTGTTTTAGTCAATCCCAAAGCCCACAAATTACAACTAGCGACTAACAACAAGAAAACGAATACAACTTTCATAAATTACTCTCCAACACCTTTTCGGCGTCTATCTCTTTACTTAACTGGGACAAAAACAATTTCATAAAACGCACCCTTTTATCGGCTTCGGTCTTACCAGCATTTGTTTTCATGGTTTCAGCGGTTTTAAATAGTTTCTCATAAAAATGGTCTACCGCGGCTATTTTGCTATTGGGTTCGCGTTGTTGACAGAACGGATCGTCATTGCTGTATATTTTACTGTCGAGCTTACCCGCCACCAGCATACACCGGCTTACACCTATGGCGCCTAATCCATCAAGCCTGTCAGCGTCCTGTACTACTTGCGCTTCTAAAGTTTCAGTCGGTATTTTAGCACTGTAACTATGGGCACAAATTGCGTGATGAATCGCTTCATTATATTGGCTGTCGTAGTTCACCGAAGTTAAAAACTCAATGGCCTTATCTGCAGCACATACCGATGCACGCTTGTTATCTGGATGATTTTTAGGAAATGACACGCAATCGTGTAACCAAGCCGCAGGAACAACAACATTCAAATCAGCGTTTTCAGCATAGGCAATTTGTTTAGCTGATTGCACCACACGTTTTATATGATTCAGGTCATGGGCAGCGTCGTGAATTTGTTGCTGTTGAATAAAGTCGGCAAATTGAAGTTCGAACTGAGATAAATTCATAACTACCATTTATCAAGAAAGAGATGACGTTATGGTAATCCTTACTGAATTGTGGGTAAATAAAAAACACCACATCGAGAAATAATACCCGATGCGGCGCTATACAATTTTGCGTTCTAATCACATTTATTTAAGCTATTTTGTTATACCAACAAGGTCGAAGAAAAACGCAGTTTCCAAAGCTCGCTCTTTATAGGCTCTAAAACGACCTGATGAACCACCGTGTCCAGCCTCCATATTGGTCACAAACAGCAATTTGTTATTATCGGTTTTATACTCTCTTAATTTTGCTACCCATTTCATTGGCTCAAAGTATTGTACTTGAGAGTCATGCAAACCGGTTGTCACTAACATGTGCGGATAATCTTGTTTAGCGACTTGATCGTAAGGTGAATAGGATAGTATATACTCATACGCTTCTTTATCAGCTGGGTTCCCCACTCGCCATATTCACCGGTCGTTAATGGAATCGTGGCGTCTGACATAGTGGTCACAACATCAACAAATGGGACATGTGCGCCAATACCTAAATATAACTCTGGTGCCATATTAGCAATTGCGCCCATGAGTAAGCCTCCGGCACTGCCACCACCGGCGTAAACCTTGTTTTTGTCGGCATAACCTAGTTGTGTTAGTCCTTTAGTCACATCAATAAAGTCATTAAACGTATTCATTTTATTCATCATTTTGCCGTCTTCATACCAAACGCGACCGAGTAGCTGACCACCTCTAACATGGGCAATGGCAAACACAACACCTCGGTCGAGTAAGCTAATACGCGACGCGGAAAATACGGGTCTACAGTAATGCCATATGAACCATAGGCATATTGATATAGCGGGTTGGTGCCGTCTTTTTTAAACTTATCTTTGCGATACACCAGCGACACTGGGACTTCTTTTCCGTCGCGAGCTTTAACAAAAACACGCTCACTGCCGTACCAATTAGAATCAAATTCACCTATGACTTTGTCTTGTTTTAAAGTTTTTGCGTTAAGTGTTTTTAAGTCGTATTCCAACACCATATCCGGTGTTGTCATCGAACTATATTCCAACCGCAGTTTTTGGCTGTCCATCTGTTTGTTAACCGAAAAGGTCGCGTAATACGCTGGGTCATTAAATGGCAACATAGACGTTTTGCCTGTTGCTAACTCAATGACCCGAATTTGCGTCAAACCGCGTTCTTTTTCTTCAACGACGAGATAATCATTAAGTACGATAAAATCTTCGATAAAGACGTTTTCTCGGTGCGCCAGAACTTCCTGCCACTTGCTTTTGTCATGGCTGTCTTGTGCTTTAACTTTCATTATTTTGAAGTTTTTGGCGTTGTCGTTGGTGTAGATATAAAACCAGTCTTGTCTGTTTTCATACGTGTATTCGTGACCTTCAACCAAAGGATACAACAATTCAAATTGACCTAAAGGCTTACTGGCATCCAGTAGACTTACGCCTAACGTGGTATTAGAAGTGTGGTAAATTTCAATAAAACGGCCATCTCGGCTTTTTGAAATACTGGTATAAAACGTTTCGTCTTTTTCTTCGTACATCAGTACATCTTGGCTTTGCTCTGTACCGATTTTATGGCGATATACCTGATACGCTAAAAGGGTCTGTGGATGTCTTTTAATGTAAAAGAGATGTTGATTGTCGTTCGCCCAAATGAGTGACCCATTAGAACCCGTCAATTTGTCCGCGTATAACTTCCCCGTAACTAAGTCTTTAAATTGGATATCATAAATACGACGCCCAACGGTGTCAGACGAGTACGCCATAATTTGGTTGTTAGTGCTAACGGAATAACGGCCAATATCAAAATAATCGTGTCCCTTGGCTAGCTCGTTAACATTGAGCAATACTTCTTCTTTAGCGTCTTTGACATCTTTTTACGACTATAAATTGGGTATTCGGACTCGCCTTCATAAATTGTAATCCACCAATAACCTTGTTGTAAAAATGGCACTGTTGAATCGTCTTTTTCAATTCGACCAATCATTTCGTCAAACAACACTTGTTGAAAGGCTTCCGTGTGGGCCATTTGAGACTTGGCGTAGGCATTTTCCGCCTCAAGATGTGCCAATATTTCTGGGTTTTCACGCTTATCGTCACGCATCCAATAGTAGTCATCAACCCGAGTGTGACCATGTTGAGTCATTGGATAGGGTATTTTTTCGCAACAGGTGGAGTTAATTGCGGTGTATGCTGCGTCGATGATTGTTCGACTGAGTCGGTAGTTGATTCTGGAGTCATATTAGTAGATTGATTACATCCGATGAGAGAAAAACTAAGTACACTAAGTAATAAAAAATTAAGTGACTTAATATTACGTCGAACTAACAATACTGAGTGTGTGAATAATGTTGTGGCGTTTGTCGCCCATTGCCTAGTGACCATTGTGCTTATTTTGCCTTTTTATTTTACCTAATCAAATGATAGTCCGCTAACGCATATTTGAATAGGTGCAGTATCGTATATTGCATTCAATTTATCGACTTAACCTCGTATTTTTGCGATTTTGGCTTAGCGACTTGCCAATATTGGCCGTTTTCTGCTAAAAATAACTAGAACGTATAATAAAGAAGAAAGTTTTTAGGGCATTTTTAAATTAGAGCTTGCACTCCAATTTCATGAATGTTAAAAATTAGGTTCTAAATAGAAAAGAATATTTATTTAAAAAATGACACATTTATTCAATACAACATCTTTTTACTACTCAACCTGCTGCTGTTATCTAAGCGCGGGTCGTTTGTTGTTGTTTGAGATAAAAACAAATTCAATGAAACCCCGCCTAAGCAGCGGGGTTTTTTATACCGAAAGTAGAATCCTCGCCGCTTTAGACAAAGTGTATAAACGACAGTAAATACACAAAAGATAGGGTATAGATCAAAACGTCTTTGGCGAACTACAGGAGAAGTAACATGGCTACAACAGAACAAGATAAGGTTGTCATCTTCGACACCACATTGCGCGACGGTGAACAGGCCCTTAGAGCCAGTTTAAGTAAGCGTGAAAAACTGCAAATTGCCCACGCCATCGCCCGTCTAGGTGTTGATGTTATGGAAGTTGGTTTTCCAGTTTCATCGCCAAGGTGATTTCGACGCCGTACAAACCATTGCCAAAGAAGTTAAAGGCCCAACAATTTGTGGTTTGGCACGCGCAGTTGACAAAGACATCATCGCCTGTGGTGAAGCGTTAGCGCCAGCTGAGAAACGTCGTATTCATACGTTTATCGCAACCTCCCCAATCCATTTGGAACACAAATTACAAAAGACGTTAGAACAAGCAACTGACATGGCAGTGAAAGCCATCACGTTAGCAAAAACCTATACCGACGACGTTGAGTTTTCCTGTGAAGATGCTGGTCGTACTCCGGTTGCAGATTTAGCCTATGTTATCGAGCGTGCTATAGACGCT
Source organism: Psychrosphaera algicola (assembly GCF_028401425.1). Lineage (NCBI taxonomy): Bacteria > Pseudomonadati > Pseudomonadota > Gammaproteobacteria > Alteromonadales > Pseudoalteromonadaceae > Psychrosphaera > Psychrosphaera algicola. The sequence goes on from NZ_JAQOMS010000002.1 coordinate 2,707,954, forward strand.
GGTGCAACAACCATCAATATTCCAGATACGGTTGGTTATACCGAACCTACCGAATTTGCCGAAATCATCCGTGGTATTCGAGAGCTAACACCAAATATCGACAAAGCCGTGATATCAGTCCATTGTCATAATGACTTAGGCTTAGCTGTAGCTAACTCAGTGGCTGCGGTGCAAGCTGGCGCACGACAAATTGAATGTACAGTTAATGGTATCGGTGAACGTGCAGGTAACTGTGCACTTGAAGAAGTTGCGATGATATTGCGTACCCGCGCAGAACGCTTTGGTGTTACGACTAATATTAAATCGGAAGAAATCTTCCGGACATCAAAATTAGTTAGTCAACTTTGTAATATGCCGGTACAACAAAATAAAGCCATTGTCGGCGCGAACGCGTTTGCACACTCTTCTGGTATTCACCAAGACGGTATTTTGAAAGCCCAAAATACCTATGAAATCATGAAGCCAGAACATATCGGCATGCAAAGTAACGAACTAAACATGACATCCCGTTCAGGTCGCCATGTTATTCAACATCGAATGACCGAAATGGGTTATGACAAAAATGATTATGACTTAAATGACATATACGACGCATTTTTGAAATTGGCCGACAAAAAGGTCAGGTTCACGACTATGACTTAGAGGCAATCGTCTTTAATCAATTATTGGAAGAAGAATCTGATTATTACCAATTGGCGTCTTTACAAGGGTTGTCGAGCAACTTGCCGGTAAATACAGCAACCGTTGGCATTCGAACCGGTGGCGAAGATGTCATATACAAATCAGAAACCGGCAACGGACCAATTGAAGCTTCATATAAAGCAATGCGCCATATCACGGGTGTTGAGCTAAATATCATTGACTTCAAGTTGGGTTCTAAAGGCGAAGGCGCTGACGCAATTGGCCAAGTGGATATTATTGCTGAATTTATGGGGCGTAATTTCCACGGTACTGGATTGGCAACCGACATCATCCACGCCGGGGTTAAAGCCTACATTCACGTATTAAATTTAATTCGCCGAGCGCAGCAGGTCGAAGACATTAAAGAAAAGCACCAAGGTGTTTAAGCAAAGCAATATTTAGGAAGTAACATGACAAATAAATACAACATTGCTGTTTTACCATAGGTGACGGCATAGGTCCAGAAGTTATGGCAGCGGCAATAACTGTGTTAGAAAAAGTACAAACTAAGTTTGGATTTTCTCTTAACTTTGAATTCGCTGACGTAGGTGGTATCGCCATCGACAATCACGGAAGCCCGTTGCCACCAGCAACATTAGAACTTTGTGAAAAATCCGACGCGATTTTGTTTGGTTCTGTTGGTGGTCCTAAATGGGAAAACCTAGCGCCAAATGACCAACCAGAACGCGGTGCGTTATTACCGTTACGTAAACACTTTTCGTTATTTTGTAATATGCGCCCAGCGGCATTAGTTTCATCACTTGCACCTATCTCTCCGTTGCGCGCTGATATCAGTGCCAAAGGGTTTGACGTATTAGTTATGCGTGAATTAACGGGCGGTATTTATTTTGGTGAAAAAGGCCGTGAAGGCGATTCGGCATTTGATACTCAGCGTTATTCAAAACCTGAAATTCAACGCATCGCTAAACTTGGTTTTGAAGCCGCTCGCAAGCGTCGTAACAAAGTCACTTCGGTTGATAAAGCAAACGTATTACAAACCTCTATTTTGTGGCGCGAAACCGTTAACGAAATGGCAAAAGATTACCCAGATGTTGAAGTTGAGCATATCTATATCGACAACGCGACAATGCAGTTGATAAAAGATCCATCTCAGTTTGACGTGTTGTTGTGCGACAACTTATTTGGTGACATTTTGTCTGATGAATGTGCAATGATCACAGGTTCTATGGGACTGCTACCGTCTGCAAGCTTAAATGACAAAGGATTTGGCATGTACGAACCTGCTGGTGGCTCCGCCCCTGATATTGCAGGCCAAGGCATTGCTAACCCAATAGCGCAGATCTTAAGTGCTGCTTTATTATTACGTTACAGCTTAAACCAAAACGATGCCGCTAATGCAATCGACCAAGCTGTGGCTGACGTAATTAAGCAAGGCATCGTTACTGGTGACATCGCGCAGGGCGGCAAATCATATTCTACTTCTGACGTGGCAAACGCCATTGCAGCAGCGATCTAATTAAGGCAATCGACATGGCAAAAACATTATACGAAAAAATTTGGGATGCACATTACATCTCCGAAATTAACGGCGATACAAGTTTGATATATATCGACCGTCATTTGGTACACGAAGTCACGTCACCTCAGGCATTTGCGGGACTACGTGAAAAAATCGTCCTGTGCGTCGTTTAGACAAAACATTTGCAACGATGGATCACAACGTATCGACTCAAGTTCGTTCGTTTGACGCTGCCGGTGAAACCTCTCGTAAACAGTTAGAAGCATTAGCTAAAAACTGTGAAGAATTTGGTGTAACGTTATTTGATTTAAACCACAAAAACCAAGGTATTGTGCACGTAATTGGTCCTGAATTAGGGATCACTTTGCTAAGGTCATACTATTGTTTGTGGTGACTCTCATACCGCGACTCACGGAGCATTTGGGGCTTTAGCTTTTGGTATAGGCACCTCGGAAGTTGAACACGTTTTAGCGACTCAAACGTTGCAACAGAAAAAAGCCAAAACGTTAAAAATTGAAGTAAACGGACCGTTGCGAACTGACATTACGGCAAAAGACATAATCTTAGCGGTAATTGAAATCTTAGGTACGGCTGGCGGTACAGGTTATGTCGCTGAGTTTTGTGGTCAGGCAATTGAAGAATTGTCGATGGAAGGCCGTATGACATTATGTAACATGGCAATTGAAATGGGTGCCAAAGCAGGCTTGGTTGCGCCGGATCAAACAACGTATGATTATGTTGAAGGTCTTGATTACGCACCTAAGGGTGACGACTTTACCCAAGCCGTTGAATATTGGTCTTCTTTAAAGACCGACAGTGACGCGACGTTTGACCATACCATTACGTTACACAGTGACAACATCATTCCTAAAGTCACTTGGGGCACTAGCCCAGAACAAGTTGTTAGCATTGACGCAATAGTCCCAAATCCAGATAAAGAAACTGATTTGGTTAAAGCCGATGCAATTCGTCGTGCGATTGCCTATATGGGGTTGGAAGCGGAGCAAAAGATCACCGATATTCATGTCAACACGGTATTTATTGGTTCTTGTACCAACTCTCGTATCGAAGACATGCGCGCTGCGGCTGATATAGCGAAAGATAAAAAGGTCGCCTCTGGCGTTCGAGCATTAGTAGTTCCATGCTCAATGCGAGTCAAATACTAGAGCTGAACAAGAAGGGTTAGACCAAATATTCAAAGACGCTGGATTTGAATGGCGTGAACCGGGTTGTTCAATGTGTTTAGCCATGAACGACGACCGCTTAGAACCAGGCGACCGTTGTGCATCAACGTCAAACCGTAACTTTGAAGGTCGTCAAGGCCGTGGTGGTCGTACGCATTTAGTCAGCCCAGCAATGGCCGCTGCCGCTGCTATCCATGGTCACTTTGTTGACATTCGTAACGCGTAAGGAGCAAGACAATGACTGAAGCTGTTTTTCATCAGGGTATTGTATGCCCATTAGACAAAAATAATGTCGATACTGACCAAATTATTCCTAAGCAATTTTTAACTTCGGTTGAACGTGATGGATTCGACAAAGCGCTGTTTTTTGACTGGCGTTATTTAGACAACGGCGAACCAAACCCTGAGTTTGTTTTGAACTTTCCTCAATATCAGGGTGCGTCGGTGCTATTGACTCGCGAAAACTTTGGTTGTGGTTCGAGCCGTGAACATGCTCCTTGGGCATTGAAACAATATGGTTTTCAAGTGGTTATCGCTCCAAGCTTTGCGGATATTTTTTACAATAACTGCATTAACAATCAAATTGTTCCAGCAAAAATTAGCAACGCTCAAATCGATGCGTTGTTTGATTTAGGCCAATCTGGTGAACCATTTGAATTAAAAGTGGATCTAAAAACCAACAGTTATTGGTTGATGGCCAAGCGGCTATTGATTTTGAAATTGCTGAAGATGTGCGTGAACGTTTACTTAAAAACTTAGATTTTATCGGTGTAACCGAAGAGTTTAACGACCAAATAAGTGCATTTGAGCAAAACTTAGAAGCGCAACGAGCGTGGCAATAAGCCACTCCTTGAGTCAGTATTTCAACTGATAACAAGACAATTTGAGGTGCTCTTACCCTGATCGTCTTGTCACTTAAACCGCATCCTATTAAGGGTTGCGGTTTTTTTCATCTAAGCTGCGGTGAACAATCGACAAATACGTGGGTTTTGGTACTATTTGATCAATCTCGCTTATAGGAAAAAATTATGACTGACTTTAAACGGATCAGCGTTACTGAAGCAAACGACTTGATTGCAAAAGGCCATGTTGTCATCGCTGATATACGTGACGACCAGTCATTTGCAAACGGTCACATCGCCAATTCATTCCATTTATCTAATGGCTCTATGACTTCGTTTAGCCAGAAATACGATTACGATGTTCCGGTATTGGTTTTTGCTATCACGGCAACAGCTCGCAAGGTGCGGCGCAATACTTGGTTCAACAAGGATACGAAGAAGTCTATTCTGTTGATGGTGGTTTTGAAATGTGGAAGCAAAACTTCCCATTTGTTACGTTAAGCGAATAATTTATAGATGCTATTACTTGCCAGTATCCCTAATCAACGTGCCGCTCAGGCATTTATCGATTACCTGAAACTACAGCACATTCACGCAAATTTACAAAACGAGTCAGCTAATGAACTGGGACGGCTCGAATGGGAGATTTGGGTTGACCCCGATGGATTTCATCAGGCACAAACGTTTTATCAAGAGTTTGTTAGCAACCCAAATGACCCTAAGTATTTAGATGCCTCTTGGCAAGTGGGGCAACCGCAAACACAACAAACACAATCATTTGGCATGGCCCGTATTTGGCGAAGTGCTGGACCACTTACTCGATTTATCACCTTGTTGTGTGCCTCTGTCTTTTTATTATCTTGGTTTGGTTTTTACGGATTTTTTAAAGCTCACTTTAGTTTTTCGTTTGAACTTACTGAGTTTTACCGTGTAGTAACCCCGCATTTATCCACTTAAGCGCAATGCATATTGCATTTAACTTATGCTGGTGGTGGTATTTAGGTGGTCGAATTGAGAAGGTCTTGGGTAAACAAACTTTACTCATCGTTGTGTTATTAAGTGCCGCCTCGTCTAATATTGCACAGGCTTTATTAGTCAATGCTAACTTTGCTGGTTTATCTGGAGTTAACTACGCGTTGGCTGGTTTTACATGGTACTGCGGAACCTTCCACCAATCTAAGAGCATTTTCCTACCGAATAATATTTTTATCTTTTTAGTGGGTTGGATGATTTTAGGCTTTCTCGAAATATTACCCGTCGCAATGGCAAACTGGGCGCATTTGTTTGGCTTAATATCAGGCATAGCGTTAGCTCAAATCATGGTAAAACCTGAACCTCGCACCTAGCACAGTTGATAAACACTGTGCTTTTACAAGCGCAGTGTGGTTGAGTAGCGGGTTATTTATAAAGAACCTTGGCTGACTTTCGCCGAGTTGTCTGGGTGTTATTAATGATAAAGATATTTAGTAAACAAAATATCTTTCACTAAAGTCTGGCCCGTTTCTTTCTTCATTAATTCTTGTAAGCGGTCCAATATTTTTAATCGAATTTCTTCACGTCCCGTCATAGATTTAACTTTCTGTTCAGGTTGTCTCATTAAAATATCAATAATTGCGTCGCGCAATAGTGGTGAATGATGTTCAACAATGCCAACATTGGCAACGTCGGTTATCATCAACTCCGCCGTGATACGAATAAACCCAATGTTACGTTTATTACTGACATAATTTGTGATGATGTCCGGTTCAAAACCAAAGTAACCTATGTTTTTAGGCTCAGCTTGCGCCGGTGCGGTAAATAACAAAACAAAACTGGCAATTGAAACAAGCAGTAAACGCAACATGTAGGTTTCTCTAAGATGGCTTTAAGTATAATGTCTAATTTTAGTGAATTAATTAACAACTACCAGCCTTAATGCCAATTTGTTGCAATAAATATTATTCTGCGACCTTTGAGCTTTAGCAACATTGTTTGTTAACATGTGCCCAGACTCATAAATGGAAGACGCTGTTGCACCCTTTAACTTTACCGGAAACTTGGTTTTCGCTGGATTCCGAACAATTTACAAAGCTCCGATCCGACGTCGCCCAATGGATAAAGGGTGAAAGCTCACTAACGGTTAAAATTAAAGAGCTAGGCATCGCATTTAATGTTGCCGTACTGGCGCAAACGACATTGCCAAACAGGGCACTTTTACATCCAGCCTTACCCAGTCAAGAAGGTAGCGCCTTATTTCGAGAGGTTTTGTTACAGCAAGGTGATGTGCCGTTAGTTTATGCCCAAACCATTATGCCTGACACCACCACGACCGGCACAGAAACGATGTTAACAGAGCTTGGTAATCAATCCCTAGGCCAAGTGTTATTTCAGTCCCCACAGGCGATACGAGGCGATATAGAGTTTGCAGAGGTCACTCCAACGTCACAACTCGGGCTGTATATCCAACAAGAACTGCAACAAACGATTAACGAGCCGTGTTATATTCGTCGTTCGTTATTCCATCTCAATCGTAAGCCACTTTTGGTTTGTGAATGTTTTTTACCGTCATTGTTCCAATAGCTTATGAAATTACTCCTAACGTTTTCTAATTACCCTGCGTACCACCGTTTAATGCGGATGGATAAACCCATCGGTATTTATTTATTATTATGGCCGACGTTTTGGGCCCTGTGGATAGCAACAGAAGGTGTTCCTAGTCTGCACCTTTTTACTGTTTTTACCTTAGGTGTGATTGTCATGCGGGCGGCGGGCTGTGTGATCAATGACTACGCAGACCGAGAAATAGATGGTCATGTTAAGCGCACACAACAACGACCTATACCAGCGGGGAAGCCACTGCAATAGAAGCATTACAACTGTTCGTTTTATTACTATTGATAGCCTTTGCTCTGGTACTGACCCTAAATATTGAAACTATTGTATTGTCGTTTGGAGCCTTGATATTGGCGTCTGTGTATCCGTTTATGAAACGTTACACTCATTTTCCACAAGTCGTATTAGGGGCCGCCTTTAGCTGGTCAATACCGATGGCATTTATGGCCGCAACGGCGCAACTTCCTGCGGTGGTTTGGTATTTATATGGGGCGAACCTATTATGGACCGTGGCCTATGACACATATTATGCCATGGTAGATAAAGACGATGATCTCAAACTTGGCGTTAAATCAACGGCCATCGCTTTTGGCCGTTTTGAACTACAGGCTATTGTATTGTGTCAGTTATTAACGGTTGCAATATTTGCTGTGTTGTATCATCAATTGGGTTGGCAATGGCCAATGGACATTGCCTTGACTGTGGTTATCGTATTGTTTGCTCAACAACTATGGCAAGCTAGAGAAAAACAACGAGATGCGTGTTTTCGCGCTTTTCTAGCCAATCATTATGTTGGTTTAGTTGTCTTTATTGGCCTGATTGGTCAATACAATCTGTTGCCTCTACTAGCGAACTAAAGTTATCTCTTTAGTTCGTCATGTCGGCACTGTTTTTACTCAACAAACGTAAGGTGTTAAGCGCTTTTTCAGCGTCGTTTTTATTTACAAATACGTGGTCGTGGTAATAAGCTGCAACGACATTTGCACTTATGCCTTGCTCCCCTAATGCCGTTGCTATTGCCGCTGTCAGGCCAACCGCGTCCAAACTTGAATGCACATTTAACGTAATGCAACTGAAAACACTTTCTATCAACATTTGATGTTCTTGCGCTATCGTCAACGGCACTATCGCTGTCATGCCCTCAGATTCCATAAACGTTCCTATCGGCTTTAGGTCCTTGAGGGACGACAAATCATCCGTTTTAATATGGCTAAATACATAATCAATTGTATGTAATTCAGGTTCCATCGTTGCGATAAGTTTATGTAAATCAGTCTCACCTGTCATGATTAAATTTGTCCTATTTGTTTTGTTAGATATTTAAGTTCACCTAACGCAAAGTTACTCTTGATAGGCTCTTGTCTTAAAGCCACTAGACGTGTTGGTCGATTAAAATAACATTGCCGTCTGGATCCTTTAACGCGAAACTTGCAGGCCCCTTTGAGTCAGGGTCAACAGTACTGTCAAGCTCACAACCGGCTTGTTGTAAATGGTTTTGAATTGCCCTCACATCGTCAAATTCGGCTAAGGCTTGAGCATCCTGATCCCAACCTGGGTTGAAAGTCATGATGTTACTTTCAAACATGCCTTGAAACAAACCAATGATATGATCCCCGTTTTTAAGAATAAGCCAGTTTTGATGCTCGACCCCACCAAAAACCGTAAACCCTAAATTTTCATAAAAGGCCTTTGACTTGGCTAAATCTTTTACCGCCAAACTCACTGAAAATGCACCTAATTTCATATTCGTTTCCTATCCATTATCCTGCTGTTTATTTTTGTTTTCGATGTTATCAACAGACAATAAAGGCATAGTGACAATAAATCGACAGTATTCATCGTGTTTGCTGCGGCATACCACCTGTCCGTTCAGTTTTTGCGTTACTAGGTTATAAACAATACTGAGCCCTAAACCTGAGCCTTTATTATGATTCACAGAAGTTGAATAAAAAGGTTCAAATATTTTAGTTTGAAGCGTTTCATCAATTCCACGGCCATTGTCTTCAACGGTAAATTCTAAGGTGTCTTTAAGAAGTTTATAGCCAATTTTAATTTGCCCGACCTCTATCCCTTCGAAGCCATGTATAAATGCATTTTCTATCAAGCTTGAAATAATTTGTGCCGTTGTAACCGGATAAACTGATACAGAAAGGTTTTCATCACCCGTTAATATTATCTTTATATTTTTTCTTCGGCATTCGGCGCCTGAGCAGCGACGATATTATGCAAGTATGAACTCAGAACGACATTCTCTGGTTTATCGCTGGATTGATCAACGGCTATCATTTTGAAGTTTCTAACCAGATCCGCCGCACGTTCCAGGTTTCGTAGGATTAAGTCGCTACTCATCTCAATTTCGTCGCAGTTACTGGTAAATACCTTTTTACTAAGGTTGCCACCGAGCACATTTTGTTTCAGTTCTTTAGCCAAAACCCCTAAATGACTCGCCCCAGTTACTGCGATACCCAGTGGGGTGTTGATTTCATGAGCAACACCTGCAACGAGATTGCCTAACGCGGCCATTTTTTCGGTTTCAACTAAATGATCTTGAGTTGCTTTTAGCTCCTCTATGACCACTTCAAGTTTTTTATGGGATTCGGTTAATTCCGTTGTACGGTCTTTAACCCTTTGTTCTAATTCGTTTTTAGCGACACCAAGTTCATGTTGTATTGTTTTTAGTTGGGTAATGTCATCGTAAGTCCCGACTAATCCAACAACAACATTTTCATCAGTAACAATTGGACGTTTAGATGTTCTTAACCAAATCGTTTTGCCATTTTTATGGGTTTGTGGCTCTTCTGAACACAAAAGGTGTTCTCGTGTTGACATTGTTACTGCATCATCAGAGCGATATAATTCCGCTTGTTCGGGGAATATATCGTGATCTGTAACGCCAATAATCGAGGCTGGGTTTGGTAAAGATGCGTCTTTAGAAAACGCTTCGTTACAACCTAAATACATCGAATCACGGTTTTTCCAAAACACCCGCTGTGGCATCAAATCAAGTACGGTTTGGTAAGTTTGCAGTTGAATTTCCGCTTTTGATAAACGATAACTCCCGCCCAATATCGACTTTAAAACATAATAAGCGGAACTAAAGGTTTCTTTAAACTGTGCTGTTTTTGGCGCGACATAGCTTAATAAGCCAACAATATCACCTTGAGAAACAAAAGGGATTACAAATATCTGCTCTGAGTCTCCCCGATAAATATTAGTTAAATGATCAGGCAATAGACAAGAGAGCACATATTGTTTGTCCATTACCTGCTCAATGTCATTTTGCAACCAATCTTCCAACTGCGGGGGCAATCACTAAAGCGATACTTAACAAATAGGTGCTTGTCTGAATTATTGGGCTTACCCGTAGCATAAAGGTGACTTTTAAACTGATATTCAAGATTGTGTTCGTCTTTAAAAACAGTAGTTAACATGACAAAAGATGCATTTAATATTTCACTTAGGCACTCAATTGCCCGCGGAAAATCTTCCATTTTAGTAAAGGACGCTGTGGCATCATGTGAAATCAGCCGGATAAAATCCAATTGGTCCTGTAAATGTTTGTCGTCCACTGGAACTCCTAACTGTGTCTTCTCGTCTTAGATTAGCCCTGCTTGTTTATTTGTTCAAATCACTTTTGATTCAAAAACAAACTATTGCGACAGATTAGTCTTGCTCAACTTCCTTTTTTGCTTCTGATAATCTTCAAAGGGCACCGTTTCGAGTTTATCGCACTCTTCTAACTGCCACGCTGTTTTCGCTTCTTTAATACACTCGTTTTTTGATAATTTTTACCAAACTGATACATAGATTTATTTGAACAAGCCACTGCCGATAAGGCAACAATAACTACTAATGCGTTTCTCAAGTGTTTCATTAACTCTATCTCCTTTTATATTTCTACCTCAAAGAGTAACGAAAGGATCAATAAGTTCATAAAATAATTTCAACAATACGGTTCAATAAATACCGTCCAACGTCAAATGTCATGACATTTGTCACATCAAATTGGTGACAAACCTCTCTACAATCATTTCATCGAATAACGAATACTTATCCCGTCAAACAAACAGGAGAACTGACATGAACATTAAATCTAAATTACTTACTTTATCAATGACAATCGCAATCTCTGGTAGTGCACTTGCTGGACAAGCTGAAATAGACCGCATCGAGCAAGCTGCAGGTGTATTGGACATTACGCAACTCAAAACAATCGCGGCGGATTTATCCGGTTATGACCTTGCTTTAGCATATTATCGAATTGCTTTAAGCGCTAATTTAAAGGGCCAAACTCCCGTTGCTAAAGAGTCTATCGACCAAGCTATGGAATTACTTGAAAAACTAGATGAATCGTCACCAGATAATGTAGAAATCAAAGCCTTACTTGCTCAGGTTTACGGATACAAAATTGCGTTAGACCCAATCAAAGGGATGTATTACGGTCCAAAATCAAATTCAACGCTTTCATCTGCTGAAACCATACAACCAAATAACCCAAGAGTGTTATTAGTTAAGGGGATAAGCAAATTTAATACCCCGGGTGTTTTTGGGGGCAGTACAGAAGCAGCTTACCAAGCATTTGATCAAGCGATAACGGCGTATTCAGAAGACCAATACTCTGATTATCACTGGGGCTAAGGCAGAAACGTACACTTGGCGCGGATTGATTTCGATGCAACAAGGTGACGTAGAAAAAGCCAAAAATGATTGGGAACAGGCTCTAACCATTAATCCTGATTATGGCTGGGCGAAAATGTTACTCGCTGCACAATAATCATCATGCAGAAATCGTGAGGGCGACACCACTTCTTGTATCGCCCATCACTTAATATTAGTAACACGCTCAACCAATATTACCGGCTAATTTCATTTTAACATTGACCATAGTGACCATAGTGGTCGACACTAAGTGTCGGAAAAAATAGGAAAAACATGACTCAAAACAGTTCAGAAACAATACTTACGCCAACAGGCAGCGCTGCCGCTTTTTCGGTAAGTCCGATTGCCGCGACAGGTGCGGCTAAGTGGAGTTATTTTTCACTTGTTTTTTCGGTGTTCTATTTTTTCAATTTAGTCGCCCAATTTGAACACTTTTCCACAAAAGAAGTTGCCATATCGTTTTTCATTTACGCTGTATTTATTGTGTTGTTTTTCCAAGCAACTCGCTTAACCGGTATAGCGGTAATTCGTCCTATCTTGGCTATTATTCTTTTATCTGCTGTTGGCGCGTCTGTGCAGCCTGGAACCAATGCGTTATTTGGCTATGCGGCATTTTTTGCGGGATACTATTTTCAATTCAGAGGTTCATTCACACTTTTACTATGCAACCTTGGATGCCAATTTGCGTCAGCTTATGCCTTTGACTTACTTAGCCCTTATTATTTGGGACCATCGATAGCCGTATCCACAAGTCTTTTTGTATATGGGGTGTTTAGTCAAAAAGAATATTTAAACGCCTGTTTGCAAAATAAAAAGAATCAGCAAATTGAGCAACTTGCGGCCATCGCTGAGCGGGAACGAATTGCCCGTGATATGCACGACTTACTCGGGCATTCACTTTCGTCATTGGCATTAAAGTCCGAACTCGCTGAAAAACTGGCACACAGAGCGCAATTTGACGCAGCAAAAAGAAATAACCGAAGTGGCAGAACTTGCGAGGCAAACCCTTACAGAGGTTCGTTATGCCGTAACTGGATTAAAACAGCGAGGGCTAAACGGCTCGCTAGAAAAACTCACGAAACAACTACAACATATGAATTTTGAAACCCAAACATTTATTGAAGTCACCACCTTGCCGCCAAAAGTCGAGTCGACCGTGATCATGTTATGCACCGAATGGATCACGAATATATTACGCCACAGTAAAGGTGATCGAGTTTCAATTTCAATAACAAATACCTCTGACTCTATAGAGCTTAATATTGGGGACAACGGAAAAACCTCAACATTAACACCGGGCAATGGCATAGACGGCATGAAATCTAGAGTTGCAGAGCATGGTGGCACCATTGATATCCAGCAAAATGGTGGGGTTAAATTGCGAATTGTTATTCCACTCGGCCTAGAGGAACAAACAATATGAGCTAAGGTGGTAAAAGTTTTAGTTGTTGAAGACCAAGCATTGGTGCGCGGCGCAATTTGCAGCTTGTTAGGTTTAGAAGACAACATTGAGGTTGTTGGTCAGGCCGAAAATGGCGCTGTAGCACTGCAAATGTTAGAACAACTTAATGTGGATTATGTGCTCAGTGACATTGAAATGCCGGTAATGTCTGGCCTTGAGCTTGCTGAAGAGATACACGATAAACACCCTAAAATTGGGGTATTAATCATGACGACTTTTTCCAAATCGGGTTATATAAAACGTGCGATGGCGTTAGGTGTTAAAGCATTTATTTTAAAAGAATCACCTACTGAATACTTAGTAAACGCAATTGGTAAAGTCCAAAAAGGACAACGAGTTATCGACCCCGAACTGGCACTTATGGCACTTGACGATAACGATCCGTTAACTGAAAAAGAACGCAAAGCTATCAAATTAGCAGGGGACGGATTAAAAACTGCAGAGATCGCTCCAGGCGCTATTTTTATCAGAAGGTACGGTGCGCAATTATTTATCAGAAGCCATTTCAAAACTAAATGCCGCAAATAGAGTTGACGCTGCAAGAATTGCAAAACAAAAGGGCTGGATTTAGCCCATTTGAAACCCTTAAACTGGGTAAGACGTTCAATCTGATTATCGTAATAAAAAGTTGGTTTGTGATCCAAGTCCCGTTAAAGTAGGGCTTAGCTGATTTTATTGGCCCACAGGAATCTATGTAGAAAGGATGGAACCATGATTATAAAAGCGTTACTTATTGTCGCAGCCCTAAAGCTCCACAATCAATTAGATGAACCAATCGCACCCACTTTAGTTTATCTCATCCCTATGTTCATCATTTCCCTGTTTGCAGGTGCATCATTTTTTTGGCTTTTACTCACAAGCATTGTTTTAGGATGTTGTTTGTTCTGCTATTTTTTATTGTTGTCTCGATGGAATAGTGGACTGAACTATTATGGGATCATGGCCCTTGGGATCGCAGTTTTATTGTTTTTGTTTTAAATCACCTCGATCAAATAAAACGGTCAAACAAGAACATTCAAGGCCCCAGTTGGTAAAACAGGAAACATCATGAAGATAACAAGAACGACGTTAATTGTAAGAATTGTATTATTTGTCGGTACCTTTACGTCAATGTTTTTTGTCCCTTGGATTTTAGTCAAAGCCTGGTTGATACCACTACCAGACACTGTTCAAGAGCAAGTCATCGAGGCGATAAACTACGACTTTGATGGCATGGTTGTTTATGTCGATAAAGCGGGGAGCCACCAGCGTGGTATACCGCAGGGTGGAAAGACCGAAACAATAAAATTCCTGCAGATCCAAACGCCTTATTCAAAATCGCCAGCATCAGCAAATTGTACGTTTCAGTCGCGACGGCAAAACTCGTCAACGCCAACCGCTTGTCACTGGATAAAACCCTGACTGACTATTTTCCAGAACTGGTTGGCCGAATAGAAAACGCCGACAAAATAACGTTACGATTAATGGTTCAGCATCGCAGCGGCATTCCAAATTATACCGACACACCGGCTTATTGGGATGCACCTCCGGATACCAGCGATGAAAAGCTCGCCCTTGCACTTGATTTACCCGCGACATTTGCCCCAGGTTCGAGTTACGAATATTCAAATACCAACTACTTATTATTGGCAGAACTTATAAAAAAGTGGTGGGTTACAGCCATCACCAATTTATCAAAGAAGAAATTTTAATACCTCTTGGGCTTACAAATACGTTCAGCTCGTTAAGCGAAGTTGATATTGATGACGTTATGGGGGGTTATTATGTTGGTGTTGAGCAAGATATTAAAGCAAACGACTACGGGTCGATGTTAGCCACGGTAGAAGATGTCGGTATTTTTCTGCGTGCGTTAAATGATGGCTCGGTATTTAAAGAGGGTGAAAAAGAAATCTACTCTTCTATTTATGTCTATGAACATGGCGGGTTAATTCCCGGCTATCAAAGTTTAGCAGAGTATCACAAAGACATTGACACCATAGTTGTCCAAGTGATTAATACCACAGACTTTAATGGCTACGACTGGAATTTGTCGCAAATTTTATACAGCCGTATAGTGAAAATTTTAAGAAACCAGCACGCTAATTAACAAGCGTATAAAAACGAGCTTGCTCTTCGACAAACTTAAAACAACAAAGCGACTTTCGAGTCGTACTTACTGACCATAGTGAAGGATTATCGATGTACCGAATTTTAATTATTTCCTTATCAATATTTATTGGCGCTTGTTCTAGCGTGGCTTCTAAAGACCGGCCTAGCAGTTATTATCAGGGTAATACAAACACAAAAGGCATTACCAGTGACTCGTTATTAGGTGAAAACGACCAAAAGATAAACGAATTACTTTATTACCAAGTAAAGCTACCAGCCAAAAATAGAATCGCGATTTTGAAATTAAGTCGAGACAATCAGTGGCAATTTTACTCTAACGACTTTACGACCCTTACGACATCTTTAATTGACGGGTTTATTTCTGAGCTACGTTCGTCTCCTCGGGTATATGACGCTTCGTTTTTACCGGCCATGTTAGTTCCTGATAAAAGAACGGTTCCCTCTTTAAGAGAAGCGGCAGCAAGGTTCCAAGCCGACTTACTACTGGCTTATAGAAGCTCATGTAATTCCTATAATAAATATCGATTTATGGACCCGAACGAAACCAAAGCTTATTGCTCTGTAGAAGCCGTATTGCTCGATGTTCGCTCTGGCGTAATTACCAAGTCTGTTGTGAGTACTCAAGATTTTGTTGCAGTAAAACAAAAAGACGATGTTAACTTTTCGGAAACAATAAAAAAGCGGAATTAGAAGCGGTCGCCAAATCGCTATTAGACGTCGCTAAAGGCGTTAACAACTATTTGTTAACCGTACCAACTATCAACAATTAATTGAAAAAACAAATACCAAGAGGTTGCTCGTTACTGAATATCAGCACAAGTAACCTCTGTTTTTTGTTGCAGGTCTATTTAGGTTCAACTGTGATAACAATCCGTTTATAACTCGACAAAGCTGGCGTGCCCTTATCAGACACTTTTAAAATAATATGTACCGTTTTTGTTTCGGTTACTTCTGGCGCTGTTATGTAGATCGCGTGCGCATTATTGGCAGCACCGGTAGAAACCGTTTTTTATAAGTGCCCGCTTCTGGGTAGTCAAACCAAATAAAGCTCAAGTTATCACCATCTGGATCGTAGGAATCACTGGCATCCAATGCCAAACTTTGTCCAGACTTTACGGTCATACGATCTGAGCTTTTTAATACCGCTATTGGTGCGTGATTCGCTTGTTGATAACTTTGAGTTGTCCAATCCATTCGTGCCGCAAAATCATTTTGCAAATCATCTCGCCAGCGCCATAGCGTTTCTTTATAACCTTCAAAGCTACGCTTACCGGGGATGGTTGCCCGGCCATATTCTCCCGCCACATAAGGAGTAAACGTATCTGTGGCATTGGTCCAAATTGCCCGGGTTTCAGGGGCGATAATCACATCCGATCCCCCTTCCTTAGTTTTTGAAAAGTCTGGGATATAGAGTTCATATCGTCCCCCCAGCCTCCCCAGTTCGGTTTTTCTGCATGATTTAACCCATTCGGGATTAAAGATAAAAAAGCCGGTGTATCGCCTTCCACGCCCCAAGCCACATCTGGATATCGAGCGCCTAAAGGACCGTGACCTTGCTGAATGTTAGTAGCAAACCACTTATTACTTATTGTGCTGTTATCTATACCGTCGATAACTGAATTAATGCCTGTCCATGTTGCGCTACCATAGTCATCACCTGGGCTCACAATATAAAATAAATTAGGGAAATTGTTTCTGATCCAAATCCCGCTATCGTCTTGGTCAGAAATGGTATAAACCCTAATTTTAGCAATCAGCGCCTTGGCTTCATGAGCGGGTTTGGTTTTGCGTATTTTATACAACGCCTGAGCTAGGGTATTTACGCCTCCCCAGGTTGATATCCATAGCGGACGTTTATCATTTTTTCAAGCTCCGCAATGATCAAATCTGAACCTTGAGAATCATGACCATCTCCAACCCCCTTCATACCGTAAAGTGGCAAACCAGATTTAACCAGTTGCAAAAGTGCTTTGCCACTTGGGTAATCCGATTGATGATTGACTAAATTAGGCTGAACTTCACTATAAGCATTAATCACCTTAACAATCGACTCCGGTTCAACCGAGTTTTTGTGCCAAACAGACGTTGTTGCGACAATCCCTTTAATGTCGATTTCATTGGCGTACAAAAACAGCCGGACTAATGACTGCGTATCGTCAGGATCTGCTTCTATGTCTGTTAAAATGATCACTCTATGTTTTTCATAATCTTGAGCGTAACCAAGATTAAGTGTCACGGTTAAACATATCGTTATTAAAAGGAATAAATATCTCATCGATTAAACCCACAGCCAATTACAATGGGGATAAATTAAACCTCCTATGCACTATTGGTCTATTACGGTTTTTTATTTATTACGTATTATTACTTTTATATTTATTTAATTTGGTAAAATTGCTAAATCAATTTAGCCGTCAAACATACATTCAACCCTGTTAGTAATTAAGGATTTCATGTCAAAGTCAGTGCAACATATTGGGGCAATATCTCTGGTCGTAGAAAACTACGATGAAGCAATTGAGTTTTATACATCAAAACTGCAATTTACGTTAGTCGCCGACACCGACTTAGGAGATGGCAAACGCTGGGTTTTGGTATCCCCGCCAAACTCAAATGGCACTAACTTACTGTTAGCGGAAGCGAGCAGTGAGGCGCAAAATAAAGCGGTTGGTAATCAAACTGGGGGAGGGTATTTCTGTTCCTACAAACCAATAACTTTTGGTACGACTACGAATTGATGAAAGCAAATGGCGTGGTATTTGACGAAGAACCCCGTGTTGAAGAGTATGGTACGGTAGTTGTTTTTCAAGACTTGTACGGCAACAAATGGGACTTGTTACAACTGGTTATTCCAACACTCTGACACAGTTAAGTAGTTAGCAACATGGATTTTACATACCCGTTTAGTCGCCACCTTGTTTAAGTTCTGTATCAAATGCTTTAATTAATACTTAAACAAGGCGACAGAAAATGCTTAATTATTTACCCGTTAGCGCTTTGAGTATAATTGTCCAATGATCTAAACCACCGTAAAATGCTTTAATCGGTAAACGCTCATTTAATCCGTGTGCGAACATGTCATCTGGATTCATAAACGCGCTAGATATCGCCCAAGTTGGGATCCCAGCTTTACGAAAATGCATGCCGTCGGTGCCACCAGACTCCATATAAACAACTATATCTACTTTTGGATAGCGACTATGAACTGCCTTACTAATCGCCGCCATCACATCTGCTCTTGGTTCTGAAATTGGGCTTTCAACTGGTGAGCCAGTCACGACAAACTCAACTGCGTCATTGTTAATCGCTTGTTTGAGTTGCTTTTGCACCTGCGCCACCGTTGTCCTAGGGAATATCCGGCAGTTTACGGTAACCATTGCTGATTGAGGCAGGGCATTTTCTGCATGTCCCGCTTTTAACATCGTAGGCACACATGTGGTACGGGTAGAACCGACATAAGACGGTTCGATTTCCAACCGGTCTGATGCCGCTTTATTATTGGGGTTATTGGCAAATTGCATCATTGCTTGACCCAACTCTCCCCTAGCTTTTGTCCTGATATCCGAAAAAATCACGGGTCATTTCACTATATTGAACAGGAAAATGGTATCCCTGAATTTTAGTAATCGCATCTGCGAGATCATAAATCGCATTATCCATTTTAGGTCGCGAGCTATGGCCACCAGCATTACGAATAGTAAGTTCGAACGTGGCGTAGGTTTTTCTGCGGCTTGAACCAAATAGGCAACAGGCTTTCCGTCTGCACTCAAGTCTCCACCTCCTGCGTCCGAGTTAAGCGCAAACTCAGCTTCTGCCAGTTCTGGCATGTCGTTCGCTAACATTTGGGTAGTTGTCATGCCGGTTTCTTCGTCACCAGAAAAGGCAATTATCAAGTCACGATTTGGTATAAAACCTTCATTTTTTAGCCGAATAAAGGTCGCTGATAACATAGTAATACCGTATTTGTTATCAATGGTACCGCGACCATAAAAATAGTTATCATCTTGGGTTAATTTAAACGGTGGGCGCTCCCAGTCTTTAGCTAATGCTTCAACAACGTCCATGTGCCCAATAAGTAAGATGGGCTTTTTACCCGAAGAACCATCGCCTCTGTAACGTACAATTAACGAAGCTGTTTCCCCTTGGGAATAATTTGAATGTCTTTTGCTGCAAAGCCTGCTGCAGTAAATTCACTTGCCAAATATTTAGCCATTTTAGGAACATTACCGCGACCCGCTACGGTTGGGATTTCTATTATCGTTTGATATATTTGCGGGCTTTTTAGCATGGTTTGAATCCGCATTAGGGACACTCAAAACCGAAAACGTAGCGCTAAGTAGCACAAAAATGCCTAACAATTTTTTCATAATTAACTTATACATATCCTAAATGAACAACTAGCATATACCCGTTTATACAAAAACGATAGCGTGCCGTTTTTCACATACATAACCATTGTAAAACTCGAATCATTGCACTTATTGTTTCGGGGTTATCTATCGGGCTTGGTTGGCACGGCCATTTTTGGTTGTCTAAAAGGGAACACCAACAAGCGGTGAACCATTAACAATTGTCAGGTGTGTGACAAACTCTTTGGATTATTGCCTTCGCTTCGCTAAAGTAGAACCAATTTTTACGTGTAATAAAAATATAGCGTGACCTGTTTTGGACTAAATCGGCATAAGGAACAATAATTGTGATAATTGATTGGGGTGTTGTCAGCTCTGCGGCTACCGCTGTGGGTTCGTTGGTTACGGCGCTTGGCGTTGGTTTTGGTGCGTGGCAAATTAAAGTCGGTAAAGAGCAAGCGCAAGCGACATTCGAAGATAGTTTAGATCAACAGTACCGCTCGTTATCAATGGAACTGCCAGTAAGTGTGCTAATTGGTGAACCGGTTGAAGAAAGTGATAGAAACCAGGTACGTGAGCTCATTTATAATTACCTTGATTTGAGCAACGAACAAGTCTATTTAAGGGCCAAAGGGCGTATTTCTAAACATACATGGACCTCTTGGTCTCAGGGAATAAAATTACATTTAGCGAAACCATCATTTGCCGAAGTGTACTCAGAAATAAAAGATAAATGTGACTTTACCTACTTAAATCGACTCGTAGCATCGGATTTTCAATCTGATCCAAAAAGTTGGTATCGCTAAGTCAGAAATGTCAATAAACCTATGATTCTTAAGTTATCTATTCCTCGACTTAAGGTGGGTTTTAAATGCTGTTTCTATTTAAGGTTAATCTGGTTATACGCATCTATGATGTGCTGTGCCTTGTTGTTCCCCTTTTGAATACGCTGATAATGGCTAAGCGTTTTATGTAGATACCTTTGGGCAACCTTCTCTTGTTCTGCGGACTCCCCTGCCAAATACTATCGCCGACAGGACTGATATCATGCTGGATATCGCTTGCGAGAGAAACATGAAGGATTTCATAAAAACGTTTATTGTCTTCGACTAAAACTTCATCGTTTAAACTGAAACCAAGCTCGATTAATTTTTGACGTAAAGAAAATTGATGATGTACGGGACACAATAAAAAGTCGAGTTTCAGGTTTTTATGTTCTTGCTGTTTTTTGTGCAGCGCTTCAATAAATTCAATCATTAAATCGCCACCCACACCTGCGATAATGACTAACTGTTGACCGTTAAAATCCCCTATAGGCAACTTTGCAACATCCAAGCAATGTGTTTTCCACAATGCGCTTTGAAGTGGGTAATGACGTTGTAGTTTAGTTTCTACCTCAGTCATTAGCGTCGGCACGATATCGACAAAATGTATTGTCGAACCCAAATTACGATCTAATAAAGCGGCACCTAAATAGCCATGATCACAGCAACAGTCCCAAATATGAGCATATCTGGAAGACACCATCTGTTCTATTTGCTTTAATCTTTTACTGAGTTTCAAAAAATGGTCCATTTAGCTATTCGACTG
This sequence comes from Psychrosphaera algicola, assembly GCF_028401425.1. Lineage (NCBI taxonomy): Bacteria > Pseudomonadati > Pseudomonadota > Gammaproteobacteria > Alteromonadales > Pseudoalteromonadaceae > Psychrosphaera > Psychrosphaera algicola. Next base: position 2,728,902 of record NZ_JAQOMS010000002.1, read on the forward strand.
CCCGCATTGTATAGGGGATTGGGCAACGCCGACAAGTAACCATCAGGAACTCGACTTAGTATTAAACTTGTCGTTTTAACTAAAATTGCCAATAATGGCAAAAGCTTTAAGATAATGAATGATATACCGACCTAGGAATCGTAAACATGGACCAACAAAAGTGGTATAAAAACCCTGAGATGATAGTGGCATTATCGGCGCTTCTAATTGGCCTAGTAACCGCTTTCACATCTATTTATTCTGCTTATATTGACCGGGAATATTCTAGAGCCTCTGTATGGCCAAGATTGGAGATATTCAGAAGTCACAATCATGATTCCTTCAGTTACACGATAAAAAATAATGGCACTGGACCCGCGTTAATACATGATGCCAAAGTATTAAACGGCACCACATATATAAAGTACTGGCAAGAAATCCCACAATTTAAAAGCTTTGTGCAGTCGCATATAAGCAACCGTACCTTATCACCTCAAAATACAATAAGTCCGCTTGTGTACAATGGCGAACATGCAAAAGAATTTAAAATGGCCGATGAGTCAATTCAAATTGAGCTTTGTTATTGTTCAATCTATGACGAGTGCTGGGTAGTTGACAGAAATAATCAACCAACGCCAATTGAATACTGCGAAGTAAACGAAGCGCAAAAGTTTCTGCAATAACACAATGTGAGTTCACGATTTACAAACAAAAGGATGCGTTAACCGTGACATTCCCCATTATTTCAACCTATATATTTGGCATTTTTATTGCCGTCGTTGTGCTTTTCCAGTTTGCATTAATATTTGGTGCCCCGTGGGAGAAATGGCGATGGGTGGAAAATTTGGGACGTTTACCTGTTAAAATACGCATCGCAGCGGTGATGCAAATCATACTGCTTTTATTAATGGCTGAAGTTGTATTCTCTCATTCGGGACTAGTTAACGATGTAAACTTTGGTTTTTTCATATGGTCTTTCCAGACTATGCTATTTGGGTGGTCGTCGCTTTATGTTTATTAAGTTGTGTTGCAAATACCATTACCCCGAGTAAAAAGAACGAGCATTATGGGCCCCGGTTTCGACCATTTTACTAATTTGTGTTTTAGTCGTTGCTCTCAAATAGGCAAACAACTAGGTAAACAACTACCGTTATCAAGCACCGCAAGGAGAACTAAAATGGTTACCGGTTACTGGGTAAGTAATAACTTAAAGGATATGGATCTCAATGCCATTCATGGTTATATATCTCAATCTTATTGGGCGAAAGGCATTCCGATTGAAACGATGGAAAAAGCGATTAACAACTCTGTGTGTTTTGGTATTTTTACCGATTCAGGTGAGCAAATCGCCTTCGCTAGAATGATAACAGACCGTGCAACGTTCGCGTATTTAGCCGACGTTTTTGTATTAGAGCATCACCGAGGCATTGGTCTAAGTAAATGGCTAATGGAAGAAGTGGTTAAACACCCTGAGTTACAAGGATTACGTCGAATAGCGTTAGCAACTCGAGACGCCCACGAGTTATATAAACAGTTTGGTTTTACCGAATTACATTCGCCACAATCGTTTATGGAATTACACCAACCAGACGTTTACAAAAAGACATGACGTTAAACGTTTAATTATTTTAACATCTCATATCCGGCAATTTACCATTGTTAAATGCAACCTTTTACGACACAGATACCTTGTATTCTTTATTGCCAATCATCCAAAAGTTAGGCATGTTAGCGTGTCTTATTTGGTTTTTGGCTATATATTGTTGCCATATTGAAAACCCTCAAACAACTTCCCCTTCGTCTTAAGGGTTATCGCTTAATCACAAAAAGTAGGAAATAATTTTGGATATTGCTGCAAACATACTCGTGCTGTTCATGGCCGTGCTTCATATTTACATATTAGTTATCGAAATGTGGTTTTGGGATAAACCACCGGGGCTAAGAGCATTTGGATTTAAAAAGATTTTGCAACCGCCACTAAGGTATTAGCTGCCAATCAAGGTTTGTACAATGGCTTTTTAGCGGCAGGGTTAATATGGGGCTTAGTGCATCAAGATCCATTTTTTGGCCTGCAAATTCAATTGTTTTTCTTATCCTGTATCTTTGTTGCCGGTATTTTTGGCGCAATAACATCGTCAAAAAAGATCCTATTTGTGCAAAGTGTACCTTCGTTAATTACGATAATATTTGTACTGTTTAATTATTTAGGACTTTAATTTTACTTAATATCAGAAAAAACAAGGCCAACATGGCCTTTTCAAGTGATGATGAAATGCTTAAAAAGTGATATTGCAGGGCTATATAATAATTCCTGACGCAGATTTAAAGGAAGTGAATTCAGAATTGGATTTGCACATAAAATTAACACTCGGCGAACCTAGGTGCTTAATATTTGAAGTAATACATGATCAACAAAACCCGAACAAACTGCATGTCTACGAGGAATTTGTTGACGAACATGCATTTGAATATCATCAAAATCGAGTAAAATCTTCGAAATGGGGCAGAGTTACCACACGGGTTGAGCGACATTATAAGATTACTCACTGACTTCAAGATTAAAAATGGGCGACACCCAATATAGTAATAAGACGCACCGATTGTGAAATATAATTGCAGTACATAAACAAGTATTAGAAAGAAAATTGGAATGCCCAGTACAAGAGAAATTTAAATTTTCAAACTAGACTTTGTAATTCAAAAAATTACCCAGTTACTTAAAATGAATTTAAAGAACTGGTGTTTAGAATTTTAATTCACAACCTTCAACTCATGTTCGAACCACCCAAATAACAAGTAGATCCATCTATGCGAAAGACAGACAAAAAATTAGACAAACAAATTACGCTGGTGCTGAATGACATATGTGAAACAAAGTTAAAAGATTATTCAGGTTTTAAATGGGTTACACACTTAGCCAATTTTTCTAATTTTCCAAATAGCCTAAAAATTGCCATCGTATTTGATACTAACCAAAGTTTAACGCTGTTTAGAACAACAAATAACGACTCGAAAATCATTTCATTAATACAAGACAAACTGTCAAAAACCGGCATTGCGATCAAAGACCCTATTAAAAAAATTATTTTTGATACCGAAGAAAATTGCGAGCAACAGCATGGTGGAAATTGGCAACTTAGATTGAGTTAAATCGCTGTTTTAAGCCCCTTCGATTCCGCAGCGGTAATATAGAAGCCGTTTTGCTCAAAGCCTAAGGCGAGTTTGTTGCCGAAATTGTTTTAGTTTATATCAATGACCGTTATATGGTTGATCACGCAATGGTTTTTTAAGACTCGTTGCAGTTAAAACAAACTAAAAACAGATTCATGGCGATTTATCACACAACGATAAGTAATCAACTGGGCTGTATGATAAACTGCGCGCGTTTTTAGTACCGACCAAATATGCCCCACCATCAAAAATGGTTGCCGTTTTTTAATTTCAAACAGTTTAGGTTACAACATGTCAGATAAGTTCTTTTTTAAAGGCCGCCAAGATGCTCGCCAAAAACACATAAAATACGGTTACGAAGGTAAACTATATAACAAGCCTAGTAGCAAAAAATTACCTCTGCAATTAATCGTCACCTCAGAGACGCGTAAAGCCGAAGTAACTAAACTTGCTACAGAAGCCCAAATGTATGTTGATATCACGGTAGATTTAAGTGAGGGCGCTGTAGAATCCATCGCTGAGCTAACAACGCTATTAAATAAAGCTGAAACAGTTAAAGTAGATAAACTACCCGGTCGCAATGACCCTTGCGTATGTGGCAGTGGGCAAAAATATAAAAAATGTTGTGGTTAATTCGCTTCTGAATTCATTCCGTATTATTTTATATAACACAAAACAGTATGTTGCGACCTTCTGCGCAGCTAAATTAAAAAGACTGATTACCTATGGAATTAAGTGTTCAGAAAAAGTTTGAAACCTATCCCGACGATATTGCCGCCGCATTATTACGGATAAGAACACTTATTTACCAAGTAGCAGAGCAAGACGGTATTGATAAGTTGGAAGAAACCTTAAAATGGGGCGAACCCAGCTATATATCGCCAATTGGAAGTACAATCAGGTTCGATTGGAAAGCCAAACATCCCGACGAATATTGCCTATACTTCAACTGCAAAACAACCTTAATTGAAACCTTTAAAGAAATCTACGGTGAGACTTTTGTATACCAAGGTAACCGAGCTCTTGTGTTTAAAATAATCCAAATTGATATTGACGCAATTACCGACAATCCGGCTCTTGCACATTGTCTATCTATGGCATTGCGGTACAAAAAGATTAAACACCTCAAATTGCTAGGTGCATAATTATACGGTCTTATTTAATGATTTAATTTGGTTAAAAATTACCGCGCTAGAACATTTCCTTATTTCTGTTCTACACTGTAGGTTACCTGTTTTATTTTGAGTCGCACTGTTTGGCGACTTTTAGGCCATAAGCCGCCCATGGATTGAAATTAATACGGTCATAAATATTTTATATGTCTAATAAAACAGTAATGATTAGCCAATGTTCAAACATCGGTTAACTTAATGAGTAGACAATTAGAATGTGTGTGAAAAAGAATAATTAAATAACCAAGATGTCATAACACAATGAAAAATAACGAAAACTTACGTGTAATAGTTTACGTTTCTGAGCTTACATCAGACGTGGCTATTATTGATAAAACGTTAAAGGATATTATTACTAGTGCAAATCGTTTTAACGAAGAACACAAAATTTACGGTGCACTTTTTTATCATAATCAGCGCTTTTTACAGCTAATTGAAGGTGAGCACGACAAGTTATCATTACTTATGGATAAGTTGTATGCCGACACAAGACATACCAATTTAAAAGTAGTTGTTGATGCCCCCATTGGGGTTCGGACCTATGAAGATTGGACGCTAGATTTATTTAATCTAAGTGAAAATCAAAAGATAGACTTTGATCATATAATTACCATCAAAAAAATGTTTGATGCCCAATGTAAAATGGATGGTTGGTTGTTTGTACAAACCATAAAAGACTACATCAATTTAACGTAATTTTGGCTTATTCAAGTTACCCGCAACTAACATGACAAATCAATTCCAGATCGTCCCATCGTCACCATTTTTGTTAAAAACGACGTAAAGTTTTCATTTGTTATTGATTTGGTTTTACTCAAACGGATACAACCTTTTCCTAAATTATACCCTTCTAATAACTGACCTGTGGGATCCACTTTTGAAATATTTCCAACATATAGACTAACCGTATTTTTCTGGGCATTTAAATGACACATTACAATGTCATTAATTTTAAAACACAGCATTTTGTAGTTAATAGAAAGTTCTGTTTCTGGGGCCATTTCGAGTATTTTCTGTTGCAGTAATAACAACTTTTCTTTTCGCCAGTCATCTTCTAATGCAGCGACATAGTGTTCAGGTGTATTTACGTCATATTGCATACAAACTCCTTAATTGAAAAACGTTGTGTCGGTTATAGCAGTGGGATCTGCTGTTGTTCAAATATTAATAGCCATTGTTTTTTATCTAATCCACCAGCATAACCAGTAAGTGTGCCATTAGCCCCAATTACTCGATGGCAGGGCACAACAACCGCTAACGGATTTTTACCATTTGCAGCCCCAACCGCCCTTACAGCCTTAGGGTTATTTAAAACTTTAGCCAGATCCCCATAGGAACAGGTTTCGCCATAGGGGATTTGAGTAAGGCCCTGCCAAACTTGACGTTGAAACTCAGTACCAAAGTCACTTAAATGACAAAGTAAGTCATTAAACTCGGTTCTACGGTGAGCAAAGTACTCAGTTAATTGAGTGAAGGCTAAATCTAATAATGGGTGTTCATCGGAATTTTCGACATCAACCAAATCAGACTCTTTTACAAAGACAATCGACTTATAAACAGCGGGTTTAGAGGTGAAATTAACAACTCTAATTTCTAGTGGCCCCAGTGGTGTGGTCAGCCAGCGTGTTAATTGCGTGCCTTGCTCTTTATTATACGGATCTATTTTCATAACATTCCCCACATAGTAAATGTCATATATGAACGCCAAGGCTTTGCATGCTCGACATTAATGCTTGGGAAAATATCCAATGCCTTTTTAATACCTAAATCGGTATCAAGCCAGATGTCCGGGTGACCCTCACCGCGTAATTTTGCATACTCAACAGTCCAAGGTCCAATGCCTTTTAATGCTAACCATTGATCAATATCATTTTCAGCACCTGTTCCTTTTGTTGCAACAAAGTGGTTAGCCAGATTTAAAATGGTCTGTTTTCGAGCACCAGGGATCTTTAAAAAGGCCAAGTCAGATTTAGCGACTTGCTCTGGGGTTGGAAACCAGATCCGTTCATGGGGTTTGTCACCATTGTTTATGTGATTAGCGGGCAACGCCACCCACTTTCTGTCACCTAACTGCTCCACTAACGTATTCAATAGGTTTGTCGCTGCTTTTACCGAAACTTGTTGGCCAAAAATAGCTCGGATCCCCGCCTCAAATGCATCCCAACATTTAGGAATGCGTAACCCCGAAATAATATGATGATCGGGTAAACCCGCACTGCGCAGTGACTGTTCAATGAGCGCGACGTTGGCATCTAAGTCAAAAATTTCACGAATGCGCTGACTGACTTGATAGAGGTATTTCGGGTTATCAAGTTCAATACTAACGTTAAATCCATGTTTATCTGGCCGATGCACCGCATTAAACCAACCTTTAACATACTGACCATCAGGCTGTTGCCAAGTGAATGTTCTACCGTAGGAACTTTGCCCAAGTGTTTCAACCGTATTGATCTGCCTATATTCGCAAAAACTTCGCCAATGCTGCCAGTTAAATGGTGGCTGGTAATTGAGCTGCAGACGAATAGGCACGTCTGCAGTGTGAAGTTTTTTGATCTCCGTTGGTGTTTTAGTCGTGATCCGCTTAAATGCGTCGTTAAATCGCCTAACATTATTAAAACCACAGGAAAAGGCTACATCTTGTATAGGCAAATGAGTTTGATGTAATAATGCTTTCGCAAACAAAATTTGCTGATGTTGAATATAAGCTTTTGGTGAAACCCCTAATTGTTGCTCGAACAGCTTTCGTAAATATCGATCAGTAATGCCTAGACGCTCAGCAAGAGTAGTCAAATTTAAATCGTGAAAACCTTCGTTGTGAATAATATTTAGCGCTCGTTTAACCGTTGTTGCTGTGCCGAACCAAGCAGGAGAAAAGGGCGCAGACTCTGGACGACACCGTAAACATGGTCGATATCCTGAAACTAAAGCCTCAGAAGCTGTTTCGAAATATTCAACGTTTTCTTCTTTAGGGGGCGTGGCTGGACAAATCGGACGACAAAAGATCCCAGTCGTCTTCACTGCGGTAAAAAATACACCGTCAAATCGGGCGTCTCGAGAAAGTCGAGCTTGTTGATAGTCTATTTGAACCATAATTTATTCTTCATCTTTAGCAATTAAACAAAAGTCTAACGTAAATCGGCAATAAAACTAGATGAATTCGGAACAGAATGTTAACAAACTTGATATGGCTTTTTTCTTTCCATATCGCGTGTTTTTGAGTTTTTGGGTTATATTATAGTGACTCAATTTACAAATTACGGGTTAACCTTGTTAAAAACTTATAAACGGCTCTTGTTCTTTATTGCCATATCCGCCAGCCCTCTGGCATACAGTACAATAATTAAAGTACCAGCTCCTCGTTCGGTTTTTGATATTTCCCATGATTATCACGTTAAATTAATCAACCTTGCGTTAAACCAAGTCAGCGGAAGTGACTACCAAGTTCGCACCCTTAATCAAGTTAGTTTGTCCTAGGGCCGCGCAGAAGCTGAACTTAAAAAAGGTAAAACAATTAATTTGTATTGGTTTGGCGCAAGTAAAGAGCTAGATCACACATTGCGCGCAATCCCAGTCCCTACAACAAGAGGACTCATTGGTTTTCGTAAATTCATTATTCGGAAAGAGTCACTTCCTTCTTTTAATAAGATAACAAACGCCAAAGCACTCCGAAAAATGATTGCTTGCTAGGGCGAACACTGGCCTGATACCAAAATACTGCAAGATGCAGGTTTACCTGTCACAACTTCAGTGCAGTATGAAAGCTTATTTAAAATGGTAAAATTTAAACGTTGTGATTATTTTCCGCGCGGGTATCACGATGCAGAAAATGAGTTAGTTATGCGTAAACGTACCTACCCAGACTTAGTCAGCTATCCAAATATATTATTGCATTACCCATTTGCGGTTTATTTTTATACTAATAAAGAGAACGAGCAGCTAGGTAAAGATTTAGAAGAAGGTATGCATAAACTTGCACAACTTGGTGAAATAGAAGCCCTAATGAAACGCCATGAGTTAACAAAATCAGTTTATCCGCTTAAAAATGAAAGCAAAACCGTGCATATATCCATACCCAACAATTACATTACACCTAATCCACTGATCAAAGACGGGCGTTATTTCATCCAACCACAAGATTTCAAAATTGATTAAACTTGATTAAACATTAATTTGTTAATTCGAAAAGCAGTTGTTCAAGACTTGGATGCCACTGATATTGTTTTAAGGATACTGTTCGGCCCTTAAGAAAGATGCCTTCGTCCATCAATAACGCTTTTTGTCGTTGAAAGTCTTCACTACCAAGCGTAAAAGCCAATTGACCCGACGAGCGGAGTACTCGATACCAAGGCACGGGTTTATTATTGTGACCTTCTTTGGGAATAAATTGCATTGATTTACCAACTAACCGAGCTCTGCCCGGCAAACCGGCTAGGTCGGCGATTTGACCGTAACTTGCAACTTTCCCCACAGGGATTAGCTGAACTACAGACCATATTTTTTGGTACGTTTGTAAGCTACTCACAAATAACAACACTTACGTTCCATATGGAACAATGACTTACGCCCATTCACCATGCAAGAACACGCTATAGCGTTTTATAATATTCATAACGAGATATAAGGTGCTCTTGAACGCCTACGTCAGTGTAATTTTGATGAATATATTTAAATATTTCAGGTTTACTCATTAGGCCACGCTTTTCTTTATAAGCCCAATAAGACGTCATTAAATCGTACTGAATTTCTTCTTGTTCTTGCTTAGTTCTCACTGCGATATTATGAACCATGACCATCACTCAAAATTAATTTTGGTTATTCTAACCTGAACGATAACAAATTCTAGTTTTATCCCATATTCAGAATAAGTTTTGCCTTTCCGACGAGCCATATTAATTTGAGCACTAAATTTATGCTCGCCATTATCAATTGTTTACTAGGTATTTATGGCGATTTGGCCATTTCCACAATGTGCTGACATAAAAAATCGTTTAGCTCTTCTATGTTCTATAGCTAACTGATATTTTCGCCATACTTTTACGCTTAATTGCGTGCTAGTTGCGCCATTAACGATTGCATCTACGAATTCTCTTTCTTCATCTAAGATAGGTTCAATGGCACATTCAGCTAACGCCTTTAAAAGTTGGCCATTTTGGGTAAGGAATTCTGCTTCTAAGACGGTAAAAAGTCCACAACGTCTAAACCCTTCAGGGAAATTAAGATCGTCATAGAATCGCGTTCGCTGTTTTCTAATATCTTTTATCATGGGTTACCCTTAACTATTTACGAACAATAAAATGCAAAGTGTTAATCAGTTTGGCAATTTATAAGCTGAAAATAAGACAACGCCATGACAGAAAAGTGTCTTTTTTAGAACATCTACGATATTGAAAAGATACGAGTTGAATAATCTAAAACCAACATGTTTTTATAAAAAATACCGTCCTTAGCGAAAGGGCTGCTTTTAACCAAATAGCTAAATAAGTAACCATAAAACTGAAATTACAGGCGTTTATACCGTAACGGTTGGTTCTACTAGTGTAATTGAACCATTAACCGCAGGTGTTATGTGTATTAAGGCACGCAAAAAGCCGTTTTAAGCGTCAATATAAGATAATGAGCTGTGGTGTATTACCCGGCGAAACATCGCCCTTTGTGGGGCATTAGGGGCCTTTATCTACAAATGAGGGATCGACGGAATAGTGCAATTAATTATGGAAGTAAAGTTGGTAGGCTAGTCAAACACGTAAAAACAAAAACCCAGCCTAAGCTGGGTTTTAACTTTCAATCTAAACACGAAGTGTAAATCAAAATAAATTCTAGGAAGCTAATTTAGCCTTTACGAATTTGTTGGATAACACGTAATTGTGCAATAGCTTGAGCAAGCTCAGCTGCTGCTTCAGCATATTCAAAGTCAGCGCCTGGATTTGCAATAGCTTCTTCAGCAGATTTTTGTGCTGCTAAAGCTTCTGCTTCATCTAGGTCTTCTGCTCTAAGAGCTGTGTCAGCCAACACGGAAACGCTACCAGGTTGTACTTCTAAAATACCACCGGCAACGTAGAAAAACTCTTCTACTCCGTGTTGCTTAACTACGCGTACCATGCCTAAGGTTTAATGGCAGTAAGTAAAGGCGCGTGACCTGGATAAATACCCAAATCACCTTCACTACCTGTTACTTGTAATGTTTCAACAAGACCAGAGAATAATCTCTTTTCCGCGCTTACTACATCCAAGTGGACAGTCATTGCAGCCATTGTACGCTCCGTATTCTATTTATTCGCTTTTTCTACCGCTTCGTCGATAGAACCAACCATGTAGAACATTTGTTCTGGTAGTTCATCGTAGTCACCATTCAGAATGCCTTTAAATCCTGCAATAGTGTCTTTAAGCGATACGTATTTACCTGGAGAACCAGTGAATACTTCTGCTACGAAGAAAGGTTGAGATAAGAAACGTTCAATCTTACGAGCTCGAGATACAGTCTGTTTATCTTCTTCAGATAATTCGTCCATACCCAAGATAGCGATGATGTCTTTTAACTCTTTGTAACGTTGTAATACAGTTTGTACGCCACGTGCAACGTCATAATGCTCTTGACCAATAACTAATGGGTCAAGCTGACGTGAAGATGAATCTAGTGGATCGATCGCTGGGTAAATACCTTTTGATGCGATATCACGAGATAGTACAACTGTAGCATCTAAGTGAGCAAACGTTGTTGCTGGTGATGGGTCAGTCAAGTCATCCGCAGGTACGTATACCGCTTGGATTGAAGTGATTGAACCAGTCTTAGTAGATGCGATACGTTCTTGAAGAACACCCATTTCTTCAGCAAGTGTTGGTTGGTAACCAACGGCTGAAGGCATACGACCAAGTAGTGCAGAAACTTCTGTACCAGCTAGTGTATAACGATAGATGTTATCAACGAAGAATAAAACGTCACGACCTTCGTCACGGAATTTCTCAGCCATTGTCAAACCAGTTAAGGCAACACGTAAACGGTTTCATGGAGGCTCGTTCATTTGGCCGTAAACTAGAGATACTTTATCTAGTACGTTTGATTCGTTCATTTCATGGTAGAAATCGTTACCCTCACGAGTACGCTCACCAACACCTGCGAATACTGAGTAGCCGCTGTGCTCGATTGCGATGTTACGGATAAGTTCCATCATGTTTACGGTTTTACCAACACCGGCACCACCGAATAGTCCAACTTTACCACCTTTAGCAAACGGACATACAAGGTCGATAACCTTGATACCAGTTTCTAGAAGTTCAGTAGAACTTGATTGTTCTTCATATGAAGGTGCTTCACGGTGAATTGTATAACGCTCTTCTTCACCAATTGGGCCCGCTTCATCAATAGGGTTACCTAGTACGTCCATGATACGACCTAGGGTCTTAGTTCCTACAGGAACTTCGATTCCTTTGCCAGTACCGACGACAACAGCACCACGTGACAACCCGTCAGTTGTACCCATCGCGATTGCGCGAACGATACCACCACCAAGCTGTTGTTGTACTTCTAATGTTAAGCCTTCAAGCTTACCATTAGTAACTTGTATTGCGTCATATACCGCAGGTACTGCATCTTGTGGGAACTCAACGTCCACAACTGCGCCAATGATCTGTACGACCTTACCTTGACTCATGACATTTCCTCATAAATTTTTGTTAACCTAAACCGCCGCAGAACCAGCACATATCTCAGAAATTTCCTGAGTGATGGCTGCTTGACGTGCCTTGTTGTAAACCAATTGTAAATCGTTGATAAGGTCACCCGCATTGTCTGTAGCGGCTTTCATTGCAACCATACGTGCAGCTTGCTCTGAAGCTGAGTTTTCAACGACACCTTGGTAAACCTGTGATTCCACATAACGAACTAATAAAGCGTCTAACAACACTTTAGGATCTGGTTCGTAGATGTAATCCCAGTTTCCTGACATGTCTTCATCTTCTGATTTTGGTAAAGGTAATAACTGATCGATCGTCGGTTCTTGCGTCATTGTGTTAACAAATTTGTTATACACAACGAACAAGCGGTCGATTTTGCCTTCATTGTAAGCGTCTAACATAACGCGAACAGAACCAACAACGTCTTGTACAGACGGTGCATCGCCGAGTCCTGAGTTTGCAGCAACTACTTTACCGCCAAAGCGGTTAAAGAAGCCGATAGCTTTAGTACCAATCGCAGCGAAGTCAACTTCAACATCAGCTTTGAAATACTTTTCAGCATCTTTTGCTACGGCTTTGAACTCATTTGCGTTCAAGCCACCACACAGACCACGGTCAGACGAAATCACCACATAACCTACACGTTTCACTTCACGCTCTTCCAAATATGGATGGCGAAATTCCAAGCTACCACGTGCAATGTGACCAATCACTTTACGCATAGTTTTCGCATATGGACGGCTAGAAGCCATACGGTCTTGAGCTTTCTTCATTTTAGAAGCTGCAACCATTTCCATAGCGTTGGTAATCTTCTGAGTATTTTTAATACTACCGATCTTACCTTTTATCTCTTTTGCGCCGGACATGTGATTCTCCGATAAACGTTCAACGAAAGTGAGTTACGCTTTAATAGCGAACTCACTTAACCTAATTACCAAGTTTGAGTCGCTTTGAACTTCTCAATGCCTTCTTTCAAACTTGCTTCGATTTCGCCGTTGAAGTTACCAGTTGCATCAATATTATCCATAAGCTCAGTGTAAGTACTTTGCATGAATGAAATTAACGCTGATTCGAAGTCCAATACTTTAGATACTTCGATGTCCTGTAAATAACCTTTTTCAGCAGCAAACAATGAAACACCCATTTCAGCAATTGACATTGGTGCATATTGTTTCTGTTTCATCAACTCAGTTACACGCTCACCATGCTCTAATTGAGCACGAGTTGCTTCATCTAGATCAGATGCAAACTGAGAGAACGCCGCTAATTCACGGTATTGCGCAAGTGCTAGACGGATACCACCACCTAGTTTCTTGATAATCTTTGTTTGTGCCGCACCACCAACACGAGATACCGAGATACCAGCATTTACAGCTGGACGGATACCTGCGTTGAACATGTCAGACTCAAGGAAGATTTGACCATCGGTAATCGAGATTACGTTAGTCGGGACGAATGCTGATACGTCACCTGCTTGAGTTTCAATGATTGGAAGTGCTGTTAAAGAACCTGTTTTGCCTTTAACTTTACCTTCAGTGTAACGTTCAACATAAACGTCATTTACTCGAGCAGCACGCTCTAGTAGACGTGAATGAAGATAGAAAACGTCACTCTAGGTATGCTTCACGACCTTGGTGGACGTTTAAGAAGCAAAGAGATTTGACGGTAAGCAACAGCTTGCTTAGACAAATCATCATATACGATTAGTGCGTCTTGACCGTTATCACGGAAATATTCACCCATTGTACAACCAGAGAATGGCGCTAAGAATTGCAATGCAGCAGATTCAGAAGCAGATGCAGCAACGATGATAGTATTATCTAACGCACCGTGCTCTTCTAGTTTACGTACAACGTTAGCGATAGTAGACGCTTTCTGACCGATAGCGACATACACACACTTAATATCAGAATCTTTCTGATTGATGATTGCATCGATTGCCAACGCAGTTTTACCTGTTTGACGGTCACCGATAATAAGTTCACGTTGTCCACGACCAACTGGGATCATAGAGTCAACAGACTTATAACCAGTTTGAACTGGCTCGTCTACCGATTGACGTTCGATTACACCAAGGTGCAATTTTTTCTACTGGTTCAAAACCAGCAGCGTCGATTGGACCTTTACCATCGATTGGCTCACCAAGTGTGTTTACAACACGACCTAGTAGCGCGTCACCTACTGGAACCTGTAAAATACGGCCAGTAGATTTAACTTTTGTACCTTCTCTAAGGTCCGCATATGGACCCATAACTACCGCACCTACAGAGTCACGCTCTAGGTTTAAGGCGATAGCATAGCGGTTACTCAGGAAGCTCGATCATCTCACCTTGCATACAGTCAGCTAGACCGTGGATGCGGATGATTCCGTCGGTAACAGATACGATAGTACCTTCGTTACGTGCTTCGCTGACAACGTCAAACTGTTCAATTCTTTTCTTGATCAGTTCGGCGATTTCAGTTGAGTTAAGTTGCATGCTCAAATCCCCAATTACGATTGCAATACGTGTGATAAACGATCTAACTTGCCGCGGATTGTTGCATCAATAACGGTATCACCCGCCTTGATTAACATCCCGCCAACAACAGAGTTATCAACGCTGCAATTCAGCTTAATTTTGCGTGCTAGACGTTTTTCTAATGACGAAGATAATGCAGTTTCCTGCGCACTTGTCATCTCGATTGCTGAAGTGATTTCCACTTCAATTTCATTCTCGTACTCTGCTTTAAGTTCTGCGAACATTTCAGCAACAGCCGGAAGTGCAATCAATCGTCCATTCTCGGCCAATACTTTTACAAAGTTTTGACCGTTTTCATTCAGTTGTTCACCACATACTTTGATAAATAAATCAGAAGTAGCATCTGGTGAGTGAGAGCCAGACAAAAAGGTAACAATGTCGCTATTTTTTGCAACTTCTGAAGCAAAAAATAACATGTCGTTCCAATTCGAAACTGCTTGGCTTTCTACAGCGAAATCAAATGCAGCTTTAGCGTAGGGACGAGCTACTGTAGTCAATTCAGACATATTGCTCTATTCCTCTGCTTAAAGTTCTGCAACTAGTTTATCTAGGATATCGCTATGGGCAGCAGCATCTATTTGACGCTCTAAGATCTTCTCTGCACCAGCAATGGCTAAAACAGAAACCTGTTGACGAAGATCTTCCTTCGCGCGATTGCGCTCAGCTTCAACTTCCGCTTGACCTTGAGCAATGATTTTCTCACGCTCTTCATGTCCACGGGTTGTTTCTTCATCAACGATTTGTGTCGCACGCTTTTTGGCTTGCTCAATAATATCAGCAGCTTGAGCTTTAGCGTCTTTCAACTGCTCAGTTACTTTATGTTGGGCAAGTTCTAAGTCTTTTTCTGCACGTTCACCGGCAGCAAGACCTTCTGCAATCTTATTCTGGCGTTCTTCAATCGCACCATTCAATACTGGCCATACGTATTTCATCGTAAACCAGACAAAGAATATAAATGCAATCGCTTCGCCTAACAGAGTGGCATTAAGATTCACAACCGCTCTCCTTAATTAATTTAATGTTCGGAATGGACGAATTAATTAAAGTGCGAACATCAAGTATAACGCAATCGCCACACCAATCATCGCGATAGCATCGATTAGACCCGCTACGATGAACATTTTTACTTGCAGCTGTGGAGCTAGTTCAGGTTGACGAGCAGCAGATTCTAAGAATTTGCCACCTAGTATACCGAAACCGATAGCTGTACCAAGTGCACCTAAGCCGATTAGTAAAGCAACAGCGATGTAAATAATTGGATCCATTTTTATCTCCAAATGGTTAGTTAAGTTAAAGTTAAAGTTAAAAGTAAAACTTGATAGGACTTCCTGTCCTATAGATGGTGATTAGCCATCTATATAAAATCTTAAAAATTAGTGATCTTCGTGAGCTAACGATAAATATACAATAGTTAGCATCATGAAAATAAACGCTTGTAGCGGTATAACTAATAAGTGGAATGCAGCCCAGATAAAGTGAGCTGGCAATTGCCAAACACCAATCAGACCAGCAATTAGGATGAATATCAATTCACCTGCATATAAGTTACCGAATAAACGTAAAGCTAAAGACATTGGCTTAGCAAGCAAAGAAATAACTTCAATAATAAAGTTAAACCAGTACAACCAAGGTGTATTAAACGGGTGAGCATAAAGCTCTTTCATAAAGCCGCCAAAGCCTTTAATTTTAATCGAATAGAAAATCATTAGGACAAACACGCCCAGTGCTAATGCAGCTGTCATATTAAGGTCTGTAGTTGGTACAACCTTCATATATACGTCGTGTGGGTCATAACCCATTAGACCGCCGATCCATTGCGCTAAAGAAGGCAAGAAATCAACTGGGATAAGATCCATTGTATTCATTAACAATACCCACATAAAGATGGTTAATGCTAATGGTGCGATAAGTGGGTTTTTGCCGTGGAAAGTATCTTTAACACTTTGACCAACAAATTCGACAATCATTTCAACAAAACATTGAAATTTCCCCGGTACGCCGACAGTTGCTTTTTTAGCGACACTGCGGAATGAAAGAATGAATACCAAGCCGAGAAGGATAGACCAAGCAAGTGTATCCACATGCCATGTCCAAAAGCCTTCACCCACTGACGCATTGGTCAGATGGTGCTTGATGTAACCCTGTGTAGTGAGTTCACCAGCCATTGTTAATTTCCCAAAAGTTTAAAGTTATTAAAAAAATCGATTGCATAAACTGGCTAACTTTCATAATCACAAACCCTGCTAATAACGCCGGAAATACAACCGGAAGGGTCTTGATGACTAAAATAAACAGCGCACCAGTTAACATTATCTTTACCGTTTCACCGCGATAAAATGAAGCCGCAACTTGTTGTAGTTGTCTTGCCCCACTAAAACGAAACGCATATATAGTAAATATAAAAGCAGGAAGTACATCTAACATAACGCCAATCATAAATGACTGGCCAGCTTGCACTTCCCAAATAATTCCTACGGTAATCGCTAACAACATCCCAATGCTAATTTGCAAAGCCAAAAACTTAAATGCTTTGACTCTATTTATCTGGGAAAGATGTTGTACCAAAAATCGATTACCCTAACTTGTCATACGCACCCTACTTGGTGCAAAAACTGACTCCACTGAACTAAAAACGTCACAATTGCTAAATTGTGGTGCATCAAGAGTCAAAAACTCGCGAAATTATACGTTTAAATGGTTTATTTGCAAGTTTTGCCAACCTTATTGTGTCTTTATCCTTTAAGCTCTATTTCCGCGTTGCGTGCAGTGAATACCAATAATTTCGGCGAACAGGCAGATCGTTGATTTTGTTAACTAAACGCGACAAAAATGACACTTTTGTTGCAACTTACTAAAACTAAAGTTTGGCAGCTAAGTGTATTTAGTGAAATAAACATGGTGAATATTGATTATTAAATGATGTTTATTCAGTTACTTTGCGTATAAACAAACATATTTTCTTAGATCACTTAGAGTAAATAATCTAAATATGGTTATATCAGCGAATAAACTGGATCCGCTGATATTATCTCTAAATGTTAAACCGACTTATTTTAAGTGGTTCAAAATACCATCTAGTTCATCGAGTGAGGTATAGGAAATAACCATTTTTCCTTTGCCTTTTCGATTGTAAGATATCTCTACTTTGGCACCTAGTTTCTCAACTAACTGTTGTTCGAGTAGTTTTACGTCAGGATCTTTAACTTGTTCTGCTTTTGGCTTAGCTTCCTGCGATAAACTGTTTACCAGTTTTTCAGTTTCACGAACGGTTAGTTCTTTTGCGACAACTTTACGTGCAGCTAACACTTGCTCATCGCCACCTAAACCCAGTAACACTTTAGCGTGTCCAAACTCAAGATCACCATGTTCCATTAAGGTTTTTACATCGTCTTCGAGTTTATTTAAACGCAAATAGTTAGTGACCGATGTTCTTGATTTGCCGACAGCATCTGCTACTTCTTGGTGTGTTAATTCGAATTCATCTTGAAGGCGTTGCAAAGCAATCGCTTCTTCCATTGCATTTAAGTCTTCACGTTGAATATTTTCGATAAGCGCAATAGCAACGGCCGCTTCATCTGGAACATCTTTGACAATGACAGGTACCGAGTCTAATTGGGCGATTTGAGATGCACGCCATCGACGTTCACCGGCAATAATTTCATATTGATCATCGCCAACAGGTCGAACAATTATTGGTTGAATAATGCCTTGGGTTTTAATTGATGCGGCAAGTTCTTCTAAAGCATCAGGAGACATATCTTTACGAGGTTGATATTTACCAGGTTGCAATTTTTCAATCGGAAGTTTCGACACAGCCGCAATTTCGTCATTAGGCTGCGCTGTTGAATTTCCTGTTGGATCGGCTTTATTCGATTGGGTCGCTAATAGAGCGTCAAGACCTCTTCCTAATCCACGTTTACGAGCAGACATTATTTTTCCTTTACTACAAATTGACGTTTATGATGATGCAGCGGCTTTTACTGCTTTGTCCGACCGACGTAAAATTTCTCCAGCTAATGCCAAATAAGCTTTTGCACCAGAAGAAGACTTGTCGTAATACATGACAGGCGAGCCAAAACTTGGGGCTTCAGCCAATCGAACGTTTCTTGGAATAACTGTACGGTAAACTTTATCGCCAAAATGGTGTTTTAGTTGCTCTGAAACATCATTGGCCAAACGATTTCGCGGATCGTACATAGTCCGCAAAATACCTTCAATTTTTAATTCTGAATTTAACACACTCGCCAGCGAAGTTATTGTGTCCATTAATGCGGTTAACCCTTCAAGGGCATAATACTCACATTGCATCGGCACGATAACGGAATCTGCCGCAGCCATTGCATTAACAGTTAACATATTGAGTGACGGGGGCAGTCGATAAAAATAAAATCATAATTGTCTTTTATTTTTTCTAAGGCTTTTTCAAACGCAATTCACGTCCATACATTTCCATCATTTTGACTTCAGCTGCGGTGACGTCGCCATTGCCGGCAATAAGGTGATAGCCGCCAGACGTTTCTGTCTGAACAACTTGTTCGAAAGGCGTATCTTCGACTAATAGATCATAGGCACTGAATTCAATTTCATATTTATCAATACCAGAGCCCATAGTTGCATTACCCTAGGGATCTAAGTCGACTAACAAAACTTTACGCTTTGTTGCTGCCATTGACGCAGCTAAATTGACCGCAGAAGTGGTTTTGCCCACTCCACCTTTTTGATTGGCTATCGCTATAATTTTTGCCACGTTATCTATGATCCATATTCTAATTTATTGCGACGTTTTCTATTGCGATTTAAGCAACACTAAGTGTCGTTCAGCATTTAAATTCGGCACCACTAACGGTGCAATTGAGTCAACTTTAACAAAATCAGGCAAAGCTTCAATTTCTTCTTTTGCAAGTTGACCTTTTAACGCAAAAAATCGGCCATTAGGTGCAACAAGATGACGACTCCAATTGACCATATCTGAAATCGATGCAAATGCTCGGCTTAATACGCCAGCAAACTCGCCTTCGAAATCTTCTACCCGACTTTGTACAGGAATAATATTTTTAAGTCCTAGGTCGAGTTTAACTTGAGTCATAAATCTCACTCGTTTACCAAGGGAATCGAGCAACGTGAATTCTAGATCCGGATTTATAATCGCTAGTGGGATCCCCGGTAACCCTGATCCGGTACCTACATCAATAAACTTATTATTAATATCAGTAACAGAAAGTAAGTGAGGACTTACAACTAGACTGTCCATTATGTGTTTTATTAACATCTGTTCAGGTTCACGCACAGACGTTAAATTATAGGCTTTGTTCCATTTATGCAATAACTCAACATAGGCGACTAATTGATCTATCTGCAAGTCACTAATTTTCAGGTCTGTTTGTGCTATTAATTTGGTAAGTTTGTTTTTTAACATGGGTGTATGAGATACAAGAAATTAAAATTACCGCTTAAGTATAACTAGCTAAACCAACCATACCTAGCGATAATTTTTAAACTTTGGAATTAAGCAAATCGGCGCAAAATGCCTTGTTTTTTAAGATAGACAAGGATCATCGAAATAGCTGCTGGTGTAATACCTGAAATACGTGATGCTTGACCAACAGTATCTGGTCTTGCTGCTTCAAGCTTAGCAATAACTTCATTTGATAAACCGCTTATGATCTTGTAATTAAAATCACTAGGTATTGTCGCTTGTTCGTTTTTGTCTTTTTTGGCAATTTCTAACAATTGACGATCTATATAACCTTGGTATTTAATTTGAATTTCAACTTGCTCAGCGGCTTGTTCGTTATCGCAACCCGGGCCAATACCATCGATTGCCATTAGATCTGTGTAGCGAATTTCAGGACGACGGAGCAGTTCTTCTAAACTTGCTTCTCTGCTCAACGGACCTTTTAACAGTTTATTAACGTCGTCTATTGATGCGTGATCTTTATGAACCCAATTGCTTTTTAAACGTTGTTGTTCGATTGCAATTTTGTCCATTTTTTCATTAAATAATTTCCAACGGTGATCACAAACTAAACCAAGTTCACGACCTTTTTCTGTAAGGCGAATATCGGCATTGTCTTCACGGAGTAATAAACGATACTCGGCTCTTGATGTAAACATACGGTAAGGTTCTTTTGTCCCTAACGTTGCTAAATCATCAATTAATACGCCCATGTAGGCTTGATCTCTTGTTGGTGACTAAGGCTTCTTTATCTTGTGCTTTAAGTGCGGCGTTTAAGCCAGCAACTAAACCTTGGGCACCGGCTTCTTCATAACCGGTTGTGCCATTAATTTGTCCAGCAAAGAATAAACCTTTAACAAATTTTGTTTCCAAAGATTGATTTAAATCTCGAGGATCAAAATAGTCATATTCGATTGCATAGCCTTAGCCGTGTGATATGAGCGTTTTCAAAACCGGCAATTGAATGAACTAATTCAAGTTGAACGTCAAATGGCAAACTGGTGGAGATCCCATTTGGATAAACTTCATGGGTTGTTAAGCCTTCTGGTTCAACAAAAATTTGATGTTTGTCTTTATCTGCAAAACGAACCACTTTGTCTTCAATAGAAGGACAATAACGAGGACCAATTCCCTCAATTACGCCAGAATACATAGGTGATCGGTCTAATCCGCCACGAATAATTTCATGGGTTTTTTCGTTTGTGTAAGTAATAAAACAAGGGATCTGAGTTGGATGAGATCCTTTTTCACTGATGTATGAAAAATATGGTGTAGGAAGATCACTAAGGTTGTTTTGCCATTACTGAAAAATCAATTGAGCGCGCATCGATTCTAGGTGGAGTACCTGTTTTTAAACGGTCTACACGAAATGGCATTTCACGAAGACGATCTGCCAATGCAATTGAAGGTGGATCGCCAGCTCGGCCACCGGAATGATTTTCTAATCCAATGTGGATCTTACCGCCTAAAAATGTTCCGACCGTTAGAACGACCGATTTTGCTTTAAACTTAAGGCCCATCTGGGTAACAACACCGACTACGGTTTCGTTTTCAATGATTAGATCATCACAAGATTGTTGGAAGATCTTTAAATTAGGCTGATTTTCTAGTGTGGTACGAATAAAGTTTCGATAAAGAATTCGATCGGCTTGAGCCCTTGTTGCTCGCACGGCTGGGCCTTTAGAACTATTTAATGTTCTAAATTGAATGCCACCAGCATCTGCTGCAAGTGCCATGATCCCGCCAAGAGCATCGATCTCTTTTACCAAATGGCCTTTGCCAATTCCGCCAATCGCAGGATTACAAGACATTTGGCCAAGTGTTTCAATGTTGTGAGTAAGCAATAGGGTTTGTTGCCCCATTCGTGCAGCAGCAAGGGCTGCTTCGGTGCCTGCGTGGCCACCGCCGATAACGATAACATCAAAATGTTCAGCAAAGATCATTAATACCTCAAATTCTTTAAATCGGGATCTTTTAAAAAGGGCGCATATTCTATCTTGCTTTTGCTGAGATTCAAATGGTTATTTTTTGGTCTGAAAGTGTCCAGTGATCTCATTTTCAGATCTCTTAATTATATTAAGATCTTTAAATAGATCTTTTATTATTACTACTATTAGCATTTGATTTTGTGTGCATAAGTGGTTTTTATTGTTATTTCATAGGATCTTAAAAGGATCCTAAACTGTGATCTAATGGGGATCTTATTCGGTATAACTTGGGTATAAACAGCCCTGTTATCCACAGGCACTGAAGTCGAAAAAGTTATATTCTGGATATCTCCAGTTAGATCATACGATCTTAACGATCTTATACACAACCCCTTCTAAGTATGAATGATACTGTGTGTATTATGTGTATATGTTGGGTACTTCATGTGATCGGGTTATTTAGTGAGGTGTTTTGGTGATCGATTGTGGGTAAAAATTATTTTTGTTTGATCAAAAAAAAGATCCAATTTAGCGAATAAATTGAGATCTTTTTATGGATGATCGTATTTTGTGGGGTTTTTAACAGCTTAATTTAGTAAATCGAGTTTTGATTTTAGCCATGGAATGATCAGATCTTCTGGTAATTCTTCGTCCATAGCGTCAACTGTGAAGGTTTCTGTGAGTTTATTTGCACCTAGTTTTAACAGTATTGATTCTATTTGATAGGCTGCTTTACAATAAGTGTCATAGCTACTATCACCTAGACCTATAACGATAAAACTGACATTAAATAAATCTGGTTTGGTGTTTTCTAATCAGGTTAAAAATGGTTTTAGATTATTTGGAATTTCACCAGCCCCATGGGTAGAGGTACAAAATATCCATAACTGTTTGGTGTCTGAACTGTCATATTCAGGCTCTAAAGTGACCTCTACAGGCAAATTATATTGTTCTAGTAGGGCACTTATATCATCCCCTACAAATTCAGCTGTACCGGTTTCTGTGCCTATTATTAGTTGTCGCATTGTGTTTCCTAGTTAAATATTTTTTCAATTTCTACTGGCGGCATTGGTTTATAGAAATAATATCCTTGGATTTGATCACATGAAAATTGTTTAAGTATTTCGACTTGCTGCACATGCTCTACACCTTCGACAATAGATTTCATACCAAGAGAATTTGCTATGGAAAGAATGTGGCTCATTAATTTTTGTCGTTTATTTTCTGTATGCAAATCATCAACAAAGACTTTGTCTACTTTTAGTATATCTACTGGAAATTCAATTAGATAACCCAAGGAGCTGTATCCTGTACCAAAGTCATCAAGCGCGATTTTTATTCCCATCGACTTTAAAATAGAGACTATTTTCTTAACTGCATTTGCATCATCCACCATGGCACTTTCTGTCATTTCGAGTTTTAAGTATTTTGAGGGGATGTTGTATTTTCTTAATGCGCTGTCTACTTCTTTTATTAGTGAAGGATTAACCCAATGTTTAGCTGATATATTAACGCCGACAGAAAACTCTTTGTCAGGCCCATATTTTGTAATCCATTTGGAAATTTGATTACACGTTTCATCAATTACGAACGAATCTATATCAAAAATCAGTCCTGTTTCTTCAGCCAATGGAATAAATTTGAAAGGTGTAATGAAGCTCCCATCGGGTTGGATCCAGCGGATCAGTGCTTCAAAAGTCTCTATTTCACTGGTAATCGTATTTACAATTGGTTGATAATATAAACACAATTCTCTGTTTCTTATCGCCTCTTTTAATTTGGGTTCTAGATGAAATTTATTTAAATTAGATTGATGAAGTTCTGGGTCATAAAACGCAATACCAATGTCGTTGTCTAGAGCCGTTTGTGAAGCAAATGCGGCGTTAGCGATTAGTGACTTAGGTTTTTTCTCACGTCCTTTGGTCATGCTAATACCAATGCCAAGGTTTCCTTTAAAGGTTTCCTTTTCTAGCGTAATTGTCTGATTTAAGGGACTGTATAATTTGTCTAGAGTTTCTATGTTTTCAACCAAATAAGCTAAATTTTTTGCTGTACCGCTAATCGCAATTACATCATCAGCTAATCGGCCAATAGTGATTTCAGGGTCTTTGCAGGTTTTAGCAACTCGAACCCCTTGGTGCTGGATATATTCCCTCGCTAAATCTGGACCTAGCGTTTGACTAATAAAATTGAATAATGAAAAACGGATATAGACGACAACAAACGTTGTATCTAGGTTATTGCTCATTTCATTGTCTAAGGTGCCAGAGAACAATTCGAGTTTGGCAAAATCCGTATCTTTATCGAAGTCTTTATAATAGTTAGTTTCAATATTTACGAGCCGTCTTTTTCTAACCGCAGCCTTGAGCCTTGCGTTTAATAGTATCGGGTTGAATGGTTTTGGCAAAAAATCATCTGCGCCCATCTCAATCCCTTTTATGACATTTTGTATATCGTCTAATGCAGAGATCATTATGACCGAAATATTTGCCGTTTTAGGAGTTGATTTAATTTTTTCAAGGACTTCAAAGCCATCCATGCCTTAGCATCATGACGTCTAATAGAACAATATCAAAAAGCTCGCTTTCCAATAATTCCAATGCAACAAAGCCGTCTTCAGCTTCGACAATATGTTTGTAATTAAGACGCGTTAATCTGCGCTTTAATGTATATCGATTATTTTCATTATCATCTACTACTAATATTTTAGTCTCTGGTGTCATTGTTCGTCCTTAGCGGTAGGTCTTTGCATTGATAAACATAGCTCTAATTATCTGCCTTTGGTCTCGTTAACTTAAATACTCTGAAAATATTAGACCGATGTTACTTTTATTAATGGGCTTTAATAAACAGTGCCTGACGCCTAGATTTAGATAAGTTTGTTTGTCTAGCTCTTCGCAGATTACAACAATTGGCACGTTATTCAATGTTTCATCTTTACTTAATTTTTGTATCATATTCATAGCTAGTTGCTTGTTAATTAAAGAATTGATGATAAACACACTTGGCTGTTTGGCAGACTTAAATTCAGCTATGTCGGTTTGAATTGCATAGGGCACGAGTTCGTTTGAATCACTTTGAAGGTGATACTTCAATAACTCTATCATGTGTTGGTCGTCGTCAATTATCAGCAATAAATTGGTATCTGTTTGAGTTGAGTCGTCTTGGCTTTCGGTTTCTTCTAAGCTATCTAACGTATTATTTGTGTTCTCAACAGTTCGTGGCATAGCAACTGGAATAGTGACATAAAAGTTTGTGCCGATATCAATTTCACTTTTGACTGTAATATCGCCACCCATTAAATTGGCTAGTTTTTGACTGATCGATAAACCAAGTCCAGTGCCTTCGTAGCGGCGGGTGGCTGATGAGTCAACCTGTTGAAAATCATTAAACAGTTTTGACAATTGGTTTTTGTCCATCCCAATTCCATTGTCACAGATGGCAAATTGAATATGAGCAATGCTGTCGATATCCAGTTTGTTCAACGTCATTCGAATAGTACCGTTCTCGGTAAATTTACAGGCGTTGCTAATTAGGTTTAACAAGATCTGTCTAAGTTTAGTTACGTCAGTAAACAAATCGCCAATATTGGGTTCTATTTCAACAATTAATGTGTTGTCTTGTTTTAGTGCAAGTGCTTCACATGAGCGTTTTACGTCATTTATAAAGTAGCCAATATCAAATACTTCAGGGTGCAATTCCATTTTACCCGCTTCAATTTTTGATAAGTCTAGAATATCGTTTATCAGAGCGAGTAAATGTTTACTGGAGCGCAATACTCGATCTAACGGTTCAATATAATTTTCATCATTAGTCTCATTAGCGTCTTCTGACATCATTTCTGTTATGCCAATAATTGCATTGAGTGGTGTACGTAGCTCGTGGCTCATTTTAGCGAGGAAATCAGACTTTATTTGATTCGCTTGTATGGCTAATTTTTTAGCCTCTTCAGCTTCGTCACGGGCGTTTTCAGCGTCAATTTTTGCCTTGGATAATTTTAACTTCAGATTCAGACAAATTATTTTCAATTCTTCCTAAAAAGTACCAAAACGAGATGAATATAAAGCTCATGATGACACCAAAAGAAATTGACGTGACTGTTAGTGAAACTTGGTAACTTCGTGTATCTGCACTTATATCTTTGAGCAACAGTACGCGCCCTAAATAGTTTCCGTCGATATCATTAACTGGGAACAAAGCGAGATTAAATATTTTGTCGCCAAATCCAACTTGGTCTCGCATATATTTTAAATCCGGAGCATCGGAGGTCATAACGTCATCGAGCACATCGGCCAGCATTGGAAGATTGATATTGCCCTGAATCGGGGACATTAATACTAAATTCGTAAAATTATCCCAATGATTGATGATACCGAGTTGATTGTAGTGACGACTTACTGCGTTTTTAGATATTTTAGCTTTGTCGACAAAAAGGTATAAATTGGCTTTATTTAGTGCAGAGACGTCTTGCACCGTATCAATTAGTGGCTTTGTAACTTGCACATAGCCAATTTTTGTATTGTTGTAAAAATGCCGACAATGGCATAAATGTTTAATTTGCCATCGAGGTTTAAATTAATGCCGGTCGCAGAATCGGTTTCAGCGTAAAGTGTATCGTGATGCGGCGCCTGGTTATAGTAAGTGCTGCCAACGCCAAAATTAGCTAAAAGATCTCCGTTTACGGAATATATTTGAATTTGTTCAATTAGCGCCTTAGCTTGAATAGTTACGATGAAAAACCTTTATAGTATCTTGTAGCGCTTCTTCGTTGTTTGATTGAATCGCTGAAATTATTGGATTTCGAGAGGCTAATAATGTTGCAGAGCTGAGTAATTGATATCTTAAATCTTCACCCACTTGATATAGTTGGTCGTCTACCTGCTCAACTAATTCGGCCAAATCTTGTTGCCTTTCTTTAGTAGACCAACTGCTTAAAATAAATGTAAATATTAACCATAATGCACTAAAAGCGATAGCAAGAGCGATAAGCACCGGAAATCGCAATTTACCGCTGGCAATAATTTTGTCACCCAAATTTAAATGCATCAATTCTGATCCTTGTTGTCAATTTGGTTTGTAATTAGCTGTTGTTGATCTAATTTTGACAACTAAGGTTTTTTTATCAGAACACGATCTTTATACACGCTGATGGTTTTATCTAGGCCTATGTCATAACGTTTTAAATAGGAAAATGAGTTAACAACGGTGGTTTTACTTATATTTGAATTTGGGTCTTTTACCCAGCCAACCACCTGATCTATAAGCTGAAATGGCAAGGTGATGATCTCTATAAAGGAATCAGTATGAACTTTGTTGACACTCTGAAACATCGAGTCGATGGCAATTTTAGCTAATAGATAGCCTTTTAAAGCTTGGTGAGAATAGGGCGCTTGTGGGCTGTAAGCTTTCATGTCTCGTATAAATTCTTCAATTAAAGGCAGGTTTCTGCGATGTAGCGGCACAGAACTTACAAATAATAGGTTGTGACTATTGGTGTCACTGTATTTTTCCACCAAAAGCTTTTGCAATAGTGTTTTTTCCACAACTGGTAATATAAGCATTTGGCACTGGTTTTGTTGTTTGGTTAATTCAGCGAGGATATTCGCTGTGGTGTTAACGTTATTTGCAAAAACAATAGTGCAATTTTTTTGTGTTTTTGGGGCACGAATGCGTGGATTAGTTAGCTTTCTTACTGATTTGAGCGAAATAGAACGAATCGCATCTTCTATGGCATTGAAGTCATAATCATTGTCTGCTGAGACATAAATCGTGTCGCTGTTTTTTAATGTTTTGTTAAGAGAACGAAACATTTCAGAGTAGGGTTGCGATAAAAAACCAATGTATCTGTGATCTTTGATGTTAAGGGGTTGTTGGTGATGGTTCGCAGATAATAATAAGGTTTTATTATTGCCAGCCAGTCTAGCTAGATCAGCAACGTTTTCACTAATATCTGTAGTTAAAAGGGCCAACACATTTTTAGATGTTATTAACCTTTTAGCATTGGAAAGTGCTCGGTTCGTTTGGCCAATATCATCCATTGCTAGCAGTTTTATCTGATATTTATTGAAACGCTTTGATTGGTTTTCGGCATGTATAAAGGCTTCAATTCCATTTTTGAAGTCGATACTAGATTGGGCATTTGGCCCGGACATGTTTAGTGTAATACCGATAGGTAATGTTTTTGCAAACACATTGGCTGAAATGAGGTTATTTGCTAATAGAGCAATAAGGCTCATAAAGAACATGTTTATGCATTTAGATCGAGTGATTAGCGCCATTCCTGCTTTTTAACGTCCTGAATCCATTGATGAGTCTAATACTAGTTTAAATATAGAATATTCCTAGTAATGAATTAATACCATTACATATAGTCTCTGTTATCTCTAGCTTTAACTACTTCCCTGTAATTATTCAAGTTTAATGCTATTTACCAATACAGAACGAACTGAATATTCGACCAAGTAAATCGTCTGAACTAAATTCACCCGTAATCTCATTTAGATGCTGTTGTGTCAGTCTGAGTTCTTCCGCGAGAATTTCGCCAGCAATGTACGAATCGAGTTGTTCTTTCCCCGTTAATAAATGGGATTCTGCTCTGTCTAAAGCGTCTAAATGACGACGTCTTGCCATAAATGTACCTTCAGTCGTACCATTAAATCCCATCGCTTTTTTAAGGTGAGTTTTTAACGCTTCAATTCCTTTTTGTTCGCGGGCTGAAATTGAGATGATAGGTAATGTTCCATCAATGGTAATTTCTCGCTGATCAGCGGCAAGCAAGTCGACTTTATTGCGAACAATAGTCACTGGCATAGATTCAGGAAGTTTGGCCATAAATTCTGGCCAAATATCTTCTGGCGTTACACTGTGATTTTCCGTTGCATCTACCATCAATAGTACTTTATCGGCTTGTTCAATTTCTTGCCAAGCGCGTTCGATACCGATTTGTTCAACTTTATCAGGAGACTCTCTAAGACCTGCCGTATCGATTATGTGCAATGGCATGCCATCGATATGAATATGTTCTTTTAAAACGTCTCTGGTTGTTCCAGCGATGTCTGTAACGATTGCAGAGTCTTTGCCTGACAAGGCATTTAACAGGGAAGACTTACCTGCGTTTGGTTTACCTGCAATAACAACTTTCATGCCTTCGCGCATTATAGCGCCCTGTTTGGCTTCGTTTTTTACCACAGCAAGTTCGGCTATTATTTTATCAAGATCGCCTGCAACTTTTCCGTCTGACAAAAAATCGATTTCTTCTTCCGGGAAATCTATCGCAGCTTCAACATATATGCGCAGATGGATTGTCTGTTCAACAAGGTCATGTATTTTTTAGAGAACTCACCTTGGAGTGATTGCAAAGCAGATTTTGCGGCTTGTTCTGAGGTACTTTCTATTAGATCTGCAATGGCTTCTGCTTGGGTTAAATCAATCTTGTCATTTAAAAAAGCGCGTTCTGAAAACTCACCCGCTCTTGCCAGTCTAACGTTGTCTATTTGGCAAATTTGCTGGAGTAACATATCAAGAATGATTGGGCCGCCGTGTCCTTGGAGTTCAAGTACGTCTTCACCGGTAAATGAATTAGGGCCTTCGAAAAAAGTGCAATACCTTGGTCAAGAATATCGCCACTTAGCGCTTTAAATGGCAAATAGTCCGCGTAGCGTGGCTTTGGACATTTCCCTAAAATGGCAAGAGCGACGTCTTTTACCAACAGCCCAGAAATACGAATAATACCGACACCACCTTTGCCTATGATGCGGTTGCTTGTGCGGCGATAGTTTCAGTCGTATTTATTGTCATAATATCTCTCATTTTGTACAAAGTGCGCTCATTAAAAAAGCGACTCGAGAGTCGCCTTTTAATTTTAAACCAATTTACATTAAGTTGTTATGGTTAGTCTTTTTTGCTGCGGCTTTTTTATCAATCCCGCGATAAATCAATAACATTTGAATGATAGAGATTACGTTTGAAACAAACCAATAAAGTACGAGTCCCGCTGGGAACCAAAGGAAAAATACTGAGAAGATAACAGGCATCCACATCATCATTTTTTGTTGCATTGGATCTGCAGCTGGCGTTGGACTAAGTTTTTGCATCAAGAACATCGACGCACCAAATAAAATTGGCAAGATGTAATACGGGTCTTGTGCAGATAGGTCTGATATCCATAAACCAAATGGTGCATGGCGCAGTTCAACACTTTCTAAGAATACCCAGTATAACGCCAAGAAAATCGGCATTTGCAGTAACAGAGGTAAACAACCGCCCATCGGGTTAACTTTTTCTTTACGATAAAGTTCCATTGTGGCTTGGCCGTATTTTTGACGGTCGTCGCCAAAACGTTTTTTCAACTCTTCCATCTTAGGCTGTAGTGCACGCATTTTTGCCATAGACTCATATTGTTTTTTGGTCAGCGGGAACAATGCTGTTTTCACTAAGATAGTGATAATTATGATTGCGATACCCCAGTTACCAACAACACCAAATATCCAAACTAAGGCCGAGAACAACATTTGGCTGATAAACCACAAAAATCCGTAGTCGACTGTTAAGTCTAACGTATCGTGAATAGCTTGAAGTTCAGCTTGATTTTTGGGCCTGCAAATAGAGTCGCTGTAGTTGTTACAGTGTCACCAGCATTAACGATTTGAGCTGGTGATTTAACCCCAATGATCGCAGCTTGCTGATTACCTAAAATGCGAGTGTAGATAACATTTTGTTCCGTTTGTAACGGAACCCAAGCACTTACAAAGTAATGCTCAATCATGCCAATCCAACCGCCTATAGTGTTGCTTTATTCAGTGGGCTATCTGCCATATCGTCAAAATCGTATTTTTCATACGCTTCATCAATGGTTGAGTAAACCCCGCCACGATATGTTGGCATCATCATGCTACTTTCAGTTGTTACAATTTCTTGTTTTAACTGGTAAAAAGGCTGAATTTCTAGAGAGTTATTAGACTGGTTTTGTACTTCAAATTTCACTTCAATTGAGTGTTTACCACGTTCGAAGTAAAAAGTTTTAGTAACTACTAAACCATTATCCATAGTGTAAGTAAGTGGGACTGTTAACGAATTATTCGTCATTGTCCATTCAGTTTGCGCAACGTCATAGACCGGACGGCCTGTACTTTGTGCGTCTGGCCCATGGCGACCTACTAAACCTGACTGGGCAATATATTGCGGAGCCTGGTGTAATAAATGATATTTTTCTTCAGACAGATGCGTTAAGTCATATTCGAGTAAAGTGGCTGACACTAGGTCACCGCCTTTTGTGTCGATTAGAACTTCGAGTGTGTCTGTAACAACCTTAACCACGGTATTGCTGGTTTTAGGCATAACGGCAGGAAATGCAGAATCTGATGACGGTAATTCGTCAACGGCGTTTGCAGTGTCACCTGTTGCGACTGGTTGGTCACCGGCTAAAATTGGCTGCGCAGTTTCAACAACTGCTTGCTCCGGTGTGTTGTAGTCGACTTGCCATTGTTGGTATAGCAAGAAACTGACTAACAATAATCCAATAGTTAAAAACGAACGTTGCGATTCCATAACGCTAATTACTCTTTATCTTTGTTTGATTTTGATGAATTTGGTACTGGATCAAATCCACCTTCAGTTAAGGGTTGGCATTTTAGAATACGTTTGATACTTAACCAAGTACCTTTTGATGCCCCGTGGATTTCGATTGCTTCTAATGCATAATTTGAACATGACGGATAGAACCGGCATTTGGCTCCAAACCAAGGGCTGATGGCGGTTTGATAGAATCGGATCAACGCTTTAAGGATTGTTCGCATCGTAAGCTAATTTTTTCCATAGTTTATTCAATTGTTTTTGCAAATATGCATTATCTGCGTCGCCAATGTTATCACGGGCAAGCACAACTATGTCTATATTGGGCAAATTATCTTGATTTAAACGGAAACTTTCACGAATGTTACGTTTGATTCTATTACGGCCAACGGCTGTTTTTTCTTTTTCTTTGCTATGGTCAGGCCTAATCTTGGGTGATCAAGGTCATTATATTTAGCAAGCAATGTGAAATGGTCTGACACCGCTTTTACAGGTCGGTCAAAAACTGGGGAAAAATGCGAGGGAGTTAACAGACGTAACTCCCTTGGAAAAGTATTACTTTTCACTGTTATGCAGAAAGACTAGAGCGTCCCTTTGCACGACGACGAGCTAATACAGCTCGGCCGTTTTTAGTAGCCATGCGAGCACGGAAACCGTGTGTACGCTTGCGTTTTAAAACGGTAGGTTGAAATGTACGTTTCATAGTTAAAATCCATCCGATCGGTTAATGTTACTATCACTTTTCTAACTAACAAAACACGTTAATTAGAACCTTCGAACCCGCAGGTCGCGACCCCTGCAGGGCCCCAAAAAGGACGCCGAATAATATAGATTGATCCTTTATTAGTCAACAAGATCCTGATAAAAAATAAGTTATTTACAGGTTATTAACAATTAACACTGGTTTAGGTGTTGTTTTGTTGATAACTTTGTCGTTAAGAGCACTATGTTTGAGTATAGCAAAAACATTTAGAACGCCTAGAAAATATCGTTTTTGAGGTGTAAAAACGGTTTATGTAAGCGCTGTTCTTTTATTGCCTTTTTTATTAATATTATTGTCATTCTTGGTTGAGTTTGTGGATAAATATAAGGCATAATGTATGGTGATTCGAAACAAAAATAATTATAACCGTACATCAATTTAGGATTATCCGTGTATCAGTCTCTTTGGCAGAGCTGCCTGCAAATTTTAGAACAAGAATTATCGCAGCAGCAGTTTAATATGTGGATTCGTCCGTTGCAGATACAAAGCTCCGAACAACTCATAACTTTATATGCACCAAACCGATTTGTATTGGATTGGGTGCGTGATAAATATATGAATCGTATAACTGAGTTGTTATCGCAATTTAGTGACGGTCATAGCACACCGAGTTTAAATTTTGATGTGGGATCAAATGCCGCAGTAATAGCGCCTCAAGTTTCTCATGCGGCTGCGACAAGCAATGTTTCTCATGCGCCTCATCATTCAACGCAGCAACAGCACCATAACAACCAACAACAAACGCGACCGTCTGAGTCAAATATCAGAGCCAGTTATAAATCAAATATAAATGATAACTATACGTTTGATAGTTTTGTTGAGGGTAATAGTAACCAATTGGCGCGCGCAGCTGCGATGCAAGTAGCAGATAACCTAGGTGAAGCATATAACCCATTGTTTCTCTATGGCGGCACCGGTCTAGGTAAAACCCACTTATTGCATGCTGTCGGTAATGGCATCATGGCAAATAAGAAAGATGCTAAAGTTGTCTATATGCATTCAGAACGTTTCGTTCAAGACATGGTTAAAGCGTTACAAAACAATGCGATAGAAGAGTTTAAACGGTACTATCGAAGTCTAGATGCATTGTTGATCGATGACATACAATTTTTTGCTAAGAAAGACCGTTCCTAGGAAGAGTTTTTTCATACGTTTAATGCGTTACTTGAAGGGAACAAGCAGATCATATTGACGTCGGACCGCTACCCTAAAGAAATTGACGGTGTTGAAGACAGACTTAAAAGTCGTTTTGGTTGGGGTTTGAATGTTCCAATTGAACCGCCAGAGTTAGAAACTCGAGTGGCTATTTTGATGAAAAAAGCCCATCAAAGTAAGGTTAAATTGCCAGAAGAGGTTGCGTTTTTTATTGCTAAACGCCTTCGTTCAAATGTTCGTGAATTAGAAGGTGCGTTAAATCGCGTAATTGCGAACGCTAATTTTACAGGTAGACCAATCACCATCGATTTTGTCAAAGACGCGCTTCGCGATTTATTGGCATTACAGGACAAATTAGTCACAATAGATAACATTCAAAAAACAGTGGCCGAGTATTTTAAAATTCGGGTTGCTGATATATTGTCAAAACGCCGTAGTCGCTCTGTAGCAAGACCAAGACAGATAGCTATGTCGTTGGCTAAAGAATTGACCAATCACAGCTTACCTGAGATTGGAGACGCGTTTGGCGGACGAGATCATACAACAGTCCTCCATGCTTGTAGAAAAATCAAAGAATTAAAAGAAGAAAGTCACGAGATAAAAGAAGACGTTCAAAATTTAGTTAGAATTTTGTCTTCTTAGTGGGAATAAACTAATGCATATAATAATAAGTAAAGATTCATTATTAAAACCATTGACCTTGGTCTCGGGGGCGATTGAACGAAAACATACGTTACCGATCTTATCGAACGTATTAATCGAAACGTCGTTAGACTCGGTTAAATTCACTGGTACTGATATGGAAGTGGAATTAGTCGCATCGACTGTACCAGACAACGTTATTCAAGCTGGGGCGATAACAGTTCCAGCTAAAAAGTTATTTGATATTTGTCGTTCATTACCGGACAACTCAGAGATCGAGTTTAAAGTTGAAGGGCACTCAGTCATCGTTAAGGCAGGTAAAAGTCGTTTTAGTCTATCGAGTTTGCCAGCGAGTGATTACCCAAATTTGGAAGAATGGGATAGTTCTGATGTCATTCAGATGACTCGTCATACCTTACGTGCACTAATCGAAAGCACCCATTTTTCAATGGCGAACCAAGACGTTCGTTATTATCTCAATGGTATGAGTTTTGAATTTGAACCTTCGTTAATTCGAACGGTATCGACCGATGGCCACCGTTTAGCTTTAGCACAACAAAGTGTTGAAGGCGGTGTACAAGAGCAGCGACAAGTGATTGTGCCTCGTAAAGCGGTACTTGAAATTATGCGTTTGTTAGAAGATGACGACGCCTCAATTCAGTTTGAAATTGGCACAAACCATATTCGGATCGTAGAAGAAGGTTTTATCTTCACGACCAAACTTGTTGATGGTCGTTTTCCGGATTACCGACGTGTGTTACCACAAGGTGGTGATAAGTCGATAATTGCCGACAAGCAGATGTTAAAAGACGTGTTCCAGCGTGTATCAATTTTGTCTAACGAGAAGTTTAGAGGCGTTAGATTAAACTTGGCTTCAGGTGAATTGTTAGTGTCTGCTAACAACCCAGAGCAAGAGCAGGCTGAAGAGTTAGCTTTGGTTGACTACACTGGTGACAGTTTAGAGATTGGTTTTAACGTCTCTTATATTATTGATGTGTTAAATAATATCAAAACAGACACAGTAAAAATTATGTTAGCGGATTCAAATAGTAGTGCGTTAATTGAAGGGTTAGATGACGCATCGAGTTTGTTTGTCGTTATGCCGATGAAACTATAGAATTCTTATGCTGGTAAAATCCGTAATTATTTCTAATTTTCGAAATATCGAATCTGCAAACTTAATTACGGACAAAACAGTTAACGTGTTTTATGGCAAAAATGGTGGCGGTAAAACCAGTGTTTTAGAAGCGCTGTTTTATTTGGGGCGGGCCAAATCATTTCGCACTTCTAAACGTAAAACGTTAGTCAATAATGACAGTGAGCGTTTTGCCGTTAGTGCAGGTCTTGTTCAACATGGAAATGAACATCGCTTGGGGATTGGGTTAGAACTAGCAGGTGAGTCGTTAATAAAATTGGATGGTGAAGTTGTTTCTCGTTTGTCTGAAGCATCTTCTTTATTTCCGACTCAAGTGATCACACCAGAAAGCTTTGACGTTTTTTTAGCTCCCCTAAAGCACGACGTAGTTTTATTGATTTTGGTTTGTTCCACGTGGAACACGAATACCAAGCGAAATGGTCTGAGTATGCGAGAGTCCATAAGCAGACAAACGCGTTACTAAGAAAACCAAATGTTAATAAAACGGAGTTACTTTATTGGTATAAGTGCCTTATCGATTCTGCTGAGATAATCGAAAGTTTTAGAAAATCATTTTTCGACAAATACTTTTCTAAAGCTATTGAAAAACTGGTAAATGAATTACCTGACAGTGAAACAGCAAGACTGATTAGAAATGTCGAACTTAAATATAAACCAAAGACATTCAGTAAGTCGGAAGAAAATTTTGAACAACTCATTTATGACCAAATCGAAAAAGATTTACGTTATAAACAGGTTGGGTTCGGACCAAATAGGGCGGATATCGTTTTTGTTAAAGATGGCGACGATGTCAGTAATCAGCTTTCTCGTGGTCAGGCAAAAATGTTGTTTTATCTTTTAGAGATAGCGATGGTAAAAATCATTCGTGATGTTACCAAAAAGAATATGTTGTTATTGGTAGATGATCTTCCTTCAGAAGTGGATGAATTTACACGTAGCACCATGCTTCAAATGTTATTACATTCAGAAGCACAAATATTTGTAACAGGGATAGAAAATAAAATTGCAATGGAATTTAAAAATTACACAGAATCGGTCAACGTGTTCCACGTGGAAC
Source organism: Psychrosphaera algicola (assembly GCF_028401425.1). Lineage (NCBI taxonomy): Bacteria > Pseudomonadati > Pseudomonadota > Gammaproteobacteria > Alteromonadales > Pseudoalteromonadaceae > Psychrosphaera > Psychrosphaera algicola. The sequence goes on from NZ_JAQOMS010000002.1 coordinate 2,765,140, forward strand.
AAGGTACCGTTACACCCAAAAGTATGGAGCAGTTATGTCCGTAGAAAATGATTACGACTCGGCTAGTATCAAAGTTTTAAAAGGCTTAGACGCAGTAAGAAAACGTCCTTAGCATGTACATCGGTGATACTGATGATGGTTCAGGTCTACACCACATGGTTTTCGAGATTTTAGATAACTCTATCGACGAAGCCTTAGCAGGACACTGTAGTGACATTAATGTGAAAATTCACCTTGATGGTTCAATTTCAGTTAAAGACAACGGCCGTGGTATCCCAGTCGAAATTCACCCAGAGGAAGGTGTTTCTGCTGCTGAAGTTATCATGACAGTACTTCACGCCGGTGGTAAGTTTGGTGGCGATGATTCAGGTTATAAAGTATCTGGTGGTCTTCATGGTGTTGGTGTTTCAGTTGTAAATGCACTGAGCGACAAGCTTATACTTACAATTCGACGAAATGGTAAGTTATACGAACAAGAGTATAGCTTAGGTGTTCCGGTTGCCCCACTTGCAGAAATAGGCGAGTCTACTGAAAATGGTACTGAGGTTCGTTTCTGGCCAAGTCCAAAAACGTTCTCTGACGTGACTTATCACTTTGATATTCTTGTCAAACGTATTCGAGAACTGTCGTTCCTGAATTCAGGTGTATCGATTCGTATTACCGATGAACGTGAAGAAGACAAAAGTGAACATTTCTTCTTCGAAGGTGGTATCAAAGCATTTGTCGAGTATTTAAATACCAACAAAACTTCGGTCAATGATGACGTGTTCTTTTTCTCTTTAGAAAAAGATGACGGTATTATTGTTGAAGTTGCTATGCAGTGGAATGATTCGTTCCAGGAACACATCTTATGCTTTACTAACAACATCCCTCAACGTGATGGTGGTACGCATTTAAGTGGCTTTAGAGCGGCATTAACGCGTACTCTTAATACCTACATGGGTGCTGAAGGTTTAAATAAACCACGTGGCAAAGGCAAAAATTCAATCGAAGTTTCTGCTTCTGGTGATGATGCACGTGAGGGTTTAACTGCGGTTATCTCTGTAAAAGTTCCTGATCCAAAATTCTCTTCTCAAACGAAAGACAAATTGGTGTCATCTGAAGTTAAATCTGCAGTTGAACAAGCAATGGGTGAGAAGTTACAAGAATACCTATTAGAAAACCCAAGCATAGCTAAAAACATCATTATGAAAATTATTGATGCGGCCAGAGCTCGTGAAGCTGCTCGTAAAGCACGTGAAATGACTCGTCGTAAAAGCGCTTTGGACATCGCAGGTCTTCCGGGGAAATTGGCCGATTGCCAAGAAAAAGATCCTAGTAAATCTGAACTATATATAGTGGAAGGAGACTCTGCTGGCGGATCAGCTAAGCAGGGGCGTAATCGTAAAAACCAAGCTATATTGCCACTTAAAGGTAAAATCTTAAACGTTGAAAAAGCCCGTTTTGACAAAATGATTTCTTCTCAAGAAGTTGGAACGCTTATTACTGCATTAGGTTGTGGTATCGGTCGAGATGAATACGACCCAGAGAAATTGCGTTACCACAACATCATCATCATGACCGATGCCGACGTTGACGGATCGCACATTCGTACTTTGTTACTGACATTTTTCTATCGTCAGATGCCAGAACTCGTAGAACGTGGATACATCTATATTGCTCAACCACCACTTTATAAAGTGAAAAAAGGTAAGCAAGAACGTTATATCAAAGATGACGAAGTCTTAATTGAGTACCTAACTACATTAGCAATTGATAACAGTACGCTACATGTAAATGAAGATGCACCTTCGATAAGTGGTACAGAGTTGCAAAAAATTATTACGCAATTCCATACAGCTGAATCGAGTGTTTCTAAATTGAAACTGAAAATCAATCCAAGAATACTTTCTGGTTTGATGTATCAACATGAAATTACTCGTGAACAGTTGGCAGTAGAAACTGAAGTAACCAATTGGACTGAATCGTTTGTTAAATACCTAAATGATAACGAATCTGAAGGTGTTCACTACACTGCTATGGCAACGCGTGACGAAGAAAGAAACTTGTTCCTTCCTCAAATTCGAGTACGTCAACATGGTGTAGACCGTGATTATGTGTTTACTCGTGATTTCTTAGAATCAAAAGAACTTCGCAGCTTATTTACCATTTCAGACCTTAATCTGAATATGTTAGAAGCTGGAGCTTATGTTAGTCGTGGCGAAAAACGTTTCCCAATCACAAATATCGCGACTGCGGTTGAATGGTTAATGAAAGAATCAAAACGTGGCCTATACATACAACGTTATAAAGGATTGGGTGAAATGAACCCAAGCCAATTGTGGGAAACTACAATGGATCCTGAAGCGCGTCGTATGTTGCAAGTTACAATTGAAGACGCCATTGGTTGTGACCAATTGTTCACTACATTAATGGGTGATCACGTAGAACCTAGACGTAACTTCATTGAACAAAATGCACTGAAGGTTGCTAACTTAGACGTCTAATGAGACGTCAAGTTAACTATTATTTAAAAGCGCAAAATGGAATTGCGCTTTTCTTGTCTTAGACAAACTAAAAACTTGCGATAAATGGACGGTCAAGTTGACGAAAAAAGTTATGAGCAGCAAATACGATATAAATACATTCCAAGGTTTAATACTTGCACTACAAGATTATTGGGCCAAACAAGGGTGCGTCATCATTCAACCACTTGATATGCAAGTGGGTGCAGGAACGTTTCACCCTATGACCTTTCTTCGTTCATTAGGCCCAGAGCCTATGAGCAGTGCCTATGTGCAACCATGTCGTCGACCTACCGACGGTCGATATGGTGAAAACCCGAATCGTCTACAGCACTACTATCAATTTCAAGTTATGTTGAAGCCATCGCCAAAAAATATCCAAGAACTGTATTTAGGTTCGTTGGAAGAATTAGGCCTTGATACTTTAGTACATGATATTCGGTTTGTAGAAGATAACTGGGAATCGCCGACATTAGGTGCCTAGGGATTGGGTTGGGAAGTGTGGCTTAACGGTATGGAAGTTACTCAGTTTACGTATTTCCAGCAAGTAGGCGGCATAGAATGTTCACCAGTTACCGGTGAAATCACCTATGGTCTAGAGCGATTAGCGATGTACTTACAAGGTGTCGACAGCATTTATGATCTTGTTTGGACTGACGGACCTCTTGGTAAGGTAACGTATGGCGATGTATTCCATCAAAATGAAGTAGAGCAGTCTACCTACAATTTTGAACACGCTAACGTTGATACCTTATTTCATGAATTCGACCAAGCCGAAAAAGAAAGCGCTAAGCTAATTGAAGCTGGTTTACCACTACCTGCTTACGAACAGGTTATGAAAGCTTCCCATGCATTTAATATGTTAGACGCACGACACGCGATTTCAGTAACAGAAAGACAACGTTACATTTTACGTGTACGAACGTTAGCAAAAGCATGTGCTCAAGCCTATTATGATGCGCGCGAAGCACTCGGATTTCCTCTTTGCAATAACACTAATCCGGTAGCCAAATAAAGGTATTTAACGACAATGATAAAAGATAACTTATTAATCGAATTAGGTACGGAAGAGCTACCGCCTAAAGTACTAAAGAAATTAGCCCTTGGTTTTAAAGACGGACTAACATCGCAATTAGACGCAGCGAACTTAAGCTACGACAATATCGAATGGTTTGCCGCTCCGCGTCGTTTAGCGTTACGTGTTAATCAACTTGAATCGCAACAAGCCGACAAAGAAGTTGAAAAACGTGGACCTGCAGTGAGTGCGGCATTTGACGCAGACGGCAATGCAACTAAAGCAGCATTAGGTTGGGCACGTGGTTGTGGTATCGACATTGCTGAAGCCGGCAGACTCAAATCTGACAAAGGTGAATGGCTGTTACACAAAGCCACTATTTCAGGGCAACCTTTGGCATCATTAGTTGAAGGCTTTATAACAAAAGCATTAAAGCAGTTGCCAATTCCTAAACCTATGCGTTGGGGAAGTGGTCGAGAAGAGTTTATTCGTCCTGTTCATACACTAATCGCATTGTATGGCGATAAAGTTCTACCGGCAACGGTATTGGGTTTAACGTCTTCAAACTTGTCACAGGGCCATAGGTTTCATCATAGAGGGCTTATTGAAGTTAGCAGTGCTGATGTTTATGAAGAAACGTTATTAACGGCAAATGTCGTAGTTGATTATGCAAAACGTCAGGCGATGATTGTTGAGCAAATGGCAAAAATTTCTAACGATAATAACGCACAACCTGTTCAAGACGCTGATCTTTTAGATGAAGTGACCTCTCTAGTCGAATGGCCTGTTGCATTGGTGGGGACGTTCGAAGAGCGTTTCTTAGATGTACCGCCAGAGGCGCTTATCTATACGATGAAAGATGACCAAAAATACTTCCCATTGTTAGATCAAAATGGCGAGCTATTACCTAAGTTTATCTTTATCTCAAACATTGAAAGTAAAGACCCTAAACAAGTCATTGAAGGTAACGAGAAAGTTGTTCGTCCTCGTTTAGCCGATGCTGAATTCTTTTACAATACTGACAAAAAATCGACTCTTGAGTCTCGTTTAGAAAGCTTAGACTCTGTACTATTTCAAAAACAACTTGGTACGCTTAAAGATAAATCTGAACGTATTTCAAAACTAGCAGGGCATATTGCAGGAAAAATTGCTGCTGACGAAGCACTTGCAGCTCGTGCTGGTTTACTGTCTAAAACAGATTTGATGACTGAAGTTGTTATGGAATTTACCGACATACAAGGTGTGATGGGTAAATACTATGCTCTAAATGACGGTGAAGACTTGGTAGTAGCTGATGCATTGTATCAACAATACATGCCGAGATTTGCTGGTGATGCGTTACCGACGTCGTTAGAAGCATGTTCAGTTGCATTAGCGGATAAGTTTGACTCATTAGTGGGTATATTTGGTATTGGGCAACATCCAAAAGGTGACAAAGACCCTTTTGCGTTACGTCGCGCAGCTATCGGTATCATTCGAATTCTTATTGAAAAAGAATTGGAACTTGATTTCAGCGACTTAGCTGAATTTGCCAAAATGTTATTTGGTGACAAGCTGACAAACGAAGCCGTAGTATCTGATGTAAATGACTTTATGTTAGGGCGATTCCAAGCTTATTACCAAGAGCAAAACATTAAGGTTGAGGTAATTCGTGCGGTTGAAATTAAGCGCCCAACGTCTGCTTTAGACTTTGAACGACGTTTAAAAGCGGTTGTGAACTTTGCAAATCTAGAAGAAGCTGTCGCACTTGCTGCAGCAAGTAAACGAGTTAATAACATACTTAACAAGAACAGCAAAAATGAGTTTAGCGTTATTAATGATGCTTTATTGTCAGATGATGCTGAGAAAACATTAGTTGCTAATATTCGTGATATTCAATCTGACGTAGAGTCTGCATTTGAAAATGGCGATTATACTAATGGTCTGACTCAGTTGGCGACATTGCGTGATTCGATAGATAACTTTTTGACAATGTAATGGTAATGGCCGAGGACGACGCGGTAAAAAATAACCGCTTAGCGATACTTGGTTTGTTACAATCGTTATTTATGTTCACAGCGGATATTTCTGTACTGTAAGCAAAGCAACAAAACTAACGTTTTAATTAAAGCCAGTTTACGAACTGGCTTTTTTATTGCTTAATTGTAGTACTGACATTAATAAAAAGTCATTGCCTTAATTTAGGAGTTATTATTTTGAATAAACTAGCTATTTTAGTTTCGATTTTACTATTAAGTTCTTCGATGCTCATTTCTTGTACTTCAAAACCAAAATTAACGGCAACCAATTGGTATTTGAAATCGGAATTTACCTAGTGGGAAGCGCGTCCGGAATATATGTTGCATTTAAATGAAGAAGCCGGGGTGCTAGAAGTTCAATTTACATTAAGGCCAGACGGGCAGGCCTACCACCTAAAGCTTGCTGACAAATCCTGGTCGGTTGGTAAAAATTGTGGCTCACCACAAAATAATACCAGTGCAATTGAAATAGATACTTGGTATCCAGTCTACTGCGATCCGCAAAGTGATCCGATAACACCGTTAAATGGCAGCTATCGATTCCATCCTAAAGACAATGCCGTTTATAAATTAAAAGTTAGATTTTACAAAGGCTTACCGTCCGAAATGTTGGTTTCCAAACAATAAGCTAAAGATTTTGGTATCGTCTGCTTTGACCAAAGTATCTGTCAATTAAACTGTTAGAAAGTCAAAAAGGTTAGCAATATACAACCTGATCACGACCATTTTCCTTTGCCTTATACAGCCTGTTGTCAGCTATTTTAAGCCCATCTTCAAATGTTCTATTAGATAAAGTCGCAATACCAAAACTGCAGGTAAAGTTTATGGTTTGTTTGTCACTTACCGTTAAACTCGTTTCTTTTAGGCTGGTTCTCAATTTTTCTGCGATGACAATCGCCTGTTCTTTATTTGTATTGGGAAGGCAGATCAAAAACTCTTCGCCACCATAGCGGCATAGTAAATCAGATTTACGTATTTTTTGGCCAAAGATATTCGCGCAGTGCTTTAGCGCGAGATCACCTACCTCGTGGCCATATGTATCATTGACCATTTTAAACTTATCGATATCCGCCATAATAACGATAAATGTTTCGTTGCATTCTACGACTTTTTTAACATAGTTAGATTCAAGGAAACGTCTATTTGGCAAACGAGTTAGTGGGTCTGTGTTTGCGTCTTTTTTATAATTTAGTGTCATATTACTGGTTTCGTAATATTCACGAGTTCTGAAATATTCATTGATAAAACAAAGTATGCTTATACACAATAAAGCCATTAGGTAACGACTTTTTCTATTGCCGAATAAATCGCAACAATGTCGAAACTATAGAGCAATAAGATGGCGAACAAAAACATTACGCCGGTAAAAATTGTACCTAACGTTAAGCCTAAAACGGAATAAGCGGCGAGTGGGAAAAACATTGTCCAATATAGGGCGGTATTCTCTTTTCCACCACTATATATGAGCATTAAGTCTAGTATGCAGGCGAATGTAATACAGATGAGGCCGGAAACTATTAGATTTTTAGTTTTGGCATAAAAAGCAATAGAAGATATTAATCCAATGTTGTTAATAATTAGAATGTTTAATAGTAAATCGGGGTAGGTCGACCAGTTTGTCGCGATCAAAACAGACAAAGCAGAAATCCCCAAAAACGCCATGGCGATTAGAGATGCTTCCCTTCTGCGAAATTCAATACTCTTTGAATTTCTATTATCAATTAGTTCAAACCACTCATTTTTGATGTGGGATATCGAACTTTTGTTATCCATCTTTTAGCCTAATTTTTTTATCACGAATTCAAATGGGTCAAGATCCGTATTTTGACTTACTAACTCATGGCCCATAAACCGACAAAATGATGGTATATCCCTTACAGTGGCGGGATCATCTGCTAATACTAAAAGCGTTTCACCGGGTGTCATATTTCTAATATTCTTTCTAATTAGCATTACAGGTTCAGGGCACCGCAAACTTACTGCATCTAAAACATTATCTGTGCTGTGTTCTGCTTTATTATTCATTGTGATTCCATAGTACATTATGAGATCAATTCTAGATGGCGAAAAAAAGTGCAATAAATAATATCATTGCACCTTTAGTTTCTGTTATCTATAGGTTTTTTAAAGTGCGGTTATGCTAAACCGTTTCAAATAAGGTCGCGATTCCCTGACCAAATCCAATACACATTGTCGCTAAACCAACTTTACCTTTAGTGCGTTCTAAATTGTTGATTAGTGTTGTTGAAATTCTAGAGCCTGAACAACCTAGTGGATGCCCCAACGCTATGGCGCCCCCGTTTAGGTTAACTTGTTCCATTTTATTTTCAATGCCTAAACCCTTCATTACGGACAGTGCTTGGGCAGCAAATGCCTCGTTAAGTTCAAAAACATCGACATCTTCAATAGACAAACCGGCGTGTTTTAGTGCTATTTTAGTTGCAGGAACCGGACCCCATCCCATAGTTGAAGGTTCGCAACCAGAAACACCCATACCTATCACTTTTGCTCTGATCTTAAGTCCCAGTTCATTGGCTTTCTCTTCACTCATGACTAACATCCCAGATGCGCCATTTGATAAAGCTGAAGAAGTAGCTGCTGTTACTGTTCCGTTTACAGGATTAAATACAGGGCGTAGGCCTGACACTGATTCTATGTTTGTTTCCGGTCTAATAACTTCGTCATAGTCACATAATGTTAGCGCACCTAACGCATCATGACCTTCGACAGGAATGATCTCATTATCAAAATGGCCGTTTAAAGAAGCTTGATGTGCTAGTTGATGAGAACGAACACCAAACTCATCTTGCTGCTGTCTTGAAATGTCGTGTTTACGAGCCAGTGCTTCGGCAGTTAAACCCATTGAACCCGCAGCTTGCGCTGTTGTTAGATTTAGTCCTGGGTGAAAATCTAGGCCGTGTGTCATCGGTACGTGCGTCATATGTTCGACTCCCCCGATGATAAACATATCACCTTGGCCCGCCATTATTTTACAAGCGGCATCGTGTAATGCTTGCATTGACGAACCACATAAACGGTTAACCGTTACAGCAGGGACTGAAGTCGGTATTCCAGCCAATAGAGCAGCTTGTCGTGCTATGTTAAAACCTTGCTCTAGGGTTTGCATTACGCAACCCCAAATTACGTCATCAAGCTCTTCTGCGTTTACTGACGGGTTACGTTTTAACAACGCAGTCATTACCGCAGCTGATAAATCTTCCGCTCGAACGTTGTCGAACATACCGTTACGTGCTTTTGCCATCGGTGTACGTACGCAATCTACAATTACTACATTATTCATATCAATCGCTCCTATTTTGCGCCGTAAGTTGAGTAAAATGTTTGGTTAGACTTTGCCATTTCGCGAGTCTTGTCCGTTACTTGATAGATTTCACCTAGTGCCGCGTATTTGTCCGCTTCCGCGACAAATTCAGCTAACCCCATTGTATCAACAAAGCGGAAAATACCACCTCTGAATGGAGGGAAACCAACACCGTAAAGTAATGCTAAATCTGCTTCAGCAGGAGAAGCAATAATACCTTCTTCTAAACAACGAATTGTTTCGTTAACCATAGGTATCATTAACCGGTTAATGACTTCTAACTTATCAAACTTTTGATTGCTAGGAGCTGCCGCTTTTAGTAATTCCAATGTTTCAGGATTAACGTCTTTTTCGGTTTGCCGCGTTTATCTAATGTATGATCGTAAAAACCCTTACCATTTTTCTGACCATAACGGTTTTCTTTATATAAAGCCGTAACAGGGTCATTGTTTAACTTAGGCATACGGGTTGGGAAACCGTCGGACATAACGTCTGTGCAGTGGTCAGCGGTATCAATGCCAACAACATCTAACAACATTGCCGGACCCATTGGCCAACCAAATTCACGCTCCATTACCTTATCAACATCAACAAAATTGGCGCCGTCGTTTAGCAATAAACTAAAGCCAGCGAAATAAGGGAATAATACTCGGTTGACAAAAAGCCTGGGCAATCGTTTACAACTATTGGGGTTTTACCCATTTTAGCTGCATACGCCACTGTCGATGCAATAGTTTCGTCAGAGGTTTTTTCACCGCGAATAATCTCTACCAATGGCATTCTAGGCACAGGGTTGAAGAAGTGCATACCACAGAAATTTTCAGGGCGAGCTAAGCTTTTTGCCAATAAGTTAATCGAAATTGTCGATGTGTTAGATGTTAAAATCGTATCGCTACCAACATGAGTTTCGGTTTCCGCTAAAACAGCGCCTTTAACTTTTGGGTTTTCAACAACAGCTTCTATTACAAAGTCGACATCTGCTAACGATTCGTTATTTAGGGTTGGAATAATGTTATTTAACACGTTTGCCATTTTGGCACCCGTTGTATGTCCCCGTGATAATTTTTTATCTAGTATTTTTGTCGCTTCAGCAAGTCCTTGATCCAATGCGCCTTGATTAATGTCTTTCATGACAATTGGCGTACCTTTAGAAGCTGACTGATAAGCAATACCGCCGCCCATTATTCCAGCGCCTAACACTGCAGCTTTATTTAATGGTTTTGTTACACCTTTGGCTGCTTTTTTAGCGAGACCTTTAACGTATTGGTCATTCAAAAAATTGCCAATCATTGCGGTTGCGGCGTTTGTTTTTGCGAGTTTTGCAAAATATTTGTTTTCAACACGCATCGCATCGTCACGATGCATACCGGCAGATTCATATACCGAATCTACAGCTGCAACTGGCGCAGGGTAGTGTTTACCGGCTTTCGCCATTACCATTGTTTTTGCAACTAATACGGCATTTTCGAGCTCAGTTGCATTAAATTTAATTGGGTCGAGTTTTTGCTGACGTTTAGCTTGCCAATCTAACTTTCCGGCAATTGCAGAATTTAGCATAGACAATGCTGCAGCATCGAGATTCTCACTGCTAGTCACGGCGTCAATGGCGCCCATTTTAAGCGCATCTTTTGGCGATTTCGGGCGAGCTGAGGTGATCCACTCAAGTGCATTGTCAGGGCCAATAATTCGAGGAAGTCGTACGGTACCGCCAAAGCCTGAATTAAACCCAAATTATTTTCAGGTAAGCCAACTTGTGCTGTGGCATCTGCAATTCTCATGTCAGTTGCAAGGCACAATTCAAATCCACCACCTAATGCAAAGCCTCGTATTGCTGTAACGGTTGGGACCTTAATGTCTTCAATGGCATCAAACATGTCTGAGCTTGCTTTTACCCAAGTAACGAGAGTTGCTTCATCATTCTTAAATGTTTCTAAAAACTCAGTAATGTCGGCACCTACAATAAATGCGTTTTTTGCTGTTTTAAATACAACACCTTTAATAGTGTCGTCCGCGTTGATAGCCTTAGCTGCGTCACGACATTCTTGAATGGTTTGTTGATCAAATTTATTAACCGATCCTGCAGCATCAAATACAAAGTGGCCTATGCCATTGTCATCTAATGTTACGGATAAAGTTTGGCCTTTAAATAGCATTATTAATCTCCTCAGCGAGTAAAGGTACGACCAGTTGGTGTAGTCCGAGTTTGGCCTTTGTCGGCAAAAAAGCAACTATTTTAAAACGATCGTTTAAATGCATTGGGTTATTCTAGTTACAAATAATGGCTAACGTGGTTTACCCATTGCGTATTTTTAATTAGATTAGTGTTTTAATGGCTGTTGACTCAGTGCTTAGGCGATAAAAACCTAACTACTTGCTAAACAAGTGATAATCAATCTAGCCATTCGTTTTTTTAAATTAAACTAAGGATAGGCGATGCATTCATTTTTTCTTTATTTATCGCTTAATTTTTGGAAGTTCCGATGAAAAATTGTATTTCGCTTTGTACCTTTATACTAAGCAGCGTCTTATGCGCCCAGCCCATAACAGATGTAGAAAAAATGCGTGAAGCATATTTGGAGGCGGAACATGCAGCCCAATATGAAAACCCGAGCGTTTATCGACAACACGCAAAAAAATTAAAAACTACCCACTTGCCCCTTATGCCGAGGCCCTTTTTCTTGAGCGTCATTTATCTTTTCAACTAAGACACCGAATAAACCGTTTTTTAAAAGTTAATAATGACGCGCCATTTACAAAAGTATTAAAACAAAAGTGGCTGTCATATCTAGCTAAAAACAAATACAAAACAATGTTTATAGAAAACTATCAGGATGTCGGTGATACAAAACTAGCATGTCTAAATCTAAGTTGGTTGTTAGAGAATGGCGAATCTGAAAAATCAATATTTTCAAAAGTAACCCCATATTGGTTGTCTGCTACGTCTCAACCCAAAGTATGTGATCCTTTGTTCGAAAGCTGGAAAACCGCCGGTTATTTAACATCTGAAGTGGCATTGGAGCGACTCATTTTAGCCGTTAAGGCTAAAAATTGGGGACTGGTACCTTATTTGAAAAAACAACTTAATAAAGGTGATATCCATCTTGCTTCATTATGGGTTGACGTTGTTAAGCAGCCTTCTTCAATATTTGATGACAATTTTTTCTTTTTGTATAACAGCGCTGAACGAGATGTGTTTTTATACGGGGTCCGTCGATTAGTGTTTTCGCAACCTGAAAAAATCTCTGAAGTGTGGTTAGAAAAAGCCGCCAAATTTAATATATCTCCGAAACTACAGCAGCAACATATTCGACGACTTGCCATATCGTATGCTATATCGCAGCATAAAGACGGACTTGAGTTTCTTAATAGATTGCCTGACGAATCGGTGGATGAGTCCGTCAAGCAATGGCGTTTAGCGTCAACCATCGGCAACTTAGACTGGCAAGGCACGTTAAATACCATCACAAGTTTGCCTGAAAAAATGCAGAAAGATTTAGCCGTAGTTTACTGGAAAGCCCGTGCTTTAGAGGGGATTGGTGACATTGAGAATGCTTTGGTCACTTATCATGAATTGGCCCAAAGTCGAAATTACTACGGTTTTTTAGCCGCTAATCGACTTGGTGAACCCACTCGATTGCGACACGAACCTTTGGTTGTTGACCAACAGGATGTTATTCGTTTTCAGCAACAACCCAATTTACGGCGTGCGTTTGAACTATTTAAATTAGGTCGTGGCAATGAGGCACGTAAAGAATGGAATGTCTTGTCTCGGGGGTTATCTGATAAAGACAAGCTTGTCGTAGCCAAAATGGCCCATGATTGGGGGTGGTATTCACGACCAATATTTACTTTGGCAGAGGTTGGGCATTTGAACGATGTCGAATTGAGATTTCCGCTTCCTTATAAATCACTCGTTTTTGATATGGCTAAGCAGAATAATGTGGAACCGGCCTTATTATTTGCCATAGCACGCCGGGAAAGTTCTTTTATGGCAGATGCGTATTCCTCAGCAGGGGCAGCTGGTCTAATGCAACTCAAGCCTAGTACCGCAAGCTATGTAGCTAAAACAAAGATCAATCGTAGCCAATTGTTTGACCCTGATAAAAACGTACAGCTAGGAAGTCATTATTGGTCCTATTTGATGGAACGTACCAATCAGAATCCGATACTAACTGCAGCCGCTTACAATGCCGGTTTACGTAAGGTCTCGAGCTGGTTACCAGAGAAGGAAATGCCGGCTGATGCGTGGATTGAAACTATCCCATATAAAGAAACTCGTAATTATGTCAAAGCGGTTGTTGCCTATAGCAAGGTCTACGAGAAGCTGTTGAGTCAAGATAACAGTACATTTGGTGAAATTACCGATATTCGTATCTTACCGGCCCTGTAATTCAACGCCTATTAACGCTATGGTTGTTTCGTATAACTGAATTTCAGGCTAAACTTGCGGGAAAAAACGGAGTCCTCTATGTCTTTATCGAATCAACTAGCACAATCGTATCCTCAACATATCGAACGATTGCAAAAACTCACCGCTCAAGTGTTAAAAGCGGAGCGTTTAGACGCTTTGGTTTTTCATAGTGGTAAACCTATGCGTCAGTTTTTAGACGACATGGATTATCCGTTTAAACCTAATCCACAATTTAAAGCCTTACTGCCTGTTGTCGATAATCCAAATTGTTGGTTGTTGGTTGACGGCGAAAGCAAACCGAAACTCATTTTTTATCGCCCTGTTGATTTTTGGCATAAAGTGCCTGACGAACCAACTGACTTTTGGGCCGAACATTTTGATATTCAATTATTAACAAGTCCTGCAGAAGTAGGGCAATTGTTACCATATGACCGCAGTAATATTGCCTATATGGGTGAACATGTTGATGTTGCGCAAGCGTTAAGTTTTGGTCATTTTAATCCAGTACCGGTCACCAATTTTTTACATTATCACCGCGCGTATAAATCAGATTATGAAAAACTATGTTTAAGAGAAGCCAATAGACGCGCAGTTACCGCACACGTTGCGGCTAAAGATGCGTTTTATGCGGGTGAATCTGAATATGGAATTCAGTTAGCGTATTTAAACGCCTGCCAACATACAGAAAACGAAACGCCTTACGGCAACATTGTCGCGTTAAATGAAAACGCAGCGATATTACATTACACTCATTTCCTTCGTGAAAAACCTGTTGACCCTCGTAGCTTCTTAATTGACGCTGGTGCTTCATTCCATGGTTACGCTGCCGACATCACACGTACTTATGCGTTTAAGCAAAATGAATTTGCCGAGTTAATTGGTTCTGTTGATAACATCGCAACGACCATGGTCGATGGCTTAAAGCCTGATGCTTCTTATGTCGACTTGCATATTCAGTCGCATGCGATGATTGCCGAAACCTTATCGCAGTTTAATATTATTAAAGTGACCCCGGAGCAGGCTGTAGAGTCGGAATTAACGCGCACCTTTTTCCCACATGGGTTAGGGCACAATCTAGGCTTACAAGTTCATGACGTAGGCGGGTTTATGGCCGATAGTCGTGGAACAACAATTGCGTCACCTAAATCACATCCATTTTTAAGGACGACCCGAGGTATTGAATCTGATATGGTGTTCACCATTGAACCGGGTCTCTATTTTATCGACAGTCTATTAAGTGACTTAAAAGGCACAGATAAAGAAAAAATGGTGAATTGGGACAAGGTCGAATCGTTTAAACCGTTTGGTGGAATACGGATCGAAGATAATATTATTGTGCATCGCGAGCGTAATGAAAATATGACTCGAGATCTAAATCTTAATTAGTAACTAATAACTACAGAAAAGAATAAAATACATGCAGTATCGGACGATTATACGGATCTTAGGCCTGCTCGTTGCGCTTTTTAGTGTGACTATGTTGCCACCGGCTTTAGTGTCGTTAATCTACCGAGACGGTGGCGGTTTGCCGTTTGTCATCGCATTTGTGTTCAACTTAATAGCGGGCCTTCTTATCTGGTATCCAAATCGCTTTCATAAAGCCGATTTGAGAGCCAGAGAGGGCTTTCTAATTGTTGTATTCTTTTGGCTCGTTCTAGGGTCGTTTGGTGCTTTACCCTTTCTATTCTCGACAACACCGCAAATCGGTGTTGCCGACGCTTTTTTGAATCCTTTTCGGGATTGACAACAACCGGCGCAACCGTTCTAACAGGGCTAGATTTCCTTCCTAAAGCGCTGCAATTTTATCGTCAACAATTACAATGGCTTGGTGGTATGGGGATCATTGTTTTAGCGGTGGCAATCTTGCCTATCCTAGGTGTTGGTGGCATGCAGTTGTATCGAGCTGAAATTCCCGGTCCGATGAAAGACAGTAAAATGACCCCGAGAATAGCCGATACAGCGAAACACTTGTGGTACATCTACGTGGTATTGACGACCTTGTGTGCAGTCAGTTATTGGCTGGCAGGTATGAATGTATTCGATGCAATTACTCATTCATTTTCAACAATAGCTATTGGCGGTTTTTCGACGCATGACGCAAGTATGGGATACTTCGACAGCTCAGCAGTAAATCTGGTTTGTGTGGTTTTTTACTTATCTCCGCCGCAAATTTTTCATTGCATTACGCTGCGGTGACTAACCGTTCGATTAAGCAATACATTCGTGATCCTGAGTTCAAAACCTTTTTATATATTCAAGCGTTCCTTGTTTTGTTGTGCTGGTGGACACTGGTAGGTGAGTCAACGTATGAGTCTAATTTAACATCATTGGATCAGGCATTATTTCAATCTGTTTCAATGTCGACAACCGCTGGATTTACCACGTCAAACTTTGCCGTTTGGCCACTATTTTTGCCTATATTACTTATCTTTAGTTCGTTTATCGGCGGCTGCGCAAGTTCAACGGGTGGCGGATTAAAAGTGGTCAGAGTGTTGTTGCTCTTTAAACAAGGGCTCAGAGAACTCAATCGATTGGTGCATCCAAAAGCCATATTTTCGATTAAGTTGGGACAAAAAGCGTTACCTGATCGAGTGGTAGAAGCTGTTTGGGGATTTTTCTCAGCGTATACGTTAGTGTTTATTATTATTATGTTGGCGTTAGTGGGGTGTGGTTTAGATAACGTTACTGCATTTACAGCGACAGCGGCTTGTTTAAATAATCTTGGTCCTGGGTTGGGTGAGGTGTCGGCAAACTACGCAAGTGTTGGTGACGGAGCTAAATGGATTTTAATGATTGCGATGGTATTCGGCCGACTTGAGGTCTTTACCTTATTAGTACTATTCACTCCGGCATTTTGGCGCAGTTAAATCGCCACGTTTGTTGAACTCTATGTCGGCGGTAAAACCAGCAGGCGGCATGCTATGAAGAACTTAATACAACAAAGGTTTCAACTACTTTTGATAGCTGAAACCTTA
Source organism: Psychrosphaera algicola (assembly GCF_028401425.1). Classification (NCBI taxonomy): domain Bacteria; kingdom Pseudomonadati; phylum Pseudomonadota; class Gammaproteobacteria; order Alteromonadales; family Pseudoalteromonadaceae; genus Psychrosphaera; species Psychrosphaera algicola. The sequence goes on from NZ_JAQOMS010000002.1 coordinate 2,781,385, forward strand.
TATTGAAAAGCATCTAATCCCAGTTCAAGATAACCTTACCTGAGAGGCCACTGCCCATAGTTTCAAAGCCAGCTTGAAATTCTTCAACTGGGAAACGGTGTGTAATAATAGGCGAGATATCTAAGCCTGACTGGATCAAACTTGCCATCTTGTACCAAGTTTCAAACATTTCTCGACCATAAATTCCTTTGATGACTAATCCCTTAAAGATAACCTGATTCCAGTCAACACCCATGTTTGACGGAGGTATGCCTAACATCGCAATTTTACCGCCGTGATTCATGTTATTTAACATGTCGTTAAATGCCACTGGAACCCCCGACATTTCAAGTCCGATATCAAATCCTTCAGTCATTCCTAATTCGTTCATAACGTCTTTTAGCTTTTGCTCAGCGACGTTTACGGCTCGTGTAGCGCCCATTTTTTTCGCAAGGTCTAAACGATATGGGTTTACATCTGTAATTACGACATGACGTGCGCCGACGTGTTTGGCAACCGCAGCCGCCATAATGCCTATTGGACCTGCACCCGTGATTAATACGTCTTCGCCAACGAGATCAAACGATAACGCGGTATGGACGGCATTTCCAAACGGGTCAAAGATAGACGCCAATTCATCAGAAATATTGTCTGGAATTTTAAATGCATTAAACGCAGGGATGACTAAGTATTCGGCAAATGAACCTTCACGATTTACGCCAACACCCGTTGTATTGCGACACAAATGTACACGTCCAGCGCGACAGTTACGGCAATGACCACAGGTAATATGACCTTCACCGGATACGCGATCACCGACAGAGAAACCACGAACTTCCTAGCCCATATCGACTACTTCACCTACATACTCGTGGCCTACAACCATAGGAACAGGAATGGTTTTTGAGCCCATTCATCCCAGTTGTAGATGTGCATATCCGTGCCACAAATCGCGGTTTTACGAATTTTAATTAATAAGTCATTGTGGCCCATTGTTGGTTTTGGGCTATCGGTCATCCAAATGCCGACTTCGGATTTTAATTTAGCAAGTGACTTCATTAGTTGATCACCTTCAATTCTCTGCCCACTTTTATAAATGCAGCAATGGCTTTGTCGAGTTGCGCAGGCGTATGGGCTGCTGAAATTTGAGTTCGAATACGGGCTTGACCTTTTGGTACAACAGGGAAGCTAAATCCAACAACATAAATACCTTCGGCTAGCATTTTCTCAGCAAACTCTGAAGCAAGTTTAGCGTCGCCTAACATAACTGGAATAATAGCGTGGTCTTTACCAGCTAAGGTAAAGCCGGCCTTTAGCATGTTTTGTCTAAAGTAATTTACGTTAGCCCATAGAGTGTCACGCAACTGTGAACCTTGCTCTAACATAGATAAGACTTTAATGGATGCGGTGACAATTGAAGGCGCAAGTGAGTTTGAAAACAAATAAGGACGAGAGCGTTGACGTAACCATTCTACGATTTCTTTTTACCCGACGTATAACCACCAGATGCGCCACCTAGTGCTTTGCCAAGGGTTCCGGTAATGATATCTACACGGTCTAATACATTGCAGTACTCATGGGTACCACGGCCATTTTCACCAACAAATCCCACAGCATGAGAGTCATCGACCATAACTAAGGCATCGTATTTGTCGGCTAAATCGCACACGCTTTTTAAGTCGCAGATAACGCCATCCATTGAAAATACACCGTCGGTAGCGATAAGTTTAACGCGGGCACCGTCAGCATCGGCTTGCTTTAATTTCTCTTCTAAATCAACCATATCGTTGTTGGCATAACGGTAGCGTTTGCATTTAGATAAGCGAACGCCATCGATAATTGAGGCGTGGTTTAAAGAATCTGAAATAATAGCGTCGTCGGCCGTTAGAATGGTTTCAAACAAGCCGCCATTAGCGTCAAAGCAAGACGAATACAAAATGGTGTCTTCTGTTTTAAGAAACCCTGATATTTTTTGCTCTAACTCTTTATGGATGTCCTGTGTACCACAAATAAAACGAACAGAAGCAACACCAAACCCATGGTCTGTTAAGCCTTGTTTTGCCGCGTCGATGAGCTCTGGGCTGTTAGCTAAACCTAAATAGTTGTTCGCACAGAAATTAATGACTTGTTCGCCATTAACATCGATTTGTGCCTGCTGCTGTGACGTAATGACACGTTCAGATTTATACAAACCTTCTTGTTTTGTCTGATCAATATTTTGTTGAAGTTGTTTAAAAAAGCCTTCTGCGCGCATCGTGTTTACTCCACTGTAATAGCGACATTAATCCTACTTATTCAATAGAATAGTAAAAGATCGTTGAATATAAAGAATTGTAGCGGCTTTAATTGTTTTGGTCAGCCAAATGGATTGTATTTTGACCTAATAATTCTAATGAATAATATTAAAATTGTTCACAAAAGTGGACGTGTTGTTTTCTAAAGCTATGCTGATATCGATAACGCCGGAGGTGTCTCATTAGTAATTGCATGCAAACGAACTCAGTAATATTAGTAATGGATTAGTTACCCAGCTTTGACAGTCTGCTACTGTAGGTTTTAATCGAAATTTTGGCACTTGTAATAGCTGTTATTTACTGGTTATTAAATTATGGAATACGCTAATTGATTGGTTGTAAGTGGGTACTAACGTACTAGATGTTCCTTGTTTTTAAATATGGAGTATCAAACTTATAGATGGAGTTGTCCATGTTAGAAACTACTAACATTGAAAAATACTAAATGAAAATCAAAATGAAGAGAAAGGAAATAGGATGACAGCGAATTTAACAGGTCAGTTTACAATTTCGGGTTGGCAGGAAGAACCAAAATTTCAGAATGACGCAGGGCACAAAGTAAGTTATGCCGATATAAAACAAACCTACACAGGTGACATTGAAGGATCATCGGTTGTGCAATATCTGTTGTGTTACACCTCAGCTACGCATGCTCTGTTCACGGGATTCGAGGTAATTACCACCACAGTAGACAATGTCGAGTCGACTCTTACCATTAGCCATACCGGTGAATTCTCCGCAGGTGTCGCCTCTAGTACATTCATTGTGGTAGAAAACACTGGTACGGGCGCGTTTGCAAATGCAACGGGTCAGGGTCATTTGGTGCCGGCGAAGCGGGAAGCGCAAAATTTGAAATCGAACTTAATTAATGACGTTTGAGACAGGTAGATTAACTATGAAAACAATTGGTATTTTAGGTGGCATGAGTTGGGAATCGACCGTTGGTTACTATCAACGTATTAACCGAGGCATTCAGGCGAAGTTAGGCGGTTTACATTCGGCCAAGGTACTAATTAATAGTGTCGATTTTGCGGAATATGAAACGTTACAACATCAAGGTGATTGGGCTGAAATCGCCCGGTTATTAACAACCGCAGCGCAACAGTTGGAGCGAGCTGGTGCGGATATGATCCTAATCGCGACCAATACAATGCATTTAGTTGCTGAGCAAATACAAAGTCAGCTTCAAATCCCTCTGCTTCACATAGCCGATGCAACGGGTGAAGCCATTGTTGCCAAAAAACTAGACAGAATTGCTTTATTAGGCACCGCGTTCACAATGGAAAAGCCATTTTATAAGGCCAAACTTACCGATCAGTTTGGGTTGCAGGTTGATATTCCACCGTCGGACCAACGTAAAAAAATTCATGACATTATATACAACGAGTTATGTCGTGGTGAAATTAATGAAACGTCACGTTTGTATTATCTTGATGTAATAGCAGACTTAGAACAACAAGGTGTTCAGGGGTGATACTTGGCTGTACAGAAATTGGTTTGTTGGTTTCACAGCAAGATTGCAATATTGAAGTGTTTGATACGACACAAATTCATGCAGAAGCAGCTGTTAATTGGGCGTTAGCAAACGAGTTGTTGCCATAAATGTACCGAGTGCGCAGAGCCTTTCATCGATTTATGGTTAAAGATAATAATCGATAAATGTTTAACCATGGCAAATAAGTGTATAAATCTCTAACAGACAAAGTCTGCAAGTTGTTCTAAATTAGAAAAAACTTTGTCTGCTAAAGTGCGATCGCTTTCTGCTAAATCTTGTCCTGACGTTACGAGGAATTTCCTTCCAACACCAGCGTTAACCGCAGCTTTCATGTCGGAGCCTTTATCTCCCACCATTATACTTTTGGCCATATTTACTTGATGTTGTTGCTGTGCGTTCAGCAACATGCCCGGGGCGGGCTTACGACAGTCACAATGCTGTAAATAGGGTGGGTTCGCTTTTTCAGGGTGGTGAGGGCAATAAAATACATCTAAGATTTTGATGCCATTTTTTGCAAATTGCTCAATCATCCAGGAGCTTAAATTAGCAAAATCCTGTTCGGTGTAATAACCCCGACCAATCCCTGATTGATTGGTGATGACTATGATTTGAAAACCAGCCTGTTGAAACTTTTTACATCCCGCAAAAACGCCGTCAATAAATTCAAACTTTTCAGGCTCATACAAATAGCCATGATCGACATTTACCACACCATCTCGGTCTAAAAAGAGTACTTTATTGGTCATATTTTTTTGACTTCAATTTTAAAGTCTTGAACGATACGGTCGAACTGCGTTTTCACCATCTCAATACTAATTTCGCTCATGATGTTGTCACCTTTTACTCGCGTGCCCCATTTTACATGTCTTGGGGTTTTGCCATGTTTGTTTAGCAACGTTTGTTGATAAACTTCAGCGACGTATCCTTGATATAAATAAGGGCCCGTTCGTTTAGGGTTTGAATGGCCATAAAGCCCAATCACGGGCGTATGTTGTGTTACTGCCATGTGAGCAGGCCCAGTGTCAGGGGCAAGCACAAGCTTGGCATTTTTTAACAGCATTAACATTTGCTTTAACGTCGTTTTCCCAACTAGGTCGACAACGTCTGTTTTGATATGCTGCTTAATCTGGTCGGTCAATTCTCTATCAACGTTACCTGGACCGCCGCAAATGGCGACTTTGAAGCCTTTACTAGCCGCATAATTGGCAAGTGCTGCATATCGATCTGGTAACCAGTTTCGCTCTTTTTACTGGCCGCAGGCGCTATAACAAAGGTGTTTGAATCTTTTGGAATATGTTGTTCGGCAAACGCTTTGTCGTCGTCGCTGGTGGGAATATTCCAAGTCAAATTTTCAAGTTCTGACGCTGGCACATCGACTTTTTCTGCAAAAGCAAAAAACCTTCCAGTACATGGGGTTCAGTTTGTGGCTTGATTCGTTCACGGGTGAATAAGGCGTGTAATTCTTTTGCTCGTTGCCAATCAAACCCAATTTTTCGTTTGGCCTTAATAAATCTTGCTGCCCAATTTGCTCTAAGTGCCACTTGCATATGCAGTAAAACATCAAAGTGGTAGGGTTTAAGATCGTGTTTTAACTTGGTAAATGCTTGTTTTCCCGTTGATTTATCAAATACGACAAACTCGACCCCAGGTAACCCGTCTAATAACATGAGTTCTATTTTACCTATTACCCAGACAATTTTTGCTTTTGGATGTTGTCGTTGTATGGCTTGCACAGCGGCTACCGCATGGCAAACGTCACCGATGGCAGAAAGGCGTAATATGCAAATAGACTTCAAAGACATAGTTTCTCTCGGTTGGTTAAATCAAATTGGCGTCAAACCGCAATGCTAATGTATGATTCTCTCTATTCCAAATTAAATCATGATAAAGATACTTTTTGACTAAATCGAGCCTTCCATTGGATTGGATACAATCCAATGACTCAACAAATTACATATACGTGCGAGCTGATCTGAAACAATTGATCTCAGCTGATTGGTTTGAACCGCATTTTTGGGGTTCCCAGAAAAAATCACCGGCAGTAGCCAAGGTCGGTTCACCACGTATTTTATCGATTATACCGATGATGCGGGCGTCACTAAAAATATGGTGTTACGCCATTATTATCGCGGCGGCATGGTTAGGTACTTGAGTAAAGATAAGTTCATTTATACCGGCATTGAGAAAACTCGCTGTTATCTAGAGTTAGAAATGTTGGCAAAAATGTCGGCTTTAGGTTTACCAGTGCCTGTACCGGTGGCCGCTCGTGTTCAGCGTCATGGGTTTAGCTTATGTAGCAATGCTATCTTAATAGAGACCATCGCAGGAACGAAGGACGGCTTTCATCATTTGATTGAAGGGACTTTGGCGGATAAAACCTGGTTTGCGATGGGGAAAACCATTAAGCGATTTCATGATGAGAACGTCTTCCATAGTGATTTAAATATTCATAATATTCTGATTGATAACAATCAAAACGTATACCTCATTGATTTCGATAACTGTAAGTTCCGTGAGAAAGACGACAAATGGCCTACTCAAAATTTGGCGCGCTTGTATCGCTCGTTAATGAAAGAGAAAAGGTTACATGAGTGTTTTCATTTTGAGCAAAGTGATTGGCAAACTTTGTTGGCAGGTTACAACTCATGAAAACCATGTTAGCGAGGTGGTTGTATGCTCTCGTACTCATGTTGTTTTATGTAATCGAATTGTTTATTTGGTTAAAAGAAACCTTTCTAATCAAGTGTTACTATGTTCCCTTTAAAAAGTCGCATCACTTAAAACGAGATTGGCAATGGGGCAGTAAACTTGGTTTATTACCCTTTGGGCTAAAACTTAATAGTGGTGAACAGGCGATCATCCACTGTGCATCTATGGGAGAGGTAGTCGCTGCGACCCCGCTTATCAAACAACTTCTCATCGATAAGCCAGAGTTGCATCTCGTTATTACCTCCAATACTCAAACCGGCAAACAACAAGTTCAACGTTTAAAGCAGTCGTGGCATGACTCGCCTTTGGCAGAACGCATTCAACATTGTTATTTACCTCTTGATTTAATGTCGTTGATGGCGGGTTTTTTAAATAAAATAAACCCTCAGTTTGTGATCATTATGGAAGTGGAATTGTGGCCAAATTTAATCAGATTGTGTCATCACCGAACTATCCCAACCATTGTTGTAAATGGTCGCATGACGGACAAAACAAGGCGCGGTTATCTAAAATTAAAATGGCTAGGGTTACCCATGATACGCCAGTTGAGTTTGGTTTTTGTTCGAAACAAACTCGACCAAGCCAATTATCTTTTATTGGGCATTAAGCCCGAAAACTTATTTCTAATTGGCAACATAAAGTTGGATGTCACTTTACCCATACTCGATATAGAAAACGATCCTGAAAATAATATCGATGAGAAGAGCAACCAACAATACGCAGCTCTACGTATGACCATGGGGTTGTCCAAGCGCCTCGTCTTGTTGGGGGGAGTACCCATTTAGGAGAAGAGTCGTTATTAGTTGAGGCTTACAAAAAGCTTAAAAATCGCATCCAACTTTGGCCTTAGTTATTGCCCCACGCCACCCTCAGCGTTTCGAAGACGTTTTTGAGTCTATTAAAAATGACAGCCTAAATGTTATTAAATATAGCCAACATAGCTGGATGAACGATGATAATGATGTTTTAGTTGTCGATAAAATGGGGATGTTGAGTCAATTGTACGCGGTCTGTGATGTGGCATTTGTCGGCGGCTCATTTGCTAATCGAGGGGGCATAACCCTATCGAGCCAGCAGCATTTGCTAAACCAGTTTTGATGGGGCCACATATTCATAACAACCCCGAAATTTGTGAGGTGCTTTCAAAAGCCGGTGGTTTGCTAGTGTGTCAAAAAGAACAAGATTTTTATCATCAGTTGTCATATTGGTTGAACGAGACATCAGTAAGAATAAGCGATGGTTTACTTGGCCGGAAAGCGCTAGAAAGCCACTCTGGGCTAATTAAAACGACTTTGAATACGCTCTATCAACGTCTTGAAAATTGGGACAACAAAAAGTGAAGAACGTATTTTGCCGAGATAAAATCCGCCACTGTGCAAATTTGTTGGCACTGCAAATCGAAGGTTTTGATACTGACGGTTTTTATCAACTTGCCAGCCATAATATTGATCAGCATGAGTTAAAAGAGCGTGGTCATCAGGTTTTTATCGCACTGCAGCAGTATCTACCCGAAAATTTTGAACAGGCGATTGCGGTTCTATTGGCGACACTGCAACCGGTTTCTGACAACCAAGACCTAACCGACTTAACAACCGACGAACACGGCGTTGCAGGTTGGATGATACTGCCTTACAGCGAATATGCAGGTGAGTTAGGGCAGGCGAATTTACCAATGGCGTTAGATGCGCTTAAACAAATGACAAAGCGATTCACCAGTGAGTTTGGTATTCGTGCTCTATTTATTGCTCAGCCAGAAAAAACGCTGGATGTTATTCGCTCTTGGCTTGTTGATCCTTGCCACCATGTGCGTCGATTAGCGACAGAAGGGTGTCGGCCTTTGTTACCTTGGGCACAACAAATTCCTCAATTTAAAGCTAATCCAACGCTAATCATGTTTGTACTTGAAGAATTAAAAGATGATGAGTCGGAATATGTCCGTCGAAGTGTCGCTAATAATCTAAACGATATCGCTAAACATCATCCAGATTTAGTTGCAGATGTAGTGCGTCAATGGTCCCAAAAGGCCTCTAAAAATCGTCAACGGTTAATTAAACATGCAAGTCGCACCTTGATTAAGCAAGGTCACATAAAAACGCTAGAGACATTTGGTTACCGTGTTCCAGATGATTTGGTCGTTGAGCTTTCGATTGCCAACAATGTCGTTCAGTTAAACGAGAGGCTTGAAATGCACCTGCAATTAACGAATAAAAGTGATAAGGCATTGAGCGTATTATTAGATTTTATTATCGATCATCAAAAAGCCAACGGTAAACTCACCCCTAAAGTATTTAAATGGAAAGCGTTGGAATTGCGTGCAGGGGAATCCGTTAAATTAAATAAGGCGCATCACATCAAACCCATTAATACCCGAAAATATTATAAGGGCGAACATCAGGTCGCGGTGCAAATTAATGGCCAAATATTCGCAAAAACACGTTTTGATTTGACCATTTAAGTCCCGCAATCTGACTAAGCTTTAATTTTTTCGATAACTTTAGTCGTTGAACAACCATCAACAAAATCAATAGTTGCCACTAAACCACCATTTTTTGAACAATATCTGCTCCGACAATATTGTCTATTGTATAGTCGCCACCTTTTACTAATACATCAGGTTTTATTGAATCAATTAGATGAAAAGGCGTATCGTCAAATCCATCGCCTAACTGTTCGCCAAATGGGATAACCCAGTCAACACTAGCAAGACCTGAAACAACAGTAGCACGTTCATTTAATGGATTTATTGGACGATTTTCACCTTTGAGACGGCGAATTGAGTCGTCATTATTTAAACCGACCACTAGGCGATCACCGAGGGCTTTTGCCTGTTCTAAATAGTGGACATGTCCCGCATGTAGAATGTCGAAACAGCCATTAGTGAAGACAATTTTTTCACCACTTTGGCGAGCAAACTGAATATGCTGGAGCACTTCTTCAAACGGTGTTTGGTAATGTGCTTGTTTTGACGCAAACATATTTTTGTTTACGGCTTGGTATAATTCTTCAGGTGAAACCGTTGCTGCACCGAGTTTAGACACAACAATACCAGCAGCTAAATTAGCCACTTTTGCAGCATCTGCTAACGGTAAACCGGCAGCCATCATCATGGCGAGCGTTGCTATAACGGTATCGCCTGCGCCGGTTACGTCAGAAACTTCTAATACCTGCGCTGGCATATCGACTTTTTCAGTTACCGATATAGCGGACATACCCTGTTCGCTGCGCGTAAGTAATATAGATTCGATATTGTGCGTCGCAATAACGTCCTGTGCCGATTGCCAAATTTCTTGTTCGTTGGCAACTTTACCGCCAGCGGCGACAAATTCGGTTTTATTGGGGGTAATTACGTTTGCACCTGAGTAATCACTTAAGTCTTTTGATTTTGGATCAACAAAGACCATTTTCCCAGACGTTCGCGCTTTTTCAATCATGGATTTAATATTTGCTAACGTGCCTTTGTTGTAGTCTGAGAACACAATAAAATCGAAGTCGGGCAATACGGTTTCAAAGGCAACTTCCAGTGCGTCAGCATGAGCTTGATCAAATGCTTCTTCAAAATCCAGTCTTACGACTTGTTGCTGACGGCTGATAACCCGCAATTTGGTAATTGTTGGTTGGGTCGTTTGCGTAACCAATGCAGACTTGATTTGTTCACCAGCTAACAGTGACTCTAATCGCTCACCGTTTTCATCGTCACCGATAATGCCAAGTAAAGTCACTTGCCCGTCAAGGTGGGCAATATTGCGGGCGACGTTGGCTGCTCCGCCAACTTTGTCGTCTAGATTGTCAATTTTGACAACTGGAACCGGGGCTTCAGGAGAAATTCGAGACGAGTCGCCGGTCCAATATCGGTCGAGCATAACGTCGCCAACCACTAAGATTTTTACATGAGATAAGGTTTTAAATACGGATAAGTCGAACATAATAGCTGCGGTTTGGCTGTAAAAGTGTGGATAGCATAACGTAAAACCGTCTGATATCAATGGGGAGAGCCGGATTTGGTAAAAGATTAGTTGAATGTGTACTGCAGCTTGTTGGCATTAATTCGCAATTGAATCGTCATGCCAACCAGCGATTTGATTCGTAATGTTAGTCGTCTTGGGTGACTAATTCGTCAATGACTTCGCACAACCAGTGACCAATGAACATATGTGCTTCTTGAATGCGCGCGGTTATGTCGTTTTTAATAATGATAGGTAAGTTAGCGATGTCTTTAACTTGTCCGCCGTCACGACCAGTAAATGCCACTGTATAGGCACCTATTTCGTTTGCTGCTTCTAAGCCTAAGTTAATATTGGCGCTAGTACCTGATGTGGTTAAACCAATCACGACGTCTTCTGGTTTGATCAACGCTTGAACCTGACGGGCAAACACGGTATCAAATTCATAGTCGTTTGTATGCGCGGTAAGAATTGATGTATCAGTTGTTAGTGCAATAGAAGCCAAAGCGCGGCGCTCTTTTTTAAAGCGCACAACAAATTCAGCGGCTAAATGTTGACTATCCGCAGCACTACCACCGTTGCCAAAAAATACAATTTTTCCACCTTTACCTAGTGCGTCAAAACACTCAATTGCGAGTTGTTCAACTTCAGGTAAATAAGATTCCATCGTTTGAAAAAGCGATAGGTGTTGTTGTAAGTTGTCTCGGTAACACTGTTTTAAGTCAAACATAATTATTCTGTCTCGCTGATTTCACCCGTCGCCAAAGCTTTGTAGCGACCTGTAAGTTCAGCTACGGCCACTTGGTAATCTGGTGTGACATAAGGTTTAAACAACAATAATACTTTAGTTAGGCCCTGATACAAAATTGGATTGTTAACCTCTGCCGCTTCTTCACTCGTTTTAATGTAACTGATCCAAAACGTAACTTGCTGCTTGATGATATTAGCGAAGTCATCAATATCGTTATTGTCGATATTTATTAAGCCGGCAACTTGCAAACTCACGATAAGGTGATGAATTTTTTCCATCATTTTATTATGGATTTTCAGGTATTGGGTTCTTAATTCTGGATCTCTTGCCATGATGACAGGGAGGTTATCGTACAAAAAATTGAAGTGATAAAGTGCGCTAAATACAGCGTCGAGATAATTGGTTAATATCTTCATTGCGTCTTGGCTAGGCTTTACCGGCTCAAAAGACGTCTGCATGTGGTCTGCGTATTTAGTGAATATATGTCGGATAATTTCTTCTTTGTTACGGAAGTGATAGTACAAATTACCAGGACTGATGTTCAGATGTGAAGCTATATGGTTTGTTGTAACGTTGCGTTCACCTTGAGCATTAAATAACTCAATACTCGCTTCTATAATGCGATCTTTTGTCTTCATATCCAATCTCTGTTATCAGCCAAAAAATTGACCAAATACCACTCCGTATCAATGTTTAATTCCGATGCTATTTTTAGTCACGCTTAAAAAGCGATTATAAAATGAGCCTAATCGAGCCATTCTCTATCTTACGCAAGTTTAGATCAATAGCTCTATTAACATTTCTTTATATCATATTTGTAATAGATTTTTCACGCTTACCTGCTTTATTTGTTTGTCATGATGAAAGTTTTCGCGGTGATTTCGAGTATGTTGCGATAATGTAATTCTGCTATAGTTCGTAAAATATTAAATCAGACGTGCTGGTTATCACTGTCACAAACGCAAATTTGCGTTAGTTTCAAGGATGTTAGTGGCGTTTAACTCTTTGAAGATTTGCTCCTATGAATGAAATGAAAAAACGCGTAATAGCGATTTACCCGGGCACATTTGATCCGTTAACAAACGGCCACATCGATTTAGTAAATCGAGCGAAAGACCTTTTTGATCATGTTGTTGTTGCGATAGCGAAGAGCGACAGAAAAAATCCCCTGTTTTCATTAGATGAACGAGTTGCGTTGGCACAGGCATCATTAGCTGGTATCGATAAAGTGTCAGTGGAAGGTTTCTCTGGATTATTGGCTGAGTTTGCGGTGCAAAAGCAAGCAACGGTTTTACTTCGTGGAGTGAGAACAGTCGCTGACTTTGAATATGAATCGCAATTAGCCGAGATTAATCGCTCGCTTAATGTTGGACTTGAAAGTGTTTTGTTAACCCCAAGAGGTGAATTGGCCCATATATCTTCTACGATCGTGAGAGATGTTGCAGCCCATGGCGGCGATGCCAGTAAATTTGTTCATCCAAGTGTTGCTCAAGCACTTAACTTAAAATTTCAAGCCAAGCTTTAATTAAAAGCGTTCACTTATAAGGAAGGTGTTATGAGTAAAGGTTTTACAACGGATACGGTACATCACGATAGATTACTTAACCCAGATAGTGGTGCGGTGCATTATCCCATTGTTAACTCTGTGTTGTTTGGTTACGACAACCCTCAAGATTTAGTTGATATTTTCAGGGAAAACAAGCAGGTCATGCATACGCTAGACAGTCGACACCGACCACAGATGCCCTGCAATCCCTAATTACTCAGATGGAAGGTGGCACTTCATCGTTAGTTTTTGCGTCGGGTATGGCGGCAATTAGCACATTATTTTTTACGTTACTAAAAGCCGGCGACCATGTGGTAGCAAGTCGCTTTTTATTTGGTAATACTCCTAGTTTATTAAATACTTTTAAACGATTTGGGATTGAGGCAACACTAGTTGATGTCACCGACGTTGCACTCGTAGAAGCCGCAATTAAAGACAATACCAAATTTGTTTTTACCGAAACGATTGCGAATCCTGTAACGCAAATAGCTGACCTGTCTGCGATTGGCGCACTCTGCAAAAAACGCAACATACCGTTTGTGGTCGACAACACAATGACACCAAGTTACTTGTTTAAAGCCAAAGAGGTCGGTGCGAGTTTAATCACTTGTTCGCTAACAAAGTATGTCAGTGGCCACGGTACCGTGACGGCTGGGGCAGTGATTGAAACCGGGCAATATAATTGGCAGGATTTTAGTAACATATTGGACTCTTTTCGACACCTCAAATCTGAAGCTCAAGTGATGACTCAAATTAAGAAAAAAGGGTTAAGGGATTTTGGAGCATGCTTGTCATCTGACAGTGCTCAAATGATCGCTGTTGGCGCTGAAACCATGGCATTGCGTATGGACCGAGCGTGTTCTAATGCGTTGGCTTTGGCCGAATATTTGGCACAACATCCTAAAATAGCAAAGGTTTATTACCCCGGGTTAGCGGGGCATCCTCAACATGAGTTAGCTAAAAAGCATTTTAAACATTTTGGCGCAATTGTGAGCTTCGACCCAGTAGCGGATATTGATCCGGTCAAACTTTTATCCGAGTTAACCACTGTTATCTCAGCCACCCATTTAGGTGATAACCGAACGTTAGCGTTGCCAGTCGCTCAGACGATATTCTGGGAGATGGGTATAGAAAATAGACAACGTGCAGGGATCAGCGAAAACATGATTAGAATGTCAGTTGGTATTGAAGATGAAAAAGACTTAATTGCTGATTTTTCAAATGCGTTAACAAATTGCTAATGAGGATGTGCTTGAAATACTTGTCCTACGGCCTACTAGTAGTACTGTTGAATTTTTGCGGGCTAATCGCCTCAAGTGGCGTACAAGCCGTTCCGCTTTGGGATAATAAAGCGGATAATGGCGATGACTATTTGGTTGGTACTATTCATGTGGGTGACATTCGCCTACGTGATTTGCCCATTGAAATTAAAAAAGCAATTGATCAGGTCGAAGTTATTGTTGTTGAGTTTGATCCAAGTTCCACATCGACCTACCAGCGAGAGTTTCTAATGGCGAAGTTAGGCATGTTGCCCGCTGATGAATCTCTGCAAACTGTATTGTCGTCTCCGGTATACCGCAAACTCGCTAAGGTCCTTCTTGAATTCAACGTTGATATTAATACAGTAGAACAATTTAGGCCGTGGTTTTTGTCATTGATGTTGGTGCAACTGACTTATGAAATGCAGGGCTTAAACGCCGACCGTGGCGTTGATGTACAGATAGTCAACTATGCGCGTCGACAGGGCAAAAAAATCATTGGATTAGAAACGTTCGAGCAACAGCTAAGAATGTTTGACGATTTGTTTAAACGATATCCTAATATCAATCAGGACGATTTGATTTTAGATACCATTGATGAAATCGAAACCAATGTCGATTTACCAATCCAAATGATGGATGCTTATGGATTGCTGGTGACATGGCGGCATTTGAAGAAATATATAGCCATACGCTTAATAAATCCGAATTCGATAAGGCCGCTGAACAAGTGCTTTTAGTGGAACGAAATCACAACTGGGTTCCGCAATTAAACCAATTATTAGCAAATAATTCTGTAATGGTGGCTGTAGGTTCGTTACATTTTGCTGGACCGAACAGTGTTAAAAAGCTTTTAAAATCAAAGTTTTCAATGTACAAACAAGATCCTAAAAACGTTATTCCCTAATAAAGTTGCGTATTGCTTGTTCATTTGTAACAAACTTTGACTATACTGAAGGGCGTGGCTCATTTTTAGTGAAAACAAAAATGTGTAGTAGGGCTATTAAAAGGAATACGATCAAATATGATGATATTACCCATAACTCTGTTAAATCGATTGACATAATTGCTGTTTAACATGAAGCCTCAAGTCACCTTGCCTAATAACAAAAAAATCATTGGCACTTAACATTACTTTTGCTGCAAGCGAATACGTTTGCTTGTTCGTATATATTTGCATTTAAACAACAATTTTTAAGGAAGTTTCTATGAAAAAACATCCGACGCTTTCCCGTATCGCTATTGCGTGTCTAATGACCTGTTCAGCAGGTGTTTTAGCTGCCAATCCGACGTATACACCGGGAGCCCTGTCGACATTAGGTAAAGTGAGTCACCCAGGTACCATTTTATCTTCTACGATTAATCCAGCAGCCGGCGAGTTATTAGTTGGAATGGACGAAAAAGTACGTATGGGCTTTATGAGTTCACTTGGCTATCGCCTTGAACTCGGTCCAATTGACAACTTTTTAGACCAAGCCGATGATTTAGCCGATGCACTAGAGGATGAAGATTTATCCCTTAATGATGCATTAGAACTGAAAGACGACTTTGATGCCTTATTACCAGAGTTTGGCCAAAGTGGTCGTTTAACTCAACAAGCCGGATTCTCTATTCCCCTTATGCCTTTCGCATTCAGAAGTGAAACACTTAACGGTGTTATTACATTTGATATTTCTGCTGGTGGCATGTTAGATGCTCGATTCTTAGATGATCCAATTCAAATTGAAGTTGCCAGTGAGCAAATCAATCTGTTGACCTCAAGTTCGTTTTATATCAAAAGTGCCGCAGCATTAACGGCATCTGTTGGTTATAGCCGCAACGTTTGGGAATCGGAAATGGGCGACTATAATGTTTACGCCGGTGCAACTGCAAATTTACATGTGATTGGCCTAAACAAACAGCTGATTGCATTGCAAAATTTAATCGACGATGAAGATGTTGGTACTGCAATTGAAGACGAATTTAGCAGCAATACAGGTTCAACAACTGAAGTCGGCTTTGATTTAGGCTTGTTATGGACGGCACCAAACGCACAAATCGGTTTGACGATTTTAAATGCGAATGAACCAGAATTTGCTTATGGCGATATTGGTCAAAACTGTTTGGAATTAGACACCGTCTCATTGCAATCAAATTGTTTTATTGCGCAACAAGTTTTCTCTGATGAAATTGCCTTAAGTGAAACGGCAACATTAAGTGCTAAAACAATTGTTGAAGGTGCTATTTATACAGAGAGCCGAAACTGGTTAATTTCAGCAGCTGCAGAACTAAATTCAACTTACGACTTAATTGGTCGTGAGTCACAGTACGTTTCTGTTTCTGCAAGTTATTCGTCTGACGGTTACATATTACCTAGCTTGCGCTTTGGCGCGGCAAAAAACCTAGTTGGGACTGAATTGACAACGGTCAGTGGCGGTACAACTTTGCTAGGTATGATCAATATTGATTTGACCATGAGTTTAGAAACCATTGAAGTTGACGGAAGTGAAATTCCTCGAGTATTTGGTTTCAACATTGGTATCGAAGAGAAGTTTTAGGAGTTCGACTATGAGTATCAAGACAAAAAATATGAAAAAATTGTTTTTAGCAACCTGTGTTACAACAGCGTTGGTTGGACTTCAAGCGTGTAATGCAGATGACCCAGATGTTGGTGATTCTTCTGCTAAATCAGCTTTTGGTGGCCGTTTAATTGATGGTTATCTTGCTGGCGCAACTATCTATATTGATCTAAACAGAAATAATCGACGCAATGCTGGCGAACCTTATGCGATTACCGATAAGGATGGTTATTTTTCTGAATCTAAAGAAGGCGTGAATTATTGCCGCGAAGGCGCTCCAGAAAATGAATCACGTCATTGCTTGAATTCAGTTTTAGCTGACTCCGACGTTCTTATCCGTACTTATGGCGGCTTTGACGTGGCAACAGGCGAACCTTTTACAGGTAGTCTTTCTCGAGAAGTGAAGGTTTCAACAACAGGTGTTGTGAACAATAGCGTTGTATCTCCACTAACAACGGCGTTAGCCGCAGCAGAAGACAAAGAAAAACTGTTAGCTGATTTAGGCATTACAGAATCTGACTTAGACGTCGATTTTTTAAGTGAAGACGAGTTCTCTTCTGCGTTAACAGGTAAAGCGCTAGGGTTGCATAAAGTCGCGACCGCATTTTCTGAAGTTGTTGATAGTGTTTACACTGAGTTTGGTGAAGATTCAGATTTACCAAGTAACAGTTATGAACTTGTTTACAAAGGTTTAGTTAACAATGCTCCGGCGGATGGTGTTTGGACTGAAGCTGATCTATTTGCAGCGTTTGAGGCGGCAGAGCAAACTGCCATCGACCTTTATGTTGGCGCGGGCCTTACTAACGCAGCGGTTGCTCCAGAAGACATAGTTGCAGCAGTAAATGGAGCAAAAGTCATACTGGGTGTTATTGGCACATCGTTTTCGAGCGAAACCACGTTTGATAACTTAAATCAAAACCTACTTGGTGTTGAGCTTGTTACCACTAAAATCGTTTATGAAAAAGCAGAATCGGACGAAGTGGATACGATTGTTAATGAACTTAGTGATCCTAGTTCAAACTTGAATCAAACCTTGTCTAATGTAAATGCCGATTTCCAAGGTTTAGCTAAGACTAAAATTGATGATTCAACTGACTATGATTCGTTGGTTGTTGTCGATCCTCAAAACTTAGGGGACCCAATCGACAAGCAGTTATCAATTAACTATGAAGATGAAGACGCCAGTGGCGCATTCCATATCTTCTTCAAAGGTACTGAAGGCAGTTCTTCTGGTACCTTAGTTACATGTTTAACTTATACCACAACTGACCAGTCAGAACTTGATGATTCAGATTTTGATCTTGAAGACGTTAATACTGCCGGTAATTGGTTTAACATTGATGCAAAAAGCATGGTTGTTACTCTAACGTTTGGTGGTGGTAACTATGATGTTGTATTGGCAAGTAAAGGCTTAGACGCCGAACAGCGCCAAAAATACAGCTTTAGTTACGGCGGTGAAAACGTGAGTTGGTATAGTAACAATGGTTTAATCGCCAACGACGATACTAACGCATTGCCTGTGCCAGTCTCAAATGATGACTGTTCTGCAACTCTGGTAGATTAATCCGGGGGCTTCACACGATTTAATGTCAGTGTGAAATAAAAAAGCCGCAATTTCTTGTAAGAGATTGCGGCTTTTTAGTATCCAAAATTTAGAACCAATAAAATGGCTAAAACAGAACTGGTATTCAGGCTATTCTTTTAATGCGCAAGTCAAAAACGCAGCAACAATTTCATTGGTCTTTTTATTGTTGTGGCAACATACGCCCAGTTCAAAAGGTTCCGGATTTACGTTAGGTTTTAACACCGATATTTTACTTTTCACCGGACTTGCATCAATAACCAATTGCGGTGCTATGCTCACGCCACACCCTAGGGCGACCATGCTCACTAGGGCTTCATGCCCAGAAACGCTGGCATAAATATTTGGCTTAATGTTCATAGATTTTAGCCATTTTTCAAACTTAAACCGAATTGGTCCAGACTCTGGCATGACAAAAGGTAACGACTGCCAGTCAATGTCTTCAGATTGTATTGCGATGGCTAAATCACTGTTCGTGTTTGGGCCTATGATTTTAAGTGGTACTTCCTGCAAGGATTGAAAAAGTACTTACTTGATTGCCCATCACGCAATGCAGCAATTGCAATATCGACGTGACCATCGTCTATTAACGTCAGTGTTTGCGCCGCATCACCTGTTATTATCTTTAAATCGACATGTGGGTGAGCTTCAGAAAATCGTTCAATTAACGTTGGTAAAAACTCATATGCTGCGGTCACTGTACAAAATATTCTTAACGTCCCCGTTAATTGCTCACTTTTTGTTTTAGACTTTGCTGCAAGTGATGCCAATTTGCCAATGTCGTCGCGGCAAATTCACGGGTTTTAAATCCGGCGTTAGTGAGTTCGACTTTTCGGTTGTCACGAATGAATAAAGCCTCACCAATTTCCTGCTCAAGCCTTTGGATCATGCGACTTAAGGTCGACGGACTCAAAAACATTGCATCAGCCGTAGTGGCAAAATGTTTACTCTGACAAAGATGTAAAAACGCGTTTAATTCTTTTAAATCCATAATATTGTTCTAACTTATATAGCATTTCATTAATCGCAATGATTGGTTGAGTATATATCAATTTACGCAATAATGAATTAATCCTATAGTCACTTCCATCAAAAAAACTCACTTTAGTGTGAGTAAAGTAGCTAAATATATAGGAAACCCCATGGCTAATTACTTTAATACCTTACCTTTACGCGAGCAACTGGCTCAATTAGGCGTATGTCGTTTTATGGATCGCAGTGAGTTCAGTGCTGGATGTGACGCTCTTAAAGGTAAAAAGATTGTCATCGTGGGCTGTGGCGCTCAAGGTCTAAACCAAGGTTTGAACATGCGTGACTCTGGTCTTGACGTTTCTTATACGCTACGCCAAGCTGCAATCGACGAAAAACGTGAATCATTTGTACGTGCAAGCGACAATGGCTTTACAGTTGGAACTTACGAAGAACTTATCCCTACTGCTGATTTAGTTTATAACTTAACGCCAGATAAACAGCATTCAGCTGTTGTTGACGCGATTATGCCTCTTATGAAGCAAGGTGCGACTTTAGGTTACTCTCACGGTTTTAATATCGTTGAAGAAGGCAAACAAATTCGCGAAGACCTAACTGTTGTTATGTGTGCGCCTAAATGCCTAGGTACTGAAGTACGTGAAGAATACAAACGTGGTTTTGGTGTTCCAACACTAATCGCGGTTCATGCTGCAAACGATCCTGAAGGCAAAGGCTGGGATATCGCTAAAGCGTTAGCATCAGCAACTGGCGGCGACCGCGCTGGTGTACTTGAGTCTTCTTTTGTAGCAGAAGTTAAATCTGACCTAATGGGTGAGCAAACTATTCTATGTGGTATGCAACAAGCTGCTGCAGTTGTTGCTTACGAAAAAATGGTTGCTGAAGGCATGGACGCAGGATATGCGGCTAACCTAATTCAATTTGGTTTAGAAGTGATCACCGAAGCAATGAAGATTGGTGGTGTATCGCACATGATGGACCGTCTAACAAACCCTGCTAAATTAAAAGCATGTGAACTTGCTGACGAATTCACTACATTATTCCGCCCATTGTTTGAAAAACATCAAGACGACATCATCAGCGGCGAGTTCTCACGCACTATGATGGCAGACTGGGACAATGGTGACGCAAACTTATTAAAATGGCGTGAAGAAACGGGCCAGACTGGTTTTGAAAAAGCACCTAAAGTTGACCACAACATCACTGAGCAAGAGTTCTTTGATAAGGGCATCTTCTTAGTTGCCTGTATTAAAGCTGGCGTAGAAATCGCGTTTGACGTAATGGTTGAAGCAGGTATCTTACCTGAATCAGCTTACTACGAGTCATTACACGAGACGCCGTTAATCTCAAATACAATTGCTCGTAAACGCCTATACGAAATGAACGTAGTAATCTCAGACACTGCAGAGTACGGAAACTACTTGTTCGCGAACGCAGCAATTCCAATGTTCCGTGAGCACGTTATGCCTAACTTAAGCCTAGAATTAATGGGTAAAGGTTTGGATATCGCGGACAATAAAGTAGACAACGTAACGTTAGCAAAAGTTAACGACGCTATGCGTAATCACCCAGTTGAAAAAATTGGTAAAGAATTACGTGGTTATATGACTGACATGAAACAAATCCAAACTGTATAACTTTTATATATTGGATTGCGTTAGACTTATAATTAAATGAACTAAGTGTTGTTGGCGATTTATTTGACATATAGAGCTGTAAATCGTAAAAACTAATGACACTTATTTCATTGTTCGAATCTTCGAGCAGCGAACGTAACAAAAGAATATTAGAGACATGAAATTTAATTTAGTTATTCTCATTATTAACGTCGTCGTGGTCATTTTACCGCGTCGGGGTTTGTTATGAGCGTAAATTAAATATCTCATATTAGACCCCGGCTTAATGTTCGGGGTTTTTGTTACTAAAGCCTTGAACTAAACCGGATTAACCCTCGTCAGAGAAACGGTAGGAAACAAGATGAAAACAGGTGCAGATTTAATCATAGACACCCTATACGATTTAGGGGCGACTGAAGTATTTGGATATCCAGGTGGTACCATTATGCCGGTCTATGACGCACTCTTCCGCAGTCTCGAACGTGGTTCTCCCGTTAAACACTATTTATGCCGACATGAACAAGGCGCTGGTTTCGCCGCAGTGGGTTTTGCACGTAGTACCGGAAAAACCGGTGTATGCATTGCAACCTCAGGTCCAGGCGCAACGAATCTAATTACCGCTTTAGCCGATGCAAAATTAGACTCAGTTCCTGTAGTGGCAATTACCGGACAGGTTCCTCGTCCACTAATGGGCACTAATGCATTCCAAGAAGTTGATGTTTTTGGCCTTTCGGTAGCAAGTTGTAAACATAGCTTTCAAGTTATGGATCAATCTGAATTAGAAGATACGATTCGCCAAGCCTTTATAATTGCAAATGAAGGACGTCCAGGTCCCGTGTTAATCGACATCCCAAAAGATGTTCAGATGAACACTATCGTTAAGCAACGTTCATTAGTTTTACCTAGACAACCTGAACAGACAGCTCGTTCTGAACAGTTTGAACAAGCTAAGCAACTTATCTTAAAAGCTCAGAAACCAATATTCTATATCGGTGGTGGGGTTGACTTAGCGGGTGTAACAGACGAATTGAATCAAGTGTTACGTACGACTCAGTTGCCAGCCGTTTCTACACTAAAAGGTTTAGGCTCTGTTGACCCTGAATATGCTTACTCATTGGGAATGCTAGGAATGCACGGGAATGCGGGTGCCAACTTAGCGGTACAAGATTGTGATTTACTAATCGCATTGGGCGCGCGTTTTGATGACCGGGTGACAGGTCGCTTAGCGAGTTTTGCTCCAAATGCAAAAGTTTTGCATATCGACATCGACAATTCAGAAATAAATAAATTACGCTAAGGTAGAATTGGCCATCAATTGTAACCTCAAAACGGCTATGTCGTTATTACATAAAGAGCTTACTGTTTTAAGCGCCGAGCAACAACAGTCTTGGCAGTCGTGGCGTGATACATGTACGCAGTTGGCTGAAGACCATCAATGGCGTTACGATTTCCCGCATGATGGGATTTACGCGCCGTCGTTACTTAAGCAATTAAGCGATAAATTAACACCTGCCTCTGTTGTTACTTGTGATGTTGGTCAGCATCAAATGTGGGTGGCACAACATATGAGCTTCGCGAGTACTAAAAACCACTTAAGTTCTGGTGGAGCTGGTACAATGGGCTTTGGCTTACCTGCAGCGGTAGGCGCAAAAGTCGCTCGTCCAAACGACCAAGTTATTGCGGTATGTGGCGATGGCTCGATAATGATGAATATTCAAGAATTAGGTACCATCAAGCGTTTTAACCTTGGGGTAAAAGTTTTACTTATCGACAATGCTAAATTGGGCATGGTTAAACAATGGCAAGAATTGTTTTTTGACCAACGTTTAAGTGAAACTGATCTGTCGGATAATCCAGAATTTGTCATGTTGGCAAAAGCATTCGATATTCAGGTCAAACAATTACAAAACAAAGTGAAGTCGCCGGAGCGTTAGAGACGTTAGTCCAGCATGATGGCCCATACTTTTTGCATGTCAAAATTGATGCAGGCGACAATGTATGGCCATTAGTACCGTCTAGCGCGGCCAACCAAGATATGATAGATCACAGTCAACAAACGAGTTAACAGGAGAATATTATGACCATGTCAAATCACAACACACCCGTAGCTCATATCAGTTTGGTCTGTGTTCAGTCTAGTTTGTTATTAGAGCGTTTGTTACAAACATTAAGATATCGCGGTTTTAATGTCGTTAGCATGGCTTCAAATGATTTAAGTGCCAATGAGACTGAAGTCCACTTAGTCGTGAAGGGTCAAGGAAAGCTGACAACTTTACAAAAAAGCTTTGAAGCTTTGATTGAGGTTCAACAGTGTTATTTAACTGCAGATCAGGCAAAATTGGCGTCTTTATTAGAATTCGGGCTATCTACAAAGTTTAGCCCTGCAAAAACCACCCAACCGGGCTCTTATGCCGCGGAAGGCGCATAGAGGAAACAACAATGGCATTGTCATCATCAGCTGAAAAAATTTGGTTCAACGGTAAACTTATTCCTTTTGCAGACGCAAAAGTACACGTATTAAGTCACGCTATTCATTATGGTTCTTCTGTATTTGAAGGTGTTCGTGCATACGATACGCCAGATAAAGGCACATGTATCTTCCGTTTAGAAGATCACACACGTCGTTTATTTGATTCAGCAAAAATTTATCGCATGACGATTCCTCATACGATGGAAGAGCTTAATCAAGCACAAAAAGACGTTGTTGTTCAAAATGGTTTTAAATCGGCTTACCTACGCCCAGCGGCATTTTATGGTGAGATTGGCCTCGGTTTAGCGGTTCCTTTTAACACTGAAGCAGACGTCATTGTTGCGGCAATGGAATGGGGCGCTTACTTAGGTGAAGAAGCACTTGAAAATGGCGTTGACGCTGGCGTTTCAAGCTGGAATCGTCTTGCCGCGAATACTATGCCTACTGGTGCAAAAGCCGGTGGTAATTACTTATCTTCACAGCTAATTTCGATGGAAGCTCGTCGCCATGGCTACGGTGAAGGTATTGCGTTAGATGTGCATGGATATGTATCTGAAGGCGCTGGTGAAAACCTATTTGTTATACGTGACGGTGTTGTAACAACAACGCCAATTACAGCGGCAATTTTGCTTAAGGTCTGACTCGCGACACGATCATCAAGCTTTTAAAAGAGCTGGGTTATGTCGTCCGCGAACAAAATATTCCACGTGAAGCATTATACCTAGCTGATGAAGTATTGATGTGTGGTACTGCTGCGGAAGTTACGCCAGTACGCAGTGTTGACGGTATCGAAGTCGGCAGTGGTAAACGTGGACCGATTACAAAACAAATTCAAGAAGCTTTTTTGGTTTGTTTAATGGTACAACAGAAGATAAGTGGGGCTGGTTAACACCAGTTAAATAATAGCGAATTGCTCTGCAGTTTCGGTCGAAACAAATGTCGACCGATACCATGTGGATAATTAGCCGTTACACGTCTTTAAAAAGATAGCTAAAAGCTTCTGTTGTTTTTGATTGAATTGTTCAATGCAAAAAGCGCAGAAGCTTTTTGCGTTTTAAGAAATAGATAAAAGGAAAATACACATGCCTAAGTTACGCTCGGCAACATCCACTCAAGGTCGCAATATGGCAGGTGCTCGTGCGTTATGGCGCGCGACGGGGATGACAGATGGTGATTTTGGTAAACCTATCATTGCAGTTGTTAATTCGTTCACTCAGTTTGTACCTTAGCCACGTGCATTTAAAAGATATGGGGCAGCTTGTCGCCGGTGCAATCGAAGAAGCTGGTGGTGTCGCAAAAGAATTTAATACTATCGCAGTCGATGATGGTATCGCGATGGGTCATAGCGGTATGTTATATAGCTTGCCGTCACGTGACTTAATAGCTGACTCTGTTGAATACATGGTTAACGCCCATTGCGCTGACGCTATGGTGTGTATTTCCAACTGTGACAAAATTACTCCGGGTATGTTAATGGCGGCCATGCGCATAAACATACCAGTTATTTTTGTTTCTGGCGGACCAATGGAAGCGGGTAAAACGAAGCTTTCAGATCAAATTATCAAACTGGATTTAGTTGACGCTATGATCCAAGGGGCTGATCCAAAAGTGTCTAACGACCAGTCGGATCAAGTAGAACGTTCTGCTTGCCCTACGTGTGGTTCATGTTCTGGTATGTTCACCGCAAACTCAATGAACTGTCTAGCCGAAGCGCTTGGTTTAGCGTTACCGGGTAATGGTTCTATGTTGGCAACACACGCTGACCGTGAACAATTATTCTTAAAAGCAGGTAAACAAATTGTTGAGTTAACGAAACGTTATTACCAAGATGACGATGAGTCTGCATTACCGCGTAATATCGCTAACAAAGATTCATTTTCTAATGCGATGTGTTTAGATATTGCGATGGGTGGTTCAACAAATACTATTTTGCATCTTTTAGCTACGGCGCAGGAAGCGGGTGTTGATTACACTATGGAAGATATGGATAAATTGTCTCGTATCGTGCCGCAGTTATGTAAAGTCGCGCCGTCTACACCTGAGTATCATATGGAAGACGTCCATCGCGCCGGTGGTGTTATTGCCATTTTAGGTGAGTTATCACGTGCAGGTTTGCTAAAAACAGACGTACCAAATGTTTTAGGAACTTCGCTTGCTGACGTTATTTCAAAATATGATATTAAAATCACTGACGATGAAGACGTTAAAAAATTCTATCGCGCCGGTCCAGCGGGTATCCGTACCACAAAAGCGTTTAGCCAAGATTGTCGTTGGGATACATTAGACGAAGACCGCGAAAATGGCTGTATTCGCAGTATTGAAAACGCCTTTTCTACAGAAGGTGGGTTAGCGGTTCTTTCTGGTAATATCGCGGTGGATGGTTGTGTAGTAAAAACTGCCGGCGTAGCTGATGAGAATTTAGTATTTACCGGTCCTGCGCATATTTTTGAAAGCCAAGACGAAGCGGTTGCCGGCATCTTAGAAGGTAAAGTTGTGGCTGGTGAAGTCGTCGTAATACGTTACGAAGGCCCTAAAGGCGGTCCAGGTATGCAGGAAATGTTGTACCCTACGACTTATTTGAAATCGATGGGCTTAGGTAAAGCGTGTGCATTATTAACGGATGGTCGTTTTTCTGGAGGCACATCTGGTTTATCAATTGGTCACGTATCACCTGAAGCTGGAAGTGGTGGTGTCATTGGACTCGTTGAACAAGGCGATATTATTCATATCGATATTCCTACCCGAGAAATTACCCTAAAAGTATCTGATGCAGAACTTGAAGCTCGTCGTACAGCGATGGAAGCCAAAGGCAAGGGCGCTTGGAAACCAGTTAATCGTGTTCGTCCAATTAGTTATGCACTGAAAAATTACGCAATGTTGGCAACAAGTGCTGATAAAGGCGCGGTACGTAATAGAGAGTTATTGGATAACTATTAATAATTCAAAACAATTAATTTACATTAGCGAGAAAAATGATGTCACCTACAGACCAACTAAATAAACTGAAAATCGCACAGGGTTACGTACGTGATATTTTGTTGGCACCAATTTATGACATAGCTGTGCAAACGAGTGTTGACCGATTAAGCATACTGTCTGCGCGTCTAGAGAATTCAGTATTTGTTAAGCGGGAAGATGAACAACCCGTACATTCATTTAAGTTACGTGGCGCATTTAACAAACTTGTTGGTCTATCAAAAGAAAAACAAGCATTAGGTGTTGTGGCGGCCTCAGCTGGTAATCATGCCCAAGGACTTGCCTTATCAGCAAAGGCCTTGGGTGTTGTGGCGACTATTGTAATGCCGGAAACGACACCGGACATTAAGGTCAATGCGGTTCGTAGCCACGGTGCGAACGTTGTTCTTAAGGGAAAAGCTTTGATGAAGCGAATAATTTCGCCTTAACACTAGCCTCGGACAAAGGCTTGAGTTATATCCACCCGTTTGACGATAAAGAAGTCATTGTGGGTCAAGGTACGGTTGCAAAGGAATTGTTACAGCAAATCCGTGACTTGGATGTGGTTTTTATTCCGGTTGGTGGCGGCGGTCTATTAGCTGGTATGGCGGTGTACATCAAGCAGCTCAAACCTGAGATCAAAGTTATTGGGGTTGAGCCAGAAGGGGCGGCCTGTTTAAAAGCGGCACTAGAAGCGGGTAAACCTGTTGATTTAGGTCAAGTGGATTTATTTGCAGATGGCGTTGCAGTGAAATTAATTGGAACGCATACCTTTGAGCTTGCTCAGCAGTACTGTGACGAAGTGGTTACCGTAAATTCAGACGAAATATGTGCAGCGATTAAAGACTTGTTTGATGACGTACGAGCGGTTGCAGAACCTGCCGGTGCGTTAAGTTTGGCGGGCCTTAAAAAGTACGTTAAAACGACAGGCATAAAAGGCAAACGACTCAGTTGTATATTGTCTGGAGCAAATCTCAATTTTGACAAATTACGTTATGTTGCCGAACGCACCGAGCTTGGCGAGAAAAAGAAGCGGTACTTGCGGTGACCATACCTGAACGTAAAGGCGCGTTTATAGAATTCTGTGACGCGTTGGGCGGTAAAGCGATTACTGAATTTAACTATCGATATCATGATACCAGCTCAGCTGAGATTTTTGTCGGTGTTAAAATGTCAGATATGAGTACAGATTTACCTGTGTTAATTCAGAGCTTAATTAATAAGGATTATCAGGTTGTCGATCTCACTGATAATGAGTTAGCCAAACTCCATATCCGTCATATGGTGGGTGGCAAGCCAACTCAAAAAATCAATGAAAAGATTTATAGTTTCGAGTTTCCAGAATACCTAGGAGCCTTGTCGAAATTCCTAACAATGTTAGGTCAAATGTGGAATATCACTATGTTCCATTATCGCAACCATGGTGCGGCTTTTGGTCAAGTTTTAGCAGGGTTTGAAGCTTTAGAAGATGATGCTGCTGAGTTGCAAGGGCATTTAGATGCTGTTGGGTTTAATTGGAAAGATGAATCAGATAATCCAAGCATAAAACTGTTTTTGAAAAACAAATAGTGGGTGCCTTTTAGAATTACCTATTAGAATAAAAAGGGATGTTCGCATCCCATTTTATTTGCCAAATACACTTACGTTACCCTCGCTACCCGATAAAATATCGACCCCAAAAGAATAAACCCTAAAGTATACAACCAAGATTGTATGCTCGCCTGCGCTATCAACCAAACACAAACCAAAATACCGCTACTGGATATCAGAAAAATAACCCATTGTGACAATGGCAGTTGCATCTTTTTATGTAGTTTGGGTACGGCAAGTACGCACACTAAATAACCTATCAGTCGAGCCAGAGAGCTAAAAATTGCCAACCAAACAAAGCCTTTTGTAATGGCTAAAATCATGGCAAACCCCGCTAGAAAGTAAATTGAATTTATGGGGGTTAAATATCGTTTATGGGTCGACAGAAACCACTGGGGTAACTGATTGTTTTCAGCTAATGCGTAGGTCATTCTGGGTGCGGCTAACATTAAGGCAAGTAAATTACCAAAAATAGAAACTATTGCCGTGAACGCAATAACAAGACCAAATGACGTTATGCCTAAAGATTCGGTTATCACATTGGCACTTGTAACAAGTGGCGCATTGGTCGCGATGGGGGTTGGTAACGTACTGACGACAATTGCCTGAATAAAAAATACAACACAGTTGTGGCGATGAGGGTAAGCAGCAACGCCTTTGGCATATCGGCTTTCGGGTTTTTGCTTCTTTTGCCGGAATTATCGCACCTTCAAATCCGATAAAAGCGTAAACGAGTAATAACATTGACGTTGGAAATTGATCAAGTTGCGGCGGAGGTGCGGAAAACAATTGTTCGGCATTTATATAAGTGACGCCAAATAAAACAAAAAGCGCAATGGGTAGGAGTTTGGCCAAAGTGACTAGATAAATCGACGTCATGGCATTTTTGATACCAAGAATATTGATCGTTGCTAATAGGACAATGAGTAAACAAACTCCAATTGACGCAATTTCTGGTGTTTGTAATACGGGAAAATAAAGTGATAAATAAAGCACTAGAGCGTGTCCGTTGGCCGCAAGGGCACTGACACGACCTAAATATAATAGCCAGCCTGTTTGAAACCCAACAAAAGGACCAAAGGCTTTAGTGCTGTATAAAACAGGACCACCGGTTTGGTCGAAAGCACTAGATAAAATAGCAAAACAGGCAACTATCGGAAAAATAGCTATGCCACATAATAAGAACATCCATGGACTAAAGTAGGCCAGTTGATTGGCTGCCGCGGCGGGCAATGCAAAGATCCCGGCACCTATGAGGCCATTAATCGCAATCGCTGCGACACCTATCTTAGTTATGGATTGAGTTGAAAGTGTAGCCAATGAATGTTCCCGTTTTTAGCTAAACTAACAAACTAACTGTTTTAATTGCAATATTTCGCTGACATTGGTTATCAGCAAACTGTAAATAATCTTTTTCAGAAAAATAAAAGGCACTCGATGAGTGCCTTCTAATACAGAAATGAAACACGTTTAAAACTTAGCTATCACTTTAACGTCACCGGTTACTGATGCCGCGTCGATGTAACCAATGATATTGGGATTCGAGCTTACGAGTCCGATAACTTCAGCGTCACTATTCAAAGCTTTAGGAGGTGTGCCTTTACCGGTAAAAACCAATTTTGACCAGTAGGCTTTTAATTGGCTACCGGATTTCTTAAGCACATTTTTATTAAACTCCTTGGTCTGTGCACTCGATTCACTCAAATTTATCGGAACAGCTTGGTCGCCACCGGGAAAGGATTTTAATTTCCCTAAGAACAATCTGGAGATCGCATTTGAGTCAAGTTCTGCATTATTAGATGGATGCACAATAACAGCTATTTCAGCGAAACTTGCGGTTGATGCAAGCAGAGCAAAACAAGCAATGGATAATTTTAATAATTTTTTCATGCTAATTACTCCTAAAAGACTAAGTCTAAACCGACAGACAAGACACTCGCATCAGAAGTTTGTCTCTCTCTTTTGGTATAATCAAACTTTAATGCGGCGGAAGGGTGGAAGTTATAACGAGCACCCACTGAAAAAACATCATTTTCTGTTTCTTGGCTTGTTAATGTTGCTTGATACGCAGCTCGCACGTCTATTGGACCACCACCTAGATTTAGGTCGGTGGGCAATCCAGCACTGTAGTCATCATCATTTTCATCCTTGCGGTGTTCAAATGAGATATACGGAGTCCATTCATCAAACCGATAAGCAAAAGAAATGTAATATTGATTTTGTGTCGCGATAAGCGTGTCTTCAACTTCTACTCGGGTAAATTCTGAATCTATCAAGAAGTTTTCATAATCGATAGATACGCCTATTCCCAAAAAGGAACCATCATCTTCTTCAATTAAAAGGCCATTGGCTGCATCGGTTGCACCAATCGCCCCGAGCAATCCAACAAATTGGTTTAACTGCTGAGTTGGGTCCGGATCGTTAACAAAGCTTATTGAAGCATCTGCCTGCATATAAACGGCCCTAGCGGTCAACCAATAGTTGCCAACCGTCCAGTTAATACCATACATATTACTAAGCTTTGCAGGGTCGTCATCACTTAAAACATTCACGCTGCCTTCAAAAGACCCAACAATTAATTGTAAGCTAGAATCCCACTCTCCCATCGTGCTGGTATAGAGCAAGCTTGCTCCGTCATAGGTAGAAAACGTTAAGTTATAAACACTTTTTGGCGGACGAACCCAAGTGTAGGCATAACCTACATCAAGGTAGTCAGAATAACGATAAAATGGGATCCGCATTCGTCCAACACTTAATTGGGTAGAATCTGAAATTGCGTAACTAAAGTACGCCCATTCAAATGTTGCATCATAGTCGTTTTCTCCACGAGCAATAATTTGAGATGTCGCTGAGAGTCCGTCACCTAAGTCTGATGAGACTTGCAGTGCAAATAGACTTTCAGGCTTAAATGACAATGTATCATCGTAACCATATAAAGATTTGTCCTCGTCCATGGATGTACCTGCAACAATAGAAGCAAAGCCGTTAATTCGCACTTCTGCCTGACTGGATAGTGAACTTATCGCCAATGCAGTCGCCGTTATAAATTTTACAGAGTTATTCATTATTAGTTACCTAATGTTAATAGTTAGCTAATGGCCAACAGACAATCTATCTGTGCCTAATTAAGTCAAGACTACTATTTATTATTATTCAAGAAATTAGATCGAAATTGTTAAGTGGCTGTTATTTTTTAGGGCTATAGTTTAACTGGGAGTCAGTTCCATCTGGGTGATTAGGTATTTTCCTACTTGTTATATTAGTAAAATCTAATATAATGGTTGGTATAGTCTAAATTTATTATGCGTTAATGATAATTACTGTCGTTAATGTGGATTTACAGAGCTGAGGTTTGCAATGAAAGTATTAACGTCGTTAGGGTTAGTTTGGATTTTATTAAGTCATTCGACATGGGCTACGGAGATCCAAACATCACTGGTCGCTGAGATAACGGTTCCTAATTTACAAATGGTGGATGGGTCCATTGAAGCAATTAATCAGTCAACAATTAAGGCATTAGTAAACGCTAAAGTCACTGCGATTCATGTTGACGTTGACGATTATGTTGCGGAAAACACCTTGCTTGTCGAATTAGATGATACTGAAATTCGAGCCAACTTAGCACAGGCTGTTGCCGGTGTTAACATAGCTGAAGCTGCATTAATTCAAGCACAATCAGAACTAAAGCGGTTGCAAGATCTAAAAGACAGCAGCTTTGTAAGTGAGAGTGCATTGACTGCAGCACAGGCCAACAAGGACAAAGCGTTTGGTCAATTACAGTTTTATCAAGCTCAAGTCGACGAATCAAACTTGAGATTGTCTTACACCAAAATCATTGCGCCTTATTCTGGAGTAGTTGTTGCTCGGCATATTGAAGCCGGTGAAACGGCATTAGTCGGCTCGCCATTGTTGACAGGTTTTTCTATCGACCAAAACCGAGTTGTTGCGCAAGTGCCACAGCGGTTAATTGAATACATTGAAGACAGTAAGCAAATTTGGGTTCAGCAAGCAAACAAGTCTTGGATAGCGCTTAGTGATCCTATAATTGCCCCGAGCGCCAACAAATATAACCATACTGTTTTGGTTCGCGCCAATATCAGTAAGCAAGAATTTTCGATGAGACCTTAGTAGTTTTATCAAAGTTGGCGTGGATATCGGGCCAAAAAAATGATCACGATTCCTTCTTCTTCTGTTGTTTATCAAGGGGATCTCGTAGCGGTGTTTGTTAAGCAGTCTAACGGCTTTACTCTTCGTCAAATAAGAGTTGGCAAAAATCATGATGGAAAACTAGAAGTGATTTCTGGATTAGTTACCGGCGATATTGTTGCAACAAATGGCTCATCTGCCTTGTCTGCGCCACTGCAGAAAACCAATTTGTCTGGTCAGTAGGAGGACAACATGAAAGACAAAATGGGCATTTCAGGCCGAGTTGCAAAGTTAGCACAAAATAATCCAATAACACCTATCGTCGCATTGTTAATCGTGATCTTAGGGGTTGTGGCGATACTCATTACGCCAAAAGAAGAAGATCCTCAAATTGATGTCACTATGGTCGACGTTTATCTATCGGCACCCGGATACAGTGCGCGTGAAGTTGAAACGCTCATTTCTACAAAAGCTGAAAACGCGATGGCGCAGATCGCTGGTGTTGACCACGTATATAGCACATCTATGGCAGACAATGCTGTGATTACCGTACAATTTAAAGTCGGTATTAAACGCCAAGAAGCGTTGGTTAAGTCATGGAATCAAGTGATGACCGAGTTACATTGGCCTGCTTCACTTAATATTAATTCGCCAGTAGTAAGAGCCCGTGGCATAAATGACGTCCCGATTTTGTCATTAACCTTATTTAGTAATGATTTAACAACCAATCAAAATGACCTAGGGCATATTGCCAATACTGTCGCTCAAGTCTTGCAGCGTGTGCCAAGGCAGTCGCAATATTAAAGTCAGTGGTGGTAGCTCGTCAGTCGTAAAAGTGGTTTTTGACCCGGTTAAAGCGGCGGGGCACCAAATAGATATATCTACGGTAATTGCGGCAATACAACAATTTTCTGGCCGTCAGGGATTGATCCCAATTCAGACAGACGCGAGACAAGTGCAGGTTGAGTTAGGTCAGCATTTTAATCATGTAGATGACGTCGCCGGTTTAGTGGTGAGTCAACTAGATGGTCATCTGGTATTACTTAAAGACATTGCATCGGTGAGTTTAACGGTTGGTAAACCCAATCAATATGTACAGTTTGGGTACGGTGGTGGTTCAACGGATGTTAACCAACTCAATACCGCGGTTAGCATTAGTATCGCCAAGCAAGAAGGTGAAAATGCAATAGATGTGGCCAATGCGGTCTTGCTCACAATAGAGGATTTAAAAGGTCGTATTATCCCAGACAGCGTTACAGTAAATGTGTCGCGAAATAGTGGCTTTACCGCACAGCAAAAAGCCAATAAGCTAATTCAAAAGCTATTATTTGCGACCTTAGCGGTGGTTGTTTTAGTCTTTTTAACCTTAGGGAAACGAGCTGCGTTAATTGTAGGCGTTGCGGTTGGTCTAACATTATTAATTACTTTATTTTCATCTTGGGTGTGGGGCTTTACACTTAATCGAATATCCCTGTTTGCTCTCATATTTTCTATCGGGATCTTAGTCGACGACGCCATTGTTGTTATTGAAAATATACATCGACGTCAACAATTGTTCCCCATGGAACCTTTAAAGGTGCTCATTCCAAAAGCCATTGACGAAGTCGGTAGCTCTACGATCTTAGCAACATTTACAGTTATGGCTGCGCTTATACCTATGGCGTTTGTGTCTGGTTTAATGGGCCCTTATATGAGTCCTATTCCAATTAATGCCAGTACAGGAATGTTGTTATCGCTTATTATCGCATTCACCATTACGCCTTGGCTGGCACTGCGTTGGTTTAAATCTGACGCGCCTAGTGACGATGCAAACCCAGATAGTGAAGAAACTTCTGAAGAACATAAAGCAAGCGGACATGAAGAACATGATCGAATTGGTTTATTCGCCTCCAACATTTTGTCGCTATTTGTTAGCCATAAACGCGCGTTGCGCAACCAATGGTTGCTATTTGTCGGCATAGTGAGCTTGATGTTTGTGGTGATGATTTTACCAGTCGGAGGCCAAGTATTATTAAAAATGTTGCCGTTTGACAACAAATCAAGTTTGTCCGTCGTTGTTGATATGCCGGAAGGCACAACGCTGGAAGATACCTTAAGTGCACTGCAACAATTGTCAGATCCATTAAGAAAGGCGCCAGTGGTGGTTGATTTTCAGTTATATGCCGGTGTGAACGCGCCTATCGATTTTAATGGTTTAGTGCGTCAATATTATCTTCGCCAACAACCGCATTTAGGTGAAATTAATATCAATATTCTTGATAAAGGCCAACGAGATTTGGGCAGTCATGATATTGCAAAATTATTGCGAGCCACTTTGTTACCAATAGCGACAAAGCTTGGTGCAAATATTAAAATTGTTGAACAACCTTCTGGGCCTCCAACATTAGCCCCGTTGGTTGCTGAAGTTTACGGACCAGACGCAGAGCGTCGACGTGAAACGGCGACTAAGTTAGAACGAGTTTTAGCCAATACACCTGAAATTGTCGATACGGATACGAGTATTGCCGCACCGCATGTCAGATTAAAGATAGTAGTCGATAATTCTAAAGCTCAGTATTTTGGTATTACAAAACAGCAAATACAATCAGTACTAGGCCTTCTTTTAACAGAACAACCTGTGGCGTATTTGCATGACCAACTAGGGATTACGGCAATTCCAATTATTGTGTCAACGGGTGATAGTTATCAGACAGACCGCGATCGCTGGCTGAATACTAAAATTCAACTGC
Organism: Psychrosphaera algicola; assembly: GCF_028401425.1. Classification (NCBI taxonomy): domain Bacteria; kingdom Pseudomonadati; phylum Pseudomonadota; class Gammaproteobacteria; order Alteromonadales; family Pseudoalteromonadaceae; genus Psychrosphaera; species Psychrosphaera algicola. The sequence goes on from NZ_JAQOMS010000002.1 coordinate 2,815,992, forward strand.
CAAATGGTGAAAGTGTTGTTATCGGTGAATTCATCGAGCTTGTCGAAGTGAACGACGAAGGCGCTATTTACCACAAAGATATGCGTCCCGTGATTTATGTTGTAGCGGATATGGCTGGAGAAACAGACAGCCCGCTTTACGGTATGTTTGCAGCGCAGGCAAACTTTGATGAGCAAAATGGTGAAACTAATTGGCTATACACCCAAGCACCACAGCAAGCCTATCGCGAAGCGATCAAGTGGGATGGTGAATGGAAAATTACCTATGAAACGTTTAGGGATATGGGAATCGCGTATTCTGTCGGTCTGGTGCTTATATACTTGCTCATCGTCGCGCAGTTCAAAAATTATATGATGCCATTAATTATCATGGCACCCATTCCGCTAACGGTTATTGGTATTTTCCTAGGGCACTGGTTAATGGCGGCAAAATTTACAGCGCCATCAATGATCGGCATGATAGCCCTTGCTGGTATTATTGTTCGGAATTCTATTTTGCTGGTGGACTTTATTGAGTCTCAAATTGAACAGGGAGTGGCCCTGCAACAAGCGGTAATTATGTCAGCTCAAATGCGCGCACGACCAATTATATTAACCGCACTTGCGGCGATGATTGGTGCAACGTTTATCGTATCGGATCCTATTTTTAAAGGGTTAGCTGTATCATTGATTTTTGGTATCGCTGTATCGTCGATATTAACGTTAATCGTTATTCCGGTTGCCTATTACCGAAATGCGTTAAAAAACACGCCGTTTAAGACCGCAAACTATCAAACGCTCAATATATGAATGATGAGCGAGATTCATGGACTACAGAGGGAAGTTACTCGTGCTTCCCTCTGTTTATTCTCATGCAGTTATCCCAATCCTCACCTTTTGCAAAAAAATTAAATAAATTAAAACTATCTGCAAACTTGCATCGACTATTAAGATGAGACAAAGCGATGGTTTATATCAATGACATTTAATAATTTGCGAGGGCGATTTGTCACTATTTCAACAAACAGACGATAAGTTGATCGAGAAAGCCCTCAAAGGCAACCAATCGGCATGGCGTAAGTTAGTCGATAGATACGAAAAAAATGTCTATCTCTACGCACTTCGTATGACGAGTAATCAACATGATGCAATGGATGTTATGCAGGAAACATTTATTTCTGTGTGCCGCAGTTTATCTGACTTTCGTGGAGACAGCAGCTTTAAGACCTGGGTGCTTAAAATAGCTCACTTTCGTTGCATCGAGTTTTACCGCCGTCGGAAATGGTTTGCTGACGAAAGCGAATTGCAGCACATGGACGCCGAGCCTGAACATAGCTGTCCTGAATTGGCTTTGGGGAATTCTCAGTCGCAAAAACAGCTATTGACCGTAATGAAATTATTGCCATTTGAACAGAAATTAATCGTTGAGCTAAAGGTCTTTCAAAGCCAAACGTTTGACACTATTGGCCAACAACTCGGGGTTTCGACCAACACAGTGAAATCGCGTTTTTATACTGCATTAGATAAATTAAAAGTGTTACTGGAGGACTCGTATGACGCAGCCTGAAGAAGCAAATTTAGCCGAACTATTTGATTATTGGTTGGAAGGCAAGGCATTGACCTCTGACCAACTGGCCAGTCTGAAACAAGCGCCTTTGTGGTCGCAACGAATGGCTGTGCATAACGAGATGCTTGAGATGGCTGACAACCTGTCAGAGTCGGTCGATGTACCAAAGTGGCGTAAGGACAAAGGTTTTGACCAATATTTGGCAAAACCGTCGTGGTGGCAACGTCAAGGGACGTCACTTGTTGCGCTTAGCTTTTCAATATTTGCCTGTCTTATTATGTTATTTGATGTGCGTTTAGTTAATACCAGTAATGGTCGAGAATTGGTGATAAATGACCAATCTCAACAGGCCTTAGTTGGAACAGCAGTTTGTCCAATTGGCCGAGAAAAATAATGAAGTTATTAATGCCAGAATGGATGATTTAAGCCTAAAGCAACAAAATGATACGGCACAACTGGCAAGTTATCTGGTTGCAAATAGCCGCCTTGAGCGTAAAGAAGACATAGAAGATGTGGTTCGGGTCATTCAACAACAAAGACAGGACGACATGCGCTATTTACGACAACAGTTTAGTGATGTGAATTACAACATCCGCCTAGCGTCACAGCAAAACGAACGAAATTTAAGAAAGTCTGACTATAACGACGCGTCAGAACAGCAAGTAACCGAGTAGGCATTGAGGTAAACCATCGCTTATTTACCTTAATTATTTAGAAACGGAAATGATCATGAAAAAACAAAATAAACTTTTGCAAAAAGCCACGTTAGCAAGTCTGTTATTAGGTCTAAGTTTTAGCTCAGCAGTTCAAGCACAGGACTTGTCTGAGAAAAAATTGAAAAGTGTGAAACGTGACCTAAACATCATGACCACGATTATTAAAACCGCCATCAATGGTAATGAAAATAGTCGTAACAGTCGCAGTCACCGCAGCAGTGACGTGGAGGGTATATATCTGGCAAATCAAGGAATGGTATTTACCATAGGGTCTCGCCATGGGGTGAGTTATAGCTTTAGTAGTGGTCATCATAGTGTTGCGCCAATTGCACCTGTACCGCCAATTCCACCCATTATTAGAAGTAGCGCACCTTTATCAGAAGATGACGTCGATAGGATTGAAGAGTCAACGATGGAAGCGGTAGAGTTGGCAATGGATATGGCGGAAGTTCAAATGGAGTTTTATTCTGAAATGGATTGGTCTCATCGTTCGAGCCAAGAGCGCAGTGAAGGTCGTGCGGAACAAAACGAATTGGAAAAACAACGCCGAGAATTGGAACGAGAAGCCCGTAAACTGGAGCGAAACGTACGTGATATTGAACGAAAAATACGTGACGCTGAGTATCAACAAGAACTTAACGCAAGTGCTGACAATAAAAAGAAAATCGCTAAGTTAGAAGCCGAAATGAAACAACAGTCTGAAAACTTGACCAACGTCGCAAAAGAAATCAGCAGTAAGGCTGAATTACTTCAAAAAAGGCAAGTGAGATGCGCGAAAAACAGATCGCACAACTTAATGCTCGCATTAAAGTAACTGAAACCGCGATAAGTCAAGCGGTCTGTGATTTTGGTGGAGGGTTGCGGTCATTGGCCAAAGGTGAACACATCACATTTAATCTAAAAGGACGCAGCGACCGCTTGTACATATTTGATATGCCATCGATATATAAATGTGCAGATGGTGATATTACGGCGACTGATTTGTTAACCAAAGCAGTGCAATACAGTCTTTAAAACTAAGATTCAGTAGGGAGCACCAAACTCCCTACTGAATGGATTATATCGCTTGGTTTTAGGGTTTAACTAACGTTCTAGCATAATCCGCCATATCGGCCTGCAAATTTAGAATCGGCGATTGGTCTATTTCAATTAACCCACGTCTTGGTCGGTCAAGGTCGACGATCACAAAAACCAACGACACAATTAGCGCCACCATGACATATGCACTATAGGTTGTGCGGGTACCAGACAAGCCCGATACATAACCGACAATGCTTCCGGTCATTAAAAAGTCCCATAGAGCAGCATAAGCACAATTTCAGGAACGTGGCGATTAAGTGCCGAATCTCGAACATGGAATACCTGCATTAGTTTGCCAATGGCATCAGTAAACGAACCTGTTCTTATGGCTCCGGCTGTAGAAGTTTGGATCTCAGTTGCTAAAATCCACAATTGGTTTTGTAATTCCTTAGCTTCAGTAACAAAAGATTCTCTTTTGTCTTCATTTACCATACTGACATTACCCGCTTCAGTACGATTGTTGGTGTATGCGATAAGCAATTGTTTGGCTTTTAATTGACTTTCCTGAGGTAAAAGGTCGGCTCGAATAAAGGCGTTATGAATTGCGTTACTTTCATCGAGTACTGCATTGCTCCTAGCGTCAAATCGTTGCAACGACTGCGAGAAGGTAAAACCAAGTAACAGCGCTAATATCCCTAGCAAAGAGGATTGGATTGCACTGACTTGAGCCTTACTGGCATCATTCGCCTTAATTGCAGGCCGACGACCTATTCGAAAACCACACTCAATGGCGACTGCCATTGAAACAAACAATGAAGATGCAATCGCCAAGCTATTAATGTCGTATAACATTTCTTTCATTTAACCTTCCGCCACTTTAAACGTCACAAATAGCACATTTGCGTTTACCTATAAACGTTTTATAGGTGTGATTTGAAATGGGATCAACTAATACCCAAATTAACTGATAAACAGCGTCGAGTTTCTAGGTCGCTAGAGAATGGTTTATCTAGCTACCTAGATTTAATACGATCACTAACCACATCCCTATAGTGCAGTTAAAAGACATGATGAATGCAAAAAATCGGTGAATCGGGTGATTGTACGTTAAGTGGATTGCACTGTGGATTAATCGAAAGGCGACAAACGCCCAAGCAAAAGCCGTCAAATAGACATGGGAAATATTTAAAGCAAGAGCAGTAACGCTAGCGACATAAAACAAAACGGGTACTTCAAATAGATTGTCAAAGTTACGACCAAATTTGGCAATGTCATCTGGAATATCGTATTTCCCCATTAATTTGAAATAACGAGGGTCGACTTTGCCTGCATAGGCGCCTCTGATCCTGATAACAGCGGTAAAAACACCGACGACGGCAGTAAGTAATACCATCACAAACATTGGGTAAACGAGTTCCATATTGATTTCCATTGTAAATTTTTAAAAATGATTTCGACGTTTGAGCATAAGGATGCGGTAAATATTCAATATATTCAAATACTCGTTTTATTCGAGGTACATTCAGGTGTGTACTTATTGTTGTTAAGCGTTTTAGTGGCAACGCATTATCGCCAATTGAGCCAATTGGTGAGTGTTAAATATCTGTTATTTTCTCAATGGCATATAGTTCATCATCTATTGTCGCGACTTTTTCAGAAATGATGGCTCGTGCATCTGTCAATCCTTGGTTATAAAAGTGATCACCTATTTGCTCAGCAAAAAAATCGAGTAAAAAGCCAGCTTCAAATTGCCCAATTTCCTGATCAAGCTGTGACTCAAAGTAGTTTTGGATCTTGCTAATTATGATTTCTTGTTCAGATTTTTTGAACGTTATATTACTCATTAATGACCTCTTTTATGTCGAATACGTTTTACTAGTCGCTTTATTATTTCATGAGCTGTTTACTAATGTTAGATCAATTTCATACGTATTCATCTAACATTGGGTACGCTTTTAGTTTTGAATACCGGCTCAAACACACTGTTAACTAAAAACAACAGCGTTTAAGAAGGCTTTTTAAACATACTGACTTAGGATATTTATGAAAATAAAATACGGAATGACGATTGTTATTACGCTGATTGTCGTGGTCTTTGGGATCCGCATTTTTGAGCCAAAATCCGCAACAGTAACCTTTATGCTTAAAGCGCCAGATTCGACGGCACCGGCAGACGAAATTCATATCGTAGGAAACTTTAGCGATTGGAAGTTTGAAAGCAAACATGCGATGAAACTAGAGGGTGAGTTTTACCGTGTTGAAATCCCAGTTTCTGAAAAACCGTTATTTTATACCTTTATCAAAAACCAATCATGGCAACATGGTCCAGCTCAAGCATACGGTAAAGGCATGTGTCAGTTTTCCTATAATCCTGAGGCTGGATTGAATATCGTTGAAAATGGCTTCCCAGCCTAGGGCGGAGATAAACCAACAGAACCATTAACTTCCTCGCTGGTGGGCAATATTGAAAAACTTATTGATATTGATTTTCCTCAGCTACAAACAAAACGTGATGTTTGGGTTTATTTGCCACCGAGCTATCAAGCTGAGTCGAACACGGCATTTCCAGTGCTTTATATGATGGACGGACAAAACGTATTTGACAAAAAACGTCATACAGTGGTGAATGGCAAGTTGACGAGACGCTGCAGCAAATGTTCACCGAGCAGCAACTTAGTGAGTTTATTGTGATTGCGATAGATAATGGCCCTCGACGAATGAACGAATATAGTCCTTGGAAGTTTCAATATGGTGACGATGTATTTGAAGCTGAGGGGAGCAGACCATGAAATTTATCACGCAAACATTAAAGCCTTTGATTGATGACAAATACCGTACTCAAGCGGGTAAAAAGACCACAGGCATAGCGGGGTCAAGTTTAGGTGGCTTGATGGCAATTTATTCTGCACTAAATTACAGTAATATATTTGGCTATATCGGGGCGTTTTCGCCGTCGTTGGGTATTGAAAATGAAGAGGGCGTTAACGTTTTATTCCAAGCTATTGAACAGGTAAATCAGATAGATGATGTCGTTATTTATACTGACATGGGGTTAGGTGAGTATGGCGATTATGCAAAGTTTGATAAATTGACGCAATTACTTAACGCAAAACTGACAAATGGTGCATCTCTCACAACCGTAAAAGATGACTTAGGCCGGCATTGTGAAGCGTCTTGGTCTGAGCGTTTTCCAAGACTTGCTTCGCAGTTTTCTAAAAATTAGTGAGTTGGTATTCGTGACGTTCAACGCCACATCTGCGTCGGACGGCCACGAATAACACAAGTAATAGTAGAACAGAGAAAGATAAATTGGCCGAGCCTGATTTTTTAGGCTCATCGGGTATAGCATTGACTGTGATAGTGACTTTATCTGTTGCGGTTGCACCATGTTCATCGGTTACAGTTAAGGTCACGTCAAATACACCAGTTTGTACAAATTCAACAATAGTCGTTTCACCTTCAGCACCAATTGACCAAACAAATTGGATAATTTGGCCATCTTGGTCGCTCGACGCAGAACCATCAAGTTGCACCGACTCACCCACAGTAACCGTTAAATCGGGGCCTGCGTTGGCGGTTGGCGCGACGTTTGGTTTGTCTGTTCTGAACATCGTATAGGCGCCAGTAAAAGCATTGAATTGAATGAGGTATTCGCCAAAGCCATCATCAAATGGGATTGAATCGCCGCCTAATTCAGCAATGCCATCGGTATTGCTGTCACCAAAACTTGTGCTCCAATCGGCGTAAACGTCAAATTTAAATCTAGGCACGCCCGTGGCGTTTGTAGCTTCATTATTTTTTACCGTGACTTGCCAAATATTGTCTTCTATTTCAATCATAGGCGTCGTGCCCCATTGATTGGTTACACCACGAAAATAAAGTGATGGATAAATGTGGTCGTCAGACTTAATACCACTTAACACGGCCGATTTACGAGTTGTATACCAGTTTTTACCTGAGCTAAAGTCGAATAAACGATAAGAACTTTGATTGCCCCAATAAGCGGGTTCATCGATAATCTGTTGGTTGTCACCTGTGTCATTGAGCAAACTATATTGAATAAGTTGGTGAGCGTCACTAATCCAGCGTGTTGAATAATGCTCGGTCATTAAGTTGTCTTGGTTTACCAACTGGGCTAGGAGAACTTTAAACTCGGTACGGTACTGCGCGATGGCCAATACTTTCTCAACTAAAATAGGGCTACGAGCGGCAAAGTTCATTGGGTTCCGACTGCCAACATCTTCAACTAACAGGGACGTTCCAAGGGCATTGTCGGTGTCGTATGGAATAAAATAAACCACTTCGGATTCGTCGATATAAAAGTAGTAGTTATTGCCATTGCCCCAAAAACCGTCCCAATGTCCTAAAACAGCCTCCGCTGCCAGAAATTTAAGAAATACAGGGATATCCAAATGTTGTTCGATATAAAGCTTAAACTCGTTGCCGCTCAATTGCGTGAAGTTATTCGCGATAGTTATAAGTTGTGATTTAGCTTGTTCAAAGTCATCGTCTTTACCTTTAAATTCAAAGGTCGCTTGGTCGTTAACATCGATGCCTTGCCAATTTTCCTGAATATTTGAAAAATGCGCTGCACCAAACCCTTTGTGGTTACCTTGCCACAAAAAACCTTTGTCATTATCAGTACCAAAGCGCTTATCGATATACTCTTTTCGGTTAACACTTTCATTCATTCGATAAACACCAAAATAGGCAGTATTTGCGGCGCCCACTTTAATGAACAAACGGGCATATGTAGACGAGTGTGCGGTCCACAAATCAAAGTTATGCATGATCTGATTACTAAGGGGTTCATGAACAAATGTTGGATCGTTATGGAAACGTTTAAGGCGTAATTTACTTAACTTTGAAAAGGTTTGTTTGTCGACAAATTCGTCAAAATCTAAAGAAAAATGAGCTTGACGATATTGGCCATTACCGTCGTCTGGTAAAACAAAGCTGGTATTGCCACTTAGTTTTACGCCAACCGAAGTGAGTTGCGTGACGGTACCGTTTTTATCAAATGAAAAATCGGCAGGCACCTCATATGGAACTTCGCGACTTGATTGTAAAAGGCTCTGCCATTCGTCGTCGGAAAAGGTTAGGGTAATTGAGGGCAAGGCATTGATATCAAATACATATTTGTGGTCGGCTTGAGCTAGAAAGCTTGTATCTTCAACCGCTATAGTTACATTTGAGATGAGCAATAAAAGGCAGGCAAGGATGTGTCTTAATGGTTTACCAGTCATTGGGTAACCTACGCAAGAATAGAGTTATTCAACCCTAGAGACAGAACGGGCTGTTGGCAAATAGGTACATACGTATTCAGCTATTAACCAACGGTCGTATTAGTGAAATTCTCAATATAAACAGTGTGTTAACACTGTTGTCATGTTTAAAATGAAAAGCAAAGCAAAGCAAAAACAACACAGGTTAGAGGAAGAAAGCATTCACTTGGAATAATTTTTCAACTTCACTAATGTATTTTTTATCAACTAAAAATAAGATCACATGGTCATTACTTTCAATAACCCTATTGTCATGAGCAATGAGCACTTCGTTACCCCTTACGATGGCCCCAATAGTTGTACGAGGTGGCAATTTCAGTTCTTGGATTGAGCGACCAACGACTTTAGAGGTGCTTTCGTCACCGTGGGCAATCGCTTCAATGGCTTCGGCTGCACCGCGGCGAAGTGAGTATACATTTTCGATATCAGCTCGGCGAACATGAGTTAAAAGTGCTGAAATTGTTGCTTGTTGCGGTGAGATTGCGATGTCGACTTCACTACCTTGGACTAAGTCAACATAGGCGCTACGTTGGATCAATACCATGGTTTTTTGGGCGCCCATGCGTTTGGCCAACATGGCAGACATAATGTTGGCTTCATCGTCGTTTGTAACTGCGATAAAGACATCGGTTTGTTCAATTTGTTCTTCAGATAGCAATTCTTGGTCTGACGCATCGCCGGTAAAGACAACCGTGTTTTCAAGCGACTGGGAAAGTTCTTCGGCGCGTTTGGGGTCAAGTTCGATTAACTTTACACGATAATCTTTTTCTAATAATCGGGCGAGTCCAGAGCCTATGTTTCCGCCGCCAACAATCATGATCCGTTTATAGCTTTGTTCTAGCTTTTGTAATTCATTCATAACTAAACGAATGTGTTTTGACGCCGCTACAAAAAACACTTCATCATCGGCTTCAATGACCGTTGTCCCGAGTGGGCGGATTGCTTTACCTTTACGGTATATTGCCGCAACACGAGTTTCAACCGACGGCATATGTTCTTTTAATGCCGATAAGGCGTAACCCACAAGTGAGCCACCATAGTAGGCTTTTACCGCAACTAAACTGACTCTACCTTCTGCAAACTCAAGTACTTGTAAAGCGCCCGGATATTCAATTAAACGGCGGATATACTGCGTGACTAATTGCTCTGGGGCGATGTAATGGTCTACAGGTAAGTCATGGTTATGGAAGAGTTGTTCTTTGTATTCTAAATATTGCTGTGAGCGAATTCGGGCTATTTTGGTCGGGGTATTAAAAATACTATACGCTACTTGGCAGGCCATCATATTGACTTCGTCACTGCGGGTTACGGCAATGAGCATGTCTGCGTCTTCAGCTCCCGCTTGACGCAATACGTCGGGGTAAGAACAGTGACCAACAACCACTTGGAGATCATATTTGTCCTGCAACTGATGTAGTGCGTCAGCATCGATATCTACCAGGTGATTTCATTTTCTTCACCTGCTAGGTTTTCCGCTAACGTAGCACCAACTTGTCCTGCGCCGAGTATTATGATCTTCATGATTTAGCTTTTGTGACCTATTCTTTTTATTGTGATTTTTTCAAACGGCAGTAATAAAACCCGTCCATATTATGCTCACCCGGTAAAATTTGCCAGCCTGAGTTGTCGACTGTCTCATTCAAACTTTGTTCGTCAGAATGACCTTGATTAACGATTGGCACGAGAATCGCGTCAGCGTGAGTCGTTAAAAATTGTTGCATCTGCAATTTATTTTCATCCGGAAGTATAGAACAAGTGGCATATAATAATGTGCCGCCTGGTTTTAGCTTATCCCACATGGTTTGTAAAATATTAGCTTGGAGCGTACTGAGTTGCTCAATATCTTCGTTGCGTCTTAACCATTTGATATCTGGATGACGACGTATAACCCCAGTAGCAGAACATGGCGCGTCTAATAGAATGCTGTCGAATTGCTCAAATGACTCAAGGGTTTTAGGATCGGACAAATCTCCGCATACTAATTGAGCTTCAAGTTTTAACCTTGTTAGGTTTTCCTGTACTCGGCTTAAACGAGTTTCGTCAATGTCGGCTGCCACCATATTTACTTTTGCGGTGTCGAGCACATGGCAGGTTTTACCACTAAGGGCGGCACAGGCATCGAGTACATGTTCATTATCACAAGCACCTAACAATCGCGCTGCGTTTTGTGCAGCAGCGTCCTGAACCACAAACCAACCTTGGTCAAATCCCGGAATTTTATCAACGGGTTTTGGTGCTAACAAACGAATTGCGGTTGGGTTGTGTGGATGTACTTCGTATTCAATTTTAGCGTCATCAAGTGCAGTACAAAATTCAGTTACCGGTTTATTTGAGGTATGAACACGCAGCCACATTGGCGCACGTTGTAGATTTTGCTCAAGAATGGTTTGCCATTGTTCAGGGTAGGCTGCTTGAATGCGTTTAATGAACCAAGATGGATGATTGTATTCGGTTACCGGGTTAGCTGTTTTTTCAGTAAAACGTCTTTGTTTCGCATAAAGTTACGTAAACAAGCGTTAACTAAGCCTTTTAGTCCCTGTGCTTTTAGTGAAACCGCAGCTTGAACCGTTTCGGCCACCGCGGCGTGTTCTGGGATCCGCATATGTTCTAACTGATATAAGCCAACGATAACTAGATGATGAAAAACCCGTTGTTTACCCTTGAGCTTTTTGGTTAATAGTTGATGGCAGATCGCATCGTAACGAGCAAAATGTCGAATGGTACCAAAACACATTTCCTGTAATAAGGCAGCGTCTTTCTCGCCAACATTTATTTGTGCTTGGGGTAAGACGTCTGATAAAGACTGACCTTTATCTAACACCGCTAGTAAACAGCGAGCGGCTTCGGCGCGAACATTTTTGCTGGCTTTTGACATTAGTCCGCCTGAGTTAATAATGAAGTTCCAGGGGCAACCCATTCAAGGCGACCATTAACAAAATCGCCTGCTGACATTGGTTTTTTGCCCTGTGGTTGCAGACTTTGGATAGATATAACACCGTCGCCGGTTTGGATCGAAATACCAGATTTATCGGCCGAGATGACATCGCCTGCGTTTTTCCCTGAGTTTTCTGGGGAAACCGCTGCTTGCCAAATTTTAACGACATTGCCACTTAAATTTGCATAGGCTACAGGCCAAGGTTGATAACCTCGAATTTTACGTTCAATAACGGCGGCAGGTTCAAGCCAGTTAATCTCAGCTTCCTGCTTTGTTAATTTATGAGCGTAAGTGGCTTCGTCGTCATTTTGTTTTATCGGAGTTACATTGTTTTCAGCAATGGCGTCTACGGCTTTTATCAATGCTGAAGGGCCAATGTTTTGAAGTTTTTCGTAGACGCTGCCGCTGGTGTCGGTTGATTCGATAGGGCAAGTCTCAACTAACAGCATGTCGCCGGTATCAAGCCCAATGTCCATTTGCATAATTGTAACGCCAGTTTCAGCGTCACCCTCTAATACGGCACGTTGAATTGGCGCAGCACCGCGCCATTTAGGCAAGATAGAGCCATGGACATTGATGCAACCAAGTTTAGGCGCGTCTAATGCTGCTTTTGGTAATAGAAGACCATAAGCCACGACGATCATTAAGTCGGCATTCCAAGCGTTTAATTCAGTTAATGCGTCATCGGTTTTTAATGATGGCGGCTGACATACAGGAATATCATGCGCTAAGGCAACTTGCTTTACGGCACTTGGTTGCAGTTTTTTACCGCGTCCCGCTGGACGGTCTGGCTGAGTATAACAAGCAACAATGTTATAACCTTGCTCGACTAAATGAGACAAATGTTGGGCGGCAAACTCAGGAGTTCCCGCAAAAATGATATTCAAATTGTTACCTGACATTGACTCTGCTTATCCTTTAGCGGCTAAACGGCTTTCTTTTTCAAGTTTTTTCTTGATGCGGTCACGCTTTAAAGGTGACAGATAATCAACAAACAATTTGCCATCTAAGTGGTCTAGTTCGTGTTGAATACAAATAGCCAATAACCCTTCTGCATCCATTTCAAATCCACTGCCATCTTTGTCTAACGCACGAACCGTAACGGTTTCAGAACGTTCGACTTTGGCGTAACAATTTGGCACAGACAAACAGCCTTCTTCATTAATGACCATGCCGTCACGGGCAATGATTTCTGGGTTGATGAACGTTAGGGGTTCATCACGCTCTTCAGACGTATCAGCGACAAAGAGTCTTACATGTTGATCAACCTGCGAAGCAGCTAGGCCAACGCCATTTTCGTCATACATTGTTTCGAACATATCGTCGACGAGTTGTTTGATTTCTTCATTTACTTCTGCGACAGGGGTCGCGACTGTGCGTAAACGTTCGTCAGGGAAACGTAATACATCTAAAATTGCCATAACTAGTAGTTACCTTGCCAAATACCATGATTAGCTTGTAATTTTACCTGTTTACGATCACTATTAACAGATTAAAGCCAAAACAAATATTGGCTTACATTAAGTATAAGTTAGTTAATTTTTATAAAAGGGATCTGCGGATGGCTAATTTCCTTCGCCAACTTGTTAGCGTAATTGTATTTTTAGGTTTGTCAGCAACAGCAAGTTATGCTGAAACGCTGCGAATTAAGTCTGACGCGCCTAGCGAATATGTCGTTAAAAGGGGGACACCCTATGGGATATTTCAAGTTTGTTCTTGAAAGATCCATGGAAGTGGCCGGAATTGTGGAAAATGAATCCGCAGGTTTCAAATCCAAATTTAATTTATCCAGGCGATAACTTACAACTTATATACACCGCATCAGGTGAACCTGTGTTGATCATGGGTAAACGTGTACTAAAAATGTCACCGCAAAAACGTGTTTCGCATAAACGTGACGAACCTATTCCATTGGTTCCTTTAAATTCTATTGCCCCATTTTTGAGTTATGAACAAACGCTAGAAGAAGATGTGATTGAAGGGCTCCCATATGTATTAGGTACAGATCGCGCGATCAAACGCGCAACTGTTGGCGATATGCTCTATATTAAAGGTGACCTTGGTGCAGAACGTCGATTTGCAATTTATCGTAAAGGTAAAAAATACATCGACCCTGAAACCGATGACATTTTAGGTTATGAAGCGGTACTCGTTGCGATTGCCAAACTTGAACATGCTGGCGACCCAGATAATGGGGTACCTGCAAAGGTGACTATCGAGTCGGCGAAACAAGAAGTGAAAGCCAGTGACGTTTTATTGCCTATTAGGCAAGGTCAGGATTTACCTGCATTTTTCAAAATGCGACCAATTGAGAACGACCTAGAAGGTGCCATTATTGGTACACCTTCGGATGTTGCCGGTGTATCAAAATATGACGTTGTCGTAATAAACAAAGGCTTTATGCACGATGTAGCGCCATAGGTCATATTTTTGATGTTCGACGTCAGTCTCCAACTGTTGTGAATCAAGGGTTGGGTCCGAAGTATCAAGAAGACGCAAGCAGTTATGAACGCTTTGTTGGCCAAGTTAAAAATTGGTTCCAAAGTGACGAAGATAAAGGCATCTATGTCATGCCTTACGAAAAAATTGGCCAAGTCATGCTGTTCAGAGTTTATGAACGCGTTTCGTATGGCATAGTGATTAAGAATTCAATTCCTATTTATGTTGGCGATAAAATTCAAACGCCGGAATAGATAAATACATTACGCCCCGCAGGATGTGGGGCCATAAAGGAGCCAAGGATGGACCTCGAATTTAGTCAACTTACCCGATGGTTAGCACTTATTAAGTGCCCCCAATTTGGTATAGTCTCGTTTAGAGCACTTGCTGCCGTATTACCAAGCCCAACAGACGTATTTACGTTGACTCCCAAAGAATTAAGCCATTACCCACTGAAAGCCTGTCATGTGAAATATTTTTCCGCACCTAATTGGCCATGGGCTGAGCGAATGGCGCATTGGATGATACACAACCAAGTCCGTTTTATTTCTATATTGGATGCCAAATACCCTCTACTGCTAAAACAAATTAGTCGGCCGCCAATAGGCTTATTTGTTGCGGGCAATGTGGATGTTTTAAATTCGACCCAAATCGGCTTTGTCGGTTCTCGGAGTCCATCTTCTTACGGTAGACAAATGACAAGCCATCTTATTGACGGATTACGACACACGCCGGTAACGATTACTTCTGGACTAGCGGTGGGGATTGATGGCGATGCTCACAAATTGGCATTAGATAATGGTTTACCTACAATTGCCGTAATGGCAACTGGAATGCAAAATATTTACCCTAAAAGACATTGCAACTTAGCGGAACGCATTAAAAATTTTGGCTGCTTAGTATCGGAGTTTCCCCAGATGTACCAGCTATTCAGCATAACTTCCCCGTAGAAATAGGATCATTGCCGGGCTCAGCAAAGGAATTGTTGTCGTCGAAGCTGCCATTAAAAGTGGTTCATTAATATCAGCTCGAATTGCAATGGAAGAAAATAGAGACGTCTTTGCGGTCCCTAGCAACGCATTTAGTCCATTGAGTGAGGGTTGTAATTCGTTGATTAAACAAGGAGCTAAACCGGTTACAGATGCAGCCGATATCGTAAATGAGTATTTGATTTCACCCTGTCGCAAAGAAGTTAGAAAAAATCACTTGGCAGGACCTAATTTGTTAGCTAGTGTTGACCATGATACTACCCCGGTAGATGTCATTGTCCAACGTTCCAATATGCCTGTGGATGAGGTGTTAATTGAAATGTTGGAATTGGAAATACAGGGCTATGTAGAAGCTGTCCTAGGCGGCTACATTAAAGTACCAATCTAACGAAAATAATAATTAACAAAGGGGCTTTTTATGTTTGATATCCTTTTGTATTTGTTTGAAAACATTGTAAATGACAGCGCTGAGATCTGGGTTGATGAAGATGAACTCACAAAAGAACTCAAAAAAGCGGGCTTTCATGATGACGATATTTTCAAAGCGCTAATGTGGTTAGAAGATTTAGCTGATCTCCGGGCTAATGACATTTCACCGTTTATCAACGGGCAGACCGCCATTTCGAATCGAATTTACACGCCGCAGGAAATGTTGAAACTCGACACTGAATGCCGTGGTTTCGTTTTGTTCTTAGAGCAGATTAATCTGCTGGACGTTGCAACTCGTGAAATGGTCATCGATCGGATAATGGAACTAGAAGAAACACACATTTGTTTAGAAGACTTAAAGTGGGTGGTTCTAATGGTGCTATTTAACGTTCCTAGCAAAGAGTCTGCATTTGAGCAGATGGAAAACTTAGTTTTTGACGAGCCTGAGGGCGCAATTCACTAAGCTTCCATCGATCTGCACAGAAAACTATTGCGTTACGCCGTGGAGTGACTAAGATCCACGGCATATTGCCGACTATACGACAAAATTCATGGAATCCGATCCGGACTTACAACATAACCAACCCGAAACTAAGAACTATTGCCCAAAATGCAATGCGGAACTGCACATTCGTTCTGGCGCGACAGGCGCGTTTTTGGGTTGTACTACCTATCCAGCATGTGATTACACACGTCCTTTAACGACGTCGTCTGAAGTCCAAGTGCTACGTATTCTCGATGAAGTCTGTTGCCCAAAATGCGAGGGCGACTTAGGTGTTAAGTCGGGTAAATATGGTATGTTTATTGGCTGCATGAATTACCCAGAATGTGATTTTCTTGTGAAAGAAGATGACGACGACGATTTTGAACCCGTCGATTGCCCCAAATGTGATTCGGGCGAACTGCACATGCGAACTAATAAAAAAGGTCATCGTTTTTATGCCTGTAATCAATACCCGGAATGCGACTATTTAGTGAATCAAAAACCAATAGCGACACCGTGTTTAAAATGCGAGTGGCCAATTGTTGTTGATACCGGTGATGGTGAAAAGCAATGTCCGTTTTGTAAACTGTATGTAGATTAATTCCGTAGAGGTTTTACTGTGAACACCCCAGATCCAACAATTACTCATTCTCCAGAAGTAACATCGCTATTAAATGGCGATGTAATCGTATATCCAACAGAAGCGGTTTACGGCATGGGATGCGATCCGCAAAATGAACAAGCGGTATTAAAATTACTAAAGATAAAGCAAAGGCCAATTGAAAAAGGATTAATCTTAATTGCGAATGATTACGGCCAGTTGTTGAAGTTTGTTGATGATAAAAAATTCCAATGGATAAGCGTACTGATATTATCTCTCGTTGGCTAAGGCCCAACAACTTGGTTGCTACCAGCCGCACCAGACGCACCTAAGTGGATTACAGGACAACACGATTTAATTGCCGTTCGGGTGACCGATCATCCAACTGTGAAACGCATGTGCAAGGAGTTTGGTGGAGCGATAGTCTCCACAAGCGCTAATGTAACAGGGCAACCCACGATAACTGACGTTGCTACTCTTGCATTGCAATTTTCTGATCAAGTTGGTTACATTGTAGATGAGCCATTAGGTGGCTATGATCAGCCATCAACCATTATTAATTCATTTACAGGCGAAGTAGTAAGGACTTAAATTGAACTCACCAATGTTAGACCAAGTAAAATCATTTTTTATGTCGCTGCAGGATCAAATTTGTGAGCAACTCTCGACACTTGATGGCACTGAGTTTGAGCAAGATCAGTGGATTAGAGAAGAAGGCGGCGGCGGACGAAGCCGCGTAATTAAAAACGGTAATGTATTTGAACAGGCCGGAGTAAATTTTTCCCATGTATTTGGCGCTAATATGCCCGCTTCTGCAACAGCACACCGCCCAGAGTTACAAGGTCGAAGTTTTAATGCCTGTGGTGTGTCTTTAGTTATTCACCCGCATAATCCATATATCCCGACTACACATATGAATGTGCGCTTTTTATTGCTGAAAAAGAAGGTGCCGAACCTGTTTGGTGGTTTGGCGGGGGTTATGATTTAACGCCATTTTATCCGTTCGAACAAGACATCAAACATTGGCATCAGACTGCTAAAGATGTATGTGATCAATATGGAGAGGCGGTTTATCCAAAATACAAAAAATGGTGTGACGAATACTTCTACCTTAAACACCGTGACGAAACTCGTGGGGTAGGTGGTCTATTTTACGATGATCTAAACGAACTAGGCTTTGAACAGTGTTTTGAGTTTACCCAAAAAATAGGTTATTCATTTTGTGAAGCGTATGTGCCAATTGTCAATCGCTGTAAAAACCTAGAGTTTGGTGACCGCCAACGACAATTTCAACTTTATCGCCGTGGTCGTTATGTTGAATTTAACTTGGTATTTGACCGAGGTACGTTATTTGGCCTTCAAACAGGTGGGCGCACTGAGTCGATATTAATGTCTATGCCACCACTTGCCCGCTGGGAATATCAATACACACCAGAAGCAGGCAGTGAAGAAGCCAAACTCTATGACGTATTACGACCAATTGAGTGGTTGTAGTCTTACCAAGCTTGTTTTGCCGTTTTAATCTTGATTAATAATATGCGTAGCCATTTGTGCAAAGGCATCTTTTAGATGCGCTTTAACTTGTGGTTGCGTTACTTCGAGTTCCAACGCTGTATTCATACAATATATCCACTGGTCCCGCAGGTTTTGGTCAATTAAAAACGGCAAATGTCGGGCACGTAAGCGAGGATGTCCGTATTTTTCCATAAAGATATTCGGCCCACCTGTCCAACCAACTAAAAATTCATAAAACTTTTCGCGGATCGCATCGAGTGGTTTTGGATGCATATCGTACAATTCTTTAGCCCGCAGGTCGGTTTCCATAATGTCATAAAAGGTATTGGCAAGCTTTTTAACACCGTCATTGCCAATCACATCGTATGGGGTATGGCTTATATTTAAATGAGACTTGTTTTGTTGTGGCTTTTTAGACACTATTTTATCCATCAATTTTTTTAACATTTACGAGCCCAAATGAAAAAGTTTGCCGTAATCGGTAACCCAATCGAACAGTCAAAGTCTCCAATAATTCATCAAGACTTTGCAAAGCAATTTGATATTGCGCTTACATACGAAAAGCTATTATCGCCAATTAGTGATTTCAAACCAACGATAAATTCGTTTTTTGACGCTGGTGGCATTGGCATTAACGTCACTATGCCGTTCAAAGATGAAGCGTTTGCAAGTTGTGACGAGCTATCACCACGCGCCAAGCTTGCTGAAGCGGTAAATACCTTAACTTATAAAGATGGAAAATTATTGGGTGATACTACCGACGGCGAGGGCGTTGTTCGCGACTTGTTATTTCACGGTATTGAATTAAAAGGTCGTCGTGTATTGTTGATCGGAGCGGGTGGTGCAGGCAAAGGCAGTGTTGCGAGTATTTTAGACCAACAACCCAAAGAGCTGATAATTGCGAATCGCACACTATCTAAAGCGCAACATATAGTGGATAAAGTCTTATGGTGCTCCGGTTGTCGCCAAAGGTTTTTCAGAACTCGATGGTAATTATGATGTGGTTATCAATTCAACGTCGTGTTCATTAACGGGTGAACTTCCTGATATTGACCCTAGTGTTTTCAAAAATACCGTCGCTGCTTATGATATGTGTTACAAAAAAGAAAAGACTCTATTTAATAACTGGCTTGAACTGCATTCCAAAGCATTAACGATTGATGGATTGGGTATGTTAATAGAACAAGCTGCAGAATCCTTTCGTATATGGCATGGCGTCGTTCCCGACACAACGGAAATACGCAAGGTATTGCGAGATCTATAGTAGAAAAATACATATATAGAGTAGCGCCATTATTTACGTGGCGCATTCTTCTATATATGTAGTGTTAATCGAGCACTGTATTGTGACTAACTATGTTGTTCTATGTACTCATCTTTGAGTAAGACGTAGTTTTTGGCTGAAACGGTCAAAAAGTCGAGTTCTACTTGTTTTAAAGGCCGTGCCTTTTTCATCGGATTTCCAACATATAAAAAACCAGACTCCAATTTTTTATTAGGCGGTACTAATGTACCGGCACCAATAAATACATCATCACCAACTTCAGCACCATCCATTATGATTGCGCCCATCCCAACTAAAATACGATTACCCAATTTACAACCATGTAACATTGCTTTATGACCAATTGTTACGTCGTCTCCTATTATTAGGGGGTTGCCCAAGGGATTATTGTTAGATTTTCTCGTTACGTGCAGCACAGATCCATCTTGTACATTGGTACGTTTACCAATAGAAATATAATTAACGTCACCTCGAGCAGCAACCATTGGCCAAATACTAGAATCGTCGCCAATAGTGATTTCGCCATATAATACTGCGGATTCATCAACATAAACTCGGTCGTATATAGTAGGGAGTATATCGTTATAAGATTTTAGGTTTTTCATTGTTAACCTCAATTACACTTTATAAGCCTCAAATATCACACTTTTTGACCACATTAGTCAATAAATATGCGTTCTGTAGCAATAATAGCCAAACAGAAAACTATTTGTAAAAAGTAGTTGCGCGCCGGAAAATGATCTCTATAATGCGTCCTCGTTGTCAGGGAGACATCAACCGCTCAAAACCATATGTTTAGTAGCAGGATTGGCGTCTAAATCGGCTAGGAAGTTTGAAAAAAACTTTCAAAAAGTTTTAAATAAAACGTTGACAACAAAAACAGGAAGCGTATTATACGCCTCCCGGTTGAGACAGAGTCTTAACCCAGAGGAAACCCTCTAAACCGTTCTTTAACAATTTGTAATTAATTATCTGTGTGGGCACTCCGTAGAGTAGTGGCAACAAATATATATGTATAAAGCTACTTATATAGAATGTCTGCACAAATTTATTTGAACAGTATTTTTATTAAGTAGCCGATTAAACTTTTAAGTGAAGAGTTTGATCATGGCTCAGATTGAACGCTGGCGGCAGGCCTAACACATGCAAGTCGAACGGTAACATGAACTAGCTTGCTAGTTTGATGACGAGTGGCGGACGGGTGAGTAATGCTTGGGAATTTGCCTTTAGGTGGGGGACAACAGTTGGAAACGACTGCTAATACCGCATAGTAGCTACGGCTTAAAGAGGGCTTCGGCTCTCGCCTTTAGAGAAGCCCAAGTGGGATTAGGTAGTTGGTGAGGTAAAGGCTCACCAAGCCGACGATCCCTAGCTGGTCTGAGAGGATGATCAGCCACACTGGAACTGAGACACGGTCCAGACTCCTACGGGAGGCAGCAGTGGGGAATATTGCACAATGGGCGCAAGCCTGATGCAGCCATGCCGCGTGTGTGAAGAAGGCCTTCGGGTTGTAAAGCACTTTCAGCGAGGAGGAAGGTTTAGTAGTTAATACCTGCTAGATTTGACGTTACTCGCAGAAGAAGCACCGGCTAACTCCGTGCCAGCAGCCGCGGTAATACGGAGGGTGCGAGCGTTAATCGGAATTACTGGGCGTAAAGCGTACGCAGGCGGCCATTTAAGTCAGATGTGAAAGCCCCGGGCTCAACCTGAGAACTGCATTTGAAACTGGATGGCTAGAGTGTGAGAGAGGGTGGTAGAATTTCAGGTGTAGCGGTGAAATGCGTAGAGATCTGAAGGAATACCAATGGCGAAGGCAACCACCTGGATCAACACTGACGCTCATGTACGAAAGCGTGGGTAGCAAACAGGATTAGATACTCTGGTAGTCCACGCCGTAAACGATGTCTACTAGCAGTTCGTCTCTTAAGAGATGTCTTGCGCAGCTAACGCATTAAGTAGACCGCCTAGGAGTACGGCCGCAAGGTTAAAACTCAAATGAATTGACGGGGGCCCGCACAAGCGGTGGAGCATGTGGTTTAATTCGATGCAACGCGAAGAACCTTACCATCCCTTGACATCCAGAGAATTTTCCAGAGATGGATTAGTGCCTTCGGGAACTCTGAGACAGGTGCTGCATGGCTGTCGTCAGCTCGTGTTGTGAAATGTTGGGTTAAGTCCCGCAACGAGCGCAACCCCTATCCTTAGTTGCTAGCAGGTAATGCTGAGAACTCTAAGGAGACTGCCGGTGACAAACCGGAGGAAGGTGGGGACGACGTCAAGTCATCATGGCCCTTACGGGATGGGCTACACACGTGCTACAATGGCAAGTACAGAGGGTTGCGAACTCGCGAGAGTAAGCGGATCCCATAAAGCTTGTCGTAGTCCGGATTGGAGTCTGCAACTCGACTCCATGAAGTCGGAATCGCTAGTAATCGTGGATCAGAATGCCACGGTGAATACGTTCCCGGGCCTTGTACACACCGCCCGTCACACCATGGGAGTGGGCTGCAAAAGAAGTGGGTAGTTTAACCTTCGGGAGGACGCTCACCACTTTGTGGTTCATGACTGGGGTGAAGTCGTAACAAGGTAGCCCTAGGGGAACCTGGGGCTGGATCACCTCCTTAACGAAAAGTCGCACATGCGAAGTGTCCACACAGATAATTAATTACATATTGTGAGCAAGAAGAAGCTGAAGGCCTGTAGCTCAGCTGGTTAGAGCGCACCCCTGATAAGGGTGAGGTCGGCAGTTCAAGTCTGCCCAGGCCTACCAATACGCTCCTACTCTGCGTTAAACGCTTCGTCGTTTAGCAGGCTAAACGTCCTCAGCGTTTGCCTTGATTAGAAACGTCTTGGTATTTAACTTGGGGCTATAGCTCAGCTGGGAGAGCGCTTGATTTGCATTCAAGAGGTCCGCGGTTCGATCCCGCGTAGCTCCACCACTTCTTCTGCTAGGAAGCACGCTAAAGAATGAATATTGTTTCAGTATTTATTGTTTAGCGTTTTTTATAAACGCATTGCTCTTTAACAATTTGGAAAGCTGATAAATAAGGTAAACATTATTGTTTATTTAATTTGTTATTCAACAATTAAAAAAATAATTTTGATTATCACTGTAAGAAGAAAACTCAAGCGTTATTTATGTCGATTGTACTTTTAGCGAGTGCAATCAAAATGGCATAACCTACGACTGACAGTATGAGAATACTTAAGGTTGTATGGTTAAGTGAATAAGCGTATACGGTGGATGCCTTGGCAATTGGAGGCGATGAAAGACGTGTTAATCTGCGATAAGTCTGGTTAAGGTGATAAAAACCGTTATAGACCAGAATTTCTGAATGGGGAAACCCACCCTTTTAGGGTATCGCATAGTGAATACATAGCTATGCGAGGCAAACCTGGAGAACTGAAACATCTAAGTACCCAGAGGAAAAGAAATCAACCGAGATTTCCTGAGTAGCGGCGAGCGAAAGGGAAACAGCCGAATCAGTATAGTTTAGTGGAAGCATCTGGAAAGTTGCACAGTAAAGGGTGATAGTCCCGTACACGACAAGCTATATTGGACACATTAAGTAGGTCGGGGCACGAGAAACCTTGACTGAAGATAGGGGGACCATCCTCTAAGGCTAAATACTCCCAATTGACCGATAGTGAACCAGTACCGTGAGGGAAAGGCGAAAAGAACCCCTGTGAGGGGAGTGAAATAGAACCTGAAACCGTATACGTACAAGCAGTAGGAGCAGACTTGTTCTGTGACTGCGTACCTTTTGTATAATGGGTCAACGACTTATATTTTGTAGCAAGGTTAACCGAATAGGGGAGCCGTAGTGAAAGCGAGGGTTAACTGCCCGTCTAGTTGCAAGGTATAGACCCGAAACCCGGTGATCTAGCCATGAGCAGGTTGAAGGTTGAGTAACATCAACTGGAGGACCGAACCCACTAACGTTGAAAAGTTAGGGGATGACTTGTGGCTAGGAGTGAAAGGCTAATCAAACCGGGAGATAGCTGGTTCTCCCCGAAATCTATTTAGGTAGAGCCTCGGACGAATACTTACGGGGGTAGAGCACTGTTTGGGCTAGGGGGCCATCCCGGCTTACCAACCCCATGCAAACTCCGAATACCGTAAAGTACTATCCGGGAGACACACGGCGGGTGCTAACGTTCGTCGTGGAGAGGGAAACAACCCAGACCGCCAGCTAAGGTCCCAAAGTTATTGCTAAGTGGGAAACGATGTGGGAAGGCTTAGACAGCTAGGAGGTTGGCTTAGAAGCAGCCACCCTTTAAAGAAAGCGTAATAGCTCACTAGTCGAGTCGGCCTGCGCGGAAGATGTAACGGGGCTAAGCAATACACCGAAGCTGCGGTAGCGTAATTTATTACGCTAGGTAGGGGAGCGTTCTGTAAGTGGCTGAAGGTGACTCGAGAGGGTTGCTGGACATATCAGAAGTGCGAATGTTGACATGAGTAACGATAATGGGAGTGAAAAACTCCCACGCCGAAAGACCAAGGGTTCCTATCCCATGCTAATCAGGGTAGGGTAAGTCGGCCCCTAAGGCGAGGCAGAAATGCGTAGTCGATGGGAAACAGATTAATATTTCTGTACTTTTAATCATTGCGATGGGGGGACGGAGAAGGCTAGGTGAGCACGGCGTTGGTTGTCCGTGTGAAAGTATGTAGGTTGGCTGCTTAGGTAAATCCGGGCGGCTAGAACTGAGATACGAGACGATACTCTACGGAGTAGAAGTCATTGATGCCATACTTCAGGAAAAGCCTCTAAGCTTCAGATGATTGAAAACCGTACCCTAAACCGACACAGGTGGTCAGGTAGAGAATACTAAGGCGCTTGAGAGAACTCGGGTGAAGGAACTAGGCAAAATGGTACCGTAACTTCGGGAGAAGGTACGCCGGTTTTGGTGATAGGACATGCTCCTTAAGCTGAAGCCGGTCGCAGTGACTCTGGTGGCTGCAACTGTTTATTAAAAACACAGCACTCTGCTAAATCGAAAGATGACGTATAGGGTGTGACACCTGCCCGGTGCCGGAAGGTTAATTGATTGGGTTATCGCAAGAGAAGCTCATGATCGAAGCCCCGGTAAACGGCGGCCGTAACTATAACGGTCCTAAGGTAGCGAAATTCCTTGTCGGGTAAGTTCCGACCTGCACGAATGGTGTAATGATGGCCACGCTGTCTCCACCCGAGACTCAGTGAAATTGAAATCGCAGTGAAGATGCTGTGTACCCGCGGCTAGACGGAAAGACCCCGTGAACCTTTACTACAGCTTGACACTGAACATTGAGCCTACATGTGTAGGATAGGTGGGAGGCTATGAAACTTGGACGCCAGTTCAGGTGGAGCCAACCTTGAAATACCACCCTTGTATGTTTGATGTTCTAACGTTGGTCCCTTATCGGGATTGCGGACAGTGTCTGGTGGGTAGTTTGACTGGGGCGGTCTCCTCCCAAAGAGTAACGGAGGAGCACGAAGGTTTGCTAAGTACGGTCGGACATCGTACGGTTAGTGTAATGGTAGAAGCAAGCTTAACTGCGAGACAGACACGTCGAGCAGGTACGAAAGTAGGTCATAGTGATCCGGTGGCTCTGTATGGAAGGGCCATCGCTCAACGGATAAAAGGTACTCCGGGGATAACAGGCTGATACCGCCCAAGAGTTCATATCGACGGCGGTGTTTGGCACCTCGATGTCGGCTCATCACATCCTGGGGCTGAAGTCGGTCCCAAGGGTATGGCTGTTCGCCATTTAAAGTGGTACGCGAGCTGGGTTTAGAACGTCGTGAGACAGTTCGGTCCCTATCTGCCGTGGGCGTTGGATGATTGAGAGGAGCTGCTCCTAGTACGAGAGGACCGGAGTGGACGAACCGCTGGTGTTCGGGTTGTCATGCCAATGGCATTGCCCGGTAGCTACGTTCGGAATCGATAACCGCTGAAAGCATCTAAGCGGGAAGCGAGCCTCGAGATGAGTCATCCCTGACAGTTTAACTGTCCTAAAGGGTCGTTGAAGACTACAACGTTGATAGGTAAGGTGTGGAAGTGCTGTGAGGCATTAAGCTAACTTATACTAATTGCCCGTGAGGCTTAACCATACAACGCTTAAGTGTTCTTAAGACATTGATGGTCAAAATTATTGAATGTGTGAATACAAATCTTATTTATAACGTATTGCCTTGAGGCGGTACGAGCTTTCTAAATGTTAAATCAATTATGTAAACGATGTTCGTAGAACATTGATTACAATTCAGCTTTTGCCTGGTGGCAATAGCGCTGTGGAACCACCTGACTCCATTTCGAACTCAGAAGTGAAACGCAGCTGCGGCGATGGTAGTGTGGCATTTGTCATGCGAGAGTAGCTCACCGCCAGGCTCCCATTCGAGAAATCCCTTGAACGAAAGTTCAAGGGATTTTTTCGTTCTGGCGTTAAACAATTTCAAAAGCTCAGGTTGATTTCCTCAGCACTCGGTTGGAGGTTCCAAATATCGCTAAGGCTCTTTTGGAATGACGTTTTTTGTTCTGAACTTATGCGATAATTTAAAGCGAATTATGAACTTCCTCTGCACACGGTTGGAGGTTCCAAATATCGATAAGGCTAGACTAATTTTACAAGCTATGGAATGACGTTTATTGTTCTGAACCTATGCGCTAATTTAAGGCGAATTATGAACTTCCTCTGTATTTGGTTGGAGGTTCCAAATATCGCTTTGGCTCTTTTGGAATGACGTTCTGCAGCTGAAACCAAACAGTTTCATTGGCATTTATAATGGTAGTTATATTGTCATTAAACTTTATTTTAGTCGCGGTGAGGCTTGGAGCGATGCTAGGTGAATCGTCTGGGACTGCACCTGTTAATATTTCTGTCGCCAAAACAGGAGTACAAAGGAAAACTAAAACCAATTACTTAATTGCTATCAATTGATTTAGAAATTTGTTTGTAGTCAGAACGATATCCCCATTATTTAGAAAATTAGGTGAAAAATGAAACACCTTAATTGGCCGTATCAAGAACGACTGAGCCATCAGCTCAAATTTCACAAAACGTGTTAACGGCTAACAAGGAGATAGCTTTAGATAATGGCCATATGCAATCCCCTCGTTGAATAATAAGGCCTAATGTGGATTTAAATAACGTTTTAGATCTGCACCTTGTGTCACACCAAAGCGGGTTTTTGTATCATATTCTTCATGTTTGATTTGATAGTTTTTAAACGCTTCGGAGCCGTGTTCCCAGGTTAATTTTTCGAGTTCGTCACAGCTTCTAAATCCACGAATTGCCTTTAATTCAGTTTGTACTGTCTCTGTGATTTCCAGAGCAATTTTTTTATGACCTAGTTGATGTTTTTTAAGTGCGTCTTGATACTGTTCCCATGCTTTTTGTTCACTTGGATTTGCAAGGGGTTTATCTAGCGTTGGCAACGGGTACCGAATAGCCAACTGCATTTTTAAGTTTTTTAGTCGGCACTTTCTGCCATGACCACGGACGCTAAATTTCCAAGTAGATTTCCAAGTTTGACCGCCATGAAAAAGCTGATCATCTATCTGCACTTCAGGGTCTTCGATTATTTTATTAAAAATGTTTTGCAGTTGTTCAACGTTTATATTGTAAGGTTTGTCATTTTCGATAAGTTTAGTTTTTGCAAATACGCTGCTACTTGTGAGGAGAACAATAAATAATCCGTAAAGCTTCATTATATTTCCTTATATTAATTTTGTTTTGGATTATTACTTTAATTGAGACAAAATGAAGTTACAACGGATGTTGGCATAATAAATAAGTAAAATGATGACGGAATGTAAATGTGCATTTTGTTGTTTTTCAATAACTAAATTAGTAGGAAGCTAAAATGAGCGATTTATTATCTGGTGGGTGTCTATGTGGTGAAGTTCAATTTGAACTTAAATCTGAGTTTAAGACGTTTTATCAATGCCATTGCAAACAATGTCAAAAGCTTACAGGCAGTGCATTTGCTTCCAACTTATTTACTTCTATTGAAAATATCAACTGGATCAAAGGTATAGATTCTATTAGTCATTTTGAAGACAAAGAACGGGAGTTCTCTAAGTCATTTTGTCGTCATTGTGGGTCTGCGTTGCCTTTTATCAATAAACGAAACACCTCATTAATAGTGCCTGCAGGTAGTTTGGATTCGAAGATAGGAACACAATTACAAGCCAATATTTTTGTTGCTGAAAAGGCAAGTTGGTCTAAGGACGAGTGCAACGCTAAAGACTTTGATGGTTTTCCGAGCTAATTAAAATTTAGCGCATTTTTTGAATTTGAAATAAGTTCTTCTTTTAAAGTGGGATAATGTCCCTGAGTTAACCCTATATTAATGATGATTTTAGAAAAAGACTGGCGAGTACTAACAGTTGGTGACGGAGATTTAAGTTTCTCTTTATCTATGATTAACAACGACTTTGTTAAACTTGTCACCCCAACCGTTCTTGATACAAAAGGTAAGGTTTTAGCAAAATATCAAACCAATGGGATCGGTGGTTTACAGCGACTGGATATTGATTGTAAATATCAGTTTGATGTTACCTCGCAGGACAGTTGGAAGTTGTTACTGCCGAACTACTACGATGTAGTGATATTTCAGTTTCCGCTGTTGCCCGCTGTTGGTTCCGAGCTGTCGTTCAATAATGGGCCTTCAATCAATATTAGAAACCGAATATTGTTGAGGAAATTTTTAATGTACGCCACAAAGTACGGCTTAAGGGAAGGCGGTGCTAATCTGATCTACATTACGTCAAAAGATGTAAAGCCATATATCGATTGGAATATTGAAACGACACTAATAGACAACTTGCCTTTAAGTTATTTAGGTAAGTCGGAATTTGATGCGGGACGCTTTACAGGCTATACCCTACGTAACGTCGATAGAGATAAGGTTATAAAAGGAACAAAAGCCTATACCTATGCTTGGTCTCCCATTGAACAACATACAATTAGTAATCAGCTAATTCAAAATATTGATTATACCAATACTGGCTGTCGTTATTGTAAAGCTGGACCTTTTGCGACCGAACAAGAACAGGCAGGTCATCTCAATTCGGCCAGACATAAGCGAATGATCGATTTCGAACAGGAATGGCGCGCGTATCTACGATGTGAGAATACAAAGTCTAAACATGAAGAAGGTTGAAATAGTATGAAACGTCATGCGTTAGTCACAGGCGGGAGTGGGTTTTTAGGCATTAACATTATATTGCTGCTAATTGAGCAGGACTGGCGAGTATCCGTGTTACACAGAAAAAGCTCTGATCTTACCGACTTGCAAGAACTAGATGTTAACTTGATTGTCAGTGACTTAGTGGATAAAGAAACACTCAAAATCGTATTTCCAGAGGATGTTGATGTTGTGTTTCATGTCGCAGGCGATACAAATATGTGGCAAAAGAATAACGATAGGCAATACCAAACTAATGTTGTTGCGACTGATATATTAAGTGAAGTTGCAATATTAAAAGGTGTAGGTCGATTTATTCATACGTCGTCAATATCAGCTTTTGGGTTTCACGACTCTGTAATTGATGAAAGCACGCCAAGTAAGGCACTTACTAGTGGTGTTAATTATCTGAAAACGAAATATTTAGGTGAACAACTGATTAAAAACAAAGTCGAACAGGGACGGCTCGATGCGGTGATTTTAAATCCGTGTGCAATCATCGGAAAATACGATCGGCATAATTGGGCACAGTTATTTTTAATGGTTAATGAAGGGCGATTGCTAAGGCGTACCTAAAGGTGAAGGTTCGTACTGTCATGTATCAGCAGTCGCACAAGCACATATTAATGCAGTGGAAAACGGCAAGAAGGGTGAAAATTACATTCTTGCGGGTGTCGATCACAGCTTTTTAGACGTTGTAACAAAAATAGGGGTTATGTTAGATAAACCCACCCCAAAACGGACAGTGCCGGAACTTGTTTTAATGGCGCTTGGGAAGTCATCTTATTTGCTATCGTTAATTACAAACAAAGAACCCGACATGACACCTGAAAAGGCCACCATGGTTTCAAAACGGGTCGTGGCGAAAAGTGACAAAGCAGTACGCGATTTAAGTTACGACAACACGGTAACTGTAGAGTATATGTTAACAGACTGTTTTAACTGGTTAAAATCTAAAAATCTTATCTAGCTGATACGACGAATAAGTCGTTCTAAAGCCTGGTAACTTAACGCTTCGCTTAAATGTACTCGTTTTATTTCCTCACATTGCTCTAAGTCAGCAATGGTTCTTGCGACTTTAATGATCCGGTGAAACGCCCTAATACTCATTTTTAGTTTTTCTAATGTTGATTCCAAAAATTCTGAATCAGCCTCAGTTAATGGACAAAACTGATTAAGTTCTTTATTTGATAATAGCGCATTTGCTTTACCCTGCCGTCGCAGCATTAATTCTCTCGCTGCAAACACATGTGCTTTGATTTCGGCACTTGAAACTTCATTGTTTGTGCTCGCCGTTAGCGTGCCTTTAGGCAGTGTCGGAACATCCACTTGTAAATCAATGCGGTCTAAAAATGGCCCTGATATTTTATTCAGATATTTTAAAATTTGATCGTGGGTCATTCGACCATCGTCAATGCTCCCCGTTGGGCTCGGGTTTAGAGCGGCCACGAGTTGAAAACGGGCTGGAAACTCAGCCTGTTGTGATGCCCGTGATATGCAAACTGATCCTGTTTCCATCGGCTCGCGCAATACATCAAGTACCTTTCGGTCAAATTCTGGCAATTCATCAAGAAACAAAATACCGTTATGGGAAAGACTAATTTCCCGGGTCTCGGAGAACTACCGCCGCCCACAAGCGCGACACCGCTGCATGTATGGTGAGGTGATCGAAAAGGGCGCTCAAATAAGTTGCTGGCAGTAACGGGCTTGCCACAAATAGAATATATGGCAGCGGTTTCTAGTGCTTCTTGTTCTGTCATTGTTGGCATAATGGTTGTCATTCGTTGTGCTAACATGGATTTTCCCGTACCCGGCGGGCCAACAAAAAGTAGGTTATGAGAGCCTGCGGCGGCAATGGCCAAAGCCCGTTTTGCCGCAGCCTGACCTATGACATCATTGAGGTCTTGGTGGTTTACGTGGTGAAGTCCATTGTCTTCGGCTTGTTGCATTTCAACATAGAGCTCAAGGTCTTGGCCATTAAGTTGCTGGTAAAGAGATAATAGGTTGTTTGTCGCTAATAACTTTATATTAGAGATCACACTTGCCTGTTGAGCATTCGATTCTGGTAGTACACACGTTCGACCCAGTTTTGCACATTGAATAGCCGTGGGTATTTCACCTATGATCGCGCGAATATCGCCCTTTAAACCAAGCTCCCCATAAAATTCGAAATCATGAAGTTTATCGGCGCGCAATTGTCCCGTAGCGGCAAGTATGCCAATGGCGATAGGTAAGTCAAAACGACCACCTTCTTTTTCAGATCAGCGGGGGCTAAATTGACCGTAATTTTTGTTTGTGGAAATTTAAACTGACTATTAATTATTGCACTACGGACTCGATCTCGTGCCTCTCTAACAGAAGTCTCAGCTAAACCAACAATTTGAAATCCGGGTAATCCATTTGAAATATGCACCTCAATGACCACCTCTGGTGCATCAACCCCCGTTTTGCTCGGCTATTTATCCTAGAAAATGACATTTTTTAATAATATTTTAACTTAAAAGTGATTTTCTTAGATTAAGACTGAATTAGTAAAATATGAACTGTACTTGCCAAAAACTGTACTATTTCAGCAAGATAAGCTTTGTAAGTGGATAAATAGTTGTATATTTTTTATTCATTTGAGCAAATTTTATGTTGCATTATTGTCAAATATGAATAGACTGGTAAGACATCGTACCAGTTGGGCCGTAGATCAGCTATACTAATTAATCACGGCACAATTATTTTACTGATTTTCAGTTAACAGATAGATAAAGGGGCGGAACATGAGCCTAAGACAAAAATTCAAAAAATTCTTCCAGAAATTTCTCGTACTGAGCAGGAAGCATTAGACGCAGGTGATACTTGGATTGAGGCCTCTATCTATCAAGGTAAGCCTGATTTCGATACATTGTTGCAAACAGCACCGTCAAAACTGACTGAAGAAGAACAAGCCTTCATTGACGGACCATTGTCTGAATTGCTAATGATGTTAGATGATATGGAAGTACATGACAGTATCCATATCCCACCTCGTGTTTTACAGTTTTTGAAAGACAATAAGTTTTTCTCATTCATTATTCCAAAGGAATACGGCGGCTTAGAATTTAGTGCTTATGCATCATCTACTATTGTTGCGTCTATTTCGACGAAAAGTAACCCAATAGCAACCACAGTAATGGTACCTAACTCGTTAGGCCCAGGTGAGTTATTAGCGCACTTTGGTACTAAAGAACAAAAAGACCACTATTTACCACGCTTAGTTGATGGTCGAGATATTCCATGTTTTGCATTAACTAGCCCAGAAGCAGGTTCTGATGCCGGTGGTATTCCAGATCGTGCGATTGTTACGAAACAAGTTGTCGATGGCGAAGAAGTTATTGGGTTAAGTTGTACCTGGGATAAACGTTATATTACGTTAGCACCAATTGCGACTGTCCTTGGTTTGGCTGTTAAAGTTTTTGACCCGGAAGGGTTATTAGGCGGCGAAGCAGACTTAGGGATCACTTGTCTATTACTTCCTAGCGATTATGAAGGTGTTGAGATTGGAAACCGTCATAAGCCACTAGGCGTTAATTTTTATAATGGTACGACACGTGGCAACGACGTATTTGTGCCGATGGATTTTGTTATCGGCGGCGAAAAAATGTCGGTAAAGGTTGGCAGATGCTAGTTGCATGTTTAGGTGCAGGTCGTGGCGTTTCATTACCAGCAAACGGCTGTGCAACAGGCCATGCAGCACTTAAATCAACGTCTGAATACGCAGCAATTCGTGAACAGTTCGGCATGCCAATCGGTAAGTTTGAAGGTATTCAAGAGCAACTTGCGTTGATTGGTGGTTTGACATTTAATTTAGAAGCGATGCGTCACTTAGTGCTTAATTCGCTCGATTTAGGTTTTAAACCTTCAGTTATCACAGCGATTGCAAAATATCATATGACAGAAATGGGTCGTACGACTCTGCAAGCTGCAATGGATACGCAAGCGGGTAAAGCAATTCAAATGGGGCCAAATAACGTATTGGCAACAGCTTACTTTGCGACGCCAATTGGTATCACTGTTGAAGGCGCCAATATCTTAACTCGTAACTTAATGATATTTGGTCAGGGGGCAACTCGTTGTCACCCACATGTACAAGATTTAATCACTGCTATTCACTCAGAAGAGCCGGATGCAGACAAACAGTTTAATAAACTGTTTAAGAGCACAATCGGATACAGTATTAAAAACTTTTTCCGAGGAGTTGGTTCAGGTTATTTACCAGGTTTTGGTAAAGGTAAAAACCCAGACAAAATGGTTAACGAATTTGAAACTCGAATCAATCGTTTGTCAGCGATTCTTGCAGTGCAATCAGACTTTGCATTATTGGTGTTAGGCGGCGATTTAAAACGTAAAGAAATGCTATCTGCTCGTTTAGGTGACATGCTTAGCTATTTGTTTATGGCGATGGGTAACATTAAGTTTTATACCCAAAGTGACAATCGTGAAGCGCTAAAACCATATTTCGAATACGGTACAACTTGGGCATTACAGCGTGCTGAAGAAGCGTTAACGGCTTATTCAGATAACTTCCCTAACCGTTTAGTTGCTAATTGGTTGAGTCTTAAATTAGGTATGCCATTTATGAGCAAAACTAAGGTATCAGACAAAATGATCACAACGTTGTCTGACGCAACGTTGAAAAACGACGGCGCTAAGAAAGAGTTAACTCACCTTGTTAGCATGAAAGGTCGAGATGGCTTTAGTGTTCTAACTGAAGCATATGAAGCTAAGCTTGCGGTTTTACCATTGCTGGATAAAATGAAACAAGCCGTTCGTGCTGGTAAACTGGTTAAACAGTTAACGTTTGAAGAACTTGTATTAGCAGCTGCTGAAGTTCACGTTATATCAGTTGATGAAAAAGACGAGTTACTTCAATACGACGTGAAACGTAAATTAGCTATCGCAGTTGACGAATATACGTTTGATATGGAGTTGTTGACCAATAACGGTGTCGATGAGCCAATTTTGAAATCTGCTTAATGTTTTCTCGACTCCAAAAAACGCAACTACGGTTGCGTTTTTTTTGCTCGGTATCAAAACATCAATATTTTCGACCAATAGCCATTCCTCATTTTCAAATACATAAGTGGTGAATAGTTATCTGATTTAAGCGAATAACTATAAATATTCATTTTTAGTCCATTTATTTTTCTGATTTTTCGACCCTAAATGTAAAAAGTCTTTTGTCAGACCACTGTCCAAAATTCAGCCAACCTCTTGTGTTTATTCGATTAGATAAAAATTCATCTAATTGTAACGAAACAACTCGTTACATTCGTTCATAGAACATTAACAACCTTTTTCTCACTTTCCGCCACTATGTATATGCGACCTTAGTAAAACACTATTTCTGAGGAGAAAAATATGGGTATCGTAAAATATGGAGTAAGCGTGATTGTATTGTCTATGACTTTTGTAGGTGCGAGTGTAGCGTCGGAATATGAAGCTGCTGACAATTCACCGGAAAGCCAATTGTGTTTGGCTGCAGCAACGGCAAGTAAATTTAAAATGCATCGACAGGTGGCGGATTTCACACCGACTGTTCTCACAAGTAAAAACTATCGTTTAGTTGCGAATAAGCTTTATTGCAACGGAATGAATGTGGCCGACTTCGCTAAATCAGCGGGTAACTTTGAAGTGGCAAACAAACTTATGTCATACCGAGATAACTTCGTTCAAATTAGAGATATTGCAGACCAACGACATGGGTCGGTTCATATCGGCAGTAAGTAGTATGGAACAACTCATATAAGCCGTCACTGGATGTGACGGCTTATAAAATTAGCTACTTGAGGTTACTTAGAAGAACTAAATGTACGGCCAAAGAAGCTTTCTGGAAGCCATTTAGGCTTATCGTCACTATTAGCGACAGCAAGACCAATACGAATGTTTACGTCGGCAAACATTTCAGCGGCATTATAGTTAATCGGTAAATCTAATGAGTCAGATGGTTGATGATAATGGTTAGCAAAAAAGTCGCCCCAAACTTTACCGCCATCTTCACCTTCTGTTTTAGATTTGAAACCGGTCATCAAAAATACTGACGGTATACCTTTTTTAACAAAGTTATAGTGGTCAGAACGGGTAAATATCGCTTGTTGTGGCATTGGGTCAGGACTTAGACCAATACCCAATTGACCTGCCGCTTGTTCTACGATGTCGCCCATTGTGCTGTGGTTTGCACCAAACGCGATAATATCGGCAAAATCATAAAGTAAAACAGGCATATCTAAATTAATGTTAGCCACCATCTGATTTAACGGAATTGTTGGGTTATTTGTAAAATAGTTTGCGCCTAATAGACCTTTTTCTTCTGCAGCCACAACGGTAAATAGTATTGAGCGACGAGGGTTAGACTTACTTAATACACGAGCGGTTTCTAATAACACAGAAACACCTGAGGCATTATCCATCGCACCGTTATTTATTCTGTCTTTTTTAGTCACATCCTGCGCAAAACCTATGTGATCTAAATGCGCAGTAAAGACAACATACTCATCTTTTAATTTCGGATCTGAGCCAGGTAGAAACAGCAATAATGTTTGGAGCCGAGACTTCTTCATGGCGAGAATCTTTTGCTAAAGACAAAGTTGCGTTCAGTGGAAACCCTTTAATAGGTTTGTCGTCGGTATCAAGTTGGAAAATCTCTTCTAAGCTTTGCTCTGCATTTTCGAACAATACTTTGCCAGCTGAAAGATTAAAATAAGCGCCACCTTTTAATTGTTTGTATTCACCAAACGGCTCGTTGTTGCTATTTAACCATTTCATCGAAGGGACACGAAGGTAGTTAAGTGACGTAGTATAAGAACGTACTTTTTCACGTTTAGGTGTATGTAGCGTAACAAAACCCACCGCACCGCGCTCGGCAGCATAACGCTTCTTTTCTTTACTAGAAGCAAGATGAGCCCCTTCTTCAGAAGGCCAGCTTGTAGGGCGACCAGATAGGCTGACAACTATTTTGCCTTTAACATCCAGTCCTTCGTAATCGTTATAATCAAATTCTTCAGCGACCAAACCGTAACCAACAAAAACCGCTTTTGCCGAAACTGCCGTGTGAGCTGAATTCGCAGAGCCACCCATCATGTATTGTTCAGGGTAATCAAGAGTGACTTTTTTGCCATCAATTTCAATAACAGCATTTGTCGTTTGTTGATTTAAGTATGTTTTACGAAATGGAACTCGTTGCTGAAATGACCCTTCGTCACCAGCTGGCGATAAACCGATTTTTGTAAATTCTTTTTCAACATAATGTGCGGCTAGTTCGTAACCTCTGCTTCCTGTATCTCGACCTTCGAGCAGATCGTCCGCGAGGAACTCAAGATGAGCACGAATTAAGTTTTGATCAACGGAAGTTTGGGTTGAAGCTTCTGGTTCTTTATTGCCACAACTAACTAAAAGTGTGGTGAGTAGGCATGTCGCGAGTAATCTTTTCATAACGAACTTTTATAAAATTAAAAAGAGCATTTTACATTTTAATATCGGAGTGGAATATGTCATAAATAGTGCATAACCTGCAATGAATCGCATTTTTTGCCTAATTAACTGCCAAAAGAAGAAGATAATGAAATTAAAAATAGTGTTAATGGTTTTTGTATTTTTGTCAGGTTGTGGAAAAGCAGTAACGAAAGGAGAGCCCGCAGCGGCATTTTCGTTGTCTAGTTTAGTCTCAGATCAAACAATAACCCTGTCAGATTATAAAGGAAAAGTAGTCTACTTAGACTTTTGGGCAAGTTGGTGTAAACCCTGTATTGAGTCGTTTCCTAAATTAGATAAGTTGCATTCCAAATACAAAGATCAGGGTTTTGCGGTGATAGCGGTTAACTTGGACCAATCAAAAGATCTCGCACTAGCGTTTTTGCAAACCAATTCTGTTGGCTATCAAGTGCTCTATGATGACGGTGCTAAGGTTGCTGGCTTATATGACGTAAGTTCGATGCCATCGTCGTATTTTATTGATAAAAAGGGCATTGTTAGACTCGCTCATCAAGGATTTCGTCCTAGTGATGAAATTAAAATAGAGAAAGCAATACAACATTTGTTAGCTGAAAAGTAATCGATTGTACTATTCTTTATGAACAAAATTTTGGATTGAAAAAGGAATTGCTGTGTACGTACCTCGACATTTTAAACACGATATAGACGACAGTGTGTTTAAATTTATAGAAAATAATGGTTTTGCGCAGCTTATTAGTTCAACTAATAACTTACCAGAAGTTACCTTTGTACCAATATTACTAAATGCTGATAAAACTAAGCTCATTTGTCACGTCGCAAATCAAAACCCGCAGGCCAAAATTGAAGATGGTCAGATTGTTCTGGTTTCTTTTAGCGGTCCACACGGTTATGTTTCGCCAAGCTGGTATGAATCAGCCGGTGTGCCAACATGGAATTACCAA
Organism: Psychrosphaera algicola; assembly: GCF_028401425.1. Taxonomy (NCBI): domain Bacteria; kingdom Pseudomonadati; phylum Pseudomonadota; class Gammaproteobacteria; order Alteromonadales; family Pseudoalteromonadaceae; genus Psychrosphaera; species Psychrosphaera algicola. Next base: position 2,852,828 of record NZ_JAQOMS010000002.1, read on the forward strand.
GCTGTAAACGTTTATGGGAAAGTGACTAAAAGTCGTGACCCTGAACGCTTAACGCAGTTAGTCAATCAACTTACCGACAAGTATGAACGATATTATGACGCGCCGTGGCAACCAGAGTATCCAGATAAAATGTTACGTGCCATCACTTTGTTGGAAATTGAAATCACAGATATTCAAGCAAAAAGTAAGTTAAGCCAAAACCGCAGTCGGGTTGACCAAGTTAATGTGATTAATGCGTTAAATAAAGAAGGCAATACCAAACTTGCGGAAGCGATGAAAAAGAAAATAAACTGTAATTGAGTTCAGGAGCTAAAGCCTGAACTCAATTTTAAAGTGGCAATCGATGACCTAATTAATCGAATCAGGTTCTTCATTTGAAGCACTAAATACGGCTTCAACGTCAATACTGTCAAACAAATACGGTGTTAAACAAAACTGACAGATTATCTCGATGTTGCCACGTTCTTCGATCAACGCTTTTGCGTCTTCTAAAGTTAACTGGCGAATGGTATTAGCCGTTTTTTCACGGCTACAACCACATTCATAGGTAATTTCCTGTGGCGCAAACATTTCTGGATTGTCTTCATGATAAAGTCTGATCAGCACTTGTTCTGGCGGTAAGTTTAATAGCTCGTCATCTTTTATAGTTTGCGTTAGTGCTTCAAGATGATAGAAGTCATCTTTAGCTTTTTCTTCCACTGGAAGAACCTGCAGCAAAATCCCAGCGGCTTTATGATCACCACCTGAAATATCAGTCGCTAACCAAATTCGAGTTTGTAATTGTTCAGAACTGACAAAGTATTGCTCAACACACTCCATCAATGTCGGCTTATCTAATGCGGCAACACCTTGGTAACGCTCGCCATTTTTTGGCGCAATTGTGATGACCATTAAACCATTGCCAATAAGGTGTTGAATATCGCCGTCGGTAACATCGTCGCTGAATTTTGCCGTTGCTCGCAGTTGCTGGTGGTTATTACCATTTACTACAGCGTAACTTAAAGGGCCATCACCTTGAATTTGAACGCTAATCTCACCTTCAAATTTTAACATTGCGGTCATTAAACTCGTTACCGCTAACAATTCGCCCAATATACGCTTTACCGGATCTGGGTAATTGTGATTGGTAAGCATTGAATTAAAACTTTGATTTATTTGAACTAATTCACCACGTACATGGTACTTTTCGAATAAATAACGGTGTAACAAGTCTGGATTGTTTTGGTCTGTCATTTTGGCTTACTCAAATTTATCTGAATTTTTAAAATTAATTAGGGTGCGACGCTGTTTTTTGTCAGGACGTTTATCAGGACGAGGTGACATAGCGGCGCTAGAGCTTCGGGCAAGTTGTTGCGCTTCACGATGGAGGATACTCGCGGGAGTTTCTTCATAAAGCGTTTGGGCTACCGTAAAGTTCTGACGTTTTTGTTCAACAACTTTAATTACAACAGTTTTTTCGTCATATCCTTGACGTAGCTTCACTTCTGCTCCAACCTCTACCGCCTTTGAAGCTTTACATCTTTGACCATTATAATGAACTTTTCCGCCATTGATCATGTCTGTAGCTACAGAACGAGTTTTGTAGAAGCGTGCGGCCCAAAGCCATTTGTCGAGACGTACTTTTGTTTCAGACATAATATGTAACTGTTTACTTCATGCAGGTATAAAAAATTCCGGCAGAATGTAGCATAGTTAGTGATTTTCCGCTACTTGTAGGGTTATACTCTACGCGTTTTAAAGTAGTTCTTTTTATTCGTTTTTATTGATGATGGTGCATTTTTTTAAATTCTAAATACCATCCTAAGAGAGATTATTAATGGAGTCGTCTCGCTTTTTTGAGCAGCTCAATCGATTTTGGCAAAAAGTGCCACAACAAAAGCTAAGTATTTTGGTGACGATAATGTTGTTGCTATATTGCGCCAACATGGTTGCCAATATGGTTTGGCAACTGGTTCCTGTAAGTCCGAGTAAGGGCCAATTTGTCACAGTGAGCGGCATAAAGTCTAATGCGACGACTCAACAAGCGAGTCAGTTAGACATGTCTGCGTTGCTAAAATTAAATTTATTTGGTGACGAAAGTAAAGTACCAGAAGTTGTTAAACCAGTTGTAACCAACACCGATGCCCCAAAAACACGACTAAATGTGACGTTAACAGGGTTAGTCGCTGATAATTCAAGCAGTACCTCCCAAACGAGTGTGGCTATCATCGAAAGTGCCGGCAATCAGTCAACCTATGGAATTGGCGAAACAATTGATAAAACTCAAGCCAAAGTTGACCAGATTTTATTAGACCGTGTGATTTTATCTGTGAGCGGCCGATACGAGACATTAATGCTCGAAGGTATAGAATATTCAACAACTATCCTTAGCAGTGCCGATGAAATGGTTGATGAAACGTCAAAACTAGCAGATAGTCAGATTATTAAAGGAACTGCAAGGCCAACGGTTAAAAGACCTAAGGTCAAAGCCACGCCGAAAAAAATGGATAAGCGTGCCGATGTTGAATTGTCTAAATCGTTAAGAGAGCAACGTGAACAATTGTTCTCCGATCCAAAAAAATTAATGGACTACATCCGAATTCGTCCCGACAGAAAAGGCGGCGAATTACGCGGGTATAGACTGACACTACAGGTAAAGATCCAAGCCTGTTTAAACAAGTTGGCCTAAAACATAATGATCTGGCCGTTAATATTAACGGGTTTGATCTCACCGACATGAAGCAGGCACTGTCTGTGATGCGCGAGTTGCGGTCGATGACAGAAGCAAGTATTACGGTGTTGAGAGAAGATACCACTGTAGAAATTATTTTGGCTTTATAGCCCCGGAGTTTGATGTAATGGGATTTGTTTCCACTGAGTACGTAAATTTAATGACGCGTACAGTTAAGAAAACCAAAAGTTTGGTTGTATCTGCTGTTTTTACAGTTGTGATAATGGTTTCTGCTGGTACCACAACAAATGTTTACGCTAACCAATATTCACCTAATTTTAAAGGGACAGACATCAACGAGTTTATCAATATCGTTGGTAAGATCCTGCAAAAACCATCATCATCGATCCGTCTGTGCGCGGTAAAGTGAATGTTAGATCTTATGATTTGTTAACCGAAGAACAGTATTATCACTTTTTCTAAATGTCTTAGGCGTTTATGGATTTGCGGTTATCGACATGGGCGACAATATTCTTAAAGTCGTTAAAGCCAAAGACGCTAAAACCTCACCGACGCCGGTCGTAGGTGATGAAGCACCTGGTGTTGGTGACGAAATGGTGACACGGGTTGTACAGGTTAAAAATGTATCTGTACGAGAACTTGCGCCGTTATTACGTCAGTTGAGCGATCAATCTGGCAGTGGTCACGTTGTTCATTACGACCCGTCAAACGTTATTATGATTGTGGGTGCCGCGGCAACTGTAAATCGCTTAGTTGAAATCATCAGCCGCGTTGACCGTGCAGGTGACCAAAAAGTTGAAATTATTCGTTTAGAATTTGCATCAGCAAGTGAGATTGTTCGCATTATTGAAAGTATTTATAAATCGGCTGGTAAAAAGGACCAACCGGATTTTCTTATTCCTAAAATCGTTGCAGATGACCGTACCAATAGCGTTATCGTTAGCGGCGAATTAAAAGCCCGTGAAAAAGTATCAGAACTGATTAAATTGCTCGATGCAGAATTAGAAACAACAGGTAATACTCGAGTTCATTATTTAAAATATGCTAAAGCAGAAGAAGTCGTTAAAGTATTGACCGGAGTGTCAGATTCATTAGCGGCAGACGGCAAAGGTAGCACGACAAAAACATCTTCTAGAAGCGCAAAACGTGACTATTCAATTCAAGCTCACCCTGATTCAAATTCATTAGTGATTAACGCTGAACCTGACATGATGCGTTCGTTAGAACAGATCATCCGTCAATTAGATATTCGTCGTCAGCAAGTATTAGTCGAAGCGATTATTGTTGAAGTATTTGAAAGTGACGGTATTAACTTAGGTGTCCAGTGGGGCAGCGAAGACGCTGGGTTTACTCAGTTCAATAACGGCGTAACACCACTAAGCAGTGTTGCTGGTGGCGCGTATGCCGCTCGTGACCAAGTAACCGAAACGCTTGTTGAAGGGTTTGACGAAAACGGCAATCTAAACACCACGCCTAAAACAACCACAGTACAGGGTGACTACACTGGTCTAGCTCAAGTGCTAAGCGGAATGACTGGTTTTGCAACTGGATTTGTTGACGGTGGCTGGGGCGCGGTAATCCAAGCGGTTCGTAACGATACTAAATCAAATATCTTAGCAACACCGTCAATTACCACATTGGATAATGAAGAAGCGTCTATCCTAGTAGGTTCGGAAATTCCAATCCTAACTGGCTCTGCGGCGAGTGGCAGCAATAACAATCCATTCCAAACGGTTGAGCGTAAAGAAGTTGGTATTAAATTAAAAGTGACACCACAAATTAATGAAGGTACTGCTGTTCAATTATTAATTGAACAAGAAGTCTCAAGTGTCAGTGGTGCAACTGGAGTGGATGTTGGCATAAACAAACGTTCAATTAAAACCTCAGTATTAGCTGAAGACGGTGCAACAATTGTTATTGGTGGCCTTATTGACGAAGACGTTCAAGAAAGTGTGCAGAAAGTACCTCTGTTGGGTGATATCCCAATTCTTGGCCATTTATTCCGTTCAACTGGCACAACCAAACGTAAACGTAATTTGATGGTATTTATCCGTCCTCAAATTATTCGCGACAGTTCAACCATGATTAATGAAAGTCGCCGCAAATATAACTTCATGCGTGGTGAACAACTTAAACGCGAAGATGATGGTATTTCATTAATGCCGTTCACGAGTCATCCTGTATTGCAGGACTGGGATGAAACATTAACATTGCCACCAAACTTTGAAGACTACATGGACCAACAGGACATGGATCCTCAAGGCCCTAGTCAAGATGGTGATGAAGAGCAGGGTATTGATCCTACCATGTTAGATGATGAGTCAGAACCGAGTGAGAATACGGGTTCAGGCAACACTAATTTAGGTCAATAACATGACAGCTGAAACAGATAACATGTCCCAAACTTCAGCTGAGCTTAATGAGTTAACACCTGACTCTGAAGCTGCTTTAGACGCAAGCGTTAATTTGGTTTCAAACGCTGAACTAAATGGCTTGAGATTACCGTTTGGTTTTGCCAAACGCTTTGGTGTCATGCTGTCGCATGTTGAACAAGATACACCAAAATTATTATTAAAGTCTGACACTAATTTTGACGCTTTAATGGAAGTACGACGGGTTATTGGTCGTGCATTGCCCTATCAGATTGTTCAACCTGATGTTTTTGATCATGAACTTGAACAAGCTTATCAGCGTAACGCTTCTGAAACGCAGCAGTTAATGGAAGACATTGGCAACGAAGTTGACTTGTTTTCTTTGCAGAGGAGTTACCATAGGTACTGAAGATTTACTCGAAAGCGAAGACGACGCGCCAATCATAAAATTAATCAATGCGACCTTATCGGAAGCGATTAAAGAAGGTGCCTCTGACATACATATCGAAACTTTCGAAAAACAACTTGTTATACGTTTTCGAGTCGATGGTGTGTTACGAGAAGTGTTATCACCAAATCGTAAATTAGCCTCGTTATTAGTATCTCGTATTAAGGTTATGGCGCAACTCGATATTGCTGAAAAACGTGTTCCTCAGGATGGTCGTATATCCCTTCGTATTGCGGGTCGTGCGATTGATGTTCGTGTTTCGACAATGCCATCGGCTTATGGCGAACGGGTTGTAATGCGTTTGTTGGATAAAAATAACGCTCGATTAAACCTGCCTGATTTGGGGATGGATAAAACCAACGAAGCCCACTTTGCTGACTTACTGCGTAAACCCCACGGAATTATTCTTGTTACGGGACCAACCGGTTCTGGTAAAAGTACCACCTTGTACGCTGGACTGTCAGACATTAACAGCAAAGACAGAAACATTTTAACAGTCGAAGATCCGATAGAGTATGAACTGCAAGGCATTGGTCAAACGCAGGTTAATACTAAGGTCGACATGACCTTTGCCCGCGGACTCAGAGCCATTTTACGACAAGACCCAGATGTCGTTATGATAGGTGAGATACGAGATCTAGTCACTGCTGAAATTGCCGTTCAAGCCTCACTTACCGGTCACTTAGTTATTTCAACGCTGCATACCAATACCGCCGCTGGCGCGATTACTCGAATGGAAGACATGGGCATTGAACCTTTCTTATTATCTTCGAGTTTATTAGCGGTATTAGCGCAACGACTAGTCCGAACATTGTGTTCAGAATGTAAAGTGCCTTATTCACCAGATGCTGCAGAATTAGCTTTACTAGGTTGGTCTGAGGATCATGAGGGCAGCTTGTATCATCCAAAAGGATGCGATAAGTGTAATTTCTCCGGTTATCGCGGACGAGTGGGTATCCATGAATTATTAATTGTCGATGAACATGTAAGAGAACTGATCCACAATGGTCAGGGCGAACAAGTTATTGAAAAATATGTACGTAAGATCACCCCAAGTATACGAGACGACGGCTTTGCTAAAGTTACCGCAGGTGTTACTACATTAGAAGAAGTGCTGCGAGTTACGCGTGAGGACGAATAATGGCGGCGTTTGAATACAAAGCACTTGATGGCAAAGGCAAAACCAAAAAGGCATTTTGGAAGCGGATACAGCAAAACAAATTCGCCAGCAATTGCGTGAAAAAGGGTTAGTGCCGCTTGAAGTCACTCAAGCAAGCCAAAAAGAAAAACAAACAGCAGCCGGAATTAGCCTCTTTCAGCCTAAAATATCCGCCAATGATTTGGCCCTTATCACTCGCCAATTAGCAACATTAGTAGGTTCTGCGCTGACCATTGAAGCCGCATTATTAGCGGTTGCTGAACAATGTGACAAACCAAGATTAAAACGTACCGTAATGGCCATTCGCTCCAAGGTAGTAGAAGGTTATACGCTTGCCGATGGGATGAAAGAATTTCCATATATCTTTGACCATTTGTTCCGCTCTATGGTGGCCGCCGGTGAAAAGTCAGGGCATTTAGACGAAGTATTAAATCGCTTAGCCGATTACACCGAACAGCGTCAGGCAACCAAAAGCCAGCTTACTCAAGCAATGATTTACCCACTGATGTTGACCATATTTGCCATTGGCATCGTCTCGTTTTTATTAGCGTCAGTGGTGCCACAAATTGTTGGCCAGTTTGTTGACTCTGGCCAAGCTTTACCCGGCACCACTCAGTTTTTATTAGATGTCAGTGATTTTATCATTGCTTACGGCTTTACTATGGTCATCGCCATATTAGCTTTGTTGATTTTTGCTCAGCGAATGTTGCAAAGGCCCTCAGTGAGATTAAAGTTTGATCGGTTATTATTGAACTTACCGCTTATTGGCAGAGTCGTATTAGGGGTTAATACTGCTCGCTTTGCTCGAACATTAAGTATATTAACGTCAAGTGCCGTTCCTATTTTGGAAGGTATGATGATATCTGGCGAAGTGTTAACAAATAGTTATATCAAAAAGGGGTGAAAGACGCCTCAGATAATGTTCGAGAGGGTTCGTCTTTAAAAGGGTCGTTAGATCAAACCAAAATTTTTCCTCCGATGATGTTACACATGATCGGCAGTGGTGAGAAATCCGGTGAATTGGAACAAATGTTAGGCCGTGCCGCTGACAACCAAGACAACGAAATGGATGCAACATTAAAGATAAGCCTCGGCTTATTAACACCGTTAATCGTCTTAGTGATGGCGGGCATGGTAATGTTTATTTTAATGGCAATTTTGCAACCAATTATGGAAATGAACAATTTAGTTGGGTTATAAAATTTCAGGAGTAGAAAGTGAATAGGTCTCATATGAAACACAACAAACAAAACGGCTTTACCTTATTAGAAGTCATGATCGTAATTGCTATTTTAGGCATGATTGCGGGCATGGTTGTACCAAACTTAATGGGGTCTACGGATGATGCAAAAATTCAGAGTACGGCAATTGAAATCCGTAACCTAGAATCAACGTTAGACATGTACAAATTAAAAGCAGGTCAATACCCAACAACAGAGCAAGGTATGGAAGCATTAGTGACAATGCCTGAAATGGAGCCTGTACCACGTAATTATCCTGAAGATGGCTTTTTGAAAAAAGTCCCTGTGGATAAATGGGGTAATGAATATCAGTTGATCTCTCCAGGAGAGTTGGGCAAATACGACTTATTCTCTATGGGGCCAGACGGCGAAGCCGGTACTGATGACGATATTGGTAACTGGAACGCTGACGAGTTTTTATAAACCAAACTCGTTGTAACCGTTATACGCAGGGCTTGTCTTACGATAGGCCCTGTTTTGTCTCAGATAAAGTTATTTATTTCGCAACACAACATAGGTAGTTCAGTGCATAAAAGTAAAGGGTTCACATTGTTAGAACTGTTGCTTGTTATCGTTGTGATCGGTTATTTGGTCACTATGGTACGTTTGCCTTCGCTTGCTCCGGATCCCTTTGAACTCACCGAAAAACAAGCGGCTCGAATGACCCACTTGGTAAATTTAGCGTCGGAATATGCGGTATTAAATAATATGCAATTGGGACTGGCTGTCACCGAAGACCGTTTTGCATTTTTAGTCTTTGACGGTGAAGCCTTAGCAACCATTCCAAGAACCGCCTTTTGATATCAAACCTCTCGACGAATATGTTCGTTTAGAGTTGATCCTCGACGGTTTATCGTGGCAAGAAGACAACCTATTGAGTGCTGTTGAATTTATTGATGAAGAACGCCTAGAGCAACTGCAGGAACTAGATCCAGAAGAGCAAAAGCTCGCGATACCACAAATTTTTATTTTGTCGTCGGGTGAAATCTCCCCATTTGATATTACCGTTGAATTTGACGATGGTTTTGCCAACCCAGTAAGCTTTCTTATCCGTGGTGAATTTACTGCGCCGGTGAGAATGTATGACCCGTTACAGCAGTTGGCGTTGGATAACTAAATGAACTCAAGCCAACGTATGCGACGTCAATCATCACAGGGCTTTACCTTAATTGAGCTGTTGCTCGCCCTTGCCATTTTTGCCTATTCAGCCGGGGCAATCATGAAGTTGGTCGGTCAATCTGCAAATAACCTAAGCCAAATTGAAGAAATGACCTTTGCTTCTTGGGTCGCTAATAATCGACTAGCTGAGCTGCAAGCCTTGCAGGTATGGCCGCCAAAAAATAACGAAAAAGGCGAAGTCGAAATGGCAGGTAAACTGTGGTTTTGGCAGCAAGTCGTAGTGGAAACAGAAGACAAACGCTTACGCCAAATAACGGTGTCGGTCGGCTTAGATAAGTCGATGGCTACAAGCATTCATCAATTGAGTACGTTTGTTAGTGAAAATAAAGCGAAGGAGACCCAATAATGGTCTCCTTAAAGCAAAATAGAATGAGCCGAGGCATTGCTCAGCTTGGTTTTACCCTACTCGAAATGTTGTTAGCCCTAGTGGTATTTGCAATGTTAGGTATGGCCACATATTCGGTTTTGCATAACACGGTTAATAGCCACGAAATTATAAAGCTTAGAAATGAGCAACTTACTGAGTTACAACGAGCCTTTGTGATCATCGAATCGGACTTTGTGCAGTTAGCGCAGCGTAAAGCAAGAGTTAACGGTGAAGAACCAAGTGAAGCCTTGTTTATTGCTCAGGAGTATCTATTTGAGTCCGAGGGGATTGGATTTGCTTTTGTCCGAGATGGTTGGACAAACCCAGCAATGGTATTACCAAGAAGTGAACTGCAACCGGTTGTGTATCGTTTATTCGAAGGTGAGTTACAGCGTTTATACTTTAATTTTGTCGATGCTAATTACGGTGCTGAACCTCGCATTCAACCGTTGCTCAGCGAAGTAGAAACAATGACGTTGGAATACTTTGATGGCAAAGAGTGGCAGGAGTCATTAACTGAAAATAGTTTGCCACCTTTGGTTAAGTTAATTATCGAATCGAAAGTTTACGGTAAAATTGAACGTATTTTTCCTTTGATAGCAAAAACGCAGGTGGGATCGTAATGCACCTGAAAAAGCAAACTAAACGAAAGCAAAAGCAGGGCGGATTAGCGTTAATTACCGTCATGCTAGTTATTTCCTTGTGTGTTGTATTAGCGTCGGAAATGATGTCGCTGCAAAGCTATCAAATAAAACGAGTGTCTAATCTATTTGAACGTCAACAGGCCTATTGGTATGCGATGGGGTCAGAGCACTTTGTCAAAGGTCTGTTATCGGGTATCGCAGAAACAGACAAAGGGGTGATTAATCTATCGCAAAGCTGGGCAATGGAAGGCATGAGTTTTCCGGTCGACAATGGCTTAATTGAAGGCGAAATTATTGACCTTAACAGCTGCTTTAATCTAAACAGTTTGTACGACAAAAGCGTTGACAAGGACCAGCTTAAATTTCGTAAAGATGTGTTTGTTCGCTATTTAGAGAACTTAGATATATCAAGCGAACTCAGTCTGGATGATTTAGCCAATAACTTATATGACTGGCTCGACCCAGATGACTACGCCACTGAAGCGGCGGGATATGACGGCGATATGTATGCGTCGTTAGCGTTTCCCTACCTCAGCGGCAATAGTCCACTGGCCCATGAAAATGAATTACGTGTTATATACGGTTTTGACGTAGTGGTTATGGCTCAGTTGCAAAGGCGATTTTGTGTTATTCCGCAAAGCAGCAGCTTTGAATTTAACATCAATACGATGAAAAAAGATGAGAGTGAATTACTCCGAGCAATTTTAAACATTGATGAAGCCAAGATTGAATCAATCTTGGAACAAAGACCCGAAGAAGGGTTCACTGACATAAACGATTTTTGGGCGTTGTCTGAAATGAAGAACATCAAAGGCGTCACCGCAGCAAATAATTATTTTACGGTGAAGAGCAAGTTCTTTAAACTGATTACAAACGCATATTATAACGATATGAAGTTCGCATTAACGAGCGTTATACAGCTGGACGACAAATACAATACGTATGTGATTGGTCGTCGCTTTGGAGGAAAAGTTGAGCGAGAAGCTAATCCTGAGGATGAGCAGCCAACCAACTAGTACAGTACCTTGGATAGTGTATTCTGATACGACTAATGAAGTTATTGTTTCCGGTGAATTGGAACATCAAAGTGAATTATCAACCCTAGCGCAGTACGCTCAGGGCAGACAGGTAACCGTTTTAACTAATGGTGCTGACGTGCGTCTGCATTGTCATTATATGGCCACAAAACCAAGTCGCCAAATCATCAAGGCGTTGCCTTATATGTTGGAAGATGAGCTTGCTGAGGACATTGACGCCTTGCACATTGCCACCGAAGACATGGGCTTTGATAAAGCGCTTAACAAACATTGGCTTAATATTGCCATTGTCAGTAAATCGTTGATCAAAACATGGTTGGACGCCCTTAATGATGCAGGTATCCCTGTTAAACGGATCATCCCAGAATCCCTTTGCTTACCGTTTGAACAGAAAACTGAGGCACCACTGATCACAACTTTACAAATTGGTAATGGTTGGATTTTCCGTGAGAATGTTTGGCAGGGCACTTTTGTCGAATCTCAGTGGTTGCCGATTTATGTTGCACGACTCGTTGCTAATAACGCTAATGCAGCCGAAAATTCGAACGAAGGTAAAGATGGGGTTGCCGACATTGATGGATCAGAAGCTGATTCGTCAATTTTAACGTTAAAGCCGTTTACGCCATTGCCGGAAGATGTCATTGCTGAATTGGCCCTAAACGCCAATATTGAATTATCAGACCCTGAACCTGAACTGCCGATGTTGGTGTTAGCAAAAGGTGCCGAGCAAGTTAAATGGAATTTGTTACAGGGTGATCTTGCTCCGAAAAAACAAATCAGTAAAAACTGGCAGATCTGGAGCACGGTTGGCGTTATGGCGTTAGTGATTTTCTTCTTGGAAATCGTCGCAAAAGGCGTGAGCTGGCATAACAAAAGCCAAGAGTTGGTGGCTAAAAAGGCCGAGTTAGTCACAATGTATCAAGCCGCTTTTCCAAAAGAAAAAGTGCGTGTTGCGCTGTTAAAACGCCAACTTACTAAAAAAGTCGCAGATGTTTCGGGTGGCGTTGTCGCGGATAACTCAGGTTATTTGCAACTTATGTTGAAGCTAACGCCTGTGTTACAAAAGCACAGCAGTGTTATTGCTGAGTCATTCCGATTCGAAGCAAGCCGCGGTGAATTGCGGATAAGCGCCTCGGCACCAACCTTCCAAAAATTTGAGCAATTCCGGATAGGCCTTGAACAGCTTGGCTTAGATGTGAAACAAGGTGCAGTGAGCAATGAAGGCAACCTTGTTTCAGGAACCATCAACGTGAAGGAGGTAGAGTAATATGAGTCAGTTATCTGAATTACGAAACAAAATATCTGCTTATTACCAAACCAAAAATGACAGTGAACAAAAACTGTTACTAGCATTGGCTATCTTTTTACCTCTGTTTGCTTTGTATTCGATTATTAGCACAGTGAATACGGGTTTAGAGCAGTCAACGCAAAAGCTTGAGAAACAAATTGAGTTAAACGACTGGGCAGCCGAGCAAATTAATATTATAGAGTCGGCAAAGGCGGTGGCGTTGCTAAAACGAGCCAAAGCTCAATTACACAACTTATTAATGCCTCTGCGCGTAAGCACGGAGTCACTATATCTCGCTTGCAGCCGCAAAAAACAGATACGGTTAGAGTGGGTATCGAAGAAGTCGGATTTAACAAATTTGTGACTTGGTTAACAGAATTACAAAATCGACATGGCATTGCCGTGGAGAGCATCGACTTCTCACGTTCAGATGTAGATGGGCGGGTAAAAATACGCCGTCTTGATTTGGGGCGCAGTTAATGTCGATGATTAAAGCCGTTATCCTATTTTTTATCTTTCTGATTATACTAGTGTTGATCAAAATGCCAGTGTCACTGATTGCCGAACGTTTTGACTTACCAAAAGGTATCGCATACGAGCAAATGAGCGGCACGGTATGGCAAGGAAAAATTAAACGCCTTCAGGTCGAGGGTGAAGTATTAAACAAAGTAGAATGGCAGGTATCGCCATTAAAGCTGCTTCTAGCGCAGGTAGAAGTGAAATTTAAGTTTGGTCCGGTGCGTGACGTCTCGCAATACAGCGGTAAGGGAACGGTCTCGTATTCGATGTCTGGCTTGAAAGTCACTCGTTCAGTCATTCGTTTACCGGCATCGAGTCTAAAAAATATTCACCAATACCTATTGCTAATGTTGGCGGCAGAGTTATTTTAGACATAATCGACTATCAATATTCCTCAGCACTTTGCGATACATTGGATGGGGAATTGGTCTGGTCTAAATCTGAAATCGACTTTGGTGGCCCGATTGCATTTGGTACGATTGCCGCAGAGTTAGCCTGTGAGGAAAATAACGTCACGGTTAAGTTTAATGGCCAAAATCGACTCGGATTGGAAGGGCAGGCATTAATTGAATCCACAACAAAGTTCGGTTTTGATGGTTACTTAAAACCTGACGCCACATTACCAAAAGCGGTACACAATGGTTTGTCCATGTTTGGTAAACCCGATGTTAAAGGTAAATATAAAATAGTTCTTTAATACATTATTGAGCTGGTCACAGATGCTAGGTTTGTGATCAGCTTGATGAATCAAAAATAATTCACCTCACCACGATAAATAAACTTAATTGGTCCATTTCACTTCTATACATGAGCTGTATGATTTTAAGGCAGTAATGCACCAAAACGGTTAGCAACATCTACGTATTAAGTTTTCTCTGTTTTAAAAAATCGATATTAATCAATAAAATTTCCTCTAATTTTTAGACTGACGGTTTATTAATCAAATGTGTGTTTTGTTCAAAATATAGTGAAGCCAGAACACGTGAAATTAATTTAACTTAAAATTCAATCGGTTGTGAAATTTTGAGCGCCGCAGGGTAGAGCGTTTTTTAATCGTTTTTTAGTTATAACCAATCAACTGGTGCGATGACTGATTATGCATAAAATTATTCTTTGTATGTAACACAGAATACACTTAGTTTAGGTATGTTAATTGAATTCGTATTCATTGCTGAAATTAATTTATCTGTAATAACGAGTAGGGAATGTGCATTAATTATTAAGTGCAATTCATGATGTCATTCGTTGTTTAATCATGACAAAAAAGGAAAAACAATGGCAAATCCCTAGGGCGTTACGTAAGCGCACTAACAAAAGATACTATGGCATTGGTTTTGGCTGGTGGACGTGGGAGTCGCTTAGAAGAACTGACTGAGTGGCGTGCAAAACCTTCGGTCTATTTTGGCGGAAAATTTCGCATAATTGACTTCCCCTTATCCAACTGTGTCAATTCTGGTATTCGACAAATCGGTGTATTAACTCAATACAAAGCTCATTCTCTCATTCGCCACTTGGTTAACGGCTGGAGCCACTTTAAACGTGAATTTGGCGAAACGGTTGAAATCATGCCGGCGTCACAACGTTATTCAGAAAATTGGTACTTAGGTACAGCAGACGCGATTTATCAAAATATCGATATTATTAGAGGCATGCGTCCTAAATACATTTTGATATTGTCTGGTGATCACATTTATAAAATGGATTACGGACCAATGATTGCTCAACATGTTGAGTCAGAAGCAAAGATGACTGTAAGTTGTATTGAAACGACGGTTGAAGAAGCAGCTGGCGCATTTGGCGTAATGAAAGTAAATGAAGACTATCGCGTTGTCGACTTTCAAGAAAAACCTGCTGAGCCTGCTGAAATCCCATGAAAACCAGGATTTACGCTAGCCTCGATGGGGAACTACGTATTTGATGCGAACTTCCTACTTGATCTAGTAGAGGCGGATGCTAAAAACCCTGACTCTACGCATGATTTTGGTAACGATATTATTCCTTCAATCATTGCGGCTGAAAAAGTTTTTGCTTATGGCTTTAGAGCGCCAAGTAAAGATGAGAAAGCCTATTGGCGAGATGTTGGTACATTAGATTCTTTCTGGGAAGCAAACATGGAAATGATTGCAACTACCCCAGCATTAAATCTGTACGATCAGGACTGGCCGATTTGGACTTACCAAGCGCAATTACCGTCAGCTAAGTTTGTATTTAATGACGAAGACAAAAAAGGTATGGCATTAGAATCAGTGGTTTCAGCTGGTTGCATAATTTCAGGCGCAGTTGTTACACGTTCTTTGCTATTTTCAAACGTAAAAGTTGAAGTTCACTCTGAAGTTGAAGATTCAGTTATTTTGCCGAGTGTTACAATTGAAGCGAATTGTAAGATTAAAAAAGCGATAATCGACCGTGGTTGTATTATTCCTGAAGGCTCAGTAATTGGTTATGATCATGATGCAGACAGAGCTGCGGGCTACCGAGTTACAAATAAGGGTGTGGTTCTAATTACCCGCTCTATGCAAGGATTGCCGCACGGTTATTCTTTCGAAGATTAAATTTCCGCAAAAAGTAAAAACGCGACTTCAATAAACAGTCGCGTTTTTTGATCCTATTAAACTTATCCTCCGTACTACCTACTAACTGCGGTTAGAGGTGTTCGATGTTCAATATTATTTGGTTTCAAGTTAATTGGTTTGGGTTGATTGCGTATCAGACGTACTTTGTGCCTATTTCAATTTTGTCCATTTGCCTGCATTTGTATTTAAATAAAGCCTATCGTCGAGCAGACATTAAACTGGCACTGATTGTCACTGCAAGTGGCTGTATCATTGAAACCTTGATGATCCAATTAGGGATTATTTCCTTCGACCAATTTGCATTATTGCTAGGTTTTTTGCCATTTTGGTTAGTTGTTCTTTGGACCTGTTTTGCGTTAACGCTTAACCATTCAATGAAATTTTTCGCTAAACATCCGCTGCTCGCTGTCATTTGTGGTTCTTTGTTTGGGCCTCTGAGTTACTTAGCTGGGATCGAGCTTGGCGCGGCAACGTCACAAGTTAAGCCGTTTTTATTGTTCTTAAGTTATTCATTTGTTTGGGGGCTGTCATTTGGGGTGTTCACCCGTTTGATTGTCGACCATTCTACGCGACAGGGAGGCCGTTATGCCTCATCTCTATAATAGTAAGAGATTGAACATGGTTACTAAGTATCCCCACAAAACGGCGGCTCGATGGTTATATATCACTTTGTTGACGTTTGTTAGTGGTGCACTTGCGACTCAAAGTAATGGATCACCAATTGCACAGCTAACATTGGGACAAAACGCTGTTTCAACTAACGCAAATAGCGCCAATATCGAATCGAATAGGACAAATAATACTGTCGACGCAAGACCTCTTAAATTGGTAGGTAAGGGGCGTTTTAAATTTGCATTTTGGTCAATTTATGACGCAGCGTTGTACACACAAAATGGTAAATACATAGACGGCGTTAACGATAACTACAGTGAAAATTTACCTCTGTATCTCAAACTAACCTATCTACGAGATATTGAAAAACAAGACCTCGTTGACAATACGTTTGATCAGTGGCGCAAACAAAAACTAAACCCCGAAGAGATGGCGAAGTTTCGTGATGTGCTGTTAGACATTTGGCCAAATGTTAGCGCGTCAGACAGTTTAGCAATTGAAGTTAACAGCAAGGGCAGTCTGTTTTATTTTAATGACCAACCAATAGGACCTCAACTAACAACAGAGTTTGGGACATTTTTTACCGGAATATGGTTGGCAAAAAACTCCACTGAACCGACATTGCGGCAACAACTAATAGGAAGTCAGAATAATGAACCAAATTAATAAAACCCTAATGACGACAATGATTGCTGGTTCTATAGCGCTGATAGGTGGGTGTTCCACTGATATTGGTGAATACAAGACAACAGCGGGAAACTTTCAGTTAGAAACCTATTTTAATGGCCCAGTTGTGGCGTGGGGTATGATCCAAGATTATACCAACAAGGTGAACCGTAGATTTTGTGTTGAGTTAGAAGGACAGTGGCAACAGGTAAATAACCAATCAAATGGCCAACTTAATGAATGGTTTTATTTTGACGACGGGGAAGTCAGTCAACGGATTTGGAACTTAACCAAAACGCAGAACAATCAATATAGCGGAACTGCGAATGATGTTGTTGGCGTGGCGTCGGGACAAACATCGGGGTTTGCTTTTCAATGGCAATACAACCTCAGCTTAGACATTGACGGTTCAAGTTATGAATTCTTTTTAGATGATTGGATGTATCAACTGGATGAGTATCGCGTTTTTAATCGCACCTCTATGCGTAAATTTGGAGTTGAAGTGGCAGAAATAACTTTGTTTTTTGACAAGCAACAGCCACTTCGTTCATGCAATAAAGAAGTAATTTAGTGATCAGATAATGTCGTTAAGCAAATTTCTAAAATCACTGGTATTTACGAAGCCATCAATATTCACTGGTGGCTTTTTACTGTCCGGATTCGAAACCGCTAGCAGGTGTTTGATACCAAATTGCTCAGCAGCGTGCAAAATTCTTGCGGAATCGTCGACAAATAAAGTGCGAGACGGATCAAAGTCTAAATGGGCGTGCAACTGGGTCCATAAATGTTGGCTTTCTTTACTTGCGCCAAATTGATGACAAGAAATTAATTCATCAATATGAGAATCAAGCTGAGTTTTTTCGATTTTTAAACTTAACGAATCTGGATGTGCATTGGTGACCAAAACCACTCGTTTTCCTGCGGCTTTTAACGCGTCTAAAAATGGCACGGTATCTTCTCGCAATTGAATTAGGTGACTAATTTCACGCTTGAGTTGGACGATCGGCAGATCAAGTTCCTTTTGCCAATAATCAAGGCAATACCACTCTAATTGACCAAACACAGCATCGTTCTGTTTTTTAAGTTCAGTTTTTGCTTGAGCAAGCGGGATATTGTGTTTTATCGCATAGGCTTTCGGGGTGTGTTCCATCCAAAAGTGATTGTCAAAATGTAGGTCCAGCAACGTGCCGTCCATATCCAATAAAACAGTTTCAATTTGTGACCAATTAAGCATAGATTTCTGGCGTCGAGTCGTTATAGTTAAAGAAGTTAATTACGCAATAGTAGCAGAAGGCAAACGATGTCAGGTAAGACATTTGAAAATAAATCGACAACACAACTAGGCTCACTAACCTTGCCTCATGTGCACGAAACAAAACTGGTGGCGGAAAGTCGATTATTTAAAATCGAACAAGTTGAACTCACTTTTAGTAACGGGGAACATCGGTTCTACGAGCGAATGAAAAGCTCGGGACGCGGTGCTGTGATGGTTGTCCCTATGGTGAACGAGGAGCAGTTTATTTTAGTCAGTGAATATGCCGCGGGCATTCACAGTTACGAACTTGGTTTTCCAAAAGGATTAATCGACCCTAGGGAAACACCAGAAGAAGCTGCTAACCGAGAATTGAAAGAAGAAATCGGGTTTGGTGCAAAACGCTTAGTTAAATTGAAAACCCTTTCGATAGCTCCAAGTTACTTTAATTCAGAAATGCATATCTTTATTGCGTTTGATTTATATCCAGAAACGCTGTCTTAGCGATGAGCCAGAACCGCTTGTTTTGTCACACTGGCAACTGCAGGACAGCGATGAATTAATGGATAGAGAAGATTTCTCTGAAGCTCGAAGCGTGACAGCTTTGTTCTTAGCAAGACAATTTTTAACTAAGGTTAGACCTTAGTGCAATATAGAATTCAAGTTTATGCGTGATAATATACAAGTTATCGGCTACTTTTAAATTGACGCAATTGTTCAGGACAATAAATTGGAATTTACCTTACCCCAGCTAGCTCATCTATCTATCGACATCGCTACTTCTGCAGGCGAAGCTATTATGGACTTTTTTGTTAAAGGCGACTTTGAAGAATTTAGTAAAGATGATGAGTCACCAGTAACAAGTGCCGACTACGCTGCCAATGAAATTGTCATGGCGGCGCTTACAACGTTGACGCCTGACATCCCTATTATGTCAGAAGAAACTGAGCACCTTGCTTTAAAAGACCGAAAAGACTGGCAGCTTTATTGGCTAGTCGATCCCTTAGACGGCACCTAGGAATTTGTAGCCGGTCGCTCAGACTTTGCGGTAAATATTGCTCTGATAAAAAATGGCCAGCCGGTATTGGGTGTGGTTCATGTGCCTGTGACAAAAACAACATATTGGGCATGTAAAGGTCATGGCACATTCAAAATTCAAAATGGTGAAAGCCAGAAAATCAAAGCCAAACCGATAAATCGTGAAGAACCTTATTTACGCGTTGCGATCAGCCGAGTCCAAACGCTCGATACGATTACAAAGTACATTAAGCCAGATATTCCAATTGAATTTGTGTCGTTAGGCAGTTGTGCGCTTAAGTCATGTTTAGTTGCTGAAGGTACCGCCGATATTTATATTCGAGTTGGGCCAACGGGTGAATGGGATACCGGTGCGCCACAAATTATCGTAGAAGAAGCGGGTGGTTGTATTATCGACTCAGAATTTGGTGAATTAACGTATAACTTACGTGAGTCATTCTTAAACCCTGATTTTATGGTGACATCAGATTCAAAGTTCGATTGGACTAGCGTTATTGTCCCGCATGTATCTCGGAGAGATTAATAAGTAGTGCTAACCGCAAAAATCTTCTTAATACAAAAAACGCTCAATATTAGATTGAGCGTTTTTGTTTTTGAATCATAAACCTATATATGCTTAGTCTCTAATAATGACCCAGTCGCTTTATTAAAAACTAACGTGTATCTACCGTCTTCAAGACCAAACTCAGTTAAATAATTGCCTATGGTTGTAAATGTCGTCGTCTGCTTTTTTCTACCGTGATCTGACGTTCTAACCCCATCTACAAATAAATTGCCTAGAGCTAATTTAAGTGGTGATATTTTAAGGCGTTGCGGTTCAAAGTAATTTTTGATGCTTTGTTTTACGACCTTCATATCGTCCGTTTGATAAATTGCCGCGTTAAGTACGTTTAATGTATGTTCCGTGCAATTTTGATATTTGTTGTTAAACGGATTCGCGATTAACGAGTATTTGGGGTTGTGCAATGTTACGTGATAATTTTTCTGTATTGCTTGAATTAATCGAGTTTGTATTTCTTCCGACGGAATAATAATCCCTGACTTTAGTTCGTGAACTCCCCAGAAAAAATCGGCGGGATAGTCCATGACTATCTGGCTGCGTTTTGCATCACCTGCGTTTTGATAAAGATTATAAATAGCATACCCATTTGCCTTTGTTCCATCGTCTAAGCTGATCTCTGAATAAATGGCAATCGCCGTGTGGGTAAACTCAATGCCGTTAGGTAGACTGCTTTGAGCTTGCCCTAAGCGAGATAATATAAAAGCTCGAGCGTGTTTTTTGGCGGCAAATTTTTCAACTTGCTTGGCAAAAGAGATTATATCTTCCGATTTATGCACCGCCGGTTTGCCTTGTTGGCTTCCTGCCTGGACAAAAGGTGATGACATTAAAAGCACGAGCGTCATTATTGAAGCTTGCAAAAGTTGGCGAATTTTCATGTTCATGTTGTATTCCTTGTCGGGTGCTTAGCACCCATATCGTTAGTTCAACTGTTCAAAATGAGAATCGGAAGTGTGACAGGATTTATTGTTGCTTAATTTGTTCTGCTGGATTGCGTTCAACTGTGATTGTGATCTCAGTGATTTCCAGAGGTTTTGTTCTATCCACAGCCTGAGGTTTAGCGGCAGAAACATTGTCCATCAGCGATTCGCCAGCAGCTAACGCAACAGATCCAACACTACCTACTGCTAGAAGGGGAACGGCAACTACGGCACTGGCTACCTGGGCACCTGAAGCAGTAGCATGACCTACGGCTAACACAGAATGTTTACTGGCGGCACTGCCATTTTCAGATGGTCCTTTGGCGAAAGCTGTTGTGCTCAACGATGCAAATAAAATAGTGATTAAAGTAGTTTTAATATTCATTTGGTCTTTCCTTGTTTATTGGATAAAAATTTTGTTAATGACTTGTTGAAAGCGAGTTCAATGTAAGCAGTCGTATTAAAGTTGTAAACCAAGTTGCTTGATGTATAAGATTAAGTGACTTAAAGTATTGTAAAACTATACTTTTGGGTGGTATTCGTGAGTCAAATATTGCAAGTAACCGAAACATTGAAGGTTTTGCTTAAGCAAAAAAACTTAACGTATAGAGAGATTGCTGAACATTTGTCGATGAGTGAGGCAAATATCAAACGTATTTTTGCAAACCGCAGTTTTTCATTGGACCGGCTGGAGCAAATTTGCAACTTTATTGATATAAATCTGTCGGATTTGTTTGTATTGTCAGACAAACAACAGCAAACTCTAAGTCAGCTTTCATTGGAGCAAGAGCAGGAATTAATTGATAACCCAAAATTGTTGCTAGTTGCTGTATGCGTACGTGACGGTTGGAGCTTTGATGAAATCATCAGTCACTACGAAATAGATAAGTTTGAATGCATAAGATTAATGGCTAAACTGGATAAAATTAAACTGATCCAATTGTTGCCAAATAATCATTATAAATTGTTAATCGCACAGGATTTTCGCTGGATAAAACACGGCCCTTTAGAATCCTTTATGGAAAAAGAAGTGTTAAGTCGCTTTATGGCCAGCAAGTTTGACGACGATGATAGTTTTCGTTTTTACTTAAGAGGGCGTTATTCTCAGTCATCTGTGGATGTGATTAAACGAAAACTAAATCTATTAACAAAAGAAGCGGCGATATTAAATCAAGAAGATGCAACATTGCCGTTAGACAAGCGGAAACATATGGGGTTATTGTTTGCCATGCGCCCTTGGGAACCGTCTCTTTTTGAACAGTTTAGAAGAAAAATAATAAATTAAGGAAAAGCATGTTAGCTAGGATTTCTATGATGGCCATTGTTATGGCTATTTTGTTGAGCACCTTCCAGGAGTTAGCGCTAAAAGTTTACCAACAAACTTAAATTGCGAAACAATTAATGATGATATTAATTTAATCGAGCAACTTGAAGAGAGTGGAGAGCTACGCCGACTTAAAATTTCGCCTCAAAAGCTTAAGTTTGATTTTAAAGGCAATCGTCCTTATTCCGAATATCTCAAATTTGCCCGCAACCAAATTGTATTAAATAATCCGAAAGGCGAAATGTTGTGCCCAATCCAAACCACAACAAGTCAACTCCTATATCCTGACCTAGACCAAGACCTGCAACTCGTCGCCGATCTTGTTGCGCCATTTCAATTAGACGCCGAACCAACAACAGATATTACGGCGGCAAAAACGGGTGTCTTACTTATTCATGGTCTTACTGACTCACCTTATTTATTTCATGATTTAGCTTTTGAATACCACAAAATGGGGCTTACAGTTCGAACCTTATTGCTACTAGGACATGGCACTGCACCAGAGGCGCTTATCAAGGTATCTGAGAGAGAATGGCGACAGGCGACCCAGTACGCCATGAAGCAAATGTTAAGCGATTTTGATAATGTGATCTTAGGTGGGTTTTCTACTGGTGGTGCATTAATCATTGATCAATTAATCCACACAAAATGGACTAGTACGGAACTCGCCCAAATTAAAGGTGTGATGATGTGGTCACCCGCAAGTAAAGCTAATTCAGATTTTGCCTGTAGCTGCAAAGTACATAGATTACGTCCCCTATTTGGATTATATCAATACGGGCGCTGACATCGACTTTGCAAAATACGAGTCGTTTCCTTTTAATGCAGCCGCTCAAGTACATAAATTAATGAAACGCATTAATGGCGACGGTAAAGAAATTAAATTTATTCCAGATGTACCACTTTTTGTCGTTGCCAGCGAAGTTGACCAAACTATAGATACTAAACGGACTTTGGCTATTTTAAATAAATGGCATAAGGCCAATACCAGAACGACTCAAAACGAAGATACCTTGATTTATTACGGTCATTGGAAAAAGCTCGATAATGTCAGCCAAAGCGTCAATATCCATATCCCAGAGTGTGGTCCACAGTTATTGTGCAGCAAGGTGCTAGGCATTTCCCACAATGGCGTACCTAACTCACCTAAAAATCCCCATTATGGTTTGAACGGTAACTACAAATACTGTGAGCATCATTTTGGTGACGAAACTTATAATGCTTGTAAAACCATGCCGGTAGCGCCTATTGGTGAAATCACCTCTGCTAATTTAGATCAAAACCCGGTGCTTAGACGCTTAACGTTTAACCCGTATTTTGACCATATGGCAGATAAAATGAATGACTTTGTCAAAGCCGCTTTAGAAAATTAGAAAACCAATGGGGTCAGTGTCGCTGATCGGGATATCAAAGGATCGATAGCACGGACCAGCGGGGTCAGAGTTGCTGATTTAAACATACCCCCGACCGTTCATATGAATTAGATGGTTTTTTCTATATGGGCATTAATCGATTTAGTCATGTAGTGAATATTCACCATCGGCATTGATTCAGGGTATACCGTATGAGCAAATCCCAGCTTTTGGTACGCTGATACCGCTGGTGGGTTATCTGTCATGACAAATAACGACGCCTTGTCTAATGCTAATTTATCTTTGCCTAGGGCAATGAGGCCGTTAACGAGAGCATTGATATGGCCTCTGCCGCGGAACTGTGGATTGATAATTAGTCGCGCCAAATGAATATGCCCTAAACGCTCGTAATACTGACCAAAACCAATAAATTTTTTATCCTGAATTAAGCTATAGCTTGCGATTGAATCTAGTTTTAAATCTTCGACAAAACTGTCTGTGGTAAACGGGATTCTAAAGTTGGGACCAGACCATAAGGTAAGTGCCTCCATTGTCGGAAACTATGGTCATTAGTATGGCCAAATGATCTTGAGTAGGTGGTATCAACTTCATTTAATCGCCTTTAGTATCAAGATTTATCTACTGTATGTTATGGCAGTGTCTTACAGCTTTTTATGTAAGTTTATTCGGCTTTAAACGTGTCTGCTTGCATTAAATTAATGGATTCATGTAATTCCGAAAATACTATAACGATAGACTCTGATTTTATCTGGTTTAAAACATCCTGTTTTTTAGCTGCAAATGACTTTTCCTGTTCGCCATAATCGGTGCCTTCACGCAGTACAAAAGATTCTATAATTCCATCGAGTGCGTCGTCACTGAGGTTTTGCCATGGGATGATCATTTAGGTGTCGCTATGAGTGATTGAATAAATTCGACAGTTCGTGTTTCTGCCCAAAATTCTGGGTTGAACGGGTTGTTGCCCGCTAAAAATCCAACGTGCCCACCGTGATGGCTCACTTCTAACGTTACGTAGTCAGACAACATATCTGTTGTTGGGATAACCTCTTTGGTCATAAATGGATCGTCTTCAGCATGAATTATTAATGTCCGCGTTTGACAGCTTTTTAGAAACTGGTTGCCACTCGCTTTTTGATAATAATCTAGACCACTTTCAAAACCATTAAGTGGCGCCGTTATTTTTTCATCAAACTCAACTAAGGTTTTAATGTTTTTTACATCGTCGATTTTCAATTTAATTGGAAACGAGTCTTGTAAATAGTCGATTTTTTTACAGGTACTGTTAACCAGTTTATCCACTAAATACTTCTCGTAAACGGTCGCAAAACCATGTCCGATAGCGTCTGCACAGATAGCGAGGTCAAGCGGTGCTGAAATTACCACTGCACCTTCAAGGAGGCTGTTTTCGTTTTCACCAACATATTTAGTTAATACATTACCACCAAGTGAAAAACCGACAGCATAAATTGGATTGTTCGGAAATCGCTGTTTTAAGTATTGAATAAATTCGGCGACATCAGTCGTTTGGCCAGAATGGTACGTTTGCGCTTTACGATTTGTTTGGTTGCCGCAACCACGGAAGTGCATTAACACTGAGGTCCACTTGTTATTGTACAACGCATTCATCATGCGCTTTGCATAAAAGCTGTCTATGGAGCCTTCTAAACCGTGGAGAACCAAAACGATGGGTTGCTCTGGTTCAATATCATTGGTATGTCGGCTCCATGATATTTCCACAAAGTCGCCATCGGAGAGGTCAAACTGATTATGCCAAACTCTAAAATCACAAGGGACCGGATATAATCTCGGTACGATTGTTTGCAAATGACGATTTTTGAGCCACCAAGCAGGTTTGAATTTCGACTTAATCTGTAAGTCCGACTGTTTTGTTAGTGAATTTATTGACATAGACCCCTCAAAGTAATGTGTAGATCTGAGGTCTAAGTACAGGTTTTTCAAGCTTGAGAAAGCCACTTGTTGTGACAATTTTTGATGAAATAAAACGGCGAGCTGATGAAGTATCAGCCCGCCGTCTTTAAAACGCTAATTGTGGAGTATAAAAATTACAAACTTGCCGCTAATTGACGTGCATTGTTTTGTTCACGTTCGACAAATTTAAGCCATTGCTGAGCCATTTTTTTGCATTTTTATACGCTTTAGCCTGTTCAAATGCCTGCAATGCTTGGTCAAATTGCTTTAAGTTAAAATTTGCCATTCCAAGGGCTAAATAGAGATTACTTAGGTTGTCCAATTTACCTCTTTTAGCTGCGGCCTTTGCTGCGACCACGGTTTCTTCAAAACGACCTTGTTGTAATCGGATCTCAGCAATCTGCTGACTCGCCACACCGGTATCAGAGATATCCGCCAATGTTTGATAAGTCGCTACGGCTTTGTCGTATTCTTTTGCACCGACATATGACTGCGCTAAGAAGCTCAATGTTTTGTCATCTTTGTTTAGCGCGCCAAGTTCAAATCCTTTTTCGATAACCTGAGCGGCTTTAAACGGCAGTCCATTTAAATAATATACCTGCGATAAATTTCTTAAATCAGAACGTTTAGTGACATATCCTTGCTGGAAAGCCGCTTCTAATACCGCAAGTTGCTTGCCTTCTTCACCGATTTCACCGTACATACCACCGAGTTGTAACCAGTATTCAGGCTTGTTAAATAAACGCACCATGTTTTCTAAAACGGCTGCTACTTTTGCCGGTTGTTTCAGTTCAAAATAAACGGCACGTTGCAATACGTACCAACTTTCTTCTGCTAAAAACCCATCGGCGACTTGTAACTCAATTGCTTGGTCGATATAACCTGCTGCCGCGCTGTAATCTTTTTGTTGATAAGTTGCCTGTGCTTTTAGGACATAGTTTTTAACTGGGATCTTACCGCCATCAACTTGTTCCCATTGCTCAAGATATTGCAGAGTCTTGTCGTACTTGCCGCTAGCCATTGCAAGTTGTGATAAAGAGAACAGAGTGCCTTTTTCTAATGACTCTGGGATCGGGTTTTGTTTCACAACTTGTTCAAATGACGCAAGTGCTTCATCTACGCGTTCAGCGTTGTAATAGATAAAACCATAAAAATTAAACATCATGGCTTTTTCGTAGCTGTTAAGGCTCGATGATTTTGATTTAACTTGGTCTAGAACTTCTAAGCCTTCAGCCACATTGCCTTTGTCAGCCAACTCCTGTGCCCGGGCCAATTGACTATAAACACGAGCGCCTAAAGCGGGGGTTCTACGGCGCTTTTTTCAACGCTACTATCTGTGCTTTTGTCAGCAGCAAACGCGCTTGCAACTTGGATGTTTGGCAAGATGTCCGTCAAGCCTGTCGAGAGCAAAATGCTGCTCGCAATAATGGAATAAGATAACCAGTTTTTCATTTTCAATTTCCTACTAACCGTTCATTTCAAACGTAATGCGGTTTTGAACCCCAGAAACTTCAGTTGCTTCACCGTTTACGACACGAGGTTTGTATTTGAATTTAAGTGCAGCGTCCATTGCTGCTCGGTCAAACAAGCCTTCAGGCTGTGCTTCAATTACGATTGGACGCCTGACCGCACCGGTTTTGTCTACGGTAAACTCAACAATAACGTAACCCTCAATACCGCGCTGTAATGCACGTCTTGGGTACACAGGTGCAACTTTTACGATAGGTAAATATTCGCCGTCCCCAGACTCTAGTGCAAGGCCGCCATCGAGTGAAATGTCGGCAGAAATATCAGCGCCAAAATCAAAACTAGATTGGTTGGCATCTGCTGTTTGCGGCGACATTTGCGGCTGTTCCATTGGCGGAGGCGGCTCTTCCGGAGTTGGTGGTTTTTTCGGTTTACGTTCTTTTTCTGAACGGACTCTTCCTGTTTGAGCCTAACAAAATCAAGAACATTACCCTAGGCCGGCTCAGTTAAAGCCGAACCACCTGATTTGATAAGGGCCTGCATGCCAAATAACAAACCTAAAGTGATAACGGCTGCGATGGCGAAGGCAATAATAAGGCGTTGCAACATAGTAATACCTATTGGTCTTGTGCTGCGATGGAAACATCAAACGCACCAGCGGCACGTGACGCATCCATAACTTTAATTAATGTATCTGTCGTCGACTTTTTATCAGCTTGAATAACAACTGACCCCTGAGGGTTCTCAGCTTTCAAACGCTCGATGTTGGCTTGTACTGCACGGATATCAACACGACGTTTGTTTATCCAAATTTCGCCTTTATCTGAAATTGCGACCAGGATATTTGCTCGTTCTTTCTTAACTGCAGTTGCGGCTTCAGGGCGGTTGACGTCAATACCCGCTTCTTTAACAAACGATGCGGTGACGATAAAAAGATCAGCATGATAAAAACAACGTCTAACATAGGGGTTAAATCGATTGCTTCGTTTTCTTCTTCTGCAAGTAAGTTCGCTAATGGCGCTCTCATGATGTTTCCTTAAACTTGGTTAGTGTTGGATTTCCAACTCTAACGAGTCTTCTAATATTTCGATTTCACGTTTTGCTTTTCGTTGTAAATAACTATTTGCAAATACGCCTGAAAGCGCGCCAACCATGCCAGCCATTGTTGGGATCGTCGCTTTTGATACTCCACCGGCCATCGAGCGAACGTTACCGCCGCCACTGATTGCCATAACATCAAACACTTCAATCATCCCCGTTACGGTTCCGAGTAGTCCCATTAACGGGCAAAGTGCAACAAACGTTGTGATTAACGTTAAGTTTTGATCGAGTTTTAATTTTGCTCTTGCGACAAATGCCTGACGAATTTGCTCAGCATTCCAAGAAGCGCGCTCTGCACGCGCTTGCCAGTTGCTGATTAATGATTTTTTCATTTTTTATGACCAGTGAAGCCATAAATCAATCTTTCCAAAATCATTAACCACATTACAAATATCATCACAGCAATGGCGCTTAATATGATGCCGCCGGAGTCTAAAAACTCTCTGATGGCCTCTAAACCTTCTGTGAAAAACAACACGCCGGTCTCCTTACGCTACTTGACTAGCGTTGGCTTTTTTAATTTCTTGGCGACGGCCAAGTTGTTCTTCAGCACGCTCTGCAATAATGCCTGCGCTTTGTTCTTGAATAGTGAACAAAATGTTTTTGCTGCGTGTATTTAACATGCTCGATAACACTACCGTTGGAATGGCTACAACTAGACCTAAAACGGTTGTCATTAGGGCTGTAGAAATACCACCTGCCATAAGTTTCGGGTCACCGGCACCAAACAATGTAATTGCTTGGAACGTCTTAATCATCCCGGTAACCGTACCAAGTAGACCAAGTAGCGGTGCAACAACCGATACAATCTTGATCAAGGTTAAGTTACGCGTAATCTTTGGCATTTCTCTGAGCATGGCTTCAGAAAGTTTAAGTTCTAGCGTCTCGTAGGCTACGTTAGGGAATTGTTGATTTACTTTTAGGACGCGGCCTAATGGGTTGTTGTCGCTGAGTTCTTTAGATTTCAGCTGACGTTTCACTTTTTGACCGATAATGGTAAGAGCGACAAAACGTTCAAAGGCAATTAAGAAAGCGATAATACCGACAACGATAATGATGTAACCAACTGTACCGCCCTGTTCAACACGTTCTTGTGTGTTTGGTGCTTGTACTAGTAGACCTAAAATTGAACCACCTGTAGGGTCTAGGGCAAATGGAACAACGTCATTAGTCGATGTTTGAAGCTCCTGAGCGTTATCTAAAAAACGACCAGAAGGTTGACGAATCAGCTCGGCAACAGTGCCCGTTGTTGGGTTTAAATCTAAGTATTTACCGTCGGCGACAAGTGAAAATGAACCAATGCGCAGAACTTCTTTATTTACTTTGTTGCCGTTGGCTTCTACAACGTCTGTTGTAAAACGAGCTACTTTGCCTTGTTCTGTCATTTCACGCTGTAGTTCGAACCAAACTTGCTCGATTTCTGCAATTGACGCTAAGTTAGAGCTGCCGCCCATGCTTTGGGCTAGTTCTTCGAAGAACACATCACGGCCTGGATATTGAGCCGACACGTTAGATAATTTAAATTTGCCTGCTGTATCACCAGAGACTTGTTGTAAAACGCCAAACAGTTCTTTTAAAGAACCCATGCGTTTGTTTAACGCTTCTGATAAGTCAGCTAATTTAAATTCGTTGTTTTCGAATTGTGTTTCTAACTTCTCAGAAGTTTTAATCGCATTGTTACGACGTGTAGTTGACTCGTTAAGCAATTTAACTTGTTCTGTTTTTTGAGATAGGAAACGTTGCTCACGGCTTTTATTTTCCTGTGACTGAGCAAGTTGACCTTGCTCTAAACGTTGTAATAACTCGTCTAAGTTAAGTGGTTTGGCTTCGTCGGCCGCAAACACTGAACATGCAAAACCAGTTGCGATGATTGCTGTTAAAGCGGGTTTAATAAACTTAATCATTTTTGTTAACCTTTAAATTCAGTGTCTGGGCTTATGGCGCGGCTTTGATTGGCATAACTAACAGGTCTGGGGCGAGTTGTTTTTTCGCCATACGCAGTCCTTTAGTAATGTGCATGCGATAGTCATCGCCAAGGTTTTGCCAAGATTGAGTTTCGTTATCCCAACGTCCTGCAACTGAACCATCACGAGTTTGATACATAAGAGCAACACGCCCGATACGTAAAAAATCAACATCGCGTTGTTGACCATTCACATCGATGATGCCGGCGTAGGCTTCGATTGAACGTCCGTAGGCAACTTCAACTTGGTAAGCTTCTAATACGCGGCGAAATTTTTCAGAAACAGCAACGTCTGCGCGTTCCATCATAGTGTTTAAGCCGGAAATTCGGTTTGCGCGTTCTTCAGGTAAAAACGGCACGTCTAATTCTACAAACTGCGCTAACCCGTCAATCATGCGGATCATCAAAGGCGTGATTTGGCGTTCAATAACAGAAACTTGGTCAATATCTAAGTTGAGCTTTTTCATCTCAGCTAACTGATTGTTGATTTGCTTCTGTAGTTGATTGTTGTAAACGTCCAAACCTTCGATTTCTTTATTTACAGTTTGATACTGCTGAAATTTCGATTGTGTTTGTTCTGTTAATTTATCAATTTTAGCCTGTGACGTTGAAGCAGATGCAGTGATTTCACTGCTCTTTTCAATCACAGGTTGAAGTTCGTCTGCCTCAGCTAGGCTAGGCGTAATAACGCATGCAGCAATAATTGCTGAGCTGACTAAGTGTGTTGCAAATTTTTTCATTAAATATGACCCCATAGAAACAATGAGCGTCATTCTAGATAGGTAATGTGTCAGTTCTGCTACACAAATATTAAAGCTATGTGACAAAGGTTGTGGAATTGTGACAACGAAATAAAAATGCCGTCTTGTCACATTTTGATCATCTAATACATTTAACTTAGCGCCATTCCGTTGGTCAATAGAGAAGTATCAGACCGTACTGGTCATCATATAAAATTTATATGAAAAACAGGTTACGGCTGAGTTAAGTAATGATGATGTATCCAAAAGAATATAAATTACTGTTGCAGGAATTGATAAATGAGCAAAACCTGCAAATTGTTTTTCAGCCGATATTTGACGTTATTGGCCAAGAACCAATGGGTTATGAAGCATTAACGCGCGGCCCTGTTTCTCATCCACTGCAGTTTCCTAATGTATTGTTTGAAGTGGCTCATGCATTTGGACTATTGTCCGAGTTAGAGCTTTTATGCCGCAGACTCGCATTTAAACGATTTGCTGAATTGGAACTTGCTGGCAAACTATTTATTAATGTAAGCCCGCATACAATTGAACAAAAGTCACATCCCCATGGCGAAACCATAAAGTTACTTCAGCAATTTGGGATCAAACCTGAAAAGTTAGTGATTGAAGTTACAGAGCGTTTTGAAGCTACTGATCCGTCTTTATTAAAAGACAGTTTGCAGCATTATCGGAACATGGGACTGCAAATTGCGATAGACGATTTAGGAACTGGCCACTCTGGATTAAAACAGTGGGCAGAGCTACGCCCAGATATAGTCAAGATTGACAGGTACTTTATTAGTGATTGCCATAACAACATTGTTAAGCGCGAATTATTACGAACCATTTTTGAAATGGGTAAAGCGACAGGGGTGAGTATTATTGCTGAAGGTATTGAACAGCATGATGAATATATACTGTTAAAAAACTTAGGCATGCAATACGCACAGGGCTTCTTATTAGCTAAACCGAATGTTTCACCGCAGAGTACATTCCCAAGCCAGTTAATACAATGTGTTGTTGGGAAAACAGAAGTCACAGGGTTTGATACTGAGCAATTTGAAATAGGTAACCTAGTTAAACCCGTTATGCCTGTCAAAGCTGACCGTAAATGCATCGAAGTTTATAACACTTTTAAAAGTGACGATAACCAACTTTGTGTTGCAGTCGTAGACGAGTACAACCAACCAATTGGTTTAGTATATCGTGATCAACTGGCTGAGTTATTTTCAAGCGATTTTGGTCGCGCATTATACGAACGCAAAGACATCGACATGGTGATGAATCCAGTAATGTTTTCGGTTGAAATTGGCTCGCCAATAGATGAGATCAGTAAGTACATTACCGATAACGACGAGTTTGATAAACGTCCTGAATTTATTGTAGTAAACAAAGGCAAATATGTTGGCTTGGCTAATGTTAGGTCCTTGTTAAAAAAATGACGGAGGAAAAAATCAAACATGCGCAACACGCCAACCCGCTCACAATGTTGCCTTAGCAATGTGGTTATCCAGCAACGTATCAACCATTTACTGAGCTACAATATTCCTTTTTCCATGGCGTACTTTGATTTAGATTATTTCAAACCCTTTAATGACATTTATGGGTACGCCGCAGGAGACAACGTCATTAAGCTGGTTGCCGATATTTTGTCGGAAATCTGCCGAGAGCATTTTGTTGGTCATGTCGGAGGCGACGATTTTGTCGTTATTTTTCAGTCCGGCGATTGTAAAGAGCACTGTCTTAACGTTTTAGAATGTTTTAATCAGCGGATAAGTCATTATTTTCAACCCGAGCATTTGATCCAGCGCGGCTATATGGCAAAAGACCGCGAAGGTAACGAACGACG
The DNA here is from genome assembly GCF_028401425.1 of Psychrosphaera algicola. Classification (NCBI taxonomy): domain Bacteria; kingdom Pseudomonadati; phylum Pseudomonadota; class Gammaproteobacteria; order Alteromonadales; family Pseudoalteromonadaceae; genus Psychrosphaera; species Psychrosphaera algicola. The sequence continues at coordinate 2,885,122 of NZ_JAQOMS010000002.1, forward strand.
TTTTCCTCTATTAGATTTATCCTGTGGTGTTATAAGTCCGGATGTTGAACTTATGGATACCCACCATGAAGTGTCGTTGTTAGCATCAGAAGCCAAAAAACAGTCGAAACAGGTTTCCTCTGGCATTGTCTATTTGCAAACGACAGAGGTAAGAACGGCATAGGCAGTAGCTTTAGTAAACTGTTAAATGCCAGTGGGTTATGGCTTTACATCACCCAAGGTTCATCAGTGTCTAGGCTGATTTTTAAGCTGCTGATAACATTTTTTAATGTGCTCGTTGTTTGACCAGCCCGATAAATCACATAAATCGGATATGAAAACTCCGGTGAGTTAGGAACCATTTCTAATTGACCGGAACGTAAATAGGTTTCAACAACCCGAGTTCTAAAGTAACCATTGCCACCGCGGCTTAACATAAATTTTAATGCAAGTGGCCCTAAATTAAAGCTCAGTGCAGCTTGGCGAGGAACGGGCAGGGCGGCGTCAAACTTGTTTTTAAAATCGGCGCCCCAGTCGATAAATAGATTGGGTAATGCCGACTCAGTTGAACGTACATGCACTAATTTTTCTTCGGCGACTTGTTCTACCGTCAGGCCCGAATAATAGTTTGGTTGATGCACAACTATGGCGTCTAAGTTTCCAAGTTGCAGTTGTTCAACTAATTTTTCGGTCGCCGCCACTTCAGTGTGCGCTGTTATCGACGGGTGTTGGTGTGTGAGTTGGTTTAGCCAGTTTACGACAATAGGATTCCACAAGCTTATATCGGCACCAATGTGTACAGATTCACTCAGGTTTATCGGCAGTCGTAATTGTGCTTCGGGCATTTTCCCAGGTTTGCACTAAAGCCAATGCGTATTTAGCAAATACCTCACCTTCCCGGGTAAGCTTGGCACCGGAACGATTGCGAACAAATAAGGTGCAACAAAGTTGCGCTTCCAAACTCCTAACCCTTGATGTAACAGCGGTTTGAGTGATATTGAGTTTCTGAGCGGCCTCGATAAAAGTGCCTGTGCCCATGATCGCTAAAAATGTCTTGGCGAGTGAAATATCCATTAGTATCAATATTTTTCATATTAAAGATGTTTAATATTCGTTATACAAACACATTTGCATCTTTTAGTCTCCTCCAATTGCAAATTTGGAGCATGTTTTGAGAACGTTTGTTATATCGAAGCAGGATTGGAACGAAGGTCGTTTTAATTGTGGTGGGATAAAAACAACGATGTTTGTTATCCCTTTGATGAAGTCATATTTGGCATTAAACCGTTTTGTATTTTGGTTACGGCATAATGGCTGAGTCTCAAAAATCAAATCGTAGAGTTAACTCGCCTCAAGTTTACGCAACTTTTTTAAAGCTCATAGGCTTTGAAAGCAGTAAAACCACATTTGCTGAAAAACTCATTTCTGGGGTCGGGGCAACTTTTGGGATCTATTTCTGCTTTGTCTTATCTCAAATCTATTTGCCCAGCGATTACTCATCTATTTTACTAACGGCAATGGGCGCAACTTCAGTGCTTATTTTTGCGTTACCCCACGGCGCATTATCGCAACCATGGAGCGTATTTGGCGGTCATCTTATTTCCACAGGGTGTGGCTTTTTAGCTTTTAGTATTGTGCCTGATGTACAACTGGCAAGTGCACTTGCGGTCGGGCTAGCGGTGTTTTCAATGTACATATCAAAGTGCCTTCACCCGCCCGGTGGCGCAACAGCCTTGTATATTGTGTTGACTGCTCACAGTGCCTAGGGTTTTGTTCTGTGGGATTTTGTTAGCGTTGTGTTGATTAACATCGGCGTATTAGTGTTATTTGCAGTCGTGTTTAACAACTTGTTTCATTGGCGTCGCTACCCAGCTTATTTAACGTTTCATCACGCGGAAGTGCCAGATAATAAACAACATCTTAGTCACGAAGATTTTAATGCAGCGCTACTGCAGCTCGACTCGTTTGTGGATGTTAGCACCGATGAGTTAATCACCATTTGTGAGCTGGCTTTGGAGCATGCGAAACATGCCCAGGTGGAGATGACATTTTAATTACCCCAGCTTGTTTTTATAGCAACGCCGGTCTGGGCATGGCGTGGGATGTTCGAGAAGTCATTCGGGTGACCAAAACAGATGTGGTCTATCGATCAGCGACCAACAAAGCTGAACCAATAAACCGTTGTCATTTAACAGAGTTTAAACGCTGGGCAAAATACGAGGTTGAATTTGAACATAACGCATGGCTCAAGAAACAACGATTAAAAGCCGTTTCTTGAGGCAACTTCATTAGCTTCTTGTTGCCTTATTTATTCAAAAACGTGGCGGTTATCTTATTGGCTTGTTCCGTCACCGACCCCTGCACCTGAACGACTTGTTGCTTGGCTGTGGTAACGGTTTCTGTTACTTGAGACATTAACCGCTCGAACTCATTAAAGTCATTTTGTTGTTGTTGCGCACAACTTAAGGTTTGCTCGGCAACATCCGAAGATGTTTGCGCTTTGTGGCGCACTTCGTCAGTAGTTTCAATTAATGACTGAGCAATATGTGTTTGTTGCTCTGCGGCCGTCGATATTTGCTGGAAATTATGTTGTAGGTGGTCACTATGGGCAGTTAACTCATTCAGGATATCACTTGTGTTGTCGAGTGATTCTTGGGTTTTCATTGCGAGCTTTCTTACTTCGTCGGCAACAACCGAGAATCCGCGACCATGTTCGCCGGCTCTGGCAGATTCAATTGCAGCGTTAAGCGCCAGCAAGTTAGTTTGGCCAGCGATGTTTTTGATCACATCCATAACCTCTTGCACGCTAACAATACTATTGATGAGTTGCTCTAACTTAGCGTAGCTGGTTTTGACTTGTTGTGCCGTAGATTGGCTTGCAGCTAACATTTGGTCAGCCCCTCGCGGCCTATAACCATTGCCTTTGAAGTGTCTTGGGCGTTTTGTTCAACATCTTTGGCGAGTTCGTTTAATCGATTGTTGATATGCGACAAATTAGCTAAAACGGCTTGCGTTTCAGAAACCTTATTTCCGGTTTCGTCTGTTGCCTGTGCAATTTCTTCGGTTTGCTCTATTAGTGAGTTTAGCGCATCTGAAACAACAACCATTTGTTCAGACTTTTGTTCTGCTTCTTGCTTTTGCATCGTTAGCAATTGGTCAAATGAACGGGCAATTTCACCAAATTCAGAATTTGCATCGCTATTAATCGCCACCATTTCACCCGTATTTACCAACTTATCAAACGCATCTCGTAGCGCTCTTAGCGGTTTCAATACTAAGGTATGTTGGACAAGGTAATTACCACCAACAATCAAGGTCGTTGCCAACATCATGATAGTAGTTAGAACCGTGACAAACTGATAAGTGTTTTGCTTTTGCTGAGTTATGTGGATAGCAACTTGTTCAGTTATTTGCTCAAGCTTATTTATGTCGGTTTTAATTTCGGCTAGCGACAACAAGCGGTTATCTATGGTCTTAGTCGTATTTTGGAGCTCTTTTGGGTAGCGATTTACAACGCTTCTGAGCGTGCTTATAAACTCTTCCGCGATGTCAGTTTTGTCATCGTCATCATCAAAAAGTCTAAGCCGTCGTCTTCTGATTCGGCAAATACGCCTAAAAGGCCGATGTTTGACAGTTCGTTATTCAATTGCGTTAAATTGGCGAGCGATCTGTCGATATTTAATTTAAAAGCGTCATCACCGGATGCCACAAAAAACAAGCGATAATGGGATAACTGCTGCGACTCATATAAAAACGAAGAAGCTAGGTGCAGTAGTTTTTTGCGACTTTAGGGTCATTGTCAAAATTTAGACTGGCGTAATCGGCCAAGCTATCTGCAGCACCAAATAATTCTCTTTCTGCATTATCGAGCAGTGCATTTTCATTGCCGCCTAACTTACCGAGTGCACGGTATTTTCCAGCCATTTTCTGTTGAATATTGGAAAGTTCAGAGGTTAATAGCTTAGTCGTCTCAAGATCGAAATTTTCGGTTTTTATTTGAGTTTTTATTTGTTCTACAAACGAGTCCGCATCGCTCAGTAAGAGCGCATCACCTGAATTTAAGTACATTTGTATCGTGCGATAAAGCCGAATGTTAATGTCTTGATAAACTTGACGGTAGCTCGAGTCGTTAACATCCGCTTGCACCAATCTTTGTTTAGCCCAGAACAGGATTAAGGTTAATGCTAAAACGACAGTAAAGATGGTGAACGAACTGGTACGAACTATGGTTGAAATTCTCATTTAAAAACACAAATCTAAGAAAATATGGCGACATACTATTTTAGAAATGTGTCAGTTAAATGACATTGTAGGATAAATCCGCAAACTAGTATTAATGCTGAGTTTTAGGGAAATAAGGCTTTGGTCGCAACTTACGACCAAAGCAATTACGTAATTAGGCTAATATTTGTAACAAAACCGACTTATAAACTTTGGTGAGTTCATGCAAGTCATGTTTTTTAACGTGTTCGTCTGTTTTGTGGATGGAATGATTGGGTAATCCGAGCTCAACCACTTGGCAACCCGCCGCAGCGATAAAGCGACCATCTGATGTACCACCAGACATTGAAAGGCGCGGAAATAGCTTAAGTTCGTTAAAAATAGCCCGTTCTACTTCTGCGATTAGATCGATATCCTGCGGCGCAATATGAGTAGGAATATTGATATTTTGGCTTGCTTCATCAACGATACTACTGCCGCTGGTAAAGTAAGGTTTGCAAGGCCGAGACCACTTAATATCAATGTTTTTAGTCAATTGCTTTAGTTGCATTAAGCCATCTGTAATGCGCTTAATGATTTGCTCTTGGGATTGTTTGTGGCTGTACCGTACATTAAATCGTAGCGTGCATTGACCCGGAATGATGTTATCTGTCCATGTTCCTGTGTCTATGCTAGTGATTTGTAACTGACTACCAGGAAGTCTTTGCTGCCTTCATCCCACGACAGTTCACTCAACCAACGACCTAACATCATCGCTTTGTGCGCTGCGTTATTAGCGTCCTGAGGATAAGCAACATGGCCTTGTACGCCTTGGATCACAACCTCGCCTGAGACAGAGCCGCGACGGCCGACTTTTATCACGTCGCCCACTTTACTTTGACTGCTCGGTTCGCCGATGATGCAGTAATGTGGTACTTCATCTCGTTGCTTTAAATACTCCATGATTTCAGCAGTCCCGAATTCAGCTTCGCCTTCTTCATCAGAAGTGATCAAGAAGTAAAATGTGAAATCGTCGAGATTAATATGAGGCAAGGCATGTTCAAATGCAGTTAACATGGCTGCGATTCCGCCTTTCATATCTGCAACACCGCGTCCGATCAGCAGACCGTCTACGTCCGTTAATGTGAACGGATCCGCCGACCACTGTTCAGGATATGGGGCCGGAACCACGTCAGTGTGTCCTGCAAAGGCTATGCGTGTTTTGCCTTTACCAATCTTGGCAACAAGGTTAGAAACCCCTCGACTTCAAAAGCATGGCATTGCATGCCGAGCCTTTGGAACACACGTGACAAGTATTGCTGACAGCCAGCATCATTTGGCGTGATGGATGGGCGGTGAATAAGTTGGACTAAATGTTCCATTGTCTGGTCCAGATCAAACTTAGGTTGATCCATAACGGTTTGAGTTTGCATAATTCTTTTACATATCTGTAACAATTGGTGCTATTTAACCCTGTCAACATGACAATATTGTTATCTTTAAATGAATGAATTATGACATCTCAGTGACAGGCGTTAATGTCCCGTATTTCAGCCGAATATGAATAAACATCTACTGCAAGATAACGCGTCAATGATGGATGATTTTGTTAAAAACCAAGGCATAAATTAATGCTGTCATTAAGGCATATGTAGCGGTGAGCGTGGTGTGTTTATCCACAATATACTGATATAAAATAATGAAATTGTGGATAAAACATGGTTGTTGCGTTCCCCTGTCGCGTTAATAAGCGACAGGGAGCTTAGATTAAAACTCCATTTTGTAAGCAACACTGAAGCCAATACCTTTGGTGGTCGAACGTAGAAGCTCGTCATCAAAAGAAATTTCTTTTGCTCATCTAAAATGTTGGTGAGTTTTAGTTTAATGGACGTATCGTACGTTGGATAATATGTGTAATTCATGTCCAAAGAATGGAATGGTTTTTCAACGGCGTCATCATAGCCGTCGATACCGGCAACAATCACACGTTCACCAAATACATTGTAAACAACCGTCGCAGAATGCTCGCCATTTGCTGAGTCATAACCTAATTGTAAGTTAACCACATATTCAGAATGCCCTGTTAGACGACGTTCTAAGTTGGTTATCGAGGTCGAAACACCAGTTTGGTCAACGATGTTTTGACGGTCCAAGTTAATTTCAGAATCACTTAATGTCAGGTTACCTGAGATAAACGAATTTTCAGCAAAAGTTCCGAAAACGTCTTTTAAAACGTAAAGGTCCTGCAGGAATTCAAACTCAATACCTGTCACTGACGCGTTTTCGCCATTGGCGATACGAATAAGCGGTGGACCGTCCTGAGAAGGGCTTTGCACGGCTTCAATAGGCTTGTCTAAATCTTTAGTAAAGATACCGACAGAAATGTTGTTACCCGCAGCCATGTACCATTCCCAACGGATATCAATGTTGGTCATATCTGTGGTTTCGAGTCCCGGTGTACCTGATACTGGAAATTCAGTAAGCGGGTCGATGTAAGTCGCCGCGGTGATTTCTCTTAAGTCAGGGCGAACAACGGTTTGACCATAGCTGAAACGAAGCTGCATTTCGTCATTCATCATGTACGTTAAGGCAAGTGAAGGATAAATACCGTCTTCTTCAAACGTTAAGTCATCTACAGACGTTTGGTTATTTGTTAGCTGAACTTCGCCACTAAATGGGTCGTAAGGCAGTGCAGTTTGACTGAAGTCTTCAAAACGAAAACCACCAGAGATGCGATATACGTTATTGATAAAGAAGTCAGCTTCGGCATAAAACGCGTTAATGGTTTGCTCGGCTGTGTATAAGTCACCGGCAATTGTGGTGTCATTTAGAACTGAGCGCACTAAGCTCGCGTCGGCAATGGCATCGTTGCCAAGTATTTCGTTGATATTGTTACCCGTTAAATCAAACCCTGATGGCAAAGCGCGGGTATCGATATCAAAGCGTCGGTTGTCAGCAGAACGTGTTTTTTCAACAGCACTTGCACCGACTTTAAATTCCATTTCCAAATTAGAAAGATAAACTGGTAGAGACGCGTTAAAACCAATGTTAGTGACTTCATCGGTCAGGTCTTGGAAATTGAAACGTGCAGCGGTACGGCCTAAACGAAGTGATGACTCGTTTTCTGCGTCGTAAATTCCGTCTTCATTGGTATCACCAACAATATAAGACAAATCAAGGCCGCTTGGTGCTTCACGTCGAGATTCAGAATCAGAAATAATCCAATCGATTCCTAATAAATTCAAATCAGCAAATGTGTGCTGACCACGAATTTGCAAAGCCGTTAAATTACGTTGTTCGTATACAATTTCTTTGCCGTTTAAAATGGCATTATTTTCAGATGGTGAAACGTTACTCGATCGGCCAAATTTATTCCGGGCTTTATCGCTCGTATCGTTTAAGACGATATAGGTTAAATCTAACTCGTGAGCTTTGTTGTAATTGGCGCCGAGGTTTAACATAAACGACGTTTTAACTTCGTTTGTGGTCGTTAGTATATCGTCGTAACCGCGCACAAACGTATATTCTTTTGAGCCGTCTTCGTTATCAAACGACGCCCATTGCTCTAGTTGATATTCTTTAGCGACTTGCCAAGCATTATCGTAGGCAAAAGTAGTCATGAAGCCGTACGTTAAATCACCGGCGTCATAGACATCACCAAAAGCCACATCAAACCCTAGATTTGGAGCGACTGTCGTGGTTTCTGGATTTAGGTCTTTATTTAAATCTAATAGACCCTGTAAGCTTTCGTCTGCACTAATTCTGTCAAGTGAAGTAGAAGCTTCGCCTACCGGAGCCCAAAACTGGCTGATTGATTGTGGCGCATCACGACTACCGTCATCCTGTCCCAACCAATCTGTATCGCTACCTGTGTAGGTAAGTCCGTCGTCAAAGTTATTGGTGTTGCCGCCGAGTTTAACGCTGAAATTAAAAATGCGTTCATCTGGAATGCTCTTTAAACGGATGTCGACATTACCACCACCAAAAGCTGCAGGCATAGAAGGAGAAAATGATTTTTGAACCGCTAGACCCTCGATGATATCGGCAGGAAATAAATCCAGTGGGATAACCGAACGAGTTGGATCTGGGCTTGGTACTGCTGCACCATTTAATAGGGTTGATGAATAACGTTCACCTAATCCACGAACATAAATAAATTTACCATCGACTAATGTTAGACCCGTTACGCGGCGAAGCGCTGATGCAGCGTCACCATCGCCGGTACGAGAAATCTGCTCCGCACCCATGATGTCGGCAACAAATGCTTGCCCACGGCGTTCTTCAAGAACGGCTGCGGCACTGCCTTTTAGGCGTGTACCCGTTGCGACTACTTCTTCCATTACGTCTTCGTCTTTGTCATCTTCAGCATAAACAAAGGTCGGTGCAAGTGCGGCTGTCATGGCTAATGTTAATGCTGACAAACCAAATCGATATTTAGTTAGGCTCATGATTACTCCAGAGTCATTGATTCTTTTAGTATTTTTAAACTATAAAATTTTGACGCTAGTCTACGGTCGGTTTGTGACACTTAGATGAAGCAAGAGTTACAGAAATATGTCACAGCGAAGGGATTGTCATATTTTGGAAATGCCAAGGCGCTTAGACTTGGATGCATTGATTTATCAGGCGTTATCGAAGCTTTCTAACATGGTTCAACAAACCACAGAGGCATGAGATTAAATAGGCGTGAAATAAAAGGATGACAAAAGAGCGATTATCATCGTCTTTTGCCATCAAGTTACGTTTGTGATTTTACGTTAAACAACTCAAGTCATATTGCTCAGGTTGGTGATACAGGGCAAAACCAAAACGCAGACGATCGCCACGGAAATCGGTTTTAATGCCATGTTCACTAAGGTAACTTGCGAGTTGTTGGACTTTGTCCTCAGGTAACCTAAATGTCAAAAAGTGACCGTGTTGATTTACCCTGTTAATTGGCGTGTCGTTCGAGGACTCGATGGCATCAAATAGACTATTTTGGATTAGATTACTGCGATTAATGTCAGGGTGTTGCAAGTCGTCGATGATGGCTAAAAACGCCCGTTGGCATTTGAGGACATGGTTGTGGATGGTATCAACGGTAATGCCATTCTTTTTAAATAAAGTTAATGACGCGTGTAAGCGATACATAGCCGATAAGTCCGTTGTCGCACCGGCAAACTGTTGGCCATTTTTGGCATAACCGACTTTGCCGGGAACACGCTGGTGGAGATCGCCAAATTCCGCAAACCAACCCGTGTAACTCGGCTGGAAGTTGCCATCTGGGATCACAGCAAAACATGCGCCTTCACCGCCCTGAGCATATTTGTAACTGCCCGCGAGGTAAAATATTTTGTGTTCTAATTCACTTAAGTCAGTAGGGATAGCAAAAAACCATGATAGCCGTCAATGGTGATGATTGGCGATTGCGGTAAGCCATCGATAAACTGCTTAAGATCTGAGATGGCCAAGCTGGAATTAAAAAAGACCTTAGCTACAGAAGATCCAGTCGTACTCGTCCTTGTTCGCTTGTTCAGTAAAACGTTGTTCAAAGGTGCTAAAGGGCTCGGTTGGGATTCGAACTATGTCGACGAGATCGTCCTGTTGCCAACGTTCACTTTGTCTTTGAAATGAATAAAACTCGCTGTCCGTGGTTAGAATCTTGATCTTTTTGTTTGGTCAAAAATGCTGTAAATACGGTAGAGAAGTTCATGCGTATTGGGCGCAAAGACAATTCGTTCAGGTGCTTGGATGTGCAGTGCGTCGGCAATAAGCGATTGGCACTGCGGCATTTTTTCGCCCAAAATTCGTTGCCATTTATCGTCTACCAGTTCTGCGGTGTCATCCCAGTATTCCAACATCGCTTCTCGTGTTACGTCGGGCCAATAATGATGACTGTGACAGGCAAAATGTTGAACATTAGGGTTTGCGGTTAAAAATCGCTGATAATACTGCTGAAACATAAGGCAATCCAAAAAAGGAGACAAGCTACAATTTATTGAACGAAATCAAATGTTGCAAGTCTGACAGGTGAGTTAAGTAAAAAAGCCAAAACGAAGTTGTAACAAAATCAAAACAGAACCTCGACTTGATCGCGGTAACTGAGTGCTTTGGGATCTAAAACTACATTCTTTGTTACAATTGTGGGTTTTAACTTAGCTTCTAACTAGGTCAAACTGCCTGCACACTATTTTTTAAAATAGCAGTTACCATGTCATTAATTATATATTTCACTATGGAAAGTACATGTTCAATATCACCCCTTTTAGCAAAGTTAATTCGGCACAAATACGCTCACTAGCCATCCCTTTGGTTTTGGCCTGTAGTTATTTTTCCCCGAACGTCTATGCCGACAGCTTCGATGAATTAAAAACATCGTTAGCATCGCTCACTGAAACGAGCTAAGGTATCGGGTCGAATTACCTTGTCGGTAGATGAAACCCGCGGTGAAAAAGACGATGATGATTTTGAGCAAAACTCTGGTTACATCAGTTCGTATATTAACTATGGTAAAAATGGCTTAGCGATTACCTATGACGCCGATATTATGAGTCAATTGGAAACCGAGTTTGAATTGGTAGCAGAAGATGAAGAGGCTAAAACGCCGACATTAAAGGGACTAAACGAACTTAGAACTCGAGATGTCACTGCGATATTATCCCAATCTCAGCGTCTACTAAAAATGTTAAAAACAGCTGAGTTTGTTTCTGAAAAACAAGTGGAATACAAAGGTCAGCAAGTAAGAGAGTTACAATTTAAGCTGGCATTGGATTCAATAATAAATGATCAACGAACGCGTGATTATGTGGATAAATTTAACAGCGACTATCGAGTCATTATCGACGACAACGGATTCCCAATGGCGTCAACGCTTACCTACAGCGGGAAAGGGCGTGCGTATATCGTCTTTTCATTGAAAGCGTCAGGTGAGCGCCATGATGAATATCGAGTCATAGGCAATCGGTTGGTGAATATTAGTTCTCACAACAAATCAAATTACGATTCAACCTTTGGTATAGGTTCAGTAGAGACTCAACGCTTTTTTGACGCAAGTCAAAAATCGGTAAGCCAACCACATTAATTTTGCTTTAGCGCACACGCTTTGCAAATACAGGCTTTATCTTTAAGGTCATCCGGCACTTTGTTTAGCAGTTCTTTGGTAAACGTAATGTCGGGTGATGTACACCAACAATCTTCTCCACAATTTGTCAGATTTCCGCACTGGTTATCGGTATTACACAAAGGGCATAAATTGGGTTCAACTCGGATGACTTCGCTACTCAAATGGACCTCGTATAAAACTGGTTAACGGGACAACGCTGCGCAGAATTATAGGCGATCATAATTGAATATCCATAGATTTCCGCACCTTGTTCATTTTCTGCGTCATTATCAAAATTGTTAGCTCTGAGGAATGGGATAAACCGAATTCCAAATAGCTATCACGTAAAAAGTAAATAGCAAAAAGCCACTGACATGCAGTGGCTTTTGATATTGGACGTTAAGGCTGATACCAACCTTAACGAATTTACTCTACTGGAGTTTAGTCTAGACCTACTGCCCAACCCGCTGTCCAGTCGTTGTCCGCATCTTTAACCGCACCGATAAAATCAGTTGTGTCGAAGAACGAATCTACTGCATTAACATCAGTCGCTGTTGTTGCGTCGATAGTGAAGTAACCATTTAACACTGCGGCTTTATCTGCTGCTTTAGTGTTACCAGCGGCTGTCCACCATGCGTCTAGGTCTACATCGTTGTCGCCATTTTTGAAGTTCTCAGAACATGCGATTACAGAAGTCATGAAGCTGATTTGTAAACCGCTAGTTGCTTCAAGGTAAGCTTGACCGTTCGGGTTAACGTCAGCGCCTTCAACTTCAAAACATTCGCCGCCTGCGTTAGTAATAACCGCGTTGTAGAACTTAGCTGCTGTACCTTCACGAAGATAAACACCTTCAGAATCTTTATCAGCTGTGTCGTAGGCGTTACCTATGATAGTGATGTTAGAAATCATAGGGTTAGATACAGGTGTTTTAGACATGTCTTTGTCGTTATCCGCTTCGATACCACGGTTAGCTTCGCCGTCTGCAGAATCGTGTTGGATAAGAACATACTGTAGTTTACCTACATAGCCGTTGTCCCAATCTACGCTGTCATCTTTGTTGCCAGTAAGGACTAAGTGTTTTGCATTAACCGCGCCGCCGAAGAACTCAACACCGTCGTCTGCATTTGCGTGTACTTGCAAGTAATCAACCGTTGTACCAGAACCAACACCAGCAAATGTTACACCGTTTAACTCGTTGTCAGGAGCAACTTCAAAGCCTGCATTTTTAACAACAACATACTTTAATGTACCTGAGTTATCAGTGTTGTCTGTGCCGCCAAATACGCCACCAGAAGTGACACCTTCAACTTGTAGAGCACATTCAGAACCGTCAGTAGGACATTTGTTAGAGATACCGTTACCTAAGATAACGATGCCGCCCCATTGGCCAGAACCTTCAGTTTGGTCAAGAACGTCTTCTTTAGATGTAAATACAACTGGCGCTGTCGCCGAACCAACCGCTTCGATTTTAGAATCACGTGAAACCACTAAGTAGTCGCCACCATTCGAACCGTAAACTGTTGTGCCTGCATCGACTGTTAAGATAGCTGACTGTTCTTTGTCACCACCAACAAATACCGGACCGTTAATCGCCCACAATTTGTCATTAGTTAATGTAAGGTTTGACGTTAAACGTCCAGAAATTTCACATGTATCCATTACACCGTCAACAGAATCAATTGATGCTGTGCCAGCAGGACAACCTGCAACTGATGGAACACCACCACCGAAACCAAATGCCCAACCTTCACGCCAATCTGATGTTTCAGGAATTGCACCGATAAAGTCTGCAGTTTCTAATGCGCCTTTACCTACAACATCCATTGCAACAACTTTGTTATCGCCTGTAATTGGAGAGTCATCATGTGCAAGTGGTTGGCCGTTAGCCGCTAAGAAAGCACTGTCAGATAGTGAGTTGTTTTTAGCAACATCAGTGAACCATGTATCTAGGTTTACGTCAGCATCGCCATACTTGAATGGTTCAGAACACGCGATTACGGTATTTTGAATCGTGATTTCGCCATTGCTTAAGTAGTCTTGACCGTTTGGATTTACATCAACCGCTTCAACTTCAAAACATTCGCCGCCAGCGCCTGTGATGATAGAGTTGTAGATTGACGCTTTTGTGCCTTCACGTAAGTAAACGCCTTCAGAATCTTTGTCTGCAGTATCGTAGCTGTTACCAACAATAGTTAAGTTAGCGATCATTGGGTTAGACACTGGTGTTTTAGTCATGTCTTTGTCGTTGTCGCCTTCGATACCACGGTTTGCTTCACCGCCACTGCGATTGTGTTCAACGTAAGCATATTGGATTGAGCCACGGAAACCGTTGTCCCAGTCAATTGAATCGTCTTGGTTGCCTGTTAATACTAAGTGTTTAGCATTTACTGTACCGCCGAAAAATTCAACACCGTCATCCGCATTTGCGTGTACTTGCAAGTAGTCAACAACCGTACCTGAACCGACACCACCAAATGTTACGCCGTTTAATTCGTTGTCTGGGGCAATTTCGTAACCCGCATATTTAACAACAACATATTTCAACACACCAGAGTTGTCTGTGTCGTCTGTCCCACCAAATACCGCTCCATCAAATGCCCCTTCAACTTGAAGCGCACAAGACGTACCGTCGTCTGGGCATTTATTTGAGCTTGCGTTACCAAGGATAACAACACCGCCCCATTGACCAAGGTGCTGTTTGCTCACCTAGGATGTCTTGTTTAGACGTCATAATAATTGGCGCGTCAGCTGTACCTTCAGCCATAATTTTTGAACCACGACTAACAACTAAGTAGTCGCCGCCAGTTTCGCCAAATATTGTTGCACCGGCTTCTACGGTTAGAATCGTTGCATCCGCATTGTCGTTACCAACAACAACAGGACCACGAAGTGCGTAAACTTTGTCGCTTTCCAACGTCATGTCAGCAGTAATTGTACCTTCAAGAAGAATGATGTCGGCTTCAACGCCAGTTGCCGCTAAGTATTCAGCTTCAAGTGTTTCTTGGTCAATTTCAGTTTGCGTTTTAGGTTCTTCATAACCTGCACAACCAGCTGGAATTGGCGTCACTGCACATTCATCAACTTCTGTCTTTTTGTCATCATCGCTACTACAAGCCGCTGTTAATGAAACAGCAACAGTCAGAGCTGACAATTTAAATAAATCTTTAAGTTCCATTTTGCTCTCCGCATTCAAAATTTTGTTGTTAATTACTGACTGGACAAAATGTCCAATTAATCGAAAAATCTGCGGCACAATCTACTGGTTGTTAATGTCATTTTTATAACGACTGTATGACGCTTCTGTTACAAATGGTCATTTGGGGTTGTCATAATTAGAAATAAATGGGACTTTGAAACCGGTTTGAATTTTAGTTATTTGACTGATATTTAACGTTTTTTATAATATTTGTGAGCGGATATGAGACCGTAACAATTGAGTCTCTGCTAGTGACTCGATCTTAACTTAACTCTGAAATTTGACGAAAAACGATTTTAATAAATACATTTTTGTCACTTGCTTGGGGTTGGTACAAATAGGCATCAATGTTAGAAAAAATGGCGTTTAATGGCTCCGCCAGTTCGGGGAAATATTGCAATAAGTGCGCTTGATAGTCGGCAAGGGTTTGCTGTGATTGGCGTGTTAAGTCTCGGGGCGTAAGCCTTTTTTAGGATTATGTTGTTTGTCATATTTTGTTAAACGTTGTTCTAGTTTGGTTAATACTTGGGTGATTTCATTACTTTGGCCACGGGGTCTGATTGTCATCCAGACCGCGCCTGCAATGATGACAACTAGGGTAATAAATACATAAAGGATATGGCGCATATCGGTACTTTGTAACCAACTGGTAATGCGATTCTCTTCACGGGTGGGATCAAAATCCAAAACCCATATCGTCCAATAATAATCAAGAGATTGGATTTGCTGGCGTAGGGTATTTAACCAAGCGACGGATTTAACCATTTCCATCGGCTCGACATTTACGTTGTTATTAATGACCTCTGAGCCGCCAAGTCCCTGCAAAATCCTATTTGGCGCAATCGTCGCAGTAGGGTCGAAGCGGTACCAATGTCCAGAATTGCTATTGTCTGCTTGTTGCACCCAAAATTCGACCTATAGGCATGCGCTGATGAGTCATAAACGTTAAAGTAGTTGCCATTGGGGTTGTATTCGCCTCCTTGATACCCTGCGACAACTCGGGTAGGAATGCCCTGTTGTCGCAACATAACTGCTGTTGCACTGGCATAGTGGGCGCAAAAGCCCTGTTGTGTATCAAACAAAAAGTTGTCTATATGATCCCCAGTTAATTTGGGTGGCGTTAAGGTGTATATAAAACCATTTTGACGGAAGTAGTTGGCAATAGATTTGATAAAAAGTTGGCTCTGCTGTTGTTTGTCACTGGTAGTTTGCTTTGCGATAGACATCCAACGATGGCTTAACTCCGCCGTATTTGCATGTAGGTTAGGTGGCAAATATAGGTTTTTTTCTTTTGCCTGTCCGTCAAAGTTATTGGTCTAGTTGAAACCTTTACCGCTTGCTCCGCACCTAAAACAGACACTAAAGCCAGCTGGCCAGTTTGCGCTTCATATTTCAGTTTAGTGGTTAATTTAGTGGCATAACTTAAAGTGTCATCGTGGTTATGGTTCACTTTGTCGGTATTTGAATGACTATTTGCCAACGAAAACAACCAAGGCTGGTGGGTTGGTTCCGCTATTACTGAATAGGTTATTTTAGAGGGGAAACGTCGTTGTCAGACGATAAATCATCAGCAATATATAGGGACGAATTTGATTGTTGGGCATTCCGAGAACGTTTGGGCAACCCGGCGATTGCCCAGGTTTTTCCGTTAAAGTTAGGCATTGTCATAACACGCCAATACAACTGCTGCTGGCTCGGATTGTTGTCATCAAATGCGACTCGAAAGGCCAAACGGGTTGATTGGGCTAATTCGGCTATATCACCTATAGTGTCATACTTTCACTGAGGCCCGACACCGTTTGCTCTTGTTTAGGTAGTTTCCAAAAAGGCGCTAGGTTTGGTAACAGTAAAAAATCAAAGCTGCTAATGGCACGCAAACCAGAGTGTACTTAATCAAAAATCGAAATGTATTTGATATGGGTTGTTCTGGGTTCTCACAAATAAAAAGGGCTAGCCAAGTAATCAAAATGAGCACGAAAAACAGCAAGCTATACAAAAGTGTTTGTTCGTAAATAAAACCAACGCTGATCAGGAAAAACAGACATAAACACAATTTATGCATAATAAAAAACTGTCGGGGTATTTGACTATTAATTGTAGCGGGCAGGGTAAACCACCAAAGAGCAGACCCTGCCAACAACAAGTTGACCATAGCGTTGATTAAGCCTGAGTGCCGAACAGACAACAGGATAACAACCGTCATCCCCAGAGCCCCGATATTTTTACTGGATGCGCGGGATAAGACACTAAGTAATGCTGAGCCTTGGTGGATTAACACTAATCGAAAGACCAAAAGACCAGAGCAGGCAATAAAAACCGCTGTCGTGATAGGCTCGTCCAATGCAAACATCAAGCAGAATAAAACGCTGGCAATAATTTGCTGCGTTAACTCAAATCGCGTATTGCTCGAATTAAGCTTCATGTGATGTTAGTCCATACAAGGCAAGGGCTTTTAAACACTCAGTAAGATGGGCTTCCCTCTATTTGGCATGATGATTTTGTTGCCAAATAAAGACGAGGTTAATGCCAACCCAAATTCGGCGTCTTGTTTGGTTAATTCAAAACAGGCGAAACACAATATCGATAAGTTTTGCTCTAAGTCGTGGCCCGATAGGGAAGACAAGGACAGCCACTTTAAGTCGATGTCGTTATTGGAATATTGTTTTACCAACCAATCTGCATCGGGATTTTTGGCTTGATGTTTCCATGAAACACGAGAAAGGGGTTGCCCAACTTGGTAAGTGCGGAGCTCATCAAAGTCCATGTCGCTGGTTGACTGTTTAGTTGAGGTATCAAGTTCCAAACTGTCGATATGATTTTGTAAAGTTGAGCCTGCAGTAGCTGAACCTAATTGCCATGGTTCGGCCAAAGGCGAAGGGTAAACCCATTGTTTGTTGGAAAAGCGTAAAAAGTCCAGCAGCGAAATAACCCAAATGGATACCGAGATTGAAGTCTAATATCTCCTAATTGCTGGTGGCCTCGCTGTTTCGCCGTGCAAGGAACCGTAAACGTCGTGTTCGCTTTGACGTCAAACACGCAATGCTCGGAACGGTCAGGTAAGCTAAAAATCCAATTGTGACGATCTTTTTAGAGCCTAGGTGCAACAACATTGAGAATGGCTCACCACTCACAGTGTCAGGTAAGTCTGTTAAGGCCAGCGTGGCGCCGTTTAAATTAAAAAACATAGGTACATCGCACCGAAAAGCCAAGTAAACAGCAAGTAACTGACAATAAGGATAGGGTTGTTTTGATAATTGGTTCCAAGGATAAAAAGCAACACGATCATCAGAAGTAAACTGAAGCCAAAACCCGTAGGAACAATAAATAAACGGCTATGGTCTAACGTCATCCGCGTTTGGCGAGGAATTCGCTTTTCGATAAACTTTTTTAATGTCCCTTTTTTTGGGTAGCCATCGTAATTACAACAAGGGGTCGACGTTATTTAAAATGGCGGCTGACATAGAGTGTTCATTACTTACGCTATGAATACCAAATCGATGTTCAGCAACCGCACCAAAAACCTGTTTTATATGATCAGGCGTAACATAGTCTTGGTTTTCGATAAAAGCATAAGCCTTCGCCGCACTGATCAAAGCCAAGCCTGCACGGGGAGAAAGTGGGTTAGGGCATTGCCCAGGTTGACGAGTAAAATGCAGCAGGCGCATGACATAACCTAAGGTGGCATCAGAAATATTCACATCTTGGATCTGTTGTTGAATTTCGGCCAATTCCTTTCCAGTAAATACGGCGGTCAGCGATTTTAGTGTCTGATTTGCGCCGCCATTTTTTAGCATAGTTAGCTCTGCCTCGTGTGGCGGGAAGCCTATGCTAATTCGCATCAAAAAGCGGTCTAATTGCGACTCAGGCAGTGGGTAAGTTCCGGTTTGGTGCAACGGGTTTTGTGTGGCAATGACAAAAAACGGCTTTGGTAGTGGGTAGGTTGTACCGTCAACACTCACTTGCAACTCTTCCATGGCTTCTAACAAAGCGCTTTGGGTTTTTGGGTTTGCCCGATTTATTTCGTCAGCTAAAATTAACTGATTAAAAATAGGCCCTTAGTGAAACTGAAAGGCATGAGTGTGTTGATTAAATATCGAAACACCAATTAAGTCAGCAGGAAGTGCGTCAGAGGTAAATTGAATACGTTGATAATCAAGGCCAAAAACAATGGCGAGCGCATGGGATAATGTTGTTTTTCCCATTCCCGGTAAATCTTCAATTAACAAATGCCCATTGGCTAAAAGGCAGGTCACCGCGAGTTTGACCTGATGCGGTTTACCTAATAAAACTGAATTTAGTTGTGTTAATACTTGCGAGATCGTTTGCTGATTTTTTGTCATGCTACTGCTCTTTTTATACGTACACCATGATACTAGATTGAAAACCGACAAAATCCTATAAAAACCAGCAGGTTTGGATCCTAAAAATGATTAATTAGTCGTTTCGTTTTCGGCCAGTAGGGACCGTAATACGAGTTGTAAATCCTCTTTGTCAAAGGGCTTAACCAAATGTTTGTTCATACCGATTGCAAGGGATTTTTTAATATCTTCTTCAAATGCGTTGGCCGTTAATGCAATTATTGGAATGGTTAATCTAAGTTTTTCGCGCAGAACTTTAGTCGCCTCATAACCATCAACCTTAGGCATATTGATATCCATCAATATAGCGTCATATTGATTATTGGGATCACTGCATAAATCAATGGCTTGTTGTCCGTCTCTCACTCGACTTACTTTATAGCCCATAGATTTTAAGTATTGCTCAGCAACATGGGCATTAATGTCATTATCTTCAGCGACAAGAATATGGAAATTGCTCGGGGTATGATCGAGTTTGTCGTTTGATAATGCAGTGATTAATGTGTCAAAAACTTCGATTCTTGCAGTGGCTTACTAAAATGGAAATCGAATAAGTTTTCCTTTAATTGAAAAGCGTCAAGGTTGTCTTCAGACGCTGAAATGAGGATTAGTTTTTGATTTTTTAGCGGTGATAATTTCGGTTTAAGTATTTCCGCAACTTGCTCACCACCCATACTACAAGCATGTTCAAATCGATGATAAATAAATCAAACTGATTAATATCGCATTTTAATAACTCTTCACCAGAACTAAAGATTTCAGCCATTACATTTAAGGCAACAAGTTGATGTAAAATAAGCTTTCGGCTGGTGGCTAAATCATCAACGACGGCGACTTTTTTATGGGCGAGGTCGTATTGATTATTGAAATTAACGATTTCGAGTTCCTGCTCAGAGGGGCTTTTGCCAAGGCAAAGGGCACAATAATCGTAAACTTGGAGCCTCTGCCATATTCACTGTGTAATTTTAATTCTCCATCCATTAGTGTGGTGAGTTCAGACACAATATTAAGTCCAAGGCCTGCACGATTATAATGTTTAGTCAAATCTTCAGGTGAGTAGTCACTAAAAATCACACTTTGCTGATCTTTTGTCATGCCAATACCAGTGTCCGCGATTTCGATGGAAAGTAAGACGTTTTCTTGTTGCAACTGACAGTGTGCCTTAAACGATATGGTTCCGTGGTCAGTATATTTAACGGCGTTATTAAGTAGGTTGTTGATGATTTGCCTAAGTTTATTACCAGCACCATATAAATTTTCTGGAATTGCTTCTGAAATGTCCATCTCTAACTGGATGTGTTTCTGGTCGCAAATAATGGCTATTGGCGACAAACACTCGTCGAATATTTGAGTGATGGAAAAGTTACTGTTTTTAACGGTATGTTCTCGATTTTCGATCGCCGAAATATCTAAAATTTCGTTAATAATACGTAGGAGTTGATTACCGGAACGCTTAGCGTTTCGAATAAGAGTGTCTTTCGCAATAACGCCTTCTTGTTCAATTGCTAATTCCAACATACCAAATAAGCCATTAAGTGGGGTGCGTAATTCATGACTCATATTTTGCATAAAGAGCGTTTTGGCTTCACTTGCAAATTCAGCCTGTTCTTTCAATTTTCGAGCGGTTTCCTTCTCACTAGATAGCTGTGCAATCGCAGTAGTTATTAGCCTCTGTAATGGATTAAATACGTAAATCAGTTGTGCAATAAGCGCAATAATCATGGCGATGGTCAACACAGTCACAACCCATTCCAATTTAACTAGGTTGTTATTGGCGGCAGCTTCAAATGTATCGACCCCAGAATTTAATTTGGTCATTAGTCGCTCAATTGTGGAGAACGGCATTTCATCTAATGTGGCATCAAATCCAAACTCGACCGTTCTTCTCGCCCAGAATATAAAATCAATGATGTCGCTGTTCAAAGAGGGGAGTCTTCAAAATAAAGCCGCTGAATTTCATCCGATAATGTTTGTTTATTTGCTAGAGGCAATGTTTGAGTGAGCTGATTGTGGTTCTGTTCGAATTGGGTAATTGCGGCCTCAAGTATGGTTAGATTTTGACGACGAGTTTGCATGTCAGAAGATTGCGCTAAACGAGTTAAATACAGTGTGATCTTCTGTGACAACATGCTTTGTTGACCAGCAATGTTGACTAAGTGATTATCACTTTTTTGTTGTTTTATAGTGAGTTGCAATGCCATTAGATTAATGATGACGAGCGCAAAGATTACGCCTAATCCAAATCTGTGTTTATTGCTGATGGTGTTAGAAAATTGTGTATTTACGTCCATATACTTATATTCGAAAGTCCTCTCGATAAGTAACAATAGTTAGGAATTAGTTGAACCGCAAGTGAAATAATTAATTGAGTTTACGAATTTATTGGTCTACATTATGTCATCCGACCAGTGGAGGAAGTATGATCCAGACGTCACGAACTTTAGACCTAAAAACTCACCAATTGCACTTACGTCATATTTATCAACGTGATGACGGCCAACCAATATTGATGCTGCACGGCACAATAGAAAATGGGCGGATATTTTATAATGACAAAGACAAGGGACTTGCCTGTTATCTAGCGAGCCAAGGGTTTAATGTCTTTGTTTTAGACTATCGTGGACGCGGTAAAAGTCGGCCTCAAATCAAGCATAATTTTAACCATGGTTATCACGAATGCATTGTTGAGGATATTCCGGCTGCTATTGAATATGTGTTTAAACTTACTGGCCGTAAAATGCATGTGATTTGCCACTCTTGGGGCGGTATTTTGTTTCACAGCAGTTATACCCGATTTGAGAAATTACAAAACAAAGTAGTATCTGCCATCTGCTTTGGAACAAAGCGACAGGTGTTAGTTTGGAATCTCGAGCGGTTATTAAAGGTGAGTTTGTTTTGGCATCGCTTTGCACCTTGGATGGCCAAAAAGTCGGGTTATTTAGACGCTGTAAAACTTGGTATTGGTGCCGAAAGTGAAACGTATTTAGCTGTTAAACAAAGCTCAGATTGGGTGAAACCAAGTAAATGGGTCGATTCTGTTGACGGATTTGACTACGGAGAGTCCGCTAAAACCACTAACTGGCCACCAACATGGCATTTAACGGGTTCTAAGGATCGGGTGTTGGGTCATTCAGATGATGTTAATTTATTTATTAATGAATCGAATCAAAACGCAAAGTTTTCGGAGTTATCGAAGGTCAATGGCAACATGCTCGACTATGACCATATCAATATACTTACCGACAAAAATGCGGTAAACGACCATTTTCCACTAATCAAAAATTGGCTTTCTGAACATTAACCAAGGGCTAACCATACTCCTACTGCGACCATAAGCGTGCCTGAA
This sequence comes from Psychrosphaera algicola, assembly GCF_028401425.1. Classification (NCBI taxonomy): domain Bacteria; kingdom Pseudomonadati; phylum Pseudomonadota; class Gammaproteobacteria; order Alteromonadales; family Pseudoalteromonadaceae; genus Psychrosphaera; species Psychrosphaera algicola. Next base: position 2,907,282 of record NZ_JAQOMS010000002.1, read on the forward strand.
ATTTTGTTCATTTTGGTCACGTTGTTTTCACTCTTTAATAAGTTAGCCAATGTTTTGCCACCAGACGCATATAACATCATGCAGACAAATTCCGAGACCATAATGATGGCAACTAATACCGTTAACTGCAGTGGCATCGACAGCTCAGGGTTAATAAATGGCGGCAGTAATGAAATCATAAAGGCCCAACCTTTGGGATTGGCAACGGCAGTTACCAGTCCTTGATTAAACAATTGCTTTCTCGATATGGTTTGCTGTTCTTGGGGCAAACTGGATAACGCAAGTTTACCTCTGTTAAGCCACATATTTAGACCTAACCACATTAAATATAAGCCACCGACCCATTTTAGAATTTGAAAAATAAATGGGTATTGCAGCATTATGGTCGATACACCAATGACCGCTGACACCGCAACAATCGCAACCCCAAGTAATTCACCAAACATCATCCACATCGTGCGTTTAACACCAATTGACATACCAAGAGTAAGTGCCAATGTCATACACATACTCTGGGTAATGCTAACGACAAAAAATGTAGGGATAAATAAGGCAAATAATGTGAGATCTAGCATGAGTCGGGATTACTGCTATTTGAGGGGGAAACAGGCAAACCAGATGTATCCGGTTTGCCCACAGTTTTATTAAACCTGGAGTTATGGATCAGAAGCTAAGTCGTCTGATTTAACCTTAGGTTCTTTGCTATAAAGCTTTTTTAAGGCTCTATATGGTTTTCGGCTGTCTTCCAAAATAAGGTACAAACAAGGTACCAAAATTAAAGTGATCACCGTAGCAAATAACACGGCAAAGCCAAGTGCTACCGCCATTGGGATAACAAATCGAGCTTGTAAGCTGGTTTCAAACATAATCGGCAATACACCTACAAACGTAGTAATCGACGTTAATGTAATCGCCCTAAAACGAACACAACCAGCATCAATGACAGACCGCGTTATTGAATGACCTTCTTTACGCATTTGGTTTACGTAGTCGGTCATAACGAGGCTGTCATTTATCACCACCCCGGCGGCGGCAATGAGTCCAAATGTCGACATCATACTTAGGTCGATGCCAAAGAAATAATGGCCCCAAATCGCACCGGTTAAACCAAATGGTATAACCGACATTATGATTATAGGTTGGCTGTAACTCTTCAGTGGTACGGCGAGCAACACATAGACCAGCATCATACCAGCTAGGAAGAACATAATTTGTTCGTTCTGCTGTGATTGTTCTTCTTCAATCGAACCACCGAGTTCGGTTTGCACCGATGGGAATAAGACTTTTAAATCAGGTAATAATGTTTCTCTGACTTTTTCAACAACTTCATTTGGCTCAACGGTTTCTTCGTCGATAGAACCCCAAATGTATACACTGCGGAAGCCGTTTTCACGTCGAATATAGCTGATACCAGGTTTTTCAATTAACTCAACCACATCGCCTAACATGACTTCTTGGCCGCCGGGAGTTGTCACGACAGCGTATTTTAAGTCAGCAAAACGCTCGCGTGTTAACTGAGGATATCTAACCATGACTCGGATTTCTTCGCCGCCACGGATAACACGTTGTGCTTCACCACCGTAGAAACTCGCGCCCATTTGTGACGCAATCGTCTGCAGATCTAATCCTAAGTCATACGCGACAGGTTTGAGCGACATTTGAATTTCTTTACTCGCAGGGTCAATGGTTGAACTGACATCAAACAGCCCATTTTCCTGCTGTAACATAGAAATAAATTTCAAACCTGCTGCATTTAAGGTGTCAATATCAGAACCATATAGTAAGTAACCAAAGTCACCGTCGCCATTGCCTTGGCTATTGACGTCGTCACGTACGGTCATCGACTTCATGCCAGGTAAACGAGGTAACGCTTCGCGCCATCTACGGGCAAGTTCAAAGGTATCAAATGGGCGTAATTCTTCGTCAACCAATGGCACAACGATACGGCCTTGAGTTCGTCCTTGGTTAAAGGCCAAAATATCTCGAACCATACCAGTACCGTATTGTTCTACAGTCTCTCGTTCGATTCGCATGATGACTTGTTCAATGAGCTGTAATGTTTCGATTGTTTGAATGTCAGAAACATTGTCGTTCATTTCAATTTGAACATCAGGGAAGTCATGTGGCACTTTAGGAGTTGGTACCATACGAACATGGTTAGCCGTTATTAGTCCAAAACTCACAAAGAACAAGGCGATAAAGGTCATGAATACTGTCCAACGCCATTCAACACATTTGGCTAAAAAGCTGCGGTATGGGCCATATACAAAGCCAAAGAACTTCTTGTTGAACTTAGAACGCCAGCCGTTTTCTTTAATCGGTGGGAATTTAGTATGCGCAATATGCGAAGGTAAAATGAGTTTTGATTCTATTAAACTAAAGACCAAACACAAAACAACAACAACTGAAATATTATAGAAAAACGCGCCTTGTGGGCCGCTTGAACCTAAAAATGGTGCAAATACCGCGATTGTGGTTAAAACACCAAATGTGGCCGGTGTTGCAACACGCTGTGCACCGCGGACAACATTATCGACACCGCCACCTTTTTCTCAATCTCAGAGTACGCACTTTCGCCTATTACGATGGCATCGTCGACCACTATCCCGAGTACCATGATAAAGGCGAACAAAGACAGGATATTAATTGTTACACCAAACATCGGCATTAGAAAAACAGCCCCGAGGAAACACAATGGCAAGCCAATCATTACCCATAGGCAGCAAGTCTAAAGCGGAGGAAGATAGTTAACATTAAAGCAACTAAAATCGAACCTTGTAAAAGGTTTTTCAGCATCATATCTAAACGTGCATTGAGATAGTAAGTCATGTCGACTAGGATTTTAATTTCCATACCATCTGGTAACGTTTTGTTGCGCATTTCAATAAAGTCTTTTACAGACTTGGCAACCGGTATCATGCTTTGATCTTTAGTCGCGTTTACAGCGATGTAAATCGAGTTTTGGCCTGAGTATTTGTTATAACGTTCGCCTTCAGTAAAGCCATCTTTGATAACGGCCACATCACGTAGTAAAACTTTATCACCATTTTTACCAACCTTTACGGGGATAAGTCTAAACTCTTCACCACTATAATATTGGTTTTCAATACGGACTGAAACTATGCCACTGTCAGTGCGTAACTGACCTGCAGAGTAGTTTGCAGAATGCCTGCTTATTGCACGTGAAATATCAGTTAGGGTCAGATTGTATTTACGTAACTCTTCTGGTTTAACTTCAATTGCGATTTCTTCATCAGGCGCAGCGACATTAACTAACGAGACGTTATTCAATTGCAATAACTCGTCTTCAAGTCGTTTGGCCATTGGTTTGAGTTCAGACAGTGGGTAATCACCTACAATCGATAACTCTATAACTTGTTGGTTAAACTCAATTTGTCGAATATTGACCGGCTCCATCGCCGCAGGAAATGTCGCAATACTGTCAACGCGCATTTTTACTTTATCGAGGGTTTCAGCAAGGTCTTTATCAGGGTGTATTTCTAACGTCATTTGGCCAGAGTTACGGAACGCTCGAGACCACATTTTTTAATTTCGGTGACGTCTTTAAGAGACTCTTCTACCTTAATTAAAATACTTTCTTCTATTTCTTGAGGGGATGCACCACGATAAGCGGCACTAATTTCAATGTAGTTGATTTCAATATTTGGAAACATCTGACGCTGTATAGTGAAATAACTCACAATGCCCATGAACAAAATAAAGATCATCATTAAGTTTGCCGCAACTGGATTGTGGGCAAAATAAGCTATTATCCCTGTGGGTTTAGTACTTGTGTCACTCATAATATTGCCTTATCCATTCGTCACGTTTTGTGCAGCAGCTGGGGAAACAACTTGAGACTCATCTGATTTTTTATCTTTTTCCATGGCTTCAGTTCCTGCAACACGTACTTCCATACCAACTTGAGGATATTCTGGCACCGTGGTGACAATTTTGTCATTTTCGTTTAAGCCCGATCCAATTAAGTAGATCTCGCCTTCTTCTCTGACAACTTCAACCTTGTTAACACGAAGTTTATTGTCTTCGTCAATAATCCAAACTTTACGGTTGCTGACTAAATCTTGAGATAAACGGAAAACGTTGTTTAAAGGAGCGCCGTCAAAACTAACTTGAACATAGCTGCCAAACATAACTTTAGGTTGGTCGCTTTTTAGGCTGTAAGGGTCGTTAATTTCAACGACTAAGTGACTCATACGAGTGTCTGAATCTATGCGACCAGAGTCTCTTGAAATCACCGCTTGGCGTGTATATGAAAAGTTGCCTTCGGTACTAATTTGAGCAGATTTACCAGCTAACTGTGTTGGTAAAAACGAACGGTCGAAGCCGGCAATCGGAAACGAGACTTCGGCTTTTTCGATATTGTAAATTTCGCCAATGGACATACCCGGAGAAGCATATTGGCCTCGGCCAATGGTGCGGTTAATCACTAACGCGTCATAAGGGGCGACCACTTTTGTATTGTTTAAGTCGTTTTGCGCAGCTTTAACCGAGGCTTGTGCTGACTTAACATCGGCCATTGCACTCATCAATTGTGGTTTACGCAAATATAGGTCAGTAACTTTGGCATCAGGTAAAGTTTTAGCTTCAATTTTGGCAACGTCCGCACGACCTTGTTCTTCAACAAGCTTGGAATTGGCTGCTGACAAGCTTGATTCGGCTCTTAATAGAGCGGCTTGATAAGGCACAGGGTCAATTTCAACTAACACTTCGCCGCTTTTAACCAAACCACCGGCAACAAAGTTAGGGTGCCATTTTAAAATTTCGCCGGCGACTTGCGCTGACAACATGGTTTTTTCAACAGGAGTCACAGCACCATGTCCAACAATTTTAACTTGATGGGATTCTGAGTTAACGGCTCGAACACTGACAATAGGTCGAGTATCTACTTTTTCTTTATCTTTTTCTTTGTGACCAGATTGACCAACAACTTGACCTAAGCCAATACCAACGCCTAGTACAACTAGAGGTAAGGCAATCTTTAACCATGTTTTACTCATTTTGAAATCCCTGTTACAAATTATAATTTTGGCGATTTTTACATTGATTGCCGTATCTTATCGTATTTTCACAATGAAGAAAGCTACTATAAGTGTAAGAAATTGTTTATTCCGGATATTTTTACGCTGCTTTATATAAATAATTGGAAATAGACCGATACAGTTTTTGTCTTTGGCCGAGCCAACTTACAAAATATATAAGATTTAGTTTACGAGTGAGATACAATAATAGACCACTTTTATTAAAAAAATTGTTTGATGTATACATTACGTCCTTATCAACAAGATGCGGTTAACGCAACGCTCAAACACTTTAGGCAAACCAATGAACCCGCGGTCATTGTATTGCCTACTGGTGCCGGAAAAAGCTTAGTTATTGCTGAACTTGCTCGTTTAGCGCGACGTAAAATCCTTGTGCTGACCCATGTTAAAGAACTGGTCGAGCAGAATGTTGAAAAGTTTCGCAGCTATGGCGATCAACAAGGCGTTAAAGCTGGGGTATTTTCAGCGGGCTTAAATACCAAACAAACCGACTTCCAAGTGACGTTTGCCAGTGTGCAATCCGTCGTTCGAAATTTACCCCTGTTCGCTACAAGTTACTCGTTAGTTATTATTGACGAATGCCACAGAGTAAGTGAATTAACTGAAGGTGAAAATAGCAGCCAGTACGGAGAGATCATCAAACAGCTTGCTGGCTACAATCCAGACATTAAAGTACTTGGTTTAACCGCGACTCCATATCGAATGGGGTTAGGCTGGATTTATCAATATCATTACCACGGTATAAAACGCAGTGCGACCCCGACTCCTTTTAAATCTTGTATATATGAGCTACCGCTAACCTACATGATCAAACATGGCTTTTTGACACCACCTAAATTGGTCGATGCCCCCGTAGCACAATACGATTTTTCCGCGTTAAACAGCACAGCTAACGGCAATTTCAACGAGGCGGAAGTTAATGCCTTGTTGGTTAAATACCCAAGAGTCACTCAGGCAATTATTGAGCAAGTGGAAGAGCTAGCGTCGAAACGACAAGGTGTAATGATATTTGCCGCGAGTGTAAAACATGCAAAAGAAATCTGTGGTTATTTGCCAGAACAATCCACTGCGTTGATCACAGGTGCAACAGACTTAGTGACTCGTGCTGACTTAATTGCCAAGTTTAAAAATAAGACACTAAAATATTTAGTTAATGTGTCCGTGTTGACCACGGGCTTTGATGCGCCGCATGTCGATTTAATCGCGATACTTAGACCAACAGAATCGGTGAGTTTGTATCAACAAATTGTGGGCCGCGGCTTGCGTTTATGTGACAACAAAAAAGACTGTTTGGTAATTGACTATGCGGGCAACGGCATCAATATTTTCTATCCAGAAGTTGGTCAAAAAAGCCGAACTCTAGTTCAGAGGTTGTTCAAGTATTTTGCCCAAGTTGTGGTTTTGCCAATACTTTTGGGGGCAAAAAGACCAAGAAGGAAAGGTGATAGAACACTATGGTCGTAAGTGTCAGGGATTTTTACAGCATGATTACGAAGACGATGAAACCGCTGAAAATAGCAATCAGGCCATTGAGCGAATCGATTGCGATTACCGCTTTCGATTTAAGGAATGCGAACATTGCAACGCGGAAAATGACATCGCCGCTCGGGTTTGCCATCAATGCCAAAAGACATTGTCGACCCAGACGACAAATTAAAAGCAGCACTCAAATTAAAAAATGCCATGGTAATTCGTTGCGCCGGAATGATGTTTGAATTTCAAAAAGAGAGTGGACGCGACAGCCAAAAGTCAAAATTCGATACTTTGATGAAGACGGCCTAGAGTTGACTGAAACTTTTGATTTTAGTAACGACAAAGCGAAATATAAATTTAACCGCCTTTACGGACGACGTCTAAATAATTCGGCCGCGCCCAGGATTTTAAAACCGCCGATGACGTTGAATCAAAACAAAACGGGTTTACGCCACCTGACTTTGTGGTCGCCAGAAAGCAAAAGCATTATTGGCAAATCGTAGAACGGATATTCGATTATGAAGGGCGATATCGAAAAGCCAACGAATTAGGCTAAACGGCCCGGGCTAATATTCAAAGTATTGTTTCTCGTATGACTTATTTTTCGGCGGGCGACTTTGTAAGAAACGAAATTAAATAGGCGTACGCATAAATGGCGCTAAATAAAATGCTTGGCGCTACTGTTAACCAAAGGTTAGGTGTTTGATTCACAACATTAACCGAAATAACTAAAACCGATTGCAGCATGATAGGCACGATAGGGGTAACCCAAATAAGGCGTCGTGGCTTTGTTGTCATTACGGCAAGGCTTTGTAATCCATGATGAAAACTGCCAAAAACCACTTTGTTTCGTTTGGTCAGTTTATGAAGGCTACAAATAAATGGTGTAACTAAGCTTAGAGAAAGAATGTGGCTGTGAAATTTAGCTGCAATATTCTCTAAGATAAACGTAAATACCAAAGTAACTAAACCACTGTAAAGGCCTTGCACCAAGGCGCTTCGAATTGTGTCATTTAACGCTATCGTAGGCGATAGATTGGCCCAATACGCCCATGACGCATAAAATGTAAATGCGATGAGTGAAGACACTAATAGTCGTTTTAGATTCAAGAGTTACCTACAAATTTGAATGTTGACGTTTGAAGTGCTCCACCAAAGGTGGAGCTATTTCAAACATAATCAACGCGGTTAGAGCCGTGCTAAATAACTCACTACGACGAGTAAAATTATAGCGGTAATGGTATATCGTTACCATTTAGCTTAGCGGCACGTTCGGCAATTGAAAAGTCTACCGTATATTCGTCAGTTGCTTCGTTTGGCACTATCATGCCTTGAGACTCTAACATTGCGATATATTGAGGCGTTTGTTGAACCGTGATCTGATCAATTTCTTCCGGCGTTGCATCAGCGAGTTGCGGATTGTTAACCAGTTGACCTCGAATAAACTTTGCAACAGCTACAGTAAACAAAGGTCTAGAAATTTGAACTTGGCTAGACGCATTTACATGGCTTAACCAGAAATTTGGATCTTTAATTGTTGCGGGGCCGTTTCGACATTTTCAATTTTGGCGTTTAGCACAGCGTTGAAGTGACCTTCCGGCAGTTTACCTTTAAAGCGAGTGATATTAAATTCTGGTTCTGGGCCTAAAATAGTAAGTAAATTGCTTTCTAAAAATGTCACCATTTTCTCAACCTGCTGTTCTGGATGTTCGACAGGCGCTGGCTCGGAAAAGATTTTAGCTAATTCCATATACATATTCTTATCGAGTTTGTTTACTTCTAAAGCGATTTCAAATTCTTCGCCAAAATACTCACCAAAACTAAAACGACCAAGCTTATAGATTTGGTCACTACGCACTAGGTTTGTTGCGTCATCCAGTTCTGAATTTACCAAAATAGACATGTGGTCTAGGGTCAAAACATCAGGAGAGGTTTCATTTTTAACTTCAATTTGATTAACCGACACCGTCATCTCATATTGAGGTATTTGGTCGTAATTAAACATTGATGCCAAATCACCTTTAATTACAGAATCAAATACTAACTGTTGCAGAGTCATGTTTACTTCAGGAGACGTAACGTCTATCGCCGGTAATTCGCCGGTATAAATGAGGTGACCGTCAAGTGTATGTGCATTACCCGCATAAGATTTAACGTCAAATTTTATATTGTCGTCACTGGTAAACTGGAACTTCTCTGACTTGTCTTGATAGGACAGATCGCCGCTGAGGTCAATTTGTGCATGTATTTGGTAAAGCGGTTTTGCATGATCCCAAGTTACACTCGACTTTAAATTTTCAGCGCGGTAATTAACTTCGATGTTTGCTAACTTGCTACCCGAGGTCAAAACGGGCGCGTGGTCTATGTTAAAATCCAGCTCAATTTCAATATCGTCCATTGGCGCTTTGTCAGGTGAACTAGGTGGCATGACTTTGTCTAATTCTAAAGTCACTAAAATTACACCTGACGTAGAAAACCAGCCTGAATCCATTGACTTTATTTCAGCGTTGTAAATAGGCATTTCGGTAACATTTTGAACTAAGCCGGTTATCGTTTCAGCGATATTCAAAGAGATTATTTTAGGCGCAGCAACGACGGCAGTAGCAGCAACAATGGCGCCGCCAACAAGGAGTTTATTCATCAGAATTCCTTTTCATTAAGGTAAGTTAGCGCAGAATAATATGTTATTTTCCCGTCAAATCCCAGCTTATTGGTCACCTAGCGAATGATAAATCCTTTACTAACCTATAAGTGGTAAAACCCAATAGAAGTCATATTACTTTAAACCAAACTTTTTGAGGCTATGATTAAGTATTTGTTGGGTTTTATCTGCTGAGCGTGGACAGGGGTTGGTACCCATACCAAATCGCGCCATTGGTCGGTTTCAATACTAAAACATATTGAATTAAATTTAACCTGCAAGGCGCCATGTGTCGCAACCCCAATGACCTTTATGCCACTGCCTTTAGCAGCAAAACGCAGGCTATCCATGTCTGGTCTCCTTATTTTCGACGTATTCGCTCCTGTAGACTGTATTGAATCTATTGTTGGTTGAGGGGTCTGGGTTTGAATATAATTTTTGGTCGATTCTAATATGGAATGTAATGACGGATTGCTTAGCTGGTTTTCGCTGGATGGCATTTTGATAGACGAATTCGGATCTATCGGATTTGGCGTAACTTTCGAGACAAGCGTGTTTTCTTCTGTTTCGGTAAGTGTTTTTCAGCGGTAGACTCTTCTGCACCGGTTATTTCTGTTGGTAATTCGCTATTTTCCTCGGAGGCTTGAGTTGGCGTTAATGGACTTGTTGCAATTGCCGTTGCCGTAGATGTTACATTGGGTGATGAAACTGGATCTTTTGGTTTTTCAGGCAATTGAACTAAATAAGAGGATATTGCCAGTTTCGGTTTTGGCGGTGTGCTTGAGTTTAATATAGAGCTAGATTTAGTGTCGAACAGAAAGGCGCTTATCGCTACGATTCCCACGTGCAATAGGGCTGAGTACAGTAGATATTTTTTCCAACTAGAAATAATGCAACCTCATAATATGACATGAGGTAAGACGTTATTAAACTTTGATAGTTCAATATAAAGTAAATTGAGGCTTGTATCAGGTGCAACTGCGTGGCGAGGTTTGTGGAGGTGAGAAACTCAGTTGAACGCTATCGACCAGCATTCAACTGAGGTATTACCTATGGGATATCGATACTTACGCATCAACCCCTTTTGATTGTAAATACTCGTCGTAAGTACCGCTAAAGTCGACGATTTCATCAGATTTGATTTCAATGATACGGGTTGCAATTGAAGATACAAATTGACGGTCATGACTGACAAAAATCAAAGTGCCTTCATATTGCTCAAGAGCCATTTGCAATGACTCAATCGATTCCATATCCATGTGATTAGTTGGTTCATCCATTAACAAAATGTTTGGTGTCGACATCATTATTTTACCAAACAACATTCGACCTTGTTCACCACCAGATAGCACGGTTACCGACTTTTTAATGTCGTCTGATGAGAACAGCATACGGCCTAAGAAACTACGGATCGACTGCTCATCGTCATCTGGACGACGCCATTGGCTCATCCAATCAAATAAGTTTAAATCTTGTTCAAAATCTGCCGCGTGGTCCTGGGCGTAGTAACCCATCTTGTGATTTTCAGACCACTTAATAAAACCGCTGTCCGGCGTAAGTTCGCCTTGTAAACAGCGTAATAAGGTTGTTTTACCGACGCCATTTTCACCAATGATCGCAATACGTTCGCCTACTTCCGCCATTAGGTTTAACCCTTTAAATAACGGGCCTTCGTCAAAACCTTTAGATACGTCTTCGATTTCCAACGCGGTTCTATAAAGTTTCTTCTCCTGCTCGAAACGAATAAATGGATTGACGCGACTCGACGCTTTCACGTCTTCGAGTTTAATTTTTTCCATTTGCTTCTGTCTCGACGTTGCTTGGCGAGCTTTAGAGGCGTTCGCAGAGAAACGAGCAACAAACTGCTTTAAGTCATCAATTTGAGCTTTTTCTTTGCGTTGTCGTTTAACATACGCGCTCTGGCTTGAGTTGCGGCCAACATGTATTCGTCGTAATTACCTGGGTAAATACGCAACTCACCGTAATCTAAGTCGGCCATGTGAGTACAAACTGAGTTTAAAAAGTGACGGTCATGCGAAATGATGATCATCGTTGAATTACGTTGGTTAAGAATGTCTTCTAACCAGCGAATTGTATCGATGTCCAAGTTATTGGTCGGTTCGTCTAACATCAAGAAATCAGGTTCTGAGAATAGCGCTTGAGCCAATAACACACGAAGCTTCCAACCCGGAGCAACTTCGCTCATCAGGCCATAATGTAAATCAGTTGAGATACCCAGACCTAACAGCAATTCACCTGCTGAAGATTCAGCTTCATAACCACCCATTTCAGCAAACTCAGATTCTAAGTCCGCTACTTTCATGCCATCTTCTTCAGACATTTCAGGAAGGCTATAAATACGGTCGCGTTCTTGTTTGATGTTCCAAAGCTCTTCGTGACCCATGATGACAGTGTCTAACACTGTGCATTCTTCAAACGCAAATTGGTCTTGACGTAAAATGCCCAGTCGCTCACCTTCGCCATAACTTACGTTACCTGAGGAAGGCGTAAGATCGCCGGTCAAAATTTTCATAAATGTGGATTTACCACAACCGTTCGCGCCTATTAGGCCGTAGCGATTGCCGTTACCAAACTTTACGGAAATATTTTCAAATAATGGCTTAGCGCCGAACTGCATAGTGACATTTGCGGTGGTGATCACAGGCTGGTTTCTCGTGTCGATAAAATTTGGCGGAATTTAACCAGAAATAGGCCAAAAATGCCAGTTAAACCGTGATTATTGGACACTTAAAATGTGTTTTTAAGATTAAATTTCAGTTCTCAAAAGTACGACTATAATGACTATTTAGAAATGAAAATTTACTGGCAACCTGTAAAAGGAATTTTGTAGTGAAAAAGATATTAACAACAACATGTTGCATTATTTTGAGTTGGCAGGTGTACGGTGTAATTGTTGATGACAAAACCAAAACGGCGGCTCAGGCACATAAAGCAGAACAAGAAGCACAGTTAGCAAAATTTAAACTCGACAATCAGTTAGCGTTTAAATCTTACCGTGATGCATTTAGAGATGGCTTAGCCGAATATAAAGGTCGCGTGGAGCAAGTGTGGGGTTATGCCGACGTAAGTACTAATTCAAAATGGGTTCATTATTCCGATGACCTATCGGAAAAGCTGGTGATCGATTACGAAAACAATGCCATCGGTCTACAACGATCTGCAAATCAGTCACTCCCAGAAACTAAACAATTTATTGAAGATGCTCTGAAACAAAAAATTGGTGATAAGTCAGTGGCTGAATCACTAGGTATCGATATTGTCGACATTGATCAAATCGCAGAGCAGTTGATCAGTGACGCGAATTTGGCCGCCAGTGCCGAGTTTATTCGGTCGAACATAGACGATTTGAAAAAACTAAATCCCAACTGCAATTTCAATCAACTCAACTCAGTTTGCGAGAACAGAAAAAAGAACGTTCATACATTAAAGAAATAGATAAGGAGATTGCTAAGACCGAAAGCTTGTTACGATCTGGGAAAGCAGTTTCTAAAGATGTCATTGGTTCAAAAGTGTCTTTGCCAAATAAGCGAGTTGATCGGGCATTGCTATATAAAACAGATGTTAACAAGCAGGCAAAATATCACGGCCTGCCGGTATCTTTGATTTATGCCGTAATGGAAGTGGAATCGAGTTTTAATCCGCGAGCACAATCACCCATACCAGCGTTTGGTTTAATGCAAATTGTACCGACCACGGCTGGATTGGACGTCAATCGTCACTTACGCAAAAGCTCAGAAGCACCGTCCGCTAATGAGCTTTACCAACCACCCCAAAATGTGCTGTATGGCGCAACTTATTTGGCGATGTTATATCAAACCTATTTCAAAGATATTAAGAACCCGTTGAGTAAACACTATTGTGTTATAGCAGCCTATAATACAGGCATGGGAAATGTTTCGGCACTGTTTAGTCGCGATGGTACCAAAGACCTAAAAAAGCCGCCAATGTTATTAACAAACTGTCAGCACAACAAGTACACGATAAGATTAAGTCTAGAGCACACCCAGAGACAAAGCGATACATAACTAAAGTCCTTGACGCACAACATTATTTTGAACAAAACATGTAGACACCGTTGTTGGTCATATGGCTGACAAAGAGCGATTGTAAGATAGTGTTATGCAAGTTGTTATCGTACAAGTGACGGGATAGATGTTATCCAAAGAAAGAATAATCCAGTTTTTAATTGGTTAGCGTATTCATTCTGCGGCAGTTGGATTTCTAAATTCGATGACAAAATGGTTCATATTATTGTTTTTATTATGCAGAATAGTATTTAACAGTAATCGCCATGAAAAAATGTGCAAATTTAAGACAAAAAAGTGCATTGAAAAATGTAAACTTGTTGATTCAGCTGTATTGTAGAGATCGTTGGAAGGCGTAAACGCCAAAATATTGGATTGTCTAATGTGAAGTTAGACCTAAAAGGGGATAGAAATTGCGTGACCTCAAGAAATTAATCATTTTAGCAGCGTTGCTAATTACAGGGTTCGGCGTTTTTGCAAATGATAACGATGACTTACAACTGGAACCGTACGCTAAATCAGCAAAGCGGATCGGTAAGTTGGATTTTTACTTAACCTACCAATATTCCTTTAAATCCTCAGGTAACTTAAAGCATCTCAATGTCGATGTTGGCGAGCAGTTTAAAAAAGGGATTTGCTGGCTTCGGTTGATACCGATGAATTAAATTCTGAACTTAACTCTTTATTGGCTGAAAAAGCATTTGTTAATGAAGAGGTCAAACGCCTACTGACATTAAGAAAGCAAAATGCCGTATCAGCAAGTGAATACGAACGAAACAAATCACAATCTTCGCAATTAAAAGCCGCCATTATTAGAGTGCGTCAGCTACTTGAAGCGGCCTCGATTGTCGCACCGTACGATGGAATTGTTATTTCAAGATTGTTAGAACTTGGGGAATTCGCAGCGCTAGGGCAAACCATATTGGAAATTGCGCCAATTAAAGACAATCTAGTTATCAATGTTGACGTGTTAGGTAGTGAATTGAGGTATTTAAATTATGGTGTCGAACTGCCCGTTAGTGCCAGAGATAAATCAAATTCGCAACTGGCTAAAGTAAAAAACTGACATCAACACCTAATCAATTTACCGGCTTATATAACGTTAGTCTTGCGATCCAACCATATAAAAACATGGTCATTGGGACTCTATTTGATGTCGAACTTTCTGGCGAAAATCAGTTGGTTTTTCGTGTCCCTGCGCATCTGTTGAAAGTCGACTTTAATCAAACAGCCTTGATTAAAACTAAGTCAGATTCTGGCACTGTCAGTATGCAACGATTTAATATTGTTGATTTCACTCAAGATTACGTTTTAGTAGAACCAAACGGATTAACAACTCTTTCAATTATTAAATAAATGGATTAAGCCACGTGCTGTTAAAACTTGCTCAATATTTTGCCAACAATATACGACTACTTAATCTAATTATTTTAATGATTTTGTTATTGGGGACATCTGCTTTAGTTTCGATGCCAAAAGCAGAAGACCCACAATTTGACATGCCTATTAACGTGGTGGAAGTTATGGCACCGGGCATGTCGCCTAATTCGTTAGAAAGTGAAGTTGTCGGTCCAATCGAGCAGTCTCTAGGTCTTGTCGAAGACATTAAAACGATTGAAACGGAAATTAAACAAGGTGCAGTTACATTTACAATTAAATTTTTGCACGGTACTGCAGCGCCCAAAAGTTTTGACGATGTTGTAAATGCAGTAAATCGAGTTCGTTCTGATTTTCCAGAAACCGTCCGCAATATAATATTTGTTAAAGCATCTCCTATTACTGTTAATGCGGTGCAATTAGCGGTTTCTTCGCCAACAAACGATTGGCAAATGTTGAAACGCACGTCACAAAATTTACAAAAACGATTACAAGCCATACCAATTGTAAGACAGGCTGAAGTCTGGGGACTACCGTCACTTGTTGTTTCTATTAAAGCTGATACGGCAAAAATGCTGGAACACAATATTTCAATCGAAGATATAAGTCGTTCGCTCGCTGCAAATAGCCGAGCAGACCATGCGGGTTATATCGACAGCGATAATATGCGTTTTTCAATCAACCTGTCGGGTGAGTACACCAATTTTGAAGAACTAGCTGGCACGATTGTTAAGTCCGATGGCAATGGTCATGTGGTGTTATCAGACATTGCCGAGTTATCGTTAGCGCCTTTTAAACCAGACAATTTAAGTTACTTAAATCAACAACCTGTCGTATTTGTTACCGCCCAGCTCAAAATGGGTGAGAATATCTTTAATTTTGGTGAGTCAGTTCGTGCTGAAGTCTCTAAGTTTTTAGAAGCCTACCCAGAAGTTGACATTCAGACAACCTTTGACCAAGAATCCGGCGTTCAAAACCGCGTTAGTGGGTTTATGTTCGACTTGTTTTATGGCCTTCTACTGATACTTATTTGTTTGCTGTTTTTTATGGGACTCAAGCAATCTTTTTGGGTTTCACTGGCATTACCGCTGACAATATTTATTACTATTGTGATCATGAAAACCTTTGGTTTTGTACTACAACAAATGACCATCGCGGGACTAATTGTGTCACTGGGTTTGTTAGTCGACAACTCGCTTGTTGTGGTAGAGCAGTTTGCAAAACTAAAAGATCAGAGCCAATCTCGTTTGGACAAAATTAAACAAGTACTTTCAGAAGTCGGCATGCCGCTCGTCGCGGGCACACTAACTACAGTGTTTGCATTTTTACCTATGCTGCTTTTAAGCAGTGATACCGGCGACTTTATGCGAGCTTTGCCAGTTGCAGTTACCATAGCACTGGTTGCCTCTTTGTTTGTCGCACTCATTATCCTTCCTGCTTTGATTAGTGTATTTGGGGTGTCAAAACACTCTAAGTTAACCTTGTCTTATGTTCTTGATAAATTTGCCAATGGCCTATATTCAAGAGGGTTACATGGGATACTAAAATTACCTATTGTCGCCATTGTAATATTTATAGCAATTGCTGCTGGCTGTATCAGTTTATTCCCTCAAGTGGGTGTGAGTTTATTCCCGAAAGCGGAAAAAATATCATCGTAGTCAATGTCGAAACGCCTCAGTTTTCTTCGTTAAGTCATACTCAAGGCGTTGCGTTATCATTAAGCGAAGAGTTTGAAAAGTACCCTGACGTTACCGATGTCATGTTAACGGTCGGAAGCAGTAACCCAAGAATCTATTACAACCACATTCCCCGCAGAGGTGTGGTGAATTTTGCTCAAATCATGTTGTTAATTGACTCATATGAGCGAGAAAAAGTGCAGGGCGTAATTGCTAAAATTCGAACCGATTATGCAGATTTTGAAGCCGCGAAGGTCAATGTGTTTGAATTCCAACAGGGGCCTGTAACCGACAGACCTATTACCATTAGGTTCCTAGGTGACGATTTGGAACAATTAGCTGAACGCAGTCGCACGGTCGAAGCTTACTTAGAAAAGCAAAAGTTCGTGTTCGATATACGTAATATTTCAGCTAATGCGGGTTGGGCGTACGATGTTAGAGTTGATGAATATCTTGCAACTAAGTCGTCTATTTTTAGTGGTGATGTAGAGCAACAAGTTAGAAATCATTTAGATGGTGCTATCGTTGGCAACATGACCGATAGGTATGGCCAAGGTTATCCCATTGTCGTTAAGGGCAATGATATTGAACCAGAAGTGATAGACGATTTGTTAGTGGTAAACGCTCAAGGCATGGCCGTTCCATTAGGTGCGGTAGCGCGGGTTGAACTCAATAAGTTACAAGGACCATTTTACCATTACCAAAGAATGAGAATGAATAGTGTCTCTGCAGATGTATTACCGGGTGGAAATGTTGCCGAAATCACCGCTGGGCTTATCAGTTATCTTGATACCTTATCTTGGGATGATGGACTCTCTTATGTTGTCGGTGGTGAAGAAGAAGCCCGAAAAGAAAACTTCGGAGGACTGTCAGAAATCATGATACTTGTTGTGCTGTCTATATTTGTACTGTTGTTTGTGCAGTTTAATAGCTTTGCTCAGCCAGCGGTAATCATAAGTTTACTGCCAATCGCGTTTGCTGGTGGGGTCTTTGGTATGTTCATGACCGGTATCAGTTTTTCAATGATGGCATTTATTGGGTTAATAAGTTTAATCGGTATCATGGTCAACGACGCAATTATTGTGGTTGATGGCTTTAACCGAGGCATAAAAATGGCCTATCGGCTAGAACGCTATGGTGCAATCTGCGAGTAGTCGCTTCACACCAGTGATCTTAACGTCCTTAACAACTATAGTGGGCTTATTGCCTTTAACACTTTACGGTGGCGAGTTATGGCAACCAATGGGTACAGTTATCATTACTGGTCTATTGTTTACGACTCTGGCATCATTGGTTTGGGTTCCAGCATTGACCGTTTTAATATCAGGTCGAAATGCTAAAACACATAACGAAATTTCAAATAACGGAGTATCAGGTTAATGTACGAGGAGTATTTCGGGTTAAGTAAAAACCATTTCAACTTACCCCTGATCCAGAGATTTTTTCGCAAGTACTGGCCATCAAAAGGCGCTATCTTATCTGCAATATGGCTTGAGCCAAGGTGAGGGGTTCATTGTCATCACCGGTAATGTTGGTACAGGTAAAACGACTATCGCCAATCATTTGATCTCGCAATTAGAAGAAGAAAGTATCGTTGCTAAGCAGTTAGTAACCCCTAACTTATCGCCTGATGATCTAATAGTCGCTATCACTAAATTATTTCATTTACACCCAGAGGGCGACACTAAAGCGGCTCACATTGCTGAATTAACTGACTATATGCGTCGGTTAAATAGTTTAGGTCGTCGCTTGTTGTTGATCATCGACGAAGCGCAAAACTTACCGATTGAGTCAGTCGAAGAATTAAGAATGTTGTCTAATATTCAGGTGGATGGCAAAGCAATTATCCAAAGCTTCTTGCTAGGTCAAACTGAATTACAGGACATATTAAGCGCTCCTCAAATGGAGCAGTTTAGACAACGGGTTATCGCATCAGCAAGCCTGACGCCGTTATCTGAAGAAGAATTGTATAAATATATCGCCTATCGTATGCAAATGGCTGGCTGGGAAGGGCAACCACTATTTAGTGATGAAGCCGTCACTCGGATCCATGCATTCACAGAAGGTATTCCACGTAAAATAAACACTTTCTTAGATCGTGTTCTTCTTTATGCATTCATGGAAGAAAAGCGAAAAGTGGATATCGGCCTAATTGAAGAAGTGATTAAAGAAGTATCTGGGGAACTAAACCACCAAGACGATGGTAAAACTCAGAATATGGAAATCACCCAGACTGCAACGGGTACTAAGTTGAGTCGTGCAACGACGCAACCACAGAAGCAAGTTAATCAAGCACAGCAGCAAGCCATGAACTCTATAAAAGAGGAAGCGGTAAGCGACGCTGAAATGCAAGAAATTGCATTGGCTTATGAAGGTAATATGAAAACTGAGAAGTTGGAAACCTTGCTTGAGTCCGTTTTGATCATGAATAGACGTTCGGTGTTATTGCAGGGACAAATTTTAAAAGAACTGCGTAAAATGAACGAAAACGGCGGTAGTGACAAAGAAAGCTAATCTTGTTACGGGTATATAGCTTAAAATTAAAGTGAGGTTTTACCTCACTTTTTTATGGACACTTTAAAGCGTGTAAACTTGCCATTGGGGTGACTGGATAATTCTGAGGGCTAGTATTACTTCATTAAATGAAAAAAGGAGACATTGTCGTCTCCTTTATTTGTAACGAGTATCCCGTGCTGGAATGTGTTGTATGGTTTTACGCTATCAACGATAGGCCGTTTTCACACCAGCTGCGGATTGCCTGTTAATCAGGTTTGATGTCTTTGAGGTTATATTTTTCTATCAAAGAATATAGCGTTGGGCGTGTCACCCCAAGTAGCTCAGCGGTTCGCGATATGTTGTGTTTTGCCTGAGCAAATGCCATACGAATCGCCTTACCTTCTGCTTGTTCTCGAACGGCTTTTAAGTTGAGTTCCGTTATATCGTCTTCATCAGCTTCGTCGTAAAAGCCAAGGTCGTCAGCAGTAATCAGACTCGCATCAGAAATAATAACGGCGGATTTTAGTTTATTTTGTAATTCACGAATATTACCGGTCCATTCATGATTCAACATCGCTTTTATTGCGTCTTCAGAGAAGCCTCTGACGTTTTGCCCAAACTCTTTATTAAAGACATTCAAAAAGTGCTTCGCTAATACAACAACGTCGCCGCTTCGTTCGCGCAATGCCGGAAGTTCAATAGTAACTTCACCAACACGGTAGTATAAATCTTCACGGAATTTTTCTTGTTTGGCCATGTCCGGTAAATTTCTGTGCGTCGCACATATTACGCGAACATCAACACTTATCTCGCTGCGGCCGCCAACCCGTTCAATGACTCTTTCCTGAAGAAAACGAAGCATTTTAGCTTGCAGGTTTAAAGGCATGTCTCCTATCTCGTCAAGAAATAAGGTTCCACCATTGGCAAATTCTACTTTACCTTTTGTTTGTTTAGCCGCACCGGTAAAGGCACCTTTTTCATATCCAAATAGTTCACTTTCTAATAGGTTATCTGGAATAGAAGCACAGTTAATCGCAACAAATGGACCTCTAGCTCTTGGGCTAGCGTCGTGAATAGCGCGGGCAAAAACTTCTTTACCCGTTCCACTTTCACCTAACAATAAAGTTGTGATGTCAGCTTTCGCAATACGCTCAGAAAGCTTACAGGCTTTTTGAATCGCCGGACTTGACCCTATGATAGTACCAAAAGGGTTTTCACCGAGTTGGAGGTTTCTGTTTTCAGCTTCTAAATCGGCCACATGGAAAGCTCTGCCAATGATGATGGCTAAGGTATCCATTTCAACAGGCTTTTGATAAAAGTCGTATGCGCCAAGCTCTATTGCTTTTAATGCATTGGCTTTGTCTGAGTTGCCGGTGACACAAATGACTTTTGTGTTTGGGGCCAAAGTCATTATTTCTGAAAGTGTTGCAAGGCCTTCACTGGCATTGGCAGGATCGGGTGGAAGTCCTAAATCTAAAGTCACAACTTTAGGTTCATGGCGACGTAGTAGGGAAATTGCGGTTTGGCGATCTTCAGCAAATACCAATTCATATCCTTCTAAGCCCCACTTAAGTTGCTTCTGAATTCCTAAGTCATCTTCTACTATCAGTAACTTTTCCACTAGTCTTCCTTTTTAGGTATCGTTATCTTGAACGTACTGCCTTTGCCAACTTGGCTTGAAACTGTCAATGTTCCGTTGAGTTCCTCGACATAACTTTTTGCTTCATACACTCCAACGCCCATCCCAGCGTTTCCTTTGGTTGTGACAAATGGCGTGAATAATTGATTATTCATGAATTCAGTCGTCATGCCAACGCCTGTATCAGTAATTGTTAAAATATAATTATTGTCGACCTGATCCAGAGTCATTTTGACTTGCCCATCATCCGACGTTGCCTGTTGTGCGTTTTCAATAAGGTGGCCAACGATAGAGTAAAGCCTATCATAATCTGCAAAAACTGAAATAGGTTCAGAAGGTAATACCATATCCACTTGCGGAAGATTTCGATTGAAATCGTCACGAAGTTTAGCCGCAAAAGCATTAAGCTCAAATCGGGTTTCGCTTCCGCGCGTTTGTTGTTTTTCTTTAAGTTGAGACAACATCCGATCCATACGTTCTTTGGTGTGACCTAACGTTTCGAATGTATCGTCGATAAATTCAGGGTTGTCTCGATGTTTTTCGGCGTTTTTCACTATCATGCCTATTTGCGCTATGACATTTTTTAAATCATGAACGACAAACGCCGACATCCTATTGAAGGCGGCAAATTTAGCATTTTCTTCCAATTTAAGACGCGCTTCACCAAATCGAATGTAACTGCCGATTTGAGAGCTAATAACCGTCAGATAATCTCTAACTTCCCAATTAAGTGCTAGTTTTTCATTACCATAACTACTCAGTACAAAAACACCATGAAACTCATCGTTAATAAAGATAGGGATAATAATTTCAACATCAAACATAATTAAATGATTAATAAAATAGCCTCTAAATTCCACAGCATATTCCGCAGCACCAAAATCGGACACGTCAACAAACCATCTATTTTCCGCTAACTTGGTGGACAAATGCAGCAACTCATTAGTGGCGTTTTGGTTTAACGAAAAAAGATCTTTTGTTTTAAGTTCAAGCTGGCCATTTGTTAATTTGTAATAAGCTCCATGCGTATAATTTAGTGACTTACACAGGCCTTTCAAACCCACTTCATAAAAGTCGTCATCTGAGTTTTCAGCGTCTAAAGTCATGGTTAGACCTAGCCATTGTTCACGATAATCAAATTGATTAGCGTAAAAATGCTTTTGGATAAAGATACGAAAATACTTGCGAACCGACTCTGATATAAATATATAGGCCAAAAGCAATAAAGCCCCGGCAACAAATACGATTTGCACTACGCCCGACCATGCTTGACCTGACCGTTGAATGAAGTAGCCAGTCAAGGACATTAATAACAAATAGCCACCGGCGAATACCAATAACGAACTTTGCAAAACAACATCTCTGGAAATAAAGATCCTCAAATTCCAATTATCGACTCGCTTAATGGTCAGTAAAATAAAAGGCACGATGAGCACGTAGATAAAGGGTCTTGCAGAAAGGTAAACTGGGTCCAACGTATTTAGCAACAAAGCATTAGACATCATAATAAGGTGGTAAATATTTACGCTCGCCAATCCTAAAATGAACGGTCTATAACCCCAGCGATCGTTGTGGGCTGCGCGATATATTTGCTCAAGCAGGATCAATTGAATAATGGCGGTTAACAGGCTGGCACTAACTAACAATTTAAACTTCAGTTCAGGAGATAAACCTAAAAATGCAAAAGCCAAATTAAAGAGAATCGCCGCTACGATTACTGTGATGCTATATTTTTGTTTTAGAAAGCAAAAAAGTTTTTTGTGGAAGTATCAAGCATCGCCAGTAACAACAAGGTCCATGTTGTCATAAATAGCGACTCTAATAAGGGCCAGACTAAAAATGGGTTGCGAGTTAGCATGGTCGCGGCAAAAAGTGATGCGGCTCCCTAAGGCTGACGTACCTAAAAACGTAACCAGAAATACCGTTCTAAGAGTGCCTTTAGCCTTACTGGTAAATATGAGGGCAGAACTTGCAAGATAAAAGAAACAAACAAGAGCGAAACCAATATAAAGTACGATGTTCACCAGTAGTTTTCCAATTAAAAATATGAAGTTGTTAATATTGTCACAAAACGAATGCGAATAAAATTAACTAATCAATTGTGTCTTATTTAGTCATTTAAGTTGTCGACCAAATAAGACTTTTTCATCGTTAAAAGTCAGTATTTAGTACATTTATTGTGGTAAAAGTGCCCAAATGTAATCAGCTGGAATTGCATAGCTAATGCCGCTAGGGTCAGACAATACATGCTCTTTTGTGGATTTTACTTTTACACTATTTAATATCGCGATGACCCTACCGGATTCACTATCAACCACAGGGCTACCGCTGTTTCCCGGATACGCAGTGGCATCAAGTTGGTAAACAAACAATGGATTACGCAACTGTTTAATGACTTCAATCGTTAGCTGACTGGCATTATTTTGAGGAATGGCCATAGGAACATAAGCCGCGACATACCCCGTATGAACAGATTTATACAAACCAAGTACCGAACCTATCGGTAAACCGGCGATAAATATCTCAGAACCCGCGGGAGAGGAATATTTAGGTGTTGCAAGGGGCAAAGTCGGTAAGTGAGCTCGAATTTTTAATATTGCGACATCCGAGCGTTCATCTTGAGCGATAAGTTCCGCTTTATAAAACAGGGCGTCTTTACCTTCCCCGACATGGATAGATATTTCAGATTTTGCGTCATCAAACCCTTTGCCGTTGACCACGTGATGATTAGTGGCAATAAAGGATTCATTATTGTTTGTTGTTTTAACAACAAAGCCTGTCCCTCTCAGTTGATAACGCGGCGCACCAAGTGGGTTGTATATGCCGACGCCAACAATAGATTGTTTCGCTGTTTTGATAAGTGTCAGTTTCTTTTGCATATCATGGGCAAAAGCTACTTGGCTTATAAGCAATAAAAACAATGCTAAATATTTAGTCATTTTTGGGTATCCTGATTTTTAACAAAGTAAGATTTTCCAGCAAATGTTTCTACCACTTCACGATAAGCTTTTGTAAAAATATGTGGAATAAGCACTTTCATCGGCATTTTTGCAGCATGCCCTCGAATGTAGGCAAGAAGCAATCCCAGCTTGTTTATTGGGCCAGTCACTAAAGGGTGTTTCGGCGCAAGAGCGCCATGGAACACAAGGTCCCAGTATGCATTTTTTATTAGTGAAGCATGCTTTTTACTGAGTTTGCGATAAGTACTCTCGCATACGGTTGTGTTAAATAGTTTTTTGCAGTAACGCAGCGCCAGATAAAGTTCAAGGCTGAAATTTGATTCTGTAGCTAAGCTGTAAATATCTGCCCAATACTCTGCTGAGTGATGTTCGCTGATCAATAAACTAATATCATGAATATTGCGTAAGCCATGGTCGTAGTCTTCATTTAAAAATAGATGAACCGCACTATGTAATGTCATTGCACTAGGGCGCAATACGTTCATATCAGCTACCGGAATGGCATCTTTGACAAATAATTCAATGTTCGGTGCTCTACCCGAAATTATAGGGACCAAGTTATGATGCAAGTCGATTACCGTACCACGGCTTGAATGCATCAATGGTGGGATTTCATGGCTCCACTCTCGATAATATTTATCGTCATAATCATTAACTTCTTTGCCAGTCCAACCATAGGTATTAAGGACTTTTTCAAAGCTGTCAATTTTGTCTTTTGCGGCTAATAAATCAATGTCGCCGTAGGTCCTACCTTCGCTAGCAAGGTTGTTCATCACAGAATAGGCCGCGCCCTTTAGCAAAATAAGTTGCTGACTAGACTGACCTAAAAGGCGAGCTAATTCGGCAATTTCAAACTTTACACTTTGGCTTTGGCGAATAGCTATTTTTATTGAGTTGCCTAAATGAACGTCGAGGTGTGCAGATATTTCATCGTCACTTAAAGCAATATTTTGTCGTTTAAAATTAATTGCAAAACGAGCGAGTAGTTGTTCTTTTCTCAAAACTTTAATGAGTATTTGCCAGTTAAGTTTAGACAAACTTGCGGCCTGAGCCGGATCATTAAGTAGCGAAATTATGTCTTTAGCTTTCAAAAGAACCTCTTCATCTAAAAACTTCTCAACTTCTTTAACATCGTTGTAAACGATTTCGTAGCAGTCTACTTTTTCGATTATTTGAATGATTGTTTCAAAACCTTCAACGCCCAATAAACTAAAGTTAAACGCATTTTCGGCTAGTTGCATAAAAGCTTGGGTTTTGGTCAGGGCGTAAACTTCCAGCTCGACATCTGGGTCATATCTTGGGAAGACCACTGATTTTATTTCAGCTCGTGTTTTACGTTGCTCCCAACTAAATTTCGATGGGCTAACATGTACTACATCGCCTTTATGGGTGTTCCCTGCAATTGTTGAAACGGCGACTTCCGGAAACCATTGTTGTACTAGTTGGCCTGATCTATTTTTTAAACAAATAGGTCGAACAAACGGAATCGCTTCAAGTGTCTCAGGGTCGATTAGAGCCATTTCATCAGAAAGTAAACGCCATGATGTTTGTCCCTGTAGATAAGCGGTTAAGGTACTTTTGCCGCTGTAAGAGGCGCAGGGAAAAGTACGGCTTTGTTATTTTTGGCGACAATACCCGAGTGAATAATTAAGTAATTAAATATGTTACTCGCAATAACATAATTCATGCCCCATTCTAAGTTTGCATAGGCATGACCAATGGGCAAGCCTAAAAACGGTTCGAACTGGTCAAATTTAAAGGAACATTGAGGTTTAATATATTTCCGAACTAAGCCACTGTAATCAATAGAAACATCGTAGTCAGCCAAAGAATTATCATCAACTGACGTTAATAATTGAGGAGGGTATAACTTAGTTAGATTGTCGATTACTAGTGGGATTGTGGTTTGGATATTTAATTTAAATGGCGCCACTTCTAATTGAAAGTGCATTTAACTATCCTAAGTAGATTGAATAAATCGCTTTTCAAGTAACAAACTAACGATGTTATTAATCTCGTTAGTTTGGTTACTCAATAAAACATCAGTGGTGCATGCATACGCTAAAGACTCGCCTGTTTCAGTATGAAATAAAACACACCCAGACCCATCTGAAAAATCATGAGCCTCGACAAAGTCTGAAAAACTAAACATTAATCAACTTATACAGGATTTTGATCAATTAGCTGCGCAAGTGCACGACCTAATGCGCCAGCACCATTTATATTTCGCATATTAATTAAGTTATCTGCAAAATCGGCTATTGTTGCAAAAGGGCCACCATAGGCAGAAAGCACAGGATAGTTAATTCCATATTGGCCATGGTAAAGCGCGTTCAGATACATGGTCACCATTTGCGCATTTACATTGTCTGGTCCTGAAAAATCAAAATACGGGTAATCCTTACCATATTGATGTTCTTTACGGTATTTTCCTGTACACGTTTTGTTAATACTTCTGTCAGTAATGAATGGCTTAGAATTGCTTCTATTGTTCAAATAAACGCCGCTGTTACCTTCACTTTTAACGCAGTATTTTAACGTTGGGTGCCAATCAATGTAAGAGCCGTTAGAACTACGCTTAACAATAATATTGTTAAGGTTATCATCTACTGGATAGGCATTAAACGCATCTTTAAATGCTTTGTTTTTATCACTGCTGTCAATATTGCTTAAGTGGTTTTTCCAATAGCCGTGCGAACGTAAACACACAGCGTTACTTGAAGACCAGTCTGACGAACCACCAGAGGCGATTATTGAGCCGGCGATATTGCCACCAGTTGCCCAAACAGATTTTGCAGGTAATGATGCGATCAGAATTCCGGCTGAACTTTTTGTTAAAAACTTCCTTCTAGAAGAAACCTTTTTTCTACTGGATTTTCATTGCTTGCTTTCATGACTTCAATACCTAATTTTGTTACAGCGCACGACCCCGTATTATAATCGGGCCTGCTTGATAAATAAACAGTTCTAATGGATTAATATAAGCAATTTACGAACCAAGATGCAACCCCTTGTATTTTAAGGGTATTTAAGGCCTCGCTTTTGCCGGTGTAAAATTAGCTGACACTAGTCAAAATGGTGCCGCAGGGCAAAAATACACTTATTTGTTTAGATTGCTCTAATTAGCCATAAAGCTATTTATTTAGTTCATTTTGATGCCTATACTAAAAGTCTTACATTACTTCATTTGTGCTACGGAAATTCAACTTGAAACTCTTAAAGCGGTTCATAAACACACCTATTATAGGCACTTTAGTAAAGGCTATCATTCAGAAAAAAGCTAATTCTGAAGCAATAAGTATAGCAAACCATTTTTCTGAATTTCTACAACCTGTTTTGGCAATCAGTGAGCAACAAGTTAGTCATTCATTTCAAATACGCCACAACGTATATTGCGAAGAGCTAAAATTTGAGCCGGAGTATCCTGACAAACAAGAAAAGGATGACTTTGACATCCAGTCGTTCCATTGTTTAATTCAACATAAAGCGACAGAGCGATACGCTGGAACCGTTAGAATTGTTTGTAGCACTGCTAATGATGAATTGCTACCACTTGAAAAATATTGCTTAGATTCTATCGACCACGACACACTAAACCCCAAATTGTTTCCAAGAAATGAAATATGCGAAATATCTAGGTTAGCGGTTCCTGAGGAGTTTAGACGAAGAAAAACCGATAAATTTGCCGGTGCTGCAACAGGTGCAATTAATGTTGACAGCTATTCTGAGGAAGAACTGCGATGCTTTCCATTTATCGCTGTAGGTTTGTACCTGTCGGCTGCAAGTGTTGTAGTAGAAAAAGGGATCAAGCACGTCTTTGTCATGATGGAGCCAAGATTAGCGCGAAGCATGAGATTTGTCGGAATCGAATTTCAACAAATTGGTCCCGTTGTCGAATACCACGGTAAGCGCGCTCCGTATTACATTGACCCATTTTCGTTATACAAAACATTATCACCAGGCTTTAAGTTGTTATTCGCCAATATAGAACAGCAATTTAAAGAAGCGTAAATTGGAGGCAAACCAATTGCTGGTTGAAATTGGGTTTTTTATTAAAAAATTGGTAGGGGAATTATTAATGCCCATACCAATTTGTATGGCAATTATTTTGTGCGGGCTTTATCTATATAAAAGAAATAAAATGGCAATGGCGCGCAAATTACTTATTGCCAGTGCGTTATTAGTTACGTTCTTCTCTTTACCAATAACAAGTCAACTTTTGATCCGCCCATTAGAACTGTCTTACCCAAAACTGCCAATTGAAGATCCTAATTATCTGGCCACTGTAAAACCAGCTTATGTTGTGGTCATGGGATGTTGGCATAGTGACAATCAATTGCTGCCACTTGTGGCACAAATTCATCAATGTAGTCTGCCGCGAATTATTCAAGCGGTGCAAATGTGGCATCAATACCCCACGCTTAAAATCATATTTTCTGGTTACGCGGCAATGGATGATAAAAAATCAGATCCTGCCATTAATGCCGAGCTCGCAGTGGGGCTCGGTGTGCCGTTATCTAACATAGTGTTAATCGAAGGGCCAAAAGACTCTTTAGACGAAGTCCTCGCCCATAAAAAGGTTGTTGAGACGAGTAACTTTATTGTGGTGTCTAGTGCTACACATATAAAGCGGTTAGATTATCTCTATCGTAGTAACAATCTTAGCCCAATATTTTCACCCGCCGAATATGTATCAGGCTATGGTGAATTGTCGTGGCGTTCTTTTGTTCCAAACGCTTCCTCGATATACCAAAGTGAGCGAGCTATATATGAATATCTCGGTTTGTTATGGGTCACAATCAAAAGTGTTGTTTAAACACGATAGATATCTGACTCATTTCAAGCTAAATTAATCAGCAAGTTTTAGGTGCCTCTTTGAAGTCGTTTTATATAGGAGGAGCAAACGTAACTAAATAAGGAATTTTTCATGTTTAACTATAACGATGCATTTTCACGAAATATTGGCTGGATTACAGAAGAAGAACAAGAGGTACTGAGAACAAAACGCGTAGCAATGGCTGGCGCCGGCGGAGTAGGTAGCGAACATACAGTTACGTTAGCAAGGTTAGGTGTCGGGAAATTTAACATTTCCGATTTTGACGAATATGAAGTTCATAATTTTAATCGTCAAGCCGGTGCGTTTATGTCGACGATTAATCGACCTAAATGTGAAGTTATGGCGGAAATAACCAAAGATATAAATCCAGAAGCGGATGTACGTGTTTTTCCAGAAGGCATATTTGAACATAACGTTGATGAATTTTTAGAAGGTGTTGATCTTTACGTTGATAGCTTGGACTTCTTTGCTCTTTCTGCCAGAAAGCTCGTTTTTAGAAAATGCCAAGAAAAAGGGATCCCAGTGATAACCGCAGCTCCTTTAGGTATGGGAACGGCATTTTTATGCTTTATGCCCGGCGGTATGAGTTACGAAGAGTATTTTAGGTTTGAAGATAAACAGACCGAAGATGAGCAATTGATCCAATTTTTAATTGGATTGTCTCCTTCTATGTTGCAGCGCGACTATTTAGTTGTGCCTGAAAAAGCAGACTTCAATGCCAAAAAGGCCCATCCATTCCGATGGGGGTTAAATTTTGTGGAGCTGTAGCTGGAACCTATGCTTTGAAAATATTGCTGAACCGTGGAGAGCTAGTGTGCGCACCATACGGTTTACATTATGACGGTTATAAAAACAAACTGAAAAAAGCCTGGCGTCCAGGCGGGAATCGCAATCCACTGCAAAAAATCATGTTTAGCATTGCTAAAAAATTGGTTTTAGATAAATAAACACAGTTGATTAATGATTGAGCGCTAAACTGAATGTCAGGATCTTTTACAAATGATGTTTTCAAAATCAACGATCTTTTATAAATCACATAAAATACAATGGGTTACAATATTGGCACGCGGTTAGCATAGTAAGGTCATAGTCGCTTTGACAAAACATACAGGAATATAAACATGAACATTAAAAAATCTTTACTAGCACTTACACTAGTTAGTGCATTTGGTGCAAACGCTTCTCCTATCTCAATCGATGTAGGTACTGATTACGATATGGATGGAAACTCTGTTTCTGGCGTTTTCGATAAATTTACATTTGGTACGTTTGACCCAACATCTGCATACTTAGATGTTGACCAAAACGGAAAAATCGAACAAGGCAACATGGTATTTGACGCTGCATTCGGAATCGAAGTTGCTTCATTAAACTATACGACTGACAACGAAGCATATAACACTAACGTGCCTGCTTTTGGTCTTGCAACTTACACGTTAGTTGCTGACTACGAATTTTTCGGATTTGCTGGGTTTAACGACCTTAACAGCAATAACGTTCAAGATACTGGCGAAGCAATTGGTGCACAGTTTGTTGGTGGTTACGTTAACTTGTTCATGAAAGACATTGCTAGTGGTGTATCTACACAAGTATTAGCGTTAGACGTGACTGGTTCTGGTGCTGACCTAGGTGGCACGGGTGTTAACTTTAACATCAAATCTGACATCGCTTCTATTGCTGACGACTTCTTCTACTCAGCGTATAGCGTTGGTGGTTACACAGATTTTCATGACATCATTGCAAACGTAACTGATGCACATGTTGGTGGTCGTATTACAACTGAAATTACAAATGCGGGTACTACACCACTTTATAATGACAGCTATGTTGCTACTGCTTACCAAACAGCCGTATTAAGTACTTTTGGTATTAACGCAACTGAGGTTGATTTCTTAACTCGTGAAACAACACTAGACTCTGCAAACTTAAGTCTTTTTGTTTCTGAGCCAGCTTCACTAGCTATCTTCGGTTTAGGTTTGTTAGGACTTGCAGGCGCGGCGCGTCGTAAAGCATAATCTAACAAGTTAGATGTTTTTAAAACCGCTCAATATGAGCGGTTTTTTATGCCTAAAATTTAAGTCTAATAATATGCGCTATAAAGCCCTCATTGATCTTTAATTCTGCTTACTGCTTACTACTTACTACTTACTGCTTACTGCTTACTAAATTAAATTAAATTAGATCCATACTTATACTAAAAGGTTGCGGAGTTGCGGAGTTTTAAGGCGCAATCGCATCCAATAAATTGATTCAGAAATTAGTGATTACAAAAACATGCCGACGAATTATTAGGTGCATTATGACGTACAAATGACTCTCTAATGGATTCGTTCCTGCAGTAAAGGAAGTAAAGAGAGTGAATAGAGTACCGATAATTGTCATGGTTACCGCAGGAAACATACAAGCAATTGCACTGGCAGATTATGTGATGCGCGTTAACGTGTGGCTATTTTTAAACCGGAGTCGCGACACATAGGCGCAGTTGTACTTTGCTAGGGTGTGGTTGTCGTTAGCATACTCAGCCTAATAGTTGCTATTAGCTGTGGAACAAATGAATCATTAAGAATGAGCAGGTTCTGTTTTGGGGGCTAAAAGAGGGTGTGGCTTAACCCGTTGGGTTGGCAAGGCTTATGTTTGTTACAAATTGCACCGTATGTTGGTGCTATGTTTATGATGTAATGGGACAGCGATGTCCCATTCCATCATAAATGCATTTGGTTATTTATAACGGGTAAGTTACAAAGCGTTAATTCTATTGTAATTTGTTCTTAAGCTTCGTTGATCATCCGTTAACTTATACGCTTTATTAATTAGCGCTTTGGCCTTTTTAATATCCCCCAGTTTTTCGTAGATAATGGCGCCTGTATCCAGCAATTGCGGTAGATTATCGGTAATCTTAAACGCTCGTTCTATCGTAGCCTTGGCTTCAGGCAACTGGTCGTTTTGGTACTGCAACCAAGCTAGGTTGTTAAGTGCCACTAGATTTGTCGGGGTTATGCTAAGCATTTTTCCAAAATAAAGCTGTGCTTTTTTATTGTCCGTTGTTAAAAACTCGTTTGCTAACATATAGATATTTGAAATGTCATCAGGTGCCTTTTCTATATGAGACTCAACAAACTTAATGGCCTTTGGTTTTTCACCTTTGCCTACATATGCGGCATAAATATAACGCGCTGATTCAGAGGTTTGTTTTTTATCATAATATGCCTGTAACAGAGGTAAAGACTGTTTATAATTTTTTCTGTTTAACAATATTTGCCCCTGCAGATATTGCACAACAAGGTTCTTAGATTCATCTTTAAAATAGCGGCGTAACAAGCCTTCCGCTGTATCATTTTGACCATCACGAATTAACAGGTTTACGTGTACAATTTGCAAACCTTTTGAATCTGGGAAATGAATAAGTGCGTTTTCTACAGACGTCAACGCTAAAGCAAATCGTTTTAAACCCTGCTCTGCACTGATCTTTTTAACTAAGGCCAATTCAGCTGTTGGATTAGCTTGGGTCCAACGGCTATAAAGCTTAAGCGCTTCATTGTTTTTGCCAACAACTTGCAAACTGTCGGCAAGTGCTAGCCAATAAAACTCATTTGTATCTTGAGTTGGTTGAAAGTCATAACTTGTTAAAATTCTGATGACTTGATTTGGTTTTTTTCGTTTAAATATAACTGGGCAAGTTGTAAACGATGAGGTTCAGATGTCAAATTAACCTTAAATCTGTCTTCCATCAGATCGAGGGCCTCTTTAGTATTACCCTGCTCTCTACCGATAAAATAGTACATTTTAAGGGCTGTTAGGTTGTCCGGCTCTTTTTGAAATAATTTGGTTAAGTACGAACTGGCTTCCTGATAATTACCTTGCTTCATATTTACATTGGCAAAATACATATGAGAAGGGGTATTTGTAGAATCTAGTTTTAAAGCGTCTTCAAATGCTTTGGTTGCCAACTCGGCTTTGCCTTGTTTTTGATAAACATAACCAGCCAAGTTATAACCATTTATGTCATTTTGTTCCTGCCATGTTTTAGCAAGTTTAAGCGCTTTATCAAATTCATTGGTCGCCATGTAGGCCGAGGCCAAAGCAGACTTAGCGACCGACAAGTCAGGTGCGATCTCTAAAGCTTGCTCTAAGTTAACGACACCACTAACATCATCAAGGCTGAGTTTGGCAAGGCCGTGAGTAATTAACGCGCTGGCACTTTTACCATCTATGTTTTCTGTTTTTGCCAATAATGTTTTTGCTGTTTTAAAGTCACCGTCTTTAATTAACTCAAAACTTGCACTAGCAAACATAGATGTGTCAGCATCATTTAGGCCTTCAAGTTCTAACATGGTGGCTGAGGCTTCTAATGTATAACCGAGTTGCAGCTGAGTAATCGCCAGTATTTTTTTGGCTGGGTGAGTTGGCGGCATCTTGTCAGCTATTGAACTTAAGTATTGATATGCTTTTTCATATTGTTTGTTTTGAAAAGAGGTAAGTCCAGCCATCAGTCTATTTGTAGTTGAATCTATACCGTTTTGAATCGCTTTTTCAAAGTGACCCTAGGCGACTTTATATTCCTTGGCGTCAAATTTAATAACACCTTGTAGCTGATTAAGGAAAGCCTGCTCATGGGTGTATTTTAACAAATATTCTGTATGTACTTGTGCAGCAGAAAACTGCTTATCTTTTACTAATGCGTCAGCAATATATAGTCGTATTTGTCTATATTTTGGCATTAATGTTAAGTGGTGTTCATATGCTTTTGCCGCTTCGCCATACTTTTTAAGGCTTCCTAATACGAGGCCCTTTAGCATAAAAATATCTGAATTATTTGGGAACTGTTGAGACAAAGCCTCTATTATGTTGGCCGATTCCATCAAGTCTTGTTCTGACATTAGATAAGCTGAAGCTAGTTTACCGTAGATGGTTTCTGGGGCTAACGTAACTAAGACTTCGAGGGTTTGCTTGCCTAGTTCTTCATTTTTTAAACGATAGTTAGCCATGGCTTTATGGTACAAAAAGGCACTTTGCAAGTTGATGTCTTGCCATTCCTCTGGACCTTCAATAAATAATGTACTTTCAAAGTCACTTAAAAGGTTGTGCACTTTTAACAGATCTGAATAATGCTTTTCCGTACCTTGGCCTTTGTTTATTACATAGGCTAATTCTTTTTCAGCATTATCTAGCGAACCATCTGCCATATAGAGTTCGGCCAATTGCTTTCTGGCTTCGATATTGCTAAGGCACTTCCTTGATTACATTTTTTAACGCAATGATGGCGGATTCACTGTCACCGTTTTGAATATGCTGTTGAGCAAGTTTGAAATACTCTTCAGGGAGGTACCGCCACAACCTGCTAATGCAATAATTATTGTAGAAACCAGTAGTAATCTTGAGGAGTTCATATTCAATCCAATCCTATTTTTATAGTTGACAAAGTGTCCGTTTAATCATTCAACTTACTATATTATAGTGCGTAAGTTTTGTCCCGCATTGTATTGCAATAACAAATACGTATTAGTCATTGTCTTTACTTAACGTTTAGAAATTTTCTTTTTAATTTACCTAAGCTGGCTTCAATTTTAAATTTAATTTGTCGTTTTTGTACAGTAATTTGACAGTACGCCTCTGTATTGTTTGATAATTTTCTTTTGTAATCGGCGTCACCGGCTAAGTAGTCGATATAGGCAATATTCATAGTATGTGCTTGCCTTGCCACTAAGCAATGCAGGGCAAGTCCAATTTTAATTTTGTTGTCAGTAATTGGCTTAATACAGCTTAAATAAAATGCCAGATTACGTTTGTGACGAAGGTAATAATTAACACCAACAATTTCACCCCTGCGGATAAAACTGCGATACAGGCGTTGTCTAACTTTTGCCGAATAAAGCGGGAGTGAAAATCCTGAAATGTATCGTTATTAAAGCCACTTGGAGTGGCAGTACCTTCCCATTTGGTTATGTGCCAATGGGAGAGTTGTTCTAACGTATTAAGTATTGCTGTGGGATCGGTAACAAATTCAAAGGTTAAGTCATTATCTTGGTTTAAACGACGAATGGTACGTTCTACATGCTTATATGTAGAGTTTGAAATTTCCTGTGGAAACCGCGAGCTATCTTTTATCGCATTTATAGCGAGTAAATAGCCGACGTCGATATTTTCTTTTACTAATTGATAGTCCGTGTTGTGGGTGGTAATTCCAATGGATGTTTCATCAAGAGCGACGTTAACAATAAATTCATCAACATCAGGCTGATTCAAAAAAGGTGTTGCCACATTGCGGACGTAATTTGACGTGAATTTTGGTCACTTACTAAAAAGTTGTTTTTCTCGATCCAAATTTGGTCTAACTTGTCATCACCTGTTCGGTGTAAATACCACTGTTTAGATTTAAAAAACCCATGCCTTGTGACGTGTTTCTCAACAAATATTCCAATACCAACACACTGGTTGTGGTTTGAAGCAGTAATAACATAAGTATCATTTTGGTCTTTTAATAAAGACAACCAGCTGTCGATCCACGGCCAACTCAAAAATATATTGGGAATTGCCGTTTGTGCGACGGTAAACCACATGTTTTTTAGGTCGGAATGTGTAAAATGAGACAGCCGTTTTAATTCGATAAAATACACTACGTATTACCATTTTAAATTTTGTTAAAAAGCTTAGTTTCAAATATACGAGAAAATAAACATTTTATGAAAGCACAAAAGACAGAAATACAAAAGATAGTGCATCTTGTCCCTAGCTTTGGTTGCGGTGGTTTAGAGAAAGTTATTGTCAATCTGGTCAATCATTCCCGTGATTATCCAGTTAAACATGTTTTAATTTCCTTAACCAGCGAATTTGGCCTGATCAAAGCGTTCGATGTGCCAGTTGATGTGTATTGTATTGGAAAAAACTAAGGCAACGATTTATTTAGTCACTATAAGTTACTCCGCCTCTTACGTCGTCTCAAGCCTAAGGCAATGCATACTTATAATTTTGGCACGATAGAATACCATTTGGCTGCCAAGTTAGCGGGTGTACCTACCACCGTTCACTGTGATCATGGTCGTGGAGGAGATGATCCAAAAGGCCTAAACCAGTTTAACAATCGTTTCAGAAAGCTCATTTCGACCTTTATCAATCACTATACCGTAGTGTCATACGATTTATATAACTGGGTCATCAACGACTTAGGTATTAATAACAAAAAGGTAAGTCTGGTTTTTAATGGGGTTAATGTCCCTGCGCAAATGCCGATACAAGATCGAACCAATAACGCTAAGGTGATTACAACCGTTGGCCGGCTCGACCCAATTAAAAATCAAACTATGTTGATGAAAGCGTTTCAATTAGCCAAAGAAACGTCAAACGTTATGGATACGACTATTCTACAATTTGTTGGAGATGGCCCTTCGTATCAGGAGCTCGATACGTTTAAATCGACCCTGACCCATCAAACCGATATTCATATGCTAGGTTATCGGTCAGATGTTGACGATATCTTGTCTGGCACCGATTTGTTTGCTTTGTCGTCTCATTATGAAGCAATGCCAATGACCATATTAGAATCCATGGCGCTTGGCATACCAGTTGTTACCACCAATGTGGGTGGGATATCTAAGTTTATCACCGACAACGAAGTGTGGTTTGTCGAGCCAAATAATGCAGAGCAAATGAGTGAATTGTTTGTTCAAATACTAAGTGGTTCAACGGATGTTCAGCAAAAAGTCGAGCGTGCCTACGACTTGGTTTCTAGTAAGTACAGTGTTGAGTCGATGGTCGCGCAGTACATGACGTTATATAAGGTTCTACCTAATAGCTAATACACTCTGCTTAACGCGCTGCATTGAGCGAGCTAAACAGAGTAACTATCATTACATGCTTCTACCAAATACATGTTTCTGCTGAGTGCATGCAAGCCATCAAATAACTGGAAGCATTAATTCACTGAAAGATTGTTTTAAGGTAGGTTTTTTACGATAGGAGGTCCTATCAATTTTGTTATCCCAAGAGGCAGTTTTTGCCAAATTTTAATGGCTAACTCAAACTTACTGTTGGTCGGGGATAAATTAGGAAGCGTTTTTCCATCTGGAACCCAGTGATACCAGTAACATTGGCTCGGTTCAGCGCCCCATTGTTTCTTAAACTTGTACGTACCCGCGTCGATAGTAGAACGTCCGAAGTCGAACTCTTTAAATTCTTGCTCGATAGCGTAGCTTAGGATTTGCCAGTAAAGGTACATATTTACTGAAATTCTATTTGCGTACCTTACGGTGCTCGCCCATGGAATTTCCATGCGATTATTGTGATGCAATAAGAACCCGGTTGAAACCGGTTTTCCTTCCCAATAGATCACGCACAATATGGCATTGCTCGCAAATGTCGTTAATATTTCTTGGAAAAACGACTTCGCGTAAACCGGTGTACCTAAATCTCGCATGTTAAGGCAGAATACTTCATAAAAATCGTCGAGCAGTTCTAAGCCACCAAATTTGTGACTGACACCTTCTCTAATCGGTCGTTTAATTTGTGAGCGACGTTTAGAGCCTATTGATTTACCAAGCAACTCTGCAGTTTCAGGGAGTTGCAGGATCATATTCACTTTGCTGGTGGATACTTCTAGCGTTGAATCTGGGTCGGCCTGATTTTCTCTAAACTGGACATAGTCAATGCCTTGCTGTTTAGCAAATTCAATCGTTGCTTGAGTGAGTTTTTGTGCAATTTCGGTTGAGTCTGCAATGGCGCCACCGTAATTGAAATAAGGCATAGAGATTAGATTATTGCCAAATAGGGCACTTTTAACGTTTACCGCAGGCAATACGCCACAGATCTTGCCAGACTCATTGATAGCGTAAAGGTACGAGGCTTTGTGGCCAAAACACTTTTCAATTAACGGTTTCCAACTCATGAGATGATAAATAGAACCATTGTCATGTGACTTAACGTACTCGTCCCATTCAGCATCGATGGCGCTGTTGTATGTTTTAACTAAAATCGTCATTTATTAGGTCCATTTAATCACAGTAATAAAATCTTATGGTTGCTCGGCGGTCCCATAAGTTGTTGCTCTAAAGATAATATCATCAAAATCTTCTAATTTTGGAATATATGGCAATTCAGCAATAAATGCCTTATTTCTCGATGAATACCAAGTGTTATTTGGTAAAAAATCAGTGGTGTACAAAAAGTCACCAATATAAACGTTGTCTGTTATTTCAATTTTATCCGCAAGTCGATAGCTAACAATGACACTGGATTTTGCTCTATCTAGGATAAAAATATTATTTTTAATTTCAATTGAATTAACATCAAATAACCGCTCTACTTTTTCTCAAGGCCGTAGGCTATGAGTTGTCGGTTAGTCGAATTATCACCTTGCTGCAAAATACTCTTTTGAACAATAAGTTCGCCAAAGTTTGCAGTGTCTATTAATCGACTATCATCACCATTAATTGTTGCAAGTCTCGACTCCAATATGACGGTTTTTTAGAACGACTTTTGATCCCAGAACCGCTTCCTCGCATCGAAAGAATCTCAGAGCGATAAATTCGGAGCTCGTCTGCAAAAGCATACACCGCATGAGCATAACCCACTCCTTTGCCTTTCCCGCCTAAACGTTCAAACTTAGAATATTCAATGGTTATATTGCCTGCATCTCTATTTGTTAAAATGCCAGCTTGGCTGTCGTGGGCGTATAGGTTGCGAACAGTGAGATGTTGACCTTCAAATCGAATACAAGCGCCGTTTTTGTCTTTTACTGCAATATTGCGGCACTCAATGGATTCAACAGTAATATTATTGCCGGTAAATACCAAAGCGGCTTTGTCGTCGGCAATGGCATTGTCAAAAACAACGCCTTCTTCGCCAATGAGTTCTATATCGCTTGCTTTAATATAAGCGCCTACGGCATAAACGCCTTTTTGGAGGTAAATACGGCTACCATCTTTAATGGCCGTGCGTGCTGCAGATAGTGAGGTAAAGTCGACTCCATCTACCGTCACCATTGCCGCGAGGCAATGATGACTAAGTAATGTGATGAGCAGTAGGAGCGACTTCATAAAAGCGATGCTTTTATAAAAGACCGCGTGTATCGATAACGACTTTTTGGCAAACAATGAGC
Source organism: Psychrosphaera algicola (assembly GCF_028401425.1). Classification (NCBI taxonomy): domain Bacteria; kingdom Pseudomonadati; phylum Pseudomonadota; class Gammaproteobacteria; order Alteromonadales; family Pseudoalteromonadaceae; genus Psychrosphaera; species Psychrosphaera algicola. The sequence goes on from NZ_JAQOMS010000002.1 coordinate 2,945,577, forward strand.
GGTCCGCTGCTTTAAATTCTTTGTGATCAACCAAAATGACCACAACATTGGCAACTTCTAGTGCTGCAGCAACAGACGCAAGAGTGACATTTGCATCCGAAAGTGAACCCGGAAGCTCGCTAATATTAGGCTCAACCGCAATTATTTCGCCAACTTTGGCTTGGGCAAGATCTTCAACGATTTGTACCGCTGGGCTCTCTCTGAGGTCGTCGATATCGGCTTTAAATGCTAGGCCTAAACAAGCAATAACTGGGCGTTTAAACTGATCAGCCGCTTCTTTAATTTGATTAACAACGTAATGAGGTTTTGCATCGTTTGTTAATCGGGCTTGTTTGATTAGTTTTGCATGTTCCGGGCAGCTATCAACAATAAACCATGGGTCTACAGCGATACAATGGCCACCAACACTAAGATCCTGGGCTCAAGATATTTACGCGAGGGTGCCTGTTTGCTAATTTGATCAGCTCCCATACATTAATACGCAGTTGGTCACATATGGTGGATAATTCATTGGCAAAGGCAATGTTAACGTCTCTAAATGAATTTTCAGTTAACTTAGCCATTTCTGCTGTTCTAGCATTGGTGATAATACACTCACCGCGCACAAATGTTTTATACAAACCTGCAGCTGCGGCGCTGCATGCAGGGAGATACCACCAATGACACGGTCGTTAGACACTAATTCTTGTAATACATAACCAGTAAAACACGTTCTGGGCAATGCGCGACTTTAATGTCTGCTTGATCGCCAGCATCCTGTGGGAAGGTTAAGTCTGGGCGTGCTTCTTTTAACCAACCCGCGAGTTTTTCAGTTGCGCCCACAGGTGAGGTAGATTCTAAAATGACCAAATTACCGGCTTCAATCACAGGTGCAATGGCTTTTGCCGCTGACTCAATATAGCTTAGGTCAGGTGAATGTGAGTCATCATCACCGTGTTTAAACGGTGTAGGAACTGCAATCATAAAAGCGTCGGCTTTTTCAACGATTGTAGTCGCTCTGAGATAACCGGTAGAAACAACACTTTTAACCACTATGTCTAAGTCTGGTTCTACAATATGAATTTTACCAGCATTGATTGTATCAACTGCGTGTTGATTTATCTCAACACCAACAACCTTGATACCACGGGAAGCAATAACGGCGGCCGTTGGCAAGCCTATGTAACCCAAACCAATAACTGAAACTGTCTTAAAGTCCATGACTATAATTCCTCTACTAATGTTTGTACTATTCTTTGACAAGCTTGACCGTCACCATATGGGTTATGGGCCTGCGACATCGTATTATATTTAACTTCATCGTCTAGCAATGTAATTGTTTGCTCAACAATGCGTTGTTCATCGGTTCCTACTAATATGACAGTACCTGCATCAACGGCTTCTGGGCGCTCTGTTGTATCACGCATAACCAGTACTGGTTTACCTATTGAAGGCGCTTCTTCTTGAACACCACCTGAGTCAGTAATGATCAAATAGGATTGATTCATTAAATAAACAAATGGCAGGTAATCTTGTGGTTCAATTAAAAATACGTTGTCTAAGCCAGATAATAATCGGTTTACCGGTTCCCTAACGTTAGGATTCATGTGCATTGGGTAAACGATTTGTACATCTGGACGTTGTCTAGCAATAGTCGCTAACGCACTACATATCCGTTCAAATCCGTCACCAAAACTTTCACGTCGGTGACCGGTGACTAACACTAATTTTTTATCAGGGTTAATAAATGAGAACTTTTCAGTAAACGCAGAGCGCAACGCGTCATTGTTGTCTAATTTTTGTTTAACCCACAATAATGCGTCGATTACCGTGTTACCAGTGACATAAATATTAGACGCTGGCGTATTTTCTTTAAGTAGGTTTGATTCAGACGATGCTGTTGGCGCAAAGTGGAATTGGGTGATTGCACCTGTTAATTTGCGGTTGGCTTCTTCTGGCCAAGGAGAATAAATATTGCCAGTACGCAGTCCGGCTTCAACGTGTCCTACTTTTACTTGCTGATAAAAGGCCGCTAAAGCAGCACTAAATGTTGTGCTAGTGTCGCCGTGAACCAAAACAATATCAGGTTTAAAATCGGCAATGACCGCTTTTATGTCGGTAAGGATCTTGGTTGTCACATCGTATAGGTCTTGGCCCGGCTTCATGATATTGAGATCGTAGTCAGGGGTGATTTCAAACAACTTCAACACCTGATCTAGCATTTCTCTGTGTTGTGCTGTAACACATACGCGGGATTCAATTAAATTAGACTCGGCTAATTTGTGAACAAGGGAGCCATTTTGATTGCTTCTGGCCGTGTACCAAATACCGTGAGGACTTTTTCATTAACCTTGCCTATTAAAAAAGAGTGTTCCGTAACTAATTTACCATATTGTTTAAGTTATTTTCCTTTTCGTCCAGCACTAAATGGATTAATTTACCATTAACTAATATATAAGCGTGGTTCACAATAAATTAAACAGCGTGTACTCTAAGCTTGTTTGCAATTCAATCGTAATGGATTATAGGGATTTATTAACAATGCTGAGCTGGGGTTTGAATATTTTAGCCTGGATAAACTTTCGAAAACATCGAGAGTATCCTTTGGCCGTTTTGTATTTTCATCGCGTTTTAGATAAAGCGGACCCGTTTTGCCCAGACGACTTAGATGTTGCTGGTTTTGAGCAACTCATCGCAGCGCTAAGCAAACACTTTACTATTTATCCCCTGTCCAAAGCCTTGGCACTGCAAAAAAGGGTAAGCTACCTAAATTAGCTTTGGCGCTCACGTTCGACGACGGTTACTTAGATAACTACACCAACGCACTCCCTATTTTAGAAAAGTACAATATCAAAGCGAGTTTTTTGTTGCAACTCATGGCACCCAACAAGGGTGGTTATGGAATGATCAACTCGAAACCTGCTTACGAAAAGCTGCATTAGCCAACCTAGATTTTGAAAACCAACATTATTCTTTAGCAACTGAACAAGCTCGTGCTAATACTTATTTAACCCTAGTTTCAAAAATCAAATTTTTACCTAATGCGTTACGAGACAAAGCTGTGGATACCATTGTAGGATTGTGTGGCGATCCTGTTGTTGAGCGCTGTATGATGACCGAATCGCAGCTCAAAAATTTGGTGAGTCGCGGACATGATGTCGGGGCACACACTGCCAGTCATAGTATTTTGGGTTTTCAGCAAGACGCTGTGGCGGAGGAGGAGATTTCAACCTCGATTCGTTATTTAAACGATGTATTAGGTACAACCACCACCATTTTTGCCTATCCAAATGGCTGGTTTGACCGAGATTTTAGTAATAAACATGCCTCTATGGTAAAAAAATGTGGTGTTGAATACGCTGTTGCAACAAACGATGGTGGTATTGTGCAAACCAGTAACAACTTAGCCTTGCCTAGGTTTATGCCGTATCGGAAAAAAATAACGCCATTTTGTTTATCTTTAGAAAAGATAGCCGGAGAAGTGACCATTAATGAATGAGCAAATCAAAATGAAAAAACAAAAAACAATATTAATGGTCGTATTTGAGTTTCCGCCGAGTAATGGTGCGTCGGTGCCAAGAATTGAGAGCTTTTACCGCTATTTAAAGCAATGGGGGTGGAATGTAGTGGTATTAACTGCGACTGACCGAGCTTATTCAAAAATTGACCGCACCTACACTGACGCGGCTGACGACAAGATTTATCGAGCCAACGCCTATGACGTACAAAGGGATTTGTCTTATAAAGGTAAATATCTATCTATTATGGAAACGCCCGACCGCTGGGGGCTTACATGGATCCCGGCGGCGTTAAAAACAGGCAAAAAACTGTTAAAAAATACCAGCCAGATGTTATTTGGTCATCGTCTCCAATTCCAAGTACACATTACATTGCAAATAAACTGGCGGCGTCAAATAAAACGCCCCGGTCGCTGATTATCGTGATCCTTGCCATTACATGAATGGCTCTGCTGGAAAATGGTTAGACTACATTCATAAAAAAATTGATACAAAAGTAATGACAAATGCCGCGCAAATTACGTTCGCCACAAGTGCCGTGAGAGATTTGTATCAAACCGAATATGGCGAGTTGGTCTCATTAAAAAATACCGTTATAGAAAATGGCTACGATGAAGCCAATTTTGAGAAACTCGCCGGTATGCCAGATAATTCGACACCGTTTTCTGCCGATAAGTTTACCTTATATTACAGTGGTGTTTTGTATCCAAATGGGCGAGATCCAGAGCCGATATTTGAGGCGTTGTCGGCAATAAAAGCGGACGGTTTAATTACAGCTGACAATTTTGAACTAATATTTCAAGGTGCCGGGGACGGCAACGATTTTGCACAAAAGTTAACGCAACTCGGCATTGACGACCTTGTTCGATTTATTGAGCCAGTGCCGTTTATCAACGCTTTAAATAATATGACCTGAGACCAATGCTTTATTGCTAATACAAGATGCTAGGTTTAATAAACAAATTCCGGGCAAAGTATACGAATATCTGCGGACTCAAAGAGCGATGTTGGTTAAGGCCGATGATGCAGGCGCAACCTATAATTTATCGAAACAATTTGACGGCGTGTATTTGGGACAAACAAAAGACAATTTAACCGTTGCAATTGTTGATTTGTTGCAGGCAAATGGGGGTAATGACATTACATCATTTGACCGTGATTTGTCGCTGTATAGTCGCAAACAGAAAGCAGAGCAATTGGATAAGATTCTGCAAAATGTATCTGATAGGTAAAATAAATAATTTGCGTAATTTTATAACACCCTTTTTTATTCGGGGTTGTACGATTTTTCATCATTGTTAATGCGAAAATTCGATTCTTGGGTTATATTCAATTACGCTTTTATGGTAGTTAGCTACCTCACTTAAAATAAATTCTAGGCTTCCAAACTAATGTTAATTTCTTCATCTTTTATAACGACGCCCATGGCAAAGCGGTTTATTAGTACAAGCCTAATAATGATTTCTATTTTTGGAATATCTGCCTGTAGTGGCTCTGGCTCTTCTGACGATAATGAGAAAAGAATCGATACTATTTTATCGGAAATTACTGATAAAAATGCAGAGTTGAATTTTATCGCAGATAGTGTTGCCACAAATGGAGGTGAGGTTGGGATTACTGCCAACGCAGAAGAAGATGGACAAACCATTACCTATGCATTAGTTGACGACGGCCAACCTACATTTGGTGCTTTTGCTATTGATAGCGCAACAGGCGTAATTACTGTCGCAGATTATCGTTTGGTTGACGGGTTTATCGCCCCAGAAATTAGCTTGACGGTGGAAGCGACAAGTTCATCAGCTAAAAAGTTCAAGCTTCCTTCAGTGTTAAAGTAACCAATGTTGAATTAAGTAACATAGCCGATGTTGACCAATTGCCCAACGTAATTGACGATATAAACTCCGTAAATGGCTTAGCAGTGGGTGTTAGAGCAAATGCAATCCACGACGGTAATACTGTAACTTATAGCCTTACTGATTCTGCCGGTGGTCGATTTTCAATTGATGAAGTTACTGGTGTTATCAGCGTTTTAGATCATACCTTGATTGATAGAAGCGAAAATCCTAATCACGTGGTCGAAGTAATGGCAATGAGCACATCAGGGACTGTGGTAAGTCAAACATTCACGATAAATGTGGAGTATTTATATCTAACATCTGTGGTAGATAAAAACGAAATGGAAAACCACATTAAAGAAGCTGAAATTATAAATGACTTAAGCGTTGGAATTACAGGCCGTGCTTTTCACGACAACAACACCATTAGCTATTCATTAACACGCGGTGAGGAATACGGTTTTACCGTAAATTCTGAAACGGGTGAAGTATCTATAAAAGATAAAGACGTATTGATAGATAAAATACAAACCTATTATATTTTAGAAATTACAGCGACTAGTTCGAGTGGCGATACCTCTGCATCGCAATTTAAATTAAAGATGACTCCTGTGCCATTTATGTCTTTTGATTTTGACGATAATAAAGTTGAAAACGGTTTCGACAATTGGAGTTATTCAGATATTGGCGCTAACGAATGCGACATTTATGCTGGTATCGGGCAATCAAAGCTTTGCAATGAAGATGGCTCGAAATTTTTTCCTTATTACAACCCTCATAATAATTCACATATTGGCTGGACCCGTTATGGCTTCTTTGATTCAGAGCCCACATTAAGCGTTTCGGGCAACTCCATGAAAGTTTTAATGACAGGCGGAGTATATGAAGATAATGCTGGGTTGCTACAAGAAGCAGGTATTGAGATTAAGTCTAAATCTCAATATTTAGAAAACTTAAGCGAAGCAAACCTGATTGGCGACCGAGATGTCGACGGAAGAATCTTTTTTATTACAAAACAAAAACCAATTCTACCCTTATTCCACAATTTAAGGGCCATAATCGACTTTCAATTTGGGTGTTAATGCCGCCTAATTATCTCAATTTTGATGATTATGCTAAGTCGAACCTATCTAGACCGGATTTGACAGTTTCATTTTATCCTTTTATTGATACCAGTGTAGGTGGTCACTATTATCATAGAGCGGCTAATATTCCCATGGGCGGCTGGACCAAGGTATTAGTCGATGCTCACCCAACACACCACAATGGTGGCGCTCACAATCCATATAGCTCATTTAGTGAAGGTGGCGATCATTATCCAGGAGATGGTCAGAAGTATTTCGATAGTATGGCGACAATTTCTTTAGGAGTTGCAACACCGGGAACAAAGTCTTCTCCAATAGCGTTTTATGTCGATGAACTAGCCGCATACTCTATGCCATATGAAAATGAAGAAACAATTAGTAATTTGGCAGTGGGTTTCTCACCTCAAACCAAACGTTTTGATGTCAGCTTTAGCGATAAATATCGATGTATTGAATGTAACGCTGAATATGAAGTTCGATATTCGTTTTTTCCTATCGACAACGGAAATTATGAACAGGCATACCTACCTGACTATGTTGTTAACTTTGACCGAGAGGACAACAATGAGCAAGGGAAAATCATAAAGCCAAGTCCCGGATATAATCAGATTTGGGCAGCGTTTGATATTCAAGCAGAACACAAAACAATGTTAACCGAAGGGCAAACTATCTTTATTGCTATAAAAGACAAATCGGAACGCAGTGAAATTGAACAACAACCCGCTGATTTTGAAATTGTAAGTGTACTATAGGGGTGGGCGATATCCAAAAAATGGATCTAGTGAAAACAATAGACTATCAAATAATTACGCCACTTTTTCCTTTAGAACTTAAAACGAAACAGTTGAATCAAGCAATAGTGGGTCAATCATTTAGCCAACAAATAGATGTTTTTGGCGCGTTGCCGCCTTACCAGTTCTCGTCTTCTGCTTTACCAGATGGACTAACATTAACCGAAGATGGTTTGCTTGCAGGGACACCGACAAGTACCGGCGATTTTGAAATTGAACTTAGTATAAAAGCGGCAAACGGCACAACATTAACGTCCAAATTAGCATTGCCGATTAATAATAAAAGCGATTTTGATACGCTATTTTGCTCAACAATTGTTGACTTTGGAGATTCATTAGAGGCCTCTGATATCCTCGATGGTCGATTCGATACTATCATACTAGACAAGTACACAAGTTTTGTTAATTTTGGTACAGCAATTACAACGGGTGATAGCGGAGCGTATAATTATCAAGGTGTAAAAGCCATTGAAAATGTCTCGTTGAATATAGGGGATGTCGTGCGCCTAATATGGTTTAATAGCGGTGATAGCGATATTCTGTTTTCGCCAAAGATTAGCTTCAATGATGCCGATCGCGTCAGTTCAGACGATGATGAAATATGGCATACAGTTGATGAAGTTAGAGTTAAAGCGAATCACTTTGGGGTTAGTCAATTTATTATTACCGAGTCGACTGATGCTAGTGTGATTAACGTTAATAACAACTATGATAATAATAATATTTTGGTGATGGATAGAATTGAGTTGGTGCAACCTACCAAGTTATTAACAGATGTATGTTTATATCCGTTTGTTGAATTTTAGGTTGGATTTGTTGCAGTTATTTTTAGTTAAAACTGCTTAATAGTATTCAGCTATTATGGACTAGGCCAACGATAGCCTAGTCCATAAAGGAAAATTCACATTTTGGGAATGCATAGTTAGTGAAAATTCAGCAACTATGGACAGGCATTAGATTAGGGAAATAGGAATTTATTAACCGTGGCTGCACACCAATCCCAAGTGTATTTATTGAAGCGTTTAGCCGCTTCTTCTCGGTCATAGGTATTAGACAACACGACGTCCAAAGCCTTAGTTAAACCGGCTAAGTCGTCATTTTCAACAACGTCTCCTAAGTCAGGTTCACTGGCCATTATCTCTGGCACACTACCCACCTTTGTCGCCACTGCGGGAGTACCACAGGCGAGCGCTTCGGTTAAAACATTAGGACTGCCTTCGCCACGACTAGACAAACAAAAGACGTCTACGGCGTTATACCAAGGTTATAAGTTGCTGGTTTGCTACGGCGCCTTGAAATACCACATGCTCTTGCAGGTTATGTTCCATTACATAGTGTTTTAGTTCGGTACGGTAATCCCCTTCGGCCCCTTCTGAACCCAAAATATAGAATACTAGATTGTGAAACTTTGGTTGCTGAGTCAAGGTAGACAGCGCTTTAATAACTAAATCAAATCCTTTGCGATGAATAAGAGCGCCGACACCCAGAATAATCTGTTTATCGCTAGGGTAATCCCAATGTCGTTCGACATTCAGTTTTGTCCAAATAGTAAAATTTATCGGTATCCACACCGTTTCTAATTACCGTTGTGCGGCTGCCCGTTTGTGCCAATTCATTAGCGGTTGTTGCCATCTCTTCACTTAATGAAATCACTTTAGTGACATTTTTTAAATATTTCTTAACAACTTGTTGTCGTACATCTTTGTCTTGGAAGTGGAAGGCTTCCATTCCTCTTAACGTGACATTAAAAGGTACATCATAACGATTACTCAAATAATGCCCTGTGGGTAAATCTGGGAACGTCCAGTGCAAATCAACTACGTCAAAATCAAAACCTATCGTATCAATAACTTTTTGAACCGCCCGTTTGTAACTATTTATCTCAATGGATTTTAAATAACCCGGTATGGATAAAAAACGAGGATGGTATACGGTTAAACCGTTCATTGTCTCCGTCTCAGGAATGTTTTTTAGTGACTTGAATTTCCCGATAAAACCATGAAAAGGAGAATCAGGGATCGGGTTGATAATAGTTACATCCGCATACTTGCTCATGGCTGTTAATCTATTTAATACAAAAATGCCATGATTAGGCTGCTGACAATTTGGAAATAGATAGCTTATTGCGAGTATTCTTTTTCTATTATTAGACATCACTTTAATGTGTTTCCTGTTTAACGTGTTTGCTACCGTATTTGGCCAATTGCCTGTTTAAAAATAGCTTTATTGTTATCTTTTGTTTTTCAGACCAGCGACCAAGTATAACAACAATAAGTAGCGGTATTAAAAATAAAGTGATTAGAAATATTAGGTTGTTTTTATCTCCTAGGTTTAACGCGGCGATTGTTTGAATTATTGGCCGATGAAACAGGTATAACGAGAATGTGAGAGACGCCAACCAGTTTATAATAGACTTATATTTAATTAATGGTTTCGAAAAATACATTAGCAGCGAAGGGGAATAATAAATATGAATACAAAATAGAAGGGCGTCAAAGTAGTCTCCAAATAACTCAGTTCTAGCAATAAAATCTGATGTAAACGCTATATCCCTAACTATTGGCCCTAACAAAATCATTAAAATAAGTGAAACCATTGAAGCAACTGCTTTGAGCTGCTTATTTTTTACAGGGTTATTGCTTGGCATCAACTTAAAAAGCACAAAACCTGCAATCCAAATTGGTAATAAAGCAACAATAGTTGGACCAGCTATTAGGCAGAAAATAGCAATTGCTACATATTTCAAATTAGATCGAATAAAAAACGCACATGCAAAAATAATGTAATAAAACCATTCAAAAGTGAGCGACCAAAAGGGTTGGTTAATACTATAGGTTAAACCCAATATTCCAAATATTCTGAACCATAAAAAAGAAAGAACATAGTTTAAAAATGAATGTTCTGTTTCAAAGGGCCATGCGCCCTCTAGGTAAAACTCCGGATTATATGAGAAACCAATATAGTCAAAGGTAAACGTGAGGATTAAAGCGGGAATTAGGATTGAATAAAGACGACTAATACGCGCTACAGCGTAAGTCGATATGTTCTTTTCTTTTTCAGCTGTAACAAACGCAATTACAAATCCAGACATTACAAAAAAATCATCACAGCTGTTTGATCATAAGCTTTGAGTTGCCAAAACATACCCCCGCTAATATCTTGCGAAGCAATATGAGACAAAAAACGACAAATGCCGCACTAAACCGACATATATCTAGGTAAATTGACAGCGATTTATTCATTAAAGAACTCCAGTTTAGGAACTGTCAAACTTTCTCCTAGAGCCCATGAAGAACTAATTTCAATGTGGCTATTATCAAAATAAATCGGTCTACCGTCCTTATAAGGACTGCAACTGTTGCCCGCACAAATTTCAGAATTAAAATCAAGATATTTAATATTAGGGTATTTATTTGCGAATATTGATAGTCGTAAGTTAATACCTTCAATTTCTGTTTTATAACTTTGCTCTACGGCAAAACAATTAACGCCAATATATGACAGGCTTTTCGCAAAGCAATTTCGGTCAAATTTGTTGAATACAGGGGCCTTACCAATTATAAAAATTTTGTGCCGATTTTCAGCAAGCATTAAAATTGTTTTTTCAAAATTAGTCAGGAAGTTACTGTGTTTTCTACTGTAATGATCATAAGAGGCAGATACAAAAATTGTTTTGTAATTACTGATTTTAGTTTTAATTAACGAAAGTGAACTACCGCAGTCATCCAGCCTTTTACCTTCAACGAAATTGCTAATACCATAAAATATTGGAGGGCAGCCTGCGTGAGCAATATTACGAAACGACCAATTTTGTTTCCGCGCAATACTTCCAATTAATCCAATATAATGTGTGGCATTACTATCACCCCAAAGTAAAACTGTAGTCTGTTTGTTACTCCCCAATACGCAATCGGGATTATTGAAATGTTTTTCTTCTATTCTCCAAAATTGGCAGATATAGTCGTATTTATTTGCGGATATTGGGTAATTTTCAACGTTAGATAGTCTTTCAATATACGCAGTGCTGCCTATTCGGACACCTAATCCATCTGTCTTTATCACGAATATCGAAAGCAATGTAACAATTAAACACGGTGCAAGGATAAAGTTGACGAACAGTTTAAAGCGACTGACTTCTAAATGCCTGAATTTTTCTTCTACAAATTTCCAATTTAGCCATGCTAATAGAAGTATTGTAAAAAGAATGACAACAGATTCTCCCAAAGAGGGTTCACCATAGCCATATCTATAAAATGCCAAAATTGGCCAATGAACAAGGTAGGCAGAATAAGAGATTTTTCCTAACCACAAAACGACTTTTGAATTTAATAGAGAACGGTTGAACAAAGAATTATCAAAGCCAGACCAAATGAACAATGCTGCGCCAATAGTTGGGACCAAATAAAGCCAGTATCAGGAATATATCGCTAGGCTTAATTAGCAAGCAAGAACCAAGAATGACAACAATCGATAGTACAAATACGAAATAGCTGTTTTTAGGTTTTTGAATAAACTCAAAATGTAATAATGCTGCTAGTAGTACCCCCACTAGCAGCTCTCCAGCGCGACTCGGTAGCATATAATAGATAAATGAATGATGCTCTAGAAGCAGCAGTTGCGAAGCGGTTGCAGATCCTAATATGAGCAATATAAGTATTAAAACAATGGAGTATTTATTTAACTTAGGCAGTAAAAGTAGGCAGGCAAGGGGAAAAAAGATAAAACTGTTCCTCAACACTTAAACTCCAGTAGTGTAACAAAGGCGTTGTATAGCTAGCTGAAGCAAAATAACCAGTATCTAGAAATTTCCAAAAGTAGAAATTAGACATCGAAAATGCCGACCAAACACCGGATTGCGCGGTTTTAATAGCATCCTCTGGCAAAAATAATATTTGTGCTAGCAAGATTGTTATCAATATTACGGAAAAGGCTGCCGGCAAAATTCGTTTAATTCTACGAACGTAAAACTCTCTCAAGGAAAACGTTTGTCGTTCTATAGACTCAAATAATTGTTTTGATATTAAATATCCAGAGATTACAAAGAAAATATCAACACCCACAAATCCACCCGGTAGGTAGTCGTGGTCTATATGAAAGATAATTACTACCAATACAGCAATTGCTCTCAAAGCATCGATATGTTGGTAGTAATTACCTTTAGATTTCGTCATGTTAGTCTGTATTTCTTCTTAACCATTCTTCTAATACCACAAGTTGCCATAGCGTTTTATGGTGGTCGTATTTATTGGCATTGTGCTCTGTTATAAGCTGCTCAATTCGGTCTTTCTTAAAAAAGAATGCAGCTTTGAATCGTCAGATAACAAAAGGTCCTGAGCATATTCGCGCATTTCATTTTGGAACATTAGTTTGAGCGGTGTAGGGAAGCCCATCTTTTTACGATAAATGATGTCATTAGGTAATATCCCTTCCATCATTTTTTTAAGTGGGTACTTACCTTCACCTTTTTTGATTTTGTGATGCGATGGAATTGTTGCAGCAAATTCAACTAGACGGTAATCCAAAAAAGGGACTCTGAGTTCTATCGACGTTGCCATACTCATTCGGTCTGCTTTAATAAGCAAGTCATCAACGAGCCATGTTTTTGTATCAAAATAGAGCATCTTATTAAGCTGGTCTTGACCTTTCATGTTCTCAAATAATTGTTTTGAGAAAGCGCCATGATTAGTCTTTTGCTTTTCTGCGTCTAGTTTTGCCTTAAAGTCTGGTTTGTATAACGCTTCTTTTGACGCATCTGGGTAGGTCGACATACCTTTGTATCGTTGCTCAATTGGCTGTGTTGCCATATTTAGGTATTTAGATACTTTGTGGCTTTCGCCTAGTATTTTATTGGAAATCCCAGCAAAAAACTCACTTCCAGATTGACCAACAACGCCACGATATTTTTCGAGGACGTTCATATATTGGTATAGGTCGTAGCCAGCAAATATCTCATCTGAACCTTCACCAGATAGGGCGACAGTGACTTTTTCTTTAGCGAGTTTGGACACAAAAAACAGTGAAATGGCTGCCGCTTCAGTCACAGGCTCATCCATTAACTCAATGTATTGTGGAATGAAGTCTTTAAATTGTTGCGGAGTTATCTTTAATTCGTGATGGTCGGTACCAAACTTTTCTGCAATCATTCGTGCGTATTGCGTTTCGTCAAAGTTCTTACCAAAGTCGTAGGCGATGGAAAACGTTTTTAATGGTTCTTTAACTTTATCGGCCAATAGTCCGACAACGGCACTTGAATCAATGCCTCCGCTTAAAAATATGCCGAGTGGCACGTCACTTCGAAGTCGCAGGTCGATGGCACTTTCAAGCAAGGTTTTACTTTGATTTAAATAGTAGTCAAAACCTTTATCGGTTTGATTGTCGAATTTTAGATCCCACCACTTAGTCGTGGTCATGACTTGGTCTTTAACAATGGCAAAATGACCGGGCATTAAACGGTTTATGCCTTGATGTAAGGTTTTTCCCATGGGATATACCCAAAGCTCATGTAGTCGTCTATAAGTTCGATGTTCAGCGCTGGTAGCTCTGATAAACCTTTTAAAATGGCTTTGGTTTCTGATGCGAAGATAAATTCATTGGCATTTTGGTAATAATAGACAGGTTTGATGCCTAAACGGTCGCGGGCCAAAAACAGCTCACGGGTTTCATTATCCCAAATTGCAATGGCAAACATGCCATTAAACAAAGACAAACACTCAGTGCCATATTCAATATAGGCTTGAAGGATTACCTCAGTATCGGTGCCAGTTTCAAAGGTGTAACCTTTGGTTTCAAGCTCCGCACGAATTTCGATGTAATTGTAGACTTCTCCATTGTACGAAATGACATACCGCCCACTTTGTTCAACTCTTGGTTGATGGCCCGCAGGTGAGGGGTCTAAAATACTCAGTCGTAAATGGGCTAGGCCGCAGTATTTGTCGTCAGATAGCCAAACGCCGTTATCGTCTGGTCCACGATAAGGCATAGTATCGCGCATTGCGGAAAGTTTGTTGGCATCCGCTGCATTTTGGTAATTCAGTGTTCCGAGTATTCCGCACATGTTATTTCTACTTTAATGAAAATTTAGATTTAAAAGAATTAGATATTTTTTACCAAATAAATAAGGTTTCATAACCGCTTTTATTTGGCTAACGAGCCCAGTTCTCCAACGGTCACTGAAGTTATCTCCAGTGGCAAGTAAATATGTCACCAAGTTTTCTGAACTTCTGGTGTAACTTTGGTTATTATTTTCGAAGAACTTGTATATATTCATATGTCGGTATTTAGTCCATGGAAGGTCATGTATATATTGTAAATCAGCAGACGGAGGGAAACTAAAAGTACTAGGTTTTACAACGACTACCGATCCACATAATTGATCCATTTCATTGGTTTCAATTATTCTTTGCGCCGATTGATAATAAATATAACCACCTTCAACAATGATTGCATCTGTTGGAGGCACGATATTTATTTGTTCAATAAAATCATTTCTGATTAGGTCATCAGAGTCTAGCTGATATATCCATGATAAAGGCTCGTCTTTAATCGCAATTAAACCAGTCATTATTTTTAGAACTTTATCGTTTATCAGTTCTTGGGTTTTGAAGTTTGGTGCATTACGGTCGGGGGCATCATAGTCAACTTTAGTGAAACGAAACCGTTCATTCAGCATGTTTTTGAAAAACTCAGGGCAATCATGACCGGCAACTGACACGACAAAGTTTTGGTCGGTTTGATTTTGTATTGAGCGAATAGTGCCTTCTAAAGCCGCGCTGGTAACCGCCCAATCTCTAGAAATCTTTTTTGATTTTAAAGGTATTACGATGCCGAATTTCATGTACTATTTTTCCTATTGGGAATTGGAAGTTTACTTATAATAGGTTTTACCAATTTCGCTAAATCATTATATTCTGTAGTCTTTTTGAATAGGACAACAATCAAAGAGAAGCTGACTAAAAATATTAGTCCAAAAATTGAGGCACTAATGATAAAACTGAATATACTGCCATTGGTTTCGCCATATGCATTACTAGCCATGGCGGCTAAGACCGATGCTGCCATGCTGGGTATGGATAACAAGTAAACTCTAGTTATGGATAAATTACAAAGTTGTTTAAGTGCAACAGCTAAAATAGTGAGGGATACAATCAGGGCAGTTGTTCTTATAGTAACAACAGTTGATAGAGTGATTGTTGTAATCACTAGAAACGGTACAACATGCATGAGTAATGCAATCACATCAGTCCAAAATGTAATTTTAACTTTTTGCTTCGCAACTAATGCATGCACCAAAACAGGCGCAAGGCATGATAAATACATCAGAGGGATAAATGACAAAAATATGGGCTCTATATGGAGCCACTTTTCACCTAATAGTATGCTAATAATATTAGAAGAATAAGTGTACATAAAAACCCCAACTGGTATGGCTAAAAGGTTTATAAAAAGCAGCGAGAAGGAAACCCTATAAGCAAAGTGGTCAGGTTCGTTAGCTGATTTAGCTAATGCAGGTAGTAATGGTGCAACGGCTTTATTCAATAGGTCGAACGCTGGTAGTAATGCGATATCCCGAGCCATATAAAAGCTACCGACGGTACTGGTAGGGAACATTTTTGTCACAAACATTTGGTCCAAATTAGCCTTGGAAAACCCTATTATTCCTTTGGAAAACATCCATTTTGAAAAATTCCACTGAGGCTTAATATTAACTAATGTTAAAGTCGGTCGGTGTCCATGTAACAGATATGAACCTACAGTTACAAAAGTGGCTAATACAATATCACCTATAACAATCGCCCAATATGACTCTGTATAAATACCTAACAAAATAACGGTTGTTACCGAAACGACTTTTGCGGTTAATTCTAACTTAAATAATACTGCGTAATTCAGTTCTTTTTGATGCATTAAAAATCCTAGGTTTTTTAATGCTTTTATAATTAAAACGGAAGATAAAACAATTAGAGCGAATTGTGCTTCTGGCATATTAAAGTAGAGGGAAATATTTTCTGAGAAAAATAGTAGTAGTAGCCAAAATGTACCCTTCATTAGTAGGTCGAGAGATAGCGCCGTATTTAGGTCGTTTTCATCAACTTCCGATTTACTGAGCAAATACTGCTGCGTCCCAGTAATGGCGATTGCATTAAAAAAATTGACGGTTAGTGCCAAAAACGCAACGATGCCAAAATCGTCAGGCGTTAGGATTCGAGCTAATATGAGTGTGCTTAGGAGGCCCGCGACTTTTTGAAAAAGGCTCCCTGCAACCATAAATCCTGAACTTTTCATTACTTGACGTAAAATTGACATGGTCTTTTAACGATTTCCAGTTGGGGTTTCGGTAATTTTTAGGTTACTAAGGACCTTTAATGCACCTGCTATTGAAAGGTGATTATCATCAAAGTAAAAAATGCTGTTTTCATTGGTTGCAAAACATTTAACTTGATCACATAACGCTTGTATTGTTGATACTACCTCTAAAGATTGCTTTGTTACTATCCTTTTTAAGTTAGTCAACACATCAGCATTCCGACTCCGATAATTTAATAGGTTTTCACTAACTATATTTGCCCCGGACTTTGAAAATATTGAATGAGGGACAAGTAACTTATCTATATGTTCAGAAAGCTCTGGAACTGGCATCAGAATGATTACTTTTTTCCCTGAGTTCGATAAGGTTTCCAATAATGTTGAAAGGTATTGCCAGTACTCACTTACATCATGGTTTGGTTCTGCGACAAACCTTTTGATGTGATATTGATGCCTAAATGTGACTAATACGTTTTTAATATTATCGTTTGATATTAAATATTGTAGTGCTTCATTCAACCATGCGTGACATCCTGATGTCGTATTTTCAGAAGAGAGCACTGGTCCGCAATCTGAAAATGTTAATTGCTTAACTCCAGTGTGCGCTGCTTTTAAACTCAACGCTGATGAAATCTCAACCCCATGGCTATCGCCAAACACAGCCCAACTTTCCGTATTTTCTCCTAAAATACAAGCATCAACTGGCGATAGATAATTAACTCCGCTCGTATGGCATTTATAGCGCACTGAACTTACAGCCTGTGTAGAGTAGTCTAAAGTGGAATTAACTCTACTAGGATAGCCTTTAGTTAAATGACCGACGAGACCGATTAAAATTAATACACCAAGAATAATCCCAGTTAAAAAAACAAACGAGTGGTGTTAAATGAAAAGTGTCGGAAGGGGGTTTCTACAAATTTAAAAGTAAAATAGCTTAGAATACCGGTAACCATTGTCGCTAAAATTAAGGTTTCAGTATGTGGCAAATTATAAAATTTGATGGATAAAAATGCCATTACAGGTTGATGCCATAAATATAAGGAATATGAAATCAAGCCTATAAATCGAATGGGTTTTATATCTAATATTCTCGAAACACTCGTTCCGTTTGAACAGCCGATCACTATGCAAACTGCAAGTATTGGAATAATTGTTGGCCAACCTGGGTGTTGTGTTTCTTTTGTAAATACACAAACTGAAACTCCAATAGTAGCTAGCCCTATTACTGAAAGCCTATTTCTAGTTTTTAAGTTGATACCCGCCAAAATAGGGTAGTAAATAGCGACAAGTGAGCCAGCCATTAACTCCCAAATGCGTGATGGGGTAAAATAAAAATTGAGTGATGGATTGTTAAAAGAAAAGTAAATTGCACTAAATAAGGAGGCAATGGTCAGAAATGAAATTACAACCAGTCTTTGATATTTGGTCCTAATGAATAGCAATAATAATGGGAAAAATATATAAAATTGTTCCTCTACTGCAAGGCTCCAGGTGTGTAAAAATATCGTTTCTTCTGCGGTTGAGGAGAAATAGTTTTGCGTAAATAAATAATAAAAGTTAGATGAGAATGTGGCGACTGCGACTAATTCTTGTGATAAATCCTTTACTTTACTGGGTGCTAAAGTAAAAAAGCAATTAAATAGGATGTAAGTATGACAACAATTAGCGCGGGTAATATGCGCTTAATTCTTCTGATATAGAAGTCGTTGATAGTAAAACGTTCTTTTTCTAAATCGTTTATGATAATCGATGTAATTAAATAGCCGCTAATAACAAAAAAATATCTACGCCTAAGAAGCCACCTGTAATTGACTCTATTCCAAAGTGAAACAAAATAACTGTTGAGATTGCTATTGCTCTCAACCCATCAATTTCAGGCCTATACTTCATTCGTGTCGGCTTCTTTTAAGTTTTTCTGTAGGATAATACAACAACTCGCGATGATTGCCGTTAACCAAATCGAAATCTCTAACACTTTACTATTTGAGAACTGGCTAGATACCATTACTCCAAGCAAACCTGAGGTGCAACTCAGTAGGATTATGGATACATTTGGATTTTGCGCAAAACACGATTTAACCATAGAAACTTTTTGATTGCAAAGAAGATAAGCAAGAAGTAAAGCGATGCCCCTATTAAACCATGGTCGACTAAAAATGCCATTGTAATATTGTGCGATGCCCGTCGTCCCCCTGCTTTTGTTTTAGTCATGAATTCTTCAGCAATATACATGGGGCTCAAAATTAACGTTCCTCTGTGACCATATCCAGTTAATAAGTGGTCCTTGAACATCTCAAGTTGGCCCTCGATAATTACAAACCTTGAATAAGCACTTTTATCAACGGATTCAGTATCGTCAGCTTTTACCACTTGATTAACCCGTTCCATAATGAGAGGGCCGACTAACATAGAACCTAAGACAAGTGCAGCGAGGGCCCACTTTCTTATTTGTCCTCTTTTTTCTTTTGGGCTATACCAAATTAGAAATAATCCAGAAAATAGTAGCCCTAATAAGCCTCCACGGCTTCCAGCCATAAAAAATAGATTAGCAGTTAGTGCAAGGGGGATAAATATGAAGTACTTACGTTTTACATTCGTCAATATGATTGTCGAGGACATTAGTATTATTGGAATAAGGTGGATGCATAAAGGTTACTGTCTTCTATGCCCGGTAGTCCGGCGGCCTCAAATCTGCCTCTTTGATGCGTTTGTAATGCATTTAGCCCTATATATGCACTACCTAAGACATTAGCAACAATTACTGCTAACAGCCTTTGCTCTGAGTTGACCAAAGTTACTATTAAAAAATAAAGCACTATAAGCTTAAAGAGTAGAATGACATACACTTGCTGTAAAGCAGGTATGTCGACCCACATCAATTGCAAGCAAATATAAACAAATAGTACTAGTAGGAGTTTGGTTTCTTTTGGTTTTAACCAAGCCTTTAAATCTTTTTCGTGAATTAGTGTACTAATAAGTGTTAGTAACGCGACGATTAACGTCCAGCGTATTTCAGGTAAAAACTGGCCCCAGTACTTACCTTGGTGGGTGCATATAAAATACAAAAAAGTACAGCAATAGCCCAACAAATGGCCTTTTAATCGTTAGGATACAACCAAGGCCAAATATCGCTAAGAAAAATAGTGCAGTAATTGGCATTTGCTATTTTCTCTGGGAACTTTTAATTAAATTTGCTATTTCAATCACACGTTTTGAATTTTCATGCCAGACAAAGCGTTTTTCAATAACGCTG
This sequence comes from Psychrosphaera algicola, assembly GCF_028401425.1. NCBI lineage: Bacteria > Pseudomonadati > Pseudomonadota > Gammaproteobacteria > Alteromonadales > Pseudoalteromonadaceae > Psychrosphaera > Psychrosphaera algicola. The sequence continues at coordinate 2,965,341 of NZ_JAQOMS010000002.1, forward strand.
TTTTTGACGGCTTCGCGTTTTTCAATGTAGTTTTGGTAATTAACAATGGCGTCATTTAAGCTAGATTTGAATGAGGCTTGATTGCCTTTTTCAAAAAACACGGCGGTATCGTCACTTAGTATTTCTTCGATGTTTGGTGTTTTTGGGGCGATTATTAAGCTACCGACTGCCATGTATTCAAACATTTTTAAAGGCGAGGCATAGGCGGTTACGTCCGGCTGTAAAGATATGTCGAACTGTTTTACGAAGTCCAAAACTTTATCGCGTGTGATCAGGCCTTTAAACTCAACTTTGTCGGCAATACCGAGGTCAGCGGCTTGTTGCTTTAGTTCTGGCAGGATTGTGCCGTCACCTATGCATACTAGCTTTAATGGCAAATCTTTATGTTCTGCAATGGCTTCAATGGCCTTGTCCATGCCGTGCCACGGGTGAATAAAGCCGGTAAAACCAATAATGATTTGTTGCTTGTCTAAATCAATCGGTGTTGCCAACATTTCGTCAATAAACGGTTGGCGAACACCATTATGGATAACGGTTATCTTGTCTTCATCTACCCCGGCATCTCGCAAGTGTTCAGCAAGTACGTCAGTGACCGGAAGGCAATGGTCGGCACCTTTCCAGGTATAATTTTCTATCCATTTGGCGAAGCGTTTTAACGATAAGCCGCTATAACGACTGCGTTCTTCCACAAGCGGCGCGTTTACTTCTAGGATTAAGGGGACGTTAAATAACTTAGCGGCTAAGATGCCCGCTGGTTGATATAGGTTGTAACGCTCATAGATAAATTCGGGTTTAAACGCTTTAATGGCTTTTACCAACTTGATAAAAATCCAAAGGCTGTAGGTCAGTTCTAACAATTCATAAATAAACGCTGGTAATGCGTTTTTTAATTTACTGACAAATCCGCCGTCGTGACCAAAGTCTGATTGCTCGTTAACTTGAGGTGCAACAAACTTTAATTCGTGGCCTTGATCTAAAAAGGCATTTGTCAGTTCTTCAACGTGAACATATTGTCCATCTTTTGAAGCGATTCTATGATGATATAAAATTTTCATATTAGTTTTTCGCGTTAGCCTTTTTTAAAAATCGCGCAAAGACTGCAATAGACCATAACGACATGCCAAGGTTATTTTTCCCTTTCAGGTGCAGTGTTATTAAGTTTTCAATATGGTCAGTGTTAAACATGCCAGCTTTACTCAATGTGTCAATGTCTACAATGTCCCTAACTTTTTCCGGTGGCATCATTCTAAACCACTCGTCCATTGGGGAAGTAAAACTCTTTTTACTCTTATGCAAAATTTTGTGGGGTAACAAGTTTTTGGCTATTTTACGGAGCAATAGTTTAGATTTGCTGCCTTTAATATTTTCGTTACTTGCGTGGCCAATCCAGTTTTGGACGAGTCGGTGATCTAAAAACGGAACTCGTACTTCTATTGAGTTTGCCATGCTGGTTCTATCTACCTTAGTGAGGATGTTGGAAGGTAAATACGTTTTAAAATCGATGTACTGGGCTTTTTTATTGGGTCGTTTATTTTGACTTTTGCCGCAAGGTTTTGAAAAATCTGCTTGCTAGAGTAACCATTGTTTTTGGTATTAAACTCACTATTAAAGATGAGTTGGGTTTGGCAATCTGAGTTGAGGCTCATTGCTTCATGGAAATTATCTATGATGTCGCCGGTTAAACTTTTAAATGTAGATTGCGCTCGTAAAAATTGTGGCGCCCATGCCAGCGTTGGATAAAACTTTGCGAGTGATCCAAAAATAACATTGTGAATTGGTTTTGGGAAAATGCGTCTTAATTGGGTTTCCAATTTTAACATTCGATAGTTTCGGTAACCTAAAAATAGCTCGTCGGCACCATCCCCTGACAATACAACTTTTACTCGTTTTGCAGCCTGCTTGGAGATCAAATAGGTTGGGATGGTCGAGTTATCGGCAAAAGGTTCGTCAAACATATCAATAATGTCATCTAAATATTCGAAGGCATTCGCAGAGACTATGATGTCAGTGTGGTCGGTATTAAAAAGGTTTGCAGTGGTTTGTGCATCTGCCGACTCGTCATATTCTTTTGTGTCAAACCCCATAGAGTAAGTACAGACTTTAGACGTTTTAGACATAGTTGAAACAATCACTGAAGAGTCCAGTCCGCCGGATAAAAACGCGCCTACTGGCACATCGGCAACTGTTCGCATGTTGATGCTGTCGGTTAGGGTTTTGAGTCCGTTGTCGATATCTGAATCTGGAGTTTCTGACAGATGCTTGTTGATAGAATCTAAACAATCCCAATATTGCACGGGTTCGGCATTTGTTATGTCATCGAGATGGGCTGAAATATAATGCCCAGCTTCAAGCTTGTTGTAATTGTCGTAGATGCATTTAGGTTCTGGAACATACCCCAATGAAAAATAATCATGAATAGCGGAAGTATTGAGTATTTTGTTGTTGTCGTTGAGGATTAACGATTTTAATTCTGAGGCGAAATAAATGGAATTGTCATCTGGTTTAGTCCAGAACAAAGGTTTAATACCGAGTCGGTCCCGTGCAGCAAAAAACAAATTGGCGGCTTGATCCCAAACGACAAACGAGAACATGCCATTGAGGTGTTTTAAACAATCATGTTGCCACTGTAGCCAGCAATGTAGGAGTACTTCGGTATCACTGTCTGAATGAAAGGTGTGACCCAATTTGACTAAGGTTTGTTTTAATTCTTTGTAGTTGTAAATTTCGCCGTTAAAGACAATTTGTACATTGCCGCAGTCGGATGCTGCGGGTTGTTGACCATTTGCTAAATCAATTATAGATAGGCGCTTATGCCCGAGTGCAACCGTATTATCATCGTTAAAATAGTAGCCAGTTTCATCCGGACCACGATGATGCAACGTTTCGGTCATCTCAATAAACTGAGATTGTGGATATAGGTTTGTTTTACTATTTACAAACCCTGCAACAAGTCCGCACATATCTACTTATGCCTCGGCATTGTTTTATATAAAGAACGCAAACTCCAGAAATATTTATGTTTGTTAAAAAGGTAGAACAAGCCTTTTAAATGTGAAAAGTGGAATTTGGTCAGTTTAAAGCCACGGGACAATTCTTGAGCGTCGTGCACCATTTCTTGCATCGGCACGTAGGTAATTTGAAAACCTGCTTTCCATACTCTTACGCAGTAATCTACGTCTTCTGGAGAATAGAATATGTTTTCATCCAAAAGGCCCGTTGCGTCTGTGCATTCTTTAGTTAATAACCAACAGGCTGAAATTGCGTAGTCGACGGCAATAGGATGGGTTAGTTGACTTAGTTCTTCGTTCTTTTTTCAATGGTTTTTAAGAACAAAAAGCGTTTGGCTTTTTGCAACAGCGTTGGGAATTGGTCACAAGACAATTGAAAGTTACCACTGGCGTAGGTCAGCTTAGGTACTGCCATGCCGGTCTGAGGGTTGTCTTGTAAGTTTGTGATTAGTTCTTCTAACACATTGATATTAATATATGCGTCGGAGTCTAAAACGAGAATGTACTTACCTGTTGCCTGTTTGATAGCTGAATTGCGGGAAAAGGTAGTACCGGTATTTTCTTTAAAAATGATTGGCTTAATTAAGTCGGGATATTGCGCTTTATAATCGTCGATTATTGCCGGACTATTGTCTTTTGAACCGTTCTCTACGACGAAAATTTCAGCCAACTCATTTTTTTCATTAAGTGTTTCAATCAAGCTATCTAAACATTTTGGAAGTGTTTTTGCTGAATTGAACGACAAAATAACCACTGATATATACATGTTAAGACCTATTAAGTTGATTTAACTGGACTGAAAATAATGTTTTTAATTGTTCGACTGAAACTATCGACTCTTCTGCTGAGATGATGTGCGCCGTGCCACCATGGTCAGTGCTTTTAATTTTGGCGATAAGTTGCAACAATTTCACTTTGCCCACATTGGTTTCGAAGTTTTCACCAACTTGGTAAGTCACTAAGATATTAATTTTTAAGCCAGAGAGACTGACAATGTGGATATGCTTCACCTGTAAGGTGCTGTTATTCACTTCGATTTCAGCCGTTTTAACATACTTCTGGCTAAATATTTCATCACTAAATATACGATTATTAAAGGTAATTAGTTCTTTTTCACCGAGTTCGTCAAAATACGAAATGACAAAATAATGCGCTGGATTTATACCAACTTGCACTGGTTTGTAGTCATAGAGGTCGGGGCTGTCAAATACAGGTGCCCATGGGATCGACTTTTGTACTTTGGCAATATCGAGTTGTTGTGAGTCCGTTTTGTTATTAACGGTAACGCTTTCTTGCTGGTCTGGTTCAATTACGTGAAGCATAACTGGAAATACAAGTAGGCTTAATGCAATTGCTGTTGCGAGCAGAGGGGTTGGCGGCACATAATTTAACGCGTCTTCTTTCTCACTTGGTTGTTCAGAGCTTTTGTCTTGAAGCCTAGAGCCGATATAAAAAAGTGACAGTAAAACAAAACTGAAGAATATCCATCCATACACTAAATGGTCAAACCCAGTTGCGGCTTCCACGCTTACATAATAGCCGATAACAACGATGATAAAGACCCGCATCCCATTTGCTAGAATTGGGAAGATAAAGCTAAGTAGGATAAAGAACCATCGTTTTTTGACGTCGGTAATTGCTAACAACGCAAAAAAGATACCTAACGTAAATGACGAAATTAAAAACCGTATACCACTACAGGCCTCTGCCACTAAAAAGTTAGCGTTAGGAATAGAGATATATAGGCCGTCATTGTATACAGGGATACCAATGAGATTAACCAACCAGACTGAAATGACAGCGGTTATTTGCTGCAAATGAGGTATCAGAAAGTCACCAAAGGGGACAGCAAAAAGAGGAACAGTAATGGCCCTTTAAATTGGTTTAATATTGTAAACCCAAAACGGAATAAGACATAGCTAGGAACCAGAGCAACAATAGAGAAGTGACTGATTAAATTGATTTTTACGAGATTACCGCAAAGCCACATAAAGCCAAAAAAGAGAATAGCTACTAGGCCAATGAGATTGGGCTTGGTGGCGGGCAGTTGCAAATATTTACAGCGTTGCCAAATGAGGTAGATTGACATCGGGATGATTAAGATCCCATGACTGTAGGTTTCTGACGTTGTCCACAATTCGTATATCGCAAACGATGTATTGGCATACGCGACTACGATCATAATCGTTAGGAGGATCAGTTCAAAAACAACTCCTTGTTTGATAAATTTACTGGCAAACGTCCTGTTCATTGTTGTCATAGAAACTCACTGTACACCGACTTCATTGACGACCATTCATAATCGTCGAGTAAATGGATTAGTTTATTCTCCATTCGAGACAAATTAACGTAATGTCTGAATTTTGAAAGCAATGGTGCACCTTTAACGCGAGGTTGGTCAGGATCTATTTCCCACGGGTGGAAATAAAAACTGTAGGGTGCGTTTTCTTCTTTTAAAAATCGTTCAATTCGTCTTTTAGATAACCAATAAGGGTAAAGTCTAAAAAGCCGCCGCCGCCAATTCCTTGGTTTTTATCATTATTACGAAGTGTTGGGATAGGGATCTCTAAAATCCCTTCTGGGCGAATGTGGGCAAATCGTGGCCAATCTGGTGTGCCGTATAAGTCATGTTCTATCGGGTAAGTACTGGAACTGTACTTGAATCCAAGTTCAACCAACAGCTCAAACGCCCATTGGTTGTCTTTACCAATAGAAAAACTCGGGGCGCGATAGCCTATAACTTTTTCACCAGTTAATGATTCAAGTCTGTCTAAGCTTTGACTAATGTCGTCTTTAAGCTCTGGGCGAGTCATTGTTGTAGCACGGCGATGATTTGTGCCGTGACTCGCAATTTCATGACCCTGAGCATGGATTTCTTTTATCAACTCTGGAAATGCTTCCGCAACCCAACCTAAGATAAAAACGTCGCTTTAGTGTCTTTTTTGCAAATAAATCGAGCAGACGTCGAGTATTGTAGTCGACAGTCGGTTTGCAACTTGACCAATCACTTGGTGAAATTTGCTTCTCAAAAGCAGAAACGTGGAAGTAATCTTCCACGTCCACTGTCATTGCATGTTTTGTGTTGACGTTGATTGTCATTAACGTCCTTTACCAAACAAGATGATTTCAATAGTTCTGACCAGTATTAACAGGTCTAATAAAATACTTCTGCGCTTAATGTAGTACAAGTCAAACTTTAATTTTTCTAGTGAATCATTAACACTTGAACCGTATGGGTAGTTTAATTGCGCCCAGCCAGTTAACCCTAGTTTTACATTATGGCGGTGATTGTAATACGGGATTTCTTTGATAAGTTCTTTAACAAATTCAGGACGTTCAGGGCGTGGCCCCACAAAGTCCATTTCGCCTTTAAAGACGTTAAATAGCTGTGGTAACTCATCAATTCGATATTTTCTAAGCGCAGCGCCAATTTTAGTCACACGATTGTCTGACTTAGTGGCCCATTGAGCTCCATCTTTTTCCGCATCTTGGCGCATGCTTCTAAACTTGATGATCTCAAACAAGTTGCCGTCCATTCCAACGCGCGTTTGTTTATAAAATATTGTGCCGCCCTTTTTATGCCCATCTTCGATATAAATGAGTAACGAAGTAACGAGGATAATTGGCCAAGTAAACAAGAACACAAGAACCGCCAAAACTACATTTAACGTATAGTCCAATGCGACACGAATATAATGGCGTGACTGGAAACCGTTTGAGTAGATAACCTAGGAAGGGTAAATGAGATTAACCGCAACTTGGCCTGTTTCTTCTTCAATAAAATCTAAGATGTCTTTGACGACAACCCCTGTCATTTTACAGTCGAATAACGATTCTAATGGTAATGAACCACGGCGTTCGTCAGGTGCGATAACAATTTCATCGATACGATTTTCAGCGACATAAGCTTGAAGGTTGTCCAAAGAACCAATTTCCAAAATGTTTTCATTTCTTAATTGATCTTCTTTGTCGGTATTGAGTTTGATAAAGCCAACTAGCTTAAAGCCGCGTCTGTCGGCCTCTCGGCGCATTCTTTTCTCGATAATTGAAGCGCGTTCACCACTGCCGATGACAATGACACGTTTTTTCGTGATACCAAACATTTCGAATGTATTGGCCATAAATCGACTGATGAAAATAACGCTGACGGTTGCTAATAAGAATAAAGCAAATGCAATAGGGGCAATTTCGAGTTTTTGGAATGCATTAAACACTAAAATTTCGAATATACAGAAAGTCATGGCACCACTGACTAAACAGCGGCGATAAAGTCCGATATTACTGTCGCGTAATTTTACGTCGTATAGACCTACGGACAAATTGGTAATGTTTAGCAAAAGCGCGGTGGATAAGGGCATTAGCCACCATGCGTGATCGTAAACAGGCATGGTTAGACTGTTTTTAGATACAACAAAAAATGCGACCATACCTAACATTGTCGCCATTAATACGTCCAATACCATTAAGGTATTACTTCTGTGATTTATCGTTTTTTGGTGGAATACCTTTTTCAAAACGAATCCTAATTTTGTTGGAGTTTATAGTTATTATTGCACACATGATAATCAAATTGATTTTTGAAAGCTACGTCAATTTTGTAGTATTTTTACATCAATGGATTAATTTATGTACTTGATATCGAAATATAACAGTTCACATTTGCTTTAGTTTGATTACAATTCATTAATGACCTTTATTAAATAGAGTGGAACTGCTGTGAAATTGTTATTATTGGCTTCGTTGATAGTCCTTATTGCGGGATGTGCGTCTAAATCAAATTTACCCCCTGCAACAATTACCCCGTCTGCTATTAAAAGTGTAGAACAATATCAGTACCTTATTGGTCCTGAGGACTCAGTAAATATATTTGTTTGGCGTAACCCAGAGGTGTCGGGTTCGTTTGTTGTTCGTCCAGACGGAAAGATAACGACGTCGTTAGTCGAAGACATTCCGGTTAGTGGCAAAACAGCAACGCAGCTAGCAAGACAAATTGAAACCGTTTTAGGTCAATATATTAAGTCACCTATCGTAACGGTTAGTGTGGGCACATTTATTGGTCCTTTTAGCGAACAGGTTCGAGTCATCGGTGAAGCTGCCAATCCACAGGCGGTAAATTATCGACAAAATATGACGTTGTTAGATTTAATGATTCAGGTTGGCGGTTTAACTGAATACGCAGACGGCAATAGTGCTGTGTTAATCAGGGTTGAAAATGGACTGCAAAAAGAATATCAAGTTTCATTAAATGATTTAATTAAAGAAGGCGATATAAGCGCCAACGTCGACATCTTGCCGGGTGATATTATTATTGTTCCAGAAGATTGGTTCTAAATAATTTTTAGTAGCGTTTTGGCCGACGAATATTAGGGTTTAAAAGGATAAATAAATGCAAGATCTTCAAGCCACCATACAAATGGTGCTCGATTACATCAAAGGGATTTGGATAAAGAAGCGCTTTATAATCATGTCTTCATGGTTAATCGTTCCACTCGGCCTTTTTTAGTTGCGCAAATGCCGGACGTTTACGAATCGAAAGCAAAAGTCTTTGCTGACACGCGTTCAATGTTGCGCCCCTTATTACGTGGCTTGGCAATTCAGACCGATGCCAGTACTGAAATTCAACTCATCGCTAAAACACTTTTAAGCCGTCCTAATTTGGAAGAAATCGCCCGTAATACCGACATGGATATTAAGGCGAGTTCACCTCAAGAGTTCAACGAGATTGTTGAAAAACTGCGTGAAGACATTAATTTTAATTCTGGCGGTAGAGAAAATATTTATACCATTTCTTATACTGGGCAAGATCCTCAGTTGGCGAAACGTGTGGTATCAGCCACGCTGGATAAGTTTGTTGAAAGTTCGCTAGGGCAAAATCGTCAAGACTCGGACACCGCGTCTAAATTTTTAGATGAACAACTTGAAGAATATTCGCAACGTCTTTCCGCTGCAGAGCAACGACTAGCAACGTTTAAAAAGCAATATGGCGATATGATGGCGGGCAGTGGTAGTGGCTACTATCAAGAAGTGTCAAATCTAAAAGCCGTATAGAGGCAATTGATTTAGAAATTTCTGAAAAATCAACACAACTGCAAAGCTTGAAAGACAAATTTTCTAGCAGCACAAATATTGACAACAAGTCAGAACATTCAAACATTGCCACTCAATACGATGCTCGTATTAAACAACTGCAAGCGAACTTAGATGACCTGCAAATTCGTTTTACGGATAAACACCCAGATGTTGTGCAAACTCGTGAAAAGCTTGATCATTTAGTTAACTTAAGAAAAACAGAAATCGAAGAGTTAATGACCAGTGTTGCAGATGGGCAAGTTGCGTCGGGCACGTTGAGTGAAAATGCGATTGTGCAGGATTTATCAATCGCGATGAATAATCTCGACAGTAACATTGCATCGTTAACCGTTCGTCGTCAAAGCTTTAAAGAGAAGTTAGATGAGCTAGACCAAAAACTCGATCTTATTCCAGACATCGAAGCTAAGCAGTCTGCTTTAAACCGTGACTACGGTATTACAAAAGGCAAATACGAAGAGCTATTGAGTCGTAAAGAATCGGCAGACTTGTCGCGTAAAGCTGATATGTCTGCAGAAGAAGTTAAATTTAGAATAATTGAGCCACCTATGGTGCCTCTGCAACCTACTGGGCCAAAACGTTTAATACTTTATACTGTGGTCACCATTTTGGGCTTTGTAGCAGGTATTGCAGTTGCGTTTTTAGTTAGCCAATTGAACCCGGTCGTGGTCAGTGCAAACGCCTTAACTGAACTCACAAACCGACCTGTATTTGGTATGGTGACTGATATTCATCTAGAAGATGTTAAGAAACGAGATAAAAAACGTTTGTACGTATTTATTGCCTCAAGTGTTGTTGTGTTTGGAATGTATTTACTATTTATGGCAACGGAAATTGTAATGGAGACAACCCCGTTGAAGCTATTGGAGAGATTTCTATGAGTAGTATAGAAAAGGCGATGCAACGCCAAAAAGTGCCGCCAAAATAGATAAGGATCAAACTTCAATAGAAGCCGCAGTGGATAATAAGAAAGTCTCTGCACCGACTGAGCAAACAGCCGACGCTATACAGACTCCAGCAGCGAGTGCCAAACCGTCTCAACCTGTAACGGCAAAGGTTAATAAGCAACTAGGCGCGGGTATATCTGAAGCTGAATTAGTCGCGGCAGGCATTGTTGAAGGTGAAAAAGTCAGTGCGTCGCAGCCAGTTATTAAGCCGACAAATGCACACCGCGCCAGTGACAATACGCATATTTCTGCTGATAAAAAGTCTAAATCGTCTAGACCACCTTTGGTCATTGACTTAGAAGCGTTAGAAAAACGTGGTTTTGTTACGCTGCGAAACAAGCGTTCACTTATTAATGAAGAGTACCGAAGCATAAAACGTAAGTTACTTAGTAATGCGTTTGGTCCAATTTCAAAAACCATCAAACACAGTAATCTTATTTTGGTCAGTAGTTCAAAACCAAATGAAGGTAAGACATTTACGTCACTTAATTTGGCATTAAGCATTGCTTTAGAACAAGATAAAACCGTGTTGTTAGTTGACTCAGACGTGTTAAAACCGAGTGTATCTCGCGAATTAAACATAGGTAAAAATGTTGGTTTAATTGAATACCTATTGGGTGAAGAAAAAGACGTTGCGTCGATTATGTATCACACCAATATTGACGGTTTAAGAGTTATTCCGGCTGGTTTACCGCATCATTTGTCAAACGAGCTTTTGTCGAGCGACAAAATGATGAAGTTAATCGAGGAATTTGCCACACGTTATCCAGACCGTATTGTTGTATTTGACGCACCACCTTTGTTAGGTGTGAACGAAACCGCCATTATGGCAGAGCAATGTGGCCAAGGCGTGGTTGTAGTTGAAGAGCACAAGTCTAAACTGGCGGATGTCAAAAAAGCGGTTGATTTATTACCTGCGGAAATGGCCGTTGGTTTTGTCATTAATAAAGTAACCAGTAGCTCGGAAGATCAGGGATATGGTTATTATTATGGCGCGTCTGAAGAGGACGAAGAAAAAGACGCTAAAGACGACGGAAAAAATAAAGGTAAAGACAAAGCTGCTAAAAAATCTAAGTCCGATGATAAAGCAAAAACAGACGACAAGAAAAACCTGAAGACAAGGTAATAGCAGAAAAGGCTGAACCTGACTTAGCCAAAACCGACAAAAAGTAGATCTGATGTTTATGGCCAATATCTTTAAAAAGCAATATGTATACCGCGTAATAGGGGTATCAATAGCGACTTTTTTAATGTTGGCCATGCGGCAGAAATTGATTTCAAACCCGCTGTTGAAATTAATTATATCCATGTCTTAGATACAGAAATCAGTCAGTTTAATTTTTCTAATCATGATGTTCTAACGGCAAGTCCGTCGTTTACCCTAGCTGGCCGAAGTCCAAATTGGCAGGGAAGTGTCACGGCGGACCATACTCAAATTAAGCAAATAGACGACGGCTTTGACGATGCCTCGTATTCCAACTTTGCGATTAATAACTTGCTCAATATGTATAAAGGGCGAGTCAATCTTACCGTTAATGCCTCTCGAAAAAACACCAATATTGATAGTTCGTTTGGTACTGTGTCTGATCCTATTTTTGGGCAGTCTGAATATGTTGATGTTGATTCTGTAAACTCAAGATTAACGCTAAGTACGTCTAGCAAATCTGTATGGCAGAATTCGTTGTCATTAGGGGTGAGCAAAACCATATTTGACGAATCGCAAATTACCGATACGACAGCGACCACCTCTAATATTGTTAATGGTACAACAAAAACCGCCAGTGCTTCGCTTGGCTATGGTCAAAGGGCAAATCAGGTTCGCGGCGCGTTGCAGGCAAGTATGTCTCGCACTGACAGAGAAAACCGCGGTGAGCAGGACAGTATTTCGATGTATGCCAATATTGGGGTGCCTATTTGGCGAACCATTGATCTGGTACTTACGGGGTCAAAATTCAAAAATCTTATTGAAAACTCAGTATTAGACGATGAAGATCTTGAGTCTGAAAGTTACGGGGCTGGTCTCGCTTGGCGCTTTGGGCAACGTTCAAACATAGAGATTACTAGAAACAAAGAAACCCGCGGCTAGGATGATGAATATACGGGTTATAAACTTGAGTTTTATCCAAGTGCGCGGACAAGTTTAAGCTATGAAAAGAGCCAACGGTTTTATGGTGAATCCCATGCATTTAGGTTGCAGCATCAGGCGAAACGCTGGGGCATGAATATTAACTATGACGAAACGTTAGGTAGCCAAACCCGATTTAATCGAATTGAAGTGTCCCTAGGGGATTTTTTATGTCCCGAAGATGCCGCAACACAAGATGATTGTCAGCCGCTCGCAGAGTTACCGGACGCTATTGATGATGGGGAATTTGTTGCTGAGTTTTTCCAACCTGAATTTTCACTTGATGAGTTAGTAACATTAAGTAAAACCGGTACGGCTTCTGTCAATTATCGAATGAAAAAGGCAAATATCAGCTTTACATATAACCGTGGTGAAACCGAGTACTTAGAAACAAATGCGGTGCGTGAAACGTCTTCACGGACATTTAATTACGACCACACCATGTCGAGACGAAACAGTTTTGCCATCTCGTTGTCTGACTCAGATTCAACAGAGCAGGGCACTGGCGTGAGTCGTGAAGGTTATAAAGTTGATGTTAGTTTTAAACGTAAATTGACACGAAAAGCACTTGGTACAATTGCATTCAAACGTATTAGTAATACCACGTCTACAGGGCAACAAGACCGAAGAGATACTCGTGTCGAATTAACCTATCGCTACGCTTTTTAGCCTATTGTCATTTTGGCATCTTCAACGACAGCAATTACACCGAACAACAGTTAAGATGGAAGAAACAATGCAGAGGTACAGCTCTGCATTGTTTTTTAGCCAATACCAATACACTACAACGATAATACTTTTACACTGCCGCCGCTGGTACGCAATTTCAGTGTTGGCCCACCACCATTGATTTCACCGCGGATAGAACGTTTTTTAACACTTCCTGTTACCGCGAAATCGGTTTTTACACGCCCGCCACTTGTTGAAGCGTCAAGGTCAACTTTTACATCTTCAATTAAATACGCAGTAATTGAGCCGCCCGATGTATCGAGTTTGGCATCGTCTTTTAATTGCTCAGCAAAAGTCACTCTAATGCTGCCGCCAGACGTATGGGCATTTAGTGAACCGTATACGTCTTCCGTTCTAATTGAACCGCCTGCGGTGTCGAGTCTTACATCTCCTTTAATGGTTCCAACATTAATAGAACCACCCGACGTATGTGCGATGACGTTACCGTTAAGATCGGAAATTTCAATTGAGCCACCAGAGGTGTCGACTTCGATATCAAACTCTTTTGGAATTGTAATGGTCAGCTCGACTTTCAGATCGCGATTCCATGAGCGTCCTTCTAATTCACCTCTGACTTTAAGGCTATTGCCCTTGAGGTCAGAATTAATGCTGAAATCGTCGCTATCTCTTCCTGTTATCCTAGCTTCGACCAACGCTGTAGCTGCGTTGTGGGTCTGAATTTTGATCGAACCAGACTCTATTTTGACATTAAGTTTACCGCCAGCGGCAACGTTGAACTCTTGTTCATAGTCAGCAGCCATTGCGGAGAAAGCAACTAAAAGCGTTAGTAGCGTGAATGCCATGAGTTGTGACGTAATCTTGTGTATGTTCATTATGCGAACCCTATATTTTATTTGATTACTGACTTTGTCGCAGTAAATCACAAAAGGGTTTAAAAAAGATAAAAATAAATATTTAGGTAGGAATTTATCGTCATGAAAGCAGAAAGCAGAAAGCAGAAAGCAGAAAGCAGAAAATAAGAAGTTGGTGACGTTTATGGTCACCAACTTGTTATTTTTAGGCTGTAATTAAATTACGTGCTGTTCACTAAAAGTGAAACTGCGTAGAGTCGAGAGAGTTAGAGATTAAAACTGACCTCTAACTCCCACTGTAAATCCTCTGCTTGGTAACAAGGTTTCGTTTTTAAGAAACGATGTATGTACTCGGGCTTCAGAGTTCAGCAAGTTGTTGCCTTTCACAAAGGCCGTTAAGTCGAGTTGGTTAAAGCTAACGTGATGGCTCACAACAAAGTCCAACATTGAATAGCCATCGGTTGGCGTTTCGCTGTCTGTTACTTCACTTTGCTTCATTGTTTCCATATAGCTCATTTCGATGCTAGTGGCATCAAGCTCATAGTTAAGTCTAAACCCAACACGTGATGGTGGAATACGAGGAAGTGCGTCACCATTGGATAGTTCACCAATTATTGAATCAAACTGGGTTGTTAGTTTAAAGTCTGGATTTAAACGCCAAGTAAACTGGCCTTCTATGCCCATGAATTTCACATCTTCTGGAGAATATAAGTAAACAGGTAAACCTGATCCTTCATGTTCTTCATGATCGTCTTCATCCACTTCTTCTTCGCCGTGGCTGTGTTCGAATTCGTATTCCCAGTTTTGGTTTTGCTGGTAATAGTAATTGTCGATTTGGTTGTAAAAGGCATTAAATACAAAACCAAAATCACCGCTGAATTTTCGTAGACTCAATTCAAGATTGTTGGCGGTTTCGAGTTTGACATCGTCACTTTGTATATCGCCATGGTTAAGCAACTCTACGTGATACTCGTCGCCCTCTTGCTCGATGTCGTATAACGCACCTATTTCAAAGGTTTTGGTGCCGATATGTGGACCAAACGCGACTAATTCACCTGCTGACGGTGCACGTTCTGAACGGCTATAGGATAATCCAAGGTTATAACCTTTTGCGAAATCCCACACGATGCCAGCGGATAAGCTTACAGGTGTCATTGAAAGGTCTAGTGCTTCATGACCATGTGCTTCATGATCATGCTCATCTTCTTCTTCATCATGCTCAATCTCTGACAATTCATCGACAGTTAAGGTCGTTGACTCGATTCGAGCGCCAAGTTGGACAAGAATATTGTCAAAGTGTTTTTCGGCTAACATGCCTAATCCAATTGACTGGGTGGTTGAAGGCGGGGTGAATGCTTCGTCGCCAATTGCTTCAAAATCGTTTTGTTTGTATTCGAGACTTATTGCTCCGTGCCAGCCAGCAATCTCGGCCAGTAAAAAGTCTGATTTAAGCTGAGTTGTGTCACTGTTGAAAGTGGTGCCAACTTGACCGTCTTCTATTTCTGCGTGTTGGTAGTTAGTAAGCGCAAACTTTGTGTTTATCGCTGAGATAAGTTGGTTATCAAAAGATAACTCACTGATCATTTGGAAACGTTTTTGCTCCATGTCACCTACTACACCGGCTTCATGCTCGTCATGTTCTTCCTCTGATTCTTCTTCAGAATGTTCAGCGTGGCATGGAATGCCGTACGTTTTTGTGAGTTCACCATAAGAAACGCCAACAAAACCATTATCTAAAAGGTAACTAGTACCAAAGGTATAACCCGATGACTCACTTGCGCTATTCTCTAATGTGCCGTCAAAATCATCGTGTTCGTCATGATCTTCTTCGTCATGGTCATCATGATCGTCTTCGTCGTGCTCGTCGTGCTCATCTTCGACGGTAGGATTGGCGGGTACTTTTAAGTCGTCACTGTCACGCCAGAAGGCGTCAAGGTGAAAAGCAAACTGTTCGTATGTTGTATTGGCGTCAAAGGCAAATTCGGTCTCATTGGAAGCAGAATTAACACTGGTTTGGAAATTGAGTGAATCTTCTGCTTCGGTTGGAATGCGATTATCGACAATATTAATAACGCCGCCAATTGCACCGCTACCATAGAATAAGGTGGCTGGGCCACGCAGAATTTCTATTTGTTTTACCGTTGATGTTTCAGTTGAAACGACATGGTCGGGACCAACACGAGACGCGTCGCCAACATCTAACCCATTTTGAGATATCATCACCCGTGGTCCATCTAAACCTCGAATGATTGGACTGCTGCTGACCGGACCGTAATAAGTTGAATGAACCCCCACTTCCGCTTTAAGGGTTTCGCCTAATGTTGCGCTGTGTTTGTTTTTAAATCACTGTCGCTCAATACTGTTATTGGTGTTGCCGACTCTAAGGTAGAGCCATGCAATGGTGTTGCATAAACATCGATGTGTTCAATAATGGCAGGTGTTAGTACGATAGTTTGGTCAAGGAATATCGATGATAACGTCTTGTCTGTTTGATCTTCTAGTTTAAACGAAAGGTGGTTGTAGCCTCTGGCACTAATATGGATTTCATCGACATGGTCAATGGATTCAGAAACAGAAAACTGGCCTTGTTTATCGCTATAAATGGTTAAGTTACTGCCATGAAATTCGATTTTTACATTGGCAATTGGGTTTCCCGATTGATCAACGATTTTGCCTGAAATGTCGTGTGCCGAATAGGCAGGGGCGATTAAAATGGCTGCGATAGACGCAACAAAAAACTTGTTCATAATATTATCCAATAAAAACGTTTAAAAATTTAAGACTGTTGTAAATCGATAGGATAATTAACTGGAGGTGCACGAATAGCGGTCGCACGGTAAACGAGTTTGGCGAATACGGTCGGAACTTTGGTTGTTGACTTAACCGCGAAAAATTCAACCGGTGGGGCCGTTGTGATGTTTTGAAATGTAAAGTCTTCTAGCTGGCCTGAGTTGTGACAATACGTACACTCGACAACATTTGTTTCGGCGCTTTGGTGCTCCATGTGTTGCTGCAAACTGAAAATCTGCAACGCGACCATTAGCACAAAACTTAATGTTAGCTTAATAGAGAGACGGGTCATTTATTACATTCATAAAATTGATACCATGCGATGATATATTGTATCAAGTGTAAAATGCAACCTTGTTCTTTGTTTCTGTCATCGAAATACGTCAGTACGCACGTATTTGAGGTTAAACTGTTTTTTATCGCGGTTTAAGTTGATGCAATTGCAGAGATTGACGACCGTAGAACATAAAGATGGGTGAAATATAAACGTCCAAAATAGGAGTGCCAACGCTAGGTTGGCACTCAGTTGGATGTCATTAATAAGTTCATATTAGGCTTCATGCCCGTTTTTCTCGTCTGGTTTTGAATGGACGACTTTAGAAATAAAGTACCAAGCGTAAAAGCCCATTAAAAATACAGTCAGACCTAAAATGCTGAAGCTCAAATATAATACTGGGTCACTAAAAAATCTCTAAACATGATTTATCTCCTAACTTTTGTTGATGGAGTGAGTTTAGATCTCTTTTAAATTGGCATTATGATCTGAGATCAAGTTTGCTATTGCAGTGTGCTCTGAATGCAGTTGAAACTTGATTTGGATCATAAAAAGGCGGTTGGAACGATTAAAGTGGCCGTTAATAAAATCGAAATTTCACCAATCGAAGTTGCATGTTTGTGCAAAAGTCATGTAGTTGTGCTTAGAGTTGCTTTAAATAGTTTTGGTAGTTAAGCCAGTTGTCGGCAGTCTTTGTTTGTAATTTTAGTGTGTTGCAGGTGTCAATTAAAATGGCTTGTTGTTGTTTTTCGAGTTCTAACTCGGCACTCAAGAGTGCCTATAGCGAATGGTTTTGTAATGACTAAGTGCTGATTGATTGGCTTTATACATTTTCCGCAGTTCGCGAAGGGGCGGGTATATGACCGGTCACACTCAATGACCTTGTTGTGTAATGCCGCGATGTTGTCTCTTGACAAGGACAGCGAGTTTTCAGTTAAGTAAATGCACAACAAGGCCAAGTTAACGTTGGCCCCGTAGTTGTCTTGCCAACTCAACATTGTAGCTTGGACATTAGGTTGTTGATAATGTGCTAGGCTAAACTGCCAAAATTGGTCTTGGGCTATCATACATTTTCAATATCAAATTTAGCTTTGATATCTTCCATTTGCTCTTCACATTCGAACCATTGCATTTCAACGTCGTCGAGTTCAGATTTCAATTCGCCTTGCTTGAGCAATAATTGGTTTAGCTCGCCTTTACGCTTATCGGAATATAAGTCACTGTCAGACATTGCTTGTTCGATTTCTACTAGTTGCTGTTCTAACTTGCTTTGTTTAACTGCAAGTTTGTCGGCAATTTTTTGATTGGCGATATTTCTTTGCGCATCTCTGCTTCAAGACGCTTGATTTCTTTTTTAGCCGCGGCCGTGTTTTCTTTTGGTTCTTCGTCTGAAAGTTGGTTTTCGATACTTTCCAGCTTTTGCTGGTCGAGCAACCACTTATGGTAATCTTCAAGATCACTGAGGAAGGGTGACACTGTGCCGTTGTCGACTAAATATAAATCGTCACAGGTCGCTTTAAGCAAGTGTCTGTCATGGGCAATTAGGATCATTGCGCCTTCAAATTCCTGCAGTGCCATTGTTAAGGCGTGACGCATTTCAATGTCGAGGTGGTTAGTTGGTTCATCCATGAGTAATAGGTTCGGGCGCTGGAAAACCATTAAGGCCAATACGAGGCGGGCTTTTTCACCCCCGGAAAACTGGTCAATTGGGTCAAGTGCTTGGTCGCCGTTAAAGCCAAATCCACCTAAATAGTTTCTGGCTTCTTGTTCGGTTAATCCATCTTGCAACTGAATAAGGTGCTGAATCGGTGAATTACCTAACTGCAAGGTGTCTAGTTGATGCTGTGCAAAATAGCCAATTTTTAAATGTTTACTGTGCTCAAACTCGCCGCCTAACGGCGCTAAGCTTCGAGATAGGGTTTTGATCAAGGTCGACTTACCCGCGCCATTACGACCCAATAATCCAATTCGGCTGCCTTAGCACTAAGTTAAGTTTAATATCGGTTAGTATGGTTTTAGTTTCGTAACCAGCACTGACTTTATCCATTTTTATAATTGGATTAGGCAAATTGGTTGGCTGTTTAAACTCAAAATTAAATTGTGAATCGACATGAGCAGGGGCAATTAATTCCATGCGTTCAAGCATTTTAACCCGGCTTTGGGCTTGTTTGGCTTTTGACGCTTTAGCTTTAAAACGGTCGATAAAAGACTGAATGTGTTGAATTTCGGTTTGTTGCTTTTGAAAAACAGCTTGCTGTTGGGCGAGCTTTTCCATGCGTTGGCGTTCGAAATTAGAATAGTTACCTGAGTAGAAGTTAAGCTTTTGGGCTTCCACATGTAAAATGCCCTGGCAGATATTGTCAATAAAGTCTCTGTCATGGGAAATAAGTAACATTGTACCTTGGTAACGAGTGAGCCATTTCTCTAACCAAATAACCGCGTCCAAGTCTAAATGGTTAGTTGGTTCGTCGAGTAATAGTAGGTCACTGTTGATCATTAGAGCTTGCGCTAAGTTAAGTCGCATGCGCCAACCACCGGAGAAACTCATTACAGACTGTTGCTGCGCTTCGGTATCAAATCCAAGACCATTTAATAATTCACCGGCTCGTGAACGAATTGTATAAGCGTGAATTAAATCCATTTCGTGGTGAATGTGGGCAATTTTAGCGCCGTCGTCTTCTTGCTCGGCTTGTTCAAGTTGTTGTTGTAACTCTCGATATTTAACATCGCCGTCAATAACGTATTCTAAAGCAGACTTGGCTAGGGCAGGCGTTTCTTGTTTTACCCATGCCAGCGTCCAGCTATTTGGCATACTAACTTCGCCGTCGTCGCCACCAAGTTCACCTCTGATGAGGTTAAATAATGTGGATTTGCCCGAGCCATTCGCACCAACGATACCTATTTTGTGCCCGGGATAAATAATCGCGTCGGCTTTATCGAAAAGTACTTTGTTTCCGAGTTGCAGGTAAAGTTGTGAAATGTTCAACATAGTAAAATAGTACTCCTAACCAATAGGCTGTGAATACTACCGTTAAGCTATATCCAAAGGAACCAAATTTTGTTTAAATGTGCCGCAATTGGTTATATCCAGAGAGAAATTTGATGGCTAAGCAGAAAAAACGTTTTATCGCCGGTGCAACGTGTCCTGAATGTAAAAAATGGATACTATGATGTTGTTTAAAGAAAACAGTGTTGAGAAGGTTGAATGCCAAAGTTGTGGACACACGATGACGCAGCCAGAGGGGGCTGTACAAGGTGCCACTAGGCAGTTTGAACAAGTCATTGGGGTGTTTACCCTAGGAGAAGATTGATTTGTGATTTAATGGCGTTAGAGCCTTGTTACTTAGGCTCTAGTACCAAATAAACGAGCCGTATCAGCGGTATAAACTGTGTTGGCCTTAATAATGTGGCGGTGGTGTTTCATCCGCTTCGCTGCCGACAACAGAGGTTTTGGTTTCTTTAAATTTTTCCGCAAGCATTTGCAACTGTCGTTTCATTAAGCGATTGTCTAAATTAAGGCTAGTGATTTCGCTATTGAGTTGATCCAATGTGTCGTCTTGAAACGCCACTTTGTTTTCTAAGTCGTCTATTCGTTTTATTAATAATGCTATATCGGCGTTATTCACGGTTTGATTTCCCATACTTCGCTTAACCCAGCGGAACTTTCAGAAACAATTTGCTGGTCTTGGTTTATAAAGGCGGCACTATACACTACTGCATTTGCCGGACGAGAATCTTTTTAGGCGAGACATACCAACGTTGTAATAATTCGCCAGTTTGCACACTCCAAAGGCTGAGTTCTCTATTCGGCGCGCCGGTAACTAAGTATTCTCCGGATTGAGAAAACCTTGCGGTAGTGAATATTTCCTGCCGATTAAGATAGTGTAACTGAGTGATGGCGTTGCCTGTTTTTAAGTCCCAAATTGTTGAACGTCCTTTGCTGTCAGACGTAAACGCAAAGCGAGCTTTGGCGTCGAGGGCAACCTGTACCACACGTGCGCCGTGTCTAAATTTAAACACGACTTGTCCTGTTTTGGTATCCCATAAATAGGCGGTTTGGTCACTCGAACCGGTCAATACATAACGGCCATTGGGTGAAATTGCTAAACTGTTGATGGCATTGTTAACATGTATTGCATTGCCTTCGTTGTCGGTGATAGGCGTATGGTGGGCAAGGAATTCTAAGCGACGGCCGGTATCTACAGACATATGAACAACTATGCCATTGCTTTTACCTATAACGATGTGGCGTCCCATATTAGAGACATCAATTGCGCGGATACGTCCAAGGATCACGCATTTCTCGCCTTTACTCTCGTCTGGGTTCAAACATTTGTTTTGATCAATAATCACCTGATCAATTAATCCAGCGCTAGATGATTTATGGCGACTGTGCCAATAAGATTCGTCTTCGCTTTGAGTTAGTTTTACTTTAGATTTTCTGGCTTGCCAATAACCAATGTTTTTGCCGGAATTTACATCCCAAAGTGAAAACGTCTCTTTGTCTGCAAGTACCACGTGGGAGTCGTCGTCCGCTATTGATGTGGCGAAAACGAAGTTGCTGCTGGCCATTGAATTGGTCGTTTCACCGTCTTTAAAAGTTACCTGACTGCCAACTGGGGTTTGTTGCCAAATGTATTTAAGACCATTTTTGTTTAAATCCCAAAGCGCAACGCCGTGATATAACGATGAAACAACAGCAAAATTACCGCTACGGGATACGCTAGCAGCAAAGGACCCGTCCTGGGCGTGTTGATTTTGTTTCATCGGTCGGGAACTTTCAGGTGTGCAAGCACCCAAAAGGAGCGAAGATATAAACAAAATGGCTAAAGTCGGGAGTTTATTGAGCAATCTTTTGCCTCTTAACAAAAATAAGGTTTTTCTTTCGAAAGTTAATCGCTAGTATAGGTCACTTTGAACTGAAAATGATATTAATGGAATTGGCATTTTTAGCCAAATATTGAGTACATCAAAATTTATTTTATTAAGTATGTCATAGAGATACTTATTTACGTATTGATATTCTGAGATATGGCCGCACAAGTGAGTCATTATATATTTACTTTAGACAATGGAATGTTCGTCTAAACAATTTGGAGAAACAAATGAAAAAAGCGTTAAAGCTTTCCTTGATAGCCGCATCAATTGGCCTAATGAGTGCCTGCGGAAGTGCAGAGCAAGCTAATACCCCTGCTAAATTAGATTCTGATGCTGACAAACAAAGTTATGCACTTGGTGCATCTATGGGGACATACCTTAAGAAAAACCTTGATAGCAATGCTGAAATTGGGATTTCTTTAAAACAAGAATTGATCATTGCCGGTATTCAAGATGCGTTAGTCGCTAAATCGCAACTGAGTGATGAAGAAATTCAAACTGTGATGCAAGCGTTACAGCAACAAGTGTCTGAGCTTAAAACAAAAGAAGCGCGCGAGGCTGGTTTAACGTTTTTAGCTGAAAATGCGAAACGTGAAGGCGTTGTTGTTACAGACAGTGGCCTACAGTACGAAGTGCTTGTAGCGGCTGAAGGTGCTAAACCTGCGGCAACGGACACTGTTGAAGTTCATTATCACGGTACATTATTAGACGGAACGGTATTTGATTCTTCTGTCGATCGTGGTGAAAAGATTAGCTTCCCACTTAACCGTGTTATTCCTAGTTGGACTGAAGGTCTACAATACATGAGTATTGGATCTAAATATAAATTCTTTATTCCTTCAGAGTTAGCTTACGGCTCTCGTAATGCAGGTCAGATCCCACCAAATTCGACATTGATTTTTGAAGTTGAATTATTTGATATCAAAAAGAAGGCTAGTTAACGTAAGTTAACAGGCACTAAAAAGGCGCTATGTAAAAATAGCGCCTTTTTTATTTTTATTTTGTCGCGAATCAAAATGTAGATTGCAAACTCATCCAAAACGGGCGTGTTTAACTATGTTTGCTATATAGCGTTTGGATTAGCTCATCTTCAAGTTCTAATTGTGATTCTAGTATTTGGCCTATTGCAGACAGGTCACTGTCAAAATCACCGAGGTCTGCAGACACATTCATCGCCATATATTTATCATTAAATTCGACAAGCTTGTTTGTTGTTTCTGTTATTTTTGGATAGATATTTTCTGCCAATTTTGCGCTTTCTGGTCCGTGTTCACGACATTGCTTAACAATATCATTAAAAATTTCAAAATGGCCGGCAGAAAGATAATCAATTAAAACCTGACAAAAGTCATTCACGTTTGCGACATCAGGTAACTGTTTTGCTTCTGTATCATAAGGTGGTAGTGCTGCCAATTTACAATACTTAACCAACAATTCTTGGCGTTCTGTTAACCAATTATCGATGATGTGATTTGCACCACCGTACTTTTGTTGAGTTTGTTCCAAACGAGATAACATGAATATGCCCTTTTTAATTCATTATTAATCCATAACACTGGAATTTAACAAAAAGATCAATCTATTTTGATTCCAGAATCCGTAAGTATAAGACATTAAATGTAATTTAACATTGTTAATTATGACTAGATCCAAGGTAAACTTGCCGAAAAGTACAGGTGGAAAAATATGATTAAACACAACATCTTATTCAATAATGAGTTAAACGGCTGGTGGTGCTTAGTGCATCAGCATCGGGTGTATTTAACGTCTCCGGTTAACCAACTTCCAAGTGGCTGTTTTGACGAACTTGGTTTGCCTGTTAAAGCGCCAGAATCGGTTCATCAAATTGGTGAACATCAAGATTTACCTGTGTACATGATAGATGTTAAAAGCGCCGATTTAATCGACGAAATGGATCATGAGCTATTTGTTGGTATTCGCAGTGTGTTGTTTAATCACAATGAGATGTTTGAATTTGCCGCAAGGGCTTATCAAGTTGCTTTGTTTCTGCGCACACATAAATATTGTGGCGAGTGTGGGGAGCAAATGACCCTTGTCGATTGGGAACTGGCGACCTTGTGTGAGCCATGTAAACATCGATGTTATCCCCGTATCTCGCCGGTGGTGATAGTGGCAATACGGAACAAAGATAAGATCCTATTGGCTCAGGGGACACGTTCTACTACTGGGCTTTATAGTGTTTTAGCCGGTTTTGTTGAGAGTGGTGAAACGTTAGAGCAAACAGTACATCGTGAAGTATTTGAAGAAGTAGGTATTAAAGTTAAAAATCTTAAGTACCAATTGAGCCAACCTTGGCCGTTTCCGCATTCATTAATGGTTGGGTTTTTGGCTGAATACGACAGCGGCGAGATAAATATTTGTGAAGACGAAATTGTTACTGCGGATTGGTTTTCAATTAAGGATCTGCCGCAAGTACCGCAACAGCAAACGATTGCTGGTAAATTGATTCATACCACGAAAAAGATGATGGCTTTAGCTCGTAGGTAATTGAAAGTACAATTATGGGGTCCTAGAAAAGAAAAAACCACTCGTAAAGAGTGGTCAAATTTTTCTAGCGCGTGAGCTGTTTATAGAGCTTCTTTTTTATAATTCGTGAGCGCGAACTATTTATAGCAAAGCAGACTTTAGTGCGCAAGAACTTAATAATGATTGATTTAGAATAAAGAAATCGTTTTTTAGGTCGTTTCTTTCTATGGAGGAGTTGCTCTGTTCCTGATAGAATCTCACCGAAATTTTTAGGGTGAATTATGACTGAATTAAAAAATGATCGTTATCTAAAAGCGTTATTGCAACAACCAGTTGACCGTACTCCAGTATGGATGATGCGTCAGGCAGGCCGTTATTTACCAGAATATCGTGCGACTCGTGCTATTGCTGGTGACTTTGTTTCTTTAATGAAAAATCCTGAGTTGGCGTGTGAAGTGACCATGCAACCGCTTCGTCGCTATCCAATTGACGCGGCTATCTTGTTTTCAGATATTTTGACCATCCCAGATGCCATGGGTTTAGGTTTGTATTTTGAAACAGGCGAGGGCCCTAAATTTCAAAATCCAATTAAGACTCAAGCTGACGTCGCTAAAATTGGTATTCCAGATCCTGAAACAGAATTACGTTATGTTATGGATGCTGTTCGTACTATTCGTAAAGAATTAAACGGATCAGTACCACTTATTGGTTTTTCAGGGAGTCCTTGGACGCTTGCGACTTATATGGTTGAAGGCGGTAGCACTAAGACATTTTCTAAAATCAAAGGCATGATGTATTCAGAACCGGCTTTAATGCACCAGTTACTTGATAAAGTCGCTGACTCAGTGACAAGCTATCTAAATGCTCAAATTGCCGCTGGTGCGCAATCGGTAATGATATTTGATACATGGGGTGGCGTATTAACCCCGCGTGATTACAAAGATTTCTCTTTAAATTACATGAGCAAGATCATTGATGGTTTAACTCGTGAAAATGATGGGCGTAAAGTTCCTGTGACCTTGTTTACTAAAAATGGTGGTCAGTGGTTAGAGCTCATGGCTGAAACAGGTTGTGATGCATTAGGACTTGATTGGACCATTAATATTGCTGAAGCTAAACGACGTGTTGGCGATAAAGTGGCTTTGCAGGGGAATATGGACCCGTCAATGTTATATGCGACACCAGATAGAATTCGTCAGGAAGTTAAGTCTATCTTAACTGACTACGGTCATTCCGGGACTGGTCACGTATTTAACCTAGGTCACGGCATTACGCCAGATGTGACTCCGGAAAATGCCGGCGTATTTTTTGACTCCGTTGTTGAATTCAGCCCTGAATTCCATAAATAATCTTAGCTTAAAATAATGACTACCATTTAAATTTAGGTTAATCATCAAAAGCATCTAAAATTCGCTGCCTTAATTTGGGCAGCGTTTTTGTTTCAAACCACCTATTTTTACTAATCCAAATATTGTTTCTTGGTGATGGGTGCGGTAAAACGATTGTTTTGTTTGTAAAGTCGTTGTTTCGGATCGAACTGGTTAAGTTCTCGAAGTTATCCACATATTTTTGCGCCGCATAGCGACCTATAATCAGCGTTAGTTCTATATTACCCAAATTACCTAGTATTTGTTGGTGCCAAGTCTGACTACAAATTTTAGGCGGGGCTTTGTCGCCTGAGCTATTAGTGACTTTTCATAGGTAACAAAATGCCATCGGCATAATTGCCAATATCTGCTCATTATAAAATTGTTCGCGAGTCATCCCTAACCATTCGCGCAATCTGTCACCCGATGCGTCGTCAAAGGCTTGGTTCTTTTGATGGGTTTTTAATCCAGGCGCTTGTCCAATGATTAATATTTTAGCTTTGCTGTGAAGTTGAAATATAGGTCTTGGCGGTAAAGGGAGGGTTTCTTTACATAAAGTACAGTTGGAGAGCGCTGAAATAACTGCGTTATTGTCAGTCATATCGTGCTGGTGGTTGTAAAAGTCAAATGACGTTTCATAGGATAAAAAAATGCAGCGGTTGTTATCACCGCTGCATTTAAATGTTTAGAACAATCTATTTAAGCCATTTAGCGCAGCTACACGGTATGCCTCAGCCATCGTTGGATAGTTGAATGTTGTGCGTACAAAGTACTCTATGGTATTGGCAGCGCCTTTTTGTTGCATAATCGCCTTAGCCGATATGCACGATTTCAGCAGAACGTTCTCCAAAGCAGTGAATACCCAAAATTTCTTTAGTTTCACAGTGGAACAAGATCTTTAAGCTACCAACGGCACTCGCCCCGATTTGTGCACGAGCAAGATGTTTAAATGATGCACGACCTACTTCGTAAGGGATTTTCTTCGCCGTTAATTCGAGTTCAGTTTTACCAACCGATGACATTTCTGGGATGGTATAAATACCCGTTGGAATGTCCTCGATGAGTTGGCCTTCATTAGCAATATTCAACATATAGTCTGCCGCGATGCGACCTTGGTCATATGCTGCGCTTGCTAAGCTTGGGTAGCCGATAACATCACCTACAGCAAATATATTGTCGACTTCTGTGCGATAGTTTTTATTAACGCCTAAAGAACCACGACTATTTGCTTTAACACCGAGGTTTTCAAGTTTTAAGCTGTCAGTATTACCTGTACGACCATTGGCAAATAACAAACAGTCGGCTTTCATTCTTTTGCCTGACTTCAAGGTCATTATAACGCCGTCTTCAGTACCTTCGATTTTGTCGTATTCTTCACCGTGACGAATGACTATACCGCTATTCCAAAAGTGATAGCTTAGTGAGTCAGTCATTTCTGCGTCCATAAAGGACAACAAGCGGTCACGTGTATTTATCAAGTCAACTTTACAACCTAATCCACGGAAGATTGATGCGTACTCACAGCCAATGACACCGGCACCATAGATAATGATGCTTTTAGGATCGTGTTTTAAAGATAAAATAGTATCGGAGTCATAAACACGAGGGTGGTTAAAGTCGACGTCATGTGGTCGGTATGGACGTGAGCCCGATGCGATAACGATTTTTTCTGCAGTTAGTTGGTCAATACTGCCGTCAGGTGTTTGAATTGATAACGTGTTTTTATCAATAAACGAGGCAGAACCATGATAAATCTTTACGCTATTTCGGTTATAAAAACCGGCGCGGAGTCTAACTTGGTCGCTAATAACTTTTGTCGTGTGTTGAAGAATGTCGTGAAACGTTAGTGTCGCGGCCTTTTCAGAACGATTAAATAGCGGGTTCGAGTTATATTCAACAAGTCGACTAACCGAGTGTCTTAACGCTTTAGATGGGATGGTTCCCCAATGAGTACAACCACCACCAACTTGAGAATGCTTTTCGATAACCGCAACTTTTTACCAGCTTTGGTTAAGTTCATTGCGGCGCCTTCGCCACCCGGCCCGGTGCCGATAACAATCACATCGTAATCGTATTTTGTGGTAGAAGTTGTGGTTACTTTCGCTTCAGTTCTTTTACTTTTTGCGGTCACAGTTTCGCCCTATGTAATTTATTTTCATAACAGTATGAATCATAGAAACTTTTGAGTGATCAGCCAAGTCTTATTCGCGGATAACGGCTATAAATAACGAAAATGGGCAGTTTTAGCTGCCCATTTCTTACATTTTTGGAATTATGCTACTTGCATTAACATTTGTTGCCACTGAGATTGTTGGCTAGCGAGTTGTGCTTTTAATAGTTGATATTGTTTTTTAACTCAACAACGGTCATTTTTGGCGCATTTTGACGTTTCGCCATCAGGTATTCTTTTCGGGCGTTAACAAAGGCTTTTAGTCTTGCCATTAAAATGTCGTATTCAGCTTCAAGTCTCGTTAAAATTTCCTGTTTGTGTGGAAGCTCCACGACCTTAGTTTCGGTTTTGTATTTTTGCATTTTCCATTTTGCCGCTTGAATACGTTCAAATGGAACCTTTCGTAGATTTTTGGTTAGGCCGATAAAACTAGCTGCTTTGATAAACCATTTGCTTGGGTCGTATTGATACCAGCGAATACCATTTCGATAGTCTGATTCAAAAATATGGTGATAGTTATGATAGCCCTCACCGTAAGTGACAAACGCAAGTAAACCATTATCGCGCGCAGTGTTCTTATCTGTATATGGCTGTGAACCCCAAATATGGGCTAACGAATTAATGAAAAACGTAAAATGGTGGCTCAGAACCAGTCGTAAAAAACCGACAGTAATTAAGAATCCAAGAATGTCGTCAAATATAAGGCCTAATAAAAGTGGTACACCAAAGTTAGTGATAAGCGTTAAGGCCAAATAATGTTTGTGTTGCCACATTACAATTCGGTTTTTTTGTAGATCGCGGCAATTACTGTAGTCGCAATATTTTTCGCCTTGGTAATCTCGTAACATCCAACCGATGTGACTAAACCAAAATCCTTTTTTGCAGAATATGGGTCCTTGTCATTTTGGTCGACAAATTTATGATGTATTCTATGGTCTGACGACCAATGTAGGGCGCTGTTTTGCAATGCAAATGCACCGCCTAACGCCAGAATAAATTCAAGGATTGGGTGTGCTTCGTAGGTTTTATGCGCCCACAGACGGTGATAACCAACTGTGATGGACATTCCCGCGAATCCCAATGTTAAAACAGTGGCGACAATATGCGTCATTGTAAAACCATAGAAATAACCGTACAAAGGTACGCTTATGATGGTTATTAAAAATGTTAGTGAAAACACTAAAACATTTGTCCAGATAATAGGTGCTTTTTTCATAATCTTATTTGAGCTTACATGTGTACGCTGAATTTTAACTGGCTTTACTTAAAAATCAACTAATATGTTTATATTTTAGTGAACAGCTGTTCGCAGGAAAAAATTGCAATGACAAAAAACGGTACCAATCCCCGCACAATAGGACGAGGGCAGAGCAAAAAGAGCAAACTCGCAGAGCAATTGTTGATGCTGCATTTAGAATGTTAAGCGCAGATCACAGTTATGCCAACTTAAGTTTGCGTGAAGTTGCTCGTGAAGCTGGAATTGCACCGACGTCATTTTATCGCCACTTTAAAGATATGGACGAGCTTGGATTAACATTAGTTGATGAAGCAGGTTTAATGTTGCGGCAGTTGATGCGCCAGGCGCGCGCAAGGATCGCGAGGGGCGGTGGCAGTGTTGTACGTACGTCTGTGGAAACCTTCATGGAGTTTGTCGACACTAATAGTAATGAATTCCGGTTATTGCTTCGAGAACGTTCAGGTACTTCAAAAGCATTTCGTTCTGCTGTACAGCGAGAAATGATGCATTTTATCCAAGAGCTTTCTGATTACATTAGACAAAAAACTCATTCGAACCATAAAAGTGCTTTGTGGGAAGCGGATGCGTTGGTGACAATTGTATTTAATGCCGGTGCAGATGCCCTTGATTTACCCAAGGCACAACGTGAAGAATTATCTAATAAAGTCATTCAACAATTACGTTATGTCACAAGAGGAGCAGAGGCGGGTAGAAAATAACAAGTTGTGTTATTTTTAAGGCGAGGTTTTTAGGTAGAAACCGCC
The DNA here is from genome assembly GCF_028401425.1 of Psychrosphaera algicola. Lineage (NCBI taxonomy): Bacteria > Pseudomonadati > Pseudomonadota > Gammaproteobacteria > Alteromonadales > Pseudoalteromonadaceae > Psychrosphaera > Psychrosphaera algicola. The sequence goes on from NZ_JAQOMS010000002.1 coordinate 2,995,016, forward strand.
TAATTGCCTTTTGAGTAATGTGACTAAGATACGCCACGCCGCTTTATCATTTAAATATTGATGGTAAAAAACAAACTCTATTTCGCTACAAACCCCAGTACAATAGCCTTTTGGGTATATGACACAGGTATGTCACATGACATTTGGTATGACTGTCGTTCACTTGTCATCACTATTCAGCAAAATTTCGGTTTAACTTGAACTCGTCAAAACGAAGCGAGAGGAAACGCATAATGGACAATAATCAAACTATAGAGACAAACTCTAACGATAATTCAACGAGCAATCCAATGGACGAATCTAGTGATAACCATCAAGAAGTAAACCAAATAGGAACTATGGCTTTATTCAGTGATGGCTTTAGTTTCAATTTCGAATTTGGTGGTCACAAAATTCTTGCTTAGGGCTCTGCGAAATCGGGAAAAGAAAAAGTATTTGTGGATGGCCAAGTTGTTGGTGAAAAACGAAGTTTTACAAGACGATCTGTTATCCCTTTTACAATAGGTAAAGATGAACTTGAAATTGAGTTTCATACGGTAAGCCTGCTTACTGCAGAATTGCACTGTACGTTAATTAAAAATGGGGTTCATGTTGAAACCCAAAAACAGGTTCCGAAATATACAGCTAATAAAAAGAAATCTAAATGGCGTATCGCGTTTTGGTTTGCCATTGGTTTTGTATTTGGTTTTTTGCTATCGATGAAATTGTCGCGTTTTTCTCTTAATCACTCTGTATAGGTAATAGTAATGAACATAAATGCAGAGTTAATTAAAATCCATAGAACTAAGCATAATTGGACTCAACAAGTATTGGCCGAGTCCTGTGGCGTAAGTTTAAGAACCATACAACGTGTTGAACGTTATGGTAATGCGTCACATGAAACGGTAATGGCATTAGCGTCGGTATTTGAAATTGAGCAGTCAGAAATAGTTATTCCCGAAAGCCCTGTGGTTGAGCTTGAAATGAAAAACACCGAGGGCAGCAAACTAGTGGAACAGGCAATACAGTTTGTTATTACACTTATCACGGGTATGTTGATTGGTGCCGCACTGATGCGATTTTTGAATTAGCCGTTTAGCTGTAATAAGAGTCTATCTTGGTGAACATAGGAATAAATATGAAAAATGTAACTGGTAAAACTGCGGATACTGCTGATAGTGACAAAGAAAGCAGAGGGATTATTACGCTGGTGGCCATTACGGTGGCGATAATGATATTTGGATTAGGTGTTTCTGTTGGGCAGTTTATTGCTTGATGGCATTTATCAAAGAGTCAACAACGTGAATTGGTTTATGCATTTAAAAAGCCCACATTAAGTATATTAATAGTGGGCTTTTCGTTCTAAGTTTATCCGCTGTCTGTCTGACTTACTTACTTATTTATCGATTAGATTTAGCGGTTAGAACAACGCCGCATTCTAAATGGTCGGTATAAGGGAACTGATCAAATACGGCAAATTTAGCAATGTTGTGCGTTTTACTTAGTTCCTGCAAATTGTCGTAAAGCGTATTTGGGTTACAACTTATGTAAATAATGTTTGGGTAGTTTGCCACCATCTTTACGGTATCTTCATCTAATCCCGCACGTGGTGGGTCGACGAATATTGTTTCACATTTATAGTCATCAAGTTCGATACCTTCTAAACGTGTAAATTTACGTGTTTTATTTACCGCTTCGGTAAACTCTTCGGCTGACATTCTTATGATCTTAAGATTGTCTATGTTGTTTTGTTCAATATTGTACTGTGCCGAACGCACTGATGTTTTAGATATCTCAGTTGCGAGAACTTTGTCAAATTTGTCTGCCAATGCAATTGAAAAATTACCATTACCACAATAAAGCTCTAGTAAGTCACCTTTATAAGGAATAGCATTCTTTGCCCAACTCAACATTTGTTCGCAAACTTTTGCGTTAGGTTGCGTAAAACTGTTTTCCACTTGCTTATATATGTACTGCTTGCCGTCAACTGTCAGGTTTTCGATCACATAGTCCTTATCCAATACGATCTTTTGCTTTTTAGCACGTCCAACAAAGTTAATTGTATATTTGTCACTTAACTGTTGTTTTAACACTTTTGCTGCGGCGAGCCATTCATCGTCAAGTTGCTTGTGATAAAGCAGAGAAACTAAGATTTCACCTGATAGGGTAGATAAGTAATCAATCTGAAATAGCTTGCGGCGCAATATTTCATTTGGCTTTAATAGCTCAGTTAAGTCGGTCATTACACTATTAATAAGTGTACTAGCTGGTGGGAACTGATCGATACGCACTTTTTGCTTGGTTTCTTTCTCAAACATTATATGAAAAAGATCGTCGTCGTCATGCCAAACTCTAAACTCACAGCGCATTCGATAATTTAATGTAGGAGATTTGAATTTGTCGATTTTAGGAATTGAAAACTCTGCGAATTGATCATTGATCAAATCCAACTTATTAGAGAGTAGAAGATCGTAATTGTCTGGATCGATTTGGCTTAATGGCATGGGTTATTTTGTCTATAAAGGTTGATTGTAGGTATTTTAATGCAAAAGCAGCAAAATATTAAATTTTCCAATAAAAAAGGCTGCACTAGGCAGCCTTTTTCTTAAGGACTTAACTACTTTTCGTTAGCAAGGCGAACTTTTAAGACGCGCTCTTGAAATTCAAAGTCGTTTAATGCGGCAATAGCGCTTTTGCTATCGCTGGTTGCGATTTCAACGAAACCAAACCCGCGACGCTTACCAGTTTGTTTGTCTCGCAACAAACGTACTGAAAACACTGTACCGTGTTCGCTAAACAAATCGCGAACACTGCCTTCGTTTGCACGGTAAGGCAAATTGCCTACATATAATGTAGTAGTATCTGCTTTTGCTGAGTCTTCTGACTTAGCGAAAGCGGCTGCTAAACCAGCCAATATTGAACCGGCAGCGAATACAACGGCGCCTGACAATGAAATATCTATAAAAGATAATAAAATGGCACCTATTACTGCAACAATTACTGACGGTATGAAAACCGAAGAGTTGAACGACATAACTAATTACTCTCAAAAAAATGACTAAATAAAGAAATAGCTGATACGTGAAGGATTCACGTAAAGCTTATCTTATTATCTTAATTATCTATTACAAGCACTTTCTAATATTAATTAATGTACAGGATCCTGATGAAAAAACAGCACTTTGTACAAGGATCAAACAAACAGTCATTAAAGTGTAATATTATTGAAAAAAGGGCTTGCGTTAAATTCTAAAGTCCCTAAAATGCGCCCCACGTTGTCAGGGAGACATCAACCGCTCAAAACAATATGTTTAGTAGCAGGAATGTCGTCTAAATCGGCTAGGAAGTTTGAAAAAATCTTTCAAAAAGATTTAAATAAAACGTTGACAACAAAAACAGGAAGCGTATTATACGCCTCCCGGTTGAGACAGAGTCTTAACCCAGAGGAAACCCTCTAAACCGTTCTTTAACAATTTGTAATTAATTATCTGTGTGGGCACTCCGTAGAGTAGTGACAACAAATATATATGTATAAAGCTACTTATATAGAATGTCTGCACAAATTTATTTGAACAGTATTTTTATTAAGTAGCCGATTAAACTTTTAAGTGAAGAGTTTGATCATGGCTCAGATTGAACGCTGGCGGCAGGCCTAACACATGCAAGTCGAACGGTAACATGAACTAGCTTGCTAGTTTGATGACGAGTGGCGGACGGGTGAGTAATGCTTGGGAATTTGCCTTTAGGTGGGGGACAACAGTTGGAAACGACTGCTAATACCGCATAGTAGCTACGGCTTAAAGAGGGCTTCGGCTCTCGCCTTTAGAGAAGCCCAAGTGGGATTAGGTAGTTGGTGAGGTAAAGGCTCACCAAGCCGACGATCCCTAGCTGGTCTGAGAGGATGATCAGCCACACTGGAACTGAGACACGGTCCAGACTCCTACGGGAGGCAGCAGTGGGGAATATTGCACAATGGGCGCAAGCCTGATGCAGCCATGCCGCGTGTGTGAAGAAGGCCTTCGGGTTGTAAAGCACTTTCAGCGAGGAGGAAGGTTTAGTAGTTAATACCTGCTAGATTTGACGTTACTCGCAGAAGAAGCACCGGCTAACTCCGTGCCAGCAGCCGCGGTAATACGGAGGGTGCGAGCGTTAATCGGAATTACTGGGCGTAAAGCGTACGCAGGCGGCCATTTAAGTCAGATGTGAAAGCCCCGGGCTCAACCTGAGAACTGCATTTGAAACTGGATGGCTAGAGTGTGAGAGAGGGTGGTAGAATTTCAGGTGTAGCGGTGAAATGCGTAGAGATCTGAAGGAATACCAATGGCGAAGGCAACCACCTTGGATCAACACTGACGCTCATGTACGAAAGCGTGGGTAGCAAACAGGATTAGATACCCTGGTAGTCCACGCCGTAAACGATGTCTACTAGCAGTTCGTCTCTTAAGAGATGTCTTGCGCAGCTAACGCATTAAGTAGACCGCCTGGGAGTACGGCCGCAAGGTTAAAACTCAAATGAATTGACGGGGGCCCGCACAAGCGGTGGAGCATGTGGTTTAATTCGATGCAACGCGAAGAACCTTACCATCCCTTGACATCCAGAGAATTTTCTAGAGATAGATTAGTGCCTTCGGGAACTCTGAGACAGGTGCTGCATGGCTGTCGTCAGCTCGTGTTGTGAAATGTTGGGTTAAGTCCCGCAACGAGCGCAACCCCTATCCTTAGTTGCTAGCAGGTAATGCTGAGAACTCTAAGGAGACTGCCGGTGACAAACCGGAGGAAGGTGGGGACGACGTCAAGTCATCATGGCCCTTACGGGATGGGCTACACACGTGCTACAATGGCAAGTACAGAGGGTTGCGAACTCGCGAGAGTAAGCGGATCCCATAAAGCTTGTCGTAGTCCGGATTGGAGTCTGCAACTCGACTCCATGAAGTCGGAATCGCTAGTAATCGTGGATCAGAATGCCACGGTGAATACGTTCCCGGGCCTTGTACACACCGCCCGTCACACCATGGGAGTGGGCTGCAAAAGAAGTGGGTAGTTTAACCTTCGGGAGGACGCTCACCACTTTGTGGTTCATGACTGGGGTGAAGTCGTAACAAGGTAGCCCTAGGGGAACCTGGGGCTGGATCACCTCCTTAACGAAAAGTCGCACATGCGAAGTGTCCACACAGATAATTAATTACATATTGTGAGCAAGAAGTAAGCTACAAGTCATCTACAAGTGAGAGCTTGTAGTGTGTAACCTTAGGGTTGCGCAGTGGATTTTGTGCTTAGGCAACGCCGCGAAGAAACGAGTCGAAGGGCGCTATCGTCTGATAGTAACCGAGCGAGTTTCGAGCAAGGCAGCATAAGGGCAAAAGACCAAGCAAGAGGCCTGTAGCTCAGCTGGTTAGAGCGCACCCCTGATAAGGGTGAGGTCGGCAGTTCAAGTCTGCCTGAGCCTACCAATACGCTCCTACTCTGCGTTAAACGCTTCGTCGTTTAGCAGGCTAAACGTCCTCAGCGTTTGCCTTGATTAGAAACGTCTTGGTATTTAACTTGGGGCTATAGCTCAGCTGGGAGAGCGCTTGATTTGCATTCAAGAGGTCCGCGGTTCGATCCCGCGTAGCTCCACCACTTCTTCTGCTAGGAAGCACGCTAAAGAATGAATATTGTTTCAGTATTTATTGTTTAGCGTTTTTTATAAACGCATTGCTCTTTAACAATTTGGAAAGCTGATAAATAAGGTAAACATTATTGTTTATTTAATTTGTTATTCAACAATTAAAAAAATAATTTTGATTATCACTGTAAGAAGAAAACTCAAGCGTTATTTATGTCGATTGTACTTTTAGCGAGTGCAATCAAAATGGCATAACCTACGACTGACAGTATGAGAATACTTAAGGTTGTATGGTTAAGTGAATAAGCGTATACGGTGGATGCCTTGGCAATTGGAGGCGATGAAAGACGTGTTAATCTGCGATAAGTCTGGTTAAGGTGATAAAAACCGTTATAGACCAGAATTTCTGAATGGGGAAACCCACCCTTTTAGGGTATCGCATAGTGAATACATAGCTATGCGAGGCAAACCTGGAGAACTGAAACATCTAAGTACCCAGAGGAAAAGAAATCAACCGAGATTTCCTGAGTAGCGGCGAGCGAAAGGGAAACAGCCGAATCAGTATAGTTTAGTGGAAGCATCTGGAAAGTTGCACAGTAAAGGGTGATAGTCCCGTACACGACAAGCTATATTGGACATATTAAGTAGGTCGGGGCACGAGAAACCTTGACTGAAGATAGGGGGACCATCCTCTAAGGCTAAATACTCCCAATTGACCGATAGTGAACCAGTACCGTGAGGGAAAGGCGAAAAGAACCCCTGTGAGGGGAGTGAAATAGAACCTGAAACCGTATACGTACAAGCAGTAGGAGCAGACTTGTTCTGTGACTGCGTACCTTTGTATAATGGGTCAACGACTTATATTTTGTAGCAAGGTTAACCGAATAGGGGAGCCGTAGTGAAAGCGAGGGTTAACTGCCCGTCTAGTTGCAAGGTATAGACCCGAAACCCGGTGATCTAGCCATGAGCAGGTTGAAGGTTGAGTAACATCAACTGGAGGACCGAACCCACTAACGTTGAAAAGTTAGGGGATGACTTGTGGCTAGGAGTGAAAGGCTAATCAAACCGGGAGATAGCTGGTTCTCCCCGAAATCTATTTAGGTAGAGCCTCGGACGAATACTTACGGGGGTAGAGCACTGTTTGGGCTAGGGGGCCATCCCGGCTTACCAACCCCATGCAAACTCCGAATACCGTAAAGTACTATCCGGGAGACACACGGCGGGTGCTAACGTTCGTCGTGGAGAGGGAAACAACCCAGACCGCCAGCTAAGGTCCCAAAGTTATTGCTAAGTGGGAAACGATGTGGGAAGGCTTAGACAGCTAGGAGGTTGGCTTAGAAGCAGCCACCCTTTAAAGAAAGCGTAATAGCTCACTAGTCGAGTCGGCCTGCGCGGAAGATGTAACGGGGCTAAGCAATACACCGAAGCTGCGGTAGCGTAATTTATTACGCTAGGTAGGGGAGCGTTCTGTAAGTGGCTGAAGGTGACTCGAGAGGGTTGCTGGACATATCAGAAGTGCGAATGTTGACATGAGTAACGATAATGGGAGTGAAAAACTCCCACGCCGAAAGACCAAGGGTTCCTATCCCATGCTAATCAGGGTAGGGTAAGTCGGCCCCTAAGGCGAGGCAGAAATGCGTAGTCGATGGGAAACAGATTAATATTTCTGTACTTTTAATCATTGCGATGGGGGGACGGAGAAGGCTAGGTGAGCACGGCGTTGGTTGTCCGTGTGAAAGTATGTAGGTTGGCTGCTTAGGTAAATCCGGGCGGCTAGAACTGAGATACGAGACGATACTCTACGGAGTAGAAGTCATTGATGCCATACTTCAGGAAAAGCCTCTAAGCTTCAGATGATTGAAAACCGTACCCTAAACCGACACAGGTGGTCAGGTAGAGAATACTAAGGCGCTTGAGAGAACTCGGGTGAAGGAACTAGGCAAAATGGTACCGTAACTTCGGGAGAAGGTACGCCGGTTTTGGTGATAGGACATGCTCCTTAAGCTGAAGCCGGTCGCAGTGACCATAGTGGCTGCAACTGTTTATTAAAAACACAGCACTCTGCTAAATCGAAAGATGACGTATAGGGTGTGACACCTGCCCGGTGCCGGAAGGTTAATTGATTGGGTTATCGCAAGAGAAGCTCATGATCGAAGCCCCGGTAAACGGCGGCCGTAACTATAACGGTCCTAAGGTAGCGAAATTCCTTGTCGGGTAAGTTCCGACCTGCACGAATGGTGTAATGATGGCCACGCTGTCTCCACCCGAGACTCAGTGAAATTGAAATCGCAGTGAAGATGCTGTGTACCCGCGGCTAGACGGAAAGACCCCGTGAACCTTTACTACAGCTTGACACTGAACATTGAGCCTACATGTGTAGGATAGGTGGGAGGCTATGAAACTTGGACGCCAGTTCAGGTGGAGCCAACCTTGAAATACCACCCTTGTATGTTTGATGTTCTAACGTTGGTCCCTTATCGGGATTGCGGACAGTGTCTGGTGGGTAGTTTGACTGGGGCGGTCTCCTCCCAAAGAGTAACGGAGGAGCACGAAGGTTTGCTAAGTACGGTCGGACATCGTACGGTTAGTGTAATGGTAGAAGCAAGCTTAACTGCGAGACAGACACGTCGAGCAGGTACGAAAGTAGGTCATAGTGATCCGGTGGCTCTGTATGGAAGGGCCATCGCTCAACGGATAAAAGGTACTCCGGGGATAACAGGCTGATACCGCCCAAGAGTTCATATCGACGGCGGTGTTTGGCACCTCGATGTCGGCTCATCACATCCTGGGGCTGAAGTCGGTCCCAAGGGTATGGCTGTTCGCCATTTAAAGTGGTACGCGAGCTGGGTTTAGAACGTCGTGAGACAGTTCGGTCCCTATCTGCCGTGGGCGTTGGATGATTGAGAGGAGCTGCTCCTAGTACGAGAGGACCGGAGTGGACGAACCGCTGGTGTTCGGGTTGTCATGCCAATGGCATTGCCCGGTAGCTACGTTCGGAATCGATAACCGCTGAAAGCATCTAAGCGGGAAGCGAGCCTCGAGATGAGTCATCCCTGACAGTTTAACTGTCCTAAAGGGTCGTTGAAGACTACAACGTTGATAGGTAAGGTGTGGAAGTGCTGTGAGGCATTAAGCTAACTTATACTAATTGCCCGTGAGGCTTAACCATACAACGCTTAAGTGTTCTTAAGACATTGATGGTCAAAATTATTGAATGTGTGAATACAAATCTTATTTATAACGTATTGCCTTAAGGCGGTACGAGCTTTCTGAATGTTAAATCAATTATGTAAACGATGTTCGTAGAACATTGATTACAAAACAGCTTTTGCCTATGGTGGCAATAGCGCTGTGGAACCACCTGACTCCATTTCGAACTCAGAAGTGAAACGCAGCTGCGGCGATGGTAGTGTGGCATTTGTCATGCGAGAGTAGCTCACCGCCAGGCTCCCAATAAACGAACCCGTTAATCGAAAGATTGACGGGTTTTTTACGTCTGGGATTTAAAGATTTGAGCTGTCTGCAAGGTGAAACATGCTATTCCTCTGCACTCGGTTGGAGGTTCCAAATATCGCTGTGGCTCTTTTGGAATGACGTTTTTTATTCCGAACTTATGAGCTGCCTGCAAGGTGAAACATGCTATTCCTCTGCACTTGGTTGGAGGTTCCAAATATCGCTGTGGCTCTTTTGGAATGACTTTTTCAGCAAAATTACAGTGTTGTTTTGAAAAAGCTGTTTCTTTTGTCTTTTAAATGGTGGTGATTTATGGGGTTTTTATGCATAAATATATGCACGAGATTTGCTATGCCGTCATTAAATTTTTTCAATGGTATTCGAGTAGACTGTGTTTAACATGATTTGTATAGGTAAGGACTAGAATCAGTAGGTGGTTTTTCGTAGTTAATGTTTACTAGGCTTTTGTTTACAAAGCTAATATTTACAAAGCTTTGTAAACAAAAGCTATGCTTATAAAAAGCTGAGGTTTAAGTATTGGTGTTTTACGTTAAACGTTAGTTAAGAAATTTAGGCACTTTTTAGCACAAGTAGAAGACACCGCCTTTGTTAATTAGGGTTTGTTAGTCAGAATTATTAAGCTGTTCAAACGAATAAAGTATTTTGACTTTTTATGCAAAATTGAATAAACGGACTAAGATTAGTGCGGTAGTAAAAGTGCGATTAGTTTGCCGTGATTATTAAAACAATAAATTCGACATTATTCCAAAGATTTACAATAGTACTAAAAATACTCTTATTGCTTATTATATTAGATAGTTGCGTCTTACCAGAAAGTTGGTAAATTGAGCATCTTGAATTACAGATAGAAGTATTTTTGCCGACTTCTAACGTGTAAGAGTTTAAATTTCATTTATGGCGAACTAGGTTATTTGGCTCTAAAATGAGAGAGACCGAAAATTTTGGAAGATGTAAGGGATAGATGTTTCATTTTTTAAAGCTGAGTTGGATTATTGCAGTTTTGCTATTTGCCAGTTGCGGCGCGACGGCTGATACGTATTCAAAAGATAAACTAATTTCGGAACTCGATAATTTAAAAATCAGCAAGATCGCTGTACTTGGTGTCGCCCTTGATAAATCAAAAGATCTGTTGGCTTCAGCCCAACTACATGCTGATAAACAATCGATAGTAAAAGCCGTATTAATACAAGCTGAGATTCTTAAAAACTAGAAAGGTATCAAGAGGCGCAAGAATTACTTGATACCTACAGTAACAGAATTGAATCGCTAGATGATCCAACCTTTAACCTTAGAGCAGACTTGCTCCGCCTTGCTTTATTAGACAATGCAGCAGAGTTTGACAAGTCTAAGCAGTTAACTCAAAAAATTATCTCTAAAATTCAGAGAGCTTCACAAAATGAGCTTGTAGCTAGGTCTTACCTTGAAGTTGGTTATAGTTATTATCTAGATACTGGAATGGACAAGGCGATAGAATTTTATAATAAAGCCTATGAGATATATTTTAGACTTAATGAAGAATCGGGCTTGGCTGACGTTTTTAATTCCTTATCATTGGTTTATGGAGAGCAAGGCGATAAAAATTTAGCGGTTAATTATTTGAAAAAAGCCCTCGCTATATACAGCAAGCTTGGTTACCGCCATGCAGCATCGTTAGCGCATTATAATTTAGGGTTTACCTACGTAGACATGGGGCTTCTAGAGGAAGCAAAGTCGCAGTTTAGTGCTTCAATTGAAATTAGCCTAGACATCGATGACAAGTTAAATTTGGCGTATTCGAAATCGGCACTAGCACGGATTTTTATTAAGCAATCACAATTTGTTAATGCGGCAAATCTTTACAAAGAATCCATAGCTATTTTCAAATATTTTGACGATGAAGTCACTTCATTCCGTATGAAGGTTGGCCTGCTAGAGTCGTATATCGGAAGCAAAGATAAAATTGCTGCCGGTAAGTTATTTAATAAGCTTCAAATAGATTACGCCAAATATGGGCAACCGGGTTACCCAAGTAAGTTCCTGTTAATCTCTGCGCGATATCACGAACTAATGATGGACTATAAACGCGCCTTTGAAACACAATTGGATTATAGCCAGCGACTACTAAAAAACTTTGACCGGGTTCAAGAACAGGACGTAGAGAAGCTAATGGTTGAGTTTGATAGTAAAATTAAGGAATCTGAAAACTTATTACTACTCAAAGACAATGAAGTAAAAAAACTTAGGTTAGAGCAACAAAATAGTCGGCTTTTCTTTTTAATCTTAGTGTCAGTTATGGCGATTTTAATAATGGTTGTTATTGGCTTCTTGTTATATCGACAAACTCTACACCGGACTCGGTTTCAGAAAATGGCATTGCGTGATCATTTAACTAACGCTCCAAATCGACGTGCGGTTCTACAATATGCAAAAGAACGTTTCTCTGAAGCACGACAAACAAATATGAACTTTACCATTGCTTTAGTAGACTTAGATCACTTCAAAACCTTTAACGACCAATATGGCCACGACGTTGGCGACGAAGTTTTAAAATCTTTCTCTAATGCCTGTGCATCTGCGCTAAGAAAGCAAGACCGATATGGACGTTATGGTGGAGAAGAGTGGTTATTAGTGTTGGGTGATACGGATAAAAACGAAGTAACCCAGATATTTAACAGACTAAAAGCTAACTTAGAGAAAATAAGCATCAACGGTGTTGAAAAGCCTCTTACGGTTTTGTTTAGTATGGGTGTCGCTCAATATGATCCTGACACCGATAAAAACGTCCAAGACATGATCCGTCGCGCTGATAGTAACCTTTATGAAGCAAAAGGCTTGGGAAGAGACCGAGTAATTCAATAACTGTCTTTTTGCTAAGGCTCCTTTTTGCTTTAGGGCCAAATGTCTGCCTTTAATACTCATATAAGAAGTTAACTACACTATGTTTAAACTAAATCATCGATTCGAAGAAGACTCTATTTTTGTCACTAAACTCGAACTTTGCCAAGTTCGATTGCAAAACGATGCTCGCTTTCCCTGGTTTATTTTAATCCCCGAGGTTGAGGGGGTTGAAGAAGTTGATGCGTTGAGCGTTTCTCAACAGCACGTACTAATTGATGAAAGTTCTAAAGTGTCAGCTGCACTTAGGTCCGTAGTTTCTGCTGATAAAATAAATGTCGCTAATCTTGGGAACATTGTTCGTCAACTACATTGGCATGTGGTAGCGAGAACAGAAAATGACGTTGCTTATAGTAAGGCCCTATATGGGGTGTTGGTACAGCAGAAAAATATGAAGACAAAAAAAGAGTCGAATTAATCGACTCTTTTCTAACTGTATTAAACAAGTAAATGTTAAACGTTTTCGTTTAAAAACTCGACTAATTGCGTTTTGCTTAGTGCGCCAACTTTAGTCGCTGCAACTTCACCATTTTTAAACAACAATAGTGTTGGAATACCACGAACGCCAAATTTAGGTGGCGTGTTAGGGTTTTGGTCAATGTTCAATTTTGCAATTGTAACGCTGTCCATTTCTTCAGCTACTTCGTTCAAAATCGGAGCAATCATCTTACAAGGCCCGCACCATTCTGCCCAAAAATCTACTAATACAGGTTTGTCGCCGTTTACGACAGAGTCAAAGCTGTCATCGGTTACTGCAACTATTTTATCGCTCATTTTAAACTCCGAAATTATATAAAATTTATACGTCTATTTTGAATAATATGTTTCTTATTGCAAGTGTTAAGGTTATGCTTATCAGCTATGACTAAGACACATTTAACTGAAACAAAATTTACCGACTTTGATGTACATGAAAATGTACTAAAAGCCCTTTCTAAACTTGGCTTCGAGAATTGTACGCCTATCCAGGCTATGTGTATGCCGCTTATCGAAAAAGGTTCCGATATAGCAGGGCAAGCACAAACTGGTACGGGTAAAACGATAGCGTTTTTAACCGCTACATTTAACCGTCTTCTCAAGTCTGACACTAAACCTTAGCCAGCCGAAAGCTATTATTTTGGCACCTACTCGCGAATTAGCAATACAAATTCATAAAGACGCTGTGGTATTCGCTGAGACAACTGGGTTATCTCTTGGACTTGTTTATGGGGGCGAAGGTTATGAATCTCAACGCCAACTTTTACAATCAGGAGTTGATGTAGTAATTGGCACGACTGGACGTGTAATTGATTACTTAAAACAAGACGTATATTCGCTTGAAAATATTCAAGCCGTGGTACTAGATGAAGCAGACAGAATGTTTGATTTAGGCTTTATTAAAGACATCCGTTATTTATTTAACAAGATGCCACCTAGTGACCAACGTCTAAACCTAATATTTTCTGCGACAATGAGCTTTAAAGTAAAAGAACTCGCTTTTGAACACATGAATGAACCAACTCATGTTCAAACTGAGCCTGAACAAATGACAGGCCACCGCATAGTAGAAGAGTTATTTTATCCTCAATCTGACCAGAAATTTTTATTGCTACTTTCACTAATCGAAGACGATTGGCCAGATAAAGCAATTATTTTTGCCAATACTAAACACGTTTGTGAAAAAATATATAACTGGATGAAAGCGGATAAACACCGTGTAGGTCTACTAACGGGTGACGTGAATCAGCGTAAACGCTTAAGTATTTTAGATGCGTTTGCAAAAGGTGATTTAGATTTCCTCGTTGCGACTGACGTAGCCGCTCGTGGACTTCATATCCCTGCTGTAACACATGTTTATAACTTTGATTTACCAGATGACCGTGAAGATTACGTGCATCGTATTGGTCGTACCGGCCGAGCGGGTGCTAGCGGGCATGCAATTAGTTTTGCATGTGAATCATATGTTTATAATCTACCAGCTATTGAAGAATATACTGGCCATGCGATACCTGTTTCGCATTATGACGAATCTGCGTTGTTGGACGATGTCCAAAAACCTCGTTATCAGAAACGACGTCATCATCAAAGACGCCGGAGTTAATTGGTAAGGTCAGATGTAAATGGAAAAAAACAGTAGTTATGCCGTAATTGACTTAGGGTCAAATAGCTTTCATATGATGATAGCTCAGGTGGTTGCTGGTAGTGTTCAGATTATTGGCCGGGTGAAACGTAAAGTTCGCCTAGCCTCTGGTCTTGACGAAAATCTCATTTTGTCTGACGAAGCAATGCTAAGAGGTTGGGAATGTCTCGACCTTTTTGCTGAGCGACTTCAAGATATCCCCATTAATAATATCCGCATTGCCGGAACTGCTACACTTAGACTCGCTACAAATGTTTCTGTTTTTTAGATAAAGCCGAACAAATTTTAGGTTTGCCAATAGAAATTATATCTGGTGAACGCGAAGCGCAAATTATTTACAAAGGTGTTGCTTACACATCAAGTCGAAAAATACGCCGTTTGGTTATTGATATTGGTGGTGCTAGCACTGAGTTAATCGCAGGCGATGGAGATACTCCTGTAATATGTAAAAGTTTGAATGTCGGGTGTGTCACCTATTTAGAGCGTTACTTCCCGGGTGGTTACCTTTCAGAAACGAATTACACTAATGCTATTGCAGCGGCTGAGTTAGAAATTTCGACGATTCGCGACCTCTATAAAGATTTTAACTGGAACGAAGAAGTTGGCGCGTCGGGTACGGTGCAAGCCATTCAAGAAATTCTAATCCATCAGGGGCACGACGAAATCATTACGCTGGAAAGGCTTGTCGCTATCATGCAGCAGTCTATCACCTACGGTATTATTGATAATCTGACTATCCCCGGTTTAGTTAAAGACCGTCGCATGGTATTTCCAAGTGGTGTATCGATATTGATCGCAATCTTTAGACAACTTAACTTGACCGGAATGACACTGGCCGGTGGGGCGTTGCGCGAAGGTCAATTGTATTCGATGTTACCTGAACTGACAAAAATGAATGTTCGCAATAGGACAATCGAAAGTGTCATGACACGTTATCATGTCGATAAAGAGCATGCTAAACGAGTTGCAGAGTTGTCGATAAATTTGGCTAAACAAACCGAACCCAGTTGGGATCTGCAACAATTCGAAGCGCTAGACATATTGCGAGCAGCAGCTATGGTCCATGAAGTGGGATTACAAGTCGCCTATAAAGGTCAGCAACTGCACTCAAGTTACATACTGGCAAACACCAATTTACTAGGTTTTACCGAAGCGCAGAAAAAATTACTCACTTCTTTGGTGTTAAACCATAGGGAAGACATAGATAAAGACTCGCTTTATAAGCAAAGTTCAACGTCAGTGTTACTTGCATGTCGTTTAGCTCGTATATTGAGGTTAGCGGTTATTTTGGCGCTCAGACGAGCAGACGAAGTTTTACCTGCAGTTGAAATTGTTGTAACCAATGAAGATATCGCGCTCAAATTGCCTAAAAACTGGTTGGATAACAATCCACTTAGTAAAGCAGAACTGAACCAAGAAGCGGGTTCACAAGCTGAACTAGGATGGAAATTATTTCTGGATTAAAGACATATACATAAATGAGTACAAAAAACCGAAATCAAATTTCTGACTTCGGTTTTTTAGGTTTTTAATTTGTTGTTAATAAACAGGATAAGCCCTAAATCGCACGTCCTTTTTGTTTAAGTGCATTAATTGAAGGCTAATCAATCAAGAATTAGGCTTATTGCCGAACTTATTCGTTTAACCAAATCGCGGCTCTTTTGGCAAAGTAGGTTAATATCCCGTCTGCACCAGCGCGTTTAAATGCTAGTAAGGATTCCATCACAGTTTCTCGTTCAGACAACCAGCCATTTTGAATTGCCGCCATGTGCATGGCATATTCACCACTGACTTGATAAGCATAAGTTGGTACTTGGTACGTGTCTTTTACGGCTTTTACGATATCAAGATAAGGCATGCCCGGTTTAACCATAACCATATCAGCACCTTCTTCAAGGTCTTGGGCGACTTCACGCAAAGCTTCATTACAATTAGCAGGGTCCATTTGATAGGTCTTTTTATCTGCACCTTTGAGATTACCAGCAGAACCTACGGCGTCTCTAAAGGGCCCGTAATAATTAGATGCGTATTTTGCCGAATACGCCAAAATAGAGGTGTTGTGATATCCGGCAATTTCTAATGCGTCTCTTATTTCCCTATTCGACCATCCATCATATCGCTTGGTGCAACTACATCCGCTCCAGCTTCAGCATGCGACAGTGCTTGTTTGACTAAAATTTCAGTAGTAATGTCGTTAAGGACATAACCGTTGTCGTCGATGATGCCGTCTTGGCCATGGATTGTGAATGGATCTAATGCAACGTCGGTAATAACGCCTAGTTCAGGGCAGGCTGATTTGACAGCGCGAACCGCTTTTTGAGCCAAACCCTCTGGATTATATGCCTCTTCAGCCATAACTGATTTTATAGATTGCGGTGTTACCGGAAAAATCGCAATGGCCGGTATGCCCAACGAAACTAATTCTTTTGCTTCATTAACGAGATGATCAATGGTCATGCGTTCTATGCTAAGGCATCGAATCGATAGTTTCTTTTTGTCTGTCCCATCCAATATAAACATCGGATATATTAAGTCATTTGTAGTTAATACGTGTTCACGCATAAGTCGACGTGAAAAATCATTTTTACGCATTCTGCGCATTCGCGTAAATGGAAATGCACCTAAATCATTGTGTGGCATTAATATTTTCCTCTGAATTAAATATGATAACTCGATTTCGCCCCGTTTCTTTGGCCTGATATAAGGCGTCATCGGCTTGACCAATAATATCCTTTGGGCTCATCGAATGAGTTGCATCGGTAAAACCTACGCCAAAACTTGCATTACAACTTACGGGGCCTTTTTCACTATTAATCGCAAGTTGAGAAATCTTTATTCTGATTTTTTCTGCAAGGGCAAATGCTCCCAGCTTTTCAGTATTTGGCAAAATGAGTGCAAACTCTTCGCCACCGTAGCGGAATACTTCGTCGGTTGAGCGCTGCAAGGTTTCTGCGGCGGTGAGCGCAACGCTTCTAATAACTTCATCGCCGATCAAATGCCCGTAGGTGTCGTTAACTTTTTTAAAGTGGTCTATGTCAAACATAACTAAAGATAGCGGCAGTTGTTCACGTCTGGAACGGCGTAGTTCCGCTAAAATGCGTTTATCAAAATGCCTGCGATTATGGATACCGGATAAAGCATCTAATGTATTTAGTTTTTCTAATTCGTGATTTTTCTCTTTCAGTTCACGTAGGGTAACTTGCATCTCAAAATTTTGATCGGCTAGTGTTTTATTTAGTTGATCAACCGTTTCTTCATCCGGACCAGAGCCGTTTGAGGTTGTTTGCTGCCAGTAGTTTTCAACTACATAATAAATGATGGCAAACATCCAAAGAGTTTGCGGCGTTAAATTCGATTGCAGGTTTGCAGCGAGAAAAATAACCGTATAAAGCACAGAAACAATGAGTAAAGAAAGTGGAATGTAATGTGTTTTTGGTGTTTCAAAATGGATGTTGGCATTTTCAAAAGCAAATAAAAGATAGCTTAATAGAGACGTTAAAAAGACAAAGGTTAGTATCAACAGAAATACGCTTGGCGGCGCAATAAAAGTAGTAAGCGGAGTTAATATGGTAAAACTACAGGAAAGCTTGAGAAGCAAAGTTATGCGGGGGAAATGTCCTGACCTAAAGATAAGTAGCAATACAAAGTAATTAAGTTAAATGCGAATAACGCCAAGGATGCATAAATAGTAATGACTTGAGAAATGGTATCAGACCCTAAACTCAGGGAATTATCGAGGTTCAAACTTAAAGTCATCAGCATTAGAGAAAGTAAAAAGCCGCTTTGTAAGCCATTTACTATTGATTTTTTTGGATGGCGATGATGCCGTTAAATAACATGGAGCCGATGATAAGCCCCATCCAAATATACGCTAAAGGAGATAACTGATAAATTTCAAATATCGGGTTATTGAACATAAATTAAATTTGGTTCATTAAATTAGCTGAATTCCCTATGGATCCAAGTTGAGTCTACAGCGCAAAATATAAATATAACGCTAAACCGAATAACTTCCATCCCAATATTTTTGTTATCTTTTAACCTAACGCAAATTTTAACGATACGTCGACGCCACCAAGCATTTTATTTAATACTATTTTAGGCGTTTTATCTTGTATTGATTATTTGAATTTGCTTTTTTAAGGGTGAATGAGCCCAATATTGCACGTTCTATAACAATGACTTCGTTTGCCTTTAGTTTAAGCCTGTCCGTTGTGGTCTGTTTCCAAATTTGACCATTATCTAAATAAATCTTTAAATGGCCATATGCCGTTTTTTTGACTTTAGTTACGGTAGCGGTAATTTGTTCTGCAGATTGTTCGTCCAAATATTGCTTGTGTTCGAGGCCAAATTTACTGTTAGCTGACTTTTTAGGCGCTTGTTTTACTGCCTCGTCGCTGTGAGCTACTTTGCCTTTGCTAGAAAAAACACGATCTGCCAATTTGTCGTAACAATTGAGTCGTTTGATATCTGCTTTGATGCTGTTGCATGCGGCATAGTCTTTATTAGAAATACCCGCAGCATTAGCAGAAAATACTGAAGTTACTGCTATTAATGTGAGTAGGAAAATAGAAAACTGCGTTTTACTTGTTGTCATCTTGTTCTCGCTTTTTATTTACAATCGTCGCCATAATTAGCCCAAGCTCGAATAACATCCACATTGGAATTGCCAGTAATGTTTGGCTAATAACATCCGGAGGAGTGAGCAACATTCCAAGTATAAAGGCACCTACGACAACATAAGGTCGTTTTGTTTTTAGTGTTTCTACATCGGTGATCCCAGCCCAACAAAGGACAAAAACAACGATTGGAACTTCAAATGCGAAACCAAATGCGATAAATATTTTAAGAATAAAATCCAAGTAACTGCTTATATCGGTCGCTATCGTAATACCTTCTGGGGCTACGCTGGTAAAGAAAGCAAAGGCGAGCGGAAAGACAATAAAATAGGCAAATGCAATACCACTGTAAAAAAGAAAAACAGAGGAAAATAAGATAGGCGCAGCGAGTTTTTTCGTGACTATATAAACCCGGCGCAATAAATCCCCACATTTGATGCAGCAAATACGGGAACGCCGCAACGATGGATAACATGAAAGCAAGTTTAAATGGCGTTAAAAATGGTGCAGCAACATCGGTTGCAATCATACTTGCACCCTCAGGCAAAACATCAATTAAAGGCGCCGCAATTTGGGTATATATCTCGTTTGCAAACACAGCCAACACGGCAAAACACAAAGAACGGCAACAACGCTACGAATTAACCGTTGTCGAATTTCTATTAAGTGCTCAATGATTGGGGGTTTTTCAGTCTTTTCTGTTGTCATCAGACTTATCTTTTTGGTGCTCAACATTAAGCGGTTGGTTTACGCTTTCTGCCGCTTTGGTAAGCTCATCTACAGATTTCTGTAGTTCGGGGAAAGGCTATCCAATCCTTGCTGTTCAGCCTTTTTGAGGTTTTCATGGAGCTCGTGCACTCGTAATTGCTCGTTTACTTCCGCACTAAAGCTCTGTGTCATTTGTGACAACTGCCGTTTGAACTGCACTACTTTACGCATAGCAGCTGGCAAGCGATCAGGCCCTAACACAATTGTGCCAACAACCGCGATGAGAATCAGCTCCCAGAATCCCACTAGTCTTTTTCACTTTTTCTTTGTTGGTTTCAACAAACTCAGCATCTTTCTTTTCGTCAGTTTTATCTTCAACTACGGGTTCGTCAGAAACAGAATTTTTAAATCCTTTAACGGCAGAGCCAAGATCGCTTCCTAATGATTTCAATCTCTTAGTGCCAAATAATAAAATTACAATTACCAAAACGATCAGTAATTGCCAAATGCTAATTCCACCAAACATGTAACGCCCCTTTTAAACAATTACTGCTATTATAAAGTCATAAGTGCTCAAATTCATACCCTTATATCACATTAAAACGATGCAATCGGTCGAGGAACAGGATGCCTACAAAATGTACGGGAAATTAATCACTAATATTTTAATATTTGTGAGTTTGATATTCGAAGTTATGGCTACGGAATTGCCTTCAAGTCCACAACAAGATATCTGCAAAGGCAGTGATGATACGGTCTCGTCGGTAAAAACTGAATCGAAAGAAAATACTAACGCTCCCAGTCCTCAATGCGTCAATCAATCACTACCTCCGCCGGTCGAAAATAAAACAGATAAAGATATAACCGAATTAGAAAAAGAGCTCGAAGAAAAACGACTAAAAGTATTGTTTGTCGATGTTAATACGGTGATGGAAACTGTCGGCGATACTATGGATTGGACGGCAAACTGGGTTGATGGTTATTTTGCAAATGGTAAGCCCGGAAGCGACAAAGCAAAAGCCTGGGGCCATGTTGTTATGGGTTGGGAACCACGCGATGGTGAGTGGGGAAATTTTCCCGTTAAATTTAAAGTAAGAGCCAAACTTCCTAATCTAAAGGATCGTGTCGAATTAATTTTAACTGACGATGAGCAAGATGATTTTAAAAATTTACCCTACGAATCTGTTCGTCCCGATGCGTACAAATCGAGTGAGCGTTCTTTAGGTGCCGCGATTCGTTTTCTACATTCAGTATCGGAGGATATCAGTACATCTTCTAGATTAGGGTGGGGTGACAACCAACTTTACGCCCGTTCGCAAATGTCCTATCGTAAGAAGTTTTTTAAGGACAAAGTGTCGTTAACGCTTCAACCCTCTTTAGAATATTATGTGAGTGACGGTTGGGGTAGTCGCTTTCTAATCGACACTGGATTAGAAGTCAGTCCCATTAATGAACTTCGTTTAAACTATTCTATTCGTGACTTACAAACCTATGAAAGCCCAGAATGGCGTTCGGGTTTGTATTCAATTACGGCAGTGAGTGACAAGTCTGTCGTGATCGTTGGCTTATCTTCGGTTGGTGTTGTAAAGCCGAAATACGCTCCGGAGTTTTACAAATTTAGTGTTCGTTACCGCAGAAAAGCTATCCGGAGTTGGATATTTTTTGAAGTCGAACCGTTCCTAGAGTTTAGTCGTGAACCGGATGTTGATAGTTTAGTCTCTAAGCATGGTTATACCGAATTCCAACGAGACATCGGCATAACCCTTAGATTTGAAGTGCATTATGGATTTTTGTAATGAATGATCTGCAATGACTAGCGGTTTTTAATGAAAACCCGATAAGCAAAGTAGATAACTGCAAGGCCCAAAAATCCACTTAACCCAAACCACAGTTGATTGTCGAATTTGGCAAACAACGCTGTGAGTAACAAAGATAAACTCGATAGTGAAAATAACGTGAGGTCTTTCACAAATTGTTTGTGTCCATTTTGCGCTATCTGATATTCGCTAATGAGTTGTTGCTGTAATGTGGGTAACTGCTTAATGCTAGTTAAACTTGCGTGTACTAAATCTGGTAAACCTGGGGCCTTTTCAATCCAATAAGGCGCATTTGATTTAATTTGTTTCCACGCTGATTTAAAGCCAATTTGCTGATTAACCCAGTCTTCTAAAAATGGTTTTGCGGTTTGCCACAAATCAAGTTGCGGATAAAGTTGTCTTCCTAGCCCTTCAACATACAACAGTGTTTTTTGCAGCAAAACGAGTTGTGGTTGTACTTCCATTTCAAACTGTCTTGCGGTGTCGAATAAACCGATTAACACTTGAGCAAAAGATATTTGGTCCAGAGGTTTATTAAAGATAGGTTCGCAAACCGTGCGTATTGCCATCTCAAATTGTTCGACATTCACATGCGCTGGAACCCAGCCAGATTCAACATGCAATTGAGCAACTTTTAGATAATCACGGTTAAAAAATGCGACAAAATTTTCAGCAAGATAGCGTTTGTCACCAGAATTTAAGGTGCCCATGATCCCAAAGTCGATTCCGATGTATTGTGGATTTTCAGGAGTTGTCTCAGCAACAAAAATATTACTAGGGTGCATATCGGCATGGAAAAAACTGTCCCGAAACACCTGAGTAAAAAATACGCTCACGCCTTTTTCTGCAAGTCGTTTTAAATCTGTATTTTGGCTTTTTAGTCGCTCAACATCAGAGACCGGGATGCCATAAATACGCTCCATAACCAGCATGTTTTTACGGCAATGTTCACTGTAAATTTCTGGAATATAGAGGTCATCAGATTGTTCAAAATTTCGTTTTAACTGCTGACCATTTGCGGCTTCTTGCGCGAGGTTTAATTCACTATGTATGGTTTTTTCGTATTCTTCTATGACTTCTAAAGGGCGTAAACGAACGCCGTCTTTTAAATAACGTTTAACAAGACCCGCAGCGAGTTTCATCAAGCTAATATCGGCTTCAATTTGCTGCGTAATACCGGGTCTAATGACCTTTATTACAATATCTTTTGGCTGTTGGTCAACGAGTAGTGTTGCGGCATGAACCTGAGCAATAGACGCTGTTGCTAACGGTGTGGTTTCAAAGGTTTCAAAGCGTTGGTGGATATCGTCGATGCCAAGTGCCTGACAAATGATGTGTTTTGCTTGTTCGCCGTCAAAGGGAGCGATTTGATCCTGCAGTTTTGATAACTCAACACTAAATTCGTCAGACAATAAATCTTTGCGAGTGGATAACATTTGCCCAAGCTTAATCCAAACTGGGCCAAGAGATTCAAGGGCCAGTCTAATATTGTATGCGTTGGCTGATTTTTGTTTGGTTTTTGGATACCAGAAAAACACCAAAAGAATTAGCTTGATATACCAAGGACGGAGATGCTTTGGAATGCCGCTAAACAAGCGATAGTACAAAGCGGTATGGAATATAAATGCCAAGCGGCTTAAGTTCGAGAGTTTCAAACTGACTTCCTAAATTGAGTGAACATTGAGAATAAACGCTCAGTTTGAGCATGCAAGTTGTCGACGTCTTCAATAAATTGGTTTATTTCAATGTTATCTGGCGTGACTTTGAGTTCGTCGGTCAAGGCGGAAGCAACTGTGTAATCAATATCGGCAAGCTTGCGGGCAAGTAATTGGTTTAATTTGATGATGACACTTGCAACACGGTGTGCAAGGGCATCACCTAAATATGTCGACAACCACTCTTGCCAATCTATGTTGCTTTCAATTAATAAATTTGAATAGGCCTGTGCAATTCCAAGGTCACCCTCAAGTTCGAGTTCATCCGATTTGATGAGTTTGGTCAGCACCGAGGCATCGGATAACGATTTTAATTTATCGAATTTTGTACGGACGGTGCAGTCGCTACCTTCAGCATTGGTCATTAACTTAATTTGGTTATTAATGACCAACAAACTCAGTGACAGTTTTAAATCGGTTAACGTAACAGTGAATTTTTTGTTTTCTAACTTAGCCAGTTTTTGCTTTGCATTGTAGTCGTAACCGAGTGCTTCGTTCAGCGCCGGTTCAATAATCATAAAGGCAGCATTTAACAGCATAGTTAGAATTTAAATCCTTTGTGTAACGCGACAATACCGCCGGTTAGGTTTGAATAATTGACTTGGTCAAAGCCCGCGCTCTGCATCATCGTTTTAAGTGTTTCTTGATCCGGGTGCATTCGAATCGACTCAGATAGGTACAAATAGCTTTCTTTGTCATTGGCAATTAATTGGCCAACGTTAGGTAAAATGTTAAACGAATAAAAGTCATATACCTTGCTTAACCACTCTTGGTTTGGCTTAGAGAACTCAAGTACTAATAATCGTCCACTAAGGCTTTAATACGCGATAAATCGATTTAAGCGCTGCGTCTTTGTCAGTTACGTTACGTAAACCAAATGCAATAGTAACAATGTCGAATGTATTGTCGGCGAATGGTAATGCCTCTGCATTTGCTTGAATGTATTCTACGTTGCCAACAACGCCTAAGTTTTCGAGCTTTTCACGACCTACTTTAATCATTGAGTCGTTTATGTCGGCTAAAACGACTTGGCCGTTTTCACCAACGATTTCGCTAAATTTACGTGTTAAGTCACCAGTACCACCGGCTAGATCGAGTACCTTGTTTGCGGGCGCACTGCACTAGCATCAATTGTAAAGCGCTTCCAAACCCGATGAATTCCCATCGACATTAAATCGTTCATAATGTCGTATTTCGCCGCGACAGAATGAAAAACATTTGCGACTAGGTTTTGCTTGTCATTTTTGTCTACAGTTTGGTAACCAAAATGGGTTTTTTCTTCGGATTTAAATTCTGAGGTCATTGATTTTTGCGTACTGTTTTAATTGAATGAAGCTAGTTTACTGAATTGTGTAGGCGAAACCAAAGAAAAAATCAGAATATCGAATTGTAGAATACTTAACCAAATCTAATTTCTTTGCTAGACTGACAAAATAATAACAATAAAAAAAGCACCTTATGCGCATACTTATTTTTATCGTGTCATTGATTTACACCATGAACCTTGCCGATGCCAGTCAGCAAGCGCTTTTGCGTGTTCAGTGGCAACAATTAGAATTGCAAAAACACACTTTAGATAAAAATCAAAAACTCAGTCGAGTTCAGGCGCTGACTGCTCAAATTCAATCCAATAACTTAAATGCTACTCATGTTTCGCAACTCTATAACGATGTTTTTGAAACGGGAACGGCGAATGACGCTGAATTAGCATTTATGAAATGGTCGATGTTATCTCAACTAGGCTTTGACTCATCTGCTTTTCGGTTGGTCTATTTAAATCAAAATAATCATAATCAAGTAGCCTTATTATTTAACAGTAGTGATGGCGCTCGTATTTTGCTTCGTGACCAAGTATTAGATAAAGCTGAATTTAATGAACATTTAAATTTACAACACTTGTCGGTGGTATCTGTAATCGACCCTGCGTCGGTGCATTTTAGTCGTGCTGGAACTCGAATTTAATAGTGAATTGTCGCTGAATTGTTATTTGTGATCTTTTGAGGTGTTGAATTGAAACTTTCCCGTCAGCTGTTTGTAATCCACAGTTTAATTATTACCCTCTTAGTCGCCGGATACGCGTGGCTTTCTTTGTTAAACGTAAGGCAACTTACGGTGCAAGAGTTAGTGAATCAATCGAATACTGCTGCCCAATATTTATCTGACCCCCTCCATTTGGCGTTAATGTCTGCAAACCAAGAACTCTATCAAGCCAAAATAGACAGTTTTTATGATGCGGGAATTATTCACGTATTAGTTTGTTTGCAGCGGATGCCACTAAATCCGTTTTATATCAACGTACTGATCTCAGCGCTACCGCGGGGTGCCGCTTTGGTTCCAAACGATATTGCCACTAGAAGTTATAATGGGAAGCCAAGAACTGTATCGCGGTATTGATAAAATTGGCGAGTTGGAAGTTGAAATACATCCATATGCGTTTTATCAGTTTATTTGGCGACAGTTTACCGACATGTTATCTATTACTATTTTTGTCGGACTTATCGCATGGGCTTTAGGGCTCGCTCTTTTTAATATTGTATTGCGCCCCATTAGCGCGGTTCAACGCTAAGGCGGCAGCTGTTGCTAATAAACATTATCCACAAATAGAAACTCGGTCAGGTATTGCTGAGTTTGAGCAGTTGATTCAAGCCCACAATGATATGACCAAACAAATTAAAATTTTGTTTGATACGCAACAGGAACGGATGGATGAACTCAAACATAGCGTTTATCACGATACCGTGTCGGGATTACCTAACCGCGAATACTTTAACGCCGCCATAACCGATGTGATTAACACAGAAAATGACAAGGTTCATTGCGGCTTGGTGGTCGTGCATTTAACTAATTTGGGTAAGTTGAAACTCGAACAGGGTTTTCCTACCTATAAAACGGTACTTGAATTTGTAAAAAACAGCGTCGAAC
The DNA here is from genome assembly GCF_028401425.1 of Psychrosphaera algicola. Classification (NCBI taxonomy): domain Bacteria; kingdom Pseudomonadati; phylum Pseudomonadota; class Gammaproteobacteria; order Alteromonadales; family Pseudoalteromonadaceae; genus Psychrosphaera; species Psychrosphaera algicola. The sequence goes on from NZ_JAQOMS010000002.1 coordinate 3,020,848, forward strand.
GAACCCATGGTTTAGGTAAAAACATTCAATTATTTCAATTGAACGAACAAGAAATGGGCGTTTTGTTATTGCATTTTGGGGCGCAGGAAATTGTTGATTTTACCAAAGACATTGCAAAGCAGATGGTCGATTGCACGCCTTTAAAAATATACGGCGGTGCCGTTTTAGGTGCAGTTGAGCTCTTAGAAACGGATACCAACAAATCACTGTTAAAACGAGTTGATACTGCGCTTAAACATGCGATTACCCAAGGTAAACGGTTTTATGTTGATAGCTCCGTTGTTAATGAGGCGGGCTCAACGGTTTATGGTTCTAAAGGTGAGTTATTAGCAGCGATGGAAACAGCACGAGTTGAGTTCTTTCTTCAACCTGTAGTTTCCACCAGTCAAAATACCTTGTTGTTTACCGAGCTATATACGAAGTTGACGGTCAACGATCAGGCTGTTTCACTTGGTACTGTTATTACAATGGCTGAAAAATTTGATGTAACTGCAGTGCTTGACCAACGGATCTTAGAAGAACTTCATAAACATTTTTATTTGGCGCTGTCGCGGGCAAAATTTCTATCAATGTATCGGCATTTTCACTTAAGTCCGAAGAGTTTATGAAATGGTTAGTGGAAATGTTAGAAAGCTCACCGGGGTTGGCTAATAATTTGATCATGGAATTTGATGAAATAGATTTGTCTCACTGCCAAACTGCGCGCGAAGCCAGTTTTAGAATCGCCAATATGGGGGTGCAAATTGCAATCGACCACTTTGGTCGTGGCTCAAGTAGTTTGGCGAGATTTTCTGATATGAAAGTTCATTGGCTAAAACTCGATAGCCGGTATATTAACCATGAAGACTCGTCGGCAAACAAAGACTACTTAAGCATGATTTGTGATCTCGTTGATAAACTAGGTGTTAATGCGGTTATCCCTAATATAGAAACTCATACACAGCTAGACTTAGCAAAAGAAGTAGGTGCATACGGCGTTCAAGGATTCCTAATAGCAAAACCCCTGTCAATTTATGAGCAAATCTAATTTGCAAGGTTTAGTAACCTGTATCCCATTTTGAGAAGGGAGACAATAATTTAGTGCAGCAGTACTCGTAGGGCTATAGAACCGCTATGCCGTTTACTAGCTGTCGGTAAATACTCGATTTCGTCCGGTTGCCTTAGCCATTCTCATTGCCGATGTGGCTTTTTGTAACGTACCTTCAATTCCGATTTTAGAATTATATGATGTTACACCGAGGAAACGGTAACTTTGGGTAATCGTTGACGGTTTTTAGCATTAACAAATTGTAATTTTTCTACGCCTTGGCGCACTTTTTCGGCAATCTCACCCGCAGTATGTACATCAGCCTCAGGGATCATGATCAAAAATTCTTCACCACCGGTGCGAACCGGCAAGCCGCTATCCGCTACGTAACTTTTAACTTTCTGAGCAACTTTAGATAAAATTACGTTTCCTATCGTGACACCGTAGTTATCATTAAATTGTTTAAAGTGATCGAGGTTTATGGCAATGGCCGCGATGTTTTGAACATCGTTACTGACCCACATGTCGACAGTTTGGTTTAAAACCGAGCGATTAAATAGTCCAGTAAGTTGGTCGATTTGTTTACTTTCTTCATACTCATCTATTTGTTGTTGAAGTTCCGCTGTTTTCGCCTGTGCTTGGCGTAACGCTTTCAACAATACGGTCTGAGAATTTTTCATCGAGGAAGAAATCTTAATGAGTCGGTCGATGACCTGTTTCGACAACGTTGTGTCTTCACGGTCTAACATCGACATGCCTTCATCTAATATAGAGATATAGTTCGACGTGTCTTTATGTGCTTTTGTTGCATGTTTTTGCGTGGTGGATACGACATTGTGAACATCATCAACAATGGCTTCTTGCTTGGCGTCTTGTTGTAAAATGAAGTCTTTGTACAATGACTCCATCAAAAATGAATCTATGGTTTTGCCGGCCTTTAAATCACGGTCTAATGTTTTTGAAATGTCCTTATTTGTTTCAGCCATATACTCATATACAACACCATAATTTATGGGATTGGCTGGCAAACGATGTTGTTTCAAAAAACCTAACGTTTTTTGTAACATGCCGTCAGCTTGCTCTATGGTATCAAGGTATTTCATGCCGCACAGACCTCAGGGCGATTTTCAACGCAAATAAAACTTGGACACATTGTACTGCTGCGCTACGGATAAGCAACAAGAACAAAATGTGATTATCGTGTTGTAAATTCACAACAGGGTTAATGAACATTCCCTTATATTCATGTTATAAACTAAGATTCTTTTATTTTAAGGTCAAGAAAATACTGTAATATTTACTGATGGACAGCAAAAGTGAACGATTACAGTAAGTAAATTTAGGTCATACGAATGGAAATGAAAAAAGCAAAAAGCCAGCAGCAAAAACTTGATCGAACAAATAGCATCATTGATGCCGCCGAGCAGTTATTTAAAACTAATAAAGGTGAACTGCCTTCTGCCAGTCAAATCGCTACCGCTGCAGGCATTGCCAAAGGTACGGTCTATATCTATTTTACGAGTAAAGAAGCTATCTTTTAACGCTTCTTGAGCGCCACATTCAAAAGTGGTTACAGGATATTGCTCGTAAAATGCAACAATTTGAAGAAAACAACTTAGATGATATTTGTCAATTTATGTTGGAGTACTGGCAGCAAGAACCGACCCTAGGTCAGTTGTATCGAATTAGTGACGCTATGTTAGAGCCAAAGGTTGATGACAAATTTCATTTTGGATTTCAAACTCGTAAGGTAAATGAATTTAAACGCTTAGTCCCTACTTTTAAAGAACTCAATCCGGATGTCACGGCAAAAGAATGGAATGCCTTGTTGCAACGTAGCTTGGCATTAATTGCTACCGCTTGGGTTTTATCAAAACCTCATAGTGATCTTGGGGCTGATAAACATGACTTCACAAAACTCGCGACGAGTCTACTAACACCGTTTTGGGAAGCGACATTAAGTAAAGTAGTGACTCTGGAAAAACCAAAATCCGGATGGCGTAAACTATTAGGGAATTAAGTGAAATGAAATTACTTCTGTTGGTTTTACCAATTTGTCTGCTGGCTGGTTGTGCCGCCACTCCGGATGCATCTAAAAACTTTAATCGTGTGTCGGACACTATTTGGGAATACCGCCAAGCTCAGTCACCTTTTTCTGCGGATCCCAATAGTGATGATCCGCGGGCTGGGCAATTGCCAGATCTTTCTGCAGAAAAGCTTCACGAAGAGTACGAACAAACATTAAAACAGTTACAACTATTAGCGGATATTGATGTTGCTTCCCTATCGGAACAAGAACAAATAAACCACGTTGTACTGACCCATAGATTACAAAACATTGCTGATGAATATCGATTTAAAAGCCATCAAATGCCATTAACCGCAGAAGGCGGTTTTCATACCTCATTGGCTTTTTTACCAAGTGGTGTGAACGTTAAATCTAAACAAAGTTTACTCAACTATATTGCTCGATTAAAAGCCTTTCCAAAATACTTTGACCAGCAAATAAAGTGGATGAACGAAGGGCTAAAAAAGGGGAATAGTCAACCCAAAGCAGTGTTAGCTGGATACGATGGCACCATAAAAGCCTTTATTACAAAAGTGCCAACAGAAAGTGTCTATTACCGTCCGTTTACTCAGATAGGCGATTTATATTCAGAGCCTGAAATAGCAGAGCTACAAAATGCCGCTCAACTTGCGATTAGCGATTTTGTTGTACCTTCTTATAAGCGTTACCTAAACTTCTTCAATCAACAGTATTTTCCGCAAGCTCGTGACACCATCGGGGTTAAGTACACACCAAATGGTAGCGAGTTTTATCAAAACCGAGCGCTGCATTACACAACGACAAATATGTCTGTGGAAGAAATTCATCAGAAAGGATTGCAGGAGGTGGCTCGAATAAGAGCAGAAATGCAGTCGATTATTGAGCAGGTAAATTTTTCTGGTTCATTTAGTGAGTTTTTAGCGTTTCTGCGAACCGACCCGCAGTTTTATGCCAAGACACCAGAAGAGCTATTGATGCGAGCGGCTTATCTATCTAAAAAATGGATGCCAAACTGCCTCAGTTATTTAAGCATTTACCAAGAACACCTTATGGGGTTGCGCCGGTGCCAGATCATATTGCGCCAAAGTACACAACTGGGCGATATGTGGGCGCGTCTAAAGATACAGACGCCGGCTATTATTGGGTTAATACCTATGCACTTGAACGTCGACCTTTGTACGAATTAGAAGCACTAACGTTACACGAAGCAGTTCCGGGTCATCATTTGCAAATTTCGTTGTCCCGTGAAATGACTGATACGCCAGCTTATCGCTCAAATTATTATATGTCGGCCTTTGGTGAAGGGTGGGGCCTGTATGCCGAAAAACTGGGACTAGAAGCAGGGTTTTATGAAGACCCATACTCTAATTTTGGACGTTTAACCTATGAAATGTGGCGCGCTTGTCGATTAGTCGTCGATACCGGTATGCACATGAAGGATTGGACAAGGCAACAATCTATCGATTATATGAAAGCTAATACCGCGCTTTCAGAGCATAATATTGAAACTGAAATAGATCGTTATATTTCATGGCCTGCTCAGGCGTTGTCTTATAAAATAGGTGAACTTACGATATCGCGATTACGACAAGAAGCTGAGCGACAACTTGGCGATAAATTTGATATCCGTGAATTCCATTATACTGTGCTTAAGAATGGTTCTGTGCCGCTGTTGGTACTAGAAAAACAAATTCAAAAGTACATTTCAAATACTAAACAAAAGGAGAGTCTCTAGTTGGTCGTTAATCAATTAATACGATTCCTGAAAATACAATTTAGTCAGGTTACTTGGAATACTATCTTCCTGCTATTTATTGCCCACGCGGCGATAAGTTGGTTAGCGCTGGTGGGTGCTGGAGAGACGGCACTAACTCGTTGGGATGCGTTTGTCTATTACTACGTCGTGACAACAAGTACGGTTGGTTTTGGCGATATGAGTCCAACTACAGAGGCGGGTAAATGGATAGTCGCGCTGGTGCAAATCCCATTAGGATTGGCAATTTTTGGGGCACTATTAGGTAAATTAGGACAATCAGTAACAAAAGTATTAAGGCAAGTTATGACAGGCGAAAAAGATTTTAGTCACTTAGATACGCACATTTTAATTTTTGGCTGGCATGAAACTCGTACCGCAAAAATTATCGAACACATACTTGGCGACAAACGCCGCATGCAACGCACAATATTATTGTGTGTTTTTGAAGATATGGAGCATCCATTTTTAGATAATCCAATGGTTGAATTCGCTCGTCTTTCTTCGTTTACTGATGACGATGAATTGAAGCGGGTCAACGTGGCGGAAGCCGATCGGATAATAGTGGATTGCATTACCGACGACATGACATTTACGTGCGCTTTAAAACTCAGTCCTTTAGTGGCGGATGATTGCCATATAAGTGCTTACTTTGACGACGAGACGAAAGTTGAAATGTTAAATAAGTATACTGATAATGTTGAATGCAATAGCTCTAAAACGGCTGAGATACTTGTACGTTCAATGCAAGACCCAGGTAGCAGCCGATTACATGACGAATTGATGTCTACACTTCAAGGTAATACTCAGTTTTCTACGCAAGTACCAGAAGATATTGGTAACGTTCAGTTTGGTCAATTATTTTACTATTTTAAACAACATCATAATGCGATTTTACTTGCTGTCGCCAAAGATCGTATCGGTTTGGACATGACACTAAACCCGGCTAGTGACTCGCTAATCACAACAGGTGATGTGCTGCATTATGTTGCGCTTGACCGTATTTTACACGAAGAAATTGACTGGACGCTTGTCCGTAAAGGAAAGGACGTATAATGAGTGAAGTACTCGACCAGCTATTAACGCACCTTAGTTTAGAAAAAATAGAAGAAGGTCTTTACCGTGGACAAAGCCAAAACTTAGGTTTTGGTCATGTATTTGGTGGACAAGTTATTGGTCAGGCGTTAAGTGCGGCCAAAGAGACTGTGGATGAACGTTTTGTGCATTCCTTTCATAGCTACTTCCTGCGTCCAGGGGATGACCGTAAACCGATCATTTATGACGTTGAAAATATTCGTGACGGTGGTTCCTTTAGCACACGTCGGATTAAAGCAATTCAATTTGGTAAGCCGATCTTTTATATGACAGCGTCATTTCAAAGTGAAGAACTTGGTTATGAGCATCAGGCTGCTAAACCTGACGTGCTAAGGTCCGGACGGTTTACTTTCTGAATACGAGTTTTATCAGGAAAACATTGATAAAATTCCACCGCATTTACATGATATCGTTAGTTGTGAAAAGCCGATTGAAATTAGGCATGTACAGGTTAACAACCCATTTAATCCGAAGGTGATGAATTCACGTCGCCAAGTTTGGATTAAAGCCAACGGCATTTTACCTAGTGACCCGCGGGTTCATCGCTATTTACTCTCTTATGCATCGGACTTTAATTTTTTACCTACGGCTTTGTTTCCGCATGGAAAAAGCTTTTTACAACGAGACATGCAAGTTGCCACAATAGACCACTCTATGTGGTTCCATCGTCCGTTTCGGATGGATGAATGGATTTTATATGACATGGAAAGTACCAGTGCGAGTGGCGGCCGAGGGTTTGTTAAAGGGCAATTTTTTGACCAAGCAGGTAATTTAATTGCGTCGGCAACTCAAGAAGGTGTTATTCGCGACCGACAAAAGTTTCCTCGAAAATAAATTTGTCGCAAACACAAAATTATCTAAAAGTTAGATAACAGATAAGTAAAAGGTCGACGTGTAAAGAGTCGACCTTTTTTATTGCGTTATTTTTTGTCTAGCCTAATGACTTTAACGATTGCAAAACTTCAGTACTTAACAAGCTGTTAATGTAGTTTGCGGTTTGTTCGCCTTCAGTTGATAGGTGCATTAAGCCCGCTTCATCTATTTTCACCAGCTTTTGCTCTCGAATACATGTTACTAATCCTGAGATGACTTTTTATCAAAATACTCAGGTGCTTTTAGGTCGTGTAATTTGAGTAAACGTTTTGCTAGCTTCAAACAATCTCGTTCCAATTCGCCACGTTGTACGCCGTCAAGTTGCGCTACGCGATTAAACGTGAGTGCATATCGTTGTAGGGTATCTTTCATTATACGGGCCAATAGGTTCAGCTGAGAGTAACCATCACTTTGACGGTCAACCAAAAATTCGCCATCACTATTTAGTTGAATAACGTCATGGGACTCGAAGTATTCAATAGTATTATCGATATATAATTCCAAGTCGGTGATCGTCATGAAAAACTCGTCACGTAGAAGAGGAATAAGCAAAGATACAATTTCGACTACGTCTCGTTTTGTTGAGTTTCGGCGGGTTAATATGATCCCTGCGATTACAGACGGTACCGCAAAAAGGTGAACGACATTATTGCGGTAGTAGCTCATTAATATTGCATTGGTATCGTCAAGACGAATAATCGTGCCGTATTCGTCGTTCTCAGATTCCACTTTCTCTAAACGGATGGCTTCATCAATGACTTCGCTACTGGTTAAACTAGGTAGTTTCACCTTGTCTGAATATGGAACCGCTTGCTGTAATTGTAAATAGAACTCAATTAATTCATCCATTTCGTCACGCGGCAAAGCGTGATTTTCTGACGTTAACAACGCCATCGCACAAAGGTTTACGGTATTGATAACAGCGGCGTCATTGATGTTTTCCATTACTAAATTTGCCGTGTGGTTTACAACAGGTGTTAACCATTTTGGTTTGACAACGTCGTCAACTGTTATGAGTGACCGCCAGTCAGGTTCTGTTTGGTTTAGGATCTCGTTTAAATTAATTGGCTTACCGAAGTTGACATCACCGTGGCCATAATTTTTAAGGTTACGAAGAGCCTTAAAGATCGCAAATACCGATTCTTTTTCTTTATTTTTACCCTGCAATTCTTTTAGGTAAGTATTTACTTCCATTACATGTTCATAGCCAATGTAAACAGGGACAAGCGTAATAGGTCGGTCTATACCACGTAACATGGCTTGTATTGTCATCGCCAACATACCTGTTTTGGGGGTAACAAACGACCCGTACGAGAACGCCCACCTTCAGTGTAATATTTGACTGGGTAACCTTTAATAAACAGCTGGCTAAGGTACTCACGAAATACGGCCGAATATAACTTGTTGCCCTTAAAGCTGCGTCTTAAAAAGAATGCGCCGGCTTTTCTAAATATAGGCCCTGCAGGCCAAAAGTTGAGGTTAATACCCGCCGCAATGTGAGGCGGAACAAGCCCTTGATGATAGATTACATAGGTTAACAATAAGTAATCCATATGACTGCGGTGGCAAGGAACATAAACAATCTCGTGGCCTTTTTGCGCCAACTCACGTAACTCGTCAGAATTATGGACACGTATGCCGTTATAAATCTTGTTCCAAACCCAAGTTAATATTCGTGAGAAGAATCGGACGTAAGTCTCGTTATAATCACCTGCGATTTCGTGTAGCAGTTTGTTTGCGTTCTTTTTCGCTTCAACCAAAGAGATGTCTTTGGTTTTCATTTCATCTTGCAGCGCTCTTTTCAACGCAGGACTTGCCAGCATACTGTTAAAAAATGCCTGACGAGCCATGATTTTAGGTCCTGTCGCAACTAAACGCTGACGTTCGAAATGAATACGCGCAACACGCATTAGTTTATGAGCTGCATCCACAGAAGTACCGTGATTGGCGACCATTTTTTGCAGGGATACTGGCTTACTAATTCGCACAAAATTGTGGCGGCCTGAAAATAATACGATAAAAAACTTTCGAAGTGGCGTGGCTTGAATCGTTGCAGCTACCAGATCCCAAATACCAATTTTGTTTTGGTCATCGGTTGCTTTGCGTTCAACCCCTGGCGAGCGACCCCAACAAATCATTACTGGCACAAAAAGGACATCTTGTTGGCTTAATTCAACTTGCTGCAGAATTTTTTGACCTTCTGCTAGCGTATCCCGCATATGTGTTTTTTCATTTTTGAATATCGACTTAATTGGTTTAACGCCAAAAGTACGGTTAAAACTCTTAAACTGAATTTTAAGTTTCGAAAACGGCGAGGCTAAGTTATGTTCACGACATGCCTGCTCAAACGCAAGTTTGTCAGTAAATGAATCGGTGGTTAACACATAACTTATCTGTTGATTCTGACTCAACGTCGATAAATCGAGTGAATCATCGATAACAACTTTGGTACGAATAAATGGTCGAGTTAACCAATAAAATACAGATGCAATAATAGACATTTTTTCGCTTAATTAATGATTTTCAAAAAGACGAGGTTGATTTTAGCAAATCGGTTCGTAAATCCTACAAATGAATTTAGTTTTTCTATTTGCAGTTTATAAATGACTGTATATACTGACAGTTATCATTACTGTATGGAAAAACAGACTTATGCGCCCGTTAACAGAACGACAAGCTCAAATATTAGACTTAATTAAACAAAGCATCGTGAATACTGGTATGCCACCAACACGAGCCGAAATTGCCACAAGACTAGGATTTCGTTCTGCCAATGCGGCGGAAGACCATTTAAAAGCGCTAGCTAAAAGGGCTTTATTGAAATATTGCCAGGTACATCCCGCGGTATTCGTTTGACTGAAGATATTTCGCAGATGGAAACTGGCCTACCGGTTATAGGTAAAGTTGCTGCGGGTTCGCCAATACTGGCGATGGAACACGTGGACAGCCACATAAATGTCGATCCAACTATGTTTAACCCTGCCGCTGACTTTTTATTGAAGGTTGAGGGTGAAAGTATGCGCGATATCGGCATAATGGATGGTGACTTTTTGGCGGTCCATAAAACTCAAACTGCTCGCGACGGACAGGTCGTTGTTGCTCGCGTAGAAGAAGATGTGACAGTTAAAAGGTTAGAACGCAACGGTAGCCAAGTTATCTTGCATGCAGAAAACAAAGAGTTTTCGCCTATTAAAGTGGATTTGAACTACCAAGACTTTGCAATTGAAGGGTTAGCCGTAGGCGTCATAAGAAATTCGTCGTTGATGTAATTTTCTGACGACAAGCTAGGAGACTATTAGCGCCGAAATTCTCACTGTACTCCGTTAGTCTTTTTTGGTGGATACGGGTGATATTAGGTTTAATTACTCTGTGAAAGATCGCTGAATACAAGATGTTCAGCGATTTTTTGTTTGTGCAGACTCGTGATCACAATACCTACACTAATGATTAAATTAGGCTACGCTGGAGTTTAGTCTAAGCAGCTGTCCAGTTTGCTTAGTCATTTACATCTTTATAAATCGTCATCGTCTATATCCGGATCGTCTTCCACATCTTCCGCTTTTGCCGTTAACGTATATTTGGGTTTACCCGTAGTGATAATATTTTCATACTTGGCCCAAACACGCTCAACAACACTTTCTGGTAGCAAGTTGTGTTCACACATTTCCAAAAAGTGCTTTTCTGCGTCGGTTTCTGCTGCAACTTTTTTCTGTTTAAGTTGCGCTAACCTAGAACCTAAAGATGACAATATCTCGGATTCCGCTATTGTAAAATCTCCAGATCGCTTAAACCCTTTTGGAAAGTTTTTGTCGTCGTAAAACTCACTAGACTGCATAAAACCATGAAATTCTGACATAGATGTTTTTACCTCAAAACCAATTTTACTAAATAATAATTTGCACTCCATTTAGTCAGAATATTAGCCGAGAAATTATCTGATGCAAGCCCCTAAATCAATTTATTTTAGTTTGTTTATTGTGTGACTAGCTTTGCTTTTTTAGGTCTTTGATTGTCTGTGAATTTTGTTCAATATAATGGGAATGTAACCGTTAAGTTTTGTGGCAATTTCAATTTAACTAACGATGTATGACTTTAAGATACTGCAGACACTATGCACTAATTAAGGTTATTAAAAAATGAGTGCTTGTCGACTAGGATCTTAGCATTAAGCCGGCGCAAATCTGCAGAGCAATAATGGCTATTAAATCGCTACGACAATGATGAAATTGGTTGTGTAGTGATGTGGTGACTATGAGGTCACTTGCGTAAATGACTTTAGGTCATATAATGACCGTTGGGGTTCAATTATTGTTGAGCCTTTTTTAGTTCAGGTGTTCGGTGTTTGATGTGTGCTCAGAAAAAAGCTAGTTGTTGTCATTTCTAGAAGAGTTTTAAGTGAGATAAAATCAACGTGCGCTAATAATTAAACGCACGTTGTAGGTTAGGTAAAGTAAACAGATTTTAAATAAACGATGAGTTTACGTATTTATTGCTCTAGTACTTTAGCTACGCCTCGATTAAATTTGTTAGTTTCAGAAGCTGCTTGCAGTTTATTACCTTGCTTAATCACAATTTGTAGATCGCCAAATGCGCCTTCTACCAAGTTGTAACCCATTTTTTCGAGTTTGTTTAATACATCATGGTCTATTCCAGAAAAATGCTTGATCTCATTTATTGGCCATAACTGATGGTGGAATCGCGGTGTATCAACAGCGGATTGTGCAGTTATTTTGATGATATAAACATAAACTCGGTAATGGGAACGGATAATTGAAAAATCAAAAAATAGTATTTTTTGATTTTTCAAAGATAGCTCAAGAGAGATTAATTATCCTTTGTCGGTCGGATTAAGATCCTCTTCTTGTCGCAAATACCCCGCGGCTTCTTCATCTTGTTCTAACGCTGCCGTAGATGTTGGATTTGCTCTAGTTTGCTGGTTTAGCTGATAAAGTTGTGATGCATTCCCCAAATCTCGTTCACTGGTAATTGAAGCTATAGATTCACGGTCTTTTAAGAACGAAATGACATCCGCTTTAATGGCGGCTAATTGCTCATTATCTTTGTGTAGCTCCATGATATGTCTTGGATGCTCCAGGTTTTTCATACCAGTCGCCGCAAATGTAGTAGAGACGATGCGGGAAACGATAATCCATGGCGTAATACTGCTTCGAACCAAAGTATTTTCAGAGCGAGTGCTATCGTGGATACCAGTACCAGTAGAAATTTTAGATTCAGTAAAGGTCCCTTCGCACTTGAAGTAGACCAACAGAGACTCGAATTGCATTTCAGCATAGAACAAATGAGCACAATTGGTCAGTAGCCTTGCAAATGCACGCAGTAAAAAGCCAATAAGCAAGATGTGAAAACTTGCGATTAATAACGTACTAAATTCCAATAGATGGTCAGAATTTATTATTTGCTCAATGTTGCCAATATTAACCGTGTCGATAAAGTGAATGATATCGATTGCGGAATAAGCAAATAGCACAGTAAAAGCAATGGCTAATAAATAAAGTGCATTGCCACAAATAAGTGAAACTAGACGGGCAGTTTGAAAGGTTTTACCTAATGATAAAGGCTTAAATTTCGGCTGTATCTCTTGGATCATTTCGCCTTTAAAGCCACCTTTACCATCAACTTGTTCCTGCAGTTGTGGTTCAAGTTCCTTGTAAACTCGGTTTGGCACTTCTTTATAACGGCGGTTCGCCATGACTAAGTTATCGAGGTTAATAAAAATTTCCTCAGGGTGTACCGATTCCTGCCAATTTTCACGAAGTTCTGATACTTCGGCTACCGGATTAGAGTTACCTAGACGAGCTTTGATCATAATAAAAATTAAGGCACTGCAAATAAGTGCTAAAACGATAGTCGCAACAAGATAAAGCGCAGCATTAAAGTCAGGCAATTGAGTCAGTGCATTATCTATATCCACTTTGTTTAGGTTACCTTGCGCCATTAACCAAGAAACAAGAAGGCCAATGATGATAGGAAAGACAAATGACAACGAAATGATTTTGGCTAGTGTACCTGAGCCTAATGCTTCAATCTGAGTTTCTGCATCACGTTGGATTGGTTTACCAGCAGAACGCCATGAAAATAGGATATAAAACATTAATAGGGTGCTATAAATAGGGAATGCCAATTCACCTGCTTCACCGGCAAACCCGGCTAAAGAAACAAATGCGATTAGACCATAGGATAGTAATGCTACTAAGGTACTTACCCACGAACCAAATAAACGCTGGGCCATATTTCGTATAGGAAAAGGTAAAAATAATAATTTTGGAATTAAGCTATGTAAAAGACGAGATAGAAAACCGACGGGTTCAACGAAGGTGCTGTTTTTTCGACCAACCAGCATTTCTTCTAATGTTTTAGCATTATATGCAACATCATTTTTTCTTCTTGTGCTGTAGATGTTTCTGACTTACTAAAATTATATGCAAGAGATGTAGGGTGATTTCTGCCGACAAAATAGCGTAATGTACTATAAATACCAGATGCTAATATTTTGATACCTAGTCCAAGCGAGATCATACCAAATATCATTAATATCCAGCCGATACGAGGGTCTTCTTTAACTGAGCCCGACGCGATGACAAGTAAACTTATCCCAACGATTGTTTGAATAATTCCTCTTAGAGCAGTGATTTTGCCCTCTAATTTAAAGGGGTTTTTAGACCGAGATCTATAGAGCCATAATCAAAAGCCACGGAATTCTCCTTGTTGTCTTATTCCATATAAGATGATGTTTTACAGTGTGTTATATCACTTCGCGGTAAATATTTCACGTCGCCGCTACTTTGCCTATATGGCACCTTTTTACAATGAATTTTTGAGAATGACTGACAAAAAGGCCAATATGTAGAACCACTCCAATTAAAAAATGATGTGCTAGCACGAGGGCGATGAGACGAAAATCGTTCGCGATTATTCATAAAGAGCGGTACGGCACAATATATTGAAAGTGAAGGTTCAGTACATTATAAATGTAATAAAATAGACGATTGATCTTTTTAGCCATTTTATTTACGACGAGCATAAAAGAGTTATCTATCAATCGTTCTATTTCGCCTTTTGGAATGGGGTCTTCAAAATAAATAGAAATCCAATGTTTTTTATTCATGTGGTAGCCCGGTTTAATTGTTGGAAAGATTTCTCGAAGCATTATCGATTCGTCCGGATCACACTTTAGATTTAACATTAATTGGTCGTCACGCCATGCGAGCAATGCAAACATTTTGTTTTTGACCTTATAGACAGAAACGTCGTCTCCAAATGGAAATGTCTCTAATGTTTCAGGCTTATTGATTAGGTAGGTTTTGAGCTGGTCAAGTTCCATTAATTCCACAGTATTGAGCTTATTAAGTTGCATAGATAAGGCCACAGACTCAACTTTAATTCAAACATTGAATTAAAGTTGAGTCTTTTAACTAAAGCTAAACTAGATTAAAACGACTCAAAATACCCATTAGGGTCTATTGTTAATTAATAATTTTTATTCTTTATTATTTTTTAAGACAAAACATCAGTCTAACTAGCTGGAAAACAATATGTTTTTGGGATATATGTTTTTGTTCGTTATTTATACAAAAAAGATATAATAAAAAATGTTAACTAATGGGGGTTATGGCCGATAACAATCTTGGGTAGATATAGGTAGAAATTTATATGATTAGATTAGACACAAATTTGATGAGTAACTTAGGGCCGAGTTCGTCAAATAACAAAACAAGGTCAATGGAAGAATCTAGTTCGACAGGTGTGAAAGCACACGAACAAATTACATTCTATCAATACAATAGTAGCGATAAAAAAGCTTTTCGATGTTTCAGCAAACGGTTCATCGTCGACTTGAAGACTCGCTGCAGGCAAAATTTCCTTCGGCAAATTCATCTTTAGAAGAACTCGAAGTTAAAGAACGCGAAGAACGAGCTAATCTTGCGGCAAACAATATCTTAAAGTTTGTTGAATTGCGGTTGAAACATGATGTGGCCGATGGCGCAACTTCTGAGCAACTCGAGTCAAGATTAAAAGCTGCTTTAGAAGGTTTTGAGAAGGGATACGACGAAGCCAACGATGTTCTAAAAGATATGAACTTGTTAAGCCCCGAAGTTGATGAAGATATATCGTTAACCAAAGAAAAGGTGCTTGCAGGATTAGAACTTTTAAAAGAAAAGTATCTACCAGAAACAGCAGTTGAAAATTCTGACAACGACGTAAATGACTTGGCCAATAGCGCTGTTAGCAGTAATGACGTTGTTGCTAAAGCTTCTAAGTCTGAAGTAAGACAAAATATTGGTAAGACGCTCGCTGAGTACAGCGCTGTTCAAGTGGGTGAAGCTCGAGATTTTAGTTTTGAATTGCAAACAAAAGATGGAGATGTCGTTACGATCAACGCATCTTCATTAATGGCCTATCAGGCAGAGTCAGCGAGTGGCTCAACAAAAACACAGTTCGGCGAATCTCAGCTTAATTATTTGTCAGCGGATAGTTTAGAAGAAAACAACTTTGCGTTTTCAGTAACCGGTGAACTCGACGATAATGAGTTAAAAGCGATAAACGATATTCTAAATAGCGTTAATGATTTAGCGACTGACTTTTATGGTGGTGATGTAAACAAGGCATTTGAGAAAGCGATGAATATGGGATTTGATTCAAACGAGATCAGTTCCTTTGCATTCTCTATGACTCGCGTAAGAAGTGTTAAAGCAATACAGGCTTATCAACCAGAACAAGAAATACTTAAACCGAGTGTGTTAAGCGAGTTAAAACCGATTGGTAAATTTGCGTCTGAGTTAGCTCGTAGCCTGACCATTGCCAAAGAGCATTTTACTCATCCGCAACAATTGATAAGCTCAATACTTGAACAGGTCGACTTACCAGAATCTTCGGGTAATGAAGCCTCTAATAGTGATGGTAAAGGCAAAATAAGCTTTTTCGAATTTGCTCAATCGCTATTGGAAAAGTTTGACGAATTAGATGCAATGACGGCAATGCCAGACGCTAAGGGTAAAGAAACTGGGTTATAACCTCAGTACTTTCATTTTGTTTGGGTTGAATTTCAAAATACATAGTTGAAACGGGCATTGCTTTAAAATCTAACAATGCCCAATAACGAATGCTCTGGTCGTTCATTCTATTTCGAGCTATTTCGAAGTGTGAGTAAACGAGCCATCCCAATCACTTGCTAAGTCTTCATGCCTGAGCTGTTCAATGCGTTCCAAATACATTTTGTAAAGGTATCGTTCTGGGAACTGCTCTAGCAAAGTGGTGTACTTTTGATCCGCACTGTCCCAGTTTTGCTCAAGGTAGTCTTGATAAGCCGATTCTAAATCGGTGATTTCCACTTTAGTGACATCGTCCAAATCGTCTAACATGCAAACGGGCTCAAAGATGGCGACGGCCAAATCTTTACCTTTTACTTTTACTTTGTCCACGGGCCTAAATGCGATATTAGGGCATTGCGCTCGGGTGAATTCACTAACAAGAAACTCCAAACCATAAAACTTTGTTAACCCTTCAAGACGAGCACCTAAATTCACTGCGTCGCCAAGCACCGTATATGCCCGACGATATTCTGATCCCATGTCACCGACGTTCATTTCACCGGTATTTATCCCAATACCAACGCGCACAGCCGGCCAGTCCTTTTTCGCAAACTCTTCCCGTAAGTAGGCGGTGATTTTTAACATGTCAAAGCCACCTATGACCGATAACTCAGCATGTCTAGGGTTGTCGATAGGGGCCCCCAAAAGGCCATAACCATGTCACCAACGTATTTGTCGATTGTACCTTCATGCTCAAATATGCTCTTGGTAATTGGAGAAAAGTATTCATTTAACATGTCTTTTAAATCATTAGCGGAGAGTTTTTCAGAGATGCTGGTAAAGCTGCGGATATCTGAAAACAGCACCGACATTTCTTTTCTTTCACCTTTTAATGATGCGCTTGATGGATCACTTAACATTTGGTCTATATGCGCTGGTGGTACATATTGGTCAAACATCGATTTGATCCGTTGTTTGTTTGCATTTTCACTAAAGAAGCCCTTTGCAATATTAAATATTGAAATCCCGATTGACACTATTAATGCATGGATTATGGGGAGGTCCATTTGTTCAACTTGCCAGAGATAGAAATTAAACCCAACGATGCTTGCGATGGAAACAAGTCCCCAAACCGCCATCGACATAGGCCCGACGAAGGGTAAGACGAATGATAAAATCAGCCCCCAAATAACAATTTGCGCTGCTACGGCACCTTCCCAAAATACCGGACGGTACTTAAACAACTCGGGATTAAGCAAACCCTCAACCACATTGGCGTGTACTTCAACCCCTGGGTATTGAATACCGACTGAGGTTTCCGTAAATCGGCAATGCCAACAGCCGATGTGCCCACTAACGCAACGCCACCTTCGAGTAATTCAGGGGCGATGCGTCCATGTAATATGTCAGTAGCAGAATAATATGGGAAAGATTTTTGTCCCCCACGATAAGGAATTAATACACGACCAAATGAGTCTGTTTTTATCCGTCGTTTAGTGCCAAATTTGATGGCTGAAATATCATGAGCTCCTTCAAATCCCTCAGATGGTTTAGTCTCAACAAAGACTTCATCGGCGAGCTCATATACGCGAGCTATTTCTATAGATAAGGAAGGGTATAACACGCCATTATGTTCAAACACTAAAGCGGCTCGGCGAATTGCTCCGTCGACATCTGGGACAGAATTGAAAAAGCCCTGCGAGATTGCCGCTTCTTGGAGGACCTCAACATTCGCAACTTTTCCGGCAAAGTGCATACTAGATATTCGAACGGCTTTAGGGTCCAACATGACAATAGGAGACGGTTTAAGCGTACCAACGTCAACTGACTTGTCATGTTGTAGCAGACCACCTAAAACAACGTCATAGTCCGCTATGGTTTGTGCAAACTGCGTATCGGCGTCGAGTTTAAGCCTTAATTCAGCGAGTTTAGATTTTGAGAGGTGATTTAAAGCGTCAGCGTCGATTAAGGTATCCACGGGATTTATTTCTGGTTCAGAAAATACGACGTCGAATCCGACAACAACGACCCCAGCTTCTTTGAGTTGTTCAACCATTCGGCTTATAGTGGCACGGCTCCATGGCCAGCGACCAACTTCTTCTAACGCCTTTTCGTCAATGTCGACAATAAAGATATTGTGGCTACTTTTTCTTGGGGTATCCGGTAGAGTGGCGTTGAGCCTTAGGTCATAAATAATGCCTTCGATTTTTGAAATGTTTTCCTGCAGTAGTTTGTTTTGCGGGTTTATTAGTCCTATAGCCAAAAAGGTGATGATTAACCCAATCGCAATCGCATTTTTTGTTTTCTTAAGCGCTTCATTTATCTGCAGATCCCTTGAAGTCAAAGTCGTAGATATAATGGCACGGCGAATGCGAGATAAAATCACATGGTTCGAATATGCCTATCTTTTATTGACCTAAGAGTACTTAACGATGAGGAAAATTGAAAGCTGACACTGAATTTGTTTAGGTTTTAATTTGAGATGTGTATTTTTTAACAATGTTGCGGTGGCATTGTGATTGTTTAGGAATAGGAATAGGAATAGGAATAGGAATAGGAATAGGAATAGGAATAGGAATAGGAATAGGAATAGGAATAGGAATAGCAAAATCCAAAACGCCCAACAGGGTCGGGCGTTTTGCAGCTGAATTAATGGGAACGGCGGCGTTTGCTAATTTGAGCATCAAGCCAACGGGCACTCTTACTCAACATCTTTTGACATCGTTTTAGCCAAACCTTTGCCGCTGGGTATTCAAAGCTAAGTAGATACAAGCCTCGGATCAGTAGCAACAGCGACGGCCCAGGGACAATGACAAATATCAAACCTAAGAACACCAACAAACCACCTGTGATTGTATAAAGAAGCTTTTTCATTTTATACCCCATTAGTCGTCAATTGAGACGTTCCCTTTGATACCAGAAATAGCCAATCCGCCAGAACCCGATTCGATAATCGTTAAGCCGCCAGCGGTATTTATTGAGATGTCGCCAGAACCATCGTCAATTGTCACCAAACCAGATATTTGAGTTACTGTTAGGTCGCCAGAGCCGTCTTCAATGTCCACATTACCTTTAATATTGGCGATATAGAGTTCACCTGAGCCGTCGTCAATCCAAACATTTCCGTCTGCGTTTTTAACGACGATGTCACCAGAACCATCATCGATAACAATGTCTTTGGCAACTTGGTTGAGCAAAATGTTTCCAGATCCGTCGTCAATCGCAATACCGTTGGTGACGTTTGATATAGAAATATCCCCAGAACCATCATCGATAGTTAAAGCGAGTTCAAGTGGCATGGTTATTTGTAAATGTATACGCGGTGAAGAGCCAATCCAGTAGCCAGAACTACCGTCATGTTTTGCAACTAGCTCAGCGGATTTACCGTTTTTTCTTAGTGTGAGTTGATAATCTTTTTGTTTTGTTGTGAAGATTGAAGCTTCAACAATAATGTTGGTTTGTCCCTCAATACCTCTAATTGTAAGGTCGCCGGCACCCGCTTCGATTTCAAAATTACGTAATCCTGTGGCATCAAGCTCGAGTTTTTCAGTTAATTGCACGTTGGCTTTTTGGCCTTTGTTGCCCCCAACATGAATGACACAGGCTGAGATCGCAGTAGTAAACAGTGCAAGGATAGTGAATTTAACGAATAGCTTTTTCATATTTTTAAACGGTCCTAATTTTAACGTTATTAAGCTATAACAATCAAAATCGAGGCCATGTTTTAACTATATGATTTTAAAGGTTTAAAATATATTTTTATAAAAAAGAAACGTTGCGTTTGGTTTAATAAACCACTATCTGGCAAAAATGCCAATATTAGTGGTTTATTTAAGCCAATATTTGTATGGTTTAGTCGGCTGTTTTGGATGAGCCCTGCACTGCGTTATTTATTGTCGCCATTTCATTTTTGGTCAATTCTCGCCATTGTCCTACAGCTAACCCTTTTAACGATACATTCATTATTCGTGTGCGTTTTAATTTCGTAACGTCATATCCCAAATATTCACACATGCGGCGAATTTGTCGATTGAGTCCTTGAGTTAAAATAATTGAAAATTGCTTTGGCCCAATAAGCTTAACTTTACAAGGTTTAGTTACGGTACCTAAGATTGGGATACCTTTTTCCATTCGAGATTTAAATCGGTCGTTTAATGGGGTGCTAACAGTAACTACATATTCTTTTTCATGGGCGTTTTCGGCACGAAGAATTTTATTAACAATATCGCCATCAGAGGTTAAAAATATGAGCCCTTCGGAAGGTTTATCGAGGCGACCGATTGGGAAAATACGTTGCTTGTGATTGATCGCGTCTACGATATTGCCCCTAACATGTTTTTCAGTCGTACAGGTAATGCCAATTGGTTTATTGTAGGCAATATAGATCCTATCCGACTTATTTTCGGCACTCGCTTTAATCAACTTACCATCAACTGTTACAGTATCTCCTAGCAAAACTTTTGTGCCAAGCTCGGGAATTTGTTCGTTAATTTTTACGCGATTTTGCTCGATTAACTTGTCGGCTTCACGTCTAGAACAAAAGCCAGATTCGCTTATATATTTGTTTAGACGTTTGGATATGACTTCGCTCAAAATCAGGGCCTCTTTAATTAGAAATGTGGTACGGGGCGGAGTGTACCACAAAGCAAATCAGAGCATTAAATGATAGTTTTAGACCAATCCAGCGCAAACGCATAAGCGGCGTCAACTTTTTCCATTGGTGCGTCTAATTGTTCGGCGTATTTGACCACAAGTTCTTCGTTATTTTGCTCTTTTGCTATAGCGATTTGGAGCGCAATTGAGCGGCGACATTCTATTTTTACCAATGCCGCTTTTATTTCTGGGTGCAATGGAATGAGTTGTAAAACGTCATCGAGTGGGTATCCTAAGATTAAATCTATCTGCGACAACATACCCGCTAAGAACGCTTTGTCATCAAATTTATTATCCGTTGCATTAGTCAGAACTATTTCACAAAATTTAGCTCGTTGAAGCGACTTTAGTACTAAATCGCTATTTTTCTCCGACGCTAAATTTGCGATTAACAGCAATGATAAATATTTTTTAACTTCGTGCTCACCTAAATATATAAGGGCGTGTCGGACACTTTCTATTTCTTTCTCAAGTTGCTTGTTTGCATTGTTTAAAAAGCGCAGTAATTTATACGTTAGCGTTATGTCTTTTAAGAATAGTTGTTCTAGTGTGTTGTAATTTAATTTAGGTTCGCTCACTAGGCTAATCAACTCGACAACTAGGTTTTGCGATAGGCTTACTTTGTTTTTCTTGATCATCTCAGGAGGAGAAAAATAGTATCCTTGAAAATAGGTGAAGCCGAGTGACAAATATTGAGCAAACTGTTTTTCTGTCTCAACCTTTTCCGCTAACCAAATAACATGTTTATATTCTTGACGCCTAATTTGCTTCATACATTGTAGAAGGCTTACCAGCTGAATGTCGACTTTGACTATTTGGGCAAATGGCACAATAGGTAACCATTTTTCATCAAAGTCAAAGTCGTCTAGTGCAAAAACATAACCTTTTTTACTGAGTGTTTCTAACGCTGAGATTAATTTGTCGGAGACTTCTACATCCTCAAGGATTTCTATAATAACCGTACTTGGGTCGATAAAATCTGGAAAGTTATTAATTAGCGTATCGGTGGGGAAATTTACAAAGGCTAATTTATTGTCTGTTACTTTCTGCAAACCCATAGTGAGTTCATTTTCTGCAATAAGTGTTGTTGTCGCCGTGTCGGGGTGTATTTTTGGAAATGTGTTGTTTTCAGTATCTCGAAACAATAATTCATAGGCATATAAATTATTATGTTTATCAACGATAGGTTGGCGGGCAACGTAGGAATACATGCTGATAATAGGGTCTTCTAATTTTCATACAATAAGTATTGGTAACAATAGTAGTAATGTCGGACTTTCACAATAGGGGAATGTCTTATATTAGAAAAATTTAATATTGTGAACTTAAGGCTGAGGCTGCTTTGTTATTCCTTCTAGACGTATTTTGTTGATTTACAGGCATAAAAAAACCGCTGAATAATCAGCGGTTTTTACAATAAATTTAGTTAAAAACTTATTTAGATTTTTTAGCTTCTTTAGCGGCAGCAATAACTTCTTCTGCAACACTGCTAGGACAAGGCATGTAGTTTTTGAATTCCATAGAGAATTGACCACGGCCTGAAGTCATAGTACGTAATGACCCGATATAACCAAACATTTCTGAAAGTGGTACATCAGCTTTAATACGTACGCCAGTCGCGCCCGCTTCTTGACCAGCGATCATGCCACGACGACGACTAAGGTCACCGATAACATCACCAACGTGATCTTCAGGAGTGAACACGTCTACTAACATTACTGGTTCAAGTAGTTGTGCACCTGCTTTTGGAATTGACTGACGGAATGCGCCACGTGCTGCTAATTCAAATGCTACAGCAGATGAATCGACTGCGTGGAAGCCACCATCGTATAGTTCGATTTCAACGTCAAGTACAGGGAATCCAGCAAGAACACCATTTTCCATCATACCAGCAAAACCTTTCTCGATAGCCGGGAAGAATTCTTTTGGTACGTTACCACCAACAACAGTTGATGCAAACGTGAAGCCAGAACCAGGTTCGCTAAGGCTTGATACGGTAATCAATTTTACCGAATTGACCAGAACCACCAGATTGTTTCTTATGCGTGTATGAATCTTCAACTGCTTGCGTGATAGTTTCACGGTATGCAACTTGTGGTTCACCAACTTCTAATTCAACACCGTAAGTACGTTTTAAGATATCAACTTTGATGTCTAAGTGAAGCTCACCCATACCAGATAGGATTGTTTCGCCAGAATCTTGGTCAGTTTCAACGCGGAATGTTGGATCTTCAGCAACCATTTTACCGATGGCAATACCCATTTTCTCAGTTGAACCTTTATCTTTAGGCTTAACAGAGATTGAGATTACTGGCTCAGGGAATACCATTGCTTCTAGGATGATTGGGTCTTTAGGATCACATAATGTGTGACCAGTTTGAACGTTACTTTTCATACCAACGATAGCGATGATGTCGCCCGCTTGTGCTGAAGTAAGTTCTTTACGGTCATCTGCTTGCATCTCAACCATACGGCCAACACGCTCAGTTTTACCTGTAGCAGCATTCATGATCGTATCACCTTTGTTCAGTTTACCTGAATAGATACGTACGAACGTAAGGGCACCAAAACGGTCATCCATGATTTTGAATGCTAACGCTTTGAAAGATTCATCAGCAGAAACGATAGCGTGACGACCAGTAGGTTCGCCTTCTTCGTCAGTTAGTGGCTGAGGATCAACTTCTGTAGGTGAAGGCAAGTAATCAACAACAGCGTCAAGAACTAATTGAACACCTTTGTTTTTAAATGCAGAACCACAGTATGTTGGGAAGAAATCCATTGTACGAGTACCTTTACGGATACAACGCTTGATGTCTTCCATTGAAGGCTCTGTGCCTTCTTCTAAGTATGCTTCGAAAAGGTCATCGTCTTGCTCTAAAGCAGTTTCGATTAACGCTTCACGGTACTCTTCTACTTTGTCAACCATGTCCGCAGGAACATCAGTTACTTCGTAGTTTTCAGGAAGACCAGTGTCATCCCATACGTAAGCTTTGCGTGTAAGCAAGTCAACAACACCAGTGAAATCGTCTTCGATACCGATTGGAAGTACCATAACTAGTGGGTTAGCACCAAGTACGTCTTTAGTTTGTTTAACGACGCGGTAAAAGTCAGCACCTAAACGGTCTAATTTGTTTACGAAGATAATACGTGCAACTTCTGAGTCATTCGCGTAGCGCCAGTTAGTTTCTGATTGTGGTTCAACACCACCAGAACCACAGAATACACCAATACCGCCGTCCAATACTTTAAGAGAACGATATACTTCAACTGTGAAGTCAACGTGTCCTGGAGTATCGATAACGTTAAAACGGTGGTCTTTCCAAAAACAACTTACTGCTGCTGATTGGATAGTAATACCGCGCTCAGCTTCCTGTTCCATGAAGTCAGTCGTAGACTCACCGTCATGTACTTCACCGGTCTTATGAATTTGACCAGTTAATTTTAAAATACGCTCAGTTGTTGTGGTTTTACCAGCATCAACGTGAGCGAAGATACCTATGTTTCTGTATTTAGATAAGTCAGCCATATCGTACTCTATCTTCTCAAAATGGATTGGTTAAAAAAGCCGCGGGATTCTACCATTAAAAGCATAAAACAGCACACTTTTAATCCAAAAAAGTTGGATTTGTTTATCGACTTAGTTCAATCTAGCTGGAATATAAGGTTGAAAAACGAACAAAAGTTCGTCGGAATGATTTTGAAAACCTGTTACTTTTATTTTTTACGGCATGGTGAATTAACCGGCAAAGGCCAGTTGGCAGGGCATACAGACATTCCGCTGTCAGTAGTGGGATTGCAACAAATGCGTACTTCCACTTATGGACTTGATATAAATCGCTGTATTTCTTCGCCATTAAAACGTTGCAAAGTATTTTCAAAAGAATTTTCAATTAATCAAAATTTGCCCCTAGATTTCTCTTCCGCAATCCAAGAAATGAACTTTGGCGACTGGGATGGCGAAGCGTTTGATCAGCTTTGGCAGATGCCTAAGCCAAATATTGGCGACTTTTGGGAAACACCTGATACGGTAACGCCGCCGCGGGGGAAACATTTGCTGATTTTTCGATTCGAGTCAAAGCATGGTGGGAACATCAAGTTGCACAGCATACAGAAGAAAACGTCTTGGTTGTAACCCACGCTGGTGTTATCAAACAAATCATTGGTTTGGTCACTGGGGTGTCGCCGTTGAGCAGTATTCACAGTCGATTAGAGGTTAAATATGGCGGTGTTATTTGCGTTAAAGTTTATTCCGACGACAATCATCCTCCTTGGGTAAGCCTTGTTTTTTAGCCTTGTTTTAAATCATGTTTTTTAAGTCAGGAGGCAAGTTTGACCTTGCTATTTATGTAGTCTTTTGGATAATAGCCATCCAGATGTCTGATTGTTCTTCATACTAATTGCTATTTTGCTGTATGATGGCGCTCAGAGACAACTTATTAAAACTGGGAATGTGGTTCGAATCCACAACTGTACCCGCAACTGTATTCAGAGCAATGTTTGAAACCACTGGCCAAAATTAAATTATGGTTGGGAAGGCAAACATCGAGTAGCTGAAAGTCAGGATACCAGAGTATTTTAATAAGAACATAATTGACCTAAACGAGCGGGCATACTCGTATTAGGGGAAACATCAGTTTACCTTTAAATTGATCTACCTCTTTACGCCCGCATTATTAGAGCTAAGCAAACGGCGTGACTTTGATATCTACACAGCAGCAAACTATTTTAGACGTTGACCAACTTTGTTGGCACGTTCAATCACGCGTTATTCTCGACAATATTTCTTGCTCCATTAATAAAGGAAGTTTTACCGGCGTATTAGGGCCTAATGGCGCTGGTAAGTCGACATTACTTCGTTGCTTTTATCGTTATATGAAACCAACTTCAGGTGTTGTGCGTTATATAGGTGATGACATTCAAACGTTGTTGCCAACAGAATACGCCAAACAAGTGGCTGTTGTATTGCAGCACACACCGCAAGACTTTCAGCTCAAAGTGGCCGATGTCGTCGCATTGGGGCTGACGCCTCATAAGTCGTGGTTAAGTCGCTTAGATGCAAACGATCATGCAGCAGTGCAAGCGGCAATGACACAGGTTGGTGTTAGCGACAAACAAGCGGATAACTTTGAAACTTTATCTGGTGGTGAAAAACAGCGAGTGATGATCGCCAGAGCCATTGTACAAAAACCGCAAGTTCTCATCATGGACGAACCAACAAGTCATCTTGATGTCAAATATCAAATTCAAATTATGGAATTGGCTAAGTCTTTAGGTATTACCGTTATAGCGTCATTTCACGACCTCAATCTAGCGGCTTCGATGTGTGACAACTTATTGCTATTAAAAGGGGTAAGTTGGTGGCCAGTGGTTCACCTAAATCGGTTATTACAGAACATCAATTGTCTAAGGTATTTGATGTTTGCACAAAAGTGTCTGAGCATCCTCAGCATAGTGCACCATTAGTTACTTATTATTATGGCTATGTTGCGGGAACCGACCATGAAGAATAACGCAACTCAACAAATGGTCTATTTTTCAGTAATCCTTTTGCTCATTTTAATCTTCAGTTTTGCATCAGCGTTATCTATTGGTGCCGCACAGTTGTCGTTTAGCCAAGTATTTGATTCAGTGTTTGGGCTATCGAATGATCAGTCTAGCTATATTAGTAGCATTGTATGGGACTTACGGATGCCACGCAGCTTATTGGCATTTGTCGCTGGATGTGGTTTGGCTTTAGCGGGTTTGATATTACAAAAAGTGACGAGAAATCCACTTGCAGATCCCTATTTATTTGGCATTTCCTCAGGCGCTTCTTTAGGTGTTGTTACCCTTATGTCTGTTACGTCGTTGGGATTTGGTTTTTATTTGTCGATAGGCGCATTTGTCGGTAGCTTGCTTGCCGTTGTGATGTTGTTAGTTATTGCAGGGCATTATGGCCCTAGACAAGTTGAAAATATGCTGTTGGCTGGCGTGGCGTTATCGTTTTTATTTAGCGCTTTTACCAGTTTAATGCTGTATTGGAGTGATCCACAAGCGGTCACCTCGATTATGTTTTGGACCTTAGGTAGTTTTGCCCGAGCGGATTGGCAAACCCTATGGATCCCCACCACAGTGGTTTCCATCTGTTTAGTTTTTATGTTTTTACATCAACGCCAACTCACCGCGTTGTTATTAGGCGATGAAAGCGCCACCACATTAGGGATTAATGTATCGCGACTACGTATCAATATGTTGCTGTTGAGTTCGTTATTGACGGCATCGATAGTTGCCCTATGCGGCGGGATAGGTTTTGTGGGGTTAATGATCCCGCATATTGTTCGTTATTTTGTGACTAACGGCAGTCGGTTTAGCTTTTTTGTCACCGCCTTTGTTGGCGGGATTTTTATGCTGTGGGTAGACATAGGCTCACGAATAATCTTGACCAATCAAGAACTACCTATTGGAATTATTACCTCAGCCATTGGCAGCGTATTTTTTCTGTCTCTCCTTTATTTACGAAAACGTAAGGCGCTTGATTAATATGTTTGAAATAGCCCCATTGTCGACTTCTTTTAGCGCTTTAATTACCAATAAAATTAACAATAAAACGAAACCACTTGGTGCCCTCGGTAAGCTTGAATTTCTTGCTGTAACATTGGCTGAAATTTATTCAGACAACGCAGGCGCATGGCAACAAACCTTAGAAATTACTCAGCCTAACCTAATTGTGTTTGCCGCTGATCACGGTATCGCAGCGCATGGGGTATCCATAGCGCCCAGTGAAGTGACACAACAAATGGTGATGAATTTTGCCAACGGCGGAGCGGCCATTAACGTGTTTACTCGTCAGTGCCATTGGCAACTCACCGTCGTTGACGCGGGTATACTTGTTCCTGTTGCTGAATCCCTTGGAGTTTTAAACCAAAGATTAGGCGCGGGGACACAGGCCATTCATTTGCAAGATGCGATGACAACGGCGGAAGTTATCAAAGGTTTTGAGCTGGCTAAATCTCTTGTCGCTGAGAAACATCAACAAGGCTGTAACTTAATTGCATTTGGTGAAATGGGCATAGGCAATACGAGTAGTGCGTCGGCTTTGATGGCGGTTATATTAAATTTATCGGCGGCCGACGCCGTAGGTCGAGGTACCGGCATTAGCGATAATGTATTTAAGCATAAAATCAAACTAGTCCAACAGGCTGTCGACAGAATAAAGGTGTCACAACCGACTCCTAATGAGCCAATCACATTGTTAGCCCAATTAGGGGGCTTCGAAATTGTGCAAATTTGCGGTGCTATGTTAGCGGCGGCAGAGTTAAAAATACCCATTGTGGTCGATGGCTTTATTTGCAGCGCCGCGGCCATGGTAGCGAAACTCATCAATACACATGTCAGTGATTACTTAATTTTCTCCCATGCGTCCGGCGAGCAGGGTCATGCGGCTATGTTAGATTGGTTTGACGCGGAGCCACTACTGGATCTTGATTTGCGGTTAGGCGAAGGTACTGGCGCAGCATTAAGTTTGCCGCTCATTATGGCCGCTTGTGGCTTTTATAATGACATGGCCAGTTTTGAGTCAGCGCAGGTTGACGATGTTGTGACGAACCAATGAATTCAACATCAAACTCACAAATGAGCAAGCGACAAAACCTTCAACAACATTGGTTTTACTTCCGTTTGTCTCTGGTGTTTTTAACTCGTATTCCTATCGTGATTAAAGAGCAGGTCAATGACAATGACATAAACCACACATCCGCTTATTTTGGATTTGTCGGTTTTGTTCTTGCCGCGATTTTAGCCATTGTTAGTTGGCCACTGTTATTGATACTTCCTCCGGAAATTGTTGTCGCGCTAAGTATGGCCGTTAGCTTAATGTTAACCGGTGCTTTTCACGAAGATGGTTTGGCTGATACCGCCGATGGTCTCGGTGGTGGTTGGACTCAAGAACAAAAGCTCAACATTATGAAGGATAGTCGTATTGGAACGTATGGCAGTTCGGCGTTGATTATTGTTTTGTTATTAAAATACCAACTGCTTGTTAGTCTTATTAATGTCGGCTTTATTGAGTTTGTTGTCGCTTTGTTCACAAGTCATAGCGTGAGTCGAGTTATCGCGGTGAGCCTAATTGGTGCGTTGCCCTACGTGCAACTTGATCAACAAAGCAAAACCAAGCCGATTGCACAGGAGTTACCTAGCGGTGCATGGCGACTATTAATGTGCTCTTTAGCTATTGTTGGCTTGATATTGTTATTCGTATTGGAGGTTGCCATAACCCATGTTTTATTGAGTATTGGCGTTATATTGGCATTACGGTTGGCATTTAAGAAATACATGAAATCACAACTTGGCGGGTACACCGGCGATATATTAGGCGCCACACAACAAGTGTTTGAAATACTGGTTTACGTCCTCTTAGTTGTTTGGCTGGTGGGATAATGATGGGACCCAACAGCATTCACTTTATTTTAGGGGGCGCACGGTCTGGCAAAAGCCGTTTTGCCGAAAACGCTGCTGCAAGATCAGGAAAAAACGTCATTTACATTGCGACTGCCGAAGGTCTCGATGATGAAATGATTGATCGCATCGCACATCATAAAAACCATCGCCCAGCAAGTTGGGCAGTAATAGAATCGCCACTTCAGTTAGCCGATACGATAGAGCAAAATGCAACTGAACACACCTGCATTATTGTTGATTGTTTAACTCTGTATTTAACTAATTGGCTTTGTAAAGACAATGACGCGGCGTGGCAAAATGAAAAGCAGCGGCTGCTCAGCGTGCTGGAAAACGCGGCACACAATAAATTTCTGGTTGTATTGGTCAGTAACGAAGTGGGTCAGGGCATAGTCCCTTTGGGTGAATTGTCTCGTACTTTTGTCGACCAAGCTGGGTGGCTACATCAGGATATCGCAAGACTTGCTGGTACGGTTGATTTTATTGTCGCCGGTTTAAATATGAGGCTAAAACCGCAAAAGGGCGAACAATGAAAGTATTAATGGTGCAGGGTACTACGTCCGATGCAGGAAAAAGCACGTTAGTCGCTGGACTGTGTCGAGTCTTCTCAGATTTAAACGTAAAAACAGCCCCGTTTAAACCACAAAATATGGCACTTAATAGTGCCGTTACCGACGATGGTGGTGAAATTGGCCGGGCCCAAGCACTACAAGCCGTTGCGGCAAGACAAAAAACGCGAGTCGATTTTAATCCCATTTTATTAAAGCCAAACTCAGATACAGGCGCGCAGGTCATTATTCATGGAAAAGCCTTGAGTAACATGGAAGCGGATACTTACCACGACTACAAAAAAGTGGCGATGGACGCGGTACTGGTTTCGCATCAACGATTAGCCACTGAGTTTGACCTATTGTTAGTGGAAGGGGCGGGCAGTCCTGCTGAGATTAACCTTAGGGAAAATGATATTGCAAATATGGGGTATGCCGAAGCTGTCGACTGCCCGGTTATTATTATTGCCGATATCGATAAAGGTGGTGTATTCGCGCACCTAGTCGGTACATTGGCGCTGCTATCTGAAACAGAGCAGGCGCGGGTAAAAGGGTTTGTGATAAATCGGTTCCGTGGCGATATTGCATTATTACAATCGGGACTTGATTGGCTGGAAGATAAAACAAATAAGCCGGTTTTGGGGGTTTTGCCTTATATTCACGATTTAGCGTTAGATGCTGAAGATGCGATAAGCATTGAAAATAAGACCGGAACTGTGCAATTAAAAATTGCCGTAATTGTGCTTCCGCACATTAGCAATCATACGGACTTTGACGCACTTCGGTTACACCCAAATGTTGATTTACAATATGTTGGTATATTTGAATCTTTGCCTAATTGTGATCTGGTTATTTTACCCGGCAGTAAAAATGTCATTGGCGATTTGACTCACTTAAAAGACAACAAATGGCCGGCGCAAATTAATCGGCATTTGCGTTATGGCGGCAAATTACTGGGTATTTGTGGCGGATTTCAGATGTTAGGCCATACCATTTTTGATCCTAATGGTGTTGAGTCCAGTACGCCTAAAACCAAAGGGTTAGCATTAGCTGACTTTGAAACTGAGTTAACAGAATCGAAGATCTTAACTCAAATTGCTGGTACGAGTGCTCTGCACGCTGTTTCGTTTAACGGTTATGAAATTCATTGTGGCCATTCCACAGGCGCCGCATTACGTCAGCCAGCTTTTTATATTGACGACTATGATAAAGACAAGGGCATTGTGAAAAAACCTGACGGTTTTGTTTCAGACGATAATCAAATTATGGGAACTTACATCCACGGATTATTTGATAGCCCACAGATAAGCCATTTATTGTTTGACTGGATAAACCCTGCACACGGTATTAAAGCAGGATTTGACTTAAACCGTCATAGAGAAGAACAACTGGATCAATTAGCCGATTCATTACGCGCTAATTTAGATATGCAAAAAATACAACAAATAATAGGAATGACTCATGAGTCAAGATGAACTAAAAGCCCGCCGCGACGAGAAACACGCAGAACGTCAAAAACGGATAAAAAAGAAGTCGACGAACGAGTCGCTAAAGCACAAATCGAACAAGGTGTATTCCAAGTGATAACCGGAAACGGTAAAGGAAAATCTACGTCTGGTTTTGGCACTGTTGCACGTTGTGTTGGGCACGGTATGAGTGCCGCAGTGGTGCAATTCATTAAAGGCGGCTGGGAGTGTGGTGAACGCAATTTATTGCAAAAAGTTGGTGTTCCATTTACGTTTATGGAAACCGGCTTTACTTGGGAAACGCAAAATCGTGACTCAGATACGGCCGCAGCTCAGGAAGCTTGGGTTGTCGCTAAGCAGTACTTGGCAGATGAGAGTATCGATTTGGTTTTACTCGACGAATTAACGTATATGATCACCTACGATTACATCGAACTTGGAGATGTGCTCGAAGCGATAAAAAATAGACCAAAAATGCAATCAGTGATCTTAACCGGTCGCGGCGCGCACCGTGAATTAACTGAATTGGCCGACACGGTTAGTGAAGTTAGAAACGTCAAACACGCCTTTGATTCGGGTGTGAAAGCACAAAAAGGATTTGATTTCTAACCCATGAAAAATCTGATAACCGCGAGTATTTTAACGTGTCTAATTAGCTTCGGCCTAACGGTTTCGAGCTCTGGCATGGCTGCGTCCAAAGCGAACATAAAACCAGCGACGCGAATTATTGCGCTCGCACCGCATATCGTTGAGTCGTTATTTGATATTGGTGCGGGTGATAAAATTGTCGCCACTGTCGATTATGCCGATTACCCCGTGGAAGCGTTAGATATTCCAAGGGTTGGAGGCTATTACGGCATTCAAATGGAAAAGATTTTGGCCCTTAAACCTGATCTCATCATTGTCTGGAAAGGCGGGAATCAAGATGCTGATATTGCTCAATTAGAAAAGTTGGGGTTACCTGTGATTTACAGCGAGCCTACTTCATTGAGTGGCGTTACGGCGGAACTTAGAATGTTTGGCGAGTTAACCGGCTTATCACATAATGCAGAGGTACTCGCGGATCAGTTTGAAGATGACTTGGAGATTATTCAACGACGTTACGGTAATCGCCATCCTGTTGACGTGTTTTATCAATTGTGGTCGGAACCGATGATGACAGTAAACAAAAATACATGGATCAATCAACTTATTGAAACGTGTGGTGGGGTCAATGTTTTTGCCAACAACCCAACTGAGTATCCCCAGATCAGTATAGAGAATGTCATTGTCGCTCAGCCTTCAATTATTATTATGCCGCAGGAAAAGTCAGATAAGCCTCAACCTAAAATCGATTGGCAAAAATGGACTGTTGTACCGGCGGTTAAAAACAATCAATTTATGGAAGTAGATGCTGATCTTATTCATCGCTTTAGTCGTCGAATGCTTATTGGCCTAGGTGACATGTGTAAAAAGATAGATGGGTTTCGTTAATTATTATTTGACGCTTTGAGAGGGGCAAGTGCTTAGCAAAGGGTTAACTATCAACGAACGCACAAATAAAAAGATAGGCAATAAAAAGGGCGTTTTAACTATCCGCCCTTTTTAAATTTTGAAAACTAAGTGTTTATGGTTTCTCGAACGCGCTCATTCAAGCGCATTAAAAACCTAGTCTTCTAAGATTGCGATAACCGCAGGGTTTAAGTCTGTAAGTAATCGCTCACCATATAATTCGCCAGTTTCTAAGTCGAGAATGTCTAAACCTGGCGTGGTGTTTGAGCCTACTGCAATCCAAAGATATCCATTGGCATCATAAGCAATAGCATTGATTGCTTCTTCTCCAGAACCCGCAACAGTTTGAGTGTTAATTTCACCGGTTGTTGGGTTAAATTGGTATAAAGCAGAAACTTCGTGGTATGACGGTTCATAAACACTTTGGCTTACGAAGAAAAACCCAGTGTCAGCGTCTACAACCACTGAAGCTTTGATATTAGCCGCTGTATTGTCCGTAATATCCGACGCAGTTAATACTTCACGTAGTGCAAACGTGTCTGTATCAATTGCTTCAATCATGCTGCCACTTAAGTCAAAGCTAGAGTAGCTATCGCGTGATGTAATAAATACTTCATCGCCAAATGCAACTAAGCTATTTTCAAGCGGATTAACGCCGTTAACTGGAATACCCATAACGCTATCGGTTGACGATGCATTGGTTTCAATTTCAGCGTCAGTTGCAGTATCAAACACGGCAACATAAGCTGATTGAGCGTTCCAACTATCGTCTATACGTTGCATGGCGATAAATAATTTACCGTCGGTGATTACTGCAGATGAAGGTGATGGGGTTTGAGCACTGTTATTTTCAGCATAAGCACTTAGGTCCAATTCACCAATTTTAAAGTCTTCAGCTTGAGTTGCTTGTGGATTAACAATCCAAACCGTTGGTGAGCCATAACGCAATAAATACGCTTTTTGATCAGAAGCAAATGCAATGGCATAAGGGTTACGAGATGTCGTGTCTAAGTCATCTTGAGTAGAGTAAGACCAAGTCGCCACATCGAGATTGTCAGAGGCAAACTTTTCAATAGTATCAATCCCAAAACGACCAATATGGAACACTTCGTTGTTATAGGCAGATACCGTAAAGTCTGACTTGTCTTTGACTTGATAACCTGTGCTGACTTGCGCGTCGTCGCCGGTAACCATAACTAATTCTGATGATGTATAATCAGGTGCAATCGTTTGAACAACGGCATTGCTAGGTGTGGTTTCAACAATGATTTCGACATCAGTGTTGTCATCTTTATTGTCGTCATCGCTACTACAGGCAGAGATAAAAGTGACGGCGAATAGGGCCGCGAGAGTAAGTTTGTACTGTTGTTTCATTAGAACTCCTTCAAAGTAAATTTAAAATTGATGTTTCGACCGGCCGCTGGGCGATTGGCTAAGTCGTAATAGGATTGGTTAAAAATGTTGTTTATCGCCAACGAGGCACTGTACTTGGCGTGATGCCAAGACAATTGCAGCTGCGTGGTATTGTTGTCCGTTGGAAAACCAGAATGAGACGAGACTTTATTTGCTCGGTCAAAGTACAAGTCGTTTTCGATTCGAGTTTGGAGGCTTAGATACCAAGTTTGGTTAAACGAATATTGGGCCTGAACTTGATATTGTTGGTGGTAAATACCATAAGCAGCTTTTTATTATCAAACACATGAATGTCAGATTGTGTATTTGAGTCAATGAGGTCGATGGTTGCGATAAGTTTAAAATTCGGCGTTACGGCGATATCCAATTGCGTCGATAGACCAAATAACGTTGATGACGCGACATTAGTGTAACTACCGATGCCACTTGAATTAAATATAGCGACGATTGAATTATCAATTTGTTGGGCATACAGCGTATTTTGAATATTGATATTTTGCCAACGGGCGAGCCAGTTAAGTGAAATTGAATTGGCAAGTTCAGCCTTTAAGTCTTCATTTCCTTTGAAAGAACCTCGGTCACCAAATAATTCGCTTAGCGTTGGGGTTCTTATCCCTTTAGCGATATGGGCTGAAATGCGATGATGGTTAAACCGATAACTCACATCAAATTCAGCTGAGTGGTGAGAATAACTGCTGTTTAAGCTCTTTGTATCTGGCTGGTAACGGGCGTCATTGGTGTTTTTAGCGTTCAAAAAATTCCACAGTAATGAATACTGTATAGCCGACTTTCCTAGCCAATTCAGTCGCGAGCCGAGGTTCATTAAACGTTGAGTTGCCTCAACATCACAGCTTTGAAAATTATTGCAAGCTGGGCGCTGTTGATTAACCCAACTATCTGAAACAAATGTTTGGTTATTGATATTAATGTAGGGCGTTACTTTTAGGGTGTTGAATTTTGTCGGAGCCGAAAACTGCACATAAAATTGATCTGTATCGTATTGGTAAATGTCGTTTTTACTTGCCTTTGGTCGGTCTGTATATGTTTCTTGTTGATTAAACCAATAGGCTTCCAAATTAACGGCGTAGTCGAGTTGCCACAAATCAAATGGTTGTATAGTCGCGTGTTCAAAACCAACTCTGTAGTTGGTATTTTCTAGCGTTGATGCCATTTCTGGAGAGTTATTTTGATAATTAGGAATGGCTTTGAGTTGCTCGTTATATTGAGCATTGATTGACGTTGTTGTGTTACTTGATGAAAACTCGTCACTTAAAAAATAAGTAGTTTTTCTAAAGTGATTATTCCGCAGAGGTTCGGTTATTGACTCTTGACTATTGTTAAAGCTTTGCGGTACTAAGTACTCATAATCATTGTCTGTTTGCTGGTGGTTTACACTCATCGACAACTGATGCTGTTTATAAAGCAAATTCCCTTTCAAGTTAATTTCTTGGGTTTGCCAACTGCCTAACGTGGCAGACAAACTTGCATTGCTGCCATCGCCTTTGATTGTATTAATTCGAATTTCGCCACCAATAGGTGTGACTCCTGTAGATGTCGATTGATATTGACTGACTTCAATTGACTCTATTAGTGCCAACGGGATCTGGTCTAAATCGAACCCGCCAAATTGACCGGTATTAATGAGTTGACCATCGATGCGTAGATTAACTTGTTGACTGGTTGAACCTCGGATTGAAATTGCAATTGGGTTACCCAACCCTGCCACCTGTCGTATTTGCACCGAAGGTAAGCTGGCTAAAACAGAAGATAAGCTATTGGCTGTTTCTAATAAGGCTTGTTGGTCAATTAAATAGGTATTAAGTGAGGTATCCTCGCTATTATTTAGGACTTCTATTCGCTCTATTTTTTCTACAGTCTGATCTGATTTTTCACCGACGTCAGCAAATGCCTGCGTTGCAGTGATTAAAAAGAAGTAAGCTGTAAATAAGAACTGTTTCATGTCATCTCGTAGTTGAGCTTATATAAGCTCGATGAGACGAAAAGGGCACACAAGGTCGCGACGAATAGGCGAAGTTGGATGCCGTATTCGCCCACCGCAAATCGGTTATTTATCTTAGGTCGGTATCGGGCTTATTTTTTCAAAATAACCGTTGCGGGGGCAGCGTTGGATTTTCACCAATCTTCCCAGTTACCCTACAGAGTAGGCACCTAAAATAATGTAGTAAATATCGTGTTGTAAAACACGACATCAGAATTTGGCGCGATAATAACAGGAAGCAAGGTGTGACGAAAGTTCTTGTTGGCTATATCGTATGTCGTTATTACAAATGGTTTAGATAGATAGTTACAATTGATAACGATATTGTAGTAGATTCATGGTTAAACTAAGTAAAACTAAAATAAGTAAGGGGTATTATGTTTAAGCTCATTTTATCAATAATTGTCGCTGGGTTTATATTGGTTGGTTGCGCCTCAAATAATACGCTCACGAAAGAAGAACGGACTGCCGCCTATGAACAGTTTGTGGTGGATAACAACCTTGAACGTACTGATAAAATCCCTGGATTCAAATTTGATCAGTGGTCCTCTTTAGGGGCGAAACACCTTATTTTATACCGTAATTTTCGCTCACCTTATTTAGTGACATTGCAACGGAACTGTTTTGATCTCGACTTTGCTCATCAATTAGCTATAGAACATCAAGGTGGGTCTTTGCGGGCTAAATTTGATTATGTGTTAGTGCCGAATACTATTCCTGTGAAATGTTTTATTTCGGCAATTCATAAGATCACGCCGGAGCAGAAGAAACAGCTAATGGCGATTGGAGAAGATCCTAAAACGTCCTCGCCAGATGATGCCGAGGATAATGATCAAGAAGCCGACGGTGAAGCGTCAGACAGTGACTTGGAGTCGGTATAACTCGACGATGTTATCGGAGCATAGGTCCGTAATAATTAGTGACTGAGGTCAATATTAAATCAAGGTGCTACGACGTAGTGCCTTTTTTATGTAATTTACAAATGGATTTGCGTCCATCCTCGATAAATACGATGAACAACAGGAACTTCGATATAAAAACCGATATTTGTTTAGGAAACTCTGCTTTAATAAGCAAAGGTATTAATAAGAAAAAACAAAAGTGGAAGGTAACATATGCGTTTGGTCCCGGTAGCAGCTTTATTGAGTATTTTATTCTGTTCCTCAAATTTACTAGCACAACAAACCCTCATTAACGCCGACGCCTATGTCGATGTGGAAAGTGGCGAAACGATTAATTACGTGTCGGTTTTAGTTGAAGATAACGTGATTATAGAGGTTGGCCGACAGGGCAAAGTCTCCGCTGATGCAGGCGCTGACATTATTAACCTACAGGGGAAAACCTTATTACTAGGCTTAATGGATATGCATGTTCATTTAACTGGTGATGCGGAAGAGAACTTTTTGGCATCAAAAGGAAACTCGGTTCCTAGGATGACGGTAAAAGCGGTAAAAAATGCTAAAAAAACTTTGATGGCTGGATTCACTACTGTTCGTAACTTGGGTGCAAAGGGTTATTCAGTCATTGGTGTACGAGACGGCATTAACGCTGGTGAAGTTGTCGGGCCTCGAATTTGGGCCGCAGGCCATTCTGTTAGTATTACAGGCGGTCATTGTGATGATAATTTCTCACCACCAGAAGCAGAAAGTATCAGTGGTGGTGTTGCAGATGGTCCGTGGGCGGTGCGAACTAAGGTGCGTGAAAACATCAAGTATGGCGCAAACACAATAAAAGTGTGTGCAACAGGTGGTGTGTTTTCAAAGGGCACTAAAGTTGGCATACAACAATTAACGGAAGAAGAAATCCGCTCGGCTGTCGAAGAAGCTCATATGCGCGGTCTAATTGCTGCGGCACATGCGCACGGGACTGAAGGTATTAAAGCCGCTATCCGTGCTGGTATCGACAGTGTTGAACACTGTAGCTTTATGGACCAAGAAGCAATCGATTTGGCACTAGAGTATGGTACATACTTGTCGTGTGATATTTATAATACGGAGTATACGTTGGCGTTTGGTGAAGCAAATGGAGTCCCAGAAGAAAACATCAACAAAGAAAAACTCGTATCAAAAGCACAACGTGATAGCTTTAGAATGGCCGTCAGAAGCTGGTGTGAAAATGGTATTTGGCTCAGACGCGGCAATTTATCCACATGGCGATAACGGCAAACAGTTTTCTCGTATGGTACGGTTTGGGATGACACCTATGCAAGCGATTCAGGCGGCAACATTAAATAGTGCTGATCTTTTGCAACAGGATAACATTGGACAAATTAAAGCGGGTTATTTAGCGGATATCGTCGCTGTTGATGGCAATCCAATTAGCAATATTGATCTTATGGAAAATGTAACTTTTGTAATGAAAGACGGTGTTGTTTATAAGCAATAAACCGCTATGAAAACGGTGTCTTGATATACGCCAGTGCTGTTGCGTATTTCAAGGCACTTTTAATAGGAGATCGACAGTAAAACGATATCGCTATCGACTTCACAGCATTAGATGAATTTAAAACTAGCCTGTGATGTTTTGAGTATGTTCGACCTGATCCGTCATGATGCAATTTCTGCCAGCATCTTTGGCTTGATAAAGTAAATTGTCAGCGCGGGCAAGGAGCAGAATGTCAGTGTCTTTGGGTTTAATTTGAGTTAATCCAAAACTTGCTGATAGCGGCCAAGAAATTCCTTCAAATTGATTTTTCTCGATATTTGCCTTCATTCTTTCAATCACGGTCAGTGCAGCCGAAATTTTAGTACGTGGCATGACAATAACAAATTCTTCACCGCCAAATCGGATCAAAATATCCGTAGATCGGCTACTTTGTTTTAATACTTCCGCGATTGCTATAAGGGCTTGGTCACCAGTTAAGTGACCTAATGTGTCATTAATTTTTTGAAGTGATCTAAGTCACATACAGCAATGCAAAAAGACTCATTTGAGCGTGCAAATTCTTTAACTTCGCGCAGTAAGAAGTCCGTTAAATAACGTCTGTTGTACAATTTTGTTAATGGATCTTGAATGGATTCTTCTTTGAGTTTTTCGTTGGTCTTTTTTAAGTCCATGGACAGTTTTAACATCAGTCTGCGGTTGCTCTCTAGCGAGTTGGCAATTAAAAATGAAACGACACAAATCGCAATGATGGGAAACAAAAATAGGACGCTAAAAGGCTGATCATAAAAATGGAAATAAACCACTGAGAATTGGGTTGTTGCAATTGCCATAATGATGACATATTTAAGAGAACAGGCTCGGTACGCGGTTACTGTGCCTAAAATAGCAAAAGAGAATGCGGTGAAATTTGGCGTTAATAAGGACTGTAAAGCGGTAATAGACGCCGCAATAATGCATACGATTATGGCGTAACTCATCATCAAGAAGTCCATGTTCTTAATGTTGTTATAGGCTTTCGCTGTAGGTAAAACAAAACGGAAAACAGCTGAGCATAAAAATAGGCCAAACCAAATTATTAGGTAAGGGCTACTATATTCTCCGTTAATGTCGTTGACTTGATGGTATATGTTGCGGCAACAAAATAGCAATGCAATGATGCCCAACACGTAAGTCGCTACGACAAATCGAGAATAATTGTCTTCGACCTGAGATTCCAAATATTTGATAGCAAAACCACGTTGTTCAGCTTGAGCCATTTTTATTTTTCTTAATTAACTTAATTACGGCACTGCTCTTAAATCACATTGCTCATTTGCTATACAGAATAAAGGTTGCGCTTTTTCTGTGCAACACTTTGTTACATTTTGCTCAAAAATTAGTCACTTGCGGTTGGTAAGTGCTAACAAAATAGGGTTATCTAAACTAATTGTTTGAAAAGTCATCAAATCGATTGAGCCAAATCAAAAAGTAGGTATAATTGCGCCCCCAAATCAGCTATCAATTTTTGTTCCTTGCCTTTGTACAAGTTTGGCTGAGCTTGAGTTTAAGGCTACTAATCCAAAAGGAATCTAACGATGCGTCATTACGAAATCGTTTTTATGGTTCACCCTGACCAGAGTGAACAAGTAACTGGTATGATTGAACGTTATACTGGTTCTATTACTGAAGCCAATGGCCAAGTACACCGTCTTGAAGACTGGGGTCGCCGTCAATTAGCTTATCCAATTGAGAAATTACACAAAGCACACTACGTTCTTATGAATGTTGAAGCGCCGAGTGAAGTAATTGCTGAATTAGAAGAAACATTCCGCTACAACGATGCGGTATTGCGTTCTCTAACTATCCGTAAGGACCATGCAGTTACTGAACCTTCTCCTCTGGCTAAAGAAGAGAAGAAAGAAGCTGCTTAATTGAGGATAGCTTAGGTGTTTAATCAGGTGGTCTTAACGGGCCAAATTTGCAAATCACCCAAGTTTTCTGAAAGTCCTGCAGGCGTAGTTCATGGTCAATTTTCAATTGAACATCGTTCTATTCAACAGGAAGACGAGTTTAGCCGAAACGCTTATATTCGAATTCATGTTGTAACCTGTGGTGAACAACAAAGGCAGTTAATACAAAATTTTGTTGTAGGTGATGAAGTTAATGTGAGTGGTTTTTTAAACCGTCACGAAAGTAAAAATGGTCAACCCATTCTTGCACTTCACGCTCAACACATTGAAAAACTCAATTAGGAGACTCTAATGGCACGTTATTTTAGACGTCGTAAAGTTTGCCGTTTCAAAGCAGATGGCATCAAAGAGATAGATTATAAAGATCTAGCAACTCTACGTAACTATGTTACAGAAAGTGGAAAAATCGTACCTAGCCGTATCACAGGTACAAGTGCAAAGTATCAACGCCAACTAGCTCGTGCGATCAAACGCTCACGCTTTTTAGCATTGTTGCCTTATACAGATTTACATCAATAAGACTGGTAATTAAGAGGTTTAATACATATGAACGTAATCCTTTTAGATAAAGTTGCCAACTTAGGTTCACTTGGTGACAACGTAGTCGTTAAATCTGGCTACGCGCGTAACTACTTATTCCCACAGGGAAAAGCAGTTCCAGCGACTAAAGGCAATTTAGAGCAATTCGAAGCTCGTCGTGCAGAATTAGAAGCAAAAGTTGCTGAAGAATTAGCTGCCGCTGAAGCTCGTGCTGCTCAAGTTACTGAGCTTGCAGAAGTGACTATCGCTTCTAAAGCTGGTGACGAAGGTAAACTATTTGGTTCTATCGGAACTCGTGACATCGCTGACGTTATTTCAGAAGCTGGTGTTGCAGTCGTTAAAGCTGAAGTTAAAATGCCTGAAGGCGCAATCCGTGAAACTGGAGAGTTTGATATCGCTATCCAACTTCACCCAGAAGTAACTGCGTCTATCAAAATTAACGTTATTGCTGAAGCATAATTAGTTAGTTTTAAAAGTATGAATGCCAGTGACTTGTCACTGGCATTTTTGTATCTGCTGTTTAATGTTTTAGCCTGACACTTATCTAACGGTTCGAAAATTCAACGTAACTACCCAACCTGGTTTCTTCCTAGCATCTTGGATATCAAGGAACGACACTAAAAAATAGCATCAGCCAGTAATAACAGTCATTAAGAATAGTCAGTTGCAATCCGGTCATTAATTCAAAGTGTCAAAAAATCTGAATATTAAATTAAGCGAATTATACTTAGAAGTATTGCGTGGGCGTGATACTAGGCGGAAATTGCCCCGTCACTTTGCAGTTCAGGGGCATATAAATATTACACTTGTTGCATGATATGTTGATGAACACGAATGATAATATCGTCGTTATCTTTTTCCAATTCACATCGTCAGCAAACTTAGTTACGGTTTGCATCACTTGATTAACAAACTTCCCGTAGTTGTTATTATTTTCATCTGACTCGTCAGCGAAAAAGACAAAACGTATTGTGTCTGCTAATTTATCACCGCTCCAATGTACACAGAAACGGCTTTTGTTATTGCTTGGATCCACGCCAATAGATATTAACTCACCTTGTACTTCTGCTGTTTCTGACTCGTCATAACGAACAAACGGTGACAGGCCATTGGCAATTAGTGCCGCTTGGTCAATATTGTTTTCACTACATGCGTCTTTAAATATGCTTTCTACTTTTTCATACAATTTAGTGAAAGGCGTATCACAGTTGTAATCAATGTCAGTGCCTTTTAATAAACGTCGAGCCATTGGTACACTGGCAATCGCGTAAGTAATTGAGGTGTGTTCACCAATCTTTTGACCTTGGCTTTGATAGCGATCAGCAATTTCACGGAAACTATGAGTGATAGTTTCTTTATGACCTTTCTCTTTCGTGAATAAATCAAAAGTAAGATGTTGATGGTCGCGTAATTTTATTGCGTTAGGTGCTAAGCCTATTTTAGCTGAAATGTCTTTAACTGCTTTAAACACGGCATTATGGAACTTGCCAGAATTAAGGCGTAACTCGTCACCGGTTGCTAAAAATAATATTTTTACTTTTCGCGCTCTAATTGCGTTGTCGTAATAGCTTTTAAATGTGCTGTTATGTTCTGGGCAGTAAAAGAAAAAAGACTGCTGATTACTATGTAGCACTTGTTGCTCGCCACTGTAACGTACACGAACTAGTTTGTTATTCGCAACAAAATTAACGTGTGTCAGACCGTGTTGTTCAACTACTTCAAAAATTTGATGAGACAATTTTTGGTAAAACTTTTGATATGGCTGGTCTGCATTGCTGTCGATTGTGCCGACAACGGATTCAATTAACTCGTCTGTTAATTGGATTTCAGCCAAAATATACTGGTTATCGCGTGAGTCACTAGGAATGTAAACTCGGTCACCTGCGCGGTGTTTTCTTAAAATTGATGATGCTCTTCTCATAATTCCCTCTCTGCTTCTAGGACCAATTGGTTTGAGAAACTAATTTATTTTTATTGTTATAACATGGCGTTAATACGTAAACATCAATTCATTTGACAATTTGCCTGTTGTTTTTAGACTGAGTTGGAATTGATTAGTTGAACTAGTTTCTACTCTATTATTGTGACATATATGTGTTATTCAAGTTTTATTAACGGTGGAAATCCCAATATTAGTGCATCTTGGCTTAAGAGTCAGGTACTGTTTGGTTTAGCCGTCTTTTGCACTATTTAAGCGTAAATATCTCTTGCCGATTTTGGGCAATGTTTGAATGGATAAATAGAGCTATTACTCAGTAATGATAGAGTTAATAGGTTAAAATAGCGCCGTCGAATTTACGCAGAGTTGTCATGAAAAAAATAGCATTTGAATGGTACGCAATAGTTGAAGGCTGCTTCTTAGTCGCCCTTGGATTATTCTTTTTACAATCGAGTCATATGATCGTTGGTGGCACTGCAGGTCTTGCCGCACTCGCAACTAAAAGTTGGGGGTTGTCGATGGGGTTATGGTTCTTCATTGTAAATGCGCCGTTTTTTGTTATCGCTTACCGTCAAATGGGAAAAACGTTTACGTTAAAAAGTGTGTTTGGCATTGTGTTGGTTTCTATTCTTGCAGATACGATGCAATTGCTCATCTCTTTAAATTCAATCCCTATGTGGCTAGCCTCGTTTATCGGCGGCGGTTTAATAGGTGTT
Source organism: Psychrosphaera algicola (assembly GCF_028401425.1). Classification (NCBI taxonomy): domain Bacteria; kingdom Pseudomonadati; phylum Pseudomonadota; class Gammaproteobacteria; order Alteromonadales; family Pseudoalteromonadaceae; genus Psychrosphaera; species Psychrosphaera algicola. Next base: position 3,064,225 of record NZ_JAQOMS010000002.1, read on the forward strand.
GGATTATTGCTGATATTCAAAAATAATGCGTCACTTGGTGGGGTCAATATTCTTGCACTTTTTATTGAGAAAAATACGGCATCCATAGTGGCAAAGTTATTTTATCAATTGATTTGTTAGTCGTGTTATTAGCTCTGACAAGTTATACCGTAGAACAATTGCTGTATTCGACACTTGGCTTTTTTGTTTTGACTTCGGTTTTAGGCCGTTATCATAAAAAAGCGCCACTGACTCAGAATCACAAAGTGAAGACATCCTCCGTTGCTAATACCGCGGGTACTGACGTTGATTCCCACGTAAGTCCTGCATAGAATTGTATCGCTCGTTCATACTAGGTTAAAAAGCGATTTTTGTTGATCTGCATTAGGTTTAGGTGCGAATAGACAAAAGTCTAATTAACTATTTGTTAATTTCAGACTAGACTAACGCTGGGATAATTTAACAAAAGCGATATAACCACATGCAGCCAGACAAAATTATTGTTGCTGATGATCATCCATTATTTCGGCAGGCTCTATTAGAAACCTTAAGGTCAAAGTTAACGCATACACAATGGCTTGAAGCCGAAAATGTTAATGAGTTAAATACACTTCTGGCCGAAAATACTGATGCAGATTTGTTGTTATTAGATCTCAATATTCTTAGTGCTCATGGCTTTAATACGTTAATCCATGTGAGGCGACATTTTCCTCAAATACCAGTTGTTGTTGTTTCTGCATATGATGATGTGGATACTATCTCCTCTGCGATGGAGCATGGTTCGTCGGGTTTTGTTCCTAAATCAACTCCAGTAGAAACCATCTTTTTGGCTATTAATGAAGTGTTTTCAGGCAATATTTGGACCCCACCTAATTTTTCTGCTCAAACCGCACAATCAGGAAAATCCGATATTGCAGAACGAATCGCAAGCTTGACGCCACAGCAGTATAAAATTTTGATGATGTTTGCCGAAGGGCTGTTAAACAAACAAATTGCCTACGATTTACATGTGTCAGAGGCCACGATTAAAGCCCATGCAACTGCTATCTTTAAAAAGTTAAACGTACGAAATCGTACACAGGCTGTTATTACGCTTAATGAACTTGATCTATCAGGCACGGCATTTGAAACGGAATTATCCGCGTCAAAATAGTAAGCCTTTGGTCTCTTGAATTTTATTACAATTTGTTGGCAATGGATTAGTCGACAAATTGTTTACGAAGCCTTTCAGCTAATTTGGCATTGATTAGCGCACGAAGTGCTGCTGGCTTAACTAACTTTCTCATAAACCCTAAATCTGCATTAGCGGCTTTATGCTCTATACCAACCTCGGTTGTCGCAGTTATCAATATTGCCGGTAGATAACGTTCTGAGGTGCTTCTTAGTTCTTCAATTAACTTGATACCTGTTCGGTCGTTTTCAAGCTGATAATCCACCAAAGCAATGGCTATATCGTCTTTTTGTTGCTGATACTTTTCTTTAGCTTCCGTCGTTGAGGCGGCGCTAATTACGTTGCATTGCCAACTTTTAAGCAATTCTACCATCCCATTGAGAACCGCAGGGTCATTATCGATACACAACACAGTTACACCTTGCAAGCTTACACTCTGCGCAGTAGCGGAGCGTTTTGGCGTTGGTGTAGCAACAGGAGAAATGAATTGAGGCACCGCTTGCGGGATAGTAATACTAAAATTACAGCCATGACCACTTCGAGAGGTTAGTGTTAGAGGGTGGTTGAGGAGTTCGGCTAAACTTTTGTAATACTCAGCCCCAACCCTAAGCCTTTAGCACCGGATTGCTTGTTGGTATTCAATTGGGTGAATTGTTCAAAAACTAGCTGTTGCTTATCCAGTGGAATACCATCGCCATTATCAAGCACTTGAACGACTACATTGTTGCCAGAGCGTCGAACACCAAGCAGTACTTTGCCAGGCGCAGCATAGCGAATCGCATTACCAAGTAAATTTTGCAAGATGCGGCGCAATAAGTGGCGGTCGGATTTAACCCAAACTTCGGTTTTTACAAATCGTACCTCGACCTGCTGTTTGTCAATGACCGCAGAGAAATCTCGTTTAAGTTCCTCAAATAAGGCTGTTAATGAAAAGCTGTCGAATTGAGGATGAATATTACCGCTTTCTATACGGGCTATTTCACCAAGGTTGGCCAACAGGTCGTTAGCCACCTTTAACGAGTCGTTGATATTGTTAACCTGCACCAGTTGTTTGTCGGTTAACTCTGGTTGACTCGCCAAAGCAGATGTAAACAAACGGGCAGCTTCAAGGGGCTGCATTAGGTCATGACTTACGGCATTTAGATATTGACTCTTTTTGATATGAGCGGTTTCTGATCTTTCCCGCGCGACTTCAAGCTCCCGATTGGTTTCTTCTAGCTTTTGCGTGCGCTCGATAACTCGGCTTTCGAGATCTAGATTAGCTTCTTTAAGGTATCGTTCGGCTTGACGGTACGTAGTGATGTCAGTGAACAACATCACAAAACCGCCGTCAGGCAGAGGGTTACCTTGGATACTAATGACCTTACCATTGTTATGTTGGCGTTCTGAATTATGGGGACTACCCTGCTTTAAGAAATTGACTCGGCGAGCGACTTGTTTGTCAACGTCGCCCGGGCCTGTAAGGCCTTTTTCAACGTTAAAGCGGATAAGGGGTTCGATAGGGCAGCCGACATAAAGTAGCTCTTTTGGGTATTCAAACAATTCGACATATCGTTTATTCCAAGCCACAAGGTTTAAGTCACCGTCGACAATGGAGATACCCTCACTGGCGTTTTCAATCGCACTTTGCAGTAAATTTTTACTAAATTCCAAGCGTTGTGCAGATGCGTCTTCAACTAACAAAGCGAGTTCATTGAGTGCAATATCCCGACCTTCGAGTGCTGAATGCAACACAAGGCGGGCAGAGGATGACCCCATTACACTGGCAAGCGTTTGTTCGGTGTGTTCAATGAGTTTTTGAATATAAACCTGTTTACTAAGATGTTTTTTATTATTGAATTGGTTAAATTTTTCAAATTTACTGCGTGCTGACGATTCACCTACAAACCGCGCCATTAAAGCGACTAGCTCGGCTTCGTTTAACTGACGGTATTTGGGGGAGCTAACCACGAGCTTAGTGGATTGTTCGAAAAACAATGCGCTTTGCACGCGCTCTTGCACGCTAGGGCGGGTGAATTGCGACACCAGCCACATGACAAAAATATTAGAGGTTAGACTGAGTAAGGTAATTATAGTGTAACTCGGAACTGGTGCCTCTTGGAAAGGATGAGGATAAAGCCCAAGTTCTGGTAGAAAGTTTAGTGCGAGCCACATACTAAAGCCCACCACAATACCGCTATAAACCCCTTTTAGGGTGACACTCCGAGAGTAAAAAGCGGTGATTAGTGCTGGGGTGAGTTGACCAATTGCGCCAAAGGCAATTTCACCTAGTGCCGAAAGAGTATCTGGTGAAGCAAAATAGAATGCGCCATAGCCCAGCATGATCACGACAAAGACGAGCACCTTACGAACGTTAAGAAGTCGCACTCTAAATGTATCAAAATCGGTATCCGACTTACCTGTAGATTTAAATAAAATTGGGAATACAATCTCATTGCTGATCATAGTGCTCAGTGCGATTGCTGTAATAATGACCATCGAACTTGCTGCGGATATCGCACCAATAAAGGTCAGTAGTGTTAACCACGAGTTGTTGGTTAACTGTGGTAAAAATAATACGTAGGCGTCGCTGGGGACGGTGTCCCCAAGTAACATATATCCTGCGAGCCCAAGAGGGATCGCAAATAAGGCAAATACCATTAAATAAAGAGGGAACAAACGGCGGCTTAACTAAGGTGTCTTTTTCAAATTTAAGCTCGACGACCATAACTTGGAATTGGCGCGGTAAGGCTAAAAACGCAGCCATGACAACAATAAGCAAACCAAACATAGATGTTAAGTTAGGTAGAGAAAATTGTTGCGTTAGGTTTATTTTTTGCTGGGCCTGCTGCCAGATATCTACAGGGGAATCGAACAGGAAAAAGCTGGCAAATATACCAACCGCGGCAAACGCAATGAGCTTCATTAACGATTCAAACGCGATGGCTAACATTACATCAGGGTGGCGCTCTGTAACCTCTATTGAGCGAATACCAAAGATGACAGTGAACCACACCAATACCAAACTTACGCCTAGACCAAGTTGCCAATGTTCAAACTCTAGCGCAAATTGAAGCTGTTGGAATGTATAGACAATTGCTTTTAATTGCAGTGCAAGATAAGGCAATGTGCCGACGAGGGCGACGGTTGTAACGAGTCGGGCGAGGTGTTTTGATTTTCCGTAACGTGATGCAATAAGGTCGGCAATAGACGTAATGTTTAGCTTTAAGCTGACATTAATCATGCGTTGAATAAATGGCCATGCAAATACAAAGAGTAAAATCGGGCCAAGAAATATGGGAATATGCGACAACACATTGCTAGCGGCCTTACCACTCGTGCCAAGAAAACTCCAGGACGTGCAATACACCCCTAAAGTCAGAGCATAAATAATAGGCTGATAAGTTTGTTTAATTCGGTGGCGGTAACGGTCACCTAAATAAGCAATGAGAAACAGCAGCATTATGTAACTAATGCTGATGCTTATCAGTTGCCAGTTTGCGAACATTTAGTCTTCTTTAGCAGGCAATTGAGTGCTCTGCGTTGTACTAGTAAATTCACCTGCGTATTGATTGCCTTTGATTGTGGCAATAACGCGGAAAACTTGTTTGCTTCCCTTGGCGGCATTAAGTTTGGCAAAAGGCGTATGTTCGTACCAATAGTATGGCGTTTGAAGTAGAGCCATTCGAAAAGGTGTAGCCGTACCTTGGTTGTCGACTAAAAAGAGCGTGGCGTCGTCTAACGGATAAGTTGAATTGATGACTGTTCTATCTTTGTCTTCACCATCCGTTGCAGTGTATAGACTAAGTTTAATATCACCGGAACGAAGAATGCACTGTTTTGCTATAACATCACAATAGTCATTTTCAGTGGTTAGCTTAAAAAATTGGTTTTCAGGTTTTTCGAGTTCCAGCCAAAGATCGGATCCAATCCAGCCGAGGACAGCCAGAAACGGGGCGATGATAAATGCGAGTCGAGTATGTTTATTCATATTTCTTTTTTATAGTTTCCAATGAGTTAATGCAACTAATTTTTACCTGTAACAGTAAAAGAAAAGACTCCCGAGGGAGTCTTATTTTATCGAGTTTTATTAATTCTAGTGGTCGTGCGCAGCGGCAACTTTACCATGTGGTGTACGGAAGTTTTCAACCATATCTTGTATGTGTTGAGGAGCTTCAGAAGTTGCTTTAAGAATTATAAAGGCAACAGTAAAGTTAACTAACGCACCAACAGCGCCAAACGCATTTGGTGAAATTCCAAAGAACCAGTTAGGCTCTAAACCACCAAGGAACTCAGTACCACTGATGAACATGATGCCCTTGTGTTGGAATACATACAACATAGTCACACCGATACCTGAACACATTCCCCATACTGCAGCTGGGCCTGACATCTTCTTAGAGAATATACCCATCATTAGTGCTGGGAATATCGAAGATGCAGCGAGTCCAAATGCTAGGGCAACTGTTCCTGCGGCAAAGCCAGGCGGATTGAGCCCCAGATAGCCGGCGACAATGATTGAAATTGTCATTACCACCCTGCCTGCAAATAACTCGTTTTTCTCTGAAATATCAGGGGTAAGTACGCCTTTCATTAAGTCATGGGATACCGATGACGAAATGGCGAGCAACAAACCGGCGGCTGTGGATAACGCGGCGGCAATACCACCTGCGGCTACCAGTGCAATGACCCAATTTGGCAAGTTAGCAATAGCTGGATTTGCTAGAACCATAATGTCACGGTCAACTTTCACCATTTCATTAGTTTCAGCATTTGCAGTGTATTGTATTTTACCGTCGTTGTTTTTGTCTTGATATTGCAACAACCCGGTTTTTTCCCAATCTTTAAACCACTGAGGACGTTCTGCGTACTCTAGGTTTTGACCAGCAACAGGTTCAATCGTATTCATTAGGTTAAGTCGAGCCATCGCGCCTACTGCAGGAGCTACTGTGTATAACAAAGCGATGAATACTAATGCGTAACCAGCAGACATACGAGCCGCTTTAACCGATGGTACAGTGAAGAAGCGCATGATGACGTGTGGTAAACCAGCAGTACCAATCATCAGTGACAATGTATAAGCAAACATATTTAACGTGCCGCCCATGTTGTCAGTTGTGTATTCTTTAAAGCCTAAATCCGTTACAACCATGTCGAGTTTATCTAATAGATAAACACCGCTGCCGTCTGCTAATGTACTGCCTAAGCCAAGTTGTGGGATTGGGTTACCGGTAAGTTGCAATGAGATAAATACAGCAGGGATCGTATAAGCAAAGATAAGGACACAGTACTGAGCAATCTGAGTGTAAGTAATCCCTTTCATACCACCAAGAACTGCGTAAACCCAAACAACGGCCATACCAATATATAGACCAAGATCATAATCAACTTCTAGGAATCGAGAAAACGCGACGCCAACGCCTTTCATTTGACCGATAATGTAAGTAAGAGACGCTATGATTAAACAGATAACCGCAACAACACGTGCTGTTTTAGAATAGTATCTATCTGCGATAAACTCAGGAACCGTAAACTTACCGTGTTTTCGCATGTAAGGGGCGAGTAGCATTGCCAAGAGGACATAACCACCGGTCCAACCCATTAAAAATACTGAGCCACCGTAGCCTAAGAAAGCAATCAGACCTGCCATCGAGATAAATGACGCGGCACTCATCCAGTCGGCACCAATCGCCATACCATTTTGCAGTGGTGTTATACCACCGCCAGCAACATAAAAGTCACTTGTAGATCCCGCTCGTGCCCACCAAGCTATACCAAAATAGACAGCAAATGAACCGAAGACGGCAATGTAAGTATAAAGTTTTAACTCTTCCATTATTCTTCCTCGACATTATATTTTTTGTCTAAGTCGTTCATCTTTTTGGTATACCAAAAAATGAGACCTAAAAAGGTATAAATTGAGCCTTGTTGCGCAAACCAGAAGCCTAATTTGTAGCCGCCTAAGCGGAATTCATTGAGTTGTTCGACAAGTAAAATGCCAAACCCAAATGAAACAACAAACCAAATGGCTAGGCAGATAAATATTAGACGAAGGTTTTCCCGCCAATATGAGCTTTGATTCTCCACGATCCTCTCCTAGATTTTTAAAATTGTTTAAACACTGTTGAAGTGATGGCCTGTTATCTTATTTTTGGTATAAATTTGTTCTTTAGCCCATCGCCATAGTTAAGCTAACAACAATTTTCAACTAGCGGTATTAAACTTTAGTCTAGAATGTAGTCTAAGCGGTTGACCCATTTTCTTAACTGCTCTAAAACTCTAACAGTCTGTTTTAATGTGCAATCCTGATATAAAGCGGTTAATAGGTGGAGAAATATGTCTAACGATTTATCTGAAGTACACGATTTTATTCGGGTTATTCCGCCATTTGATACTTTGTCAGAGGAGCAAATTTCTCGATTAACCCGAAATATATATATTCAATATGTGGCGTCTAATTCCAGCCTGCCTCCCGAGGGGGATCAAAAAGCTGTTTTGTATTTTATTCGCAAAGGGGCACTGGCCTATTTTGGCAATGACAACGAATTATTAAGTAAGTACGGTGAAGGTGATCTTTGTTCGGTTTTTTACTGCCGGATGAAAATGTTAAAATTTCTGTTGTGACCGAGGAAGACACCTTACTTTATTGCATTGATCGGGAAGCGCTACTCGAGGTCATTACTGAAAGTGAAGAAGCCGAAGCGTTTTTTGCTCAAACCGCAGCGCAGCGTCTTAAAAAACGAATGGAAAAATTTAGTGATGATGCCGTTGTATCATCCACTTTAATGAACACCCAAGTTGAACATGTGTACCATACGCCTGCTGCGACGATAGATATGAAACTCAATATTCAACAAACCGCTCAGCAAATGACAGAGCAAGGTTATTCTTGTTTAGTCGTGACTAAGGCAAGGTGAGATGGTTGGCATTGTGACGGACAAAGATATCCGTACGCGTTGCGTTGGAGAAGGGTTAGACCCTTTAATGCCGGTATCCGATATCATGAGTAGTGATGTATTGACGTTAGACACCAATGACAGTGCATACGACGCCTTGATAGTCATGACGAGTCGGAATATTCATCATTTACCAGTAACCTCCAATGGCCGATTAGCTGGTATGGTTACAGTAACAGATTTGATGAACCATGAAGGTAACAACGCCGTCAATATTTCTAGTTTAGTTGCCAAAGCGAATAAAATTAGTGAGCTAACTGAAATAAGTAAGATGTTACCAAAGTTGCAAATTAGAATGTCAAAACTTGGGACAACCTCTGATCATGTAGGCAAAAGCATTAGTGCGATTACCATGGCGTTTACGGTTCGACTGATCACAATGGCGGAAAACTTATTAGGGCCAGCCCCGGTACCGTATGCCTCAGCTTGCTGCGGGCTCTCAGGCCAGACTTGAGCAGTTTGCGCACTCTGATCAAGACAATGCGATGATTATTTCTGACAAGCTACAGCCCCAGGATGCCTATTGGTATCAAGACCTTGCCACTTTTGTTTGCGATGGTTTAGCGGCGTGTGGGTTTATTTATTGCCCCGGTGACATAATGGCAACTAACTCCAAATGGCGACAAACGCAATCGGTTTGGCACAAATATTTTCATAAATGGGTGGTGAACCCAAGTCCCCAAGCACTGCTAAATTCCAGTGTCTTTTTTGATCTTACTACCGTACACGGTGATGCGTCTCTATTAAACGAAGTAAGAGACAAAATGTTAGAAAAAACTAAAAACAATTCTTTGTTTATCGCCCATTTGTCACGAAATGCGCTTGCTCATCGACCACCTCTGGGCTTTTTCCGAGGTTTTGTGTTGGTGGAAAATGGCGATAACGAAAAGGTCTTGGATTTAAAACACAATGGCATTGCGCCAATTGTCGATCTTGCCCGAATTTATGCCTTACAAGAAGGTGTTGCAGCTGTGAATACGTTAGCAAGACTGCAGGCTGTGGCCGGAACGCCATCGCTAACTAAGTCGATGGCCAGAAGCCTAATTGATGCTTTTGAATTTTTAGGCTATTTACGTCTAAGTCATCAGGCGCGATTATTATCAGCAGGAAAAAAACCAGACAATTACTTACCGCCCAAAACTATTTCTAGGTTGGAACAAGAACATCTAAAAGATGTTTTTAAGGTGATTAAAACGTTGCAAAATAACCGTCAGGTTGCTTACTAATGTGGCCTTTTTTGAGTCTTTTCTATCGGCTGAACAACAGCGAAAGCGGGCGCTTAGGCGTGTGCCAGAGGGGCCCTAAAAAATATTTGTCGGTACCTTTTCCAGACAAAAATGCAACTATTAGTGAGCTGACTTTACTGTCGGTAGATTTTGAGACAACGGGTTTAAATGCAATGACGCACCAATTGCTTAGTATCGGTTCAATTGAAATTGATGGTGGCAAAATAAAATTGGCGAGTAGTTGTCACAATATAATAAAAACCAAAGGCAAATTAGAAGCGAATAATGTTGTTGTCCATCAGATCACGGATTCAGAAAAAGAGCAGGGCATTGAATTAAAAACCGCTGTTGATCAGCTACTACTGGCGTTAGCTGGGAAAGTCATGTTGGTCCATTATGCCAAGATAGAACGTCAATTTTTACGGCAAGTTTGTTTTGAACTTTACGGAGTGCGCCCTCCATTGATGATGATAGATACCTTAATGTTGGCAAAAAAACGACTCGATATTGGCGGTCAACATTACGACCCTTCAATATTTCGGCTGGAAAGCTTGCGCCAGAGCTTTCAACTTCCAAGCTACCATGCTCACAATGCCTTAAATGATGCAATTGCTACCTCAGAACTGTTTTTGGCTGAAATTAATAAATATAAACAAGGGGTTAAGACAAAAATACGACAGTTACTCTGTTCCGTATAAGACTAAAGTATTAGCCAAATTAGGCTTATTTTAGACTTAGGTCTAATGTTCGATTCGCCAAACACTCCTTACTCTAAGTGCAATCAATTTGAATTTGGTTAAACAGGTTTGCTGTTGACCATTTAAATGCATAAAAGAGCAGAAGGACGCACAATGAGTGACTCAAACCAATCTGAATTTATTTACCCTTCACAAGCTGTAATAGATCAAGCCAATGTCAGCGATTATGAAGCGCTTTATAATTATTCTGTAACCGACAGAGAAGGTTTCTGGGCAGAACAAGCAGATACACTCTCGTGGTATAAAAAATGGGATAGCGTTTTAGACGAATCCAATGCGCCATTTTACAAGTGGTTTGACGGTGGTTCGATTAACATCGTTGATAATGCCATTGACCGTCATTTAAAAAATGCCAATCGAAATAAAATGGCGATTATCTGGGAAGGCGAAAACGGTCAGGTTCGTAATTTCTCTTACAACGGATTAAATCGTGAAGTCTGCCAGTTTGCTAACGTTCTAAAAAGCATGGGCGTAGTAAAAGGCGATATCGTTACGATTTATATGCCACAAATACCAGAATTGGTGTTTGCTATGTTAGCGTGCGCTAAAATTGGTGCAATTCACTCTGTCGTTTATGGTGGCTTTAGTACCGAAGCGTTAGCTTCACGAATTGACGATGCGCATTCTAGAGTATTGATCACGGCCGATGGTGGCTGGCGCCGTGGTAAACAAATCGATCTTAAATCAATAGCTAATGATGCAATGAGTCGCTCGCCGAGTGTTGAAGTGTGTATCTGCGTTAAAAACAATGAACTTGACGTTGAGATGGAACCGTCACGTGATTTTTGGTTGCATGATTTAAAAGCCTTGCCAATTGCTAGTCCAAAATGTGAAACCGAACAAACCAGTTCAGAAGACCCACTTTTTATTTTATATACCTCTGGCACCACCGGCTCGCCAAAAGGTATGGTCCATACACATGGCGGTTATGCTGTGTACACCTCTACGACTCACCGGATGGCATTTGATATTAAGCCTGAAGATCGCTGGTGGTGCGCCGCGGATCCTAGTTGGATTACTGGTCACAGTTACATTGTTTACGGACCATTGATTAACGGCGCGACGATTATGTTATACGAAGGTGCGCCAAACTATCCTTACCCAAATCGCTGGTGGCAGATAGTCGAAAAATACGGCATCAATATTCTTTACACTTCTCCAACTGCAATTCGTGGCTTGATGCGCTTTGGTGAGCGTTGGCCACAAAAGCACGATCTCACAAGCTTACGCTTATTGGGAAGTGTCGGTGAACCAATCAATCCAGAAGCCTGAAGTGGTACCACAAAGTTATTGGTCAAGAACGTTGCCCGATTATTGATACTTGGTGGCAAACCGAAACCGGTGGTTTCATGATTTGTCCATTACCGATTACACCGTTGAAACCTGGTTCAGCGACCAAGCCATTTTTTGGCAATGAAATCACAATTGTCGATGACGACGGTGAAGAAGTTGGCGCAGGCGAAGAAGGTAAGTTGATTATCAATAACCCTTGGCCGGGGATGGCACGTACTGTGTTTAAAGATGACCAACGTTATCAAGACTTGTATTGGTCGAAAGTTGGCGACAAATGGCGTTATTTAGCGGGCGACAGTGCCAAAAAAGACAGCGATGGCTACATTTGGGTTATTGGTCGAATGGATGAAGTATTAAAAGTAAGTGGTTACCGACTTGGTACTGCTGAAATTGAAAGTGCTTTAATCAGCCACCCAGCAGTGAATGAAGCTGCAGCTATTGGTCTGCCACACGAACTTAAAGGCAACGCTATCCATACTTATGTGATTTTAAAGCAGGGAATGGTTGGAGATCAAAAGCTAGCTGCTGAGTTACGAGCACATGTTGGTCATGAAATGGGCAAAATCGCGACACCAGAGTCGGTCGAATTTGTTGAGTCATTACCAAAAACTCGTTCAGGGAAAATCATGCGCCGAGTGCTTAAAGCGAGAGCTTTAGGACAAGATGAAGGCGACTTGTCAACATTGGAAGAATAACCACCCTTTAATTTTAACTTATAAAAACAATCAACAGATAGGCGTCACACTAACGTGTGGCGCCGCCCAAAAATAAAAAATAAAAAATAGAAACACAAAATAAAAAACAAAATAAAAACACAAAATAAAAACACAAGAACACAAAAAACAGAAAACACACACAAATAATAAAGCACACAGTTGGCTTGTCGTATTTTGGCCTATCGCTGTGTTAACGAGGAACAGGTCATGAAACTTAAGAGCACACGCAATACATTATTGGTTTTGGGGTTATCAGCTGCTTCATCGGCGAACGCCGGGTATACTTTTGAACTTTCTGAAGAAGACAAACTGACATTTGGCGGCTTTATAGCTGCAGATGCCCGTTATATAGATGGTAACGCCAGTTCCAGTTTAGTGAACGACGACTTTTGGATTGGTCATGCGATAAAAGACGATATTTCGAGTTTGCGTATGCATGTCAATTCATCTCGGATCAATACAAAATACGAACATGGTGACATTACAGGCTTTATTGAATTTGACTTGTTTGGCGGCGGTGGTAATGAAAAACTAACAAATTCTCGTCATCCACGACTTCGCCACGCGTTTATTCGCAAGGGAAATTGGACAGTAGGCCAAACGTGGTCAACATTTGTTAATACTGGTGCGCTGGCTGAAGCGGTTGATTTTGCTGGACCGTTAGTGGCCTCTGGTTTTATTCGACAAACTCAGATCCGTTATACCAATGGCAATTTTCAGTTTGCGTTAGAAAACCCAGAATCTTACGGTGGTTATGAAGGTGCAACGGGTTATGGCGCTAAAGATGTTTTACCGGATGTGATTGCTAAATACACAGTGTCTGGTGATTGGGGTTCTGTTGCCTTTGCGGGGGTTGTTAAACAGCTTACAACCACAATGGATGAGTCTAAATCAGCTATTGGTTATGGCATCTCAGGTAAGATTAAAGTGGGTGCTAAAGATGATTTCCGATTCCAATTACATGGTGGTAATACTGGCCGTTATGTAGGTGCCGCTGCAGCGACAGATTTAGTGGGTGAAGAAGTTGAGGAGTCCACTGCAATTATGGTGGCGTATCGTCATTTTTGGAATGATACATACCGTTCAAATGTCTTTTATGGCAATCATACAACGGCCGAAAGTGATCGAGACCGTTCTCATTGGGGCGTTAACCTCTTTAAATCCATTAACAAAAATTTAACATATGGTTTTGAATTCGGGAATTTCGAAATGGCTGAAGCCGATGCAGATTCCAATTACATTCAGGTGAATGCCAAATATTCACTGTAGTCATTTAAATTGAGGTAGTGTGAATGACGCTACCTCAATATCAGTTTTACACCTCTTGGGCTGGCGACAGCCCTTTTTATGCTTCCTAACTGCCTAATTACAGTTGCTGTTAAACGTCACTTTGAAGTTAAGGTGAGGCCCTAAAATACGACTATCTAATGCGCCACACTCGGAAGTTGCGACCTTTCAATTTACCGTTTTCAAGCTTTTTCAGTGCAAAACCTGCAGAGACTTTTTCACTGCAACATAGGCGCAGTAATCAGTAACATTGATCTTGCCGACATCGCTACTGAGAATGCCATCTTTCCCCGTTAAGGCACCTAAAATATCACCAGGACGAACTTTTTGTTTTTTACCGCCGTCAATTCTGAGGGTTGCCATTTGTGGCCCATACACTTCCGCGTTTAAGACGTCAGCGTCGGGTAGATCGGATTCGCTAATTGTAATTTTTTGGTAATCTTCAATGTCTACTAACTTACTTGAATCACGATTGACATAAAGGCTGCAAGCAAGTCCTTGCTCACCAGCACGACCAGTACGGCCGATTCGGTGTACGTGTGTGTCGGCGTCATGGGCGAGTTCGTAGTTGATCACGGCGTCAAGCTTGTCGATGTCTAATCCACGAGCCGCAACGTCGGTGGCAACTAAAATAGAGATGCTTTTATTAGCAAAACGAATAAGCGTTTGATCACGTTCTTTTTGTTCCAAATCACCATTTAAAACAGCTACACTAAAACCTCGAGCGGCTAAGTAGTCGGTAACATCAAACGTCGCTTGTTTGGTATTACAAAATACAACGCATGACTCAGGCTTATGCTGCATTAACAATAAATGCAATGCCTCTTTGCGCTGCTCTTTGTCTTGAACAAGGAAAAATTGCTGTTCAATGGTGCTGTCGCTTTGCTCTGATTCGACTTTTACATTGACTGGGTTACGCAGTAATTTACCGGCGATCCAGTTAATTTGCTCAGGGAATGTTGCGCTAAATAGTAAGCTTTGACGCTCGATAGGTGCCGCTTCAATAATGGCATCAATAGAGTCTTGAAAACCCATTTCCAACATCTTGTCAGCTTCGTCTAAAACAAAGGTATTCATTTCATCTAGATTGATGCGACCTTTATCTAAGTGATCCAAAATTCGATCAAGGCGTGCCAACAATAATGTGCGCGCCGTGCTCAAGAGAACCTATTTGCGGTCCCATTGGTGTACCACCACATAAAGTTAATACTTTTATGTTGTGAATACCGCGAGCCAGCTTACGAATTTCAATCGCAACTTGGTCGGCCAATTCACGGGTGGGGCATAACACCATGGCTTGAATGCGAAAACGTTTTACGTCTAGATTTTGCAGTAAACCCAAACCAAATGCCGCGGTTTTACCTGAGCCAGTTTTGGCTTGCGCGATAATATCTTTACCTTCCAAAATAACCGGTAAGCTTTGAGCTTGTATCGGTGTCATTTGGTCATAACCTAATGTTGTTAGGTTGTCGGTAAGTTCAGGTTTTAGTGAAAGTGTAGAAAAACAGTGTGCAGACAAAACAGGTGACCTTGATGGGTAATTGTAAGGTCGTAAGTATAGCAGTCTATTGGATGAATAAGTATTTGTGTTGCTGAATTTGTTTTATCGCGTAACGAGTTGGCTATAGGTAACAGCCAACTCGTTATAAAGCATTAGAAAAATTGCGGTTAGAACATTAAACCAATTTTAAGAAATTCGATGTCGAACATCACGGCTTTGTCTTCTAACGTATCAAAACTGTTTAACGAAGACGTGTCGTATTTGTCGTTGTCGCCGAAGTAGCGGCCAAGCAAAATGCTGCTGCCCCAATATAAACCTGAGTTAAACATCTTACGGTAACCAAAACCAAAACCAAGTCCCAGCTTAGTTGTATCAGAGTTGATTGTGGTTAAGCGTGTTGCACCAGAAAAATAATATCCTTCGATGCCCTTATTTAAAAACTTACGGTAGTGGGCACTGATGTTTAATGCCGTAAATTGGTCTTCGCCGTTTTGAATGTTTTTGTAGTCGATTGGAAACGCAATTTCAGTGCTGTTATTACGATTAAAAATTGACACACCAGCATTAAAATATACCCGGGAGTCAGTGCTGGCAATAAAGGTCAGAGGGTTGATTTCAGCCCCGATGGTAAGTTGTTTATTCTTTAAACCTTCAGTGAAAGTGTTGGCAGAAATAGCGGTAGAAAACAGGGTCAGTACTAAGCCTAAACTTAACAGCGCACTTACACGAATGATGCGTAACATTTTGATTCCTTTTAGAACACGGACTAAGCACGACAAGATCTCCCTCGGCGTGCATTTTTAAAGGCGCGCAGTAAACTACGTTACAACCTAAAAATCAACATATATACATTATAAGCAAGATCCATATTAAAAGAGCATTATTACCAATATTACGTTTTAGTTAACTATTTTCTTATATAAATCATTTAATAAAGTACAGAAATCGGGTTTGTAACATTTCTTTATTGGCATAATTATTAACTGTATATATACTGTTTTTATATACAGTATTGTACGCGGTGCGAGTAACATTATGTTAGAAATTGATAAATATCAGAACCGAGGCCTTATTTGGTACGGCAATAAAAATGATCAACTTGTTGGTCGGGTAAAAACCGGATTTGTGACTTTAGATAATGCGCTTTCAGGAGGATTACCGCCACAGGGGGTGATGGAAATTAAAACCCCAATGGGCATTGGTGAGCTTCGCCTTATGTTGCCTTATTTGAAGCAAAAACAGACGTTGGGTTTACTCGTATTTATTGGACCGCCGGCGATGCTCGACGCTGAGTTTTTAGCGGCTAATGATATTGACCTTAGCAAGGTTTTAGTGATCTCAGAATATGAATCAGAACGTATGTTATGGGTTGCTGAACAATGCTTAAAAAGCGGCAGTTGTGGTGCCGTGTTATTGTGGCAAAAAACATTGTCGATAAAGCAGTCTCGTAGATTGTTATTGGCCAGTGAACAAGGTGAAAGCAGTTTGTTGCTTTATCGAATTATGACGCACCAGCAGGAACAAACTGGGGTATTTTCTATTCCGTCTAATGTCAGCATGACCCTCGCCCCCGCACCAGAGGGCATAACCGTGAATATCGACAAGCAACGAGGCGGTCGCAGCTTCAAAGGCTTGTCGGTAGACATGCGGGACATATGGCCAGACTTAACAACGTCGCCTATCTCAACCACAAATGTTGTGGCATTTCCTAAAGTTGCAGTTCACTAGGTTCGCTTATGTTGTGGTTATATCTCGACTTTCATTCTTTGCAACTTGACGCTCTCGACAGCTCAAGACAAACCTTGCGAACAGAGCTGACTCCAGCACCAGAGGTTGTGATTATTGTCGACGCTAAAAAGAATGAAGTTGTGCAGCTTAACGCGATGGCAAAAAGCCAAGGCATAACACAAGGCATGGGATTGGCAACCGCCTTGTCTTTGCACCAGCATATACAGGTAATGGAGTACAAACCGGATATTGAATTTAGGACATTGCAGCAACTGGCACAGTTGTTATATGAATTTACAGCGGATATTGCCTTAGCCTTTCCCCACGGCATGTATTTACGTATCGACAATATGTTGTGCTTATATAAGGGGCTGCTGTCTTATTGGCAGCAAATTGAACATGTGCTTAAACCAATAGGATACCAATACGATTATGCAACAGGTACGACGCCCGCAATGGCTAAGGTATTGGCGCAAGCTAAGCTAAACACTTTACTGGATGATCCTAAAAAGCTAAAACAGGCTTTGTATGGTTTGGCGATTGAACAGCTTGAACTCGAGCCTAAAGCCCTTAATGCATTGCATCGGGTTGGTGTGAAACAAACTAAACAGTTGTTGGCGCTGTCTTTAAAAGAAATGGCAAAACGCTTTGATATTCATCTACTCAATTATATTGGCAAGTTGATGGGGAGTTTAAACATGGTCTTATTTTTTATCGCCCACCTGCGGAATTTAATGTTGATATTGAGTTGTTATTTGAGATTGAAAACAGCCAAATATTACAACACCCAATTAAACGATTATTAATCCAACTCGAACAATTTTTAAGTATACGTGGTTTAGTCACTCAACAATTAACCCTACATCTACGCTATCGTTACTTGGAATTTATCGAACTGAGCATTAACCGGGCTCAGGGAGAATATAAAATGGAAAAGTGGTTGTCCCTCGTACGGTTAAAATTAGAGAGTGTAAAGCTCGCTGAGCCAGTGGTGGCCATCCGATTGTTAGCTCGGCAGTTACGGCCGTTAACTGCTGACAGTGGTGACTTATTTAGTCAAAAGTCGCCCCAAGTTTCGGTGGATGAACTGGTGGCGGTAATACAAGCTAAGCTCGGGGATAATAAAGTCAAAGGGGTATGTTTAATTGATCAACATCACCCACAGTTAGCCACTCAGTATAGTGAAGGACTTGCTATCGAGAATACTATAGAAAATACCAAAGGGCGGGCAGCTGATCAAAAAACATTTGAGGGGCGGTACAAGTTGCGGCCAAGCTTAATGACAGCTGTGGCGGTGCCATTAAAGGAACATGTCTCTATATTGCATGGGCCAGAACGAATACAAACCAATTGGTGGCACGAACATTCAATTCAGCGAGATTACTATATTGCCCGTAGCGACAAGGGGCGACTGTGCTGGGTATATCGTACGCCACAAAAAAATTGGTATTTACAGGGGTACTTTGCGTAACGGCAAGTAAATAACAATCATGAGTTATGCTGAATTATCCTGTTTTAGTAATTTCACCTTTTTGCAAGGCGCATCCCATCCAGAGGAATTAGTGGTGCAAGCGACCTTGCTAGGTTACAACGCAATAGCCATTACCGATGAATGTTCTGTTGCTGGTGTTGTCCGAGCATATAGTCAGATACGGCAGGATAACTTGCCTATTAAGCTGATCGTTGGCGCGTATTTTCAATTTCAACAAGACTTAAAAATAACCTTACTGTGCCCTAACCGGCAAGGTTACGCTGAGCTATGTCGAGTGATAACAAACAGTCGACGGCGCTGCGAAAAAGGGCAATACGAGTTAACCGAGTGGGATCTTAAATCTCTAAAGCATTGTTTAGTTTTGTGGCACGCCGATGGTGATGCAGAGCTTGATTTACACTGGGGGCGGTTCTTACTTGGGCTCAACAAAAGTATTCAACATAGATTATGGTTAGCCATAACCAGAACATTAAACGATGAAGAGCAACATTATACTCAGCACTGCGAACAAGTAGCAGCTAGCTTGCACATCCCTATGGTTGCTTGTGGGCAAGTGTTAATGCACAACCCCGAGCGTTTGCCGTTGCAACATGTATTACATGCGACACGCCTTGGTAAGACTGTTGATAAGCTTGGTCGTCAAGGAATAAGCAATGCAGAGCGTTGCTTGAGGCCCCTTAAAAAATTGGTCAAGCTGTATAAACACGAATACCTGTTTGAAACGTTACTCATTGCTAACCGTTGTCAGTTTGATATGGGGAGCTCAAATATGAATACCCATCAGAGCTGATCCCAAAAGATCAAACACCCACGACTTATTTACGGATATTAGTAGAAGAGGGAAAAAACGCCGTTTCCACATGGGTTAAAACCGGAACTCGAAACGTTAATTGAAAAGGAACTCGGGCTGATAAAAGAAATGGAATATGAGCATTTTTTATCACGATTTACGACATCGTACAGTTTGCTAAATCACAGAATATTTTGTATCAAGGACGAGGTTCAGCGGCCAATTCAGTTGTGTGTTATTGCCTTGAAATTACAGCGGTAGACCCGTCCCAAATAAGTGTATTGTTTGAACGCTTTATTTCAAAAGAACGCAACGAGCCGCCAGACATTGATGTGGATTTTGAACATCAGCGGCGAGAAGAAATTTTCCAGTATATCTATCAAAAATATGGTCGTAATCACGCAGCAATTGCGGCAACAGTTGTGACCTACAGAATGAAAAGCGCCATTAGGGAAGTGGGCAAAGCTCTAGGCTTTAATGATGTGCAGTTAGAATTTTTTATTAAAAACATTAATCGCCGAGACCGCGCGACACACTGGATTGACCAAGTCGTTGAACTAGGGCTTAACCCCAAGTCATTAAAAGCTAGGCAATTTGTTGAGCTGGTGGAGCAAATTAAGGGATTTCCGCGGCATTTATCGCAACACGTCGGAGGCTTTGTGATATCTGCCGGCCCACTGTATGAGTTAGTACCCGTCGAAAATGCAGCGATGGAAGGGCGAACTGTCATTCAATGGGACAAAGATGACTTAGAAACATTGCAACTGCTCAAAGTCGATGTACTGGCATTAGGTATGTTAACCGCCATTAGAAAAAGCTTTGACTTGATAAAAACCTACTATCAAAAAACCATTTCGATTGCCGACATAACCGCAACCGGTGACGATCCTAATGTGTATAAGATGATCTCAAACGCCGATACGATTGGGGTATTTCAAATTGAGTCACGGGCTCAGATGAGCATGTTGCCTAGATTAAAGCCCCATTGTTATTACGACTTAGTTATCCAAATTGCTATTGTTCGGTATGGCCCTATTCAAGGCGGCATGGTGCACCCTTATCTGAAGCGGCGGATGGGATTAGAAGAGGTCAGTTATCCATCAACGGCGGTCAAGGATGTATTAAGTCGGACAATGGGGGTGCCTATTTTTCAAGAGCAAGTCATTAAACTTGCTATGGTCGCCGCAGGTTTTTCCGGCGGGAAGCCGACCAACTTAGACGGGCAATGGCCAAGTGGAAAAAAACGGTGAGCTCACTAAGTTTCAAACTAAGCTGACCGAGGGCATGTTGGCCCGTGGTTATACGTTGGAATTTGCTGAGCGTATTTTTAAACAAATCTGTGGCTTTGGTGAATATGGTTTCCCTGAATCGCATTCGGCCAGTTTTGCGGTATTGGCTTATGTATCGGCGTGGTTAAAATATTATTACCCAGAGGTCTTTTATTGCGCTTTATTAAACAGTCTTCCCATGGGGTTTTATTCACCGTCACAGCTTGTTCAAGATGCACAGCGACATCGTATTTATGTTTTGCCTTTGTGCATCAACCACTCAAATTGGGATCATGAATTGCAAATGGAAGCCGGGCAGTTAGCGCTACGTATCGGATTTAGGCTCGTTAAGGGCCTTCGAAAAATTACCGTGGATAAAATCGTCCAATACCGCATAGGGTGTCGATTTAGTCATGTTTCGCAACTAAAGCAATTGTCTATTGCACGTAACGAACTCGAAGCACTGGCCAGCAGCAATGCACTTAAAAGT
This sequence comes from Psychrosphaera algicola, assembly GCF_028401425.1. Taxonomy (NCBI): domain Bacteria; kingdom Pseudomonadati; phylum Pseudomonadota; class Gammaproteobacteria; order Alteromonadales; family Pseudoalteromonadaceae; genus Psychrosphaera; species Psychrosphaera algicola. The sequence goes on from NZ_JAQOMS010000002.1 coordinate 3,084,859, forward strand.
ATTTCTGGAGACCGGTTTTCGAGCCGTTGGCAAATGATGGATATGGAACACGATTTACCGCTTTTTCTCAAGTGAGTGATACGCCCTCAACATATCAAATTGCCCCGAGCGAATATGAAGAGTTGATTGAAGACTATTCGGCGTTAGGGCTGAGCTTGGACCGACATCCGATTCAATTGTTAAGGCAGTCAGGTCGGCTAGGTCGGTTTACCTCAGCGACGGATTTAGTCAATGTTAAACATAAAACGCCCGTTACCGTTGTCGGACTTGTGACCGGAAAACAAAGTCCAAGGCACGGCATCTGGGGTGACCTTTATTACGCTAGAAGACGATACGGGCAATACCAATGTGGTGGTTTGGGTAGCGACAGCAAGGGCACAAAAGCAAAGTTACCTCACCGCTAAGGTCTTAAAAGTAAAGGGGATCTTAGAAAAAGAACAGCAAGTAACCCATGTTATCGCAGGTAAGTTAATTGACCTGACTCCCGAGCTTGAAAACTTGGAGCTAAAATCGCGGGAGTTTCGATAGTCATCGGCAGTTGTTGAGAAAATAGGTAATTTGGTAGGTTTAGACAACTTAATAATGAAGGAGGGCGTAACCCATCACAACAATATGGGCAAACATCCAAACAGAGTCTATCTTTATACGAGAAAGTTAAAAAAATTAATTCAAACGTTTGTTTTAATTTTTTACTTAAGTAGTATGACCAGTTAATAACGATAAATAAAAGAGATAGAACATGAGTCAATACCAAGCTCCCGTCAACGACATGAACTTCCTGCTATTTGACGTATTTAAAGTCCAAGAATTTTGGGCCAACAATGACGCGTTAAGTGAAGCAATCGATTTAGACACAGCAAAAGCTATTCTAGAAGAAAGCGCAAAAGTGACTGAACAAGCCATTGCACCTTTTAGTCGAGAAGCCGATGAAACCGGCGTGAGTTGGGATGACGGCACGGTGACGACACCAACAGCTTATAAAAATGCCTTTAATGTTATCGCTGAGGGGGCTGGATTGGCTTAGCTGGAGACCCAGAGTTCGGCGGAATGGGGATGCCAAAAACATTGGCTGGTATGCACGAAGAAATGATGTGTAGTGCTGACTTAGCATTTGCTCTTTATCCCGGGTTAACTGCTGGTGCTTGTTTAGCAATCCATGCTCATGCCACAGAAGATCTTAAAAACACTTATCTCCCAAATATGTATGCAGGCACTTGGGCCGGAAGCATGTGTTTAACCGAAGCCCACGCAGGAACTGACTTAGGTTTAATAAAAACCAAAGCAATTGATAACGGCGATGGCAGTTATGAAATCACCGGTAGCAAAATATTTATTTCCGGTGGCGAACAAGATTTAACAGACAACATAGTCCATTTAGTATTAGCTAAATTACCGGGGGCACCAGAAGGGTCTCGCGGTATATCTCTGTTTATTGTTCCTAAATTTAATATTAATGATGACGGTAGCTTAGGTTCAGAAAACAAAGTTACTTGTGGTTCGATTGAACACAAGATGGGTATTCATGGCAGTGCCACATGTGTGATGAATTTTGATGGTTCAAAGGGGTTTTTAGTTGGTGAAATAAACAAAGGTCTAGCGTGCATGTTCACTATGATGAACTACGAGCGTTTATTAGTTGGACTCCAGGGACTTGGCGCGGCAGAACGTTCTTATCAAAATGCACTCGCTTACGCACTAGACCGAGGACAGGGCAAAGGCCTACCTCGAATGAAAGAAGGCGCGACTGACCCAATTATTGTCCACCCTGATGTTCGCCGCATGTTGTTAAACATGAAGGCTATGAACGAAGGTGGTCGTGCATTTACTACTTATGTCTCAACTCAACTCGACGCTGCTAAATATCAGCCCGACCCAGCGCTAGCAAAAATATCAGCGGCAAAAGCGCAGCTATTAACGCCTATAGCTAAAGCATTTGTTACTGATATCAGTTTAGATATGTGTATCGCGGGGCAACAAGTGTTTGGCGGTCACGGTTATGTGCGCGAGTGGGGGCAAGAGCAACTGGTTCGGGATACTCGAATAACGCAAATATATGAAGGCACCAATGGCGTTCAAGCACTTGACTTAATGGGCCGAAAAGTTGCGATGGATGGTGGCGAAACGGCTAAGTTATTTGCCATTGAAATTAAACAATTTATTGCAGAACAAAGCGGTGTTTTTCCAACGGAAATGGCAGCATTGTCAGACGCGGTGGATGATCTCGTTGCCGTAACAACAACGGTATTAACTAAAGCTGCGACAAATCCAAACGAAATTGGCGCGGCATCTGTTGATTACTTGCACCTTTTTGGTTATGTCATGTACGGCTATATGTGGGCGAAAATGATGGTGGCCGTGTCTGATGTTGAAGATAAAAAACTGGCGAGTTCAAAAATAAAAACAGGTCGCTACTATTTTCAACGATTATTGCCAAAAGTAGCAAGTCTCAAGTTACAAATCGAAGCCGGTGCTGAGATATTATTCAGCCATGATACGGACGATTTTTAATTAAAATCAATAAAGGCAAACAATGGGCAATGTAAATTCTGTGTTGTTTGCCAACTCCCTAACATGTTTCAAATACGCCAAGGTAAAGCCCTTGATAAATCTATTTTGCTAACTGGATAACCAGCAAAATAAACAGTCCAAAACTTATTCCTTGCCAAAACATCACTGGATCTCGCTGAATCAGAGGTGGTTTAGTGCGTGACACATAGCTGGAACTTGGATGTTTAAGATCATGTATAAATTCAGACAATATTTGATATCGTTGTAGTGGGTCGATTTGCAAAGCTTTATTCAAAGCATCATCCACCCAAGCGGGTAATTCTGAGTCATCATCAATGAGAGTTTGGTAATTAAGCTTTTTCTGTGCAGAAAAGCTTTTTGCCTGCGCAATTTTGGTCCCATATGGAAATGAGCTTGAGAGCATTTGGTAAGTTATAACTGCTAAAGAATAGAGATCTGAGCATTGTGTACCGGCTTTTCCTAAGAAATACTCCGGTGCAGAATATCGCATAGTGCCTCGAATTTCGTTGTCGTATTCACTTACCCCGGCAATGTAGGTTGAACCATCACCAAATCATTGGTAACAGTTCTCAAGTTAAGCATATGGTGCATCAAATCGAACTTGTAGGACCGACGGATGCAAATGTACTCATAACCGGTGAGTCAGGTACAGGTAAAGAGTTAATTGCCCGATCCATACACGAAGTTAGCCAAAGAAAAGCAAGGCCACTAATCCGGGTTAACTGTGCTGCTATTCCAGCGGAACTGTTTGAAAGTGAATTTTTGGGGCATGTAAAGGCGCATTTTCTGGCGCGGTATCCGACCGATTAGGACGGTTTCAACTAGCCGATGGTGCGACAATTTTTCTAGATGAAGTTGGTGAAATTCCGCTGCAGCTTCAAAGTAAACTATTGCGGGTTTTGCAGGAACAACAATTTGAACGGGTTGGCGAGTCCACCACTCGAAAAGTGGATGTACGGGTTATCGCCGCAACAAACAAAGATCTAAAACAGCTTGTTGCTGAAAATAAATTTCGTGAAGATCTGTATTTTCGACTTAACGTATTTCCACTTAATTCTCCGCCATTAAGAGAGCGTCGTGGCGACTCGTGAATATCAATAGTCACCTAAGCTAATTAATAACGTTTGAACGCCATTAACGTCCAATTTTAAAATCGAGTTGTACCCTTGAAGTTGCTTCGACAGGCTCGCCGTTTTCAAATTTAGGGGCGTATCGCCAATTCTCAACTGCGTCGATTGCTGCCCTTTGGAATTTTTTACTGCCGCCATATTCCGTCGAAATAGGGTCTTTTACAAAGCCATTTGCATCTATCACAAATTCAACAATAGCGTAGCCGTCTTTACGAGAGCGCACTGCTGACTGAGGGTATTGAGGTTGCGTTCGGTATAGTGGCTTTGGCAACTGGTTATCATCCCAAGGCGTCATTTGGCCAATGGCTTTACAATGATTAGTCGCCTGATCACTTTCACCAATTTTTTCATATGCTTTAACTAAAACAGCATGGGTGGTCAGTTCTAAAGGGTGAGTCGGGCCTTCTAGATTGTAAAAAACATCTAAGTTTTTTGATAACATTGCTATGGCTTTGTCAGTTTTCCCCGTCGCAATATAGTAGTTTCCGGTGTAATAATTAGAATATACAAGTTGTCTTTCATTCGCAGGCAAGTGTTTACTCAAATAGTCATTTGCTTCGATAAGGACTCTGCTTTTTGGCGAACCTAAAGAGAGTAATTCGGCGCCAATATCCGCTTGAATATTTGCCACAAGTAAAGGTTTAGAATCTTTATGGCTATCCAATAAAGATAGTGCCTTTTGGTAATACTTTATTTGTTTATTTTTGCTTTTCCGCTGATATGACTTAGCAACTAATATGTAAAGGTCAACGATTGCAAGGCTGTCTTCTTTATACTCTTCTAAATAAACATCTATATAAGGAAGCAAAAGGTCATTTGCGAGTTTGAATTCCTTATTATCTATATAGGCGGTTGCCAAATTGGACGCCAAATTTGCAGTATTTACACTATTTGAACCAAATAAGCGCTTTCCGGTGTTATAGGCGTTAAGGCCAGTACGAATGGTTAACTCAATATCTTCAGATTCAAGCGCATTTTTAAACGCATCATAGGCGATATTAAAACTGCGCTTTAACGCGTTATCTTCTGCAGCTAGAGCGCCGGTTGACATTAAAAAGGCGACAAATAAAAATCCAATTCTAGGCATGAACAATCCCTGTAATAAATAGTAGTGTTTCGCCATTATTGACGAAATGGACAGCGCTCGCAACAATTCACTAAATCAGTCATTCAGCTTATTAATAAGTTTTGGGTATTGAGTGTTTGCAAGACCGTTTACAACATCGTTTAATCTAAGGATGGTTATTCCGCCATACCCGTCATTCATTAACGCATCGGTAATATTGTTCCATCCCGTCTGTGATGATGTGCCTGCAGCCAACGCATTTTCTCCTTTCACCGTGACACCTTGCCTTTTGCCTCTTTTCCGACCCAGCTAACAAGCGTCTTGGCCAATGAAAAGGAAGGGGATACTGGGTTGTCAGACATTTCTAAACAGGTGAAGTGCAAAATGACTTGGCGTTCAGTCGTTGAATGTTTTGCAGCTAGACCAATGGCAGCTTTATAACCATGGCCAACACCTTTATTATTGAGTTTGCTTCTAAACTCGGCTGATATAACCCCAGCCGATAATTCAGCAGCTCGAGCTAAATGTGAAGGGGCAGCCATTAACCAATGGATGCTAGGGACCTTATAACCTAAGTCGATATTTTTAAATGCTTTTGAGAAGCCTCGCTGTGCTGCAGTTATTAATCGGTCGCCGTGTTTCATTAGGGACTGATGATACCAATCCAATATATCCAAGCCGTATGTTGAATTAAGGTGTTGACCGGTCGTAACAAACGTATCCATGTGCTTAGGTAACTCAATTTGTTCCAGTGCCGTATACGAGGTCTGCCATGCTTTATTTAAATTAGACAAACTTTGGTATTTACTAAGTATGGACTGTTGAAAGTCGCTAATAGCTAACAGACCAAAAGATTGAAATGCCCCCGAGTTGGATAACCGGTATTGGTATCATGGCTATTATATGAAGGGTATCTAAGTTCACCCGCTGGTCCCATGCTTATATTGAGTTCATCAAAGTTAACAGCCATGTGCGCATAATGTGATTCAAACGCTGACATAAACTCAATGTATTGCGGAATTACGAGGTTGTCAGCCCAAAGTGAAACATACTCATTTGAATAGTTTCCTTGTTCACTTTTATACATGAGGTCAGTCGGCTTTAAAGTCTGAGCTTTCAGGTGCTCCGATTGTCCCGTGTTTTCGTTAGTATAATGTTGCCAAATCCAATTAGGGATAGGTACGTCGCAACTGTCACCGACATTTCCGCCACACTGATGGAAGGACATAATTGGTATGATCTGCAATCCTGCTGAGGTAATGGCGGAAAAGATGTTGTCATAATAAGACCAGTCGAACATCTGGTCGCCTTCGTTTTCAACAGCTCCCCACCAAACATCGACGGTGACTGCTTCTATGCCCATCTTTTTCGCAGTTTGAAGGTCATTTTTAAAATCACGCCATTGAGCTTGTGTGTCTAACCATAAAGGACCCATCACGTTGACGGACGTTGAGAACGCGGGGAGACTCCATAAACCTAACAAGGTAACCAGTAAAAGTGCTGTAAATAATTTAACCATAATGACCATGCGTATGCCGATATAATGTAGATAAGAGTGTCTGAAAAGCTTATTGGATGGAACAGGCATACGTATGCGTAGTGACTGAATCCCAATACGGCAGATAAAATACAATTTATGTAAATAAATTGTTGCATTTATAGTCAGACTCTATAGAATGCGCACTCCCATTTTGTATCTCGGTACAATTAATTTTTGGGCAAGCTAATAATTTTATATGTTCTTTCATTAGCTTGGTAGGTTAGCAATTGGCTAACCATATACAGGGGCTCCGATATGGAGTCCAATTAATATATAAAGAAAAACGCTTATTTCTCTTATAAGGAGAGGTGATGCGTGTTTTTTATGCTCTTTCTAAAATGCTCTTTTTTGAGGTTTAAAATGAATAGTCAACGTATTCGTATACGATTGAAAGCGTTTGACCATCGATTAATCGATACGTCAACACAAGAAATCGTTGAAACGGCTAAGCGTACAGGCGCGCAGGTTCGTGGTCCAATTCCACTGCCAACTCGTAAAGAACGCTTCACTATATTGGTATCCCCGCATGTAAACAAAGATGCGCGTGACCAATATGAAATTCGTACGCACAAACGTCTAATCGACATAGTTGAGCCAACAGAAAAAACTGTTGACGCACTTATGCGCTTAGATCTTGCTGCTGGTGTAGATGTTCAGATAAGTCTGGGTTAATCGGGGGTTTCAAAATGACTATAGGTCTAGTCGGACGTAAAGTGGGCATGACACGTATCTTCACAGAAGATGGCGTATCTGTACCAGTTACGGTAATTGAAGCAACACCTAATCGTGTTACTCAAATCCGTGACGAAGAAACCGACGGTTACCGTGCTCTTCAGGTAACTGCAGGCGATAAAAAAGCGAGCCGCGTAAACAAGGCAGATGCTGGTCACTATGCGAAAGCAGGTGTCGAAGCTGGTCGTGGTTTATGGGAATTCCGCTTAGCTGCAGATGAAGGTAACGGTATCGAAGTTGGTAACGAAATTACTGTAGAAGTATTTAACGACACTAAGTTAGTTGACGTTACAGGCACATCTAAAGGTAAAGGTTTCCAAGGTGGTGTTAAGCGCTGGAATTTCAGCATGCAAGACGCGACTCATGGTAACTCTCTTTCTCACCGTGCTCCGGGTTCAATTGGTCAAAACCAAACTCCAGGACGTGTATTTAAAGGTAAGAAGATGGCCGGCCAAATGGGTAACGTACGCACTACAACTCAGAATCTTGAAGTTGTTCGTGTAGACGCAGAGCGTAACTTACTTCTAGTAAAAGGCGCTGTACATAAGGTGCAATTGGCGGAAACGTCGTAGTTAAACCTGCTGTTAAAGCGTAAACCGGAGATTAGTGATGAAATTAGATTTTGCAGGCGCAAACGGCGCTGTTGAAGTTTCAGAAGCTACTTTCGGCCGTGAGTTTAATGAAGCATTAGTTCACCAGGTAGTTACTGCATACGCTGCAGGCGCTCGTCAGGGTTCTAGAGCTCAGAAAACTCGCTCAGAAGTTAGCGGTGGTGGTAAAAAACCATGGCGTCAAAAAGGAACAGGTCGTGCCCGTGCTGGTACTATTCGTTCTCCAATTTGGCGTTCAGGTGGCGTAACATTCGCAGCCAAACCACAAGATCACTCACAAAAAGTGAACAAGAAAATGTATCGTGGTGCTATTCAAAGCATCCTTTCTGAACTTGTTCGCCAAGAACGTTTCGTAGTAGTTGACAACTTTGAAGTTGAAACTCCTAAGACTAAAGCGCTAGCAGCTAAGTTGAACGAAATGAGCTTAAAAGATGTGTTAATCATAACTGAAGAAGTTTCAGAGAACTTGTTCTTGTCAGCACGCAACTTATATAAAGTTGACGTACGTGACGTGGCAACTATCGACCCAGTTAGTTTAATCGCTTTTGACAAAGTATTGGTAACTGCTGCTGCAGTTAAACAAATTGAGGAGATGCTAGCATGATAAGCGAAGAACGTTTGTTAAAAGTTTTGGTAGCTCCACATATCTCTGAAAAGAGTACTTTGGCACAAGAAGCTAACAATACTTTGGTTTTCAAAGTTGCAGTAGATGCGACTAAAGAAGAAATCAAAGCAGCGGTTGAGAAACTTTTCGAAGTTGAAGTTAAAAAAGTTAACTCTTTAAACGTTAAAGGTAAAGCCAAGCGCACAGGCGCTCGCATGGGCCGTCGTAAGAATTGGAAAAAAGCTTACGTGACTCTTGTTGAAGGTCAAACTTTAGACGTTGAAGAAGCAGCTGCAGAGTAATTGGAGAATTGAAAAATGGCTTTAGTAAAATGTAAACCAACTTCTCCAGGTCGTCGTCATGTAACGAAAGTTGTTAACACTGACCTACATAAAGGCGCACCGTACGCACCGCTTTTAGAGAAAAAATCTAAATCTGGTGGTCGTAATAACAACGGTCGCATTACTGTACGTCATATCGGTGGTGGTCATAAACAACACTACCGTTTAGTTGACTTCAAACGTAACAAAGATGGTATCCCTGCTACAGTTGAGCGTTTAGAATACGATCCAAATCGTAGTGCTAACATCGCTTTAGTTCTTTATGCCGATGGTGAACGTAAGTACATCATAGCGCCTAAAGGTCTTAAAGCTGGTGACTAAGGTAATGTCTGGTATAAACGCACCAATCAAAGCTGGTAACTCTATGCCTATGCGTAATATGCCAGTAGGTAGCACAGTGCACAATGTTGAGCTTAAGCCTGGTAAAGGCGCTCAAATGGCACGTTCTGCTGGTGCATACGTACAAATCTTGGCTCGTGATGGTCAATATGTAACTCTACGTCTTCGTTCAGGCGAAATGCGTAAAGTACTATCTGATTGTCGTGCGACTCTAGGTGAAGTGGGTAACGCTGAACATATGCTTCGTCAGCTTGGTAAAGCTGGTGCAAGCCGTTGGCGCGGTATCCGTCCGACTGTCCGTGGTGTCGTAATGAACCCGGTAGATCACCCACACGGTGGTGGTGAAGGTCGTACTTCAGGTGGTCGTCACCCGGTTACTCCATGGGGTAAACCGACTAAAGGTGCTAAGACTCGTAAGAACAAACGCACGGACAAGTATATTGTTCGCCGTCGTAATAAATAATTAGTGAGGTAATACCATGCCACGCTCTCTCAAGAAAGGTCCTTTTATAGACCTGCACTTGCTGAAGAAGGTCGAAGCAGCTTTGGAAAGCGGGAACAAGAAGCCTATAAAGACTTGGTCTCGTCGCTCAATGATCATTCCAGATATGATTGGATTGACCATTGCTGTTCATAATGGTCGTCAACACGTTCCAGTGTATGTATCTGACGAAATGGTTGGCCATAAACTGGGTGAATTTGCACCGACTCGTACATACCGCGGTCACGCGGCTGACAAGAAAGCTAAGAAGAAGTAAGGAGTAAAAATGGAAGCATTAGCTAAACATCGTTTTGCCCGCACTTCTCCACAGAAGGCTCGCTTGGTAGCTGACCAGATCCGTGGTCTACCAGTCGACAAGGCACTCGACGTATTAACTTTCAGCAACAAAAAAGCTGCTGTTTTGGTTAAGAAAGTATTGGAATCAGCGATTGCAAACGCCGAACATAATGAAGGCGCAGACATCGACGAACTTAAAGTTGCTAAAATTTTGGTGGACGTAGGTCCAACAATGAAGCGCATTAAGACTCGTGCGAAAGGTCGTGCAGATCGCGTTTTAAAACGTTCTTCACACATAACTGTAGTAGTTGCGGACTAGGAGATTAACTAATGGGTCAAAAAGTACATCCAACGGGGATTCGCCTAGGTATCACTAAACCATGGGTTGCTACCTGGTACGCGAATACGAAAGAATACGCAGGTCAACTAAACGGCGATATTAAAGTACGCCAATACTTGACTAAAGAATTAAAGAACGCTTCAGTTTCAAAAATCACAATTGAGCGTCCTGCAAAATCGATTAAAGTAACAATTCACACGGCTCGTCCGGGTGTTGTAATCGGTAAGAAAGGCGCAGATGTTGAGAAGCTACGTAATGTAGTTGCGAAATTGACTGGTGTCCCTGCTCAAATCAACATTGCGGAAATCCGCAAACCTGAGTTAGATGCGCAGCTTGTAGCTGATAGCATTTCTAGCCAGCTTGAGCGTCGTGTTATGTTCCGTCGTGCTATGAAGCGCGCAGTTCAAAACGCAATGCGTGTTGGAGCAAAGGGTATCAAGGTTGAAGTAAGCGGTCGTTTAGGCGGAGCAGAAATTGCACGTTCTGAGTGGTATCGTGAAGGTCGTGTTCCACTACACACTTTACGTGCTGACATCGACTATGCTACTTCTGAAGCATTAACTACTTACGGCATCATCGGTGTTAAGGTATGGATCTTTAAAGGTGAAGTACTTGGTGGTTTCGGTTCTATCTCTCAAGAAGAACCAAAACAACCTAAACCAGCGAAGAAACGTCGTAGCCAGAAAGCTAAGTAGGGAGTAGACGATGTTACAACCAAAACGTACAAAATTCCGTAAGCAGCATAAAGGCCGCAACCGCGGACTAGCACTGAACGGTAACAAGGTTAGCTTTGGTACTTTCGGTCTTAAAGCTACTGGTCGTGGTCGTATGACTGCTCGCCAAATTGAGGCAGCTCGTCGTGCGATGACTCGTGCCGTGAAACGTCAAGGTCAAATTTGGATCCGCGTTTTCCCTGACAAACCAATAACAGCTAAGCCGTTAGAAGTTCGTCAAGGTAAAGGTAAGGGTAACGTTGAATATTGGGTTGCAGAAATTCAACCTGGTAAAATGTTATACGAGATGGATGGTGTAGCCGAAGAGTTAGCGCGTGAAGCATTCCGCCTAGCTGCTCGTAAACTTCCATTCAAAACCACTTTTGTAACTAGAACGGTGATGTAATGAAAGCTAGCGAACTTAAAGATAAAAGCGTAGAAGAGCTTAAAGCTGAACTACTAGGTTTGTTACGTGAGCAATTCAATTTGCGCATGCAACATTCATCAGGTCAACTAGCTCAAACTCACTTACTGAAAGAAGTACGTCGCAACATAGCACGTGTGAAAACAGTAATTACACAAACTAAGGCAGGTGCGTAATGAGCGATATTATCCGTACATTACAAGGCCGCGTAGTTAGCAACAAGGCAGAGAAATCTATCGTTGTTTCTATCGAACGTAAGGTTAAACACCCTATCTATGGTAAATTCGTTAAGCGTACAACTAAGTTGCATGCACATGACGAAACAAACCAGTGTGATATTGGTGACACGGTTACAATCCGTGAATGCGCTCCGATTTCTAAGTTAAAAACTTGGACATTAGTAGACGTAATCGTAAAAGCTAAAGAACTTTAATTAATTAAAGCCTTTTGTTTAAAAACCGGAGCTTAGGCTCCGGTTTTTTATCCCTTTAATATTTTAATCATTTTACTTCTAAAACTAACTAGAGATATGGCGTGTATTAAGCCTTTAAGACTAATTTGTTTATTCATTGAACATTTTTTAATCTTAGGTTGTATTCAGTGTCCTGTTCAGTTACACTTGCGCGCCCTTTTAGGGGGTAGATTGTTCTTGTGTATCTTGAACGTCTTGAAAGTAGCTTGTCCGAAAGGGCATATGAAGTAAATTTAATAGTGGAGCACTAAACATGATCCAGATGCAAACTACGTTAGACGTGGCTGATAATTCAGGCGCTCGTCGCGTACAGTGTATTAAGGTTCTAGGTGGCTCTCACCGACGTTATGCCCGTATAGGCGACATCATTAAAGTTTCTGTGAAGGAAGCAATTCCTCGCGGTAAAGTTAAGAAAGGTGATGTCCTAAACGCGGTGGTAGTTCGCACTAAGTCAGCGGTTCGTCGTCCAGATGGTCAAGCCATCCGTTTCGATAGTAATGCAGCTGTTATATTGAACGCCAACTTGCAGCCAATTGGTACTCGTATCTTCGGCCCAGTAACTCGTGAATTGCGTAGTGAAAAGTTCATGAAGATTGTATCTTTGGCACCTGAAGTAATTTAAGGAGCTGAAAATGGCAAGCAAAATTCGTCGTGATGATGAAGTCATCGTAATTACTGGCAAAGATAAAGGTAAGACTGGTAAAGTTTTACAAGTTATCGCTGGTACTGAACGAGTAATCGTTGAAGGAATTAACCTAATCAAGAAGCACACTAAGCCTGTACCACAGTTACAGCAGCCTGGTGGGATCATTGAGAAGGAAGCTTCTGTAAACGTTTCAAATGTAGCGATTGTTAATCCAGAAACTGGAAAAGCAGATCGTGTAGGTTTTAAATTTGAAGACGGCAAAAAAGTTCGTTTCTTCAAATCTAATAATAAAACTATCTAATCTTGGAGTATAACGTGGCGAAACTGCATGATACTTTTAAAGACAGCGTAGTGCCTGAATTGATGAAACAGTTCGGCTACACATCTGTCATGCAAGTCCCTCGACTTGAGAAAATTACCTTGAACATGGGTCTGGGTGAAGCTCTAGCGGACAAAAAGTACTTGAATCAGCAACATCTGACATGGAATCTATTGCCGGTCAGAAGGCTGTTGTTACTCGTGCTCGTAAGTCTGTTGCAGGCTTCAAAATCCGTGAAGGATACCCGATCGGTGCCAAGGTAACTCTACGCGGTGAGCGTATGTGGGACTTTTAGAGCGCTTAATTACTATCGCTCTACCTCGTGTTCGTGACTTCCGTGGCTTAAATCCTAAGTCATTTGACGGTCGCGGTAACTATAGCATGGGCGTACGCGAACAAATTATCTTCCCTGAAATCGATTTTGACAAAGTAGACAAGGTACGTGGTTTAGATATCACTATTACTACTTCGGCAAAAACGAATGAGGAAGGTCACGCTTTGTTAGCTGCTTTCAACTTCCCATTTAAAGGATAAGGTGTAGAGTAATGGCTAAAAATTCAATGAAAGCGCGCGACGTAAAACGTGCTAAATTAGTTGAAAAATTTGCGTCTAAACGTTCTGAGCTTAAAGCAATCATCAAAGACGTTAACACGTCTGATGAAGATCGTTGGGCTGCAGTGCTTAAACTTCAAGAGCTTCCTCGTGATTCAAGCCCTTCGCGCCAACGTAACCGTTGTGCAGTGACTGGCCGTCCTCATGGCTTTTTACGTAAATTCGGCTTAAGCCGTATTAAATTACGTGAATCAGCTATGCGTGGTGAAGTTCCAGGCCTTAAAAAGGCTTCTTGGTAAGAATCTGGGAGTATTGAAAGATGAGCATGCAAGATCCTATCGCGGATATGTTCACCCGCGTACGTAACGGCCAAATGTCAAATAAGGTCGACGTAACAATGCCTTCTTCTAAAGTTAAGACAGCTATTGCTGAGCTTCTTAAGAATGAAGGTTTCATTACTGATTACGAAGTTTCAGGTGACGTTAAGAAAGAATTAAGCGTTACTTTGAAATATTTCGAAGGTAAATCTGTAATTGAAACAATTAAACGAGTTAGCCGTCCCATGGTCTTCGTATTTATAAGAAGACTGACAACCTACCTAAAGTTATGGGTGGATTGGGCGTAGCTATCATATCTACATCAAAAGGTTTGATGACTGACCGTGCTGCACGCAAAGCGGGCATTGGCGGAGAAATCATCGGCTACGTAGCTTAATAGGAGAGTCTAATATGTCTCGTGTAGCAAAAGCACCTATTAACGTACCGGCCGGTGTTGAAATTTCTGTTTCAGGTCAGGACGTCAAAGTTAAAGGTAAAGTAGGCGAGTTAGCAATTAGTGTTAACGCCGCCGTTGAAGTTGTTGTTAACGACAACGTAGTAAGCACTCTACCACGTGAAGGTTTTCCTGATGCGTGGGCACAAGCTGGTACAGCTCGTGCGAATATCAACAACATGGTTGTTGGTGTTGCTGATGGTTTTGAGAAAAACTTATTTTAAATGGTGTTGGTTACCGTGCAGCTGTTAAAGGCAACGTACTTAACTTATCACTTGGTTTTTCTCACCCAGTAAATTTCGAAGTGCCTACAGGCGTTACTGTCGAAGCTCCTAGCCAAACTGAAATTGTGGTTAAGGGCGCTAGCAAACATCTAGTTGGTCAAGTTGCAGCGAACATTCGCAAATATCGTGAACCAGAGCCGTATAAAGGCAAAGGTATTCGTTATAGCGATGAGAACGTTCGTCGCAAAGAGGCTAAGAAAAAGTAAGGTAAGACGATGGATAAGAAATCAGCTCGTTTACGTCGTGCCAAGCGCGCTCGCAGAACGTATATTGAAAACGGTGTTACTCGTTTAGTAATGCACCGTACGCCTCGTCACGCTTACGCTCAGGTAATTTCTCCTGAAGGTAAGGTGTTAGCGGCGGCATCCACTGTAGAAAAAGACATCCGCTCTGCGGTTGCTTCTACAGGTAACGTTGAAGCTGCGGCTGCGGTTGGTAAAGCAGTAGCAGAACGTGCGGTTAAGAATGGTGTAGCGAAAGTTTCATTCGACCGTAGCGGTTTTAAATATCACGGCCGTGTTAAAGCGTTGGCAGACGCTGCTCGCGAAGCCGGACTTCAGTTCTAGGAGTAGCGCATGTCGAATGTAGAAGCAAAACAGACTCAAACTGAATTCGAAGAGAAACTTATTGCGGTTAACCGTGTATCAAAAGTAGTTAAGGGTGGTCGTATATTCTCGTTCACTGCTTTAACTGTTGTTGGTGATAAAAACGGCCGTGTAGGTTTTGGTTATGGTAAAGCGCGTGAAGTTCCAGCTGCTATTCAAAAAGCAATGGAAAAAGCGCGTCGTAACATGGTTAGCGTAGATTTGAACAATGGAACATTGCAACACCCTATTAAGGGTCGTCACTCTGGTTCTAAAGTTTATATGCAACCAGCTTCAGAAGGTACGGGTATCATCGCAGGTGGTGCAATGCGTGCAGTGCTAGAAGTAGCAGGTGTACAAAACGTACTTTCTAAATGTTACGGTTCAACCAACCCAATCAACGTTGTTAGAGCTACCGTTGACGCACTTGCAGGAATGAAATCTCCTGAACAAGTTGCGGCAAAACGTGGCTTAAACGTTGGTGAGATCTTGGGGTAATACACCATGGCTAAGAAAACGATTAAAGTAACACAAACACGTAGCTCTATCGGTCGTCTACCGAAGCATAAAGCTACATTACGTGGCTTGGGATTACGCCGTATCAATCACACAGTAGAGTTGGAAGACACTGCATGTGTGCGTGGTATGGTAAACCAAGTTCAATACATGGTTAAAGTGGAGGGGTAATCTAATGCATTTGAATACTCTATCTCCAGCATCAGGCGCTAAGTCAGATAAGAAACGCGTAGGTCGCGGTATCGGTTCTGGCACAGGCAAAACTGGTGGTCGTGGACACAAAGGTCAGAAAGCTCGTTCGGGCGGAAGTGTAAGACCAGGTTTTGAAGGCGGTCAAATGCCTTTACAACGTAGGTTACCGAAATTCGGTTTCACTTCACGCAAGTCGTTAGTAACTGATGAAGTAACATTGTCAGAAATCGCAAAAGTCGATGGTGATATCGTTTCTTTAGAAACGTTAAAAGCCGCCGGTCTTGTGAAAAAGGCATGCTTTACGTTAAAGTTGTTAAATCTGGTGAAATCGCTCGTTCAGTAACTGTAGCTGGTCTACGTGTTACTAAAGGCGCTGAAGAAGCTATTTTAGCAGCTGGCGGAAAAGTAGAATAAGGATAGTATATTATGGCTAAACTAGGATTAGACCTACAAAGCGGTCAAGGCGGCTTTGCCGAATTGAAACAACGCTTATGGTTTGTATTGGGCGCAATCATTGTTTTCAGATTGGGTTCATTTGTTCCAATTCATGGGATAGATGCCGCAGTACTAGCTGATTTATTCGAGCAGCAAAAGGGTACCATCGTAGAAATGTTTAACATGTTCTCCGGTGGTGCGCTTGAGCGAGCTTCGGTATTAGCGCTAGGTATTATGCCGTACATAACTGCATCAATTATTATGCAGTTGTTAACGGTAATGCACCCGACTTTAGCTGAGCTAAAGAAAGAAGGTGAGACTGGTCGTAAGAAAATCAGTCAATACACGCGCTACTTCACGCTTGTACTGGCGACATTCCAGTCGTTTGGTATTGCTACAAGTTTGCCAAATATGATGTCTGGCTTGGTAATTAATCCAGATCTAGGGTTCTATTTTACAGCTGTAGTAAGTTTGGTTACCGGTACCATGTTTTTGATGTGGTTAGGTGAGCAAATAACTGAACGTGGTATCGGTAATGGTATTTCTATACTTATATTTACAGGTATCGTAGCGGGTTTACCGTCAGCAATTGGACAAACAGCAGAGCAAGCTCGTCAAGGCGAGATTCACTTAATCTTGTTGTTATTGATTGCACTAATTGTATTTGCAGTAACATACTTTGTTGTGTTCGTAGAACGTGGTCAGCGACGTATCGTTGTTAACTACGCTAAACGCCAACAGGGACGCCAAGTGTTTCAAGCACAAAGCTCACATTTACCACTTAAGGTAAATATGGCTGGCGTAATACCACCAATATTTGCTGGTAGTATTATCATGTTTCCTAGTACAATTGCGGCATGGTTTGGTACAGGTGAAGGGGCTGTTGCAGATTTTCTACAACAAGTGTCTTTAACTTTATCACCGGGGCAACCCCTATATGTTATGTTGTACGCGGCTGCTATAATATTCTTCTGTTTCTTCTACACAGCGTTGGTTTTTAACCCACGTGAAACAGCTGATAACTTAAAGCGCTCAGGTGCATTTATTCCTAGTATTCGTCCGGGAGAACAAACGTCGAGATACGTAGATAAAGTAATGACACGTTTGACTCTTGCAGGTGCGCTATACATTACGTTTGTATGTTTAGTCCCTGAATTTATGATGATTGCATGGAATGTTCAGTTTTATTTTGGTGGCACATCGTTATTGATTATCGTTGTTGTTGTCATGGACTTTATGGCTCAGGTTCAAACACTGTTGATGTCTCATCAGTATGAATCTGTTCTTAAAAAGGCGAACCTTGCAGGTAAAGCGATTGATAAAGCTAACCTGAAAGGCTATAGCCGTTGATTGCGGAGTAAAAGCAATGAAAGTACGTGCTTCCGTTAAGAAGATTTGTCGTAACTGTAAAGTAATCAAGCGTTCAGGTGTTGTTCGCGTGATCTGTACAGACCCTAAGCATAAACAGCGCTAGGGTTAATACGACATAAAAAAGGCGGGCGGGATTAATAATAGTCTCGCCCACATTTACAAATGGTCATACGTCGAGTATCCTAACGGGCTTTTCGACCGACCCATAAATTAAGGAGATGTGTTAGTGGCCCGTATCGCTGGCATTAACATTTCCGATCGTAAACATTCTGTTATCGCTTTAACAGCGATTTACGGTATCGGCAAGACTCGCGCACAAGCAATTTGCGCAGCTACTGGTATCGCAGAAGTTACGAAAATCGGAACTTTATCTGAAGCAGATTTAGATAAATTACGTGAAGAAGTTGGCAAGTTTACCGTAGAAGGTGACCTTCGCCGTGAAGTTACACTTAACATTAAGCGTTTAATGGATTTGGGTTGTTACCGTGGTTTACGCCACCGTCGCAGTCTTCCTTTACGTGGTCAGCGCACTAAAACAAATGCGCGCACCCGTAAAGGTCCACGTAAACCTATTTCGAAATAAGGCGAGGTAGCAAGATATGGCAAAAGCTCCAACTCGTTCACGTAAAAAGGTAAAAAAGCAGGTTGCTGATGGTATGGCTCATATCCATGCATCTTTCAACAACACAATCGTTACGTTAACTGACCGTCAAGGCAATGCGTTGTCTTGGGCTACGGCAGGTGGTTCAGGTTTCCGTGGTTCACGTAAATCTACTCCATTCGCTGCTCAGGTAGCTGCAGAACGTGCAGGTGAAGCTGCAAAAGAGTACGGTTTGAAGAATATTGAAGTATTCGTCAAGGGCCCAGGCCTAGGTCGTGAATCTGCAATCCGCGCATTAAATGCTGTGGGTTATAAGATCACAAACATCACTGACGTTACACCTATTCCTCATAACGGTTGTCGTCCGCCTAAAAAACGTCGTGTATAACGACGCTTAGTGGAGAAAGATCATGGCAAGATATTTGGGTCCAAAGCTAAAGCTTAGTCGTCGCGAAGGAACAGATTTGTTCCTTAAAAGCGGTGTACGTGCGATCGAAACTAAATGTAAAATCGATACTGCTCCAGGTCAGCACGGTGCGCGCAAGCCACGTTTGTCTGACTACGGTTTGCAGCTTCGTGAGAAACAAAAAGTTCGTCGTATTTATGGAATTCTAGAAAAACAATTCCGTAACTACTACAAAGAAGCGGCTCGTCTTAAAGGTAATACTGGTGAAAACCTTTTAACACTTTTAGAAAGTCGTTTAGATAACGTTGTTTATCGTATGGGTTACGCAAGTACTCGTGCGGAAGCTCGTCAGCTAGTTAGCCACAAGTCAATTGTAGTTAACGGTCAAGTAGTGAATGTTCCTTCCTACAAAGTAAATGCTGCTGATGTCGTTGCAATTCGTGAAAAATCGAAGAAGCAAGGTCGTATAGCTGCAGCATTAGAGTTAGCTGAACAGCGTGAAAAACCGACTTGGATTGACGTAGATAATAAAGAAATGTCTGGTGTGTATAAATCTCACCCAGAGCGTTCTGATTTGTCTGCCGAGATTAACGAACAGTTAATTGTTGAACTTTACTCTAAGTAAAGTTGAAAACTAAGAGGATATAAAATGCAGGGGTCTGTAACTGAATTCCTTAAGCCAAGGCTTGTAGACATTGAACAAGTAAGTCCAACTCGAGCTAAAGTAACGTTGGAGCCGCTAGAACGTGGTTTCGGTCATACTTTAGGTAATGCGTTGCGTAGAATCTTGTTGTCATCCATGCCTTAGTTGTGCCGTAACCGAAGTAGAAATCGACGGCGTGCAGCACGAATACAGTGCAAAAGAGGGTGTACAGGAAGATGTGATAGAAATATTGTTAAACCTTAAAGGTTTGGCAGTACGCGTTGAGGGTAAGGACGGTGTTACTTTGACTTTAAATAAGTCAGGTGTCGGCCCTGTTACAGCTGCTGATTTTCAGCACGATGGTGATATAGAAATCATCAACCCTGAGCACATCATTTGTAATTTGACGAGTGAAAGCTCTGAAATTTCAATGCGTGTAACAGTTGAGCGTGGCCGTGGCTATGTACCAGCTTCTGCGCGAGTGTCCTCCGACGAAGAAGATCGTCCAATCGGTCGTTTGTTATTAGATGCATCTTTTAGCCCTGTGGAGCGTATAGCTTACAATGTTGAGAGTGCACGTGTTGAACAGCGTACAGATTTAGATAAGTTAATTATCGATATGGAAACGAACGGCACTTTGGATCCTGAAGAGGCAATCCGTCGTTCATCTACTATTCTTGCAGAGCAATTAGAAGCGTTCGTAGATTTACGTGACGTTACTGAAGTTCAACAAGAAGAAGAGAAGCCGGAATTTGATCCAATTCTACTTCGTCCAGTGGACGACTTAGAACTAACAGTTCGCTCTGCAAACTGTTTGAAAGCGGAACAAGTTCAATATATCGGTGATTTAGTACAACGCACTGAGGTTGAGTTACTTAAAACACCTAACCTTGGTAAGAAGTCGCTAACAGAAATCAAAGACGTTTTGGCGTCTCGTGGTTTATCTCTAGGCATGCGCCTAGAAAACTGGCCACCGGCTAGTCTGTTAGATAACGACTAAATCTGTCAACGAATAGTTAGAAGGAAAAGCTCATGCGCCATCGTAAGAGTGGTCGTCAATTAAACCGCAACAGCAGTCATCGTCAAGCGATGTTCCGTAATATGGCGGGTTCTTTGGTGAAGCATGAAATCATCAAAACAACTTTGCCTAAAGCTAAAGAGTTACGTCGTGTTATTGAACCATTGATCACAATGGCTAAATCAGACAGCGTTTCTAACCGCCGCTTGGCATTCGCTAGAACGCGTGATGCTGAAGTAGTTGGTAAGTTATTTAGTGATTTAGGTCAACGTTACAGTGAACGCCATAGGTGGCTATACTCGTATCATTAAGTGCGGCTACCGTACTGGTGATAAAGCACCTATGGCTTACATTGAACTGGTCGGTAGACCAGAACTTGATGAAAGTGCTGATGTAGTTGAAGCTACTGAAGAATAAAAACGAATGCCGGGTTTACCCGGCATTTTTTTGTCTGAAGATCCTTATTCTCTTTTATATAAACATCTGCTTTTAGAGTTCTTACTCAACCTTTCTATATTAACGCTCATTTTCTACACTTATCTATCTATATATATCGTACTAACTACTGAAATAATTTTAACTTTCTACTGTTAGATCCTAGAATCACTAGCATTATTTAGTGGCAGCTAGAAAATATTAGGATCCAGAAAACCCCATATAACAAGCATCTCAGCGCCGAGTTGGTTGTTCTTTGTTCGGTTGCGATCTTTTTGTAAAAAGTAGTTGCACCTTTAAAAATGATCTCTATAATGCGTCCTCGTTGTCAGGGAGACATCAACCGCTCAAAACAATATGTTTAGTAGCAGGATTGGCGTCTAAATCGGCTAGAAAGTTTGAAAAAACTTTCAAAAAGATTTAAATAAAACGTTGACAACAAAAACAGGAAGCGTATTATACGCGTCCCGGTTGAGACAGAGTCTTAACCCAGAGGAAACCCTCTAAACCGTTCTTTAACAATTTGTAATTAATTATCTGTGTGGGCACTCCGTAGAGTAGTGACAACAATATATATGTATAAAGCTACTTATATAGAATGTCTGCACAAATTTATTTGAACAGTATTTTTATTAAGTAGCCGATTAAACTTTTAAGTGAAGAGTTTGATCATGGCTCAGATTGAACGCTGGCGGCAGGCCTAACACATGCAAGTCGAACGGTAACATGAACTAGCTTGCTAGTTTGATGACGAGTGGCGGACGGGTGAGTAATGCTTGGGAATTTGCCTTTAGGTGGGGGACAACAGTTGGAAACGACTGCTAATACCGCATAGTAGCTACGGCTTAAAGAGGGCTTCGGCTCTCGCCTTTAGAGAAGCCCAAGTGGGATTAGGTAGTTGGTGAGGTAAAGGCTCACCAAGCCGACGATCCCTAGCTGGTCTGAGAGGATGATCAGCCACACTGGAACTGAGACACGGTCCAGACTCCTACGGGAGGCAGCAGTGGGGAATATTGCACAATGGGCGCAAGCCTGATGCAGCCATGCCGCGTGTGTGAAGAAGGCCTTCGGGTTGTAAAGCACTTTCAGCGAGGAGGAAGGTTTAGTAGTTAATACCTGCTAGATTTGACGTTACTCGCAGAAGAAGCACCGGCTAACTCCGTGCCAGCAGCCGCGGTAATACGGAGGGTGCGAGCGTTAATCGGAATTACTGGGCGTAAAGCGTACGCAGGCGGCCATTTAAGTCAGATGTGAAAGCCCCGGGCTCAACCTGAGAACTGCATTTGAAACTGGATGGCTAGAGTGTGAGAGAGGGTGGTAGAATTTCAGGTGTAGCGGTGAAATGCGTAGAGATCTGAAGGAATACCAATGGCGAAGGCAACCACCTTGGATCAACACTGACGCTCATGTACGAAAGCGTGGGTAGCAAACAGGATTAGATACCCTGGTAGTCCACGCCGTAAACGATGTCTACTAGCAGTTCGTCTCTTAAGAGATGTCTTGCGCAGCTAACGCATTAAGTAGACCGCCTAGGGAGTACGGCCGCAAGGTTAAAACTCAAATGAATTGACGGGGGCCCGCACAAGCGGTGGAGCATGTGGTTTAATTCGATGCAACGCGAAGAACCTTACCATCCCTTGACATCCAGAGAATTTTCTAGAGATAGATTAGTGCCTTCGGGAACTCTGAGACAGGTGCTGCATGGCTGTCGTCAGCTCGTGTTGTGAAATGTTGGGTTAAGTCCCGCAACGAGCGCAACCCCTATCCTTAGTTGCTAGCAGGTAATGCTGAGAACTCTAAGGAGACTGCCGGTGACAAACCGGAGGAAGGTGGGGACGACGTCAAGTCATCATGGCCCTTACGGGATGGGCTACACACGTGCTACAATGGCAAGTACAGAGGGTTGCGAACTCGCGAGAGTAAGCGGATCCCATAAAGCTTGTCGTAGTCCGGATTGAGTCTGCAACTCGACTCCATGAAGTCGGAATCGCTAGTAATCGTGGATCAGAATGCCACGGTGAATACGTTCCCGGGCCTTGTACACACCGCCCGTCACACCATGGGAGTGGGCTGCAAAAGAAGTGGGTAGTTTAACCTTCGGGAGGACGCTCACCACTTTGTGGTTCATGACTGGGGTGAAGTCGTAACAAGGTAGCCCTAGGGGAACCTGGGGCTGGATCACCTCCTTAACGAAAAGTCGCACATGCGAAGTGTCCACACAGATAATTAATTACATATTGTGAGCAAGAAGAAGCTGAAGGCCTGTAGCTCAGCTGGTTAGAGCGCACCCCTGATAAGGGTGAGGTCGGCAGTTCAAGTCTGCTCAGAGCCTACCAAACTTTATGTTTGGATAGCGTATGCCAGAAGTTAGGTCCTCAGTATTTAATTGGGGCTATAGCTCAGCTGGGAGAGCGCTTGATTTGCATTCAAGAGGTCCGCGGTTCGATCCCGCGTAGCTCCACCACTTCTTCTGCTAGGAAGCACGCTAAAGAATGAATATTGTTTCAGTATTTATTGTTTAGCGTTTTTTATAAACGCATTGCTCTTTAACAATTTGGAAAGCTGATAAATAAGGTAAACATTATTGTTTATTTAATTTGTTATTCAACAATTAAAAAAATAATTTTGATTATCACTGTAAGAAGAAAACTCAAGCGTTATTTATGTCGATTGTACTTTTAGCGAGTGCAATCAAAATGGCATAACCTACGACTGACAGTATGAGAATACTTAAGGTTGTATGGTTAAGTGAATAAGCGTATACGGTGGATGCCTTGGCAATTGGAGGCGATGAAAGACGTGTTAATCTGCGATAAGTCTGGTTAAGGTGATAAAAACCGTTATAGACCAGAATTTCTGAATGGGGAAACCCACCCTTTTAGGGTATCGCATAGTGAATACATAGCTATGCGAGGCAAACCTGGAGAACTGAAACATCTAAGTACCCAGAGGAAAAGAAATCAACCGAGATTTCCTGAGTAGCGGCGAGCGAAAGGGAAACAGCCGAATCAGTATAGTTTAGTGGAAGCATCTGGAAAGTTGCACAGTAAAGGGTGATAGTCCCGTACACGACAAGCTATATTGGACATATTAAGTAGGTCGGGGCACGAGAAACCTTGACTGAAGATAGGGGGACCATCCTCTAAGGCTAAATACTCCCAATTGACCGATAGTGAACCAGTACCGTGAGGGAAAGGCGAAAAGAACCCCTGTGAGGGGAGTGAAATAGAACCTGAAACCGTATACGTACAAGCAGTAGGAGCAGACTTGTTCTGTGACTGCGTACCTTTTGTATAATGGGTCAACGACTTATATTTTGTAGCAAGGTTAACCGAATAGGGGAGCCGTAGTGAAAGCGAGGGTTAACTGCCCGTCTAGTTGCAAGGTATAGACCCGAAACCCGGTGATCTAGCCATGAGCAGGTTGAAGGTTGAGTAACATCAACTGGAGGACCGAACCCACTAACGTTGAAAAGTTAGGGGATGACTTGTGGCTAGGAGTGAAAGGCTAATCAAACCGGGAGATAGCTGGTTCTCCCCGAAATCTATTTAGGTAGAGCCTCGGACGAATACTTACGGGGGTAGAGCACTGTTTGGGCTAGGGGGCCATCCCGGCTTACCAACCCCATGCAAACTCCGAATACCGTAAAGTACTATCCGGGAGACACACGGCGGGTGCTAACGTTCGTCGTGGAGAGGGAAACAACCCAGACCGCCAGCTAAGGTCCCAAAGTTATTGCTAAGTGGGAAACGATGTGGGAAGGCTTAGACAGCTAGGAGGTTGGCTTAGAAGCAGCCACCCTTTAAAGAAAGCGTAATAGCTCACTAGTCGAGTCGGCCTGCGCGGAAGATGTAACGGGGCTAAGCAATACACCGAAGCTGCGGTAGCGTAATTTATTACGCTAGGTAGGGGAGCGTTCTGTAAGTGGCTGAAGGTGACTCGAGAGGGTTGCTGGACATATCAGAAGTGCGAATGTTGACATGAGTAACGATAATGGGAGTGAAAAACTCCCACGCCGAAAGACCAAGGGTTCCTATCCCATGCTAATCAGGGTAGGGTAAGTCGGCCCCTAAGGCGAGGCAGAAATGCGTAGTCGATGGGAAACAGATTAATATTTCTGTACTTTTAATCATTGCGATGGGGGGACGGAGAAGGCTAGGTGAGCACGGCGTTGGTTGTCCGTGTGAAAGTATGTAGGTTGGCTGCTTAGGTAAATCCGGGCGGCTAGAACTGAGATACGAGACGATACTCTACGGAGTAGAAGTCATTGATGCCATACTTCAGGAAAAGCCTCTAAGCTTCAGATGATTGAAAACCGTACCCTAAACCGACACAGGTGGTCAGGTAGAGAATACTAAGGCGCTTGAGAGAACTCGGGTGAAGGAACTAGGCAAAATGGTACCGTAACTTCGGGAGAAGGTACGCCGGTTTTGGTGATAGGACATGCTCCTTAAGCTGAAGCCGGTCGCAGTGACCATGGTGGCTGCAACTGTTTATTAAAAACACAGCACTCTGCTAAATCGAAAGATGACGTATAGGGTGTGACACCTGCCCGGTGCCGGAAGGTTAATTGATTGGGTTATCGCAAGAGAAGCTCATGATCGAAGCCCCGGTAAACGGCGGCCGTAACTATAACGGTCCTAAGGTAGCGAAATTCCTTGTCGGGTAAGTTCCGACCTGCACGAATGGTGTAATGATGGCCACGCTGTCTCCACCCGAGACTCAGTGAAATTGAAATCGCAGTGAAGATGCTGTGTACCCGCGGCTAGACGGAAAGACCCCGTGAACCTTTACTACAGCTTGACACTGAACATTGAGCCTACATGTGTAGGATAGGTGGGAGGCTATGAAACTTGGACGCCAGTTCAGGTGGAGCCAACCTTGAAATACCACCCTTGTATGTTTGATGTTCTAACGTTGGTCCCTTATCGGGATTGCGGACAGTGTCTGGTGGGTAGTTTGACTGGGGCGGTCTCCTCCCAAAGAGTAACGGAGGAGCACGAAGGTTTGCTAAGTACGGTCGGACATCGTACGGTTAGTGTAATGGTAGAAGCAAGCTTAACTGCGAGACAGACACGTCGAGCAGGTACGAAAGTAGGTCATAGTGATCCGGTGGCTCTGTATGGAAGGGCCATCGCTCAACGGATAAAAGGTACTCCGGGGATAACAGGCTGATACCGCCCAAGAGTTCATATCGACGGCGGTGTTTGGCACCTCGATGTCGGCTCATCACATCCTGGGGCTGAAGTCGGTCCCAAGGGTATGGCTGTTCGCCATTTAAAGTGGTACGCGAGCTGGGTTTAGAACGTCGTGAGACAGTTCGGTCCCTATCTGCCGTGGGCGTTGGATGATTGAGAGGAGCTGCTCCTAGTACGAGAGGACCGGAGTGGACGAACCGCTGGTGTTCGGGTTGTCATGCCAATGGCATTGCCCGGTAGCTACGTTCGGAATCGATAACCGCTGAAAGCATCTAAGCGGGAAGCGAGCCTCGAGATGAGTCATCCCTGACAGTTTAACTGTCCTAAAGGGTCGTTGAAGACTACAACGTTGATAGGTAAGGTGTGGAAGTGCTGTGAGGCATTAAGCTAACTTATACTAATTGCCCGTGAGGCTTAACCATACAACGCTTAAGTGTTCTTAAGACATTGATGGTCGAAATTATTGAATGTGTGAATACAAACCTTATTTATAACGTATTGCCTTAGGCGGTACGAGCTTTCTGAATGTTAAATCAATTATGTAAACAGTGTTCGTAGAACATTGATTACAATTCAGCTTTGCCTATGGTGGCAATAGCGCTGTGGAACCACCTGACTCCATTTCGAACTCAGAAGTGAAACGCAGCTGCGGCGATGGTAGTGTGGCATTTGTCATGCGAGAGTAGCTCACCGCCAGGCTCCCAATAAACGAACCCGTTAATCGAAAGATTGACGGGTTTTTTACGTCTGGGATTTAAAGATTTGAGCTGTCTGCAAGGTGAAACATGCTATTCCTCTGCACTCGGTTGGAGGTTCCAAATATCGCTGTGGCTCTTTTGGAATGACGTTTTTGTTCTGAACTTTTGAGCTGCCTGCAAGGTGAAACATACTATTCCTCTGCACTCGGTTGGAGGTTCCAAATATCGCTGTGGCTCTTTTGGAATGACGTTTTTTATTCTGAACTTATGAGCTGCCTGCAAGGTGGAACATGCTATTCCTCTGCACTCGGTTGGAGGTTCCAAATATCGCTTTGGCTCTTTTGGAATGACGTTTTTATTCCGAACTTATGAGCTGCCTGCAAGGTGAAACATGCTATTCCTCTGCACTTGGTTGGAGGTTCCAAATATCGCTATTGCTCGACTAATACCAATCCACCTTAATTTGTTCCCACTGAAGCCCAAGCCCTAGTACACATTTTAATGACTCTTTTTGTATCGCTAATGAAGCAATTCCATGCTTTTGTACATGAGTTCACAATGTCGTCATAACCTTTAAAACTTTTATTGGCTAAATGGTGCTGACGCATCCAACTCCATACTTGTTCGATTGGATTCAGTTCTGGTGAATATGGTGGAAGTTTTATTAGCGTCACATTATCAAATGGTTGTACCGTATCGAGCGTATGCCAGCCTGCACCATCCATGATAACTACGGCATGTCGGCCTATTGGTGTCGCCTTTGATATTTGCTCCATATGCAATGTCATTACTTCTTTGTTAACGTATGGAGTGATCAGCGCTTCTGTCCTTCCATTGCGTGGGCAGACTGCGCCGAAGAGATACGCATATTCAAATTGTTGCTGTTTGACCGCTCTTGGCCTAGTCCCTTTTTTTGCCCAAACTCTTGTCGTTGTATTTTGCTGTCCAAACCTTGCTTCGTCTTGAAACCATATATCCATATCTTTAGGCATAACATTAAATGGAGTGTTAAGGATCGTTTCAGGGTGAACTTTTTTAAAAGTCTCTTGGTTATTCTGAGACTGCTTTGGGTGCTTAGAGCGACTCGTTATCCAGCTATAGCCTAAAGATTCGAGTAATTTGTAGACGGAATTCGGGTGGTAAGTTACGCCAAAGTTATCCACGATGTAACGGTGTATTCGTTCACCAGTCAATCTGCCGCCTGTTGCGCTAACGGATTGTTTTTCAACAAACTTGGCTAATTTTAGTTTTTGGATCTCGTTTAGATACGGTTCTCGTCCTTTTGCTTTTTACTTTCCAATCCATCTAAGCCAAAGGAAAGGTACCGCTTAATCCATTCATTAACGATACGCCGGCTTACGACTAGCATACTGGCTATCTGGGTTCTATTTTTACCATCTAGAAAATGGTAAACGGCCAAAAGGCGTAACTTTTTACGTGCGTTTTGTTCAGCTTTGGCTAAGGCCAAAACATCATTTTTAGAATTTACTTTCACATTTATAAACGATTAGACTGTAAGTGCTGTTATTAGATCACAATTTAAAATGAAATGGTATAATACCAATCCACCTTAATTTGTTCCCACTGAAGCCCAAGCCCTAGTACACATTTTAATGACTCTTTTTGTATCGCTAATGAAGCAATTCCATGCTTTTGTACATGAGTTCACAATGTCGTCATAACCTTTAAAACTTTTATTGGCTAAATGGTGCTGACGCATCCAACTCCATACTTGTTCGATTGGATTCAGTTCTGGTGAATATGGTGGAAGTTTTATTAGCGTCACATTATCAAATGGTTGTACCGTATCGAGCGTATGCCAGCCTGCACCATCCATGATAACTACGGCATGTCGGCCTATTGGTGTGTAGTGGCATAGTGATTTTGGCCACCTAATTATACCAATCCACCTTAATTTGTTCCCACTGAAGCCCAAGCCCTAGTACACATTTTAATGACTCTTTTTGTATCGCTAATGAAGCAATTCCATGCTTTTGTACATGAGTTCACAATGTCGTCATAACCTTTAAAACTTTTATTGGCTAAATGGTGCTGACGCATCCAACTCCATACTTGTTCGATTGGATTCAGTTCTGGTGAATATGGTGGAAGTTTTATTAGCGTCACATTATCAAATGGTTGTACCGTATCGAGCGTATGCCAGCCTGCACCATCCATGATAACTACGGCATGTCGGCCTATTGGTGTCGCCTTTGATATTTGCTCCATATGCAATGTCATTACTTCTTTGTTAACGTATGGAGTGATCAGCGCTTCTGTCCTTCCATTGCGTGGGCAGACTGCGCCGAAGAGATACGCATATTCAAATTGTTGCTGTTTGACCGCTCTTGGCCTAGTCCCTTTTTTTGCCCAAACTCTTGTCGTTGTATTTTGCTGTCCAAACCTTGCTTCGTCTTGAAACCATATATCCATATCTTTAGGCATAACATTAAATGGAGTGTTAAGGATCGTTTCAGGGTGAACTTTTTTAAAAGTCTCTTGGTTATTCTGAGACTGCTTTGGGTGCTTAGAGCGACTCGTTATCCAGCTATAGCCTAAAGATTCGAGTAATTTGTAGACGGAATTCGGGTGGTAAGTTACGCCAAAGTTATCCACGATGTAACGGTGTATTCGTTCACCAGTCAATCTGCCGCCTGTTGCGCTAACGGATTGTTTTTCAACAAACTTGGCTAATTTTAGTTTTTGGATCTCGTTTAGATACGGTTCTCGTCCTTTTGCTTTTTTACTTTCCAATCCATCTAAGCCAAAGGAAAGGTACCGCTTAATCCATTCATTAACGATACGCCGGCTTACGACTAGCATACTGGCTATCTGGGTTCTATTTTTACCATCTAGAAAATGGTAAACGGCCAAAAGGCGTAACTTTTTACGTGCGTTTTGTTCAGCTTTGGCTAAGGCCAAAACATCATTTTTAGAATTTACTTTCACATTTATAAACGATTAGACTGTAATACCAATCCACCTTAATTTGTTCCCACTGAAGCCCAAGCCCTAGTACACATTTTAATGACTCTTTTTGTATCGCTAATGAAGCAATTCCATGCTTTTGTACATGAGTTCACAATGTCGTCATAACCTTTAAAACTTTTATTGGCTAAATGGTGCTGACGCATCCAACTCCATACTTGTTCGATTGGATTCAGTTCTGGTGAATATGGTGGAAGTTTTATTAGCGTCACATTATCAAATGGTTGTACCGTATCGAGCGTATGCCAGCCTGCACCATCCATGATAACTACGGCATGTCGGCCTATTGGTGTCGCCTTTGATATTTGCTCCATATGCAATGTCATTACTTCTTTGTTAACGTATGGAGTGATCAGCGCTTCTGTCCTTCCATTGCGTGGGCAGACTGCGCCGAAGAGATACGCATATTCAAATTGTTGCTGTTTGACCGCTCTTGGCCTAGTCCCTTTTTTGCCCAAACTCTTGTCGTTGTATTTTGCTGTCCAAACCTTGCTTCGTCTTGAAACCATATATCCATATCTTTAGGCATAACATTAAATGGAGTGTTAAGGATCGTTTAGGGTGAACTTTTTTAAAAGTCTCTTGGTTATTCTGAGACTGCTTTGGGTGCTTAGAGCGACTCGTTATCCAGCTATAGCCTAAAGATTCGAGTAATTTGTAGACGGAATTCGGGTGGTAAGTTACGCCAAAGTTATCCACGATGTAACGGTGTATTCGTTCACCAGTCAATCTGCCGCCTGTTGCGCTAACGGATTGTTTTTCAACAAACTTGGCTAATTTTAGTTTTTGGATCTCGTTTAGATACGGTTCTCGTCCTTTTGCTTTTTTACTTTCCAATCCATCTAAGCCAAAGGAAAGGTACCGCTTAATCCATTCATTAACGATACGCCGGCTTACGACTAGCATACTGGCTATCTGGGTTCTATTTTTACCATCTAGAAAATGGTAAACGGCCAAAAGGCGTAACTTTTTACGTGCGTTTTGTTCAGCTTTGGCTAAGGCCAAAACATCATTTTTAGAATTTACTTTCACATTTATAAACGATTAGACTGTAAGTGCTGTTATTAGATCACAATTTAAAATGAAATGGTATAAGTGCTGTTATTAGATCACAATTTAAAATGAAATGGTATAATTTAACAAGCTATGGAATGACGTTTTATGTTCCGAACTTATGAGCTAATTTAAAGTGAACTTAACTTCTTCTAGACGTGATCCATCATCTCAAAATCACGAAACGATATTTGAGATTTTCTTCAGGTTGCTAAGGACATATCATTAACCGAAATATTTGGCTTATTAAATTCGAATAGTGAAATGCATCTGTATTTAACAGGATTTACAAATTTTAGAAGCGGTCTGATGAATTAATCAGGTTTGTAGTAAAAGGTTCATTGATTAACTTTTGCTTTTTGACTAAATAAACTGTATCAATAACAACTATATATTTTTACTTCTCTATAGATGTCTAATAATCCTAGTTTGATTTAGAGTATTGGGTTTGACTTTTTTTAACATCGACTAATTTTAGTCAACTGTGTAGTTGTTTTATATTTGTTCAATGCTGCACATTTGTCCTACACAAAGTGTTTAATTTTTGTCTGTTTAGAAAGTGATATAAAAGTTTACTAGTTTTTGGCTGGTTTTATGTTTGCAAAAATAGAACCATCAGATAACTAGAGTGTGGTTCATAAAGTAATTGGTTATAAGTTAGCTTTTCAGAACACCATTATGCTTTAACTGTATAAGTTGACTGTAAGAATAAAATAAAACTTCATAATGCGAAAGGATAAGATATGAGTAAGAAAAAGAGCGGTTCAGTAGCACCAAAGGAAAGGGTCAATATTTCATACAAACCCGCTGTAGGTGACGCAAATGCCCAAATAGAATTGCCTATGAAAATACTAGTAATGGGGCAATTTTCTTCTCAAGCTGATGATAAAGTCATGGAAGAAAGGGAGATTGTTAACATTAACAAGAATAACTTTGACGAAGTTATGGGATCGATGGATTTAGACATTAATTTTACAGTCCCTAATAAACTTTCCGATAATGACGAAGAATTATCAATAAACTTATCTCCTAAAAGCCTCAAAGATTTTACGCCAGACAAATTGGTTGAGTCAGTTCCAGAATTAAAGCAAATAATTGAATTAAGAAATGCATTAAAAGCATTAAAAGGCCCTTTAGGTAATGTACCTAAAATGCGTCGCACTATTCAAAATATGTTGGCTGATGAAAGCCAAAGAAGTCAACTTGTTAAAGAAGTTGGCGTTAAGAAATAATCAGCTAAGGATAAAAAGGTAGGAAAATGGCTAATACAGATGACGGAATTGTCGAAGTCACACTCGTAGAAGAAATTTTAGATTTTACAAAAATAAGCCAGCAAGACGAAAGCTATCCTGTTGTAAAACAGGGTGTAGAAGCTTTTTACAAGATGTACTTGCTAGAGAATCTGTTGAAAGTGTTCGTATTGATAAGTCACTAGTTGACACAATGATCGATGAATTGGATCAGCGTCTAAGTGCACAAATTGACGAAATACTTCATAACGAAGTTGTAAAGTCTATTGAAAAACCTTGGGCGAGTTTAAACTTCTTATTAAATAGAACCGATTTTTCACAAAATATTAAGGTTCAAATTTTAAACGCTAGCAAAAACGACTTAGTTGACGATTTTGAAGATGCACCTGATATCACTCAGACTGGTTTGTATCGTAAGATCTATACAGATGAATACGGTCAATTTGGTGGTGAACCATTTGGTGTTGTAATAGGCGACTATGACTTTAATTATAAAGCTCCAGATGTTGAACTTCTTTCAAACATGGCATCGTTAAGTGCTATGACTCATGCGCCGTTTATAAGTGCAGCGAGTTGTGAGTTTTTTGGAGTCGATAAGTATGAAGAATTGCCGACATTAAAAGAAGTTGAATCAATATTCGACGGCGCACAATATGCTAAATGGAACGGATTTAGAGAAAGTGATGATGCTCGATATGTTGGCTTAACACTTCCTAGTTTCATGTTGCGTCCAACCTATGGTGAAGACCTGGTTGTTCGCTCTTTTAATTATCAAGAAAAAGTTACATCGAAGGAAGATTATCTTTGGGGTAATGCTGCATATGCTTATGCAAGTCGATTAGCAGATAGTTTCGCACAATTTAGATGGTGTCCGAATATTATTGGACCTCAATCTGGTGGTGCAGTCGAAGACTTGGCTATAGACGTTGTTGATGTTGATGGCAGTGAAGAAGTTCGTGGCCCAGTTGAAGTTGTCATTTCAGACAGAAAAGAGTACGAACTGTCTGAACTGGGCTTTATTCCGTTGACGTTAAGAAAAGGTGGCGATCACGCTGTATTTTTCTCTTCAAACTCAGTTCAAAAAGCAATTAAATTTGGCAATGATGCCGAAGGTCAGATCGCTGAGTTAAATTATCGTTTAGGCACGCAACTTCCTTATTTGTTTATCGTTTGTCGTTTAGCGCATTATATTAAAGTGCTACAACGTGAAAACTTAGGTAGTTGGAAGACAAGGGCTGATCTTGAAACTGAACTTAATAAGTGGTTGAGAAGGTATGTTGCAGATCAAGAGAATCCATCTCCAGCAACTAGAAGTGCTCGCCCTTTAAGAAAAGCCGAATTGGTTGTTTCTGAAGATAAAAGTGATGCAGGTTGGTTCTCTGTAGCATTAAGCGTTACACCACATTTCAAGTTTATGGGGGCTAATTTTACATTATCCTTAGCAGGGTCATTAGAGAAAGCTTAACAACCTTGGTGAAGTCCACATACCAGTGAACTTCACCGATAAATTTATTTAACATGGTGATATACCACCTATTGATAGGGAACTTTGATTATGCCAAACGAAATTTTTGTGACGATAGAAGATGCTGAAGGGAATAACCTGACCGAAGGTGCTTCGTCTAAAGAAAGTATAGCTTCATACTATAAAGAAGAGCATTTAGATAAGATATTTGCCTGGGCTTTTGAGCAAAAAAGTGTTTTACCGATAGATCCAAGAAATGGTCAAGTTACTGGGGTCAGAAGGCATGAATACTTTGAAATAACAAAATTGATTGATAAAAGTAGTCCAATATTGGCGCAACTATTGTCTCAACCTACAGACTTGAATATCCATATTGAATTTTATCGTTCACCTGATGAAACAAGTGGTGGTGAGCCTGTACGTTACTATCAAATTAAAGTAGCAGAAGCGAAA
This sequence comes from Psychrosphaera algicola, assembly GCF_028401425.1. NCBI lineage: Bacteria > Pseudomonadati > Pseudomonadota > Gammaproteobacteria > Alteromonadales > Pseudoalteromonadaceae > Psychrosphaera > Psychrosphaera algicola. The sequence goes on from NZ_JAQOMS010000002.1 coordinate 3,118,356, forward strand.
CTGATAAGCCTTTCTACAGTGTCGCCTAATGCAATGGATCCTAGCAATGATAATTATATGGCTACAGAAAAATTGCAGTTTAGTTTTAATGCAATAGCATGGAAACATGACATTTGCGGAACTGAATGTGTAGATTCATCGTCAAATGGTGAAAATACAGAATTAGTCGCATTTGACGATTAAGAAAGCGGAACCAGCAATAGTAACTTCTATTGCTGGTTCTAAATGTGTTAAAGCGATTAAAACGATAAAATGACAAAATGCAAAATAAAGCCATATTTTCTATTTTTTTATATATGTACTTTTCCTAACCGGCTGTGCAACGCCACTTCCTGAATGGAAAGGTACAATAGAGGAACATCCTCCACTGACAATCGACGATCCACAAATTGAAGGCAATAATTTGATTTGGCAGTGGCACACAAATAAATGGCATTATCGGGGCAACGCCGAAATTGTTGATGCCTATGAAACTTGGGATTATGATCCCGCAGCGATAGTCTTCCGTTTTCAAACACCACCACAACTGAATTTATACGTTGGAAAACCGCATAGTTTGTACTTAAAAGTTTTTCAACTGTCTGACCTAAAAGTATTTAAAGATATAGCGAGTACGCCCGCAGGAATTAGAGAGCTACTTACTAGTAAGAAAGAAGATATTGATACGAGTATCGTTGCTTCTTCAGACTTAACTATTTCACCAAGTAGTAATGAAGTGATAACGGTAGATAGATTTAAAGAAACAAAATTTGTAGCGGTTGTTGCTGGTTATTATCAACTGCAGACGGAAGATAGTGTTCAAATATTTGAAATCCCTTCTGTTGCCAATCGAACCGAGTATTCCGCGTCTACAATTAGTAATCTGAACCCATTTTCTGAACTATGGTATTTCAGAGGCAGCTAGAATTAAGGTATGGGTTGATTTAGGCGTAACAAAAATATCTAGAGTGCAAATGCTCGCTCAATAATAATAATTTATGCCGTCAGACATATAAACGAGTAAAGGATAACTTAGTGAATTTCAATAAACCATTATTTTGGCATCAGGGACTCTTCCTTCAGCCTCAACACTTTCAATATCAGTCTTTGCATTCGCAACAAGCTGTATATCAACTTTACGGTATAAATAACCCATTCCCGTGGGGCGTTTCGAATATGCATCTTGACAGTCAAGCACTTAATAGGGGCTTTGTAGAGCTAAATACTCTTGATGTATTGTACGAAGATGGTTCATTAGTTTCGTTTCCTGAAAATGCGTTAATTGCGCCTCGCAGTTTTGAAAGCCACTGGCAAGATCGTACCAAAGGCATAATCGTTTTAGCAGTAATTTCAAAGCTCAGTGATAGTAGAAGTAATGTTACTCAGGTTCCAAGTTATGATAATAGCCAAATTATCTCTACCCGTTACGTGTCAAGTATCGAGGGTGAATCGATTAAAGATGTCCATCAAGGCGACCAGTCAGTTACTGTTAAAACGATGAAATATGTCGTTAGGTTAATATTTGAGGACGAAATTGAACAGTTTTCAGATTGTTTAATTATGCCAATAACTAAGCTTGAAGAAATTGAAGACGTCGTGATGTTCAGTAAAGAGTTCATTCCAGCTTCCGTTTGCATCAATGCGTCTTCCATTATGATGGATCAACTTAAAGAGATTAGAGACGAGTTACTCGGGCGTTCTAAACAACTGGAAAATTATAAAAATACTTCTACTTCAAGAAGTGCCGAGTTTAATCCGGTTTCAGAACGCTACCGTAGTGCGTTAAGAGTGATTGCTCGATATGCCCCAATGTTAAATCATTACTTAGAACACCCATCGATTACGCCATTTGAAATGTTTGGCCATATTCGAGCATTAATAGGTGAATTATCAACATTTTCTGCACGCTACAGTATATTAGGTGAATCATTAGACGGAACCGTTTCGACGATTAAGTATAATCACCGTGAGTTATTCCAGTCATTTGAGAAAACGAAGGCCTTGTTAGTCAGCTTATTGGATGAGTTAACAGTAAGTCCAGAGCTTTTGGTACGATTGGAAAAACAAGACGACGGGTCATATAACTGTAAGTTACCAAGCGAATTTTTTGTTAGACAGCATAGTATGTACTTGCTGTTAGAAAGTAATCTAGCGGCGAATGACTATATCAGTTCGTTTAAAAATTATGCGAAACTTGGGGCGAAATCCCATGTTGAACGCTACGTACAAAGCGCAATACTAGGGGTTGAGTTCACTCATTTGGATGAACAACCAACAGGATTAGAACAACGTCCTAAAGTGACCTACTTTACAATTGATCGAACCAGCAGTAAATGGAAGGCAATTGAAGAAGAAGGAATGTTTGCAGTACATTGGGACGATGCCCCGGACGATTTGATTATTGAAATGGTTTTGGTAAGAGGTTAGGGAGCGACATGAGATTAGTTGACTGCTTTATTGGAAGTTTAAGTTATACCATGCAGGTTGTTGAACATGCAGAAATCGACAAAGAAAATAGTTATGATTCTGTGCGTTCACACATTACTAGCCAGTTAGATAGTTTACTGGGTTTTGCACTAGACGGGGGTTATACCAAATCTCAATACCAGTCGGCACTTTTTGCTGTTGTAACCTTTATAGATGAAAAACTCATCGCTTCAAAGTGGGAACATAGGAAGGTTTGGGGGCGAAATTTACTGCAACGTTTCTATTTTGATACAACCCAAGGTGGTGTTGAGTTTTTACAAAGTTAGATGGACTAAATCCATTTAACCCTGCAGAGCGGGATATAAGAGAAGTATATTATTACTGTTTAACTCTCGGATTCACCGGGAAGTTTTATGATTCAGGACTTCAGTCACAACTTGATTCAATAAAGTACGACAATTACAAATTGTTAGCTGATGAGTTGAATGATGAAGCCACGTTGTTTCAGGAGCTTATTCTAAGAAAAAGGTTGAAGGGAAGATACACGTTAAAAAGACTTTTCTCCGCTAGTTTATGGTGGACCTATTTTAATCGTAGCTTTCGCTTACTTTTTCTTTAAAAAGATCTGGTTGGTTTGGCGAACTTTTTAGTTATCTCAATATGATAACTACCTCTTAAAATTAACAAAATTATGAGTCAGCCGTGAAAATTTTTTTGAAAATATTATTATACATATTTATTTGGTTAGTCATTTCAGGCTTAGTGATTGGCGGAGCTGTTTTAGCTGGTGAAGAGCTGATGACGGGCGTGAATTACGCAATTGGCGTGTTTGTCGCTTGGTTATTATTTTTGCTTATTCGCAAAGGTATTTTGTATTACAGAGCAAAACAACAGGTTGAAGGACTGGTTAATGTTGAAGAGGGTGAAAAAAATCAGCCTTCTCATTTAACTTCTCGTTTGAGAAAACGCTGCTAGAGAAAAATTTCTCTCAAATGACCAAACTGTTGCGCCAGAGCTATCTAAAAGTTCATGGCGATCCAATGTACGTTTTGCCTTGGTATTTAGTTATAGGCCAAAACGGAAGTGGTAAGTCATTTTTACTAAATGAAGCCAACCTATCTTCACCAACCATAGATTTACAAGGGTTGGACAAAACTGAGCAAGATATAAATTGGAAACTATTTAATCAAGGTATCGCACTTGATGTTCCAAGTAGTTATATTAATTCTACCGACGATAATAAAAATAACCCTAAGTGGCATCTGTTATTAGAATTGTTACGCAAACAGCGTCCTAAAGAACCTATAAATGGTGTTGTTGTTACTTTAACGATGGAAGATTTGCTTGGTGAGAAAAGCCAGCAACTTATCGAAAAGGCAATTGAGTCACGCCGAGCAATCGAACAATTGATGCAACAACTCAGTGTTGTTGTGCCAGTTTATGTTGTTATAACTCATACAGACAAAATGCTAAGGTTTTAATGATTGGGTTGAGACGTTGCTTGGAGCTAAACTAAACCAACCGATTGGCGAGGTTAATAACGATGGCTTAACAGCGGCAAATTTTGTTGGTCACACTGTCGGTGAGCTCGCAGAGCGAATTAAGCAATTAATGCTTAATGCGATAAAAGACAGTACTGTCACTCCGGAATTACTGCTTTTACCTAGCCAGTTTGAAAAATTGGAAAGACACCTTTCAATCTTTTGTGGTTCTTTGTTTCAAAACAACCCATATCAAAAAACACCTAACTTTAGGTCACTTTATTTTACTGCGGCCGACGACAACACTAGAATGGTTTCTGGTCGCAGAGGCCTGTTTAGCCAAATACTGCTTAGCAAAATATTGCCGGGCGAACGAGATATGGTTAGCTCAATCGGTCGTTCAGAACGTATTGTTAGAAGCCGGATTTTTGGTAAGTCATTGGCGTGGAATGCAACATTAGCTGCTGTATTAGTAGCATTATATTTTAGCTATTCGACTGATTCAGAAATACTTGATACGTCAGTATCTAAGTATGCGGGAAGTTTTGAAGAGTCAGTGCAACTTTCAGCAAACGTAAGGTCACTATACGATTTTCGAGATATGGTTTCACGTCTAGAGGAGCACTCATGGACACCTTGGATGGGCTATTCTGAAACACCTGATTTTATTGTTAAACTACAAGGTTTGTTCTCAGAACGAGTTAATGCTCGAATTGTAGAAAAAACCGATCAATTTTTTGTTCGAGAACTCTCAAAAAGGTTTGTTCAAGACAGTGATATTTCTGAAGAAAAGATTGTTGCTTTTATTAGTACGTTGGTCCGAAGAATCAACATAATTGATGCCTATCTTGAAGGTTCAGATATGGAGTCATTACCGCCACCATATAGTGTGTCAGATGCTGACTTTTTTGGTATTCAAGATCCAAATATCGTCGCTCAACTTAATACCCTATATTTACAATCGTTGAATTGGTCGACTAATCGCGCTGACATAGAACAAGAAGCAAAGTTAATGGACGAGCAACTAAATGATATTTTGCTAAAAAGTAAAGATCTCGCCAAGTGGTTAATACCATGGGCAAATAAGGTAGCAAGCACTGCTGAAATTAAAGTATCTGATTATTGGAGTGTTGGTACCGGAGCTATGACGTTTGATTCGGTAGTCAACGGTGCATATACGGTTGAAGGTAAAGAAACCATTGACCAGTTTATTGCGCAGATTAGGCAGACTCAACGATATGACGACATATTAGACGACATATTACCTGGATTTGAACAAGAATATAAAAAGCAGTACTTAGAAAATTGGGAGCGATTTTCTAAGAACTTTAGCAAAGGGACAGAGAAACTAAATAGTAGAAATGAATGGCTAATGGTTGTTAATAATTTATCAACGGGCCGTAATTTATACTTTAATGCACTTAATTTAGTTAATGAACAAATTGCACCATACAAAGACGATGTCGAACTGCCAGAGTGGGCAACGATGGTTTTCTATTACGAAGATATGAGTGCGTTTGCGCCTGAGCAAAAGACCGATGGTGCTCAGAATAAAATGTTAACTAAAATGGCACTTAAGATTGTTGGTAAAGCTGGTCCGCTTGGTAAAGCATTGTCGAAAGCTGGAAAAAGGGCATGAAAACCCAGAAGAAAATGGCAAAAGGCGCTTCTGGACCTTCACCTGATGAACGACAAATGCAATTAGAAGAAGCAGGCAAACTTCTTGGTGAATATAGAGAGTCGTTAGGGAGTTTTGTATATAGCGCTGAAATGCGCTCAGTATCACATGCTGCGATTAGTAGTTTATTTTCTTCACCGGATAACCCTGCCGTGGGTGACGGAAGTCTAGCCAGTGTGTATAGCAGCCTCAAGAAACTTCAGGCAATTGTTGGCAAAGAAACCCCAAGCAACTCTGCGTTCTGGGCACTCTATGGCGGTGCTATCGAACTTATGCAAGATTACATGTTAAATGAATCTTCTTGTAAAGTTCAGGATGTTTGGGAGCAAGAGTTCTTAACGAATATCGATGGTGTCCCTAACTACAAAGTGCCAAATATGGTCTTTGGAGAACAAGGAATGCTATGGTCGTTTCTCGATTTACAATTGGCTCCTTTTGTAGCTAAACGACTAGGCGCAGGCTTTGTCGCTAAAGATGTAGATAAAGTTAAATACCCGCTTAATCCAAGCTTTTTAGAGTTTGCTGCAAAGGCTGATGATGCTCGAAAATCCAAGCAAGAGTTCTATCCTGTAAACTTAGCGACATTACCAACAGGCACTAATTTGGACGCAAAATATCATGTAAGCAAAACGGAATTAGAATTACTATGCGCTGAAGGTTCAACTATTTTGGTTAATCAAAATTTTGCTAATAGCCAAATGTTTAAGTGGGGGAAAGTTGCAGCGAAGTTAAGCTTAGAATTAATATAGGTCGGTTTGTATTGGAAAAACGGTATGAAGGTGAACTTGGTTTCCCTAACTTTTTGGCAGACTTTAAAACTGGTCAAAAAAGGTTTACGGCCGGAGACTTTCCTGAATTAGCCGATAGGTTAAGAGAGGCCGGTGTTAGCTATGTGGACCTGCAATACACTATGTCTGGGCAGAATGCATTGTTAGAAGCGCTTGACCGTAAGCAACTAGAAATTCCTAGAACGATTTCAAGTTGCTGGAACACAGGTGTGCTTACTGCAGCGGTATTAACTGAACATGAGTGATTTAATATCATCCCCTTCATGGGATCGGATGGAGTTTACCTATCAGTCTGCTGATAGTGGTGAAGACGTGTCTTTACCACTAAAGCTATTAATTCTTGGAGACTTTAGCGGGCAATTCCAAAAAGACTTTGATGATGCAACCCAAATTGATACGAGAAGCTTTAACCAAGTTCTCGCGGCAATGGATGTCGAAGTTTCTTTTGAATTAGCGGTCGACCTTGATAATAATCGCGTCACCTATATTGATATAGATGTATCCATTGCGCGAATCTCTGATTTCGAGCCTGAAAGTCTATTGATGTCAGTTGATTACCTTTATCAGCATGTAGCGTTGATTAAGAAATTGAAACTATGTCTTAATCAAGCGACATTAAACAATGTGGTGCTAGATGAAAAAGAGCAGGCTTTATTAGCTCATTGCGGCATCGATTATGCGGTGTCGAGTTTTGACGAATTGCCATTTATTCTATTTGATATAAATGAGCACCTGCATGAAATACTGTCACAGGTTATTCAAAACGAACAGTTCCAAAAACTCGAATCGATATGGCGAAACCTATATCGCCTAGTTTTTTCTGAAGAGTTGGCAGAAAGTTGCGTTATCGAAATACTCGACATAAGTAAGGCGTCTTTAGAAGAGGATTTTGAAGCCAATAGAGAAATACAAGATACAGTATTGTATGATGCCGTTTATCTAAAAGAGTATGCTCAATACGGTGGTCAGCCTTATAGTGCAATTATTGCTGATTACTATTTTTCTGCGGGTAGTCAAGACTTACAGCTTCTCAAAAATATCGCGAAGGTATGTAGATTAGCTCATGCGCCATTTATCGCAGGTGCTTCACCTAAATTTTTCAATGAAGAGGATTTTAGTCAATTAGAGATTATCAGTGACATCCCTGAGTTGATGTCTTCACCTCGATACATTAAGTGGCGATCATTTCAAAAAACATTAGATTCAGCATATATTGGTTTAGCATTACCACGAGTTAAGCTCCGAGAGGCTTATAAACTTGGAGCCGGAGAAATTGACGCAATTCCATACTCAGAAAGCGTGGCAGAGAATGTAAACCAAAATTTGTTAGGAAATGCCTCGTTTGCTTTTGCAAAATGCCTGATTAATAGTTTCGCTAAATATGCCGTTTGCACTGACTTAACGGGTCACGTCGGTGGTAGTGTTGATATGTACCACTCAACCGATACGTCTAAGCAGTTATTTCCAAACTACATGATTGAAGCCATGATTTCTGAGCGGCAGTTGATGGATTTAGCGAATGTAGGCTTTTTAACGCTGGCTTACAACAAAGCCCAACAGAATTTATTCTTTACCTCTTCAGCGTCAGTTCGGTGGGGAATTTCTCGGCTCATAAATCACTAGATCCAAGTGAAAATTTTAGTTCTCAAGTGGAAGCACAACTCCCTTATATATTTATCGTTTCAAGAATCGTGCACTATTTGAAGGTAGTGCAAAGGGAGTCAATTGGGGTCCAGAAAAGTTTGATCCAAGTACAAACAGAACTAAACAAATGGTTAAAACGTTATGTGTCAGACGTTGAAAATCCTGCAGAGGCAATTCGAGCTCGAAAGCCACTAAAAAAAGCTGAAGTTGTTTTATCTGCACCAGATATTAATGGTGAACAATCTTTAGACCTAACGATCGTGCCTCATTTACGATTTATGGGTAAAGACTTCAGTTTAAGTCTCACGATGAACGTAGATTAAGCAAAGGAAATCGACATGGCAATGATTGGATTTTTAACTCTACGAGGTGATATTCAAGGGGTTATAGAAGGGAGTTCACGTTACGAAGGTAACGAGACGGAGATTGAAGTATTAAAATTTGATCACCAAATAGAAATCCCCCGTTCCGCTAATAATCAGGTATCTTCAGGGCAGATTGTTCATAGAGGTATACAGATTAATAAGTTGGTGGACAAAAGCACCCCTAAATTGGCGCAAGCCCTTGATAACAGAGAAGTCCTCAGTGAAGTAGTGTTAAGTTGGTATGTCCATACGACAGTAGGTGACCGAGAATTAATGTATCGTATTAAATTGGAAAACGCACTGTTGACCAAAATAGAGACTTGGTCGCCACATCTATACGATACCCAGCATGACGGATATCGTTTAATGGAAAATTTGACCATTAGTTACGAAAAAATAATATGGAGTTATGGCAGCGACGGCGACGTGGAATACGAAACCCAAGCGAAAGGAGCCGACTAAATATTATGAGTCATCTACGATTATTTGAACGACTAGCTTCCCTTGATTTAGAAAGTGAACAAAGAGCGAATACTAAACGGATCTCTGTAAAAAGTTCGATTTTGAATCATCTGGAAAAGTTGTTTAATACCCCGTTAGGGTCAGTCGAAGTTGACCAAGAATATGGTTTGTTAGGTGATGCGACCCAAGTTATTGGTAACAGACCACCAGATCCGCAACTGATAGTAAAAAGAATGTTGGCTCAAATCCATCAATATGAACCGCGATTAACAAAGCCTTTGATTAAAATGCAAATTAACGAGGAAGATAATTTGTTAGTTAGGTTTGAGATCAGTGGCTCTATTTTTCAAGATGCAGAAGTGACTGACATCACATTTACTGGCGCCGTGTTAGCTAACGGCAATTTACAATTTGATAGCGTCAACTAGGATGTGTTGTGTTAACTAATTATTACAAACAAGAATTGAGGCTATTGAAGTCAATAGCAAAGGACTTCTCACGCGACAACCCTGCACTTACTCGGGCATTGACTGGTGCGAACGCTGATCCTGATGCGACACTTATTTTAGAAGGTGTGGCATTTTTAACCGCAAATATTCGCTAGGAACTCGACAGCCAGTTTCCAAAGTTTTTACACAGTTTGGCGCAATTAGTCTGTCCACAATATATTCGCCCAATGCCAAGCGCCACCATGATCGCTTTTAAACCTAAGCCAAGTTTAGCAAAACCACTTGCGGTGAATGCGGGGACTTACATTGATTCAAAAGAAAGTGACTTAGGAAGCTGTCGATTTAAAACGGTCGACAAAATAGAAATATTACCAATAAACCTAATTGACGTTGTTGAAAAAAGTCGTGACGGCGATTTGAATTTTAGTTTGCAATTCGAGTTAATAAACACAACCCTTGATCAGCAGCCATTTGATAAGATAAGACTTTATATAGGTGGTGAATACGAAGAAGCATGTGATTTATATTACCTGCTCGTTAATCAAATTAAAGAAGTAACAATGTCCTCTAGTGGTGATATTTCATTGCCTGTTGACGTTGTGCAACCTGATGGAATAGAAAACCAAACCAGTATTTATCCTCAACCTCCTAGGTTGATGCCTGCATATGATTTACTTCAAACTTACTTCCTATTTCCTGAAAAGTTTTTGTTTATTGATATCGACTTGTCTCAATGGCGGGACCGTGGGGCTGGCACCCGGTTTAGTATTAATATTTCGATGCGTAAGGCGAATATAGAGTTACCAAAATTATCAAAAGAGCATTTTTGGCTAAACGTAACACCAGCTGTTAATTTATTTGAAGCCGAATCCCATTCGGTACTGATTTCTCCTACTGAAAATGAGTATCAGTTGTTACCAAATACCGGCTCTAATAAAGCGAATCATGAAATATATGCAGTTGAGCAAGTGGAGAGTAATGCCCGCGGGGTAGAGCAATCTAGAGAATATCAATTGTTCGGGGTCATCAGGTCAATACCAGCACTCAATCTGTTTATGAACTGGTATATAAAAATATTCATAAGCCATCAGTCGATACGTATATTAAACTTGCATTTGATCCAAATACACCGATTGCCAACAACGAAATACTAAAAGCTAAACTCACCTGCAGTAATGGCAATCAAGCTGACAAATTACATACTGGGGACATCGGTGTAGCAACCTCAAATACTCCAGAGCTAGCGACCTTTAAAAATATTACATCACCGACAACAAGTCGAAAAATTCCATTAGACGGTGATATGCTTTGGCAGTTGATCTCACATTTATCATTAAACTACCTATCAATCACCGACAGCTCAACATTAAAATCAATTTTACAGCAGTACATTTCACCAGACGCAAAGGCAAAAAGTCAGCGTTTGTTAAATGAAAAGAAAATAGAAGCGATTACAGAAGTTAAAATTAAGCGGGAAGAACGACTCTTTAACAATGCGTTTGTACATGGTCAGAATATTATGGTGACCGTAAAACCCGAAAACTTTGCAAGCCTCGGTGATCGCTTTTTGTTCGGCTCTATTCTTGATAAATTTTTGCTAGTACTGCGGCTATTAACGTTTATAGCGAATTTGTAATGGAAGACTTTTTAGTGGGGAGGTGATCAAGTGGCCAGCACAATTAGGCAAACGAGCCCTTCAGTAGAAGAGCGAATTTTAACGTCTCCAAAATCATTTACCTTCGAACGATTGCTAACTAATTTATATGCAATTGTGAAGGCAAGTGGTGAAGATCCGCTAAAAAAATACGAGTACGTCCAGCACTTTCAATGCAAATTAGTCGAAGTGAGATTGTTTCGGTTACAAAAAATTCATATGGAGAATTTGAAGTTGTAACCAATATACTTGGCTTGTACGGTTCGTCATCTCCATTGCCTAGCTTCTATACCGAAGAATTATTGCAATTTGAGCAAGAAGAGCAAACTACAGCTCGGCAGTTTTTAGACATAGTACATCAACGTTTGTATCAACTATTTGCGTTAGCCCAAAAGAAATATAATTCAGTAAGTCAGGTCGTTGAATTTCAAAAACGTGATTTTAGCCAGCTACTACATCATTTAATTGGCACGAGTGATATAAGCCTACAGCAAAAATTAATAACCCCGGACATGCTGTTAAAGTTCTCGGGGCTACTGGCAAGTAAGCAACGTTCCGCTCAAGGGTTAAAGTCGTTACTTGAAACTTATTTAGCTGAGTTAAAAGTGGATGTGTCTGTAGAACAATATGTCGAACGACAAGTGATAGTGCCTCTTCAACATTTATCTTCACTCGGTGTTAATTCATGTGAATTGGGATGTTCGGCATTGGTCGGCGATAAAGTGATAGATAATAGCTCGAAAATAATTATTCATTTGGGACCTTTGTCACAGGGCACATTTGAGCAGCTAGTTAATAATAAAAATCGCTGGCAGGCCTTTATTGCGTTAGTAAAAACGTATATTGATAGACCTCTTGAAGTCGACATCAAAATAGGGTTGATTACAAAGGCGGCCAAAGGTATCCGTTTAGGTGAAAAGCAATGGGGGCAATTAGGATACGACACGTGGCTATTGCAAGAACAAGATCATACAGATGGTAAGAAAGACGGTGTTGAAGATGTGTTAGTGACAACCCTCAATTTGCTATAAATTTACTATTATTGCGGTTTAGCGTTTTAGGTTTTTAGGAGTTAAGCAGTGGACAATACAATAGCGTTTTCATTCGAACACAATGCTCTGTCTCCAGACGACAAGGTTCAAGTGTTGTCTTTTAAAGGGACAGAAGGTATTTCTCGTCTATATGAGTTTGAAATTGAGTTATTGTCTGTCAATCCCGATATTGATATCGACAAGATTCTTGAGACACAAGCGTCGTTGACCATTACTTTGGGTAACGAAGAAAGAGTCATCCAAGGAATAATTTCCCATTGTGATGCAGTTTCTCAGGTTAACAACCAGACACTATATAAAGCCAAATTGGTGCCGAAACTTTGGGAATTATCACTGTTTCACACGAATGAAATCTATTTAGATCAAAATATTAAAGAAATAATAGAAATGGTACTCCAAGAGGCGGGATTTACCACGCAAGATTACGACCTTTCGGGCTTACAAGGTAACTATCGAAATTGGGCTTATAAGTGTCAGTATAATGAAAGCCACCTAGATTTTATTTCTCGATTAATGGAACGCGATGGCATTTATTATTATTTCACCCAGGGTGAAATAGGTGAAAAGTTAGTGTTCTGTGATTCATTGCAAACGCAGGAAGATATTACAAACAGTGATGTAACTTATAGCCCAAACGCCTCATTAGAAATAAACGCTTTAGCAAATACAATCACTAGTTTTATCAATCAAAAGAAACGATTACCCCACAAAGTATTATTGAAAGATTACAACGATGATAAACCCTCGGTCGATATCAAAGGCGAGTTTATCGTTGATGAATCTGCTAATCCATCGAGTGAGATTTATGTGTGGGGACAAAATATACAAACCCCTGAAGAAGGTGGTCAACTTGCTCAAATTCGAGCCGAAGAAATTAGTAGCACAAAGTCGGTGTATTATGGTGAAAGTACCGTTATTAGATTGATATCAGGGCATCAATTTACGCTTGAAGGGCATTTTAGAACGAGTTGTAATCAAGATTATTTACTGCTTAACATTGAACACGAAGCAAAGAACCCAAGTCTATTGCACTACGCAGACGGAGACATAGGTGAAGCCGTCGTATATCAAAATACGTTTTCCGCAATTCCAGCCGACATTCAATATCGGAGCAGTCAAGTTACTGCTAAGCCAGAAATACATGGCACATTAAACGCCTTTGTTGATGCGGAAGGTGATGGTCATTATGCCGAATTAGACGAAGAAGGTCGCTACCGAGTTACGTTACCTTTTGACCGGTTGAATCGTGATGGCGGAAAATCGTCCCATTGGATCCGAATGAGTCAACCCTATGGTGGCGAGGGACAAGGTATGAGCTTCCCTTTGAGAAAGGGTACTGAAGTATTGCTCACGTTTATTGGTGGCGATCCTGACCGACCTGTTATCGCGGGCACTGTGCCAAATGCCTCACAACCAAGTATTACGACTTCGGATAACCAAACCAACAGCTTAATTAAAACGGGCTCTGGTAATAAAATTGAACTAGAAGATCAAGACGGTAAAAACCGCATTAAATTACAAACCGGAGACAACAAGACCTATATGCATTTAGGAGCCCCTAATCATGATGGTGATGGCTTTGTCCTAATGACAGCAGGTATGGAGCGGAAGGAGATTAGAGGGGGTTACCAAGCTTTTGTTAGTGTTGGTAGTTACTACTTTGAAGGCGCTGATGGCAATGTTGTAAATGTAAGTGGAATTGCCGCCAATACAGAAAACGATGGTTTGGATGACGATACTACCAATGCTGAAAATGGTTCTCTAGATTCCGGAAACGACATCATAAACGAACAAAACGTTTTTTCCTTCAAATTGAAAAAACTTGTAGAAGAAGCTGAAGACGGGAGTACAACTGGTTATTCAACTGATGGAAAAACGGCAACATCGGCTAGTGATTTACCTAGTCACTTTGATCTTGGCGAAGCTGGTTTTCCGGCGGATGCAGTAATGACTCGTGAAGTCGAGTTAGCGGGTAACTTTGTAATCGAACGCCGAGTAGGCGAGCGTTATGTTTGGTCTGCGGGAAATGAATATATCTACGGCGCAGACAAGATATTTGATTTCGGTAATAGTTGGGACGAATTTCATATTAATGAAGATGGCATTGATGACAATGCAGAGAATTTTGGCCCTGACATGTCGGCAATTTCAAATGCGCTAAACACCGATCCAGAATACTTCGCAGATAGTAGTACCGGTTTATATAACTGGGGTGACGAAACTCGCGCAATCGACCCAGAAAATCAAATAGTCGAGATGAAGTGGGGTGATGAATTTGAATACCACCATGGTCGCCGATTTGAATGGTGCAGCGATCCAGCCGATTACGCGTTTGGCAATGGCTATGTCGAAAGTTTAATTAATTCCAATACAGAAACCATTAATGCGTCACATTCCCATGATAAAGCGTCTCCAGGTGGACCGAGATATGGAGATATCACTTCTAAGCATTATGCGTTTACTTTAAGTGCTGGCTCAACGTCAGCAAGTAAAGAAATTGGCAATTCTTATAACTATAAAAATGGCAATGACATTTCAGTAACTGTGGGGACTTCAGAATCAGAAACTTACGGCAACGCCTATAGTTATACTGATGGAGATACGTATGATGTCGTTATGGGGAATAGTTACACCAAACAATGGGGCAGGGATGACACATTTTTTATGGGCGGGACTAGTGAATTCAAATTCGCAGCTTCGTCGACAATGTCTTTAGCGGCAACAAGCGATCTATTTTTAGGGCTTAAAAATGATATTTGTATTGCTGCACGATTCTCTCTTGATGTAGCTGCATGCACCGACGTTGTTACTGGACTGAGGGCTGACATTAGTGCTGGTATTAGGGCCGAAATTAGCTTGACTGCAGCAACTGAATTTGATGCTGTACAAATAAAAACAAAGCTAACAGAATTAAAAAACTCAGTTTCTAATCTAAGTACTACGGCGACAAAAATTGAGACTGCAGGTGCGGGAATCAAAACTGCTGGCGCCTATATTGGCTCAGGCCTTATAAGATTATTGAGTTAGATAATGGAAATTCAAAAGCCGCTTCAACTTGGTGTTTTGTATAAATCTTTTTCCTATTTGGAAAAAAACTTGTTTACGGTCTCTATTCCCATTGGTTTCTCTCTTACTAATGGTGAAATATTACTTGAACAAAAGTTGTGGGAAGTAATTGGTGAGCAGTTAGATGGGGAAATCTTTGATGCCGCGATGCCAAAAGAGGTTGGTGAAGTTTTAGTAGCGGGGAGTTTTATTCCACCGAATAATCAAAAAGTTGAAGCAGGCTCTGTTAAGCTGACGGTCAAAAGCAAAACAAAGCAAGGAACCTATCAAACCTCCGTTGAAAAAGAGCTGGCAATATTTGGCGACCGGCATTGGTATAAATTATTAGGTGCGGGCATTACTCCGAGCTCGCCAGAGCTATTTACAGAAATGCCAATTACGTACCAAAAAGCCTTTGGTGGTGAAGGGTTTAAGCCAAACCCTGGCGGGAAAGGCGCGATAGAAGTGACAACCGATTTTGGCGAGCGTCAGTTTTTACCTAATATTGAATATAAGAGTAATCTAATTACCTCGCCGGGCTCAAAACCGCAACCTGCCAGTTTTGGCCGTATAGATATCATGAACACTCCGCGCGTAGAAAAGGCAGGAACGTTTGACCAAAAATACATTGAAACCCGCATGCCGGGATTACCGGACGACGTAAACTGGCTCTATTTTAATGATGCGGCGGAAGACCAGTGGCTCGACGGATTTTTTAATGGCGATGAGCAGTTTTCGATTACTAATATGCATGCCAAACACCAAGAGTTGTCGGGTACTTTACCACCCATTTATGGACGTGCTTTTGTTAATCAGCAGGTGCCAGTTGTTGACAATAGTGGCAATGCCACTGGAAAGATGGAAATTCAGTTTAAAGAAATCCCAACCAAACTTGATACTTTATACTTGTTTCCTAACTCCGATTTAGGTGTGATGATATACAGGGGGACGATTGCAGCGTATTCAGATATTGGTTCGGATATAAAAGCCTTGTTACTGGCCTGTGAAAACCGCAAAGATACGCCTAGAACATTAGCCCATTATCAAGATCAATTAACAAAGCGCCTAGACCTCAAACATGGTTATAAATATGCTTTGTTTTCCGCTCCATTAATTGCCAAAGGCATGAAGTGTGGCTTTCAGCAGATTCAAGAAGACTTTGATTTTCCATTAGAGTTACTAGCAAAAGATAATTTGGAATCATTTGGCGAGCGCAGTCTATTAGACGCATCGAATAAAATAGAGGACGCTAAACTCAAAGTAATTGAGCAGTGCAAAGTTGCGGGTGTCGATCCGACTCCGTATTTAGAAAAAATCAATAATCCTGAAAAAGCCGATGAGCAAATTCAAATCGAAGCAATGTTAGAGCGGATGATGCCAAGGCATTCTTACAGAGCCAGACAACATAGATATTTTTAATATAGATTTGACTGTATTAGATGAAATTAAAGCTTATCAAGAACAAATGGTTGAAAATGCAAGGCAGCAAACAAGAGAACATATAGAGAAAGAACTCGAGCTTATAAAACAGAGCAGTGATGCAGAGGCACTTGCACCAGCGATATCTGAAATCGAACAAATAATGACTGAAATGGATATGCCTCCAATGTGGCCTAGACTTGATATGTCGCCACAACTTTCTGAATTACGGCAACAACTTTCGGAAGCAGAGTTACAAATTTCTGAATTACGCGGAGCAGGCATCCCAGAGTCTGAAATACCCAAAATTGATTTTGATGCAGATAAACTCGAACAGCAAATCATTGAGGCCGGGATTAAACATAAAGAAACCTATTTAATGGGCGCACACCTTATGGGAGAAATGCGCTCACCTCATCCAGAAAAAGAACAAAATCTGAAACAGCAGTTTCTTCAACAGTTTAAAAGTGGCGAATCGTTAGTAAGTGGTGACTATGCTTGTATAGACATATCTGGAGAGGACTTGACCGGGATTGACCTGTCAGATTGTTATTTAGAAGGTGTAAATTTCGCCAATTGCAATTTGACCAATGCTAAATTAAGTAAAGCTATTTTGGCTAGCGCAAATCTAGAGAATGCCATTTTACGGAATGCCGATTGCCAAGGGGCCAATATCGGTGCCGCTAACCTAACCGATGCAGACTTCACGGATGCTAATTTGGCGGGTTGCCAATTAGGCGGTTCGAATTTCACTAGAGCAAAGTTAATTAACTGTCCAATGGCTGAAGGTAATTTTTTAGATACCACATTTGAACAAACCATATTTAATGGCTCGGAATTGAAAAAGTGCAACTTTGTTAATCCGGTATTTAGAAATTGTGAGTTTATTGAAACGGATCTTGCTGAAGCGAACTTTGTCGAAGGCCAATTTGTTGATTGTGATTTTACTAAAGCTATTTTAGATGGTGTTAACTTTGTAAAAGCAATCTCAAACAATAATAATTTCCAACAAGCGCAGATGATAAATGTTCGATTTGTTGGTGGCTGTGAACTTAATGGCAGTGACTTTACCGGAATCGATGGCAGTCGAGCTTGTTTTAGAGAGAATCAATTGGTTGATGCCAAATTTGACCAAGCGAAGCTAGACGAAGCCGACTTTTCTGGATCGCAGCTCGATAATGCGAGTTTTCAGGGAGCAAAAGCGTATCGAACCCAGTTTATGCAGAGCCAATGTAAAGGGGCAAGTTTTAAAGCGACCAATTTAATGGAGGGCTCAATGTACAAGGCTTATTTAGTTAGTGCCGATTTCTCTAAAGCCAATTTGTACAGTGTTAACTTTTAGACAGCACCCTAGGAAACAACACATACTCAGGCGCAAATCTTGACCAGACTATTCTGAAAGAATGGAGGCCATAAACTGTGTTGAAACAGGAACTAATTGATGCAGTAAAAGGTGGCAAGCCTATTGTTGACGGTGTTGATTTGTCCGATGGTGATTATCAAGGCGTGGACTTAGGGGGCGGCAGTTTTGAGTCGGTAAACTTCTCAAGGGCAAATTTATCCGGAGCTAAGTTAAAAGAGTGTAACTTTATTAACTGTACTTTTAGCAATGCAAAGCTTGATGGCGCAAACCTCATACTAGCCAACTTTATAGAAGCAGAGGCAAATGGAATGTCGCTGGTGGGCTGTGATTTAAGGTTAGCTAATTTTGTCGACTCAAAATTAGCGGAGAGTGATTTTTCCAATACTAATTTGGAGAATACGAATTTTGTCAACCCGGTTTTAGCTGGCGCTAAATTTTTAGGTTGCAAAATAAATCAAAGTTCGTTTATTAATGCTGATCTTTCAAAAACGAGTTGGGCAGGCTCAACGGCGTTTCGTGTTAATTTTCTTGAGCCCTTAGTTGAAGCTATTAATTTAGATGAAGTTCAATGGGAATTGCCGTTTTTCATGAAAGCGAATTTCGCAGGTTTTGATTTTACAAAAGTAGGATTTATTAAACCACAATTTCAGCAATGCGATTTATCAGATACAAACTTTAGCAATAAAGATTTATCGCAAGCCGGTTTTATGCAAGCAAAATTGACGAGTGCCAATTTCAGCGGCGCGATATTGGCTCAGGCTAACTTGGTCGAAGCAGACTTGTCATTTGCTAATTTTGAAAATGCAAATATGCCACAGGCTTTGCTAAAAGAAGCCATATTAACTAAGGTTAACTTTACTAAAATCAAAGCTGAGCAGGCACTGTTTGAAAAAGCAGATTGCACAGGATCTGTATTTAGTGGAGCAGATTTAACATATGTTGAATTTAGCCATGCTATTCTCGACGAGGCGGATATGTCGAATACTAGTTTGTATCGTACTAATTTGCATGAAATACAAGAGCAGAAAACCAATTGGAAAGGTGCGAGCCGCAAGTTAGCTTTAGAAACTGACGAAACAAAATTAAAAGCGGAACAATGGGCTGCAAAATAAGAGAATGTTATGAATATACCGTTATCGAGTGATTTAAAAGCTAAAATAGGATTTACTGAACACGCTGTCATACAGGGGGTTTAATCGTGAATATATGGTTTTATCAGATAGGGGGCGTATCGCGCTCAACTCGCATTCAGTTGTTTTGTTCAACCCGAAACCGGAGATAAAGTTTTAATTAACGTTGATGGTAAGCAAAGCCATATTATTGCGGTAATCGAAAGGCCAGATAACCAAGATGCCAAACTGAGTTTTCCTGCAAGCCTGAAAGTCGAAACAAAACAAGGCGATTTAACATTTTCGAGCCACCGAGATATAAAACTTACCGCGACAAGACAACATAGCATAGTGTCAGAAGATTTAAACATTACGGCAAATAGCACTCAAGTATATAGTACTGAAATGCAAGTTTCGGGAAAAAATTTAAAGGCACAATGGACTTCAATTCAAACATTATCAGAGCTAATTACCTCGGTAGCTGATAAATTGATTAAAACGGTTAAAAATAGCTTTTCAAACGTTGAAGGTGTTGAACAGAAAAACAGTAAAAATTACGTGCAAAATGTGTCATCTACCACCACAATTCGTTCGCAACATGCAGTCATTACTGCCGAGAAAGATATGAAAATTGATGGTGAACGGATCCATATGGGATAAAGGACAACAATCGAATGGTTTTCGCGACAACACAGATGCCGGCAATGAATATGGCTTTTCCAGACGTGTGTTTAACGCCCATACCTTCACCGGTCGGGCCAATTCCAACACCGTTGCCTTATCCTAATATTGCGGTGACAGCGATGGGTATTCCATCGCAGGTAAAAGTATTAACTTTGGCTATGCCAAATCATAATATGTTAACTATTACTCCAATGAGTAATGGTGATAACGCTGGACTAATGATGAATCCGTTATCTGGCATGGTTATGGGGCCACAAAGGCAATTGCTAGGTAGTGTGAAAACTTTTATTGGTGGTTTACCTTCCAATAAAATGCTCGGTTTGTCAGGTCAAAATGGCATGATGCCGGGCTCTTTTGGTGCGACGTTAAGCCCTTCGCAAGTTAAAGTAATGATTTTGGCTTAATTTAGAATAAGAATGTTTATAAAAAGATAATATTGGTAAATCAAATTATTAAAATGATGGTGGCCTTAAAGCAATATTATCGTTTTAGAATAAAATCAGTATCTTAAATAGGTACTTACATAACTCAAAGGGAATAGTTTATGAACTTATATAACGTTAGGCCTTTTATTAGCTGGTCATTAATGATCGTCGCTATAATTGGGGTCATTTATGTAGGGTATTATAAAAGCAATTCCAGCACCGTGATTCGGGTCGCGTCTGGTGAAAGGACGAGCTATTTATTTCAAATTGGCAAAGAATTGAAACAAGCAATTGAAACACGTTCTGATTATAAAGTGGAATTGGTTGAGAGTGGTTCTTCAGGTATCAACCGAGGAGCTTTGCAGTCAGGAAAAGCCGATGTAGCTTTAATTTCTCAAAGTGCTACGGATATGACAAACTTAGCGGTCATCGCACCAATTGAAAAACATTTGTTGCACATTGTTGTTCATGTCGATTCCGGCATTCGTTCCATTTATGGCTTGTCAGGCAAGCGAATTTCTTTAGGCGGATTAAAAAGTGATCACAGAAAAGCCGCTTATAAACTATTAGAACATTATCAAATTGAAGAGTCCTCGCTATTAAATACTGAAGTGTCGCACCTTGATTTACTCGAAGGCCGTAACTTAGATGGTGCAATCATTAGCACCAGTGTTAACGATACCTATATGAAGAAGTTAATGAGCAGCGGTAATTTCAGCCTTATATCTATTGATGCGGCCGAGGGATTTGTTGAACGTAACAATCTTTACCAAAATGCTAATTTTGCTATGGGGGTTTATCCTTCTTCTTTTGGTCCAATGCCAGATAAATGGTTACCAACCGTTTCAGAGAATGTATGGCTGGTGAGTCGACTCGATTTGTCATCAGATATAGTGAACATGCTGATTGATGTTATGGAGACAAAAAATTTCACATTAAAATTCCCTTTATTATCTAAATGGTTAAAAGAGAGCGAGGGAAATCTGACCAACTGTTGCTACATGATGTAACGAAAAGACGTTTTAATCCGTATGGCAGTTTCAAAACGGCGTTATTTGACTCACTACTGTTACTTTGGAATATGAAGTGGTTTTTATTATTTGCCATTATCATTATTTGGAATGTTCGTTCACGTTGGATAGGCATTAATGAAACGTATGAAAAAGACAAGCAAGCTGCTCGATTACAACGAATTCAAGCATTGTTAGAAGATGTGAATGCACAGGAGCAAGAGCAAGCTGACACCAAAGATTATCGATTATTGACTCAACATTTAGCTGAAATTCGTAGGATAAAAGGTGAGGGGATTGCCGTTGCTAAAGAACAAGAAATGAGTGATAGCGCTGCATTTTTGTCTTTTTTACAACAATGCGATCACGTCAGTCGGGATATCCAGTGGAAGTTGTCGCTAGGTATTAACAGCAAAGATTTCAACTAAAATAAGTCATTAAACTATGTCGTTAAAGAAAAGTATAATTTTAGCTTCGATATTGGCTATTCATGGTTGTTCACTAAATAGCGTGCCACTATTGGATTTAGGCTCGGACAAGAAAAAATCTGATTCAGAGCAGCCAAAATTTGGCAAAGCGGATGGGAAAGGTGGTTCATTCACAAAAGTGATGCCAGACTTTAAATCTCTTGCTCCTTTGTATGACCTAGGATTTGAAGGCGACTTTGACTAAGGGCTCATTGCTTATAATGATAAAAATTATAGAAGAGCTCTTGTTGAATGGTTGCCATTAGCGAAAGAAGAAGATCCTCGAGCTGAATATTATATTGGCTTGATGTTTATGAATGGCTTAGGTGTTGAAGAAAACTATGAACAGGGCATACTTTGGTTAAAGTTGGCTGCGAATAGAGACTACGTAGATGCGCAATTTGAATTGGGCAGAGCTTATGTATCAGGTGTCAAAATTGAACAAAATCTTGATCAGGGCATCCGTTGGTTGCTATCAGCTGCGAAAAAGGGTCATGCAGGAGCCCAATTTAGTTATGGACTATTAAATCAACAAGACAAAGTGCCATTATCATCTGACTTGATGGCGCTCTATAAGCAAAGTCGTTCAAAAACTTTTAATTTTACTCAAGCTGCAAAATGGTACACCTTAGCGGCTGAGCAGAATCATGCGGCAGCACAAAGTAACCTAGCATCCCTTTACAGGGTTGGCATTGGTGTTCAGCAGAATAATGAAGAAGCTTTTAAGTGGTATACAAATTCTGCTAATCAAGGTGTTATTGACGCTCAGTATAACCTAGGCTTGATGTATGAGCAGGGTATTGCGACACCTATGGACACTCAACGTGCGTTATTTTGGCACACCAAAGCGGCTGAACAAGGTTACTTACCCTCACAGCAACGATTACCATTTTTACAAAAATGTTAGAGACGTTAAAAACATCTCTGGTGTTGTATGGTGGGACATTGGCTTCAACAACGCGAAAAAACTTAAGGCAAAGGCTCAAGAGTAATTTTGCTAACCCACTTAGAGAACAAGATAATTATTGGTTTGATATATACGAATCGTCTAAGTTGCTAAAAAGTACAGATAGGTTGTTTGTTGGTTATAGCTTGCAAACCGACTAAGGTAGCATCATTAGAATATCGATTCCCATCCCACAATGCGCCAAACTATGTGCTACAAATTATAGAGTTAATTAATGATAAATATGGATTACCTTTTGAATCGAAAGGTGACCTAAATTTTGGTGAAGTTAAATATAGCTGGAAAGCAAAAGATACGATTATTACGGTGACTCGATATTGGCCAGACACCACAGTTTATTTGTCTTATAAGATAGGTGATGCTTATCGCCAGATGGTATCGGAAATGCCTGAAAACGCGAAAGAAATAGAATACAACATTAAGTTTGAAACTTATTAGTAAAACAATTTAAAGGGACTTTGTCATGCTGTCGCAAGATGAGTGTAAATTAAAAGAATGAAGATGAATTTGTTTAAATTACTAACCAATTGTTCTCGTTACTTGCTATACGGTTTTGTTTTGCTGTTGGCGGCCTGTGATGTCACAGAAGAACCGTTAAATTCAAATTATGAAATTCGCTTAGAGCCTTTACAGGTGAGAGTAGGAGACGAATCTAGCATTAGAAAAGGCGATAAATTCGCACTTGCAATTTACAATCAGGATACGGGGCTAAAGGATTTTAGCGCGGCATTGTCGAGCGATAATCAAAGCTTTCAAGCGGACGAGTATACTTGGACGTTGAGTGATCCAAGCGTTGCTTCATTAGAGTCTGAACAAGGGTACGAAAATGTAATCACCATATTAAAGCCCGTTACTTTTACAATTGACGCAATAAATAGTCAAAATAAAACGTCGATTACCATAGAGTCGATAGATCCGTTATTACAACAAGTCGATATTGAAGCCAATAACGAGCAAATTATTCTGGGTAACGGCATAGAATTGACGTTATTTGGTACATTTAGTGACGATTCTCAAAGCCAGTTACTAGAAGGTATTGGTTGGTCCGTAGATGATGAATCGGTGGCTCAAATTGACGCGACCGGCAAAATATCATCTCTATCTAAAGGTCAGGTTGTTGTTTCAGCTAAGATTAATAATGGCATTGGTGAGCAGTTACTAGCAACAAAAACGATTGAAGTTACGCCAGCTGCTATTGTTTCTTTGGAAATAACGGGCACAGCATCGACGCCTTTAGGTCGTCAGATAGTGATGCAAGCGACAGCAACATTTACTGACAATACAAAAATTGACAGGTCCTCATTGGTTCAGTGGGAACATAATAGTCCAGCGATTGGTACATTTGATGAGTTTGGTAATTTCCAAACAACACAAGTTGGTACCACGGCAATTACCGCATCGATTGATAACGGTTACGGGAGTTCAATCACGGCAGCGAGTTTTTCACTGAATGTTGAAGAGAAAGTCGTGGATGGTTTAACAATAAAACCCATTAATGACACCTTAAAAACTGAACCATTGACAATCGCAATTGATAAAACCGAATTTTTTGTCGTCGAAGCTTTATATTCAAATTTGGATGTCGCTGATATCACCACAGATGAAACGTTAGTCTTTTCATCATCGCAATCCGATATCGCCACTGCGAGTTACGACCAAGAAAGTGAAAAGTTTCAGGTCGACACCTTTGAAGTAGGTACTGTCGACCTAACCGTTGTGAAGATGAATCGCAGCGAGACTCAAATAACAGGCACACTGCCACTCGTTGTTAATAAACCATTGTTATTGTCAATTGACGTTGAACCAGTAATAGAGCGTTATGCTTTAGGTTTAATCTCTACTTGGCGGGCTATGGGGAATTTTCAAAATAATATTCGAGAGGATATTACCGAGTTAGTTACTCGGAACTCATCTAGTGAAACCATTGCGAGTTTTAATTCGTCCAACCCAAATGAACTAATTGCTAGCAGTGTTGGGGACACTCTAATAACAGCGTCATTAGTCAATGATATTGGTGAAAATATTATAAGTACGGGGTTTGCTGTGTCAACAACCTCGGCACTATTGACTCAGATAACCATTGAAGCCACAGACGAGAATGTTTGGCAAAATGAGTTACTTTCGATTCCTAAAGGTGTCCGCACGCCGGTCAGAGTTGTAGGATTATACACCGATGGCACCCAACGTGATGAAACCAATGTCGTTTGGACATCGTCAAATAACAGCTTGGTCAGTATCGTCGCGGTAGATGGTTTTTTCATCGAAGCTAATTCGACAGCCAACGCACTTGGTACATTAACCGTTTCTGCCACGGTGGAAGGTGATGCTGGTATCGTCTCTGATGAAATCAATGTTAATGTTGTACCTGCTAAACTTGATTCATTCAGTATAGTACTGCCCGAAGAAAAAGGCTTATGGCAAGGTTATACACAATCTATTCAAGCAATTGGTAATTTTTCTGATGGGGTTGCACGTAATATAAGTGACTATGTCAGTTGGTCGATTGCGCCTGAGTTTGAAAGTTTTATCGGGTTTAACTCTGCATTAGCTAATACGTTAGATCTTATACTGCAAGGTGACGCCACATTAAATGCGACATTTATCGATGTTAACTACAACAATGTTGAAACAAACCAAAATATTGCATTTTCAATTTCGCCTCCACTCTTAGAAACTATCGAGATCGAAAGTTATTACGATTCTAATAAAGACGGTATCGGAGATGAGCTAATTAGCCAATTGGCGAAAGGTCAAAGTGGTGTTTTCAAGGCGATTGGTCACTATAGTGATGGGTCTACTCAGGATATTTCTAGTAAGGTAACGTGGGATACGTCCGATGGTAATGTGTTAAGTATTGTTGAAGCTGGAAGCGGCGCAGGCAGAGTCTTTGCTGCGAACTCGAGTGAAGCGGACGTTGTCGTAACGGCGTCGATCACTAACGCTGATAATATTGTGATATCACAACCTCTTAACTTCCCGGTAACCATTGCGGTTTTAGAAAGTATTAACTTGGTTCCGGCGGCATTAAGTTATGGCGTTAATGTACCAAGTGGTGAAAGTGTCCAAATTGATATTTGGGGTATTTATTCCGATGGTGGCTATAAACAAATAGAAGATGTTAGTGCGGCGCAATGGCAAAGTAGTAATATTGAAGTCGCGGAAGTAAACCCAACCACCGGCTTTGTTGAAATATTGCTAGGAGAAGGGTCAGTGGTAACCATTTCAGCGACAGAAGTTATATCTGGAAAAGGTCACTCAGCAACGATTTTGTTGAATCGAATTGAAACCGTATTTACGTCTATAAGAATTGAGCCAAATACCAGTGATACCCCTTGGATAGTGTCTTTAGGATCACAGTTCCAGTTTAAAGCATTTGCCGTATATGCCGACACGACTGAAAAAGAAATAACTAAAGAAGTGACGACCAATTGGAGCATTCCAAATACTGATGAGCACGAGGTTGCTATTATTAACAATAGTGACTTAAAAGGGTTAGTTACTGGGCTAACGCAAGGAGATGACATAGTAACATTGACCGTATCATCGTCAAATCGATATGGTGATCAGATTTTCTCTAGCGCTGAAATTATAGTAGGTGCGCCAATACTCGAACTAATTGAAGTTGCTCCAACTAATACTAAAATGGTTGCTGGCGATACTATTACATTTGAGGCTACTGGTTATACATCGGATGATAGATTTTTAGAACTAACAGATACCGTGACTTGGTCTTCTTCGAATACCGCGATTGCTGATTTTAA
Organism: Psychrosphaera algicola; assembly: GCF_028401425.1. Classification (NCBI taxonomy): domain Bacteria; kingdom Pseudomonadati; phylum Pseudomonadota; class Gammaproteobacteria; order Alteromonadales; family Pseudoalteromonadaceae; genus Psychrosphaera; species Psychrosphaera algicola. The sequence goes on from NZ_JAQOMS010000002.1 coordinate 3,144,585, forward strand.
CCAAACCAATGCTAGCGATTTATATGCGAAGTTTGCCGGTGAAATAGAAGTTTTTGCTAAGTACACGCCGCCGGGGCAAGAAGAAATTTCTACCACAACACGAGTAAGCATCTCTGCAGCAACTCTACGTTCAATTGAAATAACACCGACGTTTGAGCGCTTTACGGTTAGTCCGCAACCAGAAGCATTATTTTTAAAAGGAGTCCCTGATCTGCTTATAGCGACAGGTATTTACTCGAATGAAAGCCGCTCTGGTCTTAACGGTGAAGTAAGTTGGTCGTCTTCAAATCCATCAGTTGCGACGGTTGATGTAGTTGGTATTTTAACGCCTATTGAAGAAGGTGAAACAGTCATCACTGCTGAACTTGTGATTGATGAACTTGGCGAATCAAAAACAATTTATGTCGACTATCCAATTGTCGTTGGTGGTCCGTTATTAGAATATCTTGAATTATCACCATTATCCCCAACCACTATCATCAATTTGCCACTGCAATTTACCGCGATGGGGTTTTATTCTGACGGCAGTAGTACAGACTTAACCGAAGAAGTTACATGGCAAGTTGGTCGACCGGGTGATGATGTTGCTTTATTAATTGGTAGCATGACTTCTGGAACGGAACTAGGTGGTCGTTTTGTTGCGAATAAAAATGGTTTTGGGCCGATAAGTGCTCGGATAAATAATTTCGACGGTGTTGAAATAAGTAAACAAACATTTATCACCGTTAGTGCCCTGACTGAAATTAACATTACCAATGTGCGAGAAACCGTCTATGCCGGTCAAACAGAAGAGTTTACAGCGATTGGTAAAGCAGAAAACGGTAAATCCATAGTTTTCACTGAAGGTTTAAATTGGCATGTGTCTGGTGCTGGTGGCGTTTTAGTTGAGAGTGATGAGAATACGTCGGTTGCCCAAGTGAAAACGGCAAGCGCTGGCCTATTGTCGGTATCTGTAGATTGGACACTTGACGACAACAACCCAATTAGTGGTGATATTGATATCTCGGTAACTTCACCATTATTAACTGAAATTTCTATTGAAGTCGATCAAGCTGCGGTACCCGATGGGCGAACTGCACAGCTAAGTGCCACAGGTACTTATTCAGATAACTCGACTCTAGATCTAACGGATCAAGTTGCTTGGACAACCTCAAATAGCAGTTTGGCCGATCCGGCAAGCGACGGTACGATTTCAACATTTGATTTAGGTGAAGTAAAGATTGCCGCGAGTATCACTAATGCTGAAAGTGAATTGTTAAGCAGTAATGTCCTCGATTTCACAATTGGAGATGCAGTACTCGATACCCTTAGCTTAAATTATCCAGATAGTGAGATTGCACGTGGCTCAGTGATAAAAATGGTGCCAACGGGCACTATGACTGATGGCACCACTGATTTACCGACAACAGTGACATGGCAATCTTCTGATACGTCAGTTGCGACGGTTGATAATGGCGGCGCGGTATTAGTTTTAAGCACGGCGAATATTGGTAGTTTTGTGACAATTAGCGCTAAAGCGAAAGAGTCTTTCAATTCTAGTGTCGATGTAACAGCAACGTCAGTGATAACCGTTGGTAATCCTGTTTTAGCTTCGTTGGCGATCAACTCAATTGGTGGTTCGGTCGCCCGTGGGACTTCAAGTACCTTGACCACGGTTGGATTATTAACGGATGACACATTAGGGTTACCGACGCCTTTGACTTGGACAAGTTCAAACCCAGCGGTTATGTCGATTGACGCTACAACAGGGGTGGTTACTGTTCCAGATTCAGCACAAATCGGTGACGTAGCAACCATATCTGTTTCAGCTCCGTCATTTATTGGCTCATCAAATATTATTAGTAACTCGACCGTATTATCGGTGAGCGCACCAATTGTGGAAAACTTGTCGATAACAAATGGTGACATAGGTGTTGCAAGAGGAACCGCAATAACAATGGTGCCGGCAAGTGTCATGTCTGACAGCAGCTCTGCACCAATATTATCCTTAGTCGACGAGTAACGCTGATATCGCTGTGATCAGTAATACGGGAACCCTTGAAATACCGAATGGTGCGACATTAGGTAGCACAGCCCGTATAACAGTAGCGGCACCAAAAACTACTAATTCTAGTGTTCTGGTTACAGATTCAATTTTAGTAACGGTCCTACCACCGGTTCTTGATACATTAACAATTTCGTCAAGTTCGTCGAGTGTTCCTAGAGGGACAGATATTTCATTATCGGTTTCTGGCATGTTGTCAGATAATGGCCTCGGTATTCCAACCACCCTAGAGTGGTCAAGTTCAAATACGAGTGTTGCAACTGTGAGTTCAGTAGGCGTAGTGTCAACAACGAACACTGCTGCCATCGGTTCAACGGTTACCATTACTGCGCGAGCTAAAAAAGAAGCAACTTCAAGTACATATATTGTTGATCAATATGAATTAACTATTGCGGCGCCATTATTAGATACTATCGATATCGTTCAACCTGATTCAGAATTGGGGCTAGGACTAAGTTTACAGTTAACCATTACTGGTCTTTTAAGTGACGGTACAAGTGATTCGCCATCTGGGGTTATTTGGTCGAGTTCGAATACTGATACGGCGACGGTAGATAGTAACGGTGTTGTAAGTGTTTTAAATGCAACAACCGTTGGTAGTCAGGCATTGATTACGGCTAAGGCTGAAATAAACCCCGGTTCTGGCGTTTATACAAGTTCGTCGATGACGATTACGGTAATTAATGCGGCACTAGAAACTATTTCCTTGTCGGCGACAAATACAACAGTTCCAGTGGGCACGACTCAGCAAGTTGTGGCAGTTGGTTCTTTGTCGAACGGAACTAATGGCATTTTAACGTCTCAAATTTGGAGTAGCTCTGACACGGACACCGCAACCGTTAATAGTAGCGGTTTAGTCACATTCAAACCAAGTGCGACAGCTGGTGACACCTTTGATATTGAGCTTAGAGCGCTTGCACAAGCGGGTTCATCAACCTATATTTCTGGCAATATAACATTGACGGTTGGCGACCCTATATTATCTGGTATTGAGATTACCACTTCGCCGCCGACAATTTCGCGAGGCACCACGCTGTCTATTACGGCTATTGGAACCTTAACAAATAACAACAATGGTTTACCAACACCATTAACTTGGTCTAGCTCAAATACTGATGTAGCGACAGTTGATACAAATGGTGTGGTAACGATAAAGGCTTCGGCATCAGTTGGTAGTCAAGCCGCAATTACGGTTTCTGCCGCGGTTACAGCTGGTTCAAGTGTTACCGTGCGTGATACGTTAACGGTAACTGCTGGGCAAGCGAGGTTGCAAAGTCTCACATTGGCTGCAACGGAAACGGATGTGCCAGTGGGTACATCACAGCAAATATCAGTAGCAGCATTGTTGTCGGATGGCAGTACTACTTTGTCAACAGCACAAGTTTGGAGTAGTGCAGATGAAAATATTGCCACTGTTAATAGTGAAGGTTTAGTCACGTTTAAACCAACAGCCACAGTAGGCGATACGGTTGGAATAGAACTAAAAGCATTAGAATTATCAGGTTCAACAACTTACATTACAGATACTTTGACGCTGACGGTCGGAGAACCAATACTTTCTAGCATTGAAATTACCACAGCTCCACCAACTATTTCGAGGGGCACCTCTTTAGATATAACCGCTATGGGGACCTTGACAGACAATAATAATGGTTTGCCAACGACATTAACTTGGACGAGTTCAAATACCAGTGTTGCGACAGTAGATAATACAGGTGAAGTGACGATATTAGCCGCTGCGAGTGTTGGTAGTCAGGCAACGATTACTGTAACCGCAGCAGTGGAAACTGATTCAAGCCAGTTGGTTTCGGATACAGTAACGGTAACAGCGGGGCAAGCGAGGTTGCAAAGTCTCACATTGTCTGCAACGGAAACGGATGTGCCAGTGGGTACATTGCAACAAATTGCTATTTCGGCATTGTTGTCGGATGGCAGTACTACTTTGTCAACTTCTCAGGTGTGGAGTAGCGCTGATGAGAATATTGCGACGGTTAGCAATACCGGTTTAGTTTCGATTAAATCAAGTGCGACAGCGGGCGATACGGTTGGAATAGAACTAAAAGCATTAGAATTATCAGGTTCAACAACTTACATTACAGATACTTTGACGCTGACGGTCGGAGATCCAATACTTTCGAGCATTGAAATTACCACAGCTCCACCAACTATTTCGAGGGGTACCTCTTTAGATATAAGCGCTATGGGGACCTTGACAGACAATAATAATGGTTTGCCAACGACATTAACTTGGACGAGTTCAAATACCAGTGTTGCGACAGTAGATAATACAGGTGAAGTGACGATATTAGCCGCTGCGAGTGTTGGTAGTCAGGCAACGATTACTGTAACCGCAGCAGTGGAAACTGATTCAAGCCAGTTGGTTTCGGATACAGTAACGGTAACAGCGGGACAAGCGAGGTTGCAAAGTCTCACATTGTCTGCAACGGAAACGGATGTGCCAGTGGGTACATCACAGCAAATATCAGTAGCAGCATTGTTGTCGGATGGCGGTACTACTTTGTCAACAGCACAAGTTTGGAGTAGTGCAGATGAAAATATTGCCACTGTTAATAGTGAAGGTTTAGTCACGTTTAAACCAACAGCCACAGTAGGCGATACGGTTGGAATAGAACTTAAAGCATTAGAATTATCAGGTTCAACAACTTACATTACAGATACTTTGACGCTGACGGTCGGAGATCCAATACTTTCGAGCATTGAAATTACCACAGCTCCACCAACTATTTCGAGGGGCACCTCTTTAGATATAACCGCTATGGGGACCTTGACAGACAATAATAATGGTTTGCCAACCTCATTAACTTGGACGAGTTCAAATACCAGTGTTGCGACAGTAGATAATACAGGTGAAGTGACGATATTAGCCGCTGCGAGTGTTGGTAGTCAGGCAACGATCACCGTAACCGCACCGGTGGAAACTGATTCAAGTCAGCTTGTGTCAGATACAGTTGCAGTGACAACAGGCTAAGGCAAAATTGCAAAGTCTCACATTGTCTGCAACGGAAACGGAAGTACCAGTGGGTACATCACAGCAAATATCAGTAGCAGCATTGTTGTCGGATGGCAGTACGACATTATCAACGTCACAGGTGTGGAGTAGTGCTGATGAGAATATTGCGACGGTTAGCAGTACCGGTTTAGTTTCGATTAAATCAAGTGCAACAGCGGGCGATACCGTTGTAATCGAACTCAAGGCGCTCGATTTACCGGGGTCTGGAACATACATTAGCAATACCATAACCATCACAGTAGATGATCCAATTTTATCAAGTATTGCCATTACAACATCGGCACCTACTATCCCTAGAGGTACGGCCTTAACTTTAGATAAGGCTGGTACGTTAACGGATAATAGTACTGGTCTGCCAACCTCATTAACTTGGTCGAGTTCGAATACAGATATAGCGACAGTTGATGACAATGGCAATGTGACTATAAATGCGGCCGCGGTGCTGGGCAGTCAAGCGACAATTACCGTAACAGCCCCAGTAGAAACAGGTTCAACCGATTTAGTTTCTAGCTCTGTTAACGTTACTGCGGGTCAGGCTTCATTACAAAGCTTTACAATGTCGGCAAGCTCAACTGATGTACCGATAGGCACAAGTCAGCAAATAAATGTTGCAGCCTTGTTATCCGATGGTGGTACCACGTTAGCTACAAACCAAATTTGGAGTAGCTCTGACGAGACTGTTGCCACGGTAGATAGTGGCGGTTTAGTTTCAATTAAATCCGATGCAACGGAAAATGACAGTGTTGTTATCGAGTTGAAAGCATTAGATTTACCAGGTCTGCGAACTACATAACCAATACGTTGACCTTAACGGTTGATAAGGCAATTTTGTCGAGTATTACAATTACAAATGTCGCCCCAACAATTCCTAAAGGTACAACACTTGCGTTAGTTGCAGAAGGGACTTTGACTGATACGAGCAGTGGGTTTCCAACGCCATTGACGTTAACTTGGTCGAGTTCAAGTACTACTGTAGCAACTGTCGACAGTAGTGGTGTCGTTAGCATGAGTAAATCGGCCGCTGTGGGAAGTCAGTCGACAATCACAGTATCTGCGCCAGTGGTAGACGGCTCAACAACAATCGTCTCGAAATCAATAACCGTGACAGCAGGTCAGGCAACACTGCAAAGTTTAACTTTAACTCCTGCTACTCCTAGTTTTGGAACTGCTACCGAAGTACCTGTTGGGACGACAAGGCAAATAAATGTTGCCGCTGTATTGTCTGATGAAAGCTCGACACTGCTAACGACTCAAGTGTGGAGTAGCTCTGACGAAACTATTGCGACGGTCGACACTGGCGGTTTGGTTTCAATTAAATCAGATGCGACTGTTGGCGATACGGTCGACATCCAGTTAAAAGCATTAGAATCATCAAGTTCAAGTACATTTGTTATTGGTACGTTAACGTTAACCGTCGGCGATCCAATTTTGTCGAGTGTAGCGATTACAAATGTAGCGCCAACCATCCCAAAAGGTGGGGAGCTAGAACTCGATACTTTAGGTACGTTTAGTGATACCAGTACTGAGGAACTCGGGGATTTGAGTTGGGCTTCAACTTGGACAAGTTCAAGTACGAGTGTAGCAACGGTTAACGCTAGCGGAGTTGTTTTCATTGATGATGCCGCTGCGGTGGGCAGTCAATCAACAATAACAGTGACCACGCCAGTCGAAAGTGGGTCTAGTGTGACAGTATCCGGTACGGTAATTGTGACAGTTGGGCAGCCAATATTAGAAACGTTGACCATGTCAGCAAGCGAGACGACGGTTCCGGTCGGTACCACACAACAAATCTCTGTGGCAGGTGTATTGTCGGATACCAGTACAACGTTGTTAACCACTCAAATTTGGAGTAGTGGTGATACGAGTATTGCAACGGTAGACAATGGTGGTTTAGTGACGATAAAACCTGACGCGACAGTTGGCGATACGGTTGTTATTGAATTGAAGGCCTTAGAATTGCCAGATTCGTCCACTTATATTACAGATACCATAACTCTGACTGTTGATAACCCTATTATTGCAAGCGTTGCCATTACAACAGCTGCCCCAACGATTCCGAAGGGCGCGGACTTAACGTTAGCTACTTTAGGTACGTTTAGTGATACCAGTACTGAGGAACTCGGGGATTTGAGTTGGGCTTCAACTTGGACAAGTTCAAGTACGAGTGTAGCAACGGTTAACGCTAGCGGAGTTGTTTTCATTGATGATGCCGCTGCGGTGGGCAGTCAATCAACAATAACAGTGACCACGCCAGTCGAAAGTGGGTCTAGTGTGACAGTATCCGGTACGGTAATTGTGACAGTTGGGCAGCCAATATTAGAAACGTTGACCATGTCAGCAAGCGAGACGACGGTTCCGGTCGGTACCACACAACAAATCTCTGTGGCAGGTGTATTGTCGGATACCAGTACAACGTTGTTAACCACTCAAATTTGGAGTAGTGGTGATACGAGTATTGCAACGGTAGACAATGGTGGTTTAGTGACGATAAAACCTGACGCGACAGTTGGCGATACGGTTGTTATTGAATTGAAGGCCTTAGAATTGCCAGATTCGTCCACTTATATTACAGATACCATAACTCTGACTGTTGATAACCCTATTATTGCAAGCGTTGCCATTACAACAGCTGCCCCAACGATTCCGAAGGGCGCGGACTTAACGTTAGCTACTTTAGGTACGTTTAGTGATACCAGTACTGAGGAACTCGGGGATTTGAGTTGGGCTTCAACTTGGACAAGTTCAAGTACGAGTGTAGCAACGGTTAACGCTAGCGGAGTTGTTTTCATTGATGATGCCGCTGCGGTGGGCAGTCAATCAACAATAACAGTGACCACGCCAGTCGAAAGTGGGTCTAGTGTGACAGTATCCGGTACGGTAATTGTGACAGTTGGGCAGCCAATATTAGAAACGTTGACCATGTCAGCAAGCGAGACGACGGTTCCGGTCGGTACCACACAACAAATTTCTGTGGCGGCGCTATTGTCGGATACCAGTACAACGTTGTTAACCACTCAAATTTGGAGTAGTAGCGATACGACTATTGCTACGGTGGACAGTAGTGGTTTGGTTACCATAAAGCCTAGGGCTACTCCGACGACAGATACCGTTGATATTGAAGTTAAAGCATTAGAATTATCAAGTGGAAGCACTTATGTTACGGATACATTAACTCTAACTGTTGGCGACCCAGTATTGACTTCAATAGCTATCGATTCGTTTGAAACCCTTGTAGGTAGAGGCAAAACAACGACACTAACCGCGACGGGGACTTTATCTGATAATTCTACAGGAACACCAACAGCTTTGACTTGGAGCAGTTTAAATACGGCAAACGCGGTAATTGATAGCAGTAGTGGAGCAATGACTATTCCGAACACTGCTACGATAAACAATACTGCAGTGGTCAAAGTCTCTGCACCTATTGAAACAGGTTCAGCAACGTTAGTAGAAGGCACGGTTGTTGTCACCGTAGGTTCGGCAGATTTAGCGTCACTTACGATAACTTCTCCTGCAACAAATGTCGCTATTGGTAAAACGGTATCGCTCAGTGTCGCTGGCACACTCACTGACGGCGGGTCTGGTATTCCAACGTCGGTATTGTGGGTAAGTAGTGATGAAGATGTTGCAACAGTTGATGGGAACGGTGTTGTAACCATTAAAACCGATGCAATGGATAGTGACTCTGTTGTTATTACCGCTAAAGCGTTGGAATCGTCAAGTTCATCTACATTTGTTACTGATACGGTGACATTGACGGTCGACCCAGCAGAGGTTATTGCAGTCGAGGTAACAACGTCTAGTGGTGATCTCCCGCGGGGAACTTCGGTAACCTTGTCTGCTGATGGGACATTATCTAGTACCGCAAATGGCCTGCTCGACGACCTAACTTGGAGCTGCTCTGGAAGACCCATGCGCTGTAACCATAAATTCTAGTAGTGGTGAAGTAACTTCAGCCAATGCTTCGGTAATTGGTGCACAAGCAACTATTAAAGTGACAACGCCTGTAGTGAATGGTTCATCAACAACGGTTGAAGATACCTTTATCGTAACTATAACCAATCCGTTATTGACGTCGTTAGCAATTCCTGAGGGCGATTCGTCTGTTGATGTCTTAGACAGTATTGACTTATCTGTTACAGGGGTCCTTTCAGATACTTCTACGACTATTTTAACCGATATTTCCTGGAGCAGTGATAATGCCAACTTCACTGTGGATACCGATACTGGACTTGTTACCGTAACGGCTTCCGCTAGTAGTGGCGACACTGCAACCATTACGGTGAGCGCCGAAAACGGGGCCAGCTCAGCAACGACTATTACAAGTTCTGTGACAATCACAGCTTCAGTACCTTTAATCAATAGCATTACATTAGATCAAGCTTCCCAAACTGTGCCTCGGGGCACAAGTATCGATGTCATAGCCACGGCGACTAAAACGGATAGTTCTACTGTAAGTCGTTCGGATCTAAGCTCAATTATGACTTGGTCGAGCGCTGACACAGACGATGCAACCGTGACGATAATCGATGAAGGCACAGTGAATGCTCTTGCTCGAATAAGTATTCCAAATACGGCAACTAAAACTAATACGGTGGTTCTAACGGCTTCTGTTCCAGAAGAGACCGGGTCATCAAATTTAGTAACCGAAACAATCACTATCACTATAGGTGAACCTACTCTTAGCGTCAGTTTAGCATCCAGTACATCTTCTATAGATATACCGCTTGGAACCACGTTAACGGTTGAGCCTACTTTCACCTACAGTGATGGTGCTGACACTTCGGCATTTGATAAAACAAGTTTGACTTGGTCGACGCCAACACTAGATCCAGCTTTGATCTCACTAGACACGGCGACAAATTATGGCGAAGTACAAGCCATTCGCCTTGATGAATCGTCTAATACCACGGCTGTTGATGTGGAATTAACAGCGGATGACAGTATTACGGCAACCATAGATTTAACAGTGGTTGAGCCAGTCATAGAATCATTAGAAATACATAGTTATGGCGATAATGCATTAGCTGAGTCGCAAACTATGATATATACCCCAGTGGCGGTATATTCTGACAAAACCACAGCTGTTTATCCTAATGCTTTGGATTGGGAAGCGAGTGACACAGTAGACCTAATTATATTTGACGGCGATACGGATCTTACAACAGCGCATACCGGTGATATTAACGTGTCTACTGCAACATTAAGTGCTGATGAAACCTCTGCAACAATTACGGTAACCGATAGTTCAACCACGCCAGATACGGTAGGAACAGCGGCATTGACATTACTGGATGGCATAACTGTTAGTAGCATTCAAAACTCAGTGGCTGCGGCAACAGTTGTTCAAGGTTCTCGTTATCCGTTATCGAGTTACATGTTATTGAGTAATGATCAAACTTTAGACATCAGTAAATATACCGCTTTGTGGTCAAATACAGCGCCGAGTGATACCGAAACAACCGTCGATAGTGCAGGGCTTGTTAGCTTTAGTGCAACAGCCGTTACAGGCACAGTGACGGCAGATGATTCGGTTAATACAGCTAATGTCACTAGCTTTACCGTTGAATCCGGTACATTAGCTAGCATAGAAGTATACCCTAGAAACCCTACTGTCAGACGCGGTAAAACAGTCAACTTCAAAGCTTATGGTTTATATACCTACGACACAGGCAGCAAAAACATTGTTGTAGATATTACTGATCAAGTGGTCTGGAGCAGTGCAAATACTACGGTTATCACAAACGCTGGGGCTGCAATTGCTGTTGGTGCCGATGTTGATATGACCGCGACGTTGAGTGCAATTAGTGGTACGTCTTCGGTTACAGTCGTTAACGCAATAACAAGCATAACACTTGGTAACGTACCAACTGAAGTCAATGACAATGGGGCGACAAAAGTTTCTAGACGCTATCAACTAAAAGCATATGCAAACTTTGCAAGTGGTTATGTCGAAGACATAACCGAGCAAGTGTTATGGTCAAGTTCAGCGTCGAGCAAAGCGACTGTGAGTAACGCAAGTGGTGAGAAGGGCTTGATGATGCCTGTATTGCCAATTACAGATAGCGATACAGTAGCATTTACAGCCGAATGGTTTACTGACACAGGTCTTGAATCAGTGACATCTGGGGATGTAACCTTATCGACAAACGCAGTAGATAACTTTGACAGTATAACAATTACTCATGCGACAAGCTTTAATGACATGGGTAAGGATGTCGTAACAAACTTAATCGCAACCGCTAATTACGCTGGTGGTGGAACACTCGACGTTTCCGAACAAGTCACTTGGACTTCAAATACGCCAACTGCGGTTTACGTTAGTAACGCACCCGATTTAAAAGGACAAATCGCCAGTTTAGGAGACAGTACAGCGGCAGTAACTATCACGGCAAAAATGCCAGATACATCAATATTAGGTACTTACGCGCTCACTAGAACAGATGAAACATTAAGCACACTAACGATTTCACCTGACACACAAACTATTGTTGTTGATGGTACGCAACAGTTCACTGTAGTGGGAACATATACCGGTGGCGACCCAGTGGATTATACCAACCGAGTTGTTTGGACAAGCTCGGATGAATCGCTAGTTATAATTAGTAATGCAGAAGAGACTCGTGGTTTAGCGACACGACTCGCCGATGGAGATGTCACAATTACAGCGACTTACCAATCGGTCACAGATACAAGCGGGACTATAGATTAATGAGCTATTGGTTGATGGAAAGTAACTTAATGAAAAAATGCTTATCTTATTGTTATTGTGCTGCGCACCTATCAATAAGTCATTGGCAGACACAAAAGTAAATGCCAATGATTTACTGGAAAAAGGTGTAGAAGAACGATTTTCGTTAACTTTTATTGAAAAGCTACTGCTAATCGAGCCGGAAGTGTTAGATAGGTTTTCTCTATTAGAACACGATATAAAACGGTTTAATTCTGAACTAGCCGCAGTGACTAAAACTTATAGCGATTCTTTGGTGAAGTTTGATCAATATAAAACGAAGCAAATAAATCAGCACAATGTTAATGAAGAGTTTGTTTTGTTCAATCAACTCGAGAATCAACAACATATGCAGGGGATCCTGTCTGCTGAATATCATGTAAATAGAGTGCGCGAGAAACTCTACGAAAGTCTATTTGAATATGAATCAATTAAGAAACGAATTGAAACTGTTTACCAAGAGCAACACAAAGCAAACATTGTACTGGTGAAAGAGAAGCTACTCGCAGGGGATAGTTTTGTTATTGCTGAAGGGCAAAAACAGCAAATTCTCGAATTTGTACTTTCGTATCAAGATAGCCCTGCTGAATTAGCTCGGATGTTATTGCATAGGAATGTTCAGCAAATTTTGCCAGATTATTTGATCGAACAGCTTAATATATTTAGTCAATCAGAAATAAGCTTAGCCGATGCATTAAAAACCCCAGAGGTTATGGCTGCAGTAATCAGTAAAATTGAAGATATTGATGTGTTGCCAAAAATGGGACTAAAGGACATCGGTTATAAGATTTATAGTGTGGAGCAAGCGCCTAAAGTATTAAAATTAGGGGCGCCACCACTACTTATCGATACCTATCTAAATGCCAGCATTCAGCGAAATTTAAATTTGGCGTTGATATACGAGTTACCGGTACCAGCGGAAGGGATCATTAGGTTTTAATATGAATACTTTTTTTATATATCCAGCCAAAGAGTAGTTTTAATGTATTCATCCTCGTTTGATAAAAGAGTAACAAATGCATAATTTAAGACAGTTTTCCGCTATTTTTACTCTCGTTTGGGGATTAATATGTTCATTCGATGTTCGTTCTGAACAGGATTTAAGAGCTATTCATACCGAATTACTCGAATCTATAAATCTTTTAAAAGACAAAAAATATGCAGAAGCTTGCGTTAAACTAAAGCTATTGCCAACGTTAGACGAATCGTCTAACGACCCGATTAGTAAAACAACTTCAACTAAATATTTATTATATTCAGGGACAGTGTTTTGCGGGATTGGGTTTATATGACGACGCTAAAAATTATTTTCAGGTATTGATAGAAGAAGATCCTGAACAAGCACGTCCTTACCTAGATTTAGCTATTATTCACCAGTATTTAGGTGAATTTGATCTCGCAGAAGATATTTATGAACGTGTACTAGATCTCAATAGTTTAGAGCCGGATGTACATAAAAAGTATTAGAAATGCGCAAAGTTAACCCAGAAAAGCTCCAGTACAATTTAGAATTATTGACGGGGTTGTTAGTTGACAATAATTTAGTTAATTCACCAAGCGCAGCATCTGTTGTTATATATGGTAAAGAGTTCTTCTTTAATGAAAATCTGCGTCCTACAGAAGCGAATGGCGTTTTTGTTGGGGCAAATGCGTCGATTAGTAAACTGCTAGATAATGATAAACGCTTATCACTAAAAATGAATATCGCTTCATCAAACTACCTCAATAAACCAGACGGAAATACTCTGCTGGTGGATTTTGTTGGCGGGTATCACGCCAAGTTAGGTCAATCAGAGTATGGCATAGAGCCGAGGTTCGCATCTGTTAGTATTGGTGGCGAAGCGCTTTTAAACATCGCGTCTTTAGGGGCTCGTTTTACGACATTTTTAAATAATAAAATTCGCGTCTCACCTATGCTTGAATATGCCAAATATGATTACACAAGCTCCTTTGACCGCAGTGCGGATGTTATTAGGCCTCAAGTCTTAGTTAACTACTCTTATAGTCAAAAGCTAATGATAATAGGTGTTTGGTCAATGAATTTAGCCTCCGCTAAAGAAAAACAAAACAGTTATACCGGCTTGCGATATGAAATCGGTACAAGGTATCGCTACAATAGTAATTTAATGTTTGGGGCTGACTACAGCTTAAATACGTTGGACTTTGATGAGCAACTCGACGCGTTTGACGTTAAGCGAGCAGACACAAGGCATTCGTTTAATATTAATTCTAGTCTCAATTTAAAAGGGCTTGGTTTTCCTCGGTTAACTCTAGATGTGGGCATTAATCATTTTCAAAATGACTCCAATATAGGACTTTACGCTAACCAAAGAACTCAATTCTATTCGTTAGTGAGATACGCGGCGTTTTAGGCTGTACCCACAAAAGGTCGTATTACCTGCATGGGGGCTATTACCTACAGATGTACAGTTTAGTCATGTAAACTATCCTCACGTAGAACCAACACTTCCAATCGTTATTAGTTTATATTTAACTGACTGACGTAATTTATGAGAAAATTTTTATTTGTTTAGTTATTTATAATAGTTCGAATTAAATTTGGATTAGTTGATTGTAAACGGATAAAAAGATATAAAGAGGGTATACGTTTACCCTGTTTGTTTTTCGAGTTAAAAATAGGGTCTTTAAGGGAAGTATTTAGTTTGAAGTGGATAATAATTTTTCCCCTCGTAATGTTTTTAACAGCTTGTGCCTCAGAACCAAAGCATTTGGAGGGGGACAAACTCGATAATATCGACGAGGCGATTCCTAAAGATTGGCGATATAGCACTAAACTTTTAGCTACTAATAGTGATTTGTTGTGGGGTATCAAGATCCCTGATCCCATATTGGCGAAATTATTAGAAGTTAGTGATGAAAATATCAGTCTCAAAATTGCTAGATTGAGACTTAGACAAGCTAAATTAGATTTCGAGATTTCAACAGGCCAGTTGTGGCCAGATGCAAGCTTAGCTGCAGGACAAAGACATTCCCAATCTCTGGTTGACGATGAGAAAAATTTTTAGACTCCTCAAACATCGGACTCTCTGTAAAATGGGAAGTGGATCTGTGGGATCGGCTAGGGGATGAAACAAAACGAACCGCTTGGTTAGCAGAAGCCAAGTCATACGATTTAGTTGCCGCTACCTACTCATTGCAATCGCAATTTTTGACAACATGGTTTGACCTAATAGAACAGAAAAAACTACTGGAATTAAACAAAAACAATATCGAAAACCAGAATCGAAGATTACAAATGTCGATGTATCGATTAGACAATGGGCTATCGAGTGGTATCGATATTCGAAACGCCAAAACAAACTTATTTAGACTGCGCGAAAGCCAAAAAGGCCTCCAATATAGGCTTGTTGAAGCGAAACGCAGACTGAACTTAATGTTAGGGCATTATTCAGAATCTGAACTTGATATAGACCTGACGTTTCCCGAATTAGAAACCGGTGTTGTATTTAATAAGCCTCGGGACATTCTTTTAAATCGACCTGATGTACTAGCTGCAAATGCCAATTTATTGGCCGCGGGCTTTAGCTGGGATGCCGCCAAAAAACGTCAGCTCCCTAAGCTTACATTAAATTTTGATTTGGATGCGCGGCGCAGCAAAATTGAGGAATTATTTGATTTTGATTTTTGGTTGTCATCGATTTCTGCTTCGATTGTTCAACCCATTTTTTATCGAGATGTTTTGTCTAAACAAGCTAAAAAATTAGAGTTGTCGCAAGAAATCGCCCTTCAACAATACCGCCAAACGCTTTTAGATGCGTGGCGAGAAGTCGAATCCGCAAGTCAAAATGAGCTTATTTTGCGAAGTCGTCAGTCTCTTTTAAGTCGAGCATTTGCTGAAGCAAAAGAAGCTGAAAATCAAACTGAAATTCAATATACCGCAGGTTTAGCTAATAGTTTCGAGTTGTTATCTGCACAACGCACAAGAACGTCAGTTGAAACGGATTTGATGAAGCTTGCCACTGCACGTCTAAAAAATAGAGTTCAGTTAATCTTAGCGCTGGGCATACCAAATTCAGAAGAAAATAAAACAAAGAAGTTTAATTCGCATGTTAAAAACTAAAATTGTAGATTCCATCCCTTTTGTAAGCGCCATTCTTATTATTTTATTGACGCTCTATGGATTAGATTTTTTTAAACCTGAAGCCCAGAAGAGACAATACAAAGCTAAAAAGTTAAGAGTTTTTGTAGAACGTATTAAGCAACGTGATACGCAACTATTTGCCTATAGCCAAGGAGAAGTGAAACCAAAACAACAGGCAGACTTACGAAGCCAAGTAGAAGGATTAGTTGTTTTTGTGTCCCCTAGTTTAGTGGTTGGTGGTCGAGTTGTTAAAGGTCAAACTTTATTGCAACTAGATAAAAGGGATTACTTGCTGGATGTCGTGCAACGTGAAGCAAAGGTAGCACAGGCGAATCAACAATTAGAAAAGGTAAAAGCACAAGCTAATGTTGCTGAATTAGAATTAGCCAATTTGGGGCGTAAAAACGCCAATGACTTAGCGCGCTGGCGCCCACAACTTGAACATGCGGAAGCTGAATTAAAGGCGGCTAAAGCCTTGTTGGAAATTTCACGTTTGAAATTAGAACGTACCAATATTACCTCGCCATTTACCGGTGTGGTTCGCTCGGAATCAATCAATATCGGTCAGCAAGTGAGTCGCAATAGTGTCATCGCGACGGTTTATGCAAATGACGTTATGGAAGTTGCCCTTTCTTTAAATGGCAAAGACTTAAAACTATTAGAAATGCCAATCGACTTTTACCAAGAGCAATACGAACAAGGTATTCCTGTTGTGCTGAGTACAGAGCTGGGCGACCAAATAACCGAGTGGGAAGGGCGGATTATGCGTACTTCAGGGCAGTTTGATACTCGGACTAGAACCTTAGGGGTAATTGCCGAAATTTATCAGAGTAAAAATCAAAATAGTATTTTGCCCGGGTTATTTGTTAACGCGCGTATCAAAGGCGTAAGTGTGAGTAACGCCAGTACTTTACCTAGAACATCGGTTCACCCAAATAATAAGGTGTGGTATGTCGATGAAGAACAAACACTGCAAGTTACGCAGGTTGAACTGATCCATCGCGACAACCATTCCGTGGTCGTCAAAGGGCTTAAAAACAATATTCAAATAGTTACCTCAGCGCTTGTTGCCCCAGTACCAGGTGTTTCCGTAAGAACTTTAAAAAGTCAGCCTAATAATTTGACCGAGGAAAAAACCGAGAAGCCAAAAAGGAAAAGAAAGAAAAAGGACGCTGAAGCATGAAGTCGTTAGTTTCTTGGTGGGTTAAAAATCCTATCGCGGCAAATCTCGCGATGATTTCATTGATCGTTGCAGGGTTAGTCAGCTACTTTTTCGCAATAGAGAAGGAACCGTTTCCAACTGTTAAAATGGCTACTATGGATATTCGCATCAACTGGCTAAGGTGCGGGACCGAGAGATATTGAAGACCAAATTATTGTCAGGTTTGAAGATGCGGTTAAAAACGTCGAGGGCATTAAAACGATAATTTCCCGAGCGTTGGAAGGGCGCGCTTTTATTACAATTCGAGGGAAAGAGCGAGTTGATAGAAGGGAATTCGCGGAGGAAATTAGAGAAAAAATAAATTCAGTTAATGGGTTGCCTAGTGATACCGAACGACCTGTCGTAACGGAAAAAACTAATCGTAAGTCGATGATCAGAATTGCCTTACACGGGCACATAAATCGAGATTCACTTACCGGGTTATCACATGAAATTAGGCGTCAAGTTGCGTCATTACCGCTTATTTCAACCGTCGATTTAAAAGGCGAAGGTCGCTATGAAATAGCCATTGAAGTTACGGAACAAGCTATGTCGACCTATGGTGTCACCATAGAAGAAGTAGCTAATGCGATAAAAAGCTCTTCGATTAATACATCTACCGGAACCGTGCGCGACGAAGCAGGTGTATTGATGTTGTCGGTTAGAAATAGGGCCGAGCAACAACAAGAGTTTGAAGACATTATCATTCGTCAGGGCAAGGGAGGAGAATCTTTATATCTAAGAGATGTTGCCACCGTTGTAGATGGATTGGCTGACAGTCGCTTTGTTTCAACATTTGATGGTGAACCCGCGATACTAATCGATGTCATGAATAGCAGTTACATGAATATTCCAAAAATGTCTAAATACGTGAACGACTATGTAAACAAAAAAACTTACAGTTGCCTGAAGGCGTCAAGTTGACCATTTGGTCTGATTGGAACGAAGCCTATCAAGGGCGGCTAATGACGATATTTTCGAATGCGGTAAGCGGTCTTATCTTAGTCTTCATTTTATTGTTATTGTTCCTACAGCCTAAAGTTGCATTTTGGGTAAGTGCAGGTATTGCAACGGCATTTGCCGCGAGCTTTGCGCTGTTACCAAGCTTCGACGTTTCGCTTAACATGATATCTCTGTTCGCGTTTTTAATGGTGATCGGCATCGTTGTCGACGACGCTATTGTTATTGGGGAAAGTGTTCATTTAAGTCATGAAGCTGGGCTGCATGGAGAAGAAGCGGCAATCGAGGGGTAACTCAGGTCGCGAAACCGGTATTGTTTGGTGTGTTAACGACGATGGTCGTGTTTGCTCCAATGGCGTTTTTACCCGGAAGTACGGCAGAATTTACGCGAGCTATTGCGACAGTTGTGATCCTCTCACTTGCATTTTCATTGTTCGAAGCGCTATTTATTTTGCCTTCGCATTTGCGCCATTTACAGGGCGACAAACCAAGTGAAAAACCATCTAAGTTAGCAAAATTCCAAAAACGTATTGCATCAAGTTTAGACTACCTAAACGAACGA
The DNA here is from genome assembly GCF_028401425.1 of Psychrosphaera algicola. NCBI lineage: Bacteria > Pseudomonadati > Pseudomonadota > Gammaproteobacteria > Alteromonadales > Pseudoalteromonadaceae > Psychrosphaera > Psychrosphaera algicola. The sequence continues at coordinate 3,163,215 of NZ_JAQOMS010000002.1, forward strand.
TTTTATATCAAACTTTTGCAATGGTGCTATAAGCACAAGCAAACGACGATTGCGATTTTTGTTGGCGCTGTATTTATCGGTTTTAGTCTTCTAAATAATAACTATATTAACCAGTCGTTTATGCCTCAAATAGCCGATGACAAAATTCGTTTGGCGGTTACCTTACCCACCACGGCCACCCATGAACGAATGTTACAAGTATTGCAGCAGATCCAACAGGGTCAAAAAGGCTGCTTGAACACGTAGAACAATTACCAAGTCCATTTTTAGTCGACCATGATTACACGCGATTGTCGGGCACTCAGATAACAAGTGAAATAAAGCTAGTTCAATATGATAAGCGGGCAATGACGATTAATGAAGCATCAGCGTTTTTGCAAGAGTACATTGGTGATATTCCTGACGCAGAAGAAATCGAACTAAAATCGACACTAAATACACTAGAACCTAGGGTTGGTTTTAGTTTCAATTCGCAAGATATTGAAGCGTTAAAAGAAGGCGTGGCCGACTTTAAGCAACATTTGGCAACGTATTCTGGAATCTATCTGCTCCGCGACAATATGGATAAAGGCTCACAGGAACTTGTCTTTACACTTAAGTCAAGGCACAGAAGCGTTGGGTATAAATTTACGTGATATTAGTAGGCAAGTTAAACAAGCTTATTTTGGTCAAGAAGTACAACGACTACCCAAAGTTGGCGGCGATGTTCGAGTTAAAGTCATGTATTCACGATTTGAACGTGAGTCGATTGACACCCTACAAAACCTTAAGATCAGAAGCAAGGACGGCCGCACAATCCCATTGATGGCGATTGTTGATGTTGAAATCAGGGCGGGTATCCAACGTATTATCCGCCGTGATGGATTTAAATCTGGGTATGTTTATGCTGAGTATTCAGGTGAAGACCAACGCGCTTTAAATATCGACGTTAGGGAAAATTATATTCCTGAATGGCAAAAGCGGCACCCTCAAGTGTCGTTTGGGCGTGGTGAGCGGATGCAAGAGGAGAATGAATTCCGGCAGACGGTTATCGTGTTGGAAGGGCTCGCCTTAATGGTTGCCTATATGTTGATGGCCATTGCTTTTCGTTCCTACAGTCAACCATTGTTAATTATGTCGGCAATTCCGTTTGGGGTTTTAGGGGCATTAATGGGCCACCTGATCCATGATATTAGTTTTGGAATGTTCTCCATGTTGGGTATTCTCGCTGCATCAGGAGTTGTGATAAACGATAACTTAGTATTGGTTGACGCAATCAACCGATTTAGGGAAAAGGGGCTAAGTTTTAAAGATGCGGTGTTTAGAGCTTGTCGAACTCGATTCCGACCAATAATTTTGACGTCAATGACCACATTTATTGGCTTGATGCCAATGCTAGCCGCTGAAAGTGTCCAGGCCAAATTTTTAGTGCCAATGGTTGTATCGTTAGCTTATGGGGTGTTAGCCGCAACAATAGTTACACTTATTTTCGTTCCCTGTGTGTATTGGTTAACGACCGACTGTATACAGGGATGGCAAAAACTGCGTACAAAACTGATAGAGAGTAAATAACCGTATTGTTTTAGCCGTAGAATAAACCTTGCCTAGTAATTAGTGCTGGCGGGTGTTGAGCACGCTTTTCGCACTGTAATCGTAAATTTATTATGTTTGCAGTGCGTAATTTTTTAGTAACTGATATATTACGCATTATTAGTCATTTAATTTTGTCGGTTATTCCCGTGATATCAGTCCAGTCTTTTCATACATTTCAATTACAAGCAAATGCCAAACGGATCAGCTCTATTGACTCGATTGAAGATTGTCGTAGGTACATTGGACGCAAAAATGGCAAAGATTTTATTTTACTAGGCGAAGGCAGCAACTGCGTATTTGTCGAAGATTATAATGGTGAAATTGTCATTCCTAAATTATTTGGGAAATCCATCGAAGAAGATAACAGCAACTTTTTTGTTGACGCCTCTGCAAGTGAAAATTGGCACGAATTTGTCATTTGGCTTTTGGCAAACAAAGTCTATGGTTTAGAAAATTTAGCGTTAATTACTGGTACTGTGGGCGCCTCGCCTATCCAAAATATAGGTGCCTATGGCATTGAAGTTGGTCAGTTTATTTCATCTGTCGACTACTTTGATTTAACCTGCGGGGAAATTAAGACGCTTGATGCCCAAGCATGTAATTTTGGATATCGAGACTCTGTTTTTAAGGGGAGCTAAAAGCAACTGCGATCATTACAAAGGTGAGATTCACAATTCCAAAACAGTGGACTGCAGTAGCAAACTACGGCTCCTTAGCTGATATAGATAACCCCACCGCTGAGCAAATCTTTACCGAAGTTGTCAAAATCCGCCAATCAAAATTACCAGATCCTGAGTTGACCGGTAATGCCGGTAGTTTCTTTAAGAATCCGATAGTCGATAAGCAAACAGCAGACACACTGGCAAATAAATTTATAGTATGCCTTTGTATAAAGTTAATGATGGTGAATCTAAAATTGCCGCAGGTTGGTTAATTGACCAAGCCGGATTAAAAGGCAAAACCATAAACGACATCGCGGTGCATCAAAACCAAGCACTTGTATTGATAAATACAAATAACAATGGTTGTGGTAAAGACTTAGTGGCTTTAGTGGATGAAGTTTGTAACACGGTATTTGCCAAATTTGGTATTGAGTTATCCACGGAAGTGCGCTGTTTCGGTCATGAAGGTGAACTTAATCTATTGGCGAAGAAGGGCGAAGAGTCCGAACTTACAGCCGTCAAAAACGCTAAAGGGACTCGATAAATTGGCCAAGTTAGAATTAAAAACAGAAATCGCAAGCATATTAGCAGATGGGAATTTTCATTCTGGGGAAGAGCTCGGCCAGTTGTTTGGCGTATCACGCACCGCAATTTCGAATCACGTCAAAGCGTTGATAGACCTAGGGCTAGATATTTTTTCAGTGCATGGTAAAGGCTATAAGCTTGCGGAGTCCATTGATTTACTAAACGCAGAAGAAATACGTCAAGGGTTAGGCAATAGTAACTCAATTGATGTGTTTCCAATTATCGACTCTACTAATGAGTTTCTGATGACAAAGATCAGAAACAGCGATCATATCTCTGATGGGCATACGGTTTTAGCCGAGTGCCAAACCTCAGGCCGTGGTCGACGTGGCCGAACTTGGGTTAGCCCATTTGGATCGCACATTTATTTTTCTCAGTACCGCAAGATGGAAGATGGTCTTGCAGCGGCGTCTGGATTGAGTTTAGCAGTAGGTGTCGCGGTTAAAAACGCATGCCAAGCCATTACAGGATTAGAGCTAGAATTAAAGTGGCCAAACGATATCCTCTATCAGAAGCAAAAGGTCGCTGGGATTTTGGTGGAAGCTGAGGGGCAGTCCGACGGGGTCTGTCATTTAGTGATTGGCATCGGTATTAATGTTGATATGCCCTAGGGAGCGCTGAACAAATCGATCAACCCTGGACCGACTTAAAGCAACTATCTGAGCGACAAATTAACCGAAATGAAATCGCCATTGAGTTATGTCATCAACTCAATATCGTTATGGGCGAGTACCGTCAACACAGATTAGATAATCTTTATAAAGAATGGAATTTAGCCAACGCTTTTAAAGATAGTATGGTTAATATCATTGCGAATAAAAATACTCAAACTGGTCGTTGTTTAGGGATAGATCAAAGTGGTGCATTGATTGTAGAAAATCCAGCTGATGGTTCACGTTTTAAGGTGTTTGGTGGCGAGGTAAGTTTGCGGGGCGTAGCGTAAAATGCGTTTGTTAATCGATTGTGGCAATACGGCGATCAAATATCGAACCGTCAATTCAGAGGGAGCTTTGTACAACTAAGCTACGAACAGATTGTTAAAAATGTATCCCAAATTAGCCAAGTTGTTTATTCGAGCGTCGCAAAACCACCGGAATTACAATCTCTTCTCGAAATATTTACAAAACACAGTATACCTTGCAAAACAGTCACCACGGAACCGACGTCATTTGGTATCGTATGTGGTTATCCAAAGTATCAAAATTTGGGAGTAGACCGCTGGCTAGCGATTATAGGTGCTAATTGGCTCGCGCCCGATGAAGACCTTATTGTAGTCGATGCAGGAACCGCTATGACTGTAGACATACTCACTTACGATCGCGTACATAAAGGCGGATGGATTATTCTGACTTAAGATTGATGCAGGAGTCTATTATCGTTAAGGCTCCCGGTGTTTTTAGTGATTCAAGGCTAACGGCGGAAGTCTTTGGTTCGGATACACCCACTGCACTTTATGAAGGCTGTCTAAACAGTTTAGTTGGTGCGGTAAAAAATGCAGCCATGTCATTTGAAGCTCAATTTAGTCGCAAAGCCAAAATAATGCTCACAGGTGGCGACGCTGACGTTATTGTTCAAAAGTTGAATGAACAACGTTTAACAGAAAGTTATTCCATCCATCCAAACTTGGTTTTTCACGGACTTAATCGATATTAGTATCCATTAATCAGTAACGTTTTTGCTTTTGTTTCGATAATAATTACGCGTTTTTTAATGAATATTGCACGATTTGTTTAAAACATCGCCAAATGATCGATAAAACTTAAAAAAGTTACTTTTAGTGTTGCACTATCGAAATTGTTACCATAAAATGCGCCCCACTTGATGCAGTGCCGGCTTAGCTCAGTTGGTAGAGCAACTGACTTGTAATCAGTAGGTCGCCAGTTCGACTCCGGCAGCCGGCACCATCAAATCTTACTTACACAACTTTGTTGTGAGGCCAAGTAAGATGTTCTGTGGAGGGGTTCCCGAGTGGCCAAAGGGATCAGACTGTAAATCTGCTGGCTCTGCCTTCGGTGGTTCGAATCCACCTCCCTCCACCACTTTTTCTTGTTTTGTTGATACTTTCGTTTCGACAAACTTAAAAAGGTCGGCTCGCGGCCTTCTTTGCTTGAGTCGAGAATCGTTTCAAAGCGGACGTCGTATAATGGTATTACTCTAGCCTTCCAAGCTAATAACGCGGGTTCGATTCCCGCCGTCCGCTCCAAGATTTTTGCTGATATAGCTCAGTTGGTAGAGCGCACCCTTGGTAAGGGTGAGGTCGGCAGTTCGAATCTGCCTATCAGCACCACTTCTTAAATATTCTCTTCTTCTTGTATAAACTAATTAAAAGCACTACTTTTAGTAATTAATTTATAACACCACGCTTTCGAGCGTATCACATTAATAAACTTAAATAGGTCTGAAAATGGCAAGACAAAAGTTTGAACGTACGAAGCCGCACGTTAACGTTGGTACAATCGGTCACGTTGACCACGGTAAAACTACATTAACAGCTGCGATTTCTGCAGTATTAAGTAAAACATACGGTGGTGAATCTAGAGATTTCGCACAAATCGATAATGCACCTGAAGAGCGTGAGCGTGGTATTACAATTAATACTTCTCACATCGAGTATGACACTCCAACTCGTCACTACGCACACGTAGATTGTCCAGGACACGCCGATTATGTTAAAAACATGATCACTGGTGCTGCTCAAATGGACGGCGCGATCTTAGTAGTTGCAGCGACAGACGGCCCTATGCCTCAAACTCGTGAGCACATCCTACTTTCACGTCAGGTTGGTGTACCTTTCATCATCGTATTCATGAACAAATGTGACATGGTTGATGACGAAGAGTTACTAGAATTAGTAGAAATGGAAGTTCGTGAACTTCTTTCAGAATACGAATTCCTAGGTGACGATTTACCACTAATCGCTGGTTCTGCGTTAAAAGCTCTAGAAGGCGAAGCAGAATGGGAAGCAAAAATCATTGAGCTTGCAGAAGCACTTGATACTTATATCCCAGAGCCAGAGCGTGACATCGATAAGCCATTCATCATGCCTATCGAAGACGTATTCTCAATCTCAGGCCGTGGTACAGTAGTAACAGGTCGTGTTGAGCAAGGTATCGTAAACACAGGTGACTCAGTAGAAATCGTAGGTATCAAAGATACAACGACAACAACTTGTACAGGTGTTGAAATGTTCCGTAAATTGCTTGACGAAGGTCGTGCAGGTGAGAACATTGGTGCATTGTTACGTGGTACTAAGCGTGAAGACGTAGAACGTGGTCAAGTATTAGCGAAGCCTGGTTCAATCCAGCCTCACACTAAATTTGAATCAGAAGTATACGTATTATCAAAAGAAGAAGGCGGACGTCACACTCCATTCTTCAAAGGTTACCGTCCACAGTTCTACTTCCGTACAACTGACGTAACAGGTGCTGTTGAGCTTCCTGAAGGCGTAGAAATGGTAATGCCTATGGTGATAACATCAAGATGGTTGTTGAGTTAATCGCACCAATCGCGATGGACGAAGGTCTACGTTTCGCAATCCGTGAAGGCGGACGTACTGTTGGTGCTGGTGTTGTAGCGTCAATCATTGCGTAATTTAAAGTCTCTTTAGAGAGAGTTTAAATCAAAAGAAGGTCACTTAGGTGGCCTTTTTTATGGCTGAAATTTATGCAGCGGGATTATTTCGGAACAGTAAGGGTTAGAGATGGCTAAAGTAAACAAGTTGCCGGAACTGAGAACGGTAGGGCGTTTTACGGGCTGTTTATACTGGGCATATTGGGTTAAGAAAATTGCCCAGCAAAAATTGTAGCGGTATTGATTAACTGGCTTAGAAAATGGTGTCACACTGATAGTGATACAGCGCTTGTAGTTAACGTTTCGTTTAGAGAAGGTTTGTCTCTCGCTTAATGCCCATTAATTGTGAGTATGGCTATAACTGAGCGATGCAGTGCTGTGTGCAAATAAAACACTCACCAAATTGAGTGAAGAAAAGTGTTTTAACAGGGATCATAGACATTATTATGGGCGTTAATGTTGGTTGCTTTTAGATATAAAAAAGACCCAAGTACACCTTAGTGTAAATGAGTCTTTTATTAACCGCTTATGTTATCCAGAGATATGCACAAACCCAGTTTGATATTCAATGGTTACTATAAAGTGTTTTAGTACATCAAAGCCAACTGACCCGCGCAGTTTTTTTCCTTTAATGCGACTAAATGATTTTTCGTAACGAGGTCTAAGGTCTAGACTGTGACCTTTATCAGGAACTGCGGTAGCAATTTTTTCAATCTCAAAAGGACCAATTTTTAACATAGGTATTTCAAGTTGGTTCATTTCAACTTCTTGATTCAATTCTTTTAATGTTACACGGCCGGTTTTGTAGTCTCGTAACCAATCGCGCTTTTCAGACAAACTACGATCTATTGTTAAGCCAAGTGGTGATGCGGTGTCGAGTAAAAACCAAGCATCCTTTTCTTTGTTCACTGAAAGCTTCACAATTGGTACGCCATGATCACCCTCTACACGTGATTCAATATTGTTGTATTTTTTCATGTTCACAGATTTTCGGTCTAACATACGTATTTGTTTATTAGGGTAGTCCACTTGCAAAATATAAAATCTGAAAAAATGCATGCCAATGACAACATCGCCAGATGGCAGATCAGATTCGATTAAATCGTCCATCTTAAATTCCGTATCAAATATCTTGATAGGAACTTCGTTGTACACTTGATAAAATTCATCATCCCAAGAGTTTGCTATTTTTGTAACGCCACCTTTACTTAAGTTGCTTCCATGTTTAGCGACAAAGTCTTTCGAAATGTAGTTACTCACCGTACCTGTGTCTAAAATCGCTGTGGTTTCAATGCCATTAAGTGTAATTGGAATGTGGACATATTTATCTTTTAAACTGATTGGAAACCAGCCATCTTCATTAGCCGATGCTGAGAATGCAAATACAAGTAACGCCGCAATTAAATAACGCATTGTTAAATCCCTTTTAAATTAGTTTTCATTGGTTGGCAATTTAGAGATTCCTGAAGATTTGGCAACCGAAAATCCGCTTTAAATGTAACATTATGTTGTAAACGTTACAGGACTGACACGTTAGGAAGTGTTTTGATCATAATATAAAGGCAACTTAGCCTCTTGCCATCATCCGCTACTTAAGTATAATGACGCTCCCCGCTTTTATGAATTTCCCAAAACGTTTAAAGAATTCACAAAAGTGGTGTAACTGATGGTTTTTAAATCATAGGTAACTTTGATGCAGGGGCGTAGTTCCAATTGGTAGAACAGCGGTCTCCAAAACCGATGGTTGGGAGTTCGAGTCTCTCCGCCTCTGCCAAACCTCAAATGAAAGCATAATGACGTTTTCATTTGAGGTTTGGATTAATAATATTAACTTTGACTAATAGCAGTAATAAGGTGTTTCAATGAGTGCCAATGTTGAGCAATCCAATAGTGGATTGGATATCGTAAAATGGGTAATTGCAATCGCTTTGTTAGCGGGAGCTGTAGTTGCGAATAATATGTTTGAGCAGGAATCTGTATTGATCCGTGCTGTCGGTGTAGTTGCCGCAGTGATCATTGCTGCATTTTTTGCCGCGACGACAACCAAAGGCAAAACGTTTATCGGGTTCGCTAAAGAGTCAAATAAAGAAGTACGTAAGGTGATTTGGCCTACACGTCAAGAAGCGACTCAAACAACTCTAATTATTTTTGCTGCTACTGTCGTTATCGCCATATTACTGTATTTTTTAGATATGGGTTTACGTTGGTTAGTAAGCGCGTTAACCGGTGTAGGGATTTAATTTATGTCTGAGACTGAAACTGAAAACAAATTACGTTGGTATGTTGTTCAAGCTTATTCTGGATACGAAGGTCGAGTTCAGAAAACACTTGATGAACACATTAAAATAAACGGCATGGAAGAATTTTTCGGTCGTGTATTAGTTCCAACAGAAGAAGTTGTTGAAATGCGTGCTGGTCAAAAACGTCGCAGTGAAAGAAAATTCTTTCATAGTTATGTTTTAGTAGAAATGGCCATGAACGAAGAAGCTTGGCATTTAGTTAAAAGTACGCCTCGTGTTCTTGGTTTCATCGGTGGTACTTCGGACCGCCCAGCACCAATTACAAATAAAGAAGCTGATGCGATCTTAAATCGTCTTGAAGAAAATGTTGATAAGCCTAAGCCTAAAACATTGTTCGAACCTGGCGAAGTTGTTCGCGTTACAGATGGTCCTTTTGCTGACTTTAACGGTGTTGTTGAAGAAGTGGATTACGAAAAGAGCCGCGTAAAAGTATCTGTATTAATATTTGGTCGTTCTACACCTGTTGAACTTGAGTTTGGTAAGGTAGAAAAAGATAAGTAATTCGTCAAGAAAAATTTATCTAAATATTGTAAAGGGTTGCGATTGTCTATATAATGCGCGACCCTTTTGTGTGTGATTTAGTTCATGTACAAAAAATGAAACTGGGAAGCCGCTGAGTAAGAAACCTCGTTCTTACTAGGCTAAGACCCAAAAAAGAGGAAGCTAAAATGGCTAAGAAAATTGAAGCGCTAATCAAGTTGCAAGTTGCAGCTGGTGCAGCGAACCCAAGTCCTCCAGTTGGTCCTGCTCTAGGTCAACATGGTGTGAACATCATGGAATTCTGTAAAGCGTTTAACGCAAAAACTGGTGAAATGGAAAAAGGCGCGCCAGTGCCAGTTGTTATTACGGTTTATAACGATCGTTCTTTCACATTCGAAACTAAGACTCCACCTGCAGCTTATTTACTTAAGAAAGCAGCTGGTATCAAGTCTGGTTCAGGTCGTCCTAACACTGAAAAAGTGGGCACAGTAACTCGTGCGCAGTTAGAAGAAATTGTTAAGACTAAAGAACCTGATCTAACAGCAGCGTCTATGGACGCAGCAGTACGCACCATTGCTGGCTCTGCCCGTGCAATGGGCTTGAATGTAGAGGGATAATCAATGGCTAAATTAACTAAACGCGCACGTTTGATACGTGAAAAAGTTGATGCAACTCGCGAATATGGCATTGACGAAGCGGTTACTCTTTTACAAGAGCTAGCTACTGCAAAATTCAAAGAAAGTATCGACGTTGCGATCAATCTTGGTATTGATCCTCGTAAATCTGACCAGAACGTTCGTGGTGCTACTGTACTACCTAACGGTACTGGTAAAGATGTACGTGTTGCGGTATTTACACAGGGTGCTAACGCAGACGCAGCTAAAGCAGCTGGCGCTGACATCGTTGGTATGGAAGACCTAGCTGAGCAAGTTAAAGCCGGCGTTATGGACTTCGACGTAGTTGTTGCATCTCCTGATGCGATGCGCGTTGTTGGTCAATTAGGTCAAATCTTAGGTCCACGTGGCCTAATGCCTAACCCTAAAGTTGGTACAGTAACTCCAGACGTAGCTACAGCAGTTAAAAATGCTAAAGCTGGTCAGGTTCGTTACCGTAACGACAAAAATGGTATTATCCATGCTTCTATTGGTAAAGTTGATTTTGATAAGGTTGCGATTGCGCAAAACCTTGAGTCACTATTAGCTGCTATCGTTAAAGCAAAACCGTCTTCAGCAAAAGGTACTTACGTAAAGAAAATTTCTCTTTCTACTACGATGGGTGCTGGTCTTGCAGTTGACCAAGGTTCTCTTTCTACTGAAAGATAATCTACGAATTCGGGTTGAAACATGAACTTAGGTTCGTGTTTCCGTCCAAGACCGTAGGTGTTGATAAGCTTAGCTTAGAAACTTAATTTCCTACGCAGATGGTGATGACCCCAGAAGAATACCTTCTGGCTTTCACCGAAGCTGTTTAAGACTTAGTCTTAAACTTAAGTAAAAGAGTTGATTGTAAAATCAATTCAAACCAGGAGAAAAGCTAATGGCCCTAAATCTTGATGGCAAAAAAGCAGTAGTTGCTGAAGTCCAAGAAGCAGCCAAAGGCGCTCTATCAGCAGTTGTTGTTGATGCTCGTGGTGTATCTGTTACTGCAATCACAAATCTTCGTAAAGAAGCACGTGAAAACGGCGTATGGATGAAGGTTGTTCGCAACACTTTAGCCAAGCTTGCAGTTGCTGGTACTGACTTCGAATGTCTTTCAGACGTATTCGTAGGTCCAACTCTTATCGCATTTTCTCATGAGCACCCAGGTGCTGGTGCGCGTATCTTTAAAGATTTCGCAAAGAAAAACGAAAAGTTTGAACTTAAGAGTGCATCGTTTGAAGGCAACGTAGTAGACGTAGACGTGCTTGCATCTCTACCTACATACGACGAAGCTATCGCACGACTAATGAGCGTTATGAAAGAAGCCTCTGCCGGCAAACTAGTGAAAACACTAGCAGCTGTAAAAGAAGCGAAAGAAGCTGCTTAATTTATAGTTTCATTTATTTGAACTATTTAGCAGTTTTTGGTGAAAGTTATTTAAAGCGAATTAATCGCTTACAAAGTAGGAATTTAAAATGTCTGTAACAAACGAACAAATCTTAGAAGCAATTGCAGAAATGTCTGTAATGCAAGTTGTAGAACTTGTTGAAGCAATGGAAGAAAAATTCGGTGTAACTGCAGCTGCTGCTGTTGTTGCTGGTCCTGCGGCTGGTGAAGCTGCTGAAGAGCAAACTGAATTCGACGTAATGTTAACGGCTGCTGGCCCTAACAAAGTTGCATCAATCAAAGCTGTACGTGCTGCGACTGGTCTTGGTCTTAAAGAAGCTAAAGGTATGGTTGAATCTGCACCTATCGCTGTTAAAGAAGCAGTTTCTAAAGGCGAAGCAGAAGAGCTTAAAGCAGCTCTTGAAGAAGCAGGCGCGTCTGTTGAAATCAAATAATCTAACTTTTGTTAGATTATCTGCCTAAGTTTTAGGCATGGGCTGGTGATAAAATATCACCGGCCTTTTTGCGCTATATCAGTTGAAAACTTTTATATTGCAATAAAATGACAGTAATATCATTCTGCTAATCGCATATAAAGAACGATTTTACTGTTAAAAGGTAGTCTGTTTAGTCTATTACTAACAGGCTTATAGGGTCAAAAATCAGCAAGCTGAGGAACCACATGGCTTACTCTTATTCTGAAAAGAAACGAATTCGTAAGGATTTTGGCAAGCGCGAACACGTTTTGGACATGCCTTATCTTCTACAAGTTCAGCTTGAATCTTATAATAAGTTCATTGAAGCGGACGTAGACGGTAATAACGGCATTGAAGCTGCATTCCGTTCTGTTTTCCCTATTAAGAGCTATTCAGGTAGCGCAGAGTTACAATTTGTTAGCTATCGCGTTGGTGAACCTGTATTTGATGTTAAAGAATGTCAAATCCGTGGTGTCACATACGCTGCACCACTGCGCGTAAAACTTCGTTTAGTTCTTATGGATAAAGAAGCTGCTCCAGGTACTGTTAAAGATATCAAAGAGCAAGAAGTTTACATGGGCGAAATGCCATTAATGACAGATAACGGTACTTTTGTAATCAATGGTACTGAGCGTGTTATCGTGTCCCAGTTACACCGTTCACCTATAGTGTATTCTTCGATCACGACAAAGGTAAAACACACTCATCTGGTAAAGTTTTATATAATGCACGTGTTATTCCTTACCGTGGTTCTTGGTTAGACTTTGAGTTTGATCCTAAAGATAACCTATTTGTACGTATTGACCGTCGTCGTAAATTACCGGCAACTATCATCCTACGTTCATTAGATTATTCTACAGAAGAAATTCTAGAATTATTCTTCGATAATATCGCTATTGAAATCAAAGGCGATAAAATCTTAATGGAACTTCAACCTTCACGCCTTCGTGGTGAAACTGCTGTTTTTGATATTAAAGATCAAGACGGTGAAGTGATTGTTGAAACTGGTCGTCGTATTACAGCCCGTCATATTCGTACGATGGAAAAATCGAAGATCAGTAAGATAGAAGTTCCACACGAATATATTATCGACAAAGTTCTTGCGAAAAACTATGTTGATGAATCAACCGGTGAAATCGTTGCTAACGCTAACGATCTAATTTCTCTTGAACTACTCGCTAAACTAGCTGAAGTAGGTCACAAGAAATTTGAAATTATCTACACTAATGAGTTAGATCACGGTTCATATATATCTGACACTCTACGTGTTGACTCTTCATCTGACCGCTTAGAAGCATTAATCGAAATTTATCGTATGATGCGCCCTGGCGAGCCACCGACAAAAGACTCTGCAGAAGCGTTGTTTGACAATCTGTTCTTCTCTCTAGAACGTTATGACTTGTCTGCTGTTGGCCGCATGAAGTTTAACCGTCGTGTTAGCCGTGACGACTTAACGGGTGAAGGTACACTAAGTAAGCAAGACATTATTGACGTAATGAAAACCCTTATCGACATTCGTGACGGTAAAGGCGACGTTGATGATATCGACCACTTAGGTAACCGTCGTATCCGTTCTGTTGGTGAAATGGCAGAAAACCAATTCCGCGTTGGTTTAGTACGTGTAGAACGTGCTGTTAAAGAGCGCTTAAGCCTTGGTGACTTAGATAGTACTACGCCACAAGACTTAATTAACGCTAAGCCTATTTCAGCTGCAATCAAAGAATTCTTTGGTTCTAGCCAATTATCTCAGTTCATGGACCAAAACAACCCGCTTTCAGAAGTGACGCACAAACGTCGTATTTCTGCATTAGGCTCAGGTGGTTTAACACGTGAACGTGCAGGTTTCGAAGTTCGAGACGTTCACCCGACTCACTATGGTCGTGTATGTCCAATCGAAACACCTGAGGGACCAAACATCGGTTTGATCAACTCATTGTCAGTTTACGCGCGAGTTAACTCATATGGTTTCTTAGAAACACCATATCGTCGTGTTGTTGATGGTGTAGTGACTGGTGAAATTGATTACCTTTCTGCAATTGAAGAAGACAAGTTCGTAATCGCTCAGGCGAGTGCGGAAATGGATGCTGAAGGTCGTTTAACTGACGAACTAGTTCCATGTCGATTTAAAAATGAATTTACTATTACGAGTATTGACCAAGTTCAGTACATGGACGTAGCACCACAACAGGTTGTATCTGTTGCGGCAAGCTTAATCCCGTTCCTTGAACACGATGATGCTAACCGTGCCTTAATGGGTGCGAACATGCAACGTCAAGCCGTTCCTACTTTACGTGCTGATAAGCCGTTAGTTGGTACTGGTGTTGAAGCCGTAGTAGCAAAAGATTCTGGTGTAACAGTAGTCGCGAAACGTGGTGGTACAGTAGATTATGCTGATGCTTCTCGTATCGTTGTTAAAGTTAACGAAAGTGAGTGTCGTCCTAATGAAGCCGGTATCGATATTTACAACTTAACTAAATACACCCGTTCTAACCAAAATACTTGTATCAACCAACGCACAACAGTTAGCGCTGGTGAACCGGTACAACGTGGTGACGTATTAGCTGACGGTCCTTCAACGGATCTAGGTGAATTGGCACTTGGTCAAAACATGCGCGTGGCATTCATGCCGTGGAATGGTTATAACTTCGAAGACTCGATACTCGTATCTGAGCGCGTTGTTAAAGAAGACCGTTTGACTACAATTCACATTCAAGAACTAAGCTGTGTTGCTCGCGACACGAAATTAGGTCCTGAAGAAGTAACTGCTGATATTCCAAACGTTGGTGAAGCTGCGCTAGGTAAACTAGATGACTCTGGTATCGTTTATATCGGTGCTGAAGTTAAAGGCGGTGACATCTTAGTTGGTAAAGTTACGCCTAAAGGCGAAACACAGCTAACTCCGGAAGAGAAACTTTTACGAGCAATCTTTGGTGAAAAAGCGTCTGACGTTAAAGACAGTTCGCTTCGCGTTCCTAACTCAGTATCTGGTACGGTTATCGACGTTCAAGTCTTTACTCGTGACGGTGTTGAGAAAGACAAACGTGCATTAGACATCGAAGAGATGCAATTAGCGCAAGCTAAGAAAGACTTAAATGAAGAGTTTAGAATCCTAGAAAACAATACATTCGCTCGTACGCGTGAATTATTAGTTTCTGGTGGCGCAGACGCAGCTTCTTTAGCTGGTCTAGTTGGTGAGAAGTTATTCCAACAAAGCCTAAGCGACGAAACTAAGCAAGACGAACTAGAGCAATTAGCGGCTAGCTACGAAGAGCTTAGAACTGAATATGATAAAAAATATGAAGTTAAACGTCGTAAGATCACTCAAGGTGATGACTTAGCACTATAGGTGTACTTAAAATTGTTAAAGTATATCTTGCTGTTAAACGTCGTATCCAATCTGATGATAAAATGGCCGGTCGTCATGGTAACAAAGGTGTAATCTCTACTATTGTTCCAGTGGAAGATATGCCTCATGATAAATATGGCGAGCCTGTTGATATCGTATTGAACCCGCTAGGTGTACCGTCGCGGATGAACGTTGGTCAGATACTAGAAACACACTTAGGTATGGCTGCTCGTGGTTTGGGTGAAAAACTTGACCGCATGATTAAAGAGCAGAAAGAACTTGCGGAAATCCGTGAATTCCTAGGCAAAATCTACGCATCTGGTACTTCTCGTCAAGAAGTTGATATTGATACTTTCTCTGATGATGAAGTTCGCCGTTTAGCACAAAACTTGCGTGCTGGTGTGCCAATTGCGACTCCAGTATTCGACGGTGCTGCCGAAGAAGAAATCAAAGACTTATTTGAACTTGCCGATATGCCTCGCAGTGGTCAATTTACCCTGTTTGATGGTCGTACTGGTAATGCGTTCGAACGTAAAGTAACTGTTGGTTACATGTACATGCTTAAACTTAACCACTTGGTTGATGACAAGATGCACGCACGTTCAACTGGTTCATACAGCCTAGTAACTCAGCAACCACTTGGTGGTAAAGCTCAGTTCGGTGGTCAGCGTTTCGGAGAGATGGAAGTATGGGCACTAGAAGCTTATGGTGCTGCTTACACGCTTCAAGAAATGCTAACTGTTAAGTCAGATGATGTTAATGGTCGTACTAAGATGTATAAAAACATCGTTGATGGTGACCATCGCATGGAACCTGCGATTCCGGAATCATTCAACGTATTGTTGAAAGAAATCCGTTCGTTAGGTTTAAACATCGAGCTGGAAGAAGAGTAAATCTAAAGGTAGCCCTTTAGGTTTCTGTAGAAATTGAGTGGTGGGGTAGACAATTGCGTTTGCCCCAATGTTTCACTCCGACAGGAGAACAAAAGTGAAAGACTTACTTAAGTTTTTGAAACAACAAAATAAAAGCGAAGAGTTTGATTCGATTCGAATCGGCTTAGCGTCTCCGGACGTAGTTCGCTCATGGTCTTTTGGTGAAGTTAAAAAGCCAGAAACCATCAACTATCGTACGTTCAAACCTGAACGCGATGGGTTGTTCTGTGCGCGTATCTTTGGTCCAGTAAAAGATTACGAATGTTTGTGTGGTAAATACAAGCGTCTTAAGCACCGTGGTGTTATCTGTGAAAAATGTGGCGTAGAAGTGACATTGACTAAAGTACGTCGTGAACGTATGGGTCATATCGAACTTGCAAGCCCAGTTGCACATATATGGTTCCTAAAATCATTACCGTCTCGTATCGGCTTAATGCTTGATATGACGTTACGTGATATTGAACGTGTCCTTTATTTTGAGTCTTATGCCGTTGTTGAAGCTGGCATGACGACACTTGAAAAAGGTCAAATGTTGTCTGAAGAAGAATATTTAGACTCATTAGAAGAGCACGGAGATGAATTTGAAGCGAAAATGGGTGCTGAAGCCGTTTTCGATCTTTTAAAAGACATCGACATCAATCAGCAATATGCTGAGATGAAAGAAGAACTTCCTACTGTTACGTCTGAAACAAAACGTAAAAAATTAACTAAACGCCTTAAATTAATGGAAGCGTTTGTTAATTCTGGTAACCGTCCTGAATGGATGGTTATGACAGTATTGCCTGTTCTTCCACCAGATCTTCGTCCATTGGTACCACTAGATGGTGGCCGTTTTGCGACGTCTGATTTGAATGACTTATACCGTCGTGTTATTAACCGTAATAACCGTTTGAAGCGTCTTTTAGACCTTGCTGCGCCTGATATTATCGTTCGCAACGAAAAACGTATGTTACAAGAAGCGGTTGATGCATTACTAGATAACGGTCGTCGTGGCCGCGCTATCACAGGTTCTAACAAACGTCCTCTTAAATCTTTGGCTGATATGATCAAAGGTAAACAGGGTCGTTTCCGTCAGAATCTACTAGGTAAGCGTGTTGACTACTCTGGTCGTTCTGTAATCACGGTTGGTCCTACTCTTAAATTGCAC
Organism: Psychrosphaera algicola; assembly: GCF_028401425.1. Taxonomy (NCBI): domain Bacteria; kingdom Pseudomonadati; phylum Pseudomonadota; class Gammaproteobacteria; order Alteromonadales; family Pseudoalteromonadaceae; genus Psychrosphaera; species Psychrosphaera algicola. The sequence continues at coordinate 3,180,309 of NZ_JAQOMS010000002.1, forward strand.
CAGTGTGGTCTTCCTAAGAAGATGGCACTTGAGTTATTTAAACCATTTATCTATGGCAAACTTGAACTTCGTGGCATGGCTACGACGATTAAAGCAGCTAAGAAAATGGTTGAGCGCGAAGTAGCGGAAGTTTGGGATATCTTAGATGAAGTTATCCGTGAACATCCAGTTATGTTAAACCGTGCACCAACGCTTCACAGACTTGGTATTCAAGCGTTTGAACCAGTTCTAATCGAAGGTAAAGCGATTCAGTTACACCCATTAGTATGTGCGGCATATAACGCCGACTTCGATGGTGACCAAATGGCTGTACACGTACCTTTGACTTTAGAAGCTCAGTTAGAAGCTCGTGCGTTGATGATGTCAACAAACAACATTCTTTCTCCAGCGAATGGTGAGCCAATCATCGTACCTTCACAGGACGTTGTATTAGGTTTGTACTACATGACTCGTGACCGCATTAATGCGAAAGGCGAAGGCATAGTATTCAAAGATGCAAAAGAAGCTGAGAAAGCATACCGTACAGGTTATGCCGATCTTCATGCACGTGTAAAAGTGCGCATGACTCAAGTGACTTTTGATGAAGATGGAAATCGTTCTGAGCACACAGGTCTTGTTGCTACGACTGTCGGTCGTGCAATCTTATCTATGATCGCGCCAGTTGGATTCCCGTTTGAATTCATGAACCAGGCGTTAGGCAAAAAACAAATCTCAATGTTGATCAACGAGTGTTACCGTCGTCTTGGAATTAAAGACACTGTAATTTTCGCTGACCAAATCATGTATACCGGTTTCCACTACGCGATGTTAGCGGGTAACTCTATCGGTATCGACGATTTAGTTATTCCAGATGCTAAATATGACATTATTGAAGACTCTCAAGCAGAAGTTGCTGAAATTCAAGACCAGTTCCAACAAGGTCTAGTAACAGCTGGTGAGAAATACAATAAAGTTATCGATATCTGGTCAACGGCTAACGAAAAAGTTTCTAAAGCCATGATGGACAACCTTTCTACTGAAACGGTTATAAACCGTGACGGTGTAGAGGAAACTCAACCATCATTTAACAGCGTATTTATGATGGCTGACTCTGGTGCTCGTGGTAGTGCCGCTCAGATACGTCAGCTAGCTGGTATGCGTGGCTTGATGGCTAAGCCAGATGGCTCAATCATCGAAACGCCAATCACTGCAAACTTCCGTGAAGGTCTGAACGTACTACAGTACTTCATCTCTACTCACGGTGCGCGTAAAGGTTTGGCCGATACGGCTTTGAAAACAGCTAACTCGGGTTACCTAACTCGACGTCTTGTTGATGTAGGCCAAGATTTGGTTATCAACGAAACAGACTGTGGTACGACTGAAGGTATCACGATGAAGCCATTAATCGAAGGCGGCGACGTTGTTGAGCCACTTCGTGAACGTGTACTTGGTCGTGTAACACTTACAGATGTAACAATTCCTAAGTCGAACGAAGTTTTAGTTGAAGCTGGCACTATGTTAGACGAGAAATTGTGTGACTTGTTAGAGCAGCATTCAGTTGACGAAGTTGAAGTACGTTCAATCATCACTTGTGAAAACGATTTTGGTGTTTGTGCATACTGTTACGGTCGTGACCTAGCACGTGGTCACCTGATTAACCAAGGTGAGGCAGTTGGTGTTATCGCTGCTCAATCTATCGGTGAACCAGGTACACAGCTTACGATGCGTACTTTCCACATCGGTGGTGCGGCATCTAGAAACACGGCAGCTAACAGTGTTCAAGTTAAGAGTGACGGTACTGTTCGTCTTCATAACGCGAAACACGTTACAAACCGTGATGGTAAGATTGTAATCACATCTCGTTCTGCTGAAGTAACAATTATTGACGACCAAGGTCGTGAACGCGAGCGTTATAAACTGCCATATGGTGCGGTTATGACTATCCAAGACAATGATGACGTTAAAGGTAACGACATTGTTGCAAACTGGGACCCGCATTCGCATCCAATTATTGTTGAACGTCCAGCGAAGATCCAATTCTCTGACGTTGAAGAAGCGAATACTGAAGTACAGACAGATGAACTAACTGGTTTGACTCGTACCGTTGTTAAAGACTTGTCTTTAGCTAACGCGAAAGAGCCGAAACTAATTGTAGATTCTGGCGAATCAGGTATGCAGGAAATTCGTTTACCTTCATTCACTACGATTGAAGCTAAAGACGGTTCTCAAGTTGTACCATAGGTGACGTATTAGCACGTATACCTCAAGAAGGTTCAAAAACTCGTGACATCACGGGTGGTCTACCTCGAGTTGCAGACTTGTTCGAAGCTCGTAAGCCAAAAGAACCTGCTATCCTTGCTGAAATTAGCGGTACTGTTAGTTTTGGTAAAGAAACGAAGGGTAAGAAACGCTTAGTTATTACTCCTGAGGAAGGCGATGCGCACGAAGAGATGATCCCTAAATGGCGTCAACTTAACGTGTTCGAAGGTGAATCAGTTTATACTGGTGAAGTTATTGCTGATGGCCCAGAGGCTCCGCATGACATCCTACGTCTACGTGGTATAACTGCATTCTCGAACTACATCGTAAATGAAGTTCAAGAAGTATACCGTCTACAAGGTGTAAAAATTAACGACAAGCACATTGAAGCTATCTGTCGTCAAATGTTACGTAAGGCTATCATCACTGATGCAGGTCAATCTGAGTTCCTAATTGGAGAACAGGTTGAAGTATCTAAAGTGAAAATTGCTAACCGTAAGTTATTGGCAGAAGGTAAAGACTTAGTGAAATTTGACCGAGACTTACTCGGCATAACTAAGGCTTCTTTGGCAACTGAATCGTTTATTTCTGCAGCTTCGTTCCAGAAACGACTCGTGTACTTACAGAAGCAGCTGTTTCTGGTAAACGCGATGACTTACGTGGTCTGAAAGAAAACGTTATTGTTGGCCGTCTAATCCCAGCGGGTACTGGTTTCAGTTACCACTTGGAAAAGCCGCAGCCGCAGCCGCGTTTGATAAAGTAGAAGATACTGAATCAGTAACTGCAGAAGATGCTGAACAGCAACTTGTCGCAGCGCTTAATGTTGGGAATGAGTAAGTCTCAACATTAGATAATAAAAACCCGCTAATTTAGCGGGTTTTTTGTGTCTCGACGTTAGTCAATTACAAATAAAATGCTGACCAACTGGACCAAAATGATCACAGCTGGTCGTGGTAGGTTCTAGAAAAATCCCAATGGATTAATGTCGTAGCTCACCAATAGATTTTTGGTTTGCTGATAATGTTCTAAAGCCATTTTGTGGGTTTCTCTGCCGATACCTGATTTTTTGTAGCCGCCAAATGCTGCATGAGCTGGGTACATGTGGTAACAGTTGGTCCAAACTCGTCCAGCTTGAATCTTCCTACCCATTCTAAAGGCTTTATTCATATCACGGGACCATACACCTGCCCCTAATCCAAACTCTGAGCTGTTGGCTAATTCAAGAGCTTCTGCTTCATCTTTGAATTTTGAAACTGAAATGACAGGGCCAAATATTTCCTCCTGAAAAACACGCATTTTATTATGGCCTTCAAGCAATGTAGGTTGGATGTAATAGCCGGTACTCAGATCACCATCAATTGATTCGACATTACCGCCAATTAGTACTTTCGCTCCTTCATTCTTACCTATTTCAATGTAAGACATGATTTTATCAAATTGCTCTTTGGATGCTTGAGCGCCCACCATAGTTTCAGTGTCTAATGGATCGCCTCGCTTAATAAGTTTACTTCGGGCGATAACCTTTTCGATAAATTCATCATAAATGTCCTCGTGAACAAAAAGACGAGACGGGCAGGTACATACTTCCCCTTGGTTGAAATACGCTAATACAGCGCCTTCAATGCATTTACTTTGATATTCGTCTTCGTGATCAAACACGTCTGGGAAGTAGATGTTTGGTGACTTACCACCAAGTTCAACGGTTGATGGAATAATATTTTCTGCAGCACATTTTAAAATATGAGAACCTACAGGAGTCGAACCAGTGAAGGCAATTTTGGCGATTCTATCGCTAGTTGCTAATGCTTGTCCGGCTTCGACACCAAAGCCATTTACGATATTTAGGACGCCTGGAGGAAGGACGTCTTGAATGAGTTCTGCAACAACAAGTATCGAAGCTGGTGTTTGTTCCGCTGGTTTTAGGACAACACAGTTACCAGCTGCTAATGCCGGACATAGTTTCCAAGCCGCCATTAATATAGGGAAGTTCCAGGGAATAATTTGGCCAACGACGCCAAGTGGTTCGTGTATGTGATACGACATCGTGTTTTCGTCTATTTCGGCTAGCGATCCTTCCTGTGCTCTGATGCAACCGGCAAAATAGCGGAAATGATCAATGGCTAAAGGAACGTCTGCCGCTAAGGTTTCTCGTACCGCTTTACCATTGTCCCAAGTATCTGCGACCGCAATTAGTTCTAGGTTTTGTTCCATGATATCAGCGATTTTCAGCATTAAATTTGCTCGTGTAGCCGCTGGAGTTGTGCCCCAACTGTCTTTGGCTTTGTGTGCTGCATCTAACGCAAGGTTTATATCTTTTTCATTAGAACGTGGAATTCGACAAAATGGCTGGCCGTTCACGGGACTCACATTATCGAAATATTGGCCATCAACTGGTTTTACCCATTCTCCACCAATAAAGTTTTGGTATTCATCTTTAAATTGTACGACGGCACCTTGGTGCCTCTGGTCTTTATAAATCATGGCAATTGCCCCTGTTGTGACTATTTATTATTAATTTTATAAGGGTGGTTTTCTGTACAAACCAAGAGTAAATTAGCTAGTATCTAGTGATGTTGCTGTGCTGTAAGTTCGCTTTTATTTGCTGACAGTCCGAAAGGAGAGGTTGATGATCCAAAATAGAATCGTGAAACGAACACCTAAAGTCTTAGTTGAGAACAAAGTTAGTTTTGCCGCGGAGAGCTCTGAACTCAGTATTTACGATACATATCAAAGTGCTAGCAAAGTGGGACTGGTGTCCGACCAACTGATGTTTTGTGGCATGGTATCAGGCAAAAAGATTATGCACTCCGGCGACGTACACGATGTCTTTTTACCCCATGAATCTTTTGTTATGGCCCCAAATCAAGTTGTGGAAATTGATTTCCCGAAGCAAATATAAACACGCCGACAACGTGCTTAGCTATTGAGATTGCGCCTGAACGAGTTCATTTAGTCGCCGACCAATTAAATAAAGTAAGTCCTAAAAATAAAGAGTTTGGTGATTGGCGTTATCAACATAAGGTACTTCACACTCACCATACAACGCAGACTCAAGCGCTGCTTGATCGTATCGTAGAAATTTTTACCGAAAACAATCCAGATCGACAATTTTTGATCGACCTTGCGGTAACTGAATTAAGTGCACGGTTGTTGCGACAACAAACGCGGGACTTTATTGTAGCTTATTGTCAACATGACCCTGAAGCGAATCAAATTAACGCTGTAGTGAATTACATTCTTGCAAACCTCGAACAACCACTTGATATCGAACATCTTTGTAAAATGGCTTTTATGGGCAGAACCAAGTTTTTTAGCGAATTTAAAAATCACCTAGGATGTTCGCCTATTGTTTTTCAACAACAGGAGCGATTGAAAAAAGCAGCTCGCTTATTAGAGAAAGGAATGCAAATTACAGAAGCAAGCTTCATTGTTGGCTTTCAAAACACAAGTCATTTTAGTAAAGCTTTTCGGGCGTTTTTTGGGCAGAGTCCAACATTATATAAACAACAAAAATCAAATATTTACAGGTTAAATTAATTCATCCAAAATTGTTTTAGTGATTTAACTTATTGTATTTTATGTAAAATAAGTGGGTTTGATAAGCGCGGAGCCCACTGGTGTGGATGGCACTCGTTAACTAAATAAATATTGCTGTCCTCTAAATCTTACTAAGTTTCCAAATTCCTACTGATCTTTTATTTTGATCCTAGTCATTCGCAGGTTGACAGGTTGATTTTCGAGCATTAGAATACGCCACCCCTTAATTTAGGGAGGCGCGATTGTGCGTCTATGGGTAGAAATCAACTAATCAGGAGCTTTAAATGGCAACTATTAACCAGTTGGTACGTAAGCCTCGTCGCTCTAAGACAAAACGTAATATGTCTGAAGCATTGGACGCATGTCCTCAAAGACGTGGTGTATGTACTCGTGTTTATACAACTACACCTAAGAAGCCGAACTCTGCACTACGTAAAGTAGCTCGTGTTCGTCTTACTAATGGTAACGAAGTTACATCTTATATCGGTGGTGAAGGTCATAACCTTCAGGAGCATAGCGTAATCTTAATCCGTGGTGGTCGTGTTAAAGACTTACTACAGGTGTACGTTTCCACACTGTACGTGGCGCACTTGACTGTGCTGGCGTTGCAGACCGTCGCGTAGGCCGTTCGAAATACGGTACTAAAAAGCCAAAATCTTAACGGTTCTCCGTTAGTAAGGCCAAGCAAACTTAATTATTAGTTTTGGGTTATTCCTGAAGCATACCGGAGAATTAAAATGCCAAGAAGAAGAGTCGTAGGTCAACGTAAAGTTCTTCCTGATCCTAAGTTCGGATCAGAGTTATTGACCAAATTCATCAACGTAGTAATGTTAGATGGCAAAAAAGCTGTAGCTGAGAAAATCATCTACGGTGCGTTAGACGTAGCATCAGAGAAATCTGGCAAAGCTCACCTCACAATCCTTGAAGAAGCACTAGACAACGTTCGCCCTAGCGTCGAGGTTAAATCTCGTCGTGTTGGTGGTTCTACGTACCAAGTACCTGTAGAAGTTCGTCCTGTGCGTCGTAATACACTAGCCATGCGTTGGTTAGTTGAAGCTGCCCGCAAACGAGGTGAGAAATCAATGGCTTTACGTCTAGCTCACGAATTAGCTGACGCTGCTGATAACAAAGGTTCTGCTGTTAAAAAACGTGAAGACGTTCATAAAATGGCAGACGCGAATAAAGCATTCGCTCATTACCGTTGGTAATCAACAGATTTTAGATGGAACCATTAAGAGGAATTTATGGCGCGTAAGACACCAATTGAGCAATACCGAAATATCGGCATCGTTGCTCATGTTGATGCCGGTAAAACGACAACAACTGAACGAGTACTTTTTATACTGGTCTTTCTCATAAGATCGGCGAAGTGCACGATGGTGCGGCGACTATGGACTGGATGGAACAGGAGCAGGAGCGTGGTATAACCATTACTTCTGCTGCTACCACCTGTTTTTGGCGCGGTATGGATGGTCAGTTTACTGATCATCGAATTAACATTATTGATACCCCAGGGCACGTAGACTTTACGATTGAAGTAGAGCGTTCATTACGTGTTTTGGATGGTGCAGTAGTTGTTTTGTGTGCATCTTCGGGTGTGCAACCGCAAACGGAAACGGTTTGGCGTCAAGCTGATAAGTATCATGTACCGCGTATGATCTTTGTAAACAAGATGGACCGCACAGGTGCAGACTTTTTGTCTGTTGTACAACAGATAAAAGATCGCTTGGGTGCTACACCGGTTCCAGTTCAATTACCAATAGGTGCCGAAGATAATTTTCAGGGCGTTGTTGACCTCTTTAAGATGAAAGCAATTAACTGGACTGAATCTGACCAAGGTATGTCATTCACTTATGAAGACATTCCAGCGGATATGGCAGAGTTAGCTGAAGAATACCGCCAAGAGATGATCGAAGCGGCTGCGGAAGCTAACGACGATTTGATGGACAAGTATCTTGAAGGTGAAGACCTGACAGAAGTAGAAATCAAAGCGGCCTTGCGTCAACGAACACTCAAAAATGAAATTGTTCTTTGTGCATGTGGATCGGCATTCAAAAATAAAGGCGTACAAGCTGTGCTAGACATGGTTGTCGAATTTATGCCTGCCCCCACAGATGTTCCAGCAATACAAGGTATCAATGAAGATGATTCAATTGGCGAACGCCATGCTGATGACTCTGAACCCTTTGCGGCACTTGCATTTAAAATTGCAACTGACCCATTTGTTGGTACCTTAACCTTTTTCCGCGTTTATTCTGGTGTTGTGCAAACTGGTGACAGTGTGTTCAATCCAATTAAAGGCAAAAAGAACGTTTTGGGCGTATCGTACAGATGCACTCAAACAACCGTGAAGAAATAAAAGAAGTAAGAGCGGGTGATATTGCCGCGGCCGTAGGCCTTAAAGCAGTAACCACAGGTGAAACTTTGTGTTCACCAGATCACAAGATCACGCTTGAACGAATGGAGTTTCCAGATCCAGTTATTTCTATTGCGGTAGAACCAAGATCGCAACCAGACCAAGAAAAAATGGCCGTGGCGCTAGGCAAGCTAGCAGCAGAAGACCCGTCGTTCCGAGTGGCAACTGACGAAGAATCTGGCCAAACCATTATTTCTGGCATGGGCGAACTTCATTTGGATATAATCGTTGACCGTATGCGTCGCGAGTTTAACGTTGACTGTAACGTCGGTAAGCCTCAAGTGGCCTATCGAGAATGTATTACTTCAGCGGTCGAAATTGAAGGGAAATTTATACGTCAATCAGGTGGTCGTGGCCAATATGGTCATGTCTGGTTGAAGTTAGAGCCTATGAGCGTAGAAGGCGACAAAACCTATGAATTCGTTAACGAAGTTGTAGGCGGCGTTATCCCTAAAGAGTACATTCCTGCTATTGATAAAGGTATTCAAGAGCAAATTAAGAATGGTGTACTTGCTGGGTACCCAGTATTGGGCGTCAAGGCAACATTATTTGATGGTTCATTCCATGATGTTGACTCTAATGAAATGGCGTTTAAAATTGCCGGTTCAATGGCATTCAGAGATGGAGCCTTGAAAGCATCACCTAAGTTACTCGAGCCGATGATGAAAGTAGAAGTCATTTCGCCTGAAGGTAATATGGGCGATGTTGTTGGTGACCTCAACCGCCGTCGAGGAATGATTGACGGTATGGACGATGCATAAGGCGGACTAAAAGCCATTAAAGCGCAAGTACCTCTGGCTGAAATGTTTGGATATGCAACTGCGTTGCGAAGTGCAACTCAGGGGCGAGCTTCGTACTCCATGGAATTTATGAAGTACGCTGAAGCACCTAACAATGTCGCAGACATAATAATGTCTGGCAGACGATAACTATTATTTAATTATTGCGACCTATAAATAGGTCAAATTATCAATTTAAGGAAACTTAAAAATGGCTAGACAAAAGTTTGAACGTACGAAACCGCACGTTAACGTTGGTACAATCGGTCACGTTGACCACGGTAAAACTACATTAACAGCTGCAATCTCTGCAGTTCTTTCTAAAACTTACGGTGGTGAGTCTCGCGATTTCGCACAAATCGATAATGCTCCAGAAGAGCGTGAGCGTGGTATTACAATCAATACTTCTCACATCGAGTACGATACTCCAACTCGTCACTACGCACACGTAGATTGTCCAGGACACGCCGATTATGTTAAAAACATGATCACTGGTGCTGCTCAAATGGACGGCGCGATCTTAGTAGTTGCAGCGACAGACGGCCCTATGCCTCAAACTCGTGAGCACATCCTACTTTCACGTCAGGTTGGTGTACCTTTCATCATCGTATTCATGAACAAATGTGACATGGTTGATGACGAAGAGTTACTAGAATTAGTAGAAATGGAAGTTCGTGAACTTCTTTCAGAATACGAATTCTCAGGTGACGATTTACCACTAATCGCTGGTTCTGCGTTAAAAGCTCTAGAAGGCGAAGCAGAATGGGAAGCAAAAATCATTGAGCTTGCAGAAGCACTTGATACTTATATCCCAGAGCCAGAGCGTGACATTGATAAGCCATTCATCATGCCTATCGAAGACGTATTCTCAATCTCAGGCCGTGGTACAGTAGTAACAGGTCGTGTTGAGCAAGGTATCGTAAACACTGGTGACTCAGTTGAAATCGTAGGTATCAAAGATACAACGACAACAACTTGTACAGGTGTTGAAATGTTCCGTAAATTGCTTGACGAAGGTCGTGCAGGTGAGAACATTGGTGCATTGTTACGTGGTACTAAGCGTGAAGACGTAGAACGTGGTCAAGTATTAGCGAAGCCTGGTTCAATCCAGCCTCACACTAAATTTGAATCAGAAGTATACGTATTATCAAAAGAAGAAGGCGGACGTCACACTCCATTCTTCAAAGGTTACCGTCCACAGTTCTACTTCCGTACAACTGACGTAACAGGTGCTGTTGAGCTTCCTGAAGGCGTAGAAATGGTAATGCCTTATGGTGATAACATCAAGATGGTTGTTGAGTTAATCGCACCAATCGCGATGGACGAAGGTCTACGTTTCGCAATCCGTGAAGGCGGACGTACTGTTGGTGCTGGTGTTGTAGCGTCAATCATTGCGTAATTTAAAGTCTCTTTAGAGAGAGTTTAAATTCAAAGAAGGTCACTTAGGTGGCCTTTTTTTATGGCTGAAATTTATGCAGCGGGATTATTTCGGAACAGTAAGGGCTAGAGATGGCTAAAGTAAACAAGTTGCCGGAACTGTCACCGGTAGGGCGTTTTAGTGGTTGTTTTTAGTGGCTGTTTATAGTGGCTTACACAGCAGGCCAAGTTTAATTCCCGACGATAACGTATTTATCCTTACCTTCTTTTTTGCTTGATACATAGCTTCATCGGCGTCTTTGAGTTCCAATTCAAAATCCGTCGTACTCGTAGCTTGGTTGATTTTTATGCCAAGACTAATTGTAAAGTAAATTTCGACATCCTCGATGGTCACTTTGGTATTTCTAACAGCTGCTAACAGCCGGTTTGCTAAGTTTTCCGTATCTTCATTTTCTTTAACGATGACGGCAAAAGCAAATTCCTCACCGCCATAGCGGCAGAACGCGTCTTCCTTTCTAAAAGTATTGGCAAAGCAACTCGCAACAGCTTTAAGCACTTCGTCACCAACACTATGTCCATGGCTATCATTAATTTTTTTGAAATTGTCTACATCGATAAAGCCAAACGCAACCGGAAGCGCTTGTCGCTGTGCTGAGTAAATGACTTTAGTTGCTTGATCGATAAAGTATCGTCGATTTGGAATATTGGTGAGTTGGTCTATAAATGCGATTTGCTCCAGAGTGATCTTAGCCGTCATTAATTCATTTGTTCGTTCTTCCACTCGTTTCTCTAAAGTAACTTTAAGCGCTTTGAGATCCTCATTTTTTGTTTTGAGTTGTTCTAAATGAAACTTACGCTCTGATACATCACGTTCTATCGCCGCGAAGTGAGTGACTTCACCATATTTGTTAGTAAGCGGCATGATGTTTATTTCGAGCCAATATGGACGTCCAGAACTATCATAATTTAGTAAGGTTTCAGTCACCGCCTCTTGTTTAGCCAGTGCGTCGTGAATACGTTGAGTAGATTGTTTGTCTGTTAATGCGCCTTGTAATATTCGCGGCGTCTCGCCGATGACTTCATCTTGTGTATAACCAGTAAGTTGTTCAAACGCCTTATTAACATAAATAATGTTGGGGCCAACAGGACTGTCAATCGGATTTGCTTCGGTAACGATTACAATATCTTGAGTATTTTCAACAATATCTCTGAACGAAAAAAGCTGTTTAGATTCGGTAATGTCATTAAAAGTGACTACGATAAAACTCGTTTCAGGGCTGCCGCTATTTTCCATGTAGGCATTGACCAAAAACCAACTAATATCTGGTTGAGAGCCGTCAATTGCTCCAACAATTTCATTTTCTAGGCGAGTGTTTTGATTTTTGACTTTATTAACGGGGTAGTCGTCAACGCCAATGATTTTTCCAGCTTCGTCAACAAAGTGCCACTCCGGGTCATAGGCTGTTTTACCGATTATTTGTTCATAGGACAGTCGCATTAGGCGCAAGGCTGTTGGGTTAGCATACACAACAGAGGTATCCCAAGCGTGAATAACAACGCCTATATGTGCGTGTTCTAGAAGTCTCTTTAAATTTAAATCATTTGCTAAACCAGATTCACTATTTTCCATTTGCATGTACCTGTTGTTAGTTAAATTAACCTTAGGACACAGTAATTAAATTTGAAACCTTATTAAACAAAGTATTTTTTGATAATTAATGAACAGGTGTAAACTTTTTAGTGAAAGTTCAAATGCTTGTCTACACTAATAATTAGCTATTTTAAAATCCGTTGGAGTTGGTTGCTTGAGCAAGACTCAAAATAAAACAAATTACGTGGTCGTATTAACAATCTTAATTTGCTTTGCATCCGCATTTTTAAAGGCGGGAGAGTTATCATGGCAACTGCGAAATTACACCAAAAGTGATGGCTTAGCACAAAATGCCATAACCGCAATTACTGAAGATCGTTCCGGTATGATGTGGATTGGAACTCAAAATGGCATTCATAGATTTGACGGATACGAATTCGAAATATTTCATCAAAATGTGACAAAAAGCGCTTTAGGCTTGCAAAGCGATTACATTCGAAACCTACTTGTTAGTCACAATGGCGATCTTTGGGTTGGAACAGCAAGTGGCTTACACCTTTATTCCTTTGAAAAAATCAGTTTATACCTATTGAGCCCAACATTCACTTTGGCGCAGTACAGGATATTGTCTTGTCACCAAGCGGTGAGATTTGGGTAGCAATGACGAATGGCTTATTTCGGGTTGAAGTTGCAACTAAAAAGTTAATTCCAAGTGGCTACAACAATCAAAATGTCACATCGATAAAAGTATCAGAAGGCGGTATTTACGTTGTCCTAGAAGAAAATAGGATTGAGTTTATGGGCGATTCAAAGTCAGTCCCAAAACTATTATTTAACGTCGCTAACAACCAAACGATTTATGGCTTTGAAGTTATCGATGAAACAAATCTAGTGGTAGCCACTAATTACGGCTTGGTTGCAGTAAAGCCGGATAGAACTGAGTTGTTATTCAAAGATATATTACCGTCTGTTATGGCTGCGTATTTAGACATAAACTCGGTTTTATGGGTGACGACTGGCAATGCATTGTTTCAGATTGAATCGCCGTTGAAAGACGGTAGTTACCCAAAAATCGTTCAGGCAAATTTTGATGTCAATCAAGTGCTTTCTTTCTTTGTCGACTCCAGTCAACAGATTTGGTTAGGAACGCAAAACGACGGATTATTTTTGCAAGCTCGAAATTCATCTTGGATTGAAGCCGTCACGGATAGCGGTTCCGAAGGTAATTCGCTGAGTACCATAGGCACAAGTGTGGCGGCAATTGATATCGATAGTGCGGGTGACGTTTGGCAAGGCAGTAACGAAGGTATTGCAAAGTTAGATTGGAACAACAACATCACGACTTACTATCCGTTAGGCATGATGCACGATGGCATAAGCAGCCAAATTTCAGTAATTGAAATTGATAGTGGTGATGATGTATGGGTAGGTTATCGAAATGGGCCACTAGCTAAGTTTAATGCAAAAACAAAAATGTTTGAGAGCCAAACATCTGATCTCAAGCTTTTTATAACGGATATTATTGAATTAAATGCCGACACTCTGCTCTTTACAACAAGAAGCAATGGCGTATTTACTTTTGATAAAACAGATAAAAAGCTGGATCAGTTTTCAACCAAAACGGTGACCGACCCTAGTTGGATAACAAACCGGTTTCAAACGTCTTTAAAAGTTACTGACGAATTGGTGTGGTTAGGGTCATTTGATAGTGGTTTGTTTTTATTTAATATCAGCCAAAAGACCGTCGAAAAGCACTTTGGCAAAAGCGAAACAGCCCCTTTTTTACTGCAAATTTAGTGGTAAGTTTAATGACCACTGATGAAAACAACCTCTATGTTGGGACTACAAATGGATTGTCTTTATTAGATATTTCCGCTAACAAAATAGATCACTTTACCCATGTTCCTTACCTTACTCACCAAACCATCTATGGCATAGTGCAGGATAGAGATGGTTTTATTTGGTTAACCACAGATTCAGGGATCATTCGACTTGAGCCAAGTGGTAACGATTTACGAGTGTTTAGTATTGAGGATGGCCTGCCAAATAATGAATTTAACTCCAACTCACTATTTCAAAATGATCAATTTATTTATGCCGGAGGGGTGGGTGGGGTAGCCAAACTTGATACTTCAAAAATACCAAGTATTGGAAATGCACCCGAGGTTTATTTGTCCGACTTATACCTGTTTGGTAAAAAGGTAGTCGTTGGCGACGAGTCGAAGCTATTGAACAAGTCCCTAGAGAAGTCAAAGCGAGTAGCGTTAGACTATTTTCAAAACGCATTTAGCATAGGTTTTGGTGCGATAAACTTTCAAACACCGTTAAAAGTTAAGTACAAATATCAGCTACAACCATTTGATCAAAATTGGACGATAACAGACCATAAAAGGCGACTGGCAACTTACACTAATCTAGATCCTAGTACATACATTTTTTCTGTCCAAGCGTCGATTGACGGGGTTAATTGGAGTGAATCTAAGGCACTACAATTTGACATATCTCCAGCACCTTGGGCTTCGCCATTCGCTTATTTTATTTATCTTACCACTGCTTTATTTATATTGAGTTTGGTACTAATTTTAGTTCGGCGTAAGCGTCAATTTGAACAAAAAACTTTTCAACAGATCAGTAAAAAAGAGCAAGAATTGTCATTGGCTTTGTGGGGAGTGGTGATGAGTTTTGGAATTTTAATGTAAGAGAAAATACCTTGCACCGACGAAACTCGCTAGGTTCGGCAGAATATAGAGAAATGCAAAGCGGCGACGACTTTGAAGCCCACATTCACCCTGATGATGCCGGACAGGTGCGTAAAGCCCTAACTGCCAGCATTTTTGAAAGTATTGATTCTTTTGAGGTCACTTATCGGTTGAAAGATAAAGCTGGTAAATGGTTTTGGGTGCTAGGTAAAGGAACCGTAAGTGAACGAGACCCTGTCACCGGTCGACCAACGTTAATTTCGGGGCAAATAAAAACATTGATGAATTAAAGCGCGCAGAGGAAGCCTTAACATTAGCTAATGATGAATTAGAAGAAAAAGTAAAAGAAAGAACCTTTGAACTAGTTGAAGCGAACAAAGAAATTACACAAACATTGTTTCAATTAAAGTCGATGCAGGAAAAGCTTGTTGAATCGGAAAAAATGGCCAGCTTGGGGAATATGGTTGCAGGAGTTGCGCATGAAATTAATACGCCTTTAGGAGTTGCAATTACGTCATTGTCGTACTCCGAAAAGTCGATGGCTGAGTTATTAGAAAGAGCAAAAAACAAAAGTTTATCAAACGCCAAATTTTCTAAATTGGGTGAGGAAACCATGACGGGACTTTTGTTAGCGCAACGCAACTTATCGAGGGCAGGCGAGTTAGTTAATAGTTTTAAACAAGTTTCTGTTGACCAGTCGAGTGAACAAATACGCGAGTTTAATCTCAAAGATTTAGTCGATGATACCGTAGCGACATTGAGGCCAAAGTTTAAAAATACTGAGTTTTCGATTAGTGCCGATATCCCTGATGATATAAAAATGACGAGTTATCCTAGCTTGTTGTCTCAGGTTATAGTCAACTTTATTACTAACTCACTTACCCATGGCTTTAAAGGCATGAAAAAGGGCTCGATTGTATTATCAGCGTCTTACAATTCGCAAGACTCCATTATCCTTATTTATAAAGACTCGGGCATTGGAATTGACGAGGCTAACTGGGAAAAGGTATTTGAACCGTTTTTTACCACGAATAGAAACAAAGGTAATACCGGTCTAGGTATGCATATTAGTTATAATCTTGTGACCCAAAAATTGGGTGGCGATATCGTATTAAATAGTCGTCTAGGCGACGGCGTAGAAATATATATCAACTTACCAATTAAAGTAAAAAGTGATAAATAACTAGGCGTATGGGATAGGATCTCATAAACTATTTTAAAGTAAATTTGAGTTAGTTGTTTTATCCGCTATTAAGGCGGTCAAGCTAACCAAGATAAGTGCAATTGTAATTTTTCTGGGATGTATCAATGAATAAAAAGTTAGTTTCTTTAGTTATTTTGATGTCGGCTGTTTCTGCTTGCTCAACGTCTCCAACGGGACGCAATCAATTGGCATTCGTGTCAAAAGACAAACTTGCTACCATGGGAACTGAATCATTTGAACAAATGAAACAAGAAATCCCAATTAGCACTAATCAAGCATTAATCAATTTTGTGCAGTGTGTGGCGGACGAAATCACACCAAATGTGAGTAAAGAAGCACACAGCGGCGATTGGGAAGTTGTATTATTTGACTCTCCACAAATTAATGCATTTGCACTGCCGGGCGGTAAAATTGGTGTTTACACAGGCATCCTCGATGTTACCGAAAATCAGGATCAATTAGCTGCAATCATGGGTCATGAAGTAGGGCATGTAATTGCAGAGCATTCAAATGAGCGTTTGTCTTCAAATCAAGCGGCCTCAGGCGTACAACAATTGGCCGGCGTATTATTAGGTGGTCAAGATGAACAAGTACAGAAGTATTCACAAGCAGCATTAGGTATGGGGCTACAATACGGCATATTAATGCCTTATGGTCGTACTCACGAAAAAGAAGCTGATATCATAGGTCAAGAGCTTATGGCTAAGTCTGGTTTTAGACCAGAAGCGGCAGTTGATCTTTGGCATAACATGGCAAAATTAAGCGACTCTGCTCCAATGGAGTTTTTATCAACGCATCCATCTAATGAAACGCGTATCGATAAGCTAACTGAGCATTTAGCAGTGACTAAACCTATGTTTGATAGCAGTACGCAAAAACCAAAATGTTATAAACCAAGTTAAATTAAGTCTGTTTGAATTAAATTGGAAACATCATAAACGGAGTCGACGTACTCCGTTTTTTATATGCTCAATTTGTAAGAAAGCAATAATAATGAGGGCAAAATACGTCGCGTCAATTGGCAGAACGCCGTCATCCCCGCAGCTTGTAACGTTAGTTCGCCTTGTAGGCTGTGCCTTTCTTTGCCTTGCAGGCGGCTATTTCGACTGCGTCGACCTTACTTTTGCAACAGCCGCTCTTGTTTCTAAGATCATGTAACCAAAAGGCCGCTTTCGACCAAATCCCTAATCCTTATTTAAGATTTATATTATCGTCGAAGACGGAATGTAAATTCGTCCGTGAATACATTCCTTGCAACGGCGTCCCTGCCGTTCACTTCGAGATATAAATCTCAACTAAGGGGATTTAGACGAAGGAAAAAGTCACCTGAACTTTAGGTGTAATAACACGTTGTTTTAAAGAAAAACCGTCATTCCGATTAAACAGAAAAAAACGTCATCCCCGTAGCTTGTAAAATTAGTCAGCCACAGCGATATTAGGGACCTCCAACCGAGTGCAGAGGAAGTCCATAGTTCGCCTTAAATTGGCTCAAATTGTTCAGAACAAAAAACGTCATCCCAAAAGAGCCACAGCGATATTAGGGATCTCCAACCGAGTGCAGAGGAAGTCCATAGTTCGCCTTAAATTGGCTCAAATTGTTCAGAACAAAAAACGTCATCCCAAAAGAGCCACAGCGATATTAGGGATCTCCAACCGAGTGCAGAGGAAGTCCATAGTTCGCCTTGTAGGCTGTGCCTTTCTTTGCCTTGCAGGCGGCTATTTCGACTGCGTCGACCTTACTTCTTGCAACAGCCCAAAAAGTAGGCAAAAGGCCGCTTTCGACCAAATCCCTAATCCTTATTTAAGATTTATATTATCGTCGAAGACGGAATGTAAATTCGTCCATGAATACATTCCTTGCAACGGCGTCCCTGCCGTTCACTTCGAGATATAAATCTCAACTAAGGGGATTTAGACGAAGGAAAAAGTCACCTGAACTTTAGGTGTAATAACACGTTGTTTTAAAGAAAAACCGTCATTCCAATTAAACAGAAAAAACGTCATCTCCGTAGCTTGTAAAATTAGTCAGCCACAGCGATATTAGGGACCTCCAACCGAGTGCAGAGGAAGTCCATAGTTCGCCTTAAATTGGCTCATAATAACCAGAACATAACTTCCTCAGCGCTTTGAAGGAGATCTCAAATATCGCTTCGCGATTTTGAGATGACGGGTAATACGCAGAGGCAGTCCATAATTCGCTTTAAGCTTTTTACCTATTCCGCTAATAAGGCGGCCAGCACATAAACTAGTGGTGCGTTCCAGTTAATGGCAATTTCATTGGTCGCGAAGCTACACCAGTCATCGATGTAAGTGCGAGCCGGTTCGGTATAGAGGTAATTACAGCCATCTTGTCTCCCGCTGTGTGGACCACCTGCAACCATACCCGGAATAGGTTCTGCAATGCCGTCGCTGTCTGAAATACGATGGTGTGGAAACATAGGACTTTTTGAACCAAATCCAGTCACAAAAGAGTAGTCCGTCGGGTTACGTCCTAATACGTAGTCAAGAATGTTTATGGCCACTTCCCGATACGTTTGGTCGTCTGTCAGTTTATGTGCCTGCATTAGGATCAATGCTTTGTTTAACGCCACTGAATTGCTGCCCCAAACAAAGTCAGACGCTATCATAGGTACTTTATAGCTGCTGTCTTGGTATTGACCAACAAGCTTGTCGGCTAAAGTAAGCTGATCCGCTTTAATCTCGGCATATTTAACCGGGTCGATAATGTCTTCACCCTGAAATAGTAAAGTACTTGTGGCTAAATAAGCCACGTAAGACCATGACGGCACGGCGACATCGCTACGATACTTAAGGTAATGATTAAAGTAATCGATGTTTTTTGTGGTAATAAATAACTCTGCAGCAGCCTGAGCAAATTCATCATTAAAAAACGAATCACCATATTCGCCACTACTGACATCCGCGGGTTGTTGATAGATTTCCATTGGATGCGCTACAGCCCAACTCCAAGCTGATTCGGCGGCGGCCAACCATTGCTCACGTTTACCTGACATTGCAGTGTCAAATGGTTGATACACGCGATTCGACATTGCTAAAACAGCGGCAAAATTTAGTGTTGCGGCGGTGGATTTACCTATCACATAGCGGTCTCTTTTATCCTCGTCTGGCATTTCTTGACTAAGTACCAATTTAACGTAGTGAGCTTATGGTACACACCACCGTCAGGGTCTTGCATTGTCGCAAGCCAATCTATGTTCCAAAGAGTTTCATTTAGAATATCTGGTATTAGGTCATCTGTTTCTGGGATATTAATCGCGCGGTTGTCGTAAAAATCAGGAAAGTGCTCGTATGCAGCCAATAAAGTGTATGTGGTAATGCCCGAATTAACGACGTATTTGCCGTAATCACCCGCGTCATACCAGCCTTTAGGGAGGAAATAACCGTTAACTCCGGGCGCTCTGTGCTGGCGGCAGAAGCGTGAACTTTAACCTGCTCATCTGAATGCCCAGCGGCACGGGTCCATTGTTGACTATAAGGGGCTTCGATAGCTGTACCCGAACGGTTAAAATAATAAGATTTCAAAGCCGCGTCATGTAAAGGGTCAAATACTGTTGAACCAATATCAAAGTTGTGAGATTCATCTACACCAGCGACTCTTATGAAATACTGACCTTCAGTTTTAAATGGTGAAAAGTCTGCAATCTTAAACTGCGTATCGCCGGCAACTTGCCAACTTGCGGCTGTGGATAAGGTTCCTTCAAATACAACGGTGCCAGTATCCTTTGAAACTAAGGCAAATGAACTACTCGAAACATTAGGTACAACTGCAACTTTGTTTTCATTCGGTAAAAAGCCGACTTGGTTGAGTTGGATTTGTTCTACGGTGGTTTCCTGTTGTTCTTCTGGAAGTTCATTTTGTGTTGTTGGCGGTTCAGATTTATCGCCATTCGAACTGCCACATGCGACAGTCAAAGTGGCTAGCAACGTAATTGCTAATATTTTATTAATATTCATTTTTTCCCCGGGTTCAATTTTTATTCAATTGCACACTTTGCAACTACAGGTTAGTTGCAAAACGTTTTAATAAACGTCATTGTCTGAGAATGATTTTTTATTCTAATTTACTGTGGCAGACTTTAATCGACTCGGTTATTTTATAAAATACTGAGAAAAAGTCGTTCAACTATAGTCTTTGGCCGTACAACTTTATGCAAAAGTGTTTATTTGAACCATAAAAAGCAATATTTAGCATCGTGATTAATTATGATAGGTGAATAAATTTACCGTATTGAAATATTCTCTCTTAGAGACCAAATGTACTATTTTTCCAAAAGGTAAAGGCAATTAATGAAATCGGTCATCTTTAATACGCACGATTTGGTATTAATCTTCACTATGTATATATGTATACTTTTTGCGCTTTTCCTCGTGACTTTAAAAAAGGGCAAGAAACTAAGTAACTATTTACTCGCTGCTTTTTTATTAACGCAAGCGGCAATTCCACTCGATAATTTGATTAACTTTGGCGAAGCATTTCGACTTGTTGCCTTGGAATATTCGCCAAATTTATTTTTCACCTTTGGATTAGCCTATTGGCTTGAAGCCCCCTTACTTTTACTCTATATCAGATCATTAATTTATCGCGATTATAAACTGGCAAAAATGGACTTATTGTACTTCGCGCCGTTTGTGCTTTTTGCCATATATTTTGCGAACACTTGGTTGATGCTTGATGATCAAGTCAAACTGGCGGCATTGCTTGGCAATAGCATTGAGGAAACGCCATCTGTCGACAGGGTGCTACATATTATTCGAGAAAGTTTACGGTTTGGCTTTGGTGTTTTATGTTTAATTGAATTACATCGCTACCAAAATCAAATAAAAAATGAAGTCGCATTTTTAGAAGATGTAGATTCTAACCTGATTAAAAGTCCTTGTTGTCGGCTTTTTAGTGATAAGAATAGACGCTATCTTTGTAGCGTTAGCGATTATCTTTTCATACGAAATTGGCATTTTAGTCGACCACGAAACCCTTGGCCTTACTTCAAATTATGTTGTGATGTTTTTGATCACCGGCCTGATATTTTTTAGTGCGGGCTATTCTTCAATTTTTAAAGGCATAGATACCGAGCTTGTCAATGAAAAACACGATGAAAATTTAACGCCATTTGATGCGGAACAAATTGCCCAAATAGAGCGCTACATGCTGGAACAAAAACCGTATTTGAATCACTTGCTCACGCTCGAAAATCTAGCCAATCAATTGGATATTTCATCCCGTCACTTGTCGTCGATTATCAATCGTCACTTTGAGAAAAACTTTTTGAGTTTATTAATTTGTATCGGATTGAAGAAAGTAAGTCATTACTTACAACCGCACAAAACAAAAAAATGACCATGTTAGACATTATGGATTTAGCGGGTTTTAACAGTAAGGCAACGTTTAATACGTTTTTCAAAAAGCTGGTGGGCGTGACGCCAACACAATTTAGAAAAGATTATTGGCAATCGCAAAATCAAGACGAGAGTTAGATTGATGTAACCCTACAGCAATACAGTAGGGTTCCTATTTAAAAACTTTTTAGCTGTTTTGTTATGACAGCATTTGTTGGATATAAGCGTGGTGATCTGGCATAAGGTTGGCTGAATTTGCAATTACTGACTCAATATTTTGCAGTCGTCGTTGAATTTCAACATCAGATAGCCTGTCGACTAGTGGATGATAATTATTGGCTTTTATCCCCTGACCCTGCATAACCGCAAGCCACGACGTTTCATTAAACAGCTCATCATCTTGACGAAATATCCGGCCAGTTTCTTTATACATTTCTATTTTTTGCTGCAACGTTGATGGTATCGGCATAGCTTGGCAATAGCGCCAGAAATCAGAGTCATCGCGTTCAGTCGCTTTGTAATGCAATACAATAAAATCCCTAATTCGAAGGTATTCCTTTTCTGTTTGTTGGTTAAACAAATCAATGTCGCATTGATTGATATTTTTGTACGGGAACAAGGTCATTAATTTGGCAATAGCTGATTGAATTAAATGCAACCCAGTTGACTCGAGTGGTTCGACAAAACCAGCGGCAAGGCCAATCGCAATACAGTTTTTGTTCCAGCTTTTTTGCGCATTCCAGTCGTCCAGCGCAACATATTAATATCAGCGATGGGTGAGGATTCCAGTTGTTGTAATAATACCTCCTGAGCGGCGTTATCGTCGATAAAGTCACTTGAATAGACATAACCATTGCCAATTCTGTTTTGCAGCGGAATACGCCAAGTCCAGCCCACACTTTGGGCGGTTGATTTAGTATAAGGTGTAATGTTTTGAGCTGTTATTGTATGGCAAGGTACTGCAGCTGCTCGGTTACACGGTAGGTAATGACTCCAATCGTCAAATCCGGTTTTTAGAGCTTGTTCAATTAATATCCCTTTAAAACCAGAACAATCGATAAACAAATCGCCAGTTATCTGCTGGCCGTCTTCAAGAAATAAGGTCTGAATATTACCGATATCGGCATTTAAGCCAACGTCCATCACTTTGCCGTTTAGCTTAGTCACGCCGCGCTTTGTTGCATAACTGGACAAAAATTTTGCATATAACGTCGCGTCAAAATGATAGGCATAGTTAATGCCCGCTAACGGTGAGTTTTGTTGTTGCTGCGGATGCATAAATTTATTTTGATATGCGGCAACCGCCGTGAGTGAGTATTGCGAGAGGTCACTCGCCTTACCAAGTTGTTGCATCTTCAACCAATAATGATGAAAGGGTAGAGCGTCAATATTGGTGCCGTATGTACCAAAAGGGTGAAAATAGGCGTGGCCTTTTTTTGCCAATCAACAAATTCAATACCGAGTTTAAATGTCGCATTGGTGAAGTCTAAAAATTCTTTTTCATCGATGTCTAAAATTCGATTAAATAACTGTACCTGCGGGATAGTCGCTTCGCCTACAGAAACAGTACCAATTTGGTCTGATTCAATAAGAGTGATGTCACATAGTTCGGGGCCTAACACTTTAGCCAGCGCCGAAGCTGTCATCCATCCGGCTGAACCACCACCGACAATTACGATAGACTTAACGGTGTTGGGATTCGTCGTGTAACTCATTACGTTTACCTCAAGTAAAAAGCTGCCAACCATAAATGGCGGCAGCTTTTGCTCCAATTTAATTACCGATTCGACCTAATAAATCATTAGGTCTCACGACAAATTAAAACACTCGGTTTTAAAAATTACCTTTAACAACTAGGCTAAACCGGCGGTCACTTACAAACCATGAACGTGAGGCTTGGTTGCCGTCGTTGTCTATTTGCATTGTTGTATGTGCAACTTCATTGGTTAAGTTGCTGCCTTGAAGACCGACTTTTATGTTTTCACTGACATCATAAAATATCGAAGCGTCAACTTGTCCACCGGCTTTGTTATATATAGGCAACTGAGTGATAACATCTTTGGTCGTTAACAAATAATCTGAGCGCCAGTTGTACGCAATACGTGCGTTAACACCGTATTTTTCATACATACCTACAAGATTGAAGTTGTCTTGGGATAGACCCTCTAATGGAAGGTTGTCAAACGCTATGCCTTCACCTTCTTCAGAGTTAGGTTTATCCGGGGATAAGCCTGGGTTTGGTGAACCCTCTTCATCGATATAAGTGTAGTTGAATTGAATACCTAAGCCACTAAACGCCCCGGGTAAAAAGTCGAAAAATTGCTGATACGCTATCTCCGCCCCTTTTATCGAACCTTCATCACCATTTGTCGCCCCGTCTACTTGCACTATTTGCGTTGAACCGTTGTTGGTGTATTCACGGTCAACTGAGCCATTAATAAAATAATTGCTCAGATCTTTGTAGAATAAAGAGGTTGTTAACGATCCCACGCCTTCGGCAAAATACCACTCTAATGCTAAATCATAACTGTAAGACTCCATTGGTTTTAAGAATGGATTGCCAGATTTAGCGGTATAACGTGAATATCGTGCATCTGTGATTTCTCTGTCGTCGCCATCACCAGTATAGGTGATGACCTGATCTTCAGCGGTAATGGCTACGTAGTTTCGCAGGTTACCTAAATCTGGTAAGGCAATGGCTTCAGAAAAACCAAAGCGAAGCAACAATTCATCAGTTAAGTTAAACTTGACGTTTACGCTAGGTAAAACATTTGAATACGAGCTCGATGCAGTTTGTTCTACAGAACCCGCGTCACCAAACGCAGCTTGATCAGCTGGTAAAAAGTGATCTGGGTCAGTGGTTGGCTGAGCCGGATCGCCTACGGAATCAGGGAACGTAATAAACCCTTTTGTATCGTTTTCAATTTTTACATATCTAAAACCAAGGTTACCGCTGAAATCAATATCGCCGATTTCACCCTCAAAATTTGCTTTGACATAAATGGCATTACTGGTTTCAACGGTGTCATTTATTTCATTTGGAATAAAGTGGCCTTCGGCGCCATCACGACTACCCAATGCACTCCAGCCTGGGGTTAAGCTAGCAAAAGCACTTTCAGCATTCGTGTAATCGGTTGCTAAAGAGACTTTAGGGAATAGAAACGCTTCTTCGCCTGCTGAATTTAAAACACCGCCGCGGGCAAAGTTGTCAAACGAAATCTGCTCGTATTGATTGTTTAAGCTTGCACCTAATTCATCGCCCTCAGCGTCAAACCAAGCACTGCCATTGCCAGCCCAAGCTTCAGATAACCAACCCCAGTTGTAAGTGGATTGGCGAGTGATTTGCTCGCGCTTAGCGTGTCGAACACCTATTTTTAAAGAGGTGAAAAACCCTTCGTCCAACGTATATTGCGCGTCAGTTGCAAAGGCTAATTCGTTACCCTCATTGTCTGAGATGTGGTCCATTGCACTACGCCAAAAATAGTTGTGCGGGTTAGTAAAATACCCCGTCTCACCGTTATTAGCGGGATTGATAATAGAAATATCTGGATGTTCATCGCCGTGTTGAGCAATTCCAACGACGGCTCTGCTTGCACCCATTACTGAAAAATCTAAAATTTCAGATGTTGAGTTTACATACTGAAGATCAAGGTTAAATGCCCAAGTATCATTCGGGCGGTAGCGAATGTTAAAACCAAAATCATCAACAAGCGAATCTTGATTTCGTTGACGAGTGATCATGGCATGTTGCGCACCAAATTCGCCACCAGGTTGTCGTTCGGCGTCGTTTCCGCGCCATCCCGCTGTTGAGGTAATTAGACCCGATTCAAATAAGCCTTGGTCGGTCACTTCAAAAGAGGTGCCCGCGGCTGGAACTAAGTCATTGATAACGGCGTCGTCTGCCATTTCAATTGCGTTTTCAGTCCATGCTAGTGATGAGTCAGAACGAATAAACTGCGCGGTTGCAAGAATTGTGCGGTCTTCATTCTCCCATTGTACCGTACTTGCAAACCCTTCACGTTTACGGTCATCTTGCTTACGAGTGAGGCGAGTTGTGCGAGGCACCATAACTTGCTGCCCATCAACGAGTTGATTCTGTAATTCGTAGCGGCCAATTTGCGTACCGTCAGATTGTGCTTTTAGTTCAGAATTAGAATAGTTAAATAACACCCCAATTCGACCATTACTTATATCAAAGTTCTCGCTGTATAAACCTGAAAACGACGGCGTTGTCTCGTCAATAAAATCACTGTGTGTGGCATCTACGGTAAACGCTAAAACACGTTCATCGGAGTCAAATGGTTTACGAGTGATCAAGTTTACGGTTCCAGCAATACCACCTTCAATCATATCAGCAGATTGGTTTTATATAGCTCTACGCCCCCCATCAACTCAGGCGGTACATCTTGAAAGCTCAAACCCCGTCCCGAGTCCGCGGTAAATGTATCTCGGCCATTAAACTCACTGCGGGTATGGGTAAGCCCACGAACCACCACACCACTGCCTTCCACACCGTAGTGATCAGGGTCATTGGCTCCGGCAAAACGTTCGATAGAAACACCCGGTAAACGTACTATCGCTTCCAATACGCTACGGTCAGGCAAAGAGCCGATATCTTTTGCTGAAATAGCATCTAATACGGTTTCGCCTTCGCGTTTCATATTTTGTGCATCGATTAAGTTAGAGCGAGTTCCTCGGACTTCAATAACTTCGATGTCACCGGTTTTAGCTGTATCTTCTGGTTCCGCAGCCCATAGTGACGTCGCCATTGGGAGGCTCAAAATTGCTGAACTAATTATTGAGAGCTTAAAGTTAGGACGTTGATTAATAGTCCTATTTTCTTTGATAGTTTTTTCATTATTTCCCCGTTGTATTGTTTGTTTCTGCTGGTATTAGTTGCTGAAGCTAATACGTCGCTTTTTATAAGTTATGGCTTGTTGTGTTGAAAGCTCACCTAACTATTTTTTAATTTTCATATTCGTTTTTAGAGAACAAGGCGTCGAATGTCGTCTAACTAGATGAGAGAACTGAAATTTGAACGTTCAATTTTAATAATTCAACATGAATTCTTTTTCTAACCCTTGTAATTAAAGGGGTGAGGCGATTTTGTAGAGATGAAATTAATTTGTCTCTAAATTTGGCTGATATAGTTCAATTATTCTCACTTGTGGAAAGTTGAACGTTCAAATGGTGAAGTTGACATGCACTTGGTCGAATCGATTAAGGATGAGTTGGTAAACTTTGCTCTGCTTAATTAATCAACATGCAGAGCAGCGGTTACCAAAAAATGAAAATAAAAAAACACTAATATTAGCTTCTTTAACAAGCACGATATTGCTGAGTTGTTCAGCAACAGACTGGTTGGCAAAAAGTGAAGTTCAGGCAAGTACAGGAAAGCCAACATTTGCGTTCCAAGATGAAAATCTTTCAGTTGAACAACGAGTCAACGACTTAGTCAGTCAGATGACACTTGAGGAAAAAGTCGGGCAGTTATTTGACAAAGCACCCGCAATTGAGCGTTTACAAGTCCCTGCCTATAAATGGTGGAATGAAGCTTTGCATGGCGTTGCTCGTGCTGGAACTGCAACGGTATTTCCCCAAGCTATTGGTTTAGCAGCGACTTTTGACGAAGACTTAATGCTTAAAGTAGGAACTGCAATTTCTGATGAAGGGCGTGCAAAACACCATGCGTTTTTAGCTGAAAATAACCGCTCTATGTATACCGGACTGACTTATTGGTCGCCAAACATCAATATTTTTAGAGATCCACGTTGGGGCAGAAGTAGGAAACTTACGGTGAAGACCCATACCTTACCACGCGCATCGCAATCAATTTTGTGAACGGTTTACAGGGCGATGATGACAAATATTTAAAGTCAGTGGCAACCTTAAAACACTATGCCGTGCACAGTGGCCCTGAAGTCACTCGCCATAGTGATGACTATGCTGCAACACCGAAAGATTTGTCTGAAACTTATTTGTCTGCGTTTAGGGACGTAATATCAGAAACAAACGTTGCGTCGGTTATGTGTGCATATAACAGTGTAAACGGCACACCGGCTTGTGGTAACAACGAACTTATTCAAAACAAGCTACGCACTGAGTTTAATTTTACCGGATATATTGTTTCAGACTGCGGAGCAATCGCGGACTTTTATGATAGAAAATCTCATAATGTTGTTAAAACAGAAGCGGCCGCAGCTGCTATGGCGGTTAAGGCAGGGACAGATTTAAACTGTGGCGACCATCACGGCAATACATTTAGTTATTTAACGGAAGCGGTAAATAGCGGACTAATTGACGAGACTGAGATTGATGTCGCCGTTAAACGTCTGTTTGAAGCTCGATTTAAACTAGGTATGTTTGACGCAAAAAATAATGTGCCATATTCAACGATACCGCTAGATGTAGTGGGCTCACAAACCCACCTGTCACTTAGTCAGCAAGCGGCCGAAAAATCGTTAGTATTGTTAAAAAACGATAATTTACTGCCACTAAAAGGCAATGAAAAAATCGCTCTAATTGGTCCAAATGCTGATAACTTTATGGTGCTTGTAGGTAATTATTATGGTCAGCCAGTAAATCCTATTACCCCAAAACAAGCGCTAATGAAAAAGCTTGGCGCCGCACAAGTGAAATATACACCGGGGGCGAGCTTAACGGGAGAAGTGTATACTCATTTTACACCTATCCCTGCGGAACATTTTTTCATATCGATCATAGTGGCCTTCAACAATCTGGTTTGATTGCCGAATATTATCCTGATCCCCACTTTAATCGGCAGTTAGCCAAGCGCCAAATTGTTGAAAATATCGACTTTAATTGGCAGCGCTCGCCAATCAACAACGCCATTGAACAAGAGTTTTCTGTCCGATGGCGGGGGCAATTAAAACCAAGTAAAACGGCTGAGTATCAGTTCAAAGCGCATAACTTGGCATTTACCATAGATGGCAGAAGCGTTAATGGCGTGGTTAAACTTAATGCGGGAACAACTTACGAATTTAATGCCGAAAGCAAAATTAGTCATTACTGGCATAGCAATGTTATTCAGCCAAGTGCGTCTTTATCCTGGTTGGATCATTCACGTAACTTGACCGAAGAAGCACTAAGCGCAGCTCGCGACTCTGATGTTGTGGTCTTTGTCGGCGGCATCAGCGCTAATTTAGAAGGTGAAGAAATGCCATTGGCCATTGACGGTTTTTCTCACGGCGATAGAACGCACATTAATTTGCCACAATCACAGGAAAAATTACTTAAAAAGCTGAAACAAATAGGCAAGCCAATTGTCTTTGTTAATATGAGTGGGAGTGCCATTGCGCTCAACTGGCAGGACCAAAATGTTGACGCGATAATTCAGGGATTTTATCCAGGTGAAGCGACAGGAACTGCGTTAACTCGCTTGTTGTATGGCGAGTTTAGTCCTTCTGGCAAACTGCCCATCACGTTTTATAAATCGGTTACCGACTTGCCGGCTTTTAACGATTATTCAATGGCGAACCGGACCTATAAGTATTACAGAAGGGGATGTGTTGTATCCGTTTGGCTTCGGCTTAAGTTACGCAGACGTCAAATATAAAAATTTAACCCACACATTGAATGAGCAAAGCGGTGAATTGCAACTTAGTGTTTCCCTTTCTAACGCCAGTGATAGAGCTACGGAGGAAGTGGTACAAGTGTATTTTAGTATGCCTGATTCACCGGTTAAAACCCCCATTCGACAGTTAGTTAGTTTCAAACGGGTAGGGCTTGCAGGACACTCAACGCAACAAGTCAACATTACTGTGCCTAAAAATAAACTGACCTACATTGATGATGCCGGTTTTGCTCAACCGTATCAGGGACGCTTAGCGGTAACTGTGGGGGCAGGGCAAGGCATTAAAATATCGCAAGATAGATTTCAGACCACCGAACTATCCTTGCCTTAATCGCTATAGGTGGAACGCAACAAAATGACAAACTCATCAGTTAAAGGTAATACGGCAGAAAATAAAACGACAACGATGTTGAAAACTGAGTTAGCGGGCAATCGCGATAATTTGTTTCAGATCTTTTTGGTGGCATGTGTTGCAACAATTGGTGGGTTTTTATTTGGTTTCGACAGTGGCGTGATAAATGGCACGGTTGATGGATTAAAATTTGCGTTTCATTCTGACAGCATAGGCACCGGATTTAACGTTGCGAGTATGCTATTAGGCTGTGCAATTGGTGCTTTTGGGGCTGGATTGAGCGCCGATAGCTTTGGCCGAAAAAGCGTATTACTGGTGTCGGCGGTGTTATTTATCGTCAGTGCCTAGGGCTCTGGCATTGCTACATCGTCAATGGAGTTTGTGGTTTATCGGTTAATAGGAGGGCTAGCCGTTGGCGGGGCTTCAGTCTTAGCGCCAGCCTATATTAGTGAAATAGCCCCTGTGCGATTTCGAGGAATGTTGTCGTCAATTCAACAAATGGCGATTATTGCCGGATTGTTTTGTTCTTTTTAAGCAATTATTTGCTGGTGGAAGTATCTGGAAATTCAATCGAACCACTATGGCTGGGCTTTGAAACTTGGCGTTGGATGTTTTGGATTGAGCTTTTACCTGCACTTTTGTTTTTTGCCTGTCTGTTACTTATCCCTGAAAGTCCGCGTTATTTAGCGATAACTAATCAGCATACAAAAGGCATGAATGTCCTTGGTCGATTGTTTGGTAAAAATAAAGCCAGTGCAATTTGGCAAGATATTCGAACATCAATTGATAACAATTCAGCGATAAAAATAACCGACGTACTTAACCCAAATAGCAGCAAGCTTAAGGCGGTTATTTGGATTGGGATTGGGCTTGCGGTTTTACAGCAACTGGCAGGGGTTAATGTCGTTTTTTATTACGGCGCAGTATTGTGGCAGGCTGTTGGGTTTTCTGAATCGGATGCGCTGCTGATTAATATTATTAGTGGCGCAATAAGCATTGTCGCCTGCTTTATCGCTTTGATGTTAATTGACAAAATAGGTCGAAAGCCGCTTTTACTCATTGGTTCAGTGGGCATGACCTTTTCGTTATTTGGTATCGCAACGGCATTTGCCAACGGTACAATTGGAGCCGATGGTCAGTTAGATCTAGGCAGTTGGAGTTTTACCGCGTTACTGCAAGTTCACCTATATGTTTTCTTTTTAATTTTTCATGGGGCCCCATCATGTGGGTTATGTTGGGGAAATGTTTCCCAATAAAATACGAGGTTCGGGCTTGGCTATTGCTGGTTTAGCGCAGTGGTTGGCAAACTTTTTATTACCATGACCTTCCCACTGTTGTTAACAGGTATTGGATTGGCGACGACATTTTCTTTTTATACTTTGTTTGCATTTAGCTCAATATTATTTGTTTTATGGTTTGTGGTGGAAACAAAAGGTAAAAAGCTGGAGCAAATGACATAAATTTAAATAGTATCGTCTTTATTTTGTAAACTGGTTTTGATATTTTCCGATAATAGAAAAAGTTCTATGCCGCCAAGTTTATTGGCGTATCGACCTTGTCTATCAATATCGGTGTGCTTGTAAGGATTATATGTAAACAATTGGACTGTTATGATGAATCCTTGTCTTATTTTCGAGCTAAATCAGTTGTCTGCTTATTTTACGTACATCAAGTTCGCTTTATACCCACAAACATTAAGGCGTGAATTTTGAGACTCATTTCACTTGTATTAACCGCTATTATTTTAAATTTAATGTTCAATTGTTATGTCAATGCAGATACAAATGTCTTTGTTATCGACGACACACCTAAATGCCAACCCCTTGGTATTGCCGAGCAAAATATTTGCGTGGAAGTGACGGCCGTAAACCAAGAGTGCGAAGATAGTATCCTTGGCGAATTTCTTGAGTCATGCACTGTAGATATCGAATACATTGTGACGTCAAATTACGAGGGGGACTCTTATATAAAAACATTTGTCGATTGTGCCGTGATCACTGAAGTTAAAAGTGAAGTTTTAGGAAATACTCAGATATATGAAGATTCATCTGAAACCAACATCTCCCTTTTTGAAAACCAATCAGCAGAACGTACAACGGATTTTTTGTTTATGTACAGCCATCGCGCGCAGGCCAATGAAGTGCAAATTACCAAAGCGGGTTGCCGTATATCAGAAGCAAATATTTGGTAATAGGCACCATCAGGAAATGTTAATTATAAAAACAAGACTAATGCTCGTCGTTCAACCTATGCTCATAATTGATCCAAACAAAACCCCTTAATTCTTTTAACAGGAACAAGGGGCAAGGTATTGAAGATTAATAGGCAACAGTGCCACGAATTGGGTAGTTATCTTGGTTACGAACGAAGGCTAAACCTCTAACAACTACGTCTAGTTCTGGGCGCAAAAATGGCGTATTAGAGATATTAACGGCTTGTAAATTCCCTAATTCGTTAATGACAAATAACGCCGGTTCTGAATAGTTATGGTCCGTCTCTTGTTCTGTTCGCGGTTGTGAAATATAAAGACCAAGTTGCTTCATTTGTTGCTCTGTTAAGCCGTATGCAATTGGATACGTGATGTTGAGCTTTTCCATGTTTTCTACTAGCTGATCTTTGGAATCCGCTGATACTGCTGAAACGCTAACGCCGATGCCTTTTAATGCCGATTGATGTTCTTCGAGAAGATTTAAATATCGGATACAGAGAGGGCAGTGCTTACCTCTATATACCACTATCATTTGCCAGTCAGCACCTCCGTGTGCCTTACTTAAATTAACAGTTGAGCCATCAATAAGCTTAGCGTCAACGTCTGGAAAAGGACTGCCCGTGGTTAATTTTATTGAAAGTGTCATGTTGTTCTCTTAGATTGCATTTAGGCTTACTAAATTGATTGCATAATGTACGTGCTTTAAAGGCCGATTACAGTGACAAACTATTAGGTAAACATGAAAGGTCAGTAACGTTGAATTTAACTGGATTCAGATGTTACTGACATAAAAAGTTTCTTTCTTTAACCGTTTACTTAACTGTAAATTTAACGTCTTGGTCACGTAACAAATAGAGTGCGAAACATGCCGCCCACATTGGCCATGCGGTAAAAAATAACAAGTTGTTAAAACCGTCTAAATATTGATTATACGATGACAAGGTCGACATGCCGTGCATGACAAAAATAATGCCGTAGGTGATCCGCTTTTTAATGCCCGCCATAAACGCAACAACCAAAAGCATTTGAATAGCGCCCAATATGTAAGCAATCATATCAGTGGAGCCACTTATTCCGTAAAAGTGTTCAAAAATACGTGCGCTGTGTCCTGGATTGACAAATTTGTCCAACGTCCACATTATCATGACGATAAAGACCCCAAGGCGCAGCGAAAACAAAGACCACTGCAAACGACTATTCATATCAAAATTCGTTGAATTACTCATAAAACAAAAACTTCCTAAACTAAAATTTCTAAACATTAGGTTTAGTAAGACCGTGCTTATGGTTTTATCTTTCAAATAAATTTTTCTATTTTGAAAGTTAGAAACAAAATAAATCGCTTGAAAGTTATTTGTCCGTGTTTAGGTCTTAATAGTTATCTACACAACAGCTAGCTACAAAGAGTGCACTTTTGAAACATCATAATTTGACCTTAACTATCGCCTTTATCTTAAATACCCCACTTGCCATCAATGCGGCACCTGCTGCAAAAGATGAGTCGGTAGAAGTAATTGAAATTTATAGTCAAAAGATAATACGCAGGGCTTGTCAGTTAAGGACACGGCTGTTAATGGCCCTTTTGGTGATAATTTAGCAATACAAGACATCGCTCGCTCGGTCACGCCTATTTCAAGTGAACTCATTGAACAACTGAACATTACAACCTTACAAGATGTGTTGGCTGTAAGCCCAAATACGTATTCGGCAAGTGGCTTTGGAGCGCCAAGTTTACCGACCATTCGAGGTCAATTAGGAGAGTTATTTCAAGATGGCATTCGCCGCCAAGCGGGCAACAATGGTTTTGGTATTCCACTGTCGTTTAATTCGGTAGAACAAATTGATGTGGTAAAAGGCGCGCCACCGGTGTTATTTGGCTCTAGCCAGCGTAATGGGGGTTTTGTTAATTTACATTCAAAAAAGCATCAACTTATGATACCAAAGGAAAGTTGAGTTTATCTGCCGGTCGTTGGGATCAATATCGGGCACTAGTCGATTTTCAAGCGCCTATTATAAAAGATAAAATCGGGTTAAGAGTTAGCGCTGAACATGTGGATAGCGGCAGTTTTTATGACTTTTCTAGCACGCAAAGTGACAGCTTCTATGCTGCACTATCAATATTACCGGACAATAAAAGCAGCTGGGATATTAACTTTGAATACTTCAAGGTGGAATTTACAGACAATGCGGGGATTAACCGTCCAACCCAAGCACTAATTGATGATGGCTTATACATCACGGGGCAGGGAGTTCAGGAAAACGGCAGCACCATTCCAAAAGCGGGTTCTATTATCTCGCCTACGGGACAAGTAAAAATAGACAGAAGCATGGTACTGACTGACCCAGCTAATCTAAATAATGCCAGCACCTATTTAATTCATAGTATTTATAAACGAGAGCTTACAACTCATTTGTCGCTTAAAAACACCAGTTATTTTCAACATTTAGCACGTGAAGAAATCGCCCAAAATAGCTTTGTTGAAATTATTGATGGGGCAGACACTGCGCAAAGTCGTACTGAAATAACATATCAATGGGACGATACACAACAAACCATTTTTGCTTTCGACATCCGATATAACGATGTCTTAGGTTATAGCCAATTTACCACCGAAGCAGATTCACCGATTGACTTAACCGGGCCAATTTCAAACCGCAGAATACCGTTAACAGAGGAACAAAAGGCCCGCTTAGTTGAGCTCAGACCCGGGGTTTTTGTATCTCCTGGTGGTCAATATGACGTAAATAATGACGGTACGGGTGACTTCAATTTGTCGGATACAACGGATTCGCGTTCATGGCAAACCGGGCTTGCAATACAGCAAGATTCACAGTGGACCGAGAAATTGCGAACAAGTTTCGGGTATCGTGTCGACTTTTATGATGTTACCGCTGAGGACCCAATTGCCCCGGCAAATCAAATTGCCGCAAGCGACAGCATTAGCGATACGCTTCATTCAGGCCAAATTAGTTTTAATTACAACTTAGACAGTGATTTAACTTTGTATGGCGCGGCAAGCTACAACGAAGCAACGTCAAACAGCATGGCCGGCGGAAGCACACTAGGAGCGGATAACACGATTAATCCTCTTAACTTTGCAACAGAAAATACCTTAGCGGAGTTTGGCTTAAAGTATGTACCCGCCGACAGTGACTGGTACGCTGACGGCGCTTTGTTCAGCCAGCGTCGCAGTTTACGAAATCGTGATGGCAGCAATACCGGAATTCGCACAGAAGGTTTCGAGTCTCAGGTGTTTTACGATGCCTATCCTTTTTGGTTTAGCGCTGGTTACAGCTATATAGACGCAAGATACGACGACTCAGGTAGCGCTCAAGACTCTGCCCAAATCGCCGACGCATTTGATAATTCTAGACCAGATATTATTGCAGGTAACAGCATTGGCGCACCAAGCTATACAGCATTTGCGGCGTCAAACAGACAAGTACAGGGGATCCCAGAGCAATCTTTAAGCTTAAATGGCAATTATTCAATTAATTTAAAATGGAAAGCGGGTTTCTCAGGTCTATATACCAAGAGCTATCCATTGGACTTTCTAGGAACCGTTAAAATACGTGATCAATACACACTAAATATAAATTCGATTTATGCGTTTACCCCAACCACTAAATTACGTTTCGATATTAATAATGTGACTAATCAGAAAAATTGGCGTCCGGTATTTGAAGGTGGATATTTTGGGGCGACTTTAGTTTTTCCTGAATTACCAATTAACGCCAAATTAACGCTTACTCATAATTTCTAAAATAAGGTTTTAAAAGAAATAACATGATGAAAAAAATACTTTTAATATTGATTGCAGCGTTAGCTGTTGGTCTATTCTTTCATTTTGACTTGCACCAATTATTGACACTCGATGGCTTAAAAGGCTCGATGGATCAGTTTAGTCAATGGCGTGAGCAGTCTCCTGTTTTAGTCATCGGTGTATTCTTTATAATGTATGTACTCGTCACTGCGCTTTCTTTGCCTGGCGCTGCAATTCTAACTTTGGCCGCGGGTGCTTTGTTTGGATTGTTAGAGGGTTTAGTTATCGTGTCTTTTGCGTCTAGCATTGGCGCTACATTGGCATTTTTGGTATCGCGATATTTATTACGTGACACGATTCAAAAACGATTCCCAGAGCGCTTGACTGCAATTGATGCGGGTGTTGCAAAAGAAGGCGCTTTCTATTTATTTACCCTGCGCCTCGTACCAGTGTTTCCGTTCTTTTTAATCAATTTATTAATGGGCGTAACAGCGATAAAGTCGTGGACATTCTACTGGGTTAGTCAAATAGGCATGTTAGCGGGCACATTTGTATTTGTTAACGCCGGTACGCAACTGGCACAAATTGACAGTTTATCGGGCATATTATCATTCAATCTTATTGTGTCTTTTGCGTTACTTGGTTTTTTCCCGTTAATTGCGAAAGCTATTTTAAACGTGTTTAAGAAAAAACGTGTTTATAAAAATTATACTAAACCGAAAAAGTTTGACCGTAATATGGTCGTTATTGGTGCCGGTGCTGGTGGACTTGTCACAAGTTATATTGCTGCGGCAGTCAAAGCAAAAGTTACCCTTATTGAAGCCGGAGAGATGGGAGGCGATTGCTTAAATTATGGTTGTGTCCCCAGCAAAGCCATTATTAAAAGCGCCAAAATAGCCGAGCAGATCCGTCATGGAGAACATTACGGTTTAGAAAACTCGACGCCACAGTTTTCTTTCAAAAAGGTTATGGCCAGAGTGCATAAAGTGATTGCCGATGTTGCTCCCCATGACAGTGTCGAGCGCTACACAAACTTAGGTGTTGAAGTCATAAAAGGATACGGCAAATTAATTGACCCGTGGACAGTGGAAATTAAGCTTAATGACGGCAGCAAACAAACATTAACGGCCCGTACCATCGTTATTGCAACCGGTGCTCGCCCATTTGTTCCGCCGTTACCTGGCATTGAAGAAACCGGTTATGTGACGAGTGATACTCTATGGACTAAATTTGCTGAACTAGACGAAGCTCCTAAAAAGTTAGTCGTACTAGGTGGTGGTCCAATTGGTTGCGAACTTGCACAAAGCTTTGCACGATTGGGGTCAAGCGTAACTCAGATTGAAATGGCAGAACGGATTATGATCAAAGAAGATCTTGAAGTGTCTACCTTTGCCCACGAGTCATTAACCGAAAGTGGCGTTAATATTTTAACCTCTCATCAAGCGTTACGATGTGAAACTCGCGACGATAAAAAGTACATCGTAGTGAAGCAGCAACTGGATGGCAAAACTCAAGAAGTGGCTATTGAATACGACGAGTTATTGTGTGCGGTTGGACGGAGCGCGCGCCTTAAAGGTTATGGTCTAGAAGAGTTAGGCATAGAGACAAACCGGACTATTTTAACCAACGAATACTTAGAGACGTTATACCCAAATATTTATGCCGCAGGGGATATTGTTGGTCCTTATCAGTTTACTCACGTAGCCGCTCATCAAGGTTGGTATGCCGCGGTAAACGGTTTATTTGGCCATCTTAAAAAGTTTAAAGTCGACTACCGAGTTATTCCTTGGACGACGTTTATTGACCCAGAAGTAGCCCGTGTTGGACTAAACGAGCAGGATGCAATAGACAAAGGCATCGACTTTGAAATCACGCGTTTTGAGTTTGAAGAACTCGACCGAGCGATTACCGACAGCGCAACTAAAGGTTTTATTAAAGTCATTACCCCTAAAGGCAAAGACAAAATACTCGGTGTAACTGTGGTCTCTGAGCACGCCGGCGATTTAATTGCAGAATTTGTACTCGCCATGAAGCACGGATTAGGGCTTAACAAAATACTTGGCACAATCCACAGCTACCCAACATGGGCTGAAGGCAATAAATACGCGGCGGGAGAATGGAAACGCAATCATGCGCCTGAAACTGTTTTAAACTTACTTGAAAAATACCACACATGGCGCAGAGGTTAATTTGACTAAATCACTATTAAAGCCAGCATTGTTCGGGGTGTCGCTACTTGTGATTTCGTTCACAAGTAACGCCAAAAATATGCACGACAGCTGGAACAATGTGCTCAGTAAACATGTTGTTTCAATTAATAATAACCACAGTACTGAAGTAGACTACAAGGCAATTAAACGCGAGCATGCGGAACTGCAAATGTACCTAGATTCATTGGCTGCAGTAACGCAAACTGAGTTTGAGCAATGGAGTAAGTCAAAACAGTTGGCGTTTTTAATCAATGCCTATAATGCATGGACGGTTGAACTTATTGTTTCGAATATCGACGATGACAAAACATCATCTCAAAACCTTGAGTCGATTAAAGACCTAGGCAGTTTTTTAGTTCACCATGGAGTAAAGACTTCATCCCTTTGTTGGAGAAAACACGGAGTTTAGATAATATTGAACACGATTTAATTCGTGGCGCCGTTGATGAGAACGGTAACTCAAAATACAATGAACCGCGCATTCACTTTGCGGTAAACTGCGCGAGTATTGGTTGCCCGGCACTTCGTGAAGAAGCATACACAGCTATCGACTTAGAGCGCCAGTTAGAGGCGCAAACAGTGCGTTTTTTATCAGATGCGACACGTAATATTGCGCATAAAAATAAGCTTAGCGTATCTTCTATATTTAAGTGGTACGGCGATGATTTTGAACAAGGCTTTCGGGGCGCAAACTCTCTACAGCAGTTTTTTGCTCAATACGCCCAAGCTCTTAATTTAACTTCGGCACAGCAAAAGTTACTCAAGGAAGACAATATGAAAGTGAAATTTTTAGATTACAACTGGAAGCTAAATGCACGTCAGTAGGTTTGGGAAAATATTAACGCGGTACGGCATTTGCTGCGTCGCGTTTTTATTTCCTTAACAATAAGTATTAACTCTAATGCAAGTGCCGCCAATACGGATCTGAACTTGCGTTGGCAGGGCATTGAACAATTGGGTAAAAACCAAGATGTGTACTTTCATGCTTATGGGGCGGTGACCCACAAATTAATGCCTATATTCAATGGGCTGCCCAGCAAGTAAAAGCCCTATACGATATTAATTTACATCATGTGAAACTAAGTGATACGAGCGAAGCGGTAAGTCGAGTTTTAGCTGAAAAGTCAGCAAACAATGATACGCAGGGCAGTGTCGATTTAGTTTGGATTAATGGCGCCAATTTTGCCACTATGAGCGAGCATTCGCTGTTATTAAAGCAGTGGGCCAATTACCTGCCAAATTTTAAGTACACCGACCCGACAAACAACCCCGCTGTTAATTTTGATTTTGGTATTCCAACTCAAGGGATGGAGGCTCCGTGGGGACAAGCTTCTCTTACTTTTTATTACGACAGTTTAGCTACCGATAATCCGCCAACAACATTAGATGAACTCGTTATCTGGAGTGCCAAAAACACTGGCCGGTTTAGCTATCCTAAACCCCCTGACTTTCTTGGATTAAGCTTTCTCAAATATGCTCTAGTGATATTGCATCAAGATAGCGCGATTGAGATTCAATCCTTGCTAAACCAACCGGTGACTGACCAAAGCAAAGTGGTGGTATTAAGTCCGCTTTGGGATTTTTTAGATAAGCTTCATCCGACATTGTGGCGCAATGGCAAACATTTTATGACAAGTGGTGCGCAACTACGACGGTTAGTGGACGATACTGAACTTAGCTTAGCTTTTACGTTTTCTGCACCTGAAGTACCCGCTGCCGTTAAACGTTATGATTTACCGGCGAGTATTCGCAGTTATGCTATGTCAGATGGCAGTTTAAGTAATACCCACTTTGTTGCTATTCCTTACAATGCGGCTCACTCGAATAGTGCGCAACTGGTTGCTAATTTTCTGCTCAATCCGCGAGCTCAGGCAGAAAAACAAAAAAGTAATATCTGGGGTGATAGAACTGTGTTGATTCATTCAATGCTGGAAAATAAACAGTCAGCATGGTTTAAAGCTCAGGAACCTCACCCGAGTGCCTTACCCTTTAATAGCATTCGTCGTACCTTAAGTGAACCTCATCCCGATTGGGTCAACGCGATTATTCAAGGTTGGAACGTTCGTTACGGGGTTAGCAAATGAATGTTGAACCGACTAAAACCACAAACATTGAATATAAAACCGATTTGTTTACTCACATTGTAAAATTCAGTCCACGGTTTTTACTCGCCTGTTTATTGATCCCAGTATTGGCAGGTTTAATTGGCGTTGTGTTACCGGCATTTGGATGGGCTCCTGCTTTAAGCCAATATAAGATTGGCCTTCATGGGTTTACTGCGCTGTGGCAAACTCCGGGGCTGGTACAAATGGCAATGTTGAGTATTAGTACCGGTTTAATTAGCACGTTACTCGCCTTTATTATTACCTTAATGATCTTAGCGGCCTTTTTTAATACGGTTTGGCTCAACTACATCCAGCGTTTGTTAAGCCCCATTTTAGTTATCCCGCATGCCGCCGCAGCGATTGCTATTGGTTTTCTTATTGCACCCTCTGGTATGTTATCCCGATTGGTCTCCCCTAGCTGAGCGGTTGGGAATTATCGCCCTAGGGATCTTTCCGCATGACGCAATGGGGATTAGTATTATATTAGGGTTAACCTTAAAAGAGTTGCCGTTTTTGCTACTTATGGCGCTAGGCGTACTTGCGCAACCTGAGCTAGGTAAAAGCTCAGAGCGCAACACAAAGTTGCGCTTAGCTTAGGTTACTGTCCAATGACGGCCTTTTTTAAAGTCATATTGCCTAACCTATACCCTTTGTTGCG
Source organism: Psychrosphaera algicola (assembly GCF_028401425.1). NCBI lineage: Bacteria > Pseudomonadati > Pseudomonadota > Gammaproteobacteria > Alteromonadales > Pseudoalteromonadaceae > Psychrosphaera > Psychrosphaera algicola. Next base: position 3,220,397 of record NZ_JAQOMS010000002.1, read on the forward strand.
GCTACCCATTTTAGCTGTACTCGCCTATGCCAGTGCCAGTGTGGAAATGCCACTCATATTAGGACCTAATACGCCACCGACACTTGCCGTTGCTATAATGCAGTGGTTTAACGACGTTGATTTAAATCTAAAAATTAAGGCGTCAGCAGGGGCATTATTGCAGTTAGCGATAACCGGTGGATTGCTTATGTTGTGGTTGTTCGGAGAAAAGGTCGTAATGTATTTTTGTCGTGACTTGCTTACCAATGGCGAGCGCGAATACAGCGGGGCATTTTGGCAAAAGCTCACTTCGGTATTAATCACTGGGGTAATAGGTTTTATCTTATTAGCACTGGTCGGGCTGATATTATCGTCGGTCGCTGGTTTTTGGCGTTTTCCATCGGCGATCCCAGACCAATTAGTCTTGTCGCATTTCCAAAGTGCTTTAACTCAAATGGCCGGCCCTGTTATAAACACCTTAAACATAGGTATCGTTAGCACGGCATTGGCCATACTACTGACGTTATTATGTTTAGAATCAGAGCAGTTACGAAATAAATCTGTTTCACGTTTTATGAGCTTCATTATCTATTTACCTCTGCTCGTCCCGAGTATTGCTTTTTTATTTGGATTGGTGTGGTTACAACAATTAGCAAGTAATTTATCGGTGTTTGTCAGTGTCGTGCTGACTCACTTATTGTTTGTTTTACCCTACGTATTTTTATCGTTAGCTGGCAGTTATCGACGTTTAGATCCTAGGTTTTCAAATGTGGCGGCAAGCTTAGGGGCAAAGCCACACAAGGTCTTTTTGAAAGTTAAACTTCCACAATTATTTGCACCCATTTTAATCGCAGCTGCATTAGGATTAGCCATTAGCTTTGGCCAATACTTACCCACTCTACTTGTCGGAGGTGGACGAATTTCGACAATTACGACCGAAGCCGTTGCTTTAGCCAATGGTGCAAGTCGGCGTACGAGTGCGGTTTATGCCATTATGCAAATGGTTTTGCCGCTTATTGGGTTTATCATAGCTTGGTTATTGCCTAAGTTTTTTATAAAAGCGCGCATCACTAAAGGGTTAATATGCAGTCATCTTTACAAATAAAAAATCTGCAATTGTTTCGTCAAAAGCAATTGTTACTTAGCTTAAACGAGCAAGTGAATGGCGGTGAGATACTGACGATCATGGGGCCGTCTGGCAGCGGTAAATCGAGTTTGTTAAATTGGTTAACCGCAGGTCTCAATAGTCATTTTCACGCTGAAGGTGAGGTCTGGCTTAATGGCAAAAATGTTAACGGACTGCCTTCACACTTACGACATATAGGCGTGTTGTATCAAGATGCGTTATTGTTTTCTCATCTCACCGTTGGTGGCAATATTGCATTTGCGATGCCTAAGGGTAATAAAAAGCAACGTATAGAAAAAATAGAACAGATGCTCGAAACATTTGGTCTAGCAGGTATGGCCAATCGACATCCTGATGAATTGTCTGGGGGCAACAGGCACGAGTTGCTTTACTGCGAATGTTGCTAAGCGAACCGAAAGCTATTTTACTCGATGAACCGTTTAGTAAGTTAGATGCGCAATTGCGCGCTGAGACTCGGCAGTTGGTTTTTGACACCATCCGCAATCATAAGTTACCGGCAATTATGGTTACACATGATCATAGTGATGCTGAGGCTGCAAACGGTAAAGTGATCACCTTAAACACAGGACAAGCTAAATGTTAGATAGATTCATCACGCCGATTATAAAACCTGTTTTACAGCCAGTTGTGATGCTTTTGCACAAACGTAAAGTCACTGCGGATCAACTGACTGTCGTCGGTTTTTTAATTGGCTTATTAGCGGTGCCTTTATTGGCATTTCAGCAGTGGTATGCGGCACTTGCTGCGATTGTGTTAAATCGAATATTCGATGGCCTTGATGGTGCTTTAGCTCGTTATAGTAAACAAAGTTCAAGCGCTGGTGGCTTTTTAGATATCACCCTCGATTTCTTATTTTATGCGGCCATACCGCTAGGCTTTGTAATTGCTAATCCTGAGCAAAATGCCATCGCCGGATCTGTACTATTGGCAACCTTTATTGGCACCGGTTCGAGTTTTTTAGCGTTCGCTATTGCTGCAGAAAAATTTAAACTCGATAAACCGCAATTTAAGTATAAAAGCTTTTACTATTTAAATGGCTTAACAGAAGGAACGGAGACCATTGCGTTGTTTGTCGCCTTTTGTCTTTGGCCGCAACATTTTGCGTTATTAGCGTATGGATTTGCCTTTGCCTGTGCGATTACGATAGTTACGCGGATACATGGCGGCTACCACACACTAAAACAGCAAGAGGCTATTTTGCAGTCTCCTCAAGAGGTTACTCATGACCAATGAAATAGGGTGGCGTCTAGGCTGTTTTTTTCTATTTTAATTATCATGATGTGGCTTGAGTGGCAAAAGCCAGCACGGCATTCACCCATTAAAGCCCGCACGCGGTGGTTTGCCAACTTTGGGTTAATATTTGTATCCTCAGTAGTCGCACGTCTAACAGTCCCTATAGGGTTAACGGCATTAGCCATTAGTAATCAGCAGCAGGGATTTGGGTTATTTAATAATATAAATGCGCCTAGTATCGTCATCGTTGTGCTTAGTTTAATACTGCTCGATATATTGATTTATTGGCAGCATAGATTGTTCCATAAAGTGCCCATGTTATGGCGTTTGCACCGCGTACACCATGCTGATATTCATGTTGATACGAGTACCGGTCTTAGGTTCCATCCTATTGAAATTGTTCTTAGTATTGTTATCAAGATTGTCGCCGTCGGGTTACTGGGTATACCAGCGATTGCGGTACTTATATTCGAAATTGCGTTAAATGGCCTCGCGCTGTTCAATCATGCCAATATTCGTTTACCTCAAAGTATTGAGAAACCATTACGACTCATATTGATGACACAAGTTTTACACCGTATTCACCATAGCCAAAAAGTCTCTGAGACAAATTCAAATTATGGATTTAGCGTTATTTGGTGGGACAAGTTGTTTGGTAGCTATAAAAACGAAGCGACAAAAACCGATGAAGAGCTTGATATTGGCTTAAAGGAATATCCAAAAGCTAAACAAAATGCTTCGTTGTTTGGGCTGTTAATGATGCCGTTTAAAGGCAAATGAATATTGGGTAATGTAGCTCAGTTTAAAAAGTTTAGTTGTCGCTAAACCGCCGACCGTTGGTCGGAATATACTGTCAGCGCAAACCTAAAACTTATCCCAAATACAGTTGCTCATCCACTGTATCTATTTGCTCCTTTGGTAAAAATTTATTTGCGTAATGTAAGTAAACTTTACTTTTAATGAATAGCTGAAAAACGGCTAAGTCAATGTGCTCTTCAATCGCCATTTTATGTAATATATTGAGAGAAACACTAAGTGGTTTCGCTTTTTTATATGGACGGTCGGAGGCGGTTAATGCCTCAAAAATATCAGCTAAAGCCAAAATACGTTCAGGGATACTGAGTTCGTCCCCTTTTAATCTGCGGGGATAACCATCTCCACGCATGGTTTCATGGTGAGTAGATGCAATACGCGGGACATTTTCTAGCTCTGGCGGAAATGGAATTTGATCCAAAATTTTTATCGTACTAATAATGTGTTCGTTTATTATAAATCGATCCTCAGTCGTTAACGTGCCTTTCATGACCGTCAAATTATATATTTCACCTAGGTTGGCCAAATTTTCAGGTATCGCCATTTTAATCCCAAGACTGTCAGGCAGTTTATGTTCTTTAGCGTGTTGCTTGATATGTCCTTCTTTATCGGCCAGCAAATATTCAACCGCTGGCAGTGGCGCGCTTTCATTTACAAGCTCTCTTTCTTCCTGTGGTGAAAGTCCGAGTTGGTCGTCAAAATAACGAAGCCACGTTTGTTGAGCTAATTGTTTGATTTTTTGTTCGGCTTCACTTGAGAGACCTTCACTTCCAATATTTGAATGTGCAATAAAAGCAAAATCGTGTTGCAGTTGTTGTTGCTCTTTTCGGCATTTTTCCAAAAGTTCGGCTTTATCTTCAGGAGAGGTTTGTAATGCATTTAAATAAGTAATTTCAATATCGCGATGAAGCACTTCAAAGCGCATTCTAACTTCATGGATCCGATTATAAATGCATTCTAATTTTGAGCCTTTATCAACAATATGCTCTGGGGTCGTTATTTTGCCACAATCATGTAACCACGCCGCAGTGGTTAATTCTCGCCATTGTTGTTCAGAAGTAATATCAAAGCTTTCAAAAATACCGGTGTTTTCCTTACAAGCGACTTTTAATAACATTTCACTCAGCTCAGGGACTCGATTGCAATGTCCACCTGTGTAGGGGGATTTATCATCTATTGCCTGAGCTATCAGCTTCACCATGGCATCAATAAGACCTTTTTGAGCCAACTCATGATTATACAAGTTGTTAGACATTTTTTTGATTGCTAAGGATAGGCGTTTTACTTCAATAATATTGCTCGGCGCTACTTTAACCACACTGTAGTCCTGATTAGAGATCTGTTGAGTTTGCAGCAACAGTGTATTAAATGTTGTGGTTACCGGGGACGCAAATAGATAGGTTAATGGCAATAAAATGGCAATGACAGCCATCGTTATTAAACTGCTTTCAATTACGCTTTTATATACGGGGGCAAATAGGGTGCTTTCATCGATTGCCAAAACCAGCAATTGATCTTGAGAAAGTGATGATCCAAGCTCACTAAAATAGAGCAGTTTATTCTCACCTTGATACTCAAAATAATGCAGTGATTCTAAAGTGGTTTTACGAGCCTGATCAATCGCTTGGATATAAGGCAACACTCGCACAGTTGATTTGTCCTGAGTGTTAAATAGCCATTTTTTTCAAGTTGTGGGATATGAATGTTTTGCAATTCAGCTAACGCACGATTAATTATGGGCAGCAAAGGCGCATGTTCCTTTTGCAGTAACATGCGTAGCTTAGTGTCAATTTGAACCCCATCTAAGGAAAAGTCTTTTAATACCTTAAGGTTATCTACACCAAACTCTTTTAATAAATTATCCATGATTAACGCGATGTCTAAGGCAGCATCCACTTTATTAGACGCTAAGAGCTCAATCATTTCATGGTTTTTAGTAAAGCTTACAATTTCTATTTGTGGATGAGACTGTTCGATTTCTTTGGCAATCGACCACCCACTGCCAATGGCTAGTTTTTTACCATGCAACTGCGATAATGAACTGAAATTCTGGTTTTTCTTCACCAATAACCCTAATGGCAAATTACCGTAGGCGTCTGACAATAATCCGAGATCTCGGTTTTCCTGAGTGTCGTAAACTCCATTTAAAATATCTAATTTCTTAGTTTTAAATTGCTCTGTGAATTGTTGCCAGCTAAAACCATTAACAAAATTTAATTTTATCCCTGTTTTTTCACTAATCATTTTTAACGCATCTACGGCATAACCCTTTGGTGCTCCCGAAAGTGAAAAGTCGATAGGTTGCCAATCTTCGCCATTTGAAATCCGCATTGAAGCAAGTTGGTTGACATAGTTTTTTCGTCCGTAGTGAGCTTTAAAGGTGTAATGCTTTTTAGTCTTTCATCAAGGACCGGAGAATTAGATTGCGCAATCAACTCGCCGTTTTGTTTAATAAGGTAGGCTTCTCCAGAAAATGCATTGGCGTGCATCGCTAGATTCTGTGAAAGGTTAAATAAGCTTACGTCTAAACCGATAACCCCTTTATTATTGGGTAACTTTTTGGAATACGTGATCCCAGGTAATTGAGAAAACTGAAATAAATAAGGCGCGCCTTGCGTGGTTTGTTTACTCGCCTGTGTATACCAAGGTCTTAAAACAGGATTGTAGTTTGTCGGTTTTGTGGTTTGATTGGTTTGTTGTAAATTTTTATCATAGTAAGTTAACACTTGCAGATTGGGGTCTTGATCGACATTTATCGCTAGTGTTAACCAAATATCATTATCCTCAGCAAAATATTGTTTTCGAGCTCCGGTTGTATTTAAATTCACAACCTCAAAAAGTTTCCCTCTGGCGTCGCCATGTAAAGACCAAAAACAAGTGGATTACTGGCCATCATTTCACTTATTAAATTGAGTTTGGTGCGCGGTGACTGAGCTTCGATATCTGGATATATTGATAAAAGGTCGACGAGTAACTTAGCTTGAACGTCATTATTTTGCAGTGCTTTTTTAGATTGCCCAACAAATTGTTCAAACTCTTTTAAAGCATGTTTTTCTAATTGAGAGGTGCTGTAATAATATTGAAGCGATAACGTTATTATCGCAACAATGCAGCAAACAAGAGCTAACGCAGTGACAACAGCAAAACGAACTGAAAAGCGAAAACTGGCAAAAGAAAATGTTAATTTATCCATAAACCCAATGTACAATTTATATCCATATTCAGCCTATCAAACTATACTTTTTTGCCTTAAAGTTCTAGCTTAACTTTCTATTTAGGGCGTAAATTTAAAAAATCGAATTTACCAGTAAGCCAGTAAAAATGCGGATGTTGTTATTTCCAGTATTAAATTGATAATACGACCGTGACGTTCTTCTGAATTGGGTTACGCAACCCAAGCATAATATTAAGATTTCTTTTTAGTTACTTTACACGTTGGGAAGCCTGAACACCCCCAGAATGTTGTACCCGCATTGGCTCCTTTTCGAGCGGTACGAAGGACCATGGCATTACCGCATTTAGGACATAATGGTTTGTTTTTATTGCGTTCAATATTGGCAATGTGCATATCTTTAGAAACCACCGTTGATGATATGGCGTTTTCGATAATCACAGAGTAGTTATGAATAGTGTCACTATTCAAGACTTCATGGCGTTGAGATTTTATTAAAGGAATTAGGCCGCTTTTAGTAACAACATTTTTCGGCATTTCAGTTTTGAACTGGCAACTGCCTACAAAGACGACAATATTAAAAATTGTGCTTGAATTTGCGCCAAGTAACTTTTCTATAGCTTTTACATGTTTATAATTTTGAAGAATCGGATTATAAAATTTGTATTTATTTTTATATATTGTTTGTGTCCATTGTCTTTGTTTTTCCCCACCAAATATCCAGCCTCTCAGGTTTTTAGTTTCAATGACAAATATGCCATATGGACTTATTAGAATATGATCTATTTGGGTGGTTCCATCGGGTGTGATAAGTGTGACATCATGGAATGTGGGGTATTTTTGGCCATGCTGTCCAAAAATATTTAGTTTGCGAGCGATCATCCTTTCGCCTGCACTTCCTTTATAGTTCGACGTTTTTGCTAGTAAAAAAACAGCAGGCCAAATATTAATATAAGTAAGAAGAATGTTTCGGTCATTAATTCATTTTATCCCCTGTTTGGCTTAACACTAAGGATTTAGAAAGAAGCTGTTTTTCTGAATTGGACATAAAAAACCTCCTATTTCAATTAAGAATAGCAGTAGGCTTTAAATCATCAAACCGTAATATAAAGTTTCAGGATCAATTGTTTTAATAGTGCGGGAGAGTGATAAAGTTTCACACTAAACTATAAATTTGCGACTCATTAAGAAAGAACATCCTCTAATTAGGTGGCCAAATATCCTTGACCACTGCAAACAGAGATAAGTAACTCATAATTGTCCATTTAGCGAGTTTGGTGCTAACTAGCTTCTGCCCCGTTATGAGTTAACGTAAATACTCTAAGGGCCCCATTAAACGGTCAACCGACCGTTCAATTACACCTCTAGCGTTTTCATTATCCCGCACCTTTCAACTGTACTGTCTGAAGAACAGGCTTTCTTCATTATTTGAAGTTCTGATTTTAATGCTTTTAACTCCTTTATTCGCTGGTTAACTAAATCGAGCTGTTTTGCAATCAAGTCATTTATCGAGGAGCAACTTTCCTCTGGTCTGTGCTTAAGGTCAATCAATGTCTTAATATCTAACAAAGGAATATCAAGGTTTCGACAATGTTTTACGAATTCTAGTTCTTTCAAAGATTTTTCATCATATAGCCGAAAATTTCCTTCGCTGCGGCTGGGTCGATTAAGCAACCCTTCCTTTTCGTAATATCTAATTGTCTGTATGGAGCATCCAGAAACCTTAGATAGTTGGCCTATTTTCATATTTTTTAACCCTTGCTTGACTCTATAGTTACTATAGGTTTTATAGTTGTGCAAAGCAAAACTAACTAAGTGATAATGATATGAACAAGAGCTATTTAGTTGAAACAAAAATACTAAATTTTAGTCACGATGCGATTCAACGATTGATTAAAGAACGAGGTTGGCAGAATTTAGACGATTACAATAAGGTTGGTGCCGCCTACACTTTTGTTAAAGACGAGATTCAGTTCGGATATAACCGCAGCGATGACATAGCCGCAAATGAAGTTTTGGCTGATGGATATGGACAGTGCAATACCAAAGGAGACTTGTTAATGGCCCTATTAAGGGCACTTAGCATTGAGTGCCGATTTCATGGCTTTACGATTGACCAGCAACTTCAAAAAGGCGCAATACCTTCATATGTATTTTGGCTTGCGCCTAAATATATTATCCATAGTTGGGTTGAAATATTCTTAGATGGTGAGTGGATCAATTTAGAAGGCTTTATTCTGGATGATACATATCTAACTTCAATCAAGTCTAAGTTTAGCCAAATTAAAGATAGTTTCTGTGGATATGGAATCGCTACAACATGTTTGTCAAATCCTGAGACCGAGTGGACTGGAAAAGATACATACATTCAAAAAGAAGGCATTCATGATGACTTTGGTTTATACAACTCGCCAGATGAATTTTACAGCCAGAAAGGGACTAATTTATCAGGAGTAAAACGTTGGTTATATCAATCAATGATTCGTCATCTTATCAATATGAATGTCAATCGACTGAGAAAGACTAGCAACCAAAGCAGAGGTTAGAATGCACAGCCACAATCATAGTCACCACCATGCGCATGATAAAAATGAGCGCATTGGTTGGACGTTTTTCTTAATGTCACTTTTACCATCATTGAATTTATTGGTGGTTGGCTAACCAATAGTACTGCAATCATGGCTGACGCGGTTCATGATTTAGGTGACAGCATATCTATCGGTTTTGCTTGGTTGTTGAGTCACTTTTCAGATAAACAAGCGTCTTCAACGTACAGTTACGGTTATAAGCGTTTATCACTGTTTGGTGCTTTAATAAATAGCGTAGTTTTAATTGTTGGCTCTATCTTTATATTAGTTGAAGCTATCCCTAGGTTAGCTCATCCTGAAATGCCGATGGTAGAGGGGATGTTAGGATTGGCACTACTCGGTGTTACAGTCAATGGTTATGCCGTATATAAACTTAAGGCAGGAACTACGTTAAATGAAAAAGTATTATCGTGGCATCTCTTAGAAGACGCTCTTGGCTGGGTGGCAGTCCTAATTGTTTCTATTATCTTGATGTTTGTGGATTGGCCTATTTTAGACCCGTTATTATCGATAGCTTTCACACTGTTTATTTTGTTTAACGTGGTCAAAAACTTAAAATCGACCTTAGCACTATTTTTACAAGCGTCACCTGATGAAGAAACACAAACCAAGATAACGGATGCCTTGTTATCTAATTCTGAGGTGAAAGAGATTCATCACATACACTATTGGTCTTTAGACGGGGAAAGCCATGTGTTAACTGCACATTTGCTATTAAAAGAACAATTTGATGTATCTACTATAAAATTGCTCAAAAAGACCATAGCTGAAGATTTAGCCACTTTTGACTTGTCTCATACAACCATCGAGTTTGAGTTTCCTGACGAAGTTTGCCGAGATGATTAACATAAATGCTATACAACGAATTTAGATTTGTACTCATAAATTTGTTATCTTACAGCCGTCTAACGAAGAGAATTTAATTTTGAACACTAACGTTGCTTTAAAAATACTGCTGATAATATTGATTGTTTTACAATCGTTTGTCACCGTATCTGCGAGTATGGAAACTCACCAGTTAGACGTTGAGCATCTACAAGTCATTCATGACCACGAAACAGATCACTTTTCTCAACTAGATATTGGTAACGAGCACGATATAGACGACTGCCACCATTGCGGACACTGTAGTGGCAAACATACCAGTTGGATTTTGATAAAAGCGCTTACACCAAACCTATCTTTAAATCACTCAGACAACTTTAACAAGTTAATTTTGTTGCCTCTAGGTACTTCAACTAGGCTCTATCGACCACCGATCAGTTAACTTTACTCCATGCAGTGCGCTTTTGCGCAAACACAATTTGGTTTAATAAAAGTTAAGAGTCATTATGAATAATATTTTTCGAATCACGGGCATTGCCTTAGTGATCATTATTGGCGTGTTTTCAATAAACACAACACTGGCTAATGAAAGTCAAAACATCACAACACCCGATGAACATTCACATGAGCATGAAAAGCCCACTAAGGAGCTTGCTCATGACCACGATCATGCTAACGACAAAGGAAATAACCCTGAAAATCTTGCAGTAGTTGAAGATGAGCATGAAGTTGGGGTTACCTTAAGTACTGAAAAAATTAATTTAGCAGGCATTAAAGTTAATGCTGTTTTCCCAAGGGCACATCTAAATACGGTGTACGCCCCCGGAGAAGTGAAAGCAAATGGCTATAAGAGCTATATAGTTTCACCTCGTACCGATTCTGTGGTTATTAATCGCCATGCGAGCTTGGGAGACCACGTCAAATTTGGACAACAATTGGTTACCTTGTTCAGTGAAACTATGGCTCAAACTCAAGCTGACTTTTTAATTGCGTCTTCTAACTGGAAGCGAACAAAAAAGCTAGGTACTAATAATATAAGCGAACGTGCACTTGTTGAAGCAGAAAACATCTACAAAGGTGTATTCGGCAAGTTGGTGGCTTTTGGTTTAACAAAGCAGGCAATCGAAACAATATCCCAACAAGATAGCGCTACGTTTGGACAGTATGATCTCGTTGCTGAGCGAGAGGGCGTTGTTTTACAAGATGATTTCATGCAAGGCCAACGTATTGAGGCGGGTGAAACCATCATGTTACTTGCTGATGAAAAAGACCTATGGGTAGAAGCGAATGTTCCCCCAAATAAAGAACTAAATTTATCATTAGGTAGTCCTGCATTAATTGATTTGAATGGTTTTAAATACCAAGCCAACGTTATACAAGAAGCTCACACAATTGACCCTATCACTCGAACCCGAATTGTTAGACTGTCGATTACTAACCCTGAACATAAACTTCATTCCGGTATGTTTGTGAAGGTCTATTTTCAGTTCGAGTCGAGTAATGAAGTCATTGCCGTACCAGAAGAAGCACTAATAAGAAGTAGCGATGGTGACTGGACAGTGTTTATTGAAGATCACCCAAATGAATTTAAAGCGGTTGAAGTAACAAGAGGTCGGTCTTTTGGCGATTATTGCGAAGTTTTGGGTATTGAAGCCGGAACGAAAGTCGTTACACGCGGTGCTTTTTTGTCGCGTCTGAGATAGCGAAGGGCGGATTTGATCCGCACAATCACTAAGGAGGCCAGCATGTTTAATCGAATTATAGATTGGTCTATTAACAACAGATTGCTTGTATTGATCTCAGTAGTTGCTCTGATAGCAAGTGCTTCGTTCACTATACCTAAGTTGAATTTAGACGCGTTTCCAGACGTTACAAACGTACAAGTAGCCGTTAATACTGAAGCGCCGGGGTTAGCTGCTGAAGAAGTAGAGCAACTTATTACCTATCCAATTGAAGCTGTGATGTACGCATTACCAGATGTAGAACAAGTCCGCTCTATATCAAAAACAGGTTTGTCGGGTGTTACCGTAGTATTTAAAGAAGGGACAGATATATATTTTGCTAGGCAATTGGTTTTTGAACGCCTACAGGCTGCCAAGGATCTTATACCTGTTGGAGTTGGAACCCCTGAAATGGGGCCTAACACTTCAGGCTTAGGGCAAGTATTTCAATATTTGCTGATTTCGGATGACACAAGCAAGTACGATTCAATGGCGCTTAGAAGTCTGAACGACTGGATCATTAAATTACTAATAATGCCTGTAGACGGTGTAACAGATGTGCTGTCATTCGGTGGTAACGTTCGTCAATATCAAGTTAATGTCGATCCTTCCATATTATTGTCCTACGAGTTAACTCAAGAGGATGTGGTATCAGCGCTTGAAAATAACAACGCCAATGTCGGTGGTTGGTATTTGAATCGTGGGCAAGAACAGCTAGTCATTCGAGGCACAGGTTGGTTTGAAAGTGGTGATAAAGGTATTGCTAATATTCAGCAAGTGCCTGTGAAAACACTTAATGGTGTCGTAGTTACAGTGTCTGATGTTGCTAAAGTAGAACTCGGTGCCGAGATTAGACAAGGTGCTGTCACGATGACACGTAAAGCTGACAATGGCGCTGTTGAAAACTTAGGTGAAGTGGTCTCTGGCATTGTTTTAAAACGCATGGGTTCGAATACCAAAGCGACGATAGATGGTATTAATGCCAGAACTAAGCTTATCAATCAGGCTTTACCTGAAGGTGTAAGGTTTGAGCCTTTTTATGACCAAGCTGACTTAATTGAAAAAGCGGTGGCAACTGTAGTTGAAGCCCTAACTTTAGCTTTTATCTTGATTACTATTGTACTGGCGCTCTTTTTAATGAATTTAAGAGCCACATTTTTAGTACTGATTTCTATTCCAATTTCTATTGGTATTGCATTAATGGTAATGGCTTGGTTGGGTATTTCAGCCAACTTAATGTCGCTTGGCGGTATCGCTGTGGCTATTGGTATGTTAGTCGATGGTTCAGTTGTTATGGTTGAAAACATGTTTAAACACCTAAATAGGCAACTAGAAAGCGACAGTGATGAAGCAAGAATTGAAACTAAGCAAAAGTTAAAATTGGCAGGTAAAGAGGTAGCTCGCCCGATCTTTTTGCGGCTTCAATTATTCTCGTTGTTTTTACGCCATTGTTTAGTTTCGAAGGTGTAGAAGCAAAGTTATTTCAGCCAATGGCTATCAGCATTATGCTAGCAGTGGTGTCAGCTATTGTCGTTGCTTTATTTATTGTTCCTGCACTTGCCACTTTCATGTTTAAAAAAGGAGTCAAAGAAAGGGAAAGTTTGATTTTAAAGCCTATCGATATTTTGTATCGAAAGTCTTTAAAAATCGCGTTAAAGCAAACCAAGTCTGTTGTTTTTGTATCACTAGCATTCTTTGGATCGGCAGTGGTTGTTCTTCCACAAATTGGTACTGAGTTCGTGCCAGAATTAGAAGAAGGAACGATTAACCTGAGAGTTACGTTAGCGCCTTCTTCTAGCTTGGAAACGGCACTTTCTGTTACCCCAATATTGGAAGAGAAGTTGATGGCATTTCCTGAAGTGACTTATGCACTTAGCCGAATTGGTAGAGCAGAAATTGGTGGCGATCCCGAACCTTTGAACAACATTGAAATCTACATTGGCCTTAAGCCTGTTTCAGAATGGACAAGCGCCTCTAATCGTTACGAGCTACAAGACAAAATGGAACGCTCATTGGAAGAGTTTCCGGGGCTGTTACTAAATTTCTCTCAGCCTATCGCTACTCGTGTCGATGAGTTGTTATCAGGAGTTAAAGCACAGCTTGCCATTAAATTATTTGGCTCTGATTTACAGGTGCTTGCAAACAAAGGGCGAGAAATAGAAGCTGCCATTAAGTCAATTGACGGTGCCAAAGACGTTGCACTAGAGCAGATTGCAGGTGAAGCACAACTTGTTATTGCTCCAAATCGACTTGAGCTTTCTAGATTTGGCCTATCTGTTGGCGATGTCATGGAAGTGGTTCAAGATGGGATTGGAGGCGTTGAAGCAGGTCAAATTATTAACGGCAACGAACGCTATAACATATATGTGCGCCTAGATGAGGAATTTAGAGCGAACAGTGAAGCAATAGCCGATATAAGGCTTCAATCTCCTACTGGGGCATGGGTGCGAATTGGTGATGTAGCATCTGTCACTTTTGAGTCTGGACCTCCACAGGTTAGACGAGATGATGTGCAGCGTAGAGTGGTAATTCAAGCCAACGTCCAAGGCCGTGACATGGGAAGTGTAGTTGAAGATATTCAAGCAAGGATAACCTCTGAAGTAGAGTTGCCAGCAGGTTATTCAGTATTGATTGGTGGACAATTCGAAAGCCAGCAACGAGCGCAACAACGTCTTTCTATAGTCGTACCGCTATCATTGGCTTTGATTGCACTACTCCTTTATTTTGCATTTGGTTCAGTAGGACAGGCTATTTTGATCCTGCTAAATGTTCCACTAGCCGTTATCGGTGGTGTATTTTCACTTTACTTTTCGGGTCAGTACCTATCGGTTCCAAGCTCTGTTGGCTTTATTACCTTGTTTGGCGTGGCTGTGCTTAATGGAGTTGTCATGGTGGAAAGTATTAACCAACGAGTCAAAGATGGATTTGAAACCACTGAAGCAGTATTTGACGGTGCGACTTCGAGGCTACGCCCTGTGCTTATGACTGCAATTACATCCGCACTAGGCTTGATACCAATGCTGTTATCAAATGGAGTTGGTTCGGAAATTCAAAGGCCACTTGCTAGTGTCATTGTTGGAGGCTTAATTACAGCAACATTACTCACGTTATTTGTTGTACCAAGCCTATATCAGTTATTTTCTAAAGGAAAATTAAAAGATATTAGGTCTTAGCAACTCGATATAGCCCCATTCATCCTTTGCGCGGGGCTATTCAAAAGGTCATTATTTAATTTTGAATAAATATAGGATTAAGTCGAAGGTACAATCGCCCCCTACCGAGATAGAGCTAATCTTCACTCTTGCCGAGTTTATGAGCTAAACCAGTTCTCAAAATTAATAGAATTAAGGATAAATTCAGTAAATCTTAAGGTTTATGGGTTAACTTACGAGATATTTTATTTGTTAGGTAATACAAACTTTGAAAGTTTTAATTATAGAAGACTCAATCCCGCTAAGAAGAAGTTTAAGAGTTGGCCTATCCAACCTTGGTTTCACCGTTGACGACACAGGTGATGGTTCTGAGGGGCTAAGTATGGCGTTAGCAGGTAATTATTCATTGCTGATACTCGACCTTATGCTTCCTACCCTTAACGGTACTGCGATCTTAAAGGCAATTCGTCAAGCAAATAAAGATATTAGGGTATTAATATTATCTGCTAAAGATCTAACCGAAGATAAAGTGGACGGCTTACTTAATGGCGCTGATGATTATTTAACTAAACCTTTTTCTTTTGATGAACTTCATGTTCGTTTGCTGTGCCTAATGCGACGCGGCAGTTTAAACGTTAATGATAGTAGTATAAATATTGGTGCTATTTCATTAGACCTTCATTTAAAGCAGCTAAAGTGCGGAGGGACTGACGCTAATTTGACACCCAATGAATATAAAGTTGTTGAGTGCCTTTTTCTAATCAAGGTAAAGTTATCTCACCAGAAAAGCTTAGCGAATATCTAGCGGGACAATATGATGCTGTAGCTAAAAATTCTATCGAAGCACATTTATCGTCAGCAAGAAAAAAGTGAAAGCTCTGGGGTTCGAGTTACCTATTAAAACTAAACGCGGATTTGGTTATTTCGTAGAGAGTGATTTGTGAATTCTATTAAAAAGAAGCTCAGCCGCTACTTATCAATTTCGATATCAATACTCTTGGTTTCTATTCTTCTAGCAACAGATATAAGCGTTGACACGTGGATCAGTAGTGAATTTGATCGTGCTATGACTAACAAAGCTAGTTTACTCGAAACATTAGTCGAAGAAGACGAGCAAGAGGTTGATTTTGATTTTGCGGGTGAATTTATGCCTGAGTTTGAAGGTAAAGTAAATCCTGAATATTATCAGCTATGGCACAAAAATAAGGTATTTGAAAAATCTGATACTTTAGAGCTTTTTGAGGTCAATGAGCTACCCAGATTAACAGTTAACCTTGGGGGATCTAAGTTTAAAAATATTACTTTGCCTGATGGACGGCAAGGTAGGATGATTTTTACCAAATTCCTACCTCAAATTGACTCGGAATTGAGGAAAAAGCTTGGGGTAACTAGAGCTGAATTTGCAAAAACACAACAACCTATGGAATTTGCTTATGCCCTTAGTACAGAAGAGTTAGACTATATACTTTGGTACGTGGATATTATTTTTATTCTTGTTTCTCTACTTGCGGTATTCACAATAAAAAAATAGTCTCAGTAGTTGTCGATAAAAGCTTAAAGCCAATCGATAATTTTAATAGTCAATTAGGAGAAATTAATCTTAACTCCGAGCAAATAAAAGTGCCTACCGACCAACTTCCAGAAGAATTACTACCTACGGCTAGCGCGGTAAATCAATTTATTATGGAAACTCACGAACTTTATAAACGTGAAAAACGGGTAACATCAGATATCGCACATGAACTCAAAACCCCTATTGCGGAGTTACTCAGCTTGAGTGAAGTTGCCATTAAGTTTCCACATGAAGAGCAAATCACCAGCCAGTTAGCCTCTGATGTGCAACAAATATCCAATAGGCTCAAAAATATAGTTAATGGAATTTTACTACTTCAAAAAAGCAGTACGACAACGGCTCTAGAAAAATCAGATATCAATCTAGTGCAACTAATTGAAAATACATTAAAAAGAGAAAACCTAAATAATAGAGAAATATCTTTCATAAAAAACCAAAATGGCTACACGGTAAAAACAAATAAAGTTGCCCTTGATACTATATTATCAAACCTGATTAATAATGCTTTTTACTATAGTCCAGACAACTCACCTGTAACCGTTGATATTTCAGAAGATAAAGACAATACGGTAGTTCAAATTTCTAATCTCTGCACTAATGGTTGTAACGAGGAAGATCTTAACCGATTTTTTGAACCTCTTTGGCAGCAAGATTCATCAAGAACTTCTACACAAAGATATGGCCTAGGGTTGGCAATAGTTAAGTCTTATTGTGAAAGGTTAGGCGCTTCTATCTCTGTGTCACTTGGTCCAGACAAACAAATAACTTTCACCCTCGTTATTTAATGAAAGCGCTTATCTATCTATTTGTTTTATTAATGCTACCGGTGAGTTTCCCTAGTAAAGGAGCTGTTCGCGATATTGGAGTCGATGGTTTACTCGACGAAGAGTTATGGCAAAAAGCGACTAATCATCATGAAACTTACCAAGTATCGCCTCAAACATTTAGAAAATTAAATAACAACTTTTCTTATAAATTTATTACTTCTGAGCAAGGAATATATTTAGCTTTAACGGCAATTATAAAAAATAAACTGAGGTTAAGAACCTAGGAAAATGACAAACTTTTTACCAATGATCACTTCCAAGTAATGCTCGATATGGATAATTCAGGCCAGACTAGCTATGTATTTTCAGTTAACCATCAGGGCAACTATTTTGACGGTATTTATAAACAAGACAAAGAATTAGATCTGGACTGGAGTGCCCAATGGCAATATGCCGTTAATGTTACTGATGATTTTTGGACAGCAGAAATATTTATTCCTTGGTCATCAATGTCTTTTAGCATTCAAAAGCAAAACCAATTTGGCTTAGCAATTAGCCGCTTAGATGAAGCTAGTAATTCCACTTATGCATCTATTCCCGCCAATTCGACTATGAATAGTTTTTTACAACTTTTTCCAAACACAATGTTGTTGTAAAAAGTCATTCAGGCTTTGATATTTACCCTCATATTTCACTTAATCGAGATATTATTAACAACGATGAATCAGCGGATATTGGCGCTGAAATATTTTGGAAACCCACAAAAATCAACAAATAAGCGCCACGCTTAACCCAGACTTTGGACAAGTAGAATCCGATGAACTCGTTGTTAACTTTTCCGCTATCGAAAGTTTTTTCACCGAGAAAAGACCTTTTTTAATGAAAATCAGAGCATCTTTGATGTATCAGGGCCTGAAACACTCAGAATAGTGCATACGCCAAGAATTGGCGGGGATGCATATTATGATGACGATTATTCCAGCGACCTTGATGCCGCACTTAAATACACCTATGCCAATGATAACTTTGCGTTAGGGCTAATGTCAGCTTTTGAAAGTTCGTTAGATAAAAACTCTACCGGGCGAGATTTTTGGTTAATGCGGGGGCAATATTATTTTGGCGAGAATAAATTAGGTATTTCTTTAAATAACGTTTCAACTCCCAGCGTAGAACGTCAAGCACAGATATTATCTACCGACTTTATATACACGTTTTCAGACAGTACAGAGTTTAATGTCGGTATTATAAATTCGAGAGTTGAGCAGCAAACTTTACCTATAGATGGCGTTGGTTGGTGGATTACAGGCAGCTCTGAGTTTTCAATAAATCATAGCCATGAGTTTAGCTTGTTTAGCTACGGTGAGAACCTACAGCTTAATGATATAGGTTACGTCAAACGAGTAAATAGAAAACAGTTTGAATATGAGTATCAATATCAAATTCCAGACTTATACCTATGGTCAATTAGAGACATGGCCTTTTCCTTAGAGTCAGAAATAAAAACCAACTTTCAAGATAAAAAGTTACCACTTCTCTTTGGGTTTGGTATTGAATTTGTCACAGAAGATGAATTCGAATATCAGTTTTCTATTGAACATGGCTCATCAGGTTATGATGACTTCCTAACTCGCGGTTATAATTCATTATGGTTGCCCTCATTTTACATAACCGAATTAGAAGTTAGCTCACCAGAATACCTTTGGGGAAATTTGATTTCCAATTTGAATTAGGCACAGAAGGGTTTTCTGGTCGCTTTTACAATATACAAAGCAGTATTGAACAACAGTTCAATGATAATCTCTATGTTTCTTTTACTATGTCGCAATACAATAGTGACAGTTGGCTAGAGTGGGATGAAGGAAACATTATTGATGAGTTTGATTTTACTGAGCAAGGGTTTGAGATCAGCGTAAATTACCAAATAACGGATAATCATGAAATTAGAATAAAGTTAGAATCATTGAT
The DNA here is from genome assembly GCF_028401425.1 of Psychrosphaera algicola. Lineage (NCBI taxonomy): Bacteria > Pseudomonadati > Pseudomonadota > Gammaproteobacteria > Alteromonadales > Pseudoalteromonadaceae > Psychrosphaera > Psychrosphaera algicola. The sequence continues at coordinate 3,239,332 of NZ_JAQOMS010000002.1, forward strand.
TGGTAAAGCAAAGCACCTTGCAAATTATCAAGTTGATTCTAATGGCAAGGCTATACAAACCAATGAATCAGGTGATTTCTCTTTTGCAGAAAATGAGTTTCAACTGCGATACAAGTATTCATTTAGTAAGCTCACCGCCTTTTATTTAAGCTATGGTTTTGGCGGAGAATTCGAAGATGAGATTGCTAAGTTTGGTAAAAGAAATCTCTACAAAAAGCGATTGAATCAAAAGAAGCACATAATATCTTCGCGAAGTTAAGGCTACATTTTTAAATTACTTGAATCACACTAGACTTTACTAATTGAGTGATTATTTTAACTCTATCGAGTCTATAATCATTGTAGCGACTTCATCACCATCTTTTTCTGCAATACTTTAACGGGAACAAAATTATACTTTTCACTAAACCAAAACGTTGTTTTTCTAGTACTATTTTTGCGTACTCTTGTTACCTTCACGCACTCTGGCTCGCTAACATTAGTACTAATCACTTCTGTTCCTTCGTTAACGAAAAGGTAATCTTTAATTTTTGCGTCATCGTATACTTGATAACTGGTGTCAAAATTTTTACTGCTCAGATTTAACCTTAATATTTCAAAAACTAAAAGTGGGTCATACGTATTAGCTTGCAAGTTTTTTACCAACCATTTCCTTTGCTATCGCCAACAACAATATTTTTTATGATCAAAAAGCATTATTTGCCGTTTCGCTTTTTTAAAACTTCAATCGTCTATGATTTTACAACTTATTTGTTAAAAATCATTATCATACAAAGAGAATTTCCTCTTTTTTGTTTAGTGCAAATATTGTAAAAAATGCCGATAGTTTGGAAGTCAATTCTAATTTATATACTCCATTTGTATGAATTAGGGTTCGAGTAGCTTTACCATACTCTTTCCCTTTACGAAGTATTTTATAGTTTGCTGTGTACTGTGCTAATTGATTACCTCCAGCTATAGCATTTGGATTTATATTTTCTTTTGCTACTACAACCGATAGGCATAAAGTGAACATTATCAAGGAGAAAAACACACGCTTTACTGGCAGATTCATTATATTTTCTTCCTAAAACACTACTTAACGTCACGACTTGTATCACTTTTATCCGCAACATGTGTGCTTGGTCAAATTAAAAGTGCATCTATTGCCAAATTTCAGTTTTCACTAAGCGATTCTTAAGTTTCAGTTCATAAAATCAGCTCATCAAACTAGAGGTGATTTATGTTAATTAAGCCTGAACTTTGCAAAATAAATGTTCATTCCAACAAATCCTTTTATTGGAAGCCATTCGCTCTTTTTCTATTATTTTCGGCATTAGTTTCAAGCATTGCGTTGAACAAAGACCAATATATAGCCAGCCAACTAAAGGTATTTATTTTTGGTAATCAAACATTCCAGTTTTTACCTCAATACTTTTGGCATAACGTTACTTATTTAGGCGATGCGTTAATTCTCGTTCCTTTGCTTTCATTCATTTGTTTATTTAGCGTTAAAGCATGGGCTGCAATGTTTGGCTCAGTACCGCCTGCATTTATTATAAGTCATGCAGGAAAAGCATTTTTCGCTATTCCCCGACCAGCAGCAGTATTGGAGCATGACCAGTTTACTATTATTGGTCGTACTTTAGCCGCACACACAAGCTTTCCTTCTGGGCATACCATTACAATTTTCACTGCTATGTCAGCACTTATTTTTGTATATTTGAAGCAGGATAAACATCATTCGAATTTAAGAAACTCTGTAATAGCAATGCTACTGTTTATTGCAACCATCACTGCTATTTCAAGAGTTGCCGTTGGTGCTCATTGGCCTGCCGATTTACTCTTAGGCGCTCTTTTGGGTGGTATGGCAGGGATGAGTGGTGAGTATTTAAGTCGTCATTACTCAAAATGGTGGAACTGGGCAGTGACTAAGCCTATTTATCTAGGATACTTTATTCTTAATTTTTGTGCGCTATTACTTTATTTAACAATTAGCGGCGAAACCCCTGCATTATTTATAGTGTGGGTAGCGATAATTGTTAGCGGCACGGTCGGCACATACATTTCACTTAAAGCTATCCTATTAAAATGATATTAAAACTAAATTCATTATTCTTAATGATGAAAGCCAGTCATTATGTGTTAATAACTAGCATAATAAATACAATTTTTTCAATCTAGTTTTGTTCTCTTTTGTTGTAGAAAATACCGATGTATTAAGTGCCAGTGGTGCTGTCATTTTGTTGTCTGTGTTCCTCATCGCTTTTACCTTTACTTTTACATTCGCTTCCATTGTTACATTAATTTCCCTATCTTACTTAAAATATTTCTTGGAGTGACCGCGATAATTAATGCCATGGCAATTTACTATATGGCTAATTACCAAGTGGTTTTAGATAAAACCATGATGGGCAATATATTTAATACTGAGTACTCTGAATCATCTGAACTTATTACCTTTAAGCTTTTATTATTTATAGTATTTATCGGCTTAATTCCGGCTTATTTTTATATAAAGCTTAAAATAAATCGACTAGATAGAGGAAAGGTCGCGATAAATGGAGTTATTGGATTAATTACTTCAATCCTTATCCTCTATTTAAACGCCTCAAGCTGGCTATGGATAGACAAATACGCAAGCTTGCTTGGGGGAAAATATTGCCTTGGTCTTACATCATTAACACCAATCGATATTACGCTTCACTGAATAACTCAACTGACGGACAAATGCCCTTACCTGATGGGCAATTTAGCAATACTAAAAAGATGGTCTTTGTCTTAGTGATAGGTGAAACCGCTCGCTCAGACAATTTTTCTTTATATGGTTACCCGAAAAATACAAACCCTAAATTGCAACAAACGCCTAATTTACTTGTGTTTAAAAACACACAGTCATGCACCACGTATACTACAGGTTCACTAGCTTGCATGTTATCTCACACTGAAAAAGTCGCCAATTTTGAAGCATTACCAACTTATTTAGCTAGGCATGGGGCTGACGTGATATGGAGAACAAACAACTGGGGAGAGCCAGCAATTGACGTAAGCAGTTATGTTAAAGCTAGTGATTTACGTTCAAGTTGTCAGGGAGAAGGCTGTAGATTGGATGAGGCTCTATTAACAAACTTAATTGAAACTATTGAATCATCAACAAAACAAAAAATATTTATTGTTTTGCATACTAAAGGAAGCCACGGCCCTAGTTATTACTCTAGATATACAGCAAGTTTCAACCAATTTAAGCCAGTTTGTCGAGATGAGGAAATTAGTAAATGCACTTCACAAGAGCTGATTAATGCCTATGATAATACGATTTTATATACGGATCATTTTTTAGCAACTTTGATCGCCAAGCTTGAGAGTTTGCAGAGCATTCCATCAGCCATGATGTATATTTCAGATCACGGTGAGTCATTAGGAGAGCAAGGACTTTATTTGCACGGAACACCTTATTCATTTGCCCCTGACTATCAAAAAACATCCCCTTTTTGTTATGGGCTTCAGATTCGATGCAATCGCATAAGCAAATAGACCTGGAGTTTATACAACAAGGCGAGAGTCATACACACTTCAATGTATTTCATACTGTATTAGGTGCGTTTGATTTTCAATCACCTATCTACAAAAAAGAACTAGATGTATTAAACCAAAATATTTCACCTAACCTGAGAGAATAATCAGTGTAATTTAGGTCAAATATCAGTTTACACTAAGCCGATCTTAAGGTTACCTCATTACTATAAAGTCACATTGAACGAGGTGACTTTATGTATAGAATTATTACTTCCACCGTATTAGTCAGCACATTACTAAATATTAGCTTTACATCTAAAGCTTCCGACCAAAAGCAAGTCTGTAACCAAACAAAAAATCTTGAACTGACCACTAACGATATTTTTGACCTAGAAGATCCTGACACTATTTTCCTCCATCGATGGGGGAATTTTCTACACATAAAAACCAAAAGTACAACCCTAATAAATGAAGCCGCCTTTTTCATAAAAAAATGTGAAATTGATGAGCAAGACTTACAAGAGTTAGAGCGCCACCTTAGAAGCAAAAAGTATCTCAAAGATGCACGAGTTACCACTAACGAAAACTCATCCAAGATAAAGGTTGAAACGTGGGATAATTGGTCATTAATGCCTACGGTCGATTTTGGCAGAAAAGGCGGAAAAAATAAGTATGCCATTGGTATTAAAGATAGAAATTTTCTTGGCTTAGGCATTAATGCGGAAATTGAATCGTTTACCAATGATCAGCGCAGTGGATATAAATTTAAGTCAAGTTTCCCTCTGTTTTTAAACAACAACATCAATGCAAATATTCGCTTCACAAGCAATGATGACGGCACATCAGAAGCAATATCAATAGACAAAGACTTTGTAAGTTTCGACACAAATAAGGCCTTTAATATTGGTTTCAATAATTTTAATCAAATTGATACTCAATACAAAAATGGTGAGGAATATGATCGATACAACCATAAACAAAAGCTTTCTACTGCACGCTGGCAGTGGCTGTATAAAGATACGACTGCCAATACGCTAAGGTTTGGTATTGGCTATACCAGTGAAGAACATCAGTTTTCAAACGATGATATTACCCATTTAACCGCACCAGAATTCCTGCCTGAAAATAGAGAGTTTAACTACCCATTTCTAAGCGTTGAATTTTTACAAAAAGATTATAGAAAACTCACCAACGTCAATTTAATTAATCAGATTGAAGATTTTAACTTAGGTTGGCACCTAACAGGTAATGTTGGCTCCGATATCAGTGGGTCAAATACCTCACCAATACTCATCTGGCAGTCGAGTGTTTCCAAAGGCATAGATATTTTTGAGAACTCCTTTTGGTTTTTTACAGCTACTTTTGAAGGGGAAGCGTATAGCTTGTCAGGTAAAGAATCTAGAACTCTTCTAAATATTAGCAATGAGTACTTTCACAAATTCAATAACAATTGGGGCGGCTATTTTAAGAATGTAAGCCAAATTAGTCAGAACCAATTTAAAGACTCTCCCATCGTATTAGGCGGCGAAACTGGGTTGCGAGGCTACCCTCTTCAATATCAACATGGCGACCACAGTACGCTTTTCACTCTTGAAGCGAGGTATTACCCTCATATCAATATTTACAAACTTATAGAAGTAGGTGGTGCTGCGTTTATCGATGTAGGAAAGATTTTTAACCAGCAAGAAGCAACCTCAGAAAAAACTCATGGATGAAATCAATAGGACTAGGTGCTCGATTTTATTCAACCCAAACGAGTGAGGCACGAGTCATTCATGTTGACGTTATTAAACCAATAAGCTCCGATGCCAATGTCAATGGCGTTGAGTTTCGCATAACAACTAAACATTCATTTTAAGGCCATAAAAGTGAACCGCGCTATTCCCTTTATCAAAAACCTCAAACTCACAACAAATCAACTAGTAATCTATACCTGCCTATATATTACTTTTATTGTGAATATCCCGTTTTTAACCAAAACGGTAACTGTCATTACAGCCTTAGATCAATATAACCTATTATTTTTAATTTCTGTGCCTTTTTTCTTATTGTCGTTATCAATCATAGTACAAAGCTTTTTCGCTTTTAGATGGATAACTAAGCCGCTCTTAATCTTAATAGTTTTATTATCATCAATACTATTCTATGCGACTCTTAATTACGGCATCGTTTTTGACTACGGCATGATTCAGAACACTGCTGAAATCGATACTGCTGAAGCGTTTTCATATTTCAATTTGTCTGCTATTTTCTTCTTTCTATTTTTTGGGGTTGTACCTTCTATACTCATCGCAAAAGTGCAGTTAACCTATAACTCATTTATAGGGGAATTGTTCACTCGTTTAAAACTACTCAGTGGCAGTATTGGTGTACTATTATTAATAGCGATAGTTTTCTATTCTAGCTATGCATCTGTCGGCAGAAATAACCGCGACCTTGTAGGCTATTTAACACCTTATGCTTTAGTTGATTCAACAGCCAAATATATTAGGAAGAACTACTTATATCCTCCATTAAAATTTAGCCTATTAGACACCAAACCTGAAATTGTTAAGCCTACACAAAACAAACACGTAACTGTCATGGTATTAGGCGAGACAGCTCGCGCTCAAAACTTTTCGCTTAATGGTTATGATAAACCTACCAATCAGTATACCGACAAGTTGAATGTTGTTTCATTTGCAAACGTTAGTTCTTGTGGAACTGCAACAGCCGTTTCTGTTCCTTGTTTGTTTTCAAGATTAAATAAAGAAAACTATGACAAACGAATAGCAATTTCGCAGCAAAATGCTATTGATATTATTCATTTAGCAGGTGCGGACGTATTATGGATTAGTAACAATAACGGTAGCTGTAAAGATGTATGCAACCGGGTAAAAACACTAAAGATTGCAACTGAAAAGGCAAGTCCATTATGTGATGGAGAGTATTGTTTTGACGAAGCACTACTTCCCCCACTAAGACAGAAGCTGACTTCGTTAACACATGAAAACACGTTAATTGTGCTTCACATGATTGGCTCTCACGGTCCAACGTATTACAAAAGATATCCAGAAAAAAACGTATTTTCACACCTGACTGCCAACGTAGCGATATTCAAAATTGTACGCTAGATGAGTTGGTGAATACTTACGATAATACAATAGCGTATACTGATTACGTGCTATCTAAAGTTATAGGTGAATTGAGTTCCTTAAGTGAACTAAATGATGTTGAAACCTCTATGCTTTATATCTCAGATCATGGAGAGTCATTGGGTGAAAGTGGCGTTTTCCTGCATGGCTTACCTTATGCTTTTGCTCCAAGAGAACAAACCCACGTACCTTTTATCTATTGGGCCGATTCATTACACTTGAAAGGTAAAGCAGATTGTTTAAAAGAAGCAAGAAATGTCGACCTTTCCCACGACAATATATTTGATATTTTACTCAATGAAATGTCGGTAAAGTCCGGCACCTACAAAGAACAAAACAATCCATTAAACCAATGTAAGCTATCGAGTTTGATAGCTCAATCAGCATACCAATCTACTTCTATTGGAGCCAAATAAGTCATGTTTGATAATAAAAATAAACCGAAAGGTTTAAAAAGAGTTTACTTAGCAACCTTAAACTCGTTAAGAGCTTTTAACTGGTTAGTAAAAAACGAAGCTGCCTTTAGACAAGAACTTGTACTCTTAATCGTAGTTATCCCAATTACCTTTTTATTTGATATTACAAATAAAGAGCAACTGATATTAATTATAGTGACTTTGTTCATCCTTTTTACAGAAGTACTCAATACTGCGATTGAATCTGTTGTTGATAGAGTAGGGTTAGAAATTCACCCTTTATCAGGCTTAGCTAAAGATTTAGGCTCTGCGGCAGTTTTTATAAGCCTAGTTATCGCAGTATGTACTTGGGCTGCGGTTTTGATTTAATAACGAGAAGAATACAAACCAAAACTTAAAAGATATAGTGGTTAAAGTACTTCAAGTTACCCTAGGTTTTTGGGTTATTAAAGTGCTTGCCACCACATTAGGCTAAACAGGTGGATTAGAATTGAGTAGGTACACTGCAAACTTAGGCATTACTGTTTGACATAATAGTTTTAGTTGTAACTCTACCTCTACGGCCAGCCTTAATACAACATTGAGAATTAATTTTCATTAATTCATAGAAAATTTCAGTAGAAATCTACTTACCTAGTTAAATATCAGTTTAAATTAAGCAAATTTTAAGCTTCATAAAATAAGGTAAACATCGTTTTATTAAGAGAGTTTTTCAACGATGTTTGCTCCTGTCTATAGTGTTTTAAGACCATTTGTTATTTTTTCTGCTGCATTGCTTATATTTCTTACGGCAACAAGATTTGGTTTAGCTATGTGGCAAGTTCAACGATTTGATACGGCTTCTAGCCTTATTCAGCTCTTCGTAAATGGTCTACGTATTGACTTAAGTCTGCTCGGCTACCTATGTGCATTACCAGCTTTACTTCACCCTTGGCTAGTAGCGACTAAATTCAGATTAATCTGGTTAAACTGTTTGAAAATTTGGTTTTTCATTGCCGCTATTGCTGTCTTATTTTTTGAATTAGCAACACCTGCTTTCATAATCGAATACGGTTTTAGACCTAATCGTTTATTTATTGAGTATCTAGCTTATCCTGATGAAGTAACAAAAATGCTAGTTAATGGTCATTCACTGACGTTAATCGTAGTTTTTACCGCCTTAATTGTTGCTAGTAAATTTATATGGAAGTACTTAGGAAATTCCTACCAGCAGGTACAAATACCAATTTAAAAATCTCTATCGTTTCGTTCTTTACGCTTTTTATCGTTTTGTTTTTGTGTGCAAGAGGTACTGTTGGTCATCGCCCAATTAATCCTGCATTGGTCTATTTTTCAACAGACCCATTAATAAACTCACTGACCTTAAACTCAACCTACAGCGTTGCCTATGCACTTAATCAGTTTGGCGATGAAAAAAATGCTGCCAAGCTTTACGGCAAAATGAGTGATGAGCGAATTATCGAATTGGTTAGACACCAAACGCAACAACCTAAAAGTAGCTTTAATAATAGCGAGTATCCAACTCTAACTAAACGTTCGCCTTCTTACCAAGGCAAACCCAAAAATCTTGTGATCATTTTAGAAGAAAGTTTAGGCGCACAATATGTTTCATCATTAGGCGGAATACCAATAACGCCTGAAATAGACAAACTCAATGCACAAGGATGGGCGTTTAATCGATTATATGCCACAGGTACGCGCTCAGTTCGCGGTATCGAAGCGGTCATCACTGGGTTTACTCCGACCCCATCAAGAGCGGTAGTCAAACTAGATAAGTCTCAAAAAGACTTCTTTACCATTGCATCATTATTAAAACGTAATGGCTATGAAACCCAATTCATTTACGGTGGCGAAAGTCATTTTGACAATATGAAAAGCTTTTTCTGGGGAATGGGTTTACTGACATCGTTGATTTTGATGATATTGAAAACCCTCAATTTATCGCATCTTGGGGAGCTAGTGATGAAGATTTATTTAATCAAGCTGATATAGAGTTAACTAAATTACACAAATCTAATAAACCTTTTTTTAGTTTTGTGTTTACCTCTAGTAATCACGACCCTTTTGAAATCCCAGAGGGTGTCATAAGCCCTATAGAATATACCAAAGAACAATTACAACGATATGATTCTAAAGAATTACTTCGCCATAAAGCAATTCAATATGCTGACTATGCTCTTGGAAAATTTATAGCCAAAGCTAAAACACAACCATATTGGGAAGATACCGTATTCCTTGTTGTCGCTGATCATGATGCTAGAGCAACAGGCAGTGACTTAGTGCCAATCAATAACTTTCATATACCCGGTGTCATTTTAAATTCAGGAAACAGCCCTCAGTCAGATGAGCGAATTGTCAGTCAAATTGACTTAGCACCAACATTGTTATCGTTAATGGGCGTAGAAAATCATTCACCTATGTTAGGGCAAGATCTTACCGAACCAAACTCATCAGGCAGAGCAATGATGCAATACGCAGAAAATTTTGCATATATGATCGATGATGAAGTAACCATATTACAACCAAGTAAACCTGCTTTAAATTTTGAATATAATATTAATGAAAATCAATTAAACCCAAAAGCAGAAAACGTTTATTTATCTGAAGTAGCTTTAGCTCATGTTCTATGGGGCAGTTTAGCGTATAAAAATGGCTGGTATTTTTCTTTGTATGACTAAAAATACAACCTATTCATTTTAGTGAGCTCTAGTTATTAAGTCCTACATTAATCAATCACAGAACTTTAAATACTGTGATTGATTACGAGCCTATTGCCTATACAGCCAACACAATTAATAGATAAGTTATTGCTTGAGCTAAAGCATCTATTTAGATCTCGCTTTGTTCACATTCAGGCTGAACTTTTGTACTGAACCTTATGTTTTAGAGTACTCATACTTTGTAATAAGTGCACGTAAACCCTATGGCGTAATGTGCCCGAAAGCATCAAAGAATCACAAAAATTTAATACCTAAAATCATCTTAATTGAATGTCCACTTCTTTTAGGTAACTTCTTTATCTAACGCTGGGAGAGTTGTATCGATTCAAATATCGTGAGAAATAACAAGGCTTATGTCCGCTACCGTATAATTGTTGCCTTAATCGTTAAGTGTCTCAAGGCTTGTTATTGGCACAAAGCACGCATTCGTTCTAACTCACAAGTGTCCAAAAATGAGTTGGTTTTTCGGCAAGGGTTACCAATCGCTGTTTAGCGATATGCTTTAACTCTCACACGATTAGTAAAAAGGGCTCAATGAGCCCTTTTATTTTGTTTCCATCTTTATTTAGATGTTTCCAATGTTAATTGGAAATGACAATATGTCGTTTTATATCAATTGCTTATTCAACCGTAACGCTTTTCGCTAAATTACGAGGTTGGTCAACGTCGGTGCCTTTGATGATTGCCACATAGTAGCTTAATAGTTGTAATGGAATGGTGTACACAATTGGCGCGATAAGTTCGTCAACGTGTGGTACTTCCATTACTCGCATTGTATCGTCGCCTTTGAACTTAGCGTCTTTGTCGGCGAAGACATACAAAATACCGCCGCGGGCGCGAACTTCTTCAACGTTTGATTTTAGTTTTTCCAACAATTCATTATTAGGTGCAACAACGATGATTGGCATTTCTGCGTCGATTAGCGCTAAAGGACCGTGTTTTAATTCACCGGCAGCATAGGCTTCGGCGTGAATATAAGAGATTTCTTTAAGCTTTAATGCGCCTTCCATTGCGATTGGGTATTGCTCGCCACGACCTAAAAACAGACTGTGATGTTTATCAGCAAATTCTTCAGCCATTTTTTCGATGCCTTCGCTCATTAGAAGTGACTCTTCTAATTTTGCAGGTAAGCTGCTAAGTGCAGTCACAATCTGTTTCTGAACTTCGGCTGTCATCCCTTTTTGTTTACCTAAGGCTGCGGTTAACATAAGTAACGCAACTAATTGTGTGGTAAATGCTTTGGTTGATGCAACGCCAATTTCAGCACCGGCATTTGTCATAACCGCTAAGTCTGATTCTCTGACAAGTGATGAACCTATGGCACGTTACAAATAGTTAAGCTGGCTTTGTAGCCAATTTCTTTTGCAAGTCTTAGTGCAGCAAGTGTATCTGCGGTTTCTCCAGATTGGGAAATCGTGACGATAAGCGAGTTTTTAGGAACATAAGATTTGCGGTAACGGAACTCAGATGCAATCTCGATATTACAACTTACATTGGCGAGTGACTCTAACCAATAGCGAGCAACCATGCCTGAGTGATATGAGGTGCCACATGCAATAATTTGAACATGGTCTATCCCTTTTAGGATTTCAGCGGCGTTGTCGCCTAAACAGTCTTCAATTACGGTATTTTCGTTAATACGGCTAGCTAAAGTATTACGTACTGCAATTGGTTGTTCATGGATTTCTTTTAACATGTAGTGACGGTAAGCGCCTTTGTCACCTGCGTCATGAGTGACCGTCGATTCGTTAATTTCACGTGTTACTGGGTTACCATCGGCATCGTAAATATTAACTGAATCACGTGTTACTTCTGCTACATCACCTTCTTCTAAGAAGATAAAACGGCGAGTTACTGGTAAAAGGGCAAGTTGGTCTGAAGCAACAAAGTTTTCGCCCATTCCCAAACCAATAACTAATGGTGAACCTGAACGAGCAACAACGATGCGATCAGGGTTTTGTGGTTCCATGATGACTGTGCCGTAAGCGCCTTCAAGTTGTTTAACTGAAACCTGAACTGCTGCCAATAGCGTATCGTGCTGTTTGCGGTTTTTGCTACTAAGTGAGCAATTACTTCTGTGTCAGTGGCTGAGGAGAAGTCGTATCCGTCTTGTTGTAACTGTTCTCTCAGGCTTTCGTGGTTTTCAATGATACCGTTGTGAACCAAAGCAATTTCAGTTGACGAAATATGTGGGTGAGCATTGGCTTGCGTAACGCCGCCGTGAGTGGCCCAACGAGTGTGCGCGATACCAGTGGTACCATTTAGACCAGAAGCAGCGACGGCATCGGCTAGTGCCTGTACCTTGCCAACTTCGCGTTCACGCTTTATCACGCCGTCGCCATCTAATAAGGCGACACCTGCAGAATCATATCCACGATATTCTAATCGTTTTAAACCTTCTAACAGGATATTTACGATCCGACGTTCAGCTACACCACCAACTATTCCACACATGTTCTCTCTCCAATTAAACTTTTATAATTTTTACGTTATTTTTTGCGATTTGCGCTTCACTGTTTGCGTCAATGTCTGAATCAGTGATCAGGACATCTATTTCGCTCCAGGAAGCTCTAAATTTGGTATTTTTCGTTGTAATTTGTCTGACTCTGCAAGGACGATAACTTGCTGAGATACTTTTGCCATCACGCGGCTTAAATTTGTTAATTCGTTAAACGTTGTTGTACCACGCGTAACATCAAGTCCAGAGGCGCCTAAAAACGCCTGATCAAAGTTATATGAATCTAACATAGATTCTGCGAGTTGGCCTTGAAACGAACAGGATTGTGGGTCCCATGTGCCACCAGTCATCAACAAGGTTGGTTCGTTTTCAAGTTCAAAAGTTTGATTCGCCACTTGCATTGAGTTGGTCATAACCACTAAACCTCGCACATGTTGAGCGTGCAGCAATAATGTTGATGTGGTTGAGCCACTATCTATGACAATTCGGTTGTGATCTTTTATTAAACTGGCCGCGGCTTTAGCAATGTTCTGTTTGCGACTAGAAACCTGAGGACTACTGAGCTCGGATGAGCCTTTTGGTAGTGAGATAGCACCGCCATATTTACGCAACAACAATCCACTGTTTTCAAGTGCGGTTAAGTCTTTGCGAATGGTCACTTCTGACGTACCAAAGCTAGCCGTTAATTCATCTACGCTCACTTCTAATTTGTCATTTACTAAGTCAACAATTGCTCGTCGTCTAGATTGAGTGTCGCGTTTTTGCACTTAAAAGTCCCGTTTATCGTTTGATATTTGTTCAAATTGTTTATCGGATAGTGAACCTAGTCATTTTTGAAAGCAAGTTGGGAAACAGACTTTCGAAATTAACAATGTTCGAATCTTGTATCTTTCGAAACGAAACCATTATAGTTTCGTAATAACACACGTCAAGTTGTTCACAAAAAATATAAAGTCGATAAAATAAAATACCTCATCTATATTAACTATTATCTATATCAACTAGCTGAAACTAATATGACTGTACATAGCATCCGATTCAAATATACCGCAGCCTTTGGCGCAATTGCGCTATTTCTCATACTGTTGGTGGCATTTTATAACGCACTAATATCAAAAACCGAATCTGCGTTAGATTTATTTGGGAAAAATTTAATCCAGCTATCTCGGCTGTTTTAAACGCCGACAGAGATTTATATCAAGCCCGTGTTGCCGAGCAGCAAGTTTTACTTAATTCCCTAATAGTGAATCTGCTAAACAAGCAATTGTCGATTATCAAGATAATGCGCAACAAGCGCTTGACCGCATGAATAAGTACAAATTTCTGCTTCAGGCTTATCCTGAGATTTTAGCTAAATTAAGTGGGTTTGAACCGGCCTACAAAACGTGGTTACAAGAAAGTGGCGAAGTTTTTGAATTGGTCAGTAAGAGTGATGTTTACAAAGCTCGGGATGTAAGCGCTAAAAGTTCGTTAGCGGCTTTTGAAGCGCTGCGGAGTTTTTATGACATTGCAGGGGAAGAAGCCGACAAAATGTCTAAGTTAGTGTCATCAGAAACGGTAGACTCGGTGGCTAACCAACAGAGTGTTTTGCTTACGATTAGTTTAATTATTGTTTGTGGGATGATGACGATTGGTTATATCGGTCCTAAGTTGATGTCGAATTCTTTGATAACGCTACGCAACCAAATTGATAGCTTAAACAGCGGCGATGGCGATTTAACTCAACGTCTTAATTCGAAACGCCATGACGAAATTGGTGATGTGGAAAACAGTTTAGATCAGTTTGTAAATGATTTAGCGAAACTTATCTCGTCCATTGTTGGTCAGTCTTCAAAAGTTATTGAGGGTGTTGGACAGATGGATGGCGGCGCGAAAAGAGTGCAGGAGATCAGCCAAGAACAATCTGAATCTGTTGAGCAAATCGCGACGTCTGTAAATGAGATGTCTTATGCAATAAAAGAAGTTGCTGAAAACGCGCATTTAACCGCGGATGAGTTACAGCAGGTAACAGTATTGACTGAAGAAGGCACTCGAATTACTGAATCAGCCGTTACTGAAATTTCTAACTTGTCAGATACGGTTGCCAATGCGGCTGAGGTTATTATTAAATTGTCTGAGAACTCGGCGGATATAGCATCGGTTCTAGATGTTATCCGTGGTATCGCTGAGCAAACAAACTTACTGGCATTAAATGCAGCAATTGAAGCCGCCCGTGCGGGTGAGCAGGGACGAGGCTTTGCCGTTGTAGCAGATGAAGTGCGTACGTTGGCGAGTAAGACTCAGCAGAGTACTGAGAACATTCAAAAAATGATCGAGAATTTACAAAATGGTGTTGAACATGCTGTGGAATCGATTAATGCCGGTAGCGCGGTAACTGAATCTACAGTAGCACTGTCTAAACAAACCTTAACGGCGTTATCTAAAATTGCAGAAGCTTCGCAAAAAGTAACCGACGTTGCTGCGCAAACCGCAACCGCGACTGAAGAGCAAAGTCAGGTCGCACAAGAAATAAGTAAGTACCTAACAGAGCTCGCTGATAAAACGGCAAATACGTTTGAAATTGCGTCGCAAAATGGCGAGAGAGCAAGAAATGCGAGAGTTGAGGCGAAACAACTCAGTGATTCGGTAAGTCGATTTAAACTGAATTAACCGGGTTAATCTGACTAAGGGTAAAGCTCGGTTTACCGAAGTGTTGGTTATGCAGAATAAATAGAACTAACCAAACATATAGACTCAAAGAAGTTATCTATAATAGGTAACTTCTTTGAATTTTATATATTACTGAATAACTGCGATAAGGCTGTTTAAACTGCCGCTTGATGTCGCTAATGCTGGGTGACCTGCATGGAATGTTAAAGCTTGATTAATTAAACTCGCCGCTCGATTTAATTCACCATCTTCTGCCAACTCAACTGCAGTTTCATTCACTTTCTTAATTAAGTCGTCAAAATATCCAGCCACTTTTTCATTATCAGGTTCAGCCGCTAATACTTTAAATAAAGCATCATTTGCATTTTTAGTGCTGTCGCCTACGCTAAAAAAGTTACCACTGCGGATATATGATCTCGCATTTGTAAGCAACGCCTTGCGGTTTCTTGATGACATGGTTGGAGAATAGGTAGCTTGTGCATAATCCAAACGTTTTTGTTTTAATGCACTTAATTCATCAAGCTTTACTAGTGTTGAACTCCAACTGGCCATTTCAGGTATCGCACCAAGTGCTTGATGCAATAAGTTTCTTGCCAACTCAATTTTACCGTCGCTAACTAATTCTTTTATTTCTTCATCAAGCTCTTTAACTAGTTTGAACATACCCGTTTTTGCTTTTGAATTATCCGGTTCGCTGGTCAATACACGTTTGTATTTAGAGTAGGCGTTCGACGACTCAGGAGCGAAAAATTGCTTTCTTTTTAGGTAGGTTTTTGCATTTGACAATAGCGCATTACGAGTTGATGTAGACAACTCTGGAATATATTCATTTGGATCATGTAACGCACTAATATGACTATCAATGTTTTGTAATCCAATCGCACGTTCATTTAAATTAAGCAATAATGCGTGATCTGGTAGCTCGCTCAGGCCTTGTTCGGTCAGTGAAATGGCTTTAAAAATTTCTCCGTCATCCAGCAAATCATCAACTTCTTCTTGAACGTCTTCAAGCAAATTAAAATACTGGGCAATCGCTTTGGTATTTTTAGGATTGTCTTTTAACAAACGTCTAATATTATTAAAGGCATTTTTATGTTCAGGAGCAAAAAATTGTTTTTGACGTAAATATACTTTGGTATTTGAAATCAAAGTTCTAACCTGACTACTCGACAGTTGATTTGTTGCTTTTAGGTCAGCAGGAGAAATTTTTGGTACTGGTGTCTTTGCAACTTGACTGGTGGTTGCAGGGGCTTGAGTAAAACTTTGTTTTAATGCCGCCCAACTGGAAGGCTCAACACCTACTTCATACTGCAGTGACAAATATTCAAGTTTTAAACGGTCAGCGTCTAACGACTGACCTTGCTGAACAAGTGCCATTACCTGTTGTTTAGTTGCGGTGTCGAGTAACAATGCAAATGAATGGGTTTTTGGGTGCTCACTGTCGGTTTTAGCCATCATTTTGTAGACGCTAAACGCACTTGCACTTCTACCTGAAAGGGTATCTGAAGAAATGAACTTGATCCCCTGCTCATACAACGTATCTAAGATTAACGTATTGTTAGCACTTAACAAACTTGAAAATCCAATAAGAATTGCTGCAAAAGTAGTGATAAACCGTTTGTTCATGATAAATTCAGGGCCTTTGATTTGTCGAGTTTAAAAACACAGTACATTATACTGAATTCGAGTTATTATTCTATTAATTAGTCGAGCATTCCCCGACGACTGAATCGATGTATTAGTTACTGCAATGGTATTAAACGCTCCGGTATTACTAAAAAGTAACACCGGATCATGAGTTTAGCCTTTTACAGGACGTGGCCAATTGTCTATGTTTCGTTGCTTTCCGCGCGCAATTGAAAGAGCATTTTTTCAACATCTTTGGTAATCGTTGAACCTGCAGCAACAAAACCGTTTGCAGAAATGGTAACCGGTGCCACAAGTGTTGAGTTTGTGCCAATAAATGCGTTGTCTTCAATGGTCGTTTTAAATTTATTCACACCATCGTAGTTTGCCGTGATAACGCCGGCACCAATGTTTACACCTTGGCCAACTGTTGTATCACCTAAATAAGAGAAATGATTAACTTTAGACCCTTCGCCTAATGTTGATTTTTTCATTTCTACAAAATTGCCGACCTTAGCTTTATTGCCAACGACCGCACTAAGGGCGCAATCTAGCGAATGGACCAATTTGAGCATTGGTTAAAACTTCGGCTGACTCAATAATGCTATTTGCGTGAACCACAGTGTTATCACCAATCACGCAGTCAATAAGCAAGCAATTTGGACCAATAACCACATTGTTACCTAAAGTAACTTTGCCTTCAAAAACAACATTGATATCAAGCTCAACATCTTGGCCAACGGTTACGTCACCACGGACGTCAACTCTGCTTGGATCGCGCATTGAAGCGCCTGCCAACATTAGCTTTTCGGTTTCACGTTTCTGATATTCACGTTCTAAAGCGGCTAGTTGTACACGGTTGTTCGCACCTTCAACTTCCATTGCACTGTCGGGATGTGCTGTTGTTACAGCATAGCCTTGCTCATTCGCCATAGCGATAATGTCGGTTAGATAGTATTCGCCCTGTGCATTGTCGTTTGAAAGGTTATTCAACCACGATTTTAACAAGTCGCCGTTAACCGCCATTATGCCCGTATTTACTTCATTGATTGAGAGTTGTTCTGGATTTGCGTCTTTTGCTCAATAATGCCTACAACTGAACCGTTTTCACTGAATAATTCGACCGTAACCAGATGGATCGTCTAGCTTAACAGTGAGAAGCGCAATGCCTTTTTCTGGTTTAACAGCGAGTAACCGTTCTAGAGTTGCGCTTTGAATAAGTGGTACGTCGCCATATAGAATTAAAATTGTATCGTTGTCAGGCATAAATTGTTCAGCAACCTTTACCGCGTGACCGGTTCCAAGTTGCTCAGCTTGCAGTGCCCAATTGGCGTTGTTTTCAGCAAGTGCCTGTTTTAACGTGTCGCCGCCATGTCCGTATACTATTGTCACTCCTGACGCATTCAATGCAGTACCTGCATCAATTACATGTTGTACCATAGGCTTGTGTGCAACTGGGTGCAAAACTTTTGGTAAGCTAGAACGCATACGTGTGCCTTTTCCGGCAGCTAAAACCACGACAGATAAACTCATTTGGGCAATACTTCCATTTTAATTATTTTAAACGCAGGTATTATACGCAATCAGATGACATTTTTTTGAATTTTTTTATTAATGTATAAAACCAACAATTTTAAGTTATTAGTCTCAGCTTGTTTGCTTGGCCATCCGGTTCGGTATGACGGTAAGAGTAAACCTTTGGCTGACTTAAGTTGGTTAAAGCAGTTACAGCAAGACGGTAAGTTAGTGGTTATGTGTCCAGAGGTGATGGGCGGGCTTAACACACCAAGGGCGCCAGCTGAATACGCTGAAGGTAAAGTCATCACTGTACAGGGAATTGACGTAACAGAGGCCTTTGAAAAGGGGGCTGACCAAGCGTTAGCACTTTGCCAAGCGCACCAAGTGAGTCACGCCTTGCTGAAAGCGAATAGTCCAAGTTGTGGTAATCAACAAATATATGACGGTACGTTTAGCGCAACTTTAATTGATGGTGAAGGGGTAACGGCTAGGCGATTGCGTGAAAATGGGGTCGCGGTCTTTTCAGAATTGCAGCTTAATGAATTGCAACAGCAGCTAAATCACTCAGATTAGTTAATTCGTACTCAATCATTGAAATGTCGCGCGCAGCTTTTACTAAGGGCATTGCGCGCCACGATTTCGTATTACTTTTTGGTATTAACTGCTGCAACTGATACTGAGTTTACCTGCCCAGTCTGGGGGCAGTTTACTATAAAGGTCGAAGTCAGGCTGCTCGGCAAATGGCTGTGATAACACCAACAACAGTTCCTCTAAAGGTTTGTTATCTCCGCTCTCTGCAGCTTCAATGACTTGCTGTGCTAAGTAGTTTCTAACAATGTATTTGGGGTTTACCGAATACATTAGCTCGCAACGTTCATCATCTGAAATAACTTCCATAGAAACACGTTTTTTATAACGTTTTAGCCAAGCTGTTGCTGCATCACGGTCGACAAAGGTATCAATAAATACTTGTTCATTTTTGTCACTAAAACGGACATTGCTTAACATTCGCCACGTATAGGTATAGTCGCGTTTTTGTTCCTGCATGAGGGCGAGAAGTCCCCCAACAAGGCTTGATCTTCTTTTTGCTTTTCTTTAAAACCAAGCTTTTTCCGCATTAACGAAGAATAATTATCAAGTAAAATTGTTTCGTACTGTTTTAGCAATTCGGTCAATTCTTCTTTTGACAATAAAGGCGAAAGTGAATAGCCAAGCGCGTTGAGATTCCACAACCCAATACTCGGTTGTTCGTCAAATGCATATCGACCACTGTGATCTGAATGATTGCAAATATGTGATGGTTCATACACATCTAGAAAACCGTAGGGACCATAATCAAAAGTGATGCCCAAAATTGACATGTTGTCGGTGTTCATAACCCCGTGGCAAAATCCATAAGCTTGCCACTTCGCAATCATTTCCGCCGTTGTTCGGATCGTGAATTTAAGTAATTGATAAGCTTGCTGTTGCGCTGAGGCATTGGGCTTTAGAGCGCGTATTTCATCCGACGATTGCGGCAATACGTCAGTTACAGCATATGCCACAAGTTGTTCTAATAATTTAGTATCGTTTTGATAAAAGGCGTATTCAAAATGACCAAAACGAAGGTGACTTTCGCAAACCCGGATTAAAGCGGCACCGGGTTCGATGGTTTCACGCTGGACTTTTTCACCTGTTGTAAATAAGCCTAAAGCCCGGGAAGTTGGTATCCCCAAATGATGTAATGCTTCGGAAGCTAAATATTCGCGTATGCAGCTTCTTAATACTGCTCGGCCATCGCCAAATCGAGAATATGGGGTTTTTCCCGCGCCTTTTACGTGAATATCCCAACGCCCTGTGTCGGAAAGTAATTCACCGAGTAACAATCCGCGGCCATCGCCTAATTCGGGATTATATTGACCAAATTGATGCCCTGTGTATTTTTGCGCAATAGCTTGGGCCGCATCTACCATTTGATTTCCGCTAAACCAGTTAAGCCATTCAGATTGGCTTTCTAAGGCAGTCGCATCGATATTGAGTATCTTACTTGTTTGCGAACTGATACTTACCCACTTAGGTTTTGGGAATGCCGTTGGATTTACAAAATGCCCTAATTCAGACAACGAATTAGCATACGTATTGGAAAATCGTAAGTCGGTAATTTTTGTCGATTGCTTGCCAGATAGAATAGTCATAATCGTCGTTAATTTGATCTCAAACAAAGTGTGCGCCTTTCAATAGTTTACGCTATATTTAATTCAAATGTTTGGTGTTAAGCTGAGAAAAAGTAAAATTACAATAGGGGTTAAGATGAAAAGTTTAGTGTTTGGTACTGGTTGCCATTATGTCACTTAGTTCAACAACTGTACTTGCTGGCGATGCTGCTGCAGGTAAAACAAAATCCGCAGTTTGTGCTGCTTGTCACGGTGCTAACGGAATTAGTGCAATTCCAATGTACCCAAATTTAGCAGGTCAAAAAGAGCAGTATTTAGCGAAACAGCTAAAAGACTTTAAGGCGGGAAATCGTAAAGACCCAGTTATGGGCGCGATGGCTATGCCACTGACAGATGCCGATATTGCTAACTTATCAGCGTATTATGCGTCGCTAAAATAAAATAAAGTAAAATAAAATAAATTTAAAATGATAAAACCGACGCTTTGTCGGTTTTTTAATGCCCAGCAAATAACCTAGGTCGATTGGCATTGATTCTGAATTTTACAATTCAGAGACGTGACGATTGATCACTGATAAAAACGCGTCACCATAGCGACGTAGTTTTGTTTCACCAACCCCGGATACTAACAACATATCGCGTGGCGTAGTGGGTAATTTGTCTGCCATATCCGCCAGAGTTGCATCTGAAAATACGACAAACGGTGGCACATTATGCTCTTCTGCTATGGATTTTCGAAGTCCCTTCAATCGAGCAAACAATCGTTTGTCGTAATTTACAGGTGCGGCTTTTTCAAATAGCTTTTTGGTATTTAATCTCGGTACAGCAAGTTGTAACGTCGATTCGCTGCGTAAAATAGGGCGAGCCTTTTCGGTTAAAACAAGACTACTACCACGGCTAATATCTTGTTCAATCAAACCTTGATGTATTAGTTGGCGAATAATGCTGAGCCAATAGTCGTGCGTTTGTTCTTTGCCAATTCCATAGGTGCTCAATTCGTCATGTTTATGATCTTTAATCCGGATCCCTTGGCTGCCACGTAAAATATCGATGATATGACCAATTCCAAAACGTTGACCACTGCGGTAAATACAAGACATTGCTTGTTGCGCTAATAATGTCCCATCAAACGAGGTCGGTGGGTCTAAGCAAATATCGCAATTACCACAACCTGTGGTTGTAGGTTCGTTAAAGTAGTTTAGTAATACTTGGCGACGACAGGTTTGTGCATCAGCAAGGGCGACCATAGCGTTAAACCGTTGGAGTTCAACTTTTACTCGGTCTTCATTTTGATTGTCGCTGATCATACGGCGAATTCGAGGTACATCGCCTGAGTCGAAGAACATAAGGCATTGGGCGTCAAGTCCATCACGTCCAGCGCGTCCAGTTTCTTGATAATAACTTTCTATGGTTTTTGGCAGATCGTAATGAACTACAAATCGAATATTAGGCTTATTTATACCCATGCCAAACGCCACGGTCGCGACCACAATTTGAATTTGGTCTCGCTGAAATTGCTCTTGTACTTTTATTCTGTGGGCGTTTTCGTGACCTGCATGATACGGCGCAGCATTAAAACCTTTTTGCTTGAGTTTTTCTGCGACGTCATCAACTCGGGCACGACTCGAACAATACACCACACCGCAAGCATCGGTTTGTGTTCCAACAAAACTTAATAACTGATTCAGTGGTTTGAATTTTTCTTCTATGGTGTAGCGCAAGTTAGCGCGGTCGAAACTGCCAATATGGATATAGGGGTCGTTAAGATTGAGTTGGTGGCTAATATCAAATCGCGTTGCTTTATCGGCCGTCGCCGTTAATGCCATGATTGGCACATGCGGGAATAGGTTTTTAATTTGGCCTAAGCGCAGATAATCGGCACGAAAATCATGTCCCCAATGAGACAAACAATGTGCTTCATCAATTGCAAATAGACTGACCCCAGCTTGATGTAAGTGATCTAAAAATCGCTGCTGTAGCAAACGTTCTGGCGACACATACAAAATTTTTATTTCACCGTATTGCAACTGATTTAACGTTTGAAATTGCTCTTGTCGAGTTTGCTGACTATTAATGTAACTCGCTGCGATACCAAGCTCATTAAGTTGATCTACCTGATCTTTCATTAACGACAAAAGAGGGGTAACGACTATTGTTACATTTGGCAGCAATAATGCGGGTACTTGGTAACACAAACTTTTACCGCCACCCGTAGGCAATAGAACCAAGGTATCTTGTTGATTAATGCAGGATTCAATGACTTTATCTTGGCCCATGCGAAAAGCATCGTAACCAAATATTTTTGTCAAAATGTCGAGTGGTGTAGTCTGGTTGTCGGTCAATTTAGCGGTTCAAATTAAATATTTGGGGGCATTGTAGCATTGGAATCAAATGTTATACTCATCCGATCAGTTATTTTGGAATTATTTTTATGTTATCAAATGACGACGCTCGATCTTGGTTGGTAAATGTGTTCACCAATTTAAATTTCAACAAAAATTTAGGGCTAAAGATCACCGTTTGTGAGGCAAACAAAGCTGAAATTAGATTTGTGTGGGATGACAAATTAATGGGCAATCCAATGCAAAAAATTCTGCACGGGGGCGTAACCGCCTCGGCACTCGATACGGTGGGTGGCATATTGGCCATTTTTAGCCGGATGGAAAAAATGCACTTTGAAGATTCAGCCGCATTAATCGAATTTACCAAAAAAGTGGGAACTATCGATTTAAGAACGGATTATTTGAGACCCGGTCGTGGTGACGAGTTTATTGCAACAGCGCAACTGATCCGTTCCGGCAGCCGAGTTTGCGTGACTCGCATGGAATTACATAATCAAAAAGGTGATCAAATTGCCTTTGGTACTGGGACTTATTTGGTTGGTTAGTACAATAAATGCCTAGAACCTTAGACATTTTTAGTCCAACTCTTTAATATTACTGACTAAATAAAAAAGATATACAATATTTAAAATATAAAAATAAAGGGATAAGGGAATTTTATGTGGAAGAAAATTTTAGCAGTTGCCTTGCTAATAACGGCTTTTGGCAGTTTTGCGGAGAAAAAATACCGCTTGAGAATTTTGTTAAATTTTCAGAATTTGGTTCTGTTAAAATCTCCCCAAAGGGCGATTATTTAGCTGCAACAACCGTTCGCGACGGTAAACAAGTTTTGGTGGTATTGCAACGCGATACTATGAAACTAATAAATGTCGTGCAATTCGACGGTGATAAAGAGCAGGTTGGCGGATATAACTGGGTCAGTAAAGACCGTCTTGTATTACAAAAAACTTATATGCGCGGCGCTTATACGCAACCGTCTTATCATGGCGAATTATTAGGTGTTAATGCCGATGGCTCAAAATCACAATACTTAATGGGACACAAAGCTGGAGGCAAGTCATTAGGAGCATCAAGCAAAGCTGATGCGCTTCGTGCGTCATCTTTAGTGTTAGATCCTTTAGTACATGATGATAATTATTTTCTTGCAGAAGTTCATCCTTGGTTGAGAAAAAGCGGCGCAGACCGACACTCAACTGTCTATCTTGTCGATGTTTATACTGGTAAACGACGTAAAGTGACACGCTCGCCAGCCTTTAATGCGCAATATATTACCGACGGTAATGGTGAGGTTCGCTTCTCGGTCTCTAGTAATGATTATATTGATCAAGAAGTTTATAAGCGGGATGTTGAGACTGGCGAATGGACTAAGTTTAACAATTCGTTTAAACACCTTAGTAAAATTACACCACGCGTTATCGTTGATGGCGAAGACAATGCGATGTTTGTTACCGCAAGTGAAGACGGTGCGCCAATCGGTTTGTACAAAATCGATTTTGAAAAAATTCAGTTGAGTTAGTGAGTAAAGATCCAGTTGTAAATATTAGAAATGTTTATGGCAATGAAAAAGACGGCAAAATATATGCGGTTGAATATGAAAATGGTTACCCGGCTTATGAATTTGTCGATGGAAAAGCACTTTTATCAAAGCGCTTAAAAGGCTTGTTACAAGCCTTACCTTAGTCATCAAGTTCAAATTGTGAGTTCTACCCCGGATGAGCTATTTCAGATTGTTATCGCTTATAACGACCGTAATCCAGGTGATTATTACATAATGCACCCGGACGAAAAAACCGGAAAACCTAAAATTCAATATTTGTTTTCAGCACGTAGCTGGATTAACCCCGATCTTATGGCAAGTACTCGTCCGGTTAAATACACAACTCGAGATGGTATTGAAATTAATGGTTATTTAACGGTTCCTAAAGGCAAGGCGGAGAAAAATTTACCATTGATTGTTATGCCTCATGGTGGACCACATGGACCGCGTGATTACTGGGGATTTGATCCAGAAGCGCAAATGTTAGCGAGTCGTGGATTAGCGGTGTTAAAAGTGAATTTCAGAGGATCTGGTGGTTACGGTCCTGCGTTTGAAACTTCTGGTCACGGCAAGTGGGGCACGGAAATTCAATATGACATAATTGACGGCACCAAATATTTAATCGACTAAGGGCATCGCCGACAAAAACAACATTTGCATCATGGGCGCAAGCTTTGGTGGTTATTCGGCATTGATGAGTCCGATAATTGAGCCAGATTTGTACAAATGTGCTGTTGGTGTAGTTGGTGTTTACGACTTACCTTTGATGTTCAAAGAAGGTGATGTGCAAGAGCGCCGCTCTGGTGATAAATATTTAAAAGCGGTGTTGGGGCAAAATGTTGCACTTCAAGAGTCAATGTCTCCATCGTATAATATCGATAAATTGAAAGTACCCGTACTTATTGCTCATGGTGGAATGGACCAACGAGCGCCAATTGAGCAGGCTGAAAGTTTGATTGCCGCCCTAGAAAAAGAGGATCATCCGTATGAGTATTTGTTGTTTGAGAAAGAAGGTCATGGATTTTATTTAGAGAAAAACCGCCTTAAGTATTTCAAACGCGTACTTAAATTCTTAGGTAAACATATCGATTTTTAGTTGGGTTGACCGCTTATTATGAGGCGGTCAATGCGATAAATGGTTAGTTTATTGAACGCCACAATACATTGTTGTAGAAACAAAAAAACCGATGTTGCATATCAACATCGGTTTTTTATTTTTATCAAAAGCCACAGCTTACTTAAGCTTTTAATTGTTATTGATTTTCCTATTTATAATAGGGCTAGAATTGACTCCGCGTCACTCACTGCAAATTCTTTTGGTTCTTCAACATTGAGCTGAGTCACAATTCCATCTTCAACGATCATCGCGTATCGGCGTGAGCGAATACCACCAAAAATGCCTGTTTCAGCTTCTAAGCCAATTGCTTTTGTGAAATCAGCACCGCCATCCGCTAACATTAGTAAGTGTTCGGCATTATGTGCTTTACCCCAAGAGGACATGACAAAAGCATCGTTTACAGATAAACAAATAACTTTGTCGACGCCTTTTGCTTTTATTTTATCAAAATTGACAACATAACCCGGCAAGTGACTTTCAGAGCAGGTTGGCGTAAATGCATCAGGAACTGCAAACAAAACGACTTTTTGGCCAGCAAACAAATCTTCTGTGGTAACGGTTTTTACTTCGTTTGTGTCAAAAAACTGGAATTGTACACTTGGTAATTTGTCATTCACTTCAATCATAAAAGGTTCCATTGTTAGACCATCGCGGCCTTAATATATAAATCGAATCGGTTCTTTTTTGTTTTTATTTGACTATTTGGCGTCTGTTCGTTCAAAAACGGCGCATAGTCAGGCCTTTTACTACAACACGTTTTTGCGCTAATTGATAGGCTAACGGTAATAATTGATCGGCATCGGCATCATCTCCAACAAAAGATTGGAACAATGCCATATCTTTTTTAACGGCGGCAGATTTTTCTCTATGCGGAAACATTGGGTCGAGATAAACCACGTCGTATTGTTGGTTTGATGAAATTGAGTCTTGCAGCGCATCGTGTGACGTTTTATTGATTAACTGCATTCTTTGTTCGAACCAATCAATAGAGCCGTCTGAGATGGCGCGTCGAAAACCATCCACTAACATCATATAAACAGGCGGCTGTCTTTCAACTAAAGTGACATTGCAGCCAAGACTGGCCAACACAAATGCATCTTTCCCCATTCCAGCCGTTGCATCTAAAACGGTAGGCGTTGCGCCTTTATTTAGCCCAGCCGCTTTGGCGATAGCTTGGTTTTACCACCTCCGAATTTATGACGATGAGCGGTGGCGCCCCCGTAAAGTCCACATTGATTAGGGTTTTTCCGTCTTTAGTTAAACAAAATTTATTGTCTTCAAACAAGCCATAAACCGAACCGTTTTGCGGGGCCTTGTTAACCATTTGCCAGCCAAACGTTTCTGCAAGTTCGATGAGTTGCAGTGGCGCTGAGCGCCAATTATAAAATGGTAAAGAAGATTGTTGAGTTTGCTCAGTCAATGGTGTTAGTTCCCGCTTCAATGCCAACAAAATTGTCGCCAACAGAAAAAGACAATATTCGACTGAGTTGCTTGTACGTTAGACCGGTAGACTCGTGCTAAGGCGTTAAAACATTGTTGAATTACGGTTTGGCTTTTTTGCTTGAGATCCCGCCATCAACTAATTTATAAGCTCGAAAATAGGCTTCATTGTCTCTACTAATTAGAAATCCATCTTTGCCCATAAACCTTAATGCATAAGGGCCTGTGTTTCCACCAAGTCGAGCGCCGTGTTTTTTCAAAAATTGCCACAAACCAATAATGTCGTCGCAGGGCCAATTTGCAATAAATTTACCAAATGAGCCGTGTTCAGCGCTTACTTCATAAATCATTTGGGCGTTGGCCTTAATGGTCATAACCTTATTACCATTACGGATTATGCGTTCGTCTTTGCATTTTTGTTCCCACATTTCGTCGGACATCATCAGCATTTTTTCAATATCAAAATTAAAAAGACTTCTTCAAAGCCGGACCATTTTTGCTCAACAACTCGCCATACAAAACCACTTTGAAAAACTTGTTTAGTAAATGCGGCTAACCATCTGTCGTCAGAAAGACTGGCTATTTCGTCGGCGTCAAATATATCGCCGGCCATATCCATTACTATCTCTTTAGAGCCTTTTCGTTCAATAGCGCGGGCTAATATCCGGTCAAAGGGCTCAAGTTTTTTAAAAATTCTGACATTAAAATCGTCCAAATAAAGTCAAATCATGCTTATGCGGCAATGCCACAGTGTCGTAATAATGCATCAATTTCAGGTTCGCGACCTCTAAATGCTTTAAATAATTCCATAGGTTCCGCACTGCCGCCTTTTTCCAGAATATTGGTTAAAAAGCTATTGCCGGTATCGGAATTAAAGATCCCGTCTTCTTCAAATTTAGAAAATGCATCAGCTGATAAAACTTCTGCCCACTTGTAAGAATAATATCCAGCTGCATAACCACCTGCAAATATATGCCCAAAGCCGTGTTGAAAGCGGTTATAAGCAGGTGGTTGAACGACGGCAACTTGCTGTCTGACATCGTCCAAAATAGCCTGAATTTGTGAACCTTTAGCTGGGTCGTATTCAGCGTGGATTCGGAAATCGAATAAGCTGAACTCTAATTGTCTCGCCATTTGCATCGCTGATTGAAAGTTCTTCGCCGCAAGCATTTTGTCTAACATGTCTTTTGGCAATGGTTCACCTGTTTCGAAGTGGCCTGAAATAAATGCCAGTGCGTCTTCTTCCCAGCACCAGTTTTCTAAAAACTGACTTGGTAATTCAACCGCATCCCAGGCTACGCCATTAATACCAGACACAGAGGCTTCGTCAACCTGAGTTAACATGTGATGAATACCGTGGCCAAATTCGTGGAATAAAGTAACGACTTCGTCGTGGGTAAACAACGCGGCGTTGTCACCAATAGGTTGATTAAAGTTACAAGTTAAATACGCTACAGGGTTTTGGAGTTGATCTTCAGACCATAATACTCGTCCGCGACAATCGTCCATCCAAGCACCACCGCGCTTTTTTCTCTTGCGTATAAATCTAGATAGAAACTGCCACGGTATTTCTGGTTTTTATCAACGATATCAAAATATTTAACGTCTTTATGCCATTTATCAATGCCGGTTTTAACTTCAGTTACTGTAACCCCAAATAGGCGATTTACAACGGTAAACAACCCATCGAGTACTTTACTTTCTGGGAAGTACGGGCGTAACGCTTCGTCTGAAATTGCGTATTTAGCTTGCTTTAATTTTTCACTATAAAACGCATAATCCCAAGGATTCAGTTCGCTCACACCAAACTCACTTTGAGCAAATTGGCGTAATTCTTCAACTTCTTGCTGTGCTTGCGGCAGTGATTTCTCAGCCAGTTGGCTTAAAAATCCTAATACTTGTTGCGTATTTTCTGCCATTTTTGTTGCCAACGAACTTTCTGCAAATGACTCAAAGCCGAGTAGTTGCGCCAACTCATGGCGAAGTGCCATCAACTCATCAATAATTTCAGAGTTGTCGTATTGTCCTGCAAATGGCCCTTGGTCAGAAGCTCGAGTTGAAAATGCGATAGACATTTCTTTTCGAAGCTCTGCGTTTTCAGAATAGGTCATAACCGGCAGATAACTTGGGAAGTCGAGGGTAAACAGCCAACCGTCTATTTCTTTTACTTCAGCCATTTGTTTTGCCGCGGCAATTGCAGAGTCAGGTAGCCCTGCTAATTCAACTTCGTCGGTAATGACTTTTTGAAATGCTTGAGTAGCATCCAATACATTATTGCTAAAAGTTGAGCTCAACTCTGACATTTTTGCTTGGATTTCACCGTAGCGTTTTTGTTTGTCTTCCGGCAAGTCGATACCCGATAATTTAAAGTCTCGCAGGGCATTGGTAATAACTTTTTTCTGGGGGTACTTAATGTGGCAAATTCGTCTGATTGAGAATAGGCGTAATAGGCGTCAAACAACCCCTTGTGTTGACCTACCCAAGTTGAGTATTCACTTATAATAGGTAAACAAGATTCATAGGCTTCGCGCCATTCGTCCGAGCTTAATACCGAGTTTATATGAGAAATTGGTGACCAAGCGCGACCAAATTGGTCGCTTACTTTGTCAATATTGACCACTAGCGTTTGCCAAGTTTGAGTCGGAAGTTGAACAACCTGTTCGATGGACTTTTTGCAGCTATCTAGCAATGACTCTACCGCAGGCTTAATATGTTGAGGCTGGATTTGAGAAAACGGTGGCAGATCAAAATTGGATAAAAGTGGGTTTGATGAGTCAGACATATTGGCTACCTAAATTAGTCGCGGATTAAACGCGTGGCTATTCTTGTGATATTAATTAAGTTAGATAGTACCTTGAAAGTAACTTTACAAGGTCTAGTTTTTGTAAATTCTGTACTAGCTGAGTGTTGTTTGTTCACATATTGCTAATTTTTAGCGCATTTTTTCGAGAATATATAACTAACACGAAGGCGATTGCCCGAATCGTTAAATTCGATTTGGTTTTCTGGCGAGTAGGCCATATCCTTATGATAATTAGACTCAATTGGAAATAAATTTATGACAACGCATTTTGACTATATCGCCATTGGCGGCGGTAGTGGTGGTATTGCATCGGCAAATCGTGCAGCGATGCGCGGTGCTAAAGTGGCGCTAATCGAAGCAAAAGCAATGGGCGGCACATGCGTCAACGTTGGTTGTGTTCCTAAAAAGGCGATGTGGTTTGGGGCTCAAGTTGCAGAAGCGATCCATAAATATAGTCCTGATTACGGATTTGATGTCACCGTTAATAAATTTGATTGGAGCAAATTAGTTGCGTCTCGTGAAGCTTATATTAAACGTATCCATGGTTCATACGATCGCGTTTTAGATTCAAACGGTATTACGGTAATTAATGGTTTTGCAAAATTTGTAGATGCTAAAACAGTCGAAGTAGATGGCAAGCAATATACTGCTGACCATATTACGATTGCCACAGGCGGTCGACCAACTTGGCCTAAAATAGAAGGGGCTGAATTAGGTATAGATTCAAACGGATTTTTGCTTTAGATGAACAGCCAAAACGTGCTGTCGTTGTAGGCGCTGGATACATTGCAGTAGAACTTGCTGGTGTATTGCAAAGTTTAGGTACAGAAACTCAGTTAGCGGTTCGAAAACATGCGCCATTAAGAACATTTGACCCGATGTTATCAGAGACCTTAGTTGAAATAATGGCACAGGACAATTTGAAACTGTTAACAAACAGTACACCAAGTCGTGTTGAAAAAGCCGCTGACGGTTCACTGGTGTTACATTTTGAAAATGGCACAAGCGTAGAAACCGATTGTGTTATTTGGGCAATCGGCCGCACGCCTTCTACAGATGGCATTAATATCGAAAAAGCCGGTGTAGAGGTTGATTCTCGTGGTTACGTCCCAGTAAACGAACATCATGAAACTAATGTTCCGGGTATTTACGCCCTAGGCGATATTATCGGTAAGATTGAGTTAACACCAATTGCTGTTAAATCTGGCCGTATATTGGCTGAACGATTATTTAACGGCATTACCGATGTCGTGATGGATTATTCCTTAGTTCCAACTGTGGTATTTAGTCACCCTGCAATTGGGACTATGGGGCTAACTGAACCTGAAGCGGTTGCTCAATACGGGGAAGAAAACGTTAAAGTATATAACTCAAGTTTTGCCGCTATGTATACTGCGGTTACGGAACACAGACAAATGACCAAAATGAAACTTGTTTGTGCCGGTGACGACGAAAAAGTTGTTGGTCTACACGGTATTGGACTCGGTATGGATGAGATTTTACAGGGCTTTGCTGTAGCAATTAAAATGGGCGCGACAAAGGCCGATTTTGATGCTTGCGTTGCAATTCACCCTACCTCAGCTGAAGAGTACGTTACTTTGCGTTAATTTGCTCATATCGATTTGGTGAAGCTTTGCACTTGGGTTAGACCTAACCCTTAAAGAAAAACCTGAATAATGCACTGTGTTATTCAGGTTTTTTCTGTTTTTTCACCAGAATTTAAATCTGCGTATTACCATCCATTTTGCCGTGAAGTAATAGAAGTTAATTCGAAAGGCTTTTATACATTGCAGCGTTTTAATTCAGCAACATGCCATGTGTCCCTCACTTTACTTTGTTGGTGATGCAGTAACTTTCTCTGCCACTAAATCCGGGTTCCATTTTCTGAAGGTACGATCCAAAAATGCATTAGCAAGCGGCTCAAACTCAGGGTGTTGGCTCAAACCATAATAAACGGGCGCAGTTAAGATAAATTTTTCAATCCCTATCAAGTATGTATCCAGCATTGGTTGGCGCTTAAACATATTCTGGGTTTGTTGCTCAGAAATACCGCCAATGAAATCCATAATCCCTGCACAGAACCAACCGACCTTATTTTGTGTTTGTTGGCATTGAGAAGAGCTATAAGCAAGACTAGTTTTCAGTACTTGAACATACCTGTCGTCGCCTTTACGTTTTTTAATGGCAGCATAGTCATAAGGCTCTGTCTGATTAAGATCAACGCGTTGGATAAACTCCTCTGCGCTTAACCCTGTCAACTGCTGTTGTTGTTCATACAAAGTTTCGTCGCCCAACAGCAGCTTATAAAATACCAGTAATTCAGTTTGGGTAGACTCACTAATCGGTAATTGTTGATAACGCTGTTGCTGTTGTTCGTTTAGTTTTCCGCGCGTATCTAAATCCAGTAGTAATAATAAGGCGTTAATAAATTGTTCTGCATATTCAGGCGACTGGCGTAATTCTTCGTCAATATAATCCAGCGCAGTATCGATATTGCCGGCCAGTATGTTGATTGCGGATTTTGCCCTTCTATAGTCTGCACTGGGTTCGCTACGGTAGTCATTAATAAGCGCTAAGGTCGCTTCAATATCTTGTTGGTAGGCGTAGCTATAATAAATATTGGGTAAGAAGTTTTGTGTGTTTTCGGGAAATAGCTTTTCCATTGTTGATAACATTGCTTGAGCTTTATCTGGCTGTTCCGTTACAAGATACAAAAACACTAAGTTGGTGATATTTATCTGACTTTGTGGATTGGTTTTTAGTATTTTCTCCCTTCGCTTGATGCCATCTAGAATATTATCCAACGCTAAAGTACTCACATTTTGAATTAGCGGGTCATTAGGGGCTTTTTCATAAGCTTGTTGATAAAGCTTGACACTTATTGCTAAGTTACCGCTGTCCGAAGCCTGTGTTGCTATTACCAGCGTTTTAAGTGGAAAATCAGGTGCAATCATTAGTTCCCAAAACAAACGTTCTTTTTCTGCCTGACGCAAAGACTCTATAAAGCCACCATAATTATCAGCAAAGCTATACACCATGTAGAGTTGTGCCTTGGCCAAATAAAATTGCTCATCTAGTTTTATAGCTTGTTGTAATATGTCAGCAGCTTGTTTTAATGATTCCGAACTGCGCTGATAGGCGAGCTCCCGCCCCTGAATAAACAACTCATAGGCCTGTGGATTGGTGGTCATACCGGCTTCATGTTCCACTTGCTCGGGTAACAGATTTAGTTTGAGTGCTTGGGTAATGGCAAAAGTCAGTTCATCTTGCAGGGCAAAGATACTGGTTAATTCGCGATCATAGGTTTGTGACCAAATATGCGCACCACTGGTGACTTCAATCAACTGAGCAGTTATTCGGACCTTGTCTCTATCTTTGCGCACGCTACCTTCTAGTACATAGTTAACATTGAGTTTTTGGCCAATTTCACGAATATCGGTGTTACTGTCTTTAAAATTAAATGATGAGGTACGGGCAATCACCACTAACTGATTTAACCGCGCCAAAGAATTAAGAATTTCTTCGGCAATGCCATCACCAAAATAACCTTGGGATTTATCCGGGCTCATATCTTCAAATGGTAATACTGCGATAGAACGTTCTAAACTAACATCAGCACTGGAGGTAAATAGTTTTTCATAGGCGATAAATGCTAAGGCCAGCACCAATGCGCCTGCTAACAGGTAATTGATTTTATTGCCGGTTTGCTCACCAATAGACTCGTCGATATCAACCTCATGGGTGCGTTTAAGCCCTTCAGGGGTGAGTTCAAATGCCGAGCAAAAATGCATACAAAAGGAAAGGCAATCGTCAGAATAACCGTGGTAATGGTGCTGAATAAAATAGGCAAGTGTAAAGCGGGTGAAATCACCGCAACAATTTGTAGGATAATCCAGCAGGTTACCAAATAAACACTGGCAACCTTAAATACATTTCGGCGTTTTAATTCGGTAAAAAATGTCATCCGTGATGCTCATTATTTTTTATAAATTAACAATAATGGATTAACAACAACAGTACAATAGATATACAAATCAATCTAAAGTTTAAACCGCACGATTCCACTACAGGTGCAGATTAATGTTGTTTACATTAAGCGAGTGATCATTGGAAACTCATTCAGCTAGCCAAAAGTCGACTGTCGCTAGTTTTGAAAATAATTGGTAAATGGCTGTTGGAGCGTATCCCTAATGCCTAATTCAACAACATACTTTGAAAGTTCTTCATAATTATGTAAATGCTTAGCAGAATGAACGAACAGGAAGCAAGTAAAGTCCTGAGTCAGATACTAGGTTAAAAATTATGTACGTTGGGTTAATCTTCGCATCTTGATTTAGTGAAGTTTTGCTCTTGAGTTAGCTCTACCCCTTGAAGAAAAACCTAAATAATGCGCTGTGTTATTCTGTTTTTTTATTTTGTAACCTTTATCGCGATCAGTTAACGCAAACAAAACTACAATTGTTAGCTCGGTTTTATGTCATACCAAGGTTTAAAGCCTGACGGGATCAAAGAAAAGTCAACGTCGTTTTGCAATTCGATTATGTGGCGTTGCTCTAGGTTGGCATCGTTAATAATTTTTTGGTGGTCATTAAACTCATAAAATATCTTGTCAAAGGTGCCGTTTTTGATCAGTACCAAAAGCGCTTGTTGTATTTTATTTGCTAATTTCTCATCTTCAGCCCGAACAAAATAGTAAATGGCAGAGCGGTATCTAAATAACAAATTTTCATCTACGTGGAGGTTTTTCCCTTTACATTTGATAAGTCTGAATAGGTTTCAAGCACGCCTCTTAACGTGTAGTCATAAATACTGCGCCCAACATTTTGGTATATTTGATCTAGCAGTGTGGTTTCAAACACGTTAAAGCCATTGTTCCTTAGGATTGTTGAATCTGGCCAATCGTGGCTCTGGGCGGCTAAAAGGCTTTTTATGGCTGGCAGGTTTTCCGGCTGAGTAAAATGATGTTTGGTGTTGGTGTTTGTTGTGGCAATTCGGTACCCGATAAACCCTTTCATTAAGGGAATGCGTATCGGTCGATAATTTTTTCACGCTCGGCGGTGGTTACCGTCCAAACAATATCGAGCTTTTTTGAGTCAAACTTTTAAGCTGCCTTCGCTGTAACATTGGGACCGACACCGGCTCCAATTTACAACCGCCGAAATCGCGATTAATGACAAGGCAGACTTCTTCTAACATCCTAACGCTATAACTTGTATTTTGTGCCGCTGTATCGAGCTGCGCCATGTACTTTATGTTTGTCTGGGCATTAAGTCCCATCCCCACCAAGAGCAAGGTAAAAGAGAGGATGTAGAGCTGACTTTTTGTTATTTTCAAAAACGACACCCAAATTTGGATTATAAAATGCGAAACCTATAGTAAAAATATAGCAGTAGATTTTAAATGTGGTTGAGAATATTAAATTTAGCCTGTCGCCCCACCATTTATCACCACTTATATTAAATTTTTGTGAATCGAAGTTTATCTAGATATTTAGCTTAAGCTTGTATTTATTAGTTGTTTTGTGTGGAGAACTCGGTGGTTAGTTTGACCAAGGCTTATTACAAGCCAGTAATGTATGTTGAGTTTGTTTTGTTGTTTATCGTTTTACCCATCGTTGTTTATTTTTTAAGGCATACAGTAGCACCCTATTTATTATTGTGTCTGATCACAATTTTACTTTGGTGTTTGTTGTCACTGGTAACAGACCCGCGTTTTAAGCGCTTCAGGTTGTGGAACTTAGAAAAACTGCGAGAATTTCTGCCTAATGTCATGAAGACCTTTTTACTGGCGGCGTTTGTTATCACGTTGGCGAGTTGGTGGTTTACGCCCCAGTGGCTGTTCTCACTGCCGTTAGAGCAAACCCTAATGTGGATTGCCCTGCTATTTTTATATCCGGTTTTATCCGCATGGCCACAGGAAGTAATTTTCAGAACTTACCTATTTCATCGATATAAACATATATTCAAAAGTAAAAATTTACGAGCCTGGTTAAGTGCACTCAGCTTTGCATTAGCACATTTAATGTTTGCCAACTGGATAGCTGTTGTGGGGTCATTTTTTGCAGGATTGGTCTTTGCTTATACTTATATGCACAGTCGTTCAACTTTACTTGTGACTCTAGAGCACAGTTTATGGGGCTGTTGGTTATTTACTGCCGGTCTAGGCATACATTTTGACAGCGGCATGTTGACCTAAGCCTAAAAGCTGGGACTGTCAGCCGCTGTCGAATGACATGTTTAATTGATGATTATGACGGGCATTGTTGAAGCGAATCTCGGTTTTCAATTGCGGTAATAAATCCATTTTCATCCGCCATAAGATAAACCGCTTTGCCAGCAACCATCTGACTATGGCTTGGTGCATGAAGAAGGTGATTAACCATTTCTCGCGACAGCTGAAATACACCAACATCACATACTTGGATGACAATTTCATTGTCTATGCTTTTTACGATACCGGGCAACTTACGTTTATCTTTTAATGATTCGATGGCGGCAAGGTATTGCTGGTAATGTGCATTTTCTTTAATGTTTTTAACATCGTTTTGGTCGGCACTTAAAAACGTTACATCGTGGTAATAGGTCGTTGTATGGTCCGTATTATAAGTAGCTACAACGGAATACTGCTCATTAGTCTGTAGTGGGGCGTCGTTTCTGTTCCAACCAAATATAATAACGGCGACAAATATGCCCATGGCGTACTGCCAGCTCACCCATTTCCAAATAGAGGGTTTTGTTTGTTTAGCATTTGCCAATATGGCTTCTTGCAAATTAGGCGGTGGAACTACGTTTTTTTTCGATTTTCGTAACATTCTTGTAATCGAGTTTCTGTGTGTTTGTTTGACATAATTACTCCCCTCTCGTGTTTCACCAATGAGGGTGGTTAGTGTTTGTTTAGCATAACGTAAGCGACTTTTAACTGTCTCCATTTCGCAATGGGTAATTTGAGCAATTTCTCTCAATCTGAACCCCTCTTGCTGCAAAATAAACGCTTCTCTTTGGAGAAAAGGTAACTCATTAAAGGCCGCGTCAAAACGCTGTTGTTGTTCTATTTCATTCATAACATCAAATTGAGCTTTGGATGGTGTTGAATGGTCATTTATATTTGATTCGTCAAACTCTTCAACTTGCCATCGCTGTTGTTTTCGTAATTCGTCAATAAGTGCGCTTCGGGCAATTTTAAACAACCAACTTTTTACTGTGCCTGTATCAGAAAATGAGCGTCTATTTTTAATGACTTTTTCCCATGCCATTTGGCAGACATCGGAGGCTAGCTCAGGGCCTACTTGGCTAAACAAGTAATGGTAAAGATCTTTTTCGAGTCGTTTTACGATTTCTTTTATGTATTTTAATTCGCCCGAGTCCGCATATTTCAACATGAGATTTTCGTTTGATTCGGCAATATTAAGCCAGTTCTTCAATCCGATCGTAATATTCATCAACATCCTTAACTTCGGCGTTTACTAACCGTTTTTTGTTAGCTAAAACGGCTAGTCTATCGCGGCTTGAAGTTGTAATAACTTAGCTTTGGCCCAAATTAAACTCGAGCATTATCTGTTGGTTTTGCAACGTGATTGCTTTACCGTTTTTAATCTGTGGTTTGTACTTCCACCTTTTTAACGCTTTTTTAGCTTCGTTGTCAAAGACCCTTGCAGGTTGGGACTCTATAACAGCAATATCGATAACACGACCTACGGCATCTATGCTAAATGACAAACTAACCCATCCTTCGATGCCATCCCGCGCTGCTTTAATTGGGTATCTTGGTTGTACCCTGACAATTGGCGTTGCGGAGTTGTCCTGGCGACCTTCAAACACAATAGGGCCAAGTTGGGTAGGGGGATCTTGATACCAAAGTTTGTATTCATAGCCAACAAATTTTCGCTGGTCGTATCCACTGGAATTGGCGGTGGTGGGGGCGGCGCTTTTGCTATAGGCGGTGGCGGTAAAACATTTGGTTTTACTATTGTCGGTTTTTCTTCTTGCACCGCGAGTAATTCAGTTATAAATGTTTCTCTGGGTTCCGCAAAAGAAAGGTTATCGTTTTCTATTAACTTTCCCATCAAAACAAAAAGGGCAAAACATGCCGTCGCGCCGAGTAAAGTAAAGGCAGTAAATTTACCTATACTCTTTATTTCTGGGGCAATTTTAGTTGTGGCTTGGTTCATCTGTATTTCCTCACATTGTCATTAATTTAAAAGGTCAGTTGGCACCAAATGAATAACCTTATTAATAAAACGTTTGGTCATTAGAAAAGGGGTTAAATGTTATAAAAAATATTGCTAGCTTAAGAGACTCCCATAAATAATAGCGACTTGAAGGAAAAGGAAGCTCGTCATCTGTAATAAACATTTCATATATTCTTATAAAAAAACGATAAGTTGAAATTCACTGTCTATACTTCAGTTAATACAACAAACTGGGAACGAGAGTGCCGACAAATCAATCTCGCCGGAAATTTATAAAAAACGTTGCAGCGACATCAACAAGTGCTGCACTTATCTTAAACGCACCATATGTTTTTTCCCGTTCTAAGCCTGTTACGTTAAGGGTGTTGGGCACTCATGTCACCTTGCAAGAAGAGCTACGACAACAGGCGATGCGAGAGTTAGGGATTAATCTAGAGTTCACCGCAATGGGCAGTGCTGCGGTACTGCAAAAAGCGGCGGCTGCGCCTCATTCTTTTGATTTATATGAACAATGGTCAGACTCAATCAACGTGTTATGGCATGCAGGTTCGATTCAGCCAATAGAAATCGAACGCTTAAAATACTGGAATGAGATTAACCCATTAACAAAAACAGGGAAAATCGTTCCCTCAGCAAAATACGGTGCTGGTGATTCCCCAAATAAACTGCTTTATGTGCAGCAAGACGGCTCTTTAGGTAAAGCCGCAAGTTCAAAAGTTAGCTTTATGCCCTATGTCCACAATGTCGATTCGTTTGGTTACAACACAAATTTTATAAAACCTGAAGAAGCTTATAAAACTGAATCTTGGGGATGGTTACTCGATGACGCCAACCGAGGACGCGTCGCATTGGTTAATGCGCCGACCATAGGAATATTTGACGCTGCCTTAGCGGCTCAAGCTAAAGGATTGATGAAGTTTGGTGATATCGCAAACATGACCATCGATGAAATAGACACCTTGTTTAGCATATTACTAGAGAAAAACGTAACGGGCAGTTTGCTGGCTTTTGGACCTCTGTACCTCAGTCAGTGGAGTTTATGACGAACAAGCGTGTGCATATTCAGAGTATGTTTTCTCCTGCTGTGAGTGCATGTCGTGGCCAAGGGGTTCCTGTGCGTTATGCTTCTCCTAAAGAAGGGTACCGAGCGTGGCATGGGGTTATGTGTCTATCGGCAATGACCAACGGCCATGTTAAAGATGCCGCGTATGATTATATGAATTGGTGGCTATCTGGTTACTCTGGTGCGTTTATCGCAAGACAAGGGTATTACATCTCAAATCCAGAACGGAGTCGGTCCTTGATGCACCGAAACGAATGGGATTACTGGTATGACGGAAAACAGTCTAACACGCAATTAAAAGGAACGGATGGTCGTGTTTCAGTCGAAGCTGGTGAGATAAGAGATGGCGGAAGTTACGTTAAGCGTTTTTCAAATATCGCGGTGTGGAATACGGTAATGGACAATTATGATTATAGTTTAGATCGTTGGTTTGAGCTTCTAAATGCGTAAATACCTATATGATTGTTAAATTACAAAATACCATAGCCTTAAAAATCGGGGTGTTATTATTTTTAATAATATTAACGTTATTAGCAAACTACAGAGTGCTAACAAATAAAATTAGCGCTGTTCAATATTCAGTAGAACGAATTTTACAGATATCAAATAATTCAATTATTGTACTCGAAATCAACAAGGACATTGTTGAATTACAACGTGACGTCACAGTGTTTGGACAGGGTGGAAGTACCACGATATTTGCTAAGATGATGACAACTCATGACAGTATCAAAAGTCGATTGGAGGAGGTCCGAAGACAAACAGAAAACGACGAGTTACTCAATACCATTCAAAATATGAAAACGTTGGTGGTTCGCTATGGTGAAAACTTGGGGTTTTGGTTCAGCTGTATCAAACTAAAAGTAATTATATCGACATTGAACTACCGGAAGTGTTCCAACAGGGCGTAAAAGCATTTAACCAAATAGCGAAAGTGAATAACAATCAAAAGTTACTTTTTGAGGCGCTCGTCGCGCATAACCTTTGGTTGCAAATGGAACGCAGTT
Source organism: Psychrosphaera algicola (assembly GCF_028401425.1). Taxonomy (NCBI): domain Bacteria; kingdom Pseudomonadati; phylum Pseudomonadota; class Gammaproteobacteria; order Alteromonadales; family Pseudoalteromonadaceae; genus Psychrosphaera; species Psychrosphaera algicola. The sequence continues at coordinate 3,278,998 of NZ_JAQOMS010000002.1, forward strand.
CAACACTATTTTTTAATAAAAAACAGTTTAAACAACGTAGCGTTGTAAATCAGTCGATAAGTCAACTGAATCAGAAGCTCACAGAATTAGCTCAAACAAGCGAAGCGAATTCGGAGGTTCACTTTGCATCCTTGTTAGCATTAACCAACAGATATCAAACCCTCTTTGCTAAAAGCGTTCAAGCCAACAGAAACTTTCTTGGGCTGATTAATGTTGTAATGGCAGGTGACGCCGTTGAATTTACTAATCAAGCAAAGTTATTAAAAACCCAATCCTTGGGGTTGTTAAGTGCGATCAAAAAGTCAGGTGCGGAAGCTGTAGAAATTACTGAGGTTATTATTAAAGCTTCTATCGCCGTTGGATTGATTTTGTTCTTGGGATTCGCGTTATTCTTTCAGTTGCATATTACCGCTGCAATTAAGCGTTTAACTTATGCATTTAAGTCATTTTTGACTGGCGATTTCTCCCCAAAATATCAGATACAGAACGTAAAGACGAAATAGGTTTATTAGCTAAAGCGGCCAGTGAATTTAAAAAAATGAACCAAGATTTGTTAAAAGCCAAACGTGAGGCTGAAAAAACCAGCAAAATAAAAACCGAATTTTTAGCCAATATGAGCCATGAAATCAGAACGCCAATGAATGGCATTTTGGGAATGGTTAATTTGCTCGGAAAAACGACACTGTCACCGCAGCAAGGTGAAATGGTTGGTGTTATTGAATCATCTGGACAAGGCCTTATGGTGGTACTTAATGACATTTTGGATATCAGTAAGATAGAGTCTGGCAAAGTGCTGTTAGAGCAAAAACCATTTAAGTTTAACGACGTTATCGTCGAACTGCGCCACATGTTTGAGCCATTAGTTGCTGAGAAAAATATTGAGTTCCATATTACGTCTGTGCCAGAACTCGCTTTAATAAATGTTGTTGGGGATGTGACCCGCTTAAAGCAGGTACTCATTAATTTGTTAAGCAATGCCGTCAAATTTACTGAACATGGCACCGTAACTTTGCGAATCGCGGTGGATAATTTGACGGATAAAAATGTCAGTTTGAATATAGCCGTCGTCGACACAGGAATTGGCATTGAACATAAAGTCATCAAAAAACTGTTTGATGCTTTCTCGCAGGGAGATACGTCGATAACGCGCAGATTCGGTGGAACGGGTTTAGGATTGACGATTTCAAATCGTTTGTTGACGTTAATGGGCGCGCCCCTCAAAGTAGAAAGTATGATTGGTGAAGGCTCCAAGTTTTCATTTTCTTTATTATTACCAATTAGCACGGGTCAAACCCATAAGCTTGAAAATGAAAACAAAAAGATCGTAATTGATCCTGCAAAGCGTATTTTGATAGTAGAGGACAATAAAATTAACCAAACGGTGCTAAATGCCATGTTAAAAGGGTTTGGGTTCAAAGATATTAAAATAGCCGATAATGGCGCAATTGCAGTGCAACTTTGTCATGAGTTTGAATTTGATATTATTTTAATGGATATGCAAATGCCAATAATGGATGGCTTAACAGCGACTCGAGAAATCCGCAAACTGATAAATTACAAATCGAAAAAAATAGTGGCGTTAACGGCCAATGTGTTAGTTGAAGATCAACAGTCCTGTTTTGACGCGGGAATGGACGAATTTTTAGCTAAGCCAATTGAACCAGAAAAGTTAAAACAGGCATTAATATAAGTCCCGTTCTCACAATGGAATGAAAATGATGAACGTCCTCCGAAACCAATGAAGTCCAAACCAATGGTAAAACCAATGAGGTCAGTGTTGCTGATTTTGTCAGTTCCTCTGCACTTGGTTGGAGATCCCAAATATCGCTGTGGCTCTTTTAGGATGACGTTTTTCTTATGGATATTAAAACCAATGGGGTCAGTGTTGCTGATTTTGTCAATTCCTCTGCACTTGGTTGGAGATCCCAAATATCGCTGTGGCTCTTTTAGGATGACGTTTTTTGTTCTGAATTAATTAACCGATTAAAAACAAATTAAGAAATTATCCCCGACTTCGAAGAAGATCGGAACTGAATTATTAATTGCCTTAGTATGGAAGCCGGATCCATCCAGAATGCTTCCCAAACATGACCATCTGGATCGGCAATATTTCGATTGTACATAAAACCTAGATCCTGAGGTGGGTTAATATCTAAGGTGCCACTATTTTCCATAGCGGCATCTTTAAATTGGTCAACGGCTTCTCGTGAATCAAAAGATAACGCCAACATAACCTCACTTGAATTTGACGGTGGAATTGGACGATTTGTAAATGTTTGCCATTTAGGATGTGTGAGTAACATCACATTTATTGCATCACTCCAAACCATGCAAGCGGCAGTTTCATCCGTAAAATTTTGATTATTTGTAAAGCCAAAGGATAGATAAAACGCGACGGATGTTGGCAGGTCACTAACTGGTAGATTTATAAAGATCATTTTTGACATGGCCATTACCTCAAAAGTTTTGTGAAACTAGTATTGCTAATAATAATTAATAGCGCCAATTAGTAAATTAATGCCATAAAAAACGGAGAACCTCATTAAAGGCACTCCGTTTATTGGCTATTACAAAAATAGTTATAATTAGAACTATTTGACTAACAACTACCCTCGGATCTGACCATCGCCGGTTACAACAAATTTTTCCGTTGTTAGCGACTCTAGTCCCATTGGACCGTACGCATGCAATTTGCTGGTGGAAATACCAATCTCAGCACCTAGTCCTAATTCTCCGCCATCTGAGAATCGTGACGAGGCATTAACCATTACAACTGCAGAGTTAATACGGCGAACAAACTCTTGGGTTTTTGAAATGTCTTGGCTGATGATAACTTCAGTGTGACCTGAGCTAAAACGTTGAATGTGCAGTACGGCTTGTTCAAAGTCGTCGACAACACGGATAGCAATTTCAAGTGCCAAGTATTCCGCGTCGTAATCCAAATCGGTAGCTAGGTCGGCATTTTCGAAATATGGAAGTGACTTATCGCAGGCATGAACTTTTACACCAGCTTTTGCAAATTCCGTGGCCACTTGTGGTAAAAACGTTGCAGCTACATCTTTATGGACAAGTAAAGTTTCTAATGAATTACATACACTAAGGACGCTGAACTTTACCGTTTAGTAATATTGCTAAACCTTTGTCTAAATTAGCTTGGTTGTCGATGTATAAATGACACACCCCTTTAAAGTGTTGGATCACTGGAATTTGACTGGTTTTAGTCACAAATCGAATTAGACCTTCACCACCACGCGGAATGACCAAATCGATAGTGTCCGATAACGTTAACATTTCGTTCATGATCTCGCGGTCAGGATTTGGTACCAAACTAACTGCAGCAGGCTCGATGTTATGTTCGACAAAGGCTTGATGGATACATTCAGCTAAAGCTTTATTGCTGTTAATCGCTTCTTTACCGCCACGTAATACAACCGCATTACCTGCTTTAAAACATAATACGGCGGCGTCAACGGTAACGTTTGGACGACTTTCGTATACCATTGCAATAACACCTAATGGAATACGTTGTTTAGCGATTTTAATGCCATTTGGGCGCACATCGTTTTTGTGATCATGCCAACAGGGTCTGGCAACGAGACAATATGTTCTACCGCGGCTGCTATGCTGTCGATACGAGCTGCATCTAACATTAAACGGTCAATCATAGCCGCAGCTAAGCCATTTTTTTCGGCGTCGATTAAATCCAGTTTGTTTGCTTCAATAATTGCTGGTGTATTTGAACGTAAATGACGCGCAATGCTAAGCAGTGCATCATTTTTTGTCTGAGTCGATAAATTGGCAACTTGTACCGACGCAGCTTTTGCGTCTTTTGCCATTTGTTGTATAGAAAAAGTCATAATTAGTCCTTGAATAACACAAGGTCATCACGATGAACGACCTCATTTTTGTGTTTGAAACCTAAGATAGTTTCAAAATTTTTGCTTTCTAGGCCGGAAATTTGAAGTAACTCGGCACTAGAATATTGGCTTAAACCACGGGCAATCACTTTATTGTTTGCTAGTATATCTATGGCTTCACCTCGAGCAAACTCTCCGTGTACAGCAGTAATGCCTTTTGCCAGAAGTGACGCACCTAACGTGAGTAGAGCATTTGCGGCGCCGTCGTCAATTTGCAGTGAACCTGCCGCTTTTAACGTGTGTCTTAACCATTGTTTTTTGCACTATCTTTTAGTGCTAGCGGTTTAAACCAAGTCCCCACCGATTTGTTTTCTAAAATATCATTAAATACGCTACTTTTTTACCGTTAATAATAAATGTATTTACGCCGTTACTTGTGGCTTTTTCAGCTGCCTGAAGTTTAGTCTTCATTCCACCGGTTGCGATTTTATTTTTTGTACCGCCGGCTAATTTATATATCTCAGGTGTAATCTGATTGACTTCAGGGATCAGTTTGGCATTTGGAAAACGATTTGGATCGGCGTCAAATAGGCCATCGATGTCACTGCATATAAATAGTGCGTCGGCTTCACAAACGAGCGCAACTAAAGCCGCAAGATTGTCGTTATCGCCTACTTTTATCTCGGCTGTCGCCACAGTGTCGTTTTCATTGATGATTGGCAATACTTGATTCGCCAATAATTCACGTACTGTATTTTTGATATTAACGTAACGACGGCGGTCTTTTAAATCGCCCTAGGTAATTAAAAGCTGGCCACAGGGGAAGCTAAAGTGATGTTGCCAATTGGCCATCATTTTTGCTTGACCTACCGCAGCCATCGCTTGTTTTTCTGCAATCGTGGTGCCTTGTTCATGGCTATTAATTAAACCACGACCTGCTGCCACAGAACCGGAAGAGACTAAAACCACTTCTTTACCAAGGGCTTTTAGTTCGTTGATAAATTTTGCAATGGGTAATACATATTGGCCACTAACTTGTTTGCCATCGGGAGCAATGAGTGCACTACCAACTTTTATTACTGCACGTTGCCAATTTAACCCTTCGTTTGCCATTTTTACCGATACCCTGAAATAGAATAAATACTTTAAAGGGACTCTACCCAATATTGTGCGTTCGGTCGACATCGAAAAGTAATAATGTATGTTTTTACGGTGTAATGTCGGTTAAATAGAAAAAAATAGAAAAAAAACGATTTTATATTAAGATTTGGCTCTGTTAGCTTTACGCTGGTTAAAAATACTGCTAACTTACTTAACAGTTTGTGCAAACCCCGCACGCCTAGTTACTCTAAACAAACAATAACTTCAGATAGCTCATATCAAATATAAAGACATCCTATATGCATTTAAGTGAATTAAAAAATAAGCCGATTAACGAGTTAGTTAAGCTGTCGGAATCGATGGGCTTAGAAAATATGGCTCGTCTACGCAAACAAGACATCATATTTTCCATCCTAAAAAAACACGCCAAGAGTGGAGAATCCATTTACGGTGATGGTGTTTTAGAAATATTACAAGACGGATTTGGATTTTTACGCAGTGCCGATTCCTCTTATTTGGCAGGCCCAGACGATATTTACGTCTCTCCTAGTCAAATTAGACGATTCAATTTGCGAACAGGGGACTCCATTTCAGGCTTAATTCGCCCTCCGAAGGACTCTGAACGTTATTTCGCACTATTAAAAATTGAACAAGTCAATCACGACAAACCAGAAATCTCCCGCAATAAAATTCTTTTCGAAAACCTTACTCCTCTGCACGCAACTGACCGTTTTACTATGGAACGCGGCAATGGTTCGACTGAAGATATTACAGCTCGAGTTTTAGATTTGGCTTCACCAATTGGTCGTGGACAACGTGGATTGATCGTTGCACCACCTAAAGCGGGTAAAACAATGTTGATGCAAAATATTGCAACTTCAATTGCCGCTAACCACCCTGAAGCGACGTTAATGGTTCTACTTATTGATGAACGTCCAGAAGAAGTAACCGAAATGCAACGCCTAGTAAAAGGTGAAGTTATTGCATCGACGTTTGACGAACCAGCGAGTCGTCACGTACAAGTTGCTGAAATGGTAATTGAAAAAGCGAAGCGATTAGTTGAGCACAAAAAAGATGTTGTTATCTTACTTGACTCAATAACGCGTTTGGCTCGTGCATACAACACCGTAATCCCTTCGTCAGGTAAAGTACTGACAGGTGGTGTTGACGCAAATGCTCTGCACAAACCAAAACGTTTCTTTGGTGCTGCTCGTAACGTAGAAGAAGGTGGTAGTTTAACGATTATCGCAACTGCGTTAGTAGATACCGGTTCTAAGATGGATGAAGTTATCTACGAAGAATTTAAAGGTACGGGTAACATGGAGTTACATCTAAATCGTAAGATTGCTGAGCGCCGTGTATTCCCTGCTATCGACTTTAACCGCAGTGGTACGCGTCGTGAAGAGTTGATGACATCGGCAGATGAACTACAAAAAATGTGGATCCTACGCAAAATTGTTCATCCGATGCAAGAAATTGAAGCGATGGAATTTTTGATCGACAAGCTTTCGTTGACCAAAACGAATGAAGAGTTTTTCGATTCAATGAAGCGCCAAAAAGGCAACTAACCATCCGATCAATTTAGTTAGTTGATTGATAATAAACCCCAACTTAGATTGGGGTTTATTTTTAGTTTCAAAGCAATAAAAACACTTCTTTATCTGTTGGTACCCTGAAATGAAATACAAAGATCTGCGCGATTTTATTGCACTTTTGGAAGAGAAAGGCGAATTGGTTCGCGTCACCACTGAAGTTGATACTTATCTTGAGATGACCGAAATAGCCGACCGTACTTTGCGTGCCAAAGGTCCTGCCATTTTGTTTGAAAATCCAAAAGGCTCAAGCATTCCCGTCCTAGTGAATTTGTTTGGTACACCAAAACGTGTTGCTCTGGGTATGGGACAAGAAGATGTATCGGCATTACGTGGTGTCGGTGAAACGTTAGCATTTTTGAAAGAACCGGAGCCGCCGGCGGGTCTTAAAGATGCATTTTCAAAATTGCCTATTTTTAAACAAGTGTTAAATTTAGCGCCAAAAGAAGTGAAAAAAGCACCTTGTCAGCAAGTTATTATTGAAGGTGACGACGTAGATTTGACCCAGTTGCCAATCCAACATTGTTGGTACTGGTGATGTCGCGCCACTAGTGACATGGGGATTAACCGTCACTAAGGGTCCTAATAAACCAAGACAAAACTTGGGTATATATCGTCAACAGTTATTGGGGCCAAATAAACTGATTATGCGTTGGTTGTCTCACCGCGGCGGCGCATTAGATTTTCTCGAATTTAAAAAGGCTAATCCAGGCGAGAATTACCCAGTGTCGGTAGCATTAGGTGCCGACCCTGCAACGATATTAGGCGCAGTAACGCCGGTTCCTGACACTCTGTCTGAATATGGTTTTGCTGGCTTATTGCGTGGTAGCAAAACTGAAGTGACAAAATGTATTTCTAATGATCTACAAGTTCCGGCCTCTGCGGAATTCGTACTAGAAGGATACATAGACCCAAATGAGATGGCGCCAGAAGGACCATATGGTGACCATACTGGTTACTATAATGAAGTTGATGACTTCCCAGTATTTACGGTAACGCATATTACTCACCGTAAAGACCCGATTTACCACAGCACTTATACCGGTCGTCCACCAGACGAACCAGCAATTTTGGGGGTGGCATTAAACGAAGTTTTTGTGCCGATTATCCAAAAGCAATTCCCTGAAATTGTTGATTTTTATTTACCGCCAGAAGGCTGTTCATACCGTATAGCGGTCGTTACCATGAAAAAGCAGTATCCAGGTCATGCCAAACGCGTGATGATGGGCGTTTGGTCTTTCCTACGCCAATTTATGTATACTAAGTTTGTTATTGTGTGTGATGACGACATTAACGCAAGAAACTGGGAAGATGTTATGTGGGCAATAACGACCCGTATGGATCCGGCTAGAGATACCGTATTAATTGAAAATACCCCAATCGACTATTTGGACTTTGCCTCACCGGTTTCTGGCTTAGGCTCTAAAATGGGCCTTGATGCCACAAACAAATGGCAAGGTGAAACCGACCGCGAATGGGGTATTCCCATTGTGATGGATGAAGCTGTAAAAACACGAATTGATGCTATTTGGGATGACCTAAACATTCCTCTGCCGGATGGAGATAAATAAATGACTAAAGTAACCATTCAGCCAAACAATATTGAGTTTGACGTTGCCGTAGGCGAAACGATTTTAGAAGCTGCAGAACGGAATTCCATTGAATTTCCATATCGTTGCAGACAAGGCGTGTGTACAGCATGTGTTTGTAAAACATTAAGTGGGGAAGTCAGTTATGGCGACCGTGATCCAGAGTCCTTATCGTTAACGATGGGCACAGATCCAGACAACCCTCAAAAATATACCTATAGTTGTATCGGGTATCCATTAACGGACATGGTATTGCACCATCCATTTATTAAATAAAAGAGTAAAGATTTAATGCAAGTTGTTAGTGCTCAAACGATTCAGGCAGAAGTGATTTCAATAACAGCCGTGACCGATTTTGTAAATGTAGTGAAACTACAGCCTTTAACAAAGCCAAGTTACCTTGCTGGTCAATATCTGCAAATTGTTTTGTCGGACGAAGACAAGCGGATTTTTTCGATTGCCAGTTGCCCAGATGACCAACATATCGAATTGCATATAGGTGCGGGACCTGATGACGCTTATCCGCGCGGTGCTTTGGATCACATGGCGAACAATGATGTTGTGACGCTTGAAATTGGGCTCGGTAACGCGTTTTATCAAGAGAAAAGCGTTAGACCAATTATTTTAATGGCGGGTGGAACTGGTTTTTCGTATGCCCGTTCGATTGCAGAACATATTAAAAACCATTATCCGGAGCGTAATGTCACTTTTTACTGGGGCGCAAAGGATGAAGAGAGTCTTTATGCCAGTGACGAAATGAAGATATGGGCAAAACAAAACCCTAATTTTACTTATGTCCCGGTAATTGAAGAAGCTACGGCGGAATGGCAGGGGAAAACGGGTTATGTTCACCAAGCGGTTATGGCTGACTTTGCGAGCTTAGAAGCATTTGATGTTTATTTAGCCGGGCCATTTAAAATGGCAGGAGTTGCTCGTGAAGATTTTGTCAAACATGGCGCTGTTTTAGAGCACTTATACGCTGACGCTTTTGCCTTTATTTAACATATTGGTTAATACACGATTTACAAAAAAACCGTAATATAGATTACGGTTTTTTATGTCTTGGTTTTATCAATTTACGGTTTTTAGCAGTTAAAATGACGCATAGATAACGCCTATCAAGTACAACTGGGCAAATAAACCAATCATATAAAAGTAACTGCGAGGGCTTGGGTTTTTATTGGTCGCGATAGCATAAAACAACACCATATGAACCAAACGAGCAACAAAAAATATCACGGTTACTGTTAATAAGTGCTCAGCATTTACACCAACTAAGCATGCAACTAAAACTGAAAGTACAAACAAAGGCACGTTTTCCAGTGAATTAAGAAAAGTACGATTACTGCGGAATACAAAGGAAAAATGATCAAGTTCTGCGCTGACAATTCATAGCACATATTCAGTTTGTTTTCTATGAGCTCCTGTCGCAATTAAGGCTTGCAGAACCATCATGGCAAGTAAGGATGTGACGACAAATAAAACCTGTGTGTATTGTTCAAACATTTTGTTTCCTCAGTTATTAGTTTGTATGCAAATTATAATACTAGGGTAATCTGCTAAAATCAATTTGTTTGTGTACAAAATAAATTTGGAATTATGGAACAGCTAAAATTATCTAACCAAATCTGTCATCGTTATTACGTCGCATCTAATGCGATAACAAGGGCGTATCGCCCACTTTTAGATGAGCTTGGGCTCACCTATCCTCAGTATGTTGTATTAATGGCATTATGGGAAGAAGACAATGTTGAAGTGAAACAAGTTAAGGCCAAGACTCATATCGATGGCGGCGCTTTATCGCTGATTTTAAAAAAGTTATCAGCCAAAAATCTTATCAATATTGTGCCGTCGGAACTGGATAAAAGAATTAAACATGTTCAATTATCTGACAAGGGCTGGCAATTGCAGCAAGAAGCGAGTGGTATTCCTGAAAAATTAATGTGTCAGGTTTCCAATATGTCGAGAGAAGAGGTTTTATTACTTAAAACGCTTACCGACAAATTGGTGGAAAACTTAATTGAGTAATGTCAGACCGTTTACCAAGCAAAGTTATTGCCAATTGAGTTAATCTAGTCCGATTCAGTCTAAAGAATGAGCAAAGCATTTTATTTTTATTTATAGCAAATTGTAACAATTGAATCCTTAGACCGTCAGCCTTTAGCTTGTATAATTAATTTCGCTTTCTAGTGTTCATCGGTTATGTAACACCATGTGAGTTGGAAAGCGGATTTAAACACGCAATATAAAAGGACACATATGGCTATAGTACATAAAACTCGTACCCAGCTTGTTGCAGAGGCAATTAGAGAGCGAATTTTGCAGGGCGAAATTAAAGCCGGAGAACCTTTACGTCAAGCGGCATTAGCTGAAGAACTTAATGTTAGTCGGATCCCAGTTAGAGAAGCGTTGTTGCAACTAGAAGCGGAAGGCCTAGTTAATTTCGAACCGCATAAAGGAGCAACGGCAGCCGATATGTCTGCAAAACAAGTTGATGAAGTATTTGAATTACGTTGTTTACTTGAAACCGAATTATTGTCTTATTCAATTCCCAATCTAACAGATGACGATATTGCCTATGCGCAAGAACTCATGGATAAAATGGCCGAGTGCCAAGATCACGGTACAACACTAGGCGAACTCAACTATCGATTTCATAATATTCTATATAGCCGCGCAGACCGGCCCCATACATTTGAGCTTGCGGACGTCCTGATTAAAAACTCGCTGCGCTATATTCGAATGCACTTGACGTTAGCGGGCGGGGACAAGTCGTCACAAATTGAGCATAAAAAATTATTGGTACTTTGTGCTGAAAAACGAATTAACGCGGCTTGTGAATATTTGCGGGATCATATTCTTAAAGCAAAATACAATATTATTACGTTAATAGAAGCAAGCGAGTCGCGTTAAAGCAAAATAGAACAATAACGCGATTTAGTCTTTTCATCTGCAATAAAATCAGTAAAAGTTGGTTCTTATTATCATTACGGTGTGCCATAAATTAAAGTGTGCCATAAATTAGGAACTGAAATGAAACAGCAACTTGTTCAACTACTTTCAATCGTAACCTTGTTATTTGTCACAGTAGCATGCTCAATTAGTCCTGCGAACAATCAAAATTTGGCGGGGCACTACTCCGATCTTGCCGGTTTTAATATTCAAAAAGGTCAATCTCCAATTGGGTTTAATTTACCGAGTGCTTCAGGGGGAAATTAAGTCTAGCTGATATACTAACCGACCAACATGTGCTTTTGGTTTTTTACCGTGGAGATTGGTGCCCGTATTGTATTGATCAATTCAGTACGATTCAGCCAGTACTGCCACAGCTGAAACAATATAATGTTAAGTTAGTCGCGGTTTCGCCAGATCAACAAAGTGCTGCTCAAAATACGCAACGCAAATTTGGCCAAGATTATACTTTTTTGATGGACACTGACCTGCAGGTCACAAAACAATACGGCATTAATTCAGAAGAAGGGTTGCCGCATCCTGCGGTATTTTTGATGAAACAGGCACCGACGCTTTCGGAGTCGGAAGTGGCCTGAGTATTACGTTTCAACCGACCATACCACCCGACCAACGGGTGAACAGTTGTTAGAGCAAGTAAAAGCATTAATATCTAAACCATCAACTAATTAACAAAATGTTCCACTGTGGGATAAAAGGCAATAAATGTGAATATTGATATTAGATTAGCAAATTACGACGACGCTGAGGACGCTTCTGCAGTTGTTTTGGCCTTAAATATGTACGCCAAAGACCCTATGGGTGGCGGCCAAGCATTATCAGAATTTGCTCAGGCAAATTTGATAGCTGGCCTACAATCCACGCCAAATGCGTTTACCGTTTTGGCTTTTGTTGACGGTAAAATTGCAGGGTTGGGAAATTGTTTCCAGACGTTTTCAACTTTCAAATGCAAACCTATTGTCAATATCCATGATATGGGGGTTAATGATGGCTATAGGGGATTAGGCCTAAGTCAGAAAATGATCGCAATGATAGAACAAGTGGCGAAAGAGCGTGGCGCATGCAAAATTACCCTAGAAGTATTGGAAGGCAATGAGGTTGCCAAAAATGCTTATCTAAAATACGGTTTTACTGGATATGAGCTTGACCCCAAAATGGGCAAAGCGATGTTCTGGGAAAAGCCAATTAAATAATTTATCCGCGTTGTTCAAACAGGACGGTTAATAATTCTACGACTTAGTATTAATACGTCCTGTCGATACTTAACTCGTTATCTGTTTAATACTTCGACTTACTTCTCTTAAATTTATATGCTTTTATTTCTCGGTAATAAGCTCCACTTTTATTAGGAATGTTTATGACTCAGTCCGTATCGTTTAAAACTGTTAAACGATTTCCGTTGTTAATGTGGATATTACTATTTGGGTCTTTTATCACCCGTGGCAGCTTTTATATGGTTTGGCCATTTTTGGCGGTGATACTTTTTGAAAAGTTTCAGCTTTCGGCTACTAGAATCGGGCTTATCTTGTCCTCAGCAGCGGTAGTCTCGGTCTTAGTCAGTTTTGTAGTCAGCAGTTTATCAGATCGAATAGGTCGACGGCCTATGATGTATGCCACGGGCGTGTTGTATATCATTTCCTTTAGTCTTTTAGCTGAAGCAAATACAGTAAATGGCTTTGTAATTGTTATTACGTTGTGTTCCATAGCCACCGCACTTTGGCGTCCGCTTACCTCGGCGTTAATTGGCGATGTTATTGATGATTCAGGCGTCAGAGAGCTTGCCATGCAGTCATTGTATTTTGCCGTAAATGTTGGCTGTGCTATTGGTCCAATTGTCGGTGTTTGGCTGGGGTTAACAGGTCAACAGTCGAGCTTTTATTTCACAACTTATGCGTTTGGATTTTTGCTCGTTTTATTGTTTTTGGGCTTCCGTCATTTTGACCGCCAAGCCAAAATCGACACGTTAGATCCCATTGAAGATATGGTTCAGGTTCAGTTCGATACGCGACAAACATTAACTAATAATGAGTCTAAAAATGATAAACCAAAAAGCGGATTAAAATATGTTTTACGGATCTTAGGACAAGACAAACTGCTGCAATATTTAATCTTGGCGAACGTGTTAGTGTATGTTTATTTACGGCCAAATGGACAGTTCATTAATACAATACTTAACCCGTGAAAAAGTAACCGATTTATTGGAGTTGGTATCGTCAATGATATTTACCAATGCGATGGTGATCATAACGTGCCAATTTATTTTGCTTAAAATGATGTCTAAACAAAGTCTCATAAGGCGAGTACAAATCGGCTTGTTGTTATTAGCCATATCGCAACTTTGGTTTGCGTTAAACCCGGTCACTATGTTTTGGGGCTGGATTGCAGCGGTGATTATTATGAGTCTAGCGGAAGCGATTTTGTTCCCAACGATGAACGTTCATATCGACCGGATTGCGCCCGCGCATTTAAGAGGTGCGTACTTTGGTGCAGCATCGTTTTATGATTTTGGCTTTGCCTTTGCACCGTTAGGCGGTGGTATCATTTTAGATTATTTCGGCGGACCGATACTCTTTTTGGGGTGTGGTTTGTTGGCTTTGTTTATCATTTATCTGTATCACGTTTTGGAACATATGTCGGGACCTGACGTTAAAACCGAAGCTAAATCTACTGGGCAACGATAAACGGATGAACTTTTAATCGCGAGGAGTGATCTAAATCATATTGAGCGAGATCAATGTTTTGGTGCCGTACCGAGGCATCTGATTGAAATTTAGTCAGCTTGGCTTTTTTTGTTAATTATTGGGTATAATCGCGCTCCAAAATTATCCATATGCTCCGGTTTTACGTTCCGGGGGCAAGAGGAATCGACATGTCACAAGTAGTAGTGTGCGCAATGTATAAGTTTGTGCGCTTAGAAAATTTTCAAGAACTCCGTCAGCCATTACAAAATACAATGGAAGCTAACGGTATCAAAGGTACTTTGTTGTTAGCTGAAGAGGGGATTAACGGTACGGTAGCCGGTCATCGTGAAGGAATAGACGCGTTATTAACTTGGCTTCGTCAGGATCCTCGTTTAGTTGATATTTCGACCAAAGAAAGCTTCGACGATGAAATGCCATTTTATCGCTGCAAAGTTAAGCTTAAAAAAGAAATCGTGACAATGGGGGTTGAAGGTATTGACCCTAGAGAAGTGGTTGGCACCTATGTTAAACCCAAAGATTGGAATGCGTTAATAAGTGACCCAGAAGTGGTATTGGTTGACACTCGTAATGACTATGAAGTGCAAATTGGTACATTTGAAGGAGCGGTAAATCCTAACACTGAAACGTTTCGCGAATTTCCTGAATATGTCGAAAAAATCTTGATCCGAAACAACATAAAAAAGTTGCAATGTTTTGTACTGGTGGCATTCGCTGCGAAAAATCTACAGCCTATCTAAAAGAGCAAGGCTTCGAAGAAGTTTACCATCTTGAAGGCGGCATCTTAAAATACCTTGAAGACGTGCCAAAAGAAGAGACCAAATGGCAAGGTGAGTGTTTTGTTTTTGACAATCGTGTAACGGTAAATCATGATTTAGAAAAAGGCGAATATGACCAGTGTCATGCGTGTCGTATGCCGATCACCGAAGAAGAAAAACAATCAGAGCACTATGTTGTCGGTATTTCATGCCCACATTGCATCGACAAAGTTACAGATGAACAGCGTGAACGATTTGCGGAGCGTCAAAAGCAAATGGAATTGGCGAAACAACGTGGCGAAGAACATATTGGCTCAGAAGCCAAAGACGTTATTGAAGCTAGAAAAGCGCTAAAACTGCAAAAAAAGAACAAGCTAGAAACGCTAAGGCGTAATTTTTAAGTCGCCGTTCTTTAGCGAAGGCAACGTATTATACTAATCGGTATTACGTTGCCTTTTTTGTTTTATTCGTTCTTAAAAATTAACTCCACATCACAAGTATTGCCGCCACTGCAATTAACAATAAACCAATAATTTCATAACGTTGTACTGGCTTTTTCAACCACCATACCGAGATCATAATCGTAAATAACACTTCGGTTTGGCCCAATGTTTTAACTAAGGCCACGTGCTGTAATGCCATTGCCGTAAACCAACCGATAGAGCCAATACAACTTGTTATACTGGTGGCGATTGTCATGATTTTATGTTGACTTAATTCAGCTAAAACCTGTGGTTGTTGTTTAAAAATATAAAATGTTAGCGCTAAAGTTTGAATACACAAAACCCACAATAAAGACCACGCCGCGCCGACATGAAATGGCACATCAAGTAAATGGCTTGCTTCTCTTGCTAGCAAAGAGGTAAGGGCGAAACAAGTGCCGCAGGCAAGTCCAATCATCAAGGTTTTAGGGCTTAACGACCCTTTTTTACCGGCACTACTTAAAACAAAAATGGCTATAGACCCGATAAAAATCCCAAGCCAACCTAACAATGACAAATTGCTACCAAAAAACAACACACCTAAAACGCCAGCCACAAGCGCTTCACTTTTTGCCAATCCGGCGCCAACCGCAAAGTTTTTTGCTTAAACAAGATAACCATAAAAGCCGTCGCTGCAATTTGGGTGGCCGCCGCAATACAGGCATAAATAATAAAGCGGGTATTAAATTCAGGTATCGCCATTGGCTGGTACAAATACAAACCGTATAGGTAAATCGCGACGATAGGTGGCGCAAACAAAAAGCGCGACAAAGTCACGCCAGACGTGTGTACATGTGCACTCAGTTTGCTTTGCAAGGCGTTGCGCCATGTTTGCATAACAACCGCTAGTAACGTAAATAAAACCCAAGTCATTACATTGCCCTGAAAATATTATATTTAAAGAAAACAGAAGATTACTCTAACCATTGTTTATGACAATAGGATTTGTTTTATATCTTATATTAGCTACCTGAATTTGCTATTGTCAGTGGTTAATGGCTTATCGAACTCAAGCTCTTAAGCAGAATATTTAAGAGGGAAAGTATATTTGGGAGGTATAAAATGCGGTTCATAATGAGTATTTTATTTTGCCTCTATTTGACTGGTTGTACGAGCACTAAAGTTCATTTTTACACCCGATATTTACCCACCACAGATGTCTCAAAAATAACCAAAGCATTAGAGGACGCCAACTTTACTGTCGTTAAAAATAGACATGCTTTTCCCGAGGACATAGAACAGTCTGCAGTGTTATATTCTTTATTTATTCAAGATGACAAAAGTGTCTCATTGTTGACTAAAACACTTACTGAGATTGGCTGGCCTATCCAACAAACGCAGGCACTTGTTGCAGGAAATCATTGGTATACCAAAAATAGCGTTGGTTTGTACTTATTGCCAGACGGCGTTAAAACGGCCAATAAAGTCGCGACTCAAGATTTAGCCGATGATTACCAAAGTCGTAACTGTAATGAGTCGGTGAAAATTAGTCTTAAAGGTGACAACCGTTATACGATGATGTTTGCTGAAAACAAAGAGAGTAAAACAGATCACCTAAATGGGTACTGGAAGGTAAGAAGTTACCCGTATCTAGAGCTCACTTCGCTGAATGAGCAATGGTGGTTCTATTTTGAAATTGAACAAAAAATTGAAGTTGATAAGGTCAGTAAAATCCAAATAGTAGAGTTAAAGCCAGTCGACCAATATCGATTTTTCCCAAATTGTAGTTTTGTCACTGGTGTTCGGCTTTGATGCTAAGGGACGTTTCTGAATTACCCGCGATATAAAAATTAAAACTGATAGCCACGTCAATAAATACAAGCGGCTAGCAGTTTTTTGGTGCCGTCTTTAGACAACAGCGAGGTGTTTAACTAAGCCTTAGTGTTTATTGATCTTCAGCTTTTTTACTCGGATTACTTTGCCGTCTAGCTTTGTGCCGTTTAACTTAACTATGGCTAAAAGGGCTTTTTTGTCGTCATTAATTTCAACAAACCCAAATCCCTTGGATTTACCGGTGACTTTGTCCAATACCAATGTACAGTATTCTAATTCAGCAAACTGGGTGAAAGCTTCAGTAAGCTGCTCTTCGGTTGTTGAACGGGATAAATTTCTAGCAATTATTTTCATGTGATCTCATTTGTAATGAACTCAAATTACCGCGTAACTCAACACGGTAAATAAGGGTATGCTGGTCATGATAAGAGTGAATGAACGCGACCACAAGTAAATGTATCACTTCAATCAAATATAACCCCATAAAAGCGTGCCAATTTGGCACTATTTGATGAGGTTATTCGCCGTAGGTGTCGCGTTAACACTTGGCTGGTAATAACAAACATCGATATTTCCATTCCTAGGGTACGTATAAAACTCATGGGTCCGGTTTTTAGACGAGTCGATTCGTTGTTGAAATGCAGCCGATTCGACCATTTGTACCTTTACGGTATATTGCTTGTTTGTAGTTAATGTATCGCCAATGTGCGCACTGTTAATCATTCCTTTTGGTTGGTCGCTATCAATTATGCCCCCTTGAGCTTATCTCCTCGAGGCAGTCGTTGTACAACGTCCATACCGAAAACAACTCGACCAAACACCGACATATTACGGTCGAGATGACGCGGAGCGTGCCCTATGACGATATAAAACTCAGAACTGGCACTATCAGCACCGTTGCCCCTTGCCATCGCCACTGTGCCGGAGCAGTGCAAAACCACTGTTCATTAGTTGTAAGATCACGGCCAGCGGGAACTGAATTAATAAAGCCCGTTTGTGGAGCCAATAGATCGGGGCTTTGGATTAAGGTAAAGCTATCTGAGACTGGCTGGGTAAACTCGGCCTTTAATGGCTGTTTAAATTTAGAGGGTTTTCCTTTTACATTATTCCATTCGCCTTCACCTTCACCGGCTTGAGCAACAAAGCCTTCAATGACTCGGTAAAAGGGAGGCCGTTATACCATTGGCTGCTGACGAGTTGCTTAAACTGTTCAACATGTTTTGGTGATACCTGTGGCAATAGTTGAATGATCACTAAACCTTCGGTGGTTTCTAAATAGACTAAGTCTGACTGCGAAACTGAATATTCGTTTTCTTGGCTTATTGCCGCTGAGCAGAAAATAAAAAACAAAAGCCCAAATGTGGCTTTACTGGTTTTGGCCAACATACGTTCACTCCAGTGAGCAGATTGATTTTAAGCCGATACTGTGACCTTTTTTATACGCCAATTCAATACATCGATGTTGTTCTAGACTTTACCAATTGTGCATTTTGTAAATACTAGATGCCAACCTTAACGGATATACACTGGTCTAAAAAGCGAATCCTGCACTTAACCAAATTACATTTTTGGCGCCATCGGTGCTAAAAAACCGTCGCCATCAGTATCCGGCATATGGCCCAAATCTAGTCCAACTCGGAAACCATCAGTTAAACTTTGTGGGTAGTAGTTAATATTTAGAGAATAAACCGATCGTATGGTAGCTGTATATGTCGCCCCGATTGACCAATTACTGTTAAGCAAATAATCATAGCCTGCGCTAGCGCCTATTAAACCAACCGCACCTCGCAAAAGATGCTGCTCTTTCTGTAGTGAGATTTGATAGCCAATTAAACCGGAATACTGTAATCCTGTTCCTAGGTTATGGTTTAGTTCACTTGCTTTGACAACGCAGCTACTAAAAACGGCCAAAAGAAAAATAAATCTGAGTTGCAAAATAGGTCGGTGCATTGTGTCTCTCTTTGGTGGCCTAAAGGGAGGCCAATACTGGTTTTTTGATCGAGTTATTCATTGGTTTGATATTTAGACAATAACGTTTTTTGCTCAGCGGCATTAACAATTTTTGTGAGTTTTCCATTTTTTGTCATTTCAATGATTTTTGCGTCAACAATTGGAACAAGATGTTTGTGGTCAAGATGGATGTAATGATACAAATCGAAAGTCGCTAACGGTTTTTTAATAGCGATTACGTTTTTTAAACCAAGTTCTTTAAGTGCCATTAAACCATCAATGGTATTGGTTAATGCAACGTCAACGCGGCCTGAATCAACCATGCGCATTATCTCAATGGTTGAGTTCATGTCTATCACCTGAGAGTGGCCCTCAGTAATTCTGTTTGTATGTTTTACTCCACGAACTTTTGCGACAAAGTATTTTTCTAGATGGTCTTTGTTCTCAATTACGATATCTTTGTCTTTATGCACAAAGGCTGTGGTCTCAAGGTAGTAATAAGGCGTTGGTACTCTTATTGTGGTTGGGTTTTCAATACCATAACTGAATATCCTCATTATTTCGCCATCACTAACGCCAGAAGTTGCTGAGAGCTGAGCACGTTGAGCCGGCAGCGGTGTAATGCTAATGACGATACCAAGCTCTGAATATATTTGGGGTAAAACAATGCGACCAACTTCTTGCTCGGTTAAAAAATTAATGGATGAAAAATGAAATTCTTCTGCAAAACTATTCCCAATAAATAACAACAAAACCGCAAATAATTTCATTGGGTCTCCGCAAGTTATAAAATACAAATGTCGATTTTTCAAAAATCGACTTTATTCAATGACTGATTGAACTAGATGATGTTTATAAATTGTAGGACATTTATAATTAAACTGACGGCTAATATTAGATTAATAATCAAATAATTGTGGTTTGGACGATTGGTGACCACATTGTCGTTATTAGGCTGAGGGTGTTCAGATTGTATTTTGGTTTCTAGTTTCTTTCGCTTTTTGTCTAAATCTCGTGATTTGGCTTTATGTCTCTTTTTGTACTCGGCGATGCCTTTTTCGATGCCTTTAGCAATCAACTTAGTTTGCTCTTTGGTTTGATTTGGTTTTTGTGTCGCTTTGGCAATTGTCATCGCTTCGTTTTCGGTTTGTGCTGAAATGGTGTTTTTTGTCATACAGATTTTGGTTTCTCATCAAATTTGGTTTAACCTACTGCCATTCAGTTGTAATTTCAAATTGAGGTTTTCTTTTATGGAATGGATGCGAGAACTACTTGATCCAAATAATTATTATTTCCAACAGTTTTTTGCCTTATTCACGTCCATTGTTTCGTTACTTATTCTGCGTACTTTTAAAGGACGATTAATTAATAGAAGTAAACAATCTCTCCTCAATGCCAGTGTTTATGCATTGTATTTACCCGCGAAGTTTTTTCTTATTTTGCTGTCGACCTTAGCACTTAATTGATTTGATCAACGTGCTCGGTGGTGATTATTTTGAGTTTGATAAATACCCAATTGTGCAATTACTCGCGGTCTTGCATTTAAGTTGGTATGGCTTCCGAGTCGTTAATACTATTGAAAGTGAAACATTAAACGAAACAGAACCGACAATGCTTGACGCAACGGCAGTAATTGGAATTGCGAAGATATTTCGTTTGCTCCTTGCGGTGATCTGCATGATTGTCGCGTTTGATCTGCTAGGTCTCGACCCTCGGGGATTAATTGCAGTAGGTAGTGTCTCAGGCGCAGCCTTAGCTTTTGCATCAAAGGACTTGGTATCAAATTGGTTTGGTGGTGTGATGTTGTACTTAGACAAACCGTTTAAAGTGGGCGATTGGATCCGAAGCCCTGACCGCGAAATTGAAGGTACGGTTGAGTATATTGGCTGGCGGATCACTCGGATTAAAACATTTGATAGACGGCCTTTATATGTCCCAAATGCAATGTTTAATAACATTACAGTGCAAAATCCGTCGAGAATGACGCACCGTAGGATCAATGAAACAATAGGTGTTCGCTATGATGATGTGGAACAAGTGCATGATATTGTGGATGCAATTCGGAACTATATTAGCGGATCTGATTTAATTGCTCAGGACCAAGTGATCATTGTTAATTTTAATGGCTTTGGTACTTCGTCGCTTAATATTTTGGTTTACTGTATGACCAAAACGATTGACTGGGTTACGTTTCATCAACATAAAGAAACACTATTGCTAGATATTGCGGGCATTGTTGAAAGTCATGGGGCAGAGTTTGCGTTCCCAACTCAAACAATAAAAATGGCAGTTGCAGAACCAGAACCAGAAGCTTAACCAGCACATACTTGGTTTCTGCCATTTGCCTTCGCAGCGAGTAAAGCTTGATCGGCAAGTTTAATGGTTAAGTCGATATCCGGAATATCCCAAACTTCCGCGACACCAAAACTTGCCGTAACCCTAATTTGTCCCTTGTGAGTGTTAACGCGGATTGCGCGCACTAAATGCCGCAATTCTTCTGCAAAATCGAGGCCTTTCTTTAGGCCATGGTTGTGCAATAAAATCGTAAATTCTTCCCCGCCAAATCTGGCGGCAATACCCAATTCTCCGGTATGTCGAGTGATAAGGGTCGCAATCTCGACAATAACCAAATCACCAATATCATGACCATAATTATCATTAATGCGTTTAAAAAGTCGATGTCGCACATGATGATGGAATGCGGTTCTTTGTCAAAATCCATATGGCAGTCTTTAACTTTATCGAAAAAGTACCTGCGGTTATAGATCCCCGTGAGCGGGTCGCGGATTGATAATTCATAGTGCTGATTAATCGTGTCTGACATAAGCAAAGATTGTAATCCGCCCATCATCATTAATACGGATAACACCTGCAGTAATAGCAATACGCTCATGTACTGGTAGTTGTTTGGAATATAAACATAGGCGATTGGAACCGTAACAAAACACATGATGGCAAAATAGACGGCAATTTTTAACGACTTCTCACCAAAAGTGGGTGGGCGTGTTTTATCGTGCCAAATAATGGTGAGCGATGTTGCCAAAATGTAGATAGAATTTAAAGCGTGATTTGTAGAACGTGCGAGCTGGCTGTCGTCTAAAAAAAGGTATAAGCCGACTTGAGACACTACAAAAATAGAGATGTGTGTTATTGCTTTGGGACATTGGTGGATATGATGATACTGACTAATTCGCCAATGTAACCCAAATTTTAAAGCATATAAATTGCCTAGAAAGAACAAATTAGCGATTAAAATTGATAAAAGTTCAGGAATAAATGGCCGGAATAAATAAAAACAAAAAGCAAAACAAGTAAGGAAAAAAATAACGAGAAATAGCGAGTCACTATTTTAGCATTAGTCGATTCGGCAACAGGACTAAACATCATAAATGCAGCGGATATGATACTGCTGCATAAAATTACGATGATAAAAGTAAGTTGTCCTATTAATTCAGCTGTCAATCGCGTCTCCTGAAACGTATTTAAAAAGTCACGTAATAGACTTAAAGACATCTACACTGTAGCGTAATTCACCTAACTCAGCTAGAACCATGGCGTATAAACGCTTGTCTACCAAGTTGTTATTGGAATAAACAACTTGTTCGAGGGCTTGTTTTGCCAGCTGAAAATCTTTTTGTCCGGCAGCTAGATAAGCATAAATAGTTAATAGTGTTTTATTATCCGGTTGCTTGGTGATGTGTTTCTGTATTTGCGAAAACAGCAGATCCATTGACACAAACGTCGTATTTTTGAATATATGTCGGATCACTTCTAGCAACCAATCCTGTTGCTTCAATAAATCGTTTTCCAATAATATCGGTTCAATAAGTTGGCTCTGTTGTTGTTCTGACAACGCTAAGATGTAAGACGTTTGTAATGCTCTATCTGACCTAATCGCTTTGTGCCAACCGGTCCAAACCGTCTGAAGTTGATTAATGGAAAACGCAGAGATATAGCGCGTAAATGCTTTGTAGAACATGGTTTGATTAAGCTGCTGTAATTCATCAAAGGCGTTAACGTCACTGTGTTTTTTAGCCAGTTTATTTAGACGAGGTAAATGGCTAGCCACTTCATTCCAGTTAAAGTTTTGAGCATACACGCTTAAACATAATTGTTGAAAAGGCAGTGGTTGTTTGGCAATAGGTAATTTTAGGCTTTGCACTAGCAGGTTCGCGTCTTCATATTTGTGCGCTTTCATAAGTCCGGCTAAGGTCGCAAATGGGGTAGTTAACTTAGTATCTTTTGCTATGTCGTCGGTCAGCAGTAAAGTATCTGACTCATTTAATTGAGCACGGCATACGCCCGTAAGTTTATTTGCAGATTCCAATCGTTCGGTGCGTTTTACTCTGGCAAATTGATTAATTGCTTGCTGCCATTGGCCCAACGTCATGTAGTCAATTCCGGCTTGGAGGTAATTTGCCTGATTTTTATTTTGACGTGACTGCCACCACAAAGTAGGCAAAATCAATGTGGTATAAACCAGCTTTAATAGCCAAACCACCATCCATAACGCAACAACAAACATGACAATAGTAGCGCCAAATTCGACAATACTGCCTTCGATTGTGTAGTTGCCTATCGCAATTAACACGTAGCCTTGGTCGCCTTTAATATTCGGCGCAAATATTAGAAACAGTCCAATAATTAAAAGCGCTACGATTTGCTTAGTAAATTTCATCATCGCTATAACCTATTGCCCAGACATGCGCGATTGTTGGCGCGAGACATAATTAGTTAATTCAGACTGACTGCCCAATTTGGTTGGCAAGTTGAGTTCGATGTTGCGGTTTTGCAATTCGCTTAAGGTATTGATAGTTGCAACCACCTGTGGGTCGTTTAGGTCAAAATATTGCTGCATCCAAGATAGACTCCGTACAATACCATCGTTATATAATGCGTTGTTTTGCAACAAAATATTTTGCTGTGCTATTAACAACTGGCGTGTAATATTTGCTCTAATAAACCATTGTTGCTGAGCCGGAATTTGCGGTTCTATGGCAAGTTCTCGATGTTTAATCGTGACAAAGTTTGTCATAAATCGATTAAAACTGGTTTTTAAGTTGGCCTGCCAATCTTGAATTTCATCAGACACAGCCGAGTCTGGTTCGATCGCCGTTGCTGTTGGGATATATATATGTGAGAACTTTAAGGTATTCACTTGGTCGAGAATACCAGACAGGCTTAAATATAAACTGTCTCGGTCTGGTTGTTTAGCGCCATGGAGTTTTGCAACATCTTCACTGATGCTTTGGCGAAGTGGAAAAACACTTGGGTCATTCATTGCAGCCAGTCGATTATTGGCATTTGCTAGCAACATTAGGGCAGTGTCGACATCCTGATCGATAATGATTTTTCGCTCAGCTAGGTTAACTAAGTATAAGGCTTCAGAGGCTAACCATTCGTTCGGTTGGCTTTGGCCTAATTCTTTTACTCGATTGGTTAACGTTTTCACATTATTCGCAATCGATTTATCCTGACTTTGTTGGGCTTTCAGTTGGCTATTAAGTTGACCACTTAATTGACTGATTTGCGATTTAAGGTTTTTGATTTCTGCGACATTATTATTAACCGCTTGTTGGTTTAACGTTTCAACCTGACTTTGCGTTTTAAGCCACATTTGGCCCTGCCACCAGACAAAACCAATGGCTCCGATTGCAACAAAACTGAGCAATAAGGCAAAAACCGCTGTTTTACTTAATCTTGAATTGGACTCTTTTGACGTATTGTGAGGTTTCGCCGTTTGTTTTGGCGTAGGCTCAGTTTGCGCCGTTTTATGTTCGGTTTTCGAGGTAGGTTTTGATTTGGTCTGGGTTTTAGACTCTGTTGCTTTAGGGTTTGTCGCTGTTTCTGGTGGTGTTGTCGCCGTTGCTTTCGCCGCTATTTTTTCTTTTTCTTTAGCGATAGCTTCGTTTTCGGCACGTACTTGTTGCTCGAGTTTCTTTAACGCCTCATTGCTTTTATTTTGAGCTTCATCAACGGATTTTTCCGACGTGTCTGGTTTTTTCAACGCGGCTTCTTGTTTCTGTTTGTCTTTATTCAAAGCAGGCGCTTCCTTACTAGAAGATTGCGTTGTTGAGGTTTTGTTATCTTTATTACTCATCGAAATTTCGCCTTGCCATTGGGTTAACAACTGAATAATCGACTGATTAGTCGTGTGTTCAGAGACTTTTACCTTATTTTTATCAACACCTAACGCTATGACATGGTCACGGATACGGTGACTAATGACAATCCAATTTTTATTGGTAAGCGTTGATATCTGTGCCTTATCTACAGCTGACACAACGTTCTCGAAAATGCCATCGGCGATATCGATACTTGTTGCCAATATAAAGTCGGCAGTAAGCCAGTTTTTTATGTCATTTGTAGCGTGCTTGGTGACTTGACGTTCATATAAATCAACTTCAGTAACGACCCCTAGTTGACTTTCTATATGACGTTTAATCACGTCGCGGCCGCCTTTTCCTTTTAGTATGGCGGCGTTAATTTTTTATCGTCGTTTAAATCGGGCAATAAAATTAACGATTCGCTATTCGACTCTTCCGGGCAGATGATCTGGTCATTAAGATGACTAAATGCCGCAATCAGTTCATCTCGGCTCCTGGGCCGACGGCAATTATTTTACCTTTGGGCATAAAAGCAATTTTGTTTTGTAGTAAATACGTCGCAAAATGTCTGACTGCGGTACGACTGACAAAAATCCAAATAAAATCTGGATCAGGGGTATTTTTTAATAACGCCGTCAAACTTACATCAAGTGTTTCTTTCGCAAATGGGGCTGTCGTTATAATTGGCGCAACTTGTGTTTCCACATTCACTTGTTCGCAGAGTGCTGAAAGCTCTTCAGCCATAGGCGACGGACGTGTATTGAGTAACCGTGTATTGAGTAATCGTGTATTGGGTAACGCAGCTGCGTCAGTTAATTTGCTCATTTTAAACCGTTTTATACACTTCTGTTAAAATTTTGTCAGCGCCTTTTTCCAACAGTTCATTGGCAAGAATTTCACCTAGTTTTTCTGCGTCAGCACAAGGACCAGAAATCTCACCTTCGATGATACTATCGCCATCTAAGCTGCCCACTAAACCTTTAAGTAATAGTTCGTTGTCGATGACTTCAGCATAAGCGCCAATCGGTACTTGGCAACCACCTTGCAACGCTCGGTTCATGGCGCGTTCTGCGGTCACACGAAATCGAGTTTCAGAGTGTTCTAGTACAGATAGCCATTGTTGTACTTGAGTGTCGTCCACTCGACACTCAATGCCAACGGCACCTTGACCATTGGCCGGTAGAATAAACTCAACAGGTAAATACTGCTTAATTCGTTCAATCATGCCTAAGCGAATGAGGCCTGCTGAGGCAAGAATGATGGCATCGTATTCGCCTTCATCTAACTTTCTTAGACGAGTATTCACATTGCCGCGTAAGTCTTTAATTTTAATATCTGGGCGCAGCGCTTTAATTTGGCACTGACGACGCAGACTCGATGTTCCGACAACGGCGCCGGTCGGCAAACTTTCAAAGTCAGTCACGGTATTTGAAACAAAGGCGTCACGTGGGTCTTCACGTTCACAAATGGTGTACAACATAAGACCATCTGGGAAGTCGACAGGGACATCTTTCATCGAATGTACCGCGATATCAGCTCGGTCTTCTAACATGGCCACTTCGAGTTCTTTAACAAATAGTGCTTTGCCACCTATTTTAGCCAACGGCGTGTCCAAAATTTGATCGCCTTTTGTTGTCATCGGCACTAACTTAACCGTCAAATTTGGGTGGGCTTGTTCAAGTTTGTCTTTTACGTAATTTGCTTGCCACATAGCTAACGCGCTTCTCGCGTAGCGATACGTAGAATAGGAGATACAGCTGTCATTAATTTAGAAACCATCGCTTAAAGTTATAGTCAGAGAATACCAGTTAAGACATTATTGCTAAAGACTAACTGGTATTCTTATTGTTTATGCCTGATATACATCAACTTTACGCTGAAAATAAAGACAATAAAATGTCGTTGTTCATTTTGTTGAAAACTTAAGGCTCAAATAAAAAAGTCTCAGTCGTTAATATGGTTCCGTCGGCCGCAACAACCATCACTTCCCAACTACCAGAGTGAAAATTAGCATCTAAGTTTTTACTTGAACGTGTACGCCAGCGATTAGAACCAATATTAAGCTTAACTTCGGCCTCCAATTTGCCATTTAAAAACCAGCGATGCGTGACGTTCGAATCTGCTTGATTCATGACTTCAGTAAAGAAAAATACTTTGTTTGTGCCAGAGGGCAAAGTTTGCTCGTTGTAATTATCAACGGGCTCGCGATCGGCAATGGCGGTTGTAATAATCGCGCGGTTAACCGATGGTGCGATTGTTTCACTAGATGCAGAAAAACTCGATAAAAATACAACAAGGCTAACTAAAGTGTGGATAAAAAATTTCATAAGGCTGACCCTTTAATCGATTTAGAATTAACATGCTGAATGTCTTTAGTGGCGTAAAAAATAATGTATTGAATATTACATTAAATCGCACAATTAATAGTGTAGTGAAATATTCCGTAAGCGATAAGTAGATTTTTGAGTTTTATGCATATTTAACCATATGCGTGAAGAAAGGGTCGAAAACAGGTGGGGTTTAACAACAAAATATTTAGAAACAAATGTTGCAGGAATTTAAAGGTGCCAATAAAACCTGATATTGGCACTCGATAACGTTTATTTCGTGACTATTTATTTTCCGTTAGCTTAAGGCGCAATCGAAATTGGCTCACCAGCTTGTTTTGTTGCTGCATCACTAATAAGCGCCCAAAGTTCAGACCCGCCTCGATTATCAATCCACAGACCATCTTTATATTCAAAGTGATGACCATTAAATTTAGTGGCAACCCATAGCTGTTGCAGTGGTGCTTGTTTATTCACGATAATCTTTGTGCCGTTAGGGAATATGATTTCAACAATGCCGCCAGCGCTTTCGTAATCGAGATCAAAGTCGACTTCATCAACGGCGTCTTGTAATTTCATTAAAAAATCGTCAGCGAGTTGATGATATTCAGAGTCATTCATAGTAGATCCTACTTGCATTTGTTGTTGATAGTGAGATTATAGCGGCAACTATAATAGATACCGTAAAAACATGAAACGTCCGTTTAATTTTTACCGTAAAATTTTTGCATATTTTATAATGAAGATGTTGTTTACAACGACTTTACTCGTTGCTGTGTCTGGTTGTGGCCTTAAAGGGCCGTTATATTTACCTGACCAACCAGAAAAAGCTGAAGTAACACAAACAGAAAAACAAAAAGAAGAACAATCGTCAAAACAGTCTGAACCCACACAACAAAAAAAGATAATAAATAGACTTTGGTGTAAACCACATATTTTGATAATTATTTTGGGAACATAACTTTGGATTACTTTAATTTTCGCGACGGTCAATTATTTGCCGAAGACGTCGCTAGTCAGCACCTCGTTGCTAATTTTGGCACACCTGCCTATGTTTATTCACGTGCGACAATTGAACGCCACTGGAAAGCATTTGATAACGCCATTCAAGATCATCCACACCTCATTTGTTATGCTGTAAAAGCAAACTCAAACTTAGCCGTACTTAATGTCATGGCACGATTGGGTTCTGGTTTTGACATTGTATCTGGTGGTGAACTCGCCCGTGTGATTGAAGCTGGTGGCAACCCGAACAAGGTTGTTTTCTCTGGTGTTGGTAAAACAGAAGCCGAAATCGAGTACGCCTTAGAAGCTGAAATTAAATGTTTTAATGTTGAGTCTGAACCTGAATTGCATCGTATTGCCAAAGTTGCAAAGGCACTAAATAAAGTGGCCCCGGTGTCAATTCGCGTTAACCCAAATGTCGACGCAGGGACTCACCCGTATATTTCAACTGGATTAAAAGAAAACAAGTTTGGCATTAGCGTAGAAAAAGCGCTATCGATATATCCTTGGGCAAATGACAACAAACATCTAGATGTTCAAGGCATCGATTGCCACATTGGTTCTCAACTTACTGAGATCGAACCATTTTTAGATGCTCTTGATATTTTATTAAAACTAATCGACCAACTAGCCGATCTTGGTGTTGATATTAAGCACTTAGATTTAGGGGCGGTTTAGGCGTGACATACGACAATGAACAACCTCCGCAGCCAAGTGAATATATTTCAGCATTGATGGCGCGTTTAGAGAATCATAAGCACTTAACTATTTTGTTTGAGCTAAGGTCGTGCGATTATGGCCAACGCTGGAATTTTATTGACTAAAGTAGAATTTTTGAAAGAAAACGAAGGCAAACACTTTTGTATTGTAGATGCTGCGATGAACGATCTTATTCGACCGGCATTGTATTCTGCGTGGCAAAAAATCGAACCTATTGCGCAATTAGACCGTCCAGTAAATAATTACGATATTGTTGGCCCTATTTGTGAAACAGGTGACTTTTTGGGGAAAAATCGTGATTTAGCGGTTGCAGAAGGTGATTACCTTGTTATTCGTTCTTCTGGTGCCTACGGTTTTACCATGAGTTCAAATTATAACTCTCGAGTTAGAGCGATTGAGTTAATGGTTGATGGTGATCAAACACATGTTATTCGACAACGAGAAACATTGAGTTCATTGTGGGCTGGTGAATCAGTCTTAGATAAGTAATTTGGAATATCGAACATGATGTTAAATTTCACCAAAATGCACGGCTTAGGTAATGACTTTATGGTTGTTGATGGCGTGACACAAAATGTGTTTTTGTCACCGGATCATATTAAAAAGTTAGCCGATAGAAATTTTGGTATTGGCTTCGACCAATTGTTGTTGGTCGAACCGCCTTATGACCCAGACTTAGATTTTCATTATCGAATATTTAACGCTGACGGAACGGAAGTGTCACAGTGTGGAAACGGCGCTCGTTGTTTTGCTCGCTTTGTGCATTTAAAAGGCTTAACCAATAAAACGGCGATTAAGGTCAGTACAAAATCTGGCAATATGGTGTTGTACCTCGAAAACAACAACCAAGTTACTGTAAACATGGGCCGTCCGATATTAGAACCAAAAAAGTGCCATTTACTGCACAGCAACAAGAAAATACTTATTTGCTTCGCAGTAACAACGACACGGTAATGTGTGGTGTCGCCTCTATGGGTAACCCGCATTGCGTGGTAATTGTCGATGACGTAGACACCGCTTCGGTTGAAGATCTCGGTGCTCGTTTAGAATGCCATGAACGGTTCCCAGAAAAAGCCAATATTGGTTTTATGCAGATCCTGTCCCGTGACCACGTTAAATTGCGTGTTTACGAACGAGGTGCCGGTGAAACACTGGCTTGCGGCAGTGGCGCATGTGCCGCTGTGGTCGTTGGGCGAATTCAAGATTTACTAAACAGTAAAGTTCAAGTAGATTTACTAAGGTGGCACATTACATATTCGATGGCATGATGAAAACTCACCGGTCAAGATGACTGGACCTGCAGAATATGTTTTTGATGGACAATTACATTTATGAGTAAAGCGTTGACACCTAATTTTGACGAGTTGGAATTGGATGCTGAATTGGTAAAAGAATACCTACAGCAAAATCCCGACTTTTTCTCCAGCATCCTGAGCTAGTGACTCAGTTAAAAATCCCCCATGTAGCAAAGGGGCGATTTCTCTATTGGAAAAACGTCAAGAGGTACAACGCGATAAAATTACGCTGATGGAAGAAGAATTAACCTCATTAATGGGCCATGCCCGTGCCAATGAGATTATTTTTAAAGCGATTAGCCAAATCTATATTTCATTGGTTGGTTGCCAATCGATTAGTGATTTAGAACAGGCGGTTAATAAAGTCTGCCAAGAGCATTTGTATTTAGTGCAATTTAGGTTGCTGCAACCTGAAGACGAAGCTTACTTGCACCTACAAGCTAAATTAAATTCCAAAGGCACGTATTTAGGTCGCCTTAAAGCCGACCTAATGGACGTTGTTTTTGATCAACCCGCTGGCTCGGTTGCATTAATAGAAGTTGTGCACGAGTCTGAAGATGACGAGCAAATTTTTGGTATCGGAGCGTTTGCAGCAAAGCAACACGACCATTTCCAACCACACATGGATACATTTTTTATCCGTGAACTCGCGCGGCTTCTCAGTCAGCACTTTGTGCATTTAGTACGTGAATAAGATTGAGTTAAACTCAGACACGCTCCCCACAGAGTTGGTTGATCTAACCACTCGATATTTACAATACCTCAAGTTTGAACGCGCTTATTCTGACCATACCGTCAGCAATTATAGCCATACATTAATAAGTTTAATGACGTTTTCTGCGGAAAAAACCTTGTTCGCTGGCAAGATATTGACGATACGTTGTTGAAGCAGTGGATTGGTCAGTTTAAACGAGAAGGATTAAAGGCTAGTTCGATCCAACTTCATTTGTCTGCGGTTCGTGGCTTGTTTAAATATTTGGTGTCAAAGCGCGAGATTGCAATAAATCCAGCCGACTTGCTGGTTTCTCCTAAACAAGATAGACCGTTACCTAAAAATTTAGAAACCGATGAAGTGCATCACTTATTGTCGTTTATTCCGGAATCAGATATTGAATTTCGCGACAAAGCTTATATGGAACTATTTTATTCATCTGGGTTACGTTTAGCTGAATTGACCGGGTTAGACGTTGTCGATGTTGATGTGCAAGAATGTATGGTTAAAGTCACTGGTAAAGGCAACAAACAACGAATCGTGCCTGTTGGCAGCGTAGCGATTAACGCGATTGTTGACTGGATAAAAGTACGACCAAGCTTAAATAAACACAATATCGATGCGCTTTTCATCAGTAAGCTGGGTAACCGTTTAAGCGCGAGACAAATTCAACAGCGATTAAAATATTGGGGTCAAAAGCTTGGAATGGCCAATACGGTCCACCCCCATAAATTACGTCATTCCTTTGCTACGCATATTTTAGAATCAAGTGCCGATCTGCGTTCAGTGCAAGAATTATTAGGTCACGCAAATTTAAGTACAACACAAATTTATACACATTTGGACTTTCAACATTTAGCCAAAGTGTATGATCAGGCACATCCAAGAGCAAAAAAGTCTAACTAAATTAGAAAACTAAGCTGTAAATTTGACTAACCAGCCTATAATTTAGAAATAGCAACCCTCGTAAGGTGCTCAAGTGATGGCCATAAATAATGGATGAGAGTGTAGATTAACTAGTATTAATGTACCGTTGGCGATTACCGAAATTGTCAATAATATGTCCGGAACTAAGAGATGTAGGATCAAATGGAACATATTGGGTTAAACAAAATAACAAACTTCAATGAGCTTAATGTATTAGTTATTGATGACAATATATTGGTTCACGACCTTATAAAACATACCTTCTATGATATGGGTATTGTTAATGTGCGTTGTGCCGAAAATGCGTTTTATGGTTTAAGACTGTGTACCGAAATGCAATTTCATATCGTGATCTGTGCGTTTAATGTAAAAAGTGATAAAGATGGATTTCATATTTTAGAAGAAATGAAATTTAAAGGCTTTGTGACGAAACAAACCGTACTGATATTTTTAAGTTCTGAAACAGACGAAACCTTAGTTAATAGTATCGCTGAATTGCAACCTGATGATTTTTGGGTTAAACCTCTAAACGCAAAAAATGTAATGACTCGCTTGAGTTATATTCTGGATGTTAAGCGTAAGTTATTTAATGTTTTTGAATGCATTGATAATGGCGATTTTAGTAAGGCAATTTATTACGCTGAACGACATATTAAAAACCCTGAACTAAAAAAATACCACATGAACCTCAGACGCCTAAAAGGTGAATGTTTGTTGTCGTTGATGGAATTTGTGGATGCGGAAGAATATTACCGTGAGTTACGTCAAAAATATAAAATGTCTTGGGTCTACCTCGGTTTTGTAAATGCGTTGTTAAAGCAAAATAAGATCGATGAAATTGATCAGTTGCTTGACTCTATGACTCACAGAGTGGACACCCGATTTGCGACCTACGATCTTTTAGCGCAATACTATGTTGACAATGAAGACTATGTAAAAGCCTACGATGAAATTAAAAAGCGGCTGAGTTAGCGCCGAGAAACATCGCAAGAAACAAAAAAGTTTGGGATTTAGCACGACTGAATCATGATCAACGTGAGCAATACCACGCAACGGTTAACATGGCTAAATTTGCTAAAAAGTCAGTTCACGACTCCCTGAGTTACTTCTAAATGTGATCCGTTCAGCCATCGACTTGGCAACGTCAGTTGATGTGCATGAGTCGCTAGATTTATTGGGGAAAGCCGATAAATACATTCATCAACTCGAAGTCGATTACGAAGATGCGGGGCATTTTAAAGAGCAACTGATTGTTGCCAGAGCTCGAATATTTAATGCTAGAGAAGAAAAACAAAAAGCGCTTAGGTTAGTTGAAATGCAAGTTTCGCCTAGACCAAATATGTCAGTAGAGGACAATTTGGACAAGGTAAAAGTTTTCCACGAACTAGGTATGCGAGAAGAAGCCCTAGCGTTACTTGAAGCGGTGAAAAAGCAAATTGCCTGTGATTCATTAGCCGGTGCGGTTACAAATAAATTTGTTGAGCAAGAAGCGGAAGAAAAAGCGGAAATTCATTTTACCCCTAAGCAGTTAAATAGCATGGCCGTAGAGTTTTTCAAGCGCAAGAAAATGGCACCAGCGTTAGATTCATTGCATAAAGCACTAAGGCTCACGCCTAGGAATATCAAGGTGGCTTTAAGCTTGTTAAAGGTTATCCAAGGCAATACATCGCTCTGAAGGGTTGGATTTAGACCAGAAAGAACTTGCTAAAAGTACATTGCAAATGATTGACAGTGGCGAGCTCGAAGATAAACAAAAATTGCACTATGACGAAATACGAGCGGAGTTAGGGCCAATTGTATGTGTTGATGAAGCCGGTGATGTTGAAGAGGGTGATATCGTCACACCAATCTAACTAGGAAAGACCTTAGCGTTACCTTTGATTATCTCTTTAGACGTTAATAGTCGCAGTAATTGAGCATCGTTACTGCGACATAACTATTGGTAAATGCAGTGCCACTTTCGCACCACCGTATACAGACTTAGAAATTGCCATTTGGCCGTCATGTTGCTCTGTCACACGGCGAACGACTGCAAGGCCAATTTGGTGATGTTCCGGAATAATATCGTCATTCGAAGATGTCTGATCCCATCCTAAACCATCGTCTTCAACAGCCAACAATAACGTTTTATGCTCGACGCTGGCAGTTATCCATATATTATGTTGGCAGAAACGAAGGGCATTGCTCACTAAGTTCGTTATCGCCCGGGCAAGCAGTTTTATATCCGCATTAATTACTATTCCTTCTGCAATGTTTAAATGAATAGTGCGATCTTTGTCTTCAATAAATACTTCGGTTAATGCTTTTACTTCGCGAAGTAATTCGGTGGACGTTATATTAAGCGGTTGCTCCCGGTATTCATTTTTTGCAAGCCGCAGATAATCATAAATATTCGCTTCAATATCGTTAAGATTATTTTCAATTTGACCTTTCGACTGTGCAAGGGTTTCTTGTTTGCTCATATGGTTGATAAATTTCAGCCGAGCAAGGGGCGTTTTTATATCATGACAAACGGTTTCCGCCATTTCCGCCTGAAAGCGATTTAGGTGCTCAATCCGTGTGGTTAAGTTTCTCAGTGACTCCGCAAGAGGTTGTAAATAGGAACGAGAACTTAGGCTAAACTTGGGAACTTCCCAAACTTGATCTCATCAAGGGCGCTGTTGCGTAAAATTTCAATGTCGTTGAATAATGACCGACTGAATAGAAATAGAATAAGGAACAGCAAAAAGTAAAATAAGTAAACAAGGTCTAGAGTAAACTCAGCAGACGCCGGCCAATCTATCCGGTTAATGCAAAGTAACTTATCGCTATTGTCGGTAAGACATAACATTCTTTTGCCTTGGCTGTCGGTCAATTCAAATAGCGGCTGCTCATTTGTTGGTAATGCGCCGGCCCAGTATTCAGCAGGATATTCAACAAATAAAGCACCGTCACATGACGATTTTGACTGCGCATCGCATCGAATCGGCCGATTTTTAGCTGTAAGCTGTTGAACGTTTTGCAACACAAGTGCGGCGTCAATTACTGGCGGTTGATCACTTTGGGCTGATTCAAAAATTTGGTCGACACTAAATATCAGCAACAACAAAGTGATAGCTAAAGCGAAATAGAATCGTAATAAAGGGTTATTGACCTTCAATGTGATCATCCTTTGACAAGTAATATCCTTCACCCTAGGCGGTAATCACATTCCAGCTCGGGTCGATTAATTGCAGTTTTTACGAAGCCGAGATGCTCTGCCATCCATTGCGCGGTCGATACCGTCGTATTCACGACCAAGATGGTGCTGAAACAACCATTCGCGACTGACTACGTGTCCAAACTGAGCCAGTAAAGCGGTTAACAACCTAAATTCAGCAGAGGTTAGATTTAACTTTTCGCCATTTAGGTAACTTGTTTTAGAGTTTGTATCTAGCGTCAGGTTACCCATTTGAAATAAAGTTTGCTGGGGTTTAACTTGCCTATCCAATTTGAAAAACACATTTATTTTTGCCAGCAATAGTTCGGGGTTTATCGGTTTAACTAAATAGTCCTCAGCCCCTAACTCATAACCTTTTAATTGGCTTTTTGTGTCAGTCAGGGCTGTCATAAATAAAATAGGGCCGGCAAACTCTGCGCGGACTTCTTGTACAAATTCGAAGCCATTTTTGCCCGGCAGATTAATGTCGCAAAGTAACATGTCAAATTGTTGCTCGGGCAATTGTTTTAGCGCCGTATGGGCCTGACTAAAGTGAGTCACAATAAACCCCTGGTCTTGCAAATAGGCCTTTATCAAACGAGCGAGTTCAAGGTCGTCTTCTAAAATTAAAATATGACGTTTCATTAAAATAAACTCCAGCTTAGCCGACGTTTTTTTAAAGCTGGGCGCTCTGCACTTAGTAGTTTTATTGTGTGACTGTCGACTTGTTGGCTTGTTTTGGCATCCACTAATTGAATAGTGGTGTCGCTGTAAAGTTGGATGCTGAGGTGGATGTTTTCTACTGATTTAGCGCATTGGATTTGGTGTTCATGGCCGGATATTTTTAGGCAGGCGGTTTTGTTATGTCGCCAACTTATTGTCAAATCGACATTACAGATGGGATCGGTTTGATATAAGCAAACTCTGGGCAGTACGTCGAAAGTCGCATCAGCACTAAAAGACTTAAGGCTATTGAGGGTAATAAATACACAAAGTAATTTGCCTACGGCATCCATATTAATCCCATAAACATAATATCGTGATGTTGTTTAACGATATGAATACTGCCGTCAAAATTTGAAGGCATCCACTCTCGGCGCGCATGGAGCAAAATGCGGAGTTCCTCATTGAGCTTCCAACTCGTTTCTAGTTTAAAGGATGGTAGCCAACTCGCACCGGGCAAAAATTGATAACTACCAGTGGTGTCTGCATGGGTTACACTAAAATAGTAATCGCTGTATTTCTTATCTAAATAACGAATGCCCGCGGTCGTCGCGATGGAAAAATGTTCTGTTTGGTATAGCCCTCGTAATTCATTGGAAAACTCATACCCGTTATGAACCGAAGTGATGTCAGTATGCATCGCTGATTTGAATTGAAAATGCTCAGAATGCCAAAATACACTGGCACCTGCGAGGTAGCTCGAACGACGAGTTTGTGGTGTTAGTAAATCTTGTAACGGTGTATTAAAGGGGGCGTTTAGAGGCAGATCGGGGTTTGCCATTATCCCTCTTAATAATGCATCTGATACCGAATCGCCGCGAAACAAGAGTGAATCAAAACTCTGTTTGCTGGTTAAATCGAATGACCAATCATTTAATTCGGCAAAGTTATAACCTAAATCTAGGTTCTCAATATAGAAGTTGTTGTGGTAATAAGACCAACGAGGCAGCAAGTAAAAATTTTGCTCGCTTCCGTGGGCCATAAT
Organism: Psychrosphaera algicola; assembly: GCF_028401425.1. Classification (NCBI taxonomy): domain Bacteria; kingdom Pseudomonadati; phylum Pseudomonadota; class Gammaproteobacteria; order Alteromonadales; family Pseudoalteromonadaceae; genus Psychrosphaera; species Psychrosphaera algicola. The sequence continues at coordinate 3,315,748 of NZ_JAQOMS010000002.1, forward strand.
CGAAGAATATGAACCATAACCAATCGCAATACTGGCACTTAGTTGTTCCTCATCCGCTTTTACACAAAAGCCAAGAGAAATAACCATTGTTAAGCTAATGGCAAAGTGGAGCAACGTTTTCATAAAAAAATGGTACCTAAATAAGTTCTATCAATTTTATATCAAATCCAACCCTATAAAAGTATCGCTAATTATTGATCTGTACACTTTTGCACTCTTTTAAAAATAAATTCACGTTATAACCGCTTAACGAATGAGCAACTCCAAGGTGCTCATTCCAATAAATATTATAGAAATAGTATATAAATTTCGGAGTTAATGTGAAAAATAGCAAAATAGCAATAACTGCTTTGTCGGTGCTTTATGGTTTGGGGTTAGCAGCATCAGTTGATGCAGCGCCATCAAACAAAACATCGGCAAATGGGGTAATACAACAAGTCGATTTAACAACAATAAAGAAACGGAATCACACAGTTCCAAATTCTCTAAACAGAATTAAAACAATGCTAGGGGCTAGAAATCAATTAATAAATAATGCCTCTGCTAAAAGTAAATTTGCCCAGGTAGAACCTCATGATGGCAAACGAGCGTACATTATCCAACTGAAAGATCAACCAATTGCCACCTATACCGGCAATATCAAAGGCTTGCCAGCAACCGCGCGTAGTACGATTGCAAATGAGTTAACGGCTAAGCAAGGTAATGTGAAACGGGCAAGAAGTAACAGTCCGGCAGCCAATGCTAAAACAATAGATCAGATCCAGCAAACCCGCACACAAGCCTACAAAACGTATCTGACTTCTAAAAAACAACTGGTACTTAATAACGTTAGAGCCAAAGGCGGTGACGACAAAGTCCGTGCAGATTATTTTAGTTCGTTAAACGGCATGTCGTTAAATCTAACGTACAACGAAGCGTTAAATCTAGCGGAAATGAAGGAAGTTAAACTTGTTCAACCTTCAAGAATGTTGCAGTTACATACTGACACTGGGCCGCAATTTATCGGTGCTGATAAAGTGTGGGCCGGTCAAACGTCAACAGATGTTGGTTACAAAGGTGAAGGCATCATCGTTGGTATTATCGATACCGGAATTAATAGTGACCATGTGGCGTTTGCCGACATCGGTGGTGATGGTTATGACCACACAAATCCTTTGGGCACTGGCGTTTATTTGGGTGATTGTGCCGACGGAACCGTGCAATGTAACGACAAGTTAATTGGTGTCTATTCGTGGCCTGTTATTACCGATACATATGGTGATTTAGCGCCTGCTACCGGTGAAGATTATCAAGGCCATGGCTCTCATACTGCGGGGACTGCGGCTGGTAATTACGTTGAAAACGTACCGTTATTGTCAGCATCGTTAGGCGACGGAGATGGGGTGGAAAAAGGTTATACTTTTGCATCTACATCAGGTGTTGCGCCCCATGCCAATATCATTTCGTACCAAGCATGTGAATTAGCGGGCTGTCCAGAAGAAGCATTAGTATTAGCGCTTGAACAGGCAATTGAAGATGGCGTAGATGTTATTAATTTCTCGATAGGTGGGGGAGAACCATTTCCGTGGGAAGACGCTACTGAACTTGCGATGTTAGCGGCGCGCGAAGCGGGTATATCCATCGCAGTTTCTGCGGGTAATGCCGGTGGAGATGATAACAACACTTACTTTGCTAGCCTGAGTCATTCAGCACCTTGGTCTATGGTTGTTGCGGCGTCGACCCACGACCGAGTCATTGATGTTAATAATAGTATTTTGACCTTAAGTGGTGGTCTTAATGTTCCTTGGATAGATGTTAATCCAGACGCTGATTGGCCAGATGGTATTGCTGGATATTCCACAACTGGAATTGAAAATGGCACCCCTGTTGTTGCTGTGGATTACGGTGACGAGTTATGTCTAAATCCATTTGCGGAAGGCACATTTACATCTGACCAAATCGTGATTTGTAAACGAGGTGAAAATGCTCGCGTTTCTAAAGCTTACAATGTTATGGCTGGTGGCGCAGGTGGCTTTATCTTATATAACGATTTATATAATTGGGAAGGCACAGAACAAGAACTCGGTTTAATCGACGATACATTCCCACTACCAGGTTTGCATGTTGGACGATCAACCGGTGAAAGCATAATTAGTTGGATTAATGATGGTGGTGAAGACCACAAAATGTCAATTAGCGCAGGTTCAGTGGACGTTTTCCAAGATGATTCGGCAGCTGATATTCTAGCTGGCTTTTCTTCCTTAGGGCCGTCAACAACCTTTAAGCATCACATGTCGCCGAATATTTCGGCACCTAAGGTGTTAATATTTTAGCGCCATACGCGGATGAACATCCATTAAACCCTGACTCAGCTTTGTCGCAAGACTGGACGGTTATCAGTGGTACCTCGATGGCCAGCCCACATGTGGCTGGTGCTATGGCATTAGTACGCCAAGCTAACCCAGATTGGACTGCAGCTGAAGTGCAGTCTGCATTGCAAATGACGTCGCAAAATACGGTTCGTAGAAATGTTGAACCAGATATTGCACCTGAAGGTTTACCGGCAACCGTACATCGCGCAGGCTCGGGCCGTATCGATGTTGCGGCCGCAGTCAAAGCCGGTTTGATAATGGATGAAACCGTTGAAAACTTTGAATTGGCTAATCCCGTGGAAGGTGGTGATGTACGCCAACTTAATTTACCACAATTAATGGATTCTAATTGTCGTGGTGGTGTTTGTTCGTGGCTTAGAACGGTTACGGCAACCGAAGATGGTACATGGACTATTACCGAGGGCGATTGGGTCTATGACCGTTGGACGTCACTTTATGAAGGCGAAATAAATATACAAAACGCCAAAATGGAATTCTACCCGTCGACATTCACTTTAAAAGCGGGTGAGTCACAAAGTATTATTGTTAAAGCTGATATTAAAGATGTTCAATATCAGTATGATACGAGACTTACTGGTTCGGGTGATTACGAAGGTCTGGAGTTATGGAACAACGTTTACCTAACATCTAGTAACGCCACTACGCCAGATTCTCACTGGCCAGTATCAATTAACTTTGACCGCAAAGGTATGCCTGAAAACGTAAATGTTACCGTCAACCGCGACCAAGGTGCATACCATGTTGCCAACCTACCAATGCCAGTAACAAGTGATATTGCTTATCTTGGTCACGGTCCGGTGAAAGCGGATGTTACGGAAATTACGTTACCGCAGGACAACAATCACAAACCTATCTATTCGGGTCCTTCAACCGACTGGGAAGGCAATGAAGTTCTAAGTACTGAGCATTACAAAGTTGATTTAATTGATATTCCTGAAAACACCGCGCGTTTTGTTGTTGAAGTGTTGGGGCATGAAGCTGGACCTAGTGTGCAGGAAAATGTCGGTAATGTTAATGGTTCACTGGCAATTCATATTGGTATCGATACAGACGGTAATGGTTTACCAGATTTTGATAACGAATGGGTTTGTTCGTCAACGACTCAAATCGAATTAAACTACTGTAGCTTAACTAAACCAAATGCCGGTCAATATTGGGTAGTTTACTCAAATACCTCTGCCAATATGTATGACTGGGCTGTTGAAGACATTGAGTTTTTTGAAGAGTGGTATGGATTTTCACCAGACTTACTAAAAGATACTTATTCCATAGCTACGGCAGTAGTTCCGATGGACCAAAATAACTTGAGCGTAACGGGCCCTGCGGCAAATACGGAAGCGAAAATTGGCCTAGACCTATCATGGGATTTGGATGATTTAGTCGAAGGTGACGTAGCTTACGGCGCATTTGAAATTGGCTCGAATAATGTTTCTAATGCATACGGCTTTGTACCACTTCGCTTAGAGCGAGGCCCAGATGACGTTACTATCACCAATAAAAACCGCGCTCGTGGTGGTGAAACGCTAGACGTTAGTGTCCATGTCGTACCGAATAATACTGGGATGGATAGAGATATTGATCTAAGTTTATCTTTACCAGAAGGTGTGACGTTGGTAGAAGGCTCACTTAACGTAAATTATCCTGAGTTAGCACCTGGGTTAGTTATGGATGGCAATGTTATTCGACTAACCGGGACACAACCTGATTCGTCCAATTGGGCTCGTTCTTATAAGGTTACAACAAGTGTTGAAGATGAACTTTGTCAGGTACCTAACTATGGTAGCAATGACAGAGGTTTTGTTGGCCTTTACGAAAATTACGGATTTACACCAGAAGTTGGTGGTTCTTCTATCGATTGGGCTGGTTCATGGAATGATGATTGGACTGAGTTTAGTAACCAATTTGAATTACCGTTAAGTCAGTTTTGGGGCGAAGACGGTCATATTAATTTGTTTAACAATGAGTCATACCGTAAATACTCAAACCTTTACTTGTCACCTCAAGGGTTTGTTTCATTTGATAATGCGTGGTCAGGAAGTCAACACGCTGTTAGTCAACCGTTCCCTTATCTAATGAACCCTTATGCGCCATTTATTGGTGTGTTGTGGAAAGGTCAAACGTTACTAGGCGCAGGCTTTAATCAAGTCATTGAAGCACTATCTACGCCATTAAATATTGACTATGGCGATCCTTCAAAAATGTCTGGGATGATGGTTGCCTATGCCATTGACGAAGCGAGTGAACAAGACGATATTATCATTGAGTGGTTAAATTCACGCTCGGAAAGTATTGAAGCAAGTTGGTTTGGTGAAAATATCGTGCCAGACAGCGAACGTGACGACCGCTATACATTTAATTTAATCCTACATAATGGTAATCGCTTTGGTGCAGGTCAGTTTGAAATTATCATGGCATACGGTGGATTAGATTACGCAGATGTGGGTGATTACGGCTCGGTTGGTCTACATGGTAATTACGGCCCAATTGATATCTTTGGTTTTCCATTTGGTGAAGAGATTGGGGTTAACTATGCTTACAACGACTTGAGCTCTAAATTACAAGAGAACATGGCCGTTTGTTACGACTATACAGGACCTGAAGCGAGCCAGTTTGATGTTTCATTCCAAGTACGCGTATCTGAACTTGCAGCGGGCAAAGCGCTTGATATCGAACTACAAAGCCATGTATCGGGAATGGGCGATGTTTCTATAATGTCACCTGTTGAAGTTGTTGGTAACTTAACGGTACCTCAAATGAATGACTTAGAAGTTGATGAAAACGGCTCAGTTGATTTACTTGTCGCTTATGTCGATTCTGACATTAACCCTAACGTGATATCAGTTGAAGGTGAACACATTAGCGCGGTTGTTCATGGTCATCAAATTGGTTCGAAGGTTACAATAACCCCAGAAGCCAACTGGTATGGTGAAACTGAAGTTATGGTGAAAGTTGCTGACAGCAGTAATCCTACAGACATGGGTTACTCGACCTTTATGTTAACCGTGGTTTCTGATGGTGTGGCACATGTATTAGGTTGTATGGACTCAACAGCAACTAACTATGATGCTGAAGCAACAGAAAGCAACGATAGCTGCCAGTATGCCGTCGCTAAACAAGAAAAAGACAGTAAAGGAGGCTCAATGGCATTTTTATCTTTGTTATTAGTACCATTACTTATGTTTAGAAGACGCACTAAGTAAAACGTTCGTTTTGATAATCAAAGGTTTTCCAAATTGGAAAACCTTTTTTTTGCTGATTTTTATCCTTAATCAGGTATTCCGCACAGCCATGTTTTAAAAATCGTGACTTTGCAAAACTTGTTAGCAAAAAACCGTTGGACTATAGCGACAAACTCGCTAAAGTATCACACAACAAGATGTGTGCCTCTGATTGAGGTGTGACTGTCGATAGGGAATATCAGTTGTAGCGAGTTCAAACAAGGAATGTTTTTAAGGTAACTTAATACGCCAATATCAGCATTCCTCGATTTGTACTCCTTAGCCAACAGAGTTTTTCTACTAGTTCAGCGTTTTGTTTAACTTAAATAGGGTGTTAATTTACAAGGGTTTGTATGAAAAATTTAGTGTTTTTAGTGGTGTTAATGTTTGTTTCTAGCGTGTCATATGCGAGCTCTATTGAAAGCTTCAATAATATAGAAATAAACCCACATAATGATTCCTCGCATAAAGTTACTGCGACAATCCATCTTATCGTAGATTCACCATTTGGACAGGCGGAAGATACATTGGCCGCAAGAGAAATAATTGCTATGGCTTTGAGTAATTTGACGTTAAAAGAGTTAACTCTCAATGGCGTCGAGACAGCGAAACACCATATTTTGAAGCAAGTAAAATCGGGTGGTTTTATTGATGGTAGCAATGTTAATAATGTCTATGTAACCGATTTGTTTGTTACCTTTACTGGGGCTAGTCACACCACGGTACTATCAAGGTCAGGTAAAAAATCTGGATAATGTAAAGGAGTTAGTGGAGGGGAATTCCTCCGCACTCGGCAGGACACTCTGAATATCGCTTAAGTTCAACTAATTTTACAAGCTAAGGAATGTCTAAAACGACGAGACAATTAAATATGAACTTGTCTGCATTTTATTAGATATGCTTGCAGTTATTACTGATTTGGCAGACTTAGTTTGAATTAATGTAACCACTTATTTTTAATAGCCTGCCACTGTTTTTTACCTAGGTCAGACCTTAGCCAACGGACCATAATATTGTTAAGCTCAGGGCTCGCTTTAGAGGTAAGAATGCTTCTGTAAAAAGGCGTACCGTCGCCATTTAAAATATAAGTCTTTTTTGAAATATCGGGGTTGTTTCGTTTCATAAACCAATATGATTGCAACCCAATGATGCCAACATCAGCTCGGTTTTTTAATAACATATCCGCGACCAAGGATTCATGTCTAACATTAAACCGAGTGAAATTATGTTGGCTAGCTCCGTCTTCAAAATTTACGTAAACATACCCTCTGACACCAACAATGACTTTACCATTGAGCGATGAAATATCTTTGTAGACTAAATCTTTATCATTGGTTATGTAGAGTTCGCTATCAAGCATTAAATTGCTAATCCAATCATATTTTGACTTTTTGCGATCGTTTACCCAAAGAGGGTTGGTCCACAACAAAGCACCGCTTTTTTCGTTGAGCATTTTGAGTGCTCTAATTTTAGGTACATAAACCACCTGAAAATGATACGTTGGGGCAAAAGCTTCTAGTGAACGAGCTAAGTCGTAACTCATACCAATTTCTTTTTCTTGATCGAGAATAAAAGGGGCTTATCTATGTAAGTAAATAGATCAAAAGGTTTTTTGTGTTCGAACGCAAACGCATTAAATACCAAGGTATTGGTCAATATAATCAAGATAAGTTTTAGCATGCTCCTCCCTAATTCAATACTACTTGCCATTGTTATTAGTAAAGATAGCAACTTTACTCTATTACTCTGGTGGTTGACGTACAAAACTGTAACAAAGTTTTTAACAAAAAAAGCAATGACATTGCCATATGTCGGTCTTTAAATGATCCTATATATCACCGACTAAATATCATTAACAAAGCGTCCATTTTACTTAATTGGCGTTACCATCATTGTTTTTAAATCTTTTGGCGCTGTTTCGATTGGCGAGTTTAAATAAACTTCGTAATCTTTTGCTTTTTTATTGTTTTTTAACTTAGCGAACCGCATATAGTTGATCAAAGTAACCCAGCCATTTGGAATATGGTAATAACTGCCAGTATGGATCACTTCACAGGCTTTATGTGGCGGTTGTTCACCTTCTACCATACCTTGCGGCAGCGTAAAGTCTGGCCGTTGTTTATAGCCAAAGGCAGCTATCATATCGCCTTGGTTTTTGACTAAATCAAATTCGTTGACGATAGTGGCTACAAAGTCGGGTTGTGGTATGTCCATAGCATGGAGTTTTTCAAAAGCTGGACCAACGGCTTCACTTACCTTGTTAGCGGCAAATGTACAGGCGCAGCCTGCATAATAAAAACCATCTTTATGCACTACACCGGTGATGTCGACTTTGGATGTAACAACGCCGGTTTCAATAAACTCTTTGGCCATTTTTAGACCACGTTCATAATCGCCACCAACATAAACCGACATCATTTTTTTCATAAAAAACATAAAGAAAGGCAGTGTACCTTGCATGGCCCATGTAACTTTTGTCGCGTCATTACCTTCGCCATCAGTAATGGTTTCAAATTGAAATTGGGTTTTAGAATGGCTTTTCCATGGTGAAATAAAATGCAGATCAAATTCGATACTCTTATCCGCTTCTTTATTGATAATTTCTATAGTTCCAGAGCCAATACGTTCGCCATTCCATGATTGCTTGTGACCTAATTCCCCTTTGTTTCCTTCAACCTTAATTGGGCATGTGGGCTCTTGAATTATCCACGGCGACCATTTGTCCCAGTCATTAAAATCACCCAGGACATCAAATACGCTCGCAACGGGCTTATTGATAACTATTGTGCGGTCTAATTCAAATGGGATAGAAAACATAGGGCGTTGCTCCAATAATTGTTTTTTTAGATTAGTGCAAATTTTTTGTTATTGCATGTTATTTATAAAGATTATCTGGTTTGATTGGTTTCTATTACGTTGTAGCACTTTGCACAATGAGTAACTCATTTAGCGATAGTGAAAGGTGGTGAAAACGAAGATTTAATTGCAGACCTTTTATTATGAGAGATGACGTTCTTTTCAAAGTCAGCAACGAACGTTTAGCTAGTCGTACGGGAGCTTATAAACGCATCCAACAGATGGTCATAATTGGGTTTTACTTCGGGGCATTAGTTAGTGGTGTTTTGTTGAAAAATTAAGTTAGCCACTTGTCCCTAACATAACGTTAGAGACAAGATGACTATTATTAAGGTCTGGCTATTTTTTCAATTTGGCAAAGGCATCGGCAAATGCATTGCCCATCGCAGCGTTGCCTGCATTTTTATTGCCACCACCAGAAGACTTCTGTGGTCGTTGATTGTCTTTTTTGTTCGGCGCTCGACTCGGCGCATTGTTTTTAACTTGTGACGGTTTTGCGCTAGCTTGTTCATCGAGCCGCATTGATAAACTGATGCGTTTTCGCTGAACGTCAACTTCCATGACTTTAACTTTTACTATGTCACCCGCTTTCACGACTTCGGAAGGGTCAGCAACAAACTTGTCAGTCAATGACGAAATATGAACTAATCCGTCTTGATGCACACCTATGTCAACAAATGCACCAAAGTTTGTGACGTTAGTCACCACGCCCTCAAGGGTCATATTCGGTTTTAGGTCATTTAATGACTCTACACCCTCTTTAAATGTTGCCGTTTTAAACTCAGGACGGGGATCACGGCACTGGTTTTTCTAGCTCTTTTATGATGTCTTCAACGGTCGGTAAACCAAAATTTTCATCAATGTATTGTTTAGGCTCAAGGCGTTTTAAAAACTCTGCGTTGTTTAAAACATCATTTACCGCTTTGCTATTTTGATCGATGATCCGTGTGACCACCGGGTAAGCTTCAGGGTGAACCGATGACGCATCTAGCGGATTTGTGCCGTTAGCAATTTTTAAAAAACCTGCGCATTGTTCGAACGCTTTTGGCCCTAAACGTTCTACTTTCTTAAGTTCTGTACGGTTTTTAAAACCACCTATTTGATCTCGTAATTTAACAATGTTTGACGCTAGGGTTTTGTTTAGGCCAGAAACTTTAGTCAACAGTGGGATTGACGCCGTATTTAAATCAACACCAACGGCATTTACACAGTCTTCAACAACAGTATCTAGGCTTTTAGATAAGGCACTTTGACTTACGTCGTGTTGATATTGGCCAACACCAATTGACTTAGGATCGATTTTCACTAACTCCGCTAGCGGGTCTTGTAGTCTGCGAGCAATAGAAACTGCACCACGAATAGAAACGTCTAAGTCTGGAAACTCATTTGCTGCAAATTCACTTGCTGAATAAACTGACGCGCCAGCTTCACTGACCATAATTTTAGTCAGTTTAAGTTCAGGTGCCGCAGTAATTACATCGGCGGCTAGCTTGTCCGTTTCACGAGATGCTGTACCGTTACCGACGGCAATAAGTTCAGCTTTGTGAGTACGGGCTAAATGTTCAATGGTCCGCTTTGACTTTTCCCAATGGTTTTGTGGTTCATGTGGGTAAATCGTAGCAGTGTCGAGCAATTTACCTGTTTTATCAATGACGGCAATTTTACAGCCGGTACGAAAACCAGGGTCGATGCCAATCGTGGTTTTTGCACCCGCAGGGGCGGCCATTAATAAGTCGTGTAAGTTTTTAGCAAATACGCGAATAGCTTCGTGTTCCGCTTTTTCCCTAAGCTCGGTTAAAAGTTCGTTTTCCATCGACATGGATATTTTTATTTTCCACGTCCACTGAACAACCGATTTTAGCCACTTGTCGGCGGCTTTTTGATTGAATGTTAAGTCAAAGTGCTGCGCAATAATGGTTTCGCATTGTGATTCTCTTACCGGTGTTTCGTAGCTAGGATCGGCATTCAAGGTAAGTTGTAAAACCCCTTCGTTGCGACCACGTAACATGGCTAGAAGACGGTGAGATGGCGTTTTAACAGCGAGCTCTGAATGTTCAAAATAGTCTCTGAACTTTGCCCCTTCGGTTTCTTTACCGGCAATGACTTTAGCTTCTAGATACGCATTTTGTTTTAAGTGACGACGAATTTTATTCAGCAGATCGGCGTTCTCAGCAAAGCGTTCCATCAAAATATATTTAGCACCATCTAATGCCGCTTTGGTATCAGCGACATCATTAGTGATAAAGTGACTCGCTTCTGCTTCTGGGTCTAATGAAGGGTCGTTATAAAGCTTGTCTGCAAGCGGTTCTAAACCTTGTTCTTTGGCAATTTCACCTTTAGTACGGCGTTTAGGTTTATAGGGTAAATATAAATCTTCAAGTCGGGTCTTGTTGTCTGCACTTAATAAGGCTTTTTCCAACTCCGGTGATAATTTATCTTGCTCGGTAATCGACTTTAAAATGACAGCGCGGCGTTCTTCGAGTTCTCGCAGATAGCTAAGTCGGGTATCTAGGTTTCTTAATTGGGTATCGTCTAAGCCGCCTGTGGCTTCTTTACGGTAACGTGCGATAAATGGCACAGTAGAACCTTCGTCTAACAGTTTAACTGCCGCTAAAACTTGCTCAGGGCGCGCAGTTAACTCGCTTGCGATGATTTGAATTATTTGATTGGCTGACATAGTTCACTTCCAAGGTTTGAATTCAGCAAAATGATCTCCTTTTATGGTGGTTCATTTGCTCTTTTTAAACGGTAACTAAAAATTTAGTGCGAAAAGCATTTATTTAGGTTTTGCGGGGTAGCTAATAGAGTTAACAAACCAGGTTTTTTTCCGCTTGGGGTTTGCACAAAAACTCATCATCTACTTCGCATTTTAAGATTGCCTTTGCCATTGGCGAGTCGATGGAAATGTAGTCCATTCGACCGTAAATTTCATCGGGGCCGACAATACGAAAAGTAAGGGTTTCTTGTTGTTCGTTTTCGATTTGAACCAATGCCCCAAAAAAGGCTTTGCCTTCTTGTTCTGGCGAATAATCGATAACCTTTAGCTCTTCGAGGCATTTGCGCAAATACCTTATACGACGGTCGATTTGTCTCAGAAGTCTTTTGTTTTCTTTATATTAGAACCCCAGTAAAAAATATACTATAAATATTAATTTGTACTAGTTATATCGAATTTCCTTTCTATACTTAATTGTAAACACCATTATTCTTATACTATTTGTTATATGTCGTTTGTTCATAAAGTAAAAGTTAAATATCATAGCACTGAGATTGGTAAAGAGTTTGAGCTCTTAGGCCTATTCACTGATACTGGTGTCATAATATCTCACTTGAGGTATTTGGCCCAAAATTACTACAAAAGTCAGTCTTGGAAGGAACGTTCTGTTTTTTCTGTATCATTGCTCATTAATTATATAAATGCTTGTCAATTTCACTTTGATAAGACAACAAAGCTTTTGAGGGAATTTACTCGCAGCCTAACTACAGGAACAATCGATTACGAAAATCTAGTAGATCCGTCAGGTTTATATTGGAAAGGGCGAAGTATTACCGATGCTAACAACATTTTATATCACATAACGGCTTACACGGATTATTTAGCTCAACAAGATGGTTACGAAACATCGAGAATTAATCCGTTTAGAAAGGCCAATTCTTTTGAACAGCGACTCAATTGGTGTGCTTATTATCAAAAGCAAACAAATGTATTTCTAAATCATCTATCTTCAAAAAGTGACGCTCTTATAGCAAACCAAAAAGTTCGAGAAATAAATGGTTTAGTTACTCCTCATGTCAATCAAGAAAAAGCAATAAAGTTCCCAGAAGAGAAAATAGAAAAGCTCTTAGTGCACGGTTTTGTTGTTAGAAACAAGATAGACTATAAATCGCAGGCAATCACCATGTTGATGCATTTTGGAGGATTACGAAAAAGTGAAGTTTTTCATTTATATGTAAGTGACATTTCCTTACACCCTGTTTATAAAGATGAGGCACTAGTCAGAGTTTTTCATCCTGAATATGGTGTATCACCCGACTCTGACTTCGCTAATAGGCAAGAATATTTGCAGCAAACGACGAATTATAAACCTCGAACCCAATATAGATTAACTGAGAGGCTATATTCGGGTTGGAAAGCTCCTTTATTAACTAGTAAAAAATATTTTTTGAAGTCACTTTTAGCCCTGTTGAAAAGGCTCGAGAGTTTTTAACAATCTGGGCTCTGTATTTAAAGCACCAACGAGTCGAACCACCTAGCAATAACTTCCACCCTTTCGCATTTACAAACAGTATTGGCGAGCCAGAAACCATAAAGAACTACCAAAGGCTTCATAAAAATGCGGTACAAAGAATTGGGCTCATTCACAAAAAAGAAAATGGTACAACCGAACATGGGCATCGGCATGCCTATGGATATCGCCTCAGAAAGCAAGGTTTAACTCAAATCGAAATACAAAAAGCGATGCACCACAAAAGCCCTTTATCTTGTATTGTGTATATTCAACCAACCGCAGAAGATGTTAGAAATTACTTACGTGGTATTAAATAATGGCTTATAAGAAAAATCTGAAAGCTTAGCTTTACCAAATGAGCCGAAATGTTTAGCTGATGTAAAAGCAATATGTGAATATTACGGAATTAAAAACTCAATGGATTATCGCAGCCGTTATAAAACTATTCCAGGTTTACCAGCTCATCCAGAGCGAACGTTTGCTGATGATTGGGTTAGTTATTATGATCTATTAGATATTCCTGTGCCTTACAGTTATAAGGAAATTATAGCAATACTCCATCCACTCAAAATAACATCACAAGCTTCTTATAAAGCGTATGTTAGAGACATTGGTGATAAACGTATGCCACTAGACCCGCAAGGGGTATACGCAACCGAATGGATTAACTGGTTTCAATTTTTGGGGAAAGAAGAGCCTTATAAGCCTAAGTTTATAAATAAGGACTTTATCTTATGGGCAGAGCGGATAGAAGAATTTATGAAAGAAGCTCTAGGGGCTTCAACAAAAGTAAATTACCTATGTCGCTTTGTGAGGCTATTCATTGAAAAATATGATAAAAGCTTGTCCCCCGAGGCATTTCTGACCAAAGAGAAGCAAAATATTAAACCTCTCAAGTTAGAGCTTGAAAAATTAAACACTGACAATATGCGCCGAAGCGTTATTCGATATGCGAATGAATTTCTTGAATATGTCATCCAAAATAAGTTAACAGAAGAGGATCCGGAAACAGGTGAAATATTCCGAGTTCAAAATACTAAAAACCCTATTTCATTATTGTTAAGCAATCAAAGTGTAACTTCGCCAATTAGAGCAGAGACAACGAAGCCTTGTCTTCAATATAGTTTCGTAAAAAAGCCCAGTTATGGATGTTTCCTGAGTCAGCCAAACATTTTCGTGATTTGAAACATATTCAACAATTTGATGCCGATTGGCACAAAGTGCCAAGGTCCTTCATCAATCTCAAAGACCCTGATTGTGTGTTTAAAGAAATTGGTGGCACTATGTATTTATGGGTTCCTATTAGTTGGTTACATACTTATACCCTAGCTACAGTGCCTCTGAGGGGCCGACAAATCGCTTATAATGACTCTGGTGAAGCAGACGAATATATTGCCGATCTAGACGAGAAGGGCAGAATCATATGGAAAACAAATAAAGCCTCTTTTTCAGGAATGACTAAAAACCAATCATTTATTAGTAAATTTCCTGATAATCAATTAGGCATGTATATCACAACAAATAAAACCTCAAATAGAGGTGAAGGTTATTCAATCCCATGGATACACGAAAAGTTACCGTACTGGTTGGTCAAACTAAGAAAATGGCAACAAAACTACAACCCGATAAATCAGCCTACTCCGTGGATGAATTGTAAAAGAACAAATTTAAATGAAATTCAAAAAAGCGAAAAGGCCTGAATTGTTTTCTATTTAGGGCCTTTAACGATGTTGAGCCTGCCCATGTCAGTTCAGCCTTAACTGCTAGGCTCGCTGCCGCTTTATACCATATACAACCCAAAAGCTTTGAACTTGCTTCATTAAGTAAAAACCCAAATACCTTAAGCCACTATAAATCGAAATATACACCTCACTCGATGAGAGTTAGCTTAATTACGGCCTATCTTATGAAAATGGGCTTGCCTGTAGAAGTAGTTATGAAAATAGCAGGCCACTCTTCGATTGTAATGTCAATCTACTACTGCAAAATAACTCAACAAGAGATCAGAAGCCGCCTTGAAAAAGGAGAAAAATAGCACTAAAAGAAAAAGCGAATGCTACCCAATCACTAATTGAACAAAATAAAATAGAACAAGTTAAAAACCAACTTATTGCTAATAACTCCGAACTACTCGCTTCATTGACTAATGACACTCCCGCAGGAAACTTTATGTTTCGTGATTACGGGGTCTGCCCATACAGCGCCAGTCGTTGTGAAGACGGCGGAGAAATGATAGGCGCTACTCAAGCTAGAGCTCCTGCCCCTTATGGCTATCTTGGTATGCAAAACTGTGTTAGATGTCGCCACTTTATTACTGGGCCGGCTTTTTTAGGTGGTTTGATTTCATTAGCGAATGAAGTTTTATTGCAAGCGAACTACCAATCACACCAATGTACTGACTTATTAAGTCAAATTAATTTGAAAGAAGAAAAACTTGCTGCCTATGATAAAGAAGAATATAAATGTTCATTAAACAATACCACTTTTGATTATGCTCCACGAAATCTTATTGAAATTGAGCTGAGGAAACTTGAATCTGAAAATGAAGCCGCATCAAAAAAGATGGACTTATTTCTTTGCGACTTACAATCAATATTTAAACTTATTAAACAATCGCAAACAGCCGCGTCGCAAGAAATAAATTCTGGAGAAACGAGCTTATCTCTAATAAAACAGCCAAATGCCGAACTACAAATAGAGATAGAGGATACCTCTAAACTACAACAACTTAATGAAGTTTGTGAAAACGCGACTATTTACGAATCCGCATCCGCCTCATTAGCGGTCACCCCGAGAACTCAGTTACTAGATAAAATGGCTACCTTAAATAATATCGCACCTTCCTTGTTCTTAATGCCTGAAAAGTTACAGTTAGAAGCGGGAAATCAAATGGTTCAACTGCTATATAGTCGTCTAAAATCATGGGAAAAAGTTAATGACCTAGTCGAAGGCAGAATAACACTTGTGGACCTTCAGGACGAAGAACGTATATCACCATCTGAAATTGAATTAATTACTCGTAATAAGTTACTCAAAAATGAACAATAACACGCCAGAATTAGTATTAAAAAAATTAAAACAAGACGCTAGTAATAAGGTGCAGGAAACGCTTGATGCTATCTATCAAGTTTGTGTAGAACAAGCTAAACACGGGCTTTACGACTTTTCTATAGCGACCATATCTCGCCTTGGTAAAAACCGTGGCGTTCCCAAGGCTCAGAGTATTCGCAATAAATCTGGTGAAAAGTATCGTGCGTTAATTCAATGTTTTTCCGACAATAGAGGCCCTAAACTCAAAGTTAATAGAAAAGAAAGTTGGATAGATGAGATTGATAACCCAAAGCACAGGTTGCTAACTCAAATGTTGGCAGCAGAACTGGCTTCGACTAAACATAAGTTAAACGAAATAGTTCCGCCTGAAACCGTAATCAACGTATTTGATCATAACGAACCTATCGATGAATACAGCAAGCTAACCCAAGTTGAAAGACGAGCCCTAAATTACATTTTGTCCGACTCTTTTAAAAATAAGTGGCATCTCAGCGAGACAGAATATGGTGAATTAGTAGATGAAAATGGAAAAGCTTTATTTAAACCAGCAACTATTGATGCAATAAAGAAAGCATTGAGGTATTTGTGAACGTTACCAAAATCATTTTTGGATTGTGTTGACGGAAACTATTGGGTTAGAAAACCGGGTTATGTTACAGGGGCGAGTTATTCGTCTACTATTTTCCCGATCCTGTAACTAAACCATTACAATACTATTGTTGATAATATTTATGTAGTACTGACTAATCAGTTAACCAATACAATACAGAATCTAAAATTCAAATCAAAAAATTCAAAAGTAGAGAGTCCATAATAGTGCTCAATATCATATGTATGACTCTGAAAAGACAATTATATTTCAGATTTATTTTGACACTTCAGATTAGGCGATGTATGTAAAAGTCAAAGAAGAAGTAGAAATTCTCGGATTGCACAAAATCATTTATTAGCTGTTAAGTGCATAAGTCAGTGGGATGGTAATCTCGGAAAACCATTATGGTCTTCCCCGAACAACTATAACCGTCAGAACAACGCCGCCTAGCAGTTCGACTTCAATCATTTAAAAATATATTCAGCTTTTACTGGAGGTATTATGAAGCGAAGAATACTTGGTGATTGGTGATTGGTGATTGGTGATTGGTGATTAAGCAACAGTAAGCCAGCGGCTTAACGATTGTCTATTTTTGCAAAGAGCATAAACAGCTTACTTCCAACTTTTTAAATATCGAGCTAAGTTAAATGTTGTCGGGACAACACTTACGTTGGTTAACGTTAAAGGCTGCAGCAGGTTAGAACTCTAAATTATAGGAATTGCTTGATAGGGCTTTTGCTAACTCTCCCGCTAAGTCAATACCTGCATACGTATTCATTTTAAAAGTGATGTAATGTAACATAGGATTATTGATCAAAATTTGGTTGCGATTATTGGCTTGTATTTTAAATACTAATTAGCATAGGGATATCACTACATGAAACCTTCGTTATTCTTGATCTTGTTTATCATCTTTTTTCAAATCTTTCGCATGCAAAGAAAGAGAACAAACTTAAATTTAAAGTCAAACAAAATACTGCTTTTGGCGAATGTAAATATTCTGGGGAAGTAGTTCTTTCCGCAAAATACAAATTTGATAATGACGGCTTGAAAATAAATCCAAATACCGACGCCGTAAATTCCTTTATCGAAGTGCTAGGCACGACTGACAATGCGGTTTATGCGACGATTGCGGCGCACCCCATTGTATTCGGTCGTGGAAAAGCCAACATCGTATTTGATGCCGGTAACTGTCTAGCTGACATTAAATTGCAATTTGCATACTAATCGTAATTTAAGCCTTCATTTTATGCGTATTATATTTAAATTTGCCTTTTTTGCTTATTGTCGGGTTGTACGCCTGAAAAAGAGTTACATGTTCAAGCACTTATAGAGCAAGACAATGTTTCAGCTAAAAATGAACAAGTAGTCGTTGCGCCAGTATATCAGATTTGGGTTCGCTCATTCTTCGATAGCAATAATGACGGCAGTGGCGACATCAGAGGGATAATAGAAAAATTTGATTACATTAAATCGCTAAATGTAAAATCAATACTACTGAGCCCAGTTTTTCCTCTCCTTCCTACCATGGTTATGATGTAACAGATTTTTATTCGGTGAATTCAACCTATGGCGATATGCAAGCGTTAGAGGACCTAATATCGCTTTGTCATAAAAATTCGATAAAGGTTATTTTGGATATCCCTATTAACCACACTTCCGACCAACATCCATGGTTCCAAAGCTCCATAAATAAAACGACGCCTTATGAAGACTACTATCGATGGATGGAGACCCTGCCACAAGACCATGGGTTTCCTTGGGATGAAGACAGCCCGGCTACGGCGACATGGCACACGAAAGATAAACGAAGTGGTTATTATTACGGTCTTTTTGGTTTTGCCAGTCCAGACTTAAATTTTAAGAGTAAAAGCGTAGTTGAAGAAATTAAAAGAGTTTTCGCTTTTTGGGTTGGGAAGTCTGTAGACGGCTTTCGGATTGATGCGGCTAGGCACTTAGTTGAAGAAGGCCCTAATCCACTTCAGGCAGATACTGCGTCAAATATGGCTTTTATTAGAGAATTAAACGCCCATGTTAAATCTCTAAACCCTGACACTTTTATTATTGGCGAAACTTACGCGTCGTTGGAAGAGTCGGTTGCCTATTTTGAAGGTGAAGACGCATTTGATGCGTTGTTTAATTTTGAATTTAGTGGCGCAATCAGAGGATTGTTTGAGGAGTCCATGTTCAACGAACGTTTACTCAACAAATTCGATAGAAAGACTCAGGCAGACGTAAAAAACTATATGACTTCCTCTGGGATAATCAGCCTCTCGGCAAAGCGTTTTACGTTTTTGTTAACAGTCATGATTTGGCGCGTTTTAGATCTCCTGATCTCACATCATTCAATATAGAAAAAATGATCGCGAGCTTAACCCTCTTGAGCCCTTTTGCGAACGTTGTTTACTACGGTGAGGAGATTGGACTGCAGCAGGTCCTAGGTAATGAACATGAGTTGCAACGAGCGATTATGCCTTGGGACGACACATCAGAACTTGGCTTTTCATCAGATGGTCAATTTTGGTTGGATGAACATAAATGGTTTCCTTGGAAAAAATCTTCACCGGATTGGAGTGGTGAATATTCCGCTTTATTTCATCAGACTAGCGTCTTAGCTCAAGAATACAATGGCTCCATTTTGGACACGTATCGTAAAATGCTTTTGCTAAAGTCTACCGATGAGGTTCTCACTGATATTCAAGAGTATGAAATATTAAAGGGTGAGCCAAAATTGTGGTGGGTAAAATACAAAAATCAATCGGGAACTCGGTTCGTTGTAACGAATCTATCCCCAATAAAGAAAATGAAAGTCCAAATACCACAAAATCAAAATGCGAAATACGTAGATTTAATTAGCAACCAATTATTTGAACCTAATACCGAATTCTGGTTAGAACATAGGTGTTACGGCAGTATTTAAAGAATTAACAAAAGGAATGTAAGCGTGAATATATTCAAGGGAAAACTAAAAGTTATAGATATATCATTACGTGTTTGTATCTCAGTCCTAACATTGATGGCATCAAATGTGTACGCGAGTGTGTCTGCTCCAGCAACAGACCCAACAGGTGATTTTAAAGTTACATGGACCAACACTGCGAGCTCCACATCTTCAAGTTGTAATGGTAATGCTTATGAAGTAAAAGAATATAAAAATGGGTCATATCAAAGACAATTGAATATATCGTCAACCTCTCAAAAGTATGTCGACATTTATGATAGGGACGAAGCTACATACCGGTATGACGTCAAATATCGCTCTTGCTCTGGCAGCGCTAAATCTATGTTGGTGGCAGGCAGTGCAACCGTTTTGGTTATCGAAAGTTCAATTAATAGTGGCTTTGGCGCCTCAGGTCATGATCCTGACATTAGTTATGGTGCAAATGATGAAACGATTGGCCTAACGCCAGAGTAGTTTTAGAGTTGATGAGTCTGGAGCCGCAACCTATTCCATTCCCCTGAGTCTGGCCCCTAGCCGTGCGGGAGTGCAACCGCAAGTATCTTTAAATTATTCAAGTTCAAATAAATCCGACGGCCCTATGGGTATCGGCTGGTCAATTGGCGCGACATCCGCTATATCGAGATGTCCACAAAACAAGTTTTTGATGGCGAAGACCATGTTCGCGGACTTCAGTACGATAGTGGAGACCGACTATGCCTAGATGGTCAGAGACTTCTTCATAATTCTGGTACCCATCTAAGAGGTGGAGCCACTTATATTAAATCGGTCGACGACCAGTCTATTATTACAGCTCACGGCGGCTCGTCATCTTCTGGACCTGAATATTTTACCGTAGAAAATAAAGCAGGCGAAACTCATTATTATGGTGAGGTGTCAGGGCTGTATCTTCAAAACATACATGGAAATGTCATCCAAGACACGTCTGATGCATTTGTTGAGCCTATAGCGGCTATGCTGATGGCAGTATTGCAAAAAGTTATGCAATAAAAGCGATCGTTGATTCTAAAAACAATTACATTTTATTTAACTACGACAAAGACACTCAGAGCGGGACCTTTTACCTTGATAGTATTGATTATGCAGGTAATACGGTTCCAGTCAGCTACTCCCAACCTTTTGCACGAGTTGAATTTGAATACGAGGATTATGATAAGGGCTTCAAAGGATACGGGCCAAAAGGAAGTTATTATAACCATAATAAAATACTCGCAGCGATACACAACACGGTAGATAACGAAAATTATCGTTCTTATTTCGTCGATTATGAAGCGGATGTATCTAAGTTTATTGAAGAGAGCACATTAGTTGAATCCATCACGGAATGCGCAGACGCAGGCCGCCAAACTTGCCGTAATGCAACGGAATTTAACTGGAATCGCCGTGGTTTATCTACTTCATCAATGACTTGGGAGTG
The DNA here is from genome assembly GCF_028401425.1 of Psychrosphaera algicola. Classification (NCBI taxonomy): domain Bacteria; kingdom Pseudomonadati; phylum Pseudomonadota; class Gammaproteobacteria; order Alteromonadales; family Pseudoalteromonadaceae; genus Psychrosphaera; species Psychrosphaera algicola. The sequence goes on from NZ_JAQOMS010000002.1 coordinate 3,336,442, forward strand.
CGATACCGAGCTCTGGAGTGCAATCATTTTGTCGCTGGGTCCCAAACGATACAGACTTTGAAGCGTTTGATACGACAAATACAGCGTATTCAGGCGCGAAAAATACAGAATACACGTTGATTTTTGATATTGATGGGAATGGCATAGATGATTTTGTATATCCAGACGGCTCTGAATGGAAAGCACGTTTGATGAGTACAAATGCAGTTGGTAATACGGTTTCTCTTGCTTCTTGGGCTACAAATGAGAAAGAACATGCATTAACGATTGATTTTAATGGTGATGGAATACGAGATTTACTTTATGCGACATCAGATACCAGTAACTGGCAAGTCGTTTCATATATACTAAGGTACAAACTCTCGTAATATGTGCGATTGCTCCGGTGATTGTACTGAGGTTGAGTATGAATCCGAAAAAATAAACCGCGATTTAGGTATTCAAGCTATAGGATTAGACTCTCAAGTTCAAGTAATGGACGTCAACGGAGATAGTTTTGAAGACATCGTTTTTAGAACTGGGAAGTATATTAAAGCTTACCTAAATAACGAAGGCGATGAGTCATTTAGCCAAGCAATTACTCTTTATACTTACCCTACATCGAGTATCAGTGACTTTGAACCTATGGGGACAAAAACGCTACCGCTAACCTGAAATATTCTTCGGGCATTGACGTCAATGGTGATGGTAAATCCGATCTAATTGCCAAGACTACTACAACTTCAGCATATTGTCGAAATTCCATGGGGCAAATGATATTTTCGAGATCTCAAAGGGAATGTGAGTCAGACCTAAACGGCACGTGGGTGACGTCTACTACAACCAAATACGACTTGCTTTTAGCCACCGGTGATGACACCGCTCCAACTCTGACTTTAGAGTCAAACCTGGGCGGTGCGACTATGAATACAGTTCGATTCGGCGACCTAAATGGCGACTTTATAACAGACATTACATATGTGAAAGGAACAGATTGGTATTATCGATTAGGGAATGGTATCGGCTTTTCTCCGGAAAAGCCCATGGGGCTCGTGACGGATAGTACAAAAAAGTTACTTAACCGATTTGTTGATTTGAATGGCGACGGCCGAACAGATGTACTGCATGCAACAGCGAGCAACAAGTGGGCTATTTATTTTTCTCGCCCCACTGAAAATATTGAAGATATTGATTTTGAACACCGTGGGTATCAAAGTTTTGATTCAAACCCAGAGAACATGCAGTTTGCCGATGTCGCTGGTGATGGAAATTTGGAGCTATTAACTGCAACGTCATCTACTTGGAAAAAGCAGTTTCAATCCAATTCTGGGCAATATAATACGATAAACGAAATAGTTAACGGTTTTGGAGTTTCTACACATATTCGATATAAACCACTAACCCAAAACGATGTCTATTTTGGTAAAGTGTCTGACAATCTAATTGACACAGCGACATTTTCACCTCGTCGAGGAAATTTGGTTGTTCGATTTGTCGGTGAGCGTGGCGATTTTTATGATAATCCTTATTCACCAACGCCAGGTAGAGCTGCAATTTATTATGAGTACGCCGGACTTCTTATTCATAAGGAAGGATTAGGTTCCCTTGGATTCCAAGCTATTAAGACTTTCGATTACCTTACAAAAATTGAGACTACGACTGAATATAATCAAGATTATGGCGCAAGCTCTTATGTCCTAAGAGGCATGCCAATCCAAACGAATTCGAAAAAAGGAGAAGTTACATTATCTTCTGCAACGAATACGTTGGCAGTGAAAAACAGCGAAAATGGTGTTTTTGGTGTCATCGAAAATTTAGTTGAGAAAAGTTACCAATATAACAGTAATGGTACTTCTACAGCGCTTTCTGAGGTCGATTCTACCTTCGGGTATTCTTCATGGGGTAACTTAACGACGAGTGAAATTGTCACTACTGACTTGACGACGTCAGGAACCAGTCTTACGACGTCAACCGTAAATGAATACGGGACGTCAAATGAGTACAAACGATTAGCACGATTGACGAATACGACCGTAACTAAGACGAGAAAAAATGAAGGGGTGACATTACCAACGGTCACGAGAGAGTCATCATTTACCTATAATTCAGATTTGATGCTAGAGACGACAACTCGTTCTCCGACAGACAGTCAAAATAAGCAAGTCACGACTTACGATTACGACGAGTATGGGAACAAAATTTCAACTATCATCGTGGCGAACGTTAAGGATACGACCTCATCACAGACTCGAAAAGCGACAACCGAATACGGCCCTAAAGGCCGGTATGTTAAGTATAAAAAGACTCATTAAATTATAATCAATACTATAAATACAATAACACGAGCTCAAGTTCAGTTTCAGGGGTTATCGATAGCATAAGCGTTAGAAACCAAAACTACTTGTATACAAAATCTACGCTAAATGCCTTTGGTGAAGTGAAGTTAATTGACTATCCAGATTCGAGGCACAAATCGATTGAAAAACGTTATTGTGACTCGAGTTGTTCGTTAGATGGGTATTATATTCAAAGAGTTGCCGAAACCGGAAAGCCGGATAAGGAAGTTGTTTTTGACAAATATGGAATGGAAATTGAGACGAGAGTCGTAAGTTTCGATGGTTCAAATTCGGTTGTAACTACCACCTATGATGAATATGGGCGTAAAGAGTCTACGAGTAGACCGAACAATCCAGCCCTAACAACAGACTTTGTATACGATGACATTGGAAGAGTAGAGCGAGTCACTAATCCCGATGGTTCATATAAAACCTTAGAATATGATGGGGCGAACGAAATCGCTACCAATGAGATTGACCAAAAAACCACAACGGTGAAAAACGGTTTAGGTGAGACGATTGAAGTCGAAGATAACGAAGGGAATACCGTCGAGTTTACCTACGATGCGTTTGGCAATTTGTTGAACAGTGAAACAAAAGCAGACGGGAAATCAAGTATAATAACGAATGAGTTCGATTATTTGGGACGCAAAACCAGCACTGATGACCCGATTAAGGGCGAATGGACCTATAAGTATAATGGTTTTGACCAAATCTATTCTCAAACGAACGCTGAAAATGACAAGTTTACGTTTACATACGATACATTAGGCCGGAAAACTAAAAGCTATAATAGTGAAGAAGGCACGCTCTGTTGGATATATGGTACGAGCAGCACATATAAAGAGCGTAATAAATTAGTAGAAACTGCGAAATATGATGGAGCAGATAAGACTTGCGGTAGTGACACGCCTACAATCAAGACTGAATACAGTTTTGATAGCGTTGGTCGGCCTCACGAAACCGTAACAACATTTGAAGGAGAATTTGATACATATAGTCAATCTCAATCTTATGATGCTGCAAGTCGACCTCTCATAACTAACTTTGACGTGCCGGGTTCTAGTTTCTCTGTAAAAACTTTCTACACAAATGCAGGTTACGTCAAAGCTAGAGTCAATAATGAGACTGGATTTGTATTAGAGCGCATCGACTCTATGAACGATAGTGGCCAAGTTACAGGGATAACGTATGGAAACGGTGTCGAAGGACAATATGATTTTGAAGGGGATACGGGCAGATTAAGCGACGTTGACTTTATTGGCGATTCTAGTTTATTCAACCTAGACCTGACGTATTACAATAATGGTGATTTACACACTAAACGAAGCAAATATTATTCTGGTGATGCGGCTGATTATACTGAAACTTTCATCTACGACGACGTAAGTCGTTTGAAGAATAGAAATATCAGTGTCATAACCGCCAACCCGGCCCTGCCATCTTCATTTACAGGTAACCAAACCTATACGTATGACGGCTTCGGCAATATAACAAGCAAAAAAGGCTTTGGTACTAATGGCACGTCAACTGGCTACTATAAGTACTCATCAACTGATGTCCATCGATTAGAGGCCATATACAAAAATTCGAGCCGAACAGGGGCGACCTACAACAATTTTTCAGGTAAATATGACAATAACGGTAATATCGAAAATGATGGTGTGAGAACGTTTACTTACAGCAGCTTTGATTTACCTACTGATATTTCAAGCTCGACGGCATCCGCGACGATGAAATATGGCGTTAACAGACAACTTTACTATAAATCTGAATCTAAAAAAGAAAATGGACTCAACGCCACCTATACACGAACTTATGTCGGTGGATATGAAAAGACGATTAGAAGTGGCGGATATGGTTCCTTAACTGAACATAAATATTACATTGGTAATGCCATCGTCACGAAGCGAAGTAACCAAACTGATGAAATATTGTATATGCACAAGGACAGCTAGGGCTCTGTTGTACTTGTTACGAATCATGATGGTGATTTGGTCTCGCAATCAATTTACGATCCGTGGGGTAAAAGTACGACGCTTTATACTGACAGTGAGTTTAGTTCGTTTAATTCGTTAGTACCTACAGAGCGAGGCTATACCTCCCATCGTATGATGGATGACCTAAACATTATTCATATGAACGGTAGGATCTACGATCCAACCTTGGGACGATTCTTACAAGCTGATCCGTTTATTCAGGCTCCTGAAAATACTCAAAACTATAATCGTTATAGCTATGTATTGAATAACCCGATGAGTTATACAGATCCGTCAGGGTATTTCTTCTCAAGCTTTAGACGTGGGCTGATAAAAGCTGCCACTAAGGTATTTGGTAAAGATGTAGTTAATATTGTCGGTTCTACTGTATCCGCAGTCTATGGCGGAGGCTGGGGAGCAGCAGCTTGGACTTATGAATATAACAGAGCTATGGGCGTTCCACCTTCTGGCGCTTTAAGAGCCGCAGCGGTTGCAGGTGCTAGTGCGTATACCTTCCAACAAATCGGTGATTATTATAGTAGTGCAGGTGCTAGTAATGTTGCAGCAGTTGAAGCGGGACAAATGAGCGCATCTGGTTTAACTAACTTTGGTGGCAATATGTTAACTTCAGGGCAAATTGCTGGACAAATAGCATCACATGCATTTGCAGGTGGTACATTATCCGTGCTTGGTGGTGGAAAATTTGGTCATGGATTCGTATCCGCTGGCTTCACCAAAGGTGTAGGGACAAGCTTGAACACACACTACTATAACGGACCAATTAGCGGCACCATTATTAATATGACTGTAGGTGGCACAGCTTCAGTTATAACAGGTGGAAAATTTGGTAACGGTGCGATGACCGCAATGTACCAAAGTTTGTTTAACGAATACGGAAAAGGAGGGTTAGAAGGTTTAACTAGTGCAGCAGCCAGAGAAATGGCTATGTGGAAAAAGAGTATTAATAGTTTATTTGGCGGAAATGATGTAACCACTATACAAGGACAGATGGCAATCAAACATAATGTTAAGATGGCAGCTGTTAGTGTGGCTGATACGTCAGTCTCAGCTTTAAATACGGCTGGAGAATATGCTGGGTATTGTCCATTAGCTCCATGCCAAGCTGTATCTTGGGGAGCTGCGGGTATTGACTATATGTACAATGATAGAGTCGGTGGTCTGTGGGGTAATACGCTAGCTGGATTTGCTGAGCATTACATGGATACTAGATTTAGATATGTTCCGTCACCATTGAAAGACTGGGGGCAAGCTCAAGTTCAAGGAGCTATCTCGGAATATACTTCAAAGAAAATTAATGGAGGGTAAAGATGAGACTCTTTATAGCTTTGATATTTATTATTTTTAGCTTTATTTTAGGAAACGAATTAGTGTCAGGCGAAGCCCTGTCAAAATATGGTAGTGGTAAGTTATCAGAAGAACCAAAATCATATTATTTAAAAGTAACTTTTCACGGAGTTATTTGGTTAACGTCATTAGTTTGCTTATTTCTACCTAAACATAAGTTAGAGTCTCTAAATGAGTGGCTTAAGCAATTTGATTCAAAATACGATAAGGAAGAGTAGTAATGAAGTCGTATCGACTAATTCGGTTTTGCAGAACTTATTTGTATTTAAGTGCAATTTAGCTGAAATTAAGGGAGTAGAATATTAAATGTTACTGTTTAGATATTTTCTAACCATTGCTATGGTTGTAATGCTATGCGGTTGTGCAGCTCAAATAAATGAGAGGACTAGCATTAAAAGCACGGAGGCAACCGCCTCCAACGTAAGTGTCTTATTGGAAGTTCAACCTTTAGAAAGGATTGACGAAAGCAAAAGCCTAACCACGAGCATAGCAGAGCTTAAAAAGGTGATTTCAAAGAAATATTTAGGAAGTATTGCTTCTGCTTCAGAAAACCCTAAACCTGAAGCGCTTTTGAAAATCACAATAGAGCAATTTCGCCACGTTTCAGGTTTTGGAAGATTTATGGCTGGATCGATGGTTGGAGATGCTGTACTTAAGTTGAATGTGAAGTTAATTGCCGTAGCTGATGGTCGGGTTATTCACGAGTCTACCCTTGATACTCAATCTAGCTTTGGTGAAGGCGTTTTTGGAGCCACAACATCAAGACAAATTGAAGCAATGTCTGTAAAGATAATTGATATTCTAAATTCAAACACTGCTAAAAGTTGAAGTGTAGTCTATTGAGTAAAGCCAACTTCGGCTGGTTTTATTTTACACAAGTGCAGAAATAGTTTTTTAACTCTTTTTATTCAATATTAAAGAAAAATACTTTAATGTTTGACGTATCAACTTTGGATTAATAGTTAATCAGTTCAACTCTCAGTGAATTGCAAATAATACGGATTTTTATGGATAGTTATAATTTCAGTGGCTCTGCTGCAATTACATGTAACGGAATAAAAAGCACTTTAAGAATATTGATCCTTGGAGAGCAATATTTGAGCTAGCTTGGAATGGGTTAGATGCTAACGCTACCGAAGTAAAAGTAAATATCGAAACTAATGAAATGGATGGTACTGAAGCCGTTGAAGTTTTCGACAACGGTGACGGAATCGACTTTCACAATATCCAAGATAATTTTGCTAAGTTTAATGACTCATCTAAATCAGACGCTGATCAACATGGTAGTCATGGTCGAGGGCGTTTGGCATTTTTCAGAATCTCTGAAAATGCTACATGGTTTACAAAGCACAACAATGAAAATGCAAGAATTAAGGTTTGCGCGTCAGACATTAAAGATTTTGATGGCGTTTCAATCGACGAGTCTTTACAACATTCCTCACTAATGCAAGAGCCAAAAGGCACGATAGTTACGCTTAGTAATTGTGAAACTAATTTGCCTCCTCATGAAGTGTTATTGCCAAAGTTTACTATCGAATTTGGCTGGTATTTAGCATTAAATAACAAAAAAACGCTGACGCTAAACAATGACCCCGTTCCAGTTCCCGAACACGACTTAAAAGAGTTTAATATAAGCGTAGAAGATAATGACTTTGGCCTTAAAGTAATTAGATGGCACAGCAAGCCAACTTCAGAGAAATCACATTATTATTTACTAAATAAAGACAGCTGCGTAATAACATGAAGCTGATCGGTCAATAACATTGATGCTGATCGCATTTTTGTTTCTCTATAGACCTCAGTAAAATTTAACTTGAGTGATCAGCATCAGTCAAGGAATTTAGTTTTTTCGCATTGATTCTCCTTTTAATTCCAGCTTAATTGAACCATGGACTAACCTATCTAATATCGCATCAGCATGAGTAGATTCGCCGATCATTTTATACCAATTTTCTATCGGTAATTGACTAGCAATTAGCGTTGATTTGCTATCGTACCTAGCATCAATTAATTCGAGTAAATCACTGCGTTGCTGAGGGGTTAAGGGCTCTAATCCCCAATCATCAAGTACCAATAGATCAGCATAAGCGAGTTTATTAATAAACTTTCGGTAACTCCCGTCAGCCTGAGCCATAAACATTTTCTCGAGTAGCTCTTTAAGCCTAAAGTAATACACGCTGTATCCTTGCTGACAATGATTATGACCAAGTGCACAAGCAAGGTAAGTTTTGCCACATCCTGTCGCGCCTGTGATGAGGATGTTTTGATGTAAACGCAGCCATTCGCCTTGGGCTAGCGAACGCATTTGTGTTTTATCGAGTTGGCGACTCGCACTGTAGTTTAACTGGGCAAGCGTACCGCTAACTCTAAACTTTGCTTGTCGGGTTAATCGCTCTATTTTACGTTGCTCTCGTCCTATAATTTCATGCTCAAGCAATAAGCTTAAACGTTCTTCGAAGCTTTGCTCTACATATAAATTGGGTTGCTCATGTTGCCTTAATAAGGCTTCACGTATGCCGCTAAGTTTTAAGCTATTCAGTTGCTGGTTGACTTGTTGATGAGTATTCATGTTTTTCCTTTTTGATTAATGGTAATACTGGCTACCACGGATGTTGGGGTGGTCTATTTCATTTAGTAAATCGAGTTGAGCTTGTGGTAATGGCTGTTTATCTAATCCTTTTTCTAGGATATTTTTCACTTGCTTAACTCGGTTAAGGCCTGTGGCAAGCGCACGTTGACAAGCTGCTTCAAGTCTTTGTTCACCGAATTTATTACCTAGGTTGAGTAGCCCTAAACACGCACGGTAGCTTTGCTCTGGGTGTTTTTTCATCGTTAGTAAATTAATCACATATTGCTCTGTTGATACGCCAAACTTTCTGGCCCAACTTTCAAAACGAGCTGCACTCCACTGTTGTTGTTTTTGATGAGCGATAGGCATATGCTCTTCAACTGTTGTATGGCCACCGACACGGTGAGAGCGTGGGTGAACAGCTACTTTTACTCCTTTATGATAAAGCGTCACCAGCTCATTACTGGCATGTGCTTCTAGCTTTTGTTTTATTAAACGATGAGGTACGGAGTAATAATGTTTCTCAACTTCAACATGGTGATCAATATGTACGCGTACCTGTTTGACCAAGGTGTAACTGTATGGCTTTTGAGGTAAGGGTTTGAGTACAGGTTTATCTATTGTTTTAAATTGACTTGCTCTCGAACTAGGATGCTTTTTCATCTGCCGTTGGTTTAAGTCGATTAGTAATTCCCTGATTTTGATATTGAGTTGACGTAAACTAAAAAACGTTTCCTTACGCAGTCGCGCCATTATCCAGCGTTCAACAATTTGTACCCCCACTTCCGCTTTAGATTTATCCTTAGGTTTATAAGGCCTAGCAGGCACAACAACCGTATTATAATGACAGGCAAGTTGTTGGTAGGTTGGGTTTAAATCTGGCTCATATCGACACGCCTTTGTCACACCGCTTTTCAGGTTATCGGGGATCACCAATTCAGGGACTCCACCTAAGAATTCAAAACAACGGGCGTGACTCATCACCCAATCTTCTAACCCTTGGCTGAATGTCGCTTCGGCATAGGTGTAATTTGAGGCCCCCATCACCGCAACAAAAATCTGTGCGGTCCGGCACTCTCCAGTGCTTGGGTCGACGATATTCATCGTCGGCCCGCAATAGTCAACAAACAGCTTTTCACCCGCTTTATGATTTTGTCGCATTGATGGCTTTTGGCATTTAAGCCAAGATTTATATTGGCGGCAATAATGGTTATAGCTGTAATAACCTTCGGGGTGACGTTCTTTATATTCCTCCCACAGTAATTGCAATGTCATGGTTTTAGGTCGCAGCTCTTGCTGAACAATTGACCAATCCGGTAAAGCATAGCGCTTGGGTTGAGCTTTAGTATTAAAGAATGCCTGATGAAGGGATTGCTCGTCCCAACTAGCCGCTAAAGGCCAGCTAGTGATATTGAGTTGAGCTGCTCGGTTAACATAGGTTGAAACAGAGCCCGGTGATATAGACAGGCTTTTAGCAATTTGACGGTGAGTTAATTCACACCCGTACTTTAATCGAATGATCTCTTTTAATTTACGCATAGAAATAGGTGCCGTTGGCATGGTTATCCTCATCATCAAAAAAGAGAAAAGGATAACGGTTAAAAACACCTATAGATAAAACAAAAAATAATAAATTTTAATCAATAACATAAGTTGATCACTCAATAACATTTTGGTCAAAAGTGATCAGCATCGATGTTATTGAGTGATCAGGATGAATGTTATTGGGTGATCAGCATCGATGTTATTAAGTGATCAGGATGGGTGAAAATACGCAGTTTGGCTTTGGCTGGCAGAGTTGGTTTAGGCTTGCAAAAGTATTCGTACGGCTATTAATATGCTTAATTAATTTTATTTATGCTTTCCATGTATTGAGTTAACTTGCTTAAGCCTGCTTTCGATTTGCAAATATCTGCGGGAGTCGCGTTAAGGTGTTGTTGTTTCGTATAAAACCAATGAAGCATAAAATCATTATTACCGCCGGCTAAAGAAAACAAATGTTTATAAAAATGCAGAAAAATAAGCTGTAATTCAGATTCTATTCCGGGGATCTCAAATCCAGTTGATTGTTTTTCAGCATAAATTAATTCTGATACTCCAACGATTTTTGCGCGGCTCTCTAATTCAATTTCAAGCGTGTCGCAAGCTCTGTTAAAGCTTTGCATTAGTACACGAGACTTATCAAAAGTATTTTTCAAACTTATCTCCTGTTACCTGCATATTCCGAAGTATGCAGCTACCAGCGTTAATCAGTGGTAATTAATTGTGAACCCAATTTTACGTATAATTGAGTTTAATCTAATTTATCTTCAAATGCTGAAACTTATCGGAATCTCATGCCAATAAACTTTGGATCGGATGCTGATATTGTTTGGATTAACTGCCGGTAGTGAGTGGAATTTGCAACTGTAGAGTCCATTAAAACCAAGGAGTCCATCCCATTGTTTACAGAGTAAGAGGTATCTACGTGGATCTTTTTATCAAAGACGACAGATTGAGTCGAAAAGTTATTTGAAGGAAGTATCCACGTGGATATTTATTTTTATTATATATCACTAATTGTGTGTTTACGTTCTGCTAGGCGCGGTTGGCCAGACTTTCTCAATTGTTCCAATAATTAATTCCTGAAGGCGAGACAAACTAGCTCTTAATTTCTGTAACTCGCCCCAATCCGTCTGAGGCAATCATAAATTGGTCTACAATAAACTTACAAAAGTAAAGAAGTGCGCTATTTATAATTAATTAAATGCGGCGATTATTTTCTGCTTGAATTGGCCGAGCCTAAGCTCATCGAACTCATTTAATATCTTAGCATTTGATTCCATAAGGGCGCTTATACCGTCATTTCCCCAACTCAATTTATGGAGTTCTGGTTTTTCTAGTGTAAGCATTTTTTTGATAAAATATTGTCGGTATTAATGTATTCGTTGTTCTTTTGGCTAGTAGGGATATTAATATAACGGTATGTGTCAGGGATATCTTGTTCCATTCGAACGGCTATTGAAGCTAGGCTTTCTTCGGCGAACGTATATAACTAAGGCCTCTTGGTTTGGTGAGTTATTGACTCTTAAGATTCGTCCCAAGACCTGTCTAAAGTAAAGCTCGGTCTTAACACTGCTCATATGACAGCAAACCTGCAACCTTGGTATATCCGTACCTTCACTGATCATGCCTACGCTTACTATCCATTCAGTAACTCCATTTTTAAATCTATTAATCTCGGCTAACGCATCATCGTGCTTGTAAGTCACTATTGTTGCTTTTTGATTAAATTTATTCCGTAGCAAGTTACACAAAGATTTAGCATGCTCTACTGACGCGGCAACTACTAACCCTCCGGCATTAGGGGATTCTTTTCGAATTTCTGAGAGCTTATCGCAGGCTAACCGAACTAAATATTCTACTGCTTGGTTGTTAAAAATAACATTGCGATAGGAAATATTTGAACTTTTTAACAATTCAAGGATAGAGGGATATGATTTATCACCTTCATCCGTTGCTATAGTTAGTTTTTCATTATCAATTAGAACTATTTTCGGCGAGCGGCAAACGCCATCATTAACCGCCTGAGCTAGAGTATATTGATAATCGCAGACTAATTGACCTTCCGGATCTGTGTATTCGGCCATAACTATTGGTAAGGCATCAGAACGCCAAGGAGTACCTGAAAGCGCTAGTGTGTATTTAGCCAAACCTTGAATTTTTACTAGGATTTGTTGTCCCCAAGCATTAGCAACTTCCTGTGAACTTCCGGAACAATGATGAATTTCATCAAAAATAACCAAGACACGATATTTTCTGATGGTTTGCCAAAAACTGTTATCTAAGTATTGAATCGCTTGATACGTTAAAGACTTCCCAATGGCTCCAATTTCACCATTAAAGTGACAGTTTAACCTTCTACTAAATGTTTCTTTAATACCGTGTGCTACAGACAAAGATGGCGAAAAACAAAGAACTAAGTCGATTAATTCATCCTCAAACAATCTGTAAGCGACTTCCGATGCCATTATCGTTTTCCCAGCGCCTAGGGTGGCTTGGCAAAAAAATGAGATGGGCCAGTTCTGAACTTCTCTAAAGCTAATTCAACACTTTCTTGTTGCCATAGTCTTAACATGTGCTGCTACCCTCTAATACAGAGATTAACTTAGATGTGGCATTTATTCGACCAAGTAAACTTGCAGCCTGTCCTTTTGCTTTGTCTTTTAACGTTGTTATAACAACCCTATTGTCGGGAAATCGTTTGATAAAATTTTCATAATGTTCGACTTCTCCAAGAGTAATTTCCAACTCTCCTTGTATGCTGTTTCGTTCTTTTTTAAGGGATTGAATTTTTTCAAACGACGCTTCAGATGCGTCATGTAGTGACTTGGAAAAACATTCAATAAATAGATTTGTTTTCGCGTATTTTTTATTTCGACCAGTGCCTTTTGTACTAAGCAATCCTTTTTCCTCAAGAGCAAGCAAGTGGCGGTATAACTTAACCCTAAGTTCTACTGGGGTCTGTTTCTGCTCAAATTTATTATGAGCAACGTCTCGTAATTCTGTAACAGTAAACTCATCCATGGCTTCTTCAATTAGCAGATGTTTCATCAGGTTGTTTAGTCTGTAATGTTTTTTCATCTAAATGACACTTTCATAAACTTAGGATTGCTAAGTATACAAAAATAATTAAAAATTAGACAATCTAAGTTATTAAAGAGACAACTAAATGATCTTTTCGTGGTTACTAATCCATTTATCATTCGCCTTAAGCAAGCTAGAAAAAAGCTGGACTCACACAAAAAGGCCTTGGAATCTTGGTTGGTATGGAGCACAGCTCAGCTAGTGCACGTATGAATCACTATGAAAAAGGTCGACATACGCCTGATATTAGTATGTTGAAAAAACTAGCTAAACAGTTAAACGTCCCGCTAAATTACTTTTTTGCGAAGATGAAATAACTGCAGAGTTATCCTGCCTAATCAATAAACTGTCAGAAAAAGACAAGAAAAAACTGATTGAAAAGCTGAGTCATAAAACAGACTCTTAGTTCCTTATAAAAAGACTCAACTAAATTATGAAAACTAAACTTATTACCCGTGAAGGGTATTTAAAACTGCAAGAAGAACTTGACTTTTTATGGCGGAATGAACGACCGGAGATCACAAAAAAGTTACATGGGCTGCGAGTCTTGGAGATAGATCGGAGAATGCTGACTATCAAGAAAACAAAAAAGATTGAGACAGATTGATAGAAGAGTCAGGTACTTACGTAAAACTTTAGAAGAAACAAAGATAGTTGAATATCACCCAGATCAAGATGGAAAAATTTTCTTTGGCGCTTGGGTTGAATTAGAAAATGACGACGGAAAAACCCTTAAATTTCGAATTGTCGGGCCAGACGAAATATATGGCCGAAAAGACTATACGTCTATCGATTCACCCATGGCTCGAGCCTGTTTAAAAAAATCTGTCGATGATGAAGTTGTAGTTAATACGCCTTGACGGAAAGGTAACTTGGCTAGTGAATTCGATTAGTTATTTAATGTAGTCCGTTGCTATAACAGTCAGTTGGCCACTTAAACTCGTGGCAGCACAATGCTTTTTGGCAAAATCATGTGTTTGCAAAGTCACCAAACCTTCACAGGCCATAGTCACTACTCATTCAAATACATCTCCGCCATGTCATCTAATTTGGCTTTTACTTCTTTCCAATTCGGCATCACTTGGGTTAGCAAACGCCAGAAACGCTCGCTGTGGTTGTGTTCAGCAATGTGACAAAGCTCATGTAATATCACGTAATCAATGCATTCTTTTTGTGCTTTAACAAGATGGGGATTGAGCATCAAGTTGCCCTTGGCAGAGCAGCTTCCCCATTGCTTTTTCATTGGCATTGTACGAAAAGAAGGAATGCCTTTTACCCACGTTGTTTTTGGTAGTAATTCGGCAAGCCGCTCGTGAAAGATGGTTTTCGCTTTTTGCTGATACCACCTATCAATAAGTGGTTTAATTTCCACCACCCGATCATCATTATCTTTACTGATTTCATGCTTAAGTGTGACGTTTAATTTGCCACGGTTTAGCTTTACGTTGGGTACTTGATCAGCATCAATGTGGATCTTTAATACATAGCGCTTACCTAGGTAAAACTGCGTTTCGCCACTCACGTACCGCTTGGGCAATACCGTATCCTTTTGCTTTGCAAATTCATCAATGCTTTGCCAAATCCATCTAGCACGCTTGTGCATTGCATTTTGAATAGCATCATCACTAGCATCATGAGGCACAGTAGCGACAACTCGCTGATCAGGGTGAACCTTAATAATTACTTTGCGTGCTGTTTGTTTAGCGTTATCAGTAGGCTTTGTTTTACGAATAACGTCGTAGTAAATGGTGTCGTTACCATAGGTAAGAATACATTGTTCTTCAATTGTAGATCTGCTTTCTCCTGAATTAATAGAAGCGGCAATGGTTTGTTTGGGCACTATAAGTCGCCTCGTGATATACCAAAGCGTATTTTCTTTAACACTTCTTCAATTAGCTTTTGAGCGTTTTCAAGGCCAAGATCGCCAAATAACATCGGCAACAACTTCATGTGTATGGCGTTTTCAATCTCCGCGGGATTGATTGAATACTCAGCAACAGCGGTATTCACCACATCATCAATACTAAACGCCAAAGCAACCAATTTGTCACTATGCAGGTCCTTTTCAGTCAAAAACTCAGCATCAAATAGGTGCTTGAACAAACCAAAATAGGCTTGTGCATGTTTATTTAATTTGCCGGAATCATCTACAAAATCATTGGGAATATCTGCAACTTTGCGGCC
Source organism: Psychrosphaera algicola (assembly GCF_028401425.1). Classification (NCBI taxonomy): domain Bacteria; kingdom Pseudomonadati; phylum Pseudomonadota; class Gammaproteobacteria; order Alteromonadales; family Pseudoalteromonadaceae; genus Psychrosphaera; species Psychrosphaera algicola. The sequence continues at coordinate 3,351,480 of NZ_JAQOMS010000002.1, forward strand.
TTTTACTTCTTGTTCAAAATCAGCAAAAAGGATGTACTGTTTAACCGGTGCATCAAACATCGCTTTGGCATCTTCAATTGCCTTTTTAAGCATCTTAGAAAAGTACTCCTGCGCATAAGGATCATCCGCTAAGTCCTGTTCAATCATCTTAGTGATCCGGCCCGTAATTTTGTCTGTTTGGTTACGCGCCTCGTCATCGCTCATATCTTTAGGTTTAACGTCTTTTCCTAAATTACCGACTAAATATGCACCATCGGGATCTTTTACTTCAATACCAGCAATATGCTTGTCTAGAAGGCTGCGAATATCTTCTGCGTATTCATCATAATTAATGGTTTCGTCAGCATCTTCACGCACTTGTTTGCGCAAATCGACAAAGGCTTTTAGGTCACGTTTGTACAAGTCACGTTTGTTATTGAACGACTTATCTTCAAAGTAGGTTGCTGATTGCAACGCTACTTTCATACAATTTGAAAATGCGGTCAGCGCTGAATAAAAGTCATCACGCTTTTTAAGATTGGTATCGACAAGCTTACCATCAACATCATTCACCTTTGGCGCTAACGCTTGGCGAAGCGCTGGGCCATCTTGTTTGTTTTTACACCTTCAAATATCGCCCACAAATCACTGTGTAACCCCGGCAGTTTTTTATATTCCGTATCCATTCGGTTATACAAACCTTTCAGGTCGTCGATATCAAAACCGCCTTGTGTGCGTTCAGCAAGGTCTTGGTACTTTTCTATTGTTGTATCAAGTTCTTTTAATATGCCGCGATAATCAATTAAGTAGCCAAACTGTTTTTTGTTGTGCAATCGATTAACACGGGCAATGGCTTGGATTAAGTTGTGCTCTTTAAGGGGTTTGTCGATATACAGTACTGTGTTTTTAGGCTCGTCAAAGCCGGTTAGCAGTTTATCAACCACTATCATGATGTCAGGGCCATCATCTCTACCAAAGTCTTCAATAATGGCTTTGGTGTAGGCTTTTTCGTCCATCTTATTTACGTTAGCCTTCCACCAATTTTGTACAATGTCTTTGCTTTCTTGATCTACCGCCTCATGACCCTCACGAGTGTCAGGAGCTGACATCGCCACAACCGATGTGACAGTACCAATTTTATCTAATGCCTCTTTGTAGCGAATGGCAGAGGCTTTAGAGTCACAAGCTAGCTGGCCTTTTAAACCTTGATGTTTAAAATTTTGGAAGTGGTCGGCAATATCATAGGCAATTAACATAATACGATCTGCGGTTTGATAAATTTGACCTTTTTGCGAAAACTTCTTTTTAAGTCGGTCTTTTGCTTGTCGCTAAGCTTACTGGTGCTGCGCTCAAACCAAGCATCAATTGCTTTTTCGTTAACGTTGAGCTCTGGAATCCGCTCTTCGTATAAAAGAGGGGTAACCGTTTTATCTTCAACCGCTTGCTGCATGGTGTAAGAGTGAATGATCTTACCGAATTTGTTTTCAGTCTTATCGTCTTTTAACAGTGGTGTACCTGTAAAAGCAATAAAAGCCGCTTTAGGCAACGTCTGCTGCATACGGATATTATTTTCCCCGTTTTGGCTGCGGTGACCTTCATCCACTAACACAATAATATTCGGGCTGTCGTTGTAGCAGTTTTTGTGTTTTATGGCAGAGCCAAACTTATTAATGATCGAGAAAATAACTCGCTCGTTACCTTGACCAATTTGTTCCGCTAAACGCTTTCCAGTCGTTGCCATTGCATCTTTTTATCACGGTCGGTGAGTACACCACCGGAGGCAAACGTACGGCTTAGCTGGTCTTCTAGATCCACGCGGTCAGTTACAATAATTACGCGGCACTGCGCAAGTTCTTCAAGCCAAATAAGCGCTTTGGACAAAAACACCATAGTAAATGACTTACCACTGCCCGTGGTGTGCCAGATAACACCACCTTCACGAGCGCCAGTGTCATCGAAGGTGTTTATGCGCTCAATAAGTGCTTTTATGCCAAATACCTGTTGATATCGAGCTACAATCTTGCCTGCTTTTTTATCAAACAAGGTAAACAGGCGAGTCATATCGAGAAGACGTTCAGGACGTAGCAAGCTTACAATAAGCCTATCTTGGTCGGTAACAGTTAAGTCACCAGCGGCTAGAAGTGACTGATAATCTGTTTTATCTTTTGCAGGGCGATGATTAAACAGCGCATTTAATTCTTCATCGCTCAACTTGTGATTTTTTAACCTAACAAATTCCGCTTCGGGTATTTGTTCTTCTTTCCATTTAGCCCAAAATTTATCTTGTGTACCGCACGTCGCATACAAGCCCTCATGCCCGTTTATGGCTAACAGTAACTGGCTGTAGGCATATAAATGTGGTATTTCATCCTGCTTTTGATTACGAATGTGCTGAGAAATTGCCTCAACGTTGGTCGATTTACCTTCTTTGTTCGAGTCCGGGCGTTTTGCTTCAACCACCACTAACGGCAACCCATTTACAAAACACACAATGTCCGGTCTGCGGTTGCCTGTACCCTCGGCATTTTGTACTACTAATTCTTCGGTAAAATGAAATTGATTATTATCAATGTTGTGCCAATCAATAAGCTTAATGGTGGGGGAGGCTTTTTACCATCTATAAATTCAGTAACGCTAACGCCATACATTAGGGCATTGTAAATTTTCTCATTAGCTGCTTTTAACCCGAGGTTCATGGCAGGGTTCAGCTCATGCATCACCTTATCAACTGCGGCTTCTGATAATGTATGTTGCTTACCCGCAAACGAGAACGTTTGTTTCGCTAAGATTTCACGCATAACAGGTAATAAAATAACCTGATGAGTGCTTTTCTTTTCATTTGCTAAAGTATTACCACGTAACGCTTCGCATTCACTTGGTGGAATGAAGGTGTAGCCTAAATTTGTAAGCAACGAAAGCGCAGGAATTTTAGCGCTGAACTCTTCTTGGAAGTTAACACTGAATGTCATTTTAGCCTTTCCCTGTTTTTTGGTATCCATCCATCGCTGTCCTTGCACTGATATTCCTAAAAGGTGCGACAATTGTTGTTTCTCTTTATAGTCCACAGGGAAAAGATAAATATGCTGAATTACCATTTCTTTCAAAATTCTAAGACAGACTTGATTGTCTTTAAGTTGTTTGACGCAGCTAGAAATGTGTTCAATATTTATTGATTTATTAAACTGAAGTTCGATTGCTTGTCGTATCAAATGGAAAGCAGGCGTACCAACATTTTTTCCATTTCTCGGTAAACTTCCAAAGCTTCTTTCGAGCCTACAGAAGATGCAATTTTCCTTGTAATACCATTAATTACGCCATAAGTAAGATGTAGGTACGCATTTTCTGCTTGTTTTTCAATCTCTCTATTTGTCAAATTTGGGTGTTCTGATAAGTGAGTTGATATCAACTTAACGATTTCTTTTTCGCTGTGTCAGAGATCTTAATAAAATATTCCAAAAACCTTAAACCAGCATTCGCTCCTGTTTTAGCTAATTCTTCCATTGCATCACGTGTAAGTGTTGCATGTCGATTGCGAATAATCTGTCCCGCAATCTCCATACCTTTAAAGGTTTTGTTGATATTAGCTAATATATCCAGCTCAACTTCATTTTTATCATCAGAATTTCGTTCCATTTGATCTAAACGTTCATTTTGCTTGTCACGTTCATTCTGAATTTCACGTTGCTCAATAATTAACTCAGGAATAGCCTTCATGAACTCAGACATAAATGAAAGCTGCTCCTTATCTAAAGTAGCTTCCTTATGATCATCAAATAATGAAGTTAATATCGACTTTATTTCGTTTAATACCCACGAATCTTTTGTGTGGTGCGTAATAAAGATTAGAATATTTGCAAAGTCTTCTCTATGGAGCCTTTCTAATAAGTCTTGAATTTTGGCTTGAGTTTCTTCGCTGTCTCTATATGATTCAGCAATTTTTTTGCCTACAAAGAAGTAGTAAATGTAAGGGTATTTAAAACCAACATTAATACCGTTGCTTGATAATATTGAGTGCCCAACAAGCTTTCTAAGTACTTTTTCTTTATCAACATGCAAGTAGATTTTGCTGTAATTTTTAAAAAATTCTTCAATCTGATGAATGTTGAGATCGGAGCCATGTTGAAAAATTTCCCAAGCCAATTCCGTTAGTACATTGAGGTATTTATCAAAATCTTGTTTATCAATATTCGCTTTATCAAACGATTGGTAAATTAACTGCTGATAGCAATGACCATATGATGTCAAGTCCAAGTTAAGTTGCGCATTTGCTTCAAACATCTGCAATAGCATCAAGACATAAATTGGCTTTGGTGGGACAATATTTTTTTGATAACAATATTAAGTCGAGCCTTAAGTTCATCACACTTAGCGTAAAGTTCTTCTTCTTCAATGCTTTCTTCAACACCAAGAGAAATCCATTTTTGAACTAATTCTTCTCTTTTTTATTCCCTAGCCCCATCAATTCGATTCGGTCATGTTCATCGAGAGCGGGAATATCACCATAAATAAAAGTATATGAACTATGACAAGTAATAAAAGTGTTGTCGGTTGTTTTATTTATCTCTTCAAGAAATTTGCTTTTGAATTTTTTATTTAGGCCTATTTCATCAATGTTATCAATGAGAAGGACAGCTTTTTCATTCTTATTAAAGCTGTCAAATGTAAGATTTTCATATTGTTCGGTTAATGCCCTCGATATTTCTTGCTCTGCGGACGCTTTTTTATGTTTAACGCATCAAGATAGACTGGCAAAAATGATAGTTTCAGTAACTCTTTGTATAGATATTTTAGAAGAGAAGTTTTACCTTGTTGTTCTTCGCCAGATATAATGTGATGACCAAGGTTTTGTAATAAATATTTTGCTGGCTTTATGTCTACTAAATCATTGGAGCTATCTAGTTCAACATCTGGAACAACATAAATATCATCTAAACTTACTTGGTTAACTTTGCGATGTGTGAGCACTATTTCGGTATCACTGAGCCAAGAACTCGCTTTATCAGTTAATTGCACTCCTTTTGCCGTAGTCTTCCTAATTGGGTGTGACTTTGGCTTAAACTCTTGAATGTGCTTTTAACACCACCAATAACATTCACCCAAGCTTCATCTTCGTTACCCCAAGACGCAATAGGTACAGCATCTTTTGGCAAGCCTTGTATTTTCGAAAGCACTGAATCAGACCAGTCAACTGCTCTAATAACAATAGGAATTAGTTGTGCACTTCCTTCCTTATGCATTGAAAGGGCTTTTTGCACTTCAACACCCATACAATAGTCCGAATTCATAAAAGAAGAGCTAATTAAGAATAAAATTATTTCTGAAGAGGCTAAGTTTTCAGAAATTTCGTCACTCCAATCTTGACCGGGTACTATTTTTCTATCATTCCATTCACTTACAACATTAGCTCTAACTAACCCAGACATGTGCTCAACTAAACTGTCTTTAAATTGCTCATCTTTGTGTGCATAACTTATAAATACTTTTACCGCCATTATTCTTCCTTAAATTAATACTCGTTTTTTGCCAATTAACAGTTGCTGCATTAGTGCTTTTTCTCTTGTTTGAGATCTGCTAATTGTTGCTCTAGTTGGGCTAAAGATTGATCAGCATTGTTCAGAACTTTCGCAATTTTTTCTGTTCATCATAACAAGGTATATATACTTTAAGACCTGATATATCAGAAGAGTTGATTGCTGGATAATTTGAGCCTACTACTAGAGCATTTATTTGACTCGTTATATGGCAACTAAATAAATAGTGATATAGATAATCACCAGAAACATCTTTCTTTGGAGTTAGAACAGAAAAGCCAGTAGAAGCAATCATTCCGTCATGTTCTTCTGTTACTTTAGCGAAGCCCTTTAAGTTTGGCCTCACTGTAGCTAACAATATATCTCCATCACTCACTACTCTTCTTGCTCGTGATGGCGATGAAGCATAAACGTGTTTTTCTAGCTTTTTAGAGATCTTTCCAGTTTCAACGTCTGATAACGAGATGTAGCTGAACTCAAAATTTTCAGGAGTCTTCTTACCTAGTGAGATCTTATCTAGTGTTGCAAGTTCACTTAGATTGACTCTCTCATACTCACCCTCAAACGACTTCCCTGAATCATCAAGTAGGCGCTTTTTGCCTGTGAGCAGTTGTTGCATCAGGGCTTTTTTCTGCTGTTTGCTGTTGTCGATTAGTTGCTCAGTGGTGCTAATCGCTTTATCCCAAATGGATAGTATTTTGGAGATTTTGCGTTGTTCCTTATGCTCTGGAACTTCAAGCTTTAGTTTCTTTAAACTAGTACCTGTCAGATTCTTTTGTACTCCGCCAGATGCCATCTTAGAAATATGGTGTTGAGTTACATCATATTTTAATAAATAGTGGAGGTAAGACGCATCTACATCACTTTTTAGCTTAAACCTTATCAAGAAAGCTCCAGCTATTATCGGCTTATCTTGTTTTTCGAAAATGCATGGAATACCGCATGTCCCAGAGCGAGTAATCAGTAAATCGCCACTAACAAGAATGTGAGATTTAAACTCGTCAATATCTAAATCTGCATAAGGGATTGTGTTGTAATTTATTGTTCCTTCATCACACAGGTCAGTTGTGCGTATAGTTCCAATAGCTCCATTTTTAGAATATAAATCTGAAGAGAACCTTGGTCCAAATGCGCTGCTGGTAACTAAGTCACCGAGCGTAATTGCTTTCCATCCATTAGGCACCATAACCTAACTCCTTTAAGTAGCCTTCCATTTCCGCTTCAAGAGTTTGCAGTTCACGTTTAAGCTGAACACGCTCAGTGCGCACTGCCACTAAATCAATATCTGCTTCTTCTTCAAAGGTATCAACATAACGAGGAATGTTGAGATTAAAGTCGTTTTCTTTGATTTCATCGAAACTGGCAAGGTAAGCGTATTTATCTACATTTTCACGAGCCTTGTAGGTGTCGATGATTTTTTGAATATTTACGTCAGTTAGCTGGTTTTGGTTTTTGCCTGACTTGAACTCACGACTGGCATCAATAAACAATACGTTTTTGTCTGTTTTGTGCTTTTTAAATATTAAAATGGCGGCAGGAATGCCTGTTCCAAAGAACAATTTTTCTGGCAGGCCAATCACAGTATCAAGCAAGTTTTCTTCAATCAGTTGTTGACGAATTTTGCCCTCACTAGATGCACGAAATAACACACCATGTGGCACTACCACACCCATGCGACCCCCTTTCTCCGATGAAGAGCCGGGTTTTAGGGTTTCAATCATGTGACTAATAAACGCATAGTCGCCTTTGGTTTTTGGTGGAATACCTCGTCTAAAGCGCCCATAAGGATCGTTATCAGCAGTATCATGCCCCCATTTTTCGAGAGAAAATGGGGGTTCGCAGTAACTACGTCAAAGTGCAGTAAGCCGTTTCCGTCTTTCTCTTTTAGTAGCGGATTACGAATGGTGTCGCCCCATTCAATGCGGTGGTTGTCTTCACCATGAAGGAACATGTTCATTTTGGCTAATGCCCAAGTTGAACCAATGGCTTCTTGCCCAAATAAGGCGTATTTTTTGAGCCAGAATTTTTACGCACCATAGCGCCACATTTAAGAAGTAGTGAGCCACTTCCTGTACATGGGTCGCATATTTGGTCGCCTTCAACTGGCTCTAAAATCGTTGCTAAAAGGGTTGATACCTCTGGTGGGGTATAGTATTCACCAGCGGTAGCACCACTGCCAGCCGCAAAGTGTTTGATCAGATATTCGTAAGCATTACCGATGATATCTAAGCTGCCCACACGCTCTGAGCTTAAATCTAAAATGTCTTTACCAAAATCTTCCAGTAAGTGACGAAGTAAGTCGTTCTTTTGTTTTTCTTGGCCTAGGCGGTCAGTGTTAAAGCTGATGTCTTGGAATACGTTTTTAAGCTTACTGCCGTTGGCTTCTTCAATAGCATGTAAGGCTTTATCGATTCGCTCACCGTTGCCTGCTTCATAACGCTTTTCGTATAAGTCCCAAAAGCTTGCGCCTTCTGGTAGCACAAAACGCTGTTTCGACATCATGGCGTGAATAAGCTCAGGGTTATCACCATATTGCGTAACTAATTTGTTGTATTCATCTTTATACACATCAGAGATGTATTTTAAGAACAACATAGTCAAAATGAAGTCTTTGTAGGTATCGGCACTGATTACGCCACGGAAGGTGTCACAAGCGTTCCATACAGCTTTGTTAATATCGTCTTGGTTAATTTGTTCTGTCATTTTAGTTCGTCCTAATTTTTTAATCTACCGATGCTTTTGCAGTTAAAAGTGTTTTTTGATTATAGTAATTGTTGGGCTACACCTTTTATTTGCGTTTCTCGGTTTTCTATTAATGCTTGCAGTATTTCCTTTTCTTTTAGAAATGTATTTGCTAAAGCAACAACTTTGTACTGTTTTTCTATGTCTGGTATCGAAATCTTTAGGCTTAGAATTGTGGATTTATTTATCCCTACTTGCCAGCTACCTTCCGCCATTTCTTCAAAATACTTTTGAGCTGGAGCTTGATTCAATTGCTAAGGCTAAAAATTCTGGCAATAATAACGTCGTATCGGAAACTTGAATGATAAAAAGTGAGGAGAACAAACGATAGCCTCTTCAAGTTCATGTGATACGCATGCCGCTATATTTTTTGGTCCTCTAGCTGTAAATATTACATCTCCTTTTTCTAGCCAGCCTACCTTTCCACGTTTATTTTCAACTGTTGCGGAAATAATACTCTGCCAATTTATTTTGCCATCTCGTGTTACGTCTCTAATTTGAATAACCTTCGATTTTGCATTTGTATTTTCTACAACTTTCCCCTAAAGGGGTGGCCTGCTCTGATTTTTGCAATGTCTTGTAGTTTCATAATTAAACATAACTTTTGTTTGAATTTATTAAACTCTAGCATGAAGTGAAATTAATACAACATACCAATAGTGCAAAATAAATGTTGGCAAATTGTATTTTGTGCACTATAAGTATGGTGCAGTAGCATTTGGGAGGTACTTAATGTTGAAAATCGATATTGTAATAGAGACTACTAATCCATATATTCGTCGAATCTGTGAAGACTATTGGAGATTTGAAACGAATGGTCAGTTTGCTATGGAGGTTGACTATCTCGCCAAGTCAAAAAGTAGAAGTAAAAAATCTTTAACCGACTTGGTTCGAGAATACTGCACCGCTCTTATTGACTGTGACTCTTTAAATTGTAAAAGGTGTAAAACACATAGTGTGTTTACAACAAGGGACCAGTTGGAGTTCATTCGAAATCAAAACCGAGATGTATATTACAATTATACGGATGGAGCAGAAAAAAGATTTGGGATTAATGGAATCCCTAGCAATGGCTGGGACCTTTTGGATGTTTGCAACTCATGCAATAAGGAAATCAAACGTCACAAAGACGTATTACAATCTTGCCGTAAAAGAAAGAGGCGTGCTTTGAATATACCGGTAAAAAACAGTATTAAAAAGCCTCAAAATACAAGCGAGTTATCAAGCATCATGCGAAATCCATTAGGAAACCCGATATACAGCCACAAAAACCATTGAGTAACTATTCGGCATTAGAGGCTTGGTTGTTACTATGTTTAAACCAAACGTTTAAGTCTATAAAATTCCCCAATAGGGTCTATCGCAAATCTCAAACTCCGTTTTTCGGTTCAGAAGACTATGATCTAGAAGTGCTTACTCAGCTCTATAGCCAATCTTTAATAGTGCCTTCGGTGCCGCTGAAAGATAGTGCATCGAAAGCAGATTATCTCAATACTAGTTGGCATTTTGTTCTACCAGAAAAGGCCGATTACTCCACTTTTATTAATACATTAACAAAGAAACAGTTTGGCCTAACTAAAAATGATGTTGAGCTATTGTCCGAGTTTATAATTGAAGGCCGGGTAAGAGCTATAATGGATCCTATCAATAATAATACTGACTACTGGAGAGTGTTTGGAAATACAGAAGATGTTAGGTTAAATTCAGCGCTCAAAGATTTGGTCACAGTTTTTCCAATAAATCATTTAGAAGCTCTATCAAATATAGCTGCCAAAGACCTTGCCGCAAAATATCATAGAACTAGCAACTATTTACGAAAAAAACAAGTTTATATTTATCCGGAATTATAAAGTATTCGGAATTTGCTCAAGCTGATAAGACTTTTAAGTTTTTTGATAGGTCTGATTTTTTTACATATGAGCCAAGCGCATTTGAAAAGCAACTTAGCACTTTATTGCAAGTAACAACGCCACTTGGAGAAATAGAATTTAGCGAGTTTAAACGTAAGTTGGCGCACTATTTGGTTTGATCATAAAAACAGATGCTAAAGCATGGCTGTTTATGTTAAGTAAAAGTTTCTTAATATCAATTAGGGTAGAGCAATGTTAAATAGTACACGTCATGTAGTATGTATAATATTCGTATGTGTATGATAAATAAAATTTATATTGGTATTAGGTGTAGGTTATAATTTGCAACCATTTTGCGTGAATTTATATACGTCTGGGTGGCATAAAGTGTCAATTTATCTGCGTTACATCGCTAGAAGTGAATTGTTATTGGTGCGCTTTGTGTAAAAGTGCATCAATAACACCACTAGATACACTTTACCGTTCACTAAACAAGTATGGTAGTTTCCGAGCCGCGGCCCCAACCACTCAATGTAACAAGTGCCATGGAATCGCATATGCGCTTATCGCGTAGATGGTTATGTGCATGTTTAAAGGCAACGCTCAAATTCTGTAGGCACAGTAAATCCAATGTCGACAGTTCTGCCACGGCATCATCCATGACCGCTTCGGCTAGAGCTATCTTATCTATTTCAATCAAATAACAAATAAAATCTTGCTGCAGTGCACTTGGTACGTTAGTAGTCATAACCTTCCTCCCAGCCGGAGTGTTCGGCTTCAGCAGAAAGAGACATATCTTCACATCCAGCATAATTATTAATACAACCAGTATCATCATGCTCCCAATTGGAAGAGTTTGGGTGGCCATATCCATTATAATTGGAAATAACTTTAGGTTCGTCGTCTGTAATTAACGATTTGTCTTGTGGAAAACTAGACGTATTCATGACTATTCTCCACTGTATAATTTGGCTAAGTACGACTCAGAAATCCAAGGGCCTTCTAAAGCCAAGTTTTCTGCCATTTCAGCGAATCGACCACCATCTGAGATGTCTAACGCAAAATCAAACTGAGAAGCAATGATCTCGAATACATCATGGGGTTCTTCAATCGTCGGGTAGATATTGGAATGATTGACCGACAGCGTGTAATTGAGCCTAAACCATTCTTCGGCGTCGATTACCAATATCACACCGCGACCTTCATATGAGATCAAGGTTCGCCAATTTAAATAGCCAAATTCACGAGCCAATTCATCTTGAATTTGGGTCAAAGAGCGAGGAGAGTCTTTGCGAAGAGTTTTTGCTTTCTTTTTAAGCTTAGCAATAAAGCTTTTTGTTATAGATGACATGAAGTCTCCATATATCTACCAATACGTAATGTAATGTCCACTTGATCCATCGCTTGGCGCCATATGGGCTTATGCATAAACAGATTATAATTGAGTTATCTCGAAAAATATTTGCATGGACTGACAGGCTTTACTCAATAGCCGATTAAAATTTTATATGTGATTCGCAAAAAGTCAACAAATTTCATAGCTTTTAGTTTACTAACCGTACTTTTTCATCGCCGAAGTCAAAGGATTAACACTAAAGGTATTCACCTATGAGGAGTAAAAACCAAACTAGGGTTGGTAAACTAAATGCTGGAGTTTTTAATTGTGCGAGTGGGGTGGATGTTTGAATCTAACAAACTTTTCTGTGCCTGTTTGATGTGACTGAGCCCAATCAGCTCTGGCGAAGTGACGTACAGTGTGATCGGAGTTCAGCACTAGCAAGGATTGCTTAAATGAGCCAGAAGTCTAATTGAAATTCATAAATAATTGAACAGGAATTCAGGTTGTTTATGACGCTAGTTTGGATGTGCAGATAGCTGAGTTTGTGCGTCAGTGACTCATTGTATGCTAATAGGTGATGTAATCCGCTGACAACGCTAAGTGAGGCGAATTCGTTAAGCCAAGATACTTTTTCTAGACTGAGTTGGGACGGATGAAAAATATGAATTAGATGCTAAAGCATGGCCGTTTATGCAAGTAAAAGTTCTCAATATCAATGAAAGTGGAATAATGCTAAATAGTATACTGGCGGTAGTATGTGTAACATTGGTAAAATCTTGATAAATAATGATTAAATTAAAAATAGTATAAGGTGTGGGGTTCTAAGTCCAAATCGGCGTTCTCGGAGCGGTCACCTAAGCTCGCAGCCCAGGCGACCTTTCTGGTAACTTCTGGTCGTTCTGTGCGCCATAAATGGTCAAGTTCAGCTTGTAGCTTTAAATAACCTTCACGGGTGACTAGATTTGTCTTCATTTGCTCGCATAAGTTCGTTTAATGTTTGGCTGCACAATATGTCGTGACTGCAAAAAGAAATCAATGGTGATCCCTCTTTTTAAGCAAATATATTGCGCTGCGCGGGGCGCACCAATTTTCAGGTTGATATAATTTAGCTATGCGAAACTAAATGGTCGTGTGGTTTGAATGCTTGGGGTGATTCAAAAAGTGACCGAATCACTTGGAAAATTTACGAAGACAAACTTTGTAACATCCCTTTACTGTCTTCCACCTAAAAATGCCTTATATTCTTTATAGTGTTTTGATCTTTGTTGTAAACATTAGCCGAACTCCATGTACTTTCAACTGGCCGTTTAGCCAATTTACCCTATGGGCTAAATTGAAAATTGACACCAAAGATCAACACACTCAACAATTGAGTGTAAACAGACAGGCAAATTTGGAACCTAAAAATGGAACAAGAAACCACGAAAATTTTGGTTGTAGATGACGACATGCGTTTACGCAGTTTATTAGAGCGTTATTTGACGGAACAGGGTTATATCGTTCGCAGTGCAGGTAACTCGGATCAAATGGACCGATTACTCGAACGCGAAAACTTTCACCTGTTGGTACTCGATTTAATGTTACCTGAGTGAAGATGGTTTGTCTATCTGTCGCCGATTGCGTCAAATAGGCAACGAAATTCCAATTGTTATGCTAACGGCTAAAGGTGATGAAGTAGACAGAATAATCGGTCTTGAATTAGGCGCTGACGACTACTTACCCAAACCGTTTAATCCCCGCGAGCTATTGGCCCGTATTAAAGCAATTTTGCGTCGCAAAACAAAAGAGCTACCGGGCGCACCAACGCTTGAGGAGGAAGAAGTTGAATTTGGCGATTTTAAACTAAACTTAGCGACCCGTGAAATGCATCACGGTGATGAAGTAATGCCGTTAACGAGTGGCGAGTTTGCTGTTTTAAAAGCTCTAATTAGCCACGCAAGAGAGCCATTGTCACGGGACAAGCTGATGAACATGGCACGTGGCAGAGATTATTCTGCACTTGAGCGAAGTATCGACGTGCAGGTGAGTCGATTACGTAAAATGATTGAAGAAGATCACACTAAACCGCGTTATATACAAACGGTCTGGGGAATTGGTTATGTATTTATCCCAGATGGTAAAGGTTAATTGTTTTATTAACGTTGTTCTTTAGGTGTGCATATGAAGGTGTTACCACGTAGTGCGTTTGGGCAAACAGTATTTTTAATTGGTTCGCTGTTGTTGATCAATCAAATTGTTTCCTATCTTAGCGTTGTATTTTATTTGTTCGAACCGGCTTACCAACAGATCAATAATCTGATGGCGAGTCAGGTGAAAGTGTTATTTTTAGGCGAAGAAAATGGCTATCGTGTGCCAACTCAGTTGTCTAAAGACTTTATCCAGGCGACCAAAATTCAGGTCATGAAGGAGGAAGATGCACGTTGGAATGGATTAGATGAAGCGGCACATTACCCTTATTTTTCGGAACAGATGTCTAAGAAATTAGGTGGTGAAGCGGAAGTACGTATATCTCACGGCGAACTGAGTTTCTTTTGGGTAAAACCACCTCAAGCGCCAAACTACTGGGTTAAAATTCCGCTTGATGGTTTTCAACAAAAGAGTTTTTCACCTTTGGTTATCTATTTAGTGGCAATAGGTGTGTTGAGTGTGGCTGGTGGTTGGGTCTTTGCGAGGCAGCTTAATCGGCCGTTAAAAGCACTGCAAAATGCGGCAATCGAAGTGGGGAAAGGAGAGTTTCCAGAAACCCTACGTGAGCGCGGTTCAGAAGAAATTATTGCGGTAACTCAGGCGTTTAATCAAATGTCGGCGGGTATCCAGCAACTGGAGAAAGACCGTAACTTACTGATGGCCGGTGTTTCACATGATTTAAGAACGCCGCTAACCCGTATTCGATTAGCGACTGAAATGATGAGTGGCACGGATGAATTTTTAAAAGACGGGATCGTCAATGACATCGAAGATATGAATGCGATTATTGATCAGTTCATGGAATTTATCCGACATCACAAATTGGAAGAATTAGAAGCGGTAGATATAAACCAGTTACTACAAGATGTGGCCGATTCTGAAAATAATAATAGAGGTCGTAACTTTAATCTTGTATTTGACCCTGAATTACCACAAGTGAAAGTACGACCGATTGCCTTAAAAAGGGTAATTGCAAATTTGATTGAAAACGCCATCCGATACTCCGAGGGTGACATAACTATTTGCAGTCATTACGACCAACAAAATCGTAAAGTGCATTTTCGAGTAAGCGATACAGGCCCTAGTATAGATGAAAATGATCTAGAGCGTTTGTTCGAACCATTTACTCAAGGTGACTTAGCTCGAGGTGGCGAAGGCAGTGGATTAGGGTTGGCTATAATCAAAAAGATTGTCGATATGCATGATGGAAAGGTTAAGCTACATAATGTAAATCCTAGGTTGGCCGCGACAGTTTCTCTGCCAATACGAACCTAATTCGATATTATATTCATTTTTTGTCGGTGAATAAATATCCAGTCACAATATAAAAACCGGAGCTCCCACGCTCCGGTTTTTGTTTATCTATATGAAATATATACAAATAAATCTCTGTTCTATTTTTTAAAATAACCGCTCTGATGCGTTTTCCGCTTATGCCTCATAATTACCCAAACAAAACTGAAAGTTCTAAAGAAAACTTTCAGTATGGGCTACAAAACTTTCAGGAATTACGATAGACTTGTTTTCGTTCAATAAAAACACGTAAGTTTTTAAGCGCAGCTTTAAGGTTGATTACGAAACTGGAGTAAACGAAGCGTACTTTTGGGCAATGTATTTTTTCGCAACAACTCGAAACGTGAGAATGCGAGTTAAAAACCAAATTGTTAAATCTAAAGTGTTCAGGTGAATATAATGGCTATAAATATCGACTTATCGCAGTACGGCATAACAAACGTTTCAGAAGTTATCCATAATCCTTCTTACGATAGATTATTCGCAGATGAAACAAACCCTGAGCTAGAAGGATTTGAGAAAGGCGTGGTTACCGAATTAGGTGCCGTTAATGTAAGTACGGGTGTATTTACCGGTCGTTCGCCAAAAGATAAATATATCGTCGAAGATGATGTCACTCGCGACACAGTATGGTGGAACTCTAAGTCTGCTCCAAACGATAATAAGCCTATTTCAAATGACGTTTGGCAAGACTTAAAAAATGTGTCACAGATCAGCTATCTGGTAACCGACTGTATGTTGTTGATACTTTTTGTGGTGCAAATGAAAAAGTACGACTTAAAGTACGTTTTATAGTGGAAGTTGCTTGGCAAGCTCACTTTGTTAAAAACATGTTTATTCGCCCAACTGACGAAGAACTCGAA
Organism: Psychrosphaera algicola; assembly: GCF_028401425.1. Classification (NCBI taxonomy): domain Bacteria; kingdom Pseudomonadati; phylum Pseudomonadota; class Gammaproteobacteria; order Alteromonadales; family Pseudoalteromonadaceae; genus Psychrosphaera; species Psychrosphaera algicola. The sequence continues at coordinate 3,367,264 of NZ_JAQOMS010000002.1, forward strand.
AATTTCGGCGAGCCGGATTTTGTTGTAATGAACGGTTCTAAAACAGGCAATGCAGATTGGCAAAAACACGGATTAAATTCTGAAGTCTTTACGGTATTCAACCTTTCAGAAAAAATGCAAATAATTGGCGGTACTTGGTACGGCGGTGAAATGAAGAAAGGGTTGTTCGCAATGATGAACTACTATTTACCGCTAAAAGGTATGGCTTCAATGCACTGTTCAGCTAACGTTGGGGAAGAAGGCGATGTTGCTATTTTCTTCGGACTATCTGGTACGGGTAAAACAACCTTATCAACCGATCCTAAACGCCAACTCATTGGTGATGACGAACACGGTTGGGATGAAGACGGTGTCTTTAACTTTGAAGGTGGTTGTTATGCCAAAACTATCGACTTAGATAAAGAAAGCGAACCCGATATTTATAATGCAATTTGCCGTGATGCGTTACTTGAAAATGTCACAGTAGATGATAATGGTAAAATTGATTTTTCTGATGGCTCTGTAACTCAAAATACTCGAGTTTCGTACCCTATATACCATATCGAGAATATCGTTAAGCCGGTTTCTAAAGCTGGCCATGCGCAAAAAGTTATCTTTTTAACGGCGGATGCCTTTGGTGTATTGCCTCCGGTTTCTAAGTTAACTAAAGAACAAACGAAGTATCATTTCCTTTCTGGATTTACTGCTAAGTTAGCTGGTACTGAACGTGGTATCACGGAACCTGTTCCAACCTTCTCATCATGTTTTGGTAAAGCGTTTTTGACCTTACACCCTACTCAGTATGCTGAGGTTTTGGTTGAGCGTATGAATGCCGCGGGTGCTGAAGCTTACTTGGTCAATACTGGATGGAATGGTTCAGGTAAACGTATTTCGATTAAAGATACACGTGCGATTATCGATTCAATTTTAGATGGGTCAATTGAAGCTGCTCCAACTAAATTTGTACCTATCTTTAACTTAGAAGTTCCTACTGAATTACCTGGCGTGAACTCTGGTATTTTGGATCCGCGTGATACATATCCAAAAGCGGATGAATGGCAAGTTAAAGCAGATGACTTAGCCGCTAAGTTTGTGAAAAACTTTGTTCAGTTTACTGATAATGACGAAGGCAAAGCGTTAGTGGCAGCGGGCCCACAAATTTAAATCGCTTGATAGCGGATTAGTATTATGTGTTGAATCGTAAAAAAACCTCGTTAATCGAGGTTTTTTATGTCTGCAATAATCTAAGTAATAATTAACACAGCAGATACTTGTTGGTCATGCAGATGACTAGGCTAAGCAACTAGTGAGTTTTTATCCTGTTATTTAAGTAGGTTCGGTAACTTGAGTAAGAATAGAAAATTAACGCTGTCCAGATAAATGCAAATGTCTGCCATTTAGCGTCACTCATATTTTCTTGATAAACAAATATGGCAAAAAGGAACATGATGCTTGGTCCAATGTATTGGAAAAATCCCATAGTGGAATAGTTTAAACGACGAGCAGCGCCGACAAAACAAAGTAATGGTGCTGTTGTTACAAGCCCAGTCGCTATAAATAACAGATTTAAATTAAGTGGGTTGTTAAACATATTTGTCGTCACTGTAGGCTCTGAAACTAGCCAATAGATAATGGCCGGTACAATTAACAGTGCGGATTCCCAAAAAATGCCGGTCACCGCGTCAACTTTGATGGTTTTTCGAATAAGGCCATACATTGCAAATGACGAGGCAAGACCAAACGCGACAATTGGAAAAGAACCATAAGTCACAACTTGAATTAAGACGCCGGTAAAAGCGAGTGCCAGTGCCAGATATTGAAGGCGGCTTAGGCGTTCAGACAAAAACACCATGCCCAATGCGACGTTTAATATCGGGTTAATGTAATAGCCTAGACTTGCGTCTAAAATGCGCCCAGAATTTATGGCCCAGATAAACAACCACCAATTTAACGCTAAAAAGCAACTACTTAACATTAACAGTAGGATATTTTTTTGTCTTTAAACACAGCGATAACAGCTCGCCAGTTATTTTTAACTGAAATTATAATAGCCAAAACAACCACGGACCATAGAATGCGGTGTAGCAATATTTCAAGCGGCGAAATGTGGTCTAACAGTTTGAAAAATACCGGTGCTAAGCCCCACATAGAATAAGCCATAACGGCTAATATAGCGCCATTCTTTCCATTTGAATTCATTTTTAAGTGTCAAACCTTGAGTCACACCTTGGCAATAAACAACGTCGCCAAGTGATGTTAATTAGTTACGAGCAAGTTAACAGATTTTTGGGAATAATTTCTAAGAGATATAAATAAATTCGGTAAATAATGCACGGCTCTATTTATTGATAAATATGGCCGTACGTTTTATATGAGCTTACTATTTCATATTTACCACAACTGCCCCGTAATAATCACCACAGGTTTAGATGCAGTAAGGATTTTGAATTTATTAAAAGTGATATTTGATTAATAGGTTTGCATTGCGTTCGTCGATGGAGTCGATGCCAAATTTGTTGTCCCAATAAACGTACTCAATGCCGACGATAAATTTGTTTTTCATATTTAACGCTGGTGCAAAATCGTAACCTAGCTGCGAGGTAAAATTCATTGACGCCTCATAAGAATCATATTCAGTTGCGTAGTCGATAAAGCCGGTATATGTCAGAGGTCCAATTGGAGCACTCCAAACGAAAGTCGCCTAGTAATTGTTGCCACCAAAGGCATTGTTACGGTGAAACAGATTCAGCTGGACAAACTTAAAGTAGGGTACATCTAGATCGGTGCCAACGCCAAATAGATAGTTATTGCCGGGGCCCATTTCTAAAGTGCCTGCAACATAAACGTTTTTAATAAAACCATTGAATTTTTTACATGAAATCGTGAGTTATATTCACCGTAGGTTTCAACATCGCCGTTGTCAGATATTAGCCGATCAAAAAACATAAAGGTATCACCCCAAGTACTTCCGTTTGCGTATTCAAACGAAATCACTTCACGTTTATTGTCACCCAGTTCGTAATCACTGCCTTTTAAATAGCTTAAACTAAAGTCAGACCATTTTGTTTTTGCCATACTAGGCGCTGAAAATAAGATGAAGGTCATAAGGCTTAGCAGTATTGTTTTCATGTTCTTGTTCTCTTTAGGTAAAATAAAAGATTGATTCTATTAATCTTTCGCAGTGCATGGTACAAAATATAGCGCTATTTTAAAAATATTGCTCAAAAATTGAAGAAGGTTTAGATATGTTGGAAAAACTGTTCCATTTAAAAGCCAATAATACGAACGTGAAAACCGAAATTGTCGCGGGTTTAACGACGTTCGTCACTATGGCTTATATTATTTTTGTAAATCCAAGTATTTTAGCCGAGGCTGGGATGGATAAAGGGGCCGTATTTGTCGCTACTTGTATCGCGGCCGCGATTGGTTGCTTTATTATGGGGTTTGTTGCGAACTATCCCATCGCGCTTGCGCCTGGAATGGGGTTAAACGCTTTTTCACTTATGGTGTTGTGCTTGGTATGGGGCATACATGGCAAGCCGCTTTAGGTGCGGTATTTCTATCGGGGATTATCTTCCTTTTATTGAGCCTTTTTAAGGTTAGGGAATGGATCATTAACGCGATCCCCAGAGTACTAAAACTCGGTATTGCAACGGGGATTGGCTCATTTTTGGCGTTAATAGCACTTAAAAATTCGGGCATTATTGTCGCTCACCCAGCAACATTTGTTAGCCTAGGTAACCTTTCTGAATTCACCCCTTTAATGAGTGTGATTGGCTTTTTTGTGATTGCCGCTTTAACTGCAAGAGGTGTTAAAGGTGGGGTATTATTTGCGATATTAGCCATGACGTTAATCGGTATAGGATTTGGTGATATTGAGTACGCTGGTATCATGTCGATGCCACCTTCGTTAGCCCCGACATTTTTACAAATGGATTTAAGCGCCGCGTTGGAATTATCTATGTTAAGTGTTGTTTTTGCTTTCTTGTTTGTTGATTTATTTGATACGTCAGGAACATTGATTGCAGTTACGCAAAAAGCCAAATTAATTGACGAAGATGGCAATATCCCTCGCCTTGGAAAAGCATTATCGAGTGATTCTGTCGCAACGTTAGCGGGGGCTGCGTTAGGTACATCAACAACGACAAGTTATATAGAAAGTGCAGCTGGAGTGTCCGAAGGTGGTCGCACGGGGTTAACTGCGGTTTGCGTTGGTGTGCTATTTTTACTGAGTATTTTCTTTGCCCCTTTGGCGGGTATGATCCCAGTATATGCGACCTCGGGGGCTTTGTTTTATGTGGCGATATTAATGCTATTTAATTTGCAAAATGTTGATTGGAGTGACATTACGGAAGCTGCGCCGGTGACTGTAGTATTGCTTTTTACACCGCTAACATTTTCTATTGCGCATGGGATAAGTTTGGCGTTTATAACGTATGCATTTACTAAGCTATTGTGTGGCAAAAGAGATGAAGTCAGTCTAAGCGTTTGGATTCTGACGGTATTATTTATTGCTAAAATTGCATTTGTTGATTAGTGATTTACAGCTATTTGTTAAAATCGTTAATTGTGTTTTTATTGAATTTAATTACGGGGTTGAATGCATCAACCCCGTATTTTTTTATTTATTTAAACAGATCTATAATATTTTTTAGATCTGTTTTACCTTCCGCTAACTCTTCAGCCGTCAACCCTGATAACTCGTGTGGAAACACTAACCACTCATCACTTTGTTGAACGTAATAGTCGGGAACTATGTCTACCTGACAGTTTTTTGGCTTAAACCACGGACACGCTATTCGAATGTCTTTTGGTGTATTAAGTCGCGATAAACTTTTAATTTGTGTGATCAGCGCATCAATGCTTCGTCCTGAGTCGAAAACATCATCGACAATAAGTAACGAATTGTCCGCATTCGCATTTTCAATCAAATAATGTAAACCATGAACTTTAATTTCTTTGGATTGCTGACCAATACCGTAATATGAAGATGTGCGCACCGCAATGTGATCTGTTTCGACTTTTCTAAAATCGAAGTATTCTTGAACTGCGATGCCAATTGGTGCTCCGCCACGCCAGATCCCAATAATAAAGTCAGGTTTAAATCCAGATTCATAAACTTGATGGGCAAGACGAAAGGAATCTTCTAATAATTCTTGAGCAGTAATAAATCGCTTAGGGACCATATTATTTTATTTACCTTTATTTATATGGCAAAAGGGATCAACTACTTTAGCTCAATAAATCCCGATATTCCATGTTTGTTCAGTATTTTCACAACCATAGGCGGACACGCTTTTGGTCGGCTTGTTTTGTATTTAGGAGTTGTTAGACATGTCTTGTTCTGTTTCAGAAGAATACTGATAAGTATTACTTTGCTCATCTTCTTCAGATTCTATTGTGTCTTCTTCTGACTGTGCTTCATTTTTAATAATTAATTCGTTAATTTCCTCAGAAAAATCAAAAAATAGTCTTGGCGCCTTTTCGAGATAAAACTGGCTATTGAAGCTACGGGTATCGCTAGGCAAGGCTTCACAGAGCCTTGATATTAAGGCTGGAAGCTGCTCTTTAGGGTACCAATTGATATCTTCAAACTGAGAAAATACATTGGAAAATGTATCGACTAAGTCAGACAAACGCTCTAAGTTTAACGAGTTTACCGCTTGAAACACAAAGTAGTTATTGCCCACGGCAATCAATCGCCGTTTGTGTTCTGTTTCAAGTTCCAATTCATACTGTTGTGGTAGCGACGCGACCAACTCTTTATAGCGATTTTGCAATTGACGGACTGAATGATTTAACGAAAGTTGCTTGGTTTTTAACGCGTGTATTGTTTTTTGTTTCTTTCGGACGACATATAAAGAATAAACAACAACGATGACTAAAAGCCAAAATAACACTGAACTCATGTGGTGCTCTGATTAACCTAAGGTTAACTGAATTCTAAGCAACTAATCTATTTGGTACAACTGTTGTTTACTTTTTGACGTAAATGTCCGAAATAACTGCATAAAATAAAAAATTAGAAAACTGAAATAATTTATTGAGGAATACCATATGCCCCTGTTTGGTTAAAAAGTCATGTCGCCGATTTAAGGAGTGGCATGCACTGATTGGTCAGCGAGGTGTGCTTTTTATTTGCTTTGGTAAATTTTATAACGAGCTTTTAGCAGCTCGATATTGGAATTTTGGATAAGAATTAACCAAAATGGTTAACCATTGGTCAATTAATTGGTTGACAATTCATTGTTGTGTGGTTTACATTCGATCGGGTCAACTTAGTTAAATCGGGAGTGCGGCCTGTATTTACTTAGTTGCAATCATCTATTTCATTTATTAGATCCTCTGGAGAATCATATGTCTATGAAGGGAAAGGTTGCAATTGTAGCCGGTGGTGGCCGTGATATTGGTCGTGCGTGTGCTATCGATTTAGCCAAAAAAGGTGCAAATATTGTATTAACTTATCATTCGAGTAGTGAAACTGCGCTTTCAGCTGTTGCTGAAATAGAAGCGTTGGGGCAAAAAGCCGTTGCTATTCAGGCTGATCTAACCGTTCAAGCCGATGTAGATAAAACGATAGATGCTGCAGTAAACCAACTCGGTGGCATTGACTGCTTAGTACATGTGTCAGGTGGCTTAGTTGGTCGCGTCAAAATTAGCGAGATGACAGATGAGCATTGGCATAACGTGATGAATGTAAATCTAACGTCATTATTTAAGATGACAAGAGCATGCGTTCCTCATATGAAAGCTGGTAGTTCAATCGTTACATTTGCTTCACAAGCAGCGCGTGATGGAGGCGGACCTGGAGCGGTTGCCTATGCGACATCTAAGGGCGCTGTAATGACATTTACGCGTGGTTTAGCTAAAGAGTTAGGCCCAGACATTAGAGTGAATGGTGTGTGTCCTGGAATGATTAGTACAGGATTTCACGATACCTTCACTAAGAGTGAAGTCCGTACGAACGTAGCAGGTGCAACTGCACTTAAACGAGAAGGTACGTCAGAAGAAGTTGCTAAATTAGTGTCATTCTTGGCATCAGACGAGTCGTCTTATATGACGGGTAACTGTGTCGACATTAATGCTGGATTGTTATTTTCCTAATCAATGTTGCTGTGCGTTTTTGATTACGTTTTTGATTAGGTTTTTGATTATGCTGATGCGTAGTTTTATTTATGCACTAAAAACAACCTAAGCGCTGTCTCTTGATCACAAGTTTGACTCAAGAGCTTTGGCTAACACGTCATCTTCAAGGATGGTTAGTAACTTAACCATCCTTGTCATTACACTTTAACAGACGCACAGTCGGTGCGTTTTGTATCTTTGTCCATCGCTACTGTTCAATAAGCCCAACGACTTCAGATGCTTCTAGGGCAAACAAAACGATACTATGTGCAAGCAAACCACGATGTCGGTAACCTTGGTTAATGAAGCCTAATTCCGTTCGAATAGATCAATGGCGATAAATGATATCAGTGGTATTTTCCAAGGAAAGTAGCAGGTAATGTTGTGTCGCGCTCGTTGCGAAAAGCTTAATCCTTGCTTCAGCATTTACGGGCGTTACTATATTTTTTATTACCCATAAAACGAGAGTAACTTGCCAAATCGCTTGGAGACCTGCTCATGGATTAAGAAAATGGTTCAAAAAAATCCCTGCTAATTTCTTAGCAGGGATTTGGGTATAAGAGACTGCCTTAGGGCATCTATGTGTAATACTAAATCATATGACAACTTAGAGGTGGGTAATTGTCATATGGTAAAGTGTTACTGAACTAAGTGATTGAGCGAGTACAATCCACGAGTTTCACTACTTTTACGTTTAATCTCTTCCAATGCTTGGGCTTCACTAGCTTCAAAAAGTGCATTAATGAGTCGATTAAAATGTTCATGCATTGCTGCTCGCGCTTTTTCTGCATTGCGGTTTTTTAAACCGTTAAAAATATTTCTATGTTCATTCATGCGTGCTTCTGCACTTGAACTACAAACACCAGCATATGCTTGGATGATATTTTCACGACTCTCTCGTAGCGACCAAAACTTTTCAACAGCCATCAAAATAGCTTTGTTTCGAGTGGCTTTAGAAATGATACGGTGGAATTCTTTATCCGCTTGGTCGGCGTTTATACCGCTTTCCATTGCGAGTAAAGTCTCTTCCAGTTTGTCGAGTTCTTCTTCAGTAATAGTCGTCGCTGCTAATGCAGCAGCTTCACCTTCAACTAAAGCTCGGGCCTGAGTTAATTCGAAAGCACTCACTTCAATTTCTGGTTGCTGCTTTTTGTTCGAGTCTAAAACGTAAACACCAGAGCTTGTTTTAACTTCAACACGTCCTCGGACTTCGAGTGCGATTATTGCTTCTCTAATTGTCGGACGACTAACGTCAAATTGTTCAGCAAGGACACGTTCTGGGGGCAGTCGGCTTCCGGGAGGGTAGTCACCCGCATCTATACGACGTTCAATTTGTTCTACTATTTCCCAAAATAACCTGCGGCTACCCATGCTAAACCTCTTAATTACGTAATGCTAACAAGCAAGAATTGATAATGAATTGTTGGCGATATTGTATCTTTATAACAGCTTTTGGCAATTCTTCAAATTGGTAATTTAATTTAATTTAATTTGGTAAGGCCAAGATTGCCACCTTGGTTATCAAATTGGTTTTATTATTGGTCTGTTTTTGAAGGTGTTTTTTGCTTAAAAATTAGCTATTTATGAAGTTGTCGTTGCTAAGTTTTTCTCAAGATGTTGTTTTATATGAGTAATGTATTTTTTTGTGATGTGGGCATTATATTGATGTTTTTTTAGTTGAGACAATGTCAAACGCAATATGATTTATTTTTAATACAACTTGAGATTTTTCTAACGATAAAACATAAATTAAATATTAAATTTGTGTATTTTGTTATTACCAGTTCGATTTAAAAATACCATTCAAGCTGTTGGCTAACTTTAATGAATTATCGACAGAAAATATTGCAATTAAAGGCACTGTAGACTTACTGGTGGCGCCATTGGACTTAACTTTTTCCTATGGCGCTATCGACTAAAGTAATTGGACCCAAGTTACATAGGTGTAATATTGTAAAATTCGTTAAAGCCAGCCAGTATATTTGTTGTTGCTACGGCCGAGAGAATGAGACCCATAATACGACTTACAACGCTTGCTCCGCTGCTACCAATCACTTTGTTAATCCAACCTGCAAGTAGCATCATAATGTAGACTAAGAGGATTACAGAAATCATTACAACTACCGTTTGCGCCTGCTCCCAAATGCTAAAGAGCGAATTCTCAGTAAGTAGAACTGCCGCTAACATTGCACCTGGGCTCGCGATTGAAGGCACTGCAATTGGAAAGATAGCTGTTTGTCGGTAATCTTTCTTTATAAGTTTGAGCTCTTCTTCTGGTTTACTGTCGCCAAAAATCATATTCAGTGCAAAGAGAAATAGAACAATGCCGCCAGAGATCTGAAAAGCGGGTAATGGTATTGCCAATGCTTTGAGTAGGAGTTCTCCAAGAACGACAAAAAATATCAGGATGCAGGTGGAACAAACCGCTGCAAGTAGGGCAATACGTCGTTTGGTTTTAGCATCATATTTTTCAGTTACTGCTATAAATACCGGTATGGTTCCTATTGGGTCAATGACGGCAAAAAATATGATAAAGGTCGCTAAAATATCAATCATTATTAAGGTCCTTGTTTGTCTGAACACGCTGGCAATGATCTGGTTTAGAGATTTGTCTCACGTGAACTTAGAGTGTTGAAGAACGAGTTAAAATCGAGTGTATTGCTACTTAACGATCGTAAACGAGTATATTAGAATTAAAGACTTTTTCGACTACCTGCCGATAACGGGGCTAATAATTCAGTTTAAAACTTGTATGTTAAAGGATTAATATTACGTTGGTGAAAATTGAATATTTCGGTATTTAATATTAGAAAATTGAGCCTCTTTTTAGTTCGCCAGTTACGCGCATAAACTTATATGCCTAAATGAAAAATGGATATTTTTCTAAAGCAATTAATCTTCCCGATCATCGACAATTGTAAGCCAGATTATAAAGCAAATTGAGTGACGTGCCAAAGTTCACCTGATGGCCCCCATAAATAGACTACCTTCCCCCAATGCTCTGCTTTAATGGGTTCGTATTTAATGTCTAATTCGATCCCTCTTTAAAACAGTTACTTTGCAAAGCTGAGATTGTCTCAAACGCCTCATCAATGTCTAAAACAGCAAGTTGGAACATTAAGTTTGTAGCAAATTCTTTGTTATATAAGCGGGTTAGGAAAAAGGTGCAATCGCCATTGGTGAAAAGCGACAGATCGTCCGTAACAAACTCCATTTTGAACCCCATCGCCTTGTAGAAACGTTTGGGAAACTTGATAATCTTTACTTGGAATAAATACGCGAATATCGTCAACTTTCATTGTTTAGCTTTCCTTTTCGGTGCAAACACAAAACCTAAGGTACCAATAATTAATGCTGAATGCGAACAACGACGGTGCCTGCAATAAAATCATGAAATGCCCGGTTTTTAGCACTAAACAACATAGTAACAATTTCGAGCAAGTGCCAAAGCAACATTGTTATACCCATTGCGATTATAGTGAATGTGTACCACTGAGGAGGATTTGCTGCCCCGTCTTCTGGCGCAAAAATGGTGGCAATGGTAGCTGCGATAATCATAAAAATGGGAACGCAATCTCGGATAAAGGCCTTAGTTAAATGTGATTGTACTTTCGGTGACATGGTTCACTACCTTAACGGCTAGCGCCATCTTTCCTAATGTTTGACCATAAAGTGTATGAAGAGCGACGCTATAAATACCAAATTGGATTAAGTCGATAAACTGTAATGTTGATTCGACGACACCGCCTGCGCCTGTCCCGATAAAAATGAGTATCGCAGAGACTATGTAAACAACAATACTGTCAATAATCGATGCGCCTATGCGAGGACCAAATGTTTGATACTTTTCGAGTTCTAGTTGTTTTTCAACGTCGACAAGAGTTTGTGGATTATCCATTTTGGCGGCAATGGCTGTTTGGATTTGTTTGACTCGGTCTGGAAATTTTTCAGCATCAATGTGGCATTGAGCGTCTAATAGTTCATCCAATGAATAATCGCTGAAATCGGGGTTGCTCATATTTTACGTCCATATAAAAATTTTAGTTTCTTTGATTGTATTCTAACGCTACCTGCAAATTTAACGACGCTCACCTGAACGTCGTTATCAATTATATTGGTATTTATTGTTCTGTATTAGTTACCGCCGTAATCGACGTTTTTATGTTTTTTCTTGGCACTATCGGCAATTTCTTTTGGCATGTATTCTTCATCATGTTTAGCCAATACTTCAGTGGCTTTTATGATAAACCCATCGGTTAACATGCCCTGTGCAACAATACCTTGCCCTTCTCGAAATAGATCAGGAAGAATACCTGTGTATTGCACTGTCACTTTAGGATCTTGTTCGGTAAAGACCGTTGGCGTTTTCATGTCACCTAAATCAAAGCTCACTTCCAGTGTGTCTGCATTTCGAATGACACTGCTCTGGAATAACTATTCCGCCGATATCTAGGCGTTGACCTAGGGTTGGTTTTACACCGGTTTCTTTTTTACCATAGTGGATTTCAGATGGGGTATAAAACAAATCAATATTTTGACTTAATGCGTACAATACCAAGCCTGTTACAGCACCAAGGCCGAGAACAATGGTCGATATTATAGCGAGTCTTTTTTACGACGAGGGTTCATGTTACGGTTCTACTCCTGCAGACGATTGTTGCGCACGTTGACGTAATTTTTCGTCGCGATTTAGTTTTTTAATAATTTGTTGTTTTGTGTGTTTATGGCCAGATAAACTAGACCACAACAAAATGGCAAATAACAGAAAAGCTGAGCCATAAGATAACCAAACAAAAAAGCCATATCCACCCATATCGAGAAAAGCTGAAAAACTATCAAACTGCATGTTTGTTCTCCTCAACAGTAACGAGCTTTTTTACCCAAGGGCGAGTGACATTGTGTTGCAATATTTGTGATTGAAAGCGGATACAAATAATCACAGCACTTAAAAATGCAAAACCTAGAAAGCAAAATACAAATGGGTAAAACATATCTAATGTCATAGAGGGTTTACCTAATTTGCTGACGGTTGCACCTTGGTGAAGTGTATTCCACCATTCTACCGAATATTTAATAATCGGGAGGTTGATGACTCCAACCAATGCCAAGATGCCTGCAGATTTGCCCGCGGCAATTTTATCGTCAAATGCACTATTTAACGCCATAACGCCGAGATAGAGAAATAATAGAATAAGTTCTGAAGTGAGTCGCGCATCCCAAATCCACCATGTTCCCCACATAGGTTTACCTCATAGCGGCGCCACTTATCAGTGCGATTGCGGTAAATACAGCCCCTACAGGTGCCATAGCGGCAACAGCTGCGCCAGCCAAACGTAATTGCCAGACTAATCCACAAAACGCGGCTATGGCCATCCCTAGGTAGATCCCCATCGACAGACTGGCGGCAGGAACATGCAGATAGAAAATTCTAAAACTATCACCTTGTTGGTAGTCTGGTGGCGCAAATAACAAGCCCCAAAATAGCCCTATTGTTAATAAAGCACCTGAGACTACAGCGAACCATGGGATAAGTTTACCAACCAAATGATAACTTGTTTCAGGATTGGCGTAAGGGTGTAACCACTTCCACATTAATTTGTACTCACTTTTAATGCTGAACTAATTGCAAATGGGGCGAGGGTAACCGCGCCGACTAATAAGGCTGCTATGATAGCAAGTTGGCCTTGATAAGGTAAATTCATTGCCGCAGTATTTATGGTACTTGTCGCAAATATTAATACTGGAATAAACAACGGCAAAACAAGCAAACTAAGAATAACGCCACCATTTTTAAGGCGCACCGTCAGCGCAGCACCGATTGCACCAATAAAACTCAATACCGGTGTACCCAATAATAGCGTTAACATCATTGCGTTGTATGCATTGTCATCTAAATGTAAAGACACGGCTAAAACTGGCGCGATAAAAATTAAGGGCAACCCAGTGATAAGCCAATGAGCCGCCACTTTTCCCAAAACAATAATGTATGTGGGGTGGGGGCTGAGTAACATTTGCTCTAATGAACCGTCGTTAAAGTCAGATTTAAATATTCTATCGAGTGACAATAAGGTTGCGAGTAATGCAGCGACCCAAATGACCCCTGGTGCAATTGTCGCTAAGGTATTGGTTGCCGGCCCAATACCAAGTGGAAATAATGTGACGACGATAATAAAAAGAGGATCGGGTTTAATACGTCATCTTTATGGCGGTAAGCCAAAGTAAGTTCGCGTTTGATGATGAGTGTCAATACCGTGAAATACGACATCGCAGGTTTAGAATTCATTGTCATCCCTAATCAAACCGATACTGCAACGTTAACTTTGTCACATGTGATGCAATTAAGTTAAAATCTTGATGCGTGGTGAGAATAATCGCCCCGCCTTGTTGGATATGATTTAAAAACAACTTCTCTAACTTGCTAACGCCCGATTTATCGATAGCCGTAAACGGTTCGTCTAAAATCCATATTTTTTGAGTCGACTGCCAAAGGCGACCAAGCGCAATACGTCTATGCTGGCCGGCGCTTAGCTGCGACGCGTAAACATCTTCAAACCCAGCTAAATCAACTTCACTAAGCGTTTGTTCTGTATCAGCAACGGTTTGACCATGTAGAGCTAAGCTAAACTCCAGGTTTTCTTCCGCGGTGAGCTCACCCTTAACACCAGGTTGGTGGCCAAGGTAAAGCAGGTTCTGCCGGTATTCTTCGGCTTGTTGCTGGATGTTTTTGCCACGGTAAAGTACGTCGCCTTCGTTGGCAAAAGACAGTCCCGCGAGTATTTTTAATAAACTCGTTTTGCCCACGCCATTTGGCCCTTCAACCTGAATGATATCCCCAGCACTAAGCTCAAAATTGAGGTCTTCAAATAGAACTCTATCTTGACGAATGCAAGTTAAATGCTTTGATGATAATAATGGGACGTGGTTTGACAAAGGTTTTTAACTACGGTTATCAAAAATTAGATGATTATTGTCACATGAGATTGACAAATTGCCAACCTAGGTTGGCAAAAAGCTTGGAGGTAATTGTTTGATTACCGAATGTAGATCAACAAACCCTTATTTCGCAGGGGCTTCGCCAATTAAAATCAGCTCCGTTTGACGGCCATCTAAGTACCAAACGCCAGACTCATCAAACATCGCGTCTTCTTCCAGCATAATGCGGATCTCTTTGTTCCACGCATCGATGAAAACCGCATTGTTTAGTTCTATCGAATAAGCCGTATTGTGATGTAACGGGTAATCACCATCGCTAAGGCACGCCAGTTTGTGCGTCCCACATACCTAGTGTTGTCCCTGCGGCATGGCCGTGATAGCCAATCGGGTGGGTATAAATGGTTGGTTTTAAGCCGGCTTCTATTGCGGCGCTTCGGGCTTGTTTTAACACTTGGTTACCGGTTTTACCCGCTTTAAATAAGTCAGTGAAAATGTCTTGTAGTTTATTACCTGTGGTAAAAGCGGCAGTTAAATATTGAGGTGCCGCGGTTTCACTAGGTTTCAAAACATAGGCATGTTGTTGCGTGTCGGTATTAAGCCTTAAATAAGTAATGCCAAAATCAATATGTAATAAGTCACCATATTGAATGATATTTTGTTCATGACCTTCAGAAAATGCGGTGTCGCTATCCAAGGCTGGTTGTTCATTGCGTTGCACTGAGATACTTGGGTGAAACCAGACCTGTAATTTCAGTTCGCGAACGCGTTCTCTAAACCACCATTGCAACTCGGTTGTTGAAGTTACGCTAGGAGTGATAACTTGATTCGAAAAACCTTCGGCAATGATCGCGTGAGCAATACGCACTATGTCTTTATACATAGCGACTTCGGGCGCGATTCGTTGCTCCAACCAAGAAACCGCAAGGGCTTCTGCTGACACCATTTTGTTACGCCATTTGGCGGGAAGATTCGTTTTTAACGTTTTATAATCCGTTAACACTAAGCCATCGGCGTGGGCCCAATTTGTTGAGTAGTTTAAACCAATATTTTTAGGCTGGTAACGCTCAAGCAGTTCGCTAAGGGCTTCCCACTGACTGGATTGACGTTTTTTATTCCAACCTTGTTTAAACACCGAACCCACTTTATAAGGCGCAATCGCATAGGCGTCTACTGTGCCGTTTGGCGTCAATAAAAAGAGTAAAATAGTGGTTCGTCGTGCTGAAATCCAGGTTGCTGGTAACATCGTCTTTAGCACCGGATCTTCATTGTATTCACGGCTTATTAATAACCACGCATCTAACCCAGATTTAGTCATCATTGCTGGTAGCAGTTGAGTAACACGTTGTTCTGTCATGTCATCAATAAATTGCGCGCGCTCTTGCATCGATAAGATATCAGAGGCGATTGACGATTGCCCAAAACTAGAAAAACTGAAACTAAGACAAAGCATTAGGGAAATTAAAATACAGCGCATGGGCCAACTCTTTTGGTTAGTAAAACAATATTAAAAAACGATAGTGACGCTACATGAGCATAACATCTTTAATTATTATATGAATGAAGTTTGAGATAGTCTGCATGATTAAAACGGACAAATACTACCAACCGCGATAGTGTTATTTTCTAACGCCTATAAAATATTTAATTATGCATACTGGTATTAGTATTGTTTCAATTGGTTTAAATTACAAACAGATATAAACTGACCTCAAATGGATAATTGAAGTAACTGTTCGTTATCTCCATATTAAACAAATCACTCCTTAAGAAAAGGCGCACTGTGAGACATTCCCGTTCTATGCCCGATGATCCAGTTGACTTTAACTGGCGCTCCCTAACCGCATTAATTCCTTATATCCTTGAGCATAAGGTCCGTGTCTTTTGGCTTTAGGGTGTTTGGTCTTGGCTAAAGTCGCAAGTGTCGGCCTACCGTTTATTCTTAAACATGTGGTTGATGACTTAGACAAAATGAACGACGGTTTAGTGGCAATAGTCAGTGTGCCATTGGCGTTAGTGATTGCCTATGGTGCGGTTCGGTTTTCTACTGTTTTACTAGGCGAAATTCGCGATACATTATTTGGTCGAGTAACCGAGCGTGCGATGCGAAGAGTGGGGTTGAAATTATTTAATCACCTCCATGAGTTAGATTTAGACTTTCATTTGAATCGTCAAACCGGTGGTTTGTCTAGAGACATGGAACGTGGAACTACTGGTATCAGTTTTCTGATGCGCTTTATGGTGTTTAATATCGTTCCAATTTTGCTCGAAATTATGTTTGTCGTCATTATCTTCTTCACTAACTACGGTATTGAGTTTGCGGCGATAACATTATTGTCAATTGTGGCTTATGTTGCGTACACCGCAGTTGCGACGGAATGGCGAACCAAATATGTGCGTGAAGCCAACAAAGCAGATTCGAGCAGTAATTCGCGAGCTATAGACAGTTTACTGAATTACGAAACCGTGAAGTACTTTAATAACGAAGATTATGAAGCTTCACGTTACGACGAAGATTTAGCCAAATGGGAAACCGCGCGCCGTAAAAACCGGCTCACGTTATTTGCTTTAAATTCGGGACAAGCATTAGTTGTTGCTATATCGATGACGGCGATGTTGGTACTAGCCGCAGAAGGCGTAGTTGCAAAGGAAATGACACTAGGTGACTTTGTGCTGATTAATGCTTTTATGATGCAATTGTTTATGCCGCTTAACTTTTTGGGGTTTGTTTATCGCGAAATTAAAGGATCTTTGGCCAATATTGAAAATATGTTCGCTTTGCTACGAAAGCAGCCCAAAGTGCAAGACAGTATAGCTGCAACCGAATTGGTGGTCACCACGGCAAAAATAGAATTCAAAGATGTAAAGTTTCATTATAATAAAAAACGCCAAATCCTGGACGGCATTAATTTCACAATATTACCTGGGCAAAAAGTCGCAGTTGTTGGTGAAAGTGGGGCGGGTAAGTCTACATTAGCAAAATTACTGTTTCGATTTTATGATGTTAGCAGTGGTCAAATCCTAATAGATGAACAACCAATTGACGGCGTGAGTCAGCACTCGTTGAGAAAAATATTGGTGTGGTGCCACAAGACACTGTGCTGTTTAACGATACAATTTTCGAAAATATAAAATACGGCGACCCGCAAGCCTCAGAGGAAGATGTTTGGCGCGCGATAGAATTAGCTCATCTCAAATCCTTTATCGTTTCTTTACCTGACCAAGAAAAAACCATGGTCGGTGAGCGAGGGCTTAAGTTATCCGGTGGTGAAAAACAACGTGTAGCGATAGCTCGTACTATTTTGAAGCGGCCGCCGATTTTGGTTTTTGATGAAGCAACATCATCACTTGATTCTGGTTCTGAGCAAGCTATTTTGACCGCTCTGAAGTCGATAGCTAAAGGACATTCGTCTTTAGTTGTTGCACATAGGTTGTCGACCATCGTAGATTCGGATAATATTTTGGTTATGGTAAAAGGAAAAATTGTTGAACAAGGAACACACCATGAGTTATTAAACTTAGGTGGTCATTACGCAACAATGTGGGCAATTCAAAATGAACAAAGAAGCGAAACGGAATGATTGATTATCCAGTGTTTTTTGGACTTTGGGGCATGTTGTTTTTGTTTATCGGACTCAATCGTTCGGCGACAATCAATGGGGCTAAAAGGGTATTAGTTGAAGCTGGCCCAACGGTTTTTTGTCGGGACTTGCCCCTAGCTCGGATCTTCAAGCTAAATGGCCGAGCATTGGTTAAGTCAGATGTTGTTAAAATTCAACGTGCGGCTCGTTGCGTAACATTATTCACCGCAAGTGGCATTGCGTTTGACTTGTGGTTACCTAAATCGACGGTAGATGAAGTAGCCTTAAGAGCGAAAAAACTTTTTAGCAACGCCAAGTATGTTGAGGTTTAAATCACTGAATTAGTAGATTTTTTACGTTTTTTAAAAAACGGATCATAGCATTAGGGTAAAGGAAATAGCCTTTATATCTGCATATTTTTTTGGTCAATAAGTATTTTGTAAATATCGCAATGTACATTACATAAATGCCCAGCAAACCATAAAATACATTTATAGAAAATAAATCATCAATTTTAAAAAGTAATATAAGTACAATTGCGATAGCCCAAAAGCTATGTAACCTCTCTCCGGGATAATGATGAAATTCAAAATATTTTAAGTGATTTAAATATAGATCACCCTTGTCATCGCCTACATATTCCCTGTGTTGTGTTTGCCTATACGAATATTTCATTGATTGCTCTCAGCCTGTTGTTCCATAACACTTAATTTATAAACACTGTCGATGCCATAGGCAATATAACTAAATGTCATGATACCTAAGATATTGGCCATAATATCAGCTATTTCAAACGTTCGGGTTTTAAATAGTAAGTGGCTACATTCTTCTAATATAACAATGATGCAAACGACCAAGCTAGCTAAATATATCGGGACATATCGGCTGTTCGACGCTTTTTTAAAGTTAGTAGCCAAAACAGCGCAAAAGATAAAAAACCAAACAGAAAAAAATGACCTACTTTGTCGCCATTTGGCCATGCCGCAACATAATTGATGATGCCATTGGATATGCCTAGGTCTTTTTGGTAAATCAGCCAAAACGCAAAGAGGCTAACTGTTAGGGTGCATATTCTAAAAAAGAGTTTCATTGTAATCAGTTATAGTCCATTAGGGTCGAAATTGACATTGAGATTAGGAACAATAAGTACTGCCTGAATTTTAACTTCGGTTTCTCCGTTAATACTAGTTTATTTTTGTCAGCAACGGTAATTTCAGTTGTTTAGCGCACAACATTTGGTTATTTTTAGCAAATGAAATTATTTGCCTTAATTATTCTGTCTTTTTACTCTCTTTTAGTGCACTTGCCGATGACGCTGGTGGCTGCCAAATTGAATTGTTACTCGATTGCGACCTAGATATGCCAAAAGAAAGTCAACCAAGCGGCTGGACGTTTGGTGTCGGTGTTGCAACTGCGGTCAATGTACCTGTTTATATTGGTGCTAAAGAAACCCGTTCTGCTATTTTACCAATCCCGTATATTAACTATCGCAGTCCAAATTTAAAAATTGGCCAAGGCGGTATTGTCGCGAGATTGTTTGATAGCGAAAAATGGTTGTTGTCTGTCAGTTTGTCCGGTGCGATTCCTGTCGACAGTGATGATGCTGAAGCACGGAAAGGCATGCCAGACATTAATGCCATTTTTGAGTTTGGTCCAAGTCTTAAATATTACCTTGTGGGCGATGACTCAAGCCCCGATGCCATTTTTCTCGATATGAATATTCGTCAAGCCAGAACTATCAAATTCACTAATTTGAAATTAACGTCTAGTCCTTCAATCTTAATGCGAAAAGGGTTAAGCCAAACGTTTTTTGGCGGTAAAGTTAACACGCGATTAAAGTTAGGTTATGAGTTTGTGTCTGAGGATTATGCCAATGAATTTTATGGTGTGAGTCCAGAATATATGACAGATGAACGAGATGCGTTTGTCGCCCACAGGTGGCTTCGCGGGCTTTCGAGTAAAAGGCGGTGTTCGTTGGCAATTAAAGCGACATATTGTCAGTAGTTTTTTGCATATGCCGATATTAGCGGCGCAAAATATGTTGATTCTCCATTGGTAAAATCTAAGCAGCATCTATATGGTGGATTAGTATATTTTTATCTATTTGAGTAATGGCGATGAAAAATAGTATTGATTTAAAACGTTGTTTGATGATTTTCGACAAAGTTATGTCGGATGGTGAAAAAAAGAAGATAAGTTCCACTATGAAGGACTAGAGGCGTGGTCCGATTTTGACGGCTACAACTGTTATCTGTCTCTAAACGATGTAACGTTAACGATGATGTTTCATGGCAAATATGATATTCAATTTGGCAGTGCAGATTCATTTCAAAAATTTGAGAAAAAATTAGCCACATTCAAACTGTAAAGGCGTTTAGCGCCCAAAAAGTCTTTTAATAAATAGATGTTTAAAGACATTAAAACCGTTAGTTGTAGTTTGTTGACTGCACTAAAGTTTTGGCACATCCAGAGGTCATTAAATTGTTAGCTCGTCAGACTGGTACTATCGAAGAAATTAATATCTATCCCGTGAAGTCCTTAAAGGGCATTTCATTGAGCCAATCTGTGGTGACGCCCCTAGGGTTAAAGTGGGACCGCTTTTGGATGATAGTGAATGAAGATGGGTTGTTTATGTCGCAGCGAAATATCCCTGCGATGGCAACTATCTCAACCACGTTGACGGACAGCCATTTGGTCTTAAGTCATGACCAATTTGGAGAGTGCCAAATACCTTTGCTTTATGCGGGCTCAGATGAGCTTGACGCGACCTCATTTAACGCAAAAGTTTGGCAAAGTGAATGTGTCGTTCTAGATGAAGGCGATAAAATTGGATCGTGGTTAACTTCTATTTTAGGTCGGTTTCGTGGGCAGGCGTTGCGACTCGTAAGATTAAATCCCGAAAGCCAACGAGCTGTCAGTAATAAACACACCAACGGTGATATTCATCAAACTTATTTTGCCGACGGTTATCCGTTTTTAGTGGCTACATCTGCTTCTTTAGATGAACTCAATACAAAATTGGTGGCGCAGTCAGAGTCGGCTGTTCCTATGTCTCGATTTAGAGCAAATGTTGTTATTGCTGGAACAACAGCATTTGTTGAACATCAATTTAAGTATATGCAAATGGGAGAGGCTGGTACTCTGCATTTATGTAAACCCTGCGAACGTTGTAAAATGACGTCAATTGATCAGAACTCCGGTGAAATAAGCAATTCTAAGCAACCGTTGAAAACGCTGTTTTCGATGGAAAATATTGCCGATAAAGGTGCCTATTTCGGACACAATGGCGTATTAATCAAAAGTAAATCTTTGGAAAATGATTGCTGTATCAGTGTTGGTGATACGGTCTGTTTTAGTCATGAAGTACAAGGTTAGCCAACATAAGATGACTTTTATTAGACGGTTAAAAATATTGGTGTTGGAGATAATTCCAATCATTTTTTTCGTAACCCCTAGTTTGGCCCAAGCGCAATTAGATGAGTTCTGTGTTAATAACTATTCCAATTGTTTAAGACTGGTTGAGCAAAAACTAGCGGAACAACCCAAAAGTAAAATTGAGTTTTATAAGCTTAAGATGTACCAACTTGATTCACTCTATTATTTAGGTAAATACCAACAGTTAGACATAGAGATGGGCAAACTGATCAACGCATCTAGGCTGCCAAAAGTGGTAGAACTTAAAATTCATATTTATTCGGCAAAGTTAAAAATAGGTCAAAAGGATGACCCTGAACGTAAAGCTCACTTAGCAAAAGCACAATTAATTTTCCAAGCGTTGTTAAAAACAGGTGACGACCCAAACACGTTAATTGATTATGCTAATTTGCATATTTATCTAGGCCAATACACTGAAGGTATTAGGCTTTTAAAGCAGTTGGAACGAAAGTTTAGTGATCATAAAAATGCCAATATAATTGCTAAAGTCGCGATTAACTTAGGCAATTTATATCTCCTCACTGGGGACTTGGTTAAAGCGCAAACTCAATACCTTGTTGCCATGGAACATTCGCGTAAAGCCGGATTAATTAATGTTAATATCATTGCTAATTACAACTATGGCCGAACATTTCAGAAATTAGAGCAAAACAGCAAAGCGATAGCGATTTTTTAGAGTTGATACCGCGAGCGTCAGAATTAGTTGATTCAAATATTGACGAGCTGACGTATTATCGACTTGGGCAGTTATATGTAGCAGAAAAAATTGGACTTTGGCAAAGTTATATTTAGAAAAAGTCGATATAAATGACAAATTTGACAGTTACGAAGAACGAGTTGATGCCCTAATGGCTATTATTAATAAAAATTTAAAAGGAAGTTAGTGTGAAGTGGATTGGCATTTTTATCGTAATTTTATTAGTCGGTATGGCGAGCTTGCCATTTTTGGCAACAGACAAGCAGCGATTAGTGCCAGAGATTAAGTCCGTCACTGCAGATGACGCTAAAATTGCTCAGAATGTCACTAAACAATTTCATCGTAGTATCGCGTCGAAACAAGCGGTTCAAGAGTTTTCGTTATCGAATGACGAACTGACAGCAGCGTTAAATGTCGCAAGCTATTCTGTGCCCAATATTGATATCGAGTCACGATTAACGTCATTGGGATTAACTTTAGTAGCCACAGTCAAATTGGAAAAACGTGGTTTTAAACGTTATGTAAATGTCATATGTATGTTGACCAACGGTTATGAAGGAGCCGATATCGACTCCTGTAAAATAGGTTCTGTGACACTTCCTGGAGATTCCCTCAAACCAATAATAAAGTATGGCCTTAACAAATTTGTAGGCAAACATAGTTATGACTTATGGCAGCATTTTATAACCAATTTAAGTTTTGAACGAAACAAGTTAGTTGTGAAAAACTTGGACGCCAATATGATTAAACCGGCACTTCAGGCGAGTTTTAATGAAGCCCAGAACCTAGTAAGTGGTACTTCAAATTTAGATAAAGCTCTAGTCACTAATTATATTGAGCATTTATCGTTACAAAATTATGATTCAAAGTCGTTAATGGAGCCAATTAGAAGCGCCTTTTCACATGTTAAAGAGCAAACACGTAACAGCCCAACTGACGTTCGAAACCGCCATGTTCAAGCTGCAATTTGGGCACTAGTGATCCGTTACGGTAACCCTAAATTTGGTCGACTCGTAGGAATACCCGGAAAAATTGGCCGAGGTATGTCGGCCACATTGAGAAACCGCGAAGATCTTGCATTGCACTTTCTCTATTCCGCTTTTTACAATTAAACAGTGGCACACAAACCGCATTTAGTATTGGCGAAATAAAAGAGTTAATTGATAGTAACGCAGGAGGCACCGGCTTTAGCTTTGCAGACATTGTTGCTGACAAAGCGGGCTTAACGTTTGCTGAGTTTCTGACTGACCCAATGACTGATACAAAATCAGCCTGCCTCAAATTGGCCAATGTTTATACAGAAGATATGTTTATATTAGACATAAACCACCGGCCAGAAGGTATTTCAGCCGAAGAGTTTAACGATAGATACAAGTCAATTCAGTCGCAGAAATATAAAGATGTGATTGAGGAAATTGGCCAAGCCATGAAACAACTGGAATTGTATCGTTAGTAAATGGGCTTAATGACGGTGAAGTTGAAACCACTTCGTCGAGATACTTACGAGCCCAAAAAGGAAGCCGTGATTTACAAAGTTGCTACACATACGTAGCGTGCATTATCACAAATTAGCGGATCAGTTTGCTGGCACATAGCGATAATGGCCAGTAATTTTATAGTCAAATAACATGTCGTCTACTTTTGGACCTCGGCCGATATTATGGACAATCAACGGGTTGCCCGATTGCTCGGATATACGGTCAATAACAATACCAATATGGGGTAAATTACCCGTTAATACCCAAGTGACTATGTCACCTGTTTTATAGTCTTTACTGTCGTTTGATACCTTTAGTACTGTTCCGTGGCGAGTGAAAAACTGTTGCAGGTTAGGGACACGTCGGTGATCAATATTTTTGTCGGTCCGTGTCAGTCCCCAAATTCGTTTCGATGGATACAAATTGAAATTGGCAACCATATCCTCATGAACAAGCTTTTGTAAATCCACACCTAAAGCGCGATAGGCACGAATAACAACATCGGTGCATACGCCAATATTGTCAGGTACATCGCCATTTGGGTAAGGGATAGATATATACGCACCATCATAAGTCACATTGTGAGTTGTACGCTCTAACAGCGCTGAAACAATGTCGGCTTCAAACGTGTTTGCCTTTGCCCCGACGCTGCACAGTACGAGCAGGTACATTGCGATATTTTTCATCTTCTATCCTTAGCACTTACGGTTTTGTTGTGGCGTTAAAATGATGGCTTATGCCGATTGTTATTAGAACCATTAAACATGAGTGTACCGTCAGTCGCTTTTCTCTGACTCGTTTGGCGTCAAATCGTTATTATGTTGATGGGACTAACTTTATAAACATTTGAATAAAACCAATAACTCAAACAGAATAGCTGATTATCATGGTTTTTATAAAACAACTAAGCGAGAAAATAAGCGAGAAAAATGAAAACAACATTAAATCATAAGCTTAAGCTCATTAAAATAATGGGTATGTATCTAACGATATCGACGTTATTTATGACACTCACTGGCTGTGTTATCGGGAACAGAATTGCCCAAGACGGCTCTGATTCCCATACATCTGCGGGAAATATTGATGTAAGGGATAATAACATTGCAGGGGATTTAAGTGCTTATAATGGCAATATTAGTATTGGCCAAAACGCTGACGTAAAAGCCGTTGAGATTGTAAATGGCAATATAGCCATTGGTGATTTTAGCCGTGCATTGTCATTAGAAACCACCAACGGAAATATAATTACAGGTAAGCAGGTCTTAGTAACTGGAGATGTAAAAACCGTAAATGGTGAAATTAGAATTGCAACCAAATCTGTGATTGGTGGCAACATTATCACCGTCACTGGTGATGTAGTTTTGGCCGATGAAGCAAAGGTCGATGGCGATATTATTATTGAAAAAACCGGGTTTATTTTATCTAAGTTTGAAACCCGCGTACCGATTATAGAGATTGGTAAGGACGTCATAATAAAGGGAAAAATACACGTTTATCGACCAATCGAGCTTAGACTCGATCCGTCAATAGACCCTAAAATCATTGTTCGCCATGACTGATTAGCAGTTATTTATTTCGTATCGGGGGTATTTAGCCTTGGTCCGTTTAACTAAGGGGCCAATTAACATCGAGGTTTGTATTTCAATCTTTTTGCTAAACACTTTTGTGGGTAGAAAAGAGGACAAATAAACGTAACGTTTGGCTTATACAATGAAGTCAGGTTGCAAAGTTAGAACCGTTTTAATTCAGAGGTCGTTAAATTGAAAATAGCAATTACAGCAGCAAGTGGGCAATTAGGCTCACACATAGTGAAAGCATTGGCTGACATGGTCCCCCAAAGTAATGTGATTGCATTGGCTCGGACACCTGAAAAAGCGAAGCATTTGGGAATTGAAGTACGTCCGGGCGATTATAATGACAGGTATCAATTAGAACAGTCATTGCAGTCAGTTGATAGCTTATTACTGGTATCTGGTATGGATGCGCCCGATAAACGAATTGGGCAGCATCAAAATGTCATACAGGCGGCAAGAAACGCAGGTGTGAAAAAGATAGTGTACACCAGTATTCAAGGTGCGGAACAAAACACCAGTTTTTCGCCGGTGGTTCAAAGTAACCGACAAACGGAAAAAGATGTCAGTGAAAGTGGACTACAATGGGTTATTGGGCGAAACGGCATTTATATCGAGCCTGACATCGAATATATAGAAACTTATAAAAAAGAGGGACGGATATCTAATTGCGCCGGTGACGGTCGGTGCGGTTATACCTCAAGAGCGGAATTGGCTTATGCATATGCCAAAATGCTAATGGAAGATAAGCATAATGGCCAAACCTACAATTTACACGGTGAGGTGATCACCCAGTATCAACTCGCTGAATACCTTAATATGGGGTTTGGGACCGATTTAACCTATTCTGCTGTGTCCGTTGAAGAATACAAAAAGGAACGCATTGCGGCACTTGGCGAGTTTATAGGTACTGTGATTGCAGGTATTTATCAGGGGATCCGAGAAGGTAAATCTGATAACGTTAGCGACTATTTAACCGCCGCAGGTCGAGAGCATGAAAGCTGGTTGACGTATTTTACTCGGTTGAAAAATGCCCAAAATGCTAAATGAATTTAAGGTGTAGCCGCATGTTATTAGCTTTATTTCAACAAACACGGAAATATACCGAGTCCCTTTGTGCACCGTTAAACATCGAAGATTACATTCCGCAGGCTGTTGATTTTACGAGCCCGCCTAAGTGGCATTTGGCCCACACAACGTGGTTTTTTGAAGAGATGATCCTAACCAAATTTTTGGACGGCTATGCGGTTTTTGACGCTCATTTTGGTTTTTTGTTTAATAGTTATTATCAAAGTGTTGGAGAAAAAGCGGTGCGTGCTCAACGTGGGTTGATGACACGCCCAACAGTAGATCAGGTATACCAATACCGACATTATGTGGATGAACAAATCCAGCGTTTACTTAGTAAAGAAGTCTCCGAGTCTGTCAAAGCACTTATCACGCTAGGTATTCACCACGAGCAGCAACATCAAGAATTATTATTGACCGACCTAAAATACACTCTCTCGTTAAACCCAATTGCGCCTGTATACCAACCTAACTTTAATTTGGTGGATAGTTGCAATGCGGGGACGTCAGAGGAAAAACACTGGCTCGGTGTGAAAGAAGGGGTTTATGAAGTGGGTTATGCTGGCGACGACTTTTGTTTTGACAACGAACGTGGACGCCACAAAGTGTACCTGCAAAATTTTGAAATCGCTTCATCATTGGTAACAAATGGCGACTATATTGAGTTTATTGAAAGTGGCGGTTACCGCACATTTAGTTATTGGTTGGATGATGGCTGGAGCTGGTTAAATAGCCATAATATTACTGCGCCACTTTATTGGAAAAATATTGATGGTGAATGGCATTACTATACGTTGGCAGGATTAAAGCGAGTTAACAAGCAGGCTGTTTTGTCGCACATTTCTTATTACGAAGCGAACGCATACGCGCATTGGAAAAAGATGCGTTTGCCGACCGAGTTTGAATGGGAAGTGGCCTCAACCCAATTTGAATGGGGACAACGCTGGGAGTGGACTTCATCGGCTTACCTACCATACCCAGGCTTTAACATTAGCGACGGAGCGGTTGGTGAATACAACGGTAAATTTATGATTAACCAAATGGTATTGCGCGGTGCATCTGTGGCGACATCGGAAAATCATTCACGCGCCACTTATCGAAACTTTTTTGCACCGCATTTTCAATGGCAGTTTTCTGGCCTGCGGTTAGTTAAATAGGTCCACCTAAAATGGACTGTTAAGGATACAACACAATATGATTGAGCAATTTGCAAAGAGCGTCGACATTGGGTTGAGTAAACCCGAGAAAACCCTTCCTTCTAAATATTTTTATGACAAGAATGGCGATGCACTTTTTGTTGAAATAATGAACATGCCAGAGTATTACTTAACCCGTTGTGAAATGGAGATTTTTAGCACCCAAACAGCCGCATTAATAGAGTCATTTCAAGCGGATAAAAATACCTATTTTGAGTTAATTGAACTCGGCGCTGGTGACGGAACTAAAACCAGTAAATTACTTGAAGCGTTAAGTACGGAAGGTTATCAGTTTGACTATCTGCCCGTAGATATCTCCAAAAATTCGTTAGATCAACTCCAAACATCACTAGAACAAAGCTTGCCAGACGTTTCGGTTATTCCAAAACACGGGGATTACTTTGAGATGTTAGGCTCCATTAAAGACAGTCATCACCCGAAAGTTGTGCTGTTTCTTGGCTCGAATATTGGCAATATGACAGACGCAGTTGCCAGCGACTTTTTATATCAACTTGGGGCGAATTTAAGTAAAGGCGACAAACTATTGTTAGGAACTGACCTGATTAAATCTGCGGATATTGTATTGCCTGCTTATAATGACAAAAAGGGCATAACAAGCGAGTTTAACATTAATCTATTGCATCGAATGAATGCTGAACTCGGCGCCAGTTTTGACCCTGATGAGTTTGTTCACGCCCCTGAATATTGTATAGACGAAGGCATTGCTAAAAGCTATTTGTTGAGTGCCCGCAAACAGTCCGTTGAAATTGAAGCTACAGGAAAGACGTATCATTTCAAGGAAGGGGAAAAAATTCATACAGAAATTTCACGTAAGTACAATGATGACATTCTCTCTAAAATATTGGCTAAAACCGACTTTGAGATAACCCAAAAGTTTACTGACCAAAA
Organism: Psychrosphaera algicola; assembly: GCF_028401425.1. Taxonomy (NCBI): domain Bacteria; kingdom Pseudomonadati; phylum Pseudomonadota; class Gammaproteobacteria; order Alteromonadales; family Pseudoalteromonadaceae; genus Psychrosphaera; species Psychrosphaera algicola. Next base: position 3,395,233 of record NZ_JAQOMS010000002.1, read on the forward strand.
TAATTATTTTGCCGACTATTTATTGAGTCGAAACTAACCTTGGTGGACAATTAAGTTGGTTGAAAGTAAAACAACAAAACTAGAACAAATTGCGTTGTTTGTCTGTGTCAGCTTATCTGTTGTCGCATTCCTATTTCCTCAATTACTAACCGACCAACTGCAACCGGTAATATCAGAACTTCTGCGTTATTTAGGATCTCCTTTTTTATCCTCGTTAACATCTTGCTGTTTACGGTTATCGCCATCGCCATCAGTCCTCTTGGTCGGCGCAAAATCGGTGGCGAGTGCGCCCGAGTGGAATTTAGTCTGTTCGGTTGGTTGTCGATGTTATTTGCCGCCGGTATGGGATCTGGATTGATATTTTGGGGCGTTGCTGAACCCGCACTGCATACCATTGCCTCACCATTAAAACACAGTCTTTATCCAAACCCGCAGTCTAGCGGATTGGCATTGACCTTAGTTAATTGGGGATCACATGCATGGGCATTATACGCCGTATTTGGACTGGTTTTAGGAGGGCTTAGCCTCAATAGCGATAAGTCTGGAGACATTACAGGACCGGTCTTGAGTGCAAGCAAAGGTCTATTTAATGAACGTTGGCAGGGCAGACTAGGCTTTAGCGTTAAGCTGGTGGCGGTTTTTGCTATATTTTTTGGTGTGGTTGGCACGATTGCAAACTCGACGTTGTTATTACGCAAAGGATTAGAACTAAAACTTGGCATAAGTTCAGCGTTGTTATCGGGTTTTATCATCATCAGTTTAATCGTGATTTTATACACGTTATCGGCCAAGTTAGGACTTAAAAGGGATCCAAACCCTCAGTAAACTAAACATGTTTATCGCGTTTTCTCTGATTGTGTGGTTGCTCATGTTTGTACCAGTTCAACCCATTATTGATACTGCTGTTAGTGGCACGTGGGATTACATTCAGTTGATCACAAGTGGCACTTGGCAATTCTCTAGTCAGTTGAATGATCCTAATTGGGCGAATGGTTGGACCTACAATTACTATTTTTGGTGGTTAGCATGGGGGCCTTTTGTCGGTGTGTTTTTGGCAAAAATAAGCCAAGGTCGTCCGGTATGGCAGTATATTTTAGGCGTTATGTTGGTACCGACGTTGGTGACCATTTTGTGGTTTAGCGTTTTTTCGGGCTCTGCAATCGCGTGGGATGCTAGTCATCAAAGTGGTATTTTAGAGGCGATAAAAACGGACTATACCCAAGGTCTATTTGTGTTTTTTGAGCAACTCGGTTGGCAAGGTTTCGTTCTTATTTGGGCAAGTTTGCTATTGCTACTCATTTTTGTCGCCACATCCGCTGATTCAGCGGTTTTAGTCATACGACAATTATGTGGGGCAAGCGAAAGACCATCTTGGAGTCTATACGGTTGGTCATTTGCTTTAGGGTTGTGCGCCTATGTGTTGTTGGTGCAAAACAATGAGTCGTTAAACAGAAGTGTGGCGATCATTGGAGCCCTGCCATTTTTACTTATATTCTTGATGCAGCTTTTGGGATTTGTCAGAGAGCTTATAAATGAGTTATGGCACAAATAAGCCATTTAGAGGATTTAGCGGGTCAAAACTAACGACACTATTGCCGTTAGTTTTGTCGTATCAGAGCATTAGCTTATGGCGACTAAGATAGCAGCCAGTACCGCCCCAGCAATACTGTATTTTACACCGGTTTTAAATGTCTTACTTTTTGGGATAAACATCCAAAATGAAGATACCGAAAAAACAATAACGACGCACCAAAGAAAATATTTAACCAATACACCGGTGAATTTGTTGTAGCTTTGTGCAAGTGAGTCAACTTATCTAACACAACTGGCAGTTGGTAACGGGTGTAGCTTACGTCGCCAGTCGTTTTATTATATGACCCATCTTGGAAATAAATAAATTGCTCGTCTTCAGAGTCTGCTTTAAATCGTTTGATTTTTAAGGACTGGCCTAATCCCGATTGGTCAAGATTTGTCGCAAGTGATTGTTCCACAGCACTCGATATTTTAAAGACATGGGTATCTCTATAAATTAGCACAATCCCACTGAGTGCATAGATGGTCATAATTCCCGCTAAAAAAAGCCTAAATAACGATGCAATATGCGCATGGAGATTAATTTCATTTGGAACCTATCCTATTAGAGTCGATTAAAAAGAGTCGATAAAGCAGCAGGGAAAAACGATTATTGCGCACAGTAATAAATATTTAGCTCATATTCAAGAAACTTGTTTTTCGCGTATTTACAATAATCTATTTTTAATCAGCCCGTTGTCATGTTGCCTGATTTTATTCGTTTTCTAGGGCTCTAAACATAGAGCTTATAAGAATGTGACGCCTTACGCCTTTTACAATTAGACGTGACCCCAAAGGTTTGCGTACAATGCCGCCATTACCTATCCAGATTAACTTTCAAAAAGTGTGTAACAAATGAAATTGCTAACGATAGACAAACAAACTTACCGTAAACACCTTAATGTCGTCATCGCGATTTGCGTTGTGAGTTTGGCCGTCCTATCATTACTTATTTCGCAATCGGCTATCTATTTTTTCACCGACCGAGAAGGCAGCCATTTTTGGCTAAATGTAATGGGTGTAGCGGTTGCTATGATGCTCATAGGTACGGCCCTCAAGAAAGTTAATCAACATGCGTATATGCGAGAGGTGTACTATGTTTGGAAGCTTAAACAACAAATTAATTATATCTACCGAAAAAGCAGAAAAATTGACGCAGCGGTTGCTGAGAACAATGTTGATGCCATCACAGTGATGAACTTTTATTACAAGGCCTGCGAGCAACTTTACACCTTAGATGACAATACAATAACCATAAATTCGCTAACTAAAAATCAAATGAACTGCAGGAAAAAATCGAATCGCTCAATCTCAAAGTTTCCGTTGAAGACTATCAACAGTCGCTATTAGATAAATTCTAGCAGCGTTGTCACTCGATTAGTTAAATCGATAATTGCTACTTAGCAGTCGGCAATATTGTATTTTCGGTGATTACATTATCTTGCCGTTTTCGACTAATATACAAGCCATGCCAGCAGCTATGGCAGCCTGTTTACCAATGATAGTGTCTTCAAATACAACACACTTTTCCGGTGGTACACCGATAAGCTTTGCTGCCGTAAGAAAGGTTTCTGGGTGTGGCTTACCGTTGGTAACATCGTTAGCCGTAACCAGTGCACCTAAATGTTCAAGTAATCCATGTTTTGCTAAAAGTTCTTCAGCGTGGGAGCGTTCTGCACCAGTCCCTACAGCGATTTTTTTCGAGTCTAAATAGTGATGGAACACTGCGGCGGTGGAGGCTATAAGCGTTGGAGAATGATCCATTGCGTTCCAAACGTCACGTTTGTATTTAGCGACGACAAGTGAATCATGATTTAAGCCAAATTTTTCATTTAAAATATGCACGGTTTGTTTAGTCGGAACGCCACCTAATCCATGCATGTAATCTAGATCAAAGTCATATCCAAATTTGTCACAGACTTTATGCCAAGCCTCTAAATGTGATCCCATTGAATCAACTAAAGTGCCATCCATATCAAATATTATTGCGTCAAATTTTGCTAAATCAATCATTTAAGGGCCTTACTGCTCTGCCATTTTTACTAAAAGGAGTTAACTCGTTAAAAGGTAAAGTAACACTATATCTAGCTAAGCTTAAGTTTTAATGAAGTCATTAAGCAACAAGGCTAAGGCGCGTAGTTAGATTTATTTAGCACTACGAGGGCTACCGTTTTTGAAAGCCCACTAAAATCGTATTCCCATTTGAGTTGCCTAGAACCCAAATGATCTTATCTAGGTGCCTTTAATTTCCTTCGGGGTGTAACCGGTCCAACGTTTAAATGCGCGTCGAAAGTTAGTTACGTCACTATAATTTAAATGTTTTGCGACGGTTTCGTTATTATTGTTGCAGATTACAAGTTCGAATACAGCTTGTTGTTTATTTACGTTGTCGTGAATGTGTTGAAAACGTAACTTCGCCGTGCTTAACCGTCGTTTTAAGGTGGCGGGACTCATATCTAAGCGTTTTGCGGCTTGTTCAAAATTAACAATGTGGCCACGGTTAATCGCCATATGTAAAAATTGTTTAATGCCGGTATTTGAATCGCATTGTTGTGTTTGGCGACAAATGACCAATAATCGCTGTCTTGCGAGTTTGCTGGCCTGTTTGTTAAGGACGTTTAGCTCGGCAGATTGAAACACGATGGCATTATGGTGAGCGTTAAACTGCAAGCGATGGCCTAGGTTTTCTTCATATTGATAGATGTTACGCGGGCGACTGTGCTCAAATTGAAACTGAACAATAGGTTGTGCTGCGCTCATTGTTTTACAGCAATGGTAGATGAGTGAGCAAAATACCTCATAAATAAACTGTTGGTTTTCATCGTTATAACTCGTGTTTAGTAAAATATAGTGTTTGTTATCGGCACGCCTTATATGGATAAAAGCCAGAGGAAATATCATTGCTTGATAGAGTATTAAAATTCTAAACAGCCCAGTCAGGGTGCGGCAATTGAGTAGCAACGTGGCAAATTCAGAGTTGTTTACGGATAGCAGTCGGCGTCCCAACATAAAACTGAGATCCTGACTCCGCGTATATTTTTGACAGTTATTAATGAGGATATGAAATTGTTGAACGCTAACATTATGGTTGAGCTGTGTCAGGTCTTGAGCAAATATGCCAGTTCCTTTTAACAATTGCTCTATCGTCGCCCCACGACTCATCGACAATTCAACTAGCGTTGAAACCCAAATATGGGTGTGCAAAACTTTGTCGGTGGGCCAACTTACCAACATGATTAGGCAACCCTAGTTCTGTCATGTTTCTGCTGAACCATTCGGTTATTTAGCAGTTCAAATGCGCTTTGGGCAGACTCAAATTCTTTGGTTGAACAATGACTATAAGAAAAGCTCAAATACGTTGCAGCCACAGAAGAGGTTGGCTTAATCGAATAACTTGCAATTGCTTGTTCTAACTGGTGGATCACAGAACCGAGTTGCGACGAGGTGAGATTGGGCAACAGTGCGATAAATCTATCGCCAGCATAACGACATAATAAGTCGGTTGGCCGCAGGTTCATCAAAAAAGCTCTGACAATTCGCGCAATACTCGGTCAGCTGCTGGGTCTCCGTTAAATTGCACAAAGTCATCAAATTGGTCGATATCTAACATCAGCAATTGAGAGTTAATATTGGTTTTTTTGCGCTGGTTCGTTCAATCATTCGCTCTATTTGAGCTTTCATAAACTGGCCATTATAAAGCCCAGTTATAAAGTCTATTGATTGATGTTCTCTAAAACTTTGTTCACGTTTTTTCAATTGTTGGTTAATGCTTACTTGTTCTTTATGCCACTGATATAAGCCATATGTTGTTAATAACATGCCTATTGGCGCAGGAACGGATTCGTATGCGGTGATCCACAATTGCTCAGGAGGGTAAAATAAAAACTCATCGAGAAAATCCGCCAGCACAGAAATGTGCATAAAGACCAAACCCACCACTAAATAATTAGTTAGCTGTCCAGCAGGGCGGCTCATCAGTATGACCGTGATCCACATTAACGTGACTGCTGCGATACCACCTTCACCTAATAAATCAGCAAAGTCGTAAGTGGCAACGTCTTTTAATTGGCCAAGACTGAAGGTGGTAACGAAGGTGCAAATAATCATACAGAAGGTAAATATGATCAGCCGATGATGTTGTCCTAATAAATTGAAATTCATTTTTCTAACCAGTTATGTTTTTACAAAGTCTAATTAACTCGGTTTTTATAAACAGGGTCATTTTAGCTCAGGGAGTTTGCAGAAATATGACTAAACATTTTTGATTTGGCTGTATGGCCTTTTAAACAAGGGCGCGAGCGGGTTAATTTCGCTCATTAACCAGAGAAAACGAATATTTTTGTGACAATAGGAGTCCATCAACGGGTTAAAAATCTTTGCCATCATATTTCTGTCATTTTTCATCAATACAGTGCCGCCCTGCAAATGACTAATAACAAACAACTAATAACAAACAACAGTAAGACTGCAATGAAAAATCTAACAATAAAAGGCAAAGTAATGACAACTCACTTTCTTCGTAAGAAGTTTAAAAAACACGCTATTTCTTTGAGCTGTGCGGCTCTGATCTGTGCGGGTCAGTCGGTCGCAGCCGACATTACAGGGGTTTTGATGTCAGCGGATCAAAACGTAAAATTTGAAGGCGCGTTAGTCGAAATTAAATCACTTAACTTAAAAACGGTGACACAGCGTAATGGCGCATTTAAGTTATCTGGCGTCGAAGATGGCATATACACTCTTGATATTACCTACATCGGTTTTAATTCAGTAAAGCAGACTGTCATTGTCGAAAATCAAGTCGCTAAACCTTTAGTTATTACACTTGGTGAAAGCGATGAGCTTGAAGAAGTTGTTGCCTACGCTCAGCGTTCAAGCCAAATGGATGCTCTAAACAGACAAAAAACTCTAAGAACCTTAAGTCTGTTGTTTCATCAGAGTCTATTGGTCAATTTTCCGATCAAAATGCCGCGGAAGCATTGCAACGACTACCGGGCATGTTTATTCAACGGGACCATGGGGAAGGCCGATTTGTGGGGATCCGCGGTATCGATCCTAATCTAAATAACGTAACTATTAACGGCGCTAACATCCCTGCACCGGAAGCCGGTGTGCGAAGTGTGGCAATGGACGTTATCCCAAGCGAGCTGATTGAAGGTTTAGAAGTCAGTAAAACGGTTACTCCTGATATGGATGCCGATGCAATTGGTGGTTCAATTGAAGTTAAAAGTTTAAGCGCATTTGACCGTAACGGCCGAACATTCTCAGTAACAGCACAGGCGCGTTATAGTGATTTAACAGAAGAAGTGAGTCCGAAGTTATCTGGAAGTTTCACCGACATCATTCATTTAGACAAAGGCCAACAACTTGGCGTTGCTGCGGCGGTAAGCTGGTTGGAACGCAAATTTGGTTCTCATAATGTCGAAACTGACGGTGGTTGGTTAGAAGATATGGAAATTGAAGACGCGCTTACAGGTGACGATGTTGAAGTATTTGGCGCAGAAGAAATAGAACAGAGATATTACGAAATCACCCGCGAGCGATTAGGCGTTGCCCTAAATTTAGATTTTATCGCTAGCGCAACAAGCCAGTTTTATTTAAGAACCTTGTATAGCGAATTTTCAGATGATGAATTTAGACTTCGCAACGAATACAAATTTAGCGATGGTAAGCTCAACTCCAACACGGCGAATTCGATGTCTGTGGTTGACGCTGAAATGGATCGGGATACAAAAGACCGTTATGAAGTTCAAACTATCCTATCGACTGTACTTGGCGGCGAGCAACAAATAGATACATGGCACTTGGAATACAATGTTGGTTATTCCGTTTCGACAGAAGAAGAACCAAGCCGAATGGACGTTACTTTTGCCGGTGAAGAGTTGGATTTAAGCTATTTAACCTCAGGACCAATTCCAACCTTCCAAGCACCAAATAGCGGCATTGATATGTCGGCGTTTGAAATGGACGAAATTGAAGCGAACGACAATAAGGCCGAAGATTCAGAGTTGTCATTCAAATTTGATATGAGTCACCCAATTTCATTTCTAAACATGAACGGCACGGCCCAATTTGGTTTAAAACATCGTGGTCGTGAGAAAACTAACGACATGAAAGTATCTATATATGATGGTGGTTTTGATGATATTACCGCCGCAGATTTTGAGACAGCTACGCCTTCATGGGGATTAGGTGACTTTGGACCGGGATTAAGCCGAGCTGAGTTACAGCAATTCATGGCGCAAAACCGCAGCGTACTTGAGCTTAATGAAAACGAGTCAAATGTTGCCAGTAAAGGCGAAAGTTATACGTCAGAGGAAACTATCAACGCCTTATACGCGATGTTTGATATGAATTATCAAAATTGGCAGATAATCGCCGGGGTGCGTTTTGAATCTACTCAATTTGCGACAAACGGAAATGTTGTTCGCTTAGATGTGAATGACGATGAAGACACGGAAACGCTAATTGTAAACGGTTGGAACGTCGAAAAAGACTATGACCACTTTTTACCTAGCGTAAATGTTAGGTACGACCTAAGTGATAATTTGCTAATGCGATTTGCGTATACCAATACCATTAGTCGTCCAAATTTTAGTGATTCTGCGGCATTTCAGTTGATTGAAGTTGAAACCGAAGACGGCGAGTCAGAAGTAATTGCCGAAGTGGGCAATCCGAATCTTGAAGCGTATGAAGCAAGCAACTTTGATTTTTCAGTTGAGTACTACCTAAGGTCAGTTAGGGGTTATCTCTGCTGGGCTTTTTCATAAAAACATAGACAACTTTATTGTTAAGCAAGAAGTGCAAGACAATGGTAGTTGGTCAGGATTTGACGAAGTTGTACAGTCAGTCAATGGCGGAAGTGCGAAATTAACGGGTTTAGAATTGGCCTATACCAAAGGGTTTGATTCAGGCTGGTTGTTGTCAGCTAATACCACATTAACCGATGCGAGTGACGACTTACCGAGTCAATCAGATACGATTGCAAATGTATCAGTGGCGTATGAAACAGACAAGTTTAGTACACGTTTAACAGCAAGTTATAAGAGTGAAGCATTTTTATTTGAAGATGCTGACCGCAGAGTATTTGAAGACGAACATCAACAGCTTGAGTTCAGCGCCAAATATTATGTCGACGACAATAGTATCGTTTATTTTAATGCGGTTAATTTAACGGACGAATCTTACTACTTATACCACGGTACACGTAACTACAATTATCAGTATGAAGAGTACGGCCGCTCTTTTGAAATAGGCTTTACATATAACGGCCTTTAATAGATTTTGAGTGACTCATAGTGCAACAGGGATGTTGCACTATTGATTAAAAAGAGCAAAAAAGAGCAAAAAGAAATATGACTACAAAACCACGATTGAATACAAAAAAGAACGCAATAGCAGCCGCGAAACATATTTTATCGATAACCCTATTTGGATTATTTCTAAATGGATGTGCAACTGACAGTACGACGGCTCCCTCTTCAACCCAAGCGGTAAAAAGTAATGATCAAGACATTCATTTTTTGGCGTTTGGTGACGGCGGGTATCATGTTGATTATCCAAAACAAAAACACATATCTAACCCGAAAAACCGACAACAATTTATCGTCTCGGAAATCGAAGATTGGTTGGAGGAAAAACGTCCATTAGCAGATTTTGATCACGCCCCAATTTATATTTATCCAGGGACTGATATTGCTACTGAGCGGGGTGGCGCCTTGCCTGTGGGCAAAGCGATGGCTAATTATTGTAAAACCAATCGTTGTGATTTTGGCATTCAATTGGGCGACAATATCTATCCAGATGGTGCCGACGCAAATGATGGTAAAGACGATCAACAGCGAATGAATGATCTCATCCTAAAACCATTAGTGCCGTTGTTTGAACAAGTGCCTGATCTAAAAGTGTATTCATCACTGGGTAATCATGACTGGAAGTCGTCGCGTAAAGGTGTCGCGTTACAAACAAAATGGATGGCAAAACAAGATAAATTCCACATGGGTGACAAAGGGTATTATCGTTATACACAAGGCACGCCAAGGTAATGAAGTCGAATTTTTGTGCTTGATACAAATATGTTACTGGCCGGTCAGACGTATTATGAAGTGCCATTAAATGACGACGGCAGCGAAATGCCATTAGCCCAAGCCCTCGAACTCGGTGTTGCCAAGCTAGAAGGCATAGAAGTGCACGAGGGGCCAAAAAATAATGAAGATGTTGAACAGTTATCTTGGCTAGAGAAGGGACTCAAAGAGTCGACAGCAAAATGGAAAATTGTTTACGGACATCATATTTTGTGGTCTTACGGTGGGTCAAAATACGATGAAGGGCATGTATTACGAAAGTTACTGTTACCAAGTTTATGTGAATACGCAGACGCTTATATCGCAGGACATGAGCATGATTTAGAGTTATTAACAGATGACTGTTCTAAGTATCAAAATGCCAAACGACCAAAACTACCTTTGATTATAAGTGGCGCTGCGTCAAAAATGCGCGGGCAGCATTCAACGTTAGCTGCGTTCCAAGAGCGTGCTTACCCAGAAATGGACATCATTTGGGGTAAAGGTTTTATATGGGGATTTGCATCGATTCAGTTAGACAATAATAACGACACGTTAAATGTTAACTTTTTCACAACCCCGCGTGATGGTTCGGGGATTTAATTGAAGAGCAAAAATTCAAGTTCCAACATCGCTCCAAGTCGCTTTAGATAAGAGCCTATCATCAAGCTAAAACTTTTGAGTTAGCTCAACTGTAGTGGTTGGGCTAACTTGATGACCTGTCGATAACACGTTTGCTTCTTGCCTTTAGTGTGGCCCTATATACCTCGAATTTTATGTACATTTCTCTGTCGCGCTTTATTAAGTTAGTTAACGTATTTACGTTAATTGATAGCGCAATTGCATCGATGTTTTTAAGAACATAGTGTGGCAGCTAATATTATTGTGAGGTGGTTTTATGAATGGTGTTCTTTTTCGAATAAGCAGCGTGATTGCTGTGGTTTATGCGGTTTCGATGTTATTGGCTTGTAGTCCAGAGCGTCATTCAAATCATCAATCCAGTGCTTCAGAGTCACCACAAGACTACCAATTTGTGCCAAGCGCGGATAAAGCCTTAATGTTTATTGGTCAGGACAGTGAGTCGATAGCGGATTACATAAAAGATGTTCCTGAAGACAATATAGAGGGGTTAACGTTGTACACCCAACTAAAAGCCGCTGATCCTGAAAAAACATTGATGGGGGTCCATAAAACCGATAACTGGTTAGCGGGCGATACCAACTTTAATGAATCACTCGCATTAGTTGACCCGCATGCATCACTTGCAGTGGGGTTATCCTTTGATCATTGTAATAAAGCCGAATCGCAAAATTCCCATGAGCAAAATATTGTAGAGGGTAAGTACGACAAAACAATAAGCCACATGATTAAACACTTTAAGTCGTTGGCACCGCGCAAAATTTACTTACGAATAGGTTACGAATTTGACGGTCCATGGAATTGCTATACCCCAGAGAACTACAAAAAACATTTCGTAAAATAGCGTCCGTTATTGTGCAACAAAACGCATTGAATATAACGACCGTTTGGCAAACAGCGGCGTGGTCTGACAGCTTTGGCATTGATATTTATGACATTACTCGGGAAAATCATTTTGACGCTTGGTACTCTAGCGATGACGTTGTTGATTGGGTTGGGCTATCGGTTTTCTACCGAGATTTAAAACAGTGGAATTACCAACCTAGGACTACGCCAGTAATTGCTCAGCAAAAGCTAGTTGATTTTGCGCGGACACATAACAAGCCCGTGATGATTGCTGAGTCAGCGCCTCAAGGTTATCGAATTGGCGGCTTAACCAAAAGTGTGATCCAAGAAAACTTACCCGAAGACGTTACGGCTGAAGAGATTTGGCAAGGTTGGTTTAAGCCTTACTTTGACTTTATTGACGAGAATCGCGACGTGATTAAAGCGGCTGCGTATATTAATGCGCATTGGGAAACGCAGGGCATGTGGGTCTGTAAACCTGGCATTGCTGCCGGACAACCTGGGTGCAGTAATGGCCAATGGGGTGATACCCGAGTACAGGCTAATGCATTAATAAAACAGCGATGGTTAGAGAGAATTAACGACGAAACACGCTGGGTCCAAACGAGCCAGTTTGAAGGTAAGTAGGGACAAGTATGACGAAACTAATCTCAAACCCAATCTTAAAAGGGTTTAATCCAGACCCAAGTATTGTCCGCGTAGATGATGACTATTACATTGTCACGTCTACGTTTGAATGGTTCCCCGGTTGCCAAATTCATCATTCTAGAGACTTAGTTAATTGGCAACTTATTAACCGGCCACTTGACCGAGTCTCACAACTTGATATGCGCGGTGTACCAGACTCTTGTGGCGTTTGGGCGCCTTGTTTGACTCACCATAATGGCGTGTTTTATCTGGTTTATAGCAATGTTAAAAACTTCAATGGTAATTGGAAAGACACGCCTAACTATTTAGTAACCGCCACAGATATTAATGGGCCGTGGTCTGAACCTTGTTTTCTCAGTTCTAGTGGGTTCGACGCTTCGTTGTTTCATGATGACGATGGCCGTTCGTATTTCGTTAATATGCTGGTGGATCACCGCAACGGCAAGTTTTTGGCGGCATAATCTTGCAAGAATTTGATACCAAGAAAAATCAACTTGTGGGTAAAATTCACTACATTTTTGAGGGTACCGAACACGGTCGCACAGAAGCGCCACACTTATATAAACGCAATGGTTACTATTATTTGATGACCGCTGAAGGTGGCACGAGTTATGACCATTGCATTACCTTGTGCCGGTCAAAAACGATTACTGGCCCATATGAGGTTCATCCCGAAAATCCACTTATTACAGCTAAGTACAGTCCAGACAACTATTTGCAAAAGACCGGGCATGGTGATTTGGTCGAAACCCAAAATGGTGACTGGTATGTAGTGTTTCTTACTGGCCGCCCTTTAACAACTCTAGGGCGTTGTATTACCGGTCGTGAAAGTGCCATTGAAAAGGTTGAATGGCGCGACGATGGCTGGCTTTATTTGGCCTGCGGAGGGCATGAGGCAAGGGCGTTTGTTGAAGCGCCAGAGCTACCTGAGCATGCATTTACGCGATCAAATACGAGAGTTAATTTTGATTCAAATGAGATAGACATTCACTTTCAGTCACTACGTGTGCCCATGACACCGGATTGGGTTAATCAAACCGACCGATCAGGGTTTCTGCGATTATACGGCCGAGACTCTTTAGCCTCTTGTTTTGAACAAAGCATGATTGCCCGGCGAGTCCAAGCACATAGTACGTCAGCTGCAACTTGTATTGAATTTAACCCTGAAAATTTTCAACAAATGGCTGGGCTTACGTGTTACTACAACAGCACTCATCACTATTATTTACATATTTATGGCGATGACTTTGGCCAGTACAGTGGCAAAAAATACTTAGCGATAATCAGCGCAGATAATAATGAAATTAGCGAGCCACTGACCAAACCTATTGACGTTTCAGATCTTGAAAAAGTACATCTTAAAGCTGAATATTTTGGCGCACACCTGCAGTTTTATTATGGTATTGATGATGAAGGGAAGGTTAAATGGAGGAAAGTCGGTCCGGTATTGGACGGTAGTATTTTGTCCGATGATTATGTAGAGCATGCTGAGCAATATTTTCACCCCTGTTTTACCGGTGCGTTTTATGGACTTGCTTGCCAAGACTTATCAGGGCAGAACAATTTTGCTGACTTTGGTTATTTTGATTATCAAGAAGTCGAACCATAACCGGGAGGCGATAAAGTTACAGGGTTACAAGTGGATCGGTGCGCATCAATTTAAAGCGCGGTACAAACTGTAAATAAAAAGGGCAATAATATAATTATTGCCCTTTTTGATTCTGTTCTTTGTTTAATTCCGTTGTTTGTTTAAATCTAGCATGGAACAATTTTGAATCTTATGTTTTTGCCACAACAGATGTAAATTAAGAATTAGAATTGGTAATTTACACCGAAGGCAAGACGGCTATCTGAGAACGTCTCGATTTTTGCAATAAATTTAAGTTTCTCAGAATGTTTATAAATTGCATTGATACCTAATACGGTATCGTCTTCAAGTGCTACGTAAGCTTTGTAGTCGATTTTGTCGTTCAGTGAAGAACTGATCCCTAATTTACCTAGAAGCTCTATACCAGAGTCTGAAACAGAACTGGAATTGCCCATGATAGAGAAATCTACATTATTGTTTACATAACCCAAACCTAATTGCGCAAACCAATTAAATTGGTTATTTAGCTTGTCGCCAATACCATAAGAAAGACCGATTAACGTATGGCTAAATGAAGTATCACCAACGTCACCAGATAGGTAAACTAACGTACCTTCGTAATAACCATTTTTGGTGTTTTCAATGTAATTTGGTGCTGCGGTTTCATAGTTTAATGCGATACCTGAATAATCACCCTGGAATGCAACTGTTGCATCTAGTGAACCTTGGTTAGCGTATGCGTTAGAAGCCAAAACTGTTGCGAGAAGTAAAGTCAGTTTTTTCATTAGAAATCCTATTTTTCAATTTTAAATTGTTAATGCTGAAAAGTGTCGAATCAGCCATCGCCATCCAGTCGAAAGCTGGTGCGGCATTTTAACGAATAATTGTGACAACTCCTAACATTAAGGCAACTAATATCAATTTAAAATGTATCCCATTAATTACGTACCAATTATTTTTAAAACATAGACTTATATAACAGCGGTTGCGCTTTTTCGTTGCATTTGATGCCCCTCTGTCGTCGACAATTACCGTCTAGGTCAATCGATAAAACTAGAGTTTTTTAGCGTTCGCCACTAATCGAAAAAAACAGCGCTTTTTTACGCATGTGGACTGCCAATACACATGGATCAGAGCTCGGTATTAACAATTAAATTTGATTAAATCGGATTACATTTCGTTATGTGTTTAAAGGTTTGTTATACCGAACATTATTGACTTGTCTGTCAAGTTGAGACGTCCTAATTGAACAGTTGAGAGCGAGGCAAACAACACATTCTTAGATGCTCGTTGATTGTGCGTCTGTGGATCAAAACTGTGCAAACAATGAAGTAAATAGTCTAAACTCATGGGTTAATTTATTTTAACTAACTGTTTTTATAGAATAAAAATTCATTGGCATTAAAGGTGCAAACAATCCTTTTCAATAACAGTTTTAAAACGAACAGTTACATATTAATACTCTATCGCCAACTAGGTTGTCGGCGTTAAGAGATTAGGCGAAGAGGCCACTGGAAAATGTCAATAAAGTTGATGTTTGCCCGTGGCCTTTTTTTGGTTAAAAATCATTGGTGGAAATGATAATGGCAACAACTCAAGAATCTCCAAAATTTAATTTATTTAATTTTGACGGCAAAATGAAAGTCTTACATTTAAGTTGGATTGCGTTTTTATTACATTTGTTGTCTGGTTTAACTTTGCTCCATTGTTACAAGCGGTTAAAGAGTCGCTTGGATTAACAACGTCTGAAATTAAAACGTTACTGATATTAAATGTGGCATTTACAATCCCAGCCCGAGTCATCATAGGAATGTTAACCGACAAATTTGGCCCTCGAATCGTCTACTCCGGATTATTAGCTGTTTGTTCTATTCCGTGTTTTGCTTTTGCGCTAGCTGACACCTTTACTCAAGCGGCGATTGCTCGTTTTGCATTGGGGCTGATTGGAGCGGGGTTTGTTGTTGGTATTCGTTTGGTTTCAGAATGGTTCCCGCATAATGAATTAGGGACTGCTGAAGGGATTTATGGCGGTTGGGGCAACTTTGGCTCAGCGGCCGCGGCGTTCACCTTACCTACCGTAGCAGTTATGTTTGGTGGAGAAGATGGCTGGCGTTATGCCATGGGGATTACCGGACTCATGAGCTTGCTATATTCAGTTATTTTTTATCGCAATGTTACCGATACGCCAAAAGGGGCAACTTACTATCGTCCTAAAAATGTTGGCGCGATGGAAATCACGTCAACTGGTGATTTCTTTCTGCTTTTAGTGATGAAGATCCCAATGTACGCTGCGCTGGCATTACTTGCTTGGAAATTATCGCCAAATGGCGTAAATATGATTTCAGAATTCGCAGAGATGGCCATATATGCAAGCCTTGTTGCGTTGTATATATTTGATTGTTCTAAAGTTTGGAAAGTGAATAAACAAGTTTTTAAAGAAGAAGTGCCTGAAATTCATCGATATAAATTCAAGCAGGTTGCGGTATTAAATATACTTTACTTTGCTACTTTTGGTTCTGAGCTTGCCGTGATCTCTATGTTGCCGCTGTTTTTCTCAGAAACGTTTGAATTGACTCCAGTGATGGCGGGAATGGTCGCATCTGCTTATGCCTTTATGAATTTAATGTCTCGTCGCTAGGGAGGCTGGTTGTCTGACCGTTTTGGTCGAAAACCGGTATTACTTATTTTAACTGCGGGATTAGCAGTAGGTTATTTTGTTATGGGACTTGTCGACAGCACATGGCCCGTAGCGCTTGCGGTTATAGCAGCCATGGCATGTTCGTTTTTGTTCAGGCTGGTGAGGGCGCGGTCTTTGCCGCTGTACCATTGATTAAACGTCGTATGACTGGCCAGATTGCCGGTATGACAGGGGCTTACGGCAACGTAGGGGCAGTAGTTTATCTTACTGTACTATCATTAGTTGATTACTCTACTTTCTTCTTCGTTATCGCCGGTACTGCACTGGTCGGTTTAATCACCTTATTATTAATGGAAGAGCCTCAGGGCCACATTGCCGAAGTACAAGAAGATGGTACGGTTGAACTTATCTCGGTTGGTTAGTGAATATTTACTAACCTCTATGTAATTGAATTAAGTAATGCGTTTCTTATTATATGAGAAACGCGTTTTAATTGGGGAAAAACGTGTCAGTTGAAAATGTTAAGAAGCCGACTTCTCAAGCGCTTGATGTTGCTTTTGGCGGGTTTTCTGACAAAGGAGTTAAATCTGAAAACCAAGACGCGTTTGCGGCTCAGCAACCTGAGATGTCGACTCGAAAGAACAAGGGAAGTGTTGTCTGTATCGCCGATGGTGTCAGTTGCAGTGACAACGCAAAAGAAGCGAGCCAGCTTAGTGTCACAACCTTTATCAGTGATTATTATTCAACTCCCGACTCCTGGACGGTAAAAGAATCCGTCGCTCGAGTTCTATCATCCCTGAACTCTTGGTTATTTCATCACGGTAAACAAGCTGACTACCGTCAAAACCAGCTAGTGACGACATTCAGCGGCGTGATTTTTAAGTCAAACACAGCGAATATATTTCATATTGGTGATAGCCGTGTGTATTTGTATCGTGACGGCGCTATCCAACTTTTAACAAAAGATCATTCCCAATTCACCTCCAAAGACAACAGTTTTCTCACACGAGCGCTTGGCATGGACAGCCATTTAGAAGTGGATTTCTGCCAACATGAATTGCAGCTTGGAGACCGTTTTGTGTTCACTACAGATGGCGTACATGAGTCGTTATCAAGTGTGCAGATGAAATCGTTACTCGCAACAACAACACTATCTTTAGAACAAATAGCACAAGACATGTGCTTGCTGGCTAAAAACCAAGGGAGTGTCGACAATCTAAGTTGTTTTATTGCCGAAATTAAGCAATTACCCACGCAAGATATCCATGAAGTCTCCCGTGAACTAACGGCATTAAAAATACCGCCTGTATTGTCTAAAGGGGCAAAGTTAGACGATTTTTTAATAGAGCAGGTTCTGCATAGCGGTACTCGAAGCCACGTCTATTTAGCAAAACATTTACCAACCGATAATGAGTTTATTTTAAAGTTCCCAACTGAAAATTACAGTGACGACTTAAATTATTTAGAGGGCTTTATTCGGGAACAGTGGATAGGCAGTCGTATTAACAGTCGTGGAGTAATGAAAATTTACCCTCGAAATGAGATGCAGAGCAGTAGCCCTTTTTATACCATGTTTGTGAATACGCAAAAGGCAAAACACTGCGGCAGTGGATGTACGACAATCCACAACCGAGTTTAACGTTAGTCCGAGAGATAACTGCTGAGATTATGGCGGCAATTCGAGTATTGCAGCGACACAGTATGGTACATAGAGATCTCAAGCCTGAAAACATCATCATTAACGACAATAACAAAGTTAAGATCATTGACTTTGGCACGGTACAAGTTGCAGGGCTTGAGGAGATCCGATCGCCATTTAACAATGATGAAGTGGTCGGTGCGGTAGGTTATATCGCTCCGGAGTATTTGTTAGGCCAAAAAGGAGTTCATCGCTCAGACATATTTTCACTCGGTATTATGGTTTATGAAATGTTGACCGGTGAGTTGCCATACAAAAAGCCATTTATACAGAAGAATGAAGTTAATAATTTGGACTTTTGGCGATACCGTAGTATTCAAAAACACCGACAAGACATTCCAGTTTGGATTGATTTGGCGCTTCAAAAAGCAACCCAACCTAATATTACGCATCGATATCAAGCGATGTCTGAATTCTTACAAGATATTAAAACGCCTAACTCACAGATGTTGAGTCGTTTAGACGCAGCTCCCCTGTTGGAAAGAAACCCTATGGCATTTTGGAAATCACTCTCTATTGCGTTATTGGTGGTATTAGCGGTTCAAAATATTTACTATTTTTCATAATTGCTATTTTCATCATAGGGTTAAACATTTAGACTTGGATAAAGTAGCTGACTTTTGTATTTATATTAGATACTGAACTAAACTAAATACTGCGCCCTAATTAAAGGCATTCAAATTATGGAAAATGTAATAGCGATATGCACATAGACGATCGCGAATTTATTTTACACACCAGTGAAATTGTCGCCTGCCTTACCAAATGCCAAAACACCAAAGAACTTCTTGAAAGGGTTCATGCTATTCTGCGGAAAATCACTTATGCGGAAAATTTCTGTGTAGTGCTGTTAGGTGACGACGGTTATCTGCGATTTCCTATGTTGCGGATACTGAAAACAGAGTCGACCTACAAAGCTTAGATCACCTGACAGTCGATGATATTCATTCGAATCTAATTTTTTATGCGCTCACAAGCAATATCGTGTGCAACTATTCAAAAGAAATGATTGAGCACCTTCAAGCTGAATCCTTAGTTAAGGTTGAGTCTAAGATACCAGAACAATGGCTTAGTTTTCCGTTGGTTGCAGACGAACACTCATTAGGCGCGATAATTCTGCAAACCTATGACCCGGATATAACGTATTCGGACCATGATATAGAGTTGCTGGTTATGATTAGCCACGTGATTTCAAATTCGTTGAATGTTTTTTCATATCAAGAGCAGTTGTTTTACGCCAACAAATCACTGAAAGCGTACCAATCGAATCTTGAAAATTTGATTGAAATAAAAACTGAAACGCTAGAGCAAAAAACGTTAAACCTCGAGAATGGAAGTGACTGAACGGAAAAAATTGCAAAAAGAGCTTGAGTTAAACGTTTTAGACCTAGAGCAGGAAATCATAAAAAATAAAGAGTTGGGTAATAAGTTAGAACATCAGGCAACTCACGATTATCTGACTGACTTAGCCAACCGGCAGTATTTAAACGGATATTTAGCCCGGTGTGGGGCAAAAATGGCCCGGGGCAAGTTTACGATTTATTTGTTATTTATCGACTTGGACGGTTTTAAGCACATCAACGACAATTATGGTCACGCAGCTGGCGACGCCGTGTTGATTGAAGTGAGCAATAGACTGACTAAGTTAATGCGGGGTTATGACATAGTTGCGCGTATTGGTGGTGATGAATTTGTTGTGGTCTTAGAACTGGTAGACAGCGATGAATTGGTCGAAAACATAGGTGAGCGAATTATCACTGAAATCAGCCGTGATTATGTGTTCGAAGACCAAAAACTCACAATAGGTGCAAGTATTGGAGTCGCCCGTGCCGAAACAAAAGAGCAACTGGATATGGTTATTCTAAACGCAGATCACGCTATGTATGCCGCTAAATCTGAAGGAAAAGGTAGGGTGTGTTGGCATCGAGAGTAATTTAGGCCGTCCTCTACGTCACGTCTAAGTTAACTTTCTTATTAACCGCGCCGTGACGTAAAATTAACTCACGGTTACTCTGCCGTAGTATCAGCAAATTGTTGTTTAATTTGTTCAAATTCTTTTCAAGTAAATCCAATTTTTGACGCGTTCGAGCCAATACTTGAGTTTGCACATCAAACTCTTCGCGGCTAACGACGTCAAGCTGACTCAGCTTTGCCTGCAATACCGTTTTAATCTTTTCTTCGACATTATCGGCTAATGTTTTTACGCCTTAGTGGAATTACATTGGTGATCTGCTCAGCGATTTGCTCAATTTTTTTGCGTCTAACATAGTCGGGTCCTTAATCATTAAGTTGGCTATTGTATAAGTTCATAATAAAAAGGCTAGTGCCAAGGCCGCAATTAATTTTACAGATTGGTATAAGTACCAACTAAGGCAAATTATTGGTAATATTCGGCTCCCAAAGTTCAAGGATATTTCCATGCGTTTAAACCCCGAACAAGAAGCTGCCGTCACGTTTGTTGAAGGACCTTGTCTTGTGCTAGCCGGTGCAGGTTCCGGTAAAACTCGAGTTATTATTAATAAAATTTCTCACCTAATTGAACGTTGTGGCTTACCCGCAAATCAAATTGCAGCGGTAACATTTACTAACAAAGCGGCGCGGGAAATGCGCGAGCGAATTAAGCAGTCGATGGATCGTTCACGGATCAAAGGTTTAAAAATATCAACCTTTCATACGCTTGGCCTAGATATCATAAAAAAGAAATAAAAACTCTGGGTTACAAATCCAATTTTTCCTTATTTGATGACCAAGATTGCTTCTCGTTGTTAAAGGAACTGACCGAACCTGAGCTAAAAGAAGATAAAGAAAGCATTTACCAACTGATCAATCGGATTTCGTCATGGAAAAATGACTTAATTTTGCCACAGCAGGCGCTTGATGAAGCAACAGACTCTGAAAATGCCCTTTACGCTGAACTTTACCATCGTTATCAATCACAAATGCGTGCCTACAACGCGTTGGATTTTGACGATCTAATTTTGATCCCTACGTTATTATTTAAAAATTATGATGAGGTACGAGAGCGGTGGCAAAAGAAAATACGTTATTTGCTGGTGGACGAATATCAAGATACCAATACCAGCCAATATGAATTAGTTAAGCTACTTGTCGGCGACAATGCTCGGTTTACGGTGGTCGGTGACGATGACCAATCGATATACTCCTAGCGAGGTGCGAGACCACAAAATTTAGTTTTACTTAGCAAAGATTTTCCGGCATTGCGGCTAATTAAACTTGAAATGAATTATCGGTCGGTTGGATGTATTTTGCATGCTGCAAATGTGCTAATTGATAAAAACCCACATGTATTTGATAAAAAGCTCAAAGCGCATGCAGAATATGGTGATCCAATTCGGGTTATCCAAACTAAAAATGAAGAACATGAAGCTGAGCGAGTTATCGCTGAGATCATAGCTCACCGATTTACCAATAAAACCCATTATGGTGACTATGCGATTTTATATCGAGGCAATCATCAGTCTCGTATCTTTGAAAAATTGCTTATGTCTAACCGTATTCCATACAAAATTAGCGGCGGTACATCGTTTTTCTCTCGACCAGAGATTAAAGACATCATGGCGTATTTACGCTTATTGGTGAATCAAGATGACGATAATGCATTTTTACGGATTATCAATACGCCACGACGTCAAATTGGTCCTGTAACATTGCAAAAACTTGGTCATTTAGCCAATGACAAACATATCAGTTTATTTGAAGCGGCATTTGATAATGCTTTTATGGGAATGATATCCGGACCGGCTAAATCCGCTATTCAGTATTTTACCCGTTGGATTGTGGAGCTAAGCGATCAGGTATTGCGAAGCGAGCCTAAAGAAGCCGTTAAAGACATGTTAAAAGGGATTCATTACGAAGACTGGTTGTTTGAAACCAGTGCCAGCCCGAAAGCCGCAGAGATGCGTATGAAAAATGTCAGCGAGCTTTATAGCTGGGTAAATCAGATGTTGGACGGTGATGATGAACATGAACCATTATCTTTAGCAGAGGTGGTTACAAAACTGACTCTACGAGACATGATGGAGCGTAACGAAGAAGACGAAGCTGATAACCAAGTCCAGTTGATGACAATGCACGCGTCTAAAGGGCTCGAATTTCCGTATGTGTTTATGGTTGGGATGGAAGAGGGTTTGTTGCCTCACCAATCGAGCATTGATGAAGAAAACATAGAGGAAGAACGCCGGTTAGCCTACGTTGGTATCACCAGAGCACAAACTCAACTGTTTTTAACTTACGCTAAAGAGCGTCGTCAATACGGTGAAACGATCACAACCGAACCATCTCGCTTTTTGGATGAGCTTGATCAAAAAGATTTACGCTGGGAAAAGTCAGGGCAGCAGGTTTCTGAAGAACACAGAAAAGAGAAAAATAAAGCGAATATTGCAAATTTGAGAGCGATGTTAAAAAAATAGCAACATAGGCTAAAACAAAGCTGAAAGTGTTATCCGCAGTCGAATATGAGTGGCGGTCAAAAATTGTGAATAAAAAAGCGAGCATTGTGTGGACACTCAATTGCTCGCTATTTTTTGGCGAAGATCTTACTTAGATCCGTCTACCATATATTCAACCGCCGATTTAATTTCGTCGTCTGAACACGCCATACAACCACCTTTAGGCGGCATTGCGTTGAATCCGTTAAGTGCGTGCTTTGTTAATACCTCTAAGCCTTGTGCAACGCGAGGACCCCAAGCGCCAGCATCACCCATTTTTGGTGCACCCATAACGCCAGAACCATGACAAGCAGTACAAGATGTGTTGTAAACTTGTTCCGCTGTTTTTGGGCCTGTATCAGCCGCTTCTGCAGGCTCAGCGCCTTCTAAATAAAGCTGACCAACTGGTTTAATTCGTTCAGCAATTTCGTCTTTTGTCGATTCGCCAGCTTGGGCAAATGTTACAAACAAAATAGACACTAATATAACAAGCAGTTTTTTCATCTTGAATCACCTATGATTTTGCGGGATAGCAATAATTATCCTGCACATTCTACCTATAGAAATAACCCTTGCAATATTATTGATTTATATATTGAAAATATTTCTACTTTTTGTCCCATTATTAAAGCAGGAATCCACAAAATGTAAAAAGAATAACGAATCTAAATGACGATCAAAAAAATATATAAAAAGATCTAGATCAATGATCTTTTTATGTGTAAATTATTCATCCCTCGAGCGGGGATTGATTCGTCCAGCCGATTTGTTTCTGGCCGCATATAATAAAAAAATAATAATATAGCGGAGCCTAGTCTCGTATATTTATTTCAAAAACAATTTAAATAAGCTATTCCATTGACTTAAAATCGCAGTGGGTGGTGTGCTATGGAAAAATGGTTATTAACAAAGTTATCCACAGGCATAACGCGTTATTTATATCCGATCAATATTTTGTAAATCATTCATATAGCGGGATTGCCACGTTTATGGCATCCTTATGCCCTAAATAATCCATCGCCTAATGGAAACAATCCACATGACTACTTCTGACTATAAACCACTCGTGCTAGTCGACGGTTCTTCGTACCTTTTTCGTGCATATCATGCGCCACCTCATCTCACAAATTCGAAAGGCGAATCCACAGGTGCAATCTATGGCGTCGTAAACATGCTAAAGAGTTTGATCCGTCAATATTCGCCAGATCGCATGATCATGATCTTCGATGCTAAAGGACCAACATTCAGAAACGAAATGTATTCTGAGTACAAAGCCAATCGTCCACCGATGCCAGATGACTTAAGAACGCAAATTGAACCGTTGCACAAAATAATCAGGGCAATGGGAATTCCTCTTGTTTCAATACCGGGCG
Organism: Psychrosphaera algicola; assembly: GCF_028401425.1. NCBI lineage: Bacteria > Pseudomonadati > Pseudomonadota > Gammaproteobacteria > Alteromonadales > Pseudoalteromonadaceae > Psychrosphaera > Psychrosphaera algicola. The sequence goes on from NZ_JAQOMS010000002.1 coordinate 3,418,744, forward strand.
TAGAAGCCGATGATGTCATTGGGACCATTGCACAGCAACAAGCGGACTTAGGACACGATGTTTTAATAAGTACCGGTGATAAAGACATGGCGCAATTAGTTAACGACAAAGTAACGTTAATTAATACCATGACAAATACCCTATTGACCCCTGATGCGGTTGTTGAAAAATTTGGTGTCGCGCCCGAACTCATTATCGACTACCTCGCATTGATGGGAGATAAAGTTGACAATATTCCCATGATATCATAGGTGTTGGTGATAAAACGGCGGTAGCCTTATTACAGGGATTAGGCAGTATTGAAAATATCTACCAAAACTTAGATAAAGTTGCTGGTCTTGGTTTTAGAGGTTCTAAAACCATGGTCGCTAAGTTGGAAGATAATAAAGAACAACTGCAGTTATCATACGAATTAGCCACGATTAAGATGGATGTCGAACACGACTGTCCAGATGAAGCTATGACATTAGGTTCACCCGACAAGCAAAAACTCGCTGAGCTTTACGCTGAATGTGAATTTAAGCGATGGTTAAAAGAAGTTTTATCTGGTGGAGCAACCCCGCCGCCAGTCGGCCAGACCAAGCAAGATGTCACGAAAATAATCGATGAAGAAGTGAAGTCGGTTGTTATTAATCAAGAGAAATATTTAACTATCTTTACATTGGAGCAGTGGCAGCAATGTTTGGATGAAATAAATCAAGTTGGCCTAATTGCGTTTGATACAGAAACGACCTCATTAGATTATATGGAAGCTAAACTCGTTGGTTTCTCCATGGCCTATGAGTGGCAAGGGGACATCAAAGCGTTTTATGTGCCACTTGCGCATGATTATGAGGACGCGCCGGAGCAACTATCTTTAGAACGCGTATTTGACTCACTATCTGCACTTTTAATGGACAACAATGTTAAAAAGGTTGGGCAAAATCTTAAATATGATATGAATGTCCTCATTAAATACGACCTAAATATTGCAGGCATAGTAGGTGACACTATGTTGCAGTCGTATATATTTAACAGTACGGCTACCCGTCATGATATGGGGAGCCTAGCGCTAAAATATTTAGGGCATAACTGTGTCTCTTTTGAAGATATTGCCGGTAAAGGCGCGAAGCAGATAACATTTAATCAAATTGAATTAGAAAAAGCGGCACAATATGCAGCGGAAGATGCCGACATCACATTGCGCTTATTTTTCTATTTTAATGAGCAATTCGACAAAGTTCCTCGCTTAAAAGAACTTCTCGCTGACATTGAACTTGCGGTTATGCCAGTCTTAACGCAAATGGAACAAAGCGGCGTATTGATTGATGCTGATCACTTGCATGGCCTTAGTAGCGAATTTGCAATTAAACTTGAAGAATTAGAACGAAAAGCCCATGACGTTGCTGGTGAAGTATTTAATTTAGCGTCTACGAAACAACTACAAGTGATCCTATTTGATAAAATGGGCATAACGCCGCTTAAGAAAACTCCTAAGGGAGCGCCTTCAACAGCGGAAGATGTACTACAAGAATTGTCGTTGACTCATGAATTACCGAAACTAATTTTAGAACACCGTGGTTTAAGTAAGCTTAAGTCGACATACACAGACAAACTGCCTTCGATGATTAAGCCTAGCACAGGGCGCGTCCATACGTCATACCACCAAGCTGTGGCCGCGACAGGACGCTTGAGTTCAACCGATCCTAATTTGCAAAATATTCCGATTCGTAATACCAATGGTCGTCGAATAAGAGAAGCATTTATTGCCCCTGAAGGTAAGCAAATCGTAGCGATAGATTATTCGCAAATAGAACTGCGGATCATGGCGCATTTAAGTGGTGATGAATCGTTGGTTAATGCGTTTGCGAATAACCAGGATATTCATAGAGCCACGGCTTCGGAAGTGTTTGCGACACCATTTTCTGAGGTTACAAACAACCAACGACGAGCGGCTAAGGCAGTTAACTTTGGACTTATATATGGCATGTCGGCGTTTGGTCTTGCACAACAGTTAGATATTAAACGTTCTGAGGCTCAAGACTATATCGACAAATATTTTGAGCGTTTCCCTGGTGTACTAACCTATATGGAAACCACACGTCAAAATGCCGAGAAAAATGGCTTTGTTGAAACCATTTTTGGTCGTCGACTTTATTTACCAGACATTACTGCTCGTAATGTACCAAGGCGCAAAGCAGCGGAACGTGCCGCAATTAATGCGCCTATGCAAGGTACTGCGGCTGACATTATTAAATTGGCAATGATCTCTGTTAGCCAGTGGATAAAAGAAAACGCCGCCGATGATGTGAAAATGGTAATGCAAGTCCACGATGAATTAGTATTTGAAATTTCAGAAAGTAAGTTGGATATGTATGTGTCAACGTTAGTGAACCTGATGGAACAAGCAGCCTCACTCAATGTGCCATTAATTGCGGAAGCAGGGATAGGCGAGAATTGGGACCAAGCTCATTAACAAAAGATTGAACCTAGGTATAAGATAGAATTATTTTATGTAAGTAAATTACATAATTTTATTACACTACCCTTGCTTTATTAATGAGCAAATATTATGCTTTACGGCGTAGGGTACAGACGTAAGATGTTCTATCTTTCAGACCTTTTATTTCATAATATGAAATAGGCTTAATTGCCGCCCCATCCTTTGGATGGGGCTTTTTTTGTCTAAAATTTAGTGGATGAGTATTATTTGTTCGTGGGGTTAATTTATTTAAACTTTAATATTTCTTTATTATCAAGTAGTTATGTATTGTTTAGTAATATAAACTCAGGTTTTTTAGAGTAATGACTTTACTTTTTATTTGAAAACGCTATTATAGCTACAGTCGCTCTTTGAGCAGACCCTGTTGATATTGACGAGAATTTTTATAGCCTCTCCCCTTATTGCTATGACCGGTGCCAAAAGCATCGGTTTTTTTTGCCAAAAATAAAGTTTTACGGTTTTTACCGACAGTTATGTTATTTAACTACATTTGAAGGGCGTTTTTTAATCACTTTACAAGAAGGTAAGTGTAATCTGATCTCTCAATTACTTTGAACTACAAATTTTCCGCTCGATACTTATTATCCTTTAGGCTTCAACCTGCCACGCTGCACCACAAGCTAGCGTGGGTTTAGGCAATTTTTGCATTTCAATTCTCGTTCTAATTTTGTTCAATCTCAATGTGCAGCCAATTGACTTAACTATATTAAGTGGGATTGTTATTGGTGATATAACGCTTGGTTGAAACTCAATATAAAAAAAGCGCCAACGTAGGCGCTTTAGAAACTGACTTAACTAGCTAATAAGATCAAAATTACTATTTATTGGTGTTTTGCTCGGCTTTTTATCAGCAATTTTGTCGCCAAGTAATTCGTCTGCAGATAACCATTCATCTAATTTTTTAGATAACTGCGGGATACCTTGTTTTTTCAAAGATGAAAACAACTCAACAGTCACGTCTCCTTGGAATGCCAACGATGCTTCGCGAATTTTTAGCAATTCGCCTTTTTGTTTACCCGACTTAAATTTGTCGGCTTTAGTTAACAGTACTAACACAGATAATTGACTCTGAACCGCCCAATGAATTAAATCTTGATCGAGTTCTTTCATAGGATGACGAATATCCATTAATACCACCAACCCTTTAAGGCAGGTTCTTTTTTCTAGGTATTCTGAAAGTGAGCGTTGCCACTTTAATTTCATCTCTAATGGTACTTTTGCATAGCCGTAACTAAGGTAAGTCGACTAAACGACGGTCAGGCGCGTCCAAAGAAAAAACATTGATTAATTGTGTTCGGTAAGGTGTTTTACTGGTACGAGCCAATCCTGTTTGTTCGGTAAGTGTATTGAGTGAACTAGACTTACCGGCGTTCGATCGTCCAGCAAAGGCAACTTCGTATCCTTGATCGGCTGGCAGTTTCGAAATATCCGGTGCAGACGTTAAAAACGCCGCCTTTCTGTAGTTAATAATAGATCGTGACACAAAAATTCCTCGATTAATTTAGCCGAATGTCAGAAATTCAAAGACTTGGCCTAAAATAACCGTCTTAAGAATCTTCCACATTGTGACATTTGGTGTAGAATACGTTAATTATACTCTTTGCGTGAACTGCTTCATAGCCAAAGGAAATGAGATAACTTTAAAACAGAGAATAAAATATGAGAAATATCGCATTATCACTCACTTTGCTTTTCGGACTCATCAGTTCTGCCAATGCTGTAACCGGCGACGCTGAAGCAGGGAAAACTAAGTCAGTTACCTGTGGCGCATGTCATGGACCAGATGGTAACAGCACTTTGGCAATGTATCCAAAGATAGCAGGACAACATGCTGATTATATTTATAAACAGCTAAAAGAATTTAAATTAGGAATGGAAACCGGCGGCAAGCAAGGTCGCTACGATGTCGCGATGAGTGGTATGGCCATGCCTTTAAATGATCAAGACATGAAAGATCTTGCCGTTTATTTTTCAAATCAAACAACTAAGTCGGGTTCTACACCAGAAAATGTTGTTGAAGAAGGCGAGTCATTATATCGCGGTGGTGATATGGAACGCGGTATTCCGGCATGTATCGCATGTCATGGACCACGTGGTGTTGGTCAAAGCTTAGCGGGCTTTCCTAAAGTATCGTTCCAGCATCCTGAATACCTTAAGTTACAGCTAGAAAAATTCCGTTCTGGTGATCGTAAGAATGACATGAATGGCATGATGCAAGATATCGCTGTGAAATTAACAGACAAAGATATTGAAATATTATCTAAGTACTTGTCTGGTCTTCACTAGTCATTGTATTTAAGCTTAATCAGTATAAAACTGATTAACGAAAAAGGCGCCTCTTAGGCGCTTTTTTATGTTTAATAACTAATGAACTATATATACGAAATGGTAATAATGGCATTTTTATTACGTGAAGCAGTAATAGACTCGGTATATTGGAATAAAATTTCATTCTAAAATCAGCATATCCCACCAAGATGGGGCAAAATAGGAAAAATTAGTGGGATATTTGTGAGATATATCTCAATTTTGCTATGAGATAAGTCCCAAAAAATATACCGAGAATAGCTCAATCCTTTGAAATATATAGATAAGTTAATTGGTTCATTAAATAAATGTAAAAAATGTTAATTATAGGTTGAGAGTTTTTGGGATAGGAGTAAATTAATCCCCGTTGCCACGCAGCGAATAAAAAAACGGATAAGTTTCAAGGAAGTCATAGTGGTGACTGCTAACAATAACTCAGGTGAGTTCACACGGAAGATTGAATAAAGTGTCATGATGACCGATAAAAAATAAAAACATATATGGACATTAAATAAAAAGAATACGGAAAATTTATATAGTGACGAGACAAGGTGTCGTGCGTTCGGAAGGATTATCGAAGTAAAATAGGAGAGGTGCCAATATATTTTTGGCGACTGATATAAATTTAAGGCGATGGCTGTCACACTATCGCCTTTTTATTGCCTGAAATTCAACAAACCAGTAAAATCCCCATAATATCAATTCATCTAATATTTTTTGCATTCAGTGGGAATTAATAAGTATTTGGACAAGCGATGGTTAAAAGCGCAGCTTTTTGCGTCTAAATTCATAACTTGCGGCATAATTGCTTGTTAAACGTATGAAAAGCAAAAGCTTAAAGTGTTTTATTTGTTATTCAAAGTTTAAAAATTTTCGACCTTAAATGCTCGTGATCTGAACTGGTGATTTTGTATAACTGAATAAAAAGTATTAGATCAATTGATATAAATTATAATGTCTTCTAATCCCTCACCCGGAGTAAATAATGACTCGTCAGAAAAAAGTAGAAAAGTTGGTCAAATTGGGATCAGAAAGCAAGAAACCCGTCCCGCAGATAAAAAAGAATCGGGCAGAAAAAAACGCATAAGGGTCAGAAATCAGGCTCGCGTAATAGTCTAGTTGATGGCAAAGTTGCTAACTCTGCTAATACAGCCGGTTCTGGGAAAAAGCTAAATAAGAAATTGGGTAGTAAAATCAAAATTGATTTAGTGCCTAAAAACCAGTTAAAGAAGTGGAAGTGGTTCACGGTGTACCAGGTGTTAAACTTGAAAAAATTCAACCAATCACATTAACGCCAGCAGAGGAATTTGCTGCGCTGGAAAATGATGAGCTACTTATAGCACTTGCCGAACGTGTTGAAGCAGGTGAATTGTTGACAGGAAAGGACGCAAAGTACTTTAACCGCAATATGAATCGTTACGACGAACTCGCTGAGAAGCTTGGACTTGTAGACGATATTGATGACGAAGATGAATACGACGAAGAAGAGTACGTAGACCCATTAGAATCGCTTGGCGGTGATGAGTGGAGTGATTTAATGGATAAGGATAAGTAAGCTTACTATGTGGTATGCAGTAATCGCAGTAGCCGTTTTAGTGGTAATTGGTTTGGCATATTATGCCGGACAGTTGTTATGGCAGGTACAAGAGCAAAAAAGCAACAACAAGCTAAACTTGAGAAGCGTAAAACCTATCTAACAGATAGCATCAAACATATTGCTTTGGCAATGCAGGCTGAGCAATGTGAATATTCTGAAGGAGTGTTGCGAATATGGGTTTTGCTTGAGCATTATAAGCGAGACGCTCAGCTCGATGCAGACTATTACACCTTATACCCAGGTTTTGCAGGTCTATATGAAATTATTAAAGATATGCCAACACATGAAGCTCGTAAAAAGCTGACTAAAAAAGAAATGGCTAAAATGGATATGACCCGTTGGCAAGCAGAGCAACAACTAGAGTCGCAAATTACCGAAGATTTAACTAAAATCATTGAAGAATTTGCAAGTTAATTTCAATTTTCTAATTGATCCTAAAAAGCAGTATTTTGGATAAATACTGCTTTTTACATTTAAGAATCAAAAAAACTGCAAACCAAGCGAAACTAAGCGAAACCAAGCCCAAGCCCAAACCCAAACCCAAACCCAAACCCAAACCAAAGCCCAAAGCCCAAAGCGCCTCCAGCTTTATTTATACCCTTTTAAAGTTGTAGTCTGCTTATTCACTTAACAACTTTAATTTATGTCTCAGACCAACGCTAGAGGGCGATTAGAAAGACGGTTTCTCATCAACTACTTGCTATGCAACTTATTTTTTGCGGCAAGCTCAATAATAGTCAACTTCAATTGGTTAAAATCGACTGGTTTTGCGACGTGTGAATCCATACCATTTAATAGGTAATGATCGACGTCTTTCTTCATAACGTTAGCGGTTAATGCAATTATTGGAATCGAAGCTTGTTTTTTATTGTCTAGGGCTCGTATGAATTTTGCCGCCTCGATCCCGTCCATTATCGGCATGTGAATATCCATTAAGATGACATCAAATGTGTCTGACTTAACTAGGGTATCGATACATTCTTGCCCATTATTAACAATGGTTATATTGGCCTTAGCGTTGGTCAACATAGTTTTTATAACAATTTGATTAATTGGGTTGTCTTCTGCAACTAATATATTAAAACCAATTAGCGTTTTACTGTCGGTAATAAGTTGAGCATCAACTTCCGTATCATTAACCGCGCCTTTTATGGCATAAAATAATTTTGATTCTAAACATGGTTTTTGCAAAATCGACTTTATCGGAAGATCTGTTGAAGCACTTTCTATTATTGATAGGTCATAGGATGAAATAACGATAAATTTAGGCAGCTTTTTAAGCTGTAATGCTAATATGGCTTCAATAATTTGTTTGCCATCCATCTCAGGTAGAGTCCAATCTAATAAAACAGCATCGTAAGGATCTGGGTTATTAGATAAATGCGCTGACAGCATCTTTACCATTGTCAAAGCTTGTCACTACAGCATTCATTTTTGTTAAATGAAGTTGCAAAACATCTAATGCTAATGGGTTATCGTCAACCACTAATAGTTTTAAAGGTGGCTCATAACTCTCATCTAAACCATCGACAATAATAATATTTTTATTTTGGCGAAACACCATAGAAGCAGTAAATGTACTGCCAACACCATATTCACTTTTAACGGTGATTTCACCACCCATTAACTGACACAATCGTTGACTAATAGCCAAGCCTAAACCCGTGCCGCCAAAATTACGCGTTGTTGATGTATCTGCTTGGGTAAACGCGACAAAAAGTCCTTTACGCTGTTCAGGTGTCAGTCCAATACCAGTATCAACAACTTCAAATCGAAGTGTAATGTCACTACTGCTGTCTGTCGGATCGACAAGTTCCATATATATATTGACCGTAACATTGCCTTTGTTGGTAAATTTAATTGCGTTAGAACAGAGATTTAACAGGACTTGATTGGTCCGGACGATATCTCCTAATAGATCCGGCTTTATGTCGCTCAAAATATTAATATTAAAATCTATGCCTTTTTCTTTTGCATTTTCATTGAGGGAATTATGAATAAAGTCGATCAATTTATAGATGGAAAAAGGGACTGATTCGATTGCAATATTGCCCGATTCAATCTTAGAGAAATCCAAAATATCATTAATAACAGTCATCAAGTGATTAACTGAGGTGTCCATCTGCTTGATAAAATTACTCTGTTGTTTTGTTAATTCGGTTTCCAATAGAAGTTGAGAAAAGCCATATATACCGTTTAACGGTGTTCTAATTTCATGACTCATATTGGCAAGAAACTCAGATTTTATTTGTGCAGACTTCTCTGCATAGGTAACTGCCGATTCCAGTTGGACATTCTGATCATGCAGTTGCTCCGTTTTGACTTTAACTAATTGAGTCAATTTTGTTCGCTGATTCAAAATTTGAAAAATGAGCAAGGCAACTAGTGCAGACAAGGCGATGCCGGCAACCAAAATGCTCCTCAGAAGTTCAATTGATGTGTCTTCAAGTGAAACTTTTGGCAATATGATCAATTGCCATTGGCTACCTTCTACGTTTATTGTGCTTTGAAAACTTAATGGCGGCAGTTCAGTAGAGCTACGCTCGGATGCTGGGGTAAACTGTTTTTGTGGGTATTGGTAACAATTTCCGTTTTGGTCGAGGATCCTGTAATTAAATTGGTCTAAAGACTGTTGAATTACGTTATTGCCAAAAATATCTTCAATATGCTGGCTTGATACAATTATCCCTTCAAAAGTAGTGCTACCGTTTTCTTGCTTTTTTATAATCGGTTGCATATGTAAAAAGAAAGGTTTTGAAATAAGGCCTAGTAAAGGTCCGGAAATACTACTGATGTAAGGTTGTTGGTTTTCTATTACGCGAAAAAACCTTGGGCCTACAGGCGACTGTGGCCTTATATTACGACCATAAAAATGGTTCTGTGTTGGCTGTGGAAATGTGTATTGAACGAAGTTTAGTCGATTTTGATGGGTACTCGGAGGGGTGACAACGTTGCCATCAATAAGATCAAAAATAGCAAAGTCTGAAAATTGTGGTTGTGGGTTTTCTTTTATCTTGGCGATTGTTTCTTCTTTTTGGTCTAAATCTATAGACCGCAGAACAGAAAGCCTTCTACCGGCTGGAAACGTGGGATAAACACTTTCGATGAAATTGGAAAACTCGACATAATTTACCCAATTGGAAGATGCAAATAGATTGGCAACAGATGTAACTTGAAAAAAGATCGATTAAACTCTGAGGATATATCTCTAGCTCGCAAGTTTGCCTGTGATTGAAATTCGACATTTGCATTCATACGCTCTTGAGCTTGCTTTAAATCATAGAGATAAAAAGTACTAGCAAGGCCCAATAAAAAGACAATTAGCGTCAATATTTTTGAGGAATGTTTTTGTAAATTAAAGTATTTCATTTAGCATTCTAATCAAATAAGTATTCAAGTGTTATTCCAATTGTTTTAGGGTGGCTTTGCGCGCATAGCCTTACCAATTCGGTAGACGTGCCCGGGACAGTCGCACGTTCACTACAAAATTGTTCATCAGTTAAGTTTTTTACCCACAAATTTAACTGGTACTGTCTGTCATGGCCAAAGGAATAATTTACATTGGTATTTAGCAATGTGACGGCCGGCTCTGAAAAGTTTGCTTGCCAAATCGTGCTATTTTCACCAGCCAATGCATGGATATGTTGTTCGGCATAACTTAAGTGTAGCCGCAATTCTAATTCACTTTGAGAAAATTCAATTGTTTTCTCAATTGAGCCATTTAATGTTAATTCTGGCGCATTTGTTAGTTTGTTGCCAGCAACAACTTGGTTCTGAAACCCCACCTGTTGACTCTGCGGTAAATGGCTCACATCTAACTTAGCATCAGTCACTTCAGTATCTAACCAACCGATACCTAATTTAGCCTGTAAATTGGCGGCAATCAGCCAGTCAACTTCTACCTCAGCACCCGTTGACTTAGCTTCAGGTAAGTTAACGAGCGACGCATAAAGCTCCGCCGGATTACCTGGATTATACACTAGGTAAAACTGATAATTCTGCCAGTTGTTGGTAAAAACTGCGCCGTTAATCCGCAATCTATTGTTTAAAAACTGCGACTTCCACCCAGCTTCTAGCGTAATTAGTGTTTCAGGGAGAACGACTTTATCGAGTAATTTGTTGAATGTTATGGTTGTCGGGTTAGAATTTACCGCGCCCATTTTGAACCCCGCGAAATTGAGGCGTATAACAAAGTGTCATCAATTATTTGATAATCAAGCGCCAGTTTGCCACCCCATTCGGAAAATGACTCATCAATATTTGCAGAGCCACCGTAGCCATTGTTCGCGATTACAAATTGGTTTAATTCTTTAAACCCAACATAATCTTGATAAATATTAAAGTTAGGATTACCTAAACTGTACCAACCCAAAGTACCTAGTGGAAAAGGGTTAGCGGGATCATCCATCATCATACCAGCGGAATTCACAGTAGGTGCTAACCCTTGATGGGTCCAGCGATAGCCGCCGGTAAACTGTAGTTTTTCCGTCAAAGATTGTGAGTATTGGCCATAAATTGATGTGGTTGTTGTATTGGTTTCTACAATTGCGGCTCTATCAAATAAAGGGCCCCCTCCAGCATCATCGATTGCGTCGTCTGGTCGGCCTTGAGTGCCGGGGTCAATATAAGCGGCCTGTGCTAGGTCGCCTGTATCTTTATTGAAGGCCAAACCAACCAACCAAGCGGATTTTTGATTGGTCGATAGCAGTTGAAATTCATAGGATAAATTATTGGTGTCCGTTGAGTTATAAGTGAGGGCTTGGAAAATCGCTGAAGGTATATTTTGTGATCCCCAGTCATCCATGCGCTCAGATTCAACGGTTTCAAACGATGTAATTGAGTTAAATTCCATTGAACTAAGTTGCCAATTAAGTTTGAAATATCCACCAAAGGCGGTGATGTCATTTCTTGGGTCGATAATACGTGACTGATTGTAAGCTAAGTCAATATTATCTATATCGATTGTGGGTTGTTCGTCTGTGCCTGAAACCAGCGTCTTCACGGCGGATATTTGATCCTGTGCACCGCCGTAAATACTCATATCTAGCTGAATATTTTGACTAAATTGATGTCGAAGATGTGCTCGAAACCCTTGTTTATTAACGTCGTTATACTCAGTATTATTACCAAGTTGTTTACTGGTCACTTGGCCGTCTGCGGTGTGATTAAAGAAGGACAGCCTAAGTCCTGTTGTGTCGTTTATAAATATATCGCTTGCGATATCAAAAAATCGACGATTAAAACTGCCGATGGAAAGCCTAGCAAAGCCGTTTAAGTCGGATTCAAGTTGAGGGGACGTGGACATAAATTTAATTGCCCCCCAGTTGTATTTTTACCATAAAGGGTGTTTTGTGGGCCACGTAATACTTCAACGCGTTCAATATCATTTAATGTAAATGCCGCTAACATCGGGTTGTTAATTGCTACGTCATCAATATAAAGGCCAACAGCAGAAACCGAGGACAAATTAAAATCATCAAGCCCTATGCCACGAATAAAATAATTATGCATGCCACTGATCGCTCGGGTGGTATTTACATTTGGGATTAATTCCGCAATATCTTGGGATTGAGTGATCGACATTTTAGTCAGTTGAGCGCGGCTCAAAGTCGTAATTGAAATTGGCACTTGCTGCACCGATTCCACTCGTTTTTGGGCTGTTACTTCAATATGTTCCAGTTCGTGTTTATCCACAGCGTGAATGACATTGCAAAAAAACAATGCAGGGCAAGCAATGACGTGACGAATTCTCATGTGCGAAAAAATCCTAGAAAATTATGAATATAAAGTATAGTTGACATTAGCAGAATAGTAAGTTGATTTGATATCCAATAATATAAAATATCTAAACTAAACAACAATTTAGATATTTTATTATCGAATTTAAAATTACAGTGAGGGCAAACAAATTAGATAAAATGACACATAAGTGTTATTGATTAGCGACAATTCTATTTCTGCCTGTGTCTTTTGCTTCGTAAAGTAGCTCGTCAGCCCGATTGATTAATTGGTCAAGGCTAGCAAATACTCCGCAAGTTAAGCCGATGCTTATTGTACAAGACACATTTTGACCATTGGCATTGATCGACATCGCAGCAAGCTCAAGCCTCAAGTCTTCCAATAAATCTTCCGCTTCATCTATAGGCATTGAGCCAAAGTGGACACTAAACTCTTCGCCACCTAATCGTGCAACGAGTTGTCCAGAAAAGTGTTTGGCGAGTAGGCTGGAAACTTCTTTTAGTACAACATCGCCAACTTCGTGTCCGTAGTTGTCATTTATCGATTTAAAAAAGTCGATATCTAACATTGCTAAAGTTTGATTCTCTTTTGATTTAACTAAGTGTGCCAAAGACTCAAAAAAGTATCTTCGATTATACAAAGCCGTTAAAAAGTCGGTATTGGCTTGTCGGGTGATGGTTTCGATATTTTCAATATATTCAATATTTTGCTGAACACGGCAATAAAACTCTTCAGGACAAAATGGTTTTTTCAAAAAGTCATTTGCACCATTTTTAATGAACTTTGCCGTTAACGACGGATTGTCAGCGCCAGAAATACCAATGATGCTAATTTCATCTTTATTGTGTATTGCTCTGATCTCGTTACAAAGCTCTAGGCCGTTCATATTTGGCATTTCTTTATCAGTAATTACAAGCTTAATGTCGGGATTGGCTTTGAGTTGTTCTAATGCTTTTGAACCACTATTTGCGGTTAACACTTTGTAGTTATGTCGCACTAACAATCGACGTAAAAAGCTAAGTGCGCTTTGAGAATCGTCTACGACAAGCACTTTAACTCTTTCGTTTTTTGGAGTCTTAAAATTAGATTGTGCAAATAATTGTAGGCTTGTTTACTTTCCTTGGTGATGTAATCAATGATTGGCAATTTCAGCATTTTGTCGCGAATGTCATCATCTAACATACCGGTCATAACAATGCCGGGAACTTTGTTCTCAAGTAGATAATGAATTGCTTCGCCATCCGGCGCGTCCGGCAGACTGTAGTCTATTATTGCGCAAAAGAACTCATTCAGAGCAACTTTGAGGTTTTTGAGCTCTTCAAACGTTGTTGCAGTTACAGGTTCAAATCCCGCCTTTTTAACTAAAAAAGAATGCAACTGAATAATAGGTAAACTGTCTTCGACGATTAATATTTTGTTCATAGACTTAATAATTTTTACTACGCTAAGTTAGAGTTAAGCACTATAAAAAGAGAACAGCAAGGCGAAGACAAGATTAGATTGTATCGGCAGGGCAATTTCTTTTATGCGTAACCGTAAAGGTTTTTTCCCCAAGCCATCGAGTCATTAACTGTTCGGCTTCTTTGGGAGATTCTAATACTATGTGCTTTGCAATATTTGCCGCGGTTGGAATAAGCTCTGCATCGCGCTCTATATCGGCAATTTTAAAGTCGGCGAGGCCTGTTTGTTTTGTTCCTAATATTTCCCCGGCACCACGTATTTCCAAATCCTTTTGCGCAATGACAAAGCCATCATTAGATTCGCGCAAAACGGCTAATCGTTTTTGTGCCGTCTGAGTTAAAGGCGGGTTATATAACAAAACACAGTGCGACTTTAACGCACCGCGGCCAACTCGGCCACGTAATTGGTGTAATTGCGCTAACCCTAAGCGTTCAGGGTTTTCAATTATCATTAAACTGGCATTCGGAACGTCAACGCCAACTTCAATAACGGTTGTTGCAACTAGTAGGTTGATTGCCCCTGCTTTAAACTGCTCCATTACGTGCTGTTTTTCGTCCGCTTTCATTCTTCCGTGGACAAGACCTACGGTTAGATTTGACAAGGCTTGTTGCAACTCGATAGCAATTTCTTCAGCAGCTTGGCATTGCAAAACTTCACTTTCTTCAATCAGAGTACAGACCCAATAAGCCTGTTGCCCGGTTGTTTTGCACACTTCTTCCACCCTCGAAATAACGCTATCGCGCTTCGTATTAGGCATTGCTACAGTCGTAACCGGAGTTCGCCCCGGTGGTAACTCGTCAATAACCGAACAATCTAAATCGGCGTAGGCCGTCATTGCTAGCGTTCGTGGAATTGGGGTTGCGGTCATTACTAATTGATGCGGAAAGTAAGTATGACCTGCATCGTGCCAAACGCCTTTATTTCTAAGTTCAAGTCGTTGGTGAACACCAAAGCGATGTTGTTCATCAATGATGATCATGGATAGTTGGTGAAACTCAACACTGTCTTGAAATATCGCGTGGGTCCCAATGATCATTTTAGCCTGACCATTGCCAATCACTTCTAATGCGAGTTTTTTTCAGTCGCTTTTGCCTTACCCGCAATCCACGCGACTTCGATGCCAAGAGGCGCAAACCAATTGCGGAAATTGATCCAATGTTGTTCAGCCAATATTTCAGTGGGGGCCATTAAGGCGACTTGATGACCTTGTTGAATAACACTTAAAGCTGCAAGGGCGGCGACTAACGTTTTACCCGATCCAACATCGCCTTGTACAAGTCGTAACATTGGTTGCGGAAGCGCGAGATCCGCTTTAATTTGCGCAACAACTCGTTGTTGAGCGCCGGTTGGCGTAAAGGGTAATGTCGCAATAAATTGATTGTGCAGTGCATCGTTTGGCGTAAATTTGGTGGCTTTATCTGCCTGAACCTTTCGCTTGAGCGACAACATACTAATTTGGTGACTCACCAATTCCTCTAGCGCTAGACGTTGTTGTGCTGGGTGAATGCCGTCTTCTAACAAGTGATAAGGCGTGTCTACGGGTGGTCGATGGCAAAGTTCGAGTGCTTGTTTGATGGTAAATGAAAATGGCATCAAGCTTGGTTCAATAAGCTCTGTCACTTGATACTTTTGCAAACGTAGAAGGGCTTGTTCAGTGATCATGCGCAAAGTTGCTTGTTTTACCCCTCGGTTGTGGGGTAAATTGGCGTCAACGTTTCTTCTAATTCAATAGGCGCGTCAGGGGTTATGGACTTATATTCTGGATGTATAATTTCAGGGCCACTGCGGCCACCTTTAATTTCGCCAAAACATTTTAACCACGTGCCGGGTTCGAGCTGATTTTTTTGTGCTGCACTAAAATTGAAAAATCGTAACGTCATGCCACCCGTTTTATCGGCAATTTTAACCAATAACATGCGTTTACGACCAAACTGAATTTGGCTATTGATCACCTCGCCCACAACAGAAACATGAGTCCCTACAACTGTATTTGAAATGGGGACTATGCGGCTACGGTCTTCGTAACGGATCGGGAGATGGAATAGGGCATCTTCAATTGAGTAGATATGGATCTTCGTTAGTTTTTCAGCAACTTTAGGCCCTATGCCTTTTAATGTCGTTACTGGAACAGATGCTAACGAAGAAATACGCATCGTTAATTACGCTTATCAGGCATTGGTAAAGGATCGAGTTCAAACTGCTGATCGCTATGGGTAAAGTCCACACGTTTCGATTTTTGTTCCGGGCTCAATAATGCAAAACGTTGCTTCAACGTTTGATACCAATCTGGGTCTGCTGCAATTTGGCCGTATTCATCTAGTGGGGGATATGGCGTTTGTGTGCGAACACATAACTCGGCATAAATTGGATGCCCACCTTCGAACAACATTTGATGACGAATCGATTTGTCGATTCGCGACTGGTTGTACATTCCCGCTTCTCGACGTTGCCGTTGTGCTTCGTACATTATTAATGCGCCTGCAACACTGACATTGAGTGATTCAACCATGCCATACATAGGCACAACAATATGGTGGTCGGCCATTTCTAATGCCTGTTCAGAAATGCCATCCCGCTCTTGTCCTAAGATCAGTGCCGTCGGTTTTGTATAGTCGATATCACGAAAATCCACTGCTTTATCAGACAAGTTAGTTGCAAGTACTTGCATGCCTTGTTGCTTAAACTGATTAATCGCTGTTGTGGTATCAGGCTGTTCGGTTACTTTCACCCACTTTTGGCTACCAGAGGCACGGCCACCACTAAGCCACCGACTTTCGGTCGTATAAATCGCATGGATATTGTGGATGCCGACGGCATCCGCCGTACGAATTATAGCTGATAAGTTATGGGTTTTATGGACCTGCTCCATACATACGGTTAAATCTGTCTGGCGTTTATCGAGCAGATCAGTGATCCGTTTAAATCTTTCTGGGGTCATAGGAGGATTAGCAGTCTGCTAATTCTAGAATACCGTCGATTTCAATTTGTACGCCTTTTGGCAAAGCAGATACCTGAACCGCGGCTCTTGCTGGGAAAGGTTCAGCAACAAATTTGGCCATGATTTCATTTACTTTCGCAAACTGACCTAAATCGGTTAGAAAGATATTGAGCTTAACTGCGTCACCAAGTGAACTGCCGGCTGCTTCACAAACCGCGGCTAAGTTTTTAAAAACTTGCTCTGCTTGTTGTTCAAAATCTTCAGAGATCACTTCCATTGTTTCTGGTACCAACGGAATTTGACCTGACAAATATACTGTTGTGCCCGTTTTAATCGCTTGATTGTACGTGCCAATCGCCGCTGGTGCGTTGTCTGTACTGATAACTACTCGAGTCATGTTCGTTCCTTATTTATTTTCTACTGATGCGTTGAACATCTGGCATCGTTCTAAGTTTTTTAATCAATCGGGCTAAGTGGATACGGTCTTTGACCGTTACATCGGCGGTGATCACATATAAATTGGAATCTTTTTCTTCAGTGTTGATGTGTTCAACATTGGAATTACTCTTAGAAATCAAGTGAGTGACTTTCGCTAGCGCGCCCTGATGATTGATTAATTCAATTTTAAGTGTCGTGACATATTCACGGTCGGTATTTGTATCCCACTTCACTTTAAAGAATTTTGCGGGTTCTTTTTCCCAATGACGACAGTTCGGGCAGTCTTCGCGATGAATGGTAAGCCCTTTGCCTTGTGACACGTGCGCAACAATCTCATCACCGAATATAGGGTGACAACATTTACTATACGTGACCAACATGCCGTGAGCGCCGGCAATTGGAGTATGATCTTTTGCCATTGTTTCGTCGTCTTGCTCGTCAGAATTTAGCAAACGGTTACAAACACTTAGCCCCATCAAATTACCTAAACCAATTTCTCGGTACAGATCATCCATTGATTTTAAATGCAGATCTTTTAATAGCTGTATTTTGTTATCTTCTTCAATATCTTCGATATTGAGTTCGCCCAATGCTGAATTTAGCAGACGTTTGCCTAAATTAATGGCTTCGTTACGACGTTGGTGCTTGAGGTAATTTCTGATCCCCAAGCGCGCTTTGGCGGTTGTTACAAAGTTGAGCCAAGTGGCATTCGGCTTACCGTTTTTGGAGGTCATAACCTCAACAGTTTGGCCAGAATCTAATGCTTTACTTAACGGATGATGTTTGCGGTCAACTTTAGCGCCGATACATGTATTACCGACATCGGTATGTACACTGTAGGCAAAATCTACAGGCGTTGCCCCCATAGGTAATTCATGAATTTTACCATCAGGAGTAAAGACATAAATTTCTTCAGGGAATAAATCTGTTTTTACGTTTTCAATAAATTCAAATGACGAACCTGCGCTTTGCTGCAACTCTAATAAGCTTTGCATCCATTGGCGCGCACGTTGTTGCGATGTATTGCCGGTGGTTTCACCTTCACCTTTATATGCCCAATGTGCTGCAACACCTCGGTCAGCTAACTGATCCATCTCACTTGTACGAATTTGTATTTCAATTGGAATGCCATGAGGACCAACCAAAGAGGTATGCAGTGACTGATAACCATTGGTTTTTGGGATCGCAATATAGTCTTTAAAACGAGTTTCAATAGGTTTATAAAGATTATGCATTACGCCGATGACACGGTAACACGTGTCGATGTCGTTAACGACAATTCGGAAGGCATAAATGTCCATGACTTCGTTGAACATCAATTCTTTGTTCAACATTTTCCGATAAATACTAAATAAATGTTTTTCGCGACCCAGCACATTACCAGCAATCCCAACTTCTTGGAGTCGGGTTTCAATTTCTTCCTGAATATTCTGAATGATTTCTTTACGATTGCCGCGGGCTTGTTTTACCGCAGCGGATAAGGCCCGCGCACGCATTGGATACAGGGCTTGAAAACCAAGATTTTCCAATTCGTTTTTAAATTCGTGAATACCCAAGCGATTAGCAATTGGCGCGTAGATTTCTAAAGTTTCTTTGGCGATGCGACGTTTTTTCTCAGGTTTTAGTGATCCTAAGGTACGCATGTTGTGCGTTCTGTCTGCCAATTTAATTAATATGACTCGAATATCTTGAGTCATCGCCATGATCATTTTTCGAAAATTTTCGGCTTGGAATTCTTTTTTGTCTTTAAAATGAAGTTTGTCGAGTTTAGAAACACCTTCAACTAAATCGGCAATGGTATCGCCAAATTCGCCAGCTAACTCTTCTTTGGTTACTGGTGTATCTTCGATAACATCGTGCATTAACGCTGCGGCTAATGTTTCATGATCAAGACGCATGTCTGCAAGTAGCACTGTGACAGCCACAGGGTGGGTGATATATGGATCGCCACTCGAACGCATTTGGCCTTCGTGCGCATCTCGCGCAACAACATAGGCACGCTGAATGATTTTAACTTGCTCGGTCGGCAAGTATTCGCAGATCTTTTGTTTTAAGCCTTCAAATAAGTACACTAATTAATCAGTTCAAAAAGATGGTGGATGGAATTATTTAAAATATACGATGTTTGAGGGGTAAAGCCAACGTGAAGTTACACGTTGGCGATAAAGTTTTTCTACTATTCGTTACCAACGATAGCGGCAACAGCTGCCATTTCTTCCGCTTCACGAACATGTTCTGCTTCGTTATCTTGCAGATCCATTACTTCGTTTGTGATCAAACCAGCTTCGATTTCACGTAGAGCAGTTACAGTTGGCTTATCTAGACCAGCATCTACTAACGGCTCTTTGCCTCCAGTTGCTAACTGACGCGCGCGGCGTGATGCAACTAAAATCAAATCAAAACGGTTACCAATTTTATCAACAGCGTCTTCTACAGTTACGCGAGCCATTTACAATCTCCAGTTTTACCGCATTTTGCGGATTATTCACTTCAACACTTAACGCAAAAATTGCACTAAGTTAAAAATTTTTTAAGGGGCGTAATATTACACTAAGGTTAGCTTTTAGCCAACAGATCATTTAACAAGGATTGATGTTTAATTTGTTGGTTTGCTTTTCTGCACCGATGTGCGAGTACAACGGACTCCAATTGAGCCAAAGTGGTATCAAAATCATCGTTTATTAAAACAAATCCATATTCGTCATAGTGAGACATTTCGCTTTGCGCTTTGTCCATGCGTTTGGCGATCACGTCTTGTGAATCTTGGCCGCGTTTATTAAGGCGATTTTCCAGTTCAGTTTTTGATGGTGGTAAAATAAACACCGAAATAACTTCGCTCACTAACTTGCGCATCTGCTGCGCGCCTTGCCAATCAATATCCAAAAATACGTCAATGCCTTGGTCAAGTTGATCAATTATCGCTTGTTTAGAGGTGCCATAAAAATTGCCAAATACTTCAGCCCATTCAAAAAACCATTCTGCTCAATAACCGCTTTAAATTCATCTTTATCACAAAAGTGATAGTGAACACCGTCAACTTCACCGGGTCTTGGCGCGCGTGTTGTATGAGACACAGATACTTTCATATCGTCATGTTTTGCTAACAATGCGCTGATCAAACTTGATTTACCCGCACCACTTGGTGAGGAAATGATGAACAAATTACCTTTCATATTACTCGTTCTTTTGAATTGGACTATTTTAAAGCGCGTCAGTATATCATCTATTTAAATGATGAACTTAATTTCCGCCATCGGCTGCTTTGTCAGCGGCTTCTTGCATCTCTTTCATTTTTTCTTCTAGCGCTTTGACGCTCGCTTTAGCTTCATCAAGTGCCTGAGCTCGTTCGGTAACATAACCAACAAGTGGATTATCTACCGCGGCATCCGCTAATGGTTCTGCTTTTTCTAACAACATTTTAGCCGACTCTGGCATGTTATCCTGTGCTTCAGCCCAAAGCGGCTCAATATAAGGTTTTACATAACCATTAATATCGACTTTTAAACCGTATTGAAGAACTAAATATACAACGGCGATTTTCAGAATTAATTTAAACATACGTTTCTCGTTAACAAATTCAGTTAATAGTAATGCATTTAAAGGCCAATTTGTGCCAAATGCAAGACTGAAAAGAAATTTGGGGGTGAATAATATCACATTCACTTTTTAGCGTTAGCGGTCGATAATAGCTAATAAGCTGATCTTTTATCAGAGTTTTAACCAAGTGGATTGCACTAAAACGTATCTTTTGTGTAATCCCTAGATATTTTCTGGAGTCTATCGCAGGCTCAGTTGTGTCATTTTTTAAATAAGCTGTTTGAATTAGTCGACAGTTAATACTTAGATGGTGAAGATGTTTTATGCCGAATAAATTGTTACTGGTCATTCTCCTCGTGATTTTGAGCATTAAGCCACTTGTTGCTGCGCCTTCAGATGTCCCGCGTGACGTCTCCGGCAGCGCTCAAATTGATGTAGATGAAAACAGCACGTTTGTTGCCAATTTTATCATTGATGATGAATTTAATGGCACTAAAACGCTTAGTCTAGAAGGTGAAGATGGCGACTTATTCGACTTAAATTCAGGCCAGCTAACGTTTTCCCAAGCCCCAAATTATGAGCAGCCCGGCGACAATACCCACAATAATGTTTACAGCTTGAGGGTAAATGCAAGGGACAGCCAGGAAATCCGTCAGCCATAGACATTCAAATCATCGTTATTAATGTGAATGAAGCACCCGTGATTTCAATCAACAACAACTATTCGGCCTATGAAGACACCAATTTTAGTTTTGGTTTAGCGGCAAGTGATGAAGACGGCGACGAATTTACGTTTTCAATTGCTGGTGCAGACGCCGAGTTGTTTTTGTTGTCGGAGGACTTTCAGGTCACGCCGATATTCACCTTAAACTTTGAACAACCACAGGACCAAGACGCGAATAATGATTATGAGCTGATTGTTTTAGCTGAAGATATAAATGGCAATGTTGGGCAATTAGCCGTTAACTTTTCGGTCTTAAACCGCCAAGAATTAGGGTATTTCACAGGTCTTGCACCTATTGTTATTTACGAAGTTGACGCCAGCAATGGTGAAAGCTCGCCACTGTTTAAAAGTCTTACTTGGGTTGAGCCCGACGCACAATTTGCTGGTCAAGTTTTGACAATTTGGGGCCACTTACCGGAAGACTCAATTGTATTGGAAAGTGATCTGTCCGCAGAATTAACTGTGTTGTCGCAAACCGGTCAGGTCATTTATATGGGGGAAATTGTTGCCCAAATCACACCGAGCAAAAAAGGCGAAGCGGGTGCACCGTTAGAAATTACCTTTAATGAGTTTACGACGCCAGACGCTGCAAATGTCATTTTGTCGGCCATTAGCTATCGCAATAGTGCAATTTTACCGGTCGAAAGTCGTTTGATTTATTTTGAGTTAGTGGACCAAAACAACAAAGTTATTAGGCTCATAAACAGTTTAGATATGATTGAAAATGATCAGTATCAGCCAAGCTTTACATTAACAAATGACTCGAACACTCATTTAACTGACATAAATGACGACAATTTGGTTGATTTAGTGGTTGGCCAAAGCGATGGACAACTCGCGGTATATATCAACAACGCCAGCGCGATGCTTGACTGGCAAAGTACAGCTAATGGAGCGTTAGCGCAGTTTGATGTTGGATCAGATGCCGTGCCTTTTGCTGCTGATTTAGATAATGATGGTGACAACGACTTGCTCGTGGGAAATCAGTCTGGTTTTTTGAGCTATTTTGAAAATACCACCGACGGTGGGGCACTCACTTTTGTCAGTAAAATTGGCCGAGAAAACCCCGGCCGGTTTATTGACGTTGGCGCTGGGGCCAGACCGACATTAGTCGATGCTGATAATGATTTAGACTTCGACTTGTATATTACCAACAGTGACGGCGAATTATTTTATTACGAAAATACAGGCAGTGTTAGCAATGCCGTATTTGAACTGCAAAACCAAACGTTAATTGACTTAAGTTTAGTGGGCAATGTTTTAGGTTTGGCGTTTGCTGATCTTGATACCGACGGCGACGTTGATCTGCTCGTAGGCAGCGACTCAGGTCGACTGATTTATTATAAAAACCTCGGCACGGTAACCCAGCCCTTATTTAAATCCGAAGGATTGTTGAACCCATTTAACTAGGGGCAATTTGAAGGCAATGTCTTCCCGCATTTTACCGATGTTGACGGCGATCAAGACCTAGATGTTCTGGTGCAAAGTTCAGCCTCATATTTCGATGTGTTTGATAATCAATCAGGTCTTACAGTAAACGTCGTCAAACGTGACAATACGGTGCCTGTTTTTGTGCCAGCCGAAGAAGTGAATTTGGTGAGCAATGTCAAATACCTGTTAATCGCTGAAGTCTCCGATCCCGAAGACGATCCGATAACATTTCAATGGCAACAGCTTAGTGGTCCAGACGCTAATATTTTACGGCAATTAGGACAAGAGTTAGAGTTTGTTGCGCCAAGTGTTGACGAACATCAAGTCTTGCAATTTAAGTTGGTGGCGAGTGATGGGCGATCTTTGGCAGAGCAATTATATGACATCAATGTATTTCCTATCGGCACTAATATTCCGGGGTATAACCTTCCGACAATCGAGCTAGGAGAGACACTAACAGCGCGACCTTGGCGAACAAGTGTGGTTAGCTGGGGTAATTTTTGATGCCGATGATGATGAGTTAGTCTTTAATTGGTTGCAAGCCACGGGGCCGTCAGTGGAACTTATTGATGATGATACGTTAACGCCCAGTTTTATTGCGCCTGAAAGTGACGAATCTGTGTTGCTGAAATTTCGATTGGTTGTAAATGATGGTCAGTTTACCGTTTACAAAGATGTAACTGTTGTGGTCGACGTTGTTGTTGAAACCCCAGATGAAGAAACACCCGACGAGGCAGACGAAAAGGATGACTCAAGCCCTAAATTTGGATTAAGTTTGTCGATAGGTTATTTGATATTTGCCTTAGGGATTGTCGGATTTAGACGACGTTGGAGCGCGCTGGTTGCTATTTCGACCAAATAAACTGGTGTTGATATTTTACTAATTGAAATAGCCAGTTTATCCATTAATACATAACTAAACGGAAAAACCGTACTGGATTGTTAAAACAGTACGGTTTTTTTGTGTTCTTTGATTAGTCCGCGATTACCACTGAAGGGTTACGCAGTGACTTGGCTGCTTTTACCATGTTTTCTAATGCCGGTTTTACTTCTTCCCACCGACGGGTTTTTAGTCCGCAATCGGGATTGATCCATATCTGGTCACGGTCAAATATTGTCGTCGCCTTTTTGATCAACGTCTGGATACTTTCCAGCGTTGGGATATTAGGTGAATGAATATCGTAAACCCTAGGGCCAATTTGATTTGGATATTGAAAACGTTCAAAAGTTTGCAACAACTCATTGTCTGAACGAGACGATTCAATCGTAATCACATCGGCGTCCATATGCGCGATTGCATCGATAATGTCATCAAATTCTGAGTAACACATGTGAGTATGTATTTGTGTTGAATTAGCGACATCACGGGCACATAATTTAAATGCATTTACTGACCAGTCTAAGTAGTGCTGCCAGTCATTTTTACGCAGAGGCAATCCTTCTCTTAGTGCCGCTTCATCTATTTGAATTATGTTAATGCCTAATTGCTCCAGCGCCTGTACTTCTTCTTTAACTGCCAACGCAATCTGATAGCAAGTGGTAGATAAGGCTTGATCATCACGAACAAACGACCAGTTCAAAATAGTCACAGGCCCCGTTAACATGCCCTTAACTGGCTTGTTTGTTAACGACTGCGCGTATTCAGCCCACTGCGTTGTTAATGGTTGGCTACGGTAAACATCACCAAATAAAATTGGCGGTTTTACACAACGAGAACCGTAACTTTGTACCCAGCCCAGTTGAGTTTGAGCAAAACCTTCGAGCAACTCACCAAAGTATTCAACCATGTCATTACGCTCAGGTTCGCCGTGCACTAATACGTCGAGGTCTAAATCGGTTTGGTATTGAATAACCGATTCAATTTCCTGCTGCATTTTTGTTACGTATTCAGCGTGGTCGATTTTACCGCGCTTATAC
Organism: Psychrosphaera algicola; assembly: GCF_028401425.1. Lineage (NCBI taxonomy): Bacteria > Pseudomonadati > Pseudomonadota > Gammaproteobacteria > Alteromonadales > Pseudoalteromonadaceae > Psychrosphaera > Psychrosphaera algicola. Next base: position 3,443,315 of record NZ_JAQOMS010000002.1, read on the forward strand.
TGGTTGCGGGTTTGACGAATATCAGCGGTTTGCGGAAATGACCCTATGGTTGTTGTGGGGAACGCCGGCAGTTTAAGTTTTTGTTGTTGTATCGCTTGTCTTTCGACATGCGGGCTTATTCGATTTAAATGTTGAGTATTGATATTACTTAGGGCGTTTTGCACGTCTTGGTTGGTCACTAAAGGAGAGTGGTGACGACGGAGCAGACTTGTTTCATTATCCTTTAGTTGCTGTGCAACTGCATTGCGGCCTTTGTTTAATGCCAGCGTTAAACATTCTAGTTCGGCAATTTTTTCTTGGCCAAAGGCTAGCCAGTCGATGAGTTCGTCCGCTAATGACGTTTCGTTCGCGAGAGTGACAGGAACGTGCAATAACGAGCAACTTGGCGCTAACCATAGGTTGTCTTGTTTCCATATGGGCAAGAGGTTCTATCGAGTCTAAAATTTTTGTGAGATCAGATTTCCAAATATTTCGTCCATTAATCACGCCAAGAGACAATACTTGGTCAACCGACTGGGATTGCACTAACGATGACGCTTCATCAATGTCATGAGTCACGTCGATGTGAATACCCGCGACTGGTAATGTGGCAACGAGATCGAGATTGGTGCCCAGTGGCCCAAAATAAGTGGTTAACAAAATTTTCAGTGACGATGTTTTTAGAGCATTAAACGCATAGCGATAAGCAAGTTGCCACTCAGGTGATAAATCAACAACTAAAGCGGGTTCGTCAATCTGTACCCATTCAATTCCGTGGCGTTCGATGACCGCAAAGAGTTCTTGGTAGATAGGCAATAATTTGTCTAATAAGGCCAATTTATCACACTGATCTTTGCTTTTTCCTAGATGTAAATAACTGACCGGACCCAAAATCACAGGTTTCACCGTTGAGCCTAATGCTTTGGCCTGATTGATTTGACGAATGAGTTGTTCTGGGTTTAACGAAAACTCAGTGTTTTGATCAAATTCTGGAACGATGTAATGGTAGTTGGTGTCGAACCACTTGGTCATTTCACCTGCTTGCGTGCAGCAATTGTTATGGTTGCGCGCTTTGCCACGGGCTACTTTAAAGTAATTGTCGAGTCTTGAATCATCGTCGTTTTGAGCCCGCTTCGGCACGTTACCTAATAAAAAGCTGGTATCGAGCACGTGGTCGTAAAAAGAAAAATCTCCCACTTGGGTGAAGTTTAAATCTGCCGTTGATTGAATGTTTTGTTGTTGAATCGTATTTGCCGTTAACTGCAGTTCGTCAGCAGTAATGTCGCCACGCCAGTATGATTCAAGTGAAAATTTAAGTTCTCTGTTTGGACCGATCCGTGCCGCGCCCAATAAATGTGATTTAGCCATCTATACCTCTAAATTGAAATGATTTTGAAGTATGGTAGAGTGACTGTTCTATTAATAAAAATGGTTTATTTTCATAAATACATGAAAATGGCTCATGAAATAATTGCATGGAAGATCATGTTAGACCGACATCAACTCGAAATGGTACGCGCCATTGACCACTACGGCACAGTGACTAAGGCATCGGAACACTTATGTTTAACGCAATCGGCATTAAGTCATGCGATTAAAAAGCTCGAACAGCGGGTAGGCGTTCAACTTTGGCGCAAGTCTGGGCGAACCTTATTATTGACCGACGCCGGTGCACATGTTTTACAAGCGGCAAATAAAATACTGCCGCAATTTGAGCGCTTTGAGTCTGAACTTGAGGCACTCAAGCAAGGTTTTGTTGGCTCGTTAAAGTTAGGCATTGAATGTTACCCCTGTTTTCAATGGTTATTGCAAGTGGTATCACCGTATCTCAGCAAATACCAAGACGTCGATGTGGATATAAAAAACGAATTTCAATTTGGTGGCATGGGCGCGTTATTTGCTCATGAAATTGATTTGCTTATCACGCCGGATCCTTTATTGAATAGAGCGATAGAATACATTCCAATTTTTGACTACGAACAGGTTTTAGTGGTCAGTAACCAACATGCCTTTGCCGAGTTAGAGCATATTTTGCCCGAACAACTCGAAGATCAAATTTTGTTTACGTATCCGGTAGAAACCACGCGATTGGATGTCTTTAATCAGTTTTTGTTACCGGCTGGACGCACAGTGAAACAACATAAAACATTAGAAAACACTGAAATGATCCTACAACTGGTTGCGTCAAATCGAGGGGTTGCGGTATTGCCCGATTGGCTGGTGGCCAAAGCTGAAAACAAAGATCAAATAATGTCATTACGGTTAGGAAAAACAGGCCTGCATAAGTCGACCTTTATTGCGGTAAGAAAGGGTGAAACCCAAAGCCGATTTGTCGATGAATTTGTGGCGCTAGCAAAACAACAAAGTGCCTGATAAAGGAACTCTAGCTCGGGTTTTTATGTAAATTGGCAAGCATAGGAAAGCAGACACAAAAATGCCGCGATAAACGCGGCATAAGTTATTTGATAACGTAGAGTCTACCTAACTTAGTCTTCTTTAGGCGCAAACTTAAGCTGCAGTCCCATTAGGAAGTTACGTAATACTTGGTCTTTACAAGGACGGAAATGTTTATGTCCTGCTTTACGGAACAGGGCACTTAGTTCATGTTCGCTGAATCGAAAGTCCGCTAATTCTAAAATTTCCAACATGCCTTTAGATTGCAAATCAAACGCGATTTTTAATTTGCGCAATACAATGTTGTTATTCAAGGTGGTTTCTGCTGCCGGTGATGGGCCTTCACGCTTGCCACGTCGTTCAATAATAAGACCATTTAAGAAGTTGGCAAAAGCTTCATCAGGCAAGCTTTTGTAACGCTCGTCTTCGTCTTTAGCTAACCAGCTAGTTAATTGAGCATTTTCAACTTTGTAACCAACGTGGTCAAAAATTGAAAGCATTTTAGCGTTGTCATAGCTAAGGGTAAATCGAAGTCTTCGAAGAGCGTCGTTATTGGTCATGTTAGGTCGCATTTGTTCAAAATTTTCTCGATTATACTTGGTTTTATTCGGTTTGTCTCAAGCAGCAATGACCCAAATTGAAGATAGTTTGGAAAGACGAAATTTTTACTGAAAAGTTACAGTTAAAAATCCGCTTTTTATCCGTATTTTCAACTGTCCTTTTAACGCTAACTCAGCATAAACAGAAGGGGAAATACTCAATTTGTGGTCTTTATTGTCGATCATATGTCACTAAAAATAAATTAAAATCCATTAAAAACATGAGGTTGAAATTAATTTCAAAATAATGAAAAAAATATTGCACTGAATGTTTTTTGCCTAAAATACCGCCACTTCTTGTTGATAGCCAATCCAAGTACATCGTGAAAAACACGGCTAAGGCAGTTGAGCAACTATCCAAGAGTGACTTTTAATGTTTAGTTATGTTTTGACTCGCTCGCCTCACTTTTGAGGTTTATATATTTGTTTTATTGAAGACGTCTGGAGAATAAAAGAACACTATGTCTATCAACCCAATTGTTACGCCTATTCACGCTCAATCTTTGTCATTTAACCATGTCGATTCTGCTGAAGTTTTAGTTGCCCAATACGGCGCGCCGTTAATGGTGCTTGACTGTGATGTCGTGCGTCAACAATACCGAGCTTTGCAACAAGCGTTGCCAAACGTAGATTTACATTACGCATTAAAACCTTTGCCTCATCCTGCTGTAGTGTCAGCATTGTTAGCGGAAGGTGCATATTTTGATCTGGCGACAAACGGCGAAGTTGACTTAGTTAATTCAGTAGGTGTACCAAGCGATCGCACGATTCAGACTCACCCGATCAAACGTGTAAGCGACATTCAATATGCGCTTGAATACGGTTGTTGTGTATTTGTGGTAGACAACATTAACGAAATCGACAAGTTTGTAGCCTTCAAAGACGACGTTGAGTTACTGGTTCGTGTGAGCTTTCCTAACGCCGATGTTTTAGCCGACTTATCGAAAAAGTTTGGTTGTAAACCAGAACATGCTGTTGCGTTGATTAATCACGCGCACAACTTGGGCATTCGTGTAAAAGGGTTGTCGTTCCATGTTGGTTCGCAAACTCGTTCTGGTGACAAATACGCGACTGCAATCTCACGTTGCGCCGACATTATTGAGCAAGTTACCGAAGCCGGTTTACCAGCCCTTAATACGTTGGACATTGGCGGCGGTTTCCCTGTGCAATACACAGCGGACGTTCTACCAATTAATATCTTTTGTGCGCCAATTCGTGATGCGTTAGCGCAATTACCAGACACAGTTCGTGTGATTGCTGAACCTGGACGTTTTATTGTTGCCCCTGCGGTAACTAATATTGCTTCTGTAATGGGTCAAGCAGAGCGAAACGGCAAAACTTGGTATTACTTAGACGACGGAATTTACGGGTCATTTAGTGGTTTGATGTTTGACGAAGCAAAATACCAAACAACAAGCGTTAAACAGTCTGACGAATTATTCCCAGCTGTGTTAGCCGGTCCTACGTGTGACAGTATCGACGTGATTTCAGAAAACATCATGTTGCCAAAACTAAACAATGGCGATTTGATAGTGAGCACTATGATGGGAGCTTATTGCTCTTGTACGGCAACCGATTTTAACTTCTTTAAACGCGCAGAAATGGTGGTTGTAAACGAACATGCGTTTTCTGAGTCAGCTGTTAGTGCTTAGTTTTTAATGCGCAGAAACATTAAACTGGCGTCGTTGTTCGTTTGATTAGTCAGTAGAGTCTGTATTTTTAAAAAACGCCCGAGATTATGTCTCGGGCGTTTTTGTTGTTGCTATCACATTTATAAAATTAATTGATTAATTGTAATCAAATTACAACTACTTCATAGTATCTATAAGTGCATTATTTTTGTTCAATAGGTTGTAGTTATGAAATCGTCACCCTTTACTCGCCGAGAATTTGTTCGTTATTCATTAATGGCCGCTGGTTATTCCCTAACTGCTGGTAGTTCTTTACTTGCGCCGCTAGTGCATGCGCTAGGCAAAGTCCCAACCAAACTGGACGACGGTGAGTCTATTTTTACCTTGTCGGGAAAAGTAAAAATAAACGGAAAAAAGCTTCTGATTCATCCATTATTACCGCCAACGATACCATTGAAACAGACAGTAACAGTCAACTCATATTTGTGGTTGGTAAAGATGCGCATATTTTACGAGAAAACAGTAAGCTGATTTTAACCGACAATACCTCAAGCTTAGAAGCAGGGTTGCAACTAGCGAAAGGGAAAGTGTTGTCGGTCTTTGGTAAAAGAGGGCAGGGTGAAGGCAGTTTAAAGCTCAAAACCACGACGGCGACAATAGGTATTCGAGGAACCGGGGTTTATTCTGAGTCACACCAAGATCACAGCTATGTATGTACCTGTTATGGTCAAACTGAAATTGCTTCTTTGACCGATCCGAGCAGCTCAGAGATATTGACAACAACACACCATGATGCACCTCGTTATATTTTAAAAGATGGCAAAGCCGGTAGCTTGATTGAAGCTGCACCAATGAAAAACCACACTGATGAAGAACTCATGATCATCGAAGCCTTAGTGGGCCGCGCGCCTCCGTTTTCTTCTTTGATGCAATACAACGCACCGCGCCGGGGTTATTAAAGTGGTGCTAAAGAATGAGATATAAAGTTCATGTTTAAGCGGATTTCAGCAGACCGGCTCTGCATAACTTTGCTGTTATGCTTAGTTACGCTGTGTCATGCATTTACTGCTTTTGAAATACCGCTTATCAGCGCCATCGAAAAATCACTTTACGATACCAGTTTAAAAATCCATTTAACCGACGACACCGACCAACATGTTGCCATCGCTAATATTGATGAAAAAAGCATAGCTGAGCTTGGTCAATGGCCATGGCGCAGGGATGTATTGGCGCAAATGGTCGACACCTTATTTGACCATTATCAAATTAAGGCGTTGGGATTTGATATGGTGTTTGCCGAAGCGTCGGATAATACCGGACAGGAAGTTTTGCAGTTACTTGCCAACAGTGATTTAAAAGATAATTCGACCTTTCAAATGGCATATAACGCATTGCAGCCGCAACTGGATTTTGACTTGGCCTTTGCCACAAGCCTAAAGGGGCGAGATGTCGTAACCGGGTTTGTATTTGAACAAACACCAAAAGACAATGTAAATCGATTACCGCTTCCTATTATGGACCTGACACCTGAAGTTAAACGTAACAACTCATTAGTTGAAGCCTATTCATTTGTTGCCAATTTACCTTTATTGCATGAAGAAGCTTCATACGCCGGATTTTTTGATAATCCATTGTTGGATGACGATGGGGTGTTTCGTCGAGTTCCCTTATTGCAACATATACAAGGTTATGTGTACCCGTCATTGGCACTAGAGCTCGCTCGTTTAGGATTAGGGGCGGATAAAATAGACGTTCATTTTGACCGGTATGAACAACGTTCTTTTGTGAAGTCGGTACGACTAGGTGATCGGATTGTACCCGTGGCTGAAAACGGTGAAATATTAGTGCCTTATCGTGGGTACGAACACAGTTTTCCTTACTTTTCTGTTATCGATATCATTCAACAAACGGCTGATCTTGAAACGTTAAAAGGCAAGGTCGTGCTACTTGGTACTGACGCCGCTGGGTTACTGGATTTGCGAACCACCCCATTTGCCAATACCTACCCAGGTGTTGAAGTTCACGCGAACATCGTTTCCGGCATTATTGAAGATAGAGTAATGCAAGTTCCAGAATTTGCGTTATCGTTTGAAATCACCAGTATTATTACCTGCTCCGTGCTGTTATTGCTCATCATTTCACTTCGAGATCCGCGTTGGCAAATTGTTTCTGTCTTAGTACTTATCGTCGGATTATTAGTGTTAAGCCAAGTGTTTTGGAACAAAGGTTTTGTTATGCCATTAGCGTCGAGCTTATTGCTAACGATTGTATTGTTTGTCACGTTAACCGTGATCAATATGATGACCGAAGCACGACAAAAGTTGTCTATCGTGAAGATGTTTGGGCAGTACGTGCCGCCAGAGTTGGTTGCTCAAATGAGCCGAGAACCTGAGAAATACCATTTGGAAAATACCAATAAAGAACTTACTGTTTTGTTCTCTGACATCCGAAGTTTTACCACAATTTCTGAAAGCCTCTCTCCGGACGAACTATCCGATCTAATGAACCAATATCTAACCGCAATGACTACCGTTATTCACCGCCATAATGGCACTATAGATAAGTACATGGGCGATGCGATAATGGCCTTTTGGGGCGCACCGATTGATACCGAGGAACATGCCCTCTTAGCAGCGCGAGCGGCTATGGATATGGCCGACGAGTTAACCAAACTCAATGTCGACTTTACCGCGCGTGGTTGGCCTGAAATCAAAATAGGGATCGGCCTAAATACCGATACTATGTTTGTGGGCAACATGGGATCAGAGTTTAGGATGGCATATACCGTCATGGGCGACTCGGTCAACCTTGGTTCAAGGCTAGAGGCTTTAACGAAACAGTACGGTGTATTTTGTCTTGTTGGACCTAAAACAGCCCAGCATCTCGCGGAGAATGAATTTTCATTGAGGCAAGTCGATTTTGTAAAAGTGAAGGGTAAAAACGAACCTGTGGCTATTTTCCACATCGACAAAGAAATTGAACCTGAGCTAAATTCAAACTTTGCACAATTTTTAGACGCATATAAACAGCAAAATTGGACAGTTGCGTTAGACTTTATAAAACGCTTCAAGCAAGAAAATAGTATTAATGAAATATTGTTGACCATGTACGAAGACCGCATCCGTCACTTCCAGCAGTACCCACCGGGTGATGGTTGGGATGGCGTGTTTGTGCATACCAGCAAATAGTTACAGACAAATATAAAACGTTTAGGCCATTTTCATTCACCATGTGTGACTGGGCTAATCTCTCAAATAATAAAAATACGAGTAACGTTATGAAAACCATAAAATCGATAATTTGGCTAAGTTGCATATTCATTGCAATTTGCTTTTCCTCAAGTAGTGAAGCAAAAGTGACGTATCTCGGGGATAATGGGGTTTATGAGAAAATTTATTTGAGTAATTCTGTTACCGCTTGTGCCAGTTGCCACTACTCAGGCTCTTCCAGTTATACCGACCTCAGTACCTATTCAAAGTTTAAAACTCACGGCAGTACCTCCAGTAGCTATATAGCGACTGGGTTTATGCCCTATAGCGATGCAGACTTAAATACCAATGAGAAAAATTTAATTAGTCAGTGGGTAGCAGACGGTTCTGTTTACGCTGAAGCACCAACCGTTGCCGTAGTTACCGATATTGTGAGCTCGAAAACCAGCGCGACTCTTTATGCTTCAATTGACCCAAATGGGTTTAAACCTTCCGCATATGTTTTTAATTACAGTACAGTAAATGGGTCATGGACTAATTCGGTAGTTTCAACGAGCAGCCAAGAAAGTGCCGTTGGTACTGGCGGTGGTGGTGTCAATAGTGGTTATTACAGTGTTAAACAAGTCAGTACAAGCCTATCCGGATTAAGTTGCGGTACAACCTATTATTGGCGGCTATATGCGACAAATACCTATGGCACTAATTATTCATCTACGGACAATTTTACAACATCGGCCTGTAATTATGGCCCGACAATTTCTACGACCACGTTAAACAACGCGACAGAACAAACGTTATTTCAGCAAACAATTTCCGCCACCGATGCAGAAAGCGACACTATCCAGTACGCGCTTACCACTGCCCCAACAGGCATGACAATAGGAAGCTTAAATGGATTAATTAGTTGGACGCCGACAGAAGAACAATCTGGTAATAGCTATACCGTAACTGTGACCGCAACTGATTCGACCGCGGATATTAATGCGACGGCACAGAAAAGTTATACAATTGAAGCCTTCGAAGTTAATGATGCGCCCCAAATTACTTCAACTCCAGTGATAGTTGCGACGGAAGATTCGGTTTATACCTATAACCCCGTGGTTGTTGATGACGACGACAGTGCATTTACATTTAGCTTGCTGTCAAAACCGGTTGGGATGAGTATCAATGCGTCAAACGGCGAAATAACATGGACGCCGGTCAATGGCCAAACAACAAGTGGTTCAGTCATTATTAAAGTATCGGATAACGATGCAACAAATGAAGGCACAACAACACAAACGTTTTCTATTTCCGTCACGGCGGTAAACGACTCGCCAACCTTAACAACAACTGCAGTGACAACAGCAACTGAAGATCTGAGTTATGTTTATAACGTTGGAGCAACCGACGAAGAGGGCGATACGCTCGGATATGAATTAACGACGGCACCAACTGGCATGGTTATCGGTTCTTCAACGGGAGAAATTAACTGGACACCAGAGGCCTCTGCAATTGGCGACAACGCTGTGGTTGTTGCAATATCCGATGGTAACTCCAGTATTTCTCACAACTTCACCGTTACAGTAACCGCGGTTAATGACACACCTATCATAACGTCGGTAGCGGTTACCAATGGTGCTGAGTCGGTCGCTTATCAATATACGGTTGTTGCGACTGATGAAGAAAATGACAGCTTGACCTTTAGCTTAACCACTGCGCCAAGTGGCATGTCAATCAACGAAACAAACGGTTTAATTACGTGGACTCCTGCGGCGGCGGCCGCAAGTTATGCCGAAAATGTGGTTGTAGAGGTCTCCGATGGCAATAGCAGTGAAAGTCAAAGCTTCACTATAAACGTCATTGCAGACGACGACGCCCCATTTATTTCAAGTACAGCAGTCACAACAGCCACTGAAAACACCTTATACCAATATCAATTATCTGTAGTAGATTCAGACGATACAAGTGGCGGTGCTAACCATGTTTATACTTTGCTCCAAGCACCAGAAGGTATGATAGTCGATACATCTGGGCTAATTAGCTGGACGCCAAGTGATGAACAAACCGGTAACTTTGATGTTCAAGTGCGAGTACGAGACGGTGCCGATAATGATATCCAACAGGATATTCAATCTTATTCCATTACGGTCGCCGCCGTTAACGATGCACCGATAATTACATCAAGCCCGAGCACCTCGGCGGTACGTTTTGTTGAATATACTTATCAGGTCGTGGCAACAGATGTTGATGATGATGTTAGCGAATTAACCTTTGCGTTAACGTCTACTCAGGACAACATGACTCTATCTGCGAGTGGATTGCTAACCTGGACGCCAGGTTCAGAAGACTTAAGCTCTGGGGATATTACCATTGCCGTTACCGATGGAGGCGAAGATGGAGCCGTAGCTGTAGAGCAAACGTTTGTTATTACGGTTAGTGTATTTAACTTTCCACCTGAGATCACCTCAGAACCGGTTCTTACCGCGACTGAAGATGTGCTGTATGAATACCAAGTGGTTGTTGAAGATATTGACGATGAAAATAACGGTACCGACATCAATTTCGAATTAACGAATGCCCCCGACGGTATGTCTGTGACAAGTACAGGGTTAATACAATGGACACCACTTGAGGGCGTTGAATCAGCGAGTGCCATATTACTTACAGTGACCGACGGTGGCGAGAATGACAGCCAAGCGGCCACACAAGCATTTGATATTGTTGTTACTCAAATCAATGACGCGCCAACAATTACATCGACGCCAACACTCGCGGTCCTTGAAGGACAACAATGGCTGTATCAATTAACGATTGTTGACCCAGATGACGACGTGACTCAAGACGCATCGGCATTAACAACGACTGTGGTTTCAACATTAGGTAACGCGCTTAATGTCACCGACAGCGGTGCATTGTCATGGACCCCGCAAGAGGGCGATTTAAGTTCGGGTGAAATCATCATCACGGTGACAGATGGCGGTGAAGATGGTGCGACAAGTGCTGTACAAACTTTCACAGTAAGTGTCACAAGTGTCAATCAAGGTCCTGAAGTTGCGGCGGTGACATCGCTGAACGCAACGGAAGACTTGCCTTATCAATATACATTAGAGGTTACGGATCCTGACGATCAAAACGACGGACAAGAAATCACTTATCAGTTAGTTAGTGGTCCAATAGGCATGACAGTGTCTGCTACCGGGGTTATCGATTGGACACCAGCAGAAGGTCAATTAACGTCTGGCGATGTCATTATTCAGGTTGCTGACGGTGGTGAAGATGGGGCGGAAGCAGCATCGGTCATGTTTGTTATAACGGTCACTGCAGTTAACGACGCACCTGTGTTTGATAGCAGCCCAATCACTGAAGCGACTGAAGGTCAGCGCTATACTTACCAAGTGACTGCGACCGATGTAGATAACGATAATGACGCGCTGATCTTTAGCCTGCTTCAGGGGCCAACGGACATGACGATCGTTAACGGCGAATTGAACTGGACGCCAGGTAACAATGCAAAAAATGCAGATATTGTGGTTGTTGTAAGTGATGGTGAACTAACCGTTCAACAGAGCTTTTCGATAATTGTCACTTTGGTCAACGACGCGCCGAGTTTTGACTCACAACCTATTACCCTTGCGGTTGAAGATACGCTTTATACCTACGATATTATTACAAGCGACATTGATTCTGAAAATCTGACATTGTTGTTATTGTCGGGCCCAAATGGCATGACGTTAGTTGATAATAAATTAAGTTGGACACCAACGGAGGGCGTTGTTACCGGCAGTGTTAATTTGTCATTGTCAGATGGACTTATTACTGAACTACAATCGTTTGATATTGCCGTTACCGCCGTTAATGACGCACCTGAGGTGAGCGCATTTGAACCACAACAAATCACCGAATTACAATCTATCGCCGTTCAGGCCATATCGACTGATGTTGATTCTACTGAGGTCGCATGGTCATTAAGTGGCGCACCGCTTGGTATGTCGATATCGGCAAATGGCTTAATATCATGGCAAGCACCGCAGTTTAGTGCAGGCCAATATACCATTGATGTTGTTGCGGATGACGGCGGCGATACCAATCATCTAGGTCAACAAACCTTAGTTGTCAGCGTTTTATTATTAGATGGCGACGGTGATTTGGTTGCTGATTATGCCGATAACTGCCCATTAGTTGGTAATACAGCTCAACTCGATACCGATATGAACGGTGCCGGCGATGTATGTGATTCTGACGACGATGGCGACGGCTTAAGTGACGAAATTGAATTGGCGTTTGGGCTGAACCCTCTTGATAAAGACGATGCATTAACCGACTTAGACGGTGACGGCTTGTCTAATTTAGACGAATACCTGTTATGTCAAAGTGAAGGCGATACAAGTTGTTCAACCTTTAATCGCGACAATGTGCCACCTGTGATTACGGTGGAAAACGACGCCATAACGGTTGTTTCAACCGGCTTACTTACCGCAGTTGATTTCACCGGCAATGCCACTGCAAACGACTTAGTTTCTGGTAACGTCGATGCCACATTAAGTAATGTCGGCCCTTACCGCCCGGGTCGTTATGACTTGGTTTGGCAAGCCCGTGATGCGGAAGGCAACGTTGCTACAACAACGCAAAGACTCGATGTATTACCGCTTATCAGTGTTAATGGTACGCGGGTGATTGGTGAAGATCAGGCGGTGGAAGTGACCTTACGATTAAACGGCTCGGCACCTGAATATCCGGTGACAGTTGGTTTTGAAGTGTCAGGCACCGCAAGCAGTGAGGATATGGATTTGGTTAATGGCAGTGTTGTTATTGAACAGGGACAGGAAGGCAAAATTATGTTTTCAACATTCGCGGATACGCTGGTGGAAGAAGATGAATCTGTGCTCATTCAACTCACTTCTGTCGACGGTTTTGCGCGCTTAAATGCCATCGCCAATCAGCAAAAACAAACCCTAATGATAGTAGACCGCAACGTTGCGCCAGAACTAAAACTCGTGGCGCGTCAAAATGCACAAGTTGCCGCGAGCATTTATCAAGATCAGGGGTTAGTCACAGTGACAGCCAGCTCATTTGACGCCAACAATGATCAAATTACACTGGCAATATCGATGACAAATGGCGTGACTTTTGACGCCATAAGCGACAATGAAATTACGTTTGACCCAACTTTGCTCGACACAGCCTTTGTGCGAGTGACCGCCACCGCAGACGATGGACAACAAGTCACAACTCTTACTAAGCGGTTGGATATTGTCGCTGCAGCACCAACACTTAGCGCATCTAATGATAGCGATGGCGATGGCATCACAGACGCAGATGAAGGGTTTGGCGATAGTGACGGTGACAAAGTACCGGACTATTTAGACTCAATTGATGAACCCAGTTTAATCGCCACAAGTATAGGAGGCGACCAACTCATAGCAACAGACGGTGGCTTACAATTATCGTTAGGTGAATTGGCGGCCGCGGATCTTTCTGGTGGTGCTTTAATCAATCAGCAAAACATCGTTAATGACGCGGGTGAACAAGTGGCAGATGATGGCTTCTCCGTCATTGGCGGGCTTTATGACTTTGAGGTCTCAGGTCTAAATGATGCCATTCGTCAAGCGCGAGTGGTCATTCCGCTTAGTCAATCAATTCCGTTAAATGCGACATATCGCAAGTTTGACGGCAGTCAGTGGCTCGACTTTGTGGCCGATGCAAACAACGCAATTGCGTCGGCAAAAACGATTGCAGGAATATGCCCAGATCCAGAAGACGATGTGTATACCGCGGGATTAACTTCTTTTGATAATTGCATAAGGTTGACCTTGTCAGACGGGGGACCAAATGACGCCGACGGCGTTGTTAATGGCGTCATTGTAGACCCAGGAGGGGTAGCAATTACAACCACCGAGCTGACAGTATCGTTTGATACACCAGTGCTTGAGAAACCAACAGAACAACCAGAAGGGGGCAGTTCGATGAATATGTTGTGGTTGTTATTCGCAACGTTTTTAGTTGGCACACGTCGCAATTTAACAATGGCCACATGCCGCGAGCTTAAAAAGGAGATGTCAAAATGAACAATGCCTTTTTAAAGCTAAACACCCTTTCAAAAAGTAAATCAAGAGTTGGTGTTGCTGCCACTTTACTGGTTGCCTGTTTTTCCAGTGCTGTGAACGCTGCAGGCGAAGAGCGTAATTGGTCTATCGATGCCGATATTGGTAGCTTTTACGATTCAAACGTCGGCAAAGCCAAATTCCTTCGAGATACCGTTGAAGATGAAGTGGTGCAACTCAACGGCCGATTTCAATATCGCTGGGAAAGTAATAAAAGCTTGTTGTCGGTGAGTGCTTTAGCAGAGTCTGAATTTTACGACACGGTTGATACCCTCAATTCACTCACAGCTGGGGTTGAAGTTGCTTACAGTTGGCAAAACAGTTTTGGTTTTTAGCCCCTTTTACCGTGCCAGCTTGACCTATAAACACAAAGAGTTTGATAGTGCCGGCCGCACCTCCGATATATTGAGTTTTCAAGCATTTGCAACAAGACGAATTAGCACCGACTTTACCGGCCGACTAGGTTATCAATATACCAATGTTACAGCGGGCAATGCGGTATTTGATAATTCGGAACACAGGTTGTTTGCCAACGTCGACTATCTTTGGTCAAGAGAGCTCGTCGCTTATCTTACCGCGAGTGTCATATCTGGCGACGTTTATTCTGTAGCGCAGGCCACCTTTTGTAACGGCCTTACCGCAGACGACATCTATCCCTTAATTAGCGAATCAAAAGCAATTTGGCGTGACGACTCATTTAATCAACATTTTTGTGGCGACTGGTTTGCGTATCGTTTGGCCGCAACAACAACAAGTTTAGCGTTAGGGGTTAACTACGCGCTGAGCCATAAGTACAGTGTCGACATTTCGGCCACGGCAATCGATAGCAGTGCGTCAGACTGGGTTGAATATCAGCGAATGCTGGTGCGAGCAAGTTTATTGGTGAGATTCTAATGATGAAAATAATTTTAATATGCGCAATAACAGTCATGCTGGTGGCCTGCGGTGAAGACGCTGTCGCGCCGGAAACAGAAAGTGCTTTTCCAAAGATCCACGCCAATAAATTTTTAAAGTACGTTAACACCCAATCGGGGTTACCTGCGGGTGAATACCAACTAAAAATGTCTTCTAATGGCACTTTCAACAATATCAGTTACCAAATAGAAGTCGTAAAAGGAACCGCAACTGACGACGCAAATTTGCAGCCAGAAACGTTTACCGGTGAGTGGATTTCCGGTCAGACAAGTACAGAAACCTTTTTACTAAACCAAGCCATAGGTGTGGAAATTACCATGGCGTCATCGGCAGAATTGACGATTGGCCTATATAAAAACGACCAACTCATGGCGGCGACGCAAACAACCAGCGCAACCGAACCCGCTGTTATTTCGATTGCTGCAAGTAACATTAGTAATGCAGCTTATTCTGATGCGTATTATCGAGCGGTTGACCCAGACAATACTCGCACAACCTTGGCGGGTTGGTTAGACGCAAATGGTTTTGACCAAGGTGATGAAACCTATGTGGCATTTAGAGATACCAAAGATCTCGGATACGGCCGCAGCATGTTCGCCCGTAAACGCGCAGACGGCGGTACTGCGATATACGTTGATAATTATATTGTTAAATTAGGCGGTCCGTCACCGGCCAATTATGGCCCACTTAATGTACACGCTGCCGTTGAACAAAATAGAAAATATCATGCGGGCACTAATGCCATCGAGTTTAGCCCCATTGACGCAAGTGACCCCAACTCGCCAATGATCACTAAATTTTTCACTTTCAAACCGGCCGATAGCAGCGGTGTGCAAGAACGATTACTTGAAGCAGATCTAGATGGACGCGGCATTAAGCCAGTGCCAACCACTTGTATTAGTTGTCACGGTGGCGCTATGCTGCCGCTGGATAAAAATGGCGAGTTTCAATTACAATCTTTACAAACGGCAAAGTTAAACCTATTGGAAATAGATACATTTGAATACAGTGATTTAACGGGCTTTAGTCAACTTGAACAAAGTGAAAATTTACGTACATTCAACAGCATCATCGCTGATACGTTTGAGCAACAGAAAAATCAAACGGGTGTTAAAGGTCATTGGTCAGCCGATTTTGCGATTGAAATTGCGAAAGGTCGCTACGGTGATGATTTAGACAACGGCAGTTTTGATACCGCATATGTGCCCGCCGGGTGGCAACAAAACGGTTCTCGTCCATCGGGCGTAGCGTCTTTATATAAAACGGTTATCGAACCGCATTGTGTCAGTTGCCATTCGCTTCGGGGTACAGAAATTGGCGAGTCGACAAAAGTTGAAGTTGATGGCGAGTTAATCAGTTTAGCCAATGCGGTGAATTTTAGCAGTTATGAAAAATTCATAAGTATGTCGGATCGAATTATCGACTACGTATATCGCCGTGGGCAAATGCCAATGTCGTTAAGAAATTACGAACGTTTTTGGCAAAATCCACAGGGCAAACCTACATTCTTAGCATCTTTTTACCTGGGTTTGACGTCTTAGATGAAAACGGCCAAGTCGCCCAACCACAATTTCCTTATGCCAAAACCGTTGCGCCATCAACACTTGTTGCCCCGGGCTTTGTACTAGGTGAAGGCAGTATATTTGCCTCAACCTATGCATGGCGATTAGTTAATAAAGCAGATGATACAGATATTGTGTTGGGAGATTTAAATACGCCTAACTTAGCAATTTTATCGGCGACACCTGGGCAATACGAATTTGAGCTTGTGGTGACCAATAAGGAAGGAACCGCAAGTAGCCCAAGTCTGATAGCAGTTACCGTCGTTGATGCCGCAGACGCAACACCAGTGACGTTTGATAACGAAATTCGGACTCTTATGGGGACTAGCGACAATAGTTCTTGTTCATTATGTCACCGACCCACCGGCAGCTATCCTAATATCCCAGCGTATTATGCCGATTCGAACCCTGATCAATACTTTGACGTACGCTCGCGGATCGATTTTGTCGACCCAACAAACAGTCCAATTTTAATTAAACCCACGTCTGAAAATCATGGTGGTGGGGTTGTGATTGACCGTTCTACGGTGGAAGGTGAAAAACAATACACTATGTTATTGGACTGGATCTTGGCTGGCGCGCCATGTGGCACAGATACTGAGGTTTGTTATCAATAATTAAACTGAGGACCTTTGTTCTGGTCTTTTATTAAAGCGGTTCAAAGATGCACTAAGGTGTGTCTTTGAACGTGTCTTTTCCACTAACTTATACTTTCTCTCAATTTTTTGCATTGCGCGCATTTTTACTTATCGCCGTTCTAATTATAAAGTTAACAAACCAATTTAAGCATTTTTGTCTAATTTATTTTAAAAATGGTCAACCAAATTGTAAGTATGACTTGTATTTTGGATGTTAATTGGTTAACAATACACCACAGGATTACAATCAAAAATAAAATTAGAATAACAGAGGTAGGCATGCGTTTAACTAGAATCGCCGTAATATCAGCGTTAACAACAAGTTTATTGGCTTGTTCAGCGACTGAAGAACAACCGGCACCATTTAAAGAAAGAGCAAATTCAAAAGCGCCAGCATCTAAGTTTGACTTACGTGAATGGAAGATCACTTTACCTCTAGATGAAGACAATAACGGTAAAATTGACGAAGTTGGTGTGCGTGCGATCCAAGATTACGCCCACCCAGACTTTTTCTATTTAGACGACAACGGCCACATGGTATTCTGCAACACCAAATAAAGCGACGACCTCTGCTAATTCATCAAACACTCGTAGTGAATTACGTCATATGTTACGCGGTGACAACAAGAGCATTAAAACGGCCTCATTTAAAAATAACTTTGCCATAGCGAGACATACATTTTCTGATAAATTTGCGCAAGTTGGCGGCAAGATGGAAGCAAGTTTAAAAGTCGACCAAGTTGCAGTACGCGCTGGTTACCCAGACAAGCCACCGGCGTTTTCAGTGGTTGTTGGTCAAATCCACGCGGGTAAAGACAAAAACTTATTGGAAAAAACCAACGAGCAGTTTGGTTGGGGTAATGAACCAATTAAGATCTTCTATAAAAAATGGCCAAACCACGACACAGGCTCAGTATTTTGGACCTACGAACGTAACTTGCCAAAAACAGCAAAAGACCGTACCGACATTGCTTATCCTGTTTGGGGTAACACTTGGAAAAACCCTGCCGATCCGGGCGCTGAAGGCATAAAACTTGGTGAAGAATTTAGTTACGTTATCAACGTCCATGAAAATACCATGTACCTAGAATTTACCGCCTCAGGTAAACCAACGGTTAACTATGCAATTGACCTTAGTAACAATATTGATGCGTACGGCAACCAAGACCTTAAAGACAATCCATTTGGCTATACGCTTGATTGGCATTACTTTAAAGCCGGTGCTTACAACCAATGTAGCACTAAAGATGACGTCGCTGGTTGGTATACTGCTTGTCCATAGGTACGGGCGATTGGGAAATCGACAAGGCCAATGGTGACTACACTCAAGTGACTTTCACAAAACTTAAAGTTGGAAAAAGCACAAAGCCTTAAAAGAACACTAATGCACATTTACCAACAAGGTAACTATGACATTCCCCAAAAAGCCCTTTTTAAGGGCTTTTTGCGTTTCTCATGACTGACTTTTTATAATGTTCAAAATGGTATTACACTATTGTGATTAAGTAGAGCAAACTCAGATAAATGCTTAAAACGCCACTTTGGATAGATGATGAATTACGACGAATTTAATACATATTGCCGTTCATTCCCTGCCACCACATATGTTGTGCAATGGGGCAATTCTCATGTTTGGAAAGTGGGCGGCAAAGTCTTTGCTATTGGAGGTTGGACAAAAGACAAGACCCCAGCCTTTACATTTAAAACTTCAGAACAAAACTACGGATTTTTAAGTGAAAGCGAAGGATATCGACCAGCGCCATATTTAGCTAATCGCGGAATGAAATGGATCCAGCAGATATCAAGCAACCCAGAACTCGACGAACAACTTACATATTATTTGTCTGAATCCTATCGTTTAGTGTCGTTAGGATTAACCAAAATAAAACAAAAAGAGTTAAATCTAAATCAACCAGACAGTTAACCCCAGCTATCCCGCAACATAGGAGCTCATATATCCGCGTACACATTGGTTTGTGACTTAACAACACAGACACTTTTTGCTAGAGTTTTGCTAAGAAATCAAAACAGTTTGGCTTGCTTTGCACTAAATAAATAACCGTTGTTGAGCTAATTACAGCAAAGTTAAGCCGCCGTTTAACACATTAGGTATGGCCATAAATGCAGGGAGTCAGCTATGTATACCGTAAGTTTCCATGCCGCCGAAGGTACCGACAACCATTCTTCTGCGAGTTCGAATAGCGGTGCAAAGGGCAGCGCTAAAAGCATCTCTAAAAAGAAGAAATACAAAACCGAATCCGGCGCAATGAAGGCAATGTGGAATTGGCTTAATGCCAATAAAGGTTCTGTGAATTATTTCTCCCCACACAGCATGCCGCAAACATTTACCGACAGTAACGAACTGCCATATGAAGGAACCAAAACCGAAACCGATTTTTATCGCACGGCTAAATGGCTCCGCCTGCGGACAACAGCGTTTGAGCAATTTGGCAACAGATGCGCGTGCTGCGGCGCAACGCCAGACACCGGAGCCGTGTTGCATGTAGATCACATAAAACCACGGTCTAAATACCCACATTTAGCACTAGAGTTAGACAATCTTCAAATCCTGTGTGAAGCGTGTAATATGGGAAAACTGAATGTGTCAGAGACCCAATGGCGTTAGTGTGTATTAGTTGGCAAATGGGCAACTAGGTTGCTTTAGCTCGTTAAAGAGTAACGTTGAAGCAGTAATATATAACTAAGTTATTTGCAAAAAGATAAAAGAGATAAATTTGAAACGTCCAACTAAAGAGCAAATTCGAGCGCTACCTATGTACTCAGGTCTAAATTTACAAGACATCACCATTGTTGAAAACGAGCAAGATGCAAAACAAGCATTTGCGGCATTAAACCAAGAGCGCTGTGTTGGGTTTGATACAGAAATGAAGCCTATTTTTAATAAAGGTGAAACCGGCCCTGGACCGACCTTGATCCAACTGGCTACCGACTCACATGGCTATTTATTTCCCACTCGGTTTAAGTGTGCAGTAACCGCCGCTCGAAAAATTTTAAACAATGAACAGATCAAAAAAGTCGGTTTTGGGCTAAGAGGTGATAAAAAGAGCTGCGCAATAAGCTCGACATAGAACTAAACAATGTAGAAGACTTAGCTGTGACATTGAAAGTAATGATTGGCGACAGGGACCTAATTGGCGCTCGAACCGCTGTTGCCATGGTACTAAACGCACGACTCGGCAAGGGCGCACAAAAATCCAATTGGGGGCTTACCCACTTAAGCCAAGCCAAATCCAATACGCTGCAAACGACGCCCACTCAGCAATTTGTATCGCTAATGTATTGGCCAAACAGAAATGACCAAGCAGAATTGACCAAGCAAAGTGGGCGCGAATACAACAAGGCCGTTGGTTAATAACGACGACGCAGATTAGCCACTTCGGCAGCAGCGTTCGCTTCATGGGCTGCAGCCGCGACTTCTTTGTCTACAACGGTTTTACCAATAGGCGCAATTGAAATACCAGCGAGCTTTAGGTGTTGGATGGCAAACGGGATCCCTATAATAGTCACAAAACAGGCAATAGCAGAAACAAGATGACCAATGGCGAGCCAAAGCCCAGCAAACAAAAACCAAATTACGTTACCCACAACCCCAAACTCACTAGTGCCAACGTCCTCTTGCAAGGTTAATTCGTCGCGGGCAATAGCCTCTTTGCCAAAAGGAAAAAACGAAAACCCCGCCATCACAAAACAAGCGCGACCCCACGGAATACCCACAATACTTATAAAGGCTAGTAACCCAAAAAAGCACCAAGCCAAACCCATGACTACACCGCCAAATATAAACCAGATTAAATTACCAATTGCACTCATCTCAAATCCTCAAAAAACACTCACTTTAGAAATCATAATAAAAAATAGGGGCAGTGCGCTATAACTAATTTGTGAGAAAATGTGTGGCAACCCAGCCAGCAGCGCCAAAGCTCGACTTGGGGTTGAAAATATTAGGAAAAATTAGAATCGTTTATTTGTAGTGGCATAGTGATTTTGGCCACTACACTGCAAACATGGTTAGAGAAAAACCAACCAAGATTGATTGGAAAAACGAAATTAGCAGAGGCCGCCAACTACTTAGCAAACCAATGGTCAAAGCTCATTGTGTATCTACAAGACGGTCAGTTGAACATCGACAATAACCGAGCAGAGAGGGCCATCAAGCCCTTCGTGATTGGTCGAAAAAACTGGGTGTTTAGCCAAACTGCAAACGGTGCCCAAGCCAGTGCTAATCTCTATAGCATCATCGAAACGGCCAAAGCCAATGGCTTAGTGCCGTTCGATTACATGATGAAATGCCTCGATGAACTCTGCAAGCCAGAGCCCGATATCGAAAGTTTATTACCATGGAACTTCAAAGCCTAGGTGGGATTGGCCGGACGTTTACTACATTGTTGAAATAATCTACACGAACAAAACGTCCTGCAAGTATTTCAACAGCACGTTCAAGTATCTGTTCATCATTTAATTAAATGGATTTTGGGTAATTGCTGGGATGAAAGACTCCTCATTCCAATAAATATAAGGGTTTTCAACGTCCCGTTTTTGAAATTTGGGAAGTTACTCTTTACATAGGTAGTTATTTTATTATTCAATTTAATATGCGCTAAGTATAAAAAGCAAAGTTTTTATTAGAGCTTCTACCATGGTAAATCAGATTCGGGTAATAGTTGTTTAATCGACAGCAACACATTCACATTTCGCAGTTGAGACAACATTCCCTTACCCTTTAAACTTTCTATACAGTGAATGCACCTACTTATACATAATAATAATTTAACATCATTTTGAGGTAATAAATTTAATAACTCCAAATTATATTCAAGAAATTCAACATAAAAATCGGCTGCTTGTTGCATGTATAATGGGCTATCAACATCGTAATCACATTTATCTGCTAGGGATGAGCTCATGGCTGGAGGTTGGGTAGCCAAAATATTCCACAACTTGAAAAGCTCGACTCTTGCACTGTCCGCTTCTCTTAAAGCAAGCAATACATTTATCAGGTCTAACATAGAATCGATAGTATATTTATTGTACTCACCGAATTGACCTTTATTAAAGAGCTTAAGGTTGTCGCATATTTTTAATTTGGCATTTGAATATTCTCCGAGGTTAGTAGATGCAACAGCTTCATATACACAAGCTGACTTGAACTCCTCTTCTTTTATGTTTGGATTATTTTGACATAACCGAGAATAAAAGTAAGCTAAATGTTGTTCATTATATTCTAGTAACACTCTAGAAAATTGAGCGCGTCCCGCATCCTGAAATGAATCCTTCCAGGTTGTTATAAATACTCGTTTAAACATTTCTGATTGGTCAGAGTCTAAAATATTTAAAAGTAAAGCGTCTAAAAGAAATGGAGAATAATCGTACAACGCAGAGATCAATAGTGGGGAGGAAATAAACAGTGCCGAATAAGTGGGAGCTTTTGAAAGGTAAGCTTGTTGGGCTATAGCCTTATATGTACCGTTAGAAAATAATAACTCTGGAGTATTTCGGCTGTACTTTTTGTAAACAGCATCTAGAAATTGATATCGCCATTTTTTAATTTCGCTGTTAAGTGACTTAATGCTAATGCCGTCAATGTTATTGATAATTACAGGGTTTAATAAATAAATTGCTTTTAAAACAAGTGCTTCGTTAATGTCTGGCTTAATGATTTTTATACAAGAATATATTTCCTCTTCACTCGTCTTAAAATCTCCTAGAAGGGAATACACATAGAGCACCAGATCAAAATTAGCATCTTTGAATAGTAAAGTATTCATCGACTCAATGTATTTTTTTCGATATCTTGAAGCGACGTGGTGTTACTTAAAAAACGTTCTAAATCAGCTGTAATATTATTGAAATCAGATATTAACCTTAAGTACTCAAATGTAATATTTAATGCTAAAGGGCTATAAATCATGGAGTTGTTTAAAATTGATAACAATTCATTTGAAACTGCCTTGCCATACATCGACGCAAATTTCGTGAAATAAATCTGTCTGTAATCGAGTAATTCATTTTCTTTAATCGCTATCTGGTAGACTTTCGATTTTGCATCTTTGCTTATTAAGTCTAGTTGCGTGTTAGAGTATATAATGAAGAGGTTTTTGGGCAGGCTCGCTTCTGACAAAATTAAATCAAAATACGAGTGGCCTATAGGCTCTGATTTATCAATGCTAGACTTTATTAAGTCATTTAACACAATAAAAACTTTCGTTTCTTTTCGTGAATTCCAAAAACTCATTAATCTTGTCAGCGTATCCCAAGCATTAAAATAGTGTATATCTTCTCCTGGCGTTTTTTAGTGTAGGTTTTAACGTTTAAAAGTTCGGCAATAGATTTATTTGCAATGTTTAGAACGTCGAGAATTGATCTGCCAATGCTATAATTTTCAATAATCAACGAATCTGGAAAAAGATTTCCAGTACGTTTGCCATATGCGCTAAAAACGTTGTTGCTCCATAACCACTGTTGCCCTCAATTCCGATAATTGAGTATTGTTCAGAGTTTATCTTCTTTAATATATTATCCGAACCGTAACCATAGAAATGCGGATGAATAATGCCGTGAGAGATTCTTTTTCGTTTTAATTTTTCAACTATCTGGTATTTATTTATGTCCGAAGTATTATTAGCCGTAGAAATAAATTTATGTATTTCTTCGGTTAGGTGCTCTGATATGAGTGTCACTAATTCGTCTGGTGTTTCGTAAGAATGAGGGGAAACATACTTATCCATAGCGAGCTCGGCTTTTAATTTTTCGAGTTGGTCGCGCTGTTTATAAACATTCTTTTCTCGAATTAGTGAATTAAAAGAGCTTTCTCCACGTCTTGGGGATAATTGTTTTAGAATATAGGAGTCGTCAGGTTTTCTAAAGTAGAACAATAATTGTTCATGGGAAATAGCATTTTCAATGGCGTGCTCAATTTCCATATGGGTAATACTTATTCTTCTTTCTAAATAAGTTCGGATTTTAGCTGCTAATTGACTAGTTGAATTTTCTGTATACTTCTTAATATCCACTTCATCTAATCGAGGGACCCACCCATAGCGATCACCTATAATGTTAATGAAAAATATTTTAGAGTTAGTGCTATTTTCAATTTCCGTAAGGCAATGCTCAATTGTTAAACCCTGCTCAACCTGTTCAGGAGTGACTCCCCAATTCAAGTCGATTACTCGAAAACTTAGTCCGTGAGTTTGACACAAGTTTTCTAGTTCCGGAAATACCTCCAATCGTAGCGCATTTCTTTCTTCTGTCATGTCTTCGAAAGTTGAAGATAAAAACACTCTTATTTCATAGGGATTGTATAACATAATTAAAATTCTTAGTTGCTAGCAATTAAATACCGAGCGACTGATAAAAAGTCACGTAAGGTCATTTGTTTATTCGAATAGGTTTTATCTTGGCTGACTTATAATAATCAAATATTCCTCAATATAAGAATAACTGGTATCCGTAGATGAATGAATAATAAAAGCTTTCAAATTAACCTCCATGTGCTGTTGTTAGTGTTTTTATGTTGTTTATATTTAACCAAATAACGTGCTCATTCGATAACTCTTGTGCAGCAATTAGTGCGGTTTTATCAATGTTTTCTTCGTCAATATCCTTATTTTGAATAGCCTCGATGGCTTGGTCTAAAAAAATAATATGTTGATTTGCGAACTGAGATTGTTCCTTTAAGGATTTATTCACAGCAAGTTGCTCGTTTATAAGGCCAATAACAGGAATTAAAGCTGATAAAAATACGGCCCAGACTTTCCCGGATATCCCAAGAAAAACAAATGAGTTTAATAAGTAGTATGTCCATGGAAATAACACCAAAAAGAGTATAATAATTGGTAAATAAATGGATATTTTAATAAAGCGCTCAGCTTTTTCGTGCGAGCCATGTAATCTATGGTGAGACTTGTTAAAGTATGCTCTTTGATTTTCAAACCAGTCTAGTAGAACATCTCGTTTAGACATGTTGCCTGTTGGAGCATATCCACAAATAGTAGATTGCTTTAGAATTGACCTGACAGTTGAGTCAAATTCTGAACCCCTGTATTCAAAATAGTGCTTAAGGACTTTTGGCCAACTCTATCGGATACGCCACTCTGAGATAAATAAAATTCTATGCGTAAACTCTCAGAAATGAGCCGAAAAAAGCGTAACTCTCCTTTAGCTTATTAGGGTTAGCTAATTTAAACCAACAACCCCCAAAGATAAACAACAAAATATATCCGGCTAGAATATACTGAGAGGGAAATAGCTTTGCGTAAATCAAAAAGCTCGTGGCAATTAGTAATGTCAGCATGGCTAATGTAGAATGAATTCTATTAACTTTTTGTTGCGTACGATTAGCTAAAAAATCAAAAACTCCAAAATACTTCATAATTCGTTTGGCATCATCTGACTTATAGTTTTGTACGTGATCAGTGGGCTTGTAAAGCTGTTCTGATTCTAGATCATAATTTGAAATTTCCTTTTGTAAGGATGATAAATTTATAAGCTTTGCTGTCAGAGCTTTAGGCTGCTTCTGAGTAAGAACTTTTTCATCTAGGTTAAATAAGTACCCAGATTTAGTTTGGCAACTAGGGGAGTCGTAACTAATTCGCTTACAGGGAATAACGTACACTGGAATATTTGATTTTAGATAGAAATTTCCAGCTGAGGTTAATGGAGTCCTTCTGAAGGCCAAAGACGTTACATCGTATGTCCCTCCTAAAGCCTCAGTTTCATTTAAGTCCCAAACAGAGATAATAATATCGGACTTGTTGAGTAAGTATGAGCCTAACTTTTGATAGCAAGCTGGCCTAGTTCCGTGCTCTTCCAATTCTATAATGTTGAACTGATTTGATTGAAGTTTTTTATTAGACTATCAAATTCGTTGCACTCGGAGTTAGAGAAGTCATTTTTGTAATCTAATATAGGGAGAGGGAGCACGCCTGTACATGAAAGTCTAGGGTTTGATATATCCAGAACGGCATTAGTAATTATTCTATCGGCTCCAGATGCAAGACCAGATAACACTCTGAAGTTTAACTCAGGGTATTTAGTTAATAATTCTAAAATGTATTCTTTAAAGCTATCTACAACTTTATCAATATCATTAGGTTCTATATCTCTATGTCCTGTAACCCCGATAACAACTTCTAAGTTCATCTACATTATCCCTTCTGAAAAGTTTACGAAACAAGTTTTCTTAATATACCGAAACGTCGCTAATATTTAAAATTGGCTAATTATATACTTATTCAATCCAAGGTAATGCTTTATCTTTTTCATCATTTTCAATATAAAGCCCTGAGCTATTGGCGGTAAAAACGACTGTACCATCTGTAACTAACATTAATCCGTTTATGCCGATACTTACGATATCCCAAACTTTTTCATTAGCTTCATTTTTTAATGAGTATGCAAATGTACTACCTGACGAGGTACTTAATGTATCAATAGCTGCCGAGTTAGCATTAACTGTGGTACTTAATGATTCAAGAGATTCTGTGTTTGTAGTAACACTAGTACGTATATCACTTCGAGTGCTTTCTTATTCATAACTATCTATCTTAAATTCTTAGTGGATTGGTTGATAGGCAGTTACACCGATTTAGTTACAGTCTCAAATTGTAGCTCACCAGCCAAGCGCAGGTGTATTAGCTTACAGCTAGAAACTTTTAATTTATGCATGCGTCGCCTTTTTCATGATTTTTTACTCAATAAAAAGCAGCAAGACCAACTAATCCGACAGCCAGTAGCGCGCCATTACCGCTATTGTTTTCTGCCTTTGCAAAATAGCGACTGTGTGTTCGTTTTAAATCGGCTAGGCTATTAGCTTCAAATACGACGACTTCCATCTCATGTTTATTAGCTGTAAGAAACTGTTGCTCTTTTAGTAAACAAGCATTTTGAGCATCAATATAGTTATTATATTCATCGCATTCTGTCGTTTTAGTGGTGCGATTATGTTCAATCAGATAATACATGGCGAATCGCTGCCTCTATTCGTTGTTGATATTGCTCAATAGAGTGATTGTGAGCTTCTGAATCAATGGTAACAAACGACTCTGAGAGTTGCTTTAGTTTATTCATTATTGTTTGCTCTTGCTCATTGCCGCCATATTTTAAGGTATTTTTTTCATCAGACATAGTTTCGACTAAGTTTGCCCAAATATCTTGAGCATAGGTTCGTAATTGAATCTCATAAAATTGTTTACCTAATTTAGCAATAATATGAATAGCCCGATAACCGTCATTGTCTCTTTCTTTACCTTCTACTTGCCAGTCTTGTTGTGTAAAAGCGGCAAGCAGTAAATTATTTAATTCACTGGCTTGTTTAGTGCCTGATTTTAATACTATGCGACATCCTGCGATATCTTGCATTTGAGGTAAACGTAGTTGGGGTAGCCTACACAGTTTATCAACAATTGATTGTTGTGTTTTGCGCTTACGTTTGGTTGCTGTCCAATCAGAAGTATTTTCCAGTACTTTATGTGTGATGGTATACGCTTTTTCATCAATCTCACTAAAAGTTTGACGAAATTCATCAAGTAACGCTAAATCGTCATTAGTAATTGAACTGCTGCGGAGCCTATCGCCTAACCTTGTTACTTGACTGTTACTCAATGCCATTTGATTTGCCTCAATTTCCGCTATTGTATTTTTCGATATTCTTTTTCTCTTTACTATTAGTTAACACTAAAATAGTAACTGTAATGCACGTATTAAAAAATTAACTAATTCGAGTAATATAAATGTTTAGCAGGATATTATCTCAGTCTTTACATACTACCTAGGTTTGTAGACTACTATAAAAATACTTTATTAGACCAGTAAGTTAAGCGATAAAAATGGCTATGATTTATAAGTTAGTAACCAGTTTTATAAGGTGTGATTTTATGCTGGAAAATATAACGGTTTATTCCAACTATTAGGAAAAAGCTAATAGTTGGAATGTTGAGAATCTTATTGAATAAACATTACTCTATATTTTGAATTTGCTCCCTCATCTGCTCAATAAGAACCTTTAACTCAACAGCGGCTTTAGTGATGTCGGCGTTGATTGATTTTGAGGCTAGGGTATTTGATTCGCGGTTGAACTCTTGCATCATAAAGTCGAGTCTGCGGCCACATGCGCCGCCTTTTTCATGATCTTTTGCGTTTCAGTTACGTGGCTTTCGAGGCGGTCGAGTTCTTCGGCGACGTCGGTTTTTTGTGCCATATAAATCAGTTCTTGTTCGAGGCGAGCGGCGTCGATTTCAACTTTTGCGTCTTCGAGTTTGGCAACTATGCGTTCTTTTTGCCACGCCATGATTTCAGGCATGTGTTGTTTTACGATAGCGACTTGTTCAACAATGATCTCAAGACGAGAGTCGATCATTTGTTTTAAGTTTGCGCCTTCACTGCCGCGGGCTTCTTTGAAGTCTTTAACAAGTTGGTCAAAGCCACCGATAACGTCTTTTTGCACTGAGTCCATGTCGGTTTCTTCAGCTTCCATAACGCCTTACCATTTTAATATGTCGACTGGATTTAACTCGCCAGCACCAGCGGCTTTATTTACCCAGTTTGCACTGTCGATAAGTTGTTGCGCTAAGGTTTCATTTAATGACAATTTGGCAACTGCCGAGGCATTGGCGGTGTATTTTAAAAATACTTCAACTTTGCCGCGCTGTAACTGTTTGCGCAGACGTTCACGTATAATGGTTTCCATCGAACGGAATTGCTCTGGTAAGCGAATATACGTTTCGAGATAACGTTGATTTACCGAACGTATTTCCCAAACGGCGTTGCCCCAATCGCCTTTAACTTCGTTACGGGCATAAGCGGTCATACTTTGGATCACGGTCGTTCCTAACATTTTATTTTACAATTGCCTCTATTATAAACATCGGAGGAGTTAACACACGGAAAATTTGTTTTTTGGATCTAAAACTATACCTAGTGCTTCGCTTTTAGTTTGTGGCAGTTTTAGGATTTAATACGCTAATTATTTGTTTTTTAGGTTTGAATCTAATCCTAATACTTTGATTGCAAATTTAATTTGGGTGGAGGTGACTGAGATAAAAATTAATTTGTGATTTTATAACGATGTACAATTTTTCGACTATAATTTTCGGCACGCGCAGGTGTTATCGAAACTTTATTTAAGTAATTACTTTAATTTGATGCTTTTTTATACATTAAGGCTCGCTAAAGGTTATAAAAACGTGTACAATGCGCGCCCTTTGATATATATCCCCATATCAGGCTAAGCTCGAATTGTGAACGTGTATAAGACGCGTGTGTAGGTAGAGTGATGACGGAATAGTGCGTGAAGTTGGGGTCGAAATGTGAGTAAACAATGACAGAAAATGTAACACCCCAACCAAATGCAGCCGTAGTTGCTGAAGCAACAGAATTAAAATTCGCTGATTTAGGTTTAAGCCCTGAAGTATTAGACGCCGTTCACAGTGTTGGTTATGAAACACCTTCACCAATTCAAGCAGAATGTATTCCTCATATCTTAAACGGCGATGACGTTTTAGGTATTGCGCAAACAGGTACTGGTAAAACAGCCGCGTTTGCATTACCAGCATTATGTAAATTAGATGCAAAAATTAATTCACCACAGGTTTTGGTATTAACACCAACGCGTGAATTAGCAATTCAAGTTGCTGAAGCATTTTCAACATACGCTGAAAAATTATCAGGTTTCCATGTATTACCTATTTACGGTGGTCAAGACTTCCGTACGCAATTACGTTCTTTAAAACGTGGTGTGCATGTAGTAGTTGGTACTCCTAGCCGTGTTATGGACCATATGCGTCGTGAAACATTAGACTTGTCTAACCTGAAAATGGTTATTTTGGACGAAGCTGATGAAATGTTGCGTATGGGTTTCATCGACGATGTTGAATGGATCATGGAGCATGTTCCTAAACAAGCACAAATTGCTTTGTTCTCAGCAACGATGCCAGCACAGATCTTAAAAGTAACTAAAAACTACTTAAAAAATCCTAAAGAAGTGCGCATTAAGCCTAAAACGGCGAGCCACTCAAACATTACGCAGCAATATTGGATTGTTAATAACAACCAAAAGCTTGACGTATTGACTCGTATTTTAGAATTGATCCAATTCGACGGTATGATCATCTTTGTTAAAACACGTATTAGCACAAGCGAACTTGCGGATAAATTGTCGGCAAGAGGTTATGCGGCAGCGGCACTTAATGGTGATATGAACCAGTCGCATCGTGAACAATGTATCGAATCTTTAAAATCAGGTCGCTTAGATATCATCATCGCAACAGACGTTGCTGCTCGTGGTATCGACGTTGAACGTGTTAGTCACGTTATTAACTACGATTTACCATATGATGTTGAGTCTTATGTTCACCGTGTTGGCCGTACGGGTCGTGCGGGACGTAAAGGTAATGCAATCTTGTTTGCTGCGCCACGTGAACGTCGTTTATTGAAAACGATTGAACGCGAAACTAAGCAAACGATTTTACCTTATGAAGCGCCTTCAAATGAAGAAGTGACCCAATTACGTGTTTCTTCGTTTAAAGAAAAGATCTCAGATGCATTGGGTTCTCAAGAATTAGAATTCTTCCAAAAATTAGCGATTGAGTATGCTGAAGAGCATCAAATGGATGTTGCTGAAGTTGCAGGTGCGTTAACGTACTTAGCGCAACAAGAAGCGCCTCTACAGGTTACTGGTAAAGGTATGCCTTAGTCACAACAACGGCGATGATCGTGGTGACAGAGGTCCTCGTGACCGTAACGATCGTGGTCCTCGTGATCGCAATGACCGTGGTGACAGAGGCGGCCGTGATGGCGGACGTGGACGTGATCCAGGTATGAAGATGCAAGCTTACCGTATCGAAGTTGGTCGTGAGCATGGCGTATCACCAAAAGATATCGTTGGTGCAATTGCAAATGAAGCGAACATTAGCTCTCGTTTCATCGGCAACATCAAACTTGCTCCTAACTTCTCAATTGTTGAGTTGCCAGCAGAAATGCCAGCTGACGTACAACAGAAGTTGAAGCAAACTAAGATCCGTAATCAAACGATTGACCTTAAAGTTGACCCTCGTGGTGGCGAAGGTGTTGGTCGTCGTGAAGGCGGTGGCGGTCGTGACGGCGGACGCGGTAGAGATGACCGTGGCGGACGTGGACGTGGTCGTGACGGCGGACGCAGTGGCGGTGGTGAAGGCCATCGTGGACGTCGTTCAGAAAAATAATTTAACCATCTAGGTTAATCTAAGGGCAACGTATCGTTGCCCTTTTTATATAAACAATTTACAAACGTAATTTAGGTATACACCTTTTGTTGGTATATTACGTTTTCAAGAAATTTAATAGGGTATTAACATGCGTCCAAGCGGCAGAACAACTTCTCAAATTCGACCAGTCACCATCACACGTAACTTTACAGCACACGCTGAAGGTTCAGTTTTAATTGAGATTGGCGATACAAAAGTATTATGTAATGCGACCGTTGAAGTGGGCGTACCGCGTTTTATGAAAGGTAAAGGTAAGGGTTGGGTAACGGCGGAATACGGTATGTTACCGCGTTCGACTCATACTCGTAACAACCGTGAAGCTGCGCGTGGCAAACAGTCTGGCCGTACAATGGAAATTCAACGTCTCATCGCTCGTTCACTTCGTGCCGCTGTCGACTTAACGGCGCTAGGCGAAAATACCATTACCGTTGATTGCGATGTTATCCAAGCTGATGGCGGAACACGTACTGCGTCAATTACAGGTGCTTGTGTGGCGTTAGTTGATGCAATTAACTATATGCGTAAAGAAAACATCATTAAAACGAATCCACTTAAACACCTTATTGCGGCTATCTCAGTTGGTGTTTATAAAGGCACGCCAATTGCCGATTTAGAATACCTTGAAGATTCTGAGGCTGATACCGACATGAACGTGATAATGACTGAAGACGGTCGTTTAATCGAAGTACAAGGCACGGCAGAAGAAGAACCATTTACGTTTGACGAAATGCAAGAAATGTTAGCTTTAGCTAAAAATGCGATTGGCGAACTTATCGATGAACAGAAAAAAGCGATTGCTTAAGTAATACTAGGTGACCACATGAAAGATTATCAAATTGAATTTATTGAATTTGCACTAGAAAAACAAGTTTTAAAGTTTGGCGAATTCACCTTAAAATCTGGCCGTACGAGTCCGTATTTCTTTAATGCAGGTTTGTTTAATACCGGTCGTGATCTCGCGCGTTTAGGTCGTTTTTATGCAGCTGCATTGGTCGACTCTGGCATCAAGTTTGACGTATTGTTTGGCCCTGCTTATAAAGGCATTCCAATTGCGACTACAACGGCGGTTGCGTTGGCTGATCATCACGATATTGACACGCCATACTGCTTTAATCGTAAAGAGAAAAAGACCCACGGTGAAGGCGGAAGTTTAGTTGGATCTGAGCTTAAAGGTGACATCATGTTAGTGGATGATGTGATCACAGCGGGCACGGCGATTCGTGAATCGATGGAGATCATTCAGCAACATGGTGCTAATTTATCTGGGGTGTTAATTGCTTTAGATCGCTAGGTAAAAAGGCAAAGGCGAATTGTCTGCGATTCAAGAAGTTGAACGCGATTTTGGTACAAAAGTCATATCAATCGTGACATTAGCAGACGTAATTACTTATTTGGCTAAGACGCCATCTTATGCTGACTATTTACCTTTAGTGGAAGCGTATCGTACAAACTACGGTATTTAAGACAAAGGTGCTGTTGGTCAAAAGTCTTGTTAATCAGTCATTTTGCTAACAGGCGTATTCATATTAAAATCAAACGTTAATATAAATAGCAAAAACGAACGTAAATAAAAAAGCCATCGAATGCAAATTTGATGGCTTTTTTTATTTCGGTTGTATTTAGTCGAACTAACTAAAATAACTAATCTTCGATTTCAGGGATCGCTTTTCCCATCTCTATCAAAATATTGCGCACTTCTTCAGGTATTTGTTCAGGATTGTCTTTCGACAAATCACCGTCGGCCGGCAAAGGTTGGCCTGTAAACGCGTGTAGAAATGCTTCACATAACAATTCGCTATTAGTAGCGTGCCGCAAGTTATTCACTTGGCGTCGAGTTCGCTCGTCGGTTAATACTTTTAAAACGTTAAGCGGAATTGAGACGGTTATTTTTTAACCTTTTCCGCTTTTTTCCATGTTCTGCATAAGGATGAATGTATTCGCCATTCCACGTAGCCATAGTACACCTGCGATGTTCAGTAATTCTTTTTTAACATTTTTGCCACTTCGAACTCGTCTTTGGAAGTATTAGGACGTTATGGGCAAAATCGAAAGATATAAGTTAAAGACCCGGCAAATTGTATTGGATTAAATTAATTAGTCAAATTATCGATTTCTAAAAGTTTAGACGTCTAGACTGTTGACATAAAAATTAATCAGTTTATAGTCTAGTCATCTTGAATGGTTTAGCCATCTAAACGTATAAAAGTCTGGAATGAACATGAGTAACTTAGCAAATAAAGATTTCGCAGCAGCAACAATAGCCGTGCAAACCGGTTTAAACACAGATAAAAATCACCAATCAGTTGTTGCCCCAATTTATATGGCTAGTAACTACAAGTTTGAAGACTTAAACAATCGCCCGGCTTACGAATACAGCCGCAGTGGCAACCCTACCCGTGACTTGTTAGCAAATGCATTAACCGAACTTGAATACGGTGTCGGTTCGGTGGTTACGTCATCTGGCATGGCGGCAATCAACTTAGTGTTAAATCTGTTGTCAAAAGATGATGTGATTGTTGCGCCACAGGATTGTTACGGCGGCACCTATCGTTTGTTCGACAGTTTTGCTCAGCGCGGTGTGTTCAAATTAGTCTGGCTTGACTATTACGCTGACGATATCGAACAACAAATTCAAAAAATTAAACCGAGTATTGTTTGGATTGAAACCCCAAGTAATCCGTTACTTCGTATTACTGACATTAAAAAATTATCAGCGACCGCTAAGTCGGTTGGCGCACGCACTGTTGTAGATAATACGTTTTTGTCGCCAATTGGTCAGACGCCGTTAAAACTTGGTGCCGACATTGTTGTGCATTCAAGCACAAAATATCTAAATGGTCATTCAGACGTTGTATCAGGCGCAGTAATTTGTGCGAGTGCTGACGATCATGAGCAATTAGCTTGGTGGGCAAATAATACAGGCGTTACCGGTTCTCCGTTCGACAGTTATTTAATATTGCGCGGGATCAGAACCCTGCCGTTAAGAATTAAGCAACACAGTAAAAATGCCCAGTCTATTGCTGAAGTGCTCGATGCGCACGAATTGGTAAAGCACGTTAATTTCCTGGATTACCTTCACACCCAGATCATGAACTAGCGAATCGTCAGCAAAATTACAATGCTGGAATGTTGAGCTTTGAATTAAACGGGGATATCGACACCGTAAATTCGTTTATCAAAAATTTGCAGCTCTTCACATTAGCTGAATCATTAGGTGGCACCGAGAGTTTGGTTTGTCATCCGTCAACAATGACTCATGCGGCAATGGATGAAGAAGCCCAATTAACGGCTGGAATTACGACTCAACTTGTTCGTTTCTCGGTTGGGATTGAAGATAAAGCAGACTTAGTAGCTGACGTAATACAGGCTTTATCCGTTGCGAACATTGAAAAAATACACCAAATGCGGCGGGACGTTCTGCTAAAGCTGGTTTAAAAAAGTATTAGACGATGATTCAGTAGACTCGGCGGCTTGCCGACTCAGTCCTGCGCTCGCGGCATTGTGGTAGGGAGTAGATAATGTCAAATAACCTTACTGAAATTAATGTCGTTGTATTGGGGCGTGGTGTTGTTGGCTCGGTCTGGCTTGACGGTAGTGCTGAGCTTAGATCTCGTTTTAAAAATGTTGCTAACGTTAAAATTGTTGCTGTTGCTAATTCGACTCGCTATTTGTTAGATAAAAATGGTCTTGGTATTGAACAATTAAATCAATATGCTCAGTTATCTAAAGCTGCGGACTTACATCAGCTGATTGGTGCGTTGTCTGATTTAGAGTTACCAAACTTGGTTATTTTAGATCTCACAGCCAGCGATATTGTTGCAAATCGTTATTTAGAATTTGCTGAACGTAGCTGGAATGTTATTTCAGCTAACAAAATCCCTTTAACTAAATCAACAGAACGCCATAAATTGTTGATCAATACATTCAGAGCGAATGGTTGTTTTTGGGGTATTAATGCCACAGTAGGCGCGGCGTTACCCGTGCAGTCTAGCTTAAGTGACTTACTGCAAGCGGGTGATAAACTGCAGTCCATAACCGGTGTTTTTTCTGGTAGCTTGTCCTACTTATTAAGTTATTATGACGGTGAACAAAGTTTTACTGACTTAATCAAACAAGCAAAAGAAGTCGGTATGACCGAGCCTGACCCACGAGACGATTTATCTGGGACAGACGTTCAACGCAAATTATTAATTTTGGCGCGTATCGCAGGATATTCGTTAAACCTAGAAGACATTAGAGTATCGCCGTTATTACCTCAGTCTTTATTAGACGGTGACCTTAATGACTTTTGGAACAATGCTGAAGCGATTGACCAGTTTATGGCTGAGAAAAGCGCGGCAGCTAAAAAAGTCGGTCAGAAATTAGCTTATCAAGCAAAAGCCACTTTTAACGGCAATGTAGCCGAAGGCGAGGTGAGTTTAGTGTCGTTACCACTTGATAATGCGCTTACCCAACTTACGCCAGCGGATAATGTTTTCACATTAACAACTGATTTTTACTTGAATAACCCGCTTGTTATTCGAGGCCCGGGCGCAGGTGCAATTGTCACCGCGACCGCTGTAAACATAGATTTGAATAAATATATCCTGCAGATTGCTGTCGCAGCATCTGGCACAGGAAATCCAAGAACAGAATTATATTAGGAGGCGTCATGGCTTTTCATCATGCGCAACAGCTAGAATCCATCAACAACAACTTGTTGGACATTAAAGGTAAGATCGACGTTTCATTTGAATTTTTCCCACCAAATTCAGCAGAAATGGAAACCACATTGTGGAATTCTATCGAGCGTTTAACTCCGCTTAATCCAAAGTTTGTATCAGTTACATACGGTGCAGGTTCAGGCACACGTGACCGTACTCACGATGTAATAAAACGCATTCAAAAAGAAACAAATCTTGCAACGGCTGCTCATTTAACGTGTATAGACGCAAATGAAGATGAGTTGAAAGCAATAGCTAAAGATTATTGGGATCACGGCGTTCGTCATATTGTAGCTTTACGTGGTGACTTGCCAGACAACTCTACTGTTCCGCATATGTACGCGACAGACTTAGTTAAGTTGTTGAAAAAGAAAACGATTTTGAAATTTCAGTAGCCGCTTATCCAGAAGTGCATCCAGATGCACGCAATGCACAAGCAGATTTGATCAACTTAAAACGTAAAATAGACGCTGGGGCGACTCGTGCTATTACGCAATTTTTCTTTGATGTAGAAACCTATTTACGATTTAGGGACCGTTGTGTTGCCGCTGGAATCGAAGCTGAAATCGTACCGGGTATCTTGCCTGTAACTAACTTTAAAACGTTAAAGCGTTTTGCCGGATTAACTAACGTTAATGTACCTAATTGGTTACACAACTCCTTTGACGGTCTTGATAATGACCCAACAACTCGTAACCTAGTTGGCGCGTCAGTAGCTATGGATCAGGTAAAAGTATTATCTAAAGAAGGCGTAAAAGACTTCCATTTTTATACCTTGAACCGTAGTGAATTAACGTATGCCATTTGCCATTTGTTAGGTGTTCGCGCACAAGACAATCAAGGGTAAAATAAAAAGATTAATGCGTCTGATGCTGTTTAAGCCAGACGCAAATCCTTTTAGGCACGTCTGTAGCAATCGCTATTCTCAATATATATGCTCATAATTTTAGAAAAAAGTCATTCCAAAAACACAGAAAAACGTCATTCCAAATACCCAGAAAAAACGTCATCCCAAAAGAGCCACAGCGATATTAGGGATCTCCAACCAAATGCAGAGGAATTTCATAATTCGCCTTTCAATTGGCTCAAGATTTCAGAACAAAAAACGCCATTCCAAATACCCAGAAAACCGTCATCCTTTAGCTTGTAATATGAGTCGAGCCTAAGCGATATTTGGGATCTCCAACCGAGTGCAGAGGACGTTAAAAAAATCAGCGACATTGACCCAGCAGGTCCCCAAATCCATAGAACACAACGTCATCCCAAAAGAGCCACAGCGATATTAGGGATCTCCAACCAAATGCAGAGGAATTTCATAATTCGCCCTAAATTGGCTCATAATTTCAGAACACAAAACGTCATTCCTTAGCTTGTAATATGAGTCGAGCCTAAGCGATATTAGGGATCTCCAACCGAGTGCAGAGGATGTTCATAATTCGCCTTGCGGGCTGCGCTTTTCTTTGCCCTGCGGGCGGCTATTTCGACTGCGTCGACCTTACTTTTTCAACAGCCAAAAAGTAGGCAAAAGGCCGCTTTCGACCAAATCCCTAATCCTTATTTAAGATTTATATTATCGTCGAAGACGGAATGTACGCACATCCCTATGCACATTCCTTGCAACGGCGTCCCTGCCGTTCACTTCGAGATATAAATCTCAACTAAGGGGATTTAGACGAAGGAAAAAGTCGCCTGAACTTTATGTGCAATAACGTGTTGTTTTAAAGAAAACCGTCATCCCAAATCAACAGAAAAAACGTCATCCCAAAAGAGCCACAGCGATATTAGGGATCTCCAACCAAATGCAGAGGAATTTCATAATTCGCTTTAAATTGGCTCATAATTTCAGAACAAAAAACCGTCATCCCTTAGCTTGTAATATGAGTCGAGCCTAAGCGATACTAGGGATCTCCAACCAAGTGCAGAGGACGTTAAAAAATCAGCGACATTGACCCAGCAGGTCCCCAAATCCATAGAACACAACGTCATCCCAAATACCCAGAAAAAACGTCATCCCAAAAGAGCCACAGCGATATTAGGGATCTCCAACCAAATGCAGAGGAATTTCATAATTCGCCCTAAATTAGCTCATAATTTCAGAACAAAAAACCGTCATCCCTTAGCTTGTAATATGAGTCGAGCCTAAGCGATATTAGGGATCTCCAACCAAGTGCAGAGGACGTTATAAAATCAGCGACACTGACCCCATTGGTCTTAGTGGGAGTTCATATTTAGTGATTAGTATTCGATTTGTTACATTTTTGTTTATGATTTATTAAGGTTTTGTTTCACATACTGAAGCGGTCACAGTAAAATTGCGCTGAATTTTTAATGATGAGCAATTTATGACAAACCGTGCAGTATTTCTAAAATGGACTTTGGCCTTTTCTATCTTCATCAGTGTGATCTTGTGTGTCATTTCACTTCGATTTTTTGAATTTATGCCAGAAATTTCCAGTGCCAAAGCAGCGCTTTTCATCTCAACGGGTCTGTTTAGTCATTATGTGCTTATTTGTTTGTTGGTATATTTGTCTCTTTGGCTTGTCAGTTTTCCACTCAAGTTTGTTCCCCACGGATTCAAGGTGCTAAAAGTCATCACCTTAATATTGGCTGCGGCCGGCTGCTTTCTATTGGTCGCTGATACCTTTGTGTATGCTCAATATCGCTTCCACATTTCTGGATTTGTGGTCGACATGCTGCTTCAAGGCGGAAGTGCGATAATCGATTTATCTTGGTTTACTTGGTTGATTACAGGTTTGGTTGGCGTCATCTGCCTAGTTGGTATTGTGGCGCTATCTCGCTGGGCAAATCTGGTATCGCAAAGTGGCCAGTGGTTACGAATAAAAAGGATCTATTTATCAGCGTTTTTTGTGAGCTTTTTTGTAAGTAACGGCATTCATTTATTTGCCGACGCAACGTATGACCAAAGCGTGACAGCGCTTGTTCGTCATATTCCAATGTTTTCGCCACTTACGGGTAAATCAACATTACTCAACTCTGGTTTAATAGACGCGGAGTCCATTCGTGCAGAGCGACAAAACCTGTCGGTTAAAACCTCAAGTGAACTTAATTACCCAAAACAGCCAATTGTTACAACAGATAATGATGAATCGCTAAACGTTTTAATGATCATCGTCGACTCCTGCGTTATGACATGTTAAACGATACAAACATGCCATCGGTTATGACATTAAATAATGGGCCAAATACGTTAGGCTTTGAACAACATATCAGTGGCGGCAATTCTACTCGCACTGGTATTTTTAACTTATTTTATGGCCTACTAGGTACGTATTGGAACGCATTTTCAAGTAACTAGGTTTCGCCGGTACTGGTGGATACGTTTTTAGAACATAACTATCAACCTAAAATTTTTGCTGCGGCACCGCTAACAAAACCGGCTTTTGACCGCACAGTGTTTTCTAAGGTGACCGATTTAACGTTAAAAACCCTAGGAGACTCTCCTTGGCAACGGGACGAAAATATTACCGAATATTGGCTCGACTTTGTTGAGCAAAGAGCCGCAGATCCAAGTAATCAAACGCCATTTTTTGGCATGTTATTTTACGATGGTGTACATGGCTTTTCCGTACCAGAAAATGCGGAGTCTAGATTTGAACCAAGTTGGCAAAGGGTGGATCATCTATCGCTAAATGCCGATTTTGATCCAACGCCGTATTTTAATCTTTATCAAAACTCGGTTTATCAGGTGGATAAACAAATTAATCGAGTATTGACCCAGCTACGGAAACAGGGTTGTTAGACAATACCATTGTCATTTTTACCAGTGATCACGGGCAGGAATTTAATGATAACAAGCAGAATTACTGGGGGCATGGCAGTAACTTTACTGACGTCCAAGTCAAAGTCCCATTTTTTGTGCACTGGCCCGGTAAAGCCAAAGCAAATTACACGCACCGTACGAGCCACAGTGATCTGAGTGTGACATTAATGGAAGATTTATTTAACGTCACCAACTCTCGGGCTGACTACAGTACCGGCGTTCATTTATTTGAAGAACAACGAGACTCGTGGACCATAATTGGAAGCTATGTTAATTACGCGATAAAAGAATCAGAACAGCAAACGGTTACTTATCCAAATGGCAGCTATGAAATTTTGGATAACCGAGGCAAGCCAAAAGAAAACGGTAAGCTAGCTACCGATATCGCGCTTAAGGCCATGAAGCAGATGTCTGACTTTTATCAGTAATGTGATTTAAAGACGGGTAAAGTCGGTCATCACTCAACTTGCTTGTTAGGTTATTTACGTTATTCTGTTTTTATTGCTCAGTCGCGGCTAGTCAAAAAGTCGATAGCCGTTTCTTGTAATTAACCATTATTTACCCTTAGCTATTTATTCATAGGCGTCACAAATTAAGTATGAAGATGACAAACGAAGACAATCTTGTTGCTCACAAAAGTGAAGCGATGAGCGACCCAAAAAGTGACGTTTTAGGATCAAATCTAGAGCCGAAAAAGATCTGGAAGAAGCCACTATTAAAGCCGAGTCTGAACAGCAAAATGTAGCGTCATCTGACGAAACATCTGAGCTTTCTATCTATGATGCCTTATTAAAACAGACTGAAAATATTCAGGCGGAACTCGAAAAACTTAACAATCATAAGTTAGTACATACTTACAACTCAATTCCTAGATTGATGTGGTTTAGTCTGCTAAAAGGCATTTCTTTGGGTTTAGGAAGTGTCTTAGGTGCGACGGTTGTTTTATCTACATTAGTGTATTTGCTATCGCAAATGGAGTTTATTCCTATCATAGGTGAATGGATTTCCGCGATTTTAGATGTAGTGAAGGAAAAACCAGACAATTAGTGTGCTTTTACAATTTAAATTTATCGTGAAATTTGGCATAATACGTCGCCTGTTTGCCACACATTGATGGCTCTTATTAAAAGGCTCAACATGTCTATCGAATCAACACTTCAACAACGCAGTAACAATACTTGTGAACTTTGCAGCTCAACTACTGACTTAACCGTTTATGCCGTTGCACCGAAAACCGGTGACCACTCGGATGATTGTGTTTTGACGTGTGGGACTTGTACCGAGCAACTTAATGGCGACGCTGACCTTAATATGACGCATTGGCGTTGTTTAAACGACAGCATGTGGAGCACAGTGCCAGCGGTTCAAGTATTGGCATTTCAACAGCTTACTATTTTGACTCAAGCTGGCGAAACCTGGGCTCAAGACTTGTTAGACATGATGTACCTAGAAGATGATGCAAAAGCATGGGGCGAGTCTGGAATTGCACACCGTACAGCCGGTGGTGATTCTGAAGCCATTGACTCAAATGGGACAAAGCTTGCTGCTGGTGACAACGTTTATTTAATTAAAGATTTGCAAGTTAAAGGGGCTGGCTTTACGGCCAAGCAAGGGACGACAGTTCGCGGCATTTCGCTAACCTCTAACCCTGATCATATCGAAGGTCGTGTTAACGGTCAGAAGATAGTGATCTTAACTAAATTTGTGAAAAAGGTTTAATTTATGGAGAGTGGCGAAGGTAATTCGAGAGCCGTAACATCGAATCAAACTGGTGTGCACGACGATTTAGTGTCCGTCGTAGATAAACATCTCAACACTCAGTTTAAAAACCTTACGCCGCTTTTTCAATCGAGACGTTTGAACAAATTAGACGCACCGTCAATGCGTTTCTGCAAGACAATCCAGCGGGAACGATTATTCTCGACTCCTGTTGCGGTGTTGGCGAGAGTGCTTATCATCATGCTCGCAGCAACCCAGCTAGCTTAGTTATTGCGATTGATAAATCAGAGCATCGGATCGAAAAGCAAGAACATCATAGTCAGGCGTCAGTAACCAACTGTTTTTTCTTTCGTGGTGACTTAAACGACTTGTGGCGTTTGATTTCAGTTGAAGACTGGCCTATTTCTCATCACTATATCCTGTATCCAAATCCTTGGCCTAAAAGCAAACATTTAGGTCGTCGATGGCACGGTTCTCCTGTTTTCAAAAACTTACCGAAAATTGGCAAACGTTTGATTGTTAGAAGTAATTGGTCCATCTATATTGAAGAATTTGTAGCGGCGTTAAAGCAAACGGGTATCGTTGCCCAAATGCAAGAGTATAAAAGCGACACCGCCATAACGCCTTTTGAGCGAAAATATTGGGCAAGCGGTCAAAAAAGCTATCAACTCGACGTTCGGCTAGATGGTTATTTTGACTAAAATTTAGTTAAAATATAGAAAAGTTAAAATTCCCCATCTGTTGTCACTTTGTACTTATCCTTTAATAACAATGGGTTAACTATTGGCATTTATCCTGTATTAGCTATTGTACTTATAGATTACAGGAAGACACAAAATGACAACTCAGCACCCCAAACGATTTGTATTAACGACCGCATTTGCTTTAATTGCATTAGTCGAACTTTCATTTGTTTTGCTTGGTTCCATGATGTGATTTCCTACATGATATAAGTTTTTTCCCAAATAGCGCGGATATGAACAGATATCTAAGCTAACCAATATTTTGACCGCTTGTCTCACCATTCAAGCGGTTTT
The DNA here is from genome assembly GCF_028401425.1 of Psychrosphaera algicola. NCBI lineage: Bacteria > Pseudomonadati > Pseudomonadota > Gammaproteobacteria > Alteromonadales > Pseudoalteromonadaceae > Psychrosphaera > Psychrosphaera algicola. The sequence continues at coordinate 3,485,823 of NZ_JAQOMS010000002.1, forward strand.
TTTGTTGATTTCGGTATATTTGTCCCGCTAATTGCAGACATTACAGTTGAGTTACAGTAAAGTACTGGAAAATTTTTCGCTCAATTTTCTAAATGATGTCAGAGAAAAGATTCGCTGCGGCGACGGAACAAAACTTATTTCGTATTTTTACGATACCAGAAGAAGCAGACTCAACGTTGGCTCGGATAGAACAAGAGATCTCTAATAATTTAGATGGTTTTTTGCGAGATAATATTGTGGCTGTGGAAAAACCCTTGTCTGAAATAGAACAAGACTTTTTGGATTCTGTCATTCCTGAGCATCCTCAGTTTGTTTCAGATTTTGCTGACGACATACTTGCGAAGCTTATTGCTCAGTCGGTACATACTTCATCCCCTAGCTTTATAGGGCATATGACATCAGCCTTACCTTACTTTTTATTGCCATTGTCCAAACTTATGGTTGGGTTAAATCAAAATTTGGTAAAGATAGAAACATCTAAAGCGTTTACACCGTTAGAGCGTCAAACCATAGGTATGTTGCATCGAATCGCCTACGGTGAACTGCAAGCGTCACCCCAGCAAGCGGACGATTATTACAACCGATACATGCACAGTGCAGAAACCTCACTTGGGGCGTTTTGTTCGGGCGGTACGGTTGCTAATATAAGTGCTCTTTGGGTTGCACGTAATGCCTTGTTACGTCCTGATGGCGCATTCCGTGGTGTTGCCAAAGAAGGTTTGTTCCGGGCGATGACCCATTATGGTTATCAACGGTTGGTGATCTTAGTTTCAGAGCGTGGCCATTATTCCTTAGGTAAATCCGCCGATGTACTCGGTTTAGGTCGCGATGACATAGTGACTGTACCAACCGATGAAAATAATAAGATAAGAGTTGATGTCCTCGAAGACATTATTCTGCAGTTAAAAGCGGATAATGCCGGAATTCTTGCCATTGTTGGCGTCGCAGGGACAACCGAGACAGGTAATGTTGACCCATTAGATAAAATTGCCGATGTTGCAGATAAATACAAAATTCACTTCCATGTCGATGCGGCTTGGGGTGGAGCTACGTTAATGTCTGAGACCCAGCGTAAGATTTTACGAGGCATCGAACGTGCTGATTCAATAACTATCGACGCCCACAAACAAATGTATGTGCCTATGGGCGCGGGTATGGTGTTGTTCAAAGATCCGCATTCAACCGACGTTATTGAACATCACGCCGAATATATTTTACGTAAAGGTTCAAAAGATTTGGGAACCCATACGTTAGAAGGTAGTCGACCTGGAACTTCTATGCTGGTGTATGCCTGCATGAAAGTGATGGGGCGTAAAGGTTACGAGATCTTAATTGATAGAAGTATCGACACTGCGCACTATTTCGCTAATTTGATCGCTAACGATCCTGATTTTGAATTGGTTTCCAAACCTGAACTTTGTTTATTGACATACCGCTACGTGCCTAGTGCTGTGCAGGAGTATTTACGTCACTGTAGCGATGAAGATAAAAGGGTCATTAACGAGTTACTCAATGATCTAACAAAGTTCATCCAGAAGAAACAACGTGAGTCAGGAAAATCATTTGTGTCTCGTACGCGTTTAACTCCTCAAGCTCATAGCGGACAAACAATTACTGTATTTAGATGTGTGCTGGCGAACCCGCTAACCACTCGTGATATTTTGCATGAGATACTTGAAGAACAAAAAGAAATCGCTCGGGAAAGCTGGAGAAGTTTACCGGCTATTTTAGAAAAGCTACGCAGTTAAGCCATACAGCATAAAAAAGCGCGAACAAAGTTTTTTGTTGGCGCTTATCATTCTTATCTCAAGTCTAGTCGATTTAGCCAAACTCCATTTAATTTAGAGTGTTAATCAACGATTCGCCATTTATAGGTACTCGCTAACAAACCTAACGGCTAAACGTGATGTTATCGATAAGTCGGGCTTTTCCTAAAAAGGCAGCGCCGAGAACAACAAAGTCTTGGGTGTCTTGGGTTATAGGAGCCAAGGTATGGGCGTCTCGAGCGATAACATAATCAACTTTTAACCCTGCTTCATTTATTGCAGCAATCGCGGCAGCTTCAATCTGGGCGTTATCATCAATCACAGAACGGTTATTTGATAAATTATCAGTTGTGGTTGAAGATTGGTAATGTGCCAAAATGGCCGTTTTAACCTGCTGAATTGATTTATGCAGCACAGGAGCAATGGCTTTTTCCGCCGGAGTTAAATAGCCGTTTCGTGAGCTTTTGGCTAAACCACTTTCTTCTCTTACGGTCGGCACTCCAACAATCTTTATGGGCATGTTGAGGTCGGCGACCATAGTGCGGATAACACGTAATTGTTGATAGTCTTTTTCACCAAAACAAGCCACGTCGGGCTGAACCATATTAAATAGCTTGGTTACAACGGTCGATACACCGCGGAAATGTCCCGGGCGCTGCGTTGACTCAGCACACAATGTATTGTCGTTATCTGGAACCTGAACAAATGTTTGTGCGCTTAAGCCATTCGGATACATTTCACTCACACTAGGGAAGTAAACAGCATGGTTATCCGCGGCAGCAAGTTTTTCGCAATCGGCATCAAATGTTCGTGGGTAGGCATCTAAGTCTTCGTTTTCACCAAACTGCATTGGATTGACAAAAATCGAGGTGATCACCACATCTGCATGTTGATGAGCTTGATGCACAAGCTGAATGTGACCTTCGTGTAAATTACCCATAGTTGGAACAAAAGCCAAGGTTTTGCCGTCCATACGCAATTGCTGACGCCATTGGCGAAGATCTTCAAGATGCTTAAATATTTGCATTGTTATTTACTTCAATTAGTTAAACGAACGGCTTTCGTCTGGGAAGTCGCCAGATTGCACTTCTTCAATATAAAGTGAAACGGCTTTGCGCATATCCCCGGTGAGCTCGATGTAATTTTTCGAAAATTTTGGAATGTAACCTGAGCTGATCCCAAACATATCGTGCATCACTAAAATTTGGCCGTCGGTTTGATTGCCAGCGCCTATGCCAATCGTTGGAATAGCAATAGCATCAGTTATCGCTTTTGCCAGATCGGATGGTACGCATTCTAAAACCAACAAACTTGCGCCTGCAGCTTCTAATCCCTTAGCATGTTCAATCATCTCTAACGCTTTTTGATTGTCACGTCCTTGCACTTTAAAGCCACCAAATACATTCACCGACTGTGGTGTTAGACCTAAGTGACCACAAACTGGAATACCGTTTTGAGTTAACTGTTTTATTGTGCCGTATAACCAATCACCACCTTCCATTTTTACCATGTTAGCACCGGCAGCCATTAGCTCGTGGGCGTTTCTCATGGTTTCAGTCTCGTTGTAATACGTCATAAATGGCATATCAGCAATAACTAAGGCATTTGTCGCACCGGCTCGGACTGATTTGGTATGATAGGCAATTTGTTCGTTGGTGACAGATAATGTGCTGTCGCCCCCTTGTAGTACCATTCCTAGTGAATCGCCAATAAGTAAAACGTGGACACCAACTGAGTCGAATAAACTGGCGAAACTGGCATCATAAGCCGTTAAAGCAGCAATTTTTCTTCAGATTGTTTCATTTTTAACAGGGTAGATGTGGTGATCTTAGCCATAGGAATTAACCTTTATCACGTTAAGTTAGTTAATTGGCGTCATGCCGTTTAGAGAAATGTGTTTTGTTAATTCAACAACTTCTGTGCCGCATGGTAATACGAGATTTGGTGATATGTCGAGCAGTGGGTAAATGACAAACTCTCGTTGCTTCAATCCATAATGAGGAATTGTTAAGACATCGTTACTAATAGTGTGATCACCAAACAGTAAGATATCTAAATCTAACGTTCTTGGACCCCAATGTTCACCGTCGCGTGTTCTTCCATGTTGCTGTTCAATTGTACAGGTGTGGTCGAACAATGTTGCTGCCGTAAGACTGGTTTCTAATGCAACAACACAGTTGATGTAATCGGGTTGGTCAGCCGGGCCCATTGGGGCACTGCGATATATTTTGGAGACACCAAAAACTCGCAATCTGGCAATTCCGACAACGCATCAATGGCTAAATGAATCGTTTTTTCCGGTTCATTTAAGTTAGCCCCAAGGCCAATATAGACAACTTCAATCATGACTAGCTCGATTGAGTATCGGTATTTTTAGGCTTTGGACGTCTGCGGCGTTTTTTATACGGGCCTTTTTATTTGGACCATCTGTTGCCGCAGGTGCATTTGTTTTTTCACCTTAGCACAACAGGGCGGTGACGGGCTTTAGACGCTCTAATAGCGGCTTCTTTCGCTTCATCACTTTTTTGGAATTCGGTCCAAAATTCGGCAAGTTGAGTTAATTCTCCACCTTCTGCTTCAGCACGTAATATCAAGAAGTCGTAGGCAGCACGGAAACGTGGGTTTTCGGCCAGTTGCACTGGGCGACGGCCTTGAGTCTTAGTTAAACGATGCTGGAATTGCCATATTTCGCGCATAATGGCACTGAAACGTTTTGGAATGGCAACGGTTTTTATCATTTTTTGCAAAATATCATTTGATGCAATTTGGAAAGCATCATAGGGGTGTAATCCACCTTCGATGGCTAATTCGTTGGCGTGTGCTTCAAGTGGGTACCACATTAGCGCCGCTAAAATAAATGCTGGAGATACCGACTTGCCGCTATTAATGCGCTCATCAGTATTTTGGAACATTTGTCTTACTAATATTTCTTCTTTATCTTGGTCGTTACCTGTTAATACTTGATCAACGACCGGGAAGAAATAACGGAACAAGCCAAATTCACGCAACATTTGGAAGTTGTCTTCAGCTTTACCGGCTAAAAACAGCTTTAAACTTTCGTCAAACAAACGTGCTGGCGGTATATTGCGTAACAAGTGTGCCAATTCGTACATTGGTGTTTCTGTACGAGGGGCGATTGTCATACGTAATTTGGTCGCAAAACGGATAGCTCTGAGCATACGAACCGGATCTTCACGATAACGGGTCTCTGGATCACCAATTAAGTCGATGATACCTTTGTCGATATCTTTTAAACCGCCGGCAAAGTCGTGGATGCTAAAGTCATTGATGCTGTAGTACAGCGCATTGACCGTGAAGTCGCGACGTTCTGCGTCTTCTTCAATAGATCCGTAAACATTATCTCGTAATAATTGACCTTCACCCGATGCACGCGATGTTTTTTCGCTAATTCTTTTGGTGTTTCTTCTTCTTTTGGATCGTCTTCTGGCGCATCGTGATGGCCCCTAAACGTAGCGACCTCAATGATTTCGCGACCAAACATAACGTGAGCAAGTCTAAAACGACGACCGATTAAGCGACAGTTATTAAAACAACGTTTTACTTGTTCTGGTGTCGCATTAGTAACAACATCAAAATCTTTAGGTTCGAGGCCGAGTAATAAGTCGCGAATACAGCCACCGACTAAATACGCCTCAAAGCCGTTGTCTTTTAGTCGATACAATACTTTTAAAGCACTTGGACTAAGTTGCTTACGCGATATCGCATGTTCACTGCGAGGCACAGTTGTAGCGCCCGCAAAGATTGAGTCGACACTGGGGGTGCCGCTTGTTCTGGTTGCTTAACTGATTTTTTGCTTGAGAATCTTTGCCCAACCAAGAAATAACCTTTCTAAATACCACGAATTAAATACCCAATCTTAAGTTATGAAGGTCAACCTTAACAGGTTGAAGTGGCGCGCATTTTACAGCAATCTGACGCAAATTAAAAATAGTTCGCGCATTGTCATAATATTTAAAATTTAATTTGAACTAAGCCTATGATTTCTGGTCTTATAGCTAATAGTTTTTACGCCATACTGAATTAAGCCTAAATTGGAGAACAAATACAATGGAAACAAGTGGAACTGAAAAAAACCTTTACCGATTGCCGTATATGCAGGTGCCGTTGCCATTATTCTTGCCGGAGTTGTCTGGGTAGCGATGTCGCTATAGGTGATAATGAGCCTGAAAAACCAGCGCCAATTGTAAAAATGCCAGAGCCAGTGATATTGCCTGAAATTGAAAAAGAAGCCCCGGAAATGGTTGAGCCAGAACCTGAGCTCGCTGAAATTACGATTGAACCTGAGCCAGAGGTCGAGCCTGAGCCACCAAAACCAGCGCATCCGCCATTGATGGAAAGCGATAATTGGTTTCGCGCGGAGCTGACTGACTTAGTAATGGGCACGCCTGCAATCAAAAAGGTGGTTCAAGAAAATATCATCAGTAATTTTGTTGTATTTATTGATAACGCCGCTAAAGGTGAGATTGTTCGTAAATTTAGCCCAGTAGTTGAACCTGAAGGAAAATTTAAGGCGACTTTGTTGGAAGGCCCGGAACTTAAATATGTTCTAAACGAACAGAGTTACAAGCGTTATGACATGTATGCCGATCTAATTACTGCGCTGCCAATTGATGCGAGTGATAATTTATATGACACTTTGTCTCCTTTGGTAGAGGAAGCATACTTTGAGCTTGGTTACAGTGAGAATGACTTTAATGATAAAGTTCTTGAAACCATCGATATTTTGATGGAAACACCAATTGTTGATGGCGATATTAATTTAGTAACACCGTCGGCTATGTTTGAGTTTGCAGACAAGAAGCTTGAGGCGTTATTGCCAATTCAAAAACTATTTTTACGTATGGGGCCAAATAACCAACGTAAAATATTACCGGTTTTAGAAGAAATCAAAGCGAAACTAGAAGCGAAAGACTAATCTAAAAATAACAGGGTATTGCCTGTTTTTAATTAACAGTTATTAACGAGAGTTAATTGGAAAGCGACGTTTGAGTAATCAATCGTCGCTTTTTTGTGACGATCCTAGACCTGTGGGGTCAGAGTCGCTGATTTTATTATTTCCTCTGCACTCGGTTGGAGGTTCCAAATATCGCTCCGCTATTTTAGGATGACGTTTTTTGTTCTGAAATTATGAGCTAATTAAAAGCGAATTATGAACTTCCTCTGCACTCGGTTGGAGATCCCTAATATCGCCGTGGCTCTTTTGGGATGACGTTTTTGTTCTGAAATTATGAGCTAATTAAAAGCGAATTATGAAATTCCTCTGCACTCGGTTGGTAGACCTGTGGGGTCACCCATTAGACAAACCGTGTCAATAGCACGAGCGATCCCGTGTCGCTTGTGCAACCATTTATATCGTTAACTTGTTGTTTCTATGAACAAAAGCGTTTTGGCCTTTTTTACTCGCTAATTTGTTTTTCTATGGTTTGTGCTGAATATAATATTCGCACCACTCACCCATCTGGATCTAGGATAAATATTATCCCCACGCACTTTTGGTGCGCCACAAAAACCTCAGTTCCCCATGTTATCCAATGCGTAAATCGCACAGAGTAAGTGGCTAAACAAACGCTACATCGTGTTGTTTTCCAGACCCTAAGTGGCTTAACATGCGGGCGAATAAATAAGTGCCGATAACAACCTCCATTCAGAGGAACATTGGCTTGTTATCCAACCCCAACTACTGGCTGATTGTTATCGGCTAAGTCATTGAAATACCCTGTTTACATCAAACGGCTCGTTGTTTTTCAACATATGATACACAGCTCTGGCTATTTTATGTGCCACAGCGCGTATGGCGACGATGCCGTTTCGTTTTGCTTTTTTCTCTCATAAAAACGCTTTGCTTTACTGTCAAAACGTACAATGTAATGCGCGGCTTCTGAAAACGCCCATGATAAGTATTTGTTACCTGCTTTGCGGTTGCCTGAGCCTTTTTCTTGCCGTTACTTTCTCGTAAACTGTTTACGCATCGACAATAAGATACGTAATTCCCTACGTCATCAAACCGCTGAATATTGCCCGTTTCTAACATGATGGTTAAGCCGAGAATGGGACCAATGCCTGTGATACCTGTTAGTAACTTATATTCATTTTCTAAGTTAACGGCGTTTAATACTTCGGTTTCTATCTGATGGATTTGCAGTTGTAATAATTGCAGCACCTGCAAGTTTGCATTGGCCGAATGGTATAAATAGCTGTTTTGTTCAAACGGCAATTCAAAGTCTAGTTTTTTCATTTGATTACTATCGACTCGGTAACCTAACGAGCGCCATATTTGATTTTGAATACTGATCAGGTGCGTAGATGACTGCCTAACTAGTTGTCGACGACGGCGTAATAAGTCTCTAACCGCTCTGCGCTCTTTGGGATAAATATGTCCGGTAGGCAATATCCCAAGTCGCATTAAATGAGCTAAGAAAAAGGCGTCTTGGTGATCGCCTGAATATTTTAATCCCTCGTATTGTTTTACAGCGGCAGTATTGACTAATTCAACACTGAATCCTGCATCTAACAGACCATCGACCAACCAATACCAGTTGAAGGTAGATTCAACAGCAATGGAGTGTAACTGGTTTTTAAAGGGTGATAACAACTCAATTGTTGTAGATAAGTTATTATCAATACGTTTGTTCACAAGTTTATTATCCTCTTCATCAATCACCACAATGACGTGATTATTTGAATGTAAATCAATGCCGCAGTAAAGTGTCATAACAGCCTCCAGTTTGGGTTTTGGATTTGAGCATCTACAGCATAGCTGGTACTCAAATTGGAGGTCTGTCTAGAGGATTTTCAGAGTCGCTGATTTTATTATTTCCTCTGCACTTGGTTGGAGGTTCCAAGTATCGCTCTAGACCTGTGGGGGCAGTAGACCTGTGGGGTCAGAGTCGCTGATTTTATTATTTCCTCTGCACTTGGTTGGAGGTTCCAAATATCGCTCCGCTATTTTAGGATGACGTTTTTGTTCTGAAATTATGAGCTAATTAAAAGCGAATTATGAACTTCCTCTGCACTCGGTTGGAGGTTCGAAATATCGCTCCGCTATTTTGGGATGACGTTTTTGTTCTGAAATTATGAGCTAATTAAAAGCGAATTATGAACTTCCTCTGCACTCGGTTGGAGGTCCCAAATATCGCTAAGGCTCTTTTAGGATGACGTTTTTGTTCTGAAACTTTGAGCCAATTGAAAGGTGAATTATGAAATTCCTCTGCACTTGGTTGGAGGTTCCAAATATCGCTCCGCTCTTTTGGAATGACGTTTTTTGTTCTGGTTATTATGATCCAATTTTGGGCGAATTATGTGATTCCTCTGCACTTGGTTGGAGGTTCCAAATATCGCTGTGGCTCGACTCATATTACAAGCTAAGGAATGACGTTTTTTGTTCTGAAATTTTGAGCCAATTGAAAGGTGAATTATGAAATTCCTCTGCACTTGGTTGGATATTCTGAATATCGCTTAGGCTAGACTAGTTTTACAAGCTTGAGAATGACGTTTTTTGTTCTGAAATTATTATTTCAGTCGTATCAGGCAAGTTGGCGATATCCCAATGTGCCACAGCCCATGTAATGATATCTGCTACCGATTTTAACATTAAATCTTGCTGAACAGGTAAGCCGAGTAAGGTTAACGCTTGTATTAGCTCAGGTTTTGGATTGTTGATATCAATGGCACGAGCATGATTTTGTTTACTGAGTTTAAACCCTGGTTTAGTTGATACTAATGGCAGGTGCATATAATTAGGTGGGGTGATGCCAAACAACTTGTACAATGACGTTTGTCGAGTTGTGAGGGGTAAAATGTCTGCGCCTCTTACTACTTCCGTTATGCCCTGATCTATGTCATCTATAACAACAACGAGTTGATAAGCAAATAATCCGTCGCGACGTTTGATAATGTAGTCTTCGTGATTAAAATCAGAGTTAGTCTTTGTGGCGTTAACATGATCATTGCAAATTCGTATGGCCGCATCGGTGAGAGGTAAATTTTTGTTTCTACAATAACCCGTATAATTGGCCCCCATTTGCCTAATTTTCTTGCGGCTACAATGACAGGCATAGGTAAGGTTATGTGCGTGTAAGGTGTCTAAGATCTCTTGATAGCGACGTAAACGCCTAGTTTGAACTAAACATCCCCGGTCTGCAGGTGCGAGGTCTTCGCTCGTATTTGGATCAATGTCCCAAGACATACCAAACGCGCTTAGAGCATCTAAAATTTGGTCAACGGCGCCAAACTGTTCTCTGGGTTTATCAATATCTTCGATGCGTACAAACCACAAACCATGGTTGGCTTTTGCTTGTAGATAACTGCCAAGTGCAGTTAATAGAGAACCAAAATGTAGGGGACCACTGGGGGAGGGAGCGAAGCGGCCACGATATTGTGCCTGTTTAAGCAACGTAGATTGATTGCTAAACAAGTTCGTAAATGTGTGGCTCACGCAACGCTAACTTAACAAGGTGTTAAGGCTTTAGCCTTAACCGCCAAGTTGTTTTTCTTTAATTTCAGATAACGTTTTGCAATCGATACATTGGTCTGCAGTAGGACGTGCTTCTAATCGACGGATACCGATTTCGATGCCACATGTTTTACAAAAACCAAAATCATCGCTTTCGATTAAACCAAGTGTTTTTTCAATTTTTTTGATCAACTTGCGTTCACGGTCACGCGTACGTAATTCAAGTGCAAATTCTTCTTCTTGTGACGCGCGGTCAACTGGATCTGGGAAGTTTGCAGCTTCGTCTTGCATATGACTTTTAGTTCTGTCTACTTCTTCACGAAGTTGGTTGCGCCACGCCTCTAAGATTTTTCTAAAATGCGTAAGCTGCTCATCGCTCATGTACTCTTCATTTGGGCTTTCTTGATAAGCCTCAACGCCTGCTTGGGCTAATAGTCCCAATGATTTTTTATCTGCCATGCGTTGTTTATCTCCTAAAGTTCTAAAACCAATTCGCGCAGTTATATTTTGTGTACTTTAGCATCTTGTGCGTAGTGCTAAAAAAACGGCGCTATCTATAGCAAAATTGGACACAATACGCAATCAATTCATGTTACATATGGTAATTGGGCCGTAATTTACTGCGAAAATGAGTAATTCTGAGTTAAATTTACTTATTTATAAATTTGCCTCTTTCACTCACTCTAATTTGTTGCGGGTCTATATGGGTACAAATTACTACAATTTCTACCCCTTGAGCGATAGCTTTTTGCAATTCTTTGGCATATATAGGGTCGATATGGTCAGCGACCTGAACATTTTTGATCCCAGTATGCTGTACTAAAAAGAGTAAAACAGCTCTAGAGCCCTCTTCAACTAAGCGTGTTAGTTCTCGTAAATGTTTTTGACCACGAGTGGTCACCGCATCGGGGAACGCTCCTAAATGGGTTTCAGCGTTTAGCAATAAAGTTGCAGATTTAACTTCAATAAAACAATCTGGCAGCTCAGGCGACGAAAGTTTAATATCGATTCGACTGTTTTCTTCACCATATTTCACCTCACGTTGAACGGTATTGTAGCCATTAAGTTCTGGGATTAACCCCGCCTCAAAAGCATTTACGGCGAGTTCATTTGCTTTAACAGTATTGATACCAATATAGTGGCCATACTGATTTTGAGCCAATTCAAAGGTATTTGGGTATTTACGCTTTTTGTTGTCACTCGTGCTGTAATAAACGGTAAAGCCCGGCTCGGCACATCCTGTCATTGCACCCGTGTTAGGGCAATGAATCGTAATTTCATCCCCCGACTCAGTGGTCACATCGGCTAAAAATCGCTTATACCGTTTTATTAAAGTACCTTTTTGTAATTTCAAACTGTCTCCGTTGGTGACTTTTTAGGAATAAAATGAACTACGCCAGCAACAAATAAACCGGCTAAAATTCCGTAAATAGCGTCGAGTAATATACCTGTTGTGCCTTTTAACAGGTACATGTCGGGAACGATATTGACGACTGATTCAGAGAAGTGATGCAAAAATGGAATGTTATGTGTGAGCATACCGCCGCCAACTAAAAACATAGCAACAAGGCCGATGACCCCCAAACTTTGCATTAGGCGCGGAGCAAACAATAAAAGTCCACCACCTAATGAGTACAAAACTTTGTTGACCTGGGTTTTATTGCCTAGTGATTGCCAATATAAACCTAAGTCGTCGAGCTTAACAATAACCGCGATAAGGCCATAAACACCGATAGTCATTGCAATAGCAATGATGCTCAAAACCGTAATTTTGTCACTTAGTGATGCTGTAACTAATGTGCCTAGTGAGATGATGACAATTTCAGCGGACAATACAAAGTCAGTTCGGATAGCACTTTTGATTTTATTTTTCTCGAATTCAACAAGGTCGACAGTTTCGTCTTTTACCGCTTCGACAAGTTCTTTATGTGCGGCTTTTTTTCGTTGGTCTTATTATCGCTTTGGTGGAATGACTCTAGGATCTTTTCTGCGCCTTCAAAACACAAAAATAAACCACCTAAAATCAACAAGGGGACAATTAACCACGGTAAATAAACACTAATTGCCAGTGCGGCTGGGACGAGGAAAAGTTTGTTGATAAACGAGCCTTTTGCAACCGCCCACACAACAGGAAGTTCACGATTGGCTTTGACACCAGATACTTGTTCGGCATTGACCGCTAAATCGTCGCCTAAAACACCGGCCGTTTTTTGCAGCAACTTTTGTCATTGCAGCAACATCGTCTAATATTAGCGCGATATCGTCAAATAGCGCGAAAAAACTTGCTCCAGCCATGTAGCCTCTCCATGTGTAGTGTTTAAAATTGAATACGTAGAATTGATAATTAGCCAATATTAAAGATTATTTTTTACATTACCATAGAGAACGACTGACTAAGGTGTGATAATTTTCTATTATCTATAATGAAACAAAGACATCGTGCACAAAACGAGTTTTTGATAATAATAAAATCCCTACAAAATTGAGAATAATGATATGACTAATACGATCGAAGTGACGTTGAGCGGACAACCTGCCGCTAAAAAATGGGGTGATTCAAACCCAATTAGTACGACAGTAGAAGGTTATCAAATACATATTCAGCAATTGGACGAACGCGCAAGTTTGCCGCTTGTACAAACGTCATCACGTAAACTTCAAGGTTTAGGTATCGACGCAGTGACGCTTACTGGTGAGTGGACAGTTGAACAACAATGGGCTTTTTATCTCGGGTTTGTCACTGCTAAAGGCGGCCAAACGGTTGTCTGGGCGAGTGATGATAGCGAATTAGAACACCGCAAGCTGGCCTATGATTGGACTCGAAATATTATCAATTTGCCGCCACAGGATATGTATCCATTAGCACTGGCTAATCACGCCATAGACTTTATTAAGTCGGTAGCAACGGGCAAAGTTGAAGCAAATGTTATTATTGGCGACGATTTATTAGAAGCTGGCTGGGTAGGTATTCATGCCGTTGGCCGAGCGAGTGTGCATCCTCCAGTGTTATTAAGCTTAGATTACAATCCTACAGGCGATGAGAACGCGCCAATAGAAACGGCACTAATTGGTAAAGGGATCACGTTTGATAGTGGCGGATATTCAATAAAATCGTCTGAAGGCATGTTAACGATGAAATGCGATATGGGCGGTGCAGCAACCGTTACAGGCGCGTTGGCATTGGCGATCTTTCGTGGTTTGAACAAACGTGTCAGACTGATCTTATGTTGTGCTGAGAATATGATTGGTGGCAATGCATTTAAACTTGGCGACATTTTAACGTATAAAAATGGTACGACAGTCGAAATCGTGAATACCGACGCCGAAGGCCGTTTGGTGTTGGCGGATGGATTATTCCATGCAACAGAATTGGGTGCTAAAAAGTTATCGACGCGGCGACATTAACTGGTGCAGCTATGATGGCCGTAGGTTCCGATTACAACGCGGTATTTGGTTTAGATAAGGAATATGTTTCTAAAGGTTTAGCGGCTGCAGGAAGTTGAGTTTGAAGGTGCGTGGCCTTTGCCATTAGACAAATTCCATCGTAATACTTGTCCGTCTCCATATGCTGATACGGCAAATAGTCGTCCGCAAAAAGGTGGCGGTATGGGTGGCGCATCAAATGCAGCTGGCTTCTTATCTCGATTTGTTACAGAAGACGGCACGGGTTGGTTACATTTTGACCTCGCTGGCGCATTTAACGGTTCGAGTAACGCTAAGTATTCTGCTGGTGCAACGGCGATGGGTGTAAGAACAATTGCTAGATTGCTAACTGAAGATTAAGAAAACGAAATTTATTTTTCTTAACCCAAATGAAAGTACAAAAAAGGCCTGATTAAATCAGGCCTTTTGTCATTTTTGGGGTTCGCTAACAATTAAAGTATGTATTTACTTAAGTCTTCGTCAGCCACTAATTCATCTAAATTATCTTTAACAAATTGCTCGGTAATCTCAAACGTTTCGCCCGATTTTTCAGAGGCGTTATAGGAGATTTCTTCCATCAAACGTTCCAAAACGGTATGCAAACGTCGAGCACCGATGTTTTCATTGGTCTCATTGACTCTGAATGCCGCTTGAGCGATTTGTTTGATACCATCCGTAGTGAAGTTGACAGTCACCCCTTCAGTCGCTAACAATGCTTTGTATTGCTCGGTTAAAGAAGCATGGGGCTCCGTTAAAATCCGTTCAAAGTCTTCAGCAGTTAAGGCATCTAATTCAACGCGGATTGGTAAACGACCTTGTAACTCTGGAATAAGATCCGACGGTTTGCTCATTTGGAACGCCCCAGAGGCGACAAATAACATATGATCGGTTTTCACCATGCCGTATTTTGTTGATACTGTGCTGCCTTCTACCAGAGGCAGTAAGTCACGTTGCACACCTTCGCGTGAAACATCGGCGCTATTTGCCCCTTCACGTTTACAAATTTTGTCTATCTCATCGATAAATACGATGCCGTTTTGTTCAACCGATTCAATAGCTTGTTCTTTTAAGTCATCATTGTTGATCAATTTAGCGGCTTCTTCGTCAATCATTAACTTAAGTGCAACAGAGACTTTTAGTTTTCGCTTATTGGTCTTTTCACCCGATAAGTTCTGGAACATGCCCTGTAATTGAGAAGTCATTTCTTCCATGCCCGGAGGCGCCATTATCTCAACACCAATTTCTTTTTGAGCAACGTCAATTTCGATTTCTTTGTCGTCAAGCTCACCTTGTCTCAAACGCTTACGCAAAACCTGACGAGTTGAACTTTCTGGCGCATCGCTATCAACCGTTTGTCCAAACGAATCTCTAGCCGGTGGCAAAAGGGCGTCTAAGACACGTTCTTCTGCCGCTTCTTCTGCTTTATGTTTGTTTTTTGAATTGCCGTTTCACGGGTTAACTTAACCGCTATTTCGGTAAGGTCACGGATAATACTTTCGACTTCTTTTCCGACATAACCGACTTCAGTGAATTTAGTTGCTTCAACTTTTATGAACGGCGCGTGGGCTAGTTTTGCCAATCGACGTGCGATTTCTGTTTTACCGACACCGGTTGGTCCAATCATTAATATATTTTTCGGGGTGACTTCAGCACGAAAGTCAGCGTCGAGTTGCATACGGCGCCAGCGGTTGCGGAGCGCAATTGATACGGCACGTTTTGCTTTGTCTTGACCAACGATGTGCTGGTCTAACTCATGTACTATTTCTCTAGGGGTCATTGCTGACATAATAAAATCCTGCTTATAGCTCTTCAATCGTAAGATTGTTATTGGTGTAAACACAGATGCTGCCGGCAATATTTAGGCTTTTTCCACGATTTCTTTGGCAGAAAGCTCTGTGTTTTCTAATAAAGCAGTTGCTGCTGCTTGGGCAAATGGTCCGCCAGAACCAATTGCAATTAGGTCATGTTCTGGTTGGATGACATCGCCATTACCTGTAATTATTAGTGAGGCGGTTTCATCTGCAACGGCCAAAAGGGCTTCGAGTTTGCGCAACATTTTGTCGGTGCGCCAGTCTTTTGCCAATTCAACAGCTGCCTTAGTTAAATGGCCCTGATGCATTTCAAGTTTGGCCTCAAACTTTTCAAATAGGGTAAATGCGTCGGCTGTACCACCGGCGAATCCGGCAATAACTTTGTTGCGATATAAGCGTCTAACTTTTACGGCATTACCTTTCATTACGGTGTTGCCTAACGAAACTTGGCCGTCACCGCCTAAACATACTTTGTCGCCGCGACGAACTGAAACTATTGTGGTCATTTTCCACTCCTGTTTGGATCAATGAACAATATGTAATGGTGTTTTTTCCATTTTCAATGTTAACTTATGAATTATCCCGCCGTTACCCTTATTATCTAGTATTAAACTAGAATGAAATATAGTCGTGATATATTCGGTCTTAGTTACTTGGGCCTATGTTGTCTGTTGTCAATTCGAGGAATAAATATGTTGTTGAATTCTATTAGCCGAAAAGTCTTAGTCGGTTACGCAGCCATCATTGTCATTGTTGCTATTGTAACGAGTGTGCTGTTTACCGGTCTATCAGACATTAATAGAGTCACGGATGAGTTTGTCGATAAAAGTTTACCCGCCTTGCAAAATGTCACAAAAGTAAACCAAGGGGTCAATCGAATTTTAGTTGCCGCTTACAGTTTGTACGGTTACACCATTGAAAAAGATGCATTTGAAACTTCAGTAAACAGCGAATTTAAGTCCGTTGTTAGTGCGATGAAAAGTTTAAATATTTTAGTACCGACCGGAAAAAGGTTAATTTTGAACTGCTAAAAAGTGAACTTGAGCGATTTCAAAGCATAATGACCAGTGACGAAGTAGATTGGGACGGTGCGCGGGGTCGCTAACAAAAATTCAAGAAGAAGCCACGCGGATTGAGTCTATCGTCTCTATGTCAGCAACCGTATTATCAAAAGAAGCCAATCAAAAAACGTCTGTCATCAGCAACGATGTAAGTAGCATGAGACTTTGGTTGTTTTTAAGTACTTTAAGCATTGTTGTTATAACGGCAATCGCTTACGGATTTGCCAAGAAAAATATTGCGTCGCCAATTAAATCGCTGTCCAAACAGCTAGATAATGTGGTTGCACATAATGATTTGAGTCAATCGGTCGATGTTCGATCAAACGACGAAGTTGCATTAACCGCGGCAAGTATTAACAAGTTGCTATCGGTATTTAGAAAAGTTAATTCAGATATTAGTAACTCTGCCGCCATCGTTAAAGATTCAATTTCAGTGCTGAATCAGAGTGCGAGCTTATCAGGTAATGAAGTGGCGAAACTATCTGATGTTGTGGACAAAATATTCTATAGTTCAGAACAGTTAGCGGCAAGCATTGCAGATGCAGCTAATCGGTCGGAAACCGCGTCTGACATTGCTCATACCGGGGCGACACAGGTTGAAGATGGCACCGCTAATATTAGTCAAACGGCAAATATTATCTCTGAACTCTCAAGTGATATCGATGCGTCGGCAGAAATGTTACTCAGTTTGAAGCAGGCTGGGGATAAAGTTAGCGACGTTGTTAAAACCATCGCGGACATCGCCGACCAAACGAATTTATTAGCGCTTAACGCCGCGATTGAGGCTGCTAGGGCAGGCGAAACCGGTAGAGGTTTTGCGGTTGTTGCCGGTGAAGTGAGAACTTTGGCCTCTCGAACTCACGAATCAACCTATGAAATAAACTCGATATTGGAAGAGATCGTTAACTCTATATCTAGTGCCGTTGAAGCAATGGATGTTAATAAAGAGAAAGCCAACGAAGCGGTATCGGCTGCTGAAATCACCGTTGATTCTTTAAAAGTCATTCAAGCAACTGTGCGTTCGTTAAGTGATGAAAACCGAGTGTTAGCAACCGCGGCGCAGGGCAGTCAAGATGACATTGGTAGGATGAAGTTGGATCTCGATGACATCAAAAAAGGCATGACAATTGTTTCGGACTCGTCGAGTGATACTAAGCAAACTGCAGCGACACTGGCAAAACTCTCACTGGACTTAGAACAAGTTGCAGGTCAATTTAAAGTCTAGATTAGCGACTTTATGTTTTGTCTCTATTTAAATGTAAAGGCGATTGATAAAGAGGTTTATCAATCGCCTTTTGCTATTTTACAATTAGCTGTAGGGATTTACTGCAACTGATTATTAGTCAATTCTCTTGGCGGGATGATTGCCATTTTGATGCAGCACTAGGAGTCTACTTTCCCTTCTTTATTTTTATTAAATGTATAAGACGCTTTAACAGCTTTATAAAAAATTCATTTTTAGATTTCGCAAAGATTGGTAATTTTTGTTGTCCGGTAGCCTGGGCAAACAAACGCCCGCCCGCTTCGCTTATGGTAATGATGAAGTTGGGCGCCAATTGATAATCACCAGTAAGGGCTGTTAGTTCTTGTTTACTTAACGTCACTTCCTCAGTCACAACCATTTTTATTGAGTCAATTTTTCCGGTCAACACCGCTTGTCCTATCGCGTCGGGAGCGTCCTGTGAGTTGGCTAAAACAACCACCCCAAGATTGGATGTTTTATTAAATCCAATAAACGAACGATACCCACCAGTGCCGCCGTCATGCACAATGACATCTCCGGCTGGCGTGTTAGCGATTATCCAGTTTAGTCCTATGGATAATGTGTCATTACCAAAGGAATGTTGAAACTTATGAGTTAAATCGATGGCTGCCGCTAATGGGCTGTCTAGTAGGCCCATATTGGCCTTCAAAAGATCAACATATCTGCGCCAGAAGAACGTAAAGCACCTGCTCAGGAAGTGTCGGGAAATCCCAATGAGGGGTTGGATTACCAGATACATCGTGGCCAGTTGTCAGTTGTTTTTGTTGGGCGGCAGAAATAGTTATGGTCGTATTGTCCATGCCTAATATCTTTAAAATTCGTTCTTTAACTAAGTCTTCATAAGATTTTCCAGCTTTTAGTGCGAGTACATGTCCTAACAGGCCCACTCCGAGGTTTGAATATTCTGGGGTTTGGCCAATATCACGGGGTAAGTGATAGTTAGATAGAAAGTCATACATCATATCGACCGAGTAATCTGCGTATGGATTTGTCATATCTTTAGGTTTGAAATCCGTAGGTAGACGCGGTAAACCGGAGGTATGTGTTGCTAAATGCAATAAGGTGATCTGCTTATCGTTGCGGGTCGGCATAGATACCCCCTTGGGTAAATATTTAGACACAGGATCGTCAAGATTTAATTCACCTTTAATCACCATGTCTGCCAATAAAAGTCCGGTAAACGTCTTACTGATCGAGCCAATTTCAAACAAACTCGATTTATTTAGTGCCATGCTGTTTGTTTTATTGGCTTTACCCACAGCAATGATTTTGTCTTGTTTACCGTCTACGACAGCAACGACGAGTCCGACGCCAACCGAACCTTCAGATACCCGTGTTTGTAAGTGTTGCTCAATAAGTTTGGTATCAATATTTGCTGCTGATAAGAGGGAAGAGCAAAGTAATAATGAGCTAGTTAGGGCAACTAATTTAGTCAATTTTGGCATTTTATTTCCTTAATGTTTTTATCTGCCATGGGGCCTGTAAATATTTAATGAGTTTCGCGTCCAGAAATACCGTAATAAACTCAAATTTTATCATCTTAGCTATTTGATGCTATTTGATAACATCCAATACCTCGTCAATGAGTTCTTTACCGCCCACTCTGAAATAAAATTCAGGCCAAATCGAACGCGCTTTTGCCTGCCAATCGCCTACTTCATTTAAAGGGTCAACAAATATCATGCCCTTGGTTTTGGCAAATTGTGTCATTTTATCATCTTCTTTTTTACCAAACTCCAACTATACACCTCAGCCTCTCTAGCGGCTTGTTGAACAAGCATCTGACTATGTGGTGTTAGTTGACGATAAAATGATTCTGACATCATATGGGGCGCGGTAAACATAAAGTAATGGATGTTAGTAACGTATTTTAATACATCCCATACTTCTTCTGTTTTATTGACGCCATCAAAAATAATATTGATTGGGTTTTCCTGACCTTGAATAACCCCAGACTCTAGGGCTGGCCAAATACCTGTCCAAGGCAATGGCACCGGTTCGATGCCCTAGGAACGAAATGCTTCGACCATTAATTGGTTGCGCGGAACTCGGATCCTTAGCCCCTGCAAATCCGCAGTGGTCCTTACGGGCTTTGCGCTATTTGCCAATAGGCGGTAACCGCCGATAAAGAAGCTAAGTGGCCTCACATTTGACTCTAATCCAGTACGGTCGGCAATTTTTTCCATCAAAGGATCGTGAAACAACTTTTTAATACTCTCCTCATTGGGAAACATGTACGGCAACGATAGAAAGCCTAACGATGGTGCAAAAGGTGACAAGTTATTTGTCGCTACCATTCCCATGTGACTTTTACCTTCGGCAATATTCATTACGATGTCATGCTCGGTGGTCACGCCAAATTTTAGGTTTACCTTTAACTGCCCGACGGAAAGTCGTTCTAAAGACTCTTTGAATTTTGCAGCATATTGCCAATATCCGCCATATTTAGCTGTTGAGCCTTCGAATATTAGTGTTGCAGATTCAATTTTTTTGCCGCCTGATTTAAAGTTAAAATTAGTTTCTAATCGTTCGACATAATTTCCAGCAAACGGGTCGCGTTCAATTGCAACTTGGTTTTCCCAGTCCGTCAGACCGTAATTGGCCATGACCTTAGCAAGCTCTCCCGACTGGCGCATTTCGGTAATGCCCATCGTCACTATTTCAGCGTATGTGTTAGCTTGTTGATTATTTGGAGAGAAGCCGACATATAAATGATCTGGAGGAATGACACCGCCTTCTATTAGCTTTTTATTTTTTTCTTTTTAAATGAAAATCCAGTACGTTTTTATCTTCGAACAAAATATCTATGTACTGATTTTCTAATAGTTTTAGCAGGTTTGTTGTCGAATTATTGCCATAATTTTGGTAAATGACGCGGTTGTCTTTGGTATGGCGCTGTATGTAACTGTCAAAAATACCGTAAGACTTACCGGCCTCAACGCCAAGTATTTTGCCTTTCAGAGAATTTAAGCCAGTATATAGCCAGTCACTATTGCCAGAGGTGTACATGACATATTGCACTTGTCCAATGCTCTTCGCAGGGTAAACAAGTTGCAGAGCATTACGCTGTAAGATACCGACAACCCCATCGATAACATTATTTTCAAGCATTCGCATTGCGCGATTTAGAGGGAAGAATTGAATTTCAACGGTCACCCCTTTCTTCTCAAAGATGCGTTTTATTATATCAACTAGAACACCTTGATTTGCTGAATTTTCAGCACAAACGTAAGGACATCTTTCAGTTACACCTAGTTTGATTTTGGGCTCTGCCTTGACGACAAAATGCATGCAAAAAGCAGCAGTTAATAAACATGTTAAAAACAGTTTCTTAATTGCATCAATTGTCATAAAAACAATCTCTAATAGAATTTTAATCTTCACAGTAACAGTTTTAGTTTATATAAAAAAGCTAATTTGGCGCTTATAAACGGCTACTTTTGAAGTTTATTTAATTCAAATCTACGCTGATTATTATTGGTAATAAACCGACTTTCGACTAGTGGCAATCGACTCATAAGAAATCAAGTGACTGTCGCTTTTTTGAATAGGAATTTCGTGCCTAGCACCGACGTTGGGTTTGATTAATCGCGCGATTTTTCAAAATGTATTTCGGTGTTTTTCGTGAACAAGTAATTTTGTTTAGGTTTACGCAACAAAAAGCCCGCTTATTATTATAACAAGCGGGCTTTTATTGTTTAACAATCAGGTTGTTATGCCTTTTTAAGCCGAGCAGTACAGGGCACTGCTCGACGCCGGTATGGCAGGCTATTTTTTATAGTTTGAAGTCTATAACTTTGTAGTTTAAAGCTTCTAGCTGTGGTTTTAACACTTTTGCATCACCAACAACAACCATCAACATTTCGTCGATGTTGAGATGTTTTTCGCTAAAGCGTTGATTTCTTTTTGCTGATATTGGCAACTATATCGTTTCTGACATTAACAAAGTCAGGTGTTAAATCGTGCTCAAGTATCTGTGCAAGGAAACCTAATTTAGCGCCTTAGCGTTTCATATTTTAATGCATCTCGCTGATTGATTGCTTTACGCATGAAATCAAGTTCTGCATCCGTTATACCATCTTTATGGTAGCTTTTGATTTCGTTAACAAATTCGACAATTGATTTGTCAGTTGCATCGGCACGGACTTCAGCACTGGCAGTGTAACCACCTGATAACTTGTCACCCCAAAAGTACGAACGTGCGCCGTAGGTATAACCTTTGTCTTCACGTAAGTTCAAGTTGATTCGGCTGTTAAATGCACCACCCAGAGGGAAGTTCATTAGGTAAGATTTGTAAAACTCACCAACAATATCGCGACTGATCCCGCGCTTACCAATTCTGATCGCAGATTGCGCTGCTTGATCTTTATTGACTAAATAGACCACACCTGCTTTGTGAGAGCTATTAGGGATTTCAATTGATAATTTAGGGCCTTTACCTTGCCAGTTATTTAGCGAATCCAATGACTTCTGAACGGTTGTTTGTGGCAAGTCAGAAACAACGATAAGTTGTGCATCAGCTGGTTTTACATGAGTTTGATAAAACGCTTTTACGTCAGCTAAAGTCAATTGCATGACAGTTGCTTCAGTTCCACCTTGAGGCATTCCTGCTAATGAATCACCAAACATTAATTTACGATACGCAGTAGATGCTAAATAACCCGCATCCTTTTGGCTGTTTTTAATGCCTTGAATTGCATTATTTTTAACGCGAGCAAATTCATTTGCATCAAACGCTGGAGCGACTAATTTTTCGTTTGCTAATGCAAGTGTCGCATCAAGATGTTTTGTTAACGCATTGATATTGATATTAAGGTAGTGATCATCAGCAGAAATACTGACGTTACTGCCAAGTTTTTCTAGCGCTTTACTCATATCTTCAGCAGAACGTGTCGTTGTCGACTCATTTAACATTGCAGCAAGAACTGACGCCATGCCTGCTTTGTCTTTTGTCTCAAAGTAATTACCTGCAGGAACTTTGATTAGAATCGCAGTAGTCGGTGTTTCAGTGCTTTGAGCGCCTAATACGGTAATACCGTTATCTAATTTGTTTTGCCACATTTGCGGAACATTCACGGCCTTGTTTGCACCCGCTTGAGGCATAACACTGCGGTCAAAACTTGAAGTCGCTACGCGTAATTCTAAGTCATCTGCGCTAGTATTAGATTTTTCACCAATCGTTCTTTTTGGAATTGTGTAAGTATCTTCGTGGGCAATGGCTTGTAATTGACCTTTAGGTACTATGCTCATTACAACTGAATTTTTGCCTTTAATGTATTGTTTAAATACACGCATGATGTCTTCTTTAGTGACATTGGCATAACGAGCGATATCTTGCTCAATATAATTTGGATTACCAGTAAATGTTTCATTGGCCGCGAGCTGGCTCACTTTACCTGACACACTTTGTAATCCAAATACAAATGACGCTTCCATTTGTGCTTTGGCTTTAATCAAATCATCTTCTTGTACGCCACGTTGTTCAAATTCAACTAACGCATCTCGAATGATTTGTTCTAGTTCTGCAAGTGACTTGCCTGCCGCTGGGTTTGGCAAAGCGTACATATTAAACATACAAGCAAGCTCTGAACACGGGTGACCGACAGATGCCTGTACTGCAAATTGGTTTTTAACCAAGTTTTTATAAAGGATAGAGGTTTTTCCTCCACCTAAAATTTCAGATAAGATATCCAGTGGTGCTTCGTCAGGGTGACGGTTACTTACTGTTGGGAATGCCATGTATATCAGTGGCAAATGTACGTTGTCTTCCATAGAGATATAACGATCTTCGTCAAGTGTCACCATGGTTTTTTCTGGCATGTTAACTTCAGGGCCGCGAGGAATAGAGCCGAAGTATTTTTTGATAAGTGATAATGTTTCTACTTCATCAAAGTCACCACCAATCGTTAATGTAGCGTTGTTTGGGCCGTACCAACGAAGGAAAAAGGCTTTTAAGTCATTAACGTTAACGCGGTTTAAGTCTTCCATATAACCAATTACAGGCCAAGAATATGGATGTCCTTCTGGGTAAAGCGCTGCTGATACTGTTTCGTACAAGCGGCCATAAGGGCGATTGTCGACACGCTGACCACGTTCGTTTTTAACGGTTTCGCGTTGAACTTCAAATTTTTCTTGAGTTACCGCATCTAACAAGTAACCCATGCGGTCTGATTCTAACCATAACATTTTTTCTAGTTGGTTAGCCGGTACGGTTTCAAAGTAGTTTGTACGGTCTGAGTTGGTTGTACCGTTTAAAGTACCGCCAGCTTCTGTGATTATTTTGAAATGTTGCTCGTCAGCCACGTTTTCTGAGCCTTGGAACATCATGTGCTCAAAAAAGTGTGCGAAACCAGATTTACCAATTTCTTCACGGCCAGAACCAACATGATAAGTGACGTCTACATGAACAAGTGGATCGGAAGTATCTTTATGCAAAATAACCGTTAGGCCGTTTTCCAATTGGAGTTTTTTATATGGGATAACTGTTTTGCTAAGGCTCCGCAGTTACTTCTTCGATAACCGGGATACCAGCGATGACTTGTTGTTTGTCAGCGTCACCAAATGGTGAAACCAAATTACAACCAGTTAATACGGCAAGGGTAATTACCGGTAGAGTCCACTTTTTCATTTTGAAAATCCTTTGTTGAACACAAATTTTTACATGCAATATTATGCACATAGTTTCAGCCAACAAGAATAACGTAATGGCGTTACTCTTGTCACCTGTACTTAACGGCTTAATACTTGTTTAAATGTAAAAAGTTGTAACAACCTCAGGATCTGTTCTAGGCCTTGTGTAGCCTACTTTTCAATCAGTCGGATGCCGGTTGATTCGATGACTATGTCACCTTTTTTATACAGTCCACCAATGGCTTTTTGAATGCGCTTTTGCTCATGCCAAATAATTTTCTAATTAAATTAGGATCTGACTTGTCGTGAACGCCGGCAAATCCACCTTCTTTAACTAAAAAGTCGATGATTTGTTGGCTCTGACGGTCACGAATTTCAGTGGTTTTTTCCAGTGCGATATTAATTTTGTCATCGCCACGGATCTGTTTTACAAATCCCGACACGGTGTCACCGTAGGATAATCGTTTTGATATGTCGTCTTTAAAAATTAGACCCCAATGGCTCTGGTTGATAATCGCCTTTAAGCCCAAATCTGTATTCGACGCAATAAGCAGTTCAACTTGTTCGTTTGTTTTAAATGTCTTGTTATTTTCTTCAACTAAAAATTTGTCTATTTTAGAAGACGCGGTAGGGCGTAAGTCGAGTGAATCGATGTACATAGTGACGATATATGATTGGCCCACTTCCATTGGCGTATTTTGCTCTGCAAATGGCACCATCAAGTCTTTTTCTAAGCCCCAATCTAAAAACGCACCAACGCGATTAACGTCGACAACTTTTAAATAGGCAAATCCGCCAACTTGTATTTTAGGCTTTCTAAATGTTGCGATTGGTCGGTCTTTGGAATCTAGGTAAATAAATACACTGATCTCTTCGTCAACTTGCACTGTGTCATCAACTTCACGACGTGGAAGTAATATTTCGCCGGCTTCTCCACCGTCGAGAAACGCGCCAAATTCAACATGTTTTACTACAGTGAGCGTATTAAAGCGGCCAAGTTGTATCATTTAAGTCAGTCCAATATAAAGAAAATAGGGTATTCGGCAAGAGTATAGCGTATTGAGTTAGATCAGTAACCAAGTCGCTGTACCTAAAAAGGTAAAGATGCCGACTATGTCGGTAACTGTGGTTAATATTACACTGCCAGCAAGCGCTGGATCAATGTTCATGCGTTTTAGCATTAGGGGGATAAATACGCCAGAAAGTCCGGCTGCGATTAGGTTCATCATCATTGCAAAAGCAATAACTGCGCCTAACATTAAATCTTGTTTCCAAAGTGCAACTACGCCAGCAATCAACACAGCCCAAATTAGACCATTATAGAAACCGATAGCGAGCTCTTTGCCCATTAACCATCGTTGGTTAGCTTGTGTAACATGACCTACGGCCATCCCGCGAATAACGAGAGTTAGTGTTTGACTACCCGCGACGCCACCCATACTCGGGACAATGGTATTTAAAACCGCTAGGAACGCTAATTCGTCGAGGGTCGATTCAAACAGGCTGGAGACAAATGCGGCTAATAACGCGGTAAACAGGTTCACGCCCAACCACAAAGAACGTCGTTGGGTACTTTTTACGATTGGCGCAAAGGTATCCGCCTCGTCGTCGAGACCCGCCATGCTTAGCATCGAGTGCGCGGCATTTTCGCGGATTACGTCGACGATGTCATCGATGGTTATACGTCCAAGCAATAACCCATTTTCGTCAATAACCGGAGCTGAAATCCAGTCGTACCGTTCAAACAAAGACGCGACTTCCGTTTCTTCCATCGTTGCAGGAATGACTTCGAAATCGGTTTCCATTACTTCAGAAATTAGGCTAACCGGTTGGCTGGTTAACAAGGCCGCGAGGGAGACTTCACCAATAAATTTTTCGTCTTTGTCCACGACATACAAATAATCGGTGGCTTCAGGTAAAGCGCCTTTTAATCTCAGATACCGCAAAATGACGTCCACCGTTACGTCCGGACGTACTGTTATTGTGTCGGTGTTCATCAATGCACCGGCGGTATCTTCTTCGTAGGACAACACACGCTCTGCGCGTTTGCGGTCTCGCTTGTCCATACTTTTTAATACTTTACGATAAATCGTATCTGGCATACCACGTAAGACTTCGGCAAAGTCGTCGTCGTCTAAGTTACCGGCAGCTTCAGCGACTTTTTCTGGGGTCATGCTACGTAAGATAGGGTTACGCACATCTTCAGACAGTTCTTCGAGAACTTCACCTTGGATACTGGAGTCGATTAATTGCCAAATTACGGTTCGAGATTTTGGTGGTGAGGAATGCAGTAACAGAGCGATATCTGAAGTAGGCATCGAATCCAACATGTTTCTAACGTGCACAAACATACCGCCGCTAAGTGCAGTATTGAGTTCTTCGATAGGGATGTTGTATTCTTGCTCTAAAAGCTCTGCCATAAAACCCTTAGTGTGTGATGAAGTTACTTTCTATAAAGGATATATTGCCAATCGCTGGCCCAATATATAAAGGAAACGTAAACCTAAGTGTGGTCTCGCCGCCAATATTAACTCAAAATGACATTTTTTAATAGCAACTGATTGTTTTTATTTAAGTTAAAACAATCAAAATACTAATTATTCGTCTTCATCAAATTTATTGCTAATGAGCTCGCAGATAGCGTCAACAGCGACTTTTGCTTCGTTACCCGTCGCGATTACGGTCACATCTTTACCTTGGTTACTGGCCAACATCAACAATGCCATCACGCTATCGGCATTGGCTTTTTTGTCTGCTTGTTGAATAGTTACCGTTGCTTCAAATCCCTGAGCTAATTGCGCTAGTTTGGTGGCCGCACGGGCGTGCAACCCAAGTTTGTTTTCTATGGTAACGGTACGACTAATTTCCATGTTTATTCACTCTTCAAATAACGACTTATCTCACGATGGCGCGTTTTAACGTCATTTTCACGTGAGCGATATAAGTTTGCAAGTGCCTCGGCGATGTAAACCGAGCGATGTTTTCCGCCAGTACAGCCAATGGCAATGGTTAAATAACTGCGGTTGTTTCGTTCCAAATGTGGCAGCCACGTCGACATAAAGTTATTAATTTGGAATACAAATTTATTAACCAATGGCTCGGCTTCTAAAAATTCTATTACGGGTAAATCCATACCGGTTAAAGGCCGCAGAGCAGGTTCCCAATGTGGATTTGGTAAAAAACGTGCATCAAATACAAAGTCGATATCGTTTGGTACACCATATTTGAAACCGAAAGACTCAAACGTTATTACGAGGTTTTTTCTGATTTACCAAGAATTTTTTCGCGCACCATTTCGGTTAGTTGGTGAACGTTTAAATCTGACGTGTCGATAAACAAATCGGCACGAGTAGCAATAGAATCAAGGAGCTTGCGTTCTTCTTGAATTGCCTCAGGTAGGCCAGACTCTTTTTTGATAATGGGTGCAAGCGACGAGTTTCGCTATAACGACGGATCAAAACCTCGTCTTTAGCGTCAATATACAAAACCGTTGTATTAACGTTTTTAGGTAAAAAATCGAGGTTTTCGACTAGCTCTTGCTCGGATTCTGGAATATTCCGAACATCAATGCTAACGGCAACTTGTTCATAATTTTGACTGAGACTGTGCGATAGAGCTGGCAATAGATTTACTGGTAGGTTGTCCACACAGTAATAACCAAGGTCTTCTAACACTCGCAGTACGACGGTCTTCCCTGAGCCTGAACGGCCACTAACAATAAAAATATGCATTTTAGGCGGCTTCTATTATGTTGTATAAATCCAAATCTGTTTCTGCTCTACGAATTTTGCGTAAAACATCTTTGTTGTCAAAGGTTTTTGCTATCGATGCCAATGTTGCCAGATGAGTGTCGCATTGATCTTCTGGTACTAACAGGGCAAAAAAGATATCTACAGGTCGTTTATCAATCGCATCGTAATTCACTCCTTTGTGGGTAACTAAGAGAACTGCTACCGCTTTACTCGAATTTTTTATTCGGCCATGTGGTATCGCAATTCCGTTACCTATACCAGTGCTGCCCAACTTTTCTCTGTTCATCAAGCTCTCTAAAATATCTATGCTAGATAAATTTGGCAGCTGCGCACTCGCAATTTCAGCTATATGTTCAAGTATTTTTTCTTGCTTTTACAATCAGCAATAACTTTGGTGCAATCTGGTTGAAGTAATAATTTTAAATTCATGTTTGGTTAACTGCCTACCTTTTGCTTACGCCAAAAGGTGTTGTTTGTGACGCCGTCCCTAGCGTCACGTTTATTTAGTTTAAACCCATCAGTGACGGGTCAATTTCTCTTTATGTTTTATTACCTGTCGATCTAGCTTATCTATTAAACTATCAATCGCGGCATACATATCGTTATGTTCAGAAGTGGCGAACAATTCACCACCGTTTACATGTAAGGTTGCTTCAGCTATTTGACTCAGTTTTTCAACGTCTAAAATCACATGGACATTATTGATATGGTCAAAGTGACGCTCTAATTTAGCAAATTTGTTATCTACGTATTCTTTTAATGACTCTGTTAAATCTATATGACGACAAGTTAAATTAATTTGCATAAAAAATTCCTTCTGTTGATATAGAGAGGTGTTTACACCAGTCGTTTTCGTTGGTTTGAAGGGGAATATTCAATGATTCCCGGTATTTTGCAATAGTCCGTCTGGCAACCTGAATACCTTGGTCAGCTAGGATCTCTGCAATTTTACTATCACTGAGAGGTTTAGCCTGATTTTCCGCCGCAACTAACTTTCTGATTAAAGCTCTAATCGCAGTGGAAGAACATTCACCACCGTTCTCTGTACTTACATGACTCGAAAAGAAGTACTTAAGTTCAAAAATTCCTCTAGGTGTGTGCATATATTTTTGAGTCGTCACACGAGAAATTGTTGATTCATGCATGTCGACCATTTCTGCGACATCGTTCAAAACCATTGGTTTCATGGCTTCTGGGCCATATTCAAAAAATCCCTGCTGTTGCTGCACGATACAGTTTGATACTTTTAGCAGCGTATCGTTACGACTTTCTAAACTTTTGATAAACCATTTAGCTTCTTGTAAATGGGAACGTACAAATTGCGTGTCACTGGTATTTTTTGAGGTTTTTGACAACGATGCATATTGTTCGTTTATTTTTAGTTTAGGCATGGAATTTGGATTTAGCTCTACTAACCAACGACCTTTTTCTTAACGACCGTTACATCGGGAATGACGTAGTCGATTTCATCTTTGATAACGACACTTGCAGGATTTGGATTAAGTTGTTGGATGAGTTCTAGAATATCTTTCAGATCGGGTTCTTTTAACTTGGTTTTTCTAAGTAAAGTCCGGTAATCACGATTGGCCAGTAAATCGATGTAATTGTCGATAACGTCTATGGCTTCAAATTTCCACGGCGTGTCATTTGAAAATTGTTTCAATTGCACCGACAAGCATTCTTGTAACCCTCTGCAGGCGACGCCTACGGGGTCGAATAGTTGAATACGTTTAAGTACCGCTTCAACTTCTTCTATTTCCACATCTTCGATGTCAATGGCTTCTACGATGTCCTCAGCGGTGAGGCGTAAAAGCCTTTTTCGTCGACACCGTCAATAATGGCGGTCGCGATTGCAAGATCTTGTTCGGTAAACGTAGAAAGGTTTAACTGCCAGCGTAGGTGGTCTTGAATATTGTCAGTGGTTTCACCTTGATAGACTGTGTCTTCGCCTTCATATGCTGGGCCAGAGCTCGCAGGGGCGGCGCTCATGTAGTCATCCCATGTTGTATCCGTAGACATCTCTTCACTGATGGTTTCGGTTTGAAGTGCTTCAGTGGTATTTATTTCTTCCTGCGCCCAGTCGGTATCGTCGTCGGTCGTTTTGTTTTGACCTTCCGTTTCACCCAATACATCTTCTATCGATTGTTCGCTTTTTTCGTGATTTAAACTTTCGTCTTCTGCGTCCAATAGAGGATTGCTATCCAAGGCTTCTTGAATTTCTTGGTGGAGTTCTAATGAGGATAACTGCAACAACCTTATGGCTTGTTGCAATTGTGGGGTCATTGTTAATTGCTGACCCATTTTTAATTGAAGTGAAGGTCTCATCTAATTCCAATCAGATTATACTAATTAATGGTTATACACTAAATTACAAAGTGAACTGGTCACCTAAGTAAACTTTTTTCACGATTTCGCTAGCAAGGACTTCTTCTGGTGTACCTTCTGCGATTAATTCACCATGACTCACGATATAGGCTTTTTCACATACATCAAGCGTTTCACGTACATTATGGTCGGTAATTAAAACACCGATCCCTTTTGCGACGAGTTGTTGGATAATCTTTTTAATATCAATTACTGATATAGGGTCAACCCCAGCAAATGGTTCGTCAAGTAATATGATTTTAGGATCCGCAGCCAGCGCTCTTGCAATTTCTACTCGCCTACGCTCACCACCTGACAATGCCATACCTAAACTATCGCGAATGTGTTCTATATGAAATTCACCAATAAGATCATCTAACAAATCGGCTTTTTGGTTGGCATTGATGTCCTTTCTCATTTGTAACACGGCCATGATATTTTGGGAAACAGTAAGTTTTCTAAATATCGATGATTCCTGTGGTAAATAACCTATTCCATGACGAGCACGAACATGCATTGGTTCGTGACTTAAGTCAATATCATTAAGCGTAATGCTACCTTTGTCGTTAGGAACCAATCCAACTATCATATAAAAAGTTGTCGTTTTACCGGCACCATTTGGCCCAAGTAGTCCGACGACTTCGCCGGCATTAACTGAAATACTGACGTCTTTTACAACTTGCCTTTTGTTATACGACTTGGCGAGATGTGTTGCGATTAATTTAGTCATCGAGTTATTAATTCCGTCGTTAGCCGTTTTTCTTTTTTGTTTTTATCGTAGTGGTAACTCGACCACCCGTTGAGGCATCGCCATCCGCTTTTACGCGCTTTTTAGCAAGGTCAAATTCGATCGAGCCACTTTGTACTTCAGAGCCACCTTGTTTAAACTTTGCGTCGCCACTTAATTTAAGGGTTTGAGTTGTAACAAAGTATTCAATCTCGTTTGCTTTTGCGGTTAAGTTACCGTTTTCTTCGTCGATTTGAGTAAATAAAGCCGGACTGCCTTTGGCAATTAATTTTTCACCAGTGCCGTCCTAGGTGTCGACAAATAGCTCATCCGCTTTAATTGATATAGGCCCCTGAGAAACAACAACATTACCTTTAAAATACATCGTATTGTTGTTGTAATTAAGATCTTGATTGTCCGATTTTATTTTCAAATCTTCGCTGTTTGCCGAAACGGCCATACTAAATAGAGCAACCAATATTGTGGCGATATACGCGTGTCGCTTGAATGTCATTACTTGTTACCTTTAATCAGCGTTTCCACATGATGAGTTAGTGTCACCGTGCCTTCAGTTAAATTTGCAACCAAACCTTGCCCAACAATTGTCAATTTATCACCCGTAATCGTAATCGGATTGTCTGTTGTTACCAAGTTAGAGTCTAAGTTAATTTCTAAAAAATTTGTTGTTATGGTTTGGATTAACGACTTTTCGCCAAGTTGTACCATGATGACATTTTTATCTAAGGTTAATATACCTTCTTGCATGTCGCCAATTTGTGCGGAGAGTCGCCAAAATGGTTTTTTATCTTGATAAATTATAAATTCAGGTGAAATAAAATGAGTAAGGGACAACTCTGAGAAGTGCTCCATTTTTTGTGAAAACACTTCTTGCTGCAGTTCACCATTAGAGTCAAACAACTCTTGATGCAGCAATTTAGCGGTAAATTCCGGGATCAGTTCTTCTTCAAAGTCAAAAGGCATTTGCGATTGTGGCGCGAAATTGGGCTGCCATAAAACGGCAACGATCCCCAAAAACAATATAACAACAACGCCACGGGCTAACATTATAGACTTGCTCCGGTGATATTCTCGGTAATGTACTCTTCACCATAGTTCGCCATGATCAGTAGGTCGGTTAATTCTCTTACAGAACCTCGTCCACCATTTAATGTCGTTACTAAATGAGCAATGCTTTTGATATATGGGTGCGCGTCGCCTGTAGCGGTTGCAAGGCCAACTTTTAACATTACCGGAGCATCTGGAAAATCATCACCAATGTATGCGATTTGTTCGTCGGTTAAGTTTAAGTCTGATTTTAGTTGCTCGTAACCTTCTAGTTTTTGGTCCATACCTTGGTAAATATGTTTTACACCTAAACTGCTCATGCGAGTTTGCACAATTGTTGATTTGCGTCCCGTGATTACGGCGACTTCAACACCTGCATCTATTAAAGAACGAATGCCATAACCATCTTTGGTATTAAAGCCTTTTAATTCTTCACCACTGTTGGCTAGAATTACGGTTCCGTCTGAAAAAACGCCGTCGATATCGCATATTAATAATTTGATTTGCTGCGCGCGAGCGACAACATCATTTGGTATTGCCTGATACCAAGTTTCATATCTGCGCATTTAAAGTACCCCTGCTTTTAATAAGTCGTGCATATTTATCGCGCCCACTGGGAAGTTATTATCATCGATTATAAAAAGACTGTTTATCTTTTTTCTTCCATAATATGCAAAGTTTCTGCGGCAAGGATATTTGCGGCGCTGCAAATTGAGTTACGAGTCATATAGTTAACTATACCGGCGGACATGTCGAGCTTGTCTTGATCTAGACAACGACGCAAGTCTCCGTCGGTAAAAATACCCGCTAATTGTCCCTGGTCATTGGTGATCCCCGTCATACCAAGTCCTTTGGCTGACATTTCGATGATCGCTTGTTTTAATGTCGCTTGGTCAGTGACCAACGGGATCCGTTTTTCAGTATGCATTACATCTTTATTAGTGAGTAATAACTTACGGCCAAGTGCTCCGCCGGGGTGACTAAGGGCAAAGTCTTCCGCGGTAAACCCACGTTCTTCTAACATTGACACGGCCAATGCATCGCCAAGAACTAAACTCGCTGTTGTCGATGCTGTTGGTGCAAGTCCGAGTGGGCAGGCTTCTTGTTTAACGCCTGCATAAAGGTGCACATCGGAATTAACGGCTAGTGTTGAGCTTGGTTTTCCAGTCATAGAGACAATTGCACAGCCAATGCGTTTTAACACCGGTAATAACGAAATGACTTCGGCTGTCTCACCACTGTTTGATAACGCTAACACTATATCGGCGTCAGTAAACATACCTAAGTCGCCGTGACTTGCTTCACCGGGGTGAACATAAAAAGCTGGTGTCCCTGTGCTAGCTAATGTCGCCGCTATTTTGTTGGCTATATGACCTGACTTGCCCATTCCAGTAACAATAATTCGCCCTTTACACGCCAACATTAGTTCGCATGCATTTGCAAAATTGATGTCTATGGAATCGGAAAGTTGCTCAATAGCGGCCTTTTCAATCGCAATAACTTGTAAACCTGATTGTATTAACGAATTCATAATAACGACTTAAATTAACTAAATAAGACAATTTGGTATGCAACGAACCCTACTAACAGTAAACCGCCTTCAACGCGATTAATTCTGCGAGTGCCTTTAAAGTTCATTGCCATAAACAGTAGAGCGACTGTTGCTCCGATCATGACAAAAATATCACGGGATGCGGCGTTCGGGTCTATTTCACTCGGATGAATAAGGGCGCCAACCGATAACACGGCTAGGATATTAAATATGTTTGAGCCGATGACATTACCAATTGCCATGTCATCTTCGCCTTTTAATACGCCGGCTACACTTGCCGCAAGCTCTGGCAAACTGGTTCCAATCGCGATAATTGTTAATCCAATAACAAGGTCGCTAATGCCAAAGAATTGAGCGATGATCACTGCAGAGTTGACTAAAAAGTGAGAGCTAAGTGGCAACATGATTAACCCGGCGATGACCCATAACACGGCATATAAGGTTGGTAGATCTGACGGGATTTCGTCGTCGTTATCGGCAAGTAAAGGGTCGTTAGGGTTCTTAGTGTGGTTAGCCAAAAAATGAGAAAGCCAATAAACATAAAAAAGCCAACCAACAGGCCGATTCCTTCGTTAAAGCTTAAAACATTATCAGATAAGATATACCAAGCGAGCAATGTAAATCCTAATAGAATCGGCATTTCACGATATAAGGTGGTAGAAGATACTGTCAGTGGGCGAACCATCGTTGTAATGCCAAGCACTAAAAGTATATTTGTAATGTTAGAACCAAGTGCATTACCGACGGAGGTATCCGTCGCACCATTTAATGCCGCATTGGCTGATACCATTATTTCAGGTGCAGATGAGCCCATTGCAACTATAGTTAAGCCGATGATCATTGGAGAAACGCCCAGATTTCTGGCTAATCCAGAAGCTCCATATACAAATTTGTCGGCGCTCCACACGAGCACCGCAAAGGAAAGAATTAAAATTATTGAGGCAGATAACATAAATTAAGTCATATCGATAAACATAGTTGCCTGATATTGTGGCGGTTGTAGAATTATAAAGCAAAGAATTATCGTTGATTTAACGCATTTAGGAAACTTTTTGCGTGATTTTTCGTCAATATAGCTACGTTACATTTTTTAACGTTTTAGACGTAGCATAATCGCTATTTAACTCATACAATGTACATCATATGGAGCCACTATTAATGTCAGAATCGGAGTTGCGATTGACCTCTCAATTAGAAAACAGTGAACAACCCTCAGATTGGTTGAAATCACCACATGTTGAACTAAAAAACGTGACGTTTTCTAGAGGCGACAGATTGATCTACGACAACATGTCTATGATCTTTCCTAAAGGTAAAGTGACCGCAATAATGGGACCGAGTGGTATAGGCAAAACAACCTTGCTGCGTTTGATTGGCGGTCAATTATATCCTGATTCGGGTGAAATTCTTGTTAATGGCCACAATATCCCTTCTTTGAGTCGTTCGGAATTATATAAAGTTCGTGAGACAATGAGCATGTTATTTCAAAGTGGAGCGTTATTCACAGAAATGACGGTCTTTGATAATGTGGCGTTTCCAATTCGAGAACACACTAAGTTACCGGAAGAGATCATCCGAACTATGGTTTTAATGAAACTTGAGGCCGTTGGTTTGCGTGGTGCTCACAGCTTGATGCCAAATGAGTTATCCGGAGGTATGGCAAGACGAGCTGCCTTGGCACGTTCAATTGCTCTGGATCCAGAATTGATAATGTACGACGAACCATTTGTAGGACAAGACCCAATATCTATGGGCGTATTGGTTCGTTTAATAAGAGATTTAAACCAGTCATTGAACTTATCAAGCATTGTGGTATCTCATGATGTAACAGAAGTGATGAGTATTGCTGATTATATTTATATCGTTGCCGATAAAAGAGTTATTGGGCATGGAACTAAAGAGCAACTATTGGCGAGTGAGTCACCTTTGGTCCAGCAATTTTTAAGGGGTGAGTCAGATGGTCCGGTGCCATTTCATTACAACGCTCAGCCTATCAAGCAAGATTTAATGCAGGATTAAGATGGATTGGTTGCAAAATTTAGGTAAGGGTACGTTAAGTAGTTTCGCGGCAATTGGTCGGGCGACGTATCTTTTATTTGGTGCTTTATTTGGTGGTAAACCAAATTTCAAAAAGCGTTTCCACTGCTAATTAAGCAAATACATGTGGTTGGCGTTCAGTCACTTGTGCTTATTTTAGTGTCAGGTTTATTTATCGGTATGGTACTCGCCTTGCAAGGCTATACTGTGTTAATTGATTACGGCGCTGAGGATAGCTTAGGTCCTATGGTGTCATTGGCACTATTAAGAGAATTAGGGCCGGTTGTTACCGCATTGCTGTTTGCTGGTCGTGCAGGTTCGGCATTAACAGCTGAAATTGGCTTGATGAAAGCAACAGAGCAGTTAACGTCGTTAGAAATGATGGCGGTTGATCCACTTCGCCGTATAGTCGCTCCGCGATTTTGGGCTGGTGTGATTAGTATGCCTTTGTTGGCAATCATGTTTTCGTCGGTAGGTATTCTTGGTGGCCACATAGTTGGTGTCGAGTGGCTTGGTGTTGATCAGGGAGCTTCTGGTCCATTATGCAAGCTAGCGTTGATTTCACAGATGACATCTTAAACGGTGTTATTAAAAGTATTGTTTTTGCGTTTGTAGTGACTTGGATTGCATTATTTAGAGGTTATGATGCAGTTCCGACGTCGGAAGGAATTAGCCAGGCGACAACACAAACTGTTGTGCAAGCGTCGTTGGCAGTATTGGGGTTGGACTTTGTTCTTACAGCCCTTATGTTTGGAAATTAAAAGTTGGTAATTTAAATGACATCTCGAAAGTTTGAAATAATGGTTGGTTTTTTGTCGCGTTGGGTATTGCAGCTTTGATTTTCTTGGCTTTAAATGTGGCCAGCGCAGGGGTTACAGGGTCGGGTCAGACATATAATCTTTATGCAAAATTTGACAATATTGGCGGTTTAAAAGTGCGTAGCGCGGTTAAAGTTGGTGGTGTTGTTATTGGACGAGTTGAAGAAATCACACTTGATCCTGTTGATTATGCACCAATCGCAAAACTTGCAATTGATTCACGATACAACAACTTCCCAGACACAAGTTCGTTGTCCATTCTGACCTCTGGTTTACTCGGTGAACAGTATTTAGGATTGGAACCTGGGTTTATCGACGAAACCGTTGAAATATTAGGTGAGGGTGGCTTTATTGAAGATACGAAGTCAGCCTTAGTACTTGAAGAGTTAATTGGGCAATTTTTATTTAGCTAGGGTAATCATGATTAAACATTTTTCTTTATCGCTTTTATTGGTCGTAGGGCTTGCAGCCCCAGTTTATTCAGCACCGGTAAAAACTGAAAACATTACTGATTTATCAAACGTAGATAAATCTGATCCATTTGGATTAGTGCGCGTTGTTGCAGACCGTTTATTTAGACGCATTGCACGTGAACAAGAACAAATTCAGCTAGACCCAGAAGTTCTACGTGGTGTTGTTGCAGAGCAATTAGCTCCAACGATTAATCACAAATTTGCAGCGGCAAAAGTTTTGGGTCCTTATTATCGCCAGACCACTAAAGAACAAAGGGAAGAGTTTTATGAAGCTTTTCGTTCTTATTTAATCGCGACTTACGCTGGTATTTTGACTTTATATAAAGACCAGCAAGTTATATTTGAACCTTCTACACCGGTTACTGGTAAACGCGTGCAAGTTAAAGTTCGTGTGTTAGATGAAGGTCGTCCAGATATTCCAATTTCATTTGTATTGCGTAAAAACAAGCAAGGTGAATGGGCCGCATACGACATGGTTGCACAGGGCATCAGCGTGTTAAATAGTAAAACGCAGGAGTTGCAGGGGCTAATCCGCCAACAAGGCATAGAGTCTGTTACTCAGTTTTTATTAGAGAAAGCCGCTAAGCCAATCGTCACAAAAGACCTAGGTTAACCCATGTCAGTTAATGTTAAACGCGATAAGAATAAGTTACTAATTGACGGTGAATTAGATCGATTTAATTTATCTGATGATGCACTTTACGAGTTTTTAGCGTTCGATGATCGGGTCGAAATAGACCTTGAAAAAGTGATCAACATCGACACCGCAGGTGTCGCGTACCTGTTAAAGGTTGTCGATCATTATCAAAAATTACACAAGCTTGTTACGATTTGCGGCGGTTCTGAACAATTAATTGCTTTAGCGAATATAAGCAACGTGTTAGAGTTACTGCCATTACATCGCAATTAAAAATTCAGTTCCAATTTTGAGCGTATTATGGATTTAAACCAAATCAAAACCCTTTTAAATGAACAACTTGATTTAAGTGAAGTTATTGTTAAATCAGACGGTTCACATTTTCATATCACTGCTGTAGGCGCCTGTTTTGACGGTTTGTCTCGAGTGAAGCAACAACAATTAGTTTATAAACCTTTGTTGGCAAATATTTCTGACGGCAGCATGCATGCAGTTAGCATTAAAACCTACACCCCTGCGGCGTGGGAAAAAGACAAAAAACTTCAACTCCTTTCCTAACTACAAGTTGTTCCTATGGAAAAATTGCTAATTACCGGTGGTCCAGCCCTTAGTGGCGAAGTGACCATTTCCGGTGCTAAAAACGCCGCACTGCCTATATTAATCAGTTCTATTTTGAATGAACATCCGTGTGTGTTTCATAACGTTCCCGATTTGCGGGACATTGTTATCACCCGCCAATTGTTAGAACAGCTCGGGACCAAAACAAAGCAAGTGGGCAATACTGTCACCATTGATGCTGGTCCGATTTATTCAACAAATGCCCCATATGATCTCGTCAATATGATGCGTGCTTCAATCTTGGTATTGGGCCCGCTTTTAGCGCGATTTGGCCATGCTGAAGTATCGTTACTAAGGCGGTTGTGCAATTGGGGCGAGACCTGTTGATTTGCATATCGAAGGGTTAAAGAAGCTCGGTGCTGAAATTACAGTTGAAGCTGGTATGGTTAAGGCGAAAGTTGATGGTCGCCTCAAGGGCAATCGGATTTACATGAGCACGATAAGTGTTGGTGCAACTGAAAACTTGATGATGGCCGCTGTTTTAGCCGAAGGTACCACAATTCTTGAAAACGCTGCGCGTGAGCCTGAAATTGTCGACCTTGCCGTATGTTTAAATAAAATGGGTGCCAAGATCACTGGTGCTGGTAGTAATAACATCGAAATTGAAGGTGTTGATACATTAGTGGGTTGTGAACACACTGTGTTACCTGACCGTATCGAAACTGGCACGTTTTTAGTGGCGGCTGCGGTAACAGGTGGCGACATTGTTTGTCGAAATACAGATTACCGTTTGATTGAACCTGTTATCGAAAAGTTGCGTGACGCAAACGCGATTGTTGAATGGGATGATGATTCTATTCGGCTTGATATGCGCAATCGTCAACTTAAGTCAGTGAATATCAAAACACTAGCGCATCCTGGTTTTCCAACGGATATGCAGGCCCAATTTACAATTTTAAATGTAGTTGCAAAAGGGGTAGGAACGATTACTGAAACGATTTTTGAAAATCGTTTCATGCACGTCCCTGAACTACGCAGAATGGGCGCTGAGATCCAACTTGAAGGCAACACTGCTATTTGTACTGGTAGTGATAAGCTAACGGGGGCACAGGTTGTGTCTACTGACTTGAGAGCATCAGCTAGTCTTGTCATTGCAGGCCTTGTAGCGAAAGGTACAACACAACTTGACGAAGTGTTTCATATCGACCGTGGTTACGAAAAAATTGAAAAGAAACTGATCGCGTTGGGCGCTCTGATTGAACGTGTAGACCAACCTTAGTTTTAAGATTTTAAGGCTGTTACTGCACAGTAGCAGCCTTTTGTTTGCGAAATAACCGCAGCGCCTACTGCAACAGATTTCCCCATATTAGAAATAAATGACTCCACGATTCCATTTCCAATAGTACAGCTGTATCCAGCAGAATAGGGCCCTAAATACCGTAACTCACCGTCTTGATCAAAAACAGCAACTGCAGGTGTGGATGGGATTAAAGCTAGCATGTCTTTTGAATCTTCGTTGATAACGATATTAGACATCAAGTGTTCCTAGGCAAGCAACTTAACACTATTTATGTGCTCCTCTGCCGCCTTATTACAGTTGCACTGAGATTGGCTAAAATGCACTACGGTATTATTTAGCTGAGGTGCATATTGCTGTATTCTCGCTTTGAAATCTTGATCAAATGAACTCGATGCAGCCTGCGTTACCAACTGTTGCTTAGGATCAAACTCTGTTAACGTTTTAATGGTCGTCAGGTAGAGCAAGATAATGACGACACTTGCCCAAATTGCCATTGCGACGGCCCAATACCACCTTGTCGACTTCATTGTTACACTTCGAATTTTTGTAATTCGTCGTTGAGTTCACCAATATGCAACTGCAAATTCTGCATCTCTTGCTGCGTCAAAGAAATGTTTTGATTTAAAATGGAAGATAGATTTTGCATCTCTTGTGTTGCGCTAGAAATCGCATCGGATACGTCGGATTGATGAACCGTTGCGTCAGCTACTGACGTAATGTTATCTGCAACTAATTTGATACTAGAAACGACTTTATTTGCAGTATCTGACATTCGCTCAGACTGTTCCACAGCTTGGTCAACTTGGGAAATACAGTTGCCCATTTGCGTTACCGATAGGCCAGCATCTTCTATCAAGGTTTGTACTATTTCACTAATCCCTGAGCATTTTCACGAGTTTTTGTAGCCAGTTGACGCACTTCATCGGCCACTACGGCAAAGCCGCGTCCATGCTCACCCGCTCTGGCTGATTCAATGGCGGCATTTAACGCGAGCAGGTTTGTTTGATCAGATATCGCGGTTATTGATGTCATAACTTCGGTGATTCGGTTGCATTTTGATGATAAGTTTTCAATTGTGCCAGCGGTAGATGAAATGATCTCTTTCAATTGCCTAATGGTTTGGTGAGAGTGCGTTATGGTTTCTTGGATCTCTAAAGTTGAGCCCTGAGCTGATTTTGCACTATCACTTACATCCTTGGCGCGATTTGAAATGTCAGAATTTGCCATCGCCATATTTTCCACAGAACGAGCTATCGATTCAACTTGACCTGTGCCTTGCTCTGAGTAGGCCATCATTTCTGTAGAGGTATCTACCGCTTGTTGAGTTGCGGTTAACGCTGTATTTGCGGTGTTTTTCGTTTGTTCAATTAAAGATTTAAAGGACATGATCAGTCGATTATATTCGTTTAATGCAGGCAACTGGTTAGGAATTGGCACCGTCAGGTCAAATTTCCCAGAATGAGCCAAAATCTGATGAATCGAATTTTGAACAGCATAAGCGGCCACCCCTTCGTCGTGGCTGTCTTTTGCAATATACATTAGGATACAACCTTCAATCACGGCAAATAATGCATGAATAACTAATATGTAAACCGCAAGATGACCGGCTTCAAATACATAAACAGGCATGTTCTGTAGTTGCAAAATAAAGAATAGGACATGGTGGACTGCAACGACCAAAACACTCGTGAGGATAACTTTCCAATCTCGATAAAATATCAAAATGGCAAGCAACGAAAATATCTCAAAATGAATTTCGGTTAAACCCTGCGCTAAATGGATATGCAGGGCGGTTGCTAATTGAATTGCAATTGCGACACAATGACGCGTGATTGTTTCATAAGGTTTTTGGGTTAACAGCAATAATGGGAATGCGGCTATTATCCCGCCGATAATAAGTGCCTGTGTAAAGCTATCATTAAAGAGCCCAATAACTAGGCCAAAAACTAACTGTGAGATTATGACATAAATAAATGTCTTATTGGCTTTTCTTAACCACGGATACTGCATAACCACTCCGAATTTAAAATCTACTGCTTGTGTTAAGCGTAGTATTTTAAATGGCAAATACAAATTTAGTCATTGCATGCAGTTTTGCAGTTGGTCGCAGGGTAATCCGTTATCGACTGGTTTCAAGTCTTCCGACTTCAACGTCCTTATTTAATAAATTGCCATTTCGGAACAGTTTAAAAGTTATGATGCTACCGGGCTCGACGTTTTCAACAAATGACAAGAGTTCACTTAAACTGATAAGTTGTTTGCCGTTAACCGACAACAGTACGTCATTTGCTTTTAAACCTGAAGCCCACGCCGGACCGAGGGGATCAACACTTGTGATCTGGATACCAGCGATGGACTCAACACTGCTTCTTACCGGTGCCCCCATTTGGTTTATTGCCGTACCACTGAGTCCTAAATAACCCCGCTTAACTTCACCATCGGCGAGCAGTTTATCCATAATATTTTTTGCTTGTTTGTAAGGAATAGCAAAAAATATCCCTTGAATACCAGTCCGGTCTGATTGTGCAGACGCAGTATTGATGCCGACCAACATTCCCTTCGAATTTACTAAGGCACCGCCTGAATTACCTACATTTATAGCTGCATCCATCTGAATCAAATCGCCATGGCTTGGGCCTTGGCGTTAGGCCGCGTTTGCCAGAGGCACTGATAATGCCCTGAGTAATCGTTTGGCCATAATTTAATGGGTTACCGATGGCTAGAACAATATCGCCTACCTGCGCTTCTAGGTCTGGATCTTGTGGGATAGTAGGTAAGTTGGTGGCGTCAATTTTTAATAATGCTAAGTCGGTGACTTCGTCCAAACCAATAACTTCGGCACTAAAACGTCGTCCATCCTGTAAATCGATGTAGATAATCTCGGCGCTATCAACAACATGGTAGTTGGTGAGAATGTGCCCATTCGACGCCATAATGACACCTGAACCAAGATCGTTAATTGCCTGCGTTTGATTAAAGTTACTGTGATTAACAACAATAGAATAGATATTAACAACTGCAGGCGCTGCCAATTTAACTGCGTTTGCAAATGACATGGCCTCCTGATTAATGACTTTGTCAGTAAACTGGGTAATACCAAGATTTGAACGCAGTTGTGGGTTTATTGCGATGACAACCAACGCAGCTGCCAAACCATAAGCAATCGCATTAAAAATATAACGGAACTTCTGCAACACTGGCTGTCCTTAACTTACTGTAAATTATCTATAAAGTTGTCACTGTTGGGCCAATGAGAAAGGCCTACAATGTTGGATATTGTAGGCCGTTCTTGAGTAAAAAGCGAGTTATCGAATGAGTATGAATAATGAACTGCCACCGCGAGATACATTAAGCGCCATAACGCCGCCGGAATTTTCCAGTGATTCTCTTAGTTCGGTAACGGATATTACTCGTTTATTATTAACTGCAACTATGACATCGCCATCTTCAAGCCCTACCATAGCGGCGGGTGAACGTTCTGCAACTTCAGAAACAACGACACCAGCTTCGCCTCGTTTTGTCTCGCCCGCAGCTAGTTTTGCACCTTTTAATGATGGGTGAATATTTTCCGCAGTAACCACAGGTTGGTCAGCTGCACCTAATACAACGTTGACATCAACTTCATCGCCGTCTCGTAATACTTGTAGTTCAACTTTTGTGCCTGCGCCTTTAGTTGCGACTTTACTTCTTAATTCAGTAAATGAACGTATTTTCACGCCGTCAACATGAGTGATAACGTCACCTGATTTAAGCCCGCCTTTTTCTGCCGAGGAGTCTGGCATAACTTGTTGTACAAAAGCACCTTGCGCCAGTTTTAGACCAAATGCGGCCGCGATATCTGAATCCATGTTGGCGCCTTGGATACCTAAAACGCCGCGTTTGACTTCACCAAATTCGATGATTTGTTCAATCAAGTTATTCATCATTACTGAAGGTATAGCAAAACCTATCCCAACGTTACCGCCGCCCGGGGCAATAATCGCCGTATTAATACCGACTAACTCACCGTTAAGATTGACCAACGCACCACCAGAATTTCCTGAATTTATAGCGGCGTCAGTTTGAATAAAGTCTTCATAACCGCCGTTACTCGTGTTTAACCCTGTGCGTCCTTTTGCACTGACAATACCGGATGTAACGGTTTGACCTAAACCAAATGGATTACCAATGGCAACAACAAAGTCCCCAACTCGAATTTTATCTGAATCGGCTAGTTCCATTTCTGTTAAATTGTCGGGTTCAATTTTTAACACGGCGATGTCGCTTTGTTCATCTCCGCCCAATTTTTTTGCTTTGAATTTGCGGCCATCCTTTAGGGTGACTAATATTTCATCGGCGTCATTTATTACATGGAAGTTGGTAACGATGTAACCCTTATCTTTGTCGATAACCACACCAGAACCTAAACCTTGAAATGGTTTTTCTTGAACTTGCGATTGACCTCGTCGTTGACCAAAGAAATATTGAAATGGGTCCATTCCAGCTTTGACTTCTTTACTGCCCTTAACCGAAATGTTGACAACGGCAGGCGTTACCCTTTCCACCATAGGAGCCAAAGAAGGGACTTCGTCTTTGAATGATGAAAATGGAAACGCTGCGTGTGCAGGAAGGCTCATACTGAGACTTGATAATACAATTGCTGAAATCGTGGTTAGTTTAATGATTTTAGTTTTTACCGAAACTGACATTTTCCGTACTCCTTAAATAGAATCACTGAAACAGACAGGATTAGCTTGGCTAAGTTCACTGTTGAAACATAATGTTACTTTTTAAAATCAAAGTCTGTGTTACACACTTTGTTTTTTGTTTAAATTTTCGCCTTCAAATACACCTGATTTTGTAGATGAATAATCCAATGGTTGATCTGAAAGCATTGTTTTTTCGCGTTTTTTCGAATCTGCACTTTGCAATATTTCAGTCGCCTCTTTAGAAAAGAATGGGAATGAAGGTGTTTTAGGTGCTTTATTAAGCAGACTTTCAGCTTCTTGAATATTGCTATTAATGTGGCGCGACATTTCGTCTAAGTTAGTTGCAACTGAACGAAACTGCGCAAGTTGATCTTGCCAATCTTGCTTTAGTTGCGCTTGATCTTGTTGGCACTGGTTTAATGCAGTTTGTGTTTGTTGG
Organism: Psychrosphaera algicola; assembly: GCF_028401425.1. NCBI lineage: Bacteria > Pseudomonadati > Pseudomonadota > Gammaproteobacteria > Alteromonadales > Pseudoalteromonadaceae > Psychrosphaera > Psychrosphaera algicola. The sequence continues at coordinate 3,530,661 of NZ_JAQOMS010000002.1, forward strand.
ACCCCTGAATCCCACTTGCCTCTAAGTAACATAATTCCGATGCCGGCAATCAAGCCCAACAGAAATAATAAAATACCAGTCAAAATTTCCATAACTACTTCCTAAATAATAAATTTACGTCTTTTATCATAATTGATTATGTCTCAGAACGCCTATGCCATGTTACTATTTTCTTTATATAGTCAAAATTAAAAATTTAAAGCGTAGAACTTAATATTATGTCGAATCCGACCACTGAAATGACTCCTTGGCAACAATATCAGACTGATTTGCAACGTAACGATTTCCAGCATGATGCTGCACAAGAAAATGCCGTTAAAAACTTACAACGTTTATATGATGATTTAGTGCTAAATCAACAAACTGAAAAGCCGAGCTTTTTTCAAAATTGTTTGGTAATAAGTCGAAGCCCCAAACGGCTCAGGGGATTTATTTTTGGGGCGGTGTTGGACGCGGTAAAACGTATTTGGTCGATACCTTTTATGAATGTTTGCCAATTGAAAAAAACTACGCATTCATTTTCACCGCTTTATGCACAAAGTTCATGATGAGTTAAATTCGTTAAAAGGTGTTAGTGACCCGTTAAAAATTGTGGCGAAACGCTTCGCCGATAAAACACAGATTATTTGTTTTGACGAGTTTTATGTTTCCGATATAACTGACGCAATGATTTTAGGAACATTATTAGAAGAGCTGTTTAAACTAAATGTTGTATTTGTAACGACTTCAAACATAGTGCCGGACGATTTATACAAAAATGGGCTACAGCGCGCTCGATTTTTACCAGCGATTGCCTTATTAAAGCAACATTGCGATGTGGTTAATGTCGACTCTGGCGTTGATTATCGTTTGAGAACATTAAAAAAGCTGAAATTTTTCATTCACCACTCGATGCGCAGGCAGATAGCAACCTTCATAAGTATTTCAAGCAACTTGCTCCTGAAGTGGGCAAGCAGAATTTCACGATAGAAATTGAAAGTCGTAAAATTCAAACGCGCGAAGTGGCAGACGGGGTAGTGTGGTTTGACTTTGGCGCACTATGTGAAACAGCGCGTTCGCAGCTAGACTACATGGAGATCAGTCGAATATACCATTCTGTTCTACTTTCAAATGTAAAAGAAATGGGGCAGAACAATGATGATGCTGCTCGTCGATTTATTGCTATGGTTGATGAATTTTACGAGCGCAAAGTAAAGTTGATCATTTCAGCGGCAGTCCCTTTGGATCGACTTTATACCACAGGTACATTAGGTTTTGAGTTCAGACGGTGCATCAGTCGACTGCAGGAAATGCAAAGCCACGAGTATCTGGCCGAACCGCATATTCCTTAGGTGAGTTAAAGTAGGTTTGGTTTAAAGCAGCGTGTTTTAACAAAAATAGACTTATTGCTTAGATTTACATAATTTTGTTCATTTTTTAGGTGATCTTTCTTTGTAAATCTGTATAATCCCGCGCCTACCCACCGTTACTAACCTTATTGCTTTAGCCGGCATTAGGTTACGCACTCGAAGGGGTGCAAATGAAATGGGGTATTTTGTTGTCAAATGACAGCAACTTACTGGCTTAAAACTTTAATTTATTAGGTTCTAGATAATGAAAACCTTTACTGCAACACCATCTACCATCACTCGTGATTGGTATGTTGTCGATGCTGAGGGCAAAACCCTTGGTCGTATCGCAACAGAAATTGCTCTACGTTTACGTGGCAAGCATAAGCCTGAGTACACTCCGCACATGGACACTGGTGATTACATCATCGTTGTTAATGCAGAGAAAGTAACTGTTACTGGCAACAAAGGCCAAGGTAAGATTTACTACTCTCACTCTGGTTACCTAGGTGGTATTAAAGATATCAATTTTGATGACTTACAAGCTAAAAAGCCTGAAATGATCATCGAAAAAGCAGTTAAAGGCATGTTGCCTCGTGGTCCTCTTGGCCGTGCAATGTTCCGTAAACTTAAAGTGTATGCTGGCGCTGAACATTCTCATGCTGCACAGCAACCACAAGTTTTAGATATTTAAGGAGCATATACCAATGGCTAATACTCAATACTATGGAACAGGTCGTCGTAAGAGCTCAACAGCTCGCGTATTTCTTCGTCCAAGGTACAGGCAACATCTTAATTAACAAGCGCACTATCGAAGATTTCTTTAGTCGTGAAACGGGTCGTATGGTTGTTCGTCAACCATTAGAATTAACTGAAACATTAGGTAAATTTGACCTATACGTTACAGTTAAAGGTGGCGGTACTACAGGTCAAGCTGGTGCAATTCGTCACGGTATCACTCGCGCACTTATCGAATTTGATGAGTCTTTACGTCCTTCATTACGTCAAGCAGGTTACGTTACTCGTGACGCTCGTAAAGTTGAACGTAAGAAAGTGGGTCTACATAAAGCACGTAAGCGTCCACAGTTCTCAAAACGTTAATATTTATATTACGTTTATCAAATCAAAAAGTCTGCTCTCGCAGACTTTTTTGCCCCAAGGATGGGGCAACACCCGGTGGCCATGGATGGCCAAGAAGGGTGTTCGGTACTTAAATGTACAACATGAATCTCAAACAAGGATGGGGCAACACCCGGTGGGCACGACTACATGGATGTAGGAGGTAGAATGAAGCAGGATGCCAGAATCGATGGATGCCCAAGAAGGGTGTTCGGTACTTAAATGTACAACATGAATCTCAAACAAGGAAGGGGCAACACCCGGTGGCCACGACTACATGGATGTAGGAGGTAGAATGAAGCAGGATGCCAGAATCGATGGATGGCCAAAGAGGGTGTTCATAAGTTCAAACTTATAGCTGGGATAAGACAAGGATGGGGCAACACCCGGTGGGCACGACTACATGGATGTAGGAGGTAGAATGAAGCAGGATGCCAGAATCGATGGATGGCCAAAGAGGGTGTTCATAAGTCATTTGATTAACGTTTTTATGCCAGTATTTAAACCCGAACGTGTGTCACCCGTCTGCACTTTTTGTGTTTCGAATTATGGGATAAATATTTAAGTTGTGCATTTTTAGCGCATAAAATAATGACCCGTTTGGTGGTACGTAAAAACTCCGCCATAGTCGTACAAATGAAATTTTGAGGCTATTTGGTTACTAGCCGCCAAGTTTTTTGATGAAGTCAAAAGTGTTCAGTGACTCAACAAAGAGCAAAACGTTAGGAAAATAGACAGATCTCGACTTAACTAACTGGTTAAAATGTAGCCGTTAATGGCATAATCATTAAGTATTTGAATTTTTCTAACCTATCTTTGTATATTGCCTTGTTTTACATAGGGCTTTTTCGGTAGAATCGTAGAAATTACAAGAATTTTAAGAACCAGCTACAATTAGTTGACTCTTAGACGCTTTTTAATCCTAATCGCGGAGAAAAATTGGATGAGCAATGCGCCCGTAGACAATAGTCGTCGTCGTTTCCTTACCGCCGCCACCTCAGTTGTAGGTGGAGCTGGTGTGGTAGCTGCGGCAGTGCCTTTTATTGCTTCTTGGAACCCGAGTACTCGAGCTAAATCAGCCGGTGCTCCAGTGGAAGTAGATATTACCAAAATAGAGCCGGGTCAATTGATCCGCGTTGAATGGCGAAGCAAGCCAGTTTGGATCGTTTATCGAACCCCTAAAATGTTAGAGCAAATTTCTAGCATTTCAGAAGACAATCTAAAAGATGCTAATTCGACAGCAGACCAGCAACCAGAATATGCCAGAAATGCGTATCGTTCTAAAAAAGAAGAAATCTTTGTTGCAGTTGGTATCTGTACTCACCTAGGTTGCTCACCAAGTTATCTGTCTGATGGTTATCAGGAAATTGTTGAAGGCCAAGACTCTGGATTTTATTGCCCTTGTCATGGTTCAAAATTTGACATGGCTGGACGTGTATTTAGCGGTGTACCAGCGGGGCAAATCTACAAGTTCCGCCTCACTACTTTGTCAACGATACAACGATCTTGATCGGTGAAGATGGAGGAGCTGCATAATGTTTAAAAATTTAGTTGAATGGATTGATGCTCGCATCCCAATGACACGTACATATGAAATGCACATGTCAAAATATCCTGCGCCTAAAAACATGAACTTTTGGTACGTATTCGGTTTTTTAGCGACTATCGTTTTGGTAAACCAATTGGTTACTGGTATCTGGTTAACAATGAGTTACGAACCATCTGCAGCGGGCGCATTCGCCTCTGTTGAATACATCATGCGTGATGTTGAATATGGTTGGGTTATTCGTTATATGCACTCTACAGGCGCATCGGCGTTTTTCGTAGTGGTTTATCTGCACATGTTCCGTGGCTTAATGTATGGCTCTTATCAAAAACCACGTGAGTTATTGTGGTTGTTTGGTATGTTCATCTACCTTGCACTTATGGCTGAAGCCTTTATGGGATACCTACTTCCTTGGGGTCAGATGTCTTATTGGGGTGCTCAGGTAATCATCGGACTATTTGGTACTATCCCAGTCATTGGTGAAGACCTTGCGTTATGGATCCGTGGTGACTACGTCGTATCGGGCGCGACATTAAACCGTTTCTTTGCTCTACATGTTATTGCATTGCCTTTAGTTATCGTTATTTTGGTTTTCCTTCATATCGTTGCATTACACGAAGTGGGTTCAAACAACCCTGATGGTGTCGATGTTAAACGTCCTAAAGGAACCGTAGCTGACGAAGATAAAACAAAATTCGAATTCCATGAATATTACACGTCGAAAAAGATTTACTCGACGATGTTGTTCCATTCTTCCCGCATATGGTGTTGAAAGACTTGATGGCGTTTGGTGTATTCTTGTTTATATTCACCTACATCATGTTCTTCAATCCAGATTTTTACGGTAAGTTTATTGAACACCCTAACTTTGAACCGGCTAACAATCTTAAAACACCAGAGCACGTATTCCCGGTTTGGTATTTCACTCCGTTCTACGCGATATTGAAGGCTGTTCCAGATCCATTCGGTGGCATGGTTACAATGTTTGCTTCAATTATCTTGTTAGCGTTAATTCCTTGGATCGATCGCGGTAAAGTTCGCTCATGGCGTTACCGTTGTGGTTTACACAAAGTGAACCTAATTATTTTTGCAATGGTATTTATTGTTTTAGGTTATCTCGGGGCGACCCCAGCGACACCGTTTAAAGAAACCATGGCGAAACTATTCACCATAGCCTACTTTATGTTCTTCGTGGCGTTATGGTTGTACAGTAAAAACGAAAAGACTAAACCATTGCCTGAAAGGATCACAAAATAATGAAAAAGTTTATTAAGACTCTTGGATTGTTAGTTGGTTTAGTTTCAACGTCTGCATTTTCAGCAGGTGGTGGTCATTTACCGTATACAGTAGATATTGATTTAACAGATAAGGCATCTCTTCAAAATGGTGCTAAAACGTTCATGAACTACTGTTTAGGCTGTCACCAAATGCAATACCAACGTTACGAACGTACGTTTAACGACTTAGGTATTCCACTTGATCTTGGTTTAGAGCATTTAGTTTTTACTAAAGGCACAAAGATTGGTGAGCACATTAAAAATGCGATGCCAGCGGATGACGCCAAAAAGTGGTTTGGTGCTACACCTCCTGATTTAACTTTGGAAGCACGTTTGCGTGGTCCAGATTGGATTTACAGCTACCTAAAATCTTTCTATGTTGACCCTTCACGTCCATTTAACGTGAACAACACAGTATTTAAAGATGTTGGTATGCCACATGTATTGCAAGAACTACAGGGCGTTCCTACAAAACAAGAAGTTTTTGAAGAGCGTTTAATCGACGGTGAAATGAAACGTATCTCCCTTGGAGAGCAAATTGTTGTTGATGGTTCTGGTGAGCTAAGTGAAGATGAATATGACGTTGTCGTTCGAGATTTAACAAATTTCATGGTTTACATAGGTGAACCAATGATTTTAGAACGTGAAAGCATGGGCTGGAAAGCCATGTTATATAGTTTCATATTCTTCGTATTTGCAGTGCTCTTGAAGAAAGAGTACTGGAGAGATATTAAAAAATAGTAATACTTTAATATTCAAGTAGTTAACTATTCTAAAGTATAAAAAGGGGTGTTTAACCCCTTTTTGCGTAATTTAATTTAAGTGGCGAAAGCCCTAAATTTATGGAGATTTAAATGGCAGTGTCTGCAAACAAAAGAGCAGTAATGACCTTATTTTCTGGTGCTAACGATATGTATAGCCACCATAGGTCCGCATAGTGCTAGCAGAAAAAGGTGTCAACGTTGATATTCATTATGTAACGCCTGACAACATGCCTGAAGATTTATATGAAGTTAATCCGTATGGTAATGTTCCAACTCTAATTGATAGAGAACTAGGCCTATACAGAGCAAATATCATTAACGAATATCTTGACGAACGTTTCCCTCATCCACCACTGATGCCTGTTTATCCGGTTGCCCGTGGTCGTTGTCGTTTGATGATGGATAGAATTGAGCAAGATTGGTATTCGTTAACGCGTAAAATTGAAGCTGGTGATGATTCAGCTCGTCAAGAATTGAAAGAGAGCATTTTAGCAATCGCGCCAATTTTTGCAGAACAGCCATATTTCATGAGTGAAGAATTCAGTCTTATCGATTGCTATTTAGCACCATTATTATGGCGTTTGCCTTCTTGGGGCATCGAGCTTGAAGGCATTGCGTCTAAAGAAGTTAAAACGTATATGCTACGTGTATTTGAACGTGAATCTTTCCAAGCATCTTTAACAGATGTTGAAAAAGATATTCGCGCGACGTACTAAGTCAAGATGGATAATTTGACGTCAAATCGCCCTTATTTGTTGAGGGCGTTTTATGATTGGATTTTAGACAACGACTGTACTCCGTATATTGTTGTGGAAGCCGATTTACCGCATGTAAGTGTACCGCCTCAAACCGTCAAAGACGGACAGGTGGTATTAAACGTGAGTCCTGATGCTGTCAACGCGTTAAATATGGATAAAACACAATTAACCTTTTCTGCTCGATTTGGTGGTGTGCCGCATGACGTTTATATCCCAATGTATGCCATAAGTGCTATCTACGCTAAAGAAAATGGTGCCGGAACTATGTTCCCGCCAGAAGATTTACCAGATGATCTAGAGCAAGATTTAGATGGTGATCCATTAACGACTCCAAGTGCTGTTACTGAGGTTGAATCTGCTGGAAAAGCAGCTGATGAGCCCAAAAAACAGAAACCTAAAGTAAGTCATTTGTCTTTAGTTAAGAAGTAAAAACTTCAAAGTAAAAACCGCCTTCATGGCGGTTTTTTATGCCAAAACACTAGTTTGCGATTTAGACATTGCCTGCTAATTTAGTGACATAAAGTTGCAGAGCAGCTTTTAATGAGTCAAATCCAAATTGACTAAAGTTTATCTCGCTTATTTTTATCCATTTTGCTGCAATTAACTCATCATGTTGGATAGTAATGTCTGGCTTAGCATCTAGTACGGCATAAAAAGTAGTGTCGACAGTGTGATATGTAATTGAATCGTAAAGGTACGTGTTTGAGCCTGAGCAGAGATATTTCCAATTAGTAATCCGAATACCTAGCTCTTCTATTGTTTCTCGTGTGAGGGCTTGCTCAAGTGTTTCGTCAAAGTCGGTAAATCCCCCAACTAAATCTAGGCAGCCTGCGGCGGGTTCTTTTTTCGTACGTTTATTAAAATTTCATCCCCGACATGAATAATACCCGCTACGGCACTAGCCGCGTTATGAAAGTAGGTCTGGTGGCAATCAAGACACTTAAAGAATCGATTGTCAGGCATTTCAAAATGATGACTTTGGCAATAAGGGCAATTTTTAAAATTCATAATTAAGATATTTGAGACTCAGAGAATACTGACCCTAACACGAGTGCGTCGCCAGACACCAACAAAAACAAGCTAAGTAGTGCTTTCGACAAGTAAATTTATTGCGATATTAGCTTTGCAGTTGTCATTTAGGGCAATGGTAAAATAAGCCCAATTGCAATGGAAATCGAGTTGTAATCAAGTGATAGTTACCTAAAAAGTACAGTTTTTAAGTGTAAAACTTGCTTTATTCTTAGTGAACTTATACAAATTGCCGTTGTCGAATCACTAACTATTGAACAAGGATATTTCATGAGATTCATCCCGTTAATTTTATTTTTTGCCGTTTTTTTATCGCCTTTTGTTCTTATTGCAGAGGGACAACCCAGCTTTCCGTTTTTGAGTGTGGTTGGTCATGCTGAATATGAAATACCGCCAGATAAGTCAGAGGTCAATTTTCGGATAGTTACGTTCGCAGAAGAGTCAGAAGATGCCGTTAAAAAATCGTCAATATTTCTAATCATGTGAACAAGATTATTACGGAATTGGGTATCGACCCTAAACATGTTAATTCGTTTGATATAACAAAAAAGCAAAGCGTTTTCGACATAGAGAGTCTCAAAACGAACTTCAGATTTTGGGCTACGAGATGACCCAAAATTTTAATGTTGTGATATTTGATCTATTGGCATCAGAAAAACTGGTGAATAAACTGTTAGTCCTCAACGGAGTTGAAGGCATTAACGTTACGTTTGACTTACAAAGCCGAAAAGAAATAGAGCAAAAGTTGTCAGTATTAGCCGGTAAAGATGCCAAACAACGCGCAGAAAACCTCGCATTGGGAGTTGGCGCTACCATTGGCTCTGTTTATTCGGTTAGAGAGCAGGGGCGAAGTTATCAAGCATTCGGTGTTAGACAAAATTCTTCGATGAGAGAGAACTTGTCAATCAACCCGCCTGAAACGATTACAGTAACTAAGTCTATTGAGGTTATCTATCGTATAAATCCTTAGTTTTTTGTAACGGATTAGCCGGTTAACTTTTTCATATACGACAGAGGAGTGTAAGTCGTTACTCGATTTTCATGCTGTATTTGGGATGGTTTGGAAGTTTTTTCTGCGAACTAAGAAATACAGACTATACTTTCTTTTTAATGTACCGATATTTAGCGAAACTATGCATTTCCGATGTTATTCACGTCAAAGGAAGCTAGTTATTAAGTGTTTTTAGATGGCGAACTCCTATTGGCAGCAGCGAAAAGCGATGAAGTAAAGCGAATAGAGCGCCAGTACACAGCGACATATAGAAGATCAGTCCATTGTTTTTTGATATGTTTTAGTAAGCACTAATTGTGACTACAACCTCACCAATAATAATAAGAGGGTTGTCTAATGGAGTGGAAGACTGTTACATCCACTGAACGAGATATAGAAAGTCATATTCGAATTAAAGAACGTGTCGCCTGCGACCACTTATTTAATGTTCAAGCGCTTTACGACATCCGCTTAAAAGATATTGTAATTTTTACAGTCGTATACATATTGCTCGCGAGATTTAGTCAAAGCTTTGCGATTGCACCTAGCCATGTCAGTCCTATTTGGATCCCTTCTGGAGTCTTGTTTGCATTAGCCTTAAAGTATGGTGTCCGTGTTTGGCCGGGGGTTTTTGTCGGCGTATTGTTTAACAATATTTGGACCTATTCGAGCTCAACTGCATTAATTGATTCTTTGATAGCTGGGGTTTTTAATGGCATAGGTGATGTTTTTAGCATCATTGGATCTGCCGCACTTATTTATCATTTAACCAAAACAAATAACCCATTGCATCGCAAACTACATTTTGCCATTTTTGTCGCTGTCGGGGTCATATTAGGGCCCCTAATTAGCGCTTTGTTTGGCGTATTGGGGCTATCTGTTTTTGATTTTATTGGTTATAAAGATTTGATCAATATGTTTTTTACTTGGTGGGTTGGTGATGCTGTTGGCGTATTGGTATTTACGCCATTATTGATCTCTTGGTTTAATCCTGAACAGATTCATCATAACCATAGCGCTTTGGTGTTCTTTATTATTGCGTTGCCCGCTAGTTTAGCGACAGCAGCTATTTTTGACTTAATAATTATGCCTATTGAATTGATGTTCTTGAGCACTATTATGTTGCCGATGCTGTTAGTTACTATGGTGCATTATGGGCAGCGCATACTTTTTACAATTCAACTGATTGTGTTAGCAATCGCGGTTACTGCAACATCACAAAATTTAGGTCCTTTTGCCGTGGGGGACAGCAACCTGTCTCTTATTCAATTGCAGTGGTTTGTTGCTATTTTTTCATGCTCCATTTTTGGTCTAGCGGTAGTGACCTATGAAAATCAAAATGCCAAAGAAGTCATTTTTGAAAAAATGAAGGAGCTAGAAAAATTATACCGAACGGATAACTTAACCGGCGTCGCAAATCGGCATCTCATCACAGAGTTTATTAATCGTGAATTTTCACGTATGGCTCGCACCAACTTACATTTTGGGGTGATATTAATCGATCTGGACAATTTCAAACTCGTAAACGACAAGTTTGGGCATAACGTTGGCGATCAGGTATTAATACAAATGTGTGAAGCGATTCAACTGCAAATCCGAACAAATGATTTGCTCGGGCGTTGGGGCGGCGAAGAGTTTATTGTGATTTGTGACAACATTGACCGAGATGGTTTGATGCATGTAGCTGAGAAAATAAGAATTATGATTGAAAATTCTACATTTGAACAATACCTCAGTCTAACCATCAGTTTAGGCATAACACTAGCGGATCAAAACGATACGATAAATACGTTAACAAAACGCGCAGATGATGGCTTGTATACTTCGAAACGGAATGGTAAAAATTGCTCTACCTATGTCGATGGTAGTCATAGTGATTTATCAACGACCACGAAATAATTGTTTTGAAATACGAGAGCTCTGTAATGGAATTTGACAAAGAAAAATACAAAATTTGGAAGTTACCTCACCCAATGTTAATACACTGGGTAGTAAACCCTAGGCTAGCTTTTAATGAGCTTATCCTAGGACAACGAATTCCTAAGATAACCTTAATAGATAAAACCAGCGACGCCCCGTTAATGGAGCGGCAATATATTCCCTGTCCACACTGCAATACGATTCACAATGGCTTGTTATGGGCTAAACGAGGCGCCTATAAAAACTGGTTTGGGTTTATGTGCCCTACATGTGAAAACGTCATTCCATGCCTTTGGAACTTTACAAGCTTGGTTCTATTGGCTATTACCTTTCCGATTTGGGGTTGGTTTCGTAAACCGTTAAAAACAAAGTGGTTGAAGTTTAAAAAGGCAGAGTTACTAAATAGTCCCGAAGCTGAACTTCCAACAGCAAAACAAACGCCTTGGCTGAAAATGGGTCTTATTTATGGCGCACTAATGTTTTGTTTTACCGCTGCACCAAAGATCGTTAGTGGTGAATTGACCTCGACAGGTATTGCCGTGCAAGTGGGTATTTGGCTCTTTGCGGGCTTGGCATTTGGTGGTGTAATGAAATTGGTATTAGGTCGTAGTAAAGTGCAATAAGGGCTGGTGCTTTAATGTGCATTTGAAAGTGGGCTACCTTTTTTGAAAAAGTCGTCACCAAAGATAGAACAAAATAGGTAAATAAAAACCCGCTTAAGTCAGCGGGTTTATTGTATTTACGTACTTATAACCTATTTAATTAAATCAAATTTCTCGCGTAATACGTCGATGATTTCTTGTTTTGGATCCGCAGATAAAACGATTTTCTCACCAGTTATTTTTTCTGCAATATTGCGATAGGTTTCTGAAATTGCCATGATAACGTGTTTTGGTAAATCATTGTCTCGTGCTAATGCTTCGCGTTCAGGCATGCGGTTTTTATTGAGTAAGATATCTGGATCTGGGAAATAGTTTAACAAGGTCTGCCTAAAACCTTCTTTAGAGTTTTCTACAACTTTACCGTCACGGTAACTTGGTCCATCCCAAATACGCGATGAGTCTGGGGTTCCGACTTCATCCATATAGATCAACTTATCGTTACCTGATGCGTCTTTGACATAGCCAAATTCAAATTTAGTATCGACAAATACTTGGTCAATTTGCTCCAGAGCGTCACTGATAAGGTTGAACCCTTCCTTTAGTAACACTTCATAGCGAGCGACATCTGATTCTTTTAAGAAGTTAAAAGCTTCGTAGTTTTCTAAAATATCCTAGCGTCGAATATTTACGTCATCGGCTTCAGGCACATTAGGGATCCCTTTTAGAATACCTTTTGTAGACGGCGTAATTAATATTTCAGGTAACTTTTGATCTTGTTGTAAATTGTCAGGCAAGGCGATGCCACAAAATTCGCGTTCACCTTTTTCATAGCTGCGCCACATCGAGCCTGTTATATATTGACGGGCAATGGCTTCAATCATGACAGGTTTTGCTTTTTGCACTATCCAGACAAATGGATGGGGGATATCCAAAATGTGGCTATCTGCTAATCCCTGTTCTTTAAATAATCGGAACCAGTGATTAGAAACGGCATTTAGTGCAGCGCCTTTCCTGGAACACCCTTGATCCCACCTTCACCGTGCCAGATGCAATCAAATGCCGAGATGCGGTCACTGATAACCATAATGGCCAAAGGAGCGTCAGATTGAACGTCATAGCCTTTTTCTGCAATCAGTCGTTTGCTGTCTTGCTCGGTAAGCCAATAGACGGAACGTACTTTTCCGCTATGCACAGGCAGGTCGGTTTTTATTGGAAGATCATTATTAACTGCTAAAACGGAACTGGCTAAGCTCATTTGGGATCCTAAGGTGGTAACGAAGAGTCGATTTTGCGCGAATTTTAGCAAATGCTGCGAACAACAAAAAGACTACAATGCAGTCTTTTTGTCGAACTTAGTGTTAATTTTACAATTTAAACTTAGATGCCGCTTCAAGTAGGTCGTCAGACAGGGTATGTAGACTCTTAGAAACGTCACGAATGTCGTCTAGGGCTTCTAATGAATCACCGATTGAATGGTTCATGTCGTCAACGTTTTGGGTAACGGTTTGCGCGACCATCGTTTGCTGCTCGGTTGCGGTGGCAATTTGGGTATTGAGCTGATTAATCGTTTGAATATGCGTCGCAATTTTATTAACTGATTCACCGGTCTGTGCTGCAAATTCTTCATTTCTTTGTGCTTGCGTACTGGCACTTTCCATTGATTCAACCGACGCACTTGCTGCCTCTGTTAGGGCATTAAGCAATTCTCTAATTTCCGTAGTCGATTTAGATGTACGACTTGCTAATTCTCTTACTTCATCAGCAACCACGGCAAAACCACGGCCTTGTTCGCCTGCACGGGCAGCTTCAATAGCGGCGTTTAACGCCAATAAGTTTGTTTGTTCAGCGATAGAAGTGATTACATCTAAGATTTTGTTTACGTTCTGCGTATCTTGAGCCAGTTTATGAATGACGGTAGACGCCACTTTAATTTCGTTATTGAGCGCTTGCGACACGGCCATAGTTTGATTCAAAATTTCAAGGCTTTGAATTGCTTCTTGTTCTGCGTTAGTAGTCGCGGTTGCCGCTTCATTAGCCGAATTTGTTATTTCAGCAACACTTTGGCTCATTTCAGTCATGGATTGTTTAACATGAGTCGAGTCTTCGCCTTGTTTATGCATGGCCGATTCTGCAACTTCCATTCGTTGGATTAATCGAGTGGAGTTGTCCAATAATGGTTGAACCACCGACATAACGTCACTAATAGACCCTCTTAATACCGCCATGAAACGATTAAAGTTGCGCGACATTTGGCCAATTTCGTCATTGCTTTCAACAACTAACGTGGACTTTAAATCACCGTCACCATCGGCTAACTCGCGTAAGGTTTCCGCTGCTACTGATGCGGTTTGTTTAATGCCTTTACCGATGACAATGCCTAATCCAACAATGATAAACACGAGAACAACAGATACGAGAACACTGGTGAAAATGGCGTTTTCTGAGCGAGTTTTTGAATCTTCGGCCAGCTGTGAATATTTATTGTCAGACTGTTTTTTGTATTGCTCTAAATTGCTTGTCAGTTGTTCAAAAAGGTCCGACTTAACTTTGGCTTTTTCTTGAACCACCGCAAAATCGACGTCACCTGCAATAAAGCTTTTGACGATGACTTTGGCAATCTCATTGTAGTCTTTTAGTGTTGATTTAAATTCGTTGAGTTTGGCGCGCTCCGCGGCCTGCTCGAGACGTTGAATAGAGTCGATGTTTTTTAATAAGCGCTCGTATTGTGCTTCTGCGCTATTAATTAAGTCTTCATCACCAAACGTAACTGCCTTAGGTGTAGGTTTCATCTATTTTGTTGATAATAAAAGAGTTAGCGGTAGATAACTGGGCTATTTCATATCGGCTGTTTTTTAGTTCATCTAAGTTTTTATTATTGGCACTGATGGCAGTTGCATTTAAGACGATAACCACAATTAGCGCTACAAGTGCAATAACTGTAATGACATTTATTTTAATAAAGACACTTAGATTTTTAAAATTGTCCACGTGATCAAACCCTTTAATATCCGGAGGCGTTGTTTTTTATCGACCCAAGTGGTCATTTCTTTAGTCTAATTATTAACTATGCATTAAAAAACAGCCTACTTCATAATAATCAAAAAATTAGTTAACAACATATAGTTATAGTTGAATAAAGGGGAGTGTAAAGTGCAGATGGGATGAATCGAGGTAAAAATAGGATTTTTACCTCGATTTTAAATTTTTGTTACGAACGAATACCAATACCACGATTTATTAACATCATTGCGATGGTGAAAAATATCACAGCAAAGCCAATGATCATTGCAAATGCGAATGTCAAATTGACGTCAGTTACGCCCAAAAAACCATAACGAAAGGCATTAACCATATATACGATTGGATTAATCTTTGACACGGTTTGCCAAACTTCAGGTAATAAAGTCAGGCTATAGAAGACACCACCGAGATACGTTAGAGGGGTAAGCACAAATGTTGGTATGATTGATATGTCATCAAATGTATTGGCAAAGATGGCGTTAATTAACCCCGCCAACGCAAAAACCATCGCCGTGAGCAGTACTGTTGAGATTAATACAAAGTAGCTATGAATATGAATATCAACAAAAAATGTCGCAACGAGCGTTACGATAATGCCCACTAACAAACCACGTAACATACCACCACCAATATAGCCTAAAACAATAATGTAATTAGGCACAGGTGCAACGAGCAACTCTTCAATGTTTCGTTGAAACTTGGCACTAAAAAATGAGCTCGCTACGTTTGAATAGGAATTTGTAATTACAGACATCATGATCAAGCCTGGCACTATAAAGGCCATGTAATCAAACCCGCCCATTTGGCCAATGCGCTCGCCTATTAGGCTACCGAAGATGACAAAATAGAGTGTCATAGTTATCGCTGGTGGGACTAAGGTTTGAACCCAAATACGGAGAAATCGTGTGCATTCTTTAATTAAGACGGCATTAAGCGCGACTGAATATTTGCCAATCATGATTTGTCTCCTTTGTTCGCTTTTTGTTGTTTGCCGTCTTCTACAAGTTTGACAAATAATTCTTCAAGTCGATTGGACTTATTGCGCATACTCAATACTTGGATATTCTGACTGGTTAATTGAGTGAATACGTCGTTAAGGCCCTTTTGTTTTTCCACCGACACTTCAATTGTGTGGTCGTCGATAATAGAGTAAGTAAAATCGGTTAACTCTGGCGCTTGGCTAAATTCAACCGTATCTAAAATGAAAGTTTCGATATTGAGTTTTGACAGCAAACTCTTCATATCGGTGTTTTCACCAATCTCACCTTTATCGATAATCGCAATGTTACGACACAGCATTTCTGCCTCTTCGAGGTAATGCGTTGTCAATATTATCGTGATGCCTTCTTTATTAATTTTATTTAGAAATTCCCACATACTGCGGCGGATCTCAATGTCTACACCTGCGGTTGGCTCATCTAAAATTAACAGTTTAGGTTCGTGCATTAAGGCACGTGCAATCATTAGTCTGCGTTTCATTCCGCCAGAAAGTGAACGTGCAGCGTCGTTGCGTTTTTCCCACAAATCAATCTGTTTGAGGTATTTCTCTGCTCGAATATGCGCTTCGCCGCGCTCAACACCATAATATCCAGCTTGGTTTAAAACAATTTGTAAAACGGTTTCAAACTGATTGAAGTTAAATTCCTGTGGAACTAGGCCGATTTGCGCTTTTGCATCTTCAAGCTCGGTATCGATGTCGTATCCAAACACCTTTACTGAGCCCGATGATTTATTCACAAGTGAACTAATAACGCCAATTGTGGTGGACTTTCCTGCACCATTTGGGCCTAACAGGGCAAAAAAGTCGCCCTGTTCAACACTAAAAGTAACCCCTTTAAGTGCTTCTACCGTACGATTTTTAGAACGATAGGTCTTTTTTAAATCTGTTATTTCTAAGGCTTTCATATCGTTAAGTTTACTTTTTATTTGTATAGCCCCAACGTGGGACTAAAGTTTGTTCAATTCGGAGGTGGTCTAACATTCTGGCGACCATAAATTGCACTAAATCGTCAATGGATTTTGGCTGATGATAAAACCTAAGGTGCTGCGGGCATTATAGTGACCCCTAACCTTGAAAGCTTTAACATATTTTCTAAATGGATAGCGGAAAAAGGTGTTTCACGGGGACCAAAATAAGGTTACCACGTTCTTTTATAACCACATCTGCCGCTCGCTCAAGTAAATTGTCACTGGTGCCATTGGCAATGGCCGATAAAGTACCGGTGGAGCACGGGACTACGATCATATTTTTAGGTGCAGCCGAACCCGAGGCTGGGGGAGAAAACCACTGATCTTTTCCCAGCACACAAATTTGCCTAGGGGCACTATTGAAGTAGTTTTCGCACCATTGGCTAGCCTTTTCAGGGTGAGCGGGGATATCGAGTTCAACTTCAGTTTTAAATACCACTTTTGCTGCACTTGAAAACAACAAATAGATTTGATGATTGGCGGCAACTAACTGTTTAATTAGCTCTAAAGTATAAGGTGCGCCAGATGCACCAGTTACACCAATAGTCACTTCACCTGCAAATAAGCTCGGACCGGAATAAGGCTGTGTCATCTCATTCTCCATGGCGTTAGTTTGACGCAAATTTTGTATTTAATTGATTTGTAATTAGCTGGTGAATACCCGAAAACCCACCATTACTCATCACCACTATATGGTCATTTGGTTGGCAAATTTCAATCACACGTGCAACTAAACTTGATATTGACGTTTCGATAGTGGTTGGTGTTGTCGAGTTAGACAAACGTTCTGCCCAGTCTAAATCTTTTTCGAGAAACAGAAAAACCTGATCTGCGTTTTGCCACGAATCCGCTAATGTATCTTTATGCACACCCATTTTCATTGTATTTGAACGAGGTTCTATGATGGCAATGATCCTGCGTGTCCCAACTTTTTGGCGAAGTCCAGCGAGAGTGGTATTGATTGCTGTTGGGTGATGGGCAAAGTCGTCATAAACTTCAATGTTGTGCTGATTGTAAATTAGTTCCATGCGTCGTTTGGGGCTAATGAAGTTCGAAAGTGAAGCTATCGCTTGCGCTGTTGTCAGCCCAGCATGGTGAGACGCTGCCAAAGCCATTAACCCGTTGTCGACATTATGTTGACCCGTTAATGTCCACGCCACTTGGCCTACCAATGTTTGTTGGTAATAAACGTCAAATCGACTGCCGTCAGTTCGGCCTTCACTATTAGGCATAAGCTTTGCCTGCCAGTCGGCATGATCACCGACTAATTCAACATCGCTCCAGCAACCGCGTTGAAGTGTTTCGGTTATCGCATTTACATGTTTTGGTGCAATGATTTTACCGGTTGAAGGCACAGTCCGAACCAAGTGATGAAACTGGGTTTGGATAGCGCTTATGTCTGGAAAAATATCAGCGTGGTCAAATTCTAAATTATTGATCGTGACCGTACGTGGTAAGTAATGCACAAACTTAGAGCGTTTATCAAAAAATGCAGTATCGTATTCATCGGCTTCAATAACAAAAAATGGAGACCTACCGGCACGGGCCGAAACCGAAAAATTGCTAAGGCACGCCGCCAATGAGGTAGCTAAGGTTCTAGTCCTGCGTCTTCTAACAATCAAGGCAATCATGCTTGAAGTTGTGGTCTTGCCATGCGTTCCACTCGAAGCGATAACCCAACGGTCTTTAAGAAGGTGGTGTTTTAGCCACTCCGGACCAGATGTATAAGGTATGTTTCTATCAAGGATATATTCTACAGCTGGATTGCCCCGCGAAAGGGCATTGCCGATTACGACAACATCAGGTTGAGGGTCAAATTGGCTCGTGTCCCAACCTTGGGTTAGTTCAATGCCTAATTGCTCTAATTGAGTCGACATGGGTGGGTAAACATTTTGATCAGAGCCCGTCACTTTATGACCTAGCTCTTTGGCAATAGCCGCGATTCCGCCCATGAAGGTACCGCAGATCCCGAGAATATGTATATGCATGATTTTATTACATGATGAAGTTTGTAACAGGATAACAAAAAGGCGACTTGTTCGTCGCCTTGGTTTACATTTTTTCTAAATTGGCGAACCTGGCGGCAACTTAGGTGCTTTAATTAACGGCTGCCATTTACGGTGTTCTAAATACCAGTCAATGTGGTGCTGCAACAAATAAAGTGTCGTGTCACTGTGAGCTGTTTTCTCGACAATCGACACGGATAACCAATTTGACATACCTTTTATGACTTTCAGCGTTGCCGCTTTTATTTCAATACTTGATGATTCATTGGTTAATAAGGTCATTAGATTTTCAACCGTTAATGCCGATAATCTTTGATAAACAGGAGCTTGGCTGCTATCCGCTGGCAGCGTTTTTACTGTGCTATCAACAATCGTTTGCAAGTATTCGGTGAGCGACCAGTTGCTTTGATCTTGGCTATGTTGAAACGCAATTCGGTTTAGACGAGCAGGGTCTAATATGGCCTGCAGCGTATGTTGCGCGTTGGCGCTTGCTAATGTTATTGGATCAAAAACTAAACCCATTTTAGATGGCGCACTTTCCCTATTCTTATAGCTGCCATAGGCTTTAGGTGCAATTAGGGTTAAGGCTGTTTTAGGTATGGTTAGATTATCAAAAGTTAACGTGGCCATGAGCTGCTCTAAAGCAAAACGTTGACGTAAAGACGTAACATTGCTGATGCCGAGGTTTTTAGCGCCTTTAATTTCGTAATGATAGTCCACGCCGCCAATGAGTTTTGCTGCAGCAGTGACTTGGAATCGATGAAATAAGTAAATAGGGACTAAGATTTCTTGTAAATCACTTAATGGTTGGTTTGCCGCTAAATTGTTAAGGCCAAACTGAGCTAGGGCAACCTTTCTTATTTCTAGCATACGTTGCAGTTCAATTGCAGGATCTTGACCATTATCCCATAAATGCCCATCTGGATTAGCACTGCTCATCGCCCGTGCATCAGGGTCCGACATATAGCGTAAGCCGGCATTTTTGCTTGTTCGACAAGTTTTGCAAGA
This sequence comes from Psychrosphaera algicola, assembly GCF_028401425.1. Taxonomy (NCBI): domain Bacteria; kingdom Pseudomonadati; phylum Pseudomonadota; class Gammaproteobacteria; order Alteromonadales; family Pseudoalteromonadaceae; genus Psychrosphaera; species Psychrosphaera algicola. Next base: position 3,549,998 of record NZ_JAQOMS010000002.1, read on the forward strand.
GCTTCGGTTTCGTTGCCATCCTTACCAAACTCGGAATAACCATACTTGATGACATAGTGATCCCAGTCACCGACACCATGGGTATAGGCTTGCGAAAGGTCTATTTTTCCGTCAATAAGTACTGCATTTGGATGTGGGTAGTCCATCACAGAGGCGCGATTATTAACCGACGCCGAAAAGTTATGCGCTATACCTAACGTATGGCCAATCTCGTGCGCAGAAAGCTGTCTGATACGGTCCAAAGCCATGCTTTTTATCGCGTTTGTGTCGGGCTTGTCTGAAGTAAATGGTGCCGTAAGTCCCTGTGCGATGAGATAGTCTTGGCGCACACGTAGTGAACCTAATGTCACATGGCCTTTAATAATTTCTCCGGTTCTGGGATCTATAACCGATGCACCATAACTCCAGCCTCGCGTAGCGCGATGAACCCACTGAATCGTATTGTAGCGGACGTCCATTGGATCGGCATGGGGCGGTAACATTTTTATTTGAAAAGCATCAATGTATCCGGCGCTTTCGAACGCTTTATTCCACCATTTTGCACCGTCTAATAATGCCGTTTTAACAGGTTCTGGCGTACCTTGGATCAAGATAATAAACAATTGGTTTTATGGTACTTAGCTCTTTGCCTTATTTGGGAAACGTTTTTGTAAGCGATGTCGGGGGATATATTTAACGTCCATAGATTGGTCTAGTGAGGCTGAGTAATCTTTATGGGATACGCTCCAAAAACCACTGAATGGGTGAAATTTACGTGGTTTGTATTTATCGTCAGGCAATTCAATTAAAGAATGACGCATGTGAACAGTGAGCGCTGAAGGTTCTGGTGCTATTTGTTTCACAAATTTGCCAGCTTTGCTGCCCACAAATGTAATTATTGCTTCGAGTTCGGTATTTTTAGGAAACGCTTTACTGCTGCCAAAATCGACGGCACTTCTGGATTTATCAACACTGAAGGACCCCTGCTCTGTAGCGGTTAGTGTCGCGGAAACTTGGTGGATATCGCTTAAAAGAAAATCGGTGTATTCAATAAGAATGGAACCGCGAGTCTTAGCCTTTATTTCAAATCCTTGAATGATTGAAGTGGCAAATGCTTCTTCAACGCTTTTTTGTTCTGCACGATTTGTCGATGACGCTCGGTAGTCGGTATTTAGTTGCACCAATAATACTTTATTACCATGGCGTTCAAATTGAACCAAGCGAGTACGACCTAATTGACCGCGGTCTAAACCTATGTCGTTAGAGCCTAAACCGCTTGGAAGAGAACTTTGAAATAGGAAAGGTTTCTTTTCTTTGTCAACGTTAAGAAATATTTTGCCGCTATCCTTGTCATAGTAGAAGTCATAATAACCTTCGATATGCAACATATCGCGCGTGAATTCGCCGACTGAGCTGACGGCAGCAAATAACTGAAAGGTTAAAAATAAAGTGGCTATACTTAAATAACGTAACCCGTGTTTCCAAAATCGCATTTGCTAACTTCCATCTTTTATCGGTTAATGTTTAGTGTGCATTATGTTGGGAGTGATTGGAATAACCAGACAATCGTTTTTAGTAAAAAGCTTATGTAATCGTGTTGGTAAACTTTCATGTTAGGCAACTTTTGACCTGCAAAGTCGACCATTTTGATGTATCATGTTCGGAAAATTTGGCGGAATATTAGTAGTCTCTGCGGCGGCAGAGGGAATTAAAAGGGCAAAACTTATATGCGTAGATTAGCACCAGTTTTAAGAGAAGACGGCGTAGAGCTAGATTTAATTTCATTAATAAGAACCATTTTAGCAGCGTGTAAAGATATTTCGTTTCGCGTAGGACAAGCTGACTTAGCAGGTGTTTTAGGTTCAACGCTAGACGAAAATATTCAAGGCGAAACGCAGAAAAAATTAGACATATTGTCCAACCAATTATTAAAAGACATGCTGTTGGAATCTGGGTTTGTTCGTGCCATAGCCTCTGAAGAAGAGGACTTTGTAGTAGAAGGGATCCACGGTGGTCGTTTTTTAGTTGCATTTGATCCCTTAGACGGCAGCTCAAATATCGACGTAAACAGTCTTACTGGCACCATATTTTCTATTATGCCGGTACCAGCTGACAAACCGACAGATGAACCTATTACCGAGCAAGACTTTTTGCAACCGGGTCGTAATCAAGTCGCTGCGGGCTATGTAATGTATGGACCTTCAACTATTTTGGCACTTACAACGGGCAAAGGTGTGAAGTTTTATACCTTGGATAAAACCCATGGGTCATTTTTGCTGACACAAGAAGCCGTCACCATTGAAGAAGAAACTCAGGAATTTGCAATTAATAGTTCAAATCAGCATAAATGGGAAATTCCGATGCAGCGCTATATTCGGGACATTTTAGATGGTAAGCAGGGCATTCGTGGTAAAAACTTTAACATGCGATGGGTCGCTTGTATGGTTGGCGATGTGCATCGCATTTTATGCCGTGGTGGGATCTTCACTTACCCGGCTCACACTGACGAAGTAGATAAGCCATTTAAGCTTCGCCTTTTGTATGAAGCCAATCCGATGGGATTATTGATCGAACAAGCTGGTGGATTAATATCAACCGGTAGCCAGAATATTCTTGATATACAGCCAACTGAATTGCATCAGCGAGTGCCGGTTATTTTGGGTTCAAAACAGGAAGTATTAACCTGTTTGGACTACCATAATTATTAATTGATTTGGTTTCAAATATTGACCTAAAAGCATCCTTAATTGGATGCTTTTTTGTTTCTGGCATATTTGTTTCTGGTATAGATGAGCAATAATATTTGGACTTCATCTGGTCGGATGTGTTAATTTGCCCCACTAATGTAATTCGATCATGCCGTGCTAACTGAGCGGTATTTTTCGAACATATTAATTATTTAAATCTTGTTGATAGGTGAAGGGTAATGTCTAAAAACTATGTGCTGTCGTTGTATAACAAAATGGGTAAATTACCTTTTGGTAAAAAATTGTTTAGTTTATTTGCTAGCAATAAAGCCCCGTATTTTAAGACCGTGTCTCCTTTGATCACAAAAGTGGTTCCTAGCGAATGTCACTGCCTAATCAAAAAGCGTAGAAAGGTCGAAAATCATATTGGCACTGTACATGTCATAGCTATAGCAAATGGTCTTGAAATGGCAATGGGTTTTATGGCGGAAGCATCAATACCAACCCATTTACGATGGATACCTAAAGGCATGGATTTACAATACACCGCCAAGGCCGGTAGTGATATTCGTTGCGTCGCTTTACTAGAGAATAATCAATGGCAAGTTGGCGACCTGCCAGTTGAAGTTACAGCGTATGATGAAAATGATGTTGTGGTTGTTAAAGGGATTATCCACTTATGGGTATCTGAAAAACCGAAAAAATAACCAATGCTCGGTATTTAATCGGTTTTAAATAGGCCTCTGTTTTTATAAAGCGAGGCATTAATCAGCAAAAACGACAGTCTTGTTGCCTTTAACCATTACGCGGTGCTCTAGGTGGTATCTAAGCCCGCGTGCTAGCGCCTGCTTTTCACATTCTTTACCTTTACGCACCATGTCTTGTACTGAGTCACTGTGGCTTATTCTACTTATTTCCTGCTCAATGATAGGCCCTGCATCTAAGTCTGCTGTGACATAATGGCAGGTTGCTCCAATCAGTTTTACACCACGTTCATAGGCTTGATGATAAGGTTTTGCACCTACAAACGAGGGCAAAAAGCTGTGGTGAATATTGATGACTTGGTGAGCAAACTTTTGACATAAGGTGTCTGGTAAAATTTGCATAAACCTAGCAAGCACTATGGTATCGGCTTCGTAGTCAGAGACGAACTGTTCCATTTGACTAAATGCAGAGGTTTTGTCGGCCTTAAAATCGATATGGTGGAATGGAAGTTGATACCATTGAGCGTATTTTTCCATTTCTTTATGATTAGCAATAACCGCAACAATTTCACAGTTTAATTCGTTTTCATGCCAACGATGTAAGATATCAGTGATGCAATGAGATTCTTTACTGGCCATGAGCACAACTCGATTTTTACGGCATTGTCGGCCAATGTCCAGGTCATATCGTATTGAGTCGCTATTGCTTTGAAGTCATTCTGTAACTTGTCTTTAGTCGTGACTGTGGGATCAAAAATGATTTCGTGACGCATGAAAAACCATTTTGTTTCGCCATCAGTATGGTGATTTGCTTCGATAATCGAAATTTGGTGTTTCGCTAAAAAGTTACTTACTGCAGCGACGAGCCCAACTTGGTCCGGGCATGAAATAGTTAATGTTAATTTGTTCATAGTTTAATACTGCTTGTTTCCAATTTATCTATGATAACGCCCAATATGCCAATGTTTTAAGAATGCATCGACATATACTAGATCCCTTGCACTAACTTAACTGTTTTAGTCAGTGTTAGCTCCCGAGGGTTACTCGGGATTATTTTGTTCTGCACCTGCCTGCTCAGACAGCTTACGATTAAGTAAGTTTCGTAACACAGAACGTATCGATGTACTCGCATTTTTTCCGTTATAAACAGACAAATAAATCGCGTCTCTAATCTTTTTTATATCTCGAACATAACCTGCAACCGAAGCTGGTGGCATGGATTTTTGTTTCGTTTCATAATGATGTGTAACCGTTAACCTTTCTTTCTCAAAACTGATGTCTCTAACGTATTTGATAGATTCATTTTCGATAGTCAGTGGGTTGTTTTCAAATGTCCATTCCACCGTTTCTGGAAAAATAATATCTACTTGTTGTGAGACTTCTGAATGATGGTATAAACCCAGTGGAAATTTACGTTGAATGGTACTAGGTAACTGGGCATAACTCGACAGAAACTCACCGTACAATGGCGTGGTAACTCGATTATTTTCGATATGCCAAAATTCAGCTATTTTGAATTTACCTGTCAATTCGACAATGTTGTTGACTGTGTCATCTACCACTTTTATGTCGTCAACGACGCTGATCCCGTGGAAGTGTTTACTGTAAAAATCCAGATAATGCTTGGTGAACTCTGTAATTGATTGGGCGGCTAACGCGCCTCTTAAGTATTCTGCTTCGTGGCTGTGGAATTTAATCGACATCGTTAGATTGACGTCATCTTCATAACCACCTGTAGCTGCAAAAGTCTCATGCACATGGGTTTGTGAACGATGTTTAAATTGTGTTTTTAATTCAGTTAACGACTTTTGATTAGGCCTGATAACCAACGCTTGCTCAAAGCTAGAAACACCTATGTTATCCAACTTGCCTAATTGAAATGTTCTTGTGCCGTCAATCCAGTATTCTTTGCCATCAACGATGAAATAAGAAATAACATGATCAAAATGTCCTGGACTTGGTAAGTTATCGGCAATGGTTCCCCGTGATTGCATTGAAATCAGCGCTGGGTACGCTTCAATTCCATGTTCGGTTAATAGGTAATTTAGCAACATGGTTTTGTCTTTACAGTCACCATAACGACGCTCAAACACTTCACCTATGGTTTCGATGGGATATGGCTGTTCTGACCGGTTTCAATTCCGAAGTAGCGGACATCGTTTTGGACAAATTTTATTGCAGCTTCAATGTACTCAAATTTATCCTTGGATGTCGCTTTTAATTCATTGACATATTGTTGCAGAATTTTTGAAGCTGAATTTTGCTGTTTGTAATGGATCAAAGCCCAGTCGATAACTGACTGCCAACTGTTAAATTCACTAAATTCGATAAATGGGTAAGGGGTAAAGCCTGCCGGGTAACCTTGTTCATCTAAGATTGCGAGGTTATCTTTTTGAGCCCAGGAATATTCAATGGTTGTTGCGGTTTTGTTAACCACAGGCTCGCCCGAATGTTTGTGGACTCGATATTCTAAAGGTCGGTCAAGGTCGGTGACTAAGCGCATAAAGCTCGATTGCACAGCCACGCCCCATCCCAGCGAAAACGAAGCAAAATTATTGTCGCCAAAAACTGGGTTTTTACCGTAGGTTGTAGATGCGTACTCAACAATATCGCCCACTCGGATGTCGGGAATAACAATAAAAACAGTGACTTTGCCGTCGTAAATGTTGTTATTAACTTGTTCTTCGCGTTGGAATAGTTCGATTTTACTGGTGCGAGTAAGATCCAATGTGGTTGCGCCACGTTTAACTAAAATTTTATGCAAAGCAAATGTCTGGAATTCAGGATTAAACTGCATAGAAAGTTTAGACGCCTGTTCAAGGCTTTGTTCGGTTGTGACTTTTGTGCGACTCGCGAGAAGCTGTCGTATCGACCCTCGGATACATTAAGTTGCTCGTCACTTAGTAAGTATTGACTGCCCTGAGAAAGCTCCTTTTGTGGCTCTGGAACAGCTTGCTCTAATACCCAGTCTGGTATTGGCGTAATTGAGTATTGAAATCCACCCGAGGTGAGAGGTTCATCTGAGGCAAATGCAATTCCGCTATTGGCCATTAACACAACAAATAAAATGCGAATTATCGAGGTTTTAATCATAATTTATGGTGCTCAGTAATAAAAAGTTTTGCAGGTTCGAATCCCAAGTTTGCGCTTTTTGGACTAATTCTTGTCCTTTTAGCTCATTCTGTTTTGAGGTATCTGCCGTTTGAATAAAATATTTGCCTAATATAAACATGGCGTTTAAGTCGTTTTTAGACGACGCAAACTTGAGTAGGTCAATTTCGTTATCTGGAATTGCCTGTCTAGCTTCTACTGGAGGTTGGTAATGTTTTCCAACCGCTTGAATAATATTGATGTTTTGAGTGGCTTGCCACCATCCTGAAACTGCCTGAGTCGGTGAAGGGTGGCTTAGAATATTGTCTAAAACAAGCTGGTAAGCAGTGCTTTGATCACTTAGTTTGATGATTTGTTCAAGGCTTAGGTCAACCTGCTTAAATTCTTCTTCTGTCTCGCCGTATCTAAGTAAGGTGTCTATCAGCGTTAAGTGGGCTTCAAGCGAGCCACTTTCAGAATAAGAGACTAGCGGTTCGATGAGTTGTTGAAGTGCATTTAAATCGTGTTGTTGTAATGCAATGTCTGCCCGAGCGACCGCAATCAGTTGCCTTAGATGTTCTGGTTTTCCAAGGGCGTCGATGACATTTTGTGCTTCGTCTACTTTTTTGGCATTTAGCAGTTTTTTACATCAAGGAGCACAATTGGCGCATGGCTTTGTTCGCGATAGGTTTGCAACGCTAAATTGGTCGACATCTGACGCGAGACGGGCTGGCTAATAGCACTTTTATGGATTGCATACATAAACTCAGAGTTATCAAAATACTGGTATCTGAATTTTTGAGTCAAGCGGTCGAAGGTGTGCATTTTGTAAATAAAGCCGACCTCGCCTAAGATGATTTCTGACCCTAAAAGGTCAAATCCAGCGGTATCAAGGATGACATATGCTTCATCAATTTCGCGAACTTTAACGGCATGGCGCGGCGTTTGACCATTATTTTCACCAATAAGCTGCGTTGCAATTGCTTTCACATTTGTCAATAACTGCTCCGCTTTAGCCGATTCTTTGGTTTCTAGTGCGCATCGGTATAACGACAACGTCGCCACTAAACTTGTGCGATTGAGTCGAATTGCATCAATGAGTCTGGACTGGTTCTCAGGGAGGCAGATTTGATTTCGTTCAACTGTGTCAAACGACCTGATAATATCGAGGTAATTTCCATAAACTTGGATGGAACCGAGTTGATTAAATTGCTCTAAAGCTAATCGCCATTGCTGAGGTGTCAATGTTTGAATTAGGTTTTTGTCAATTTTTGCAACGGTTTGTTGTTTCGTTGCTGAACAAGACGCTAGGGTTAGCACAATCGCGATTGCGGCTAAAATTCTGAACATTTCATTCCCTGAATTTGTGATAAGTATTCCCCCATACTAACCCGCGTAGACAGGATACTTCAATCTTAGACTGAGTCGATTTAACTAAGGCGTTATATTTTTAGGTTAATTACTCGAATTTTGCGCTAATTTGGTTATAATTCGCGCCAATATCAAAACTACTTTTGTGAAGGTTTATCATGCCAAATTATGTTGTGGGTCATAAAATCCCAGATTCAGACTCTATCTGCTCTGCAATTGCATTGTCTTATTTGAAAACAACGTTGGGTGAACCAACTGTACCAGCGAGATTGGGTGAGTTGTCACCTGAGACGCTATACATATTGGACAAATTTGGCTTTGAACAGCCTGAACTAAAATTATCGTATGCGGGCGAGAGCTTATACATAGTCGACCATTCAGACCGCGTACAGGGTCCAGATGACATTGACGATGCAACAATCCTAGGGATTATTGATCATCATAAACTTGGCGATATCACGACAAATGCTCCATTAGAATGTTGGATCCGTCCAGTAGGTTGTACGAATACCATCATCAAAATGATGTATGACTTCCATGGTGTTGAAATTCCTAAAGATATTGCGGGCGCGATGATGTGTGCAATATTAAGTGACACAGTTATTTTTAAATCCCCAACGTGCACAACGGCTGACATCAAATGTGTAGAAGCACTCGCCGAAATTGCTGGAATTGATGATCCAAAAGAAGTTGGTATGGATATGTTCAAAGTAAAATCAGCGGTTGAAGGAACGCCAGTTCGAGACTTAGTATTACGTGATTTTAAAGACTTTAAAATGAACGGACAGTTGATTGGTATCGGTCAGCTGGAAGTTATCGACTTAGCTATTTTCGATGACATGAAAGCGGATTTAGAAGCCGATATTGCGGCACTAAAAGAAGAGGGCGGTCGTCATACTGTAATGTTGTTATTAACAGACATTATGAAAGAAGGCTCAGAAGTTTTGGTGTCTAGCGACGATGCGAGCATTGTTGAATCCGCCTACGGCGTTAAATTGGTCGACAATAAAGTATGGCTTGACGGTGTATTAAGCCGTAAGAAACAAGTTGTACCACCGTTGCAGGAAACGTTCGGCGCTTAATCGCAACATCCTGCTAAAAAGGCCGCTAAATAGCGGCCTTTTTTCTCTTAAATTTTGCGCAACTACTCTTGATCAACATTTTGGCTCATGGGGAAACAATTTTGAAATTATCTAATCCTTTTACTGCTTTACCACAGCAGCATGTCTTTTGTTGGCAATGGCTTTTGTTATGCCCTTTGTCTTTTCTGTTTGGGTCACACTGCTAAATAACTTTGTTGTTGAAAAAGCGGCTTTTACCGGAGCAGAAATTGGCATGTTACAGTCAATTAGAGAGATCCCGGGGTTTTTAGCCTTCACCGCGATATACGTTTTGCTATTTATTAAAGAACAAAAATTTGCGATTTTGTCGTTAGGTTTATTGTCTTTTGGTGTTGCGATTACTGGATACTTTCCGTCAGAAATTGGTCTCTATTTAACCACGTTAGTTATGTCGATTGGCTTTCACTATTATGAAACCACGCAACAAAGTTTAACGTTGCAGTGGCTACCAAAAGATCAAGCGGCCCATTTTATGGGTAAAGCATTAGCTATGAAGTCATTTGCGTCGCTACTTGCATTTGGTGGTATTTGGTTGGCGATGGAGTTCTTTTCCGTTAGTTATGAGTCGACCTATTTGAGTGCCGGGGTCATTGGTGCTTGTATTGTTATTTGGTTGTTGATGCGCTTTCCAACTTTTGAACAACCACATGCTCAACACAAAAAATTATATTGCGTAAAACTTACTGGTTGTATTACGCCTTGACGTTTTTAAGCGGTGCACGACGTCAAATATTTATGGTGTTTGCCGGTTTTATGATGGTCGACAAGTTTGGTTATAGTGTTGGTGAGATTAGTATTCTGTTTGGTATTAATTACGTTTTTAACCTGTTGTTTGCATCTAAGATTGGCAAACTTGTTGGTAAAATTGGTGAACGTAAAGCGTTAACCTTGGAGTATGTGGGACTTATTTTAGTATTTACCGGTTACGCTTTTGTAGAGTCTTCAGAAATTGCCGCTGGTTTGTATGTCATTGACCATATGTTTTTTGCCTTAGCGATTGCGATAAAAACCTACTTACAAAAAATTGCTGACCAGCAGGATCTCGCCGCAACAGCGTCTGTTAGCTTTACGATTAATCATATTGCTGCAGTCGTTATTCCTGCTTTGTTAGGTTTGTTATGGTTACATTCCCCAACGTCGGTTTTCCTCGTCGGAACTGGCTTTGCGGTGTGCAGTTTAGTGTGTGCTTATTTTATTCCAGATAGACCGACGCAGACTCATGTGACACGTTTTATTACAACGCCAGCTGTTGTTACTGGATAACAAATTGGCTCATAATTTCTGAAAGAAAAACGTCATTCCTTAGCTTGTAATATGAGTCAGCCACGGCGATATTAGGGATCTCCAACCAAGTGCAGTGGAATTTCATAATTCGCCTTCAATTGGCTCATAATTTCAGAACAAAAACGTCATCCCCTAGCTAGTAATATGAGTCGAGCCTTAGCGATATTTGGGATCTCCAACCAAGTGCAGAGGAATTTCATAATTCGCTTTGCAGGCTACGCCTTTCTTTGCCTTGCAGGCAGCTTTTCGCCTAAAGGCGAGTCACTTTTCTCAACAGCTAGAAAAGTAACCAAAAGAGCCGCATCCAGCCAATATTCTTGTCTTACATTAAATTCAGTTTTGTCTAAAAGACGGGATGTAATTTCGTCCATGAAAACATCCCTTACTCGACGTCCTGTCTCATACTTTTGAAAACTGATTTAATTTCAGGAATATTGAATGGAGGAAAAAAGTCGCCTGAACTTTATGTGCAATAACGCGTTGTTTTAAAGACAAATGTCCTCCCAAATAACTAGTAAAAACCGTCATCCCAAAAGAGCCACGGCGATATTAGGGATCTCCAACCGAGTGCAGAGGAAGTTCATAATTCGCCCTAAATTGGCTCATAGTTTCAGAACAAAAACGTCATTCCCTTGCTTGTAAAATTAGTTTGTAGCAAAGGTTTGTGTAATTTGATACAAATATAAATATTGTTAAAAAGAGGAAAGTTTCCTCTGATTAAACTGTTATGTTTCAATCGAATTATCGGAGATGTTGACAATATGGAAATTAATAAAGACTCTGATCTTATGGCTTTACATAGAGCAATTGTTGAAGCTAAGTTTAGTGAACAACCGCAAGATAAATGCATTCCTTACAGTGAAATTTTGGCTAACCTTTCAAGTAAAATATTCGATAATATTATCGAAACATTAAATGTTCAAAACGAACCTGAACAGGCTGAACATTGGGCTAGTTGTAGATATTTGGATTCTGATTGGGTCGGCTACGATAATATCAAAAAACGAATAAAAGAAACTGATGTTTGGGCTGAGCTCTCCGAAAAAGAAAAAGTAGAATTAATCAATATTATTTGTGCACCATTCAAGCCGAATACAGAGCAAGTATCTGAGTTGTTGATGTGCAATAATGAAACATAACAAGCTAATAAACAAGGACAAAAACAGTTTGCTGTTTTCGTTCCTCAACATTTTAGCAAACAATTTTTTGCCTGTTATTAGGGCGTTATGAGTATTAGGGATGATTGAGCTTTTAATATTTCTTCTGCCAATAATCACGGCAGGAATTGGAATATATCAAAAAACGATACTAGATGAAGGTTCTGCTATTTCCTTTGTAGATTATGCAAATAAGCATGGTGCAAAAGCGAGAACGTTAAAGTCACCTCGTTTCTTTTTGCAATTAACCTCATATATCATTTCGCCTCTGTACATCGGTTTTGGCTGGGTTTGGATGATATTAGGGGCACTTTATTTATTTGGATGGGTGTTTATTTTTTATTTGGTGATGAAAAAACGGTTACGCCAAATCTATGTTCTTCTGACTTTGATAAACTTGTTCTAAAAAGAAGAAAACAAGCAATGGTAAGCTCGGTGGTAATGTTCTTATGGATTGCTAGTTGGGTTGCAGAATACTCATAACAAGTCATTAAAGCAGGACAAAAAAACAGTTGGTTTTTGCTCGTGCCTCGCTTATTTTAACCAACTATTTTTTGCCTCTTAATGAGGCGTTAGCAAGTCAAAGGAAGGGCTAGGATTTTTATTTAAACAAGGAATGTGTTCTGCTCAAATCAAAGCAATATTTCAACATTTCCTAGTTTGCACCAAATCCCGATAACGTTCCGTAAAGTATTAAAGTAGTGTGGTAGTTTGGCTACTCACATTTTATGTTTTGAAAAAGTGTGGTTTATCTGAGAAAGTTGAACCATGAATTATTAATTAAAAATTGTCTCACAGCGGAATTCTGTTTTGGCTTGGATTTGCCGGTAACTTACAGTGGTTGCAGTAAATTGCACACTCTCAAGGTTGCCAGCTAACAAGTCACTAAAGAAAGACAAAACAGAGTTGTACCGGTTCTTGCAAACACCGCAACAACCGGCCCAACAAGCTGTTTTGCTTCTTAGTGAGGCGTTATGTTTCAATCGAATTATCGGAGATGTTGACAATATGGAAATTAATAAAGACTCTGATCTTATGGCTTTACATAGAGCAATTGTTGAAGCTAAGTTTAGTGAACAACCGCAAGATAAATGCATTCCTTACAGTGAAATTTTGGCTAACCTTTCAAGTAAAATATTCGATAATATTATCGAAACATTAAATGTTCAAAACGAACCTGAACAGGCTGAACATTGGGCTAGTTGTAGATATTTGGATTCTGATTGGGTCGGCTACGATAATATCAAAAAACGAATAAAAGAAACTGATGTTTGGGCTGAGCTCTCCGAAAAAGAAAAAGTAGAATTAATCAATATTATTTGTGCACCATTCAAGCCGAATACAGAGCAAGTATCTGAGTTGTTGATGTGCAATAATGAAACATAACAAGCTAATAAACAAGGACAAAAAACAGTTTGCTGTTTTCGTTCCTCAACATTTTAGCAAACAATTTTTTGCCTGTTATTAGGGCGTTATATTTCAAGGATGATTAGGCATTGGATTCACTAAAGTTAAATGATTATCTCCATTCAAGACCTCCGCCAAAAGGGATTGATGTTCTATGTAAACTACAGCACTTTTCCATAATTACTTACGCTGTAGATCCTTCAAGATTTGATGGACTTTTCCCTGAACGTTTTAAATTGGATACCGTTGAAATCAACGGAGTAGAAAAAGCTCTGATTTCAGTAGTCCCATTTATCGATGTCGATTTTACTTCCGCTGTTTATCTATTCCCTAAATTCACTATGGGTCAAACCAATTATCGAATCTATATAATCGATAAAGAAACCAACGAACGCTGTGTCTGGTTTCTAGGAACTACATTGGATTCATGGACGCTTGCAGTACCAAGATTTTTGTGGAATTTACCTTGGTATTTAGGCGAAGTTAAATTTGATTGTGACTTTGACGAATCACAAAAAATATATCGTAAATATAAAATGACTACAGATGCTACTTGGGCTCCAGCTAGTGTCGAGCTGTCTCAAACAAAAGGTGCTTCAATTGAGCTCGTAGGGTTTCCTGATACTGAAACTGGCCTAGTGTATTTAACTCACCCATTAGCTGGTTATTATCATCGACGTGATGGTAAATTGGGTACGTATAGGGTTTGGCATAAGCAACTCGAAGTGTCTTCTGCAAAACTTGAGTTTGCCAGCTTTGGGTTATTGTCGCGTTTAGGTTTGGTCACTCAAGAAGAGCAACAAACAGCTCATAGTGTACTGGTTGAACCAATAAATGAATTTACTATTTATTTGCCGCCAAAAGTGGTGAAATAGAAATATAACAAGCTAATTAATAAGGACAAAAAACAGTTGGCTATTTGTTCGTGCCTCACTTATTTTAGCCAACTGCAATTTGCCGCTTAAAACGGCGTTATATATCTAAGAGAAACCGAACCTGATGAGCAAAAAATACTTATTAGTTTTATTTGTGGTTTTATACTCTGCTAAAATATTTGCAACTTCTACATGGACACCGCAATGGGATAGCATATCAATTTCTGCAATAGGCCCAAAAAGTGCGGGGGATATTAACATTAGTGCTAAGAGGATAGATTCCGACGAGCTTAAACTGGTAGTTAAATCCAATTATGGTGAATTTAACCTCCAAGACGATTTAAAAAAGCCTCAGATTCAGACTATAACTGTGACAAGGTATGGAGAAAGCGTAAAAAACTATACTGATTTATTTTACGTTTGTTTGTTTTTCGGTGACGAGGCCTTAGTTAATAAAGGTACACGTGAAAAACCCAGAAATGAGTGGCAACCTAATCTCGCGGTTTATACCTTTTCAAAAGGTAGTGCTAAGCTTAAGAGGTTTAAAAATACAGATAAAACATGGTTCTTTCCCGAATGCCTCCCAATAATGGGCATATAACAAAAACATTAAGAACGGACGTATAACACTTGGCTTACGGTCATTTCTCCCAAAGTATAGCCAAGCTTAGCCGCAGCTTCTTAATGAAGCGCTGAGGCCGTAGAATAACTTTTTTATGAAAAACGGCCCATTTTATGGGTTCCAAATGCATTACCTAGTGCGAGAAAAAGCTTAGAATTTGTTGCAGGAACACGATTTTCATCAATTTGGGCTGTTGGAGTATTTCTACAGCCTCGTTAGCATGCCATCGTTGGATTCACTGGGAAGTCTATGAAACTTTATAAGTTTAAATCTTTAGAAGGTGACGGTTTTTGCACTCGTTAGATATGATTGTAAATCAACGAATTTTTCTTCCTCCTTGCAAATCATTAAATGACCCTCTTGAGGGCAGTTGGAGTAGCACGGAATCAAGAGTAGAACTTTTGAACAATGACTCTTTAGATATTAAAGATAAACTATACTTTTTATTGCTTCAAAAAGAACCGTCAGCTTTACCCGTTGTTTTAAAAATGAACTTTTATGGGCACATTATGCTGGTGGCTATTCAGGCGTTTGTTTTGAGTACGACTTATCTCCAGAAGACTTCGATATCAGGGCTATCCAGTATGGTCGTCCACCATCAATTTCTATAGAACAGACAAAACAGATACTAGATGGAAAATTACAACCACAAGATCTAGGGATTTTAAATAGTAAATCTAGTTGCTGGAAGTATGAAAATGAATATAGGCTATTTCAGAATGAGTATTCTAAAGATGAATATATTTCCGCTGTACCAACACGAATAATTTTTGGAATGAGAGACCTTAAATATGATAGTGTTTTTCGGCAAATATCTATCAAGTATGGCATTCAAACAACCTATTTAATGAATAACAATAATGAATTTAGCACGTTGGATTTGTAAGGGCATGATATTAAGTTACAAAAACAGTTAGCTTTTACGCCTTTCTCTCTCATTTTAGCCAAGCTATTTTACGCCGCTTGATTCGGCATTAACCATACCTAAGGATCTGCATGAGCATTGTCACCAATATTAAGAAAACAGTCTGGGATCTTGGAGCAATTTTATTTTTTATTTGGCTTGGGTTTAAAGCCATAGGCTATGGAATGGATTTGTTAAATGTTGACGTTTCTTCAATATGTAAGCATACAGACGTAGCAGAGTTTCCTTCGCCAAACGGTAAAAAATTGCAAAACTTGGTTATTCTGATTGTGGTGCAACAACAAATTGGCAATCAGGCTTAAACATCGTTGATGTGAAAACCGGTAAAGTATACCGAGGCTTGTTTGGGTTGGATGGAAAACCCGACAATTTAAAAGTTGTGTGGACGTCAAATACGAAAGTAGTGGTTTCTAATTTCTCAATAGAAAATTTGCTTTGGTTTAATAATGATAACTTTGCAGGTGCATGGATAGAGTTGGAGCCAAGTATGGCTAACAATCTACTCAAGCAGGACAAATAACAGTTGGTTTTTTTCCTTCGTCGCTTATTTTAGCCAACTATAATTTCCCGTTTAATGGGGGTTAGGCAAAACCCTATGAATCCAGCACAAATAGGCAAAAACTACGACACAATTACAGATCGTTGGTCTGATGATCGATTCAATATGAAAAACGGAATCGATCAACATAAAAAAGCAATATCCTTTGTAAAGTTGAGAGGCAAGGCACTTGATGTTGGTTGCGGAAGAACTGGGAGAATAATGGATTTGCTAGCCAAAGAAGGCTTTAAGCCTGAAGGCTTAGATATCTCAGAGAAAATGATAGCGCTAGCTCGAAGCCGCAATCCAGAATGGAATTTCTATCAAGAAGATATCTGCTCTTATCCGTTATCAGAAAAATATGACTTCATAACTGCTTGGGATAGCATTTGGCATATACCATTGGATAAGCAAGTTAGTGTGATTTCAAAACTGGCAAATGCGTTAAACCCTACGGCATCATGATATTTTCATTTGGCGGGGTTAACGAACCGGGAGATCATACCGATGATACTATGGGGCCCATGATGTATTACTCATCTCTTGGAACAAATGGCTTTATACAAGTGTTTCTCGATAATGGTTGTACTATCAAACATTTAGAGTTTGATCAGTACCCGGAGTTACACACCTACTTAGTGGCGCAAAAAATTGTCTAATAAATTTGTCAACTGCTCCGCACTTCGGTTCGATTACAAGGTTTCATACATCTAAAAAGGAAGTTTCGTGTTCTGGATTAAGCGTCATTTATATTATCAAGTTAAAAGAGGTCAAGTTACGGTAACTTTTGTTGAAGGTAACAAATCAATAACTAAATCTTGTAGTGCTTTAAATCACCCAAGAACGTTAATGGGTAATTTTATGGAGATTGAAGACTGCTTCAAAAGCATTGCTAAGGAATTAGCTCCTCGACGTTTCTTACTGCAAGACCCTACAGCGGTTGTTCACTTGTTAGAGTCAGTTGAAGGTGGTTACACAAACGTAGAAATCAGAGCTTTTAGAGAGGCTGCATTTGGCGCTGGTGCGCGCGAAATATTTATGCCTAACAGCAATTCTAAGTTATCTAAGTCACAAATTTTAAATCGAGAGTTTATGGAGTGGGACGGCGTATAAATCACAAAACTCGGACACTAAACAGTTCGCCTTTGTTCTTTTGCTCCTTTGTTTCTCACCCTAACTAATGTTGTTTTGTCTATTTTCGAGACACTTTAATTTAAAAGATGGCTCGTGTTAAAAATGTCAATTTGGGAAAATCATGTCAAATGTAATGGATAAAATTGAAACTCAAGAAAAGAACTACAATTTTAAGCTGGTTATGATCTTAGCGTTCTTGTTGGTCGCTATGTCTTTTTTGCGGTAGGTTTTTATATGCACAGGCTCCGGGTTTTGAGCTGTTAATTAAGTTGTTAGCTGTATTTGGCGGTATTAATATTTGGTTGCTCTACTATTTATGTAAAAATTTAACGGCGTAGTAAATATTTAATCTCTGCTGTTTGTTTGCTATAAAAACAAAATCTTAGGTAATGTAGTGGTCTTTAGAATACTTGAGGAATGGGACTATGTTTAACCGACAACAGTCTGGCCGAAAACGGTCTTACCAAGTCAGGAAAACGGGCGTGAAGGATGAAAATATCGATCGCCAGATCACCGTCATCCATAGTGCCATTGCGTTAAAGTTGGTAAGTGCCAACTTAAAAGGGGATGACGCGTATATTAAACAAGTACTTGCTGTCCTTGAACAACGTCGCGACGAAGGTCGAATGGGATATGGGGCTTTTCTAACGTGGTGGTCAATTATGGAATTGATTGATCAACCCGATGTGTTTGTTGCTGCAATAGTAGAAGATTCACCGCGTATGCGTAAGCTCAGACGCAGAACACCTTTTGTTGGTATCCTAACCGAAGAAGAACGGCAAAATGCGTTAGAACAAGACTCACTTGGTAATTTACCCGATTTAAAAACACTTTATTAGCCTGCCACTGAGTTGCTTTGCCAAGCGTTATTAGTTTGCCTGTCTTATCGGTGTAACGTTGCCGTTCCCTTGAGCCTTGTAATTAATTAAAAATTGAATGAACTCTTGCTGCGGAATGGGCTTTGACCAGTAAAAACCTTGGCCGTATGTGCAACCAAGTTCTTTTAACAATAAGCTGGTTTGTTTGTTCTCGATGCCCTCAGCAACATTTTCTATGTCTAAACTCTTACTCATTTGCAGTATCGCATTAACTAAGTGTTTATTAAGGGGCGAGTCCATAATGTCGAGTACAAAAGACATATCTATCTTTAAAGTCGATGCGTTAAACTGACTTATATAACTTAGGTTCGAATAACCTGTACCGAAGTCGTCAATAGCAATCGAAGCACCTCGTTTGGTAATGGTATGTAATTGATCTTTAACGGAGTCTGTATCGTCAAAGACAATGGATTCGGTGATTTCTAATTCTAAAAATCGTGGTGCTAATTCACTTTTATTTAGGGCTAAATGAACAATATTAGGTAAGTTTCCACGGCGGAACTGGTACGGTGAAATATTCACTGAAACTTGAATTTGCTGGCCTGTTTTTGAGTGCCACTCTTTACAATCACGACAGGCCTGCATTAAAACTTGCTTACCTATTGGTGATATTAGCCCAGAGGATTCGGCAATAGGGATAAAGTCATTTGGTGTAATAAACTCACCGGTTTTAGTTTTCCATCTCAGCAGTGCTTCTGCACCAACGATTTCATTAGACTCCAAATGAATTTTAGGCTGGTAGTAAAGCTCAAATTCTTCGTTTTCTATGGCGCTTTTGAGGGCGTGAGAAAGATGACTGCGCTTTTTCAACTGGCTTTCCATTTCCATTTCAAAAAAGTTAAATTCTCGACTTTCAAGCGAATGGGCATGGGATAAAGCAATTAGCGAGCGGGTGCGCAGGATCTCATAACTTTTGCCGTCAAATGGGAACAGGGCGATGCCAATTGAATTTTGAATTTCAAGTTCATTGTCATCGATTAAAATCGGTTGGCGATTAATCGATACAATGTCTTGAACAAACTGAGAGATCTCGTCGTATCCGTTCGCTTCTAATAAAAATGAAAATTCGTTGCCAGAAAGATGAAATAGACTGGCTTTTTACCGACTAAAATCTGAAGTCGCTCTGATAAAGCTTGTATATACTTATTGCCTACTTCATAACCTAAAGTTGAATTTATCCACTTTAGGTTTTTTTGGTCAATGGTTATTAACGCGATTAACGTGGGGCCATTAGTATTTTTTTCGATAGCGGCATTAGTTTTGACCGCAAAAATGTGTTCATTAGGTAAATTTGTTAGGGGTTTAAATCAAATGCGACCTTAGCCTTTGCCTGCGCTTCTTGGGTTTTTTCGTTTTCGGTGACAAGGCGAGTAATTAATTTTAGATTCTCATTGGTCAAAAATCTCAAAGAAATGGTATAGAAAAATAAAACCAGTGCGAGGTTGTTGGCTTTTGCCCAGATGGAATTATCAGTAACGGAAATTGCGTCAATAACCCCTAACTCAGTCACCCAAGCTAATCCGTACAATGAACACACCATATAAGCCAATAGGCTAAATAGTAATATTGAGCCACTTAACAGCGAAGTGCCAATTAGAATACAGGGATAGATGAGGATAGCGGTGTCGTATAATCCATCGTTTTTCCAACAAAAATAAGACGCTAAAATGACTAATGTCCACATGAGTAAACTGACAATTTCGTTAGTCGTATCGTCGCTCAGAAATTTGTAGAAAAAGCCCATTAAAATGAGTGTACTGGCGTGTTCGTAGAGGTTACTCATGTTCAAAAATATTGAATCGTTAATCAATACAATTGTCATTACGACCATTAAAACGATTAATAGTTGGCGGGTACGGTTTGTTTTATTTTGAAGTTGAAAACGTTCGGAATTCGATATTGGATTTCCTTTTACAATGACGTTCTCATCAATCATTTTACGCCTCCGGAACTGTCCTGATCGAAAGCAAATTTAATGTATTCACTTGGCGCAGTTTGTTTATTTCTTTTGGCTCGGTACATCGCTTGGTCAGCTAACTTCACTAACGACTTAAGATCGGTATGGTCGTCAGGATAAAAGGTTACGCCCATACTTGATCCAACGGCAACTTGCATGTCTTGATTATTAAGGTAATAGGGTTTGGCAATTTTATCGTATATTTTTTCTGACAATTTCACTAAGTCTTCTTTACTGATACCCGGTAAAACCACGACAAACTCATCTCCACCCCATCGACATGCAATGTCACGCTTACGTAAACTTATCAATAATTGTTTTGCAACATGGCGCAGTATTTCATCCCCTGCGTCATGACCATAGATGTCATTAACTTGTTTAAAGCCATTTAAGTCTAGCAAGATAAAGGCAAATGGTATTTGATCGGCAATGAGTTGCTTGATTTGAACTTCTGCGCCATGGCGGTTAAGTATATTAGTAAGTTGATCGTAGTCGGCAAGTTCACTGAGTTTTTCAAGCTGTTTTCGACGTTTTGAAATATCATGTAACGTTAATTGGTAATACTCTTTTAAGTCTTCGGAGACAATTGTTGTGACAACGATTTGAACCCAAACGGTATCGCTTGAAGGGTCTTCAGAAACAAGTTTAAATTCGCCGGTGGCGATTTCATCACTTGATATCGCGAGTTCAACTACATCTTTTAGTTGTTCGCGGTCGACAAATATTTCTTCTAACAAAACCCCAAAGTTCTTTTTAAAATGTTTACCAAGTTTACTTAACAACACTTCAAATGCTTTGTTAAACAATATGATATTGCCCGACGGTTCGGTCAAAATTATTGGTGAAATCGAGTTTTCGAATAACATTCGGAATCGTTTTTCGAGAAATTCAATGTCTTGCCTTAGTTTGGTTTCTTCTTGAAATGAGTTATATGCTTTATCAAGTAGGAAATTGACGTCGTCGACGAGTACTCCTATTTCACTGCTGGTATGAAAAACAGGGTAACTTAACCTATCCTCTGTACCGGGCTTAACTTTACCTAGTGCGCTTCCTACAGAAAGGATTGGTTTAGTGATTAAGACATAGGCAATAAAGATTGTAATTAACGTAACAAATATCGCCTGAGTTACTAGGGCGGTGGCATTGTTCTGACCGATTTGTTGTGCGTGTTGCTGAATGTATTTTTCGTCGTGGTAAAGAATAAGTTTGCCGACGGTGTCTTCTTTTATAAATGGCGATGGGATATCAAATTCACTTTTGGCGTTATCCGATTGCGCAAGAACCCCATCAATTAATTTCAAATTACTCGTTTTAAATTCGGCCGCAAGAACAACATTGTTGCTCACTAACCCTTTTAGTACGTCGTTGGCCATTTCAGTGTCTTCGAGATAAGCCGCCACAGATGCGGTAGCTGAAACGGTTGAATACAACTGGCTAATTTCGTTTTTAGTATCTTGAACAGTATCTAAGTAGGTGATCCGATAAAAAATTTGGGCCGAGAGAAAGCCTATTGCTAATGCAGCAAATATGATGATTAAGGCGAGACGAATTAATAATCCACTTTTATTCAAATCGATATACCACTTTCATGTTTTCCGTTACATAACTGGATTCTATATAGGCTATCGCATTTTTATTGTTTGCAATATAGTCCTGAATAAATTCCATTGAATTATATCCAATCGGCGGCGTAGCTTTGCCAGTAAAGCGCACTCTCGACCAATAAGAGTTAATTTGTGATAGGTTTTTATTGACCAAAGTATAATAAAATTTATGTCGCATTGCGCTTGGGCCATCAATTGGTTGCGCTTTTTCACCATTGGGAAATGCGACATATTTTCCCATATATAAATCGATTAGTTGTCGTTTGCTTAGTTGTTCCGTCGGGTTGTCAGTATTTACCACAACAACGAGCGATTGTTCCAACGCGTTGCTATTAAACACCGTTAACATGACGAGTAATTTGAAACTTCTAAGCAGTAATTTCATCAGAATATAAAACTCAGATTAAGAAACAAAGCGTGAACAATATGATCTTTGTCTAGAGATTTATCAGGGTTGTTGAGCCATAACGTATCGCCGCCTTGGTCAACATCAGTTCGGTCTAACTGCAGTTTTAACGCCATACTGTCGCTGATATCCCATCGGCCACCAATAGACACAGTACGCTGACTCGACGCATAATAATTTGCTACAGACTCAGTACCTTCTCTTAAAAGGCTCAGTTGATAAAATGCCTGGGCAGGTAATGATTTTAATTGAAGGCCTGTGTCTCCATCTTCTGAAAAACTGTATCGCCCTGAATTAGTAAATCCTAGGCTGGTAAATATCTGAAAGTTATCAATTCTATAGGTTGCAGAGAAGTAACCACTCGACAAATCCGCTATCGCTCTTTCTTGACTGGAAACTTCAGCGAGTTCACCATAAAAAGTCAGGTTGTCTAAATCGTACCGACCACCAATGGATACATAATCTGCAACAGCATCTTTTAGTTCAAATTGAGTGGCAAAGCGTTCTACGTCAGGCCAATAAGGTTCTAGTGTTTTTAAGCCGTTAATCAACTCCATTGTGCCTATTGGGTTTTCATCAAAATGTCCCCGACTAAATTTTGTCGATACCATCCAATTAAAACTCTGCAGTTCAAAAGAGAAACCAGTGATATTGGCAATCTCAATTAAGTCCGCATACTGCAAACTACCGATATTCGAACGTGAAGAACCTGTGTATATTTTTGATAAAAAGCTAAAATCATCAAGCGGTAGAGTATAAGAAACATCAACACCATCAACAAAGTAGAAAGGAATAATGCCGTAGACTTCATTTGGGGCTTTTGCCTAGGGGAATGCATAGTCTACTTCTCTATACTCTGTAATCAAAAAGGTGTCTAAAGGAACTCGGCCTAATCGAATGTCTAAATTTGCTGTTGGTTTGTAACGTAAAAACGCTAATCTAAAATAATCTGATAACGCTTCTTGTTTGTTTTCCTGCAATAATACTTGTACAACAGCATCAAAGTCATTGTTACCTTGCCATTCAAGTTGTAAGCCTAGTTTTGAGTTTGTTCTAAAATCGAGGTCGCCGGAGAACTTGCCAAAAGCCTGAGAGGTGTTATTGCGATATGCGAGGTAATCTGAATCACTCGCAACAATGCCTAAGTTCCCAAAGCCGCTAAATCTTACATTAGCGTTGGCTAAAGAGGGAAGCTTAAAATAAATAAAATGATCAAAGCTTTTGTCACAGAAAGTCCATTCATTTGTGCTAGTTAATCTTTTAATTTAAAACAGTAAGACTGTGAATTAGTCGTTTAATCAAAGCGCTTACTTTTATCGAATTTTACTTTTTTAATCTTTTATTGCGACTGTTTTGTTTGGATGCCAAATTTAATTACCTGAGTATAGCGCTAATAAATTCTAAAGTGTCGATTCAATTGTATTATTTTGTCGCAAAAAGACGATTATTTCGACTATCTGATGTGTTTTTTGAGTGAATATTGCTCACTTTCAGAAATGGCGCAGGATTGGTTAGTGCCATAGTCAAATTTGACGAGCACACATTCACCAAACGCGACTTTTTGGTCTTGCTGCCAAACTTCCTGTAGTAAAGTAAGCGAGGAATTTCCTATTCGTTTTACAAAGGTCCTAATTTCGACATTAGCGTTATACGACATTTGCGCTACATAATTGACTTCAATCTTGGCTAAGATCAAGTTCCACTTTGTCAAACTTTGGGTCGGATTGAAAATTTCAAACACCGGCACCCGGGCGGTTTCAAACCAAACAGGGACAACAGTGTTATTGATATGACCTAACGCATCGGTTTCTGAAAATCGAGGTTGTAGACTAATTGTTAACATAATTGCCCTAATGAGTTAGAAACACACCTAGTCAGGCATGTTTCTACCGTAGAAAATTTCCTGCATTTCTTTTCGCAGTTTTAGTCGGATTTCATCTTCTTCGTCTTTTTCCAAATCAGCTTTAGTGATCCCAAACAAATAGTTGTTCAGATCATTATCTTTGATCATCATTTTGGTGTGGAACATATTTTCCTGATACACATTCACGTCGATCATTTCATAAAGCTCTAAAATGTCATCACCGATGAAGTTTTGGATAGAGTTTATATTGTGATCAATATAGTGTTTTCGGCCGTCGGTATCTCGTGTAAACCCGCGTACACGATAATCTAACGTTACAATGTCTGATTCTAACGCATGGATTAAGTAGTTTAACGCTTTAAGTGGTGAAATGACCCCACAAGTAGACACTTCAATATCGGCTCGAAATGTACAAATACCATCGTGTGGATGAATCTCAGGGTAGGTATGAACACAGATATGACTTTTATCTAAGTGCGCAGCAATTACCTCTGGTACATCTGGAACCGGACCCGGTGTTTCAGTTTGGTCGACTTCGTCAGGCGATTTTATTTCTTCTTCGCTTACTAAAATCGTTACTGAAGCACCTTGTGGTTCATAGTCTTGGCGCGCAATGTTTAAGATGTTTGCACCAATAATGTCGCAAACTTCGGTCAAAATATCGGTCAAACGGTCTGCATTGTATTGTTCATCGATATACTCGATATATTCTTTACGTTGCAATTCTGTTTTTGCATAACACACGTCATATATGCAAAACCCTAGGCTTTTGGTTAGGTTATTAAAGCCATGTAGTTTAATTTTACTGTTCAACGCAGCACCCTCTTAAAAATTTTGCGTATGATAATGGTGTTTTACTATTTTAGACAATAATTTTTAAAGTAGTTAATCGCCCGCCCTTATATCAAAAAGTGTTGAGGACTAAGCGGCTTTAATTTCAAAACTGTGGGTTATGGTTGCTGTGTTTTCTAACATTTTGGCAACAGAGCAATATTTTTCTGCAGATAAGCTAACGGCACGTTCAACATGTTTTGCCTGAATGTCATGTCCGGTAACGACAAAATTCAAATGAATAGAAGTGAAAACTTTAGGAATACTGTCGGCGCGTTCGCCACTAAGCTCGACTTCGACATCCACAATTTTTTGACGTGCTTTTTCTAAGATACCCACAACGTCAATAGCACTGCAGGTTCCTGCGGACATTAGTACCATTTCCATTGGCGTGGGGGCGCCACCTTCTCGATCGCCATCCATAACAATTTTGTGGCCAGTTTCTGAATGGCCTACAAATGTCATCGCGTCTAACCATTTTACCGTTGCTTTCATTTTATTTACTTCTTTGATTTGTTAATAGGGGTGGTTAATTGAAAAACCTAATCGAGCAGGTTGGCAATTGCTGTATCAAATACATTTTTAATTAGCCCAACAAACTCTTCGAGAAATTCTTTTTGCTCATCTGTTGCTTTTTGACCCCAAAAAACACCAAGAACTTGCTGAATGTCATACACAATACCATCAACTTCTCGAACAATTATCGAGCGGTGGTTTGTTTCAAGTTCGTCGTGTTGCGTACAAAGAATGATAATCTGGTTGCCAATTTCCTGTTCGACGAGGTCTTCAATTATTTTATTGCTCGACTGTTCAGAAGCCGTACCGTGGCGAAACACATCTAAGTTGGATGTCAGATAATCGATTAATTCTACGTAAGCGGGTTTGTCGATAACCATTTTGCCCTCATCACATTTAATATTTGGTTAGGTAACGCTTGTTGAAAGTCGGTTTCAATATGCGCTTTGTTAATGTGCCTTAATTTAACTCTTAATTGGTCAGTATTCAAAATTAGTTGCGGTTATTAGTGTATTTTTGAAGCTGATCAACGGCAATGTTATTTTTCACTAAAAACGCGCTAAGTAATGGGCCAAAAAAACCTCTTATAACTAAGAGGTTTTTCTAATAGGTTGTTTAGATTAGATCGTATCTACCTGGGCTTAATGTGGCGGGTAATTCGACTTTATCTAGTTCAACAGAGGCGACTGGGTAAGCACAGTAGTCAGCCGCGTAATAAGCGCTTGCACGGTGATTACCACTTTGGCCTACACCACCAAACGGCGCTGCACTGCTCGCGCCAGTAATTGGTCTATTCCAGTTAACGATACCGGCTCTAATACGACTTAGGAAACGTTGGTATAAATGTTCATTGTCACTAAGTAAGCCAGCAGATAGGCCGTATGTTGTATTGTTTGCAATCTCGATTGCTTGATCAAAATCTGAGAAACGGAAGACTTTCAGTAAAGGACCAAAGTGTTCAACATCTGGGAAGTTTGCGATATTAGTACATTCAATAATCCCAGGAGAAACAAATCCGGTTTCTTCTTTTAAGTGAGTTAACTCAACTAAAATTTCGCCGCCAAGTTCAACTAATTGATTTTGAGCTTCAACCATGCCTTCTGCAGCTTGCACCGATATCATCGATCCCATAAATGGTGTTTCATTGCCTTCTACGAGAGAATCGCCAACAACTATCGCTTTTGTCGCGTCAATTAATTTGGCTAATATCGCATCACCTTCAGGGCCTTCAGGTAACAATAGTTTTCTGGCACATGTACAGCGTTGACCGCTAGAAATGAATGCCGACTGAATTATATCGTGCACAACGGCTTCTGTGTTTTCAGCTTCCGTTACGATTAGTGGGTTATTGCCACCCATTTCTAATGCCAGAATTTTACCTGGTTGTGCAGCATATTGTTGATGCAATACGTGACCGGTATTTGAACTACCTGTAAAAAACAGTCCGTCAATTTGCGGATGACTTGCTAGTGCTTTGCCGGTTTCAACTTCACCTTGTACAAGGTTTAGTACGCCGTTTGGTAATCCTGCTTTTTGCCATAGCTCTACCATGATCTGAGCAACCATTGGTGTCAGTTCACTTGGTTTAAACACAATCGTATTACCGGCGATTAACGCAGGAACTATGTGTCCATTTGGTAAATGTCCTAGGAAATTGTAAGGGCCATAAACCGCTACAACGCCGTGTGGACGGTGACGTAATATGGCTTTGCCCTGTGGCATTGGGTTTTCTTTTGTGCCAGTACGTTCAAAGTACGCTTTTTCAGAAATTGCGACTTTGCCAATCATAGCGCCTACTTCAGTTTTTGTTTCCCAAAGTGGTTTGCCAGTTTCCATTGCAATAGCGTAGGCGATTTTATCTTTGTATTCACCAAGCAGTTCAGCGAAACGTTTAACGATTTCAAGACGCGCTTCAACTGTTAGATCAGCCCAAGGATAAAATGCCGCTCTAGCTGCAACAACCGCACTATTTACCTGCGCTGGGGAAGCGCTTTGGGCAGCCCAAATTGGCTCATCTGTTGCTGGATTTAAAGACTCAAATGCTTCGCCTTCGCCCGCTAGCCATTGGCCGTTTATAAATTGTCCGTTGATAAACAGATTTTCACTTTTAGTCATAATATTTACTCTATATCAGTTTTGACGCACGGACCTTGTCACCGGCCGCCACGTGTAAATTAGCGGCGACTTTAGCCGGCAACTGGATCACTAAATTTTTATGATCTAACGTTGTTTTTAACGCTGTTGCTCTAAAGTTTTTGACCGCTAGGTTAGCGACAATTATAAATTCAGTGCCGCTTGCTTGTTCAGATATTTCGACCGTGTAGTTGTCACTATCACGAACGGTTCTAATTTGACTCACGTCAGCTTCAACCGTAGGCCCTGCATCAAATATATCGACGTAACGTTTCCAGCTGAAACCTTCTGACTTTAATAATCGAAGTGCTGGTTGGGTTTTATTGTGTACTTTACCGATGACTTTTTGTGCTTCTTTCGATAGCAAGTTTACATACACAGGGTATTTAGGCATAAGTTCTGCGATAAAGACTTTTTGACCTATACCTGTTAAGTAATCGGCGGTAGGAAAATCGATAGAGAAAAATGATCTTCTAACCATTGCCAAAAAGGTGATTTGCCATCGTCGTCAGAAACCCCGCGCATTTCGGCAATTACTGTATTGGCGAAACGACGTCTGTGTTCGGCAATAAATAAAAATCTAAACTTACTTAATGCGCGACCATTAATGCTTTTCCGATGGTCATCGCGAAGAAACAGCGTGCATAACTCAGTTGCGCCAGTGTAATCATTACACAGCGTTAAAATTTCGGCTGATTTATAAATGTTTAATTCGCGACTGTTATGAACCACTTTACTTAAATGGTAGTGATAAAAAGCGTCGTCGAGTCCAACCGCACCTTCTATTCCGCTGGTTCCCATGATCGCGCCAGTTTCGACGTCTTCCATAACAAACAAGTAGCCTTGTTCGGTTGGGATCTCTGATTCATCAGAGTTAAAAGCGGTTTCCGCGCGTTGAATTTTAGAGGCCAGTAATTCACCATTAACAGGTAATGATGTAAATCCATGGCCAGACTCTTCCGCGATTTTGAGCAACTCAGAATAGTCATTTTTTTCAATTGGACGAATTACAAACATGCGTCATCCTCTTTAACAAAGGCACCAGTTGGTGCCTTTAAGATAGGTATAATTTGTGTGATATTAAGCGTTTACGATTGCTGCGACAGCTTTTTCAAATCGTTCTAAACCGGCTTCTATGTCAGCTAATGGAATGACAAGAGATGGTGCAAAACGAATAACACTGGCGCCAGCAACAAGTGTCATAAGACCTTGTTCCATAGAGGCATTCAAAAAGTCTTTAGCGCGGCCTGTATATGTTTCGTTTAATTCAGCACCAACCAATAAACCAAGACCACGAATATCACTAAAAACATTGTGTTTGGCATTAATTTCAGCAAGCTTTGTTTTAAACAAGGCTTCTCTTTGTGCAACACCGGATAGCACCTCAGGTGTATTTACGGTATCAAATGCAGCTTCAGCAACGGCACAAGCGAGCGGGTTACCACCATAGGTTGAACCGTGTGTACCCACTTTCAGATGTTTTGCAATGTCTGTCGTCGTTAACATGGCACCAATTGGGAAACCGCCACCAAGTGCTTTTGCGGTTGTCAGAATATCAGGTGTAACACCCAGGCCCATGTAGGCATATAAATGACCAGTACGGCCAACGCCAGATTGCACTTCGTCGAAGATCATCAATGCATTGTGTTTATCACATAGTGCACGAACGCCTTTGATAAACTCATCAGTAGGGGCAATTATTCCGCCTTCACCTTGAATCGGTTCTAGCATTACGGCACAGGTATTGTCAGAAATTAACGCTTCTAAGCTGGCAAGGTCGTTGTATATCGCATGTTCAATTGCACCAGGTTTTGGCCCAAAGCCATCAGAATAAGCTGCTTGGCCGCCAACCGTTACCGTGAAGAATGTTCTACCGTGGAAACCTTGCTTGAATGAAATGATTTGTGATTTTTGCTCACCAAAGTTTTCCAGAGCCCAACGACGAGCAAGTTTTAACGCCGCTTCATTTGCTTCTGCACCAGAGTTGGCGAAATATACTTTGTCAGCGAATGTGGCATCAACCAATTTTTTGGCTAAACGTAAAGCCGGTTCGTTGGTCATAACATTGCTCAAATGCCATATTTTTTGGCCTTGCTCATTTAGCGCTTCTACTAATGCTGGATGGCAATGACCTAAACAGTTAACTGCAATGCCACCGGCGAAATCGATGTACTCATTGTCTTTTTGGTCCCAAACTCGCGACCCTTTTCCTCGAACTGGGATCACAGCAGAAGGTGCGTAGTTCGGTACCATTACATCATCAAAAATATCGCGGGTAATATTCATTGTCGCCAACCTCAATTAAAACAGTAGACTAGTAAATTTAGTCTAATTAGTAGGAATATGAATCGATTATTGCAGAATTTTTTTGATATGTCTTGCCATCAAAATCGTGGCAACGCCTTTAAAATCAAGCAATAAACGAATATATAAAGAAAAAGTGAATAATTACCCACAAGTCGAAGTTTGCCAATAATTAAATACGTATAAACTATTCCCTTATGTATTCACGGACTGGATTTATAGCGCAAATTGGATCCACTTAATAATATGCAAAATGTCGGTTGCATAGAATGTCAGAAAAAAAGTACAAATAATTTTCACGGGATCTTATTTTCTGACTGAAAACGACGAATAAAGAGCTTATTCTTGCGGTCGAATGTCAATCTTGAGCAAATCAACTTTATTTAAAATGGTAATAATGTCGTTATTGATATTTGCTTGAGTCAAAAAAACCTTAGCGTCATCTAACTCAATTAGTCGCGATTTTTGCAGCATTTTGTACTGCACAAATGTTTGTGATTGTTTTAATAGCCGGGTCATTGGACTTGATTGTTTAAACGGTACGTTCTCTCGCAACTCCTCCATTGTTGGCAGTATTGGCGCAAATTTGAGTCCAAGTCGTTCAATAACATGATGGGAAACTGTGGGGGTAAATCGTCGTAAAGCTTCACTAACAAAGCTATTATCTAGCGTTAATGTGTCGACTAATTTGACAATGTCTTTGCGATTGGCTTTGGTTAACGCTTTCATTTGTATTACCCGCACTGTATCAAAGGCACGTAAATAGAGTCGAAGCGACATAGACATACCTATGCCATGGAGCAGCCCTAACAAAAATGCGACGGATTCATCTATTTTGTAGTATTTAGCCAAAGTGCGGGCACAATTGGCCGTTGCGATAGAATATTGCCAAAACTTTTCTTTAAAATCGTTATAAGGCTCTGTGCTGTGTGGCAGCCAATTTTTACCAATGTAACTTAATAGCGCAAACCTGACATTATCAACACCAATATATCTCACGGCTAAGCCAATTTTATCCACATGCGCCTTGTTTGAGTTTTCTGCTCGGAAGGGCGGGTTATTTACCATTTTTAAAATGTCACGAGTTAAGAATGTGACTTTTGATATTAAGGTATCCAACTGCGTCGCCGTCGTGGCCCTTTTTACGCAGGCGTCTAAAACATCAGGGATATTTGGGTCAATAGTTAATATTTGGGAGAATAAATAGTTCTTATCATTTGAGTATACGTCTAAATATTCGAATAGGGCTTCGTGGAAGTATTCGTTCACATATTCTTTGAATTCTGTTTCAGTGGCTTGTTGTTTCACCTTACGTTCAAGCGCTTTCTCTTCAATGTGCAGTAACTCTCGAGCAGTACCCAATTGTTTTCTGTCGGCATAAACACCCAAACGGGTTAAAGCGATTTTTTCTGACAACATAAGATCAAAAAATCGAGACTGGATAAATGATGTGGTTTTTCCTGCTGCGATACGCTCATAACTTTACTGCTGCCCTGACTGTTACACTGACTGTTACACTATGATTTAAGGTTGTTTTTTGCAATTTAGTATTGTAGCTAGAATTTCAAAAAATTGTCTAGAATTAACATACCTTGATGCGTTAACACAGATTCAGGATGAAATTGTACCCCAGCAACGGGATAATCTTTTAACTGCAACGCCATCAATTCATCTTTTACATTATTTTTTTCCAATCCCCAAGCGGTAGGCTGGATAAAGTCCGGTAGCGTATTATGATCAACAATCAGTGAGTGATATCGTGTTACTTGTAATGGATTTTCTGCACGACTAAACAAGCCATTTTCTGAATGCGTAATTAAGCTGGTTTTACCATGCATTACTTTTTTAGCTTTAATGACGTCTGCTCCAAAAGCCTGCGCTATGCTTTGGTGACCTAAGCAAACCCCAAAAATAGGCGTGGTTTGATAAAACTGTTTAATGATCTCAAGTGACAAACCTGCTTCATTCGGAGAGCAGGGACCTAGCGAAATTACTATATGTTCGGGATTTAATGACTTTATTGCAGCGATAGAAAGTTCGTCGTTGCGAACCACTTTTACGTCTTGATCTAGCGATTGAAAATATTGCACTAACGTATACGTAAAAGAGTCGTAGTTATCTATCATTAACAACATAGAGGAATGCTCGCTGAGGAAAATAAGGCGGCGAGGTTAATTGCCTTTGCCGCCTTTAATCTTTATGGACGCGGGATAAAACCGATTGCATCGTAAACTGCTGTGAGTGTTTTCTCAGCTTTAACAGATGCTTTGTCTGCCCCTTTTTCATTATGTCGTTCAATAAAGTTTGGTCGCCTCGGATTTCTTTAAATCGCGCTTGAATTGGCTCTAACATTGAAACAACTGCGTCGGCGGTATCTTTTTTAAGTGCCCATACATTTTGTCTTCATATTGAGGTACTAAATCTGCTATTGACTGATTAGTTGCAACGCTTAACAAGGTTAAGAGATTTGAAACGCTAGGTTTCTCAGCAGTGTCAAAATAGATACGGGCTTGCTCGTCAGAATCAGTAACCGATTTTTTGAGCTTTTTCTCAATTTTCTTAGGTTCATCTAGCAACATGATGTAGCCATTTGGGTTGTCATCGGACTTCGACATTTTTTCGTCGGGTCTTGTAGACTCATTACACGTGCACCAAACTCTGGGATATACGGTTCTGGAACGGTAAATACGTCGCCATAAACATTGTTGAATCGCGTTGCGATATCGCGAGTCAGTTCCAAATGTTGCTTTTGATCTTCACCTACAGGCACTTTGTCAGCCTGATATAACAAGATGTCAGCTGCTTGTAAAACTGGGTAGCTAAACAAACCAACATTGATATTGTTGTTATGTTTTGACGACTTGTCTTTAAACTGAGTCATGCGATTTAACTCACCCATTTGGGCGTAACAATTTAGTACCCAAGCAAGTTGTGCATGTTCTTTTACATGTGATTGCACAAATAACGAAGAACGATCTGGGTCAATTCCGCAGGCAGCGTACAAGGCAATACCGTCTAAGACACGACTTTTCAGTACGTCTGGTTCTTGGCGAATAGTAATCGCGTGCATATCAACCAGCATAAAATAACAATCATGATCGTTTTGTAACGTACGCCATTGGTTGATTGCGCCGATATAGTTACCTATTGTCATACCGCCCGTTGGCTGGATACCGCTTAAAACTGATTGTGTCATAACTGTCCTGTCAGAGTAAAAGTGTCGAAACTTGCTGGAAGCCGCTATTGTAGCGGCTATTTTTATTGGTGCAATCGACTTAGGCTGATTTTTACAATAATTACCCACTTAGGTAATCGACTATCTTTAAAGTGTAAAGTTGACCGTCAGATTGTCTTTGCAAATTTTGGGCATGGTTAATTTTAAATTAGTTAACCTGCGCTAAAGTCTGTTTAATTGTGGCTGCCCGATCTTCACTTGCAAATATCGCCGAGCCCATGACAAACGTATCTGCCCCTGCATCGAAGATTTGCTTAATGTTGTCTGGCTTAACGCCGCCATCTACAGACAGTCTGATATCTAAATTATGTTCGTCAATCAAACGACGCACCGCACGGATTTTATCTAGTGTTTTTGGAATAAAGCTTTGCCCACCAAATCCTGGATTAACTGACATAATTAGGATGATGTCGAGATCCTCCAATACATCTTTAATCAAATTAATTGGGGTTGCAGGGTTTAATACAAGGCCAACTTTACACCCTAACTCTTTTACAAGGTGAACCGAGCGATGAAGATGTTTTGTTGCCTCTGGATGAAAACTAATATAATCGGCACCTGCAGCGGCAAACGATTTAATCATCTCATCAACAGGTTCAACCATAAGATGCACATCGATTGGGGCTGTAATACCGTAGTCTTTTAAGGCTTTACATATCATTGGACCGAATGTCAGGTTTGGGACGTAATGATTATCCATCACATCAAAATGCACCCATTGGCAACCGGCTGTAAGCACTTCATCAACCTCAGCACCAAGTTTGGCAAAATTGGCTGACAAAATAGATGGGGCAATAACCGCTGAATTTTTCATATATATCTCTTAATAACTGATAAAACCGCCCTTAAATGGTGAATTTGTTCGCACCATAATAGGGATATAATCGCTTTTTTTAAATGAGTATAAAAAATACTCAATAAAAACAATGTGTTAAAAGTTGGCTTGGTAGTTGAATTAACCTAGTAAACCACAAATCAATAATAATTATATTTATAAAATACAAAAATCTAGGGAACTTTCACATGAAAAAAACACTTTTAACAGCATTATTAAGCGCAACAATCCTTGCACCAGTAGCAGCACAGGCTGAATGGTCTGCAAACGCAGGATATGTTTCTCAGTATCACTTCCGTGGTGTACAACAAACAGCATTCGGTTCTGGTAGCGCTGGTATCGATTATGAAAAAGGCAACTTGTCAGCTGGTGTTTGGGCTGCAGACGTTTTTGACGGACTTGAAATTGACCTTTACGGTGCATACGGTCTTGAAACTGAAAGCGGTTTTGCATTAAGTGTTGGTGTTACAACTTACCAATACACTGGTGATTTTGACACGTCTTACAACGAATTAAACT
This sequence comes from Psychrosphaera algicola, assembly GCF_028401425.1. NCBI lineage: Bacteria > Pseudomonadati > Pseudomonadota > Gammaproteobacteria > Alteromonadales > Pseudoalteromonadaceae > Psychrosphaera > Psychrosphaera algicola. The sequence goes on from NZ_JAQOMS010000002.1 coordinate 3,583,974, forward strand.
TATCAGCTGGTAAAGGCGCATTAAGCGTTGAATTAACATTTGGTACTCACGAAGACGGTGCTGACGATGGCGACGCAAGCTACACATTCTTAGGTGCTACGTACTCTGCTGATAACGGCGTATACGGAACAGTTGGCGTATTTGGCGGCGATTGGGAAGGTAGTTATGTTGAAGCGGGTTACGGAACAACTGTAGGCGAATTTGACCTAGGTGTTTCTCTTATCGTTTCTGGTTCAGACCTTGATGATAATGAATCATTAGTATTTAGCCTTGGTAAATCTTTCTAATTGTAGATTGACAAACAATAGCTAAATCTTCAAAAGCCGCGTAAAGCGGCTTTTTTGTGCCTACTGATCAGCCAAAAGTAAAACTCAGTTAGTTGTTGATATCTGCGCCAATTGAATTCCTTGTAACTTTGCTATTTTTAACACCTCAACTATATTTGAAGAGTGAGAAAACTGGAGAAAGATATGCAATCAAGACAATTGTTGGATTCGGTCGTTGAATTACATACGGCGTTAGAAACGATGCCAAATGTGGACGATGCATTATTGGAACAGGCGCGAGAATTAGATGCACAAATGCATCAAATGATTAAGTCTAACGAACTTAAAGCCGAAGAGTCGCTTACAGAACAACTGTTGGCAATGGAGACACAGTTTGCTGTTGAGCACCCAACTCTAGAACGGTTGACGAGAGAAATAATCGACCGGTTATCACAAATGGGTATATAAATACCAAAAGTCCTTACAATATTGCCTAACTACGGTGGATTTTCATTCGCCTGTTCGATTATTTCAATCTTTTAGTTGTTTCCCCTTTTATTTGTGGATATTGTCCACATGTAGTTTACAAACATAAATAGTCGAATTTAAACATCATGGACTTTTCCGGTATTAACAAATCGTCATCTGATTCATTTCATCAGCAAAAGAACATGATTAAACAAGTATTGGCTGGAAAGTCTGTACCTTGTCTCAAATGTAAAAAACCGTTAAAAGTAGAAACGATTGAGACTGGCCTACACCTTTTCTGTGCCGCTGGTTGTACCGATGTTAAATTGGACACATAATAAAGGGTCTTAAAGGCCTCGGAACCCAAGGAGAATAACAATGGCAACTAATTTTCAGCCGTTAAATAAAGAAACGCACAAGAATGTCAAAATCAAAACAATTTCTAATGTTGAAGATCTTGCGGGACAACATGCACTAGGTGTTGTTGTTCAAGAGTTTGCACTTGCTGGTAATCAATACCCGATTGCATTTGTTAAAGATAAAAGCGAAAGTTTCTTTCCGGTCGCCATTTTGGGATTAGAACAAGGTAAAAACTTGTTTGTTAGCGAAGAAAACAAATGGGATGGCATGTACATGCCTGCACGTTACACTCATAAACCATTTAGCGTTATCCCTAACCCAGATGATAAGAATCTATACGGTATTGCAATCGACGTCGACAGCGAAGTTGTGAGCGATTCTGAAGGTGACGCTTTGTTTAACGAAGATGGTTCAGAGTCTGAGTATTTGGACAAACGTAAAGCGTCTTTAATGAGCTACGTAGAGAATGAGCAAATGACAAAAGCGTTTGTTGAACTTCTTGTTAAACACGACCTACTTAGCGCACAGAACATCAGTGTAAAAGTTCAAGGTAAAGAATACGTATTAAACGGTTTAAATATTGTTGATGAAAAGAAACTGAATGCGTTGTCTGATGAAGACTTCTTAGAGATCCGTAACCGTGGTTTCCTTGGACCGATTTTTGCTCATTTAGGCTCTATGCATCAAGTAACCAACCTGATCCAGCGCCAAGCTAAAGTATTAGCAGCCTCTGAAGCAGCATAAATACTAAGAGTTAACACGCTTCATATTTAGCGTAAATTTTAGATATAAAAAAGCCGCTTATAAAAAGCGGCTTTTTTATGTCCGTTTGTTTATGCTAATAAAAACAAACGGACGAAATATGCATTCATTTAAAATACATCAAAGGGCTATTAAGCTACCCCAAAGACAGCTTTTAGAATGAAGAACATAACAATCGATATTCCGGCGCCGATTGGTAGGGTAATTACCCACGAAATCACGATGTTACGTACAACACCCATATTTAACGCAGCAATACCACGAGCAAGACCTACACCTAACACGGCCCCTACTAAGGTTTGTGTTGTTGAAATTGGCAAGCCTGTACCTGAAGCGATAATAACGGTTGATGCTGCAGCAAGTTCAGCAGCAAAACCACGACTAGGGGTTAAATGCGTAATGCCATTACCAATTGTCGCAATTACACGATGACCGAAAAGGGCTAAACCTGCAACGATACCAAATCCACCAAGTGGTAATATCCACCAAGCAAGTGCAGCTTTAGCAGCGATTTCACCATCATTTTGTACAATAGACACAACCGCAGCCAAAGGACCAATTGCGTTAGCAACGTCATTCGAACCGTGGGCAAATGCCATACAACATGCGGTAACAACCATCAACACTGCAAATATTTTTTCAACATTGTTGAAATGCATTTCTTTGTCAGCTTTAGGGTCAATCTCAATTTTGCTTATGAAGTACTTACCAATCAATGCAATAGCAATACCGATGATAATCGCATAAACATAAGACTCAGTGGTTGAAATTGAAAACTCGCCTGATTTCATGACATGTTTAAGACCTTTTTGATCGTGACCAAGGCCATAACAAATCCAGCAAGAAACATATAAAACGGAACGTACTTTTTGGCATTAGCTAAAGGATCTTTAGTATCAAAGATCAGCCGCTGTGCCGACATAAATATAAAGTAGGCTAAGGTTCCGGAGAGGGCGGGGGTTACAATCCAACTGCCGACTATGCCACCAACTTTTGCCCAATTAACGGCATCAACACCAACACCAACAGCCGCAAAACCAACAATGGCTCCGACAATTGAATGGGTCGTTGATACAGGCCAACCTAAGTATGACGCAACAGCTAGCCATATAGCAGCGGCAAATAGTGCTGAAATCATACCAATTACAAGATATTCAGGGTTGGCGATAAAAGGAGTAGAATCGATAATGCCTTTACGGATGGTAGAAGTTACTTCCCCACCTGCTAAATAAGCACCAGCAAATTCAAAGATCATCGCAATTATGATGGCTTGTTTAATTGTTAGCGCTTTAGAGCCAACTGATGTTCCCATTGCATTGGCAACGTCATTTGCCCCAATACCCTGAGGCCATGAAAAAACCGACTACTGCCGCAAGAACGATCAGCATTACGCCGTAAGTTGAAATAATGTCCATTGAAATACCTAACTATTTTTTTATTAACATTAATTATCGCGCGAGCATAAGCTCAAGGCGTGAACCAACTCGTTCGGCAACATCTGCCAAATCACCAATCCATTCGAGCATACGATAGGTCACCATGACATCAATCGGGTTTAATTCGTTTTCTAACTTTTTATAAGCCATGCGGATATTGATCTGCATCGTGTCCGTATCATCTTCGATTTTGTCCAATTCAGTGATAATACGAGCAACAAGTTCAACTTCACGTCCTCTGAAACCAGTTTCTAATAACTCGTCAAATTCGTTGATAGCTTTACGTGCTTGTTCGGTAGCATCGACATTACGTTGGATAAATGCTTTAAATTCAGTTTGAATCGACAATGGGATAGTCAACTCACGGCCAAGGAAGCGACCAGAAATATCTTTTGCGCGGTTAGCAATTTTATCTTGTTGGGTAATTAACTCTAACAAGTCTGTACGTTCAACAGGAAGGAATAAACCACGAGGTAAATTCATACGTATTTCACGTTTTAGCACGTCGGCTTGTTTTTCAGCGTGGGAAATTTGAGCGCGGATCTTGGCGGCTTCTTGCCAATCTTCTGCAAAAACAGCGTCAAAAAATGGCAACAATAGTTCAACTGCTTCTTGAACCTGATTGATGTGCTCTTCTAAAGGTTTTAGAGGAGACTTTGCAAATACGCCTAATATTGAATGAGCGGCCATATTTATACCTTTATTTATTTGGTAAACAGCAAATTTGTTGTGTTGTAAAATTCTGCGTTAACACAACAACTAAATTCCTAGTTCTATAGTGTAGTTGTAAAATATAGACCTAGGTTGAGCGGAACGCAGTTTATGTCACTTTTATTACATTATTATGACAGAAATGACTTCGCGCGGTATTTTAACCATAAAATTGCCGCAGGTGTGAAAAAACCGCTTATTTAAGCGGTTTTTTACTGTTGACAAGCTTACGCATAATATTTATGAAAGCACGTTATTTTGAATGTCCTTTTCAGAAGTATGGCGTACATCGGTGCCTTTAACAAAATAGATAACGTATTCAGAGATGTTTTGGCATCGGTCACCAATGCGTTCTAACGAGCGCACTGACCAAAAGACATCCATAACCTTTGGAATAGAACGTGGATCTTCCATCATGTAGGTCATTAATTGGCGTGTAATAGCTTCGTACTCTTTGTCCAAAATTTTATCTGACTTATGTACTTCAAATGCCGCGTCAACGTCCATTCGCGCAAATGCATCTAATACTTGGTTCAACATATGGATCGCTTTACGGCCCATGTTGTCCATCGACACCAAAAACTCCTGTTGTGTCTTATTAAACGATTCCAATGCGACTTTAGCAATTCGTTCTGCTTCATCTCCAATGCGCTCTAAATCAGTTATGGTTTTGACAATTGCAAGTACTAAACGTAAATCTGACGCCGCTGGTTGACGTTTGGCAATGATACGTGTGCATTCCTGATCGATTTGAACTTCCATCCGGTTGATCAAATAATCGGTTTCCAATACACGTTTTGCTAAGGCTTGGTCTGAATTGTTAACGGCATTTAACGCATTGGTTAACTGCTGTTCAACAAGGCCGCCCATTTTTAATACGTCATTTCTGATCTGCTCCAATTCTTCATTAAATTGGCCTGAGATGTGTTTGTTTAAATTTAATTCCATGTTTCCCCTAAGTCGCTATTTAACCTGTTACTACTAAGACCCGGTTGTTAACCGTAACGACCCGTAATGTAGTCTTCAGTCTTTTTCATTTTTGGTGTAGTAAATAGCGTATTTGTATCGGCGTGCTCGATTAGTTGCCCCATATACATAAAGGCGGTTTGGTCAGAAACACGAGCGGCTTGTTGCATGTTATGCGTAACAATAACAACAGTGTATTTGTCTTTAAGCTCAGTGATCAATTCTTCAATAGTTAATGTTGAAATTGGATCCAGTGCTGAAGTTGGTTCATCGAGCAGCAAAACTTCTGGTTCAATGGCAATTGCTCGGGCAATCACAAGTCGTTGTTGTTGACCACCAGATAGGCCTAGTGCACTGTCGTGTAAGCGGTCTTTCACTTCATTCCAAAGTGCTGCGTTTCGAAGAGAACGTTCAACCACTTCATCTAAAATGCGTCGGTCTTTTATACCTTGTAAACGCAGCCCGTAAACCACATTTTCATAAATGGTTTTTGGAAATGGGTTAGGGCGTTGAAATACCATACCTACGGCACGACGAAGTGACGCAACATCAACTGACTTATCGTAGATGTTTTGGTTATGTAATAATATTTCGCCTTCAATACGACAAGTATCAACTAAGTCGTTCATTCGATTAATACAACGAAGTAATGTTGATTTACCGCAACCAGATGGACCGATAAAAGCAGTCACTTGGCCTTTTGGGATATTCATCGTAATGTTTTCTAACGCTTGTTTTTCTGCGTAATAAAGATCTAACTCTTTTATCCTAAGGGCAATCTGCTCATCTCTTAGGTTGTTTAAATCTATTACTGACGACGTTTTGTTGCTCATATCTGGTGCTACAGAAATCATCTCACACTCTCTTACTTTCTTTAATCTTTAAAATTCTATTTAGCTAGGGACCGGTTTAGTGCTCTAGCGCTTTATATTTTTCGCGTAAATGGTTACGAATGCCAATCGCTGTAATATTTAGCGCGACGATAACCGTCACTAATAAAAACGATGTTGCATAAACCAAAGGTCTTGCGGCTTCTACGTTTGGACTTTGGAAGCCCACATCGTAAATATGAAAACCTAAGTGCATAAACTTGCGATCTAAGTGTACAAACGGAAAGTTTCCGTCGACAGGTAAGGTAGGTGCCATCTTAACGACACCAACTAACATTAATGGTGCGACTTCACCTGCTGCGCGGGCAACGGCTAAGATCAGACCCGTCATAATTGCTGGGCTGGCCATAGGGATCACGATACGCCATAGTGTTTCTGCTTTTGTTGCACCTAATGCTAATGAACCTTGACGTAACGAACCTGGAATACGAGATAGGCCTTCTTCTGTTGATACAATAACAACAGGTAAAGTTAATATCGCTAATGTTAGTGCCGACCACATTACACCTGTGGGTGCCAAACGTAGGTCCTAGCAAAGCTTCAGGGTAAAACAATTGGTCGAGTGAACCACCAAACATATATACGAAGAACCCTAGACCAAATACACCATAGACAATAGATGGGACACCGGCCAAATTGATAACCGCGATACGGATGATTTTGGTTACTGCACTGTTCCCTGCATATTCATGAAGGTAAATTGCAGCGATAACCCCAAATGGTGTAACAATAACAGCCATTAACATTACCATAAAGACCGTACCAAATATGGCTGGGAACACCCCACCTTCGGTATTGGCTTCACGCGGGTCATCAAATATAAATTTCGATATTTGTTTTCCGTATCGTGCAACCTTGCCAAAAAGTTCATGTCGTTTGGAAATGCGACATCCAAGATGTAGTTCATTGGCAATGATACTAATTCACCGCGCATGTCTTTTACTATAACTTCGTCACGTTTCGCTTGGTTACGATAAGCAAATAGTTGCTTTTCGTATTCGCGATATTCCAAATTAAGTTCGGCGCGTCGGTCATATAGCTCTTGAACTTTTTCAGCGGTTAATGTGCCTTCTAATTCATACTTTCGTTGTTTTAATCTAAGTCGTTCTAGTTCGTAGTTTATTGCACCGATTTCATCGTTTTGTAAATCTAATGCCAATTCATTGAGTTCAACAGCGCGTTCAATAGCTTGTTCTAATGCGGCTTCTTTGTTTTCAACGATACGTTTGCCGTCGGCTATTACCGCTTCAACAAAACCGTAAAAGTTACCATTTTTGCTGCGTTCAAATACAGCGAGACCACTAGGTGTGTCGCTTTGTGTAATTTCAGGACTTAATATCCACTGAAAATCCAGTTCAACAAATTCGCGGTTACCGGTTTTCACTAATAGGCGTTCAACTTCCTCGCCTTGAATGTTATCAAACTTGATCCCAGCTTCGATAAGGCGTTGTGTTGGAACCAATTCGCGGTCATAAATTTCACCGATAACAGTGTAGCTCTGACCCGTTTGGGTATTCACGCTAAACTGATGAATATCTGACGGCCAAAAATACGAAAGGCCGCGACTTGCAATTAATAATAGTAACCCGATTACAGATATCAAGCTGATGCTAACTGCACCAGCTGTCATCCAGATCCAAGGGGCACCTGATTTAAACCATGACTTCATTCTAAATTCTCCAAAATCTTAAGTAGGTGCGCATTAAAGTGAGCTGTACTTTTCACGTAAACGTTGGCGAACGAATTCCGCAATCGTGTTAAAAAAGAAGGTGAATATAAACAATACAAATGCGGCTAAGAACAAGATACGGTAGTGCGAACTGCCGACTTCCGACTCTGGCATCTCAACAGCGATATTTGCTGACAATGTGCGCATTCCTTCAAATATGCTCCAGTCCATAATTGGTGTGTTACCTGTGGCCATCAATACAATCATTGTTTCGCCAACTGCGCGGCCTAGCCCCATCATTACAGCAGAAAAGATACTCTGGGCTTGCTGTTAACAAAACCACTTTTACTAAGGTTTGCCACTGCGTTGCGCCTAGTGCTAATGAACCAGATGATAAGGTTTTTGGTACACTAAATACCGCATCTTCCGCAATTGAGAATATGGTTGGGATAACTGCAAAGCCCATTGCGATTCCAACAATTAACGAGTTTCGTTGGTCGAATGTTATGCCTAAGTCGTTGGTGATAAAGAGACGTGTATTACCATCAAATAACCACAGTTCAACTAGCGGACTTAACGCAAACGATGTCCAGCCAACAATAACAACAATTGGTAGTAAAATAATTGAATCCCATCCGGCAGGTACTTTATTACGTACTTTGGTCGGTAAGTTGTGCCAAATAAATGCAGTTATAAAAACCGAAAGTGGCAACAATATGAGTAACAATACAACACCATGGAAGATGTTCTTCGATGACGGGGGCAAGCCATAGGCCAGCTAAAAATCCTAAGATAACCGTAGGTAATGCTTCCATAATTTCAACCGTTGGTTTTACTATCTTACGAACGCTTGGGGCCATAAAGTATGCGGTGTAAACCGCTGCCGCTAAACCAATTGGTACGGCGAACATCATTGCATACATCGCTGCTTTTAGGGTGCCAAACGAAATTGGTACTAGGCTAAATTTAGATTCAAAATCGTCACTTGCAGAAGATGATTGCCAAATGTAGTCGGCTTCTGGGTAACCTTCGTACCATACTTCTTGCCATAGTCCCGACCAACTAACTTCAGGGTGTTCGTTTTCAATTTTAAACACACTCAAGCCTTTTGCAGAATAAATCACAATGGCGTTAGAGCGCGGCGAAAATTCAAAATCGAGAATTGCCTTAGTCCACTAATTGCCCTTGCCATAATTCCGCTTCAGAAGTGGTATGGAATATATTTGCTTCACCGCTTTTAGTTACCGCGGTAAATGTTCTGCGATAAAACTCAGGGTAAATAGCAACAACAGCTTTATCTTCGGTGTCTACTGCCATTTGGAAATGACGAGATTGAATAAACGCTCGTCCATCCGCACTATTTGTTTCAAACCACTGACCAATGTAACCATCACTGTAGCCAACCATCAGGGAGTTTGCGCCGGCCAGTAACTTTGCTGTAGTAATTGTCGCGGCGTTTCTGCCAACATCAACTGTATACAACAATTGAACATCTTCACCATCTCGGCTATTTGCGACATAGATATGTTTGTCGGTGACAACAAAGAGCCTTGATGCATCTGGGGAAATTAGAAGCTGTTGTATTGTTCCTGTAACAAAGTTTAAATCCGATTGATAAGACGTCCAGCTGAGTTCGTCAGTGAACATATCTTCTTCACTTTCTAAACGTGAGAAGATAACGTCATCATTGGCTGTTTTGTAAACGATGCCAATGGCGTTTTCGTCAGTTGCAAAAGCAAAGTTGGTCTTTTCACCGCGAGATAAAATATTTCTCGCTTCTCCTGCTGGGAGGTCTAGCGCCGGTGTAGGTTGCTCACCAAAAGGGTAAGTAATAACCGGAGTTAACGTGCGTACATCATTAGGAAACGCCACTCTAAATGACGGTTTGATTACAGTAATTTCACCGTGTTCGTTTAGATATGCATATTGTCCTTGATGAGGCGCACTTGAGGAAAATGCGATTATATTGTCATCGATGTTGGCGTCAACGCTAGTAATTAGCTTACCTGTGCCCGAACCTTTGACGTTATAAAAGTCAACCATACCTTTGTCAGTTAAGCCAAACGCAATTTCGGTTTGTTCTTCTATCCCAACGGCGACGTATTTATTAGCCATAGTGCTAACTGAACTGCGAGGTTCAATATGAGCTGCATTAAATACGGGTTTCACCACATACAATAAATAAAAGAAAATCAAAAGTAGTGCACAAAGGACTAAAACACCGCCCGTCATTACACCGTACTTTGCGAATTGATCTTTGAATAAACGTTTTGAATCTGTTTTCAATCCGTTACTCGAAATTTGAGACATACAAATTACCTGCCCTAGATTAGTTGCTGCGTATTATATTTCGTTATTGTTACAGTTATGTGACATAGGACGGAAACGGGGGTCATGATAGAGAAATAAATATGATTAAATAATATACATTAGACAATTTGATTGCACTTTATCTGGGCATAGTGCTGGATTTTTTTGATTTGTTGACAATACTCTTCCCAAATAATAAGAAAATAAGTGGCCAAGATATGAAGAAGCTTGTGTTAACAGTAATCGGTAAAGATAAAGTTGGGTTAGTACAGAACCTATCAAATGTTTTAGTAGAGAATCATGGCAATTGGCTTGCGAGTAACTTGTCTCATTTATCGGGCTATTTTGCTGGTGTTGTTGAAGTTGAAGTTGCTGAAGAGTTTATAAGTGATTTAACTTCTGCATTGTCACAATTGGACGATCTAAAAATAGATGTTCACGACGGTACGGGTAGTGAAAGTGACCAAAACCAACAAATTGAGTTTGTGATCACGGGTAATGATCGTAAAGGAATTGTTCGCGAATTATCTGAAATAATTCAGCATAAAGGTGCCAGCATTGTGAACTTTACGTCGAGTCGCCAAAGTGCTCCTAACTGGGGCGGAGGCTTGTTTCATGCAGTCGCAAAAGTCGAACTTCCGGTAGGTTTGGACGCAGATGTGATCGCAGAAGCGCTTGAAGAATTAGCCACAGATATCGTGGTGGATTTGGAGTTGGCAAGTTAAGGTTTGATTACAAATAGATTATTGTATTGCGATCAAAAAAGAGCACATTAAGTGCTCTTTTTTTGTTTTGGAAACTATCTATCTAACATTTATGACGTTTAGTTAAGACCAAGTACTTTAAGTTGTTTCTCGATAACTTTTGCTGGAAGAGGGATGTAACCGTCTTTTTCAACAATCTCTTGGCCTGTTTGAGATAACACCATTTTTACAAACTCAGTTTCCATTGGAGAAAGAGGTTTGTTTGGGTGCTTGTTTACGTAAACAAACAAGAAGCGAGATAGTGGGTACTTACCGTTAACCGCATTTTCCATGTTCGCATCTACATAGTTTGTGCCTTTCTTAGCAAGTGCAACAGCACGTACACCAGACGTTTTATAACCGATACCTGAATAACCAATACCGTTAAGCGAAGATGATACTGACTGGACGACAGATGCTGAACCAGGTTGTTCATTCACGTTGTTTTTAAAATCGCCTTTACATAGCGCTTTTTTCTTAAAGTAACCGTAAGTTCCAGAAACTGAATTACGACCAAATAACTGAACGTCTTTTGCAGCCCATTGACCTGTCAGGCCTAAATCGCCCCAGCGGTCGATATTTTGTGGTGCGCCACATTTACGTGTTGATGAAAATATTGCGTCGACATCAGATATTTTAAGCCCTTTAATCGGGTTGTCTTTATGTACAAATACCGCTAACGCGTCGATTGCAACTGGAATAGGTGTTGGTTTATAACCGAAACGTTTTTCAAATGCTTCTATTTCTTTAGACTTCATTTTACGGCTCATTGGACCGAAGTTTGACGTACCTTCCGTTAACGCTGGTGGCGCTGTTGATGAACCAGCTGCTTGAATTTGAATGTTAACGTTCGGGTATAAACGCTTAAATTCTTCAGCCCAAAAGGTCATCATGTTAGCTAATGTATCAGAACCAACAGTAGATAAATTGCCAGATATACCACTGGTTTTTGGTAAGTAGGGATGTCTTTGTCTACGGCTACCGCAGAGGTCGAGACTAACGTGGCTAACGTAAAACCAAGTGCGCCAACAAGTGCTTTAAGTTTCATTTTTTGCTCCGATTAAATAATCTGTTTTACCTGACGTTGGATAAGTTTTTACCCGAAAGGTTATGTTTTACTTTTCAATGTTGGCCATAGTAGAGATGAAATGTGACATCTTTATTACATGTGTCATTTATTCTGGTAATTAAATGCTAATGAGGTCTAAGCTTCTGAAATGTATTGAGTATTTATTTTGTAAAATTCGTTATTGTTAGAAAATAACGTGCCAAATGATCTATTAACGCTTGGCAAACGACGTTTTAAATAAAGTGTCTTTAATTTGTAATAAACTGGTTTTTGCGGGTTTGAAAGAGATTTCATATAGCCGTTTGGGCATGAAATCTCCTATCGTTATTGGCTTTCAGGCGGGCAGATGAATTTTTTATTAATGACAAAGCCAAATTGACTACCAACTTGTCGACGACTCGTAATGGTAAGTTTGCTGTCATGAATTTTTAATATACGATTGACGATAGACAAGCCTAAACCTGAACCTCCACTATCTCGTGTACGCGCTTCGTCAATTCGATAAAAACGTTCTGTTAGTCTTGAAATATGTTCCGGTGCAATTCCCTGTCCATTGTCTTTACAACAAAATTTAGCACCGCCTTTGTCGTCACTGAGCCATTCTATTTCTATTTTTCCGCCGGCAGGTGTGTACTTTACGGCATTAAATATCAAATTAGAAAAGGCACTACGGAGTTGCTCTTTGTCAGTTAACATCCACAATGATTTGTCGATATTTAAGGTGATTTCATGTTGGTTGTTCGATAGCGCAATTGCGTCAGACTGTATTTTTTCCAACAGTGCAGGGACGTCGGTGGGTTTGGCATATTGTGTTGGCTGGGCGTTTTCCAAACGTGTTAATGTCATTAGCTGCTCAACCAATGCTTCCATTCGTTGGGACTGTTCACTCATCATCTTGTGTGCTTGTGGCCAAATTCCCATCGATGGCGCTTCGTCATTAGGTAACATTTCTAAATAGCCGCGCATAACCGTTAATGGTGTTCGGAGTTCATGCGACACATTGGCGATAAAGTCTTTCCGCATTTGTTCCATGAGTCTAAGCTGAGTGACGTCGCGAGCAATTAACGTCCACTGGTTTTTTCAAACGGGGCGATTCTGCATTCGAGTGTGATGTGTTCATTTAGCGGTGAAGAGAACTCAAATGGTTCGTCGTATTCTTTTTGTTCTAGATAGTGAATAAACTCAGGATGACGAAGAAAATTATCTAGACGATTGCCAATATCACTTGGCATTTTGAAGCCCATCATTATTTGGGCTAACGTATTACACCAAACTATGGTTCTATCAGTGGTAAAAACAACAACGGCATCTGGCAATGATTCCGCGCCTTTGCGAAACCGTTTGATCAGCAGCCCTAACTCTTTGCGTTTTTGTTTGTGCTTACGTTGTAACTGAAACAGGCCATCAAAAAGTAGCGCCCAAGCGCCTTTGGCATTATACGGGGCAGAATTATTGTCGTACCACAGCCAATGAATGGCTTTTAGAAGATGAAAGTAATGCCAAATAATAATCGACAATAAACCAATAGCTATGGCTTGGTAGACATACCCGAAGGCCATTCCGATTAGGATAAAAGGCAACAATATTAACGCTACCTTTACAACAATATCCCTAATTTTTGGCAGTTGTATCATTTAAATCCTTAGTTGTTAGCTGAAAACCGATATCCTGAGCCTCGAACCGTTTGGATCATATGATTAACGTCGCCCATGGCTTTTCTCAAACGTCGTATTTGTACATCAACTGTACGATCTTCAACATAAACGTTTGTACCCCAGACATGATCTAATAATTGTTCCCTGCTGTAAACCCGTTCTGGGTGCGTCATGAAAAAATGCAGTAATTTAAATTCTGTTGGACCAAGCTCAATTCGTTCATCGTTTACCGTTACACGGTGTGAAACTGGGTCTAAAACCAGTCCATTAGCCTGCACTGAATCTTCAATTGAAGTCGGTGAAACACGGCGTAACACCGCCTTAATACGGGCCATCAGTTCTTTTGGTGAAAATGGCTTTGTCATGTAATCGTCCGCGCCTACTTCTAGACCTCGGATCTTATCTTCTTCTTCGCCGCGGGCTGTTAACATTATAATTGGAATGTCTTTGGTGTAGTCCTGCTGTTTGAGCGTTTTAGCAATTTGAATGCCGCTGGCGCCGGGTAACATCCAATCGAGTAAAATAAGCACAGGTGAAGGGTCTATTAAATACTTTTGGGCTTCCTCAAAACTTTCGGCTTGAAGTGCTTCATAGCCATTTTGTTCAAGTACAAAAGCTAACATTTCTCTAATTGGTGCTTCGTCTTCAATTACTAATATTTTATTTGTCATTTTCTATTCATAAAATTGGAATAATTACTGTGAATACAGTATCAAATAAGTATATGACAATAATATGACAAAAGACTTAGGGGTAATAAAAAATGACATTAAACGATCATTAAATAGAAACAATCATAAAATTGTTATGTCATTTAATAACTTAGAACTTTTTGGATGAAATTAAATGACTATTTTAGGCGATGTGATATGTATTGGCCTTCAACAATCAGGGTCACAATGACGGGCTTATCAGTGGTATTTTTCCAATACCAACCATGTGAACCGGAAAAAGGGGCGGTAAAACTGCCTTTCATCGTTTCTAATGTCGCAATCGCGTAACTTTCAAAATAGCCCGTAGTATCGCCTTTGGGTTCGCCGTGCAAATCGAAGTACAGTAAAGAGCCGTTGGTTTGCCATTCGTAGTTTAGTTTTTGATATTGCGTCATTACAAATTTGTATTCAACGCCACGTCCAGCTGGCACAATTACTTCTATGGTGACCGGCGGTTTATTTGTTGCGTTCTGGACAGGTTGTTTTAAGTTTGTGTTAATGGCATTTGTCGAAGTTTGAGTAAATACCGTTAGCCCTAATTTTTCACCTAGCCCGGTTGGGTCAATATTATATTCTGCAGGAAGAATAATGATCAGTAATACAGCCGCTGCAAAAATAAAGCTTAACAATGTGTATTTAATTAAAGCTGGCGTTGATAATAAAACTGTTTGTTGCATATTTAACTCTCTTTTTCAATATGGCATTATTGAATTAATAATTATTGTTACACTTTTAAGCCCAACTAAATAAAGTATCCAGTTAACTGTAAGCCGAAGAGCATAAAGCCAGCGCTCATCAATAACCCATTTGTATATTTGGCAAATCGGATAAAACTCGGATGTGTTCGCCACGTATTAATTATCAATAAGATAAACGCTAATGCGGTAAATTGACCCAATTCAACACCTAGGTTGAACGCTAACAAATTGATCACTAAACCTTCATCCTGTAGTTGGAATTCCTGCAGTTTGGTGGCTAATCCAAAACCATGAAATAAGCCAAAGATGAGAACGACCAGTTGAGGATTAGGAGATTTTCCAAATAACGCGTTAAAGCCGCCTAAATTATCAAAGCCCTTATATAAAACTGACAAGCCAATAATCGCGTCGATTAAATAGGCGTTTATTTGAATGTCATTTAGAACGCCAAAGAGCAAAGTTAAACTATGCCCAAGTGTAAACATGCTGACATACAATAATACATCGCGACTTTTATGGATGAAAAATAGTACACCAACTAGAAATAATAAGTGGTCATAGCCTGTTACCATGTGTTTAGCGCCGATATACAAAAACGGGATAAACTGCACTCCCGAATGTTGTTGCAAGAATGCCCGGGTACTCTCATCAACACCGTGGGCAAAAAGTGCAAACGGTAAGCACAACGCGAGCAGACCGATAAGACTTAGCCAACGGAATCGAAGTAACGTATCAAACATTCATATTTTCCTTACGGGCGATAAGATGGCGGATTAGGTGATAACGCACCTTAGCAAAAAAATGTAGATATTTGCGGTAAATCTTGTTTTATTGGTTGAATTTTAGATAAGCAAATTGGTGTGTTTGCTATACAGTACAATAACCTTATGAGTGATAAATAAACGGTGAGGATGTTAAATGCACTATCAACATAAACAAATCGGTACGGCATTGTTGGTTGTAATGGCAGGGATTTTCGGTTTTGTCTTTTTTATGGCGATTGAAAAAACGCAGATATAGGTTGGCCAGTGTTTTTGGTGCTAGCGCCTGTCGCTTTTCTGTTCCACTCTCTTAATATCAACGTAGATTCTGACGTTATTAGGTGGTCTTTTGGCCCAGGCTTTTGGCGTAAGTCATTGCCGTTAGAAGCAGTGGATTCAGTAAGTTTGATCACAACTAAATGGTACTACGGTTTAGGGATCAGATACATTCCAACGGGCTGGTTATATACGGTATCAGGGACACAGGCGATTGCGCTAAAACTAAAAGATGGCACTACAATTAGCTTAGGTACAGATGATCCTGATAACTTGATTGCTGCGATAAACTCGGTTCTTAAATAGAGACAAGATCACTAGCTTTGTTTAGCTAATGACATAAACAAAAAAAACCGCAGGGTTAACCGCGGTTTTTGAATTTCTAATTAAAGCATAAGCAAATCGTATAAAAGGGTTGCTGAAGCTTTTATCATCGAGGCAAGTTAGAACTTTTGTTCTAGACCTAAACCTAAGTAATTTTTGTTGCTTCCAGAAGCATCATCATCTGAACCAAATGTCGTATAAAACGCAAATGCTTTGGTATTTTTACCTAATTTACGATCCGCACCGACGGTAAAGCCAGAATCATCTTCTAAGGTTTGGTATTGACCTTTTAAGTTATAGGCTCCCATTAGATACTCAGCACTGACCATAAAGCCATCTTTTTCGATGCCGGTATCAACACTTTCCTGAGTCTGGAACATAGCACCAAGTTTAACTGAACCGACTTTAGTTCCGCCCGTTAGTCGAGTTACGTTGTAGCCATTTAGTTCATTGTCCATCGCAACGGCTGCATAGTACTTGCCTTTTTCAGGGCGCTGTCACCGTAAGTCACCGAAAGCGATGTCGCAGAATCGTCGTTCTCTTCATCGATGTAATAACTTGCACCAAACTGGAAGCCATTAACTTTAGGCGTTTTATAGGTTATTGAATCGTTAATGCGATTTTCACCTTTCCAGCCTACATTTTTTATATCGGCAGTTAAGTCAGAGAATAGGTCAAATTTTCCTTGAGACTGCTTTAAGACAGTATCGTTACGGCCTAAAATAACCTCACCAAACGAGCCTTTAAGACCAATATATTGGTTACGTGATTTTAAGTTTTCTGTTGTAGATTCATCTGCCACATCAACTTGAATTTCGTATTTGTAAAACACTTCCAAGCCGCCTTTAAGCTTTTCAGAGCCCTTTAGGCCAAAACGAGATGAGTTGCTTTTTAATTCAGTTTCACCATCTGAGTTTTGTACGGTAACGTTAACTTTACCGTAAACGTCAGTGGTAAATTGAGCAGCAAATGCGCTGTTTGTCAGTGCACTTAGGGCAGCAACGGCGATGATTGGTCGCAATATTTTCATTTTAATACCTATATCAAGGAAGTTGATTAACTTAATCCTAGACGCAAAATCGGCGTCTTGAAATATTTGACGGTATTAAATAGCACAAATGTTACAGAAATATTTCAATGTGAATAAAATATTTCATTTTTATTTCTGTTTTGTTTCTAAGTTGTGACTTTTTTATTAATTTTTAGTGAGATAGAGAAAAACCTACCTAATTTCAATTTCGGCTGGTAAACAGACAGGATCGCATTGTTCAATTGTAATTGTGTCTGGTGTAACCGTCATGATGGCAAATTTAACATCTTGAGTATCGGCGGTTATAAAGTGAGGTAAGCCCACTTCTTCTCGCTGGTAATAAGCAAATTTGTGTTTGTGGGCATGAAGCATTTGATCAAACCCATTTTTAGCCAAGAACTGGCTTAGATCTGGGGCTCTTCCCCAAGGTTCGATGTGTGACATACCAATGGTGTGTAGCCGTGTTTCGTTGTCAGAAATTGCTGAAGCTTGCTCTAACCAGTCAAGATCTGGCACGTCTTCAAATTCGTATTGGTTGTCGTTGTAGGCAACAAACTTCGTCCCTAAATATGAAAATGTAAAATCGTACTCACCAAACGTTTGAAGCCAAATATCGACCCCATAAGATAATGAGTCGTGGTTACCGATTACTGGAATAATAGGTTTGTTTGAATGATTCATGGCTTTACATGTCCACTCAAACTCCTGTTTTAATCCAGTTTCGACTAAGTCACCTAATAGAATAATAAAATCGACTTCCGCATAGGTGTTTAACAATTTTATCGTTTCGTCAAAATCTTCTGGAAATTGTTGTGGGTCGCCCAATAATGCAACTTTAAATGAATCGCCGATTTGTTTGGTTTGTTCAATCTGTTTAATCAACGCAAGGTTTTCATCAACGGATTGACTATGGGCAATAGACGTCGGTTTGCCATGGCGAAAGTTCGTAATCACAGCCCACCAAAATGAGTGTTGTTGCTACAGCAATTAAGGCTGTGCGAAGATAATTATAGCCGTTTGAGGCGACAATATTCATAATTGAATTCAAAATCGTTTCCTTATACCAAAGCCATAACTTACGATACCTTCCAAACCAAAGGCGTCGTAATTGTCATTATAAAATTCAAAATTTCTAACGTAATTTATCAGGCCAACATCTAGCACACTCCAATCCATATAAACTTGCAGGTCTGAATTGAAAGAAACAACTGTCTGATAGTTAAAAATAACGCGTTTTGCCGTAGGGAAATAATAGCCATCGGGCAGGTAATCTGGGCTTTTCTTATATATTTCGTCTTGGTGACCAATTAGACTTGCCAAACCAAAGTTAAATGGACTAATTGTTATAGACGTACCAAACAATTCGCTTTCAATACGAGTGTCACCTTCATAGCGATATTTTAAACTCGTTAACGTCATTTCTTCGTGGCTGTCTAGCTCTGGTACAAAACCAATGCCAATGGAAAAATTGTGATTCTTATGGAGCGTTAGACCAAACGAAATATGTGCCATTCCCATTAATGAGCCTGTTTGCAATTCAACAAATTTCTCCACAGCATGACCTGTGTGGCTAAAAAATAAACTGAAGATGAGAGTAACTATGATAATAAATTTGGGCATTAATTGTTTTCTAACTATTTCATTCAAAGTACAGACCGGTCGGTTTGTAAATAATAAGGGCGGCTAAGGTGTTTTTCAATTTAAAAAGGCAAATTTGTGGTTATATAATAAAAGAGAGTTATCTATAGTTGAAATTTAGGACATAAGGTTATTGTTTTTATTAAGCTTAAGTGTATTTCAGAGTAGGATGCGTTAATACAAATGAAGAGGTGAATAATGGCGAGAGAACAATGGGGCATTTGTACTGAAGCAAATTTACATGGATTGCATTTGTTTTTTAATGCACATGAAGGTTACGAGCCCGTAATTAGAGAAGCGCTAAGCCAACTACCGAAAATCTTTGACGAAATTTCTGAACAGTTTTCCGAAGGTATGTTCAGTGGAGTTATTGCGATTGGTGCAAGTTTTTGGCAAGAACTTTACCCAGATGATATCCCCATGGTTTAAAACCATTTCCGGCAATGGGGCAAGACGACAGACAAATGCCGGCGTCGCCAATGGATTTGTTTATTCAACTTCGTTCTGACCGCCAAGATGTGAACTATATTGCGAGTCGCCGTATTTTAACTTTATTTGGTGAAACCATAGAACTAATCGAACAGGTGCCATGTTTTCGCTATCTAGACGGTCGTGATTTAACAGGCTTTGTAGATGGTACCGAAAATCCAAAAGGCAGAAAACGTCGTGAAATTGCATTACTAGCAGATGCCGGCAAGTTCACTGCTGGCAGCTTTGTTCATGTTCAACGCTATCGCCACCACCTTAATCGCTGGGATAAATTACCAACCTAGGAGCAAGAGTTGATCATTGGTCGGACAAAAATGGATGACAAAGAATTTTCAGCGGAAGATATGCCTTTAACCGCGCATGTGAAAAGATCAAATGTCAAAAATGCAGAAGGAAAAACGCGAGAGTTAATGAGACAAAGTATGCCCTATGGTGATTTAAGCCATCAGGGATTATTGTTTATCTCGTATTGCGCTGACCCTGATGCGTTTTCTGCGATCTTATCAAATATGGTCGTCGGTAATGATGATGGGGACTATGACCACTTGTTAAATTATACAACTGCAGAAACGGGGGCAGCCTTTTTGCACCTTCAGTGGACTTTTTGGTAAACCAAGGCTCTCTCTAAATCTAGTCTTTCACGCCAGTCACCCTAGACACTATCATTCGGCTTTTATATGGGTGAAAAGATTTCATCCATATAAGTGACCAATACTCACCTGTAACTATTGCATATTTAACTGTGAATATTTAGGCTCTTTTTCAAAATAAATATGCAATCAACATGGTGTAAAAATGAAAAAGATTGAAGCAATCATAAAGCCGTTCCGTTTAGAAGACGTTCGTCTTGCGCTGCAAGAAGTAGGAGTCGTCGGCATGACGATTACAGAAGTAAAAGGGTTTGGACGCCAAAAAGGGCATACTGAAATGTATCGAGGCGCTGAATATCAGGTCGATTTTTTACCAAAAGTGAAAATTGAAATGATTGTCAACAGTGACGATGTGGAGCGCTGCATTGATGTCATTACCAATACAGCCAGAACTGGCAAAGTTGGCGATGGCAAAATTTTTGTAATTGATGTCGACCGTGTCGTGCGGATCCGTACTGGTGAAGAAAACAACGAAGCGATATAGGGTTAGACAAAATGCAAGAAATTAATAGTGCAGTAGAGACATTAGTCCAAAGCTCTAACACGTTATTTATATTACTCGGCGCTATAATGGTTTTTGCCATGCATGCCGGATTCGCCTTTTTAGAAGTTGGTACGGTTAGACACAAAAACCAAGTTAATGCGTTGGTTAAGATCATGGCTGATTTTGGCGTATCATGCGTAGCTTACTTTTTGTTGGTTATTGGTTAGCGTACGATACGACCTTTTTGCGAGTGCTCAGACGTTATCAGAAAACCATGGTTATGATTTAGTTAAGTTTTTCTTTTTAATGACGTTTGCGGCAGCAATTCCAGCTATCGTGTCGGGCGGTATTGCGGAACGTGGTCGTTTTTATCCATTTTTAATCGCATCCGCGTTGATAGTTGGTGTGGTATATCCAACGTTTGAAGGGATTATTTGGAATGGCAATTGGGGCTTTCAGGCTTGGTTAGAAGCGTTAACCGGCGCTCAGTTTCATGACTTTGCAGGTTCTGTGGTCGTCCATGGTGTAGGTGGTTGGTTAGCCTTTGTCGCTGTTATAATGTTGGGAATGCGACAAGGCCGAATACGTGGCGGTAAACTTGTGGCATTTGCACCATCTAACATTCCATTTTTAGCGTTAGGTGCTTGGATATTAAGTATCGGCTGGTTTGGCTTCAACGTAATGTCAGCACAAACACTGGATGGTATTTCAGGCCTTGTGGCGGTTAACTCATTAATGGCGATGGTCGGTGGTATTTTAGCTGCTTTGTACTTTGGTAAAAATGACCCTAGTTTTATTCACAATGGTCCATTAGCGGGCTTGGTGGCGGTTTGTGCAGGCTCTGATGTCATGCATCCAATCGGTTCATTGTTTGTCGGTTTGATTGCTGGTGGCTTATTTGTTTGGTTGTTTACCTATGTACAGAACAAGTTTAAGTTTGATGATGTATTAGGTGTGTGGCCATTGCATGGCGTTTGCGGTGCATGGGGCGGTATTGCCTGTGGCATATTTGGTAGTGAAGCGCTCGGTGGTTTAGGTGGCGTATCATTGACAGCTCAAATTATCGGTACACTTGCTGGTATTACAATTGCGTTAGTCGGTGGTGGAATTGTTTACGGTTTGGTTAACAAATTCTCTGCTCTAAGAATGACAGATGAAGACGAATTTGTTGGTGCAGATCTTTCGATTCATAAGATCGGATCTATAAACGAAGATTAGTTTAAAGTAATTACTTATAAAAAATCCGCATGAAAATATGCGGATTTTTTTATTTTTGGCTAGTTATCTAGACAGTTTCAAACAATTGTTTCACGTTTGTTAGGGTATGTTCAATCTCACTTACCTTCAATGGTGCGATGAAAATAGTATCGTCGCCGGCGATTGTTCCAAGCACACCTTCGGCTTTTCCAACTGAATCGAGTAAGCGAGCAATGAGCTGTGCAGCGCCCGGACTGGTTCGGATTATAACCATAGACTCGTTGTGTTCTACATCGAGCACTAATTGTCTAAGAGGGCTCTTAGCGGTAGGCATACCAAGCTCTGCAGGCAAACAGTAGACCATTTCTTGTTTGGCATTACGGGTTCTAACAGCGCCAAATCGAGTCAGCATCCTTGAGACTTTAGATTGACTTACATTGTCAAATCCTTGAGCTTTTAGGGCGTCAACGATATCGCCTTGCGATCCGAAACGTTCTTCTTTTAGTAATGCTTTGAACGCTTTTATTAGCTCTTCTTGTTTGGTTTGACTCATGTAAATATTTTCCCCACATTTAACAAATAAATAATAATTCATTTGCCGCTATAATACTAATTGCTATTTGAGTTTTTACTCATATTTAAGTATGGTTTGCCGGAAATCGTACTCTATAACCAATTAAACTGGAGAAATACATGAAAGTTGCAGTTTTAGGTGCCGCTGGTGGTATCGGTCAGGCTCTATCTTTATTACTAAAAACTCAGTTACCACAAGGTTCTGAATTAGCATTGTACGACGTAGCACCGGTTGTTCCAGGTGTTGCTGTTGACTTGAGCCACATCCCAACTTCTGTAAAAGTTGAAGGGTTTGGGGCAGACGACCTTGATAAGGCGTTAACGGGTGCAGACATTGTATTGATCCCAGCTGGTGTTCCACGTAAACCGGGTATGGATCGTTCTGACTTGTTCAACATCAATGCAGGTATCGTTAAAAACTTGGTTGAAGGTATTGCTGACCATGCACCAGAAGCATGTATCGGAATTATCACTAACCCTGTTAATACGACAGTTGCAATTGCTGCTGAAACGTTAAAAGCAAAAGGTAAATACAACCCTGCGAAATTGTTTGGTGTTACGACACTAGACGTTATTCGTGCAGAAACGTTTGTTGCTGCAGTTAAAGGTTTGGATTGTGAAGATATTGTAGTGCCTGTTATTGGTGGTCACTCTGGTACAACAATTTTACCTCTTCTTTCTCAAGTTGAAGGCGTAGAGTTCTCTCAAGAAGAAATTGAGCAATTAACTCACCGTATTCAAAATGCAGGAACAGAAGTTGTTGAAGCCAAAGCGGGTGGCGGTTCTGCTACTTTGTCTATGGGTCTAGCAGCTGCACGTTTTGCACTAAGCTTAGTAGATGCGCTTAACGGCGAAGAAGACGTATTTGAATACACGTATGTTGAAGGTGACGGTTCTGATGCTCGTTTCTTCGCACAGCCAGTATTAATTGGTAAAAACGGTGTTCAAGAAATTCTTCATTATGGCGACTTAAGTGAATATGAAGAAAAATGTAAAGCTGAAATGATTGAAGGCTTACGTGGTGATATTAAACTAGGTGAAGATTTCGTTAACGCGTAATTAAACTTAAAATATCGTCAAAAAACCGCTTTGGGGCTTAGCCCTTAAGCGGTTTTTTATTATTCAGTAGGCGGTAAAATTACTGCTTTGATACGGGTTCAGTCCACCGTTTATGCCTAAGTCATACCTAAGCAAAGTTTATTTATGTGATATTGCTTTATTACTACGTGACCAATTTACTAAATAAATTGGCCACGTAAACTTAAAGTGGAACTAATGGTAAGAAGTTAATTCGTTCGATGAACGGAGATATGTGCTAAAGAAACAAGCGCTTGCTTAAATTCAGACTCTTCTAAACAGGTTAATTGCTCTATCGCTTTGTCTGCTTCTTTCTCGGCTTTTATTCTCGTATATTCTAAGGCACCGGTTTGTTCCATCGTTGCTATGATGTCTGAGAGGTGGGGCAGGCCATCACCGTTTTGAATCGCAAGACGAATTTGTTCAGATTGTGCACCTGTGCTATTCCACATGGCGTATAGCAGAGGCAAAGTCGGTTTCCTTCTGCTAGGTCATCACCGGTATTTTTACCCATGTCGCCGGCTTCTGAAGTGTAATCCATTACATCGTCAATTAGCTGAAATGCCGTACCTAAATGCATGCCATATTTTTGCATCGCTTGTTCAGTTGCCTCATCTGCACCTGCAATAATAGCCGAGAGTTGCGTTGCCGCTTCAAATAATCGTGCGGTTTTACCATAAATGACATCAAAATAACTTTGTTCAGTGGTGTCTGGATCATTACAGTTCATTAACTGCAAAACCTCGCCTTCTGAAATTTCATTGGTCGCATTGGCTAAAATATCCATAATACGCATGGATTTTAAGCTAACCATCATTTGAAACGAGC
The DNA here is from genome assembly GCF_028401425.1 of Psychrosphaera algicola. NCBI lineage: Bacteria > Pseudomonadati > Pseudomonadota > Gammaproteobacteria > Alteromonadales > Pseudoalteromonadaceae > Psychrosphaera > Psychrosphaera algicola. Next base: position 3,608,017 of record NZ_JAQOMS010000002.1, read on the forward strand.
GGGTATAAAGAAAGTCACCCACAAGTACACTTGCTTGGTTACCAAACACTTCATTGGCGGTCTCTTTGCCACGGCGCATCGTAGATTCATCGACAACATCATCATGGAGTAATGTTGCGGTATGGATGAATTCAATTATGGCCGCTAAAGTAGAATGGTTATCACCTTCATAACCCAGCGCTCGCGAGGCTAATACGGTTAACATAGGGCGAATGCGTTTACCGCCACTATTAACGATATAAACACCTAATTGGTTAACTAACGCGACATCTGACTTTAATTGTGACGCGATACACTGATTTACGGCTTGCATGTCGGGACTGGCAAGTTCGATGATTTTCTGAATTTCCATCAACTGCTTTAAAATTTTAATTCAACTTGCGGCAAAGTGTACCTGAGTACACACATTATCTAAATACAAAATAGATTAAGAAATCTAAATCATCATAAAATAAGTAAACTTAAATGGGCAATCTACCGCTTTTATCTGATTTAGTAATTAAATGTCGTTTTTTATTCATTTAAACGTAATTAGTGCTTGCGTCTATTTTGCATCTCATTTAGAATTCGCGCCCTGTTTTACAGATTAAAATTGTGCGAAGAACGCACAGGAGACGGAGTAATATGTACGCGGTATTCCAAAGTGGTGGTAAACAACACCGTGTTGCTGAAGGCCAAACCATTCGTCTTGAGAAACTAGACGTAGAAACTGGTTCTGCAGTCGAGTTTGATCAAGTGTTGTTAGTTGCTAACGGCGACGATGTAAAGGTTGGTGCGCCATTAGTATCTGGTGGTAAAATCACAGCTGAAGTTGTCTCTCACGGTCGTGGTGAGAAAATAAAAATTGTTAAATTTAAGCGTCGTAAACATTCACGTAAACAAGCTGGCCATCGTCAGTGGTTTACAGAAGTGAAAATTACAAGCATTAACGCTTAATTAGTAGAGGAACTATAAAATGGCACATAAAAAGGCTGGTGGTAGTACTCGTAACGGTCGTGATTCAGAAAGCAAACGTTTAGGTGTTAAGCGTTTTGGTGGAGAAACAGTATTAGCCGGTAATATTATCGTTCGTCAACGTGGTACTAAATTCCACGCTGGCACAAACGTTAGTATGGGCCGCGACCACACATTGTTTGCTACTGCAGAAGGTAAAGTTAAGTTTGACGTTAAAGGTCCACTTAACCGTAAATACGTGAGCATTGTTGCTGAATAATATCAGTAACTGTAAAGTATTTTAAAACCCCGCTTATGCGGGGTTTTTATTTCTAATGCATACATACTAGAATAGTGGCAGCTTTACCCATCCCGAGATATAGTGATAGGTAGGCGCTTTAGAACAACAAGAGTTAATTGCGAAATGAAATTTGTAGATGAAGTAGAAATCAAAGTCGACGCTGGTGATGGCGGTAACGGCGCGATCTCGTTCCGTCGTGAAAAATATGTACCTAATGGTGGTCCAGACGGCGGCGATGGTGGCGATGGTGGCGATGTATTTTTACTCGCAGATGAAGGACTCAATACCCTTGTAGATTATCGTTTTGAGCGTTTTCATAAAGCCCAGCGTGGCCAAAATGGCATGGGTAGAAATTGCACAGGTTCACGTGGTGAAGATTGCATATTGTCAGTACCAATCGGTACTCGCGCTCGAGACTTAGACACAGACGAAGTCATTGGTGACTTGACCAAACACGGTCAAAAGTTATTGGTGGCCAAAGGTGGATTCCACGGATTAGGTAATACGCGCTTTAAAAGTAGCGTTAATCGTGCACCTCGACAAAAAACCAATGGTACGCTAAGGTGAAGTTAGAAACCTACAAATGGAACTGTTGTTATTAGCTGACGTAGGTATGTTAGGTTTACCAAACGCTGGTAAATCGACTTTCATCCGGTCAGTTTCAGCAGCTAAACCGAAAGTCGCTGATTATCCATTTACCACACTTATTCCAAATTTAGGTGTTGTCCGTGCGGGTAACTCGTTTGTTGTTGCGGATATACCTGGCCTAATTGAAGGTGCTGCAGATGGCGCTGGCTTAGGGATCCGATTCCTCCGCCATTTAGAACGTTGTCGCGTACTGTTGCATTTAGTCGATATTTTACCTGTTGATGGTTCTGATCCAGTCGACAATGCACGAGTTATCGTTGGTGAATTAGAACAGTACAGCGAAAAACTTGCAGGCAAACCGCGTTGGTTAGTCTTTAACAAGATTGACTTGATGTCAGAAGAAGAAGCAAACGAGCTTTGTAAATCTATCGTAGAACGCTTGGAGTGGGATGGGCCTGTTTACCAGATTTCAGCTTCCACCGGTCAAAATACAAAAGATTTATGCAACGATTTGTCAGACGCGTTAGAAGATATGCCGAGAGAAATTGTTACGGATGAAGATGAGAAAGTTGAATTCCAGTGGCATAGTTACCATGAAGAAGCGTTGGAAGCGGCTGCAAGTGATGCAGATGACGAAGACGATGAAGATTGGAACGAAGATGACTACGATGTTGAAGTCATCTACAAGCCATAATTGAGATTAGGAAAGCCGCGTGACTAAGATTTCATTAATTGCCGCGATGGCCCACGATAGGGTAATAGGCAGAGATAATGACATGCCTTGGCATATGCCTGCCGATTTAAAGCATTTTAAATCGGTAACGCTTGGTAAACCGGTCATTATGGGGCGTCGGACATTTGATTCAATTGGCCGACCACTGCCGGGTAGACAAAATATTGTCGTCACTAGTAATAAAGATTGGACGCATGAAGGGGTCGATGTTGTACATTCACCTGAAGATGCGCTCACTTTGGTTGAAAAAGAAGCTGAAGTAATGATCATTGGGGGTGGTAAAATATACCAACACTATTTATTATTAGCGTCGACCTTGTATCTAACTTTGATCGATTTAACGATTAATGATGGTGATACACAATTCCCAGATTGGGAAACCGTCGGTAGTTGGACGGAAGTGGACAAAGAAAGCCACCTCCCTGACGAGAAGAATAGCTATCCTTATACGTTTGTTACTCTTGTAAAGGATTAGGGGTTTTCCTTAAATTGACAAAACATAGACTTGAATAACAATAATTCTGTGGTAATGTCCTTAATAATAATAAAAAGCGAGAATGTTTATGAAGTTTGTAACAACACTATTGTCTGTTTCTTTGATTTTAGGTGGAATTGCGTTTTCAACTCCAGCCAAGTCTGCAGATATGGCTTCAGTGCTTGCAGGATTTTGCGATAACGTTGCAACTGATAACAAATCACGTGTCCGTAAGAAGTTAAAAGAAGCCGGCGTAAAACTACGCCATATCTATGACGGCATAACTTGTGGCGGAGAGAACTTGGTTCGTTACGCAATGACAAAAAATGCTCAAGGTGCGGGCGAGTTTATCGTTAAACGTATGCCAGCATCACATTTTGCTGATTCAGGTGATTTAGATTGGGCAAATGCCAATGGTCACGGAGATTCAGAGATAGCCAAAGCAATTAAAGACAGATAATTTAAAAATTATTTGGATAAAAAAGCCACTTTATTAAGTGGCTTTTTTATTGTGTGCGAATTGAAAGTCTTTAACGTCATCAAGTTGTAACGGTCGGCTAATGTAATATCCTTGGGCATATCGAACCCCCATTTTCAACAACTCGTCAAAGATATCGGCGTTTTCAACAAACTCCGCGACGGATGTCTTACCTAACGCGGTTGCGACTTCTGCAATAGCACTTACAAGAGTTTTATCAACCGAATTATTGTTCATGTCTTTAACAAAACTACCGTCAATTTTAACAGAGTGTGCCGGCAGTTCTTTCAAATAAGCAAACGTACTAAAGCCCGTACCAAAATCGTCTATGGAAAATTCACAACCTAGCGCGCTTATGGTCTCAATCATCCGCCTTGTGCCACTTACATTAGTTAAGCTGGCTGATTCAGTGAGTTCGAATATAATTCGATGACCATCGACATTGTATTTTTTAGTTTTGATTCAATAAGTGGCGCTAAGCGTTCATCTGAAAAAGCATGTGCAGAAAGGTTAATGGCCACACGGTGTAATTCAGGGTTACTACTCAGGGATTTTAATGCTTGGTTAATCACTTGATGATCGAGAAAACTAATGTCCTCTGCACGTTCAAGCGCAGGAATAAACTCGTTTGGAAAAGTTAACGTATCGCCATGTTGCAGTCTGACCAACGCTTCAAAGTAGGCCACTTTGTTTTCTTCAAGATCCCAAACTGGCTGGAAGTGCAGTATTAAATTGTCATTAATAACAGCATCTTGTAGCCGGTGTACCCATTTCATATTGTCGAATTGCATTGTCGATTCAACGTCATCTTCTGCAAAACAATGAATTTGATTTCGGCCTTTATTCTTGGCCACATACAAAGCGATATCAGCTTGTCGGAGGTATTCAGGCGCTGTGCTGTGGCCGTCTATTTCTGACAGACCAATACTGGCGCTGATTTTATAGGTGTTGTTGGAAAATTGAAAATGGGTATCGGATATTTGCTTACAAATATTATTGCCAATCGTTTTTGCGTTTTCCATTGTTGTACTGGACAACAGGATAACAAATTCATCACCACCAACTCGGCATAAAATGTCTGACTGTCTAAGGCGTTGCGAAAGTATCTGAGACACTTCTCGAAGGACCATATCACCCGTTTGATGACCTTCTGTATCATTAATTACTTTAAAGTGGTCAAGGTCGATGTAGAGCAAACAGTGGCTGTCATCTCCGCGTGACGCAAGGAGTGTCAACCGACTCAGTTGCGTATCAAAGTAATATCGATTATAGAGACCAGTTAACGTGTCGTGTAATGCAAGGTGACTTAATTTTTCTTCTGCTTTTTTACGATCATGAATATTATCAACTGTTGCACTTAAACCTGACGTTACGCCATTTTTAATTATTTTATGCAGCTTAATCTCAACCCACAAATTGTAATTGTAAGCCGTTCTAATTTTGACCTCTTCGGTAGAGGATGTTTGATTCAACTTCAACATGCTGTTGATTTTGGCGGTGAATCTGACAGCGCCTAATTCATCAACTTCAATAAACTCGAGTAAGTTTTTGCCAATACATCGTTCAATCGAAAACCCAGTTAAACTGCGCCAAGTTTTGTTCAGGAATTTTATTTTACCCTCTTTATCTAATTCAATGACAACAGAACTCAAGTTCTCTAGAAGGGTTGTATGCTCGTCAAAAAGGTCGCGAAATTTCCGTTCACTTTGTTCTAGCTGCGATACTTTTTGCGCAAATTGATTATTGCTGATCATAAAGTCATTGCGTCGCGCAGCCCGTTCACAAATATTAAGAACTCGGGAAGGATTTAAAGGGCGGTAGATAAAGTCACTTGCGCCATGGATCATGTAATATTCGGCAACTTCAATATCGTTCCTAGGAACGATAACGACACATGGGATTTCGGGCAGTTCTTGATGTACAGCTTTGATTAATTCTGACGCTGTGTTGTCCGGCAGTGCATTATCAACGATTAGAAAGTCAATGTTTTGTTGGCGGAGAATAGCCAAGCCATCTTTGGCATTTGGAACGGTGAAGGTCTCAAATTTTGAATCTATAAGTAATTCGATTTCCGACGCTAAGCTTTTGTCCGCCATAACATTTAAGGCGGTCATTTTACTACTGATCGGTAATGAGAGAGAAAACGCGTCGGCTAAGATTTCGTTTACTTTAGATGTTTCACTTTTAGTTAATACCGCGTTTATACCAAATGCTTTAGCTGTGGCTTCGGCAATACGTTCACTGTGAGTGTCGGTCAACAATACGATAGGAATTTTACGGTCGCATACATAAATGTCCGATCGAATTAAACTTGATAGACACCAACCATCAACATCACCGATATCAATATCTGAAATGATAAAGTGAAAATTATTATTTTTTAACTTTTCAATTGCACTTGTGCTGTTTTCAACAGTATGGATATCAAACAGTTGTAAACTTCTAATTCGATTACTTAGTTGTACACGATTCTTAGGATCAGATGTAATGAGTAGTAGGGGAAGTTTGCGATCCACGAAATTACAACCTTTATATTACGCGTTCATTTAACGCATCTGTGCCTAAAAGACCTTTACTCTATAAAGAAACGAGAATTTAAACAAGTCGTGAATAAGATAAGTACCACAAGTTGGGGATTTCTATTAAAGACTGGTAGAATATCGCGAATTTTACCAACTATTTGAGGTTAGATGTGCAAGTCGCCGATTTCCATTTTGATTTACCCGAGCAGTTAATTGCCAAAGCACCTAAAAGTGAACGCAGTAGTAGCAAACTAATGGTGTTAGATGGCAATACGGGCGAGGTTAACCACAGGGTATTTTCTGATATCGTGTCGTTGGTAGAACCTATGGTGATTTACTTATCTTTAACAATACTCGTGTTATTCCAGCCCGGATGTATGGCAAAAAGAATCTGGCGGAAAAGTTGAAATTTTAGTTGAACGATTGATTGACGAAGCTTCTGTCTTAGCGCATGTCAGAGCCAGTAAAGCGCCAAAGCCCGGGACGATTCTTATTCTAGAAGAGGACGTTCGGGCAGAAATGATCCAGCGCCACGATGATTTATTTGAATTGCGATTTCTTACAGACTCCACAGTTCTTGAGGTTTTAGAACAAAAAGGGCATATGCCACTGCCACCATATATTGACCGTCCGGACACAGAATCTGATAGAGAACGTTATCAGACGGTTTATAACGAAAAGCTAAGGTGCGGTTGCTGCACCAACGGCTGGTTTGCATTTTACTGAAGGGTTATTAGCGGAATTAGCCGCAAAGGTGTGCAAACTGAGTTTGTTACTTTACATGTAGGCGCTGGAACGTTCCAGTCGATTCGTGTTGATACGGTGACCGACCATAAAATGCATGCTGAATATGCAGATGTGTCGGCAGAGGTTGTTGAAGCAATTCAAAAAACTAAAGCGAATGGAAAACGAGTCATTGCGGTCGGGACAACGTCGGTGAGATCAATAGAATCGGCGGCTTGGAAGTCAGAGATGCAAACGGGGCAATATTCGCAATTAAAACCTCTAACTGGCGAAACCGATATTTTTATTTATCCTGGATATGAATTTAAAATAGTTGATGCGATGGTCACTAATTTTCATTTACCTGAGTCAACCTTGATCATGTTGGTGTCTGCTTTTGCTGGTCAACAACATATTTTGAATGGCTATAACTTAGCGGTTGAAAATGAATACCGATTTTTAGTTACGGTGACGCGATGTTCTTAACTAAAAAAACGGTTCCATAGCTGATGAAAGAAAATGGTAGAGCGGAAAACCGCTTTACCATTTAGACTTGCACTCGGCCTTTTCTAAAATATTTATACAATCCAACCAAAGACGCTGCTATCCAAAACAGTTCAATGACAAAACTCGCTAAGTTAAAATTAATGCAAAGGCTAATCAGCAGCAAGATTGCGCCAACCAAATTAAGCATATTGTAGATCACGCCTTTGGGATCCATTTTATCCAATTGGATCATGAAATAGGCAAGAACAATCGAAAAAGTGCCGCACATACCAATGATGTCGGCAATTATTGAGATAGACATTATGACTCCTAAATCTCTATACAGATTAAAATAATATGGCGCGGTTCCTTGGAGACATGCCCATGCAGCGTGCGCTGACTTCCATTTGGCAGAAGTTGCCATTGTAATTCACCTAGTTGATTATTCAATAGGGATTTTTACTAAGAACTCAGATATAATGCGCGCAATTTTAGAAGACTTAATCAAGCTAAATAGTGCTTGTCATTTTAGAGACCAACGATGAAATTTGAATTGATCAACACCGACGGCAAAGCTCGCCGTGGTAAATTAAAGTTTGATCGCGGTGAGGTAGAAACTCCTGCGTTTATGCCGGTCGGTACTTACGGTACGGTTAAAGGGATGACACCCGACGAATTATTAGAAACCGGTGCTCATATTTGTTTAGGCAATACGTTCCATTTGATGTTACGACTAAGGCACTGAAATTATTCGTAAACACGGCGATTTACACGACTTCATGAATTGGCAAAAACCAATTCTGACAGACTCGGGTGGTTTTCAGGTATTTAGTTTAGGCGATTTGCGCAAGATAACTGAAGCCGGTGTGGAATTCCGTTCACCAATTAACGGTGAAAAAATTATGTTAACGCCAGAACGTTCAATTGAAGTTCAACGCGATTTAGGCGCTGACGTTGTGATGATTTTTGACGAATGTACGCCATATCCAGCGACAGTTGAAGAAGCTAAAACGTCAATGGAATTATCATTACGATGGGCACAACGTTCTAAAGAAGAACACGGTGACAGCAAAGCGGCATTGTTTGGTATCGTGCAAGGTGGCATGTACCCAGACTTACGTGAAGTTTCACTTGCGGGTCTAGAAGAAATAGGTTTTGACGGTTACGCCATTGGTGGATTGTCGGTTGGTGAGCCTAAAGAAGATATGATAAATATCTTAGATACCACGGCTTACAAATTGCCAGAACAAAAGCCTCGTTATTTAATGGGGGTTGGAAAGCCTGAAGATATCGTTGAAGCGGTAAGACGTGGTATAGATATGTTCGACTGCGTAATGCCAACTCGAAATGCTCGTAATGGTCATTTATTTGTTACTGACGGTGTTGTTAAGATCCGTAATGCACGTCATAAAGACGATACGGGCACACTTGATGCTGGGTGTGATTGTTATACCTGTGGTAATTATTCCCGCGCTTATTTACATCACTTAGACAAATGTAACGAAATTTTGGGCGCTCGTTTAAATACGATCCACAACCTTCGTTATTACCAACGATTAATGCAAGGCTTACGTGATGCAATTCAAAACGATCGACTAGATGAATATGTTGCTGAGTTTTACGCATTACGTGATTTACCTGTTCCGCCAATGTCGGATGAAGGGTTAAACAAATAGCTTAAAATTAGTGGACGAGGCATTGTATAAACGCTGTTTCGTCCTTATATAGAATTTCATTGTAAAAATTATTAAAGAGATTAAGGGAAATCCATGAGTTTATTCATTTCTAACGCATATGCCGAAGGCGGCGCTCCAGCTGCAGCTGCTGGACCTGACATGTTGATCATGTTGTTAATTTTCGGTGTGATCTTTTATTTCATGATCTACCGTCCACAGGCTAAACGCGTAAAAGAACATAAAAACCTAGTATCGTCACTTGCAAAAGGCGATGAAGTTTTAACGGCTGGCGGCATGATTGGTAAAATCACTAAAGTTGCTGACGATAAAGACTTCGTTCGTGTTGAACTTGCGGAAGGTATTGAAGTAATGGTTCAAAAAGGCTCAATTAATTCTGTTTTGCCTAAAGGCACAATAAAATCAATTTAGTAGTTGTTAAGTCCGGCTTAGCCGGGCTTTTTCATTTAACGATAATAATTATAAAAGGGTCTTAACGTGTTAAATAAGTATCCACTCTGGAAATACGTCATGGTGGTGTTGGTACTGCTTATCGGCGGGTTGTATTCTGCACCAAATCTCTACGGCGAAGATCCCGCCATCCAAGTATCTGGCGTCCGTGGCGCTGAAGTTAATGCGTTAGTATTAGACACTGTTGTGGCTAAGTTAGATGAAGCCAAAATAGAATATAAAAAATCAGAATTGGCTGAAGGTCGTATTTTAGTTCGACTTAAGCGTGAAGATGATCAATTAAAAGCAAAAGAAGCGATTGGCGATAGTTTAGGCGACGGTTTTGTAGTAGCGTTAAACCTTGCTCCTGCAACACCTGGATGGTTACAGGCCTTTGGTGCTGGTCCACTTAAGCTTGGTCTTGACTTACGTGGTGGTGTGCATTTCCTTATGGAAGTGGACATGAAAGAAGCCATGAATAAAAAATTCACTGAAATGGAAGAAGACTTTAAAGCTGACCTTCGTGAAGAGAAAATTTATTATCGTCGTATAGCGCAAACCGGTTCTGGTGAAGCTGTCCGAGTTCAAATTCGAAAAGCTGAAGAATTAGACGACGCCCGTCGCTTTATCGAGAAAAAATATCCGGATCTTGTCGTTATTGAAGATAGCAAAACAAGTGAACCTGACTTGTTAGTTTCAATGACGGAACAAAAAATCAAAGAAACGCGTAATTACGCGGTTGACCAAAACATTACTATTATTCGTAATCGTGTAAACGAACTCGGCGTAGCTGAACCTTTAGTTCAACGTCAAGGGCAAGAACGAATTGTTGTGCAATTACTAAGGTGTACAAGACACTGCACGTGCGAAAGAAATTTTAGGCGCTACTGCGACATTAGAATTTAAAATGGTTTATCAAGACGGTGATATTGGCGCTGCTATGAACGGCCGTGTTCCACCAAAAGCTAAACTATATGACAGTAAGAAACAGGGACCTGTTTTACTTGAGAAAAAAGTAAGACTTACGGGTGACCACATAGTTGACGCACAAAGTTCATTTGATCAATACGGAATGCCGCAGGTAAGTATTTCATTAGATACAAAAGGCGGCAATAAAATGTCGGCGATGACAAAAGACAACATTGGTAATCCAATGGCTGTTGTGTTCATCGAATACAAGCCAACTGAAGTAAAAGACAAAAATGGCGTTTCGATTCTTAAAAAATATGAAGAAGTTATTAGTGTTGCAACGATTCAAGCGCGTTTAGGTCGTAACTTCGTTATTACCGGTTTGGATTCGTCATCAGAAGCACATAACCTTGCCTTGATGTTACGTGCGGGTGCGCTAATTGCGCCAATTCAAATTGTTGAAGAACGTACGGTTGGTCCAAGTTTAGGTCAAGAAAATATCGATGCTGGTTTTAATGCCGTAATGTTAGGCTTTGGCTTAGTTTTACTGTTTATGCTGGTTTATTACAAAAAGTTTGGTCTTGTTGCAAACGTCGCACTAGCTGCAAACTTAGTTATGATCATCGGTGTAATGTCTATGATCCTAGGCGCAACACTAACCCTTCCTGGTATTGCGGGTATCGTATTAACCGTTGGTATGGCAGTTGACGCCAATGTACTTATATTTGAAAGAATAAGAGAAGAGTTGAAAGATAACCGTAGCCCTCAACAGGCGATTCATCATGGTTATGACAGTGCTTTCTCGACAATTGCCGATGCCAATATCACAACGTTTATTGCTGCGGTTATATTGTTTGCTATAGGTACTGGACCAATTAAAGGCTTTGCGATTACGTTAGCCATTGGTATTGCTACTTCCATGTTTACTGCCATTGTTGGGACACGTGCAATCGTGAACGCAACATGGGGTGGTAAACGAATCGAAAAACTTTCGATATAACTCGGCGAGATTATTAATATGCAACTTTTAAATTTATCAGAAACAGTTAATTTTATGTCGCTTCGCCGCATAACGTCGGCGCTTTCAATCTTATTAATTGTCGCTTCAATCGCGTCATTTGCAACAAAAGGTTTAAACTGGGGACTTGATTTTACCGGTGGTAGCTTAATCGAAGTTTCTTTTGAGCAAAGTGCTGACTTAACAAAAGTCCGTCAAGTTATGGATGAAAACGGCTTTGGTGACGCTACGGTACAAAACTTTGGCTCAAGTCGTGATGTATTAATCCGAATTGCACCAAGATTACATGCTGAGGGCGAATCAGTAGGTGAAAAAATTGACTCTAAAATGATCGGAGATACGATCATGTCAGCGTTAACTGCTATGGACGATACAGCGACAATGCGTCGAATCGAGTTTGTTGGCCCGAGCGTGGGCGGTGAACTTAGAGAACAGGGCGGTTTAGCCATGTTAACGGCGTTATTATGTATCCTAATCTATGTTGCTCTTCGTTTTGAATGGCGATTTGCGTTAGGCTCGGTATCCGCGTTAGGACATGACGTTATTATTACGGTTGGTTTATTTAGTGCCCTAGGTATTGAATTTGACCTAACGGTATTAGCTGCTGTGTTAGCCGTAATCGGTTATTCACTTAACGATACTATTGTTGTATCCGATCGAATCCGAGAAAACTTTCGAAAGATACGTCAAGGTGAAGCAGAAGAAATTATCAATATTTCGTTAACGCAAACGCTTAACCGTACTATGGTTACATCATTTACGACAGCTCTAGTGTTGTTGGCCTTGTTGTTTGTTGGCGGTGAGCTAATTAAAGGCTTTGCCACTGCGTTATTGTTTGGTGTTGTAATTGGTACATATTCATCAATTTATGTTGCGAGCTCTATCGCGCTTGCTTTAGGGATCAGTAAAGAAGACATGATGCCAACAGAAGTTGAAAAAGAAGGTGCTGATCAAGACCAATTAATGCCTTAACAAAATCCGCGTAAATTTGTATTTTGATAAACGGTAAGCTTAGGCTTACCGTTCTTTTTGGAGATTATTATGCCTAGTTTCGATATTGTGTCAGAAATTGATGTAAATGAAGTGCGTCACGCTACTGAAAATGCAACTCGAGAAGTGTCAACACGATTCGATTTTCGTGGGGTTGAGGCCAGCTTTGAATATAAAGACGGCACCGTGAAAATGGTTGGTGAAGGCGATTTTCAGTTAAAGCAAATGTTAGATATTTTGAGAAATAAATGCACCAAGCGCGGATTAGATCCGGCATCAATGGACACCGAAGGGAAAGTCGATATCACCGGTAAAACCTATACACGAGTTATTGGTTTTAAAGAGGGCATTGAACAAGACATGGCTAAAAAGATCGTTAAGTTGATCAAAGAAGACAAACTTAAAGTTCAGGCGTCTATCCAAGGTGATAAAGTCAGAGTGACGGGTAAAAAGCGTGATGATCTGCAACAAGCTATGCAAGTGCTACGAAGCGCAGAGCTGGGGCAACCGCTACAATTTAACAATTTCAGAGACTAGTCGATATTTTACGATCTACGTTTTAGGTAGTCGCTTGGATTAGTAAATTTTGACTAATCGCGTCGACTAATTGGTCAAGAGCAATTGGTTTAGTGAGAAAGCTATCAAATAAGGCTTTCTCTCTACTTGACCTATACACATCTGCGGTAAGTGCTAGGATCGGAATTTTGACTTTGTTCGCTCTTAGCCGGCGAGTGGCTTCTATCCCACTTATTCCCGGTAAATGAATATCCATCAAAACTAAGTCAAAATCAGCATTTGTACCAAAGGTTACAGCCTCTTCGCCAGTCCCTACGATTTTAAACTGCACCGGTATTGCGCCTAACAAGGCTGCAATAACCATTTGATTGACTTTATTATCTTCAACAACAAGTATGTTTGTCGTGTCTGGGATGTTCTTTGTTTGTATATTGCTGGACGAGGGCGTCGGTACATTCTTATAAGGCAGAGACACAGTTACTGTTGTGCCGACTTTGTTTTTACTTTGAACATCGATATGACCATGCATGAGTTCGACTAAGCCCTTAGTAATCGATAGCCCTAAGCCCGAACCTTCATTGTTTTGTGATTGCCCCGTAATTTGCGCAAACTGATTAAATAGGTAAGGGATCTTTTCAGTTTGAATTCCAATACCGCTATCGACGACTTTTAATATCAGTGTCTCATTAAGCACTGATGCACTCACAATGACCTTGGAGTTTGAATGACTAAACTTGATGGCATTGTTTATTATATTAGATAAAACACAACCAAATTTAGCTTCATCAATTGCCACTGTTTTAGGAATATCATTGGCTATTTGGACATCAACTTTAATGCTTTTTTCGTTGGCCTTGATCATTAAGTTATTTACGACAAATTTGATATAGTCAGAAGGGTCAGAATGCGTAATTTCTAGATTTAACACACCAGCATCAATTTTACCGACCTCCAATAAGGCATTCAGTGTTTTTAACATTTGCTTGCCGCTTAAGTCTATTTGCGACAAGTTTTCAGTGACGGCGGGAAATTGCGCTGCGAGTTCGACATTTTTCGTCAACAAGTCGGAAAGGCCAATGATTGCATTCAGAGGGGTTCGCACGTCATGGGAAATATTAGACAAAAACGATTCTTTGTAGCTGTTTGCTAAAATGAGCTTGGTACTTTGTAATTTTAATTCTAGTTGAGACATCACGGACGTTGCCAAAGTAAGCAATGATTTACTTTGCTTTGAACTCAATGTTTTAGGTCGGTCACTGGCAACGCAAATCGTGCCTATATTTAGACCTGATGGGGATTTAAGGGGCGCTCCTGCATAAAATCTAATGTGTGGAGAATTGGTCACGAGTGGGTTGTCAGCAAACCGTTCGTCTAACATAGTGTCACGAACTTCAAATATTTCATCTTGTAAAATTGCATGGGCACAAAACGCTACGTCACGACTTGTGCAGTCTATATCGACACCAATCCGAGATTTATACCATTGTCGCTTTGCATCTACTAAGCTAATCATTGCAATTGGGCATTCACATATTTCAGACGCCAATATTGTTAAGTCATCAAAAGCTTTTTCATGTTCTGTATCAAGTATCCCATAGGAAAATAAGGTCTTCAGACGTTCTTTTTCATTTTTAGGTAAATCAGCAATTTTCATAATAAGTGTACCAAGTAATTGATTACGTCCATTTATTTCCGCCTATCGTGTAAAAATAGCTTGCGAACCGTCAGCATCAATTTTACTCATTGCAGTTGTCTGTTATAAGCGAGCAAGTTACATCGCAAGTTTATTGATATTGCTTATTAACAATATGTTTTTACCCAAGTAAGTTGTAAATATCCCCACCGCTTCGTTTATACATGTACCTTCAATTACGCAAGAAATCCTCTAGCGGTAAAAATTAAAATCGACTCTTAATTAGATTATAGACAGTAAATAAAATGTTGAGGGACTAATTTTGATCACTTTTAATGGAGTAAAAAATAGGTGAGAAATAGTAGAATAAAAAGCTGAAATCCATATGATTCAGTAGCTGTGTGTGCATGTCTGGGTTTATTTGACAGAGCTTGATGATAAAAGCTGTAGGTGCGAAGTTCAGTTTGAATGTTAGTCGTATGAATAACTTAAAATGACGTAATTACACAATAGAATGTCGATAAGCGGTGATCTACAGTCATAAAAAAGCAGCGCTAAGCTGCTTTTTCATAGACTCTTTAAGCGTCCTGCTCAACTAATTCCGTTAGTATCGTCTTCCCTGTTTGCTCCTTGCCCTCAATTCCATTGAGTTCCCATCCATTTGGTCCCATATTCCTTTGCGCTACCTTGCGTTCATGTCCTTATGATTCCAATTTCCATACCGACTGATTTCCGTATTGTTCGCTCCGTGCGTCCATATTAGTCCGTTAACGCATCCTACGTTTCCATCCCTAATAGTCCAATTAGCTTCCCATCTATCCCTATCCATTTCCTTGTGTTTAAGCTCCTGCTTTCCTACAATATTTCCTTATTCGCTTCCAGCGTTTCCTATCCCTGTGTGTTAAATCATTTAACACTCTCGTCGTTTCGTTGAGTTCATATTAGAGACAAACGAAAAATGGGGAACTATGAAAATATTATGGTTTCTAAATATAAAAGTAGTCACATTGTGTTTTTATTGTTATTTTCCTTATGAAACAAGTGTTTATGGTGTTTTGTTCTATGGTTTAGTCGTCTATATTCAGAAAGGTCTTAGGGTACTGTGAGATATGTCTTACAAGTTTTCAGGCGGTATACGCTTTTGCCCATAACGTAACTTGGTATCCGCCATTCAAAATGAATTTTTAGTCAACTGTAATGGTCTGCCGGGTCAACCCTTTATATACTAGAGTACTTTACGTGATGGTGAGTTTAGTCCAATATTTTCTTTTAATAACGACACTCAAGCAATGCAGGTTGATAGTAATTACGGAAATGCTAGCTTATTTAAAACTCCTGTTGCCAATGTCCTAGGATCAATGTGGTCGATAATTATCAATAAGCAAGAGGATGACTTATACCATTTCATTTTAAATTGTGATCTAATAACAGCACTTACAGTCTAATCGTTTATAAATGTGAAAGTAAATTCTAAAAATGATGTTTTGGCCTTAGCCAAAGCTGAACAAAACGCACGTAAAAAGTTACGCCTTTTGGCCGTTTACCATTTTCTAGATGGTAAAAATAGAACCCAGATAGCCAGTATGCTAGTCGTAAGCCGGCGTATCGTTAATGAATGGATTAAGCGGTACCTTTCCTTTGGCTTAGATGGATTGGAAAGTAAAAAAGCAAAAGGACGAGAACCGTATCTAAACGAGATCCAAAAACTAAAATTAGCCAAGTTTGTTGAAAAACAATCCGTTAGCGCAACAGGCGGCAGATTGACTGGTGAACGAATACACCGTTACATCGTGGATAACTTTGGCGTAACTTACCACCCGAATTCCGTCTACAAATTACTCGAATCTTTAGGCTATAGCTGGATAACGAGTCGCTCTAAGCACCCAAAGCAGTCTCAGAATAACCAAGAGACTTTTAAAAAAGTTCACCCTGAAACGATCCTTAACACTCCATTTAATGTTATGCCTAAAGATATGGATATATGGTTTCAAGACGAAGCAAGGTTTGGACAGCAAAATACAACGACAAGAGTTTGGGCAAAAAAGGGACTAGGCCAAGAGCGGTCAAACAGCAACAATTTGAATATGCGTATCTCTTCGGCGCAGTCTGCCCACGCAATGGAAGGACAGAAGCGCTGATCACTCCATACGTTAACAAAGAAGTAATGACATTGCATATGGAGCAAATATCAAAGGCGACACCAATAGGCCGACATGCCGTAGTTATCATGGATGGTGCAGGCTGGCATACGCTCGATACGGTACAACCATTTGATAATGTGACGCTAATAAAACTTCCACCATATTCACCAGAACTGAATCCAATCGAACAAGTATGGAGTTGGATGCGTCAGCACCATTTAGCCAATAAAAGTTTTAAAGGTTATGACGACATTGTGAACTCATGTACAAAAGCATGGAATTGCTTCATTAGCGATACAAAAAGAGTCATTAAAATGTGTACTAGGGCTTGGGCTTCAGTGGGAACAAATTAAGGTGGATTGGTATTATTATTAAAGCGTAACGGTTAGTTATTTTCTTGTAGTAAGAATTTGTTTGGATATGATGAAAGGAAAGTCTTTAGGTACTTTTAGTGAATTATTTATCGTTTCTAAACAACTTCTGACACGGATTTTGACGCGAATTTTACGGAAATGCTTCAATTGGTTATTCCTAATCTAGTTGCAGCGCTTAAGCTACTTAACAAGAATACCCACTTATTTTTAATATCCGCAGATTATTCATTAAGGCTTTTTGTTTAAAACAACTACTATAAGTTAATACGACACTAGCGTAATGCGAGCGGTATACGCAATTACAACAAAGGACTTAACTTGGACTTTCAGTTTGTTTACGATCGACGTCTAAAACGACATTTTTTAGAACTTGGCGGTGAGTACACTGTTGTCGCTAATTTATTTAACGACGAGTTAGCGCCAGCTGGTATGAGTATTTCAGTGCTGCAAACTTTACGCGAGCAATTGCTAAAAAATTCTGGGGTATTGATCGGGCAAGAGTGGTCGGTCAATATTGAAGCAGAAGAACTCACTATTTATCACAATAATTATGCTGAGCACTTAGAAAATCTGGTTACTGAACGTGACGAAGATGAGGATATGCGTCAGGAAAAAACAGAAGATGAAAGCGAATACGATGTATTTCTAGGTGACCATATTTTGAGGTGCGGTAAGGACGATCTTATTTATCTAATTGATAAATGGATTGATTTTATTCAGGAATGAATAACGAATGTTAAATAGTACAAATTCACCTCGTCATTTTGTCGTGGCCACGTTGGCATTTTTTGCTTCGTTTGTTGTGATTATTTTTATGTCACAAATGCAAACAGCCATGTTTCTAAACTATGATTTTTTTGTAAAAGTTAAAAGCTTCAAGGCAGTACTGTGTTTGTCTGCGCTATTTTATCTTTCATTTTTAACAAAAAGTTATTTGGGCAGTGTATTACGTTGGGATCGTTTTAAATGGCATATACCGACTATATTGGTAGCACACGGCATTGAATCAACATTTTATGGGTATGTTGATAATCCCGCATACTGGGTTGTCATTAGCTGTATAACATTAATTATTTCCGCCGTTGTTACGCTATTTTATGTTGTATCTCAGATAAAAAAATCAAAAAAGAATGGCTGATTAATATTCTAATTGGTACGGGGTTAATTTTTAGCTGCGTTTATGCATTTACATTAAATGTGAATTTTAATCATATTGATGAATTCAGTTTGTTGCTTGTCATACTGGTTACGTTTTCAGCCTCGTGTTTAATTTTGTCTTCATTACTGCTGTTGAGTCATCCCCATAGTTCGCAACGTGAAATGCATTCTGTACCTTTGGTCATGGCTATTATTTCTTTATTTGAAATATTTGGTCGGGAAGGGTTCGTTGTCTGGTGGGGAGCGGTAATACTCCATGTATTTCTATTTTATTTGTTGGTTGTCACAATTGTTAGAATAAATCAGTCAGTAGCTCGCGTGATGAATATGTATCAACAAGGCTTAGATACGAATTTAACTCCCTACTTTTGTGGTAGCCTAAATGGCCGTATCTTGTTTGCTAATCAAGCATACAAACGCCTTGTTGGCGAGAAAATTGATAGCAACACCAAAGAGTTACATAATGTTTTGTTGGAACACCCCTTTGGCCAGAAATTAAAGAAAAATTTTGTACAAAAGGTTTTTATAAAGCGGAAACAGTAATCAATCGAAATAACTTAGCCCCGCATACGGTGTCGTTACATATTAAACCATTGCATCCAGAAAACGATTGGTACCAAGCGTCTTTTACCGATTTGGAATCTCGAATCGAAATCCAAAAAATCGTGATGATGCACTTGAAAAACTCGCTCAATTGTCAAAAAACTTGATGGAAAAGCAGGAAGAAGAAAGACGATATTTTGCTAAAGAACTTCACGACGAAATTGGCCAAGGTTTGACGCTTCTTAAAATTCAGCATCAATTACCTGAACCGGATATTGAACTAATTAATCATGTGCTAAACGAGTTATTGGAATCGGTTCGTAATCTATCACTTAATTTAAGACCTTCAATTTTGGACGATATGGGGGTATCTGTTGCATTAGGCTGGCTAGCAGAACGACAGGTTAAATTCAGTACATTAAATGTTGAGACTAAGATCCAAACTGATGTTCCGAGGATGTCCGAAAAATTGGAGATTTCTATTTTTCGGATTGCACAGGAAGCGTTTACCAATATTCATAAATACGCTAAAGCGACAAAAGTTAAGCTCGAGTTCACCTTTGTTGATAATACAATTACATTATCAGTAATCGACGACGGCATTGGTTTTGATGTAGGCTCTAAGTTAAATTTTGCAATCAAGAGTCAAAGTTTAGGACTGGTAAGTATTAGAGAGCGTGCTTTTACTATTAATGGAAAATTGCAGTTAAATTCCAGTCCTGAAACTGGGACATCGATTAAACTGGTGGTGCCTTTTGTTGGCAGAGGTAACGTAGTTTGAAATGTCTTAAATATATAGTCGTTGTGTTGCTGGTATTGGCATTTAGTGCAAATGCTAACGAACAGGCCAATTTTAATGTGGTTTATAAGGTCATTACCAGCGCCGATAATCAGCTATTTTTAGTTACCGATAATGGGACATGGAAAGTAGACGGGCAATATATTGTTAGAGTTGACTCTGTAACAGTTGAAAAACTTAAACTTGCTAATTTTGATTTTCCAAAACCTGTTTTATCGTTTAACCATGTTTCAGAAAACCCAAGCTGGCATGGCATTTTTATTGTTATCGTAGGGATATTACTTTGTATTGCACTATTTATTTTGCAGCGCGATTCAAGCCTTAAAGATAAACAATATATGACTACGTTGAGGCAACAGAAACGATTAATGGATTTGTGTTTCTGGGTGACAGGTGACATTGTATTAGATTGTGATTTAGAACAAAATTTTGTCGAAAAAATCACAGACAGTAAGCTGTTTTTTGATCTGGATGGAATTACATTTTTATCTGACAGCTACTTAAATCAGATCCACCCCGACGATAAATCAATGTTTCAAACGCAATATCAAGCTATATTGGCAGCTGGCCACAATCGATTTCAATTGATGTACCGATTTTCTGATAACAATGGCGATTGGCGATGGATTGTTGAAAGGGGGTGCGTCATCGAACGTGCGTCTAACGGAGAAGCAAAGCGAATAGTAACGAATTTGCGAGATGAAAGTGAGTTGCGACGTGAGCAAAATAATCTGGTTAGAATTAATCATGCTCTGGAAAAGAAAATTGCAGCGATTAAAGTGCAAGAGCAGGCAAACAAAAACTAAAATAGGTGATAGTTAATGGAGAAATACACCATATTATTTGCAGATGATCATACCTTGATAAGACAGGGGATCATCAGCTTAGTCAGACACTTTGCCTTTATTGATAGTGACAACATATTACAGGCAAGTAATGGCCTAGAGGCCATCGCTATCGTTAAACGTGCGCATCCTGATGTTGTTGTTATGGACGTTTCTATGCCACAGATGAACGGACTTGAAGCGACCCAACTCATTAAAAGTCAGTTTCCGGAAGTGAAGGTGCTTATATTGTCTCATTACAATAACGAACCTTATGTGCTAAGAGCCCTAAAAGCTGGTGCCGATGGTTATATGTTAAAAGACGCTGCGGTAAGCGAATTGGAGCAAGGTTTATTAAATGTGCTACATGACAAATTGTATATTAGTCCGGATATCGATCAGAATATTATCGCAAAGTTGAATAATAGCCCTAACGGACTGAATGACGCATTAGAATTGTTAACTGCACGGCAGCGTAATATTCTACAATTAATTGCAGAAGGTCATTCTACTAGAGATATAGCCGAAAAACTTTTCCTGAGTGTAAAAACCATTGAAGCTCATCGTTCTAATATAATGGATAGACTCGCTATACGTGATATCCCTAGGTTGGTTCGTTTTGCAATTCGAGTTGGACTGATTCAAGCCTAAATTATTAATAAATAAATCAATAGCTTTATTTGGAAATGCAGAATTTTTAATTGGACTTATACTAAGGTTACATATTTTAAAAAGGGTATTTGAATTGACTAATAACTCGCTTCTAGCGCAGCGGTATGCATTTTTGTTACTTGGCTATTTTGGTACCGGTTATATCCTTTCTAATATTTCTTTTAACAGTCAAATTGTGCCAGTTTGGTTACCTGCGGGTATCGCGCTTAGCGCTGTATACCTATGGGGATACAAGCTATTACCCGCGGTATTTGTCGCATCAATCATTTTCAATTTTTCAGTTTTGCCCAATTTTGAAGTTTCTCAAATACTGTCTGAACTCGGCTTTCAAAATATCCTAATCGCCTCCGGTGCGACGTTGCAGACCTTTGTCGGTGCATACATTCTTAGTCGTTGGATTGGTAATCCTATAAAACAAGCAGAAAGTAAAAAAACCATCAGTTTTATTTTTTTGTGGGCCTATTTGTTAATTTAATTTCGTCAAATATTGGTACTTTGTCACTGACTTTACTGAATGATCTTTTTAGCTGGGACGCTTACCTACTTAATATGATGTACTGGTGGTTGGGAGACTCATCGGGTGTATTGATCATGACACCATTTTTACTCAGTCTTTACACAGTTAATGATGAACAGCAGGACTCAAGTCAACCGAAATATATGGTTGTGAATTCGGTTAGTATCTTGTTTGTAGCAATTGTTATGATGACTTGGTTATTCGTAGAGGACTCTAATCAAAATGCGGATTCGCATATTGATTCAAATATTAAAACCATTGAAAATGCGATTTACAGAAAAATAACAACCAATGTCGCTAAACTTCAGCAATTGAGTCATTCAATTCAATTGCAGGATGACTTAAAAAAATCTGATTTTTTAATGTTATCTGATGATTTTTTGGCCATTGATAATTCGATTAAGGCATTGTCCTGGAACCCCTTAATTTCACAAGACAAACTGGATGCTGCGCAACAACTTCTGGCAAGAGAATATAGTGATGGTGAGCATATCAAAGGTGACCCTTTAAGTGAGGATGACCCTATTGTTTATGTGCAATATATCAATCCAATTGAAGGTAATAAGCAAGCAGTTGGCTTTAACGTCTATTCAAATCCTTTGAGAAAGCTTACTATTGATTCAATTTTAAATACCTATCAACCCGCAGCGACGCAAATTTTACAGTTGGTTCAAAACGACTTTTTGATCCATCTTTTTTGGTGTTTTATCCGGTTCTAAAGCCTTAGTCACGACATCGATGACCCCACCAAAAATCACATCACTGGATTTGCTACAGGTGTTTTTTCGGTTTCTAAAATAATCGAAATGGCCTTAACTAAAGAGCAACGACATTTATTTGAGTACGAGTTATTTGAATTTGGCGAAGAACACCCATTTTTAACCAGCAAAAATTTTCAGGACGTTAATACACTAAAGACTAGCGCAATTTTAAATCTAAATATGTTGAACCAGATTTGGAAGATGAAAATATTTGTCAATGAAGCAAATCTCATACTATTTAAAAATCGTTCGTATTTAGTGTTGTTTATCCTGCAATTTACTTTAGTGGTTATTTTTATAAGCTTAATTTTAATGATGAATAATCGACAAGTTGTATTAGACCGCCTCGTTTTACAAAAGACCAAGTCGCTCAGTTTGGCGGTGAAGGAAGCCAAACATGCAAATGAAGCCAAAAGCCGGTTTTTGGCGAATATGAGTCATGAAATTCGAACACCAATGAACTCTGTTGTTGGTTTTTCTCGACTTGCGAATAAATCTGATGATATCGATGAGATTAAGTCGTTTGTTAATAAAATCGAAATTTCGTCAGATATTATGATGAATGTCGTCGACGATATCTTAGATATTGCCAAAATTGAATCCGAGAAATTGAAACTAAGCGAAGAGGATTTTGATTTAAAAATAATTTTGCAAAAGGTATCTGTGATATTTAAAGCTCAAGCAGAGCAAAAATCCATAAACTGGTTGATTAATGACAACTTACCCGACGGGGTGTTGTATAAAGCTGACAAAACAAGGTTGCAACAAATTATTATGAATTTGTGCAGTAATGCTATTAAATTTACCGATAGCGGCAGTATTACCTTAAGTGCCGATGCTAAAATGCAAAGGAACGGGGTTGCGGAAGTAAAGATTGGCATAACGGACACAGGAATAGGCATGACCCCGAGCCAACTTAGGCACATTTTCACGCCATTCACTCAGGCAGACGATACAACCTCAAGAAAATACGGTGGCACAGGATTGGGATTAGCCATATCTAAACAATTGAGTGAATTGATGGGAGGACAGCTTACTGCTAAAAGTCAAATATCAAAAGGGACGTATTTTGAACTATCGTGCCCGTTGAAAATATCAACTAAACATGGACATGAGAAACTTAAAACACAGCAATCTGTACCAACGGTAGATATTAGCCATTTAAAAATATTGGTTGCAGAAGACAATAAAATTAACCAACTGCTTGTAACTAAGGTACTTGAAGAATTTGCTATTACACCAACTGTTGTAGAAAACGGTGCATTGGCTGTTGAAGCAGCAAAACGCGAACCCTTTGATGCAATACTCATGGATTGCCAGATGCCTGTGCTGGATGGTTATGAGGCGACAAAACAGATTTTAATGACACCAGATTTAAACAATATGCGAATAATTGCCTTAACTGCTGATGTGGACGTATTAAGTAAGTCCAAGGCACAGGATTTTGGTTTTTCCGCACATCTTTCGAAGCCAATTGATGTCGAAAAATTGTATGAATGTTTAGCTGAAGTTGTTCGTCATTCCAAACATAAATAGCAAGACGTTAAGCGGCGAATATTCCGCACAGGTACAGCCATATTCGACTTTAGTTGTTTCTTACACTCGAACTTTTTGGCTAAATGGTTTCGCTAATACAAGAAAAATACCGCCAATAACCAATACGGATGCACCAACGAGCCGCAACGTTATTGCTTCATCAGCCCATATTAAGCCACCAACCGCTGCAATAATCGGAACGGCAAGTTGTATAACGCCAGCCTGTAGTACGTTGATATGTTTTAATATGATGTACCAGACCGTGTAGCCAGCAGCACTTGCTAATACACCAGATGCGATCGCAAGCAAAACCCCTGTCTGATTGATAATAGTTGTGTCTAAATTAAAAAGCGCAACAAGCAGGCAGATTGGTACGGCGTAAATAAAGTTAAAGCTAGTATCAATGCTTGGATCAGAGCCAGCTTTTCCACGAATCGTATAAACTGCCCAGACCATACCTGACAGGGCCATTAGGATAAACCCAACAATACTCGGTGATGTTAACTCCGGAAACACCAAAACTACGAGCCCCAAAAAGGCTAATCCTACGCCAAACTTCTCAATGGCTAATGTCGATTTTCCCTGCAATGCAGAAGCAATAAACATGGTTATCTGTACAGCGCCAAATAATATTAGTGCCCCTGTGCCAGTATCTAGTGAGACATAGGCAAGTGAAAAGCAAAAGGCATAAACCATTAACCATAATGAAGAAAGCCAATTCGACTTCCGATTCAATGCCAATTTTTGTCTCTTTGCAAAAAGGAAAATAGCTAATGCAATAGCACCAGATATTAGTCTAATGTTGGTGAACGTTATGGGGTCGATGTGGTTATCACCTAACGCTAAACGGCCAAAAATAGAATTGCCAGCAAAAGCAAAGAGCGCAAATAAAATAAGGAAAATCAGCTGCACGTTAATAATGGCCTAGCCTATGGTGATTAACAGTTATGCGAATCAACTATTGTTATTGGAGATATTATTTTGAAGACAAGAATGAACAGATAAATACTAACTGTAAATTTTGAGCTAATGTCACACTTTGCAACATTAACCCAAACAGTTGATGCGCCTAGTGAGAGTGGCCACATCCGCCTGCACTATGAACATGACCGTGGGCAAGTTCATCTTGAGTTGCTTCACGCACCTCTAGTATTTCAACGTCAAATGCTAAGTCGATTCCCGCAAGAGGGTGGTTACCGTCAACAGTTACACTCTCGTCGTCTTTTGCGACAACGATAACCGTTTGCTCACCATTGTCTGTCCCAGCGCGCAATTGCATGCCAACTTCAACTTCAAAGTCTGCAAACAACTCTTTACCAAGTTTTTGTACTAGACCGTCAAAACGTTCCCCATATGCATCTTCAGCGGCAACTTTAACTTCAAATGTATCGCCGACAACATGGTCAATTAACTCTTTTTCTAATCCTTCGATTAAAAATTTTGTCCCTAAAATAAACTCGATTGGTTGTGAGTCATAAGAACTGTCAATTAGAGTATCTTCGCTATCTTTTACCGCGTAATGCATTTTAACAACGGAGTTATTTGTAATTTTCATTTTTAGCCTTAGTTTTCTGCAAGAGAGTAGGGCAATTCAAGTAAACTTAGTGCCGTATCATCATCTTGGTTTATATAAATAGGTTGCTGTTCGATGTCCTTTGGCAACACGAGTTGCACGGCGGTTTCACCTTGATAGTTAGAGAAGTTTATCACTTTACCCTGCGCTCTGCGATTGCCATTTAACGCAACGTATACGTCTTGGCCAATTTCAAATTCAACAGGTTGGTCAATTGAAGCGACAAATAATGCACGTTTGTTTTTGCCCAAGTAGCGCATTCTGGCGACAGTTTCTTGTCCCATATAGCAACCTTTGTTAAACGAAATATAGTCTAACGCTTGGAGGTTCAACATTTGAGGTACGTATTCACCAATTGTCTTGGCGTACAGATGTGCGCGTCCGCTTAGGACTTCTTGATGCCACCATTGGGCCGCATCACCGCTGGTTTCGATTTCATCTTTACTTAAAATTAAGACATGTCCAGGTGCCAATTCAAAGTTAAAACCTTGGGCATTGACGTGGTCTGAACCATAAACGTGCCAGTTAGCGGTGTCGTCTACGATATCCGCTTTTGCAAAAACACCGTATTTGTTTAGTTCAGCTAATGATGCTGCAGCACTGTCTTTGGTCGCGATTAGATAAAGTGCATCGTCAATTTTTTAGCGATAAAGGTCGACCACATTTTGCCTTTGGCATTGCAGTGACTACCGGCAAGCCAATTTGCGTCCGTCAACTTTGTGACGTCACAAGAAACTTGACCTTGTAAAAACGAGGTGGCGTCCACCCCAGAGAGTTTAATCACACTGTATTGAGTTAAGGAAACGGTCATTGACATGGTTTAGTCCAATTTTTACGAATTGCCTACTTCTATGGGGATGAATTTACAAATTCCAATTGATTTTGTTAATTAGTCTATCAGAGCTGAGAAATGGGGGTTGTCGTAAAACATGATTGAATGCCAAGTTGATTTGGACAAAATGAATATAAGCTGAAGTCCAGCTATATTTTAAACTCAAACTTTTGGTATCATAGGCCTTCAAAATGATAATCGAGACGGTTGATGACGGAAAAAAAGCACAAGTCGTATATGTAGATGAGAGCGGCACAAAATTTCAATTAGATTCCAAGCCAAAACTTAAATGGGCATGCCGACGCGGTATGTTAGAACTCGATGTATTGTTTGAACCGTTTGTTGACGATGCATATGACGCGTTAAACGAAAAGCAGCGATATACTTTTCAGCGGTTATTGGCGAGTGAAGATCCAGAGTTGTTTGCCTTGGTTTATGGGACATGAAATTTGTCCAGACGAGGAATTACGCGGCATGGTTGAGCTCATATTAAATAGAGTTAAAGTGAGTTAACGAGAATAGGATCATGGATGATTCGTCTTACTTTAGGGTAGCCGTTGCAACAACCAATAAAGTGCGACACAGGTTGTATGTTGCGCTTTGTTTCTTAGTTGTAGTTAGTGTCTTAATAACACCGCATTTAAATACTCTATTGTTATCACTAAGTAGTTTGCTGATTGCGCTATCTGGCCTATTCATCTTTTTGGTGTTTTCAAAACGTCCGACACCACATCTTCTCCTACTAACTGAAAAAGGCCAAGTAAACCTTGTATTTATTGCGCGACATAGCAATAGGCCAGCAATGGCAACGGCCGCCAAACCATTGAAAATTGATTCTATGCCTAGCACCTATGAATTGTCGCAAGACATGCAAATACAGTCGGGGAGTTGGGTGTTATTTGGTTGTTTGCATATCAAATTACAAAATAGATTGTCGGCTCAAATTACTTGGCTAACGCTTTATTCTGATCAAATAATGGCAAGTGATTGGTGTCGGTTAAGGCGGATTTGCCTTAGATGTAATCGACCAGCGCCAATAAGCTAACCTAAATTGGCGCGTTTAGTGGTCAATATTTTAGTAAGTTTAATTACGACATAAATCGTTTGGTTAAACTAGGCATCTTTGTCCGGTGATAAAAACGTTGGAGTTGCGATGTCTAAGGTATCAGGATAATCCTTGTTAAAATGTAACCCACGACTTTCTTTTCGTTCCAAAGCACACAGCACAATAAGTTGCGCTACTTGTGCCAAATTACGTAACTCAAGCAAGTTATTACTCACTTTGAAATTAGCGTAAAACTCGTCTACTTCCTGTTTTATCAATTCGATCCGAGTAATCGCTTTATGTAAGCGGCGATTGGAACGGACAATACCGACAAAATCCCACATTAGTAATCTGAGTTCGTGCCAGTTGTGACTGATAAAAATGTTTTCTTCTGAGATGGTTACGCGACTTTCATCCCACATCGAAATTGGATCGGGTTCACTGATATTGTTTATTTCAGCCAGAATTGAACTCGCCGCGCCATGGGCAAATACAATACATTCCAGCAAGCTGTTGCTGGCCATGCGATTTGCGCCGTGCAACCCTGTGTAGGCCACTTCACCGATAGCAAACAAGTTGTCTAAGTCTGTTTTGCCGTTTAAGTCAGTAACAACACCGCCACAGGTATAATGTGCTGCAGGGACAATTGGAATTTGTTCTTTAGTAATATCAATACCTACTTTTAGGCATGTGGCGTAAATCGTAGGAAAATGTTCCAAGATAAAAGTTTCATCTTTATGACTTATATCAAGGTACATGCAGTCAGCACCAAGGCGTTTCATTTCAAAGTCGATTGCCCGTGCCACGATATCTCGAGGTGCGAGTTCTTCACGTTCGTCAAAGTCAGGCATAAAACGAGTGCCATCAGGACGTTTTAGATAGGCCCCTTCACCACGCATTGCCTCAGTAATAAGGAAATTTTGTGCTTTATCATTGTATAAACTAGTTGGATGAAATTGATTAAACTCCATATTGGCGACACGACAACCGGCACGCCATGCCATTGCAATACCATCGCCGCTGGCAATATCGGGGTTTGACGTATATTGATAAACTTTACTGGCACCACCTGTCGCAACCGCAACGAACTTAGCTTCAATGGTTTCGACCCGCTCTTTTGATCTATTCCAAACATAAGCGCCGTGTACCCGCTTGTCTTTTTTACCAAGTTTTTTGCTTGTGACCAAATCAAGCGCATTGAAACGTTCAAATAGAAAAATGTTTGGGTGGGCTCGTACTCGGTCAAGCAAAGTGGTTTGTACTGCTTTACCTGTCGCATCTGCGGCATGCAATATTCTGCGATGACTATGACCGCCCTCGCGGGTTAGATGAAATCGAGTTGAACCATCCTGGGCAATAATTTGATCAAATGGTACGCCTTGGTCAATTAGCCATTGCATTGACGTTTTTGCATTGGTTGCTGTAAATCGCACTGCTTCTTCATTACATAAGCCTGCACCGGCAATTAATGTATCTTGAACATGAGATTCAATACTGTCATTCTCGTCAAAAACGGCGGCTATACCACCTTGGGCATATAGGGTCGAACCTTCTTTCAGTTCGGACTTACTCAATATAATGACTGATGCTTTATCGGCTATACTTAGCGCTAAAGTCAATCCAGCGGCACCACTGCCGATAATTAAACAATCTATTTTATGTTGGATTTTGTCATTCATCTGTAATTGGCCAGTTAAATTAAAATTCATAAGTGGTGGAGTGTTATCCCATATTACTATTTAGTCACTTAGTAACCGTATAATTAAATGGAATGGCATGGCTCAAACCACTATAATCCCGCTATGAGATCTTGAAAAATAAGAGATTTCGAGTTTTTACAAAAAAAGTAAATATATTCGAACTTTTTTAAATTCAGCAGGTCATAGTTGTAACAGATAGGGATGATATCAGATTATCAACTCTAATAAACTGGGAGTAGTAGCTCGAATGAGCGAGCAAAGCAAAGATTTAGGACTGGTAAGGCGAGCGCAAGCTGGTGATAAAAAGGCCTTTGATTTATTGGTTAGAAAATACCAGAACAAAATCATTAGCTTAGTTTCTAGATATTTGGGGCATAACGGGGATGTACAAGATGTTGCGCAGGACGCATTTATCAAGGCATATACCGCATTACCTGGATTTCGTGGAGAAGCGGCTTTTTACACTTGGTTGTACAGAATCGCCGTAAATAGTGCAAAAACTATTTAATGGCCAAGGGGCGTAGACCCACAAACGTAGACGTTGATGCAGAAGACGCCGAATATTACGAAACAAGTGATGCCCTTAGAGAAAACGCATCACCTGAACGGTTGGCATTAACAGAAGAAATTAAACATGTAATTTTTGACACCATGGAAAGCCTCCCTGAAGAGCTGAGAGTAGCGATTCAATTAAGGGAAATAGATGGCATGAGTTACGAAGATATAGCAGCAGCGATGGGATGTCCGATTGGGACCGTAAGGTCTAGGATATTTCGAGCAAGGGATGCAATTGATATTAAATTGCAACCGTTGTTAGATAATCGTTAAAACAGGTTTAAAAATTGCTAGGTGTTTTAACTAGCACCTAATTATTTGATAATTGTTTTGTTTTGGTGAGCATTTAGGTTTTACTAAAAGCAATACAGTAATAACTGGAGTCGGTCGTATTTATGACTAACAATAATTTAGAATCTCTTTCCGCATTACTGGATGATGAAGTAAATCAATCTGAAATAGAACAGACAATGGATGTTCTAGGTGATGAGCAAACGGCAACGTTTGGGCGTTACGGATTGATTGGCGATGTATTACGTAACGAACAACAGTTGGTTACAGACAATGCGTTTTCCATGAGTATTCAAGCCGCAATTGAAGGTTTGGAACAGGATGCCGGATTAGAATCGAGCGTTGCTTCAGATTCTGTTGTTGCAATAAATACGCATCCTAAATGGCATCAGCGTATTACTGGTAAGGTTAAGAGTTTCACCTCTAGCTCTACTGGTAAAGGCATGGGCCAAATGGCAATTGCCGCGTCAGTTGCACTTGTTGCGGTATTTGGGGTGAGCAACATGGCACCACAAAATAATCTAATGCCTTCTCCGGTATTAAATACAACACCGCTTATTGATGGTATTTCACCGGTGTCGACGGATGGCTTAAAAGCTAAACCTTCAGCCAACCAAGTGACCCAAACTCGCATTAATGCGTTGATGGCTGACCATAATCAACAACTTCGAGTTGCTGAAGATGAAGAGCTAGATAAAGACAAAGAAGAGAACGACAACTAAAGTCAATTTGTCTAATGATGTAAAGTTAAAATCAATTAGTGTAAAAACGCCTGTAACTCGATAGAATTACGGGCGTTCTTGTTTATAAGGAAATCCCGTGGTCCCTTTGTTTTCGTTTAGCTTCACTACTTATTTTAATCGTATTTTTGTGGCAGCTAAGTCTTCCATTATTTGTTTGTTTTTGCTGTTTACCAGCACAGCATTTTCCTCTCCCGCCATTCCTACCGATATTGCAGCAACGACTGAAAAAGTTAATGCAGCCTTCTGGTTATCTAAATTACGAATGGCATTAACTCAAACCAACTTTGAGGCGGGCATTGTCACTTTAAAAGGTGAAAAAACCGAATCTTTTCAATGGGTCCATGGTGTTGAAGAAAGCACTGGTACAGAAGTAGAGCGAGTATCCCCTCTTATTGGTGGCGGCGTTATGACGATTCGTAAAGGCGATACTGTGACATTTGTGGAGCCTAACAAAGAACCGTATTCTGTTAAAAGTACAAGCATTCGAAGTTTTATCCCGCCAGTTTTTTATAAAAATGCAGCACAACTCATTAATAGTTATCAGTTTGTGTTGGTGAGTAAAAGTCAAATCGCAGGCCGTTCAGCACAACTTATCCGTATTGAATCGGTAAGCAAACATGCCTATAACTACTGGATTTGGATCGACGTATTAAGCGGTTTACCGCTACGTTTAGCCTTTGTCGACGAAGTAGGCGATGTTAAAGAACAAGTTCTGATGACTCACTTAACGTTGCACAAAGAGCCGGCACCAGAGATTACAAAACTTTTTGAATTCTCAACACCACCGGCTACAGAGGCATTGATCGCCCAGCGTCAGGAAACGAATAATTGGAATATGTCATGGTTACCAAACGGCTTTAAGTTGATCAAAAGTGACCGTCATCATGTCTCTATAAGTCGTGAAGTTTCTGATTATTATCTATATAGCGATGGCTTGGTTGAAGTATCTATCTACGTTCAAAGACCACTAGAGAGTTTTAATGGACCTTTAGTGTTACGAGATGGTGCAACATCGTTTGCAATGGTGCACGCTAATGGGTTTGACGTGACCGTTGTTGGTAAAGTGCCAGAAGAAATCGCCGTAAAAATTGCCAGCTCAGTGAAAGCGGTTCAACAACCATAATGATTAAAGAGCAAGGGGTTGTTGTCCAACTCGAAGGTGAATTTGCATGGGTTGAAACGTCAATCAAGTCAACCTGCTCAAGTTGTGCGGCCAAGTCGAATTGTGGCACAAGTGCTATTGCAAGCGCTGTAGCCGGCAAGTCAGTTGTCAATAAAGTGGTAAATCATTTAAATGCTGAAAACGGAGCCGTTGTTGAAATTGGTATTGCAGAAGATACGATAGTTAGTGGTGCGTTTTATATGTATATTCTGCCACTTATAACCGCTATGTTTTTTGCCTTTTCGGCACAGTATTGGTTGGCAAATTTGATTGAAGTGACCGAACCTATGGTGATACTTTTACCTTTGCAGGTGGCGCATTGGGTTTCTATTTGGCCAAGTTAAAACTGAGTAATTTGTCGGACACTGCTCTGCTACCGCAATTATTGAAAATTATTCCACAATCAATTGAAATTAAACAACTGAACTAAAAGAAAAAACTAATTAATAATGGATTTTTTGTGTCTCATAGGTTACGTTTGTAATTTATAAGCGCACGTTATAGGGAGAATAACCAATGAGTGAATTTCTATTTGCATCATTTAACAGTTACTACACCATCGCTTTATCAATCGTATTAATATTGTTGTTTATCGAACTTGCCGGTCAACTGGTTGGCTTTTCCTTTTCTCATCTATTCGACAGTGGTGCAGATATTGACACGACAGCGAGTCTTTCTGGCAGCGCATCAGTGTCATTGGATATTTTGGGCTGGTTAGGTCTAAAAAATTACCCTTGTTAATTTGGCTTGTGAGCTTTTTAACAGTCTTTGCCATTGTTGGCTATTGCTTGAGTTATTTTGTCTTTTTTGTACTCGATGTTTCAATAGCAAAACTTTTAGCTGGTGGTATTACACTTGTTATCTCGCTCTTCTTAAATAGCAAAGTCTGTACTAAATTGGCAGAGATTATGCCAAAAGAAGAATCCTCAGCAGTATCGAAAGAATCCTTTGCCGGTTTACTTGCAAACATCACAGTTGGCACGGCGAAGCTAGGTCAACCTGCAGAAGCCATGATTAGAGACGAATTTAATCAAAAACACTATGTGTTAGTAGAACCTATTGAAGAAGACGAATTTAGCCAAGGTGAAAACGTTGTTCTTGTAGTTAAAGAAGGTTCTCGGTGGTTGGTAACACGGTTTGATTAATCTTGTTTAACTCAATAAGTTTATTCTAAATGGATGGCGTGTCAGCGCCTCCCAAATACAAAAAGTAAGTCAAAAAAATCAACAAAAGTTAACTCTTACAAAATGGAGATGGATATGGAAAGTATTACAACGGATATGAAACTTATATTAATTATTGCAGTAGCAGTAGTGGTCGGTTTACTCACAATAGGGCTGATTTTCGCTAAATTGTATGTCAGAGCAACAAAGAAGTTTCCTTTGTTCGTACCGGCTTTGGTGGTGAGAAAGTCGTAAAAGATGGTGGCGCATTAGTGTTGCCAGTTTTGCACGATACAATCCCAGTAAACATGAACACGCTACGAATTGAAGTGGAAAAAACGAAATCTGAAGCCCTTATCACCAAGGATCGATTGCGGGTCGACGTTAAAGCCGACTTTTATTTGCGCGTTGCGCCAAATCAAGAATCGATCGCTATGGCAGCACAAACTCTCGGTATTCGTACGACACGCGTTGAGGAACTTAAAGCGTTAATGGAATCTAAGTTTGTTGACGTTTTACGTGCAGTGGCCGCTGAAATGTCAATGACAGAAATGCATGAACAACGTTCTGAATTTGTACAGAAAGTGCAAGTGAATGTCGCTAACGACTTAGAAAAAATGGTCTTGAACTGGAGACGGTTTCTCTCACCGGCTTTGACCAAACCGATTTGCAATATTTCAATGAAAACAACGCGTTTGATGCAGAAGGTCGTGCAAAACTGGCTCGTATTATTGAAGAAAAGAAAAAAGAAACAAATGACGTTGAGCAAACCAACCGCATTGCAGTTGAACGCCGTAATTTAGACGCGTCGCGTGAATCACTAGATATTAGTAAAGATGAACAACAAGCTAAACTTGAGCAAGAAAAATCGCTGGCATTTTTACGAGCAGAGCAAAATGCAGAAATCGTAAAAACACGTGAATCAAAAATGCGTGAAGAGCGACAAGCTGAAATTGAAAAAGAACAAGCGATTGAATCGTCAGAAATCGAAAAACAAAAAGAAATTGAACGTCGGAATATTGAAAAAACAATGCGATTGAACAAGCTAAAATTCAACAGCAGCGGGATATCGAAGTCGCTCAACAAGAAAAGCAAATTGCTGTAGCTGTGAAATCGGAAGAAGAGTCGGCGGCACGTGCTAAAGCGGCTGAATCTGAGAAGCTGAAAGTTGAAAAGGAAGAGGCGGTTGTAACAGCAAAGCAAGTCGCCACAGCAGAAAGACAAAAACAAATTGAAGTTATCGATGCGAAGAAAATAGCTGAACGTGAAGCTGTCGGTGTCACAGTTAAAGCCGAAGCAGAAAAACAAGCCGCAACAGACTATGCTGAATCTATACAGATTAAAGCACATGCTGAAGCAGAGTCAGCTGTGTTATTGGCTAAAGCTGACGAGAAAAAATTCGAAGTCGAAGCCGCCGGTAAACGTGCCTTGCATGAGGCTGATAACGTATTGAGCGCCGAACAAGTCGAGCTGCAAAAAGCGTTGGCAATGCTACAAGCCTTACCTCAAGTGGTTGCAGAAGCCGTTAAACCTCTACAAAATATCGATGGTATTAAGATTTTACAGGGTTATGGCGCAGGTCAAAGCTAGGGGGAACTGAAAGCAATGGCACCAATGGTGGTGGTTTTTCAGAGCAGGTAACAAGTGCAGCACTTAATTATCGAGCAAATGCGCCGCTTGTTGATGCCATGTTAAGAGAGCTAAATATGGTTGATGGTGAAAGTGGAACATTAAATGACTTAGTTTCAGGTAATTCGCCATTGCTACAAAACTCGGTAAATCAAGGGGCTGAGCAGATCCAAGTAAATCAGAGCCAGCATAGTGAAAATAAACCAAACAGCGTCCAGGCGGAGGTTGTAGCGAATAATTCGCCGTTAGATAAAACGGAAAACAGTCGTACTTAAGCGGTTTAAATATTTTGTTACCAAAAACCAGCATTGAGCTGGTTTTTTATGTCACAATTTTATCTCAGAAGTTATTGGTTTAAAAAACCGCTGAGTTATTTAACAGTGGAGTACAACGTCATTTCAGTGTAAAATTGCGCCCTTTTTATACGCTTGAAAATGTCGAGCGTAGATCAGTTTTTGTTATTACGTCAGTATCATGACGAAGGTATATCACTAAATATATGAAGAACATCCGGAATTTCTCAATAATTGCCCACATAGACCACGGTAAATCCACATTATCAGATCGCCTAATTCAGCATTGCGAAGGACTAACCAATCGTGAAATGAAAGCGCAAGTACTAGATTCGATGGATATTGAACGTGAGCGTGGGATTACGATAAAAGCACAAAGCGTAACGCTAAATTATAACGCTAAAAATGGTGAAAGTTATCAATTGAACTTCATCGACACGCCTGGACACGTTGATTTTACTTATGAAGTTTCTCGTTCGTTAGCGGCCTGTGAAGGTGCCTTGCTCGTTGTTGACGCGGGTCAGGGTGTTGAAGCGCAAACGGTTGCAAACTGTTATACCGCCATTGAGATGGACCTAGAAGTACGTCCTATCTTGAATAAAATCGATTTACCGCAAGCTGATCCTGACCGTGTTTCTGAAGAAATTGAAGACATTGTTGGTATTGATGCTCTCGACGCCGTGCAATGTTCTGCTAAAACGGGTATCGGTATTGAAGATGTACTTGAAGATATAGTATTAAATATCCCGCCACCGGTCGGTGATCCTGAAGCCCCGCTTCAAGCGCTTATAATTGATTCGTGGTTTGATGCTTATCAAGGTGTTGTGTCGTTAGTTCGAATTAAACACGGCAAATTGAAAAAGGCGATAAAATTAAAGTCATGTCGACTGGCGCTTCTCATATCGTTGATAAAGTTGGTATTTTCACGCCTAAACAAACAGACACTGGTACGTTAGGGACCGGTGAAGTTGGCTTTATTATCGCAGGTATTAAAGATATTTTGGGCGCACCAGTAGGTGATACGTTAACGTTAAAAGACAACCCATCGCCAGAGCCGTTACTCTGACTTTCAAAAAATAAAGCCACAAGTATATGCTGGTTTATTTCCGGTGAGCTCTGATGATTACGAAGCGTTTCGTGATGCTTTGTCAAAGCTAAGCCTAAATGATGCTTCTTTGTTCTATGAGCCAGAAAGTTCGACAGCACTTGGACTTGGATTCCGTATTGGTTTCCTTGGTATGTTGCATATGGAAATTATCCAAGAGCGTTTAGAGCGTGAATATGACTTGGATTTGATCACCACAGCACCAACGGTAAACTACGAAATTCTTAAAAAGACGGCGGAATAATTAAAATCGACAGCCCGTCTGAACTTCCTTCTGTAGGTGAAATTGAAGAAGTTCGGGAACCAATTTGTAAAGCCGACATCTTAGTACCACAAGAGTATCTCGGAAATGTGATTACTTTGTGTATTGAGAAACGCGGAACGCAAACCGCCATGAGCTACCATGGTAAGCAAGTTGCAGTAAGTTATGACTTACCAATGGCGGAAGTTGTGATGGATTTCTTCGACAGATTAAAATCGACTAGTCGTGGGTTTGCGTCGCTAGATTATAACTTTACTCGTTTTGCTCCTGCGGACATGGTACGTGTTGATATTTTACTTAACGGTGAACGCGTCGACGCGTTATCAATGATTTGTCACCGTGACTTTTCACAAAGTCGTGGCAGAGAATTAGCTGACAAGTTACGTGAGCTTATTCCACGCCAAATGTTTGATATTGCGATTCAAGCGGTAATTGGTGCACATATTATTGCGCGTACAACGGTTAAACAGCTTCGTAAAAACGTAATAGCGAAATGTTACGGTGGCGACATCTCTCGTAAGAAAAAGCTATTGCAGAAGCAAAAAGACGGTAAAAAACGAATGAAGCAAGTGGGTAATGTTGAATTACCACAAGATGCATTCTTAGCCATTTTGAAAATTGGCAAGTAAATCTAAAATAGGAAATTATTGGTATGGCAGGATATTTCGCAGTATTTCTGGTGGTTATCACTTTGTTGAGTGGCCTGATCTGGCTCATTGATGCAAAGGTGTTTGCGCCTTCTAGAAGAGAAAGAGTTGCAACCGCAGTAGCTTCTGGTGTTGAACTTCCTCAGGAAGAGCTAGATAAAATTGCACCGCAACCAGCAATTGCAGAAACAGCACAGTCCATTTTTCCAATTTTGGCGGCGATTACTATTTTCCGTTCGTTTTTGTTTGAACCGTTTCAAATCCCGTCGGGTTCGATGATGCCAACGATGTTGGTGGGTGATTTTATTTTGGTTCAAAAATACTCGTATGGTGTCCACGATCCTGTTTGGCGCTCTGAACTGGTTGCTACGGGTGAACCCAAACGCGGAGATATTGCGGTGTTCAAGTACCCTTTAGATGAGCGTCTTGATTACATAAAACGTGTTATTGGGTTACTATAGGTGACCGCATTGTTTATCGTAATAAACAATTGGCGATTCAACCAAGTTGTGACCGTGAACCAGAAAATTGTAAAAAACTGATGCCGGTTGAATTGGAAGCTAAAGAGCAGGGGGCCTTTGTTCATATGGGCATGCCATTGATTACGGCCAATGAGCAATTAGGTGACGTAAATCATGAAATATTAGTTAACCCAGCTATCCCAGACATGGCAGATCGCTTTTATCAACAATATGGAACGCGCGCCAGTGAATGGATTGTCCCTGACGGCAAATACTTCATGATGGGCGATAATAGAGATAATAGTACAGACAGTCGTTTTTGGGGTTTTGTTGACGAAGAGCAGTTAGTAGGTAAAGCGGTATTCATTTGGATGAGTTTTGTTTACAACGATGGCCAAGTTAGTTGGTTACCAAATTGGGTTCCAGTAGATATCCGTTTCTCACGTCTCGGCACAGTACAGTAACTTTAAGAAAGACAGGCCAACTCGAATTTGCTCTGCTAGAGTTAATTCGAGTTGGCCTTATTGTTTTTTGGGCGAAAAAATTGATCAAAAAAGATTATAAGCAATTATGTAAAAAACTTGGTTACCAATTTAACGATGAGTCGTTATTGGTACAGGCGCTAACGCACCGAAGTTTTAAAGGTAGTCACAATGAACGTTTAGAGTTTATTGGCGACTCGTTATTAGGAATGTTTGTTGCGGAAAAACTGTATTTTTCCTTTCCTAAAGCAACAGAAGGTGAATTGACTCGAATGCGATCACAAGTCGTTAAAGGTCAAACCTTGGCAATTGTAGGTAAAGACCTCGAGTTAAGCGAGTGGTTGCGTTTAGGTCCAGGCGAAATGAAAAGCGGCGGTTGTCGCCGCGAGTCAATACTAGAAGATGCAATTGAGGCGATTATAGGTGCGGTCTATTTAGATTCGGGTCTGGAAGAATGTAAAACATTTGTCCTTAATTTAGTCGACAAACAATTAAAAAATGTTGATCCAAATTCAGCATTAAAAGATCCAAAAACGCAGTTACAAGAGTGGCTGCAATCAAGAAAACGCGCTTTACCTATATATGAAGTTGAAGAAGTATTAGGGCAAGCACATAATCAAAAGTTTAAAGTCTCATGTACTTTAGACAATGGTGAAGTCGTTTTGGCATCAGGCACGAGTCGCAGGAAAGCGGAACAGGGTGCAGCACGACTAGCTTTAGAGGTAATTAAAAGTGAGTAATTCAGAAAATAATCAACAAGAATTAGACGCCTTGTTGGCAAACCTAAACAATCGTGCAGATTTATCTGACCCTAAACGGTGCGGATTAATTGCGATTGTTGGTCGTCCAAATGTAGGTAAATCAACCTTGATGAACCAAATTTTAGGGCAAAAGATTTCGATCACGTCTAAAAAACCACAAACGACACGTCACCGTATTTTAGGTATTCATACGGAAGGTAATGATCAGGTCATTTACGTTGACACGCCGGGTCTGCATAAAGAAGAAAAGCGCGCGATTAATAAGCTAATGAACAAAGCCGCGTCAAGTGCTCTTGGTGATGTTGAAATGGTGTTGTTTGTTGTTGAAGCCATGAAATGGCATGAAGACGATGAAATGGTATTGAACAAAATAAAACGTTCAAAACAGCCATGTATTC
Source organism: Psychrosphaera algicola (assembly GCF_028401425.1). Classification (NCBI taxonomy): domain Bacteria; kingdom Pseudomonadati; phylum Pseudomonadota; class Gammaproteobacteria; order Alteromonadales; family Pseudoalteromonadaceae; genus Psychrosphaera; species Psychrosphaera algicola. The sequence goes on from NZ_JAQOMS010000002.1 coordinate 3,646,872, forward strand.
TTCTTATTAATAAAGTCGACAACATCAAAAACAAAGAAGAATTGATGCCATTTTTGCAAGAAATAGGTGCCAAACATAAGTTTGAAGAAATCATTCCAATTTCAGCAGAAAAGTCGACAAACATTGAGCCGATAAAAGAAACTGTACTTAAATTTTTACCTGAGAACCCATTCTTTTTTCCAGAAGATAATGTCACAGATAGAACTTCTCGTTTTATGGCCGCGGAAATTGTTCGTGAAAAGCTAATGCGATTTTTAGGTGAAGAATTACCTTACAGTGTAACTGTTGAGATTGAACAGTTTAAATGGGATGAAAAAATCTGGCGCATCAATGCCTTGATCTTAGTTGAACGTGAAGGTCAGAAGAAAATGGTTATCGGTAAAAAAGGCGAAAAGCTAAAAATTATCGGCCGTGACGCACGTCAAGATCTTGAATTGTTACTCGACGAAAAAGTCTTCCTTGAGCTTTGGGTTAAAGTCAAAAGTGGCTGGGCTGACGACGAACGTGCATTGCGTTCATTGGGGTATGGCGAAGATTAATAAATGACACCTGATGTAGAGATAAAATCTGCTTTTATCCTTCATTCTCGAAGTTATAAAGAGAACCAAGCTATCGTAGAGGTTCTACTCGAAGATGAAGGAAGAGTGTCTATTGTGACCTATAAAGGGAGCAAGAAAAACTCTCAGCGCTCTGCACTGCTCCAGCCTTTTAGACCCTTGAATGTCGGTATTCAAGGGACTTCAGGCCTCAGAAAGTTAAAACAAATTGATGCCGACTTAGAACAATCTAAACATTTGTTAGCACTAAAGGGTAAAAGCCTTTTTGTGGCTTCTATTTAAATGAAATCATTTGCCGTCTGTGTGCATCGGATGCGTTTTTCCCCGAACTTTTTCAATATATCAATCCACCCTTATTTCATTGTCAAAACTGGATAACACCGCAGCGCATTTTTCAGTGCAGATGGCGTTATTGTTGCGCCGGTTTGAATTGCAGTTATTGCTGCAACTTGGCTATGGACTAAACTTTGAAACTGACATGATGACAGGGGATGACATTGTATTTAACGATGTATATGAGTTATTTGACGCCAGTGGATTTGTGTTGTCTAACCGGTCGATTTCTGCGCCTGATACATTTATCGGAGAAGATCTTAGTTTAATGTCGAGTTTATTAGAAATCCCTTTTGAAGACATCACAATTGACCAATTTCGTCAGCACCAGCCACTGTTTCGACAATTAAAATTGATTATGCAAACATGTTTGCATCGCCATTTAGGGGATAAACCGTTAAAATCCCGTGAATTATTTAGAACCGCTTAATTCTTTTTTGGAGACTGTATGAGCGAAATCCACTTAGGCGTCAATATTGACCACATCGCAACACTTAGACAAGCCCGTGGTACAACGTATCCGGATCCCGTTCATGCTGCTGCTGTAGCCGAGCATGCTGGGGCGAGTGGTATTACTATTCACCTTCGTGAAGACCGTCGCCATATTCAAGATAGAGACGTATATGTTTTGGCAAAAACGCTACAAACACGGATGAATTTAGAAATGGCGGTAACGGATGAAATGATCCGTATTGCAGAGGAAGTCAATCCTGAGTTTGTGTGTTTAGTGCCTGAAAAACGTGAAGAGTTGACCACCGAAGGCGGTTTGGATGTTTGCGGTCAATTAACCAAAATTACCGATGCGGTGACTCGACTTGATGCTATTGGTACAAAAGTTTCTTTGTTTATTGATGCCGACCAAGCGCAGATAGACGCAGCTGTTGCGACTAAAGCGCCTTATATTGAGATCCATACAGGTCACTATGCTGATGCAACAACAGAACAAGCGCAATTAGCAGAACTCCAAAAATCATTGAAGGCGTTAAATACGCGACTAGCAAAGGATTAATTGTTAACGCTGGGCACGGCTTACATTATCATAATGTAAAACCTATCGCGGAAATTTCCGAAATTTATGAATTAAATATTGGTCACGCAATTATTGCCCGAGCGGCGATGGACGGTTTAGACAAAGCGGTACGTGACATGAAAATATTAATGAATGAAGCTCGGCAGGGAATATAGCCATGTCAGTCATCGGTTTGGGAACAGATATTGTTGAAATTGCTCGGATAACGCAAGCGTGTGCAGGGTCAGATAGACTGGCACGTCGAGTGTTAACAGATTATGAAATGGGCTTATTTCAGCAAGATAATGAACCAAGCCGATATTTAGCCAAGCGTTGGGCTGCTAAAGAAGCAGCCGCAAAGGCCCTAGGAACAGGCATTGGACGTGGAATTTCATTTCAACATTTTGAAATTCGAAACAATGATCTGGGAGCCCCAAAATTGACTTTAACATTAGCTGCAAAACAAAGAGCAGATGACCTCGGTGTAAAAAGCGCTTTGCTTTCTATTTCAGATGAGCAACATTATGCGATGGCGACAGTAATTTTATCGTAAATAAACTGGCTAAACCGTAATCGAAGGTTACACTTAAAGTATCCATAGTTACAGGGATTGATATTGGGAAATGTCTAAATTATTTAGTTACTTAGTTAAACTTGTATTGGTGATATTGTCATTTACGTTCAGTCAGGCCGCGGTCGCTGATGATGAGTGGGTTGAACTCTTCAAACTTCACAATCAAACGAACTATGTGGCGGAAAATTATCCTCCGGCAAACTTTTATAAAGATAATTTACTGCAGGGCGTTTCCATCGACTTGCTTCACGAAATTTGGTCGACACTCTCCTTACCCAAAAAGACGTTTTGGTCGTGCCATGGGTGCGAGGCTATCGACAGCTAGAAAATACACCTAATACTGTACTGTTTACTATGTCGCGGACCAAGGAGAGAGAAGACTTATTTAAGTGGGTGGGTCCGGTATTTTCATCGACTCATGTGCTAGTTGCAAAACAAAAAACAGTCATCGATATAAAAGAAACTAAAGACATCTTTAAATATAGTGTCGCCACAGTTAGAGCGGATATTTCAGAAAAGTCACTGCGCAAAATTGGCTTTCCAGATCAAAAATTAGCAAAGTTGTCGAATGTAAAACAAGCCTTTTTAATGCTTAAAAATGAAAGAGTTGATTTGGTTATGCTGTCTATTCACGGCTTACATCACGTATTGATGGAACTTCACGAGTCGAGAAACCGCTATAAAATAGTCTGGCAAGTTAATAAAATTGGTAATTATTTTGCGTTTAGTAAAGAAACCCCAGACCTGATCATAAATAAATTTCAGCAGACGCTAGACTCACTTGAAACCAAACGTATAGAAATACTGCAGAAATACAAATTGCCAGAAGAGGAGTACTAATCCTGCTTGGAAATGTACTCTAGTGCCGTCATCGCGTGGTAAGTGACATCCGGATGTAATACATGACTTGGTGATGGGTCTACAACTTCAATTGGGGTTTTATTCTGGCGCGCGATATCGAGTGCCATTTGAGTGATATTGACGCTAAAAGACGTCCCCATAAAGACTATTTTCGCCGCGTTTTTCATTTTATTCTGAGCCGCTGATACCCGGTACAATTCGGTATAAAATTCATCAAATAGCAATACAAACGGCTTTAACGATACATATTTCTCGGGGCCGGTTGCTGGAATTTTGAAAATGGATAACAACGACTCGGTTAAATTTGATTCGTCTACCTGATCCCAAGGTGCGGCTAAACAATCAATATCTTGGCCTTGAGTATGAAACAAAGTAATTTGGTCGATACGACCGTGAATTGGAATATAATCGGTATTCCCTGCCTTACCATCTAAGCCATCAATGTTTTGAGTTACAACATCCTTGTTTGCCAACCAATGGTGGACGTCATTCGGCCCACAGTTCCGATATGTAACAAAACGCTTGTAATACTCAGGTCAAAAACTCACTCGGATTTGTTTTATACATCTCACGAGTAGCCATTTGCTGGGGAGTGTAATTTTGACTGCCTATGGTCCAAAATCCATCTTCTCCTCGAAATGTAGGAATGCCACTTTCAGCACTGACACCGGCGCCCGTGATATATAATGTACTCATTTAAGTCCCGCTAAAGTTATGACGAACATGGGTTGTAGCAACTCGGTTGGCGAGGGCACACATTCCCCCTCGAACAAATGAGTTTAGCTTGCTTATCCATCGCCCGTTCTATCCAGTTAATATTTAATATTTTTGCAACGCTCAACAGGTTGGATTTTAGTTTTGGCGTGAGCACAGCACTGCCGCCATTTTTAACACAACTTTGTTGGATTTCATAAGTGATAGAATCTGCGTCTTTTCCCTGCGCTTGAATGGCTGGTGTTAAATCGATACCCGCGCAAAGTACGTGGTGGTTAGTCGCCATATCTTGAACCTTGATGGATTCACAAATATACAATCTCGATTGGCCATCGACGTTCATTATTGAAAGTTGCGCTGACGTGCCTTCAGTTGGTTCTGAAATCATATTAAAAACAGCCCAATGCTGACAAGGATCGTCTACTTTTGTCATATTTCCCAGGGAAGCGGGATGCCATTACCTCGATAAACAGCTTTAAGCTTACTAGGAGAGTATGCATCGAAATAATGCCAGTGACGATATGGTGATACCGCGGTCATGCGACGCATCGCGACTGAGGCCGATACATCAGCCATCTGGTGACTCGAAATTTCATACCCGTTTCGATCGAGCAGTTGCCTAAAAGGCACTTTGGGGCACAACAGAGCGCCGGCAAAAAGCTCGACTCGAAGTCATGCCATGCATGGAGGATATCCTGTGGATCGACGCCTGAGTGCGCGGTTGGTCTGTTACTAGATGTACTGTTTTGACTGCCAACGGACTGAGCACTGCGTAGACTTTCTTTGTTATGTAAAATGCAATGGCCAATGTAAACCGCGAGTTCATATTTCAAACGGCGAGGGTATTGCTTTAGGCGTCGGTTTAAGTACAGTTTATTGGCGGGTTCAAAATAGGATGTGATTAGGTTTTTTGACGTGACCCCTAATTCATCACGCGCTTCTTTTGGTGCTTCGTCAAACCAAAATATTTTAAGCCCAACCTGTTTAACGATGGCAAATAATTCATCGATGGTCAGCGGCATGCGTTTTAATCCTACTTCTTCAGCTGCGCGTTCTAAATCGGGAAAATGGTTTTGGTTGTTTTCTTGATGCGCTCGAATTAGCAAATGAGCAAATTGACGTCCGGATATACCTGTTTGTGACAGCATTTCGGGTATTGCGATTTGTAAAATATCTTGCGAAAACAAAAAACTAGGCTCAAGTGGCATGCCGTTTATGCCGCCTCGATTACCTTTGTCTGGCACAATATCCTGATGTTCAGGGGTATCATCTAAAAACCACTCTGTGGGCTTTTGAAAAACACTGGCCACCACCTCTAACATATCAATACTTGGCACTCTTTTGCCACGTTCAATCATCGATAAATATGAAACTGAGGGAGCATATTCAGGGTCAATCCGAATACAACGTGCGGACAAATCTTCAATGGTTAAATTATTTCTCTTTCGTAAATTTCGTATCTTTGTGCCAAGGAAATGGGACTTACGTAACAGGCTTTTATTCGGTCGCATTTTGGTTCCTATTTTGTAAAATTTACAGTGTGAAATTTTTATTGTGAAATTTTAGTGTAAATTCATCTAGACTGCTTATCAAGCAATTCGGACAAATACTACACAAAAAAGAATTGCACTAAAAATACCCGACATATAACGAGGATTGAACAATGAATATGACAAACACTTCACAAAATGAATTTAATGCTACGTCTGGTTTTGATCAGTTCATAAATGAAGAAGTATCCATTTTGGCTGAATTAAACGAGAAACGCGTACTTGAAATTATGACGTACTCTAAAAGTTTCTTAGATAAGGTTTTCCCTTTGGAGTCGGGTTCACATCGTGATGTGAGTAGCTATGTAATTTATTACACGCATTTATTGGCGTTCTTCCCAGACGGCAGCAAAAGTGGCTTAAGCCATCCCAAACAGTTTGTCGCTTTATCAGGTCACAAAAGCGAACCAACCTCGATTGTGTTAAAAAATGACGGTTTTCATGTTGAGCTTATTTTCAATAAAAATGGGACTCGTGGGATAAAAGATATTGCCGGTATCGATGACATTCAAGTAGAAACCAACAAGCTAAACTTTGGTGGCGAAAATGCGGCTAATGACGAAACAACAGAACAAAAAACACGTCATTGGTTCAGTATGATTAGAAATGACGACGAAATGGTTTATGACGCAAAGGGCAAACAATTGTGTCGTTGTGTTGACGTACCAAAAGCGTTTACTGATAAAAACGGTGAGGACTACCCGCTTTCTTAAGGGGATGCATGGTCAACATATAAGGGTCAGTAATAGACCCAGTATGTTGGCCATGTTTTGTTATACGATGACTTTTTCCAGTTCTAAAATGAGCTGGTTCAATTCGCCTGTCATGATGGCGTAATCGGCGTCAAACTTCGCCAATTTGTCTTCATTTGGCACATCTTCAGTTTGCTCTTTTACGATATCCAAAAACTTAATTTGTTTAATGACAGCTTCTTCATTTAATACAAACTTAGATTTTTCAGACCAAACTAAACCTAATTTTGTGACAAATTTACCGTTTGAAATATGCAGTTGCACTTCTTCTTCGGTGACATTGTGATTTTTTAGTTTTGCGACAGCGGCTTCTTCGTCTAATGCTTTTAGTTCAATATCCTGGGCAAATTCGAAAGGAGCAGGTAATTGATCTTTTTGAACCCACAACGTCATGGTTGCCATTAGATCACCCTCTGGTTTGAATGGCAAAACAGGTAAAGTCCCTAAACATTGGCGCATGAAAGATAATAGGTTTTCAGCTTTATTTGCGCTTGAAGAATTGACCACAATAAACTGGTCAGTCACATTGATATAGGCGTAAAGACGACTATTGCGAGAAAACGCTTTTGGCAATAATTGCTGAGTGATCTCTTCTTTGATTGTTTGTTTTTCTTTTTTACCGACTTTCTGTCCACGTTCTGCTTCAATCAGCTGAACTTTTTCATCTAATGCTTCTTTAATGACAGACGAAGGAAGAATTTTTTCTTCGGTTTTAAGACAAACTAAAATGTTGTTATTGGCGCTGTGGCTTAAACCTTCAGTTCAGGAATTGGTGAAACCCAACCTTGAGTTTGTTGATCTTGGCTTCCACACGGGCGAAATAGGTGCGCTTGAAATGAATCAACTAACTCTGCTTCGCTAGTCGTAAACGGTTTTGTAAATTTGTAAATATGAGCGTTGTTAAACCACATGATCTTGACCCTAACTTTGATGAGCCAAAGATAATACCAGAGTAATGTTAAATTGGCTGTTCAAATCACAGCCAATTTATCGACATTTTATCTGTGAGTCTGAGGTAAGGCGTTTTCCAATGATTTTGGAATTCGCAAATGATAGGTTAGACCTTCACCTTCTTTAGAACTGGCTTCAATGTCGCCTTCGAGGGTCTGCTTCACTAAGTTATAAGCGATATTTGTACCCAGCCCAGACCCGCCAGCTTCTCGCTTGGTGGTATAAAATGGGTCAAATAACATCGCAAGTTGTTCTTCTGAGACACCATTGCCATTATCTTTATATATAATGTCTACATATTCGCCATCGAGCTTTACGTCGATATCGATACGGCCTTCATCTCGACCGTCAAAGCCATGGATCACACTATTCAATAAGAAGTTGGTAAAAATTTGAGAAACCGCACCAGCAGGAACTTTCATATCCAAGTCGTCTGGGCAATTAATAAAAATATCGTGTTTTGACTTTTTCAGTTTTGGTTTTAACGATGTGATCACTTCATTGAGGTATTGTTTAATATTGATCGTACGAACAGCTTCACTTGTTTGGTCTACTGCAATTTGCTTGAAGCTTGCAATAAGTTCGCTGGCGCGTGACAAGTTGTTGTTGAGTAAGTCGATGCTCTGTCTGCTTTCAGATACAAAGCTTTTCATGTCAGATGCACTTAAAGATTTGTCGTCAAATTTTTTGCTTATGTGATTCAGGCGGTCAGCTAAAAAGCTAGTTGCAGTTACACCTACACCAATTGGTGTGTTTACATCGTGAGTAATGCCGGCCACGAGACCACCAAGTGCAGCGAGTTTTTCAGATTCAACTAGTTTACCGTGCGCAAGGCTTAAGTTTTCGATGGTGTTTTCAAGTTGATTGGTTTTTTCAACCAGTTCTTTTTCTGTTTCGCGTCGAGTTTCAATTTCTTCTTTAAGATTTTTTTGCTGAGTTTCCAATTGATATTTCTGTTTTTGCAAATCCATCATAGCTTGGCTGAGATTGGCGGTTTTTTCGCGACTTCTTGCTCCAGCATCAAATTTTGTTGGTCGAGCATATCGTTGGTTTTTAGCAATTGTTTTTGAGCTTGCTTCAATTCGTCTTGGGAACTCGAGACTTTTCCAATGAGATTATTAAAGGACAGTTGGATAACGCTCAATTCGCTTTCTTCAAGTTCGGTCACTTGCAGTTGTGCTGTTCCTAAGTTATCGAGATCAATTCGTTCAATTTGATCAACCAAATCGCCAAGTGGCTTGGTAAGATGTTTTCTAAATGCGAGTAAAAATAGACCAATTAGAAATGCCGTTTTTGTCGCTGCGCTGCCGAGCATAAAGTAAATACTGACAATGATTCTATCGATGACAACATGGTGACTTGAGAAAAGGGTGACATCGCCCACATGAGTCGAACGGCCAGAAAATTCGAAAACGAGAGGAAAGGTATAGCCAAATAAACCATCGGCACCATGGATGACATTGCCATGTCCTGTTGAGGTGTTGCTTCTAGAGTTCTCAAATTCTGAGACTTGACCCATTTGGGTCAGCAATTCGCTTTGATCATCTCTGATCAATACGCCTTCAATCATTGGGATCGCCAATAAACCCTCAGAAATGGATACAACTTGTGGGGTATTAAGTTCCCAAATAGCGCGGGTTAAACTGGCACTGAATGTATTTTCTAATGTCCTTAGCTCGTCACTAATGTAATTTTTGGTCGTGGTATATTCGGCCACAACTTGAATACAAGTCACTGCAAATGTTAGGACAAAGTAGACAGATAATACACTTACAAGTAGTCGACGCGAGATACTCTTGGTTGCCAGCATTCCAACATATTCCTAATCGGTTTAAAGAATCAATAGCTGTAGACTTACAGTTTGGCTATTTTTCTGTGAAAATCCAGTATTATAGTGAGGATAACCCAAAAATGACGTTATTCAATTTAATTTCTTAATGTTAGTGGTTATCTAAAATCAAAATCTACAGTAAATTTATTGGTAACATTAACAATAAATTGCGTAGAATTGTAACCGGATTATGTTTAGTTGCAATTAATGCAACATTAGCTGTAATAATTAGCACTTGACTTTTTGGCCCATTCCGTCAAATTTAGCACCTATGAATTTACGCATGATCCGCACTATTATTACGACCACCAACATTACCCATACGGGCTAGTGGTCGAACGAGTGCAACAAAATTTTGTTAAACCCGTGACCAAAATCACGGGTTTTTTTGTCTTTAGACTTGGAAAGGTAGTTTAGTATGAGAGTAGTTAAGTTTGGTGGAAGTTCTTTGGCCGATGATTTTAGATTTCAATCGGTTGCGGCTATTATTAGCGAGCAGGCGACCTCTAGCACAATTACCGCGGTACTTTCAGCGCCAAAAGGCGTTACCAATAGATTGGTGAAGTTGTGTGATATCAGTGAAGCAGGTGAAGACTACCAAGGCGAACTTGATGGTTTAGAGAAACATTTTCTTAATATCGCCGAGCAAGCCGGTTTTAGTCAAACAGCTGAATTAGTATCAAAAATAGAACAAACTATTTCTGAACTAAGTCAAAGACTTCAAGGCGTGAAGTTATTACAACATTGCCCTGATCATATTCGTGCGTTCATTATTTGTCGTGGCGAAGTGTTTAGTGTGCATTTAATGCAGCAATATCTAAAAGTAAAAGGGTTTGAATCGCAGGTATTAGACCCTACCAAATCGATTGTTAGTTCTGACGATTATTTAAATGGCGTTGCGGATATCGAATTATCACGCGCGGCGTTATTGTCACATATGGAAAACGGTAAAAAGTTTACTTATTACTAGGATTTACCGCCGCCAACGAAAATGGTGAGTTAACAACGTTAGGTCGCAATGGTTCTGATTATTCTGCGGCAATTGTTGCAGCGTGTTTACATGCTGCTGTTTGTGAAATATGGACAGACGTTGATGGTGTTTATAGCGCAGACCCACGTCAAGTTCGCGGTGCTATGTTAGTTGAAAAGCTGTCATATGGTGAAGCAATGGAGTTGTCTTATTTTGGCGCCAGTGTTTTACATCCAAAAACAATCGGCCCTTTGGCGCAGCACCAAATTCCATGTGTTATTAAAAATACGTTAAATCCAAATGCAGAAGGCACGTTGATTGCTGAAGAAGCCGCCGCAAATACGTCGCCGATTAAGGCAATTTCATCTTTAGAAGATGTAAGCATGCTAACCGTTTCAGGCCCAGGCATGAAAGGTGTTGTCGGTATGGCGAGTCGCACGTTTAAGGCAATGGCCGACCGTGAAATATCGGTTGTACTTATTACTCAGTCTTCCTCTGAATTTAGCATCAGCTTTTGTATCCCAACGGAACGTGAAAAAGACGCTGTTGCTGCGTTGTTACGTGAATTTGAATTAGAAATTAAAGCCGGTTTATTGGCTCACCCTAAAGTAGATAACGAAGTCGCTATTGTGTCGATGATTGGCGAAGGAATGAGACAACACAAAGGGATTGCTGCCAAATTCTTTACGTCTTTAGCACAAGCCCGTGTGAATATTCTTGCGATTGCTCAGGACAGTACAGAATCGTCAATCTCTGCAGTACTTGAGTCTAAAAAATGCGCCGATGCGATTAAAGTCTGTCACGAAAACTTCTTTACTAAAGTTCCGTCAATCGATGTGTTCATCTTAGGATGTGGCGTTGTTGGTGGTGAGTTGGTAGAACAAATTAAACGTCAGCAAACGTGGCTACATCAACGCAATATTAAACTCAATGTTTATGGCATCGCAAATAGTCGTAAATTGTTGCTTGACGCAGAAGGTATCGACTTGGCGTCTGACTGGCAATCGACACTAGCGGACTCTGAAAACAATTTCAGCCTGTTAAACGTGACGCAGTTTGTTCAAGACAATCATTTAGTAAACCCCGTACTTGTCGACTGTACGTCTTCTGAAAGTGTTGCAAGTCAATACGTAGAATTTTTAGCTGCAGGTTTCCATATCGTTACGCCAAATAAAAAGGCTAATACGGGTAGCATGGCATATTACAACGAGTTACGTGATACCGCACAGTCAACAATGCGTCGATTCTTATATGAAACGACCGTTGGTGCAGGCTTACCAGTTATCGATACATTGCAAGGGTTGTTCAATGCCGGTGATGAATTAGTTGCATTTGAAGGGATATTGTCGGGTTCTTTGTCTTATATCTTTGGCAAATTAGACGAAGGAAAAACCATTTCTGAAGCAACAATCGAAGCGCGTAATTTAGGTTATACCGAACCAGACCCACGTGATGACTTAAGTGGTATGGACGTGGCGCGTAAGTTATTAATCATGGCGCGTGAAGCTGGATTAAACCTTGAATTATCAGACATCGAAGTTGAATCTGTATTGGGCAACGACTTTGACGCCACTGGCAGTGTTGATGAATTTATCGCAAAATTACCGAGTTTAGATCCAACGTTTGCTGCCTTGATTGATAACGCCAAATCAAGCGACGAAGTATTACGATATGTTGGTGAAATTAAAGACGGAAAATGTAAAGTTAAGATCGTTTCAGTCGGCGCTGACAATCCATTATTTGCCGTTAAAAATGGCGAAAATGCATTAGCGATTCATAGTCGTTATTATCAACCAATTCCGTTTGTTTTACGCGGATATGGCGCTGGTGCCGCTGTCACAGCAGCGGGTGTGTTTGGCGATGTAATGCGTACATTGAGTTGGCAACAAGAGGTGATGCTGTGAGTCAGATAGGACAACGCGCTTCAGCGTTTGCGCCAGCAAGTTCTGGCAACGTTAGCGTCGGGTTTGATTTGCTTGGCGCTGCGCTTCTACGTATCGATGGTGGCGAACTTGGTGACCGTGTTAATGTTGAATTTGCAGAGCAGGACGAGCTGAAAAATTCGGGTGAATATGCCCACGTGTGTCCAGATGATGCTGAGCAAAATCTAGCGTGGCAAGCTTACCGCCTGTTTCGCAGTAAATTAGCAAATGAGAGTTTTCCAAAAGTAAAAATGGAACTGGTAAAATCGTTGCCAGTGGGCAGTGGATTAGGTTCTAGTGCCTGTTCTGTGGTTGCAAGTTTAACCGCCTTGAATCGATTGTTTGGTCATTATTTTAGCGATAATGACATGTTACTGATGATGGGTGAAATTGAAGCCGCAGCAAGCGGTGACTTGCATTATGACAATGTCGCGCCTAGTTATTTTGGCGGACTACAATTAATGTCACCGTCAACGGATGAGCCGGTGCTAGATTTACCAATACCAGATCAATGGTATGTTGTTGTCGCGTTTCCTAGCTTTGCTTTCCCGACCAAACAAGCTCGAGAAGTATTGCCAAAACAGTACGACAAACATGATGTTATTGCCAATGCTCAAAATCTATCTGTGTTTATTACGCAGTTATTTAAGGGGCAACAAGTTAAAGCGGCCTGAGCAATTAAAGATGTCGTGGCTGAACCTTTTAGAGGCGAATTAATCAAAGGTTTTGTTAGTGCGCGTAACGCATTAGTGGAACAAGGGGCTTTAGCGGTTGGAATTAGTGGGGCAGGGCCAACATTGTTTGCTGTAACCACTGAGTTAGCAGAAGCCAAAAACTACGAACAATATTTGAATGAGCATTACCTTCAATCGGAGAATGGTTTTGCCCATATATGTAGAATTGCCCCGCAGGGTGCAAAACATCTAGATTAACCCAGTAAATACTGGAATAAAGTAAGAAGTAACGAGGATTTCAATGTTGTTAGCCAATATAAAACATAACGACCAACAGGTAACGTTTGAGCAAGCAGTAAAAATTGGCTTAGGTCGTGATCAAGGTCTATTTTTTCCACAAAAAATTACTCCGCTTGAAAACTTGAGTGAACTACTGGCAATGCCGTTTGTTGAACGTAGTGGAATAATTATTTCTCATTTATTAAACGGTGAAATCAATGTAGCTGATGCAACAGCTATGATTAAAAATGCCTTTGAGTTCCCAGCACCTTTAGCCAATGTTACTAGTAATATCTATAACTTAGAGTTGTTTCATGGTCCAACGTTAGCATTTAAAGACTTTGGCGCGCGATTTATGGCTCAGTGTTTAAGTCGTTTTTCCCAGGATGGCAAGCTAACTATTCTTACAGCAACATCAGGTGATACTGGTGCGGCGGTGGCACATGCTTTTCACGGCATTGACAACATTCGTGTTGTTATTTTGTACCCTAAAGGCAAGATAAGCTTGTTGCAGGAAAAGATGTTCTGCACATTGGGTGGTAACATTGAAACAATCGCAGTTGAAGGCGACTTTGATGATTGCCAAGCATTAGTTAAAGCGTCTTTTGAAGACCAAGAATTACGCCAAGAAATTGGTTTGAACTCGGCAAATTCAATTAATATCAGCCGTCTATTTGCACAGGTTTGTTACTACTTTGAAGCAATTTCACAATTGCCAGCAGAGCAACAAGATAAAGCGGTAATTTCAGTACCAAGTGGTAATTTCGGTAACTTAACAGCTGGTATTATCGCTAAAGTATTAGGCTTACCAATTAAACGCTTTATTGCCGCTACTAACGCCAATGATACCGTTCCACGTTACCTAGCTACGGGCGAATGGAAACCAAAAACGACAGTCGCGACCTTATCAAACGCTATGGATGTGAGCCAACCAAACAACTGGCCACGCGTAGAATTTATGATTGAGCAAGGTTGGTTTGATAAAAGCTTGTTATCAAGCTACATGATTGACGAAGACTTAACGCAAATGGGTGTTAAAGAACTTTATCAAATGGACTACTTGTCAGAGCCCCATGGTGCGATAGCGTATAAAGCGTTAAAACACGAAATTAAAGAAGGCGAAGTTGGGATCTTTTTAGGTACCGCTCATCCAGCTAAATTTAAAGAAAGCGTTGAAAACATTTTGGGTGAATTAATTTCATTGCCTAAAGAACTAGCAGACGTCGCTGGGAAAACACTATTGTCTAGTGAGATGGCGCCTGAATTTGCTAAACTACGAGCCTACTTAACAAATCAATAGGCAAGGTTATCTTTGAATTGGCAAACCTTAATTGAGCAACAAAAGCAGCTAACGTATTTTCAACAGATTGAAGCTAAATTAGCTGCCGAGGTGGAAAGTGGTGCAACCGTTTATCCGCCTCAGAAAGACATTTTTTCTGCGTTTGATAATACCCAGTTTGACCAAGTCAAAGTCGTAATTCTAGGTCAAGACCCATACCATGGACCCAATCAGGCACATGGTATGAGTTTTTCCGTTTTGCCAAGATCAAAATTCCCCCTCATTACGTAACATGTATAAAGAATTGGCGTTAGAGTATCCAAATTTTGAGATCCCGACGCACGGTTTTTTGCAATCTTGGGCGGACCAAGGTGTGTTGTTGATCAACAGTGTCTTGACGGTTCGAGCAGGTGAACCTAATTCTCATCAAAAATGGGGTTGGGATATCTTCACCGACAATATGATAGCGGCATTAAATCAACACAGAAGTGGCATCGTGTTTTTATTGTGGGGCGCGTTTGCACAGAAAAAGCAAAATCTAATCGACCCAGAACGTCATCATATTTTAACCGCGCCACACCCATCTCCGCTGTCGGCCAGAAGAGGATTTTTTGGTTGTGATCATTTCATCAAAACCAATGATATTTTGGTAAAGCAGAATATGGTTGCCATAAACTGGCAACCGCCATTAAGCTTAAGCTGAACGGTATAGTCGACTTAAAGCAAAAAAGCCCAACTGGTTAAAGTTGGGCTTTTTTAAAAATCTAATTCTGCTAAATCATATTCCATTGATGGGTCGATATCTTTAAGTTCGTCGCGAAGACGATACTTTTCTTTTATCGACTCTATTTCGCGCCACTTACGCTTTGATGCTCGTTTTGAAGACGGTTTGTTATTTTGTACAGCACTTTCGAATAACTCAGCTAGACCTTCCATAATGGCCCCTTAACGTCGTATTAAAATTTTTATTGTTATAAGGAATACTCAGTACATTTTTCGATGCCTGAATAATGCTTAACGCAACATTTACCATAACGCCGTTAAAAGTAAAATACTTTTGTGAAAAAATATGACCAGTTTATGAAACTAATTTGAACAATTTGTCGGGAAAGTAAGCTATTTCCTAGGTTTTATAAGGCCTGTAGTCAACATAACGCCTAATAAAATAAGCAGACCACCAAACAACATATTGATAAATAGTTGCTCATCTAAGAAGACGTTACCAAATACCACACCAAATATCGGAATAAGGTAGGTTACCATCATGGCTTTTGTTGGGCCGGTATTTTCAATCAATCGATAAAATAACACATAAGCAATACCCGTACTGAAAACACCAAGACAAGTTATAGCAAGCCAAGCGTTGCTTGAGACTGAAGACCATTCTAAAGAGCTGCTGAGGAGCACTGGGAGCATAATGATAGCGCTGCATGCCATTGTACTCGATGCAACTAAAAGTGGCGGTACGCCTTGTAGAAAGCGTTTAGAGTAGTTTGCAGATATACCGTATAAACACGTTGCTGTAACAACGGCTAATATTGCAAAGACTTCGGCATTAACACCGTGAGTGAGCTTATGAGATGACAGTACAACAACCCCCGCAAAGCCAACAAACAAACCAAACCAAGCGCTTTTACTTAACGTTACCGACAAAATTATAAAGCTAAACACTGCGCCCCATAAAGGGGTGACCCCATTAATTATCGAGGACAAACCCGCATCGATATTCATTGCTGCATAGCCAAACAACATAAATGGCAGAACTGAGTTGCCTATTCCAACGAATATTATGGGTTTAATGAAAGGTTTAATTGATTTCTGTTTGCTAAATTTTGTGGCCGTTAAGTACAGCAAGGGACTGAGTGTGAGCGCCGCAATGATGATCCTAAGGGACGCTAAATTTGTTGCGCCTAACTCAGGAGCCGCAACACGCATGAATAAAAACGACGCCCCCAAAGAGCGGATAAAATAAGTAATTCGACAAAATGTTTCGCGGCCACGTTGTACTCAACTATAAAAATTAACTGTCAGGCAAAAAAACGCCTCACTAAGGAGGCGAATTATAACACTATATTTGACAATGAGTTACTTGATGACCGCTCTAAACATGTCAACTAACTGCTGAGTAGACGAGTCGAGTTCCGGTTGCGCTTTATCTTGTAATGCGTCTAGCACTCGGTTACCTAACACTTTCCCTAGTTCAACACCCCATTGGTCAAAGCTATTGATATTCCAAATAACGCCTTGAACAAATACTTTATGCTCATACAAGGCGATTAGAGAACCGAGTTGTTTTGGAGATAATTCATCCATCAACAGGGTATTTGACGGGCGGTTACTAAGGCATAAACTTATGTTTAGCCAGTTTTTCCGCTTCGTCAGCATCAACGCCTTTTGCAAGTAAGGCGGCTTTGATTTCTTCTCTTGTTTCACCTTGCATTAACGCTTGAGTCTGCGCAAAACAGTTTGACGCTAACATTTGGTGATGTTCAATTTCGTCATGTGCTGGTTTTACTGGCAAAATGAAATCCGCTGGAACAACGGTATTGCCTTGATGCATTAGTTGGTGGAAGGCATGTTGGCCATTTGTGCCTTCGCCGCCCCAAATAATAGGACCAGTTGAGTATTCAATTTCTTCATCCTCGTGGCTCGTACGTTTACCGTTTGATTCCATATCCAGTTGTTGGACGTATGCTGGGAATCCGCGCAGATAATGCGAGTACGGTAACAATACGTGGCTTTGGCAGCCAAAAAGTTGCTATACCAAACACCAAGTACGCCCAAAATTACAGGTAAATTTTTGGCTAAAGGTGTATTTTGGAAGTGATCATCCATATCACGAGCACCGTCAAGTACCGCGGAAAAATTGTCGTAACCAACGGCAAGGGCAATAGGTAGGCCAATCGCTGACCAAAGTGAATAACGACCACCAACCCAATCCCACATTGGGAAGATATTTTCTTCAGCGATGCCAAATTCTGTTGCTTTGGCAATATTGCTCGAAACACACATAAAATGTTTTGCGATATCAGTAAATTTCGCACCAGACGCCAAAAACCACTCACGGGTTGTTAACGTATTTTGCAAGGTTTCTTGGGTCGTGAAGGACTTAGAACTCATTACAATTAGTGTTGTTTCAGCGTTTAATTTAGCCAAAACGTCAGTTATATGATGACCATCAACATTAGCAACAAAATGTACTTTGATTGCTTTTTGTTGATAAGGTTTTAACGCTTCAGTAACAATTTTAGGACCTAAAAATGAACCGCCTATCCCAATGGCAACAACGTCAGTAAATGTTTTTCCGGTGTACCCTTGGCGAGTGCCGTTGTGAACTTCTGCGACAAATTGTTTGATCTTGGCAAGCGTAGCGTGAACTTCATCAACTACGTTTTCGCCATCTACTAATACCGAATCGCCTTTGGCTCTGCGCAATGCGGTATGTAAAACTGCGCGTTGTTCAGATAAGTTGATAACTTCTCCGGCAAACATAGCGTCACGTTTTGATTCAACACCTGAGTCACGGGCAAGTGAAAGCAGGGCGTTCAAACTTTGCTGGTCTATTCGGTTTTTTGAGTAATCTAATGTAAATCCGCACGCTTTTGTGGTGAATGTTGCTGCTCGATTTTGATCGGCTGCAAACAAATCACGCATATGGCTCGGTTTCATGCGGTTATATTCTTGCTCGACATTTTGCCATGCTTGATTGCTCATTAATTGGTCCTCTAAAAGCTCTTTGATTGACGTTGTAATAAGTATTACAACGATATTTACGAAAATAAAACAAATCGATTTATAGCATTAACGTCTCCCACAACATTAACTCAATATCATCGAATTTATTAAACGTAAAGTGTAGTAGAAACGCGACCTAAAAGGTCGCGTTTAATTTTATAGTTTAGCTTGTAATAATGCTTCAAGCTTAACTTGGTCTTTGGCGAAGTTGCTTATGCCTTCAGCTAATTTTAGCGTAGCCATTGGATCTTCGTTATGATCCCAACGGAATTGCGCCTCTGTTAGTTTTTCAGGTTTAGCTTGAACTTCACCAGAAAACGTTAGTTTTCTTTCTAATGGTTGAATTTCTTGTTCAAGTTCGTCAAGTAATGCAGGTGCGATTGTTAAACGGTCACAACCAGCAAGTGCCTTGATTTCATCGGTGTTACGGAAACTCGCGCCCATAACGACAGTTTGATAACCGTGTTGTTTGTAATATTGATAAATTGAACGAACTGAAATAACACCTGGATCAGTTTCACCGGTGTATTCTTTTTGGTCCGTGTTGGCTTTATACCAATCTAAGATACGGCCAACAAATGGTGAAATTAAGTAAACGCCAGCTTCTGCACACGCACGAGCTTGGGCAAAACTAAACAATAATGTTAGGTTACATTGAATGCCTTCCTGCTCTAATTGCTCAGCAGCTTTAATACCTTCCCATGTTGACGCTACTTTAATTAGTACGCGGTCTTTAGAAATGCCAGACTCTTCGTATAATTTAATTAACTTGTGTGCTTTAGCAATAGTCGCTGCAGTGTCAAATGAAAGACGAGCATCTACTTCAGTTGATATACGACCTGGGATAACGGCACTGATTTCTTTACCGATTAATACGGCTAGCTTGTCACCCGCATCATCTAACTGTTGCTTAGGATCATTAGATTGGCTTTTTGCATAGCTTACTGCTTCATCTAAATAACTCACGTACTCTGGGATCTGAGCCGCTTTTAACAATAAAGAAGGGTTTGTCGTGGCGTCGACTGGTTGGAATTTTTTATCGCTTCGATTTCACCCGTATCTGCGACGACAGTTGTCATTTCTCTTAATTGCTGTAATACACTTGCCATTTTTGGCTCCTAAAATTAACTGAATATTTGGTGTTTATCTAATTGCAGATTGGATTTTGTAGTTCTGTAACTTTATTACAAAAACAGTCTTTCATCAAGTGGAATTCACATTTACCTGTAGGTAAATTACAAACTGTGACGCTATTGTACAAGTACAACAGGTAATTCTGTTATTATGATTTTTCTTGTGAAATAACGGAATTCTATTAAGGTAACCGCTGAAATTCCTTGCAATTAGAATATTGAACAAATATGACCGAATCATTACAACAAAATAGTCAAAATAGCCTGAACTCTCAAGTGCGCATAGTCACCTTTGCAGGGGTACTCCCTTTTGTTTTCTTTACCTTTTGTGTTTGGTTTCCACAACTGAATCCATTTAAAATTGATGCCTTGGTTATTTTCCGCTTTTATAGCATCGTTATTTTAAGTTTTATGGCTGGGGCATTATGGCCTTTGGGTTTTATCGCAGATCTTTCGACCGATAAACGCCAAGTGGTTAGATCTGGACTGTTATGGGGCAGCATAATGATTGCACTTGCCGGTTGGGGAACTTTGTTTTTACTGCCTAAAGTGGCAATTTTTGTTTCAGCGTTGCTGTTTTTAGTCATTTGGCAAATAGAAAATAAAACCCAATTAGTGAAAAGTTATCCACAGTGGTATGCAAGTCTCCGGGCTGGTGTAACTATGGTTGTCGCGATAACACATATGTCCGTTTGGATGACAATTGCCTAAGCATATTTAAAGGTCCTCAAAGTGGGTTAACAATGTCATCGTAGGGACAAATCAACGTCATCGCTTTTTTATGTTAGTGCGTGGGCGTTAATTTGGTAAACTAGTTGCAGTTTATGGCAGTAATTGATGTTGAGATATGTTGTATTTAATTTCCCCGCTAAAAATTTAGATTATGAAACACCGCCTGCTATTGCAGAGTTCACTTTACCCGAGTTGATGGATGACGCTCAAGAGTTAGCAAAAGTCTGTGTTAAATTAACGCCACAGGATTTGAGCTCGCTTATGCACATCAGTGACAAATTGGCTGGGTTAAATGCAGCTCGGTTTACACAATGGCACCCAAATTTTACCACTGAGAATGCGAAACAAGCCGTATTAGCGTTTAACGGCGACGTTTATAGTGGCCTTGAGGCAACTAAATTTAATCAACAAGAATTTGACTATGCCCAGTCGCATTTACGCATATTATCTGGCCTTTACGGGATCTTAAGACCGCTTGACCTAATGCAACCTTACCGACTTGAAATGGGGACCCGCTTAGCAAATCCTCGCGGTAAAAACTTGTATGAATTTTGGGGCGAGATAATCACCAACAAAATTAATGAACAAATTGCAGTAACTGATTCTAATTTTGTGGTGAACCTTAGCGTCTACCGAATACTTCAAATCGGTGAAAAAGAAACAACTAAGTGTGCCATTAGTAACGCCAATGTTTAAAGATTGGAAAAATGGTCAGTATAAAATGATCAGCTTTTTTGCTAAAAAGCCCGGGGCATGATGGTTCAGTATTTGATTAAAAACCAAATTAAAGACCTTGAAAATTTACTTAAGTTTGACATGGATGGTTATGAATATAACGCGGACTTGTCTAAGCCAAATGAACCTTGTTTCACCAGACGTATTGCAGATTGATCTAGATAATTGAACAGCTTTTTAGCGCTCCATTATAAATTTAAAAGGGCTGTATTATTAATACAGCCCTTTTGTATTGTCACTTTGTTAGGGTAAGAAGTGATCAAGCTATGGGTTAAGCTTTACTGTCATGCCAACTAAATTCACATGACTTGTCATATTCCTTCCAAACAACAGGTGTCCAGTGTTGTCCCGTTCTTATCTGTGATTTTGCATCCCGGTTAAACTTTGAGGCTAAGGCATATTTTTTATCCGCGCTCACATTTAAGGTTAATGTTTTCGCTTCGCTCGTGCCATTGAGTTGTCTAAAACGTCGAACCGTTTGATCATCTATCATTTCCTTCAGTTCGATTTCATGAGTCCCGACAGGTAAGTTCATTGTTTGTCTTTGGCCCATAATATTCTTACCATCGACTTTGTAAATAAAAGCAGGGTAGATGGATTGTGATTCTTTCGTAATGTTTTTTACCGTAATTTGACCACATTGTTGGTCAGCCAAAACTGTGCCAGAGAAAGACGCTCCAGCAGCTATTAGGCATGTTGCGATTATGATGTGTTTCATGTGTATTCCTCTTATTCATAAAAATGACGAACTAGAATTTTCAAATAAGGGCTGTCAACACTTTCCCTAACAGCCAATGTTTATTGTTAACTTCATTATTAAAGACAATACTCGACGGTTATTGGTTACAAATAAATATGATAAAAGGTTATCCACCGCTGCCCATAATAGCGGACAAAGCGATATCATTGAGTTCGCCTGCCAATATTTGGTATTGGCTAATACTCATACCTGTGCAAGTTAAATTTCGTTCACAGGTTTGGCTAAATATTTTAGAGCCGGTATTAACTCGATATTTTTCAGGTGAGATATGAGAAAAGCGCTGAATTTCATAATCAAATATTTCAATTAACGATGGTGCGCGAACGGTTATGACCTCTGTGCCATCGTCTTCAGGCCAACGAAACGTAGATTTTCTCTTGGCTTTTGAGTTTGGAGCCTGCTGAGTTTCGATGCTGTCAGATGTCTTATTTTGAATGGCGCCATTCGATTTTTTCGCAACGACTTGTTGCTCCGTATTGGCTTCTGTTTCCTTAGCTAAATTTGTGATGATCTCGTATACATCAGGTAAGTTGTCGGCATTAACTTCCCTTTTAAATAGATATGCTCGATAAATTCCCTAACCTGCTTGTTATTCTGTTCATAGGCTTTAGTTAGCCATTTGTCAGCATCTGAAAGTGATTTTTCACCTAATTGGCCACGATAGTAAATAACACCGAGGATAAATGAAGATTGCCCACTGCCATTGCGGGCTGCCTTTTTAAAGTATTTTAAAGACTCATCGTAATCAAAGTTTTCTTTGTCAGTAAGGTAGATATAACCAAGTTTGAACTGCGCTAAGGACGAACCAAATTTTGCAGCCCGCCGATAAGTTTTTATCGCGCTGGAGGGATCTTTTTCGTGCCGTATCCTACCCAATACATATCTCCTAAGGCGTACATTGCATCAGCGTAACCACGTTTAGCATACTGCCTAAACTCTTTAAAGTAAGTCACACACTCAGCATCAAGACATTCTTCCATTTGATTGGCATAGATTGTTGGATTAAAAAAATCAAAAAAACGATAAATAATTTTTTCATTTCAAGCTCCTTGTTTATTTACTTGCATTCATTACGTTAAATACGATGTGTCAGTTCTGTTAATCGTCATGCCACTTTAATTCGCAGCTTGCTTCCGAGACTTCTAAAACACTAATTTGCCATTCTTTATTATCGTTAATCATTTCAGCCGCGAGCAGATAATTTTTGTTTGGAAGAACATCAAGCGTGAATTCCTTTTTTCATGAAGGGTTTTAAACATCGGACGCTTTTTTGTATATCTTGCTGCGGGTTCAGATTTAAATAGAAGTTTATGACGGCCAGCTTTTAGTCTAACAGAGTTTAGGGCCCCGTTTTGCTTTGAAATAATACCCATGTTGGAAACGATTTGACCGCTGAAGTTTTGGGTCGTTTTACCATCGATACGGCGCAGTTCTAACGGAAAAAACGTTCTGTCGCTTCTTGCTTTTGGGATCGTGTATACACGCCCACATTGATCTTCTAAGTTGTCTAATTTTAGGGTGAAGTCAGAATATCAGTGACACTTAACACGGCTGTTAAGGTTTTTCGCTCGCCACCTTGCTGTACGTCTAATTTGATACTTTGTTTGTCGGTGAAACTACGAACAAAAGAAGAGAAGGCCGTAAGTTGGCTTCTATGGGCTGGAATATCATCGAGGAAAAATAGTTTATCGCCGGAATTGAGTCCCAATTTTTCCGCTACGCTACCTATGGGTGATACCGACTATATGAAAGTAGTTGTCGTTACTTTGAACATCGAGCACTAAGCCTAGATCACTAATACGTGTGGGTTCTGAAGACAATAACTGTTCAAAATCACTTAATGAATTACCTCTTTGCGCCTCAATGTTTTTAACCCGTAAAATAGTCTCAGTTGTGGTTTGCTTTAATTGCGCTAATAATTTTGCTGACTCAGGTGATAATGAATTTGTTTCGTCATCACTGAATGGCTGTCCTTCAACATTTTTATTCGCTAGTAGCGAGCCACTTGAGATAAGTGCTGAGATAAATAAAATAACTTTTACATAAGACATAACAATCCCTATATCTTCATTGTGGCAGGCGAAGTGGTTTTAGCTAAAATCCTTTCGATTTCAGATTTTCGTTGACGCCACAAATCGTGAATAACAACTTTATTACTTTGACTTAAATATGCGTTTTGGATCTGACTGTCTAATAACATCAAATTATGATTAATCTGAGCGGTTTCACTATAATCATACTGCCTTGCCATTTGCTTTTGTAATTCAGTATTTTGATCTATCAAAAGGCTTGTCTCTCTGTCTATCGTGTTATTTTCGGGCATCAAAAAATATACTGAAGTTGCAAATAAAATGCTCGCGGCCATGGCAAACCATTTGGGTTGTAATTTTAATTTAGTGACATTTGAAGTTGGATTTTGGGCCCGTTGAAAATCGTCCCAACTAGGTGCGCGCTTATTTTCGATATTTGTTGTTAACTCGGTTTGCATGTTCAAATTGGCAAACGAACTTCGTATTGCAGTCAAATTATTGAATCGAGACAGACACTCCTCACATTGCATAATATGTGGCTCGTCACCTGTGGATCCTAAAAGTTGTAAATCGGTTAAATGTTTCATTGTTCTGCCAATACTTTTAGTTGCTGATAACAACGCATCAAGACAACTTTTGAGTAACTCACTGACTTATCCAATAACTCAGCAATCTCTTTATGTTTATAGCCTTCAATTTCGTGAAGGACAAAAACGGTTCTGTATTCGTCATTAACCCGCATTAACAGAGAATTTATATCTCGAACCGCACTAAGCCAATTCTCGTTAAACAGACTTGTCGTTTCGATAATATCCTCTTCGGGGAGTTCGCAATTAAATTTGTTTTGTACTTTAAGCTTGTTAATTGCTTGGTTAATCACAATTCTTTTTAACCATGCAACAAAAACCTGTTCACCTTGGTATTGCTTGATATGGCGAAATACATTGATAAATGCATCCTGTAAAACATCCTGAGCCAACTCGTGATGCTTTACCATTCTCAGTGCAATACCATAACCAATACCGCTGTATTGTTCGTAAATTGCTTTAAATGCAGCTTCATCACCAACTTTTGCGCGCTCTAGTATCTCTTTTGAGACAAGTTGGTTAAATTCCGTATTTAAAGGCATAACATCCATAAATTTCGAGTTTTATCTAAAGACAATGGGATCGTTCAAAAGGTTACAAAAAATTTAACCATATAGGTTTTTTTCTTTAGTATCGAATTTTAACGAGATTTATCTGTGTTGGAGGATTGGTATAAGATAGCGAAATGCAGATACAAAAAAGCCCGCTACATTGAACGGGCTTGATAAGTTAAACCAAAACGTTTGAGTTTTGGATTAGCGGTAATTACTTAGAACGTAAACCGTCGTTTAAGTGTGGACGAATCGTTTTTAAAATTGAGCCCAATACTTTTGGTGTTGCGACAACGATATTGCCAGATTTGTCGAAGTTGTTACCACCTTCAAAGTCAGATACTACCGCACCCGCTTCAATGGCGATTAATTGGCCGGCAGCTGTATCCCAAGGCTTTAAGCCCATTTCCCAAAAACCTTCCATACGACCCGCTGCGACATAAGCCAAATCTAATGCAGCTGAACCGGCACGACGCATATCCGCAACTTGTGGGAATAGGTCAGCAAAGATGTTTTGATAAGCTTCAAGTTGGTGTTTTTGTTTGAACGGAAAGCCTGTTCCAATTAACGTGCCTGAAAGGTCACGTGCTTTAGAAACTCGAATGCGTTTGCCGTCTAATTGAGCGCCTGCACCTTTCGATGCAGTGAACATTTCACCACGAATAGGATCTAAAATTACGGCCTGTTCTAATTTTCCATCAACCTTAAGGGCAATAGAAACGGCAAAGTGAGGGATGCCTTTAATGAAGTTTGTTGTGCCATCTAATGGGTCGATGATCCACTGATATTTTTCGTCGCCTGCGGTAATTCCACTCTCTTCGGCAATGAATGAGTGATCTGGGAAAGAGGCTTTGATAGTTTGGATGATTGCTTCTTCTGCTTCCTTGTCAACATTAGTTACAAAGTCATTAGAGCCTTTTAGTTCAGCTTTAACCATATCAAGTTGCTCGAACGCACGAGCGATAATTTTACCAGCATTACGCGCAGCACGGACTGCGATGTTTAACATCGGTTGCATTTACAATCACCTATTTGTAGAAAGAACGTAAGTATTCTGAATATTCGAAGACACGGCAACGCCGCAGAGTCTTATACAAGCTTTCGCTTTGAGCTCTACATCAAACATCAGAACAGATTACTAAAGAACATTTTTTAAACAGTCGCGCATTGTAGAGATTTTTTGAAAAAAGTAAATAGTTAATGCTAAAAATGTGGAGGCAATGGCTAATTTTGACTAGGGTTGTAGAGGTTTTGCACAGGAGTGGCTGAATAAATCAGCAGCAGTAAACAAGCGATAATTTGGCAGGGTTAAACGAAAATTTAACCCAAACCAAATGTGCTAACTGTTTAAATATCAAACAATTTTATAGCGCTTCAATTTCAGCAACTTCCTGCGTAAAGTCGACAACTTCTAATTCTTCGCATGGGCCATTATCTTCCCAGTCTAAGCCGATTAAAATGTCGTCTTCTTTTAGTTCCTCAAACCAAAACTCTAACCATTCAGCAACAGAAATTTGAGTTGGGACAAAATCAGACCATTCATCAACACAACATTTTTGTGCCATAGACTCTGTAGACCATAACGGCATTGTTTCTGCGTTTTCAAAATTTGAAGAATCGGCAACAACCCATCCGTCATTCGCTTTGTCGTGTAAACCCCATAACATTTGGGTGGCTTTTACTTCTTTAAAAAATTCTGCAGTTACGTCAGACATATTGATTCCTTACCGGGTACGGTTTTTAGTATTTGATTTTGGTTTTTTGTCGACGTCGATGTTGAACCACTATTATTGCGGCTCGATGACGCAGGAGCTGGTTTTTGCCATGTTTAA
The DNA here is from genome assembly GCF_028401425.1 of Psychrosphaera algicola. Taxonomy (NCBI): domain Bacteria; kingdom Pseudomonadati; phylum Pseudomonadota; class Gammaproteobacteria; order Alteromonadales; family Pseudoalteromonadaceae; genus Psychrosphaera; species Psychrosphaera algicola. The sequence goes on from NZ_JAQOMS010000002.1 coordinate 3,673,223, forward strand.
ATTGGCCAAGCCCTGTATGACGAGACAATGCTTTTTGTCCACGACCACCTTTGCTAGCAGACATACGTTCTTCATCTGCGGATGCTGGTGGCACTAAGTGTTGTTTACCGTGACCGATTAACTTAGTCAGGCCCATGTCTTTTAAGGCATGGCGGATCATTTTCCAGTTTTTTGGATCGTGATAACGCAAAATAGCCTTATGTAAACGACGTTCTTTTTCGCCACGAGGGATCGCAACAAGATCGTTTTGACGTTTAACTTTATGCAGTGTATCAATTTCAGTGTGATACATAGTTGTCGCCGTCGCCATTGGCGATGGGTAGAAGTTTTGCACTTGATCGAGTCTGAATCTGTTTTCTTTTAACCAAAGGGCTAAGTTGATCATATCGTCAATAGTTGTACTAGGGTGCGCAGCGATAAAGTAAGGAATAAGGTACTGCTCTTTTCCTGCCTCTTTCGAGTACTTTTCAAACAACTCTTTAAATTTGTCGTAGGTGCCCATACCCGGTTTCATCATCTTAGACAATGGACCTTCTTCGGTATGTTCAGGCGCAATTTTTAGATAACCACCAACGTGATGAGTAACGAGTTCCTTGACGTAACGTGGGTCTTGGATCGCTAAGTCATAACGCACACCAGAGGCGATAAGAATTTTCTTCACACCCGGTAATTCACGTGCTCGCTGATACAATTTAATCGTAGGTTCGTGGTCGGTGTCCATGTGCTTACAAATATCGGGGTAGACACAGGATGCACGGCGACATGTTGCTTCGGCTTTAGCGCTTTTACAACGCAACATATACATGTTGGCCGTTGGGCCACCTAAATCAGAGATGACACCAGTAAAGCCTGGAACCGTATCTCGAATTTGTTCAATTTCATTGATGATTGAATCTTCTGAACGACTTTGAATAATACGACCTTCATGTTCGGTTATTGAACAGAAAGTACAACCACCGTAACAACCACGCATGATATTAACTGAAGTTTTTATCATTTCGTAGGCTGGAATTTTTTACCTTCATACTTTGGATGAGGGATACGCGCAAACGGCATTCCAAAAACATAATCCATCTCTTCCGTTTCTAAAGGAAACGCTGGTGGATTGATCCAAACACTTCGGTCACCGTGACGTTGGAATAACGCTTTAGCACAACTAGGATTGGTTTCCTGATGCAAAATTCGGTTGGTATGTGCATATAGAGTTTGATTTTGTGATACAACTTCAAACGCTGGCAGTTTAATGTAAACACGGTCCCATGGACGTCTTAACTGCGCTTTGGTTTTTTCTTGTCGTATGGTTGTACAACAATCGCTTGGCTGGCGTCTTTATCTACTGCGCTTTCTTCTATGGCTTGATCTTTATTGCCACAAGTATTTGGCTCGTAATCTTGATAAGGGCTATAGAGAGGGTCGATGATCCTGGTTTGTCGATTTGTGTCGAATCAATGCCTTGCCAATCTGGTAACGCATCTTTAGTTATAATTGCGGTGCCACGAACGTCTCTAATATCTTTTATATCTTCACCACGAGATAAACGATGCGTGACTTCAACAAGCGGGCGTTCAGCATTACCAAAAACCAACATGTCGGCTTTGGAATCAAAAATGACACTTCGGCGTACTTTGTCTGACCAATAATCGTAGTGACTAATGCGGCGTAAGCTTGCTTCTATTCCACCAACAATGACCGGGACACCTTTGAAGGCTTCGCGACAACGTTGTGAATAAACCGTTACTGCACGGTCTGGGCGTTTACCACCTATATTGTCTGGCGTGTAAGCATCATCATGGCGTAATTTACGGTCCGATGTATATCGGTTGATCATTGAGTCCATGTTACCGGCGGTAACCCCAAAATACAGATTTGGTTTACCGAGTCGTTGGAAATCATTTTTACTTGTCCAGTCTGGCTGGTCGATGATCCCAACGCGAAACCCTTGAGATTCCAGCATTCGGCCGATAACCGCCATACCAAAACTTGGATGGTCGACATACGCGTCACCCGTAACAATAATTACATCGCAGGAATCCCATCCTAGTAAATCCATTTCTTCACGAGTTGTTGGTAAAAATGGCGCTGGACCAAAACATTCCGCCCAAAATTTTGGGTAGTCCCACAACATTTGGTCACTATGGACGGTGGCCTGTGGTGGTTTGACTGCTTTTGTCGCAACAGTAGATTGAGATTGCATAAATAGATGTACCCGAGCTTTGCAATTAAATATCAACTTGAACAAATTTTGTACAAGAAATGAAGACGCGGGATTATACAGAAATTTGATCAGAAGTGGAAAAGGGTTTTCCCTATATTCGAACTTTTCATAAATATATAACTTGAAGCTTTGCAATTCCGCCTTAGAATAGAGGCGATTTTTTGTCTAAAGGTGCATTATGAGTGAACAGATGGAATCGGCAACTGAATGTGTTGAACCGAGAAAAACAATAACAAAATCAACATGGTTTGGACTTGCGGCGTTTGTTTTAGTTTCGTTATTTTTCTATTTATTCCCGCAAGTAGACTTGTGGGTTTCAAGTAAATTTTACGATGAACAAAATGGATTTTATTGGAATGAAACCCAATTAGTTCAAATAACCTACGATATCTTTAAGCATATGCCTAAGTTATTGCTACCAGTCATGTTTATATTTTTACTTTTAAGTATTAAAAACGTGTATTGCAAAATCCGTCGGCATTTGTGTTTATTTGCTTTAGTCACTTTATTAGTTGGCTCAGGTATAATTGTCCACAATGTATTTAAAGATCATTGGGACCGAGCTCGTCCAAGAACGGTTGTCGAGTTTGGTGGTGACAAGACGTTTTCTCCTGCGTGGGTAATCTCGGACCAATGTGAACGTAATTGTTCATTTGTCAGTGGTCATGCTGCAATGGGCTTCTACTTTATGATCTTAGGGTGGTTACTAGGTTCACGTAAGTGGTTCTACATCGGTTTAGGTATAGGCGCGGCCGTTGGCATGATACGAGTTGTGCAGGGAGGTCACTTCTTAAGTGACTCCATCTTGGCTGGGTTTATGGTCTACTGGACAATTTGGGTATTTGCAAAATGGATGCGGGTTCCTAATCCAGGAGACGATTGGCAATGCCCACAAGTTGAAAAGCAGCGTAAGTTATGTGAGCAAGAAAAAGCCGCTGAATCAGCTTAATTTATCTTTATAGTCATAGCATCACGTTCGACAATTTTATTTGGAATAGAATTGTCGTTCGTGAGATTGTCCCCTCGAAAACCTTTCGTTTAGTAAGCATTATTTTACAATTCATCGTGCTACACCTCTCTTCATCATAATTTGTTTTCTACTATTCCCTACCGAACTCATCGCTTGGTTCTCTTAAATACCCTTATCTTTGTTGCCTTTTTCATATGTTTTTTCCGAACTGATTAGCTTACTAATTAACTAAATGTCTATGTAACCTTGAAATAATTACTAATTTCGCCCAGAATACTTAGTGTTCTAATAGTTAGAGGTGGAATCATGTTTACTGGTAAGCGATTAAGTAGAGCACCGGATTATATTGGGTATCTTTGTTTTTGGTTGATTATAGGTGTTTATGTGGTGCCCACTATGGCTTTTAGAGGTTTGTGCAGTGCTGTCAATTATTTGGACAGGCTTACACAAAAGTGGTTATATGGTTAAATTAATTCGTAGACGAATTAATTATTGATTGCGCCAGAGAGAATGTTTATACATTCTTTCTTTGTATTTAACACACTATGAAGTTGATTATGTCGATAGATTATTCAGTTGTTTCTATAGTTTTATATTTTGTATTATTAATCGCAATAGGCTTTTATGCCATGCGTCAATCCACATCTAATAACAGTGAATATTTATTAGGGGGCAGACAAGTTGGCCCGAACGTCACTGCTTTGTCCGCAGGTGCGTCTGATATGAGTGGCTGGATGTTGTTAGGATTACCTGGCGCTGCTTACACCACTGGCATTGGCAGTATTTGGTTGGCTATTGGTTTGGTGATAGGTGCTTATGTTAATTATCTCATTGTTGCACCAAAACTGCGGGTTTACACTGAGCTTGCTAATGATTCTTTAACCATTCCTGAATTTATGTCTCGTCGATTTATGAAAGACAAAAGTCACCTGCGACTTATCGCGAGCGTTGTTATCATCCTATTCTTTACCGTATATACGGCGTCTGGCCTTGTTGCCGGCGGCAAGTTATTCTCCTCAGCATTTGCGACATCTTATTCATTTGGGGTTTTTGCAACGGTAGGAATTGTAGTCGCATATACTGTTATGGGCGGATTTTTGGCTGTGAGCTTAACCGACTTTGTACAGGGGGTTATTATGCTCATTGCGCTCATTGCAGTGCCATACGTTGCATTTATCTCAATTGATACAGTGGCACAGTCAACGAGTTTTGGTTCTCAGTTTTGGGAGTTGTTAACCAAAGAGGCCAATTTCGAAATTGTTGCCTCCATTAGTTTATTCTACTGGGGGCTTGGTTACTTTGGGCAACCACACATTATCGTTCGATTTATGGCGATAAGCAGTCACAAAAAATTACCACAGGCTCGAAGAGTCGGTATAAATTGGATGATCGTATCTATTATCGGGGCGTTATTAACCGGTATTGTCGGTGCTGCGTATATTAAATCTGTTGGTACACAATTGAGTGACCCTGAAACGATATTCATTCATTTGTCGCAAATTTTGTTTCATCCTTTAGTTGCTGGCTGGTTATTAGCAGCAATTTTAGCGGCGATTATGAGTACGATTTCCTCACAGCTTTTAGTGTCATCCAGTTCGCTTGTTGAAGATCTTTATAAAGTTTACTTTTCAGAAAACGTAAGTCCTGAAAAATCACTAATTATCAGCCGTGCTTGTGTAGTGGTTGTTGCTGCTTTAGCGTCACTTATTGCACTTGCTGAATTAGGCGGTGTACTTAAATTGGTCTCTAGTGCTTGGGCAGGTTTTGGTGCCGCATTTGGTCCAGTTATTCTATTCAGTTTATGGTGGAAGCAATTAACTGAACAAGGCGCAATTGCAGGCGTATTAGCAGGTGCTATTACTGTATTTATTTGGGGTTATATTCCATTGTTACCAAATGGACTAACATTGAGCTCTGAGTTTTATGAACTGTTACCAGCATTTTTAATAAGTTCCTTGGTTATTGTGATTGTAAGTAAACGCACACAAGTACCATGTGAAAAGACAACTGAGTTATTTGAGCTAACTAAAAATTCATTAAGTTAGTGGTCAAATAATTTGAATAATAAATAATTGCTAGTGGATTCTATGTTGCCAACATTTGTGAAGCAGAGTAGAGTTCGGCATTTTTAAGATTACGGCGGGTGTACATTGGAAAAATATGAAGAGTTGTTAGTCGCAATTCGGCAAATTATCCGCGCAATTGATTTGCGTTCTAAGAAGTTAAGTAAAGCAGTTGGGATCACCGGCCCACAACTGTTGGTTTTGCAAGAAGTTTCGGCTTTACTAGGACTGACATCAAAGCAGGTATCGGACAGCATTAACTTATCTCAAGCAACGGTAACGAGTATTTTAGACCGTTTAGAGTCAAAGGAGTTATTGGTGCGTAAACGCGATAGTGAAGACCGCCGAAAAGTTTCTTTATATTTGACCGACCTGGGCGTGGAAACATTAAAAGATGCGCCACGTGCAATGGAAGATACGTTTATTGAAAAGTTTGAAAACATTGAGCCTTGGGAGCAGACATTGTTGCTATCAAGCGTTCAGCGAGTTGCAAGTATGATGAACGCAGGTGAACTCGATGCAGCACCAATTCTTAATCTAGGTGAAATTCACGCACCTAAAGATTGATTGCATTGCAGTATTAAAGAACAAAACCGCTCTAACTAGAGCGGTTTTTTGTATTTATCCATTAATGCCGGTTACTCGAGTCGCCACAGCAACTGTACTCAATTTTAGTTGAGGCAGGGTTAGGCGCATAATTTTACTTCAATCAATTAGTTTTGATAAGCGCAAGAAACCAACATGGTTTTAGCAGTACACTTTCCGCTGACTGCAATGCCCAGTAGCTATCATCTTTATCCTAAGCTTAAATATCGCGACCTTACCTAAAACATATTCTGTTGTTTAATACGTCCAAACTGCAAAAACGAAATGGATTGGCTCATCAGGGTTGTAGTGGAAGATAAAATGTTTCCTGTAAAAGCGTAAACACCAGTGTTTCTTGTTTATAATATTAGTTTACGAAATATATATATCGAATGAAAATAAACCGCCATAACATTATATAGCCTTGTTTTCGGAGCTTTTAGGGGCTATAGACAAGGTGCTAAAAGTAATTTCAGGTTGATTAAAAATTAATAGTTAGTATACTAAACATAAGTTCACTAAATATATTTTTGGAGTTTTGTTTTGTTTTCTAGTTTTAAACGAGTTGTATTGAAAGTGGGTAGTGCATTGATAGCGCCGAGTGGAAGTGGATGTAGCCCTCACAAATTATTTCCTATCGCTCAGTTTATAATTGATTGTCGCCAACGAGGCATAGAGGTTGTTTTAGTTTCCTCTGGGTCTATTGCGGCAGGAAAACGACATTTTCCTAAAATTGATAGTGCTGATGTGTCTATCACAATGAAAAAAGCAATGGCCGCAGCGGGTCAAGCTGAAATGGTTTCAACGTGGGATAAGTTGTTTGATTTTGCGACTTGTCAAATTCTGCTGACGCATGGTGACTTACGAGACCCTGAACGTTATGCAAGTGTGTCGTCAACCATCGACGAAACCCTAAAACACGGTATTTTACCAATCGTAAATGAGAACGATACTATTACCACTGATAAGCTAAAAGTTGGCGACAACGATAACTTAGCGGCTATGGTTTCAGCGGCGGTTGGCGCAGATGCACTAATCTTATGTACCGACGTTGACGGTTTATATTCCGCAAATCCAAAAGACAACCCAGATGCCAAACACATCCCAGAGGTCCGTTCTATCACTGACAGTTTACGCAATTTAGATATGCGTACGACCAACTCAGTTGGTACTGGTGGTATGGCAACAAAAGTTCAAGCGGCAGAGAAAGCCATTGCAAACGGCATTGCGACTTACATTATTCACGGTGAACAAGCGGATTCATTTCCTGCACTGTTACGGAACGAAAACCCGGAACAATCTTCTTTCCATCAAAAAGTCCAATCAACGACAAAGATCATTGGCTCAGATACACCACACGCGCCGGGGCGAGCTTGTTGTAAATAAGGCTGGTGAAAAAACAGTAATCGACGGTTTACTTAGTTTATCAAGCGAGCAATTGCTTGAAGTAAATGGTGACTTTAATACCGGTGATACTGTTGTTATTAAATCTGAAGATGGAAAATCTCTCGCGAAAGCAATCACAAATTGCAGTAGTTGTTTAATGTCCTACCTAACAGAACAGGAGGATTCGTCGTCGCTAAACCATTTAGATTCTGTATATGAAAGCGACCAAATGACACTGCTTAAGGAAGTTTAATGAACAATATAGAGACTATGGCTCGAAACGCTAAACGCGCATCAAAAGTATTAATGTTGACGCCAGAAGACGTAAAAAATCGTCTTATTTTGGAAGTGGCGGCAAGAATTAGCAGTAATAAAGACATGATTTTACAAGCCAACTTTGTCGATGTTATTGGCGCTAAAGAAAAAGGCGTTGATGATGCATTTATCGACCGGCTGACACTAACCGAAGATCGCCTAGATGAGCTATGCAGTAATCTAGTTACGCTAACTAAACTGGACGATCCAGTCGGTAAAACTGAACACTTTTCTACTCGTCCAAACGGGCTTGAAGTGACAAAGATGAGCGTGCCGCTTGGTGTGATCTGTATGATTTACGAAGCACGTCCTAATGTTACCGTAGAAGCCGCGTTAATGTGTTTAAAAGCGGGTAATGCCGCTATCTTGAAAGGTGGCAAAGAAGCCAAGAACACCAATTTAGCATTTGCTGGGATCATTCGTTTAACACTCGCTGAGTTTGCGCTACCTGAGAACCTTGTTACTTTGGTTGAGTCCACTGACCGCGAAGACTTGTTAACATTGATGAAACAAAAAGATTCAATCGATTTGGTTATCCCTCGTGGTGGCGAAGGCTTAGTTAAGTTTGTGTCCGAACATAGCCTAATCCCTGTTATTCAACATTTTAAAGGTGTGTGCCATTTATATGTCGACAAATATGCTGACTTTGATAAAGCGATTAACATTCTGATTAATGGCAAAACCCAGCGCACTGGGGTGTGTAATGCCCTTGAATGTTTATTGGTTCATAAAGACATTGCAGACGACTTTTTACCTGTTGCAGCCCGAGTTTTAGAATCACATGGCGTAAAAGTAAATACCTGTGAAAGTGCTCATAAGTTCTTTTTGAGCCCAACTTTGTTAACGCCAGACAGCTTTGGCCAAGAATACTTGCGTAAAGAAATCGCCATACGTACCGTACCGTCGTTAATTGAAGCTATCACGCACATTGACCAATTCGGCAGTAACCACACAGAAGTGATCATTACCGAAGATAAAGACCGCGCTAATACGTTTATTAAAACAGTAGATGCGTCAGTCTGTATGGTTAATGCGTCATCGCGTTTTTCCGATGGCAGTCAGTTAGGTTTAGGTGCAGAAATTGGTATTGCAACCACTAAACTCCATGCTTATGGCCCAATGGGGATAGAATCTCTAGTGACCCAAAAGTTTGTTGTTTCTGGCGAAGGTCAAGTGCGAGGTACTGGCGTTTAGTATGGTATTTGATAAAAACTTCGCGACCAAACGCATAGGGTTTATCGGAGCCGGAAAAATGGCAAAAGCAATGATCCAAGGCTTTCTAAAGTCAGGTGTCGTTGCCAATCAAATTATTGCTTCGACCCGCACGGTTGAGTCTAAAGTGCGAGTCGAAAAAGAATTTGGGATAGCTGCTACTACGTGTAATAACGAAGTAGCGAGCCTATCTGATGTTATCTTTATTTGCGTAAAACCAACGAACGTACAAAACGCATGTGATGACATTGTTGCGGGATTAACGTATCAAGAGCTACAGACCAAAATCGTGATTTCTGCTGCCGCTGGTGTACCTAGGGTTTTAGTTAGTGATTGGCTACAAAACCTTCCAACGACATTTACTATGATGCCAAACCTCCCTGTCTCTGTTAATGAAGGGGCTATAGCACTTTATGGCAGCAAAATAAAACAACATTTTTTGACCGAAGTAACCCAGTTGTTGTCAAAACTTGGAAAAGTTTATCAAGTCGAAAGTGAAGTTGAACTCGCTTATATGGTTGGGATTGCAGGCAGTGCACCTGCTTATTATTACGCTATGGTGGAGGCAATAGAGCAGGCCGCTAAACACTACGCCTTAACTAATGTAAACGTAAGTGAAGTCGTGCGGCAAACGACACGCGGCACGCTTACCTTATTGGCAGAACAAGCATTTGATGCAAGTTATCTAAAGGATATGGTTGCCTCGTCAGGAGGGACAACTCGAGAAGCGCTTAATGTGATAGAAGAACAACACATTGGTGATTCTTTACATGACGCTATGGAAGCCGCTGTGCTCAAAACGATGAAGCAACTGTCATATCACCTAAGCCAGTCGAATAAGCCTAAGGTGGCAACAGAGCCTTGTTAAACACATTCTTCGTATGCTGTTGTGACTAGCCCAATCTTATTTGATTGGGCTTTTGTATTTTAGGTTTCGGCACAATTGCCATTTGTCTAAAGTATCCATACTTAAAAGTCCCACAAATCCAACTATTCCCGCAATTAAGACAATGTCAAAAACTTAACTTGTAACGTTTTATTGCTAACGCTTGTTATACCCCGAATGACAGCTATTATGACGGGGATAAACAATACAAATAAGCGCGTTGTTTGCTCTCAATTTCAGTAGAATAATTTATGCCGAGGAATGAAATGGATATCGCAATTTTAGGGGAGGTATCGGTGGAATTAGTGCTGCAATTTCGCTCAAACAAGCCGGGTTTAATCCGACAATATATGAACGTCACCAAAGCATTTCTGAAATGGGGGCTGGCATTGTCTGTTGGCCAAACGCGATCTTTGTTTTAGAAACACTGGGAGTTTTACAAAAGATTGAAATGTTTGGCGGCAAGATAACCGCAATGTCTCGTTTTTCTTCATCTGGCGAACCGCTTGGTAGCTTGGATGTTAGCCAGCTTAATAAACACATGACATTGCCAAGTTATTCAATTTTGCGTCGTGATTTAATGTTAATTCTCACTGAGCGTGCGCAAGAACTTAACATATCAATTCGATATGCCCACCAAGTTACAGCAATTGCAAGTCAGCCCAGTGGCTTTAAAACCCAAATTACCTTTGATAATGGCATGGTCATAAAGCCCGACCTTATTATAGGCGCTGAAGGGCGAATGAACTCTCCGGCTAGGCAATTTGTGACAGGAAACAATACGCCGGTATTTCAAAAGTTTATCAATTGGATTGGCGTTTATAGGGAAATCAGCCTCTATTTGACCAAATGCAGGTGCTTGATTTTTGGGGCTGCGGCCAGCGCTTTGGTATCGTGCCTATTAATGATAAGTCTGCCTATTGGGCTGGTGGCGCATTTGTAAGTGACCTTAGAAATATAAAAACAGAGCCAGAGTTATTCAAGCAAGAGCTTGCCAATCATTTTAGTGATTGGCCTAAGCCAATTTTAACCTTGATAAACGAAACGCCTGTAACAAGTATTAACAAAATTTATGTGCATGATCACGATCCTATATCGACTTGGTACAAAACAAATGTGGTACTGTTAGGTGATGCGGCTCATGCACCTTTACCAACATCTGGACAAGGTGCTTGCTAAGGCTTTAGAAGACGTTTGGCATTTAACTAAATGCTTGAAGGCTTCCCCAAACGACATAACTTTTGCGTTTAGGCAGTATAACGATATTCGTAGAACAAAAACGGCGGGGATAATTGAAACCGGTCGTCAACTCGCTAGGTCTATATTTAACCCTAATGAGGCTTATTGTCAGCAACGTAACCTTGTGAGTAAACAAACTGATTATAACGCAGTAGCTCAAGGGATGGCTAAAGGCTGGGCGAGTGGATTACCAATTGGTGATGTATCAAACCGTGTCAGCTAAGTCGTTTACGGCGAGTTCATATTAAATAAATTAAGTGATTAAAGAATATATTATGGGAATAAAATTTTGGTTTAAACGTGCGGCAATGGTTTTTAGTATTGTGTCGATGTTGCTGTTATTGGTCGAACTAGCTAAAGGGCATGTTTTTGAGCAGGCAATACTTTTTGCGTTAACATGGGGGCTGTCTCCACGGCAATTTTTATTGGAACTCGGCTGTATTACACGCGAAAAGGTGTGCACTGTGAATTGTGTAATGACCTGCCAACAAAGCCTGCTGAAGATGGAATACATTCAAATGATAAATAACAAGTGGTTGGCGTCTAGGTTATCGGGTGAAGATCCGTGTTTTTAGGTCAATTATTAAATACAACTAATCGTTTTAATAGAGCAATCCTAAGCTGGCTCACCGCATTGTCCAAGCCCGTTCGGTTAATAACTCAAGTTTTACTTTTCTTGACGTTTATTACCAGTCTTCAACTTCAATCTAAACCGGTTGAAGATTGTGGTAACAATGAAAAAGCGCAACAACTCTATACCCTGATTGTAAATGACAAGGATCAAAACAGAACTCGTATTCGTTGTAATCCACTTCTTACCAGATTGGCGATGGAAAAAGCGAAAAAGATGCAGGAATTTGGACTTGTTCAGCATAATCTTGGTGGCAGCCCAAACGCACATTTATCCAATGGCGGTTATCAACTGCCGGACTATTACGGCGTGCAGTTCCATGCAAATCAGGTAGAGGCTGTAGCCGGTGGATACGAAACCGCGGCGCAAGTTTGGGAAGCATTTAAAAATTCATCGGCCCACCGAAGTCATTTATTAGGTGAACATGAGTTTTATCTAGAGCAAGACGAGATTGGTGTTGGCTTTATTCGCGAATGGCACTCGCCGCACGTGGAATATTGGGTAGTCTATTTAACTAAGGGATATAGCCCAAATCAGTCTATATTTGACGGCCGGGATGATTTACCTAATAAAAGTAACTTGGTTATTCAAAAGTAAATATGCAAAATAGAATTGCATGCCAATGACGCTATTGAGTCGTATTACGCGATAAGCATTATCACAAATAGGTAACTGCAATTATTCTCAATTCGTCTTGAACATAAAAATAAAACAATTAATAAAAGAGCCAAAGCAGTATATGAACGAAACCCTAAGAGCCAAAATAATCGATGTTTGTGATACTAAAATTAGCCAAAAAGGCGACAACGTGGGGTTATCATTCTACGCGTTTTTTGCTAATAAAAATGACAACCCAGAATTGTTAATGGAAGCTGCAACTTGGTGGATCCAAACCCATAAACTTGATCACTTTGTGAAAGCTCGGATCATAAAGAAAATGGTCTTAGATGGACTTTAAAAAATATAGAGAGTTGGCACTCACTAACCTACTACGGTAGTAAATATTAATGTTTATTTCGTAAATCTAAACGTCAAAGAGTTTAAAAATGTTAAAGCGTATCCACCATGTTGCCATTATTTGCAGTGACTACGACAAGTCCAAGACCTTTTATAATAAAGTTTTAGGATTGGATATCATTGCTGAAAATTATCGAGAAGAAAGACAATCTTACAAATTAGATTTAGCGTTGCCAGATGGGGGGCAAATTGAATTGTTTTCGTTTCCAAATCGACCTGAACGTCCAAGTTTTCCAGAGGCTCAAGGTTTGCGTCATCTGGCTTTTGTTGTTGATGATTTAGATGCTGTTGTACAAGAACTGGAAGACAAAGGCATACCAGTTGAAGCAATACGGGTTGACGAGTTTACGGGCAAAAGGTTTACCTTCTTCCAAGATCCAGACAAACTGCCTTTAGAGTTATACGAAGCGTGATGCTATTTTTTAGAATAAGAGTGATGACAAATTATTCTCCCAAGTTTATTACATGGGAATGGTAAACCTATAGCGTGTCATCTCCTTTTTCTGCAGATTGGTTACCGATAAACCAATATCCGTCAATTTTGCAACGTGAATGATAAAGCAAACTAAAACATCAACTTATATTTTCAACAAAAGCCTTTTACTCAAGTCATATTTGGATATAATTCCCCACAACGTCCCCATAGTTTAACTGGATAAAACAAGAACCTCCTAAGTTTTAGATCTGCGTTCGAGTCGCGGTGGGGACGCCAACTTTCCTTTCTAACCAATTTAAACAAATTCAAAGCGGTTACGGCAAAAATTACAACTGGCTAAATGCGTTTAGTGTGAACAGCGACTGCCTTGGTTTTAAACCAATCGCCGCTGTTTTTTATGTTTAGTAATTGAGAAGTATTAATAATATTCGCCGAGGCCCGCGAGGATGTTAGTTGTTGCAATCGAAGACAATATTAGCCCCATAACTCGACTAATAACGCTTGCGCCACTCTTGCCAACAACCTTGTTTATAAACCCTGCAAGTAACATAAAAATGTAAGTGATAAGTAAAACCGACAACATAACCATTGCAGTTTGCGTTTGTTCCCAAATCGAATAAACCGAATTTTTAGTTAGTAACACCGCTGCTAACATTGCCCCTGGACTGGCTATCGACGGCACAGCTAATGGGAATATTGCCGTTTCTTTGTGGGAGTCCTGTAGTAGTTTTATTTCTTCATCAGGTTTGCTGTCGCCAAAGATCATATTTAATGCAAATAAAAACAAAACAATTCCCCTGAGATTTGAAAAGCGGGAAGTGGTATGGCTAAGGCGGTTAGTACAATTTCGCCCACCATTAGAAAGAACATAAGGACACAGGCGGAGACGATAGTGGCAAGCAAAGCGACACGGCGTCTGGTCTTTTGATCATATTGTTCGGTGACCGCAATAAATACTGGGATGGTTCCGATGGGGTCGATAACAGCAAAAAATGTAATAAATACGGCAATAAAATCTATCATTTAAAGTTGCTCCAATTTAAGAGAATTGAGAAGTAGTCGATGTCATTACCGGCATCGATTTAAGGATCATCATTTCAACCATGTAGATGGTTTGAAAAGAGTAATAAGTGATCTCTTGGTTGATAAGGCTATGCTAAATACGCTTTGATTAAACATATTGTACTCACTATTAAAAAAGCGATCCAAGATAAATGTTTGCCTTTAGTGAACCAAATTGCGAGTAAGGCACTGAGTAGAAACACAACACCAATGACCTTGAGGGTAAAAACGTCACCTGTAGAAGCGTTATGTAAAATAGCCGCAAATCCCAGTGCGGCGACCGACATAATATGCCAACAAAAACGTAGCGTACCTTTTGTGAATTGATCACTGCCAAAAAGGTGTGGGATATTATCGCGTTTAAACAACCTCATTAGAATGTATTTTTCACCAAGGTATGAATGTACAAAAGCAATTAAAATCAAAATAATTGATGCGACTAAAATCACAGACATACTCCTGAGTGATGGAGGTTATAAAAATAATTCGTGATCACCGACGCAGTTGAAAAAGCGCAAGCAACACAACAATTGCATTAAATATCGATAAGTGAATAGCACAGCTATACCAATTAAAATGTTAACGTTGTTTTAACTCAAGCCAAACAGCTATTCGCTCTCTACATTGCCACCTTAGTGTTGTATCATCTTGACTAATTTCATCTTGAGGTTCTTCTTTTGCCTTTGCTTTTAGTAGACGTTTTTCTTCTTTCTTTTTCTTTTTAGCGAGTTCTTTTTGGCGCTTTTCGTAAGCGTAGTTTTGCTTAGCCATGGTATCGTTCTCTCATTACTTGAATAGCAGTACCTTTAGAATACGATATTTTTCAAACGATTACGCAGATGATTACTTTTAAAAGCCAAAAATATGCTCTTACCCTAAATATCTTTGGGGTAATGTCTTAAAAAACTACGCAATAATACAAAAATAGTGTTCATTTATGTTTATACAAACTGAGGTGGTTTTAATTTATTAAAACATTTAAATATTATAGGGTTATGGAATTTCGTGGTCGTTAAGGGGCGATCTTTTGAAAGTTGAAAGTTGAAAGTTGAAAGTTTAAAGATAAGATCTGGGTTCATTTAATTGCAAATATAAAATGCTCTGGCCGCAGGAAAGCGAGCATACACTTAGCCGGTAATAAAGCAGACATGGTTTGTGTTGCTACTAGGTTGTGTTTCTAAATTGGGCACTTAAAAGAGCGCTACGAGCCAGTCGAAAGTTAAAACGGTTGTAAATACTTTAAGCGCGATAAGTCCAATTGTGGAAATAATGATTAAGAATTTAACTCTGCGGCTTTTTAGATTATTCCAATACAATAACTTTGCACCGAATTCCCGCTTAATTTGTTCAACTGAATTTTTCACATATTCCTGCTTTAACGTAGTGATCAATGATAAATAGTTCTTATTAAAAAGGGGCAATGACTTTAACAAAGTTACTGTGCTTGTTTTTATTACCACATTCTCTTTTTTGTTGGTTTCTTCGTAACTGTAATTCAGTAGGTTATTTTTATAAACTGATTTTTACCAACAGAATCGAATAGTGCGCCCCATTGATGAAAACTAACATTTAATTTTGTTTAATAAATGTAACAACATATCTATTTCTGACTCGTCAAGTAACGAAAAAGCCGATGTACAACTGTGGACAAAAGTAACATAAGCGTCGTTATATAAGGTGCGACCGACATCGGAAAGTCCAACTAAACTTTGACGAGCATCACGTGGATTTGCCAACTTTTCCGTTATATTATTTTTTTCCATTGGCGCGAGTAGGCGAGTGACACCTGAAGCCGTAAGGCCTACCGCATCAGCGAGGGCGATTCTGCTCATGTTACCCGTTGCTGAGGATGCAAGCTTATGCATGATAACAAATTCTGTCGTACTTATACCATGAACGCTTAATCCACCATCGAGCCGTTTATTTAGCAGCGTGCTTACATAGCCTTGTTCTAACATTAAGGTAACGATTTTTTTAGAGTTCATATTTTAACCTCTTAGCAATGTGTGTTTGTATTTAATTGCAATATGCTTGATAAATCAAGTATATTGCAAGTTATTTTTGAAGCCATTAGATGAAGTCAGGAGTAGTATGTGTCTAGGGAAATGCGAAAGTAATAATATTAATTTAATAATTAAGCACCCTAAACTGATAAAATCCGCTAGAGTTAAATTAGACGTTTATGTTTTGGACCGTTATGACTAAATCTTTACTAAGTTGTTCCACGTTATTTTTATTGATATTTAGTTTAGCAGTAACTGCTTTGGAGCAACCTAAAGCGTTGAATGATCCGCAGGCTCAACTGCAACAACTGTTAGAGCAAAATAAAGGGAAAGTTATTTATCTCGACTTCTGGGCGTCGTGGTGTATTCCTTGTCGACGCTCTTTTCCTTGGATGAATCAAATTAAATCAGATTTTGGTGCTGAGTCATTTACAGTTATCAGTGTTAACCTCGACGAAGAACGTCAACTTGCCGACGAGTTTCTACTTCAAAACACCGCTAACTTTGCTGTAGTTTTTAATCCAACGGGCAGCATCGCTGAGCAGTATAAAATTTTAGGCATGCCAAGCAGTTTCATTATCGACAAAACGGGTCAATTTCGTTTTGCTCACACTGGTTTTTTTAGCAATAAACAAGACCAATATGAATTGCAAATTAAGCAATTGTTAACTGAATAGAACGCCTAGCAATAAATTAGAAAACTCAACCGTGGTTTGAGAAAAAGAATCGAAAGGAGTGAACACATTGCCGTTTCAAGTTCGTAAATTACTTCTGGTTATAGTGGTATTGCATGTTTCTGCGTGCAGTTCGTTGGGTGTTAAACCTTGGGAGCGAAACCTATTAGCTAAAAAGCAAATGGCGTTAACATCGTCACCGATTAATGCGGCTCTGGATGATCATATTTATTTTAGTAAAGAGGCATCGAGTGGCGGTCGTGGATTTGCCGGTGGTGGTTGCGGATGCAATTGAATAAATCCTTAAGTTTTTCTGCCGCCTTATCAGCGGCGGCTAGCGCATTATTAGTTGCGCCAGTAACGTCAGTTAAGGCAGAAGAAAGTAATGCTTGGAAACTCGACTCAGCTGTAATGTATTACGGAGAAACCGACCGAGTTCAAGCGGTCGAAGTTATTGTTGGTGGTAAAAAGAATTTGAAGACGGTCACTTTTTGGATCTGAAATTTACCTTCGATACGCTAACTGGCGCATCGGCAACCGGCGCGGTGGCGCAACCCAATATTCAGTCCTTTACGCGGCCATCCGGTAATGGAAGATACACAGTTTCGGCAAATGAAACGCCTCTGGACGATACGTTCAAAGATACACGTGTGCAACTTAATGCTCAGTGGACACAGCCACTTAAAGGAGAGTATACATTAAGCACTGGGGCTCATTTATCAAAAGAATATGATTATTTGTCATTGGGGATAAATGCTGGATTAGCACGAGAATTTAATCAAAAAATACGACGGTATCGGCAGGCCTGTCTTTAGGTCAAGACACGATAACGCCGGAAGGTGGGTTGCCAATTCCACTTTATGAAATGCCTCATTATATTAACTCGCCAAATGGTCAGCCAAATAATACCGAGGGCTCGAGTAGTGACTTTGACGCGAGTCGCGATCGTAGTTCAGATTCTAAGCAAATTGTCGATCTATTGTTTGGGGTAACTCAGGTGATAAATAGACGATTTATTACCCAATTTAATTACTCTTATTCTAATGTTGATGGTTACCAAACGGACCCATTTAAAGTCGTGAGTGTCGTCGACGAAAACGGTGTAACCCTCAATAATATCTACGAATCTCGACCTGATAAACGTCAAAAAAACAGTGTGTACGCTCAAGGAAAATATCACCTAAGTAAGTCAGTTGTTGACGTGTCTTATCGCTATTTTTGGGATGACTGGGGAATAAAATCAAATTCAATCGACGCTAAATATTGGATGCCTATGGGCAAAGGGTATTTAGAGCCACACATTCGTTATTATCAACAAGACGAAGCTGATTTCTATCAACCTTTTGTGACACAGCAACCTGAGGTTGATTCTAATGTCAGTGCCGATTATCGCATTGGCAAACTGACAGGTCTAACATTAGGGCTCAGCTATGGATTTCCGTTAAATAACGGTCATGAGATCTCTTTTCGTGCAGAGTTATATCGCCAAAAAGTAACAGATCCAGGAGTGAATAACATTGGCGTCATTAATCAACTTGATATTTTTCCGGATGTAGACGCGGTCATTTTTCAAACCAATTATTCGTTTTGAGCGAATGGTTAAAAGCCATATTTACAAGCAACATGAAAGACCAAAAAATCGATAAACGTACATTTAAAATAAGCCAGCGGCCAAACGGTTTAGCCATTTTGTTCAACGCAATGGCTAGCCCCTGCGAGGTGTTAATAGAAACTGACGATTTTAATGAAACAGGCCGTATTGCTAAATTAATATGCGAACGTACGTGGCAAATTGAAGATAAATTCAGTCGATATAACCCATTAAGTATTGTTAGCAAGATTAATAACTCAAACAACAAACCTGTAGCAATAGACCCTGAAACCTACAGGTTATTACAGTTTTCCCATTCATGTTTTCAGATAAGTGGTGGTTTGTTTGACATCACTTCCGGAATTTTACGACAAGTTTGGACTTTTGATGGCAGTGATAAAATCCCTAAAAAATCGGACGTTAATCGGTTGGTAAAAAGTATTGGTTGGCAACATGTAAAGTGGGATGAGTCGTCGATTACTTTGCCTAACAATATGGAAATAGATTTAGGTGGCATTGGCAAAGAATACGCTGTAGATGTAGCCGTTCAGTTGCTCAGAGCCGAAACACCGTACTCTGCTTTAGTTAATTTTGGTGGTGATATTGCCGTTACAAATCAACCGAAGTTTGACCCAGCACCGCAACAGCAATTACACCAAAATAAAACAATAAATAGGGTAAAAACGGCTCACCCTTGGCATATCGCTATTGAACTGGGCGACAAACAAACATCAGATTTAACGACAATTGAACTAACTACAGGAGCAATCGCCACAAGTGGTGATGCCAATCGATATCTAGTAAAAGATGGTCAACGTTACTGTCATATATTAAATCCAAAGACTGGCTGGCCGGTTGCTGGGGGACCGAGTTCAGTAACGGTCGCTGCGCCAACATGTATCGAAGCCGGCATCGCGGCTACGATAGCAATGCTGAAGGGGAATTCTGCGAAAGCTTTTTTAACTGAGAATCAAATTCAGCATTGGATTTATTGATCAAACTAACATTATTCAAGGCAACCAAACTGTCTCAACAGCTCAATACGTCGAGGGTTTAATAAGCGCCAGCGGCGTATGTCAACTCATAACTGTGGCTATATATTTCAAGAATATTGCCAAACGGGTCTTCCATATAGATCATTCGGTATGGCTTTTCATCTGGGTAATAATAGCGCGGCGCTGCCATTCGTTTTTTCCGCCAGCGTCGACAATTTTTTCAACAAGTTCTTCTAAATTAGGATCTTGCACACAAAAATGGAATACGCCTGTTTTCCAATACTCAAAATTGTCTTCTGGTTGTTGTTGATTAACAAACTCAAACAATTCTACGCCAATGCGGTCGCCAGTAGATAGGTGCGCTATTTTAAATTTTTGCCAATTGGCACCAAATACATCAGTACACATTTCACCAATTGGACTTTTGTCTTCCGTTATTTCAGTCGGCTCCATAATGAGATACCAACCTAAAACGTCGGTATAAAATTTAACGGCTTGCTCTAAATTAGGTACTGAAATTCCAATGTGTGAAAACGTTCTTGGATAAGGTTTAGTCATGTTTTTTCCTTTATTCATTTGATGGTTAAACTATACCGCCAGTGTTAAAGTATAAAAAATTATCGATTGTTATATTTATGAGTATATTTTGTAATGATTAATCAAACTTGGTTAAATACGTTTTGCACATTGGTTGAGGTAGGGCACTTTACCAAAACGGCAGAGAATCTTTTTATGACCCAGTCTGGTGTTAGCCAGCATATAAAAAAATTAGAAAACCAACTTGGTGTAGCCTTGTTAATAAGGCATGGCAAGTCGTTTTCGCTAACGAATGCCGGAGAGCAACTTCATAAACGCGGAAGAGAATTACTTAATTCTTTGCAAGAATTAGAGGGGTGATCAAATTTGACGAGCAATACGAAGGTAAAGTTAAAATTTCATCGCCGGGTAGCATTGGTCTAAAACTATACCCCCATTTGCTCAACATTCAGCAAGTACATCCAAAGTTGGTAATGGACTATACGTTTGCGCCGAATAAAAACATTGAGCAAAACTTATTAGAGCGAAAAATCGATTTAGGCCTGCTGACCGAACTCAGCGATTCAAGTCGGTTAGTGAGTAAAAAATCGCAAATGAACCGTTGGTTTTAGTAACAGCAAGTGATGTCAAATCAATAGATTGGGGGTATTAATCGAGCTTGGGTTTATATCACATCCAGATGCAGCGCATCATGGCCGACTTCTCCTCAGTAAAAATTTTGAACAATTCGAAACCATAGAACAGTTTCAAATCAAGGGGTTTTCTAATCAAATAAGTCTTATTTTAGAACCGGTTAGCAAAGGATTCGGCTTTACCATTTTACCACTTTATGCAGCCAAGGCATTTTATCAACAAGACAAGATTTACATTCATCAACTCGCCAAGCCTGTAGCCGAAAGTTTATTCCTGTGCACTAATCGACATTCCATAATGGCAAATCGAATTAAATTTATTAGCCAAGTGGTGACGACTTACCTTGAAAGCAGTGATTAATATAATCAAAGGTTGTTATGCAACGCCTTGCTTAAATCTATATCTTCAGTACATTAGAATTTGGTGTAAGTAACATCAACTTAAATTTGATGGACATATTGAAGGAAAGTGATTACTTGTATTGATAACGGTTAATGGAAATTAGAAATGTTAAATGCGAAAGCGAGTTGTCTGTGCGGTAACGTTAAGATTACCGCCAATGAAATAAATCCTAAATTCACGGTTTGTCATTGTGATTCCTGTCGAGTGTGGGGCGGTGCGCCATTTTTCGCGGTGCAGTGTGGCACAAATGTCGAATTTGAGGGTGAGAATAACATCACTATGTTTGATTCATCGAGTTGGGCATCGCGTGGTTTTTGTGCACAATGCGGTACGCATCTGTTTTATAAACTTAAAACAAGCGGTGAATATAATATGCCAGTCGGCTTCTTCCAAGATTTGACTGACTTAACCATGGATATGCAATATTTTAGCGACCAACGGCCAGCTTATTATTGTTTTTCTAACCAAACCAAAGAAATGACAAAGGCTGAAATTATGGAATATTTCGCCAATAAAATATGACAATCCATATTTTGTAGCGCGTAAAGTGTTTAATTCTTTTTTCTGTTTAGACCCATATTGATTTTTAGTTTTAGTAATATAGCTAGGTTGAAATAGAAATATTATGCAATTGCAAAATAAGGCAAGCTAATGATAATACTCCGCACTTTAATGACAATAATGATTAAAATTGTATTAGCTTGTCTGGCGATATTTGCAGGGATATTCGCGGTTAAGTTTTTGTTGTTTCCAGCCGTCTATTTTATTTTTAACATGCAAAGTGGTCAGTTGAAAGTAGTAGAGCAGTTTACAACGCTCATGTTTATCGGCTTGGGATATTACTTATATGTTAAATATTATGAAAAGCGCAGGCCTGACGAGCTAACGTTTAGAGCGAGTCACCTCTTTTACGGCGCAGTTTCCGGTGCGGCTTTGATCTCGGTAACTAGCTTATTGCTCTTTTATTTGGGCTATTATGAAGTTGTGTCGTTTCAGGGATTAGAGGGCATACCGATTGTAGGGAGTACGATATTAGTCGCTGCAATGTTAGAAGAGTTTTTGTTTAGAGGTGTACTATTCCGTGTAATTGAAGCGCATGTTGGGACACTTTTCTCGTTGTCTTTTGTTGCAACCCTGTTTGGTCTGCTTCACCTCTTTAATGAAAATACGACCGTTGTAACCGCATTTTCTGTAACCCTACTCGGTGT
The DNA here is from genome assembly GCF_028401425.1 of Psychrosphaera algicola. Lineage (NCBI taxonomy): Bacteria > Pseudomonadati > Pseudomonadota > Gammaproteobacteria > Alteromonadales > Pseudoalteromonadaceae > Psychrosphaera > Psychrosphaera algicola. The sequence continues at coordinate 3,695,283 of NZ_JAQOMS010000002.1, forward strand.
TTTTTGGGGAGGGATTTATGTATTAACGCGCAATATATGGGTTGTGGGGCTTAACCATGCGGCTTGGAACTTCTCAATTTTCTCTACGGGTATCCCCTTGTCTGGAAATGAAGATTGGCGTGCAGTTGCCCCTTTTGAAAGTATTTATAATGGACCTCTACTGTTAACTGGCGGTGAATTTGGGCCAGAAGATTCAATTATTAATATTATTGTTCTACTTATTAGCGTTGTTGTAATATTTTATTTTGCACAAAAAATAAGGCTATTGTCGGCTTTGGCGAAAATACCACGTCGCCTAAGTTGGAAAAGGAGGTTTAGATGACGCCTATGGAATTAATGTCGCAAAGAAAAACAAAATTGCACATACGATACACGAATACACACATGATGAATCGGTAAGGTCATATGGTTTAGAGGCGTCTGAAAAGCTTGGTATACCACAGGGGCAGGTATTTAAGACCTTAGTGGTCGCAACTGATAATAAAGAATTAGTCGTCTCAATTATTCCTGTATCAAGCAAATTGAGCATGAAGCTGATAGCTAAGGCTGTTGGTGTGAAAAAAGCAGTGATGGCGGATAAGTCTGATGTAGAACGTTCTACGGGCTATGTATTAGGTGGCGTCAGTCCGCTAGGTCAAAAAACGACTCAAAACCATAATCCATAGTGCTGCCCTAGATTATGAAACCATCTTTGTCAGCGCTGGGCGGAGAGGACTAGAAATAGAGTTGCGCCCAAATGATTTGGCGAAGCTGACATCTGGAAAATTTGCGGAGATCTGCCAGTGAAAACTCGTTCCGTTATAGATAGATAAGGTAGGGTTTTCTATCTGCTAGAAACTTTTGTAAACCCGGTTGCCATTGTTGTTTAATTTGCTCAGCGCTATGGCCCGCCAATATGCTTTTTCTTACTTTGTCAGTCCCCGCTAATTTGTCCATAAACTCAGGCCGTTCAAAAAACTCAAGATCATTTTCTTTAAACATTTGGTACCATTTTATAAAAATGGCCAGATCTAATCCTTGGATCCTTGATGAGGATAACGACTCACCGGTTAATAGTTTGCCTTTGAGCTTAGGAAAAGGAGCGGCATGAGCAATGGGTTGTGGCGTGAACTGGAATTTAACCTTGGCCAAAAAGTTATTACTTACAAGGTCATGACCGACAACTTGAAATGGAAATGGGGTGCCCCGACCAATGCTCGCGGGTGTTGCTTCAAAAAACATAGTGATGGATATAAGCGGACCGCAATCTCATTAGGCAAGTTGGGGCTTGGTGGTATGGGCAAAATATAAGGTGTTGTTCTGTTGTAGTTCGCTACCGGAATAACCCTTAGATCTAATGTGGGCAACTCACTTTGGGTAGTTGTGCTTGATGTATTTGAGTGCTCAATCGACAACCAGTTTTCACCAATAATCATTTGGGCCAATTCTCCTACCGTTAAACCATGTAATAGCGGAATAGGGTGTATACCAACAAAAGAGCGAAACGCTGGTTCCAGCACAGGTCCATCTACATGCATAATATTGGGATTAGGTCGATCTAAGACGATAAACGTAACACTAGATTCAGCGGCGGCTTGCATTACATAATGCATAGAGCTGATATAGGTGTAAAAACGCGTGCCGACATCTTGAATATCAAAAAGCATGACATCAATCGAGTCCATTATCTGCGCTGAAGGCTTTTTGTTTTTGCCATATATCGAAACGATGTCTAGGCCAGTGACAGGATCTTTGCCTGAACTGACCTTTTCACCTGCGCCATGATCGCCTCTAAATCCATGTTCCGGGGCAAAGATATATGTAATGTTGACATCATGGCTTAATAAAATATCAACAAGGTGTTGGTCGCCCACCATAGAGGTTTGATTAACGACTAACCCAACGGATTTGTTTTTAGCAATGGTAAGTATTTTTTAATTGAGCGGCGCCAACCACCACATCATTATTAGTTGGTGGTTGACCATGTTGAGCAATAACAGAAAACGTTGAAGCGGCGAGTAATATCAACACTGTCAAAAATATTCTAATCCACATGATTTACTCTTTATGTACGGCATTGTGGCTACGTTAATAGCCGGTTAGTTACCTAATTATTTGTTTTATCATTTTACTCTGTTGCCTGTTTTACGCTTTGTAAGGCATGCCGTAAAAAACCACCATTACGAACCAATTCTTGTTGGATATCTTGGATATTTTCATTCGTCAAAATATGAACAATCGCCAGTTTGGCATTGTAGTGCGTTAAGTCGAGGGCGACTTGCGCCGTATGGGCGTCGCATCCTGTAGCCTGCATCACAATTCGGATTGCTCTGACATACAACTTTTTGTTGCTGGCGTTTACGTCAACCATAAGATTTTCATAAACCTTACCAATGCGGATCATACTGGCAGTACTCAACATATTTAGAATGAGCTTTTGTGCCGTTCCCGACTTCATTCTTGTTGAACCTGTTAATACTTCCGGGCCAACTACAGCGCAAATATTAATGTCACAATAACTGGCTAACTGACTGCTCGGGTTACAGCTGATGGAAATGGTTTTTGTACCTATGCTTTTGGCATAATCAATTGCGCCAATTACGTAGGGTGTACGACCACTTGCAGCAATCCCCACAAGGATGTCGTTTTCACCATAATTGATATTGATAAGATCATTTTTACCGAGTTCAAACGAGTCTTCAGCACCTTCAACGGCCTTATAAATCGCCTGGCTGCCTCCGGCAATAATGCCAACAACTTGTTTACTCGAAACGCTAAAGGTTGGCGGACATTCAACGGCGTCGAGAACACCTAAACGACCACTGGTACCAGCACCAATATAGATAAGTCGACCACCTTTATTAAACGCGTTCACAATCTCTTCAACCGCTTTCCCTATTTCTGGAATACAGGCTTTTATTGCGTTGGGAACAATGGCATCCGCTTGATTTATTTTGGTTAATAGTTGTTCGGTATCAACTAAATCGAGATCTAAAGTATCTGGGTTTCGAGTCTCCGAAACCATATTGTCTAGCTGTGCGAGCAGACTATCGCGTTCATTGTTATCGTATTTACTGCTTTTACTGCGATCAATTACATCGCTTGAGTTACTGCCTAGTTGAAGTTTTGCTAAGAAGCACGCGCCATCTAATGAACTGCCGCCGGTGAGTTTGCAATAAGACTTAATTCGGTCGTTTAGCAAAGGTAATGTGACTTCGGCTAGGCCGCCCATAATTACCACATCAACTTTGCTGTCTAATCGAGTTTGTTGAATAAGTTGTTCTGTGTCTAACACATGTTGTTCAATTAAACTGTTGGCCACAGGACAAGCATTGTGAAGAGAAAATACATCGGTGCTTAATGTTGCATAATCTTTAGCTTGAGATTGCGCCAACCAATTTGCGATTTGCTGTTTATCTGTACCTAGTTTTTCGGCGAGTTTTTTGTGGTGACTGAGACAGCTTGGTTATGCCAGTTAATGTCAGCTAGTAGCTTTTGAACCGCGTTAAAACCAAGTTTTGCGCCACTGGCTTCGTCACCGATTGGAAATCCCCAACCACCAACATAATGCTCTTTGCCATTTTTATCTAACCGAGCACCAACCGATCCTGTGCCCAGTGCAACCACAGCGATAGGCTCGCCATTGTTTGCACCATATAGTGATGTTTTTGCATCATTAACAACGTCTAATGAGGCAAAAGCAAAGGGAGTTCATCTTTTAGTTGATTCGCTTGATTTGCCACTCCGCCGCCTGCAACACCGATAAGAACGTGCACGTTTAACGCGGAGGCTTGAAATTTAAGTAGCAGTTTCTCGATTAATTCTTTTAAAACAATTTGGGCATTTGCAAAGTCGTTGCTTAATGACGAAGCGCCAGCTTGCAAGGTGTGACTTTCACCGGTAGAAAGCTTTTCAATTCGACCTATGGTTTTTGTGCCACCACCGTCGATACCGATTACGTATTTTTGTACCACTAAGATTCCTTAGAATATGTGCTGATGCAAGTTTGGGCGTTGAGGTGGCTTTTTAAGAGATCAATAAAACGTGATAAAGCCGCACCTATGAAACGTTGCCTAACTGATCCAAACTTCATTATCCAGATAACAATTTTACAATTATCAATTTCCATATTGTTGTATTTGCAGAATATATAATTCGCAATGGAATGTAAAAATTAAACTCGCTTATTAGTGCGATATGACGCTAATTCTGCGGCAACTTACCCGGTTGTTTATCAGTTAGGTGGCGATTATGTTTACCACGGAGAGTCTGGAATATTGGACCTCATGACGAATAAGGTCATTTACTTTCGCAACAATCGGCACTGATAGTGCTGTTAAATCTGCGTTAAGTTATTATCAAAAAGCCCTTGTTTTGGCCAAGAAATACAAAAGTAATCAGTGGTAAATATATAATATAAAGGCTAACATCATGAAAGATAAAGGTTAAAACCTTTTTGATTAATATAAACTTGAGTTGGTTATTTCTACTAGAAACCTCACTCGGTCGTATTCTCATAAAAATGCAGTAAGGATGAGTTAGGAATGCAGTTTTCAGACAATTTTGTGAAATATTTATTTGCCGCGTTATCGACAGGGTTATTTGCTTTTTATTTAGGCGAGTTATTTACAAAAGGTGACGCGAACAGTTTCTTTATTGTGTTCGCAATATTTTCAGCGTTTTATTCGTATAAATTTTCAAGCCACTATAGAACTAAGAACGCAGTGGAACAATTAATAACGAGAAATGGCGAAAGCATTCAATTTTCTTCTGTTAAAACGTTGCTATTTGTTAATCCGTCTCGCGTTGAGAATATTGACGTTAACCGTATATCGGTTGCAAGCATAGGTAAAAACTGGCTTTCAATAATCATCGACGGTAATGGCAATGGATTTGACTTTCAATTATGCGGCTCACGGCAAGATATTGAATCTCATATTAAGTCACTTTTAGATGACCAAGAATTATCGAAAATTGACTTTAGGCTGATCTAACGTTCTTCTAGCTTACTCCGGTAAATCGTATTAGAGTCACCTAAGGTTGAAATATATTTTATTTTCTTACTTTCAGATTTACGAACGAGAAATTACGGTTTAAAAACGTTTATTTTAGGGCGATAAAAATAGAGAGTTTGCACTATGGCGCGGTTGTGAGATATTTTTTACTTTTTATAGGCTGGTCCTCGGTTGTTGGCAGCTTTGGCGATGGTGCACTTGGCCTTTACGCGCTGTGGATTAATTTTTTGAACGATTGGGAGCTATTAGATTTTTCAATTAATGAATTTTTAAAAGACTACGTGCCTTTTATATATTGGGTTAAAAGTATCGCGTTTTATGTGCTGCCTGAAAACATCGTTTTGTGGTTGTTTAATTTACCCGCCTTATTATATTTTCCGACACGAATTGTTATGAGTATTATTATTGGCTGGTGGGCTTTGTCAAAAGCCGAACAGTTGGCAAATAGAAAAGTCCCAGTTCAGCACAACTAATCACAACTAAACACAACATTCCGTCATTCAAAATCAACAGAAAAAACGTCATTCTAAAAGAGTCTAAGCGATATTAAGAACCTCCAACCAAGTGCAGAGGAAGTTCATAGTTTGCCCCAAATTGGCTCGTAATTTCAGAACAAAAAACGTCATCCTAAAAGAGCCTTAGCGATATTCAGGATCTCCAACCGAGTGCAGAGGAAGTTCATGATTCGCCCCAAATTGGCTCTTAATTTCAGAACAAAAACGTCATTCTAAAAGAGCATTAGCGATATTAGGAACCTCCAACCGAGTGCAGAGGAAGTTCATAGTTCGCTTTCAATTGACTCATAATAACCAGAACAAAAAACGTCATCCTAAAAGAGCCTTAGCGATATTCAGGATCTCCAACCAAGTGCGAGGAAGTTCATAATTTGCATTGCAGGTTTCGCCTTTTAGCTAAATCAAAGACCAATTGTTTGCAACAGAGAGTTAGTAGTAAAGGTCCAATAATTTTGATACAAATATGGTTATCGTAAAAAGAGAGTCGGTTTCCTGTCATTAGGTTGTTAGCAGGTAAAGGAATAACTATGAATAAGTGGAATAATTCTAACAAATTAAAGAAACCTGTGCTTTTTGGTATAGCAATGGGAGTTGCTATTGGCGCAAGTATAGGTGTTGCATTAAACAGTGCTACTTTCGGTATTAGTATTGGAATTGCTATGGCAGTTGCTTTCTGGGCTTCTGCCAAAAACTCAAATAAATAATTGCTTACCGTATCATCCATACAAGCAATTAATCAGGAAAAATATCAGTTGGTTGTGACTCCTGTGCCGCTACTACTCAATCAACTAGATAGCCGCATTTTTATGTGGCCTTAGGTGCTCTATGAATCCAGTCGTCACATTAGGTAGAAAATCTGTCGATTTAAAGTTTAAAGCATTTGGTTTAAAAATAATTCAGGATATTCCAACTGACGACTTTAATCGCATATTGGAATTTCATCTTAAAAATGGCTGGATCAAAACTTACGAATACGATGGTTTTGATGCTTGGATCGATTACGGCAAAGTTAAGTTGTCAAATGAAGGTCGTAAACTTAAGTTTGAGTGGGATAATTGGCGTGAAGGTGAAATATCGGGCAAAGCAAGTGATGTTGAAGCTTTAGCCGCTAAATTTAACTACACCGCGCGAGAAACGCCAAACTGGTGGCCAGCAACTAGCAAAACATTCAAATAGGCAAGAAATTGCGGATATCCTGTTTAGTGCTGTTTCGTTCCGATTTATCAGAGAAATGCGGTCTTAGCTGCTTCATGTCTTGTTTTATATAAGGAGACCTAAAATTGAATATTAACGTAACGTTTTATGGCGAACTCATTTTCTATTCGATGTTTATCGTAGGTGGATTGAGTTATTACTTAGGCAAACGAAAAACAAACAATCCTAAAATTGTGACATTAGTGGGAGTTTTATTATGCATTACGCCACCTTTAAACTTAGTGTATTTGTTTGTTCTAGCAATTAAAAATAAAGAAGCCCCAGAGAGTGTCGTTGAAAACAAAGTTTGATTTGGTTAACACAACTCATTTAATCTGGGAACGTAACGCACAATATGTGTTATTAGACGGGCAAGCTGGGGTTTATTTTGACGGTTTCAGATAAAACGAAGAGAAATTTTTTGGTGCTTTGTTTATCATATTCATTGTGATTTTAAGTTACAGCGTTGTACCTAATCGTATCCCTGTTGTGTCATGTGAAGATGTAACTTGGAACGACGTTGTGCTGTTAGTTCAACCTCATCTTGATGATACGCTTAACGCGGCACTCGTTATGCAGGGACAAAGTTCAGAATATCATCCATCAGCCGCTGCGATACAGGTGATGGATGAACCATTACCAGAAAATATAAAGCGTACATTAAAAGCAATAATCAAAGCCGATTGCTAGCGGTAAACTTCCCTTACAAAGTTATTCTCAGTCGAACGGCTTCCTCTGCATTCTACTAAGAAGTTTGACATCCCATTCATTAACCCTCTACCTGTCTTTATTAGCCTATATAAACCATAACTTAAGCTATTAGAACTTCTCCGATAATACTATTTAGGTCAACTTTTAGTTGAGCCTAGCGTAAATGAAGTCCTATCTTTTTTTACGCGCTCATCTCAATGTTATCAGCCAAATTTGTAGGTATCAGCAAGTTCACTTCATCGCTGCTCAAAATCGGATTTATTGCTCTGAATTTATCAACTACACAATGGAACTGGATCCGACACAAAGTCAACCTATTTTCAGGCAAATAAAAATTAATTTCCCACAAATTACCACCAAATCTCTTTTCTAATCAAAGACCTTATTTTTTAAAGGATCTTATAAGTTAAATTGGATGATCCTACCTCTTGACATTGTTGACAGTGAGAGCCTAAACTCTAATTTGTGGGAAAAAGTGGAATTTTTTGGATCTTGTTCCCATATTTACGTTTTTAGTGGAAATAATAACCATAAAATGGAGTAAACATGTTTCGCGGTGCGAATCCTCTTTCAATAGATAGCAAAGGCCGGTTGTCGATCCCGACACGTCACCGGGATATTTTGCTGTCTGAATCTGAAGGACGATTAGTTTGCACTGTGGATTTACATCAGCCGTGTTTATTGTTGTATCCACTTATCGAATGGGAAGACGTTGAATATAAATTGCGCGGGTTGTCGTCGATGAACCCGCAAGAACGTCGAGTACAACGTGTATTACTTGGTAACGCACATGAAATCGATATGGATAAAAGCGGTCGTGTGTTGTTGCCTAATCAATTACGTCAGCATGCTGGATTGGAAAAAGAGATCCGGCTTGTGGGGCAATTAAACAAATTTGAAATTTGGTCTGAGTCTCGATGGATTGAACAGATGGCTGAAGATATCGAAACAGAGCTGACGGGTGACTTTGAGTTAACCGAAAGACTGAAAGACTTTTCGTTTTAACAAAATAACTAAACGGTAGAATCATGACGCAAGCGCACGTTTCAGTGTTACTCAAGGAGTCAATTGATGCCTTGGCTATTAAGCCAGATGGCATTTACATCGACTGCACCTTTGGTCGCGGCGGGCATTCTGGCGAGATACTAAAATTATTAAATTCTGACGGTCGATTAATCGCAATTGACCGCGATCCTAGCGCAATAGAAGCCGCTAAAAAATTCGAAGATAACCCTTCATTTATTATTGAACATAGCCCATTTTCTGAAATTCTCGACGTTGCTAAAAAGCACGGTGTTGTCGGTAAAGTAGACGGTATTTTAATGGACTTAGGTGTGTCTTCACCACAATTAGATGAAGCAGACCGTGGTTTTAGTTTTATGAAACTAAGGCCCTTTGGATATGCGTATGGACTATACGCGCGGCATTTCTGCTGCCGATTGGTTGGCTAAAGCTGAAGAAGCGGACATCGTTTTTGCGTTAAAAACCTACGGTGAAGAAAAATTTGCCAAACGCATTGCCAGAAAAATTCTAGAACAGCGTGATGAAACGCCGTTTACCACAACAGACGAACTCGCAAAATTAGTGGCGAGCTGTGTGCCTAAAAGTAAGGCGGAGAAAAAACATCCAGCAACTCGCACATTCCAAGGTATTCGAATTTACATCAATAGTGAATTGGTTGAAATTGAAAAAGCCCTTGAAAGTTCATTAGAGGTTCTTGCTCCAAATGGACGATTGTCGGTGATCAGTTTTCATTCGTTGGAAGATAGAATTGTAAAACAGTTTATTCGTAAAGAAAGCCAAGGTAAGCAAGTCCCAAGAGGGTTGCCAATTACCGAAGCGGAATTGAACCTAGGGATCAAATTAAAATCCGTTGGTAAGGCGATAAAGCCTACTGACGAGGAAATAACGATTAATAGTCGTGCGCGCAGCTCTGTTTTGAGAATTGCAGAAAGGCTCAACAATGATAACTAAAATAAACATTGAAGCCGATCTTGCGAAGTATATTTTTCAAGACTTAAGTAAGTACAAACTTACAATGGGGCTTCTGTTACTCAATGTTATCCTGGCGTTAGCTGTGGTGCATTGGGCTCAGTTAAATAGGCAAATGGTTATCCAACAAGATGTGTTATTACAACAACGTGATGACATAGACTTGCGATGGCGCCATTTGTTGTTGGAACAACGAGCATTAGCCGAACACAGCCGAGTCGAACAAATCGCAAGAGAGCGACTGGCTATGGACAGACCAACTACTGAAGCTGAAGTGGTGGTAACCTTGCCGTGAATGACTGGTTAAACTCGAAGCTGACAAAGAAGTCAAAAGCAAGGCGTTCAACACGCTCGAGTTCATCATTGCCTAAAGGCAAACAAGCAAAACAAATCGCGAAGCCATCGTTTAACCGATGGCGATTTCAGTTTGTGGTTGTCAGTTTGGTTGTGATTTTTAGTACGGTTGTGTTTCGCGCGGCATTTCTGCAAATCATTCAACCCGAAAGACTGATCAAAGAGGGCGACAACCGCACGGTACGGATTAAACGTTCTACGGTTCAACGTGGCATGATCACTGACCGTAATGGTGTTGAACTGGCGGTAAGTGTGCCGGTACAAACCATTTGGGCTGACCCAAAACGTGTTCTTGAATATCCTGAATTTGAAACCGACGTTCGTTGGAAAGCGCTGGCAAAAGTATTACAGGTTGAAGAACAAGAACTAATTTCAAAGATTACGACAAATCACACCAAACGGTTTATCTATCTAAAGCGTAAAACAAATCCCGCCGTTGCCGATTATGTTGAACAACTCCAGATCCTAGGTGTACGTCTAAGAGAAGAATCCAAACGTTATTATCCTGCGGGCGAAATTACAGCCCATGTTGTCGGTTTTACTAATATTGACGGTAAAGGTATTGAAGGCATTGAGTTACGACATAACGACAGAATGGTTGGCACACCGGGCAAACGTACGGTCATTAAAGATGCCAAAGGCCGTGAAATTGAAGTCCTCGAAGAAGAAAAGGGCTCGTTGCCACAAAACATTCGTTTAACTATTGATCAGCGTATTCAATCTGTTGTCTATCAAGAATTAAAAAAGCGGTACAAACTTACGAAGCGGCCTCAGGCAGTGCAATTGTTGTAGATATCGAAACAGCGGAAGTTCTTGCTATGGTGAACAGCCCATCGTTCAATCCTAATAATCGCGTTAATGTGCCCATTCATCGATACCGAAATCGAGCCATTACCGATACGTTTGAACCGGGGTCGACAATGAAACCTTTGGCGGTAATGAACGCCTTGGATTACGGCTCATACGGGACGTTAGATTTAGTCGATACTTCACCTGGTTTTGTGCGTATTGGTGGCCGTCGGATCCCTGATCCTAAAAACCGTGGCATGTTAAGTTTGGCCGATGTTTTGAAATATTCATCAAATGTGGGTTCAACCAAACTTGCGTTGTCGACGCCAAAAGATTCATTTTTAAGTTTGTTTTACAGAATGGGATTAGTGGACTCAAGCGGAGTTGATTTAGTAGGTGAAAGCGCTGGTTTGTTTAATGAACAACGACGTTGGTCTGATTCAGAAATCGCAAGTTTGTCGTTTGGCTACGGAATATCGGTAACTGCGGCGCAACTCGCTAGGATGTATACCACGATTGGCGCTGGTGGTATAAGTAGACCATTGTCGATTGTTAAAACTGACTTTGCAAAACCAACAGATAAAGTCGTGTCAGAAGACGTTGCCCGTGACGTACTGAGTATGATGGAAAGCGTGATAAGCACAGAAGGTTCGGGTAAAAATGCGATTGTTAAAGGTTATCGACTAGCCGGTAAAACTGGCACAAGTCAAAAGGCGACCGCGGGTGGTTATGGCCACGATTATGTCAATACATTTGCCGGAATTGGACCTGTTTCAAATCCTCGTATTGTCACAGTTGTCGTTATTAATGATCCAAAAGGGGATTATTATTACGGTGGCGAAACCGCAGCACCAACGTTTGGTAAAATCATGCAGCAAACCCTCAGGTTACTTAATGTGCCACCGGATGCTGCCGACCAACAAATCCAGTTAGCCGAAATAAAACGAGGCTCGAGCAATGTTAACTAATTGGGCACAGATTAAAGAACAGTTGCTCAGAAGCAACTTCAAATTACCGGCAACAGCACAAATGGTGCAAGATAGCCGGAAGTTAAAGCCGGGTGACGTATTTGTTGCCTTAGTTGGCTATTTAACAGACGGCTCTCGGTTCGTTGATAAAGCCATTCACAGTGGTGCGAGCTTGATTTTGGTATCGTCCAATTGTGACGAAGTTCATTATCAAAACAGAGGTGCTCAAGGGGCACCTTTGTTGGTTATTGAAGATTTGGAAACTAATCTGCCATCAATCGCCAGAGAGTTTTATGAGTTTGAACAAAACAGAATGCCGATCGTTGGCATTACCGGCACAAACGGCAAAACGTCAATTAGTCATTTCCTCGCGCAATTAAGTGAACTGGCCAACTCCCAGCACCTAGCGGTAATAGGGACAATGGGCACAGGCCGTATTGATCAATTGGTTCCAGCAGAAAATACCACACCGGGTGTGACGGAAGTTTATCAACTTATTCAACAGTTTAGTCGAGACTCTAAGACAAATTATAGTGGCGTCGCGATGGAAGTTTCTTCTCACGCGCTACACCAAAGTCGCGTAAAAGGCATTTCCTTTGATGTCGGGATCTTTACCAATCTAACATTAGATCATTTGGACTATCACGGTTCAATGGAACAATACTTTGCTGCTAAAGCTAAGTTATTCACTGAATATGCCACTAAACGTGCCGTGATTAATATTGATGATGAGTTTGGTCAGCGATTGTTGGATATGTTACCTGAGTATGCGTTAGCAGTGGCTGTAGGTCGCTCAAAACAAGTTAAAGCATATTCAGATTATGTTCATATTGTTGATTCTGAATGTCATGCTCAGGGCATCATTTTGTCGCTCGATTGGCAGATTGGTGGGCATAGAGATTTTATCGAACTGCAATTACCAATCTTTGGTGAATTTAATGGTTTTAATATCGCAGCAGTATTTGCCACTTCGATTTTATTGGGTTGGTCAGTTCAAGCGACCCATTTTAGTTTTCTCAAGTCGGTTCGGGGCGATTGGAAATGTATGTGCAACCAAAGCTTCCTATTGCGGTCGTAGATTACGCCCATACACCAGACGCTTTAGAGCAGTCGATTCAGTCGTTAAGGCAACATTGTTCTGGCGAAATATACACGATATTTGGTTGTGGTGGAGACAGAGATCGAAGCAAACGACGGGTCATGGCCGAAATTGCGGAACGTTTATCTGATCATGTCATAGTTACCAATGACAATCCAAGAACTGAATCGCAGGAACGTATTGTCGCTGACATACTTACCGGTTTAACCGGCCAACATAAAGTGATCTACGATCGAAAAGAGGCCATCGTCGATACGTTATTGCGGGCCAAAGCAGAAGACACAATTTTAATCGCAGGCAAAGGCCACGAGACTTATCAAATCATTGGACCTGTGTCCCATGAATACGATGAAAGAGCATTTACCAATCAAATATTGCAAGCACTTGCGGATGGTAAAGATATTCGTTTGGAATTAGAAAAAATAAAGGCGGGTTTATGATAGCCGCAACGTTGAAATGGGTTTCTGACGTATTAAATCGCCCATTTGAGAACCACGGATCAGCAGGACGAACTGTTGATATGGAACAACAGGTGGTTGGTATCACCACGGATAGCCGCAACATTGTAAGTGGCGAAGTATTTTTGGCGCTGAATGGCCCTAATTTTGATGCCCATAAGTTTATTGCTGAAGTCAAAGCTAAAGGGGCGATTGCAGCGGTTGTTGAACAATCAGATACTACAGTGGATTTACCTCAAATTGTGGTCCCAAATACGCTACGTGCATTAGGTCTTTTGGGGGCCGCTGTCGCCAAAACCGTTAACGCAAAAACTATTGCGATTACAGGTAGTGTGGGTAAAACCTCTGTGAAGGAAATGTGCGCAGAGATTCTAAAGCAAAAAGGTGAAGTACTCGCGACCGCCGGTAATTTTAACAATGAAATTGGTGTGCCATTGACTTTGCTTAGACTTGAGCCAAAGCACCAATTTGCAGTTGTGGAATTAGGCGCGAATCATTTAGGTGAAATCGCATATACCACAAGATTGGCCTCGCCAGATGTCGCAATACTCAATAATGTTGCTGAAGCTCACCTAGAAGGCTTTGGAGATTTGAACGGGGTTGCAACCGCTAAAAGTGAAATATTTGAGGGGCTTAAATCAGGCGGAACTGCTGTTTTTGATCGTCATTCAGATTATCGTTCACAATGGTTAAGCAAGTTAGAACAGCAGTTTGCTCAAACTCCAGGGCAAGTGGTTGAATTTAATGCGAATGACGAAACGGCCGAGGAAAATCAATTTTCTGCGTCGGATATTACATTAGATGAACGTGGCTGTGCCAAATTTGTCATGCATTTCGAACAACACAAGTTAGCGATAACCCTCAATGTACCGGGTAAACATAATGTGGCGAATGCACTAGCCGCTGCCGCCGCTTGTTATCAAATTGGGGCGACATTGCAGCAAATCGCCGCTGGATTAAATGCAGCACAGTCGGTTAAGGGGCGCGTCAATTTACACCCGGTAAATGATCAGGTTTTGATCATAGACGATACGTATAATGCCAATGTGCAATCGGTTAAAGCAGCAATAGATCTGTTGCAAAGTTATCAAGGTTTACGAATTTTAGTCCTCGGTGATATGGCAGAACTTGGTGCAGATGCAAGGCGACTGCATCAAGAAGTTGGGGTTTATGGCGTTCAACAAGGCATAGATAAACTGTTTAGTTTTGGTGTGTTAAGCCAAAACACATCGACTGAGTTTGAACGTAATGGAGCACATTATTCTTCCCAAGGCACAGTTGATTAAAGATATTCACTTGGTTATAGCCAGCGCGGGTAACGAAGTCAATAAACAGCCAGTAGTCGTATTAGTTAAAGGCTCACGCAGTGCCAAAATGGAATTGGTGGTTGAGGAGTTAATCAAGCAAATCGAATTCAGCGTTAATGATGACAACGATAAAAATAATAACAAAAACAGTAAAGGTACAGCATCATGTTAGTTTGGCTGGCAGAGTATTTAACTCAATTTCATAGTGGCTTTAATGTCTTTTCGTATCTTACGTTACGGGCAATTCTTAGTGTTTTGACAGCAATGTGTTTGTCACTTTATTTTGGTCCTAAATTGATCAGAAAATTACAACAAATGCAGATTGGTCAAACCGTTCGCAATGATGGCCCTGAGAGCCATTTTTCCAAAGCCGGAACACCGACTATGGGCGGGATTCTAATTCTGGCGTCCATTATTGTCTCTACTTTATTGTGGGCAGATCTCACCAACAAATACGTGTGGGTTGTTATGGCAGTCGTTGCAGGTTACGGCACCATAGGCTTTATAGACGATTACCGAAAAGTGATCCGCAAAGACAGTGCTGGCCTTATCGCCAAATGGAAATATTTTTGGCAGTCGGTGATTGCGATTGGAGTTGCAGTTTATCTCTATAGTACAGCGCAACAACCTGAAGAAACTCAATTGTTAGTGCCATTTTTCAAAGACGTTATGCCGCAATTAGGTTTGATGTATTTAGCCGTTGTTTACTTTACGGTTGTTGGTACAAGTAATGCGGTTAACCTCACTGACGGTTTAGATGGGTTGGCAATTGTGCCTACTATTATGGTTGCGGGGGCATTAGCCTTGTTTGCGTATGTAACGAGTAATGTGAACTTTTCAGCCTATTTACATATTCCATACCTGCCATTAGCTGACGAATTAACTGTGGTATGTACCGCTATCGTCGGCGCAGGACTAGGCTTTCTTTGGTTTAATACGTATCCAGCTCAAGTCTTTATGGGCGATGTTGGGTCGTTGGCATTGGGTGGCGCGCTGGGGATTATTGCTATTTTGGTTCGACAAGAACTTGTTCTAATCATTATGGGTGGTGTCTTTGTAGTTGAAACGTTGTCGGTGATTTTACAAGTGGGTTCTTACAAATTACGTGGTGAACGGGTGTTTAAAATGGCTCCTATTCATCATCATTACGAACTAAGTGGTTGGCCTGAACCTAGGGTTATTGTTCGTTTTTGGATCATTTCTCTCGTGTTAGTTTTGGTCGGTATTGCGACCTTAAAGATCCGTTAAGGCCAAACCATGAATTCAATGTTCGATACGCTTAAAGATATGAAAAACGGTAAAGTTGCCGTTGTTGGACTTGGTTTGTCTGGCATTTCTACAGTGGACTACTTGCTTCGTAATGGGATCTCACCAGACCTATTCGATTCGCGAATTACACCACCAAATAAAGATGCAATTGAAGAAAAGTACAAATCATTAAAACAGTCTTTTGGCGTATTCAGTGACAACGAATTTTTAGATTACACTTATGTCATTGTTAGCTCAGGGATCACGCTAAAAACACCAGCATTAGCTAATGCTTTAAGACACAACGAGAACGTATTTTGTGATGTTGAGTTGTTTGCGCGAATTAATACTAAACCTGTTTTAGCGATTACTGGTTCTAACGGTAAATCCACTGCGGTTGGTTGGTTGGAACATGCGTTAAACGGGTTGGGAATTAAAGCCGCTGCCTGCGGAAATTATGGCGTTCCGGTACTCGATGTCATTGATAAAGACGTCGATGTTTTTGTTATAGAACTGTCAAGTTTTCAGTTAGAGTCGGTGCAAAGCTTAGAATGCGCGGCAGCCGTTGTGCTTAATGTGTCAGAGGATCATATGGACAGATATGATTCCTTTGAAGACTACAGTAAAGCCAAAAACAAGATCTATCGACATGCCGATCTTTGTATTTACAATCAAGATGACTTTCAAACAAAACCCCTTATCAGCCATGATAATGTCGTTTCATTTGGTTCTCTTGATGAATGCTGTGAACAAACTTGTTGGCAGTATGATGTTACAAATAAATTGTTACTTAAAAATGGTCGCCAGATCGCATGTTTAGACGATTTTAATATTAGTGGGAATCACAATGGCCTGAATGGTTTAGTGGTACTGGCGATGGCACAGGCAATTGGGGTCGATGTTGAACTAGATTCTACATTAGCGGTATTTAAATCTTTTGCAGGATTACCTCATAGATGCCAGTTGACCCTAGACGCTAATGGTGTTCGTTATATTGATGATTCCAAAGCGACAAATGTAGCGTCGACCTTAGCTGCATTAAATGGTTTAGCGAATGACAAAAATATTATCTTAATCGCAGGCGGCGATGCGAAAGGTGCAGACTTAGCTGAACTTGCTGATGCAATAGACCGTGATGTGAAATTTGTGGTGGCGTTAGGCAAGGACAAACAGCAATTTGAATCATTTGTACCAGCCGAAAAATTGAGTATTGTAGATGATCTTAAACAGGCGGTGGAACAAGCAGGTAAAGTCTCTGTTAGTGGTGATTGCGTTTTATTGTCACCCGCGTGTGCCAGTATTGATATGTTTAAAAATTATCAGCAACGCGGTTTGATGTTTCAATCTCTAGTAAAGGAATTGAGACAGTAAAATGAGTCGTATCGGATTTGGCTTAGTTAGCTTAACTGCACGAAATAAAGAACCTGAAGCAATGGTTGAACCTATGTACGACCGCCATTTGCTATTTTTGGTTTTGAGTTTGATGTGTTTTGGTTGGGTAATGGTGACCTCAGCGTCAATGCCTGTTTCGGAAAAGCTTTATGTAAACGAATTTTATATTTCCATTAAACATGCAGTATTTATTGTTATCGCGTCTGTTGCGATGTTGGCCGTGATGTTTTTCCCAATGAGTTGGTGGAAAAAATACAATATGGCATTGCTGTTTGTTGCTCTAGTGTTGTTGATAGCCGTATTAGCTGTAGGTTCAACCGTTAATGGTAGTCGGCGTTGGTTGCCATTGGGCATATTTAACCTACAAGCCGCGGAAGTCGCGAAGTTGTTTTTCTTTAGTTTTTAGCGGGTTATTTGGTAAGACAACATGAACAACTTAGAGAAAATGTATTTGGTTTTGCTAAACCCTTAGTCATCTTTTTTGTTCTCGCAGTATTGTTATTAATGCAGCCTGATTTAGGCACAGTAATCGTGATGTTTGTCACGACAGTTGCTTTATTATTTTTAGCAGGCGCAAAACTTTGGCAATTTTTTGCTTTGATAGGTGTCGGCGCATTTGCCGTTATAAGCTTAATTATTCTAGAGCCCTATCGGATGCGCAGGGTCACGTCGTTTCTCGCACCTTGGGACGACCCATTCGGTAGCGGCTATCAGCTAACACAGTCTTTGATGGCATATGGTCGAGGCAATTGGTTTGGTTTGGGCTTAGGTAACAGTATTCAAAAATTAGATTACCTACCAGAGGCACATACAGACTTTATTGCGGCCGTTATCGCTGAAGAACTTGGTTTTATTGGTCTGAGCATTGTCGTCTTAGTTATGGGCTTATTGGTTTTAAGAATTCTAAAAATTGGTCAAATCGCGATGGAAAAAGAACATCACTTTGAAGGATTTTTTGCCTATGCAATAGGTATTTGGATTGCGTTTCAAGTGTTTGTAAATATCGGCGCAAGCGCGGGTATGTTGCCTACTAAGGGACTGACTTTACCATTTATTTCCTACGGTGGTAGTAGCCTTATTGTGTTTGCCGTCGCCACGGCAGTTGTCGTGCGAATTGATTACGAATTACGCATACACGAACGGAACTCCAGTTCGACAGAAAAAGGTGCGGCTAATGAAGTCTAAAACCGCTTTGATAATGGCTGGTGGTACCGGTGGCCATATTTTCCTGGGCTGGCGTTAGCTGAAAAGTTAATTCAACATGGTTGGAATGTGGAATGGATGGGAACGGCAGACAGACTGGAAGCCGACCTAGTTCCAAAACATAATATTCCTATCCATTTTATCGAAATTAAGGGCCTGCGTGGCAATGGTTTGCTGCGAAAATTAGGTTTTCCTTTTTCGATTTTAAAAGCGTTTTTACAAGCTAAAAAGATCATTAGTAACATGAAGCCAGATGTTGTAATTGGTTTTGGGGGTTATGCTTCAGGCCCCGGTGGATTGGCGGTGAAAGCCTTAAATATTCCGCTAATTGTGCATGAACAAAATGCAGTTTTGGGCATGACCAATAAATGGCTAAGTAAATTTTCAGCCCATACCTGTCTGGCGTTTGAACTTTCAGGCGGGACTAAATTACCTAATGCAGAAGTGATTGGTAATCCTGTTCGACACGAAATCGTTGAGTTAGGTAAATTACCAAAGCGGACCCTAACGCCGGAAAGTCATTTTCGGATCTTAGTGATAGGCGGTAGCTTAGGCGCAAAAGTATTTAACGAGGAATTGCCCGCACTATTTGGCAAATTTGCGCAAGCACATAGTGTCGAAATTCGACATCAGTGCGGTAAAGACAACAAAACTACAGTGCTAGCAGGCTATACGCAGTTGGCAATGGATGATGGTCAATTACATGTCGAGGTAGATGAATTTATTCACGATATGACTAGTGCACTTAGTTGGTGTGATTTGGTAGTATGCAGAGCAGGCGCATTGACTGTGTCGGAACTCGCGGCGTCGGGAAATGCCGGAATTTT
Organism: Psychrosphaera algicola; assembly: GCF_028401425.1. Classification (NCBI taxonomy): domain Bacteria; kingdom Pseudomonadati; phylum Pseudomonadota; class Gammaproteobacteria; order Alteromonadales; family Pseudoalteromonadaceae; genus Psychrosphaera; species Psychrosphaera algicola. The sequence goes on from NZ_JAQOMS010000002.1 coordinate 3,714,334, forward strand.
TGTGCCATTGCCACATGCGGTAGACGATCATCAGACCGCTAATGCAATGTGGTTAGTAGAGCAGAGCGCAGGGTTACTAGTGCCTCAGGCAAATTTAGGCAAGTTAACTTCTGTGTTGACTGAACTTGCCCTTAACCCAAATAAAATTAATGAAATGCAAAGTCGTGCAAACAAGGTTGCACGTAATGACGCAACGCAAGAGTTGTATTCTTTGTGTCAAAAATTGGAAATAAGCAATTGAGTATTCAAGATAATATCGTAAATCCAGCGATGAGAAAGTTACAGGCAATTCATTTTATCGGCATCGGTGGTGCGGGTATGGGTGGCATTGCGGAAGTATTATTAAATGATGGTTACCAAGTCACTGGTTCAGATATAAATCAAAATGTCGTATGCGAGCGATTGACTCGATTAGGTGCAAAAATTTACATCGGGCACCGTGCTGAAAATGTGTTAGACGCTAGTGTTGTCGTTGTTTCTAGTGCGATAGATGAAAACAATGTCGAAATCATGTCTGCACGAGAGCACCGTATTCCTATTGTTCGCCGAGCAGAAATGTTAGCTGAACTTATGCGATTTCGCTTTGGTATCGCAGTCGCGGGCACACATGGTAAAACGACCACAACAAGTTTAGTTGCCAGTATTTTTGCCGAAGCGGAATTAGATCCAACGTTTATCATCGGTGGTTTGTTAAATAGTGCAGGGACCAATGCACGACTAGGAAAAAGTCGTTATTTAATTGCGGAAGCGGACGAGAGTGACGCGTCATTTTTGCATTTACAGCCAATGATATCGGTTGTAACTAACATCGAAGCCGATCATATGGAAACCTATGACGGTGACTTTGAGGTAATGAAAAAAACCTACGTTGAATTTTTACATAATTTACCGTTTTATGGTTTAGCGACAATGTGTGGTGATGACCCTGTTATTCGTGAGCTTATTCCGACCTTAGGTCGCCGAGTTGTGACCTATGGTTTTGAAGATTCGAATGATTATGTGATCACTAACTTTGTTCAAAAGGGCACGCAGAGCCATTTTACTGTAAGCCACAATCAAACATCGTTTGAGTTAACCCTGAACTTACCTGTAGGGTTCATAACGCGTTAAATGCGACAGCAGCGATTGCAGTTGCACATGAAGAAGGCATAGATAATCAACATATTATTCAAGCCTTGGAAAAATTTGAAGGCATTGGCCGTCGTTTTCAACAATATGGTGAATTTGAAACCGGTAATGGCAAAGTGAGATTGATGGATGACTATGGCCATCATCCAACTGAAGTTTTGGCGACCATTAAAGCGGTTCGTGCCGCATGGCCTGAACAGCGGATCGTAATGTGTTATCAACCACATAGATACAGTCGTACGCGTGATTTATATGACGATTTTACAAGAGTATTGTCGCAGGTAGACTGTTTATTATTGTTAGAAGTTTACCCGGCGGGTGAAAAGCCGATTAACGGTGCCGACGGACGCAGTTTGGCGCATTCAATTCGCCAACGAAACCTAGTCGATCCGATTTATGTGGCGCTGCCTGAAGATATTCCAGCTGAATTGGCAAACATTATCCAAGACGGTGATATTGTTATTACACAAGGTGCTGGCAACATTAACTCGATTATTAAAACGTTGACCGATTATAAGATGGATATCTCCTTAATGGCGGAGGCAAATTAAGATGAGCAGTACGTTATCTCAACAATTTGGTAAAGTCGCCGTGATGTTTGGCGGCAAATCAGCAGAGCGTGAAGTGTCGTTGAACTCTGGTCAAGCGGTACTAAATGCGTTGGTTTCTCAAGGGATAGATGCCCATAAGTTTGATCCAAAAGATCAGCCTATAACCGATTTAATTGCCGGTGAATTCGACCGAGTATTTATCGTTTTACATGGTCGCGGAGGCGAAGACGGCAGTTTGCAAGGCGCACTCGATTTGTTTGGCATACCGTATACCGGTAGTGGCCAGCAAGGCTCCGCATTGGCGATGGATAAAGTTAGAAGTAAATATTTATTTGTAGGTGCCAATTTATCTACGGCCCCGTTTGCTGTTGCCACTGAAGGCAAACCTTTTGATGCTGAGGCCATTATGAAGTCACTCGGTGATAAAGTAATGGTAAAACCTGCTAATGAGGGGTCGAGTATCGGCATGTCTCAGGCTAATTCGGCGGAAGAATTAGAAAAAGCTTTGGAAAATGCGTACCAATACGATCATGAAGTGCTCATAGAACAATGGATCACGGGCCAAGAAGTCACTGTTTCGATATTAAATGGCGAGGCCTTACCCATTATTGAAATGAGAACTCCACACCAGTTTTATGATTACGACGCTAAATATAAAAGTGATTCAACGGTATACTTATGTCCAGCACCACTAGCTCAAGAATTAACCGATAAAATAAAGCATCTTGCCGTTGAAGCATTTGCGTTACTTGGCTGTAAGGGGTGGGGGCGAGTTGATTTGTTAATTGACGCTAATGAACAGCCTAAATTGTTAGAGGTAAATACCGTCCTAGGGATGACAACTACGTCTCTAGTGCCAAAAGCGGCAAAAGCCGAAGGCATTAGTTTTGAACAATTAGTAGTCAATATTTTGCGCGGAACACTTGCATGAGTAGTGAAGCCGTACAAAAGATCAAACAATCCAGTTTTATAGTTGGAATTGTTTTCTTTTTAACGGTTATTTTATTACTGATATGGGGGTATAATGGACTGCTGAATTGGGCTCAGGATAAAAACGATGCGCCGATTAATGAAGTCGTTATTCACGGCGACTTTATTTATATTGATAGAGACGAGTTAACGTCTGGAATTCAGCAAAAATTAGATGGTAGCTTTTTCACGCTTGATGTTGATTGGTTACGTGGCCAAATAGAAGAAAACCCTTGGGTTTATGCCGCATCAATTCGTAAAGAATGGCCGCAAAAATACATGTCTTTGTTGTAGAACAAGATGTATTTGGTGTTTGGAATAACGACTTATTACTCAATAAGTTTGGCGATGTGTTTTATGCCGACGGAGTTGCAGTGGATGAGTCTCTACCGCGCCTATTTGGACCGGAAGGAAATGAAAAGGACGTACTTAAAGGGTACGTTAAAATGCAGCATTTACTTGACCTGCATAAGTTTAAAATTAAAGAAGCGGTGTTGTCGGAGCGATATGCTTGGCAACTCTGGCTAGAAGTCGGCATACATTTAAATTTAGGCCGCTCAGATAAGATGAAAAGAGTACAACGATTTGTTGATTTGTACCCTATTTTATCTGAGTATGGCGACAAGGACATCGCGCGCGTTGATTTACGTTACGACATAGGTCTAGCGGTAGCGTGGCGAGATAAACATAATAATGAAAGTTAAGTGCGTAATATAAAATATGAACCTATAGGTGCAAAAGCCGTTGAAAGAAATCTAATCGTTGGACTTGATGTTGGCACATCTAAAGTGGTGGCGGTCGTCGGCGAAATTACACCAGACCAACAAATTAGTATTGTTGGTGTTGGTCACCATACCAGTCATGGAATGGATAAAGGCGGCGTAAACGATTTAAATCTAGTCATTGGTTCGGTACAAAGCGCGATTAACGAAGCAGAATTAATGGCGGATTGCCGTATTTCTTCGGTTTACTTAGCGATAAGCGGTAAACATATTTCATGTCAGAATGAGAGTGGCATGGTGCCAATTCACGACGCTGAAGTGACAAACGAAGATGTAGAAAATGTTATTCATGCAGCCAAAGCAGTACCAATGGCCGCAGAGCGTAAAATGTTACATGTTTTACCTCAAGAGTTTTCGGTTGATATGCAAGAGGGAATTAAAAGCCCAGTGGGTATGTCAGGCGTTCGAATGGAAGCAAAAGTTCACATAGTGACGTGTGCCAATGACATGGCAAAAAACATCGTTAAATGTGTAGAACGTTGCGAACTTAAAGAAGACCAATTGATTTTTAGTGCACTGGCCTCCAGTTATTCTGTTTTAACAGAAGACGAAAAGGAGCTTGGTGTATGTGTTGTTGATATGGGCGGCGGTACGCTGGACATTGCTATTTATGCAAATGGGGCCATCCGTCACTCAGCTGTATTACCTATTGCAGGTAATCAGGTAACCAACGACATAGCTAAAATTTTCCGTACGCCTATAAGTCATGCGGAAGATATAAAAGTTAAATATGGTGCGGCTTACAGTAATTTAGCCAGTGCCGAAGACAATATAGAAGTACCGAGTGTCGGAGGCCGCCCTGCGCGAATTATGTCACGACACACGTTAGCTGAGGTAATTGAGCCTCGCTATCAAGAGATATATGAATTGATTTTAGATGAAATTCGAAAATCAGGTTTGGAAGATCAAATTGCAGCTGGCATAGTACTAACAGGTGGCACCGCAAAAATGACGGGCGCCGTAGAATATGCAGAGCTGGTATTTCAAATGCCTGTTCGAGTTGGCACCCCAGTCGGTGTAAAAGGACTAACAGAATACGTGCAAGACCCCAGTTACGCCACAGCAGTTGGTTTGTTGTTATACGGTATGGAAAAACAGCAAGGCAATGATGAAGAAAAACAACAGAATTGGTGGCAGAGAATTGCAAGTTGGTTCAAAGGTGAATTTTAAAAGGTTTTTAGACGGAGAGTATGACAATGTTTGAGTTGATGGACGATCATAACGAAGAAGCTGTCATCAAGGTATTTGGTGTAGGTGGTGGTGGCGGTAACGCTGTTGATCACATGGTGAGCGCTTCGATTGAAGGTGTAGAGTTTATTGCTGCGAATACGGATGCTCAAGCATTACGTAAATCAGAAGCGGGTACGACTTTACAATTAGGTTCAGAAGTAACTAAAGGGTTAGGTGCTGGGGCGAATCCAGAAATTGGACGTCAGGCAGCTATCGAAGACAGAGAAACAATTTCTGCCGCAATGCAAGGTGCAGACATGATCTTTATCGCAGCCGGAATGGGCGGCGGTACAGGTACAGGTGCAGCTCCAGTTGTTGCTGAAATTGCAAAAGAGCTAGGCATTTTAACGGTTGCTGTTGTAACTAAACCGTTTAACTTTGAAGGCAAAAAGCGTTTGAGCTATGCCGAACAAGGTATTGCACAATTAGCGAATTCTGTTGATTCTTTGATTACAGTTCCAAACGATAAATTATTAAAAGTACTTGGTCCTAAAACCAGCTTACTTGACGCTTTTAAAGAAGCAAATAATGTATTACTTGGTGCGGTTCAAGGTATTGCTGAGTTAATCACCCGTTCTGGTTTGATTAACGTTGACTTCGCCGACGTAAAAACGGTGATGTCTGAAATGGGCAATGCAATGATGGGAACTGGCGCATCGTCTGGTTCTGACCGTGCACAAGAAGCGGCGGAAGCTGCGATTTCTTCTCCACTATTAGAAGACATCGACTTGGCAGGCGCTAAAGGTATTTTGGTTAATGTTACTGCAGGTATGGACTTAACAATTGAAGAGTTCGATACCATCGGTAATACAGTTAAAGCATTTGCCTCTGAAAATGCGACGGTAGTAATTGGTACTGTTATTGATATGGATATGCAGGACGAATTGCGAGTTACTGTAGTTGCTACAGGCATCGGCGGTGACAAACGTGCGGATATTTCTCTTGTTCCAGCAACGCCATCAGCAGCGACTGCGACGGGGACTATGGGTTCAATGGGCGGTTCTTCTGCGGCAAGACAACCACGTTCTCATGTTCAGCCAGAACAACAACCGTTGATTGAAGCTGAAGAGAAAAAGGAAGAAGAAAACTACTTCGATATTCCTGCATTTTTGAGAAAACAGGCTGACTAAAAAATAATCACTTGTTAGCTGGTCTGATATGTAGTAAAATGTCTGCCGCTTTTTATGATTGATATACAAATAGAGAGAAAACAGCTTAAATGATTAAACAACGCACTATCAAATCACAGATTACAACTACTGGGATTGGATTGCACAAAGGCGAGAAGGTCACCCTTACTCTTCGTCCAGCAGCCGAAAATACAGGTATTGTATTTCGACGTGTGGACTTGTCGCCTATTGCTGAATTTCCGTCAAGCCCAGAGCTTGTTGGCGATACACAGATGTGTACGTGTTTGATTAATGCCGACGGTCAACGTTTGTCTACGACAGAACATTTGATGGCGGCGCTTGCTAGCTTAGCAATCGATAACTTGATTGTAGAGGTGGATGCAGCTGAGATCCCAATTATGGATGGCAGCTCGCTACCATTTATCTATTTGTTACAGCAAGCTGAAATAATCGAGCAAGACGCATTACGTCGCTATATAAAGATCACGAAACCGGTTCGCGTAGAGATTGACGACAAATGGGCTGAATTACGTCCATATGACGGGTTTAAAATTGATTTTGAAATTGAGTTTAACCACCCAATTATTTCTCAGTCTAAACAACGTGTCTCTTTAGATATCACTGCTGAATCGTTTTTAAAACAAATAAGTCGTGCACGTACATTTGGTTTTATGCGTGACATCGAATATTTACGTAACAATAATTTAGCCCTTGGCGGCAACATGGACAATGCAATTGTATTGGACGAGTTTAGGGTATTAAACCCAGATGGATTACGTTACGAAGATGAATTTGTTAAGCACAAAATTCTAGACGCTGTTGGCGACCTATATATGGGAAGCAAACCATTGTTGGCAGAATTTGTGGCATTTAAGTCAGGACATGACTTGAACAACAAGGTCTTAGTAGAATTGATGAAAAATCAAGATTGTTGGGAATACGTAACCTTTGGTGACAAAAAGCCAGAAGCAATTGGCGACATTGTACCGCAATTTGCCTAAGTTATTCTCATATTAAAATTGAGCCAGCGTAAGCTGGCTTTTTGTATTTGCACTTTAGGTTCTGCTCACTTCGCGATAAAAACACAAGCTCTTGTTTTATTGCTGTATCTAATTCTATACACCCCGTAAAACATCCCCTGTAAGCCAATCAAACCGCCACTTCATTGATGTAAACAATACTTTCCCAATTCGCTGTAGCCCTTATTTTTAAAGGCTTTGGAAAGAAGTGTTAGCTGGGTATGATGGCGCAAAATAAAGTAGTAATTCTTACTATAGTTAATAATCAATAGCGTAAGCTGAAATGAGGAAAATGCGGTGGCAGATTTATTTGAAAATCCAATTGGGTTAGATGGCTTTGAATATGTAGAATTCTGTGCCCCTGAAAAAGGTATATTAGAAGCTGCTTTTGAAGTGATGGGCTTTACCTTAGTTGCGCGACATAAATCAAAAGACGTTGAACTGTGGCGTCAAGGTGATATTAATTTTATTACTAACTACGAAAAAAACAGCCACGCCTTTTATTATGCTGAAGAACATGGTCCATCTGCTTGTGGCCTAGCGTTTCGAGTTAAAGATGCACAGCTAGCTTATGCTGAAGTTCAAAAACGTGGTGCCCAACCCGTTAAAGTTGAAACGGGTCCTATGGAATTGCGTTTACCAGCGATTAAAGGCATCGGTGGTGCGAACTTATATCTAATAGACCGTTATCAAGGCAGTAATACAATTTATGACATCGACTTCAATTGGATTGAAGGCGTTGACCGTCATCCTGAAGGATGCGGCTTCCACACGTTGGACCATTTAACCCATAATGTTTACCGTGGCCGTATGGATTATTGGGCTAAATATTATGAAAGCCTATTTAACTTTCGTGAAATTCGTTATTTTGACATTAAAGGCGAATATACCGGATTGTTGTCAAAAGCAATGACAGCACCAGACGGCAAAATTCGTATTCCGTTAAATGAGGAAGCGGCTGGTGGCGGCGGTCAAATCGAAGAGTTTTTGATGCAATATAATGGTGAAGGTATTCAGCATATTGCCTTCTCCTGCGATGATTTATTGGCATGTTGGGATCGCTTAAAAGCTAACGGTGTTAAGTTTATGACCGCACCACCAAGCACCTATTACGACATGTTGGAAGAGCGTTTAACCGGACACGGCGAACCTGTAGATGAATTACAAGCTCGTGGTATTTTGTTAGACGGAACAACCGAAGGTGAAACACCTCGTTTATTGTTACAAATATTCTCTGAAGCAACGCTTGGTCCGGTATTTTTTGAGTTTATACAGCGTAAAGAAGATGATGGATTTGGTGAAGGAAACTTCAAAGCATTGTTTGAATCAATCGAACGTGATCAAATGGCCCGTGGCATTATAGGCGACGACAAATAGTCGTCGTTAGGAGTGGTTATGAAAATTAATCGAATACATCACGTTGCATATCGCTGTAAAAATGCGAAAGAAACGGTAGCGTTTTACCGTGACCTTTTGGACATGGAATTCATGTTAGCGATTGCTGAAGATGAAGTGCCGTCAACTAAAGAGCCAGATCCGTACATGCACGTCTTTCTTGATGCAGGACAGGGCAACGTATTGGCATTTTTTGAAATACCTAATGCTCCTGATATGGACCGCGATAATAATACGCCACTTTGGGTTCAACACATTGCATTTGAAGTCGATACAATAGATGAATTAACTGAAGCGAAAACTCGATTAGAAGATGCGGGGATCAGTGTTTTAGGTCCAACAGATCATACTATTTTTAAATCAATATACTTTTTGATCCTAACGGGCATCGAATTGAACTTGCAGCAAATACTGCTAAACCAAGGTATGCTGGAAGAGTTAAAGCGCGTAGCGCCTGCGATGTTAGACGAGTGGGACAAAACAAAAAAGCACCTCAGCATGCAGCTTGGCTGCATTCGGGTGAAGATTTTCCGGGGAAATAAGATGAAATTAGCAAGTTTAAAGTCAGGTCGTGATGGTCAATTAGTTGTTGTTAATTCGGCACTCACTAAAATGACGCGTGTAACAGACATCGCGCCGACCATGCAAGCAGCACTAGACCAATGGCAAGAAATTGAACCACAACTTAAAGTTCGTTTTCAGCAACTGGAAAACGGCCAAGTAGAGGCAGAAGATTTTGATCAAACAAAATGCGAATCGCCACTTCCTCGGGCTTATCAATGGGCCGATGGCAGTGCTTATGTCAATCATGTGGAGTTAGTTCGCAAGGCTCGAAATGCTGAAATGCCAGCCACGTTTTGGACTGATCCACTGATGTATCAAGGCGGATCTGATAGCTTTTTAGCACCGCGTGACAATATTGTAATGCCTCAAACTGACGGGTTTGGTGTTGATTTTGAAGCAGAAGTCGCAGTAATAACAAATGACGTACCTATGGGGGTTAACCCAGAAGATGCATTACAACATATTAAACTTATTATGATTGTAAATGACGTTTCATTACGTGGACTTATTCCAGGAGAGCTTGCAAAAGGGTTTGGTTTTTTCCAGTCTAAACCAAGCAGCGCATTTAGCCCTGTGTGTGTAACGCCTGATATGTTAGGTGACGCGTGGCAAGGTGGAAAGTTATCATTGCCTTTAATGTCACATTACAACGGCACACTATTTGGCAAGCCTGAAGCTGGAATTGATATGACATTCCATTTTGGGCAGTTAGTGGCGCACGCCGCTAAAACACGACCGCTGTGCGCCGGTACGGTAATTGGTTCGGGTACGGTTTCTAATAAATTAAATGACGGCCCTAGTAAACCAGTTGCTGAAGGTGGTGTTGGTTATAGTTGTATTGCTGAGATTCGAATGATTGAAACAATCCAAAATGGTTCACCAACAACTCCATTTATGCAGTTTGGCGATAACATCCAAATTGAAATGTTCGATAAATCGGGTCAATCTATTTTTGGGCAAATAAACCAAAATGTAGAGCCTCAATAAATATTAGGCACTCTATTTAGGGCACTCTGATTAAGGGCGCCCTATCTTTTTATCCAAACCTTCTACATTTGCTCTTATATCGTCGCTAAACCTCACATTTTTGTCATAATATCCGCTTAAATTATCTAAAAGTTGTTTTAACTTTATTTTACATTGTGTTTGTTTTTACTTTTACTGGTATGATTCTTAACTTATAGATTGGAACTTAAAGTAATAATTTGAACAGAAAATGAACGTATCAACGGAATATTTAATTGAGTTGCTAAAAGCGAGCTCTGACTTTAATCAACTGTCAGAAGGTGCCATGATCGGACTTGCGGAAGCGCTTGAAGTTATTACGGTTGCCGGCGGTGCAGAAGTTATTCGGGAAGGCGCTGAATCTGATTCAATGTTTATTTTGGTTAGTGGTCGTCTCAGGGTTTCTCGAACCGATAAAAATGGCCAACGTTTGTTATACAACGAAGTTTTGCTATAGGTGATTGTGTTGGCGAAACGGGAATGATTTTACGCCAAGCGAGAACGGCAGACATTACGTCTATGCGGGAGTCGCAACTTGCAGTCCTTTCTGATAAAGCCTATGAAGAACTTATAGCGAAACATCCATCGGAGTTAAACAGAGCGTTTTCTCAGGCTATTTATCGTCATCTCAGACATGACCGTAGAGTCGCAGAACGTCGCAGAGCACAAAGCTTTTTCTTAATCCCAATCCACGAAACGGTAGATATGTCGGTATTCACTTCTCAAATGAAGTTGAACTTGACCAAGTATGGTTCAACCGAGGTTGTGCCCGTTAGTTTAATTGATGCTGAACGCACAGTTGGCGATGACGGTTACCTTAATCTTGATAAATTAGAAGCGGATTTCGATTATATAATTTATCAGGGTGAATTAAATCTTGATGAACAATTAAATGAAACGTTTGAACATGCTGATCAGGTAATATTTGTCGCCGACGGCACCAAAAGTTCGTCATTAACAAAATTAGAAGAGTCAATTCGATCACGTTTTGATATAGCCCTGATCCGTAGTCATTTAGCGCTAGTTTATCCAGAATCTGAAGTGAGTTGTGGTGACCGGGCTGAGTGGAATAAAGAACGAAAAACCGAGCGTGTCTACCCAATTAAATTGGCAAGTAGTGATGACTTTGGGCGGTTAGTTCGATTTTTACTTGGCAAAGCCATCGGTGTTGTTTTAGGTGGCGGGGGCGCACGTGGTTTTGCTCATTTAGGTGTATTACGAGCATTTGAAGAGTCAAATATCCCCATTGATCTCATTGGCGGCAACAGTATGGGAGCACTTATTGGTGCTTGTTATGTTTCGGGAATGCCTCGAGAGTCTATCCATAAAGAAATATTGAGGTATTCAAAGGGGGAATGAAACTTACTTTCCCACTTGTCGCACTTATGTCGAATAAAAACCTAAAAGGTGCGTTTCAAGAAGCCCTAGGCAATTTAGATATTCAAAGAATTTGGACGCCTTATTTTGCAGCCGCGTGTAATTTAACAACAGCAGAAACCTTGGTACTTGAAGAAGGGCCACTTTGGCAAGCGGTATTGGCAAGTAATTCACCAGCCGGGTTGTTTCCGCCAGTAGTGGTTGATGGGCAATTATTGGTGGACGGTGCAATACTTGAAAATGTACCAGTGCAAGCAATGCGTCAACGTCTATCGACGCCACTTGAGCGTCGTCGAGGCAATGGTGCGGTAATTGCTATTGATGTTGATGTTAAAGATGCGTTTGAAGTTAATAAAAATGTCACGGATTTATCCTCATGGAATAAGCTTAAATCTCATTTTGAAAAAGCCCATGATAACTTACCGGGCATAGTTGATATTCTCATGCAAGTCGCACATATCGGTGGGTTGGCTCAGCGTCAGCAGACAAAACATGCAGCGGACATTTATTTTGAGCCGCCGTTAAGTAACTTCAGCATAATGGACTATAAAAAAGCTGAAGAGATAATTGAAGTTGGGTATGAATATGCGATGCAACAAATAAACGTGATTAAATCGAGTATTCAGTAAACATATAGCAAGGACGGCAATGGCAACTATTCCCTTATCACTAAGTCAAAAAGACATATGGACTGAGATTTTAGCTTGGTCAAATAGTTGTCATCTAAATATTGGTGGTTTCTCTCGGATTGTAGGAGAAATTGATGCCGCTTTATTTCAGCAAGCGTTAGACAATTTAACGGCAGCGGAAGATGCATTGAGGCTTGTGCCGACAAGTGAAGGCAATCAAATATTACTCGATACTTACCGTTATCCGCTAGTCATTAAAAATTTTACAGATCAACCAAATGGTGAAGATTTAGCAACGTTATGGCAACAACGATGGATGTCGGAGCCGTTTGAAATAGGCAAGCAGCCAACAATACGTTTTGCTTTGGTGACTGCCACCCCTCAATTACATTATGTGGTAATTCAGAGTTTGCACATTGCTATGGATGGCTGGAGTTTATCTAATGCAGTGCAAAAGCTTGGGCAACATTACACTTCATTATTAACAAATGACCCCTCATTGATTGCGGAAAGCCGAGACTATCAAGACTTTATTGTCGACTCGAATAGTTATAAGTCAGGTAAGCAATTTCAAAAAGATGTCGATTATTGGAACTTAGCAATACCGCAACTTCCTGAGCCGGTATTTGAAGCTCGGTACAATGCGCCTATCATTTCCGGAGTGTCTCGGGCCTATGTCGAAAACTGCAAAATTCAACGAGCACTAATAGACCAGTTAAAAACCTTATGTACTGCCAATAAACATACTATTTTTCATGGGTTTTTGGCGCTGTTGGCGATTTATATATTTAAAAGTCAAAACCGTAGTGAGTTTATAATTGGCGTTCCAAGTCTCAATCGTGGGGAAACAAGTTTAAGAATACCCTCGGCATGTTTGTTGGGGTTATACCGATAAAGGTCACGCTAGAGCAGGACGATACACCAGCAACCGTCGTAGAAAAAATATCGAAATTTCTAAAGCAAGCTTACCGGCATGCAAAATATCCTTTGAGTGAGCAATTTAAACGATTAAAAGCGATAAAGCAGGGGCGAGATCGTTTATTTGACGTCATATTTTCATACGAAGAATTTGAGTTTGCGAGTCAATACGGTGATGCTAAAGTCGGTGCGACAAATCAAACATTCGCCGGGTTTAGTCGCTATCCATTAGCAATCTCGGTATGTGACTTTCTGGATGGAGACGATGCTGAAATTGTTTTAGAGGGTAACGAGCAGTACTTCACAGCACCTGAAACCAATTTGATTGGCAATCGACTTATCTACTTGGCCGAGCAAGTCATTAATGACTTTAATATGCCAGTGAGTTCACTTGATATTTGTTCATCAGCCGAGCGCACCAGACAATTGACGGCAGGTATAAGTCTGGCTGAAAACCCTCAGGCAGTATTGCCTTTTGTGAAGCAATTTGAACAACGTGCATTATTACATCCAAAATCCAACGCCTGTATTTCAGCAGAGGTAAAACTGACTTACTCAGAACTGCTGCATTGCTCTAATCAGTTAGCGCTGCAATTATTGGCAAATGGGGTCGGCAAAGGCGATATCGTCGCTTTTGTTCTGGACAAAGGCGCAGAGGTTCTCATCGCGCAGTTAGCCATTACTCAAATTGGCGCAGCGTTTTTGCCTAATGACGTTGAAATACCCATCACCCGTTTGGAATTGATATTAAGTGAAAGCCAGTCTAAATGCTTATTGGTAAACAACAATATTGATAGTCGTTTTAAGGCGTTAGACGGTACACAAATTACAATAAATGTTGGTTCACTTTTAAAAGAAAAAGCATCCACAGCTCAACTGGCCGATATAACCGTTGAACCGGATTTATGCGCTTATGTGTTGTTTACATCTGGTACAACAGGAAAACCGAAAGGGGTAGCCGTAAGTCATAGAGCATTATCGCTACGATTGTCGTGGATATGCGAAAAATGGAGCATAACTTCCACTGATAGGTCTCTCAATGCGACTCAAGTTAATTTTGATCCTGCATTAATCGAATTGTTAACGCCAATAATACGGGGCGGCAGTGTGGCCTTTCCACCGCCGGGCAGGCTATTACCTGAAGCTTTACCGGCATATTTGGTTCAATTTAACGCGACAATGATGGCGTTTGTTCCCTCTACATTAACGCGTTTCTTAGATGGCATTAAACAACCAGATAAACTGAAATTACGAGTTTGTTGTTGTGGTGGCGAAATTTTGTCAAAGGAAATTGCAGTTCGTTTTATCAAACAAACAAATGCCATTTTATATAATGTCTACGGCCCGACCGAGGCAACTATTTTTGCCTCGAGTTGGCAAGTTAAATTAAACGATGACAATCATAAAGCGATGCCAGTCGGCGCCGCACTTACCGACGTTCAGCTTTATATACTAGATGAACAACATGCTTTAATGCCCTATGGTGTCGTGGGGCGGGTGTTTATTGGTGGACTGACACTGAGCGATGGTTATCTTCGTCAAGATGACAGTAACGCGGATAAGTTCATTACAGTTGATTCTATTTCGAGCCATCCGCTTTATGATACAGGTGACAGCGGCTGGTTAGATACTGATGGGGTACTGCATTTTAGTGGTCGCAATGACAGACAGATAAAACTTCGCGGTTATCGTATCGAGTTAAATGAGATCGAGAATAGCCTGCTGCATTTGCTTATGGTGTGAAGGCCGCAGCCGCAAAATTGGTAGGGCAAGGATCTAAATCTCAAATTCACAGTTGGGTCGTTATAGGATCAGAAGCACAACCTGAAGCGTATCGGTCTAAGTTATCTGGGATCTTACCAGACTACATGTTACCAAATCGGATCCACATTTTAGATCAAATGCCGTACACACCAAACGGTAAAATTGACTACCCTAAATTAATAAATAGCGGTCATGTGATCGAAAAGTCAGCTGCCCGTGAACCGGTAGGTCGGTTGGAAAAGTCGATATTAAAAATCTGGAAAAACGCGCTAGAACAACCTAATTTAACGGTACTTGATAACTTCTTTGAAAGTGGCGGCGATTCATTATCTGCTGTAATTACCCTCCACGAAATAGAAAAGCTACTAGGAAAAAGGCTGTCTTTGCATCAGTTGGTTGAAAACGCAACCGTATCGTCATTAGCCGAGTGCGTCGAAGCCGAATTAAATTTACCGCAGTTGTTGGTCAGCCTTGGTGATACAACTCGTAAAGTGAGTATGTATATTTGTGCGTCCGGTAACGGCGATATGCTGCGATTTAAAGCGCTTGCCAAGGAGATGTATGGTGTCTGCGATCTGCATATGTTGCAACCTCCAGAAATCAAACAAGCATTGAAATAAAAGAATTAGCGACACTTTATGCAAATAAAATAAAGCAACGTGGCGAATCTGAAGTCTATATTGCAGGGTTTTCGGTCGGGGGACTCGCAGCGCTAGAAACAGCAAAGTTACTTCAAAAAGATAATATTAAAGTAAATGAGTTATTTATTGTCGATACAATATTGCTCCGTATGCCAAAACTCGGACTCATGGCGTGGCGTCTTATAATGAAGATGTTGGGTGAAAACGGAGGGCGGCATCGACGATTTATTTCGACTCAATTGGGCAATACACTTAGAGATAAGGGATTGTTTATGCAAGTTAAAGCGATGAAGGGTTATCGATTGTCTAAATATGACGGTTCGTTGGTTCTACTAAAATCAACGGCTTACCGATACTTACAAAAGTGGCTATTAGGCGGTTGGTATAAAGAAGTAAATGCGGATCTGGTGTCGTTTAAAATTGATACGCCGCACAATGGCTTTTTTGAACTATAGGCCGTGTAAAAATGTTAGCTCAAAAATTAGCTGAACGTATTAACCTACAAAACGATGGAAGTTAAATTTAGACAAAAAAAGCGAGCATTAAAAAATGCTCGCGAATAAAACAACAACTTTCAGGGAATAAAACTTAATAACTATAAAGTTAGACAGGCTAATTCAATTTAGTTCAAATAAACCCAAATTAATTTTTCAATCCATCGTCTATCGGCATTTACCAATAACCCCTGTGTGATCTACAAATTTTGAACAAAAAAAGCGAGCATTAAAAAACGCTCGCGAATAAAACAACAACTTTCAGGGAATAAAACTTAACAACTATAAAGTTAGACAGGCTAATTCAATTTAGTTCAAATAAACCCAAATTAATTTTTCAACCCTTCGTCTATCGGCGTTTACCAATACCTTGCGTGATCTACAAATTTTGAACAAAAAAAGCGAGCATTAAAAAATGCTCGCGAATAAAACAACAACTTTCAGGGAATAAAACTTAACAACTATACAGTTAGACACAGCAATTGGATTTAGTTCAATAAAATGAGAAATAAATTTAAAGCTTTATTTTTAGGCGGTCAGGAGCTGTATTTTCGCTGCTTATTCCGACCTCAAATGTTAGGCAAAAAAAGCGAGCATTAAAAAATGCTCGCGAATAAAACAACAACTTTCAGGGAATAAAACTTAACAACTATACAGTTAGACACAGCAATTGGAATTAGTTCAATAAAACGAGAATTAAATTTAAAACTTTATTTTTAGGCGGTCAGGAGCCGTATTTTCGCTGCTTATTCCGACCTTAAATGTTAGGCAAAAAAAGCGAGCATTAAAAAATGCTCGCGAATAAAACAACAACTTTCAGGGAATAAAACTTAATAACTATACAGTTAGACACACTCATTGCATTTAGTTCAATAAAATTCGAATTAAATATAGAGTTTTTAAATGGGGCGTTAAGAAGTGAAGTTGAGGTTTTTAAGAAATTTAAATTTTAGGCAAAAAAACGAGCATTAAAAAATGCTCGTGAATAAAACAACAACTTTCAGGGAATAAAACTTAACAACTGTACAGTTAGACACGCTATGTGAATTTAGTTCAAAAAAATCGAAATTATTTTCTCAACGACTTACTATTTACTAATAAACGCGAATATTAAGCAAAAAAACGAGCACTAATAAATGCTCGTAAATAAAACAACAACTTTCAGGGAATAAAACTTGAAACTATAAGGTTAGACAGGCTAATTTTAAAAAGTTCAAATAATTTGCAAACTAGTTTAATTAGGTGAGATTTTGTCTTGTTTCTGATGTAAAAGATCAATCGTTAATATTTAAATTAAACGCAAAACGACAGATTTGACTTATGTGTCGCAGTAAGTTCGAACCCCTGGGCATAAAAAAGCTTAAGCACGACGTTAAAGCGATAGAATCGTAAATAACGACAATGTTGAATTTAAAGTAATAGGTCTGAGCGTTACGAGTCGGTAAAAAATAAAAAGCGGATTATTAAGTGCCAATAGGTTTAAAATAGTTAAACTAAGGTTAAAGGTAATGAAAGTTTATGAGAGAAAATTCATAAACGTTATATAGGGAGACTTCATTATGTTCACAAAAATTATAGCCACAATTTTTTTAGCTTGCTTCTTTACGGTTGCACGACCCCCGCCAAAAAATGTAAATAACATTTGCGAAATTTTTGAAGAACGACCAGATTGGTGGGATGCAGCTAGTGATATGCAGGACAAGTGGGGAACCCCGGTGAATGTCATCATGTCTATGATGTATCAAGAGAGCTCCTTTAGAGCCGATGCTGCGCCTCCAATGGAGTATTTTCTCGGATTTATTCCTATTGGGCGGGCGAGCAGTGCGTATGGTTATTCTCAGGCTAAAACTGGTACATGGGATGAATATATAAAAGAGACTGGAAATAGTTGGGCCGACAGGGACGATTACGATGACGCTATTGATTTTATGGGGTGGTTTACAAATAAAACAAATAAAATCAATAAAGTATCGAAATGGGACGCTAAAAATCAGTATTTAAACTACCATGAGGGGTGGGGTGGTTATAAGCGTAAAACTTACCGTAAGAAACAATGGCTAGTTCGTGTTGCAAATAAAGTTGATAGTCGAGCTAAAACCTATGGACAGCAATTGAAAGGGTGTGAAGATTATCTAAATTCAAGCTGGTTGTGGCGCCTTATTTTTTATTGATTTTAGCAAGTAAATTAATTTAGGAAACTAGGAAATGATAATGGAAAGTATTTTTGAACATGTTTTAACGTTTCAATTTGCGTTATTGGTATTGATAGTTGTATTACTAAAGTCGTCAATTAAATTTGTGCCGCAAAATAGAGCTTTTTTAATCGAACGTTTTGGTAAATTTAATAAGTCGATAGAAGCGGGTCTTAACTTTATCGTGCCATTTATTGATAAAGTTGCTTACGACAGATCGTTAAAAGAACAAGCTGTAGACGTGCCAAGTCAGTCCGCAATTACCCGGGACAATATATCATTGACCGTTGATGGCGTATTATATTTCCGTGTACTTGACCCATACAAGGCATCGTATGGTGTCGACAATTACATCTTTGCTGTTATTCAGTTGTCACAAACAACGATGCGAAGCGAAATCGGTAAAATGGAATTGGATAAAACGTTTGAAGAACGTGATAGTTTAAATAGTAATATCGTGTCTGCTATTAATGATGCCGCGGCGCCATGGGGTGTTCAGGTTTTAAGATATGAAATAAAAGACATTGTCCCACCTTCTTCTGTTATGGAAGCGATGGAACGACAAATGAAAGCTGAACGAGAAAAACGCGCGCAGGTTTTAGAATCGGAAGGTGATAGACAAGCGGCGATCAATGTAGCAGAAGGACAAAAGCAGGCCCAAGTATTGGCGGCTGAAGGTGAGAAAGCTGAGCAAATATTACGTGCTGAAGGTGAAGCACTCGCTATTATGCAAGTTGCCAAAGCTCAGGCTGAGGCGCTTGAAACGGTTGGTAATATCGCGAAAACAGAACAGGGTCAAAGTGCGGTTCAACTAGATTTAGCTACAAAAGCAATTGCGGCTAAACAAGCAATTGCTAAAGAATCATCTGTGGTTTTATTACCTGACAGTAGCACAGACGCGTCAAACATTGTGGCGCAAGCGATGACCATAATTAACACACTAAACTCAAAAAAGTAAGGTGGAAAGCCAATGACGCTATTTAGTGAAACTTATCAAGTATTGTTAGCGGCGGGTCTTATACTCGCGGCCATCGATATTCTCGCTATGGGATTTGCTACATTTTTCCTGACTATTTTGGGTTTAGCCACTATATTGACTGGTACGTTAGTGTTCTTTGGCCTAATCGGTGAAGGTATGCTCGCCATAAGTTTGTCTATAGCGTTATTTTCTATCGTTTGTACGCTGTTGCTTTATAAGCCATTAAAATTATTACAAAGTAATTCAAGTGCTGCTCCGGCAACAGTACATTCAGACTTGACTGACATGACCTTCATTCTTGAAGACGATGTTGGACCAAATCTTGTAGTCAACTATCATTATTCAGGCATTGATTGGAAGCTTAAAGCGAATGAGCATATAGGCTCAGGGACATTGGTTGCTGTTTATAAACTTGAAGTTGGCGAAATGTTTGTCCAACCTATTACAGATTAGTTGAATATACGACGTAATGTTTACACTAGTAAATTTAAACCCTACTTTCTATCTTTTGAAACGATATTGAGCGCCTATAGTAAACCTGTAGGCGCTTCCGTTGGTTAAAGGAATATTTTGAAAAACATATCAATTGTATTATTTGCATTTATTGCAGAATTTATTTTCTCGAAAATTGGGTTAATGTTTGCTATTCCCTTTGGCTTTGCAAGTTCTATCTGGCCAGCAGCCGGCATTTCGTTAGGTATTTATTTATTATTTGGGCGTCCTGCTCTTATTGGTGTGTTCTTTGGTTACCTTCTCGCTGTCTATCACTCAGGTATGGCGTTTGATTTGGAAACATGGGCACTGCCAGTGGCCTTATGTGTGTGCAGTTTATTACAACTGATTATTACAAAACGCATAATATTCAAATATATAAAGCTACCAGTGGAGACCTCTAAGCTTTCTAAACTCGTTAAATTTTTACTCATAATTGGACCGCTATCCTGTTTAGTTGCAAGTGCCCTAGGCGCGTCAATTCTTTATGTTGTAAATGATTTGAATTACCAAGAAGCCATTTTCACGTGGGCTATTTGGTGGGTCGGTGACTTTACAGGCGTACTTTTTTCGCACCTTTAGTTCTATTTATTAAACCCAACGCCATTGTTGAAACCCCTGCACAACCTTTAAAAATAGTATTCTCTAACGTCATTGTTTTTTGTTTTATTAGTCTGCTGTTTGCATTCTCAAGTGATAAATATCAAGCGCAAAATCAATTAACATTTGAACAAAAAACAACAGCATTTATTAAGCAATTTGAAAATGCGCAGGAATCAATTAAACATCAACTTTTGGCATTAAGTGGCTTGTTTCAATCAAGTGACTTTGTCTCGCGTTATGATTTCGAAAACTTTAGTCAAAAAATAGCGGATAAAAATATTAATTTACGTGCTGTTGCGTGGATCCCAAAAGTAACCCGAGCCAATAGAGCTGCATTTGAACAAAAGGCTAAAAGTGAAGGGTTCGACGATTTTGAGATTAAGTATCTTGCTGCTAAAGGGTTTAAAACATCCCCTCAAGCCGCCGTATATTTTCCAATTTTATATTCCGAACCGTTAAAGACCAATAGAGCCGCGTTGGGGTTGGACTTAAATAGTCATCCGTCGGTAAAAATGAGATTCGCGAAGCAATGGAGAATGATAAGTTCATTGTTACCGCAACTCTGCCGCTTGTACAACAGCAAGATAAGTTCACTGGAGTGATTGTTTACTATCCGGTATATAAGTCAGGTGCGCTCGATCCTACTCGTCCTCATTTGGAGCAGCTTCTTGGTTCGGTAGAGGCAGTGTTCGAACTCGACGTTTTGCTCCAAAATCTACCTGCCGCCGATCAAGACGAGTTTGCGTTTGAGTTTACATATGGCGCGGGCAATACGTTCCAATCAAAGGGGTTTAACAGTAATGGATTGTTTTCCCATCAAGTTTTAGTTGATGTATTTGATAAACAAGGGACATTGCGATTTACCAGTTTAAAAGAGTTTGAAAGTCATTTAGTCGATTGGGCAAGTTGGTTGGTTGTCGTTGGTGGCACCTTGTTTGGGGTTGTCAGCATTATCTTTTTATATTCCATCACAAGTTTTAGCGCCAACTTAGAAATGCAAGTTTTGAAAAAGACTCAAGACTTAACTGAAAGTAATAAAAAACTGGAATTAGCGAATAGGGCCAAAACGATGTTTTTAGCCAATATGAGCCATGAATATCGTACCCCACTAAATGCTATTATTGGGTTTACCGAAATTGCAAAACGACAAACCAAAGATGTTGAAGCAAGCAAATACCTAGGGAAAATTGAAGCCAGTTCACAAACCATGCTAAATATCGTCAATGATGTGTTAGATATTTCTAAGATCCAAACAAATGAGTTTGAGCTCGAAAATTCCTCGTTTCAACCAACTGAAAGTTTGAATCATGTCGCAGACATGCTTAGAGAAATTGCCCTTGGCAAAGGTTTAGATTTTATAGTTGATATTGATGACCTTGGTGATATTTGGGTCAAAGGTGATAATTATCGCTTTAAACAAATCGCAATTAATTTACTAAGTAACGCCATTAAGTTTACAGATAATGGGTTTGTTAAATTGTCCGCCACAGTTTTTAGCAAAACAGTTGATAGTTACCAGCTTCAAGTCGTCGTTAGTGATTCAGGTTTGGGAATTGAAGAAGATAAGCAAAAGATTATTTTTAAACCGTTTCAGCAGGCGGAAAGCACTACAACTCGGCGGTTTGGTGGAACAGGGCTAGGACTATCGATAGTCAACGAACTAACGCACTTAATGTACGGTGATATTCAAGTATCAAGTAAAGTAGGTGCGGGCAGTGAGTTTAGAGCAATGTTAATGTTTAGTAAAAGTGAGCCACAGATTCTAAAAGCCACCTTAGACGATAAAGAAGAGGTTAATGAAGAGAGTTTTGTTGGCTTAAATGTCCTTATTGTTGAAGATAATTTAGTTAATCAGGAAGTTGTTAAAAAGCAATTGGAGTCGCTTGGTGCGGTACCTTTAGTGAGTAATAACGGGCAAGAATGCTTAGATTATTTGCAATCAAACACGCCGGATATCATTTTGATGGATTTACAAATGCCGGTTCTCGATGGTTTTATGACGTCTAAAGCTATTAGAAATAATCCAAATTGGGATGGTATTTCAATCATTATCCTCAGTGCCAGCGTTACGCAAGAAGATAGGTTAATTGCAAGAGAATTAGGGATAAAGTCGTATCTTGCAAAACCATTTTTCCTAGAACAGCTCAAAGCGGTTTTAAGAGTCAACCTGCCTTCATAAGTCTGGGCGCGTTGTTGTACAAGTGCATTTCAAAATTGAAAAATATGTAGTTATCGAAAGTAGGAGATTTGGTTGATGAAAGGTTGGTTTAATCGATTTTCAGCCCAGATATTAGCCACTCTACCACCGCAAAGATTATTGTCTCTTGATGTTTTTCGTGGCATTACGATAACGGCGATGGTGCTCGTCAATAATCCCGGTAGTTGGTCCTATACATATGCCCCTTTGGCCCACGCGAAGTGGCATGGTTGGACCCCAACAGATCTTATATTTCCTTTTTTGTGTTTATCATTGGCATATCTATGGCCATCGTTATGGATAGAAAACCCAAAACGCCTGAAATAAATACCAAGTTGATTAAAACAGCATTTGTCCGGGGGCTAAATTATTTGCGCTTGGGTTATTTTTAGCCGTTTTTTATTATGATTTTACAAATCCAAAATTTGATTGGCTCGAACAGCAAGTTATGTCTATTCGTATTATGGGCGTTCTACAGCGCCTAGGCCTAATATTTTTGCAACAGTTTGCATCGTACTCTGGTTTAAACAAGTCGGCAGAGCGTTGGTTATGGCAACGTTATTATTAGGATATTGGGCGATATTGATGTGGGTGCCATACGGTAACGAACATACTGGCCTTTTTGTGGGGAAATTGGAATTTGGTAATAATATAAGTGCGTGGTTGGATGACACTTTATTTGCTTCTAAAAATCTCTATTTTTCTTCTGCAACTCCGTTTGCGTTTGATCCCGAAGGTGTTTTAAGCACGTTTCCTGCAATTGCCGGAGCATTAGCCGGGGTATTCACTGGTGAATTATTGTTAAAAAACATATCCCTTTAATTAAGAAAGTAAAATTAATGTTGATTGCCGGAGGGGTATGTTTATTCGTGGCAAAAATTTGGTCTATTTATTTGCCAATTAATAAGTCAATTTGGACTTCAAGTTATGTGGTGATGAGCACGGGATGGGGCCTAGTTTGTTTAGGCGTGTTGACATACATTGTCGATATTAAAAAATCCAAATATTGGACAGCGCCATTTGTTATATTTGGTGCCAACGCCATTGCATTTTATATGTTCTCAGCGATAGTCGCGCGGTTACTTATAATGATTCCTGTTGCAGACACGACATTGCACGGTTGGCTTTTTCAAAAACTATTCCAACCCTTATTTGGGAATTATCTCGGTTCGTTGATGTTTGCTATTGCATTTTGCCTTGGCAGTTTTTTAGTTATGAAATGGCTCTACCAAAAGAAGATATTTTTAAGGTTTAAGCAAATAGTAAACTTAAAATAGGCCTCAATTGAATTAAGGCCTATTTAGTAAATATTCTATATCTATTGGCATTACGCTATTGAACACCCAAAGGAGTTATGGCGTCGCTAAATCATCATTAATCCCAACACGACATAACCGATAATCGATAGTGCACCACCAAATAGAGCGTAAGGGAGTTGTGTTTTAACGTGCTCTAATAAGTCACAACCAGACGCCACAGAGCTCACAGCGGTTGTATCTGAAATAGGGGAGCAGTGATCGCCAAATATGCCGCCACCTAAAATAGCCGCTAGAATTAGTGGTGCAGGAAGACCGATTTCGATTACAAGTGGCATTCCAATGGGGATTAATATTGCGAACGTTCCCTAGGATGTACCCGTCGAAAATGACATTAAACCGCCGGCAATAAATAACATGGCTGGGACTAGAAATAGCGGTAAGTTATCTGCGACCAAATTAGCAATAAAAGCACCCGTACCTAATTCTTTAAGGCTAGCGCCAAGTGCCAGTGAAAATAATACAATTGTCACTAAAGGAAGAAGGTCTGACATGCCTCGGAAGCCTAATGCAGTAGCCTCTTTATGATTAAACTTTTTAGAGCCAATTAACATAAAATACGCTGTTAAGCAGGCAAGAGATGTCGCATATAATACAGACTTAGAACCCGAACCGTCGGTAAAATTACCATTTCCTGTTAAAAACATAAAACCGACCATAGACACTGACATAACGGCTAACGGTATTAACATAAAGGCTGGATGACTAGAGTGACTGGTTATTTCCGACTCTTGTTCGTTTAACCTTGTATTTTGTTCCGCGACTTTCATCGGCCCGTGGGTCTTATCGGCGATGATGGTATAGAGCACGATAAGCAATGTGATAATTGGGTATAAATTAAAAGGGATTGTCTGCAATAAAATGCTCACCGTCGATTGTTCTAATTCATAAGCTCCCATTAGTCCTAATATGTAGGCTCCCCAGCCGTTAAGTAAAATGAGGATACATATTGGTGCTGAGGTGCTATCGATAATATAAGCCAAGCGCGCTCGGCTCATTTTGAACTTATCAAACAGACCACGGGAGATAATACCTGCCATTAAAACACTTAAATTTGATTCGATGAAAATTGCCACACCGGTGAAAAAGGCTAGGAAACGAGCACGTCGAGGCGTACCGCTTAAACCTTTCTTAATTAAATAATTGACCGTTGCCGTTACACCGCCAGATTTACGCATAAATATGAGTAAGGCGCCGACTAACATCGAAAATATTAAGATCCTAGTATTTCCCGGAGAACTAAAAACCGCCACAACACGGTCGATACCAGCCAATAAAAAATGACTAATTGCGGGGTCGTCTTGTTGTTTAAACATGAGCAGAAATTCTGAGCTAAACATCGCCAATAGCAATGCTAGAACAACTTCTTTTGCCACAATACAACTATTATGGCGATAATTGGGGAAGAACGGTTAACCACTCAGACACAAAAACTCCTCGTTCGGACACTTAGCAATTGTCTTTTTACTATTGCAGTAATGTTAACTGGTTCAAATAAAAAGATAGTTAGATTCGTTAGACATCTGGAACAAAAGCGATAAAGCGTATTGTGAGCGACAACGTGCGGTGAATTTACCGAAAAGCGCTAAACATCCGCTAAAAGATGCAATCACGCGCGAATAAACTAACTAAGGAGTTTTTAAAGCTCTTTGTGTCAAAGTTTTATTGGTTCACGAGTGCGAGTTGATTGGCAAAGACTTGATCTCGGCCACCGTGCTTAGCACCATAAAGAGCGTCATCGGCAAGCTGAATGAGATCTTCAAGTCTTACGGCTTTGACATTTTTACCATTAATATGAGAATCATGAGTACCAGCAACGCCGATGCTTGCGGTGACATATAAAGTCTCGCCACCATAATAAATGGCGCTAGAACTCACTGCGACTCGAAGTTTTTCTGCCAGTAGAATACCTTCTTTTTGATTTGTATCAGGCAGCAATAATATAAACTCTTCCCCCCAACGAGCCAAAATATCGCCACGGCGGGCTGTTCTATCTAGAACTTTCGCTATGTGACTCAAAACCAAATCTCCAGTTGCATGTCCGTACCTGTCATTTAGCGACTTAAATTTATCAATGTCGAGCAATACAGCTGTGACGTCTTTTTCTCGTGCCGCAATCGCTGCCAAAGTGGTGCAATAGCCTCTCTGAATCCTCGACGATTGTTTAGTGAGGTTAGTTCGTCAGTACGAGCATTTTCTTCGGCGATAATTTTATCTCGCTGTGCCGTCCTAAATCGTTCAGCAAGTAAAATGGCCAATAATATACCCTCTAACGCCATACCGACTTCAATCGCTTTAAAAGTAAAGTCGTTGTAAGGCAAGATGCCAGCGACAGCAGAAGTGCTGATCCCAATGCATGAGGCAGCCGTTACAGATGCGAAGAAAAACAAGTTTGCCGAAGCTATGTTATTTTTTACTGCTTTGAAGCCCATAATAATAAATAAAAAGGCAAATGATGAATTAAGTGCAAATGCCAGTATCATCGAAATTTGGAGATTATTAAACAACGCCCCAATTAACATTCCAATAGGTATACTGCTTGCTACCCAAACCACAAATTTATTTAGTTTTGGCGCATACATTTTGGTTTTTAACGTTGTCCTCGCAAAGTGCAACCCAAATACACTGTAAGTAATCATCAAGGAGATATCCATCCAGTCTTGATATAACGGACCCAAATTAGGTGTGAATATGGTATGCAGTTGTCCTGTATAGGACAAGCTGTTAAAGACAAATCCAGTTAGATACAGTGCATATAACCCAAATTCATTTTGCCTAATTTTGACAAATAAAATGAAATTATATGCCGCTAGAGCAAACATCAATCCATAAATTAAACCATATTCATATGCCGTACTAATGTCACGTTGAATCGCTTGTTGAACCTCATCAAGCCTGATTGGTATAACCATAGGGCCTTTAGATTCAACTCTGATAAAAATCTCAGAATAACCAACTTCAAATCCAGTCTCAAACGCAAATACTCGATATTGCATCGGTCTTTCTTCATAAGGAATGCCGTCGCCCCCACTAACCGCACTTAAGGTTTTGCTGTTGTGGACAATATACGTGTCAACGTAGTCCAACCAAGGTGTTTCGATAGCTAAGGCGGTAATTTAAATCTAAATGAGCGGGGCGATATATCCTTGTTTTCAACCATACTGTTGGTACCCCTAGACCAAAGGTGAGGGAGCTCCCAGTACTTTTTTTACATTGCCTTGGGTAAAACGTAATTTCGCTTGTTCAAGGGTTAACCGTTGCCCGTCTATTTCTTGGAAATAGCTGACATTTTTGCCAATGGCGCCTGAATTAAAACGGTCGAGGTGAATTGTTTCTTCGGAAGTTGCTGAAAAACTAATGAGAATTAAAAGTAGCACTAGGATAGCATTCGATATTTGTTGAAAAACAAACATAATGTTTACTGCCTCGAATGTCGGTACTAATTTAAATGGGTGTCTAAATTTTAGAATAAAAAACTGTAATATGCAGTAATAAATCAACATTTAACCTTACTTCATAACACTTCGACGGGGTTACAAAGTTTATTCTGTTAAATGTTTGAGGTTTTATAATGTTAAGTTTTTGGTTATGTGTATTATTTCTCGTGCATTTTTAAGGCGTCAATTATCTTGTTGGCGTTGGCAATGTACTTTTCATTCTGCGCATTTTTATAACATACCATAGCTTCATCCGCTTCGTAGATAGGCTGCTCTTTGTTGTAGTAAGGAAGGTGTCTTTCCCTATTTTGTGCTGCGCTGCAATAAGGTCAGGAAGGTATGCCACGATTGCATCTACACGTTCTCTTTTAAGCATTTTCAGCACAAGTTCGTCTGTGTTAAGTTCAACGTAATTTGCAAAAATTCGGTTCCGAATATTACCAAAACCTAGGCCGCGCTTTAACGCAATATTTTTGTCGGCTAAAGATTGGTTTAGTAACGCTTTATTTTTAACTAATATGTACGCGTATATAGTCTTCAGTGGCTTACTCTGGATGAACCTTTCCTTGTTAGGCATCTGGGCGGTACTGGCTGGAAAAATACAATTTACAAGTTTACGCTCAAACATTTGGTCTGCCCGAGCCATAGGTACAAAATCCAATGTTGAATCTTCTAGTTGTCGGATAAAGTTCATATAGTCGTTTGATAATTTTGAATTTACGTCAATAGCGCCGGGAATAATTCCAATGGTAACTTTTGTGACTGCATAGGATTTGAAAGACAGCAAAACCGCGCACATCAATGTGCACACGAGGAAAGTTAAGTCCGTTTTGTTTAGCCGCGTCATTATTACCACTCTTGAAGCTCTGAATTCTTATTCAAGCAAATTGGGGATTAATATGCCAATTTAAAAAACTATAACTTATTAAATATTTGTTTGTCGCTTTATTTTAGCTCTGTAAAATAAATTTATCTATGGAGATAATTTGTAACCTAAATTTCAATTGTTTGCTAAAATTCTCAATTATAAGTGCATTAAGGTGTTAAGAAAGCGTTAAAAATCAGTTAGTCTTAATTCCTTAAAAAAGGTAATGTTATGATCAAACCAAGTTCAATGCATTATTAATGCTTTGCTTCTTTAAGTGACATTAATAGAATTGCTCAAAGGTAATAACCATTTACAATAGGATTGTATGTCAAGTTCTTCCACTGCGTCTTTTGACCGAGTTTTTGCATTAGTTTCGGTTGTTATTTTAGCCGTTTTAATGTGGTTTTCTGCGTCTTTATATTTTGAAAATGATATTAAAAAGACGTTAGTAAGAGAAGCCCAATCGGGTATTGAAAAGTTAGACATCATTATTTCAGAAGTCGCCGAGACTCTGCATCAGTTAAACAACATACCCGAACAAGATTGCAGCAAAGATTTACTAATTCAAATGCGTCGAGAGTTGTTTAAATCTAACTTTATAAATGACATAGGATTTATACGCAATGGCAAGTTGGTTTGCACAACAGGCTTAGGCGTCTTAGACAATCCGATAGATGCTGCTGATTCTGACTATGTGAGTTTAAACGGTTTTGAAGTTTCAGTTAACCATAATATTGCGCTATTTGATAACCTGTATTTAGCCAGTATCGCCCGCTTAAAATCTTATAACGCGGTTATTAGAGATGAGTCTCTAAATGGCTTAGTGGACAACCAATTTCATTGGCAGTTGGTATATCAAGATAATGGAAAAAACATTCACATTGTCGGTGAAAAAGGCATATTTCAGCCTGATAATTTGTCCACCTATTCTAATTTTGGTTGCAGTAAAAAGCACCTTATTGTATAGGCTTGTTAAGTGACAAAGGTCAGCTATATAAACATTATCATCAAAGTCTTAATTTAACCTACCTACTTATTATTTGCTTATCGTTAATGTTTTACGTGTTAATTAGAAAACAATTACGTAAATATCGCTCAATAAAATCAAGAATTAGGCGTGGATTTGGCAATGATGCATTTTATTGCCTTTACCAACCAATAGTTGAATTACGCTCAGGCAAGATTGTTGGGTGTGAAGTTTTGGCTCGATATAAAGATATTCAGGGGATGTGTATCCTGATGAATTTATACCGCTAATTAACAAATTGGAGCTTACCTTAGTCATTTACTGAAAAAGTTATTTTAGAAACGCTTAGAGATGTAGAGTTGATTGCCCCAGAATTGAAAGGGTTTAAATTTAACATCAATTTTTTTGCTAAAGATATATCTAGTTCACAAGTGTTGGAAATCCTTAAATTACCCGAATTGTTAGAGTCAAAGGTGCAGCTCGTTATTGAGATCACAGAAGATGAAAAACTGTCGACTCGAAGCAGTGCTAAAGCGCTTAAAAACTTTCTGATAAAGGCTTTTTAATTGCCGTAGATGACTTTGGTACTGGCTATTCAAACCTTAAGCAATTACGAGACATTAGCTGCGATACACTGAAAATAGACCGCAGTTTTATCAGTGAAATGGAAGATGGTTCAATCCGTTCAACATTAATACCTCATATTGTGGATATTGCAAAACAGCTGAACTTAAAAATCGTCGCCGAGGGCGTTGAAAATGAAATGCAACGTTCAGCATTATTAGATGAAGGTGTGGAGTTTGCCCAGGGCTGGTTATTTGGTAAAGCGATGCCAATGGCAGAGTTGTTGGCATTAATAAAAAAGCAAAAGCAAAAGCAAGAGCAAGAGCAAGCTTAGGTTGTAGCCTTAATTAGAATATTCGGATGACGCTTAGACATAAAAAAACCAGATATAAGTTTTTATATCTGGTTTTTATTTACGGTCTGAATACAAGACAATGTATGTTATCAGTCGTTTTTATGAACGTGAACATCCATTTGTGGGTAAGGGATGCCGATTTCAGCTTCATCTAGAGCGATTTTAATTTGTTCAGTAAGATCGAATTTTACTGTCCAAAAATCAGCTGTATTTGTCCAAGGCCTAACAACGAAGTTAACAGAAGAATCTGCAAGTTCAGCGACAGCAATTGTTGGAGCTGGGTCAGCTAATACTTTCTCATGACTTGTTACGATATCAGTTAGAAGCTTTTTAGTAACTTTAAGATCAGCGTCATAGCTTACGCCAATTACCATATCTACACGACGGGTAGCTTCACGTGAATAGTTAACAATTGCGCCGCCTGTGATTGTAGAGTTAGGGACGATAACAACTTTGTTGTCACCGGTTTTAAATATAGTTGAAAATATTTCAATTTTTACAATGCTACCAGCTACGCCAGCCGCTTCGACAAAGTCACCCGCTTTAAATGGTTTTAAAATGATGATAAGAACACCAGATGCGAAGTTTGACAAC
Organism: Psychrosphaera algicola; assembly: GCF_028401425.1. Classification (NCBI taxonomy): domain Bacteria; kingdom Pseudomonadati; phylum Pseudomonadota; class Gammaproteobacteria; order Alteromonadales; family Pseudoalteromonadaceae; genus Psychrosphaera; species Psychrosphaera algicola. Next base: position 3,744,494 of record NZ_JAQOMS010000002.1, read on the forward strand.
GAGTCTTTTAGCGCTAAACCAATGGCTAAACCAGCCGCACCTAAGATAGCGATAAAGGACGTTGTTTGTACACCAATTTGCGACAGCGCCATTAGCACAACCGCCACTAAGACGAGTGCATAAACCAAGCTACCTAAAAAGCCACTTACAGCTTTATCTACATTCTTTTTCTTTAACGCTTTTTCTAGCAAACCACTAATTGCACGAGCAATCATTTTACCAACGATAAAAATCGCTATGGCATAAGCTAGCTGAATACCAGATTCAACTATTTGATCTGAGTTATTTGAAAACCAATTAACTACTTGTTCCATGAAACTTCCTCTTAAAAATTAAACTTAATAATATGATTTGAATATGACAACGCTATGGCATTGATCCATAGGTCGTAAACTTTAGTACGGCTTCCGCTACTTTATTCGTATTTATCGCGTTTTCAAAGACGTGGGTATTAAATTGACTGTTTTTCGTCAATTTTGCACTCTTCTTTAGATTTACATCGCGAATTGTCGAAGTATTGTCGGTAATCACTGGCTTGTCACTTTTTATTTGTGTGCCTAGTCTTTTTTGTTGCTCAGGTTTATTTGATCTTGATTTTCTAACTAAACCTCGTGTTTTCCTCGCAACCTGTGAAAACGAGCCGTTAATGAGGTAATAAGTCCCATCAAATTGCGTAGTTGGCAGCTTGTCGTCTGGGTAGTCGAGTGTGCCGAACGCTTGAATCGATTCACTGCCATAGGGGCTGTCACGTCAAACTGACCGATATCAACCCAACGGTTAATTTGTTCAACTCCGAGGTAGTGAATGAATTTCTGATTATCGCTACTGTCATTTAAATCCACTAAATATGACTGTGACTTTTGACTATTCTGGCTGTGACCTACGAGATAAAAATAGCCAGGATGCGAAAGCTTTACCAGTAACTTAACGGTTTGGCCTTTTTCAAATAGCAAATCTCGGGAACCTTTATTTGTTTTAATCTGGATCTTGAAGTCATTGCCAATTATATGTTCTTTAATGAGTTGTTGGTCAAACTCTAATGATTTAGGTAGGTAATCTAAATTGGCAATTGCGCCTAATGTCAATTGCTGGCTATTGGCATGGACAATTTGTTTGTTTTTTTCTTTAACTAGGGCAATTAAGTTGTTTTGAATGTTGATGTGCTTTTCATTATACGAATAGTTTCCTGTTAGCTCGTAAAAAGCATAGTCTCGGTCAGAAATAACATCTAGATGCGAAATTATTTTTGCCCTGAGTGTTCTAGAAAATGGCGTAACTTCTAACGATTCAATTGGGGTGAATGGTTTCACAAATATACGACGGTATTGTTTTAACGGAGTTGCAATCGCAATAGCGAGTTCGTCGATATTGGAAGGTCTACTTTGAATATTAGCCAAAGCGCTATTAATTTGTGGCTCACTCACAATAGGGCTGCCAATGGGGGTATTTGGTGCGAGTAGTTCATAAACGACAACGATTGTTTTGAGCTGTTCATGAAGCAATAACAGCTGCTGTAATTGTGCAAACTTGTCGTTACCTAATGACTTTTTAGTCAGTTCCCAGAGTTCATCAATTTGACGAATCAGCCGAGTTATTTTGGCCGCATAAAGTTCAGCCTGTGCTTCGCCAAGCTCTACGGTGCAGTGATGTTCGTTATTAACCCGTAAACAATCGTTTTGAGTCCCCATAATCTGCAGTTGCGATGACAATTTGCTGGTTAGTCGATAGTAATTTGCTGTTTGAGTGCTTCGCTCAACGTGCGTTTTAGTTTCTACGTAGACGTACAGATTTTGCTGTAAATCAGATAAAGCGAGCTGTTTTGCCTGCGCCAAAGATTTGTCGACCCCGAGCCCCATATAAGACATTGCCATTAATGATTGACAAAAAACGACATTAACAGGGCCGCTAATATAGAAATGTTTTTTGACATTTAAATGCCCTCATTAAATTTTGTTGCTTTTTATCAACCGTTTATACCATCGACTTGCGTTTGTAAATCGACCTAAGCTCGTTCGATGTTAGCGTATTAGTGTAAACACTGTATTGCAAACTTTAGGCCTAATTTACATCGGCATAAAGATTGCTTTTGTACTTAATAAATAATTTGTACTTAATTAATAATTTGTACTTAATTAATAAATCGATTGGTCATAAAACCAATAGGCTCATTTCGATAGTCGACAAACTTTAAAATTAAGTTGGCTGGTACAGTAATAGGTGATGGAGATTGCGTGGGAAATAAAATGATTAACCAGTTAGCTATCTTTATTTTTGCTTGTTTGTTGATGCAAACGGATTCTCTTGCTGGATCAAAAATAGAAAAAATCGCGCTGGTGATTGGCAATGCGAATTACGACGACTCTGATTTGAAATTAGACAATCCGATAAATGACAGTGTGGCAATGAGTCGCAAGCTTACCGATCTTGGTTTCCAAACTCATCTAATCCACAACACGAATAAAGGGGCGTTTGAATCAAAGTTTGCAGAGTTTATCGCTGATATTAATGTTTTGAAGGCGAAAAACGACAATGTTGTAGTAACTGTGTTTTATGCGGGTCATGGTGTTCAGCTAAACAGAGTGAATTATTTAGTGCCTGTTGATACGCAATTGATGCAAAAAGAAGAATTGAATAACCGTGATATCGAACAGCAATTTATCTCAATGCAATGGGTGACCGAACAGCTAGAACAACAAAATAACTTATTGAATATTGTGATCTTAGATGCCTGCCGGGATTTACCCTTCACCTCACTAAATAGCAAAGTGGGCGGTTGGACTGAAATTGTGAAACCGAACTTTTTGTGGCTTTTGGAACCGGTCCTAGTGAACAATCTCTTGACGGAAAACGAAATGAAAACAGCGTTTATGTCTCTGCTATTTTGTCCCATATCGACTCCCCGGGCATAAATTTATCACAGTTGTTTCAACGGGTTAGGCTGGACGTAATGGAGGAAACTGAGGGGTTTCAAGTTCCTCAAGAATCAAATCGGTCGGTTTACGATTTTAGCTTCAGTCAAACCCAATCTAGCAGTAGCCAGTTTTACATTGCCTTTTTAATTGCCATTGTCGGTGTTTTGGCGCTGGGGCTATTGCTCTTATGTAAACTAAAGGTATTTTCTGAATTTAATCCTTTGCAAACATCTAAATATAGATTGGCCAGTGTCGCTGTATTTACCTTGGTGGTTGGTGGTTTTACATTAACTCAATTTATCGATTCATCAGGGACAATTGAGCAGTATTTCAAAAAGTTAGCGGTGTCACTTAATACCAAAAGTGATGGGGAAAATGGGGCTATAAATGGATCTGAAATTGACGCAGGAACTTTTGATAAAAAAGAGCAAACAAAACCACTGAGCAGATGAGCGCTGCACAAACGCCTGCTGAATATACTGTAATTGAATCAAATGAAATGGCAATCAATGCAGACCGAGGGTTGAAAAGAGTTGCACCAAAAAGCGTCGCATTCGGTAATAAACCTAGCGTGTTAGATGAATTTGAAGCTAACAGGACAGAACAAACCAACAAACAAATTGTAGAATCAATGTTAAGGGCAATGGTTCGGTTTGAAGGCGGTTCATTAGAACTCGGGTCTAATCAATTTGGCAAAGAATCAAAGCCTGTCATAGTCACCTCAGTTGAGGCTTTTTCGATAATGTCCCATGAAGTAACAAATGAAATGTATCTACTTTGTGTAGACAGTGAGTCATGTGTCTTAGACTCAGTGAAACGTTCGTCACTTGATGCTCTGCGTCCTGTCGAGTCAGTCAGTTATGAACAAATAACAAAACAATTTATACCTTGGCTTAATGGCCTATCTGATATCAAATTTCGATTACCTACAGAATTAGAGTGGGAATATGCTGCCAAGTTTGGGGTGGATGACCCATTTAATGAAAAATTACTTTTAGGTGAAATAGAAGCCAATTGTGCCGATTGTTTTGGTAAAAGCTTTGGACGTAGAACCGCGCCGGTTATGAGTTATTCACCTTCAATATCAGGGGTATTTGACTTACTTGGAAATGTCAGTGAGTGGACAGCAAGTTGCTGGACCCCGAATTACCAGCAGCAATATTATGGCGACCTCTGACCGAACATCAACAATTGCTCAAATGTCGTGATCAGGGGGCGCTTGGCACCAAAAAATGAAAAACATCTCTAGTACGGGCCGTGAGAAAATGGCCAAGAGCAGAAAAAGCGGCACCATTGGTTTTCGCTTGGCATTGTCGTTTTAGTTCTCTTTAACATTGCGTTTCAAAGTCTAAAGTTGAAGGTATTTAGCTAATAAAAAATAGTCGGATTGGTTTTTGTCTCGTTACCTGCCAAAATAGTGACATACGTTTAATCGATATAACTGTATAGAGCGATTGAAATTAATGCTTAAATTTGTGTTGCAGATAATGTCAGCTTTTACTTTGTTAATTGTTAGTTCAGTTGCTTATAGTCAAAACTCGCCTTTTGTTGACGATGACAAAGTGGTCGTTGTTGGCTCTATTGACGCCTTAGAAATTGAGCAGATGCCAGCAAAGTTTGCTGACTTTTCCGCCATGATTAGCTATATCGATTCACAGCAGGACGAAAAGCCAAAGCGTGTATTACAGTCAATAATCCGGTTTTTGGAGGAGAGTTCGTCACTTTCCCCAGAACAAAAAAGGTGCTACTGACACATAAAGCCCAGCTTCAAAAACATTTAGCTATGCCTCATAAAGCCATTGCAACTATGGCTGAAATACATCAATTAGAGCCCAACTTAGACAATACCGAAAAACAACAATATGCAAGTGAACTCGCCGAATTATATCAACAGGTAGGGAATTATTATCACGCCATTGAATATACTCAGGCGGCTTTTAACTTTGCGATCTCAAATCAAAATGTGCGTGATGCGGTTATGTTCGGTCAGAGGCTAGCCAGCTATTTTTATTCTTAAATGACCTAGACTATAAGCACAATCTTGGGTCGCCAAGGCAGAAAACTTGGCTGTTAAACAGGGAAATAACATAACTAAGATTGTCTTCTATTTAGAAAAGGCTCGTTGGCATAAAGAAAACCGAGAGTACTTTTTAGCAGAAGTCGCCGCCAAAAGTGCAATAAACATTGCATCTCACTTATCTCTGCCAAATATTGCACGCGAAGCGTCTCTTTTGTTAGTTGATGTCTTATTAATCGAGCGTAAATTTTCAACTGTTGAGCCATTGTTACAATCATTATTTGACCAAGCGCATGCCATTCGTGACCGAGCTGCACAATTTGAGGTAGTGATAGCAATTGTCGAATTACAGCTTAAACAGAAGAAAATTGAAGAAGCACAGCACTTTTGGACAATGGCGAAACAATTACAACGATTTGCCTATTCAATGCCAAATGCACAAAAGCTAAATAACCAATTGATAGGGCAACGAGTTCAGATATTAATGGCGCAGGAAAAATGGCAGCAGGCGCAAAGTGAAATTGTCCAAATACCATATCAAAATAATGTTCAATGGTATGCCCGATACATGTCCATATTATTCAATGTTAACGACAACATAGACATTACCGCAGAGCTTGCGGCGTACGTAGAGTTATCAATAGAACAAGCGACTCAGGCAAAACTACAAAAAATAGCATACGAATCAAAATTGTTAGCGATAAGCAAAGAAAATTTACAACAGCAGTTGGCGTTAACCCAAGTTAACGCCGACAATACGATTAACAAACTTCGCCGTTTAATCGATGCGAAGTCAAATTTAGTCACCGCCTTGTTTGTCATCCTTATCGTTTGTTTAATAACGATTTATATTAGGCATTTTAAGCCTACAAACTTACTCATTGCTGATAGTTTAACTGGCCTGCCCACCATTAATGGGTTGCCTGATATTACTGAACCATTATTTTTGCAACAAACACCATTTTCGTTTTTGTTATTCGACCTAGATAATTTTGCGCAGCTCAATGAAAGCCAAGGGTTATCAGGTGGAGATCAAGTTTTACAACAAATGGTCGCGGCTTTAACCTTATTACTGCCGCCAAATTGTATTTTAGGGCGATTACAAGGTGATACTTTTTTGTTGTCGCCACCGATTTTGACCGTCAACAAGCAAAAATATTGGCCGACCGAATTAGATTGCAGTTGCATAAATGTGACGCTTCCATACAATCAAATAAGTTGGGATTAACAGCGTGTGTCGTTGTAGCTGAATCTTGTGAGTTTTCAGATATTAGTCAAATGATAACGGCGACCAAAACACACTTGAAACAAATCCAAGCAACGGCGGTTGATAAGACTGTCGTTTTTGAAAGTAACTGTTAGAATTCTATTCAACTGACTTGCGCTAAACTCGGATATCGCCGAATTATAATAATAAAAGGGTAATACGAATGACCGAAGTGACGACCACCATAAGCAGTGATGGTGTTGAACAACTGCCACTTAGACGCTTTACTGAAGATGCATATTTAAATTATTCCATGTACGTCATCATGGATCGTGCATTACCTCATATTGGTGACGGCTTAAAGCCTGTTCAACGACGCATTATTTATGCAATGAGCGAATTGGGACTGTCGGCTACCGCAAAATATAAAAAGTCTGCTCGGACCGTTGGCGACGTTTTAGGTAAATACCACCCTCACGGCGACAGTGCGTGTTATGAAGCGATGGTATTAATGGCGCAGCCGTTTTCTTACCGTTACCCTTTGGTTGATGGCCAAGGTAACTGGGGTGCTGCAGATGATCCTAAGTCATTTGCTGCAATGCGTTATACCGAAGCTAGGCTTTCACGAGTTAGCGAACTTCTATTATCTGAATTAGGTCAAGGAACCGTTGAATGGCAACCCAATTTTGACGGTACTATGGATGAGCCAAAAACACTTCCTGCACGTTTACCTCACATTCTACTGAATGGTATTACAGGCATTGCGGTTGGTATGGCGACTGATATTCCACCTCACAATATTCGTGAAGTGACCAATGCATGTATTCACTTACTCAAAGATCCTAAAGCCGAGCTATCTGACTTAATGGGTTATGTACTGGGCCCAGATTACCCGACAGAAGCTGAAATTATTACACCATCTTCTGACATTGCGAAAATTTACGAGACGGGCAAGGGCAGCATTAAAATGCGCGCGACGTACGTTGAAGAAAGCGGTGACATTGTTATTAACGCGTTACCGCATCAAGTTTCTGGTGGCAAGGTGTTGGAGCAAATTGCAGCTCAAATGCAGGCGAAAAAGCTACCGATGATCACCGATCTTCGTGATGAATCAGATCATGAAAACCCAACTCGGATCATCATTGTTCCGCGTTCAAATCGCGTTGAAATTGAACCTGTAATGCAGCACTTATTTGCTTCAACAGATCTAGAAAAGAACTATCGCGTTAACTTAAACATGTTAGGACTCGATGGTTTACCTAAAGTTAAAGGTCTTAAACAGATATTAACTGAATGGTTAGAATATCGTCGCGAAACGATTACCCGAAGATTGCAATATCGACTCGATAAAATTTTAGCAAGACTCCACATCTTAGAAGGTTTGTTAACAGCCTTTTTGAATATTGATGAAGTCATCGAGATTATCCGTGCGAACGATAAACCAAAGCCGGTATTAATGGAACGTTTTGCTATCTCGTCGACTCAGGCAGAAGCCATTTTAGAATTAAAATTACGCCAATTAGCTAAATTGGAAGAAATGAAAATTCGTGGTGAGCAGGACGAACTAGCAAAAGAACGTGACACCCTTGAAGCTTTATTAGGCTCTCGCGTTAAGTTAAGTAACCTCATTAAAAAAGAACTTGCTGCAGATGCTGAAAAATATGGTGACGACCGCCGTTCACCAATTGTTGTGCGCAGTGAATCAAAAGCAATATCAGCCAAAGACTTAGTGCCAAGTGAGTCGATTACGGTGGTGGTTTCAGACAAAGGTTGGGCACGTTGTGCTAAAGGGCATGGCATTGATGTTGAAGGGTTAAGTTATAAATCTGGTGATGGATTTAAAGATGCGGCCCAAGGTAAGAGTAATCAGCAAGTCGTGTTTATCGCCAGTTCTGGACGCAGTTTCTCGACAGAGGCGCATACCTTACCGTCGGCGAGAAGTCAGGGGAACCACTAAGTGGTCGATTTAGTATTGTCGCGGGTGAAGTGATTGAACATGTCATTATGGCCAAAATGGACAAACAATATTTAATCGCATCCGATGCAGGTTACGGGTTCGTTTGCACGTTTGAAGATATGGTGACGCGACAAAAAGCCGGTAAAGCACTTGTTAAATTGCCAACAGGGGCAAAATTAAACGCACCTCAACCGGTTTATGATATTGAAACGGATTCGTGTTTAGCGATTTCCAATGAAGGCCGTATGTTGGTTTTCCCTTTAAAAGATTTACCAATACTAAGCAAAGGTAAAGGCAATAAGATCATCAATATTCCTTCGGCACGTTCTGCGAGTCGCGAAGAATATGTTCGTCAACTCGTTGTCGTACCGCAGGGTAGTGCCGTTGTGTTGCATGCGGGTAAGCGTAAATTAACATTGAGTGAACGTGATATTGAACATTATCGCGGTGATCGTGGACGCAGAGGAAGTAAACTTCCACGTGGTTTGCAACGAGTCGACAAAATTGAAGTCGAGGATATTGTGGTGACAGACGTTGAACAAATCGAATCTGATGGCAACGCTGCTATTTAATTTGGCTTTATAGATAGGCATTAGCGCAATATTTAGCTAACGAGTGTACGCTGAGTTTGTTACAATGCCGTCCTATTTTTTATTGGAGCAATCTACGTGTTGAAATTAGTTCGCCTACTCATGTTGGCGGTATTTTTTGTGTTGTCTACCCTATACCTTTTATTGTTTATGGTAGTTAGACCATTTAAGCCAAATAACGTATGGCATGTAGCTCATACCTATGGTTTATTTTTGCCTTTTTAGGGGTGAAAACCGAGATCCGTGGTGAGCACAATATTCCAGATACACCTGTTGTTTATGTTGGCAATCACCAAAATACGTATGACATTTTTACAGTTGCAAACGCCGTGCAACCAAATACCGTTAGTATTGGTAAAAAGAGCCTTAAGTGGATGCCATTTTTTGGTCAAGTTTATTGGTTGTCAGGCAATATCTTAATTGACCGCAAAAACAAAAATAAAGCCCACGGCACAATTAGTCAGGCGGCGAAAAAATTAAAGAACAAAACATTTCTGTTTGGCTATTTGCTGAGGGCACTCGTTCGCGAGGTCGTGGTTTATTAAAGCTTAAAGCAGGTGCGTTCCGAACGGCCCATATGGCTGGCGTTCCTGTTGTTCCAGTCGCAATTAGTAATACACATGAATTGATTGATTTGAATCGTTGGAATAATGGCAAAGTTATCATCGAATATTTACCGCCAGTGGCAATTGAACAAGATGATAAAACCTATATTCGCGAACAAGCTGACCACGTACACAATTTAATGGCGGCAAAACTCGAAGAATTAAATACGGAGTTAACGCCAACCACTGCAACTTCTGAAAGAAAGGAAGCATAAGTAATGGAACAAATCGATTGGCAACAATTTACCAATGACATCGTAGAGCAACTACTAGAAGATGGCTCTAATGAAGAAGCTATGTATGTAATAGAGCACCATTTTGTTGCTGACGATGCGACAAAAGCCGATGAAGCTATGCAGCAAGGTTTCCTCAATGGTTGGGACTTATCTGAACTAGAAGTCGCTGAGACTGAAGATGGCGAGCAAGTCTTTTGCTTTGACGTTGAAACTGAATGTCCACTAGATGAAGTTATCATCTTCGAAGAAGTTGAAATCATGGTGGCATTTGCAGAGAAGTCTGGATTGGAATATGACGGATGGGGCACTCACTTCGAGGAATAACCCGTTTGTAAATGAGATAAAAAAGGCTACCGATTGGTAGCCTTTTTGGTTTCTAAACTCGACATTAAATTAACTCAACCGCAATTTAACTTACTTTAGCAAGTAGAGACAGGTTAGCCTTGTTGTCCAATGCCCCGCTTATTCGAGTGAGCACTAACGCAACTAATACTACTACTGCGCCTACCCAAGTTGTATTTATTAAATTAGACTCCGCTACAATAAGTCCGCCACCCCATGCACCTAAAGCAATACCAACATTAAAGGCGGCTATATTGAGACCGGACGCAACATCGACAGCGTCAGGTGTGTGCTTTTGGGCCAGAGAAACAACGTAAACCTGCAAACTAGGGACATTGCCAAAAGCAAATGCTCCCCATACTAAAATTGTAAGTATGGCGGCTATAGGGTGGACCGCAGTAAAACTAAAAGTAAATAATATAATCGCTAGACCGCTAAATATAACCGTTAAGGCTTTAATAGGGCCCATTTTATCAGCCATTTTTCCGCCCCAAATATTACCAATGGCGACTGAAACTCCATAAACCAACATCACTAAACCGATAACATTGCTATTCAGTCCTGTAATGTTGTTTAAGATCGGAGCCAAATAAGTAAATGCGACAAATGTCCCGCCATAGCCAATCGCAGTAATGGCATACACCAATAATAATCTTGGATGTGTCAGTACCTTTAATTGCTCTGAAATTTTCGCCGGTTTTGCTTGTTTGAGGTTGTTAGGAATTAACATTGCACTGCCACACATTGCGATTAGCCCTAATGCAGAAACGGCTAAAAAAGTTGCTTCCCAACCAAAATGCTGGCCGATATACGTACCGAGCGGCACACCTGTAACTAAGGCCACTGTTAAACCTGTAAACATAATTGCAATTGCGCTCGCGGCTTTTTCTTTGGGCACCAATCCAGTGGCAATTGTCGACCCTATGGAAAAGAAAACACCGTGGGCAAGTCCTGTAAGAATTCGGGCTACAATAAGTATTTCAAAACTCGGTGCTTGCCATGCAACAAGGTTCCCTATGATAAACAAGCCCATTACTGTGAGAAGAAGGTGTTTTCTATTCCACTTACCCGTCAGTGCGGTAAGTACAGGCGCGCCAATGGCAACACCAAGTGCATACAAACTAACCAGTAATCCGGCAGAAGGTATCGTTACGTTAAGATCTTGAGCCATAGTAGGTAACAAACCTACGATAACAAATTCTGTGGTGCCTATCGCAAAGGCACTTAGTGCCAAGGCTAGTATTGCTAAGGGCATAATCATCTCCAAATAGTTAAAAGTGTATAGGTGAGCGCATATCCAAATTAATTGGGTTGTCACTTTGCCGACGCTATTATTAAGCGTTATACTGTTGTGATAAATGTGGTTATTGGCAAATCACTTTTGTTGTTAATGGTGTTAATTGGGGTTGGCTTTGGATTTAAAAACGCGTTCTGATGATTTAGAAGTATTACTCTGTGTCGTAGATTCAGGTGGTTTTTCTGCGGCAGCAGATGTGCTCGATATACAGGTTGCTCGGGTTTCGAGGGCGGTGAGTAAAATAGAGAAGCAGCTTGGCGTGAGTATTCTCACCCGAACGATCAGGCGAATAGAATTAACAGAAGAAGGCCGTAAGTTTGTAAATACCATTAGGACTGCATTGCTGTCGATTCAAACTGCAGAAAATGAAATTATTAGTCGTGGCGAACTGCCGGCGGGTAAACTACGTATTAATGCCGCTAGCCCATTTATATTTCATCAATTAATCCCACTAATACACCCTTTCAAATTGGCTTATCCTGATATTGAATTAGAGCTAAGGTCAAACGAAGCATTTATCGACCTTATTGAAAAGAGAACTGATGTTGCAATACGTATTGGTAAACTTGAAGATTCCACATTACACGCTAAAGCATTAGGTAATAGTCCGCTTTATATTGTCGCATCGCCAGAATACATAGCAAAAAGAGGCTTGGCCAAACACCCTAAAGATTTATATCAACATGACATTATTGGTTTTTCCGATATTAAGTCTCTCAATAAGTGGCCTTTAAAGGGAGGAGAGGCAATTGCGCCCACCGTTACAGCAAGTAATGGTGAAACAATACGGCAGCTTGCTTTAACAGGTAATGGCATCGCCTGCTTATCTGGTTTCATGGTTCATGGTGATATAGCGTCTGGGGCACTGATCTCGTTATTAGCGCCATACCGAATACAGAATACGGAAAGAGAACAGATAAATGCTGTATTTTATAAATCATCTGCTGTGGCTAGGCGAATAACTGCTTTTTAGACTTTATCAAACCCAAATTAACACTAAAATAATGTGATCAAAATTTCAGCTTTTCTGTTATTCGCATCTTTCTATGACGGTTAGGTTTTCTGCGGCAATTTCGTTGGGTTCGTCAAAGTACTTTGTCACATGATTAAATACTTGTTCTGTATCGAACTTTGCCCTAGAAGGTTGCTCAATTCGTCTTTGTGCAATTTGTTTTAAACATAACTCATTGCTGGCTTTCAAATAGATAAGCTCATACTTTGCATTCGCCTCCGCACATAAACTAACGAACCACTTTCGTTGATTAATTGTATTTGCAGGGAAGTCCATAATCACATTTGCACCGGTCTTAAGGATGTTTTGCACATGTGTTTTTAATAACGGTTTTAATAAACCAGAAAACCGAATGTAATCTTCAAACGTGGTGATTTGATCTGGATAAAGTGACGCCAGCCATTTATCTTCAGAGATTAGGATCCCATTACGTTCATTGTTGATGTTAACTGCAGCTGTCGATTTTCCCGCCCCCATTTTTCCGCAAAATAGTATTAATGTTCCATTTCTTGCCATTGGCTTTCCTAAAATTTGGCTATCGTTTGCTCGAGTTAATATTTAACTATTATTGCCTATGATTATGGATCTGTGAATCATTTCCTAATTGCAATCACTAACAGGAAATACATTATTGAATCGTTCGGTTCAGATACAAGCGTTAAATCGCTGGGAATTGGCTTTTTCTATGAATAGAGGTATGAAGGAGCTTTGCCTCCGTGATTGCGTAATCGGGGAAATGATGAGTGACTTAAAATAGGGTATTGCGAGCTTGTCCCTCAATACTAATTTTCGTTAAAAACGTTTTCTTATTGGCAAAATAGTAAAGCAAGGACAAACATACACTGCAAAATAATATACAGGGGCGCAGGATGCTGTCCTAGCTTTGCAATTTTAGGATGACATGATTAGTTTAGGACTGTACTTGTCAGTCCATAGCTTAACCAGTAACCAACTGAGTAAGCGACGATTAGGTAACCAAACATCGACAAATAACTGATGAAATTTAGCTCTTTTACTTTACTCATTGCGATAATGCCAGCTGCAGAACCAATGACTAACATCGAACCCCCGACGCCAGTAGCGTAAGTTAGCGCTAACCAGTTTGCTACGTCCATTTCTATGTCTGCTTTTAACAACGCGGCAGTCAATGGTACGTTATCTAGAATTGCAGATAGCATGCCTAGAATATAGTTTGCGACGCTGTAATCCATAGCCGTATATATTTTTGTTAATTGGTTTAACACGCCAACTTCTTTCAAAATGCCAACGATTAGTAAGACACCTAGGAAAAATAGCAGGGTATCAAATTCAATTTCACGAATGTAATTTAAGACGTTTTTATTTGTTTTTCTAACTAAATACTGCGCGATTAAAAACATGCAACTTAAGCCAAACAAAAACGTCAGGACCGGTGGAATTTGATAAAGCGCATTTAAAAACAAAGTGGAGAAGATAGTGACGAGAAACACCGACGCGATGATTTTGTCATTTCGTTCAATGGGTAATGTTTCCTGCTCAAAGGTCAGCTCGCCACGCATATTTCGTGCAAGTAACAATGCGAGAACTAATACCGCAGTAAAAGATGGAATAATTAACAGCAATAAGTTCGCAATGCTCACTTTGCCTTCTAGGAAAATCATCAGTGTGGTTACGTCACCGGTGATGAGTGAAACCCCACCGCTGTTTACTGCGAAAATTATTAATGTTGCATATTTTAATCGTTGACGGGCTGGGATATCGAGAGACGCGATAACAGCAACAGAGACTAAGGTTGCGGTCACGTTGTCGGCAAATGAACTGAACAGAAACGAGAAGCCGCCAATTAATAGCATAAACTTACGTTCGCTCATTTTTTTCGGAAGCAACCGTTGAACGAGATTCGATATAAATCCTTTGCTGTTTAAGTAAGCGACAAATGTCATTGCAGCCATTAGGAACAGCCAAAGCGTCGCAATTTCTAAAATATTTTCGTTTAACTCATTAGTTATCTGCGCTGAGGTAGAACCATGAAGTGGCACAAGGTATGCCAATAACCAACTTAACGTACCAATGAACAAAGTCGACTTTGCTTTATTGACGTGGATGACTTCTTCGAAAATTACCAGTAATAGGGCAATAATCGCCAAGGTACAAATTATTATGGTCATGGGGGCTCTAGGCAGTTAGGTCAAATTTGAAACACATTTTAAAGTATTAACTCTATTATGGAACTGTTTTTATATAATTAAAATTTATTAACCTATACATTTTTAACAAAATTGAACTTAAAACGGCTAGCTAAAACGCCAATCACTGAAATTTGTCACGGCAATTAAAATAATTCGTTTTAATTATTAACGATTTCCCTCTATAACTAACATATAACGTGTTAAACCAAATTGGATTTTATAATGGTAAACCTAAAACAATTAGGGTTAGTGAGTACAATATTTTTTATGGCTTTGTCTTTTTCAATCAAGGCCGAGGAATTGAGTAAAACGGCGACAATCGTTTTTGATCAAGTTGAAGTTGCTTTAAAGCAACTAAAAGCAAATGACGGTTTAAACTCAACCGAATTAAAGGGATTAGTAAATACAGTTGTTTTGCCACATATTGATCACAAGTATTTTACCTTTAAGGTTTTGGGCAAACATTTAGAAAAGTTAACGCCTGAGCAACGAGCTGAATTTGTAGAGTTGCTCACGATAGATTTAGTGAGTAACTACGCAGAGTCGTTAAAAAGGTACAACAACGAAAAAATAACGGTTGTTTCCTCGACCTTAGCACCGTCAGGTAAATTAGCTTCTGTTGCAATGAAGTTTACCGGTCAGGATAAGCCAATCAATGCGACCACCAAATGGCGCATGTCGGATAAAGACAGCGAATGGTATATCTACGATTTTGTCGTTGAAGGTGTGAGTCTATTGCAAACCAAACAAAAAGAATTAGGTAGTCAATTATCTAGCACAGGTATTTTGGGTACGATTGATAAGTTAAAGTCTAAAACAACCAAGGGATAACATTGGAAAATTTATTAACAAGCCAATTTTTTATTAGTGTTTTATTCGTCGTTTTTGCGTGGCTTGGCAAAAACGGCGTCACTCGTTTTATCAAAAAAATCATCTAAACCGGTTGCAGACAAACGTTACTTAATAAACAACACAAAAAACGTAATTAACGCGATTTTATTTATTTCGTTGTTTGCGTTATGGAGTGCTGAGTTACAGCGTTTTGCGTTAAGTATTGCGGCGTTTATCGTCGCTATCGTATTAGCAACAAAAGAAATCATTCAATGCGTTGTTGGATTTATTTATATTTCCAGTACGAATCCATTTCGAGTTGGGGATTGGATCCAAACCAAAGATTTTACCGGCGAAGTAACCGCTACCGATTGGGCAAAAGTGACTTTATTAGAGCTTGACCCAAAAGATCATAGCTATACAGGCCGCAGTGTATTTGTTCCTAATAGCCAATTGATCATGTTGCCGATTATTAACCTTAACTATATGAGACGTTATGTTAATCACTCGTTTTCGATTGTACGAGAAGATACCAACTTTAACCCCTTTATTATAAGGGACGTGATGATTGAGAAGGCCAATCAATATTGTGCCGATTTTAGTGACGTGGCCGAGCGATATAATACTTTGATAGAAACTCGCTTAGATATAAAAATATCTGGGCCGCAACCTGCGTTTATTGTGAGTACAACAGATATAGGCAAAATCAAGATAACAATGAGTTTATTTTGCCCAACAAAGCAGTCTAAAAAGATTGAACAACGATTAGTTGAAGACCTTTTGACGTTATGGTCAATTGAACAAAAGAAACATAAACAGTTAGAAGATACGTCAAAAAACGAAGTGTTGGACGCGTAGATGGAAAACCATTCACTTGCAATAGATTTGGAGCCGCTCATCGCGGCGTTGGCAATTGAGCCTATTGAATTGCCTGATGTCTGCCAAACGTTAAATTCATTTCAGTGGGCTGGTGTATTTGAAGGGTTAACAAATGACCAGCGGATAAAATTGTGGGCGTTTATCCCTGTAGAATTGCAAAGTACAGTGCTCGCTGTTATGCGCGAGGATGCAAGAAATCAGTTTATTGCAGTGTTGCCGCAACAGGTAATTGCAGAGGCTATTAGCTCGGCAACCAACGCAGAAGTAATGGGCATACTAGATGTATTGCCTAAACGTACAGCGGCCAAACTGGTTAACAAACTTGACCCCGTAATGCAGAGTGTTCTCGAAACGTCACTGAGCTATTCTTCAAATCAAGTTGGTCGGTATGCCAACGCAAATGTATATACAGTAAATGAAAAAGCGTCTGTTAAAGACCTTATTAATGAAATTAAGTCGAGTGACATAACAAATGACGGGGGCAGTTATTTTGTTGTAGATGATAGTTTGATATACGTTGGCGAAGTCAAAATTAGCGATATTTTAAATTCCAGTCAAAAAACCGATGTAAAAGAACTGGTCATTCCAAATGAAAAAGTGATTTTAGATCAAGCCAGTTTATTGGAAGCATCAGACTTAGTTCGTGGGTCAAACAAAGCTGCGTTGCCAATCGTGACTAAAACCGGTGTATTTTTAGGTCAGTTTTCAATCCATGACGCACTGGATGTTTTTCAAGCGCATTATGAAGAGCAACTCGCGCATATGGGGAAGGTGAGTGACGAAGACCTCTTTGCACCGGTTGCAGTGTCTGCAAGACGCAGAGCGGTATGGTTAGGGATAAACCTTGTCACGGCATTTCTAGCATCGTTTGTGATCGGCATTTTCGATGCGGTACTCATTGAAGTTGTGGCACTTGCAGTGCTTATGCCTATTGTGGCAAGTATGGGCGGGATTACGGGTAGTCAGACATTAACATTAACTATTCGAGGGCTAGCCACTGGGCAATTAGGTAAAGGTAATTTTAAAGTATTGCGGAGCAAAGAGTTAAAAGTTGCGGCGATAAATGGGGTTTTGTGGGCTATGTTGGTCACTGTCGTCACTATGTATTGGTTCGACAATCCAGGCTTATCTTCAATTCTCGCACTTGCAATGGTGGTCAATATGACAATTGCGTCTTTTGCCGGAATAATGATCCCAATGATATTAGACAAATTGGGGATTGACCCAGCACTCGCGGGCTCGGTGATATTAACTACAGTAACAGACGTAACGGGATTTTTTGTATTTTTGGGCAGTGCAACATTGCTATTTATTCATTAAATCGCAGGGATTCAACACCCTAAATGTCATAGAAAAAGTACGGTTGAATTCATCCTTTTGTTGGTGTTTTTAGGATGAAAATGGAGAGTTAATGCTGTTATTAACTCTCCTATAGAGGCAAGTCTCAGATAGAAAGCAGTTGGGGAAACCGCCTCTTAACTCGCCAAACAACGTATTGTTTTATTTACTTTCGTCGTCTGCAACTTTAGCAAAAGACAAGGCTTGTTCTATCGACGCAAACCCCGTGTATTCATAATATTCTAATTCACTGTTAAGACATTCTAACAAAGATTGTTTATCGATCTCTTCGCTAGTCTGCATGCTTACACAGTAATCATAAGTTTCTTGAACAAATTCTTTATCTGCTGGCTGTGTAACCACGTCACCATCAGCAAACGCCAAAGTGCTAAACATAAAGCTATTTATTAATGCGAACCCAACTAATAGTTTTTTCACGTCTTTTTCTCCTATGGAAAAACTAACGTTAAATTAGTCCCAATTTTGAAAATTGAAAAACGATTAATTTTTGTGGTATCAACAAAAAATATTATTCGACGTTTGAGGCCATTTCTAGAATTGCAGGACGTTGAGGCGATGACTGATCGATAACCTCTACAACTTGCTCAACAATGTCGACATTACGATTATGTTTTTGATAGACGGCGTAGATAGAGCGCTTCATGGCGTGTTTACCTTTTACTCGGTGCAATTCACCACTTTCGATAAAAGGCTCAGCTAGAGCATTAGGAAGGTAGGCGCTGCCACCTTGGGCTAATAAAAAGTCTAACGCGATGCGGCCCGTGGATGTTTTGAGTTTTGGTACAAAATTACGGCCATATTTAGCTTCATGTTCTGACGCAAATTGCGCTCCCCAGTCTACAAAGATATAGCCTTTAGACATGGCTTGTTCGGCACTGACATTAGGTTCACTTGAAACGAGGGACAAATTAATTTGGGCAATTTGTTCACTGCATACTTCGTTAGTCAAGAAGGGGTCAAACATCAGAGCTAAATCTAAGGTGTTATCAATAATAGACGCATGTAATTGACGAATGCCCAACATTTCAGTTTTAAACGCCAATTCATCAAATGCGTTAGCAGCGACGGTCAAATAATTTTGAAAATACGCATCCCACACATTTGGAGTAGCCGCGATAGAAAACGGCATAAGCTTAGCGTCAATTAGCGAAATTTCGGATTTAACTTGCTGCAATGCACGCACCATAGTGGTGGCATAAGGTAATAGTCGCTCGCCAGCGAGGGTCAACGTAATGTTGTTTTTAAGGCGAACAAATAGTGGTGCGTTAACAAACTCTTCGAGCTGTTTTATCCTCGCACTTACCGCAGCTTGGGTAATGTAAAGGTTGTCAGCAGCGCGACCAAAGTGGCGCGTATTGGCAACCTCTAAAAATGTTTTAAATACTTTCACGTCCATGCCAGTAGGATAACTAATCTACTGGGTTAAACAATAGTTTTCTCAATAAGTCAGGGTTTTTGGCCATTAAATATTTGTGGTATTAGATAGATTGTTTTAAAACGCTATCTAATACCACTCATATCCAGACCGGTTAAACGTGCACGCCGCGAATAAGATAATCAATAATGGTGTTTTCTTTGCTTACTTTTAATTCAAAAAGCGGTGCTGATTTTTGTAACATACCACGGGCGATCATCTCAGAAATGACGGGTAAATCGAGTAGACCTGTTTTACCTACCAATAGAATCTTCAATAGGTTCTCCATTTTCAGCCATCGTTACAATGTCGATAAATCCACGTAAGTAAAGGTGGTCTTTTGTAAAGCCACCACCACGATAAACCCGAGTGGTTATTGTGAAGGCTTGTTCTTGGCCTAAGTCGTAGTCATTAACTAACGTTTGATAGGTTTTTAGAAAGTTATTTTGTTCTAACATCAAGTGTACGGCGATAACCCGCAGTGCCAATGACTTAAGGCGGTTCAAGGTTAGGTTGCCCGAGCAATATTCGCTGAATATGGCTAATCCTTCCTGAGTATGGGTATTTCCGACAAGACCGAGGAAAACACTTTAAGCGGTTGAGCACGGGCACTCAACGTCGTAAACATATGAATGCCCAATTCATGGTGCGCAAAAGCACGCAATTCAACGTCGCTGAAGGTCGCGCTTTTATTAATCAACAATTGTTTTTTGAATTGTTAACCATAGCTTTTGCGACGATTTTGGTCGACGTTTCGATTTTACATTCCATCGCCCAATCTGCCGCCTGCTGCTTAAAGTATGCAACCGCACCATCAGCATCAATACGGGTTGGATTAAGCTCAGACTGGATGTCAGGGGCGTGTAAAAGGAATTTAGCGTTAGCAATATCACGGTGACTTGGCTGACCATAATATTTAAGCGAGTTGTAAAGAAACTCGTCTGTACCTATGGTAGTTAACATGTCGATTTTAGTTGCCAAGTTATCCACCACGTGGCGGTACAATTGCTGAATGCCAGCGTCGTCAATGTCTTCAATTGGTAATTTGTACAATTGTTCACGGAACAAGTACGGACTGATATTCAGTTGTTTGTATTGAAACTCAGGTGTTACGGTTGCTTTGCGACCAAAGAATTTTTCTTCTCTGCTGCGATGTTCACCGGATTGATGAAGTTCAAGGTTTCGATGTCTTTACACAGAGCGTAGAGCTTTTTGTCGATCTTGATGACTTCTGGGGTAATCGTCGACGACAATACATCGGCTTTAGAAAAAGATTTTTCTTGCCATAACGACGCATAAAAAGGCGGTGGTTTCACCAATCGATTCTTTGAATCCAGCTTTGAGCTCTTCTAAAACAAGCGGGTATAGCTCACCTGATACTTCATCCATAAAGACTTTTTCGCTTCAACAGGTATGACTAAGGTGTTGTCAAAATGCGAATTAATATGGGTGATCAAATAACCTCGTCCTGGAAGACTTCGTTGCAAGCCGCACGAGTTTCGAGGTTAGGTAATTCGATTTTATTGAGTTCTTTTTCAAAACGCTCAATGACATTGCCCCAGCGTTCAACGTCGATTTGGGCCGTACCAATATTAAATGTTGGTGTATCGGCTTCAATCCGTTGGTAGTTATACGAATGCACGTCAAACACAATCGCGTTGCGGTAAAGCGATTCAATAACTTCAACAAGCGCTTCTAGAATATCGTAAAATGCCTGATGTTTTTCGTGACTCTTTGCTCGTTGACTGGTCGTTAACGGCTTTTCCCAAACTTGTTTATTCCACGCCGTTTTGAAATAAGTAGACAGGGTTTTTGGGCGGTTTAAGTCGTATTCAAAACGCGAATCATTACCGGTAAGTACTATTGGAAACGACGAAACTAAGTCGACGGTATACGGGTCTTCTTCGTACAAACGTTCCGTTTGGCTCAATAAAAACGACTTAGTCAGTTCTTTCCTGAGCTGGTGGCCATTGTGAATTGCAGTACAGATAATTGGCGAATATTCTTCAATTTTAATTGTGAAAGCGCCGTTATCTACGTCAGCATGAAAACATTTCCGTTTTTTAATGAGTGCAATGCACTCTTGTTTAGAAAGCGTTTGCATCTTCAATTACCTGTCTGAATTGAGACTTTCTTGAAACCACTAATTCTTTGGCGTGTACAACACTTTCTACAAAGTCGATCACTTGGGTTTGTAAACGAGTACGATTTAGTTTGTTAATTCTTACGATGCCGCCCGGGCTTAATACATTGACTTCAATTAGTTTTCCGCCAATAACGTCGATGCCGGTAAAATACAAACCGTCGCGCACCAATTTAGGACCGATGTATTTGCAAAGGCGTTTTTCTTGAGCAGTCAATTTATGTTTAACTACAGTGCCACCAGCGTGCACGTTTGAACGGACGTCATCCAACGCAGGAACGCGTTTCATCGCGCCAATTGGCTCGCCATTGAGCATTAATATGCGAACATCACCTTGCTCAGCACCGGGCACATAATCTTGTAAAATAACGTAGTTGCTGCCTTTGCCGTGTTCATCGCCGCCGATGTAAAAGTCCAATAAAGAACGGAAGCTTTGTCGTGCGCTTTTTTCTAATACGATAACCCCACGACCACCAAAACCGTCAAGGGGCTTTAGTATCATTCGGTCACTTTCAGATTCGTCAAAAATACGTTCTAAATAATCACGGTTTTTAGACACGTGAGTCGCTGGAATAAACTCGCTCGCCGTGTCTTGGAATGAGGCGGTATAAATTTTGTTGTTAGCAATTCGCAATCCATCAAGGTCATTCATAATAAAGGTATCGCCTTTAACTGAATCGAGGAAGTTCAGTGCTAATGCATCTAGCGGGGGTTCGCGCGCATGATAATAGAATCAAATCCAGCTAAGGGCAGGGGCGTACGCTTAAATTTAGCTGATTTGTAAAATGTGACGATGTTTTCAGGACACTTCTGAGCTTTGGTAAATACATCGCAAAATGCACTTGCAACACTGTCGCGAATCGTTAAATTATGAATTGTCGAAATCGCCACCGTGTGACCACGTTTTACACATTCGTGGATTAATCGCAGTGTTGTATCTGTTTCAGGGTCCACGCGATCCCACGGGTACATAATAAAGCAAATTTTCATGGTATTTCTGACTCATATATAAACGGGTAAATTTTTGCGGAGGCTACCGACTTATGGTGGTAATTACCCACAAAATATTTTTATGTTATCCATAGAAATCTTTAATGATTAAATGGATATTTCTCCGGCGGGATTTTTAGGGCCTATAAATTGTGGGGTTTAGAGGTCGAGCCCTTGTGTACTGTAAATTACATCGCTTTTGTTTATCGAGATAATAAAAATTATTTGTTTTTCAAATAGGCTAGTGATCTCTATGTTATTGAAAGCAAAATAACAGAGAGTTAATCCATGATAAATATCGAGCTACGTACCGGCGCTAAGCTATTTTTTGATGATTTACATTTTCCTCGCGGTTTCAATCGAAGTGGCGAATTTACAATAAATGAATCGAAACTTCTAACCGATTATGGCGATACCATGAAGCGGTTAGCAGAAGGCACGTTAGATCCAATTAATGAAGAAGAAAAACGCTTCATTCGATGTGCAAATGGAGAGCAAGAAGCAACAACGGTTATTGAAAAAATCTGGCGTAGATACAAGCAGATCATCGTACCAAAAGTCGTAGTGACATTACATGGTCGCGGTATTCCAAATTTTGATATGGACTCATCTGAATACAGCATGGAACTGTAGTTTTAGATTTTTTGGTAAATGGGGATAATATTTCATTGTCTGTCTATTGGGCATTTAGCCAATAATTCGATGTGAAATAAACGCCCCATTTATTGCGTTATGGGACTGTTCAACGCCCGCCGTGCGCCCACCGAGTTATAATGTTTTGGTTGGCTAAATTTAGACTAAAATCAACTGACTTTACTGTTGTTCGATGGCATCAAAAAATAGCAAGCTTTTGGCGACATGTTCGTGCCAATATTGCCATTGGTGGCCACCATCAAATACTTGGTAACTGTGCAGTACACCAAGTTCATCAAACTGTTGACTTAATGTGTTGTTGCTTGCAAAAAGTGCATCGTCTTTACCACAGTCAAATCTAATTGGCGGTAGTGTCGCTAAATTTTGTTTACTCCAATACAAAATATTGTCTTCATCCGGTAACGCACATTGATAGTCCGCAATGGGGTTGTCAATAAAGGTCTGTAAGTCAGTTAAATTTGTTACTGAACTGTGGGCAGAAATGCCGGCGAACCGACTCGCAAATTTTGCACCTAATCTAAGTGCGCCATAACCTCCCATCGACAACCCTGTGATGTATATATTACTTTGTGATGATGCCGCTGGAATATGAGTTTGTACAGCGGTGAGTACATCGTCCATTATCCACTGTTCATAATTGCCATGCTCTTGTAATGGCAGGTATGCTGAACCTTGCCAAAGCCCTCCGTCTGACGGCATAACTAAGATAAATTCATTAAGGCCTTGTTGTCGCAATTTGTCATATACTTGATGCACACCACCTAAATTCATCCATACCCAATTAGAACCGTAAACACCATGCAGCAAAATGACAATAGGTAAATTGTTTTGGCTCGTTGGCTGGCAATAAACATTAACGTCCTGCCGGGCATTTAAATGACTGCTATGAAATGTGAGCATAGTCAGATTGTCGGCCGTGTATTTGGGTTCAGATATTTCAATTTGCGATATTGTCATGATGTTTTGTCGCTCTTTTTATCGATGAATTGAGGTTATGTCTCGGTATCTATGCATCCATTATTGGTCTTCTGCGATGACAAAAACACCTTTAGCAACACGACCATTTAATAGATCATCAAAACCTGACTCTGCTTGTTCGAGTGTATATGTTTTGGTGACAAGCTCTTCTAACTTCATGGCACCTTGTTCGTATAACGCTAAAATCTTGCCAAAGTCACGTTTAGGATTACACATTCCATAAAGTGGATTGATGTAAATTTTATCCCACTCAAATAACTCACAATCAAAATCTATTCGCTGTTCAATACCGCTAACCTGGACTGCGGTGCCGGCATTTTTGATTAATGCTAATGGTGCTGACCCAAGTGCGGGGATCGCTGTGCATTCAAAGGCGTAATCGGCACCGATGCCGTTGGTTAACTCTCGTACGGCTTGTCGAACGTCAATAAAATCAATGTCTTGATGATGTGCAACAATACCATGCGTCGCGCCAAATTCTTTTGCTTGTTCGATACGTTGTTGATTAATGTCGATAGCGATTATGGTTGTGGCACCAGATTGTTTGGCTGCCTGAATGCAGTTCAACCCAACCCCGCCAGCACCGATGACACAGACACTAGAGCCTACCTCTACTTTCGCGGCATTGACCACTGAACCCCAGCCTGTCATAACCCCACAGCCTATAATTGACGCCGCTGGAAACGAAATGCCACTGACTTGACTATTAGCATTTCCATTGGGTGTCATAGCAGTCTGACTGGGATTTACCTTTACCACAGCGGCTGCTTGGACAACGGTATATTCACACATGGTGCCTAAATGAAACGAGCGCTCAATAGGTTGACTTGCTAACGTTGTCGACGCTAAAGCGGCATGGCCAGATAAACCGCAACCGCAAACAGGTGAATTAACCTCGCAAATATGTAAATTACCTGCTTGGCACTGGTGACAGTCACCGCATGGGATCGCCCAATTAAGGATCACTTTATCACCAATGGCCAACCCCACAACATCGTCACCGACGGACTCAATAACGCCGGCACCTTCATGACCAACAATAAATGTTTTGTCCCAATTCTGGATTGAATCCCAATCGGTATGGCAAATACCAGAAGCGTATAGTTTTACACGCACCTCACCGCTTTGGGGTAAACCTACTTCAACAGTTTGGAGCGAGTATTTACCACGCCCATCTGAAACAATTGCTTTGGCTTGTTTGATCATGTGTCACCAGATATAAATTAACTTAGGCTTATTTGACCATCAAAACCAGAGGTAAACTGTCATCATTTTTATCTAAAATATAAAATATATGTCCAGTTTTAGTTTAGTAGTAGACGAGAATCGTTTTAAATATCATTATTGTGATGTTATGAAATGTTGGGTCGTAAAAAATTACGATGTTCAATTTCTGTAAACCCACTTAACTTTTGCGAGAACGTAATGAAACGAGCCTACTGCGAACCGTTTTGCATAGAAAAAGGGTATGCGTTCGAGATCCATAACGTGGCCTATGATATACATCAGCCTTATTCGTGTTTTATGCATTTTCATGAAGTGCACGAATTCATTATATTTGACCAAGTCGACGGAAATTATTTTTATAATCAAGGACAATCAAAATTAGAAAGTAACGATGTCGTTTTTACTCCCGCAATGGAAACGCACGATTTTGAACTTAACGATGGTGCTAAGTCTTGGCACATTATTCAACTTTTGCCTGAGTTTTTTCACCAAGATGACATTGCCCACTATGCGTCCTTCTTTAATCAAGGCATGCATTTACGGATTGATGACGTTAATCAACAGGAACTAAAACAAATAGTTGCTTGGCTGTTGGCGTCTTATCAAGTTGATCCGCAGAGCGCAAAAAGCAAAACCCTATTAAAACTATTGATCATTTGGATTGCAGAACATGCAACGGCTGTAACGGCCCCCAATATTCTGCCTATTACCGCAACTGTAGGTTATGAAAGATTATTGCCCGTCATCAATCGATTTAGACATGACTCCGCTGTGCGCTTTAGTCTTGTCGACGCGGCAAAGATGTGTCATCTGTCACCATCTTATTTTTCTCGATTATTTAAAAAGATTTTCCGTTTTAGCTTTTCGGAATATGTGCTGCGGCATAAACTTTATTCCGCAGCTCGGATATTAAGTATGGCTGACGTATCAATAACTGAGTTGAGCTACGACTTGGACTTTTCCAGCCCGTCGCATTTTATTGCACAATTTAAACGGCAGTTTTCGATGACCCCACTTCAATATCAAAAGTCGGTTATCAAACGCAGCAATATGTAACGAATTCCGCTTACACAGGTGTGAGTTTCATCGGATAACTGCCATTTGCACGCCATTGGCCCACATAAATATTACCTTCATCATCGACACACAGTCCGTGGCAGTGAGTAAATACGCTCCAATCTGTTACTAATGGTTGGAGTTTACCGTCAATATAACTCGGCGGCTCTCCGCCTAAGGTTGCAATCACTTGGTTGTCAGTGTCAAAAATACAAATAAAACCGGAACCATCGACATTTGAGCCGTCGATATGCGACCAGCAAACGGCGGAATACATCAAAGAACCGACGATAACCGGCGCATGGATCCAAGCCCCTGGTGTGGCAATCGTTGCGAGGTATTCACCAGCTAAAGTAAATTGTTTTAAACATTGTTCTGCACGGGAACTGACAATAAGCTTTGGATTAGCTTTGTCGCGATTATCCAGTTCAATACCGTGGGCATTAATGAGATTATGGTTGGGATCTTGATTGTCATGTCCGCCCCATTTTTCTTGGTACTGCCCTTTGCTGTTGTAACGAAGTACATAGTCAGAACCATATCCGTCGGTGACATAGATGTCGCCATTGGCCGCGATTGCTACGTCTGTTGGCCGAAAGGGCATGTCAGGCTGATAAGCGCCAACAGTTTGTGGGTGTCCTATTGTGTAAATCAATTTGCCATCGATTGTTAATTTTGCCACAAAGCCACTTTGAGCGATGACTTTATTGGTTGGCGAGTCCCATTCATCTGTTGAAACACCATCCCAATTACGATTTAAGATCCAACCGCTGTCTACCAAATAAATGTAATCTTGGCCCTGTTCCGAGACAATTTTGATGCCATGAGCGCCGGGGTATTCACGCCCCCAGACATCAATTAAATTTCCCTCTTTATCGTAAACAACAATGTTATTATCCGGGTGGTCAGTGACCATAAAAATTCGGCCAAGGCTGTCTATTGCAAATGCGTGGCAGTTTTCTACAGCGATTTGTTGTTCGTCAAGTTTGCCCCAGTGAGTATCTATGCTGTATTGATATTTGTCAGTTCCGATAATTTTACCGTGGCAATTGTTGCTCGACTTTGGTATTGCTATTTTTTGCTTCAACATATGGTTTTTTTGATTAGAGAATGATTATTAATATTAGTAACAAATAAATCTAGGGTTGACCATACTTGTTTAAATGTTTATTGTTAACAAAATGATTATTAAAACGGCAGTATTATGGATAAATTTGTAAAGGCCGCGTTTATCTACGCGTCAATTGTAACTATTGGTGGTTTTGTCTTTGGGTTAGACGCTGCGGTTATCTCGGGCACGCTTCGCTATGTTGCGGCAGAGTTTATGTTAGATGATATGCAATTGGGGAATGTAGTAAGTGCGCCTGCGTTAGGTGTTTTACTGGCATTAGTGATCACAGGTGCAGTATGTGAGTCCATTGGCCGTAAAAAACGCTTATTCTGATTGCCATGTTATATGTTGTATCGGCAATCGCATCTGCGCTCGCACCAAGTTATGAAGCCTTAGTCGCTGCGCGTTTTCTTGGCGGGTTAGCCTTTACTTCTTTGTCTCTCGCCTCTATGTATATAGGTGAAATTGCCCCCGCAAAACAACGTGGCAAACTGGTATCGATGAATCAAATTATGATTGTAGTTGGTTTGACGTTTGCTTATTTTTCCAATTATTGGTTGCTTGGCGCAACCGAAGCAGGCGCAAATTGGATCGTAGAATTTGGCGTTGCTGATAACCTCTGGCGTTGGATGTTAGGTATGGAAATCGTACCGGCCTTAGTTTGGTGTTTATTACTGTTTATTATTCCTGAAAGTCCTCGTTGGTTAGTGTCGAAAGGTAAGTTAGAAGAAGCAAAACAAGCCCTAAGTAAATTAATGCCGGCGGAACAAATTGAGGGCGAAATCCAATCCATCGAAGCAAGCTTCAACAATAGCGAAGTACAAGAAGGCGGAATTAAGCAAAAATTTAAGGCGTTATTAGACCCTCGTGTGCGACTCGCTATGATTGTCGGATTAGTGTTTGCCATTGTTCAACCATCCACAGGTGTAAATCCAATATTGTTTTATGCGCCAATGGTATTTGAACAGACTGGTATTGGCACAAATGCAGCGTTTGCACAAACAATTATCATTGGTTTGGTTTCATTTGTATTTACTGCACTGGCCATAGTATTAGTTGATAAAGTCGGGCGTCGACCGCTGGTAAATGGTGGGCTTATTGCTTCTATTTTATGTCTATTACTATGTGTAATCGCTTTTAATCAAGCTTCTTACACGCTTGACCAACAGGATGTCTCTAAGCTTGCTGCAGCGCACTCAGAGCTTAATGAAGGTGCTATGCAGTCGCTAGTAGGACAAACATTTAGTGATGACAAGAGTTTTAAAGCTGGTGTTGCTGAAGTGATTGGACTAGACAATGTTCGGGCACTGGAGAGTCAGTTTATTCAAGCGGCAGTGACGATAAACAGCATGTTGGTTTTAGTTGGTATCGTAGGCTTTATCGCCGCGTTTCATATCTCTATTGGACCAATTATGTGGGTGGTCTTCTCGGAGATTGTGCCGACCTCAGTTCGTGGCGTTGCTATCCCAATGTTTGCTTTAGTCTGCAGCACGATAAGCTATTTTATGCAGAAATTTTTCCCTTGGTTACTTAATGCCTTTGGTGCTGCGGATGTGTTTTTATCGTATATGTTGTCAGGCATCGTTGGTCTTGTTTTACTGTATCGCTATTTACCTGAGACAAAAAATAAATCGATTGAGGAAGTTGAAAAACTGGTGGCGGAATACAAGTCGTAGCCTCTGGTCCAATATTAAATTTATTATTGGGCGGTTAAGTATACTTAACCGCCTTTTTTGTTCTTAAATAAAGTGTGATGTTGTCGATAAAGGCCGAGGCTTGCCTATAATACAAAAGCGGCAACTCTGTTATAAAAAACAGTTTTCAACCATCTAAATCAACCACCCTATTAAAATTCCCCTTTTGAAAGCTAAGGTGACATCAAGCTCAGCCTTAGATTTACGAGCTAGCACAATGTAAGCGGTTACTTGATTGCGTCGCAGAAGTGTCCCGTTATAGTGACGAGTGGCCGCCTTTTACCCATTTTGTAACATTCCCTGAAATTGACAGTCAACCATAGTTGATTTATACCTAACTCTGACGAGCCCAAATTAGGATCGTAAATATTTCCTTGGGGAGAATAGTGAAGTTACCAATAATTGCATTTTTACTGTCGATTTTTTGTTTTAGTATTAACTTGAAAGCGGAGCGTTATACTTTAGGCATCGCTGTTAGCCCTCATATTCTCGAAGTTTTTAATCAATGGACGTTAAAACAAGATTGTTGGAATGTTGACGAGTTTAAATCTAAACATTCATCACGTGGTGCCATCGAACTCGTTATTATCTGTAAAGCTCTGTATTTAGGCGGGCTAGACGTCAGATTGGATTTTTATCCTTCTCCCAATTATACCCGTAGCTTAGTGCTGGCAAACCAACGTAAAGTTCATATTCCAGGAAACGATTTGGAAAGATGAAATAGACGAATCTATTTTTTATGTTTCTAAACCTGTAATTGACGTTGGTGAAATGAAAAAGGGCATCTTTACACTGGGCAACCATCCAATGTTAGATGTTGTTAAAACAAAACAAGATTTACAAAAATACGTTGGCATTTCACCAAATAAGTGGACCCATGACTGGCAAGTCATATCAAAGTTAACGCCGCAATTGTTAAATGCGCCGTCTTCTACAGCTGTGCATAAAATGATTGCTAAAGGGCGCGCAGACTTTACGCTAGGTGAATTTAATAGCGATATGAAAATTGGATTGGAGAATGTTGTTCTAGTGCCAATTCCAAATATGTATGTTTCGTTAGCACAATCTCGTCACTTTATTGTTCGTAAGGACGTTCGCAATAGTAAGTTGATATTTTTGGCGCTGGAAAAAGGTTTATCGATCCTAAAAGAGAACAAGTTTATTAGTAAAGCTTATACGGCTTCTGGTTTCACGCCTGCTGAAATCGCTAATTGGCAGGATATAAGTGTCGATTTGGAGTAATTATTTTACTTCGTTAACCTTCAAGCTCTTGTCTTGCTATTCTTAAAAGAAGGATGACCTTTTCGTTTAAGATCATCTAACTTTCTGTTTTTGACTATAGAAATTGTACAGCCGTACTATGATCCCCTAAAGTCGTTTTATCGACGACAAGTCCATTTTTAATGGTTTTAGTTGCGACGACATAGTCTTTTGCATTGTTCACTGCATCCACTGCGAGGAGTTGAGAACCGTTAAAATACCAAAGTGAAAATTTATCTGTATGTTCTTTACGAACGACAACATCCGTAAATCCCTCCGATAAACCTACCATCTGTAACTTAATATCAAATTGATCTGACCAAAACCAAGGTATTGTATTGTATGGCACAGGTTGACCACAAATAGCCTGCGCGACACATTTGGCTTGATCAACTGCATTTTGAACGGATTCAAGTCTAATGAAGCGGCCGTAATGAGGGTTGAAGTGATTGCTACAATCACCAATCGCATAAATGTTTTTGGTCGCGGTAGCGCCAAACTCGTTTACTTTCAGACCATTGTCTATTTCGATATTCGCCATTTTTGCTAGTTCTGTATTGACCCTGACACCCACTCCGACAATGATAATATCAGCTTCGTAAACGGTATCATCATCACAATGGAGTTGATTGATATTGCCTTTAAGAGACAAACCCTCTACATTTTTATTACATAGGATATTAACGTCATTTTGCTCGTGCAAATTGGTAAAATAAGACGACATGGTTGGTGTTGTTACACGAGCTAGTATCCGCTCCTCTCGTTCGAGAACCGTAACATCTGCACCGAGTTTTTTAGGGAAGCCGCGGTTTCTAAACCAATGTACCCACCACCAATAATAACGACTTTGGGAGCCGCTTTTTGACGCATGGCTTGTTTGATATTATTCACATCTAAAGCGGTGCGCAGTGGAAATAGGTTTGCCGCCTGTTGTAAACCAGGGATTGGCGGAATAATAGGACTAGCGCCGGTCGCCAATACCAATTGGCTATAATACATGACCTCTGTTGTTCCATTAGAAGCCGAGTCAAAGGTAATTGTTTGTTTGCCCGCATCTAAGTGAGTTACCCGACAACCTAAGTGCAATGATATCGTCGATTTTTCATAGCTCTCTGGTGACTTAAGGGCATTTCTTTCAATGGGGTCATCCGAGATCAAGTAGGCTTTTGACAGCGGTGGGCGATGGTAAGGTAACGTCGGGTCAGCATCTATTAACGCAATCGCACCAACATAACCTGCTTTACGTAATGAAAACGCCAAATTAACTCCAGCGTGACTTGCGCCAACGATAACGCAGGTCGATTGTTCAGGTTGATTTGTCATAAGTGTGACCTTTTAAAAACAATTTTTGATAAATGTCTATTTTAAGAATGGACTTAAAATAATGACTAACGTTTATATAATTTGATTAACCAACGACTTTTAACGTGATCCCGTCAATGTCGTCAGATATGTCAATTTGGCAACATAAGCGGCTATATTCATTCACGTTGTCATCTAGTTCGAGCATGTCAGATTCTATTTCGCTTGCTGTTCCGGTCTTAGCCATGTCTTGTGCTGCAACATGAACGTGACAAGTTGCACATGAACAAACGCCGCCGCAATCGCCATCGATGCTCTGGAATATTGTTGTCGACTGCCAGTTCCATAACGCTGCCACTTGTTGCTTCAACTGTAATTGATTGTTCGTCTTGTGTTACAAATGTAATTTTAGCCATGGTGGTTTCCTCTATTTATCTAAATTAGCGCTGTTTAAATTGTACGGTTAAATGATCAAAACCCACTTTTCGTTTAAATTCACCCAATGTTTCAATGTTGTCTTTGCTATCGACGATTGCTATTGAATCGAGCTTATTGATCATCACACTGAGTAAGGTCTGTAATATTTGACGCGCATGTGTCGCGCCTAAACAATTGTGAGTACCAAAACCAAATGCTACGTGAGGATTCAGCTTTCGGTCCAATACCACGTCATTTGGATTTTCAAATACGCGCTCGTCACGATTAGCAGATGCCCAACACAACGAAATACGGGTATCCGCCTTAACGGCATGTTCGCAAATTGAGGCGTCTTCAGTCGCAACTCGTCCCATTTGAGTTAATGGCGAAAAGTATCGTATTAACTCTTCTACGGATTTATTGATAATACTTGGTTCATCTCGCAAACGATGCAAGTCTTCAGGGTGCTCAGCAAAGTAGCCTATGGTATTGGTCACCATATTTATCACTGTGTCTCGGCCACCTGCGAAGGTCAAGATCATAACGCCTTTGATTTGTTCCTTTGTCATAGGTTTACCCATAACTTTTGACTGCAATAACAAAGAGTATAAGTCGTTTCATGGAGACTGCTCAGCCCGCTCGATTTGTGCTTCTATATAATCGTAAAGTATTGCAGCTTTGTCGCCATCTAGGGCTGTGGTATCACTTCTAAAAACGTGTGTACCCCAGTTGATCCAAGTTTCAGAGTCTGACATTGGTGTGTTAAGTAACAAGGTTAACGCTCGAGATTGAAGAACAAGCGCGAGTTGAGACACCACTTCGGTTTCAGGCTGTTGTA
The DNA here is from genome assembly GCF_028401425.1 of Psychrosphaera algicola. NCBI lineage: Bacteria > Pseudomonadati > Pseudomonadota > Gammaproteobacteria > Alteromonadales > Pseudoalteromonadaceae > Psychrosphaera > Psychrosphaera algicola. The sequence continues at coordinate 3,776,990 of NZ_JAQOMS010000002.1, forward strand.
ATACATCGTTAAAAACACCTTCGATAATCCCAGTTAATTGCTCTTGGTAGTCTGCTTCCAATGGTCGTTTAAACCAAGGTTCGATTAAATCCCGGTAAGTTTTATGCTCAGGTGGATCAACTTCAAAAGGGATCTGTCGTGTCTCACGAATGTTCACTTCAGAGGGGATGACGATTCGATCAGGTTTAGCGCCAGACTGGTACGTTTTCCAGTTATGGGCGCATTTACGAACGTCTTTTAATCCCAATACCATAGTTACAGGATCGTTTTGGTCATCCATAAATCCCAATCCAGTTTCAACTCTTGCGGTGGCAAACGGGTCAGATTGTTCACTTTTTTCATCGAGATACCTTTTGATTATGACGCCTAGTTTGAGCCTAACTCGAGATAATATTGTCTCGGTTACTTCGACCATGTAGCGGTTTGTTTATGCTGTAATCTTAATCAAGAAATTGGCATTAAAATACAAAGGCTAGAGAATAAAATGTTAAATATATGACCTGTTTTTTAGTTTATGTGACAATATTTTATTTAAAAAGACAAAATAATGTTTTTTAGGAATTAGTATTGAGAAGACTAGTGAGTTTAAAACAAAGCACCAAATGGGAATGTTATTAAGGGGTTCTCTAAGAAAGTAGGGGTTCTACTAAATGACGCCAATGAAACTCCTTAGCGTCATTGTTAACCTACATTGTACTAGGAGGTTTTCATCAAGACGGTTTTAGAGGCTGAAATGATAACTGGAATAGACTTAGACGTTGGAGTAAAACTGCCATCACCAAAGCTGTCGATTGGTACAAGTGGGTTAGTTTCAGGATAATAGGCTGCTACATTGCCCAGTGGAATGTCATAAAATATCAATTTAAAACCATCCACCATGCGTGTTTGATTATCGTGCCAAATTGAAGTGAGAGATACCCACGTCCCTTCTTCTAGTTTTAATCGCGAGGCGTCTTTTTTGTTTATAAAGACAACATTTCTTTCGCCAAATACGCCTCGATAGCGGTCATCCATGCCGTATATCGTCGTATTGTATTGGTCGTGAGAACGAAGCGATTGTAAAGTAAATATTGGTGCTTTTTGTTTTTCGATTATTGCAACGACCGCTGCTGGGTAGAGGCTAGTAGGCAATTGGGACGCAGTGAAGTTGGCTTTGCCACTATGAGTCTGCCAATGATAATTAGCCGCTGAGTTAACAAGGTGAAAGCCACCTATGGCGTTGCTATTTGTTGGTTAAAGTTATCAAATCCAGGAATCGTTTTTTCAATTAGGTTTCGGATCTGTCCGTAATCCTCCGCCAGCGTTGACCAGTCGACAATATTGTCACCTAATGTTGCGTTTGCAATGGCAGCGACGATTGCGGTTTCTGACTTTAAGTTTGGCCCAACCGGAGTGTTAGCGCCTTTGGACGCATGAACCATACTAAAGGTATCTTCTACCGTTATCGCTTGTTCGCCACTACTTTGTTTATCTATTTCTGTGCGGCCTAAACAGGGCAGAATAATCGCGTCGTTGCCAACACAAAGGTGACTTCGGTTCAGTTTGGTACTAATTTGTACATTGAGCTCAACTTGTTGCATGGCATCAATAGTAAAGTGCGTATCAGGTGCAGCTGCCGCTAAGTTGCCACCCAAGCAGATAAGGACTTTGCTTTGTTGTGTAGACAAAGCGGTTAACGCTTGGTTGACGTTATGACCGGGTCGCTTGTTGGTCGAGATACCAAATTCGGCGTCAAGGGCTTGTAAAAAGGGCATTGAAGGGTTTTCATTTATCCCCATTGTTCGGTTACCTTGCACATTACTGTGTCCACGTACAGGGCATAGTCCTGCGCCCGGTAGGCCAATTTGCCCAAATAATAAGTGTAAGTTGGTTATCTCTTTAATCGTATCAACAGAGTGTTTATGTTGTGTAATACCCATCGCCCAGAGTGGTAATGACACGCTTTCCACTTGCAAACAAATCAGCAGCCTGCTCAATATCTTTCTGGTTTAAGCCTGATTGTTGAGTGATTAATTCCCACGGCGTAGCAGAAACGGCCGTTAGGTAAGCTTCTAATCCATTTGTATGCTCTGCAATAAACTCATCGTTTAGTTTTGTATTTATATCGAGGAGATGTTTGACCATGCCTCGGACGACAGCAAAATCGCCGCCCAATTTGGGTGTGAAATAACGATGGCTTATGGTCGTTGCCGCTGGAGTAAGTAATTCAATAGGATCTTGAGGGCTGGCAAATTTCTCTAAGGCAACTTCTCTTAGATTATTAAATGAAACAATTTTACATCCCCCTCTTGAGGCTTTGCGCAACGAGTTCATCATTCTAGGGTGATTAGTGCCGGGGTTCTGGCCAAAAACAAAGATAACGTCTGCGTGGTCAAAGTCGTCTATCGTGACGGTTCCTTTGCCAACGCCTATAGTGTCTTTTAGAGCAACACCACTAGCCTCATGGCACATATTAGAGCAGTCAGGAAAATTATTGGTGCCTAAAACCCGGCCAAATAATTGATACAAATAGGACGCTTCATTACTTGCTCGTCCCGAAGTATAAAACTCCACTTGGTCTGGCTCTACGTTTCGTATTTTGGTACCGATTATTGAAATTGCCTGTTCCCAGGAAATAGGTTCGTAATGATCGGTGTTTGCATTGTATGACATAGGGTCAGTTAACCGACCTTGATATTCTAACCAGTGGTCACTTTGCTTTTTGAGTTGGCTTACCGAGTACTCACGAAAAAATTCAGGACCTACTTTTTTGTCTGTAGCCTCCCAAGTTACCGCTTTTGCTCCATTTTCACAAAACTGAAAACGGTCATTTGTATTGTCGCCCCACGCACAACCTGGGCAATCAAAACCATCGCTTTGATTTACTTTCAGCAAATTTTTGATATTGTCTTTTGCGCGTTGGCTGCGCATCACTTGTTTGAACGTGGAGGCGACTGATGCGAAACCACCGGCTTTATTAGATTTAACTGTCATAAATTACTCGATACCATAATAGATAGGCTGATCTTTTTCGGGATCTGGACTAACAAAAGGTTATGTTCTGCAGCTAGATTAACTGCAAACTGGCTTGGTGAGGCAAGGCTAATTAACGTAGGTACGCCGGCCAAAATTGATTTCTGCACTAATTCGACACTGCATCTACTTGTTATTAAAATTGCGCCTTGGCGTCTATCAATACCATTTTTTAAAAGGTAACCAATTAACTTATCAAGCGCATTGTGTCGGCCGATATCTTCACGGCAGGCGACTATCTGACCGTCAGTGTTGAGCCAAAATGCCGCGTGCAAAGCGCCACTATTTTTAGCTAGGGTTTGCCAAGTCGACAGCTTGCGCCGAATGACGCTAAGAGTGGTTTTCAGATTAGGCGATATCGCTGACATCGCAGGCAACGTTGGCAGTGTAGGGAATGCTTGGGTTAACGTTTCTGTACCGCAGAGCCCACAACCCGTGGTGCCTTTTAGTTGCCTTTGTCGTTGTTGCAAGTTAACTAAACATCGGTTAGCAATGATTACGTTAACGATATAGGCATTGTCCTGCTGGCTGATATTGATATCATGAATATCGCGATTGTGGCTAATAACTAAGTTGGACAACAGAAAGCCGATGACAAATTCTTCTAAATCATGAGGGCTTGCCAACATGACAGCATAGCTCACCTGATTTATTTCGATAGCAACAGGATGTTCTTCCACTAAATGAGTCGAAAGGGCTTTTAATGGAGTTGCAGAAGTCGGCATAAGGCTTGGGCTAACCTTGTATTAAAATATAAGAATGGCAAATATGTTAATAATTAAACCATATCGCGGATCAAAATGCTGTTACTTGTTGGTTGTAAAATAACAAATATATGATGGATCCGAGAAAGGTTATAAGCCGTATTCTCGCATAAGAAGGATCGCAAAGGCACTTTTTACGACACCGGAGTCTTCTTCTGTAAATTCGACGCCCAGTTGAACTTTTTCTCTTTGTCGAGCATTTTTAACGACACCGCTGATGGAAAAATCCATATCTAAGTCGTCGTTAGCAACAAATTCAACATTGACCTCTTGTCCAGTTAACTCTTCTGACGTTGGGTTCTCTAATACTTCTTCATTAAGTAAGTATTCACACTTTAATCCTGTCATTGAAAAGTCAGAAATCAAAGCCAGATATTGTCGGTCTAACTTTGGATAAGTAATGTTAGCCATTAACTCTACGGAAATCCTAGGGTGGTTCTCAGCCGCTGACCTTTCACAATTTTAGGGTATTCAACAAGTAAAAGGGGTTCTCGAAGTTTACTGATCCCTAATGAAGATACCTGAAAATTAAGAGCGGTAAGGTACTCTTGAGCTACTACAGTTTGAATTGATAACTGGACTCCGGCTTTCAAGTCGTGGCTGTCATTGGCAGCACTAGTGATATTTTGAAATTTTAGAATTAAATATTCATTTTCAATCAGGCCAACGTAAATCATTTTAAATTTTAGTCGGTTATGCACTTTGTCATATAGGCTGATGTTGACAATAGTACCTTAGTTGTAATTCTTTAATTAGATTCAACGTTTACTCCACCAATGAGTTAAATATGACGTTATCACTTGCAATAGGGAAACCAATATTAGTTGTTACTATTCGTTAAAATTATGCGTAATAAAATAATTTGTAAAAAGTCCCAAATAACTCTTTTTAACGAATATTCAATAGTATGGCGGATATTCAGTATGTGACAAAGAACTAATTTTTTAAAGTGGTTAAAGGGAAGATTATTAAAAATAAAACGCCAAGCAATAAAAAACCCGCTAGTGCGGGTTTTCTAAATGTGTTGTAAATTGACTTATTACTCGTCTAAGAAGGTTCTTAACGGTTCTGACCGAGAAGGATGTCTTAATTTACGTAATGCTTTTGCTTCGATCTGGCGTATACGTTCACGTGTTACATCAAACTGTTTACCAACTTCTTCCAAAGTGTGATCCGTATTCATGTCGATACCAAAGCGCATACGCAATACTTTAGCTTCACGGGCGGTTAGGCCAGACAATACATCACGGGTTGCATCTTGCAAACCTTCAGAAGTAGTTGTTTCCACTGGTGAAGATATTGTTGTATCTTCGATAAAGTCACCTAAATGTGAATCTTCATCGTCACCAATAGGCGTTTCCATTGAAATAGGCTCTTTTGCGATTTTAAGCACTTTTCTGATCTTGTCTTCAGGCATTAACATGCGCTCAGCAAGTTCTTCTGGTGTAGGCTCGCGACCCATTTCCTGTAACATTTGACGTGAAATACGATTAAGCTTGTTGATCGTTTCAATCATATGTACTGGAATACGAATTGTTCTTGCTTGGTCAGCAATTGAACGCGTAATCGCTTGACGTATCCACCATGTTGCATAAGTAGAGAACTTATAACCACGACGATATTCAAACTTATCTACCGCTTTCATCAAACCGATATTACCTTCTTGGATCAGATCCAAGAATTGTAAACCACGGTTTGTGTATTTTTTAGCGATGGAGATAACCAAACGTAAGTTGGCTTCGACCATTTCTTTTTTCGCACGACGCGCTTTAGCTTCTCCAATGGCCATACGGCGGTTGATGTCTTTAATCGCTTCTACATTTAGTCGTGTTTCTTTTTCAATTTCTTTTAACTTTTGGATGCTACGACGAATTTCAATGTCGACTTCTTTAAGTCGATTTGCAACGTCATCGCCGCCCGATTGCAATAACTCTAACCAAGACGTTTTAGTTTCGTTGCTTATGGAAGATCTTAATGAAATCTTTTTTAGGTAATTTAGCGTAACCACAAGTGTGTTTCATGATTAGACGTTCTTGAACGCGAACACGGTCCATCATGTCACGCATATTTCGAACTAATTTATCAAATTGCTTTGGAATCAGTTTGAATAAGCGGAAATGTTCACCAAGAGCCGCAATCTTTTCTTGAGTTTTTGGGTGAGAACGACCAAGTTCATTGATAGAGACTGTTGACTCATCATACAAACGGCGTAACTCTTCAAAATGCTCACGAGCTTCTTCAGGATCTGGGCCTGTATCAACTTCTTCTTCGTCTTCATCATCGTCATCTGAATCGCCGTCTTCATCGGCTAAATCAGTTTCAGACAATTCTGATCCAACATGAGTTGCAGCAGGTGCTACATCTTCTTCGTTTGGATCTAGGAAACCATTAATGATGTCGCTTAAACGAATTTCTTCTGCTTCATATTGGTCCCACTGATCCAACAAGTAGCTGATAGCTTGCGGGTATTCCGCAACTGAAGATTGAACGGTATATATACCTTCTTCAATTCGTTTTGCTATGACGATTTCGCCTTCGCGAGTCAGTAATTCAACCGTACCCATTTCACGCATATACATGCGAACAGGGTCGGTAGTACGACCTATTTCTTTTTCAACAGTAGCAAGTGCTGCAGCTGCCGCTTCAACGACTTCATCATCGCTGGTTTGTTCTTGCATCAACAATTCATCGGCATCAGGTGGTGTTTCACATACCTTGATACCCATGTCGTTGATCATCTGAATGATGTCTTCGACTTGATCAGCGTCGATCATATCCTGCGGAAGGTGATCGTTCACTTCTGCAAAGGTTAAGTAACCTTGCTCGCGACCTTTAATAATAAGAAGTTTTAGTTGAGACTGAGGAGTTTGCTCCATACAGATTATCTTCCACCTACTAGTTGAACATGAAATACTTGGGAAAGTGCTTATTTATTCACCGTAAAGTGATTTAAAAAGCGAACTACATATTATAACAGCTGTTTTAATTTCTGGCTATGTATTAATCGAATTGAAACAAATCAATGGCAATTAAATCTATTTTGTGAAATATCAATCTACGATGAAGGGGGTTAAGGGTTCTTAGAAGGAGTAATACAGTGCCAAAATCAAACTTCCGTTTGGTATTGTTTTAGGATTTTAAGGCGCTCATTAATGCCACATACTCAATCTGTTCTTGCTTATCGAGTTGACCAGTTTTCCCTTTAATTAATAAGGCCTCAAGGCGTTTCTCCAGATAACTATCTTGCAATGACTTAAATGTCTCGGCAAATTCTTGAATCAAGTTCTCATTGTCAATTTGGTGCTCCCAAGAGAATAAACGGGCCAAAAATGAGTATTCTTTTTGTGAACGAAAACGCTCTAACAAAACCGATTGTTTAATTTCAGGTTCGTCCAAAATTAACTTTTGAATAGCGATGAAGGTGGCAAAGCCTGGCATTTCTGCATTAGCTAATGCTGGAATAAATGGGACTTCTTTAGCTAGATTAGGATGTTGTAATAGCAAACCAATGGCCCGGCGCATCGGCGTTATTTGAAACTCAGTCTGTTGACGTTTAACTTCAGCGATAGGTGAGCGATTTGCCAATTTAATTTTATCGGCGTCGCGGCCGATTAAACGTGCTAACTTTGCTAATAATGCTTCTTTATAATAATCACTAGGAACAACTTCTATTAGTGGTTTGGCTTGCGAGAGAAGGGCAGATTTTCCTGCGTCACTGGTAATGTCCAGAGCGTTTACAAAGTGCTCAAAGAAATAGTCGAGCAAAGGTTTTGCTTCACCGAGTCTAACTTCAAAGGCTTCTTTGCCTTCCTTTTGCACCATAGTATCTGGATCTTCACCGTCAGGTAAAAATGTAAACCGTAAATCGACACCGTCTTTTAAATGGGGCATGGCGTTTTCTAACGCTCGCCAAGCGGCATCACGTCCAGCTCTGTCGCCGTCATAACAACAGATTACCTGGCGCGTACTACGGAACAAGAGCTGCATATGCTCAGGTGTTGTCGCTGTACCAAGTGCTGCTACAGCGTACGATATTCCCTGTTGAGCCAAAGATACAACGTCCATATAACCTTCGACAATAAGAACTCGTTCGAGGTTTTGATTGGCCTGTTTGGCTTGATAAAACCCATACAGTTCGTTGCCTTTATGAAATATACGTGTCTCAGGTGAATTTAAATATTTTGGGGTTCCGTCATCAATAACGCGTCCGCCAAAGCCCACCACTCGTCCACGTTTATCACGAATTGGGAACATCACTCTTTTACGGAAAAAGTCGTATGTTCTGCCTGAATCGTTCTGGTTTAAAACTTTTAGATCGAGAAGTTGTTGTTGCTGCGCTTTTGTTTTACCAATCGACTTTAAAATACTGTCCCAACTATCAGGCGCATAACCAATGCCGTAGCGTTGGCAGATTTCGCCAGATAAATTACGATTCTTTAAATAATCAATAACCGCTTTTGAATTCTGATCATGTTTGAGATTGTGTTGGAAAAACTTTGCGGCGAGTTCCATTAACTCGTAGTCCGATTGTTTTTGTTCTCTACTTACTGTTGGATATTTTTTCTGTTTTCCGGTCCCGTTATCTTCGCGGGGACGTCAATACTGTGCAGTCGAGCTAGTTCTTCAATGGCCTCGACAAACTCAAGTTGTTCGTATTCCATTAAAAAACTGATGGCATTGCCATGAGCACCGCAACCAAAACAATGATAAAACTGTTTTTCAGGGCTTACCGAAAATGACGGTGATTTTTCATTATGAAATGGGCAACAGGCTTGGTAGTTTTTGCCGGCTTTTTAAGCGGAACTTTAGCATCAATTAAATCAATAATATCGGTGCGAGCAACAACGTCATCAATAAAGCCTTTCGGAATACGACCAGTCAATCACTTGCCCCTTTGAGTAGTAAAAATAATTTAATTGGATGGTGATTATTGCAAATTAACAGTGGATTTAAAATGATCTATACGGCAAATAAAACAAAACCGCAAAATTTGCATTTTGCGGTTTATGTTGCTGAAGTGTTGCAGGTCAAAAATTAACTGTTTAATTTCGACCGTACTAAACCACTTACCTTGCCCATATCGGCACGGCCAGTGATTTTTGGCTTCAATTCGGCCATTACTTTTCCCATGTCCTGCATGCCAGATGCCCCAGTGGCTTCGATGGCGGCAGAGAGCAAGGTTAGAACTTCTTCCTCGGTAAGCGCTTGAGGTAAGAAATCTTCTATAATGGCGATTTCAGCTGCTTCAATATCAGCTAGCTCGGGACGGTCAGCGGCTTCATACTGCGCTTTAGAATCTTTTCGCTGTTTTACCATCTTAGTTAAGATGGCAATAACATCTTCGTCACCAAGCTCAATTCTTTCATCTACTTCTCGTTGCTTAACCGCTGCCAAGGCCATGCGAATTGTGCCTAAACGGATTTTATCCTTAGCACGCATAGCATCTTTTTGGGCGTCTTTAAGCTGGTCAATAAGACTCATAGGTACTTCCTGACTCGAGAGTTAGTAGATTAATAAAGTTTGATGCGACGTGCGTTTTCGCGAGAAACTTTTTTCAAGTGGCGCTTAACAGCAGCAGCTTTCTTACGCTTACGAGCCCAAGTTGGCTTTTCGAAGTGTTCACGACGACGTACTTCTGAAAGGATCCCTGCTTTTTCACATGAACGTTTAAAACGACGTAGTGCAACGTCAAACGGTTCGTTCTCTTTAACTTTAATTACTGGCATTTAAAAATCGACCTCAGTATTCTGTATTTTATGGTTAAACTTTAACCAAGACTAATAAAAATGGTGCGGCATTTTAAATCCAAGCCCCGTCTTTTGTAAAGTACTTTTTTAAATTTAAACAGGTTTTCAGGGATTATTTAACAAGACGTAATGTCTAAGAGGTTATTACTGAAATAAACTGCTCGGGGATTCAATTGAATCTCTTTGTTTCGAGGGGTAGAATGCGCGCCTTTCGCTAAGAGTAACATAGTTGCTACGGGGCGAAAACAGTCTAATTTGCACGATGGTTGGAATCGTTAGTCAAACCAGCCGGTAAACCCTGTGTATATTGATATTATCGTTATGAAAAACAAGCGAGTTTAAGGTGAATTTAACATGTTAATTTTAGGTATAGAATCTTCCTGTGACGAAACAGGCATTGCGTTATACGACACCGAAAAAGGGCTTGTTGGACATAAACTTTATAGTCAAATTGCGGTTCATGCCGATTATGGCGGTGTTGTCCCTGAACTTGCATCGAGAGATCATGTGCGTAAAACAATACCTCTTATCAGTGAATTGTTGACGGAATGTGATCTGACAAAACAGGATATAGAAGGAATCGCGTTTACGGCTGGGCCTGGACTTGTTGGGGCTTTAATGGTTGGAGCCTGTATTGGCCGCTCAATGGCTTATGGCTTAGGGATCCCAGCGGTAGAGGTTCATCATATGGAAGGGCATTTACTTGCGCCGATGTTGGAAGATGAGCGCCCGGAGTTTCCATTTATCGCGTTATTAGTTTCCGGCGGCCACACGCAACTTGTAGAAGTGCAAGGTATTGGCCAATACAAAATTTTAGGTGAGTCTATTGACGACGCAGCAGGTGAAGCGTTTGATAAAACCGCAAAACTACTTGGGTTAGATTATCCTGATGGACCTATGTTGGCAAAATTAGCCGAACACGGAACTCCGGGGGTATTTAAGTTTCCTCGACCAATGACAGACCGCCCAGGATTAGACTTTAGCTTCAGTGGCTTAAAAACAGCAGCGGCAGTTGCGATTCGTGGTGCAGGGATTCATTTGTCTGGAAGTAAATCAGACGCAACTGAATTACCAGAGAATATTGACCAACTTAAAGCTGATATCGCCCATGCGTTTCAGCAAGCTGTCGTTGATACTATTGCAATTAAGTGCCGACGTGCGGTAGAGCAAACTGGAATTAAAACTTTAGTTATCGCCGGTGGTGTCAGCGCAAATACAGAACTAAGAGAGAAACTAGCTCAATTGATGGCTAAGCAGCGCGGTAATGTGTTTTATCCTAGACACGAATTCTGTACCGACAATGGAGCGATGATCGCATTTGCAGGCGCTCAACGTATTTTGAGTCAAGGGGATCAAAACTTAAAAGTAAAAGCGAAACCACGCTGGTCAATTGAAGAATTACCTAAACTTTAATGTAAGTTTACAATAACTTTATACTCTTAAATTCGACTTAGGTTCGCTGCCATTGGCTAGGCGAATGATATTAGGGATATGTCGAGCAATAATAAGTAACGCTAACATGGTTACTGCGATTGTATATTTAGGCGAGGTTAGGTAAGTCACCAGTGGTGAAATCCCGACAGATACTATAGCGGATAAAGATGAATATCCGGTTAAACGGAATACGATCATCCAAGTTCCTAATAGAGTAAACGCAAGAGTCGAACCGACGGGCAGTAAGCAACCTAACGCGGTTGCGACCGCTTTGCCGCCTTGAAACCGGAAGAAAATCGGAAACATATGTCCGAGGCAGCAGGCCAATGCAATTGCGCCAATTTCTAAAGTCGAAAATCCTAGGTAATAACTCCCCAGCTAGGGATTATTCCTTTTAGAACATCGAACAATAAAGCCTGGATAGCCGCGGTTTTACCCGCAATACGGTAGACATTTGTTGCGCTAGGGTTAAAAGATCCTTTAGAGCGAGGGTCAGGTAATCGCCACAATTTACAGTAGATGATCGCTGAATTGACTGAACCTAGTAGATAGGTTGCAATTAATGTAAGAAAAATTCAGCGGACATGAGTTCCTCATTGTTAGTATTTCAGCTATTATTCGCGCTTTCAATTTTCGCGTCGCGTAAACTAAGAGCGAAACGTTAATTTGGTAAGCAGATATTTATCATTGAGAGAGACGAATTACTATACAAATTTGTATTTCGTTATGGTATCCGACCTCTTGGCGATACACAAATACAGCTCAGTTATACTATGTTGAATTGAATTATATAGGACCAAAAATTACATGGCGCAAGATATTGTTTTTATTGAAGCTCTCAAAGTTGATACTGTTATTGGTGTTTACGAATGGGAAAAAACGATCCAACAGACATTGCAATTTGACGTTGAAATGTACACTGATATTAGTCAAGCGGCACAAATAGATGACCTATCTAAAACAGTTGACTACGCCATTGTTGCAGAAGATATAGTGAATCTTGTTAAACAAAATCAAGCGGAGCTTATTGAAACCGTTGCTGAAAAGGTCGCAAGCCACATTTTAACGTCGTTTCCTGTTGAACGTTGTCGAATTAAATTACGTAAATTGGGTGCTGTAGCAAGTACGGCATCTGTTGGTGTGTTTATTGAGCGCACAAAATAAAAGTTAACGCATTAAGGGAAATCTAATGGGGATCATAGAAGTCATTGTTTTGGCGATACTGCAGGGGTTAACCGAATTTTTGCCAATTTCGAGTTCAGCGCATTTAATTTTGCCGTCACAGATTTTAGGTTGGCAAGATCAAGGTTTGGCATTTGATGTTGCTGTTCACGCGGGCAGTTTGCTCGCCGTTGTTTTATATTTTCGGGAAGAAGTCGGCCGCATGGCGGTAAGTTGGGTTCAGTCATTTAGTGGCAAACAGGATAAAGACAGTAAATTGTCGTGGTTGATTATCCTAGGGACTATACCTGCCGGACTAGCAGGCTTTATTTTTAAAGACTTCATTGAAGAAAACTTAAGAAATACAACCGTTATTGCGGCGACAACAATTGTCTTTGGTCTCTTGCTATGGTGGGCTGACAGACAAGCAAGCCAACTTAAAGACGAATATCAAGTATCGGTAAAAAATGTTGTCATTATTGGTTTAGCCCAAGTACTAGCATTAATTCCGGGGACGTCGCGCAGCGGCATTACTATTACTGCTGGGTTAATGGTGGGGCTAACTCGAAAAGCGGCCGCGCGATTTTCTTTTCTATTATCTATCCCGCTAATTGCCGCGGCCGGTGGTTATCAAGCAATAAAATTGAGTCAAGAAATTGTACCGGTTGATTGGGCCGCAATTGGTTGGGGCACCTTGCTGTCTTTTATCAGTGCCTATGCGTGTATTCACTACTTCCTAATCTTAGTAGAAAAGGTCGGTATGTTACCGTTTGTAATCTATCGATTAATCTTAGGTTTAGTATTGATCTTCTTTTTTATCTAGTTAATAGCCGCTAAAACAGGTTGAATTGATGTAATAATGGGGCTTAAGGCCCCATTATTTGTTTAAGGCGCGTAATGAGGTGACTATCTTTGTTTAGCCAAATAAACCACTGGTTGATTATTGTACAATCAATGTGTTGTTAAATTTACTGTCATTATTTAATTACGCTTTTCCTGTCACATATGCCCTAGAATCTAGACTTTTTGTTATTATTTTTTTACTTTTGGGCGAGAAACGTCTTATGTACTCCAAAAGGAAGAATAATAAATGAATAAAATGTCGAAGCTAACTGCAGCTTTGTTTGTTTCCAGTTTGGCCATAGCAGGCTGTGCGAGTGATTTAATGAAAGAAAAACAAATCAAGCTTGTTTATTCAGTTACCCAAAAAGGTGATGTGGTTGAAAATTATTTTGGTATTGACGTAGCAGATCCATATCGTTGGTTAGAAGATGACATGAGTAGCGAAACCGCAGCGTGGGTTGTAGCTCAAAATGAAGTGACAAACAGTTACTTAAGTCACATACCTTACCGCGAAAAAATTGAAAAACGCCTTACTGATTTAATGGATTACGAAAAAGTAGGCATGCCATTTATTGAAGGTGATTACACTTATTTTTACAAAAATGACGGATTGCAAAATCAATCGGTTTTATATCGTCAAAAAGGCAATGCCGAGCCGGAAGTGTTTTTAGATCCCAATACCTTTAGTGAAAATGGGACAGTTTCTCTTGCTAGCATAGAGTTCACTAAAGACGGTTCAAAAGCGGTTTACCTTATCTCTGAAGGTGGCAGTGACTGGCGTAAAGCGATAGTTATCGATACTGAAACTAAACAACAGTTAGAGCCTGAGCTCATTGACATTAAATTCAGCGGCATTTCTTGGTTTGGCGACAAAGGTTTTTACTATTCAAGTTATGACAAGCCAAAAGGCAGTGAACTGTCGGCAAAAACAGATCAACATAAAGTTTATTTCCATAAGTTAGGAACCCCGCAGAAACAGGATCAATTGGTTTTCGGTGGAACTCCAGAAGAAAAACATCGATATGTTTTTGGTGGCGTCAGCGATGATCTTAACTATTTGATCATTCAAGCAGCGGTATCCACATCGGGCAATAAAATCTTTATCAAAAAAATGGGTGTTAAAAACGCACCACTTGTTGCGATTGTTGATAACACAGACTCAGATACTAACTTTTTAGAAAGCAAGGGTGACGATATATATTTGGTCACCAACCTTAACGCACCTAATAAACGAGTTGTAAAAGTTAATGTCGATAATCCAGCTCCGGCAAATTGGGTTGATGTTATTCCTGAAACTGATCATGTACTCAGCGTGTCTACTGGTGGCGGTTATATATTTGCTTCCTATATTAAAGATGCCGTCTCTATGATCCAACAGTACGATTTTAGCGGTAAGAAGATCAGAGATATCGCGCTACCAGAAGTTGGCAGTGCAAATGGGTTTTATGGCAAAGATGATCAAACCGAACTTTATTATTCATTCAGCAACTACAAAACACCGACAACCATATTTAAATTAAATGTTGATACAGGTAAGTCGATTGTTCATGCAAAATCTAAAGTGAATTTTGACAGCGACAAATTTGAATCTAAACAAGTTTTTTATAAGTCGAAAGACGGAACAAAGGTTCCGATGATTATTACTTATAAAAAGGCTTAGCGTTAAACGGCGATAATCCAACTATTTTGTATGGTTACGGTGGTTTTAACGTAAGTTTATTACCAAGCTTTAGTTCAACTCGCGCCGCATGGATGGAGCTTGGCGGTGTTTATGCCGTTGCTAATTTACGTGGCGGTGGCGAGTACGGTAAAAAATGGCATAACGCAGGCATTAAATTAAATAAGCAAAATGTGTTTGACGACTTTATCGCAGCGGCGGAATATTTGTCTGCTGAGAAATATACCTCTGCAGAAAAGCTTGCTGTGATGGGGGGATCTAATGGTGGTTTGTTAGTGGGTGCTGTTATGACACAACGTCCAGACATCATGAAAGTCGCTTTACCAGCCGTCGGAGTTTTGGATATGTTGCGTTACCATACGTTTACTGCTGGGGCTGGTTGGGCATATGACTACGGCACAGCGGAAGATAATAAAGAAATGTTTGAGTATTTACTAGGCTACTCGCCAGTCCATAATGTTAAACCTGGGCTGGATTATCCTGCAACTTTAGTAACTACAGGCGATCATGATGACCGCGTAGTCCCAGCTCATTCGTTTAAGTTTGCTGCTCATTTACAGGCAAAACACACAGGCACTAATCCGACATTGATCCGCATAGAAACAGATGCGGGCCATGGCGCGGGTACGCCAACGAGTAAAATTATTGAGCAATACGCTGACATATTTGGCTTTACGTTATATAACATGGGCATAAAATCCATTTAATAGGTTTGCCAAACTGCAAGTGCATCAGAAGCATGCGCTTGCAATACGTTTAGGTATAAAACCGATTATTATGTCGAGCCATTAAAAAGCCCAAACTGCAAAATTAGCGGTTTGGGCTTTTTTGTTTTTTATCATCACACCATTTTTTATGACAATATGTGAGTTTAAGTCTGTTCGCTTACCGTTTTTTTATAGGCGTTTATAGTCGCTACACGGCGTTCGGTTAGACGAGTTCTAATTTCTGGGCCTTGGTATCCCTCTGCTATGACATCTTGAACATTGACTTCACCCCCGAGCACTAAACATTCAGCGAGGTAATCCGCTTGCGGATAGTCACGTTCTTCAAAACCTGTTCGTCCGCGCATATCGGCAGTACAAGCAAGTAAGAACTGCGAAAATCGTTCGGGTTTACGCCACGCGTCCATTTTATCAAACAGCTTCACTATGGTGTCTGCTCTTAACTCATAAGCTCTGTGAGTATGGGTGTGATATTCACACATAAGTAAGGCTAACTCTTTGTATTCGTTAGGTACTTTTAATCGAGTGCAAAATGCTTTTAACGGTGTTAATCCAGTTTTTTCATGACCACGATGATGAGGCCACATCGACTCAGGTGTCAGACCTTTACCAAAGTCATGAACAAGGGCAGCAAAACGCGTTACCGGGCTTTTAGATAGCTTAGCGGACTGATCCACGACCAACATCGTATGAATACCAGTGTCAATTTCGGGGTGCCATTTTTCAGGATTAGGTACTCCCCAAAGTGCGGCTATCTCAGGCATTAACAGCGCAAGCGCACCACAATCCCTTAGGACATTAAAAAACACTGACGGCGATTGTTCATTAAGAGCTGAGGACATTTCCTGCCAAATACGTTCAGGAATTAAGGCGTCAAGCTCGCCAGTTTCAACCATAGTTTTCATTAATAACTGAGTTTCTAACGCTACGGTAAAACCTAAATGGTGGTAGCGGGCTGCAAACTTAGCGACTCGTAAAACTCGCAGTGGATCTTCGACAAATGCTGGAGATACATGGCGTAGGATCTTGTCTTTAACATCTTGTTGACCGTTAAATGGGTCGATAATTGTGCCATCTTCAGCTTTTGCCATGGCATTTACCGTCAAGTCGCGTCGCTCTAAGTCTTGTTCGACACTAATATCCGGGGAAAAGTCACAAACAAATCCGGTATAACCTGAGCCTGATTTTTTTCAGTACGTGCAAGTGCATACTCATCTTGGGTTTTGGGGTGCAAAAGACGGGAAAGGATTTACCAACTTGGTTAAATCCATTCGCCTCCATTTCAGCTATAGTCGCACCTGTAACTAGGTAGTCTTTATCTTTTATCGGGTACTTTAGAAGTTGGTCTCTTACAGCACCACCGACGAGGTAAGTTTTCAAATTGACACCTTATAACAAATAGGTATTCGCCTTAGTATATTCTGTTATGATTGACCTGTCTTAATCATTGTGATCAAAATTCTATTTTCAACACGACAATCAATAATTAACCAGATTAACATTTATTATGTATTTACAACATTTTCACCTGTCGGCAGAACCATTTAATATCGCGCCAAATCCAAGCATGTTATTTCCAAGCGATCGTCATCAGGAAGCTATAGGCTATTTGCAGCATGGACTCGCAGGTAATGGCGGATTTGTTATGTTGACTGGAGAGGTTGGCACCGGAAAAACCATGGTCAGTCGAGCGGTTTTAGGGCAGTTAACAAACGATGTTAATGTCGCTTACATATTAAATCCAACGTTAAATAAATTACAATTATTACAAACGGTATGTGAAGCGTTTGAATTAACGATTAAGCATCAGGTCGACCACAAAGTATTATCGGATTTACTGCAGGACTTTTTGCTAAACCAATATAACAATGGAAAACGTTGCGTTTTGGTTATCGATGAGGCCCAGCATTTGTCTGTAGATGCATTGGAATTGTTACGGTTATTCACCAATATCGAAACCAATGAACGCAAGTTGTTACAGATCATTTTAATCGGGCAACCTGAGTTACAGGAAAAGCTAAATAAACGGGAACTGCGACAACTCGCACAACGCATTACCGCGCGTTATCATTTGTTACCGTTAACTGAATTTGAAACTTTTTTGTATATTAACCATCGAATAGCAACAGTTGGTGGCAATCGCCCTTTATTTGAAAAGCGGGCGATGAAACAAATATTTAAATTATCCGGTGGCACACCGAGAAAAATTAATTTATTGGCAGATAGAGCCTTGATGGGAGCATTTGCGCTGAATCAATCTCAAGTCAATTCTAAGATGGTAAAGCAAGCGGCGAACGAAGTGTTTGGTCAATACCAAAGCAACGATCCTAGTTCGACCTTATTGACTAAAAATGTAACCACAGCATTATTTATTTCTACACTTGTACTTGCGGTCCTCAGTACTGTGTTATTTGTGGGTAGGGCATAATAATATGAGTTTTTATACAAAGCGTTGCTAAAAGATAGCGCTAAAAAAATCAAAATGAACAGGTTAATTTAACCGGAAATCCGGCGCAGGCTTCAATGTTTGCCCAGCCACAAACGACCTCAATACCGGCGGCGATATGGGCTTTAATTGGCGGCCTGTTATTAATTATTGGCTTACTCGGTGGTTATCTGCTGGGACAGACGCCAACCAATATTGTTCATTCACAACAGGTGCCAAATGAGGTTCGAGATACCGGAACCGCGAATGATAGTGAAACTAATAAAATTGCGAGTACAGATAGCTTAACAGCACAAAATGAGAACCAATCCGAAGTTGCATCGCAAGCTCCCACTGAGGTTACGGCTCAAACCCCAAGTGCGGATGTGAGTGTGACAGCTAATTCGGTTGATGTGGCAAACACGGCACAATCTGTTGTGCAGGAGGAGCCGATAAAACAAATAGAAATAGGCAAAAATGAACAAGGCCAGTTGGTTACGTCAGTTACCGACGCAGTAAATCAGGCCACAAACGCGCCGACTGAGCGACAACAAGATGCGCTGACAACGGCAAATGATAACGACTTGCCTATTGCCGAAGTATCGGAAGACCTTAGATCGCAGTTTGCCATGGCGGTTGAAGCAACGGAAGAACTACCACTTAACTCTTATTCAGAGGTTAATATCTCTACCGGCTCAAGTCTAATGAGTATTCACGAATTAAGTGACGCAGAAAAAGCGGGGATACCACCACTTTATTACGGTATGCATATTTTTGCGACTGATCCAAATGAGAGGTGGGTTAAGATCAACAACCAAATTCTCAAAGAAGGTGACGACCTAATGCCGGGATTACGTTTATTGGAAATTCGTCAGGATTTAGTCGTTTGGGAAACTCATTTCATCCGCTTTATGCAAGAGGCATTAGATGACTTTGCTGGATGATTTAGGTTAGGGTATGTAACGGTTGAGTATTTCGTTTTTTGTTCATTTAAATGAAATACTCTCTGGGTGTTTTAAATACAATACTGACAAATTTGAGCAAATAGTCTTTATCTAAATCAAAGGTAGTTTTCAGCAAATATACCTATTTTATTACCGTAAAATAGACCAGAAATGACTTCAGATGGATTGTTCGAAAGGTCAAGATTCTTTGCTTCAACATGATGCCCCATTTTATCGTTATAAATTACTTTAACATTTGGGTGAACACTTGAAATTCCACGGTCTAAAACCAAGCCAACTTTACCACTGCTTAATTTGACCAAAGTACCCGGTGGGTAAACGCCGATACACTTAATAAATCGTTGTAACAACTCAAAGTCGAATTGCTTTTCAAGTTGTAACATTCGTCTAAATGCCTGCAATACACCATAAGGTTTACCGTTGTCACCAACCCGCGTCATGCGGTCAAATTCATCAATAATACAAAATAGACGGACACCATCATTAAGATCGGTAAGTTTCTGACCGGTAGGGTAGCCAGAACCGTCTAAACGTTCATGGTGTTGTTCAATTATTTCGATGGTTTCTTGAGTTAAGCTACCAACAAATTCAGCGATATTAATGCCATTTTGAACGTGTTCAGGTTTAACAAATTCATCTTTCATCCGTTGCTGTTCGGTCAGGTCATGCATGTTCGGTTGTTGGATGGATTGTGACATCTGTAACTTGCCTATGTCATGTAACAAGGCACCAACTACCCAGTTTTGTGCAACGTCTGCAGGCCACTCTAAACTGCGTAAAGTGGCAGAAAAATAAGCCGCGCAGCGGAGTGCATGGCCAAGTTGAAAATCTTTGTAGTACGTTACCCGCACTAAGCTTAAAACCGCGGCAGAATTGCGGTAGCTAGATGAAATAAATTCCATCGCGGCAAAGTGCAATAATGTCGCATCAATTAAATCATTATGCCTAATTAACTCAAAGGCCTTACTCAATTCCTTTGTTAATCGGTTTACGGCTTTTTTGCCGCGTCTAATTCTTGGTTAAAGGGGACATGGCCTAAATTGTCTTTAATGGATAGAGCGTCATCATTTTTGCTTTTAAGATGTTTCTCTTCGTTTATAACTACGGAAACAATACCCTTAGCAATAAGTTCATTAATTGCAATTTGAGTCCTAACCCAACCGGAAGCCGATACTCGCATATGACCAAGTTGTTGAGAAATATCTACAACAAATTGACCAGGTTTGAGCTGGGTTACCGGGATTCGCTTTAAATTGGGCATTTAGTTCTTTCTTCCGTTAGGGTAGCAAAACTTGTTTGAAAAACTTTATCATATCGATGTTAAAATCGTCAGGTTTAACGCTACGTTCTATCTCATCATTTATATTCGAAGCCGACAAATTAACGACTCGAGGTTCTATATGGCTCTTGTTCGTTAAACTATAAAAAACGTTTACTTCTGGGCACAATGGATTAATAAAATTAGATTTAATTACAACGCCAAGTTTATTGCTTTTTAGTTTAACTAATGTGCCAATAGGATGGATCCCCATGCAACTAATAAATTCAGTGACTAGTTCTTCATCAAAAGAGTCACCACTTTCAGCTCTTAATATTTTGAATGCCGTTATTGGATTTCGCGCCTTTTGATAACAACGATCCGCAGTAATCGCGTCGTAGGTATCAACAATCGTTATCATTCTTGCATAGGAGCTCAGCTCATCTGCAATTTTAAAGTTTGGATAACCCGTACCGTCAAGTTTTTCGTGATGATCTCGAACAACTTCCAAGCTAATGGGGTCAAGTTCTCCCGACCGTTTCAGTACTTCATAACCTAACGTGACATGACTGCGCATGATGTCCATTTCTTCATCAGTTAGACGACTAGGTTTATTTAGAACAGAGTCTGGGATACCGATCTTACCTAAATCGTGCAGTAAAGCCCCGGTTGCCAACGCATGAATTACGTCTCGGTCTAATCCAAGGTGACGGGCAAAAATGGTCATTACAATTGAGACATTGACTGAATGTTCGATAAGGTAACTATCTTTCTCACGCATTCTTGTCATACACGCAAGCGCATCTTGATTTCGAAATACAGAGTCGATAAATCCGTCAGCGACTTCTTTCATGGCGACGGTATCAATCGGCTTGCCAGCCTTCATATTGTCAAAAGCTTGCAACTGAATGTTCTTTGCAGTGCTATATAGTGTTGCGGCACGGCCTAGCTCTTGTGTAAAACCAGCGGTTGGGGTTTTATCGACTTTTTTAAGATTATTTTCAGGTACGACAGGTTCTAATTCTGGAAGAGGTTCGCGTTGTTTTGGTTGCAACGTTTTGGCTAAATCGACAATAACTCGTTCTACTTTTTTGTCCTTGAGCATGTCAATTGCACGCTGAGTTCCGAACATAACCCTGAGACTTAATTTTTACTTTACCCGCTTGTTGTGTAACTTCGACCACAAACATGCCGAGTTTTAGATTTGAAATTGAAATTTCTTTCTTCATAAGAATATTTTTATTTTTATTTTTATATTTTTGTTAATTATCTTTAAATTAGCAGAACATTTGCGAAAACCCCATGCAAATAATCAAATTATAGGTGATTTGCAACATATAACCGAGCTTGGCAATTTACCTTGACCAATAAAGTCCCTATAATGCGAGCCTATTTTTATACAAACGGGTATTTTTAAGACGTGTCTAAACCTATTCAAGCCATTCGCGGAATGAACGATTGTTTACCAAATGAAACAGCACAGTGGCAGCAAGTTGAAGAAGTTATCAGGAAAACAGTAGCCAGTTATGGATACTCAGAAATTCGTTTTCCAATTGTTGAGTTTACCGACTTATTTAAACGGTCTGTCGGCGAAGTAACAGACATCGTTGAAAAAGAAATGTATACCTTTGAAGACCGCAATGGTGACTCTTTGAGTTTGCGTCCGGAAGGCACAGCAGTATGTGTTCGGGCGGCAAATCAAGGCGCATTATTATACAACCAGCAACAACGTTTATGGTATCAAGGTCCAATGTTCCGTCACGAGCGTCCACAAAAAGGTCGCTATCGTCAATTCCACCAATTTGGTGTTGAAGCGTACGGGTTTGAAGGTCCAGACATGGATGCTGAAGTTATTATGCTTTCAGCTCGCTTATGGCAAGCATTTGGTATTACTGAGCATTTACGCTTAGAGATAAACTCACTTGGTTCTAATGAAGCGCGAGCAGACTATATTCGTGCGTTAGTAGAGTATTTAGAACAACATAAAGACAAGTTAGATGAAGATAGTTTACGCCGACTCGGAACTAATCCGATGCGTATCCTCGACAGCAAAAATTCGGATGTACAGGCGGTTTTAGAAGCTGCACCTGTGCTGTCTGAATACTTAGATGAAGAATCAAAAACCATGTTCGTCGAGTTGCAACAACGACTTGACGCTGTGGGAATTAAATACGTCATTAATGAAAAATTAGTGCGCGGCTTAGATTATTACAACCGTACCGTGTTTGAATGGGTCACTGAGAGCTTAGGTTCACAAGGTACCGTTTTAGCGGGTGGTCGATACGATGGCTTAGTTGAGCAACTTGGTGGTAAAGCAACCTCATAGTGTTGGTTTTGCCATGGGAATTGAAAGGTTTGTATTATTATTGCAAACTCTTGACGTTTTAAAGGAACCAACTTCAACAGCTGATGTCTATATGGTCGCAGTTGGCGCAGGAACCGATATGAAATCGGTTGAACTTGCAGAAGTGTTGCGAACTGAAGTTGACGGTATTCGCGTTGTTAGCCATTGCGGCGGCGGAAACTTTAAGAAACAAATGAAACGGGCCGACAAAGTTGGTGCCAGTCTTGCCATTATTTTAGGTGAAGACGAACTGAATAATAAGCAGGTTACGGTGAAAAACCTACGCCAACATGGCGAGCAAGAAACCGTAGCTTGGGAACAATTAGCAGCACGTGTAAGTGCGATTCTTGAATTAGATTGAGAGCGAGCTCACGTAGCCGCTGTAGTACAAAATAAGAGGTTGTAATGGAAATTTACTCTACAGAAGAACAACAAGTCGAAGCAATTAAGAAGTATTGGCACGACAATGGTACTCAAATTATCGTAGGTGCACTTTTAGGTTTAGGTGGCTTTTTTGCTTGGAATCAATATGTAGATTCTAAAATAGAAGCGCAAGAAGCAGCATCAGCGGCTTATGACCAATTTATTGAAAAGTCGGATTCAGCGGACGCAAATTTATCTAGCGAACTACAACAGTTTGTTGATGCTCATGGTGAATCGGGTTATGCCATCTTTGTTAATTTAGTGGCTGCGAGAAAATCAGTTGAAGATAACAAATTTGAACAAGCGTTGTCTGAATTGTCAGCAGCAGCAAAGTTAACAACTGATCAAACGTTGAGCGGTCTAATCGCGACTCGTATTGCCCGTGTAAACATTGAGCTTAAGCAATATGATGCAGCGTTAACGACACTGAATGCAATTAAAGACGAAGGTTATAAATCTCGTGTTGCAGAATTGAAAGGCGATGTTTATCTTGCACAAGGCAACGCCGACAAAGCGCGTGTAGAATATCAAGCAGCTGCAGATGCAGGTGGTTTGACAGGTAACACGTTGTTAAAAATGAAATTGGATGATCTTGCACTTTCTTCTGAAGTTAAGGGCTAGTACGCACTTATGGCAATATTATCAAACAGCCTATTGAGGCATTACAATCCACTTAAAATCGTTGCAACGGCTGTTTGTGTTGCTTCGTTATTAGTTGGTTGTGAAAGCACTGAAGAAAACGAAGAGCTTCGTATAGCCGAACTTAAACCGTTTAACATTACACGTCATGTGGAAGTTGAATGGCGCGAACATCCGGGAGATGGGGTTGAAAATTACTTTAGTAATTTACGTCCAGCGGTAACGGAAGAGCGCATTTTCACGGCGAGCCGTGATGGCGAAGTGATTGCATTGTCTGCTAAAGATGGTGACGAAATTTGGCGCACAGACACACGGAAAAAACCACCTACATGGTGGACTAAAATTCGTATGAAATCTGTACCAAGTGCGAAGTTAAGTGGTGGTATCACTGCGGCTTATAACAATCTCTATATTGGTACTGAGAACGGTGATGTAATTGCCTTAAGCCAAGAAACTGGCGAAGTGCTTTGGCAGACCCGAGTGACTGGTGAAGTTATTGCAGCACCAGTACTGGGGAGAGGGTTGGATAACCGTTTCTACGACATCGGGACATGTGTCTGCTTTACATCCTGACTCTGGTGAAATTCGCTGGGAAGCTGAAACTGACACTCCGGCACTGACCTTGCGTGGTACTTCTACACCTTCGGTTACCGGTGGTGGTGTTTTAGTTGGTACTGCAACTGGTAAATTAAAAGTCTTTATTTTAGATGGTGGCATTCCTGCGTGGGAAGCTGTTATTGGTAAGTCAAAAGGCACGACAGAGCTTGAGAAGCTAATTGATGCGGACAGTCAGCCAATCGTTGCTAATCAAGTGGCCTATGCAGTTGCATACAATGGCAACCTTGCTGCTGTAGATGTTTTGTCTGGTCGTATTTTGTGGCAACGTGAATATTCGTCTTATCGTAATTTAACATATGACAATGACATGTTGTATTTGACTGATGCGAAGGGAAATATCGTTGCAGTAGATGCAAAAAACGGTATTGAAAAATGGACTCAATCTGAATTTTATAATCGCCGTTTAACTCAACCTGTAGTCTACAAAGACACGTTAGTAGTGGGCGACTATGAAGGCTACTTTCACTTTGTCGATAAAAAGACGGGTGAGTTAGTCTCTAGATTTAAGTTAGACGACATCGATTATTCAGCTGTACGTTGGTTTATTAGCTGGTTTACGTCGGAAGACCGAACAGCTTATACAGCACCAGTGGTACGCGGTGATTTATTATATATCCAAACTCGAGATGGCGAAGTTACAGCATTACGACTACCGTAATAGTAAGCCATTGATATTTGGGCTTTGCTGTTCAATTTGAACTGCAGAGCCTTTTTTGTTTTTAGAATTATCAGTTTTGGCATTGTGCCAAACAAATTTGAGGTAAACCCATGCTTCCTGTGGTGGCACTAGTTGGACGACCAAACGTCGGAAAATCAACCCTATTTAACCGTCTGACAAAAACACGCGATGCGCTTGTCGCAGATTTTCCTAGCTTAACTCGTGATAGACGTTACGGCCAAGCTGCGCATATGGAAAGCAACTTTATTGTGGTTGATACCGGTGGTATAGACGGCACAGAAGAAGGGATTGACGTCGAAATGGCTGAGCAGTCGCTGATTGCGATTGAAGAAGCTGACGTTGTGTTATTTATGGTTGACGCTCGAGCTGGATTAACCGCTGCAGATCAAGCAATTGCTGAGCATTTACGTAAGAAAAATAAACCTACTTTTATCGCTGCCAACAAAATTGATGGCATCGACGGCGATTCGTATAGCGCTGAATTTTACGGATTAGCAATGGGTGATGTATATCAAATCGCCGCCGCCCATGGACGCGGTATTTCGCAATTGTTAGATCTTGCATTAATGCCAATTGTCGAACGCCTTGCAAACGAATTTGAAGAGCAAATGGGCCTTATCGATGCGTCGGCTGTTGAGTCTGGTGATTATGAGTTTGCTGAACCTGAGTATGACGAAAATGGCGAAATCATTGATACTAATGATGAAGACGCTATCCCGTTTGAAGACCTCCCTATTAAATTTGCAATTATTGGTCGCCCGAATGTAGGTAAGTCAACGCTGACTAACCGTATGTTAGGTGAAGAACGTGTTGTTGTTTATGATATGCCTATGGTACGACTCGTGATTCAGTTTATATACCAATGGCCCGAAATGACCAAGATTACGTGATAATTGATACCGCAGGGGTTCGTCGACGTGGACGTATTACTCAATCTGTTGAAAAATTCTCTGTGGTCAAAACGCTGCAAGCAATTGAAGATGCAAACGTTGTATTGTTGCTATTAGATGCCCGTGAAGGTATTTCAGATCAAGATCTCAGTTTATTAGGCTTTGCGTTAAATGCGGGTCGTTCAATTGTTATTGCCGTGAATAAGTGGGATGGCTTAGATAAAAGTGACAAAGAAGAAGTTAAACGCGAACTTGATCGCCGCTTAGGATTCATCGACTTTGCACGACTTCACTTTATCTCTGCATTGCATGGTACTGGGGTTGGTCATTTGTATGAATCAATTGATGAAGCGTATAAAAGTGCGACTAAACGTATTTCGACATCAATGGTGACTCGCATCATGAAAATGGCGCAGGATGACCATCAGCCACCAATGATCCGTGGCCGTCGTATTAAGCTTAAATATGCCCATGCCGGTGGTTATAATCCACCGCGGATAGTTATCCACGGCAACCAAGTAAAAGACTTGCCTGACAGCTACAAACGCTATCTTATGAATTATTATCGTAAAGCCCTAGATGTAATGGGGACACCGATAAAAATTGAGTTTAGAGAAGGTGAAAACCCGTTTGAAGATAAAAAACCGAAAGCAAAAACTTTGTCGCAACAGAGACAAGCGGGCGGATTTATTAAACGTCACAGCAGAAGAACTTAATTTTGACGTGATTTGGTTTGGATCCGCTACGTAAAGTGGTTGGATCCAAATCATTGAAGTGCTATTCTCAAAGCACTTTGGTACATGTGAGAGTACATTTCATTTAGAAATGTGAGTTATGAAACAGTTATTAGAAACGTTCCCGAATCCCCATAAATACATTTTGGCTGCAGTCGCATCTATTTTAGCGATTGTTCTTTTATTGCCCTCTGAATCTGCTGTTGCGTCTAAACCTGCTCATGCAGTTGTTGCGAATTATGCGTCACTCGCCGTTGGTAAAGAATATCCTTTGCCGCTAGAGCTGAAAAATATCAGCACTGAAGTTGAATTTGAGACTTATCAAAAACACGTTGAAATTCGTAATGGTGATTCATTAGCGACTATTTTTAAACGTGAAAAACTTCCCCAGAAAACCATGTTGGCAATTGTCCGTTCAGGTGACGTTGCGAATAACTTTACCAAATTAGTGGTTGGTAAAGAGCTCACCTTTGAATTTGATCAAGATGATCAATTTATTGCCCTATATTATCCTCTCGACGCAATACGTACCCTGTCGTCTAAACTGACCGATGAGGGTGGTTTTGTTGCGACGATAGAAGATAAAGAAATTGTTACGACGGAGCGTTATTTTGAAGGCCATATCGCTTCTAACTTTTGGAATGCTGGAACTGCCGCAGGCTTGACAGATAACCTCATTATGAATCTTGCTAATGTATTTGCTTGGGATGTGGATTTTGCGTTAGATATACGCGAAGGTGATAAATTTTATACCCTAGTTGAAGAGATATATGTAGACGGTGAATTTGCAGGTTTTGGCGATATTCTCGCAGCAGAATTTGTGAATCAAGACGATACATTCACTGCGGTTCGATATACCGATGGTCGTTATTATACGCCAGACGGTGATAGTATGCGTAAAGCTTTTTTACGTGCGCCTGTCAGCTTTAAATATATTAGTTCTAACTTTACCAATCGTCGCTACCACCCAGTGCAAAAGCGTTATAAAGCACACCGTGGCGTTGATTATGCCGCAAGTACAGGGACTCCAGTTGTTGCCGCTGGTGACGGCAAAGTTATCCGTTCAGGCTATGACAAATTTAATGGTCATCATGTTTTTGTTGAACATGGCGGCGGTATTACCACTAAGTACATTCACTTCTCTAAACGAAAGGTGAAGACCGGCCAACGAGTTAAGCAAGGCCAGTTGATTGGACTAGTCGGTAGCACCGGATTGGCCGCTGGTCCGCATTTACATTACGAATTTTTAGTTAACGGTACTCACCGTAATCCTAGAACTGTGTCATTACCAAAAGCAAATCCAATTGCAGGTAAAGAAAAACCGTTATTTTTAAGCTTTGCATCTGAACGTCTTGGTCGTTTAAACCACAGTAAAAATTTGCTGCTGGCAATGCGCTAATATAGACGGCCAAATGATTGCGCCTGAGTATTACATTGGTTTAATGTCCGGCACCAGTTTAGATGGTGTCGATGGCGCTTTGGTAGCGATTAGCGCTCATGATTCAAATTCAGTTGATGTTAAACTACTTCAAAGTATTGAAATACCGATCCCATCAGAACTGACCAATACATTATCTTTGTTGTGCCACGCCGACGAATTTAATCTAACAAGGTTATTTAAAACGGAAGTACAGTTAGCACACTTATTTGCAGATGCCGTAATCCAGCTACTTGCAGAAAGTGAATTGAACGCATCTGATATAAAAGCGATAGGCTGCCATGGCATAACCATTAGGCATTTTCCGAATTCTCCAACGTATTTTTCAAAGCAAATTGGTGACGGCAGTAAGTTGGCTGCGTTGACTAAAATAGACGTCGTGAATGATTTTCGAATGGCCGATATTGCTGTTGGTGGTCAAGGTGCACCATTAGTTCCCCTTTTCACCGTGCGGTATTTAACAATCTTGAGCAAACCGCCGTGGTTAATTTGGGCGGGATTGCCAATATCACACTAACCGATGCTACCGGTCGTTTAATCGGTTTTGATACTGGTCCGGCTAATACATTATTAGACAAGTGGTGTTTTCAGCATACCGGTAGCCGTTATGATAAAAATGGTGAATGGGCGGCAACGGGGAAGGTAAATAGGCAACTTTTAGCGTTGTGTTTATCCGACCCTTATTTTCTAAAATTACCCCCAAAAAGTACAGGCAAAGAGCACTTCAATTTGCCCTAGCTAGAACGATTAATCTCAATTGTTGAAGAGGAAAAGGCGCCATTATTGCCGCAGGATGTGCAGGCAACTTTGCTCGCCTTGACCATTCAGGCAATCAAAATCAGCTTAGAACCAAAATTTAATATTAAACAATTGATCGTCTGTGGCGGTGGTGTGCATAATACTCATCTTATGGCTGAGTTAGTGAATAATCTTCCTAATACGTTGGTAACATCAAGTTTAGAATTTGGTGTATGCCCTGACTCTTTAGAAGCGATGGCGTTCGCTTGGTTGGCGTATTGCCGAGTAAACAATATTGAAAGTAACTCACCAAGCGTCACCGGCGCGGCTAATGCCAAAGTTTTGGGTGCCTTGGTACCAAAAATAATAATAATGGGTAGAACTAAGTTTGAAGTATAATATTTCTGCATTTTTTAAAGCGGTTGCGTTTCCAAGTCTGATCTTTTGTAGCGTAATTTTTGCAGTTGCAATGCAATGGGTTGACTTGTCAGCTTGGCAGGGATCATATTACAAACACCTTTTTTATTGTTTGTAGCCACAATCATTTTGGCCCTGCGTTTCAATCAAACTCGCATTATCTATATCGTCCTATTTTTAATGATCGGCTGGGCAACAATAGCCAAAATTGACGACTTTCAAAACCTTCGTTTACATTCAAGTTTGTTTTTTATTAGTCAATTGGCCGTTATTTGTTTGTTTAGTTTTGATCAGAATAAAGCTGTCTGGGGTCGCCATGGTCTTGGTCGGTTACTATTGTTATTTATCGTTTTCCTAATCAATTATCGTTTTAACCAATCGATTACACTTAATCAAATTTTAGAATTTAAATTTGTCACCTTGTCATCAACCGCAAATCTTTCTGAAACATTTCAAGTTGATATGTTGGTAGTGACTATTGGCTTAATCGTGTTGTTTGCGCGCCAATTAGTAAAACCAAACCAAATGAATGCGAATTTGTGGGCGATAGCATTTGGTTTAACGATAATGCATTTTGGTAAGTTTGATAGTCAAATTCAGATGATCTGCTACATACTATTTGGTGTGCTTTTGATCCACGCCGTGTTATCGGATTCTTACCAGATGGCATTTTCGGATGAGTTGACCGGTTTGGCTGCACGTCGAGCATTATTGCAGTCGTCAATTTCATTGGGTAAAAAATATACATTGGCAATGTTAGATGTAGACCATTTTAAAAAGTTTAATGACACTTATGGGCACGATGTTGGCGACCAAGTATTGCGGCTCGTGGCGAGTAAACTCGATGAAGTTAAAGGCGGTGGCAAGGCTTATCGCTATGGTGGCGAAGAATTTACCATCGTATTTCCAAACAAATCGGTCAACTATGCAATTCCATTTTTAGAACAGGTTCGTGAGAATATCGCAAATTATCAAATGGCTATCCGCAATGATGACCGTCCTGAAGAACCTCAAGACGGTAAAAGTAAGCGTAAGAAAAACACCGGTGGTACAAAATTTGTAAATGTCACAATTAGTATTGGCGTAGCCGAACGTGAAGGTGAGCTGAAAGATTTTGACTAAGGTTTTAAAGCAATCTGACGAAGCCCTTTACCGAGCCAAACAGGCAGGGCGTAATTGCTTAGCTGAATAGGTTTCATCATAATGCGCGGATCTATTGTTTTTGAGGTTAAGGCTTAAAATCGACAAATCGTTGAAAAGGTTAACTATGGATAATCAGAAAGTTGCACTTATCACCGGTGGTGGTCGAGGTATTGGCGCGGCGACCGCAAAGTTGTTTGCTCAACACGGCTATGCAGTTTGCATTAATTACAAATCAAATAGTAAAGCCGCCACAAGTCTTGCCAAAGAAATTACTGCTGAGGGCGGATACTGCATAACAGTTCAAGCCGATGTAGCTAACGAAGCTGATGTATTACGACTGTTTTCTACCATCGACGATAAGTTTGGTCCGCTAAGTGTCTTAGTTAATAATGTTGCAGTTTTACAAACTCAAAGTCGATTAGTTGATATGAGCGCTGAACGAATTAATACAGTTCTTGTTAATAATGTGACAAGTGCATTTTTATGTTGTCGAGAAGCGATAAAACGTATGTCGACCGCTAATGGCGGTGCAGGCGGCGCGATCGTCAATGTATCTTCTGGGGCAGCACGCAGTGGCTCTCCAAATGAATATATTGATTACGCCGCATCTAAAGGAGCCATTGATACTTTAACCAAAGGATTGTCATTAGAAGTTGCGGATGAGGGCATTCGAGTTAATTGTGTCCGGCCTGGACTTATCTATACGGACATGCACTCCGATGGCGGTGAACCAACAAGAGTCGATAGGTTAAAAACTAAAATACCACTTAAACGAGGTGGGTTGCCAATTGAAGTCGCCGAGGCGATCTACTGGTTAGCTTCTGACAGTTCATCGTTTTCAACTGGGACCTTTGTTGATGTCACCGGAGGTATGTAAAGCTATTTGAAGTAATTCAAATAGCTTATTGAGCATTACGGTTCAAGTCTATAAATAGACTCAAAAGCGAGTCTAAAAGCTAATATAAAAGCTAATATAAAAGATAATCAAAATTAACATAGGCGCCTTCAACACCGGTGTAAAACAAGGCGAATACAATCGTTAATCAGCCGGAATATGACGCCAATGTTTGGCTAAATACATTTCATGGCTCAAACTGTTTGCCGCCGTTGCTTTAAGATTTTTTCTATTCCGTCTAATGTTCTTGTCAAATCAAACTGAGTTTTTCCAGCCATAATCGGGGCAACAGCCTGTGGTAAAATACCTTGCCCTGTTAATACCGCTAGCCAGTTATCTTGCTTAAACAGTTCTTTGTCGTGGGCAACTAAATGCCCATGTTGCTTAAATAAGTCAATTTTACGTTGTAATGACAATGGAATATCCATTTCTTGGCAACGTTGCCAGTATGGGCTGTCATTACGTTCTGTGGCTTTATAATGCAAAATAATAAAGTCTCGCAGATGTTCATATTCTTTTTGCGTTTCTTGGTTAAATTCATCCTGCAATAAAGGTGAACATGAATTGTCTGGAAATAATCTAACAAGTCGCATAATAGCGCTTTGTATTAAATGCAGGCTGGTAGATTCAAGTGGCTCTAAAAATCCAGCTGAAAGCCCAATAGCGATACAGTTATGTTGCCAACTTTTTGTTCTTCGACCGGTTTTAAATTTGATAACATTTGGCTCAGTTAAGAGTGGGCCATCAATTGCTGAGGTCAGTGTGGTTAATGCTTCGTCATCACTCATGTAATCGCTGCTGTAGACATTTCCATTACCCATGCGAGTCTGTAGTGGAATTCGCCATTGCCAGCCTGCATGGTGAGCTATAGAGCGTGTATAGGGCGATATACTTGTCATATGAGCCGATTGAACTGCAATTGCACGGTCATTAAATAAATGTTCGCTCCAATCTTCAAATTCAACACCCAATGTATCACCAAGTAATATGGCGCGTTGGCCGCTGCAGTCGACAAAAAAATCGCCATCAACTTGTTGCTCAGTCGCCAAAGTAACCGATTCTATATGTTGGTTAACAGAGTTGCTGACGACATTAACCACTTTGCCTTCAATGCGATTAACCCCGAGTTTTTCTGCGAATGCTCTGAGAAACTTCGCGTATAGACCTGCGTCAAAATGATAAGCATAGTCAAAGTTATAACTTAATGATTTAGGGTCAGTGCTCGGTAACATAAATTTGTTGTTGCTAGCTAACTGCCACGCCATTGAAAACTCTTGCAGCTCACGTTTGTCGCCATTGAGTTTTGCCTGCAGCCAGAAGTAAGGGAACGGCATGTAGTCAAAGTCAGTAGCAAATGAACCAAACGGGTGCATATATTTGTGGTTTTGTGTCCGCCAGTTTTCAAACTCAATCGCTAATTTTATGCTGCCGTTACAAAATTTAATAAACTCGGATTCATCTATTCCTAAAAGAGCGTTAAATCGTTTGATTGGTGGAATGGTGGCTTCGCCAACACCGATAGTGCCAATTTCTTCAGATTCAATTAATGTGATGTTGACCGAGCTGTTCAGTTGTTTAGCTAACATCGCGGCTGTCATCCATCCCGCTGATCCACCGCCAACAATTACGACATTTTTTATAAGACTGTTCATAGTGTTTGTTTTCGACTTTACCTGACAGAAGTAGATTAATTAACATAACGTAAATATCGAGTCCCGAAAATAAAAACTGCCGCAGAAGCGGCAGTTTATTAAGGACTTTTTCTATTGTAGATTAAAACTTAGCGTTTAGACCTACGTAGAATTGACGACCGAAGTACTGCAACGTACCTGTAGCTGCTTGGCTACCAAAGTAAGAACGGTTAGGTTCGTCAGTTAAGTTATTAACTGAGAAAATACCTTGTAGTTCTTCTGTGAACTGCCATGACAGCCTGGTAGTCGACAATAAGTTCTTCTGCGAAGAAGGCTTGTTGTTCATCACCGATAGCAATTTGGTTACCAACGTACTCTTCACGATAGCGCGCATTAATTCGGGTTGCGAATTTGTCGTCGTAATCGTAAAACAAGGCTGCTGTCCATACTCTTGGCGATAGGAATGGATATGGCGATTTAACATCGTCCTGTCCAGATACTGCCGCAAATTCAGATTCAACTTCAGATTCTGTGTAAGAGTAACTTGCACTGATACCTAAGCCTTCAAATGCACTCTAGTAAGAAACTGAATGTTTGCGTATATGCAACTTCAATCCCGCGGAAATAACCGCCCTTACCGTTGTTTAGAAGAACATGGTAGTCACCAGAAGGCACAGGTGTTTGCGATTCATCATTTGGATCTACAGCTGGCGGTGTAATGCCATTTGCTTCAAAGTCGTAATCACGTAACGTCGTTTTCTCTGGGAAGTTTTCGATGTCTTTGTAATAAAGTGCAACTACGATTGCGCCTTCAGTTTCCGAGAAATAATGCTCATAAGACAAATCATATTGATTTGCATAAAACGGTCGAACTTCTGGAGACGTATCACGATTTAAATCGGCTTCTTTTGCAACACCTTTTTCTTTGTCTTCACCAAACGACCATGCACCACTTACTGCCATGTTGTTCATGTCAGGACGTGACATTACACGTGCCGCTGCAAAACGAAGTTGGTCGTTTTCCGTCAATTGAACATTTAAGTTCATTGATGGTAAAACGTCGGTGTAATCGATACCTAGAGTCGTGTGAAGATAAGTTGTTCTTGTCTCACCAAAGTCATCAGTAATAGGGTCGCCACCGCCAGCGACAACAGGATCTTCAACACCAGTCGCTGATTGTTCCGTATGAATTATACGAGCACCAATGTTACCTGTTAGCGGGAAGCCACCTATTTCAGTATCTAAGTTTGCTTGAAGATAAAACGATAAAGTTTCTTCTTCAACAAGGCTTTCTTGCCAGATTGTCCAATCGTAGGCCCAATCTTGACGAGCGGTCGTATCTTCACCTTGGCTTTTTAACCAGACATTTTCAATGTAAGTATTATCTACGCCAATAAACGCTGGGAAGTTAGAAAACTCACCTTCAAGTTGCACAATTTCATAATCGCCATCTTGTAGCTGATAAGGCATACACGTTTCTTCAGGTTGTTGATTTTCATCGTAACCTAAAACGTATTGACCATTACGCAACAATTGACCGTAATTGGCAATGTCACAGTAGTTGTATGCTTGACGACGGTTGCTATAACTTCTGTCAGCATAGCGAACACCTGTTTCAATACCCGATAAATAATCATTATCAAGCGTATATTTAAAGTCTAAACGTACAGAGTTTGCTTCGTTTTTCTCTAAATGAGGGTACTTCTCAAGTGAACCAACCATCATGCGCGACGGATCGGTTAACGCACCTTGCACATCGTCATTAAACGAAATATCAGGTAATTCTAAGCCATTGTAATCGACATTAACAACAATGTTGTCAGTAACAACAGGCATTGCAGCAGATGCATCTTCAGAAACCCATAAACGCATAACTTCGTCACGGTAGTCAGACTCACCGCTTGAATGGGCAATATCTAATGTCATTTCTAAGTCATCGGAGATTAAATAGTTAACATTAAAACCAAAAGACTTAACTTCACTGTTTGTCGTGTTGTCATCCGCTTGAGTTTGGAATGTTAATGTATTTGCATAACGTGGGTACGGAGGGTTGTTATCCGGATTATCATCTACATCTCTATAATAAGAACCACCAACTAGGTATTCATTATTGTCACCCGCAAATACTGGGTTCTGGAAGTAAATTGAATTACCATCTGCAATTGAACCAATACCATTAACACGGTAACCGCGGTCTATACCTTGTGAATCAAACTTAGAATAGAAGAAGTCACCTTTGATGGTAAGTTCATCAGTAGGTTGATAGGTCAGTGAACCCATAACACCTTGGCGAAGTTCTTCACCACCGCGAGCCATTAATTCAAAACCCTGTGGAATGATGTAATAACCTGATTCCATCACTTCGTTGCCATTTTCATCAAGTACGACGTTGCCGTCGGTATCGATGACAGGTTGTGACAAACCACCATCTTCTAAGCCATCAATTGGTAACTTAGCGAGTCGAGGTTGATAATTTACAAACTGTGTAGATATCTTTGGTTGTTGCAAACGCGCATAACCCAAAGAAACACCAACCGTTTCATCTAGGAACTTACCTTGATACGAGAAACTGATACGGTTACCTAGCGGATCTGCATCTGGATGTTCATCAGCAGAATCGTTGTAACTAAGTTTGGTTTGGATTGCGAAAGTGTGGTCTTCGTCATTTTCCAAAGCATTTGCCGTTTTAAGTTCGATAGAACCGGCAACACCACCTTCAACAAGTGACGCTTTTTGTGATTTGTATACTTGTACTTGGTTTATGAGTTCTGATGGGTATTGGTCAAATTGAACAGAACGACCACCTTCATCAGTAACGACTTCACGGCCATTTAAGGTAGAAAATACAAATCCACCTGACATACCGCGTATATTTAGTTCACTAGATTGACCACCAGAACGAACGGCAGTAACACCAGGTAATCGTGAAATCGCGTCGGCGATTGATACGTCTGGTAATGCACCCATGTCATCTGCGGAAACTGCTTCTACAACAGTATCTGAATAACGTTTGGTATTTAGTGATTCTATAAGACTGCGACGGAAACCACGTACTTCGATGACTTCTACGTCTTCTTCAGCTGCTTTTGGTTCGTCATCTTCAGCTGCGTACGTAGGCAAAGTTGCAAACGAGACACCGCCTAACATTAACGCAAGTGAAAGCGCGCTGGGCTTAAACTTTTTCATGTGTATTCCTCAAACAAGTTGTTGTTATTTTTGTTGAAGAGTGTGACTGCGTTTATTTCGGACTAAACTTTTCACATTTAAATAGCGTTTATACACTTTTTGATTATTTTTTCTGGCAACGTCGCTAAACATAATCAACAAATTAGTAATTAACAAGCTTGTTTGGCACGCATACGTATTCATGGGTATGCAAGTCCGTTCTATATATACAAAGGCCTAAGCGTCTATTATCTTCCATGGTGTTGAGTGTTTTGTAATCAGCGATTTCGGACAGGTAAAATAAATGTAATCTACCACTAGGCAACAACCAGTAGTAGAGCAGTATCGACAGGGTTACGTTTTACCAAAAACCTTAGAAGCCAATGCTTCTGGGGATAACATTTTAATAGCACCTAATGACTAAACACTAGTTAATGGAGTTATTTCCTATGAATTTTAAGTTAAAACCTTTGGCAGTTGCATTAATTGCAACGACAACAGTCTTAAGTGGCTGTAGTACAGAGGATGAAAAAATTGAAAAAATGTTCTGACAACACCCGGGCAGGTAAATGCTGTCACTGGTGTAATTGAAACTGCAGCGTCTGGTTTGGTATGCCAATTACCAGATATCGTGCAATCAATAGATTCAGATTTTTATCCACTAACTCAAGATGAAAAAGACAGTTTACGTGCAATCGTCGATCCGGCAGGTACATGGTCAGATGCGGAAGTTACTGCTTGGAATAGCAATGATTTGTCCGCAACTGGAACTGCCTATACTTACGACTATGGTGCTGCTGATCTTTACGCTGCTTTTGCGACTGCGGCTACCGGTCACACTAATCAATTTGGTTTGACTGAAGAAGAAGTTGCACGTCAGGTAATTGCAAAAGCGGAAGCTAAAGCGTTTAAAGTCGGTCAAAAACAAGATGTCATTTTTGGCGATAACTTTGACACTTGGTTTGACTCTTGGTTTGCACAAATTCCTTATTCTGACTATTTAGGTGCTTCACAGCGTCTTGATAGAGCTAAGCGTGGCTTAGAACTATCAATCAATAGTGCATTAGATAATCAAGAATTGTGTTACACACCGCCGACCGAATGTCCAAACTACAAAATTTTGGATGAATCAGGAACATACGACTGTATTACACCTGAAGCAAACCCTATTGCTGATGCGCCTGCACCTATTGATATGGCAGGGACGGGTCAAGCAGTAGTTTATTTCCGTAAAAATGGTGAGCAGGATTCAGCTAACTATGAAGGCATAACTATCCATACCTTGGAACAACAGTAACTGTACTGCGTACGCTGAAGATGGCGACAATGCAAGTGTTACGAGCTGGGGCCAAGGTAAATCGCCAACAGGCATTGATCCTAATTACGGTATGTTTTGGGTTTTAGATTTAGTTGATGGCCACGACAATTGCGGTAACTTTATTGTTTACCACAAAAGCAGTGGTGATAAATTCATTACTCAAAACGATGCAATGATCCCATTAGGTAATAGCGGCGACGTTGTATTCCACGACATAGACAAGCGGGTCTTCTTCCAAGAAGGTTTCCCAGCGAACTTTATCGACGGCGTTTTCTTAGCTAACCAACATCCGTTTTTTGGTGCCTCAGCTGGCAGTAAATCATGTGGCTGGGGAACAGCACTTGATGCATCAGGTGAAGCTTGTTTAGGCCAAGAAATCTTAGATTGCCCTGCAGGTTCATACCCAGTCGGTGTTGGCCAAACAGATATCGCGTCTAAATGTATAGAAGAGTTTGACCCAACGGAAACCACTGTTTACCTACGTGGCGGCTTTAATGGTTGGGGTGACCCACTGGAAACTGCGCAATTTACGCACAAAGGTGACGGCCACTATGCTTATCATTTAACGTATACCGATCACCCAGAAGGTTCATCACTAAGTCATGTTGCAGGTAAGCAGATAGAAGTGATGATTGAAGCTGGCGAAACGCTAACTTTACCTGACGGTGAAATGTTGGCTGTTAATTCTATCCCTGCGGGTTCGGTATTAATGCTTGCTGATGGCACGTCAGTTACATTAGGTGACGGCACACATATGTTGAGTCTACCTGATGGTGTTGATGCACCGACGTCTGATACGCAGACTTATGCTTTAACAGAAGGTTCTAAGCTGACATTGGCGGCGAATGCTAACTTCGATGATTTTGCCTGTGTCACTCAATGTGAAACAAGCTACTTCTTCAAAGTTGCAGATGCAAATTGGTCAGAACCTACCACTTACGGTGGCGTAAAAGGTGGAGATACCCCAAGTGTTGGTGGAACAATCGCTTTAACCGCTGGTGAAGGTGTTGGTCAAGATATGTCGATTTCTTTGGAATCTGATTCATTCTACCTGTTTGAGTTTGATGCTGCTAAATCGTCAGAGGCAACTTTGACTATTAATAAAACACCAGTAGCTGCGTTTCCAATGTTAACAATTGATGCTAATGACCCAATTGAGCTTGCTTATACGAGTAATGGTCAATATGCCGCATCAAAAGTTGCATTAACCGCAGGAACTTATTCATTGGTTTTAGCCGACGCTGACAATGGCTTTGCTGTTGGTGGTAAGACAGGCGATGCTGATGTCACTATAGGTGAAGCTCTGACATTAGAAAATGATGGTAGCGCATTATCCTTAGTGGTGGCATCTGACGGTGAATTTGACGTTGTTTTAGACCTTTCAGATGTTGCTAATCCTACGTTGCTAGTACAATCAGGCGTGCCGTATGGAACTGAAAAAGTATACATTCGCGGAACGATGACAGGTTGGGGTGACCCTGCACCAGATGAAGACGAAGCTAAATATAACGAAGATACTCGTGAATATTCATTGGTTTATGGTCTTGAAGCTGGTGGCACACATGCATTTAAGTTTGCAAGTAAAGCATGGGGTGGCGCACTAGATTTAGGTCCTAGCGCATATGACTATTCTACAGCGGATGGCGCATTAGCAATCGGCGAGAATGGTAACTTTACTGTGTCACCGACTGAGTCTACAGCGTATGAGTTCTCAATTTCATTCGACGGTAAGACAAAAGGTGAGTTGAAAGTTGTTGAAGCGCCAATCTACATTCGTGGCGGTATTTACGGCTCAGGTGACTGGGGTGCAGACGAAACAATGCGTTTGAACTTCGAACCATCTGATGCAGGTAATGACGCAGAAGCGGGCCATGTTTACTCAAGTGTTGTTACTACAACTGGAACAGGCTTCTTTAAAATAGCCGACGAAGGTTGGGGTGGGTCATTTGGATTCAACTACGGTGCAAGTGCAGAGCAAGAAGCTGCAGGCACTAACGTAATTGAACTAGGTGTGCCATTTGATACAACGCATGGAAACGATTCTAAAAACATCAGTTTCCAACAACCTGCGGGTCAATATAGATTCTCGTTTGATGATGTAACTAAGCAGTTAACAGTTACAACAGTAGAATAAGTTTTGTAATGACTACAAAAACATAAAGAAAACCGGCTCCGGCCGGTTTTTTATTGCCTAATTTTTATTAACACAATGGATAGATTTAGATGACAAAGTGATTTTTATTGTTGCGCTTATTCGCCCCTATATCCTGTTCGGATGACAAACCAAAATATTTCAACTTTGGTTATCAGACTGGTTTGTATTAATCCGAGAATATTTGCCGGACTGTTGTTCTAGCTTATTTTTCAATGGACATATTTGTATACATAATTCTAATAACCCAAAATTACGATTGTTTTTAAGGTTTAGCTTTAACTAATAATGATGCTATAACAAACACTTAGATACTAATTGAGTGAAAATAGCGCAATTAGTAACTAAGCGTTTTTACTAAAAACTAAAAACTAAAAACTAAAAACTAAAAAATAAAAAGGAAAAATAGATGAAATTGGTCTACCAAATAGGAATATGGCTCGTCGTTGTCGCAGGTATGTCTGGTGCTCACGCTGAGAATTTAAACTTGAGTATCGTTGGCAAAGGTGAAGTTCTTATTAGTAGCCAAGAGGATTCTTGCACCGATGACTGTGTCCTTAATTACCCTAAAAACGCACTAATTACTCTGGAACATAATGCCAGTGAAAATTGGGAGTTTAGTCACTGGGACGACAATTTATGCATTCAAGATGAAATTGGTTATTTTAGCGGCACTGAAAATTTATTCCCAGTCACAGAACAGTCGTTGGGTGCCAAAAGTATAATAATCAATGATTTTAATAATGACGGTCAAAATGATGTCGTTACTAATTGGCTATTTAGCAAAAAGGTTGAAATCTTATACAACAACGGCAATGGCTTTGATACGCCTGTTTTGATCGGCAATCAATTTAACTATAACTCAGCATTAACCGCTGTTGATTGGGACAAGGATGGCAGCCTTGATATTGTTGTAACTGACTTTGGTGCTAAGACAATCACAATATTTGGTAATAAGGGCCTCGATGGTTTCGAGAAAATTGAAACCTTGGTATTCGAAGACATTTCGCCTTATGCAGTTGTAGTGCACGACATCAATAGTGACGGTGAATATGATCTACTAATTTCAAGTTTTGAAGCTGATTATTCGAGTGACCTTGGAAGATTAGAAGCTACGATTACTGATGCGCAATTAAGATGGTATATCAACCAAGATGACACTTTTGTTGCTGACAAGTTGATTTCTGAAGGTGAAGGAATAATTACATTAGATTCGGGTGACGTTGATGGCGACGGCGATTTGGATATTGCTGCAGCGTCTATTACAACCTACTCTAGTTTCATTTTTAAGAATAATGGCGACACATATGAAACGCAACTTGCAAGAAAGGGGTATGGTACTTATGGCGTTGCGCTTGGTTATGTTAATAGCGACAGTAAACTGGATTTGATCACAACTGACTACTGGAAAGGGGCGTTAATTTTAAACATTCAAATGGAAGACGGAACCTTTAGTGCAGATCAAAAAATTGGTGAACATTTCGATGGTGTGACTGCAACCGCAATTGGAGATTTAGACGGTGATGGGCTAAACGATATTGCAACGTCGGTTTTTAACGAGCAAGATTTTCGATGGTATAAAAACGAAGTGTTTGATATTTGTCATTTTTATCTAGCTCAAGATTATGACGTTACGGCGACCTTTACCTCAGATACGGAAACTGAAACTGAAACCGAAACCGAAACCGAGGAAGATGACCAACCCGAAAAAGACTCAAAAAGTGGTGGGGTATTTGCTATTTACTTCTTAGTTGGATTGTTAGTTTCTCGAATTTATCTTAAACGATAACTCGGCCTAGCATGTATATACTGGTTTAGACCAAGTAAAGAGCCATTTGTTTTTAAGTTCCTAGAATTTAATTATGAATGGCGAATCATTCGCAGCTGCCAAAGCCCAACATTCTATTGTTCGGCAGTTCAAAGCTTTATCTGTGGCAGGGAAAGAACTTAATTTTAGCCAGTATCATTATTCGTTTTAACAATATTTGACGAGCTTTTATACCAACCCTCTATAACACGTTGTTTTCAGTTAACGTTTTATTCACAAAACTTTCAATTCACAAAGCTTTCAATTCAAAATATAAGATTGATTAATTGGGCCGATCGTATTTTTTCGATCACAAATATTAATTTGTCTGCAAATACACCGAAGCCTACTGCTATAGGTATAAGGGCAACTGTTACCTTATTAGACAATGCAAAATCCACTTCTTTTATTCCAACCATGTAAAACTTGGATAAATTCAACTAATTGCAAAAAAATACCTACGTTCGGGTTGACAGATGCTGGTCATTTTCTTATTGTGTAATTAATTCAATACACACTGTAATTTTAAGTTTACACACTGAGTTAAGTATAAAGGTGTTTGTCTTTGTTTGTCCCAAATTGGTGCATAGATGATGGCTAGGTTTTTGCGTTTGGTGGATAGAGAGGAAAACAACATGCAACGAGATATTTTAAACAACGTAAATGTAACGTCTGAGCGCGTACTAGTAATGCCAAGTGTAATGAAGACAGCATTACCCCTGTCGCCGGCAAACGCAGAGTTTATTTCAAATTCACGTCTTACTATTTCAAATATCATTCATAAAAAGATCCGCGTACTTTAGTGATCATGGGACCTTGCTCAATCCATGATATTGCAGCTGCAAAAGAATACGCGCTAAAACTTAAAGCATTACAAGAAACTTGTCTTGATACTCAATTTATTGTGATGCGTGTTTATTTTGAGAAACCACGCACAACAGTAGGTTGGAAAGGACTTATTAACGATCCGCACTTAGATGGAACATTCGACATTGAAACAGGCTTAAATAAAGCTCGTGAACTAATGTTGTGGTTGACTGACCAAGAGATCCCAGTTGCGACAGAAGCACTTGATCCTATTTCACCACAATATTTGTCTGACCTAGTATCTTGGTCTGCCATTGGTGCGCGTACAACTGAATCGCAAACACACAGAGAAATGGCGAGTGGTTTGTCTATGCCTGTTGGCTTTAAAAACGGTACAGACGGCAACGTAAATATCGCACTTAACGCAATTGGTGCAGCTGGCAGCGGTCATAACTTCCTTGGAATTAATGAACAGGGCCAAGTGACAATTATGCAAACGGTTGGTAATCCTGATGCACATTTGATTCTGCGTGGTGGTAAACAACCTAATTATCAACAAGAGCACGTTAAATCTGCGGCTGAATCATTGACCAAATCTGGTTACAATCCTGCAATTATAGTTGATTGTTCTCACGCAAATTCTTATAAAGACTTTAACCGCCAAGGTGAAGTAGCAAGAGATGTGTTAGGCCAAATTGAACAAGGCGATGATTCAATTGTTGGGATCATGATTGAAAGCCATATCAACGCGGGTAACCAAAAACTGGATGCTGACTTATCTAAATTGAAATATGGCGTGTCAATCACCGACGGTTGTATTGACTGGCAAACGACGGAAGAGTTAGTGCTAGAATACCACCAGAGATTACTTGCGGTTGTAGCTAAAAAGAAACGACACACGCCTAGGAGGCGCCTAGTGGCAATAGAAAATTTAAGAGAACAAATAGACCAACTCGATATTCAATTGGTTGAACTCTTAGCGAAACGGCAGCAGGTTACAGCTGCCGTTGGCGTTTATAAAAGAGAAGTAGGAAACCAATTTACGACCCAGTTCGCGAAGCCGAACTTATTTCGGAACGTCGAGATTTAGCTACTTCGCTAAATGTTTCGCCCGATTTAGTTGAAGATCTTTTACGCCGAATTATGCGTGAGAGCTATCAAACTCAACATCATGCATACCGATGTGTTAACTCTAGCGCCAAAATTGTAATCGTCGGTGGCGCTGGCGTGTTAGGCCGCAGATTTGTCGAAATGTTTGAGCGCAGTGAATATCAGGTTTCAGTGATCGAACAACAAGATTGGGCCAATGCCGCTGAAATTGTCGAGGGCGCAAGCGCCGTTATTGTTGCTGTACCAATAAAATTAACACCTATGGTTATTAAGCAACTACCACCATTACCTCAAGACTGCATATTGGCCGATTTA
This sequence comes from Psychrosphaera algicola, assembly GCF_028401425.1. Classification (NCBI taxonomy): domain Bacteria; kingdom Pseudomonadati; phylum Pseudomonadota; class Gammaproteobacteria; order Alteromonadales; family Pseudoalteromonadaceae; genus Psychrosphaera; species Psychrosphaera algicola. The sequence continues at coordinate 3,820,265 of NZ_JAQOMS010000002.1, forward strand.
ACTTCATTAAAAGCAGAGCCTTTGGCTGCAATGTTAAACGCCCATGCGGGACCCGTTGTTGGTTTGCACCCAATGTTTGGCCCTGACGTACCTAACTTTGTAAAACAAGTTGTCGTTGTGTGTGAAGGACGTGAGTCAGATAAATACGACTGGTTGTTACGTCAAATTTCAATTTGGGGTGTTGTACTGCAACACGATGACGCAGTTGAACATGATAAAAGCATGCAGCTTATTCAAGCTATGCGCCACTTCACAACTTATGTGTATGGACGCTTTTTATCTGAACAAGGTGCCGACCTCAATAAGTTATTAAGATTAAGTTCACCAATATACCGACTTGAATTGGCGATGACGGGAAGGTTGTTTGCGCAAAACGCTGAGCTCTATGCTGATATCATTTATGGTGCCAGTTCAGCCATTGAACTAGCCGATACCTTTAGCCGTGAACTCGATCAGGCTGTTGATGACTTGAAACGTGACGATAAAGAAGCGTTTAAACAACGTTTTGGTGAGGTTGCAAATTGGTTTGGTGAAAAGTCAAAAGAGTTCTTACAGGATAGCCGTGCTATGTTACAAACGGCTCAAGATTCTCGTGATTTATCATAAAGTAGGGTAAATAATAGGCAATCTATTGATTTTATTATTTTGTCTCAATTTACTTTGCTTTTTTATCATAAAACAAGTTGTGAAATCATTGATTTAGATTAACATTAAAAACAGACACAGCTTATGTGATTTACCGTTAATCACCTCATGTGCAATTAAAGGAAACTATATGTCTACTGAGAATGCCTTATTAACAATTTTGGTTGAAAAGATACAAAGCGATTCTTTGGTTTTACCAACGCTACCTGAAATCGCTATTAAAATACGCGAAGCCGCGGATGACCCTGATGTAAATTTGTTAGCGATGGCAGATGTTATTGCTTTTGATCCAGCACTTTCTGCGCGTATGGTTAAAGTTGCTAACAGTGCTTTTATGGGACGTTCAGTTAAGGTTGAAACACTTAACCAAGCTGTTACTCGTATTGGTCTGCGTCAAATAAAAAATATAGCTACAGCAATTGCAATGGAACAACTGTTTGTTTCAAGAAATGAATTGGTTAAAGATTACATGACCAAAACATGGCAAAAAACAGTAAATGTTGCATGCGTATCAATGGCCGTTATGCAATGCTGGTTAAAAGAGAACAAGCACTCTTCGATCAATATTGACACATTAACTTTGGTTGCTCTTGTCCACACGATTGGCGTTTTACCAATTTTAACTGAAGCAGAACGTCACGAAGAAGTGTTCGCTAACCCTAGTTTCTTAGAAGCGGCAATTAAACGTATGGCTGGTAAACTTGGGGGCGCAATTATGCGCTCTTGGGAATTTACTGGTGAGTTTATTGAAGTTGCTGAAAACTGGAATGACCTAACGTATCAAACTGAGAAAGTAAGTTACTTAGATTTTGTTCGTGTTGGCGCTATCTATAACAAGATTTTAGGTAAAAATGCTGATACCAACGAAATGTTAAAACCTTATGTTGAAAAAGGCGTTATTCCAGACCTGAAGTTTTTCAATAGCGAAGAATTCACTAAAAACTTAAGCGATGTTAAATCTGTATTTTCTTAAGTAAATGATTGTCGTTTAAAAGCGATAACCAAAAAAACCGACGTCATGTCGGTTTTTGTTTTTTAACGCTACAACACTGCATTACTTCAAGTTCTACAACTTGTCATGGACGAATAGGTGTCACGAGTTAATCGTTCTCAGTTGTTTGGGTTTTACTTGCCAGCAAGGCTTCTAGTTGGTCGACAGGGACAGGTTTACCAAAGTAAAATCCCTGGAGTTCATCAACCTTATTTTCACTCAGAAACGATTGTTGCTCAGGAGTTTCAATACCCTCTGCAATGACCTTCATATTTAGGCTATTGGCCATAGCAATAATGGCTAAGGTAATTTCTTGGTTGTTCTGTCCATCGTGAATACCACTAACAAAAGAACGGTCGATCTTAATTCGGTCCATCGGGAAGTGTTTGAGATAGCTTAATGAAGAGTAGCCCGTACCAAAGTCATCAATTGATAAACTAATACCTATTTTTTGAGCTGGTTTAAGGTGGTGACAGCGGCATTAATATCGTCAACAACACAACTTTCAGTTAACTCTAATTCCAAAAATTCTGGAGCTAATCCCGAAGATGAAAGTGCGGCCTCAACTTCTTCAATAAGGCGTGAATGAGCAAACTGAATGGAAGACAAGTTGACTGCAATTCTAAATGTTGGATTGCCGTTATTTTGGATTTTTTCGCCCGTTTACATGCTTTACATAATATCCAGTTACCGATGTCGATAATAAGCCCTGTGCTCTCCGCAATTGGAATAAATACGTCTGGACTAATCATGCCAAGCTCTGGGTGATGCCAGCGTGCTAGAGCTTCTGCGCCAACAATTTTGCTTGTGCTCGCATCAACTTGTGGCTGATAGAAAATATCGATTTCACCCTCGTCTAGCGCTTTGGCCAAATCGGATTCAAGTTTTGCCCGTTCTTTTAATTTAAGCTTAATATCATGGGAATAAACACACATATTAGATTCATTTTTTCCAATGCTCTGTGCAAGGCTGATTCTGTCGCATCAAGTAATGACAGCCTATGGGTGGCATCTGATGGAAAACTTGCGACGCCAATACAAACTGGCAGTTTAAACAGTTGATCACGGATCAGAAACGGTTTTGAAAAGGCAGTTAATATCGAATTACCTATATCTTCGATTTCGTTTTTGTTGCCAGTAACTGGGATGCAAATTGAAAATTCAGCACCGTGGTAGCGTGCCATTGCTACGGCATTAGGAAATAGTGTTTGGAGTTGCTCTTTGGCGGTAAGTAACAGCTCATCACCGGCTTCAGTTCCAAGTAAATCATTGATCCCTTTAAATTTACCAAACTTAATTGTAAACAAATGGAACGCTGGTTCATCTACTGACTTGGTTAATTTTTTAAGTTTATTATTGAGTCCGAGTTCATTAGCGAGCGAGGTGACTCGGTCATGGACTAAATTGTGATTTAAGGTCGAAACTTCACTAAATAGTTGATCGGATTTGACTAAAATAAACAGAGCATAAATGAGGCATTGCGATGCAATTAATACGATGGGAGAAAACCAATAAGCTATTAAGTTATATAACAAAATCGTGGCAAGAGTGTCGATAACGATAAACGCCATCAATACTGGCAACATTCGATTAAGCTTAACTTTAAAAAAGACAAAAAATACTAAGAGGGCGTTAATCCCATAAATTATGTTTAACAGCAATTTTGGTAATGGAATTACTTCGGTTTTATTTAGAATGTCATTAACAAGGTACGCGTTAATAAATACCCATGAGCGTGGTGCCATGAGATGGCGAAGTGGGCGTAATAAAGCGATCACCCATCGCCGAAGCCGTCATCCCAATTAGAATCACTTTATCATTCAGCTTAGTTAGATCAACGGTGCCATTTAACACGTCAACATAAGAGTAACTATCAATTCCACCTTTGACTTGTTGATATGAAAGAAGTCTTGGGTTTTTCCTAACCCAACCATTTCCAAGTACCACATCTGAGTCAATTGCATTTACGGTTTCGTCATGTAAAGAGGCTAGTGCTAATCCAAAACTTGGCCATTTTGTTTCTTTATAGCCCGCATTTAAAAATACTTTTCTTATGGTACCGTCGCTGTCTAATTCAAAATGGACATGGCCTAAAATCGCTGCATTTTTAGCTAAAAGGGGTGTTGGCAATAATTCATATTCTGCGGTAGAAAATAGGGTTGAGCCCGAAGGTGCTACAGCAAGAACCACATTTTTTGATTTTTTAGCTGCGCTGAAAATAGCTCATCGTCTTGCGGATAACGACTGGCCCCTGAAAAAATCACGTCAAAACCAATAGCTTTGGTATTGCTCGACGCCAAGATACTTAATAAATCAGCGTGGGTATCACGACCCCATGGCCATTGTCCTATTTGGTTGATACTTTTATCGTCGATGGTAATAACTGCGACGTGATTGTTACTTTGTTTTATCTGAGTATTTAATACTAGATCATAAATAAGTTGTTCTACCGTTGTTTTTGCGGGGCTAAATAACAGTACTAACCCAAGTCCCAAAATGATCAAATGAAGTTGATAATCACGCCATTGCGTATGTCGAATTGGTGGAGAATCGATCAATTAGTAAGCTCCATATTGGCAATGTCGCATTTTGCAAATTGCTTAGTGACATTAACTAAACAGGTTCCAGACCAGTCACCTTCGTATCCGCCTTTAGTTTGTATTAAGCGGCCCCGGACATAGAATTTAGTTGTTGATTGGGGTTTAAAAACATACTCGTCTTCAGTGGTTATTACCTTGTTAAATTGTTTAAAATCACTTTCAGAGCTAGTTTGAATTTCAAGGCCGAGTCCTTTTTTCAGTGCTTCCCAGCGCCCCGTAACTTGCTCATCTTTAACCGAAATAAACAAGTTTGGCGACAATAATACCGGGCGAATGTTCAACTCGGCAGCCATAGAGAAGGGGCCACGTTTTAGAATGTTATTCGCGGAGCTTGTTGCGACTCGCCAATAATAGTTGCCTACGTTTAAATCATCAGAAATAGCCAGCTTGTTCTCAGATGTACTTTTATCCAAGATGATATTGTTAAAATGTCGATCTGATGCAATTTGAACTCGGTAGCTATTTGAGTTATTTGAAGTCCAATCCAATCGAGAGCCGGAGAAACGATAAACCGAAATATTTTGCAACTGCCCTGGAGGAATTGGTGTTGTATTTACTATGGTTGATTTTTGAATATTAAAGCCAATTAAGCCACTTTTAGACACTGGCGCGACTCGAACAAAATATTTACCTTCGTCTAGCGTTGGTAAAACATAACTTGTTGTGGTCACATTATTAGCATAGACAACATTAGAAAAAAGCACATCAGTTGCTATTGAAAATTGGTAGTGACTCGCTTCGTTAACGGCATGCCAACTTACTTCAACGTTTTGTTTAACTGTTTCGGGGGCTAATGCCATCGATGTCGGCGCGGCTAAAAGCGATTCAGGCTCTGACATATTGCCTGTTCCAGCGACGACGACACCAAACCCTTTAGGGATGTCGACATCTTTGCCACCTGACGCTACCGCAACTTTCCCTTCTAATACTTCAATAGAAGAAAGAGTAATGTCATTTTTGGTAACCGATGACGTTCTAAATACAGTACCTCTCACAGAGGTAATCGCTGAAGCGGTAGTAATGTCGAGGCGCGATCCTGCTCCTTTCGCTTTTTCGGCTCTAATTTCCAGTTTTCCGTCTTTGAGTCGAACACTAGTGTCAACCATTCCGGTTTCACCATAATGTTGGAGCTGGTCAAAACCAACCGTAGCGGGACCATAAATGGTCATTTCCGTATTGTCGGCAAACCGAATTGTTGCTGTAGAATGCGCGAGGACTTCTAACTCGTCACCAAGGGTAAAGACATCGAGTGCCTTAGCTGGTGAAGTTTGTGACTTTTGGACTTTTAAGGCTTTACCGTTTAATGAGACTAATTCCACATCTGCGGCAAAAATTTTGACCCATTCAAGCGGGATCCTAATGCGCGTACCAGGGCTAGTTTTTTAGGATAAAGCACATTATTAATTGATTGAACTTGTTTGAAATAAGACGGGCTTTTAAGATATTTTTTACTTATGTCCCACAGGTTATCGCCGTTGGTAACATAGTAAACCCACTCTTTCGCGAAGGCATTTGAGTGAAATAGTATAGTCAATAATATAAAAATCCGAATTCGTAACATACACACTTCTTAGCTTATTTGCTTATACAACTCGGGCCTCTAACATCGTCCCAATCCTAGACTAGATAAATTATTTGATTAACTCAAGTTAATCGTTCCTTAATTAGGCTGATTTTACCATTACAATTAATGGGGTGTATGTCAAATTTAACATTCAATGTATTTTTATATTTAATTAGGTAAACCTTGATGTAAATGAGTAATTTAATTTTGTCGTCCAAATAGGCCATTGTGGGTTATGAGATGGTTTTTGTTGAAAACCGCCAGTGAATTGGGTAAACATAATCACATTAAGTAAATGTATTTAAAGTTGAAAATACAAAATCTAATTTTTGGTAACTCATTAGAAATAGTGAATTAATAGGGCATAACATTGAAAATTGACATCAATGCAGATATTTCGCTGTTGTCTTTGACTTTAGACGACGCACAAACCATTTCTATTTTGGTTAATCAGAACCGTGATGATCTAGAGCGTTTTTTCCCTGAGCTAAAAACTTGCACACTAGAGAAGAAGCCGAAGCATATATTTCAGATCGTATATTTGACGAGGTAAATAAAGGGAAGTGGTTTGTTATTAAATTCAGAGGTGTTAAGTCCGGTATATTTGGTATCAAATCTATTGATAAAGTTAATTTAACAGCTGAATTGGGTTATTGGCTGTGTGCCGAAGCTCGTGGTCGTGGTGTAACCAATATCATCATTAAAAGCTTAAGCGGTTTTTTAGCTCGTTCACATTTAATTGAAACCATTGTATTTCGTTGTTTAGAAAAAATAGCGCGGGCATCCGAGTGATTGAAAAAGCTGGGGGCGAATTGGTTGACGCAATTGAAAACGATATGGATATCGAAGACAAGATGCAAAAGATTAATATTTACCATTTAAAAATTGCCGAGTAAGTTTGGAATTACATTAACGTGACAATTAACGTGACAAGAAATGAATTGGCCGACTACTGGGATAACATTTTTGATAACCAAGATCGTCATAAGTTAGAGTGGTTTGAACCTGATGTTAGCCAAACCATTGAGTTTTTAGGAAATGCCTTACCGGCAGAAGGTAGCCTAGTTTTTATTGCCGGAGCAGGGACGTCAAAACTAGTTGAATACCTCCATCATCGCAATTTCCAAATGGTTTTGAATGATATTAGTAAGACCGCACTTAAAGAAACTAAAAGTAGGGTAGGTGGCCGTAATCTCCACGTTTACTTAAACAGCGATATCTCAAAACCATTTTTTAGTCATAAAAATCACCTCGAAATACCCAACTCTGTCGAATTGTGGATTGACCGGGCAACATTGCACTTTTTGATTAATCAAAAGCAAATTGACCAATACTTTGTCAATTTAAGGCAGGTATTAAAGGTTGGTGGTTATGTGATGTTAGCTCAGTTTGTCATTGGCGGAGTTTCACAATGTACTGGCTTGCCAATTAAACAATGGACGATAGATGATTTTCAGCTAAATCTTGGTAGCGAATTTCGACTTCAAGCGTCTCGGTATCATGATTTTATAGCGCCTAACGGTGAAACTAAACCTTACGTTTATGCACTATTTAAAAGGGAATAATCGCAAGCCAAAATTAGGAATACCGATCGTAAGTCGATATTATAAGTGCAATTACTTTGGACTATACAAGCAAAACAAGTGCGTCTTAGGAAAATATGACTGAACCAATTGTTAACATTACAGGATTAGAATTTAACTTTGACGACAAGTCTAAAACTCGATTATGCGTGCCAAAGATGAGCGTTGAAGCAGCCCAAACGGTATTTTTACAGGGCGATTCGGGATCAGGAAAATCGACATTATTACATCTGATCTGCGGTTTATGGCGAGCTCAAAAAGGTTCTTTACGTGTTCTCGGACAAGAGTTAACCACGATGTCGGGAAGTGAGCGGGACTTATTCCGCGCTCAGAATATTGGTGTCATTTTTCAAAAGCTCAATCTGATCCCTTATTTAAGCGCGGTTGAAAATATTCAACTTGCCTGTCAATTTGCCAAGCAATCAATAAGTGTCAGTGATATTCATACACTTTTAGAAAAATTGAATTTACCGCGTTCAGTTTTTCAATTATCGGCAAACCAATTAAGTCTTGGTCAACAACAGCGCATAGCTATAGCGCGAGCGTTGGCAAATAAGCCTAAACTGATCATCGCAGATGAACCTACCTCAGCGTTAGACCAAGATAACGCCGACGACTTTATCAAATTGCTGTTTGATGTTGCAGGGCAAACCAATACCGGCATATTGTTTGTTAGTCATGATACTCGGTGGGCTGCTCAGTTTGACGAACATCTTCATATGCGCGAACTTGCCGTTTTAGAGAGGCAATTAGCATGTTAACTACTTTAGCCTATAAGAGCTTAAAAAGCCGAAAATTGACGGCCATTATGACCGTAATTGCGGTGGCGATCAGCATTTATGTCTTTGTCTCTGTGGCGCTTCTTAAGCAACAAACACGGGTAAATTTTACCCGAGCAGTGTCAGGTGTTGATTTAATTGTAGGCCCTAAAACCGGGTCGTTAAACTTATTACTGGCAAGCATTTACCGAATTGGCAATGTTAATTCGAGCATGAATTATAACACTCAAGAGTGGTTAGAGCGTCAAAGTCAAGTGGACTGGGTATTACCAATAGCGATGGGCGATTCCCATCGAGGATTTCGAGTTATTGCTACGAGCGAAGAATATTTTACTAAGTTTAAATACGGGCATAAACAATCTCTTTCTTTTGCCAAAGGAAAATCTTGGCAACGTGCATCTGAAGTTGTGATTGGTTCAGACATTGCCAAAAAGCTAGGTTATACATTGGCAGATGACATCGTATTGTCCCACGGTGTTGGGATCACTAGCTTTATGCACCACGATGGTTATCCGTTTAAGGTTGTTGGCATATTAGCTAAGACAGGGACGGCAATCGACCAAACGTTACATGTCAGTTTTGATGGATTGGCGTTTGCTCACGGTGAACAATCTCATGGTATTCAACCAAAAAACCTGAATCCGCGATTAAGAGTCAAAGTCTAGAACATGAATCTCACTTACAAACTCAACATCAGCACGACGATCATGCCAATGAAAAAGGCGATCTTAATAACAGGAACGGATCAGGCGAAGTTGCCAATCAAATTGGTCACTCAAGTTATCAATCTTCTGCTTTTTTAGTCGGGGTTAAAGCCAAATATGCAACATTGATGTTGCAACAAAAGATCAATAAATATGCGGGCGAACCTATTATGGCGATAATTCCTGGGGTCGCGTTAACCGAGCTATGGCAACTCATAGGGCAATTGGAAACACTACTATCTGTGATTGCTTCCCTTGTTTTATTGGCTGCGCTATTTGGGTTAGCCACTATGTTGCTAGCAACGATGAAAGAACGAAAGCAAGAGTTGGCGATTTTTAGAAGCTTAGGCGCAAGCCCCAAACACATATTTGCGTTAGTACAACTCGAAGTCATGATACTTACGTTCTTGGCCTTGGTTATTGCAACAGTGTTATTTGCAGTCAGTTTGGGTCTTAGTGGCGATTGGTTGGCTCAACGATACGGACTTTATTTACAGTTCTCCGACGTTTTATATGACCTTGGCCAAACCAGCCTTATCGTTTTTATAAGTGCTTTTGTTGTTGGCTGTATACCATCGTATTTTGCATTTCGAGAATCAAAGTCGGTGTCTATTTCCTGATAGCATTGGCTGTACCTCACATTTAGTTTATTTATTCAGCACTGAATGCTGATGACATAATTTGGCATTTCGCGCCATCCGTTTAATCTACACTCAAGCGGATTTTAGTTGTGTTCTTAAGGGATAATCATGGTGCGAGCTTGTGTTTCTGCCTAAAACTTCACTTTGAAGAATGCAAATCGTTAAACACTTCCATTCCCGATATTCCATGTCAGATTAATCTTCCTAATATTGACAATTTGGTCAGAAAATTACCGAATAATTTACATATTTGTCGATGACATACTCTGATTTTGATCAAATCTTCTGCTGATTGAAAACCTCACTTTAGTGTTGTCTGTAAATTTTTATTTGATTTTAGGTAACCGCTTACCTTGAAAATAAACAATAAAAACAATCGTTTGTAATTTTACGTTGGTCTTTGTTTAAAATAATAGTGGTAAACGTTTACCTTGGTTGTTATAAATACGCCATACATCGATGGGAAGTTGCTTTTTTTGAACCTGAAAATTTAAAAACGAGCAAATAAAAAGCGTCACTTGCGTAAGACAAAAATTAAATCAGAATAAGAATTAACAACGGGGAAATATCATGAACAATTTGTTCAAATCCACTTTGGTCGCACTTGCTGTTACGCAAGGGATCAGTGCTCACACAGTATTTGCAGCGGAGAAAGCAGAGTCAACCGGTAATGACATAGAAGTCATTGAAATTAAAGGGTTTAGCGGATCACTCGGGAAAGCGTTAAGAGAAAAGCGTTATTCAGAAACCGTGGTCGAAATCATTTCCGCCGATGATTTAGGCGTTTTGCCAGATGTTAGTATTACAGACTCTCTTGTTAGATTACCGGGCATTGCAGCCTCTCGTGATCGTGGAAACGCGAGTCGAATCTCCATTCGCGGAATGGGGCCACGATTAAACATAGCAACGATGAATAACCGTGAAATAGTGTCGTCTGAACCAAGTCGCGACGTACGGTTTGAGCAATTTCCTGCCGAATTAATTGATTCAGTTGAAGTATATAAAAGCCCAATGGCTAATCTAGCAGAAGGTGGAATTTCAGGCTTAGTTAACATGAACTTCGTTAGCCCGTTGTCTAAAGGTAAACGTACCGTTGCGATTAGCGGCAACGTAATGAAAAACAGCCTAGGTGACGACTTACCAGGGAAGATGGCACAGGGGTTAAAGGGAATATCAGTTATGTAGACCAATGGACAGAAACATTTGGTGTTGCAATTGGATTAACGTATCAAGATCAACCATCGATGGAACGCGGTGTAGAGTCATGGAATTACAATAATGGCGGTAACCGTGGCGACATTAATGGCAACGGTATTCCAGAACATGCGCCCTAGGGCGTAATGGCTAAGAGTAAACGCGGTAGTAATGAACGTACAGGTGGATTATTAATTGCAGAATGGCGTCCTTCGGACAGCCTTACCATTAAAGGCGATATGTTCTACTCAAAATTTGATATTGAAGAGCGTGATGACCAAATGGGACCGGGTGATTTAGGCAACTGGTGGGATTCTTCTGCACCGGAGGGAGGTTGGGCCGCCGATGCATATCGCAATGGTTCGTATAAAATAATTCCACATGCTGACGGCACAGAACAGTTAGTTGCGGGAAGTCAATGGGGCGGAATCGATGTATCTGTTCCTACTTGGTTCCAACAAAACGAAATGCTAAGCACAGGTTTGAAGGTCACCCATATTGGCGATATTTGGACAATAAAAGCCGACATTGGTTACTCTGAAGCGAGCATCAATTCAGTTTGGGTCGATATTGATCCTGTATATGTAGGTGACGCTTATGAACTTGGATTTAACGTTGAAGATACCAATGCCGCAGAGATATTGGTGCTAAATGGAGACATTAGTAACCCGGACAGTTATGCGCTCGGCGCGGTTGCGGATGTATGGTCAGAAACATCACCAGGAGTGTGGGAAATTACCAGTCAAGAATTTACCCCCGCGGCAATGAATGGCGAAGGTGACAAAGAGCTCACCGATGAAATGCACAACATCAATTTAGACTTTGTGCGCGATGTTGAGTGGGGCATAGTTGAAACGTTTAGCTTTGGAGGCCGTTTCACCGACAGAACAAAAATCAATGATCAAATCCATGACTGGGAACGTCTAGCGAAACAAGACCATGGACTAACCGATTTCGGCACAAGTTATGATATTGGAGGCGGTTTTAATGTTCCTGCAATTTATACCTTTGCTGACTGGACAAACGTTGCAAATGTTGCATTTGGGGGTTATACCAACCCTAGCGATAGAAGCAACAAAGATCAATTGGCCTCCTAGGAATTGAATGAGACGAACACGGCTGCTTATGTGATGGTGACAATGTCTGGCGAGTTAGGTGATATTCCCTTCTCAGGAAATGTTGGATTACGTTACGCCAAAACAGAAGTTACATCTACCGGGCATGAACAAACCAACTGGGGTGACATCAACCCGATTTCAGTTGACCACGATTATTCTGAATTTTTACCATCGTTAAATATGTTGTTTAACATAACGGACGATTCTCAAATTCGCTTTGGTATGGCTCGCACAATGGCGCGTCCACCATTGTTAGAAATGAGAACCGGTTTTTCCTTAGACAATACGTCATTACCACCTACCGCCAATGGCGGGAATCCAACATTAGACCCGTATATTGCAAATCAAGTTGACCTAGGTTACGAATATTTTTGGGGGACAATTCCGCCGCAACCATTAACTTTTTCATAAAAGATTTAGAGTCGCATATTGGTTTGTCAGAAGGTACTGTGAATTTAGATGGTGAGACTTACCAGTATACGGGAACGGTCAATGGTGATGGAGGGACTATCAAGGGAATCGAAGTGTTATATCAACAAAAACTTGATATGTTACCAGCACCATTTAACGGCTTAGGTATATTCGCCAACTACTCATATACAGACAGTGAAGTCATGGAATTTAAACCGACTAATAATCCTTATAATTTAGGCGGTTTGTCTAAAAACATAGCGAGTGTAACGTTATGGTATGAAAAAGATAATTTTGACGCACGTATGTCGTATAACTTTCGAAGTGAATTTACCGGCATTAACAGTTGGTTGCCATCGCAAGTTAATTTAAATGCGGCTGAAACGACCATTGATGCAAGTATTGGATATCAAGTTTTAGATAATCTGAAACTGACATTACAAGCTCAAAACTTAACAAATGAAGCGTCGGAAAACTACTGGGACAACGACTACTCAAAACCCGCAAATAACGTAGAGTGGGGACGTCGTATTCTATTTGGATTCCAACTTACACTTTAGCTGATAACACGGGCGCGGAAATGCCGCGCCTTTAATTAAACCAACATTTATATTATTAACAGACGCATAGGCGAGTAGACTGATTGCAGAGTTGCAAGTATTTACAGAATTTTAGCCTGAAGGGGTATTTCGTGTTTAAATCACTTATTGGTAAGTTTTTTACTTTCTTAATTATTTTTCAATTGTCGCTTTTTGCGGCCCAGCTCCACGCAGCATCAGCTAAAGACGTTAGCCTAAATCAAGGGTGGAGTTTTAAACGGATCAGTGGCAATGAGGTCGACAAAACGGCAATCAAAGTTAATTTGCCCCATACACCAAAAGTTGAACCTTTGATTGTAAACGACCAATGGCAGGGCACGTCAGAGTATATTAAAGTCATTCAGTTTGATCCAGAATGGCAGGACAAAGCGCTTTATATTCGTTTTGAAGCGGCGATGAATCATGCAGAAGTTTGGCTAAATGGAACAAAATTAGGTGAGCATCTAGGTGGTTATTTGCCATTTACTTTTGACGTAACCAATTTACTTAATAGCCAATCGGCAAACACATTAAAAGTGGTACTACATAATGTTGATAATCCGATAATTGGCCCTAAACCGCTAAAAATATTAGATTTTAATACTTACGGTGGCTTGTATCGAGATGTGAACTTGTTGGTCCGTAATAAGGTCCACATTACCGATCCTATTTTGGCGAACACGCCAGCGAGTGGCGGTATTTTTGTTACTTTTCCTGAAGTCTCTAAATCTCGTTCTATTGTGTCTGTTAAAACCCATCTAACAAATAGGTTGGAGTCAAATCAAGACGTTTCTGTTACACAAAGTTTGTATTACAAACACAAGCTCATTACATCTAATACCCAACAACATATTTTATTGGCGGCTAATAAAAATCGTCAAATTGAACAGCAGCTCGACGTTACCTCTGCACTGCTGTGGAGCCCGAAGACCCCTCATCTATATGAGCTACAAACTGATGTGTTTGTCGCCGAGCGATTAATTGAATCTAAGATGACTCGAGTTGGGATCCGTAAGTTTGAATTTGACGCCCAGCACCAACTCCTGATTAATGGTGAAAAAACATTTTTGCGAGGGGTTAACCGTCACCAAGAATACCCATATGTCGGGTACGCGACATCGAAACAAGCAGATTATCGCGATGCAGTGAAAATTAAGTCTGCCGGTTTTGATTACGTTCGCTTGTCTCATTATCCACATTCACCAGCATTCATGGATGCTGCGGATGAACTGGGATTAGTGTTGGTCAATGCGGTTTTAGGCTGGCAATATTATTTAGAATCACCAGAGTTTAAAACCCAAATTATCAATACATGTGCCGACTTAATCAGACGAGATCGAAATCACGCCAGTGTACTTGCATGGGAGTGTTCATTAAACGAATCTGCTATGCCTAAGTCATTTGTAAAAGACCTACATGACACCGTTCATCAAGAATACCCAGGTGCCTTTTCAGCTGGGTGGCAACATGGTTATGACCTATATCTTCAAGCTCGCCAACATAGACTACGCCACTATGAAACACCGACTCAACCATACAACGTTTCGGAGTATGGTGATTGGGAATACTACGCTCAAAATGCAGGCTTAAACCAAGATGCATGGGGTAATTTGAAAAAGAAGAGCGCACTTCACGACAATTATTAAGTGCCGGTGAAAGTCGTTTATTGCAACAGGCTCGCAATCTACAAGAAGCACATAATGACAACTTAGCGAATACCCCTGCGTTCTCTGACGGGTATTGGGTGATGTTCGACTACAACCGAGGGTACACAGATGACTTAGAAGCCTCGGGCATCATGAGTATTTTTAGAGTGCCTAAATACAGTTACTATTTTTATCAAAGTCAACGTGACCCAGACTATTTTGTTAAAGACCAAGGATTTGCCGAATACGATGCGGGACCTATGGTATTTATTGCCAGTGAATGGCGTAAGTCATCATCACCGAAAGTTCGGGTTTTCAGCAATACAGATACAGTTGAATTGTGGCTAAATGGAAAATTGCTCGCGACGAAAAAGCCGACTAAAAATAAATATTCAACACATCTTCCGCATCCACCATTTGAATTCAATTTGGATCAATTTAAAGCAGGTACGTTAATCGCAAAAGGATTCATTAATGGTAAGGAAGTTACACGTCACCGCGTAAGCACCTCTGGAAAAGCGACAGGGGTCGAATTAACGTTAGACATTAGCGGACAGGAAATGGCTAAAAATGGTCAGGATTTAGTATTTGTTTACGCACAGTTAATTGATGACTCCGGTAACCCTGTACCGTTAAACAATCAAGAAGTGACGTTCAATACTGTCGGTGATATTGAAATCGTTGGTCAAGAAACGTCGTTAACTGAACAAGGTGTTGCAACTATCTTATTACGTATAGGTAATAGTTTAAAAGGCGCAGCAGTTGAAGTAAGTGCTGACAAACTGGGTATTGAGTCTGCGATATTTCGTCTCGCCCATTTGGCTGAACAAGAATAATAAACACAGTTAAATCAATTCTATTTTAGTAACACATTGACTTTGGTAGTGGCGATTTGCGACTACCGATATACATTTTTAGGTGGAAAAATGACACTCAACCCAATAGATTTGGCGATATTTGTCGTCTATGTGCTCGGTTTAATCGCCGTTGCATTTTACGTGTCCCGCGAGAAAGCGGGCCACGACAAAAACACAGATGACTATTTTTAGCAGGCCACAGTTTACCTTGGTGGGCTATTGGTGCCTCCCTCATTGCGGCCAATATATCAGCAGAACAAATAATCGGTATGTCTGGTTCGGGCTATGTATTAGGTTTAGCTATTGCATCCTACGAATGGATGGCAGCCATCACTTTGATCATTGTTGGCAAATACTTTTTACCGATATTTTTGAAACGTAAAATCTACACGATGCCGCAGTTTTTAGAACAGCGATTTGATAGTCGGGTAAAAACCACAATGGCAATATTTTGGTTAGCGGTTTATGTCTTTGTCAATCTAACGGCCGTCCTGTGGTTAGGTGCTCTAGCAATTAACACCCTAACGGGACTGGATTTAACATATTGCATGATTTTGTTAGCGGCACTTTCGCTGACTTATTCGCTATATGGTGGCTTAAAAGCGGTTGCCTTTACGGACATCATTCAAGTTGTTCTGCTCATCGCTGGTGGGTTGTTTTTGTCGTATATGTCGTTGAATTTAATTGGCGACGGACAGGGGATTATTGCAGGATTTGACCGTTTATCGAGCGAATTGCCAGAAAAATTCGACATGATATTAACGCCGGATAGCCCTCATTACGTCAACCTACCTTGGATTGAGTGTGTTGGTTGGTGGAATGTGGATCATGAACTTATCTTATTGGGGATTTAATCAATATATTATCCAACGAACATTAGCGGCGAAAGACTTAGCCGAGGCACAAAAGGGAATTGCTTTTGCCGCATTTTTAAAGTTGTTAATGCCGGTAATCGTGGTTTTACCAAGGCATCGCCGCCGTACTAATTTTACCTGACTTAGCAAAACCCGACCAAGCTTATCCAGAGTTGATGAACTTGATGCCAGTCGGTTTAAAAGGACTTATATTTGCTGCACTTGTTGCGGCTATATTGTCGAGTTTAGCGTCGATGACCAACAGTGTTGCAACTATTTTTACCATGGACTTATATAAGCCACGTCGTCCTGACTGCACTCAAGGTCATTACGTTAAAGTCGGCAGAATTGTTAGCTTAGTCGCGCTTATTGTTGCGTTAGTCACTGCGCAACCTTTACTCGGTAAATTTGACCAAGCATTCCAATATATTCAAGAATTTACCGGCTTCTTTACCCTAGGAATTGTTGTGCTGTTTTTACTCGGTATGTTTTGGAAAAAAACGACGGCTAATGCTGCGCTTGCCGCAACGATAGGTTCCGCCGCTATTTCATTGGCATTTAAAATGATAATGCCGGAGGTGCCGTTTATGGACCGAGTTGGCTTAGTGTTTATTAGTTGTATGGCGTTAGCTATTTTAGTGACTTTGGTGGAAAAACCAGAAGAACACAAAAATGCAGTTGATCTAAATGATGTCGACTTTAAAACACAATCAAATTTCAATATTTCGGCGCTTTTAGTCACGCTCATTTTAATCGCTCTTTATACGACATGGTGGTAACAAGAGCCGTCAAACTAATTGTCGTTCGCGGGGATTAAGCGGTGAGTAAGACAACACGATGCAGCAAAGTATTCAAATAAAGAGCTGAATAAATGGCATGGCTTCGATGTTGAAACGATTCGCATTACTAGGCATTAAAATAGGCCGTGTTAGTAGTTAAGTATAAGTACTTAAACGGTTTTTCATTGAGACTGAAAATAGGAATAAACAGCAGATTATTCTATTATGGGTCTATTTAAATTTATCAAATGATTAGTCGATTTATGATTAATCAACTGACCAATCAATTGACCAGTTTGATCCTCTGGAATTGATGCAAAGTTAGAATACAAGGTAGAGCACAGGATATGGCTACAATAAAAGACGTTGCTAAAATTGCGGGCGTTTCAACAGCAACCGTTTCTAGAGTTATCCACGACGGTGGGCAGGTTGGGGATGCGTGTCGTGCGCGAGTTAAAAAAGTAATAAAAGAACTTAATTATCGACCAAACGTTAATGCCAGTGCATTGGCGGGTAAAACCACAAATACCATAGGTGTGGTAACGCCTAAGTTATCGATGACCTTTTTGGCACCTTGGCCAGTGGCGTCGAAAAAGCTGCACGCGAAAATAATTGTAAATTATTAATGAGTAATTCCCTTTATGAAACACAGTCTGAGTTAGATGCCATTGAGTCTCTTAGAGAGCACAACTGTGATGCCATAATTTTACACTCCGAATACTCTGATGAAAAAACCTTAATTAAGCTGGCTAAACAAATCCCTGGATTGGTGATTCTAAATCGCTATATTCCACAAATTGCTAATCGTTGCGTTTGGTTAGATAACGTATCAGGGGCTCAGGAAGCCACCAGAATATTTGGTGGGAAAGGGCATCAAGAGTTTGCTGTGGTGACCAGTATTTACCAAAATCGCGATCCCGGCAGTCGAATTGAAGGAATCACACGTACTCTTAAAGAACATGATTTGATGTTATCCTAGGACAATATTGAAGAGTCCACAGCAAACATTGAAGGCGGCGAACAAGCCGTCAAAACGTTATTACAAAATGGCCGAAAGTTTACCGCACTGCTGGCGTACAACGACCTAATGGCGATTGGGGCAATTCACGCATTATTCGATGCTGGATTGCGGGTGCCTGAAGATGTTTCAGTTATCGGTTTTGATGATTTAATTGTGGCACGTTCTTGTCGTCCCAAACTAACGACAATGCACTACCCAATTGAAGAAATGGCCGACTACGCGGCAAATTTGGCGTTAAAACTGAGCGATCCAAAACACAAAGCGACAAATCAAACCCATTTGTTTGTTGCCAACATTGTAGAGCGAGATTCAGTCGCGGCAGTGTCAGAACAAACTCCTGAATAAATAACCGACCCTTTGTCGCCCACAGATTAGTAGAGCGACAAATCAGACAGCAGAACTGAGTTATCCCGATGTTGGAATTCAGTTAAATTAGGTGAATATTGTGATTAACACACGTGAACGATTTCAATTACGGTTGCTTAAGGGCAGCCTTATGTTTTTTATAATGGCGTTGAGTTTTGGGTGTGAAAATTCTCAAAACCATCAGACGTTAGAGCCATCCCCTACTGGAAATAAAGATTCGGCGGTTGCGCCACGAACGACGGACAACTATATACTCGGGGCCGATATTTCAAGTTTAAAGGAACTTGAGGACAACGGAGTTACTTTTATCGACACTGACGGCATCGAAAAAGCTTGTTGGATTTACTGAAGTCACATGGCTTTAATTATATCCGCTTGCGCACCTTTGTTAACCCAACAACAGATTACGGGTATGCGTCAGACGATGGACAGTGGTGCAGTGGAAAATCAAAAGCATACAACGATAAAAACCATATTGTCGCGTTAGCACAACGCGTAAAAACATCAGGGATGAAATTACTTCTCGATTTCCATTACAGCGATACTTGGGCAGATCCCAACAAACAAGTTATTCCGCAGGAGTGGCGACATCTAACGACTATAAACGAGCTGTCTGCGGTTGTTGAAGAGTACACTTTTGATGTTTTAAACGCCTTAAAACAACTTGGCGCTACACCAGATATGGTTCAGGTTGGCAACGAAATTACCCACGGAATGATGGTCCATATTCCGACAGAGAAGACCGACTGTTATGGCAACAACTCAATTATTAGTCCAAATGTAAATGGCAGCACAGCGAATTGGGATAATTTAGCTAGCTTGTTAAAAGCAGGGATTAAGGCCGTTGACGATGTTGACCCTAACATTGAGGTTATGTTGCATGTAGAAAACACCGGTGACCCTGAAGGGGTGTTGAGTTGGGTACAAAACGCCACATCTCGCGATGTACGATTTGATGTGCTTGGTCTATCCGCTTATGAAAAATGGCAAGGACCTTCGGTTAAATGGAAGTCGACATTTGATAAGTTTGCAACAGCATTGCCTGATCTGCAATTTTCAATTGTTGAATACAACCCTGAGATAAAATTGTTAAACGACATTATGTACCAACTGCCAAACTCAAAGGGGGCGGGGACGTTTTTTGGGAACCAGCTTTGTCGGGGGAATGGGGCGAGTCGATGTTTACAATTAACGGCAATGTGTACACGGCCAAACCCGAACGATTTAAAATTTACGATCAGATCACAGCTGAATATGGCCTGTAATTAGCAACGAAAACTTTGGAATTAATGATTTTGGAATTTAGTTTGAAATGGCGTTGCTGGGGTAACAGCTCAACAACGCCAATGTTGAATACAGACCTACAATGTTTTCCTTAATGTTAAAGATAGATCAATAGGTATCTGTTTATCACTGATTAATGACTTATGATTTAGGCTCTATGGTTGCCAGTTTAAAATAGCGTCGTCTTCGACTTTTTCTAGTGGACGATAAACCAAAGAATTCTCTTTAAACGGTTTTGCACTATTTGCACAATACGCAGGTATCAGTGTCCAGCGCGGATCGGCCGAGCGATTTTGATTAGACTTATGCAATAAATTGCAGTGAAAAAACAGCGTGTCTCCAGGCTCTAGCTCCACTTTAATTAGCTCGTGATGTTTTAATGCTTCATCAACAAATACCATATCAGCGCCTTTTTGGTCACCTGTTTTTAGATGATTGATTCGGCCAATATGATGCGAGCCTTTAAGTACTTCTAAACAGCCGTTTTCCACTGTCGCTTTGTTTATTGCAATCATGCAACTGACAAGGCGCGGGTATAAATGATAATTGTCATTAGCCCAGTAACCATAGTCTTGGTGCCACTCCCACGCGCCTCCGACATAGGGTTCTTTCATCATGATTTTTGAAGTAGTGTGAAATACTGGTTCGCCTAATATTTTCTCCACAGAGTCGACCAAGCGGCGGCCTCTTGAAAACATGCTGTAAAAATCATCGCCAAGTTCTTGCCATAAACTCACTTTACTTACTGTGCCCGAGGCGTCTTTTTTGTCCCAGGCGTTGGCATATAAATTTTTGTCATTAAATGCGGTGTCCTGCAAACGGGCAATTTCTTCTTTATTGTAAAAACCACGAGCGATGACATAGCCATCACGGTGAAAATCGGTGACTTGTTGGTCGGTTAAAATCAACTGTGCAGATGTTAATGACATAATATGATCCTAGTAAAGTTTAATTGTTAACAATACTGCCTTGGGTTTTCGATAAGTGCAAGTGTTATTTATATACAAAGTTGTTATTTTTATATGAATATCTATGTTGGGCATTAGGATTTAATGGTATGGTGCGACTTTATGTTGTGAGAAAATACTGGGCATCAAATTAAAGGGTTAAATTTTATATTGGCTTTTAATATAAATTTCATCAGCTTAAGTTTATGCATTGAAGAGTAGACAAGGTAATTCCGTGATAGAAAAAATGAAAACAAATATGCAGTGCCTGCATTAGATAAGGCGCTTGATGTGCTTGAATTTTTGGCCTCGCAAATTACGCCCAAGTCACAAACTGAGATTGCCCATCAGCTGGGGCGAAGTGCCAACGAAATCTATCGAGTTTTAATTGGCTTAGAACATCGAGGATATTTAACGCGTGATGAGTCATCTGGTAAGTATTCCGTGTCGCTAAAACTTTACAATTTGTCGCGATCCATTTCACCAATAGACGAAATACGCCAGGTTGCTCTGCCTCATATGGAAGACCTAGCCGTTGATATTGGAATGTCCTGCCATTTAAGTGTCCTATATCAAAGTCAGGTTATGGTTCTCGTCCATGCTCGGAGTCATTCGCCCGTCTCGTTGAATATTAGCGAGGGTGCTTTGTTTCATCCGGTTAAAAGCATTTCAGGACAGGTATTATTGGCGAATAGCAATGAACAAGTGAAGGCCATGATTTTACAAAGAGACAATGACTTTGTTAATTCTTCGTCTAATGAAAAGGCAGAATTTGAAACTAAATTAGCGACTTTCAGCAAGCAAAAGCATTTTGTTGGTAATAGTACGATTACTCCGGGAGTATTTGAATTGGCCACTCTAATCGGCGAAGCTGAAGGGAAAATAATTGCGTCGTTAGCGGTTTCTTCACTTGAGCCTTTAGATTGTCATGCTGCGGATTTTCAAAGTTTAAAAGCAAAACTAATGGCGACAGCCGCAGCAATCACAAAACAACTAATGGGTTAATGGCAATTTGCTGAAGACTGCTCTAAGGTAGCCAGCATAAGTGCGCATAAACTAAAATAATAAAAAAGAACTTTAAATTATGTCAACGATTGAACGACTTAATAATGACCCATTTCTACAGGAAGCAAATATAACCCAGTTGCTTGAGATGTTTGACTTATTGCCAAATACCTTGTTTTGGGTAAAGAATTTTGAAGGCCAAGTTAAATACGGTAATTTGCGTTTTATCGAACATGTGGGAGCAAAGTCACTCGCTCAAATAATAGATAAGACTGACTATGATTTTGCGCCTAGGCATCTGGCGAAACAATTTGTCACTGATGATAAAAAAATTGTTCTTGGTGACGTGGTGACAAATAGATTAGAACTGAATATGGATGTAAGAGGCAATATTGCTTGGTATTCCACCTCCAAGCGTCCTTTGTATAATAAGCAACACGTTATCATTGGTTCATATGGTATTACTCGAATATTGCACGATAAGGTTGAGCCCTATCCTGAGTTACACTCAATACGTAAGCCTTTAGAATTTATTAAAGAAAATTTCGCGCGGGACATTTGTATACAAGAGTTAGCAGATACTGCCCATATATCTATTAGTGCGTTGGAACGTCGTTTTAAAAAGTTTTTACAGAAAACCCCAAAACAATTTATCACCCAGATCCGACTCGAATATGCCCGCAAACAGTTAATAGAAACTGTAACGCCTATCGCCGACGTTGGGTTTAATTCAGGCTTTAGCGATCATAGCTATTTCAGTAAACAATATAAATTGCTCTTCGATGAACTACCGTCGGTAACTCGTAAGCATAGAGATGCCAACGAAATTTAACCACAAACGCTCTGTGCGTTTATTTTAATTGCGAATTTTATTATCTCTATGTTGTTTTTAGACCTGCCTATTGAAATGTTTATTGTTTGCGCGTTGACTGTCTTTATTATTAAAGCAACACAGATTTTGACAGGGTAGATAATGAAAAATATGCGTTTATTGGTTAAGCCGTTAGTAACTCGTTTATTAAAGGGTAATTTATTAAGTTTACTCGCCTTAGTTACGGTTGTTTTTGGCGTAGTTGCCTGCTCAGAAAAAACGACTCAATTAGAGACAACGAAGACTAAAGTGGTTAAAAACCATCTTCACGACAATACGCCACCTAAAGTAAGTAAATGGACCAAAAGTCCTACTGTTTTGGTTTTTTCTAAAACCAACGAGTGGCGTCATAACGAGGGTATCGCTGCTGCGGATCTGCATTTTGTCAGGCTTGCTCAAAAGTTTAACTACGGTATTTTCACAACGACAAATGGCGCTATATTTAACGACCTAGACTTAAAAAGTTCGACGTTGTTGTTTTTAACAATGCGACAGGCGATGTTTTGTCAAAAGAACAAGAGCAATCATTTGAACGTTGGTTAACTAATGGGGGCGCATGGATTGGTTTGCATGGTTCGGGTGACCACTCCCAGAAAGATTGGCAGTGGTATCAATCGACGTTAATTGGCCCTAAATTTATTGGTCACCCAAACAACCCTCATTTACAGGAAGCTAAAGTCGTTAATTTGGCAGCCGAACACCCAGTAATGAAAGGTATTCCGGCCTCATGGATGGCTTTTGATGAATGGTATTCATTCGACGGTGTTCCACAAAGTTATGGTTTGACGCCACTTGCGGGCGTAGATGAGTCTACGTATGTTGCGGTTCTCAATATTGATGAATTTCCAGCCAAAGGTGACCTGCGGATGGGGAGTAAACCAGAACAGCATCCTATTATTTGGAGCAAGTGTATAGGTAAGGGCAGGGCGGTTTATTCGGCACTTGGCCATCACGATCGAGTCTATGATGACAAGATTTACAGCCAACTATTAGACAACGCATTTACTTGGGTTACCCAAATTAATGGTGTAAACAGCCTTGGATGCGAAAAATAAGTCGAAGATAAATTGCCACGATTGTTTATAATTTGAACAATTAGTGCAAAGTTGTTGATAAAGAGCTCTAATGTTGCTATATTTTATTTTAATTCCGGTTTATTTTTTATTTATATTTTTCAGTGACTTATGAAAATTATGACAAAAAATCAGTCGTTCAACAACCAGACGTTAAATACATAGGTTTTATTATTCGTGTCTTTGGCGTTTGGCAGTTATAATGTAATCGCAAAACATTGCGAAAATTAAGACAATCAAACTAAAGAGAAGAATATGAGTAAAGGTACAGTTAAGTGGTTCAATGCAGATAAAGGTTTCGGATTTATTACACCAGAAGACGGTAGTAAAGATCTTTTTGTTCATCATTCAGAAATCCAAAGTGGTGGCGGTTACGCAACACTAAATGACGGACAAGCGGTTGAATTTGAAGTTGGCCAAGGTCAAAAAGGCCCTTGTGCTAATAAAGTTGTTCCTCTTTAGTCGTAGTACATAAGCAGAGCATAGGCGTCAAATATAAAATAATGATGACGCAATGAATATAAGGAGGCCTAATAGCCTCCTTTTTTATTGTCTTAAATTGTTATTTTAAAAACTGCAGTTTTCAAAACAAACAATTCAGATAGGCACTTTTTAATCAGCGTACATTAATTTTGTTATACTGACCTTTAGTTCAAACAAAGGATCAAACGAACTTCACACGACATTCAAAAGATGGTGTCTTTAATTTAATTCCGTATTCATATGTCTAAAACACGCAGGGGTATCTTTACCTACGGGCTGTATATTTTTAGATGGGCGTTAATTTTAGGCTAGCGTTGTGTCCCAGAGGGAGGACGACTATCTTGCATTAAAATATCGAGTTTTTGTTGGGCCTGTATAGGTTTGTCCAAGTCTGTTATTTCAATCATCTCGCATTCATCTCTGATCATTTCAGCAATTAGACTAGGATAATGGCGACAATCTTCCGGTCTATTCTGATAAATACTGCAGGTATACTTTGTTTGAGTTGGCGGTTGCGCTTTTAAGTCGGCATTACTTTCGACTTCAAGGAATGGGCATCGGGTGAGTTTTTGGCCTGAAATGGGATCGAACCAAATATCGTCGTTTTTCACAAATTCAAAAATTTCGGGATTAAATATCTCCCACAAATCGATTTCGTCCTGAGTGGCCGATAACGCACCATCACCGTATTTGATACAACATTTACCACACTGGTTACAATCTTTCATAGTAGGCCATGAAGTTGGGCTATTAAGCGAAGTGTAACACCTCTTACCGGCTCCGTAAGATTATTTAATATGTTGGTGCTTTATTTTAGAAATGGTGGGAGAGGGTTCGTCAGGTGGCTTAGAAGACAAGGGCTCGTCCACACTGCGAGGTAGTGAACGAGTTTTGTTTGTATTAAAAAGTTAATTACTGCGTGGCAGTGCCTTAGTGGTCGTAAATACCATCAACGTTGTGGAAGCCATTCTGCCACCATCATCGGTAAAATTGACACTTATCTCATTGTTTTCTGAGAGTAAACTATATGGTACGGGTATTTCAATTACACCGTAAAAGTTATCTCGACCACTTAGGTTACGCCCATTTTTTGGTCGTATCCTCTAAAGTCGTTTGGTACCGTAACAGTAGTGCCATTAATGGTTACCACAGGTGATAACGACTTGCCGTGATCTCGAGCAAGCCCAATTCGTAATATCGCTTCGCCTTGTTCACCTAAAACGACATCGTTAATGTTTGACGTGATAGACGTATTTTTCTCGATTTCAACGGTGACCTTATCACCGTAATATTTGGCTTCATTATTACATTCTGTTTGAGCGATAACGTCTGACCATGTTGTCTTTATTATCATGGTCGCTTCGCTGCCAAGAACCACACTTTGCGGAAGTTCATTTAATGTAGTGGTTTCTAAAACAGAGGCTACATCGGCAGCATCGGTTGTTTTTAAATGTTTAATTTCAACAGCTGTAACATTGTTTGACGCTAAACCAAATGTGTTTAGATCAATTTCAACATCGTCAAACTCAAGACTATTTAAGATCACATAACTGGTATTGTCATCAACATAACTATCGACTAGAACGTCTGGGTCGCTTGAGTGAGTGTCTATCCGAGTCCCTTTAACATCTGACCAAAGTTGATAAAACATAACAAGATCGGAATATACCCATTCGTCACCGGCCCCTGCGCCTTCACGTTCAAACTTTTGAACCATTAATCGCGGACCGTATGGAACTGTTGTTCGTCCCCATTCCGCTTTTACCACATTAAATGGGATGGTTTTAAGGATGAGGTTTGGACGTTCCAAAAATGCCATTAACATGGAATTGATAGCGCGTAATTGCAAGGTATTACGGTGAGGACTCCAACCTTGGTTAAACATGCTGTGAATAGCCGCACCATATTCTGAAACGATAAATGGCTTTACTTCGCCTAGTGTCATTTGAGTATATTGTTCCATCAAATCGAATGTCGCTTCTAAGTTGCTGCCTTTGCGATATTTTTCACGATTTTGATGGGCTGGGAAGTCATATAAATGGATGGAATAAAAATCCATATTGTCGCCTGCAATATCGATAAACTGCTTGTCTCTTTGTTCCCAGCGCGAAAAATTGTCTTTATCAAAATCAGGGAACGCGACGGTGTAGCCACCGATAAGAACATCACTGTTGGTTTTTCTAATTTCATTGGCAACCGTATTATGAAATTTAAAAATGTCGGCTGGTGGTACTAGATCTGAGCCTGAACGCACTGTGGTAAGGTCATATAAAGGTTCGTTCATAACCTCGACAAATTTGGGTTTAATTTGGCCGAAACGCGCATCGTTAGGATTTTGATCAAAATACTTAGCTAGAAACTGCCCCATATAATGACCTGTTGCCGTGCCGAGGGGTTCGTCCGCAGAGTCAGTTTGTGAAAATGCCCAACCTTGTCCAGTCAATGTTCCTTCTGGCCAGTATGGATGTTGTTGCGCACCAATTATCATATCTGTTGCACGGTGTTCATGAGCTCGTATGTTTTTGGACTTTTGTGTTGATGAGTTTGAATAACTCCATTTTGTATCGTTACCAAATGTGGTTGCCTGCGCTTCGTCAACTAAACCCGGACGGGATGCATCTTCTTTTAGGCGGCTTAATTGCCACCCAATCGCGCCGGTATTACGACCTAAATAAACGTCATATCCTTCCAAAAAGTTTGTCATTACATCAGCATCAGCGTTCGGTGCATTGCGGCTATGAACATCGCCGCCATTCCAGTCATTTTCAGTAACGTCAGCATGAATAGTAATGAATTTTTTACGATCAAATGTGTCAATGCCACCTACAACATGCTTTGTATCAAAGTTAATGTCGACTTGCACATTACTGGCTGGTGCGGCTTTTGTAGTAACTTGGAAGGTTGCAGAGACACCGCCAATTGTTAATGTTGCGCTTGACGTTGTTGCAAATAACTCTGAGCTTGTTAATTGAATGTTGACGGTTTGACCATTAGAAATTTCACCCGCGGTGGAAGTTAATGCCCCACCACTGATAGCATATTCACCGCCTGTTATAGAAATAGCCGCCGACGCTGTTAATCCGGTGACCGTTACTACACTACTTGATACGGTTGTTGCCGGTTCTGCGGCAACAACCGCTGGGAATACAAATGCATCAGGTGTTGTGTCAACTTGCGCTATCGGGTCAGGGTCTGGTGTCGACTCCGAACTCGAACCGCAACCTGATAATATCGAGCAAGTAAAGATTAATGGCAAAAGACAATGCCATATTTTTTTATTTAAATTATTCATTTTACTGCCTTATTTATACTTCTCTAAGATCTAATTTGCAGACTTAACAACTTGTATAATGTTGATTGTTTACAAAATGCAACCGTGTATAAAAAAACCTTAATGAGATAAGGTTTTTTAGCTAAAAATTATTTTATATTAGCTTTAATCGCTTTTGTTGCCGCGCTTATATCACCGTCTTTCAACGCATCCAAGATAACGCGGTGCTCATTTACGCACTCTTCACCGGTGGTAATACGTTTGTAGTTTAGGCGCATACGCATTACGTATGGATACCAGATGTTAACGAGTTCGTCGCCACCGGCTTTATGTATTAAGTAGTTGTGGAATGAAATATCAATTTTTGTGACTTCAGTGTAATCACTGCGCTCAAAGGCTTCTTGTAATTCATCTAATATGGATTCTAGATCAGCAACGTCATTTGCAGTTAACTTATCTTTCAGTTGCTCAATGGCAAAAACTTCGATTTCTCGACGCAATTTAATCATTAGCTTCTGTAGTTTTGGATCAAGTATGCTATTGACCGAAGCGCCGCAGTTATTTTTAGATATGAGCAAGCCTTCTTTTGTAAGCTGCAATATCACGTCACGAATGGGTCCGCGCGATAATCCAAAACGTTCGGCCAATTCTTTTTCGTTCAATTTAGTATTGGGAGCCAAATCACCTGCGATGATGTCTGAACGAATTTGTTCAGCAATCTGATCTTTCACAGATAAAATTTTTGGCGCTCTTACTCCAGCCATATTAACCCCTTAATTCAAATAGTTCCGACATTGTAGAGTTTTCATCCACAAATAACAATTGTCGCTATTTTATTGTTTACAAAATAATGACGTATATTAACTTTTATCGCCTTATATTAAGGCATTAATTATAATTAGATTAAGTATTTTTTATATAATTAATGCCATTTCTGATATTTAGGACGTTATTGTTAACAATAATTACTGGTTGAAGCGCCTTTCGTACATTATTTCGTTAATTTCTGTCGCCGCTTTTACAATCGGTTTGTAAGGTGTATCTGCAACATTGATAAAACCAACATTGTAGTTTTCACCATCATAAGCACGACCTGTAATTGGTGAGTCCATATATTGGAACCAGTGAGCACCAATAAAGTTTGGATGGTCGATAACTGAGTGCATATAGTCTTTATACATTACGCCGCGGTCTTCTTGACTTGATGCGTGAATGAGGCCGGGATGGAACAAGCCCGAGTCAGATGCGCCATTGTGCCACTCTCCAACAATCGCAGGCATATCAAGTTTTTCTAAGAACTTCCATTTACTCTTAGTAAGACCTTCTTTGTAAACGTTAAAGCTTATAACATCGACATGTTTTGCAGACGCCATGACAGCTTCTTTTGGCATACCCCAATCAGGGAAGCGAGCACCCATATATAGGTGATTTGGCATATGTTTGTCTTTGGCTTTACTCACAACAGAGAAATACTGATTTGCATATGCATGAAGCATAATTGAAAAGTCAGCGACTTGATTCGGTTTTGTAATATCGCCTTTAATCCCTTTGTTAAAGCTTTTCCAGCTTGCGACGTCTGTTCCCCAGCTGGTATTTAGTTTTTCAATCGTTCCGTATTTTTGCTTCATTAAACGAGTGAATTCTGCTTTGGTTGGCACGTCATTGCCGTCGCGCTGTAACGTATGTAAAGCAATACCATACTGTGATGCAAGACTATCAGGACGGCCTAAGCTCATTTCGTTATCGATAAACACACCAACACACCAAGGGTTGTTGCGTACTTCTTCCGCCACTTTTGCTAGGGTGATATTGGCGCGTTCTTCAAACAACGGATCGAATACATCCGGCAGTGGCGCCCAAAAGTCGTTGCCGCTAGATACGGTTTTGTAGTTACCTATGATCCAACCGTTCGCAAAATAAGGAACACGATTGTTCTGATAAAACATTGGATCAGTCCAGTTGCCGAATGACGTAAAGCCCCAAGTTTGCATTCTTCGAATAGTCACATCCTGCCAAACTTGCATGAAGTCAGGGTTTATATCTGAATATTTCCGCTCTAAGTTGGCCGAATAGAAACTGAAAGTTTCACCATGTTTAAGGGGTCCTGAGTGTGCTGAACGGCGGTAGCCGTAATGTTTGCCGAGAGGTTCGTCGTAACTTGGTAACCAATTAAACATTTGTTTACGTACGTCTGACGCGACTTTGCGTGTTGGAATAGCTTCAGCACCAACGCGGTTTAACTTTTGTGAGTCTTCAGGGGTGAGATCACCTGCTTTTCTTTGGACGATTTTAGATGGGTCGAAGTCATATCCTGTCATTGTCGACGTATTGGAAAGGCGAATAATGTCTAAACCTGTAGCAAAGTATGGGTAACCTTCTGGGTCAACTAGAGACCATTTGTCGCCAATTTTTTGGGTTCTAAAATAACCTGTGGCAGCTTGACGAGGGCCGTTTTTCCAGCCTCCAAATTTCGATCGTGTGGCTGGGTCATAATTATTTCTTAATTCACTCATTTCCTGATCACGAGCGGCTTTTAATTCGTCGATATCATGGATTTTTCCAGCAAATTCAACTTTAGCGTTTTGGCCAAATTGATCGACTATACCCGTCAAGAACTGCTCATCAAATTTAGGGTTTGTTCTTAGGCCGATATTACTGATGGTGATCGTCTTATCAAAAAGGGCACTTTGTACGCTTAGGCTAATTCGTTTGATTTTCGATGTATCTAAGTTCTTTTTACCCCAAAGTGAAATGAATTGAGTTTCATTTGAAGCCCAAGTATCAGGGTTAGAACGTAGACCAGAGGTAAAGTTAAGTTCTACTTTTTCATCACCATCTGGCGTTGCTAAGGTCATGACCAGCCATTTTGGCATAATAGGTTTTTGTAGGGCCAATAGGAATGCTGACACTTCGAGTGTAGTTATCTCCGTTGCCATCGGTAATGTCTAAATATATTTGGGTTGAATGCTGACCGCTATTGGCAATGTCGAATGCAAGATTAAAGTCTTTAAAATCGCTCCAGTCCCAACCCTGCTCAGATTCAAATACAATTGATGAATAGCTATGCTTACCAGAATGAAAGTTAACAACGATTGCGCCGTCATCTGATACATAAGCATCAGCGGCATTGAGCTTCACTTCTTTTGGAAGTGTCTTGTCTGACTGAATATCGACAAGCTGGGTTAAATACGACGAGTCGGTATTTGTTGATTGGTTTTGTTTATTGCTGCATCCGCTGAGCAGCATCACTGTTGATAGGGCTGCCAGTGTTATTATTCTCATTTTGTTCCCCTGATGGTTATGTTGGA
The DNA here is from genome assembly GCF_028401425.1 of Psychrosphaera algicola. NCBI lineage: Bacteria > Pseudomonadati > Pseudomonadota > Gammaproteobacteria > Alteromonadales > Pseudoalteromonadaceae > Psychrosphaera > Psychrosphaera algicola. The sequence continues at coordinate 3,850,837 of NZ_JAQOMS010000002.1, forward strand.
GCTAGGATGAGTATATAGGATAAAATGTAGATTGAAAATTGTTAACAAAATGTTTTTTGAATTATTTTTAGTCAGCTCTGTGTCCATTATAGCGTGTGTCTAATTTAATTCCCTTAACTTGCTAATAAATAACAGGGTTGTTGTAAATTACTCGGCGTTATAGATAGGCTTTAGATAGTTGACGTCACATCCAATATTGTTTTTTGAGACGTTTTAGTAAGTATTTTTTACTATTTATAAGGTGTGTTTGTGAAAAAATAACATAAAAAAAGCCAACAGATTTGTTGGCTTTTAGTGTATTAGTTATTAGTTATGCTTGATTAAGGCAAAGGACAGTCCATTGCTGTTACTGAGTCGATAGTAATTGCAACGTCAGGCACGTCGGCACGACCGCTTTGAGTTGAGGTATCAACATTAACGATAGTATCAACAACATCCATACCACCAATGACACCACCGAATACAGTATAACCAACGCCATCGCTTGCAGACTCTTGGTTTAACGAATCATTATCAACCACGTTAATGAAAAACTGACTGGTTGCTGAATTTGGCGCTGAAGTACGAGCCATAGCAATTCGGCCTCGATAGTTTTTAAGTCCGTTCATTGATTCAGTTGCAATAGCTGCTCGGGTCGTTTTGGTTTCAAGTTCTGGTGTTAATCCACCACCTTGTATCATAAAGTTAGGAATTACCCGGTGGAAAATTAGACCATCATAAAAACCGTCTGTTACATACTGAGTAAAGTTTTCACTTGTTGCCGGTGCATATAACGTATCAATAGCCAATTCAATATTACCTTGGCTTGTTACCATGTTAAAACAAGAATAATCGCCGCGAGTTAAGTCAATGGCAGCAGTATCGTCACTGTCATTAACAGGGTAAGGTAAGATAATAACTTTAGGTTCAATTGGTTCTGAAACCGCAGGGCAGGCTGTCGCTACAACATTACTTATCAAAACATTTTCATCAGGTTTATATCCAACATCGTCTGTTGCGGTAACAGGCACATCTGAAATGGCATCAACAACGTCCATTCCAGCGACGACGCCACCGAATACGGTTAGTCCATGACCATCCGAGGTTTGGCCATAGCCAAATGAAGGATTGTTGTAAATGTTAATTAAAAAACTGGAGGTTGCTGAATCAGGTTGGTCAAAACCACGCGTTGCCACTAAACGACCGCGGTAATTTAATAAACCATTTCTTGCTTCAGACACAACTGGATCTAACGTCGTTTTTGCGACTAAATCTTCACCCATGATGCCGGTTTGGACCAATGAGTTGGACAAAACATTATGGAAGATCACGCCATTATAAAACTGACTGTCTACATATTGTTTAAAATTTGCGGCGTGCAATGGGGCATATGTTTCATCCAAAGCTACGGTAAAATCACCTTTAGTCGTCGTTACGTCATAACAAGCATAACCGCCACGAGACAAATCGAGTGTGGCTGAGGTATCGGTGGTCGAAAGAATATCTGGTTCTGAATTGTCATCGTCATCTGACGAACAGGCAAATAAAGATAACGACATACAAAGTAGAAGGGTACTGCGTAGGTTAAACATGACGGGTTCTCAACTAATTCAAAGGAAAATTTTTCAATTTTAATGCGCGACTTTTTGAAGCGATTCAAAATGAATGTAATTTTATTGTTTTACAGACTATGTATTAAATCATAAGTTCAACGTTTAAAACGTAATCTTATGTAACTGTACGTATAAAACAGTCTGTTTTACCAAAATACGGCAGTCATGTAATCGCTTACAGTAACAAAAGTCAACTATTCTAATCAAAAATGAATACGTTTAACCTCTGGGCATATTACCCAAACACCACTTTGTGTATATTTAATTGTTAACAAAAGTGTGTTATTACGTTACTATCAAATTATTGTGTGAAACAGTATTGCAGATAATAAGTGTAAAACTGAGGCCTGAAGTGGGCTTAAGCCTTTGTTCCGGTTACGACTATTTAGGTCTATTTAATGGGGTGAACATCTTTGCCTGATCTCTACGTGTTTGCAAATAGGATTATCCGCGAATGCAGACGATTAACTGGAAGCTCGCTAGAAGTAACGGTTTAGTTTGGGTGATAACTTCTGAAATGAAATTTAGATAAACCCTTGTGGTGAAAATGAGAAATATATTATGAGCCGTACATTAATGGCCATCGGCGAATGCATGATGGAGTTAGTTGAGCAAAGTGATGATTTGCTTCAAAGGTCCTATGCTGGCGATACTTATAACGCCTTAGTTTATGCCAAGCGCAGTTTTCCCGAGCATGATGCTCAATTTTTTCCGCGGTCGGTCAAGACAATGTCAGTTCGGCTATGGTAAGTCGATGGGTTAACGAAGGCATTAATATTGAAACGGTGCAACGCAGTGCAGACCATACCATCGGTATTTATTCGATTGCTGTAGATGCTGAAGGCGAGCGCAGTTTTAGTTATTGGCGAAAAGATTCAGCCGCAACAAAGATGATGCGATTACGCTCAGAGACAGCACTTTATGAACTATGCAAAGACGCCGATTTGATCTTTTTAGCGGTATCAGTTTGGGTATTTTGAACGAAATTGATAAAGCTAAGTTATTGTCACTGCTATCTAAATTGAAATCTGAAGGCAAAGTGATCGCATTTGATCCCAACTATCGCCCTAGCATGTTTAAACATGTTGATGATGCGGTTAAGTGGTTTACCAAAGCCTATCAGGTCGCCACTATTGCCTTGCTTAGGTTAGATGAACATGAACTTTTATTCCGACATAGGAATAAAGAAGAGGTCGTCAACTTTTGCTTTGCAAATGGAGTCAATGAAGTAATTGTCAAAGCAGGTAAGTTGGGCACCTACGGTTATTATGAAGGTGAAGAGGTATGTGTGCCATTTTCCCCTGCACCAAAGCAAATTGATACAACAGCAGCCGGAGACTCATTTGCGGGCGTTTATTTGGCCTCTAGACTCTCTGGAGTAAATGTTAAAGACGCGATTCATAACGCCGCTGATGTGGCGAAAATTGTTGTGCAGCACAAAGGGGCCATACTATCTGCGGCACTTTTGAAAGATTGCATCAGTAAATTAGTCCGATAAATTAAGACTGGAAAAATTATGACAGACAAAGCTAAAAAACTCAGCTTGGCAAGCAAACGAGCAATAGAACGTGGTTATGACCAAAAGCCGTCAGATTGGATGACTGAATTTGATGTTGAGCCGCTAAAAGGTGACTTTGCATTTGAAGAAGGCGTTATTCGTCGTGACCCAACGTCGGTAATAAAAGTGGGTGATGAATACCATTGCTGGTATACCAAAGGCACCGGTGAAACTGTCGGTTTTGGTAGTGACAACCCAGACGATAAAGTGTTCCCATGGGATTTAACTGAAGTTTGGCATGCAACATCAACTGACACAATTGAATGGCATGAGCAGTCTGTTGCTATTACGCGTGGCGAACCAAGGTCGTTATGACGATAGAGCTGTGTTTACGCCAGAAGTATTGCACTTTGAAGACAAGTTTTATTTGGTTTATCAGTCAGTACAATTTCCTTATACCAACCGTCAAATAGAGCAAGTTGCCATGGCATATGCCGACTCTCCTTATGGCCCTTGGACTAAATCAGATGCACCTATTTTATCGCCCTCGCAAGACGGAGAGTGGCTAGGAGACGTTGATAGCCGTTTTGAAGTTAAATCAAAAGGTAGCTTTGACAGTCACAAAGTACATGATCCATGTTTATTGGCGTTTAATGGTAAGTTTTATCTTTATTACAAAGGTGAAACTATGGGCGAAGAAATGAACTTTGGTGGCCGCGAAATTAAGCATGGTGTTGCTATCGCAGACAACATTTTGGGTCCTTATGTTAAGTCAGAATACAACCCAATATCCAACAGCGGTCATGAAGTAGTAGTTTGGCAACAAAACGGCGGTATTGCGAGTTTATTAACTACTGACGGTCCAGAGAAAAACACGATTCAATTTGCCGAAGACGGTATTAATTTTGACATTAAAGCCCATATTAAAGGGGCTCCAGAGGCTTTGGGGTTGTACCGTAGTGGCGAACAGACTGAAACATTACCTGAGGCTAACCTGGGGCTTGTGCCATAAATACGATGCGAGTTGGAATTGGAATTTTATTTGTAAATTTAAAACCAGAAAGCAAATTTTGGATGCAGGAACATTTCAAAATACTGCAGGGTAATTAAATGAATAGAGTATTGCTCCACCCGACAGTTTTGTTTGCACTGTTAGGAAAGTGGTACAAGCGGTTGTTATGGCGTGAAACAATAATAAGAAAAATGCCTGACTACCTTAACGGATCTTATTAATACTGCTTTGGGAAATACGGTTACCTTTATAGCGGGATTGATATGATAATTGTGTGTTGTTACAAACCTTTGACAGTGATTGGGTAACCTTTCACTGTCTTTTTTATATTGATGTTGGCGTAAATAGTTCGACTTGTTACACTGCCTCACACTTATTATTTTCGTAATTAAGAGCATGACTCAAAACCAACCACAAAAGCCTCAAGCCAGTAATACATTATTGGAACTTGTATTTAATATTGTTGTTCCCTCGCTCATTTTAATGAAACTATCCTCGGACGAATATCTAGGTACTGTAAACGCGTTAATAATTGCTTTGGCGTTCCCATTGCTTTATGGCATTTGGGATTTTGTAAAAAGTCGCAGCTTAAATTTCTTTTCTCTGCTTGGTTTTTTAAGCACTTTATTAACCGGCGGCATTGGATTGTTTGAACTTGATCCGCAGTGGTTAGCCATAAAAGAAGCCGCTATTCCTGCGGTTATTGGTTTTGTTGTTTTAATGTCGAGCTTTGGACATAAGCCATTGATAGCAAAATTGATATTAAATCCTGCCATTTTTGACTTAGAGAAAATTTACGATACGTTGGCAAAAAATAACAAGGTAGACGTTTTTAAAGCTGAGATTAATCGTGCAAATTTGTGGCTAGCTGGCACATTTGTTTTCTCTGCAACTGCCAACTACGTATTGGCTCGTATGATAGTTACTAGCCCAGCTGGTACCGTGGCATTTAACGAAGAGCTTGGTAAAATGACCATGTTAAGTTATCCCGTGATTGCGATACCTTCATTACTCATGTTAATCGGCTTGTTGGTTTATGTTGTTAAAATTATCACTAAACTTACCGAGCTAAAGTTCGAAGATATCGTTCAACAAGAATAATGTCATGCCTATTGAGCAATGAATTCTCTTATACACAGCGCAAGTTTTATAGAATGTGTGCTGTGTAGAAATATCAAATTTATAACCGCGATAATTAAACAGCCTCTGTAATTAAATCGCTATTCCAATGCCAATATGTTTGCCAAATATTAATTCCTACATTTTGAACAAAACTCAAAGCGTGACCTATGTAAAGTCGGAATGGATTATTGTTTAGCAACGAGTAAATCGCGACGCTCTAAATTCTAAATAAAACCATGAATATCTGAATACGTATGTAGCTTAAATACATTTCCCTCCATTCCCGATAGCCTACTAGTTCGCGACAGTTTTCGTTTTACCAATGTCTAAAAATAATTGCGAAATGTTTGTTATATGCCTGTTTATTCTCCGTTTTTCATCGATTTAGGACGAGTCGCTAGATCTGGTTACGAACAGGGGTTAAGGGGTGAGGAATGCTGTTTAATACCGATTTTACGGTGAAGTCATCACCGGGCACAACTTACAATTTTCATCTACACGGACTAATGTCAATAATAAGCAAACATTAAAAACAGGTCTAAACGTAAATTGGAATTTAACAAATAGTATTTAAATCAACAAAGTTAATAAAGGTTTGCCTAATGAGATCCAACATATTTTGGTTATTTATCGTTATATTTTCTACCGAGGTGGTCGGAAACGAGTTAGTGTCTTGGCAGTTACATGGTCAATCTTTGGAGCTGAAAACAAAGGTCAGTCAAGTGACGTTGACGGCGCTGACTCAAGATGCAATAGAGGTATTATATGACGCCGACGAAAAACAAATTCCGTCGTTTGCTATCGATTATGATGCCCTTAAACAAAACCCAAACTTAGCTTCTGATGTTTCTGTTGTAGAAAAACCCGGCCAATTGTTATTCACGACTGCACATATGCGAGCTGTCGTCCAAAAAGTGCCATTTGGGATTAGATTTGAATACAAAAATAACTTTTTATTCGCAGAGGAAAGTGGCTTTTTTAATGAGCATGAGTAAACTCGGGTTTCGGTTTCGATTGCAACTAGGGGAGTTACTTATGGGAGGCGGTGAACGTGTACTTGGGATGAATCGCCGGGGACATCGCTTACCTCTGTACAACCGAGCTCATTATGGCTATGGCACTGAATCTAAACAAATGAACTTCTCTATTCCTGCGGTGGTGTCGTCGCGCAAGTACACTTTGTTATTTGACAATACCGCGAATGGTTGGATGGACTTAGGTCATTCCCAATCCAATGTTTTGCAGTTTGAAGCAACAGGCGGACGCAAAGCGTATGTCGTCATTGGGGGCACTACTTATCCAAATCTATTACAGCATTATGTTGGAGTGACGGGCAAGCAACCTTTACCGCCCCGTTGGGCATTTGGTAATCACGCATCGCGATTTGGATATCGAAACCAAAATGAAGTATTGGAAACGATAGCGTTGTTTCGAGAAAAGCGGATACCAGTTGATTCAATTATTTTAGATCTATATTGGTTTGGTGCGGAGATCAAAGGTCACATGGGGAACTTGGATTGGGATGATAATACCTTTCCTGCCCCTGAATCGATGATTTCGACATTAAAACAAAATGGTGTAAACACTGTTCTGATCACCGAGCCATTTATTCTAACAAGTTCAAAAAAGTGGACTGAGGCAAACGAAAATAGGGCATTAGCTACAGATTTAGGTGGAAAGCAGACGAAGACGTTTGATTTTTTCTTCGGAAATACTGGACTCATAGATGTCTTTAAAGCCGATGCACAAGTGTGGTTTGGAAACGTATATAAACGTTTAGCAGCCCAAGGTGTTGCTGGTGTATGGGGAGATTTAGGCGAACCAGAAGTGCACCCTAAAGACATGTTACATACACTCTCCAACGCTCTGAATATGCAGGTTACTGCCGACGAGATACATAATGTTTATGGTCATCAATGGGCAGATTTAGTGACTACAGCACTTACTGAATATGATGTTAATGGTCGCCCATTTATGATTATGCGTTCAGGCTTTGCCGGTTCACAGCGGTTTGGCATGATCCATGGACTGGCGACGTAAGCCGGTCATGGGATGGCTTAAAGCCGCAAATTGAGCTGACATTACAAATGAGTTTGTTGGGCATGGGCTACACTCACTCAGATTTAGGTGGTTTTGCCGGTGGCGACACTTTTGATAAAGAGATGTATATTCGGTGGTTACAATACGGTGTATTTCAACCAATATATCGGCCCATGCTCAGGACAATATTGCACCTGAGCCTATTTTTCATGATGAACAAACCGTTAATATAATTAGAGAATCGATTAATCTTCGATATAAATTATTGCCTTACAATTACACATTGGCCTATGAAAATACGACAACGGGCATGCCACTGATGCGGCCGATGTTTTTTGGTGATGAGCAAAATTTTGATTTATTGAAGATAAAAGACCAATATTTTTGGGGAGATTCTTTTTAGTTAAACCGATAACGGATCCTAGGGTGAACCGTATCCCTGTCATTTTACCACCCGGCATCTGGTTTGATTTTTGGAGTGATAAGCAGTTTAAGGGCGCACAAACCATTAACTATCAAACGGCGTTATCAACAATTCCTGTATTGGTTCGAGCAGGTTCAATTATCCCTAGTGTTGAATTAGTTCAGACAACAAAAGATTACAGCAGTGATGCGTTACAACTCGATTACTATTTCCATCCTTCCGTTACCACATCACAAGCAAAAATGTATGAAGATGATGGTTTATCAGCCAATGCAATCGCGACAAAGCAATTTGAGTTATTGCAATTTTCAGCCACAATTGAAAACCTTGATAAAACGCCAATTTCAGCGTCTACGCTTACATTTACTCTAGCAAAATCTAATGACGGTTTAGGCTATAAAGGCGCGCCAATGAGTCGCGAAGTTACGCTGGTGATTCATAATTGGCAAACAACGCCAAAGCAGGTGGAAATAAATGGTGTTCTCTCTAATTTCGCTGATTATGACTGGGATCAAGACAAATCAAGGTTAACTGTTAAAATTGCCAAATGGGCTCAAAATAATGTAATGATCTCTGTGAGGTAGCCGTTATAGGGGATGTGTCAGCTAATCGCATTTTAATTTTCGGTTTCAACAACTAAAGTCTATAACACAAATACTTGATCGCATGTTTGGTTGCTTTTTGTCCAGCTCGCGGTTTAAAAGTGATGTAGATCAAGTATTTTTTCGTTATCTTGCTATTTTATTTGAAACGTCTGCTATATAGGATGTATGACACGTTATAATTTGTTGGATTGTAATTTAAGTCAGGAAAAGGAGAAGTGAATGGCTAGGCGGGATCAGGCAATAATTGCGGAAGAAGTTGATTTTGATGTAAATGAAGAACTTGTCTCAACCACGGACACCCGTGGAGTTATAACCTATGCTAACGATAGCTTTTGTCAGGTAGCAGGTTATACTAGGGAAGAAATGATCGGCAAAAATCACAATCTGGTTCGACACCCAGACATGCCAAAAGCGGCTTTTGAAGATTTATGGTCGCATTTAAAAAAGGCGAAAACTGGCGAGGCGCAGTAAAAAACAGATGTAAAGATGGACGCTATTATTGGGTTGATGCCTACGTAACTCCTATTTATGAGTAAGGGTGAATTAGTAGGTTTTCAGTCGGTTCGTCGACATTTAAGTGCCCAACGAAAAAGAAAGCGACCGAGATTTATCAGGCGATAAATCAAAATAAAAATATTGAACCTAAGCTGCAGAATATTCAACTGCGACATATTGGCTTTGGTCTATCGGCTTTGTTAGCTGGCGCGGCAAGTTTTAGCTTGAACTGGATTGCTTTGGTTACCCCTGTTTTACCTTTCATTTTTTATTACCCTGAATTATTTACAACCCCTGCGTTTTTCAAACGATTGAAACAAGAAAATGACAGTGTTTCGCGGTGGGTTTATTCTGGAACAGGGATTCATAGTATTGCGGATTTTCATCTAAAGTTATTTGAAGGCAAAACCCGAACAATATTGGGGCGTGTTATCGACAGTTCACAAATTATGGCCGTTGGTGCGAGTACGTTAAATGGTGCGGCACATAAAGCAAAACTTGGGGTTGAACAAGAAACCCATGAATTGCATCAGGTTGCTACCGCAGTGGAAGAAATGGTTGCAACGATAGACGAAGTGGCACAAAACACCGTGAGTACATCTACTAAAGTAAGTGAAGCTCACGCCGATTGTGAACGTGCTAATGCGGCAATGACTCATACAATGACACAGGTTTCCTCGTTGGCAAAAGAAGTTGAGAAAAGCGCCAACTCGGCAAATGAATTGGCGTCTGAAGCTGAAAAAATTGGTTCAATAATGCAGGAAATTCAGGGTATTGCGGATCAAACTAACTTACTTGCACTAAATGCGGCAATAGAAGCTGCTAGAGCCGGAGAGCATGGCAGAGGGTTCTCCGTTGTAGCGGATGAAGTTCGAGCGCTGTCAAGCCAGAACCCATGGTGCGACTGAACAAATTCACAAATCGATTAACGAAATTCAAAATACGTTATTGTCTTGGTCCAAAATTATGGAGCAAGGTAAAGATTCGGCTGACGCCTGTGTCGCCGAAACTCAAGAAACTCAAGATATCGTGAACAGCGTTTATGCTGCGATCACTGATATAGCAGACTTGGCTATGCAAATATCCACAGCAGCCGAAGAGCAAAGTTCTGTTTCTCAAGAGATCAGCCGAAATATCGTCAATATTAGCGATGCATCACGTATCAATTTAGAGCAAGCTGAATTTGTCGAATACGAAGCAAATGAAATTCAAACCCGTTGTAAAAATCTAGCCTCACTGAGTTTAAGCTTTAAGTGATTTGTTAATAGCTAAAACCATTTTAATCCCGTCCTTATTGGGGTTACGATGGTTTTAGTCTCCTTTCTTGCCTGAATACGTATGTAGATGATTGTTATAAAGAATCGTTACAGGGTAGTCTATGAATAATAAGAAGAGTGGCGTGTTGACCACAATCAATGGGACGTATTTATGAATCAACCTAAGTTGTCGTTTTGGCAAATTTGGAATGTGAGTTTTGGTTTTTAGGTGTACAGATAGGTTTTGCGTTACAAAACGGTAACGTAAGTCGGATCTTAACTGACCTAGGCGCGGACTTGTCATCTTTATCACTATTTTGGTTAGCAGCACCTATTATGGGCCTGCTAGTTCAACCCATTGTTGGCGCGCTATCAGACAAAACATGGAATGGCCTTGGCCGTCGATTACCCTTTATTTTAGGTGGTGCTATTGTCGCAGCCGGTGCCATGGCGTTATTGCCTAATGCATCTATGGTGGTCGCATTTTTACCGCCAATGATTTTTGGTCTATTAATTTTTGCAATTAAAGACGCCGCATTTAATGTCACTTTCCAACCGTTTCGCTCATTAGTGTCGGATATGGTGCCTGCTGAACAACGCAACTTAGGTTATTCAGTTCAAACGCTTCTTATTAATATTGGTGCTGTTGTTGGTTCTATTTTGCCTTTCGTTTTAACAAACGTAGTTGGTTTAGATAATGTCGCAGAAGCAGGGCAAGTTGCGCCTTCCGTTATTTGGGCATTTTATATTGGCGCCACGATTTTGTTAGGTTCGGTATTGTGGACGGTATTTAGAACGAAAGAATACGCGCCAGAAGATTATTACAAATACAAAGGTATGGACATTGAAAAAGTCCAAGCTGAAAATGAACAAGATGCTAAAAAATCAATGGTTGAAAAAGTTGTTGGCCTTTGGCAGTTAATAAAAGCATCACCTGAAATTATGAAACAATTGGCTTTAGTCCAATTTTTCTCATGGTTTGCTCTTTTCATTATGTGGACATATCTTCCAGCGGCCTTGACTCAACATGTATGGGGTGTAGGTGTTGAATGGTTTGACCCAGCTTATTTAGCCACTCATGCCGTTCCGGACGCAATCTCGCAAGCCAAGGGGGCGGCGGGTGACTGGGTTGGTATTTTATACGCAGCACAAGCGATATTTTCAGTATTGTTTGCCATTGTATTAACTAAGTTGGCAAATAAATTTGGTCGAAAACTTGTGTACTCGTTATCGTTGTTAGCTGGTGGCTTAGGTTATTTGAGCATGTTTTTGTTCCAAGATACGACATTAGTTACGGTTGATTTGTTAATTACTCAAGTGACCGTCGCTGAAGGTGCAATTGGCATTGTACTGTCGATGATTGGTGTTGGTATTGCTTGGTCTGCGATATTAGCGATGCCTTATGCGATATTGGCTGGGGCATTACCTGCGGATAAAACCGGTGTTTATATGGGCATATTTAACTTTACTATCGCGGCACCGCAAATTGTCTCTGGTATCGTGTCAGGTTGGGTGCTTGGCAGTATATTTGCGAACCAAGGCAATTAATATCATAATGCTAGCTGGTGTTTGTATGATACTAGGCGCTTTCTCTGTGGGTTTAGTAAAAGACCAAACGGAAGCGACGCAAGCTTAACAGGGCTCGCAATTTCATAAGTGTAAACACCCGATAACATTCGGGTGTTTGTCTTTTGGGGTAATAGATTGTTTCTACGTGATGCTTAGCTACAATCGTAAGGAATCAAATCTACAGGAATAAGCCCTTTGAAAATCTCTATTATCTCTGGCAGTTCGCGCGCCAAATCAGCTTCATTGAATGTATCCACGCACATCAATCAACTCATGTCTAACATCGACTCTACGGTTGACTCTACGATATTTTCACTTGCCGCCAATAAACTACCTATGTGGGATGAAACTACCGATTTAGCATCGCTTAGCGCGTTTCAAGACGAACTGGCACAGGCCGATGCCTTTGTTTTTGTCATCCCAGAATGGCACGGCATGGTACCTCCTGCGGTGAAAAATTTGTTTTTCCTATTCTCCGGTGTATTTCGTCATAAGCCGGCGTTTTTAGTCTGTGTTTCATCGGGAACTGGTGGGCGTTACCCTATCCCTGAAATGCGCAGTTCAACCTACAAAAATAGCTTTATAAACTACATTCCCGTCAGTGCGGTTATCGACCGAGTAAATACGGTCATAGACGAAAATGGCAATTATATAGCCGAAAAGGCATTTGTTCAAAACCGCCTAGATGAAGGGTTACGGATCCTTATTGAATACAGTAAAGCGTTTCAGGCGATCAGGGCAAGCGACATTGTGCAAGAAAAACGATTCCCAAATGGGGTATAAATTTCAATTTCCGCGTTAAGTTTAATTTAGAATGACTTTCTAATTTGGGTGGAGCGTTTTTATTTCTTAATTGTTTTGTTAAATTAATTAAATTGTGGTCGATTACACGACATTTTGACGTCACTTGACACGTTTGGTTTCTTTGTTTTTCTTATCTATTTGTTTTTAAAGGAAATTAAAGTTGGTTTGCAACTTGCTCTTCTTTAGCGACAAAAGGCGCAGTAACAAAGTAATGAAAATATTGCTGTAATTACTCGCTAAACCAAAGTTAGGCTTTTACAATAAATTAAGTCGACTCAAATTGACCAAAAAAGAATAAAGGGGATAACATCATGAGTGTAAAATTGGAAGACCGCCCAATTGAGCAAGTACGAGAAGAATGTATTGACAAATTGATCATTAACTATAGCCATGGTGTGATCTCATCAGATGCATTTGAACGAAGACTTGACCAACTCATGACCTCTGAGGTTCATAGCGAGATGTTAGCGCTAGTGGTTGATTTAGAAATGGATATTGACCAAAAGTACGAAACATCGAAGGAAAAGCAGTTTACCCCAAATTATGCTGAAACAACTGACGATGAAGTGCTAACGTTAAATAGCATATTAGGTTCAGCCGAGCGAAGTGGCCAGTGGCGCGTGCCTAAGCGCATTAAAATTTTAAACGTCATAGGCTCAGTTACTTTAGATTTCACCGACGCTATTTTCCATCATCAGAATGTCACTGTAGAGATTTTTAGTGTACTGGCTAGCGATGAAATTTATGTGCCTGAAAATGTCAATGTAGTTTGCCAAACCTATGGTGTTATCAGCAGTATTGAAAATAAATCTCCTTCACTAGCAAATCGTCAAGCTCCAACTATAACCATAGTCGGTAAGTCGATTATCGGTTCGTTAGAAATTAAAGTGAAACGTACAATTAAAGAAAAGTTTTTGGCATTTGCCGAGCAAATGAAAGAAACGTTTAGTACTAATCGCGCCAATTAATCACGCGATAAGATTATAAAAAGCGGATTTGATTTAACCCCAGATCCGCTTTTTGGATCATGTAATCACTGATCTTAATACTTTGTGGGTTCCATCCGAGCAAAAACCGATATATGTCAGCCCATGCCAAAGGATAGAGCTGCTGGTATTCTTCAGAGAGTTGTTCAAAGTCCAGCGAATGTTGATAGTAATTTAATGCCGATTTTAGCGACGTCAAATATTCCGTTAATATTAAGTCGTCATATTCAAAAAGTTGTTGATTGTTTAAACAGCTAGCCGCTAAACATGTTAAGTCCTTTACACCATGCCCGAGTCCGACATATTGAAAGTCGACAGCGGCAACATCTAGGTTATTTTGATGAAAACACAAGTTTTGAAATTTTGCGTCACCGTGTAACAACGTTTTAAATTGACTCTTATTCAGCACTTCATCTATCTCTTGTGCGTGCTCTTTCAAGGGGCTCGGCGCCATTTTATTGTATTCATCTTGCCGTGTTTGATAATGCCAATAAGTACCAATGGGCCAGAGTGACTCAGCTGTTGAAAACATAAATTTGCCATGAAAATAAGCAAGCCAACGTATCGCGATTTTGAAGGTATGCCACTGTGCGACTTCCAGTCTTTGGTTGTAACCTAACGCATCTAAATCTTCTAAGACCAATAGTATTGATGATTCATTGTGTTGTTGGGCAATTAGCTGAGGAACGTAACAATGTTTGTCAGTGTGGGCTGCATAAGCTTGATAGAAGCTTGTTTCAACTTGGTATGACCGCAATTTACGCTGGTGCCCGATGTTTGAATTCCAGCCTCGTGGATGACTTTTGGCCGGTGACAAATCAATATTTTTCACAATAAATGAGGCGCCTGAATCGAGACTTTTATAGCGTGCGACTTCGCCATAACCACTCCAAAGTGACTGCAGTTGTTCAGCATGGACGATGCTTGAGTCGTCTAATAGCAGCTTCAATTGAGCTAAATGTGGTGCTATCTTTAGTTTTGAATTTGGCACAGGTTTATCCTCAAAAATAAAGTTGTAATGTAAACTATTCAACTGGTTAGTTGAAGCATACACGAGCGGTCAATAAACAGTAGTAGAGTCGCAAAATTGCGTTTACTATCAAGTTAATTGGTTTAAATTAATATCCTACGTGGATTAGCTTTGAGAGATTTATTGTGAAATATGATCTAGTTATTTGGGGCGCGACAAGCTTTGTTGGTCAATTAGTTGCAGAGCGGATGGTTAATAAGTATGGCGAACACTTAAAAGGGCGCATCGCTTTTGCCGGTCGTGACATTAAAAAGCTACGAGCATTAAAAACCAAACTTAAATATAACGCAGACTTACTTGTGGGTGATGCGGGTGACGAGTCCTTTATTTTTGACTTGGTCAAACAAACAAAATTGGTGATATCCACTGTCGGACCTTATGCCCTATATGGTGAAAATTTGGTACGAGCGTGCGCAGAGTTAGGCCGCGATTATTGCGATTTAACCGGTGAACCACAGTGGATTAGACACATGTTAGAAAAATATGAAGCGGTCGCTAAAGCTAACAAAGCGCGTATTATTCATTGTTGTGGTTTTGACTCTGTCCCTTCTGATATGGGGGTCTATTATCTTCAAAGTAAATGTTTAAAGTTGTTTAAAGAACCGTGTACAGAAATTCGCTATCAATTCCGTAAATCGAAGGGCGGCATTAGCGGTGGCACTTACGCTAGTCTGCTAAATGCTATAGAGTCGATCAAAGCAAATAAAGCCGATGCTCGCAAATTCAAAACACCTTATGCCTTAATATTGGATCAACCTGAAGGTTTACCGTTTCAAAAAAGTGTATCTGGCATTGCATTAAACCGTCCGGGGAAAGGGTTTTTAGCGCCGTTTGTGATGGCGAGTATTAATACCAAGGTAGTCCATCGAACTCATTATTTGATGCAATTTAAATGGGGCAAATCATTTTTGTATGATGAGTCGATGTTTATGGGCACTGGAATTAAGGGGCTAATAAAATCCACAATGACCACATTTGGCCTTGCAGGATTTATGTTGATGGCCTCATTTGGCCCAACTCGCCAAATATTAAAGTCGTTTATGTTACCTAAACTAAGGCGAAGGGCCAAACGACGATGTCATTAAAGCGGGATTTTTTAATGTTAGATTGATTGGTAAAATGAAGTCCGGTAAGCGGGTCGAACTCACGGTATTTGGTAAAGGCGATCCTAGTTATGGCAGTACCTGTAAAATGATCACAGAAATTAGTATGGAATTACTAGAGACAAGTCGTGTCGATTCAGGGACTGGATTTTTAACCCCTGCTTCAGCACTAAAGTCTGAAGGATTAAAAAGGTTAGAAGAAAAAGCCGGAATTCAGTTTCGATTTATTACCTTAGAGTAGTATTGGAAATGACATTTTTTGACCTAGTTATCGTGGGTGTTAAATTGCAAATAAGTTGAATTTGATCATCAAATTAGCTGTCATTGTTGCAACAAATTGACGAGTTTAAGTTAAGTTGTTGCATTTTTCTTAAGAGACTTTAGAATCCCATTGAAGTTATTATCCGCTTAGAAATCTTTCTTTGAATACGTATGTATTGATTATTAAACACTTGAAAAATTAAAGAAAATAAATTTTACAGACGTAGAAACTAAGGTTAGTATGAGTCAAATACCGTAACCAAAGTGAAAACATTTGTGAAAGGTAAAGCCACATCATTTGACATCGCATATCGAGCTGGGGTTTCTCAATCCACAGTTTCAAGAGCACTTCGACATAGTCCGTTAGTGAGCGAAGCAACACGACAAAAAATCCAAGAAATAGCCAAAGAACTAAATTATACGGTTGATAAAAACGCCAGCAGTTTGCGTTCTCAAAGCAGTACAACCTTAGCACTTTTGTTATTTGAAGATCCTACGAGCGACGACTCGTTAATTAACCCATTTTTCCTATCTATGTTAGGCAGTATCACACGTGAGTGTGGAGTATTAGGTTATGATCTATTAGTGTCTTTTCAGGAGCTAAATGCTGATTGGCATTCGGTTTTCAAAGACAGTAATAAAGCTGATGGCCTTATATTACTTGGCTATGGTGATTATCTAGATTACGAGTCGAAATTAACAGAGTTGGTCGAACATGGAACTCCCTTTGTACGTTGGGGGCCGAAACAGAAAGTATTGAAACGACCTCAATCGGCTGTGATAACCACCATGGCGGAAGACAGATCACGAATCATTTACTGCGTCTTGGCCGTAAACATTTTGGGTTTGTTGGAACGATTAATGAAAGTGCGCCTGAGTTTATGGCCAGATATCGCGGACATGTGGCGGCGTTAGAAAAAGTTGGTATTAAAGCCGATCCTGCGATGCAAGCTGACGCGGTGAATATGGCGGAAGACGGATATGAAGCGACGCTAAAACTACTTGATAAAAACAAAAAGCTTGATGCCTTGGTCGTAGCGAGTGATTTGTTGGCAACTGGCGCAATTAATGCCATCCACGAACGTGGATTAAAAGTACCAGAAGACATAGCAATTGTTGGTTTTGATGACATTCCAATGGCACGTTATACGTCGCCAGCCCTTACTACATGTCGTCAAAATACAACGGAAGCCGGTAAATTGTTGGTTGATAAACTTGTGGAAATGATCCACGGCAAACCAGTTTCAAATACCTTTATGAAAACGCAACTTGTGGTTCGTGAATCCTGTGGGTCAAATTCAGGTTAACAGAAATTCTAACTTAAATGAGTTAATGAAAATTTTAGTGTTAAAGGATAATAAATGAGCCACTTTTACGATTTTAAAGCGACGTCGTTGCAAGGCAAAGAGATTGAGCTAAGCGAATATAAAGGTAAAGTTGTTTTGATAGTGAATACCGCCAGCAAATGTGGTTTTACCTATCAATATGAAGGCTTGCAAACGTTGTTTGATAAATACCAAGATAAAGGTTTAGTGATCTTAGGGTTTCCCTGCAACCAGTTTGGACAACAGGAAAAAGGCGACAGCACTGAGATCAGTGAATTTTGTCAGCTCAATTACGGCGTGTCGTTCCAAATGTTTGATAAAATTAACGTTAATGGCCCAGATTGTCATCCGCTTTATACGCATCTAAAATCGGCTAAACGCGGTATTTTAGGCACTAAAAAGATTAAGTGGAACTTCACTAAGTTTTTGGTTAATAAAGAAGGTGAGGTTGTTTCTCGTTTTGCAACTGCGACTAAGCCTGAAGCTATCGAGTCTGCAATTCAAAAATTGCTTTAAAGTTAAGTACTCTCTTAATGAGAGTACTTGTTAAATTGAATGACAGACAGAACTATAATTCCTGTGCTATTTCTTGCAGTACCTTTTTGAATGACTCCGCAGGCTGGCCACCAGAAACCGAATATTTATTGTTAATAATAAATGTCGGAACCGAGTGAATGCCACGGTCTAAACTTAATTTCTGTTCAGCTCTAACTCTCTGTGAATACTGATCCGAGTCTAAAATGTTCTCCGCTGTAGCGACATCAAGATCCACCGATTTAACTATTTCTAACAACTTTTCTTTGATATTCAATGGCGTGTTGTTGGTGAAATGTGCACTAAATAACGCCAGCTGTAATTCATGTTGTTTACCCTGATCTTTAGCCCACGTAAGCAGACGATGTAAATCAAAGCTGTTGATCATGCGTAATTGGTCGGAGAAATTAAAATCAAATTCAACGTCTTTTCCACGCTGTGTGAGCATGTCTCTATTTTGATCACTTTGTTGCTTAGTTATGCCATATTTTTCCATGATATGCTGGGTTAAGTCTTGACCCTCAATTGGCATTTGTGGATTGAGTTCAAAGGAAGCCAACTGATGTCGGCTTCTAAACTTGGCGCAAGCTGCTGAAGAGCGTTTTCTAATCCTTTATAACCAACGATACACCAAGGGCACATAACATCTGACACGATATCGATTTGTAACTTTTTCATGTTAAATCCAATAAAAATAATATTTGGGTTAAAGCCATAATTACAAAAATGACACTTTTGCGAAAAAAGTGCCATTCATTTTAATGTCTGTCTATAACAACTTATGTAAAAACGTATGTCACGTTTGTTAGTTACACTTATAGCTTAACTAACAATTTGCCTTTGTTTTCGCCAGTGAAAAATAAGTTTAACCCGTCTATCGCAGACTCTAATCCTTCTAATACATGGGATCTATGTTTGATTTTCCCAGCCATAACATAAGGCGTTAACTTTTCGAGTAGGGTTGGGATTTCATGAAAATGATCAGGCATGGTAAAGCCTTGAATGGTTAGACGACGTTTAATTACATTCATCCAGCTTGGTCCAGGTGTTGGTACTTGTTTACTGTAGTCGGCAATTAGGCCACATACAACAACGCGGCCATGGGCGTTCATACGATCGACAATCATACTTTGAATAGGGCCGCCTGTGTTTTCAAACAAGATATCGATGCCATCAGGTGCATGTGAGGCAAGTTGATCATCTAAATTGTCGCTTTTGTAATTAATCGCCGCGTCAAAACCAAGTTCATTAACTATCCAGTCCGCTTTTTCATCACTGCCTACTACTCCAATCACGCGTAAACCTTCAGCTTTTGCCAGTTGGCCAACAATCGTTCCTACGGAACCGGCCGCGCCTGTAACCACAATTGTTTCACCTTTTTGCGGTTTACCAACATTAAATAACCCCTGGGTCGCCGTCAAACCAAGGTAAAGCAAAAATCGATAATATGGCTTCGTCAGGCAGTGGCGCCGCAACTTTATTAAGTCCTTGGCCATTACTCAGAAAATACTCTTGCCAGCCCATCATGCCCATAACCCGTTCACCCACCTTAAAGCCTAGGTGATTACTTTCGACAATTTCACCAATACCTGAACTGCGCATTACATCACCTAATGCAACCGGTGGGATGTAGCTATTGGTGTCCGGGTTCATCCAGCCAAACATAGCGGGATCAAGAGACATATGATTTTGTTTAACTAAAAACTGACCTTCGCCAATTGTCGGCATTTGCTTTTTAACAGAAGCAAAAAGATCAGCGGTAATCGGGCCACCAGATGGGCGTTTTACTAAGTTGATAGCGGTATATGTAGTCATGTGTCCGTTTCCTGTCTTCAAATTTGTTTTAGTCATGTTTCATTGAGGTCATTATTCAATGATTTTGATGTAAGATATATGGTGTAATACGACAATGTTTATTGTCTTTATAACAATAATAAAATGAGCAATATAAGACAGCAGTAGAAATAACTCACAAAAATCAGTTGGAACATGTATGGATAAGTTAAGAGCAATAAAATACTTTGTGAAAGTGGTAGAGAAGGGCAGCTTTAGTAAAGCGGCTGATTTGTTTTCGGTCCCGCCTTCGTCCTTATCTCGTCGAATTGCCGATTTGGAGCAAAGCCTAGGTGCAACACTTTTAAAACGGACAACACGAGCCGTAAGCTTAACTGAGATAGGACAAATATATTACAACCAGGTCTGTGAGGTTCTAGAACTACTAGCCCACAGCGACGAAACCGTTCGAAGTTATCAGGCTAATCCGATGGGCGTGCTTAATATCAGTTCAATGGTCGGGTTTGGTGAGCGAATATTATTGCCACTGCTAGACGAGTTTAGTGAGTTGTATCCCGATATAACGTTAAATGTCAGCCTAAGTGATGACGTGTCTACGTTATCGAGGGAAGATGTCGATTTAGCCATTAGAGGCGGATACGCCCCCGATGAGCATGTGGTGGCGGTAAAACTGATGGCCAATGATTTTATTATCGTGGCTTCCCCCGACTACTTACGGCAGTTTGGTACACCAACGAACGCATTGGATTTGAAACAACATAAAGGCCTATTTTTCAAAAGCCCCACAGGGCCAATACCTTGGATTTGTGAAATAGAAAAACAGTGGCAGGACGTCTCAGCAGAACAAGTCCTTATCAGTAACAGTGGCAACTGGTTAGTGGAAAAAGCCTTGCAAGGCTGTGGAATTTTGATGTTACCTCGCTGGGTATTAAAGGATTATATTGAATCCGGACAGTTAACTGAATTGACAATTACCCCAACCGTAAAAGTGACTCAACAAACTAACTTTGGCGTATTTTTGTTGTACCAAAAACAACGACATCAAGTGCCTAAGATAAAAGCCGCAGTGGACTTTTTAGTCTCCAGAATTAAAGGTGTTTATTAACAGCCGTATTAAATTTAAGCCTAATGATTAAGGCGTGTTCTCGAAAAGTAGTATTCCCATATTACCCTGACAATTGCCTCATATGATTTACTGGATTTGCAAACACGGCATGAGCTAAACGATTTTCAGCAGGGTTGGCTAATGCCTTTTGATTCTAATAATAAATTGAGGATTTAAAAATGGCTAAAGTACTAATGATCACTGGTGACTTTGTTGAAGATTATGAAAACATGGTTCCTTTTCAAGCGCTATTAGCAATGGGGCATGATGTTGAAGCGGTGTGCCCTTAGCAAAAAGCAGGTGACACGATTGCAACGTCAATTCATGATTTTGAAGGTGATCAAACCTACACTGAAAAACGAGGTCACAATTTTGAGTTAAATGCGACATTTGCTGATGTTAATGTTGACGATTTCGATGCATTATATTTACCTTGTGGGCGTGCTCCTGAGTACCTACGCTTAAATCCAAAAGTTATTGAAATAATTCGTCATTTTGCAACGAGTGACAAACCCATTGCAGCAGTATGTCATGGTCCACAATTACTCAGCGCAGCAGGTGTTATTGAAGGCAAAAAGGTATCAGCTTACCCGGCGTGTCAACCAGAGATGACCATGGCAGGTGCAGAGTACATTGAATTATCAATGGACGGCGCAATTACCGACGGTAAGTTAGTCACAGGCCCAGCTTGGCCAGCTCATCCGGCCATGTTAAAACAGTTTGTGGCATTGTTATAATTTTGTAAGTGTTTAAGGGGACTTATGTGTCGACTTTTTATTAACGCCGATAGCCAGTTATGGACTTATCGGACCAAATCACTTCGCATCGATGGGGTTGTTACTTCAATTCGATTAGAGGAGTTTTTTTGGGATATATTAGAAGAGTTATCATTTCGCGATCAAATGACAGTAAATCAAATGATAACAAAGTTGTACCTTGAGTCCCTTGATGCCGACCACGACATTAGCAACTTTACCTCTTTTTAAGAGTATGTTGTACCCGCTATTTGTCGCTTATCGCAGACGGGGATTTGTCTAGAAAGGCTCAGCAGCCTTTAGCTGATATTAATTCTCAGGAAATTATGGAGCAAGAACGGCTTCGAAGTAATCAACGAAAGGTGATGTTTGGCTCACGTGAGCCTAAAACTTCCGTCAATTAAGTTCTTGTTACTTAGCTATAACTCTTTAGGTATAGTGATTTAGCTGCCGTTATTTCTATCATGTCTTTATTATTAACGGTAGCCCATTATGTTAACATCAAAAAGTAGGTTTATTCAAAAATGCCACAGCAGTCTCTCATTGCCTGTTTCAAAAAAATTGTCGGGCCACGCAATGTACTTACCAGCGAACGTGCCACAGCACCATATAGAAAAGGTTTTCGTGAAGGGCAAGGTCCTGCTTTAGCTGTTGTGAAACCCACCACGCTTTGGCAGCAGTGGCAATTGCTGGAAGCCTGCGTTAACGCCAATGTCATTGTGGTGATGCAAGCGGCAAATACCGGATTGACTGGCGGGTCTACACCCACTCAAGGTTGTGATAGAAACACGGTTATTATTAACACCACACAAATAAACGATATCCACGTATTAGACAAAGAACAGCAGATCGTCGCTTTACCGGGGGCCAGTTTATTTTCGCTAGAAAAAGCCCTTGCGCCATATGGAAGAGTGCCACATTCGGTGATTGGGTCATCGTGTATTGGTGCATCAATTGTCGGTGGCATATGTAACAACTCTGGTGGCGCATTAGTCGAACGTGGCCCAGCTTATACCGAACTAGCGTTATACGCCCAAATAGACGAAGCAGGTTCATTGCGACTCGTTAACGAACTCGATATCGAGCTAGGCGAAACCGTTGAAGAAATACTGACTAATTTGCAAAACAAAACATATTCGCAGGATGACATTAAGACCACTGAAAAGTTAGCGTCCGATCGCGATTATGCCGACTGGGTTCGTAAAACAACCGATGATACTCCCGCTCGTTTTAATGCTGACCCTCGACGATTACATCAAGCAAGTGGTTGTGCCGGTAAACTTGCAGTGTTTGCCGTACGAGTTGATACGTTTTTGAAAAACGAGCAAGAGCACACGTTTTATGTGGGCACTAATTCGACTCAGGCACTGCAAAAAGTCAGAACCAGCCTATTAGAAAAAGCGACAAATCTTCCTGTTTACGCTGAATACCTCCATCGGGATATCTTTGAATTGGCCGATAATTATGGCCGAGATACTGTATTGCTAATTAAACATTTGGGAACCAATTGGCTACCTAAATTTTTTAATGTCAAACGACAGTTAGATGCACTTTGCCGTAGAATACCGTTTTTAAAGCAAGGTTTTATCGACAAAGTTGTCTATCGCATTGCCAAACTGTTCCCAAGCCAAACGCCAAAAACGCTTCATCAATGGAATGACAAATTTGAACATCAGCTGATATTAACGGTCAAAGGGGATGAAAAAGACGTAACTGAATTATTGTTAAATGAGATAAAAACAGAATACGATTTAGATTATTTTCTCTGCACTGAGGCCGATGCGAAGTCCGCTTATTTACTGCGTTTTGCCGCAGCGGGTGCAGCGGTTCAGTATGCAGCGATTAACCATAAAAAGTTGAAGATATCGTCGCACTCGATATCGCGTTAAAGCGTAATGATACAGATTGGTTTGAGACTTTACCTGAGCACCTTAATAGCAAGTTAGTTAGTAAGTTATATTACGGCCACTTTTTGTGTCATGTATTTCACCAAGATTATTTGGTACGAAGCGGTGAAGACCCGAAGAAGATCAAACAAGCGTTACTCGCACTGCTCGAAATTCGAGGGGCTGAGTATCCTGCTGAACACAATGTCGGCCATCATTATCATGCAAAGCCTGCATTGGCTGACAATTACAGAATGCTCGATCCTACAAATACGTTAAACGCAGGGATTGGCGGTATGTCGAAAAATAGAAACTATCGCGAGTCATAGTCAAATTTACAGGCCGTGTCAGCCCGTTCGTTTGCAAAGAGCAGTGACAATTGGTGTATAGTCAATGCTAAGTGTTAGATAGCGTTTTTTATTTTTGGAGAATTCGATGTTAGAGCTTGCTGTCGTCTATTTAGCGGCTGCTGTTATAGCGGTGCCTGTAGCAAAACGCTTAGGTTTAGGCTCGGTGTTAGGCTATTTATTAGCTGGAATATTGATAGGTCCGTTTTTATTGGGTCTTGTTGGTGACCAAACCGATGTCATGCACTTTGCTGAATTTGGCGTTGTTATGATGTTGTTTTTAGTTGGTTTGGAGTTACAACCGTCGAGGTTGTGGAAACTGAGACATTCCATTATTGGGTTAGGGGGCCTGCAAGTTACGCTGACCAGTTTAGCTATTTTTGCGACCTGCTATTGGGTATTTTCGTTACAATGGCAGACCGCTCTGGCCATCGGCTTGATGTTAGCTTTGTCTTCTACCGCTATCGTTATACAAAGCTTGAATGAAAAAGACTGGACCAATCAAGAAGCCGGTCAAAACGCGTTTTCTGTATTGTTATTTCAAGATATTGCGGTCATCCCAATCCTAGCGCTATTTCCATTGTTAGCCTTTAGCGATTCTATTGGCACTGTGTCTGATCATGGCAACTTAATTGCGCACTACCCAGTTTATCTGCAAGTGATGATCTCAGGTGCTGTTATCGCGAGTATTGTTTTTGCGGGGAAGTATGTATCGACGCCCTTATTTCGATATATAGCAGAAACACGACTACGAGAACTGTTTACCGTAATGGCGTTGTTTTTGGTCATTGCCATTGCGTATATAATGCAAAAAATTGGATTATCCCCTGCATTAGGCACATTTTTAGCGGGTGTCGTTTTAGCCGAAAGTGAATTTAGACACGAATTGGAAGTGGATATCGAACCATTTAAGGGGCTGTTGCTGGGGCTGTTTTTTATCACAGTTGGCGCGTCAATTGACTTTCCATTGTTGTTTGAACAGTTCTCCACTGTAGCAATGCTGGTTCTTTCCTCATAATTCTCAAAGCTACGGTGTTATTTTTCCTCTCCGTAATTTTTAAAATGCAAGGCAAACAAAAGCTGTTGTTTACCTTGGCCTTAGCTCAAGGTGGTGAATTTGCTTTTGTTCTGTTGTCATTAACCACGTCGTTACAAATATTGGATCCAGAACAAACTAAGTTAGCGACCTTAGTTGTCGCAATATCTATGTTAATGGCCCCATTGTTACTGATGATTTACGATAAGAAGCTGAACAACTCAAAAGCCTCCAAAGCTGAATATGATAAGCCTGAGCACATAGAGGCCACTAAAAGTGTCATTATTGCCGGATATGGTCGTTTTGGCCAAATCATTGGTCGTTTATTAACAGCACAGGGTTACCACTTATCTATCCTTGATCACAGCCCAAGCCAGATAGAGATGGTTCGCCGTTTTGTTAATAAAGTACATTACGGAGACGCAGCCCGAAAAGACCTGCTTGAGGCGTCTGGAGCGCTTGAAGCAAAGTTATTAGTGATAGCAATAGATGACGCAGATAAAATTTTAGAAATTGCCGCTATGGCTAAAAAACATTATCCAAACCTGGCGATTGTCGCACGCGCTATTGACCGTGGACATGCTTATGAGTTAATGAAATTAGGGGTCACTTCGTTTCGACGTGAAACCTTCGACTCCGCATTAAGCCTAGGCGTCGAGGCGTTAACCTTGCTAGGTCACAGTCAGGAAATGTCCGCACGTGCAGGACGAATTTTTGTTGAACATGATAACGAATCAATGAAAATGTTAGTGGACGTGTGGGGGATGATTATAGTTACGGTGTTGCCGTTAAACAGCGACTGGAAGTGCTAAAACAAGTACTGACAAATGACTTAAAAGAACAAAATAAAATTAATACCTGTCAACAACCAGATTCTAATGAAGATTGCGACGATAAGATAACGAGCAAAACAGTGAGTGACACAGGAAAAAATAGCAAGAGAAGCTAACCCATGCTGTTGTTTTAATTTAGATATTAAATTAGCAATCTAGATATTTACTGGCGTAACTGGAAATTCAACAATAGTAATATGCTATTTTCAGTTAGCTGGTATACCTTAAAGTTTGCCGCTTGGTATGTGATTGACCGTTCATATGACTTAATCAAATGCGATTTGGCTTTTGGCTAACTCATTGGATTTTAAATAACTATATTCTAACTATTTAAGTTTTTTCAGTAATCCGTCAATACTAAAAATTTATTCTAGGATGTATTCTTCGAACTGATTTGAATCAGTTGTCATCAATTTGATTAACTTTGGATGAACAAAGAGTTTCTCTTTTCCTGAGGCCACTTCTTGTAATACGCCAATATTGCATAACTGCCTTAAATAAACTGAGGCCGTTTGTCGTTTAGCGATATCATTATCAACTAAGCTCCCTATTCGGCAATAAGGCTGCTCAAAAATCACTTTTACGAGTTCATAGCTGTAAATTTTGGGTAATGATTGCTGAATATGATTAGTGGTATGCTCAATTAGTTTTCTTACCACGGCAATTTTTTGTGTAGTCCATCGTGCTGTCTCCTCAATTCCTTTCAACATGTAAAGTAACCAAGATTCCCAATCACCATCTTGAGTAACCTTTAGAAGTAAACGATAATAATCAGATTTATTACTTACGATATAGCGGCTTAAGTACAAAATCGGCAAAGTTAATAACTCTCTTTCGATTAAATAAAGAACATTTATAATCCTACCTGTTCTGCCATTACCATCTGTAAATGGATGAATTGCTTCAAATTGATAATGGCTGATAGCCATCTTAATAAGTGGGTCTAAATCATCATCCGTATGAAGGAATATCTCCCAGTTAGCTAGTAAATCTCTTAATGTATGCTCACCTACAGGTGGCGTATAAATAACTTTACCAGTGGTTTGGTTGCTTAACACTGTGCCTATGGTATTCTTCGAATATTCATCGCAACAGATTTGATCGTGCTGCAAATCTCAACTGCTGTATTGGTGCAGAGCGGTTTATATTCTAGTTGTTTATACCCCTCATAAAGTGCAGTTCTATATCGTAAAGCCTCCTTGGTTGCATTATCTGCAGCGGTGTCTTCATAGGCAAACTGAAAAAGTTTATCTGTCGTTGTTACAATATTTTCGATTTCCGAACTGTCCTTAGCTTCAAGGAGGGGCAGTAAGTTAATAAGAAGCCCTTGATTTGGAAGTAACTCTCCAGCTTGTTTCAACTCTGCCAATGCAACTCTAGCGGGTATGCAAGCCTTCAAAACGTTTATACTCTCGATTGCGTCTTTGGATGGTGGCAGGAGAGGTATTGAATTAAATGGTTCTTCAGGGTTCCAGTTCATGTTTGAAATATCTCGTTTTTCGACATATCAAGTAGTATATGTCGATAGCGTCGACACGTAAACGCCTTGTGTTGATATAATGCACTTTTATCGACATGACATATTTACATGTCGATAGAATAAATATATTAAATTTGACAGATATAAAAAATAAACTTTACCATGTAACAATAAAACTCTTTAAAATACAATGTGTTAGCCACTATAAGTGTAACTAATTCATATGAACGGTCGGGTTTACGATTACAACCTTGGCCGGTTTATGAGTGTTGATCCGTTTTTACACCTTCAAGGTGATAGTCAAGGAATTAACCCATATTCGTATATTATGAATAATCCTATGGCTGGGACCGATCCCACTGGATATATTCCAATCATACCAGCCATCATCTGGGCTTATTCAGCATATGAGACTGCAAACGCTGCTTCAGATACGTATGAGAGTTATCAGAATGGGGATATAAGCGGAGCAGATGCTGCAACTACTGTTGGCGTTAGTGCAATTGAAAGTACCGTGGGTAAAAAGGTTAGACTTGCTAAAGAAGGTCTGCAAAAAGTACGTCAGGCATTCAAAGGCGATAAATCAAATAGTAATGTTCAAAACTCCAAAAATGCGTCAAACTCAGATGGTAGAGCTAAGACAACGAATGGTGCTGATAATACTCAAGGTGCAAATAGTGCAGGTCAAAAAACAACTGACATTGGAAGTCAGAGTCAAATCTCCAAAAGGATCAACTAGCGCAAAATAAAGCTCAAGGTAAGGCTGGTGAAGCCCAAGTCCGTCAGGAGCTGGGCGATGCCAACCGTGGTGAACAAGTTACAGTAGAGACACTTGATGGTGATAGGGCTAGGGTTGACTTTGTAACGATTAAAGATGGGAAACCAAATTTAGTTGAAGTGAAAACAGGAAATGCCTCACTTTCTAAAGGACAGAAAGCAGTTAAAAGTGCAATTGATAGAGGAGAACCTGTAATACCTAGGGAGCTAATGCGGAGAAAGCAGGCTTACCAGTAGGTAAAAAGGTTGCGTGTTCGTTTGAAGAGAAAAGGTGTTAGGTAATGTCCGGTAAATTAGTACCTATGGGAAAATTACTAAGTAATACATGTATTCCTCTTTTTAAAGAAATAGGCTTTAAAAAGAAGAAAGAAGGTATTTTTATAAACAATATGGTGATGATCTATATTTAAGAATCGGGTTTAACGAATCAGATAAGTCATCTAATACGCTTGTTATAAATCCAATGTTTGGTGTTGGTTGGAAAAAGTTAGAGTCATTTTTGGCAGAGTGCAATAAGGGAAGTACTCCCCATATTTGTATGCTAGTTTCTCATCCAATATTGGAGGGTTTGACGAAAGTAATGATGTTGTTAGATTCACTTTTGAGAGGGATCGCATCGTCGAAGATGCACAGTCATTTCAGGAATACTTGAATTCTATATCGCTTAAAACAGAAGAACGTTTTGCCGAACATTCTGACTTATTAGATGGGCTTCTGAGGTATATTTCCGTGGGGCAGCAACAAGAAAAATTAGCCTGTTATCACTTTTTAATTGGTGATAAATCAAAGGCTCTTAATATTCTTGAAAAAGAGCGAGATAGTTTGAGTTCAGCTCATCCCGTTATGCAAGAAGAGTTTGAAATGTTTGCTGATGAGTTCATGTCTAAAGTAACTAGTTGACTCTTTGCAAAGAACTAATGAATAAAGCCCACACGCGTGGGCTTTATTGTGTCGAAAGCTAAGCAGCCAGCTCGTTAACGTTGGTGATTTGCTGTGTGGCGTTCCGCTCTGCCTCAGGCGGTCATAGGGATCAGGTCTTGCATTTTGCATTGTTTTGAACTCAAACCAGAACTAACGGGGTCAGGACCTGACCCCGTTGTATAGATTATATCTCGAAACAAATCATGACTTTTACGTCATTCAGCATGAGAGATCGCATTAAACCCTTCAAGTTTACCTATTTTTAATTTGCCGTTTTCTTGGGTCAGTTTAATATAAAACACCTTTCGATTTCGATTTCCATTTCCAGACAAGCCTGTAACGAAAGAGTCCATCATTTTACAATCACTAACAATCCTAAATTCGGATTTTATAGTTCTCAACGCAGCGATTGACAATAACCACATATTGTCAAAATTAATTTTGACCTCAAATCAAACCAGCCGAATCTGGTTTAAACTGAAACTCACTACCAAAGGTAAATCGGACAGAGTTGATTCCGAGACAATTGATAACTAGTTATCAAAACTACTTACAATCAAAAAATATCTAATCCCACTTTGACCTCAAAACAAACCAGCCGAAGCTGGTTCATTTTATATGAATGGGGACGGTCACTCTTCGGTTCTTTCAACAGAAGACGAATGAATTGTTACTGCGCCAACCACTTCTCCAATTACTAAAATTGGTAATGAAGTCTTTTCTAAAAAGCTTTTATCAATTCCTCCAATCCAGCGAGCACTAACCGAACCTTCACACTGCTCTCCAATGTTAAGTTTGGCTTTT
Source organism: Psychrosphaera algicola (assembly GCF_028401425.1). NCBI lineage: Bacteria > Pseudomonadati > Pseudomonadota > Gammaproteobacteria > Alteromonadales > Pseudoalteromonadaceae > Psychrosphaera > Psychrosphaera algicola. Next base: position 3,880,231 of record NZ_JAQOMS010000002.1, read on the forward strand.
TCCATGTCATAGAGGTTTGCAATAACTTTACCTTCATCTGTGTCGATATCAAATCTGGCATTTTCTCCTAATAAGATCTCAGGAAACTCTGAATGCTTAGACTGATAATGGACTGTAACTTTAGCCAAAAATGTATCAACAATCATTTATTCTACCTCCCATGCTCCGCCTGTAGTGGCATAGTGATTTTGGCCACCTAATTAGAGGATGTTATGATTGAATCATAGCAGTATTAGGTGAAGATAATGGCTAAGAAGTCACGTAAAAATTTCAGCCCAGAATTTAGATTAGAAACGGCACAATTGGTACTCGATCATGGTTATACCCATGAAGAAGCAGCTAAGGCCATGAATGTGGGTTATTCGACGATTGGTAAATGGGTTAAACAGTTAAAAGAAGAACGGCAAGGCAAAGCGCCTAAAGCAACACCCATGACTCCCGAGCAGCTTAGGATAAGAGAGCTTGAAAAGAAAATTGAACGCATTGAATTAGAAAAGGAAATTCTAAAAAGGCTACGGCTCTGTTGATGTCGGACTCACTGAACAATTCGAATTAATCGAAAAACTCAATCAGAGCCATAAAGTAAGGTATCCAATAAAAATATTGTGTGATGTCTTCGGTGTTAATCGTAGCAGCTTTAAATATTGGCTGAAACGAGATAATTCGCCGTCAGTCGAGCATCAAGTATTACTAAAGAAGGTTGAGAATGCTCATGAGTTAAGCGGTGGCTCCGCAGGTGCCAGAACAATCAGTGAAATCATTACACAAGATGAAAGTGACGTAACGTTGAGTCGATACCGGGCTACTAAGTTAATGAAAAAGCTTAATTTAGTGAGTTGTCAGATACCACAACATGCTTATAAGAAAGGCTCAAAGGAGCATGTGGCAATACCTAACTTGCTTGGTCGTCAGTTTGATGTAACTGCGCCTAATCAAGTCTGGTGCGGCGATGTGACGTACATATGGACAGGAAATCGTTGGGCCTATTTAGCTGTCGTGATTGATTTGTTCGCTCGAAAACCTGTTGGGTGGGCAATGTCACACTCACCTGACAGCGAATTAACAGTCAAAGCACTAACAATGGCTTACGAGCTACGTGGCAGACCTGAAAACGTGATGTTTCACAGTGACCAAGGCAGTCATTACACGAGCCGAAAATTCAGACAGAGGCTGTGGCGTTACCAGATAACACAAAGCATGAGCCGTCGCGGAAATTGCTGGGACAACGCACCGATGGAGCGATTTTTCAGAAGTCTAAAGACAGAATGGGTTCCAACGGTAGGCTATCGTAGTTTTAATGAAGCCAAGATAGATATCACGAAATATATTATTGGCTATTACAGTCAAGTTAGGCCGCATCAGCATAATGGCGGTTTGGCACCAAATGAGTCAGAGAGAAGATACTGGCTAAACTATAAAACCGTGGCCAAAAACAGTTGACCACTACATACCAAGCTCGGTCATTAGTTGACAATTTCCAGAACGTTTTAAAATCGATGCCACTGATAAACAGAAATATGGGGCCGTCATTCTTGGAAAAAACGGTGTTGAAAAATACGTCAACTATTGTTAGCACCTACCAAACTTGGAAACATCGAAATCACAGACATGCCACCTGCGCATAGAATGAGTGCAAGAAAAAAACAAGAGGGTTTATAATGACTGTCAAAATGATTTGTTTGTTTGCTATTTTTTCGCAGATAATTGCGTTGCCGAAGAAATCAGTAATGAGTTAACTGGTGATTTTGCTGAAGAACTGATGAATATAAAAAATGTCACAGTGCATTCTGACGTTAAGAATTCGTTAGAGACTAAGATTATAAAGTCGAGAAGAGAGGAAGAATGCCCTTCAGCTAGTAAGTACTGCCCCACTGAGAATCTTTTTATAGTAGTTAAGACGCTAGAAGAAGCTCCATCATATAAAATTTATAAGCTGAGAAATGCTTTCGGCTGGGAAGTTAAATCGGTAAGTTTTTCAGGTGAGGGGTACAGTGCTTGTTCCAAAGTAACTCTAATAGAAAAGGTGCTAAGCTCTTCAGCGGACAGTTGGGATTACGAAGATAAGGAAATTTGTTTGCGTGTGTTGGAGGAGCCTAAATAACCTTCATAAAAGGAAAGATTTGAGGCTAAGCCTTCAGTTTGTAAATGGAGATAAATTACTAACCATCATCATAGCCCAGCCAGAAACGGTTGGGCTTTTTAGTATCTGGAACCTTTAAACCGTTCAAATGTTACTCATCGATCGCTCTGCGATCGATGACACGGTTTCCATCATCATCACAGCATCATCACAGCATCATCACTTTTTACACCTGCATCATCATTGCTCGCCGGTATAAAACTTTCCCATTTTAGGTGTAGCGACCTAATGAAGGGTCATAATCACGGAAATAGTTATAACTAAAACCTGACTCTGCATCTTGATATTGACCAAAAATATTGGGGTCAGGTCTTGCATTTTGCAACTACTCTACTCACTGTTGAATAATGAACACCAAAGGCGTTAGCAACTTCTGCCATGCTGTATTGTCCGGTTCTATAGGCTTCTAACATTCCCTTTTTCTTGTCTTTGTTATACATAGTTTGATAAAAAGCTAATGCAAAAAACAAGACCTGACCCCGTTGTTTTCGCCAAAAATCAACGACTCTGACCCTTTGATTTTTTTCAAATTTCTCTCAAATTCTGTAGAAACTCAAAGAACAATTGTTGAAATTGTTTTTAGCCATTCATACTCTTAGCGATTTAAATAATTCCATTACCTTTGACCTCAAAGCAAACCAGCCGAAGCTGGTTTATAAATACTGTATATTCAATCTATTCAAAGGGTTGTAATTGCCCTCGATATAATTTTAAGGTTGTGAGGAATAAATGTTCTAGTTTATCCATATTTAGTAATACAAGTTTCAAACTTCTTTCCAGTAACATATCTAAATCATGTGCTGACATTAATTGAGAGGCTAAAGTTCTTAGTTCTACAAACTCATTCATAGAAAGTTGGTTTCTTAACTCTTCTAAAGCATCTCCATAAAGTAAAGGAACTTCTAACAAGCCAGAGTAACCTTTCACTTGGCAGCCTTTTCCAATTTTTATTGTAATAATTCGAGTTTTACAATCTGAAGATATAAACAAAAATATATTTTTATTTTTACATATAATTACACTGTCTCTCTCGTGACCATACTTTACAGGATCAACTAAAAATTCTGAGAACAAATCACTATATTTCATCAAAACTTGTTCAATTTCTCTTTTTCCATCTTTTCAATTACCGCCCGTAGCTAGGAAAATTATATGTATCGAAAACCATTTGCCTTTCATAATTGAGATATTGCCTTTTCGCAATTTCTTTTAGTTCGGCCTTGTACCATTCTGAGATAGGTTTATTTCTATAATCCATAGCTCTACCAATATCTACAATCCTAAAACCAGAATTCATAATGCCATTCACCCAGCCCCTATTATAAGCAACTGAAATTTGATCTCTTACAGACTTAGAGAATGAATTCATAAATTCGGAGCCAAATTTATACATATCAGGCCAACTAGGTCGAATCTGCAAAGCACCCATATTTTTAGCTTCACGAATAACTCTAGTCTGCTGCTCACCGATCACCGCTAATGAGTTACCTCTATGATTTTCTGCATCTGTTACTCCCACTTGAATACCAGCTTGGTAAGCCCCTTCTATATAACCTTCTGTCAATTGAGCTTCAGATAACTCACCATTTGCAAGAGTTGAAGGAGCCAAAGCAGCCCCTATAAAACCACCTTTTTTAAAGCTGTTTACTACAGTTTTAGCGAAGGACTTAATTCCACTTCCAAAATCAGATTTACTTGATTCTGAAGGTTTACCAACATCTTCAACTGTAGCTGAATTTGCGAACTGTTGGTTCATCTGGCCTGAAGAAACACTCACTAATTGAAAAGATTCCCCAGATTTCGTATTTACAATAGCTTTGTCTTTGTAGACCTCTATACTTTCGAATTCTTTGTCACCTATATCTTCTGCTGGCGCACCTCCAGAGCCACAATCACCATTCATAGACGAGAACCGTTGTGCAAGCATAACCAGTTGGATCGGTTCCAGCCATAGGATTATTCATAATATATGAATAAGGGTTTATCGACTGGGTATTTGTTGGAGCCTGTATAAACGGATCAACACTCATAAACCGGCCAAGGTTGTAATCGTAGATCCGACCGTTCATATGAATTAATTTAATCTAAATAGCTAACGTTATGGATTATTATCAACGAGCAGTGTTGATTTTGGATCTAATACAAAAAGCGGAACTCATAAGTTCCGCTTTTTATAGTAAAGTTGTAATGATAACTCTAAGACATAACCGTTATTTATAAAAGGCCTCAACAGTTCCTTTCATCTTGATTAGTAGTGGTTGTCCGCGGCGGTCTAACGCTTTTGCAGAAGCCACTTTTACCCAGCCTTCGCTGATGCAATATTCTTCTACATCGTTACGCTCTTTGCCGTTTAGACGAATACCAATGTCGTGCTCGAAAATTTCTGCCACATGAAATGGGCTGCGAGGATTACCTGAAAGGTGATCCGGTAATTCCGGTAGTGATTTAGTATCGTTCATGTATTTGACCTGATTAAATAAAAGCTTCGCCATTTTAGACAATAACACCCCAGCGCTCAAGCATTGCTATTGAGTTTTGCCAGAATCGTAGGTTAATCATCTATAATTGGTTTAATTTGCCAAGTTGTTCAACATAATACCCAGTTTATTGATGGTATTTAGATTCCTACCGGTTGCGGTTTGGCCCAAACAAGACTCTATGTTTGCAATGAGTTTAGAGCGACCAATACCGTCAGGCGCATATAAATAAAATACATTACCTTTGATTGTATATTGTTCAGAATCCGCAAGGTATTTTGTTAATTTATCCGTGACTAAGTTGATGTCATTTTTACAGAAATAAAAATGAACAAATTTACCTTCAAATTCTGCGTAGGGGTTACCGTCAACAGCGGATGTAAATTCCGCCTCATTTAAGCTAAAAACCTCTGGCGAAAAACCATAATGCTCTGCAATTGTCGCCTGCACTGCATCTGCAGGGGGATTGTACTTTTTAATACAATATTGCCACTTTGAATATAGGACGATACATTTTCAAATTTGCTCAACATTAGAAGTGCGACAAAATCTTTCATTGGCAATAAGTTTTTTCCACCTACATTGACGCCTTTGAGTAATACGACAAATTGTTGCATCAAACTTCCTTAATTAGTTAGTATTGCATGGCGTAATTAATATAACTTGTTTTGTCTATCAATGACTATACTCAGGTTAATCCCGCTTTAGATGCATTCAACCGAATTTAATTCTCCAATCGAAATAAGGAACACAGTTTGAGTGATAAAACGACACCAGTAAATAATCGACAAGAGAATGATCATGAACGATTAGAACTTATTATTAATGCCACTGGTGTGGGAATTTGGGATTGGCAAATTCAAACTGACGAATTGACGTTCAATGAGCGGTGGGCAGAAATTATTGGTTATCGTTATGATGAGTTGCACCCAATTAAATTTGATACATGGGCCAGCTATTTACATCCTGATGATTTAATTAGAGCAAACGAATTAATCACTCAACATTTTAACGGTGACCTAGAGTTTTACGAAGTCGAAGCCCGAATAAAACATAAATCGGGTCATTATGTTTGGGTTCAAGCCTCAGGGAAACTCGTTGAATGGGATATGGATGGTAATCCCAAAAGAATGATAGGTTTCCACTTGGATATTACTGAACGTAAAAAAGCCGAAGAAAGCATGGTTTTAGCCAGTCAGTTACTAAATGAGTCTGAACGAATTGGCAAGTTAGGGGGATGGGAGTTTAATTTAAAAACTGGAGATTTGTTTTGGACAGAAGAAACCTATCGAATACATGAAACAACACCTGAAGAGTTTAATCCAACAGTAGATGCTGGCGTCGACTATTTTTTACCAGAGTCAAAAATAGTAATCGCGAAAGCACTTGATGAAGCAATAAAAAATGGGGTTGGCTATGACCTCGAATTAGAGACGTATACCACAAAGGGTAGAAAAATAGATGTAAGAACAACATGTACGGTGTCAATGGAAGACGGCGTACCTGTGCGCCTTGTCGGCATTTTCCAAGACATAACTGAACAAAAAAATAATCAGAGAAAATTGGAAAAAGTAATCGTGAATTGTCAGTTGCCAATTCAGCATTAAAACTTTCCGCCCACTATGACCAACTTACCGGCTTGCCTAATCGAAATTTACTGTCTGATAGGCTTGAGCACGCTATGGCAAAATGTATAAGAAATAAAAAATACATTGCCATTGCGTTTATTGACTTAGACGGATTTAAAGTTGTTAACGACACTCAGGGTCACGGCGCAGGGGACGAATTACTAAAAAAGTGGCAACTCTGTTAAAGCATGTATTGCGTGAAGGGGATACTTTATCGCGTTTTGGCGGTGATGAGTTTGTGGCTGTAATCGATGACCTTACATCTCCTTCTGAGAGTAACTTGGTCATATCGAGAATGCTAGAATCATTATCGTCCTCGATTCCTGTTGGTGATAAATTATTGAAAATTTCTGCGAGCATTGGAGTTACGTTTTACCCATTAGATAATGCGAGTCCTGATCAACTGCTACGTCACGCTGACCAAGCAATGTATATAGCCAAACAAGAAGGTAAAAACCGCAGTTATATTTTTGACGTAGAAAGAGATGTCGCAGTTAAACATTTAAATGAAGAATTAAATAGAATCGCACAGGCATTAAAAAACCAAGAGTTTGTACTTTTCTATCAGCCAAAAATTGATCTTAGGACTTCGGACGTTGTTGGGGTTGAAGCATTAATCAGGTGGCAACACCCAGAAAAAGGATTACTATCCCCAGCGTCATTTTTACCTGCCGTCGAACATGATATTTTGGATATTGAAATTGGTAAATGGGTTATTAATACTGCCTTAAAACAATTACAAACTTGGCAGGCCGCTGGTCACAATATTCCAATGAGTGTCAATATCAGTCCAATGCATTTGCAGCACTCTGTATTTGTTAATGACTTGAAGAAAAAACTTAGCAACTATCCTCAATTTAAAGCAGAAAGTTTAGAGTTTGAAATTTTAGAAAGCAGTGCTTTAAAAGATATTGAGTTAGTTTCAAAGGTGATGAAAGAATGTGAGAAGTTAGGCGTACGTTTTTCAATTGACGACTTTGGGACAGGCTATTCATCATTGACCTATTTGAAACGCTTACCTGCGAAATATTTAAAGATTGACCAATCCTTTGTACGAGACATGTTATTTGATAAAGACGATACTGCAATTATTCAAGGTATCATTGAATTAGCGAAAGTATTTGACCTTAAAGTGATTGCTGAAGGGGTAGAAACCCCTTTACATGGTGAACTTTTATTATCATTAGGCAGTTATTTAGCGCAGGGTTATGGCATCGCCAAACCGATGCCTGAAAATGAATTTTTAGCTTGGCTAGTAAAGTGGGAACACGCCCCTTATTTAGTCGATGGAAGTAAATAAAAGTAAACTGATTAAGATTAAACTATCTATTCCAACGTGTTTTTAGCAACTTGTGTCGCATAATCTCGTAAAGCTTTTAATTGCGGGCTTTCTGTTTGCCAGTAATGCCAATAAAGCGGAGTGTCGATGAAATAGCTCTGAGGCCAAATCGACTAACTCTCCAGTTTCTATTGACGTTCCAAGTTGTAAGGTTGGCAGTAAACCGTAGCCTAAACCCGCTAACATGGCCTGTTTGAAACCTTCAGAGGAAGGTAAAATATGCGTATATTTTGGTGTCGAGCCATTAAGCTGTTGCAGAAATTGATGTTGTAATTTGTCATTCTCGTCAAACACTAAACAGGGTAAGTCCGCCAATTGACTGGAAGATGTCATATTGTGACGTTGAACAAATGCAGGACTTGCAATAACTTGATAACGTAACGCGCCTAAATAACTGACTAAACCACCGTTTACCGCCTCTGGTGTTGAACAAATACACACCATCACCTCGCCAGCCTTCATACGTTTCAGTCCGATAGATTGATCTTCTAAGATAATTTCAAAACGAAAATGCCCATGACTATTAACATCGCTTTTGGGGAGCGCCAATGCATCCGGTAGCCAGGTTGCTAACGAGTCAGCATTAACTGCTAACTTAACGGTTAGTGGTAAATCCGGTGGGGCGCTTTCATCAGATGTACGAATACTTAACGCGACTTCTAATTGCAATACTTGTTGTAAGTGGTTTAACAGTCGCTTGCCAAGGGCTGTTGGTTTTGGCGGCTGGGTACGGATTAAAACTGGCTCACCAAGGGTTGATTCTAATTGGTGAATGCGTCGACTAACAGCTGACTGCGTAATAAACAGAATTTTAGATGCTTTTTCAAAACCACCCTCGGTTACAACAGCGGAAAGTGCGTGAAGTAGTTGATAATCAATCATGAGTTTTATGCATGTACCAGTTTTATTATTCATTGGATTTGTATCTAAGCAGGGATTACGCTTCGTGTCATCAAAAAATGAGTGACTTAATTTAAATTTATAAAGATTTAAATACGCATAATCATAGAGGTTTAATACGATGTCTTTTTTATCTGGCATGATGCTGGGACTCAGTTTAATCATCGCCATAGGCGCACAAAATATTTGGGTATTGAGTCAGTGTATGGCTGGCGCTAATCGATTGGTGATTGCTTTTGTCTGTATCGCTTGTGATGCAAGCTTGATTATTATAGGTGTTTATTCTGCGAATGAAATTAAGCTCGTATTACCCGGGATTTTACCTTGGTTAATGTGGGGTGGGATCTTAATGTTGCTCTACCTTGCTTATGGTTCGGCACAAAGAGCAATTAAAGGCACTTCAGGTCTTAAGTTAACGAACACAGTAAAAGTGAGCTGGTGGCATACGGCGATTACCGCGTTGGCTATTAGCCTTTTAAACCCCCACGTATATTTAGATACCGTGCTTTTACTTGGAAGTATTGGTGCGTTACAACCTAATCCAGCGCAATTTGCAGCTGGGGCCTGTGTAGGCTCAGTTATTTGGTTTAGCAGTTTGGTGCTATTTTCACCTAAGCTTAAAGTATTGCTGAGTTCACCAATGAGATGGCGAGTTTTTGATTCTGGTATTGCGGTTATTTTATGTTTTGTGGCGTTGCAACTCTATATGGTAAAACTATGAATCGGGTCAGGTCATTTTCATACAACACAAAAATAGAAGAAATAACTAATTTGTTAATCCTGCAATATTTACCTGCATGGAAAACAAACCTTTAGCCGTCGTGATAAGAATTGTTTTGTTATTTTTACCACCAAAAGCGAGGTTAGTGACATTTTGGCCCAAAACAATTTTGTCGATGAATTTACCAGTGGGTGAGTAGATATTAATTACGCCTTTATTGTGGCTACTGACATAAAGGTTTCCTGCACAATCCACTTTAATGCCGTCTGGTGAGGCGACCTTAATAAAATCTCTGCGATTAGAAACATCGCCACTGCTACTAATATCGTACTTACTGACTCGATTACTAAAATCACCGATATAGAGCGTTTTTGGTCTGGCGAAAGCGCAACACCATTAGGTTTATCTAAACTGCCATCGATTAGGCTAACTTTACCATTGACATCAATCTTATAAACACCAGTGTATGGCTGCTGTTGTGTTCTATCGCCAAGTTGCCAGTTGGGATCAGTAAAATAGATATTACCCCTGCTATCCATCGTCATATCATTTGGTGAGTTGAAATTTAATTGATTAAATTGCCCGGCAATGATGTTGTTTAACTTGTGCTTTATGTTGAGTTTAGAAACCGATTGAGAGTTATGATTCAGGTTATATAAATTGGGGCCTTTGGCATATAAGCCATTGGTGCCACTGTGGGTTAAATAAGTGGAAACCGAATTAGGTAAAACCAGTTTGTAGATTGTTGAGTCTGGGCCCTGTGCTTGCAGGAACTTGAGAAATTCATTTCAGAAAAATAAAACGCCTGTGATGTAGTTGACCATGTTGGCCCTTCTAGAAACAAAAATCATCACTGATTAGTTCAACCTTTGAACCATGGGGGATTGGAGATTGACCATCACCATCACAATTTTTAGCTACCATGGTCGGATGGGCCATAGCGGCTTGGCAAAACGTTAGAAATAATGCAACAGTGGCTAAGTTTTTTTGCAGTGCTTTTCTCACAATCGTAATCTCTCTTTGTTTTCCAATTACTATTTTTTGTACTATTGCTGTAAGTAGTCTTACTGACTATAACATTCACACTTTTCATCGTATGATTATTTTTTATTGAAAAATCATTATGATTATACGGAGCTTACCAATGTATAAATGCCTGACTTTTGCGATGTTATTGCTGGTTGAACCAATTACGGTTAGTGCTCATCAGGAAGTCGAATTAAAGACGTCATTTGCCGATGCATTTAAAATGGGCGTTGCGGTAAATCAGGATATTGTTACCGGGAAAGACGCGGCGGCCTATTCCATTATTACTAAGCAATTTAATACTGTTACGCTTGAAAATGCGATGAAAGCGGAAGCGATTTACCCGTCACGCGATAACGTTGATTTTAGTGGTGCAGATGCATTTATCGAATTTGCGCAGAAATACCAGATGTTCACCGTTGGGCATACGTTAGTCTGGCATAACCAAACACCAAGTTGGTTTTTTCATAACCGTAATAACGAACCAAACACCCCAAAGCAACAGCTAGAACAAATGCGCAAACACATAGAATTAGTTGCAGGGCGATATAAAGAAAAAGTTGATGCATGGGACGTTGTAAATGAAGTTATCGCTGACGATGGTACCTATCGCCCAACAACCTGGGTTAATAGCGTGGGTGACGGCGATACTATGGTTAAAGCAGCGTTTAAATATGCCCAACAATATTCACCCGATACTGAACTCTATTACAATGACTTTAATGCCTTAGCGACCCACTAAACGAGATGGCATTGTGCGGATGGTTAAAATGTTGCAAAAAGAGGGCATTCGAATTGATGGTGTTGGCATACAAGCGCATTGGGGCTTAAATTTTCCTCGAATGGAATATATTGAAGACGCTATCGACGCCTATTCAGCATTAGGCATTAAAGTGATGATCACCGAACTAGATATTGACGTTTTACCTTTGACAAAAGAGGGCCAAATTATTGGTGTCGATATGATGAAACCACAGTTTCAATTGGAAGAATTTGAAGCTTTTTGGACCCATACAAAGCGGGGTTACCTGAGGATATCGAAGCGCAACTTACCGCCCGTTATAAAGCACTGTTTGAGCTGTTCTATAAAAAACGTGACAAGATAGACCGAGTTACCTTTTGGGGATTGCATGATGGCATGTCTTGGAAAAATGGTTATCCCATTCCAAACCGAACAAACTATCCACTGCTTTGGGATCGTGATCTAAATCCTAAACCGGCCATTAAGGCAATTGCGGAAATTGTAAAATAAGGGGCTGAATCTTATCGAAAGATCGGTCTTTGACCTCAAGGCGGCTATTGCAGTCGCTCTGTTTCGAAGTACAGCTAGGTAAAAGGGCTCTGTCCAGCCAATACTTATGCCTCACATTACCGTCGACGATAATATAAACTTTAAATAAGGGTAAGGGTGCAACCAAAAAGCGGCTCGCACGGCGGAACCTGCGAAGCTAAGGCGAAAACGTCTGCAATCTCCAAATGCCAATGTGTAACCGCAAACCCGCTAATATTACGCCATTAAATTCATTTTAAATTTGTTTTGATTATATATACCCAGTCGTCATTTTGTGTGTCAGGTGGGGCGGGCAGTGCGCTTTCAGCTGAGGAGTCCCGACATATTTGAGAACCCGCAATGTATTGATTGCTGCGGGGATTAAACCAATCTAATTGGTAACAACCTTGTGGTAGCGCCGCAGATGCTTGATTAGCTTGTTTAAAATAGAGTAAATAATAGGATTTATTATCAGTTAATCCCCAGCCTGACCGGCTCAATGTAGTCGATGGCGTTAAATCTTCGAACGGTACAAATTCTCTAAAAAATGCCGCAGCATTGGTCATTTGGAGATAGAAGTCTTTAAAAGGTGCAACATCTTGAACAAATATATCGCCGCCACCGCCCAAATAAAACTCGATTCCAGCGCCGCCCGCCATAAAAGTAGCCCACACGTTGTCTTTTCGCCATTGGTCAATGTCGTTAGCGGGATGGTTAATATAGGCTTCGTCCATTGAAATAACCCAAGGGTGATCGCTATTTTGTGTCAATTGGCGATACTTTAAAACGTCGTTGTAAGTTGTATTGGTTTTAAGCTCGCCCTGTAAACTTGGGCCGGTATATGATTTATAACCTAGGATGTTATCGTCTTGTTTATCGTATATATGATAATCCAACGAAGGGCCATTATGAATTACGATATGTTCACGGTAGTAAGTCAGTGATTGTAGATAATCGGCAAATTGTTTGCGTTGTTTTGTCGTGTTTGCTTTTTGTTGTTTGTCATCGCCACTTGGGTCTTGCCAGCCGTTTTCCTCACCAATATTCCATGTTGTCGCTAAGTGGTAGCCAAAGCGTGCAAATAATTCTCGGTAATAGATTTTTCTGGAGATGGCAAAGTCGTTTTCTAATCGACTTTCAAACCATTCAAAAAGTGATTCGTTTTCGGTTTCGGTCAAGACAAAGTGGGTCATTATTCCTTTGCTTTGCATATGTGAAAACAGAATGTCCCACTGTGCTAATTTAGATACGTCATAACGGGTTGGCTCACTTTTATCGACCCAAGGCCAAACTTGTTTGCCGTCACCTAAATGGTTCATGGTTAAAAAATAAAAGGCATTTATGTCAAATGAAGAAAGAAAGTTTATTAATCCAATAATACCTTTCGAAGATTCCGTTTTTGTCCCCTTTGCCGTTGAGTTAGTCGTGTTCCAAATAGGGTCGCCTGATTGCCAATGTTTTACATGCTCCTGATAGTTACGGTCTGTGGGGTGTTATCAAAACCAGTAAAGCCAAGCAATACTTCAGGGCTATTTGCACCAGCCTTTAAAAAGAATTCGAGATTACCGCTAAATTGCAAAAATGGTTTGTTAACATATTCAAGCTTTCCTTTGGTTCTAAAGTCTTTGTTATCAAGCTTTATTGTTGAATTAACAACCGTAAACTGCCCCTGTTTTTTGTCAAAGTAGCCTGCAGAATCAGAATGCGCCGTTTGTTTTGTAGTAAAAGGTAGGCTTGCGATATTTTCGCCTGTAACAAAGGACATTGAATAGCGCCAGACTCCGACTTCATTGGGAGAGAATAAAACCTGCCATTTATTGCCAGCTTGTGCATGGGTATTTTGAGCGTTTGCGTCGGCGGCATAAAATCCAGGGACAAGGTAACGTTTATTGCTTGGGCTGATAAAAATTGCGTCGGCCCTGAAGTCGCTAAACGGATTTGGTGTGGCAAGTTCATTGGTTTGTGGACCGTCAAACGTTAGGCTAAGTTTGTGCCAAATATTTACCGTTTGGTTTCCTGAATGGCCTTGTGCAAAGCTACTACCAAAACCTAAGGCGAGAAATGCAGTAAGTAAAAACGTTATTTTTATTGTCTTAATTGTCATTGGCGTCCCACTAAATAAAAATACTAATTATTAACAGGCTACTTTAATCAAATTTAGGTCGGACTATATGTTACGTTTTTGTGTTTAGCGCAAAAATTATTGTTGGCTTATTTGATACGTTAAAAGAGGGAGTTTGTCTCAACTAGTTAATTAAGAGTATTGTTATAAGTGAAGGTATATTTAAAATATCTGATAATAATCCTTTTATATTTAGACATAAAAAACCAACTTCCGTTGGTTTTTTTATTGAATGGTTAGCCTAGGTTTAAAGTCTGAACTGATCCACTGACAATCTTAGTTCTTCAGCTAATCGCGCAACTTCTTGCGAAGATTGGTCAGTTTGTACCGCACCTGCGGCGGTTTGCTCGGCAATTGCAACAATTGATTCAAGTCGTTCACTAATTTCGCTGCTGACTTGATATTGCTCATTCGCTGCAATCACAATTTGTTCACTCATATCATTTGCTTGATGAACAGAATCTGTGATGCCATCAAGTGCGATAGTTGCTTGTTCAGTTTGAGTGACACACAATTCAGCTTGAGTTTTACTGTTATTCATTACCGTTACTGCAGATTTAGAACCGCTTTGTAATTGTTCGATCATGTTTTGAATTTCTTCGGTCGACTCTTGAGTTTTACTCGCAAGAGAACGAACTTCGTCGGCAACAACCGCAAAGCCACGGCCTTGTTCACCGGCACGAGCCGCTTCAATCGCAGCGTTAAGTGCTAATAAGTTTGTTTGTTCCGCTATGCCACGGATAACATCTAAGATGCCGCCAATAGCTGCACTGTGATGATTAACCTGATTAATAACACTAGAAGCTTGTTCAATTTCACCAGCCAAACTCATAATGGTCTGTTTGTTGGTATCTGAAATTTGTTTTACGCGTTCCGCTTCTTCGTCAGCATGTTTAATGTCAGCTAACGCCTCTTTCGCACGTTCCATTACCGATGATGATGTACTGCTCATTTCTGTTGTTGCCGTTGCAGCTTGTTCTACTTGAGAACGCTGGTCATTTATTGCGATAGTAGATTCTTTAACGACCATAGAGGTCTGTTCAGAGGCAGTTGCAAGCTGATTTGAACGGTTAACTATGCCATTAATAAGCTCACGTAGGCTTTCAATAAGTTTATTACAGTTAGTGGCTAATTCACCAAATTCATCGCGATTTGAGTCGTCTAGTCGTTCAGTTAAGTCACCGGTTGCAACAACGTTAAGTACGCGGTTAACTTCAGCAAGTGGGCGAGTTACGCGGATAACCGTTTGCCATGCAATAAAGACAGATGCGATAACGGAGAAAACAATTACGCCATAGCTGATGTTAACCCCTTCGTTAACGTCGTTTGTAACGTTATTTGTAGTTTCGTTTAGCGTCGTTTTAACTGCTGACTGCAACGCTTCCAATTGATCTAATCCATCAAGGATTTTTTTGTTTGTCGTTTCCAGCAGTGTGTCGGTTAGTGTAATTTGATCTAGCCATCCAAGTTTTAATTTGTGCACGGCTTTAGGTGAATTCAGTAATTCATTAACAGCTTCTAATTGGTCTTCAATATCAGAAAAACCTTCAAAACTATTTTTTTCAACATCTGCTTTAATCAGTTCCAATAAAGTACCAGAACGTTCTTGAATATAGGCTAATTCTTTGATGATAGTTTCGACGTTTTGTTTTTTCGCTTCTTTACTAATATCCGACATCGTCGTGATTAGTGAGACCATCGTCGATTCTAATTGAGAAATATTTTTTGTCGCGTCATCGGTGGGTTTTAAATTATTAATATCTATGAAATCTAGTAAGTATGTTGCTGCGTCGTCTGCCGCGTATTCTGTCTCTTCTAGTGCCGAAGCTACATTGTCACGATATTCTAAAATTTTGTGTTTAGATTCAAATAACTTAAATGCAGTATCTTTAAAACCAGAATAGGACTCTGTGACATTAGGCAATTTGTTGGCGAGTTCAGACGTATTAGAAACTATACCTTTAAGAAGGTTTAAATCAGTTTCAAAATCAGCCGCTTGTGCTTTGAAAGTATTAACCGACTGCTCAGTTTCTGCATAGTTTGATGCGTAATAGTCGAGTAATGTGGTTTTACTTAACAACAAGAAGTGCTGTTGTAACTTGGCACTAGCCTCCATTGCCGGTACTGATACTTTGTTCACGTCCTGTGTCGAATCTGAAATTCCATTTAACGTTGTCACAGAAACTGCGCCTAACCCTAAAATTAAGACAGAGGTAATGGCAAACCCTCCAATTACTCTCATTGCGACTGTTAAATTCATGGGCACTCCTACTAAATACAACGAAACTCTCTGTTAATATATGAGTATCGGCAGACAAGTTATTATTATTAATATAATTTAAAATACTATCACGTTGTTTTTGTTATTACAGTAATAATGCATAAGTAAAATCTAAGTCGTTACCTTATCTTTGTAATAAAAATTATGCATCAACCCTAATAAATGACTGGGTTTGCCAATCTAATAGCGTAAAGTGGTTACCCCATACAAAACCCGTATCCAGTGCGATAATATTTTTATTTCCCGTTTCACCCATTAACGATGCCCAATGGCCAAAAATCCATTTGTTTTTGTCAAAACGTTTTGGGGCCAGTTGAAACCAAGGAATAAATGATTTGGACATTGACTGGTCGAGTAAACTAGGCGAGCCTTTCTGGCTGAAATCAAGTTCGCCTAAAGGAGAGCAGAATCGCATTCGAGTCAGCGCGCTAATGGTATACCTAAGTTTGTCTTGATCAGGCATTTCTTCGGTCCACACACTTGGTTTATTACCGTATAACAGCGGTAAAAAGACAGGTAATTGCTACTGTTTAGCTCATCGCTAACGTTTTTAGCCCATAATTTGGCCGTTTTGGGTTTCCACGATGGCGGTAAGCCTGCGTGTGTCATATAACCACTTTTATCCGGCAACGCTTGTATTAAAGGCTGTTGGCGCAGCCAATCTAAGTATTTGGGCAGCTTTGAACTGTCGAGAAGGTTTGTTAGGTTGTCCTTCGGATTGGCTTTTTTAAACCATTGGCAACGGCTATAAAGTGTAGGTCATGATTACCTAATACCGTTTTCACGCTGTCACTGTTTTTATAAAGATATTTTAGTACGGCGAGGGAGTCCTCGCCGCGGGCAATTAGATCACCTGTTAGCCACAATACATCTTTTGCTGGATTGAACTCAATAACTGCTAAAGCCTTTCTTAATCCGGCATAACAACCTTGAATGTCACCAATAAAATAGTCGGCCACGGTTTTCCTTAATGCACGATATTTGGGATCGCAAGCCTAAAAACAGGAATTGCGACATTGGTTAATTCGTCTCCTGCTTTTGCCATTTGATAATAACCTTCCATTGTCCCCACTTCTGTCTCTAAAACACAACCGCTTGTGTAAGTATAATCTTCATTGGGCTGGATAATAGGTTGCTCACCAACAACACCAGAGCCCTGAACTTCTACTTTTTACCGTTTGCGTCTGTGATCAACCAGTAACGATTAAATAATTGCACGGCAACATCTTCGTTGTTTTTAATGGTAATTGTGTAAGCAAATACGTATCTAAAACTTTTAGAGTCAGTTTGTTCTTCAATATTTCGAGTGGCTACGGTTATCTCGATATTCATCAATTTGTTACCCCTGCTTTTTGTTGTCTAACCACTGGGCAATCTTGATGTAGTCGTCTAACGACAGATTTTCAGCTCTTTTTGTTGGATCGATACCTAGAGAAACAATCTCTTCAACCGTTGCGATATTTTGCAAACTGTTACGTAACGTTTTACGACGTTGGTTAAATGCCTCAAGACAAACGTGATTTAATGTCGCTGGATTAACCTAGTTTACGATCTGCATGCGACTTAGGAATTAACCGAATAACCGCAGAATCAACTTTAGGTGGTGGCACAAACGCAGAAGGTGGCACGTCAGTCACAGGGACACAACGACAGTAATATTGTGTCATAACACTCAATCGACCAAAGGTTTTACTGTTTGGCGCCGCACACATTCTATTTACAACTTCTTTTTGAAGCATAAAGTGCATGTTTTCAATGTTGTCTAAAAACTGAAACAAGTGAAACAACAACGGCGTCGAAATATTGTATGGCAAATTGCCAAATACTTTTAATGGCTTGTCATCACGTTTGATTTCAGAGAAATCAAATTGCATTGCATCAGCTTGATAAATATTTAACTTTTTACCGATAAATGGATGAGTCGACAATCGCTCAGCAAGATCCTTATCCAGTTCAACAACATTAAGTAAGTCTGTTAATTCCGCCACTGGCTCTGTTATTGCGCCAAGACCGGGACCTATTTCAACAATGTTTTCGCCAACTTTAGGGAAATCGCGCGTACAATTCGTTCGATAACGTCTTCATCTGTTAAGAAGTTTTGACCAAATCGTTTTCTGGCTTTATGCCCCTGATGAATACCTTTAGCAGGGTTAAAGTGTTTTTACCTGACGTGCGTTTAGTCATAAATTATTTTCGTGCCTTTTGTTCGTTGGCCATTTTTATTGCATAACGAATAGCAACTTCAATGCTACCAACGCTTGCTTCTCCGGTTCCCGCTAAATCTAAGGCAGTACCGTGATCAACCGATGTTCTAATATAAGGTAAGCCTAGTGTGACATTGACTGCATTGCCAAAACCTTTGTACTTTAATACAGGCAATCCCTGATCATGGTACATGGCTAACACCGCGTCTGCTTGATCTAACAATTTAGGCTGAAAAAGTGTATCTGCCGGAAGGGGACCAACTAGGTTTAGCCCTTCACTGCGCAATACATCGAGCGTAGGTTCGATGATTTCAATTTCTTCACGGCCCAAATGGCCGCCTTCACCGGCGTGTGGGTTTAAGCCGCACACTAGAATACGAGGTTCGTCTAATCCAAACTTCGCTCGTAATTCGCTATGTAAAATGGTTGTCACTTTGTGCAACCGTTCTGGAGTAATCGCTTTGGAAACATAAGCTAGTGGGATATGAGTGGTTACTAATGCGACCCGTAAACCTTCAGTTGCAAGTAACATTACAACGTCGGATGTATTTGAATGATTAGCAAAAAATTCAGTGTGACCACTAAATGGAATACCAGCTTGGTTAATTATGCCTTTGTGCACAGGGCCTGTGACAACAGCGTCAAAAATACCGTCCATATTGCCCTGACTCGCGATGGTCAAGGTATTTACAACATAATGGCCATTTTTGTCATTTAACTCACCTGGAATCGACTCCACAGTAAGAGGTTCGTGACAGACAAATAATTCACCGGGGACATGAAGTTCAGGTTTTGCCGCAGGGTCAAATTGTTTTATGACCAATGGTAAACCTAATGCTTCAGCACGTTCTTTTAATAAGTCTTGATCAGCAATGGCAATCAATTGTGATTGCCATTCTTGTTGTGCGACCTGAACAACAAGTTCAGGTCCTATTCCAGCGGGCTCACCTATGGTGTTACCGCAACTCGTTTTATCATTAGTTACTCTGCAATAATTTCTATAAATGCCTGATCTCGAATTTCACGTAACCAGTTTTCAACTTCTTCCGCAAACTTACGGTTATACAAAATTTGGTACGCTCTATCTTGTTTGCTCTTTTCAGTCGCATCAGCGGTTCTGTTTTCCATTAGCTGCACCACATGCCAACCAAACTGTGAGCGGAATGGCGCGCTGTACTCACCTACTTCTAACTTACCTAATTGAGCTTTAAAGTTGTCATCATAAATGTCTGGGTTTGCCCAGCCTAGTTCACCGCCTTTAAGTGCTGAGTACTGGGTCTTCAGAATGTTCTTTAGCAAGCTCACCGAAATCTGCGCCGTTGTTTTTAACGTCTTCAACAAATTTATTTAGCATAGATTGTGCTTTTTCTTCACTCAGAATAATAGACGGTTTAATCAGAATATGTCGTGCTTTAACTTCTTTAACTTCGACTGTTTGACGGCCTCGGACATCGAGTATTTTAATGATGTGAAAACCTGCGCCAGAACGAAGTGGTCCAATTAAGTCACCTTTCTTTTTACCTTT
This sequence comes from Psychrosphaera algicola, assembly GCF_028401425.1. NCBI lineage: Bacteria > Pseudomonadati > Pseudomonadota > Gammaproteobacteria > Alteromonadales > Pseudoalteromonadaceae > Psychrosphaera > Psychrosphaera algicola. Next base: position 3,899,864 of record NZ_JAQOMS010000002.1, read on the forward strand.
AATGCTGGCAGAAAATAGAGTAGGCATTTCGTTTATGCTCATAAAGCCCCAATCACCACCTTCAAGTGCTTTAGCACCAGATGAAGAAGCGATAGCAACCTTAGTAAAGTCACTGCCTTCATTCAGCAAGTTGATAACCTTATCTGCAACTGATTTACGAGAGGTAATCTCTGTTTGGGTTGCTTTGCTGTCGACTGCAACTAAGATATGACCTATTTGGTATTCTTCTTTACTTGTTTGTTTGTCAATTAGTGAAATAAGAGTATTCACTTCCTGCAGTGAAATATTTACGCGTCGGTGGACACTGGCACGACGAACTTCACTAATTGAAATTTCTTCACGCAGCTGCTCTCGGTAACGCTCATAACTTTGACCTGAATCAGTTACAATTTTTCGTAGGTTTTCCACAGTAATTTTTTGTTCAGCAGCGATTGACGCTATAGCTGAATCTAAGTGCGCATCGCTGATTTGGATGCCCATTTTTTCTGCTAGTTGTAACTGAATACTTTTTAAAATCAAGCGGTCAATTGACTGCGTTCTTAATGCTCGATCAGAAGGCAATTCTTGATTGCTTTTCAGTGCCGTCGCTTTAACTTCGTTAATTACTGATTCAATTTCACCTTCTAAGATAACGTTGTCGTTAACTATGGCAGTCACATTATCGATTTTTTAGGAGCTGCATTAAGCGCTACACTTGTCATCGCAAATAGAAGTGTCAGGCTTAAAATCGATTTTCTTATCATTCTAATTCTCGTTTTAATTTGTTATCAAATAGGGGCGACGATAAGCGAAAATGCTGTCAGCAAACAACTTAGTGATTGCTGATTTGGTTTCGCCGCCGAGTCCATTAATTCTAAAATTTAAGCCAATGCTGTTGTCGTAAGTTACGTCAACATCGTCTATAGCTTGTTCGCTGTTTAAGTCTAATCTTACCTGCCTTTGGGCTGCAATTTGCACGCTCCAACAACAAGAACGATATTCAAATCCTACTAAGCTGTCGAGGTTTACCTTGCGCTCAGAGTCATAGTGGTAACTTGCCGCAATCGACCACTGATTATTAAGTTTGTAACTGGTGAAAAGGCCAGTTTGGTTGATCTTTATGCCCGCGACATCATTGGCAAATCGATGGTTGATCTGAATATTTTGATCTTGTGTCAAATAATAATCGAGTGCCACAAATCCTGTATCAACTTGCTGTGCGTCCCGATTATATAGGAAGCCGCCGTCAAGTTGCCAATGTTCTGAGATCCGACCAAAAAACTCGATAGCAAGCGACGGTTTAGAGGTGGTTAACTCGCCATTAGTTCCCTCTTCATTACTATTTTGGCCAAATTTCTGTACTTGGCCGATGCCAAATCGCAATAACTCTGTGTTCTTTTCGTCAAATATACTTGTACTAAAACCATACGTGGCTTGGTTCATAGCAGATATACGATCGATACTTGAATATCTATTATCGCGGAATAGTGCAAAATAATCTTCTTTTAAAAGCTGTGAATCATAGAGGCCAATGCCAGATTGGTCTTCTTCTTCAACATATACATATTGGATTTTTGGCTCCAAAGTCTGTCTCACTGACTTACCAAAGTAGTTACTCTGTTTTTCGAAGTTTAAGCCTGTTAATAGGCGATACTTAAAAATGCCACGGTAAATATCTTCTGAGGTATCCGCAGTTGTATTTTGAATTTCGTAATTTGTTGATAAAAAACTTACACCGGTTTCAAACTGAAAGGCAGGGCTGTAATAACTATAATTTAATTTAGGTTCAAAATGCAGTCGGTCAATTCTATCGTCATCAAACGAACTATGAGTGAAGTGGGTATATTGGCTATGCAGGCTAACTGTCACGCCTTCCATAGCCAAGTTTTCACGCCAGTCAGCTTGCAGTTGGATTGGCACAACATACGACGAGGTATGGGGGCCAAGTTCAGATATTTTTGAGATAAAAAGCTCGCATCAAATTTTTCGCTGAAATAGTTTACATTGACGAAGTTATTGAGATGCGTATCCGCCTGATGATGATAGTCACTGTTAAATTCGCTGATGTAATTGTCATCACTCAAATTGGTATATTGCATTTGCATATTCCAATTTTCGTCCCAACTGGAGTCGTGTTGGATATGTGCCAAGTAACGTTGCGATAGACTATCGTCACTTTGATCTTTATCTAAATATTCAAGTTGTAAAATATTATAACTGTTTTGAGTCATGTACCGTAAGTTGTTATTTAGCTGTGTGCCTCGCTCTGACATGTATTTAGGTGTGAACGTATAATCTAGGTTTGTGGCAATATTGAAGTAAATAGGCTGTGCATAGTACGCGCCATATCGACTTGAATTACCTAACTCCGGGAACAATAAACCGGTTTTTCGTTGGTCTGTTATCGGGAATGTTACGTAGGGTACGTAGATAATAGGCACATCATTTATTCGAAATGTGGTATTCCAAGCCTCGCCCCAGCCTTTCTTTTGATCGATATAAATGCTGTTTGATGAAAACAACCAACTTGGGTCATCGCCCGGACATGTCGTAAATGTTGCATCGGCGAGTTTAAGTTTTTGATTATTCTCAATTGAAAACTCTGCAGCTTTACCGCGACCTGAGTTAAATCCAAACTGGTATTCGGCATCAAGTAACTTAAAGTCTTTGTTGGAATCGTCAATAAAAATAGATTCGCCTTCAACTGTGGCTGAGGTCGAATCCAATTTAATATTACCTTTAGCGGTAAATTGGTTTTTAGCTCGTCGTAAATTGCACTGTCTGCTTGTACGGTTTGTTGTTGCTGAAAAATAACAACGTTACCTTGAAACTCCGTAAATTCGTTTCTGATTAATTCAGCTTTATCGCTTTCGACCATTATTTCAGAGCGGCTTTGATACGAGTTTGCAATTTTTTTATGCGAGCTTCTTCCGCGCTCACCGGAATTTCGATGTCACAAAGTGGAACAGCTGCCAAAGCACTGTTCGAAAAACAATAAAGTAACAAGGTCGATAAAGACGTTTTGCTTAGGCGCAGTAATATTGTCTTGACGCGATTAGCAATCATGGTTGGACTCAACGTAACCTCATATGGAAAAATTTAGGGAAAGCACACAGATAGAATTCTATCCGATTTTTTACGCTATACTACGCGGCCTATTGAATTAGGATATAATTTCCCCATTAAAGTGGGTGATTAGATTAAGATTTGTACAAAAGTAGGTGAATGTGACTGGAAAAATAGCTGGGGTCATTTTTGGGATCCTTTTAACTCGCAATATTTTAGGTGCGCTTGTGGGCCTATATGTTGGTTATTTGTTCGATAATGCAATTAAAAAGATGGCGAACAAACAAAATGTTGCAAACTGGCTAGAGAGTGGCGATTCAAAACAATCGATCTTTTTTATAGCACTTTTTCTGTGATGGGGCATGTGGCAAAGGCAACCGGTCGGGTAACACCAGAGCACATCCAGACAGCATCCGATTTTATGGCTAAAATGCGTTTGTCTGAATCGCAAAAGAAGAAGCGCGTGACGCGTTTAGAGAAGGTAAACTGCCGGGGTTTCCACTTAATGCGAAACTTAAATTATTTAAACAGCATTTTGGTGATCGCAGCGATCTACAGCAGTTTTTTCTCGATATCTTAGTTCAAACCGCTTATAGCGATTCAGTCTTAGAGCAAAAAGAATATGATGTGTTGTTGAAGATAAATAAAGAATTGGGCTACACCAAAAGGTTCTTAGATCAGCTTATTTCAATGTGGGAAGCTGAAGTTCGATTTCAGGCGTATAAGCAAAAACAACAGGAAAAATATAAGCAATACGACCGTCGTTCGGAACAACGAGAAAAATCTCGACAGGCTGAGTCTCCCTCCTTGCAAGATGCTTATGCACTTATCGGGGCGAGTGAGCGTGATTCTACTCGAGAAATTAAGCGGGCCTATAAAAGATTGATGTCACAAAACCACCCAGACAAGCTTGTTGCTAAAGGACTTCCTCCTGAGCTTATGGAATTGGCGAAGCAAAAAACGCAAGATATTCAAGCGGCCTATGATCTGATCAAAAAAGCCAGACAGTTTTAATTTTTAATTGCATTTGAGTTTACATCCCTACGGATGATAAAAAGCCGTATATTTCTTTAAGAATACGGCTTTGTTGGCCGTAGTAATTAGTACCAACGTGCAGTTTTCTTTGTCGATAATCGACCTTAAAATACTTCCGGGCTAATTTCTTCCGCATATCAACATTGGCGAGAACCCAACTGTTATCAGCATATTGATATAAATCTAAGATGGCATAATCACTATTAGCGACACTTTCTGCTAATTTTTTGTTTTCATTTTGTTGTGGCATAAAAGCACTGAGCATAATTAATGCGTCCGGCAAAAACTGGCGATTTTGGGCGATGATTTCCGTTATCCAAGCGCAGCTTTTTCCCTGACAAATAACAAGATAGTAGCCGGGTGAACTCGCGGCAAGTTGCCATGCAGCATCTAATCGACGTTGGATTTCTGTACTGATTTTTTGCTCCCTTCGGGAGTGAAAATGGGGTCAATATAAAACGATTTTAGCTGTAAGTTAGGATTCGTTTTTCGGCAACCTCAGTTTTTGGATCTACCTCACTTTCTGTTTGTTGTTCCGAACTTGAAGGTTCATCAACTGTACCAACTTCCACGGTGTCTGTGGCGTTTTCATCAGTGGCAGGTGTTGTTTCTTCTTCGATGATTTGTGAAAGGTCATCTGGCATTGTCAGTAATAAACTGTTCCAGCCATAGTCTGTAAGCTTGTCGTATAGCCCACTGATCGCAGCTTGTTTATGAATAGGTTGCTCGATATCAGGTACAATGATCGCCGTGCCTTTGGTTAGGCCCGCGGTTTGTTCTTTAAATAATGCAATAAACTCTTGGTCGCCAGCGGTTAGAAACTTAATTTGTTCGTCAGCAATAAAGTGACGAATGTCTTCTGCATGCTGACGCGCTTTAGAGATCGGCGGGACATATTCAGCTGCGTTTGCAAGTTGCATAAACAACAGGCTACAGGCCAGCGCAGTCGTGACTAATGTCGCAATCGTTCGTATTGGTGACATTTTGTTGTTTTTAATAAATGTTTTCCTGTCTTTTGCCATTACTTTACGCATAAAATAGTTAACTCGTTGGCTCTATTATTTAATATCGGCTTTAGTTTCAATTCCTATAGCGCTTTGAGCATAATATTAATAAGGGTGATCGATATCGAACTTTTATCGTACATAGATAATTTAAGTGAAGTTGCATGAAGTATATTAATTCAGAAAATTATAAACACGAACATGGGGACAAAATTGGCGTTCTTCTTGTTAATCTAGGTACGCCAGAAGCGCCAACTAAGGCGGCTGTAAAGCCTTATTTAAAGCAATTTTTGTCTGATCCCCGTGTAGTCGAAATTCCAAGGGTAATTTGGTACATGATCCTAAACGGGATTATTTTACCTTTTCGTTCAAAGCGTTCCGCTCATGCATATCAACAAATTTGGACCGAACAAGGCTCGCCATTATTAGCGAACACAGCGAGTCTTTGCGGCGGTGTTGTTAAACGTATGGCACAAAAACACCCAAACCTAGTGGTCGATTTTGCTATGCGTTATGGCAAACCCGATATGGAAAGTAAATTGCAATCATTATTGGATAAAGGGGCGACTAAACTCATTGTTTTACCTTTATATCCTCAGTATTCAGCGACAACGACTGGCTCAACGTTTGACGAAATAGCGCGTTTGTTTTCAAAGCGTCGCTGGTTTCCAGAATTACGGTTTGTGAACCAATATCACGATGATCCTAATTATATTGAGGCATTGGCCAATAAAGTGAAAGCGCATTGGCAGCAACATGGCAAGGCAGAAAAGCTCGTATTGTCTTTTCATGGGATCCCAAAACGGTTCTGGTTAAATGGTGATCCCTATGTTTGCCAATGTTTTAAAACAGCGAGATTGTTAGCTGAAAAATTGGAACTTACAAAAGATGAAATGCTAACGTGTTTTCAGTCTCGATTTGGAAAAGCGGAATGGGTGCAACCTTATCTAGAAGGTACGTTAAAAGCGTTGCCCGGCAAAGGCGTAAAGTCAGTGCAAGTATTTAGCCTATGGTTTTCCGTGGATTGTCTGGAAACACTTGAAGAAATTGCAGTAGAAAACAAAGAGTATTTTGAAGACGCTGGCGGTGAACGTTTTCAATATATTCCCTGTTTAAATGACGATGAGTCTCATGTTGACATGATAATGAATGTTATTGAACGTCATGCAAGCGGTTGGGACCTAGCGGATGGTCAATCGCCAGAAGCGCATGCAGAGGCTAATGCAAACCTGCGTCAAAGCGTTATTGATAAAGAAGAAGAACTTTCTCAAATTTCGTCAGTCACGAGCGTTTAGTAAGTAGGCGCTCTTAATACATAATAATAAGTCTAATCGAGTGAAAATTACATTATGACAAATGACCTCTCAATTCTGTCGTCAAATAACGATAAAGGTTCAGCAATTGCCTTATTACCCTTAGCTTTCTTTGTCGCTATCTTTTTGGGGACAGGCATTGCATTGCATTTACAAGGCGTGGCATATGCGTTTTATCAATTGCCTGCACCTGTCGCCATTATTCCGGCTATTATCCTCGCCTTAATGCTTGACCGAACACGTCAAAGACAGGCAAATAATGGTTTGTTAGTCGCGCCATTGGAAACCAGTTTGAATTCATTTATTGAGGGCATGGGGAATAATAAAGTTATTACTATGTGCTTGATTTACTTGCTTGCCGGGGCGTTTTCATCGGTGGCAAAGATCACGGGTGGTGTCGATGCCGTTGTCGCTTTAGGCCTTGATTTAATTCCGGGTCAACTGGTCGTTGCTGGGTTATTTATAATATCGGCCATCATAGCAACGGCAATGGGGACAAGTATGGGGACAATTGGTGCGGTAGCGCCAATTGCCGTAGGTGTTGTTAGTGCCACAGATATTGACCCCGCATTTTTAGCCGGCGCTGTTGTGGGTGGCGCAATATTTGGTGATAACTTAAGTTTTATTTCTGATACAACTATCGCGGCAACAAAAACGCAGGGCGCTGAGCTGAAGGATAAATTTAAAGAAAACCTAAGATTTGCATTACCCGCCGCAATTATTTGTTTGGTTATTTATAGTTTTGCGTTGGACTCACAGGTGACTGAGTTACCGAGTCAGGTGGATTCAAATTGGATCTTAGCCTTACCTTATTTCCTAATTATTGTATTGGCAATTTTAGGTGTTAACGTATTTGCGGTATTGTTATTAGGTACTGTTTTATCGGCTTTGAGCGGCGCAGTTTTTGCTGATTACGAGCTAGCTAATTTGGGTAAAGATATTTATGCCGGTTTTAGTGCGATGCAGGAGATATTCTTACTCGGGTTGTTAATAGGTGGTTTAAGCCAATTGATGAAAGTGCAGGGTGGTTTAGGGTTCTTAGTCAGAAAAATGGAGAGCTTTACGCAACGGTTTGCCAGTGAAACGAACAAATACGCCAATAAATTTGCAATAGGTGGATTGGCTTTCATTACCAATTTAGCCGTGGCAAACAATACCGTGTCAATTATCGTTACCGGTGATACAGCGAAACAGCTAGCTGAAGACGCTAAGATCTCTCCTAAACAAAGTGCAAGCTTACTTGATATCTTCAGTTGCATAGCTCAGGGCATCGTTCCTTATGGCGCTCAGGCACTTTTGGCTGCTGCGTCATTTGGTATCTCACCGGTCGAAGTTGTCACAAACGTTTGGTACTGTTTTATTCTGGCACTGGTAACTATTGTTCTGTTGTTTTGGAAAAACGGCGAGAGCTAGTGATTAGGCTTACGACTTTGTTGTCAGTTGCATTTAGAGGCTCTTATCCAGAGCCTTTTTATTCCCGGTAATTACTCAATGCCATTTGATACACCTAAAGGTTATCTCAATTACCGACTATTAAATTATTGAGTGCTAGCTGAGAAAGATGTCTGACGTGAGAATATCTTTATGGTGGCATGTTTTTTGAAAAAAACCGCAACAATTAAATGTTACGGTTTTGATTTACAGTAAATAATGGCGCTTATTTATTAAGTACAGCCGCCAGTGATTCTGCTAGGTAATTTGCATTGGTGTCGTTAACACCGGCAACATTCACTCGGCTTGAACCGACGATATAAATGCTGTAATCAGTTTTTAATGTGTTGATGGCCGCTTTATCTATTCCTAAGAATGAGAACATACCATTTTGGTTTGCAATGAAATCAAAGTTTCAGGGACACCTTTCTCAGCAAATTTCGTTGCGATAAAGCTACGAAGTCCGTTAATGCGTTCACGTTTCTCGTTTAACTCTTGATGCCACAATGCGGTTAAATCTTGGCTGCCCAAAATAGTGGCAACAATATCAGCACCGTGTGCAGGAGGCATAGAGTAGATTGCGCGAATAACATTTAATGTATTGCTAAATGTAATTTCTGTTTTAATCGCGTCACGCCCCACAATGCTGATTGCACCGATACGTTCACGGTACAAACCAAAGTTCTTAGAACATGAAGAACAAACAATCATTTGCTCAACTTGATCTGCTAATAAGCGAATACCAGCAGCGTCTTCTTCTAAACCAGAACCAAATCCTTGATATGCAGAGTCGATTAAGAAAGTGAATTTTTGCTGTTTTGCGATATCAGCAACGGTTTGCCACTGCTCGATATTAAGATCCATACCACTTGGATTGTGGCAACATGCATGGAATAAAACCACATCACCTTCTGGAACTTTGCTTAGTGTTTCAACCGTTTCGTTAAATTTAAGACCCATAGTGTCAAAATCAAAATATGGGAATTCTTCAACTTTTAAACCAGCGGCTTTGAATATGCTTAAGTGGTTTGCCCATGTTGGGTTGGTTACCCAAATGGTCGCATCTGGATTTGCACGTTTGATTAATTCAGCTGCAACTCTTAGCGAACCTGTTCCGCTAGAGGTTTGTGCGGTCTTTACGCGTGATGACTCAATAATTTGATGCTCACCAAAAATCAACTGAGTAATAAGTGAATTAAAATCCGCGTTACCCGCTAAACCTAAATACGATTTAGATGTTTCGTTTTCAAGACGAAACGCTTCTGCTTTTTTACTGACTTTAAAACTGGCGTATTGCCAACTTCGTCTTTATAAACACCGACGCTTAAATCAACTTTTTTAGGGTTTGGATCAGCTTTAAATTCGGCCATTAAACCAAGAATAGGATCGGTAGGAACGGGTTGTAATTGATCAAACATGATGTCTCACTTAACTGTTATTCGGTTGATTAATTTAATTTTGAGTTTGAAAAAAGGTGGCCTAGCACCTCGCAAACAACTTCAAATACGGCTTGTTTGTCCGCGTCAAAGCTATCTGTACTAAAACATTCTGCGTCGATGATACCAATAATGTGGTCTGTACAGCCAGACCCATCGTTGACCTTTTTAAACTATTTGGTGATAAAATAGGCCAACATAGTTCACTTTTCACTTTTGGGTCGCAGGTATAGTATTCACCGCCGTCAGCGACGTACTTTTGGACATCATTAATTGTCCGTTTTTCACCATAAAGCCCAACAAAACTATTGTTGCTGATAGTTGCAAATTCAGGTGTTAATGGGAATTCAGCACGGCTTGGTTCACCAAAATAAGCCAATTTTGTTAATACTTTCTGGTCGTTATTATCAGAGCGTGTTAAGTAAACCCCAAACCAGTCAACGGCCGTTTTGTATTTGACCCAGTCAACAACTGCTTGAACTTGTTTAACTAATACTAACTGCTGAGTGTTTAATACATTAGTTAAATCAAAAGGTTCGGGTGCGAGTTCGCCAAATAACGAACAGCTACCCCTTCACCTAGCATAGGCACTGCATACTGGGTGATCAGATTAACAGGGTGATTTTCAAGCCAAGTAAGTAACTCATTTTTTAATTCAAGCATTAGCATCATTCTTTATTTTGGGTGTTTAGCCGTCTAAACGTAAGGAATGCTAACTTGAGAAAACCGATATGTAAACCATTTTTGGTATGTTGATGTTAATTTATTGATCTAATTGGGGAGTTAAGTTTATAAGCAACGTGTACTTGGTTACCTTTTTCATTGTAATTAACAAACTCAGCAAGCTCATGTAACAACATATTGCCTCTGCCGTGCTCTAACTCACATTCAAAATCGAAGTCATTGTCTTCCGCAATAAATCCGTCGCCACTGTCGGTAACAATAATATGAACTGAGCATTCAGCGGGCTCGTAATTAATGGCAATTTTGATTTGGCCTTCATTGAGTCGTTCTAATCTTTCAATTCTTAAACTGTAATATTCCATAAAGCCATCGTCAGTGTCTTTGATTTTGGAATCAAGGCCCAACAAACCATGATCCACAGCATTATTATACGCTTCTGACAGTAACAAAAAGAGTGTTGAGCGATGTAACCCCGCGCCTTTTATTTGCGCTATTAAATCGACAACTTCGGCAACAGGGTCTGTCGATTTTATTTGTTCAACATTTAAATCCAAATTAATGACAAGTGGTAATGTGGAGAAATGGTTATCCCACTCATCTTCATTTGAGTTAATTGCTGCACAACGAAGCGATAAAATTGAAATGTCGTCGTCTTGTTCTGCATCGCCACGAAATTCATTGAGGGAGTCGACGATCTGTGCAATTGAATTGTTGTTAACGTCGTTTATTAAGTGTTCGAGCCTATCATAACCGAACATTTCTTGGTTTTGATTAAACGATTCAACTACGCCGTCTGTCGCCATATAAAGTTTGTCAGAGACGGAAACCGAATAATTTTCGACGGCTAAGTCAAATTCGACATTGTCAAGAATACCAAGGGCCATATGCTGAGATGCGATAGTTTGCTTTATGCCACTTAGGTCATCAACTAAATACATATCTGGCGTGCCACCTGCCCATATCGATAAGCTTTTACCTTGACTGCTTAACTCAATAAGGGCCGCTGCACAAAACATATCGTCGGGCAGTAGTGTGAGTAAAATATCATTGATTTCACACGCTATGTCACCAACCGATAAGCCTTTTTGTGTCATTGAATAAAAGGTTCGTGAGACTGGTAACGTTCCCACTGCAGAAGAGAGTCCGTGACCTGTGAAGTCACCCATCATCACATATAAGTTACCTGTTGGGCCGAGCGCAACCAGCATAATATCGCCGTTAAACATAGATGCTGGCGACAAGTGGTATTCAAGTAAGTGAGGAACTTTGTAATTGCCTTCAAGGGCTCGGTTAAATATATGTTCGACAATTTGGTGTTCGCGCTCAGTTTTTAGTCGATAGAAATCAAGCTGCTTTTTCTGTTCGAATGTTTTAATACTCAGAGCACGGATCCGAGAATGAGCCTGAATTTTTGCCTGTAGTATAACCCGGTCAAATGGTTTGTTAAGGAAGTCATCACCGCCTACTTCAAGGCAATGTTTTAAACTGTCTTGGTCGTCCAATGCGGTAATAAAAATAATTGGCAAGTAAACTTCTTTCGACAGTTCTTTCAACTTTGGTGCCGTTGAATACCCATCTAAAATCGGCATAACAACGTCGAGCAACACTAAATCAGGAGATTCTTGTTTAAAAACACTGATAGCTTCGATGCCATTTTCGGCTAAAACAACAGTGAAGCCCTCATGCTCTAGCATGTGCTTAAGTAAACTGCGATTTAGTTCTTGGTCGTCAACTACCAGTACTTTCAATGTTGTTCAGCCGGTTGATATACGTTTTTAATCAATATCAAACTTTTTATCAAAGCGAGATATCTGCAATATTTTCTTAATTTGTGGTCGACAATTTGAGATTTTGATATTTGGAATACTGCTGCCTAGAGATTTTTGCATATTGAGCAACATGCCAAGAGCAGAACTATCCATATATTCAGTTTCACGTAAATCAACAACAACGCAATTTAGTTTTCTATCTATGTCAGAATAAGCGCTTCGAAACGACTGAACTAAATTAAAATCAAATTTTCCTTTGATCTGGATTGTAAAGGTTTGACCATCTGGCGAAGTAGAGGTGGTTAAACTCATTATTAAAGCTCCTAGTTTTATGTTTTACATTTCTATAATTGCTTGAGATTAGAGGAAAACTTCAAGGAAATGCATGTCCAAGTTAATTTCTTAACCTTAGATTCAAGATTAATCTGTGATCCTACAAAAATCCAGTGAATGTACTGAATTAGTTTTAATTGTTTTTAATAATAGTTGAAAATGGTAAATTTCCGTCAAGTTAATTGAAATGATAGAGGTCATATGGCTGACTGGCAAAATCAGTTAAGTAAACTAGTCTACTCTACAGACAGTGGAAAAATTGAAGATAAAAAACCGACAAATGTACAAGTCGGAGAAGTATATAAAGATGGATTTGTACGAATTTCTCGTGAAACAAAAGGTCGTAAAGGCAAAGGTGTCATGATCATCACAGGAATACAACTTCCAGCAGATGAATTCAAAAAGCTTGCTCAAACACTGAAGAAAAAATCGGGTACCGGTGGTGCCGTTAAAGATGATCAAATTGAAATCCAAGGTGACGACCGAAACAAGTTGCAGTCGATCCTAGAGGACATGGGTTATAAATGTAAGATTTCGGGCGGTTAACACCTGACGTCGTCGTATTATGAGATCAATTAAATGAATGAATTATCACCGCAAGACTTATCAATACTATTAATCGAACCGTCACCAACACAGCAAAAATTCATCGCCAGACAAATGCAGCAAGAAGACATTGTTAATATTGAATTTGCCAGTGATATAAAAAGTGCCAAAGCGTATTTAGCAAATCATCATCCAGATTTAATAACAAGCGCAATGTACTTTGACGATGGGACGGCATTGGAATTTGTTCGAGAGCTAAAAAGTGACGAGCACACAGCAGACATACCGTTTATGTTGGTTTCTAGTGAGTGTCGAAAGGAGCAACTCGAGGCGTATCGTCAAAGTGGCGTCATCGCTATTTTACCTAAACCCTTTACCCCAGAACATTTGGGAACGGCTATAAACGCGACATTAGATATCCTAAGTGCAGAAGAGCTTGAGTTGTCTTTCTTTGATGTTAAGTCACTGAGAGTATTAGTGGTTGATGACAGTCGTTTTGCTCGTAAGTTTGTCTCCCGTGTCTTAAATAGTTTGGGTATTGAAAAAATAACAGAAGTTGCCGATGGCAAAGAGGCGATTGATACGATTAAAGAACATATGTTTGATCTTGTCGTGACAGATTACAATATGCCAGAAGTGAACGGTAAAGAGTTGACGGAATATATACGTAATGAAAGTGAGCAAAGCCACATTCCTGTTTTGATGGTCAGTTCGGAATCAAATGAAGCGCATCTCGCTAATATTGAAAAATCAGGTGTAAATGCGATGTGTGATAAGCCGTTTGAACCTGAAAATGTCAAAAAGATTTTGTACAGTTTATTGGAAGGAGAAGAATAAAGTTCAAGAGGAATGCATTGAATTGGGCTTTCACTGACAAGTATCGTTAACAAGATGGATAATTTCCCTCTAAGCATGGCGATTTTAGTTCAATATGGTAGTATCCCCGCTTTATTTTTTAATTGATAGAGAAGCATTATGTCTCAATATTCTACTGTAGAACTACAGGCTAGTTATGGTATCGGTCGTCAAATTGGCGATCAAGTTGCAAGCAACCCTTTTGAAGGTCTTGACGCTAACGCAGTTGCGCAAGGTGTTATGGACGCATTAAACGGCGCTGAGTTTGCTGTTGAAGTTGAAGATTTACGTGAAGCATTTGGCGTAATCAACGAACGTATGCAAGCTGCTCAAGCAGAGCAAGCAAAAGAAGCATCTGCAGAAGGTCAAACTTTCTTAGATGAAAATGCAAAACGTGATGAAGTTACGGTAACTGAATCTGGTCTTCAATACGAAGTTTTAGTTGCAGGCGAAGGCGAAAAACCAACTGCGGCAAGCACAGTTAAAACTCACTACCACGGCACTCTAGTTAACGGTACTGTGTTTGACAGTTCTTATGACCGTGGTCAACCGGCTGAATTTCCAGTTGGTGGCGTAATTAAAGGTTGGACTGAAGCATTACAACTAATGTCTGTTGGTTCAAAATGGCGTTTAGCAGTACCTTATGAGCTAGCTTATGGCGAGCAAGGTGCAGGCGGCGCGATTGGTCCTTTCCAAACACTAATTTTTGATGTTGAATTACTAGAAATCATTGCGTAATTTAGCTTTAAATTGATTGTGAAATGGCAGCCATTGGCTGCCATTTTTTTGCTTATTTGTCCGGTTTTTACTTTTCAAAGTATGATATTAAGCACGTTGCAAGAACCGACTTAACCAATTGTCCGGTTGTTGTTTTGGCATCGGATCAAAGTCGGCAATGTTTATGATAGAGGACGTGCTTTCCACAATTGGAATATAGTCCGCTGTTAGCGGATCAAATCGATAATCTTGTTGCCATTGTTGGGCATTTTTGACAATTTCATTTACCGCTTGAACAATAAAACGAGCTTCTGCATCGGTTGATGTTGGGTGCAAGGACACTCTTATCCAACCTGGTTTCGCAGATAAGTCGCCCTGATCGATTTGACCGGTTATATTACCCGATGTTGACTTGTCGACATTTAATAAAATATGACCGTAGGTGCCAGCACAACTGCAACCCCCACGACTTTGAATGCCAAATCTGTCGTTGAGTAATCTCACCATTAAGTTGTAATGCATATCTTTAACATAAAAAGAAACAATGCAGAGTCTGTCTTTGATGTCGCCTTCAAGTAAACCCACTCCGTCTATATTTGCTAAGCCATTCAACAAAATGTTGGTCAATTGTTGTTCTCGCTGATGGATTTTGTCAGTGCCCATTTGGTCTTTGAGTTTGATTGCTAGAGCAACCTTAATTGTTTGTAAAAATCGCAGAGTGCCGCCGTCTTCTCTCACTTCAACGTCGTCGTAAAACCCTTGTTGGCCCCATGGATTGGTCCAGGTCACTGTCCCGCCGCCCGGTTGGTCGGGGATTTTATTGCCGTACAAGGCTTTATCAAAAACTAAAATGCCACTACTGCCTGGGCCACCTAAAAATTTGTGAGGCGAAAAGAAAATAGCATCTAGCTTTTGTTCAGGGTCAGATGGATGCATATCGATGTCGACATACGGCGCAGAGCAGGCAAAATCGACAAAACAAAGACCGCCGTGTTGATGCATAATTTTGGCCATCAAATGGTAATCGGTTTTAATGCCAGTCACGTTACTACAGGCAGTAAATGAGCCTATCTTAAGTGTGCGTTGTTTGTAGATCTCAAGCTGCTGCTTTAAGTCTTGGATACAAGGTTTGCCATCGGCGCCTTTCGCTAAGATAACCACGTCAACTTCACAGGCATTCCACGTTGTTTGATTAGAATGATGTTCCATATGCGTGATAAATACCACAGGGCGTAAATTGGATTCAGCGGCAAGAGTTTTAAATCGTTCTGGTACTCGCAGACCTAGCATACGTTGTAATTTATTTACGACCGTGGTCATGCCTGAACCAGCACTGATAAGCGCGTCATTCGCGCTGGCATTTACGTGGCGCTTTATTATTTGCTGCGCGTCGTGGTAGGCGCGGGTCATTGTGGAACCCGTTAAGTTTGTTTCTGTATGAGTATTAGCGACATAGGGACCAAGTTGCTCAACAAGGAAAGTTTCTATTGGTTGATATAGGCGACCGCTAGCCGTCCAGTCGGCATAGACCACATCCCGCTTTGTATTATTAAAATCTACGTTAAGGTCGTGGCCAATTATGTGTTGTCTGAATTGGTTGAAATATTGTTCGAGCATAAGAGTATCCGCTTGTTAAAACTGACACCATTATATCGAGCATGTAGGAAATGATTTTTCTATTACTTCTATTTATCGGCTAAAGGTTGGTAATTAATCCCACAAAAGTAATAACTTTTGGAATAAAAAACTATATATGCGCTACTTGTTAAAACTAACAGTAATTGAGTGGGATCTCTGTGGTGTATTTCATTTGCTCCATCGCAAAACTGGAACTGACATCGCTAAATCCAGCTTGGCTGATAAGTCGCTTATAAAATTCATCATAGGCTTTCATGTCTGGCACTAACACTTTTAGTAGGTAGTCCGTATCACCACTCATGCGATAAAACTCAGTGATCTCGGGGGCGGTTTCGGCAAAGTTGTGAACATTTTTAATCCAATCGGCATTATGTTGATTGGTTTTTAAGTTCACAAATACGGTGAGTCCAACATTTAGTTTCTCTGAATCAAGCAGGGCAACTCGTTTACGGATAATACCATTTTGCTCGAGTTGCTGAATACGACGCCAACAAGGGGTCTGGCTTAACCCTATTTTGTCAGATATTTCTGCGAGAGATAAGGCTCCATTAGTTTGTAAAAGTGACAGAATGTGACGGTCAAAGTTGTCCATTTATTTACCCAATGCAAAAAGATGTGAAGGCCATTATGACCTCCATCGTATTGTAATTTTCCAACGTCCTGATATTTTTGCAAATAACGTTTCGGCATGGAATAGAAATCGTTTTTTATGTGTAACAAATTATATAGTTTGCCATTTTATTGCTTTATTGATCTTATTTGACCAATCGCCTAGGTTTTCATTATCTTTTTAGTAATGATCACGACATTTGCCGATTGAGCAACTATGGTCTCACCATTAAAATCAAGGCTGCTAAAATGTTTTCTAATGGCCAGTTTCGCGTCACTTGGAACAACAAACACTGTCACATCTCCCTGAGTACCCGCTAAAACTAAATGCAAACTTCTTGTGCCATCAAAATCACAGAAATTGGCAAATTTTATTGGTGCAATCGGCGCATCAATATGCCCACCAAAACTGGCTAACTTGGCGTTTAATTGGCCTAATGTATAGTCAGCAGAAGACGGAATATGCGTCATTTCTTCAGTCATATGGGCTAAAGCATGGTCACTTATCGAGTCAAATCGAGGACTTACACCACCTAATTGCAAAGAGATACCGATTGCAAATGCGAACCCAGCGGCTATCGCTAAATGAACTCGGTGTTTCTTTTTCTCGGCTCTTTGAATAGCTAAAGATTGGCCAAGGAAAATTCGTTCAGCTAAATTATCTGGCACTGGCACTTCTAGAACATTTTTAATTTGTTCATCTAATTGCTGTATTTCAGATTTAAAACGAGCTTTAGCAGGGTCCGAAGCACAGGCATTTGAAATTTCTTGTGCATTGTCGTTAGGATCGGCATAAAGTCTACGCCTGAAATTTAACTCATCCATTTTCAGCCCCTCTAAATTGTTGCTTGTTTTCTAAAGCGTCCTTAAGTTGATTTCTCGCCCTAAATAATCTTGTCATTACCGTATTTCGGTTTAGCTCTAAAATATCCGCTATTTCATCACCACTAAAACCCCCGATAACCTGCAATATCAGTGGTTCACGATACTCTTCACCCAGTTTATTAATATGTCGTTGTAAAAGGTGGTTTTCCATTTCTTGCTCAGTAGAAGTTGATATATGATCTTCAACTTGATGATCTTCGATATCAACGAGGTCAAATTGTTTACGCTCAAAACGTCGCGCGTTTTCCCGTCGTAGGATGGTAATTAGCCAAGCTTTGGCGGCATTTTGGTCTTTTAGTGACTCAAGTGACTTCCACGCACGAAGAAAAGTCTCCTAGATCAGGTCTTCTGCTATAGAAGGGTCGTGGCAAAGCCAATATCCATAACGATATAGGTCAGTGCTATAAGCCTTAACTAAAGATTCATATGTTCGTTGTTTTGTTTTCATGTCTAATAAGACCTGAGAACCTCGGAAAAAATTTCCCATAAATTTCGTCATATTGTTTGATTCTGCTTAATGATAGACTAGCTTTTCTAGGGCTTATTCACAACGCATTGAATTTAAAACTTAAAACTATGGAAAAAAAGTGCATTCAACCATTTCATTAAGTGTAATTTTTAAAGAAAAATCGACTGGATTCGTAAATAAGCTGCTAATAAAAATAGGGGATTACCTGTTAGGACTTAATAAGTTACAAAAATTTTATAGCAACAGTAACTTACCTTGGTTTAGCAGCCGAACTATTTTGTGACGAATTAGTACGGATGCAAAATCGCCCCTAACAAATACTCAGTTATTGACGGAGGTCGTGCCAAATACTGGTTCCCTAATTGTTGTTTGTAACCACCCCCATGGTTGCATTGAGGGCGTTGCACTTGCCGGTGCATTAAGAAAACGCCGCTCAGACGTCAAAGTGTTGGCCAACAAAGGCTTGGCGATGTTTCAAGAGCTACACGAGTTATTTATTTTTATCGACCCGCTAAATCCATCGGATCCAAGTAATTTAAAAGGCATTCGAGAATGTAAAAAACACCTCAATAATGGCGGCGTTTTACTGATTTTTCCAGCCGGTAAAGTCAGTTATTATCGCCCTGAAAAACAACGTATTTGCGATGGGGAGTGGAACCGGTTGCCCGGGGCGTTAGCTCGCGCCACAGATAGTCCTGTATTGCCAATCCATATTAGCGGACACAATAGTGACTTTTTTATCACTATGGGGCGTATTTATTATCGGTTCAAATTGTTGATATTGTTTCGAGAAATGATGCACCTAAAAAACAAGCCTCTTGAACTCAGTGTCGGTCGCATACTGCCAACAAAGTTGTTGGCTAAGTGTGGAGATGAAGCTCAAATCACGGCATTTCTTCGTGCCCAATGTTATTGCTTAGATCCTCAATTTAACGCCACGTGGTCAGCTGATTCAGCCCAACCATTTGCCGATTTAAATGCACCTGTGCCCGGACAAGTATTAGCGAGTGAAATAAATTCATTACCTAACTCACAGCATCTCGCTGATTATAAAAAGTTTCGCGTTTCATACGCATCGCTACACCAAGCGCCAAATGTCGTGAAGGACATTACTCGTTTGCGAGAGAAAGTATTTCGACTTTATGATGAAGGCTCCGGTGAAAGTGCCGATGGCGATGAATTTGATAAAACATACCTGCATTTATTTATTTTCGATACAGAAGAACAAGAAATAATAGGTGCTTATCGTATGGGACAAAGCGATAAACTTATCCCAGAGTTTGGGCTTAAGGGCATGTATTTATCTCGTATGTTTAAATTTTCCCCAGAGTTTATTAACCAACAGCAACCTTGCTTAGAGATGGGAAGGTCATTTATTGTTCCAGAACATCAGCGAAGTTTTTATGGCCTATTTTTATTGTGGCGTGGTATTGGAGAGTTTGTTGTTCGTCATCCTCAATATAGGATCTTGTATGGCACGGTTTCGTTAAGTAAATTATATCGACCATTAAGTGTGGAATGCATTAGTAAGTTAGCGTTGAACCCTTGCTCAAATGTATCAGCGAAGGTACCCTTTGCGCCGGTAAATAACCCTGAGCTCGATGACTATATTGCAGAAACTCCGGATACCGGTAATTTATTGTCAATATTAGTTCAAGGTATAGAACAAGACGGTAAAGATGTTCCGATATTAATGAAACAATACAATAAGTTAGCAGCACGGTTTTATTGTATTGGCATCGACAAAAATTTTAATGACACTCCAGGCTTATTGTTAAGTGTGGATATGAGCAAAGCGCCCCATAAGGCATTAAAGCAATATCTGGCCGAAGGGTTAGAGCAATATTTGAATTATAAAAAGGTAGTTAACATGCGAGCAAATCGATTTGCACAGATCTTTAGTTTTTCTGTGATGTCGACATTAAAAATAGTGACTTGGCCCTTTTATCGCTTTGAAAACAAGTGGATTAGTGAGCAAAGCTATGAAGCATTTGATGACGTAAAATTGGTGGTCTTGCTAAATCATACAAGCCTCTATGAGACATTATTTGTGAGATTAGCCCCGTTTCGTTTTTTGTGGCGAATTGCTAGACATATGTTAGTGCCGGTTGCCGACATCACCACAAACCGACCTATCGTTGGTGCGTTTTTCCACGCACTTGTGCCTGGAGTTGTGCCGATTAGTCGTCGTAGAGATGAGTCTTGGAACAATTTTTTAGAGTCGATTAATGAGGAAGCTATTGTCGCTATTTTACCTGAAGGTCGGATGCGACGCCAAGACGGGAAGGACAAACATGGGAAACCTATGTCTGTTCGTTCAGGCATAGCTGATATCATTGAAAAAATTGACCGTGGCAATATTCTATTTGTTTACAGCGGTGGGTTGCACCATATTCAAGTTACTGGACAGCGCTTTCCTAAGTTGTTTAAAAAATAAAAACCCACATGGAAGTTGTCTCGATAGAAGAATATAAAAAAGCGTTATATCAGCCTGCAGCCAATAGCCGTAAAATTGCTTTTGTACGAGATATTCAATCGCGCCTTGAAAAACTAACCCCTTATTGTGAGCAGCAACCGTATAATAAGCAAAAGCCAGAATCGTAAAATTACGTTAGTCACTAAAGAAATCGGTGTGCTGGTGTTTTAAATGTAACGTTTATTTAAACGAAAATATAATTGAACTTGCCTAGCGAGATGTTGTCATACGATGGAAACTGAAGCTCTAATAAAAATAATAATTATCAATAGCATATAGATAAAACTGACTCGGGAAACAGAAATATGAGCGACCTTAAAGGTAGCATTGACAGGATAAAGGCAGCATCTAAAACCTTGGAAAATAGCATCAAAAAGCCTGAAACAAGCGAACACTATATGCAGTCTTTGCATGATGTATTAACTGAAATAAATTCTGGTGTTGAGCAACTAAAAAATGGCGTTATGTCCGATGTGAATTCGCCAATTAAGCTAAAATCAAACAGTTAATTTTTGGCTTAATAATTAGTGGTTTCTCTGATTTGCAATCGGCATTGTTAATATAAAACGCGCACCCTTTTTAGTATTTTCCGCCACAATAATCTCGCCACCGTGCTAAGGAGATTATTTTATCAGCAATAGACAAACCTAAGCCAAATCCGCCACCTAGTTTATTCCGACTGTTTTCTAAACGCGTAAATGGACTAAATATTTGTTGCCGTTGATCTGGCGAGATCCCAGGACCATCGTCATCTATTATTATGGTCAATAGCTCGTCTAACGTCACTGTGATATCTAAAGCTGTTCGGGCATAACGCAAGCCGTTGACAATAATATTTTGTATTCCACGTTCAAGTAAATGACCGTCACATAAACAGGATACTGGTCCTGATATTTGAACACCAATAGGCACGTCACTGGTGCGCTGGAGTTTTTCAACGAGGTTTTCTATCAGTTGGTTGATATTAACTTCTTCAATTGTTAATGGTGAAGATACGGTATCTAAGCGACCATACGTAAGCATTTCGTCGATAAGGCGTTCAATTTCTTCTATATCACTTAACATTTCACCTGTTAATTCAACTTGGTCATCAGGTGATTGGTTGGCGCCTTTCATTATCGCTATCGAAAACTTGAGACGAGCGAGGGGGTTCGAATATCGTGGCTAATGGCGTGGGTCATTTGTTTTTGCAAAGAGATTAGTTCCACTATGGTATGAGACATACGACTCAGGGTTTTACCAAGAGGATAAACCACAGAGCGCGAACTCAATGGGTTACTGAGTGCGGTTGTATCAGAGCTAAATTGTTCGGTAAGCCGGGTTAATTTATTGATGTCGGTCCATAGCGGTCGTGTCCAAATGAGTATGAGTCCGGCCAGTAAGGTGTAAGAAATAAAAGTGAGCAGAAAAGACGTTGAAAGAGGGTTTTGATTGTCTAGTGCGTAGTCACCGGTAATGTCTATTTTGTAAATTGTTGGTAGGGTTGCCACGACATAAACAACTAATAAGCCTTGTTGGTCAAACAAATGAACCGCTTGCCCTGCCTTTAATTGTGCCATTTGACTTGGTGCAAACGCGAAGTCGTCAATGGAATGTTGACTATAAGCTGCAAATTCACTTTGATTTAATCGAGCCAGTTGTTCTGATGGTGAGTATTCACTCACCAACTTAATATTTCCTGCTGCTAATTGCGCTAGCGCATTAAGTTCTTTGTTTTTAAGGGACTGTTGAGTGCTTTGTAGTTCCTGCCAAACATATTCACTGGCCCAGTTTATAATGAGTAAACCTAAGGTAATAACTATGTATAGGCTAAAGAACAATCTCCGCATGACGACCCTTAATCATTCCAAGCATCGGGGCATAACATGTAACCTTTGCCCCAAACGGTAATAATACGGAAAGGGGTTTTGCAATTGTCGTGCAGTTTTTTCCTAAGTCGAGAGACCCTGACGTCAACTGTACGGTCTAAACCATCGTATTCGCGACCGATCATACGCTTATGAATGTCGTCGCGTTTCATGGGCTCACCCGCGTTTTCAGCTAATAACCATAAAAGTTCAAATTCATGACTGGTGAGTTCCACCAGTTCGTTATTTAAATATGATTTTCGAGTACTTTTGTTGATGGCCAGTTTACCAAATTCTAATATTTTATTTGGCTGGCTAACTTCGCTTTTATTACGCCTTAATGCGACGTTGATACGGGCAAGAAGAACATGGGGATCGATAGGTTTGATAATGTAATCATCGGCGCCTATTTCAAGGCCCATAACATGATCAATTGGACTGTCTTTGGCGGTTAGAAATAATATTGGGTTGTGATAATTGGCTCTTACTTCGCGACAGATAGAGAAACCATCTAGTCCAAGGTAACATTATATCGAGAATGACGAGATCTGGTTGTTGCGCGAGAATGGTTTTGACCGCCTGCTCGCCGTCATGCAATACGGTCACAGTAAAGCTATTTTGCTGTAAGAAATTGGTGACTAGCTTTGCCAAGCGCAGATCATCTTCGACTAATATAATGTGTCGCATTAAAAAATACTCCATTGCGGTTTAAGCCGACGTCGGTATTTGTTGATAAAGTTGATTGTCACTCGTTTGGACACAAGTATTTTTTGTCTTCATTTCGAATCAAGGAAAAGTCAGTGGATTGTTGCAAATTAATTACCAAACGTTCGTTTACTGAATCCTGCTGTTGCCAGCACTTTAACTTAGTATCCGATTGCATTAAGCACAAATCATCAGGTGAACTTGTTTGCCATTTCACTGATATTACCATTTCGCATTCTTGACCAATATACTCTGCAATACACGCAACTGGCTTGAGTTCAAAATTGAGTAGAGCAAGTTCGTCGTTGCTTTTTGCCATCGTTGAGAACTGACATGTAACCAACAAAAGCATAATACCAAATTTAAGAAATGAATTTATATTGAGACTAAAATGCATACAGCAGTCCCATAAAATAGGTATTCGACTCGGCGCTGGTTACTCTAGGGAATGAGCTATTGTGTCATCCAAAAATTCTTTTTTCCAATACAGGATCATGTTTAATTTATTGGTAATGGGTTTTCTCAAACTCATTCGTACGGTTTTGTTAATCGCAGAATCGGTCCGGTATTGATAGCTTTGTAAATGAATGTGGCGTTCGTCAATACCATAAAAGTACTGCGTAGTTTGACGACTTAACATGCTTAAACCAAATTGAAAATTAAATTGCCAATTTGCCAAAAAAGTATTGTCCCCGCGCAATTGGTAGCGATACGAGAAATTAATATCCGCACGCTTACCGTTATGGACGTTTGAAACGTCGGTAAAAATCTTACTGATAATAGAATAGCGATTTGAAATAAACCAATTGTGTTGCAAGCCAAGATCAATGCTCCACTGAGGTTTCGTCAGCTCTAGGTTAGTTTCTATTTTTTGTTGTTCATCATCTCTGCTGTCGAGTGGTTGAGATGGTAATGCGACACCGGTATCGACGTCGTTGACGATATCAGAATAATCTTTGCTTGCTTCGGCATCAGAAAAGTCATTACTAACTGAAGAGTCGAATAAAAATACGTTAAGTGGATGATAGTCGTAATATTGAGCTGAGAAAGGGTTGATCTCTGTGACGACACTTAATGCGTACTTGGGTTTCTCAATAAAGGAATAACCTAGAGTCCCGTTATCAAAGAACCACTTTTGACCATAGTAAGAAACTGTTGGAACTAAGTATATGTTTAGGTCTGACTGGCCTAATATAATATTCTGTTGTTTACCAAAACCGAGGGCGAGTCCAAAGTTCCATTGGCTAACAGATGCAAGTTGAGGTTGTTTACTTGACTCAAGCGTGGCTGCACGAGGGCTTCCAACAAATAGAGTTAGAAAAATAGCGCAACAGAGGATAAAAAATCGTCGGAAAAGTGTCATTACATAAATAGACTATTAATGAATTAGGATATAACGTCAATTTAGCATGCTTTGTTGTCAGTTTTAACTTCGATTACAATTGATTACATTGAGTAGCAGATTGAAACAGCTATTTATTATCAAGCCGTTATTCTTAAACTCACAACAAACTTTAAGGAGTAGTAACAATGACTTTACATTCGTTACGGATTGCACTTATTTTCGCCATAGGAGCGTCTGTTACTGCATGCGGCAGCGATGGCCTTTTTGGTTCGTCTTCAAAAAACAACGTGGACGTGGAAGAATTAGAAATCATCGCGAGTTCAGGAAATCGGTTAGTTAAAGCGTCGAGTTTATTAACTGAACAAGTCGTTAAAAACGGCATGTTATTGCAAGGGAATGTGAATCGATGCAATGAATGTGATTTTACTGCTGAAGCAAGTACTGACGTATCGGCACCAACAACCGGTGACTATTCACAAACCACCACACAGGAGTCTGGTATCGACGAGTCTGACCGAGTCAAATACGACGGCGACCGAGTGTATTTAGCCAGCAATAACTATTACTGGTATGAAACTTTAGACAATGGTACTGACAACGACGAAAGTCGTCCGCATGTTCGTATTTTGCAGAAAAACCAAGATGATAGTTTAACGTCTGTGTCAAAATTAATGTTGACCGATAAAGCATCTAACGTAAATGACCTTTATGTAAACGACAATAAGCTAATGGCCATTTATAACGTTTTTGGCGAGCAGTTGTATAGCCATGGTTTTGTTTCCGACTTGGCAATGACGACAGATATTTGGTATCCCTATAAACAGCAGTTTGGTTTAACGGTGGCCGATGTGACCAACGCCGCGGATATTCAAGTAGACGTGAGTTATACCATAGATGGTTACCCAATTTCGTCGCGACGCATCGGTAATAAAATTTATTTATTAAGTAGTTACAGCAACCAAACTGACTTTGTTTTAGACACTGAGTCTAAGTTTACTGCTCAGGCTCAATATAACGATTTTATCGAAAACAATGAAATCCAGTTTTTACCAAAACTTTATACAGATGGCGCCGAGCAAGATCTAGTTTCGGCAGAAGATTGTTACCTACCAAGTGACAGCACAGAATCGTCTGGTTATTCGTCAGTTGTTACATTAACGACAATCGATTTAACTCAGCCAGACAAACTAGAGTCAATTTGTGTTGTAACACCTATCAATGGATTTTATGCCTCACATGATGGTTTGTATCTTTATTACAGTGGTTATGAGTTTATCGAAAATGAAAATAAGTGGGTATCGAATACAGCGGTTCACAAATTTGATTTTGAAGGCTCGACGGTTAATTACAGTGCCTCAGCTGAAGTTGATGGGGATTTAGGTTGGAGTAACCCACATTTGCGATTAAGCGAATATAACGGCGATTTACGAATTGTGACTTCGAGCAACAATTGGAACGGAACCGATGTCGAACACAAGCTGTTTGTATTGCGTCCAGATGAGGCTAATGCACAATTCAATGTGATATCCACTTTACCAAATGCCCAACAGCCAGCCAAAATTGGTAAGCTAGGGAAAGTATTTATGCTGTGCGATATTATGGTGATAAGGCATATATCGTGACGTTTGAGCGTCGAGATCCACTTTATGTCGTCGACTTGTCAAACCCAATATCACCAAAACTGGCAGGGGAGTTAGACATCCCTGGATATTCAGCCTATCTACATCCGATTAATGAAAACTTTATCGTTGGTATTGGCATGCAGGTTGACCCTAATGTAAATACCCAAAGTGCTGATCCTAATTTTGTTAGTGGCGCTAAAATAGAATTATACGATGTCTCAAACCCAAATGAGCCAGTAGTTGTCGACACCTTAGTTTATGAAGATGGGTACTCAGTCGTTGAATGGGACTACCACGCGCTATCGGTATTAAAAGACTCTGATTCACATTATCGTTTTTCGTTTCCTGTAAACTCATGGCAAACGATAGAACAGCAAGATGGCTCGCAAATTTGGAATAATAATAACAGTTTAAAAATGGTCGACATCGATTTACTGCAAGGTGGGTCAATGACTCAACAAGGCTCAATTAACGTTGATTCAGGTTATTACGGTTCATTTGGTGATCGGTCGATATTGCACGGAGACATCGTTTATTATATTCGTAACAATTCTATTTGGCAGAGTTATTGGTCGATGCCTGACGTGTTAAATGGTCCTTATTAGGATCTGCTGTTGGAACGACAATTAATTTAAGCTTACAAAAAAGCCAGCTACTAAGCTGGCTTTTCTATGTGTAATCCCTTTTGATTTAGTTGCCTAAATCAACCTGAGCAGGTTGAATGTCTTCACTCGGATAACATCCTAATACTTTGAAGTAGCGCGTAATCGGTTTTAATTCATTAATTGCATTAATCAAGTTCTGATCACGTAAGTTCGCTTCTACATCTACGTAAAACATCTCTTCCCACGGATTGCCGTTAATTGGACGGGACTCTAGACGGCACATGTTCACGCCGTGTTCTTTAAGAATAATAAGGGCGTCAACTAACGCATCAGGTTTTTGCTCAGTTGACATGATCCAAGTGGTTTTTGATGGAATTTGAGTCGATACCGATACTGAATTATTGGCTAATACGATAAACCGACTGAAATTTTCTTTTGATTCGCTAAGGCTTCTGCAATAACTTGCAAGCCATATAGGCGCGAACCTTCGCCACTGCCTAGCGCTGCAATTTCACCGGTTGTATCGTGTTGCACTGCTTCAAATGCCGCTGATGAAGCGTCACAGATTTCAATTTCGACATCTTGAAATTGTGCTAAAAAGTTACTGCACTGGGCATAAACTTGAGGGTGGGCATAAAGTTTTTTAATTTTATCTGGCGTTGTTTCAACGGCAGTGACCATACAATGATTTACCGGATGAGTTAGCTCACCAACTATTGATAAGCTGGTATGTTGCAGCAAGTCGTAAACTTCATTGATGCTTCCTGAGGAAGTGTTTTCAATTGGCAATACACCGTGGTCAGCTTGGCCTTGTTCGACCTTGTCGATGATCTCTTTAAAACTTGTGCAGCCAATTTGTTTTAATTCTGATGCATGACGAGAGAAATATTTTTGTGTCGCTAAATCGCTATAAGATCCCTGCGAGCCTAAATAGGTCACGCGATTTACCGGTAACTCTCCAGTCGCTCGATTTGTATGTTTTTGCAATAACGCCTGTTGATGTAAAACGGAGTCTTCAATAACCGTTTGAAACACTTGTTTGACAAAATAAGCATCCAAATTGAGTGATTTACCCCCTTAATTAACTCGACCAACATTTGCTCTTCGCGTTTAATGTCACGGACAGGTTTATTTTGAATGATTTTAGCCTCTGCGACTAAATTCGAAACGCGGCGACGTTTCGCCAATAAGATCATTAATTCGTTGTCAATTTCGTTAATGTCTTTTCTAAGTTGAGATAGCTCGGTCAAGGTCGTGTCCTCGTGCAAAAAAAAGCCTTCCGCTGGTGGAAGGCTTTTAAGATCAGTTTGCTTTATCTACTGGTCACCGCTGCCTTCTACACTGAGTGTGGAAACAGAAAGAAACAAAAGTAAGCAAATCGAAAATTCATATTCATGCTGCCAATCTATTTTTGTTTGGCTCATAAGTCAATCAAGAATTAAAGTTTTTACTTTAAATTTTCGCAATCTTAAATTGCTGTATTTGGGATCATCTGCAATTTGTATTTTGTTGCTCCTAAGTAGTGGGGTTGCTCTAGCCTTCAATCCATTCTTTATGGCCTTGTTGAAAATATGGTGATAGTGGGTGACCTGCTTGACCAGAAGGCATCTGCATGATGCCCTCAGCCTCGTTACTAAGGCGATACAACCATACGTTGTGACGAACCAAAGGACTTGCCTTGAACTCTTGGCATATAAGAATCGCCTGCAGCTTTAAGCCTTGGCATATCCAGTAAAAAGCTTAATGCTGGAACCGCTTTAGCTAATGGATGCTGAATATGGGTATTGTTATAGTTTCCCCATGTGGCTTGGCTCAAATCGCCAAATTGGGTAAGTAGTTGACTGTGAGTCCGGATAATCATTTGCTCTAAAAACATGTTCCAACTCGGATAACCACTTGGAATCAAGTGGGCCGGTTGTTGCGTTATCATTTGCCACATAGGGACTTCCAACTGATGGCGAATGAGGCTCAATTTGGCACGTTTGTTTAAGCTTGCATTATCTAAGTTTTCCTCTAGCGAACTAAAT
This sequence comes from Psychrosphaera algicola, assembly GCF_028401425.1. NCBI lineage: Bacteria > Pseudomonadati > Pseudomonadota > Gammaproteobacteria > Alteromonadales > Pseudoalteromonadaceae > Psychrosphaera > Psychrosphaera algicola. The sequence continues at coordinate 3,928,260 of NZ_JAQOMS010000002.1, forward strand.
AATTGGTCACGAACTGTTAGCCTAAATTGGCGCACAAACAAATAACCGACAGAGTCTATGTCTGCACTTGCGCCCCAGTTGTTTAAATAATCAGGCAATTGCGTTAGCTGGTGGTTTTCAACGAAATCCGGTGTTAAAAGTTCGGTTGTCAATAATTGATGCCAACGGCTCAGAAAATCCGCTTTAGTGTCGTTTTGAATGGCAAATAGATCGGCTTCAGAAAATGACTCTTTTTCGAATAAACGGTGTTTAATCTGTTGGCTTCTTGCACCGAGTGCATACCCACCATCACCTATGATGTCAAAAAACTCACCACCGACTACACGACTATTTGCCGTCCAAATTCGGTGATCTTTGGGGTTTTTAACAACTGGGTATTTGTTCGATGCGATATAACCTTGCCAGCCTAGGTCACCATTACTCCAATCTTGGGGGTTAACCAACTGCGTTCTAATTTAGGATTATGGTCAAACTTCGCTGGCATCACACCGGCAATGGTCCATGCAATATTACCAAGCTTGTCACCTATCACTATGTTCTGGGCCGGAATGCCGGCGCCATTTGCGACTGCAATAGCATCGTCAATGGTTGTTGTTTTCTCAAAGTCGAGTAAATCAAAGTTTATCCCTTGAGGATCATGTGCGACCCAACGAAGGGCGATTAACGAACCATCATGATCGCGACCTATTACCGGACCCCAAATGGTTCTGCGGATTTCAATGCGTTCTGGTTTATTGCCACTGACTAAGATTGTTTCAGTTTCGATATCAAAATTGCGATAACCTTCTTTTGTTTTATATTGAGTTCCTGAGTCGTCGAGTTGCAATTTTACAACGTCATTCCAGTCACCGTAGCTATTGGTAAATCCTCAGGCGATGTGACGATTTGAACCAATTACAATAGAAGGCGTGCCGGGCAAAGTAACGCCGTCGATAGCAACCGAATAATCACGTTGAGTAGATTGAGCAGCAGTCGTATTTGCTGGGTTGTAGCGAAGGCTTGCACGATACCAAATATTTGGCACGGCTAAACCTAAGTGCATATCGTCGGCGACAATAGCCGCACCATTATAAGATAATTGACCACCCACAACCCAGTTGTTACTGCCTTTTAGGGCTTCATGGTCATTATCAAATAACTCAAAACTGGTGGCGTTATCTGTTAACAAATTAAGAATAGGCGCAAGTTCTATAGTGTTACTTGGTACCGGTGATGATGTGAATGTTGTGCCATCAATACTGGCATCCCAACGTGAACCTTTTGGCGTCAGAAATTGATAAACATCAGGCAGTAAATTACGTTGAAGATGGCCTAGCAACCTTTCTCGTTCACCGTTTGCGTATTGGAGGTCCAAATACATACTATAGATAACGAGCAGGCTGTCGGCAGGACGCCATTTCTGAGGGGTTTTATTAAGCATCCAATATTCAAGTGGTCGCGATGTTAAATCGTCAATTCCTTGATTCACCCCGGCGGTATATTGCGTCAATATAGCGAGGTGTTCTGGCTTTAATAATTTAACATATTGCTCTGCTCGATTTCTAAATTGATGGTTACGAACATTGGTATCGTGTGATAATGCAAGCGGGCCAAATAGCTCAGAAAGTTCACCCGCGGAATTACGGCGTAATAAATCCATTTGAAATAATCGTTCTTGGCCGTGTAAATATCCGAGTGCATAACTAAGATCTTTTCGATTTTGTGCCATAATAGTTGGAATACCAGCGCGGTCGCGTTCTATTGTGACTGTATCTGAAACCGGTGAGTGAACAGTGCCGTCCAACGTTGCAAGACTATTACTCAAAGTAAAGTAAACAGTTATTGCAGTAATAATAAGTAACGTTATGATTAACTTTGAAATATAAATCAAAAATTTTGTCACTGTTTTGGCCTATGTATTTTTATTTATGGCTCATCATGACAGATAAATTTGGGAAATTTAATACTATTTCGTTTAGCTAGTCTGATATATTGGCTAATTTAGCGCATAATCAATCGAATTCAATTTTTGGAAGGGTATTAGTGGGTTTATTTAAGTTTCGCAGTCTGACCTTCAAGATAAGCTTAATCGTGCTGATAGTCGCAGCTATGCTTGGCAGTTATTTTTTAGTGAATTTGAATAAACAAATTCACCAAACAGCGATTGAACGATGGCAAACAAGCCCTAAATGAGGCGGCAATTCGTCAACAAATCGATCTTCAATACGCCTTTTCCTTTCTAAGAAAAAATATCGACAGTTTAGCAAGTGTGTTTCAACGTCAGTTGGAAAAAGCTTCCTATGATCAGAGTTGGGAGAATATCGAAGCCGCTTTAACCTCCAATGTTGAACTCACTTATTATGTAGGCGAGGATCACACTGTATTTTCCAGCGATAAAACCTAGCAACAGGAAATTCTTACGGATCTTGATTTAGATAACAATATTTTTTATCGAATTGCCCGTGATCCCATAATAAGAAGAGGACAGTGGTCACAAGTTTATAGAGACGACATTTTGGATATGTGGGTCGTCTATTACACGGTACCGATCTATAAAAGGGGAGTTTGTTGGGGTATTTGGCGGGGCAATAGATATCGACCCAATAATTGAAAAACTAGAACTAATGTATGACAACTCTATAGGGCAATTTTTCATTTACGACAACCGCCTGAAAATGATATATCACCCAGATTATGGCTCTCGTTTGATTAGGCAGGAAAACAATAACTTAAGTGCAGGATACATTCGCGACTCACTCAAGTCGTATATTGAATCAAAACGGCCTTTTGGTAGTTTAACTGAATTCATTGATTGGAATAAAAAGTTTATGCCATTAGCAATAGAATTGACTCTATTAACTGGACAATTGTCACTTATCAAAATGAGACAGGCATTTTAAAAGGTGAGGATGAACGCTTTTATAAATACTTAATTTGGATTACTTTTAATATTTCACTTTTGTGCAGTGTGGTTTATTTTTCCTGCAAATTGTTTATAGCCAGAAAACTGACCCAGACGGCACAGGCTGTAGCAAATGTAGACCTGAATAATCCGCAACTTAACTTCAAAGGTCATATTGAAAGTGAAATAGAGGATTTGCATTCACAATTAACGTTATTGGTAAAAAATTCGAATACAAATTAAACGACAAAAATAAGAACCTTGCGTTACTTAAAGAGGAAGTTGAGTCGAATAAAGCCTTGGCTCAAGCCGTAAGTTATTCAGACAACGCAGTGATCATTCTTGAGTTGGATTTTGCTATTAGTTATGTCGACTCCAAAGCAATCGCGATGCTTAAATGTGACCGTGAAACCTTATTAGGTAGTCGTTTTTCAGTTTTATCCATGAACATATGGCATTTATTTCAGAACAAATAGTAAATGAAATTCGTCGTAAGAAAAGCTGGCATGGTGAGCTTGTTTTGAAGGAACAGTCAAACGGACAACAGGTCTGGGTGAACAGTACGATTACGCCGATGCGGGACGAAAATAGTAATGTCACTAAATACGTATTGTCGATGCAAGACATATCGTTTATCAAAGACTCGCAAAACAAAATAGAAAAACTCGCGTATACCGATGAATTGACTGGATTAGCGAATCGCACGTTTTTTATTGCTCAATTAGAGAAACTTGTGGAAATCAGTAAACGTGGTCGTTATGAGTTTGCCTTGTTCTACTTTGACGTTGATGACTTCAAACGCGTAAATGATATTTATGGTCATGAAAATGGTGACTTGCTGTTAGTAGAAATTGCGAATCGATTAAATAAAAATTTACGAAATGAAGATGTATTGGCGCGAATGGGCGGCGATGAATTTGCACTTATTATGGGCGGTGCCCGAAACGAACAAGATGCACTAAATATTGCCCACGATATTTTAACCGCAGCCAACCGTCCGTTTGAACTGCGCGGCGAAGAGGTTGTATCGGGCACAAGTATTGGTATTACACTCTCAACTAAAGACACTAAAGAGGCCGAAACTTTATTGCAACATGCTGACTTGGCAATGTATGAAGCTAAGGCTACGGGTAAAAATACCTATCATTTCTATACCAAAGAGCTAAACGAAGCCGCAAAAGAGCGTCAGGAAATAGAATCGGCTCTGAAACTCGCAATTCTTAATGATGAACTAGAGTTGTATTATCAGCCTAAAGTACATAGCTTAACGAAAGATTTAGTGGGTTTTGAAGCTCTATTAAGATGGAGCAACGATAAATTGGGGTTTGTCTCACCAGCTAAATTTATTCCTATTGCCGAGCAAAGTTCTCTTATTCTGCAAATTGGCAGCTGGGTTATGCGTCAAGCGTGTACGTTTGCAGCAAGTGATGATATTCACGTCCCTGTTTCGATTAATTTAAGTGCCTGTCAGTTTGAGTCTGGTGATTGTATTAGCGAACTCAAAACTATTTTACAAGAAACTGGTGTATCGCCGTCACGTATTGAATTGGAGATCACAGAGTCACACCTCATGTCGGATGTTGAAGATGCAATTAGGCAACTTAATGCGATTAAAGAATTGGGTGTTGCCATTTCAATCGATGATTTTGGTACAGGTTATTCTTCGCTGAGCTACTTAAAACGTTTCCCTGTTGATACGCTAAAAATAGACAGGTCTTTCATCAAAGACATACCAGAGGATGTAAATGATCTCGAAATTACCGGAGCGATAATCGCTATGGCGCACAAGCTAGGGTTAGAAGTCATCGCTGAAGGGGCAGAGACGCAAGCGCAAGTCGACTTTTTGGAAAAAATGGATGTTATTTAGTTCAAGGGTATTTCTTTAGTAAGCCAATCCCAGCGACTCAAGCACGGGTTTGGAAATACACAACACCAAGCCAAGTTGAACCTAGTTAGTGTCTTAATTTCAATTTAGAGCTCTACGGTGGCGGTAAAATTAGTCACATATTTTCCTAAGATAAGCCGTTCGGCTTTGTCTCCTGAGTCGCTTAATCTGCTGCCAATAAATAGTAATTTATAGAGGAAATTAGGTTCGCCTTTTTCCTTTATGAAATACCTGCCACGCTCCTGAATGAGTGTGGTTATATCTGATTAGTTGTAATCTCCTGTGATAGAGAAACCATTATTATTGTATTAAAGCGCTTTGGTGTGGATACGTCGTTTGAAAGCTATTCGTTCTCGTTTAATAACCAATACATTGTGGAGATAGGTCTAATACAAGCAAATCCCCGTTAGTGTGAAAAAATGCAATAATTTGAATCAAATAATTGTTTAAAGAAGATAAATTCGACGTAAAAAAAACGCTTAGTGGCGTTCGTCACTAAGCGTTTTATGATGCGCTAAATAAGCCGAGTTAGTTTAGAGGAGGCAGGTCTTCTTTATCGGTATTTTGTTGTGTTACCGTGCCGTCAAATTGCACTATCGCCTTCCACATGCCATCACCTTGCCAAGTTGTTCGTTCAGTCGAATACTGACTCAGATTTAGTCGACGGATCTCTCTTTGCAGATTAGCGGGGACTTTGTCATGCAATTGGTCGAGCGTTCTAACATCACTAAATTTATACTGAGCCCACGCCAATAAATTAATGCGGGCGAGTTTAGGATCGTTGTTTTTACAAGCCTGTTTCAGTTGGTATATATCAAAACGTTTCTCTGTTTTTTCCGCGGATACAACCGATGCTGAGCGAGTACGATTTATCAACCAAAGCGCTACTGTTATTAACCATAATAACCAGCCCACAACGGCAAAGGATGTATTTTGATACCATTTAGGCTCTGTTAGTTCCGCGGCGGGGCCGGTTTCAGCTTTGCATTCAGCGGCGTTAATCGTTTCCATTTGGTTAGGTAAGAGGTTAGTAACACCAGATTGCTCGGACTGCCCAGAGGCCGCAACAACGGTAATTTGCTTTTCCGGTAATATCGCAAACTCCTGACGTTTCATTTTGGTATTAAACCAACTGATCTTAATCTCAGGTAGGGTATACGTACCGGCTTTATTTGCGACAATTGCTTCTGAACTCACGCGTTGTGCAACTAAGGCATTTTGACGTAAAACTTCGTGGGCTTCAGATTGGTCAGGATAAACTTTAAACGCATCTGGGTATATGCCATTAACGGTGGGTAGCTGTTCTTCATTGACATTTAAAGCGGTCAACGTGAACGTACGAGTTATGGCTTCACCTACTTCAATTGTTGAGTTGTTTGGTTGCCATTCTTCGTTTAATTGCACTAACTCACTGGCCAGCCAAGTTCCTGTATAGGACTCAGGAATAGGATTAACTGTGATTGAAATGTCTTCGCCAAAAGCAGTTACGGGCTTGGTTTGACTAAAGCCCGAGAAGAACCGACGACGGTTACCAGTGGCTATTTCACCATTAAATGCTGGCGATTTAATGACAAATTGGCCGCTGGCCTGCGGGGTGACCGTATATATTCGTTCAATAACGCGATACCGAACACCCATTATTATTTCACTGGTCTCGTTGTCTTTTCCCTGTTGCTTGATAAATGCGCCTTCAAGCACAGGTTCGGTCAAACTGCCGCTTTGCAGCTCGACGTTCGGAGAAAAATACAATCGACTCACAAGCTTTACAGTTTGTTGTAAATAAAGATCGGTGGATTCAATATTATTCTTAAGAAAAATAGGTTCGTTGTTCTGGCCTGTTTGTTTACTGGCTTTTATAACACTAATTGCAATAGGTTTGGTGCTTAGATTATTAGCAGATAGGGCGGGAATAACATATTCACCGGCCTGTTTGGCTGTTAATACCACAGTCCAAGTTGTCGTTTTGGAAATGCTGCCATTAACAATTTGTGTTTGACTGCTCGTTGCTGTGCGTCCAACGATAAAGTCGGTTTTATCGAGCGGATTTAGGTTTAGGTCAGAGCTGTCGAGGGAGTCATTTGCCACAATTTCTAACACAAAGGCTTCCCGTTCCATTACTGGATTACGGTCGACGCTGGCTGATAACTGTGTGGCCGCCTCGCTATACATTGTCCACATGAATAAAATTGAGGTTATCAATATGAGTTTTAGTGATTTACTTACCACGACTTTTTCGCTCCCTTAGGTGCACGGTTAGACTGCTGTCGTTTACGATTTTCCAAGATCATCTTATTACGTAATAAGGTAGCTGGATCGTCAGATACTTTTCGTAATAATTGTTCGATTTTTTGCTGCTGTTCTTGTTCTGCGATTTGCTCCGCGGTTAACGGTGTCATAGCCGCTTCTTGTTCAGATTCTTCGCCCTGTTGTTTTTCCTGCGCTTCTGCCGCTTGAGCTTCTTGTTGCTCTTGTTCAGATTCACTTTGTTCAGCTTGTTGCTGTTCACTTTGCGAATCCTCCTGTGGTTCGGCGGACGGCTCCGATTGTTGACTATTTTTTTGCTGACCTTGCTCACTCTCAGAATCGGACTCTGATTGGCTATCACCTTCAGATTGCTGTTGGTCATCAGACTGTTGTTGCTGATCAGATTGCTGCTGCTCGCCATCTTGTTTTTGATCAGATTGTTGTTCCTGTTGTTCTTGCTGTTGCTTCATTTGCTCTAACAGGGCTTTGTTTTCTTTTGCCTGTTGATGATTTGGCTGTATTTTTAATGTGTTGTCATACGCCTCAATCGCTTCGTCAATTTTTTGTAATTGCGCTAATGTATTACCGCGGTTGTACCATCCGCTAGCCGATTCATCTTGAGAGAAATAACTTAAAGCGGTTTCATAATCTCCTGCTTTATAGGCCGCACTGCCTTTCCATTGTGGATCTTTAAAATCGGTGGTTGCCTGTAAGTAATTTTCTTCGTTATAGGCTTCTTGACCATGTTTATCTGCGGTTTTAAAAAGCGTGTCATACCAAGGGCGTGGTGGCGGGAGCGTAATAGTAGCGTCACTATCAATTTTATTAGATTGCCCAAGCCCTCCAGAAACGTCGCTTTCGGTGGGGTTTAAAGTGTCTGCTGTTACTTGATTTGGGTTAGCCAATAAACCAAAGACCAACAAAGCAGAAAACACGGAACCTCGACGGAACTTAGAAGCGAAAAACGGTAGGATTAGTAATACTAGATAGGGCCCAAATTCATGCCAGTCATCGCCGGTTAACTTTTTATCAGGATCGTCTGAGTCGCCGTTTTGGTCCTCTTTTGGGGTTACAGTTAATGACGCCAACGTTTTGATGTCGCGGTCATTTGCCGTTGTGGTAACAAACAATCCGTTGGTCATATCTGCGATTGTGATTAGCGGTGCCGTTGCCAATTTAGGGATGACAATGCTGCCTGTTCCATCTTTTAGTAAACTGCCATCAGCGAGTTTAATCGGAGCTCCTGTGCTGGTTCCTAAGGCGATAATGTTAATTCGATATGCCGTATTAGCCGCAAAGGTTCGTATTTGCTGAAGATCAAAGTCGTCGATTCCATCGGTAAACCAGAATATATCACCGGTAAGGTAACCTGCTCTGGACCAGTAATTCAGCACTACGTTCTAAACCTAACAAGGGGTAACTGCTAAGGTTCAGGCATAATTTCCGGGGTTAAGCTTGGAATTAATGCTGTTAAATTGCGAGCGTCAGGGGTTAATGGAGAAATTGTAAATGCGTCACCAGCGTAGGCTACGAGAGCCACTTCGCCATCACCTATCGCTTCAGCGAGATCAATTGCTTTAAATCGAGCACGGCTCAGTCTATTAGGTTTGATATCGGTGGATCGCATAGAAAGTGACATGTCGAGTAAGATGACACTCGCACGTTTAACCTGAAATACCGGCTTTTCAATTTTTTGCCACGTAGGCCCGGCCATCGCGATAGCGGCGATTAACCAAAAGCCGATTAATACTTTACCTCGTCGGGCACTGTTTTTTGGGGATTCCGAGCTGTTTAGTAACACCTGGGCCAAATGAGGCGGTAGTACGTTACGCCAATGGGATTGTTTATTCATTTGATTGCGTAACAACCATACTGCAACGAGCAACAGAATTGACCACAACCATTGCGGACGGATAAAGTGAAATTGATGTAATTGACTAAAACTCAATTGTAAAAAATCGTCCATTTATTGGTCCTCCCTGCGAATTTTGTTGATCCCCAATTTAGCTAAATAATGCTGTAATAAAGGGAACAATGTGGTTAAAAATGAAAGTAACAAAGCCAATCCCAACGGAAAATGGAACAAGGCTTGCTGCGGCCTAAGTTGGATCGGATCGTCTTCTACAGGTTCAAGTTCATCCAATAGCTCGTAGATTTTTTGTAACTCTTCGGTGTCACGAGCCCGGAAATATTTACCACCCGTTTGTTCGGCAATTTGAGTCAACAAGTTTTCGTCAAGGTCGGCAGAAGGATTTACTTTGCGGGTGCCAAAAATGCTACGCACCATCATTTCGTCGGCGCCAATACCTATGGTATAAACGCGCACTCCAGCTTCTTTTGCAATCTCAAGGGCTTCTAAAGGCTCTATATTGCCAGCGGTATTTTGACCGTCTGTTAATAAAATAAGAATACGGTTGGATTCGCCTTTTTCATTAAATCGTTTTGCTGCTAATCCAAGTGCGTCACCGATGGCGGTTTTTCGCCGACCAAACCTAAAACGGCTTCATTTAATAGCTGTTTTACAGTCGCACGGTCGTAAGTCAAAGGGGTTTGAACATAGGCTGTGTCGGCAAATAATATTAAACCGAGTCGGTCACCAACTCGTCGCTCAATAAAGTCGTTTAACACATATTTTAGCATGGTGAGTCGGTTAACTTGTTGTCGACCAATAACCATGTCTTTTTCATCCATAGAACCAGATAAATCGACCGCCAACATCATTTCACGGCCTTCCTGTGGGATGGTAATAGGGTCACTCAACCACTGAGGTTTTGCGGCGGCGGAGACTAACAATATCCAAATTAGATATGTGAACCATGGAAATCCGCCACGAGAAATTGGCTTTACAGAATCGGCGACTAAACCAAATGTTGGTAAATAAAGAGGCATGTCGGGACTGGCGTTTTTGGCTTTAATTAATCGAGCGATAAACGGCAACACTAATAGGGCAAAAACCCAAGGTAAAGCAAAACTAAACATGGTTTACCTCACGTGTTTGATTATTATCAGTCACTTTTGGCAGAGGTAAATTGTACTCAATCCAAGGCACGAGCCTGTTGTTGATAACGTTCAGAATGTGCTTCGTCACAGGTCGCTTTGTAGGCTAGGGTCAATAAATCTGAATCTATAGTATGTCCTTTGGTGCCCTGACTATTTAACCATTCAGCCCATTGAGAACCGGTTAAGTTGGCAACATCTTGTCTTGGCGCATAGGCTAATACTACGCGCTTTAATATATTGTTGATCACGGTAACCTGTTGCAATGGAGTTAACGTTTTATCCATTGCGGTTAATTCACGAAGTGCTTGTTTTTTAGCTTTAGATTGCTCAAATTTTGTTTTTATCAATTTAAAAAGTATAAACGAAGCGGTCAGTAGCAATATTAAAACCAGATACCAACCCCAGGCTAATGGCCACCATCCGATAGGATCCGGTGTTTGTATGTCGTTTAATTGAGATAATAAATCGGGTTGCATTGTTGTTCTCTATAACTGTTCGTGCAGTGGTGTGCCAGCACAAATGGGTAACCAACGAATTTTGAATTGAGTTAAATTCTGTTTTTGTTGGTTAAACCTACTTTTGCAAGATTCTGATACTGTTCAAGTTGCGAGTCAGAGTCGATTTGCTTAACCAATTGGCCATCGGTAACGGATATGGAGCCAGCAGCAAGTTTAGGTAAGCTATGTTCAATAGGGTCATTAACCCAACAGGCAACAACTTCACAGTGTTTTTGCAACTGAAATAAATGTTGCAGGGCAGTATCGTTGACATGCTGAAAGTCACTGATTAGATAAACTAAGCTACCAGTGTGGGCTACCCGGCGTAAGTGAGCACATGCTTCGGTAAACTTGGTTTCAAGCTCTGTCTGATCAAAAGCGTGTTTGTGATCAAGTGGCAGTAAGTTATGGGTTTTCTGCAAACCGTCCAACCATTTTAAAACCGCTTGCTGTCGACTTTTTGGTTTACTTTCCAGTAGGCCGTTTTCAGACAGCACTAAGCCACCGATTTTGTCGCCATTTTGCATTGCTTTCCAAGCTACCAATGCACTTAAATGGCAGGCCTGAACAGACTTAAATAGTAGCTGACTGCCAAAGCGCATACTGGGTAATAGGTCGCAAAAAACAAAAATAGGTCGGTCTTTTTCTTCCCTAAATATTTTTGTATGGGTTTTACCTGTGCGGGCGGTGACTCGCCAGTCGATTGTACGGACATCGTCGCCGGGTTGATAATGCCTAGCTTCGTCAAACTCCATACCTCGGCCTTTAGTTTTAGCCATGTATTGCCCAGACATGTGGTGTTTCACCTTGCTGCCGGGTTTATTGTTTAACAAGTGGGTGTATTTTTGATACATCACAAGTTCAGCAAAAGATAGCTGCCAACCGCTTAGTTCGTTTTGTTTTAGCCAGTCTAAATAGTGGCTATTTACATCTACGGATGCCATGTTGCTTTCCTAAGGTACCGCGACTAATTCGAGTATCCGGGCCAATATTTGATCAGCAGAAATGCCAGCCGCTTCGGCTTCATAACTTAATAGTATGCGATGTCTTAAGCTATTAAAAAATACACCTTGAATGTCGTCTGGTGTGACAAAGTCGCGACCATCTAGCCATGCTGTAGCGCGTGCGCATTTGTCTACCGATATTGTTGCTCTAGGTGACGCACCAAAACTGATCCATTTTGCTAATTGCTCGTCGTACTTTTCAGGTTGGCGCGTGGCAATGATTAAATCAACTAGATACTGCTCAAGTTCCGGAGCTAAGTGAATTGATAAAATTTCTTTCCGCGCAGCAAAGATATCCGCCTGACTTAACGGGGTTGGTTTAGGCACTTGTTTATCTAACGCCTCACCACGGGTTAAGCGTAAAATTTCAATTTCTGTTTCGGCGCTAGGGTAGTCAATATTCAGATGCATTAAAAAGCGGTCTAGCTGAGCTTCAGGAAGCGGGTATGTACCTTCTTGTTCCAGCGGGTTTTGGGTGGCCATTACCAAAAATAATTCTGGTAGTTCGTATGTGGTTTTACCGACCGTAACTTGGCGTTCCGCCATAGCTTCTAATAAAGCTGACTGAACTTTTGCCGGCGCTCGGTTAATTTCATCGGCTAACACTATGGTTGTAAAAAGAGGTCCTTTTTCAAAAACAAACTCACCAGTTTCAGGGCGATAGATATCTGTACCTGTTAAATCGGCTGGGAGCAGGTCTGGGGTAAATTGGATACGGTGAAATTCACCTTCTAATCCGTTTGCCAATGCGTTTATTGCGCGGGTTTTTGCAAGACCTGGAGGGCCTTCTACCAATAAATGTCCATCTGCCAACAGGGCAATCAATATTGCCTTAGTAAAATCGGGTTGGCCAATGACTTGTGAATCCAAATATTTTTTTAATTGTTCGAATCGCGATACCGACATTTGTCCTACACTTCCTATTAAGATTTACTGGAGTTTGGGATTAACACTTTTTAATATAAAAGTGTTATTACGCCCTATACGACTAATCTGTAGTTATATGGTTCCATATAAAAAAACAAGTGATGTTTTTTCGACCGAACGGAAATTAAGCAATAAATAACGGTATTCGTTAAAAAATATGAGTTTTCTCTTTTACTTTTGAAAAGATATGGTTAGAATCTGCCTTAACTAGAGGTCTGACCAGATAAAATTGGATATAACATGACAGCAAAAAGATTAGAAACAAGAAACGGTGACCGCATAGCGGTTGTTGCAGGTTTACGTACGCCATTTGCAAAACAAGCAACGGCTTATCACGGAGTACCCGCATTGGATCTTGGCAAAATGGTTGTATCAGAAATGTTGCAGCGCTCAGAACTCGATCCTAAAGCAATAGAGCAATTAGTATTTGGACAAGTTGTGCAAATGCCAGCTGCACCCAATATTGCCCGGGAAATAGTGTTGGGCACAGGTATGGATGTTCATACAGATGCTTATTCAGTGTCTCGAGCATGTGCGACGAGCTTCCAGTCAACTGTTAATATCTGTGAGTCAATTATGGCTGGCCATGTTTCTATTGGTATTGCCGGTGGCGCCGATTCCTCGTCAGTATTGCCAATTGGTGTGAGTAAAAAGCTAGCCCGTGCATTAGTTGATTTAAATAAGGCGCGAACACTCGGTCAACGCTGGAACATCATTAAAAAAATTAGATTTAAAGATTTGGCTCCTGTGCCGCCAGCGGTAGCTGAATATTCAACGGGCTTGTCAATGGGACAAACAGCTGAACAAATGGCAAAAACTCATAACATCAGCCGTGCTGACCAAGACGCTATGGCTCATCGTTCGCATTCTTTAGCGACTAAAGCGTGGGAAAGTGGCGTTATGCAAGATGAAGTTATGACAGCACACCCAGAACCGTTTAAACAATTTATCGACATGGATAACACCATTCGAACCAATTCAACGGCAGATGGATATAGCAAGTTGCGCCCAGTTTTCGACCGTAAACACGGTACTGTGACAGCAGCTAACTCTACCGCGTTAACTGATGGCGCTTCCGCTATAATGTTAATGTCAGAAAGCAAAGCAAAAGCCCTTGGTTATGTGCCACTTGGTTACATTCGTAGCTTTGGTTTTGCCGCTATTGATGTATGGGAAGACATGTTAATGGGTCCTTCATACGCAACACCAATTGCATTAGAGCGTGCTGGCATGAACTTGGGTGATTTAGACTTAATCGAAATGCATGAAGCATTTGCAGCGCAAGCATTAGCAAACATGAAAATGTTTGGAAGCAAAAAGTTTGCGGAAGAGAAGTTAGGTCGTAAATCGGCAATTGGCGAAATTGATATGGCGAAGTTTAATGTTAATGGCGGTTCATTGGCTTATGGTCATCCGTTTGCTGCGACAGGGACACGTTTAATTACGCAAACTATTAATGAATTGCGCCGCAGAGGCGGTGGTGTTGGTCTAACGACAGCATGTGCAGCTGGTGGTCTAGGCGCTGCAATGATTGTAGAAGTTGACGGCTAACAGATTTAATTAGAACAAATTCGAGATTCACCAAATTCGAGAACGAATAGGAACTCACATGACAGAACAAAATTCAAAATCCGCGTTTAACTTAGAAGTGTTAGACAACGGAGTTGGCATCATTCGTATCGATGTGCCAAACGAGTCAATGAACGTTTTAAAAGCAGAATTTGCCGAGCAAGTAGAAGCAATATTTGCTGAAGTAAAATCAAACAGTGCGGTTAAATCGCTAGTACTAACGTCTGGCAAAGACAATTCGTTTGTTGCAGGGGCCGATGTAAAAGTCCTTGATTCTTGTTCAACACAAGACGAAGTCAAAGCGATAGCGCAAACAGGGCAACAACTATTTGATCAAATCGAAGGCATGAAAATGCCAATCATTGCGGCTATTCATGGTCCTGCATTAGGCGGTGGCTTGGAATTGGCAATGGCGTGTCACGGACGTGTTGTTTCTGATTCGTCTAAAACGGTTTTGGGGTTACCTGAAGTGCAACTTGGCTTGCTTCAGGCTCGGGGGAACACAGCGTTTACCTAAACTTGTTGGATTGCAAAAGGCACTTGATATGATGTTAACTGGCAAGCAATTACGTGCTAAACAAGCCCTTAAAGCCGGTCTTGTTGATGATATGGTGCCTGTCAGTATCTTGCTCGAAACCGCAATTGAAATGGCACTTAAAGGTAAACCTAAACGTAAACCAGTAAAACGCGGTTTAATGTCGACTTTGTTAGAAAATAACCCGTTTGGCCGAAAGGTCGTATTTGACCAAGCAGCTAAGCAAGTTATGCGTCAAACCAATGGTAATTATCCTGCGCCGATTAAAATTATTGAATGTATTCGTACGGGTATAGAAGTCGGTTATCGACAAGGTTTAGATATTGAAGCGCAACGTTTTTCTGAACTTTGCATGACGGCTGAATCAAAAGCATTGCGCAGTTTGTTTTTTGCGACCACAGAAATGAAAAAAGAAACCGGTGTTGCTGGTGTCGAGCCATTAGTGATTCAAAAAGCAGGTGTGCTAGGTGGTGGGTTAATGGGCGGCGGTATTGCGTTTGTTACCACGACGAAAGCTGGCGTACCGGCTCGAATAAAAGATATTGCCCACGAGGGGATACGCAACGCATTTAAGTACAGTTACGACATTTTAAATAAAAAGGTTAAACGTCGTTTTATGTCATCTTCGGAAATGCAAAAACAACTGTCGTTATTATCTGCAAGCACTGACTTTGTAGGTTTTAAAGACAGCGACATTGTTGTAGAGGCTGTGTTTGAAGATTTAACTCTAAAACAGAAAATGGTTGCAGATATCGAAGAGAACTGCAAAGAGTCAACCATATTTGCATCTAATACATCTTCATTGCCAATTCGAGAAATTGCGGCCAAAGCCGCGCGTCCTGAAAACGTAATTGGTCTACATTACTTTTCGCCGGTAGATAAAATGCCACTGGTTGAAGTCATTGCAACAGATAAAACTTCTGACTTAACCATTTCTACTACCGTTGAATTTGCGCGTCGTCAGGGTAAAACACCAATTGTTGTAAAAGATGAGGCTGGATTTTTTGTAAACCGTATACTTGGTTTATACATGAACGAAGCAGCAAACATTGTGATGGAAGGTGAGCCGGTTGAGAAAATCGACAAGGCGTTAACTAAGTTTGGATTCCCTGTGGGCCCTATGACTTTGCTTGACGAAGTTGGTATTGATGTTGGCGTGAAAGTATCAAGCATTCTATTTGATGCCTTTGGTGAGCGCTTTACGCCGCCAGCGGCGATGGAAAAGCTTATGGCCGACGACCGTAAAGGCAAAAAGAACCAAAATGGGTTTTATCTTTACGGTAAAGCAGCCGCACCTAGCTTAGTGGATAAGTTAACGTTTAAACGTAAATCGAAACAAGTTGATGAATCGGTATACCGTGTCTTGGGAATTACGCCGTCGAGTAAAATGTCATCTGAAGACATTGCAGAGCGCTGTGTCATCCAACTGTTAAATGAAGCTGCACGTTGTTTAGATGAAGGCATTGTCCGTTCAGCACGAGATGGCGATATTGGCATGATCTTCGGAACCGGTTATCCGCCATTCCAAGGTGGTCCATTTAAGTATATGGATAGCTATGGCATCGACAACTTAGTCGCGACGTTGAAAAAACACCAAGAACAGTTTGGTGACCGTTTTGCGCCATGCGATAGCTTGGTTAAAATGGCCGAAGAAGGTAACACCTTCTACTAAAATAAAAGCGATTTAGTGAGCTGTTGGTATTTTAGTTACCAGACCTAAACATTAAATTTGGTTAAAGCTTACGACATAAAAAAGGTCAGATACCAATGTATCTGACCTTTTTGCATTTGTCATTTGACCTTTTGCAGTTCAGCTTTAGGTCATACTTCGCACGTTTATTGGCACTTTTTACACAAACCTTTTAATTCAATTTGTTGGGTTGTTAATACAAAACCAGACCGTTCGACACTGCTTTTAAGCTGTTCCATTACAGAGTTTTCAATACCGACCTCCATAACGGATTGGCAGTTTTCACAAATTAAAAATTGTGGGCTGCGGTGGCTGTGGGAACAGGAGATATGAGAGCATGCGATATACTTATTGGCGGACGTAAGTTTATGGACTAACGTTAACTCCACTAGAAAATCCAGGATACGATAGACCGACATCGCCGGCATGGATTGGCCAAAATTTTCCTTGTAGATCTCAGCTAATTCGTAGGGAGAGACGGCTTCGTCTGAACTGATAATACATGCTAAAACATTTTCACGCTTACTCGTTAGCTTAACACCTTGTTCTGCACAGGTTGTTTTGGCTTTTTCTAATATTGGGTTTGGATTTACAGTCAAAATTCACCTACAGAATGGGTTGAGTTAGATACATTGTATTGTTTTCTATTTTAGATACAAATTTTGTGTTTTACACGATTGTTAAAGTCAATTGTATCCTTGAATTGAAGTTGCGTGTACTAATTATGTCTAACAGATTAATTGTTATTAAACTTAGTTAACCACCAAGCTTTTGTATCTGCCTCACTAGCGCCTGATTTACAGGGACATCAATTTTATATTGATTTGCAAGCTTGCACACATAGCCATTAATAAAATCAATTTCGGTTTTTCTATTATTTGTTAAATCTTGATACATCGAAGAGTAATTTTTAGCCGTTGACTTAATGACGCTGTTCACAAGATCGATCATGGTGTTTAAGTCAAAATCTACACCATCAAAGCGAGCAACGTTTATGACCTCTTCAACGATCGTATTAAGTTGTTGCTGAAACGTTTGAGCTGCAAGTTCACCATTGGTAACACGGTTGATGGCCGTCAGCGGGTTAATGGCGCAATTTATAATTAGTTTTTGCCACAATATCGTTGGCAACTCCTCGGCTTGTTCAGCAACTAAAAATAGTGATTTAAAGTCGTTGATATTGAGAGCGCTGTGAGGAGAATGAGTAACAATTGACTGCCACTGACTTTGGCCGATAGCGGCTAAAATAATGTTGTTTCCTTGATGATTGACGCCACTGCTTGTTGTGCAAAAGTATACATTGCAGTTTGGTTTAACTTGCAATAGTTCAAGTACGTCCGGAATTGTTCCCATGCCATTGTGACATAGGACGACATTGGCATCGTCAGCTAAGCTGCCTATAACGTCGGCGATGGCGTTTACTATGTCATAGGCTTTGACTGCTACCACTAAATTGTTAATCGTTTCATCGTTTCGTAGACGCCTCGGTAAGGGCAATCGTATTTGTTGTCCCTGCAAGTCGATAAAGGTTTTTTCACTAACAGATGAGCGACGAGTGAGTACAGTAACGGCGTGATTGGGTAAAACATTGACGGCACAAAAAGAACTGATCGCACCTTGACCAACAAAGTGCCAATCTCGATTATTTGGCATTAGCTGGTTTCCAAAATTTACTTACGAGTTTTTCAGCATATGGTTTAAAGACAAAATAATAGACTAGGCAACCTGACATGTCGGCAACAACATCAGCTAGGGATGCTTGTCTATTAGGCAGTGTACTTTGAATAAGCTCAACTAGAATGCCATACACTAAGGCGGCTCCAATTCCCCAGATTTTGGCGAGAGTAAAAGCAAAATCAAATAAAAATGACAAGCCCGAAAAAGCGATGAAATGACCCACTTTATCAATGTGAGGGATCTTGATGCCGGTATCCAAATGGGGATTAAAAAATAAGTACATTGAATAAATGAACGCGATAACAAAGGCGGTTTTAAAAAAGTAACTTTTAGACATGAAGCTCTTTAAATGAGGTAACACAATTTGACTGTATGTTACCCCACATTAAATTTAAATTTAACTGAGTATCTGTACTTAGCAGGTTTTATTTTAAGAAGTCGCTAAACTTTTGTTTAAACTTGTTTAGTTTTGGGTTTACGACCAAAGCACAGTAAGGTTGTTGCGGATTATTCTCGGCATATCCTTGGTGATACTCTTCTGCCGGATAGAAGATGGATATAGGTTCAACTTCAGTTACGATGTCACCATCCCAAATGTCGTGGTCATGAACGTCGCTAATTTTGTTGATGGCAGTTTGGCGCTGAACTTCGTCGTGATACAAGATTATCGACCTGTATTGTGTTCCAACATCATTGCCTTGGCGGTTAAGTTGCGTTGGATCATGAAGTTGAAAAAAGAAATCGAGCAATAAATCGTATGAAATAATATCAGCGTCAAATGTCACTTGGATAACTTCAGCATGCCCAGTTTGACCACTGCAAATTTGCTGATAAGTTGGGTTGTCTACTTGACCGCCTGAGTAACCAGACACTGCTTGTTGCACACCGCGAATTGCATTGAGGGCGGATTCGATACACCAAAAACAACCGCCACCAAAAGTTGCCAATTGAATGTTTGACATATACATTGCTCCATAAATGATTTTTGTTAAAAAACTGCAAGTAGATTAATACAATATGAAGTTACAAACCAATTGTCCAATCTGTCGAATGATGCGCGCTGCTCTTTTGTGGTGTTTAATTTGTTTGGGCTTCTATTTTATTTTTAAACCTTTTTAAGACTGCAATGACCCAACCTATTTTTATTGAATCAACAGACAGCGACAATTCAGAAACCTTCATAAAATTTGGTTTTGGGCTAGCTGGAATTAACTTTGTTGTGCATTTTGGCTTTTTGTCTCAATTGTATATTGCCAATATGTTTTTATATGGGTTTGCGATAGCAATGCTGTTATTAGGCTATCTAAAACGCAGTGAACCACGACATAGATTAAAACTCGCGGGTGATGGCTTAACTTTTTATCACCGAGCCAACACGGTTTTTGTTCCGTGGGAAAACATCCAGCGGGTCGGTATTCCTGCCCAAGATCGCATCGATGGTGGCAAGGAATATGACTTTATAGGCATTAAGGTTAAGGATCCTGAGTTATTTTACGATACGTTTCCATTGCGCTTAGCGTCAAAATTACTGATTGAACAAAGGCCGCTGTGGCTGGCTTTAGCCGGTAAGGGATGCGCAACAGGGCAGTGTGTGCCAGAGGATTTTATTGATTCTGTAGAATGTAAATTAGGGGCTAACCGTATTTATCGAGGACTTATTGCTATGTTTGTTCATCGTTCTGAGAAACTAAACGAATTACTTGGATTTCATTTTTATATCAACAGTAATGGAATTTCTGGTACACCAGCTAACGCATTGAAATTAATACAAGACACTAAAAATGAAAATATGAATCGATAAATTACTGTGTGTCCTTGATCAATTTAGTTCAAAACGCTAGAGTTATATTATAAGTAACATTTTTTGTTTGTTTTTGAAGGCAAACTAGAGGCTGAAGGTAGTTATGTCCGATATCCCATATATTCGAAGTGGTCGGAATACCATTATTCATAAGATCAGAAAAGTCGATCTTATCATTCAGAATGATATAGAGCACCCTAACGTAAAAGTAACGCAAAATGGCGTTCAAGCTTATGATGGCCCTGTACCAAGAAATAGACGTGAAGCGAAAGACGCTTATGTTGAAGTCGTAAACGTATCGAGCCCTGATGTTTTTGGTGAACCAAAAACATTAATGTTTGTGCAATGTCTAAATGGCAAAGAGTACAAAGTTGATTACTCTAAAGCGGGTACACCGCTGTTTATTCGAGTGCATCAGCAAAGCTACATATAATGAAAAACATGTAAGAAAAGCCGCAGATGCGGCTTTTTTATGCCTAAAATTGGCCAAATTGATCATTTGGTTTCAGTAGCTACAAATTTTATATTTTGGTAATAGAAGTAAATACTCTAAAAACGAGGGGTTTCCCTATCGAATTGAAATTACTTCAGCGATATAATTGATCACTTCATAAATATTGACTGGGTTTTAAAGATGTTTGTTTTGCTTATGATGGTTGCCGTTGTTTGTTTTTCTGTGTATTTGTCAATTGAAGCGATGAAAAATGGCATGTGCGAGAAGCGTTGGTTTGTCGCTGGCATGTGTTTTGGTCCAGTTGTTTGGCCTATGTTTAATGTTAAAAAGCAAATGTTGTTACGCAAGCAACAAGGCATTGACGGCGTAAGTTTACGACTTTAAATCTGATACCTTCATATTTACCGCATGATCAAGGCGTGAATACGCTAACGCGTAAATAGGAGGGGGACTCATCTGTTTGATAAATGCAAATGGGTCCATTGAATACCCTCAATAAAGCTTGGTAGATGAAGCGAGTTTATATCTTGTGAACCATTATTGGGCCTTTTTCAACACAGGTTGTTGATTTGCCGCAAAGTGAGCCAATTCTTTTGAAGATAGTGGTTTAGAGTACAAGTACCCCTGCAGGACATCACATCCCATCTCAGCCATTAGCTTTTCTTGAGTACTCGTTTCAACTCCCTCAGCAACGGTCGACAAGCTTAGATTTCGTGCAATAGTGATAATCGTATCGATCATTGCTCGGCCGACGCTAGTACCTGCATCATCAACAAAGGCTTTGTCAATTTTTAAGGTATTAAGTGGGAACTTGCGCAGGTAAGACAACGAAGAGTAGCCGGTACCAAAGTCGTCCATAGCCAACTGAATTCCTAAAGCTCTAAGTTCATGCATAACTTGAATGGCATGTTGCGGATCGTCCATTACCGTACCTTCGGTGATCTCCAACTCTAGATTGTTCGGGCTTAATCCAGTTTCTAACAATATTGATTCAATTCGATGAATTAGATTGGGTAGGTTAAATTGCCTAGCTGATAAGTTGACCGCGACACGCCCTGACATCAAGCCTGAATCGATCCAACGTTTCATGTCGGCACAAGCTTTTCTTAGGACGACTTCACCAATCTCGACAACTTGCCCTGTCTCTTCGGAGATCGGAATAAATGTGCCTGGACTAACCAAAGTACCACTTGGAGAGATAAAGCGCACCAGAGCTTCCATACCAACTAATTTGCCGGTGCTGAAACTCATCTTAGGTTGGTAATACACATGGAAGTAATCTTCTTTTAATCCCTGACGAATTAAATTTTCTACCTGCAAACGTTTAACAGCTTGTTTATTCATCTCTTTATTAAAGAATAAGTAGCGATTACCTTTTTCTTTGGCGTGATACATAGCGGTGTCAGCATTACGATGCAAGGTTTCAGGTTGTTGACCATCATCTGGATATAAGACAATACCGATACTGGCAGCGACAACAAATTCATGTTGTTCGATTCGGAATGGATTTGAAAGAAGTCGAAGCAACTCTTTGGCAAGAATTGTCACTTTATGAATGTCGTTGGTACCTTCCATTGTAATAGCAAATTCATCGCCGCCAAGACGATATAAAATACATTGACTGTTGGTGAGTGGCTTTAACCGTTCGGAGATCTTCACCAATAATATATCACCAAGTACATGACCTAAAGAGTCGTTAATTTTTTTGAAATCGTCGACATCAAATACCAATATTGCGGTTTCTAATTGTTTGTCTACGCATTTTTGCAAACGCGAGAAGAATACATTTCGATTAGGTAGACCTGTTAACGTATCAGTGCGCGCCATTTTTATGAGTTTGGCTTCCGCTTTTTACGCATAGTCGTGTCGGATACAACCGCGACATAGTTTGTAATCGCGTTTTCATCATTTCGGATACAGTTGACCGTGACAAAAGCGATAAACATATTGCCATCTTTTCCTGACCGGTGACGTCTCCCTGCCAGTTCCCAGTTTTATCGACAGCCGACTTAATATCGGTAATAAGCGAAGGGCTGATGGAGTTAAAGTTAAGCTTTTTACCAATAAGGTCACTAGAACTGAAACTGGTGATTTGGGTATAACTAGGGTTAATATGGATAACATTAAAGTCAGAGTTGAGGATAACCACGCCATCGGTCAAGCTTTGAATGCTTCGGGCAAATATCTCTAGATTGCTTTCGGTTTTTTTATTTGGTGAATATCTTTAAATGCACCAGTCATACGAATCGGGTAACCCGCGGCATTAGACGAAACAACTTTACCTTTGTCTAAGATCCAGCGCCACTTGTCATTGCTGCCTTTGATCCGATACACACATTCAAACTCATTAACTTCGCCATTGAGGTGGAGTTTTAGCTTTTCGACAACTTTTTCGACATCTTGTGGATGAATATGCGGTCTGTTTGGCGGAAAATCAGAAGGGTCGATATTTGGCAGGGGTAAGTACCTGCGCCATTTGTTCTATGAAGGCTGCCCCTGTGGATATTCCAATCCCACATTTCATCGCCACTTGCCCATAAAGACAAACGCAATCGCTCTTCGCTTTCAGTAATTTGACCTTGATATTGTCTGAATCGGTATAAACCGTAGACCAAGTAACCCGTAAGGCATAATGCAAACAGGATAAAAATCGACAAGACTGCTCCATCAGAAAACAGTTTTTCGATTACATTTGAGATTGATTCGGTTTCTAACGCGTAAGTGTTAAAACTTACAAGGCTTGAAACAGCCACAATTTTATTGTTATTTTTTTCAGTGGACTTAGCACAACGACGACTACAGCTAGTTAAACGCTGATTCAAATTACCTTATGGATGCGCTACTGTCAAAGTTTGGATGCGAGTTGGCAAGCTTTTATCGTTAAATATATGATTAATTGATCGAATTTTATTCGGTTGATATTTGGTAGCCAGTGGCGAACTGCTCCAATAGATTGGTTTTTGCCCATTGTTGCAATTCATCTAAAGTTGCCAGTTGCAGTTCTTCTACTATTCGAGACTTGTGATTAAACTCATAATCTTTGTTGCCAACACTAACCCATAATTGTTGACACTTTTGATTTAAATTGGCGGGTTGTTCTTGATATTGGTGAATTACGGCCTGTTTATGAGCGTTAAATTCGTCTAACTCTAAATGATCTAACTCTTTGATAAAGCCTTCGATACAAAGGCCGATATGCCGTTCAAGTTCGCTGTTTTCAACTTCATGTGATTGCACATAGACAACAAGTCCTAGGACATTGCATAAAGGCATATAACCACTACCTGCGAGATAACCTAATTGTTGCTCGGTGCGTAAATAGTTAAATGCATATGGCGCTAAAATTTGTGAACATAGAATAAACCATGCTTTTTCAACGACGTCGGTTTTATCGTCTACGGTTTTGTTGCCCTGTAGGTAGATAATTGCGGCGTTGTCACTGTGTTCAACCGGAACGCGTTGTTTTTCTACACCAATCCTATCAAGTTTTACATTTGCTCGAACATTTTCCTCGACCTTAGTGGCATGGCTAAAACGTTGTTCCACTAAGGCGTTAATATTTAGAGCTTGTTGAGTATTCCAGTTACCATAAATGAGCATCTCTGCATTAACCGCATTAAATAGTGTGCTATGGAACGCTAAGAATTCAGCAAAACTGACATCAGCTAAAATCTCTGCGAGTTCTAAACTATTGGCCACTTTAGGGATTAAAGTTGAATTTAAATGACTAAATAAAAGGCTAATGGGGCGATTCGACTCACTATTGTTCCAGTGTTTTATCAACTGACGTTTAATCTCTTTAAACCGACTCTCGACAAAATTTGGTTTCAACATGGTATCAATTAGCGTTAAAAGTAGCTCATGTTGTCGGTTACTCAAGCCTGACGTATAGATTGTGATGCCACCGTTATGTGCATAGATATTATAATAAAGCCCAGCCATTTCAGCTTGGTAATGTTGTTCAGATACCGAGTCTAAAAATAAGTCACAAAACATCCGCATCATTGTTTGGTTACGTTTGCTAGCGATGCCATTTGGTAAGTCTAGGCCGAGGTAAATATTGCCCTTTGGTACGCGATAACTAACATCTTGTTTAAACCACGTTTTCCAACCCAATTTGTCTTCTATGTTAATAGGGGTAAGACTATTAAAGTCGAGCTGTTCTAACTTTATCTCTCCTCCCAAATAAGGGTTTTCTGGGGGCAGTTGGAAATTAAAATCACTCCAACTTGTGTCATTCAATAGTTTCCTAACGTCCAAATCAATATCGGTAACGGCATAGGGGGTATGGTACCAAGGTGCTTTATGTTGCGTATGGATTGACTGACTTACTAACGTCACACGAAAGTTGTCAGCATTTAAGTAGCCTAAAATTTCCTGCCATTGTTGGATGTTAAAGCCGTCCATCCGATAATCTCCAGACAGATAGTCTACTTCTGGATAATGTTGCATATTGAGGGCAATTTGATTGGCAAGTTTGGTCGCTTTAATTTCTTCTTGGTAGTTAAAACTGACTTGAGTCAAAACTTGTTGTTCGTCATATAAATAGGCTGCGGGCACTGTTTGTTTCAAAAAATTTAGGTAGGCAAAAGTAATCTCTAAAATATCGTCAATATTTTCTTCGCCTAACTCGGTTAATTCCAGAGACAAATTAAAGTCTTTAAAATTATTGCCACTAATGCCGTTCCCAGCGGTTAAGGCGTTTATATATTCTTTGTTGTCTAACGCTTCGTATAACGACCCTTTCCCTTCATAACCAATGATATGCGCCACAAAACTCAGCATCTTTGTGTTGTACATATAATTCATGTCAGGCATCGAGAACGTCACATTAAGTTTGTGGATCTCTTTAACTGGATGGATTCCAATAAATTGATTTAATTCTTGGTCGCGATAAAGTGGTGGTTCAATACCTTGACTTGGCGAACTTCGGATCGTTGGATTTAATTGCAGAAAACGTTGTCGCAATTAAATCACGCATCATTTCTATAGGTTCTGCAGTGACTATCGACACTGTCATATATTGAGCTTGATAATTTTGGTGCCAAAATGAAAATAATTCGTCGGCGACAGGTCGGTCAGGTAAATCTGAAAGAGTATGTTTATTGCCAACTGAAAATTTATGGAACGGATGGTCAGGATTACTCGTTTGTTTATGCACCTGTTGGATACGACGACTGTCATCTTGCAGTTTTAGTTTATATTCTTCATGGATAGCTTCTTGCTCACGCGATAGGGCGTCATGACTGAACAAAGGCTCGATAAACATATTAGCAAACTGGTCGAGAGCAGGGGCAAAAAATTCTGGATGAACATCAAAATAAAAACAGCTGTGTTCTGTGCCAGTCCAAGCGTTACACATCCCACCGTGTTGCCCAACAAAATGACTTAGCCCGTTCACTTCTGGGTATTTTTGCTGCCATTAAACAATAAGTGCTCAACAAAATGTGCAAAACCCGGGCGGTCAACGGGATCATCAAAATGTCCCGTATTCACGACCAGTGAACAGGCGTTTTTATGGCAGTCATCTTGTTCAACTAAAACAATTCGAAGGCCATTATCTAACGTCATAGCCAAATAATTTTTGTTGTCGTTGGGACTAATATTCAATGTTTATATCTCGTTTGGTTCTCGAAATACCGCAGCATTATGTATCTCTTTATCCTAGCTGTTTTTTTCAAGAAATCGAGATATATAAATAAGATACGTGCTGAAACAATTAATTTCATAAATTAATGGTCAATAATTGGTGAATTAATTATAGTAGTCACTAGTGTAGGCAAGACAACTAGTGACAATGGCAATTTATCTTTATATCGTTCGACACGGAGAAGCTGAGTCAATCGCAGCCGAAGATCAACTTCGTGTGCTCTCAGAACATGGCCGCTGGGAAGCAAAACGTACAGCACTGTGGTTGAAAACGCAGCTTGGACAGTTTCAACAAGTCTATGCCTCGCCGTATATTCGCGCCCAACAAACGAAAGATATTATTATTGAACGTGGTCCAGATGCGTTAGATATAGACGTAATTGTGGATTTGATCCCGGAGGGGGATCCAAAAGTCGCAATGGATTTTGTTTTGGCTAGTATTGATAAAAACACCGTTGATGACATAAATATTCTATGTGTTTCGCATATGCCTTTGGTGAGTTATTTAATCGGCGAAATAACAGGTTACACACCCATAATGGCGACGGCGGGCGTTGCAAAGATTAAAATTAACCTCGATAAATGGAATGGTGTGTTAGAAACGCTGATCGCCCCTGAACAAATGTTGTAATTGCAACTTACCAGTCTACTGATTTACCGCTTTAACAAAAACTGCAAATCCTCGCCTAAATCAATAATTATGACAATTGCGCCTTGGCCGCCCCATTCGAGCGGTGCTTGATGTAATGCGGCAACATCAGGGTGTTGCAGTAAATAATGTGGGATTTTTCGTTTTAGAACGCCGCCCCCAACACCATGAACGATACAAGCACTTAATAATTGTTCTGTTTTGCATGTTGTGATCAAGTCAGCTAAATCTCGTTTAGCGCTTTCTTTGGTGTGACCATGAAGGTCTAACACGATATCGGGCTGAATTTCACCGCGCCTAATGAGTTTTGCTAGGTAACTGGGTTGTCCCGGTTTAACAAAACTTAACGTCTGCTCGAAATCGATCAAAGGTTCGTATTCTTCAGAAAAGTGAAAGCGGGTCGCTGCTAGCTTATCGTCCTTATCGATATTCTTTCTATCTTCTTCCTTAAAGTTTGAAGCTAAAGCTCTATTTTGCTTGCTGAGCGCTTTCCCAAAGTGTATTTTGTCTTGCTTGAATGGTTTGACGCCCTGCATCTCATCAGCAAATGTACTTGGCAAAGATGGACTATCATCTTTTTTGTTGAGTAAATCTTTAAAATTCAAATTTTTTCAGACATTTTGCGAGAAAGTTTAAGCAATATAGTGCGGGGTATTGTAAATTAAGCTGGTGAGTACGACCAGATTAATTAGGGTTTTTGATGCAAAAAGAGTTATCTGAGCTAACAATATTGCTCGAAGAAGCAGTAACTGAACTTCAAACGGTTAACGATCTAATTCGTTGGTCGGTAAGTCGATTCAATGAAAGCGACATTTATTTAGGTCACGGAACCGATAATCCGTGGGATGAAGCCGCCCAATTAATTACCTATGCGCTGAGTTTACCACCTACAATGAATGAACATTTATTGCAGGCGCGCACGACATTAAGTGAACGTAAAAATGCATTAGGTCTTATTGAGCAGCGTATATTAACCAAAAACCGGCAGCTTATTTAACCCAAGTATCCTATTTTTGTGGTCTGCCATTTTTTGTCAATGAAGATGTATTAGTGCCGCGTTCGCCAATTGGTGAATTGATCACAAATAATTTCGAAGGGCTCATTTCAAAGACGCCTTTGAGAATAATGGATTTGTGTACGGGGTCAGGATGTATTGCAATTGCGACAGCATTTGCTTTTCCAGATGCAACAATAGATGCGTTGGACATTAGTCCTGAGGCACTTGCTGTTGCAGATGAGAACATCCATAGGTTACAGGTTGAAGATCGAGTATTCCCTATTATGTCTGACGTTTTTGCGTCAGTAGAGGGACTTAAATATGATCTTATTGTATCTAATCCACCTTATGTGGACTTAGAAGATCTAGGTGACATGCCGGAAGAATTTCACCACGAACCGGAAATTGGTTTAGGCAGTGGTAATGACGGTTTGGACATCACACGTATTATTTTAAAACAAGCTGCTGCACATTTAGAAGATAATGGATTGCTTATTGTTGAAGTTGGTAACTCCATGATCCATTTGCAAGCCGAATTCCCAGAAGTCCCATTTAATTGGTTGGAATTTGAAAATGGCGGTATTGGTGTATTTGCCATAACCAAGCAGCAATTAATTGATCATAAAGATTTATTTTAGCCGTTTTTGATAGCGGTTTAATTAAAAGAATAATTTAGAAAAGAAAGAGGGCGTAATGGCTGGAAATACCATCGGTGAAGTGTTTAAAGTAACAACATTTGGCGAAAGTCATGGTAATGGCTTGGGCTGTATTATAGATGGTTGCCCTCCAGGGTTGGCGATATCTGCAGAAGATATCCAGCGCGACTTAGATCGACGTAAACCTGGTACCTCACGTTTCACAACACAACGCCGAGAAGCGGACGAAGTGAAAATTTTAAGTGGTGTTTTTGAAGGGGTTACAACTGGCACTTCAATTGGTTTGCTAATCGAAAATACAGACCAACGTTCAAATGACTATTCGAATATTAAAGACAAGTTTAGACCTTAGTCATGCGGACTATACCTATCACCATAAATACGGTGTCCGAGATTACCGAGGCGGTGGTCGCTCGTCAGCTCGAGAAACAGCGATGCGTGTTGCCGCTGGTGGTTTTGCCAAAGCATGGTTAAAACAACATGCTGGAATCGAAATATTCGGTTATATGGCACAACTTGGTCCAATTGCGATTGAGTCAGTAGATCCGACTATTATAGAAACAAACCCGTTTTTCTGCCCTGATGAAAAAGCCGTAGAAAAATGGGATGAGTATATGCGAGACCTTAAAAAGCAAGGTAACTCGGTGGGTGCAAAAATTACCGTTGTCGCTAAACAGGTGCCGGTAGGACTTGGTGAACCCGTATTCGACCGCCTAGATGCCGATATCGCTAAATCCTTAATGAGCATTAATGCTGTTAAGGGAGTAGAAATTGGTGATGGCTTTGGTGTCGTTGAGCAGAAAGGTTCAGAACACCGCGACGAGATGACCCCAGAGGGGTTTAAATCTAATCACGCAGGCGGTATTTTGGGCGGTATTTCAAGTGGTCAGGATATTATTGCGCACATCGCATTAAAACCAACGTCAAGTATTAGCGTTGAAGGCGAAACGATAGATGTCAATGGCCAAACCCAGCCAGTAGTTACTAAAGGTCGTCACGATCCCTGTGTTGGCATTCGCGCCGTACCAATTGCTGAGGCTATGTTAGCCATTACTTTAATGGATCACTTTTTAAGAAACAGAGCTCAAAATGCGGACGTAGTTGTGACAACGCCGGTTATCCCTGCGTCTGTAAAGTAATT
The DNA here is from genome assembly GCF_028401425.1 of Psychrosphaera algicola. Taxonomy (NCBI): domain Bacteria; kingdom Pseudomonadati; phylum Pseudomonadota; class Gammaproteobacteria; order Alteromonadales; family Pseudoalteromonadaceae; genus Psychrosphaera; species Psychrosphaera algicola. The sequence continues at coordinate 3,957,516 of NZ_JAQOMS010000002.1, forward strand.
ACATGGATAATATAAAACTGAGTTCATTGGTGCCAGCGGCAGCAGTGAACTTTTTTATTATGGCTTTCTTGGCGGCGTGATCTCGTATCTCGCTGTCTTTTTGAGTTCACGTGGATTCACGTCGACCGAAGTTGGAACCTTAATAGCGTCATATACGTTTATCAGAATATTTTCGGGTCAACTATGGGCCTACTTGGCCGATCTCCAACAGAACCCCAAACGATACTTTCAACTTGCGGTCATAATTTCATTTGTAGCTCTGTTACCTGCGGTTTTTATCGATATTAAGTGGGTGACCAACATTTCAATGATTTGTGCCTTTGTCTTTTTTATGGCGGCGGTGTCCCAGATTGAAGTGTTATCGCTGGTGGCAACAAAAAGCAATCCAACTATTTATAACAGAGTCCGATTATTTGGCAGTATTGGTTTTATTGTTGCGGCAATAGCGGTGGGCACAATTGTCGATATTTATGGACCATAGGTGTGATCTTGTATGTGGGTTTAGGGCTTATTTTTCTGACGTATCTAACAAGCTTATACCTCGATAATGGAGATCCGTTAGCCCATGACGAACTTGGCGATAGCGAAGGGTTTTTTAAACGTTGTTGTACGGTTGGTTTTGGCTCGTTCTTGATTGCGTCAATATTACTGCAAATGAGTTTTGCGCCATATGTTGGTTTTTTCACTCAGTATTTGTCACAACATGAATATCCAAGGCACTGCGACTGGCATTCTATTTGCGCTAGGAACGTTTGCTGAAATTTTTATGTTTCTCATTGCCGGTCATCTATTAGCAAGATATAGCCTTAAGTTGCTTATGGTTGTTTGTTTGATGTTAACGGCGCTTCGTTGGCTATTAATGGCCTATTATATCGATTTTGTCATTGTTGTTATTCTTACCCAGATTATTCACGCAGTGAGCTTTGGGTTAATGCACAGTTCAAGTATCCATTTTGTTCGACGTTATTTTCCTAAGCGGATGCAAAATCAAGGGCAATTTATGTACCTTGGGATCACCTTTGGTATTGGTGGCGCACTTGGTGCTTGGGTTACGGGCATGACTTGGAACGAAGGACTTGGAGGCAGTGACACCTTTGTCTGGGCTAGCATGGTTGTCTTGGTTGCAGGATTAGTGATTTTAATGACACCCCGCAAAAATTTCAATTTGAACCTGACAAAGTCCAAGTATAATAGCCATTTTGAGCTGAAGTTAAATTTCGTGAGTGAAGACGAGCCTGTGAAAGAATATGCTGACCTAATCGCCATTTTTGAGCAAACTTTTTTTGCTAAATACAATACTAAACTGGTCTTAGGCGGCAGTGAACCCATTTACTTGCCTGCTAATACGAGTGACCTTGGGCTTGACGCACAGCCCTATGCACAAGTGGTTTTTGCCCATGGCTATTTTACCAGCGCATTGCACGAAATTGCCCATTGGTGTTTAGCCGGAATGCCGAGGCTGAATAAAATTGATTATGGTTATTGGTATTGTCCCGATGGCCGCACTGCAGAGCAGCAAGCCAAATTCCAACAAGCGGAAGTCAAACCTCAGGCCATTGAAATGGCGTTTAGCCTTAGCCTGTGGCATTAAATTTAATGTCAGTTGTGACAACTTATCAGGCGATGAATTTGGTCGTCAACCTGATCACATTGCTTTTGAACAAGATGTTGCTCGCCAATTTAAAGCTTATCTAGCTGATCGCTTTCCACCTCGGGCAGAGTTATTTATCGCGGCACTGAGTCAATTCTATCAACAGGATATTTACGGTCATCAGGAAGCTCTAGATATAGCAAACCGACAAACAGAGGTTGCTTAAAATGACGCAGCTAACAAAAAATTCAGCAAATGATAAAACAAACGCACAAACCAACCCACTGAGAAAAAATTTCGATTAGGGTTAATTATCAATCCTTTAGCGGGTATGGGCGGAACCGTCGGGCTAAAAGGAAGTGATGAATTAACTTCAATTCAACAGGCTGAATCGTTAGGGGCAATTGCCCGAGCAAATCAACGAGCGAAAGTGGCATTGGAGCAATTTTTACAATTTGCTGCAGATGTAGATATTTTTACAGTGAGCGACCAAATGGGCGAAAACTTATGCCAGTCACTCGGGTTCTCGTACCAGGTTGTCTATCAAACAAGCTCAAATACCACTAACGCCCAAGACACGATTGACGCAGCAACACTTATGTCTGACATGGCATTAGACCTTATTTTATTTGCCGGGGAGATGGTACTGCGCGTAATATATGTGAAGCAGTAACCGACAATACGACTGTACTCGGCATTCCAGCGGGTTGTAAAATTCATTCTGGGGTTTATGCAATAACACCAAAAGCGGCGGGACGAATTGTCCATATGTTGATCGCTGGCGAACTTGTTTCAGTGCAAGAAGCAGACGTCATGGATATAGATGAGGCACAATTTAGGCAAGGTGTCGTGCGAGCCAAGCGTTTTGGTGAATTGCAGATCCCTTCAGAGTTACGCTATGTGCAAGCGGTAAAAATGGGCGGCAAAGAAAGTGATGAGTTAGTATTGCAAGATATTGCAGCCAGCGTCATCGACGCAATGGAAAGTGAAGAAACCTACATTATGGGCTCCGGTTCAACAGTTGCATTTATTATGGAAGAGCTCGATATCAAAAATACCTTATTAGGTGTTGATGTGATCAAAGATCACCAACTAATTGCGACGGATGTTACGACCAATCAATTACTACCTTTGTTAGAGCATAAACCCGTGAAATTAGTGATAACGCTTATAGGTGGACAGGGGCATATTTTTGGTCGGGGAATCAACAACTTTCACCGGAAGTCATCAGAACTATAGGTAAAGAGAATATTGTTGTCGTTGCAACAAAACGAAAGTTACAGGCTTTGGCGGGACGTCCCCTCATTGCAGACACTGGTGATATTGAATTAGACAAAATGTTGGCAGGTCATATTAAAGTGACAACTGGATATAAAGACCAAGTGTTTTATCCCGTTGGATATGAAGAAATATAAAAGGATACACATGTTAGATTTAGAACAACTAAGTGATGACGCGCAAGTTTACTTCGACGGTTATGTAGCAACCGGAACAGATGATGAGTTATTTGCGAGTGGCTATTTAAGAGGACACGTAGATTTGGTTTTAGGTGGTGCTTTAATGCAAAACAAAGCGCTAACAATGGACGAGTTTATTGAATTAGTTGAACAAAGCGTCAACAAAGCCATTAAAAATGGTGAATTGGAACAATCTGACGTAATTACGGTTAATAACGTCCTCAATGGCCTCCTAAAAACACTATAACAGCATATTAGCTCAAATAGGCTATCTAGTGGCTGTAGTAATAAATTACTTGCTACGTTGTTTCTAGTTCGTTGTTTTAAACAGGATTACAAGGCATCACGTTAATCTAAAGGCTGTATCTAACAGCCTTTTAATATATAGCTGGTAATGAATTGAGCCGTCTGAATTAATCGCTAGCTAACTGCCAACTGCGTTTTTCTTCGTAATATGTCTTACTGGCAAACTCAAAAACTCTTCGTAAACCAGTGGGCGGCTGAAGAAGTAGCCTTGAATAAACTGGCAACGATAGTTATGCAATATTTGCAGTTGCTCAACGTTCTCAATCCCTTCTGCAACAACTTTTAGTTCCATTGTTTCAGCAAGTAGCATTATTGCTTTGACTATGGCTGCATCGTTATCACTATTTGCAATCTCGATGATAAACGAACGGTCAATTTTTAGTGTATCGATAGGGAATTTTTTCAAGTAGCTTAGCGACGAATACCCTGTACCAAAGTCATCAATCGCAATGGTTATGCCCATGTCTTTAAATTGTTGTAAACGGTCAATATTGTCGTCTACATCTGACATAACCGCGCTTTCCGTAAGCTCTAACTCAAGCAGTTCTGGGGGCAGTCCGCTGCGTGTTAAAGCATTTCTGACGTTGTCGATAAGCGCAGTTTGCTTAAACTGAACACTTGATACATTGACTGAGACTTTACAATTTTCTAAACCTTCATCAAGCCATTGCTTTGCTTGTTTACAGGCGGTGTCCAAAATCCAGTTGCCTAGCTCGATAATCAGCCCGGACTCTTCTGCAATAGGTATAAACTCAGCAGGGGAGATAAAACCGAGCTCTGGACTGTTCCAACGGATAAGCGCTTCAGCCTTGGTAATTTCATTGCTAACAATGTCGACTTGCGGCTGATAATGTAAAACAAACTCGTTGTTTTTAACCGCATAACGCATTTTTTCTTCAAGCTGCAAACGTTCGAGAGCTCGATCATTGAGTTCATTTGAATAGAACTTAAAGGTTCTTCTGCCGTCTTCTTTAGCTTGGTACATAGCGATATCAGCATGTTTCATTAATTCATGAACTGTGGTGCCATGTTCAGGATATAGCGCAATCCCTACACTTGGTGTGACGGTTAATTCATAACTGTCGATCTTAATTGGACGTGATAAGCTCTCGATAATACGTTGCGTTATGAGTGTTGTTTCGGCAGCCGATTCAACATGACTTAAAAACAGCGTGAATTCGTCGCCGCCTAATCTAGCGATTTCATTATTTACAGTATTTACTTCGTAATTTCTTGCAACAAAATCACTGTCTCTAACGCATTCTTTCAACCGCTGTGCAATTTCTTGCAGAACCAAATCACCGTAATCATGCCCCAAGGTGTCATTGATTCGTTTAAATCGATCTAAATCAATGAACATAACCCCAGCTTTATAATTACCGCGTCGTGCAAGGGAGATAAATTTATCTAAACTCTCGTAAAAGCTCTGACGGTTTGGTAGACCTGTAAGTCCGTCAAAATATGCAAGTTGGTGTAATCTACGTTCATGAGATAACTGGCGTTGATGTCTAATCCGCTGGTTTCTTAACAGTTGAAGAAAGATCAAGATCGGGCCAAAAATATAGAATAGTTTGGCGTGGGTTGTCTTCCAAATGGGTGGCATAACTTCAATTGGGATCTGCAGTATTTCACTCCAAACCTCTTCGTTGTTACTACCCCTAACTTTTAGTGTGTAGCTTCCATCGGCTAAGTACGAAAATGAGATATGGTTGCTCGTGCCGATGTTACTCCAAGAAGAACTGAGTCCTTCCATCATATATTGATAACGATTATTTGACGGTTTTGTATAATCCAAGGCCGCAAACTCAAAGTCGATTATCGTATCTTCATAGTTCAGTTCTAATACACCATCAGCACGCAGCATGGTTTGTATCGGCTTTTCTTCGTTTGCGTGTACAAATTTAGTTAATTTAAGTTTTGGTTTATAAGAATTCAGAGGAACTTTATTTGCCTGAAAAGTGTTAAAGCCATTTGTGCCACCAAAAAATAGTCTGCCGTCTTTTGCTTTATAATAAGCGCTGTTATTAAAGTCTGAGCTTTGTAATCCGTGGGTCGTATTGAAGTTATTAATTTCAAAGTTGTTGGGATTAAGGCGCGATAGTCCTTTGGCGTGGCTTATCCAAATATATCCTAAGTCATCTTCTAGCAAGCTGTAGGTGAAGTTACTTGCCAGTCCTCTAGATTGATTAATAATATGTTGGGTTTTGTTATCATTGTCTTCAATCAATAACAAACCCGCGTCACTTGTTGCGAGCCAAACACCTTTTGCGGTTTTTATGACGGAAAATATTTCGTCACTACCAATAAAGTATTTGCCTTTCTGTTTTGTTGAATAGGTCGAGCTTTTATTATTTCTGGTGTCATAGTGAACAAGGCCCCCACCATGAGTTGCAAGCCATAGATCTTTATTATTGTCTTCGAATATATCCAGTATAAAGTTAGTTACAGCAGTATTATTGGTCTCAATATTATATTTATTATGGATAACCTGCTTGGTATTTGAATCTATGAGATTGACGCCACCACCATAGGTTGAAACCGCTAGGTTACCGTCTTTTAATTGAATTATTTTACTTACAGCGTTGTTATTTAATCGATTTGAAAATTCACTGTCTGCGCTGAATAAGACTTGTTCATAGTTCGTTAAATCAATATAAAACAGGCCGTTATCATAGGTACCAACCCATAGCCCAGTATCGCCATCCACCAATAGGCTTGTTATTAAGCTGCTATCTAAGTTTTTAAGTTTGTCGGAAAATGATGAATTAAACGGCGACATTGTCTTAGTATCAAAGTTCAATACGTTGACGCCACCATCTACAGTACCGACAAATAAATTGTTTTTGTTCATCGCAAAACTGGTGACAGAGGCAGAGGTCATAGTGCCAAACGGGTTTTGTTGAGCAATATGAGTGAAATCCGCCAGTTTTGCGTTCCACTTGCTCACACCTGAAACGGTACCAGCCCAAATTACACCGCCCTCATCTTGCATCAAAACTCGGACGTCATCGTTTATTAAACTTGAAATACGGCCAGATTCTTTTTGGTGAGGGATGAAGCGTTCGGTTTCATGATTGAATTCACACATACCATTAGGGGTAGCTAGCCATATATTATCGTTGTGATCTATAAGCACGTCATTTATCACACTGCTACACATAGTTGATTTAAATTGTTGTAAAAATTCACCAGATTCGGAAATAAGTAATAAACCGTCTCCTTCAGTACCTGCCCATACTTGATTTTTTGAATCAATATCTAAGCTGATTACCTTATTTGTCGGCAAAGTTTTTAATTCTACATTTAAAATATTAAATGTTTTTCCGTTGTCTTCACTAAGGTACAAACCGTTATTTTTCGTTGCGACCCAAATAACTTTGTTAGCCGAATAATCTAAGTCTCGAATATTACTATTATCAACAAGTTGTTTGAACTTTTGGGTGCTATCTATAGAACTAAAACGGGACGTTTTTGAATTAAAAACTGTTATCCCTGTTTCGCTGCCAAACCATAAGTTGCCATTACCGACTTCGGTAATTGAATTAAAATTTAATGATGTAATGTTAGGATTAGTTTTAGAACTAAAATTTAGAAATTTATCTTGTTCAGGTATATAAAGATGAATACCACCGTTACTTGTAGCCCACACTCGTCCTTCAGAGTCAGCATACATTTGCCAAATCCAATTATTATTTAAACCTTCTTCATTCGCCGAAACTGCAGTATAAATAGATGAGTTTGTACCATTAAATCGTGCTATGCCTCCTTGAGTAGCAAACCAGACGAACCCTTCTTTATCTTGAATAATGTCCATTATAGTAGGGTGTGGTAAGGTTGATTCAATATCGAGATGCTGAAAATGGATAGTATTTCGAACAGGGTCGAATAATGGATTAGCAGAACTAGAAATTGTGAAGAGCAATAAAGAAATTGATAGAGTAAATAATCTAAAATATTTCAGAGATAAGATTCTGCCTCTACCGTTGTGCATTTAGAAACCATTATTATTTTTATTATTATTATGGGGACAATTTATACCACATCTATTCGCAGAGTCACAGGCTCAGTAAAATAAAAAAGCCCAATTTTTTGAAAATCGGGCTTTTAGAAATTTAATGTATATTTAGTAGCCTAAGCTATGTCAGAACGTCCACCGTGACGACCCCAGATAACACCGGCGGTTTCAACACGTCCACCGTGACGACCCCAGATAACACCGGCAGTTTCAACACGTCCACCGTGACGACCCCAGATAACGCCGGCAGTTTCAACACGTCCACCGTGACGACCCCAGATAACGCCAGCAGTCTCAGCACGACCACCGTGACGACCCCAGATAACGCCGGCAGTTTCAACACGACCGCCGTGACGACCCCAGATTACGCCAGCAGTCTCAACTCGACCGCCGTGACGACCCCAGATAACCCCAGCAGTTTCAACACGACCGCCGTGACGACCCCAGATAACCCCAGCAGTTTCAACACGACCACCGTGACGACCCCAGATAACACCCGCAGTTTCAACACGACCGCCGTGACGACCCCAGATAACGCCCGCAGTTTCGTCTTTTGACTCAGCTTTAACGTCTTTATTTGTAAAACGAACTAAAGGGTTCATTTCGGAAATTTGTTTAACTTGATCTTCGTTTAGTTCCGCAGAGATTGCTTGGATCACAGAGAAGTTGTGGATAACTTCACCACCAACGTTTTGAACTAGTGATGTCATTGTTGCATTACTAGCGCCTTGAACTAAATACGCAGCTTCGTGCTGTGATTTATTGTTTTGTAGCGCATTTGCTGTTGCTGCTAAAGTGAATAGACTTGCCGTTACAACTGTTATTGTTTTTATTTTTGTTAGTAAGCTTTTCATCAGAAAGACCCTATTTCCATTAGTTTGATTTAAGGACTCTTTTCAAAGCAGTATATGTGCCAATCTATATCTTGTTGTTTTATAAGGGTTATAAGTGCGTGTTGCGGCAATGGATTGCCGGTGGCGGAAAAATGACGCCGCTTATGTTTTTGTAATATTGGCTTTTTTGGAAAGAAAGTTAGATTAGGTATAGTTATAAAAAAGCCGCTTAAGCGGCTTTAATTGAAAGTGTTAAATCTTTTTCTCGGTTATTAGCCGATTGATTAAAAATATCAGGAAGGTGAGTGAGTAGAAACTAAATATTACTGTCATCCACTGGGGCATCGACATTGCCATAAATGACCAATCAATGTCACCACACATGCCACGTGCTTCAAAAAATGCTGGGATCCATTCATGCAGCGCTAGCCAACTTGGAAAGTTTGGAAATGCGTCGCAACTTAATAGCAACATAAAGTTGTCAGGATCTTGCATAGCAACATGTTGCTTCGCGATGATCAAACCCCAAATACTGGCAATTCCCCAACCACTAAAGCTTATTAATCTAGCGATCAAGCTTGTAGGTGCGTAGGTAGCAGGTAAAGCCGCAACCATTATGGCAAATACCGCGGTACGCTGGTATATGCACATTACGCAAGGTTCTAAACCCATTCCATACTGAAAGTACAAGGCGATAATTTCGAATGTAAAAGCACTGAGGGCTAATAAAAGCCATGGCCAGCGAAGTGCTGGCCATGAAGATAAAGATTGGTTATTGCCCATTGATTAATGACCGGATTCAGTTGCACTACCAGCAGCAGAGTGGTGTTCAATTAAATTCATGTCGTATAAAGTTTGAGTCCAGTCCATCAACCCGTAATACGTCGCTATTAAACCGACAATTGACAATACGATAGTATAAGGAAGGGCCATATAAACCATCTTGCCATAAGATAATCGAATTAATGGTGCTAACGCTGAAGTTAATAAGAACAAGAACGCAGCTTGACCATTAGGCGTTGCAACACTCGGTAAATTTGTTCCTGTATTAATTGCTACAGCCAATAAATCAAATTCATCACGAGTGATGATGCCTTGTTTTAATGCGGCTGCCACTTCATTTATGTATACCGTACCGACAAACACATTGTCACTGACCATAGAAAGTAAACCGTTGGCGATAAAGAACATAACCAACTGCATTTTGCCTTCAAAAGTGAGAACCCATTGAATAACTGGAGCAAATAGCTGCTGATCAATAATTACAGCGACGACTGCAAAAACACACATAACAAAGCGGTAAAGGGAAGGGCTTCTTCAAATGCTTTACCAAGTTGATGTTCGTCAGTAATACCGGCAATTGCTGTTGCCAAAATGATGATCGATAAACCAATCAAGCCGACCGTCGCAAGGTGCAATGCTAGACCAACGATTAACCAAATCGCGATGAATACTTGTGAAAATAGTTTAACTTTGTCGCGTTTCGTCATTTTTGAGTCGCTTTCTTTATCATACTCGACAAGAATGTGACGGACTGTGTCTGGCAGTTCCGCGCCATAAGAAAACCACTTTAGTTTTTCAAGTAATACCGTTGTTATTAAACCAGCAATTAAAACCGGAATGGTCACAGGTGACATACGTAAAGCAAATTCAATGAAATTCCATCCAGCACGTTCTGCGATAACCAAGTTTTGCGGTTCGCCAACCATAGTACAAACACCACCAAGGGCAGTACCAACACCAGCATGCATCATAATGTTACGCATAAAGGCGCGGAATTCGTCCAATTCACTGCGCGTTGGCGTGTCAAAATGTTCATCCTCAGTGTGGTCGTGATCTGTATGATTACCGGGCTTACCTGATGCTACTTTGTGGTAAATCATATAAAAACCAGTGGAAACGGTAATAATAACCGCAACAACCGTTAAGGCGTCTAGAAATGCAGATAGAAAAGCGGATGCAAAGGTAAACGCTAGTGACAGCGCAATTTTTGATTTAACTTTTATCAGTAGTTTTGTAAATGAAAACATCAACAGGTCTTTCATAAAGAAAATACCCGCGACCATAAAGATCAATAACAAAACAACACTCAAGTTTTGAGATATTTCTGCTTCGATATGACCGGGTGAAGTCATTCCTATTGCAACAGCCTCAATAACAAGCAGACCGCCGGGCTGAAGTGGATAACACTTAAGTGCCATCGCTAATGTAAATATGAACTCTAATACTAATGCCCAGCCAGCGACATAGGGATCAAGTGCAAAAAGCATTGGGTTGATAATAAGACAAGCGATGATCGCCAATTTGTACCATTCAGGAGAGTTTCCTAAAAGTTCTGATAAAAAGCATTTACAGTAGATTGCTGCATACTTTTATTACCTTCCTTAAATTATTGTTGGGTGATGGATTCACTCTTATTTTGTTGAGCTAATGTACTAAAAAACTATCTTAATCCTATATAAATACTGTGAAAGTTCAAATTATTCCAACTAAAAGTTATATAAATAGGTGGTTGTGCATTAGGACTTATCTGGTACAATCAGTCCAGTCACCCAATAGAAGCAGATAGCTGAATGAAAATAATAAAAGCACAAAGTCCGGCCGGTTTTGCAGAAGAATACATTGTTGACTCAATTTGGAACAATCGATTTCCTCCAGGGTCTATTTTACCAGCGGAGCGCGAATTATCAGAATTGATTGGCGTGACACGCACTACATTACGTGAAGTTCTCCAAAGACTAGCCCGAGATGGCTGGCTTACAATTCAACATGGTAAACCAACTAAGGTTAATAACTTTTGGGAAACCTGTGGCGTCAATATTCTATCAACACTTGCAAAGCTTGATATTGATAGTGCTGCAGATTTAATTGACCAACTGTTGTCTGCTAGAACAAATTTAAGTGCAATTTATATTCGAGCTGCGATTAAAAACAATCCTGAGAAAGTTATCGAATTAGCACAAAAAGCCCAGACTGTATCAGACCACCCGCAAGAATTTGCGGATATGGATTATTATCTTAATCACGAATTAGCCCATGCGTCAGGTAATGCCATTTATGTCTTAGTTCTAAATGGATTTAGAGGGTTTTGGTCAAAAATTGCCGGCTACTATTTTTCTACAGATGAAGCCCGCGTACTGGCCAAAAACTACTATAAAGAACTTGAAATGTTTGCAAAAGAAGGCAAACACGATGAAGCAATTTACTTAATTAGAAAGTATGGTATTGACTCAGGTAAAGTATGGAAAGAAGTTCGTGCTTCATTTCCTACAGACCTTATTGAATAAATCCACATTGGATCATCAAAACCCGCACTAGCGGGTTTTTTATGTCTAATGAATGCGAATATAATCGGTGACGCAATCCCTTGCGTAGGCCGCGTGTCTAAATTAAACTCTGTGTATGCCACAATTAGAGCTTTTCCACATCCCCAGCCCATGCATCGGCGTTTGTCAAAATGGCACAAACGGCTTTTGCAAAGGGTGTTTTCGTAACCGCGATGAACGATATCAGTGGATGCAGCTTAGTGATGAAGGAAAACGTCACGTTATTAAGTTATGTAAATCTCGAAAAATTCGCTGGATTAAAAAGCAGATTGAAATTCGCCAGCAACAAATTCCCGTTACGGTTGATCCAACCCCTGATTTATTTGGTGATTAGTCACTAATAGCAACTTGCTTAGACAATTGGCTCAGAACTTAATTTTCTAAAATCAATGTAAAAAAAGAGTATTAAACTTATGTTTAATACTCTTTTTTATGAGCTTTATTTAGTTGAGTTTGATGTTAAGACTCAACAAAAGCCGTACGGATTGTTCCGGTTTTCATATCCAATGGCACTTCAGTAAAACCTACCGCATATTTACCAATATTGAGTTCCATTGCAAATTCATCGCAATTATCTTTACGCGGACACGCTTCGCAGTCTTTTAAAACTTTTTCAGGAAGAGATTCTTTTGCTGTTGGGACAAAACCTTGTTTGCCAAAAAACTCTGGTACACGGGTTAGAACGATTACTTTATTTAATCGGATCGCCTGAGCATGACGCAATATTCGGCTAATTAGTCGTTGACCAATACGTTTGCCCTGTGCTTTTGGCGTAATACCTACAGAACGGATCTCTGCAAGACCAGTTTGATAGATGTACAAACTCGCACAACCAATAATTTTTGGTTCATCTGGATTTGAAAGATCTTCTGCGACAACAAAATCTTGAATATCATGAATGATACTGTCTTTTGTTCGTGGCAGAGTATCTCCAGCTTCCGTCCAAACGGCAACAATGTCATGAATTTCGTTAACGTCAGTCATTCGTGCGTCACGGATCACAACTTTATCAGCTTGAGTGATTTGAGTTTGCCAGAAGTCAACTGCATTACGAACTTGATTAACCGCAGTACCGCCAGTGACGTTACGCTGATTAATCGCGTTGAGCGGATCAAGCCAAGGGTATAAATCATCGGCAATTAAGTCGCTAAATTGTTGATATTGCTCGATACTTAAAGCTTCTAGCGTACAGTTTTGTTCAATACAAAAACGAACAGCTTCGCCAACAACGTCATGCGCGTCTCTAAACGGCATGCCTTTAGAAACCAAGTAATCGGCTAGTTCAGTGGCGTTACAGAAGCCTTTTAATACAGCTTTGTACATATTGTCTTTATTAACTTTAATGTTAATTAAACATTGGTTTGCCATAACTAAACAGTTTTGCCAAGTTGTTAATGCATCAAATAAACAAGGTTTGTCTTCTTGCATGTCTTTGTTGTAAGCCAGTGGCAAAGATTTAAGTAAAAAGGCGATGTTATTTAATGCCCCTAATACTCGGCCTGTTTTACCACGAACAAGTTCCCAACCATCTGGGTTCTTCTTCTGAGGCATCAAAGATGATCCTGTTGTAACGGCATCACCAAAGCTTAAAAATGCTGCTTCCTGAGTATTATAGAAGATGCAATCTTCTGCCATACGGGACAGGTGGATCATGCTTAAACTTGCCGCACTGATCAATTCAAAAACAAAATCACGGTCTGAAACGGCGTCTAAACTGTTTAATGTTGGCGCATTAAAACCGAGGTTTTGAGCCAATGATTCACGATTAATTGGATAGGCTGTTCCGGCGAGAGCACCTGAGCCTAATGGTGAGAAATTCAGACGATATAAAGCGTCACGTAAACGGCTTAGGTCGCGCGAAAACATTTCTACGTAGGCCATGCACCAGTGACCGAAACTAATTGGCTGGGCACGCTGTAGATGCGTGTAACCTGGCATAATAGTATCAGTATGATCATTCGCAATGGTAATTAACGTTTGCTGAATGTCTTTTAAGTTGTCTTGCAGCATTTCACCTGTGGTTTTACACCACAAACGCAAATCTGTACTGACTTGGTCGTTACGGCTGCGACCGGTATGTAATTTTTGCCTAACTGACCGACCTTTTCAATTAAGTTTCGTTCAACCCAACTATGAATATCTTCATCGGTATCATCAGTGATTTTTTCTGGCCTGACCTTACTTCACTCAGTAATTCATCAAGCGCAGCTTTGAGGTCTGTTAATTCAGCTTCTGAAATAACACCTGCTTCACAAATGGCAGTCGCCCATGCTTTTGAGCCGACAATGTCCTGCTCAACTAACTGATAATCAAATGGCAGAGAGTCATTAAATTGCTTAAAAAGGGATCTAAATCCTCAGTAAATCTGCCGCCCCATAAACTCATACATTACTCCGAAGATTGGGAAACTAATTTTATATTAAACTAGGCTTACAATAACAAAGCAATATGACAGTGAAATTAACCCTGTCATATCGCTTTCATCTAAATTACTTTTGGCTGTTTTTGGTCATCGCTTTAATACGGCTAGACAAGCTATATAAACGAATAAACCCTTCAGCATGTTTTTGGTCATAAACATCATCCGCACCAAATGTCGCGAAGTCTTCTGAATATAAACTGTTTGGAGAACGACGTTTAACGACTGACGCTGTTCCTTTATACAATTTAACCACGACGTCACCGGTGACGTCTTGCGCTAATGAAGTTGCGCCGGCAAGGATAGCTTCACGAAGCGGTGTAAACCAACGTCCATCATAAAGAAGGTGCGAAAATTCATGGCCAAGTGACTCACGGTATTTAAGCGTTTCTTTATCAAGAATTAACGTTTCTAGGCCTTTATATGCTTTGAATAGGATTGTGCCACCAGGCGTTTCGTAACAACCACGAGACTTCATACCAACTAAACGGTTCTCAACGATATCGATACGACCAACGCCATGTTCTGCACCTAAGTCGTTTAGCACTGTAATTGCATCAACACCTGAATATGCTGTGCCATTAACTTTTGTTAGCTCGCCATTTTCAAAACTTAACTCAACATATTCTGCTTTGTCAGGTGCTTGTTCTGGCGATTTTGTCCAAGTCCAAACGCCGTCTGTTGGCTCCTGCCATGGATCTTCTAACTCACCACCTTCGTGAGAAATATGCCAAAGATTAGCGTCACGGCTATAAATTTTAGTAACACTTGCCGTGGTAGGTACATTTTTTCAACAAGGTAAGCCAACAAATCTTCACGGCTTTCCATGTCCCATTCACGCCATGGCGCAATAATTTCTAGTTGTGGTGCTAACGCAGCTACTGTGCTTTCGAAACGAACTTGGTCGTTACCTTTACCAGTACAACCGTGTGCAATCGCGTCTGCACCTAATTTAAGGGCAAGTTCAACCTGAGCTTTCGCGATCACTGGGCGAGCAAGTGATGTCCCTAGTAAGTATTCACTCTCGTAAATAGCGCCAGTTTTTAAAGTTGGGAAAATAATATCGTTAACAAATTCGTCACGTAGGTCGATTACGTGGCATTCACTTGCACCTGATGCAATGGCTTTTGCTTCGATGCCTTCAAGTTCTTCATCGCCTTGACCAACATTTGCTGCAAATGCAATGACTTCAACTTCACCGTTTTCACCTTCGTAGTTTTCTTTTAACCAAGGAATAATCGCTGAAGTGTCTAGTCCACCTGAGTAGGCCAATACGATTTTGTTTACTTTTTTGTTTTGCTTAATAGCCATGTTAAATATCTCTTTATTTCAAATTTTGTTAGCTCTTAACTAAGAACTGATTTCTATTTTACAATTAGTGTATGCAACAATGCGTTTTGTGCCCACATTCTGTTCTCAGCTTGTCTCATTATTATCGACTGGCTAGAATCTAAAACGTCTGCTGTCACTTCTTCATCACGGTGAGCAGGTTGGCAATGCATAAAATACTGTGCGCCAAGTTTTGCCATTAATTCAGACGTTACTTGGTACGGTTGGAATACATCGATAATATCTTCTAACGTTTTGTCGTCGCCCATTGATACCCAAGTATCGGCGTAAATTGCATCGACTTTTTCTATCGCATTTAAGTCAGAAGTTACCGTAATAGTTGCGCCATTTTGAGCGGCAATCTTCTGCGCTTGCGAAACGATTTCGGCATCAACGGTATAACCTTCAGGGCATATCGCCACCAAATTAACGCCAAGTTGTGCGCCGGTCAACATCAGTGAATGTGTTACATTATTACCGTCACCGATATAAGCCAAGGTTAAGCCTTTAAGTTCACCAAATAATTCATGCAAGCTCATGTAATCCGCTAAAGCCTTAGCATGGGTGATATAGGTTGCACAACGAATTGACAACAGGAACAGATGCCGCTTGTTGCAACTGAACCAAAGTGTTGTGATCCATTACGCGTGCAACGATTGCATCACACCAACAAGACAAATTAGCACCGAAGTCAGCAACATCTTCGCGTTTGCCCATCGCACCGTTTTGTTGGTCTAGATAAACGGCGTGACCGCCCATTTTGTGAACGCCCACGTCAAAACTGACACGAGTTCTTAATGATGGTTTTTCGTATATAGTTGCAACAGACTTTCCTTTTAGGGCATCACCGTATTTTTCCGGTGTTTTTTCATGTCGATTGCAAGGGCGATTACGTCTGCTGCTTGTTCTGCTGTTAGGTCTAAGTCACCTAATACTGATTGTACTTTATTGCTCATAATGATTACCTGAATTCTAAATTTGGATCTGAGTGCCTAGGGTGATTTCACCGGCCTCTGAAATTTCTTTGAGTGCAGAAGAGTCCTGCCAACTTCCAATATTTACAGGTCGTCGTAAACTTAGAGCGGCTTGATGGGCAGCGTTAACTTTCACTACCATGCCGTCACTAATTACTCCTTGAATTATCAGCTTGTCGAGTTCTTCTCGATTTAATGTTGCAAATTTTTGTTTGTTTTGGTCTAGCACGCCCGGGACATTAGACAATAAACATAAATCACCATTAACCACTTGTGCGGCGGCAACAGCAGCGTCGTCGGCATTAATATTTAAGCTGTCGCCACTGTCGTTACATCCTATTGAATTTAATACGATAAGGTGACCACTATTTAATAGTGTTGTGAACGTCTCGTTGCTTTTAGCTTCTACTTTTCCAACTGCACCAAGTTTTTGTCTTTTACTGTCGCTGTAAATGAATCGCCATCGGCAAGGCTTAACGCAACCGCATTAAGGCCATTCTTTTTACATGCGGCTAGTAACTGCTGACTGGCAATACCTGCTAACGCGCCAATCACATACGGAAGGTGTGTTAATGGAGTCGCGCGAACACCGTCAACTTTTTCCGTTGATAAATTGGTTGCTGCCATTACGTCTTCAACCTGCGGACCGCCGCCATGAACAATGATCACTGGGCGGCTTTTTTGGATGATTTTGACTTGCGTTAAAAATTCATCCAAAGCCAATTGATTAGTAAGTGCTTCACCACCAATTTTTAATACTAAAGGTGTCATTAGTTACCACCTACCTGATTTAAAAGTCCAGTTTCCTGCGG
The DNA here is from genome assembly GCF_028401425.1 of Psychrosphaera algicola. Classification (NCBI taxonomy): domain Bacteria; kingdom Pseudomonadati; phylum Pseudomonadota; class Gammaproteobacteria; order Alteromonadales; family Pseudoalteromonadaceae; genus Psychrosphaera; species Psychrosphaera algicola. The sequence goes on from NZ_JAQOMS010000002.1 coordinate 3,974,578, forward strand.
CAATTCCATCAAAATATTAGCACATTGTATGCCTTGGGAAGCCGCGCCTTTTAACACGTTGTCTATTGCACTAACGACAATCAGGTCATTGCCTTTTTCTGCCAGTAAAGGTCGCAAAACGGTGTGTATGCCACATCCTTAATCGTCGGAATTGTATCTCTTAATCTAACTAAAGGTTGGTCGTCATAGGCATTTGAAAACGCGTTATTTATATCATCATTAGTCACGTCGTCTTTTAACTGCACCGTAATCGTAGCTAAAATACCACGTTCAAAATTAGCGACATGTGGCGTGAATATAACTTCTCTACCAACACCTTGTTCGATTTCTGGCGTATGACGATGAACAAACAAGTTATAAGGTTTTAAGCTCAATTCGCAAAAGCTGGTGCCAAGATTGGCTTTTCTGCCGGCACCACTTACACCGCTAATTGCATTGATTACGGGTTTGCAGGTGTCAGTTAATAACTGATTTGTCGTCAATGGCAATAAACCAAGCTGCGATGCTGTTGGATAACACCCTAGCAATGAAATGAGGTTTTTACCGATTAAGGCTTTTGCATTCCATTCAACAAGCCCATAGGGAATTGCTGGGAGTTGTTCGCTGAATTTGTGTTCAAAGCCATAATACTCAGGATATAAAGCTTTATCCTGCAGGCGGAAGCCACCAGATAAATCCAATACGATTACATTTTCACTCGCGAGTGATGTTGCGATGTCGTGACTAAATTCGTGTGGTGTCGCTAAGAAAACAAATGCTTTGGTGTGTTTGTTTAATTCTGTGAGATGAGTTGCAATTGATTCATCGGTACCTGCAACTAAAACGTGATCGATAATACCAGTATACTGAGGATACAAAGAAGACAAGGTTTTACCTGAATCAGCACTATTAGCAGACACAAAAAGTGAATGAAGTTCAAGTGCAGGATGACCGTTTATCATGCGCGCTAATTCAACGCCAGCATAGCCGCTAGCGCCAAAAACAAGGCAAGGTATTGTAGATTTGTTTTTCGTCATAATATTACAAATTAGGTATTTTACTCTAAAGGCGCAATCATCACAGAAACATTAAAAAATATCAATCATAAATATGCTAAAAAGTGAATAAGTACGCATTGTGGGCGTTTTTTCACAACGCGTCTTCTAAATCGGGTAATTCGTTTTTAAAGGTCTTTGGTTTGTACTGCTCAAGTGGTTCATTAATTGCCCATGATGTTACTTTTCCTTGATCAAACTCAATGTTAATCCATTGCAGTAGTGTCATGATACCAGTTGGCTTTGCTGACGAGTAATGGCCTGAACGAGTCGTGGTTTGCCCATCCATACCAATGGTATTGGTATTTATCAATTGGACGAGCGTAACAAGACTATGAGAATTGATATCGCCGGTTATATTTTTGTGCTCCAAAGAAGTTGCAATGCCAACATTGACCGCGGCAGCCAGAGCGGTGCCACATGTGTCTGAAGACAAAGCACAAGTCAGCGCTAGCAATGAAATTAGCGAACCAGAGAGAATATTTAGGTCTGTAAGTCGTTGGTCTAACCTAATCTGCTGCTCAATGAATACCGTAAAATGGCAAATACCAGATGCATAACATTCCCGCTCTAATTCTGGAAACAAGGCGTTAACTTGATATGTAGTCATACCAACCTTTAAGTGGCTTAATGACTTTTGATAGATTTTTGTTATGTCTGGAATATCTTCAACTTTGCTTACTACGATAATGCTTTTAGGGGTAATGGCGCATGAAACCAATGCCAAGCAGAGGAGGATAAGTGAAAATAAATACAGTGAATTACGTGACATATGATTTTTATAAATTAGGATTATGATCGAATTAATTACTAATACCGTACTCAAGGTACAATGTAAATCGATGTATATGCCACGCGACTAATTATGGGAAGAAATCGTGAATAAAAGTGTAGTAGGAAGAAGCATTAAACTAGCGGTGTTTGGAACAACAATCTGTTTGTCTTGGGCACTAAGTGCAGAAGAAGCAGAGACGGAAGTTGTTGAAGAAGTTGAAAAGATTCGGGTCATTGGCTCTAAAGATTCAGGTTTAGAGCTAAGTTCAGATAAAATATTAAAAGTACCAGACGCAGGTAATGATCCCATTAGAGCAGTAGAAAGCTTACCTGGAGTTGTGTTGGCGAATGGGTTTGCCCCCGCCGTTAGAGGCAGTTCACCGTTTGATATGTATTATCAATCGGACGATGTGCCTATTGGTAATGTTTTCCATAATGACAGTGTGAGTACATTCCATCCTAATTTAATTAAAAGCTTCGAGTTAAAAACAGGGGCATGGGAGTCTGATTTTGCTGACGCTATTGGTGGTGTTATCGACACCAAGTTGCGTGAACCATAAGCATGACGGATTTTACCGCGACGGTGGACTTAAGTTTTCTTCGCACGGGTATTTTGGTTGAAAGTCGTCTGTCAGACAAGTCCGCATTTTATTTTGCCTATCGTCAAAGTTTAATTCATCTTTATATCGAAAATTTTTTGGATGACGAGGATTTTCAGTTCACGCAAGCCCCAATTAATAACGATTACCAGTTTAAATATCTTTATAATGTCGACGGCAACAATAAGCTCGTCGTTCAGGCGACAGGCTCTAATGACGAAGTCGGAATTTTGTTTGCTGATGAGTCAAAAGAAGTTAAACAAAACCCAGACTTAGTTGGTGGCATTGGCGTTGAACAGTTCTACCATAACCAATCTGTTATCTGGACTAATTATTCTGACTACGGTGAAACTAAGTTTATTGTTAACCGCCTTGAACGTAACGGAGACTTAGCCATTGGCCAGATAGTTAATCTCGACGCGGTAACCATAGATTATCTAGCGAAGGTCATTAATAACCAATCTGTCGATTATGGGGAGTTAACCATTGGTGGTGAGCTTCGATCACAATCCGTTGACTATTCGGTATCTGGTAAGTTACAGCCTTGTAACCCGGAGTTTGAAGTGTGTCCGCCAAGCTATTATGCCGATTCGGTACTCGAAGTAGCCAAGATAGACGTTAATTTTGTTAATTTATTTGCCGACTACGATTGGGATATTGCAGAAGATTGGGTACTTAAACTCGGTGCTGCCGCAAGTACTAACGACTATACAAACGAAACCTTTGTTGAACCGAGATTAGCGGTTCGATATCAGCTAAATAACGATTATCGAATGAAACTCGCTTATGGTGAACATCACCAGTGGTTCCGTGAATATAAATATCTTTCCCAAACCTTTGGTTCTCCAGATCTAAAACTGGCTAAAGCAAAACATTATGTTTTTGGTATCGAGCATGAAGGTGAATCTGACTGGGCGTGGAGTTTAGAAACCTATTACAAAAAAATGGATGACTTAATTGTCAGTAATCCACAATACCAAGTTAACGAATACGGCGACCAGACAGAAGGTGGCGACGGCAACAATTATGTTAATGAAGGACAGGGCGATGCTTACGGTATTGAATTCCTACTAAATAAAGCTATTTCCGCTAAATGGTATGGCTGGTTAAGTGTTGCGTACAGTAAAACCGAACGTAACAACAATATAACGAATGAGAGTTTTCGGTATGTCTATGATTTACCTTGGATAGTCAACATGGTTGGGAACTATGAAATCAATAACGAATGGCAACTTGGGTTGCGCTGGCGTTTCCAAAGTGGTTCCTTGTATACCCCTATAAACGGTGCAACGCCCGTTTATCCGTTAGATGAAAATGGTCAACCGGATGAAAGCCAAGAACCGATATTCTACGATCCAAATGAAGGCGACTTTAATTCAGAACGCTTAGAAGCGTTTCATCGTTTAGATATTAGACTTGATTACGAAACTAAGATGTTTGGTAACGACACCAATATTTATTTTGAAGTTTTAAACCTATATGGGCAAAAAAGCCTGTCGGGATATGACTATAACGAAGATTACACAGAACGGGAGCCCGAGTATCAATTTCCAGAAATTCCTATCCCGTCCTTTGGTATTCAAATGGTCTTTTAGGTTAAGTTAGAAAAAGAGCTTTAGACGTAAAAAGACAATAAACAACCGGGGCGTTTTTACAACGCCTCGGTTTTTTTATGGGTCATAAAAAATTTACAGAAGTTATCTATATGGGAACGTTTGATCGAATTGCAGACATTGCGCTAGCCTACCTTGTTTAGTAGTATTATGTTGAAATTTTATAATGACTCTTTATTTATAGGGATTTGGAATAACAAATGATGAGAACTGTTTTATTGTTTTGTACTTTAATAATTACCACATCAGTAAATGCAAGGATGCCATCCTATTTCAATGAAGATATCAATAACGAGTACAAAGAACTGCTTAGGCATGCGGACAACATGCTCCCTAAGACGGACAAATAACTCGCATATCTCCCTTCGTTCTTTCCGTTTAGTTTGTTAGATATTCGCCCAACAAAATTGGTTAATAATGACGACTTGCAAGCCTTTGCAAATTTTAATTTTGGCGTATTAGGAAGTCGGTTCTTGAATTTCAATCAGAAGCAACTTTCCAATTTGCCTAGTATTTCAATATGCAAAAAGTCAAAATGTAAACAACAAAGAATTGAGCTTATTAAGCAGTTTTTAGCAGGTTCAAAGAGTGAAATTCAAATGTTGAGACAAAATAAAAATCTGTATATTGTCCAACAAACAGAGCTACATGTATTTCGTATCAATAATACGTTTTATAGTCCTGCTGGGCTAATTACCTACTATCCATCTAAACAAGCCGGTTTTGTCCCGTCTGGTGACTTTAAACTTTCCAAACTAGATGAAGCTCCCAATATGTTGACGTTATCGGAGGCTACTTACGCTCTTAGAGAACAAATGGCTAAGTATAACGTTGCTGCAATCACCAAGGTAAATGAAGAGAGCCTTAACATCATTTTTGGTGGGATTGCCGATAACCACTGGGGATTGTAATTAACCATAATTCAACGATTCCAACTTCTGGCGATTATAGCCATATCGGTTTGAAATACGATGTTGTTCAAAAAGTTTCAGACAACAGCTTTTACTATCAGACTAACTAAAAGTGGTTATTTCGCTTCTCAGTCGACTAATAGAGGTCCCCAAAATCGTAGGGACGACTCTGGTTTGACGTTTTATTTTACTATTTGCAGCGTTTGCTCGTTGTTAATTTGGGCAAATTCGCCCAGCTAGTGCTTGTGGGAAATTTCTTTCTAACGCTAGATTTTCTGCTCGTTCACTAATTTCCAATTCCGTTAAGTGGTTGCTAATAGAAACGACGCTGTTGAATGCAGTGTTGCTCGGCAACAACCCTTGCTCAATCAAATTATTGATAATGGTATGTGCCGCGGGTAATGCGGAAGACGCCTTAACAATCTCACATCTCGCATATTTATTTTGTTGAAAAGAGACGTCGGCTACCCGTAACGTCGGATCAACTCCAGGTATTTGTTGTGCGCCGAACATGGGAGGGCCGCCGACCGATGCGTCGCCAAAATTTGGAATAAACCCGGCCACTTTACCAATTGCTTTAATGGTTCGGTTATTAATGATTTGCGGATCCCATTGGCTATTTATTTTTGTTAAATATTTAGTTGGCAGTTGAGGCTGCGCGCTGCCTGATTTTGATGAAACAATGCCGTCTTTAAATAAGGTAACTTCAGGGGTCATTGCATGTATTTGAAAATAACCATTAGGGTATGGCGTTAATTGTGTCATGCCATGTTTGGTCCCTCTAGCACCATAAAAAATAATCTCAGGCCAATTATTCTGATGACTAGACCAATGACTAATATAGGCCGCTTTAAATTCCACCATACGTTTTGGTAGCAGGCCAACCATGTCGTCGATGGTACCAGTTTGAAAACCGCAGGCATTTATTAGGTAGTCGACTTCAAAGGGCTGTTTTTTTCCTTCGCGTTCTGCTTCGATTACCCATTTATTCTTGGCGCTATCTTGAGTAACAGAGGTGACTTTAGTATTTGTCAGTAGTTGACAGTTTTTGCTCTTTTCAAGCGCTAAACTTGTAATTGCCGCGAGTCGGAATACGCTGATCCCGTATTCTTGGACCAATATTAACGGAAACTTCAATTGTGTTAAATCGACGTTTTTGGCAAAGGCAATCATCCATTGCTCAGGTGTTTCGGGTTGGTTTGGTGTCGGTAACTGAGCTAGGATTTCGATTTCTTGACGTTCAAACAAGGTAAAATATTGCGAGGCTGGGCCCAAAACTTGGTTTTCTGGATCCGTGTTTATTAACTTCGCATATTCAGTCTGGAGCTTCTTTAGCCGCGTAATGACATCATTGGGGTGACCTTGATCGTGAATAGGTACTGAAACAATCGTTGGTCTATAGTCAATTGCATCGCGATAAAGTCTTACTGTACTTATCGATTGTTTTAACAACTCGATACATTGCTGATCTGAAATTTCTCGATATAGATTACCACCGGCGTGCAGGTGACACATTGGTGGCCCGTTGACTAAACTCGTTTCTTTTTCGAATAGTACAACATTTGCACCTTGCTTACTCAACTGCAATGCGATGGTTGCGCCCCCGACACCACCGCCAATGATACCAATGCGGATATTTGATTGTTTAGTATTTTGATCCAAAACGATTAGCTATTATTTGAAGTTAGATTACGATTGATGAAAACGCCGTGGTACTTCATTAACGAGCAACGACTGTTGTAGGTTCTAAAGAACCAAGGATATCTGCAAAACTCTCCAATACTAGGCTTGCTCCGTGCGTGTTTATGTCTTCACCATGGTTATAACCATAGGTTAAACCGATGCTTTCCATATTAGCGGCAGTCGCGGCAAAAATGTCATTTTTGGAATCCCCAATCATTAGACACTTTGATGGCGCAACGGATAGCTTGTCACAAACGTATTCTAACTGCATTGGATCTGGTTTTCGTTTAGGCAAACTGTCGCCACCAACCACTATTTCAAATAGGTTGTTTAAGCCTAGCTTTTCAAGGATTGGACGAACAAATTGTTCAGGCTTGTTGGTGACAATCATTAAGCGGTAACCGCTACTGTAAAGGCTTTCTAAAGTCGCTTTAACGTGTGGATAAACACTGGTATCTACACAAACATTTTTTTCATAGAAGTCTAAAAATATAGTAAGGGCCTTTGTAACAAATGAAGGATCAAGTTCTGGGTTTATTTCAATATTTCCAGATAAGGCTCTTTTGGTTAAAACCTCTGCACCGTTACCCACCCAGCTGCGGATCACCTCGGTAGAAAACGCAGACATGTTCAATGCTTTTAACATCTGATTAATGCTAAGTGCCAAATCAGGTACGCTGTCAATTAACGTCCCGTCCAAATCAAATATCAGCACTTCTTTATTTGTAAATTTCAACGTCAAATTCCAATGTTTTCTCACATAATAATGTGATGTATTCTATCTTTTATCTAGGTGGGTTTCTACGCTTTAACTCTGACAAAGAGGAGCTGTGGGGTCAGAGTTGGTGAAAATTAGCGCCATTTTAAAACGAACAATAAAATTCACTAGGACTTGGTTTGATATACGAAGAATTGCTCCGCTTCCTATTGTCAAGTTAATAGCCTATTGGCAAGTTAATATCAATGCTAACTAATTAAACTTGCCATAGAATTGAGACTATATTTTGTTCGTTTTACCCACTATCGGTCTATATTAAGCGATGTCCTAAGGAAGCAATTGCTCAATTTTTTGGCAACAGTTGTTAACGATTCCTGACCTGTTAGACAAATGTCCGCTTGGTCTTTTTGCGCGACAATATATTGTTTATAACCTAGGATAACGGTTTCTTTAAACTGTCTTTCGACACATTCTTCGGTCCGGCCACGTTCAACTATATCTCGACGTTTTCGGCGTTCTAAACAGGTTTCGATGGCGATATCCAAGTAAAATTTGAGGTCGTAACTTTGCGCTAACTCGTCATTGCAAATCGGTAAAATGCCTTCAATAATGCAGATATCTAAAGGTTCAATTACGTCAGTTGTCTGACATCGGGTATGCACAGTAAAGTCATAATTAGGCTTATAAACGTGTTTGCCGGATTTTATTTGCTCAAGTTGAGTCGCCAGTAAAGGTAAATCAAATGCCGCTGGCTGGTCGTAATTTGTACGCTCACGTTCAACCATTGGTAGGTCGTCTTGCGCATTATAATAATCATCCATGCTGATGATATCGACGTTGTATTTTGAACCCAATTGGCTTTTTAGTTTTTCTGCTAAAGTTGTTTTACCAGAACCCGAAGCGCCGGTTATCGCGATAAGAATGGTCATTATCAGCGTTTCCCCTGCTTGATCTCGTCAATCTGACTTGGTGTTAAATCGGTAAAGTCTAGGGTTCTTTTTGGTTTGGCCGTTAGGTAAAGCCCAACTGCAAAAATTAAAAGAATACCGGCGATAATAGGCCAGTCTATATAAAAAAGGTAGCCACTAAGGACTGCTGCAAAAATCGCGGTAATAACAGGCATGTGTTCGGTTCTGCTCTAATCTGTTTTTTCTTTAAATTCACAAAGATCTTCAATTATACACGCACCACATTTAGGTCTGCGAGCCGTGCAAACGTATCGACCATGTAAAATAAACCAATGGTGAACGTCAACTTTGAATTCTTTAGGAACAAATTTAATAAGTTTTTTCTCAACTTCTACCACGTCTTTCCCATGGGCAAAACGGGTTCGGTTGGATAATCTAAAAATATGGGTGTCTACAGCAATTGTAGGCCAACCAAATGCGGTATTTAGTACCACATTTGCCGTTTTCCGACCTACACCTAAGGCAAAGCTTCGAGTGCTTCGCGGTTTTCTGGTATTTGTGAATTGTGTTGTTCAACCAAAATTCGACACGTTTTTATGGTGTTTTCAGCTTTTGAATTAAATAAGCCAATTGTTTTAATGTGTTGTTTTACACCATCGACTCCAAGTTTCAACATTTCGTCTGGGGTTCTAGCAATTGGAAATAATTTCGCCGTTGCTTTGTTAACACTTACATCAGTGGCTTGGGCCGACAATAATACGGCAATAAGTAGCTCAAAGGGTGAAGTAAAATCTAATTCGGTTGTCGGGTTCGGATCATTAGCGCGCAACCGAGTGAGGATTTCGTAACGTTTTTCTTTATTCATAACGTATCTTTTTACTAATTAACGTGAGTAACACGGGCGCGTGTAACTGACTTTTTCGGTTTCGAACTTGCTTGACGTTGAGCGATTTTGTTATCGATGTAGTTTTTTCCAGCGATAATAAATCCCATACCGATAAAGGCGCCTTAGCGGTAAAATCGCGAGTAAGAACGCTTGGTCTACTTTAAATACTTCTATTTTTAGTGCTTTTGCCCAATCCCCCAGTAAAAGGTGAGCACCGTCAAATAATGTACCTTGGCCTAGTACTTCACGGATCGCGCCTAAAAAGACTAAGACGATAGCGAACCCAAGCCCCATCATTAAGCCATCTAGAGCTGCTTCTTTTGGAGGGTTTTTAGAAGCAAACGCTTCCGCTCGTCCTATAATCGCGCAATTGGTAACGATTAAAGGAATGAAAATACCAAGTGATAAATATAACTCATAGGTATACGCGTTCATAAGCAACTGCACAATGGTGACAAAAGACGCAATGATCATAATGAATACTGAGATTCGGATTTCTTTTGTAACCCAGTTTTTGACAAGGGATACTGTTAGATTTGAGACAACCAAAACCAGTAATGTTGCCAAACCTAAACCCAACGCATTTGTGACACTATTAGTAACCGCGAGCAAAGGACACAAGCCAAGCAATTGCACTAACGCCGGGTTATTTTTCCATAACCCTTGGAAGGTAATACTGCGCCAGTCAAATGAGCTAGCCTAGGGTTGGTCATTATCGACTAAATCATCGATAGGGTCAGCGACATTGCTGTCATTACTCATCACTATTTTCCTTAGCTGTTAAGGACTGGTTTTGTTTATTTGACGAAGCCAAGCAGTCGTTGGGTGAGGCAAATATGTTATCGAAATTTTGTTGAGCTTGAAAAACGGACTGTCTTAGTTGCTTAACTATAGCCCGCGGGGTAATTGTTGCCCCAGTGAACTGGTCAAATCGACCACCATCTTTTTCACATTCCACTTGTCATCATCTTCACTGCGAACTGACTTTTGGTTAAAGCTTAAGATCCAGTCAGATTTAGCAAGTTCGATTTTGTCTCCAAGACCAAGGCGTTTCTTGATGCGTTAACGTTCGTGTACCTTGAACGACACCGTTATTATCAATAGCGACTAATAACTCAATTAACCCGTTGTAACCTTGTTCTGTGCGAGTTTGGAAAACGGTGGCGTAAGGTTGGCCATTTAATGTGGCGCGATAAAACGTTTGTGGCAAATCACTGCCTGTTATCTTAGGTACGCTTAATTTTGTGCAATTTAACAGAGGGTTATTGTCAAATTTTGCAGGATCTAACAACTCGTTTAGACTGTTTAGCACGGCTATCTGCTTTTGCTGCTCAATAAGCGGCGCTGTCCACATATGAGTAAGCGACACTGCAAGCGTACAAACTGTTGCAAAACTTGTCAGTAATAGGGCGTTTTGTTTTGTTTTAAGAAACGCTAATTTGTTTTTCATGATTTAGCTTCCCGACGACGTTTGTGGCCGTATGTCACCGGTTTAGTGTAGTGGTCAATTAATGGCACACACATATTTGCCAATAACACAGCAAATGCAATGCCATCAGGGTAACCGCCCCAAATTCGAATAATGTAAATCATAACGCCGATAAAGCAGCCATATACAATACGACCTTGATTTGTTGTCGACGCAGATACGGGATCAGTTGCGATAAAAAACGCCGCAAACATCGTTGCGCCGGATAGCAGACTAAAACTTAGTGGGTAAGTTTGATCGGGCGCAATAGTAATTCCTAACAAAGCACAAACCCCTAAACTACCGATAACAGCAGCTGGGATATGCCATCGAATAATTCCCAGTTTTAACAACGCAAGGCCACCGAGCAAAAAGGCTAGGTTTACTTCCAGCCAGCCGGTACCGCCATATTCACCATATAAAGGGGAATTAAGTATTTCGGTAGTTGTGTAATTTAAAATTTGTTCTGTTTTAAAATGGTCTAACGGTGTCGCCATCGTAATGCCATCCACTGACATTTTTAACTGCGTTAAATTGTAACCATCATAAGTAAAGCCGGTAAATACTGCTAAAAACGCATCACCAAAGGCCATCGGGTGTTGCAATAATTCTGTTGGTGGTAACCAATTTGTCATTGCTACTGGGAATGAAATTAATAACACGACATAACCTGCCATCGCAGGGTTAAATAAATTAAATCCCATTCCGCCATACAACTGTTTGACTACGATTATCGCAAATACAGTACCTATTACGGCAATCCACCAAGGCGCTAATGGCGGGATACTCAGTGCCAGTAGCAAGCCGGTTAACATTGCAGAACCGTCGGATAACGTTCGACGAATTGGTTTTTCTCGCAAACTTAACACCACCGCTTCTGGCAATAAGAGCGGTGCTAATACACAAAATAGCTTGAATTAGGCTACCCCAACCAAAAAATAAATTTGTGCTGCTAGGCCTTAGTAACGTTGCATAGGCAACAATCCGCATCATCTGATTTGTTGTAAACCCTAAATTTCCATGTGGGGAACTAACAAACATATTAGTGAGTAAACTCAAGAGTTGTTGCTCCCATTGTCTGTGTCATTATTGGCATTTTTTTTGCTTTGGCCTTAGCTATTGCCGCAGCAACCTTATCTTTTCGAATTTGTTCAGGTGTTTGACTCAAACCGTCTGCAACGTTTAAATCAGGTGTTTCTTTATCACTAGTATTGGTTGAATTTTCGCTTTCAGTTGCTTGCTTTTTGGCTTTGGCTTTAGCTACTGCTGCGGCAACCTTGGCTTTTCTTTCATCATCAGCAGAGCGTTTTTTATCTTCATTAGATATTTTGGCACTTGCTTTATCGACGAAGTCTAACGTTGGCTCTTGATTAGGCTCATCGGCAGCCGCTTTTTGTTTTTTGGCCTTTGCCTTAGCAACAGCAGCCGCGACTTTGGCTTTTCGTTCTTCCGCAGCTGTTAATGTCTTGTCAACTTGCGCTTCGCTGACGGGCTTGTCAGCAGCGTCTGCGTTACCTTTATGGTCGGTCTCGTTTTTAAGTTCAGCGTCATTTTTGACTTTTTCTTGCTCTTCTTTGGCAAGCTTTTTCGCTTTGGCGCGAGCGACAGCTGCGGCAACACGATCTTTATTAGGGTTTGTCGTTGGTGCCGTATCCGTTTCTTTTAGCGATGTTTCTAGGGATGCTTCTGGCGTTGAATCGGCTGAGTTATCAACAGATACCTTACTCGATTTTAACTTTTTGGCTTTCGCGCGGGCTATTGCTGCTGCAACTTTATCCTGAGGTGTATCACTCGCTGCTAAATCATCAGTATTTTCAGATGTTGCTTTTTTGGCTTTTGCTCGAGCAAGGGCCGCTGCAATTTTATCTTTTGCACTACCGTCTTGAGCCAATGCTTTTTTGCGTTTTTCAGCGGATTCTTTATGCCTTAATAACCGAGCTTGCTTGTCTCGCTCTAGTCGCTCTTGACGAACTTCAAATCTGCGTTTCGCTTTTTCAGCTTTGAGCTTTTCTTCTTCAGCTTGACGAATATCAGATTTTGCAATTCGATAATATTGCACTAAAGGAATTTGTGATGGACAGACATAGGCACAAGCACCGCATTCGATGCAATCAAACAAGTCGTATTCTTTAAGCTTTTCGTGTTCATCAGCTTTCGCAAACCATTGTAATTGCTGTGGCAATAATTCGGCAGGGCAAGCGTCAGCACATTGACCACATCGGATGCAGTTTTGCTCAACACCACGCTCTGGTAAATGAAAGTTACTAGGGGCCAAAATACAGTTAGTGCTCTTCACAACCGGCATCATGTCGTCGACAATATTAAACCCCATCATAGGTCCACCCATTATCAATCGAGGTGTTTTTTCTGGAGAATAACCGACGTTTTGCAGTAATGTTTTAATTGGTGTCCCTAAAGGCACCCATAGATTTTGTGGATTCTTCACCCGTTCGCCAGTTACTGTTACTACTCGAGAAACCAAGGCTTCGCCATCGATTGTTGCTCGTTTTACAGCAAAACTGGTTCCGACATTTTGCATCACAATACCAATGTCTGCCGGGATACCGCCTGATGGAACTTGCAGACCCGTGATAAGTTCAACTAACTGCTTTTCACCGCCAGAAGGGTATTTGGTGGGAACAATTCGTAGTTCAATATCAGCAACGTCAGCTAACACTTTTTCAATTGAAGCAATCGCTTCTGTTTTATTATCTTCAATTGCAATTACGCAGAGTTTAGCTGCAACTAAATGCTGGATGATTTGTGCACCCTGGACAATTTCATTGGCGTGATAACGCATTAAAACGTCGTCGGCTGTGATGTAAGGTTCACATTCAACGCCATTTAAAATGAGCAGGTCAATATTCTTATGGGGAGATAATTTGACGTAGGTCGGAAAACTCGCGCCACCAAGTCCACTAACTCCAGCGGCTTGTATATGCTTTACCACTGTATCTCGGTCGAGTTCTTGCCAATTTAACAGCGGGTTTTTGTTTACCCAAAGATCTTTGCCATCGGCTTCAAGGACAATAGTTAATACGGTTTTACCAGACGGATGTGCGTCTACGTGGTCAATGATATCTGAAATGACGCCAGACGTTGGTGCGTGCACTGGTAACGAAAGGCCTTCACCAGGACTCGTTAATGCCTGACCTTTTAATACGGATTCACCCTTAGTAACTAATAGGCTCCCGGCGACACCAATATGTTGTTGGATAGGGATATATAAAGTATGAGTGGTAAAATTGCCAATCTCAGTTTGGTTTGACAACGACTTTCGCTCAGGTGGATTTATGCCACCGGGAAATTCCCAGATCTTGCCGAGTTTAACTTGTTCAATAAGGGTGAGTTCAGATTGCACTATTTACCTACCGACTACGCTACGGTTTTTGTTGGGATCACAAGCGAGTCCCATTTCCAATTTGCTGCTCCAGTATGAAGCGGTACCATGTCGATACAGTCGACAGGGCAAGGCTCTACGCACAAATCACAGCCAGTACATTCGTCTACAATAACGGTGTGCATAACTTTTGACGCTCCGACAATGGCATCGACTGGGCAAGCTTGAATACACTTAGTACAACCAATACATTCATCTTCTCGAATGTAGGCGACTTTTTTAACATCTTCTTCGCCATGTGCGGCGTCCAACGAGACGGCTTCGACTCCCATTAGGTCTGCGATTAGTTTAATCGTCGCGTCGCCACCAGGAGGGCACTTATTTATGTCATCGCCATTGGCAATGGCTTCGGCATAAGGTTTACAGCCCGGATAGCCACATTGGCCGCACTGAGTCTGAGGCAATAGCTGGTCGAGCTGTTCAACTAATGGATCACTTTTAACTTTAAATCGAACCGACGCATAGCCTAAAATAGCACCAAAAATTAATGCCATTAAAACCAGAGCAGACAAGGCATAAAATACACTAACCATTATATTTTAACTAACCCCGTAAATCCTAAAAATGCCAGAGACATCAAGCCCGCAGTGACCATTGCGATAGCGGAGCCTTTAAATACTTGTGGAACGTCGGCAAAAGCTAAACGTTCACGCATTGACGCAAACAAGACGAGAACAATTGAGAAACCAACTGCTGCGCCAAAGCCATATACAATAGATTCTAAAAATCCATGGTGCGCATTTACATTGAGAAGGGCAACACCTAATACAGCGCAGTTCGTTGTGATCAGAGGTAAAAATATACCTAATAAACGGTAAAGCTTAGGACTTGTTTTGTTAACGACCATTTCAGTAAATTGCACGACAACAGCGATAACTAAAATAAAGGCGATGGTTCTTAAGTACTCTAGGCCTATCGGCATAAGAATATAGTGATTTAATAAGTAAGAAAACGTCGATGCCAAGGTCAATACAAACGTTGTCGCCATTGCCATGCCTATGGCCGTTTCTAATTTACTAGAAACCCCCATAAATGGACAAAGGCCCAAAAACTTTACCAAGACAAAGTTATTAACCAGAACTGTACTAACGAGAAGTAAAAATATTCAGACATTGATCAGTTTACCGTAAAAATTCACTCGACATTATCCGGTTTTAACGACCTTTTAACAACAGTTGAATCGGTTGGTTATTGGAATATTTTGTTGAAACAACTCAAAAAAGCTAAATTTTTGATGAACTATAGGGATAAAGCCATTTACTACAGGTAAAGTCAGTGATGTAAAAATTATTATAGGATCCGCATTCGGGTTTCAAAACGACAATGAATTTGAGCGGCAGATCTGTCTGTTCGTTAGAATACGACGGGTTTATGCTTGGGATGTGATTTTGTCAAAGCCTTACTGTTGTTCAATAATAACAGTAAGGCCGAATGACCTATAACGGTCCAGGTATTACCTAAATAATAGCCCTGACAACCGTCAACAAACAATTTCTCTAATACGTGTTTTTCTTCTTGAGTTTCAACACACTCAGCCAGTACGTTTACACCGATACGATGCGATAAATCGACAATCATACGAATAAAGTACTGATTGTTCTTTTCATCTTCAATGTTGCGAGTGTAACTGCCATCAAGTTTGATGAAATCAGGTTTAAGTTCTTGGAAAAACTTAAAGGATGTAATACCTACGCCAAACTTCTCAACCGTTACCCGAGCACCGGCACGATGGATCATGTTGATGAAACGACGACTTGAATTAATATTTTGTTGCAAGCCAAACTCACTCACTTCAAATACTAATTTTGTCGCTATTGACGCTTCTTTTAATAATTTTCTTTCCAACCAAATCATAAACTGGTCATTGTGAACTGAGGCCGGCGTTACATTGATCCCAAAAAATTGGTCAGTAATGCTCTTCGTTTTAATCAGCTCTAGGACTTTTTCAACTATGAGTTGGTCAATCTCAACCACGCGGTTCAATTTTTCGGCCATAGCTAAAAATGACGCTGTCGGCAACACTTGCGCATCGTCTGATTTAAATCGAGATAAAACTTCAGAATAGGCTTTTGTTCCGCGATTTGCCGCTTTAATTGGTTGGAACAGCAAAGTGACATTGCCATTGCTAATGACATCATCAATAACAGCACGCCAATTTTGGTTACCAAATGTGGTTGCTGATGTTTGACCGAGGTTGTTGTCTTTATGCACATGCCAAGCATTTACGTGTTTGGTTTGCGCTAAACTAATTGCGGTATCGGCAGATGCCAGTAACTCGCCCAAAGGTTTACCATGACCATAAGTAACAATGCCCATGCTGCCAACAGCTGATAATTCAGAAATTCGCATATATTCGTTCAATCGAGAGTGAATATTTTGCGCCATAGTGTCTGCTTCTTTTGCCGTAATATTTGGCAAAATCATGCCAAAGTCTGAACCATTTAAACGGTAAAGTTTGGCGTTAGAGTATGTACCAACCACGCTGACCAGAATATCTGAGATGCCCTTAACGTATTTATCACCCGACTGATAACCTTTAGATTGGTTAATATGCTGCAATTCCGTCGCACGCAATAAAAGTAAGACGCCAAATTGATTATGTTTGTCTGGCTGGCCAATTTCTTGTTCAAACTCTTCAACAAATCGTGTGCGGTTTGGCAAGTTCGTCAGGCTATCTTTATATGCTTCTGTTTTTAATTCAGATGCAGAGTTTTCAAATTCGACTAATTGATTTTCAAAAAGGCTTTTAATTTTGCCGTTGATTTTTCAATTAATTTAAATTGTTTAGGTAACTCCTGTAGCTCTACTTCAGATTTGTCAGTCATGACACTTTCAATATTTTTAGCGCAGTCTTGCGCAACTTGTCTAAAAATTTGACCCATTGAAATTCGAAACAGCAAAAAGCTAATTAAGACAATGATGAGTGGCGTTGAAATAGCGACGATAAGCGCAGAGAGGGCAGGGGTTAATATGTCGTCATAAGAAGAGTGGAAGTCTATTAACAACGAACCTTCAGGGCTTGCTAAGGTTTTTGGTGTGGTGTGTAAATCGGCTTCTTTCAAAATACTGGTCAACACAGGCATGTCTTCTTGGGCTTTATTGAAGCTATAAAGCACATGGCCTTCACGATCTTTGATCGTTAAATATTCAAACTCAATTGATGCTTTTAACTGTTTGGACAGCAGCTTAGGTTCATCAATTAAATTACCAATAGAAAATTGTTGGATCAATTCTTTATGATACTGCTGTTCGCTATGTATTAATGTAGAAATTGTAAAGAGGCCTGCGCCGGCAACAGCTACACCTATTAAAAGTCCTGTTAATAATTGAATTAAAAGCAGATTTCTCAGCTTATTCATATTTGCTCCCTCAAACAGCACGGGTATTTGCATTTGATTTTAAATGCAGTGGAAATAATAAGCACTTATTTAAACAGAAAAGGTCAGTTAAATAAACAATTTAGAGTGAATAGCGGACAGTTTGTTTGTTAACAAATATTGCGGTGGCTTAAGGGAATCGTGATTTTAGCCAAAAGAAGTGGCTCCCCCTCCCCGACTCGAACGGGGGACCTGCGGATTAACAGTCCGTCGCTCTAACCAACTGAGCTAAGGGGGAACTATAAAACGGTATATATTGTAAATGATATTTTGAAGTGGCTCCCCTCCCCGACTCGAACGGGGACCTGCGGATTAACAGTCCGTCGCTCTAACCAACTGAGCTAAGGGGGAACAAATATCAAATTGTAGTACGTTGAAGTGGCTCCCCTCCCCGACTCGAACGGGGGACCTGCGGATTAACAGTCCGTCGCTCTAACCAACTGAGCTAAGGGGAACAAAGTGCCATCTGACAACGGGGCGCAATGTTAATTACCCGCCCCTACCTGTCAACCTCTTTTATGGCTAAAGTGACAGTTTTTTAACTGTTTGCTCAGTTCCTAATCAAATTTGTCAAACCATAAGTGAAAAGTGGCACGATAACGTCAATCGATATTGCAATTATTGCAATTGAAATCTCAAAAATATAATTATTTTTTTGCCAAAAAGATCCGTTGATCTTTGTTACTCATGGCTTACAGAATGTTATCCACTGTTTCTGTGGATAAGTTTGTGAATGAGTTTGTTATATATTGCTTCAGGCCAGTAAGAACGTGTGTCAATACTCTAAGTTGAAAAAATGTTACATTTTTAATATATCCATTTATATCAATGGGTTAAATTGTTTTTGTGGGTAACTTTCATGATCGGGATGAATATTAACCGTAATGTCATTTTTGTAAACAACCGCTGTGCACAACGCGCCATTTTTGTGCAATAAATAGGATCAATATGCCTAAATATTATATTAAACCACATATTAAAAGTGGGCATCATTTGGGCCACTTTGCGCGGCAATACCATAATGATATAAGAAACGCATTCGATATTAGATCAAGTTTCTTACATTTATTTAAAATCAATAGGTGTAACCACTTGAGAAGTTCTTTAAAATGGCTTTTTTAAATTAATGGCTCAGAAAATATGTCTGCTCAGCAGGATCTATTAACCGCTCCAATTTCTCCAATCTTGTCTAAAATGACTAAACAAGTCGTGGTCGGCATGCTGATGTTGATGTCATTCAATTTGATTGATACTTATTTTATCGGTTTATTAGGGACTGAGCCGTTGGCTGCGATCAGTTTTACCTTTCCTATCACATTTACCATAATCAGTTTATCAATCGGGTTAGGTATCGGAACATCCGCTGTTATTGCTAAAGCCCGCGGCAGCGGTAACATAGATGCAGCAAAAGATGACGGATTTGCCGCTCTGATTTTGTCGTTTTTGTTAGTATCTGTTTTAGCATTTGTGACCTTTTTATTCACCGATTTGATCTTTACCTCACTTGGCGCTGGTCCAGAATTATTGCCACTCATCCACGAGTACATGGATATTTGGTATATCGGTGCGGTTTTTTTAATGTCACCGATGGTGGGTAATTCAATATTGCGAGCATTCGGTGACGCCAAAACACCTAGTGTGATTATGGCGTCCTGTGGTTTCATTAACGCGATTTTAGATCCTTTGCTTATATTTGGTTATGGCCCATTCCCAGAACTCGGGATCCAAGGCGCAGCTATTGCCAGCGTGATTGCATGGTCGGTGGGTTTTGCTGCGGTATTTTATGTATTAGCGGTTCAGAAAAAGTTGATCAATATTCGACGTTTATCTCTTGGTGAGTTTGCTGGCATTAGCCGTCGAATTTTGGGGATTGGATTGCCAGCTGCTGGGGCAAATATGTTAACGCCAATTGCGATGGCAATACTTACGGCGATGATTGCGGTACATGGTAACGCCGCAGTGGCCGGCTTTGGGGTAGGGACTCGAATAGAGTCGATGGCAAGTATTGTGGTATTGGCCTTATCGATGACATTACCGCCTTTTATTAGCCAAAATTTTGGTGCGGGTAATTGGGATCGGGTCGAACAGGCTTACAAAATGTGCATTAAATTTGTATTAGTGTGGCAAGCCGCTGTTTATGTCGTATTGCTGCTCGTTGCAGGTTATATTGCAATCGCGTTTGGTAAAGACGATCCGGAAGTGATGGAGGTCATTAAATTGTTCCTTTGGACTCTGCCATTAGGCTATGGCTTACAGGGCATCATAATTTTATCTAATTCGTCGTTTAATGCTTTACACAAACCGATGGTGGCGTTGGTGTTAAGCGTTATTCGTCTGTTTGTCTTTTATGTGCCATTTGCTTTTGTAGGTTCCTATTTTTATGGCTTGCCTTGGACTTTTTGTCGGGGCTTTAATCGGCAACGTATTCACCGCATTCATTGCGTACTTTTGGTTTATTAAAAACCTTCCTAAACCCGATTTGGTAACCACTTAATTATGTTAGAGAAACAATCAAAACCATTTGAATTACATAGTGAATATAAACCAGATGGAGACCAACCAACGGCAATTAAAAAGCTAGTTGAGGGGCTTAATGACGGTTTAGCTTATCAAACCCTACTTGGTGCAACGGGGACCGGCAAGACATTTACCATGGCGAATGTCATCTCACAGGTTTCTCGTCCAACGTTAATAATGGCCCACAATAAAACATTGGCAGCCCAGTTGTACGGTGAGATGAAAGAGTTTTTCCCAAATAATTCAGTTGAGTATTTTGTTTCCTATTATGACTATTACCAACCAGAGGCTTATGTTGCCTCTACGGACACCTTCATTGAGAAAGATGCAACGATAAACGAACATATCGAACAGATGCGTTTGTCCGCCACAAAGGCGCTGATGGAGCGTAGCGACGTAATTATCATTGCGTCGGTATCTGCAATATACGGTCTGGGTGATCCCGAGTCGTATATGAAAATGTTATTGCATCTCAAAGTTGGGGATATGGTTGACCAGCGTCAAATCTTACGTCGGTTGGCAGAACTGCAATATAAACGTAATGACATCGATTTTCAGCGAGGTTGTTATCGTGTTCGCGGCGATGTTATTGATATTTATCCTGCTGATTCAGATAAGTTTGCCGTGCGGGTTGAATTGTTTGATGAAGAAATCGAGAAACTGACCTGATTTGATCCTCTCACCGGTGCTGTTGAGAAAAAGATCACAAGGGCGACTATTTTCCTAAAACTCACTATGTTACGCCACGAGCTAAAATTTTAGCCGCGGTTGAAGAAATCAAAGTTGAATTACAGAGCCGTAAAAAGCAACTTCGAGAGTCCCACAAACTGGTGGAAGAACAGCGACTAAGTCAACGGACATTATTTGATATTGAGATGATGCAGGAATTAGGTTATTGCTCTGGCATCGAAAACTACTCTCGCTATTTATCAACTCGAAACCCAGGTGAAGCGCCTCCGACTCTCATTGATTATTTCCCATCAGATGGCCTACTAATTATTGATGAATCCCATGTTACCGTGTCACAAGTTGGCGCTATGTACAAAGGAGACCGTTCAAGAAAAGAAAATTTGGTTGAATTTGGTTTCAGGTTGCCATCAGCATTAGATAATAGACCACTCAAATTTGATGAATTTGAGCGTTTAGTGCCGCAAACGATTTATGTTTCAGCGACCCCAGAGTAACTATGAAATTGAAAAGTCCGATGGCGAAGTAGCCGAGCAGGTAGTTCGCCCGACAGGCTTATTAGACCCAATTATCGAAGTGCGTCCGGTCGGTACTCAGGTCGATGATTTAATGTCTGAGATTGGTATTAGAGTTGAAAAAAATGAACGTGTACTGGTAACGACATTAACTAAACGTATGGCCGAAGATCTGACTGATTACTTAGCTGATCACGGCATCCGTGTTCGTTACTTGCATTCGGACATAGATACTGTTGAACGTATCGAAATTATTCGAGATCTGCGGGCGGGTCACTTTGATGTATTAGTTGGTATTAACTTACTCCGAGAGGGCCTAGATATGCCTGAGGTTTCTTTGGTTGCAATACTAGATGCCGACAAAGAAGGCTTTTACGCTCGGAACGATCTCTTATCCAAACCATTGGTCGCGCCGCGCGGAACGTCAATGGTAAAGCAATTTTGTACGGTGATCGGATCACAAAATCAATGCGTAAAGCGATTGATGAAACAGACCGCCGTCGTGAAAAGCAACATGCGCATAATGTAAAACATGGGATCACTCCTCGGGGTGTTATCAAAAAGATTGGTGACATCATGGATCTTGGCGAAGGAAAAGCGCCGAATAATGCGGCGATGAAAATTTTGGTTAAAGAAGGTTTGGTTGATTACCGTACGAAATCTCCAAAAGAAATTGCCAAAGAAATTAAAACACTAGAGGCGCAAATGTTAGAACACGCTAAAAACCTAGAGTTTGAAAAAGCGGGTGAGTTGCGTGATCAAGTGAAACGACTTCACGAGCAATTAATTAAAAATTCATAGAAGATCATTACTTGAATTGTCAGCCACTAAATTAGCTGACAAATGTTTAGCTCAACCTAGGCTGATGAGACTTTGAACTGCTACGTTCATTATAAGGAATGGGATTAATAAACTGAATTGCATAGTATGACATCTAATTGATATTTATAAAAAGAGACGTCCTTGTCTATCAAATGTATGAAACTTAGGTATTCAAAGTAAATCAGATTAGCGCATTCTTTAGTTTGATTTACTGCATTTGGTTATTTGAGTAGTTGCTCGGTCATAGTGTTATTTCCCGCAAGTTCCAGAATTATACTAATCTTTCGTGCTGACGGCTTCGACAGTCGCTGAATTGCATTCAAAACCCGATCTTGTTGATCAAATGGCATATTAATGTCAGACATAAATTCTGCGAGCTCAAGGGATTTATGATGGCAAAAATATTCATTAATTGTAGCGGCTTGGCATTTCATTACGTTATTCATGGGATCCTCCGAATACATCAATGTCGCTATATGATCTTAGTTCAGAGGATTTGCTTCGTTAGATTATTTAAGATTAAAGGCGATGGAATTTTGAAGTTTGAATTTTAAACTCTGTTTTACAACAGTATTTTTATGAGAAAAGGTCCGGGTGTCGTGCCCGGACCTGATTTTATCGTACGTTAGGCGTTCAATTCATCTTCCCAAATGACTTGATTGCCTTTTAGTTCATCTACTTTTTCATTATACATTTCGTGGAGAACATGGCGTTTAATCTTAAGCGTTGGGGTTAAAATACCATTTTCTGGTGTCCAACTTTCTTTAACAACTACCATTGCCCCAATGCACTCATGGGACTCAAGTCTCTTATTAATACCTTTAAGCGTATTGGCTAATGCACTGCGAACTTGTTCTCTTGGCTGATGGCTCGCACCTTCAGACAATTGTACTAAGCAGACCGGTGCTGACATGCCAGAACCGACAACACAAAGCAGTTCAATGTGTGTATCCTGTGCTAACATTTTTTCAATAGGAACTGGTGATACAAACTTGCCTTTGCGGTCTTGAAGTTATCTTTTACTCGGCCAATTAACTTCACTTCGCCTAATTCACCAATTTTAGCTAAATCGCCGGTGCGGAAAAAACCATCTTTATCAAATGCTTCTTTGGTTGCTTCTTCGTTTTTGTAGTACCCAGAAAATAGCCTAGGACTTTTAAATAGCAGCTCGTCCTCATCCGTGGTTTTAATTTCACAACCATCAAGTACCGGCCCGACACTTCCAATCATGCGTTCATTAAACGGAAAGTTACCTAAAGCGTAGATGCAATTTTCGGTCATTCCCCAAGCTTCACAAATGTTAATACCTACTTTTTGGTACCAACGAATAATAGCCGGTGAAATTGGAGCAGATCCCGACGCTGTTAGACGTGCATGTTCTAGCCCTAGACCTTTTTGGATTTTACTTCTTATTAAGCCACTAACAATCGGAATGGATAACAAGATGTTAAGTTTGGTATTGCCAATTTTGTCGATAATATTTTTTTGAAATAGGCTCCATAGTCGTGGAACACTAAAGAAAATAGTCGGTTTGGCATATTGCAGGTCACTAACAAAATGCTCGAGCGACTCGGTAAAATAGAGCGTCATATTCGAGTGATATGCTGCACCCTCTACAAGTACGCGTTCGGTAATATGGGCTAATGGCAAATAGGACAAAAATCGTTCTTTCTCATCAATGCCAAGTACTTTAACAATTTGTTGGTTTGCCCAACCGTATGCACTGTAATTTACCATTGCACCTTTTGGATTACCTGTGCTCCCAGACGTATAAATAATCGACATTAGGTCGTCAATATGGGGAACAAAATCCGGAATAGGGCTGCCAAAATTGTCTAATTGTGCCCAACTGTATTGGCACGGCATGGTTTTGTAACCCATATCTATGCGAATTATGTTTCCAGTAACGCCAGGCTCTGCGAGCTCCCATTTGTCAATTTTGCCAATAAAAACGGCCTTTGACTCAGAATGTTCTAAAACATATTGAACAGTTTCAGCGTTTGCTGAAGGGTAGATTGGAACACTGACCATCCCGGCTCTCATAATAGCAAGGTCGGCAATAATCCATTCGGCACAGTTTTTTGCAAAAATAGCGACTTTATCTCCACGTTTTAGTCCAAGTTGGAATAAACTTGAAGAAACATGATCTACTTTTGCCTTTATTTGCGACCATGTATGCGTTTGATAGGTGCGATCGACAGGCTGCTCTAAGAATATTTTATCTGGAGTGGTTTCTGACCAATGGTTTAACCAATGTACTGGTGTAAACTGAGATGAGTCCATCTTCATTCCCTTTATGATTGAGTACGATTACTAATTATTATTATTGGATGTTCAAACTCATTATGAATAAAAATAACGAGTTAAGCCAATTTTTAAGACCAATTATTTTCATTATCATTACATTGAATAGTTGGTCGACAAATGCAGCTCAAAACCAACACGTCGCATTGTGGTTAGGTTTGGATACTTATCATGTAGATAGGACAAACGATAACGCGACTAATGAAAACAATAAAATTACATCTATTTTTTATAATAGGTGGTTTATAAGCACATTTATTAATAGTTACAACAAGCGTAGTTATTTGTTGGGGTATCAAATTTGGTATAACCAAATGCCATTTTTTGACTCCAATATTGAGATTAGTTATGGCGTGTCAATTGCTGCGGCGACGGGTTACGGTCGAAATTTGGCAACCAATATAGATGGTATTGTGACATTAGGAGTGAGTCCATTTGTTGGAGCTGAGTATGATGTTAACCAAGATTGGACAATTGGCGGGGATTTACTTTATATACCGACCGACAATGGCGGTGTTCTGACAAGTGGCCTTAAGCTGCGTTATCGGTTTTAGCGTTTGAGGCAGTTGGCTTGACAATTTGCAGTCTAATACAAAAAGCCAGCACGACGGCTGGCTCTAATATTTATTTATACAAGCTACATAACTCGCATACTAGGCTGGGCGCCTTCGTGTGGTTCTAATATCCACAACTCTTTGCCACCAGGTCCGGCCGCTAAGATCATGCCTTCAGACATACCAAATCGCATTTTTCGTGGTTTCAGATTCGCCACGACAACGGTTAGTTTTCCTTCTAAATCTTCAGGCGAATAAGCAGCCTTAATACCAGATAGAATTTGGCGTGTCTCACCACCAATATCAAGTTGGAACTTCAGCAGTTTCTCTGCCCCTTCAACATGTTCCGCCTTTATAATTTTA
The DNA here is from genome assembly GCF_028401425.1 of Psychrosphaera algicola. Classification (NCBI taxonomy): domain Bacteria; kingdom Pseudomonadati; phylum Pseudomonadota; class Gammaproteobacteria; order Alteromonadales; family Pseudoalteromonadaceae; genus Psychrosphaera; species Psychrosphaera algicola. Next base: position 3,999,711 of record NZ_JAQOMS010000002.1, read on the forward strand.
GCGATACGAAGGTCAATTTTGGCAAAGTCGTCAAACTCAATTTCATCGGCAATTGGGTCATCTGCTAATGGTCCTGTTTTTACAGGTTGCGTTGCAGCTAAGCTTTCTTTTGAATCTTCAACCATTGCAGCAACTTTGTCCATGTCGACACGTTGCATTAAAGCTTTAAATTTGTTGATTTCGTGCCTAACAAGTGGTGCGTCTACGCCGTCAAAAGTAAGCTCGTTATTCAAGAATGTTTCAACTTCTTTCGCCATCGCTGGTAATACCGGTTTAAGATAGATCATCAAAATTCTAAATAGATTAATCCCCATAGAACAAACATCTTGTGTTTGTTGCTGCAGGTTTTCATCTTTAACGGTTACCCATGGTGCCTTTTCGTCAATGTATTTATTGGCTTTATCTGCCAACGCCATGATTTCGCGGATTGCTTTCGCAAATTCGCGGTTTTCATAGTTTGCTGTAATAGATGCTTTGGCTTGTTGGAACTCAAGTAATAATTCTGGGCTGTCGATAGTGGCCGACAACTGACCTTCAAAGCGTTTTTTAATAAAGCCGGCACATCGACTTGCGATGTTAACTACTTTACCTATTAAGTCTGAATTCACTTTCTGACCAAAGTCGTCAAGATTAAGATCTAGGTCGGTGATCCCGCTATTGAGTTTCGCCGCAAAATAATAGCGAAGATATTCTGGATTGAGGTGGTCTAGGTACGTTCTTGCTTTAATAAACGTGCCACGAGATTTAGACATTTTTTCGCCATTAACCGTAACAAACCCATGGGCAAATACATTAGTCGGTTTGCGGAAGTTTGCGCCTTCTAACATAGCAGGCCAAAATAGGCTGTGGAAATAGATGATGTCTTTACCTATAAAATGGTATAGCTCAGCCTCTGAATCCGCTTGCCAAAACTCATCAAAATTTACATTGTTATTATCACAATAATTTTTGAAACTGGCCATGTAACCGATTGGTGCGTCAAGCCAGACATAAAAATATTTGCCCGGCGCATTTGGAATTTCAAATCCAAAATATGGCGCGTCGCGGCTGATGTCCCACTGTTGTAGTCCTTGCTCAAACCACTCTTCTAATTTGTTTGCCATTTCGGCTTGAATGCTGCCGCTGTGCAACCATTCTTTTAACATAGGCTCAAATTTTGGCAGGTCAAAAAGTAATGTTCAGAATCTTTCAGTATAGGTGTTGCACCAGAAATAGCCGACTTAGGATTTTTTAAATCTACTGGACCGTATGTAGCGCCGCACTTGTCACAGTTATCACCATTTTGATCTGGTGAATCACATTTAGGACAAGTTCCAGTTACAAAACGGTCTGGCAAAAACATTTCTTTTTCAGGATCAAACAGCTGACTAATCGAACGACGAGCGATATAACCCGCATCGTTTAGTTTGTTATAAATTAATGAAGCAAGCTCGCGGTTTTCATCGCTATGCGTACTATGATAATTGTCAAACTCGATATGGAAGTCGGCAAAGTCTTGAATTCGTTCTTTTCGAACTTCAGCAACCATATCTTCAGGAGCTATGCCCTGTTGTTGTGCCCTTAACATAATAGGTGTGCCGTGCGCATCATCGGCACAAACGTAATAACATTCGTTACCCTGTGCTTTTTGGAAACGGTACCAAATATCGGTTTGCACATATTCCATCAAATGGCCTAAGTGCAAAGAACCATTTGCGTATGGTAATGCACTCGTAATAAGGATTTTGCGAGTCGCTGTCATAATGTTGAAAAAACCTTTAGTGGCCTGTGGTCAGGCGGACTTAATAAGTAGAAAAAGATAGTGCAGTTAACACTACTAATCAAAGCCGTGATGTTACATAATTTAGCCTCAATATGCACCCATCTATACACCTAGAAATTGAATAAAATGAATCTAACTAAACTATTTACCGGTAAAGATCTCTCTGAACAAAAAAATCAGATACGAGATAGACTCAAATCAGTTAACAACAAATGGTTTCCTAAGGGGATTTTTGGTCAGATCGAAATTGAGCAAAAAGGCAAAAGATTAGTCGTGTCATTGCCTTTCGAATCTGCAACAGTATCAACATTTTTGGCAGAGTACGTAAACGATATTTATCCCCATGTTGAATATGTCTACAAGCCAACGGTAGGAAATCATTCAAGCGTCAGCGGCGTTAAAAGTATCGTCGCGGTTGCGTCTGGTAAAGGCGGAGTGGGTAAATCAACGGTTACAACAAATTTAGCTGTAACCTTGGCCAAATTAGGCCACAAAGTCGGTGTGCTTGACGCGGATATTTATGGGCCATCGATGCCAATGATGTTTGGTTTGGAAGGGGAATCGGTTACCACGAAAGATGAAAAAACGATGGAACCACATGTTAAGTTTGACGTCGCGCTCAATTCTATAGGTTTTCTTATTCCAAAAGACAAAGCGGCAATCTGGCGAGGACCGATGGCATCACGCGCTTTGATGCAGGTCGTCAACGAGACTAATTGGCCTGAGTTAGATATCTTATTAGTTGATATGCCGCCGGGAACTGGTGATATACAACTGACGATGTCAGAAAACGTTAAGTGTGACGGAGCATTAATCGTCACAACACCACAAAATGTGGCGTTGGCTGACGCTGAAAAAGGCATTGAGATGTTTCAAAAAGTTGCTACTCCGGTGCTTGGCGTTGTCGAAAATATGAGTCAATTTGTTTGTGATAATTGTGGCCATATCCATCATCTTTTTGGTACAGGTGGTGGCGAAAAGTGTGCGTCTAATCATAACGTTCCTTTGTTAGCTGAATTGCCGTTAAATCCATTAGTACGCAGTTCTGGCGATTCAGGTGTACCGTTTGTAATGTCAGAAAATGAAGATAAAGAGTACCAGCAATTGGCATTTTCACTTATGATGCAACTGTCTAAACAGACTCAACAAATTATTACGCTGGCGTAACAGCCAATACCCAATAGGAAAAACTCATGCGTCTTTGCGATACCGACATAATCAATCATTTAAACGAGGGGCTTATTGCCATTTCGCCTAGACCTTCGGACGATTATATCACCGGGGTTACTGTCGATTTAACGTTAGGAAATCGCTTTCGTGTATTCCAAGATCATGCCGCGCCTTACATTGATTTAAGTGGTCCGAAAGCTGAGACTGAAAAAGCGCTTGAATCGATAATGAGTGACGAAATTATTATCAGTGAGGAAAAAGCGTTTTTTCTTCACCCTGGACAACTTGCATTAGCGATGACACATGAATCTATCACGATACCAGACAACCTTGTTGGTTGGTTAGATGGCCGTTCTTCATTAGCCCGTTTAGGATTAATGGTGCACGTAACGGCTCACCGCATAGATCCAGTACTGGTCAGGTAATATCGTACTAGAATTCTACAATTCAGGTAAATTGCCATTGGCATTAAAGCCGCATATGAAGATTGGCGCACTTAGCTTTGAAACCTTATCAGGACCTGCGGCTAACCCGTATCGTTCTCGAATAGATGCAAAATACAAAGACCATGGACGGAGCAATTGCGAGTCGTATTGACCGAGACGAAAAGTCTTTAGGATAAACGCCAAGTGCATTTCTAAAAATCGAAGTGAAATCAAAGCTTTGATTTTTAGAAAAAATCATTTCAATTATTTTTAACTGTTCTAAACTGTAACTATTAAACGTGTTGAAATTGATGCTTGCGAGAGGCAAACGGAGTTGACTTTGGTCATAAAACGATTGGAAAGATACAAAGGTGGATATTTACTCGCAGCCTTAATATTTTTATTAACATTAAGTTCAAGCTTTGCCAACGACATAGTCGCAATCGACGGCACGGATCTTCGTAATAGCATTGATATATTATACGTTGATGACTCCACAAGTCCTTTAAACATTGAACAAATTCAGAGACTCCCTGTAGGGATGTTTGCTGATAGTAAAGTTCATATGCATAAACCACAGTCGCTCGATTTTTCCGTATGGTACCGATTGAGCCTCAACGACTTTGCCGCACCAATTGACCAAGCCTTTGCCGTTACCGTCGATAACCCTACATTAGATACGATTTCATTTTATCTAATTGAAAATGGTAATGTAATTGATGAACGCCATCTTGGAGATAAGTCCACTAACGACTTAACTCTTGATTATGTCGTCCCTCAAATTAACATCTTTAAACTATTCGATGGTACTAAATCAATATACATCCATGTTCAAACCAATGGTGCCAGTGCAAGTCCAATAATCATCGAGCCAATTAAAGATTCAATTTTTAGAAGTACCGCGCAATTTTTACTTTTGGGATCGTTTCTTGGCGTATCCTTGATCATGATCATCTATAACTTCTTTATGTTCAGAGGTATAGGCGATACGTCTTACATGAACTACATCGGTTATGTATTTTTTGCGTGTTTTACATTATCCCTAATAAACGGCTTTATTTTTTACATACTGCCTATCAGTATTGCCCAGTGGTTTAATCAGCATCTCATGATTTCGCATTTTTGTGGGTTAGCGTTTGCTATCCGATTTGCGATTTCCTTTTGAGAATGGATAAGATTGAACCTTGGTTTATTAATTTAGGCCGAAAATTGTCGTCACTGATGTTTGTTTTTGCCGCAAGTGGTTTTGTTTTTACTGAAGCCACATTAACACCTTATTATTTTGCTGCAGTGGCGAGTGTTTATTGCTATGCCGTCATTTTGATAATGAATTGCGTCAAAAGTAAAATGTTGTGGGTTAAATATTATATTGCGAGTTGGCTTCCTTTATTTGTGGGAGTAGGGGTTGGCGTTGCAGCCTTTAATGGTGGTGTGCCGTACAACTTTGTCACGCGAAATGGCGCTGTTTTAGGGGTATTAGCTGAAATATGCATTATGTCTGTGGCATTGATGGACAGATTCCGTGCTAATGAAATTGATAAGGAGTACCGAATGCATCACGACGGTGTGACCGGATTGCCTAATTCGTTGGCATTGGAGAAAGCCTTGAAAAAGCTAGTTGATGCCCGCATTCCATTCAGTCTTGCTGTGTTTGAAGTACCTCAAGCAAAAGAAATCATTCCTGCTTTAGGGATAGAAAGTGCAAATACGTTTTTTAAAACTTTATTTAAAAATGTTGCCGATTACGCAAAAGGTTTTAGCACCACACATTTTTTTGATGAAGTCGATAGCCAAGCAGAGCAATACAATATCGCTCGAATTTCAGATTCTAACTTTGCAATTCTCTTTATGGGAGAGTTAGATGATGAGGCACTTAACTACAACTTTTTGACGATACAAGAAGGGGTTTCTTCTTTAATTGAAATAAATGGCGTTTCACTATCAGTCAGCTGCGTTGCCGGTATGGTGAATTACCCTACCGATATTAAAGAAAGAGATAAATTACTAATTTCCGCCTATCAGGCGATTCGTGCGACAAAAAACAATGACTTGAGTTGGGTTAAGTTTGATCAATCTCGGTCTGATGATATGCACAAAAGATTCGCGTTAGCTGCGGAATTACAGAAAGCGATAGAAGATGACGATTTAGAATTATACCACCAACCACAGATCCATATTGCCACTGGAGACGTTGTCGGTAGTGAATTGTTATTACGTTGGATGCACCCTGAAATGGGCTTTATCCCACCAGATTATATTATCGATATTGCAGAAGAAACCGGTGTTATTCATCAAGTGACTGAATGGGTTATTGAGCGTGGGTTATCGCAGCATAGTAAACTGCTGAAATTAGGATTTGAACACACAGTATCGATTAATATTTCGGGTAAAGATTTAAATGATAATAGTCTCGTCGCGCATATTTTAACAACAGTCAGTCGTTTTAGTATCCCACCGGCATCAATCATTTTTGAATTAACCGAATCAGCGACAGCAGAAGATCCTAAATTAGCCAAACGTATTCTGACCGATTTATACGAACAAGGATTTAAAATTGCTATCGATGACTTCGGTACAGGTTATTCGAGCCTAGACTATTTGTCGCAGTTACCATTCCATGAATTAAAAATTGATAAATGTTTTATGAATATTGATGTGTCGGAGCGGAACCAAACAATTACTGACATGACAATTACGTTAGCAAGCCGACTGAAAGTCAAAGCTGTTGCAGAAGGTATTGAGACAGAAGTCGTCGCAAATATGCTTAAAGACTATGAAGGACTCATTGGCCAAGGGTATTTTTACTCAAAACCAATGCCATTTATTGAATATATGCGATGGTTGCAAGAGTCAAATCGACTAGATTTACGTCGTTAGTCCAAACCATAATGAAGAACGATAGGTAAACGCCAGCAACGAGACTATATTAGCTTTTAGGCTACTAATATGAGGTTGCTGGTTTTAGCCGGTATTTAAATACCGGCTAAGTGCGCACCAAAGCCTATTAAGCCGCCAAAAACACCACCCCACACGACCAACCAACCTAAATGTGTACGGATCATATCTTGGATGATTGTTTTCACCATTTGCGGCGTTAATTCATCAAGACGTTGGCTGACAACGGCATCTACCTTTTGTTTTATATCTGACATGTGCTGCGGATCAGATAGGTTAGTTAACAGCTTTTGTTGAAAATCATCTGTTTGACTAATTTCTACTATTGATGTTTTTAAGTTTTCGACAAATGGTTCACGCATTGGTGCTAGCGCTTCTACACCACCAAGCATACCTAACATGCTACCAAATGAACTGTTTTGAATTGTAACAATGAGAGAGTCAAAAGCGGGGGATAGGTCAACATCTTCGATGATCGGCTTTAGATCAAAACCAGCTGGTTGTGGAGAGGTATTTTGCTCAGACATAAACTTAGATAAGTTTTCTTCTGTAAAAAACTGCTCCATTATTAATGTTTGGATACCGTTTTTAAACTGTTTAAACTTAACTTGCACAACACCAGAGCCATATAGCCCCGGTATTTTTTCAAATAACATATGTACAGCTAGCCAGTTAGTAACTGCACCAGACAAAGCGAAAAGCGCGGTAATAAATAGCCATTCAATAGAAAATTGCCATCCAAGTAAACAGGCGACAAATGCAATTAGGTTTGTTAAAAGACTTTTATTCAAGGTTAAACTCCACAAGAGACGCGTTAAACTAAATTAATTGGCTCTTTATGGAGTTAAATCAATTAAATATCAAGCAGCTTCGTCTTTTTCTATAACAAAATCGACAAGTTTGTCGTCGCTGTCTGTTTCAGCAACCGACTTGCTTTGTTTATTTTTACTGTCTTTTTTAACGATTAAAGTGTCTGACAAACTCTGATTACTGATCTGCTCTTCGTCTAGTAAATCTGCCTGATTTTTATCAGTGGCTTTCGCCTTTACTGATTTTTCACTTTTTTTGGCACTGGTTTTTCTTCGCTTGAAGGGCTATAAGAACCTCTTCGCGCTCTTTGGCAAGAAAAATACTGAGTTCTTCACATTGTTCTTCAGACAAGGTTACGTCTGAATTATGCAGAAGTTCAAACATGCCGTCTGCCATATCTAACATTTTGTCGTAATCGTCAGCGGCACGCTTGTCGGTAAATGTCATTACTTCTTGCTCCTCATTTTGTCTAGTCGTACGGATCACAACATATTGGGTTGCAACAGCCATAGTAAACTCCTGATGTAGATTATTTAAACAAAAGACTGTTTAAATATACAGTAAATACTACTGGTGTAAAGCACCACTTGAAAATTTTTACAAATAAAAAGCCGAGTTAAAAAACTCGGCTTAATTTTATCGTCATTTTTGTATGGCGAGAGCGAATGCTTAGTGAAGTATACGAGCTTTAACTGTACCTTCGATGGCTTTTAGTTCTTTAAGAGCCACTTTACGATCATCGGCGTCAATGTCGATAACAACATAACCTAGAGTGTCGTCAGTTTGTAAATACTGAGCCGCGATATTGATATTGTGTTTAGCAAATGCTTCATTTATCTTTGTTAAAACACCTTATTGGTTTTTGTGAAGATGTAACAGGCGGCTTCGACCAGTATGTTCAGGTAAGGATACTTCAGGAAGTTTACCGCGCTAAGGGTTGAACCATTGTCTGAATATTTTGCCATTTTTCCAGCGACTTCTATGCCAATGTTTTCCTAGGCTTCTTGAGTTGATCCCCAACATGTGGCGTTAAGATAACATTGTCTAATCCACGAAGTGGTGAGACAAACTCTTCATCATTTGATTTTGGTTCAACAGGGAATACGTCTATTGCTGCACCAGATAATTTTTTGCCTTTGATAGCTTCAGCCAATGCGTCAATATCAACAACTGTTCCACGAGATGCGTTAATGAAAATAGCGCCTTGTTTCATTTGTTCGAATTCTGCGGCACCAAACATGTTTTGGGTTTGCACAGTTTCAGGAACATGAAGTGAAATGACATCAGACGTATTTAGCAATTCTTGCATTGATGCGACTTGCGAAGAGTTACCAAGACTTAACTTAGTTTCAATATCAAAATATTGGACTTTCATACCAATATTTTCAGCCATAATACCGAGCTGAGTACCAATGTGACCGTAACCAACGATACCAAGTGTTTTACCACGAGCTTCAAATGAGCCAACAGCAGACTTATTCCATTCTCCACGGTGCGCTTTAGCACTTTTTTCTGGAACGCCACGGATAAGTAAAAGAATTTCACCTAAAACTAACTCGGCAACCGAACGGGTATTAGAGAAGGGCGCGTTAAAAACCACGATGCCTTTTTCTTTAGCCGCTTTTAAGTCAACCTGATTTGTACCAATACAAAAACATCCAACAGAGACTAGTTTCTTAGCGTGAGCAAATACATTTTTAGTCAATTGTGTGCGAGAACGAATACCAATGAAATGAACGTCTTTGATCTTCTCGATCAACTCATCCTCTGGAAGAGACGTTTTAAGGGATTCAATATTGTTGTAGCCCTGTGCTTTAAGTGTATCTACTGAACTTTGGTGTAAACCTTCAAGTAGTAATATCTTAATTTTATCTTTGGCTAGTGATACGTTGCTCATTCTTTTATTTGTCCCCACGGTGAAGAAATTGACTTAATTTAGAATTAATACTCTATTTTGCGTCTTTAATAAAGTAATTTATTGGTATAAATTAGAAATTCTAATGCGTATTTCAAAATAATTTACACCTTTAAACAACTTTAGTTAAAGACGAATTAGCGATAGCAAATATTAGGATAGAATTTCGACGCCATCGGGATTACCAACGATCACGACATCAGCGCAGCGATGGGCAAACAATCCATTGGTCACAACACCGACGATATTATTCAATTGTTCTTCAAGTTTTCTTGGTTGCGCTATTTTCATGTTGAAGACATCTAAGATGACATTGCCGTTGTCGGTAACAACACCGTCACGATAAACCGGGTCACCACCAAGTTTGACAATCTCACGGGCAACGTAGCTGCGAGCCATTGGAATGACTTCAACTGGTAGAGGAAACTCGCCAAGAAATCGAACCTGTTTTGTGTTGTCTACGATACAAACAAATTTTCGAGCAACGGCTGCGACAATTTTTTCACGAGTTAAGGCAGCGCCGCCCCTTTTATCATAGCCTTATCAGAATTGATCTCATCCGCACCGTCGACGTACACATCTATATAGGAAACTTCATTTAAGTCGAAAACTTCGATTCCGTAATCCTTTAACTTTTTAGTGGATGCATCTGAACTTGAAATGGCACCAGTAATTTTGTTCTTAATAGTGGCTAAGGCGTCGATAAAGTGATTTACAGTGGAGCCTGTGCCAACGCCGACAATCGTATCAGGTTCAATAAAATCGAGGGCAGCATAAGCCGCGGCTTTTTTAATTCATCTTGTGTCATTTGTGTTCCAGATTGTAGGCTGTTAATGAGCTTTCATTGTGGGCTTATTATGTACTAAGTAAAGCGTATTATAACGGCAGCTCGAATAACTTTTCACCGTGTTTTGTGATTAATTTTTGGCTTGGCGTTAAAATGATATGCAAAGGTATGTCCCAGACTTCAACAGGAAGCCTATCAACTTGCTGGCAATCATGCGCGAGGCCTATAAGAACTGGCTTGTGTGGTGCGACGGCGCTTAATGTTCGGTCATAATAACCGCCACCCATGCCGAGTCTATTGCCCTGTGAGTCAAATCCAACGAGTGGCATAAAGATGATATCAATCGTCGTGATATCGACAATTTCAGCTGGGTCATATTTAGGTTCAGGAATGCCGTATTGATTTAGGGGTAATTTTGTATCTTGTTCATAACGCTGGAAAATGAGATGACCTTTATTGTTTGGGTCTATGACCGGTAATAACACATGTTTATTGTGTTGCCATAAATGTTTAATCGCTAAGGTTGGATCAATTTCGCCATCGTTTGGTAAGTAAAGTGCAACAACTTGGGTGTTTTTGGACAAGCTGTTACAGGCCAAAGCTAAGGCTTCACTGGCCAATTGCTGGGCGTTAGGCGATAACGATTGCCTTAGTGCCCTAAATCTTGCTCTGAGCGTTGTACGAATTGATTTAGTGTCTGTCATGATTCTCGCTTTTAATCTGACGGAATTACTTTTAGGATGAGAGTTATAACGAAGAACGATATCATCTGCAATCACTTAGGTAGAGATTAAAATATTATGTGCGAATTATTAGGGATGTCGGCAAACGTGCCAACTGACATTGTATTTAGTTTTACAGGACTCGTGCAAAGAGGCGGTAAGACAGGACCTCATACCGACGGCTGGGGGATTACTTTCTACGAAGGAAAAGGGTGTCGAACATTTAAAGACCCAAGGCCCAGCGCTGAATCAAAAATTGCTAACTTGGTTATGGATTACCCAATAAAAAGTTGTTCGGTTATTTCCCATATAAGACAAGCAAATAGAGGCGGGATAAAGTTAGAAAATACCCATCCTTTTATTCGCGAATTTTGGGGAGGCATATTACTTTTGCGCACAATGGCCAGTTGTCGGGGTATAAAAACTCAGCTTGTCCCAGTTTCATCCTGTGGGGGATACTGACAGTGAGTTTGCATTTTGCTGGATAATGGATCAGTTAAAGGCTCGATACAAAACAAAACCGAGAAATTGGCAAAGTGTATTTAAATATATCGCTGGGTTATGTAAGCAGTTGAATCAGTACGGTGTTTTCAACGCATTGATTTCTGATGGCGAGCATTTATTGGCGTATTGTAGCAATAATTTGAGTTGGATTACCCGTCGTGCGCCATTTGGTGAGGCGAATCTGATCGACACAGAGTTTAATGTCAACTTTAACGAAGTCACAACTGAAAATGATATTGTAACTGTAATCGCAACGAGGCCACTAACCGACAATGAATGTTGGACAAAGTTGGCCCCAGAAGAATACGTATTATTTAAACTAGGTGTTCAAATACATTAGCTTTGGTGGTGCGATGTAGACTTAGTGTTGAGTATATTGACTTATCACTAAGTCATATTGCTCTACACCTTTTTTCATTCTCCACATACGGGCAAGGGTATAGTTTAGCTCTGGAACAAACCATAGGCATGCTGGGCATAAAACTTTTGCTTGTCGTAAACTCTAGCGACTTTAACTGCGTTAAATCGACCTAAGCCAGTGCTAATAATTTCGTGTCCGATGACTTCTAATTTATAGGTTCTTAGCGTTCCGCGATTTGAAATTAAGCTATATTCAAAAGCCGTTTTACCTGCAATCAGGTCTGCTTGAATTTGTACATGCAGTGACATTTCGTCTAACCAACCATCTTCCCATTTATCTGGAGATTCTTTTGCTTCAGGTTTAACGATGAGATCTTTATTTTGACGAAATTCGATTGTCAGCTCTTTGTCTGAACCTGTGCCACTGCGTTCGTAAGAATAAGACAGCGGTGAAACTTTACCGTCTACATAATTGAAGATACTTAACTCTGAACGACGGTCTGAAAATATTAACCATTCAATGTTGCTTGTCAGCTCTATCGAAAAGTTATTGTCGCCAAGGGACGTCATAATGCGACTCCCTTGACCAAGTTTATCACCTTGACGATACATATCGTAAATAGCCGTAAAGGGCTTAATCGTATTGTCATCAGGTAATTCGGCGGCTGCAATTGCCGTGGTAAATAATCCTAATAACAAACTTGTTATCGCCAAGTTGTAAACTCGCTTAATCATCAAAAGCATATCCTTGAATTGGGAGCCGTTCATTATCTAAATAGGCACCATCAGTTGCCATTTTCAATCGGTCTTCACACATCCATTTAACCACCATAGGATAGATTAAATGTTCTTGAACATGGACTCGTTGTGCCAAGTCGTCGGCATCGTCGTCACTAAACACAGGAACCTTAGCTTGCAAGATAACTGGCCCACCGTCGAGCTCTTCCGTAACAAAATGCACACTACAACCATGTTCTTCATCACCTGCGTCAATAGCTCTTTGGTGCGTATTTAAGCCTTGATATTTAGGTAATAAAGATGGGTGGATATTGATCAGTTTCCCTTTATAGTGCTCTACAAAGTTTGCCGTTAATATCCGCATAAAACCGGCCAGTACAACAACTTGTGGTTGGTATTGGTCAATGACTTCGACTAACGCTTGATCATATAGTTCCCGAGATTCGAAATCTTTATGACTTACAACATGCGTATTAATGTTAGTTTGCGCTGCACGGACGAGTCCGTAAGCATCTGCTTTATTACTAATCACGGCATTTATGTGGCCGTCGATTTTGTTTTGCAAACAAGCGTCGATTATGGCTTGAAGATTACTGCCACTGCCAGATATTAATACAACAATTGACGGTGCTGACGCATCAGCACCGGTAGTAGATTGAGTTGATGACATTTAAATACCTGAAATCTCAACTTGCTCTTCATTATCGTTTGCAGAAGCAATTGATCCGATGTGCCATGCTTTTTCGCCAGCAGCAGTTAATATGTCAATACTGTTCGCTAGGTCGGCTTCGTCAACTGCGATGATCATGCCAACACCACAGTTAAAGGTACGATACATTTCATGTGTTTCGATGTTGCCATTATCTTGCAACCAGTTAAACACGGCTGGCCACTGCCACGAATCACCATCAATTACAGCTTTAGTTTGCGTCGGAAGTACGCGAGGAATATTTTCCCAGAATCCACCACCTGTGATGTGCGAAAGCGCATGAACATCAACGGTTTCTAATAATTTCAATACAGGTTTAACGTATATTTTAGTTGGGGCCATCAAATGGTCAGCTAAAGGTTTTCCTTCATATTCAGCGCTTAAGTCTGCTTTTGAAACTTCAATGACTTTACGAATTAAAGAATAACCATTTGAATGAGGACCAGAAGAACCTAAGGCAATAAGTTGATCACTAGGCTTAACTTTGGTGCCGTCAATGACTTTAGCCTTTTCTACCACACCAACACAGAAGCCCGCGAGATCATAATCATCACCTTCGTACATACCTGGCGATTTCAGCTGTTTCGCCGCCAATCAATGCACAGTTTGACATGACACAACCGTCTGCAATACCACTTACAACATCGGCAGCCACATCTACATTAAGTTTACCCGTGGCGTAGTAATCAAGGAAAAACAGAGGCTCTGCGCCTTGTACGATCAAGTCATTCACACACATCGCAACTAAGTCGATACCAACGGTGTCGTGTTTTTAAGATCAATCGCTAAACGTAATTTTGTGCCAACGCCGTCATTACCCGCTACAAGAAGGGGCTCATCGTAACCTTTAGGAATTTGACATAAACCACCAAATCCACCCAAACCACCCATAACTTCTGGACGAGTCGTACGTTTTACCGCACCTTTAATACGTTCAACTAACAGGTTACCTGCATCGATATCTACACCTGCGTCTTTGTAGCTAAGAGATTGATTGTCGCTCAATGTTGTTTCCTCAAAATGGAGTGAAGCAATTTGGTGATGTTTTGTACACTAAATTGTATATAGACTATTGCGCGGGATTTTATACCAAAACCGCGCAAGTTATAAGATAAAATGGCCAAATAGCCCTCAATTTTTACGCATTGGCGATAAAAATTGCCCGTTTAGGGGCTGGATAGCCTTCAATTGTTTTTGTAGGGTCACTCGGATCGAGGAAATCTTCGAGAGACTCAGTGTCGATCCAATCTGTTTTTCTTTGTTCATCTAAAGTTGTTTGGTCAATATTAACCAAACGAATATTACTAAACCCAACTTTCTTTAGCCACAATTCTAATGCACTGGCGCTTGGGATAAACCAAACATTACGCATTTTTGCATATCGGTCTTCTGGAACTAAAACAGTTGTTTCGTCACCATCGACGATAAGTGTTTCTAAAACAAGTTCACCACCTTTGACTAATTGATTTTTAAGCTGTTGCAAAAAGTCCATAGGTGATTTGCGGTGATACAATACGCCCATTGAGAATACGGTATCAAAACCTTTTATTGCTGGAAGATCATCTATGCCAAGCGGTAGAAGGTTTACGTCTTTATCTTGAATGAAGTGTTGTACAGCCCAAAACTGAGCTAGAAATAGTTGAGTCGGATCTATGCCCACCACAAATTTAGCACCAGCACCGCGCATACGCCACAAATGGTAGCCACTTCCGCAACCAACATCTAATACGTATCGGTCTGTTAGATCACTTATAAAAGGGGCTAGTCGATGCCATTTAAAATCACTGCGCCATTCCGTATCGACATTTATGCCGTGTAATTGATATGGCCCTTTGCGCCATGGCTTCAATTGCATTAAGTGATGAGTTGTTTTTTCTTTAAACCATCATTCATTGTTGCAGCCGATCCAACTGAAACAGAATTGACTAGGTCGACCTGACTTGGCTCAACAGGGGGCAACAAATCAATGTTCTTAACCCAATCTTTAAATTCACCATGAAGGGCATTTTTGTACCAGTGATTTATTTGCGCCGGCAATATCTCTAACCAAGGTGCTAATCGGTTGCCCGCAATTTGTTGGTAAAACGAATTAAATAGTTGGGTCATGGTAGCGTTCCGGTTAGGCTTTAATGGCAATAAAAGAAGCAAAATTAAAACATTGGTACCAGATTGATTGGCTAGTAAATCCAGCTTGTTGCAACCTAGTGATGTGGGTCTGTTCGGTATCAATTTTCATCACGTTTTCTATTGCTGAGCGTTTTTGGCTGATTTCAAGTTCGCTATAGCCGTTCGCTCGTTTAAAGTCGAGATGCAAGTTATTGATAGCGTCGTGTATTTTGCTGTCATCCCATTTTAATTTTTCAGACATTACAAACGCGCCACCGGGTAATAAGGCATTATGTATTTTTGATAATACTACTGAACGTAATTCCGGCTCGATAAACTGCAGTGTAAAATTCATCACAACAAATGAGCAGGGTTGTAGCTCTACTTCAAGTATATCGGCTAGATCAACAATGACTTCTACATCTGATTTATACGCTTTTATATTATTTCGGCAACGTTCGACCATAGGCACAGAGTTATCTAATGCGATGATTTTGCAATTGGGTTTGTCGATATACTTACGCATCGATAAGGTTGCTGCACCCAATGAACAGCCAAGGTCATAGACTGCACTATTGGGTTGTTGGAATTGTTGGGCAAGCTTACCAATAGCGCTCACCATAGTGGAATAGCCTTGTGACACTGCGTTGTATCATGTCAGGGAAAACTTCAACGACGGACTCGTCAAATGTGAAATCTTTAACCTTGTTTAAACTGTCTGCGTATAGGTTGTCGCGCATTGAAAAATCTTTTATACCGTGGAAATAGCCGCATTTTAACTTAAAAATCACATAGCCTAAAGAAAATGTGATTGCCGAATTGTAAAGAAACGTTCTACACTGAGCTTAATAATAATTTAATTAGGTTCGCATGACTCGAATTCGCTTTCTTTTTTCCTTTCTATTATTGATGATGTGGACATCTTTGGTATTAGCGACCCCGCTAATTGTTAAACCTGAAAAAATTAAGGTTGCCGTAGCCAACAATATTGTCCCGTACCAATTCTCTGATGAAAAAATCAGCCAGTTGGCTACGTTATCGATTTTTGGCGTTTATGGCAGGAAAAACCGGAATAGAAGTCGAATTTGTCACCTCCAGTTGGCCGAATACATTAAAAAATGTAAAAAATGGGAAAGCAGACGTCCACGGTGCGCTGGGACAAAATGCCGAACGTGAAGCAACGTTTACTTTTAGCGGTAATATTTACACTTCGGCGCTTAGTATTTATATCCACCGAGATCTAATTGGTCTTTCTAGTATTAATGATGTGGTCCCGTACCGCATTGGTATTTTAAAAGACTCAGTATTTGAATCCATTTTAATCGACAAAAATCCCGACCTAAATTTTCGTTTCTATGACTCCCGTGAAGCCATGTTGAGTGGTATTCAAAGGGAGGAAGTCAAAACGTTTGTGACTTTTGATTATTACACGTTTAGTGACGCTGGTTATGCCTCCCTAAATCAGCTTTACCCTGCATATAAGAGGATCAGTGTAGGTGCAGTCGACGCATCTTATGCCGTCACTAAGTTAAACGAATATCTGTTGCCGTTTGTCGACGCAGGTATCGCCCAAATAACAGCAAAAGAGCGCGGTTCACTTGATCAGAAATGGTTTGGTACCTCGAATGTTAACGCGGCTCTTCGACTTGGTTTTACAACGGGCAATGAACCATATATGAGTATTACGCCTAATGGTGAGGCAACCGGATTGTTTGTCGACCTGTGGCGTAAATGGGCAGAAAAAACCAAGACTGAAGTTGAGTTTATGCCTAATTCAATGGATTTGTCGTTACAAGCTTTGCAAGAAGGTAAGTCAAATGTCCATATTGCCTACCCTGAGAGCCAGATAGTAAATACCGGATTACCACGAGCATTACACCTTTATTCTGTATTCTCGAATCTATTTGTCAGTGGGCTGTATGACCCTAAAAAGGGTTGTCGCAGTTGGATGGAAAAAAATAGGTTTGTTTAAAAGTGCTCCTTATAAAACTGAATTCCAAAAGCGATTTCCTAAAGTTGATGTTGTGTGGCTTGAGTCGTTAGACGCCGGGATAACCATGGCGATGAATAATGAAATTTTGGGATTTATTTCAGCCAACCAAGTTGCTCACGTGCGGTTAGTTCAGAATAATGTTGAGAATAAGTTTTCAGTTATAAAAGACGTTACATACGAAGCAAAAATTTACTCTATAGTTAACGACGAAAATCGAGCACTAATCCAAAAAATCCAAGCGGGATTTGACTTAATAACACTTGAAGAAAAAATAGAGATTGAAAGTCGCTGGATAAGGGAAGAAAGCGATCAGTATTTTCAAAGTAGAAAACATCGCGTTTCTATAACCGATGATGAAAAACATTAGGTTAAAATGGTGCCTGAACTTACGGTCGGCATGGTAAAGGATTGGTTCCCTTACGAATTTATTGATGACGAGGGAAATCCGCAGGGGATAAGCATTGATATATTTAAAATTGCGACAGAGCTAACTGGGCAGCACTATAAATTTGTTGTGTTTGACAGATGGGGTGACTTAATGACGTCATTCCGTTCTGGTAAAATCGATATGGTGGCCAATATAACGGCAAGTGAAAGTCGCAGTAAGTTTGCGGATTTTACCTCTAGTTATTGGCAAACACCTTGGTCAATTACTACCCATAAGTCCCAGGAAAACGTCGACTCGATTGAGAAGTTCTATGGTAAGCGCATTGCGTTAATCGAGGGATATCAGATGATAAAAGAATTAAGCGAGCGATATCCGCAAGTAATCATCCAAGTCGTCGAAAGCTTTGACGAAGCGCTCACCTTATTAAAAGCGGGGGTTATTGACGGCGTATTAGACAACATGTTGGTGTCTGCCGGCTACCTGCAGGAAAACAATCTTTATCAATTTAAGATCCATGTCATCGAAGATCTTCCATACGATATTTCAAATATTGGCGTCCGCCAGGATCTAAAACAACAATTGCGAATGATGGAAAAAATTGTCAGTTCAATTACCGACAAAGACCGGGAGAAAATAATTACTCGTTGGTCAAAAATTGATGTTGTACAGGGAATAAATTCAAAAATATACCTCCGCAATGTTATTGCGTTTATCTTCATCGCGACGGTCGTAATTGCCAGTGTATTGTTTTGGAATCGACGATTACAAAATGAAATCAAACTTAGAATTACCGCAGAAACAAAATTAAAGCATTTGGCTTCACACGACCTAATGACCGGACTGCCCAATCGGGCGTTATTTAATGACAGACTAAATCAGGCCATTGTCAGCCATCGGAGAAACAACAAAGTGCTGGCTGTGATGTTTGTTGACCTCGACGGTTTTAAACAAGTTAATGACACTTTTGGCCACGATGTTGGTGACGAGTTATTAATAATGGTATCTGATAGATTGCGGGTTGTTGGCAGGGCGTCGGATACAGTGGCGCGTATTGGTGGTGACGAATTTGTTATTTTAGTGACCGACTTAGATGATACGGCACAGGCAAGTAAAGTAGCAGAAAAATTATTACGGACTTTGTCCGTCCATTTGATTTGTCCGCTTCAATTATTAATGTTGGTGCTTCTATCGGTGTCGCTTGTTTTCCTGAGCATGGCGAAACCGTTGATGAATTGCTTAAAGGTGCCGATGACGCTATGTATGTCGTTAAAGATACTGGTAAAAACAGCTATCATTTTGCCACACGCTAAAACTCACATCTTATTTTGTTAAAGCGGTGACTTTAGCGTTCAAATCCTTATAATGTCCGCCATTTCCGCTAAGTTAAACTGCTTAGCGCGGTTATTATTTTAGAAATAGGATTTGCAATGCGTTCTCATTATTGTGGCGAGTTAAATAAAAGTTTAGTTGACCAAAATGTTACTCTTTGTGGTTGGGTGAATAAGCGCCGTGACCTTGGTGGTTTGATCTTCATCGACTTACGTGACCGTGAAGGTATTGTGCAAGCAGTTATCGACCCTGATGAAACTGCTATTTTTGAAAGTGCAAATAAACTACGTAACGAGTTTTGCATCAAATTGTCTGGTGTTGTACGTGCACGTCCAGAAAGCCAAGCTAATAAAGATATGGCGACTGGTGAAGTTGAATTGTACGTTAAAGATTTAGAAATTCTTAATGCTTCTGCACCAGTGCCTTTAGATTTCAATCAAGATAACTCTGAAGAACAACGTTTAAAATATCGCTACTTAGATTTACGTCGCCCAGTGATGAATCAACGTCTTCAGTTCCGCTCAAAAGTTACCAGTGCTGTTCGCAGATATTTAGACGACGCCGGTTTCTTGGATATGGAAACCCCAATACTTACTAAAGCAACGCCAGAGGGCGCTCGTGATTATTTGGTGCCAAGCCGAACTCATAAAGGTCAATTTTTTGCGTTGCCGCAATCCCCGCAGTTATTTAAACAGTTGTTAATGGTTGCTGGTTTTGACCGTTATTATCAAATCGTTAAATGTTTCCGTGATGAAGATTTACGTGCCGACCGTCAACCAGAATTTACTCAAATCGATATTGAAACCACCTTTATGTCTGGCGAAGACGTAATGGCAATGGCTGAAGGCATGGTACGTTCAGTATTTAGCGAGTTGCTTAACGTTGAGTTAGGTGACTTTCCAACCATGACCTACTTGGAAGCGATGACACGTTTTGGTTCAGATAAACCTGACCTTCGTAACCCATTAGAAATGGTTGACGTAGCCGATATCATGAAAGATGTCGACTTTAAAGTTTTTGCCGGCCCAGCCAACGATCCTAAGGGGCGTGTTGCGGTAATTAAAGTGCTAGACGGTGCTTCAATGACACGTAAAAACATTGACGGCTATACCGAATTTGTTGGTAAATACGGAGCAAAAGGTCTGGCTTGGATTAAAGTGAATGACTTAGAAGCTGGCTTAGCAGGCTTACAATCACCAATTCTTAAGTTTTTAAATGAAGAAGTGGTTAATGCTATTTTGGCTCGAACCGGCGCTCAAACGGGTGATATTTTATTATTTGGTTCTGATAGCTACAAAGTGGTAACCGATGCACTTGGTGCACTTAGATTGAAAGTTGGTACTGACTTAGAGCTCGTTGAAGACAAGTGGGCGCCTTTATGGGTTGTTGACTTCCCAATGTTTGAAGAACTTGAAGGCGGTGCATTAACTCCGCTTCACCATCCATTCACTGCACCAAGCAACATGACACCAGCTGAACTTGCTGCCGACCCAGCTGGCGCATTGTCAGACGCATATGACATGGTTCTTAATGGATGTGAATTAGGTGGTGGTTCGGTTCGTATCCACAAACAAGATATGCAATCTGAGGTCTTTAGAATTCTTGGTATTGGTGAAGAGGAAGCGCAGGAGAAATTTGGTTTCTTGTTAGATGCATTACAATTTGGCGCGCCACCACATGCTGGTTTAGCATTCGGTCTTGACCGTATGTTAATGTTGATGGTTGGGGCTGACTCAATTCGTGATGTTATGGCTTTCCCGAAAACAACAACGGCGGCATG
This sequence comes from Psychrosphaera algicola, assembly GCF_028401425.1. Classification (NCBI taxonomy): domain Bacteria; kingdom Pseudomonadati; phylum Pseudomonadota; class Gammaproteobacteria; order Alteromonadales; family Pseudoalteromonadaceae; genus Psychrosphaera; species Psychrosphaera algicola. Next base: position 4,020,104 of record NZ_JAQOMS010000002.1, read on the forward strand.
TCCGTTGACTGCAGCACCAGGCTTTGCCAACCCTGATGCGCTAAAAGATCTTGGAATAGAAATAGTAAAACAAAACTAAACTTGTTTTATTAGCCATATAAAGAAGGCCCGAAACCTTAGGTATTCGGGCTTTTTTGTGTTTAAGTAGTTAATGAATCAAAGCCGTCTTTACTTCAAATAAGTGGTAAGGCTAAGCATTAGATCAGTAGAAGTTGAATTTTTATGGCGCGAACGTTATGGCACTAATTTTAGGGATTGATCCCGGTTCTCGGATCACGGGCTACGGCCTAGTCGACCATGTAGGTTCTAAATTCAGTTACGTAGGAAGTGGTTGTATTCGGACCCCCGATACTTGTTTAGCGGATAAGCTCGACACAATATTTTCTGGGATCAGCGAAATCATCTTACAATATAAGCCTGATAACTTTGCCATTGAACAAGTGTTTATGGCTCATAACCCAGATTCAGCACTCAAGCTGGGTCAAGCACGTGGCAGCGCGATAGTTGCGGCGTCACAGGCAAAATTGCCTGTATTTGAATACTCCGCAAGACAAATAAAACAAGCCGTAGTTGGCAGTGGAGCTGCAGATAAAAGCCAAGTTCAGCATATGGTTCAACAGATTTTAAAACTAACGGGAAAACCTCAGGCCGATGCAGCCGATGCATTAGCCGTAGCAATATGCCATGGCAACACAAATCAAAGTTTGATAAACATGGCTGGTGTAGCGAAAAAACCGTCAGAGGTCGCCTAAGGCGATAAATTTTAAGCTAGGGCTTTCAACTGTATGGATAACTGGGTATATTTACAGTAATTGAAGGTAAATATAAAAGTTAACTATGATTGGAAGACTCACTGGCATCGTTGCCGACAAACAAGCCCCTGACGTATTAATTGACGTTAACGGTGTAGGCTATGAAGTGCAATTACCGCTAACAAGCTTTTATGAATTGCCTGAAGAGGGGTTCAAGCGACTATTTATACCCACTTTGTGGTTCGAGAAGACGCTCAGTTGTTATACGGATTTAGCTCTAAGCAAGAGCGCAGTTTATTTAGATTATTGATTAAAGCTAATGGTGTAGGTCCTAAGTTAGGACTCACTATACTTTCGGGGCTTACCGCAGAGCAGTTTGTAACTTGTGTTGAACAGGATGATGTGACGACATTAGTTAAACTGCTCTGGCGTTGGTAAAAAAACAGCGGAACGATTATTGATTGAAATGCGAGATCGGATCCAAGGCACTTAACCTCGCACCAGAATTTAGACCGCTTGAACCTATAATGACCGGTTCGGTGATGAAAAAAGCAAACGAATTTGACGATGCTGTCTCCGCACTGGTCTCCCTTGGGTACAGTTCCCAACAAGCCAATAAAGCAGTAAAATTGATTTTCAAAGACGGCGACGATTCAGAAACCCTGATCCGTTTAGCCTTAAAAAACATGCTGTAGAGTGAATAATGATTGAAGCAGATAGATTAGTCGGCGCAATTGAAACCCGCGAAGACGAAGTGATAGACCGTGCAATACGTCCAAAGTTATTAGCAGACTACCGTGGTCAACCGCATGTTAAAGAACAGATGGAAATATTCATCCATAGCCGCAAAAAATCGGCAGGAAGCTCTCGACCATTTGCTTATTTTTGGACCTCCGGGACTGGGTAAAACCACCTTAGCCAACATAGTCGCAAACGAAATGGAAGTCAGCATTAAAACTACATCAGGTCCGGTTTTAGAAAAAGCTGGAGACCTCGCAGCATTGTTGACTAATCTCGAAGAAAACGACGTTTTGTTTATTGACGAAATCCACCGACTTAGTCCTGTTGTTGAAGAAGTTTTATACCCTGCAATGGAAGATTATCAGCTTGATATTATGATTGGCGAAGGTCCTGCTGCCCGGTCAATTAAGCTGGATCTACCGCCGTTTACTTTAATTGGCGCGACAACGCGTGCCGGAGCGCTTACATCACCTCTTCGTGACCGATTTGGCATTGTACAACGCCTCGAGTTTTATAAAGTTGAAGATCTTGCTTTTATTATTGAGCGCTCAGCCAATGTGTTAAATATGGAAATGACCACAGATGCGGCATTAGAAATCGCTCGACGTGCCCGTGGAACGCCTCGGATAGCAAACCGCTTACTGCGAAGAGTTAGAGATTATGCAGATGTCAAAAGCGAAGGGCGGTTAGATCAAGATATAGCCAAACAAGCACTTAATATGGTTAATGTAGACAGCGAAGGTTTTGACTTTATGGATAAAAAAATGCTGATTACTATGATCGAAAAGTTTGACGGCGGTCCGGTTGGTTTAGATAATATTGCTGCTGCAATAGGCGAAGAACGGGAAACGATTGAAGATGTCATTGAACCTTACTTAATTCAACAAGGCTTTTTGCAACGTACGCCGCGCGGTCGAATTGCGTCACCAAGGGCTTATCAGCATTTAGGTTATGACTATAACCAAGAATAAATTGCTAATATGACGAGCAGCATGGGTTCATGAATGCTGTCAGTCCTTAAATTAAGGCAAAAAAAACCCGTTCAAATTGAACGGGCAAAATATAAAGGAGGAATAAATTCCAGGGAACATGAATAGGAGAAGTTTACAAAATTCGATAACTTCACATCTGAACGACACAACCCGTCCAGAAGATGTGCGTATATTAATTATCTAGAGCAATTACTTCAAACTAAAAAAATTGATATTTCGGATTAGAATTACTAATCTGATTTTTGCTGTGTTCATACAAATATGACGTTAATATTAAATTTAGACCGGCTGAGCCTTTTTATTTGTAGCGCGTGTGGCGATTTGTTTTTTTATTGAACGATACAAAAATAAGTAATGTCAAAATTATTTCACCAAATAAAAATGCAACTTTATGCAGAGTTTTTACTCTACAGAGGGGATAATCGGCTTATTATTCATCGGACGTGCATAAACATGAGGGAGTGAAGTGTTTAAATTACCTATCCGAATTTATTATGAAGACACAGACGCAGGTGGTATCGTTTACCACGCAAACTATTTAAAGTTCTGTGAAAGAGGTAGAACTGAGTATTTAAGGCATTTGGGTATTGAACAAGACGAATATCTTAAGCAGAATATAGCCTTTGTCGTAAAGTCCATGCAAATTGACTTTAAAGTCGCCGCAAAATTTAATGATGAAGTTGTGGTACTAACAGAAATAAAACAAATTAAACGCGCTAGTGTTGAATTTATTCAAACAATTATAAATAACAAAGAGCAATCTGTTTTTACTGCAGATGTACAGGTTGCTTGTATTGATCTGACGAAGATGAAGCCTAAGGCTATCCCGTCAGACATTTTAGAGGTTTTAGAAAGTGCAAGCTGATATTAGTTTTTGGGGATTGTTTTGGGAAGCCAGCTTTATTGTTAAGTTGGTAATGTTAACGCTGTTGGGATTGTCGATAGCGTCGTGGGCGCTTATTTTCCAACGTCGAAAAGTCCTTGCGGATGCAGAAATAAATACAAAAAAGTTTGAAGACAAATTTTGGTCGGGTGTTGATTTAAGCCGTTTATATAGCGAAATGACCGCGAGACAAAATGTTGATGGCTTAGAAGCATTGTTTAAAGATGGATTTAAAGAGTTTGCTCGCCTAAAGAAGAACAGTGTCAGTTCTGCTCAAGTATATATGGACGGAACCCACAGAGCCATGCGTGTTCGCTTATCTCGTGAAGTGGAGCAACTGGAAAGTCATCTTAGTTTTTTGGCGACGGTTGGTTCAATTAGCCCATATATTGGGTTGTTTGGTACGGTTTGGGGATCATGAATGCTTTCCTAGCCCTTGGTCAAGTTCAACAAGCAACACTAAGCATGGTAGCACCTAGTATTGCAGAGGCGCTTATCGCAACCGCGATGGGGTTATTTGCAGCTATCCCTTCGGTTCTAGCCTATAACAGCTTTGCCCGTCGAGTCGAAATTCTTGAAACGAGCTATGTTAACTTCTGTGAAGAGTTTGCCAACATTTTGCATCGTCAAGTTACTGCTAACGTGAGCACAACCCTTTAAATGTCGATGCAATATAACAAACGAAAACGAAAGCCAGTCGCTGAGATCAATGTTGTTCCTTACATTGATGTTATGCTGGTATTGCTTATTATCTTCATGGTTACCGCGCCTTTGGTTACGCAGGGCGTGAAAGTCGATTTACCACAAGCGTCTGCTGAACCATTAGAAGATGAATCTAAACCACCGATGATCGCTTCGATTAACGATAAAGGGGAATACTTTTTATCGACCGGCGGCGAGCCTTCAGAAGATCCGATGTCAGCAACAGACCTTGCTGTCTTGGTGGCCGCGCAATTGCAAATTGACCCAGAAACCCCAGTAATCGTTAAAGCTGATCGTAAAATTGCATACAACTATGTGATAGAACTTATGGTCTTATTACAACGAGCTGGCGCGCCTTCTGTTGGGCTTATGACGGAGCCAAAAGAGTGATGAGTCAGTCAACATCGTTAGTCCATTTAGCGAAGTCTTTTGGTATTCATATCGTATTTGGAACGATCTTGGTCGCCAGTTTCAGTTTTGAAGCACCAAAAGAAACCCCAGATGAATCTCCTGAAATTTCAACTATCGACGCTGTTGTTATCGACCAAACGTCGTTAGATCAGCAAGTGAAACGTATTCAAAAAGAGAAAGCGGATAAAAAAGCCGCGGAAGAAAAGCGGGTACGTGAACTCGAAAAACGTGCCGAGCAAGCTAAGCGAGATCTGAAAGACTTGGATAAGCAGAAAAAGACAGTAAAAAAGCTGCGGAAGACGCCAAGAAAAAGCTAAATTAGAAAAAGAAAAAGCAAGAAAAGAACAAGCGAAAGCAGATAAAGCCAAAAAGAACGTGTTGAACGTGAAAAAGAGGCGGCAAAAGCAAATCAAGCAGCAGCAGAAGCTAAGCGTAAAAAGAGCGTGAACAAAAAGCGCTTAAAGATGCAGAGCAAAAGCGTAAAGCTGAAGCTGAACGTCTGGAAAAAGAAAGGCTAGAAAAAGAACGAAAAGAAAAAGAAGCCAAAGCGTTAGCCGCGGAACAAGCTATTCAGGAAAAAATGTTGCAAGAACAATTGCAACAAGAGCAAGCAATTCGTAATAAAGCGCGACAAAAAGTTGTACTTACAGAGGTCAACAAGTATAAAGCGCTTATTACCTCGAAAATTAAACAAAAACTCATTGTGGATGAGAGTATGAGAGGTAAATCGTGCCTTCTTAATATTAGATTGGCATCAAGCGGCTTAGTTATTAAAGTAACTGTGCTATCTGGGAAACCTCTATTTGTGAGGCGGCCCAGCGAGCAGTATTAAAAGCCGACACGTTACCTGTATCAAAAGAAGACGATGTCTATCAACAATTAAAAGACATCAATTTAACTGTAAAACCGGAGCTGTAAATGAGTCGTAAACTGTTTTTAATTTTAGGTTTGACGTTGTTGGCGTTCTCTCAAACGTCCAAAGCCGCCCTAGAAATAGTAATTACAGAAGGAATCGATACTGCTCGTCCAATAGCAGTAGTGCCATTTAAGTATGAAGGTACAGCTAATATTCCGTTGAATATTTCTGAAATCATCGCAGCGGACTTAATGCGCAGTGGTAAATTTAAGCCTTTATTAATTGATCAAATGCCGCAGTTGCCAAAAAATGATGGTGAAGTGGATTATTCGTCTTGGACAGCCGAAGGTGTTGAAGCGATATTGGTCGGTGAAATTACTGATAACGCGCTTGATCGTTTTACCGTTAGTTTTGAATTAATTGACGTACTTCGTGGTCAAATTACAGGTGGTGCAGTACAAGTTTTACAAAATGGTCGTTTGGTAGAAACAAAAGATCATATTATGGATAGCCGTCAAGTTGTTATCAGTACTGGCCAGTTCCGCCGTTATGCACATCGCATTAGTGATATCGCTTATGAGAAATTAACCGGTGAGCGCGGCGCATTTTTAACACGTATAGCATATGTCACAATTAATCATGAGGACGAGAGTTACCCATACAAACTAATTGTAGCTGACTACGATGGTGCGAATGAGCAAATTTTACTTCGTTCTAAAGAGCCGCTAATGTCACCATCTTGGTCACCAGATGGCGCTAAGCTTGCGTACGTTACGTTTGAGAACGATCGTTCGCAGATTTACATCCAGGATATTTATACGGGGAAACGTCAATTAGTCACCTCATATGACGGTATTAATGGTGCACCACAATGGGGGCCATTGGGTAAACGTTTAGCATTAGTTTTGTCGAAAGACGGCAATCCTGAACTTTATGTGCTAGAACTAGCAAATAAAACCTTGACGAGATTGACACGACATCGCAGTATCGACACCGAGCCTAGTTGGTCTCCAGATGGTAAATTTATCGTTTTCAGTTCAGAACGGGGTGGAAATGCGCAACTTTATAGCGTAAATTTGGCGACTAAACGAGTTAAACGTTTAACATTTGAGGGTGAAATGAACCTTGGTGGTTCGATTACCCCAAATGGAAAAGAGTTGGTTTTAGTTAACAGGACACAGGGTAAATACCATATCGCTAAACAAGAATTGGCGACGGGTAACTTTCAAGTCCTGACAACAACTCGATTAGATGAAAGTCCGAGCATTGCACCAAACGGTTCAATGATTATTTATAGCACCATGCATGGCAATGGGCAGGTATTGGCATTAGTGTCGATAGACGGACGATTTAAAGCAAGATTACCGGCTGCGAACGGACAAGTTAAGTCTCCGGCGTGGTCACCATTTTTTAAATAATTAATTAACGTATTACAAAAAAAGGATACTAAATAATGCAATTTAGCAAAATTACTAAAGGTTTATTAATCGCTATTCCAGCTTTAGTATTAACTGCATGTGGTTCTACTTCAGAAGAAGAACTTCAAGGTGCAGCGCAACAAACTAATGGTCAGCAAGCACAGTCTGCACAAACAGAATCTATGGCCGCTGAAACAAACAATATTGAAGTTGCTACTGTTGAAAAAGCGTTAACGCCAGCAGAAGTACAACAGCAAAAATTTGCAGCATTAATGCAAACACAAACAATCTATTTTGATTATGACCGTTCAAAGGTCGATGCAAAATATCTTGAGTTGTTGCAAGCACATGCTGACTACCTAATTAAAAACCCTTCTGCAAAAGTGAAAGTTGAAGGTCACTGTGACGAACGTGGTACTCCTGAGTACAACATCGCTCTTGGCGAACGTCGTGGTAAAGCGGTAGCACAATACCTACAAAGCTTAGGTGTTTCAGCAATGCAGATCTCTACTGTTTCTTACGGTGAAGAGAAGCCAATTGATTTAAGCCGTACAACTGAAGGTTTTGCTAAAAACCGTCGTGCTGAATTAGTTTACTAATCTTCCATTTGGATGCATATGAGATTCTCGCTTATAGCGTTGATGATTGTGAACGGAGCAGCCTTAGCGGCTGCTCCTGTTTCTGATCTTTCATCGAGTTCTACTACCTCTAGTCAAATCGAACAACTGCAACGTCTGATTCAGGCGCGTGGTGCTTCGCAAGTTGCCTTACAGCAACAGCTAAATGAATTGCAAGAGGAAGTCAGTGAACTTAGAGGGATAACAGAAACTCACAGCCATAAACTTGAACAAATAGTGGATCGACAACGAGAGCTTTATCTTGAAATCGAAAGACGTTTATCATCTGTTCAGGCAATTGAACCCTAGGTTGAGGAAACAGTAAACGATACTGCTGACTCAAATGAAGTGTCTTATGGCGGTACTTTAGGCGAAAATGAAGCCTACGACCAAGCTGTAAACTTGATCTTAAAAGAACGTCGTTATGACGACGCAATTCCTGAGTTTCAATCCTTTATAAAAACATTCCCAAATTCTATCTATATTGCCAATGCGCATTATTGGTTGGGTCAGTTATTATTTAATAAAGCGAAGTATGACGAGGCAAAAGTACATTTTGACAAAGTCATTCGTTCATTCCCTGATTCTAATAAGCGCAGTGACGCACTATTGAAGCAAGGAACAGTTTATCAAAAGCTGGATAATAATAGTGAAGCTAAAAAGCTGTTTGAACAGGTTATTAGTGAATACCCAGATTCAAACGCAGCAGGCTTAGCAAAGTCTAGATTGACGAGTTTAAATTAGATAAGTATGTTTTTTAACGCTTTCGTACGATATTTGTCCGAAAGCGTCTAAAATCAAAAATTATTGATAAAATAACTTGCACCAGACTTTTAAATAAGTATTATATGCGCCCGCGGCAAGGGGAAGATACTTCCTTTCGAGACGCAGTTTTAACAGAATATAGTGGGTCATTAGCTCAGTTGGTAGAGCAGTTGACTTTTAATCAATTGGTCGATGGTTCGAATCCATCATGACCCACCACTTATTCTGACTTGTTTTGATGGGTCATTAGCTCAGTTGGTAGAGCAGTTGACTTTTAATCAATTGGTCGATGGTTCGAATCCATCATGACCCACCATCAAACAAGCACTCCAATTTTAAGTGGGTCATTAGCTCAGTTGGTAGAGCAGTTGACTTTTAATCAATTGGTCGATGGTTCGAATCCATCATGACCCACCACTTAAAACCTCCCTTTATTACATCAAAACTAAATCCTTATAAATATTGCACTTGTCATGATTGGATGAAAATCATCGATATGGTTCTTCTATTTTGGATTAGAAACTCAATTAAGCTTCTAACTATAATTAGAAAGGCATTGAAATTTACATTGCAGTAGACGCTGTTCAGGCTTCTGTAAACTTTTAGTCGATAAACAAAAAGTTGCAGACATATGTTATTTGCATTTTGCACAGTGTTCACTTTGCCAATTGAGTGACATTAGAACTCAGTCCTGTATAATTATTCGAAGATTTTTTAGCTTAATTAAATTAGATATGAGCCTAGCAAAAGCCGTTAAACAAGATTACCCATTTCCTGCAAAACCAATACCTCTTAATGATAGCGAGCAACAAGCTTATAAAGATCGCATCAAGCAGTTATTGATTGAAAAAATGCAGTACTTGTCGCCCATTATTATACCGATCCTGAAATTCAAGCTCTTGCCGAAGAAACCGGCGGTTGTGTTGCCGATTCATTGGAAATGGCACGTTTTGGCAATCAGCACGAAGCAAAAACCTTATTGGTCGCTGGCGTTAAATTTATGGGCGAAACGGCAAAAATCCTGACCCCAGAAAAAACAGTGTTGATGCCAACATTAGAAGCGACTTGTTCTTTAGATTTGGGGTGTCCTGTTGACCGCTTCTCTGCGTTTTGTGACGCTCATCCTGACCATACAGTCGTTGTTTATGCAAATACCTCTGCGGCGGTTAAAGCACGTGCCGATTGGGTTGTAACATCGAGTATCGCACTTGAAGTTATTGACCACCTAGAGGCTGAAGGTAAACCAATCATTTGGGGGCCTGATCGCCATTTGGGCAGTTATATCAATAATCAAACCGGCGCTAATATGCTGTTGTGGGATGGGGAATGTATCGTTCACGACGAATTTTCGTCAAAAGCGTTAGCCGATCTTAAAAATGTATATCCTGACGCAGCGATATTAGTTCACCCAGAATCGCCAGCTTCTGTTGTTGCGATGGCAGACGCCGTCGGATCTACATCACAGTTAATCAAATCTTCTACAGAAATGAGCAATGATACTTTTATTGTCGCGACTGATCGTGGCATTTTTTATAAGATGCAACAAGCTAACCTAAGGCAAGACGTTTATAGAAGCTCCAACGGCTGGTAACGGCGCAACATGTAAAAGTTGTGCACACTGTCCGTGGATGGCAATGAACGGTCTTAAAGCGTTAGAGGAAGCATTGGTTAACGTTGTCGGTCACGAAGTTTTTGTCGATGAAACATTAGCTGAAAAAGCGATGATCCCACTGACTAGAATGCTCAATTTTGCCGCTGACAACAAAGTAAAAGTTAAAGGTAACGCTTAGCCTATTCGGTTGAATTATCACCAACTAGCAGGTGGTATCAATAAATAGGCTTGCAGAAAGCCGCGTAATTCAATAGTATGGCGCGGCTTTAAAAAGCAATGCGGAGAGGTGGCTGAGTGGCTGAAGGCGCACGCCTGGAAAGTGTGTTTAGGGTAAAACCTAACGAGGGTTCGAATCCCTCTCTCTCCGCCATTATTTAGAAAACCCGTTAATCGAGAGATTAACGGGTTTTTGCTTTCTGAAGATAAAATAAACTAAAACCAAGCATATTTGAGTTTGTGCAACTCGCCATAACAACTCCTAGATTTTCTTAAATCTTAGCCTGCGCTTCATTTTCGATATTCTATAGAAAGTATTTGACCGACTGGTCGTTGATAATTTTTGCGTTAAACAATTTCTAATGTTTTTCTAAGTGTAATTGTGCCAACAAAAATTGATCCACTCGCATCTATGCATTGCCTAAAATTGTATGTGCTAAGGATTCATCTGGATGTTGGTTAGTAAATTCCTATGATGTTTTAATTGCTTCAATATTAAGCTGAGTTGTGGCGCAGTGATATAGACTGATTAGTTTGAGATATTATGGGTATTTGACATTTCGCTTTGGTTAATAGTTTTTTGTTATGTACTTGCTCTGTACACATTAAAAAACAAATTTGATAATTATAGAGTTCTTGCCGTGATTGCCGGTATTCTGGGGATTATTTTTCCAGCTTCTTTAGTTTATATCGCGATTTTATCAGCAATAGGTGAAAGTAAAATCCGGCAAATTTATTTACCGGATTTTTGTATTGCTTTCTTCAAAAATATACTAGTGTTAGTCGATTAATTATCGACTTATAAATCTAAGCCAAACCAAATGAGCAATCTAGATCTCGTGGGTGAAAGAATCTCTATATTAGATCAAATCGGTCCAGATTCATTACTTTGGTCCAAGGCACTAACAAAGTCTTTTACAAACTTATCTTTAGCATCTTCACTCGCGTAGACTTCCGCAATGGCTCGTAATTCAGAATTAGAACCGATGGCTAAATCTACGCTAGTCGCGGTCCATTTTACATTATTTGATTTACGGTCTAGCCCTTCAAAGTGGAAGCGTTTATCTGCTTTTTGCCACTTGGTATCCATCGATAACAAATTAACTAAGTAATCATTGCTCAAAGCACCGACATTGTCTGTAAGAACCCCAAGGCTATTTGACTGATAGTTGACATTCATTACCCGTAAACCAGCTACTAACACAACCATTTCTGGGGCGGTAAGATTCAATAATTGGGCTTTGTCGAGCAAAACTTCTTCTGGTGAAATTGATGCGGTAGTCGAAACAAAGTTACGGAATCCATCCACTTTAGGTTCAAGTACAGCAAATGATTCGCTATCGGTTTGCTCTGCGGTAGCATCACTGCGACCTAGGGCAAATGGCACTGTTAGCTTTGTACCAGCGGCTTCTGCGGCTTGCTCTACCGAAAGGTTCCCGGCTAAAACAATTAGGTCGGCAATAGAGACTTGTTTACCTGAATGCTGGCCGTTAAATTCTGCTTGAATGGTATTTAACACCGTTAACACTTTTTGCAATTGAGCAGGTTGATTTACTTGCCAATCTTTTTGTGGTGCTAAACGTATACGAGAACCATTGGCGCCACCACGTTTATCTGAATTACGATAAGTCGAGGCTGAAGACCACGCGGTATAAGCCATCTCAGTGCCTGATAAACCAGAATTTATTAAACGTTGTTTTAAGCTGTCAATATCAGCTTCGTTTATTAACTCACTATGGCGTGGCAGGTATTGGATCTTGCCAAATTAACTCTTCACTCGGTACGTCAGAACCTAAGTAGCATGACTTTGGTCCCATATCTCTGTGGGTAAGTTTAAACCATGCACGGGCAAATACGTCTGCAAATAACGCCGGGTCTTGATGGAAACGTTTTGAGATTGGACCGTAAATCGGATCCATTCTCAGCGCCATATCCGCCGTCGTCATTATCGTGGTGACTTTTTTAGAACTGTCATGTGCACTTGGTGCTAAATGCGCTTGATCAGGGTTTATCGGAACCCACTGCCAAGCACCGGCTGGGCTTTTACTAAATCCCAATCATAACCAAATAGGACATCAAAATACCCCATATCCCACTGCGTTGGGTTTGCTGTCCATGCGCCTTCAATGCCACTTGTAATGGTGTCATCGCCACTACCAGAGCCATGAGTGCTTATCCAACCAAGACCCATTTGTTCAAGCGGAGCGGCTTCTGGTTCTTTTCCAACATGCGCTGCATCGCCAGCGCCGTGGCATTTACCAAACGTATGACCGCCTGCAATAAGGGCAACTGTTTCTTCATCGTCCATTGCCATTCGAGCAAAGGTTTCTCTTATGTCTTTACCAGAAGCAATAGCACTTGGTTCGCCATTTGGCCCTTCTGGATTTACATAGATAAGCCCCATCTCAACCGCAGCTAAAGGGTTTTCCAAATCACGTTCACCGGTATATCGACCGTCAGTTAGCCATTCAGTTTCTGCTCCCCAGTAAATATCTTCTTCTGGATGCCACACATCTTGGCGACCACCACCAAAACCAAAGGTTTTAAGTCCCATCGATTCAATTGCGCAGTTGCCAGCCAAAATCATCAAGTCAGCCCATGAAATTTGCTTGCCGTACTTTTGTTTTATCGGCCACAATAAACGTCGTGCTTTATCAAGGTTACCATTGTCGGGCCAGCTATTGAGGGGGCAAATCTTTGTGTGCCGGTAGAGGCTCCACCACGACCATCGCCTGTACGGTATGTGCCGGCACTATGCCAAGCCATACGAATGAAAAATGGTCCGTAGTGACCATAGTCAGCTGGCCACCAATCTTGAGAGTCGGTCATTAGAGCGACTAGGTCTTGCTTGATTTGTGGTAAATCTAATTTTTTGAATGATTCTGCGTAGTCAAAACCTTCGTCCATTGGATCCGATTTGGTATCGTTTTGACGAAGGATTTTTATGTTTAATTGTTCTGGCCACCAATCCATATTTTTGGTGCCGTGACCGCCCATTTGAGTATTGCTACCATGAACAAAAGGACATTTGCCGTTTGAATTGTTATCCATATTCTTCCCCTTTTCGGGTTTATTAATTGTAGTGACATATCAACTGTAGTTGAAAGTTGTGTAATCTCTAATCACAAAAAGCGATTGAGCAAAGTACAAAAATAAATGGAACCTTGTTCGCCGCGCTTGTTTGAGTTTTTGCCATAACCTTTCTGTCTTTTTAAGGTGATGTTAAAAAGACAATTAACCCGTAATTCAAGGGGTTATGTCAGCTTTTAATCTTTTTCCTTTTTGTTTGACAACGTGGTTTGACAGGGCAAGAATAATATTAGGGAATTTCGATAATTAAGTATAATGAGCAAAATCAATAATTACGATTGATAAAATAGAACGTTCGACAATTGCTTAAATTCGTTGTTAAAACTGACATCCCGTATAAATTTAATACACATCTAGACTTTACTTAAGCACGATAGTTGGAAATTCCCCATAGTAGAGTTACTTGATGAGGAGATAGGTTTAATCTTTATACGTGTACATACTTCCAGTTATTGTCTGTACAGGTTGGCGACATGTACAGTATCTACAGGGAACGACGATGACATGGATGTTAAACATAGTGGTTGGAAAGGGATTTCTAAGCACTTAATTTTGAAAAGGAAGTTGAAATGACCAGATTAAGCGCACCCGACGTAATTGCTTGCCCATATTGTGGTCAAAAACATGAACGAAGTCAGCCTGACTTCATTTAGTAATTTTTGGTCAGTCGAATATTCCGATGGTGGGTCGACATTTGCGCCTTACGACTGCGGCGTTGTCATTGGTCGTTGTACGGTATGTGACGTACTCATTCCAAATGTAGGTGGTTTAAAATCACTCGGTGAGGTCGTAACGATTAAACGGGTTTACCCTTCATTCTGGCGGAGTTTGTTTGGACTAGATTTGGTATTTGATGTTGAAAAACCATTTCAATTACCTGAGCTACCCTTACCTGAATTACCCGATTGGTTCGAGGCGGCGACAATAACAACAGCAAGTCTAATTCCTGTGCCACTGCAACGTCAGTGTCAACTCATTGCCATGCACAAATATAATCAATTGTTGGTGGCGAAACGGAGTTGGCAGCATCAAGATTTTATTTGGAAAGTCCAATATCGAGCTAAACACCAAGAAATCGAAAATCAAATATTGTTGCGATTTAATAGGCAAAGTAATAAGGCATCTAATTGTAACTTAGTGAAAGGTGGTGATGACTCATTTGAGTTTGACGCTATGGTGGCTGCTGATATTTATCGTAGAAGGGGCTGTTTGATAGCGCTAAACGCTGTTTGGAAAAGGTAACCGACGATAGCTATCAATATCGTAAAACCTTATTAATGCAATGGATCCTCGATAAAAATAGATACTTGATGATAGTGCCAAATCAACGTCTTTGTGATTAGCGCAGGTATTTGTTTATTGAGCAAAACATATAAAGACTTTTTCATCGGTTTTTGTACCATTTGATAATCGCAAAAAATGGTGTGTAACGTGTATTCAAACCTTCAGCAACAAGCATTAGCAGAACTTGGGATCCAAGTTTTAGATTTGCAATCAAATCACTAAGGTGACTCAACAGCAAGTCCCGGCTGATCTGAAAGTCACATCGCTAAACCACGAAGCAAACAATACAAGTACAATACAACCGAATCGTGCTAACTCTTCGACAACGATATCCAGCAGTCGCCCATCGCTCTCAAGTTTATTATCAAAACAGAATACCCAACAAGCCGCTAAACCCACTATCGTTTATTTACCTTGGGATAAGGTAGATAAAGAGTGGTTAACTGACTTACGGGTGTTGTTTCCTAATTTAGTTGTTGAGGCCGATAAGTTACAACTTAATGGGCAGCTAGCGTGGCGATTAATATCGGAGCCAAATCAAGTCAGTTTTGAATTTCCGCAGTTAACAACATCCCCATTAGAGTCATTGTCAGTCCACAATAAAAAAGCCATATGGGCATTTTTATCCGACTACGTACAAGACCCTAAATAACATGAAAATCATTGAGTTAAATTTAAGTCACATTACCCAAATCGTCAGTGTTGAACAGCAAAGTCACCTGACACCTTGGAGTGAAAAAACCATTGAGGGAAGTTTTGGTTCTCGCAGTCACAATTTTGGTTTGTTTAAAAAAGCTAAACCGCTTGATGAACTCGTCGGTTATTGTTTTACTGACTTGGTCGCAGGTGAATTGAGTATTGAAAATATTTGTATTGCGAAACAACATCAAAATAAAGGTCATGGCGGCCAGTTATTAGGACAAGTATTAGAACAAGCTGTTGTCCTAAATGCAGACCAAGTCTTTTTGGAAGTCCGAGCTTCTAACCAAGCGGCGATTGCCTTGTATCATCGTTATGGTTTTGTCGAGTGCGGGCGAAGAAAACAATATTATTCTATCCCTGATTCAAACCTCAAAGAAGATGCGATTATGATGTCGCTAAAGTTAGGTTAGCGAAATAATAAGGCTTTGCTTGTTAACGACAGCGACAGCGACAGCAAACCCACGTATCCATGTGGGAAATTCTTCATAAAATTTTGATATTGCTATGGCTTCAAACCAAGCTTTCAAGCTAAGCCTAGTTTGAAAATTCAGCTTGATAGCGTTGAAGAGAACCAATTTGCTCATTTTCATGATCAATAATGCCCGAAGTCACTTTTTTACCCGCCAAAGTATCAACCAATTGCATTAAAACTTCCTTATCAACCGAGTCGTGGAAGTTGCCCTGAGCAGTTTTAAATGCACCGATATCTCTTGTTGTGATTAGAGCATCAATAATCGATTTTGCAGACTGATTTGTCTCGTTTACATGCGCGAATCTCTGTGAGGCCGAGTTAAAAATAGACTCAGTAAATAAGCTAGGAACAGCAGAAGGTTTGATTTTTTTCTTTTATTGTCTCTCACAATCACGCCAAGTAAATTATCATCAAGCCAGCTTTTACCAAAATAGTCATTGCCACTAATATACGCCTGCGCCGATGTTAAACGGTCACTAAACCATAAATCTAAAAAGCGTTCAGCTGTTGTATTTGGCCTATAGTAGATAATAGTTGTTTACCAAGCTGAAGCGGCCATTTTCACTGCCGTACACCGAGTTTTGTCCCCAGTTATAAATGACGTTGTTTACCAACTCTACATATTCTTTATCGATTGGATATGGCGATTTAAGTCTATGGCCATTTAATCTGGGTGTTCGGCTTTTATGATTGGCAACAAGGTTGTTAATGAATGACGCGTTTTGCCCGCCCCAAATACCACCGTAACCATGTTCACCTTTTGGGTGAATCGATTTGTTCAGGCTATTGGAAATAATTGAATATTGCAGAGTGAAGTTTTCATTGTTGTATAAACTGGCGGTTTCGTCTGTACCCCAGCTTATTGAACAATGATCAACAATAACGTTTTTGGTATTTCGAACGGTAAGGGCATCCTCAGCATATCCATAAGTCCCTAAACGAAATCGCATGTGTTGAATAATCACCTCGTCAGCAGATACCACAAATGGTGCACCCACAATAGCAATGCCGCGGGGCGACGATTGGCCTTCGATGGTGACATGGCTGTTATTTATCTTAAGGGGTTTTGATAACTTGATAACCCCCGAAACTGCAAACTGAATAATTCTCGGGTGTTTTTGTTTTAAGGCATGACGCAGTGATCCTGCAGACTCATTATCCTCCAGTGTCGTTACAACATAAATCTCACCACCGTGGCCACCTTGAGTATATTTGCCAAAACCTTTTGCGCCAGCGAATGCAAGCTTGTCAGTTTGAGCAAGCTCAAACGAATGACAACTGATAGGTCCAAACAATAAAGTCTGGAGCAATAAAAACAGCACAAATTTCATAAATGGTTGACCTTTAATCGAGAATTCTGCAAATAAAAATAGATGTTGACATCTTATGAAACATAATGCTAGTTTTTTATGCCACCGGTGGCATAAAGTTAATTTAACACTTAATTAGTGGTCCACGGTGTAATAACTTTTATAAAAATAAAACAGCAAGTGGCGCTAGGATTTGAGTCACTTTTTCTAACAGGTAATCAATTTTTCGGACCTCATTAAGTCCGGATAACGGGGAGCAGGCATGGCTAACTTTCCTTACAGAACGGTAGCGTTGTGTATGGCAGCTGCATTACAAAGTAATGCATATGCGGATGAAGACAATACAACAAAAGCGCAAGAAGACGTTGAAGTTATTGAAGTTCAAGGCGTAAGACAAACGGACTTAAAAGCTCGAGAGCTTGAGCGATTGAAAAAGGGTCTGAGTTCAATAATCGCCAGTGACGATTTGGGTAACTTTGTCGATCAAAACGTAGCTGAATCGCTACGACGTTTGTTAAGGTGTCACACTGCAACGCAGTGAAGGTGAAGGCAAATTTGTTTCAGTACGTGGATTAGGCCCAGGTTTTGTGTCGGTCAATATCAATGGTTCAGAAGCATCTGGTAGCGGCGACGAACGTAAAATCGGATTAGATGCGTTGCCAGCAGATATGCTTGGCACAATCGAAGTTCTAAAAACTTTAACCGCAGATCAAGATCTAAACTCAATTGGTGGTACGGTTAATGTTAAAACAATTTCCGCGTTTGACCGTGGCAAAACCAGCGCAAAAATTAAAGTTCAAGATTCTTACTCTGATCTTCGCGGTGAACACTCACCAAAGATCAGTTTTGACGCAACCCAATTTCTATTCGATAAAACGGTAGGGATTGGTTTTGCGGTTTCTCACGAAGAGCGTAAAACCCAAGTCGATGAAGACCGCCACCACAGCACTGGTGAAATGAAATTTTTGACACAAGACGCTGATGTCGATCCAAATCTAACGGCGGAAGAGAAAAAGCCGAGCTTGCTTCAAGACCTGAGATATTAACGCCACGTCAGTTAGAAGTTCGACGCGAACTTGCGGGAAGAAAACGCTCTGCAGCTTCATTAAATTTAGAGTTTAAACCAAGTGTAGAGAATCTATTTTATTTTCGAGGCAACTACACGCGTTTTACCGATGACGATGTTGCGCTTAGGGAGTTTTTGACTTCCAAGATGCAGGTTCTGTAGGTAGTGGTGAAATCGCCGCGGTGAATCCAAATAACTTTGAATTTGCTTTGACCGATATCGACGTTTTCCACCAGTATTTTATTCAAGAAAGTGAAACGGTTCGAACGTCATTTAGTGTCGGTGGTGAAAACTTAATTGCCGATACGTTTAACATTGCCTATGAATATGCTGAATCAAAGAGCGAAGACGAATCACTTGGTGACCGCAGAGTTCAATTCCGTGAACGTGACCTTGTGGTATATGGGCGCGGTTCTCGTGATGAAATCGTAGGATATCCTATCACGCCCGACAAAGCGGCTGAACTTGGTGGCTACGCTTATACCGACGGAATGTACGGGACTTCGGCATCGGGCGACGCGACGGACCTAAACAACTTTGAATTTGACAACTTGTTTTTAGAGGGCGGTACACGCACCGATGACATCAAAACGGGTAAGTTGGATGTCACCGCTTGGCTTGACCTCGACTTTTTAAGTTACATTAAAGTTGGCGCAATGGTAACTGAACGAGTACATGCTCGTGACAAAAACCGTTGGAGTTTTGATCCATCAGCTGAAGACTGTAATGGCAACGAAGCGTGTATCACTGCGGTTAACTCAACTCATGCTGATTATGCCTCGAGTATTCCTGAAAACAGTAACTTTTTATTCCCATTTGTTTCACAACAAACCGTTGAAGATATTGTCAATGCAACACGTCAAACCGCGGCAGTGGCAACGAATGGTGAAGTCTCGATAGACAGTACAAAAGACGATTATACGATTACTGAAGATACCAAAGCAGTATATGTGATGGCTGAAATTCCAATCAATATTGATATGACACTAACCACTGGTGTCCGTTATGTTGAAACGGATTTCTCATCTACCGGCTTTTTATCTTTAGAAAACGATGACTTTGAATTTAATGGCGCTGGTGGCGGTAACTTAGATATTGCGGTTCCACTACCTGACTCGTCAATTAATTATTCAGAGTTTTACCCGAGTGCACACTTGCGGTGGGAACCAACCGACGAACTATTAGTACGTGCTGCAGTATGGACAAGCTTTACTCGTCCATCCTTCAAACAAGCTAGGGGATTCGCTAAATTCGATAGTGACATCGAGTTGTGCCCACCGCAAAGTGCCGACTGTGACGATGCGCAAGGAAGTGCGACATTATCACAGCTGCAGGATTATATTTTAGGGTCAAATAACTTACTTGATGTCGGTAACCCCAATTTGGTTGCTATGACGTCAATTAACTATGACTTATCGTTAAGTTATTACTTTGACGAAAATCTATTTTTAGAAGCGGCGTTATTTTACAAAGATATCGACAACTTTATTGTTGATGTTAGTGGTGTATCAAGATCGCTTGATGAACTGCCTTTATCTTTGCCAGTCTCACAA
The DNA here is from genome assembly GCF_028401425.1 of Psychrosphaera algicola. Classification (NCBI taxonomy): domain Bacteria; kingdom Pseudomonadati; phylum Pseudomonadota; class Gammaproteobacteria; order Alteromonadales; family Pseudoalteromonadaceae; genus Psychrosphaera; species Psychrosphaera algicola. Next base: position 4,039,546 of record NZ_JAQOMS010000002.1, read on the forward strand.
GTTACCTCGTTTGTTATTCCCCACGATTTAACCCTAAACCAAGTGAACATTACGCTAAACGGTGAAAAAGCCAAGGTATTTGGTGGTGAGTTTAGCTTTAATAAATACTTTGAAAATGGTTTGTTTGTTCAAAGTAATTTCACTGTTTTAGAAAGTGAAGCGCAACTTGACCCAACTATTCGACTAGACCCAGTGCCTTTGCCTGACCAAGCCGACTTAACTGCAAATTTAAGTTTTGGTTGGGAAAACGACGATATATCGGCACGTATTATCGCCAATTATCGTTCAGAAATTTTGGAAGAAGTCGGTTCGTGCCCTGAAGGGGTCAATGTCAACGATTATACCGAGTGTAAATTGTGGGCCGACCGTTACCAAGACGAACTATCGACAGTCGATTTCAAATTCAAATACCAAATCAACGGCGCTCTGTCTGTTTATTTCGATGCTATTAACCTCACTGAAAATCAAGACCTACGTTATTTCGAAGGTAATGAAAAAGTGGTGGGAACATTATGTATCAAAAAGAAAACTACGGCCGCACCTTCCAACTTGGTGTGACTTACAAGTTGTACTAGGCAGATAGACGCAAGTTAAAGGTTAAATTATGAATAATTTCAATAATAAAAATAGTAAACGAAATATGTTTATCAGCTTCCTGACTGCATCCGTATTATTCGGTTGTGGGGCGGAGAGCACTATAAATGTGAAAGAGCCGCCACCAAAGGCGCTTACCGGTAAGTTTGTCGACAGTCCAGTACAAGGTTTAACGTACAATTCGGATACTGTGGTCAATGGCACGACAAACGAAAATGGCGAATTTCCTTATTTCCGTGGAGAAATAATTACCTTCTCAATTGGCGACTTTGTCTTTCCATCGGTGCCAGTTGCATCGGTGATGACGCCACTTAATTTGTTTAATGCTGATACTGCATTTAGTCAGCCGGTGGTGAATACTTTAAGGTTATTACAATCACTCGATACTGATGGCGATGCCAGTAATGGAATAACAATTAGCGAAGATGCTGCGGCAGCGGCAACAATGACACTTGCGCCGGATCAAACGATTGAACAGTATTTCAATCGCCCAGCAGATGAATTTGCTGCGGATGTTGAAACTTGGTTACCAGCCGCTGGCGGTGCCGCAAGTTTAGTCAGTTATGATGTCGCTGTTGGCCATTTTGTCAGTTATTTAGAAACCGAATTTGGTACGTTATTTGGCAGTTCTTTTAACGTATCTGCGTTCACGGGTAGCGTATTTAACCCAGCGATTGTTGGTCAAGCTGCGGTATTAGCAAATTACAATTTTACCCCAGCTGATGATACTGGCTTGACTGGTTCATATACCTATACAGCGTCGGATTCAACTGAAGTATCGGGAACCTACCATTTTGAGTTTGGCCGCCGAGTACTGACCTTAACCGCTGGCGATGAAGTGACATACTTGGTATCGCGTTCATACAATACTGTTGATGACGTATACAGTTTATGTGTTGAATCAAAATCCGATAAAGGGTTGGCGTCGGTAGTTGCTGCTTGTGCAGAAAACGACGATGACAAGTTAAACTTACTCACATTTAGCCAAGCCCAAGCAGACGCAGAATTGGTTGGTTTGTTAGAGCGAGAAGACGAAGTTGGTTTTGAACTGATAGAAGAATTCAGCACTACAACCGCAGACTTTTTCACTTCTAGCTATCAATCGCTATCAAAAGAGTTAAGTGACAAACCCCTATATGTAAAAACGGGGGCAGCCCAGTGCTGGACTCTGACGCGGGGACATTAACGTTAGCTGGCGCACGTTTTTCAGTGGGCAATGCAGCAGAAGATTTACTTCGTCAAACTACCGAAAGCGATACATTTAGTACCGGTATTTACAATATTAGCGAAGGTTTTACCTTGAGCTTTGATGTAATCGCCCATAATGGCGCTGGTTCGTTGTCTCTTTACGTTGATAACAATACAACGGGTCAAGCCAACTCGGTTCATGGTGCGCCATCTAAGTTTTACGGTAAAGATATCAACGAGGATAACAACCCCGTTGGCCAAACTTTTACCTACACGTATGTCCCGGGACAAGATGTAGTTACTGGTACTGACCTGACGCACATTGATGCTCGAGGTGTTTTAGATACATCAATTACCAATTCATTTTTCCAATTTAGAACGGATAGTGCGGGTAGTATTACCATCGACAATTTGAAAATTGATACGGTAGCGACTGCGGTTGACCCTTCAGATAACTTTATTCCACCGTCAAAAATTGTATTTGAAGACACTGTTGATTTTACAACAGCGACGACGGAAAGCTTATTTAGCCCAGCGTTTTTATCCACAAGTGGTGCAGCTAGTGAAACCGATGATTTAGCATTATTTGTCCGAACTGGCGGCAATGTTGCCGTTGTTGATACAGGTATCGAGCTAAACGGTGGTCGCTTCACTATGGGTAATTATTTACCTTAGCACTGAAACCACAGCGGCTGATTTATTGGCAAGTGGTGTGCTTGATTTAAGCCGTCCATACCAAATTGTGATGGATATTGTGAGTGTCAGCGATGCCGAGGGGATAATACCTTTGAAGTGTATGTCGACAATAACACGAGCTCATCTGCAAATTCGATGCATGGCGAGACCTCACGAATTTTCAAATCTAATATTCTAGATTTAGCGGTTGGTGAACTGGTAATTCAGGTAACGATATTGGTACTGAAACGTCGTTTTTACAATTTAGAACCAGTAGTGACGGTATTGTCGTATTTAACAATTTACGTATTGAATACATCGTTGAAGCACCTGCAATTAAGGTCGCTTTGCCTTATTCAGTAGACTTCACTACGACCACCACAGCAAGTTTGTTCACGCCAGAATTTGCCGCTGTTGATGGTGATGTTGGTCTAACTGGCGACGATGTTGCAATGTTCGAACGCACAGGCGGCAATGTAGATGTTGTAGACCAAGGTGTGCTGTTAGATGCAGGGCGATTCACAATCGGTGATACCAAACCAGAAGTGGAAACTACGGCCGACGATACCTCGACTCGGGGGTATTTGACCTGTCTCGACCTTACAAAATTAAACTAAATGTGATTGCAGCTTCAAACTCTGTCGATGGAAAAACATTTCAAGTTTATGTCGATAACAATACTTCGAGCAGCAGTAAATCGATTCACGGTGGTAGCTCTAAATTCTATCAAGTTGTGCCATCAGAGTTGTCCACTGGCGAGCTTGTCATTGAAGGCATGATTGCAACGTCACAGTCGTTTTTACAGTTTAGAACGGAAACAGGTGCGTCTATAGAGTTCAACAACTTGAGCATCGAATATGACGATCCAAATGTATTTTATGAAGAAAGTTTTCCGGTCAGCGACAGTGGTTTTATACCCCTGAATACCGTGCACAGGCGAGTGATGATACTAAAGGAATGTACACTAAAACGGGCGGTACGGCTGTAGTAACAACCGAAGGCACCCTCCTTTTGGATAGCGCACGCTTTACGATAGGTGACGTTGCTCAAGGTGTAAGTAGCACAAACGCAGCCGATGTTGTCACAACAGGTTCGTTTGACTTCAGCAAACCGTATAAAATCGTTATGGACGTATTAAGTGTGAGTGAGCCTGTCGCCGAAGATCAGGGCAACAGTTTCATCATTTATATGGACAATAATACCAGTAGCAGTGGCAGTTCAATTCATGGTGGTAGTTCCAAGTTCTTTAGTGTCAAACTCGCTGAATTAACCCATGGAGAGTTGGAAGTTGAAGGCTTTATTGGAACACCAACGTCCTTCTTACAACTTCGCACTGAAAGCGGTGGTGTTGTTGAAATTGACAACTTGCGATTCGAATACATCCCAACAAATCTTATTGTTAGTGAAGATTTCAATACAACAATAGAAGAATTGTTTACGCCGGCTTATTTAGCACAACCGATTGATAATTCAATCGCGATGTACAACGTCACCGGCGGTGGCAGCGGGTTAACCATTACAGACGGTCAACTGACATTAGATAGTGCACGTTTTAGTATTGGCCACAGCACACCAGATGTTGAAACAACGGGTACGGATGTTTTAACTACCGGTGTGTTTGATTTAAGTGTGCCTTATAAAATTATCATGGATATTGTGAGCGTCAGCGAACCTATCGAAACAGATCAGGGCAACAGCTTTATCGTTTATGTAGATAACAGTTCGAGTAGCAGCAGTAAGTCGATACATGGTGGAGCATCGAAATTCTATAGCCAAAAAATTGCTGAAATGGCAACGGGCCAACTTGAAATAGACGGCATGTTAGCGACTCAAAGCTCATTTTTACAATTACGCACGGAAAGCGGCGGTGTAGTAACAATCGACAATCTGCGTATTGAGTATTTAGAAGCGCCAGATACATCAGAAGTCGCGCCAAAAACGTTAGATTGCACAGAGCGTACAGACTTATATTTTTGTGACGACTTTACCTCTGGCACGCTGGATAACTGGGACATTAACGCGGCTGTTGGCAATTTAGATGGACCGGAAGGAAGCTTTGCTGTTGTTGATTTAGATGGCAACGCGGTAATGCAATATACCGCAGGGAGTGTAGGGGGTGTTTTGGCAACCCTGAAGACGTCGGCAATGACGTCTGTTCCTGCAGCTGATTACTTTGTGGAAGCAAAGATCAGGCCGCGACAAAATGGCACAACAGCCAACAAACAGTTGTTCTTGTTAGGTCGATATGTTGATGATCAAAACTGGTACGGAGGTGGCATTAACCTGCAAAATTCACCGTCTTCGACTCAAGCTGAAGTTGCAGTTAACCTAGCGGACGCATTAAGTCGTCCCGTCCAAGTAAAACAGCCGTTTTACTTAGGTGAGCGCGATGGAACAGATGATGGTGTTTGGTATCGTGTTCGTTTTGAAATGGTCGCCGGTGATTTGAGTCTGTACATAAACGGTGAACTTAAAGGAAGCTTTAACGACACGAACTTAACAGCTCAAGGTCTTGCGGGTATTTTTACTTACAACCGCTCATTTGAACTAGATGACTTTATGATTGGTGATGTAGCCAATAAACCTATTCAGCTCACAACCGATTATACGGAAGCGAGTTGGTCAGGTGCGGCTGGTGGCGTGCCGCTCGTGCTAAATGTGTCGGCATTGTTAGGGGATGGTGTTACAGCAGATAAAGTTACCGCCATCACGGCAGATGGTGATATCGCAACAGTATTTGTCTTAGGTTCGACTGTCACAATAAGTCCCGTAGCTGAAGGCACGACGACGGTAACATTAGTTTCTCATGCCGATGCGACGATTACCCAAACCCTAGAAATTGAAGTAGGTGCGTCTTTCATCGAATCGATGACGGATTACGGGAATATATCGACGAAATTAAGCCCATTACCTGCTAGTTTCAGCCAACATGTTGACACAAATCTAGTGATTGAATTCGACACCGCGCCGACGTTGGGTACTGTAGGCCAAGTTCGTATATTTGATTCGGCAACGGATGAATTGGTTGATGAATTGTTGTTAGCCGGAGACGTTAATACATTGGGGTTAACGTCTGATAAAACACGTGTTGTTAAATATCATCCAATGCGGGTTGAAGGGAACAAGCTTGTCTTAACACCTAGTTCAGGCGCACTTGATTACAACAAAGAATACTATGTCGTGATCGGCAACGACGTGGCTAACGATACAACACTTAACGGCATAGATTTTGACGGATTAGGTAAAGAGGCGGGATGGACATTTTCAACACGTTCAACTCAACCTTCTGGTACCGAATTAGTGGTTGATGACGACGGTGCAGCTGACTTTAGAACACTTCAAGGCGCGTTAGATTACGCCATGACGGATAAAGATACGCCGATGACAATTACCATCAAAGATGGTGTTTATAATGAAATGTTGTTTTTGAGAAACAAAAACAATCTTACTATTCAAGGTGAAAGCCGTGAAAATACGATTGTTCAGTATGACAACTTTGATGGCTTCAATGGTGGCTCAAGCGGCCGTCCAGTGTTCTTAGTTGAAAGTGCTGACATGTTAGTTCTTAATAACTTTACGCTGAAAAACACCCATATGCGTCAAGGCTCTGGTGACCAAGCGGAAACAATTTATTTCAATAGTAGTTATCGTTTGGTGGCTAACAACATGAACTTTATCAGTGAGCAAGATACCTTGTTGATGAAAGGTTATGCTTGGTTCTATAACTGTTTAGTTGCCGGTAATGTTGACTTCATCTGGGGTTATCCAGTAGCGACACTATTTGAAAACAGTGAAATTCGCACTATTGGTGATTCAAAAGATGCGCCGGCTGACAGTGGCGGTGATTACATTCTGCAAGCCCGTGTTGCAAATGTTGATGATCCGGGTTTTGTGTTCTTAAACAATACATTTACGAGTGGCCCATGGTCCTAAAGGTAACAACGTATTAGACGACTCAATCTACTTTGCGCGAAGTGCCGGTAAGACCGATGCGTTTGATAATATTGTATTGATTAACAACCGATTGGGTGCCCATATAAGTACTAAAGGTTGGTACACAAATCCAATGCCAAATCCGTCTGATGCGTCAGCGGTTGCCGGTTGGCGAGAATACGGCAGCATGGACTTAGAAGGTAACTCGTTAGATATCTCTGGTCGTGAAGCAAACGTGGCATTTGAATTGTCTGCTCCAGAAGCGGCTCCATACTCAGATCGCGCCTCAGTATTTGCATCTTACAATGGCGGTGCAGGATGGGAACCAACACCACTTGACGCACCGGTTATAGCAGATGTTGTTGTTACTACGCCAGATGGTGATGGCGGATTTGGTGGTCACTTAATGGAAGTGACCGGTGGTGCTGGTGGTACTGTTGTCACGGTCGACAACGGTGTGGCGTTGCAAAACGCCCTTGCTTCGGCAAAATCTGCGGGCACTCCAGTAATTATCTATGTTGATGGTACGATTACTCCAGCCAATAGCGGTAACTTGACCGGTAACATTAATATTAAAGATCTTAGCAATGTATCAATTATTGGTGTCGCGAGTCGCGGAGAGTTCGCTGGTATCGGTATCTCAATGCGCCGGACGAGCAACGTTATTATTCAAAACTTAAAAATTCATGATGTACCAGCTTCGTTTGGAGATGCGATTGGAATTGAAGGTGATGACAACGTTGCAACGGGGAATATCTGGGTTGACCACAATGAGTTACATGGCAACTTAAACGTTGGGAAAGACGACTACGACGGGTTATTTGATACCAAAGCCGGGGCAACTCACGTGACGTTTTCTCACAACTATGTTCACGACCATTACAAAAGCATGTTAAATGGCTCAAGTGATGACGACAGTGGCGAACGATTTATAACATACCGTCATAACTACTTTAATAATTTAGAGTCTCGTGTACCGCTGTTCAGATATGGTTTTGGTCATCTGTATAACAACGTATTTTCAAACATTAATTCAAGTGGCATTAACTCTCGAATGGGGGCTGAATTGTTAATTGAAGCGAATGTATTTGAAAATGTGCAAAATCCAATTGTGTCGTTTTATTCAAGAGAAATTGGTTTTTGGAACGTCCGTGATAATGCGTTTACTAACGTGACTTACACCACGCCAGATACAGGAGATGCGGTTTATTCTCCTGCGGATGGTTCAACATCGACCTATGAAGTTCCATACGACTACGATACCTATTTATTGCCAGTCGCCGACGTCAAAGATTATGTGCTAGCGAATGTTGGCGTAGGAATTGTGGACCAGTCTGAATTAGACATTCCTGATGTTGCAGACCCAATCGTGGATGGTGGCAATGATGACCCAGTCGTTTATGCTGTGTTACCAATCACCGAAGATTTTGAAGTTGCTAGCGCAGACATTTTATTTAGCAATGCCTATAAAAACCTATCCGGTAGCGCCGGTTCAGGCACAGCGATGTATCATAAAGTGACGGGGACCGTGTCGGTTGCTGACGGTCAGTTAACGATAACTGGTGCTCGAGTGAGTATTGGCAATACAACACCTGAGCATCAATACAACTGCAGCAGATACTGAAACAACCGGTATTTTTGACTTAAGTAAGCCGTACCAAGTCACCTTTACGGTGGCGAGTGTTGCTGACGATACCTCACGTAATTTCCAACTTTATGTTGATAACACAACATCAAGCAGTGGCAGTAGCATTCATGGTGGAAGCTCTAAGTTCTACTCTGTGGCCCTGAGTGACTTTGTGGCAGGCCAAACCTATACAATTGATGGATTAGTTGCTACATCAACTTCCTTCATTACATTGCGTTCTGAAGGCGGTGCGACCATCAGTTTAGAAGATATCTCCATTACCTATAAAGATTAGGTTGTGAAGTAAAGAAGTTGTAAAAGAAACTGGAAGTTGTTGTTGTGATAAAAAGGAGCGATAAGGATATCGCTCCTTTTTTTGCCTGCTCGAAAGTCTATGCAGCGAAGCATGAAGGGTTATTTTGTAAAACTTGATAAGTAGGATATCGATTATATACTTTGGTAAAAATATAAGGGGTCTTCAAACAGAGTATTTTTCTCTGGTTAAGATATCGAGCTATTAAAATCGAATGTAGTTTATTTTTACATTACCGCTAAGTTTATTATGCAAAGAACTATCCCTTTTTAGCCGAGTTGGGCGTTAATCTAAACTCACAGAGGTAACGATGACAAAACTCATACTGACATTAATGGTTTTATTGTTTTCACAATATTCATTTTCAGCCTTAGCACCAAAATATCAAAACATGAAAAACTTTGATGTAATGATAAAATTTATCAAACAACATGAAAAAGTAATGTCGACGCTCAAAACCGTAGACTTTGAAAACTATAGCATCTATTTTGGCGCTGATTGCAAAGTTACCTTTGAAAGAAAAGATATTCCAAAACCTTCTGGGTGGGCAGGTCCTGCCGATCCTCTCGTGTTCAAAGCATCGAGTTGTCGTTTGAACTGATCATTAAATACAAACCATTGGGTTACGACATTAACTCTCTAAAACATTAAATTAGTGTAAAGTAACCCATGTATCTCAATCGAACGGTTGCATGGGCCCTACATGTTCACCGATAATGACTAAAGATTAAGTATTTTCGATATATGAATGAAACAACGAGGTTTACTAATGGCAAAGTTTGATGAAAGAGTAGAAGCGTTACTGGCAAAGCATCCCAGCTTATCGAAGGATGAAGCAATTAAAATAGTAACTGATAAAAACGAACGTAAAAAGAGTAGGAGAGAAGAGAGAAACAACAGAAAAAATGCAGAAATCGTAGCGGAAACGACTGTTGAAAGTGAAGTCGAAGGTGATGTCGACGGCGATGTTGAAACGACAGAATAACTATAGAGCAAAATATTATCCAAACTTGCACACCATTTAAGGTGTGCATTGAAAGCTTAAAGAACGGCATAAAAAATGGGGCTTAACCCAAATTCAAAGTCCTTGTCATTTTCCTAAACTTCCCTGTTCGTTGACATTTTATTTCGAACTTTAAAATTCTCAGCACTTAGTTTGTGGCTCCAAATTTCATCCAATAAAAAAGCCGCTATAAAAGCGGCCTTCTAAAGGGAGATCGTTTTGCGAGTTACATCACGTAACGTGCGCCAAAGAAGTACGTTGTACCCGTATGATTATACTCACGCATTAGGTCAAGAGTACCGTCACCCGTCGTATACAAACGTTCGTATTCGTCTGTTAAGTTCAACACTTCTAATGTAAACGTTAGGTTTTCATTGAAGTTGTAGAATGCAGAAACATCTACGTGTGTCGGTCCAGTTGTGCCATGTTCAAGGTTACCATTGCTGCCCGTGAAGTCAGTAATGTAGTCATCACGTTTGTTCATAGAAACACGTGCTCCGTAACTTTCTTGCTCATAGTACAAGGTAAAGTTGTAAGAGTTTTTAGACATACCCTCAATTAGCTCAGCATCAACAGACGTATAGTTCGCTAAGATACCTAGGCCATTAAATGGTGCTGGTAAAAACGATAAAGGCTGTTGGTATGCAATCTCAAAACCAGTGACTTCATTTGTGCCTTTGTTAAACGGGATACTATGAATATAAGGCGTTGTGAACGGATTTTGTGAAATTCCAGCTTCGTATTGGTCATCAGAATTAATAAAGTCGTAGTATGCTGGATCTACAAGTTTTTCTTCTGTTTTACTTTCAATAAAGCCATCAAGTTCTTTAGAAAAATACGTTGCTGCAATTAACGCTTCTTCAGCAAAATACCATTCAAAACCTAAGTCCATGTTGTTCGATGTAAATGGGTCAAGACCTGGGTTACCCGTACTTACTGTCCCGTTGATGTAGTCAAAACTTGGAGTTCTCAGGGTTTAGTGACCCTAGGCTAGGACGTGTCATCGACTGAGATAAGTTAAAGCGAACAACTAACTCATCTGTCGCATCTAGCGCTAAGTTTAATGCCGGTAAGAAGTTATTATAACTTTCTGAAATTGTAATAGTATCTACGCCTGCAGCTGTTGGTACATAACCAGTTGCCGTTGTTGTTGTTTCAACAAAACGACCACCAACATTAGCGCGTAAAATCATATCGCCAACTTCAAATTCAGAATTCGCTTCTACATAAGCTGCTGTCGTTTCTTCTTGAACTTGCCAGCTTGAACCAATTCGAACATCCCATTGAATGCCCGCACCATTATTCATGGTATCTAACAGTTGAGTCTGAATTTTCGAGAAATCAGCTACAATAAAGGCGTCTAAAGGACCATCAAATCCTTTACCAAAGTCTGAATATGGGAAAGGTGTACTAAAGCCATCCGCTGAGGCTTGATCGTCGAAGTTTTTAATTTCAGTCTCATAGTAGTCAATCACGCGGTCATTCATTGCGATACCCGAAACAATAGTGAAATCGTCCATTTCATAAGTTAGGTCGAGTTTCATCGTATCGTTTTCACGCAATGTATCGCCCGCTCTTAGACGACCGTCAGTCAGATTGTATTTACTATCGTCGTTTACGTCATAACCAAAAGACGTTTTTGGCGCATTCGCGTTATCGCTAAAGTCGAAACTATACGTGTGTGAGTCTAAGCTTGTCATATTGTAACGATATTGCTCAGAACGTGCGTCAGACTTAGCCGTACCAACCATTGCATTAAGTGTTAACGCATCTGAAATATTGTACTTACCAGATAACACATATTGGCTGAACTCAGTCGTTGATAGCTGTTGTCTACTTTCAATTCTTGAATGAATACCTTCGTAAGTACCGGCAACGACTTGCTTGCCATTTTCATGCACTTTAATTGCTGTTGGTGTAATTTGGTCAAATGTACTGCGGAATTGTTCAAAGAAGTTGTACATAGTACGTTCATTGTCTAACGTCGACTGTAAGGTATCAAACGTAATCTCGATGTCGTCAGTTGGACGCCATTGAATCGAACCGGTAATACCTAAACGGTCTTGAACATTACCAAAAAGTCAGGACGAGGCAGGCGTGGTGTCCAAAGACAGTTGACCGGATGTGTTGCGTTGCCATCACCATCGGCACAGGCCGCAGGTGTTGCACCGGTCATGACTATATTGTCAGGGTCAACATATGAACGATTGCCATCTTTAACAGGAGTTGTCCAACGTACAGTACCGTAACCTTCTTGACGCACGGTTCGAGTTGATTGCGCTAGAGAGAATAATACGCCGACCGTATCGTCTGCAAAAGTATTGCTGATCATAAAGGCTAAACGGGGGTCAGCTTCGCCCGTTACGTCGTTGTAACCCGCTTGGCCAGACGCCATAACTTTAAAACCAGGATTATCAAACGGTTTTGCTGAATATAGGTCTACAGTACCCGCTATACCGCCTTCTTCCATTCCGGCTGTTGGGGCCTTTTGAATGTCGATTCGATTAAATAATTCTGAAGCAAATACGTTGAAGTCAAACCCGCGACCGTTGTTTACACCGCCGCCGGAGTCCGTACCATCAGTACTAGACGGTACTTCCATTCCGTTTAAGGTAGTGCGAGTAAATGACGGGCTTAGGCCACGTAAAGTGATTGCACGGCCTTCACCACCTTCACGGGAAATTGCAACACCTGTTACACGCTGCAAAGACTCAGTAAGGTTTAAATCTGGGAATTTACCCAAATCTTCACTCATGATGGTTTCTTTAGAGTTTATTGTTTCGCGTTTCTCAAAAAGGGCGCGGGACAAAGAGCCTCTAAAGCCTTTAACTTCGATAACTTCGACGTCTGACTTGTTTGTTTCTGCATCTGACTCATCTGCGGCGATAGCAGTGAGTGAAGTTGTTAAGCCTCCTGCCAGTATCATTGATGTCATTAACCTGTTGAGTTTGTAATTTGACTTCACGATGGTCTCCTCGTGTTTTTATAATTATTGTTAAGCTAAATTTCTAAATTGTTTGTGCTGTTTTTATACGCTTCATGTTTATTCTGATTTTAATGTATCTCCGGTTTCAATATTCTATTTTTGAAAATGCCACCGGTGGCACAAGATTCATTTAAGCTTAATTTTTTAGTGCTTGTCAATAGTCTAGTTTAAAAAATGTTCATATATTTTTTTGTTTGAAATTTAATGATTTATTGCATATTACGATCTAAGAAAAATTAATGTAAATAAATATTTTTAATAAATACAATTGTTTAGGATGTTTTTTAGATAAAGGAAACTAAAATGTTTGAAAGTAGGGTTTGACACCATACCCCATTTCTTGCCAATATTGACAGTTGTTGCCACCGGTGGCAAAATAAATCAATGCACAGTGAGTAAATCGTTCAACAAATTGGCATGTATATGTTTGTAATTGCTCAATAATACATGACTAATTTAGGTTGCTCGGTAGGAAAATTTAAACAATACGGTTAGTTTAAATAATTATATAAAGCTCTCTTTTGTCTAATTTTAGGAGCATTTTTTGAATGACAAAAATTTCATCTTCAGGGTTAAAGCGCCGTAATTTGATTAAAGCTGCAGCCGCCACATCGGTTTTTTCGGCCCTCGCCACTAACCAAGCGCTTGCATCTTGGTTATTTAAGCCACTGCAATCACAGGATGATTGGTTAAAAGCGGCGGAAATACGCGCCAATACCGTAGTGCCTAAGTTTAGCGATCAAATTTTTAAACTTGCTGATTATAAGTTGGCAAGTGATTTAGATGACGAACTTTCATTTCACCGCGCGATACAGGCGTGTCACAAGGCCGGTGGCGGACGGGTTGATGTTGTCAGTGGGCAATATATAACTGGCCCTATCCATCTGTTATCTAACGTAGAGCTGCATTTACAAAAAGGGGCAGTAGTAAATTTTGTTACCGATCCTAAGCGTTACTTACCGGCCGTTATTACGCGTTGGGAAGGTATGGAGTTGATGGGGTATTCGCCACTAATTTATGCTTATCAGCAAACAAACATCGCGATTACAGGTAAAGGCACACTAAATGGTGGTGGCAATAATTCAACGTGGTGGCCGTGGAAAGGGCCTCATAAAGAAGGACATTGGGATCTAATTGCAGGTGAAGATCAAAAACCTGCACGGATGAAATTAATGGCTGATGTAGAGGCTGGCGTCCCGGTATCTCAACGATTGTACGCGGATGGCGCATATCTAAGGCCACCATTTATCCAACCTTATTTATGCCAAAATATTCTTATTGAAGATGTCACGATTACCAAGTCGCCATTTTGGTTGGTTAACCCTGTCTTGTGTCAAAACGTGACAGTACGGGGCGTTAACTTTTTCAGCCACGGCCCTAACTCAGACGGCTGTGACCCAGAATCATGCGATCACGTTGTAATTGAAGATTGCTTGTTTGATACCGGTGATGACTGTATTGCGATTAAATCGGGTCGAAATGCTGACGGGCGCAGAATAGGCGTACCGAGTCAAAATATCGTAGTACGTAATTGTTTGATGAAAGAAGGGCATGGTGGAGTTGTCATCGGTAGTGAGATTTCCGGCGGGGTAAACAATGTTTTTGTTGAAGACTGCCAAATGGACAGTCCACACCTTGAACGCGCAATCCGCATTAAAACAAACTCCATTCGCGGCGGTGTTATCGAACACCTCAGATATCGCAATATCAATGTAGGCAAAGTTAAAAACGCCATTGTTGTTAACTTTTATTATGAAGAAGGCGATGCGGGTTCTTTCGACCCAACCGTGCGTGATGTTGTAATTGAAAATCTTAAATGCGGCGAAATTCTAAATCAACCGCTTAATTTACAAGGGTTTGAGCGCAAGCCCATAAGCGATTTTCATCTTAAAAATTGTGAATTTAACAATGCTAAAAAATCTTCCGTTGTCCGAAATATTGATAATTTCACATTAGACAACGTCAAGATTAATGGCCAAATAGTTAACCAAGCTACGTTATTAAACGTCGGCTAATTCCCGATTGGGATAGGCAGTACAGGATAAATGAATGAGTAACCAACGCCAAAAATTAACATTGCACCCTGATAGATTGTTTTCGAGTGATGACAAGGTCATTGCTGTTGCAAGAGAGCTTTATGCAGCAATAAAAGATCTGCCTATCATCAGCCCACATGGTCATACGGACCCCAAATGGTTTGCTCAAAATAGCAATTTTGAAAACGCAACAGACTTGTTGATCCGCCCCGATCACTATGTTTTTCGCATGTTGTTTAGCCAAGGGGTCAGTTTAGAATCCCTTGGTATCCCGCAACAGGGTGAAAAAGGTGATTTAGATGCATCTCGACATGTTGATCCAAAAGCAACCTAGCAATTATTAGCGGACAATATGCATTTGTTTGCAGGCACGCCGTCGGGCTATTGGTTAGATGATACGTTCGCTAATGTATTTGGTTTTACCGAAAAACTGTGTAGCGACAATGCACTTGAATATTATGACGAAATTAACAAACAATTAGCGACACCTGAATTTACGCCGTTGGCGCTAATGGACCGATTTAATATCGAACTTATTGCGACGACTGAGGGGCATTAGATCAATTGCCACACCACGTTGCGCTAAAAGGTACAGCGTTTGAAAGCCGCGTGATTACGTCTTTTCGTCCTGACGACGTCGTAGATGCGAGTCGCGAAGACTTTAAACAAAACGTCCAACGACTTGCTGAAATGACAGGTGAAGATACAACACTATGGACGGGTTACTTAGCGGCGATTCGTAAACGTCGTGCCTATTTTAAAGAACATGGCCGTGCGACGGCGACAGATCATGGTCATCCAACAGCCCTCACTGCCAATTTATCTGCAAGTGAATGTCAGGCATTGCTTGATAAAACCCTCGCGGGGAGGCGGATGAAGGTGAACAAGAGTTATTCCGAGCTCAATGTTTAACGGAACTTGCCGGAATGAGTATTGAAGATGGGCTTGTTATGCAAATTCATCCGGGTGCCCATCGCAATCACAATCAACAGTTATTTGACCGCTATGGTCGAGACAAAGGTGCTGATATCCCTAGCCAAACGGAATATGTGAACGCATTAAAGCCTTTGTTAACAAAATTTGGCAATAATCCAGAGCTGAATATAATTTTATTTACCCTCGATGAAACGACTTATAGTCGGGAGCTTGCGCCATTGGCAGGTCATTACCCAAGCTTAAAATTAGGTCCAGCTTGGTGGTTCCATGACAGTCCGGCTGGTATGTTACGTTTTCGTCAACAAGTGACTGAAACAGCAGGTTTTTACAATACGGTTGGTTTTAATGATGACACGCGCGCGTTTTGTCTATTCCAGCTCGCCATGATGTGGCTCGCAGAGTAGATTGTCGTTATTTAGCTGAGCTGGTAACTAATCACCAGATCACAATCGACGATGCCCATAAGTTAGCTTACGAACTGACTTACGGCTTAGTTAAAAAAGCATACAAATTATAATAATCAATAAAGTTGCTGGTTAGGAAGTGAATGATATGACATTAGAAAAAGAAGCAAAATGTCGCTTATGGGTATTTCAACACTCACATTGTTAATGGGGTGCAGCGGAAATTCATCTATGGAAAATTCCGAAAAACATGATGACTCTAAAGTGGCGACCGCAGAAGTACATAACCCTTCAACATTCGACCGTCCTGATGAGTCAATTTATTTTAGTTATTACGATTTGGGATTGCCTGTCAAATTTAATAAGGCTATGGTTTTTAAACGAAATGACCAAGTTTTAAATACTCAGGCGATCGATTCTGATTTTGACGGAAGCTTAGATGGTGTTGTTGTTTTAACATCGATGGCAAGTCGCGAAACATTTCAGCTTGACGCTTTTGTTACGAGCAATCCGCACATAACTGCTCAAAATAAACGTACTCAAGCTGAAATCTCTCAAAAAGAGGGGGCAAATGGCAGCCTCATTCTCGTTATCCAAATAGTAAATACCAAGAATACGTTGGTGGTGATTTTGTCAATGTGGATTCGGTAACCTTGCCACCAAGCTACAATGATCATTCATTTTGGTTGCGCTATGAGGGCTCAGGTATTGAGTCTGATAAAGTAGGTTATCGGGTTTATCTCGATTGGCGTAATGGCTTTGACATTTTTGGCAAATTAACAGAACAACCGATATTACAAAATGTTGGTTTAGATGGCTACGACTCTTACCATGAGAAACAAAGTTGGGGCATGGACATCCTGAAAGTGGGAGATTCTTTAGGTAGTGGTGGTTTTGGCTTATGGCACGATAATAGTGTTGAGCGCATTACTAAAGCGGATACCCGCGGCGTGACTATCGATGCTAATGGCGATGTTTATTCTGCATTTACGATAAATTATGGTGGATGGCAAAGTGCCGTTGGCAAGCAAGACTTAGCGGCAAATATTTCTATGTCTGCCGGCAGTCACTTAGCCAACGTTACGTTAAATTTTGAAACTCCAATTGCGACAATGGCCGCGGGCATCGTTAAGCATAAAAATACAGAACTCATTACAGGTGATATGGATATCACAGGCAAAGCATATACCTATATTGCAAGTTGGGGACCGCAGTCGCTCGATGGCAGTAACTTGGGCATGGCAGTATTTTTCCGTAAAGAAATGTTGAAAGAGGTTACGACAGATAAGCACAATTACCTTGCGATTTTGACTCCCAAAGGAAATTCGATTCCATATAATAAAAATACGCAACAACTTGATTATTCGTTTGCAGCGTTATGGCAACCTGAAAGTGGCATCGCAACAAAGCAAGCGTTTGAAGTTTATTTAAAGCAACAGGCGGAACGTCTAACCGTTAAACCACGAATTAGACTAAAAACAAAATTAAGTGATACGGCAAAACAATCACCTATCGATGCCGAAGTTGCTCTATCATGGGCGAAAAAACTGGCCGATAGTGAACTTAACCGTAAATCATATACTTATGAATATGACGGTTGGGATGTTAACCGACGACGTTTACCTAAATTTGAATACGATATTGTTGGTTTATACCCGCATACCTTAAATAAAATCACGGAAATAACAGGTGATAAAAAGTATCAACAAGCGCTACATCGTATTACAGGCTCATTTATCGACGCCGATGGTGGCATAAAACGCTATAAAATATCAAACTACAATATCGATGCCGTCGCCCCTAGGCGTGCTGTCTTGAAGTTGTACCAACTCACTAAAGACGAAAAGTATAAAAAGGCCGCGGCGTTAATTCGTCAACAATTAGTTGAACATCCTAAAACAGTTGAAGGGGCTTTTTGGCACAAGAAAAAATACACTTCTCAACTTTGGTTAGATGGCGTTTATATGGGCATGCCATTTTTAGCGGAATATTCAAACATGTTTGAAGATGGTCACAGTTTAGATGAAGTCATTAAAGAGTTTACGTTAACCTATAAATATCTCCGCGACGCTACTACAGGTAATTATTACCATGCCTTGGGACGAACAAAAGCAGCAAGACTGGGCAGACAAAAACACTGGATTGTCTCCTGAATTCTGGGCTCGAGGTATGGGATGGTTAGCAATGGCTCTAGTCGACGTACTTGATTTGATTGATGAGTCTGAAACCGAATTGCGCGCTCCTCTAGTTGCAATTTCTAACGATTTAGCAAAAACCTTAAAATCAAATCAAGACGCAACAGGTACGTGGTGGCAAGTTATCGATAAAGCTGGGCAAGTTGGTAACTATCGAGAGTCGAGTGCATCGGCCATGTTTACGTATTTTTTAGCCAAGGCAATTGATAAAAACATCATCAGTAATCAATATCTACCGATGACAAAACTTGCCTATGAAGGGTTAACAAATGAGTTTATTTTAGTCCATGACAATGGCGAAATAAGTTTAACAAATATTTGTTATGTTGCTGGACTTGGTTTTGGTCGCGATGGCAGTTATCAATATTATATGAATGAGCCAGTTGCCAAAAACGATCCAAAAGGAACAGTACCGTTTATGTTAGCGTCGTTAGCGATGTATGAATTATTAAAATAAACGGGCGATAATGACTAATAACGTTATCAATCCAATAACGATATACGGCACAAAAATAAGCATAAAGAAGTCCAGGTCTCCTGGGCTTTTTTATTGGCGTTCTTACTGACAATATCGATGTTTCAAGCTAGTTCGTTTGGGGCTACTATTGCAATTGATGATGGTTATACGGTTTCAAAGCGGTTTGAAAAATATAAAAAATTGGACCCATCAATTTCCTTGCCTGTCATCGAGTTCGCCGCAAAGCAGCGCGTACAATTTAATTTAAGATATGCTGTTGTTGATGACCGCGAATTGCATCTCGACCTCTTCCACCGTGTAACTACGCTGCCAGAAAAAGGACTTATTGTGCTGATCCATGGCGGTGGTTGGCGAGCGGGTAATAAATCTCACTTTCATCCACTGGCGACGCTATTAGCACAACAAGGTTTTGACGTTGCCACGCCTGAATATCGGTTATCCATCGAAGCGCCTTACCCAGCAGCAACTGATGACATAAAAGTTGCTATGGACTGGTTGGTCAATAATAAAGAACTGTTAGGCATTAATACGCAAACAGTCACGATTGGAGGGGGTCTTCAGGCGGGCATTTAGCGGCTTTAGTTGGTTTTAAAACTAATCACGACAATATTAACAGTAAAACTTCCAGCCCATATGAGGTTAACGCAGTTATTAGCTTGGATGGTTTACTTTCAACGACAACGGAACTTGCACTTAAATACGAAGATAAAAAGGACACAAGTCCGCTCTTTCAATGTGGTTAGGCGGTGAATATGCCAAGCGAATGAATAAATGGCTTGAAGTATCCCCCGTCGAATACGTCTCTGATAAAAGCCCAAAGTTACTCGTCATCAGCAGTGGTCAACACAGATTTACTGCTGGCCGTGAAGTAATTAAAGGCAAGATTGAAACGCATAATGGCGTTTTTCAGTTAATAGAGTATCCAAAAATTATCCATACATTTTGGTTATTCGACCCCTACTTAACAGCGGTATCTAAGCAAATTACTTCGTTTCTAGCGACAAAATAAGTTCCTAACGAGGGACAATTGCCCACCAAATTTCCAATTTCCCACAATTCAGCTAGGCTTTAGGAAATACCACTGAGCATATTTTATGGTTTTTTAGCGACAATTAGGGACGAGACAGCAATGTGATAATTGCACCCAATTACATTTATGGAGGGAATTACATCTTTAGCTTGACCCTCTCACTTTATGCTGTTTGGATTTGACTAATTAAATACAAAAAATGGTATAGTACCGCGCTAACTAAATAGAGTTGTATTATTCTTTATAAATCAAAGGTTAAGGTTTTATGATAGACTTTTTAAAATGTTACAACGGGAGATGCGCTTGTTTCGTTTAGGTATTTTTGCGCTTGTAATATTGCTCACATGTGCCAGTTTTAATGGCTTAGCGTGTGAACTGGATCTGCGTAGTAAAAAGTAAAACTCTACTTCCCACCCAAAATGGATACCAAGCAAGCTGAATTGGATTACGCATACCAACTTTTACATAAAGTATTAGAAGTGTCCGAAGCTCGTTACGGCCCCTGTGAGTTAGAATTGGTCAACAATGCATTATCTTTGAAACGCATTGAACATTTACTCGAACAAGGTGAAGAGTTACATGTAGGGTCATTTACCGTTACTCAGGAAAGGGATAAGCGTTTCGAAGCGGTTCCTATTCCTATCTCGTATGGCCTGCGCGGGTATCGATTGTTGCTAATTAAGAAAGGTAATCAATCAAAGTTTGAAGGTATAAAGGATTTACAGCAATTATCAACGTTCACCGCTGGACAGGGCGATGGATGGGCCGATAGCTCAATATTGCAATATAATAAATTGCCAGTTGTCGAAGCAGGAAGTATTAGTACAATTATCGATATGTTGACATACAATCGTTTTGATTATTTCCCACGAGGGGCGTTGGAAACGGTCACTGAGCTAAATAAATATATCGATAAACCTGTGCAATTAGAGGCGGGCTTGGTCTTAATTTATCCTAGTTTGAGCGTATTTTATGTTAATAAAGCGAATGAAAAACTAAAAGAACGATTGGCATTTGGGCTAAATATATTGTTTGAATCCGGCCAATTTAGACAATTTTTTGAAAACAACCAAACGGCTAAATCAGCACTAGATATACTCGATTTGAACAACCGGACTTCGCTTTTTCTATGTAATCCATACTTACCAGACTGGGTACCGCTTAATAAGCAGGAGTATTGGTTACAGCCTTGGCCGGACTATGTGAACGACAATAAATGTCTTTGAAAATCGCTTAGGCACTGCGCTGTTAAGTCGAGTGCCTAGCCATTGATGACAGACTTTGTTAATCAGTGCGCTGTACTTTGTTAATCGTACCGTCTGCATTAAATGTTATCGGCTCCATCGCAGTCACTCGTTGTCGTTTATGACACGAGCTACCAGAGACATTTATCCATCGGTGATAAAACAACACCCATTGACCTTTAAACTGCACAATTGAATGGTGATTATTGGCATTATGTTCTTGGTCCATAAAGGTACCTTTATATTCCCAAGGGCCGGTAGGTGATTTTGCCATATAATAAGTAAGTACTCGGTTATTCTCCGGCATTGTGAAGTAATAATTATCCCCGCGCTTAAATACCCACGGACCTTCCATTTTTGGTGTATAACCGCCCATATCCATTTTGATAAATTCACCGTCAACGCTTAACAAGTCATCATTCATTTTGACCACATGATAATCATATCCTTTCGCGTGGAAATACAGGTAAGCCTGTCCGTCATCGTCGATAAATAAACTTGGATCATTGGTATAAGGTTTGGTCCAAAGCGGTTTACCTATGGCATCTTTAAATGGACCGGTCGGGGAATCACTTACCGCCATACCTAGACCCATCCATTTGGTGCTTTTTTCTGGGTTTATGCGATCTTTAAAACCGGTGCCAACAGGCAGAACGGCGTAATATTTACCATTTTTATATGCCGCATCGGGGGCCCAGGCGTAATTGTCGGCCCAACTAAAATCGTCAAGGGACATAAACGGTCCGTGATTGGTCCATTGCTCTAGATCGTCAGACGAATAAACCAACCAATCTTTCATATGAAAGTCTTCTTGGCATTCAATGTCGTGGCTGACATAGACGTACATTCTGCCGTCTTTCCATACGTGTCCAGATGGATCAGCGGTCAGTACATTTGGGCCAAAATCGAGTATTTTTGCATTCAGTGTGGTACTCGTCATTAACCCGATAAATGCTAATTTTATTAATGAACATAAAGATATTTTATTATTATTATTTTTCATGGTTATGCCTTAAAAACCTTTGTAATGATACTTCAAATGTTTCGGATCTGGTGTTCGTAATTGTTGTATTAAAGGGTGATTAATTGCCCGTAGATTGGTTAATAGTAGTTGTGCAACTTCCCGTGCGCCTAGCTGATTTAAGTGGGTATTATCGGTAATGCCATTTGGGTAATTGGGGTGCAGATTGGGTTTTATATGCATAAACCTAAGAGCGGAAAGGGTTTTACCTTGAGACTGAAAATGCTGACGAGTCAATGATTCCATGTCAACAAAAGTCACATCGGTATCCTCGGCAATCTCTCTCACAATTTTCGCGTATGGATGGGTTAACTTCAGGATATTTTTGTCATCAAAGTGACGACGGGTTATTGGGGTCATCAAGATGACGTTTCCGCCTTTTGTTGAGTGATTTGGATCATATTGCGAATGTTGGCTTCGTACTGCGCTGGTGTCGTGTAGCGGTCTGTTTTATGCGTTGATTGGTCGTTGTGACCAAACTGAATAAAAACATAATCACTAAGGCGACAAATTATCTTCAATGTTTTGCCATAAACCTTCAGTGATAAAGGTACGTGTACTGCGACCATTCTTAGCTAAGTTAACTGTGTTAATACCCGGACCAAAAAAGTTGCAAATGGCACGCCCCATCCAGTTTCGGGGTAGTCTTTGGGGTCTTTTATAGACATTGTAGAGTCACCAGCCATAAAGATATTGATGGCTTGAATCGCTGGTTTTTTTGATGGTTCAGATGGGGATGGTGTTAGCTGCGCTTGATTGGCAAAGGCACAGCTTGTGATGAAAGTAATAAGTAGTAAAGGTAAAAGAATAAGTTGCGTTAGGTTGGACATTGTTTGGTTGACTCCCGAGTTATTAGGTATGGCTTCACCACTATTTTTTCCTTTTCTACACTTTGATCCGGCGAAATCGATTGGATTAGTTTTTTGGTGGCAAGGCTCGCAATTTTTTCTACTGGACGACGAATAGTGGTCAAAGATGGAATGATCCGAGATGCAATTATGTTGTCATCGAATCCAGCAATAGATAGATCGTTAGGGATCTTTAGCCCAAGATCTGTTGATGCTCGAACGGCACCGGCAGCCATTTCATCATTGTTGGCAAAAATAGCAGTCGGGCGTGGATCTTGTTTCAATAATGCCGTTGCACATTCAATACCGCTTTCGTAAGAGTTTTCACCTTCAAGTATGTGGCTTTGTGGTAATTCGATATTTCGTTTTTGCAGGGCGTTTCGAAATCCTTCAAAACGTTCCTGTGATGAACAAAAGGTCATGGGACCGGTGATCATTGCAATATTGCTATGGCCAAGGTCGACCAAATGATCGGCAATATCTGTCATCGCAGCTCGGTCATCAGTGATGACTATGTTGTCGCTATCTTCTAAGTCAGTTGACGCAATACGGATATAAGGCAACTTAATGGACTTGAACGTTTGCGCCAATAAGTCACTTTCTGAAACCGGTGGAATGATAATGACACCATCTACTCGAGAGCGACCTATGAAATTGAGACAATCGTCAATAAAGTCTTCACTTTGCCACTGACAAGGATGAACAACGAGCTCAAAGCCAAGAGATGAACATATATCTAACGCACCACGCTGAACTTGGTCGATGTAAAGGGCATCTGGGTTATCGTAAATGAGTCCCAGTAAATAGGAACGATTTGAGGCTAAACCGCGGGCTTGTTTGTCTGGCTGAAACTTAACTTCTTTAATGATTTCTTCAACACGCTCACGAGTGGCTTTTCCGACCATCGGCGAACCATTGATAACACGGGACACTGTTCGTTTAGACACACCAGCGATTCGTGCGACATCATTAATTGTAACGTTGGTTTTGCTTTCCATTTTTTATTCCAATTTGAATTTGCCAATTATGACTAATTGACAAACCTACATTTCAGTATTAGTTTCAGAATTAAAGTAGTCCCAGCATTCTTGGTAGCGTTTCACTTATAGCAGGGACGTAAGTCACCAACATAAGGACGATAAACATCACAAAATAAAGCGGTATCATCGGCTTTATAATTTTATGAATTGATGTTTTTGCTACAGCACAAGATACAAAAAGGACGCTGCCGACGGGTGGTGAGACCAACCCAATTGACAAGTTTAATACCATCATAATACCAAATTGTATAGGGCCCATGCCAAGTTCTGCTGCCACCGGTAGAAATATCGGGGTAAATATTAACACGGCAGGGGTCATATCAATGAACGCACCAACTAAAATCAAGATCAAATTAATCATTAATAATATAACGATTGGGTTATCACTAAACTGCAGAAAGAAGTCGCTTATACCCTGTGGTATGTGGGCATATGACAATAACCACGACATCGCAGATGAGGCACCAATAATTAGCATAACTATTGCTGTTGTTTCACAGGCTTTTAGAAATAAAGCCGGTAACGATTGGGTGGAAATTTCTTTGTAAATAAATACCGATAACCCAAGGGCATATAATACGGCAACAGCACCAGCTTCAGTGGCTGTAAAAACACCAGCAATGATGCCGCCGATTACGATAAATACTAATAATAAGCTCGGCAACGCGGCAAACACTTTTTGCGCAACAACGTTTAAAGGTAATCGCGCTGACACCGGGTATTTTTTCTTGATGGCATACAACATACATACCGTCATAAGTGCCAAACCAACAAGTATGCCTATGGTACGTAGCCGGCCACAAATAACGCTGCAATCGACACACCACCACTTGCGATGGCATAGATGATAAGAATGTTACTTGGTGGAATTAGCATTCCCGTAGTGGCTGCTGAAGCGGTAACGGCTGCGGCAAAGTTTTCGTCGTATCCGTGTTTTTTCATTTCAGGGACCATAAAGCTACCAATTGCAGATGTTGCTGCAACAGCTGAACCAGAAATTGCCCCAAACATCATGCATGACATAACGTTTACTAAAGCGAGACCACCGGGTAATGCCCCAATCAACGCCATTGCACATTCAATCAATCTTTTTGCAATACCGCCCTAGCCCATGATTAAGCCTGATAAGATGAAAAATGGGATGGCCAATAATGCAAAACTATCAATACCGCCAGCCATTTGTTGGGCGATGGTTGTCGTCGCTGGTGTAAAGTCGATGTGCATTAAAAGCGACACCAAAGTGGCTAAACCAATACAGATCGAAATAGGCACATTAAAAAACAACATGGTAAAAAATACGAGCAGTAAAATTAGGGCTGTAATGTCCATTATTTACTCTCCTTATCATTAATGATTGAGTGAAGATTGGTGACGGCATATAGCGTGATGAGTACACCAGATAAAGGAATGACGGAATAAACCCAGCCCATTTGCAACCCTAAGGCCGCTGACGTTTGTTTGAGTTCTAACGTTAATGCAACCAAGTTGACACCACCGTAGATCATGACACAGGTGGCAAAAATAATGACCAGCACTTCGATCAATAGCCGGGCGTAGGTTTTAATATGTGTTGGCAATTTTTCAACAAACAAGTCGAGTCCAAGATGCGCTTTGGTTTTGTAAGCGTAAGCTGCGCCGAGTATGCCAATCCAAATCAGCAGGTAACGGGAGAGCTCTTCTGTAAAAGAACTCGGAGATTGCAGAATAAAACGAGAGAACACTTGCCAGCTAACAGTGACAACAATAGCCAGCATCATTAACATTAGCAGGCGTTCAAGTGCATAGTTGATTTTTGAGATTAGAGAATTCATCAGCGGCGCCTTACATCTTTTTAATTTTTTTGATTTGTTCGGCAACTGGGCTGTTGTCAAACGTGGCGTGAAACGGGGCAACTTTTTGTTGGAATGCCACTTTATCTGGATAAACCACTTCCACTCCTGCTTTTATTACCGCGGCTAATGCGTCATCTGACGCTTTTTGCCATAACGATTTTTGATACTCAATAGAGTCGCGCATCGCTTGTGATAACCAGCCTTGTTGCTCCATCGATAAGGAATGCCAAACTGGCAGGCTGGCTAAAATAATGTCAGGCACAAAAGTATGTTCATCTAAGCTGTAATATTTTGCTATCTCATAGTGGCGCGACAAGTAATAACTCGGTGGGTTGTTTTCAGCACCGTCAACTACGCCTTGTTGCAGTGCCGCATATAATTCACCCTATAAGCAATTGGCGCCGCGGCGCCACCTAACGCTTTGACCATAGCCATAGCGGTTGGGCTATTTAAAACCCGAATTTTTTTACCGAGGAGGTCGTCAGGTTTACGAATTGGTGCGTCCGAGGTATAAAAACTGCGACTTCCAGCATCGTAATACCCCATTCCTTTAAGTCTAGCTATGGCGGTTTTATCTAATAAAGATTGGCCAATTTCGCCATCTAAAACGCGCCAAAAATGCTCTCGATCGCGAATTAAATAAGGGATACTGAATAGCTTCATTTCAGGTACGAAGCCTTCAAGCGGACTGGCGGATACTTTTGTCATAGACAAACTGCCAATTTGCAGCAACTCGATCATTTCTCGTTCTGAGCCCAGTTGACCACCGGGATAAATAACCAGCTCCATTTGACCATCAGAGTAATGCTGTAAGCGCTCCCCCATATATTCCATAGCAAGGTGCACAACATGACGTGTGTCCAATGTGTGGCCTAATGTTAGACGAGTCTTACCCTGTTTTTCACCGCAACTTGCTAAAGTGAACATCGCGATGATTATTATTAGAATTCGCATGTTTTTACCTTGGTTATCTTAATGTGTCTGGGGCATGGAAATCCATGTCACTGTAATCGAGGTTTTCACCTGCCATACCCCAAATAAAACTGTAATTTTGAGTGCCGCAGCCTGAATGAATAGACCAAGGTGGAGAAATCACCGCCTGTTCGTTATGAACCCAGATGTGCCTTGTTTCGGTTGGCTCACCCATGAAGTGACAAATAGCCTGTTCTGGTTGTACTTCAAAATAGAAATACACTTCATTGCGTCTGTCATGTTGGTGCGCTGGCATCGTATTCCATACACTGCCTTCTTTTAAGCAGGTTATGCCCATTTGTAGCTGACAAGTTTCAACTACAGAGTTGATCATAGATTGATTAATGTCGCGCTCATTACTGGTTTTTAAACTGCCCATTTGGAGTTGTTTTCCACCACCAAATTCGACCTTTTTATTAGAGTAAGAATGATGGGCTGGTGCGGAGTTTAAATAAAATCGAGCAGGATTCGCGGCATCCGAACTTTGAAACGTAACGTGCCTATTACCACTGCCCAAATAAAGTGAGTCTTTGTAATTTAATTCAAAGGCTTCGCCATCGGCGGTTACCGTCCCTTTGCCGCCAACATTAATAATGCCCAGTTCGCGACGGGACAAGAAAAACTCCGCCTTCAGCGCATCTAATGTTGCTAACGTTAGTGTCTCGTTAACAGGCACTGCTCCACCCACCATAAAGCGTTCATAGTGAGTATAAATCCAATTGACGGTGTCGTTTTGCATTAAATTTGCGGCCAAAAAGGCATCACGTAATTGCGCGGTATCAAAACCTTTTACTTCATTTGGACCAATGGCATAACGGTTTTCAAATTTTGTTTGTGTCATGTCTAAACCTTTTCTGTTGCGTATTCGTATGTATAACGATGTTGATTTAGCGGGCCAACCAACCACCATCTACTGCGAGAATATGACCATTTACATAGTTACTGGCATCAGAGGATAAAAAGACCGCAGCCCCCACTAAATCTTCAGGGTTGCCCCAGCGGCCTGCAGGGATCCGATTCTCAATTTCTTTGTTACGTACCGGATCGTCCTGTATCGCTTGTGTATTGTCAGTTCTAAAATAACCCGGCGCTATTGCGTTGACCTGAATGTTGTTAATCCCCCACTCATTGGCTAACGCTTTTGTTAGCCCTGCAACCGCGTGTTTGCTGGCAGTGTAAGCAGGGACGGTAATACCACCTGAGTAAGATAACATTGACGCAATATTCACTATTTTACCAATCCCTTTTTCATCATAGCTGGGGCAAGTTCCTGGGCTAATAGAAAACTCGCATCTAAGTTGACGGCCATCACTTTATGCCATTCTGACAATGGATAATCGACAGCAGGGCTACGAAATATCGTGCCACCAACGTTAACTAAAATGTCGACGTTAGTCGCGTGTTCTAATGCCTGTTTTGCTAAACCTTTTACCGATTGGCTATCTGATAAATCGGCACTAATTTCATATGCTTGTTGGCCAGTTTGAATGATCTGGTTAACTGTTTCGGCACAACCACCTTGGCGACTGCTACTGCAAATAACGTTTGCACCATGCTGTGCAAGTCCTATTGCAATTTGCTGACCCAGTCCACGGCTTGCACCTGTGACGAGGGCGGTTTTACCTGCTAAGCTAAAAACGAATTGACCATCTGACACCTACATATTGTTCGTTAATAAAGGAGCAAGGTTTATAATGAGACATTGCTCTTAAAATTGATGAATTAGTATTCTTTGCTACCGGTGGCAAAATGTCAATTAAAAAGTTGCCACCGGTGGCAAAATATCGTAATGTTAGAAAAAATACGTAACAAATCGGACAAATAATGAAACAGTTAAATCGACAAAACCACGCTTCTAAGCGCTATCCAACCAAAATTATGCAGTTTGGCGAAGGCAATTTTTTAAGGGCTTTTATCGACTGGCAAATTAACCACTTAAACAAAGAAAGTGGGCTAAACGCTGGGATCAGCATTATTCGTCCAATCGATTACGATGCTTTGCCTCTTCTTAACACTCAAGATGGACTTTACACCACGCTTGTTCGCGGCATTGATGAGTCGGGTGAAGCCACCGAACAAGTTGATATTATTGAATGCGTAAATGAAGAAATTCCGGTTTATAAAGAATTCGATAAATATATGGCGCTGGCGGAATGTGAAACGTTAAACGTTATTTTTTCAAATACAACTGAAGCTGGTATCGAATTTATTGATACAGACAAGCTTGGCGATGCACCAGCAAAAGCATTCCCTGGAAAATTAACACAGTGGTTGTACAAACGATTTAATCACTTTAACGGTTCAGCCGATGCTGGCTTGATGATCATCCCATGTGAATTAATTGACTATAATGGTGAAAAACTAAAAGAAATTGTAATGCAATATTGTCAGTTATGGCAGTTAGACGAGCAGTTTATCGCCTGGATTAACGATTCTAACCATTTTTGCTCCACGTTGGTTGACCGAATTGTTACTGGCTTTCCACGCTCTGAACACGACGCACTACAGACAAAACTTGGTTATCTAGACAACTTTATGGTGACGTCTGAGTACTTTCACTTTTTCGTGATCCAAGGTCCAAAAGAGTTAGAAGATGTTTTGTGTTTAAAAACACCAGTCTGAACATCAAAGTGGTCGACGATATTTACCCGTACAAACAACGTAAAGTTGCTATTTTAAACGGGGCGCATACGGCACTAGTGCCACTTGCCTATATGGCAGGAATTGAAGCCGTTGGCGAAGCAATGGATGATAAGTTGTTTACCCAATATGTCGAAAAATTGATGTTTGACGAAATCATACCGACACTGAATTTACCTAAAGATGAATTGGTACAATTTGCTAACGACGTGATTAAACGTTTCCGCAATCCGTATATCCATCATTTGTTGCTGTCGATCTCTCTTAACAGTATGACCAAATTCCATACCCGAATTTTGCCGCAGTTACTGACATTTGTAGAAAAACATCAACAAGTACCGACTTTGATGGCTCAGGCGATTGCCGCACAGATATTAATGTATCGCGGGACGCGTGACGGTCAAGCAATTGAATTAAGCGACTCACCACAGTGGATGGCGTTATTTGCTGATGTTTGGCAACAACACTCCGAAGGGACGATGACAACGCAACAGGTGGTAGAAAGTGTCCTAGGTGCAAGTTGGCACTGGGAGCAAAACCTAAACGACGTGGAAGGGTTAACACTCGCTGTCACGTCAAGTTTAGCAGCATTTTTAAACAGCGGAGTCCGTGTAGAGCTAATGCGTACTCTGCAGGCGTAAGCCGGTTTTTAAACGTTTTAACACGTGATTTGGAAGTAGAACAAATGAAACATATTATCCGTTTGCACGCGACTGACACAGTCGCAATAGCGTTGGCCCCGTTGGTTAAGGGCCAAACGTATCATGATGGCGAGACATCAGTAACGCCAATTAGCGATATTGAAAAAGGCCACAAAGTTGCACTTATCGATATCGCCGTTGATGAAGCCGTTATTAAATATGGCGCACCAATAGGTCATGCAATATCACCAATAGCGGCAGGTCAGTGGGTTCACACGGATAATGTGAAAACAAATTTAAAAGATGAATTGGAATATCGATACCAGCCTGAAAACATCACCTCAAACTTTGCTGCTGACGACTCGCCAGAAGTGCAAATTTATCGTCGTGCCAATGGCGATGTCGCCATAAGAAATGAGCTATGGCTTATCCCTACCGTCGGCTGTGTTAATGGCATGACCGCCCAAATGGTGAAAGAATTTACCCGTCGGCACAAAGATTTGGCAATCGACGGGGTGTTTGCATTTCCACATCAATTTGGTTGTTCGCAACTCGGTGATGACTTAGAAACAACTCGGGTATTGCTGCAAAATATGGCAAAACACCCCAATTGCGGTGGCGCATTAGTCGTAGGCCTTGGCTGTGAAAACAATCAGGTTGTGGTTTTCGAAGATGGACTTGGTGATTATGACAAAGACCGGGTGAAATTTTTGGTTACCCAAATGGTGGAAGACGAAGTGGAAGCTGGCGTCGCAATGATGGAACAGATTTATCTTAAAATGCAGCACGATAAACGTGAAAAAGGACGTTTATCAGAAGTTAAATTTGGACTCGAATGTGGCGGCAGTGATGGGCTATCGGGCATCACAGCAAATCCATTGTTAGGTCAGTTTTCGGACTTTTTAATTACCCGCGGCGGCACAACCGTATTAACCGAAGTACCAGAAATGTTTGGTGCAGAAACCATTTTAATGTCGCGCTGCAAAGACGAAGAAACCTTCAATGACTTAGTTGGAATGGTGAATGGCTTTAAACGGTATTACAAAGATCACAATCAACCTATTTATGAAAACCCGTCACCGGGCAATAAAAATGGCGGTATAACCACGTTAGAAGATAAGTCTTTGGGTTGTACTCAAAAAGCGGGCTTAAGTCCGGTTCAAGCCGTTTTAAAATATGGCGAGATCATGACTCAACCAGGTTTAAACCTACTTGATGCCTATGAGCAATGATGCTATCGCAACGAGTGCTTTAGCAGCGAGTGGTTGTCATATGGTGTTGTTTACCACAGGTCGCGGCACACCTTATGGTGGTTGGGTTCCTACCTTAAAAATTGCAACAAACAGTGAAATGGCAACCAAAAAACGCCACTGGATTGACTTTGACGCCGGCCGCTTAGTTACCGATACCAGTATGGAAGATTTGTTAGCTGAATTTATCGACCTGTTAGTTAGAGCTTGTAATGGCGAGCAGGTGAAAAACGAACTTAATGAAATACGCGAAGTTGCTATTTGGAAGAAAGGAGTGACGCTGTAATGAGCGAGTTTAAACTTGCCATTGTCGGTGAATGTATGGCTGAAATATCCGGCCGTGCATTAGGTACAATGCAACAAAGTTTTGGCGGCGATACGCTCAATACCGCGTTATACCTAAAGACAATTTTACCAAATACTGGCTTAGTGAGTTATGTCACAGCAATGGGCGAAGATGGGTTAAGCTAAGGCGATTATTGGCCGCTGGCAAGATGTTGGCATCGATACCACTTTGGTATTGATTGACCCAAAGCGTCAAGTTGGTTTGTACATGATTGAAAACGACAACAGTGGCGAGCGTACATTCCAATATTGGCGTAACGACTCCGCTGCTCGGTATTTGATGCGACACAAAGACTTAACGGCCGTTTTCGAAAAGCTAAGTGAATATGACACGCTATTTTTGTCTGGGATATCTTTAGCGATATTGCCAGACAAAGACAAATTTCAACTCATAGATGCTCTTAAAGCATTAAAACAACAAGGTGCCAAAATAATTTTTGACGGCAATTACCGACCAAAGCTCTGGGCCGATAAACAAACCGCTCAAATGTTTTATAACCTCGTTTACCCTATTGCTGATTTGGCTTTAATTACCTTCGACGATGAGCAATTGTTATGGGGTGATGCCAATATTGAAGTTTGTCGTGAACGCCTATTAACCCATCAAATTCCACATTTAGTGTTAAAAGACGGTGCTAATGGCTGTTATCACACGCATAAACGAGAAACCCTACATATCCCGACAACGCCAATTGAAAATGTGATTGACACCACCGCAGCTGGAGATTCGTTTAATGCGGGTTTTTGGCTGGTTGGTTAACTAATAAACCTGTTGGGCGATGTGGTGAATTAGGCAATAAAGTGGCTGGCCAAGTCATTCAACAAAAAGGCGCAATAGTGCCACTTAATTTAACCCAACTTGCGTTATAAAGAGGTTGGTGATGAATAAAGTTATAGTGACAGTCACGTATCTTTTGCTGTTTAGTATTGGCTTATTTTCCTCACTTGCAGCGTCAACGCCTTATGGTTCTGAGCCATTATCTGGTGACACTGAATTGTTGATAGTGGGTAAGAACCAAGCTTATCAAAGTATTCAAAGCGCAATAGATGACAGTTCAAAAGCCCTTCAAACTGTGATCTTTATTGAAGATGGCATTTACAACGAACGGATTTTTATAACCCGAAATAAGATAGCTTTAGTTGGGCAGTCAGCAAAAAATACCATAATAAAAACCTCTGTTTTACGTTCAACGTGGCGCGAAACACACCCATCTGATTGGGGGGCGGCGACGGTCAATATAAACGCCTCTGACGTCACGTTAGTGAACTTATCGATTATTAATGAATATGGTTTAGTCACAGGTGATCATGAACATCAATTTGCGGTTCGAGGTTTTGAACTTAGCGACAGGATCATAACGCATAACTGCAATATTATCACCGGTGGAGCCGACACCTTGAGTCTGTGGAATAAACATGGTCAATATTATCACTCCCACTGTTATTTTGAAGGTCATGTGGATTTTGTCTGTCCGCGCGGAACGGCGCTTATTGAAAATTCAACATTTTATAATCAAAAACAAGCCGCCACGATTTGGCATGACGGAGAACTAGACCCCAATTACAAGCTTGTTGTGAGCGACAGTAAGTTTGACGGCATCCCTGGCTTTTGGTTAGCTCGACATCATTATGATGCCCAGTTTTATTTACTAAATTCGACGTTTTCAAAAAACATGGCAGACAAACCAATATTTAGAAAACGATATAACAACAAAAATAAAGAGCGTGCGAATCTCTATGGTCAACGTTACTTTTTTGAAAACAATACGTCTGACAATGACTATCCATGGCTAGAGTCAAACTTTAGAACCAGCGATGTATTAACAGAAGAACATCCGACATTGGCGTCATGGGTTTTTAATAATAAATGGCAGCCAAAGCAAAGTTTAGAAAGCTTGTCTGATTATTTAAAGCAACATCTTAAATCCCATGAGTTTGACAAGTTTAAGGTCAATCAATAACTAGGAAGCATTTGTTGATAGTTCTTTAGCTCGATGATTCTTCAGCTCAATCGCTCTGGGCTTTTCGACTCATCAATGATTACCGACCTGCCTAGATTGGCAAGTCAAACAGTGAAAGCTGAAACACAATCACACACACAAAACACACACAAAAAAACAGGTACACACATGAGATCATTTCGTTCATTAATGGCTGAGCAAGTGCTTTTGCCTATTATTCAAGCCGAAACAGTAGAACAAGGCGTCCAAGTAGCAAAAGCGATGCGCGCAGGCGGCATCCATCTGGTCGAGGTTGTTCTTCGCACAGAAGCGTCACTGCAAGCAATGATTGCAATAAAAAAGCGTTTCCAGACATGATTGTCGGGGCGGGAACCGTTGTTTGCACTGACTCACTAAAAAGAGCAATTAATGCTGGAGCAGACTTTATTGTGACGCCGGCGATTACACCGAGTTTAGGTGCTCAATTAGCTGAATGTGGTGTACCCGTGTTGCCCGGCGTGGCAAATGTAGCCGACATTCTCACTGCACGAGAGTTTGGCTTCAAAGAGCTTAAGTTGTTTCCCGCTTCGTTGGCCGGTGGCGCTAAATTTATCGCAGCGATGTCGGGATTGTTTTCAGACACTTATTTTTGCCCAACTGGTGGTGTTAACCAAGCTAACAAAGCTGACTACTTGTCGCTTGGCAATTGCTTTGCAGTGGGCGGAACTTGGGTTGCTGACACAAAGTGGGTTGTTGCAAATGAATGGCATAAAGTCACTCAAGCCTGCCAACAAGTTGGTGTCTAGAGGAGGTGATATTATGGCAAAAGAACACATACCCAACATTCCAGCAGGGGTAGTTTTTGGCAAAAACGTATCGCAATTATTTGCCGACGCAAAACAAAACCGATACGCCATCCCAGCCGTCAATGTGACCGGAACCAATTCGATAAATGCGACGTTAGAAACGGCAGCTAACGTAAGTTCGCCGGTAATCGTGCAACTCTCGCACGGCGGGGCGAGTTTTTTTGTGGCAAAGGGATTGGATTAGAAGGGCATCAACCTTCAATCATAGGTGCAATCGCCGCCGCCCATTATGTTCAGCAAGTTGCCCCGTTATATGGTGTACCTGTCATTTTGCATACCGACCATGCAGCTCGCAATTTATTGCCCTGGATAGATGGATTACTCGATGCAGGTGAACGACATTTTGAACAAACCGGCAAGCCGCTGTTTAGCTCACACATGATCGATTTATCTGAAGAATCACTCGAAGACAATATCGACACTTGCCAACGATATTTAAAACGCATGAGCGCAATCGGTATGACGCTAGAAATTGAACTCGGTTGTACCGGCGGTGAGGAAGACGGCGTTGATAACTCATCGTTAGATGTTTCTGATTTATACACGCAACCGCAAGATGTGGCCTACGCCTATAAAAAACTCAGTGCAATATCGGACAACTTTATTATTGCCGCGTCATTTGGCAATGTGCATGGAGTTTATAAACCCGGTAACGTTAAGCTCACGCCTAAAATTCTTCGCGACTCACAATCCTTTGTAGAACATGAATACAACTTAGCACACAACCCGCTCAATTTTGTATTCCATGGTGGCTCAGGATCTGAGCCGGAGTTAATTGCTGAGTCGATTGAGTATGGCGTAGTGAAAATGAATATTGATACAGATACTCAATGGGCGGCTTGGATGGGTATTCTCAATTATTATCAGCAATATGAAGAATATTTACAAAGCCAAATTGGCAACCCTGATGGGGATGATAAACCGAATAAAAAATACTACGATCCTAGGCAATGGTTACGCCGCGTTGAGCAAAGTATGACAACTCGACTTGAGCAAAGCTTTGTTGACCTTAATTGTCTCAATAGGTGGCAATAAACATGGAAAGACTGATCCCTACATTAAAAAAGACGGAGTTGAACTCGACCTTATTTTACTTATCCGCACGATATTAGCGGCAACCAAAGAAATTGCATTTCGCGTGAGCCAAGGCGAATTATCTGGCGTATTAGGTTCGACCTTGGATGAAAATATTCAAGGTGAGGTACAGAAAAAGCTCGATGTATTGGCAAACCAATTATTAAAGGACATGTTAAGCGACGATGATTCAGTGCGGTCAATTGCGTCGGAAGAAGAAGAATTTGTAGTGCCTGTTCATTCGACCGCTCCTTATATTGTCGCCTTTGACCCATTAGATGGGTCGTCAAATATCGATATAAATGGTCAAATAGGCACCATATTTACCATCTATAGGGCGAGGGATGATGTTGCGGCAAACAGTCCAGAGCAATTTGCGCAATTAGGCACTGAACAGGTTTGTGCGGGCTATGTTTTGTATGGCCCTTCAACCTATCTGATGATGACAACGGGAGGCCCGACAAGAGGTTATACGCTGGATCTAACCCATGGTGGATACTTACTTACGGTGCCAGAAGTGACGTTGTCGCAAGATAGCATGGAGTTTTCCGCAAACATGGCTAACTACCGTTATTGGCAGGAAGGTGTGCAACACTACTTTGACCAAGTTTTGTATTCGTCAGAAGACTATAAAGACGTGACTATGAGGTACAACGGCGCCATGGTCGGAGACATTAACCGAATTTTGATAAAAGGTGGTGTTTTTCATTATCCAAGCGATGCCCGTGCTGGCAATGAGAACGGAAAGATCCGTTTATTATATGAAGCAAACCCGCTTGCAATGTTAATTGAAAAAGCTGGCGGTAAAGCAACGGCCCACGGTAAACGGATAATGGCATTACCACCGACAAGCTTGCATCAGCGAGTCCCTGTCGTGATGGGGTCAAATAACCTTGTTGATGAATTTGATAAAGCCATTTTTAGTAATTCAAATGTTTAACTGAGCAAAAAAAGGAGAGGAATTACCTAAGTAATTTTCTCTCCTTAAAGGATTAGCCATTGAGTTATGTCATAACAAATGCAGACTTGAAGGTCGGCAATACCACAACAAAAACACCAACAACATCATCAGGGTATCGTTACATGTAAACTTGCTGGTAGTTACAGTCTCGCTTGAACAAATTGCGCTATTTGCTCATCTTTACAGTTTTCAAAGAAACACGCTTGGAAACGAGGTCCGCCAATCGCTTGTTTAATTAGCTCAGGGTCAATGGCTTCTAGTGCATCAAGGTAATCTTTTGCAACGGCAGATTTAAGCTGAGACAAAATTCCAGCATTGGCCACTTGAGACTCTTTCCGCTCAGCAGGGTAACCTTGACCTTTTTCGCCAGAAAACGCTTTTTCAAAAATGTATTTAATATTAAGTTCAGCACCCCATCCAAATCCTTTAGCAAAAGGCAGGGCAAGGGCATTGCCGTTATTAATTTGGGCAAAAAGATACGCATCTGAAGGGTCAATGCAATATCCACACGCCACACCTGTAAATGCGTTTGTTGCCATTAGGGCACCTTGACCTGTACCACAACCGGTCACGACAAAGTCTACGGCTTTACTGTTTAACAATAAGCTGGCAATGATACCAAGGTGAATGTAAGTCAATCTGTGGTCGTTATCGCCGTCCATACCAACGTTAAATACTTGATGGTTTTGTAGTTGTGCGACTTCTTCAAGTTGCGTTAGTACTATAGGGTTCTTTGCCGCTTGGCTAAATTCATTCATTAAAGCGATTTTCATAGAGGGCTCCAATCTGATAATTAAAATTATGGCCGGATTTTAACGTAAACTTAACTCAATTGCCACCGGTGGCATTAAGTTTTTTTGATCAAATTAAGCGCAGTTTATAGACATAATTTTCAGCAATTAATGTTTAGTTATCTTTAGCGAAAAACCGGCATTGAATGCCGATTTAAGCCAGTGATTTGACTTAGTGCTTAGTTGGTAATGTCGCTAAACTTATTTTTTAGCTAGGCGAGTAGGGAATTAAACATCCTGATCTTCACCTGTGCACCAGCTTCGATTCGGCCGTCATTTTGAGTTAGCAAAATGTAGCAATTAGCATTACACATAGACGATAAAATACCGGAACCCTGTGAATTTAGCGCCGTGACTTCTAGTTGACCTTGTTGATTAACTGACGCGACTCCGCGTTGGAAGTCAGCTCGGCTAGGGCGTTTTTTAGCGCCGTAAGTGTGGTTGCGGTGAGCTCCATATTAGGGGTTGGCAAGGCCCCCATCATTTTGATAATGGTCGGCGCAACTAGGATATCAAAGGTGACGGTGGCGGAAACGGGGTTGCCCGGTAAGCCAAAAAATACGCTGTTTGGTAACAGGCCAAAGGCAAATGGTTTACCTGGTTTCATTGCGACTTTCCAAAAGTTGATGTCGCCAATTTCAGATAAAACATCTTTGGTAAAATCCGCGTCGCCAACGGATACGCCACCCGAGCTAATAATAGCGTCGGCGTCCTGATCGGCCTTGATAAAGGCATTTTTAATCGCCTCAACATTGTCAGGAATAACACCAAGGTCAATAACGTCGACATTTAAACGTTTGAGCATGGCTTTTATGGTTTGTCTATTTGAGTCGTATATATCGCCGACATTCAACGTTTCGCCAAGTAATTTGAGTTCATCACCAGTGGAAAATACCGCAACGGTTAACGGTTGAAAAACAGTCACGTTGGCAATTCCGAGTGAGGCCATCATACCAATGTCGACACTGCGAATTTTATGGCGGGCAGAAAATAGCGTTTCGCCGGTTTTAATGTCTTCGCCACAAAAGCGAATGTTGCCGTGTAAAACAGGTACTTTTGAAAGCGTTATAACATCATCTTGGCGAACGACATTTTCCTGCATAACGACTGCATTACACTCAGTAGGTACCGGCGCGCCCGTCATTATTCGGATGCATTCGCCTTTATTTATCCGCCCGGTATAAGGTTTTCCCGCCATTGCTGCACCCACAACTACTAAGTTTATGTTGCTGGAATGTTTTGGTTTGTCAGAGCTTAAGTCAACTAAGTTTACCGCATATCCATCCATTGCGGAGTTGTTTACCGGAGGGACATTAACGGTGGCAACAACATCTTCACTTAATATTCTGCCGTCGCTGTCATCAATATTGATTTTAATAGTTGAGGTTACCGACTGAACTGCGGATTGTAATTTAGCTAAGGCATCATTAACGGGGAGCAAACTTGGCGCGCTGCAACTGTCTAACATTGGATTTCCATTTTGGGCAAAGGTCGAATATGGCAGAGCCAAATATTTGAACTTGGCTCACAATTTAACGTATTGTCTGGCTTTATGTGCAAATGCGCAAATGGATTTTGTTTCTAGCGAATGCCAATCCAGTTAACAGCCAAATTTTTTGACGTTTATTAGGCTCAAGATAAATTGTTTTCTTTGCCTGAAATGCATTTTTGTGGAATAGGTTTAGGCTTTTAAGAAAACCAATTAAAAAAGCCATTTAATAAACAACTGCTTGAATAAAAAGGGCTGTCCTAAAAAAGGCTGCTTGAAAAAGAGGGGAACAAAAAATAAGGCTTCGAACAACAAAACACGATGCCATAAGTTAAATCGGACTTTACAAGGTAAAGTCCGTTTAATCATTCTAGCGTGCGTTTGTACTTTCAAATATTTTGTCAGCAGAAGCTGCAACAAAACCGGTATAAAGTTTACCGTTTGGCATTTCATATCGCAGTGCAAATTCGTAGAAACAACTCGGAATGGTTTTGTTACCGTCGGTAAATTCAACAGTAGCGTCATCCGCAAGCGTGGCTGATTGTTCCAATAACACCTCAGCAGAACCTTTTATTTCACCACCCGTTGTATTCAGTGGGAAACCAGCGGCCTTCAATTTGTCGTTGACCGATTCAAGAGTATCGAAGTCCTTTAGGGTATTTACGTTCACCGTAAAGTGATTTGCACGGTAACCCCAAGCAGCGGTCCAAGCAGCATATTCACTTTCTTCTAACAGCATATCGTAAGTTGTAGAATCTAGCTCCCAATGGCGGCCCGAATATAAGAAGTTATCGGCGGTGACAGCTGACGCATCAATGTTATCTACAAGCGTTTTTATCACTTGTTGCAAAGGCGTTGAGAACTTTTCTACGAGCAGTTCAGAGATGAATACTTTTGGTTGGTTTGGATCTGAGTGTTCAAAGTGCTTAGCGTATAAACATTTTGCGTCGAAATGGTATTCACCGCATTCTTTATAGCCTACAGCTTCAAAGTGTGCCGCGAGTTTATCTAAACCAACTTTAGGTAGGTTAAACGTACGTAACGCAATATGGTCATTAACAATGTCGTCTTGCTGTGTTGAACCAAGTAATTGATGAATTTTATTGGCTGAAGGTGTAACGGTTAGGTAGTTCTGCCACA
Source organism: Psychrosphaera algicola (assembly GCF_028401425.1). Lineage (NCBI taxonomy): Bacteria > Pseudomonadati > Pseudomonadota > Gammaproteobacteria > Alteromonadales > Pseudoalteromonadaceae > Psychrosphaera > Psychrosphaera algicola. The sequence continues at coordinate 4,079,038 of NZ_JAQOMS010000002.1, forward strand.
AATTGTCAAAGAGTTCGTTCACGTTGTTATGCATGTGTGTGTCCTTAAATCCGGAAATATTAATTAGCTAAATTAGGTTAAATAGATAAGCCTGACGACAAGGTTGCCGGTAAACTCACTTCTGTTGCTTCTACCGATGCGACTGGGTAGGCACAGTAGTCAGCAGCGTAGTAAGCACTCGCTCTGTGGTTGCCACTGGCACCTATACCACCAAATGGCGCTGCACTTGACGCACCTGTGGTCGGTTTATTCCAATTTACAATACCAGCTCGAATGTGTTTGAAAAACAGATCGTAATCATCTTGCGAATCACCAATAAAACCGGCTGACAATCCAAACGACGTATTATTCGCTTCATTAATGGCTTGGTCAAATTGAGTATAACGATAGACTTTTAAAAGTGGTCCAAAGTGTTCTACATCTGGCAGTGGATTGGCATGTGTAACGTCGATGATCCCCGGGGTTACAAAGCCGGTATCCGTATTTGTGTGCTGCAATTCAACTAATACTTTACCACCAAGTTCAACAATTTTCTGCTGGGCAATTGCCATCCCTGCAGCGGCTTGTTTTGAAATCATTGAACCAAAAAAGGTTGATGTTCGGCGAATGGGTCGTCAATTTTGATGTTATTTGTAGCGTCAATTAGCTTGGCTAAAATCGCATCGCCATTGGCACTTTTTTCAACAAACAATCTGCGAGCACAGGTACAGCGCTGTCCCGTCGTAACAAATGCCGATTGAATAATGTCATGAACGGCAGCGTCGATGTTTTTCACATCTTTAACGATAAGCGGGTTATTGCCACCCATTTCCAATGCCAAAATTTTACCTAGGTTGCCCGCAAACTGCTCGTGTAACAAATGTCCAGTGGCTGAGCTGCCGGTAAAAAACAAGCCGTCGATACCGATATGAGACGCCAAAGCCTTTCCGGTTTCGACCTTGCCCTGCACAAGATTTAGTACACCTGCAGGTAGCCCCGCTTGTTGCCACAGGCGAACGGTTTCTTCGGCAACTAACGGTGTTAAGTCCGATGGCTTAAATACTACGGTATTGCCGGCAATAAGCGCTGGCACAATATGTCCATTTGGTAGGTGGCTCAGAAATTATAAGGACCAAAAATCGCTACGACACCATGTGGTTTGTGACGTAATTTTGCGGTTGCCCCCGGAATGTCATTGGTCACTGAACCCGTACGTTCATTGTAGGCCTTGACCGAAATGGCAATTTTACCCACCATTGCACCGATTTCAGTTTTACTTTCCCACAGTGCTTTACCCGTTTCCTGAGCAATAATTGCAGCGAGGTGATCGGTATTCTCTTTTAACAATTCAGCGAAGCGGGTAATGATAGAAATACGTGCGTCGAAGGTCATATCTGACCAATCTAAAAATGCATGGCGTGCCGACTTAACAGCGACATCAATTAAGTCTGCACATGCTGAAGCACCTTGCCATATGCGAATATCATTGGCGGGGTTAATCGAATTGAAAATAGGGCCGGTGCCCGCTTGCCACTCACCATTAATGTATTGAATTGCTTCTGTCATTGTATTTCCTAACTTCATTGTGATGGGGTTATTTACAGCACCAAAATACGTAAAGAGTCACCTTGTTGCACGGCCAACGCGTCAGCCATCGTTTGTGAAATCAATACCAGTGTATGGTCAGCTTCGGTATGTAAAATTATTTGCTGGGTAAACGTGGCTCTAAATTGCTCAACATGAAGGTTACTAAGTCCGTAAGTTTTTGCATTTGGATCAATATTGGTTGGGAGTTGATCGTCTGCACAAATAGTGACGGTGGCCAAAAAGCTGTTTTTTACCGATTTAATCTGCGGTAATTTAGCTTCAACGGTGGGGCCTGCGTCAAACAAGTCCACGTAGCCTCTAGGTTCAAACCCTTCTTTTGTTAACAAACCTAAAGCGGGTTTGGTTTTGTCATGAACTCGACCAATAACTGCCTGCGCTTCAGGGCTTAACATACTTGAGTAGATTGGGTGTTTGGGCATCAGCTCAGAAATAAATCCCTTGTTTCCTAAGCCAATTAAATGATCAGCCATAGAAAAATCGATACCAAAAAAGTGTTCTTGTAACCATTGCCAAAACGGTGAATTACCCTGTTCGTCAGACACGCCACGCATCTCAGCAATAATAGTGTTAGAAAAACGCTCAGTGTGATCCGCCATAAACATAAACCGCACTTTTGATAATAATCGTCCGGCACGGGTTTTACGGTAAGCTTGCTCTAAAAACAGTGTGCATATTTCAGTTGCACCGGTGTAATCGTTACATACGGCTAACGTATCTAAGCTTTTATAGATACCAAGTTGTTTAGAGTGGTGAACAATTTTACTCTGACGGTAGTGGTACAGGGGCACACTTAAGCCAACAGAGGCTTCGATGCCCGTTGTTCCAACAATTTTTCCAGTCTCGGTATCTTCGAGAACAAACAAATAACTTTCTTCTGCACGTTGGGTAAAAGGGGCGTTAATGCTATTTACCGCCCGTTCTATTTTTTCCATCAGACGCGCATCGTCAACTGGTAATGAGGTAAACCCATAACCTGAATTGATGGCAATTTGCTTCAGGCCATCAAAGTCAGTTTTTGAATTGGTCGAACAATTAACATATGAGTTACCTATTTTCGCGATATACGTATTAGCTATTTACTATGTTTGCAACAGCTTGCTCAAATCGTTCTAGTCCTAATTGAATATCTTCAAGTTCGATGACTAACGACGGCGTAAAACGGATCACATTTGGTCCTGCAATTAAGCACATCATTCCGTTGTCAGCGGCCGCCATCAAAAACTCTTTTGCTCGGCCTTGGTATTTTTCGTTCAGTGCCGCGCCAAGCAATAACCCTTTGCCACGAATTTCGCTAAAAATATCAAATTTGGCATTTATCGCGTTTAGGCCTTCACGAATAACGTGTTCTCGTTGTGAAACACCATCTAATACGGCTTTTGTGTTAACAGTATCAAGTGCTGCTTCAGCTACTGCACAGGCTAGGGCATTACCACCGTAGGTTGAACCATGTGTGCCAATTTTGAGGTGTTTTGCAATCTCAGTGGTGGTCAACATCGCAGCGATTGGGAATCCACCACCTAATGCTTTTGCCGTTGTCAAAATATCAGGTGTCACACCTAAATCTTGATACGCATATAAGTGACCTGTGCGGCCTACACCGGTTTGCACTTCATCAAAGATCATTAACGCATTGTGTTTGTCACACAGTGCACGAACACCTTTAATAAATTCTTGTGTTGGTGAAATGACACCACCTTCACCTTGCAATGGTTCTAACATTACAGCACATGTCTTGTCTGAAATTAGTGCTTCTAGAGAAGCTAAATTGTTGTACTCAGCGTGTGAAATACCACCTATGGTTTTGGCCCAAACCCGTCAGAATAAGCCGCTTGACCACCAACAGTAACAGTGAAAAATGTACGACCATGGAAGGCTTTATCAAACGCGATGATTTGATCTTTTTCTGCACCGTAGTTATCTAAGGCAAAACGACGTGCTAATTTTAATGCGGCCTCATTTGCTTCGGCGCCAGAATTGGCGAAATAGACTTTTTCGGCAAAAGTCGCTGCACATAGTTTTGAGGCTAAACGAAGAGCGGGTTCGTTAGTCATCACATTAGACAGATGCCAAATTTTTTCACTTTGTGTTTGCAGCGCATTTACCAAATTAGGATGACAATGACCTAAACAACTCACCGCGATACCACCGGCAAAATCGACATATTCTTTGCCATTTTGGTCCCATACACGAGAACCTTTGCCTGATACTGGAATTATGGCCGCTGGGGCATAATTTGGGACCATAACCTGGTCGAATAAATCTCTTGAAACCTTCATGTAATTCCCCTTGAACCAAGGCTGTATAGCCGTTGTTTGTTATTCAGTCTTATTGATATTTGTCTATTATGTGGATTAGTGATGTTAAAATGCAGCGTCAAATGGTTAAATGTGATCATTATTTTAGTCAAATTAACGGGTTTAGTTGTCAAAATGCTAAGTGAACAAGAGAGAAAGCTATTATTACTGCTGCGTGAAAACGCTAGAATGAGTGTGTCTGACTTGGCAAGGGCATTAAATTTGTCTCGCACAACTGTGCAAAATAGGATCACTAAGCTAGAAGAAACAGGGGTGATAAAAGGGTATTCCGTCGAATATGGTAGCGACTTTTTATCAGACCAAGTTATGGCCCACGTGCATATCAAAGTAAAACAACAATTGACTACTAAAACGTACATTGCTTTAAAGCAGTTTTCTATGGTTGCTGAGTTATACGCGATAAGCGGTGAATACGACTTAATCGCTGTCGTACAAGCAGAGTCGCTAAGTCAGTTAAATCAAACCTTGGACAATATTGGTAATCTCAGTGGCATTGAGCGCACTAACTCTTCCGTTATTTTAGAGACTAAATTTAAGCGTTAGTGTGACCAGACTGTCATCGAATTAAAATGTGTTAAATCATTAATTTTTAACTAAGCTTATGTAAATTGGTAGTTTACGCCACGTAAATGTGGCTAATTCACTTTGAGTCGAGATGAGTTAATGAAGTTTTTTCTATCCTCGTAGTTTTGATTTTTGCGCCCCTTTGGTGGCTAAAGAAAAAGTAACATTACAACTAAAATGGTTTCATCAATTTCAGTTTGCTGGTTATTACGCAGCACTTGAGCAAGGCTATTACGATGAAGTTGGATTGGATGTTGAAATACGAGAACGAGACCGAAATACGTCACCGATAGATGATGTTATTAAGGGTAAAGCAAACTATGGAATATCAGACTCGAGCATTGTTGTTCAGCGTATGGCAGGCAAACCTGTAGTCATTGCATCCACTATTTTTCAAGCAAGCCCGTTAATATTTATGTCATTGGCTGATAAAGGCATTACAAGCCCTTACGATCTGGCCGGTAAACGCATTATGTTTCAACGAAGTGTTGATGACGCGCCTCTTCTTGCTCTTTTAAAAATGTTTGGGATCCAAGCAACTGATTATCAATTTGTTAAACACAATTTTAACGATGAATCTCTCATTAATGGCACCACAGATGTTATGTCTGGTTATCGGTCAAATCAACCGGTTAAATACAAAGAGCTTGGCCATGAAATTAATATAATAGACCCGAGCAGCTACGGTGTAGATTTTTATGGTGATCTTATATTCACTACAGAAGACGAAGTTAAAAACCACAAAGGTAGAGTGAAAAAATTTGTTTCAGCGTCAAGGTTGGGATGGATATATGCGCTGGAACATCAAGAGGAAATTGCAGATTTAATTATTAACAAATATGGTTCTAAAACGGCAAAACCACTATTACTTCAAGAAGCAAATGAAACTGCAAACTTGGTTAAACATAAATTTGTAGAGTTAGGCACGGCATTCCCAAACCGATTTAACAGTATCGCTGAAACCTATAAAGATTTAGGCATGGTTGGCAAAAGCAGTACGATAGATGGCTTGTTTTTATCCGAATATGAATTTTCTTCGTTTAAAGTTGATAATCGCTATTTATATCTTTTGATCTCAATTTTGATAGCGGTGCTTGCGTATTCTTATCATCAAAAGACGTTTAACAGACGACTTAAACGATTGGTAGAAGAGCAAACGATTGAGCTTGAGCAGAACAATAATAAATTGCAGGAAAATTTAACCTTATTGGAATATAGCAATCGTGAACTGGCGCTAGCAAAGCAAGCAGCAGATAAGGCGAGTAGTGCTAAGTCGTTGTTTTTAGCAAACATGAGCCACGAAATAAGAACACCGATGAACGGCATTTTAGGTACCTTACAATTACTCAAGCAACAACCTCAAAATGATGAAAGTAGCCAACTACTCAGTGATGCGTCATTGTCATCCAGAGCATTGCTAACCATCATTAATGACATTTTGGATTTCTCTAAAATTGAGGCTGGCAAATTAAGTATTGAAAATGTGCCATTTGATTTAAATGCCATTTTACAAAGTGTTGAAAGCTCCCTTAAACCAGATATTGAAGAAAAAGGTTTACAGTTTAATATCGAGAAAAAGACAGTTACCTTCGCTATTGGTCGGGAGATTCAGTTCGAGTTAAGCAGATATTACTAAATATTGTTTCCAATGCGGTCAAATTTACTGAACAAGGCGCAGTAAATATTACATTGGCTAAGTCGGTCCAAAATTATTTAGAAATTAAAATATCCGATTCGGGTATTGGAATGTCTGACCAACATCTACATAATTTATTTAGTCGCTTTGAGCAAGCAGACAAATCGACCACTCGAAAATTTGGTGGTACCGGTTTAGGGATGGCCATTACCAAGAGTTTGGTTGACATTATGAATGGCACAATAGATGTTAAAAGTGAGTTAGGGAAGGGGACCGTATTTACTATTTTATTGCCACTTAAACATGTTGAACAACATGAGATAGGTGCAAAACATGAACCCAAACTAACCTTGCCTAAGCTAGAAAAGCTCACTGCAATTCTTGCTGAAGATAACAAAATAAATCAGACCATATTCTTGTCCATGATGAAAGGCACTGGGATCCAAATACGCGTTGCAAATAATGGTCAAGAAGCCGTTGATTTGGTCGCTGACAGTGTTCCTGATGTGATTTTTATGGATATTCAAATGCCGATAATGGATGGTATGGAGGCGTGTACAATCATTAAAAAGTCACACCCAGAAATTAAAGTTATTGCTGTAACTGCTAACGTTATGGATGAAGATATCGAAATGTATTTCGCGGGGGACTTTGATTACTATTTAGCAAAACCTATCGAACTTTCTCAGTTATACCAAGTATGTAATGAATTAAATAATGAGCTTGATGTTAGATAAGTTGGCAATAATATTTAAGTTAAACTTACGGGACTTAAATTATGAAAACTCCTAAAAATGTAGGACTGAACGATACTTTTATTACGTTAGTCCAAGTCGCAAAAGAAGATCCCACGGTTCAAGCAACGCTGGTGAGAATATTGTCATTACAACCAGAGCTTAGGCAGACTGCGATAAAACAGCTTGTTGGCCAACTTGAAGCAAGTCAAGCTCCAAAAGAATTTGTCGTTGCATTGGCATATTTACAAGACGATGACATTGCTAATGCACTTTTTGTCGAGCTTTCAAAAATCTGACAGATCCTAAACGAGAAGTTGATTAAACTCGCAGTCGTTGTTGACTGATATACCTCACTTGCTCAACTGTTAAACATTCACCGTTAGCTTATGTAGCACTTAATGTATTTTTGGACGTTAAGCATGTTGTTTTTCTGTCGCTTGATTTGCGCTATCATGTCGCCTTGAAAGCGTCGAGTTGAGCCGTTATGTCAGTTGCTTTCCACTAAATAAAGCCAGTTTGTCGTAATAACGAAAAGCAGACGTTGCGACACTTGATAATTTGGATAGCTCCCCAATCTTCATAGTTTACCCAACAATATGTTGAATCTAAAGTTAGCTTTAACTTTAAAAAATTCATCAATCAATTATTCACTTTAAAGAGTCTATTTATGCCCAACCGAGTTGATCTATTTTCGTCGTTTACGTTACCAAGCGGTTTAACGTTAAAAAATCGAGCCGTTAAAGCCTCGATGGAGGAAGGGCTAGGAAATGGACAGCAATTACCAGACAGTGAAATATTCAAATTGTATCAGACATGGAGTGAAGGTGGCGTAGGCACGATTTTAACCGGAAATGTGATGGTAGACCGTCTAGCGATGACCGGCCCAGGCGGGATCGCCCTAGAACATAATACTGACCTACGTCCTTTTGTAGAATGGGCACACAAGGGTAAACTGAATGGTGCCCGACTAATCATGCAAATTAATCATCCGGGTCGTCAAGTATTCGCTAACATGGAAGGTAAAGTATTGTCACCGTCCGATGTGGCGTTAGATCTAGGCAAACACAGTAAATTGTTTGGTCAACCCAAAGCAATGACCGAAGAAGAGATTACCGACGTGATCAATCGCTTTGTTACGACCTCAAAACGTGCATATGATGCTGGGTTTGATGGGGTTGAAATTCATGCCGCACATGGATACTTGATTGCCCAGTTTTTGTCTCCACTTACCAACAAACGGCATGATAAGTGGGGCGGAGAAATTGAAAATCGAGCTCGTCTTTTATTCGTCATTATCGAACAAGTTAAAGAAGCTGTGCCGTCACACTTTAGCGTCTCAGTAAAACTTAATTCAGCCGACTTTCAACGTGGCGGTTTTGATGTTGACGACGCCGAGTGGGTTGTTAAAAAGCTGTCAATGTTAGGCCTTGACTTTGTCGAACTTTCCGGTGGTAGCTACGAATCACCTGCGATGCAGGGTAAAACTGCAGATGGTCGTACCTTGCAAAGAGAGGCATACTTTTTGGAATTTGCAGCGAAAATTGCTAAAGTGACAGACCTGCCAATTATGACAACGGGCGGGATTAAACGGTTGCCAGTTGCTCGACATGTTGTCAATTCAGGACCGCAGTTAGTCGGAATTGCAAGTGCATTCGCCTTTGTTCCAAACTTAGTCGATAGATGGCAATTAGATTCTCAATTTGTTGCACAAACAAAAGTTGTTCGTTGGCACGACAAAACATTAAGCGGTTTAGCAAATATGGCATTAGTGACAAGTCAACTGCGTCGTATAGGTAACGGCAAGAAGCCGAAAACCAATGCATCTGGGATTTGGGCGTTACTTATTGATCAAATTAGAAAACGCGCATTAACAAAACGTTATATTGCTAATAAATCTGAATAATGGCTGTATCGATATATCTACGGAATATAGTTAACAATATGTTTTGTTAAGCCTTAAATAACTAATTTTCAGTAGGCAAATTATTGTCTTAGTCTTAATATAGCCTTAAGCGGTTATATGAACTGTCGCAACAGCCTCCCAAAAGACGAATGAATAGTGTAGAGGTTTGTTTTTCGTGTTTTTTAGTTCTTTGTAACTAGGAAATTAAGTTAATAGGTAATAAAACGATGGCTAGCTCAATAAATATGGACCAACTTCATCCTGCACAAATCCGGAAAATGATCCGTGATGGTGAATGGCAAACACATACTTCTGGTTTAGCGAATGGCTATGTTCAATGTAATTTGGTGATATTGCCTGAATCAGACGCTAACTTTTTCCTGCGTTTTTGCCAGCGTAATCCAAAATCCTGTCCAATAATTGCTATGTCGTCTGAAGTCGGTTCTCCATTTGTTGATGTTGGTGGTGAAGAACCAATCGATATTCGCACAGATTTACCTATGTTTAAGATATTCGAGAAGGGCGTCGTTGTCGATGAGGTCCCTGACATCAGGTCGGTATGGCGAGATGATTTAGTCGTCTTTTTGTTAGGGTGCTCATTTTCGTTTGAAGAAGCTTTATTGGCTGATGGCATCGAAATTAGAAACATTACCGAGCAAGTAAATGTACCAATGTACAACACTAACATTGCCAATAGTGCTGTTGGGCCTTTAGGAGGTCAATTGGTTGTTAGTATGCGACCTATGTTAGCGGCTGATGCAATTCGGTCTGTTCAGATCTGTAGCCGTTTTCCGAGTGTTCACGGTGCGCCTGTTCATTTTGGTGACCCAAGCTTGATTGGAATAAAGGACATTGGAACACCTGATTATGGTGATGCGGTAACGATTAAAAAGAATGAAGTTCCGGTGTTTTGGGCATGCGGTGTCACACCTCAAAATGTTGTACGAGAAGCCAAACTCGATTTTTGTATCACTCATAGTCCGGGCTGCATGCTGATAACGGATATTCCTAATAGCAAACTTTCGGTTTTATAAATAAACATGACAACAAAATTAAAATTAAATTGTGATTTAGGTGAGAGCTTTGGTTCATGGACAATGGGACTAGACGACGCTGTCATGCCGCATATCGATATGGCTAATATTGCCTGTGGTTTCCATGCAGGTGATCCAGACGTGATGTTTAATACCCTGTTGTTGGCAAAGAAATACAATACAGTTATAGGTGCGCATCCCTCGTATCCAGACCTGCAAGGGTTTGGTCGGCGCTCGCTAAATTGCAGTAAGCAAGAAATTACCAACATGGTTGTTTATCAAGTAAGTGCTTTGATTGGGATGGCTTCGACGCTCGGTTTGACAGTAGATTATGTCAAACCTCACGGTGCTTTATATAACGACATGATGAAGGACAGCGCAATTCAAGACGCAATATGTTGTGCCATAAAATTGTTAAATCAGTCGGGACATTCGTTAAAACTCATGATGTTAGCAACCAAAGATAACGCTAAGCATGCAGACACGGCCGCACAACAAGGTGTGTCTTTACTATTTGAATCTTTTGCAGACCGTCGTTATACCGATGAAGGCACTTTACAACCTAGAAGTGAAAAAGGTTCAGTGTTGGATAAGGACGAAATTCTCGTCCAAGTGCGACAATTATTGAACGCTCAGGTAACCACTGCAACGGGTAATCAACTCGCTGTCAATTCAGATACAATTTGTGTACATGGCGATAATGAAGCCGGTGTGAGTTTAATCGCTGACATTCATAAACTATGTAATAGCTAAGTCGTTTATATTGTTCCAACTTTACTTTACAAACACAGAAAAGCAGGGCACTTAAATAAAATGTCTGACAATTTAATTCGAGTTGAAGTCGCGTCTGAACGCGCGTTGATAGTTTATTTTGAGCAAGAACTATCAACTAAACTGGCCGCTATTATTAGCCTTTTTGCCAGCAATTAGATCAACATCGTGGTGCGTTAACCTTAGAGGTGATCCCATCTTATACCTCTGTGCTTGTCCAATATTCACCATTTGAAACAGATCATTTTGCCATCCAAAAGTTAATATCCAACGTGTTCGAACAATTAGAGACGCAACTAGGCGATACGTTAAACTCGAGTCCAACAGATTTGGCTGAAAATAAAGCCGCAAATGTTGTAGAGTTGCCAGTATACTATGGCGATGAAGTCGCGTTGGACCTAGAACGTATTGCGCTTCATCATAACTTGTCGAAAGAACAGGTGATTGATATTCACTGCAAACAGTTGTATCGAGTTTTTGCCATCGGTTTTGCCCTGGATTTGGATACTTAGGTGAAGTCGACAGCCGTATTGCAATGCCTCGGTTAGAAACCCCACGGATGACAGTACCAAAAGGCGCTGTAGCGATAGCCGATAGGCAAACAGCCATTTATCCAGCGGTTTCCATAAGTGGTTGGAATATTATTGGACGTTGCCCAATTGCTATGTTTAATCCTGCAACTGTACCCCATATGCCTTTTTCGGTTGGTGATAGCGTTAAGTTTAAAGCCATAGATAAAGTGCAGTTTGTGGAACTAGGAGGCGAATTATGACAGCAGTTATTGCCAACGGATTTGTTGTAAAACAACCGGGCATGTTAAGCCTTATCCAAGACGCAGGACGTTTTGGTCAACACCATTTAGGATTAACTGAGGGTGGACCGGCTGATAAAAACGCATTTGATTGGTGTCATCGGCTTTTAGAAAACGTAAATAACGAAACTGCAATTGAAGTCTCAATTGGTGGTTTGATTTTGCAAAGTCACTGCCATACAACCGGTTGTATAACTGGGGCGAATAATGTTGTGAAGAAAAATGGCAAAGTGCTACCACTTTGGCAAACATTTGAAATTGTCCCTAACGATGTTATTGAGTTTGGTTACGCTACAACTGGTGTTCGCAATTATTTTTCTGTCGCTGGTGGTTTTCAAATGCAACCTCAATTTGGCAGTTGCGCAACGGTTGTCCGAGAAGGTATCGGTGGCATAAATGGCAAAGCACTCACCGCAGGCGATAATTTAGCGACAATGAGTAATAAAAATAAACGGGTTTGTTCTTTGGCAAAATCCAAACAACCTGAGTATTTAGATGCGGTTCAGTTACGTATTGTTTTAGGCTATCAACTTGACTGGTTTACAAACCATCAAGTTCAACGATTTTTAAACGCCAGTTATGAAGTTAGTAAACAATGGGACCGTATGGGCTATCGGTTATCGGGGGCAAAGATTTCCGCTAATAAAACCGCCATGTACTCTGAGGGCATAGCACTAGGCAGCGTGCAAATTCCGGCAGATGGTCAACCAATTATTTTATTGCACGATAGGCAAACCATAGGCGGGTATCCTAAAATTGGAACCGTTTTATCTTTAGACTTAGACCGACTCACTCAATGTAGGCAAGGCGCCAAAATAACATTTGAGTCGATTTCTATCGAGCAAGCGCACAATGCCTTACATTTGGCGAAATTCAATTTTGAAAATACGTCGGTGGTGAAAGCTAACGATGTAGCGGGTAGTTAGATTATGAAAAAACGTCGAAACAAATTAGTTGTGAGATTGAAGATAGGCTAGTGGCCCTAGATGTTAGGGGAATGCAGTTTGCTCAGCGTTGTTTGTCAGAAGGGTATTATTACCGGGCGGCTAAATTACTGAACAAAGTAAATGGCACAGTGTTAATTGGCACTGGCTTTCCAATTGATGACACCTATGAAACCGATGGGCCGGTTGAGGCGATAGTGCTTTATCAAGCACTTAAATCCTGCGGCATGTCGCCGATTATTGTTTGTGGAGACCCCCTATATTCCGCATTGGAACCTGACTTCGACTGTCTAAAATTACGAGTTGATGATGATATAAACGCTAAGTTTGTAGCGCAATCAGCATTGGCAGACATTGAACCTGATTTGATCATCTCCATTGAACGCCCCAGTAGTACGGCGGATGGCACCTACCGCAATATGTTTGGGCTCGACATTTCATCAAGATGCGCCAGATTTGATGATTTTATTCTGTATGCTTCTTGCCCTACAATTGGTATAGGCGATGGGGGTAATGAAATTGGCATGGGGAATATTGCCAAGAAGCTGGCTAAGCTAGACATTCATGCGTCGACCACTCGATGTGATGAATTGTTAGTGGCAGATGTTTCTAATTGGGCTGCATACGGTTTATTAGGAATGTTGGGAGTAATTCGCCACCAAGATTATTTGGCGAATGTAAATCCAAAGGCAATCTTGCAATACTTATCAGACCGTGGAAGTGTCGACGGCGTAACAAAGCAAAATACATTAACCGAAGATAGTTTAAGTTACACAGAAGGGTTGTCGGTGATAGCTGACATTCGCGCCTTATGTGGCAATATTGAAAATAAAGCTCAGGAAACAATATGAATATCGTATTTTTAAATGGTGAATATATGGCGCCAAGCGAAGCAAAAATATCCCCGATGGATCGTGGCTTTTTGTTTGGCGATGGCATTTACGAAGTTATCCCGAGTTACGGTGGTAAGTTTGTTGGTCTGGAATTGCATTTACAACGCATGTTCCAAGGATTAGCGCATATTGATTTGGAGCACCATTTCACTATTGAAGAGTTTAATGGCATTTGTGAACACTTGGCAATGCAAAATGGCGCTGGCAACTTAGGGATCTATATTCAAATATCTCGAGGCACTTCACCTGTTCGCCAGCACGGATTTACGGATGACTTAGTACCAACCGTATTTGCGTATGCTTTCGAAATTCCGCCAATGCCAGATGCAGATGATAAAAATCGTCATTTTTATAAAGTGAATACGCAAGTTGATGCGCGTTGGCAAAAACGTCATATAAAATCGACGTCTTTATTAGGCAACGTTTTACATTATCAAAATAGTAAAGACGCTGGATTTGACGAAACGTTGTTATTTAACGATGCAAATGAGCTTACCGAAGCGGCTGCTTGTAATGTCTTTATTGTAAAAGACAATGTTATCTATACACCATTGCTTGATAACCAAAAGCTTCCTGAGTATAACCCGCGCAATGATCATTAATATTGTTAAACAATATAGTGATATTTCATTGGTTGAAGGCGTTATTACCCGTTCAGAAGTAGAAGCTGCGGATGAAATTTGGATAACAAGCTCGTCAAAACAAATTGCGCCAGTTTGTCAGCTTGACTCAGCACCAGTTGGCAATGGCAGCGATTATCCGGTTTGGTATCAAGTACAGACGTTGTTTTCGCAGCATATGTTTGACGATACAAGTGTAAGTTAGGTGTAGTAACACGGTATTTTAAGGAAAAACGTCATTCCAATTAAACGGAATGGCGTCATCCCAAAAGAGCCACAGCGATATTAGGGATCTCCAACCAAGTGCAGAGGAAGTTCATAATTCGCCCTAAATTGACTCATAATTTCAGAACAAAAACGTCATTCCAAAAGAGCCTAAGCGATATTTGGAACCTCCAACCAAGTGCAGAGGAATGTCATATTTCGCCCTAAATTGACTCATAATTTCAGAACAAAAAACGTCATTCCAAAAGAGCCTAAGCGATATTTGGGATCTCCAACCAAGTGCAGAGGAAGTCCATAATTCGCCCTAAATTGACTCATAATTTCAGAACAAAAAACGTCATTCCAAAAGAGCCTAAGCGATATTTGGAACCTCCAACCGAGTGCAGAGGAATGTCATATTTCGCCCTAAATTGACTCATAATTTCAGAACAAAAAACGTCATTCCAAAAGAGCCTAAGCGATATTTGGAACCTCCAACCGATTGCAGAGGAAGTTCATAATTCGCCTTGCAGGCTGCGGCTTTCTTTGCCCTGCGGGCGGCTATTTCGCCTAAAGGCGAGTCACTTTTCTCAACAGCTAGAAAAGTAACCAAAGAGCCGCTTTCGGCCAAATCCCTAATCCTTAATTGATATTTATATTATCGTCGAAGACGGAATGTACGCACATCCCTATGCACATTCCTTGCAACGGCGTCCCTGCCGTTCACTTCGAGATATAAATCTCAACTAAGGGGGATTTAGACGAAGTAATCTGTAGCCTGAACTTTAAGTGTAATAGTACGTTGTTTTGAATAAAACCGTCATCCCTAATAAACAGAAAAAACCGTCATCCCCTAGCTTGTAATATGAGTCGAGCCTAAGCGATATTTGGGATCTCCAACCGAGTGCAGAGGAATGTCATATTTCGCCCTAAATTGACTCATAATTTCAGAACAAAAAAACGTCATTCCAAAAGAGCCTAAGCGATATTTGGGATCTCCAACCAAGTGCAGAGGAATGTCATATTTCGCCTTGCAGGCTGCGCCTTTCTTTGCCCTGCGGGCGGCTATTTCGACTGCGTCGACCATACTTTTGCAACAGCCGCTCTTTGTATCTAAGATCATGTAGGCAAAAAGGCCGCTTTCGACCAAATCCCTAATCCTTAATTGATATTTATATTATCGTCGAAGACGGAATGTACGCACATCCCTATGCACATTCCTTGCAACGGCGTCCCTGCCGTTCACTTCGAGATATAAATCTCAACTAAGGGGATTTAGACGAAGTAATCTGTAGCCTGAACTTTAAGTGTAATAGTACGTTGTTTTGAATAAAACCGTCATCCCCTAGCTTGTAATATGAGTCGAGTCACAGCGATATTAGGGATCTCCAACCAAGTGCAGAGGAAGTTCATGATTCACATTAAATTGGCTCATAATTTCAGAACAAAAAACTTCATCCCAAAAGAGCCACAGCGATATTAGGGATCTCCAACCGAGTGCAGAGGAAGTAATAAAATCAGCGACTCTGACCCCACTGGTCGGTTTTATTAACGTTGGTAAGTGGCAATGAATTAAATAATTTGCTACTAATATAATCATTGTTAAAAGAGGAAAGTTTCCTCTGTTTAAGCTGTCATACAGCATGAGAGTAAATGGACATAAAAGAGTATATTGAATGTTTCGACGAAATTTCCCACTTAAGTAGGGATAAACAGTTTACCGTGCTTGAAAAGGCTCGAGACGAAATTCAATCAAACACTTCATTACCTAGTTTTGCATTTATTGCGTTTATTGTGCGAGTCAGTTTTATCTTTTTATTCTTAGGTGCCAATTATTTCCTCTGGGAGCTTTCGATTTTGAAATTTGTTGTTTCGGTGCTGTTAGGCTTACTATTTGCCAGAGTTCTTGTTTCTGAAATTAATAGCCGTTTAATGCTGAGAGGACTTAAACGAGTACTGCGCAAAAACACCGATTAACGACTAAATTGGTATACGGATGAAAATGGATTATTTGAGTATAAATAAACAAGCGTGGGACAGAAGAACGAAGGTTCATGTTGAGTCTGAGTTTTATGACGTTGCGTCATTTAAAAATGGGAAATGCTCGTTAAATCCAGTTGAGTTGAATCAAGTTGGAAATGTACAAGGAAAATCGCTACTTCATCTACAATGTCATTTTGGTCAGGATACCTTGTCATGGGCGCGCTTGGGGGCGGAAGTTACTGGTGTAGATTTATCTGCTGATGCAATCGAGCAGGCAAACTTTTTGAAGCAATCGTTGGGCCTAACAGCCAATTTTATAGAAAATGACGTTGTTCAATTCGGTCGTGAAAACTCCCAACAATTTGATATCGTATTTACGTCATACGGTGTGCTGTGCTGGTTATCCAATTTAACGGATTGGGCGCAAATAATTTATAGTTCATTAAAACCCGGTGGTGAGTTTCACCTAGTTGAGTTTCATGCTTTTAATGACTTGTTGTCGGGTTATTCTTATTTCCCTAATGATGCGCCTGATATCGAAGAAGAAGGTACTTATACCGAAAACTGCGATGGTAGTCGCTCAACCATTGTGACCTGGCCGCATTCCATTAGTGAAGTTATCAATGCTTTAATAGTTGCGGGATTAACAATTGAGTCTTTCTCTGAATACCCTTTTAGCCCTTATAAATGCTTTGATGGCTTAGAGTTAGTACCAGATTTAGGGTATCAAATGTTGCATAAGGGTCAGCAGGTTCCATTATTGTATTCAATTAAAGCAAGAAAAACCGGATAAAAAACTGTCTGTGAAAGCGACTCACTATCTGCACTACTAGTTATTTTTATATTGCCGACGGCCGGTTAAGTCGGTTACTAAAAAACGAGTTGTGAGCTTTGCGACATACACTAATTTTAGACGGCGATAATAAGCCCTTAAGGGCGATTTCAGTTGTTCACGAGGATTATAGTGTCAAATATTAACGTTGTATTAATTATTACAGTGGCTACATTTTTTAGCGTGGTTACAAGCGCTTCACCAACATCTAATGAGTTTGTGCCTTGCAATAAATTAGCTGTGGCCACGTTGCAACAATGTTTAGATAATGATGCCGACCGCTGCTGGTTTAAATCAAAAACTAAATATAAGTCATGTCGAATAGAAGTGATTGAAAATCATGTTACTGACGCTGAAAAAATAACAGCGGAGAAACAACAAATAGATGACATTAAGAAAAATATTTAATGAAGCCGGTGGGGACGAGCTCTTCGACAATACTTGGTAAGTGAATATCTAATTGTGTTTATCTGGACATTCATGTGTTTACAAATGTTGAAATACCCTAAAATAATTTGGTTTTTTACTTGAGGGCAATCAAGGTTTGTGTTGTTGGTTTAACTATTATGGCTTAAATATACCGCTAGATAGCGGGATTGTAATCTGTTTGAAGACCCAGATATTTAGGGCCAAATACATTAAGACCTTTCTCTGTTGTGAATTCTTTTGGGGCCGGCAGAATAACAATTGCTACATTCATACCATTGACAAAGTTAGGGTTGGTAACGGGTTCTAATTTGTCCATGTCTAGGCAGCAAATTAAGTCTGGAATAGTGACATCAATTTTGCCATCAAGTGTTGCCGATAAGTTTTCGTTTTTAACATTAACCCGATATTGCCTACCTGCAAACTCACCTTCGCCAGCGATGTTAAATGAGCCAATTGTAAAGCCTTCGATAGTACTAAATTCGAAGTCAGTTACTACCCCTCTAAAGCGTACTATTCCCTTACCAAATTCAGCGACGCGTGTCGCAATGTCTATGTTTTGCTCTTTGGCATATCGGTAGGCTTCGCCAATAGCCAAAGCTTTTGAAATTGTCCCCTTGATTACAGCATGTTTCATAATTGAAACCGGTAGGGCGTGATCGATAGCGGCTATGTCGTTACGACTAACCATAGCTAACGCACGGACAATGCTTTCAGCCCTTTGATCATCTATTACATTTTCGCAAATAAAACATTCACCAAATTCGTTTGCTGTAATAATTGGTGCGGCTGGTAAATTGTTTAGGTAATAAGTTGAATGTGTGATTTCAGGTACGGCCCTTCCAGCAGGATCTGCGTCCACTATCACGCCATCTATCATCGCAGCCAGATAAAATGATATTGCCGTATTGGAGCCACCTAACTCGCAGCAAATAGTGCCGTGAAACTGAGCACCTGTGTATTCCTGCAATCGTTTAAATGCAGTCATAATCGGTGGTTGCTTCGACTGGGGTAAACCTTGGTATGTATCATCTTGCTCAATCGCTAGTGCGCCTAACATATAAGGCGTACAAAGCATTTTGTCATCGTCTAACTGATCAATGTCGACAAGTTTGAACTCTTTTCCAGCGGCAAGTGCTTTTTCAATAAACTCAAAACCTTCAGCAAGTTCACCACCACCACCAGTGCCTAATATTGCACAGCCATAGAGGATGTCTGATATTTGTTGTCTGTTAAGATTTTTCATATAACTCAGCTTATAAATTCTTAAATTGACAATATTCTACATAGCGCGAAAAAATTAAATGTTTGAAAATACGACATTGCACAAACGAAAATTTTTACTATTCACGTACTATAAAAACATTAATTAGTTTGATGATTAAATTGGCATAAGAACCAGTAAACACCTGCCGAAATAACAAAGGCGTCAATTGCTTCAACACCGGAAAAACTTATCCCACTTTGGTTTGATAAATAGGTCGCGACTACGCCAAACATCCAAGCCGTAATTGCCGAAACGTTGAAGTCTTTTATGTCGGAAAGCTTTTCAATCTTATAAATACGTTTTTGATTTATGATAAAAAGTCAACCACATAGATAGCGGCGACTGGGGTAAATATGATGGCTAAACTGAACAAAAAGTCTGTGAATGAATCTAGTAGATTTAGAGTTGACGCTGCGGTTCCAAATAGACCGGCAATAACAACCAGTTTACGTTCGGCAATTTTGGTAAACACAGAACTTAATCCTAGGCCAATACTGTATAAATTAACAACATTGGTGACCCAGCTAGAGATAATGAGCAACGTAAATGCAAAAAATCCTAAACCTAAAGTGAGCATGACATTGAGTACGTCAGATTCCATTAATAAGATCCCTGACATCGCTGAAACAATATATACAAAGCTGCTTAGTCCAAGAAAAGGAAGAAAAGAAGAAATCGCCGTGTCTTTGTTTGTTTTGGCAAACCGTGTAAAGTCTGGCATCAAAACAACGCTGACAATAAAACTTCCCACGACCGCTGAAACGGCTTCGCCAAAACTAAGTTCATAGGGAATGAAAGTTGAAGTACTTGTTGGTCCTTGCCAAGTTAAGGTTTGATACAACATAAACACTAAAATTAAGGCTAGGATAGGCACAAATAAATTGGAGACTTTTTCGAGTAAAGTAAAACCCCAAATTGTGGTAATGGTAATGACGATACCTAAGCAAATCTCTAACAACCAAACGGGCGGGGAAAGATCAAACTCCTGTTGTAACAGGGCTAAACTTACTTCACTAAAGAGGTCAATGTTTACGCCATACCACCCAAGTAAAGATAGAACAAAAGCAAAAGAAATTAAATTGGCTCCCTTTATGCCAAATACAAACTTCATTGTCATATAAGAGGTTATTCGGTTATAGCGGCCAACTAACCCGGTGACATAACCTAATATTGATAAGATAAAGCCACCAAGAATGAAGACCATAAGACTGTCTTTAAATCCTAATGAGGTGCCTATTTCTAACCCTGTTATTAAACCGGGAACTGCAAATGCCAAATTACCGTTAATCATACCAATGCCGACACCTCCAACTGTTTTATTTAGTGGAACCGGCGTCGTTGTATAATTTTGAATTACGTCATCGTGTTTTGCCATTTGGCCAACTTATTAATTTAAAGTCCCCATAAGAGGACTTAAGTTTTCGTTAAAGTTCTTAGTTAAAAGCTATAGCTGGCTTCCATTACGATACTTCTAGGTTTGTTCGGTTGACGCGCTAAATCAGTCACACCATCGGCAAACAAAAAGATATCTTCAATAGTACGTTCATCAGTTAAGTTCTTTGCTGCTAATTTTATTGTCCATGAATCTGAACGAATACCAATTGAAGCATTAACAAACTGATCCGAAGATGACGTTACATCCGGCATCTCGATATCGAACGACTTAGGGCCTTCACCATAAAAGTTGCCGTGAGCAAAAAGCTGCCAATTGGCATTCAGCTCGGTTTCATAGTCAGCTGAAAAAGAAAAGTTATAATCAGCCACATAAACCTGAGAGTATCCCTCTAATTCAGGACGGTCTGAAAATTCAACAATTTCCGAATTAACCTTACCTAAACTGGCTCGTAAATTTAAGTTCTGGCTAACTTTATATCCAAGTTCAAACTCAAATCCAGACGTTTCTACGGTGTCGATACCCAAGTTTTCTAAGGTGAAGGTATCAACATTAAACTGAGTAATTTGAGCATCTGACTGTGCGATGAAAAATGCCGCGCCGTTAATTGTCAATCCGTCAAATATAGTAGATTTGAACCCCGCCTCGTAGCTGTCGGAAACTTCTTTATCAAATGTTCGGCTAATCCCTTCGGCAGGCTCATTAAAGCCGCCACTTCTAAAACCTTTTGAGTAACCAGTATAAATGAGTACGTCTTTTTGTAGTTGATAACCAATTGTTATTTTAGGTTGCCATTGCGCAAAACTTTTTTCTGCAAAAGTATCTGCTTGGTAGTTCGGATCGTACGATTGACGGTCGTCTTGGTCAAAACGCAGAGCACCAGTGAGCTCCAGTTTGTCGGTAATGTCGTAGTTAATTTGACCCGCGATACCGTATGCTTTGCTTGAATTAATATCGGCAATTGTTAAGTAAATTTGGTCGGCTGGAAAATCAGCAGCAAACAGAGATACATCGCCCTCAAAGTCATCATAAAAATTGACGGTATTGTCGCGTTCTCGATCTTGATAAAAAGCAGCGACAGACCAGCGAAGTTGTTTATCATTGTTTGATGTAAAACGAGATTCTAAGGTCGTTGATTCAACCTTAAAATGGCCTCCGGTTGCAAATGGCGCTCGGAACCAATCAGGTTCGTCAATATAGGTAGGATCTGCTGAATAGTCACCATCGTAAAAATGTTCATCATCAGATGAATTGTAAGCGGCAATAATTTCGAAGGTACCGAGTTCGAACTCTTTATTTAATTTGGCGCTAAATTCAGTCACATCACGTTCGTCAATATTGTTAACGTTTTGTGAAGTCTCAATATCAAAATCTTCTTTGTTGTGCTCCGAGACATTTTGATAATAGGCAAATCCAGCTTCGGTTGTGGTGTAGCGTCCTTGAAGGCTTATTTCACTGCCATACAATCCTTCAAATTGTACTTTACCAAATACCCCTGTCTCTTCTAGAAAGTCGCTTTCTTTATTTAGGAAAGTATTTTTAATCTGTCCATCCGTGCCCTTTGTATATGCACCAACCCTAAAATAACCATCAGTATCTTTAGTTAAGCCACCAGAAATTGTCGTCCCTAAATGATATGAACCCGCATTACCAATTGAGGCTTTAACATTGCCTTCCAATTCGTCATAGCCATCTTTTGTGGTGATCAAAATCGCCCCACCGACAGCTCCACGTCCATATAAAGCGCCTTGAGCACCACGCATGACTTCAATGCGTTCAATATCCACCATTTCTTGGTTAATAAATTCAATATCAGAGGCCGTTATACCGTCGACTACATAAGCAATCGGAGGATCGCCAACTTGAGGAGTCACTAGCCCGCGAATCGTTATTCGAGACAAGCCAGGTCTAAAGTTGTCTAGTTGACCTAAGTTAGGCGTCAAATTTGCAATATCACTAAAGTTTTTAATATTAGCATTTTCAATTGTGTTGCCTGAAATTGCGGTGATTGAATCCGGTACGCTTTGAATGGTTTCAACGCGTCCACGAGCTGTTACTGTAATCTTCTCAATATCTTGCTCAACAGAGGTTTCTTGTCCCTGAGCTAATGCGGTGGTTGATATTGAAAAACTAACAGAAGCGGCAAGTAGTGAAAGGCGATAGTTATTATTCATGTTCATTTCCAACTTAAGGCTGATTACTTGTGGTTATTTTTTATCT
Organism: Psychrosphaera algicola; assembly: GCF_028401425.1. Classification (NCBI taxonomy): domain Bacteria; kingdom Pseudomonadati; phylum Pseudomonadota; class Gammaproteobacteria; order Alteromonadales; family Pseudoalteromonadaceae; genus Psychrosphaera; species Psychrosphaera algicola. Next base: position 4,101,178 of record NZ_JAQOMS010000002.1, read on the forward strand.
AATTAGTATTAAACGCCTTATTCACAAAATAATATTTTGTATTGCCCACTAATTCTGTACATTATTTAGCGCCTATTACGCTACAGCTACAAAAAATTGCCATTTAAGCTGATACCATCTCGTCCTTACCATATGGAATAAGCAAACTTATGAAAAAATCTATTAAAATAGATACGTATAATAAAAAGATTTTGGCGACCTTGCATTTGCAAGCTGATTTAACCAATGTTGAATTAGCTGAAATCGTTAATTTGTCTCCTAGCGCTTGTTTTCAAAGAGTTAAATCTCTAAAAGAAGCGGGGTACTTCAGAACTTTTCATGCTGACGTCGACTTAGACCAAATTTGTGAACATATATTGGCCTATATAGAATTTACTTTAGACGATAATAGCGCGCCACAAATCCGAAGGTTTACTTCTGAACTTGAACAAATACCAGAAATTATGGACTGCATGCAATTAAGTGGAGATGTTGATTTTATCTCACTAAGTTGCTTTCCAAACCTTAAGGCGCTCAATGATACGTGCAATGTATTATCGGAAAATAGTTCTCTTTGTATTAAACGAATAAAAACGAGAATTGTTTTAGAAAGAACAAAATGGTTTTTAGGATACCCGTTGGAAAAGCTCAAGTGGTTAGATGAACATTAAGCCCATTTGAGTTGTGCAAACGCCGCAGCGTTAACGACTTCAAAAATAATGAGTTTAAATACCAACCCTCATAACCCAACTGGTTAATAATGAGGATTGGCATCAAAGCGAGTTTTATAAATGAAAGACAGTAAATCCAAAATCGGAGGAATTTGGTTAACTCCCGCTCTAAAAGCGAGGACTGTTTATCTTTTTAATGTAAGTTATTTAATCCAGTTAATTGTGGGCGAGCTTAAGACCGACAATTCCGGCGCATATTAACCCTAAGCTCACTAGCTTTAGTACGTCAGTCGACTCATCAAATAGCAATATGCCAAATACAGCAGTGCCGACAGCGCCAATACCTACCCATATCGCGTAGGCTGTGCCTACTGGAAGTGTTTTCAATGCGATACCTAATAATAAGAAGCTGGCGATAAGCGAAAACATAGTGCCAACCGTCGGCCAAAGTTTTGTAAAACCGTCCGTATATTTTAATCCAATGGCCCAGCTAATCTCAAATAAGCCCGCAATGAATAAAATTATCCAACTCATAAATACCTCTCAAATAGTTATGGGGCCGTCCCCTAATGAAATTTGAGAGGTGAGGTCGTCCTCACTTCGTAACCGTATGAGCCTGCAGTATAACTCATGTTTAGTAAATTATTTAGATTAGAAACCTTAGCGAGTTTTTCAACTATCTTCAATTTTGTTGCCTAGATATTAAGATTTTTCTCTGATTTAACTCGAAAAATGTAGGTCAAATTGATTTTAATACAATAGCTTTTTTGTCTTTTCACCGGTTACTAAAGGGAGTGGCATCATTACGCTGCTCGCAATAAAAATTTTCACCATTAAGTTTTATTATGGTTTTTGATTTGTGAATTGTTTTAATCCTAAGCATAAGCAAATACGCTCCCCCAACCGGTGTATAACTAATTAATGAAAAATTTTAAACGTGTTTTGAAAATTACGTCAGTTTTCTCCTCTCTGAGCTTGTTACTTATTTGTAAAATGGGTTTTACAGCGCAACGCCCCAATATCTTATGGCTGACCTTTGAAGATACAAGTGCCTATGAATTAAGTCTCTATGGTAATAAAGATGCAAAACAGCCAAATATTGATGCTTTGGCAGCGAGTAGTCTGGTTTTCCAACAAGCGGCGTCAAATGCACCGTATTGTTCGCCAGCAAGGTCGACGTTAATTTCGGGAAATTATGCCACCAGTTATGGTGCCGACCATCATCGTGCAGCGGTTGATGCAAGTCCGAGCCGATTGTATTTCCCAAGCTTATTAAAAGATGCGGGTTACTTCACGAGTAATAACAAAAAACGTGACTATAACGTTAAGCTTTCTAAAACAGAGTTGGCACAAATTTGGTCTGAGTATGACAAAAAAGCGACATATAACAGCCCAAAACGAAAATCAGAGCAACCTTTTTTCTCTGTTTTTAATGGCCATATGACACATATGAGTCGTTTGACGTCTTATACCACTGCACAACGTCGAGAATTTAGTCAATCTGCAGGTGTATCAAGCGATGCTAAACCAGACTACTTACCTGATTTACCAGAGATAAATTCTGATCATCAATTTCACTTAGAAGGTGTTGTGGATGTTGATAGTTGGGTTAAGTTTTTTATAGATGATTTAAAAGCAAAAGGTCTGTATGAAAATACGATTATATTTGTTTATTCTGACCACGGCGGAAGTTCACCGATGGGCAAAGGATTTTTGTCATTTAGACACTCACTGCAAGTACCTTTGGTGATCCACGTGCCAACTAAATTTAAGCATCTCGTACCGACTAATGTTGAGGCGTTACAAAACAAGCAAGTCAGTTTTGTCGACTTTGGACCTACGGTATTAAGTTTAGCGGGCATACCAACACCTAAAGAAATGCGTGGTCAGGCGTTTTTGGGCGAACTTGAAAACCATACAAGGCAATACAATCATAGCTTTAGAACCAATCAAGAAGACCATTTTGATCCCTGACGTGGGGTGAGTGATGGTCGCTATCATTTTGTGCAAACCTATTTGAAGCGCAAGCCTATAATGCTTAGAAATGATTTCCAATGGGGCATGCCGTCAAACATTGCACTGGATGAGTTTGCAAAGACTAAATCGGGTCAAGTGTTTAGAAGAAAATATTATAGTTTCAAACGCGGTGAGTATCTCTACGACACTAAAACCGACCCTTTGGAACAAACGCCGTTAAGAAATCTCACTGCGGAACAAATAGCGGTTCATAGCGAACTGACTGCGCAAGTGAGTCGTTTTATAAGAGAAACAAAAGACTTAGGTTTTGTGCCTGTGGAATTCAAGAAAGACAAACAATTTGAGCAATGGTTGGCTGCTGATTTCAATTACAATAAGCTTTATGATCTTGTCGAACTCGTCTCGACAGTTTCGTTAAATAATGTACCTGAGCTTACCAAACTGATTGATGACAAGTCGCCAGTTATCCGTTTCTGGGCGGTTCAGGGGTTTGCTGAACTTGCTGCTCAAGGTGTTTTGAAAAGTGTTCCAAAACGCTTTATTGAGGTGGCTAATAAAGATCATTCGGCGGTAAGTGCAGTTGCTCTTGAAACGTTAGTGTATTTAGAGCAAAAAGGAGCAGTGGAGGCATTGATTAAAAATGATTCTAAACTTCAAAAGCGTTCTGCCTTAGAAACAATTGCCTATCTTCGTCCAGAGTTATTGTTGTCACATGTAAGACGTCTCGAACAATCCAATTTAAATAAAACGACAGTAAAGGTGATTAAGTCAGCGCTTGGTGTTATTAAAGCAACCGCAATTGCGTCTAAAAAACAGCTTAAAGATGGGATCGCAGTGAACAAAGAGCGACGAGAACTCTACCCACTACCGAGTGTTAAGCAGAAATAAGAGTTATTGGTTGTAAGTCTTGAGGGCAGAAGCCACATAAATAGTACGTTTCTATGTAAGTTTTACGTATTTATTATGTGGCCTTTATCGTTTTTGGCGCGGGTTAACTGAGCATTAATAATATCTATTTTACTGAAAACTTATGTTGAAAATTAGCAGTACATCAATCTAAGTGGCTAATATTGAGGGGTAGTAATTCTGGAAAATGTATCTGGGCTTATTGCCTAAATTACCCCCAATCAACTGTTACTAACTCAACTGCTACTAACTCAACTAGCACGGGGCTTCCATTGCTCACCTTAACTCTTAAGTAACAATAAATGTGCCTTGTTTAAGACACATTTAATTACTCAAACTCTAGCTAGTAAGCTTAACGTAAAACAATTAAAGGCACTGCGATACGTTCAAGCATTTTAATAGTATTACTACCAACAAAAAATTGGCGTAGCTTTGAGTGGCCAAATGCCCCCATCACTACGAGGTCAATTGCATTTTCAACTTGATAGCGCAACAGCGTTTCATTGATATTACCTTCTAATACCGCCGTCGTTACGTTTAAGCCTTTGTCCTTGAGTCTTTCGGCCGCCGAGTTAAACTTATCTATTAACAGTGGTTCATTGTTTTTTATCGAAACGAGGTGGCAGTCTATTCCGTGCAATAACCCGCCGTCGATTACTTTTTGTAGCGCTCTATCAGCCGTTTCTCGTCCATCATAGGCGATCATAAATGACCTAGGTTCCACAAACTGTTCAGGCACAACAAAGACGGGGTCACTGGCTTTACGTAAAAGGGTTTCAAGATGTGAGCCTAACGCTTTAAAATCGCCTTCATGTTCGGCTCCTTTGCGTCCAATGACAATGAGACGTGTTTGGTCTTCAAGACTCATAATTGCATCGACAATATCTCCGTGTCGTTGCGCTTTCTCAATGTTTACAACACCACTTGAGCGCGCTGCCGTTGCCGCTGAATTTAGAAGTTCATCGCCCAATTTAACAGCAAGTCTGCTTTTTTGTTCATCGAGCTCAGTCATTTCCTTTAATAACTTGGACTGTGCACCAAGGCCAATCGCGCCACTGTAGTCATCGGCTCCATGTTGTTGCTTTTTTCCAGTGTATGCAAAAAGTTAGGTTTTATCTAACTTTTTTGCTGCCCATGTTCCAGCATTTACAACCGATGTTGTTATAGCTGAACCATCAATACATGTAATTATTTTTTCCATTATAATTTCCTTAGTGTCCACCTAGTAACTTATCAACTTCATTTGGATCATTATGCACACCAAATTTGTCGACAACGGTCTCTGTTGCTTCATTCATGCCTATGATATTGACAGTCGCCCCTTCTCTTCGAAATTTGATGACGACCTTATCCAATGAAGATACTGAGGTAATATCCCAAAAATGTGCATGGGTTAAATCAATAATGACAGTACTAACTACTTCTTTAAAGTCGAAGTAATCGATAAATTGCTCCGCGGAGGCAAAGAAGACTTGGCCTTTAACTTCATAGGTGCGAATTCGTTGGTCTTCGTCAAAATTTGACTTAACCACCATGAAACGTCCAATTTTATTAGCGAAGAATAGTGTCGCAAGCAATACGCCAATAAAGACACCTATCGCAAGATTATGGGTCATAACGACCACAACAACGGTGGTTATCATAACAATATTTGATGACAGTGGATGTTTCTTCAGATCGGTAATTGACGTCCAGGAAAAAGTCCCTATCGAAACCATAATCATTACAGCAACCAAAGCTGCCATAGGAATAAGGCGTAACCATTCATCCAAAAAGACGACCATTACCAATAGAAAAGCGCCGGCAACAAAGGTTGATAATCGGCCTCGGCCCCAGATTTAACGTTAATAATTGATTGACCAATCATGGCACAACCGGCCATGCCACCAAACAGTCCTGCGCCAATATTTGCTATGCCTTGACCTTTACACTCTTTATTTCTATCACTCGTGGTGTCTGTTAAGTCGTCAACGATTGTCGCTGTCATCATTGACTCAAGTAAACCGACAACGGCAAGGCCAGCAGAATAAGGGAAGATAATCGCTAGTGTTTCAAAGTTAAGAGGTACATCAGGCCACAAAAAATAGGCAGAGTATCAGGCAGTTTCCCCATATCACTCACCGTTCGGATATCTAATCCCATGATCACGGATACTATCGTTAATGTAACAATACACACTAGAGGAGAAGGAATCGCTTTACCGATTACAGGTAAGTAGGGAAAAAGATAAATAATCATTAAGCCTGCGGTCGTCATGGCGTAAACATGCCATGTAACATTGGTCAGTTCGGGTAACTGGGCCATAAAGATCAAAATAGCGAGTGCGTTAACAAACCCTGTCACAACTGAGCGAGAAACAAAGCGCATCAACTCACCAAGGCGCAAAAATCCCGCCGCTATTTGCAATATACCGGTCAATAACGTTGCCGCGAGTAAATACTCAAGGCCATGTTCTTTGACTAGTGTAACCATAAGAAGCGCCATTGCACCTGTGGCTGCCGAGATCATACCCGGTCTTCCGCCGACGAAGGCAATTACGACAGCGATACAAAAAGATGCATACAATCCAACCTTAGGATCGACCCCTGCAATAATTGAGAAAGCGATAGCTTCAGGAATAAGGGCAAGCGCCACTACTATTCCCGCAAGCACATCACCGCGAATATTAGAGAGCCAGTCTCTTTTAATATGTTCAAGCATGAAAAATAACCTAATTGAAATTATCCTCTAAAATGAGGAATAAAAATTTAATGAAAGATGCAAACAAGTCTCGCGTTTGACGCGATAATCAGAGCTCTAAGACGAGCAAAAGGTAGGGGGAACTTATGGTGGCGTAAGTTTCAAAAAACCTCTATACAATGAAAATTTTACTCATTGTATATTACTTAATCAGTAGTTCAATTCACATTTTATATTTATTGGTAATAAAATACGTAAAAGTTGCATAACTGCTGCTATTTTCTGAGATTAAACAAAAAAATCCATCAATTGAATTTTAAGGTTATTAATTCACAGAGTTAGAAAAGTGGATCCTATTGGTAATTTTAAAACATGATAAATGGACATATATGATAATAATTATCAGCTATGTCCGTTTATTTTATTTCTGAATGGCTTTTTGTTGCAGATCTGACTTTACAAGTTCAATTGCGAGCAGGGCAACGTCAATATCGACTTTATTGTTTTCGAGAAGAAAAATTAAATCCACTGCCAGTTTCACGTGATCAGGAGCGTCCGCCAATGCATCGGTCTTAACCTGTTGTTCTAGTTGCTCTTCTAACACTTCTATTGATCTCGCCTTTCTCGTGAACTCATAAATTCAAGTGCACGTTCGATAGACTCTCGTACATTCATTTCCATTTCAAACCGTTCTGCAGCTGGTAGGTAGAAAGCCATGTCGACTTCATGGCGAATATATTTAGAAGGCAACTGGTTCAAAACGATACAACATAAATCGGACAAAAATTCATAATCAAATTTTTGATCTAACTTGTGTGCATTGATGTAATCAATTACCAGCTTTTCATAATAATTATGAATGTCGTCACTCATTTGCATAACGTGTCCTTAATTTAATGAAGATTAAAACCTTGTATCCGTTAACTTTAGCATCGAATAATTTGTTGTGACAATGCTTTGGCAATTTAGCCGCTATATTATAAGTTTTGGCAACCGATAAAGTGCGTGTTAAGTCGCGGTGAAGACATCAATAGCACTGCGAATGAGTTGCATGTGAACTTGGGTAAGTTTCGCGATATCTCGTTGATACCCACCACCAATTACCGCCATGATGGGTAAACCCAATTGTTTTGCGCGATTAAATACAAACTGATCACGCAAATAGATACCTTGGGTTGAAATGTTCAATAAGCCTAAGTCATCATCTTCATGGATATCAACTCCTGCGTCGTAAATGATAAAGTCAGGTTTAAAACTTTGCACTGCAGCGTCGAACGTTTCTTCTATTATAGGAAGGTATTCTGTATCACCGATGTGGCGGTCTAAACCAAGATCCCAATCACTTTGTTGTTTGCGCGTCGGGAAGTTTTTTCACAATGAATAGAAACCGTAAATATATTTGATTCATTTTCTGCGCACACTGCGGTGCCATCGCCCTGATGAACATCACAATCAAATATGAGGATGCGTTGAGCAAGATGATTATCTAAAAGGTATTTTGCAGCAATTGTAAGGTCATTAAATACACAAAAACCGGAGCCAAAGTCTGGGTGAGCATGATGGTAGCCCCCAGTACAATTGATGGCGATACTATGTTCTAAAGCTAGCTTAGCCGTCTCTAATGTCCCGTTAACGGCGGTTAAAGTTCGATTGACAAATTGTTGTGACCATTCAAATCCAATGCGTTTCATTGCTTTTGGTGATATTTGACCGCTGATGAAGTCTGCGACATATTGCTTAGTATGAATGGAACACAATAGGTCAGGACTGATATAACCCGGTACGGGGTTGCTGACGAGTTTATTTGGGTATGTGGCAAATGCCGTATCGAATAGCGCTTGGTATTTTTCGATTGGAAAACGGTGTCTTTTAGCGAGGTCGAGTTGGCTATAAATTGGATCGAAAACAACGGGAAGTTGCATTAATATTGCCTTTCGTCGAGTTTTTGAATTTGTTCTTCGATTTTACTGATTGCTTGACGGCAACGCCCCAATCGTTGGTGTGTGACTAGTACGTCATCTTGTAAAGTTTGGCGCTGAGCTTGCCCTGAATATTTATTAAGGGTTTGTTGTTTTTCGGCTACCATATCGACTAAACGTCGTTCAAATTCTTGTAATTTTGAAAGCTCTTCATAAAGTGAGCGACTCGATGCGCGGGCCTGTTTGGCAAATTGCTTCACTTTATTTATCTGTTTTCTATGTGTGGCGTTATACGTTTTACTTTTGGTATTAAGAACAACAGAGTTGAGTAGCCCACGAAAACAAGAAAACTGATCGGCGACTCGGACAGAAAGATGTTCCATCAGTTGTATGTTATGAATTGACCCCAACTTTTTGACGTTATTTTCGAGTTCTAATACGTAGTCTTTTAATTCATCTGAACGTGTGTAAAAAGTTGTAGAATTAAACAGATCATTTTTAGCAAACCATTTCTCGGGTAAAATAGATATCGCATTGAGTTGCTCTTTTAACGACTCAAATTGTTGACACAATATTTGATAGTTATTTGTACTTGAATTCATACGAACCAAAAATCCTACTTATTCTTAACAATTAAAACCAAGCGTCAAATGCCAACTTCAATGCCATGCAACTCACAACCACGGTAAATAGTGGGCGAATAAATTTATTACCAAAGTGGATTGCTGAATGTGCGCCAGTATAGGCACCGATCATTAAAAACAAGCCCATGGAAATCCCAATAAACCAGTTAATGTAACCTAAATAGATAAATGTCACGAGGGAAAAGAAGTTACTAATAAAATTCATTGAACGGGCGACACCCGATGACAGCAATATATTCATTTTGTACAAATACAAATTACTGACTGTCCAAAAAGCGCCGGTACTATAGGTCCAGCAAAACCGTCATAAAACCCGAGTGTGAATCCTTGGCTTGCCTGCTGAGTTTTTAATTTGGGTGTTTTATCAGGGAGTAAGTTGTGTTTCACTGCCGCTGTCCGATTAAATAAGGCGTAAAACGCACTAAAGCCGATTAAGATCGGAAGTAATTTGTTCAGTATATTTGGATCTAAATAAGAAACCGCAACAGTACCGACAATTGAGCCAATAGCAGTATACCAAAAACTTATTTTCCAAAACGAGGGATCAAAAAGTCGCTTCTTATAGAAGGTATAGGCCGCGGTTAGGGAACCAAAAGTAGCGGCAAGTTTATTTGTACCTAAGGCGACATGTGGTGGTAATCCACTGGCCAGTAGTGCTGGAACAGTAAGTAAACCACCGCCTCCAGCGATAGCGTCGATAAAGCCAGCGGCAAAGGCACATACGACTAAAATGAACAGTAGACTTGTCGACAACCCTGTCATTTCAGTCAACCAAATGGAAATCTCCAAACTATTTCTCCACGAAATCTACCTATTGCACCTTGATTGAAACAACAGCTTGTCTTATAAAAGCAGGATTATAACGTCATCTCAGTTGAAAATGTATCTTGGGCTCAAATCTAATCGGTTCACCTTATGCAATTTGTAAAGGTAGTTTACTAACACGCAATCAGTATGACCGTGACGGCCGTTGTATCTTTGAGCTTTGGATAAAGTCTAATGAGGCTAATATTCAGCTTATTATTACCGACGAACGTCCGGTCTGTTTTGCGACTCTACAAAACGTTAAGTTGTTACAAACGACATCAACTGCCTTGTATCCCTCTATTGAAATCACTCAGGTGAAACTTAAGACCTTTGCTGATGAAGACGTTTATGCAATTTACGTAAATTCACTTAGTGAGTTTTATCAGCTGCGAAAATCAGCGACTCAACAAAGTATTGAACTACTAGAGGCAGATGTAAAACCGGTAGACCGCTATCTAATGGAGCGGTTTATCCAACTCGGTGTGACTTTTACGGGGGTTGAAGTCTCAAGTAAAGGCAACTATCAACGCTTTGAACAAGTAAAAGTAAAATCGAGTCGAGAAGCTTTCCCTATGCTAAAAGCGATGTCCATAGATATAGAGTGTGATGAAAATGGCTATCTTTTTCTATTGGTATTCATGCTTTTGCCAAAGACAGTAATGATGAGGATTTTACTAAGGTCCTCTACAATGTTGAAGATTTTGCCTCAGGTATTGAAACTGATAACTCGTTACCCTACGTTGAATGGCTACAAGGTGAACGCGCGCTTTTGCAACGTTTAAATCAAATTGTAATGGAGCAAGACCCTGACTGTCTTATAGGTTGGAATTTTGTTGCCTTTGATATCCATGTACTGTCACAAGCTGCGACACGAAATCATATAAAGCTTAAGTTCGGGCGAGATAATTCACGATTGAATTATTCAGCACGTCGCGCCGACGATGATTCGAGAATGCCTGCAAGGGCTTATGCGGCAGGAAGGGTAGTTCTAGATGGCATCGAAGTGATGAAAAACGCAACGTACCATTTTAGTAGTTTTGCTCTAGATGCGGTCGCGTCGGAACTATTAGGTGAACGAAAACTCATTAGCAATGTTGACGGATTGGATAAACTGGCCGAAATTAAACGCCAATATAGAGAAGAGCCATTAGCCTTAGCCAAATATAATCTTCAAGATTGTGTTTTAGTATCGAAAATATTCAAACAAGAGAAGTTGCTCGAATTTTTACTCACACGCTCGCAATTAACCGGATTAGAGTTAGAACGCTTAGGTGGTTCGGTCGCGGCATTTACTAATTTATATCTCCCGCAAATTCATCGTAAAGGTTGGATAGCGCCTAACTTAGTTAATGCTGAGGACTATTTGCACAGTCCAGGCGGTTTTGTCATGGATTCGAAACCAAGGCATGCACGACGACATCCTAGTTTTTGACTTTAAAAGTCTGTACCCGAGTATAATTAGAACCTTTAATGTTGATCCGATTGCTCTGCAAGAAGGGGTTAGGTTACCTGAAGCAGAGGCGATTCCAGGCTTTAGAGGCGGTCAATTTAGTCGTGAAACGAGTATATTGGCCACTATCGTAGATGATTTGTGGACTGCACGTGAAAAAGCTAAAAAGCAGAATAATACGGTTTGGTCTAATGCGATAAAAATCATTATGAATAGTTTTTATGGGGTATTAGGTTCTGCAGGATGTCGTTTTTATGATACGCGTTTAGCGAGTTCAATAACGATGCGGGGTCATTGGATTTTAGCCCAGTCTAAAATTTGGTTTGAAGAAAAAGGGCTCGATGTTATTTATGGAGATACTGACTCTATATTTGTTAGCTTGCATGGCTCTAATTTTGAACCCAAAGATGCAGTTTCATTAGAACAAGAACTAAATACTTGGTGGGATATAAAAATTCAACGAGAGTTCAAATTACATAGCCGACTTGAAATTGAATTCGAATCGCATTTTAGTCCGTTTTTATGCCAACGATTCGAGGCATGGAAAAAGGATCAAAGAAACGTTACGCGGGTATGAAACTGCAAAAGAATGCAGATCCAATATTGGTATTCAAAGGAATGGAATCAGTGCGCAGCGATTGGACCGATTTAGCTAAGGAATTTCAAACCAAACTGTTTCAATTGGTATTTAATAAACAACCCGTGACTGACTACCTTAGGTCGATAATTGCAGAGTTGTTTTCAGGTAACCTAGACAATAAACTGGTTTATAGAAAAAAATTCGGCAACACCTCAACGAATATGTAAAAACAACTCCGCCTCAAATAAAAGCAGCCAAATTGGCAAATAATCTTTACGGCCACCCCAAATACCGTAGAGGTAGCGTTATACCTTACGTTGTGACGATAAAAGGGCCTCAAGAGTACACTAGCTGCGATAACCCTTTGCATTATCAACATTACCTTGGAAAGGCAACTTTTTCCAATTGCATCGGCAATACTAGAAAATATTTCCCCAAGTGAATTGTCTGTCTTTGACCGTCAGATGACGCTTAATTGGTAGCAACGCACCATATATTGTATATCATTTCACTTTTGTCGACTTTTTATTCACTAAATGAATAACTTATTCGTAACAAATAATTGCGCTTAATTATTTGTTATTAAAAAAATATACATTTTATTACAAAATGTTACCAATCGCCTAAAAAGTATACTAATTTTGCATTGCGGTGGTTGACCTGTGGAAATATAGAGGTAATATCGAGACCGTTTGCTGCCCTTTGATTGCGCTTTTATCAATTACTGATTGATTATTGTTCAATTACTGGTCGGAGCCGTTACGGCTAAAACTTATAATTCATAAAAAATGAATCACTAATAAAGTGGTCCAGGAGAAAACTTCATGTTTACAAATAACAAACTAGCTAAGTCTGTTCGCTTAGCAATCATGTTTGGTGCTGCAGCTACAGCACTACCTGCAACTCAAGCGTTCGCGGCTGAAGAAGAAGCTGAAGAAGTTGAACGTATTGAAGTTACGGGTTCTCGTATCAAACGTACCGACCTTGAAGGTGCTTCACCAGTTAACATCATTACTGCTGAAGACATGAAAGTTGAAGGTAACTTCACGGTAGCTGACGCACTACGCGGCAGTTCATTCAACTCGTTCGGTTCGTTCTCTGAGAAATCTGGTAGTTCTGCACAGTCTCAAGCAACATTAAACCTACGTGGTGCTGGTTCTAACCGTACGTTAATCTTGTTAGACGGTAAACGTCTTCCAGGTTCTCCTACTTTAGGCGGTCAATCTGCTAACCTTAACGCAATCCCTATGGCTGCTGTTGAACGTATCGAAATCTTAACAGATGGTGCTTCTTCAACTTACGGTTCTGACGCGATTGCTGGTGTTGTAAACATCATCTTGAAAAAAGATTACGAAGGTCTAACTGTTAATATCGGTTCAGGCTGGCGTACACGTGATACTGATGTTGGTGGTACTCCAACTTCAAGCGAATTTTCAATCATTGCTGGTTACAGCAACGATAAAGGTAATATCACTTTCTCATTCGACCATCAAAAACGTGAAGGTATTTCTGATGGCCAACGTGCATTCACAGCTGCACGTGCTGAAGATTTAGATGGCGATGGTGACATCGAAATCTATTCTGATGAAACAGACGGTTGGTCTTACTACGGTGCAAGTGTGTTTGATCCAGCTTTCGATACACTATACTCATCTCCACTTTGTGATGATTTAATTGCTGAATACGGTGAAGATACATTTAAAGAATTTGACGGAACAACTGCATGGGGCCCAGGCTCTACAGTTTGTGGTTTCGCATATGCTAACGTTTCTTATAACCGTGCTTCTATCGACCGTAACACTGTATTCGTAGACGCAAACTACGAAGTAGCTGAAGACGTTGAATTCTTCACTCGTGCAATGTTCGTTCAAAACAAATCTTTCGGACGTTATGCTCCTCCAGCGGCTCCATGGGAAAATATGTCAGCTGACAACCCACATAACCCTACTGGTTTAGATGGCGCTTACGGTCTATTCCGTTGGGTTGGTATCGGTAACCGTGACGGTAACGTTCATGATTACAACCAAGATTACTTAATGGGTCTACGTGGTTTCTCTACCATCGCTGGTTTGGATGTTGACTGGGAAGTTTACTACCATAAAAATGTAGCGGACAACAAATCTGTTGGTCAATACTACTTGTCATACGGTGGTCTAGCTTACAATGAGAAAAACGACATTGATTTAGGTTCAGAACAGGGTATAGCTAATATGAAAGCTACTACACTAACTGAAGATTCTTCAACGTTTGACCAATATTATGCTGGTGCTGGTTTTGATGCATTCGAACTACCTGGTGGCCAAGTGGCTCACTACATTGGTATGGAATACATGGAAATCAACTTCGCCTCTATCTATGACGGTCAGTCTGCTGCTGGTCTAGTTGGTGGTTCTGCTGGTAACTCTGCTGAAGGTATGCGTGATATCACTGCATTCTTCTATGAAGCAGCATTACCTGTAACTGACGATGTTGAAATGAACATTGCTGCTCGTTACGATGACTACTCTGACTTTGGTGATAACCTTGCACCAAAAGTATCTGTTCGTTGGCAAGCACTTGACAACTTAGTTGTACGTGCATCTTACTCAGAAGCGTTCCGCGCACCTGGTTTGGATGAACTTAATGCGGCGACTACGTTCTCTGCTGAAGCAGCAACGGATTACATCAGCAACCCTGATGCAGCTGAGCGTCAATATGATACTTACTACAAATCTAACTCTAACTTAGGTCCTGAAACATCTGAGTATATGAACTTTGGTGTTGCATACGACATTACTGATGACTTCGCTGTTAAAGTTGATTACTTCAACTTAGACATCTCAAACGTTGTTCAAACTAAAACTGTTAACGGTCTTATTAATGACCAAGCAAATGGTAACTTAACGCCATTAGCACCTATGGTGCAAATACAGACAATGAAACGTTTTATCTAATCCGTGCCGGTGGTTCTTTAACTGGTAACATCCTAGAAGCTGGTACTGGTTACTTCAACGGTGTTGGTTTCGGAATTGAAGGTGTCGATTTAACGTTCACTGGTAATATCGAAACAGATTTTGGTGATTTCAGCGTTAATGCTGTAAACAGCTTTATCTTAGATTACGCTACAGATAACGGCGGCGACTCTGTAAACACAGCTGGCTGGTCTGGACAACCTGATCACCGTGCAGTATTTACATTCGGTTGGGCTCTAGATGGACATAGTGTTACTTGGAACACTAACTACATCGCAGATACTTCTGAAGATGAGCAGTTAATTACTAAAGATGAAGCTGGCGCTGACCTAGCTGAAGACGATTGGTACTACCAAACGGAAGGTAAACTTGACGCTTGGATTATCCACAGCCTTAACTACTCATACAACATGGGTGATTACGGTCGTGCATCACTTACTATCTCTAACTTAACAGACGAAGATCCAGTATTATCTTCAGCTGGTGTGTATGAGAACCCGGATTTATATAATAACTTCGGTCAAGACGTACGTGTAAGCTACACAATCAGCTTCTAATATTGATTTAAAAGCGAATAATATTAAAAAGCCGATTCTTTGAATCGGCTTTTTTATGTATTATTATTATGAAATTAGACAGTTAGTCGTAAAGTGTAACTACAAATTTTAGATGATTGGACAATATGCAAACGCAAAAGTACTGGGATAATTATTGGCAACAGGGCCATATTACGTCATTTGGCAATGAAATTATGGGGACGTACAGTGGCGCGATAAAACACTTTTGGCAACGTTATTTAGGCGATACTCAACCGAACACAAGATTGCTAGATATGTGTTCTGGGAATGGCGCACTACCTATGTTGTTTCTGCAGTTTCAGCCAAAATTATCGATAGTTGCTACGGACTTAGCACAATTAGATGAAGCGAAACTTGAGCAGCAAGTTAAGCGTCAATTTCCGGCATGCGAAATAGAATTTAAGAGCCGTGTTGATTGTACGGCACCAAATTTAAATGGGGACAAATTTGACATAGTGACGAGTCAATTTGGAATTGAATATGCGCCATTAGAGCAGGTTATTCCGGCGGCCTATGATTTGTTAAATAAGCACGGCAAATTTGCAATTATCACCCATGTTTATGATTCGCGTTTTATCAAGCAAAATACTGTAAGTTGGGCGTTTGTAGGGGAAGTTAGAAAATCTGGATTAACTGACATACTTAGGGCGCAGATCGCATCGGAAGATAATAACTCATCTGAAAAAGTGAGGGCTTCACATCAATTACAAAAAGTGACAGCGAATCTTAAAGCATTTGATAATGTTGAATATGGCTTGCTCAATATAGATGGTTTTATACAGATGTCGTTAGGCATGCAAGACAGCAACAAACTTGAACAACTCATCGCATTATTTGATAACGAAATGTTAAATTATCATTCTAGGTTGTCTGAATTGGTAAAAGCATCACGTACAGAAGAGCAACTTTTAGAAATTGTTACTTTGGCATCAAATTGTGGGTTTACTTTACAACAAAGTCATCGGGTGCAAGATCAAACTGGCATTCTTGGTCACGGATTTGTTTTTACAAAATAGCTTCTGTTTTATTATAGTTATAAATTACTAAAGTTCGAGGTATCCATGAACACCCCACACATTCGACAACAAATTGCTCAGTTCTTTCAGTTTGTCAAACAGGGGAAGTACGGCGACGCTGCACAGTTTGCAAGCTTACCTCACATCCAGAATATCAAAGACCCACAAGTCCAGCATGCGCGAGGGGTGACGTTCTTAAACATTGGCCATGAGCAACATGCACTAGACGCTTTTTTACTTTTTTAACAATGGCGCCTGAACATCATCCTATTCACAATATTGTTGCCGATCTTAGCGCTAAGCAGGGCAAATATGAGCAGGCCAACACCCACTTTGCAAAAGCAACAAATTTGGCAAGTCATGTATATCAGTACTGGTTTAATTGGGGCCTTTGTTGGAGTCTTCAAAACCAACATGAGTTAGCGAAAGCGCATTTTCTAAAATCACTGGCAATTGAGCCGGGCTTTGCGAAAGCCCGTTTTGAACATGCAAAAGCCTGCCTTGCACTTAAAGATTATGTTGGCTCGGAGCAAGCTTTAACAACGCTTTTTAAACAAGAAACTCAGCAACCTCCTTGGAAATGGCATTATGTTTATGGTCAAGTACTTGAGGGACTTTGTCGAACTGAAGAGGCAAGTAAGCAATATCAGGCTGCCTTGAGCCTGAGCGTCAATGACCAAGAGTCAGATGTACTTTATGAATGTCTTGCATTGTTGCATGTGAAGCTTTGTGACAATGAACAAGCACTATCTTGGTTAACGAAAGGGGTTGAAAATCACCCGACTAGTCGAGTTCTGCATAAATTGTTGTCTAATTTAAAATATGAAATGAACGCACCTAATCCCCTTCGTAATTATGAATCAGTCTCTGTGAACCACTTTAATACTGAGTTACAACATGATTATGTTTCATTATTGATGTCTCAAGGTAAACTCGATGCGGCAAAATCTGCACTAGTTAAATTTAAGCGTAATAAACCCAAAACCAATGCATTTACCAATCTCGATTGTCAAATAGCAATCAAAGAACATAGGTACGACGAGGTTTTGTCGGCCGTACCTACGACTTTGGATATGAATAACCCCGGGGCCAGACAACTTTGTGAGTATTCTACTTTAGCTAATCTGGCATTAGGAGATTACGTTACTGCGGGTAAAAAATCGATTTATTACTCGATGCAGATGCAACGAATCAATATTATTTGGCGTTAAAATCGACAGAATTAAAGTTAACTAATAAAGATGCCTATGAACAGCTGATAAATTTTCATTCATTAGTAAGTTTTTGTGAAATTTCTGTTACGGCTGATTATTCTTCAATTTTAGACTTTAATGAGCAACTTATGGCGGCATTGAAGTCTATCCATACGATGCAAAAACAACCATTAGGACAGTCAGGTAATGGCGGAACTCAGACCCCTAGTTACTTGTTTGACCATCCACATAAAGTTATTCAAGATTTAAAAATATCCCTCCGCAATTCATGCTCAGAACACCTTTCAAATATCAGTAAATTACCTTATTTGGAACATCCTGCGTTAACTCGGTTTAGTGATCAGTTTAATATAGTAACTGCGTGGTCTATGTGGCTTAGAGACGGCGGTTATCATGTTCCCCACTGTCACCCTAAGGGGTGGTTTAGTAGCGCATACTATGTCAACACACCGGAGTGCATCACTCAGGGCTCTGAACAGGGGCAAATTTACTTCGGGAAACCTGGAATTGTGACTTATGATGAGATAGTCGAAGACTATGCGTTAACACCTAAAGCGGGTCACCTAGCATTGTTTCCATCTTACTATTGGCATGCAACTAAGCCATTCGTTAGTGATACGCCTCGTGTGGTTGTCGCCTTTGATATCCTACCAGTAGCCAAGTGAACAATAAGTAGACGGTTCAGGAAGAATAACGAAAATATTAAGTAAATCGGGCGATTTTGTTAATTGACATTACAGATTATGTTTGGGACACTCGATGGTCGATATTCCGTGACTTTAGTCACTGAATGGAGAGTAAAAACTCTAAAAGAGAACTTAAACACATACATTGGTTGGGAACTATGTCAAAGATGAAATTAAGTCTAGTCGCGTCAGCGTTAGTAGGGGCGGTAGCATTTACCGGATCTGCTTTTGCAGCGGATCCACTAGAGAAAATTCACGCAGCAGAACGCGTTATTCACAAAGCAGCTGCTAAATCTCAAACGAAAATTGACGCGATTCAAGAACAGACTCAAGATCTGGTTATTGAATATCGTAGCGTCGTTGACGAAATGGAGATCAATAAAGTTTATAATGATCATGTTGCGAAATTAGTAGCAGCACAAAACGACGAAATTGCTTCTTTGGAAGAGCAAATCGCTGAGATCGAAAATACAAAACGAAATGTTGTTCCTCTGATGTATCGAATGATTGATATGTTGGAAAAATTCGTAAAAGCAGACATTCCGGTTAAATTGGAATTGCGCACACAACGTATTGAACGTTTACGTGCAACCATGGTAAACCCTAACGTAAGTACTTCTGAGAAATATCGTCAGGTACTTGAAGCTTACGAAATTGAAAAAGATTACGGTAGTGCTGTCGAAGCATGGCAAGCAACTGAAACGTTTGATGGCAAACAAATTACTGCTGACTTCGTTCACGTAGGTCGTATTTCATTAGTTGCACAGTCTAAAGATCTTAAGAATGCATGGGTGTGGAATAACACTTCTCGTTCTTGGGAAAAATTAGGTGACGAATACCTAAAAGATGTGACTAAGACAATCCGTATGGCTCGTAAACAAGCGCCATTAGATCTAATTAAACTACCAATTTTTGCTGCGGAGTAATAACACATGAAAAAGGTATTTAATTCATTGGTTTTAGCCGCTGCTTTAGCAACTGCAGGTATCGCAACTCAAGCGAATGCAGCAGGCGAGCTAGACAATTTATTGCAACAAGTTAAGAAAGACCGTATTTCAGAAGGTCAACTTAACAAGAAGCGTGAGCAAGAGTTTTCTTCTGCTCGTGCTGACAAACAAGCATTGTTGAAAAAAGGGCAAGACGAACTTAAAGCTGAGAAAGACCGTGGCGACCGTTTGCAAAAGCAATACGGACAAAATGAGAAAACGTTAGCTGTTCGTGCTCAAGAATTGAAAAATGCAGAAGGTACTTTGGGCGAAATGTTTGGTGTTGTACGTCGTGCAGCTACTAATACAATCGGTTCAATTACTGCATCTAACATTTCTTCACAGTATCCTGGTCGTGACAAACTTTTAGCAGAACTTGCTGAAGCTAAAAAACTTCCTACGACTCGTGAATTAGAAGAGTTATGGATTGCATTACAAACAGAAATGACTGAATCAGGTAAAGTAGTTAAGTTTGAAACTGAAGTTTCACAACTTGCTGGCGGCCAAACAGTTGAAACTGTTACTCGTGTTGGTTCGTTCAACCTTGTATTAGACGACGGTAGCTACGTTATTTATAACGACGCAACTGGTAAAGTTCAACCTTTAGGTAAGTCTGCTGAATCTCACTTCCGTTCATCTGCTAAAGAATTAGCAAATGCACCAGCGGGTTCATTTGTACCTTTCTATGTTGACCCTAGCCGTGGCGGTATCTTGCGTCTTAACACGCAAAAAGCAACTTTAGAAGACCGTTATCACCAAGGTGGTACTCAGGTTACGTAATTACAGCGGTATTGGCTATTGGTTTCCTAATTGCCCTATTAAGCTTGTTCACTACGTTAACTGAAGGTTCTAAGATGAAGAAGCAGCTTAAAGATACTTCAAATCCATCTGAGAATAACGCGTTAGGTCGTATCTTAAAGATTTATCATGATAACCGTGGTTCAGATGTTGAAAATCTAGAACTTAAGTTGGATGAAGGTATTCTACGTGAAACGCCTCGCATCGAACGTGGTATCAACACAATCAAGATCCTTGCTGCTGTAGCGCCTTTGTTAGGTCTATTAGGTACGGTAATCGGTATGATTGAAACGTTCCAACAAATTACGTTATTCGGTACTGGTGACCCTAAACTAATGGCTGGTTCAATCTCTATGGCACTTGTAACAACTGCTATGGGTATCATTGCTGCACTACCACTAATCTTTACACACAGCATCGTTGCTGCACGTGCTAAAACTATCATTCACATCTTAGATGAGCAAAGCGCTGGTATCATTGCTGCTCATGCTGAGAAGGAGAAAGCCTAATGATATACCTGATGGGTCTATGGGAATCCGTCAGGGATTTTATTGGCACTGGCGGCTTTGTTTTATACTTTGTCGCATTCGCCCTACTTGTTATGTGGGCGTTAATGATGGAGCGTTGGTGGTTTTTGACAGTTGAGTTTCCAAAATTGCGTGATTCTATTATTGCAAGATGGGATGCTCGACCAGACACGACTTCATGGAGTGCACATAGGAACCGTGATGCTTGGGTTTCTGAGGCATCCGAACTATTAAACGCAAGAATGTTAATTATTAAAACTCTTGTTGCGATGTGTCCGCTGATTGGTCTATTAGGTACAGTAACCGGTATGATTACTGTATTTGACACAATGGCGTCGCAAGGTACTGGTAACCCTCGTTTGATGGCTTCTGGTATTTCAATGGCGACAATCCCGACAATGGCGGGAATGGTTGCTGCGCTATCTGGAATCTTCTTCAGTACGCGTCTTGAAACAAGAGTTAAAGTGGCAAAAGAAAAGCTAGTTGATAGCTTGCCACATCACTAGGAGATTGAACTATGGCACGTAAACAACGTTTTCGTGAAGATGATGATGCCGCAATTGATATGACTCCGATGCTAGACATCGTATTCATCATGTTGATATTCTTCATCGTTACAACGTCATTCGTGAAAGAAGCTGGTATTGAAGTAGTTAAGCCAAAAGCAGCTGCCTCAAAGCCAAACTCTAAAGGCAACATATTTATCGCTATCAAAGCTAACGGCGAAGTTTGGATGGACAAACGTCTAGTCGACATCGAACGTGTAGCTGCAAATATCGAGCGTATGTTGGCTGAACAACCGACTGAATCTATCATCGTGCAAGCAGATAAAGAATCTAAACACGGTGTTGTGGTTAAAGTAATGGACGCTATCAAGTCGGCTGGTGAACTAAAAATCATCATCGCAGCGGAGAAGAAATAGTATGTTGAGATTGATTGCATCACTTGCGGTTGGTGTAGTAATCACATTCGGCTTGTTTGTTGTTATGGCTGAGCTTATCTCTGGAGGTGCAAAATCCAAAGATGAGCAACGTGAGAACATCATCGTTGAAATAAATACTACTCCGCCGGAAAGTAAAGCGCAGCAGCGGAACCGTGTTCCGCCGCCGCCTCCGCCTCCGCCTAAGCAGCCGCCTAAGCCGCAAACGCCTGAACCTGAACCTGAAATTTCTGACAGCACCAGCATGGGTATTCGCATGCCTACTGTTGATGTCGGTGGTGCAAGTGCAGGACTAAGTGGTCCAGGTGCATTGGTTAGAGATGGCGACGCTACACCTATTGTACGAATTGAACCAAAATTCCCGACTAAAGCTGCCCGTGATGGTATTGAAGGTTGGGTTAAGTTGAGCTTTGAAATTAACAAACTTGGTGGTGTTGAGAATGTCGAAATTATCGACGCTGAACCCAAACGTGTTTTCGACCGCGAAGCAAGAAAAGCGCTACGTAAGTGGAAATACAAGCCAAAAATGGTTGATGGAAAACCTCAGCACCAAACTGGTTTAAGTGTACAACTAGACTTTAATTTGGGAGGAGGTTAGTAATATGAATAACACATTGAAACTAGTCCTTTCAGCTTCATTAGTTTTAGGCGCACTTGTTGCTCCTAAAGCTAAAGCAGCGGTTCCAGCTGAGAAAGCTGAATTAGTTCAGCAACTTAAGAAACAACGTGGTGGTAAAGCGTTAGGTCCGAGAATCGGTAAGAAAGTCCAAAAGGCTTTTGAGTTGTATTCAGCGGATGATATTAAAGGCGGTTTGGAAATCCTTTTAGAAGTTGATGCTAAAGATGATTTCGATAAAGCCTATATCGATCGTTTTATCGGTAATATGTATGCGCAGGAAGGTCAAGTTGACCTTGCGTTAAAACACCTTACTAGTGCTAAAGACATCGACGAATTACCGTTTGATGATCATAAAGGCGTGCTTAAGCTGATTGCCGATTTATCGATTCAAGAGAAAAAATATGAAGATGCGTTGGTAAATTACCAAGCGTTTCTTGATTTTTCTCATGACGAAGATCCGAACGTTTACTTGCGTATCGCAAATGCACATTATGAGTTGAAAAACTATGATGCGGTGCTTGCACCAGCAAGAAAAGCGATCACTTTGTATGAAAAACCAAATCAAAACCCGTATGTGTTAGTTATGGCGTCTTACTACGAACGTAAGATGTATCCAGAAGCGACGAAAGCGGTTGAAGACTTGGTTAAAACTTTCCCTGACAATGCTAAGTGGTGGACTCAATTAGGCATGTTTTACATGTTAACTGAGGATTACCAACGTGGATTGTCAACAATGGAAGTTGCTCATAAGCAAGGTTTCTTAACTACGCAATCTCAAGTTAAACAGTTAGCACAACTTTACGCATCTAATGGCATTCCTTATAAAGCTGCCATTATTCAAGATGAGTTTATCGCTAGTGGATTGATTAAGAAAACAGAACAGACGTTGTCAGTTATGGCGAGTACCTATCAAAATGCAAAAGAGTATGCGAAAGCAGCGAAGTATTTTGGTGAAGCCGCTAAGATTGAGAATGACGCAGACTTGTACCGTAAGCAAGGCACAGCGTATATGGTAATGGAACGTTTTGATAAAGCTGTAGAAGCTTTTGATAAAGCGCTTAAATTTGGCATAAAACGCAAAGGTCCTGTCTATATGGGTATAGCAGAAGCACAGTTTTATTTAGAAAACTGGAAAGAGTCCTACGCGGCTATCCAAGAAGCTAAAAAAGACAAAAACTCTGCTAAATCAGCTGCAGGCTGGGAAGGTTATATTAAAGACACAGCAAGCCGAAAAGGCACTGTTCTTTAAATACGTTTTCGTAAAAAAAACCGCCTCAAGGCGGTTTTTTTGTATCTAAAGCAAACAAATTTTAGTTTAGCTATTTTTAGTATCCGACAGTCCAATATTTTTTAGTATCCGACAGTTCAATATTGTTCGCTATAAACACGACAAACCACAAACAGCCTTGCGGCGACTTTTATTTTTCGGGAGGATTAGCCTCCGTCCTAAGTATTCAATTATATCAATATTCACATTTAAATCGTCTGTTCAGTACGTTGGCCGAATCATGACAATTAATGCAATTTATAATATTGCAACTCGCATGCGTTTGGTCCCTTGCTTTCCGCTTTAAACGTTAAATCCTCTGTCAAATTAAACAGTTGTTCCAACTCTATGTCGTTATTAGGTAAAACGTTTAATGCACCGATGGAAAAGTTAATGTTAATACCTAGTTGGACGAGTTCGGAAACGCAATCAGTTAAGATCCTTTTAGCGACAGTCTCGGTGCCGTTTTCATCTAAATTAAAAAGCCCGATGGCAATTTCATTTTCGTGGAAGCGACAAACTAAATCAGTTGAACGTTTAGTTGAGTTTTCTACATGTTCGGAAACAACTTTAAACATTTTACGGTCGAGTTCTTGATTTACATTAAGATGGGTATGGATGATCATAATCGTGAGAGCGTCTTTTTCTCGCATCATTCTATTCCATTCGCGTTGGAATACCTCGGCGAAGTAGGCTTCACTATATAGACCGGATAGATTGTCACGAAATGATGTTTCTAATCTGCTAAAAATCATAGTGTTTCTTCATTTGTATTACTGGTATTTTTGATTATAGTTGCTAATTGTCATTTGTTGGTCAATAAAATATTAGAGTTTTGACTATTTTTATTGAAATAAAATGGATAACCGTCAGGTCATCTATGTAAGCAATGTTGAAAGGCGATATTATTTGTCGTTAACATTATCTATTATAAGCTCAACATAATCGTATTTTTGTAAAACAGCAAAATTCGAAATAAGGGGAACTCCATGAAATTGAATAAAAAATGACACTCGCTGCAATCGGTGTAGCTGCACTCGGAACTTCAGTTGTCGGTAATGTCCATGCTGCGGGTTTTCAAGCAGTAGACATGAAAGGCGGCTATGAAGTCCAAACATTTGAAGCTAAATGCGGCGAAGGCAAATGCGGCGGTGATAAAGCGAAAAAGAAGCTAAATGCGGCGAAGGCAAATGTGGCGGTGATAAAGCGAAAAAGAAGCTAAATGCGGCGAAGGCAAATGCGGCGGCGATAAAGCGAAAAAGAAGCTAAATGTGGCGAAGGCAAATGCGGTGAAGGTAAGTGCGGTGGCCATAAAGCGAAAAAAGCGATAAAGAGGCCAAATGTGGCGGTACTCAAGCTTAAGTAATTTAGGCAATAGTATTAGTAATGAAATAAGAGCCAGCTAGTCTGGCTTTTTATTGAGGTGAAGTGTGGAAATATCTGGTTCGGGTTTAGGATTTAGACGTGGAATGGAAAACGACCTCACAACAATCGTTGAGTCGAATGTTAATTTTGTTGAGGTAGCGCCGGAAAACTGGATGAGACTCGGTGGCAAGTTTCAACATACTCTGGCGGAAGTAAGCCGTAAAATACCATTAACGACTCATGGACTAAGTCTGTCAATAGGCAGTCCTGACCCATTGGATATTGAGTTCGTTCGTGAAGTTAAAACCTTTATGAGCAAATTTAATGTCCGTCATTACACTGAGCATTTAAGTTATTGCTCAGCGAATGGCCATATGTACGACTTAATGCCGATCCCATTTACCGAAGAGGCTGTTCGCTATGTTGCGGAACGAATTCGACTCGTTCAGGACGTATTAGAACAGCAAATAGCCATCGAAAATGTATCTTATTATTTAAAAACGGGTCAGGAGCTTTCTGAATCTGAGTTTTTGAATGCTGTGCTGGCGGAAGCGGATTGTAAATTACTATTTGACGTTAATAACGTATATGTCAATTCAATTAACCATAAGTACAATGCAAAAAGTTTTATTGACAAGGTTCCGTCAGAACGAATTTTGTATGGCCATATTGCTGGACATTATGATGAGGCCGTCGATCTAAAAGTCGACACGCACGGCGATGACGTTAAACCCGATGTTTGGGCTTTACTTGAATACGCTTATGCAAAACACGGTGTTTTTCCTACGTTATTAGAGCGTGATTTCAATATACCTCCAATGTCTGAGTTATTAGTTGAAGTGGATATGATTACGGCGATTCAAAATAAATTTAAACGCACGTTATAACGCAATTATCAAAAGCACTAAGGGTGAGTTTTTAAATGACTAAGTTAACCGAGGCTCAGTTACATTTAGCGCAACAAATAAGAACGGGTGTTACGCAAAGCAATAATAAAGATGAACAAAGGCGCGTCGAGATCTATCAAGAGTTATTTTTCAATAATCTAGAAGACTTTTGTGCCACTACCTTTCCCGTTTTAAAAGCACAATGGGCACAAAAAAGTGGCTTGCACTTGTTCGGTCGTTTTTATTGAACACCAATGTGAAACGCCTCACTTTATAGAAATAAGTGAGGAGTTTTTAACGTATCTTGCGCAATC
Source organism: Psychrosphaera algicola (assembly GCF_028401425.1). Taxonomy (NCBI): domain Bacteria; kingdom Pseudomonadati; phylum Pseudomonadota; class Gammaproteobacteria; order Alteromonadales; family Pseudoalteromonadaceae; genus Psychrosphaera; species Psychrosphaera algicola. The sequence goes on from NZ_JAQOMS010000002.1 coordinate 4,126,938, forward strand.
ACTATGGGACTTTAGACGAGCCATGGATGCTTGAACTTGCGCACTATGAATGGGTGGAGTTAGCAAGTGCAACTGCAATGGGTGACTCGGGAGAAGATGTGGTTTCCGATAGAGAAGCGGTTGTTGCTGAATTTGATCAAGAATTAGTAGCGGTTGGGCAATTTTCACAATACTTGGTTAGCATACCTGAATCTACTTGGCCACTAGCTTATAATTACCCAGTTCATACTATTTCGGCAGATAACAAGCCCTTAGAGCCGACACCTACGTACATTGTGGTTTATCGGGACCCAAGTTACGAAATTCAATTTGTTGGCACTGACGCGCTTACCGTCCACTTGATGACATTTATTCAGCAACATAACCAAGTGAGTTTCACGCAATGTATCGATTTTTTAACGTCGGACGCAATTCAACTAGAACAGGGCGGTGCGCAACAATTTGTGCAACAGATGTTTGCCGAATTTAATCAACGTCGGGCGATAACGTTAACCTTACAAATTTAATCTTAAAGTTTTGTTCAGTTTAGTGTTTTGCCTTCTAATCCAATCTGTCATACTGCGATAAGTAAATATGAGTTGGATTAAAAATGTCAGACATAATAAAAGACAGTATTAAAACCATTCCTGACTACCCGAAACCGGGCATTCAATTTAGGGATGTGACCTCGTTAATGCAAAACCCTGTCGCGTTTTCGGCGACAATTGATAGGTTTGCAGCGCAATATCAAAATAGTGGGATCACTGCTATTGTCGGAACGGAAGCGAGAGGTTTTATCTTCGGAGCACCATTAGCTTATAAAATGAACGTACCGTTTATCCCCGTTCGAAAACCAGGTAAGTTACCTCGTGACGTTATTTCTCAGGCATACGTACTAGAATACGGTGAAGATATTTTAGAATTACACACAGACGCCTTATCTGCCGATGATAAAGTATTAATGGTTGACGATTTATTAGCGACTGGTGGTACGATTGAAGCGACAACCAAGTTAATTCGAAAACTGGGGGCGCACGTTGAAGACGCGTGTTTTGTCGTTAATCTACCTGAGTTGGGCGGTGAGAAACGTCTGACTAACTTGTCAGTTAATAGTTTTTATTTAACTGAATTTGAAGGCGAATAAAGGTCTATATTAATGAGCTATCAGGTACTGGCAAGAAAATGGCGACCAGCAAAATTTGCTGAATTAGTTGGCCAAGAACATGTAAAGTCGGCATTGATCAACGGTTTAACAAATCAAAGATTACATCACGCCTATCTTTTTACTGGTACCCGAGGCGTAGGCAAAACGTCTATAGCACGTATTTTTGCAAAAAGTCTTAATTGTGAAACGGGCATTACCGCGGAACCATGTGGTCAATGTGCGACTTGTGTTGATGTTGACGCCGGTCGGTTTGTCGATTTAATCGAGATTGACGCTGCATCACGAACCAAAGTTGGTGATACTCGTGAAATATTAGACAACGTACAATATGCACCTACTCGTGGTCGTTATAAAATATACCTTATCGACGAAGTTCATATGTTGTCCCGCCACAGTTTTAACGCTTTATTAAAAACGTTAGAAGAGCCACCAGAACACGTTAAGTTTTTACTCGCGACAACCGATCCTCAAAAACTACCCGTCACCATCCTGTCTCGTTGTTTGCAATTTAATTTGCAGGCCTTAGACATAGTGCAAATCGAGCAACAATTACAATCGATTTTACAGGCGGAGCATATTCAATACGAAGCACCTGCACTGACATTAATCGCAAAATATGCCCATGGTAGCATGCGAGACGGGTTGAGTTTGACCGACCAAGCGATTGCACAGTCGGGGAAAACCTCACGCTGAGTATTGTCCAAAGTATGTTGGGTACGGTTGATATTGCCTATGGAGCCAAAATGTCTTTACCGCGATTTTGACGGGCAATGGCGAACGTTTAATTGAAGTATTTAACCGACTTGAAAAACAGCGCCCAGACTTTATTAAAGTCCTTGATGATATGTTAACGCTTTGCCATCAGATAGCGATGGCTCAGGTGTTGCCAGCGGCGGCAAAATTGAGTGTCGAAAATGAGGCTTTTGTGCTAAAAGTTGCACAAAATATTCCTGCAGCTCAAATTCAAGTTTATTATCAATTGTTACTTCAAGGTAAGAAAGACTTACCGCTAGCGCCTGAGATCACCCGTGGTTTTGAAATGTTGTGTTTGCGATTATTGGCTTTTAAACCAGTTGAAGCAGCAAGTGTTACCACAAGTGAGCAACCTCAGGCTGAGTCACAGGAAAGCGTAAAAAAACCTTGAATCTTCATTAAGTGATCTTTTAACTCAACCACTACCAGATGAAAATAAGCCTTTGGAAGTAAGTGAACAGTCACTTACATCAACTCATCAAGGTTCAGTTAATGCTGTACAAAAGCCGTATGAAACTCCAGAAATAAGTCCTAAAATTGTCACAGAGGTTGAACCTAAGGTTGAACAGAAAGTTGATCCTCGAGAATTAGCCGCTAATCAGCAACCCCCAGTTGATAATAAGCAGGGCGATGACCTTCAGGCTACGCAAACATTTAAAAATCAAGAGCGTGGTCAGGAACAGAAGCAAACTACTGCACAAGCAGCAACACAACCAATTGTTGACCCTATACTAGCAGGCTATGAAGACTACCAACATATCTCTAATCAAACGGCTGAACAAGAGCACGAACTACTCTCGCAACAAGCATTTTATCAAGACATGGCTGAAAGTCAGGGTTTTGACCCAAGTTCAGAGTTTCAGCAAGGGGCCGCTCATTTCCCTGAGCAATCATTAGGACATATAGAACCACCACCTCAAGAGCCGTCAGTAGTCGCACAAATGCCTCAATCAAACAGTGCACTAAACTCTACTTCAGAATTAGAAAACCCAGTAATGGCTATTTTGGCGAATCGTGGGTTACCAACAAATTTGGCTAATGTTGCATCGAGTGTGCAAACCGCTGAAATTGAAAAACTCGAGAGCAATAGTTCGGCGCAAGAACCTCAACAAAGCCAAGAGCAAGTCCCGGTTGAAAAAGTCATTGAAGAGAAATTAGAAGAACTACCTGACCTAAAACCAATTGAGCACGACGAAGTTAAGTTTGCCCACGAAGTAGACGAATGGGCTCGGATGATAGAGGTGTCAGATTTAGCCGGATTAGGCAGGCAGTTGGCCCGCAATGGCGAAGTTAAAATTGACGGCAATCAAATTGAATTAACAGTTAAACAAGAATTTGCTCATTTGTTAAACGAACGATCAGAAGCAGAACTCACAGACGTGGTTTCAAGATTGTCACCAGCGTCTAATTTTGTTATCAATAAAAGTGAAATTACCCAAGCGTCACCCGCTGATATACAGAAAAATATTAATGTAAATCGACAAGAGCGTGCCGAACAAAGTATTGCTGAGGATGGTTTTGTGCAAACCTTGTTAAACGAATTTGGCGGCAAGATAATCCCAGGTACGATAAATCCGGTTTCTTAGTTCGCAAACTTGAAACCAAAATTTTTGACCACATTAACAGTGGAATAATGACATTCAGAGGACAGACCTATGTTTAAAGGTGGAATGGGCAACATCATGAAGCAAGCCCAACAAATGCAAGAAAAAATGCAAAAGATGCAACAAGAAATCGCTAAGATGGAAGTTGTTGGCGAGTCGGGTGCCGGTCTGGTTAAAGTTACTATGTTGGGCAGCCACAATGTTAAACGTGTGGAAATTGACGACTCTTTAATGGAAGACGACAAGGAAATGATTGAAGACTTGTTAGCCGCTGCGGTAAACGATGCAGTGCGTCGTGTTGAAGAGATGAATACAGAACAAATGGCGAAAGTCTCTGGCGGCATGGGCATGCCTCCTGGTATGAAGATGCCGTTTTAATCTAAACCCTTTGAATTAATTGACTTTTATTTACTTCCAAACGTTGGGGGTCATATAGGGGTCAAAGACTCATAACATAACAGCTCTGAGTATTAGATATTCAGAGCTGTTTTGTTTTTGTGAAATACAAATTCATCAACCTTATCGTTATTCATTAGGATCTTTTTAGTTTGGCCTAATTTCTCCGCGAGCTTGTTAATATAGTCAGGCTCTTGTAGTGGGATCTGTAACCCTCCCATAAAATCAGAATGTTAAAAATAGAGTTTTCCATTTAAAGTAACCCTAGATGGAGAACAACATGAAAAAATCGAGATTTACTGAAAGCCAAATATTTGCCATTTTAAAAGAAGGTGAATCTGGTGTGATGACGGTGCCGGACCTGTGCCGTAAACACAATGTAGGCCAAAGCACTTATTACAAGTGGAAAGCTAAATATGGTGGCATGGAGCAGTCAGAGCTTAAACGCATGAAGGAGCTTGAGGAAGAAAACGCCAAGCTCAAAAAAATGTTTGCCGATGTGAGTTTACAAAATGTGGCACTGAAGGACATCATTGAAAAAAGCTGTAAAGCCAGTGGAGCGCAAGGAATTGGCGCAGTATGCGGTAATTCATCATGGTCTTGGCGTTGTGCTGGCGTGTAATGCATTAGGAATAAGTCGTTGCACTTATTACTATCAGCCTAAGTTGGTTGATGATAGTGAAATTATCACGGCTGTCTCAAAGCTCGCTCAAAAGCACACTCGTTATGGGTTTCGTAAGATATTTAAACGGCTGCGTTATATGGGCCATGGGTGGAACCACAAGCGAGTCTATCGTATTTACTGCGGTCTTAAGTTGAACTTAAGGCGTAAAGGTAAAAGACGATTACCCACGCGTGAGCCTGAGCCGCTTACCGTTCCTGCACAGGCCAACGATTGCTGGTCAATGGACTTCATGAGCGACAGTCTGTACTCAGGAAAGTCGTTTCGGACGTTTAACGTCATTGATGATTATAATCGCGAGTCACTCGCCATAGAAATTGATTCAAGTCTGCCAGCAGAGAGGATCATACGAGTGTTAGACCGCGTTGCTGAATATCGCGGCTATCCTAAACGGCTCAGGCAGGACAACGGGCCTGAATTTATCTCTCATAAACTTGAGCTATGGGCCGAATTTCATGGCATCAAATTAGATTTTATAAAGCCAGGAAAGTCGACTCAAAACGCGTTTATTGAAAGATTTAATCGCACCTATAGAAATGAAGTCTTAGACTGTTATTTGTTTAACAGCTTGACGGAAGTACGAGAAATAACAGATAGTTGGATGGTCGAATACAATTATGATCGACCACATGAATCATTGAACGATCTACTGTAGTGGTCTACTGTTTTTGGCCACGGTTTTATAGTTTAGCCAGTATCTTCTCTCTGACTCATTTGGTGCCAAACCGCCATTATGCTGATGCGGCCTAACTTGACTGTAATAGCCAATAATATATTTCGTGATATCTATCTTGGCTTCATTAAAACTACGATAGCCTACCGTTGGAACCCATTCTGTCTTTAGACTTCTGAAAAATCGCTCCATCGGTGCGTTGTCCCAGCAATTTCCGCGACGGCTCATGCTTTGTGTTATCTGGTAACGCCACAGCCTCTGCCTGAATTTACGGCTTGTGTAATGACTGCCTTGGTCACTGTGAAACATCACGTTTTCAGGTCTGCCACGTAGCTCGTAAGCCATTGTTAGTGCTTTGACTGTTAAATCGCTATCAGGTGAGTGTGACATTGCCCACCCAACAGGTTTTCGAGCGAACAAATCAATCACGACCGCTAAATAGGCCCAACGATTTCCTGTCCATATGTACGTCACATCGCCGCACCAGACTTGATTGGGCGCAGTTACATCAAACTGACGTTCAAGCAAATTAGGTATTGCCACATGCTCCTTTGAGCCTTTCTTATAAACATGTTGTGGTATCTGACAACTCACTAAATTAAGCTTTTTCATTAACTTAGTAGCCCGGTATCGACTCAACGTTACGTCACTTTCATCTTGTGTAATGATTTCACTGATTGTTCTGGCACCTGCGGAGCCACCGCTTAACTCATGAGCATTCTCAACCTTCTTTAGTAATACTTGATGCTCGACTGACGGCGAATTATCTCGTTTCAGCCAATATTTAAAGCTGCTACGATTAACACCGAAGACATCACACAATATTTTTATTGGATACCTGACTTTATGGCTCTGATTGAGTTTTTCGATTAATTCGAATTGTTCAGTGAGTCCGACATCAACAGAGCCGTAGCCTTTTTTAGAATTTCCTTTTCTAATTCAATGCGTTCAATTTTCTTTTCAAGCTCTCTTATCCTAAGCTGCTCGGGAGTCATGGGGGTTGCTTTAGGCGCTTTGCCTTGCCGTTCTTCTTTTAACTGTTTAACCCATTTACCAATCGTCGAATAACCCACATTCATGGCCTTAGCTGCTTCTTCATGGGTATAACCATGATCGAGTACCAATTGTGCCGTTTCTAATCTAAATTCTGGGCTGAAATTTTTACGTGACTTCTTAGCCATTATCTTCACCTAATACTGCTATGATTCAATCATAACATCCTCTAATTAGGTGGCCAAAATCACTATGCCACTACAGTTAGAAAATATAACCCACCATCCAGTTTCTGGGGGTAGGAAAGAAGGCTCTGAAAAAATTAGCGCCAATACCAATTCGTTGGTTGTTTAAAAAGAAGAAGAATTAGTTACAGATCTACAAGCAAAAACCGCTTTCCACTTGGTATGAAAGAGGCAATTAATTATTTGACTTACATAAATGTCACTCTAATCCACCTTTAGGATATCGGCAATAAAGCCAATTTAAACTCATCTTTGTCCATTTTTGACTCTGACTCGCCGTTTACTATCACAATTCAAGGAGGAAATTATTTTTCATTAGCTCGACCCTAGTTCGGGGTTTTAACCCCTGTGGTGTGTAAATAACATACCCACCTATATAGGGGGGTAATTGGAATTGAATTGGGGGAGATATTATGGCAAATTCTGGAGAAGTCGATAAGTTATTTAATGCATACGGTAATTTTGTAAGTAGTACGTCAGATAAAATTATGAAACTAGCTGAAAATAGGTTTTACCTAGCGTCCTCAACACAAAATCAAGTAGGGTTTAAATTTGCTGTGATTGATGTAAGTAAGGCTAGGTGTGATGATTTTTCTAATTGGCTCCATACATTAACCAACGATATGTAGTGGTCAAGTTAAATTTAATTTTAAATAAAAGGACAACCTATGAACAATGTATTTTTTAGACCTTGGGTAGGAAACCGTTACGGAAAAGTTGATTCGGTTTTTAGCAAAAAGATTTTAATTCTTGGTGATTCACACTATACAGATGAATCAGAAGTTACAGAGTTACTTGCAAATAAACAGCAATCAAGCGATTTTACAACAGGGGTAATGAATGACTACTTGAGTGAGGATGTAAAAGGTAATTGGAAATCTACTTTTACAAAGTTTATGAATAGTTTCGTTCAAGGCACAAGCCATGAAGAGTTTAGTCGAGAAGAGTTATGGGGTTCTGTAGCATTCTATAATTATTTGCAAATACCAGCAGGAACAAAGCCAAGACTCACACAACATTATGACTATACCAAAGAGACCGATAGGAAAGCCTTCTTGGAAGTTATTGGAGAGCTTGAGCCAGATGTAATAATAAGTTGGGGAAATAAGGCTTGGGATGCGATGCCTGAAGATTTTGGATTTGGAAATTATGTTGCTAATAAAAAGTTTAGTGACTTCTACCATACGTACCCGTTTAAAGAAAACAGGTTAAAAGTGCTAGGAATAAATCACCCTTCAAGTGCTTATAAATCATCTTACTGGTCAGGCGTATTTACTGAAACTCAAATTAATGCCTAATTTAGCCTGAAATAGCTTAGATTTGAGCTGACAGTTATCTGTTTTAATCGGTGACTGTCAGTTAAAGTTTACTGAGTAACCATCGGCTTGAAAGCTTTGCCGTTCTGTAACAACACTTCAAGTTTTGAAGCGCTGTGCCGTTAGGAAGACTCGCCTAATATTTGATCTAGATATGGGAGGGTTACAGTTCGACGGTCAGTTGTTGGCACAAAACTATTATTCGACTGTTACAGTCCAGTTAGGGCGCATCAACATAACGGCGGTTTGGCCCGGTAATCCTCCCGGCCAAAAACTGTTGACCACTGCAGTTCAATCTAAAAAGAGAGATACAGTGTATCTCTCTTTATTTTATTTCCCGCAGCAATTTTTATACTTTAAATTAGAATGGCAAAAACAAGGTTCATTTCGTCCTAATTTAGCTGTTTTAGCACAAGACTTTTGTGCCCCTATTTTTACTTTGTCACTTTTAATTTGGTCTAGTAATCCAGAAAATAGCTTACGTAATTTCAAGTACTTTTCATCAAGGAAAGAAGCGGCATCTAAGTTACCATTGGCAATTGCATGGTATAAGTAATTTTGAGCTAGTTCATCATCTTTATTAACTAATTCTCCTCGGTGGTATAACTTACCAAGTTCAAACATTGATTGATTACAACCTAGCAGTACTGCTTCTTGAAAACTCTCAACGGCTTTATTGCTATTAATTGGGCAAGCTTTGCCTGAAGAATATAAAACACCTAACTTTTGAAATAAAAAGACTGTATTCTCAGCTTTTTTATGGGTAAGGTATTTATGTGCCTTTTTATAGTCTTCAGTTAAGTAATGGCACCAACCTAAATAAGCGTAAGCAGCGTAAAAGCCTCTTTTTGCTAATGCGTTTAGTAATATTGTTATCTCAGTAATATGTAGGTTATCTACTTTATTGTTGAAACATAAAAGAGCATATTTGAATAAAATTTGATGACTTGCCTGAGCAATCGTTATTTGTTTATCGCCAGAATTAATAACATCAGTTACCGTTTTCTTTGAGCAAAGTTGAAAAGCGCTTTTATAAGACTCAGCAGCAAATGAATGCATAGCCTGCGCGCGCACAGTGAAAGATTTATCTTCTAACGCTTGGCTTTCAAAAGCTTCACCCATTTTTTCGTAGAAAATACCTAAACTTAAATACTTTTTGTGATCACAAGAGTTTAAACTGTTAAACCATAAATCTTTGTGCTCTTGACCTCCCTCGTTTATTAACTCGTATTTAGGTATCCGCTCACCAAGCCCTAAGCTCAGATAAGCGCTTTCCAGTAAGTTTAATACTTTTGTTCTTGAGGCTAGCGCCTTATCCAGCAATTCTTGGTTGCTTAGCGCTTTATCATGAACTCCATCATTTGTTAACTCTCTAACGTTATGAAAAAGTTCCCTATCTGCACCATGAATAGCGTTAATATTTGCTAGTTCATTTATTTGCTCACATAAATTTTTGCTTGTGAATTTATAGCTATGGCGTTGTTCATATAGCAGACACAACGTCTCTAATACCTTACGAAATTTAAACAAACTAACATCAGGGTTCACATTCATTAGTAATAGTGCATTTTTGTAATCTGATGCGATGGATTCTTTAAACAAGGCAGCAAATTGTTGATCGTTATTTATAGTACTCATGCTACTGCTCCCGATTTTAACGCGACATTATTTTGTTTATTTTTAAGCTGATACTCACTATTACTAATAAGGCTGATTGTATTATCCTTTTTGTATCGACTGGCAAATGTCTCCCAATTTATTTCACAGATTTCTAACGCTTGCTCTACACTTACATCTAAAATTAAATCACCATAAACGTATCCATTTTGATTTGAGCTATTTTGATAAAAACGTCCTTGAGGATTAATCATTAAATAAGAATTTGTCATCGCTTCGTTATCTTCTGCCACCATGACTTCTTTTAATGAAGCATGGCGTTTTACAAACCCAGAAAACTGCTCATCAGACACTAATAAGTTGTCATTTAATACTGGCAACACCTGAAAACCTTCCATTTTTCGGGTTTTATTTTTGTTATTAGCTGCTCAAATGATTCTTGGTAATTAAGGCTATTAACAACGGTGTTTACTTTTATTATGATGGATGGGTTAACGTTACGAAGCTGTGCAACCGCTTTAATTAAATCGTGACGTCCAAAAGATTCATCTTTACGATCTATTCGACCAATATTTTTACGTGCAATTAAAGATTGGCTGTCAAAGCTGATCCCTATCATTGAAAACATAGCGCCATAGTTGTTTATGAAAGAGTCTGTTAGGTAATGGCCATTAGTAATTAGTGATAAATTAAAGCCTAGCGACTTTGTTTTTATGATTAACTTTGCAAAACGTTTTTTAAGAATTAACGGCTCCCCACCTGCAAAATTGATACGCACACTTTTGTAAGGGAAAACTGCTTTTACATGGTTGGTATTATCGTCAAAAAAGTAATTAGCTAACTTTTCAAGCATTAACTCTGCGTCTTGGCCATTAGCGTGTATTTCATTAGGGCGGTCCCATTTTGCGTAGCAAAATTTGCATGAGTAATTACATACTTCTGTAACATGATAATTAATAACTAATTCATCAATAGTCTTATTCATGTGAACCTCCTAACACAAGGCTCAATAATGTTGTTTTGATAGCTGAATCAGCTAATGTAAGTTCATTGGTTTCATTGAGTAATGAAAAAGAATTAAATGGTGCATTATAATCTCCTAATATCACCGCAGAGTACGGTGACTTCAGGAGCCAGTATCAAACTGTGAAATTCACAAAAAGAGAAATAACAAATTATTTCACCCTAAATTCGCACAAACGTTTAATTTTTTAGATTAGATAGTCAGTTGCTATAATCCGCCACCTTCTCGCAAAAATTTGCAAGTGGAATGTATACCACTTACCAGTTAAGAAACGGTATCAGATTTACCCTTTGTTTACTGCAAAGTCGATACCGCACTAAATTAAAGCGACTGAACGAAATATGAGGTTGGGCGGTATTACCGTTAATATAGAAAATAAAACAATTACAAAGTAGTAAGTCTATTAAATGGTAAGTTGTCTTTAAGGAGGAATGTATTATAGACGAGCAACGCTAAAGAATTAATTAGTGGGAAACTAATTTGAGCAGAGAAAGATCTAGTTCAAGTCTGACCTTAGTACCTTTCATGAATTATGCACGGTAAAACCAAAGAATTAAGTGGCTTCACGAGTCATTTTTGTACATTCTTCATTCTACTTTTTCTGTTTAATATATACGTTTATGCCTCAAAAAAGGGGATTGTGAATCCAATAAATTTACTCATTTCTCCCCTTAATTAATAACCCTATTTTTAGTTGTAACCGCCAGAAATGACGCGTTCAACTTCACCTTTCATTAGTTGATAATTTTCTGCTATCGAGCGACCACACTTTTGTGATGTATCAATCTCTACAATTGGAATATTAAACCATTGGAAAATCTTTTTATAAGCTGTTTCTACACAGTTATTTTGCGTCACGGCATCTCCATACCACTGAATACAACCTCCTCTAGCCTCAATTCTACTGTTTATCGTTTCTGCGTCGGCCTTAACAAAAACAATGACTTCTGGAAGATGGATGTTTTGAGTAATGCTAAGTGTATCAAAAATATTCTTAACGAGTTCTTCTCCAAGCATAATTGTCTGATACGCTAAAGTTGAAAAAATATACCTGTCAACTATAACATTTTCAGACTTTAATGCTGTTGAGACAGCATGACTTCTCAAAAAGTTATTTAGTAAAAAAACAGAAAAGCACTCTCTTTCGACTCATAGGTATCAATGACTTTTCTCAGCTCCAGTGCTTCTTCAATTACAGCTGAATGAACAACCGAGTTTTTTTCTTTTGCGTAGAGAGAGCTTAGTGTTGTTTTTCCGCAGGCATCAAGCCCTTCAAAAGCGATAAATTTATTCATTATAATCTCCTAATGTCACCGCAGTAGGTGGTGACTTCAGGAGCCAGTATCAAACTGTTAAATTCACAATAAAGGGGAGAAAGTAAACATTTTAATATTTATTGAGCAATAAGCTATATTCTTCGTATTCTGCTTTTTTAGCGTTGTATAAATTTACAAGCCATTGGCCTTGTTCGTTAATAAAAGCATCTGGATTGTCAGTAATTAGTTTACCTAAAACACCAAATTCGCCTTCTAACACGGCTTTTAGTGCTAAATCAGAAGGGCTCGATTGCGTATCAAATTCAATAGAATTAGCAATCATCTCCAATGAGCTATATTGACCTTCATTAAAAGGATATGGGATTTCATCTTGTGACCAATCTATATTTTCGGCTGATAGAAAAAGCCTTAAGTCACCAATACGCTTATCAAGTGCTTGAAATAGTAACTTTTTAGCCTTCCACTCCTTGGCAAATTGCTCAAAACTTTCAGTATTGATTTTTTCTCCATTGAGCCAATTTACAACTGATTTTTTATCTTCAAATAACGTATCTAGAATAACCAGATTACGAATAAATATATGATTTCCGGCCTTGATGGGCTTGGGCACATAATCGACTGACTCAGATTTTATATCTACCTCATCGAGTAGTTTAGCTTTGAGTTTTTTGTCTTTAACGTAATAGTTTAAACGACTCCTTAAACGCTCTGGTAATAAGTTGCGGTCAATTCCTAAAGCTTGGCAAGCAACTGCTGCAATACTTTTGTTTTTACTGGTCATGCTAATCACCATAACAACCAAGGCGTTGTTCTACTTTATGAACGGTAAAAGCTCCTCTAGCAACGTAAGAGTAATTGATTTTGTATGTATCAACTTTACACCGTTTTGCTACTCTATAAATTGCGCCAACACACATGCTCGCCAAATTAGCTTCTTTAAGGGATGTACTTAAAGAACCAAGTAGCGATTTCTTTTGTTCTAAAAACTCTGAGCAATATTTTTTCCATTCAAAATTTCTTTTTTTAATGAATGATAACCAGTGCACTGTCCCGCTAAGTGCGCTTCAGTTAAAGAAGTAGAAAGCCTTTCTAATAATGAATGTTGTTGCTCTTTTTTTCTTTACAAGCAAGATCTATGTCAATATTTGCAAAACTGCTGGTACTGAACAGGATGCATATGACTAATATAACCCCTTTAAGCATTAGTTGTTCCTGCTTCCGTTAAGTCATTTTTAGCTACTTCTTTTGATGGTTTTTCGTCAGGTTTAAAATTAATTTGACCCGAAATAAATAAACTAATTATTATGATGTCATCAATCCAATAAGCGTTGTATATACTCACAATAAGAAAAGGGATAATGCATAGCAGGTTTACTTTTATTAGTATATTTAGTGAATGAATACCTAATAAGCTGACACTAAACCGAAAAGGAGTGATAGCTAATTTTTTATATTTCGCAATTAAATTGCACGCTGTTGTAATATTTACAATCCAAAACCAGCCTATTAGGAACTCAATGAACAAATTGTCCTGAGTTTTATGTAACACAAATAAGCTAATAGCCGCGAGCGTTAAAATAACTACTAGTGTGATTAGAAAGTGAAATAACGTGTGAGTCCAACGACTTGGTTTTGATAACTGATCTACTTGTTTAGCTCTTGACGTAAAATAAAACTTAGGGAATTGATCTCAAGAACAGGTTTTTCTAGCTGCGATAAATATTCAAAAGCAATCGCATACTTGTTTTTGTATGTTACAAATCCACTTTCCGATAACTGGAAATCTTCGTTTTCGTCTAGTAATGTATTTTTTGTTCTAAATACGCTATGGCATCTAACGCGGTATTTACTTTTTTATCACTTTTATCAAGTTCTTTAGGTACTTTAAATCCTTTGTCTTTTTTTAGATATGTAAGATTTACTCTCCATTGCTTTATTAATTCATACTGAGATACATACTTTTCTTTCGTTTCGGCTGTTTTTGCGTTTTCACTGACGAATGAAGGTTCAATTGTACTTTCCATACTTCCTTTAAATTCCTTTTATAATCGACTAAAGTTTAAACAGGGAGTCGACAAAACTAATCTAGACACTTCATCGCTTTTCTTGAGGTCGGTTTAGATTCAGTCAATTTAAGCTATTACAACGGTATAATTCGAATTTTCACACAAGGTATTTGAGTTGTCCATCATCAGGTTTATGAGTTGTGATACGAGATTTTACAAGAACCTAACTCCATCTCTCGGCTGCTCTGGGTTGGCTGAGCTTTGCCAGAACACGCTTCCGAGGCTTATTGCTAGCTTCGTTTTTACAATGCCTTCTTGATTACAAAGTAAAACACGTAAGTGCTTTGAATCATTATTCACAGGTTTAGTATTCATATAAATAGCGAAGCGTCTAGGGGCCGCGACCTTAGAAAGCAAATTACCCAATATGGGGTAGTGTGTCAATAAACTCGTTGTTATAGCCACTAACTAATGTGTAGTTAAGGTATATACAAGAATGTATGAGCTACGGTCATAATTATTTAACTTGTAAGATGACCTTTCGCCCAAATTTAACATTGCAGTGGTACAGTGATCTTGGGAAAACCCAACTAGGTTGCGCCTTATGAAATGCGCTTATCAAAAAGCCATTCGCGTAAAATTCAGTCGAGTACATACTTAGTGCAAGAGTTCCAAAAGCAAAAGAAACGCTCGGTTTAGCTGATGCGCTCAAAAAGCTAGATGAATACGAGCTTCTAATCTTGGATGATATCGGCTATGTCAAAAAAATCGACAGCGAGAGCTAAGTGCTATTTGAGCTGTTCACTTACCGTTAAGAACGAGGCAGTATGTTAATCACATCAAACCAGGGATTCAGTGAGTGGGACAGCATATTAGGCGACAACATAATGGCCGTTGCGGCAATTGACTGATTAATCCACCACAGCGAAATTTATAAACTAGAAGGAGAAAGCAGGCTATTAAAATCAATTCAAAAAACGGTAAAGTTAATTGACGCCGACCGGACAAGTTAGTTGACGTCTAATAAGAAGCTCAACTGTCTCATGCCATGGCCAGATTTCTAGGTTTATCTCGTAATATAATTTGTGACTTGTATACAAGTTAAGGCTGATAGGGGAATATGATCATATTAGCCTGATTATTACTACTGAATTTTGGAGTTTCGATAGTTAGTCTTTTATTAAACTTAGCCTTATAACCCAAACTTCTCTTGCCCAATGTTATATTTATGGCACAGGTCTGGCTTTCAGTAAATCTCGATTTTTCATATTATTCTCCATCAAGGTTTACTTTAAATAGAAAACTCTATTTTTAATATTCTGATTTTATTGGATGGTTACAAATAAACTCGCTTTTAATTCAATTTTTCATTTCAGTATTTGATTTTTCTGATATAAAAAGAATAGTTGTTTGAAGACGAAGACGAAGACGAAGACGAAGACGAAGACGAAGACGAAGACGAAGACGGGAATAGAAATGGAAATTAGAAACTGTAAATTTGAATATGAATGCCCCGAAAAATGGGAATCACTAGTAAAAACAGAACAACAAAACGTTAGATACTGCAACATTTGTGACAAAGGTGTACATTTTTGTAAAAATGAAAAAGAGATCTTCGAATTAATTAAAGATAATAAATGTATCGCGATTGAAGTGTCAGATACCCCTGAAATGGTAATGATGGGGAGCATGATTAATATTTGATGAAAATTGAACAACAATATTGTGGCCAACATTTAACTATACTGAGTAATCATCGGTTTGACAGCTTTGCCGTTCTGTAACAACACTTCAAGTTTTGAAGCGCTGTGCCGTTAGGAAGACTTTCCTAATATTTGATCTAAATATGGGAGGGTTACACCACCGGTATCCATCTGGAGAATCAAAAAATGAAAGTCCCATTACATCCGTTAATCCCATCAGATCTCGCTGAACTGTTCTAATCGTAATGTCTGGGGCGTATGCTAGTAATTGATTATGTATTTCTTTTGTAGTGAGTGCTTTTGGACTAACCGGAACCACCTTCAACATTTCGAGAGTTCTAGTTAGCGCTTTTACTTTTCTAGCTGGCATATCTCATCTCATTTTATAAATATTTATAGTCTAAAATCGTCATGCAATTGTGACCAGTGGTGCCTCAATATGTCCTTATGTTCTTGGTCCATTTGGAGCTCTTTTAGCAATTTAGGCCATTCAGTTCGAGCGTTGTTCATGACGTCTATGAGGTGTACTTTAATGGCTTGCCAAGGCATGCCAACCCGCTTAGACCAGATTTCAAATGAGCTCATATTTGCTTGATACCAATTTTTATTTTTGGCCATGTTGAGTGCAAATTCGGTCTCACCTTTCACATATGGCAGAGTAGAAACTATGTCATAGGCAGGGGAAATGCTAGGTCGTTGAGAATTGGTATATATCACTGACCAGTTTTTAAGGTATGCGTCACCATTAGCGAGCAATATGTTTACAAGTAAACGTCGCGCCATTTGTTGGACGTCTTTTAAGGCTTGATGGCTATATGAGTATAGAGCCTCGGCGATTTGTTCATAATTATGCTTTTTATATTTCTCATGAGAATAGACTTGGAATATTTGTGCAAAATCTTCGGTATGGATCCTTTGCCCACTCTCTCTATCAAATCGTTTTATGGCGTAAGCATGTTTCTCATTTGGGAGTTGGATGTCTGGCAAATTATCTAACTCTGACAGCTCAACGAGTTTTATTTCTGGAATATCAACACCTACCGCTTCAGCAAGGCGCATCGCCGTATATTCGTTGTAAGGTACAAACTTGTGAACAGTGGATGGTGTTTTGATGATCCAACTGTCGTGATTAGCATCGTCGCCTATATTGAATCTTCCGTCTTTGTTGCGGACTGAAGAAAATTTCATCTGTACGCCAGCAAGAGAGAACTTATTTTGTTGGTGTTCAACATTAACTTGTATGGCTTCAACTTGATCACGGTGGTCTATTGCCCATTGTGGGAGCTGGCCTGCTAGAATCGGTGATGCAACTATACCACCTATAGTAAACTTCCTCCCATATGAGCCATTAAAGGAAACTCATTTTCGGTATGAATTTTAAGCGATTGAGACATCCACTCTCTCAATGCTCCCTCTGGAAGCAGATTCGATAATACAGGCGGCATACGTTGGGAACTAATTAATGGCTCTTGTAAGAGACGCTCATCTATCAGTTGCGACATGGTAAATGTATTGCGCTTGTTAGCAGGTAATGCGATATAGTTTGGGGACAAGACTAAAATGTTCTTGCCACCAGAGTAATGAGAAATAACTCCTATTTCTTGGTTACCAATACTCAGACTCAGACCTTCAACATGTTCTATTCGTTTTGTATTCACTAGCCTAATCCTCTAGGTGTTTATGTTTGCTAGCCCAAATACTTTCGGTGTCTGGCGACAGTGAGGTTGTTGTGTCTTTTGATTGGCGGCAGGATCTACAACGGTTAGTTCCATGCTTAAACCAGATAGAATACGAAGTAAGGTTGATACTTTAAGATCTTGACCAGACTCTACGCGTTGATATTGCTGCTGAGACATTCCAATAAGCATACGCATATCCTTCTGAGACAATTGACGAGATTTTCGCTCTTGTATTAGAAAGTCGCTTAGTTCATTTAAGGTTTTCATAAAACAACTTAATTATTGTTTATAGATAATAGTACAACTTATATATTGTATTTTACAATTTGACAACATAAATGTTGTTTTTGGTAAGCATTACATCATATAAGTTGTATTTTCTGGGGAGGATAATTTGTGAAAGTGCATACAGTTCTGTTGAAAACTGAAGCAGCATTCAAACCTAATATAACAACAGCCCAAATCTTATGAAGGTAAACTCACATAGTGAATTAGAATTTGGATTTACAATTTATAGGTATACAGTTCATAACTAAAAAAGTTACAAAGTGTATACCGTTTGAGTCTAAATTTACTATTGAGTGAAATATCTAAGTCTAATAAAGCTGGTGGTTCAGTCTATGATACCGCTGAGCTTGCTTATATGTTGAACAAAACCGTAGACGCTAAATTCACTAAATTTTTATCTGACGTTGTGAAAAAGGTTCATTGATCAGAGTCTGCAAAGGCATTTTCTACTCTGCACTCACCCCACCAGTGTAATAGCTTACTTAGCCGTTACATTTGTACTGGGTCTAGCCTCGCTTTAATGCTTCTATCATTGAATATTTGTGTGACTTTAAAGATAATATCGAATAATTAAACTAGAGAAATAATATAATGTCAGTTTCCTGCTATGAGTTTTTAAACTATCACTTTTTCTCGGAGACACGTACTTTATTAAATATTCAGACGAACCAAGAAACATACCTAGAGCCGAAAGTAGCAGACTTATTGTTGTATTTTTTGCAAAACCCGCAACGGGTTATCTCAAAAGATGAGTTAATTAAAGACGTTTGGCAAGATTCAGTAATAACCGATAATTCTATTAGTTGGGCTATATCTCAATTACGAAAAGCTTTAGACGATCACCCCAAAGCGCCTACCTTTATAAAAACCTATCCAAAGAAAGGTTACCAATTTTTACCCGCCCCCAATATTGTTAAAAGCAATGTTGTTATGAACAACGTAAGTATTAAGTATGTTGATAAAAACACAAAGCCCACTTCTTCACAGAGTATGATAGCAAAGCAAAGACCTCGCTTTATCAATACGAATTATTTGATATTAACGATTTTTGTGATTTCATTGCTTAGTTTGTTTTATTTCCAAAGCCAAGTTGATAGCTTAACTAAGTTAGAAAATATTCAAAATATAACGAATTTAGATGGCGCAGAAGAAGATCCTAGATTATCTCCTGAAGGAAATTTACTGCTATTTAGGCATAAAGCAAATACTTCTGATAGTACCTTTCAACTCTATATTGCAGACTTAAATGCTCAAAATGCAGTGCACCGATTAACCCATGACAAGGCGAATTATGTGAATGCTATTTGGGGAGACAACATTGAAAAAATATTTGCCGTTAAAGTCGAAAAAAACAACAACGATTTCCGCTGTACAATAAACTCATACGATTTACAGTCGCTTCAAGCGCTGGTGACATTACACAAAACACTTCACCAATGTGACGGAATGTCGGCAACGAGTCTTGCCTATCATCAAGCAACCAATACTTTATATTTTACTGATAAAATTGACGATAATAAGTATGCAGTTTATAAATTAAACTTAACGTCTAATAAAATTAAGCAACTTACCACCCCAGAAAAAGAGGGTTTAGGGGATAACTTTATCAGCCTTGATTTAGCACAAGAAAAACTACTTATTTTACGAGACTCGTTTTGGTCAAATACTGAATTTGTCAGCTTGAACCTTCAGACAAACCAACTTGAATCATTACTCTCAATACAATCTCGCTATTACAAAGCTTACTTTAGCCCTAACTCAGAACAAATCTGGTTAAATTCAGGTAATGACGTGCTGGTTAGCTATGATCCTAAAAAAGAGCAATCGACACCACTTTTAACTAATACATTCGGCTGGAACTACAACCTTTCGCCAGAAAGTAATACTGATGCTTTTTTAGTGTTTCAGATCCTAATTATGGCGACATAATCATAAACCGAAATAGTCAGTTAAAAAAATTAACCACACAATATACTGAACTCCTCCCCACTATTTCATCGGACGGTAAAACATTATCCTACGTTTCAAATAAAACGGGCACACCTCAAATATGGCTTAAAAATTTAACCAATAAAAAGGAAACTCAACTAACAAGTACCAAAGAATATACTGAGTACAGGCAACTCGTTTGGTCGCCTGACAATGAATGGTTGTTAGTGACAAGTCAAAATAAAATTGAAGCATATCACCTAAAGAGGGGCATCAAAATGTTAGTGACAATCGCTGACTTTGGTATTTTCTATCCTTCATTTAGCTTAGATGGCGAAACAATTTACTTTTCATCAATTGTTAGTGGTGATTGGCAAACCTTTCAAGTGCCATTTAAATCAAAAACAACCAACATAAGCCCTGTTATCCCTCACCCTGCTTGGTTAGTTAAACAACTAGACGAGTCCACGCTGCTATATAGCAAGCCTCATATGGAAGGATTATTTACCTTTGATATAACATCCCAAACTAGTTCTCAATTATTTAAAAATTTCCCTAAAAACGACTATTGGGTGTTGGCAGATAACAAGCTGTATTTCAGGCAAACTCAACCCTATAAATCGTTACGAGTAACCTCTATTGATAATTACTTACCGAGAGAGCTTGTTCAGTTACCTAATGACACCAACGAGCTGTTTTCGATTACTCATTCAGGTGATACATCCATATTTTCTGTTCAAAGACAAAAGCAATCCGACATCAAAAAGGCAAAGATAATTCACTGATTTATAACAACTAATAATTTCCTCATAAAACTCTCACCTAACGCCAAAGCCTTATTTTTTGTTATTCGCTAAAAGTAATCTTCTTTTCCTGTGATTACAAAACTTTTTTGCGTAAGGAACATTATTTATGATCAAGTATAAATTAATTTTAAAAATTATATTATTTAGTACCATTCTTTTGATATTTGGTTGCGCTGATGAACAAGCCCCAAAAACTTGTAAAACCTGTAAAGATGCGAACCTTTCAACAGAAGAACTATTTGCCCAGTTAAAAACATCACACGGTGTTCCGTCATTAGCAGGCTTAATTTGGCAAAATGGTACAATGCAAGAACTGGGGGTAACAGGACTTCGTAGTGTAGATAGTACAGAAGAAGTTACAATTGATGATTTATGGCATTTAGGCTCAATCACCAAATCAATAACAGCAACATTAACAGCAAGGTTAATAGAGCAAAACGTTTTATCTTGGGAAACCACTCTCAGTGACGTTTTTTCGCCAGCGATAATGAATATTCCTCAAAAGTATCGACATACAACAGTGCGTCAACTACTAACACACCACGCTGGGTTAATGTCTGACATTACCAAAGTGAGTGGCTGGGGAGATTATTTCCATGACAATCAGGAAATAACCATACAGAGACTTGAACTAACAAAGAGTTTATTAACAGAATCAACAGGAAGTGTCGGTAAATTTTCATATACCAATTCGGGGTATGTAGTTTTAGCAAGCATGTTAGAGCATTTGACAGGTACGCCTTGGGAACAACTAATTACGAACGAAGTGTTTATTCCCCTTGAAATGTATGATGCCGGTTTTGGCGCTCCAGACTCAGGTTATAATTATTCCCAGCCTTATGGTCATTTAAGTAAAAGCGGTATTTTTTCCGTAGCACCGATGGACAAATTTTCTGACAATCCACCTGTAATGGGACCTGCTGGAACAATACATATGAGCTTATCTTCACTATTAAAATTTACTAATGCCCATTTGTTAGGAGCGAACGGCGATGAAAACTATTTAAGCAGCTCGAGTTTCGAGGAATTACACCAACCATACGGTAATAGTGGATACGCTATGGGCTGGTATGTAGACTCATCAAACAATCTATCACATATGGGAACCAACACCATGTGGTATGCCAAGGTAGGTTTTAACACTAAATCACAACTCATTGTCATTTCATTGACCAATATCGGTGGCAGTAAAGGTGATGATGCTACAGATGATCTCACAAATATTTTAATGAAAAGAAATCAATAACTTAATTGTTATTGACGTATGAATCTCAGAGATTATCGTTTTGCTAAAAGTTAATACACAGTAAATAAGCAAATAGGTCAATAAAGTAAAATCAAACCGTTTTAAGCCCGTTTTTCATCAATCAGGGGCCAACAGTTAACTCAAATAATGCACTATGAAACGTTACATACAAGTAGTCAAGTTAAATTGACCACGGTTTTATAGTTTAGCCAGTATCTTCTCTCTGACTCATTTGGTTAACTCGATTATAGATGAGCATAAAAATTTAGTAGGCTTAGAAATGGAAAGCTACGCTGTATATACTGCAGCGGCACTTACTGAAGAACCAAGACCTTTATGTGTGTCGATGAAATCAGTCTGTGACTTTGGTGACGAGCAAAAGTCTGGCGGATATCATGATTACGCATGCTATACAAGCGCGCGAGTTTTTTAGAATTCATTAACAAATATTTTTAGATTTTTAAGCAATAACGGCTATCAGTTAAAATTAAAAAATTCGATGAGCGTTTTACAGCTTGAATTGATTTAGGAACATATTGAATGTCCGAGGAGCTATTCGTTAGTCAATTTCTCTGTTCTTTAGTATGATCATTTTGGAATAACTTTTAAAATCGATTAATCTAAACTTAATTTTTGGTAAGTATAACCTAGAGCTTGCCAAAGTTTTTCTCACAAAGCGGGGGTCAAATAGGGGTCAAAAATTCAGTGTTTTTTAATGTTTCTCAATTATGTTAAAAATTAGCCCCCAGTAATCATGGGCTTTCAGCACTTATCAGCACTCAGTAAAACCCCAGTTTCTTCTGGTATGAAGATGCCGTTTTAATAGTATTAATTAGGCAGTGAATTTCCAGCTGTTTTGACAGTTAGAATAAAAAGCCGACGTAGGAATTGATTTCCTACGTCGGCTTTTTTGTGGGTGCAATACCATCTTATTTTTATGCTTTACGTTTTGTGATTACAAGCCTTGTTAAGAATAGCGATAATAGTAAAGACCATGGCATTGAGCCGCCAGAACTAGAAGATGATTCTGGCTCTACTTCAGGCGTCACAGCTTCTGTGATATCGATAATGTTGACTGTAACGGTCACTGCTAATGTCGAGCCAAAGTCACCCGTAGCCGACACCGATAAAGTGTAAGAGCTAGTTGATTCATAATCTAAACTACCAGTAGAACTTAATGTAATGTTACCTTCATCATCAATAACAAATGGAGATGTATTGTTATTAATAGTGAAGCCAGTAATCACATTTGTCGTGTCGGTAAAGGAGAGTTGGCCGACAGATGCTAACGCTGCTGCATCTTCTTTAATGGTAAACATTTGGTCGGCATTTATGGTTGGGATATCGTCGTTGATATAGGATTTAAGCCATAGTAAAGCTGGGCGTTCATTACCACTTTTGTCTATTAAGTAGGCGCCTTCAGCATCACGCCACAAGCCTGGACGCCAGCCCCACAAGGTAATGCCTTTTACGGCAGAATGGTCCCAAAAGATAGGGAATAGGCGTTTATA
This sequence comes from Psychrosphaera algicola, assembly GCF_028401425.1. NCBI lineage: Bacteria > Pseudomonadati > Pseudomonadota > Gammaproteobacteria > Alteromonadales > Pseudoalteromonadaceae > Psychrosphaera > Psychrosphaera algicola. Next base: position 4,149,830 of record NZ_JAQOMS010000002.1, read on the forward strand.
TGACGCTAACTGGACAGCGTCGTCGGTGCCATCTATATCCAGCTCTGTGACATAAATATCTAATCCGGTTGCGGCAAGTAAGTCTAGGTTATTTTTGAGATTTGAGCTCGCTCCTGTTGTTGAGAATGCATGGGCTTGAAAGCCTACACTGTCAATTAGGTCACGTTCTTTTAGCAAGTTAACTATTTTTACATATTCTTTTGTGAGATTGGTTTCATTGATAATGCCGTATTCATTGATCAGTAAATTACTGTCTGGAAAGTAATGACGGGCGAGTTCGAAGGATTTTATGATCCAGTCGTAACCTGTTGTTCCGTCGCCGCCTAATGCTTCGCTGTAATTTGCCGCCGGGGACGAACTAAATCTTGGGTTTTCACCATTTGGTGGCGCATTCAGCGGTTCATTTACAACCTCGATAAAATCAATGTCACTATATCTATTTGCCAACGCAGCAAACCATTCTTCAATCTCTGCAAGTTGTTCGTCTTTAGGGAGTGTATCCATCCAACCGGGTTGTTGGTTTCCCCAGATTAATACATGAAGTTTAAAAGGGATATCGTTGTTTACTGCCAGCGCATAAGCCTTATCTAGCTCGTTCCAGTTCATAACGTCACGAGTGCGTTCTACGCTGCCCCATTTTCCGGCGTTTTCAGGTGTAACTTGATTCCAGTAGTCGGCAAAGTCTTGCACCTGCGCTCCGGCATAGACATTACCTAGAAATTTAGCATTACCCTCGGCGATTGGTGGCTTTGAAAGTGCATTGGCATTTAGCGCCAATAACAAACATGAGGCTGAAACTAAACCTAACGTCTTTTTGATGTTTTTTAACATACGAATAAACTCTTACTGCGTTGTTGATTGAATTCCATGATTTCGTATTTACAGTAAGAGTGCTATTGCGTTTGACCCGCATAGTATTATGATTTTTCGTTGTCCATTTTTGGTGCCAAGCAGTGCTGATGAATAAATTCCTGTTGTGTTGGCATAACCTCAACAGACTTTGTAATAACACTTTGAATAAAGGTTAATCTTCGTTCAAGTTCTTCCTCTGGAATTGAGTCTACAAGCGGGTGGTAACCCTTAGGGTGCATACGTTGCCCATGAAAAACTTCAAGCCAACTTGTTGGGTTAAACAATTCCATATTATTGCGGATGATATTGCCGTTAGCACTAAATTGGTCAATTTTTTGTTGCAGACTATCCGGGATCGACATTGTTCGGCAGTGGTTCCAAAATGCCGAGTCATCACGTTCTGTGGCTTTATAATGAAGGATGATAAAGTCTCTGATACTGCAATATTCAAAGTCGGTTTGTTGGTTGTAGGCATCGATGTCATGTTGATTAAATTCGAGATCAGGGAAAAAGACCATAAGCCTAGCAATCGCGGTTTGCACTAAATGAATATTAGTGGACTCTATGGGTTCAAAGAAACCGCTAGATAAACCGATAGCAACACAGTTTTTGTTCCATGATTTTTTACGTCGTCCGGTGGAAAATTTTAATAATCTTGGTTCGGCCAGCGGTTTGCCATCCAAATTATTCATTAATATATCGCGTGCTTCCTCGTCACCCATAAACTTACTGCTAAATACATGACCATTACCCGTTCGATGCTGAAGGGGAATGCGCCATTGCCATCCAGCCGTATGGGCTGTTGAAGAGGTGTAAGGCTTTAACGGCTCGGTGCGTTCGCACGGCACGGCCCATGCGCTATCGCAGGGTAGCCAATGGCTCCAGTCGTCAAATCCCGTTTTTAAAGCTTCTTCTATCAGTACGGCTCTGCCACCTGAGCAGTCGATAAATAAATCACCTGCTACCACTTCGCCACTTTCTAGTACAAGTGATTCAATAAACCCGTCACTTTCACGAAGACGCGTTTCAACCACTTTTCCTTCTGAGCGTATAACGCCGCGTTGTTCAGAGTACTCACGTAAAAATTTCGCATATAATCCGGCGTCAAATTGGTAGGCGTAGGCAATGTTCGACAAGGGCGAATTGCCAGCGTCGATTGACCGCATAAACTTATTTTGATGACCTGCGATGGTGTTTAAGGAATAGGCTCCAATATCTGGTACTTTGTTTTTCTGGCGCATTTTCCACCAATAATGAAAAAACGGAATACCGTCAATGTTCTGGCCAATTTCACCAAAAGCATGGGTATATTTGTCGCCAATTTGACCCCAGTTAACAAACTCAATACCGAGTTTGAATGTACCTTGAGTGCGTTTAATAAATTCATTTTCGTCGATACCTAAAGTCCGATTAAATATTTGGATTTGCGGTATCGTTGCTTCGCCAACACCTACTGTGGAAATATCATCAGACTCGATTAAGCGGATATTGCAGTAGTTTTGTTTTAGTAATTTGCCCATGGTGGCAGCTGTCATCCAACCTGCAGTACCACCACCTAAAATAATAATGTTTTTGATTCTTTTATCGGACACGTTTGAAACCTTTAGTAATTCTATTAAATGAATTTTTTCATTATTTATAACACAAAAAGCACACCCTAGGGTGTGCTTCCATGAACAACTAATTCAATGTTTGAATTAGAACGTACCTCTAACAATGAAAGAGTAACGTCGGTCATTAACTAACCATGAGCGATGTAGTTTCAACTTGTTATCAACTTGCATATACGTTTCAGTTTGCGTATTTAACAAGTTAACACCTTGAACACCGATTTTAAGTTGGTCATTGATTTGATAGAAAATCGAACCGTCCATATACCCAGAGTCACCCGTCCAAATCGGTAATTTACTGATTGTATCGCGCGACGTTACAAGGTACTCAGAGCGCCAGTTGTAAGCAACACGAGCTGACCAATCGTCTTTTTCATACATCAAAATTAAGTTCGCTGTATGTTCAGATTGACCTTGCAGTGGTAGTGACGATTGCAATGCATAGCTCTCGCTACCTACGTTGCCGTATACATACTCTAAGTTACCGTCACCGTTTGTATCACGTTTGTCGGCATCATCTATCTTACCATCTTGGTTAAGGTCTTGAGCATCACCAATATCTGTGCTGTCTAAGTTAGCGTTTGGCGTTCCTTCCGTTTTAATATACGTATAGTTTGCTTGCATTCCTAAGCCGCTCCACGCACCTTAGCAACATATCGAAGAATTGTTGATAGTTAATTTCAACACCTTTCATCGAACCTTTGCCACCATTTGTCGGGCCACTTACGTCAACTTGCTGAGTAACGCCTGTTTCTGGATTGGTAAATTCTCTAACCGTGCCGCCATTAATAAAGAAATTGGTTAGATCTTTATAAAAGAACGAGGTGGTTAAAGAACCAACGTCATCGTAATACCATTCGAATGACGCATCCCACTGTACTGATTCCATTGGTTTTAAGAATGGGTTACCTGATGATGCAGTCCAACCGTTAATTCGGGCACTTTCAGGGTCGATCATTAAGTTTTGTTCTAAATCATTGCCGCTCGCATCAACCGGTAAACCGGTTGTAGAATCTGATGGGGCGTCTGGATGCGGATTTTCTGCATTCCAATAGGCCGGCAATCTGTCGGCTTCTAAGTTATGACCCAAAACACCAATCGTTGTATTGTTTCTCAAGTTACCAATATCTGGCAATGCAATGGCTTTTGACACGGCAAAACGTGCAAGTAGATCGTCTGTTAATTCAACTTTAATGTTAAAGCTTGGTAAATATTTAGTGTAACTTTGTGATGCTTCATTAGGCACTAATGCACCATTTGCAAAGTTTCTAAAATCTTCAGACATATAGTTAATAGTTTGTTCTAAGAACCGAGAACTTGTTGCAAATAAATTGTAATCTTCAGGATTATAATTTAACGGATCCCAACCTTCAGGTGCAGGATATTGAGTCAGCTGCTCAGGAAATGACGTAGTACCACGAGTGGTATTTTCAATTCGAACTGCACGCAAACCAATGTTACCGGCAACACGATATTCCCAGTCGTCATTTTCGAAATCTAAACGAATATAGGCTGCTGTATTGCCTTCAGATGTATAACTGATCTCTTGTGGTAAGAATTGGTTCGTTAATGAACGGCTTGAACAGTCATCTTCGTATATACGAGATGCGGCTGGTCTAAAGTCGCCACAACGGTCTGAGTACATTGGCTCTAAGATAACCCCCAATTTTCGTAATTGTTGGTCATCGCATTTGCCGGATGAAGGGCAGTATTTCCACCTTGAATTGTGGCAGTACCGCCGCGGAAGAAATTACTCCAATCGACAACTTCATGAACTTGACCAAGCTGTGCTCTACCGGCAATATCATCAATTAGCGGATCATCTAAATAAACCGGATTAGCCCAAAGTGCACCTAATGAGCCCCAGTTGTACTTACTGTATTTGACTCTTTGTTCACGTTCAGCACGACGAACACCAAATTTCAATTGAACAAAGTAGTCACTGTCGAGCGAATAAGTTGCATCAATACTTAGCGCATTTGATACCCCTTTACTGCGTTCGTAATGGTCCATCGCCGCAGCAAAATGGTATGAAGTTAATTCATTAAAGTAGTTGTCACCACGATAGTCGACACCAATAGCATCCACTTCTTCTTGCGTTGCAGCTGACCAAGGATTGATCATTTCAAGATTTGGGGTACTACCAGTGGTGTCCCAATTTTGATTCGCGTGGGTCATAAACATAAGTTTCATGTCATCATCTGTTTTTTCAGCAACAATGTGTTGGAAATCAAAAACGAGTGACAAGTTGTCCGTCGGCGTGTATTCAACTTTAAGTGAAATGTCGTCGACTTCTGTACGTTGCTGCTTAATTCGGTTACCAGTATTGAATCTGAAACCAAAGTTTTGAACTTCACCACTATAGGCGAACGTTCGGCGTCGCCGCGCCAACCACCAGATGTATCGGTGATACTGCCGCTTTCATAAACACCGTCGTCATCAAATTCAAACTCAGTACCTGGAATTGCGCCTGCTCTATAATCGCCAGGTTGCCATTCTGAATTTATGTTATGTTCATTCCAAGATAAGACAGAATCAGAACGCAAAAACTGCACAGTTGCTTTAAGTGAGCTATCTTCACTTTGCCATTGTAGTGCTGTTGCAATACCTGTTCTTTCTCGAGTATCTTGTTTCATGCTTAAGTTAGCACTTGTTGGTACTAAGACACCTTCATCACCAATTTGTACACCGGTTGGCGCATATTTGGCAAACGAACCGTCATAGATATATGGGTTCGCGACTTCCATCCCGTTTAAACTACTTAACGGTCTGAATTCAAAGACATTATTTTGAATGCCGTGGCTGTCAGCTTCTAATCGAGACTTAGAAAAGTTAATTAAAAACCAAATTCACCAAGTTCACCTTTATCCCAGCGATCGCTGTATAAACCCGAGAAGGTTGGGGTGGTTTCTTTAGCAATATCACCACGTGTCCAATCGGCAGAAAACGCTAATTGGCGACCCGCTTGGTCAAATGGACGACGGGTGCGCAAACTAATTGTTCCGGCAATGCCGCCTTCAATCATGTCAGCCGTTTGGTTTTTGTATATATCAACACCGGCCATCATTTCAGGTGGAACGTCTTGGAAGCTTAATCCACGGCCTGAGTCGGCGGTAAAAGAATCTCGACCATTAAATTCGCTTCGAGTTTGAGTCATTCCTCGGACGACTGCACCAGAACCTTCAGAGCTAAAGTGATCAGGGTCGTTTGATGCCGCAAAACGTTCAATCGATACGCCAAGGTAAACGTTGCATTGCTTCTAAAACGCTTCGGTCAGGTAAAGAACCGATATCGTCAGATGTAATGGAATCGACAAATGTTTCAGCATTACGTTTTAAATTTTGCGCGTTAAGTAAGTTGCTCCTCATGCCCTTTACTTCGATGACTTCTACATTGTCTTCAGCTTCTGTTTTTTCTCTTCTTGACTGTAGACATTTGTACTTAAGCTCATAATAGCCATGGCTATTAATGACTTTTTAAATATAGGTATTTGTCTTTGAATACCCTTTGAATTACGACCAACGTGCCCCATGCTTTTGCTCCACATTTTAGCTTTATTATTTATTATGACGGATACATTTTATTCATATTTTGCAGGTGACATTTATTGTCTCTACTTTTAGCAAATTATCGCTAACGCCCAACAGAGCTTAACAGATAAACCTTTAATACAAATTTCTTAGGTGTATTTAGGTACTTATTTACCAAATAGTCAATTGAACTATAAGAAAACGCAAATTAAAAACAATATATCGCAAGATATACTGATTTTTGTCACTTACTGAGGACGTAATTTACCGACAAAATTAGGTCGATTTATTATGTTTTTGAGTTTGAAACTTGTCTTTTTTTTAATCCTGATTATCGCTATACCTTTTCTAAATTCATCTCTATATAGTTTGAAAAGACATAATTATAATAATATTTGTGAGTAGAAAAATGATAAGTACAAATTATAAAATTGGTTTATTGAGTTCTTTAATCGCATTGTCAATTACAGGTTGTTCTCTAGAATTGGAAGATGAGGAAATTAATGTAACCCCGCGTTATGCTGATGTGGTTATTGCACCAGTTAGTGATGACGTAGACACTGGAGCGGGCTCTGACAAATTATCGTTAGATAATGCAGACTTGAAACGGGTAGCACCGACCCATGGTTCGGGAACGGTCCAGCTGTGTTGACCATCGAACAAACTGAAGTCAAAGCAGGGTCATTTAGTTTAAAAGTAACCGATAGAACAGATGGATGGAATGGTGCCGCTATTTCCTTTGGCGACAAGCTAATTGTCGGCCACACTTACTCTGTTTCTGTTTGGGTTAAAATGGCAAATGTTGACTCATCTAATGTTTCATTGACAGTCAAAGTCGCGGACGACGATGGTGATCATTATAACGGTATAGGGTCAACGATAGCGACAAACACCGATTGGGTTGAGCTAACGGGTGAATATACTCATGCGCCAATAGGAACTGAAACTGCAGAACCTTACATTTATATCGAAGGTGCAGATGCTGGCGTTGAATATTATGTCGATTCGTTAGTGGTTATCGATAATGATTTCGAACTATAGGTGGCGCTGTAGATACGAGCGTCGCACTTGATAACTCAGGTTTTGAGTCTGGCGTTCAAGCCCCGTGGACGACTCAAGGCGATGCGATGTTAACGCTTGAGCCGACAGAAGTTAAAGAAGGGAGTTTTAGTGCGTTGATAACCGGTCGTTCTTCAGGCTGGCATGCTCCTATCTATACAATTACAGACAAATTAGTTGTTGGCGACACATATTACTTTTCAATATGGGTGAAGTTAGTCGAAGAGACAGCGGAAAACATGAAGTTAAGTTTAAAAGTTGTTGATGACAGCGGCGATAACTACATAACAATTGCCAATGCATCGGTTGATAATACGGCATGGGTTGAATTAACCGCCGAATATGTTCACGCGTCAGATGGTCCTGAAACACAAGTGATTGTTTATGTTGAAAGCGACTCTCCAACAGCATCTTATTATATAGACTCACTAAAAATTGATGGTGAGGCCGTAGTCGTTCCAACCAATATTTTACCAAATGGTGACTTTGAATTGGGTGCCGGTGACAGTTTTGAAAACTGGGGGCTTGGAATGGTTCAGTAAATGTTACTGCTGAAACAACTGATGTTCATGGTGGTAACCGCGGTGTGAAAGTGGTTGGTACCGGCACGAATCCTTGGGATGTACAATTAGGAAGTGACGCTGTAGAAACAGTTGTTGGCAATGAATATGTGCTTTCAATGTGGATAAAAGGTGAAGAAGACGGAGGTGTAGTTCGCTTCTCTACAAGCAGTGAAGCTGGTGCACTTTATGGTGCTGATGAAACGATTGGGACATCATGGCAACAAGTGACCTGGACATTTGCAGCGAACGATGTTGCAACTCAAGTTGTTCTGGATTTAGGAGCGTCTGCAGTTACTTATCTAATTGATGATGTTGAACTTATTCCTGTTGCTGCCGAACCGGCTTACATGTTATCGGCTGATACAGTCTTGTTAAACGGTGACTTAGAACTAGGTACAGACAATGACTTTGATAATTGGGGCAAGTGGAACAATGGTGATGGCATTGTGCAAGAACTTACTGAAGTTCACAGTGGTGCACGTTCAGCCAAAGTGACTAATGGCAGTGACTTTAACGCCGAGTATCAATCGCAACTTGTTAGTGATGAAACCACTTTAGTTGTAGGCACTACTTATAGTGCATCGGTTTGGATAAAAGGAACCGTTGATGGCGAAGTTCGTTTTTCTACCAATGAAACTACGCCGCAATATGGCGCTACAGCTATGGTTACCGCTGATTGGTCTCAAGTCGTTTGGGAGTTTACCGCAACAGAGGAAGTGACTAGGCTCGTTTTTGACTTAGGTAAAACGCCAGACGCAGTTTATTACGTCGATGACTTTGAATTAGTGGCTAAATAGTCAATTGGCTATTTAGCCCTAATACATAATCATAAAAACTCTTAATTTATTAGTAAATTAAGAGTTTTTTACTTTATCAAGAGAAGAGATGATCTTATGAATCAATACAAACAAAAGTTAAAGCGCGCAGCTCAAAATATTTCATTGGCTATAATGTTTGGCATTTCTTGCTTAATAACTGCGCACGCCGCTGATTTCTCAATTACGGTAAAAACCAAGACAATAAAAGGCGACCAGTACAACAACGTTGCCACAAAAAGTATTACGGGAGACCACTGGGAGCTAATTTCAGGGCACTATAAACATAGTAACGACAAAGACCTTGCCAGTCCGTATCTGTATATCGAAGGGCCCAACAAAGGCATCAATTATTATATCGACAGCCTCGTTGTGGTAGATTTAAATTCAGAGCTATCTGGCTCGGCAGAGAATCTAACCGATAATGCAGATTTGGAAACCGGATCTGTGTCACCTTGGTTTAAAAATGGTGATGTAAAATTAGCCCTTGAAAGTGCAATTGTTAACGATGGTAAATACAGTTTAAAGGTCAGTCAACGAACAGATAATTGGAATGGGGCCGCAATCGCGTTTAATAGAGCTCTAATCAGCGGTCATACTTATAAAATATCAGCTTGGGTTAAATTAGCTAAATCTGAGGCCACAGTAAAAACCGTGCAAAAAAGCAATCCTTCCTCAGTAAACAGTAATTATGTTTATTTTACCGACGGTAAACCAACAGGCGAATGGGGAATAGTGCTCGGCGATAGCAGCGACTGGACAAAAGGCATCAAAAATAACACCGGGTCATCAGCCGATAAGCAACTAGCGGTAAAACCTGCAACGTATAAAGTGGCTAATGATGCGATAAATATCAAGTGGGCTCGTAAAAAGGCAAGGGGCAGTTTGCGATTTACGGTGCAAACATTGATCTATCTTCGTTGCAAGATTCAGTGGCTTTAACGATGGAAGTTAAAGTCATCAGGAAACCTAAAAAGAGCGTCCAGTTTGGTCTAGACTGCGGATATCCATGCCGTGGTGAAATGAACATTCAAAAAATGTTTAGAGGTCTACCAAAAGGTGAATGGGTGACGTTTCCTATTCCACTCAACTGTTTTGTCGCCCAGGGCTTGATGCCAGTAGAATAAATGGCCCATTATTGATCGCGTCCGACGGTTCATTTGAAATTGAAATTGCGGATGTACGCATGGAGCAATTACCTGAGGGCGCACCAACCTGCGCAAACTAGATAACTTTTAATTAGATTCGCTGAGTATTGACGTTATGTTCAATACTCAGCATCAGAGGTTTTATAAACCAACCAACATCAACTCACTTATTAACATCAAAGCGTTTGACGGTAGATGTTAGGCGTTCAATAAACATCAAACTTAACGTTAATTAAAGGGGTTGAACTCAGGCGGTAGCGTGCCGCAACTAAGGGTAAACATAGCACCTTTTTCATAGGGTTCGCCGAGTGAGGTTTTCTTAACTTGAGATACCACCCAACCACTGATATCTTGCTTAAAGCTAGAGTTACAGAACATTTTATTCATAGACCAGACACTAGACACATCCCACGAACCAATATTTTGGTTGAATTTAGATTCGGCAAACATGCTATACGCTCGATTCAGATTAGAGACATCCCAAGAACTAATATCTTGATTGAAAACAGAACGTTGAAACATACTTTCCATATATTTTACATTAGAGACATCCCATAAGCTGATGTCTAGGTTAAAAACTGACCCTAAAAACATTGAACTCATATCAGTTACAATAGAAACGTCCCAAGAGCTTATGTCTTTATTAAAAACAGAATCTTGGAACATACCGTCCATATATTTCACATTAGAGACATCCCAATTTCCAATGTCCTGATTGAATACTGAGCTTTCGAACATTCTAGCCATACTTTTTACATTAGAAACATCCCAATTTCCAATGTCCTGATTGAATGCAGAGCTTCTGAACATTCCAGCCATAAGCTCTACATTAGAGACATCCCAATTTCCAATGTCCTGATTGAATGCAGAGCTTCTGAACATTCCACCCATATATTTCACATTAGAGATATCCCAAGAGCTGATGTCTTGATTAAAAGGGGTAGCTGAAAACATTCCACCCATATTTTCTACATTAGAGATATCCCAAGAGCTGATGTCTTGATTAAAAGGGGTAGCTGAAAACATTCCACCCATATTAGTTACATTAACGACATCCCAATTGCTAATGTCTTGATTAAAAAGGGTAGCTGAAAACATTGCACCCATATCAGTTACATTAGCGACATCCCAAGAGCTGATGTCTTGATTAAAAGGGGTAGCTGAAAACATTGCACTCATATCAGTTACATTAGCGACATCCCAAGAGCCGATGTCTTGATCAAAAGGGCTAGCTGAAAACATTTCACTCATATCAGTCACGTTAAAGACAACCCAAGGACGAATGTTTTGATTGAATTCTGAGTCTTTGAACATTTCACTCATATCAGTCACATTAAATACATCCCACGAACCTATGTTTTGATTGAACTTTGATCCTTTGAACATTTCACTCATATCAGTCACATTAGATACATCCCACGAACCTATGTGCTGATTGAACATTGATTCTTTGAACATTTCACTCATATTAGTCACATTAGCGACATCCCAAGAGTCGATATCTTGATTAAATTCTGAGTTTTTGAACATTTCACCCATATTAGTCACATTAGAGACATCCCACGAGCCTATGTCCTGATCAAATTCTGAGTTTTTGAACATTTCACTCATATTCGCCACATTAGAGACATCCCACGACCCAATGTCCATAGTTGAACTTAGAATCTTTGAACATTTCACTCATATCAGTCACATTAGAGACATCCCAAGCGCCAATATCTTGATCGAAACTTGACTCGTTGAACATTAATTTCATGCTAGTCATACTAGAGACATCCCAAGAATTAATGTTTTGATTAAACAGTGAAGAAGTAAACATCCTGCTAGCACTTTTCAAATTAGAGACATCCCATGAATTAATGTCTCGATTGAATGCTGAGTAGGCAAACATTTCGTTCATATTCACCACATTTGAAACGTTCCAATCACCAATATCTTGTTTGAATTGACTATTATAAAACATACGCTCCATATTAGTCACATTAGAAACATCCCAAGAGCCGATATCTTGGTTAAATCTTTCATTGGAAAACATTTCACTCATATCAGTCACTTTAGAAACATCCCAAGCGCTAATATCTTGATTAAAATCTGCTGAATTGAACATTCTCGACATGTTTGTTACATTTGATACGTCCTAGGATGTAATATCAGGAACGTATTGTGCATTTATAAACATCCATTTCAAGTTAGTGACTTTGGTCGTTATAACGGTATGTAAATCGGCTTTATCATAGTCTCGAATGGTTTTGTCATCTACTATGGTGTATTCGACCCCATTGATTAATTGAGTTTTCCCCACACTTGCTTCATCAACTGCAACAATGGTTATGCCATTCTCTGCGAGGTAGGCATAGGCAGATAGTTCAGGGTTATGTGGGAAGGGATCCAAACTGTCGACAACGCCATCGTTGTCAGAATCGATATCAGTTTCTTGGTCCGGCTTACTGTCAGAGGAGCAGCCAAAAAGGAACAGGGGAATTGCAATTAACCATAGTGTTTTCAAAGTCATAATCCTTTATTATTATCATTAAAAATTATACTAGGCAGTGTGTAGAAGATAGTCAATAGTACACGCGGTGCATTAGTTTCGGTTGTTAGTTGTTAGTTGTTCGTTTTTTGTCAATATTACTTTACGTCGTAAAGACGGCATCTTTTCGATGGTTATATTAAATAACTGTGGCTCATAATTGCCTTACTTAACCAAGTAACGGGGGCATGTCTATTTAGACTAATCCTGTTGCAATATTGTGACTGCATTTAGGATTGGCATAAGTTAGTTTTTAATTTCTGGTGCTTGGCAATAATGTTTAACAAACTCCTGATGAGTGGGCAGTTGGTCTACTGCCGATTTAATTGAATGCTTCAACCCTGTCAGGAACTTTTCTAGCTCTTGGTCACTCATCGTTTTAACCATGTGGTGGTACTGTTTAGGGGCTATGCCTTGCCCCAACATCACCTGAACCCAAGAGTCGACTCTGAATAACTCACCGTCTGACTGAAACGCACGACCACCGTCTTTAAATAAATTAATCCTGTGTGACAAGGTCTTAGGTACTTCCATATCTTTGCAATAACGCCAAAACGGGCTGTCGTCACGTTGCGTTACGTGATAATGCAAAATGATAAAGTCGCGTATTTTTTCAAGCTCGACTGCAGCTTGTTGGTTGTATTCATCAATAACTTCATCTGTGATGCCACCAAAGGGAAATAGCTTCATTAAGCGAATGGTTGCCATCATAAAAAGATGGATACTGGTTGATTCCAAAGGCTCAACAAACCCACTGGAAAGTCCCATTGCAATACAGTTTTTATTCCAATTTTTCCGTCGTCGACCGGTTCGGTATTTGATCACTTTGGGTTTGGTAATTGGCGGTCCATCAATGTTATCTAAAAGTTGTTTTATGGCTTCTTCATCCGACATATATTGACTGCAAAACACTAATCCATTACCTACTCTATGTTGTAATGGAATTTGCCACTGCCAGCCCGCGCTATGTGCAATAGACCGCGTATACGGAACTGCAGGACCTGTCGACGCGGTTTGCACAGCGACAGCACTATCACATGGCAACCAATGTGACCAATCTTCGTACCCTGTGTGCAGCGCTTTTTCGATGAGTAAACCTCGAAAACCTGTACAGTCAATAAATAGGTCACCTTCGATGGCTTGACCGGAGCCCAATGTAATAGCGCTTATGCCGCCAGTTGTTTGGTCTTTCAGTACATCTACAATTTTACCTTCGATGCGAGTAATACCTCTATCTTCACTGAATTTTCGTAAAAATCGACCGTATAAAGTTGCATCCATATGATAGGCATAGTTTATTTTTGATTTAGCCGAGGTGGCAAATTTGCCAGCTTTGGCTGCTTGTAATTCATAACAATAGTCACCAAATGGCGCATCGATGCCTTTTTCTAACCCATGTAGCCAAAAGTCATGGAATTCACCCAAGTAAAAGTCTTTACCTGTGATCCCAAATGAATGTATGTATTTATCACCAATTTGGCCCCAATTTTCAAATGAAATACCTAACTTGAAGGTGGCTTGCGTGGCTCGCATCACTTCCTGTTCGTCGATACCTAAAAACTTATGGAAGGTCCTCATGGGCGGTATGGTCGCTTCACCTACGCCTATCGTGCCGATGTCATCCGATTCGACTAGGACAATGTCGAGTACTTTTCCAAGTTGTTTAGTTAAGGCTGCTGCGGCTATCCATCCGGAGGTTCCGCCACCTGCGATGACGACTTTTTAATTGGTTTTGTTGCCATGTTTTTATTATACGAAGTCAAAATGAGTTCCAACGTTTAAAGTGAGCTTTAACTTAACCTATGTTAGCAAAGTTAGGAAATTCGCTCGGGTTATCGATTAAGCTTATTTAACAATTGCGCTCTGAGTTTTCTTGCCTGTAATTCGTCTATTTTTCCCAACGAACCTCTTGCCTGCTCTGGCAGGTGTTCACCCGCGTGAGTTGACTCGGAAAAAATATAATAATCAAAGACTTGCTGCCATGCCTTTTTCTCTGTTAATGGTCGATCTTTAATGCTGAGTAGGGCATGTTGTAATACGTTCATTGCTTCACCTAAGTAGTTAGGTACGTTGTTCCACCAGTAGTTAATAAGTACGTTAAACTTACTTAAGCCTTCAACTTGATGCCACCACATACGGGGCAAATACAAGGCATCCCCGGGGGTCAATTCAGCAATTTGTCCCGCTGCAATGGCGTCTTTAAAACGTGGGTATTTGTCAACGTCGGGCTCGTTAAAATCAACCATACTGATAGCAGGACCACTTATAGGTTTAACTCAAGTGGGTCTGGGTAAAGGTTATGTATTTGTTCAGGAGGGAATAATGTGAATCGACGATTACCCACAACACAACACGCAATATTGTCTGACGTATCATAATGGCAAGCGGCGAGGGTGGCATTGCCGAGCCAAATTTTCATCTCGGGTTTTGACATCAAACCGCTGTTGATGTGTTTTGAAATATCGAGATCGTTATTTTCCCTGAGCGAAGGTAAGTGTTTATCAACAAAGCTTGAGGCAATATAATACGACGGAGTTAGAGGGGCATTCAGAGTTGCCATTATCAAGTCTAAAACCTCGCTAATTGGCATTTTTTGAGATTGATAATCGAGCTTACTAATGTCGTTATTATAAAAAAACGACCTTGGATTTCGGGTCTACCAATACATGCAATGGCGGGTTTGCCATTGTCGGCAGATTTTAAATAATCTATTGCTTGGCTATTTGAAGCTTGGCCCGCCTTATATAATTCCCAGTTGTTAACCAATCCTCTTAAAATAACAGGCTCGGAGGAATTCAGTATATGCTCAGGGATTTGACCTGAAGTACCGACATCAATGCTGTTTGTTTTGTTTGTTATATTTTGCATACCCTAACTTGCCACAAGTCTTGTTCTATTACATCGAAATTAATAGATGCTGCCGAATTATTCTATTAGTTGGTTTTTCAAATTGATTAATTTTTGAATGTTAGAAATTGAGGCAATGATTAAAAAGGCACTTTGTAAAAAGCCTGACCGATTTAGCTTTTCAAGACTTGCGCCATCGAGGTTTTGGAGTTTCTCTTCACTAATTGTGTAGTTGCCATTGAGTTGGTATTTTTCACCGTTATCTAACGTAAATTCAATTGTAATGGGTTCTATTAAACTGAGCTCTTCAAATGCCGCAAACATGACATTGGTCAATTTCGCGCCCTCGGTAATTCGCTTTAATGAACTTGCGCTGTTTTCCAAGTACTGACAGTTACCGCCATGCTCTAAAAATAAGGCTGTTCCGTCAGAAATATTTATTCGTGTGCTGTCCATATCAATATGGATCACTGGTGCTTTTTCGTCACCACCATCGGCTGATTGGTCTTGATAACCAATTAAAAAGGGTTCACGGGCGATAATAGCCGGGACATATTCTGCATTCCATCCAGTGGCTGTTGTAGTGTCTAAAAACAGGTTTTCGTTTTTTCGAAGCCTAATATAACGGTAGATAGGAACTGGTTAGTCTCAGGGTCTTTGCGAAATAAAATAGGGTACTCTTTTTGAATGTCTTCAATCTCATTAGGGAAGATTATTGTACTCGCAATGTTATTGCCGTGAGCAGCGCTATAGCGAGGATCAATTTTTAAATCTTTGTGGGTTACGTTGTTTAGCAATACATGGTTGGCCATTGTTATTATTATTCCTGTATTTATAGGGCAAATCGGTTTGATTCCGCGTGCATTAATCTCGTTGTTGGGAAAAGAAAGCCGCTAAATTTAGCGGCCTTCTATACGTTCAAACTGTTTCTAAGTAATTAGATTACGTATTAGAAAGAGTAACGTGCGCCCACTTGATAACGTGCCCCTAACTCTGTTAAGTACCAAAGTTGGGTTTTGTTACGTGCATGCGAACGGCTGTTTTCTTCAGTAAGGTTAATCCCTTCGAAGAATACGGTTAAGTCGTCGTTCACTTCATAACTTACGTTAAGGTCAATTTGAGAGTAAGCTTCAACGTAACGCGGGTTATTTGAACTACCTTTGTTAACTTCCGCTAAGTACTCGTCACGCCAGTTGTAGGCAATACGTGCTTGCCAACCATCTTTCTCGTACATCGCGACAACGTTAGCTGTATCGCTCAAACCAATTAACGCAAACTGAGATACATCTGGATCCGCTTCGTTATCAAACTTAATATCGCCACGAACTAACGTATAGTTAGCTTGTACACCAAAGCCAGTATCACCAAAGAAGTGTTGGACCGCAAATTCAGCACCATAAATCTTAGCTTCTTTGTTATTGTCAGGTGTATTGGTGCGGAAAATCATTTCAGGGTCGCCAGCAACTGCTGTTAGATCCCATCCCGGAGTTTCTGCAAGTTGTGCTGCTTGAGCATCAGAACCATCATAATCCGCTGCGCCGTTCGGGAATACTTCTGGGTGCTCTAACAATACCATCATGTTATATAATGAACTGTCGTCTAGCGCCCAACCACCGTCTATTACAGCTTGTGCTGCTGCTTTTGCGCGTGCTCCGCCTGTAACGTCTAAGATACCAAAGTGACCGCTGTCAACTTGCTTGCTACCAATAAATTTAGCCACGTTCTTTTGGAAGAAACCAGTAGAAATGTAACTTGCTTCGTCAAAGTACCATTCTAAAGACAAATCAACGTTAGAAGATTCTAAAGGCAATAAGCATCAGGTTAGATGCGCTAGCTGTTGGTTTTGCGCCAAGTAGTGTTGAACCACCGCCGCCGCCAAAGTTACTAGCAGAAACCCCTAAGCTTCCTAATCCAGCGCGAGCGATTGTTTTACTGAATGAGAAACGACCTTTTAAATCATCTGTGATATCAATATCGAAATCAAATGTTGGTAAAAGGTTGTCATAGCTGTTTGTTGCCGAAAATGGCGCAGCAGGAATGTTACTGTCTACATAAGGTACTACGTCATCGTTATCTTCCCAGCTGAAAAATATTGTGCCTACCAAAGAACTCGATTCAACTTCAGTCTTTTCAAAACGTAGACCAGTCAATACGTGGAAAGGCATGCCATTTAGTTCACCGCCAACTGCAATTTGCATATAAGCAGCCGTTGTTGATTCAATAACACGGTTACTTGCAGACAAAGATGCTTCAGATTCAGTCGGGATACCTGGATACAGATTAAGTGCTGCATCATATATTGCAGAAGGGCTACCAATAAAACCATAACCTGGGGTAGATGACGTTGGGTAATCGTTAAATTCGCCCGCTAAGTCAAATGGCTGAAGTATATCGCCAAACTCACCTAGGTTTGCAACACCCCAGTTACCAAGCGCAATATTGTTACCAGCCGTTTGCATAGAAAGTGAATCCATTTCACTGACTTCCACACCAAAGTCAAAGCGACCGTCGTCAAATTCATACGTACCATCAAACTTAACTTGAGATATGTCTGTTTCTTGTGATGCATTTCTAATACGAGCGATAGACGAACCAACATCGCCTGCGTCTACCATGCCGTTATTATTTGCGCCACGGATACTGTCATCGTAAACGTTGCTAAACGTTGGCAAGTCAGCGCCCCAGAACCATTCTGTTTGTGTTTTAATTGGAGCACCTAGACCAACAGCAAGTTCACCACTGTTACGAGGGCCAACACCGCGACTGTGCATATTTGACTGGTGGGCATCAAGTCGTAAAATCAAGCTGTCATTAACTTCGAATTCAAAGTTAACACCTAGTGAGGTGAGGGTATTTAAGTTTTCACGTAATTGTTGCTCGTAGCCTTCATCCGAACCGCCAGAATAGGCTTCTTTAGCATAAATTGGTGTTGCTACCGCAGAGTCGTCAAAAATGACTTGTTGTACGTTGTCACCATTCTGCATCCAGTTGGTGATTTCACCACGGTGCTCAGTAAGTTGGTTTTCAGCGAATGTATAATCAAGTGTACCGGTAATTCTATCGGTAGGTCTAAATTGTAATGTTAATTGGGCGTTATCTCGAACACGTTGGGTGTTTGAAAATGCATAACGGATGTCATTTGGACGAGCGTATAATTGACCATCTTCAGGTTCATTTTGATAAATGTCTCCGGTATTATTATACAAACCACTATAGGTTATTTAGGTCATTCCAGTATCCGATGTTCCAGTTGTTTACGGTCGCTCCAGTGTAACCAGAATCACGCTCTTGGTGACTGACTGATAAGCTAACTCCATAAATTGAATCGTCATCGCTATAGCTGATCAAGCCTGAAAGTTCAGGTGTAATGTCGCTGCCAGTTCTGTTTGTTGTATCTGCTACAGCTTTAACGCCTACATTGGCTTTAAACCCGACGGTATCGAGTGGTCTTGCTGTATTAATATTGATTGTTGCGCCAATACCGCCAGTGGCAATATTTGCTTTACCTGTTTTATAAACTTCAACAGACTTTACGCTTTCTGATGCAAGGTTGGCAAAATCAAATGCTCGCGTACCACCGCCTCGAGTCGTTCCATCAGCACCTGAACCGGCACCATAAGTTGTTGCCGCAGGCATCATTCGACCGTTTAAAGTCACCATGTTGTTATCACCCGCAAAACCACGGACAGTAACTTCCGACCCTTCGCCGTTTACACGACTGATAGAAACACCAGTAATACGTTGTAGTGATTCAGCTAAGTTAGTATCTGGGAATTTACCCATATCCTCTGATGAAATTGCGTCTACAACGCCCTCTGCATCTCGTTTTAAACGCGTTGACTCTTGAATACTTGAACGCATACCAGTAACAGAAATGACTTCAATTGAGGCCTCCGCTGCTGCGTTATCGTCGGCTGCAATTGCGACACCCGCATAGAAGCTTGATGCAATGCTAGCGGCTAGTAGTGATTTTGCAAAAGTTTGATTCTTACGCTGTGATTGTAAATGTTTCATTTTAATTCCCACTTTGTATTGTTGTGATTTTTTTAAGTGTTCGTCCATTTATATTCATGACTGAATAACAAAAGATACATTTTTAATCCCTCAATCCTTGAGCGAGTTGTTTCCCGGACAACTTTCCCTCAAAAAATGCATCATTCGCACAAATACAACCCAATTTGTAAGCGGTTACATATGGACATTTAGTAATCTATTACAAATCGCTTTTTAACGATAATACTAAATTAAACATTCCATTTATGTTAATCCGCAAATTAGATTTTGGTTTTTCGTAATGTTGTTTTTTGTTTTTATATTTCAATGGTTTACTTTCATTGTTGAAGTTTGGTTTGTTTCTGAAAATTAGTTTGGCTTGTCGTTTTAAACTCATGTGTCCAGACGAAACTGCACCCGTTTTAGGTGTTTTTTGAGTCGTCACAAAATAGAAAGAATACATGATGGTTAAAAGCGTTTTTGGATTGCTATATTGGATATGAATAATGTCAAAATAGTCATTCCTCACTCTCAAAAAAACAGGTGTTTGGTCTATGACTTTTTAGTCAAATAACCTGATATGAATGTAAATTGTTCACGACTTTACTGCCGTTACGTTGGTGTTTACTCAGGTTCGTCTCAACATGTGTTTGTAAAGCGTGGTTAGTTGAAATTTCGAACCAAGGTATCTACAAGTAAGTCATTTTTAAATAGAAAATAAGTGATTGGCTCACTTATTTTCTATTAGCCACAATGGGTTACAGGTTATTTGTTGTAAGGCGCAATCGGAATTATGGTGCCATCATCATTGTAATTAATTTCTGCCATTTTAATTGACCGTAAATGTGTTACGCCTTTTGAAAGCACACAGTCATGGTAAAACAAATACGATTTATCATCGATTTCACAAATGGAGTGATGCGTTGTCCAGCCCTCTACAGGGGTTAGGATGTGCCCTTGATAGGTGAATGGTCCGTATGGATTGTCACCGATGGCATAACAAATCAAATGGCTATTGCCTGTTGAATAAGAGAAGTAGTATTTGCCATTATGTTTGTGCATCCAAGACGCTTCAAAAAAGCGACGTTGGTGATCACCGGCTAATAATACATCGCCATTTTCATCTAATATTTTTAGCTCTTTAGGTGTTTCATCACATTCCAGCATATCGTCAGTTAAGCGCGCTACAATAGGCCCTAACTGCGGTTCATCGTCCGCAGGTTCACCTTTGGATGCATCATAGACATTGTTTCGATAGTTTTGTAACTGGCCGCCCCAGATACCGCCCCAGTACATGTAATGACGGCCATCATCATCTTCAAAAACAGCAGGGTCGATTGAATAACTTTCTTTAATCGGGTTTGGTTGGGCGATAAATGGCCCTGTAGGTGAGTCACTTACCGCTACGCCGATTTGAAAAATACCATCGGCTTTTTTCGCCGGAAAATATAAGTAATATTTGCCGTCTTTGCAGGCTGCGTCTGGTGCCCACATTTGACGTTCGGCCCAGTCTACATCGTCAACGTGCAGCGCCACACCGTGATCTACAGCTTCACTATTAACATCGTCCATGGAGATTACATGGTAATCTTCCATCGCGAAGTGATCACCGTTATCGTTAAACTCGATGCCAGCTTCAATATCATGTGAAGGGTAGATATAAATTTTACCGTTAAAAACATGGGCCGAAGGGTCAGCGGTATAAATATGTTTAACGAGAGGTTGAGAAATCGCTTTCTTCTCAAGTTGTTCATAATCTACTTGTTCAATAGTTACATTTTCTGTATCAGACATTTTTAAACTCTTATTTAGTAAATTGTATTAATTTCTAGATTTTCTTAAATCCGCTTCGATTTGCAGTTCCATTTTTTGTTTATCTCATAAAAGAATAAACTTGCGCAGCCAATCAAAAATGGCACAGCGGCGTAGATGCTAACGGCAAACTTAATGCCCTCGATTGTCTCTGCTGTTTGTGTCACCAGCTCGGCGTTATAATGGTAACTTGCTAAAATACCGGCGACTAAAGACCCGCCAATAGCGAGGCCAGACTTGAGTCCAAACAACATTGCGGAAAAGACAATGGCTGTAGCTCGGCGACTGTTTTTCCATTCAGAGTAATCTGCGACGTCGGCAATCATTGCCCAAAGGATAGGGGTTGTGATCCCGTAGAAGAAACCGTGGAATATTTGCGTGCCAAACATTAAGGCAACGGATTCAGGCTCATAGAAATAGAACATCATGACAAAAAGAGTCGATATAAATAATGCGCCGGCAAATACGTCTCGTTTACCAAATTTGTCTGCCAGTGGTTTGGAGAAGCCGATACCAATAATCATAAAGATAATGCCACAGGCATTAAATATACTGTTGCCTGATATCGCGACATCTTTAGGCCATAAGAACTCAACAAATCCCATGCTAGTGAGCATGCTATTTAGGCCACTAATAAAGCTGTTGAAACCGATGTCTTGTTGGAATTGAGCAAGGTGACTTTCGCTGACATAATTTTGGAAGTAGTAAATGTACATTCCGCCTTTAAGCGCGAGCGTGACAAACACCAAAATAGTAAGCGTTAACATAACCACCCAAGGTTTGTTTTTCACTAAATCAATGAGGTCTTGCTTAATTGTAGACTTCTGCTCAGCTTTGGTTATCACGCGTTCTTTTGTCGTGAAGAAGGTAATAAGAAAGAAAACAATGCCCACGAGTGCAAACATGGTCATGGTATTTTCAAATCCAACGGCTTTATCGCCGTCACCCATAATTAGAACAAGAGGCAATAACATTACTTGGATGAGAAATTGAGCGACCATAACAGCGACAAATCGATAAGAAGACATGCTGTTTCTTTCAGACATGTTGCCCGTAATAACACCGCTTAAGGCGGCATAAGGCAGATTGTTTGCAGAATAGATGATAACTAGCCCGACATAGGTCACTAAGGCGTAAATCATTTTACCCTGAGGGCCAATGTCTGGTGTACTAAAGGCTAAAATGGCCATTAAACCAAAAGGTAAAGATGTCCATAATATCCAGGGTCTATAACGTCCCCAGCGTGTACTGGTTCGATCGGCAATTACGCCCATGATTGGGCTAAAGAAAGCACCAACCATACCGCCCACAAAAATTATGAAGGTCGCGGTTTCTGCTGGTATTTTATATACATCAGTATAGAAAAACGCTATAAAAGTGACAAATGTCTGGAATATCAAGTTGGCAGCAAGATCGCCCAAGCTGTATCCAACTTTTTCTGTGACGGATAGCTTTTCCATCGCCAAGTCTGGTTTATTCAAATTTGCAGTATCGAGTTCTGTTGTCATAGTCTTATAATTCTTCTTATTTTTTGTCATTCTAATGCTTTCAAGGCGTTTGAGTATTGTGAATTTAAATTTTGTTATTATCATTTGTTACGATTAACGCAAAAAACAATAACGTATTATGCTTTTTCTGAATCCACAAACACTAATGCTTGCGGGCGTTTAGTGGGTTTGTTCAGCCATCGGTGGTTTTGAGTTTACTTAAGTAAATCGTGTGTAAACCCTTTTGTTGCTAAGGAGACTCACATCATAACTTTCTCAAAACGCACTAATTTATAACATGTTCCACAGCTAAGTATTTAACTCGCCCATCTACGAATTAAATGTAAAACAAATAAAACGTAATTCTGATTATGAAATTTCTTATACGAATATTTTTATTAATTCGTATAAGATGAATTTAAGTAGTAACGTTATAAATAGAGAGTTTTAAACCAAAGGGGTGGGCGATATGTTTGAAAATAAACATAGTATTACGCTGTTATTAAACGCGAGTAAAACATACGACCGAAAAGTGATTGAAGGAATAGGTCATTATCTACAAGCATCTAAAACGGATTGGGACTTATATTTGGAAGAAGATTTCCTAGCACGCTTCGATAATATTGATGAGTGGGGGAGACGGCATCATTGCCGACTTTGACAATCCGGAAATTCAAGAAGCACTCATGAAGACCACAGTTCCGGTTGTTGGCGTGGGTGGCTCTTATAGCAATCCAGACGATTATCCAGATGTGCCGTATGTCGCTACCGACAATTATGAACTGGTGAATACCGCTTATCAGCACTTAAGACAAAAGGGCATAGAACGTTTTGCTTTTTATGGCACCCCAAAAGACGAACATCATCGTTGGTCCGAAGAGCGTGAAAAAGCCATTATTAGTATTTGCAAAGCGGATGGTTACGATTGCCAAGTTTATCGTGGGCATCCTATTAAGCCTGAAACCTGGCAAGATACCATTAAGCGTTTGTCAGATTGGCTACAGTCTTTACCAACACCTATAGGCATTATTGCCGTTACTGATGCTCGTGCCAGACATTTGTTGCAAGTTTGCGATCATACTGGGATGTTAGTGCCTGATAAATTATGTGTCATTGGTATCGATGATGACGAAATTGCTCGATTTCTTAGTCGTGTAACACTTAGTTCGGTGAGCCAAGGTTGTTTTGAAATGGGCTTTCAAGCCGCCAAAAAATTACATCGTTTACTCAACGGCCAAAAGTGTTCAACTAAACCCCACTTAGTGCCGCCAGCTGGTATTTTAGAGCGCCAGTCTACGGACTTTAAGGCGATTAAAGATACGCATGTCATGCAGGCGATGCATTTCATTCGTCAAAAGGCGTGTCGTGGAATTAAAGTTGATCAGGTTTTAGATTACGTGGGAATTTCTCGTTCTAATTTAGAGCAACGGTTTAAAGAGGAGCGTGGGCATAGTATTCATAATGAAATTCATCATGAAAAGCTGAGAAAAGCCTGCAGTATGTTAAAAAATACTAGCCAAACAACCAGTGAAATTGCCAGTGTTTGTGGTTACCCATCATTGCAATATATGTATGCGATATTCAAAAAGCACTTTAATAAAACGCCGCGTGAATATCGTGATGATGCAAAAGGCGTCGTCAGCGAACCCGACAATTTAGATATTAGTGATATTAAATTAGAAGATGAGTAAGTTGGCGCACACTTTCTTTTAAGCCCTTGCTTTACTGCTTTTTGATGAGCTAATGTGGTCCTTGTTGAAATATTATTGATATTTTTAATATCTCAACAAGGATTTATATTTTTAGTCACAGCTTATAGCACGACCCAATTTTGTTTCTTATCGCTGGCAAATATTCCATCAATTACTTTCATGTTCGCTAGCGCATCAGTTAATGGCGTTGGTGTGGCTAATTTGTTATTTACTGCATTTGCTAATGCATCCACTTGAAATACATATTGATCACAATTTTCTACTTTATGGACAGTTTTAACTTGATCATGACGCACTGTTAGTTCGGCTTGGCAATCGTCTGGTTGATAAAACGGATATTCAATTGTTAAGCTACCGGTTTCACCAACTATGTAAACCCGTTGACTCGACTCACTTTGGGTTGAACAGAAGAAAGAGGTTTTGACATCCCCAAAGTCCAAAATGGCATTGGCATGTTTATCAACGCCAAAGTTAGTATCCATAACTAATGATCCCATGACTTTTTTAGGTTCTTTCCTAATAAAAAGCGGGTTGCGGAAATGCAATAGCAGCCGATATCCATCATCCCGCCACCACCTATGTTTGGCATGTTTCTAACGTTTTCTGGGTCAACGTTGTGAAAGGTAAATGCCGCATCAATTGTATGCACTGTTCCGATTTCACCAGCCTCGATGAGTTGTTTAGCAAGTGTCCATTGGGGATGAAAACGGTACATAAACGCTTCCATAATTTTTAACTGTGGATGTTTATCTGCAACTGCAATTAACTGCTCGACTTCGGCCACATCTAAGCCAATTGGCTTTTCACACAATACATGTTTACCAGCCTCTATGGCCTTAATGGTCCAAGGGACATGTAAGTGGTTTGGCAGTGGGTTATAGATAATATCTATACTTGGATCGTCAAGTAACGCTTGATAGCTCCCAAACGCATTTGGAATATTTGTTTCCTGAGCAAATTTTTCAGCTTGCGCTAAATTACGAGAGGCTACGCCATAAACCATCGATGAATTTGAGGCATGAATTGCAGGGATTAGTTTGCCTTTAGCGATATTGGCGGTACTTAGAATACCCCACTTTAGTTTTTTGGAATTAGTCATAACTAGCCTTGTCCTATAGTGCGTATGGAAATGTTAACGATTTGAAATAGTCTAACGACTTGTCTGGTTTACTTAACCCATTAGGTAGTGGGCGTTTTGAATAGGTTTGAAAATAAAGCACACAGGCGTCACGCCACCATTTTGCTTCTTCAACTTGAATTTCGAGTGCCATCTTAACCTGATTAAACTGATGAGGGGCGATATGGTTTTTTTGTGCTAGCCAGTCTTTTTCCATCTGTTCGGTAGCGACGACGCCTCGATAGTAATGTTTTACGAGCTCATTCCAAAGAGTATCGCCAGATGGCATGGTGTGATCCCACGGTAAATGATGGAACCAAAGTAAAAGCGGTTGCGGTGTTTTAGCTGGGTCTTCAAACCTTGTTTGCCAATATGTTGCATATTGTGACACGGCGTTAGTGCCTTTACTGGTTCTATCTAATCCAATGCCGTAGTCATCCGCTCGGTGGTAATAAACCGGATTCCAATCGTCACGGCCTAAATTATCTACCCATGGCCCTGATCCATAGTGATGGCCAGTGTCCATTAAATGATGCAGCCCTAAAGGTGTCATGTAGCTAACGATATTTTCACGGGACCTCATCATCATGTTGGTGATGCTATTAACACTGCTCTGTTCTTGAGTCAGTGTCATCTTTATCCAGTCCTGCGCTATTTCGTCGGCAGTTAAATCATGGTCCTATACCAAACGGCCATAGGCATACCAATTTGCCTTAGCCAAAAATATGACCAGTCCAGTTTCTGTCGCTGCCAATGTTGGCAACACCGGCGATGGCTGTAATATTTTTATTAACTAACGTGCCGTCGATGATTTTAGCTACTGTAGAGCCTATACCTTTAACTCTTGTATCGGCGTCGAGCACTTCTTTGTATAACGTTGCTAAGTACGCTAAATGGGTACTAAATCCGAGGTATTCATGGGTAATTTGAAATTCCATTGCTAGCGGTGTTTTTGGCATGGCGCCAAACATTGGACTAAAAGGCTCTCTAGGTTGAAAATCAATCGGGCCATTTTTGACTTGGATACTTACGTTTTTTTCAAATTGACCATCTAACGGTACAAACTCATTGTAGGCTTGCAGAGAGCGTTCTGTTTTTTCTTCATGTGAATAAACAAAAGCACGCCAGATAACATTGCCGCCATATGGTTGCAGTGCTTTAGCAAGCATATTCGCCCCTTGAGCATGTGTGCGCCCGTAATCGCCTTAGCCCCGGTTGACCTTCTGAATTTGCTTTTACCAAAAAACCACCAAAGTCTGGAATTAGCTTGTATATTTCAGCTGCTTTCCCTTGCCACCATTTTTGTACGTTAGGGTCTATAGGATCCGACGTGGACAAATTACCAATCTGCTGCGGCGAGCTAAATTTAATTGAAAGGTAGATTTTGATGCCATAAGGGCGAAATATATCAGCAAGTGAACGTACTTTTTCAAGCCAAGCTGGCGTTAGAATTAACGAGTTTGCATTAACATTGTTGACGACAGTGCCGTTAATACCAATAGACGCATTGGCCCTAGCATAGTCGAAATAACGTTGTTCTTTGTATTGCGGTAATTTATGCCAGTCCCAAATCGACTCTCCTGCATATCCGCGTTCGGTATGCCTATCGAGGTCGTCCCAGTGATTAAGCATTCTTAAGGCAATTTTAGGTGACTCAACAATGTTAACATCCGAAAGCGGTTTGCCCGTTTGCATTAACTGAATTAATCGGTAGGTGCCATATAGCAGACCAATATCAGATTTAGCCGTGACTAAAACATGTTGATTTTGCTTTTGGTCTGTTACGGTTTTAATGATAAAACCTTCGTTGTTTATCATCTTTAAACTGTGATCTAATTTATAGTTATGACGCAACGTTGAGTTAGCTTTTGAAATGATTAATCCGTTGCTCTGCGGAACATTCGTCGACCAGTTAATTGAATTTCCCAATAGTGTAGGTAGGGCCTTTTTAGCTCACGGTCTATAATACTGATGGTGTCGGATTGCCCTACAAGTTGCACATTGGCAATCTGGCGCAAATATAATAAGCGTTGTGTGTCATTTTCGATGAAAGTGTAGTTTAACCACAAGCGATAACCGTCATCGCCTTGGTCATATTCATTACTCCATGCTTTGCCACTGACGACGCAGTAAAAAACAACAATAAAACGGTTATAACTTTCATGTTTGGGCTCCAAAATTGAGGGGTATTACGTCAAGTTGTCCGTAGACTGTGTCTTGAATTCCTTTGTTGTATAGGTAACTCGCTGAAAAGTCGTAATATTGGTAAGGCATTAGTTTGTACTTACTAAAGAAGACAATATCGCAGCGGGGACTTGGCATAACGTCCGATAGGCTTGGGTCACTTGGGCAATAAAGTCGGGCTCGTCGGCGACACCTGAAAACAATTCGAGTGCCATAAAATGCGCAACATCTTGTTCTGCACTATCACAACAATAAGAGCTTATGGCTAATAATTGATGATTTAGTGGGTCTATCAACTCACTCTTGTTGCGAGATTTAATAATGACAAAGCGCATCCAAGCCGCGACAGCAAAACAGCAACTTTTGATCGGGAATCGATGTTTTATGTTGTGCACAATAATTGGCAATATTCGTACCTGCAGTTTTTGTGAACCATCCCAGGCTATTTGTGACAACAGATGTTTGATTGCCGGATTACGGTAACGTTGTAAAATTGCGCCACAATAAGACTCATAGTTCATTTCCTTAGGGATGACTAACGAAGGTTTGATCTCGGTTTTTAGCATGTTGGAGATGAATGTATGCAGCACTTCATTGTTGATCGCGTTGTATACCGTATCGATATCGAGCAAGTGGCCTAGATAAGCAAGTGTTGAATGTGTGGCATTGAGCACTCTGAGTTTGGCGTTTTCGTACCCTGCAATGTCGTGCGTAAATGTCACACCGACATCGCACCAGGCTGGAGTATCATCGGGTAATATGTCTTCGATTACCCACTGGGTAAAGGTTTCACGTTTAATTGGCCAATTGTCTCTGTAACCAAACTGTTGTTCGATTTGCACCGCCATGTCGGCGTCAGTTGCCGGGGTAATAGAGTCAACCATAGTGCGGGGGCAAATGACACCGGTCTGAATTATGTCGGCCAATGTTGTATCGACAAGTTGTGCATAGTTAACCAAGGCGGCTTTTAGTTTGACGCCGTTATCATTTAAATTGTCACAACTAATGATGGTTAAGGGGAGGTGTTTTGCTGGTGGCGTATTTTACAGGCAAGGAATAACAAGCCAATTGCCGACTCAGGACGTTCAGCGTTTAACAAATCTCGTTTAATTATGGGATGATTACAGTCCAAACGACCTTTGGCGTCAAGGCAATAGCCCTTTTCTGTAATTGTTAACGTCACTATCTTTGTGGTTGTCGCCGTGAGACGAGAGACAACCTGACTGAAATCTTCCTGTAACGCGAGAAACTCTTTGACCGAGCCAATAATTGAATATTGTGCAATGTTATCCTGCTCAACTAAGGTGTATAAACCCTGCTGTGGTTCTAACTGTTGTTTAACGCGATTACTATTTAATGCAATAGCACAAATACCCCAGTTTCCAGCTTTTACATTAAGTGCTTGTTGAGTATACCAAGCCTGATGTGCTCTGAAAAAAGCGCTAGGACCTAAATGTACAATACCAATTTGGGTTTGTTGTCGGTCGAATTTCGGTTTTAGGATGTCTTTGCTAAGACGATCCAAATTGTTTTGGGTTAACTGCATTACATTTAAATTCTTATTATTATGTTGATATAAGCGGTTTCAGCATTTTTGTTTGCCTATAAACAATATCAAATAAAAAACCGTAAAGCTCAACACTAAATAAAATCATAACTTTGTTGTGGTTTTAGATAATAATCTTATGGCTAAAAGTGATTACAATCGTGGCTTGTTTGTCGATTCCTAGAGGTTGTCTTTATGTTTAATTTAATCAGCAGAGCATTAGGCTGTTGCGCTTTTTGCTATTTTTTAGTGCGTCTGCAATCGCAAATATAAGTCTACCTCGGTTGATTGGTGATGGGGTTGTTCTGCAAAGAGACAGTAACAATCTACTATGGGGATGGGCGGATAATCACGAACAAGTTTCAGTAAGTTTAGACGGCAAATTGATAGGCACAGTCACCGCCTTAAACCAAAAGTGGTCGATAAATTTACCACCTCAAATCGCTGGTAGTGACCACAAAATCGTTATTAGTGGGCATAATACATTAACAATAAGGGATGTTTCATTTGGTGATGTGTGGCTAGCCTCTGGGCAGTCAAACATGGAATTGACCATGGCGCGAGTTAAAGTCAAATACCCCGAAGAGTTTACTTTAAGCCAATACCCAAATATCCGCTTATTTAAAGTCCCACGAAAATATGATTTTGAGCAGGCTCAAGATGACGTAACATCGGGGTCGTGGCAGCGTGTAGATAGCTCAAACTTAGGACAGTTTCCTGCGGTCAGCTATTTTTTGGAACCCGTCTCGCAGAAAATCACCAGATCCCGATTGGCATTATAAATAGTAGTTATGGTGGCTCGCCAGCGGAAGCTTGGCTTAGTGAATCGGCCCTAGAGCAGTTTCCACATTACCTCGATATCATTAATAAATACCGTCAAGAAAATTATCTCGCTAATTTGATAGCCAGCGATCATAAACGGAATGACGATTGGTACAACCAACTAAACGCTCAAGATTTAGGGCTGAAACCCAATGACAAAAACCTGACTTGGTCTGACCGCGACTATGACGCTTCGATGTGGCAAACCACGGTTTTACCGTCATTTTGGCAAGACAAAGGCATTGACACAAAAAATGGTGTGGTGTGGTTTCGAAAGGAATTTGAATTATCCAAAGCTGAAACCAACCTACCTGCGAAACTGATTTTGGGTCGTATTGTTGACGCTGACACTGCATTTATCAACGGTCGGAAAGTAGGTAATACCACTTACCAGTATCCACCGCGTCGATATAGCGTTGATAAAAACATTTTGAAGGCGGGTAAAAATGTGGTGGTGGTTCGAGTGATTAGCAGTGCCGGAAAGGGTGGGTTTGTTAGTGATAAACCTTATCAGCTCAATGTTGGAAGTCGGACAATTGATCTAAATGGTCCATGGAGCTTTCGAGTTGGAGCAGAGTCGTTACCACTTGCGGGTCCTAGTTTTCAGGAATATAAACAGCCACTTGGTTTTTTCAATGCGATGTTATCGCCTATATTGAAGACCAAGATCAAAGGAGCAATTTGGTATCAAGGTGAATCAAATACTGACCGACCAACTGAATACGCAACTTTATTCCCTGCCATGATCCGAGATTGGCGCAAACAGTTTCAACAGGGTAATTTCCCTTTATTTTTGTTCAGTTAGCTAACTTTATGGCAGAAAACAATAAACCTGTAGAAAGCCAATGGGCCGAAACTCGAGAAGCACAACGATTGGCATTGACCGAGCCAAACACGGCGATGGCAGTGACGATTGATATCGGTGAATGGAATGACATTCATCCATTAAATAAAAAAGACGTTGGTGAACGATTGTTCCTTGCGGCTCAAAAGCTGGCTTATGGCATCAATGAAGTCGTGTACTCAGGTCCAGAAATAAGCAAGGGTAAAGTGGTCGACAATCACGTTTGGCTGAGTTTTAAGTTGTTTGGTAGCAAACTAGCGATTCGAAATAAAGCCAACGAGAACGCCCCTTTATTGGGATTCAGTCTCGCAGGAAACGATGGTAAGTTTGTGTGGGCCAATGCCACTATTGTCGGAGACAAAATAAAAGTGTGGAGCAACCAAATCAGCAACCCAGTAACGGTCCGCTATGGGTGGGCAGATAATCCAGTCAAGGCGAATTTAATTAATGTTCATGGGCTGCCTGCGTCGCCATTTCAGCTTTCCATTTGAAGAAGAACTTTGAAATAACTGACTGAGTTATTTTTGTTCTAAGCGTTTACAAATAGGTAAATTTCATAACTTAAATATGACAAGCAATAAAAGCACGGAATTTGGATAGGTAGTAGTCTCAAGAAATACTAGCCTAAATAATAATAATAAAAATAATTATGCTCAAATTAGCCCAAATACCGTCAAATCGCTTTATTATATCAACATTAGCAAGTGTGCTACTTATGGGGTGTAGCCCCACAATCACAAACGTCCCAATCGAATCCTAGGTTCTAAAATCGAATGTTTTTTCCATCGATTCAGTCCCTCCGCTTAAATCGTTAGTCGACTTCCCTGTTGGGGTTGCCGTCCCTGCAGATCCATATGCGCATAGTTTATTAATCAGTTCTGAGCGCCAAGAAGTTGTTGAAACTCACTTTAATAGCCTGACCGCTGAAAATATTATGAAAATGATGTTTTTGCAGCCCGAGCCAAACAAGTTTGCTTTCACCCATGCCGATGCTTTGGTTGAATATGCACACCAACAAAATATGATAATGCATGGCCATGCGCTGGTTTGGCACACGCAATCTCCGAAATGGATGAACGATTATCAAGGTTCAAAAGACGATTTCAAAGCACTGTTAAAAAATCATATTTCGACTGTTGCTGGCCATTTTGCTGGAAAACTAGCGAGCTGGGACGTGGTAAACGAAGCTTTTTTAGATGACGGCACAGCGAGTAACCCAACAAAATACCGAGAAACTATTTGGTATAACAATATTGGTCCTGAGTATTTGGAAATGGCCTTTAGGTTAGCAAGAGAAGCAGACTCTGAAGTCGATTTATACTACAACGATTATGACTTAGTAAAAAACGTCAGCAAAATTGACCGTGTGGTTAAAATGCTAGAAGACTTTCAGCAACGCAATGTGCCAATTGATGGCATAGGCTTTCAAGTCCATATCGATACTGACACACCAAGCATAAAAAATATCAAAGAGGCATTTACGAAAGTCGTAAAACGAGGGGTTAAGGTTAGAGTTTCGGAGCTGGACATTGCCGTAAACCAATCGGAGCAATATTCGGAGTTAACCAAAGAAGTCTCGACGTTACAACGCCAACGGTACGCTGAAGTGGTTGATGCCTATATGGATGTGGTTCCTGAACATTTACGAGGAGGTATAACGCTTTGGGGGATAACCGATGGCGATAGTTGGATCCTGGGTTTAGAAAACGCGCAGATTGGCCTTTATTATTTAATGAGAAGTTTCAAAATAAACCTGCACTTGTTGGCATGGCTGAAGGGTTAACCGGCCAAACGCCAAACCCCAAAACCGTCGAATTTGATTGGTTTGAATACCAAGGTATGGATGAAATATTTTCTGAACCTATGCCGGAAGGGCAATATCAAAACCCTGTTATTTCTGGATTTTTCCCGGACCCGAGCATCACACGTAAAGGAGACGACTATTACATTGCTGTATCTTCTTTTGCCTACAACCCTAGTGTACCAATTCTGCATAGTCGCGATCTAGTGAATTGGAAGCTAGTGGGTCATGCGTTAACTAATCAAAAGCAACTCGACTTAAAAGGTAATCAAGTATCGCAGGGGTTTATGCCCCAACGATTCGATTCCACAACGGATTATTTTATATGATCACAACTGCGGTAAATGGCGGTGGCAACTTTTTTGTCACGGCCGAAGATCCTGCGGGTGAATGGTCAGAACCTTATTGGCTACCGGAAATTGGTGGGATTGACCCCGACATATTTTTTGACGACGACGGAAAAGTTTACATCACTCATAACGACGCTCCGGTTGACGAGCCTTTATATGAAGGCCACCGTGCGATTTGGATGTGGGAATATGACCTAGCTGCTAAAAAAGTCATAAGTGACAGCGGTCGAGTAGTTGTTAACGGTGGCGTGGACTTGGCTAAACAGCCGATTTGGATAGAAGCTCCCCACGTATATAAAGTTAATGGTTGGTACTATTTGATGTGCGCTGAGGGCGGTACTGCGGATCAGCATTCAGAAGTTGTGTTTCGAGCGAAAAACATAAACGACCCATTTATTCCATATTCAGGAAATCCGATATTAACACAGCGTGACTTACCTGATGACCGACGCAACCCAATTACAACGGCTGGTCACGCCGACTTAGTGCAAACGCCACAAGGCGACTGGTGGGCCGTATTTTTGGCAACTCGCGCTTATGATCAACGGTTTTATAACACGGGGCGCGAGTCATTTTTATTACCCGTAACGTGGCGCAAAGGTTGGCCACATATACTTGAACAAGGCAAAGCAATTCCGCACCGTTTACCTAAACCCGCCATTAACAATTCCCTTGATATTGATGAAAAACAAACGGGCAATTTTATCTGGCGTGATGAATTTGACGGTCAAAAACTGAATGTAAATTGGAATACATTACGCAGTTTTTATAGTGGATGGTATGAGTTAACCGATGGCAAAATGAACATCACACCTGCGCCAATTGATTTAACGTCATTAAAGCAGCCGGTTTTTTAAGTCGTCGCCAGCAGCATATGACTTATCAAGTCACAACAGGCTTAGCGCTCCCTCAATCTACAGATATTTCAGCTGGGTTAGTGGCATTTCAAAACGAGTTTTACCATTATTATTTGGGAGTTAAAAAGATCGGCGATGGCAAATTTCAACTATTTTTGGAAAGAACAAAGGATAAAAACGCTTCTGAACCAAGAAAGATAATCAAGCAAGTTGAAATCAGCGCTAAAAACGACCAGCAACTCGTTTTAGAAATAAGTGGTGACAAGGCTGATATCAGCTTTGCATACCAAATTGCGGATGGTGAAAAAATAACGTTAGCGGCGAACTTGGATGGCAAAATACTCAGTACTGCGATTGCTCAGGGGTTTGTCGGCACTATGTTAGGCATCCATAGTCGAATTGAAAGTACGGATAAGTAGGATGAAATCGTTATCTATTATTGCTAAAACAATAGTCGCGTTATTCATCTGCATCTTATCGACTTCGATAAGCTAAGGCAAATGACGGCGATTATGTCCTCTTTAACCCGTTGAATGCGGACTTTGGCATTGTTCAAAACGATAGGGTTGCTGATATCTACGTTGATAAAAGTGACCATAAGGGCGTATTACGAGCAGTAAACAATCTGCAAGCTGATATAAAAAAGGTGACGGGGAAGCTCGCCACAGTTTCAAATTCAAATCATACGCCTGATAACGCTGCACTTATCATTGTTGGTACGATTGGCCGCAGCGCTTTAATCGACCAACTTGTCCGCACTCAAAAGCTGGATATTGAAAGCTTACAAGGTCAATGGGAGGCGTTTCGAATTGAGGTTATTGATAACCCGTTTCCTCAATCACACCCATCAACAAAAAAGCATTAGTCATCGTTGGGAGTGACAAGCGGGGAACAACCTTTGGGGTTTATGATTTAGCCGAAAAAATTGGCGTTTCACCATGGTATTGGTGGGCTGATGTGCCCGTTAAACAAAGTAAGCAGCTATATGTCAAACATAATACGCACTATCAAACTCAGCCTAAAATAAAGTACCGAGGCATTTTTCTTAATGACGAGGCCCCGGCGCTGACTAATTGGGTTAAGGCCAAATTTGGTGAATATAACCATCAATTTTACCAACACATCTTCGACTTATTGTTGCGACTAAAAGCCAATTTTCTTTGGCCTGCAATGTGGAACAATGCCTTTAGTGATGACGATCCTTTAAACATGGTGTTAGCCGACGAATACGGCATTGTCATGAGCAACTCTCACCATGAACCCATGTTGTGCGCTGATAAGGAGTGGGACCGTCGTGGCACAGGCAAATGGGATTACGACGTTAACGCCGAAAATCTATATCAATTTTGGCAAAAGTGCGCCGAGCGCAATAAGCCATTTGAAAGCATTTATACCTTAGGTATGCGTGGTCAACACGATACGCCAATGAGTGAAAATGAGAATATTGAGTTATTAGAACACATCGTGGCGGACCAGCGAACGATTCTCTCAAATGTCTTTAAAGACAGGGAGGTAAGTGACGTACCGCAGGTTTGGACGCTTTATAAAGAAGTGCAAAGTTATTACGAAAAGGGCATGCGTGTGCCTGACGATGTTACCTTACTTTGGTCAGACGATAATTGGGGCAATATACGCCGATTACCAACGCCGCAGGAGCGCAAGCGAAAAGGCGGGGCAGGGGTGTATTATCATTTTGACTATGTTGGCGGTCCACGTTCTTATCGCTGGATAAATACAACACCTATTGCAAAAATTTGGGAGCAAATGGCGCTCGCTTACCAGTTTGACGCAAAACAAATCTGGCTCACTAATGTTGGCGACTTAAAGCCGATGGAATACCCAACGGATTTCTTCCTTACCTATGCGTGGGATCCCGAGGCAATACCAAAAGAAAAATTAGCAGAATATACTCATGAATGGGTGAAACAGCAGTTTGGTGATAAATATGCGACCCAAATAGCAAATATTTTGACGACATACACCCGTCATAATGGTCGTAGAAAACCGGAACTCATGGATGTCACTACGTATAGTCAGTTTAATTACAATGAAGCCGACCGAATTTCGGTTGAATTATCCGCTGCGGTAGACCTAGCTGAGCGCATACATAATAGGTTATCTGACGATAAAAAATCGGCTTATTTCCAATTGGTTTTGCATCCAATAAAAGCAACGGCGAATCTTTATGAGCTATACAATAACGTCGCTAAAAATAGGTTGTACGCCAGCCAAGGGCGCGCCAGCGCAAATAAATATGCGGCGGCTGCCCAAAAAACTTTGAAACAGATGCCGCTTTAAAAGCAACTTACCATCAATTAAATAATGGTCGCTGGGCGCATTTTATGGATCAAACTCATATTGGTTATACCCATTGGAATAATCCACCAGCAGACGTAATGCCCTGGTTGGCAACAAGCTCGCCTGCTAATGTTTCTGACATGGGGGTTGCTGTAGAAGGCACTGCCAATGTTTGGCCTCATATCGACCGATTAGTGCTAGACCAATTCAGTCCGTTTGGGCAAAAACAGCGTTACATTGATGTTTTTAATAAAGGGTTAATGCCATTTGAGTTTAGCGCGACAGCCAGCAAAACATGGGTAACGTTAAGTCATAACAAGGGGTTGTTAACTAACGATACACGCATTTTAGTAGGTGTTGATTGGGCAAAAGCTCCTAAAGGTGAGTTAAGTGCAACGGTATTTATCAAAGGCACCGGTTGGGGCGGTGCGACAGTTAACATCAGTGCATTTAATCCATAGGCAATACAGAGTTGCGCGGATTTGTCGAAGCGGACGGTTATGTTGCTTTAGAAGCCGTTAGTGCACAGGCACTTGGTTCTACTGGTAATGCAAGTTGGCAAGAGATCCCGTTCCATGGACGCACGCAATCGTCGATGTCAGCAATGTCAAAAAATATTGACCAAAGCATTCAAAATTATAAAGACGCGCCTTACCTAGAATATGATTTATTTCTATTTAACCAAGGGGCCGTGGAGATCCAAACCTTAGTCGCGCCAAGTCTAAATTTTGTGCCTACACGTGGTTTAAGATTCGCCATCGGATTTGATGATGAAGAGCCAATAATGGTTGATGTCTTAGAGAATAGTAAGCAAAACGATTGGCAGGAGTCTGTCAAAAATGGTGTGCGCTATGCGGTGAGTCATCACAATGTAAAACAGCCGGGAGCGCATAAGCTACGGATTTATATGGTGGATATTGGAGTCGTTATCCAAAAAGTCATTGTAAATACTGGCGGACTTAAAAAGAGCTATTTAGGCCCAGAGCAGAGCATGTGGGTGGACTAATTTGAAATGAAACTACTCATTTTCATCCTCGTCACTTTAGGTTTTATTCGTCCAGTTTATGGGGGTGTAAATGAGCTAAATGTGATCACTTCGCTTAGTAGCTCTGATCCTATGTATCAAGGTTTGCTCAAGTTTAAACAGGGCGTTGAAACAGCAACAAATAAAGACATTATTGTTAGGATTTTTGTAGGGTCACAACTTGGCAGCGACAACGATATATTAGAACAGGCGCGTGCTGGAGCGAACGTTGCGGTTCTGGTCGATGGCGGCCGGTTGGCAATTTATCAAAATGAGATGGGCATATTAGGTGCCCCTTATTTGGCTAGTGGGCTGGCGGAGGTCAAAAAAATTGTTACCTCAACAGTCTTTAACGCTTGGGCTGCGCAACTTAGTCAAAACGCGGGGTTAAAGGTATTGTCTTTTAACTGGTGGCAGGGCGAACGGCACTTGTTAACACACAAAGAAATTAACCATCCAGATGACTTGATTGGCGTTAGAATACGTACCATTGGCGCCCCCGTTTGGCTAGAGACAATCCGTGCGCTCGGTGCTACGCCTACGCCTTTAGGTTGGACTGAAGTGTATAGCGCATTGCAACAAAAGGTCATTGACGGTGCCGAAGCTCAACATCCGGGCACATGGGGTTCGCGTCTTTATGAAGTTATCACCTACATCACTAAAACAGCTCATATCAACCTAATATCGGGCCTTGTGGGCAGCGCAACTTGGTTCGACAAACTTTCGATAGCAGATCAATTGATAGTCACTGAACAAGCGTTTTTAGCAGGGAATTTGCCTCGCAACTCAACTTTGATTTATTAGCCGAATACGAAACAAAAATGCGCGATTATGGCGTTGTGATCCATGAAGTAGATAAACGCGCATTTATCGAAGCGACCAATAAAACCTATGACGTACTCGGTTATACCGAACTTAGAGCAAAGCTTAAGTTGAGTTTAAAACAATGAAATTATACTTAATCGAATGCTTTTCAATTAAAAACAATGCAATTGGCGCAGGGTCAGTTGATGAGTGACAAGTTAGTTCAGTTTGAACAAAGATTAGCTGCGAGTTTATTGGTTGCGATTGTGCTGTTGGTTTTTTCGGCTGCCGTGATGCGTTCATTTGGCGCACCAATTATATGGTCGGTTGATTTTGCGCAACTGTTTTTTGCGTGGCTTTCCATGCTGGGTGCGGACCAAGCACTGCGCAATTTTGAACACGTTGGGGTTGACCTATTTGTTCGGCATTTGAGTTGGCAACACAGGGTGAAACTCGATTTAGTGTTGTACAGTTTGATGTTTATCGGTTTAGTCATATTGCTTATTTTTGGGCTTAAACTGGTACTGTTAAATCCACAACGCGAACTTGGTACAACGGGATTATCATATTCTTTGGTGACATTGGCTTTACCTGTTGGCGCCTTATTAATGCTAAATACAGTGCAACAGCAATGGCGAGCGTTATTTAGGTTGAGACACGGAATACTGGCTAACATCCATTCAGATGGCGTTAAGCTACCAAGTTACCTGCTCAGTGAGTTAGAAGACGAACAAAAAGCTAACCTCGGACAAATGGGTGTAAATAAATGATCCTATTAGCGATGTTTATTCTTTTACTCATTGTCGGCATGCCCTTGTCATTTAGTTTGTTATTGACCGGATTGGGCTATTTTACCCTATCTGAACATATACCAATTCTCGTTGGGGTTCAGCGTATTGTTGCAGCGAGTCAGAGCTTTCCCTTACTTGCCATACCGTTTTTTATCCTCGCCGGGCAGGTGATGAATAAGTCAGGAATTACCCGCAGACTTATTTCGTTTTCAAACTTGCTGGTGGCTTGGATCACCGGCGGTTTAGCCCACGTAACAATTGTACTCAGTGCATTAATGGGAGGCGTGTCTGGTTCGGCAATCGCTGACGCCGCCATGCAATCAAGAATTCTGGGTAAACCTATGATTGATTCTGGGTTTAGTAATGGCTTTAGCAGCGCGATTATTGCGATAAGCGCTTTAATTACAGCGACTTTACCACCGAGCATTGGCCTTATTCTTTATGGTTTTGTTGGTAACGTATCAATTGGTAAGTTATTTATTGCTGGCATAGTACCTGTAGCATATTACTGACCATGATCCTAATGTTGACCGTATACATAGTCGCAAAAAACGAGGCTACACGCCGGAGTCGAGTCAAAAACCAAGTGCTAAAGAAATTTGGCATGCCATGAAGGATTGTAAATGGGCACTGATTTTTCCGCTAATTTTAGTGGTCACAATACGTTTTGGTATCTTCACGCCCTCTGAAGCCGGGGCTTTTGCAGTTATCTACGCGGTATTAGTGGGCTGGCTGGCGTATGATGAAATTACCTTATCGAGTATCAAAAACGCACTTGTTGAGAGTGTTTCTGACATCGGCATGATCATGTCGATTATTCTATTTTCGGGGATGATTGGCTACCTCTTTGCTTATGAACAATTGCCGGTTGACCTCGCCACAGCGATAACTCAAGTCACTGAAAACCCTGGAATCGTTCTATTGCTGTGCCTCGTATTATTGTTTGTTGTCGGCATGATAATGGAAGGCACAGTAACCGTATTACTCCTTACCCCTATTTTAGTGCCAATGATCCAATCAGTTGGTATTGATCCAGTGCATTTTGGTATTTTGATGTTGCTCATGGTGTCATTTGGCGGCACGACTCCCCTGTAGGAATAGCGATGTATACCGTATGCGGCATTCTAAAATGCCCGACCGATGACTATGTGAAAGAAGCGATGCCGTTTTTCAGTGCGGTACTGGTGTTAATTGCGTTGTTAGCAATCTTTCCAGAAGTCGTTCTATTTTTACCTAATTTATTTTTCTAAGTTCGCGGCAAACTAAATTTAACCAGAGGAAAACGTTGTGAAAATTATAGATGCAAAAGTCATCGTTTGCAGTCCAGGACGTAATTTTGTGACCCTCAAAATTATCACAGACGAAGGCTTGTATGGGGTGGGTGACGCAACCTTGAA
Organism: Psychrosphaera algicola; assembly: GCF_028401425.1. Lineage (NCBI taxonomy): Bacteria > Pseudomonadati > Pseudomonadota > Gammaproteobacteria > Alteromonadales > Pseudoalteromonadaceae > Psychrosphaera > Psychrosphaera algicola. Next base: position 4,189,623 of record NZ_JAQOMS010000002.1, read on the forward strand.
TGGGCGAGAAAAAGCCGTTGTTTCTTACCTTGAAGATTATGTTATTCCAATGTTAATCGGCCGAGATCCTCAGCGAATTGAAGACATATGGCAGTATTTATATCGAGGCGTGTATTGGCGTCGTGGCCCCATTGGCATGACGGCAATAGCGGCGGTAGATACTGCTCTGTGGGATATTAAAGCGAAAGCCGCCAATATGCCTTTGTATCAGCTGCTCGGTGGTCGAAGCCGGGATAAAATCATGGTGTATACCCATGCCAACGGTCTTGATCTCGGATCAACCCTTGAGCAAGTGGGAAAAGCCATAGATCAAGGATACAAGGCGGTTCGTGTGCAATCTGGGATCCTAGGCGTGGCAGGGACTTATGGGGTTTCTAAAAACAACAAGAAGTACGAACCCGCAGACTCAGACTTACCTACGGAAGATACGTGGTCGACAGAAAAGTATTTAAACTATGCACCTAAGTTGTTTGCCGAGGTGCGAAAGCAGTTTGGTGATGATATTCATCTTCTGCACGATGTGCATCACAGGTTAACGCCCATCGAAGCGGCGCGATTAGGTAAAGAGTTAGAACCTTACCACCTGTTTTGGATGGAAGATCCGGTTCCGGCTGAAAACCAAGAAAGTTTCAAATTGATCCGTCACCACACAACGACCCCTATTGCGGTTGGTGAAGTCTTTAATTCAATTCATGACTGCAGAGAGCTTATTCAAAACCAATTGATTGATTATATTCGAACTACCGTTGTGCACGCCGGTGGCATTTCGCAGCTAAAACGTATCGCCGACTTTGCCAGTTTGTTTCATGTTAAAACAGGGTGTCACGGGGCGACCGATCTTTCGCCAATTTGCATGGCTGCGGCATTGCATTTTGATTATTCGGTAGCAAATTTTGGTATTCAAGAACATATGGCCCACAGTGAAAAAATGGAATCGGTATTCACCCGAGATTACCGTTACGTTGATGGCTATTTTACTCATGGGAGGCGATTGGGCACGGCGCTGATATCGACGAATCAATTGCCAAAAAATACCCATATAAACGTGCTTGTCTGCCGGTAAATCGCCTTGAAGATGGGACATTATGGAATTGGTAACAAGTCAAAAGAACAGTTGGTTTTAGGTACAAGGTCGGGTATTTAGCGGCCAAACAAGGAGCTTTATACCAATTAAATACGAACATAAATACGACGTTAATAATATTAAAAACACATTAGATGGGCCACACATTATGAAAAAAGAACGTTAGGAAAAACCGGTTTTGAAGTCTCTGAGATAGGTTTAGGCTGTTGGCAGTTAGGCAATGACTTTGGCCCGGTTGAGGATAGTGAAGCAAAGGCAATATTGGATTCGGCTGCTGAGCAGGGAATTAACTTGTTTGATACTGCCGATGTTTACGGCGGTGGGGTCAGCGAACAACGCATTGGGGATTGGCTAAAAACCCAAAAACTAAACCCGTGGTGATCACTAAAGTTGGTCGCGGTGGTGACTTGTTTCCGGATGGGTATAACAAAAACAGCGTACGAAAAAGCCTAGAAGGTTCAAAAGCTCGATTAGGTGTTGAGTCCCTTGATTTGGTGCAATTGCACTGCATTCCCCGGAGATGTTAAAAACCGGTGAGATATTTAGTTGGATGGAAGCGTTTCAACAGGAAGGGTTGATCACACATTACGGCGCAAGTGTTGAAACCATTGAAGATGCTTTAGTCTGTTGCCAGTCGAATAGTCTGGCGACGTTGCAGATCATTTTTAACATCTTTAGACAAGACGCGGTTGAGAAGTTACTGCCTATAGCCGAGCAGAAGAATATCGGCATTATTGCCCGTTTGCCATTAGCGAGTGGCTTATTAAGTGGACGGATGCAAAAAATCGTACTTTTTCAGCTCAGGATCACCGTAACTACAACCGTGACGGCGCCGCATTTAATGTTGGTGAAACCTTCAATGGTCTGCCATTTGAACTTGGTGTTGATTTAGCTGACCAAGTGAAAACCATGCTCCCAAGTGACATGAATTTGCTGCAGTGCTCGCTGCGATGGTTGTTAGACCAACCTCAAGTCAGTACGGTTATTTCGGGGGCGAGCTCGTCACAGCAAGTGATTAGTAATGCGTTAACTAGTGATTTGCCACCATTGTCACAAGTACTAAGCGCTAAGTTACAAACGTTTTATCAAGAGCAAGTTAGACAGCACATTCGCGGTGAAATATAACGAGTTCATCAGGGGAATAGTCGTCCTTTTGTTAATGACAACTGAAAAGGTTAAACCGGTGTTTTTGTCGTTTATTGTCGACGATAATATCGGTTTGATTAACTAATTTTTACATGTAATTGATTTTAAATGGTTAATTTAAAGTTGGAAATCGAATAGACAACTGTCGAACTAACTGGCTAATTGACGATTAGTGTGTTGCTTCTAGGAGCCTAATTGAAATCGCCGCGGCAGATGTTCTATTATCAACGCCTAATTTACGATAAATTTGCTCTAGATGTTTGTTCACTGTTCTTGGACTCATCGCTAGAATTTGTGAGATCTCCCAGCTCGTTTTGCCATAAGAAACCCAAAATAATACCTCCGACTCACGCTTTGTAATCGGTAGGTTTTGCTGTAAAACTTCAGCAGTTTGCTCTTGCTTAAAGCCTTTGATATGGAGTAAATGCATGTCTTTTTGGGCACGTTCATAGGCAATTTCAAGTGGAGTACTAAAACAAGTTAGATGCAGGTTTTTAGTTGGGTCAGATTGTAACCAGTCTTTTAAATGTGTCGCTAAAGTAGCCTAGGGGATGTTATTGCTTTTTGCTGTTTGTTCAATCAATTCATGTACATGAGGCGTAGCCCACGACAATCGCCCTTCGTTACTCACACAAAAACGTTATTGCCTGCATGGTCAAGTGCATCTTGTGCACTTAGAGCTAGTTTTGCTGTTTGAATATGGGTTTTAATTCGAATGATAACTTCATCCGGAGAAATGGGTTTTGTAACGTAATCAATGCCGCCGGCTTCAAACCCTTTAACAATATCTTCCACGTCAGTTAAGCCAGTCATGAATATGATTGGGGTATTTGGAAGCATTTGCTTCAATCTTTTGCACGTTTCAAAGCCATCCATCTCAGGCATGACAGCGTCGAGTAGGATCACATCCGGTGCAATTTTTTCGACTATAGACAGGGCTTGAATACCGTTAAGTGCAACAAGGGCCGTGTAACCTTGGGTATTTAAGGTTACATTTAACATTCCTAATGATTCCGGAGAGTCATCAACAACTAAAACGACTTCCTGCAAATTATTCTTCATGACACATCTCTGTTAGGTATTGAATGATAGCGGGAAAATTACAATGTTCGATATAACTTTTTAATTGGATCGCAACATCTTCAGGTATGGCAAAACTTTCATTTATGTCGTCAAACGTATTTTGGAATCCCGATAAATAACCAATTTCAGCAAGTGCAATAAGTTGTTGATACTGTTCGTTTTTTATCGAATGTTTTGGGGTTTTGGAAACCGTGACTTTGTCATTATCGTCAGCGTCATTCTCATTTGAAGTTATTGGAAATTGCCAGCCGAGTCCGAGAAGTTCGCCAATTCGACTTAACAAGGTATTTAGGTTTACCGGTTTAGCGAGATAATCATTGTGATATCCCTCGGCAGAATACGTAAATTCATTGTCCCGAGCGTTGGCCGATACCATAATCACTGGCATGGCAAAATGTTGTTCCCGAATGAGTTTGATCATTTGCCAGCCGTCCATATTTGGCATTCGCACATCTAATATCATTAAATCAACATGATTTGTATGCAATATTTTTAAACCATCAGCGGCATTAGAGGCGAGTAATACCTTAAAATTGATAGGTAATAATAAATCCGACATTAGCTGTTGCTGATTTACGTCGTCATCAACCACTAAGATGGTTTTGACCGAACCATTGTAACCGACAACTTTTTTGTTGTGGCTTTCTGGAGACTGGGTTTCGCGGTGAATTTTTGGCAACATCAACTTAACGTTAAACGTAGAGCCTTTACCAATTTGGCTTTCTAGGGTTATTTCACCACCCATCAAGTGGGTCAACGATCTGGATATGGTTAAACCTAATCCTGTGCCACCTATTGATTGAGTATGGGGGTTCGTATCTGCTCAAATGGTTTAAAAATTGTCTCTTGGTCTTTTTGCGCAATCCCGATGCCAGTATCAATCACACTGAAGTGTATGACCTCATTGCGGTACGTTATTTGTAGCGTGACCGAGCCTTTTTCTGTGTATTTTATTGCATTTGAAATAAGGTTAATTAGCACTTGTCTAAAGCGTTGTTTATCGGTTGCAACATAGTCTGGCAGGTTTACGCATGTCTCGTAGTAAAATTCGATGTTTTTACTTTTGGCTTGCATCTGAAACATATCAACAAGTTGCTGTAAAATGACTTTAAGGTTAAATTCGTCACGGTGCAATGTTAGTCGACCGGCTTCAATTTTTGATATTTCCAATAAACCTTCTATTAGATCCGCAAGGTGATCGCCATTTCGTTTAACGATATGCAGTGTATCGCGCTGTCGCTTTGGAATGGCTTCATCCTGACTCAGCAATTGCGCATAACCCAAAAGGACATTCAAAGGGGTTCTTAGCTCGTGACTAAGGGCTGCCAAATATCTACTTTTAGCTTGGTTTGCCGACTCTGCAACATTTTTGGCATCTTCTAATTCATGGGAGGTATTTTTATGGGCGTCAACTTCTTTAGCTAACGCTAGTGTTTGAGACCGCAGTTCTTTGACGGCTGAGCGGTTAGCGCTTCGTGCCAAAATAAAGAACCAGCTTACAACACCAATAATAATGAGTAGCAAAAAGAATATTTTGATTAAGGTATGGGAAAACAACGTTTTAATTGTCGGGTCGTTCAAGGGGACTTGCAAGTAGATCAAAAAGAGTATGCCAGCGCCAATGAGACTTAACGTTAGTGTAACGCCAACAAACTGCGCCATTGGGGTTGTTAAAATTCGCAGCAACCTAGCCGACAAAAAACGGTTAAAAAAGTGTTGAGATTGTTGTGCGAGTGTCGCGTTTGGACGGCACTGATCACCGCAGCGAACGTCCAACGAGCAACACAGGGAACAAATAGGTTTTTATAGGCGGGGCAGTAAGTTATGTCTTCTTGGTCAAAGGTATTTTCGCAGATATAACAAAATGTAGGGGCTTTGTATTCTGGTTTATTTGCGTCGACTAAATAATATTTACCTTTGGTTAGGTAGCCAATGAGCGGCACAGTAATAAATGGTAAACCACACGCCGTAAACGAAGCTAACGCTTTTGCCGTTTCACCATACCAACCAAAATGACTGGTAAACCCGACAAAACTTGCAATGAACATTGAGCCAACCCCAACAGGGTTGATGTCAAATAAATGCGAACGTTTAAATTCGATATGTTTAGGACTAATGCCCAGCGGTTTGTTAATAATTAAATCGGCAACAAGAGAACTTAACCAAGCGAGCACCAGAACGGAATATACCGCTAACATGCTTTCAATAGTTTGGTAGATACCTAGTTCCATCAATAATAAGGCAATTGCGACATTAAAGAACAACCATACAACACGGCACTAGGTGGGTATGGGTAACCCGTGAAAAAAGTTAGACTAAGGCAAGTGAACCTGCGTAGGCATTAGCGACATTAATTTTTAGTTGCGAAATAACGACAAAACAGCAGGCAACAATGACGCTTAGTTGTGGGTTGTCAAACGCTAAACTAAAAGCCAAGTTATACATATGTGCAGGATCATCGGCTAAATCTGGCGCGACTCCCTGCGTTAAAGCAAAATAAGCTAAAAACGACCCAAGAAACAGTTTTAATGCCCCAAATATTATCCAGCTAGGACCGGCACTAATTAAAGCAAACCACCAGAGCCATTGTTTTTCTTTTGGTTTTTCCGGTAAAAAACGCAATATATCAACTTGTTCCCCAATTTGCGCAACAAGGGATAACAACACCGCAGACGCTGCACCAAATAGCAAGAGATTAAAGGATTGCCCCTGTTCACCAGCGTTACCGGTAAATTCATACCAAGCAGACAATTGGCCATCGGGGTGACTAAAAACAAAATAAAGAGGGATAACTTGTAGAATGATCCAAACCGGTTGACTCCACACCTGAAAGCGGCTGATATACGCAATACCATGGGTCACTAGCGGAATAACCACTAATGCACTAATTATGTAACCAATCGCCAGCGGTAAGCCAAAAAGCAGTTGCAGAGCCATCGACATTATCGCCGCTTCAAGGGCAAAAAAGATAAAGGTGAACGAAGCATAAACAAGAGATGCGATGGTCGAACCGATATAACCAAAACCAGCGCCGCGGCTCAATAAATCTATGTCGACTCCGTATTTCGCTGCGTAGTAGCTAATTGGCAAACCCGTTAGAAACACCACAAAGATAAGCGCCAAAATGGCCCATGCCGAGTTTTCAAAGCCAAAGTTTAAGGTAATTGCGCCGCCAATGGCTTCGAGTACTAAAAAAGAGACAATGCCAAGTGCTGTAACTGCTATGCGATTTAACGACCATATACGGGCACGTTTAGCGGTAAAACGCAGGGCAAAGTCCTCCATCATTTCATTGGCGACTAGCTTATTATACGTTCTTCGTGTCGAGAGTATCTTTTGGCCTTTTTGCATTGTTTACGCTTTTATTCTTTTTATAAAGTTATATTTAGGTAACTAAAACCTATGTACTTTAGGCGTTTATCAGTGTGATGGCTCTTAGCTGATTAATCTAGCAGTGACGTAGCGCAATACCTGACCTCCAATAAACTGCATTTTACCATGATGTTTTGTGTCACTAGCACAATCATTAATCACTTTTTGTAATCAGATAGTTTTTATTATCTCTAACGAGATATTCCAATACCACACGCCCGGTTTAACACCAGTGTTCGCCATCAACACCCAATTTTATGACCAGTTGTGAATCGCGATAACCCATTTAGGATTTGACGACATTTTTGTGCTCTTTTTGGAGGGCAGAAGCTGAAATATTGCAAAACATCCGAGATGGTATTTCATCTTACAAAAATAACGCCGAGTAAAATATGCGTAATTATGCGTAGTCGATATCGCGCTATTGCGCATGTTTTCTATAGACGAAAGCAGAGATACTAATTCCAGTTGAAATTAGCTAGGTGTTTACAGGCATCAACTTAAACATCACTAGCATGCCCAAACACATAAACCCTTAAAGAGGAATGTAACATGAAAAAACTACTTACGAGATTAACACCTGTAGCAGCAACGTTGTTGCTTTCGTTGGGAGCTGCTTCGAATGCAAACGCAGCGGAAGAGAAGCAATTAACGGTCAACGGTTTTGTTGATATGTCAGCACTTTACACCGATAACGATGACGATTCCGACAGTGTTTTTGGCGTTGACTAAGGTTGAAATCGATATCGCATATGATTTTGGCAACAAGTTAAAAGCCGTTGTTGATGTTGAATACCAAAATAATGCTGAAGGTGTCGACGTTGAACAAGCGTTTATAACTTACGCAGTAAACGATGGTTTCACCGTTAAAGCGGGTCGCTTTTTAAGTTATAGCGGTTGGGAAACTGAAGAGCCGACTGGCTTGTTCCAATATTCAGGAGCGGGTTACGCACCATATTTTTATGGTTATTACCAGCAAGGTGTTTCGGGGATGTATAGCGGCGACGGGTTTGCCGTAGCGGTTTCATTAGTCAACGACCTTGCAGGACCACTTGAAACTGATTCTTCAACGGTTGGCGTAGAAACAATGGTCGCAATCATGCCTACCGACGAGATAACAGTAAAAGGTTTTTACTCATTTGAAGATGAAACTACTTTAGTCAACTTATGGGCAAGTTATGGCAAAGGACCTTTAACGGTAGCTGCTGAATACAACATGTCTGAAAATGCCCCTGCTTATGCTGCCGCAGGCGTTGATTCAGAAGCGTCAGGCTTTTTACTTATGGGTAATTACGCTTTTGATACGTTTGGTTTAACGGTTCGTTACCATGCATGGGACATCGAAGACGCGACTGGCGCAACGTATGAAGAAGCGAGTGGCTTTACGATTTCGCCAAGTGTTGCGGTAAACGACAACCTACTTATGGTGTTTGAATACCGTATGGAAGAAATCAACAGTTCGGATTCAAACAGCATTGCGGTTGAGGCGTTAGTTACGTTCTAAAGAATATTCAGTACATAAATTAAAAATAAAATTAAAAAATTTGAAGGGAAAAATCATGAAATTTAAAAAGCTATTATTAGCAAGTTCAATTGTTGCGAGTAGCCTACTCTCTAACATTGCTACTGCGGCAGATACAATTAAAGTCGGTGTTTTACATTCATTGTCGGGCACTATGGCGATTTCTGAAACAACATTAAAAGATACGGTTTTAATGATGATTGAAGAACAAAATAAAAAAGGCGGTTTGCTTGGCAAAAAATTGGAGCCTGTCGTTGTTGACCCCGCGTCAAACTGGCCATTATTTGCTGAAAAAACACGTGAGCTGTTAGCGAAAGAAAAAGTTGACGTAATATTCGGTTGTTGGACATCAGTTTCTCGTAAATCAGTATTACCGGTCATCGAAGAATTAAACGGTTTATTGTTTTATCCAGTTCAATACGAAGGTGAAGAATCTTCTAAAAACGTATTTTATACAGGCGCAGCGCCTAACCAACAAGCCATACCGGCTGTCGATTATTTAATGAATGACATTGGTGCAACGCGATGGGTTTTAGCGGGTACCGACTATGTTTACCCACGTACCACAAACAAGATCCTCAAAGAATATTTGCTTTCTAAAGGTGTGAAAGAATCTGACATCATGGTGAATTACACACCATTTGGTCATTCAGATTGGCAGGGCATTGTTTCAGATATCAAAAAGTTTGGTTCTGCCGGTAAAAAAACAGCCGTGGTTTCAACAATCAATGGCGATGCTAACATTCCATTTTACAAAGAACTTGGCAACTAGGGCATCTCTGCAGAAGACATTCCTGTTGTAGCCTTCTCTGTTGGTGAAGAAGAGCTTTCTGGTTTTGATACTAAACCATTAGTTGGTCACTTAGCTGCTTGGAACTACTTCCAAAGCGTTGAAAGTGAAGCGAACAGCGAATTTATTGCTAACTGGAAAAAATATATTGGTGATGACAAACGTGTAACAAATGACCCAATGGAAGCAACTTATATCGGTTTTAAAATGTGGGCAAAAGCGGTTGAGAAAGTTGGTACAACTGACGTAGATGCTGTCGAGCAAGCGTTAATCGGTGTGGCAGTACCTAACTTAACTGGCGGTACCGCAGTTATGAACTCAAATCATCATTTATCTAAACCTGTATTGATTGGTGAAATTCAAGAAGACGGTCAATTTGAAGTTGTATGGGAAACTCCTGATACCGTAATTGGTGATGCATGGTCTGATTTCCTACCGAGTTCTAAAAACCTAATTTCAGATTGGACTGCCCCAGTTTCGTGCGGCAACTTTGATGTAAAAACGGCTAAATGCTCCGGTCAAAGCTTTTAATAAGCAGTACGTCAATATCGGTTTTCATGTGAACTAGATATTGACTTTGAAAGATAGGGTTATGGTTCCCTATCTTTCTTTTTGAGACTACATGAACACGTACCCACTATGTAATAGCTCGGATTCTTGTTTATTACGGTTACTGATTTTTAATACCGAGTTTTTTGTAAATAAGGAAAAAACAATGATTAGAATGATTTCTGTGTTGTTTTGCTGTTTTATGTCTTGGCAAACGATTGCACAAGCGACTGTTGTTGCAGATGAGATAAGCCCAAGTATAGATCCTGCATTAGCCGCGTTAATTCAACAATTCCCCAAACAAAACTACGAAAAATGCCGGAATTGGTAAGTAGTATTGCTGCGATCCCAAGTGATAAAACGCGTGAAATTCTAGAATTTTTACTCAATGGAGATCTTTATTATGTTAAAGCGTCAAAGCAAGTTGTATTTGCTGTTAAAAATCAGGAAGAGGCTTATCAATTAACTGATGCACTGACTAATGTGGCGATGGACGCTGTTAGTAAGTCAGCCATTAAGAAAGTAAGAACTAATAATTCACTGCGCAGTAAAATACGAAGTGCGATAGCGCGTATTGATTTAACGAACTCTAATAAAGCGGTTCGAATTCAAGCCGTTAAGCAGTTACTGGACAATCCGTCAGAGGCGGGTTTACAAGCAATTAAAGAGCTTCTAAGTCAAGAGCAAGACGATGATGTCCTTGAGTTGATGAATGTCATTTTAATGATCAACCAACTCAAAAATGGTGAACACGCCCAAAAAATGGCGGCGATAAAGCGTTTGTCTGACAATCTAGAACCCGCTATAAAAAACACTATGGTGACAATGTTAAACGCACTTCCGAAAAAGGTAAAACCCCAGAACAACTGGCCTTAGCACAAAGTTTAAATAAAGTTATTACCTCTATTGAAGACCGACGTGGCCTATATTCATTTATCGAAAATATCTTTTTGGATTAAGTTTGGGTTCAGTCCTGTTGCTTGCTGCTATTGGTCTTGCAATTACATTTGGTGTTATGGGCGTAATTAATATGGCGCACGGCGAGATGATGATGTTGGGCGCGTATACAACTTATGTTATTCAACAAGCATTTCCACAATTAATCGAATACTCCCTGTTAATGGCTATTCCTGCGGCATTTTTAGTCTCTGGTTTAGTGGGCATCATAATCGAACGTGGGGTTATTCGCCACTTAAAAGGCCGTCCACTGGAAACGCTACTAGCAACATTTGGTATTTCACTCATTTTGCAACAACTTGTCAGAACCATATTCTCACCACTAAACCGTCAGGTTCAGGCACCAGATTGGATGACTGGGTCGTGGGAAATTAACCCTGTGTTCTCACTAACGTTTAACCGTTTATACATCATTATTTTTTCGTTAATGGTGTTTTTGCACTTTTATTAATATTGAAAAAATCTTCGCTTGGATTGCATGTGCGTGCGGTTTCACAAAATCGAGAAATGGCTCGAGCGTTAAGTATTAAAAGTGATTGGGTAGATGCAATTACATTTGGGTTAGGTTCAGGCATTGCAGGAATTGCAGGCGTTGTGTTGAGTCAATTAACAAATGTCGGTCCAAACCTCGGGCAGGCTTATATTATTGATTCATTTCTTGTTGTGGTATTTGGCGGTGTTGGAAATTTATGGGGGACACTAGTTGCGGCTATGTCGCTGGGTTCGATCAATAAGTTTTTAGAACCGATAACCGGTTCAGTATTAGCCAATATTATTGTGTTGGTAGGCTTAGTGTTGTTTATTCAAAAACGACCTAAAGGGTTATTTCCTCAAAAAGGTCGCTCTGCGGATTAATTATTATGAACTCTTCTATATCGTTTAAACCATTATTTGAAAAGCTAACGCAACTGCATGTTGTGGTTGGCACACTATTTCTGGCGACGCTATATGTCAGCATCTGTAACTTGTTTTTTCAGGAAGGCAGCATGTTACACGTTAGTGACTATACCGTGAGCTTGTTTGGTAAGTATCTTTGTTACGCTTTGTTGGCTTTAGCAGTGGACCTTGTATGGGGATATTGCGGTATTTTAAGTTTGGGGCACGGGGCATTTTTCAGCCTAGGTGGTTATGCTATGGGCATGTATCTAATGCGTCAAATTGGTGACCGAGGCGTCTATGGAAATCCAGAGTTACCTGACTTTATGGTGTTTTTAAATTGGAGTGAATTACCTTGGTATTGGGCAGGCTCAAGCAGTGTGTTTTGGATGGTCGCTATGGTGTTTATTGGCCCAGGTTTGCTTGCTTACGTATTTGGTATGTTGGCGTTCCGTTCTCGAGTGAGTGGAGTTTACCTTTCTATAATGACCCAGGCGATGACATATGCCTTGATGCTGGCGTTTTTTAGAAACGAGATGGGATTTGGTGGCAACAACGGATTAACCGACTTTAAAGAAATCCTAGGATTTTCACTGCAGGATCCAAAAACTAAATTAGGGCTATTTGTCGCTACAGCCATAGCTTTAGGGTTGGGTTATTGGGTGAGTGATTACATTGTTAAATCTAAAATGGGTCGAGTGATAACGGCCACTCGGGACGCAGAAAGCCGCGTACGTTTTGTTGGATTTAAGCCTGAGTATTACAAAGTGTGGATCTTTGTTGTATCGGCCATGTTAGCCGGTGTTGCAGGGGCGTTATACGTGCCGCAGGTGGGGATTATTAACCCTAGTGAATTCTCTCCATTAAACTCCATTGAGATGGTTATCTGGGTCGCAATTGGCGGACGAAATACTTTATATGGTGCAATCATTGGCGCCATCGTTGTGAGTTACGCTAAAACCCGATTTACCGCCATCATGCCAGAAGCTTGGTTATTTGCACTCGGTGGACTATTTGTATTAGTCACGTTGTTATTACCTAAGGGTATTGCAGGTATGTTGCCAAGTGTCTACGAAAAATTATCAATATTTAGAAATAATAAAGCTGCTGTAGCCGCTAAAGCGGAGGTGAAATAATGATTGTTGATAAACACGGCTCTGCGTTAACCGCAACAAAAAATATAAAGCCAGATACACGACACGGGGTCATTTTGTATGTTGAAGATGTCAGTGTCAGTTTTGACGGATTTAAGGCACTAAATGATCTTAATTTATACATTAATGACGGTGAATTACGTTGTTTAATTGGGGCAAATGGTGCCGGTAAAACAACTTTAATGGATGTTATTACTGGCAAAATTAGACCAGACAAAGGTTCAGTAAACTTTGGTCAGCAAGTTAACTTACTCGAACTTGATGAGTCTGAAATTGCTCAAGCTGGAATCGGCCGAAAATTTCAAAAGCCAACCGTATTTGAAGCACTTACCGTTTTTGAAAATATCGAATTGAGTCTAGCGGGTGACAAAGGCATTTGGACTTCGCTATTTAGTAAATTAACTGGTGAGCAAAAAGACCGCATTGGTGAGATTTTGCATACTATTGGTTTAACCCCAGAAGCTTTTTACCCTGCTGGGCGATTATCCCATGGACAAAAACAGTGGTTAGAAATCGGTATGTTACTCGCCGCAGAACCTAGAGTATTGCTCGTAGATGAACCTGTAGCGGGAATGACGGGTCAAGAAACTGAACGCACAGCTGAGTTATTAACGTCGCTTGCGGGAAAACATTCTGTTGTTGTCGTTGAACATGATATGGCGTTTGTTCGCTCCATCGCTCGTAAAGTAACAGTATTACATCAAGGGTCTGTGTTAGCCGAGGGCAGTATGTCTGAAATTCAATCTAATCCTGAAGTTATTAAGGTTTACCTTGGCGAAGAGACAGGTGACGAAATAACAGATGACAAAAGTGAAAAGTCAGGAGAATACGCATGATTAAATTAAATGCGGTTGATCAAAAATACGGCGGAACCCAGATATTATGGGACTTAAACTTGTCGATTAAAAAAGGCTCCCGTACCTGCATCATGGGTCGTAATGGCGTAGGTAAAACCACATTACTAAAGGTTATTATGGGCATGTTACCGATTAGTTCTGGCAGTTTAACGATTAACGACTTATCAATGGAAAAAAGTACTGTTGAACTTAGACCTGAAATCGGTGTGGGCTATGTCCCTCAGGGCCGACATATTTTCCCGCAATTAACCGTTGAAGAAAATTTAAAGATCAGTTTGAACTGCAAACGTCAAAAAAGTAAAACAATACCTGAATATATTTACGAGCTATTTCCTGTTTTAAAAGAGATGTTACACCGCAGAGGCGGCGATTTGTCTGGCGGCCAACAGCAACAACTTGCCATAGCTCGTGCATTAGTACTAAACCCAAGCATACTTATTTTAGATGAACCTAATGAAGGGATCCAACCTAACATCGTGCAGTTGATACGTGATGTGCTGTTGAAACTAAATAAAGAGCATGGCATGACGATCGTGCTGGTTGAGCAAAAGTTACCATTTGCCAGAGCCGTTGGTGAAGAGTTTGTTCTAATGGAAAAAGGACAGGTGATTTCTACTGGGCCTATGACGCAACTTACAGACGAGTTGGTTGGCAAGTATTTGGCCGTTTAACCAACATTGTGTGTTTTCGCGTAATGTTGTCAGTCGAATAGGACAAATGTGCCGTGTTTTATATGTTAGAAATTAATAGTTAGATGTTTCGCTTTTAAGGCATGGCACAACAAACCATAATAAAATCATACAACTCAACAGGGTTAATCGCAACTTAACGATAATAAATATGACCATAAATGCCATCACAAAACCTGAACTTCAGTCATTGCATACAAGTGATAGAAATACGGCAAACCTGTGTAAAACCTTGGTGTCTAAAAACGCCTGACTTGCCGATTTAAGTCTCGAGTTTAGTGCAACACCTAGCGGCACTCAATTAACTCGTACCAAGCGACGAGGTCCTCTTAACGTACAAAAAGCATTTTATCCTGACGGCCGTGAATGCGCACATATCTACTTATTGCACCCGCCCGCAGGTATCGTATCAGGTGATGAGCTGCGTATAAAAATCGACATAAATGAACACGCCCATGCGTTGATTACAACACTAAGGGCAAATCGATTTTATCGCGCACGGAAAGACTTAACGATTGGAGACTCTAAACAAATTCAGATCACCTCTATTAATCTTAAACCTCTTGCTAGGTGCGAAAATTTCCCGTTAGAAACCATAGTTTATGAGGGGGCCGATGGATTTAATACGGTGGATATTCACCTTGCCGGCGATAGTATTTATCTCGGTTGGGACATTACATGTCTAGGGCTGCCAAAGTCAGATCAAATGTTTGTTCATGGGCGCTACACCCAATTAAATAAAGTCTTTTGTGATGACACTCTTATTTACCATGATCGCATTGCGATTACGCCGGATAACAATATTCATCAACATGTCGCTGGGTTAAATAAACATAATGTTTTTGCCACATTTTTGGCCCATGCACCCTTTTCAAAAGTTGATGAACAATGCCGAGTTATCCTTATTGAACAACTTAGAGACGTGTTAAAAGCGGAACAAAGTGAAGAATTAGTCAGTATTACCCAAATTAGGCAATTGTTAGTGATCCGGTATTTGGGTGAACACGCAGAACAATGTAAGCGTTTATTTGTCATCTTATGGAAAATTTTACGCCCGTTGTATGCCGACAAATCAGCGACCATGCCGCGTATTTGGCATACTTAATCAACAAAAATAACTCATAGGGTTATTTGTAAGCTATTAAAAAATTGAATTAATAGTGAATAGTATTAAACGTTAGAATCGAGAATATTATGGATTTATTACCAAGAGAAAAAGATAAGCTGTTAATTTTCACTGCGGCTTTATTGGCTGAACGTCGTTTAAAAAGAGGGGTAAAGTTAAATTATCCAGAAGCGATGGCGTACATATCAATGGAAATAATTGAAGGTGCACGAGACGGCAGAACTGTCGCTGAACTGATGGATTATGGTCGTACTTTATTAACGCGAGATCAGGTTATGGATGGTATTTCAGAGCTGATCCCAGATGTACAAGTTGAAGCTACTTTTCCAGATGGTACCAAACTTGTGACTGTCCACAATCCAATTGTTTAACGTGTCTACAAATCTTATGGAGCAAGCAAATGTTTATCCCCGGTGAAATAAAAACAGATCATGGTGTACATGAATTAAATGTTGGGCGTGAAAAAATTAACGTAGCGGTAGCTAACTCAGGAGACCGCCCAATTCAGATTGGGTCGCATTATCATTTTTATGAAGTTAACCCTGCTTTAACATTTGACAGAGAGAGCACAAAAGGATTTCGATTAGATATTACATCAGGCACTGCCGTGCGTTTTGAACCCGGACAAGAACGCGAAGTCACATTAGTCGCCTATCAGGGAAAACGTAAAGTATTTGGCTTTCGTGGTGAAGTGCAAGGAGATTTATAATTATGGCGAATATTGATAAACACGCATACGCGCATATGTTTGGACCAACCGTTGGCGACCGAGTACGACTTGCTGACACGGATTTATGGTTAGAGGTCGAAAAAGACTTTACCGAATACGGTGAAGAAGTGAAATTTGGGGGCGGTAAAGTTATCCGTGATGGCATGGGCCAAAGCCAAGCATCATGTAAAGATACCGTCGACTTAGTCATTACAAATGCCTTGATCTTAGATCACTGGGGAATTGTCAAAGCTGATGTTGGTATTAAAGATGGCCGCATTGCAATTATTGGCAAAGCCGGTAACCCAGATATTCAAGATAATATCGATATAGAAGTTGGCGCAGGAACCGAAGTTATTGCTGGTGAAGGTCAGATATTAACGGCGGGTGGAATCGATGCACACATTCACTTTATCTGTCCACAGCAAATTGAAGAAGCGCTAATGTCTGGCGTTACTACTATGATAGGTGGTGGCACCGGTCCTGCGACCGGAACAAACGCTACGACATGTACTCCTGGGCCTTGGAACATCTATAAAATGTTGCAAGCCACAAATGATTTTGCGATGAATTTTGGCTTTTTAGGGAAAGGCAATGCCAGTTTACCTCAGGCGTTAGAAGAGCAGATCGAAGCAGGGGTATGTGGTTTAAAACTGCATGAAGATTGGGGGACAACACCAGCAGCGATAGATAACTGTTTAAGCGTTGCTGATGAATACGACGTACAGATTGCGATACATACGGATACGTTAAATGAATCTGGATTTGTCGAAGATACATTGGGCGCATTTAAAGGCCGCACCATTCATACGTATCATACAGAAGGAGCTGGTGGTGGGCACTCGCCTGACATTATTCGAGCCTGTGGCGAAGCCAATGTTTTACCATCATCAACAAACCCAACACGACCATATACGGTTAATACCATTGACGAACATTTAGATATGCTCATGGTTTGTCATCACTTAGATCCATCTATCCCTGAAGATATCGCCTTCGCGGATTCGCGGATCAGAAAAGAAAGTATTGCTGCCGAGGATATCATGCACGACTTAGGCGCTATCAGCATGATCGCCTCAGATTCACAGGCTATGGGGCGTGTAGGTGAAATGATCACGCGGACATGGCAAACGGCCCACAAAATGAAACAACAACGTGGGCCATTAGCGCCAGATACAGACCGCAACGATAACTTTCGGTTAAAGCGTTATATCGCCAAGTACACTATTAATCCCGCAATAAGTCATGGCATAAGTCATGAAGTTGGGTCAATTGAAGTAGGAAAATTAGCTGATTTAGTACTTTGGAAACCGGCATTTTTTGGCATTAAGCCATCAATGATCTTAAAGTCTGGTTTTATTGCAGCTGCGCCAATGGGCGATGCAAATGCTTCTATACCAACGCCACAACCTGTTTATTATCGACCAATGTTTGGAAGTTTCGGCCAAGCCCCAGCTAAAACCTGTATGACTTTTATGTCGCAGGCGTCAGTGGACTTAGGTGTACCTGAAAAAATAGGCATGACACGTATGGTTGGCGTGTGTAAAAACACTCGCAGTATCGGTAAAGACGATATGATCCACAATAGCTGGCAACCTAAGATTGAAGTTGATGCGCAAACCTATGAAGTGCGAGCAAACGGTGAATTGCTTACCTGTGAACCAGCAACTGAATTGCCTTTGGCCCAGCGTTATTGTCTGTTTTAACTCACTTTCAATTGATATCGACAATAAACGCAAAAATTTAGGAAATATAAATAAGATGTTATTAGCATACGATCGACTTGATCATACCCATGATGAAATAACCGATTCGATTACATTAGATCAGGACACTCGTAAAAAGCTCGGATAAAAGGCAAAACCGATGGTGGCGCTGAGATCGGTATTTTTATGGAACGTGGACACCCACTTTTAGTCGGTGAGGTATTAAAAACTCAATGTGGCAAGCTCGTTGAAATAAAAGGGCAAGCTGAGCCGGTGTCAACAGCCATAGCAACAGATTGGTTAACGTTTTCTAAGGTTTGTTATCACTTAGGTAACCGCCATACTGTGTTGCAGATTGGCGAGTTATGGGTCCGTTTTAAACCTGATCATGTGTTGGAAGAATTAGCGGTCAAATATGGCCTGACAATTAATAACACCCCAGCTATTTTCGAACCAGAAAACGGCGCCTATGGCAAAGGTGGTCATGGGCATTCTCATGACAGCCACGAACATGGAGAAAAACACGGACATTCTCATGGTCACTAAAGCAAAAAGCATCGATGATATTGTGGCGAAAAAAGCAGTGCCATGGATGCGATTAAACTTAATCGCTTGTTACAGCTGTGCAGTGCAAATTTACCCGTTGGTGGATTTTCATTTTCACAGGGGTTGGAATTTGCGGTAGAAAAATCATGGGTTAATAATGTCGAAAGTACCGCAAGTTGGATCGAACTCAACTTGCAAGAGTCTATTGCAAGAACCGATTTAGCCATTTTAAAACGGTTATTTTCAGCATTGTCAGACCAAGATTTTCAACGGTTTATTTACTGGAACCAACACTTAATTGCGTGTCGAGAAAGCCAAGAATTATTGTTTGCAGATGCGGCGATGGGGAAGGCATTAGTCAGACTGATTAGGCAATTGGATGGCGTAGATAGTGACATTTATCAGCCACTCTTTGCAGTTAAGGATTTAAGCTTTGTCAGTGCTTTTGCCTTATGCGCATTTCTTTTTGACATTGATTGTTTTTCGGCACAAAGCGGTTATTGCTGGACAATTATCGACAATCAAGTGGCAGCGGCAACCAAATTAGTCCCATTGGGACAAACTCAGGCCCAAAACTTACTGTTTGAATTAACTAGTCGTATTACGCCCAGTTTAACCTTAGCCAATGAATTGCAAGATGATGAAATCGGTGCAAGTCTACCGCATTTAGCGATGGCAAGTGCATGGCACGAAAGCCAATATTCAAGGTTGTTTCGCTCCTAAATATAAGCTGAACGACTGAAAAATAAAGAAAAATTTATAACGTTAAATAAGTGATTTAACGTAAGTAAAAATCATTAAATAAATTAGTAGAGTTAAAATTAATATGAAAAAACAAGTATTACGAATTGGTGTGGGTGGCCCTGTAGGGTCAGGAAAAACAGCTTTATTAAGACAATTGTGTTTTACGCTTCGCGATAAATACAATATGGCTGTGGTGACCAATGATATTTATACAAAAGAAGATGCGGAGTTTTTAACTAAAAATGACGCTTTGGCAGCCGACAGAATTATGGGAGTAGAAACCGGTGGTTGCCCGCATACCGCTATTCGTGAAGATGCTTCAATGAACTTAGCCGCGATTGATGAGTTACAAGAACGCCATCCTAACCTTGATTTTGTCTTGGTTGAAAGTGGCGGAGATAATTTAAGCGCTACATTTAGCCCTGAATTATCTGATTTAACGCTTTATGTTATTGATGTTTCAGCGGGAGATAAAATACCGCGTAAAGGTGGTCCAGGTATTACAAAGTCAGATTTACTTATTATAAACAAAATTGACGTAGCTGACTTAGTCGGGGCGTCCCTTGATGTTATGGATCGTGATACCAAACGAATGCGCGGTGATAAACCATTTATCTTCAGTAATATGAAGACAAAACAGGGACTCGATGAAATCATTAGGTTCATCGAAACCGAAGGCATGTTAAAGGTTTAACCAACATTATTACCGGTTAAGCAGATTTACTATTGTCTAGCTTGGCCCAGCAAAATTATTATTATTTTTAGAGGAAGATTATGAAATATTTAACGTTAATCATTGTACTTTTTTAAGTTTTCAATCTCAGGCCCATGACGATCATTTATTGGGTGATGGTGTGGTACACAATCTAGTCCACGCAGTATTGTTACTGCTTGTTGTTGCGGTTGTAGCAGCTGGAGTTAAATGGCATAAAGCCAAATCAAAACAACCTAAAAAATGTAAGTCAGTAGTTTACAACATAATTTGAGAACATAAGCCCCACCGTAATTGAAGCACGTAACGATTAAAAGTTACGTCACAGTTTAGGTGGGAACTTAACTCCCATTTTTACTTCTTATCCAAGTTCACCTTCGTTTCAAAAATAACGCCTTACCTTAGCCTATAGCCCAAAAAAACTTGTACTATAGGTAATGGATTTGTTACTAATATAAACTCGATGGTTAAAAGTAATGAATTAGTATTGACCCTAGTGAAGATGATTTTCATTATTAAAATAAAGCTAGTAATTGGAGTGAATCGTGATAAACAAAGGAAGTTGCCTGTGCAATAAAGTCCAATACGAAATAGACGGTGAGTTTGACGACGTTTTAAATTGTCATTGCAGTATGTGCCGTAAATTACATGCTTCTGCATTTCGTACTCGGGCAAAAATAAAGACTGAAAGCTGGACGACGATTATAGGTGAGCAGTTTATTAAGTTTTATGAGTCTTCACCCGGTGAGCACAAAGGTTTTTGCGCTGAATGTGGCTCTAGCTTGTTTACTAAATTTGATTCAAACCCTGAAATTTTGGGGTTTCCACTTGGTACGTTAGATACTGACCCAAATGTTAAACCAACGCGCCATGTATTTGTTGGTAATAAAGCGCCTTGGTATGACATTACCGATAATTTGCCGCAGTCAGAACAGTTTGAATCGTAAATATGGAGACAATAAGTTATATCCCGTAGATTAAGGTTCGATAAAATTTATAAATTGGTTAATGATGTAAGAAAACAGAAAAGTCGAAAGGGCTGTTAAACTCCCACGACAAACGAAAGGATGATCCACCAAATGAAACTAAAAATACGTTATTGCTGATGGCCTTCACTTCATCATTTGTTAGCAGTGCTGCGCAGACACCACAAGAAAGATCGTTGTCTCAAGAACTTACTCAGGCCGTTTTGGAAATAAATGCTGAAGGGCCAAAATTACTTGATACAGAAACCAGGCTAGATTCAGCTGCCACATTTAGAAACTTCATTATTTACAATAATACTATGGTTAATTACACGGCGGCACAATTAGATGTCACGTTATTAAACCCAATTATTCAAGAAGCCGTAATTAATACTTTATGCGCGAATAAAGGGTTAGAGAGTTTTATTGGTCTAGGCGTTATTATGGTTTATCGCTACCATGGTAAAAATGGTCAGTATATTACTGAGTTGTCTAAAGACATGGCGACCTGTAAATCATCGTAGCAATCAAGTCTGTTCCTAAAACTAACTGCTGTAATAAATGTCCGAAAACAGTTTTCAAAACCGGACCTAATGTCAGCTATTTACAATCTGTAAGGTATTGGTCGATATGGAAATACGAGTCGGTGGGTTAGAACATAAAGACGTTATTGCATTGTTACAAGAACACCACGGCGACATGTTAGTTCACTCGCCACCTGAAAGTGTCCATGCGTTGGATATCAGCGGATTAAAAGCAAAGGACGTAACCTTTTGGAGTTTATGGATAGACAATAAACTGGCGGGGATTGGCGCACTAAAAGAGCTCAATAAAGAACACGGTGAAATCAAGTCGATGCGCACATCGACTGATTTTTTAAGGCAAGGTATGGCTCAAAAACTATTAACTCATCTTATCCACGAAGCCAATCAACGGTCATACAAACAGTTAAGTTTAGAAACGGGCACGGCGGAAGCATTTATACCGGCTCAACAGCTTTACCTTCGATTTGGGTTTAAACAATGTCCGCCTTTTGGGCAATATATCGAAGATCCTTACAGTATGTTTATGACTAAATTTCTGTAATAAAAAGCTTTTAAAAACAACCGTGTTTGCCACTTTGGTGGACTAATTAGCTTATAAATGGCTAAGGTGATAAATACCAAGTGTCAATCGAAATGCCTTTTTCAGCGACAAATTTACCAGAAAATTGAAATTTGTCCGACGATTGATTTTTCGCTCGGTCAGTGACAAGTACATCCTAGGGTTTTGCAGTGTCTTCTCCAAGCTTACTTGCGACATTAACTGGGTCGCCAAACATATCTGCGTTATTGATATTTAGTATTTTTCCGCAGTCAATGCCTGAACAAAGTTCGATATCCCATATATCTGGGGTTTTAGCATTTTCTGCCTTCATTTTATGGTTTATTTCTTTTATACAGGCAAGCGCAGAGTCGACGTCTTCAAATTTTGAAAATGAATTGTCCGCAACAAATTTTATGACCAGCCCTTTATGTTTAGCGACTGACAAGGCTATGGCATCTTGCATACGCTTGATCATCGCAAGGTAGTAAATGATACCGTGCTGCTGCGTTACTTTTGAAAAATGAGACATGTCAGTGACTAACACGGTAGCGTCTTGACCAAACATAGCCCATAAATCTTCTTCTATATCACCGCATTCTCTGGGACTTAAATCGCCCATCGATGTGAGTAATCTATAGAGTCTCGGGTGTTCAATTATATTCATATAGATATCACTTTAATATTCCTGTAGTTAAAAGATAGCACGTCTTTTGTTGTATCAGGTGTTATCAATTGAAATTTTACAAATACCACAATGTTCATAGATCACCTATGTATAGCGAACACTGTCATCATTGGCTACTATATAAGCAAAGTGAATTTCCGTAACCATTTATTAAAAATTGAGTGTATATGCGATTACTGTTTATTGCACTGTTACTGATCTGCCTATCAGGGTGTGACCGTAATACCGACAAAAATTACCTTGCACTTGGTAATGCTGCGATGGCACAAAATAAATATGCTATTGCCGTAATCGAGTTTAAAAATGCAGTGCGTCAGTCTCCCCAAAAGGAGAACCGCGATTTTTACTCGGACAAGCTTATTTGGCGTTAGGGCAATTAACTCTGGCAGAAAAAGAGTTTAAGCGGGCATTAGATTACAACCACCCAAATGAACAAGTAGTGCCACTACTGTCGGTTTTGTATCAACGAATGGGGACGATAAATCCTTATTTTCACTGAGTAAATTTACTAAGGGATTAAAGCCTAAGCAATTAGCGCAACTGACATTTTATCAATTACAAAGTTATGTTCGGGTTGGGCAACATAACAAGGCATTTACATTAATTAATGAAATAAAGCGCCTGCCAAATTCAAATGAATATGGTCAATTAGCGTTAGCTTACGATCTTGTGCTCAGTAATAATTTACAAGGTGCAAATTTACATTTGGAGCAAGTCCTTGAAACCTACCCGAATCAGAAAGACGCCTTGTTACTTAAGGCGCAACTGCACCTAAACCTACAGGAAGTTGCACAGGGGGTCGCTGTCTATCAACAATATATCGATGTTTATCCGGACGCAGACGAAGTTAAACTGACGCTAGCACGACTTTACAGTGATTTTAATTTACCCAATCAAGCTGAGCCCATTGTAGATGACTTGCTAAATAAATATTCTAATGTCGCATTATTATTGCAACTGAAAGCAGCAGCTCGTTTAAACGATAAAGACTACTCAATTGCATATGATTATGCAGAACAAGCAATAACACTTGATACTGAAGATACATCGGCTCGCCTTATTGCGGGGATCAGTGCCTATTTCAATGGCGATAAAGAAAACGCCCATCGACACCTCAGTCTCATTGCTGGTTTTTTACCAATTGAACATCCGGCTTTACGATTGTTAGCTGACAGCCAACTTTATTTAGGGATGTCACTCGATGCGAACGATACGGCGAGCCAATTTAAAACACTGTCTGATGAGGATTCGGGCTTGCTTTCCAAAATTGGTCAAGCGCTGCTTAAGCAAGGTGAGATTAATAAAGTAAAAACAATATTGGATAAACAACCAGACAATATCGTCTCACCAAAATCGCTAACTAATGTTGGTTTACTTAAGTTGTCCCTCAGAGACGTAAGCGGTCTGCTGGATTTGGAGAATGCGGTGGCAAAGCTTGAGTTTGAAGGAAATGAACATACAGCGGAACAATTGCAACTCACTTTGGCGCAGGCATACCTTAATAATAGGCACTATGACAAAGCACTTTTGCTTGCCGATGAATGGCAAAATAACAATAAACTAAGGCAACATCAGTTTTTGCTTCGTGCCAAAATTTATCAAAAGCAAAAAAGTTTAACGAAGCTAAGCAAGCCTATCAGCGCGCATTGGACATAACACCAGATAACCCAGCAATTCAATTAGCGGTCGTCAATTCGGTACAACTTAATAGCAGAAGTGTCGCAGAATCGGCGTTAAACAAAGTGCAATCGATTATTAATCAGCACCCTGATTTTATCCCGGCGATTATCCAATATTATACGTTGAGCAAACAACTCAACCTACCTGACAAAATGGTCAATCATCTGCAAGCCAGAATTAATGACAATAAAAACCACAAACAACTTGTGATTACGCTGGCAAAAATTCAATTATTTGAAGGACAAGCTGAGAAGGCTATAAAGTTGTTTGAGCAGATAAAGTCAGATAAACCAGAGTCTTATTGGCGACATTTAGCGATGGCTTATTCAGCAAATCAACAATACGACAAAACAATGCAGCTATATGAGACATGGTATCTTGCCAGTCCAAATAACCCGCAGACAATAATTGGGCTGCTGCAGGTATTGCAAACAAAAGGGGAGCTCGAAAGCGCGTTGCAACTTAGCCAGCGGTATCTATATGAACTTGGCGGTCGTAATTTAGAGATACGATTAATGTACTTACAACTGCTTACGCAAATGCAACAATTTGAGCAAGCCGAAACATATTACGCCACGTTAACCGATAGCATAAAGAAATTACCTTTTGTGAAAGGAATAAAAGGGCAGTTGTTGTTTCATCAAGGGAAAGCATCAGAAGCATTGGAAAACATTACCTTTGCTTATGAAGCAAACCCAACTCCACAAAACGCCGGTTTTATGGTCGCAGCTCATTTTAAGGTCATATCACACAACGATAAAGTGAATGCCTTAAAGCCCTTACGCTTTTTGAAAGAACATCTTAAAAGACACCCAAAAGACATCATCAATACTTTATATTATGCGCAGTTACAAACTGGCGTAGACAATGAGGAAGCGATTCGTTATTTCCGCAAAACCCTTATTCTTCAACCAGATAATTTTGTAGCACTTAATAATATTGCCTACTTACTTTTAGAAGATAAACAGCTTGAAGAAGCCTATCAATTTGCGTTAAACGCGTTGCAGATCCGACCTAAAAACATAGACGTATTAGATACAATTGGAGAAATAGCGCTTAGATTAGACAAACTTGATGAAGCATTAGCACATTATACTGAGGCGTATAATCTAGTGCAGGGAGTTTACCAGATGATGTATTGGTGAATTACTTTGAGGTTTTGTTTAGAACTGATCAAACCAAACTCGCCCAACGCCGCATTAGCCAACACCCGTTAACCGCGCGAAAAGAACAAGTTCGTTTAGACCAATTGTTACAACAATATTTGTAGTGAAATGTGTCAGTTAACTTTACACATTTAGTTTTAGTAAAATACATCAAAAGTTAACTGATTGAATTTTAGTCAATATATTCAAGCGGACTGAAATATGCATTGTGATAAAATTTTAATACATAAAAAGTACTGAGTGCACATGGCTTCATTTTGAATACAAAGTGGCACTCGAGGAATATGGTAAAACATTGCCAAGAACCAGTATGAGTAAACTAGGTCATTAGGCCTTGATTAACGTTAATTAACATAAATTAAATGGAAGCTATTATGACAGTTACAGCTCGGCCGAAACTTTTATTGTTTGTTTTTCTCCTAATGTTTTTGTGGGTAGAAGTCGCAGAGGCACGACTATTTAGAAGCTCGGGCAGGGCTGAACGTGCCGATGTTTATTCAGAAACATTTTTTACGTCAATAACCAATATTTAAATGATGTGGGTATTTTAACGACGGCAATTAATAGCGGCCAAACTGTCGACAGTATCGCTCCGTTTGTTTCAAGGGGCGGCGGAGCAGAGGGATTAGACGCCGTTCCATCCGAATGCGTTAATGGCTTTTCGAGGTTTGATGAAGCGGATGTCTATGCAGCTATAGATAGGCTTGAAAATGATTTACAGAACAACATCATCACCCAAGCTGAATATGATACAGAACTTGCTGAACAACAAGCAATAATAGCTAATGACCCCTGTGTTTGGGAGTTTGAACAGGGAGAAGATTTATTTACGTGGGGCGCTTTTAACCTTTATTTTAATAACCCAGAAGTAAATTACGATGTGAGTTGGAATATTATAGGACAAGGAAAAACTTGGGATAACCTTGCTGGCACAATAAACACCGATCCGGCGCTCGTAGACCCGTCAGACCCGGGCGCGGCAATCGAATTTGGGTCAGTTATGTTAAACATGGCTGCACCAGTAGATTTATTGCCGGGGATTATCAAATTAACGTTGAAGTTAGTATGTCGTCAGTTGACGGTCAGTTTTTCTACGCCACAAATAAAACCGACGATGAAGTTGAAATACAAGAGTTATGTATTGATAACCCACTCCATGGGACTTGGGTAGATGACTTTAATGCGATGTCTCAAATTAGTGACAATGCAACTTATAATGCCTATAGTTAAACAATAACCCAGAACCTGACAGTGAGATTTGTGGCTATAACAGTGCGAGGGAAGTAGATGATGCAAACTATGTTTATGTAAATAACCCTTATCTTGAATATGCAAGCACTCCTACCTTCTTTTGGTCAGACTTTGAAACACTGCGTATCTTGCCATCGAGCAATCAGAACGCACCGACACCTGATCCAGTTGATGTTAATGCACCTGCATCAATTAGTTTATTTGCAATCGGGGGCTCGGGATATTATTGAGACGCCGCAGCATCAAGCGGAATAACAATAACATTTAGTCATTGTGGGTCTGGATAACATACGATTGAAAGGGCATATATTATGAATATGCCCTTTTTTGTGGAGATGGCCTATCATTTGTAACGGCCTAAAGCGATTAGCAAAAAGGCGTGTTGACAGCGCGCTCTGATTTTGGTCAAAGCTATTCTACCGTTTTATAAAACTCTCGAACCTCTTGACGTTGCTTACTAAGCTCATTTTCTAAAAACAACATCTGTTCCTTAAATTTCGGTTCGTCTTTAATACTATCTAACAATGGGTCTATGTGGGTCCACCATTCTCGCCAGCCGTTTTTATGGCAGTCTCAAGGTTGCTTAGCGCTGAATTAGGATCACCATTGAGAGCGGCTAAACGGGCTGCTAGATAATCGAGTTCAAAATACTTAATAGAAGAGTCAATTTGATCGTTTTTCAACGACTCACATTGTTGGTGAATTTTGTTAAATTGATCTATTTGACCTAATTGTTTATGAGCCTAGAGCGATCTCGATTGCCGGTGAACAATATGGCATTGAAAATTTATCGGTTTCTGAAAGACCAGCTTGTTTTTCAGTGAGCAGAGTGACTGCTTTGCTTTTATCTCCCACCATGGCGTTGTACCAACCTGCTTCGAAGGCAACCCAATAATCGTCTGGGTTTGCTGCAACTTCAAAATCCATATTTTTAAACAATTGCTGATAATTTTTTTCTATCAATAACAGCGTTGCATCGTAGATCGGATCATCTGTTAACGTTCTTATGATATCTGTTAATTTAAGTTGAAGAAGAGAGCCAATTAACTTGATTTTAAGCTCTTCATTTTCTGGAGAAAGCTTATGAGCAAGATAAGCCTCTTGAATAGAAGCACTATAATTGCCTTGACTAAAATAAATACCCGCGAGCCCTGAATGAGATGAAGGGAAGTCTGGATAATCGATTAGCAGTTGTTTATAAATGTCTTCTGCTTCTTGATATCTGCCACGTATCTCTAACTCAACACCTAAGTTATAAGTTGCACTACGAAATAGGGGTCGAGCTCGTTCGCTTTAATTAGAGCCGCAAATGACTCATCAAAACGTTGTAGTTCAGCTAAAGCACGCGACTTCCACATATATGCAATGGCTAAACTTGGGTTAAGTTCTATGGCTTTGTCAAAAGCCCCTAGCGACTTTTCAAACTCATCTCGGATCATTGCGATATACCCTACTACGGCATAAGCACGGGGCATATTGGGCTGACGCACGAGGGCTTTTTCGACATTACGCTCGGCAAGTGTTGCGGCAACATCGTTGGCCAAAACCCCATATTGTGTTGAACCATCTCCCAACAGCGCCAAAGTATCCGCCAAACTAACGTAGGCTTGGGCATATTCAGGGTCTAGCGCAATGGCTTGCTCAAAAAGCTTTCTTGCCTCTTTGAAACTTTCCGTGGTTTGCAGTCGATAGGCTTCGCGACCCTTAAGGTAGACGACGTAAGCGTCAGTGCTATTGGTCGCTGAAAGCGAACGCAATGAACCAGATTCGAGGTATTTGTCTTGTAATAAATTAACAACCGAGCGACCTATTTCTGACTGCAGATCAAATATATCTTTCATTTCTCTCAGAAAATTTTCTGTCCAAAGTGTATGACCGTTTTTAGTGTCTAGGAGTTCTACCCGAATTTTGACTCGATTGCCGACATTAACCACCGAACCTGAGAGCACGGTTTGCACATTAAGTCGTCTACCAATATCAACAGGGAAAACCCTTTATCTGTAAGAACCTGCGACGACCTTGAGGCGGCCACTCGAAATCCGTCGGTTTGCCCTAACAAACTCGTGAGTTCCTCGGCCAAACCTATGGCCAAATAAGATTGGTCTTTGTCGGCACTTTGGTCAACAAACGGCAATACAGCAATTGAATCGGCAGACACTATTTTAACTAACCCATCTGCTTCTATATCTTGGCGGTCTTTTACGACATGAAAATATTGATAACCGATGCCCAAACTAAGTGAAATTATCATGACTAATCCGACCCAACTTCCCCAACCAAGAGGCGGGGGATAACGGGCTCGCCGTCTTCGTCAAAATCAACTGTAGCAGTACGTACCCATGTTGAGTTAGTAAATTGAAAATGCCAAGAGATGTAAATAACCACTGGGAAAAGACACAACATGAAGATAAACATGAAGGCACCGACAATGACATCGATAATCATTAATTGTGAAGCAACATCGAGAAATTGAAGTAACAACCAGCAAGAACCAAGGTATGCGACGCTTGTTCTGATCACATTACGACGACGCAACTCGGTAAGGAATTTTCCCAAAAAGTACTTTTAGTCATATTAGGCCGTTATTTAGAATTTAGTAGGATTGGTATAATCCTTTATCTGCTTTTATAGCATAGTAATTTACATAAATGTATAAATCACGTGTTGTGGACAATGCTGATTTATATCTATAAAAAGGTGATTTTAGTTTCTAATCATTTGCAAAATCATTTTCAATTGCCAAGTTGTTGACTAAGCTTAGCTATGTACCAATTACCCCTAAAAGCGATTTAGATAGAAATAAATTGCTAGGTAACTTACGGGGTTAAAATTAAAAGTGAACACTATGGATAATGCACTTCAAACAATGATCAATAATATGCCTGAAAAAACAGGTAAAAGTCTCGAGCAGTGGATAGATATTTTGGCCAATGAAACATTTGAAAAACACTCAGAGGCGGTTAAATACTTAAAAACAGAACATGGAGTAACCCATGGTTTTGCTAATACGATAGTGACCTTAGCAAAAGAGAAAAATGAACCACAGGTTGATTTAGTTTTGACTCAATACCAAGGTAAAGAGTCACTCAAGCCTATGTATGACAAACTCATCACACTCGTCGAAAACTTTGGTGCTGACATTGTTATCACCCCTAAAAAAGGCAGCGTAAGTTTAATTCGAAAAAGGCAGTTTGCTTTAATAAAACCGGCGACAAAAACAAGAATAGATTTAGGCTTAAAACTAAAAGGCGCTGACGTTCAAGGAAAGTTAGAAAACTCGGGTCCATTTGGCACTATGTGTACCCATAGAATACAATTACATTGTCTAAGTGACATAGATAATGACGTTATTCAGTGGTTAACGTTAGCTTACGAGCAATCGGTCTGAACACCTATGCATAGTTTTAAATTGTCCTTAGTTAATCGCGCTACTTATATTAGGGAAAAGTCAGTTTTATGATCAGTTGTAATCACTACGATTATATCGAAATTGCTTGTATGAACCGTTACCCCATTAAGGTTGTAATGAAAACAGGCGATGTGATAAACGGAATTGCATTAGACACTGCGCTCAATAAGAAAAAGCAAGAGTGCATAAAAATACATGTAAATAATGCCGATAGGTTGGTTGTGTTAGACAACATTTCAACGCTAGAGGTGAGTGTCAAAAATCCACATTTCCAGCGGGTTTCGTTTGATTAAAGCGAGAGGAATGGGTTGGTAACTTGTACAAAATAACCAACCGCTTTTCTAACACGTATCATCAATTAATCAAAAATAGGGTGCCGAGCCCTAAAAAGGCAACAAACCCAACGATATCGGTGACGGTGGTGAGAATGACCGCGCCAGATAAAGCGGGATCTATTTTTAATTTCTCTAAAATAACCGGCACAAATACGCCAGCAAATGCCGCCGCCACAATGTTGAATAAAATCGCAATGCCAATAACAATGCCAAGTAAATGATCACCAAACCATAAAAACGAGACTAAGCCAATAATAGCGGCCCAAATTACACCGTTAAGCCCACCTACCTTTAGTTCTTTGATTAATAGTGCCTTTACGTTTGCGCTGGTGACTTGCCCTAAAGCTAACCCTCGAATAATAAGGGTAAGTGTCTGACTTCCCGCAATCCCGCCCATACTGGCCACGACAGGCATCAATACCGCTAATGCAACGACTTGTTGCAATGTTGCTTCAAACATGCCGATAAATGCACTGGCTAGAAATGCGGTAAGTAAATTTATCCCAAGCCACAATGCTCGGCCTTTGGCACTTTTTTTAACCGAAGAAAATAAATCTTCATCTTCATCCATACCCGCTGATGCCATCATACTTCGTTCGTACGACTCGTTAACAATCTCACTTGCGGTTCGCACATCTAAGCGGCCAAGTAATTTGCCAGTATCATCGAGAACTGGTAAAGATGAATAACCAGAATTTTGTACTTCTAACGACGTTTTTTGACAGTCGTCATTGGCGTTGAGTGTATTGATGGACTCTTCGGCTAAATCAACCAAAGGAATATGTTCCGGAACCCCAAACAACTTATTAAGTTTTACAGCGGCGGAAAACATTCCTGCCCGGTTAACTAAAAATAAGGTGTCGATATGCTCTCCAACTTCCCGTCGCAATAATCGATTCGAGTCTCTGATCCGGGCCGTGATTGGCAGCACTAAATAGTCTGGATTTAACCAATGCCCAGTTTGTTCTTCAGTAAACTGACTTGCTTCAAAGAAATATTGTTTCTGCAGTTTATCCATCGCCGCATAGGCACGCTCGACGAGTTGGTCTGGTAGAGACTCTGCAAGTTCGAGTAAATCTTCTGCCTCAATATCGAGAAATAAATTATCCCAATCTTCTTCATCGGTTTCATTGATGATTGTCTCGCGCGGATCGCCACGCATAGCAATTAATACATCGAGTTTTTATGTGGCTGAATATTATTCCACACATCAAGTCGTTGCTCTAAAGGCAATGATTCCAGCAATAAAGCGAGTTCATTTTCATCTTTAGCAGCAACAATTGAAGGCATAAATTCATTGTCTTCATCGTTAGAGGCTAGAATTACCTCTTCGATTAAGTCTGGTAGTTGTTCAGCCATAACGGATCATTCCTTATCGGTACGATTTCTGGGGGCTTTTGTAGGCATTGGAGAGTATGCGCAAGATCACAAAAACTGTTTTCTATTTTGTCAATTATAAAACAGGTTTAGGCATTTAAACGATAATAAAATCAATTAATTATTATTGAATGCAATATTAAGCTCAATTAGGGCTAACTGATTTCAGCTCTGGGGGATAAAACCACTAAATTGAAAACCTGTCGAATTAAAGTCGACAGGTTTTAAGCGGGTCGTTTTTAGCGTTGTAAGTTGTGGTTTTTACTTCAGCAATATTCATGATTAAATCAAACACAATGTCATGGGTGAGTTTTTCTTTGCGACCTTTGTAAGGCACGTAGGATCAAATGATGAGGCCATGTTATTGCTCCAGTAAATCATTGGCACATGGATTTGTTCTTTTGGTGCAAAAGCGTACGGTAAGCCATGTAAATAGACACCATTTTCACCAAGAGATTCACCATGATCGGATATGTATAACAAGGACGCTTCTATGTCACTTTCTGAAGTAATCAGTTTTAATTCTTCAATAGTCTTAGCGATAACAAAGTCGGTGTAAGCAATTGTATTGTTGTAGGTATTTACAACTTCTTTGTGGTTGCAGTTTTGTAAGTCGCTACGTTGGCAATCTGGTAGAAATATTTGTTTTGATTGCGGGTAACGTCGGTAATAGGTGGGACCGTGAGACCCAATCATATGCAATACAATGAAGGTATTGTTATTGTCTAGCTGACTTAATTTTGCTTTTAAGGGTTCCAATAAGATTTCGTCATAACAATATTCGCCATCACACAATTCGTGGTCTGAGTAAGTTGGGATCTTCGTCGTTTCAATTCGTGCACAAACGCCTTTACAACTGCCATTATTATTACTTATCCAAACAACATCTGCGCCGGCTTGTTGAACGATATCCAATGCATTTTGTTGAGCCGAGGCCAAACGTCGACTGTAGTTGCTTTTGTTTAGTCTGGAGAACATACAAGGAACTGAAATTGCCGTTGCGGTACCGCACGAATACATATTAGAAAACGACACAACCCCGAGTTTCTTAGTGTAAGGATTTGTCGGTGTATTATAGCCATTAAGGGCAAAGTTCTGAGCGCGAGCGGTTTCACCCAAAATTAATACAGTGACGTGTTTTTTCTTATTAACACGATTAAAGGTTGGTGTCGCGTCGAGTGTTTTAAATTTGAGAGGTGAATAAAAATAGGTGTTTTTAATAAATTTCTGAGTAGCATCGACCATTTTGTAAGGGGTGATATAACCTATTAAATCTTTGTTATTACGGCCAACTGAGGCGTAATGTGAGTAGAACAATGCCGCAATAATCGTTGCGCAAAGAAAGCTCAATGATAGCAATTTTAGTCGACTTAATAGTTCTTGGAAAAATGGTTTATACGTTATGTTTACGAGATAAATAATACCGGCGGGGAGCAGGCCAAAAATGGCAAAAAACAGCACAGCGTACAAATTTAGGTAAGACAGAGCTTCTGCGGTATCGGTTTCAAATGAGTTTTGCACCATACCGTAGTCAAACACTATGCCATATGACACCGTACCGTAAAAGATCAGTGCGGAGGTCATTGTTGTAAGAATTAAGATTGGTTTTGTTAGCCATTTAATGGCTAATGGAGCTTGAAAAAGGACAGTTAAACTTAATAAAAATAACGGAACAGAGCACAAAAAAACACATTGTAGTTTTCGACTTCAATAATAGCTTGCGATGTTTTTGTTAAAAACGGTAAGTTTAAAATTAACGCAATATAGCAGCAGGATGCAAATACTACTTGGTTCGCAGTAACGGTTGTATTCTTAAAAAACAAAATTACTTTGTTCAATTTTTTATTCCCTATAATGCATAATTAGAGTGTTTTAACAACAATTACGAACAGCAACGTTATATTAAAGCGGGCATACCATAAAAAGCTTTTGCTATATGTCTACCGATTTATGACAAAGAAGGGGACTTTCAGTATATGTTAAGCATTTCTTAAGCGTTTATTAAGAAAGTGCTGCATATCAAAGTGCTTGATGTGAATTTAGCTAACAAACAGGTGCAAAACGGACGTATTTAAGTTGATACTCAGCGGTAAGTTAACCAATCAGTCTGTTGTTTTTTATTGTGGCATTATCGATCTTTTAATGGGATATCCAATCGGTGTGAGCCTTTTTGAGTAGCATCCTCTTTTGATTGACCTTTAACATTGTCACCGTTTTCCGTCGTAATATCGGTACCTTCTATTGCGGCGGCGTCTGTTTCGTATTTAAGAACTTTTTCTTCAAGGTCAACAATTTTGGTATTTTGAGCGACGACTCGGTCAACTAATCCAGAGATGATTTTGCTTTTTATGCCTTCTCTTACTTTTATCGGCAATTTGTCGAAAAGCTCTTTGGTGATCCGCAACGCAATAATTTCGGTAAGTGTTTTTACTGTTGCACTTCGTGGTTCGTTACAAATGAAGCCAACTTCACCGATAAAATGACTATAGGCCAACATTCGCTACGTGCTTTTTATTTATCGTAACCGATACGTCGCCACTTAATAAGATGTAGAAACTCGAGTCGTGTTCGCCACGACGAATGAATATTTCGTTTTGTTCTATCATCACCACAAGGTTAGGCAAATTGGCAATTTCGTTACGTTCACGAGGGCTGAGGGCTTTAAATAAATCGACCCGATTTAGAAATTCAACCAACTTTAATTTTGATACGTTATTAATTCTTTTCACAAAATAATTCCTATTTGGGCGTAAGCAACCATACTTAATATTCCTTGTTGAACCTTGTATCATTAAAGCTTTGGGTCAATATGACGATAAAATACTACAGCATGACGAGAGTTGAATCCATTAAATGAATACTGTGTTATTAAAATTAGAGCTTAAAGATAAGCTTAAGATGCTCAAAAACATCCTGCTGGCAACATTCTGTTGTTTTGTCTCGGTTGGTTACTCCGCTGAGCAGCAAATCTTATATTCTAATTGGTCTGCAGGTATCAATCTGGCGCACTACCAAGCGAACACTCTAGAAGCAGTGGACTTGTCATTTGAATATGCTCCATGGCAAACAAATGGCATGACCGGTTCGTTCTCATTTGAATATCTCGATGCATTAGAAGTTCCTACTATTACCGGTATTGAGGAGACCAATTTTGGCTTTGTAAAAATTGGAATGGGATACCAATGGTATTTGTCTAATTGGCAAATTGTACCTCAAATTAATCTACTCGTGGCGACTAAAACATTACCGGAATTACCAGCTGCGGCAACCGATAGTTACCCCGACAGCGGTGACGTAATGGGTCAGATAAGTATCGCCACTTATTATGAAATCAATGATAGATGGCGGTTTACGTTCTCACTAAAACGAATTATTGATAACACTTCAGTGTTTGATGGTGAGCAAATTTCGTTGGGCATAAACTACCGTTTAGGCAAAGTTGTTCGTTCGTTACCCGCTAGATATTCAAGTGACAGTCGCGTGACCCGAGAAGCCGATAGTGGAAGCCAACAATCTAATCTAGACAATTCAACTGCAGCTATAGCCGAGGTATCTCCAACAGCGTTCCAAAATCGAGTATTAACTGGAATAAATGCCCAACAAAAACAGCACCGGGTGGAGCGTGAACAACATAAAAACGAACTAAAACCGCATGCGGTGTTAAGTGCGGCATCACCTGTAATGAATTCCCAACAAGAATTTCAAGAATCAGATAGCAAAGGTGAAAAAGTTACTGATAAAAACATGCGCTATTCGGTTCAAATTGGCAGTTTTAAAAATGTAGAATCGATAGGTTTATTTGTCAAAGCACAAAAATTAGATATATCGAGTTTATATACGGGAACCTATGGCAAATATTATAGACTGCTATATGGTGAATATAACAACCGAAAAGTTGCCCAAATCGTCTCAGAACAACTTTTGTTAGATGGGATTGATAATTGGGTGGTCAAACTTGATTTCAATAAAATTGATAGCTATAGAAAATAACCAGCAATTAAAGTGTGAGTGTGAATGCCACTTTTAGTTTTTCAGTTCAAATTTTCAGTGCACTATATGTTTGTAACCCGCACCGCTAGGAATCGTTAGATGGCATTTGATAGTAAATTATTAGACGGCATGGTCATATTTGTCGAAGTTGTTGATGTTGGTAGTTTTACATTAGCCGCTCAACGCAGTGGTCACTCAACTTCTTACATTAGTAAAGAAATAAACAAACTAGAAAACAGACTGGGCGTACGATTACTGCAACGTACGACAAGAACGATTAGGTTGACCTACGAAGGTGAAATTTATTACCAACAAGCTCGTCATATAATCGATAGCGCACAACAGGCTGTCCACGACCTAAGTGGCCGACAAGCAGAGCCGCAAGGTGAACTAAAAATTAGCTGCCCGGTGAGTTTTGGTCTATCTCGCATTCGCCCCATAATTGCCAAGTTTATGGCGAAGTACCCTCAAATTACCATTAATGTTGATTTGAGCGATAAAAAAGTGGATGTGGTTGCAGATGGTTTTGATGTGGTTATTCGAGCGACCAGTCAACTTCAAGATTCTAGTTTAGTTTGTCGTAAATTTATGACAGCCAAAGCGTTAACTCTAGCTGCACCAAGTTATATAAAAGAATACGGTATGCCGACCACACCGCAAGATTTGGCTGAACACAAGGTATTAACCTATAGCTATTTGAAACATCCACAGATATGGAGTTACTTTGACAGTGAAGGGCGCGAGCAACTGGTGCATCTAAAAACGTCAGTTACCTCAAGTAGCCCTGAATTGCTGCTCGAGCTTTGTGTTGCGGGGCAGGGGATTATTAGGCTTCCAACATTTAATCTTACTGACGAGTTAGACAATGGCACGCTGGTACCAATGTTAAATGACTACGGAATGCCCGATATCGGGGTCTACCTTATTTATGCCAGTCGGCAACATTTACCTGCAAAAATTAGAGTGTTCATTGACTTTATTTTAGAGGAGCTCGGCAACAGTTAATGATCCGCAATGGAAATAGCTACAGGTGCCGAGTTATTGAGTAAAGTAACACTCATTAGGTGTTACTTTACGACACAAAGTAAATCGTGTGGATTATAAATAACTGCAGCAGTAGTCTGCTGTTTTAGTCACTTTAAGTTTAAATGATGCATTTGCCGGAACGTAAAAGCTATCAGGAGCAACAATTGTTTGCCATTCTGAATCAGGTAATAGCACAGTGAGTTCACCGGCATTAATTTCCATTAACTCTTTAGCTGCTGTATTAAATTCATAATCGCTATAGGCAACATGACACCAAGTGTTTTTGTTGAGCCGTCTTCAAAAGTTACCGTGCGGCTTGTCACTTTGCCATCAAAATAGATATTGGCGTTTACATCGATAGCCACGTTTTTAAATTGAGTCATGTTTAGATCCTATAATTGTTAAAAGTAATTTGAAAACTGAGTCGAGTTTAAGCTCCATGAGTTGTGCTTTTGGATTTAAACTGTGGAACACAAAATAAGGTTCCTGAATGAAGAAGATTATAAACGTTTTGTTCTTGCTTGATTAACCTTTATTAAGTTGAATTTGCAATAGCTAATAATGAAGTGGCAAATGTCAGCGGCGTCAATGACTAAATATATACAATGTTTTTAACCACCGGCATCCTTCAAATACGCGACCAAACGAGGGTATTAATCAAAGCGCTTGGTGACCAAAACGCGTCAATTAGGTATTGGCATCTAAATTGCTTTAATCAAAGCCATAAACCCAGTTTACTGATGTGCGGAATAGACTATGTATTATCGACAAACACAGCTAAAAACACTTTTTAGATTGACCAGCTTATTGCTGATATGGCTTCTGGCTGCGTGTTCGTCGGTGTCTGACCCATTATTAGCTGGCGTAAAACAAGTGGATGAAAAACCAAAAAGTTATCAGCCACAAAGTTCAGAAGGGTCATTGCATTTCCATGTAGAACGCCTTGCCCGTCAATTGTTCGACACTGCTAATGGCTTTGACGTATCGCGTCCTATGGTGGTTGGCACGTTTTTACCCGCGGAACGTTACGATAATAAAAACAATGCAGCGCTAGTGCCATATGGCATTCAAATCCAAGAAAGTTTTGCGACGTTTGCAACCCAAGCCGGTTTAAAGGTCATTGAGTTTAAAACCTTACCAGCGGTTAAAATAACCAATAATGCCGATATTATGATGTCGAGAGACGTTAATGATTTAGATTCTCGGGTCAGTGCCGATTACATGTTAACGGGCAGTTATACCCAGCAACAAAACAGTTTAGTCGTTAATGTTCGATTAATTCGTGTCTTTGATAAGACAATAGTTGCCGCAGCAACCGATTATTTGCCGCTAAATAGTATGTGGAGCCACAACAAAGTACAGATAAAAGACAGCCGTTTGTACCGTGGCGAGTATTAGGAGTTTAAAATGAAAAAGTATATTTAAGCGTAATAACCACGTTAATGCTATCTGGTTGCGCAACAATGGAAAGTTGGTCTTTGTTTGAAGAACCTGCCCCTCAAGAAGAAGTGGTTGAAGACCAACTCAAAGTTGCGGCAGAACAAACGCCTCAGGCTGAGTATATTGCCGCAAATCCAGACGATACAACGGCGGAAGCGAGCGTTAAGTTTCAGCAAAACTATCGCGATAAATTATTAAATAAAGTTGGCACCATGCACAGTCGTAAACCGACGAAGAGCATGGACATGAAAAACATCAATTATTATGTACGTGGTTTGATGCATGATCTTGTGGGGAACTTGCAATATGTAAATGCATCCACGCCAATTGCCGTTACCTCTTTTGTCTTTTTAGACAGCGACTACGAAAAAGCAGATTTAATTGGTAAGCAATTATCGGAAAGCTTTATCCACGAAGTCCATAAATTTGGCATTCCAGTATTAGATTATAAAACGACGGATTATATTCGCGTGTCACCGGATGGTGACTTTATATTGAGCAAAGATTACCTCGATCTATCTGGTGAATTGCCAATTAAATACGCGTTAACTGGCACGTTAGTCAAACACCTTGCAGGTTACATGGTTAATGCTCGGGTCATTGGATTGCAATCGAAAGCCGTTGTTGCGTCAGCGCAGGGCTTTTGCCTAGCAATGTTATTAACTCATTAATATCGAGCAATCTAAACGACGGTATTCCAGTGACAGCTGGCGAATAGGTCGGAGGCCATTATGATAAGAAATTTCTTAACTTTATTTCTATCTAGTACGCTGCTGGTGGGACTTACTGGTTGTGCATCGGGTGAGTTTTTTCCGGATGCTAAAACATCGGATAACCAAAAAGCTAAACAGGCCAATAAACCGCATGCCGATACCTTATGTGTGTCAAAAACGGGTCGATTAGTTGACTGCCAACAACTGGTTGCCCATTTGCAAAATGAACCGGGTTTACAAAACGCTCAGGGTGATCCATACCAAGAAGATACAAGAGCAATTCATTACTCACATCCGTTAGAAGCCAGTAATAATACGGTACTCGTGGGTGAATACATTGAGCAAATGGCCACTGAAATTTTACGTAATTTAACTATCCCTATGGACGATGCGGTCGTCGGCGTAACGTCATTTGTTGAATTCTCTGAAGATCTGTCGACCGTCAATCATTTTGGCAATATGTTGGCAGAAAATTTCATTTATGAACTGCAGCAAAACGGCATTCCGGTTATTGATTATAAAGTCACAGGGGCGTGCGCGTGATTTCTACTGGGGATTTTGTCTTTTCGAGAAATTCAGACGAACTGCTGCTCGACGGAACAATGACCTATGTATTAACCGGCACTATGGCATACAACAAACGAGGATTAATCATTAACGCAAGAATGGTTAACTTCGAAAACAAACGAGTCGTATCGACAAGTAAAAAGCTTATCCCATATTTTGTTTTAGATTCAATCATACCGAGTTCTGATAAACACGCTGTGATTGGCGATTAGTAAAACAACTGGAGCGTAATTTTGATGAATATCCGTCCGTTAATTCAAATCAGTATCTTGCTGGCATTATCCGGTTGTGCAACTGTTGATGGCTGGTTCGCCCCTGAAATTAAACCTGATGATCAACAACAGGCTTTGGTAAATAAAAGTGGTGACGCAGAATTACAAATTGATCCAAATGCTAAAGCCAACGACAAAGCCTTGATGGGTGACGCATTGCAGCAGCCTGAAACGTTTCTGCTCGCTGAACACGACAACGTTAAAAAATTAAAAGCTAATGACAGTACTATAGTGGGTAATCCAGATCGGCAAAGTACCAATTTGGTAGGTAATCAAGATCCCATAGGCAACACAAAACCCTATGGTGGTCAGTAACCCGTCAAGCCGTCAGTTGGCAAATACCCCTTTGACCAAACGTTCTGCAAATCGAGAAAAGCGCGTTCCCCAGCAAGAGTTTTCGGTAATGAGCCAGCAACGTCAACTGCAAACCAGCGTTGAAAACGACTACGCTGTTTTTCAGTCATTTAATCATCAGTTTATTAAAAATAACTCGGCTAAAAATCAGTATAAATCGTTAGATAAAACCGTGAGCCATTTTGTTATGGATCTGATTTCAAATTTGTCGTCTGAGCATTATGGTGCACCTTTGGTTGTCAGACCGATGAAACTCAAAGTCACCGATGTCGCAAACCCTGAAGGCGGTAAAGAGCTAATAACGTCGATGATTGCAGCCCAGATGAAAGACTATGGTTTTAATGTCTATGATGGCCGCAAGCCAAAAGGTAAATTTACTGGCGATGAAGTTATTTTAGAAACCATTGTTGATAGTTACGGAGACCAATTTGTGCTTTACGGGACATTAACTTTGTTGAAATCAAATACTGTGGCCGGAACGCACAACACTTTTATTTCGGATTTTTTCTTTCGCAATATTAAAGACGGTGTGGAAGTCTACACAGACAGTTCTAACTCAGAATAACGTTTCTTTTATAAAGCTATTAAAGTGGGTGTGTTAGCACCCACTTATCATTAATCCTCTATATTATTTGCTTTTTTATGGCCTAGTTGGTTTTCAGCCCGGCTCAGTGCTAGTTACATCCCCCACCTGAATATAACCGCAACTAATTACCGCATTAAGGACCTCTGTCACTGAACTAAGACGTGAAAGAACTGCGCAGAAAAATCATTACCACCTAACATAAATACGCGAAGTGTTAACTCTAAGGTTATCTGTCTGTCGATGAGTGAGACTTAATCTTTGGTCTATTTATTCAAGACGGGGCCGTTGGCTTTTAAAAAGTCGAATTGCAATTAGGGGGTTCTAAATTCGACATCAAAGGACATATTGTACGATGTCAGGCCGCTAAGCGCGTTGGAAATAGTCAATGTGCCACCCACATATAAATCAATGGTGCCGTCGGTGCCGGTCATAAACCAAGTGTCTGCCCCGGCAATAGGTGACAAGCTCGTAGCATTAAGATCATTGACAAGGCGCGCTTTTGGCGCGAATGACAACCCCTGCGCTCCATCTTCAACATAGTTAAATCTTACAATTAGCTGTGTATTGGGGGTCGATTGAATTCGGTAGTGGGCGAGTTGGGCGCTGCCTAAGCACATATTATCGGGGCTAGAAATATTGCCATTTATCGGGTCTAGTTCACAAAACCCTGACTTAGGCACCAATTCACCAAAGCTGAGTTGGGCTTGTTGGGTGATACTATCCGCCAGCGAATAAGCCGCAGGCGCAAACTGGAACAATGCGGTTGCAACAATCAAATAACTGGCTTTAGACATGTTAGAGTTCAACAACTTTTGCTCCTTTTCGGTAAACGTATGGCAATGCATTATAAGCGTCTTGAGCAAGTTCTTCCGTTAAAAAGTCACCTAAATAGACGCTGCATCGTTGATTATCGTTTTCTACATAGGTGTTTACTAATTCACTTTGTAGGAT
This sequence comes from Psychrosphaera algicola, assembly GCF_028401425.1. Lineage (NCBI taxonomy): Bacteria > Pseudomonadati > Pseudomonadota > Gammaproteobacteria > Alteromonadales > Pseudoalteromonadaceae > Psychrosphaera > Psychrosphaera algicola. Next base: position 4,231,098 of record NZ_JAQOMS010000002.1, read on the forward strand.
ATAACTTTGGCATTCTTGCTCTGTGGTATAAGTTTCTAGCAAGACGGCAAATACAGTGCGAATCGTGCTAAAGACTCGAACATAGGCATCGGTGCGCACGTTAGGTGGGATCTGATATAAATATTGGTTGGCATCTTCTCTTAAATTAAACTCACCGGCCATTACCGTGCAGTATTTAGTCCCCATACTATAAAACGCTTTATCGACCCCCGTTCGTTTTAAATCAGTCGTGCGCATATGGCAATATTCGCGGTCGTCATATGCGCCAAACTGAATCGAGAAAAACTCACCACGTTGTAGTTCCTTAGATGTCCTTTGGTTTGTTTTTGTCAGGGAAGTAGAGATATTTTGGGGCTCAATATCGCCTTGATAATTTTCGTCAACTTGGCTGCGATTAATATCTGAGATCGTAATCGTGTCGACCGTAAGTACTTGGTCGCTGCCGGTTAAGGTCAGTTTGATGGTTTTGGGATAGGCGTATAGCTTTTTACTGGCCAAAAACGCTGGGTCTATTCTGAGTTCGTATTGCCCTTAGCCATTGGTCTTCAAACATATAATAGTGTTCGATGTCAGATAACGTCTCAGCCACGACTTTTGAATTTTTATCCACTAGCTGAACCGGCACAAATTTGGCTTTTTGACCATAAGTTTTGTCTTCTAAAATTCCATCTAGCGTGACAGCATAATTAAATGGAATGTCCAATGATGTCACACCGCCCGCGTGGGTATAAAACCTGAAATTATCATTAACTGGTTTAAGTGCAGGGGATTTTGTTTCCATCGTATTAAAATGCACTTTAATGGGCGCATTGTGGCCTAGTCCCGGAAGATAGGTCAAACCCTGAGTGTTTGAACGTATATCGCGCCAGTATGGTTTTACCCCAAATTGTACCCCCGACAGCGGTTCATCGTATTCGTCATAGTGTGCATTCTGGTTATTATCGATGTAGGTCATCAAGTCTAATGTTGACGATGCCGCTGAGTATTCACTCTGAAAATTGACTTGGCCATTATGATAGTCGTAATCGATGTTAAAGGTTAAACCGGCACTCACTTGCCATTTAGTTTCACTCGAATAGCTGGTGCCAAAAACCATATTGAATTTTTGTTTTCTGACACTGACATTCGTAGACACTCGATATTGATTGTCGACATTGTATTGCCCATTAAATGAAGCATAAATGTGCGCTGGGGCTCGCCATGTTGCATTCAAATCGATAGAGTCGAGTTCTGTTTTTTGGCCTTCTCCGTTTTCAATATTAAAATTGGCACTTGTCCGCAAATACCATTTATCACCAATAGGAGATGAAATTGCGATTTTATCAGTGATATAGGCCGTTGAGTTTAAAGCACTGTTGTAGCTGTAATTAACGGTATTGGTAATATTAAATTGTTTGAAACGAGATGAGAGAACAAAGTTAAGGTCATCAAACTGGCTATTGCCACTCACCCCGTCTAGTTCAAAGATATTTGATTTTGAATATCCATTTAAGCCGAGTCCTACTGCGCCTAGCCTTGCGGTAAATCCAGCTCGATAGCCGTTTTGTTCGCCAAGCGGTGCAGTCGCATCTCGATTATCATAATTTTTGTTTGAAAATGCCCCGGCTGAGTATCGAAAGTTATTGCCAAAATTACCGAGCAAATTGACATCAAATTTGTATTTGTCGTGTTCTTGTATAAATACATTCACATCAGCCAGCGCATTTGGTAATTGTCTGGTAAGTGAAATGATACCTTCATGCAATTGCGAATCATCTGGGTTTTGCTGGACAAAATAGGACAAGCCTAAGCTTGTTTTGGCATTTAGCCCAAACTCGGTCTGAATAAATGCAGCAGGGGATGAGGACTTTTCACTAAATTGCTGATTGTTGAACAGGCTACTGCCAGTATCAATGATGCCGCCATTGAAATTAAATTCACCGGGTTTCAGCATATTGTGACCAACGATAACTTCGCGGTCGATAATTTGTTCTTCACCATATGGACCGTACAACTTTATTTCAAATCGGTTTATGCCGTAGGTCGTATCGATGTTAGAAAAAATAATTCTACCATCTTCTGCCACCGTACCGGTTTCCATCAAAAAACCATTTTTATACAACTCAGCTTGCCATCCTGCAGGGGCATCTTCTTCGATGTTTATTTTGCCAAAATAAGAACTGTATTTGGCCTGATCACTGCCAAATACAACACCTAGGCCAGAGTAGCCCGATTGCAATCTGGTATTGCTGGCGGAGACATCACCAAAAGCATAATGATTTAGACTGCCTAGAATTTTTTTGTCCGGAGCCGTTTGACTCCGCCGCATACTAAAACGTGCGGTAAGTTGGTTGTCGGTGTTTTGCGCCATGCTCAAGTGAGACGCATGGTAAAGCAAGTCGTTGTAAGTTTGTACATTTAGATTGAGTTGGTCATTTAATTGATTTTTACGCGCGGAAATTGAAACATGGCCTTTAGGGGGCGTATAAATTCGATATTGATCTTCGATTAGAAAGTCGTATGTTGGATCCTGCAGATCAGACTGTTGCACAACTTTGTTATTGCTTCTCGCGAGTCGTTTTTGTATTGGAAATGGCTGTCCTTGAGAGACAAACTCAATGGCAAGATCTTGAGTTTTCATGGTGATGTTGGCGTTAATTAAATAGGCCAAGGTCGTTGTATCTAAGTAAAGTTCATTGTCGATAAGTACGGCAAAGCTTTTTGACATTTTTTCTGATTTGCTTAAATCAGTAACGCCGTTTTTAGACGGCGGTGTCTGTTGCAGTTGAAACAAAACATTCGATTGTTCAATTTTGCCAGTGATTAGACCGCTTTTAGGACCGTAATTTAGGTTGAGCTCTAACATACCAGTGACGACGTAAAAAGGCAGAAGTACCTTAGTCGTTGTGGTAATAAATATCCGCGCTTTCGTATAGCACCAAATCGCGATTTAAGCGCAGATCATAAATATCAAAGTCGACTTCATCTTGCGTTAACCACTGCACGCTACTTGTCGAAGTAAAACTCAACAGGAGCAAAAAGTGAAACACAGGTGACTTATCTTCATCGTGTAATGGATGCGTTAGTTAATCACAGTGGTTAGCGAAATATCGCCACCAAATTGTGGCGTTTCTTTAAATTCGATGATCACTTTGCCTTTTGGCTTTGCTTTTAACGGCAGCAACAGCGGTACATCTGCTGATTGCAAATAGTGTGAAAATCCTTTGCGAACCGCTAAAACGCCAGTGTCGTCAGATACGGAGATGTCGCCAAATAGTGATCTTTTTCCACGACGACTTAGTATTGCCTCGGCAAAATAACGCTCGTTAGTGTTGCCGATATGGGCTTGTTGAATGGCTGCTTCGACTTTAAGCTCCCCTTGCGAACCACTACCGGAATATTAAAGACAAAGTTTGGCTGAATTTTAATTCCCGCTGTTGCGTTATCAGTTTGTTCACGACATCTTAGGTTTAAATAACTGACCCATTCCCCACTTTTTTGTTGGACTAATCTACGAGCTAAAACCCGTACTTTTTGATTAGACTTAGCTGGAATTAAAACGCGTTTAGGTGAAATTCGAAGTAAAGACTGAGCGCTGGTCGCTGGCAAATTGTCTTTTGTCGCGACCGTCAGTTGACCTTCTGGAGATACGTTATGGTCGACTAAATTGGTGTAACAATAGGCATCGGTATCGCCCTGATTAAATATCTGGTAATTTTTGGTACTTTGTTTTTCAGTTAACAGTACACGATAATCCGTGAAATGAATGTTTGGACCTGCGCTGGCCGAGTTGACAAAAACGCCAAGCATGACGATGGCAATATTAAGAAAAAACGTGGCGATACAGTCATGTTGATACCTACTTGAAGCTCTAGTTAATTTGGGTGATAGGCCCGTGGTAAATTTAAAAAGAAACTAAAGTGTAAAACAGCAGGAAACTCACAAAAAATAAGCTTAACAGCATGGTAGTTTTGACACATTTTTCTTTCATTTTTGCTCATAAACTATAAAGCAGGAATAGTGCCAGTAGCGGTAAAATCAAAGGGTTTTTAAAGATAATGGCAATAAAAACATAAGACCATGAGCAGCGCGCTGGGAAAGTGTAAAACTGGGCCTCAATTGACATTGAGTTTTGCAGTGATGGCATTACCGAACAGACAATGAAAACTCGTAATAGGCTAGATGAAGATAATTAAAATGAAGGAAAACAAAAGAGTGAAACACGATGTTCCACTCTTTTATATGCTGACTAGTATGTGGCAGTAATGTCGAAGCTACCTGAATATGGCGTATTGGCGGTAAGGTCCTGCAATACGTTTACCACACCACCAACAACAACAACAATTGAACCATTGTCACCGACAGTTATGCTCACTGGGTTATCTGCGATAATCGCAACCGGTGAAGAAAAATCGACGGTTGAGTCGTTTTGTACGAGAAAGCCGCTTGGTGAGAAATTAAAATCAGTGCCGCCACTAATTGAAGACACCGTTACGTTTGCCGTTTGTCCGGCCACGCCAGTGATTTCATAGACACCTGATAAATTGTTTGCAGTACCAGAAGTTATTGCAATACAACCGCCATCACCACTACTTAAAGAATCTTGAATGTCAGAATTAGCAATAACGCCGACACTCGCTGACGACGCTGCTGCAACCGCCGTTGTTACTGTACAAGAGGTTGCGGCTTTACCAAATACGTTGGCAACACCAAAGGTTAACGGATTGTTTTCTACAATTTGAAGATCCTGCACCGTTGTGAACGCTAGCGTAAATGACGTTGTAACCGCCGTTGAAGATAAAGGGGCGATAACAAGCGCTGCACCTAAAAATACTTTATTTAACAAATTCTTTTTCATAATCAGTTACCTTTTGGATCTAAGTCAGATCTATATACGGTTGTTGCTCGCGAGAACATACGGTTTACGTACTTTAATATTTACTTATCGGACGATTGAACAACATCTTTAGTAATTTTTTTAGCAATTAGCGACCGCGGATTACGATGTCCTGCCCTTCAACGGTAGGGAACGCATTTTCAAGGACAAATGCGGGCATAGATAACGTATAGGCGGCAAGTATTGCCCCACTTTTTGTCGAAACAAGTCGGGCGTTTATGTTCGCACCATTTGGTGAGTAATTAATAATGCCGCTAATGACATATTGAGTCGTAATGAGATTGTTGTTTCTATTAAATATAAAACTGCCTTGAGGTGATAAGGCAAGCTGTTCGGAAACGTTAAAGTCAACAACCCGATACCCGGTTTCTTGCAGTGAAACAAGTAAGTCCTCTGCTATTTTATTCCCTAGCGGATGGGTGTTTGTTAAGTTGTCATCTAAATCGACAAATGATGCGACAGACACGGACGAAAGCTTATTGATATCAACTTGTTGAGAAAGTTCAAATGCAATTCGGTCAGCGTATTTTTTAAGAATTTTAGCGTTCAAGTTTTTGTTATCGGTACCCATTTCCATCGATACGTCTGGTGTGAAACCATAACCGTATTGCTTAAATCGATTGGCATAATGTTCCGCATGGTAATTTGGCGCAGCGCAACCCGCGAGACCTAAAATTGAACTTATTAATAATAAACGTAGTTTCATAACCTATCCGGAAGTGCTTTAATAACTATGAACTTAAGGCCAATTATATGGCTAGTTTACGTCGATAACGTTGCAAAATTTCAAACTCGCTTCGTAAATCGTTATTAAGTCATCATCGATGACTCATGTGACAAAATAGCGTACTAGTTGATGTAAAAAATCAATAAACACTAAGCTAGAATTGCGTTTGTCGGGCTTGTTATATTTCTTATTTCGTCATTGGTGATTGACCAATAGTTTGATCCATACTCGAAAAAACAACAACCATAATGTTGTAAGCAATATATAGGCCATAGCAACCTACAAGGGAATCGTCATGAATAAAGGTTTTCAGTCCATTGGTCCAGTGCTGACCATGATAATAGTATCCAGTTTGTCTTCATTTTCGTTGCAGGCAATTGAAGTATCGGAAAAGGCGAAAAATATTGCCAAAAATTCCATTATTGCCGACAGCCATATTGATGTGCCATATCGAATTAATAAAAAGTGGGAAGATGTCACTGTAGCGACCAAAGGGGAGATTTTGATTACCCTAGAGCTAAGTTAGGCGGCTTAAATGCACCGTTTATGTCGATATATATTCCTGCAACGCTTGAAGCTGATGGTAAAGATTTTGGCGTACAATTAGCCCATAAGTTAATTGACTCCGTCGAAGCAATCGCCGCTAGAGCGCCGGATAAATTTGCCATTGCGTATTCAACAAGCGACATTGAAAAACACTTCAAACAAGGCTTGATTTCATTGCCGATGGGAATGGAAAATGGCTCGCCGATGGCAGGTGATATCGACAACTTAAAGCTGTTTTATGATCGCGGAATTCGCTATATCACGCTTTCTCATTCACTTGCGAATCATATTGCAGATTCAAGTTATGACCTTCGTCGTAAATGGAAAGGGCTAAGTGACTTTGGCAAAATACTTGTTAAAGAGATGAACGACATCGGTATGATGATTGATATTTCTCATGTCAGTGATGACGCATTTTATCAAACATTAGAAATCACACGGACACCGGTAATTGCCTCACACTCTTCTTTACGTAAATTCACCCTAGGATTTGAACGTAATATGGATGATAATATGATCAAGGCATTGGCCAAAAATGGCGGCGTTATTCAAATTAACTTCGGTTCAAGTTTTGTCTCTGCTAAAACCCGCATGTGGGGAGATACGTTAAGCGCTAAATATAAAGCCGCAGGCACGTCGTACGGAGAGCCGAAAGCAAAAGAAATTGAAGCGTCGTATCGTGCTGCATCGCCATATCCGTATGCAAATTTAGAAACGGTGTTAGATCATATTGACCATGTTAAAAACTTGGTTGGTATTGATTATGTTGGTATTGGCTCCGATTTTGACGGTGTTGGCGATTCATTACCTCGTGACTTAAAAGATGTGTCTTATTTTCCACATTTAGTACAGGGCTTAATGAATAGAGGTTACAGCGAATCAGAAATTAAGAAAGTTTTAGCGGGTAACTTGCTTCGTGTTTGGCGTGCTGTAGAAAAAGCGGCTAAATAGACTTAACCATTTAAATACTCTGGGGAGCGAATTAAGGGTTCCCCTATATTCCATGTACTCTTAATTCCATATTATAAATTGGAAATGGGAGGACGAGCCGTGCCAATAACAAACGTTAACATTACTGAACTAGCAGACGCCATCGTTCTCGATGACGTAACGGATGTATTTTACCGTAGTTTAGTATACTCCCATTTTTCTAGATGTGACGCCGACCCAAAGAACAAAATGGAAGCTGAACTCGACGCTAAGTTAGAGATCAAGCTCGCAAGGCAGCTAAATTGGGCCGCGTCTTTAACAAGTTTAGATACCGTAAATCATAAGTTTAGCCATTTTATTGAAATGCTTCACATGGGGCAGCTAACGCAAGCTAAACTCACCGCTATTTTAACCGATAATTATTGGTTAGCTCAGGCATTTAAAGACGTAAAAATTAAGTTGAATTTGCCGACAGATGTCGAATTTTATGTTTTAGATCATAAAAAAGGCGATCCTTTGAGTGAGGTGATTAACTCTATTTGTTGGCGTTATTATTATTTGCAATTAAGTGAACCGTGCCGCCAATTGTTAATACAGTTAGTCAATTTGTCTCGTTCGTTTGTACATTACTCACAGCTTATCTGTGAAGAAGAAGGTCATTCAGTCAGTGCGGATGATTTTTATAACTTAGCCTTTTTTAATGGGTTTCCTACTTATGTTATGTTGCGATTATTTGATCGCACCGTGCAAAGTTTAAAACAGGAGCGCCTTAATTTAATTCCAATCGAAAATTTTGCCGAGCGAAAACAAGTCGACGCGTATCAAATAAACGGTGATATTTTGTTGAGTTTTTTAAAGTTCGATGAATTTGTAAAGCCACATGTTTTTGACTGTATTAACGTTCCAGCTCCTATTCAAAGCAACTTGATTAATGGAAAAGAATGTCCGGATTTAAAAACCAAAACTTTTCTCGCAGGACGAACTCAGGCAATTAAAAATTTGATGGTTGAAAGCCAAGTATTAACCGCGCAACAAATCTTAAATTATAATCAACAAATTGGTATTAATTTTGAGTTTCAAAACCTGGAAAGTTTGCATGAGAAGTACGCTAGCCCGATGGCAAAGTTGTTTAATGTAACCTAATTATAACTTGGCCAAGTACAATCGTGCGATTTATGAATATTGTGGTACAGATTAAATTTTGATTCTGCTAATATTACGGAACTTTTTCCATTAACGATGTCAAACTAGACAATTGTTTACAACTCATACAGCAGTATTTTCATGAAAATTTTTCTCGCAATCTTTATATCACTAGCTCTTTCAGCCTGCAGTACGTGGGTCTACAAATATGACATTACACAAGGTAACTTTCTTAACCAAGATGATGTTAATAAATTACGAGTAGAAATGACGCAAGAGCAAGTTAAGTATGTACTTGGAACTCCGGTTCTGGAAAACCCTTTTTCGTCAGACAAGTGGCACTATATCCACACCAATAAGTCGGGTAAAACAGATATAACGATACGTCGTGAGCTTATTATTATCTTCAAAGACGGTAAGTTGTTTGAAATTGAAGGTGATTACAAAAGACCAGAACAATTTGAAACCCCGCTAGAGTCTTAATTCTATTGGCTATCAATGACCAAAATTGGTAAAAATACACACAAAAAAGGTGGCCTTAGCCACCTTTTTTATTCGGCTTGTTTTTTCCTTGGATTGACTCTGCCGCCGGTAACTTTGTCAGCTCGGCCTTCTTCAATTGCCTTTTCCGCACGGCGCTTCCTAACTTCCTTTGGGTCGGCAATTAGAGGGCGATAAATTTCAATTCTATCGCCAGCCACTAATCCTTGGCTTAACTTACAAGTTCGCGACCAGATCCCGACCTTGTTATTAGCCAAATCAATTTCTGAATGTTTGGCAAGGATACCGCTGAATTTAATCGCGTGTTCGACGTCAAAATTAGCAGGGACGTCAAGCTCCAATAAGGTTTGCTGTTCCGGTGTTGCGTACGCAATTTCGATAGTAATTTTGTTATCCATAAACAACTTTAGCCCGTTGCGAAAAAGCATTGACCATATTAACCGCAACTTGGTTAAATATTTTGCCAAATGCCAATTCAATCATTTTAGAAGAAAATTCAAACTCTAATTGTAATTCGACTTTACACGCATTGCTATCGAGTTCTGTAAACACCCATTGCCCCGTTAGGAACTTAAATGGACCATTAACTAAAGAAAGTTCGATGGATTTACCAGGGTGTAGTTTATTGTGCGTGGTAAACCACTTTTCGATCCCGGCTTTTTTAATCAACAAAGAGCCTTCAATTTCGTTATCATTAATGTATTTACTCGATGCCTTTGCACAATTTGGAATAAATTGCGGGTATGCATTAATGTCGTTCACTAAGTCGAACATTTGTTGGCCGTTAAACATAACGAGCGCACTGCGTGAAATTTGAGCCATAACAACTGGTTGAGATGATAATTAAGAGAATTTCAGTATTCTAACAAACTTGGATAGAAAATGGCGGATAAATGGTTATAATCCGAGGTTCATTAATACTAAGATAAGAATATGTCCAACAAAAAATCAAAATCTTCTTCAAATACGATTGCCTTGAATAAAAAGGCACGTCATGAATATCACCTCGACAAAAAGTTTGAAGCAGGTGTTGAACTTCATGGTTGGGAAGTGAAAAGTATTCGTGACGGAAAAGTGAATATTTCTGACTCCTACGTATTTTTAAAAAATGGCGAAGTGTTTTTATTAAATTCACAAATTCAACCGTTGAATCAGGCCTCCTCACATGTTGTTTGCGAACCGAATCGTTCTCGTAAGTTGTTATTGAAACGCAGAGAGATTAACGAACTTGTCGGTGCTGTAGAACGCTCAGGTTACACTTTGGTTGCCACCGCGATGTATTGGAAATTGAATTGGGTCAAAATTGAATTTCATTTGGCTAAAGGTAAATTAAGCCATGATAAACGGACTGACATTAAAGATCGCGACTGGAATCGTCAAAAAGAACGTATGATGAAACACTCTGTCAATTAATCTTGTTGCGCTTATCGATGACACATTACTAAATAAGACGTTGCCGAGATTTGGCTTTCCGACCCGATTTACTGTCATACTTTGCTTTTAAAAGTTTGAAATTAATTTATCGATTTCCCGTTCTATTTTTAAAGTGATGTCAGTAGTGACGGGAAACTTATGGAAGTTGTATTTTATGCCTGAGCAGGAAAATCAGACAAAAAAACTTGTCGACGATAATATTTTATTACTAAACCAATTGGCCCAGTTCGTTCAAGAACAGGCCAGTCAAATATATAGTTTACCTAACGAGCAGCTGCAAAGTGGCAGTATTGGTGCCCACGTTAGGCACATTATCGATCATTATTTAAGTGTGTTAGTCGACGGTGGTGTTGTCAATTATGACCAACGAGAACGAGACGCGAATATTGAAATTAACGCAACTTATGCGGGCGATATTTTAAATGCACTGTGTTCCGAGTTATCTGACTTATCAAAAAGTGACTCGGTTAAAGTTGTGATTAGCACAAATGTCGAAGGTCCCTCATCTACCGTTGACAGTGCCTATGATCGAGAATTATGTTTTCTGCATTCGCATACAACTCACCATATGGCAATAATTCGTTTACTCGCAATACATAACAACATTGTTTTACCTTGTTATTTTGGTAAAGCGGCTTCCACTCAAAAATTTGAAAAGAATGTGCAGTTTTAGCTGGCAACAGTTTGGTGATACATTAACTGTGGTGTTTAATCGTGATGAATCAACAACACGAAGCAAGGCACAACATCCTAAATATTACACTGAAAACGGTGTACGTTTTATAATGCCAAAAGATCCCGATGGTGATGGAAGTTGGATTGCAGCAAACGAATTTGGTTTTGTTTTTGTCTTACTGAATGACTATCAAGGGCAAGTAAAGCCACCGCAAACCTTAATATCACGGGGCCAGTTAATTCGTTCATTAGCGAGTTGTCGAGACTGGCAAACGATAAAACAAAAAGTCGCTTGCTGGCCGTTATCCCAAAGCCAACCATTTCAACTCGGTGTTATTGCAGCCCAGCAGCAAATGTTTTGGCACTACAATGGCTTGGTGTCTCAAATCCTGCCTACAACACTGCCAAGCGCTTTGTTTTCCTCGGCTCACCCTGATGTTAAAAACATTGTTAAACTTCGCCACAGTCTACTGCAACGTACTAAAGCAAGCTGTGTTGAGGAGTTAGTGCAACTATTTAAGGGGCATAAACCTGATTTAACAGATGTAGCGAAACTGAATTTGCCGAATAGTCAAAAACATAAATGTGAAGCGATTAATGGTGATGTGATAAAAGCGGGAGTGGGCAATACGTATTCGATTTGTATGCATCGAGATGAGGCGAATACTCAATCTTTGTCATGTATAGAATTAAAAAATAGCAGTATTGAATTTTCTTATTGGGACGGCCAACCTTGTCAGGTTGACCGTCCAATTACAATGTCGTTGCCGCTAGTTACCGCAGATTTCTTCTAAGGTATCTTTAGAAAATAAGAATTTATTATTTATGGTCGATTGTTTACTGGCCATAATGAGATAACTATCTGTTGTAGCACCAGTAATTTCCTCAGTTAGTGACACATAACCTATTGCAAAGTCAGGGTCAGTTCGAGTGAATGTAATGGCTGCGTTATCGTCAGAAAGTTGATGTTCAAGTCCGCCTCTACACGCTTTTATTTGCCAACTGAAAACAGGCGTTTCTCTCGACCAACGTAATTTAGCTTGCCATAGCATTTCTGGTACTAATGTTGTGCGTGCGCCGTTCAATGTTAATACTGCTTCAATGTCGGTGAACCCAGTGGCATCAAAGTCGTCACTAAACGAATCGTTACAGTTATCTAAAGAGCCACTATTATCAAGTTGTGCTTCTTCACTTGGCGTAACTGACATAGTACATGGATAGTCATCGATGGCCTCAACGGTTAGAGTGTGTGAACCACTGCGTTTAGGCGTGGCATATGACATAACATAGAGTCCATCTTCGTATGTTTTGATTTTGGCAAAGGTTGATTGTAATAACCCATCGAGTTCGTCAAAGTTTTCTAATTGATAGATGTTATCCGTTGCAGTAAATTCACTAAGAGTTGCTGTATCTGCTTCATCACCGATAGCAATAAAATATAAGTCTTTACCTTTTGCCGCATTTAAAGCTGCGCTGGTTGACGAACTATCTGAGTTATGGACACCATCGGTAAACAAAATTAAGCTCCCGTAGCTCAGTAATTCAAGGGATATCTCATTTTGCCATACTTCTGCACCTTGCTTAATTGCGCCGTATAGATTGGTTGAGTTGCCACCAATTTGCACTGCATCGAGCTGTTCGATAATAGCTTCTGGGTCCTGACTGTTTTCTATAACTACGTCAACTTCACTGTCAAATGACAAGATAGTAATTGACTGGTTTGGCAATAACTTTGATTCTTGTGTAACCGGATCGGCAATGACATTTTTAATGGCATTTTTTATCGACGTTAATTCATCGTTAAACAATGAAGAGCTGACATCGATTACAAATACAGTTTGGTATTCGGCATTATAATTACTGAGTTTATCCACTTCTAAAAATGATTCTCGTGGAGAAATAACTGAACCGTTCTCAAGGACGTTTAAGTAATCGGTAATATTTGACTTGTCTATTGAGTCAACTGCAGTACCAGTAAAACGGTCGATTAGGTGAAATGCAAAGGTTAGCACTGAAGGCGCTTCTTCTTGGAAGGCTAGGGCATTAAGGTTGTAGGCTTTAAAATTCTCTGCAAGGCCATTACACACGATAGTAACATTATTGATATTGCCGATAGCTGTGCCGCTTCCGTTAGTAACTAGGCAGTCTAAATTGTCACTGCTGGTATTAACGGTGACGGAATAAGTCGCATTTTCTTCAATTCGAGTTGGGGATGTAAATGCACCATTGTTCGTTATGGTTTCTAAGTTACCATTGACATAGATACTGATCTCACCCGTTAAACCTTCAACGACACCTGCTACAGAGACTGTCCCTTCAAGTTCGCTATTTTTATCATCACTGCCTGAGCAGGCCACGTTTAATACCAGAGAAGATAATAAAATTGCACGTTTAAACATTGATATTCCTTAATTTAATTTCCTAATTCACGGCGCTCTTGCCTATACTTTTTTCCATTTCCTGATCTCTGCGCAACTGAGCAGAAGATAAGGTTAAGACACAAGAACTCGACATGTATTCGGTTTTGTTTGTCGTCAGAACAATCGTGCGTTCTTTTGGACAGTAGACTGAATCAACATGACCACCGTAGTCACCAGCAACAACTTTACTTATGGTGTCCACCAATGACTTCAGGTTACCTGACTCAGTAAAGTGCTGCTTAATAATGTAATCGTATTTTAAATCCCAAATTACCGCGACGCCTTCTTCTTGAGCAAATCGCTCTAGGACGGTTTTTATCGTTTCGTTTTCTTTAAAACTACGTTTTTTATTTTCGCCTTCCCAGACTGGCGAGCTATGAGGATACTTCGTCACGTCGCAGTTCCAACAATTCTGTCGCGTTTCGTGGCGATTTAGGTAATTCGATTGTAAAGTCGTCTAATCGACTGCCACCGGGTTTTATTGCTTTGCGGACTTCGGCATAAAACTTTGCGACACCTTTTGCCACAGGGTTTTCACTTGTTTGATTACTGGCGTCTGTACCCCAGTAAATAAATCCAACAATAAGTAACAATAAAATACTTGGGAACAATATTTTTCCCATCAATCCCGAGTGTTTTTTAACTGGTTTATTCGTCATTGTTTTTCTATTTTTATTTATACAACGAAGGATCTGCTTCGTTAGGTCTGGTTTTAAATCGGCGGTGAACCCACATATACTGTTCCATGTTATCTGCAACGGCTTCTTCAACCCACTGATTGACTAATGTCGCATTGGCTTCAGCATTGTCCATATGGATAATTTTCAAGTGGCGGTAAAAATTCGATTTCGTACCCTTGAGTGCCGGGTAATCTTTTCAATTTTGTCGGTATCGTCGTGGCATTTTTATGTGAGGCAAATATCTCTGTGCCGGTCGTTGTCGCCGCTTGTGCAACATCAAAAAACGGCACAAATACACTGCGTTTTTACCATAATCGTGATCGGGCAAATACACGGTGACTTCACCTTTTGATAACGCTTTTAGCAACCCTTTAACATCCCATTTACCCACCATATACTTATTTGAAACACAGCGTCCGCGATATTGAACCCATTCGAGCACTTTATTATTGTGTGGTCGATAAAAACCAACACATGGATAGCCTTTTTCGCCCAATACGCGCGCCATCATTTCGAGGGGTAAAACATGGAAAAACAATAAAAAATGCCTTTTCCTTGAGCCAACGCAGAATCAATATGTTGTTGCCCTTTGACGTGGACAATTGATTGCACTCGCCATTTTGGCCACCATAAGGACATCCCGCTTTCAAATAAAGCGATACCTGCATTTTTAAAATTAGTTAATACCAATTTCTTACGCTCGTCCTCAGGCATATTAGGAAAACAAAGTTGCAGATTTGTTAGCGCTATGTCGCGACGACGTTTCATTAATTTATGAAGTAAAGAACCAATTCCACTCCCTAAACGAAATTGAATTGTCAAAGGCAACCAACTCAACAAGTAGAGAAATGAAATGCCAATCCACGTGAGCCAAAATTTAGGCGCAAGCAATGACAAAGAAAACTTTGGCGCTTGAAACTTTTTAGATACAGAAGTTGTACTCAAAACAATTACCAATTGAAAACGTTGTGGGAATTTTACCCCAACCGTGAGGTATTGATAACCTTTAATTTGACATAAAAAAGGAGCGATACGCTCCTTTTAATAAATTAGTTTGTGGTTAGCTCGCGCTTAACCCTGAATTAACAGCGTTAACATCTTCTGCTGTTAACAAACCTGAGGCTTGCTTAAGGTTCATCATGGCCAAAATATAGTCATAACGAGTTGAAGATAGCTGGCTTTTTGCACGGTATAAATTTTGTGTGCTGTCTAATACATCAACGATTGTACGTGTACCCACTTCAAAACCTGCTTGAGTCGCTTTTAATGCGCTCTCTGCCGATATGACTGATTGCTCTAATGCTTTGATCGTTGAAACTAGTGCCGTAACGTCTGCATAAGATGTACGAACTAAGCGAACCACAGCACGGTGCGTTTCTTCACGGTCTTCGCTGGCATACACATAATTTGCTTGAGCTTGACGAACTGCACTGGAGGTTGCGCCACCAGAATATAATGGCACGTTAAGCGTTAATCCGATTGAGTTGCTATTTAGCGCTTCAGTATCAAATGTACTTAAGTCAGTATCTTGTGAGCTTATTGACGCATTTAACGTCAAGGTTGGGTAGTGACCAGCACGAGCTCGTTTAATATCAAACTTTGTCGCTTCTAAAACTAATTCTTTTGCTTTAAGTTCTAAATTATTATTTTCAGATTTAGTGACCCACTGCTGTACTTTTAATGGTTTTGGCAATGTTGCAGAGAATCGTTCAGTATTTAAGCCGTCAAATTTGGCATAATATTTACCGGTAATTTCTCGGATGGCTTCTTTTGCAATTTCAACGCTGTTGCTTGCGCGGATTTCAGAAGCGACTGAGTTATCATATTTGGCCTGCGCTTCATGTACATCAGTAATTGCAGTTAAACCAACGTTAAATCGTTGTTTGGTTTGTTCAAGTTGACGTTCAATGGCTTTCTTTTCAGCC
The DNA here is from genome assembly GCF_028401425.1 of Psychrosphaera algicola. NCBI lineage: Bacteria > Pseudomonadati > Pseudomonadota > Gammaproteobacteria > Alteromonadales > Pseudoalteromonadaceae > Psychrosphaera > Psychrosphaera algicola. The sequence goes on from NZ_JAQOMS010000002.1 coordinate 4,246,955, forward strand.
TGTACAAATTCCAAATTATCTTTGGCTTTTAATATATCGAAATAGGCTTTAGTAACGCGAGAAATTAGCGCTTGTTTCGCCAAGTCATAACCCGCCTGCGCTTGTAATGCACGCTTTTCAGCAGCATCAAGTGAATACTACAGGTATCCATTCTGAAAATGGCTTGGGACAAAGAAATACCGTATTGTAAATCTGTATATTCGTTGTCATTGACAGCAAACGTAGTTGAATCGATTGATTCAGAATTTGACAATGTATAAGAACCCGTCAGGTTGACACTTGGTAGTAAACCAGAAAAAGCGGTTTTTTCAGATTCTCTTGCGATATCGTATTGTGCCTTTGCCTTTAAAGTGGCAGGATCATTTCGCATTGCATCTTTGTATGCGTCTAAAAGACTTGTAGCAGATGTTGGCAAACTTGCAGCTGTAAACAATATCGCTAAAGATGCGGTTAAAAATGATTTTCTCATCGTGTTTCCTTAGTTGAAAGCGAATTTCCAAATACATATATTGGGTTAATTGTCAGCATTGTAACGTTTCTAATTGATATAAGTAACGTTTTAGTCGTAATAAAACAATGCTAAATGTAACAGAATATGTGCTTTTCTCTCTTTATTATAATCAAGTTGTATTAGAAGTCTCTAATATAAGTAAATAATTTTTACTCTAAAACGGACAATTTATATGTCAATGAAGCCATTTACTTCACAATTCAACCATTCTGACGTAAAAAACCTTAAAAAGAAACCATCTACCAAGGTTTTTTAAACTAGAACAATATTCTTTCCAGCATAGCCTATTTGCCGGTGGTGAGAGTGCAGTTGTTTATCGCGAAATTTTAGAACGTGGTGACGCAGTTGCCGTCTTACCCTATGATCCAAAAACCAATCAATTGGTCTTTATCGAACAGATCCGCATCGGCGCGATTAATGACAAAAAGTCGCCTTGGTTATTGGAAGTCGTTGCCGGCATGATAGATAAAGATGAAACAAAAGAACAAGTTGCACTTAGGGAGGCCGAAGAAGAGGCTGGGTTGATTGTCGAAGAGCTGATCCCAATGTTAAACTACTTATCCAGTCCAGGTGGCACAACGGAACGAATTCACCTATTTTTAGGCATTGTCGATACGACAGAAGTGGGTGGCATCTATGGTCTTGCTGAAGAACAAGAAGACATCAAGGTACATGTAATGGATTTTGATGATGCGTTGGATTTGTTTAATCAAGGTGTTATCGATAATGCATCGACTGTAATTTGTATTCAATGGTTGGCATTAAATAAAAGTAAAATAGATACAAGGTTTAAATAATATAAAAATGACAGCTGTGCGCCGCGGGTTTGGCCAAAAATATGTCCCTAACCTTAAAAAACTGCAACATACTTGCACCCGCAACTATGGCTTATTGCTGCGTCTTTTACCTATGGAATATAACTTGAACCAAACTTGGGTGTTATCCATATCAAAAAATTTGACCTTTGAGTTAACGGTCACTGATATTAGCCGTTACACTGAGTCTTTTACTCTTTTGCAAGTGGATAGTCAGTTACCTGTAAACATGAAAACAAATATCGATTTTCGTGTTTACCATGACGCACAAATGGTTGAGGTTACTGGTTTTCAAAAGCAAAACTGGATAAAAGCAAACAATCCTTATCCAAACCCAAAGTTGCATCATAAAGATGAAAAGGTTCAAGTTAATTTGTTATTGAAAGACTGGTTAAACTTAGTTGTTAATCATCAAGCGAGTGGCGTAGACCCTTTAGTTCAAGCGCCTGTCTCATTATAAATCCCCAAGTCTTTAAAAGGTAAATTAGGTTAATAAGCATGGATTCAATTCTCTATTTACATGGTTTTCATTCATCACCATATTCTGCCAAAGCGCTGGAGTTTAAAAAGCAAATTGAGTTAAATCATCCTCAAATTTCTGTTATCGCGCCGCAATTGGCGGCTTTGCCACAAGACGCTATTCGACAGGTAACTGAAGTTGCCCAGCAATTTAGCGATCAATTAATTGGTGTAGTTGGGAGTTCGATGGGCGGGTATTTAGCCACCTATTTACACAATGAGTTTCATTTGCCTGCGGTCGTAATTAATCCAGCTGTTAAGCCATTTGAACTATTAGAAAGTTATAAAGGGGTCCAAGTCCACCCATTAACAAATGAACGTTATACTTTGGGTGATGAGCATATGGCACATTTACGTGATGTTTATCAACCAACGGTTCGTGACGGAAAGTTAGTTTGGTTGTTGCAGCAAGAAGGTGATGAAGTTTTAGATTATGACTAAGGCAATCAAGCACTACCAAGACTGTCTTATCACCTGTGAAAAAAACGGCAGTCACGCATTTGAGGGGTTTGAACGATATCCAAATGATATCGTTGAATTTTTTCTAAAGAGCAAGCCGACACGTTAGCTCAGTATCAAAGATAGGATTAAGTCGCGTGACCGTTTGGCTTATTGGTAATTTGTTCAATAGCTGAACAGCCTTTGAACACTGACGTCAGGCGCGAATAAGCGTTACTTTATTTATGAGTTATAACTCGCTTTGATTTCCAACATGAGCTACAAATTATATTCCGTAAAAATAAAAATAGATTTGGTCCCACACTAAATTTATTCCTAAATAGTGCTTTATGTTTGCTACGTTCCTCGTTAATCTTGTCTCTATATTAATAAAAACAAAAACGCTAAATCCGACACCCTATGACAGACCAATCCTATAACGCAGAAGCTATTGAAGTCCTAAATGGACTCGAACCCGTACGTCGCAGACCGGGAATGTATACCGATACAACTCGGCCAAACCATCTAGCGCAGGAAGTAATCGACAATAGTGTCGATGAAGCGTTAGCGGGCCATGCGCAGTCAATTTTTGTCATATTACATGAAGACAATTCATTAGAGGTCCAAGATGATGGACGTGGAATGCCTGTGGATATCCATCCAGAAGAAGGGATCCCAGGGGTAGAGCTGATCTTAACCAAATTACATGCCGGTGGTAAGTTTAGTAATGCCAGCTATGAGTTTTCTGGTGGTTTACACGGCGTTGGTGTTTCGGTAGTTAATGCGTTAACAACCCGAATGGAAGTCAAAGTTAAACGTGACGGCCAGCATTATGGCATCGCGTTTGAAAATGGCGATAAAGTAGAAGATCTTTCCGTAATAGGCACTGTTGGTCGTCGAAATACCGGAACCAATGTTCGATTCTGGCCAGACGCGACTTATTTTGACTCTGCTAAGTTCTCCATTTCTAAACTGGTCCATAATATGCGCGCAAAAGCGGTATTGTGTCCTGGATTGCGAATTAAGTTTGATAACAAACAAACAAAAGAAACATATGAGTGGTATTACGAAGATGGTCTTAAAGATTATCTAATAGACTCAGTGAAAGAATACATTAATTTGCCAGAAGACCCATTTACAGGTAGTTATTCTGGTAATTTGGAAGCTGCTGATTGGGCTATTACCTGGTTGCCGGAAGGCGGTGAAGCGGTTGGCGAAAGTTACGTAAACTTAATTCCAACGGCCTGGGGCGGAACGCACGTAAATGGATTACGGCAGGGATTGTTAGAGGCGATGCGTGAATTTTGCGAGTTTCGAAACTTGCTGCCACGTGGTATTAAACTCACCCCAGAAGATATTTGGGAACGATGCAGCTACATCTTGTCAGTGAAAATGCAGGACCCACAATTTGCTGGGCAAACAAAAGAGCGATTATCATCGCGCCAATGTGCCACATTTGTCTCAGGCGTAGTAAAAGATTCCTTTAGTTTATGGCTAAATACCAATACTGATATTGCGGAACAACTGGCTGAATTATGTATTTCTAATGCACAAAAACGCCTAAAAGCCGCTAAAAAAGTTGTTCGTAAAAGGTCACTCAGGGGCCCGCATTACTAAGGTAAGCTAACAGATTGTTCGAGCCAAGAAATTGGCCGCACAGAACTATTTCTCGTCGAAGGTGATTCAGCTGGTGGTTCGGCGAAACAAGCTCGAGATCGAGAAATACAAGCGATTATGCCGCTTCGAGGTAAGATCTTAAATACTTGGGAAGTGGATGCCGGTCAGGTTTTGGCATCACAAGAGGTTCACGATATATCGGTGGCGATAGGAATGGATCCGGATTCAACTGATCTGACACAATTGCGTTATGGCAAAATTTGTATCCTAGCGGACGCCGACAGTGATGGTTTGCATATAGCCACATTATTGTGTGCTTTGTTCACCCAACATTTCAGGCCCTTAGTGGAACAAGGTCATGTATATGTTGCGATGCCTCCGTTATATCGTATTGACGTTGGTAAAGACGTGTATTACGCATTAGACGAAGGTGAAAAAGACGGGGTTTTAGACCGCATTGCTGCAGAAAAGAAAAAGGGCAAAATAAATGTCCAACGCTTCAAGGGTCTTGGTGAAATGAACCCGCTGCAATTGCGTGAAACGACGATGGATCCAAATACGCGTCGGTTGGTACAATTAACCATTGATGAAATTACACCAACGATGGAACTACTTGATATGCTGTTGGCCAAAAAACGTTCAGGTGATCGTAAAATTTGGCTAGAAAGCAAAGGCAACAAAGCAATGGTAGAGGTGTAACCATTGCTTTGTTGCCTGTAGGTCAATAGTATACAACGTCGAGTAATGTAACCTAACGTACTTACTCGACGACTTATCACCACTGTTTATCCCTCATTATTCTAATCTACGTGTCTGTTGTTGTTTGTAATTTGTCTTTGTGATTGGTAAATCCAAAGTAATGTTGCTAAGTTGTTATTATCAAATATATTTGGATAACAATTCGTTTTATGAAATTGCTGGAACCTACTTCAGTTGCAAATGTTCGGACCGAAATCGTAGATACTATTCTTGCCGTCGTCGCGTTATTTTCTGTTTTTCAAATTGCGGCATTAATGTGGCGCGCCACAGAATTTTACGACCCAGTGCACTTTATTCGAATTGCACTTCTTGTTTTGCTTATTGCGACTTATCTTTTTAGAAATCGAATACCGCATATTATAAAAAGCGCAGTTTTGATCTTTTCAACGTTGATAATTGGAATTTCCTCCCTGTTTGTATTTGGCTTAACCGCCGCTGGCACGTTATTACTGTTAAGTGGCGTCCTCACCACAGGATTAATTTTAAGTCATGCCATGGCGCTTGTTTTTTAGCGGTTAGCCTATGTACGCTTGGCTATTTTGCGTTGTCGGCTCATTTAGGAACGCTGGAGTTTGTCAATTCTGCTGATTCATTCAATTTAAGCGTTTCAGCTTGGGTTAACCAAATAATGGTTTTTACTATTCTAGTTAGCTTATTGCTGTTTACGATAAAAAAATGTTTACTGTTTTGATGGAAGCAAATATTCGATTAAGTGCAATGTCTGAGGACAGTCAAAAAGAAGCACAACGAGCCAATGATTTGTTGTTAGCGGCAGTGGACGCTATGCCGTATCGTGTTTTTTGGAAGGACACTAATTTGGTGTATCGAGGGGCCAACAAGCTCTTTTCCCTTGATGCCGGTGAAATAGACGCATCGGAAGTGATCGGTAAGTCAGATTTTGATTGTCCATGGATAGCAAACGCTGAGGCGTATCGGGCAGATGACCAGTTAGTCATGGATACAAAAACAGCTAAGTTGAATTTTGAAGAAAAACAAACAACGCCCTCCGGCGAAAACATCTATGTTATGACCAATAAAGTGCCGTTAATTTCTGCACAGGGTGACGTTATCGGGGTATTAGGTACTTACGATGATATTACCGAGCGAAAATTATTGGATTTGGAATTAACCAAAGCCAAGGCGGAAGCCGAAGCGGCAAACATTGCGAAAAGCCAATTTTTGGCCAACATGTCATATGAAATTCGAACCCCGTTAAGTGGCATTAATGGCTTGATAAATTTGACTTTAAAATCGGATTTAACTGAGACACAAAGAGAGTATTTGAGTAAAGCAAAGCGTTCGGTTAGTAGTTTGTCTGTGATCATTAACGACATTTTAGATATATCAAAAATTGAAGCCAATAAGCTTGTTATTGAATCAATCCCTTTCTCTCCGGCTAGTTTAGTGAATACTTTGCGGGATTTAATTGAACCGCTCATCGTTGATAAAAATATCGATTTTGTTGTCAAATGTGACTTTTCTGAAGAAGTGTTTTTAGAGGGTGATCAAACGCGTATCTTACAAGTGTTAATCAACTTGTGTTCAAATGCGATTAAATTCACCGCCTCTGGTTTAGTTGAGGTTGAGCTAAAATGGCAAGAACAAGAGGAACAGTTACATTTCTCCGTTGAAGATTCGGGGATTGGTATATCAGTGGAGGATCAACAAAAGTTATTTACCAGTTTTAATCAAGCTGATGGTTCGATTACACGAAATTATGGTGGCACCGGATTAGGCCTGTCCATTGTTAAAAACCTGTGTTTCTTAATGAATGGTAAAGTAGAGATAGAAAGTGAAGTTGGCAAAGGCAGTCGCTTTTTGGATATATCTCGTCAAAGCGCGCCGAACAAAAAATAGAAAAGTTACAAGTTGCAAGTTTGCCATTAAATTTATTCGGTCTAAATATTTTGCTGGTGGAAGACAATGCCATTAACCAACTTATTGCTGAGCAAACATTAGTCTCAGAAGGGGTTAATGTGAAGTGTGTGGAAGACGGAATTCAGTGTCTAGATTCTCTGGAAAATGAAGAGTTTGACCTTGTCCTAATGGATATTCAAATGCCTAACATGGATGGGATGGAGGCGATTAAGTTAATAAGAACACAACCAAAGTTTGCACGGTTGCCGGTCATCGCACTAACGGCAAATGTGCTGTCGCATGAAGTGAAACAATACTATGAAATCGGGTTTAATGCCCATGTAGCTAAACCGTTTGATCGAATAGACATACTCGACGCGATTAAGCTGGTATTAAATCAACATTAACCCGAAACTTGTCGTATTTTAGGTGGTTTTTATTGTCAACGGTTGTTAGAGGGTAGTAGCTCTAAATTAGCATATACGCGGTTAACTCGCTCATCTACCTTGTTGATTGTTTAAATTATAAACAATCAACAAGGTGAAATAATGATAATAATAAATAAAATATATGGTTTTTCCTCCTCGTGAGCCTCTTTTTTGCTACTTCAGTTAATGCTGGAAGCTGGCAGCAAAATGTCAATATTGGTGGTTTTAACAATGTCCATATTTATACTCCTGACTCTTCTTCTGCAATTGGTGTGGGCAAGTCTCTACTGATTCTACTTCATGGATGTGTGCAACCTATTAATAATTACTTAACTGCGCAACTTGAAGACGCGGCAGAACAACATGGCATGGTGGTCGCAGTTCCCGATGCGATGAATAAAGCCGGTTACAGTTGTTGGTCGTATTGGCAAGGCACTAAAAATCGAACTTCAGGTGATTATAAAAATTTGATTAACCTAGCAAATGCAATGAGCGGTGACGCATCTCGAAATATAGATGCAAATCAGGTATACCTTGCTGGTTTGAGTTCCGGTGGTGCATTTACCCAACAAGCCGGTTGTGTGGCACCTGATGTATTTGCGGGAGTGGCACCAAGCGCGGGACCCACCCTAGGCACAAGTTCTAACGGTGCGTTAAACAATTGTGAAGTGGTGACTCCAACCACCTTTAAATCACGTTGTGAAAGTTATGCAGGGTCTTACTCGGCACATCTTGATACTCAAATAGCAGTGGTCGGTCACGGCACGGCAGACACTACAGTTGACACCTGTTATAACCAACAAAATGCCAATGGTTACGCCAATGTTTATGGTGTTTCACAATTGTCTGGCAGTACAACTATTTCGGATGGTACAGGCCATACTGCATCTGAAACTTTATGGACTGGTAATCGAGTTGCGATGGTGTGGTTTGATGGTTTAGATCATTCTTGGTCTGGTGGCGCTGGTGCTTCAGGGGACTATATTGCATCTAATAGTATTAACTTTGCATCTTATCTCGGGCAGTATTTTAGTGACAATAACCAACGTGTGGATCGTAATTCGGGGCCTGTCATCACAGTATTAAATGCAGTAGACAACAATAATGTCTTAGCTATTTCAGGAAATGCTATAGATGACGATAGTAGTGTCACCAATGTTGAAATCGTCATTACCGATGTTTCAACTACAACACCTACTGCTGTTGCGACAATAAACACGACAGCTGCAACTAATAACGGTTATTTCTCTGCAGATTCTACAACCTTAAGTGATGGTTTATATTTAATTGAAGTTCGTGCCACGGACGATTTAGCAAAAACAGGAGACACAGTTTCGATTACAACTCGGGTTGGACCTGAGCCTCCAGCGACAGCACCACAAATGTCTGACGTCACTGTAGCGGTAAGTGGTCAATGTGCAACCATTTCAGGTTCGGTACTAGAATCAAAACCAAAACTTGTCATCAGTTGAAGCAAGTTTTACAAATGGCGTTAAGGTAGCCACAGTCAATAGTAATCAATTTAATGTCGAGCAATGTGGGTTATCCGGTGGGACGCAAACTGCAAATGTTACCGCAACCGACAGCACGTCTTTATCGTCTACAGTACAGGTAAGCTTTACAATAGATGCTGGAAAAACAGGGGATTACAATTATCACATCGCGGAAGGTCATATAACCTGGGGATATGGTTACTCGGCCTGTTATCTAGAGTTTGGCACTAACGATTTTACGATGCGCGAATATCAAGCAGGTTCAACTCAGTGTAATTGGGTCGCCGATGGTGCACCAAGTTGTAAGGGACAAAACTAAGGCATGCTCAGCGCAAACAGGGCCTATAGATAGTGATAATGACGGTATCGATGACAATCTTGATAACTGCCCAAACATGGCAAATAGTGATCAAGCTGACAACGACAATGATGGCTTAGGCAATGTATGTGATGCAACACCTAATGGTGGATCAACAGACTCTGACAGCGATGGCATCGCAGATAGCTTAGACAATTGCCCCAATATGGCCAATAGTGACCAAGCAGATAATGATAGTGACGGATTAGGCAACGTATGTGATGCAACGCCAAACGGTGACTATTCGTGTACAGAATATACTTCGAGTAACTATAGCCATGTAATGGCAGGCCGTGCGGTAAATTATTATGGGTACGCCATTGCGGTAGGGTCCGGTGATAACTTAGGTTATTACAATATTTACGTCACAAGCACCGTTGCTGAGATAAGCAATGGTCATTTTGAAAAAGGCTCATGCAGCTCATATTAAACGTCTAAAATACTAGTCGTTTGAAAAGAGTGTCCGCGGACACTCTTTTTTACCTGACGAAAAAGGATGGTCAGGTTTTATCCTGAAATAGGTTTTGAAATTGCGGTTCTGTAAGTCGGTTCAAAGTATCAATATTGTTTTTAGGGATCTGTTCTGGGTTGGGGTATTTTTCCACGAGCCGAGTTAACGTCGCTTCTCGTAAAATATGGATGATAGGAAAGGGCGCGCGATTCGTGTAATTCTCTCTGCTATCTTCCTCAACCCCATCAAAAACGTAATCTGGATGGAAACTCGCGAGTTGCAATACCCCTTCAAGGTGCATAGATACTAACAACTGCTGAGCTTTGTCGAGAAAGTCCAGATAGTCATAAAAATCATATAAATGATCTGGGATAACAAATAACGTTGTATCCGTTAGGTTAGGGTCGGTGTCGGTTAAAAATCTCAATTCTTGCTGGAACTGATTTAATACTGCTTTGTCTTTTCGGGCGCCACATACCGCCACTTTAATTTGGTTATTTGTTCGTGGTTTTTAGCAAAAGGACAAAGGTTTAGGTCGATTACGATGGAATCAAGCCATTGCCAAACCTGTTTTTCTACACTTAACTCTAGTGGCATATCAAATCTCTAAATCAAATTGTTGGCGCAATAACGACTTGGTAAAACTGGTGCGAATATAAAACCCTTTTGGCGGCGCATACGTTGGGTTGCCTTCTCGGTCGACCCCGCACTGCGAACAGAACTGTCAGCTGCTTTTGGCCTTAGTTGCAAAGCTTCACCTAGTTTTGCCGTAATTTCATCATGTTTACCCAGTACAATGAGGTCCGTTAGCTCACCCCAATCGGTTTTTAATATTTGTTCTTGTTCTGGTGTCATTTGCCACAAAAATGGCATGGCAATTTGACGATCTTTTAATGGAATTGAGCGCTCGGCGATTATTGGCACCCACAATACATGGGCCAGTTTTTTGTAAACTAACGAGGTACGCCATTGTTCCCCTAACGCAGGTGACAGCGGTGCAACGCAAACGTAAGTGGTTTCTAGCGGGGCGCCTGTTCGAGAAATTGGAATGGTTTTAAGTTCAATCCCTAAATGCTGGAAATCCGGTTCCGGTAAATTCCCCGCGGTTGCGCCTAAATAAGCTTCCACCAACTGACCAACCCAGCCTTTTTCGGTTTGCAGGTTTTCCGGCATTTTTACTTGCAGCTCTTCAGCAATATCCGCAATGGTAAGTCCCGCAATGAGATCCATCCTGTGCATTAATTGTTCAAGTGTTTTAGGAGCTTGTATCGTTATCATTAAATGCCGTCATTTCATAAATGGGTAATTGATGTTCATTAATATTATCTGAATTATCACTTAATTAAGCCAGTATTAATTAAGGTTTGCGATACTTTCCGCTTTATGGAAGAATCAGGTCATATAGAAAAATTAAAGCAGGTGAAACTGTGATTGATGCCGAAGGGTTTCGTCCCAATGTTGGCATCGTGATTTGCAACCACAAAGGTCAGGTTTTCTGGGCTAGGCGGTTTGGTCAGCATTCTTGGCAATATCCGCAAGGTGGCATAGATGAAGGCGAAACTGCAGAACAGACAATGTTTCGTGAGTTGGAAGAAGAAGTAGGGTTAAAACCAGAAGACGTTGAAATTTTGGCGGTGACCAAAAACTGGTTACGTTATAGACTGCCTAAAAGGTTGATTAGACGTGATAGTGCTCCAGTCTGTATTGGACAAAAGCAGAAATGGTTTTTACTGCGCCTTCGTTGCAAAGAATCCGATGTAGATTTATTAAAGACCTCTCATCCAGAGTTTGATGATTGGCGTTGGGTAAGTTATTGGTATCCAATAAGGAATGTTGTTTCATTTAAACGTGACGTTTATCGCCGCGTAATGAAGGAATTTGCGCCCGTCGTGATGCCAAGTGGCAGGCCTAATACAAATCGAGGTGACTCGTTTGGTAATATGCCGTCGAGTAATCGGCAGAAACGCAGGGGCCACAAGAAACAATTTAATAGGAATAAACAGCAAAATCAGCGCTGAAAAAGACTTTATGTTAGGTGACCTCAGACGAATTGCCCACTCCTTTGCGCAAGAGCCCTCATTAGATGTGGCTCTAGCGTCGCTTGTTGCCGACATTAAAACGTGCCTCGGTACTGAGTGTTGTTCTATCTATTTGGCTGAAGCCGACCAAAGCCTTTTGCGACTCAAAGCAACAGATGGCCTTAATCCTTTAGCGATTGATAAAACCACCATGCGTTTTGACGAAGGACTAACCGGTTGGGTTGCTCAACGTGAAGTGCCAATTAAAGTGCATAATGCGCAGCGTCATCCACGATTCAAAAACTATCCAGATGTGCAGGAAGAGATATTTTCAGCATTTTTAGGTGTGCCTATTATTCACCGACGTGTTGTACTCGGTGTTATTACGATTCAGCAATCCAAAGTTCGGTTTTTTGACCAAGACGAAGAAGCTTTTCTTGTTACGCTCTCAGCGCAGCTAGCTTCGTATATTGCCAATGTAAGTGCACGTTTAAAATCTGAATTAACGTCCTTAGAAATGGATACCTCTGGTCTTGTACTGACTGGGGTTTCGGGTGCGACAGGAGTAGGGATTGGACATTCATTTTTAGTTCAAACTAACATCAACCTTGCCGATGTATCACTTAAAAAATCAGAAGATTTCGAAGGCGAAAAAGCCGATTTTACGAAGCGGTAGAAGCCACTCGTGCCGACATTATTGATATGTCTGAACGCATGTCTGCGCATTTACCAGCCGACGCGTTAGCGATTTTTGACATCTATTTACAGATGTTAGACGCGGCCAGTCTTGGCAACGAAGTTGTTGGTAAGATCAAAGATGGTTGGTGCGCAATATCCGCATTAAAAATAGTGATTGAGCGATACATATCTGAATTTGAGAAAATGGAAGATGCGTATATTCGCGAACGCGCTGTAGACGTCAAAGATCTCGGTCGCAGATTACTTGAATATCTAACGACGGAATCAAGTAAGTCACTTCCTGTGCCTGATTCAGCGATACTGATCGCTGAAGAAGTCACCGCGTCGATGTTGGCAGAAGTGCCAAGAGAAAAAATTAAGGGCATAGTGTCAATCAAAGGTGCGGAAAACTCGCACGCCGCGATTATGGCTCGTGCACTAGGCATTCCTGCGGTAATGGGCTTGCGTGACATACCTTTATTGCAATTAGACGGCGTAGATATCATTGTTGACGGTTATAACGGGCAAATCGTTATTTCTCCAAACGATGCAATCACCGCTGAATATCGAGATTTAGAATCAGAAGATCTCGAATTTACTAAGTTATTAAAGTTAGAAGCTGATGAAGTTGCTCGTACAGCCGACGGCCATCGTGTTTCGTTATTTATTAACTCGGGAATGGGATTTGACGGTGAATACGCCGAGCAGGAACACATAGAAGGTATTGGACTCTATCGTACCGAATACCCATTTATGATGCGCCAACGTTTCCCGTCAGAGCAAGAACAACAATTACTTTATCAACATGTGTTAGGTGAGTTTTCAGGCAAACCGGTTGTTATGCGAACACTCGATGTTGGCGGTGACAAGCAGTTGCCATATTTTCCAATAGTTGAAGACAATCCGTTTTTGGGGTGGCGTGGTATTCGATTGACACTCGATCACCCTGAAATATTTTTAGTGCAAATTAGAGCCATGATCAAGGCAAATGTTTTTACCAATAATTTGCATATTATGTTGCCAATGATTTCTGATATTGGCGAAGTAGAAGAATCAAACCGATTAATTAACCAAGCGTACAATGAAGTTTCTGAAGAGTTGCGAGAAGCCGATCATGCAGCGCAGGTGCCTAGACCTAAAGTTGGCGTGATGATTGAAGTTCCTTCAATCTTGTACCAGTTAAAGCAACTAAAAGGATTAGTGGACTTTTGTTCAATAGGAACCAACGACTTAACTCAATATCTATTGGCCGTTGACCGCAATAACGACAAAGTTGCGCATTTATATGATGCGTATCATCCAACGGTATTGAATGCGATTAAGACCATTGCCGATGTCACAAACGAAATAGGTATTCCGTGTAGTGTCTGTGGCGAACTCGCAGGTGATCCTGGTGGTGCCATGTTATTAACGGGAATGGGTTTTACTCAATTAAGTATGAATACACAAAACTTACTTAAAGTTAAATGGGTTCTTAAAAAGTCAAACTCTGAAGAGTTGAAAGATTTGGTTGAGGACGCGTTAGATTGTACACGTCCAGACCAAGTGAAATTTCGAGTGAACCGTTATATTTTGAACATCGGTGCAGCTGGCATATTACGAGCTGGTGGGTAATAGGGCAGTCGTTGGAAGTTTTAATTTATTTACCTTTTATGGGAATGCTGGCTGGATTTTTGGCTGGGCTGCTCGGTATTGGCGGTGGCATCGTTCTTGTTCCTGTGCTTATTTATTTGTTGCCTATCTTACCTATGGTCAACGAAGACAATGTTGCAATTTTAGCGATAGCAACGTCACTTGCGACCGTAATTGTTACCGCATTTTCTTCTAGTAAAAGTCACTTCAAAAAGGCAATGTCGACATTCGATTTGCGTTACCCGTTGTAGTTGCCGCTGCGTTAACCTCAATTATTGCCTCCCATGTCGCAGCGCTATTAGCCAGTAAGACGTTAACTTTAATATTTGCCATCATGTTAATGATTTTATCTGTGCAAACGTTTCGCAGTGGAAAAAATTGAACTTGGAAGGTGTTGTACCATCAAAGCTACAACTTATTTTCGGTGGCAGTTTGACTGGATTTTTGGCGTCGTTAGCAGGATTAGGTGGGGGCGCAATTTTAGTGCCTTATCTCACCTATATTGGTGTTGGCATTCGCAAGAGTATCGGCACCGCAGCATTATGCAGCATGGTGGTGGCCTTGTTTGGTTCGTCTGGCTACTTAATAGCAGGTTGGCATTGGACTGAGTCAGACCAGTTTATTGGCTTTATTCATTGGCCAAGTGCGTTATGTATTACATTGTTTTCGTATTTCGCTGCACCTTTTGGTGTTAAAGTTGGGCAAAGCTTAGATCAAGTCCAGCTGAAAAAAGTGTTTGCAGTTTTTATGGTGATCGTTTCGGTCAAGTTATTAGTTGAACAATTTATTTAAAGAGAAGTTATTTTGACAGACCCTATTATTTTCCCTCAAATTGACCCTATCATCGTATCATTAGGGCCGTTGGCTATCCGCTGGTATGGATTGATGTATTTAATTGGCCTTGGCTTTGCTTACTTTTTAGCCATTCAAGAAGTGCGCCGTGGCCGCGCACCATTTACCGAACAACAGGTCAGCGATTTATTATTCTACGGATTTATGGGCGCTGTGCTCGGTGGCCGTTTGGGCTACGTTATGTTTTATCAATTTGAACGATTTTTAGAAGACCCAACTTATCTCTTTATGATGCACCAAGGTGGAATGTCATTCCACGGGGGATTATTAGGTGTAATTGCCGTTTTATTAATTTTTGCCAAACGCACTAAAGTTACGTTATTCCAAGTGGGTGATTTTGTCGCACCTTTGGTTCCATTTGGGTTAGGTGCTGGTCGATTAGGTAACTTCTTAAATGGCGAACTTTGGGGCCGCACCACCGATGTTCCATGGGGCATCGTATTTACTAGCGCTGGGCCAGACCCAAGACACCCAAGTCAACTCTATGAGTTTTTCTTAGAAGGGTTTGTATTGTTTGCCATTGTTTATTGGTACAGCCGTAAGCCCCGTGCTGTTGGTTCAGTCGGTGGTTTATTCTTAATTGGCTACGGTAGCTTCCGCTTTATTGTCGAATATTTCCGTCAACCTGACGATCATTTAGGGCTACTTACGTTAGGTATGTCCATGGGCCAATGGTTGTCGTTACCTATGGTGTTGGCCGGCGTGGTTGTGATGGCAATTGCATTTAAACAAGCGGCAAATAAAGCGTCTCAAGCAACCGCATAAATTAGTGGAGAAATAATGAAACAGTATCTTGAACTCTGCCAACGTATCGTTGACGAAGGCGTGTGGATTGAAAATGAACGCACTGGAAAACGTTGCTTGACGGTGATTAATGCCGAACTAAATTATGATGTTGCAGCTAATCAATTTCCTCTGATCACAACTCGAAAAAGTTATTGGAAAGCTGCCATTGCAGAATTGTTGGGCTATTTGAAAGGATTTGATAACGCAGCTGATTTTAGGTCTATTGGCTGTAATACTTGGAATGCGAATGCGAATGACAACGAAGCATGGTTAAACAATCCTCACCGTAAGGGTGAAGATGACATGGGCCGCGTATATGGTGTACAAGGTCGCGGCTGGGCAAAACCAGACGGCGGGACAGTAGACCAATTGCGCAAGCTTGTTGATGATCTGAGCAAAGGCATAGATGACAGAGGAGAGATCCTGTCGTTTTATAATCCAGGAGAATTCCATATGGGTTGTTTACGTCCGTGTATGCATACTCATACGTTTTCTCTATTGGGTGATACCTTATATTTAACCAGTTACCAACGTTCGTGTGACGTCCCATTGGGACTAAACTTTAATCAAATACAAGTTTACGTTTTACTGGCATTGGTAGCGCAAATCACCGGTAATAAGGCGGGTCAGGCGTATCATAAAATCGTCAATGCGCATATTTATGAAGACCAATTGGAGCTTATGCGTGATGTGCAACTTAAACGCGAGCCGTTCGCTTCACCTAAATTGATCATCAATCCTAAGATCAAAACTCTAGAAGATATTGAAACTTGGGTAACATTAGATGACTTTACGGTTGAAGGTTACGAGTGTCATGAAGGCATTGCCTACCCATTTTCGGTTTAATCCTTAAACCTCAGACAACTTACTATTTGAAATTTAAAAACGGGAACCTTGTGTTCCCGTTTTTGTGTTTCGAAATTGGCTGATTGAATATTAGTTAATGCGCCGTTAAACGAGGTAGGCTGAATTAATTTGCCATCGTCTGTATTTTATCAAGTAGTTTACGATAATTATCAACCATAGGGTATTCGCCGCTAGTCCAACCGAGTCTCACGAATATGACGTTTTCTGACGGAATGACCATCACCGATTGTTTTCTATTTCCTAACATTGCATACGCGTCTTCCGGTAATTCGGGCCAACGTAGCGTTGCATCGCCACGATTAAGCCAAAATTGATAACCATAAGCTTTTTCATTTTCACTGCTGTTGGGCTGAGTGGCTTTGGTGACCCATTTCGACGAAAGAACTTGGTTGTTATTAATTCGGCCATTTTGCAGCATGATCAGACCAAACCTAGCCCAGTCCCGGGCAGATGCGTACAAATAGGAGCTACCTACTAATACACCAGACGAATCAGTTTCAAATACTGCAGTTTGAATTCCAGCAGGGGTCAATATTTTTTGCGACAGGAATAACTGATCTGATGTAGGACTGTTTCCTAAAGTTTGGTGGATTAACCGCATTAATAAGTTTGTGGTGCCAGAGGAATAATAAAAGTGTTGTCCAATATTTTCTTGAACCTTGCTTTGCATAGCCACATCAGACGCACTTTGTGCGGTAAATAACATGTGCGTCGCGTCGCTTCCGGGCGCATAGGTTTCGTCAAAACCTAAGCCACTGGTCATCGTTAACAATTGGTTTAATTGGATATTGGCTCTGTCATCATCTTGCCATTGAGTAAAAAGTCCGTTTTGATTTAGCTGTATCAAGTGCATTTTATTCATTGCGCCAACAAGCATTGCAGTGACACTTTTAGCCATTGACCAGCCGAGTAGTGGAGTAGAGCTTGTCACTCTTTGGCCATAACTTTCGGCAATCAGTTTACCGTCTTTAATAACAACCAGCGCTCTAGTATTAAGACCACTCGAATTGTCCTGCTGTAAAATAGTCTGCGCCAATAGTTGGATTTTACTGGAGACATCTGGTGTGTTTACACCGGCAGGCCAAGGCGCATCTTGATTACTGTGCGCTGATCGAATTTTGATGGGGGGCAACGGTGTATCGTTATCGACTCGCAAAGTACACCCTGCACCTTCACGATATTCAGCGGTTACTTTTGACAGACCAAATAAACTCGCCGTGACTTTTTAGGATCATCTGCGTAGTTTAGCTCAACAAGTTCTGTCACTGGCGAATAGGTGCTTAGATCAGAAACGATTTGTTTTGGCTCAAATAAGGAGACATAGCGCGCTGAACAAGCGAGTTTAGCACTTAAGCTTGTGGCAACTTCAATGGCATGACCAAGATGAAATATTGAAAAACCAAGGAGCCAAGGCGGTAATATCAAAGCGACAAATAATACAGAACTCGCCGCTAATATGCGTTTTTTCATTTGGGTTATCACTTTAATAAAATTTAGATTAATGTCAGTTGAGGTCAGCATAAGGTGTTTGCGGAGGGTTTTCTAGTGACGGTTTTATGAATACCAATGCAATTGTTTTGACCGCGATGAGCCGATAGTATGGGGGATGAATCGACGCTATATTCGTCGCAATTAAACTGATGTTCAACGATGTTTACGCGTTATTCGCCTATTTAGGGAAAAGGCTTATTTTTTAAAGTTGATTTAAGCGTATAGTGTTCACTCATCAATATTCGCTGTATTTGAATTTTAGGACACAAAATGGTCTCAAAGATATCTTTTGTATTTGGTGCAATAGCATCTGTAATGTTAAGTCATAGCACAGTTGCCTCTGACATATCTCAAACAAATCAAGCTGGGTTTGATGCAAACCAGATATTGGCCCAAATTCCCGGGCAAATTTCAGCGAGTCGAATTGAATCCGATATCAAAAAACTTGTCAGTTTTGGGACAAGGCATACGCTATCAGAAACAAAATCGAAAACTCGCGGTATCGGCGCGGCTCGTCGTTGGATTAAATCTGAGTTTGATAAGATTTCGGCGGAATGTGGCGGTTGTTTAACTGTGTATTACCAGTCAGAAGTTATATCCGGCGAAAAGCGCATCCCAAATGCGACAGAAGTTGTTAGTGTCATCGCGATTCAAAAAGGGACGAGCGATCCTAATCGTTATGTCGTTATGTCCGGTGATATTGACTCACGTATCTCTGATGTGATGAATTTCACAGATGACTCACCATAGGTGCAAATGACAATGCATCGGGCGTTGCAGGCACTATTGAAGCAGCCAGAGTATTATCTAAGTATCAGTTCCATGGCAGCATAATTTATGCTGCACTGTCTGGTGAAGAGCAGGGGTTATTTGGCGGAAAAATCATGGCTAAAAAAGCCGTTGAAGATGGTTGGCATATTGAGGCTGTGCTTAACAATGACATGATAGGTAACATTCAAGGTGTAAATGGCGTCATTAATAATACGACAGCACGTATTTTCTCCGAAGGTACGCGTGCAACAGAAACAGACAGTGAAGCAAGGAGTCGTCGATTTTCGGGTGGCGAAGTTGATTCTGCTAGCCGAAATTTGGCCCGTTATATCGATAGAATTGCTGATTTATACATTCCTAATTTAGATACGATGATGATTTATCGTCTTGACCGTTTTGGTCGCGGTGGACATCACAGACCATTTAATCAAGTCGGTTTTCCTGCTGTTCGAATCATGGAAACCAACGAAAATTACCAAAGACAACATCAAGATATCCGTGTTGAAAATGGCATTTCATATGGTGATACTATCGATGGAGTGGATTTCGATTATGCAGCAAAATTAACGGGATTAAATGCAGTTTCTCTTGCATCAATGGCGAGTGCCCCAACACCCCTAACAAGGTTACGATTAAAGGCGCTGTAGAACCAGATACTACATTTTCCTGGGAAAGGGTCAATGCTGATACCAACCCACAATTGATTGGATATAAAATATATTGGCGACTAACAGATTCATCACAATGGCAATTTAGTCGTTTTGTTGGAAATGTGAATAATTATGTATTAAAAAATGTTGTTATTGATAATTATTTCTTTGGAGTGGCAAGTGTTGCCGCAGATGGCACGGAGAGCCCAGTAGTGTTTCATAGTGCAACTGGAAATTTTGGTATGTAAATTAGAGTGTTACATTAGAAATTTTCAGTTTTATTCAGGCCTAGTTTTTGCTAGCTTAATGTAGTTCCATTTTTAGGGTGTAGTTTTGCAACATATCGATTTTATAGCAAAAAATGATGATCTACTGGTTTCGGTAACGTTAACTGGCGGAGAGAGAAAGGTTACAGCCGACGATGTAGCTAATGCGCTTCGACAATCATCTTATGGCAAATTACCAATTGATGACACCGTCGTTGAAGACTTTGTGGTGCAATGTGAATTTGAGTTAAGCCAGCTCGAGGAAAACGAAACCTCACTTCCAATTACAGTCCCTTTAGCTAAAGTTGCAAATGCCGAAATTCAAATAACGGTATCACGTGATGAAATGTCTGCGGAAGCCGAAGTAATCAATGCGATTGGTGGGAAGTCGATTAACTTTGAAATGGTGAAACAAGCCTGTGTTGATGCAGGGATTCGATTTGGTTTAAAAACATCTTTAGTCGAACGATTACTAAAAATGTGTCGTGAAGCCGAGCCTAGGGAGGTAGTTATTTCTGAAGTTGCTGTTGGTAAACCCGCGGTTGACGGCAGAAATGCACGCTTTAAGCCACTTGTAACTATTTTCTCTGAAACCGTTCGACGTCCAAAAGAGAATGCAAAAGGAAGTGTAGATTTACGAGATCTAGGAGAAATTAATACGGTAGGTAAAGGCCAAGCAATTTTACGAAAAATACCTTTTACCGAAGGTACAGTTGGACGTAATGTCCTTGGTGAAGAATTGCTCCCTGTACCGGGAAAAGATCAAGAACTTGTGGTTAGTCCTTCCACTGCAATCTCGTCAAAAGAAGCCAGTATTCTTGTGGCAAGAAAGACCGGAATGGTTAGGTTTAACGGACGTGTAATGGAAGTAGATGACGTTATTTCTTATCAACAGCTTGATCCTAAACAGGGGAATGTAAAATTTAAAGGCAGTGTCGTAATAAAAGGCGACGTTGCACCTGATATGAAGATCATTGCTACAGGTGATGTTATCGTTGGTGGATTTGTCGAGTGTTCAACAATTAAATGCGGTGGTGATCTAACTATAATGTCAGGCGCGTCGGGACGACAAGTTGAAGATGAATATAATTGTAAATTAAGTTCAGGTGCGAATATTCATTTGGCTTTTGCGAACCAATGTGAAATTACCGCTAAAGGTTTAGTGACGATTAGTCGCTAAGGTTTCACACTGCCATGTTAACGCCGAAGCGATGTTTGTCGGTCAGGGAGATATTGCTAATGGGCAGATTTCTGGTGGACGTTATAATCTTTGTAAGCATTTAACAGCGGGTGTTATAGGGACTGAATCTAATGTACATTGCGATATAAGTCTAAATCGCACTTATGACATTTTCCTCGAAAAAGAAGCGCAGATATCGTTGTGGTTAGATACGATAAAAGAGCGATTTGATGCTTTAGAAAATAAACATGACAGTGTTATGGATCCAGCAGTCAAAGCTGAGTGTCAGAAAAAAATGATTGTTTTAGGACAAAAATTAGATAAATACAATGGTCAACGAAAAGCCCTTATAAAGAAACGACGTGAGTATATGTCGAGTGTCAAAGTCGAGAGTTGCCAAAAATTATATCCTAAAGTGACTGTTTACGTCGCGGATAAAGTTTTATTAACGGATAGTACAAAAGGGCCGTCGCGGGTACAAATGGACGAATATGAGTTGGTCATCAATCCGCTGTAATATGACGAATGTGATGCATTGGCATTATTTTTAATGAGGCTTAAATTATAGGGGATGACGTACGACATCCCCATACATTGCCAACTTTTTTAAGCTGATTTTTCAAAGTTAAGCATTTTCATATACTTAGCCATGTCTTCTGCAGAAGAGCTTGGTCTTACATTCTTGTCTATCATGACAATTTTACCAGCCTTGTCGATATAAAATGTATGTCGTTTAGCATAGCCCATAAAGCTCACACCATAAGCATCAGCTACGTCACCTTTAGGGTCACTCAGCAGTGGAAAGTCGGCACTCGACTCTTTTGCAAACTTCATATTCGCGTCAACTTCATCTGTGCTTGCCATAAAATACTTAACATTAAACTCTTTAAGTAGATGTCCGTTGTCAGCTAAAGATTTGCACTCTATTGTGCAGCCTGATGTAAAAGCTTTAGGGAACTAAGGCGATAATGACATTTTGTTTGCCTTTAAATTCCGA
Organism: Psychrosphaera algicola; assembly: GCF_028401425.1. Classification (NCBI taxonomy): domain Bacteria; kingdom Pseudomonadati; phylum Pseudomonadota; class Gammaproteobacteria; order Alteromonadales; family Pseudoalteromonadaceae; genus Psychrosphaera; species Psychrosphaera algicola. Next base: position 4,268,389 of record NZ_JAQOMS010000002.1, read on the forward strand.
TAAGGTGTAAGTCTTACCGTCACTGCCGACTAATTTAAAATCAGGGGCTAGGGCACCAACCTTGATATCGTCCGCCATAGACGACAATGAAAATGTTAAAAGCAATATAATGCCAAGTACATTTTGTAATTTAGTTTTCATAAAAATTCCTATTTTGGGTTAGACCGATATATACGTTTTATTGATAGGTATCGATCAAAAATTCAAACTCAATATTAAGTTCTTCATTTTGTTTTAACTGTTGCAACTTATCAGGTTGAATTTTCCAACCAAATGGTGTCATTAATAACAAGTGTTCGATGTCTCGTTTGTTGACTGTGCGTGTTTCGGTTACTGTAATTTGGTCTATAAGGATAAAATCGCCTAGCGGTTCTGGCTCGTCATGAAGCTGTGGGGTTTCATAAACAAACTGTTTGAGTTGCCATAAATGTCTCGGGCCGGGAGTTACTCTAATTATCTTTCCATCTTCTGCCAATATACGGCGACACTCGGTTGCGACCAATGGTGCAAATACATTAACAATCGCATTTGTGGTTTTGTCCCCAAAAGGAAGGTGTGAGATGGTTGCCACACTATAGTGAACCTTGTTATTGCGCTTTGCAGCATATTTCACAGCCGATTTTGAAATATCAACACCGTAGACGGCCTCGGCAGATAATGCGGTTTCTATTTCATTTGTATAATAACCTTCACCACAACCAAGATCGATAATGGTCGACGGTGAAAACTGTGTGAGTAGCGTAATAATTTTGTCTCTTAAAAATTGGTAATGACCCGATGTAAGAAATTCTCTGCGTGCAAGTACCATGTTTTTATCATCACCTGGATTAAGCGATTTTTTAAGCTGCACAGGCAGTAAATTAACATAACCTTCTTTTGCAAAGTCAAAATTATGAGCATTGTCGCACGTAAGGCTGTTTTCAGATTTTTGTAATGGTGTTAAACAAATAGGGCAAATATAGTTTGGAGCTGTTCTTGGCACTATGGTCATATGGATCATTTATCGGGTTAAAACGTTTGTCTGATTATAAACGAAAGGGGTAGTTAAGCGTGAAATTATTTCTGGTTGCTTTTTCTGACTAATAAATCAGCACTTGAACCACAAATTGTCAAAAAGTTGAAAAAGTTTCTTTACGTATTTGCTTCTAACAGTATAATTGGCCCGACTTCGATGCAGGGGCGTAGTTCCAATTGGTAGAACAGCGGTCTCCAAAACCGATGGTTGGGAGTTCGAGTCTCTCCGCCCCTGCCAATTCTTTTTTAAGAATTGTACGAAGTTAAAATAAACCGCTTAAATGCGGTTTTTTGTGTCTGAAATTTGTGTTTTAGATTAATAGAAGAACAGCGGTCTCCACTCTCTATAAAAGCATCGATGGTTGGGAGTTCGAGTCTCTCCGCCCCTGCCAATTCTTTTTTAAGAATTGTACGAAGTTAAAATAAACCGCTTAAATGCGGTTTTTTGTATATGGATATACTTATCCTTGAAGCCCATGGACGGAAAACGTAAAGGGTTTGTGTCTGAAATTTGTGTTTTAGATTAATAGAAGAACAGCGGTCTCCACTCTTCTTAAAAATTCGATAATTTCAGAACTAAAAACGTCATTCCAAAAGAGCATTAGCGATATTTGGAACCTCCAACCGAGTGCAGAGGAAGTTCATAATTCACTTTAAATTAGCTCATAAGTCCAGAACAAAAAGCGTCCTCTGCATATTGAAGGAGATCTCAAATATCGCTTCGCGATTTTGAGATGACGAGTTTTTCTTGGAGTAAACGTCATTCCCTAGCTTGTATTATGAGTCGAGCCAAAGCGATATTTGGGATCTTCAACCAAGTGCTGAGGAATAGCATGTTTCACCTTGCAGGCAGCTCAAAAGTCCAGAACTAAAAACGTCATTCCAAAAGAGCATTAGCGATATTTGGAACCTCCAACCGAGTGCAGAGGAAGTTATAGAATCAGCGACTCTGACCCCACAGGTCTGAGGAAGTTCATAATTCACTTTAAATTAGCTCATAAGTCCAAAACAAAAACGTCCTCTGCATATTGAAGGAGATCTCAAATATCGCTTCGCGATTTTGAGATGACGAGTTTTTCCTGCAGTAAACGTCATTCCCTAACTTGTAATATGAGTCGAGCCAAAGCGATATTTGGGATCTTCAACCAAGTGCTGAGGAAGTGTAACCCTTCCACCTAAGTCTAATTGCAAAAATTGGAGATTGGTTGTCTACTCCAAAATCGAAATTGTTTAATTTGAGCCTTCAAATATGTACTACTCAATTTGGTTAAGCAAACCGCCAGCCAAAAAGCGTAATTTAGACTATGGTTTACTAATCATTTTAATTTAGAACTGAAAAACTACGTAATAGCACTTAAATATTACTAAATTTACTAGGGTTTAATAGATTGGATTGACACCTTGGTTAACCAATTTTTGGGTTTTTTGTTTTAAACGAGATCTAGTAAGGCAGGTTAAATAGTTATTAAAAAATAAATAATTTTGACCAATAATGTTATTTTATTGTTATTTAAGGGTTTTATTTTTGGCCAGCCTCTTGGTCATACCAAAATGTTAAAAATGTTAGTTATTTGCCTTTATTATTGTTTGAAATCTAATCGGTAATGTATTATAAAGTTGTTAACCAAAACTGGTAAATAAAAATAAACTTAAAAAGGTTTGGTAAAGCATCGGGTGGTATTTTGGTAAAACCAAAAGGGCACACACTTAAACAACATGAATCAACAGGGGTTATTCATACATGAAACTCAATAAAATAATTACTGCACTTCGCTCGCAGAATTCATTTAGCCGCAAATTATATGCGTCATCGTTAGCTGCACTATTAGTAGCAACACCAACTTATGCTGCTGAAGAAGCTGGATCAGAAAAAGTTTCAGAGGATGATGTCGAAGTTATTCAAGTCAGGGGTATTCGTGGGTCGTTAGCAAGTGCATTGGCAGCTAAAAGAAGTGCTACTAGCATAATCGAAGTTATTGATGCTGAAGACATCGGTAAATTACCAGACCAAAACCTTGCAGAGGTTTTAGAAAACATCACAGGTGTTCAAATAACACGTACAGCGGGTGTTGGTTCAGGTGTACAAATCCGTGGTAGTAATAGTAACCGCGTAGAAATTAACGGTGCGGCCACAGTTGGCACAGGTGATGGCCGTAGCGGAATGAAATTTGAAGATCTTTCAGCCGCCATTATTGCTGGCGTTGAGATTATTAAATCTTCAGAAGCTAAAACAACAGAAGGTTCTGTAGGTGGTACAGTTAACCTTAAAACTATCCGCCCACTCGCGTTATCGGAAACTCTAGGGTCAATTCGTGTTCAAGGTGAAGACAGCAGCCTTACAACTGATGGTATTATGCCACGTATTTCAGGTGCGTATGGTGACAACTGGGAAACAGATGCTGGTAAATTTGGTTTTGTTGTAAGCGGTAGCTTCTCAAAACAAGAAGCTACGTCGTTCCGTCCTCGCGTCGACCGTGATGGTAGTCTTGTTGAAAACGTAAATGCTGATGTTTATCGCAGTGGCTCTCTTGAAGACCAAGCGACCAAGCGTCCGGTAGCACAGTCATTTGACTTCCTTGGTATTCAGTTTTTAAACCAAGAATTAGAAAATTTCGAATACGAAACGACTAATATTGCTACTGCTTTTGAATTTGCACCTAACGACAATATGAAATTTTTCTTTGATACTGTATTAACTGACTATGAAATTCGTCAAGACAGTACTCGTGTACAAGGTTCTGGTGTAAGTGCGGTACTAAACTATAACTTACCAACTCAATTCGAAACGGTAAACTTTGGTTCTTTAGATGGTGTTCAATTAGGCAGCATTCAAGCCGCTACTAAAGGTACAATCCAACCTAACCTTTCAGTTGATGATGATGATCCAAACTTACGTTTTAACAGTGATACAAATGCACGTGTTACCGATACTAAATTGTTCAGATTTGGTGGTGAATGGCAAGGTGACGACTTGTTTGCAAGCTTTGAAATTTCAAGCACAAGCTCAAGCACAGTTACTCCACAATTAAATACACAGTTAAACTTCTTAAACCCAAATGCACCATTAGACGGCTTAGATGCGGATGGCAATCCAACGTCAAGCACGAGTAATGACAATGCTGTACCATTTATTTATGACTTAACAGGCGGCTCATTAGCATTTGGTATCGATTTTGACTCACCTTATGCTCCATCGGTTGCTGACTTATTAAATCCTGCAAACGTTGTTTTAGACCAAGTTGATTTAAGCCGAAGCACAACTGAAAACTCAGATGACTCGTTCCGAGCTGATTTTAGTTACTACCTAGAAGATGTTATTACGTCAGTTGATTTTGGGTACCGTTATAACAATACAAAACACGAATCTGTTGGGATCTCTGACCGTATTGGTGGATTCTCTAAATTAGTAGATAGTCCTGCCGGCACATTGTTTGAAGAGCTACTTGTTGCTGGTCCAAGTCACTTTGGCGACGCTGATGGTCGTGAACTTGCGCATCGTAACTTCCTTATTGTTGACCCTGACCGCGCATTTAGCGATCCAGATGGCACATTAGCAATTATTGAAGCGGCAATGTTGGCACATGGTGGTAACCAAGATTATTCAAATCTAACGCCATCAACAACGGCTTCATTTAGTATTGAAGAAGCAACACATGCTTTATACGCTCAAGCGAATTTTGAATATGAAATGATCCGCGGTAACGTTGGTGTGCGTCATGTTTCTACTGAGATTGAAGCAACAGGTAATACTGTTATCGACTCTGTTGTAACGCCTGTTGTGACTAAAGGTGATTACAGCTTTGTATTGCCTCGAATCAATGTTATTGCTGATGTTACTGACGACGTTGTCGTACGTGCATCTTGGGGCAAAGATATTCACCGTCCTTCATTTGGAAGACTCAATACGTCGGTATCTTTTGGTACAAATGAAAATAGTTCATTGAATATAGGTAACCCTAACTTGGCTCCAGAAGAAGTATCTACTTTTGATATTTCTGCGGAATGGTATTTTGCTGAAGCGGCCGCTGTAAGCATCGGTTACTTCAAAAAGAAATTTCAAATCTATTTGTTACAAATGGCGAAAGTGCTGCACTTGATGCAAATGGCTGGCGCGAAACTGACCCATCTTGTCCTGATGGCGGTATGTGGAACCCTGCGGTTCAGCCTGATGTGTTAGGAGATCCAAATACAACTGGTCTTTGTGTTGATATCGAGACATTCAAAAATGATTCTGCTAAGACAACACAAACAGGTATCGAAATGGCGATTCAATATGACTTGTCTGAATTTGAATCTGAGTTAGGTTGGGCGTCTGGTTTTGGTATCATGGCTAACTACAGCATTCAAGAGTACACAGGTGGTTCTGAAGTTAATACTTCAGCAGGTCGTGGTACTGATATCTTCAATGCGATTAACGGTATTTATGATGACAGTAAATTTGTTGAAGTTACTGCGGTTCAAGGTCTATTAGACTTCTCTGAAAACGCGTATAACATCACAGCTTACTACGAAAAATATGGTCTATCTGCTAGAATGCGTTATACATGGCGTGAAGCGTACCGTACTGACGATACAGCTGCTGGTGCATCACGTAACTCTACACTTGGCTTCCCTGTTTATACTCATGATAGAGGCCAGCTTAACGCAAGCGTAAGCTATGACGTAAACGAACAGTTAAACGTTGGTGTTGAAGCGGTTAACCTTACTGAGTCAGACATTACACAGTCTTGTGTAAATGAAGGCGCATTATTATGCTTCCAAGGTCTTACAGACCGTCGTATCACTGTAGGTGCTACATACAAGTTCTAATAACAAGTTTGACTTGTTAAATTAGAAAGCTAATTAATTAGCTCTTAAAAAGCCTGGATTTCATAATCCGGGCTTTTTTGTTTTTCGATAATGTGAACAGGTTAGAAGCGAAGTTTGACTTTCCGCTGCACGCTCCCGTCATATCAAAATCGCGAAGCGGCATTTGAGATCTCCTTCAAGCACTGATGACGTTTTTCTGTTGATTTGTAGTTAACAATGAGGGTTTTTGTTCTGATAATTGTGAGCCAATTTAAGGCGAATTATGAACTTCCTCTGCACTTGGTTGAGACCTGTGGGGTCAGAGTCGCTGATTCTATAAATTCCTCTGCACTTGGTTGGAGATCCCTAATATCGCTTTGGCTCTTTTGGGATGACGTTTTTCTGTTAATTTGTAGTTAACAATGACGGTTTTTGTTCTGATTATTGTGAGCCAATTTAAGGCGAATTATGAACTTCCTCTGCAATTGGTTGAGACCTGTGGGGTCAGAGTCGCTGATTCTATAAATTCCTCTGCACTTGGTTGGAGATCCCTAATATCGCTTTGGCTCTTTTGGGATGACGTTTTTCTGTTGATTTGTAGTTAACAATGACGTTTTTCTGTTGATTTGTAGTTAACAATGACGGTTTTTGTTCTGATTATTGTGAGCCAATTTAAGGCGAATTATGAACTTCCTCTGCACTTGGTTGAGACCTGTGGGGTCAGAGTCACTGATTCTATAAATTCCTCTGCACTTGGTTGGAGATCCCTAATATCGCTTTGGCTCTTTTGGGATGACGTTTTTCTGCTGACTTGTAGTTAACAATGACGTTTTTCAGTTGATTTGTAGTTAACAATGACGGTTTTTGTTCTGGACTAATAAGCCGTTTCAAGCAAAATTAACGCTTTACGACGTAGTTAGAAGATAGCAACATTCTTTATAATGCGGTGGGTACAAAAAAGGCCGTGCTATATAGACAACGGCCTGTTGTAGTACTAAGTCACATAAACCTAGTTAATGGGTGAAATCTCCAAGTGGAATTGTAAGCATGACACCGAGGTGAGAATTTTCACTGGTAATGAACGCGTTGAGAGTTAATCCAATCCCAACGTATTTACCAAATACTGCACTTAGATGGAGGGGCAGGCCCACTCTATAGCCTTCGACACTATCACAAAGGTCATAGGTCGAACTTCCCCATCCACCAGAGGGACTCTTTTCTGTAAAACAATTACTTGTCCAGGTCCCTTTAGCAAGCCCAAGACCAACGCCAGCTTCAAAATAACCTAAACGTTTAGTCGAGGTCCAATTTTTGGTGATAGCAATTGTTTTAACTTCTGGGTTTAAGATTTTGTCATTAGCTCGATCTTTGGCATAAGACAAAATACGAAAATCTTCATAATTACTGAACTCTATTGCCCAATTGGATTTAAGATCACCGAATTTAATGTTTGTTTTTACGCCCATTAAATCTTCTCCACCGCCACCGAAACTAAGCTCCAGCCATGAATTTGTGTTTTCTGCAGTTGCAGGGTTTGTGAATACAGTAAGTCCTAACAATATTGTTGATAATAAACGCATAAAACATCCATATTTGTCAGCAAGTTTGCCGAGTTGTAATGTATAAAAAAGGGTTGTTGAATATATTCAACAACCCCAGTTTCAATTCCATTTGTTAAGGAACTGAGTGTTAGTCGTCTTCCGCTGATTGAGATTCAGCTGGGGACAATGGGTGCGAAACTAAACGTATGCTATCGAAAAATGCTTCTGTACCTTCAGCAGGCATTCCTTGATAACTTAGTTCAAACTCATCCACTCGGATCTCTGCGCCAGTTGTTGTTTTAAACTGTGCAAATACCGTTAAGCTAGTATTAGGCCCACTATTAAAAGATAGGCTGTCTTTATAAAAACTATCATCACCTTTTTCATTACCAGCGCTCTTTAACTCTGAATAAACAGAATCTTTTTGAGCGACCCAGCTTGATGAATCGGAAATGTCAGTGGCTGATGATACGCCAAATACAATAGACGAGTCATTATTGTCACTTTTGTACAAATTGTATATAGATAGGTTATAGCTTGTATTTGCTTCTACAGTTACAGTTTGGGCAATATACGGGTCATGTGGCGTACCTGAATCATCAGAGTTATACTTAAATTTGATTGACCCATCGGCGCCACCAGAGGAGTTGCTTGAGTCTTGTACCTGACCAATACCTGTACCTTCAACTACTGTCCAATCGTCCTGATCGTCATCAAAGTTTGGATTTAGGATAGCCGCTTTATTAGTCACCATATCATCCACAGATGCTGTGATCACAGCTGAAGTACCATTGCCAGAATTAAAGCTAACAGAGCTAAACCCATAACTACTCGACGTTCGTTCAGCAGCATAGGTTTGACCATCAACGGTAACAGCGAGTTTCGCTGAACCTTTCATAAATGCAGACAACGTATAGTTTGTATTTGCCGTAACGGTTACCGTTTGACTCACTGCTGCCGAATTACTATCTAAAACTAAGCTGTTTCCACGAGAGAATACATCGTCGTTTGTTGTAATTGCTGCGCCAGTGCCACCAGTGTCAGTCCAACCGGTCAAATCACCGCTGTCAAAGTCATGATTCGCGATATTAACACTTTGTACATAGACTTTTCCTGGCGTAGGGCGATAGCCTTTTGGACCTACATCAGCTGAGGAAAGTGGCGTCAATGACGCAGTATCGGCAATATCTTCGTTAGCACCTGATGGTGTCGAACCTGAGCGCGGTTGACCATCAATATCGGTGGTAGGCAATGAGAAATCTCCGGTATCAACATTTAAATCAGCAAAAATGTCAGGCGTATTTGAACTGCTTCGATAAATAGTATCTGCGCCTCGTTCAAACATGACGTCTACATAATTAAACCCTGATGTATTCGCTTCTGTCACATCATCATTATCAGAAAAACCTTGACCAAATACGTAATTACCAGCAAAAGTTGAACTACTCGGCATGTCTTCGCCATTAGTGCGGATTACTGGCCCGATTGCATCTGCGATAATGTTATTGACAAAATATACGCCTTCAGGTGCTTCGTCGTTTTTGCCACCGTAGACATTCAGGCTGTTTACGCTATCCACAATTGTATTGTGGGCAACTAATACGTTTTCGACGTTTTGATACCCGTTTTCAGTGTCTTCTGCGCCATCACCAGCGGTTAAAACGATCCCACCGTTCCAGTTAGAACTTAGGTATCTTGCCCCTGAACGTAGTTGTTAACAACCGTATGACCATCATCAACTAAACGAATACCACCTGAGAATGGGTTGTCATCACCAAATACGAAGTTATTGCTAATTGTTGCTCTAGCGCCATGACGGTTAACAATTGAACCATTACTGTCTCGAATGGTATTGTTGCGAATGGTATTGTCTGCCGATTTGTTTGAAATAACCTCAGCTTCACCTTGAATACGTTCAAAGTAATTATTTTCAAGCGTGGAAAAGGATGGAGCGGAGTGAGTCGTACTCAATCCTAATCGCACACCTTCGTATTCATTGTCACTACTGCCAGCATAACCACGACCAAATGCCGGTGGACGGTCGCCAAAGTAGTTGTAGTCTATTTGGGCACGATCTTCAGGGAAGCCACTTGTTGCAAATGTATCCTCATCAATCCAACGAGGAAGAACTAATAGAGCGCCTCGTGACTCTTTTCCAGAGAACCAACTGTGGTCGATACGGTTATATTGACCATAATATTCGACCCATTTTGAGCTGCTAAAGTCGCCACCGTCCATATCGATAATAGAGACTTCAGTTACTCGACAATAATTACAATAGGTCTCTTTTTCAAACTTGATAATTGAGCTGCCAGTTTCGCCGTCTCTGAAGACAAAACCTTGGATAACAACGTGTTCGCCCCCAATGCGCACAGAAATTTCACCATTATTAATAATCGCTTTCCCAGGATGCTCAGCGGCGACTGTAATTGGTTTATCGGCGGTTCCCATGCCTTCAACTCGTAACTCTAGGTCTCCAGAGTAAGTACCATCGGCAAGACATAAGGTATCTCCAGCAACTAAATCTTCTGCTGCATCTTCTAAAGCCGAAACAGAACTTACTGTTTGCGTACAATTTACAACGGGCACTGCATCGGTATATCCGTCGATATGGTTGCCGCCTTCTGCGGCACTAAAGCCATTTGAAGTGCTTACAACGGCTGCGCCTTTTATCGTAATAACCAAATCGGTTGTTGTATTATCTGTCGAAGTTACGGTTATTGTATCGGTAAGCGTATCGTTTTCACCTAATAGAGCTGCTACCGATGAATTTGTTTCATCAACTGAATATGTCCATTCGCCATTGGCATTTATTGAAAATGTGCCGTAAGTGGTTACGACATCAGTTTGAATTTGAGCTGCACTTTCTCCGTCGTCAGCATCACTAATGGTGATTGTTCCCGTAATATCGTCTGTCGTATCATTTGTAACACTAGCGGTGAGATCACCACTAAAAGTCGCTGCTGAGTTTTGAGCTACAACACCTGAGATAGTGACCGCGATTGTACCTGTTGTGCCATCTGCTGTAGTGATAGTAATAGAGTCAGTTAAGGTGGCTGTCGCAGCGAGTGAAACAACAGCAGCGTTTGTCACGTTCAACTTATAAGTCCAAGGCACCAGTTGTTGTAATTGAAAATGTGCCGTAAGTTGTTTCCATATCCGTTTGCGCTTCAACTTGAGCTTCATCGGTATCAGGGTCGGTAATGGTTAATGAGCCAGTAACGTCATCTACATTATCACTATTGATTGACGCGGTCATATCACCACCGATAGAAGCGGCGGTGTTAACAGCAGCAATACCGTTAATGGTCACTTCAATAACGCTAGTAGTACCGTCTTTGGAGGTAATCGTAATAAAATCGGTTAAGGTTGCATCTGAGGTTAATGAAGTAACGTCGCTATTTGTGACATCTAATTCATAAGTCCATGCGCCCGACTCGGTAATTGAAAAGGTGCCATAGGTTGTTTTAGTGTTGGTTTGGCTAACAATATTTGCCTCGCCTTCATCTTCATCAATAACCGTCAAAGCGTTGTTTGAATTAGGTACATTGATATCAATTACCGCAGAAGAAACACCCGAAAATGTCGCTGGTGTATTTTCAGCATCATCACTTGTGCTACAGCCTCCAAGCGCAAGCAATACCAGAGTTGAGAGTAGTTTTTTATCCATTATTTGTTCCCTACCTTAATGTGATTGTAATCATGACCTTTTGTGAATCGCGAGCCTGTTATCGCTGGGTAAAATTATCTTTTGCAAAATCATAGAGTGAGTTTTACTAAAAGCTAATATCATTTTGATTAACCTCTATTTATCAAAATGCTCAACGGATAATGGTCTATTCAAAAGGGCATTTAGTTTTTATTATTTTTAATTCTCTGACGATTCAATAGTGCGATGTATTGGACGATCAGGAGATAAAAAAATAGCGCTGAATAAATGCAGCGCTATTTTAATATTTTGCTTATCGATAAATATCCGTACTCTATTACTCTTTAACTACAACAACTTCAGCTGAGTTAGAGTTATAAGGAGAGTCGGTGTTATCAGTGTCAAGCGATACGCCTTCAGCATAACCTTCAAAGTCATCTTCGAACGCTACAGTTGTACCTGCTAAGTCAGAGTAGATTTTGATGTTATCAATGTAATATGCAGCAGTTGGCAAAGTTGAACCATTGTCGCCCAATTTAAATATCGCATATCGAACACCGGTCATAACATCACTAGGTGAGCTAGATGCAGATGAGAAAGCGTCAGTTGTTACGCTAGTGCCATTAATCGTAATAGTCACAAGCGGGGTAACCGCATCAGTTGCATCAGATGCATCCCATGTCATTTCAACTTGGTTCCATTGACTAAGGAACAAATGGCACTGTTACATCGATGTCATCTTGGTCGCGGATAACAAATTTGTCGGCTTGGATACGTAAATCGACAATCGCATTACTTGTGCTAGTTGATTCACCATAAAGACCAATGTATGCATCTTTTGCTACGCCCTCTGAGGTTTCAGCCATGTCATCTTTCCAGAATGATACAGTTAGTTTACCTTCAGAAATTGCATCACTAAGTTTGTAACGTAATTCACCAGCATCATCTGTCATTGAGTCGGTGATTTTTGCCATTTGATTATCAACTGGGTCGACAGGGTCTACCGAGTCACCACCTTTAGTGACTTCTGCAACTACGGCTTCTGCCGTGTTTGAGTTGTATGGAGACGCAGTATTATCGTCATCTAGTGAATCACCTACGTTGTAACTTTCAAAGTCGTCTTCAAACGCGACAGTTGTGCCAGCAATATCAGAATAGATTTTAATGTCGTCAATGTAATACGCAGCGCTAGGGATGGTTGAACCATTGTCGCCTAATTTAAAGATTGCGTAACGAACTCCGCCTAATACGTCACTAGGTGATGAAGACGCTGAAGAAAATGCGTCAGTTGTCACACTTGTACCATTAATCGTAACAGTCAGCATTGGTGTAACAGTATCTGATGCAGAAGAGGCATCCCATGTCATTTCAACATCTGTCCAAACACTAAGGAGTAAACGGAATCGAAACGTCGATATCGTCTTGATCTCGAATTACGAATTTGTCAGATTGAATACGCAAATCGATTATTGCATTACTCGTGCTTGTTGATTCACCATATAGTCCGATGTATGCATCTTTTGCAGTACCGTCTGATGTTTCCGCTTTATCGTCTTTAAAGAATGAAACCGTTAATTTGCCTTCTGAGATAGCATCACTAAGCTTGTATCTTAGTTCACCAGCATCGTCAGTCATGCTATCTGTGATTTTCGCGACCTTAGTTGTAACTGCAACATTAGATACACCGGTAATGGTTACCATTACACTAGACGTTGTACCGTCCGCTGATGTAATCGTAAGCGTATCGGTTACGGTATCACTTTCGCCATCTAAAGAAGAGATTGTGCTATTTGAAGTATCTAAAGCATATGTCCACTCACCAGTTGTAGCGATAGAAAACGTACCGTACATAGCGACAACGTCAGTTTGCGCTTCAAGTACCGCTTCGCCTTCATCGTTATCCGTTACCACTACCGTTCCCATAACAACATCGGTAATGTTGTTTTTAACAACAGCTGAGCGGTCACCACTAAATGAAGCTGGCGTTGTTAGGCCGATGACGGGATCAGTTTCATTTGATTTAATGACTTCAGAAAAGTTGTCATTATCTGTGTAAGAAACGGTAACTGTAATTTCAGCGGTCGCTAGGTCTTCAGTAAGAACCAATGTTTCAGATGTTGCACCAGAAATAACTACGTCGCCTGCCATCCAAGTGTAGGTAATGTTTGCAGCGTCAACGCCATTAACATCACTAACGGCTGCAGTTAATGTTTCACCTACTAAAGCAGTACCTGATAATGTCACTTGGCCAAATGAATTGCCTACTTTTTCAGATGTTGTGTCGTCAGAACAGCCCGCAACTGCTAATGCAATTACAGACATTGCAAATAACTTTTTCATTATAGTCTTCCTGTTGATTTTATATTTTTATGTCAATACTTAGAAATTGGTAATTGCCAAATTTCTAACCAATGTGTTTCCAGTATTAAATTGGAAAACCAGATTGTCAACCAAAATATATGATCATTTTGTCAATCAATAACTATTTGGCAGTGCGGTTTGTAAACCTATAACTAATCTTGTTTTTGTAGTGCGTTGATTTTATTTGTTAAATTTTATTATTGTTCTTTGCGGTTAATGGTTAACCATTTTTATTTTGGTCGTTACTTTTTTATAAAAATAGTAATTTGGTGGTAACTGTTAAAAATATGTCGAACGTAAAAACAAAGGTTCACCAATCTAAAAATAGTAATGTAAACTTCCATTTGGTTTGTTTAAGTTGTTGTATTTATTGATTATATGTTTTTAATGGGTGGTTTTTATATTTCACTAATAACAGCTGCAATCAAAATTACTTTGTAATAAGTATTGCTTTATTTCGGTGAGTTTAGGTCTGTCAATTTGGTAAATTAGTATAATAAATGGTCAGTTATTAATGAAGCGATTACGTCTTTTTAATAGATTGATTTGTCGTTTTGATAATGATTATTTAGTGAGTTATATAACTTTTTACAAGTCTAAATCACCTGTTTTATTCGTGGGTAATGTGCCTTTTATATTTTTATATTGTTTAAATACAAGATGTTATAGGGTTTGTTGTCTATGTGGTTAATTGGTAATTTACAATATTGGCTTTTGGTAATAACAATAAAATGACAAATGGTTAACCAAAATGGTTGACAATAGTTGGTTATGTTGTTTGAATACCGTTGTCAATATTATAAAAATAACTATGCGAGAACTTACAAATGGCAACAGTCAACAGGTTAAACAAAATCAGCCAAGTGTTGCGCCAACACAAAGGCTATCGAAACAACTTAGTATTAACATCTACACTTCTTTCATTATTGTCGTTACCAGCATTTGCTGCTGATGAAGACAAAATAGAGTCAGCTGAAGAAATAGAGGTCATTGAGGTACAGGGTTTACGTCAAACAATGACGAAATCACTTAACCGTAAAAAGAACAGTGTTGCGATTGTAGATGCGGTTGTCGCGGCCGACTTTGGTGAGTTACTCATGGGCTGTCCCTTTCTGATGTTATTGAAAATATTTCAGGTGCGTCTGGCCATAGATTAAAGGGTAGTCAGAACGAAATTTCAATCCGTGGTCTTGGTTCTTATTGGGGTTACTCAACGTTTAATAACCGCACAATTACGAATGCGGGACCGGGTCGAGCTGTTAACTTTAAAAAATTCCCTTCTGAATTGGTTGAAGGTGTCACTATATACAAGAGCCAACAGGCAGACTTAGTGGAAGGTGGTACATCAGGTACTATCGATGTTAATTCACTGCGTGCGGTTGACTACGGTAAGTCACAAACAACGATTCAAGCTACTGGTATTTATAATTCTTATTACAGCGACGTTGAAGGTGACGTTTCACCGTTCGGCGCTAAAATTGTTGCTTCAACAGTGCAACAATGGGAAACAGATTCACTTGGCGAAATGGGCTTTACATTTGGTGTTAACCATACACGTTCTTCTAACCCTGAAGAAAATTATGGCGGTAATTCACAAATGGGTGTTTGTGCATTACGCGATAATGAAGGTAATAATCTAGTAGGTGGTAGCAACTGTGCTACTGGTCAACAAGGTGTAAGTGCTGGCCGTGTAGGTCGTTCACCAGAACTTGGTATTGATTCGGATGTTGCTGATTTTGACGAAAGCTCCTTGTTCTATGTACCAAATGATGCTTATTGGCGTACCGGTGAAGACGAAGATACTCGTACGGGTGCGGTATTTACATTCCAGTGGAAGCCAAACGACGATTTAAACATCAACTTTGACTACGAATTCTCAGATCTTGAATACACTGAAAATCGTATGGAATTTGCATTAGATTCACGTCTTGACGATCTTAAAGACCACATCGTAGCTGCAGACCGTACTTTGCTTTATGCGACTGGTGAAGCACGTCCAACATTGCAAGGTGAAGTGCGAAACCAACTTGATGAATATCGTGGTGGTGGTATCGACATCGAATATTCACCAACTGATGATTTAACGATTGGTTTAGACTTATCTTATTCTGAATCATATCGTTATCGTCAACGTGATCGTACTAAATTCCGTTCAACAGAACGTTACAACTACGCTCTTGATTTCCGTGAGCGTAATGTCCCAGAATTAACTTGGTTGGACGACAATCGCTTAGGTCCAGATGACGCAGGTTATGTAGCATCAGATGTGTTTGACGCGTCCTACATGAGTAACTTCGTAAATAATGACCATGCTTATGTTGAATACCGTCGTACCCATGAAGAACGTAAAGATGACATATTGGCGTTGAACTTTGATGTTGAATACCAATTAGACAACAAATATATTTCAAGCGTTAAAGCGGGCTTCCGTTTTTCTGAAGAACACCTAATTGACTTAGTTACCAACGATGTTTCATTAGTTATTTCAGACGGTACACAAAGAAATGGCGCTAGTGATAACGAAGATAATAACTGGGACGGTTCTAATCCTGAAGCCAACTTAGCTTTAATTAATGGCATTATGGATAACTGTACAAATGACCATGTTAATAATAACTTATTCCAAGAAGAACCAAGGTGCTGGCGGCGATGCAGCGAATTTTGCAACGTATGACCATCATTGTTTTATCGGTCAAATTTTAGGTCAACTTCCGGCGCTACAGGAACTGATTATTACGATATTGGCGAACGTGAAGACGGCCGTGACGGTGCTGACCGTGACGTAACTGAAACCATAACTGCGGGCTATGTTATGGCGAACATTGATACTGAAATTGGCAGCACGCCAGTATTTGGTAACGTCGGTGTCCGAGTTGTTAAAACTGAAACACATTCTGACGGTTGGGGTGACAAAGTTCACATCACGTCTAACGAAGAGTTTGGTACATTTGATGCGGTCATTAACCCAACAGGTGATCTTGAAGCCATTACTTTGGACTCTGAGTACACAGAAGTATTACCAAGCGCTAACTTAACCTTTATGGTTACTGATGAGTTTTATGTTCGTGCCGCGGTATATCGTTCTATGTCGCGCTTCCAAATGAATGCGATGTCAGCTGGGGTAAGTTATGAAACGTGTGAAAATGAAGACGACACAATTTGTGACCCAAATACAAATACTGATTATACCGCTGTAATCAGAAGTGGTGATGCAAATGGTAACCATTTGTCGCCATATACAGCGATTAACTACGACTTATCACTAGAATATTATCCTTCAGAAGACGCGGCTCTAACAGCTGCCTTCTATAGTAAAACGTTCACCGGTGGCTATGATGTAACAACAGAATCTCGTGACATCATTGTTAGTTTAGATGGTGTTGATACTGTTTACCCAAATGTGTCACATCTTGTAAAACAAACGTCTGATGAAGAATCAACGATTCGTGGTGTTGAATTTACAGGCCAAAAACATTTTGTTGAATTACCAGAACCATTTGATGGTTTAGGTACAAAATTCGCTTGGAACTATGCTGATTCTGATTTTGTAACAGCTGAGCCTATAGTAGCTCAGGTGTTGTTCCAGATGCCAATTTATTCGGTTTCTCTAAAAACGTAGCATCTGCTTCTGTTTATTGGGAAGGCGACCAAACAACTGTGCGTTTGATGTGGAAATACCGCTCTAAATACCTACAGCCAAACAGCTTACCGTTCCCTGACCGTTCACATAGATATGTCCAAGATGCAACTTACTTGAACATGTCTGCGAAATACAAGATCAACTCAAATGTGAGTGTGTTCTTAAAAGGTCTTAACTTAACCAATACACCACAAGTTTATACTCGCGGTAATGACACTACGATTGCGGATTATTCGCGCTCAGGTGCTAAGTGGGAATTTGGTATCAAAGCTAAATTCTAATATTGAGTAGACCGGTAAATCGACGTTTAGCTAGAGATGGGTTAGAAGTCGATTGAACCAACATTTGTAGTGAATCAAGTTAAGTAAATATAAGGAAACTTTTTAAACAAACACTTGAAAAAGTTTCCAATTTTAAAGTTCCAGTGAGCTTATAAAACTCACTAAAAAATAGAATGAAGTCCTAGTGACGATAAAAAGTCGAGGTTTCATTAAACCAATTCAATTAACAAATTCATCCAATTAAGGGTGATAAATTATTCATGCTCAGACAAGCATGCGCTAATATATTTAGGAGTTTAACATGTCAAAACCTGTTATTGGTTTCATCGGCCTTGGTCTTATGGGCGGCAATATGGTCGAAAATTTACAGAAAAAAGGCTATGAGCTTAATGTAATGGACCTTAGTAAAGAAGCTGTCGCAGCATGTGTTGCTCGTGGCGCTAAAGAAGTTACTTCAGCAAAAGAATTAGCAGAATCAAGTGACATCGTAATGCTTTGTCTTACGACTTCTGCAGTAGTTGAAAAGCTTGTATATGCTGACAACGGTATCTTAGCCGGAATTAAAGAAGGCGCGGTTTTAGTTGACTTTGGAACATCTATCCCAGCGTCAACTCGTAAAATCGGTGCT
Organism: Psychrosphaera algicola; assembly: GCF_028401425.1. Lineage (NCBI taxonomy): Bacteria > Pseudomonadati > Pseudomonadota > Gammaproteobacteria > Alteromonadales > Pseudoalteromonadaceae > Psychrosphaera > Psychrosphaera algicola. The sequence continues at coordinate 4,286,291 of NZ_JAQOMS010000002.1, forward strand.
GACCTTGCGAAAAAAGGCGCTGGCATGATCGACGCTCCTCTTGGCCGTACTCCTGCTCACGCTAAAGATGGTTTATTAAACATCATGGCTTCTGGTGATACTGAGACATTTAACAAAGTTAAATCAGTGTTAGAAGATCAAGGCGAAAACGTATTCCACCTAGGTGCACTTGGCGCAGGTCATACAACTAAATTGATTAATAACTTCATGGGTATGACTACGGTTTGTGCAATGTCTCAAGCATTTGCTGTTGCTGAACTTGCTGGTGTTGACCGTCAACAACTATTCGACATCATGTCAACGGGTCCTTCTAACTCTCCGTTCATGCAGTTCTGTAAAAATTACGCTGTCGACAATGTGAGTGACTTAGGTTTCTCAATTGCAAACGCAAACAAAGACTTGGGTTATTTCCTACAAATGGTGAGTGACTTAGGAACTGAATCTAAAATTGCAGAAGGTTCTTCAGCTAACTTACAAGCTGCATTTGATGCAGGCATGGGTAATGGCAACGTTCCAGAAATCTTTGATTACTTCAAGACATTAGAGAAGTAATTTAAAGCAATTATTGTGAGGCGCTTAAAGGGCAAATGCAAAGTCAGAATTAGTAGACTAGTATTTGGACTTTAAGGGCCTTAATAACAGCAAGATTTCAACGTAATCAATTACTAAGGTATAGCCAATATTAGACGTGGCTGTATTGTAAACAAAGTGATGTGGCTTGAATGATTTAACCACAGTAACTTTCACAAATTAAAAGAGCTAACTATGCGTTTGTTAAATGATCACTTATTAAAAATTCTTTTAGTGCTGGTATCCAGTTTTGCAACAGAACTAGTTGCTAAAGATTACTTCGTAGAAAATCAGCAAATGTATCAGAATATCGCGCCTAAATTAAAAGCGGGTGACACAGTAGTTCTTAAAAACGGTACTTGGACTGACTTTGAGATTATCTTAAGTGGTCAAGGTACAAAAGATGCACCAATCACTCTTACTGCAGAGACCAAAGGCAAGGTTATATTATCGGGCCAATCAAATTTAAGACTCGCAGGTAAGCACTTAGTTGCATCAGGTTTAGTATTTAAAAACGGTTTCACGCCAAGTAGTGCTGTTATTGAATTTCGTCGTAACAAAACTGATTTGGCATTTCATTCAAGAGTAACTGAAATCGTTATCGATAATTACAATAATCCAGACAAAACTGAATCGGATTATTGGGTTGCTCTTTACGGCCAATACAATCGCTTCGATCACAGCAATTTAGTTGGTAAACGCAACAAAGGCGTTACGGTAGCGGTTAGATTAAACACAGTCGAAAGCCAACAAAATCATCATAGAATTGACCACAACTTTTTTGGCTATCGTCCAATATTTGGTTCAAACGGTGGTGAAACCCTTCGTATAGGAACAAGTCATTATTCATTAACAGATTCTTTTACGCTGGTTGAAAACAATTATTTTGAAAGAACAAACGGCGAAGTCGAAATTATCTCAGTTAAGTCTGGTAAAAATGAACTTCGTGGCAATGTGTTTTTTGAAGCTCGCGGCACTCTAACTATGCGTCATGGTAATGGCAATGTGGTTGAAGAAAATATCTTCTTCGGTGGCGGCGTAGATCACACCGGCGGTATCCGTGTCATCAATAAGCACCAAGTTATCCGCAATAACTATTTAGAAGGGTTAACTGGTTACCGATTTGGTAGTGGTTTTACCGTGATGAATGGTGTTCCTAATTCTACAATTAATCGTTATCACCAGGTTGACAACGCGTTAATTGAAAACAATACATTTGTTAATGTTCGTCATATTCAACTTGCTGCTGGTAGCGACGCAGAACGCAGCGCGGCACCAATTAACAGTGTGATGAAAAATAACCTCATTATTAATGAAGACAACAAACAACCATTTACCGCCTTTGACGATGTCAGTGGTATTAAATTTGAAGGTAACATCGCCAATACCCGTGTTCTTGATGAACTTATCTATGGTGTTAAAAAGCAAAACGTCTCCCTTGCTGGATTAAGTAATGGACTACTTTATCCGGCATCTCCATCTGTTAGTGTTGGCGCTAAACGTGGTTTAAAAGTGCTTTCAAAAGATGATACGGGCGTAAGTTGGTACCCTAAATTACCTTAGCAGTGTAGAGTTTGATTCAGGTAAAACGCATTCAGTAAAAGCAAACCCAAAGGCTTTATTAGAAGCAATTAATAACGCGTCTGCAGGTGACATACTGGTATTAGCCGCCGGTCAATACGATGTACCTAAAGTTGCTGTTATCAACAAAACATTGACGTTAAAAGCGAAAGCAAAGGGCAGTGTTACCCTAACATTTGAACGTTCTGCTTTATTTGAAATCCAAGACGGCGGAAACTTGAAACTTGACGGCTTAACGATTACCGGTGCAAGTAGCCCAGATGCTGCAGGTAACAGCGTTGTTCGAACTAAGAAATGGGGTATGGTCGAAAACTACCGCTTTATATTACTAAATTCGACAATTCTCGATCTTGATATTAACCACTCTTTCCACTTTTTTGTAACGGGTAAAGGCGCATTTGCCGACGAAATTACTTTAAAGAACAATACCTTTAAAAATGTTACTGGCGACGTTATTCGTCTCGATAGCGAAATTGAAGACCTAGGTATTTACAATGCGGAATACGTTAACCTTAAAGAGAATAGCTTTACGGATGTTGAAGGCGGTTTAGTTAAATTATATCGCGGTGGGTCTGATGAAAGTACGTTTGGTCCGCACATCTTAATGTCGAACAACAAGCTAACTAATGTTGGTTTAGGTAAACGCAACAAAAGTAAATCAAGCGTTTATTTACACGGTGTTCAAGTAACGGATATCGACAGTAATACAATTGTAAAATCTGCACCGATAACAGTTGAGCATACCGTTGGTGAACCTAAAACAGTCATAAACAATAATGTGTTTGACGCCACGAAGGCCCCAAGTGTGACAGAGTTGCGCGTCAAAGGTCCTCATACTGCAAAACTAAATAATAATAAGGTTAAATAAAATACTATGAATTTATTTTCTAATAGCCTAAAAGCAGTTGTCGTACTTGCTGCAACAGTGGCAATTATGTTGTCACTACGAGCAGAAGCTGTACATCCGAGCTTAGTCACAAGTAAGGCCGACGTTGTTGAGATGCGTAAAGAATTAACCAAAGATGGTCGATTCAAACAAGCATTTATTGCACAAAAGAAACAGGTTGATTCGCAAATTGCACAACCAATTGAGGTGCCTGTTCCTAAAGATGGTGGTGGCGGTTATACCCACGAGCGTCATAAAAAGAACTATCAACTGATGTACAACGCGGGCATGATTTATCAATTAACTCAAGACGAAAAGTACGCAGATTACGTGCGTGACATGTTGTTTGAGTATGCTGAATTATACCCAACGCTAGATGTACATCCAAAACGTAAAATGAAATCTCAGAATCCAGGTAAGTTTTTTTGGCAAAGCCTAAACGAAGCCGTTTGGTTGGTTTACACCATTCAAGCCTATGACCTAATACATGATTCTTTAGACGCTGCTGAAATTAAGAATATTGAGCAAAACCTATTAAAACCAGTTGCCTTGTTTTTATCAGAAGGGCAGCCTTCAACATTTAATAAAGTTCATAATCACGGCACTTGGGCTACGGCTGGCGTAGGCATGGCCGGTTATGTAATGAACGAACCAGAATGGGTTGAAAAAGCACTATATGACTTAGATAAGTCTGGTAAAGGCGGCTTCTTAAAGCAACTTGATCAATTATTCTCACCACAAGGGTATTACAATGAAGGCCCTTATTATCAGCGATACGCGTTAATGCCGTTTGTTACTTTTGCAAAAGCAATTGAAAGCAACGACCCTAAACGTAAAATTTACCAACACCGCAACGGGGTTTTGTTAAAAGCCATCGATACGACGATTCAACTTAGCTACAACGGTCTGTTTTTCCCAATCAATGATGCAATCAAAAGCAAAGGCATAGACACTATAGAATTGGTGCACGGTGTCACGGTTGCTTATGGATTAACAAACGATCCTAGCTTTTTAGATATTGCCCAGCAGCAAGATCAAATCATTCTTACAGGTGATGGTCTTAAAGTTGCCTGCGGCTTTAGATAAAAATTTAGCAAAGCCATATAAATTTAAATCAGTCGCATTTGGTGACGGTGATGACGGTAAACAAGGCGCGCTTGTTGTCATGCGTACGCAAGTTGGCGGCGACCAAGCATTGTTATTTAAACCGGCCGCACAGGGTTTAGGTCATGGTCACTTTGATAAACTTACGTGGCAGTTTTACGACCACGGTAATGAAATTGTTTCAGATTATGGCGCAGCACGCTTCCTTAACGTAGAAGCTAAATACGGCGGTCGTTATTTACCTGAAAACAATACCTATGCAAAACATACCATTGCACATAATACTGTAGTAGTAGATGAAACTACGCATTTTGATGGTAATGTGGAAAAGGGCAATAATAACGCCCCGACATTAAACTTTTTGAAACCAATCAGTTTGGTTCAGTGTCAAGTGGTGAAATAAGCACTGCATATGACGATGTTACATTAGAACGTACCATGGCACTTATTAACTTGCCTGAACTCGATAGCACACTCGCACTTGATTTGTTTGATGTGGTTGCAACTGATGAACACCAACTTGATTTACCGCTGCATTATCAAGGTCAGTTAATCGACACGAACTTTGAGCTTAAAGCAAATGCATCGCACTTAATGGCATTAGGCAAGAAAAACGGTTACCAACATTTGTGGTTGAAAGGTCAAGCGACACCGGAAAAAGGGTTAGCTAAAGTATCCTAGTTAAACGAAAACGGTCGCTTTTATACACAGACTAGTTTAGTAAATGGTGATGAATCATTTATGTTCACGCAAATTGGTGCAAATGACCCTAACTTTAATCTACGTAATGAAAACGGCTTTGTTCGCCGAGTTCAAGGTACTAAGCAACATCAATTTGTGTCAGTGTTAGAACCTCACGGTGAGTACAATCCAAGTAAGGAGTACACACTAGAAGCCACAAGCAGAGTTACCGGTCTTGAGTTGACCAATAACGGCGATTTAGCGCTGGTTAAAATTTCTATTGCAGGAAATACTTACTTAGTCGCAATTAACAAAGTAGCTAACAAGAAGAACAAGTTAGAAAGTGAGCTACAGCGTAAATTTACATATCAAAATAAAACATTTTCACTGAACGGTAGATTGGCCGTTTATGTGCTGACAAATCCTTAGGAGTTCATAAGATGCAAAAAGAAAGTGCACATTTTTCATTTGGTAACGAAACTGAAATCGAAGATATTGGCGGTGGCTTAAAACGTCAAATGTTAGGTTATAACGACGAGCTAATGGCGGTTAAAATTTGGTTTGAGAAAGGTGCGATTGGTTACAATCATGCGCATCGTCACTCTCAAGTTACTTATGTCGTAGAAGGTGAGTTTCACTTTAACATTGACGGCGTAACTAAAATATTGCGAGCTGGTGACAGCTGTTATATGCCTCCACATGCTGATCACGGTGCAACGTGCCCAACCGGTGGTATTTTGATTGATACGTTCAGTCCACCTCGCGAAGACTTCCTAGGGGAATAATATGAAAATTCAAGGATTACGTTGGTGGGTAGTGTCGTTAATCGCGCTAGCTACAATTATCAACTATATTGACCGCTCTGCGTTAAGCGTATTGTGGCCCGCCATTAAAGTTGAACTTTGGCCAAATGAATCAGAATTCGAACGTAAGCAAATTTACGCGACAATTTCTGTTGTATTTGTATTCGCATATGCGTTTGGTCAAGCCATATTTGGAAAGATTTTTGACTGGATTGGTACACGAGTAGGTTTTGTTATCTCCATCGGTGTTTGGTCTGTGGCAACTGCTGCTCATGCGTTCGCTCAGGGGATTTTAAGTTTTAGTATCTTCCGAGCCATATTAGGTGTTGCCGAAGCTGGTAACTGGCTAAGGTGCTGCCAAAGGTAACGCTGAATGGTTTCCAACTAAAGAGCGTGCATTAGCTCAGGGGATTTTTAACTCAGGCGCTGCAATTGGTGGGATTATTGCGATACCGTTAGTTGCATACCTTACCGTGTACTTTAGCTGGCAAATGGTATTTGTCATTATTGGTTTAGTCGGTTTATTGTGGCTAATACCTTGGATTGTGCTTGTAAAATCGCCTCCTGGTTCTCACCCATGGATCACTGAGGAAGAGCGTGCCTATATCCTTACAGGTCAAAAGAATTTAAACGCCGACGACCCTTCAATTGAAGAAGAAGAGTACAACCCGTCAACTAAAGAGTTATTGTCTCGCAAGCAAAGTTGGGGTGTAATTATCGCCTCTGCAGCGATTGATCCAATTTGGTGGTTGTTTGTATTTTGGATCCCAATTTATCTAAATGAAGTTTATGGTATGGACGTTAAAGGCATCGGTATCTACGGTTGGGTTCCATACGTAGGTGCAATGTTTGGTGCATGGTTTGGCGGACTATTAGCTCAAAACAGAATTAAAGCCGGTTGGGATACGAATAAAACACGTAAATTTGTTATCTCATTAGGTTGTTTGATTATGTTGCCTTCGTTGTTAGCGATGGCTAACCCAGACGCTCCGGTAAATGCTGTGTTAATTATGGCTGTTATTTTATTCGGATTTCAAACGGCTATCGGAAATGTACAAACGTTACCAAGTGACTTATTGGGTAAAAAATCAGTCGCGACTTTATCTGGTTTTGCTGGCATGGCGGCCAAATTGGGTGCGGTAGGTCTAACAACGCTAGTACCTTGGTTAACGGCTGATGGTAACTACTACCCAGCGTTTATTATCGGTGCATCATTGGCAATTATTGCCATGGCAGCTGTTTGGTTACTTATTCCTAAAGTTGAGCCACTAAAAGCGTTAACTAACGACTCAAATAAACCTCAGTAAATTGACAGTTCAATACTCAATGCCTCAAAACATCATTTGCAGGCATTGGGTATTTTCAAAATTAATTAAAGTGGATAAATTTACTCTATGAAAAAGATACATTTTTAGGCGAATGTATGGTTGAGTTGCGGGCAGGTGACGCGTCAACTATGCATCAGTCATTTGCTGGTGATGTATACAATTCCGCTGTGTATTTAAAGCGTGTGTTTCCTGAAGTGGCTACGTCCATCGTTACGGCGGTTGGACAGGACAACTTAAGCGACAAAATGGTCGCGACGTTTGAGCAAGAATCTATCGACACGAGATATGTGTTCAGACATGAAAGCAAGGTTGCAGGTTTATATCTTGTAGAAACAGATGAAACCGGTGAACGAAGTTTCACTTACTGGCGCAGTGACGCGGCAGCAAGAAAAGTTGTCGATTTCCTAAATAGTGACGTTCTCGCAGAACTTGCTACAGGCGATATGTTCTTTTTCTCTGGTATTTCGCTAGCGGTAATAGAGGAAGATGCCCGCTCATTATTTTGGGAAAAACTGGAACTGCTTAAAAATGCAGGCATAAAATTGGTGTTTGATCCTAACTACCGTGCTCGTTTATGGCGCAGTGAAGAACAGGCCAAAGAACAGTTTGAACGCGCACTTCATGTTTCTGATATCGCATTGCTAGGGTAGAAGATCTAACCGAATTGTATGGTGTAGACACGGCTCAAGGTGTTATTGATTTTTGTCGTCCGTTTGGATTGCAAGAATTGGTTATTAAAAATGGCCTCAGGTTCAGTGGTTACATTTGAATCTGAAACCTTACTTACTCACAAAATTACACCAGTAACTAATGTGGTAGATACGACATCAGCTGGCGACGCGTTTAATGGTGTTTATTTAGGTGCTCGTCTAACGGGACAAGCGGTAAGTGGATCCGTGCAACTAGCAGCAAAAGCAGCAGGGATTGTGATCCAACACCCTAGGGCGATTTGCCCAGTTGCGGCATTTGAAGCAGTAAAATCGTAAAAATATCCGTAAATTTGTAAACTAATCCCTTTATTCGGGGATTGTTACAAACTGTAAATAAGCGAGAAAGTATAGCTTGTTATTCTTTCTCGCAAAATCGACTTAATCAAAATTGTAATATTAAAGGCATAGTAATGACTTCTTTTTCTACTTTAATGGGCGATCAAACGCTTTTACCAATCATTCAAGCTGACAGCCCAACACAAGGTGTTAACATTGCTAAAGCAATGGCAAGTGCCGGTCTGAAACTGGTTGAAGTTGTATTGCGAACTGAGCAGTCATTAGCGGCTTTAACTGCAATTAAAGAACAAGTACCTGAACTTATTGTTGGTGCAGGGACGATTACCAACGAAACTATTTTAAAAGAAGCAATCGATGCAGGTGCCGATTTTATCGTAACACCGGCTGTGTCTGCTAAACTATTAGAACACTTAGTCACTTGCGGTGTTCCGGTATTACTCAGGTGTTTCAAATACGGGTGATATTTTGATGGCGCGAGAATTTGGTTACACAGAACTCAAGCTTTTCCCGGCGTCTCTATCTGGCGGTGCGCCGTTTTTAGCAGCGGTTGGTTCGGTATTTCAAGATATTACATTCTGCCCAACGGGTGGGGTAACACCACAAAATAAAGGCGAGTACTTGGCCTTAAATAACGTCATCGCTGTTGGTGGAACTTGGGTTTGCCGCAAAGAGTGGGTGGCGGAAGAAAACTGGCAAGCAATCACAGATGCTTGTAAAAATGCTATTCAATAATTAGGTTATATAAAAATGACTAAACTAACTGAAGCTTTGGTACCCGGTGTTGTATTAGGAGATGATGTTCAAACCTTATACAACCACGCTCGATTAAATCAATATGCGTTTCCTGCTGTTAACACAGTAGGGACAAATTCTATTAATGCCACTTTAGAAGCGGCGGCAAAAGTAAACTCGCCGGTTATTATCCAGTTGTCTAATGGTGGCGCGGCCTTTTTCTTGGGGAAAGGCTCAAAACTAGAAGGGCATGAGGCGTCAGTTAAAGGTGCTGTTGCCGCGGCGAAGTATGTTCACATTGTTGCTGAGTCGTATGGCGTACCGGTTATGTTACATACTGACCACGCGGCGAAAAAACTCTTACCTTGGATTGACGGCTTGCTCGATGCTGGCGAAGTTCACTTTAAGGAAACGGGTAAACCGTTGTTTAGTTCTCATATGATCGATCTTTCGGAAGAATCTTTGGAAGAAAATATAGCGACATGTGCAGAGTATTTAGCGCGCATGAGCAAAATGGGCATGACCTTGGAAATTGAACTTGGTTGTACCGGTGGCGAAGAAGACGGTGTTGATAATAGTCATATGGACGCCTCTGCGCTATATACGCAGCCAGAAGATGTTGCCTATGCCTATGAACAACTGTCGAAGGTGTCTGACAAATTTATAATTGCCGCATCATTCGGCAATGTTCACGGTGTATACAAACCAAGGCAATGTTGTGCTTACCCCAGAGATTTTGAAAAACTCTCAAGCCTATGTTTCAGAGAAGTTCGATTTACCTCACAACAGCTTAAATTTTGTCTTTCACGGCGGGTCAGGTTCAGAGCCTCAAAAAATTGCAGAGTCTTTGACTTATGGTGTGGTTAAAATGAATATCGATACCGATACGCAGTGGGCTAGTTGGCAAGGCATTTTGGATTACTACAAAAATAAACAAGATTATTTACAGGGCCAAATTGGCAATCCTGACGGCGACGATAAACCAAACAAAAAACACTATGATCCACGTGTGTGGTTGCGTAAAGCTGAAGACTCTATGGTCACTCGACTTGAGCAATGTTTTGCCGAGTTGAACTGTTTAAATCGATTCGTGTAGCTTTAAGGAATAAAATGAAACGTCTAGTTCCAGTGTTAAAGAAAGATGGAGTCGATAAAGACCTCATCATGTTAATTCGTACCATATTGGCTGCATCTAAAGAAATCGCGTTCAGAGTGAGTCAAGGCGCACTAGCCGGTGTGTTAGGGTCAACTCTTGATGAAAATATTCAGGGTGAAGTGCAAAAGAAGCTCGATGTATTGTCTAATCAATTATTAAGAGACATGCTATTGGATGACGATACTGTTCGCGCAATAGCCTCTGAAGAAGAAGACTATGTCGTTGGTGGTCACCCAGATGCGCAGTTTATCGTGGCGTTTGATCCACTAGATGGTTCTTCTAACATCGACATTAATGGCCAAATAGGCACGATTTTCACTATTTATAATGCTCGAAATGACGTGCCATTTGATAGTGAGCTGCAATTTGCTCAGGCGGGTTCTGAGCAGGTTTGTGCCGGATATGTACTTTACGGTGCGTCGACTATGTTGGTGATGACAACAGGTGGACCGACTCGTTGTTATACATTGGATTTAACTCATGGTGGTTACTTGTTAACGCAAGATAAAATGACAGTGCCGGCCGACAGCAACGAGTTTGCAGTGAATATGGCTAACTATCGTTTTTGGGATAACCTCATTCAGAAATATTTTGATGATGTATTGTATGCCAGCGATGATTATAACAGCGCATCAATTCGATGGAATGCGGCTATGGTCGGTGACGTACACAGAGTTATTAGCCGAGGTGGTGTATTTGCTTACCCAGGTGATAGTCGACCATGGTATCGAAAATGGCAAAATACGTTTGTTATATGAAGCAAATCCGTTGGCAATGTTAGTGGAGAATGCCGGTGGGTTAGCAGTAACGAGTGGCCAGCAACGTATATTAGACATACAACCAACAACGCTGCATCAGAGAGTACCGGTTTATATGGGCTCGAAAAATTTAACTAAAAAACTTAATTTTGGTTAATAAGATAAAATTGGTAATATGATTTGTCGGCTAGAGACCTATGACCTTGGTCACTAGCCGATTTTTTACTACTTAGAAAGTATGCACAATACAAAGTTTTATCCCTATATCAGCTAGTTTGAATTACATCGCTCAAGTTAGGCAACTGTATTAATAATTGATTTTCCCTCGTCAATGCCAAACTTATCGTATAACTGAGCCAGAATAGATTGTTTATCATTGTCGCTTAATTCAGTTTCCCCACTTTCCGCTAATTTTTCTTCCATTAATTCAGTAAAATACTCAACTAATGAACTCAGTTCATCGCTCGATTGTGCACTACCAGAAGGTGGTGGCGGAGGAGGGGGCCGATTACCTCGCTGCTCTACGTTAGCTAAATCGCCAACGGTTTTGGCGTCATATCCTAACTCACCCATAGCACTTGCTAGACCTGAACCCGGAGTAATTCCTGCTTCAGAAAACGCTTCAACGATACTTTTTGCGTCTGCTTCGGTTAGATTTTCTGGGTCAAATTGTCCAAGAACGTCAGATATTTGAGTTTTTTGATCTGCCGTGAGGCTTTGCTCCATTCTGCTAGGTCTGGACATTTCTCCAGAAGAATTAATACCACTAATCATTAGCGTTGTCCTTTTGGTTTTTTGCCGCGTGGTGGTTTGTGGTCGGTAAACTCTTGTTCACTAATCACGCCGTTTTGGTCGGCGTCAATATTATTGAAAACCGTTTCATGATCGCCATGAGGAATGTCGTGGGAAGAGAATTCGTCAAAACTAATGTCGCCATCGGCGTTTAAATCCAGGGTGGAAAACTGCGGACGTCCTTTGCCTTGGCCGTCCTTGTCGCCGCGTCTATCGTCATTTTCGGCTGCTTGACTTGTTGCTGAAATGATAGACATCAATCCAACGATTAAAAATGACTTTGCAAAATATTTCATGGGAATTTCCTGTTGTTAATCTCAAGTGCCAAACGAGAATAACAAGGAAATTGCAAACATTGTGCAAGAAAAGAGGAAGTATTTCGCTCTTTTTCCTTTGTGGTTTATTACGGTTCTAAGTGAAAAACAACTAAGGTTTTCTCTTAGAACTATAATACTAAGCGGTAGCCCGTACCGTAGACTGATTGTACCCAGTCTTTTCCATCACTTATATCAGCCAGCTTTTTTCTGAGCTTTTTATGTGACTGTCGATAGTTCGGTTGTTCACGATTCGGTGATCAGAATACATATTTTGCATTAAGTGCTCCCGCGTAAAAATACGCTCAGGCTTTTCTGCAAGGGGTTTGAGTAATTGGAATTCGACTGATGTCAGTGTCACTTCCTGTTGATTAAACGCCACTACAAGACGGCTTTCATCAAGAATTAAGCCATTGCTCGGTTTGGACTCGGTTAATGTCCGACGCAATACCGCTTTCACTCTAGCGACAACTTCTCTTGGGCTGAAGGGTTTGCAGATATAATCGTCTGCGCCAAGTTCGAGACCTAACAGTCGGTCAATTTCATCGACTTTCGCGGTGATCATTAAAATTGGTACATTTGAAAACTGGCGGATCTCTTTGCAGATATCGATGCCATTTTTTCCCGGTAGCATTATGTCGAGCAAAATGGCCTTAGGTTCATGTTGTTTTACCCAGTCAACGACTTCACTACCGTCGTGCAACATATGGGGAACATAGTCAGTAAGCTTAAAGTAATCGGCGAGTAGGGTTGCCAATTTTATTTCGTCTTCCACAATGAGGATTGAATGTTGCATTTTTGTTCTCTAGTTTTAATTGGACTGATAATTAAATAAGGCGCTATTTCACTATGTTGCTTATTGTTTTACTTGCTGGTTTGCTATCACGAAATTGGTAGCTTAATCATAATACTTAACCCACCGGATGCCGCTTTTTCTGCAAAAATTTCACCTTGGTGTCCAGTGACAATATGACGACAAATTGACAATCCTAATCCTGACCCGCCGGTTTTTCGGTTTCGAGAATTATCAACACGATACAAGTGTTCAAACAGGTTTGGCAAATGAATTTCATCTACGCCTATACCGTTATCTTCGAAGTTGATAACAACAAACTCTTTACCACCCTCAAGTTCTCGACTCACATTCAGACTAATGCTCGTTGCGCCTGAGTACTTGATGCAATTATTGATAATATTTTCAAATAACTGACACAATCGCGTTTGATCTGCATACAAGGTGATGTTTTTATCTTCGACTTTGGTAACTAATTTAATGCCTGAATCGGCCAAATAACCACGGTATTTTTCAACTTCACCTTCGATTAGGCCATTTAATTCAACCCGCTCTTTACGATAACGCATACCGCCGATGTCGGCACTGGCCAATAGGTTTAAATCGTCGATAAGGCGTTGTAGGTGTTTCACTTCATCGTTTACCGACACAATATTAAACTTTGTTAAAGGCCGAACATCGTCCAACATGGCTTCTAATTCGCCACGTAATATGGCGACTGGGGTTCTAAGTTCGTGAGATATATTAGCTAACCAACGTTTTCGTGCTGATTCATTTTCACTAAGTGTTAATGCAAGTTCATTAAAATGTTCACTTAGTTCGCCAAATTCGTCTTTACGCTTCAATTGTATTTGCTGGTCGTATTCGCCTTGTGTTAGACCGTGCATGCCATTTTTTATTTGTTTGAGTGGTTGCACTAAATGCCGAGTTAGCGGCAAAGTAATAAGCGCCACTAAGGTTAAAACAAAGGTAGCGATGATCCAAAAGTAACTTTGTTGCTGATTCACAAAATCGACTTCATACCCTTTGGTTAGTTGACTGCGCTTAGATACGGCAAATTGGCCAATGACAATATCGTCAATGGTCATCGGGGTTTTGCTATAGTCTAAATCTGACAAATATTGGCCAACAACAACTTCGCCGGTTGCATCTAGAATAGCGTAATGCACTTGTTTACTTTCATTAGGGGTGGGGGTTGTCGATCAAATTGTTGTCTAGGGCCACCTTGTGCAATTGGTCCTTCTGCTGCATCACGAGCGTCACGTTCATGCGGTGGCGGAGGGCGTCGTGATGGACGCGAACGATCATCCTGTCTATTGCCCTGTCGATTGCCACGGGGTGAGAACTCGCTGTCACTAAGTTGTTCTGAAATTAAGCGGCGGAATTTATTGTGTCGGTTGGTCATCGACAACCAACTGTCGTTTTTCTTGTATTCGACAATCAATTGAGCCACTAAAGGTTGCAGAGCCTGCACTTCTTTGGTGTTTACATATTCCACCATTCCACGACCTAGGCTCCATTGCATAAGTGTTACTAAGCTAGTCACAAGTAATATGCTAAAGCCAAATAGGATTAGAAAAAGCTTATTTTGGATCTTCATAGATAAAAACAACAACCTTTAGATAATAATTTATTTCAAATTTACAGCCATAGGATAATGCAAAATTGTGTAAACATTGTGCATATTTTAAGGTTTTACCGTTAAATATATAATGGCCATACCGAAGATATTTAACGCGACTTTCAAAAACTAGACGATAGTTGACTATTAATGGTTAACAACAATACAATACGGAAATTCAACTGGGATTAAATTGTAGGGATAAATTATTATGGAATTGCGTTTGTTCTTGGTTTTCAGTTCTGTTATTTTTTTCATAATTACATTCTAATAAAAATAAAAAAGGGTAAAAATGAAACTTGAAATGCTGGATATCGGAATATTCATAACCTATGTTTTGGGGTTGCTAATATTGGCGTTATGGATCTCTCGCGAGGAGAAACAAGGGGGAAAGAACACAGAAGATTACTTCTTAGCCTCTAAATCATTACCATGGTGGGCAATTGGTGCTTCGCTTATTGCGTCAAATATATCTGCCGAACAAATCATTGGTATGTCAGGCTCAGGCTTTGCTATCGGTTTAGCTATTGCATCCTATGAATGGATGGCAGCAATCACCTTGATCATCGTTGGTAAATATATGTTGCCTATTTTCCTTAAAAATGAAATTTATACTATGCCTCAGTATTTAGAGCAGCGTTTTGACAGCAGAGTTAAGACAACTCTAGCGCTGTTCTGGTTAGCGGTTTACATCTTTGTTAACTTAACCGCTGTATTGTGGTTAGGCGGACTGGCGATAGAAACGGTCGCTGGTGTTGATTGGATGTATGGCATGATCTTCCTAGCTGTATTCTCAGTGGCTTACTCATTATACGGTGGTCTAAAGGCGGTAGCTTATACTGACATTTTACAAGTAGTACTGCTGGTTTTTGGTGGTCTATTCTTAAGTTATCTCGCGCTTAACCAAGTTTCTGGCGGCGAAGGTTTTATCGCTGGTTTTAGCGTTTTAACCACTGAACTTCCGAGCCACTTTGATATGATCTTAAGCCCTGAAAATGAACACTATATGAGCCTCCTAATTTCAGTTTTGGTTGGTGGTATGTGGTTAATGAACTTCGGTTATTGGGGATTTAATCAGTATATTATTCAACGTGCACTTGCGGCTAAAAGCCAAAAAGAAGCACAGAAGGGCATTGCATTTGCAGCTTACTTAAAACTTCTAATGCCTATCATTGTGGTTTTACCGGGCATAGCAGCGGTTGTACTTTATCCTAATTTGTCATCACCTGACCAAGCTTATCCGTCTATGATGGCGTTAATGCCAGTTGGGATTAAAGGGTTAGTGTTTGCTGCACTTGTGGCGGCGATCGTATCGTCATTAGCCTCTATGACCAACAGCATTTCGACTATCTTCACCATGGACATATACGCAAAATTAAAACCTGGAAAGACACAAAAACATTACGTGACAACCGGTCGAATCGCCGCACTTGTTTCACTCGCTGTTGCCTTAGTTGTAGCGGAACCGCTACTCGGTAAATTTGAACAAGCATTTCAGTATATACAAGAGTTCACTGGGTTCTTTACACCAGGATCGTGGTCATCTTTGTAATGGGTATGTTTTGGTCGAAAGCAACTTCTGCGGGCGCACTTGCAGCGGCAATTGGTTCGGCAGCCTTCTCTATATTGTTTAAGATAATTTGGCCTGAATTACCGTTTATGGACCGCGTTGGTTTAGTATTCCTGATTTGTTTAGCACTGTGTGTTGTGGTGTCATTAATGACAAAAACTACAGGTTCCAATAGCTGCGTAAGCTTGGATGAAGTGAATTTTGAAACAGACAGAAACTTTAATGTTGCCGCAATTGGTATCATATTGATATTAATTGGCTTGTATGCCACTTGGTGGTAATCATAAAGTTTGAATCGACCTGAAATAGGTTGACACTTATTGCTCAAATATAATCATATTAAAACGCTCGATAAAGCTCATCGGGCGTTTTGTATTTTAAGGCCGTAGATTTGGTCTTTTTTTATTTGGTTTGACCCATTCAGAGCAACATTGACCATGTAATAACTTGCTTTTTTGGCAGGGATAACTCAACCCTAGTTTTAACAAGCCCCAAAGAATAAACGCCAAAAACAAGAAATGCAGATATTTGAACAATGCGGCATATTTATACCATGACGAGTTGAGGACGATATAAGTAATTCAATTAAATTTCCTAAATATAAAGGTTACAGGGTTTGTGAATGCTCACTATAGTTGTATTTTTTAATTAGCCAGTAGCCAATTCCTGCGGATACTACTGTACCGACCACTAAAAATATTCGCATCGCCAAAATAGAAAAGTGACTTTGTTCTGGGCCATTTAATGCTTCAAAGCCAATGGCATTGAGGGCGATACCTGAACTAATGACTGCGATAACACTCGACATAGAAATGATCCAACTTTGTAATGAAACAAATAGGCCCTCGCGGCGAATATGGTGGTTTGTTTCATCTACATCGATTTGGTCAGCAATCATGGAGCTTATGATAACCGCCATTGCGCCCCAAATTGCACTGCATAATATGGCGTCAACAATTAGCCAAAGCCCACTGCCTTGACTGATAGATAAACCATTTGCATAGTCCACCGATGATTGTGATTAAGTAAACCCACTTCATCGTCGCGACTTTTCCAATCTTACTAGACAGTCTGGTTAAAATGCCAATTGTGATGATCCCCGTGATTGCATACGCTGAGGATAAAACCCCTTTCCATGTTGCTCCAGCAGCGACATCGCCGTCATTCATATAATACACAAGTACGTAATAATCCATGCTCGCGGCAAAGCCACCAAGGGTTAACTGAATGAAAATGATGGCCAACAGGATCTTCATATTTCTGTTTTTGATAATGGCTTTTAGGCTTTTAAACAACGGCATTTTTTGGTCTGTTTTGGCGGGCTCAAATTGTCTTTCTTTCAAAAATAGGCCTTAAGCAACATACCGCAAAGTCCTAGAAAAATAAGGGCGACACCCCAGCCAACAAATTTCATTCCAATGATGATGCCACCAAAAAAGCTTAGTTGAGCAATGGGAAAGACCCAATGATATAAAATGGCACCAAATTTTAAGAAGTAAGTGACAAAGCCCATTACACGAGTGCGCTCGTGGTAATCACGCGTGGCCTCATAGGCCAAGCACTTCATTGGCACAGTCCAAAAGGTATTAAACAAATAAAACGCTAATACCATAATGGCAAAATAAATGAGTTGTGTGTCGCTGCTCCAATGAGCAGGCACCATCCAAATCAAACCAAAAAAGGCAAGACAACCAAGGGAAAACAAATAGAAAGGGGCGGCGTCGACCATATGGCGTGTTGAGGCGATCGGACCATTGACCAACAAAAGGGGCGATAAAGCTAGCGATAAAAACGGGCACTTTCATGGCAAAAGCCAATAGAAAAGGATCGACTCCAAGGGTCATTTGATAATACGGAATGGCTAAAATACCTATCCCTTGGTTGGCAAAAAATATTGCAAAAAACCAATACCTAAAAATATTTTTTGTTTGAGCAAAACCGTATCGGATGTGAGCAACATTTAACTTATCAAAATGGGATTGATTAATTATTTTGGGCGAGAGCGAAACGATAGTAAAGGGAAATAAATTACTTTTGATTCTGCCGAATAATAGTCCCCATTTTTACTGCTAAACCGAATGTAAAATAGCCAATTTATGGCGTTAACCATCCGAAAAAACGTAAGAAATACCAACTATTTTTAAATAACGCTATTTTAATAATTTGGCTTGTATCCCACTGTTTATAAGGTGTTTGAATAAGTGAAATTTACTCATACTAGCAATTAATTATTTTTATTTGTTCGAGTCGTTTAACAGGACGACATAATTCCCCCTCATTATAAAACCGTATTAGTCGCTTATTGTAGCTAAGTGAAATTGAATATTTTTGTCTCTCTAAATATTCATTTTTATTAATAAAGTGACAATTGCATCGGACTAAGTCTTAGTTGCACACACAAAATAAAAATAACAATTAATGGGGTTTAAAATGAGAAAAAGTAGATTGCTGCGTTTAATTCTACTGGCTTCTGCAACGTCGCTCACATCATGTGGCGGTAGTGGAGACGCTGATGAAAATGTGGTTCGTAACCTATTTGCGATTGGCGAGACAGTAGAAGCGCTAGAAGATGGTGAGATGATCGAAGGTGACGTTAGCGAAAATGATCAGGGCGAAGGATTGTCATATGTGTTAAGTGGCGACGGTTTGTCTGAAAATGGTGAATTGACATTTAATGCCGACGGTACATTTACCTACAAACCCAATGCTAATTTTTCAGGGACGGACTCATACCAATATGTGGTCAACTAAGGCCGGTACCGGAGAAACCGACTCTGCGATATTAACCATCAATGTTGTTAGCGATTTTGAAACGCCAGAAGAAGCCGGTTGGGGTCTTGTTACTCAGGAAGACTTTAACGGAACAAGCCTGACGAGTGGTCAATGGTTAAGTGAAGGCGCCACTGAAACTGAGGGTAACTTAGTATTAACAGCAGAAGCAGGCGGTTTTGCCTCATTAATGGCGGTTAATTCGCTACCCCAAGGTCGATTTGAAGCACGTATTCAAGTCGCAGCGGGCGACGCTGTAAAATCTATATTTGCCGCTTTGCCGATGGCGGACCAATATGACGGATATAACGCAATAGAAGCGGTAAGCTTTCAAAATGGTGACCTGATCGCCGGCGCGCATTTTGGAATTGGCGAAACTAATGGTGTTAAATTTAATAGTGAAGTAACTGCCTCGGCGTCCACTGAGTTTCATGACTATGCAGTTGAATGGAATGACGACTTTATTCGCTGGTATATCGACGGTACACATATTCATACCGTCGACCGGCTCAACTTATGGGCTCATAACCTAGTCAATGACGAAGTATTGGCAAATACCTTTACATTGGGTGGGGCATCAGGTCCATTTGATCAAGACCTGCAACTCGTGCTTAAACTTGAAAACTCAGGCTCTGAACCCGCCATGTTGTTGGTTGATTCAATAAACGTTTGGACCTGTGATCCGCTTGTCGCGCCAGCACTTAAAGACTGTTCGGCTAAAGTCAGTCGAACAATTGATAAACTCGCGTCAGATAAAATACCGACAATTGAAGAAGTAACTACAGATGTCTTTGTTGATGGATTTTATGATAAAGACGACGTCAAAATCTCTGATCTTCAACCTTTAGTTTGGCACCACACAGACCAAATTATCGAGATGAATATATCCAACTTTAACAGCCCAACGATATCAACCGTCGTGCTTGAAAACGACCAAGCCACGGTGATAGATATCAGTTCTACCGAAGGCGATGCCAATATTGGATTTGCCACCTACAGGCATTGGACTGATTGGTCATAACGCAGTGTTAAGTTTTGATATGTACATTGACAGTGCCAATACCCTTACTGAGTCTTTTGACATCAGAATGGAAACCGGTTGGCCTTATATGGGGATGTTGACATGGATGACGGCTGATTTAACTCAAGATGCTTGGGTCACATATTCCATACCGGTCTCTGAATTTATCAATACACCGTTTATCGCGCCTGATTGGTTAACTTGGCTGCTAAGTATTTCCGAAGGGGACTCACTGCCACTTGACCCAACAAATATAGGAGCGTTACTTGTCATTGAATTTCATGATGGCGTGCATTTTCAATTAGACAACATTCGCTTAACTTGCATCGCCGCTGAAAGTTGCGTGCAAGCCCCATTGGCTATTCATGCTGAGTCAGGTCCTAAAGCGCCAAGTACAGTTTATCAAGCGGAAGATTTCACGACAGAATCTGGAACCCAGTTAGAAGATACTGCGGATGAAGGCGGTGGCCAAAATGTAGGTTATACCGATGCCGGTGACTTCCTTGAGTATGTGATCACCGCCCCTTCAGATGGCACATATTACGTCGACTTCCGAGTGGCTAGCGATGGCGGTAGCGAGGGATTTGAGTTTTTGGTCGACGGCCAAGTGGTCGCCACCCAAGCCGTTGAATCAACAGGCGGTTGGCAGGAGTGGACAACTCTGACTTCAACAGAATTTGAAATGACTGCAGGACAACATACGGTTCGAGTCGCATTTATTGGTGGCGCAATTAATTTCAACTGGTTTGAAATATTTGAACCTGTGTTTGAAATTTTTGTTGAAGCAGAAGCGTTTGTCGCAGAGTCAGGCACGCAATTGGAAGACACGGCAGATGAAGGCGGCGGCCAAAATGTGGGTTACACAGACCCCGGTGATTTTCTTGAATATACCGTCACTATCCCCGCCGATGGTACTTACAGTATTGAATATCGATTAGCCAGTGACCTTGGCAGTGAAGGGTTCACCGTTTCTTTTGACGGTGTCGTGGTAGATACCCAAGAACTTGAAGCAACCGGTGGTTGGCAAGAATGGGTTTCTCAAAAATCGACAGTTGATTTAGTTCAAGGCGAACAAACGATGCGAATCGATTTTGTTGGCGGAGCAATCAACTTTAATTGGATAAAAATAACCAATTAATCGCTCAATCAAGAATTATGCACCGCCATTAATCGAGCGGTTCGAACTAATCACTAACACGGACAACAGCAGAAAATAAAGAACAACTGTTGTCTCATTAGGGTAATTATTATGTACAAAAAGAATTTAAACCACATATTTTGGCCGTTAGCATCGCAGCTGCAATAAGTACGCCTGGATTTGCAGAAGAAAGAGCAGCTGAGCCAACACCAATTGATGAAGATGTTGAAGTTATTGAAGTCACGGGCATACGAGGCAGTATGCTCCGTTCTATGGACCTTAAGCGGGAAGCTAAAGGTATTGTAGATGGCATATCTGCTGAAGATATCGGTAAGTTCCCCGATACAAACTTAGCCGAATCTTTGCAACGAATTACAGGCATCGCGATTGAACGTGACAATGGTGAAGGCTCAAAAATTACGGTTAGGGGTTTGGCCCAGACTTTAACATTGTGACCTTTAATAGCCGCCAAATGCCAACTACAGGGGCCGTTCTTTCGACTTTGGCAATATTGCTTCTGAAGGCATTTCATCCGTCGAAGTTTATAAGTCAGGGCGGGCAAATGTCGCCACCGGTGGTATAGGAGCCGTGGTAAATGTTTCCACTCGTAAACCGCTGTCCAAACCGGGAGAGCAGGGCGCACTTAGCATGAAGGCAGCCTATGATCCAAGGCACAAGGGAAGGTGAGAGTATTACTCCAGAGTTTGCTGGGTTATACAGTAATACGTTTGCCGACGATACGATTGGTGTTGCGATTTCACTGAGTTATCAAGAGCGAGATGGTGGGAATCAGTCGGTAACGACCCAAGACTTCATGGGGCGTAACTTTGTGACTCAACAAGACATCATAGACGAAGTTGACGATGCGGAATGGGGTTCTATTCCAGTGGGCGATCCGAGCGCAAAAAACTTCCCAACGGAAGTCGGTACGGGTATTTACGCAATCCCGACGAATATTCAATACAATTTGGATGACTTTCATCGTGAAAGGATTAACGGCCAACTGACTTTACAATGGCGACCCTTTGATAATCTTACCGCGACGGTAGATTACACCTACGCTGAAAATCAGCAGAACTACCAACATCAAGATTTATCAGCCTATAGTTTGACCCTGGTTGTTCAACTCGAGAAAGCGAATGGGTAAAAGAGGGTAATATATACTCTCCTACTTCCTATACTCAGGTGGGGTGCGCTCAGGATAACCTGCAAGGGGTCGGAATTTACGCCACGGTTGATGAAAACAAATCGGTGGGTTTTAACTTAAAATGGCAGGCTACAGACAATTTGTCGATGGCATTGGATTATCACGATTCCAGTGGTCAATCTCAGCCAAACAGTAAATATGGCTCTGGCGGCTCGGTGGCTGTTGCTGCGTTAAACCGGATCACAACGTCAGGTTATTTTAGCGCAACCGGTATGCCGGTACTCGAGGTGCAATTAGGTGAGCGTAATTCACATAATCAAATTGTCCGTCTTGATGAAATTGATGTTAATGATATGCAGTTGTCAGGCAGTAACTTTGGCAGCTACAACAACCGAATGGACGTAGAGCAAGTTCAGTTTGATAGTACTTATGAGTTTGATGAGGGCCACAGTATCGACTTCGGCGTATCCACCGTTGAAGTGACTAACAGAGGACAATCTACTGGCATTTCAAGAAATAGCTGGAGTGGCGTTGGTACTCCGGGAGATATTGCTGATTTACTGACTATCGATTCAATTGACGGCGTTTTTGACGGTCTTGAAGGCAGTAATGATCCTCGCCAAGTTACCGAGTTTTTCACTTGGGATTTTGCAAGCTTAATTGAACGTGGCGAAGCCCTTTTGCAAACTGGTGCCCACGGCAATGTCACTAATGGCGGTCCATGTTTGACGGGGTTCTGTCCGTCATATGATTTTGACGCGGATGAAGTCACAACAGAAAAAACGTTTTCAATCTACCTGCAAAGCCACTATATGGCAGAACCATTTGACATGCCAATTAACTTATTTACAGGTTTACGGTATGAAAAAACCGAAGTGCATTCAGAAGCCCTTGTGCCATTACAGGATCGAATTGAATGGAGTGTAATCAACAATAACTTTGCTTTATATGAACAAAAAGACGCAGACAATAATACGATTGTGGGCTTCTCTGAAATTGACGGCGAATACGACATGTTACTGCCGAGTGTCGATTTTGATATTGAGTTTATTGAAGATGTGTATTTTCGAGCGTCTTATAGCTTAACCATTACGCGCCCAGTTTATAACGACCTCAAAGGTGCGATGAATATCTATTATTTTGGTGCTGACGGCGGTGGTGGTGGCCGAGGCAATCCGCAACTTTTACCGATGGAATCGAGCAATCTTGATTTCTCTTTGGAGTGGTATTACGACGAAGCAAGTTACATGTCTGCGGGGTATTGGACCAAAGATGTTGACAACTTTATCGTGAGCGAGACGTTCGAAGACCAACCCCTGTTTCAAGATCTAACGACGCCAATGGACGGTGCGCTATACGATGAAGCGATTGAAGCCATTACCGGTGGCGATCCGCTGTTTGTCTACGATAACCAAGACATCAATGATTATTTTGCTGAACACTTTGCTGATGAACCAAATGTTGAAGTGACAGGCGAGGGCGATGAAATTGAAGTTGTGGTGACCGGTTTAGCGACCGATCCGGTAGCGACCTTTGACGTCACTATGCCCATTAACCAAAACGAAACATCGGTTAAAGGCTGGGAGTTTGTTTTACAACATACGTTTGGTGAGTCCGGATTTGGTTTTCAAGCTAACTACACCGTGGTTGAAGGGGATCTGGTTTACGACATTAATCTCAACGAAGAGCAATGGGTCGTGCCTTAGTATGAGTGACACCGCAAACTTTGTTGCTTTTTACGACAAAGACGGCTTGCAAGTTCGAATTGCCTATAACTGGCGCGACAAGTATTTGCAATCGGCTGCTCGGGACCCTCGTTTTGTCGAAGAATATTTCCAGCTCGACGCCAATATCAGTTATCAAGTTAATGACAATCTTTCGTTTTTGTCGAAGGCATAAACATAACAGAAGAAGACCAACGAATTCATGGTCGTTCTAGCTACCAAGTTAGGCAATATTCTGTTGGCCACGCTAGATACAACGTCGGGGTTCATTACTCATTTTAAATTAGTGCTCAGTAAAGCCACTTTAATTAGTGGCTTTATGTAACCCATTTTTATTTATGTACAGAGCTTAGTTTCTTTAAAAGTACCCAAAAGACGGCCTGAATAACCGGATTTTATTCGAACCAAATCATTCAATTTATTTTGAGTAAGGTTGGTTTATTTAGACGACTTTCGGGAAGAGGAAACCAAGGCTGTTACTGTCAAAATTAGAGCGTTAATTAATGACTTAATGAGTCTTAAAAAACGCCTATTTAATTAGCAGGAGAAACACTATCGTGTTTACCAATATAATTACAAAATCAAACATAAAGTCATTTAGAGTGGCTTTAACGTTGCTAACATGTTTTTGCGTATTAGCTATCTCTGGGTGTTTTGGTGTCAGTAGCGATAACGAACTGCCTAAAACCACTAATGAAACAAATCCACAGGTAACAGAAACCGAGCAGGAACCAGAATACGTCGGTTTGTCACCACTTCATACTGACGGTATTAAATGGGTCAATGCCGACAACGAAGCCGTTATTTTAAAAGGAACTAACTTAGGTAACTGGTTGTTACATGAGTTTTGGATGATGAACCAATCATCAAATACCGTTGCCACCGATCAATGTAGACTTGAAGCCACATTAGACGAACGATTTGGGTTTGAAGAGCGCGAACGTCTCCTTGATATGTTTCGTGATAATTGGATAGCGGAGCGCGATTGGGATGTCATGCAGAGCTTTGGACTTAATGTGATCCGTCTGCCGTTTGTTTGGAATGTGATTGAAGATGAGCATAACCCTAAAACACTCCGTGCAGATGCCTTAGCAGTACATTGATTATGCCATCGAACAAGCAGAAGCCCACGGTATGTATGTGATCTTAGACTTGCATGGCGCTGTTGGTTCACAGGGCTGGCCAGATCATTCAGGTTGTGCCGATAAAAATTTATACTGGAGCACACCTGAATACCAAGAACGTACAACTTGGTTATGGCAACAAATCGCTGAGCGGTATAAATACAACGGTACGGTAGCGGGTTATGGTTTATTAAACGAACCATGGGGTACAGACGCCGCTAACTTAGCATCAGTAATGTTGGATTTATATGCCGAACTGCGCGAAGCCGATGAAAACAAAATTATTATTCTACCAGGGCACCATTCTGGGATTGATGAATACGGCCATCCTGACTCATTTAACGGTACTAATGTCGCTTATGAAATGCACTTTTATCCGGGCATATTTGGTTGGGGTGACCCCACCTATGAAACTCATCGTGACTGGTTAACTTGCGGTGAAGCTGGGAATGAAGGCATTTGCCAATGGCAGGCCAAAATGGCCAATTTAGAGTCTCCATTATTAGTCGGTGAATTCCAACCATGGGCAAGTACCGGCTATGAATTTGGTGGCGAAAACACCCGTGCTACCTATGACAAATTTGGTGCGTTAAATTGGGCTGCAACTAACTGGTCTTATAAAGTATTAACCGGAGGCGGCGGTCAAGGTAATGGTACGTGGGGCATGGTCACCAATAAAAAATCTGGTTTAGGGTTGGTAGCTAAAGCTAGTACTTGGGCATGTCCTTAGTTGGGACAGTGAACTTAGTACCGCATGTGAAATTGGCGCGGACACCATTACCCCGCAAGCAGAAGGCACGCAGACCTACTATTTTGTTGTTAAATTTGGTGCTTGTTGCGATGGCAACCTCGACATTAGTTTAGACAAACTTAGTTTGGTTGATGAAGACAATAATGAAGTTTTATTAAATGGTAATTTTGGTTCTGACAGCAACTGGACTCAATGGTCGGCGAGCGCGGCACCAGCCATTAATTTTAATGAAACTGACGTTGCCTTAGCGCCAACAAATGCCGACGGCCCCGTTCTTAGAATGACAGGAACGACAGATGCAACTGTGACTGAATTTAACGGCGGTGTTTACCAAGCAATTACACTAGAAAGCGGTAAAAACTATACCTTATCTGGTGTGTTTAAAGACAACGCAAGTGCTAATGCTCATGGGGAATTTTATATTGTCGCCACGATGCCTGAAAACGGCGTTGATATTCTTGAAGAGGCGGCTCTGCCAAGTGTCGACTTTGTCAATGCGCCAATTGAAGAAATCGAAGCTGTATTCCAATTATATGGCTCAATATCCTATGAAATTCATCAGCCACTGTTTGATGCGATGACAGCCGAAGCGCCTTCAAACTTATATACACTGCCGGCAAAACCTACTGGATTCACTGCACAAATGGCTGACTCTGGGGCCATGTTAAGTTGGAATGCAAACCTAGAAACGGATGTGACTGGATACCATGTCTACCGAAGTGTTAACAACAATAGCAGTTATCAACTTTTTGCTGAGAATGTTGCTAGCCTTAGCTATCTCGATGAAACAGTTATCGACAATAACTTATATTTTTATAAAGTCAGCGCCGTTGACGCAGAAGACATTAGTTATGGCAGTGACGAGATAAGCGTAGGTGAATTAGTTCAAGCCATACCAGGTACTGTAGAAGCCGAAAACTGGACCACAATGAACGGGTTTGAAGTAGAAGCGACAGCAGATGCCGGCGGCGGTAAAAACACCGGTTTTGCCCATCTAGGTGACTGGCTTGAATATGCCGTAAACATCGAAAGTGCGGGTGATTATCTTGTTGAATATCGACTTGCCACCGAAAGCGGCAGCACAGGATTTACCTTAAAATTGAATGATGAGGTTATCGACACTGTAGCGGTTGATGCGACTGGCGGGTGGCAAACTTGGGCGACCCAAAGCACAACAATTAGCTTGCCTGCAGGTGAGCATATCCTTCGAATTGAAGCATTAGGTGAGCAGTGGAACCTCAATTGGATCCGATTTTCTAAGACTCAATAATACAAGGATTTAGCTAAATCCAACTTAGCAATATCGCAGCACTTTAGGTGCTGCGGTAGCCGCTTTCCATTTTAACCGCTTTTTCAAATGCAAAAATTAGCGATATGACATTAATTAAATCAAATATTAAAAAGAGTTTTCCAATGTATAAGATAAAGTTAAAAAACTAGCCACCCTGTTGTCACTAGTTTGCCTAGTATCGACAGGACTTCTGTATGCGAGCGAACGCAACGCCAAAGGTGTCGATGTTTATACGACCGCCAAAGACACAACACTGCGTTTGCAACTTACCGATAGCAAATCCCTTAAACCTCGTGTTCAGCCTACGGAAGGTGAAATTTCGATATTTGTTAATCCAAATAAACGATTTCAAAAAGTTTTGGGCATTGGCGGCGCAATAACCGATGCCAGTGCAGAAGTATTTGCCAAATTGCCCGCAGCAAAACAAACCGAACTATTAAAAGCGTATTACGACCCAAAAGAAGGTATTGGTTACTCATTAACGCGTACCACAATTCATAGCTCTGACTTTGGTAGTGGCAGTCACACTTATATAAAAGAAGGCGATAAGTCACTTAAAAGCTTTAACATCAGCCATGACCGCCAGTACCGTATTCCTATGATAAAAAGAGCAATTGCAACCGCCGGTGGAGAGTTAATGCTTTATGCCAGTCCATGGAGCGCACCTGCCTTTATGAAGAGTAACAATAACATGTTGCAAGGTGGGAAGTTGTTACCAGAGTATTACGATACATGGGCAACTTATTTCACTAAATTTATTCAAGCCTATGAAGCCGAAGGTATGCCAATTTGGGGCGTGACGATTCAAAACGAGCCGATGGCAACGCAACGTTGGGAATCTATGATATACACCGCTGAAGAAGAGCGTGATTTTTTAAAAAACCACTTAGGTCCTGTAATGGAAAAAGCAGGTTATGGCGATAAAAATATCGTAGTTTGGGATCATAACCGTGACCTAATCACCAATCGCGCGAACGTCATTTTTGACGATCCTGAAGCCGCTAAATACGCCTTGGGAATTGGTTTTCATTGGTACGAAACCTGGGCTGGTGGCGAAACGATGCACGATAATTTAGCACTTATTAATGAATCATATCCAAATATGAATCTTTTGTTTACGGAAGGGACAGTAGAAGGGTTTAGAGCAGATCGTTACCAATACTGGCCAAACGCAGAACGTTATGGCCATTCAATGATTAACGACTTTAATAGAGGTACTGTTGGCTGGACCGATTGGAATATTCTATTAGATCAAAACGGCGGTCCTAACCATGTAAGTAACTTCTGCTTTGCTCCAATCCATGCCGACACAGACAGTGGCGAGCTTATTTATACGCCAACCTATTATTACATCGGCCATTTTTCTAAATTTGTTAAACCAAACGCCCAGCGAATGAGTACTAGCAGCAGCCGCAGTGTTTTATTAGCAACCTCGTTTGTAAATGAAGACAATAAAATGGCTACGATTGTTATGAATCAGACCGACAAAGAAATTAAGTACAACTTTTTTGTCGAAGACCAACAGACCATACTGACCATTCCAGCAAGGGCCATGCAGACTCTGGTTTATTAAAATTTAGAGAGCAGTGCAGGGAGATAATATAAGGCGTAAACCTGTGGGGTCAAAACCTGTGGGGTCAGAGTCGCTGATTTAAAACCTGTGGGGTCAGAGTCGCTGATTTTATAATTTCCTCTGCACTTGGTTGGAGATCCCTAATATCGCTGTGGCTCGACTCATATTACAAGCTAGGGAATGACGTTTTTTGTTCTGGTTATTGTGAGCCAATTTACTGCGAATTATGAATTTCCTCTGCACTTGGTTGGAGGTTCCAAATATCGCTCCGCTCTTTTGGAATGACGTTTTTTATTCTGGTTATTGTGAGCTAATTTAGGGCGAGTTATGAACTTCCTCTGCACTTGGTTGGAGATCCCTAATATCGCTGTGGCTCTTTGGGGATGACGTTTTTTTCTGTTTTGTTCAGTTGATGGTTTTTCTTTAAAATAAAGTTTTATCACTCCTAAAGTTCAGGCTGCAGATAACTTCGTTTAAATCCCCTTAGTTGAGATTTATATCTCGAAGTGAACGGCAGGGACGCCGTTGCAAGGAATGTGCATAGGGATGTGCGTACATTCCGTCTTCGACGATAATATAAATCTTAAATAAGGAGTAGGGATTTAGCCGAAAGCGGCCTTTTGCCTACTTTTGGGGCTGTTGCAAAAGTATGGTCGACGCAGTCGAAATAGCTGCCCGCAGGGCAAAGAAAAGCGCAGCCTGCAAGGCGAATTATGACATTCCTCTGCACTTGGTTGGAGATCCCAAATATCGCTTTGGCTCGACTCATATTACAAGCTAGGGAATGACGTTTTTTGTTCTGAAATTATGAGCCAATTAAAAGCGAATTATTAACGTCCCACCTCTAAGGCCGACTTTCTAAACTGTGACGGTGTTACGTCTTCAAATTTCTTAAAAAACGTATAAAACACTGACTTGCTGTTAAACCCAACGGCTAGGTAAATGTCGGTAATGGTGTCCTTTTTATGAGTGGGATCACTTAGCATTTTTTGGCTTCTTCAATTCGGTATTTATTAATAAATTCGTAGAAGTTAATACCAAAATGCCGATTGATTAACATAGAAAGATCGCGAGAGGTAATTTCTAACGCCGACGCTAAACTGTCCAATGTAATATCTGGGTCCATAAACGCTTTGTTGTCTTTCATTTTCACGTCAATTTCAGTGGCAATTTCGGGATTCACAAATTGATCATCCACCGGTTTTGTCGCCGGTTCTTTATAGGTAACCTGCTCAAAGGTCAAAAAGTGGCGAATGGCAGTAAAGACCAGCAAGTTCACTAAAACAAAAGACAGATAATTTCCGGTTAAACCAATTTGTGAAAATACCGAATTTCCAATAGGGGTGAATAAGCTAATAATTTTTGCCATTACCAAAACGGTCTCTGAAAACATCACTGCCATAAATCCATAGACAAGGCCATTTAGCCAATTGGTGTGGACCTTGTCTATGTTGGAATAGGTATCTTGTAATAAATATCTGTAGCGTCTAATCATGATCACGCAGGCAATGGCATAAAATACTCGTAATCCTTTATTGAACAATTCTAAGCTGACATAACCCGTATCATAGACAAAAGACTCTTTGATAAGCATGACTTGGCGTTCGTCGAAGGTATGACTGTAAAACGTTGTTGAAATGAAAACGAGGTAAATAATAAGGGGCACGATATGAAGGATGTCGATTTTTCTTAAACTAAAATCCTTAAAAACTAATGATTTAATACATAAAAATAACAAGGGACCGTCTAAGTAATACGCCATCTGTAGAATAAAATATAAGCTAAGGCCATTCATATCTGACTTGTACCTTAAACTCGGCACCCCACATAATCAGCTCGTTTGCTGGGATCAAAGCATGGGCAAAGAGGAAGGCCGACAGGAACATTGCCGTTTTTACATTCTTTGTATTTGTAACGTAAAGTAAAACCCCAAAAAACAAACACTGCATCGTTGTCATCAACAACATGACGTCATGAAAGTTGAATAAAACAGATTGGAATTCAAAAGGCTTCATCTTTTTCCTTGATAAATGTAGGGGTTAATTTTTTTTACGAGCATAACACGCTTAATCAGGCATGTGTCCAGCGCGATATAATATTTTAAAAATTGAAATGATATTGATAAATTACGGCGAGTCGTCCGGTAAATCGACTATAAGGACGCAATTTTAGAATGATTGATGGGTACTACATCGGTATTGATTCAGGTATAATTCCGGCCATTGAAATTAATAGGCCAAAAAGACTGAATTTTTGGTGCATTTCCAGCACCATTATCTAAGAAAATTATGACAGATTCTCAACTTGCCAAAGAAATCGAGTGCCGACGCACTTTCGCCATCATTTCTCACCCAGATGCCGGTAAAACAACCATTACTGAAAAAGTATTGTTG
Source organism: Psychrosphaera algicola (assembly GCF_028401425.1). Taxonomy (NCBI): domain Bacteria; kingdom Pseudomonadati; phylum Pseudomonadota; class Gammaproteobacteria; order Alteromonadales; family Pseudoalteromonadaceae; genus Psychrosphaera; species Psychrosphaera algicola. The sequence continues at coordinate 4,316,918 of NZ_JAQOMS010000002.1, forward strand.
TACGGACAACACCTGCAAACTGCCGGTACAGTAAAAGGTCGTGGCTCAAAACAGCACGCCAAATCTGACTGGATGGAGATGGAAAAAGATCGTGGTATCTCTATAACAACCTCTGTTATGCAGTTTCCTTATAACGATAATTTAGTCAATCTGCTAGATACTCCAGGACACGAAGACTTCTCTGAAGATACGTACCGTACGTTGACGGCTGTGGATTCTTGCTTGATGGTGATTGACGCCGCTAAAGGTGTAGAAGACCGAACGCGCAAATTAATGGAAGTCACCCGTTTACGTGACACGCCAATCATTACCTTTATGAATAAACTTGACCGTGACATCCGTGATCCGATGGAAGTCATGGACGAAGTTGAAGACGAATTAAAAATTGCTTGTGCCCCAATAACCTTAGCCAATTGGTTGCGGAAAATTGTTTAAGGGTGTTTACCATATTCATCGTGACGAAGTTATTTTATATAACACGGGTAAAGGGCACACAATTCAGGACGTTCGCACAATTAAAGGTGTTAATACTCCAGAATTAGACGAAGCCGTTGGTGAAGACTTAGCAGAGCAACTGCGAGAAGAGCTTGAGCTTGTTATCGGTGCATCTAACGAATTTGATTTAGAACTGTTTTTGGCGGGCGAATTAACCCCAGTATTTTTTGGTACAGCCTTAGGTAACTTTGGCGTTGACCATATGCTAGACGGCCTAACTGAGTGGGCGCCAACGCCTATGCCTCGGGATACTAATGAACGCCAAGTTGTTGCAAGTGAAGCTGATTTCAGCGGTTTTGTATTTAAAATCCAAGCCAACATGGACCCTAAACACCGAGACCGCGTGGCATTTATGCGGATTGTCTCAGGTAAGTATGAAAAGGGCATGAAGATGAAGCATGTACGTTTAGGTAAAGACGTACGGATTTCAGATGCATTGACCTTTGTAGCCGGAGACCGTTCAGCCGTTGAAGAGGCATTTCTGGGGATATTATTGGGTTACATAACCACGGTACGATTCAGATTGGCGATACATTCACGCAAGGTGAGGCATTTAAGTTTGCGGGCATTCCAAACTTTGCGCCGGAGTTATTCCGCCGTATTCGTTTAAAAGATCCACTGAAACAGAAGCAGTTATTAAAAGGCTTAATCCAGTTATCGGAAGAAGGTGCTGTGCAAGTATTTAGACCGATGCAAAACAACGATTTGATCGTTGGTGCGGTTGGTGTCTTGCAGTTTGACGTTGTTGTTCAGCGTCTTAAATCTGAATATAACGTCGAGGCGATTTACGAACCTGTCAATGTTGCTACAGCACGCTGGGTTGAATGCGAAGACGTGAAAAAGTTTGAAGACTTTAAACGCAAATGCGCGACAAACTTAGCACTCGACGGTGGTGATAACTTGACCTATATCGCGCCGACTCGCGTAAATTTAAACCTGTCGATGGAACGTTATCCAGAAGTCTCATTCTTGGAAACAAGAGAGCACTAAACCAAACAAATGAGATGCAGCCTTAGGCGTTGCATCTGTTTTTACTTTTTCTCGCGACGAGCAAAGGCATTTTGAATATGAACATTTTTCAGTTAGTACAAGATAGATTTAAACAAGCGTTAACAAAAATTGAAGGAGCCGAAGGTGCTGCTGCGCCAATGGCTCGAAGCAATCGCCCTGAATTTGGAGAATACCAATTTAATGGTGCTATGGGGTTAGCGAAAAAGCTAAAATCAAACCCTCGAGAAATTGCCGCAAAAATTTTGGACGCTGTTGAATTAGACGATTTAGCTGAAAGCTTAGAGATTGCCGGTCCTGGTTTTATTAATGTAAAGCTAAAGCCTCAATGGCTAGGTGAGCAAATTACTGCTGCGTTAACCGATCCAAGATTAGCGGTAGAAAAAGAGCCTGAACAAACAGTAGTAGTTGACTTGTCGTCACCAAATCTAGCGAAAGAAATGCACGTTGGCCATTTGCGTTCAACCATCATTGGTGACTCAGTGGCTCGAGTAATTGAGTTTTTAGGTCACAAGGTTATTCGTCAAAATCACATGGGTGATTGGGGCACACAGTTTGGTATGTTGATTGCGCATTTGCAAGACAAGTTATTGTCTGAAAACGTTGCAACAACTGCGTTGTCAGATTTGGAAGACTTTTATCGCGAAGCTAAAATTAGGTTTGATGAAGAAGAAGGTTTTGCCAATCGAGCTCGCGAGTACGTGGTTAAATTGCAAGGCGGTGACCAAGAATGCCTTACGTTGTGGCAACAATTTATCGATGTATCGATTCAACACAGCGAAGAAGTTTACGCCAAATTGAATGTTAATCTAAAACACGAAGATATCATGGGTGAAAGTGCATATAACCCAATGTTAGCCGGCATAGTTGCAGACTTGAAAGCGAAAGGCATAGCCGTTGAAGACCAAGGTGCTCAGGTTGTATTTCTTGATGAAATGAAAAATAAAGAAGGCGAACCTGCCGTCTTTATAATTGAAAAATCAGGTGGTGGTTTTTTATATTCAACAACCGATTTAGCGGCAATGAAATACCGTTCATTTGACTTAAACGCAGACCGTATCATTATCTTCACTGACGCTCGTCAAGCTTTGCACTTTAAGCAAGCTGAAATGGTTGGCCGTAAAGGTGGATTACTAAAAGCTGAAACGAGCTACGAACACGGCCCATTTGGTATGATGTTGGGTAAAGATGGCAAGCCATTTAAAACCCGTACTGGCGGCACAGTTAAACTAGCGGACTTGTTAGATGAAGCGGTTGAGCGTGCAGAAAAACTACTGTCAGAACGCGAAAGCAATTTAAGTGCAGATGAGCAAAAAGAAATTGCTCGTAAAGTTGGTATTGGTGCAATTAAGTACGCTGACTTAAGTAAAAACAGAACGACCGACTACATTTTCAACTGGGAAACGATGTTGAGCTTTGAAGGCGATACGGCTCCTTATTTGCAATATGCTTATACCAGAGCCATGAGTGTGTTCCGTAAAGCCGAAATTGATGTTGCTACGTTTAATGCCGAAGTCATTATTACTGAAGCCCAAGAAAAAGCACTGGCCGTTAAGTTATTGCAATTTGTTGAAGCGATTGCTGGTGTGAGCGCTAATTCAACGCCACATTTGTTGTGTACTTACTTGTATGAATTGTCGAGCTTATTTATGACTTTCTACGAAGCTTGCCCAATGTTAAAAGACGGCGTAGCAGAAGAAACCAAGTTAAGCCGTATGGCATTAAGTTTGTTAGTTGCCCGTACCCTGAAACAAGGTTTAGAGCTACTCGGCATCGAAACAATGGAAAAAATGTAACCCTCTGATTATTGCCCTTGTTAGGGCATGATTAAGAAGATTAAAAAGCGGGTGATGAAAGTACAATTTCATCACCCGCTTTTTTGTCGCTATTGCTTTAATTCTGCGGAACCCTTGTAGGCAAGTATGGCTTAGTCGTTAACTTAAATGCTGTTGAAAGAAGTTTACGGTTCTATCCCACGCTAGGTTGGCATTTTTAGGGTCATACCGACCTGTGGAATCATTATGGAAGCCATGGTTTGCGTTTTCATACATAAACATCTGGTAATCCACCTTGTTCTTTTTAAGAGACACCTCGTACTCAGGCCATGTGGCATTAACTCGTTTATCAAGTTCAGCCAATTGGATCATCAATGGCGATTTAATGTTGTCACGAATTTCGGCGGCGGCAGGCGTTCCATAAAATGGTACGCCAGCATTTAGACTATTAGGAATAGTTGCAGCTAACATGTTGACGATATAGCCACCAAAGCAAAAACCAACAGCACCGAGCTTGCCGTTACTGAGGGCATGGGCTTTTAAAAATTCAGCAGCGGCGACAAAATCTTGTTGAATTTTCGCTTTATCTAGGGAGCGTTGCATTGCTTTCCCTTCATCGTCATTGCTAGGATATCCGCCTAAAATATGCAGTGCATCGGGCGCAAACGCGACAAAACCGGCTTTGGCTAAACGGCGAGCAACGTCTTTAACATAAGGATTAAGTCCTCTATTTTCATGAATAACTAGAACAACGGGTAATGGTTTATCAAGGTTTTTGGGGTAACAAAGTATCCTCGACCTTCGCCATGACCTTTTGGCGAACGGAAGGTCACATAACTCGCTTTGATGGCATCATCATTAAATGAGACTTGCTCGGCAAGGGCATAGTTAGGTAATAACGCAGCTGAGAGAACCGACATACTTAACCCTATGGTGGCAAGCGTGCCTAAACGTTTTAAAAACGTTCGGCGGTCAATCATGCCGTGCGCGTATTCATCGTACCAATCAAAAGCTTCTTGCGGAATAATCGGAGCGGTTTCATTTACTGGTTGAGTCATTCTTTTCCCTATTGTAGATTGTTAGGCCATAGAACTTTTAAGTCATGACTTTACGTCGTAGGTCACAGAAATAAATAATAGAGCAGAACAACAAAGAAGGCTTATTTTATTTCAGCAAAATATTCTATTGCTGAGGTTTATTGTTTTTTGACTTTCGTTTCGTAAACCATCGGCCGATATTTTTAATACAAACATAACCACATAACACGCTAAAAAATAATCGTACCCCTAGGGTTTCGCTAACTGTTGATGCAACGCCATCGAGGTAATTTTTAATGTCTGTCATTGGGAAAATTAATATAGCGAGACAGCCACAAATAAAGCCATAAACTAATGGGTCCATGCCTTTAACTAAGCTCATGGATACGGGTTCGTTTTCGACGTGAAAAAATTCTTTAATGGCAGGTTCTGTTTGTTGAGTTTCAAACTTGGTTAATTCAAGTTCGATAAGCGCGATTTCCTTAGGAGATGGTTTAACATCCGTATTGGCCAATGCTTCGATGAGTTGTTGTTTGCTGTATTGGGTAAAGTCGGGTGACGTCATTTAATAAATCCTTCCTTAGGATGAGAACTAAGGAATATACCTAGTCTGTTGGCTACTATCTATTTTCTATTATTTATTTATAAAAAAAGGAAAACAGATAATAGCCAAATTTACACTAGGTCAAACATTAGCAAGGGCCGCTTAGTGCTACTAATGCTACTGGTAAAAGCGAACAAAAAAGTTATAGCTCTCACGATCATTTAGTTTTTGCGAGAAGTTTAACCCCAACTCAACTAACTGGCGTTGATATTGGTATTGTTTTAATACACGTTTAAGTTCGTTAAGGGCAACGTTTGTTTTACCAACGTTATCCAAAGCGAGGAAATACAGATACACATATTGGGTATTTGTATTGTCGTATTTTACGGCTGTTTTAAACGAAGCCACCGATTCGGCTTTTGCGCCATTACGGATTTGGTACATGCCATAGGCGTAATGCAATGTCGCTGACTTTGGATTCGCCTTAAGTCCATTTTGATAAATTTCACCCTCTCGTTTTACCTGATTATTGTTACGGTAAAGATCGGCAAGGTTAATGTAGTTTGGTTCAAAATAAGGGTCGACGATTAAACCATGTTCCAATGCCGCGATAGCTTGTTCAGTGCGACCTTGACGTTGGTAAATTATGCTTCGGTTTAAGTTACCTTCGCCGCGCCAACTGCTAACTTCATTAGCGATACTCAATTCGTTAAGAGCTTGTTGGACAACCGCAAGATCTTTGATTTGAACATCAACAAAATGATTCGCCGCCGCAGTACGAACCGCTTTAAACTCATCTGTTAATAACGCTTTAAATGACTTTAATCGGTCTTCAGGTGAAAGGATTTGGCCCACAAGTCCGGTGGCTAATCTTAGTAAGGGCAATTCTGAACTAACCCAAGGGGCGATAACTCTGTCGGTTAAGATTTGAGTGGAATTGGGCAGCAGGGCAATGGCACTTGCTCGTTTGATATCACTCATTGAACTGTCATTAATGAGCGCTAAATGTTGCTCCAGTGGCAAGGTTCGATTGTGCAATAACGTAATGAAATACTGCTCACTAATTGCTAAATCTTTAGGTGCGCCAAAGTTAGATTTAAGCGCGGCAACCGCCCATTTGTTGTCTTTGTCAGTGTGACAATTTACGCAGGCATTTGGCGTATTAAATTGGTCACTAAGGTCAGGACGTGGAATTTTAAAGCTGTGGTCCCGTCGCGCATCAACGCCCATATAGGTGGTTTGTGGCATGTGGCAATTGACACACTGACCGCCATCGGAGTCAAGTGGATGAATGGTATGTTCAGGTTGCTGGTACACTTGAGCATTGTGGCACTGTAGACACAAGCCATTGCCTTGAAGTTTTACTTTCATGGTGTGTTTATTATGGCAGTCAAGGCAGTTAACGCCTTTGTCATACATTTTGCTTTGTAAAAATGAACCGTAAACATAAACCTCATCATTGATTTGACCATCGGCGTGGTACAAAGGCTGGGTCAATAAACTTGGTGAAAACTGATCTAAAAATCGGGTTTTAGGCTCAATGCCATCGGTCAAAGGAGAGCGCAGTGAATGACAAGAAAAACACGTTTCCATAAATTGGTTATCGCGCGGCTCGCCTTGCCATTCGGCAACAGGTTTACTTGGGTCAAGTAACCAGCCCATGGCTTTTTGTTTATCACTTGAGGTTAAGTGGCCTGCGATACTGCCATCGCCAGCTTTATAGGCGGTGTTTTTGGTGTGATCTGTCATGTCGTTGTGACAAGACTGACAACCAACATTGATGTTGTCCCAGTTGGTGTCGAATTGTTTTTTAGGGATCGAATAATTCCGTTTTAACCCATCTGAATGACAATCGGCACACATGCCATTCCAATTTTGCATCGGTTGTTGCCAGTGTAAACGGTCCGCGCTTTTGATGTCTTCATCGGGATAAACAGGATACCAACGTTGACCATTTTCCGATTTAGGACGACTGTCCTAGGCAAAAGGAAAGACTTGCATTTTGCCATCATCGGTTTTGATCAAATATTCCTGCAAAGGATAGTGCCCAAACGTATAGGCTACAGTGTATACCTTGGTATTTTGTTGTTCGGTAAATTCAATTTTAAAGGCGTTGTCTTGTTTAAAAAATCGGGCTTTTTGGGTGAAGTGATCAAATGTCGCGTTGTTAAAATCCCCTAACACAGTGGCAGACGTTGCTTCTGCCATCGCTTTCGCGTGGTCAGATTGTTGCCAGTCAGAAACCGCAGATTGGTGACAAGACACACAATTTTGTTCTGGTGTGTTTGCCAGCGCTGAGAAGCAAAACGCAGTGGACAATATAAAAAACAAATAAGACTTTTCATTAGGGACATGGGCACATTTTCTATGTATCGATTGGGTTTAACTAAGTTGATGACTATGGGTAAATGCGAGCAACTTAGGCTTGGCATATAGAGTAAACCAAACTGCTTATAATAAACCGCAAAATTAACGATATGTTGAGTTCAAAGTGAGGGACAGTTTAAACCAAAGTATTCTAAAATTCATAAAAAACCCCGGTTGTCGGGGTTTTATTTGTCAGCTTAATAAAGCGAGCTTCGGCTGGCTAACGCCACACAACTGGCATAAATACTGTCATTTCAGCGGTGCCACGGTTGCTCCATGCATAATAGGGAACCAATTGAGTACTGAGTTCCTGCCACTTAGGTTTACGAACGTTACGATACATAGCATCGCCTTTGTTTTCTCGAAGCAATAGTTTGGCTTCAATGGTGGTTAACCCGCCTAAAAATTCTGGCTGACTTTGTGCTTTTAGAGGTTCTTCACCGTCAATGTACACATCTAAAATATTTGTACCTTCTGGTAAATCTGGTGATTCAATGCAATAAACCACAGGACCACGTTTAACCGCGACTTGGTTACGGACTTCTTCAATTCTAGGGTGACCTTCGATAAAGGTGGTTTCCATAGGAATGTCGATAACAATTACGTCGCCAACTTGCCATTCTCGGTTTAAAACAGCATAGGTGGCTGGAGTTGCGGTCACGCCGGCATCTTTGCCATTGACGGTAATGGTTGCGCCTGTCGACCAACCTGGTACTCGCAATGCAATATCAAACGCGCCGGACTTACATTCATCAACGGTAAGTTTAACCAAACCTTTCCAAGGGTAGTCTGTGTCTTGGCTTAACTTAATCGCTGAGCCATCTAACATGGTAGTTGCAAGGTTATTGCTGCCGTACAAGTTAACGTGTACACCATTGTCGGTTAAACTATACGCCCAACCAGATAAGTTAGAAATAGTACGAACTAAGTTTGGAGGACAACAAAAACACGCTAAATAACCTTCACGGTCTGGTGTTTCAGTAACGTCGGCGTGGGCGTCGTAGTCTCGAACGCCGTGTAACATTCTTAGTGGATTCGCATAAAAGTAGTCTTTACCTTCAATGCTTATGCCCGATAAACCACTGTTGTGCATCACCAGCTCAATGATATCGGCGTATTTTGCTTCACCATGAATACCCAACATTCTAAAGCTGAACATCGCATTACACAGGTTTGCGCATGTCTCGTTGTAAGCCGTTAGGTTTGGCATCATGTAGTCGTCGATAAACCCTTCTTCGATCATGTCACGATTAACACTCGCGCCATAATGCGTCTGGCCTACGGCACCTGTAGCATACATTTTTTCTGTGTAACACTTTCCCATAAACGATTAAGGGCTGTGATTAGTGCTTCTTCACCGGTTTCGGCAAATACATCCGCCGCACCGGCGTAGTAATACAAAGCGAGTACAGCATGGCCAACAGGGTCTGTCTCTTCACGCAGTGGCGTGCGTTCTTGCACCATGTCGCCAATAGGGTAACCGACGGTGGTTGAGTCATGCACTATGTCATATGTCCCGCGACGGTCGATAAATTTTTGGGCCAATGTTAAGTACTTTTTGTCACCCACAGTACGGTATAGCTCGACCAATCCCATGATTTGAGTTTGGTTAAAACCAAATCGGCGGTAATGTTTTGTGTCTGGAAAAAGATAGTGTAAAGCAATTCAGCATGTTTGATTGCGATGTCTAAGAAATTGCGTTGACCCGTGATCCGAAAATGGGCACAGGCACTAATAAATAAATGTCCGGTGTTATACATCTCATGGTATTTACGGTTTTCGTAACGATCAGCGTCTGGATCTAATTGGATTTGGGTTTGCAGATAACCATCGGGTTCCTGCGCTTTGGACAAAATATCAATGTACTCGTCGAGTTCGGTTAGCAGCGCAGCGTCTTTTGAAAGACCATAGGCATAGATTTTGGCTTCCATAAATTTATAGAAGTCGCCATCGTGCCAATACATGCCTTTGTGCTCACCGGTTTTTAGTCCGGCGGCAATTTTAAAATTATTAAGCGCGTGGCCGATGTCACCACACAGTACATCACCCATGTACGGGATCATAACGTCGACAGCTTTTTGGGTTTTTTCAGCCCAAAAGCCTTTAGTCCACTGACAGTCACCAAAATTAATGGCGTGTAATTTTACAAACGGGCTTTCAGAGTTTGCAACGATTGCTTTGTTATGTGCATGCAATGAAGTCATGACGTCTTCCTCATAAATTGTATTTTCACCATGTGCTTATCACTCGCCATCGGTTTAATAGATGTTAAGGGCTAAGCGTAGCAAAACTATTTGTTATTTAGTTAAATCAAAATTAATTGTTGCCAAATCGATCATAGATAAGGTGTAAGGTTTTGAATGTTTTGTGTTTCTAAAGCCTTCTTGAACCATGAGATCAAAGTTTGAAATGATCAATTTATTGTTGTAAACGATCAGATCTGCGGGTTGGTCGAGTTGGCCATTAGAGCCGTCGTTGTCCAAATATTCCGCGATAACGGACACTTGTTTATTGGTGTCAATTTTTAAAATTTGGTTTTGTGCAAAGCCCGCTAAATAAAGATTATCTTCGCTGTCAAAAGCCATCCCATCAATGCCAGACGCAGCAGGTACTTTGGCATAAATTTGTTGGCTACTAATATTTTGCTGAGCATCAAAAGTAAAACGATACACCGTACCGTCACTAATATGACCTGAGTACAAGTTGCCTTTAGAATCAAAGGCAATGCCATCGAGACTAGGTTTATTGGTCGTTGACTCGACGGTAAAGATCAGTTGTTTGTCGTTTAAGGTGTTGTTGACCATGACATTTCTGTCAGTTGCGTTAAATTGGTAAATGCCACTTGTAGGGGTTTTAGACTTAACTTTAGGTAAGTTAAGTTGGGTTGCGTATAAATAGCCGTTATGAAAACGCAGGCCATTAGGGTTAAAACCAGAGGCGATAACTTCGGTTGATATTAGGGTATCACCACGGAAGTTCATTTTTAAAATTCGACCATGTTTGGCACCGCGGGAATCTGCAATATATAAGCCGCCATCGGGTCCGTACGCGATACCCATCGGATTCGCTTTAGTCTTAAGGCTTAAACTAGGCACGGTAGCAAGGTGGTTAACAGTACCGTTTTGGGTAAGCGAAAATAACTCCCCTGCAGTTTTCGATTGGCAAAGTTAGGGCAACTCAATGTTAACGAGCCATTTGGTGCAACATCAAATGCATCTGGCGTCACGCATTGCTGTGGTAAGTTTGCAAACAAAGTTGCCGGTTGCGGCATTGCTTGACTAGTGCCACTTACTATAAGCAACGCTAATAGGGCGGTTGTTGCTTTAACAAAATTGTTGGTCAATAACATAGTTGTTGCCTAATTTGGTATTTTCGAATTTATTGGTTGTGTTCCGAATTGTTTAAACATAATATGTTTAAAATAATAGTATGTATATAGGTTTGAGTAAAATTATGGAAAAAGTCCTAATCAACGCGTCACCCAATATTCATTAATTGCTGCTTTTGGTGGTTTTGTTTTTGGTCTAGACGCTGCAAATATTTCTGGTGCGGTACGTTTTGTCAGCTCTCTATTTGAACTCGACAGTATTCAGCAGGGTACGGTTGTTGGCTGTGCTTTACTTGGCGTTATTGTTGCGTTGTTATTTACCGGCACGTTATGCGACAAGTTTGGCCGCTCTCGTGTTTTGTTAGGGATCGGCTTAACCTATTCTTTATCGTCATTGCTATCCGCTACGGCATTAAATTATGAAATGTTAATTGTGGGCCGATTTATTGGTGGGGTCGCATTTGCGTCAATTACGGTGTCGGCTATGTATATAGGTGAAATTGCACCTGCAGCCCAACGCGGTAAGTTTGTATCAATTAACCAGTTTATGATCGGCCTTGGCTTATTACTGGCCTTTATCGTCAACTACTTTTTAGTCAAGTTAATCGGTGATATTGGTTGGCTAACAAATGATAATGTTTGGCGTGTGATGTTAGGCGCAGAGCTCATCGCTAATGCAATTTGGGTCGGGTTATTGCTAACCATTCCTGAGTCGCCTCGTTGGTTAATAAAGCAGGGACGAAAAGAAGAAGCTAAAGCGGTTTTTAATCTAATTGCTCCGGCAGATCAAGTTGAAACACTTTCTGCACAAGTTGAAAAAGCCTAGAACAGGACACTAAACTCGATACGCTCGGGCAACTGAAGTCTTTGTTTAGTAAGCGAATGCGGTTTGTTTTATTTATTGCGGTGAGTTACGCCATCGTACAGGGCGCAACTGGAATGAATGCCGTATTGTTTTTTGCACCAATGGTATTTGAACAAGTGGGAATGAGTGTTGAAGATACGTTTATGCAAACCATCACGACAGGCGTTGTTGGACTATTGGCAACGTTAATTGCCATTGGTTTTGTTGAAAAACTCGGTCGACGATTTTTAACCGTAGCGGGTCTGGTTTTGGTGGTAGTTGCACATACTTCTACTTATATTGGTTTTGAACAGGCAAATTTTGTCTTTAGCGATAATGCCGTTGAAGTCCTGTCGGTAGAACTTAATCAAGAGGGCGTTGATACTGCAAAGATTGAGTCATTACGCGGTGCTACCTTTGACAACGACGTGGCATTAAAACAAAAACTCAAGGAGCTGTTTAACAAAAAAGAACTGCCTATTGTCAGTGGCCCCATTATTAATGAAACCATTCAAGGCATTAATGCACCACTTGTTTTGTTTGGCATATTTGCATTCTTAGCGGCATTTAACTTGTCCATCGGACCAATAATGTGGGTGGTATTTTCTGAGATATTTCCAAACTCCGTACGCAGTGTCGCACTGCCAGTGGCAGCTTTGGTTCAAACTATCTCGTCTTGGTCTATTCAACAATTTTTCCCGTGGCAGCTCGACAGCTTAGGGGTCGCGAGCATCTTTATGTTGTACGCCATAATCGGCGCTGTTGGCCTTGTTGTTATGTACTTTTCATTGCCTGAAACCAAAGGTAAAACTATCGAAGACATTGAACAAGAATACGCCAGAGCATAAGGGATTTTTTGATGGAAAAGGCACGAGAACAAATACATCATCTGATCATTGACTGGGGAACGACTAACTTCCGAGCGTTCGCGATGTCAGATACTGACCAGTTAATTGAAGTAAAAGAAGCGCCAATGGGACTTTTACAAGTCCCAAATAGCGAATTCGCAACAGCATTAGAAGTACTTCTTAATGATTGGTTAGACGACTATAAAAGCTTGCCAATCTATATGGCTGGCATGGTGGGCTCGATGAAAGGTTGGGTTAATGTCGACTACGCACATGCGCCGGTTTCAGCCCCAGATTTAGTAGCCAAGGCACATGTTTTTGCTTTGCCCTGGGGCCACAAGCCGTGATTATTCATGGTGTGTGTTATGGCTATTGTGATCTGCTCGACAGCAGAACAGCCGAAAAAAGCAGTCTTGATTTAACTGAAGTTGATAAATACGACGTCATGCGCGGTGAAGAAGTGCAAATTTTGGGACTCGCCGCGCAATATAGTCAGACAGAATTAACGGCAGTGTTACCCGGCACTCATTCTAAACATGCCCATGTGGTTGATGGCAAGTTAACCCAGTTTTCGAGTTATTTAACTGGCGAACTGTTTGATCTATTAATCAAACACTCATTGCTTGGTAAAGGCCTGCCATTAGATGCGTCGAGTGATCAGGCAGCGTTCATCAAAGGCGTCGACGACGGTCAAAACGGTGAGTTTAGCAATCGCATATTTCTCGCGTGGACACAACGGTTGTTTAATTCGTTAAACGAAGCACAGATCCCGGATTATTTATCAGGCATGTTAATCGGCATGGAACTTAAAAACCTACCTCAAAAACACCTCTACATCGTTGGTGGAAAAGGTCTATCAATGCGTTATCAACTCGCTGCGGAACATTTAGGTAAAACCACAACACTCGTTGCTGGTAATGATTGTTTTTAGCTGGCATGGCAATACTAATTAAGAGCATAAAATGAAACCCACTTTTGACTTAACCAAACACTTACCTTTAATCGCAATTATCCGTGGCGTCACCCCACAGGACGTCATTGAAGTTACCCAAATCCTTATTGATGAAGGGTTTACTATGATTGAAGTGCCGCTTAACAGCCCCGGTGCGATTGAAAGCATAAGCAAATTGGTACAACAATTTGGCACTAAAAACTACCTGTTAGGTGCAGGTACCGTGACCAATATGGATTTAGCGAAACAAGTTGTTGGCACAGGCGCAAACTTAGTTGTTACACCAAATTGCAATACTGATGTTATCCGCTTTTCTGCAGACGCCGGTTGTGCGGTATTTACTAGCATAGTCACGCCAACTGAAGCTTTTGCCGCATTAGACGCAGGTGCAACAGGCTTGAAGTTGTTTCCAGTTTCTATGGTCGGTCTAGACGGTTTTAAAGCATTAAACTCGGTACTACCAAAAGGCACTCGGTGTTATCCGGTGGGCGGCATTGATGCGTCGGTGGCAAGTATGAACCCTTACGTTAAAATTGGTGCCGCGGGATTTGGTTTAGGTTCCGCTTTGTATAAACCTACGATGTCGATGGCGGAGATTAGAACACAAGCCAAAGCTTTTGTAGCTCAGTACAAACTTTGTTTAAATAACATAAGCCATGCTTAATTAATTACTAAGTGAGTAAATAGGTTAGGTTATATACAATCGCAACTCACACAGGCGTTGTGTAGCAATGTTTTTGTATTATCATCGAATTAAACATGATATGTTTGAAAATCAGTTTATTAGGAAGAAACTCTGACAATATGAGTGAATTAGTATATTACGATTTAAAACGAGCCAAGAAAATGACGCCGAGTCTTTCTGTGCAAGTTGCTAGAGAGTTAGGTAGACGTATTGTTGCAGGGTCATTTGAAGCCGGAGCCTTAATAGAAGACGAAAATGCACTGGCAGATCGTTTTCAAGTGAGCCGAGTTGTTATCCGAGACGCGGTTAAAATTTTAGTCGGTAAAGGTTTACTCGACGTTCGCCGAGGCATAGGCACCAAAGTAAGACCGCGACACGAATGGATTTTACTCGACGATGACGTACTTGCTTGGCATATCACAGCAACCCCAAGACTCGAATTTATCAGCCAGTTAATGGACATTCGATTAGCGTTTGAACCAAAAGCCGCCCGTTGGGCCGCAGAACGTGCAACCGCTGAAGACATCAAAGTCATTGACGATGCTTGTCGACGAATGGAAGAAGAAACCGGTTCCCTAGAAAAGTTTGTCGTTGCTGACGCTTTATTCCACCAAGCGGTGTTACGCGCAGCTCACAACGAATTTTTAAATGCGATGGAAGGGGTTATCTACTCCGCATTGTTAGTTAGTGTTCGCATTACGAACCAAGACCCTCGCAAAAATAGTGACTCTGTCGAGTTTCACCGTGAAGTTTGTGATGCTATTTCTACCGGCGATGCCGATAAAGCTGAAAAGCTTACAGAGAAGCTTTTAAGAGACGCAATTCGTCGTTTAAAAGAGGCCTTTGGTGATAAATTTAAAGATACGCAATTGATGTAATTAATTGGGTCTTTTCTTTTCTTAAAAAAGCAAACCTTAGGTTTGCTTTTTTTAACACAATTTCATTCCAAATACCCAGAACAAAAACGTCATTCCAAAAGAGCGGAGCGATATTTGGAACCTCCTACCAAGTGCAGAGGAATTGCATAATCCGCCCTAAATTAACTCATAATTTCAGAACAAAAAACGTCATTCCAAAAGAGCGGAGCGATATTTGGAACCTCCTACCAAGTGCAGAGGAATTACATAATCCGCCTTTATTTGCCTTGCAGGCGGCTATTTCGACTGCGTCGACCTTACTTTTTCAACAGCCGCTCTTTGTTTCTAAGATCATGTAACCAAAAAGAGCCGCTTTCGGCCAAATCCCTAATCCTTATTTGATATTTATATTATCGTCGAAGACGGGATGAAAGTATGTCCATGGTTCGTCTGACGTACATCCATGTACTGACGAATTCCCTTCGTCCTTGAAGTGAACAACCATCCCTTGCAACGGCGTCCCTGCCGTTCACTTCGAGATATAAATCTCAACTAAGGGGATTTAGACGAAGGAAAATGTCGCCTGAACTTTAGGTGTATAGCCTGTTGTTTTAGTGAAAAGTCACCATTCGAAATCAACAGAAAAAACGTGATTCCAAATCAGCAGAAAAAACGTCATCCCCAAAGCTTGTAGTATGAGTCAGCCACAGCGATATTAGGGATCTCCAACCGAGTGCAGAGGAATCACATAATTCGCCCTAAATTAACTCATAATTTCAGAACAAAAAACGTCATCCCAAAAGAGCGGAGCGATATTTGGAACCTCCCACCAAGTGCAGAGGAATAACATAATTCGCCTTTATTTGCCTTGCAGGCGGCTATTTCGACTGCGTCGACCATACTGGCGCGGTGCTTGTGCCTTGCAGGCGGCTTTTCGCCTAAAGGCGAGTCACTTTTCTCAACAGCTAGAAAAGTAACCAAAAGAGCCGCTTTCGGCCAAATCCCTAATCCTTAGGTAAGATTTATATTATCGTCGAAGACGGAATGTAATTTCGTCCCTGAAAACATTCCTTGCAACGGCGTCCCTGCCGTTCACTTCGAGATATAAATCTCAACTAAGGGGATTTAGACGAAGGAAAAAGTCGCCTGAACTTTAGGTGTATAGCCTGTTGTTTTAGTGAAAAGGCACCATTCGAAATCAACAGAAAAAACGTGATTCCAAATCAGCAGAAAAACCGTCATCCCAAAAGAGCCACAGCGATATTAGGGATCTCCAACCGAATGCAGAGGAAGTTCATAATTCGATATTTAAAATAATAACAAAAGGGAGAGTAGACGAAGCGGTAGTTGGCTGAACAACAGTTAAATATTAGCAACTATGTAGGCCAACAAAATTAGTTTGTAGCAAAGGTTTGTGTAATTTGATACAAATATGATTATTGTTAAAAGAGTAAAGTTTACTTTGGTTAAGCTGTTATAGCTCTAGGAGAATTTGGTGTCTAATATCCCGACTACTGTAAGTACCATAAGCCCGTGGATTCCAGTTGTAGGTACTCTTGGAGGAGCTCTTATAGGTTTTGCTACTAGTTTTGCGACGTCGTGGTGGAATGCGAAGAAAACCGAAACTAAAGAAGCTAATAATAGAAAGCGTGAAACTCTCGAAGATATTTATAAAACATTAATTATTATCCGTTCAGATTATCAAGGAATATCAGGGATGTGCCTTAATAAAATACACCATGATATAGCAATAGTTCCCCAAAAATATGAAGGAATTGCTCCAATCATTAAAGCTGAAATGTTAATCAAACTATATGGTAAAGAGTTAAGCGATTCTTGGGATCTATTTTCAAAATTTAAATATAGTTTTGGTGAGTCCTACGCAGAAGTAATAACGACTAATTATAAAACCAAATCATTGAAAGAAAAACAGGAACTCTCAAGTAAGGTTTTGTTAAAAATTAAAAAAATGGATGATTCAATAGATGTTATGCAAACAAAAATAGTAAGTGTAATCGAGCTATAACAAGGCCATTAAGTAACGGACACATAATAGTTGGCTGTGCTCGTTTCTCGCAATTTTAGCCAACTGGTATTTAGCCGCTTAGCAAAGCGTTGAGGCCGTATAATAACTATTTTTTAACAAAAACGGCCTATTTTATGGGTTCCAAGTGCATTACCTAGTGCGAAAAAAACGCTTAGAGTTTGTTGCCGGAACTGGATTTTTCATCAATTTGGGCTGTTGGAGTAATTCTCAGCTTCGTTATGAGGTAAATAATGCTCGAAGATGTTGATGGGCAATTAGTTCAAATTAGAGCATCGGGCCTTGCTGATTTACTGAGTGTTGTTATTGAACAATTTGAATTGCATTGTCAGATGGCAAAGGAAATGTATAAGGAATTTGGTTGTATTCCTGATATTAAAATACAACAAGAAAATGGCTATGATGCAAGAAACTCAGCTATTATTTCGCAAACCTTTACGGCTATGATTATTGAGGCTTTTTATTTCGATTACTACTTTGGAAAAAATTCAAAAACCAAAGCTGAACAATGGTCTAAACAAAGCCCTATGAAGCAATTTGAGCAATTATGTGTTAATTATTTAAATCAACCTGAATTCGAATCTTTAGATTTACATATAAAATTAAAAGAACTTAATAAGGTTAGAAAACGCTGGGTGCATAATCAAAGTACTGAAATTGGAAAGTACCGTAAGGATTTAGGGTACTTGAGTGCAGATGGTTGTATTCAATTGCTCCGTGAGTTTTTTGAATTTTTTCATACCAAAGATGCTTCGTGTAAACTAGCAGAGTTTACACATTCAGTTTTGACTGAACTTCAGCTAAATACTAAAGGTTACAATGGGTTGTAATACCTCATAACACATATGAACCTTCTTCCGTCAAATAAACAAAAGGAGCTTTTTAGCTGCCGCTTGGCAGCTAATTGTATTCGTCAATCAGCAAAATAATCTACTTCGCAATGTCATTGTGACCGTTAAAATTGTTTACGGCAAACACATATAGAGGCTCTCTTATTGTACTCTCATCACTGCCTAACTCTGTCATTCCCTAGCTTGTAAAATGAGTCAGCCACTGCAATATTAAGGATCTCTAACCGAGTGCAGCGGAAGTTCATAATTCGCCCACAATATAACCCCAAATACTCGCTGTCATGCTAATCAAAATCTACTTTTAAACAGTATTCTTAATAGTAGAAGTAAAACTCAGTAATCGATTGAATCAATTTCTGAACTCGGATATCGTTTGTAGATAAATAAAATAAATTTAAAACGGGTTAATCTACAGCCTAGTTAAAGGTAATTAGCGTGATCTACACAGTCTGGCAATCAATAGTTATTCTGATTTCAATTGGAATGGTATTACTAAGTGCTTTCTGTTTTCACTCTCCGCAAAAATTAATTGATTGGATGCCAATCCTTATAAAATCAAAATTGGCAAAATATACAGATCTTTTAATTAGATTCTTGTTGGGTATTTCCCTAATTTTGTCAGCGGACACTGCTCACTTCCCTATTTTTTCGTATGTTTTGGGTATTTATCATTAGCTGCTGTGCTACTTATACTGGTCGTAGGTACTGATAAGTTGGAAGGTTTAATTAGATACTTAACAGGAGTTTTTTCTGTTGTTGCTGTGAAGTTAGTCTGTTTTTTAGTGTTTTACTTTTTGCGTTTATGATATTTAACATTGGTTAAAATTGCCAAGAAGGTTGTTAATGCAGGACAAATTACAATTGGCTTTTGCTCGTACAGCGCGAGCTTTAGCTAACAATTTTCTCCCTTTATAGGGTTGGACGTTTTGCTTGTTTGGGTCTAGCAGCGGATTATCACCTGTCAAAAATAATCATTTCAAAAAACGTCTGACAAGCTTGTAGTAAATCAAAAGGATTTTAATGAAATATTTAACTTTAGCGTCAATATCGCTCTTTTTAATTATCGGGTGTTCGTCTACGCCATTGCCAGATAGAGCAAGTGCAAGGCTGCAAGAAACCGCAAATCCAACATTTCCAAGCGATGCTGCTCGAAACGGTATTGAGGGTTTTGTGCAAATGAGTTTTGATCTCAGCACGGATGGCGAGCCAACTAATATTAAAGTTGTAAAATCCGTACCTAAACTGATTTTTGATAAAGCGGCAATTAGGGCACTTTCTAAATGGAGATACGCACCAAAAATTGTAAATGGCAAGGCAGTTATGCAAAAAGGGCTTACGGTACAATTAGATTTTAAGTTAAGTTAGTTGTATAACAAATCAGACACTAAAACGGAAAAGTAGCACTTATTTGTTTTTGGCTTTAGATGCTATTTTTACCAATGTACAGCCTCTTTTAGAGGCTTTTTATTTTAGGAGAATTCATTGGAAAGTTTACTTAGGAATATTCAATATGGGTTGATGGATTACATCGAGGGTGATGATGATCCCGATTACAATGTTGAGGATGTTGATGCGTGTATAAAGTTACTGATAGATTTTCATCATTTGGTTCAGTCTAAGGGCCGTAATCTAGATGAGGCGTTGGTGCTTGTACGTGACCTTGTTTTGGCGTTAAATGACCTGAATTTAAAGTGCGATGAGTGCCTTATTGAAACGGATCAGCGTGAGCAAATTTGTGAGTTTATTTTTAGAGTGTTGGACGATGCTAATATTCTTTTTGACGGCGATGTCACCGAAGAATGGCGGGCGTGGTAATTGCGATCTAACTCGTTTGAATCAGGCTTTTACCAAACTGAAGAACAAAACATAGCTTTGTTTTTTAGCAGGTTTGGCAATAGCTACATTTTTTTATTCACAATGTTGGGGTACAAATTTGAACAAAATACATTTTTTATTATTTGCGCTGTCACTATTATCTTTACCAAATATGGCGCAGACATATGATATTTTTATTGTTGCGGGTCAGTCTAATGCACAGGGATGGAAGGGCGATGCGGCGCAATATCCTATCGATGTAGATGGGCTGAGATCCTAACATCCCTATGTTTTATACCTTTCCAGCAAAACAAAAAGTTAACTCCAGTAATGGCAAATGGATAACTTTGGGACCGCAAGGCGGACGCTTTGAAAAAGGGCATTTTGGGCCAGAGATTAGCTTTGCCCGCCAATTAAAAACGAAGGGTTATCAACCTGCGATTTTTAAGTTTTCTAAAGGGGCTACGTCGTTGGCCAAAAGCTGGAAGAGGCCGGGTGAAAATGGCCTTACCGATAAGATGATAGCGTCATATCATAAAGCGATGAAAGCGCTAAAGGAAGACGGCCATACCGGAGTTGTGCGTGGTTTTATTTGGATCCAAGGTGAAAGTGACTCTCACGGTAAGTCGGCAGTGGCATACAGTAAAAACCTATCTGCACTCATTAAGTATGTTCGTAATGACTTAACAAACGTGCCGAATCTACCCGTAATATTAGGAATTGATGAACAGCATAAGTTTGTTAAAAAACGCCCTTAGTACTTGAGAGTCACAAATCATTTGCCGCAAAGGATCCAAACGCAATATTCACATCTATGTTAGGTCTGGAAAAAGCCGATAAAACCCATCTAACGCCAACGGCATTAATTGCTCACGGCGAGCGGTTATCGCAGGCTTATTTAACTCTGGTAGGGGATAAGAGTAAGCAGTAGTCTGGACACTATTGAGTTAAAACAAATTAAAAAAGGTGAAGTTGATTCACCTTTTTTGTGCCTAATAAAGTGAAATGAAATGAAATGAAATGCAATGGTTGAAAATTAGACTTAATTAGGTGGTGTTCAGTTATTTATAAAAACCGGGTAATAAGCCATATTAAAGAACGAATCATTCTAATTGTTGTGTGTGTGATTTGGCTTTTTGGATTTACAGTAGGGACGGGAAGGTGTCTGTTAAGTGTGTTAGAGGAAGCTTATATGCAGTTCACCTTCAATTACATTAATTGGGATTAAACTAGATTTAAACTGGCCCAGCACACCGCCAAGAAGTGTGGCTTTGGCACTTGGTATACCAACTAATGTAATACTTATTTTTATCGTCAACAGGGAAAATTTACATGAAACTAGAATCATTAGCTTTACATGAAGGATACACTTCGGAAGACACAACAAAAGCCGCAGCAGTGCCTATTTATCAAACCACATCTTTTACGTTTGATAATACGCAACACGGCGCGGACTTATTCGATCTTAAGGTGCTATGAAACATCTACACTCGGATCATGAATCCAACCACTGACGTTTTAGAAAAACGTGTTGCAGCGATGGAAGGTGGCATTGGCGCATTATGTGTCGCGTCTGGTATGGCGGCAATTACCTATGCAATACAGTGTATTTGTGAAGTTGGCGATAACATTGTGAGTACCAGCCAATTATATGGTGGTACGTATAACTTTTTTGCGCATACTTTGCCTAAACAAGGTGTTGAAGCTCGAATGGTTTCTTATGACGATTTTGACGGATTTGAGCAAGCCATCGATAAAAATACCAAAGCGGTATTTTGTGAATCTATCGGTAATCCAGCGGGCAATATCGTTGACATCAGTCGTCTTGCAGAAATTGCTCACAAACACGGTGTGCCATTAATTGTTGATAATACGGTAGCAACCCCATACCTATGTCGCCCATTTGAATTAGGAGCGGACATCGTTGTTCATTCATTAACTAAATATATCGGTGGCCATGGTACGTCAATTGGTGGTGTTATTGTTGATTCGGGCAAGTTTGACTGGGCAGCAAACAAAGAGCGTTTCCCTGTATTAAATGAACCAGATCCTTCTTACCACGATGTGGTTTACACAGAAGCATTAGGCGCAGCCGCTTATATCGGACGTTGCCGTGTGGTTCCGCTTCGAAATACCGGCGCGGCTATTTCACCAATGAATGCATTCCAAATATTACAGGGACTTGAAACACTTGGTCTACGAATGGAGCGCCATTGTGAAAACGCAGAAAAACTTGCGGCATATTTACAGCAGCACAAAAAAGTAAAATGGGTAAATTACGCAGCATTACCAGAAAGTCCTCATTTTGAAAGCTGTAAAAAGATCACAAACTCTAAGGCGTCAGGAATTATTAGCTTTGGAGTTGAAGGTGGTATTGAAGCATGTTCTCGCTTTATCGACTCACTAGAGATGATTTTACGTTTAGTTAACATTGGCGACTCTAAGTCTTTAGCGTGTCATCCTGCGTCGACAACTCACAGACAATTAAATGACGAAGAACTTGCTTCTGCTGGCGTAAGCGCTGACTTGATCAGAATTTCAGTGGGTATCGAGCACATTGACGATATCATCGCAGATGTGAGCCAAGCGTTAGATAAAGCATAGGGTTAGATAAAGCATAGCACCTTGCGATCCTACAAAATAAACTGGCTTGAAACGTGTGTTCAAGCCAGTTTTTTGTATTTGTTGTTAACTAATTAGCCGTTAAGCGAGTTATTTTTATGATCCAAATTATTGCGTTACTTTTTGCCGGCGACAAAGGTATAGAGGGGTTGAGAGAGTTTGAATCGCGCGCGATTGAGATATTACGAGAGCACCAAGGTGAGTTGATTAGTGCGTCGTTTAATGATGTTAAAGGCGCAGATGAACCCGACGAAATACATGTTATTCAATTTCCCAGTCCAGACCATTTTAACGCTTACAAAAATGACAAACGCCTAATCGCGTTAGCGTCGTTAAAAAATGCAATGGTAAACAAGATGCAGGTTTATATAACGAATCGATTCCACCAGTATTAATACGTTAAAGTAAGAATGCCGCCGTCATTAACTATTTTTGATATCCGTTCAGCTGAACGTTTTAGCGACAGGCCCTTTTAACCAAGGAGTTGTGACGTTTTTAAGTTAAGTCTCTTTTAGCGGAATAGGAGGGGTTTTAGAGCCAAGTATATCGAAAAGTTTTTAGAGTATTCATGCAAAATGGGCAAAATGGGCAAAATGGGCAGAACAGGTTAGATTGAAGTTAACCTAACGCTATACTGCCCTCAATGGGTGTGAGAATGATTAAACCTCTATCTTATGTCGCTAACATAAAGACAGAGATTTAGAGTTTTATTGTTGACGATAAATACTATAAAGCTGGCTATAGTCGAGGCGCGAAATTATGCCGTCACCATCTAAATCAGCGGAGACTAAATAGCCTTCATCGGTACTCTTTAATCCATAAACAGCAATGAAAGCGGCAATATCTGCGGAGTTTATGTCTCCATCGTTATTTATATCCCCAACTAAAGGCTCTGGCGTTTCAATTGCAATGGCAATTTCTACAGTGTTACTGCAACCGTCATTTTTAGTATAAGTACCGTAGTAAGTACCTGCTTGGGATTGATCAAGTATATCGAGGTGTATTTGGCGTATGTCGCTAGAATAACCGTCCGGTCCTGTCCAGGCCCAAGTACCGCCCCAATTAGGCTGTGGCCCTATGTCTATTGAATCACCGATAGCTAACGTTGCGGCAGATTTACTCGACCAAGAACCTGTGTTAACTCGCAAGTAAGGCGTCACTTTAGGTGGTGTACAAACATTAGTTGGGATGTAATTGGCTTCAAAAGTTGTTCTGTTAACGCACCCTTGAGGGGTTGTAAACGTCACTTCATATTGACCACCTTGTTCTTCACCAACATCAACAAATGACAGTTGTCTAACTTCCATCGCTTTAAAATCGTTTGGTCCTGTCCACTGCCATCTTCCGGTGTTCGGGGAATTAGGGCCAATTTTAAATGAATCACCATCTTTTATGTCTAAACTCGTTGATCGCGACCATGCACCGTTTAGTTGTACCCATGGAATAATCGTAGGTTCAACGCTGCAGTTGACGATAACGTGATAATCTAGGTTAGTGCTACAGCCTTGAGGGCTTGTGTACGTTGCAACATAAGTCCCCGCCATATCTGGTTTCACGTTTGTTAGCTCTGGCTGTCTTCCCGAATGACTAAAATTATTCGGACCTGACCAATGCCAGTCACCTTGAATTTGTGATTGTGGTCCAAATTTTATTGAGTCACCAGCCTCCAAAGTTGCAGTGTTTTGATCACCTACCCAGTTACTGTCATTAATTTGATAATAAGGTGTGGTAACAGGATCCGCATCACAATCAACCTTTAAGGTCGTGATGATGTCACTTGTAAAGCCACTGTAACTTGAATAAGTCGCTAGGTATTCACCAGCCATTGCTGGCGTAATATTTTCGAGTCGAACTTTTCGTTGGTCAGTGCTAAAGTTCGCAGGACCTTGCCAAGTCCACGTATTTGCAATTCGAGACTGTGGCCCAAAATCAACCGTATCGCCCTCTGTAACAGTGACATCGTCAGTTTGTACCCAGTTGCCGTCATTAACTCTAACATAAGGGGTAAGTGTATATTGAGGTTTGAGAATAAATACACTGATACTATTGGCCTTGGCGTTAGCGGTAAAATGGTCATGGGCATCAAGGTTGATTCTCGTCTCTACGCCTTCGATTTCTGTTGTTTCGCTCCAATAGGTTTGTCTTACGTCCATGCCATTTTTAGGCCAAACTCACTTATATTAAAGTCTACACTGTTGTAATCGTTGTTGGATTGGTTGATTACCCAAAGGGCCATCTCATCACCTTTTCGAAAAGCCATGGTGCTGACATCTTCAAGGTCGGTCGTTGATGAATTGACGTAAACACTGTCGACTGCGGCAGTCGCAAATTTTTTCATGATGTAATACGAACGCATCCGTCGACCATCTGAACCATTGTTAAAAAATATTGGCTTTGCAAAAACTTATTTTCTTGAATTTCATTATAGCCACGTGGCCAAAGTTCAAAAATAGCTTCACCTTTAATGCCACCCGCGTACATGCGTGTTTTTTCAAAGTAGGCATTCAACGCATTTTTAAAATCGGATTCATATAATGCTTGTCCACCGCCACCGTGACCGGATTCTTCGTTAAATGCGGGTTTTCCTACACCGTTCGCTTTAGTTGCAAAATCTTCCCAAGGTCAGTGTTTCGTTAGACCAATAGTCGTGAGAACTAAAGCCATGTATGTCATCAATAAGGTTATTGTTTTCATAGCCATTTATTAAACGATTTGCGCTTGTGAGTGACCAAGTACCGGCGTCAATAATCAGTGGCATGTTAACATTACGGGCGGCCAATTCAGATTTAAGCGTGGCAATTATAGTTTTTGCACGCCATGGTGTAATAACACCAATGTATTCTTTTGAAGTCGCGATATAGGTTAATGGAAATCCCGACTGTTCCATAAACTCAACGTAATCAGCGAGAAAAATACCGTACTTTTGGGCATTGAATGTTTTGGTTCCAACCACTGCGCCATTTTCGTAGGAATAGTCATAAATCCAAGTTGGAAGGTTATTTCGATTTCCTTGGCTGTAACCGTGGTAGTCAGACTCAAGAGTCGCGAAAAATTTCATATTGGGATTTACATTTTTGATCAATTGCATTGCTGCTAATTCATCATCGTAATAGGCCCAATTTTTTGTGCCTTCAACGATTTCTTGGTTTTTATTATATGCGATTCGCCAAGTATCGAAGGGGATGTCTTTAACCAACCAATCAATAATTTCTTCTTTATTAGCGGCGTTTTGGAGGTTTGAGCCGCTACGCTCCATATCTCCCCCATCATAGTGATGGTTTGTTTGACGTCGCTAGCGTCAACCGATATAGACTGTGCTCGCGCATGGTTGGTCGCAAATACGAGTAAACATATTGTTGCTAGACCTATCAAATTATTTTGAAAATTGCCCATCGTAATTCCTATTTATTATTGTTATTAAAATTGCTTTCAACTAGTTTTTGTATTGCTGCACCTGCTCATAACCCATTGCAATAACAAAAAATACACTAGCCCCTGTTTCTATTTTGCTGCCATTAACAACTAGGTGCTGCGATAGAGGTGTAGCCATTAGTGATAATTGGTCATTTACCAAATTCAATATGGCTGTTGTTACTAATGACAACATTGATGTAACAGTTTGAGCATCGAAAACCGTAATAATGAACACTGATATTTATAAAAGGAGTGTTGCAAATTAGGCGTGATTGAGTTGTTGTTTAATTAAACAATTTACTAGGGGCGTATTTTTTGTTTTCGATATCGACCTTAGGAGTTGGCCAGTTCAATTAACTGCTCATTTTGCGATTTGTGGTTTGTATCTTGTAATTAGTAATTAGTAATTAGTAATTAGCAATTTGTAATTTGTAACTTGTAACTTGTAACTTGTAACTTGTGAGAGTCAGGGGTTATAACGTGCTCACTAGCACGGTGTGGTAAACATCTCAAAAATTAACAACTTAATGGGCCTCACTTTAGACCCATCAAGTTGTCTTAACTGCCGTTTGATTTACGCCAATTAGTCCTGACGCAACGCATTAATCGGGTTTGCGCGGGCGACACTGGCCGCATTTGTTCCCACGGTAGCTCAGGCAATCAGTAACAGTAAGGTCCCGACCGCTAAACATATAGGGATTAACCAAAGTGGATTGATGCGGTAGGAAAAGTTTTCGAGCCAACCGATCATCGCAAATGACGCAATAGGCCACGCCACTAAGTTGGCAATTAAAACGGGTTTTGAAAACTGCCAAATTAACAGCCCGACGATATCTCGAACCCGTGCGCCCATTACTTTTCGAATGCCAATTTCTTTTGTCCGACGTTCCGTGGTAAATGCCGCTAAGCCGTATAATCCCAAACAGGCGATGAGGATGGCGAGGATAGAGAACGCTGAGAATAAGCGGGTTTGAATTCGTTCATCGTTATATTGTGCTGCCATCATACTGTCTAAAAACTGTAGGTTAATTGGCTGCATTGGCACATGTTTTTTCCAAACTTGTTCTATTTGAGTTCGCAGTTGCGCTGGGTTGTTGGTGTTAAACGAAATGCTTGCGACGTTTAATCGTTGAGGATTTAACATGTAAATCGTCGGCCGCACCCCAAATTTAATTGAACGGAAATAGATATCAGGGATCACACCGACAATCTTAAAGTGTTGCTGGCCGCGGATATTTGCCGCAACGGTTCGGCCAATGGCTTCCTGCGCCGAGTTAAATCCAAGCTTAGCTAATGCCGATTGATTTAGAACGGCACTGGCAGCGCCGGCATGTTGTCCCGTCTCGACGCTGGTGACCTCATCAGAACCAAATTTTTGGTCAAATAAACGACCGGCAATCGGTGCAACGTCATATGCTTCAAAAAAGCCGTAGTCCATATTATGCAAGTTTAAAAGTTGGCCTTGATTGCTCATTTGATTCGTTGATGCGTCGTCAGATTGACTGCTGCCAAGTAAGGTAAAAAACGAGTTGTTTTCGTTGTCTTGAGTGGGTGCTTCTGATGAAAATACCACTGACTTTATCTCAGGAAGATTCAACAATTCTTGGCGTAAACTTTCGCGTTTATCCCGAGCTCTATTAATCGCTAAAACCATTTTGTTGTCGCTGTTGTAGCCAACATCGACAGACTGAGCGAAGTGTGTTTGGGCGTAGATCACAACCGTACAAATCACTAAAGAGATAGATGCGGTAAATTGGAAAACAACCAAAAATGTTCTAAATCCTGAAGTACGTCCAGACTCCGTACTCTTATTGGATTTTAGAATATGACCGGGTAAAAACCGGGATAAGTAAACGGCTGGGTAGATGCCAGCACCAAGCCCGACAACTAGGCCGATGACAATAATGGCAATGAGTAGTGTCGGGTCACTAAACAACGCAAGTTCAAGTTCACTGTCTAATGCTTATGGTTGTATATTGGTAGAACAAGCTCGACTAAAACGAGAGCCACCAATAATGAAATAAAGACTAATGCTATTGCTTCGCCAAGAAACTGGATTGTGACCTGTTGACGGCTGGCACCGAGCACTTTTCGCATTGCCACTTCACGCGCTCGCTGACTGGCGCGGGCGGTGGCCAAATTCATAAAATTAATACAGGCAATTAACAGGATTAAGCCCGCGATTACTGAAAAGGCATTAATCATAGATGCGTCACCTAAAGGGGATAAGTCGCCTAAGTTACCCGCGTCTTTTTTGGCATGTAAATGCAAATCTTCTAGTGGCATGAGCTTATGTTTCATATTGTGGGAAACTTTTCGGCCCGGCTCTAACCCTTCAGACAACGGACTTTCATTGTCGACCCAATACGTTAACCGCTGCTGAAACTCGTCAATTGAAACGCCTTCTCGCATTTTAAAATAGGTGTACACGTTAACGCTGGTCCATGAACTTAAGCCGGGATTGTTTTCAATAATGGACGGCAAAACAAAGATCACTAAGTCGAGATTGAGATGTGTGGCTTTTGGCAAGTCTTTGATCACACCTGTAACGGTGAGCTCCGACGGCTCTGGTCCAGCACAACAAACGGTGAGTGTTTGACCAACAACGTCGGTTTTACCAAAGTACTTAATTGCCATTTCTTCGGTGATCACTAAATCCAGTGGCTTTTTAAAGGACGTTTCTTTTGAGCCATAAACAAATGGCAAGTCGAACACATTAAAAAATGCCGGGTCAACAAATGTGACTTGTTCCGCGGTTACATCCTGTTGTTGAATAACCGACGCGCCGAATTGGATCAGTCGCACACCTTGTTCTACTTCATTAGTGGCATAGTCTCGAACGGCTTCCATCATATTGCCCGCGGAGCGTACAGTTAGAAATGGCTGTGAACCTAGGTTGATATACGCAGAATGCATTCGCACCACACGTTCTGAGTTTGGCAACCATTTGTCGTAGCCGGTTTCTTCTCTGACAAATAAAGTGATCAAAATACAGCTCATTAGGCCAAGTGCTAGCCCAAGAATATTGATTGCTGAAAACATGCCGTTTTTTATAATATTGCGCCAAGCGGTCAGTAAATAATTTTTTAACATCATTCATTCCTTCTAAATTTTTGGAATTAATACCCTGTTGGCATTAACTGGCTTGTCGAATACTTTGAGTGACTACGTGGCCGTCAAATAAATTGATGGTTCGGTGTGCGTAGTCGGCGTGAGAAGGACTATGGGTGACCATTACTATGGTTGTGCCTTCTTCATTAAGTGCCTGCAGCATTTCCATGACTTCTTGGCCATGGGCGCTGTCCAAATTACCGGTTGGCTCATCGGCAAGGATCATGGATTGGTTGCCGACCACCGCACGGGCGACTGCCACACGTTGCTGTTGACCACCTGACAGTTGGCTCGGCATATGTTGTGCGCGGTGGGCAATGCCCACCTTGTCCATAACTTTGGCGACTTTTTGTTTGCGCTCGTCTGCGGGAATATTGTGATATAAAAGTGCCAGTTCGATGTTTTCTTCAACGGTAAGTTCGTCAATTAGATTAAAGCTTTGGAAGATAAAACCGATGTGGTGTTTGCGGATCTGAGACAGTTGCGCTTCGGAATAACCCGACACGTCTTCATCGTTAAAAATGTACTGGCCGTCACTGGCTTTATCTAACATGCCGATAATGCTCAATAGAGTCGACTTGCCACAGCCCGATGGCCCCATAATCGCGACAAACTCGCCTTTTTCTATATCAATGTTAACTTGATCTAATGCGACCGTTTCGACCTCGTTAGATTGGTAAATTCGAGATAAGTTTTTAAGTTGTAACATGACATTATTCCTTTTGTTTATTTGGTTTGGCTTGTGGGTTTTATCCCCCAACCACTTCAATTTGTTTGTTGTCAGACGGTAAATTAGTTGAGCTTGAGACGCTGCATGTCTTGGTAGCTAGTGTATGGGCTTGTAACCACACGTTCGCCCACTTCAAGTCCGTCTAACACTTCGATAAAGCGACTATTACGGCGTCCAAGTCGTACCGGACGTCGCACGGCCTCATTGCTGTCGGCGGTGACAACAAATATCCAATTGCCGCCTGTGTCTTGATAAAAAGCCCCATTAGGAATAAGCAGCGCTTCACTTGAATCCCCAAGGGTTAACTTGGTTTGCACTGTCTGTCCGCGACGAATACCATCGGGTTGTTGGTCGACAAACTGTAAATCAACTTCAAACTGACCATTGGTAACCTGCGGGTAAATTTTTGACACGGTGAGTTGGTAATTTTCAAACGTGGCGTGTTGATTAATGTCGACACGGCTAAGGTAAAACTCGTCAATTAACGCGGTGAGCTTAAAGTCATCCGGCGTATCGATTTGGCCTAATCGTTCGCCTTTATCAATGCTTTGACCAACTTCAAAATCAAAGCCAGACAACTTGCCATTAACGGGCGCTCTGACATTCATATTGGCTAGGTTCTGACGGGAAATGGCTAAATTGCTTTCAAGTCGCATAGCGGTGTCTTTTAAGAACACCAACTGGCTTTCCTGTAGTTTTTTATCAGACGCTTGACTCTCCAACGTCAGTGCAAGTCGCGCTTTATACCACTCTAACGTATCTGTGGTGTCGGCATAGGTCGATTTACTCACCGCACCTGTTTTCATCAGTTCATCTTCACGGCTTACTTGACGTGTAAGTAGTTTAATCTGGTAATTAATATCCACTAAGTTGCGTTTATGTTGTAACCGATTTTGTTCTAAACTCAACTCTATTGAACGCATGTTATTAAGCTGCTCCGCTACTCTGGCTTCGTTCCCTAATACACTGAGTTGTAACGAGGCATTGGATAACTCAACAATCAAGTCTCCAGCGTTTAAGGTAACCCCATCCTCGACCAAAATACGCTCTACACGGCCACCTTCAATGGCATCCAAATACACTGTTTTAGCTGGAATAACACGGGCTCTGATTGGAATGAAGTCTTCAAAAATACCTGAAGTTACAGCAGAAATAGCGATCCGTTGGCTGTCGACTTTCATTGCTTTACCGGAATTTGACGTTGACTGAAAGTAGGCAATTAAAGCGATGAACACAACTATGATACTTGCCCATTTTACTTTCTTAAGTGACGTAGATGGCTTTACTATTTTACGGTCCATTCCCGCACCTGATATTTTATCACTGGCTTTTTGCGCTGAAGGCGCTGATTGCATTGTCATATTGGGTATTCACTTAACCAAATTTGAATTCTATTAGTGGGTTACACTTCAAGTATTGTTCCAGTTTGTAACGTGTTGAAAATAATGAATTATTTGTGTTTTATAGATTTGTTCTTTTAATAAACTGTACGTTTCCGAACAGCAAGTGTACGATATCGAACATTATTAATTGATTAAACGAGTGCGTTAACCGGATGGCAGACAAGAGCCAAATTCTTATTATCGATGACGATGAAGACATTCTCGTTGCTGCAAAGCTGCTATTACGTCGACATCGTTTTGAGGTCATAACCTGTCATGAACCTGAGCAGATCCCAGAGCTGTTAAAACAAAATGAATTTCAGGTGGTAATGCTTGATATGAATTTTGGACCGGGGAAAGTTCTGGCCAAGAGGGATTAAAATGGTTGGCGACAATACGACAATTAGTCCCGGACTGTGTCGTTGTTATGATCACTGCACATGGGGGGCTTAATTTAGCCATCGAAGCGATGAAGCTAGGCGCGACAGACTTTGTGATCAAACCTTGGCAGAACGAAAAGCTGGTGGCGACCATTTCCAGCGCTGCAAACTTAGGTGAAGTACGAAGTGAAGCCAAACAACTACAGACTACTAATCAACTTTTAATCAAAGTCGCCAATCAAACCGAGCGACCACAAATATTGGGCAATTCAGCCGCGATGAAATCGGTCATGTCTATAGTTGCCCGCAGTGCGCCGACCGATGCCAATGTTCTCATTTTAGGTGAAAACGGCACAGGCAAGCAGTTAGTTGCCCGTGAATTACATTTACAAAGCGGCCGTAAAAATCGAATTTTTATGACCGTTGACCTCGGAGCGGTTTCCGAAAGCTTATTTGAAAGCGAGCTATTTGGTCATAAAAAGGTGCATTTACCGGAGCAAATGAAGACCGCATTGGCAAACTTGAAGCAGCTGAAGGCGGAACGCTATTTTTGGACGAACTTGGCAATTTACCTCTGCATTTACAGGCAAAACTATTAACTGTGTTAGAGCAACGTCAAATAACCCCGCTTGGCGCCAATAAGCCTAAAGCGTTTGACGTTAGAGTCATATGTGCCACCAATGCCAGTAAACAAACCCTACTTGATGACACGCAATTTCGACAAGATTTGCTGTTTCGGTTAAATACCGTTGAGATCACTCTGCCAGCCCTTAGAGAAAGGCCAGAAGATATTAAGCCTATCGCAGAATATTACGCGGCGTTTTATTGTAAAAAATATGGCAAGCCATTATTACCAATAACCGCCGACGTCCTTCGTGTTTTAACGGCTTATCCTTGGCCGGGTAATATCCGAGCGTTAAGACATGCTGTGGAACGAGCGGTGATATTAAGTGAATCTGCGCACCTCACGGTTGCAGATTTTCAGTTGCAATCATTACCTCAAACGCCAACTGGCTCCCCAACGATAAATACTGATATTGAAGGGCTGGTACATGGGAATGAAAACAACAACAAGTTGAGCGCAAGCCATAACTCTGTGTCTGGTGCTGAACGCGGACCAGACTTTGACGCCGTTTCAGCTAAAAATGTTGAGGATGAAATTGCCAATGGCAACAACCTTAATCTTGAGCAAATAGAAAAGCGCACAATTACTCAGGCGCTGCGTACCTATCGCTATAACATCAGTCATACAGCCAAAGCATTAGGATTAACCCGTGCCGCGCTCTATCGGAGAATGGAAAAACATGGGCTTTAAACGATTTTCAATCCTAATTGGACTGCGTACAGCGTTGATCATGCTCAATTTATTGGCGATGACGTATCTTATTTATCAACCGGGATACCATGCTGCGACAGTTATGGCCACGCTGATCCTTGTTTTGCAGTGTTATAGCATTGTTAAATTTACAACTCGCACCAACGCCGAGCTAGTTCGGTTTTTAGATGCGGCAAAACACGCCGATTATTCACAGCGTTTTGATCTGTCGGCGTTAGGAGCAGGCTTTGCCGAACTGGGAGCCGCATTCGCCGACATTTTGCAAAAATTTCAAGCGGGTCGTCAGCAGCAAGAAGAAAAACTTCGACACTTAAAAGCCGTAATCGAACATGTGCCTGTGCCATTGATAAGCATTAAACAAAATGGGCAGCTAACGATTTGGAATAATGCCGCGAGACGGCTATTTGGTAAGGCGCGGATTGTTCGTATTGAAGATTTAGACCAGTTTGGGCCTGAATTTGTATTTAACTTAACGAGCATGAAAGCTGGAGAACGCCGCTTAGTCACTTTTCAGGCCGATAATATGACTCAGCAATTGAGTGTGTCTATGACCGAGGTGATTGTCGCGCAGGGACAGGAACGATTGTTGAGTTTGCAAGACATTCAAAACGAACTGGACGCCAGTCAACTGCAAGCGTGGCAAGATCTTGTGAAAGTATTGACCCATGAAATAATGAACAGTATTACGCCTGTTGCATCTCTTGCAAAAACGGCCGTGGACTTAGTGTCCGACACAAAACAACAGGTTGGCGACCAACCAGAGATCCAATCTCACCTTGATGATATCTCAAGTGCCGTAACCACTGTAGCCCGTCGAAGTGAAGGTTTAATGAAATTTGTTGGCAGTTATCGCAAATTAACCCGCTTGCCGCCGCCGGTTAAAACGCCAATAACGATTAATGAATTGTTTTCGCAGGTTATTGAAATCGCTAGGCAAGAACAGGCTCATTGCCACTTTGAATTTATAATAGCAGTGGTGCCAGCGGCGTTAAAAGTAGAAGCCGACCGTGCCATGTTGGAACAAGTTTTAATTAACCTTGTTAAAAATGCCCAACAAGCGACACAACATGTTGAACATCCGCAGATAAACTTAAGTGCTGGTTTAAATCGTCGTGGTCATGTGGTTATCGATATTTCAGATAATGGCTTTGGAATAGACGATGAAATGAAAGCCAAAATATTCATTCCTTTTTACACCACAAAAAAGAAGGATCTGGGGTAGGTTTAGCCTTAACACGACAAGTAATGAACGCCCATGGCGGTACCGTAAAAGCATCAACAAGCGACGCTGGTGGCGCCTGTTTTAGCTTAATATTTTAATACTTTTAAATTAAAAATATCATCCAAGCAAAAAGGACGCTAAGCGTCCTTTTTAATCGTGTTTAAGTCATCGTTGGCCTACTTGAGCCGGGTTACTCGCCCTTGGCTGAAAACGCTTTTTGCCTGCTATCCAGGTTTCCAATACCTTTGTTTTCCATATGTTTTTTGCATCGATTTCAAAAATGTCTTGGTCAATTAAAATAAAGTCTGCCCACTTTCCTTTTTCTAACCCGCCCAATATTTTATCTTGATGTGCACCAAATGCCGCGTCTATGGTAAAGGCTTTTAATGCCTGAGCAACGGTTAACGATTGTTCTTTAATCCAACCACCGTGCGGTTGGTCTTCTCTGTCTTGACGAGTAATAGCAGCGTGCAAGCCAAAAAATGGATTTGCCAATTCAACCGGAAAATCTGAGCCAGCAACTACAACACTGCCTTGTTTTAAAAATGACTGCCAAGCATAAGCACCTTTTAATCGTTCCTCTCCAATTCTGTCTTTTGCCATGTTTTTGTCTGACGTAGCATGAGTAGGCTGCATTGAAGGTAAAATATCTAATTGTTTAAACCTTGGAATATCTTCTAAATTGACCACTTGTGCGTGTTCAATTCGATTTCGAAACGTTCTCGCTTCGGGCTTGGATTTATATGCAGTTTCAAACTCATCTAGTGCTATCCGGTTCGCTCTATCGCCAATGGCGTGGATATTGATTTGAAAATCGTAGTTAAAAATGGTGCTAAAAGTACGTTTAATCTCGCCGGACTCGTCACCAATAACCCGGTATTTTTGCGTCGTCATGATAAGGCGCTAACATTGCGGCTCCTCTGCTACCTAAGGCGCCGTCACCGTATATTTTTACACTGCGGATAGATAACATGTCTTTTGGATCATTCACAAAGCCGTGTTTTAACATGTCTTCTAGTTTGCTGTCGGTTGCGGCTAACATTGCGTATACACGCACTTTAAAGTTGTCGTCCGCGACTTGGTCTTTTAAAAAATGGTAACTGTCGTGGTCAATGCCGGCGTCGTGCACACTGGTAATACCGAGTTCTAAGAGGTGTTGATTAACTTTGTTAAATGCGGTCATCAACATAGTGTCGTCTTGATTAGGAATTTTCTCCGTGATTAAATTCTCGGCGTTATCAATTAAAACGCCCGTGGGTTCGCCGTCATGGTCTTTAACAATTTCCCCACCATCTGGCGATATGGTATTGCGTGTTATGCCTGCAAGTTGCATTGCTTTGGTGTTTAACCAAACAGCATGGCCATCAACCCGACTTAAGACAATAGGGCGGTCGGCTTCATATTCATCTAAGTCTTTTGCCGTTGGAAATTCTTTTGAAGGCCACAATACTTGATTCCAACCTCTGCCTAAAATCCAGTTTAATTTGGGGTTTTGTTTGGCATATTGAGCTACTTTTAATGCGGTTTTTTGTTTCGATTTAATCCCGCGAACATCAACCTGCATTAAATTGTAACCCAGACCTAAAAATGCGCATGACCGTCAATTAATCCCGGTAGCATGGTTTGTCCCTTGCCATCAATAAACACCGAATTTGGATACGATTTAAGTAGCTCCGCGTTTTTCCTTTTGTCCTTTTCACTAAACGTTTCAACAACTTTGCCATCTTCAAATACGATGGCCGAAAACTTGGTTAGCTGACCATTGTTTAAAAAGGTATAGCCTTGGATGTTATGAATTAATGTACTTTGTGCCAGTACGCTAAACGATAATGCGCTTAGGCAATACAAAACCGTTTTGTAAATTACGTTGGTGAATTTTAAAGTCATATTCAAATCTACTCGCTTTGATGAATAAACCAACGTTAATCAATTGATATTGATAACACAATGTTTGGTAATAAAAGGGCACTAATTAATCTCGAAAGAAATTAGTTAGGTTGTAAAGGCTGAAGAATTAAAATGGTTAAATTTCTTCAATGATTATCACCACTATTCATTTATACTGTTAAATATCATATGACTTAGCACTAATAAGGAACACAAGACGTGTCCAATGTACCTAGTAGTTTTATTTCATTAGCGCTTTCAAAAAAGTGGCATATTCTGCGCTAAAAGTTTCAATTTTAGTGGGTACGCTACTCGCACTGATCAATCATGGCGGTGCTTTGCTTGAAATGAATATGTCAGCTGATCGCATTATTCAAATTTTACTGACGTATTTAGTGCCATACTGTGTGTCGACCTTTTCTGCAGTAAAGGCAATTCAACAATATGAAAAAACACATTAATTAAAACCATTCTAACGTAAATTTAAAAAAGTATTAAAATCCCACAATACAGTAGATCAAGATACAGTGGCCCAAGAAACAGCGGAGTAAGACGATAATGATGGATTTTATTTTGCTTTTTATTGCGGGTTTAGTGGGAGGGATCCTAAACTCGATTGCCGGTGGGGGCAGTTTTATAACGTTCCCAGCCTTAGTGTTTGTTGGTGTAACGCCACTAATTGCCAATGCGACCAATACATTTTCTTCCTGCGCAGGTTACTTAAGTGGCGCTTATGCATTTAGAAATGAATTAACAAACCACAAGAAAGAAGTCCTATTTACCGTCTTATCCAGCGTTGGTGGCGGCGGGGTTGGGGCGTGTTTATTACTGCAAACCTCAGAATCAACTTTTCAGACCGCCATTCCTTGGTTGCTGCTTTTTGCCACCTTATTGTTTATCTTTGGCGGTAAAGCCAATCTTTTTTAAAGTCTTTTTCTAACCATAATAAATATGCGTCTCACTTCAGAATGGTCTTTTTGGCAATGGTGTTATTGGGTGTATGTATTTATGGCGGTTTTTTTAATGCGGGTTTAGGCATTGTTGTTTTAAGTTACTTAACGTTGGCAGGGCACTCAAACATCAATGTAATGAATGGTATTAAGTTAATCGTGTCTTCTTCGGTTTCTCTTGCGGCGATATTCTTATTTATATTAAACGACTCCATCGCTTGGTTCGAAGGGAGTGCAGTATTAGTCGGCACTTTAATTGGTGGTTATTTCTCCGCAGCGGTTTCGATGAAAGTACCACAACAATATGTAAGGTGGTTTGTGATATTGATGAGCTGCATCATTACCATTTATTTTTTCATCGTGACCTATGGCTGATTGTTCCATAATAAGTAGCACCGTATTTTTATTAGTCAGTCGTGAAATTTTGGTTTTAAACTCCGGTTATTATTAAAGTTTTGCTATGCACGTTTCATTTAAGCCATAACTTATATTGGTTCAGTCGGCTTGTTGGACAAACTAAATAACGCCTAATTCCTTTTCTTTCGGGCTCTTATCGCCTTGTCGTACTATTTCCGCAGTTGTTATTTCTATGCATTTGATATTTGTATTTTGACGTTTTTATGACTTGTAATTTAAACATGATATGTTTAAATAGGTATTACGATTTTTATCGAAGGTTCGGAACAACAATTAGCCGCGATGATTGAACAGGATGAACGTTACGGCAGGACGAGATAATCACGTGTTGTATTGATCCGATTTGTTCGCAGAGGTTAAGTCGACAGGTGGCCGACCGGGACGCGTGTCTATTCATCGATAATATTTAAAATAAAAATAAACTAATTT
Organism: Psychrosphaera algicola; assembly: GCF_028401425.1. Taxonomy (NCBI): domain Bacteria; kingdom Pseudomonadati; phylum Pseudomonadota; class Gammaproteobacteria; order Alteromonadales; family Pseudoalteromonadaceae; genus Psychrosphaera; species Psychrosphaera algicola. The sequence continues at coordinate 4,354,248 of NZ_JAQOMS010000002.1, forward strand.
GGCGATTAGGGATAAAGATTATGTTTACTAAAATTAAAAGCGTTGCGTATTCAGCATGCTTTCTATTAACCACAACGGCGTTGGTTTCATGTTCGTTAACGTCCGCTGAAACGGTTGCTACCGGCACGAGTGTCAAGCAGGAAGATAGCAGCACTGCAACAAAGAAAAAACCAAATGTATTGGTTTTGATGTTTGATGATATGCGGTTCGATACGTTTTCGTATCGAGGTGGTCCGGTGCATACGCCTAATATCGACAACTTGGCGTCTGAGTCAACTCGTTTTGATAATGCGATGACAACAACTGGATTATGTTCTCCCTCACGTGCAGCGTTTTATACAGGCCGCTGGGGACATAAAAATGGCTTGGATGACAACGTAGAGTTGTATCATTCTCGTAAAGCTGAATTAGATCCGTCTGAAGGGGGCTTAATCAAAAGAGCGTCCGATGCGGGTTATTTAGTTGGTCATGTTGGCAAATGGCATTTAGGGGCGCGCGGTACAGAAATGCGCGGTGCTGAAATAGATTTAGGTCACGGTCATGAACCAAGAGAACGTTTTAGTCGTCCGTATACGCCCTACTCAAAGGTGACTCAAGTAGAAGGTTATTACAAAGGCAAACTAGATAAAAACGGCGAAAAGCACGAATACTGGAAAACCTTAGATGGGACTTTTGAAGACACCGAAGCTTATAAAAAAGTGGTGCATGGTAAAAAGATGCTTAAGCAGATGGCAACCGACGACCGCCCATTTTTTGGCATCGTGAGCTTTAATCAACCACATCCGGCTTATCGAGTACCAGAGCCGTTTGCGAGTATGTATGACCCTAAAAGGTGGCTGTGCTAAGGCAATCATTTAGCTAAACGCATCAACAAACCACTGGCACAGGGTGGCATTTGGTGGCCTTGGCATGATGTTGGTCATATGTCTGATGAAGACTGGCGTAAATCACGCGCATTTTATTACGGTGCGATTGCGATGGTTGACCAAATTGTTGGTGAGTTATTGCAAGCGGCGAAAGACGAAGGTATTTATGACGACTTACACATAGTTTTGCTCGGCGATCAAGGCAGTATGTTAGGCGAACATACTTTATATGACAAAGGACCGTATGCCTATGATGAGTTAATGCGTATGCCGCTGCTGATTAAAAATCCAAACATTGCACCACGAATTGTTCATCGCCAAGTCTCTTTGTTAGATGTTACGCCAACCTTATCCGAGTGGATGACGTTAGAGTCTGACGGTGATGTGGACGGACATACCTTGACGCCATTGATGCTTGAAGGTGATAAAGCGGAAGCTGGTCAACCTGACACAGCATTGTATGCCTATGAATGGTACAACGGTTCATGGTTTGGTATTCGTGCAATACGTACGCCTGAGTTTAAATTTGTTTGGAACCCAGGTGATAACATTGACGAGCTTTACGACTTAAAAAATGATCCGCTAGAGATGAACAATCTTATCAAAAACAAAAAATACGTTAAACAACGCGCGGCTATGGTGATGTTGTTAAAACAAGAACTTAAACGAGTCGACGATCCTGCATTAACTATGTTGGAACACCACGGCAAAGCGTATTTAAATTAATTCTGTATCAGCCAATTAAATACTGGCTATCGAGGACCCAATGACTAAGTATTTTTTAACGATTATGGTTTTGTTAGTGAGCGCGACGTCATGCGCTTCGCCGTCAAAAACATTAAATTCAAAAACACAAAGCAATATCAATCAAGGTGCACGCCCTAATATCCTGCTAATTTTAGCAGATGATTTGGGCTATGCCGATGTGAGCTTTAATGGTGGCACTGAAATCCCAACGCTAAGTCTTGACGCGTTAGCAAACCAAGGCGTGGTATTTGACTCAGCCTATGTCGCCCATCCATTTTGTGGACCGAGCCGCGCGGCGTTATTAACCGGTCGATACCCACATAAAATTGGTGCTCAGTTTAACTTGCCAACAACTGGTTCTACGACAGGCGTTGATGTTAATGAAGAGTTTGTGAGTAAAACCTTGCAAAAATCTGGTTATTTTACCGGGGCAATTGGTAAATGGCATTTAGGTGAAGAATCTCGTTATCATCCTAATAATCGTGGTTTCGATGAGTTTTATGGTTTTTTGGGGGCGGGCATCAATATTTCCCTGAACAATATCGTCCACGCTACGAAGCCTTAACAAAACGTGGTGTGCGTTATGTTAACGACTACATTAAACCGTTAGAACACAACGGCAAAGAAGTACGTGAAACTGAATATATAACTGATGCATTATCCCGTGAAGCGGTAAACTTTGTTGAACAAGCAGGTAAAGAAAAATCTCAACCATTTTTCCTCTACCTCGCCTACAACGCTCCACATGTGCCACTAGAAGCAAAACAAGAAGACATTGCCAAGTTTGCTCATATCAAAAATAAGAAACGTCGTATTTATGCAGCTATGGTTCATGCGGTAGACCGCGGAGTGCAGCGAGTTGTGGATGCGTTAGACGCAACCGGTCAACTTGAAAATACGTTAATTGTATTTATGAGCGATAACGGCGGGAAAACTCAACAGGGTGGCGTAAATTTGCCACTTAAAGAAGGCAAGGGCAGCGCTCATGAAGGGGGCCACAGAGTACCGATGTTTGTGTATTGGCCCAAAGGTATTGCCGCACAAAAAGACCATTATCCATATCCGGTGTCGGCACTTGATTTGTATCCAACATTTACTCAATTGGCAGGCGCTGAAATACCGACTAAAAAGTTGTTAGATGGCAAAGACCTTTTACCTGCCATATTGGCGAAAAAACCGGTACGAGCAGGTGAAAGCCTTTATGTTATGAGGCATCGTACTGCGGCAAGTGATGTTTCAGTTCGTCGTGACAATTTTAAAGCGGTTAGAACCAAAGCAACAGGTAAATGGCAGTTATATGACATAGATAAAGACATTGGTGAAAAGAACGACATCAGCAGTAAACACCCACAGTTGTTGCAGGATATGGTGACAGATATGGCCCACTGGAGTTGGAGCAATAAAGAACCACAGTGGTTTCATATCCATGAAGAAGGGCAAAAGTGGCGTGAAGCAGCGATGCCGCGACACGGTGAAACGTTTGACTTAAATTCAAAATAACATTAACTCTTTGTTTAAGTTAATGAAACCAAGTCATTAACGGTATGCTAACCACGACAAATTGTTACAATTTAAAAAAGCTCAACATTGACTGTTGGGCTTTTTTAACGGATAAAAGGTATTCTTAAGAGGCAAAGTGGTCACTATGAGTATACGTTTGGAAAAATTATTGGATGTTTGGCATTCGCAAATTGACCAGCATCAATGGATCTTAGCAACCGTTATCGAAACAGCAGGTTCGTCGTACCGCAAAACCGGTGCGATGATGTTTATCAACGATCTAGGTCAATATTATGGTTTGATCAGCGGTGGATGTTTAGAACCTGATATTATGCGTAAAGCTCGTCGTTGCTGGGACTCTGGTCAAAATCAGACGGTCTGTTATGACATGCGAGATGAAGACGACATTGGTTGGCAACTCGGCATTGGTTGCGGTGGCATGGTTAAAATTTTGCTTCAGCCAATTAACAAGGCCAATAATTTTCTTGAATTACCTCTATTAAAGCAGCAACTCTCCGAACGACAAATTAGTCATTATGCGCAAGACACAACTTCGACTTTTCCTAATAATTGGGTCGTTAAGACCGGCGAGATAACGTCAATTGTAAACTCAGCACTGTCCTCAGACGCGCTAACAAATTCAGTGATTGAACACAAATTTACCCCAGCCCCACAAATCGCAATTTTTGGCGGTGGAGTCGATGCACAGCCATTAGCGGCCATGGCAGAGGTTTTAGGTTGGCGCGTAATAATGTATGACCCACGAGTGAATTACGCCCAGCGTGACAAGTTTGTACATGCTGAACATATTGTCAGAGACAAGTTTTTAGACTTAGTCGGTCATCCGTCATTAACGCAACTCGATGCGGTGGTTATTATGACCCATAACGTCAAACTTGACGGCGAAGCATTGTTGTTAGTTCAACAATCCAGTGCCGATTTTGTTGGTTTGTTAGGGCCAAAACACCGCACTGAAAAAGTTCTAAAATCCGTAGGAATATCCGTTGAAGACTTACAGAAACCCTTGTCTAACCCAATTGGATTGGATATTGGAGGCGAATTACCAGAGTCTATCGCACTGTCTATTACCGCTGAAATACACGCAGTACTTGAGAATAAAATAGCATTTACCCAAGCTGATAAAAAGGGCTTGAAGCGTGTCGGTTGAGATGACTAAACCCTTCAACTTAAATCCGGCTATTTTGCTTTTGGCGGCTGGGCAAAGTAGACGATTTAATGGCGTCAAACAATTAAGTTTAGTCGCAACGTCGAACGGCAAAACGCCTCTTTTACAAGCTAAAATAAATACCCTTCTCCAACTGAATTTACCGCTGTTTGCGGCAATTCGCGATGACATAAAGTTAGCCAATTTTACGCCAATCAAGTTGAATGGCTCACCAAAGTTAACTTGGATTACCCCTCAGAATAGTCGTCTCGGGATGGGCCATACGATCGCTGATTCCGTAGATATTTTGCTAAAACAGCTGCCAAACTGCAGTCATATTGTAATTACACTTTGTGACCAAGTTGCTTTAGACACAGCTGCATATCAGTCATTAGTTAGATTAAGTGCACAGCAACCGGAGAAGATCATCTGTTGTGAAACTCAGGACGGACTGTCTGTCCCTGCTGTTTTTCCAAAAGCTTGGTTTTCGCAGCTTAAGCAATTAACTGGCGATAAAGGGGCAAAACATATTTTAAATAATGCAGGTGACCAAAGGCAGACTATATTGTTAAACCAAGCGATTATTGACATAGATACCAAACAAGAATTAGAAGATTGGAATAAAGCTCAAACTAACCAGTTTACGAAAGAATGTAATGCTTTAACGGGAGAAAAAGCATGTTAAATATAACGATAAATAATAAAAAGCGCACGATAGATGTGCCAGACGATATGCCGATTTTATATGTGCTCAGGGACGAACTGAGCCTGCTAGGAACCAAGTTTGGGTGCGGGTTAGGCCAATGTGGAGCATGCACCATTCATATTGATGGCCATGCTATGCGGTCGTGCATCACCCTATTTCGTATGCTGCGAATAAGTCTATTACTACCATAGAAGGACTCGACGACGATGCAAATCATCGGGTGCAAATCGCCTTAGCGAGAATTTAAGGTGCCACAATGTGGTTACTGCTAAGGTAGGTCAAATGATGTCGGCATCAGCCATGTTAGACACTATTCCAAATCCGACCGATGAAGAAATCGACCTGCATATGCAAGGCAATGTATGCAGGTGCGGGACATACGACAGGATCCGAAAAGCGATTAAACATGCGGCACAACTGCCAGCGAACAAGTAAGGATTGGTTATGTTTGACTATACAAAAATAAAAAACGGGCCGTCCTCATCTGCCGCTGAAATTGCTAATGTCAGCCGACGCAGCTTTTTGAAACAACTCGGCATTGGCACAGGTGCATTTGTACTCGCGACGGTTATGCTCATGGGTTTTCATCAATCTTGCATGCATCGCCAAGCCGCGGTGACAGTGCCAACGTAAAAGCCGATCATGCTCTTAACTTTTTTGTTGCGATAAACCCTGATGGTTCGACGTCGATTGTATGTCACCGGTGTGAAATGGGACAGGGCATAAGAACCTCTATTCCACAAATTATTGCAGATGAAATGGAAGCAGATTGGCAACAAGTGTTTGTCGTTCAGGGCAAAGCCGACAAACGTTACGGTGCGCAGGGGACTGCCGGTTCAACATCAATTCGTAATCAATTTATCGATATGCGTAAAATTGGTGCGGCCGCGAGGCAAATGTTAGAACAAGCTGCAGCGGATATGTGGGGCGTTAAACGTTCTGACGTAACCGCAGAAAACCATGTTGTTAAACATTTATTGAGTGGTAAAACACTATCATTTGGTGAGTTAGCGCAGACGGCATCTAAGTTAGATGCCCCTGATCAAAAATCAGTTAAATTGAAGTCTCCCGATCAATTTAAATTGATTGGTAAAGAAGTGAAATTATTCGACCAAGACGACATTATCGCTGGTCGCGCAACGTATGCCCAAGATATTCAATTGCTAGGGATGTTAATTGCCAGTATTGAACGTCCGCCCGTGGTTGGCAGTAAAGTGGTGTCCTTTGATGCAACCGAGGCGTTAAAAATAAAAGGTGTGGTTGAGGTTGTTCAACTTAAAGACCGCCCTTTACCGGTAAATGTTTTGCCAATATCTGGGGTTGCTGTATTAGCAACAAATACCTGAGGCTGCACATCAAGGACGCAAAGCGTTAAAAGTTGAGTGGCAGTTGAGCGAGCATAAGAGTCATGACTCCGAATCTTATTTAAAAGAGTTAGTTGAAAAAGTTCAACAACCTATGGTGAAGCAGCTCGCAAAAAAGGTGACGTTTACGGTCATAATTATGATCCAAAAAACACCATTGAAGCTGTCTACACTATGCCATATCAACATCACCAACCAATGGAAACGCCAGCAGCGACTGCGTGGGTGCAAGGGTCTGGTGCTGATAAAAAATGTGTAATTTGGGCTGGTGTACAAAATCCACAGTGGGCGCAGGGTCTTGTCGCTACAGAGCTTGGTTTCACTGGAGATAAAGCCGCTGATAGAATTGAGTTTAATATTACCTTGATGGGTGGTGCTTTTGGCCGTAAGTCAAAAGCTGACTTTGTATTAGAAGCGGTTGAGCTTTCAAACAAGGTTAAAAAGCCAGTGAAAGTAGTTTGGACTCGTGAAGACGATATTAAACATGGTTTTTATCATTCCGTGTCTGCCAACTATATGAAAGCCGAGTTGACCGACAAGCAAACCGCAGACTATTGGATCCAACGCGTAGCTTATCCACCGATTGGCTGGACATTTAACGACAAAACCAATCGACCAAATCACAGTGATTTATCAGTTGGATTTGGTGACACGCCATTTGATTTACAAAATTTGTCCCTCGAAACCCAAACGGCGGAAGGGCATGTTCGAATTGGATGGTTACGGGCTGTAGCGTGTTTGAATAACGGTTTTGCGCTTGGAAGTTTTGTTGATGAACTGGCGGTTAAATCGAATATTTCAGCGCAGAAAATGTGGATGAACTTATTGGGCTCAGACCGTCATGTTGATCCGAAACAGGATGGTTTTAAGTATACGAATTATGGTATGGGCTACGACACTCACCCACTTGATACTAAACGTTTAAAAGCCTGTTTAAACTACGTATGTGACAAAGCCAATACATCTGAAAAGCTGCCTGAAGGGCAAGGTTGGGGGTTGCGGTATTTAGAAGTTTTGGCACTTACGTATCGGCGGCAACTAAAGTCTCGGTTGAAAATAACACGTTAAAAGTATTGGAGATGCATACTGCCATTGATTGCGGCGTTGCTGTGACGCCTGACCGTGTAAAAGCACAAATGGAAGGTGCTATGGTATTTGGTTTAACCATTGGATTAATGGGAGGTATTTCGGTCAAAGATGGTGTGGTCGTTGAGTCGAATTTCCACGATTCGCTAATGACTCGAATACACCAAGCACCACCCATGTTTGCCCATATTATTGAATCTTCTCAACCTCCGGAGGCGTAGGTGAACCGGGCATTCCACCGGTGATCCCAAGTATCACTAATGCAATATTCCATGCGTGTGGGGTTAGGGTGAGAAATTTACCTGTGAATAAGCACTTAAATGTAGTTTAGGGTTTAGATAGTTACCCTGCAGGCTAAGGTTTTTGGCCTGCGGGCGGCTATCTCGACTGCGTCGACCTTAATGGCGCGGAGCTTGAAGTTTTCTTTGCCCTGCAGGCAGCTATTTCGACTGCGTCGACCTTACTTTTGCAACAGCCGCTCTTTGTTTCTAAGATCATGTAGGCAAAAAGACGGCTTTGTGGTAAATCCCTAATCCTTATTTAAGATTTATATTATCCTCGAAGACGGGATGAAAGTATGTCCATGGTTCGTCTGACGTACATCCATGTACTGACGAATTCCCTTCTTCCTTGAAGTGAAAACATTCCTTGCAACGGCGTCCCTGCCGTTCACTTCGAGATATAAATCTCAACTAAGGGGGATTTAGACGAAGGAAAATGTCGCCTGAACTTTAGGTGTGATAACTAGTTTTGAAGAAAAACGTCATCCGAACCAAACAGAAAAAACGTCATCCCAAAAGAGCCACAGCGATAATAGGGAGCTCCAACCGAGTGCAGAGAAATCACATAATTCACCCTAAATTGGCTCATAATTTCAGAACAAAAACGTCATCCCTAGCTTGTAAAATTAGTCGAGCCACAGCGATATTAGGGATCTCCAACCGAGTGCAGAGGAATGTCATAATTCACCCTGCAGGCTGCGCATTTCTTTGCCTTGCAGGCGGCTATTTCGACTGCGTCGACCTTACTTTTTGCAACAGCCCAAAAAGTAGGCAAAAGGCCGCTTTCGGCCAAATCCCTAATCCTTATTTGATATTTATATTATCGTCGAAGACGGGATGAAAGTATGTCCATATACAAGCATCCCTTGCAACGGCGTCCCTGCCGTTCACTTCGAGATATAAATCTCAACTAAGGGGGATTTAGACGAAGGAAAATGTAGCCTGAACTTTAGGTGTGATAAATCTTTGTTTTGAAGAAAAGTCGTCATCCGAACCAAACAGAAATAAGCCGTCATTCCAATTAAACAGAAAAAACGGGATTCCAAATCAGCAGAAAAAACGTCATCCCAAAAGAGCCACAGCGATATTAGGGATCTCCAACCAAGTGCAGAGGAATCACATAATTCATTTACAATTAGCTCATAATAACCAGAACAAAAAACGTTATCCCTAGCTTGTAATATGAGTCGAGCCACAGCGATATTTGGGACCTCCAACCGAGTGCAGAGGAATCACATAATTCATTTACAATTAGCTCATAATAACCAGAACAAAAAACGTCATCCTTAGCTTGTAAAATTAGTCAAGCCACAGCGATATTAGGGATCTCCAACCAAGTGCAGAGGAATCACATAATTCGCCTTGCAGGCTGCGCCTTTCTTTGCCTTGCAGGCGGCTATTTCGACTGCGTCGACCTTACTTTTTCAACAGCCAAAAAGTAGGCAAAAGGCCGCATCCAGCCAATATTCTTGGCTTACATTAAATTCAGTTTTGTCTAAAAGACGGGATGTAATTTCGTCCATGAAAACATCCCTTACTCGACATCCTGTCTCATACTTTTGAAAACTGATTTAATTTCAGGAATATTGAATGGAGGAAAAATTTCGCCTGAACTTTAGGTGTGAAAACGTGTTTTTTAGAAAAAACGTCATCCCAAAAGAGCCACAGCGATATTAGGGATCTCCAACCAAGTGCAGAGGAATCACATAATTCATTTACAATTAGCTCATAATAACCAGAACAAAAAACGTCATCCCAAAAGAGCCACAGCGATATTAGGGATCTCCAACCGAGTGCAGAGGAAGTTATAAAATCAACGACACTGACCCCACAGGTTTAGAAAAAACGGGATTCCAAATCAACAGAAAAAAACGTCATCCTAGCTTGTAATATGAGTCAAGCCACAGCGATAATAGGGATCTCCAACCGAGTGCAGAGGAATCACATAATTCATTTACAATTAGCTCATAATAACCAGAACAAAAAACGTCATCCCAAAAGAGCCACAGCGATATTAGGGATCTCCAACCGAGTGCAGAGGAAGTTATAAAATCAACGACACTGACCCCACAGGTTTAGAAAAAACGGGATTCCAAATCAGCAGAAAAAACGTCATCCTAGCTTGTAATATGAGTCAAGCCACAGCGATATTAGGGATCTCCAACCGAGTGCAGAGGAATCACATAATTCACTTACAATTAGCTCATAATAACCAGAACAAAAAACGTCATCCCAAAAGAGCCACAGCGATATTAGGGACCTCCAACCGAGTGCAGAGGAAGTTATAAAATCAACGACACTGACCCCACAGGTTTAGAAAAAACGTCATCCCTAGCTTGTAATATGAGTCAAGCCACAGCGATATTAGGGATCTCCAACCGAGTGCAGAGGAATCACATAATTCATTTACAATTAGCTCATAATAACCAGAACAAAAAAGCCCTTTCTGAAAGGGCTTTTTAGGGGATGCTTTAACTCGTAATTGACACTAACGTAACAAATGTAAAAAGTGCAGATGTTTGTGGTACTGGTCAATAATGTTGTTGATTACTGCTGTTTTTGACCACCCCATGATGTCGTAGTCTTGGCCGCCTTCACCTAAATGAACTTCGGCGCGGTAATAACTTTGTTCGTCATCATCGGCTTCTGTCACAAAGTCGGGTTGTGAATATTTTCTAGCGAGCACTCGGTAGACAAACTCTTGTTCTTCACCATGGTCGACGATCAGGCTATAGCCGTCTTCTTTGGAAATAATTACCTTGATTTGATTTTTCTTTAGCTCACTGGCGACCGATTCAAATGCTGGGGCGACTACCTTAGTTAATAAATTTATTAACGTTGGGTTTGTTGGGGAAGTCGACAATATTTTTGAGGCGCAGTTGCCAATTATCGCTACCTTCGTTATTTGACGGGGAAGGGCGGCTATTAACTGACTATCTTGTTTAAACGCCTCGACTCGTAGGGCTTTAATTAACCCGACTATTGCAATTAGCAATACAATTGAAAACGGTAAAGCCGCGGCTATTGTCATGGTTTGCAAGGCATTTAGGCCACCTGCCAGCAATAATATTGCTGCAACTACGCCTATCCCAACCGCCCAATATATTCGCTGCCACAATGGTGTTTCATTGCTGCCGTGGGAACATAACATATCAACAACCATAGCGCCTGAGTCGCAGGATGTGACAAAAAATATGACTATCATTAGCACACTAAAAAATGACAATACGGCCGACATAGGGAAGTTTTCAAGGAACACAAATAAAGCTACGGAGGAGTCTTTATTTACCATTTCACCCAAGGTAGCAACGCCTTGGTTATGCACTAAATCGATGGCACTATTACCAAATATGGTCATCCACAAAAGGGTAAACACTGTTGGAATTAACATGACCCCTAGAATAAATTCGCGAATACTTCGGCCACGGGAAATACGAGCGATAAACAAACCTACAAAAGGTGCCCAAGCTAACCACCAACCCCAATAAAATATAGTCCAGCCTCCAATCCAGTTGGTCTTTTTATAGGCGAATAAGTTAAATGTATTGTGGATTATGTCTGATAGATAATCCCCAATGTTTTGTAGATAAGCTTTTAATAAGAAAACGGTTGGACCGAGCACAAAGATCAATACCAACAAACCAACCGCTAAAATCATGTTAGCTTCTGACAGTCGTCTAATTCCTTTGTCTAAACCCGCGGACACTGACAGTACAGCGAGCGCTGTAATACCGCACATTATGATGATTTGGTTAGTCGTAGATACATCAATACCAAACAGATAGTTAAACCCAGAATTAACTTGTGATGCGCCTAGCCCTAATGATGTTGCAACACCAAAAACGGTGCTGACAACCGCAAATACATCTACCAAATGACCTATAGCCATTTATAGATACGCTCGCCAATTAATGGGTACAAAGCTGAGCGTAATGTTAAAGGCAAATTATGACGGTAACTAAAATAAGCTAAAACTAAAGCGACGATGGCATAGATTGCCTGAGCATGAAGTCCCCAATGGAAAAAAGTCATTTTCATCGCTTCACGTACTGCTTCAATCGTACCTGTTTCTGCAGTCGGAGGTGACAAATAATGCATTAATGGCTCAGCAACCCCAAAGAACATGAGTCCAATACCCATACCTGCAGCAAACAACATAGATAACCAAGTGACTAAAGAATAATCCGGCGTAGCATGATCCGGTCCAAGGCGGATGTCGCCGTATCGAGATAACCCGAGAAAGACCACGAAGAAAAAGATAAAGGCGACAGTGAGAACATAAAACCAGCTGCCATTATCGACAATACTCGATTGCATGACTGTAAATAGGTTCTGAGCTTGCTCTGGCAACAAAACAGTATAAAGTAAAAGCGCTATGATCATTGATGAAGCACTAATAAAAACCGTTCTATTTAGTTGGCTTTTTGCAGATATTGGCAAGTAAATCCCCTAATATTATTTGTATAGAAAATATAAATTCTTTAAGAATAAGCCGAAAGATAACTAATTTTTGACAAACTTACGATAAATAACAAGATAATGACGCAATTTTGTTATAAATGTCTATCATGGTTAAGTTGGATCTTAAAAAATATAGTTAGAGTTCTAATTATATGTATACAAAAATTAAAACGCCAAGGGATAAATACAATGAAACTTAATAAGCTGCATTGCGCAGTAATAACGGCAATAGCAACATCAGGCTCACTATATGCTGAAGAAGTTAAAAGAAAGAAAACGCCCAAATAGAAGTCATTCAAGTTACAGCAACAAAGCGGGTTGAATCAATTCAAAAAGTCCCTGTTACCGTTACGGCCCTCACGGGAGATAGCCTAGAGAATTTAGGTGTCTCTAATTTTGATGAATATGTTGAATTTTTGCCAAATGTTGTATTCCAAGGCACAGGCCCTAGCCAAAACGAAATTTATATCCGTGGCGCGGCAACAACACAAACAAGTATAGCGGTTTCATCGGTACAGGCACTGCAGCCGTCTGTTGCTTTTTACTTAGATGAGCAACCGGTTTCAATGCAGGGACGTAATTTAGATATTTACGCTACAGACGTTGAACGTGTCGAAGTTTTACTCAGGTCCACAGGGCACATTATTTGGTGCAAGTTCGCAGTCTGGTACGGTCCGTTTAATTACCAATAAACCAAGTCACGACGGATTTGCTGCGGGTTTTGATACCAGCACCAGTTCCACCAAAGGCGGCGATATGAGCAATTCTGTCGAAGCCTATTTTAATATGTCGCTAACCGACAAACTTGCTGTACGTGTCGCTACATACAACGACTTTCAAGGTGGCTGGATTGATAATGTACTGAATGATCCAAGCAACGGTGGTTATATTGGTAGTGCAGTTGTAATCAGCCGAGTTTCTGGCGGGGCATTAACAGACCCTGAAAACGTGCCGGTAACCGCACCAAAAAATGACACCTTAGTGCAGGACGACTTTAACACTGCAAATTATTCGGGTGCTCGATTTGGTTTATCTTACTTGTTTAGCGAAGACTGGGAATTACTAGTTCAACATACTCAGCAGTCACTCGATACTGAAGGGGTATTTGCCTACGATCCTAATCTTGATGGTGAATCATCGACAAATCGTTTTGTACCTGAAAACAACAACGATGATTTTGGTTTAACTACCTGGACTTTAGAAGGTCGCCTTGAACATCTAGACTTGGTTTATACCGGTGGTTATTTAGAGCGTGAAATCGATTCAACAATTGATTATACCGGTTATACCAATGGTGGTTCATTTGCTGCGTATTATGCATGTAACTATGCAGGCGCACCTGAAACACAAGTGTGTGTTGACCCAACTAAGTTTTATAAAGAACAAACAGACACTAATCGTTTTACTCACGAATTCCGTGTTAATACCTCTACTGAAAATCGCTGGCGCGTAACAGCGGGTGTTTTCTATGATTCACAAGAACTGTCTACAGTGGGTCAGTTCCAACTAGGTAATACAGACCTGCCTTATTTTACCAATCTACAAAGAACTTTAGCGGGCACCGACGGCATCAACACCGATGGAGGACCGTTCTCGTCTGAGATCAGTTTTGTTAATGACATCACCCACACAATTGATCAAATTGCATTATTTGGGCAACTCGAATACGACCTTACTGATACGGTTACGGCGAGTTTTGGTGCACGTTGGTATGAAATTGAAGACTCATTTAAAGGGGCAACGTCGACGGTTGACGTAAGCGGCAGATTGCAAGCCTTTGGTGACGGTAGCGACGCTGCATTAACTGAGTTTTTGGGGCCGGCGAAGCAGCAGCAATTCAAGCGGCAATTGCAAGCGGTCAGTTAGAGACAAGTTTAGTTGATAGCGATGGCACATTGACGGTCGACGATACGATTATTAAAGCATCGATAGATTGGCAAGTATCAAATGAAGTTATGGTCTTCGCATCTTATTCTGAAGGCTTTAGACCTCCAGTAACCAATCGTGTTGGCGGCGGTTTGGCGAAAAACCAAGAAGGGGCTTTTGACGGTTTCCGTATTCCGGTTTATTCAACCACAGATAGCTTGGATAATATTGAAGTCGGATTTAAGTCGACTTTGCTAAACCGTACATTGCGTTTTAATGCAACTGCGTATTACTCAAAAATATCTGATCTTCAAACCTCTCGATTTGACCCAACAAACATCAGTTTCTTAGTATTTACTGACAACGTTGGCGACGCTGAAATTAAAGGTGTTGACGGTGACTTCAGTTGGGTAGCCACTGACGATTTAGTTATTTCGGGGGCATTCAGTATGATTGACACTGAGTTAACGTCAATTAATAGTGAGCTCGAAGGTATAGCCCCGGCAAAAGGCAGTCGTTTACCATATTCAGCTGAGTTTTCTGGTAATTTGCAGGCCAAGTATTTCTACGAAATATCAAGTGTTCTTACAGGTTATGTAAACAGCTCAATAAGCTATACAGGTGAAAGACTTGCCAGTATGACGATGGACGCTTACGTACTTGAAGACGCGACTAATTTGGTCCACGGCACAGGTTCTGGCTTGAGTATTCAAAAAGAAGCGGACGTTTATTCTGGGGTAAATTACCAAGACAGCAATGGTCAAACATTTGCAGGGGGTCGTTACGTTCAAGACAGTTATGTGCTTGCAAACCTTAGCTTTGGTGTGACAAATGACGAATGGAAAGCCGAGTTTTTCATTGATAATTTAACCAATGAAAGTGCGATACTTTATGTGGATACTCAACAGTTTACGCCAAAAGTGGTTACCAATAGACCACGCAGCGTCGGCTTTAGATTTTCATATGACTTTTATTAAGGGCTAGTTAAGATTTACCGAGGTCGTTTGACCTTGATGGATCTTATGCACAATTAATAAACGTACAGTGTTAAAGTTAGCCGCTTGGTATTTGTACCAAGCGGCTTTTTATTGCTAAAGTACTGTCCAATAAAGCAAATGTTTTAATCTATGTATTAAATTTTGTAAAATTCTATGGAGCCAAGTCATTGGAAAAACCTTCTCTGCCCTCTATTGACGATCAATTAAAAGCCATTCAACAGTTGATCCAAAAGGCAAAGTTCAGCGATGCGATAACGCAAGGGACCCAGCTTCAACAGCAATTAACCGAGCCTTCCCACCAAATAGAAATGTGGTATTTGATTGGTGTCGCACAACGTTACAATAAGGACTTTTCTGCAGCTTTAACAAGCATTAAGGCGTTGTTAGCACTAGAAAAAAACACAGCCGAGCTAATCAAGAACTTGGCTATAATTACTTGGCGTTAAATGATGTAACAAAAGCAAAACACGCATTTGAAAATGCTGTAAAACTCAATCCATGTTTGGTGGCAAGCTGGCAGGAGTTGCTAGAAATTTATCGTAAGTGTCCACAGCTAAATAACATAGAACAACAAGATAAGATCCAACTTGCGGCTAATCAGTTAGCAAAACTCAAAAGTTTACCGCCGGCTTTACTTGCCGTGACTGAATTGATGCATGAAGGCAAGTTGTTAAAAGCGGAACAAATTTGTCGCCATTTTCTCCAGAACAACAAACGTCATGTTGATGGCATGTGTCTGCTTGCCGAAATTGGCATTGAACTTAAAATTTACGATGATGCTGAATTTTTGCTCGCAAGTGCTCTGGAGCTCGAACCACAGCATATCCAGGCTCGTTCCCATTACCTTAATCTGTTAATACGTTTAGGCAAATTCAAAGCCGCTGAGCAACAAGTGACAATATTACTTGAAGCACAGCCTGACAACCTCAGCTTTAATGTCGCAAAAGCTAACGTATTAACGGGATTAGGGCAAACAGACAAAGCTATCGCACTTTTTGAATTCGCAATAAAACAATCCGAAACTTTAATGAATGCAAACGCAGCGGAACGGATGCCTATAGAAAATAATCAGCAGCAAGTTGCTGGGTTTTATTTACAGCTAGGTCATGCCTTAAAAGCCAAAGGTGAGATTGACAACGCCGTTGCAGCCTATCAAAAGGCGTATCAATTGAATCCGAGTTTTGGTGATGCATTTTGGAGTTTGGCGAATACCAAAACCTACCGCTTCAATGATGACGAAATTAGTCAGATGCAGACCCAACAAACAAATAACGAATTGCCTTTGGTGGATAAAGTGCAATTGTATTTTGCGACGGGTAAAGCGTTCGAAGATAGGAAAAACTACGACCAAGCGTTTAAAGCGTACCAAGATGGTAATGCGTTGCAGCATGCACATAACGGGTTTGATATTGCTAAATTGGAACAGCAAGTAGAAGAGCAAATAAAATACTGCACCAAAGCGTTATTTGAAAACCGCGGTAATTTGGGACTAAACGCACCAGATCCGATATTTATTGTCGGTTTACCTAGGGCAGGTTCGACCTTGCTAGAGCAGATCCTAGCGTCGCACTCACAAGTGGACGGTACCATGGAATTACACAATATCCTTGGGCTCGCCGCTCGTTTACGTGGCCGAAACACCAATTCAGGTAATACAAGTCAGACAGCGGTTAGCCAATATCCTAAAAATTTAGCGGAAATAAACCCTGAATATTTTGCTCGATTTGGTCAGCAATTCATTGACGAAACACAAGTATATAGAGAGCAAGCTCCTCGGTTTATCGACAAAATGCCAAATAATTTTCTGCACTTAGGTTTAATCAAACTCATTTTGCCAAATGCCAAAATTATCGATGCAAGACGTTCGCCTATGGCCTGTTGTTTCAGTGGTTTTAAACAGTTGTTTGCCGAGGGGCAGGAGTTTAGTTATAGCCTCGATGACATAGGACGTTATTACCAAGCCTATCTAAAATTAATGAGGCATTGGCAGGACGTTATTCCAGGCTTTATTCTTACAGTTAAACATGAAGATGTTGTTGAAGATTTAGAAACTGAAGTTCGACGTATGTTGGATTTTTGCGGTTTAGAATTTGAACCTGCGTGTTTAGAGTTTCATAAAACCAAAAGAACCATCAAAACCCCAAGTTCAGAGCAAGTGCGTCAGCCAATTTACAAATCGGCAACGGAACAATGGCGTTATTTTGAGCCACATTTGGGACCTCTTAAAGCAGCACTTAATTTAAACTAACCTGTTTTGGTGAGCTGAGAACAACGACTCATTTATTCATCGAAATTAGTCTTTGTCTTAGTCTTTCCATTGCTCTTTGATTTTTATAATGTCGTCTATTTTTGAAATAAACAAGTCCACCAATTGAGGATCAAAGTGTTTGTATTTTTGAGATGTAATGAAATCTAACGCTTTTTCTATTGACTAAGGCTGTCTTTATATGGGCGAACACTCGTTAAGGCGTCAAAAACGTCCGCAAGGGCAACTATACGACCTTCTAGGGGAATTTCTTCACCCTTTAACTGGTTAGGATAACCGGTGCCATCCCATTTTTCGTGATGAGTCATAGACACTACTTTTGCCAATTCGATTAACTCTGAGTCTGAATCACCAAGTATTTCAGCACCGATTTCAGGGTGCTTTTTCATTTCTGCAAATTCTTCGTCTGTCAGTTTTCCTTACTTAAGCATGATGGCGTCGGGGATCCCAATTTTGCCAATATCATGCATTGGCGCAGCATTAAATAAATTATCGGCTTGCTCTTCGGAATAGCCATAGGCTAGAGCGACAACTTTGGCGTAATGGCTCATTCGCATGACATGCATGCCTGTTTCATTGTCTTTATATTCAGATGCACGGCCTAAACGTTGAATGACTTGCAAACGAGTACGACGGAGCTCTTCCGCATCGACCAAAGATAAGTGAGTTTTAACGCGCGCTTTAACAACTGCGGGTGTAACCGGTTTAGATATATAATCCACCGCACCAATATTCAGTCCTTTGGCTTCATCAACTGCGTCGTTTAATGCAGTCACAAAAATCACCGGGATAGACTTATACAAAGAACTTTGTTTTAAGGTTTCGCAAACCTCATAGCCTGTCATTTCTGGCATCATGACATCTAACAAGATCAGATCAGGTTTATCTTTTTCTATTAAACGCAGTGCTTCTTGGCCACTTTTTGCAAATGTCAGTTTATACATATCTTTTAGGATATTATTTAACACTTTTAAGTTTGTTGGCTCATCGTCAACGACAAGGACATTTTGTTTAGTTGGGTGCATAAATTTTACTTTTTACCATATTTAGGTTTCAGGCTTTAGCAAGCTCACAAGGGCAACAATGCGGCTTAAAGCGAGTTCAAATTCAAAGTCATTGCAAGCTGCAACTATGTCATTTATCTTTTTAGAATGCACCGACTTAATCGATAGCAAAGAATCTAATAATGGGTCATCAAACTCATTGTTTTTGACATGTTTTTCTAATTGCAGCAAGGTATTGTACAGTTCTTCATTAGCAACGGTATCATCTGCGTCACCGTTTGCTAAGTCCTGTGTTTCCTCTAGCTCTGTTGACGTTGCTCGCATTTTATTAGCACACATGCCTAATAAATCGATTTCAACTTCAATGTTGGTGACAACAGCTAGGCATTCTTTTTCCAAACGTTGACGGCTAACACGCTCTAATTCAGCAAACAATATCATTAATTTAATAAGTGCTAAATTTCCGGTTACCCCTTTATTTTTATGGGCCGTTTCTTCTACAGATAGCCAATCTTGCTGTTTCATCAGCACTTTTAGCGCTTCAATTTCGTCGTTTGATTGACCTAAAAATCGCGATATTTCACTAAATAGGACGGTTTTTGACCCCCATAACGCAATGCCTTTTTCGATATCAATTCGCAAGTCTTCAGCAGGCGCGATTTTAGTCTCTTCTGACGCAACACTCTGTAGACTTAATGCGTTGGCAATTTCTCCCATTAATTGATGCATATCAATTGGTTTGTTTGCAAATCCATCCATGCCAGCTTTTGAAGCAGACTGCTTATCCTGTGGTAAAACACTGGCCGTTAACGCAATTATAGGCAGTCGAGGTAGGTCATTTTGTTGTTCGAATTGACGTCGCTCACTCGCGGCGGTGAGGCCATCCATAATGGGCATTTGAATATCCATAAGAACAACGTCAAATTTATCACTTTGCATTTTGCTTAACGCTTCAACGCCATTTCGAGCCACTGTTATTTTATGGTTATTCCGTTTGAGAATAAGAGACAACAGATCTAGGTTTTGTTCGATGTCGTCAACAATCAGAATATTCAGTGGCGGCAATTCATTGAAGGAAACCGCCGTTGTCGCTTTTTGTATTGGCGCGATAGGAGTAAGAGGAATAGAAAATTCAAATTCAGAACCGGCATTTAGCTCACTCCGCGCGGTGATTTCTCCGCCCATTAACTCAACAAGTTGCTTACTAATGGTTGTACCTAAACCTGTACCACCGAAACGGCGGCTCATTGATTCGTCTGCTTGAGCAAACGCATCAAATATCGTTGCTAACTGTGTAGACGTCATGCCTATTCCAGAGTCTGAAATAATAAAAGTTACAATCCCTTCCGATTTTTCGTTTATATCAATGGTGACATGCCCAGCTTCCGTAAACTTAATGGCATTGCCAATTATATTAGTGAGGACTTGTCTGATCCTATCGGGCACGCCGTTGTAACAACGTTGGGTGGCTTTGTCGATGTTGAGTTTAATGTCCAAGCCTTTGTTTTGGGCCTGTAACCAAAGAGTTGAGACAACGGTGTCGACTTCTTCAACAAGTGAAAAGTCTCGATATTCTAATTGAAATTTACCTTTCTCTAATTTCGCACTGTCGAGTACATCATTTAATATATGCAGCAGGGATTTGGCGGATTGGTTAATGGTATTTAATTGTTTTCTTTGATTATTACTCAGCTCTTCGTCCAATAGAATGTCACTAAACCCTATGATTGCATTCATCGGGGTTCGGATCTCATGGCTCATGTTGGCTAAAAATGCGGCCCTAGTCGCGGCGGCTTTTTCTGCATTTTCTTTCTCAGCAATGAGTTCTGATTCCATTTTTTACGGTCGGTGATGTCCATGATAAAACCGTCAAGGTAATATTCATCAGACCCGTCAATTTTTATTGCCCGGCCATAACCTAACATCCACTTTGTATTATTTTCTCGGTCAATTAATCTAAATTCAAGTTGATAACCCTTGGGGCTTCGTAAGTCTGTAGCGGTAATATTGCCGATATCTTCTGGATGTACAAAGTCGCTTAAACTGCGTTTTGGGTTGGGTAACAAAAAATCTTTTGCTGGGTAACCAACAATATTTTCAATTTCATCATTAATAAAAACGTTTGGCCAACCTTAGTAAATCTAAACAACGATAGGCAATGCCAGGGATATTGGTCACCAAGGATCGTAATTGGGATTCACTTTCCCGTAACTGGTTTTCCATTTTTTGACGTTCGCGTAAATCTGAAATAAACGCGACAAACATATTTTCGTCATTAAGTTCGACATGGCCAATTCCCAAACGCACTGGGATTTTTTCGCCATTTTTTGTTAATGCTTCAACTTCGCGACCTGAGCCTATTATTTTCGCTTCCCGTGTCTTCAAATAATTTTCGATGTATTGGTCATGTTGAGCTTGATGAGGCGAAGGCACAAGCATCTTAACGTTTTGGCCAATAACCTCTTCTGGTTGCCAGCCCAATAAATCAGTTACAGCTGTATTGATACTGATAACAGTCCCAACTGAATCGATAGTAATAATACCATCTATCGCAGTGTTCATTGTCGCTATCAGTCGTCGTTCGTTGTTAATCGCTGCCTTTGACTTATCTCTATAGCGAAATATTAAATTGGCCCCGAGAACGAGAAAAATAATCGTTAAGGTAATTGTGGTAATTACCATCGCCAAGAATATCGATATGTCATTAGTTTGTTTCGACAGTTCTATTCCTGGAGGCATAGCGAAACGCGCAGCAGCCATACCTGTGTAATGCATTCCAGATATTGCGCCACCCATGACGACACTTGAAATGAGTATTTTTATATTGTTATTTATCCAAGCGACTTTTTGGGTTTTTAACCCAAAACTAATCCATAAAGACAAAATTGCTAAACTAACGGCAACTAATATAGAGACACCGAACATTACAAGGTTGTATCGTAACAACGGCGCCATTTCCATTGCGGCCATTCCAACATAATGCATGGTCCCAATCCCAGCGCCGACTAAAACCCCACCTAATATTAACTGGGTAAATTTAATTTGGTCACGAGTAATAATATTTAGCGCTATCCACGATGCAATGATGGAAGGTAAAACAGAAATTGCAGTAAGTTGTACGTTATATGTCACATTGGTACACAATTCTAGAGCCAACATACCAAGGAAGTGCATAGACCAAACGCCACCGCCTAACGCGATGCTGCCAACACAAAGGGAAATGTGTTTTCGAATCGGCGATTTATATGCCGCTTGTGATGCAACTTGAAATCCCATAAAAGAAGCAAAAATAGCAATAGCGACCGATAGAGTTACTAGCCACGGGTTATACAAAGAACTAACAAATAAATTGTAGCTGTCGTATTGGAAAAGCTCTGCGATTGTATTTTTCATTTTTAATACTGCTATTTAATGAGTTAGTTACTGATCGATATTTTTAAACATCTTTGAGACGCAAATTTAACATCTTAAAGGCGTATTTAAAATACACTGATTCCTTATGATTTTTAGGAGCCGTTTTAATTTAATAATGCCCCAATAGGTTTGTTATCAAACAATTTTAATTGAAGTAACTCAATATGAAACAAGGGCGTTTGAAAAGCACGTAAATAAAAATTAGAAATCCAAGCACACCATAACGAGTTTAATCTTCTTCCGCTGTGTTAACCAAATTAATATTGAATGCGAAGCGATATATAGCCTGTAGGCACCTTAGCTATGAAGTCATAGAAGTCAGAACGTTAGCTCGTTTAAATTAATGTCTAATGCCTGTGGCCGTGCTGTTAATACGTTGTGGTTGTTTCTTGTCGCTCTGCCTACTCACTTTCTCGTATTCCGCTCAGGAGCAGCGACTCGAGAATGATGTGCCTGATCCGGCGTCTCTTTATTTCAAAATGTATCTTAGATCCTTGTAGAAGGATCTTTTTGTTCTAATAACAACATTGATAAAGTATTGCAAATATAAACATCATATGTTTATATTAATCCCATAATGAATTAAGTATCTATTAGAACGATGATTGGAAGGCATTAGGTTGTCTTCCCGGTGCTTCAAAATATTGAAGTCAGTCTAGTAAGCAGGTTGAGTAATAATGAAAATAGAATGTATTAAAACCCACCACGTACGTTGCGAATTAAAGGAACCATTTGGTTTCTCACAGTGGTTTTATAATCAACGTAATGTGTTGATTATTGAAGTTATTACCGACACTGGTATTTCAGGATGGGGTGAATGTTATGGGCCTGCCGAAGTTATCCAAGGCGCTGTAGAAAAGTTTTATGCTCCACGAATACTAGGTTTTGACGCATTGTCGACGGACATGATTTGGCATTACATGTGGCGTTCATCACTCGATTTTGCCCGTGGCGGCGTTATGACAGCAGCCATGTCTGGTATCGATATGGCATTGTGGGATTTAAAAGGAAAGGCTCTTGGTCAAAGTGTTAGTCAACTGATGGGCGGCGCTCAACGAGATAAAGTGTCTTGTTATGCAACCGGTATGTATTTTCAAGATTTACCTGAATCAATGTTGTTACCTGTTTTGGTAGAAGAAGCGATTACCTACGCTGAGCAAGGATTTAAGGCGATGAAGATCAAGGTTGGAAAAAACCTAGATTTTGACAAAAAGCTTATCGTTGCCATGCGCGAAGCTTTGCCAAATACAATTTTAGCCGCGGATTCGAATCATGCTTATGATTTACCGGAAGCCATTAAAATAGCACGTTTGCTAGACGCCAATGACTATGTATGGTTTGAAGAACCATTGTCGCCAGAGCATCCAGAGTTATTTAAGAAGTTGCATGAAAAAGCCGATTTAGCCATTGCTACAGGTGAGTGTGAGCAGACTCGTTTTGGTTTCCAAAAGTTAATTCAGTCGGGCGGTGTTCAGTTAGTGCAAGCAGACTTAGCGTATTGTGGAGGTCCAAGTGAGGCTCTCAAAATTCGTGCTATTGCTTCAGCCAACGGACTTAATATGATCCCACATGTATGGGGAACTCAGTTAAACTTAGCTGCAGCAACACACTTTTTGGCAACAGCGTATCCAGAACCAGGACGTAAAGAAGAGCAGCAATTACTGCTAGAATACGACCGTACGGAAAACCCATTGCGTGACAATCTTTATAAAGTGGAAGTTCAGGTTATTGAGGGCGAAGCAATTGTACCAACAGGTCCAGGTTTAGGTGTTGAAATCGACACTGATGCATTAAAAGAATTTGATATTAAAGCGACGGAAACAAAATGAGCGAACAAGCATACAAAATGTTAATTAATGGCCAATTGGTTGAGTCTGACTCAACGTTTGATGTCATTAACCCTGCAACTGAAGAAGTTGTTGGCCGTGTACCTGACATCACATCGGCACAAATTGAAGATTGTTTAACAAGCGCCAAGCAAGGTTTAGATACGTGGTCGAAAACCTCATTAGCTCAGCGTGCGAAGCTTATCCGTGCATATGCGGATTTGCTAGAGCAACATAAACAAGAAATCATCGCTATCTTGATTTCAGAAACTGGCAAACCAATGGACAATGCTGAATATGATTTCGGTATGTTGACGACCTGTTTGCGCTATTTTGTCGAAGAAGCACATCGCATTGACCAACCCGTTATTATTGACCCAGATGGACGTTTCCATCATTACATTCAGCGCCAAGGCGTTAGGTGTTGTTGTTGGTTATCTTGCTTGGAATTTTCCATTGCTTAACTTTGGTTACAAACTCGGGCCATCATTGGCTGCTGGCTGTTCTGCAATAATTAAACCTTCTCAAGTAACACCATTAGCGACCTTAAAGTGCGCGGAGTTGGCTGCTCAAGTTGGCTTTCCAGCAGGTGTTATAAACGTTATCACTAGTAATAATTACGATATTACTAATCCGCTATTAACAAGCAATATAACGTCTTTATTTACCATGATTGGCTCGACCAATGCGGGTGTTAAGGCGATGCAAATGGCCTGCACCAGTGTCAAGCATTTCTCAGTTGAACTCGGTGGTAATGCGCCGGTAATTGTTTACGACGATGCAGAACTTGAAAAAGCAGTTAACAACATTGTTGATTTAAAATTTGGTAATAGCGGCCAAGTATGCGTTTCACCCAATCGCTGTTTTGTGCACGAATCGGTTTACCCTAAGTTCATTGAACTTGCTAAGGCGAGAGCTGAAAGTTTGACGTTAACCGCAGGCGACGGGGAAGGGCGTTTAATGGGACCGGTAATCAACAAGCGTGAGCAAGACCGTATTTTAGGTGTTATCAACGATGCGATTGCCTCAGGTGCCAAATTAGTGACCGGCGGCAAAGTACCCGCAGACAAACCGGTTGGCTATTACATCGAACCTACTATTTTAGCAGATGCAAATTTAGCGATGACAGCAACATCGTGCGAGATATTTGGTCCGGTTCTACCTGTTATTTCATTTAGTGATGCAGATGACGTAATTGCGCTAGCCAATGATTGTGAGTTTGGTTTGTCGGCCTATGTATTTACGACTAATTTGAAACGCGCGATGCAAGCAGCTGAACAGTTGGAGGCTGGGAGCGTTTGTATTAACGAAGCTCATTATTCTGTGCAATTACCCCATGGTGGCTTAAAGCAAAGTGGTGTAGGTAAAGACTGTTCGAAATATAGCTTGGAAGAATACTTGTCGAATAAACGTGTGTCGATATTAGTAAACGATTAGAGCAGCTTTATTGTAATCGCTTTTATATTTGATTAATTAGAAGAATCCCTGTTGTTTTTGGGTTGGCGACACTTCGGTGTCCCGCCCAATTTTTTAGGGTAGAACTGACATAGGTAGGTTTTTATAATGAAAACGTTGATGTTCGTCATATTTTTAATGTCCTTGTCTGCAATGTCAGACGCGGCAGCTAACAAACCGGTTAACGGTAATAAGAAGCAACCTAACATCGTCGTCTTGTTTGCTGACGACGCCGGATACGGAGATTTTGGTTTTCATGGCAGTAAAGTCATGATCACGCCCAACTTAGATCAATTAGCAACACAAGGTGTACGTTTCGCCCAAGGTTATGTATCCGACCCAACTTGTGGTCCATCGCGTGCAGGCTTGATGACAGGTCGTTATCAACAACGTTTTGGATTTGAAGAAAACAATGTACCTGGTTACATGAGCGCAAATTCAGCTAATGACGGCCGTAATATGGGGGTTCCTGTTGATCAAAAAACCATTGGTAACTACTTAAAAGAACAAGGTTATGCGACAGCATATTATGGCAAATGGCACTTAGGTGGCGACGACAAATTCCATCCGCTAAATCGAGGATTTGACGAATTTTATGGTTTCCGAGGTGGAGCGCGTTCTTATTTCGCTTATTCAAAAGCGCCACCAAGTGAGTTAGACCTGATGGAACGTAACTTCGCTATTATGGGTGAACATGAAGGTTATTTAACAGATGTATTGGCAGCCGAAGCCATCGACTTTATGGAACGTAAAGTCAAAGAAGATAAACCATTTTTAGCTTTTGTTGCCTTTAACGCGGTTCATACGCCTATGGATGCAACACCTGAGGACTTAGCTAAATTTCCGCAGCTTGAAGGTAAACGTAAAACGGTAGCGGCGATGACGTTAGCACTTGATAGAGCTTCTGGACAGATCATGGACAAGCTCAAGTCGTTAGGAATTGACGACAATACAATTGTGGTATTTACCAATGACAATGGCGGGCCTACAGACCGCAACGCATCAGACAACTTCCCATTAAGTGGTACTAAATCTAACCATTTAGAAGGCGGGGTGCGAGTGCCATTTTTAATGAAGTGGTCATGGTAAAATAGAACCCGCTAGTGTGTATCCTTACCCGGTAAGTTTGCTTGACCTACTGCCAACATTTTACGCTGCTGCAGGCGGCAACGTTCAGCAAATTGAAAAAACTGATGGCGTTGACTTAGTCCCTTATTTAAATGGCAAAAATACAAATCGTCCTCATGAGGTTTTGTTTTGGAAAAAGATGTTCGTGGCACAGTTAGAATTGGTGATTGGAAGTTGATGCGATTTCCTGACCGCCCGGCACAACTTTATAACATCGCAGAAGACGAGCAAGAATTGACAGATGTGGCTGCTAAATATCCTGATCTAGTAAAGGATATGTTCAAAACCCTTTTTGAATGGGAGTCAGGTTTGGAAAGACCGCGTTGGTTATTACAACGCAAATTTGAAAACTATGATATCGACCGAATGGACCAATATCATAATAAAGATACAAAGCTAAATAAAAACAACAACATAAAACTTCATTAATAACAACTCGTCAGGTTGGCGTTACGTTTTTACGTTTAAAACACTGGTCTGACCATATAATGAAGTCTTTAATAACATAAATAAATTTATTAGTGTTATGTAAGCAGTATCAACAGGCACTTAGAACTATAATAAAATAGTGGAGAACCACATGAAAACCAACTACAAGCTCAATTCGATATCTGCTGCTGTACTGGGAGTGCTGTTAAGCAATCCAGTCTATGCTGCTGAGCCTGAGGATAAAAACGCAGATGACGATATTGAAGTCATTGAAGTAAAAGGCTTTAGAGGCAGTTTACAAAAAGCCGTTAACGCCAAACGTTTTTCTGACAATGTTTCTGATTCAATTCATGCAGAAGATGTTGGTAAATCTACCGACCAAAACATCGCTGATGCACTTTCTCGAGTGACGGGGATCTCGGTTATAGAGGAAGACGGCGAAGGTACTCGAATTTCAATTCGAGGCACATCGCCTTCAATGAACCAAATTTCGATGAATGGGGTTGCCATTACCAGTGGTAACTCAGGTAACGAAGGTGAGATTGCTTCGCAATCTGTCGATTTAAGCTCATTTTCTTCTGACATTCTATCTTCAATCGATGTTGTTAAAACATCGTCTGCTGAGCAAGATGAAGGTTCTCTGGGTGCTAATGTTGTATTGCGCACAATTAAGCCACTGTCGTTAAATGAACCTCGCCGTATGGTAAACGTTGAAGGTCGTTATAATGAATTTTCTGGCAAATATGATGGCCGAGTGACGACCAGTTTTGCTGATAAATTTGCTGATGATACATTTGGTGTGATTTTCACAGTGTCTGCTGACCAACAACAAACTCGTAACGATAGTACGCGCACAAGTTGGGTTGAAGGCGGTGTAGGCATTTCTGATCTATATGCGAACTCAGGACGCATTGCCCGGGATACAAATGGCAAAGCAATTCGTGTACTTGGTTTTCAAACCGATTCAAGTGGTGCATATGTGCTTAACGAAGCCGGTGACCGTGTTCTTAATGATATATCGACGTTAGTCGATTACGATCCGGCAACTCAAACGGTAATTTCAGAGGGTGAATACAACGTCCTTGCTCGTAACAATACCGACATCTCTGTTGCTTCAAATATTCGTGAACGTATTTCAGCAACTGCGGGTTTTGAATGGGAACCTACGGATTCAACAAATATCCAATTGGACTTAACCAAAACCAAGCAAACGGTTGAAACGGATTACCACAACTTTAGAATGAATTTTGCTCCTCGTACTGGTATTTCAGGAAATGATCCCGTTTTAGATTGGAATACAGTTAATGTTGAAACACAAACGTTAGAACGCTCTTATAGTCGACTTTCAAGTGGTTTTTTAACCGTTCTCAAGGCACGCGTGAACTTGAAACTGATGTTTTTTCATTTACAGTTGAACAAGATTTAACAGACAATTTGCGCATGCAATTTAATGTTGGTTTTTCTGAAACTGTTGAAGGAACAGATGACTTTATTAGTTTATCTACAGCAACCTAGGGCACACTAGGTAACAGTTCTGTTGATGAAATGCCAGCAGACATTATTGAGCCGATTGGTTACAACTGTTTAGCAGCTGAATGTGACTTTGACATTAGCTCTTCATTAGCGGTAATTGACCCATATGACGGCAGCCTGACTTCGGCTCCGAGTCGTTTTAGTTTATTAGATTTAAATGCCAACCATTTAGGTGGCCTAACGTTTAGAAACAATGAACAAACAGATACGAATAAATCGTTAAAACTCGATTTCCAATGGGAGCTCGATTTCGATTACGTCACTGGCGTCGAATTTGGTATCAAAGCTTCAAAACGTGTTAAAGACGTTTATACCCAAAACCAAACTATCAACACGGGAACGGCAGTTGTTGATAACTCAAATCCAAATGTGTCATACGCTACAACAGGCATGGGCTCAATTGGTGTTGTTGATATGTTATCTGGTGAAGCTTTCCCATATGACAACTTTGGTGAAGGATTATTCAAAGATACCAGTGACTTTTATTTTGATGGCTGGCCAATGTTAGATGCGAAAAAGCATTAGCAGAGTTTGCTGGTCGTGACCCAGATACCGTTGGTATCGCGGTTAACCCACAGGGCACACGCGAAATTTCAACGGAAACGCAATCGGCTTATGTAAAACTAAACTTTGAAGGTTTTGACGGTCGTTTAACCGGTAACATTGGTGTTCGTTTTGTTAAAGATTCTAATGAATCAAGTGGTTATGGTGGTATCAATTACCATCGTCCACCTCATTTGGTTGACCCTTATAACCTACTTATCGAACGTGGTTTAGGTGACATTGAAGGCTCTGAAGCTTGCCCAGACGCACAAATGAACTTTAGACGCGACGGTGATGACAACGTAATGGATGTTTACGACACACGTTGGGCGCCACAAAATGAATCTGAGTTGGCAGGTTGCTTTGCATGGCAGCTAACTCACGGTTATAACTTCGACAATGACGATACAATCCCTTATGTAGACGGTGCTTGGGTTTTACTATAGGCGGTATGGATACAAACCGTTTAGTGTTTATTGATTACACAGGCGCTTCACCGGTGATCAATGACTTAGTTCCATTACCAAATACGGTAGTGGATATAAATGGTAATGAAGTTGATGCGCCTCGCTCTAAACACCGACATTTTGGTGCCGCAGGTGAAATTTGGCCATTCCTTGACCGTTCAACATCATTTGTCGGACCAAACGGTAACAAAGATAATTCTACTATCCGTTCAGCTGCAAATAGCGGTTCTGCAACACATACATTGTTATTGCCTAGCTTAAATCTTAACTATGCAATCAATGACGAAATGATCGTTCGTTTTGCGACATCAAAAACAATGACACGTCCAGAGTTTGATTTCTTAAATCCTCGTTTACAAATGAACGAAAATCCTTGGGGACCAACGGCATTAGGATCAGCGGGTAACGCTAATCTTAAACCGTTAAAATCAACAAACGTAGATATTTCATTTGAGTGGTATTTCAACGAGTCTGGTTTAGTGTCCGCTGCGGTATTCCACAAAGATATTGTCGATATGGTCGAAAATGTCGTAACACCATTCCATTATAAAGATGTCAGAACCGAATACGATTTACAAAGCGCAAACCTATTGTTGGATTATGACGAAACCCGTATGCCGGGTGAAGGTGAAATGCGCGGTGAACAAAATTGTATGCCACATCGTTATTATGCCGGATTCTCTGCGAGTGAATGGGAAATCGAATGTCATGTTGCCAATATCAACATCTACAAAAACGGTAATAGTACGGTTGTTTCTGGTCTTGAGCTAGGTTACACCCAAAACTACGACTTCCTTCCTGGGGCGCTTAGTGGATTAGGTTTAAGCATCAACTATACATATCAACATTCAGAAAAAGAAGCTGAAGAAATTGGGACATCAGGTGTATTCATGGATCCATTGCCAATGGATTACACACCAGAACACGCTTATAACGCCACTGTATTCTATGAGTTAGATGGGTTGTCGTTGCGTTGGGCACAGCGTTACACCGGAGTTCAATTATTGAATGATGGCTTAAATGGCGGTGCAGTTTGGCAAGACGAAACACATAGAAGTGACTTTAGCGCGAGTTATAACTTATCTAAAAACGTCAGCATGACGTTCAATATTACCAACGTACTAGAAGACACTCGACGTGAATTCTACACAAGTAATATGACGAGAACAGAAGATCAAGAAGTGTATATGAACGAAGGGAACGTCTTTGAAAATGACGTGACTGACGAACGTACACTCGCGATTAGCAATACTGGTCGCCAGTTCCGTTTAGGTATTCGTGCCAATTTCTAATCAGGCACAGATAAGTTAGTAACAAATTAAGTGTGTAGGTTGGGCGGAGCCTGACCTACCCAAAAAGAGACTTTTGGAGTCGAAGAGATGAATAAATTATTTAAGCAAGCATTGCTTAGCGCAATGATTTCTACCGCGGTTGCAAGCTGTGGTGTTGATGAAGGTTTGGATTACAATTTTTCAAGTAGCAAGCCTGTTACATTTGACGAAGCACCATTTAGCAAATCTTATCCAGAGCTGTCTGGTGTCGTTGAAATAGATTTACTTGAAGGGGCCATGGTAGATGGGAAAGCATTGTCAGTAGATTCTTATCCATCACCAATTTTTATCCGCGAATTTCAATTTGCGGCTGTAAACACCGCCTTTAATACCCCTCAAGGTGAAGGTAATCAAGGGAACAATAACGTTTCGCCATTTACTATGTCTGAGGACGGCACTAAGTTGGTATTGGATACCGATGCCTTTGACCAAGCCCTTCGCATGTGTGATGAAACTGATGTCCGTGGTGGTACGAATGACGATGGAACACCTGCGCCTGACGGCCTACGAGATTTCCCAACCTCGATTACCTACAACATTTCTTATATTGTCGATGTTGGCCATGAACTTGCGCCAAGGTGAAGAAGTTGATAGAAGAACTTTATCATTAACGGTAAATGCCATATCGGATCCAGTTACAAGCGTTCAAGCGTTTGACCTTTCTTTGGCGTCAGGTGCTGTAGAACCTATGTTATCTGCAACATCTCCAGCTTATGCCTGTAACTCAAATTTAACCTATTCAATCGCTGATACATCTGTTGCAACCGTCGATGCCGATGGCAACGTAACCGCTGCGAATCAGGGTGAAACGGTAATTACCGTAACCAGTGAAGAAGACTCGTCTCTATCCGCACAGGCAACCATTACGGTAACACCTGGATTCAATCTTGAGATTGTGAACCAAGACTATAACGAACTAGGCGCTCCACTAGGAACAAAAACGGTTCCAACATGTACATCAATCGGTGCCGAAGTTAAACCAAGCATAGTCAATGACACGCTATCTGGTGTTTATAGTTATGACTGGAGTGCGTCCGACCTAACGACGGAATTTGCTATGTCTGAAAGTGACGGTGAATTTGGTGCAACTGGTCGTTATACCAATACACTGGCGGTTGGCGAAAGTTCAACATTAACGGTTGGCTTAGATTCAGGATATACCGGCGCAACAAGTGCAAATGATGTTGCAGAGCAAAACATCACGGTTACCGCTGAAAGTAATTTGGCCTGTGATCCAGGAGAACCTGTTGATTCTAACTGGATCATTGACTTTAAGTTAGACGGTAATGTTGGGCCTAATTGGTGGGGCGGTACAACCGTTTCAGCAGATGCGCTGTCTGGCAATGCTATCGAGATCAGTGGTGGTCAAAACATCGACCCAGCAAATGGCGCTGGTCGCCTTATCGTTCAGGGCGCTTGGAATAATGATAAAAACTGGTATACCCAACGATTTGGTCGTCCAGACACGTCGACAGGCAAAAAATACAAATTTACAGTATGGGCTAAGTTGAGTGATGTACCTGCAGATGATATTGAGTTGTCTCATGTATCGATAAACTGGAACTACCCAGCTGGTATCACTGGGCCTATAGTTATGACCGTCGTTTGCCAAGCGCAGGTATTCAGTCAGCCGTGCTAAAAAGGACTACGGACTGGCAGTTAGTTGAGCTTATCGACAAGTTATCTGGTACACCGGTTTGGACAGTACCTGCGGAGTGGGATGCAAATGCCCCGGTATTCCCTGGCTTCAAAGTGACTGGTTTACCTGAAGGCCAAACATTGTTAATTGATGAACTATCGATAGTTGAAGTCAATTAGTTGAGTTTAAAACATGAAAAGCCACCTGCTTAGGTGGCTTTTTTATAAGGGGCAATTCTATGAAAAACCGATTATTTTGTTATCTAATTATTACCGCCAATTTAATGGCGATGGCATCTTGTTCGACGGCAACAAAACAAACATTTGAACATGCGCAACCGCAGAATAAAGGGCAAACGACACCGTTACCGACGTTAAAAAACACAGATAACACAAAGTGGCAATATGTTGCTTCACTTTCGGACGAGTTCAACTCAACGAAAGTAGATGAAGGCAAGTGGACAAATAGCCCGGAAGGCTGGGGTCCTTGGTCTTGGACAAAAGACAATGTAACGGTCGAGGACGGCAATTTAAATATTGCACTTACTTATGAAAAACACCAGGCCGTGCGCCGCGCTTACAAAGATGGAGGCAGAAAAGTCACGACTGATCTGTTTTATAAATCAGGGATCATTCGCTCCCATGAATACCAAACCTATGGATATTATGAAGCGAGGATGAAAGGTATTCCGACATTTCATGGTTCGAGTCCCGCGTTTTGGATCTACAGTTTAAATGACGAGATTTCAAAAATGGGATTAAAAGGAAAACATGAGGGCGAAGCTACCTATTCAGAGGTGGATATTGTTGAGTTACAACAGGCCGAATGGGACAAAAACGCGCCATTAGGCTATGACGGTGCCAACGTCATCGATATGAATTTACATACTCGAATTATTGAGAATGGCAAAGAAATATGGAAACGCCCAGGAAAATACCCAGAACTCACCCGGAATAAGATCCATGCAGACTTTGACGCAAGAGACGACTTCCACATTTACGGGGCTGAGGTGACGCCAGAGGTCATTCGCTGGTTTATTGACGGCGTACAGGTGGCAGAAAAACCAAATCTACACTGGCATTTACCGATGCACGTCACGTTATCTTTAGGTCTTAGGTATCCGCATGTTTCATACAATAATTGCCCAAATGGCTTTGTTCGATGCACTGTGCCTGAAAAAGCGACAGCAGAAGGTTACCCAAGTGCGATGCAAGTCGACTGGGTGCGCGTATACAAGAAAAAATAACTAACTAAGAATACTGGGTTCGGCAGTGGCACCTTGGTCTTTGCCGAACATCAGTCGCTCACAATTAATTAAACTTTGGTTAAGTTGAGGTGAATATGAATTTAATTAAAACAATCGCGACATTTATCTTAATGGTAAGCGCATTTTTATCGACGGCAAGTTGTGCACAGGACGATGAGATCGTCAACTTTGATTTAGACAACCTAATTATTGGCTTGGAAGAAAAGCCTGTTGTCAGAATTGAGTTATCACTGTCTAAGTTACGAGATTTATACGTTGCCGTACAAGAAGTTGAGAGCCGTAAAACAGTTAAGAGCACGATGAAACGGATTAAGAAGTCAGGAAACTATCATTTCTCTATTGATATCGATGATATTAAGCCGGGTAAATATCGTGTAAATGCTTATCTGGCACCAAAAGGCAAAAATTGGAATGACCGTCTTGGTGATACAAAGTTTAAAGTAATAACTGTAATTGACGCGCCTAAAGCACCAAAACCGTCGGTTTATTCGCAAAAAGATCTGATTAAAAAAGTAACTTGGCCAAAAACAATCATTGATGATTCTGAGGTGATATTAACCGCTAAATATGACATCACAGAAAATCGTGATCTGCATTTGAAGTTATTAGACAGCAGCAACTGGAAAGAACTCGGTGCATTAAAATATACCGTTAAAAAACCGGGAGAGATCTCAGTGCCGTTTAGTGATCTGGTGACTAATTTTCCAGCAGGGAAATACGTTTGGGTAGTCTATTTAACAGCTATTGATTCCGACGAAGCGCTAACTAAAAAGCAAGGCAAGCATTTTGTTATCGGCGCTAAATAGTGGCTTTTAACTAAGTTAAGTTCGAGAGCATTGGAAAATACGCATGTATGATATCAATCGAAAACAACGCCAAGTGGCCCAAAACATTGGTCATGAACAAACCCCAATTTTTGTCGTTGATGACGTTTTGTTAGACCCGTCGGCAGCGATAGCCAATGGCGTTACTGCTGATTATGGTACTAGCATGGTACAGGGCACCTATTATCCAGGAGTGCGTGCCAACGTGGGGGCTGAATATGGTATGGCGATATTGCAATTTGCAGCTCATATTTTATATCGGCATTTTCAGGTTCCAAAAGAGTTAACACTTTACCCAAGGAATGGCTGTTTTTCTTTGCTCACACAACGACCTGCAGACTTAAACTTACTTAGCTGTATTCCCCATTTTGATAATAACGAAACTTTTAGTTTTGCCATATTACATTATCTAAACCCTAGTGAATTTGGTGGCACGAGTTTTTATCGTCATAAACCAACAGGGTTTGAAAATGTTACACAGGCAAGGCGTAAACAATATTTACAGGCCGCACAACAACATATTAATCAACATGGAAACCCCAAACAGCAGTATGTTACAGGGACAGATCCGCATTTTGAGCTGATCCATACAGTAGATTACAAACCTAATAGGTTGGTTATTTACCCAGCGACCATTTTACATTCAGCTCATATTGAAAAACCAAACGTTGACGTTAACCCAGATCCTAAGTCAGGCAGGTTAACCGCCAATTTTTTTGTCGATTTTCAACCTTAATTCACAACAATTATAAGAATAAAAAAATGAACTTTAAAAACCTGAGTCAATTGATGGTTTCAACCCTCATATTGCTGCCACTTTACTTGTGTGCCGCTATTTATGATGGGCCCACTGATGACGCGACATTTACAGCGTTGTTAAAGCAAGTAAATGAAAAAAGTAGTGAACTTGATAAAAAAGTAGAAGAGGCTATCGCTGTCGGAGTTAATGTCGACTACGCCTAGGTGTCGCAAACAACGGTACGCTTGTTTAAAGACATATTTGCACCATGGGACAGAAATCACCCTGAAGTGGTTCAGCAAATGTATGACGCCGTGTATTTTTCCCGCTTCGATCCTGTTGGCCCAACAGGTTTGCCATTTGATGAGCTGCTCGATTGTATCGACGTTGTGGATTCGGCGATAGCGCAATTACAACAGCAGATCGATGGCAATATCACCCTCGCTACGCCGCCAGATTTCTCCACAAAAAAATCAAGCTCGAGGCACACATTACCAACTTGGTGATGACAAAGTATTTGCCAGTAAGTTTTTTGGCAACCAAATACGGAAGACATAATGCAGGCGTTTGGTCGAAGTGGCGAAGGGTATTTGTCGGTGCAACATTTGGAAACTGAAAACAAAATTAAAAATTGGAGCAAGTCGAGTTTACGAAGCAGTATTGCCGAGCAAACCGCACAAAATCGAGCGCCTATTCAGTATTTTTTGGGCCATATAGTCCCGCAGTCATTTTGGCTGCGAGAAGATTACCCTCAGGCATTTGACGGCTCTCGGATATTTACCGATTACGACATAGACAACCCAAATACCAAAGCGTGGTTAAACGTTTTGTTTGAGGAGCAATTGAGTTCGGCGATTGAACCTTTAGGGGATAACGAGCGTGTACATATGATTGCCAATGAGCCTATGTTTTCAATACGGGAAGGTGGAGTTGAGTCGGCCCGTGGCGTATCGGAATTTACCATGAATAAATACCAAGCGTGGCTAGAACATAAATACGATACGATAAGCCAGCTTAATGTCGTTTACCAAACAAGCTTTAATAATTTTTCTGAAGTTAAGAACACGTACATCCCGCCAATCTCCCTTAGTTTTCAAGGTGGACCTATTTGGTATGACTGGAATAAGTTTAATCTGGAACGTGGTAATCAATGGTTTCAGTTTTTACACGACGGTGTTCATAACGCTGACCCACATGCTAAAACCCATGTCAAAGTGATGGGCGAACGTTCAGTCCATACCCCTTATCAGGACGAAGGTTTGGATTTTGAATTTATCACTAACTTGGTTGATATGCCGGGATCGGATGCGCAAATGTCGTCATTTGCTGCTGAATGGGACCTACGTCATGAGCAAGATTGGCGTCAGCGGTACAGTCTTGAATGGCGTGCGCAAAGCATTATGCTCGATTTTATGAAATCCATAGCACCAGACAAACATATGTATGATTCAGAGTGGCATAATTTATCAGGGTCAAGATGGCGTGATTTTCATATGTCACCAGAATATGTGCGAGCGACATTTTATTTAGGGATCACGCACGGTTTAGGCTCAGTTACCACTTGGGTTTGGAACCGCAAAAGTGATGGAGCCATCGATACTCGCGCGGACTTCATCGGAACCAGTGTCACTCAGCCAATTCAACTCGACGCCTACGGCCGTGCTTGGAAAGAAATTAATGCACATGGTAATTTGGCACTGTCATTAACGCCAGTTGAGCGAGACTTTATGGTCTATTACAACAAGGATGCGGCAATTCAGGACCCCAAATATACCCTGTATATGTCAGAAATGTACGAGGCGCTTAAATTACAAAATGTGGCGGTAGGATTTGCAACGCCATCGACCCTTGATTCCTTAAACCCGAGTTCACAAACCTTGTTTTTGTCCGCCACTCGATTTATCTCGGACGAAGATTTGACTGGTCTTCAAGCCTTTGCACAACGCGGTGGCAATATAGTGCTAATGGATGATGACAATAATTTCACTAAAACTGAGTTGGGGCAAACAAGAACAAGTGGCCTTGATTTGGCTGTATATGCTCGCTTTCAACGAGATAACGTATTGGCCATGCTTGAAGAGTTACAGGTAAAGGTTTCGATGTTAGTTCCGCACAAGGACGTGGATATCGTGGTCAAAAATGCTGAACTTGAAGTTGTTCATGGCGTCCTGTTGAGTCAGGCATCTTTGACATCTGGCTCTGCAACTGCTGGTAACGAACAACGACGAGGTATTTCTCTCATCAATACCAGCCAACAAACCGTCAACGTTAAGCTGTTGTCTAGCATCGGCAAAGTATCCGGTATCGTCGATGTAATTACTGGCAATAACGTAGAAAATAACATCGAAATGCAACCGATGGACGTGCAATTACTGCAACTCGATTTACTCGAAGGTGTGAGTGATATAGAAGTGCATTCGATAGAAATACAATCGTCTGCTACTTCATTAACCGTTGGTGAAAAACTGACTTTGACCGCAGATATACTGCCTACAGACGCAACAGATAAAACCCTCCATTGGTCGTCTAGCAATTCAAATGTGGCAACGGTAGACAATAACGGGAACGTTACAGCAGTAGCGGCGGGTAACGTACAGATCACAGCGACATCACAACTGAGTTTAGTAGCGGACAACATAAGCTTAACGATTAATGAACAGGCCGTTGTAGACAAGCCTGAAAACCAAAATTCCAGTGGCGGGAGTCTGCCTTGGTTTTTTTAGTCGCCCTCATTTGGGTTCGTACGCTCAGACAATCATCTTCCCCATTATTTTTAGGAGCTTCAAATGATTAATGGTCAAAAACGCTTATTTTCAAGAGTATCGCTATTATCGACCCTAGCTATTCTCATGGCGTGCCAAACAGCAAATGGCAATCCAAAACCACTTTCAAATGAGCGAATTGTTTTTCAACAACTGCACTCGGATTTTAAGCGTGAAAATAAAAATTTAAGACAATGGGATGCGCCAGTTGTTGCCGATTTAGATCAAGACGGTTATCCCGACTTATTATTGAATGATCATGGTTTTGCCATCCGTGTTATGTGGAATAACCAAGGAAAATATGCCAAACCATATGATTTGATTATGGGAGATGTACACGGGATTTCAGTCGCCGATTTTGATCAAGACGGCTTAAATGAAATTATTCTGGCCCGAGGCGGCGGCTCTGGCAGCAATGCCAGAAACTCAAAAGTGTTTCGCATCGACAAAAATCGCCGTTTTAGTGAAGTTGCCGATTTTGATATTCCGCTTGAAAACATGCGGGGTCGTACGGTTAAGTTTGTTGATTTAAATAATAACGGCAAGCTCGATTTACTTAATTTTGCTTTTCCTGATCAAGCTAAAAAAGGCCAAAGCGAAAACTACATTTATAAAAACGACAATAATGGTCAGCTCCTGCTCATTAATCAATTACCCGCCATCAAGGTTGATGGGCAAAAGACACTTGTAACCGATTATAACAACGACGGCATAGCCGACATTCTTTTGTACGGGTTTGGTGCCGTAAAGCTGTATCAAGGGAAAGGGGATTTTAGTTATATCGACGTAACTAATAACGTTTTTGCCAAACCACTATTAAACGTAACATCGGTGGCCGAAATTGATTTTGATAATGATGGTGATTTTGATCTGTTTTTTACCCGAGGTAAAGAGTTTGACGGTGGCGATACCTTTTATGACGCGGCAAGCCAAGTATGGGGCTTTTTCGCAAAACGTGGTGAATTTCAATTTGAACATTTAGTGATGGGGGATATTTTTCAACTCGAAAACTTTCAATCACAATGGCCACATAAAAGCCTTTATATCGGCGAATCAGGTTATGAGTACGATTACTCGGGAGAAACCCATTCAGGTCGAGATGTCCGGTTAGTAAATAGTGACGCCCTTGGATTTCCTGATAAAAGAGATAAAAAAGGCGCTTATATTGGTTATGTCGGTAACCAGCAATGGCGAGTCGCCGCCAATATATTTTCGCCAATGACAGCCATTGTACGCGGCGTTAAATCTTATCCAGCACAAACGGTGAGCCTAGGCTTAAAAGACGTATTACTGCAAAATACCAATGGCGTATTTAAAGACGTCACAGCCGCCCAACAGATAATAGACGTTGAACATTCTATGGGCAGTGCCGTCGGGGACTTTAACAATGATGGTTACGCTGACATTCTTGTTGTACCAAGGGGCAATTTGGTCACGCCAATTAACTCAATTTTATTGATGAACCAAGGTAAAAACGTGGATTTGTTAAAAGCGCTACGCACAATATTGTCACACCTGAATTAGGGGCAATCGGAATGAGCGCACAGGTAGTGGATTACAATTTAGATGGGCAACTCGATGTGGTTGTTGGCAATGACCGCGGAAAATGGCACTTGTTTAAAAATCAGGTCAAGGGGCGGGAAATAACTTTGTAACGATAAATGTGGGCAAACATAACCAAGTTTCGCCATTAGGTGCGTTAGTGTCGATAAAAGCGTGTGGAGTTGAGCAAATACAAAAGGTCGGCGCAACAAGTGCAGCGTATTCACTCAGCTTTAATCCATTTGTACACTTTGGATTAGGAGCCTGTCAGGCAATCGAAGAAATTAAAGTCACGTGGAGTGACCAAACAGTGAAGTTGCAAGACGTTACAAACATTAAACTCAATTCAGTGATAAACGTTGGTAATTAACATGAAGACTATCTCAAAAGCGTGCCATAAAGTGGCTAGTTATTCCTTGGCAATCGTTCTTTCTGCTTATTTACTTAGTGGTTGCAGTTTGAATCCAATTGACGTAAATGACGACAAATCACCGGCTCAATTTGAGCCGATGAATCGCGATATTTTGCCAACCGGTGAGCGATACCGACGAAAATGGGACGGCCCTGTAGTCGTTGATTTAGACCAAGATGGTTTACAGGATCTAATCTTGACTGACCACGGTAACGAACTGAATGTTTATTGGAACTTAGGTGGGCGATATTCTCAACCTACAACCTTGCTAACACGAGATATCCACGGGGTTGTTGCAGCTGATTATGACAAAGATGGCAAGATAGAAATTGTTATCGCACAAGGCGGCGGCGATGGCAAAAACCCTAAGTTTCCTTTGTTGTTTGAGGTAAATGAGGGACGAAAAATTCTGAAACAAAATGATATGAAACATTTTGAATTTACCCGCGGTCGCGCGATCAATTTTATCGATGCCGACAATGACGGTACTTTAGAATTGATAACGACTGGTTTTCCTCTTAAATCTCAGAAAGCGGGTGCCAACCATCTTTATAAACTCGATAACAATGAGCAGTACCAATTTGTTAAATTGCTGCCTCAAGCTAAATGGCTAGGCTATCGTTTACAAACGGTTGATTACAATAACGATGGTTTTAAGGATCTGCTTTTTACGGTGGTGCTGACATTGTTGCGGTGACAAATAAAGGGAAACTGGATTTTGTCGATGATACTAAAGATGTATTAGGCGCGTTAAATCAAACAAATCATGTAAGTAGCATCAACGAAATAGACTTTGACAACGATGGGGACGACGATTTGTTCATAACTCGAGCGGAGCATCAATTTTCTCGTCAGCAATTTTATGATGCAAGCTCTAAACGTTTTGCTTTTTTACTTTTAAGAAACAAAAGCAACAGTTTGATCTGTCGATTATAGGCAATTTTGAATTAAAAAACCTACAAATGGCCTATCCAGACTTTGATGTATTTGTCGGAAAAAGTATGCGTAAACTTGAGTTCGAAAGTGACCGACATAGCCATAAAGATGTCACACTTACTCAACAACAAGCAACTGGCTGGCCCTCTAAACCAACTAAGAAAGGCATATACATTGGTTATTTAGGTGACAATACATGGCGATTGCTGGTGGATACGCGGGCACGAAATGCTGGCGTTATACTAAACGTAGAGAACAATCTTGGCTCTACTACAATTGCACCATATCCGCCAAAACTGTTTGAAAATAAAGGCGGCAGGTTTGTTGATGCCAGCGACAAACTAGGTAACGCAATTAATGAACAAACCACAAGTTCAGCGGTTGCTGATTTCAATAATGACGGTTGGCCCGACATGGTTGTGATTAAATACGGCAATATGGCGACAAAAAATAAGCAATTTTTATTGTTTAATGACAAAGGCATTAAGTTCACAACCTCCGAAGTGCATAACATTGTTTCCGATGAAATCGGGGCGACAGGCAATGGTGCGAATGTACTCGACTATGATAAAGATGGTGACATTGATCTTCTTTACGCAAATGAACGCGGGTTATGGCATCTGTTTAGCAATAACTTAGTTCAGGGGCAATCGACTCATTTTATTGGGTTTGTTGTGGGCCAATCTCCCGCTAAAAAAATCGACCAACTGGATGCAAAAGTGACTATTTGGGCATGTAATCAAATGCAACAAACGACGATAAGTAATGGCGGAAATGCATTTTCTCAAAGCTTAAATAATCAGGTTCATTTTGGGTTAGGGGAATGCAAAAGTGTGCAAAAAGTACGAGTTAAATGGCGCAATGGCGAACAAACAGAGTTGCATAATTTAACGGTAAACCAATACCATTTGGTTAAATAATCGAGAGTTAACAAGTAAATAGAATGAAAGGCCACTTATATTCAACTAAAACATTGAGTTAATAAGTGGCCAATGGCTATTCCTGATTATATTTTTAAGCCTAGAACGTTGCTCGTTAGCAAGTTCTAGTCACTATTTAGTTTGCAAGATATTCATAACTGGCTTGCAATCCAAGAGGAATTCCCGCTCCCCAGTACAGCATTAAAAATAGTGTCCAAACAATTAAGAAGCAGATCGAAAACGGCAACATCATTGCTGTTAACGTCCCAATACCGGCGCTGCTCACATACCTTTGACAAAATACCACCACGAGCGGGAAGTAAGGCATCAAAGGTGTGATGATATTGGTGCTAGAGTCACCGATACGATAGGCCGCCTGTGCTAGGTCTGGGGAAATACCTAATTGCATTAACATAGGGATAAAAATTGGTGCTAACAGTGCCCATTTTGCTGACGCAGAACCAACAAATAAATTAATAAAACCAGTCAAAAAGATGATCCCAGTAATCGTAATTCCTGATGGTAACGCCATTGATTTTAAAAATGCAGCACCTTTGACCGCTAACAATATGCCTAAATTTGACTGTCCAAAAGCGTAAATAAACTGAGCGATAAAAAACATGATCACAAGGTAATAGCCCATACCGGACATGGCTTTCGACATTCCTTCAATAAAATCTTTAGACGATTTAATTTTGCCAATGGCAACACCGTAAACTAGGCTAGTAATGAGAAACAATAAGAAAATAAACGGTACGATTGATTTCATTAATGGTGCAGAGAACGCGGTAAGCGAGCCGTCAGCTGCACGCCAAGCTGAATCTTGTGGATAGGCAGAGGCAAACAAAATTATGGCACCTATGATGATAGAAAATAATGCCCAACGTAGTGCTTTTTGTTCATTTGATTCCAATGGTTCCATAGTTGGAAGATCGGATAAATCACCATCGAGTTTATTGTTTGCCAGTTTCGGTTCGACAATTTTATCCGTAATAAACCAACCCAATAGAGTGACAACAACAGAAGACGCTGTCGTAAAATAATAGTTATTAAGAGGGTTTAATACCACTGTTGGGTCTAGCAATTGAGCACCCGCTTGGGAAATTCCCTGTAACATTGGATCAAGGGCAGATGGCACGAAGTTAGCTGAAAATCCGCCCGAAACCCCAGCAAATGCCGCTGCAATACCGGCTAATGGGTGTCTGCCTGCGGCATAAAATATGACGCCACCAAGTGGGATAACTAATACATAACCAGCATCAATAGCCGAATGACTGACGATACCAACAAGGATAACCATTGGGGTCAATAACTAAGGTCGCTGTTTTAGCCATAATTGCTCGTAAACCCGCGTTGATAAAGCCACTATATTCAGCAACACCAATACCTAACATGGCGACGAGAACCACGCCAACGGGGTGAAAATGAGAAAAGTTATTTACCATTGACGAAAAAAATTGGGTGATGGCATCACCACTTAATTGATTATTAATTATCAATTCTTTACCTGAACGGGGATCAATGGCATTAAAATCTATACCTGATAACACCCAAGATAGTGCCCATACGATGAAAAGTAGGGCGATAAATAGCACAGCGGGGTCGGGGAGTTTATTACCTACAACCTCGACTTTATCTAAAAATCGCTGAACAGTAGAGGGTTTAGATTGGTTCATTTCGACATCCTTTTTATTGTTATTTTCTCTTTAACTAATCTTAGTCAATACTATCTTGGTTTTTTCTATTGTACAGCGTTGGGCGATTAAAATTCGCATACAGATTGTATGCCTGCCTTAAGCTCATATTGTCTGTGGCGCGTTACCATTCGTCAGCATAAACGGTAGCACAACTTAGATAATATCGGGCTAAGACGCGAAGTGATTTTGTGATCTTAACCCTTTGAATTTTAGATTGGTGAGTCGGCCGTCTTCAATTGCGATTTGAAGATTTTGATTAATTCAGACACATCCTGCATTTTGACAAAATTTGGTCTAACGATAAAAGCCAAACGACGATGAGGGCTAGGTTCGTTTAAGTGCAAAGCCCGTAACTCAGACTGCGGGGTGATTAACTGATCAAGCGCCATTTGCGGAACTAAGGTGGTGCCCAATTTTCCCGCGACCATTTGAATTAAGGTATGTAGGCTTGCCGATTGAAAGTCACTGCGTTGTTTTACCGACTGTAACTGGCAGGCTTCAAGTGCATGGTCTTTTAAGCAATGGCCATCTTTGAGTAACATCAACTTATCCAATTCCATTTGACTGCTGGTGATTTCGTCAAGTTGTGTTGGGCATTCATCTTTGTGACTCACCCAATAAAAATCTTCCTGCCAAAATTCTAAGGTTAGCAATCCCTCAGTAGGATAAGGCAAGGCCAATACGGCAACGTCTATTTCGCCTCTGCGCACCATATCAACTAATACATGACTTTGGTCTTCAACTATTTGCAAACGAAAATCAGGGTAAAGCTCTCGAACTTTAGGCAGTACCTTAGGTAGCAAATACGGACCAATGGTCGGGATAACGCCCAATGACAACTCGGTGGATAATACAGACTTACTCAGTTGTGATAGTTGAACTAAGTCATCCATTTCACGTTTAATGTTCTGCGCTTTTTGTAAAAATAACTCGCCTTCTTTGGTCACAAGGACCTGTTTGTTATTGCGCTCGAATATTGCAACACCAAGTTGTTTTTCCAATTCACTTATTGCAGTACTTAATGCCGATTGTGAAACGCTGCACATTTCAGCTGCTTTTTTAAAATGCAGTGTTTGCCCTACAGCAAGCGCGTAGCGTATTTGTTTTAACGAAATCATCTTTTCTCTTTTGCACTTAATAAAATCTATAGTTCAATTTAATAGAACATAAACTTCAATTCAATCAAATTTTCTAATTTATATTCCTGCCCTAATATTACCCCATCGAAAGCAAACGTGCTTTCAACAAACCAAACTAGAAATGAAGGAAATTAACAATGGCTAAAATCGGTAAATCAATCCCAGACTTCTCAGCAACCGCTTTTCACAATGGCGATTTTGTACCAGTCACATCTGAAGACGT
Source organism: Psychrosphaera algicola (assembly GCF_028401425.1). Taxonomy (NCBI): domain Bacteria; kingdom Pseudomonadati; phylum Pseudomonadota; class Gammaproteobacteria; order Alteromonadales; family Pseudoalteromonadaceae; genus Psychrosphaera; species Psychrosphaera algicola. Next base: position 4,398,784 of record NZ_JAQOMS010000002.1, read on the forward strand.
GAAAGGGAAGTGGGCAATCTTTTTATTCTACCCAGCGGACTTCACATTTGTATGTCCTACAGAGTTAGAAGACATGGCAAATCAATATGACGAATTACAAAAATTAGGCGTTGAGGTGTATTCAGTATCAACAGACACACACTTCTCACACAAAGCATGGCACGACTCAAGTGACGCGATTGGCAAAATTAAGTTTCCAATGCTAGGTGACCAAACTGGCCAAATTACTCGCGGCTTTGACGTCATGATTGAAGAAGATCACATGGCACACCGTGGCACATTCTTGGCTGACCCAGACGGCATCATTCAAGTTGCAGAAATTCACGCTGGTGGCATTGGCCGCTCGGCAAAAGACATGCTTCGCAAAGTGAAAGCTGCTCAGTATGTTCGTGAAAATGACGGTGAAGTATGCCCAGCAGCCTAGGAACAAGGTCAAGCAACATTAACTCCGAGTTTAGACCTAGTCGGTAAAATTTAAAGTCCGACGCGCTTAGAAACTCATATAAGTCAGGTGTAAACACCATATGAGTTTCTTCTTTTAGTTATCTAATGGGCATTGCAACAATCAGTGCCCATTAGTCTACCGCCATCAATGAGGTGAATTATGTTAAGTAATGAAATTTTAAACGCAGTAAAAAGTTACGCAGAAATGTTAGATAAAAAGGTCACCTTGGTATTACAAACAGGGCAACACGACAGTCGTGCTGAATTGGTGGCATTTTTATCCGGGCTTTGTTCAGTTTCAGACAAGCTAGAATTTGTTGAACAAGACGCTGGATTACGCAGCCCAATTACATTTGCGCTCCAAACCAACAATGAGTTTAACGGCGTCTATTTCTCGGGGATCCCAAGTGGCCACGAATTTAATTCGCTTATATTAGCTATTTTGCAATCGGCGGGCACAGCCATAAAGCTTGACGAAAGTTTAAAACAAATTATCGCTAATATTAATCAACCGCTGCATTTTGAAGTGTTTGTCTCTTTGAGCTGTCATAACTGTCCAGATGTTGTGCAGTCACTAAATCAATTTGCTTTGCTAAATCCAAATATCAGCAGTGAAATGATCGATGGCGGTTTGTTCCAATCCCTTGTGGAGTCTCGTAATATTCAGGGTGTACCGAGCGTTTATTTAAACGGCGACTTATTTGCCAATGGCAAGGTCGATACCTCAGTGTTAGTCGACAAGTTATTGGAAAAGTACCCAGATGCGGCCAAACAAAACGATGCTCCGCAATTGCCAGAACAAGACGTCACCGTAATCGGCGGCGGCCCAGCAGGGATTGCAGCAGCCATATACAGTGCTCGTAAAGGGCTTAAAGTAACACTAATTGCCGACCGTATAGGCGGACAGGTTAAAGATACTGTTGGTATTGAAAACCTTATTTCAGTGCCTAAAACAACTGGGCCTGAACTGACTAATAATTTACAGGCCCATTTAAACGACTACGACGTTACGGTTAAACAGCATGTTAGAGTTGAAAATATAGAACGTGGCAAGGTGAAACTCGTGCAGTTGAGTTCAGGTGAACAAATATCAACAAAATCGATAATCATTGCCACTGGTGCCAAATGGCGTGAACTGGGGGTTCCCGGTGAAAAAGAAAATATCGGAAATGGTGTCGCCTATTGCCCACATTGTGATGGACCGTTTTTCAAAGGTAAGGATGTTGCCGTCGTCGGTGGTGGCAACTCTGGTATTGAAGCGGCACTAGATTTAGCCGGCATGGTGAAACATGTGACCGTGTTTGAGTTTATGTCTGAGCTAAAAGCTGACAAAGTTTTGATTGATAAAGCTGAAGCCAAAAGCAATATAACCATTATCAAAAGTGCCGCAACAAAAGAAGTGGTTTCTGACAATGGTAAAGTGGTTGGTTTAGCCTACACAGACCGAAATACGGATGAAGAAAAATTACAGTCACTTGACGGCATTTTTGTTCAAATAGGCTTAGTACCAAACAGTGGGTTTTTGGCCGATATTGTCGACAGAACCAAACATGGTGAAATTATCATAGATGAACGTTGCCAAACATCTGAGGCCGGGATATTTGCCTGCGGAGATGTAACAACCGTACCATATAAACAAATTGTTATTGCGATGGGAGAGGGAGCTAAAGCGTCATTATCTGCCTTTGATTACCTGATTAGAGAATCGTAATAGGCATAACAATAAAGTGATTAAAAAGGTCAGCAACCTCAATAGGGTTATCTGACCTTTTTGCTTATGGGCTATATTTACGCTTTTATGAGCTTAGTTTTGATAGCAATTTTCCGACTCAGTTTCTGGGTCTAAACGTTTTTTGGTGATTTCTATAGTTGAGTGGTGAATTCCGTAGCGCTCCACTAGAAACGCTTTGATCGGGCTTAAATCTTGTTGATCACCAGAGGTATCAAGTTCGACATAGGCTTCTAAAAATATATTGGTATCGTCGAGTTGCCATACATGGATATGCCAGATTTTAACAACGGAATCTATGCCTTCCAGCTCAAGACAAAGTGTATCCACATCGATATTGGCAGGTACGCCTTGCATAAGTATGACCATACTTTGTTTTGCAAGTTGGTAACCTTGATAAATGACATAAAGTGAAATACCAATTGTTGCAATTAAATCAACAATATACCACTGATACAAAATAATAAGTGTGCCCGCTACCATGACGACAATAGAGGCAAAGGCATCTGATAAATTGTGAATAAAAGTGGCTTTAAGGTTAAGGTTGTTTTTTACACCTGACTTATAGGTGAGCTAAGGCAGTTGCAGCGTCAATTAAAAAAGCGACGGACGCGATCCCGACAATTATCCAGCCATCAATTGGCTGAGGATTAAAGTACTTACTAACGGCCTCAAAGATTAAATAGATCCCAACTAAAACAAGGGAAGTGCTATTGATCAAGGCCCCCAAGATTTCGGCTCTTCTAAAACCAAATGTCATCTTGTTGCTCGCTGGCAATCTTGCAATTCGCCTTGCAAAAATGGCTATTAAAATTGCCCCGGCATCGCTTAAGTTGTGCAGGGCGTCGGCAATTAATGACAAGCTCCCCGATAAAACACCGCCTATAATTTGCACTATAGTGAGTAGAATATTGATAAAAACCGCTAAGCTTAATTTTCCGTCGTGATTATGGTGATGGTGGCCATGAGAATGACCATGCGAATGTAAATGACTGTGACTGTGATCATGGGGCATTAAACTGACCTTAAGTGAAAATGAAGTTTCGGCTGAATAAATCCAACCGTTGAATTATTTTAGTTTAGCCATTGTTTATCGCACCACGTAAATTAATGACAAATAAAAATTGAGTCAAATTAACGTCGACTTGTGTAGCTTCGGGCATAGTTAACTTTTGTTCGTTAAACAATTTTAACGAGCCTAATATCAAAGAACATGACTGCATTAGGTCCAATTTTGCTGCGATTACCTTTCTTGCCCCAAGCCAATTCAGGGGGATAACAAACTCATATCGTGAACCAACCGACATTAACGGCAAACCAAGCTTTAGGCCTTCAATCGCTTCTTCTAAACTAAACTCATCGGCAAGTCCGGTCCGATAGGTATCGGCAATAACACTGCCATCCGCCAATAAAATACGTTGATTTACTCTTACCGAATCAAATAATGACGGTTTGTCGCCGTCACCTTGTTCTATGACTTTAAAATAAAACCCTTCTTCATGCCTAATAACATTTGCCTTATTCGCATATTTTTCGATGAAATTATCTGTCGCATTTCGGTTCGCTCCAGTAGAGCCTTTTGATTTTTTGTATTTTTGTTTCTAGCCATTAATAAAGCCTTTTACTGCTATCCCTTTGCCATCATATCTTACGGTCAATTCGATAATAAAGCTGATTTTTATTATTACGTTTTAATGTGATGTGGAATTAAATTTTTAAAACAAAAAATGTGCTACGGAAACACTATTAATCTAATTGATAATTATTCGCATTTGTATTGACATGTTAAAATCAATCAGTAAACTAATCGCAATTGAGAATGATTATCATTTAATGTTTGTGTGACGATTTATTTTTCGCGTTCAACAAAGATTAGAAGACAAAATGAACGAATAACATGTTGATAATAAAAAAGAACCTAGTCAAAAATCTAATTGTCATTAATACCAGCCTAAGTCTGATTTTGTCCCTAGGGGGATTAAGTGCTGCCGAACGTCCATCTGGTTCAGTTGGAATAAATACGGATGAAGCAGCAAATAACACTGCACTAGAAAATAAGAATGTGACAAGTGAGGACGATTTGCTTGCTGCTGTCAGCGTTGAAAATAACGCAACACCTTATGTTGAAACTCTGGTAATTACCGGCACCAGAACCGCAAAGCTGTTAAGTGACTCGCCTGTCTCTGTTGATGTCATAGAACGAGATACTTTGAAGTTAGTGACACAGGGCACATTGGCTCAAGCGCTAGAGTTTATTCCATCTGTTGTTTTGGAACGCAGCGTAAAAGACGGTTATACGGTCAAAATGCGCGGGTATGGCAGTAAACATATTGCCGTTTTACTCAATGGCCAACCGTTAATTTCACCTGCTAACGGGGCGGTTGATTTAGATCAGATCAGCGCACACAACATTGAACGAATAGAAGTCATTAAAGGCGCCGCGTCGGTGCTTTATGGCAGCTCAGCCATGGGTGGAGTCATTAATATTATTACCACTGAGGATGTTGAGCCGGTAACTCAAATTCGAACAGAAATTGGCATATATGATGCCAATGATGACGTTAGTGTTGATAACCTTTTACATACAACCACATTATCTAATATTGGCCATATGGATGATTGGCAACACCAAATATCGCTACAACATGTCTCTGATCCTGACTTTGATTTAACCCCAGCTGATGTACAACAAGATTCCGGTGAACTCACCAAAAACTTTGCTAAAGCTGCGATATCTAAATCTTTTTCAGTTGTTGATTTTAGTTTGTCTTATGACTTTCTAAACGAATCCAAAAACAAAATAACGGCTAAAGTTCCCGGCCAGTCGAATCTAATTTATTACGTTTCTGATGTTGAACAACATCAATTGGGGGCTGGGTTAAGTGCAATTGATAATCACTGGCATCTAAAATCTAGGTTTATAAGTCACGATGAAACGAGTGGCCGGTCGAACAGTATTCGAGACGCTCAAATTACCTTAGGTCAGCTTGAAGGATTGTACTCTCTGCAGCATGGGAAAGTACGACCTCAGTTTGACAGCGAATATGGCGGTGAAGTGGTATTTGGATTTGCCACAAATTTTGACAAACTTGATCAGGTTAAACCGGCTGATAACTCAATTGAAGTGGCAAATGAATCCAGAAGCAGTGTAGAGCTATATAGCCAATACAACTTCATCAAGTCGGATCATCAATATCTGTTGGGGATCAGGAGCCAATATGATTCTGATTTTGGTATGCATACCGCATTACGTTTGAGCGCGATGTTTGACGTAGAAGTTGCAGGACTGCCGTTAAAAGTAAGAGGCGGTTATGGGCAAGGTTATCGAGTCCCAGACTTAAAAGAACGTTACTACGTGTTTGACCATAGCAACTTAGGTTACAAGGTTCTCGGCAACGAAGATTTAAAGCCCGAACAATCAGATTCTTACAATTTGAGCGTTGATTATACAGGCGCGGTATTTAATCGTTCCGCAGACTTACAGTTATCTTTTGATTTACATCATTCAGAAACAAAAGACCTGATAGCGACGCGAGAAGATGCACAAATGTCTCAAGCGCAAAATCTCAGTATTTCACAATACAAAAACATAGAGAAATCAACAATCGAAGGGTTTGATATTAGTGCAGAGCTGCGTTTTCTCAATTGGAATAGCCAACTAAATTACAGCTATGTAGATGCCGTTGACCAAAGTGGCAAACGTCTTGAAGCCCGTCCGCGTCAACAAGTTAAAGCTAATATCGGGTACGACTTGCACTGGCTCGATGTTCAAACGCTACTTTATGCCGTTTATCAAGCAGATGAAGTCACGCCAGACGATTACGTCGATGCAGCGGTTGATGGGTTTACCACTCTCAACTTCTCGCTCAATCACACCATAACTTCCAATCTTCAATGGCATCTTTCGTTGCTTAATTTAACCGATGAGCACCGAGATAACCAACTGATAGATCTTGGGTATTTTGACCCAAGGCCTGTATCGAGCCGAACGATTAAAGTTGGTGTTAATTATCAGTTTTAACGGCTAAACCACTTTAGATAACCCATTAAAAAATTATAAAAAACACATAAATTTGAACAACAATTTTGTATAGGAACAAGATAGATATGAAACACTCTAATTCAAATACCCCGGCGATAAATAACACAAATTTAAAAAGATAGCTTCGCTTTCTCTAATTAGCATGGCGTTGTTAATGGCTGGGTGCAGTTCATCTGACGATGACGAACCAAACGTTGTAGAGGACGTTGTGGAAGATGAAGTTACGTCGACGCCATACGGTCCGTTTTCAACCGGGACAAGCAGCGCGCCTGTATTTGCCTACTTTGATTTAGACACTGGCACCGTATTAGAGCTTACGGAAGACCAAGCTAGCACAAATGAAGATTGGGATATTGCATTCAAGCGTACCAATATCTACCTAAATAACAATGGTACAACACCTGTTGGAATGTATTTTACTGGCAACAACAGTGAATATTACGACGCTGACGGTGCAGCAATTGTTGATACATTTGTTAATGCAAGTGCTGAAGCCGAACTGGCAGATTATGAAGCTGTATCGTTAGCTGATGTGCCAGCGGATGAAGAATTTGTAAGTGACGTAACCGAACGTATTTTGGATGGATTTTATAACTACGATACAACAACCCATGCTGTAACGGCTAAAGACGACAGTTTTTATATTGTCCAATCAGATGGCGTGTTTAGTAAATTTAGAGTGACTAATTTAACGCAGTCTGGCTTTGGAATGTCCGACGTCACTCTAAGTTTTGGCGTACAGGCGTCTGGAGAAACTGAGTTTTCGACAGAACAAGATTTAACCTTAGATTTGGCTATGTTATGTGCGTCTGAATCGGCGGTATATATTAACTTTGCAACGGCAATGGAAGTAACATCAACGGAAGACTACGATATCTCTATTCCATGTGCTGATGGTATTGGTTCGTATCAACTTGATTTAGCGGAAACATCAACGGCAATTCAAGATTTTACAAATTCCTTTACGGGTGTCGCCGTTGAAGCGGCTACTCATTATGGCTTCCAGCCAAATGAATACACAGTAAACGCATTTAAGACTAAAAACTGGTACGCCTATAACCTACAAGGTGGCCATCAATTATGGTCACAATATGGTGTTTATATCATCAAAACAGCAACTCAAAATTACAAAATGCAAATCACAAGTTATTACGATGCCGAAGGAAATTCTGGCAATTATAGCTTTGTCGCTGACCCACTTACGGAATAAGTAAGCTAGGTTACAACTGTCCTCCGGGACTAACTAAGTTGATTCAAACGGGACAAGTTAGGGCGTTATGTTATCTTCCGCGAGATAAAAAACGCCTTGATTTGATGAATATAAACTTAGTTAGCCCCATCCTTTATTGCCCGTTTTACAGGTTACACATGAAATATTCACTTTCATTTTTTAAAAACATTGCGCTATTTTACTTGACGTTGTCGTCAGTACAATCGTTTGCTGAACCACAAAATCGAGTCCAGCAAAACAGCCAGTCTGAGTTGCAGCAGGCACCACAGAAAGCACCACAGAAAGCGTCTAGGTTATTGATTATAAGCTCTTCACACAGTAATCCAGCCAAAGTAAAATTGTTAAAAAAGCAGGCTACTTCCAATAATGCCATGATGCTGAATTGGCAAGTGAGCCAAAAATCGCTGCGTTCTATTAAGTCTCCTGTAGAGTTTTTGGCCCTAATTAATCAATATCACGTTGTCCTGTTAGACAGTGTTTCAGTGGCGGAAGCCAATAAAAGTTTTTCACCCTATCTTCCTTTAATTAATCAGTCCAAGGCCAGAGTGGTTGGTTTAAAATGGCATCAGACTTTCCAACATAAAATAGGTGTGTCTGAATTACAAAGGCAAACTCTCGACCAATATTGGGATAACGGTGGCAGTAAAAATCTTGGCAATATGTTGCGTTATTTGTCTGTTAACGTGCTCGAAGATCCCGCTACACAATCCTTATCGGTCGCATCACCGGTGATATTTCCCGATAAAGGCATTTATCATCCAAAGTTACCAAACCTTATTGTTAGCGACTTAAAACAATATTTTGATTGGCAAGCACCAAAATCGAACCAAGCTAAAATTGCGTTATTGATGAATCGTTCAGCAATAGAAGTTGAACAAACAGAGTTAATAGACACAACGATTGCGCAATTAGAACAACGTGGTGTGCACGTTGTGCCGTTTTTCTTTGCGTTAAGTCGTGGTGAAAAACATTACGATGAGTTGTTATATATCGATGGCAATGCCGCCAATAAATTAACGGCAGATGTAGACCTAATTTTAAACTTTAGAAACATTCATTGGGCTAATCAACGTAAGGTTGAATTTGAACGTTTTGGCGTCCCTGTTATTCAGGCCATGACTTATTATGGCGGTGACCAAAAAGCCTGAGAACAAGACCCACAAGGTGTTGATGCCGGTATGATGGCATTTACTTTAGTTTTACCAGAAACCGCAGGGGTTACAGATCCTATGGTGGTGGCTGCAATGGACCGCCGCAGTGGCAATATTGACATTATTGATTATCAACTAGAGCATTTAGTAAATAAGGCCGTCAATTTAACTTCCTTAAAATACAAACCCGCACATGACAAAAAAATCACGGTTTTTGTTTGGGGCGACCAAGATGTCGGTGCGTCATTTTTAAATATTCCAACCAGTCTAAGTGAAATCACTAAAACACTAAATGCGCAGGGGTATGACATTCCCGCCACCGATGAGACATTTTTACACAAAGAGTTAAAAAAATTCTAGACCCATTTTATCGGCCAGAGCAACTTCAAGGTAAACAGCTACAAGCCTTTTTAGATGACGATCTTGCAGAGCTCATGCCGATAGAAAATTACTTAGCGTGGTTTAACAAATTGCCAACGGATCTTAAAAATAAAATTAATGACCATTGGGGTAAACCACAGGATAACTTTATGGCGATAAAACGCGATTCAGTTGACTATTTTATATTGCCTCGAATGCGTGTTGGTAACATGTTAGTGATGCGTCAACCGCCGCGTTCAGATAAAAAGAACGATGAAAGTGGTATTTTTCATCAGGGAATCGTACCTATCAATCACTTCTATTTGGCAGCCTACTTTTATGCCCGTGAGTTTTGGCAAGGCGACGCTATTGTTCATTTAGGCACACATGGTTCGCAGGAATATTTAGGTGGAAAAGAGCGTGGCTTATCGATTTATGATCAAGGCAATCTAGCGGTTTGGGATACGCCCGTGGTGTATCCGTTTATTGTCGACGATGTAGGTGAGGCGATGCAAACAAAACGACGTGGTCGTGCAACGGTCGTTTCTCATATGACACCGCCATTTGCCGCAGCTGGCTTGCAAGGTGATATTGTGGTTTTACATGAATTGATGCACCAATACAGCCAGTTAGATAATGGCGGTGTCAAACAAAAGACGGCGAAGCAGGTGGTAGAACAGTGCTTTACTTTAAATATCTGTAAGGATATCGCCTAGGAACAAGCCGATATTGAGAAAGACTTTGATGGATTTTTGACGATCTGCACAGCCATATGGAAGCCCTCGCAACCGCCAATCAACCACTGGGCTTACATACTTTTGGGCAGTTACCCGAGACTCGTTTGGTCGTTAGCACCTTAATCCAAATGTTGGGCAGTAAATTTACGGCCTTAGCACAGGAATATGAGCACGACGTCGTCGGATTACACGAGGGGCTGGGGCACAATTCCGATGCTGCCAAAACCGAGTCAAACGAGCATCTTATTGAAAATGTAGAAATTGAAAATCTACCTGGGTTTTACACTGTGTTAAACCACGTCGTGAACGGGGTAAGAGCAGTGAACGGGGTAAGAGCAGTGAACGCTGTGGACACTATGAACGCTGCGAACGGAGTGAATGGCGTAAACAGTAAAACCAACAACAAAAGTGAGTTACCAGAGGAATTAATAGAACACGTTAAACGTGGGCAAAGTCTTTACCAAGGATTAACACAGATAAGAGAACTGCAAAGTTTATCGGACTTTCTCGACGGACGATATATCCCAGTAAAAACCGGTGGCGATCCCATCCGTCACCCAGAGTCTCTGCCAACAGGTTTTAATCTGTACGGATTTGACCCAGCAAAAGTACCTACTAAAGCCGCATTTGAACAAGGTAAAGAACTGATCAATCAAATGATAAGTGACCACCAAGCCAAACATGGAAAATTTCCAGACAAGATGGCGTTTTCACTGTGGTCTATCGAAACCATGCGTCATTATGGGGTGTTAGAATCCCAAGCCTTATATGCTATGGGCGTTCGACCAATTTGGTCTGAAACCGGTCGCGTTCTTGGTTCTGAAGTGATCCCGTATTCAGAGCTTAAACGACCTCGTATTGATGTTGTTTTATCCGCCACGGGCTTATATCGAGATGCGTTCCCAAATGTTATGCAGCGCCTTAGCGAAAGCAGTGCAGCAAGTGGCGGAACTTAAAGAAGATAACAACCCGATATGGCAAAACAGTCAACGTGTTAAAGCCGAATTATTAGCACAGGGCGTCGAACAAGAAGATGCTGAATATTTGTCGACCGTTCGCGTATTTTCAAACCAGTCAGGTGATTATGGTTCGGGTGTTGATGGTCTGGCCTGGGCAAGTGACAAGTGGGAAAATGACAGCGTCATTGCCGACAATTATATGAACAAAATGGGATTTTATTTTGGCGCAGACAAGTCACGTTGGGGCAAAAAATAACGTCAAAAACCGGCGAGCCGATTAACCTATATGGCAAGCAGTTGTCAGGCACCGACATCGCCTTGTTCTCCCGTTCGTCAAATGTATTTGGCATGTTAAGTTCAGACGACCCATTTGAGTATTTTGGTGGCATAAGCTTAGCGGTTCGAAACCTAGACGGGGCAAGTCCCGACATGGTGGTATCGAATCTTCGTGATGCAAATAACGCGAAAGCAGAAGACGCCTCTCGCTTTTTAGCACGCGAGCTTAGAACGCGTATTTTCCATCCACGTTGGATTAAGGAAATGCAGAAAGAAGGTTACTCCGGTGCTGTGTCGTTAAGCAGTAGAATGGATAACTTTTTTGGTTGGCAAGTCGTTGACCCTAACTTGGTTAGAAGTGATCAGTGGGACGAATATCTAGACATCTATGTAGATGACAAACTCAATTTAGACCTAGATGAATGGTTTGAAAAAACCAATCCAGAAGCTCTCGCTCGTATGATGCAACGTATGTTAGAAGCGCAGCGTAAAGACTATTGGCAGGCAAATGACGAGCGCTTAGAAACGCTAGTCAAACGGTACAGTGAGTTTGTCGAAAAATATAATCTATTTGTCGATAATGAAAAGCTTAAACAACATGTTACCAAGTTAGCTGCTGGCTATGGGTTAGCCGCACCGCAGTTTTCTGCTGATGCATCGCAGGTAAAAACAGAACCAACTGATCTACAGCCACCAAAGGCAGCAGAAAGCAGCACAGGTGAAGTTGAGCAGGTCACAGGCCAAAAGCTTGAACTGCAACCGCAAGCGACGGAATCTGAACCAGACTATTCATATCTATTCAGTATCTTAGGCGTTGTTCTTATTATTTTAGGTGGCATGTATTACGAAGTGATCAAGGGCAAGATGTTAATGGCCCGCAAGCCATAAAACGTCATTTTTAATTTAAAAATGGCAGCGCCACATTGGTTGTTTAGTTTAAAGTTAATTTTTAACGAATATAACCAATGTGGACCTGTTTTATTTTGCGCTTATGTTAGGTCTCAGTTTCCGATCCATTAACACCGGTATTAGCGGGTTTGAGTTTTTGAAACAACCAACCAATTGCCACTAACGACAGTCCAAGTCCAATAAAGGACAACGCCCGATAAAGCCCCTGTAAATGTGACATGTCAATTAAAAACGCTTTGAGGATCACAAGTGCTAAACAACTAAAACCAACATTTCTAAGTGTGAGCCGCTGTTTGGTTTGGGCTACAAATATCATGATTGTCGACAGCACCAACCAAACAATGGAATAGGTATAAACCTCAGCTTGGGCAAAAGGTTGCTGGAGATACAAATACCCTTGATTAAATACGATTCTAATCTCGCCGTTTACAAACATAAATGCGCAGATCCCCATTATTACAAATATCGCTGTTTTGTAAGATTCACTTATTAATCCCAATTTATAATAGCTAAATAGCAGTCCGGCGGGTAATGCCCATAACACGATAAGCCAGTTTGCAGCAAAGCTTCCGACATATTGGTTTTCGACAAACGGGTTGTTTAAAACTGAAATATCGAGGTGTAAAAGTGTTACGCCAAAATAAAGGGCAGTTGCGGCGATAACATAGAGTTTTGTTAACCGATTGCCCGGCTCTATGGCAACGTCGCCACGACTAGATTCTGTATTTATTGGAGTGTTTGAAATAGTCGCACGCCAACGATAGACACCTGCTAGTATTAGCCAATTGAAGGCCAACACAGTTGATTCGACAAAGCTTAAGTTTGAAAAGTTTGGATAGTCGCCAATTAAGAAATAACTTGTTTCTGTTGTTAGCAACAGCGCAACAATATGAATAAATACCCCATGCAGCCAAGGTTTTAATCGCAGGGATTGATTGTATTTAGCCGTAAACCAAACTAAGCCTAAAATCAGCGGATATATAACAATTGTCCAATGAATATTTAATATGGTTTCGTCTTTATAATTTGCTAACCAAGGGGCAAATGTCAATCGCGTGGTAACAAGTAGAAGTGCGACCTTGGATAACCAATCTGGAATTTTAACCTGATATTTCCAGCTTAAGTAACTCATTGTTGCAATCTGCGACGCAATCGCTAGGGTTAAGGTACTGGCTTCTAATAACATAGTAAAACAAAGTGTAATCACCATGTTGGTTAATGTAAGATAAGTCAGTTTGTGTAAGGTTGAGTCGACTTTGGTTGCGACTAAACTGCTTATTGCGCCAATAATCAGCAGCTCTGCGGCCCATAGCGGATACAACACCGATTCCGCGGCAGAGGGTGCTGCAATATAGCTGATCCCAAATAAAGCCAATGGTGTGACAACGAGCAACAACAAATAGCTATGTCTTTTGGGGTGGCGTTTAATCATATAACCACAAAATAACATGCCCACTAACACCGCGATTTGAACATATAAAAACCGGCCCGAGAATGGAAACAAGTTGTCGTCAAAGTTAATGCCTTTTGGCCAAAGGCTAAACGAAATAAAGGCAATGAACAGCCCAAAATATGGCCAAGTATCTAAGGCGCTATGACGTGAAGCCGCGACAAAAAATACACTTACAACGACAATATTGGTCCAAATAATAAAGTCGCTTTTTGCATGTAACGCTAAAAATACAGAGACTAATAGGGTGGTTAATACAACTACCAACTGTTCGCGTCTTGGCATAAGCAGTTGCTTAATCGTTAACGCTCGATACAGCGTATGCTGCAGTTTCCAGCCGAGTATCGTGGCCAAAACATATAAGTACAAAGTGATAATAGAAAATAAAACAACAGGCCAGAAATCACTGTTTTTAGCCATTAACACAGCGACTACAAACCAACTAAAATGGCCAACACAGCTTTGCCACCACAACCATTTCTGTTTTACCGTTTCGGCAACCCATAGTGCTGATAGAGAAACAAAACCAATATAAGCAAGAAGTGCCGCAACATTGTTTGAACCGGTTGATACGAGTGCAGGAACTGCATATGCGCCAATCACGCCGATGCCCGCCAAAATCGGACCAAACCTCAGTGCAAGACCGGCGGCGGCCAGTGAAATTATGGCCAAAATAACAAATGCGATATTTGCAGGAATAAAGTGATAGAAATCAAACGAAACTAACGTCATCGCAAAACAGGTGATAAAACCGCCACTAGCAATTGCTGCGGAAATAATAGGCGATGTAATATGAAATTTGGCTTTGTTTCTATCAATATATTCAGCCAATCCAATTAAAGAAATACCAAACAAACTCCCCATTATGACCCGAATACTTGGCGGTAATAATCCCGCTTCGATTGAGTATTTTGCTAAAAAGATACCGCCAAAAGCCAATATGATGGCACCAAGCCAGAATAACCCATTGCCACTTAATAGTGTGTCGATACTGAATCCTGAAGCATCGTTATCCATGTTGGTTTGCTGTTTTGTTGTTTGCCCCGGTGTCGATGGCCTTGCTGCATCTGTTGCTGGTGACTGCACCGCCGCTTGATTTGAACGATCGTTATTTGCCCAGGATTCGTTTGAGTTGCTTCATGCTGCTGGCTTTTTCAATAGCTGGCGGAAGCTCAAAGCTCATAGCGGCGGGGGTTGGTTGTGCAGGCGTGTTATCGACTAAACCTTCGGTATTCTTTGTTGGTTTAGGCTCATCGCGATCTTTGGCCGCGAGTATCGCGGAAAGTTCCAGTTTTCGAATCTTATCGTTTTGAAGGTTAACTAGGTCATTTAACTTCGTTATTTCGATTAAAAGCCGTTTTACATTTTTCCGGTCTTTTAATACGACAATTAAGCCAATAAATAAAAATGTGTTAAATAAAAACTCGAACAATGCCGCATCCATACATAGTGATCCAAAAACCAATTTGAACCTGTAAGACTACCGATAATAAAGGACTACGTAAAGCAGCTGCTACTGAGCAATTAAACCTGAATTAGCGGCTTTTGTTACGAATTGTAGACTCTCGTGTCACTAAACTCGGGAGATATTTAAGACCTTCGGGGGCTGAATATTGCTCAGGTGACTCCCTATATTCAAGTGCCAATAACGCCGCATTTGCAGCCATATCTTCAATTGGATAATTTAATGTGGTCAATTTAGGCCGCGAATATCGAGACAGTAAAACATCATCAAACCCGATCACTGAAATGTCGCTAGGGAACACGAAAACCGTTATCTTCAAACGTAGAGATTGCGCCAATGGCCATGGCATCGTTGTAGACAAATAAAGCGGAAAACGGAATGTTTTGTGAGAGTAACTCTTGAGCGGCTATTTCACCACCTTGGAGGGTAGGCTCTTGTTTTGCGATTAATTTGTTTTCTAATGTAAAACCAGCATCTAGGATACCGTCTTTAAATCCTTGAAGGCGTAATAAAGGATCGTCAATTTCGTATTGGCTGGTAATACTGGCAAAAGAGTTATGCGCCATTGCTAATAAATGGCGTGCGGCAAGCTTTCCACCTTCCGCGTTATCAAGCCAGACACAACGGTGTTTAATCCGTTCGATAAATCGGTCAATGAGTATTAATCCCGGCACCCGTTTTGATAATTCAACAAGCTCGTCGTCACTTAATTTTTGCTGTGAATGACCACAGCATCACAACGTCGTTCCAATAATAAGTTTATTGCCTGACGTTCAGAACTTTCACTTATCAATCCCGTACTTAACAGGACTTGCATGTTTTTTCACGGGCAATTTTGTCAACACCGTGGGCGAGGGAAGCAAAAAATGGGTCAGTTAAATCAGGGATCACAACACCAATGGTGGTATTTTTTGAGTCACTAAAGCACGGGCATTGGCATTAGGCATGTAGCCAATTTCCTGCATGATTTTTAATACCCGGTTTCTGGTTTTTTCTCCGACCTTAGGGCCCTTATTTACAACCCGAGAAACGGTGGCGATGGACACGCCTGCTATTCTTGCGACATCTTTTATTGTGGACATTGAAAACTGATTTAAATCCGCTGGTTAACCCGATGCCGGCCATCATACCTCTAAGCCTTTCGTTATTGCAAAAAGTTTGTCTTGCGACACCAACGGTCAGTTAATTGTTATTGGAGATTTAAAAATTATTTTCAAAAGTTAATTGACGTTAAAAATGTAAACGTTTACCCTAGTTCCATATTCATCGTTAATAAAACCAAAACGAGTGTTAAAAATGGCTAATGAATTTGATCCAACTGAACATCCACATCGTCGTTATAATCCATTAATTAATGAGTGGGTGCTGGTTTCTCCACACCGTGCGAAACGTCCTTGGCAAGGCCAAGTTGAAACGTTAGACGAAGACCAAAAGCCGTCTTATGACGAAAAGTGCTTTTTGTGTTCAGGTAATACTCGTATTAATGGTGAAGTGAATGACAAATATGAAAAAACGTTTGTTTTTCAAAATGATTTTGCAGCCTTAAAAACAGATACACCGCAGTTAGAAACAAACGACCCATTATTTAAAATGGCAACAGAGCAGGGCGAAAGCCGTGTTATTTGTTTCTCGCCAGATCACAGTAAAACATTGCCTCAATTGTCAGTTGCAGAAATCGCCGAAGTTGTGAAAGCCTTAGCAGGACCAATGTGAAGATTTAGGTAAAACCTATAACTGGGTACAAGTGTTTGAAAACAAAGGTTCAATGATGGGATGTTCTAATCCACACCCACATGGACAGATTTGGGCGCAACAACAATTACCGACATTAGTTGAGAAAAAACATAATGCACAAGCCGAGTACTTAAAAGCACATGGCCGTAATTTATTAGCTGATTATGCTCAACGTGAAGTAGACGCTGACGAACGTGTCGTTGTCATAAATGATGACTGGGTTGTGGTTGTTCCGTATTGGGCTGGTTGGCCATTTGAAACGTTATTATTACCTAGATTCCCAATTCAACGCATGACTGAACTAACGGCCGAGCAGCAAGTTACGCTGGCGGATATTATTCAACAGATCACGATTCGTTATGACAATCTATTTAATTCGTCTTTCCCATATTCAATGGGGTGGCATGGTGCACCTTACGACGGTGAAGAACATGCTGAATGGACGTTACATGCAAGTTTCTTCCCACCACTTTTACGGTCAGCAACGGTTCGTAAGTTTATGGTTGGTTATGAAATGATGGCTGAATCGCAACGTGATTTAACTGCTGAACAAGCCGCAACACGTCTAAAAGACGTTTCTTCTGTACATTATAAGGCGGGCGCATAATGTCTCAACAAACAAACTTAACTGAAATTTTTCAACAGCAATACGGATACCAACCGGCAGTCATTTGTCATGGTCCTGGACGAGTTAACTTAATCGGTGATCACACTGATTACAACGATGGCTTTGTATTGCCAGCGGCTATTAACTTCGGGACTAACATCGCAGCGTCAACTCGTGATGACCAAACAGTGCGTGTGTTAGCGGTAGATTGTGACGGCGAAAGCGCTGAATTTTCGTTAACAGACATCAAATTTGATGAAGACAAAATGTGGTTGAATTATGTTGGTGGTACTTTGTTAGCACTGCTTAAATCCAACCCAGAAATTAAAGGTGCCGACCTCGTTGTCACTGGTAACGTACCTCAAGGTGCTGGACTAAGTTCTTCAGCCAGTTTTGAAATTGCGATTTTAAAAACATTCAGCGAATTATATCAGCTAGGTCTAGACGGCGTGAAAGCGGCGCTAATGGGGCAGCAAGCAGAAAACGAATTTGTAGGTTGTAACTGCGGCATTATGGATCAACTTATTTCTGCGATGGGTAAAGAAAGCAATGCGATGTTATTGGATTGCCGAAGCTTAACGTTTAAACATGCACCAATTCCAAAAAATATGGCATTGGTTATCATCAATTCTAATGTAAAACGTGGTCTTGTAGACAGTGAATACAACACGCGTAGAAAGCAGTGTGAAGCGGTAGCTGCGTATTTTAATAAGCCAGCGCTTCGTGATGTAAGCTTAGCAGAATTAGAAGCGGCGCAGTCAGATATTGAACCTGAATTATACCAACGTGCTAAACACGTGGTTACTGAGAACGACCGAACAGAAGCTGCCCTTGTTGCACTGCAAGCAAATGATATGGCGACAATGAGTGAATTAATGCGTAATTCACATTTATCGCTTAAAAACGATTTTGCGGTCACAACGCCAGAAATGGACTATTTAGTGGATATCGTTCATCAAGTTTTAGGTAACAAAGGTGGCGTTCGAATGACGGGCGGTGGTTTTGGTGGCTGTGTTGTCGCGCTTGCACCAAATGACCTAGTTGACGATATTAAAGCAACGATTTCTGAATTGTATCAATCACAATCGGGATTAGTTGCAGACGTTTATGTGTGTGTTGCCAAGGATGGTGCCTTCCATTCCAAATAGAAATAAAAATAAAAGTAACGGGGACAGGTGATTTGGTAAATTACACTAGCCTGTAATATCGCTAAATTGTCCCTGTTGATGTTTTGTGTGTGTGAGTTCTGGAGTATTGTGTTTATTGTAAAGCGTAGATGGATTTGCGTTGTTACTTTATTTGCCGTGCGTATCAATACTCCAGAATTTCACTTCAAAATCAACAAGGCCGGCTCTCGGCCTTTTTAATGTTAGATGAGTCCAACATGAAAATTCTAGTTACAGGTGGTGCCGGGTATATCGGTTCACATACCGTTTTATCTCTTCTTAATAAAAATTTCGACGTCGTTGTCTATGACAATTTATGTAATTCAAGTGAAGAATCACTCACTCGTGTTAAACAGCTTACTGGCAAAACAGTCGAGTTTATTGAAGGTGATATTCGCGATAAAGAAAAATTAAGTTCGGTGTTTACTGCACACAAGATCACGTCAGTTATCCATTTTGCGGCGTTAAAAGCGGTTGGTGAATCATCTCAAATTCCACTGAGTTATTATCAGAACAATGTGCATGGTTCTATTTGTTTATTAGAAGTCATGGAAAAATTTGGGGTACAGGACTTTATTTTCAGCAGTTCAGCCACAGTATATGGAGAGCAAAACACAGCGCCATATGTTGAAACAATGACATTAGGCCGGCCTTCAAGTCCTTATGGCACGAGTAAAGTCATGGTTGAAAATGTAATGGCAGATTTTGCGTTAGCAAATAATAAATTTAGAGGGGTATCTCTAAGATACTTTAACCCAATTGGCGCCCATGAAAGTGGTCAAATTGGCGAAGATCCAAAAGGTATTCCAAATAATTTATTGCCGTTTGTTGCACAAGTTGCTGTTGGTAAAAGAGATAAGCTAAATATATTTGGCGACGATTACCCAACTAAAGATGGGAGCTGCGAACGCGATTATTTACATGTAATGGATTTAGCTGAAGGCCACGTTGCTGCATTAAATTGGTTACATAAACACGATACCTTTGCGGGTGTTGAGGCGTTTAATTTGGGGACTGGACAAGGTATATCCGTGTTCCAAATTGTTAACGCATTTGAACAGGCGACCGGACAAACGATACCGTTTGACGTTGCGCCACGTAGGGCAGGCGATTTAGCGGCTTTTTGGGCAAATGCCGAAAAAGCGAATACAGAATTAGACTGGCAGGCCAAACGTAATTTAGACGACATGATGGTAGATACGTGGCGTTGGCAGTCTGGGAATCCAAACGGGTACAGAAAAGATGACGGAATTAGTTAAAACAGTATTGAAAAATGACATCGGTATGGAAGTGACTTTAGTCAATTTTGGCGCGAGGATCACTTCGGTAAAATACCCTGTCATTGATAAGTTGCAGGAAATGCTCGTCCGTTACGACACAACCAAAGAGTTTGTATCGGACCCATTTTATCTTGGCGCTACGTGTGGCCGAGTGTGTAATCGAATTGAAAATGCTAAATTTGAAATTGATGGGCAACAATATACGTTACCTGCTAATGATGGAGATAACTGCTTACACGGCGGTGATGACAACATTTCGTTGCAATATTGGCAGCTAGAGCAAGACAGTTTGACCGCGCAGTATGCTAAATTCACTTTAGATGTCAGCGACGGTCACAATGGTTTTCCTAGCAATGTGCAACTGGCGGTGACCTATCAACTTTCTGAAAACGGCGCGTTGACCATTGATTATTGGGGAATAACAGATAAAAAGACGCCTCTTAATTTAACCAACCACGCTTACTTTAATTTGGGTGAAAAGAGCTGTTTTGATCTGCAACTCAAGTTATCAGCAGATGGCTTTTTAGAACGCAGTTCTGCGGGTATTCCAACGGGTGAATTACTTAATATTGACGATATGGGCGTGGACTTTGCCGCAGGCCGTTCAATTGCCGAACTAATCGATTTAAATAAATTTGCTCAAGTAAAAAATGAAGAGGGCTTCGATACTTGCTTTGTTTTAAAACCTGAAAGTGAAATTAAAGCCGAACTTCGTTCTGTTAAAAATCGAGTTAAAATGACAGTGATGACGGATCAGCCATCGATTCAGCTTTATACCGGTAAGTTTTTAGATGATCCATTCAGGCCTTATCAGGGGGTTTGCTTAGAATGCTAGGATTATGTTGATGCCACAAATCAACCGCATTTTCCTAGTATTTTATTGTCACCTTAGTGAAGAGTATCAGCGTCAGATAGTTTATAAATTTAGCGCTTATTAACCGTCGTTGGAAACAATTGATTGGCAAATTGCAAACCAATATTGAACCGAAAAGTTTAAATATTGGTTTGGTTATTACTAAATTTACAGCAGTATGAAAAAACCAGTTGTTAGTTATAACTGTTGGAAATTGTTCATTTATAATTTATTAGTATATTCTTTTCAATATCTGAACCAAATTATGAAAGAGTGAGTGATGAGTCAATCACAACGTGATATTAAACTGAGATTTTTAGCTGAACCGCAAGATGTCAACTTTGGTGGCAAAGTGCATGGTGGTGCGGTAATGAAATGGATTGACCTTGCAGCTTATGCGTGTGCCGCTGGTTGGAGTGGTCGATACTGCGTTACCGCTTATGCTGGTGGCATTCGATTTGTGGCACCAATTCATGTGGGTTCATTAGTTGAAGTGGCGGCAAAGTGGTATACACAGGTACTTCCTCAATGCATATTGCAATTGAAGTAAATGCCTGTGATCCAAAGTCACTTAATCGCAGAACAACTACAACCTGTATCGTTATTATGGTGGCTGTTGACCAAAATGGTCAGCCAGAAAAAGTTCCGCAGTGGGAACCAGTAGAAGAAGAAGACATTGTTCAACGTGAATCTGCTATTCGATTAATGGATATGCGTAAAGAAATTGGCGAAGAAATGCAGTGTTTTCATAACAAAATTAGCTAAAAATTCTTCTAAATTCAGTTTTAAAAATCAACAGGTAAGTCTATGCCGGATTTACCTTGTTGAGCTTAATGTTTCACCATTAGCAAAGCAATATTTAGTAAGTTAATTTTACCTTAACAATATTGTTTAAATAATTGTGAATTCACGGATGAAAAATTATCAATCAGTGGTTGAGTCAATATTTGCTATCCGCTAGAATTTAAAGGTATGCAGCTTTAAATCGACGGTGGATTTAGTCCGGCGTTAGGAATGTATTTTGTACCATCTCCCTCGGTGGTTCCTTGCCGGTGGCTCGCTCGGGAACTACCACTCAACTCCATTTCCAGAACTATTATTTTTGCGACTACTCTTAACTTTCATTTAAAACCACTTCAGTTAAAATAAAGTCATTCTATTTAGCGTTTATTCGTTAATTTTTAACCTGTTGTTAAGGATACAAAATGGCACCTATAGCGTACTGATATGGGATCTACCAACACGATTATTCCACTGGCTATTAGTTTTGTCGTTTTCTGCGAGTTTTATTTTTGCAAAATTGGGTAGCGAGTTTATCGACTGGCATTTGCGAAGTGGATATGTCGTTTTGGCCCTTTTGACATTTCGCCTAATGTGGGGGATTGTTGGGACTCGCTATGCTTTATTTAAATCGCTAAATCTTAACCCTCAAGATATTTGGCGCTATGGACGGTCTTTAGTTAACCCAAAAGTAAACGATAATTTGACTAAAACATACGCAGGCCATAACCCGCTTGGGAGTTTGATGGTGGTATTTTTGTTATCTGCAATCGCCATGCAAGCTGTTAGTGGCTTGTTTATGGATGATGAGATATTTACCACAGGACCTTATTCAGGGGCGTTAGGTGACTCGGTAGATGCCGTTATGTCGACTATTCACCATAATCTAATTAATGTCATTCTCGTTGCTATTGGGTTTCATGTATTTGCGGCGTTTTATTATTTATTCCGCAAAAAGCAAAATTTAATCAAAGCGATGTTTACAGGCCGTAAACTCGAAGAAGGCATTGTGCAAGAACATCAAATTCAACACTCTAAGCTGGTTATTGCGCTCGTCGTCGTAATCGTTGCGGCCTTGTTTGTTTATTGGCTCGTTGTGTTAAACGCGCCTGTAATTGAAGAGTGGTATTAAATTTACCTAAGCAGACAAATGAAGTGCGGCATAGCTCGGGAGAGGTGAAATAAGTGGTACAAGATATTCATGTACCACTTAGTTTCTATCGACGTTTATGTAAACGACTATTAATCTTGTTTGTAGACGTCGTGACAACCTTTACAGCTTTTTCCAATTCCACCGATTGCCGATTTAATGGCGCTTGTGTCGCCAGACTTAGCTTTTTCAGCAAGTGTGCTTGACGCATTAATTAGAGCTTGAATTTTTTGTCAAAATCAGCTCTGTCTTCCCAGACTTTACCTAAAGCTTCTGTTTTAACATCAAACTTTCGCGTATCAACCGAGGTATAGTCGTCGATCATATTAGCAAGTTGGTTAATACGAGTTGCATTTTTTCAACAGTAGCAGCATCTACTGGGATCTTACCTTTGGCCATTGCACCTAATGAGCCCATATTACTCGCAATTAGCTGAAACATCGCTTGGCGCCATTCAACGGCTTTGTTTGCTTGTTTTTGAGAGCTTGCTGGCTCTGCTATAACACTTGCAGCTGACGCAGTTAATAAGGCGGTAATTACTAATTTTGATCCAAATTTCATCTGTTTATCCTATTTAGGTTTTAACAACGCTATTTATAACTAGACTTTATCTATTTGTAAATTCTACTAATACATTCAGGTTTTACCATAATAAATTGAACAATTGCACCACTTATTTTAGTAGCAACAATTCAGATGGTCCGTTGGCTTTTGCTACGGCGTATAGATAATTGTCGTCGATATCAGCGATGTCTTCATTAGGTTCAACGGGAGCGGGCCGTTTTTGACCGTCGATATATATCATATGCTCACCATTAGCCATTTTAAAATAGAGAATATTATCGTCTGCTAATAATTCAGTAACCCGAAAGTTTGTATTCAACAGCAAGGTTTGAAAGGGGCGTCTATGTTTCCAAATTCCTAACTTTGTCTGGTGTGAATAAATTAGGTTGTTATCGAACTGCGCAATATTCTTGGCGGTTGCAATATATTGTGGCGGCGCATCTAAGTCGAATGTATTTGCTTGCAGTACTTTATCAATGCCGTCGATCGTGGAATGTAAAAATAGTTTGTTTGAGATAAATCGAGGTTGATCGCCCTCTATGTATTGATAGTTATCGATATCCACCCGTTGTCCTATAATATTTGCTAAAACAATTTTGTGGTCTGACTCAATCGCCACTTGGTTACCAGTGGGATCTATTGACATATTTACTGCGGCAAATTGTTCGGGGATGTCTACGATTGGCTCGAACGACTTTTTATTGCTATTCCATGTCGATAACTGGGTAAACTCTGGGTTACGGGTGTCCTTAAACAATAAACCTAATTTTGGGTGTTTTTCTAAAAAGGTAATGTCAGAAGGCAGTTCAATTAATTTTTCACGAAAACGGCTATTCACCTCGATTTTAGACAAGGTACGAGTATTTTTGTTATCGCTGATCACCACAACGCCATTTTTTGTATGGATAGGTGAATGAAAGCCAGCGTATAAATTGTAATTTAGTTCGAGTTCTTGTTCGGCAACAAGTATGTCTTTCTCCCATGTAAATTTCATTAAGCTATTTTTAGTATGTTTGACGATGAGGTCCTTGCCATTCCAAGCAGCTGATTTGAGAAACTCAGTCGAGGTTATCTGCCAAGTTGTCTGCCAGTTACTTTCAATAGAGGTTTTAATTACATTTGTGGTTTGCCAATCGGAAGTGGCCAAAAGGAAAACTTCCGGCGAATTTTCATGGGTAATGATGTTGTAAATCGTTTGACCAGCTAGTTCTGGAAATTCGATGGCTTTACACGCTTGCCCAGTTAAATCAGCAAATGTGACCCGATTACCCGATGAACCTAGGCTGGCATTTGTTAGCAATAGTTTGTTTTGTTTATAGAGAGATAGGGAGTTGGCAATCGCTTTTTCATTGCATCGAAAAAGGTTAATCATACTTAATATTTCTAGCTCTGTTGACAACTCCACTTGTTTTACAAAGCAGTCATGCTGATTAACAGCCCGAAATAGGAGTTGATATTCAGATAACCAAACCGGCGAATATAATGAGCCATTATCCACCAACTTAATTTTTGTATCGTCGAGTCGATTTATTATTTTTAGCTCGGTAAATCCCCCACTTTTCTGGGGCGACGCATATGCGACGAGTTTTTGACTTGGACTAATCGCCACCTGCTGAATTAGCTTGGGTTCTGCTAACAATGTTTGTGAAGTTTTTAGTTGAGCAGGTAAGGTTAACTTTTGATTAAACCGGTCAGGCAAATAAACCGCTAACATAACAATCAGTGATGCGCCTATTATAAGGTTAGTAACTAAAGAGCGGGGTAGCTGAAAATCAAGCTTTGGTTTGTTTGATGTTTTAGCAATAGGACCGGTCAGAATATAACCCCGTTTATGCTTGTTTAGTATTTTAATTTCTAAACAGCCAACCGTTCGTAACTTAGTACGTAAGTTAGAAATGACCCGCGTAATTACGCCTTCACCAAGGTATCGATTGTTCCAAAATTGATGTAAATCTTCGTAAGTGACCAGTTTATCTTTGTTTTTGATGAGATGAAGAAATACGAGGGACTCTAAATTATCTAAGTTACATTTTACTTTACCGTTAACAATTAAATCGGCAGTGTGTAGACAATAGATACAATGTTTCTCTAGCTGAAAAGACGCGTCTTCGTCAATTAACATACAATTATCTTCCATGATTTTGTTATTGTTTTTGAAAACTAATTTAGATTTATAGTACAAAAAAACGTCAAGGTAAAAGGGATGGTTATAAGAATACGTTATGATAAATAGCATTTTTGCTTATACGGTTATCTAATTTAGATAACGGGATTGATATTAAAAGTGCTAAGGCGTTAGGGGTAAACTTACTCGGAATGGTGGGGTTAGTAGTGGCATAAAAAGTCCCGTTGCAAAATACAACAGGACATTTTTAAGCGATTTATCGCGATTCAGTTACGATTTTGATTTAGGGTCCGGCGGTTGAATTGAAGAAATGAACTCTAAGTCGGTGTTTTCTGCTTCGACTTCTGGTTTTGCTGGGACAACTGGTTTTGGTTGATCAGAATATCTAAACATTTCCGGTGTTGGGATCGACATCAATAATTCTTTAAATATCTCTTTTACCATCTTGGCAATAATTTCGTCGTCGAGCACAACGCCTTGGCTATTGATATGAGACACTTTGTTATGCAAGCCGTTGAGAGCTTGTTTGATACGCCAAATGGTTTTGTCACTTATCAGGCCAACTTTATACAAAATAACCGATGCTTCAATATGCTCTGAAATCGAGTTGAGGTAAGGAGATAAATATACCCAACCATCGTTTTTCACCAATGACTGGCATACATAAATTTCATTGTTGAGGCTTTGTAAGTATTTGTCGATGTGTTGCTTATCACGATCATTACGACACTTCATTTGCATTTTGTTGCCGCTTTCGATCTCTTTTCGCCAAATATCAAGAACATTGAAGAGCCTTATATCGTCAGGTAACTTATTATCAAAATTGATGATATCGATATAAAGGTTAACTTTTGTATTTAAAAAGTCATCTGACTGCGCAACTAAATTAACAAGCCCTTTGGCGTTAGAATCTAGTTCGAAGCTGCGTTTGGAATATTTCAACATCGCAGTATGGGCCTGCGCCGCTTTCTTTTGAGCTTCAGCCGAGGCTTTTAATTCATCTCGTGTGACTTTGAGTTGATGGATTTGAAAACGAATAGTAAAGATAAGTAACAATAACGTAAATGCTAAGATAACCGGCGTTAACCAGCCGCCAAAAAAGTCGCCGACTTGTCCAATTTGGCCCGCAGAAAGTTGTCCATACTCAAAAAATACGAACACGATAAGGCCTATCGATAGCGGCAGTAATATCCCTATATAGACTAAAAGCTTTCCAAATACTTTTTCATCTAACGTTCGTTGGTCTTGTTTTCCATTCATATTTTGCATACCTAATTATTAGTACTCATACTGTATTAACAACAAATTTGTATTTATTTTTGATAACCAAACGATAAGCTTATCTAATATGGGCTAATGGTCAATTAAAATAAACAAAATGATAGCAGTTAATATTAATCGGCGGCGTTTTTTACCGAGTAAAAAACACTCTATTTTGTAAGAGCGAGCAAATGAGCAATTTATTATCTAATAATTGGCAAGATATCTTAAAGCTGTCGGACCAACTTGGTGAAGATGAGCGGATCATTCAATCTATGGCGAACAATTTTTGTCAAAAAGAGTTAATGCCCACTATTATTCAAGCCAATAGAGAAGGTTATTTTGATCCGACGATAATGCGGAAATTTGGAGAAGCTGGTTTATTAGGGGCTACGATAAAAGGGTACGGCTGTTCAGGCATTAGTTATGTAAGTTATGGTTTAGTCGCCCGTGAAGTCGAGCGTGTGGACAGCGGCTATCGCAGTGCAATGAGCGTGCAGTCTTCTCTTGTAATGTACCCAATCGCCGAATTTGGCAGTGAAGCGCAAAAGCAAAAGTATTTGCCCAAACTGGCTACAGGAGAGTGGATTGGGTGTTTTGGCTTGACTGAGCCGAACTCAGGTTCTGATCCGGCATCGATGACCACTACCGCTAAAAAGGTTGCGGGAGGGTATGAACTTACTGGCGCAAAAATGTGGATCACTAATTCGCCAATCGCTGACGTATTTATTGTG
Organism: Psychrosphaera algicola; assembly: GCF_028401425.1. Classification (NCBI taxonomy): domain Bacteria; kingdom Pseudomonadati; phylum Pseudomonadota; class Gammaproteobacteria; order Alteromonadales; family Pseudoalteromonadaceae; genus Psychrosphaera; species Psychrosphaera algicola. Next base: position 4,425,790 of record NZ_JAQOMS010000002.1, read on the forward strand.
TGGGCTAAAAACCAAGCGTGTGATAATAAAATTACTGGGTTTATTTTGGATAGAGGACTAAAGGGGCTATCTACGCCAAAGATTGAAGGTAAGTTGTCATTACGGGCATCCATTACTGGGGAGATCGTAATGGATAACGTTTTTGTACCAGACTCCGCGTTATTAGGGGATGTTAGAGGTCTTAAAGGGCCCTTTAGTTGTTTAAATATGGCACGATACGGAATTGCTTGGGGGCAATGGGTGCGGCTGAATTTTGTTGGCATGCGGCTCGGCAATATGGCTTACAACGCAAGCAGTTTAATCGACCACTGGCGCAAACCCAATTGTTTCAAACTAAACTGGCCGATATGCAAACCGATATTACATTGGGGCTTCAGGGCGCGTTAAGAGTAGGGGAGTTGTTGGATAATGGACAGGTAGAACCAAATGCTATTTCTTTGATCAAACGTAATAACTGCAGTAAAGCATTAGACATCGCACGTAAGTCGAGAGATATGCACGGTGGCAACGGGATTTCCGATGAATACCATATTATGCGCCATATGATAAATTTAGAGACTGTGAATACTTACGAAGGCACGTACGATGTGCATGGGCTTATCTTAGGGCGCTCGCAAACGGGGTTGCAAGCATTTACGTAGACGCTATGTTTGTGTAAATGCTGCGGCACTAGGTGTTTAAACGCATTATTTAAAATGAAATTCGGCGTTAGTTATACTAAAGCCGGATTAATTCACTAGGTTTGGCTTTTAAGTTCTTCCACCCACATTGCCGTAGCGCCGCAAATAGCAACGGGCATCACAATTAAATTTAATATTGGCACCATAGTAAAAATCGACACCGCCGCACCAAAACCAAAACAGGCACTTTTGTTTTGTCTCAATACATAGCGCATATGGTCAAATTCAACTTTATTATTGTCAAAGGCATAGTCACAATACTGAATAGCTAACGTCCAGGCGATAAACAAGAACCAGGCTATTTGCCCGATAATTGGAAAAAACCAACCGATTAGTAGAAACCCTATTAATCGCGGGATAAAGTAGGCAAGCTTTTGCCATTCCCGTAATAATGTATGGGGAATGGCTTTAATAACGGCCATTACAGAATCTTGCTGAGGGTTACGCCAGTCAGTTTTGCTCCACTCGTTCGGCTAAAACGCCGTTAAAAGGTGCGGCGAGCCAGTTTGCCACGGAACTAAAAACAAGACTAAAGACTAATAAAATCACAAATAGGGCGATAGGGAAAAGTAAAAATTCAATCCAACTTAACCAAGAAGGAATTTGTTCTCTTATCCATTGAATTTGTATCCCGATTTCGTCGAGTAGGTAAACCAAAGCAGTCGTAAATAAAACAAAATTAACCACTAAAGGAATAATTACAAAACGCTTAATGCCTTTTTGATTAAGAAGTGAAAAGCCTTTAAAAAAGAATCTGATACCGTCTGATGCTGTCATTTGAAACGCAAAACCGAAAATAAACTAAAGTAGCTAAAACAATATAAAAGTTACTGGGTAACCGCAAGGATTGAAATGTTACAAAATTCAATATTATCTGATAAAGTGCTTGGTTAATATTATCCGTTGGTAAAAACGCCCGCGGTCGTGTTTGAATTGTTTAAGAACAACAATAATTATTTCAACGATAACGACAAAAATTACAAAACCCCCATATGCGCTTAAAACATATTAAACTTGCAGGTTTTAAATCATTTGTAGACGCCACGACGGTGCCGTTTCCAGATCAAATGACCGCTATTGTGGGGCCAAATGGCTGTGGTAAATCTAATATCATTGACGCCGTGCGTTGGGTATTAGGCGAGTCTTCTGCTAAAAACCTTCGTGGTGATGCCATGATCGATGTCATCTTTAATGGTTCTACTAAGCGTAAACCTGTTTCCCAAGCCAGTGTTGAATTAGTCTTTGACAATACCGAGGGGCGAATTGAAGGCAATTTGGCTGACCGCGTTGAAATTTCCGTAAAACGCCAAGTTAATAAAGACGCTCAGTCCACCTATTTTTTGAATGGTACTAAATGTCGCCGCCGAGATATTACCGATATTTTCTTAGGAACAGGTCTAGGTCCTCGTTCTTACGCTATTATCGAGCAGGGCATGATCTCACGACTCATCGAATCTAAGCCTCAGGAGCTTCGAGTATTTATCGAAGAAGCGGCAGGTATTTCAAAATACAAAGAGCGTCGCCGGGAAACTGAAAACCGAATAAAACACACTCGCGAAAACTTACTCAGACTCGAAGATGTGCGGGAAGAGTTAGGCACCCAACTTGAAAAACTAAAGCGTCAGGCGGCGACCGCCAAACGATATAAAGAATTAAAAGCGCACGAACGTAAATTAAAGGCCGAGTTGTACGCGCTAAAGTGGCACAAATACAATGAACAACTTAATGTTTATGAAAAAGACCGACTAGAAAAAGAAGCACAGCTAGAAGCTTTTATCGCTGAGCAACGGGGCGGTGAACTGGGGATGTTGCAATACAAACAGCAACACCAAACATTGTCCGACAATATTCAAGCCGCGCAGCAACAGGATTTTCAATTAAGCAATCAAATCACTCGTGTCGAACAGCAAAAAGTATTTGCGACAGAAAACAGACAAAAACAAACCGAAGACTTTGCTCAGCTGAAGCAGGCTCTAGAAGATGCAGAACAACATATTGAAGTCGAACAGGAAAGCTTGTACACGCTCGAAGAGTCTTTGGCCTTTATAGAGCCTGAGCAAGCTATTGTCGATGAACAATTAGAAGAAGGTTTGGAAACTCTTGCAAATGCGGAGCACAAATTTGACAGCAGACAAACTGCATGGGAGAAGTTGCAAAAGTTAGCAGCCAATGCCGTACAAAACAGTCAGGTTGTTAAGACTAAAATTCAAGGCCATCAACAGCAAACCGCTCGATTGACCCAACGTCAAGCTGAAGTAACTAAAGAAATTCAAGATTTTGATCTTAAATCAATAGAACAAGAATTATCGGTGTGCAACGACGAATTAGCACTGTTAACCGAAAGTCTTGTGGAGTCCGCATCTGCCATTGACGAGCAACAAACGACCCTCAATAGCGCAGCGCAAAATAAAACGGAAACTGAGCAACAATATTTAGCCACCAATAATCAGTTGGTATCATTGCAAGCCAAGCTCGATGGCTTAAAGCAGTGGCAGATTGAGCATGAGTCACAATCCACTGGAAAAATAGCTGAGCTTTTGGCAGACAGCAATGTGGTCAATTCAGGTCCACTTTTAACGCAGCTAGAAGTTGAATCTAATTGGGCTTACGCTATTGAAAATTTGGTCAGTTATATGGGCTCGCCTATTTTAGTCGACCGCCTTCCTGAATCTCAAATAAATGGTCAGTTTGTTATTAATGACGTTCTCACTTCGGTACCTAATTCAATTGCGACTAAAGTGAAAGCCGGCAGTTTCCCGTCATGGTTTAATTCAATTGGTGTTGCTGAAACCACAGAGCAAGCGCTGGAGCTTGTTAAGAGTAACGAGTTTGAAAGTGCCGTTACAATACATGGGCAGTGGGTAGGCAAAAATTGGAGTTGTACAGGACCGAGTCAATCAACTAGCAATGACGGTTCTAGCGTTGAGAGTGGAGTTTTAAAAAGACTACAGCAGATCTCTGAGCTTACAATTGAAGTTGAATTACAAGAGCATGTTTTAGAGGACGTTAACCAAACGTTAATCGCAGCTCGCGAAATGCATAGGTCACAGGAGAATAATCTCCATGACTTACAAAAACAACGTCAATTGTTGGAACAAAAAAGTGCCGAGTCGCAAATGCAAGTTAAGTTGCTAGAACAGCAGCTTTCACAACATAAATTGTTGATTGCCAAATTACACAAAGAAGCTGAAACCATCGTTATCCAGCTAGAAGAAGAACAAACTCAGATCTGGGGTTTAGAACAAGAACTTGAATTAGTTGAAACGCAACACCTTGAACATGAAAGTCAGTTACTTGAACTTGAGAACGACAAACAAAGTCTGTCGGAACAAGTCAAACAGGCCAAGCATCAAGTGGATTTAGCGAAAACCCAAAAACATCAGCTTGAATTGAAATGTCAAAATATTCAATCTCAACTCGACGTTTCACGCACCAACATTCAGCGTGCTCATCAGCATCAGTCGCAATTGAAAGCTCGTTTTGTCGAACTTGAAACAAGCTTAACTAAAAGTGATGACCCAACCGCTGAATTGCAGATACAGTTAGAAGCGTTGCTCGAACAAAAAATCCTGCAGGAAGAACAATTACATATACTGCAAGCTGAACTAGCAGAGGTTGCGCAGAGTATTGCCGAATTGGAAAAGGGCCAGTCTGGCGTAATGGCTAAACTGGATAAAATGCGCAGTGAAATTGAATCGATAAAACTCGATAGTGAAGGCGCTCGGGTTAGAGCTCAAAACATGTTAGAAACGCTCAGTGACATGGATCAACCGCTGAAGCCTATTTTAGATGGGATGCCAGCCGAAGCCGAAGAGCAAAAATGGACTATTGAGTTAGAAAAAACCACTAATTCTATTTCTCGTTTGGGGGCTATAAATTTAGCCGCGATTGAAGAATATGACATACAAGCAGAACGAAAAGGCTACTTAGATGATCAGTTTAATGATTTGACCGCCGCGTTGGATACATTAGAGTCTGCAATTAAAAAGATTGATCGCGAATCCAGATCTAAGTTTAAGCAAACCTTTGAGCAAATAAACACGGATCTACAAATTTTATTTCCTAAGGTGTTTGGCGGTGGTACGGCTTATTTAGAACTAACCGCAGATGACATGTTAGATACAGGTGTTACCATAATGGCGCGACCACCTGGAAAGAAAAACTCGACAATTCACCTTCTTAGTGGTGGCGAAAAAGCGTTGACCGCATTATCATTGGTGTTTTCTATTTTCCGACTGAATCCGGCACCATTTTGTATGCTCGATGAAGTTGATGCGCCACTTGACGACGCGAACGTTAGTCGATTTTGTAAGTTGGTTAAAGAAATGTCAGAAACAGTACAATTTATTTTCATTAGTCATAATAAAGTTGCAATGGAAATGGCTACCCATCTAACCGGGGTCACTATGCAGGAGCCCGGTGTATCAAGACTTGTCGCGGTAGACATTCAGGAAGCAGTAAAAATGGCGGAAGCCTCATAAGGGTATTTTTATCACATGGCAGAAGAACTAAGATTAGCATTCATTCTTTTGGGATCGTTAGCCATCGGCGCGGTAATACTGCACGGTGTTTGGACGGTACGTAAAGCAGTTGGTGAAGAGCGGAAACGTAAATATGTTGACGACGTAGAGCCGCAAATTGAAGAAAACGAATTAAGCGAAGAAAACCAAGCGTTAAAGTTACAGCAAATGGAAATGGACTTTAATGAGTTGCAAGCTAAGAGTGGTAACAAAGGCTTGCCTGTTATGAATGTTGATGTGGATTCGATTTACCATAAAGCGCAAGAAAACCCGTCTGAAGAAAAAGCTGAGGATGTAGCCATAAGCACCGAAACGCTTACGTTTGAACCGCAAAATGAGCTGTTTCAAAATGTTGGTGATAAAACTGAGCAAACTACAGAGTTTACCACTAATTATGATGATTCTGACGATATCGTCCGTGCCGATCTGCGTCATGGTGAAGTAGACCCTGATGACCTAGAACCAAAGCTAGGTAATTGGTCAGACGTTACAGATGAACCTGCGCCAGCAAAACCTGTTTTCAAAGACATTTCTAAAATGGATGTCGACGAATCTGTGTCCTTTAACCAAACCCGACACGCTGATGGTGGGTCTATGCAATCTGGCACACCAACTCAGTCTGAGCCAAAATTCAAAACAGAGCCTTCATTCCAAGCGACTGACGCCCCTAAAACCGAGCCTGAACCGCCACAAGAAGTGCTGATGCTGTTTGTCGATAAGTCAGAAGGTGCTGTTATTGAAGGCGCGAGACTGTTGCCTCTACTTCTTACACTTGGCTTCAAATTTGGTGAAATGGAATTTTTCCACCGCCATGAACTAAATTCAGGGCAGGGCGAAATTTTGTTTAGTCTTGCTAACATGTTTAATCCAGGTACTTTTGATCCAGACAATATGGAGCAGTTCTCAACCCGTGGTTTAACTATTTTTATGACATTACCAAATGCCTTAGAACCACTACAAACGTTTAATATGATGCACAATGCAGCAAAGAAAATTGCCGAAGAATTTGGCGCTAAAGTGTTAGACGAACAACGCCGACCGCTTGATGTATCAATAGTTCGTGGATACGTAGAACGTATTAGGAAGTTTAAAGGTAAGTCTTAGGATAATTTGCCTTGCAGGCAGCTTTTCGACTACGTCGACCATACTGACGTGGTACTTGTGCCTTGCAGGCGGCTTTTCGCCTAAAGGCGAGTCACTTTTCTCAACAGCCGCTCTTGTTTCTAAGATCATGTAACCAAAAGAGCCGCTTTCGACCAAATCCCTAATCCTTATTTAAGATTTATATTATCGTCGGAGACGGAATGTACGTACATCCCTAGTTCGTCTGACGTACATCCATGTACTGACGAATTCCCTTCGTCCTTTAAGTGAACACATTCCTTGCAACGGCGTCCCTGCCGTTCACTTCGAGATATAAATCTCAACTAAGGGGATTTATACGAAGTAATATGCAGCCTGAACTTTAGGTGTGATAACGTATTGCTTTAGTGAAAATAATTATTCTAAATCAAAAGAAAAAAACGTCATCCCAAAAGAGCCTAAGCGATATTAGGGATCTCCAACCGAATGCAGAGGAAATTATAAATATCAGCAACTCTGACCCCACAGGTTTACAACCAAGTGCAGAGGAAGTTCATAATCCGCCTTCAATTGGCTCAAGTAATCAGAACGAAAAACGTCATCCCAAAAGAGCCACAGCGATATTAGGGATCTCCAACCGAATGCAGAGGAAATTTTAAATATCAGCAACTTTGACCCCACAGGTTTCCAACCAAGTGTAGAGGAATGTCATAATCCGCCTTCAATTGGCTCATAATTTCAGAAAGTAAAACGTCTTCCCAAAAGAGCCTAAGCGATATTAGGGATCTCCAACCGAGTGCTGAGGAAATTTTAAATATCAGTGACTCTGACCCCACAGGTCCTTAAATTAGCTCATAAGTTCAGCACAAAAAGCGTCATTCCAAAACAGGTACCGTAAAGGCGCGTGCGTTTTGGTTAACAGAATAAAGGGATATGAAACTGATGGTTTTGAATTTGGCCATATTACTGGCCGGGGGTATAGCAGCTGAAAGGTTTAGGCTTTGATTCCTTTACCTAAACTGCCGCCAGTCTTTTTCTGCCCATACGAGTCGTATGTTGAGTTTCGGCTTCCGCCAATTAATAGGCGCTTGACTTCGTCGATGGCGACTTGAGTTTGTGTTGCAGTTAAATACACAACTTCATTTTTTGTTGGCAAACTTCAAATGCTTCTACAATTTCATCTCTTAATGCAGACAATTCGTCGTTACCAGTAATATATGGCTTTAATTGCTCTGTATTGCATTGATTGTCAATTTCAGAAATAGCATTCAGTAGCTTTTCTTTTTCTGCAGCTACGCGCGACAATTGGTCACCGTCGCGTTTTTTCACAGCTTCTAATTCAGATGCCAATATCTCCATCATCGACTGAAGATTTAGTCGTTGTTGCAGTAAAACATTTTTCAAATGAGTAATTATTTCTGGTTGTTCTGCCATAGTTATAAATCAAATTCGAAAGCGGCCAATTTCGACGCTAAGCGTTCGTAATTGATACTATATGCACCTTCGGTAATTGCCTTTTTAATTTCTTCAACTTTTTCCGGTCGAAACCATCGCCGTCCGAAATCTTTTTTGTAATTCTTTCAATTGTTTTGCCTGCGGCGTAAGCGCGACAGAGTCCTTCTCAGCACCTCGCGACGTAGTCGTGTGCTTTACGGAATCGTGTTTAACTTCTTCTAAGTGTTGTTTTTTGCGTGGTACAAAGTGTTGTTACCTTGTAATCCACTATTTTTCACATCGTTTACCATGACTATACCCACCAAAAATATTTACTCATCATTGCTATCGGCTGCCAATAGGTAAACTTTAACACTATTTTATAAATTTACGTACACTTGTCTTAATTCTCCAACCGTGCCTTTAACAATACGGTCTGAAGAATTGTTTTTAACCTTAATTGACTCACCAAATGAACCACTCTCAATGGCGGTACCATTCGTTTTAATCATCATGTTAGATGACTGTGCCACAATCGATATGCTATCACCTTTACAAACCAGACAAACATCATTAGCACCGATTTGAAAGCCTCGATGTAAGTTACGGATCGCTCGGCCACCGATTAGTGCTTCGGTCGAAATCGCATTGCCGGTATCAACATTTCTTTTTTCTATAAGACTAAGGGTAATATGGTCTTCGGTTATGAGTTCGCCTTTTCCAACACTTTTTGTTGTTACTAACGCTTCAATATATTCTGTCACGCGGACTTGGACAAACATTTTCCAATACGCACCTGTTGCGTTGCAGCTGACCTTAACTGGAAATTGTCTGGTGAACTTACGACGATTCATCATTTCATACTCAAGTGGAACTTGGCATTGATTAACCCTAATTCGATTGTCCAATGGTATCGTTTTAACCTTAATATGTTCACTGTCATCTGGGTTAACCGTTTGATTTACATAACGAGTTACACCGTCAATAAGTTGTTTTTGAATTAAAGAATTTGACGTGGACGCCGATACACCCAATGTGGTGAATAAAAAGATTATGGTTAATACGTAAACTTTTGGGAAATTTTTCAACATATTCATCGCCTTTTTACTATGCTTTATCATATAGTTAACGAGCCAGTTTGATTTCATTCGACAAACCGTCAAATTGCTGGCGTTTTTTCATTTGTTTTGATGTTGGTATTAAGCTAAAACAAGACTAAAGTTATATTTAAAGGCTTAAAAACATCTATTTATCATTGTTTATTACGTTGTTCATTACAGAGTAAGCAATTTTCGTTCCTAGTTTATTGGAGAAGTTATATGGCGGGTATTCTTGACTCGGTTAATCAGAGAACCCAATTAGTTGGTCAAAACCGGCTGGAACTTTTACTTTTCAAGTTAAATGGTCGTCAACGTTATGGCATTAATGTTTTTAAAGTGCGTGAAGTTCTGCAATGCCCACCATTAACTGTGATGCCAAGATTAAATAGCTATGTGAAAGGAATTGCTCATATTCGAGGGCAGACCATCTCTGTTATTGATATGAGTTTAGCAACAGGTGGGCGTCCAATTAAAAAATTGGAAGACTGTTTTATTATTATCACTGAATACAATCGGACCATTCAGGGTTTTTTGGTGGATTCTGTTGAACGAATTGTAAACTTAAACTGGGGTTCTGTTATGCCCCCACCAAAAGGGTCGGGTCGCTTTAACTATTTAACGGCCGTGACTGAAATCGACAATGAATTGATCGAAATTTTGGATGTGGAAAAAATATTAGAAGAAATAGCGCCTTCAAGCACAATCGTTTCAGACGGTATTGTCACCGACACTGAGATGCAAAGTGATTTGGGAGACCGTATTATCCTAATTACTGATGACTCGTCTGTTGCGAGAAATCAGGTGAAACGGGCTTTAGAGGGGTTAGGGTTACCCATTGAAGCGAAGAAAAACGGTAAAGAAGCCCTCGATTATTTGGTTGAAGTCGCCGCGAGCTGTGAACATTCTGTCACTGAAAAAATTGGCCTACTGATCTCTGACGTAGAAATGCCAGAAATGGATGGTTATACCTTAACAGCCGAAGTTAAATCTCGGCCTAAGCTTGCCGATTTGCATGTTATACTTCATACCTCATTGAGCGGTGTTTTTAACCATGCAATGGTTGAAAAAGTCGGGGCTGATGATTTTATTGCGAAATTTAACCCTGATGAACTCGCTGGAGCGGTTCAAAAATGGCTACATACAGACTAACAATGGCATTTGAATGAGAAATCAGTTTTGAATAGTAATACTCTAGGTGATTCAGACTACCGCGTATTTTGTCAGTTTCTAGAGCAACAATGTGGCATTGTACTAGGCGATAGCAAATTGTATTTGGTGAAGAGTCGCCTTTCGCCCCTGATGACAAGGTTCCAAATTGGCACCTTGGCGGAGCTTGTCAGCAAAACGCTAAAACCGACAGAACGTCAATTACGAGCTGCGGTTGTTGATGCGATGACAACAAACGAAACCTTATGGTTTCGTGATACCTATCCTTATGAACTGTTAAAAAATAATTTATTGCCAGAGCTTGATAAAGGGCGTCCGATCAAAATTTGGTCTGCGGCCAGTTCGTCAGGTCAAGAACCATATTCCATTGGTATGACTATTGATGAATATCGTACATCGCCGTCGGTTTCGAGCAAAAGTATGTTTTCGGTTCTAGGAACGGATATTTCTAATACGATGTTAGATATCTGTAAAAATGCGGAATATGACAACTTGGCGCTGTCTCGTGGTTTGTCTCAAGAACGCCGCAGTAAATATTTTGCAGACAGCGGCAATGGCATGATGCAGGTCAGGGCTGATATTCGCCGCCTCGTTAATTTTAGACATTTAAATTTACTCGACAGTTACCAGTTGTTAGGTAAGTTTGATGTCATCTTTTGCCGCAATGTGCTTATTTATTTTTCCCCAGAGATTAAGTCTCAAATTATCAATAAGTTTGCAGCGCAATTGAATCCTAACGGTTATTTGGTTCTTGGCGCTTCTGAATCCATGTCCGGATTAAGCGACAAATTTGAAATGGTTCGTTGTAACCCAGGTATCGTTTACCGCAAAAAAGCTAGCCTTTTATAAGGCTAGTCTTCATTTATTTTTAATTAATCTTTAATTTTCAACGTTTTAATTGTTTTTCCCTCCCTAATTATTAAGTGTCATTTTTTCTTGGCCTTTATTTTGCATTTCTTTTCAACACAGATTTAAGAATACAAAGTGACGATTGGGAGCGAGTATGGCTATTAGTTTAGATAAAGCATTTGGTATACATCAATATGCTTTGTTAGCGAGGTCAGAGCGTGCAGAGATATTGTCTAGCAATATCGCTAACGCCGATACGCTAGAGCTATAAAGCAAAAGATGTTGATTTTGCGGACGCATTGCAAAATGCACAAAAGAAGCAAAGTCATACTATGTCGAAAACACATGACAAACATTTTGACTTGTCTATCAACGCTAATTCGCATGAAAAATTCCGCATCCCAAACCAACCTGATACCGGCGACGGTAATAGTGTCGACGTTCAGGTTGAACGTAATTTGTTTATGCAAAATTCCATCGAGTACCAAGCAAGTTTGCAATTCTTAAATGGCAAAATTAAAGGGTTGAAGTCAGCCCTTAGTGGAGGGCAATAACAATGAGTTTATATAATGTATTTGGTGTCTCAGGCACTGGTATGAGCGCTCAATCAGTACGATTGAACACAACAGCAAGTAATATTGCTAACGCCAATACGGTGTCGAGTAGTGTCGGTGAAACTTACCGCGCAAGGCATCCAGTTTTTGCCGCAGAAATGGATAAAGCACTTGGTGCTCAAACACAGTCTCCAGGCGTTAATGTGCTCGGCATTGTTGAAAGTGACGCTCCGCTAAACATTGAACATAACCCAAGTCATCCAATGGCAGATAGCGATGGTTATATTTACAAACCTAATGTCAACGTTGTTGAAGAAATGGCAAACATGATCTCAGCATCACGCTCTTACGAGACAAATGTGCAAGTTGCTGATGCAGCAAAGCAAATGTTGAGTAAAACATTACAAATGGGTCAACGTTAAGGTAATACACCATGATAGATAACACTATATCAAATTCGTTAACAGAAGATTTACGTTGGCAGGAAGAAAGCATTGTAACTAACGAAGTGAATGGCCAGATGGGTCAAGAAGACTTCTATACCTTGCTTACCACACAGCTATCGATGCAGGACCCGCTAAATCCAACATCTAATGAAGACATGATTTCTCAGATGACGCAATTCACAATGGCTGATGGGATCACAGGTCTAGGTGACAAAATGGATTCGTTGACAGCATCGATGACATCGAACCAAGCACTAGAAGCGTCTTCTTTAGTTGGCCGAAACGTATTGTTGAATAGTCCGATGGCCTATTCAGATGGCACAGGCTTTAAAGGACAGGTGCCTTTAGGTAGTTCAACTCAGAACGTATTGGTAGAAATTACTAGCTCTACGGGAGGTTCCGTTATCATTCCTTATGGTAGTCAACAATCTGGTTTAATGGACTTTGAATGGGATGGTAAAGATCTGGACGGCAATCCATGGCCTCCTGGACCATACGAAGTCAAAGTTACAGGTTTGCCAAATGGGGCGACTGAATCAGAAAGCTTCTCTGTTTTAAGCTATGGCAACGTAAGTTCGGTCACTTTAGGACAAAATGGCACGGGACTTGAATTGAATATACAAGGATTAGGCGCAATCAGATTGTCAGACATTTTGGCAGTAGGCGACTAGTTAACTAATTTAAACGATACATTTTCTTTTAAGAGCTGCATATCGCAGTTCAGAAAGTAACAATAGGAGAATCCTATGTCTTTTAATATTGCATTGAGTGGCTTAAAAGCAGCTCAAAAAGACCTAGATGTAACCGCGAACAACATTGCGAACGTAAACACTTATGGATTTAAAGAGTCTCGAGCAGAATTTGCCGACGTCTTTTCTTCCTCCATCTTCTCAAACTCGCGAACTGCAAACGGCGAAGGTGTGTTAATCAATGACGTAGCACAACAGTTTACTCAAGGTAGCCTATTGTTTACTTCAAACTCCCTAGATATGGCTGTATCTGGTGGTGGTTTTTTGCATTAACCAATGACTTATTGAGTCGCGACATAACGTATTCGCGTTCTGGAGCGTTCAAACTCGATGCAGATAATTACATTGTTAACTCGAACGGCAATTATTTGCAGGGCTTCCCTGTCAATGACGACGGTTCTGTTAAATCGGTTAGTTTGAGTACAACACGACCTGTACAAATTCCTGATACAGCAGGTGCGCCTCAGCAAACCTCTGCTATCGATATGACATTTAACTTAGACAGCAACGAAACTGCACTTGACCCAACAGCGTTTGACGCAACAGACACTTCTAGTTATACATCATCAACGTCTACGGTTATTTATGATTCACTTGGTAACAGCCGTATAGCGTCTGTTTATTATGTTAAGGCAAATACCCCAGCTATTTTAGACGCGAACGCGACACTAGATGCGACCTCTGCATCTGACGGTTTTGTTGGTGGACTAGCGGCTGTACCTGCAGCACAACAAAACAATTCTAATACTTGGATTATGTATGCAACAGTGACAGATGAAGACGGCAATACGTTACCTGTTGATCTAGAGCAAGATACCGCACTTGGTGTAACTGGTGTTGGTTTTGAATCGCGTTCAGGTCAACGAGGCATGTTATTGCAGTTTGACAGTGCTGGTGCTGCGGTTGAAGAAACGTTTCCAAACCCTAAATCTGAACGTTTAGGTTTAACGACAAGTGCTACGGCAATTGTTCCAGCGCCAGTCGCACCATTTGATGGGGCGAATGCAATTACCAATGGTGCCGATGCCGACCAAACGTTTAATATTAATATGTCTGGTTTATCACAGTTCTCATCGCCATTTGAAGTGTCTGGTTTAAGCCAAGACGGTAAGACTGTTGGTCGATTAACCGGCGTAACTATTGGTACAGACGGCCTTATTGAATCTAAATATTCAAATGGTGATTCAGTTCCAGTAACAAAAATAATGTTAGCGAGATTTGCCAACGAACAGGGGTTGACTCAAATAGGTAATACGTCGTGGACGGAAAGCCAAACCTCTGGCCAACCGCTTGCAGGTGAAGCCGACTCTGGCACATTCGGGCAAATTCGTTCAGGTACATTGGAGCAATCCAATACCAACCTAACTACTGAATTGGTTGACCTAATTACCGCACAGCGGAATTATCAAGCAAACTCACGTGCACTGGAAGTTAACTCAACAATCACTCAGGCTATCCTGCAGTTGCGTTAATTTTAGTCATCAGTGTTATTTAAAAGCCAATCTTAGATTGGCTTTTTTGTGCCTAAAATAAAAATTATAAGTCCAAAAGTTACATTGTTAATGAAGCATTTATGCAGTTCTGGTAGACTACCGCGCTTTCAATATTAGGGTAATTTCCTGCCCAAAATGTGCAATTTGGAGTTGTCATGTTTAATCTGATCACAAAAAGTGATTCTAATGTAAAAAATGATGTCCTGTCGGGGATCACCGTTGCGTTAGCGCTCGTGCCAGAAGCAGTGGCGTTTGCGTTTGTAGCAGGTGTGGATCCTATGGTCGGTTTATATGCCGCATTTATGATGGGCTTAATTACATCGGCAATCGGTGGCCGCCTAAGGCATGATTTCTGGTGCAACCGGTGCGATGGCTGTTGTTATGGTTGCGTTAGTTGCGCAATACGGCGTTCAATATTTGTTTGCCGCGGTTATTCTAGCGGGGATATTACAGATATTGGCTGGGGTATTTAGGTTAGGGAAGTTTATTCGACTTGTGCCTTATCCTGTTATGTTGGGTTTTGTAAATGGCCTTGCGATTGTTATATTCCTAGCGCAAATGGGGCAGTTCAAAATTGTTGATGCTGCAGGTATTCAACAATGGATGCAAGGTAATCAAATGTACATCATGTTAGGCCTTGTTGCCCTAACGATGGGGATTATTCATTTTTTACCTAAGCTAACTACCGCTATTCCGGCTTCATTAGTCGCTATCTTAACGGTTACTGGCATTGTCCATGGCTTAGATGTTGACGCACGAACGGTTATCGATTTTGTTCGTGATATGGTGCCTGAAGCTGAAAAAGCCACCGTTACACTGGCTGGTGAACTTCCTAGTTTTGCTATCCCAATGGTGCCGTTTACACTTGAAACTCTATATATCGTGCTACCTACTGCAATTATTTTGTCACTTGTTGGTCTAATCGAATCGTTATTAACACTGACACTTATCGATGAATTAACGGATACACGTGGTCGTGGCAATAAAGAATGTATCGGTCAAGGCGTTGCAAATTCGGTAAACGGATTTTTCGGCGGCATGGGTGGTTGTGCGATGATTGGTCAATCAATGATCAATATTAACTCTGGTGGTCGTGGTCGTTTATCTGGGATCACAGCGGCACTTGTTTTGTTAGCGTTTATCTTGTTCTTAGCGCCTTGGATTGAATTGATCCCACTTGCTGCATTAGTTGGCGTGATGTTCATGGTGGTCTTAGGAACCTTTGAATGGGCATCATTCAAAATTCTACGTGGCGCAAATAAAGAAGACGCGTTTGTGTTATTGCTCGTGACTGGCGTTACGGTAATTGCCGACCTTGCCATTGCGGTTGTTGTTGGTGTTATTGTTTCTGCGTTAGTTTTTGCCTGAAACATGCAACTCATTTATTTGTCAGAACCTCTGTAGATAGCGAAGGTTGGAAAGTATATGACTTAGAAGGACCATTGTTTTTTGGTTCGGTGGGCCATTTCCGCGAATTGTTTGATGTTGAAAACGATCCGAACGACGTGGTAATCGAATTCAAAAATTCTCGTATTTGGGACAGTTCTGGTTTAGATGCAATTGATGGTTTAGCTGATAAATACGTTGCCGCTGGCAAAAAATTGCATATTCGTCATATCAGTCCTGAATGTCGTGATTTACTTGAAAAAGCGCAGAAGTTTGTTGAAATGAATATCAATGAAGATCCTCGTTATCATGTAGCGTCTGATAAATTAGGCTAAATTCATTTATTCAATTGATGAAATAACAAGATTAAAAAAGGTGGCCTAGGCCACCTTTTTTGTTTCTTACGTTTTGTTTCTTACGTTTTGTTATCTAGCTTGGTTAAGTCGAATAGTTAGCTGTTCTAAGTATGCCGCGCTAAACCAACGCGGCATTATCAAACGTGCTTATATCAAACAAGGCTATTTAAGCTTTAGATTTAACCCACTGGTTAACTAGGTCTTCTAGGACATTTAATGGTACCGCACCATTTTTAAGGACAACGTCGTGGAACTCAGGAAGGCTAAACTTGCTCCCTAGTTTTGACTTCGCCGCTTCACGTAATTCAACAATTTTTAACATACCAATTTTGTATGCCGTTGCCTGAGATGCCATAACAATATGACGTTCAACCATTTTAACTGCATCTGGTTTAGGATTTGGCGTGTTGTTTACGTAATACGCAATACCTTCTTCACGGGTCCATTTTTTAGCATGGATGCCCGTATCGACGACTAAACGACAAGCACGCCATAATTCCATAGCAAGACGACCAAAATCAGAATACGGATCTTCGTATAGGCCAATCTCTTTAGGGATCATTTCAGAGTATAAACCCCAACCTTCAACATACGCTGTGTATCCACCAAATTTACGGAATTTAGGAATTCCTTCTAATTCTTGAGCAATGGCAATTTGCATATGGTGGCTAGTAATACCTTCATGGTAAGCCAATGCTTCCATTTGATAAGTTGGCATGTCACTCATACGGTACAAGTTCGCGTAATAGGTGCTAAGGACGTGAGCCATCTGGAGCCGGTTGTTGGTAAAAAGCTTTACCTGCTGATTTTTCACGGAAAGACTCAACTGCTTTTACAATCATGTCTGCTTTTGGTTTAACGATAAACAACTCGTCTAAACGTGACTTCATGTTGTCGATTAAAGCAACCGCTTCATCTAAGTAACGTTTTTACCTGCTTCGGTTTCAGGGTAATAAAACTGTTTGTCGGTACGCATAAATTCGAAAAATGCCTGCAAGTCACCTTTGAAGTTTACTTGCTTCATGATGCCGCGCATTTCGTTATGAATTCTCTCTACTTCACTTAAACCAATGTTGTGGATCTCATTTGCAGTTTTAGTGGTCGTTGTCGTATTTTTAAGGGCATTGTTATAAAACTTTTTGCCGTTTGGAAATTTCCAAACACCGTCAATATTGTCAGCTCGGGCTTCCAGTTTTTCAAGATTAACGATTAAGCTTTCGTATGCTGGCTTAAATGAGTTAGTTAATGCAAATTTAGCGTCAGCAAGAAGTTTGTCTTTTTCTGTTTGCTCAATTTCAAGTGCAGCTACTTTGCGGCTGAAGTCAGCTAATACTGTGCTGTCTTCGCCATTATCAAAAGGTGCGCCTTTCAATAGGTTTTTACTGTCAGAAATGACATAAGGGTAAACAAATTTAGGTGCGATAATACCTAAGTCAGCTCGTTTGTTTAGGCCTTTCTCCAATTCAGAGAACAATGTCTTCACACCGTGAATACGGCTTATATAAGCCTCTGCATCTGATACAGATGAAATTTGGTGTTGGTTGATTAACAACGAAGGAACCATAGAGTGCAAACCAAACATTTGATTAACTGGGTAGTTATGGTTACGCCATTTGAAATCGGCAATTTGGTCTTTTAGTTGCTGAACAATCAGTTTATAGCTAAGTGCAGTTTGAGCATCAAGCTTTTTAACGTCAATGGTTCTAACTTTTTTCAAATCTTGTTTAGTGAACTCTAGTTCTTTTAACTCGTTAGCTTCAGAGATGTCATCCCATTTACCGTAATCTTTTTTAATGGCCATATAAGTTTGATAAATAGGAGAGCGCATTACGCCTTCAGTAAATATCTCTTCAAATATTTTGTTGGCTTTCTCAGATTCAGCTTGTGTGCTAACTTCAACAGCCGTTTTTTGATCTAATGAAAGATTTGGCATCATTTCGCAGGCTGTCAGGCCAAGCGTCAATGTAACCGCTAGTGCAGTGTATTTTAATTTCATCAATGTTCCCTTTTTTATTATAAGTATAGGGTGATAGGGCACCCGAATTTATTAGTTATTTATTCCGGTGGCGTTACGTCGGTTTAAACCCAAATCGCTGCCAAAATAATGTATCGGATAAAGTACGTTATGAGTGTAACAAAAAGTTGGTAAATGGCGAGTTACTAAGCGTAAGTCAAAAGAAATATACGGTGAATAGCATAAAACCAAAGGTAGATAGGGGAGGGCGCATAAAGTCAAAGTTAGATTAGGCTAAAAAAGATCTAAAAGGTCATTGTAAAATAAATGACCATGAGGCGTTATGCTAAAAATATTGGGACGATCAGCGCTAATCAACCCTTTGGCAATGGCTTGTTGGAGAGGTACATCGATACTGCTGGCGTCAAGACCGGTAAACTGGCTGAAGTCGGCTAAATCAAATGGTTCAAACAATCTGAGCTTGTTCATAAAGTACTCAAATGGCAAGTCGTCTTCTGGCACTGTCCATTGTTTTTTCAAATAGGGCTGAGTTAAATCCATATATCCTTTTGGGTGCTTCACTTTCTCAGTGCGGACGATGTTGCCATTTTGCAGGTTGGTTATTTTACCATGTGCTCCGCAACCAATCCCAAGATAGTCACCAAATCGCCAGTAATTTAAGTTGTGTTTGCACTCAAACCCGGGCTTGGCGTAGGCCGAGATTTCATATTGACGATAACCGGCATCGGCGATAAGTTTCTGACCTTCTTCTTGTATCGTCCATAGAATGTCGTCTTCAGGTAAAGTTGGCGGCCTAAAATAAAATAACGTATTTGGTTCAATCGTTAATTGATACCAAGATAAATGTGTAGGCGAAAGGTCAATTGCGTTTGCTAGATCACCAAGGGCGTCATCTAACGTTTGGTCTGGCAACCCATGCATTAAATCGAGATTAAATGTTGGTACAGTCGACGTTGCAAAACGGGCTGCTTTTTCCGCTTCATCAGGGAGTGTATTCGCCCTAATGCTTCTAGTTTGTCGGCCTGAAAACTTTGCACGCCAATGGAGATACGATTCACACCGGCATCAGAAAAACCGCTAAATTTATTGTATTCCAGCGTCCCTAGGTTTGCTTCGAGTGTTATCTCAATATCTGGTGCAAATTCAATGCGGTTTTGAACTTCCGCTAACAACCGAGCAATGGCGGTTTCAGATAACAAACTCGGGGTTCCACCACCAATAAATATAGAATGGAGTTGCCGACCTTGTACCCACTTTAAGTCAACCGTGAGATCGTCAATCAAATGCGATACATATTCCTGCTCAGGGATCCCAGACTTAAGCGCATGGGAATTAAAATCACAATAAGGACACTTTTGCACACACCATGGAATGTGGATATATAAACTCAACAGCGGTAATTGCAAGGTATTCAAATTGACGACTCTTTAATTGTTTTTTGTGAGCTTAGACGCATTTAATGATGCTTTCGCATTAGTTATATACCACTTTTGCGTTGTTGCTCTAGTTGTGCCACTAATTGACGCAGTGCTTGGCCGCGATGGCTTAGACCGTGCTTCTCGTCTGGAGTTAGTTGCGCAGCTGTCTTATCTAAATGTGGTTGATAAAAAACAGGATCGTAACCAAATCCATTGTCACCGCTGCGTTGCGTCTGGATAACACCGTCCCAATGACCCTGACAAATAATTGGGGTTGGATCGTCAGCATGACGCATATAAACTAAAACACAAACAAATCGAGCCTTAGCGCTGAGAAGTGTCAACGTCGCTCAACATGCCGAGTAATTTATCTATATTGGTGCCATCTGTTGCATTGTCACCGGCAAAGCGTGCTGAATAAATACCCGGAGCACCGTTTAAAGCAGCGACTTCTAAACCTGAGTCATCTGCAATACAGGGTAAACCGGTTACCTGTGCTGCATGACGGGCTTTGATAATTGCGTTTTCAACAAACGTTGTACCAGTTTCTGGCACTTCTTCAACGTTAAATTGGCTTTGTGGAACTACGTTAAGTCCAAACGGCGCTAACATTTCTTTTAATTCGTTAACTTTGCCTTTGTTGCCTGAGGCGAGAAGAATATCTTTCATTAAATTTTTAAATCTTATTGGATTTGGAGTGAATGATAAGGGGAAAGCGCCAATGAATAAATAGAAGACCAAAAAAACCGCGATTATTTCTAATCACGGCTTAATCAATTTTAGCTTAATTGAAATTATGCAAAGTTTTGGTTTGCAAATTCCCAGTTAACTAATGCCCAGAAACCTTTTAGGTAATCTGGACGAACATTGCGGTAATCAATGTAATAAGCGTGTTCCCAAAGGTCCACTGTAAGAATTGGTGTAACACCTTCTTCAGTGATTGGTGTACCCGCGTTTGATGTATTTACGATGTCTAGTGAACCGTCAGCTAATTTAACTAACCAAGTCCAGCTAGAACCGAAGTTGTTAACTGCTTTGTCGTTAAGCGCTGCTTGGAATGCCTCAAAAGAACCCCATTTTGCGTTGATCGCGTCTGCAACTGCACCTGTTGCAACACCACCACCATTCGGGCTTAATGAATTCCAATAAAACGTGTGGTTCCAGATCTGAGCTGCATTGTTGAATACGCCACCGTCAGAACTCTTTACGATTTCTTCTAATGATTTACCTTCAAATTCAGTTCCGCCGATAAGACCGTTTAATTTAACAACATAAGTGTTGTGGTGTTTACCGTGGTGAAAGTCTAATGTCTCAGCTGAGATGTGTGGTTCTAATGCATCTTTTGCATAAGGTAGAGCTGGTAATTCGAACGCCATGTTGGTCTCTCCGTTGGCTTTGTTTATGTTTGCTGTTAAGATTATAAAACTTGACTAATTTACTCAAGTATAAGTTTTATAACCTTATGTTAATTTTTATATAACAGTTAAATAAGGGTTGAATATTGAGATTCAAGCATCCATTTTAAACTATGTTATCGCTTTTTCATTAATTTTTATAAAACAACCAGATTATAAAACGACTGAATTTTACTTGAATGCCTACATTGGCACATGACACCAGAGGTTAACAATGGAAACCATTGATAAAATCAAACAACAAATCGCCGAAAATCCAATTTTAATCTACATGAAGGGTAGTCCAAAATTACCATCATGTGGTTTTTCTTCGCAAGCAACACAAGCGTTAATGCAATGTGGCGAACCGTTTGCTTACGTAGATATTTTACAAAACCCAGATATTCGCTCTGAACTACCTGCCTATGCTGAATGGCCAACGTTCCCACAATTATGGGTCGACGGTGAATTAGTTGGTGGCTGCGATATTATTATGGAAATGTTTCAAAAAGGTGAACTTCAACCATTGGTTGCTGAAACCGCTGCAAAATATAAAGACGATTCTGAAGCCGCGGCTGAATAATTCGTTTTATCATTGCTTAAATGCCAAGTTGAATTACTGACATTGGTGTGAAAAAAACCGAAAACGTGCAGGCGATTTCGGTTTTTTGTGCTTGCAATAGCAACATAACTTAGCTGGCACTAACTTTGCTTTCTTTAGTGTAAATATAATGACAGTTGTTAAAGCACTGTGGTATTCAATAATTGACGAACACAACTGTGCGTTGTCATTAGAATGGCAATTTGAATATTGAAAACTATGTCTGTGGTTAATATAAATGCACTACGAGGCTAGGGCGATTAAACTCTATTTATGAATTGGTTAAGACTGATATTAAATCTGACACTATTATTGTTGTTTGCCGCTTGTAGCGACCAGCAAAAAAATGGCGTGTCTCCGGCAACTATTGCCAGCGTAAATGCTGGGCAAGATATTACCGTGATTGAAGGTGTGGCATTCACATTAAATGCTGAAGTATATCCCGCCGGCGGCGTTATTAGTTGGGTTCAAACTCAAGGTCCAGCTATTGAAGAATTCCCAGAAGAACCCGCCGCGACGATGGAGCTTATTACACCAACCGTTAATGTCGACTCTACATTAACCTTTGAGATCACCTATACATCAATTGATGGCCAGCAAGTTAAAGACTCAGTTAATGTTTTTGTCACCAATAAAAACAGTGCACCTGTTGCGATTATAAAAGCCAGTAATACCGAACTTCCGCCATATAATACTTATGATATCGTTACATTAACCGGCGAAGACAGTTATGACATAGACGGTGAAATTAGGGAATATCAATGGCGACAAGTCGACAGTAACGCGCCTTTAAGTTTTACCACTGAAAAAAATGATGTTGCCGTTTCTTTCGAAGCCCCATTGGTAGCAACACTCACAAACTACAAGCTTCAGCTTACAGTAATTGATAATTTTGAAGCCGCTCAAAGTAATATTTACGACGTACAAATATCTGCCGCTGGCGTTTCTATCGCAGCTAATGCTGGGGATGACCGAGAAGTAGATGAATTTACCTTAGTCCTGCTTGACGGCACCAATAGTGTCGCGACAAACTCCGACTATAGTTGTCTTTGGACACAAACAAGTGGTACGGATGTCACGATTAATGACTCGGCTACCTGTAATGCCAACTTTATCGCGCCAGATGTCGATTCAGAAGAGGTGCTTATATTTAAACTCACCGTCACTGATACATTAAACAACAACGGCAGTGATTCTGTTTCAATTACGGTTGGCCCACTTAATTTAGGATTATTGCACGACACGGGTGTAACAGAGTGTTATGACAATACCGGCCAGATTGATTGTGGGGCTGATGAGTTTCCTTCTCAGGATGCCGAACATGGCCGAGACTCGGTCTATCAAGTTCTAGACAAAAGTGGCACCGGTTCACAGTCATTCGACTTTACTAAGTTTGATGTGAATGGCGATGAGATAGAAAACGACAATGAAGTGTTTAGCTGCGTTCGAGACAATTTCACTGGCCTAATATGGGAGGTGAAAGCACAGATTGCTGTACCGCAGTTCTCTACCTTAAGAGGCGCAGAGAATTACTATTCTTATGATGACACCGCCGTTGGTTCGTCTTCTTGTTCAAGTAGCGTTTCATGTGGCGTCGATACCTATGTGAATAGCGTAAATACGGCCACATTTTGTGGTGGGGCAAACTGGCGAGTGCCCACTTATATGGAATTGTTGTCGATCATCAATTACAACGACACCGATCAAGACTTTCTGCTCGACTCAGAATTATTCCGATATCACCCAAATCGCACAACCTTGGGTCATAAGTTTTACTGGACATCTGATGAAGGGGCCGAAGGTGGTGGCGGGTTCCAGTGGGTTTTGGATCTGTCGACGGGCGATGACTCTGTTATCCTGCCGTCAAAGTCTGCGTATATTATGTTAGTGAGAACACCATAATGAAAAGCATTAAAATTACCAGTTTAGTTACGTTTGCTTTGGCTAATTTAGCTTTGCTATCAAATAGCGTTTACGCCGAACAAAGCTGTGATGGCGAAACTGAAACAACGCCGTCTGATAGATTTGACATAGGCACAACAGATACTTATTTGAACGATTCCCTTACGGGCTTGATATGGGCAAAGTGTGTTGTTGGGCAAACATGGAATACCACTTCGCAAACATGTGTTGGCGAGCCGTTACGTCTGACCTTAAGCAACAAGCATTACAACAAGCAGCGACCTTTAGAGTAAATAACAATACAGATTGGCGTTTACCCAATCTCAAAGAGTTAGCGTCGATTGTTGAGCATAAATGTGTATCGCCGTCGATTAATATATCTATGTTCCCAGCGTCGCCGGTTGGCGGATTTTGGACGTCAACCCCTAATACATCTGCCGACTTGTCAATGGAGGCGTGGTCAATCGCTTTTGATAACGGCCGCATCGACAGCTCCGACAAATTTTCTGATTTCTATGTACGAATGGTACGATACGCTGAATAACATGGAAACTTGTTCATAGTCGCGCCAGACTATAATATGACGACAAATTTTTAGTTAGGCGTATCCGTTGACATATTTACGACCATTTTGGGTTATCTTTACTGCAGTTTTTTACTCGTTGGCAACGCAAAAGCAGCCCATGCTGGCGGGTGCCCAATTCAACTAAAAATGGGATTACTCATTTCTCCTGATCACATACGTGTTATGCAACGTGGTCGTACTTTTGTACAAATTAACAACGATTCACAGCTGTTTATCAACGGCGATCTTATTGTTTTAACCGACCAAGAAAAATACATGGTTCGAGAATTTAGCTTAGGGTTAAGAAAAGAGCTTCCTGAAATAGTTATGATCGCGATGGAAAGTATGGAGCTTGGCTTCGACGCGTTCGATAAAGTTGTTAAAAGCTTAGCTGGCAGCGACTCAGCAAGAGGTATTGAAGAACACTTTAGTAAACTGAAAAACGGCATATTAGAAAAGTTTGCCCGCAGCGGTGACAACTTTTATATCGCGCCTCAGGCCCTTAATAAGTTAGACGATTTTTTCGAAGATGAATTGGGAAACCAAGTAAATCAAATTGTTACTGACTCACTGCAAATTATGTTAGGTGCAATGGGAGAGGCTTTGCGAGAAAACGACGATGGAATAGAAGGCACCAATATTGATATTGGCGAGCGGGTTAAAATGTTAAGTGAAGACGTTGATAAATCGCTTAAAATTAATGCTGATCGGATTGCCGTAAAAGCAAATGCCTTTTGTCAGCGCTTTGAATCGTTAGATAAAACCGAAACACGACTGCAAAGTCATATCCCCGGCTTGTTAAAATATGATATTTTAAGCAACCAGTTGACCGGCCACGATTGAACCATTTCAATTACAGTAGAAAAAATTTACAATGCGGGATGCCGATATAAGTGGTCAACTTAGTCACCAAAATTAAAATAATAATAACTTAAAGTTAGGTAAAACATGTCGCAAGATAATGCCGGTTCGACACCGGAAGAAAATAATGGTTCAGCAGATACAATCCCAAATAAACCAAATGGCTCAGGCTTATCTCGTATTTTAAAAGCGACTCATTGCTCAATTTTGGGCTTTAAAGCAGCCTTTAAACATGAAGCAGCGTTTCGCCAAGAACTGATCCTTGTTTTATTCTTAACACCTGTCGCTTTTTTCATTTCAGACACCTTGTTTGGTTTTGCGATGTTGCTCATCGCGATGTTATTTGTGCTTATCGTTGAGTTATTAAATTCAGCTATAGAAGCAACTGTTGACCGTATTGGTTTTGAACGGCACGAATTGTCGGGCAGAGCAAAAGACTTAGGGAGTGCTGCAGTTACACTAGCACTCACCATTGCAAGTCTAGTTTGGCTTGTACATATTATTGATTTTATTAATCGATAGTCATTAGATAACACCACCTTTTTATTATTGGAGCTTTTCTCATATGCGAGCGTATTTTAGTGCCTGTTTATTTTTATTATGTTTAACAGGTCAGGCTCAGGCCAAGGACTTTAAATTTACACCCGACGCCGCGTGGCAAACGATAAAATCAGACTATCAGTCGTTTTATACCTCAGAACGCCTATGGCGAGCGACTAAGTTTTACGGTGTTGGTGCTGTTATTGCGCATACAAATATTGATACGGAATTTCAACAGTGGCATCGCGATAATGTGGTATCTGGCACATCAAAAGATGTTGCCAAAGTGGCAAAATTATTTGGCGAAAAAACATCTTGGTTCCGCTTACCCTTGTCGCCGCATCGATGCAGATCGCAGATGCGTCAAGTAAAACCGGAGCGTGGGGTGAACGCACAATGCGAGCCTATTTAGTCGGTGGTCCAGCAATGTATGCGGTGCAATTATTAACAGGGGGCTCAAGACCGTCTGACGAATACCAAGATGCTAAATGGCGACCGTTTAACGACAGTAATGGGGTCAGTGGTCATTCATTTGTGGGCGCAGTGCCATTTATCACTTTAGCGCAAACCGAGGGATTAGCGCCGTGGCAAAGAAATGTTGCTTATTTTGCATCAACCTTGTCAGGCTGGTCTCGAATACATGATGACGCCCACTATTTATCTCAAGTGCTACTCGGTTGGTATATGGCATGGGAGTCGGTCAATAGTGTAAATAAAAATGATATTGGGAGCTGGTATCAATTTCATCCTTACGCGTTTTATGACGGCTTAGGCATGGGCGTTACCATTAGTTGGTAAAACGTTAGTCGGAAATGTATATGATACAAATCCATGGCGTTTCCAGTAATTGATAAAAGTGCAAAAGGCTCCTATTGAGTTTGGGCTTAATTTATCGCATTTACCATCAAGTTAAATGGTCCTTTTAAGTGTTCCAAAGGTATTAGTAATGAATATGACGTATCTCACAACGTTAAAAATGCATTTTCAGTAAAACAAAATTCAGAAAAAATGTTTCGTTTTCTGGCGTACAGCTTTTTGTTTTCGTGGTTACTGTTATTAACATTTTTAATCAATGTAAATGGCGAGCAAAGTATATTGGGTACTGCGTATTCACTGATTATTCCGCTTTATTACTATCTTTTATTTTTAGTGGTCACATCGTTAATACTGCCGCTGTTTTGGATCAAACGACTGGCCGTTTGTATCCTAATCCCAAAGATCCTGTTTGATATTGTATTGATTGGAGATTTCTTTCTATTTGGGGTTTACCGCTTTCACGTAGACATGATGTTCATCAATATGTTGCTTCACGATTTTAAAGGCATAGGGATATCTTTTGGCTTAGTGCTGTTGGCTCTTTTTGTCGCGTCATTAGTGGCATTAGTAAATATTGTCATTTACCGTAAATGCCATAAGTTTCCAGCCTTAAAGCTTTATCGAATTAACTTTGCCGTCTTTGTCGTGTTTCTTCTTGGGCAAGTGGTTCATGTTGTCGGCTATGAGTACCGACAGGTTAATATTACAAAGTACACACCGTATTTTCCGTATTACGCGCCTCTGACGTCCAATAGTTTAATGACTAAGCTGAAAAAAACTTCCCGGACACCTTTCCGGAAGTAGCTGAAACGGGAACGGGTCAAGTTGGCAATATTCTGACAAGTAGTGGTAAAGCAAATGGAAATGATAGTTTGCTAAATTACCCTTTGCAGGCATTAGAGTGTAAACCAAATGCAGAACAATCGCTGCCCAACATATTATTGTTTGTTGCAGAAAGTTGGCGACAGGATGTTATGAATATGGATGTCACGCCGAATATTGCTAAGTTTGGTGAGTCTGCTATTGAATACACCAACCACTTTAGTGGTGGCAATGTTACGGTAAATGGTCTGTTTTCTATGATGTATGGATTGCATCCAACCTATCGTGATTTTATGACAGCGGAACCATTTAAACACCAAACATTATTAACCAAAACCCTCGAGAGTTTAGGTTATGATATCGGCGTTTATACCTCGTCAAACTTGGATCGTTTCTCCCTTAAGCCAATGTTTTTGGTGATATTGAAAATAAAAATTACGTTAATCCGCTGGATGGTAATTTATTGCAAAATGACCAAGGAGCCGTGACTAAGTTGTTGAGGGATTTACGCTCAGGGGCAAATGAAAGCAAAAAGCCGTGGTTTAAATTTGTGTTCCTAAGTTCATCTCACCATAACTACCAATATCCGAAAGAGCTTGAAAAATTTGTTCCGATTGAGAAAAACCCGGAGAAATTTTTATTCAATAAGGATATGGACCCAGTCCCATTGTTTAATCGATATAAAAACTCGGTGCATTTTATCGACTCAATGTTCGGCGACATTTGGCAAGCGGTTGAAGAAACTGGGCAAGCGGATGATACATTTACCATAGTAACGTCTGATCACGGCGAGGAGTTTAACGACAATAAGCTCGGATACTGGGGGCATGGCAACAACTTTACAAAAGTGCAATTAGCCGTACCTATGTTAGTGAAACCAGCTAAGTCAAACGCTAATGACAAGCCCAAAAAGTCACGAGTTTAACGGGCCATATTGACGTGGTCCCGACCATTTTACAAAATATAGCAAACTGCCAAAATCCAACAACAGATTACAGCAATGGCTTCAACCTATTTCAATTACCAGACCACCGTGACGGTATTATCGCCGCGAGTTACAAAGACAAAGCCTATTTAATCAATGGCAATGTTTACGCCACCGGCCTTTCTGTTGAAAGCTACAAAGTAGAAGATTTAAATAATAAAAATGAAGACTTTGACTATTCAGGTCTAAACAAGTTAAAACAGCAAGAATCCCACTTACTGCAACACTAAACAACGAAAGCACCTTGGTTCAGGAATGAATGGGTGACCCCGCAGGTTTTGGGAATGACGTTTTATTAGAAAGGATCGTCATTCCAATATCGCCGTGGCTCGACTAATTTTACAAGCTAGGGATGACGGTCTTTTCTGTTTGATTGAAATGACGCTTTATT
Source organism: Psychrosphaera algicola (assembly GCF_028401425.1). Classification (NCBI taxonomy): domain Bacteria; kingdom Pseudomonadati; phylum Pseudomonadota; class Gammaproteobacteria; order Alteromonadales; family Pseudoalteromonadaceae; genus Psychrosphaera; species Psychrosphaera algicola. The sequence goes on from NZ_JAQOMS010000002.1 coordinate 4,453,877, forward strand.
AGAAAGAATCGTCATTCCAAAATCGCCCCAGCGATATTTGGAATCTCCAACAAACGACTCCGAAAGTAAAAATAGTTTGGTGCGCTATACATTGGTGATACTTGTAACATTCAAGCATTCTTTAGTGCGAACTATGAATGTCCTCAGCACTCGGTTGGAGATCCTGAATATCGCCGTGGCTCGACTAATTTTACAAGCTAGGGATGACGGTCTTTTCTGTTTGATTGAAATGACGCTTTATTAGAAAGAATCGTCATTCCAAAATCGCCCCAGCGATATTTGGAATCTCCAACAAACGACTCCGAAAGTAAAAATAGTTTGGTGCGCTATACATTGGTGATACTAGCAACATTCAAGCATTCTTTAGTGCGAACTATGACATTCCTCTGGAATCGGTTGGAGATCCTGAATATCGCCGTGGCTCGACTAATTTTACAAGCTAGGGATGACGGTCTTTTCTGTTTGGTTCGGATTATGGTTTGTTCTGTTTGATTGAAATGACGCTTTATTAGAAAGAATCGTCATTCCAAAATCGCCCCAGCGATATTTGGGATCTCCAACAAACGACTCCGAAAGTAAAAATAGTTTGGTGCGCTATACATTGGTGATACTTGTAACATTCAAGCATTCTTTAGTGCGAACTATGAACTTCCTCTGCACTTGGTTGGAGATCCCAAATTTCGCCGTGGCTCGACTCATGTTACAAGCTAGGGATGACGGTCTTTTCTGTTTAATTGGAATGACGTTTTTCTCTGAAACAACAACTCCTTGCACCTAAAGTTCAGGTGACTTTTTCCTTCGTATAAATCCCCTTAGTTGAGATTTATATCTCGAAGTGAACGGCAGGGACGCCGTTGCAAGGGATGGTTGTATATGGACATACTTTCATCCCGACTCCGACGATAATATAAATCTTAAATAAGGATTAGGGATTTGGCCGAAAGCGGCTCTTTTGGTTACTTTTCTAGCTGTTGAGAAAAGTAACTCGCCTTTAGGCGAAAGCCGCCTGCAAGGCAAAAGCCCCGCGCCAGTAAGGTCGACGCAGTCGAAAGAACTGCCTGTAAGGCAAACTATGACATTCCTCTGCACTCGGTTGGAGATCCCAAATATCGCCGTGGCTCGACTAATTTTACAAGCTAGGGATGACGGTTTTTCTAAAAAACGTTTTATCACACCTAAAGTTCCAGCTACATTTTCCCTCCATTCAATATTCCTGAAATTAAATCAGTTTTCAAAAGTATGAGACAGGACGTCGAGTAAGGGATGTTTTCATGGACGAAATTACATCCCGTCTTTCAGACAAAACTGAATTTAATGTAAGACAAGAATATTGGCCGAAAGCGGCTCTTTTGGTTACTTTTCTAGCTGTTGAGAAAAGTAACTCGCCTTTAGGCGAAAGCCGCCTGCAAGGCACAAGCCCCGCGCCAGTATGGTCGACGCAGTCGAAATAGCTGCCCGCAGGGCAAAGAAAGGCGCAGTCTACAAATGATTGGAGGTTCCCAATATCGCCGATGCTGACTAATGATTTACAATGGTGCACATAAAATTACAAAAACCGAACCCGTACATATGTTGATTAATCCTATGCCTATTGCATGTTTTCTATGATGATTGTATAAACGCAGAGGTTTAAATTCGGTATTACGCTACATGCGCTATGTAGTTTTGTTAATGCGTAACCGAATTATTAAAATAATAATATAAAAAAATAAAGGGCACGTTATGAATAAATCTGTCGCTACAGGTGAAATGTTAGGCCATCCTAAAGGTCTATTCCTGTTATTTGGTACGGAAATGTGGGAACGAATGAGCTACTACGGTATGCGTGGTATTTTTGTTCTTTACCTAACTACGATGGCAACTGCTGTCGCAATGGGCTGGGACATGGCCTATTTTGGTATCGATCCAAATTCTGTTTCTGCACAAGAAGACTATGACAAGGCGTTGCAATCAAATGCATTGAGCATTTTAGGCACGTATGCAATGTTAGTTTATGTAACACCTGTACTTGGTGGCTGGATGGCTGATAACGTCTGGGGTCAGCGTAAATCTATCATTATTGGTGGTTTACTGATGATGTTCGGGCAATTTGCTCTAGGTACGCCTCATGACTTGATCGCTGGCATGGAAACGATGTTTTTCTGGCTCGGTCTTGGCTTGATGATCATCGGTAATGGTTTCTTCAAACCTAATATTTCTACAATGGTTGGTGACTTATACGAAGAAGGTGACAAACGTCGTGATGCGGCATTTACTATTTTCTATATGGGTATCAACTTAGGTTCAATCTTGGGATACATGGTAGTTGGTACTATCGGTGAAAAAGTAGACTACCAATATGGTTTCCTTGTTGCCGGTTTTGGTATGTTATTGGGTGTAATCCTTCAACTTGCATTATCTAAAAAGTACTTAGGTGACATCGGTGTTGAACCTTCTGCGAAGCAAAACAAAGGTGATACAGAAGCGTCAAACAAACCGTTAACACCAGTTGAACGTGATCGCGTTAAAGTTATCTTGATTATGTCTTTGTTCACTATCGTATTCTGGGCTGGTTTTGAACAAGCTGCAGGGTCAATGAACTTATTTGCTAAGTATAAAACTGACTTAGTTTTCTTTGGTTGGGAAATGCCAGCATCTTGGTTACAGTCTGTTAACCCTTTATTCATTATTATCATGGCGCCATTATTTGCGGCAATGTGGTTAAGAATGGGTGATGCGGAGCCTAACTCACCAAGAAAATTTGCATTAGGTATGTTCTTTTTGGGCTTAGGTTTTGTTTCTATGGTCGGTGCTGCGATTCAAATTGGCGATGACCAAAATATCAAAGCGCATGTTATTTGGTTAGTAATGGCTTATGTATTCCATACTATGGGTGAATTATGTTTATCTCCAATCGGTCTTTCAATGGTTTCTAAATTAGCACCGCTGAAATACACGTCATTGTTGATGGGTGTTTGGTTCCTATTCTCAGGCTTAGGCAATAAAGTTGCTGCTGAAATCGGTAAGCTTGTTGGCGACGCCGGTCCAATGTCTACATTTGGTGGCGTTGCGGTAATGGCATTTGCTGCCGGTATCTGCTTATGGTTACTGAGCGACAAACTTGTCGATTGGATGCATGGCGCAGAAGATAGCCACCCTCAAGACCAAGAAGGTCGTCTTGAAGAAGAGTTATCTGTTGTTGGTACTCATGAAGGTATGAAAGAAGACCACAATAAATAATCTCAATGATTAATTTTATTAGGCGATTAACAGATATAACAATTGATCGCCTAGTTTAATTAACGTTAGTTTCTGCGTAGGCTTATATATAAACAGTACGCTGTAATATCAGATTTATTACTGTGAACACCGACAAATAAGCCGATATTTTAAAGCGCATAAACGGCTAGAGTGATTTTTAAATATAAAGCTCAGTTAACTATAAACTGGGCTTTTTGTTTCTAAAACTCCCAATAATGGTGCTATTTGTTCGAAAATGGAGCAGTTGTTGGTTTGTTTCGTTTTGATTACAAAGAATTACAATTGAACACAAAGGAGTTGATTTACATCGCTCTTATTTTAGGTAAAATGCGCCCCTGCATTTAACTGAAGTCAAATTCGGTGTTTTTAAATATTTACACTTTTTATAATTAGGAATTGTTTTTAATGGGTAAGTTTATAGGATATTTGACTTTCTACCTGATCATTGTTTTTGCGTCTTTTACCTCAACTGAAACGTACGGGCAAATTTCAACTACACCTTCTCAAGCGCAAATTGAACAATTTAAGCGGTTGCCAAAACAACAACAAGAAGCGTTAGCAAAACAGTTTGGTATAGATATCTCGCAAATAAGTGGCGCAGTTTCAAACTATTCGTCGGTAACCGAACCGGCAATAAGACCTGAAATGCAATATGTTAATAACTTAGCAACTCAAAACTCTGTCGAAAAGGTGAGTGTTAAGGACAAAACGTTAAAGCCATTTGGCTATGATATGTTTGACCAATTACAGGCGGCATTTATCCCTGGTGGCACAATTCCCGTCCCAGCGGACTATATATTAGGTACTAGCGATACATTAGATGTCACGCTTTATGGTAAAAATAGCGTGAGCTATACCGTGACGATTAATAATGAAGGGCAAATCTATATACCAGAACTTGAGCCTATGAATGTTTCAGGTCTAACTTTTCTCGAACTCAAAGCTCATATTGCAAATGTTGTTGATGAAAAAACCATTGGGTTTAAGTCTTCAGTAGCAATTGTTGACCTTCGCGGTATTCAAGTTTATGTAGTTGGCGACGTAAAGAAGCCTGGGGCTTATCACTTATCTAGCCTTTCGACAGTGACTAATGCGTTGTTTATCAGTGGCGGGCCGACTCTGGTTGGTTCACTTAGAAATATCTATTTAAAACGTGGCGGAAAAAACATAGCTCGCCTCGACCTATATAAGGTCTTTACACAAGGGGACGTATCCCAAGACAATCGTTTACAACAGGGTGATGTGATCTTTGTCGATAGTGTGAAACGCCAAGTTTCAGTAACTGGGGAAGTTCGTCGTCCAGCCATTTACGAAGTTACATCAGACGATTCGGTAAAAGACTTAGTACAATATGCCGGTGGTTTAACAATGAATGCTTACCCTAAAAATGTGGTATTGGCATCGTTTGACAACAATTACCAACGTCAAGTTAGCGCTCTAGATTTAACTGAGTCAGATTCAAATAATTTGTCACTAAAAAACGGTGATGTGGTTACGGTAATGCCTGTATCTCAGCAGTTTAGTGATGTTGTTAATGTAGCAGGGGCTGTCGCTAGACCTGGGATGTATACTTGGCAACAAGGCATGAAACTGAGTCAACTAATCAATAGCCATGACGATATTTTGCCAACGACCGATCTCACTTATGCGCTTGTCGTAACTCATGGCGCATTTAATCAATATCAAGTTCAGCAATTTTCCCCAAGTGGCGTTTTTAGCGGTGATGATGTCAAGCTTAATGCAAATGACTTAGTGGTATTTTTTAGTCAGTTTGAACACAATACTTTTGACCTAATCGATAGAGAAGTTGGCAAACTCAACGATGTAAAGCTGGACGACAAACTTAAGAATTCCAAAAATACGCACTTTAGAATTGAAACTGACGGTAACTATTTGTTTGAACTTCAACATGGTGATCTGTTTTCAAAACAAAAAGCCCTAATTGAAACCAAACGGTATAGCCGAAGACAGCTCATTAGACCAATTATTCAATTGATAACAGATAGCCAACAGGGCGGAGAATTAGTGCCTGTGGTCGAGATCACCGGACAAGTCCGCTTCCCAGGTGTATACCCGTTATCAAAAGGTGCGGGGCTTGAGCAAATGGTCGCTGCAGCTGGTGGATTAACAGAGTCTGCAAATTTTGAAAAAGGCGAAATTTCACGAATCGTACAAACAACAGAACGTGGCAAAGACACGAAGCATTTGTCGTTTAATTTAGTCAACGATGATTGGCGTTCGATTAAACTAGAGCCGCGAGATGTAGTTAACTTTTTCCAGCAAGCTAATTGGCAAGAAGAGTTAAAAGTTACACTAACGGGGGAAGTGATGTTCTCATAGTACTTACACCATAAAAGAAGGTGAAACCTTATCTGAAGTTGTAGCAAGAGCCGGTGGCCTAACGCAGTTTGCCGCGCCAGAGGCGGCATTTTTACTCGCCAGTCACTAAAAATTCTTGAGCAGCAACAAGCCAAAAACATGGCTCGTAATCTAAGTAAAGAATTGGCGTTTAAATCGATCTCTTCTTCTTATAGCAATGTAAATATCAGCGAAGTGCAGTTACTCGTTGATAAGCTCACAACAGTCGAAGGCGTTGGTCGTCTTGTTATCGATTTAGAAAAGATTATCGCTGCAGAAGCATCGCCGCTAAAGTTAGAAAATGGTGACCAGCTGCATGTGCCTACGTATCGTGATGAAGTAAATATCATCGGTGAAGTTCAAGTCGCAACTACGCATTTACACGACGAAAATTGGCAATTGGAAGATTACCTCAATTCTAGTGGTGGATTACGTCAACAAGCAGACGAAGACCGCATTTACATCATCCGAGCAAATGGTCTCGTCGATGTCCCCGACGACTCTTGGTTTGGCCGAACATTAAAAATCCGCGCAGGCGATACAATTGTCGTGCCCCTCGATGCGGGCTATACAGACCAGTTAACCCTATGGGAAAAAGCCACGTCAATATTTTATCAACTGACAGTGGGGCTAGCGGCTTTAGGCCGTATCTAATTTAATTTACCCCTTCAACAAGAGTATCGGGCCGACAAAGCTCGATACTCTTTTTAGCTAAACCTCAATTGATTACTTTTTGCGTTAGAACAACATAATCTATTCTGTATATTATTAACCACTCAATCGCCGCCTTACTAGTGTCTTCTATGGTAATTCAATTTTAATGTTAATGTTACTCATAGCTTTTTAGTTTGATTTAATCACACTGCTAAATTTATTATGGCGACTAACGGCATATCATAATGTCAAAAATTTATGTTTTTTATTAAAAATTTTAGTAAAAACAAAATGATGAAAAGTTAAAGTGAAAACCTTATTTAGCCTTTTAGAGTTTAGTTGGTAATAATATGCATTAGTCATTCAAAATTGAGTTGCTTGATATATATGGTGTTGTAATTTTTATTTACTAATGATTTGCGGGTCTGAGTGCCTAGTAAAATATGGCGAGTTCAATGGAAATAGTGTTAAAGTAGTAAACTTATCTGGACTCTCAATAAGCTAAATCAAATTGATTTCGATTTATTGATTGGCAGTGATTAGTAAAAACGTAATTAAAAAATTAGAAATTTGTATTATTAAACAGGAATGTCGATGAAATATCTGGTTACCGGTGCCGCGGGCTTTATAGGGTTTTATGTTAGTAAAGTATTAACAAGTCAAGGGCACGATGTAGTAGGGATTGACAACATCAATGATTATTATGATGTTAATTTAAAATATGCACGCTTAACCGAACTCGAACCAGTCACTAAATTTCGATTTGTTAAAGTCGATTTGGCTGACAGAGCAGGGATCGCTAACTTATTTGAAACTGAAAAGTTTGACCGCGTGATCCACCTAGCAGCCCAAGCCGGCGTTCGTTATTCCCTAGATAATCCTTTTGCCTATGCCGATTCTAATTTAATCGGGCATCTGACTATTTTGGAAGGGTGCCGTAATAATAATGTAAAACACCTTGTTTATGCTTCTTCAAGTTCGGTCTATGGCCTAAATACGAAAATGCCATTTAACTGTGACGATGCTGTCGATCATCCTATTTCCCTGTATGCAGCTACCAAAAAATCAAATGAATTGATGAGTCATACTTACTCACACTTATATGGTATACCAACATCTGGACTTAGATTTTTCACTGTTTATGGCCCGTGGGGCCGTCCGGATATGGCTCTGTTTAAATTTACCAAAAAGATTTTTGAAGGTGAACAAATTGATATTTACAACAACGGTGAGTTAGCAAGGGATTTTACTTATATAGACGACATTGTTGAAGGTGTCGTTCGGGTTGCAGATTGCATACCTGAACCAAATGACAAGTGGAATTCAGAGCTTGGCAGTCCTAAAAATAGTTCGGCACCGTATCAAATATTTAATATTGGCAATGGTCAACCAGTGGCATTATTGGATTTTGTAGATGCGTTAGAAGAGTCGATTGGAATTAAAGCCAACAGAAATATGATGCCGATGCAACTATAGGTGATGTTTATAAAACCCAGGCCGATACCGATGACTTATTTAAGGCCGTAAATTATCAACCTAAAGTAGATATAAAACATGGTGTTCAACAGTTTGTAGATTGGTACCGAGCTTTTTATAAAATCTAGCTTTAATTTTTACTAGTAGTAAAATAGCCATACAAAAACAAGTTAGACATAAAGCCTTGAAAATAGAATTAAAAAATTACTAACGGAAAACTCTAAATGAAAATTGCCATTGCCGGAACAGGATATGTAGGTCTTTCAAATGCCATGTTGTTAGCGCAACATAATGAAGTGATCGCGGTTGATATCATTGAAGAAAAAGTTGAAATGCTTAATCGTGGTGTTGCACCTATTGTAGACACTGAAATTACCGATTTTTTAACCAACAAGTCTCTTAATTTTAAGGCGACAACAGATAAACAGTTAGCGTACGAAAATGCCGAATTTGTTGTTATTGCAACTCCGACGGATTATGACGTAGAAACTAATTACTTTAATACTCGTTCTGTTGAAGCGGTTATCAAGGATGTTGTTGCTATCAACCCTAAAGCGGTAATGGTGATTAAATCTACGGTACCTGTAGGTTTTACAGCAAATTTAAAACAAGAATTAGGCATTGATAATTTAATGTTTTCACCTGAGTTTTTACGTGAAGGCAAGGCTTTGTACGACAATTTGCATCCATCTCGAATTATTGTAGGTGAGCAGTCTAAACGCGCTGAAGTATTTGCGGGCTTATTAAAACAAGGCGCAATAAAACAAGATATCGATGTTTTGTTTACTGACTCTACTGAAGCAGAGGCTATCAAACTATTTTCAAATACCTATTTGGCTATGCGAGTTGCCTATTTTAATGAGCTAGACACTTATGCAGAGCGTCATGGCCTCAATACGAAACAAATTATTCAAGGCGTAAGTTTAGATCCTCGTATTGGCAACCATTATAATAATCCTTCTTTTGGTTATGGCGGTTATTGTCTACCTAAAGATACCAAGCAGCTGCTGGCTAATTTTAGCGACGTACCACAAAACTTGGTTCGTGCCATTGTTGACGCAAATACCACACGAAAAGATCATATTGCCGATTCCATTATCGCTAAAAATCCTAAAGTGGTTGGTATGCATAGGCTGATTATGAAATCGGGTTCGGATAATTTCAGAGCCTCTGCCATTCAAGGCATAATGAAACGTATAAAAGCCAAGGGCATCGAAGTTATTGTATACGAACCCGTGTTGGAAGAGACTGAGTTTTTCCGCTCCCGTGTGGTTAATAACTTAGCTAAATTTAAACAAGAAGCGGATGTTATCGTTGCAAATCGCATGGTTGATGAAATCAAAGATGTTGCCGAAAAAGTATATACCCGCGACTTATTTGGCAGTGATTAACCAGTAGTGTTAAAAGTCTGGTGCAACTGAAGCTCCTTTTTCATCGTTAGATAAGGAACTTAAGATGTTGTTAGAAGGGTGAAGTAAAACAGCCTAAAATATTAACTTACTTAAATTTACGTTTAACAATTTAGATGAAGAATTAATTATGACACAAAAAGTATTTGTTACCGGCGGCGCTGGTTATATCGGCAGTCACACTGTTGTGGAACTTCTAAACAATAATTACGAAGTGGTCGTTATCGACAACTTTTGTAATTCATCAGAAGAAAGCCTTAACCGAGTGAAAAAAATTACAGGTAAAGAAGTGTCTTTTTATCAGGGGATATCACCGACCGTGCGCTACTGCGTCGCATATTTAGTGAACATCCAGATATAAGATCTACGATACACTTTGCAGGTTATAAAGCTGTCGGAGAATCAACGCAACTTCCGTTGACATATTATCAAAATAACGTTCATGGCACGTTAACCTTATTGGAGGAGTTGCAAAAAGCTACAATTTATAATTTTGTCTTTAGCTCATCCGCAACGGTTTATGGAGACCCTGCTTCTGTTCCAATTACAGAAGACTTCCCAACATCTGCCACTAACCCATATGGCCAGAGTAAACTGATGATGGAAATTATTTTGCAAGACTTAGCTAAGTCGGATGAAAATTGGTCAACCTCCATATTAAGGTATTTCAATCCAGTCGGGGCTCATGAATCGGGGTTAATAGGTGAAGATCCAACGGGTATTCCAAATAATCTAATGCCTTTTATATCTCAAGTAGCAGTAGGTAAACGTGAATTTTTAAGCGTGTTTGGTGATGACTACAATACGCCTGACGGAACAGGCGTTAGAGATTATATCCACGTTGTCGATTTAGCTAAAGGACACTTAAAGGCGCTTAGTTATATTAACGATAAAACGGGAGTGCAAATTCATAATTTAGGGACAGGTAGGGCTATTCTGTGCTAGATATGGTTAAATCATTTGAGAAAATAGCGGGGCAAGCCGTTCCTTATCAAGTGGCACCTAGGCGAGCGGGTGATATAGCTGAATGTTGGGCCAATCCTTATAAAGCTTTACAGGAATTAGGTTGGCAAACGGAAAAAACATTAGAGCAAATGGTAATAGACACTTGGCGTTGGCAAAGTGAAAACCCAAATGGCTATAAAAATTAATTTTGGAAATTACCATCTAAGTTTAATTTCAAAGTGATTAGTTTAGTTTTAAGCTGACTGGTTTTTAATCACTTAATTCAAAAAAATAAATATGACAGGCTATAACTGTGCTATTTCAAAATTAATTTGATATATTACGCGCTCTTTTTGCCGGGTAGATTTTAATTGTTTAGGGATGTTACAAAATGAAGTATTCTAGGTTTGTGGCTTTAGGCGCATTATTTGTATTTTTTATAAGTACTAACGCGTTAGCAATTACCCCTTCCGCTGCGCAAATTGAACAGTTAAAACAACTCCCTAGGGAGCAGCAAGTTGCTCTTGCAAAACAGTATGGCGTCGATATCAATGACGTCATTCCTTCCACTAATACCACAAATAATTATCAGCAAGAGAGACAGGTTTCTCAACCGGCCCGAGTTGAAAATGCCTTTTCTAAAGGTGCATTGCAACAAACACAACAAATAAAAGATATTGAAAGCACGAGCCAAATTGACAAAGCTAACAAAGAGCAAGCTTTAAAACTATTTGGTTACGATATTTTTAGTGGTCAAGCTAGCGGGTTTGAAGCTATGGCCAATATGCCAGTGCCTATAGCGAGTATATTCTCGGTGCGGGGGACGAAATTCAGGTTCAATTGTTTGGCAAGGAACACCAGTCTACCAGTATAATAATTGACCGCAGTGGCGTGTTTTTCCTACCTGAATTGGGTCCAATTAATGTTGCTGGTTTGACGTTCAGTGAATTTAAAACCCTATTTCAACATGAGCTAAAAACTAAAGTCATAGGTGTTGAAGGTATTATGAATATGGGACAGATGCGCAGTATTCGCGTATTTGTCTTAGGTGAAGTATTTAAACTAGGGGCCTATTCGTTAAGTGCTTTATCTACGATTACGCACGCACTTTATTCATCAGGTGGCATTAGCCATGTGGGTTCGCTACGAAATGTGCAACTAAAACGTGCCGGAAAATTAATAGAAACGATAGATTTATACGATTTACTGCTTAAAGGTGATACGTCTAAAGATCTTACATTATTGCCTATAGCGATGTGGTATTTGTTCCACCAACTGGGCCAATCGTTGGAGTGACAGGTGAAGTTAAACGTCCAGCATTATATGAAGTTATTGGCGGCGAAAGTGTTTTTGATGTTTTAAAACTAGCCGGTAATGAACTAGCTACCGCTTATTTAGCGGCTTCAAAATTAGAACGTTTAGATCAAAACGGTGGACGTACGGTAGTAGATGTCGATCTAGAAGCGCAAAAGGCAGAATCAATCAAAATAAGAAATGGCGATGTACTTCGTATTGGCAGTGTTTTAAACGAACTCGACAACGTTGTAACGCTTCAAGGTCATTTGTACCGCCCTAGCGTTTTTAGTTGGAAACAAGGTCAACGGGTTTTAGATGTTATTGAAGACATTACCGACTTAAAAACCAACCCAGATTTGGATTATGCGCTTATTGTTAGGGAAGATCCGACCATAAGAACAATTTCTACAATTCAGTTTTCGGTAAGGGATGCATTTAACTCGCCTAATTCAGACAAAAACCCTAAGTTAGAAAGCCGAGATAAAATTTATATTTTTGCTGCGGATGGTAACCGAAACTTAGATGTTGTGGTTAATCGATTAAAAAACAAGCCCGCAGTGACGAACCTGCAAAGTATGTTGAAATAGCCGGAAATGTTGAATATCAGGGCGAATACCCGCTAAGTGCAAACATGACGGTAAATGACTTAATCAAAGCGTCATATGATTTTAAAGAATTTACTGATTTCAATTATGCCCTGTTAAAGAGACAAAACTTTATCGAGAATAAAATTGAATTTGAAGTGGTTAATTTAAAGGAACAGTCTGATTTAACTATCTTACTGACACCTAAAGATAAACTTTACGTGTTTAGTTTAAATGAACCGCGAGCAGCATTACTCGCGGATCTAATTGAAGAAATTAAAACGCAAACCTCGAAAACAGTATCGCAAGATTTAGTATCAGTGCAGGGGCAAGTACGTTTTCATAGTACGTATCCATTATCAAAATATATGACAGCAGCAGATTTGGTTTCTGCTGCTGGCGGGTATACCGAATCTAGCTATTTGATTGATTTTAATGTTGCTCGCTTTAATACAAATGGCATCGACACCTCGGAATTTGACTTACAAACAATACCATTAAAAGGTGATGCATTAGAATCCTTTGCGTTGCAAGCGAAAGACTCTTTGTTTATTAAAGGCATCCCTGATTGGGTAGAAGCTGAAACGGTCGAACTTATGGGGGAGTTTAAGTTCCTGAGTAAATATACCATTCGCAAAGGCGAGACTCTTGCTGAACTTGTGCAACGAGCTGGTGGATTTACAGAGTACGCAGAACTTAATGCGAGTGTATTTACTCGAGAATATTTGCGAGAAAAAGAACAAAAAATTCTAGAAGAAGCCCAACAAAAATTAAAACAGCAAATGGTGATGAGTCGTTACAATGCCGGCGAGTATTCAACGGGCAGTGCCGATTCATTTGAACAACTTCTAAACAGCTTAGAAGGAGCGCAAGCTGTCGGCCGTATGGTTGTTACCACCGAACAAATAACGGTAAAAGAAGGCTCATTAGAACTAAGAGATGGCGACCAACTTATCGTTCCTCGTAAATCGTTTGAGGTTAGTGTTTTAGGGCAAGTTTATCAACCTACGACACTACCATGGATTAAAGGTGATGGAATAGATGATTACATAGATGGTGCTGGTGGAATAAACCAAATTGCTGAAGATGACGATACGTATCTAATTAAAGCTAATGGACGTGTGGTAGCGATAAGTGGCTGGTTTACAAGCTTTGAAATACAACCTGGAGATTCAATTATGGTACCAGCAGATGTGTCTCCGATACCAACATTAACTTTATGGCAGGCCGTAACCACAATACTTGCGCAGTCTGCAACAACCCTTGCGCTAATCGCTACACTTTAACTAAAAAATGTTTAATTAAACTATTATCGATTTAAGATCATAAATGGACATAGAGCAAAATATTTTGAAAGAAACTAGAAATTTAGAAACTGTTACAAAATGTGAAGGCGAATCGTTGAACTCTAGCGATGATGTTCAGGGAGATGGACATGCTTTATACTCTTTTGGTGAATACATTACATTTGAAGAAATTATAACATGTGTGTGGAAACATAAGATTAAAGTACTCCTATCGACTTTCATTATATCGATATTATCTCTGTTTCATGCATTGTCACTACCAAATGTTTATCAATCAACAATCTCTTTGGTTCCAGCACAAGGTGACAACGGCGGCAGTTTGTCAAGTCTTGCGTCGAAGTACGGTGGAATAGCTGCTATGGCAGGTATTAATATTGGTGGTGAGGAGTCAAATAGAATAGAACATGCTATAGAGTTGATGACTAGTTGGCCATATATCGAAAAATTCCTTAACAAAAATAATTTGTTTGAAATGTTTACGGCTTCAAACGGATGGAATGAGAAAAAAACGAAATCTTGTATGATTTAAGTAAGTATAACCCAGAATCGAAAACTTGGTTGACTAAGAGTAGTTTATTTTTTGGTCCTACAAAGAGCTTTAAGCCAACGAGTTTTGAAGCTTATCAATTGTTCAAAGAAGAGTTTTTGACTGTTTCTTACGACAAAGAAATTGGTGTGTTGAGTATTAGTGTAAAGCACTATTCTCCAAAGGTTGCTTTTATTACAACAAACTTAATGGCGACAGATATTAATGACTACTTTAAGACAGAAGATCAGCGTGAAGCGAGGGCAAATATAGAGTTTATAGAAGATAAGCTCAATTCAACTTCAAATACATTGATGTTGGAAGTTTTTTATAAAATGATTGAGTCGCATTCACAGACGCTAATGCTAACTGAGGTTAATAACCAATATTTAGTTAAAACATTAATCCCGGCTAAATTGCCAGAAAAAAGTAGGCCCTAAAAGGTTAATAATTCTTGTTTTAGGTACGATATTAGGCGGGTTGTTTTCTGTACTTTATGTTATTTTTAGATATTTGCTCCCACAAGTAAAAAGATCGAGATGAGCAGACTGATAATTCTAAATCAAATTTTAATGGTGATATAAAACATGAACGTAGCTTTGATTCCCGCTAGAGGTGGCTCTAAGGGGTTACCTCGTAAAAATATTATATCTTTGTGTGGCAAACCATTAATTGGTTGGACTATAGAGGCGGCGAAAAAATCGAATAAAATTGATTTGGTTTATGTTTCGACTGAAGACATGGAAATAGCTAAAATTGCTAAAGAGCATGGGGCTAAGGTAATTTTAAGGCCTAGTGAGTATGCTAATGATGATTCAACAAGTGAAGTTGTTATTAGTCATGCTATTGACGTTTTAGAGCTTGAAGGATTACAAATTAGCACTATTGCGTTGCTGCAACCAACATCGCCGTTGAGAAATGAACTTGATATCGATGATGCTTTCGACGTTTATCAAAAATATGATGCTCAATGTGTACTTAGTGTAATGGAACCGGAATTTTGCGCTGCCAAAGCTTATAAGTTAAATGAAGATGGAACAATTACAGGATTGTTGTTCCCAGATGCTCCTTACAGGAGACGACAGGACTTGCCTGCAGCATTGTTACCAAATGGCGCTATTTATATAATTAAATGCTCAGTATTTAAAAGTGATAGTAGAATGCCCAAAAAAGAGTATATCCTTTTTTGATGGGTAAATGTAAATCTATCGATATAGATACTTTCGAGGATTTAGAAAAGGCAAAGAATTATTTGAATGGGAAATTATAATGAATAATCCAAGTTTTATTATAGCCAACAGAAAAGTTGGTATTGAAGAAGAACCATTAGTTATTGCAGAAATAGGAATTAACCATGAGGGCTCTTTAAAAACAGCTTTCGAAATGGTAGATGCCGCAGTAGAAGGTGGTGCGGAAGTAATTAAACATCAAACTCATGTCGTAGAGGATGAGATGAGCGGAGAAGCTAAAAAAGTTGTTCCTGGGAATGCTGACGTTTCTATTTACGAAATAATGGAAAGATGTTCTTTAAATGAAGAAGAAGAGACAAGGCTGAAAGATTATGTAGAATCTAAAGGAGCCATTTTTATCAGTACACCTTTTTCTCGTGCCGCTGTTTATCGTCTTGAAAGAATGGGGGTCAAAGCTTACAAAATAGGCTCAGGGGAGTGTAATAATTATCCATTAATTGATTTGGTAGCAAGCTTTAAGAAACCCATTATCTTGAGCACTGGTATGAACGATATAAAATCAGTCAGGAAGTCAGTGGAAATAATGAGGAAGCATCAAACACCATTTTGTTTGCTTCATACCACAAATTTGTATCCGACTCCTGACGAACTTATAAGAATTGGTGCGATGGAACAGTTACAAGAGGCTTTTCCAGATGCGGTTGTTGGTTTATCGGACCATAGTGTAGATAATTTGGCTTGTTTAGGTGCTGTTGCTTGTGGGGCTTCGGTTTTGGAGCGACACTTTACTGATAGTAAGGATAGACCTGGTCCTGATATATGTTGTTCTATGGATGCAAAAGAATGCCAAGAACTAATAAAACAGTCTAAGCGTATGGCCAAAATGCGTGGTGGAGTCAAAGAGGCTGCAAAAGAAGAGCAGGTAACGATTGATTTCGCATATGCGAGCGTAGTTACAATTGAACCAATAAAGGCTGGCGAAATATTCACTAAAGATAACTTATGGGTTAAGCGGTCTAGCACTGGAGATTTTTTGGCTGAAGAGTTCGATGATTTGTTGGGTAAAACCGCTTTGTCAGACATAGAATCTGATATTCAATTAAAGAAAACACATGTGAAATAAATATGAATAAAAAGATCCTGTTTTTGACCGGTACTAGAGCTGACTTCGGTAAATTAAAAAGTTTAATTACTAAAGTAGAAAATGAACCTAACTTGAACTGTCATATTTTTGTGACAGGGATGCATATGATTGCTAAATATGGTCTTACAGCTAAAGAAGTTGAAAAGTCCGGATTCACGTCAATTTATAAATACATTAATCAAAATTCATCCGACACGATGGATAGTATTTTAGCTAAAACAATACATGGTCTGTCTGATTACGTAAAAGAAGTTCAACCTGACTTGATAGTGGTGCATGGTGATAGAGTGGAGGCATTAGCCGGAGCAATTGTAGGGTCTTTGAATAATATTTTGGTAGCTCATGTTGAAGGAGGGGAGGTATCAGGGACTATTGATGAGCTGATTCGACATTCTGTTAGTAAATTAAGTCACATTCATTTTGTTTGCAACGAAAAAGCAGAAAAAGATTAATTCAATTGGGTGAAGTAGAAGAATCAATTTATGTTATTGGCTCCCCAGACTTAGATATTATGACTTCGACAAATTTACCAACACTCAGCGAGGTTAAAACTAGATATGACATTTCCTACAATGAGTTTTCAGTTTTGATGTATCACCCTGTGACAACTGATATCGCTAATTTGAAAGAAAATATTCGGAACACTGTTGATGCAGTAATAGAAGCAGGTGATAATTGTGTCGTTATTTATCCTAATAATGATTTAGGAAGTGACATTATTTTGAGTGAAATTAATCGATTAGAAAAGCTGCCGAATTTTAGGGTTTTTCCAAGTATTAGATTTGAAAGCTTTTTGGTTCTGTTAAAAAACTCGCTTTATATGATAGGGAATTCAAGTGCAGGAGTAAGAGAAGCTCCATTTTATGGTTTACCATCGATTAACATTGGAACTCGGCAAAATAATAGAGCAACGTCGCCTTCAATTATTAATGTTTCAGAGAATAAATGTGAGATTAAGCAGGCGATAATTAAAGCAAAAGTTACTGATTTTCCGGAAGTTAAGGAGTTCGGTGAAGGCAAGAGCCATGAACTCTTTTTTGATGCAGTAGTTAGCGATAAATTTTGGAATACATCTAAGCAAAAAGGTTTGTTGACTTTAGCTAATTTACAATTTTAAAAGTGAAACCAGTGAAAAAAATATTATTAGTTTGTTATGGCGGTGGTCATGTAAAGATAATGGAGCCGCTTTATAGAAGTCTTGTAGAAAAGTACAAAGTGACAATTTTAGCTTTAACTACGGCTGGTAAATACTTGGAAACAAAAGGCGTACCATATGTGAACTTTTCAACTTTTGAAGAGTTGTTAACAGATGAGATTCTTGGCTATGGGGAGCTTTTAACGAAAGACCATAAAAATTCCCTCATGCCGAAAAAAGAAGCTGTTGCTTATATGGGGTTATCTTTCTCTGAGCTTGTTGAAAGCACCGGCACTTTTAAAACTGCGATGGATACTCTTAATAAGAATGGTCGTTCCGTTTTTCTCCCGTATAAAACGGTTGGTTATATAATAGAAAAGTTTTCACCAGACCTTGTTATTACTACTAATTCACCAAGAGCAGAATTAGCAACATTACAATATGCTAAGTCAAATAATATACCAAGTATTTGTATTAATGATAATGTTTGGATCGAGAGTGGCGCAAAGTTTGTGGCGCAAAATGATTTAAGTGACTTAATATGTGTTTTAAGTGATGAAGTTCGAAATAGTATTGTTAAAGAAACCAACTACCCGGAAGAGAGAGTCATAGTAACTGGAACTCCAGTCTTCGATAGGCTTAAGGAACTTTCAACTAATATAGTGAAAAACCCAAGAAAGACGATTGTTTTGGCTGATTGCGATCTTCCGTCTGAAAATGCAAGGTTTCAGGATCTTTTGGAGATCCGTTGTTAGGGCCTGCTATTCGAGAAGAACTTGACCGTTTAGCTGCAGAATTAGATTGGGATGTTGTTTTTCGTCCCCATCCTAATCAAAAAGCTTGTTATGATGACTATACCAATATCCGAGTATCTGGCAAAGATGAAGACCTCCATACGTTGTTATTAGGCTCTCATGTTGTGGTGACTGCAATTAGTACCGTCGGAATCGAAGGTAAACTACTTGGAAATGGTCTTGTTTCAATTGAAGATACTGTATACAAAGCGGCGGGGTCTTATAAAGAATTGGGAATTAGTACAGGTGTTAATGACCCCAGTGAGCTTGAATATGCAATAAAGTTAGAATTAGACAAAAGCTCAATAAGTAATAAAGTTCTATACAACAATTATTCGATTGATAATTTAAAGCAGTGTATTGATCATTTAGTAGTAAAGAATATGTACTAATTAATTATGCTGAAATGATGTCAGATTAGCTTTTAGAAATATAATTCTGCTTGTCTTCTTTACCTTCTTTGTCTCTTGGGTTCTAAGGATTAAATTATAGGTCGCCATGTGCTCTTATTTAACCGTTAAAAAACTGTCACCTGTCAAAATATTAGGAAGTATAATGCTTGGTAAAAGCAAATTATTTAAAAAATCTGTAGAAAATGACTTTTTCCAAGTTTTATCCCAAAGTTTATACACTATGATAATTAGAGTTTTTGGGGCGTTTTCTGGGTTTTTATTGAATGTCTGTGTAGCTAGGACGCTAGCACCTGACAATGCGGGAGAACTATTTACATTGTTAAGTTTAGCGTTGTTTTTTGGTCAACTAGCGACGTTAGGTTTAGGTAATTGGTTACTAAAAGTTTTATCTTTAGAAAAAGCAAATGAAAACGCTATTGGTTTAAACAGCACGTTTTTTCAAACAGTATATGTAGTTTTGATTTTGGGGACGTTATTTTCATTAGTTATATATTTGAGTAGTTTTCAAATAGCACTCCTTCTATTTGATGAATCATTTGAGCACCAATCGATTCGAATTTTAAGTTTAGCTTTTCCATTTGTTGGGTTATTGGCCATTTTGATGTCTGCATTTCAGGCTGTAAGTAAACCAGTCCTTGGGCTTGCCGTACATTCTGTTATCCAACCTTTACTTTTTGGACTAAGTTGTCTGCTTTTTGTAGATGATTTACAAGAGGCTATTTACAGTTATTTGTTGAGTTTGTTTATTACACTTCCAATAGGTTTTTTCTTTTGGAAAACCATAGTTTTCACGAAATTAGTTATGCCTAAACCTAAGTGGATTTTAAGTAATGAAGTGGATTTTTATGGCTTCTTTTTTATTATGATTATTGGTATTATTCTTACACAAGGTCCTATCCTTCTTAGCGCTGCTTTATTTAGTTCAAAAGATGTTGCATTTATATCAATCGCCATAAGAATTGCTGGTTTAACTAGTTTCGTGCTTGTAGCATGCAATATGGTGCTTTCACCACATTTCTCAAGGCTAAAAGGTTCTGGAGATATTAAAAAAATTGAAGAATTCGCACTAAAAGGAACTTATTTAATGTTTGCTTTAGCAAGCCCTTTATTTATTGTTCTTATTGTTTTTCCTGAATTTTTATTAGGTTTTTTGGTACAAACTACCTTGCTGCCGCTACCTTTTACAAATATTAACTGCTGGACAGTTTGTTAAGGTTTTAGTTGGTCCAGTAGGAAGTGTATTAATGATGACGGGTTACGAAAAGGAATTTAATCATATGCAGATCTTAAATATGATGTTTTTTCTAAGCGTAGTTGCTTGTGGATTTGTTTTTGATTTTAATACTATTTTAATAGTTCTTGGGATTGCAACGGGCGTCGCAATCCAGCATGTCGGTGCTTGGTTTCTTGTTAACAAATATTTAGGTTTTTCAACTATTCAGTTTAAAAGGGTTGGCAAATAATATGTACCGTTATTTATTTAGCAACAGTAACTGTTATTCAAATCGGCAATGAGCTTTCTCCTAGTTAAATATCAACATTACCTATTGGGGGTTTCGTGCTAGAGTATATATCAATACCTCTTTCTATTTTTATGTTAGTAGCATTTATAGCTGACCTTTTATTCACTAAAAGTTATACTTTAAGGTTTTCGCTAACTTCGAACCCTTATGTGTCGGGGATGATTATGTACTTTTCATTATTTACCCAATACCTACAAAAACAAGAATTAAAACTTCTACTAAATGTTCGAACGTTGTGCTTATTTTTACTGATATTGATGCTAATATTTTCAAGTTATTTAAATAAAAGTATTGATTTCAGAACTGTAATTCAATTTACTCAATTTTCTTTGATATTATTCGCTGTTTTTTTATTATTTTGGCAGACGGAAACTACGTAATAAATGCAGAGGAAAAAGCTAAGAGTCTTGTTATATCCACAGCGTTCCTTTGTTGTATTAAATTATTATCAGTTTTTATGGATATTCCCTATTTTAATATAAACGGACAAAATGAAGATTCGTTTTTAATTGTATTGGTTGGCTGTATTTGTGGTTTCCTTTATTTCAAAAAAATCACTACCTTTATGTTGATTTACATTTTTTAGTAGTGGTTGGATTATATTATTATGAATCACGAGCTTCACTTGGGATGGTTTTTATTTCATTATTTTCATTCTTAATTGCTTCACTTTCTAACTTTAAGTTAATGAGAGTAATTTGGTTTTTTCTAATATCATGCTGTTTGGCTGTGTTATTTCTTTCCTCCCTTTCAGGGTTTCAGGAATTGTTTCAATCGACAACTGACCTAGAAAGAAATCATTCTAATATTGAAAGAATGTCTATGTATCTTTTTACTATAGAATATTTATTTAGTGATACTCAGAGTTATGGTTTAGGTAACTTGGGATTAGCTATGGCTGATATGAAACGAGCTGGCGTGATATATGGTGTTTACCCGCACCCACATTCTTCCTATCTTAGATTTGCATTGGAGTTTGGCTGGACTGGAATAATAGGCCTTTGTTCATTTTATATATTTTTAATAATAAAGTCTCTAAGGTTATACAAAGTTGCCCCCAGAGAGGCGATAATATTGATTATAGCAACATTTAACTTGATTGTATTTTCATTCGTAGGGTGCATCTTTTTTCATTTTATCGTGCTTCAGCAGTATTATTAACGTTTGCATTGATATTTTCAATTGCAAAAACAAAAACAAAAACAAAAACAAAAACAAAAACAAAAACAAAAACAAAAACAATTTTTACCTAAGTCAAATGGTAAAGAAAAATTAAAAAGTTAGTTATTAAGGTTAAAATGAATATTTTACATTTGAGAAGTGAGTATTTAGACAACGGTCCAGGTACACAACCACTTAAAATCGCAAAAGAGTTTCTAAAACGCGGTCATCACTCCTATTTCGCAGGTGCAAAAGGAATAATGGAAAAGTACATTATAAAAGACGGATTTACATTTTTTGAAGTACCTGAATTGAGTATAAAAAAGCGGGATATAATTAGTGTATTAATTGCAACAAAAAAGATAAGAAAAATATTAAAACAAGAAAACATAGATGTCGTTCATTCACACAATGCTGCTTGCAGCTTTATTGCTTTTTTGCGAGTCGTTTTATAGGCCGTGAAATTAAGATTGTAAGGAGTGTACGAGGCGTAGAAACTCGTAATTCTCACCAGTATAGAAATATACTATATCGGTTTTATCCAGCTACTTTATTAGCAGTTTGTGAGTACGCAAAAGATACCCTCATTAAGTTAGGCGCAAGAGAAAAACAAATAATCGTTACATACAATGGTGCTGACTTAAAAAGGTTTGATAAAGATAAATTAAGTTATAACGAAAAACGCGAAGCCTATGGCGTTAAGGCAAATGAAATATTAATTGGACATGTAGGGGCTTTTTCCGGCTGGAAAGGGCAAGAAGTACTAATTGAATCATTATATGCACTAATTCAAAGTGGTATCGAAAATGTGAAGGTTATGTTTGTCGGAGATGGGCGAAGTAAAATTGAATGTGAAGAGTTAGTAAAAAAGTATAGGCTAGAAAATAATGTAATCTTCGCAGGAAGAGTAATGGAATCAGAAGCATACCATATGGCTTTTGATATTTATTGTCAGCCTTCTACAAAAGGTGAGTTGTTTCCAAACTCAATAGTAGAAGCACTTGCTTTAGGAAAACCATGGGTGGGAACTAATATAAGCGGGTTGCCTGAATTATCAGCCTCAGGTAACGCTGGATTTATTGTTGAACCTAGCAATGTCTTAGAGTTGCAAGAAGCACTTTCA
Source organism: Psychrosphaera algicola (assembly GCF_028401425.1). Taxonomy (NCBI): domain Bacteria; kingdom Pseudomonadati; phylum Pseudomonadota; class Gammaproteobacteria; order Alteromonadales; family Pseudoalteromonadaceae; genus Psychrosphaera; species Psychrosphaera algicola. The sequence goes on from NZ_JAQOMS010000002.1 coordinate 4,476,155, forward strand.
AAATTAATAAAAAGTAAAACGTTAAGAGATGAAATGGGTAAGTGTGGATATGATTCAGTTTTACAAAAATTTACAATAGAAAAAGTTTGCGATCGAATCAGTCAAGGTTATAAGGTTTAATAACATAATGTTTAAATACATATTATTGACAAATAAACCTGACATTGCGTTATACGCCGAACGATGCGGGGTTGATCGGATTTTTATTGATTTGGAAATTTTAGGGAAAGTTGAAAGGCAAGGACATTTAGATACTGTAATTAGTCGTCATTCGTTTGAAGATATCAAAGCCGTAAGTTCTGTTTTATCTAGAAGCGAAGTATTAGTTAGGATTAATCCGTTTAATAGTGAAACTTCATGGGAAATTGAGCAGGCTATTAAAAATGGGGCGTCAATTATTATGTTACCGATGATTCGAAATGTCATTGAGGTCGCGAAAGTAGGTGAGTTAATAGCCGGAAGAGTTAGGTTTATGCCCTTAATTGAAACTGTAGCTAGTTTGGAAAAGATTAGTGAGATCGAAGCGCTAAATAGTGTTGACGAATTGCATCTAGGGTTAAACGATTTGCATATTGAGATGAATTTAAGGTTTATGTTTGAATTATTTACTAATGGTGTAGTAGAAAGAGCAGTTAGAAAATTGAGAAAACCTTTCGGAATTGGCGGTGTTTCAAAAGCCAATGAAGGTTTGGTGAAAGGCAGTGTAGTTATAGGCGAGCATATTCGACTTGGTTCGACAGGAGTTATTTTGGCACGAGCCTTCCACGAAAAGAGTCAAACTTTAGAAGAATTAAAAAGCAAACTCGATTTAGATTTCGAGCTAAATGAAATGGATAAATATGTACGCTATTTTCGAACTTCTGAAAATCAAGTTTTATTAGAAAACCAAGACAAGCTTAATGAATCAGTACGAGTTGTAGTCGCCTCCATGTTGGAACGAAATAACTAATTTAGATCAATGGTTTATACGTTTGAAAAGATATAATATGAAAACATTAGAGTTACAGGAAAATATAATGGAAAACTTTGTACCGCTACATGATGATTTAGATTCAAGTCACTTACTAAACCGATATGGTTTTTGGTTAGCAGGTTGGAAGCGCGAAGTGAGTTTGAGTCCTTTCAGAAGATGTTTACTGAGCATCTAGCTGCATCTTTAAAAGAGTTTGCTGATATCGCTGATTTAAGTATGTTCACAATAGATACTTATCATAAGTTTTTGAATGAAAATAATATTTCACATCATGATTTTATAAAATTTGTTGGTAGAAAATTACCAGATGAGTTTTTGTCCCACCCATATGTGAAAATAGTTTGCGAAATTGCAGGGAAAGAAACAGGTTTTAATTTTGGCGTATATAAAAACAAGATAGAGTTTCGAGTTGTGCGCCCTAACTGTGGGGATAACAATCCATTCCATCGTGATCACTGGTTTCCATATTTTACACCTTTGTTAAACGTTTATGTTCCTTTATGTGGAAGTTATTACGACTCTTCTTTATGTGTGGTACCTTTTTCTCACAAATGGTCGGATGAGGATGTCGTACCTACATTTACATTTGAAGAGTCCGCAAAAGGGAAAAAATATATTAAGAATGGGGTTGCATATTCAGTTCCAGATATTAAAGAATGTAAGTTTGAAATAAAACCACATAGACCAGATGTATTACTAGGGGATGTAATGTATTTCTCGCCATTGATGGTGCACGGTGGTGGATCCAATAGTTCATTGGAAACACGGTTTTCTTTAGAAATGCGCTTGGTACGAGTGTAGTCAGTGGATATATTTGGCAATAGTATTGGCCTCCTTGGGATTTCAGGTAAATATGGTGAGCTAGATCTTAAAGTTATTGATAAAGTTATTGAAGCTACTCTGGATCGTTACGATGCCTTAGACACGGCTTCTGTATACGGAGAAGGTTTTTCTATTAATAAACGTTTGGCTACAAGATTAAATAATGAAAGTAGTATACGAATAATTAATAAAATTGGTGCAAACCTACAAGATGATATCAGCGTTAACTCTCTGATAAACGAGTTCGAAATTGAACATGAAATTTTTAAAGGTAAATTGCCAGCAGCGTTATTACTACATAGACCTTAGTGCTCATCTGATCGAAAGAGACATAAGATTTTTGAATATTTGAAACCTTTCAAAGGTAATATGCGTATTGGTATTTGCACAAATTCATCCTCTGTTTTTGAGATATATAATAGACATTTAGACTTAGATGTAGTTCAAATTGCAACGAATTTTTTAGACATGCATAGTAATTTACAGTTGATTAGAGAAATCAAGAGGAGTGGTGTTTTAGTTCAAGCTAGGTCTGTTCTGTCAAGTGGTCTGCTTTCAGGGAAGTATTTACCTAACAAAGGTGTTTCATTTAATGATCCATTGAGAAAGCGATTTACAGAGAATGATAAAAATAGGCAAATAGTCGAGAGCCGTTTATCTAAGCTTGAATTAATTCGTGAATTTTATAATGTTTATCTTGATAGATACGAAGAGTCTAATATGTCGCTTTCTCAATTTGTGTATAGCTCTATGGACCAATGCCCTTACATTGACAATGTATTAAAAGGGGGTCAAGTATAAAACAAATTATCGAAAATGCTTCGATTCCCTTGATCAAAAATAATGAGTTAATAAAAGAACTCTTTAGTGACTATCAACTTCAAAAATTTAGTTCGCCATATATATAGGTAAGGGATAAGCAGAAAATGCTCATAAGATTAGCAGACATTATTTTTTCTTTTTTGGTTTATTGTTATTTAGTCCAATAATTTTGTTGGTATCAATATTTATTAAAGTAGAGTCGAAAGGACCTATATTTTTTAGGCAGATACGTGTAGGGAAACGCGAAAAACATTTTAAAATCCTAAAGTTTCGGAGTATGTATCATTCAAGTATTAATAACTCTGGTTCTGTAGATAAAGGTAAGTCTATCGAAGAGGCTAGAAAAGAATATCAGAGCACGAAGACAAATGATTCGAGAATAACTAAAGTTGGTAAGTTTATAAGGAAGTATTATATAGATGAACTTCCTCAATTTTGGAATGTTTTTGTAGGTGATATGAGTTTAGTAGGACCACGACCAGATACACCAGTACAAGAAGTGGATTATTCAAAAAGACAATGGCAGTTAAGAAACAAAGTACGACCTGGAATAACAGGCCTTGCACAGTTAAGTATAAAACATTCTAAATTTGGACATGACATGAGGATTAATATGGATATTTTTTATGTTAAGAAATATTCATTTTGTATGTATTTTTACATTATTTTAAAAACAATTTTACATGTAGTGAAAGGTTCAAGTTATTAATTTCTATAAGGCAGCTTAAGTAAATGTGCGGAATTTTCGGTTATTATGATAAAGATGGAGTAAGTTTAACGGACTCTGAGCTAAAAAAATGGGTGATGTTATTCAGTATAGAGGTCCAGATGGTCAAGGAATCTATAACAATACAGAGGAAGGCGTTGGTTTAGGGAACCAAAGGTTAGCTATACTAGATATTGAGAATGGTGATCAGCCATTTTTTTCTGATGATGGAAGTATTGTTGTGGTGCAAAATGGTGAAATATTTAACCATGTAGAACTGGCATCCGAACTGGAAGATCTAGGTTTTCCGTGTAAAACGCATTGTGATACTGAAGTTATACTTCGTTTATATGAGTGCAATGGCATCGAGGCAATTAGTAAACTTAACGGTATGTTCGCTATTGCAATTTGGGATGATAAATTAAAAACTATGTTTATAGTGAGGGATAGAGTGGGAGAAAAACCACTTTATTTTGGTGTAGATAATAATACAACATATTTTGGTTCTGAAATAAAATCTATTCTAACAAAAATGAATGCTGAGCTGGATTGTGATTCTTTAGTATCTTTTTTGTCTTTTAACTATGTACCCATGCCTGACACAATGTTTAAGAATGTTAAGCAGTTGAAGCCTGGGCATTTACTAAAAGTGACACAGAGTGGTGTAGAGGAAGTAAAGTGGTGGGATCTCTCAGAAATAAAAGAAATAGAAGATAAAAGTGAAGCCGACTGGATTTCTGAATTCAATCAAATTTTGGATGACGCAGTAAGAATTCGACTTCGAGCAGATGTTCCTTTCGGAGCGTTTTTATCGGGTGGAGTTGACTCAAGTAGTGTTGTAGGTTTTATGGCAAAGCATTTGGTGCAACCAGTAAATACATATTGTATTGGTTTTGACGACCCTCTTTATGATGAGTCTCCTTTTGCGCAGGAAGCCGCGAATAGGTTTAAAACGAAGCATAAAACTGAAATCGTAGAAGCCAACTTGTTAAAACATTGGCCAATGGCAACTTATCATTGTGATCAACCGCATGGTGATGTTTCATTTTTGCCAACTTATAGAGTTGCAAAATTGGCATCGGAAGATGTGAAGATGGTTTTGACAGGAGATGGTGCTGATGAATTATTTGCAGGTTATGATAAGTACAAGTCATTTTTTAGCGACCGTACAGTATTCGAATGCGATGATGAGTCATTTGAAGAAGCTTACGCAGAGAATATTTCTCTATTTAGTCAAAAATCCTTAGGAAACTTGTTGAGTGAAAGTGTTAAAGATAGTTTGACATCATCTAACTCTTACCTGTTAAAAGTTAGAAATGTATTGCGAGAAGTCCCTCATATGGACCGTATAAACAAAGCACTCTATCTTGATACACAGTTGCTGTTATCCGGCAATAACTTGGTTAAACCTGATAGGATGGGGATGGCTGTTTCCATTGAAAATAGAGCTCCATTTTTAGATTATCGAATGATAGAACTTGCTTTTTCAATGCCGGGCAGTCTTAAACTTAAAGAAAATGAAACCAAATATATATATAAAAAAGCAGTTTCTGATTTAATCGGAGAAAACTTAGCGTACCGTAAGAAACAGATGTTCACTGTACCAGTAGGTGACTGGTTTAAGAGTACGCTTCGTCACGAATGTGAAGAATTACTGTTAAGTAAGAGAGCTATCGAACGTGGGCTTTTTAATTATGATGTAGTTGATTCGATTTTGGCTAATCACTGTAACGGTTCAGAAAATAACACTCGCGAAATAAGGGCACTTATGGCAGTAGAGCATTGGTGTAGAGCATTTTTAGATAAATAAATTGGCATATCTACTCTTATTATTGGGGACATTTTAATAACAACATGTCTCCCTTTTTTAAGTTTACTCTGAATAAATGTTAAAATTTTTTAGGTTTTTAAATTTATTTCAGCTCCAATATAGTTATAGTTATAGTTATAGTTATAGTTATAGTTATAGTTATAGTTATAGTTATAGTTATAGTTATAGTTATAGTTATAGTTATAGTTATAGTTATAGTTATAGCGGTAAATTTCTTTCCATTTACAATTATAAACCTGTAAATTAAAGTTATCATAATAGTATATATTGAAGTTTAATAGTATTATTTTGGATTTAACTATTTAGGTTATATACTACGATCGAATTTTTTAAGCACCATGCTGTTCCAAGGAATTTAAAATGCTCAGTTATTTTTTAGGATTGTCACGAAATCAAAAAAGAATAGTCAGTATATTTGTTGATACAATATTTTTATTATCAGCGTTTTGTTTAGCATTTATAGCGAGATTTGAAAGCATTGAACCATTACTAAACTTAGAAGTTTGGTTCGTATTTGCAATTTTATTGCCTGTTACTTTGTATGGATTTATGAAGCTTGGGCTTTATCGAGCTGTATTGAGATATATTAATATACAGGCTATGTGGGCAGTGCTATTTGGCTGTATTTTGTCATTTTCTACGCTTGTTGCGGTAGCGTTTTTCTTTCATATTCAAATTCCTCGTTCAGTTCCATTTATATTTTTTGCATTGGCGCTATTAGGTATCGGAGGTTCACGATTAGTTATTCGTTCACTAATCGGTGTGCATAATATATATAAAAAGACGCTGTGGTCGTATATGGCGCTGGTTCCGCTGGTATGCAGTTAGCAACAGCTTTAAACCAAGGCCCAGAGTATTATGTTTCTGCTTTCATCGACGATGACGTTACCAAGCAAAATCATACAATACAGGGGATTCGGGTTTACCCTCCTTCAGCCTTACCTAGGTTAATCAATAAAAAAGTTATCAGTAATGTTTTATTAGCTCTGCCAAGTACGTCCCGCGCTCGACGCAAAGAAGTTTTGTCTAAGCTGGAATATTTGCCGGTTCGAGTGATGACTATGCTACAGGTATGGCCGACATAGTTGAAGGGCATGCAAGTTATGACCAAGGTAAATGAAGTCGCAATTGAAGATCTACTTGGACGAGATCCTGTCTCTCCAAGGGAAGAGCTTATGTCTGCTAACATACGAGACAAAGTTGTTATGGTGACGGGAGCTGGCGGTTCGATTGGCTCGGAGCTTTGTCGCCAAATTGTGAATCAAGGCCCTAAAAAATTAGTGTTATTTGAAATTTCTGAATACTCTCTCTACGCAATTGAAAAAGAACTCAATGGTAAAAAGCCGGAAGGGTTAGAAATTATCCCAATTATGGGGTCCGTACAAAAACAGGCTTTATTGGAGTCTGTTATGACTTCGTTTAAAGTTAATACCATTTATCACGCTGCAGCATACAAACATGTTCCTTTGGTTGAGCATAATGTAATTGAGGGCGTACAAAACAATATTTATGGCACGTTAAACACCGCACAGGCTGCGATAAACTCGAGTGTCGATTCGTTTGTACTTATTTCAACTGACAAAGCGGTTCGCCCGACAAATGTAATGGGGACCACAAAACGGATGGCAGAACTTGTATTGCAAGCGTTAGCAAGCCACCAATCAGTTACCCGCTTTAGTATGGTGCGCTTTGGCAATGTTCTTGGTTCTTCAGGTTCAGTTGTACCGCTTTTTAGAAAGCAAATAAAAGAAGGTGGTCCTATAACGCTAACCCATATGGATATAACTCGTTATTTTATGACCATTCCTGAAGCTAGCCAATTAGTTATTCAAGCTGGAGCCATGGGTAAAGGCGGTGATGTTTTTGTACTGGATATGGGTGAATCGGTTAAAATTTATGATTTAGCCGTTAAGATGGTGCATCTGAGTGGCTATCAAGTCAAAGACAAAGAGCAGCCAAATGGCGATATCGAAATAAAATGTACGGGTCTTCGTCCAGGTGAAAAACTCTATGAAGAACTTCTAATTGGTGACAATGTGTATGGAACAGATCATGAACGTATTCTAACTGCGAAAGAAGTCATGTTAGATTGGCATGTGTTAAGTGATTTGTTAACTGAACTTAACGTCGCATGTGAAAATTTAGATCACGAGCATATTCGTAAACTACTGTTAAATGCACCTACCGGCTTTAATCCGACTGATGGTATATGTGATTTAGTTTGGGCTCAACAAAAGCCGAAAGAAACGGTTGATAGGACAAATGTTTCAGTCCTTAAGAAAACCGTAATCTAATGGTTGAGTAGTTGCTTATACAGTTTAGTTTTGGTTTTGTAGCCACTTATACTTTTTTGTTAGTTGTTTTAACAATATCATCTAACCATTTGTTAGTTACATTACAAACTCAATTAGTGTTAAATACCGCTAGTTAATTTTAGCGGTATTTTTTGAGTGTAATTTAATGAATTATAACCTGACCCACCTTAAACGGCTTGAAGCCGAGTCGATTCACATTATTCGTGAAGTTGCGGCTGAATTCGACAATCCAGTCATGCTTTATTCTGTAGGTAAAGATTCTGCAGTTATGTTGCATCTTGCTCGTAAAGCGTTTTTCCCAGCGAAATTACCATTTCCTTTGTTGCACGTTGACACAAATTGGAAGTTTAAAGAGATGATTGAATTCCGCGATAAAATGGCGGAAAAATATGATTTCGATTTAATCGTTCATAAAAATCCTGAAGGATTGGCAATGGATATTAATCCATTTGTACATGGTAGCTCTAAACATACAGACATCATGAAAACCCAAGGATTAAAGCAAGCGTTGAATGCTGGCGGATACGATGCTGCATTTGGCGGCGCGCGTCGAGATGAAGAAAAATCCCGAGCCAAAGAACGTATTTATTCTTTCCGTGATAAAAATCATGCATGGGATCCTAAAAAGCAACGTCCTGAGTTGTGGAATGTCTTTAATTCAAAAGTTGATAAAGGGAGAGCATTCGTGTATTTCCATTATCAAACTGGACAGAATTAGATATCTGGCAGTACATATACTTAGAAAACATCGATATTGTGCCACTATATTATGCGGCTGAACGCCCGGTAGTAAATCGTGATGGCGTAGACATTATGGTCGACGATGAAAGATTGCCACTTGAAGAAGGAGAAACTCCGGAAATGAAGATGGTTCGCTTCCGTACTTTGGGTTGTTATCCTTTAACCGGTGCGGTTGAATCAGAAGCAGCGACGTTGCCTGAGATAATTCAAGAGATGTTGTTAACGAAAACATCGGAGCGCCAAGGTCGAATGATAGATCATGATTCAGCCGGCTCGATGGAAAAGAAAAAGATGGAGGGCTACTTCTAATGGCACATCAGTCAGATCTAATTGAACAAAATATAGAAGAGTATCTTCACCAGCACGAAAACAAAGAATTATTGCGTTTTATTACCTGTGGTTCAGTGGATGATGGTAAGAGTACGTTAATTGGTCGCTTGCTACACGACTCTAAAATGATCTTTGAAGACCAACTCGCTGCAATTCAAAATGACTCCAAACGTTTTAATACAACAGACGGTGAAATTGATTTAGCATTATTGGTTGATGGCTTACAGTCAGAGCGTGAGCAGGGCATTACAATTGATGTTGCTTATCGCTATTTTTCTACAGATAAACGTAAGTTTATTATTGCAGATACCCCTGGGCATGAGCAATATACCCGTAATATGGCTACCGGTGCCTCAACGGCTGACCTTGCCATTATCTTGATTGATGCGCGTTATGGTGTACAAACACAAACACGTCGTCATAGCTTTATTGTATCGTTATTAGGCTTGCCTAATGTCATCGTTGCAATTAACAAAATGGACTTAATGGATTTCTCTGAAGAAGTTTATGAAGACATTAAAAAACAATATATGGAATTGGCCGAAAAACTAAATATTAAAAATATTCAGTTTGCACCGATATCAGCGTTAAACGGCGATAACGTGGTTAACCGTTCTGAGAAATCTTCTTGGTATCACGGTAAAACATTAATGGAAATGTTGGAAACAACACCTATTGTAGAGTCATTTAACTTTGAAGATTTCCGTATGCCTGTGCAATACGTTAATCGTCCAAATCTTGATTTCAGAGGGTTCTGTGGAACCTTAGCATCTGGTGTCGTGCGAGTTGGCGATGAAGTTACGGTGTTACCATCAGGAAAGTCTTCTAAAGTAAAAGAAATAGTCACATTTGATGGCAATATTGACGAGGCTTTTGTGCCTATGGCAGTGACAATTACGTTAGAAGACGAAATTGATTGCAGCCGCGGTGATACCATAGTGCATTCTAATAACTTGTCACAGATCACCAGCGATGTTGAAGTTAATTTAATCTGGATGGCTGAACAAGCGTTAGTGCCGAATAAACAATACGACTTTAAATTTGCGACTAAGCAAACGACTGGTTCTATTTCTAACATCGACTTTACCGTTGACGTTAATACAATGGAACGCGGCGAAGCCGTTCGATTAGAATTGAACGAAATTGCTCGATGCCAAGTATCATTAAATCACCAAATCGCATTTGACAACTATTTAGATGTGAAAGGAACCGGTGCATTTATAATTATCGACAGATTAACCAATGTGACTATTGGTGCTGGGATGATTGTTGCGAAAGGGCAAGCTTCTGAAAGCAAAGCGGTAACTAATGTGTCTGCTTTTGAAGTAGAATTAAATGCGTTAGTACGTAAACATTTCCCTCATTGGGAAGCAAAAGATATTAGCGATTTGTTTAAGTAAACTGTCGTCTAGTAGGAAGGAAATGGTACTCTTTTGAGTACCATTTTTGTTTTTGCTTCAAAAAGTAAAAAGTAAAAAGTAAAAAGTAAAAGTAAAAACGCATTGAAGGTTGGCATAAAAGTTGGAACGTTTTACAACAATGTTACTTCATTAAACACAAAAGCTAGTTTCGGAATTGCTCGGCCGTTTTAAGTTATCACGGCCCAAATTAAAAAGTGCTAATGGTTAGAGGTTTTTAAATATAGTGACTATTGAACAATGGACAGTGTTGTTAATATTTTTTGCGACGATAGTTGGCTTAATCCGCTTTCAAAAATCGAGCGAACGTGTTTTTGTTTCGTCAGCATTAAGCTGCCTTGCATTTGACCTAGTCACAACCGAACAATTACTTGCCAATGCAACCAACCAAGGGTTGTTAACGTTAATGCTGTTGATAATGTGCAGTTTTGCACTTGAGAGAACCAGCTATTTACGTCGACTGTCTGCAATTCTTTTTCTTAAATCTACACCTCAAACGTATTTTCGAACGTTATTCACCACGTTAGTGTCATCCGCCTTTTTAAATAATACTGCAGTTGTTGCAACTTTGTTAAGTCCGATTAAAAACAATCGATATTTAGCACCTAATCGACTGCTTTTACCTGTGTCCTATGCCGCTATTTTGGGGGAACATTAACCCTTATCGGCACCTCAACAAACTTAATTGTAAACTCTATGTTATTGGAACAAGGACAAACAGGATTTGCCTTTTTTGATTTCTTTTTAGTCGGCATAGCCGCGTCTTTAGCTTGTTTATTAGTTATCTACCTTCGCACCGGTGTGCTGGAAGGAAAGGTTGTTAAACAAGAATTAGCATCAAGATATTTTGTTGAGGTTGAAGTCCAGCCGGATTCCTTGCTTATTGGCAAAACGGTTAGCGCGAATGGTTTACGTAATTTGGACTCACTCTTTTTAATTGAAATAGTGCGCAAAGGACGGTTGATAACCCCTGTTACGCCTCAGAATATGATCTACGCCGGTGACAAGCTAATTTTTACAGGCGATGTCACTAAAGTCGGTACTTTAAATCAGTTTGATGGCTTAACATCTTTTGCCCATGAGTCTGGACTAATCAATGATAATCTTACTGAGGTTGTTATTAGGCTACGGTTCTGCCGTTATTGGCAAAACGTTAAAAACCGCCGGTTTCCGAGCGCGATTTGACGCCGCTGTCGTCGCAATTAGACGAGAAGGTGAGCAGGTCTCAGGTAAGCTAGGTGATGTTGTTATTCAGTCAGGTGATTTTTTGGTTTTAGCAACCGGTAACGATTTTGCGGCGCGTTCAAACATCAGTAAAAACTTCTTTGTCCTTAATGGTAAAAAACTCGAATTTATGTTGTCCGGGGTAAAAGAAAAGTGTGTTGTCATCGGATTTGCGGGCGCCATCGCTACATCCGTTCTTTTTGATATTGCCTTGTTAAAATGTTTTATTTTCTATATGGCCGCTTTGTTTGCTTGTGGTGCATTAACTATTAACGAAGTAAAAAGACGTTTTCCTTTGGAAATTTGGTTGATTGTATTAAGTGCATTAACCTTGGCAACAACACTGAATAATGTCGGGATTTCAGATCTAATTGCAGAGTTAGTTGCCGAAGGTATTGACCAAAATAATGTTTATTTGGCGCTAGTCATTGTTTATTTTTCAACGTTACTGTTAACTGAGTTAATCACAAACAATGCCGCTGCAGCATTAATATTTCCAATCGCATATTCTGTAGCCATTGGTTTACAAGTAAGTTATTTACCGTTTGTTATGGCAGTGGCATTCGCCGCTAGTGGCAGTTTTATTAGTCCCTATGGTTATCAAACCAATTTAATGGTTTATAATGCGGGGATTACACGTTAAAAGACTTTGTTCGATTTGGCATACCAGTGTCTATAACCTACAGTGCGGTTGTCCTGTTGTTATTGCCCATAGTATTTCCGTTTTAGGAACTGAAAGTAGAGTCAGAGGGAATTTTTCTACTTTACTGTGCTTTAGCTAAATTGAATGAATGTGTTGTCAAAAATAGCAAAAGCGTAGCTCCGCTTTTTGCACTTTTGCACTTTTTATATTTTTGAAATTAGTTTTAATTTGGAACCTATTTTGTTGTCTACTAAAAAAACAATGTTCTCTCATTTTGCTAGGCTCTTTAATTCAGCCTCATTAAACTTTATAAACAACAATTCCCCAAGTAAAAGTAAGAACCGAATTAATTGTAGTAAATACCATTTGGTTTCCGCATTTTTTCTTTGTTTCGGTTTGAGTTTCCCTAGTATTGGTGCCACGCAATATGTGCCGATGCAAATGACCCAGTTAAATAAAGATATCCATGCTCTTTTTATTGTCACTAATACGCAATCGATGCAACGGCCATATGCTGTCTCCCATGTGAAGGACGTATTAAAACATGCTAAAAATCAATACCCTGAGCTGAGTGCTAGAGTCGAACAAGCGTTGACTAAGTTAACAACGCGGCCAGTAGGTTTTGCCCAATTGCAATTACGACAGGCGCAAAGCACCGAATTTGACACGGTTATTCCCAATCAACTCGCCGAGTTGGAAAGTAGCAATGGTCATGCAATGTTTACGGGCAGTTATCAGGTATCAAATTGGATGTCGTTTACTTATGGCGGGATAGCAAATAATAGTTTTGAAGACATAAACTTTTACGAAACGTATTTATCTGTTGGTAATGACAACATTCAGCTCGATGTGGGCTATAAACAAGATTGGTTATCACCGTTTCAAACCCGTTCAATGTTGTATAGCAATAATGCAAAAACCACACTTTCAGTCGGACTCAAAAACCCAATACCGTTTAAAAATTGGTGGGACCTACAATACAACGTGTTTGTGAAGTCTTTAGAACGTCACGATAATATATACTCAGAAGGGGAGCTTACCTCAGGGACGCCATACGTACTGGCAACTCAGCTAAGTATTCAGCCCTTTAAAGGCACATCGATTTCATTAAACAGAACGTTTCAATTTGGTGGGCGAGGCCAACCGATAAGTTTAGAACAAGTGTGGGGGGCATTTTCAGATGTTGTTGGTAGTGATAATAGCGGAGCGTTAGTAAATTGCGAATCAGGGAATGTTACAGAGTGTGAGTTTGGTAATCAAAGGGCATCCTTAACGATAGAGCAACGTTTCGGAAGCATAAATGTTTACGGAGAAATTGCAGGGGAGGATGCTGCTAGCCATTCTAATTTTCTTTTAGGCAATATAGCAGTATCAGCCGGTATATCCCTACCTTATACAAAATATAACGAGATTCCTTTGTCATTTTCTTATGAAGTCTCAGAGTTCCAGAGCGCATGGCACGATCATCATATATATCGAAAAGGGTACAGTGTCGGTAATGTCAGCCTCGGGCACTGGGCAACTAATTATACCTACGGAATTGAAAGTGCTTCGGGGTTATCCCAAACAGTACTTATTGATTTTTTAACGCCAGAGTACCAAATAGGATTTGAATACTTGTTTCATCGCAATAAAAAATCACCCAATCAAACGGCGTTAAATTATGACTATGTGGACTTGCACGATATTCAAGTCACTATAATTCCCCAATGGTTTAATCAGTTGGAATTGATGTTAGGCATTAAACGAGACGTCTATAACGACACGAGTTGGAGAATAGGTGTTACATGGCAATACTAAGTACTTTTTATAAAAAACACGCTTTTTCAAAAATGCCAATTGCCGCAGTCATAATAAAAAAGGTAGCCCGGGTGTACGTTGATGTTTTAAGCTTGTTCAAAACTAAGTTTATTTTTAATCTTTTACTTCTGACTCAATTTGGTGTTGCATCAGCGAATGAAATGAATACACACACGTATTCAAATAACAATCTAGAAGTTGCAACTAAATCAGATCTTACATCTGACTATGGTTATGGTTATGGTTATGGTTTTGTGATTGAAACTGGCCTTAAGGCGGTTAACAAAAACGTTAAGGGAATAGACGATACAACATTTGACGTCCGCCCTTACTTGCAGTTAGGGCTTTATCGTCCAGTCGCCGATAATTGGCGTGTGGGTTCAGCAATCAATTTTGCACCTAATATTGTGAATAGTGACACCGAAGCGTTATTCAATTTCAAAATATTGGATATGTTTTATCTTATTAATGATAAGCATTCAGTGTCATTTTATGGCGGTGCACAAAGGCAAGCTAGAGAGTATACGGCTATGAGGATACAGTCTTGGGTTTGGATATGGGTATAAACTAGATGACTATACAATTCGCAGTAACATTAGCTGGGCACGTACAAATACCGACATTGGCGGTCCTAGCTCGGAAACTGGAGCTAAAGATAATTTAGTTTGGTTGAATATCGGGGTTGAGTTTTAGAACTTTTTATCAGGTATAAGCTCAACTTCCCATTATTCGTTTAAGTGTTATCAAGCATATATAATTAAAAAAGCCTTACTTATTAAAAGTAAGGCTTTTATTTGATATCAACTTATTGCCTGTGAATTACGTAATATTCACTTTGTAGAAGTTACTTAATAGTTTTTAAGTAAGCTTTAAAATCTTCACCAAGCACATTATGACGCATGCTGTACTCAACAAAGGCTTGCATGTAACCGAGCTTATCACCACAGTCGTGGTAACTGCCTTTCATCAGGTAAGCATTAACCGTTTCCCAATCCATTAACGTTGCAATTGCATCGGTCAACTGAATTTCATCGCCGGCGCCGATAGGGGTTTTTCTAAAATATCCCAAATATCAGCTGATAATACATAACGGCCAACAACCGCTAAGTTAGAAGGGGCGTCTTCAATGTCGGGTTTTTCGACCATAGCGCTCATTGTTTTTGACTCGCCAGATTTTATTGCTTGGCCGTCGATATCTGCAATGCCGTATTTACTCACATCTTGTTCTGGCACTTCATCAACCATAACCTGACTGGCTTTGGTTTCTTCAAACAACCTAATCATTTCCGCTAAGTTGTCTTTTTCAAATTTGAATCATAGTCATTGATCATTACGTCTGGTAAAACAACTGCAAATGGGTTGTTGCCAACGAGTGGACGAGCACAGGCGATGGCGTGACCTAAACCTTTTGCTTCACCTTGGCGTACGTGCATGATTGTGACGTCTTTTGGACAGATTTTTGTACTTCTTCGAGTAACTGACGTTTTACTCGTTTCTCTAAAATAGACTCAAGCTCAAAACTTTTATCGAAGTGATTTTCGATACTGTTCTTTGAAGAATGGGTTACCAGTACTATTTCCTTAATACCGGCAGCGATAATTTCCTGCACAACATATTGAATAATGGGTTTGTCTGCAACAGGGAGCATTTCTTTTGGTATCGCTTTAGACGCAGGCAACATACGTGTACCTAAACCTGCTACTGGGATAATTGCTTTTATTACTTTTTTCATTGAAGTTCCTTAAATGTCCTAGTTCAATGTTTAATTAAAATCATGTGTTAATGAATGTAGTGTCACTAACAAAATGTATTCAATTCCGTGAGGTAAGTTGAAACATAAAGTTAAACACCCAATCATTGGGGCTCTGCTGAAGCTAACCCTTCACTACAAAGCGCCTAACATAATTGCGTCGAATTAATTCTTCGAAAGAAAATTATTCACGTGTCAATACTGTACCATTTCTAATTTAAAGTTAAATGACAAATTTTCATCTATCAAATTAAACCAACTCGTGTGGTGAAGTTTTTCTTCCACTTTCAATTTGCTCAAATAATCTGAACAAACCATCATCCAACTAAAAAGAAAAAGCGTTATCCAACTAAACGGAAAAACCGTTATCCAACTAAACAGAAAAACGTTATCCCCGTAGCTTGTAAAGTTAATCAGTCACGGCGATATTAGGGATCACCAACCAAGTGCAGAGGGAGTTCATAGTTCGCCTTAAATTGGCTAATAGTAATCAGAATAAAAACGTCATCCCAAAAGAGCCACGGCGATATTAGGGATCTCCAACCGAATGCAGAGGAAGTCCATAGTTTGCCTTGCAGGCAGCTATTTCGACTGCGTCGACCATACTGGTGCGGTGCTTGAAGTTTTCTTTGCCCAGCGGGCGGCTGTTTCGCCTAAAGGCGAGTCACTTTTCTCAACAGCTAGAAAAGTAACCAAAAGAGCCGCATCCAGCCAATATTCTTGTCTTACATTAAATTCAGTTTTGTCTAAAAGACGGGATGTAATTTCGTCCATGAAAACATCCCTTACTCGACGTCCTGTCTCATACTTTTGAAAACTGATTTAATTTCAGGAATATTGAATGGAGGTAAAATGTAGCCTGAACTTTCGGTGTGATAAATCTTTATTTTAAAGAAAAAACCGTCATCCCCTAGCTTGTAAAATTAGTCTAGCCAAAGCGATATTAGGGATCTCCAACCCAGTGCAGAGGAAGTTCATAGTTTGCTTTGCAGGCTACGCCTTTCTTTGCCTTGCAGGCGGCTATTTCGACTGCGTCGACCATACTTTTGCAACAGCCCCAAAAGTAGGCAAAAGGCCGCTTTCGGCTAAATCCTAATCCTTATTTAAGATTTATATTATCGTCGAAGACGGAATGTACGCACATCCCTATGCACATTCCTTGCAACGGCGTCCCTGCCGTTCACTTCGAGATATAAATCTCAACTAAGGGGATTTAAACGAAGGAAAATGTAGCCTGAACTTTCGGTGTGATAAATCTTTGTTTTAAAGAAAAACGTCATCCCAAAAGAGCCAAAGCGATATTAGGGATCTCAACCCAGTGCAGAGGAAGTTCATAATTCACTTCTAATAGGCTCATAATTTCAGAAAAAACGTTACACCAAATTAAACAGAAAAAACCGTCATCCCAAAAGAGCCACGGCGATATTAGGGATCTCCAACCCAGTGTAGAGGAATGTCATAGTTCGTCTTAAATTGGCTCACAGTAACTAGAACAACAAAACATCCTCAGTACTTTGAAGGAGATCTCAAATATCGCTTCGCGATTTTGAGATGACGGGTAATATCGAAATAACGTCATTCCAAGTCCGTAAAAATAGCCAAGCCACGGTGATATCTAGAACCTCCAACCGCGCGCTGTTTAATGAAGTTGCCCTAAGTAATTAACTTCATTTTATTTAGTTTATAAATCTAATCCGTTTAGACTTTTTATTTTAGAATAATTAAGCACAATATTTTCTTTCTAAAGCCGCAATATCAGGCGTCAATTAAGTGCAAAAGGAATTTGTTTAGGTACAATCTTGTTTATTCGTGGTTATGAGCCAGTTAAAGAGTTAAGCACATTACATAAGATAACTCTCATTTAGTCTTTAGCATCGACTAATCAAACAATTTATTAGGCAAGTGCCACACACGGATTTATTAAGGACAAAAACAATGACAAACTTAAAAGCGGACGCCGCTGTTTCCTCTAATGTTGTATGGCACTTACAAAGTATTTCGGCGGCACAACGTTCAGAAGCTAATGGCCACAAATCTGCTGTACTTTGGTATACGGGGTTAAGTGGTAGCGGTAAGTCGACAGTGGCCAATGCGGTTGATCAAAAATTATTCGAACGAGGCTGCCATACCTATGTGCTAGACGGTGATAACGTCCGCCATGGCCTTAATGGTGATTTAACGTTTAGTGACAAAGACCGTGTTGAAAATATTCGTCGAATAGGCGAAGTTAGCAAATTGTTTGTTGATTCCGGCTTATTGGTTTCCACTGCTTTTATTTCTCCATTTGCATCTGACCGTAAGATGGTTAGAGATCAGTTGCCAGCGGATAAGTTTGTTGAAGTGTTTATCGATACACCAATTGAAATCTGTGAACAACGTGACCCGAAGGGCTTATATAAAAAAGCACGTAATGGTGAAATTAAAAACTTTACTGGAATCGACTCTGCGTATGACATACCTGAATCACCAGAAGTGCATTTGAAAACGGCAAATAAATCTATCGAAGCCTGCGCGGACGAAGTTGTAGCTAAGCTTGTTGAACTTGGTTTAATAGATTAGTCGCTAAAAATAAAATAAGAAAAATAATATGACAAATTTCGATGTATTTAATGGTGATGCCGACGGGATTATTTCCCTTGTTCAATTGCGTTTAGCTGCGCCTAAACAAGCAGAACTTATCACTGGAATTAAACGTGATATTTCTCTTGTAAAACAAATTCCGATTGCGGCTATTAATGAGCATTCTAGCGTTACGATCCTAGATATTTCGATGGAAAAAAACGCAGACGCGTTACATGCGGTTTTAAAAACCGGTGCATCGGTAATGTATAGTGACCATCATAGGTCTGGCGAAATACCAAATGTGGTGAACCTTAACGCCCATATCGATCTTGACGCAAACACATGCACTTCTTTGATAGTTGACAACTTGCTAGCAGGGCAGTTTCATGACTGGGCAATTGCAGCAGCGTTTGGTGACAACTTAATAAAAGTGGCCACCGAGCTTTGTAAAAAGCAAGGCTATTCGGCCGAGCAAGTTGAACAGTTAAAAGAATTGGGCACCTTGGTCAATTATAATGGTTATGGTGCAACTACCGACGATTTAGCGTTTCATCCCGCCGACTTATTCAAGCAACTTGTTCAATACTCATCACCGTTCGACTGCATTAAAGATCCAAGTTCAGCCTTTCATACGTTAAAAAGTGCATTCGATTCTGATTTTAATCAAGCGCTGTCTGCAGACGTATTGCACGAATCAGAACTGGCTAAGGCCGTATTATTAGAAGATGCTGCATGGAGCAGAAGAATTAGCGGAACTTACGGGAATCATTTAGCTAATGAAAGCCCTGATACAGCCCACATAGTGGTAACGGTAGTAGATGACGCTCATTATCTCATTAGTCTGCGAGCACCGCTGAATAACAAAACAGGGGCCGGTGATATTTGCGCCACATTCGAAACCGGCGGCGGCCGAGCTGCGGCTGCAGGCATTAATCTTTTACCAAAACAAGACTTACCAAAACTGATCACCGCCGTCGAACGTTACTACGCGTAAGTTTCTGTTGGAAAAGAAGGACCAGTGGGGTCAGAGTTGCTGATATTTATAACTTCCTCTGCACGTGGCTGGAGATCCCTAATATCGCTTAGACTCTTTTGGGATGACGTTTTTTTCTGAAATTATGAGCCAATTGAAAATGGATTATGAACTTCCTCAGCACTCTGTAGGAGGTTCCAAATATCGCTCCGCTCTTTTGGAATGACGTTTTTTGTTCTGGACTTTTGAGGCAATTAAAAGTGAATTATGAACTTCCTCTGCACTTGGTTGGAGATCCCTAATATCGCCTTGGCTCTTTTGGGATGACGTTTTTTGTTCTAGTTACTGTGAGCCAATTTAAGGCGAACTATGAACTTCCTCTGCACTGGGTTGGAGATCCCTAATATCGCTTTGGCTCTTTTGGGATGACGTTTTTCTTTAAAACAAAGATTTATCACACCGAAAGTTCAGGCTACATTTTCCTTCGTTTAAATCCCCTTAGTTGAGATTTATATCTCGAAGTGAACGGCAGGGACGCCGTTGCAAGGAATGTGCATAGGGATGTGCGTACATTCCGTTTTCGACGATAATATAAATCTTAAATAAGGATTAGGGATTTACCACAAAGCGGTCTTTTTGCCTACTTTTGGGGCTGTTGCAAAAAGTATGGTCGACGCAGTCGAAATAGCTGCCTGCAAGACGAATTATGAACTTCCTCTGCACTTGGTTGGAGATCCCAAATATCGCCGTGGCTCTTTTGGGATGACGTTTTTTCTGAAATTATGAGCCAATTGAAAGCAAATTATGACATTCCTCTGCACTTGGTTGGAGCTCCCTAATATCGCTGTGGCTGATTAACTTTACAAGCTACGGGGATAACGGTTTTTTCTGTTGATTTGGAATGATTATTTTCACTAAAGCAATATGTTGTTACACCTAAAGTTCAGGCAACATTTACCTTCGTTTAAATCCCCTTAGTTGAGATTTATATCTCGAAGTGAACGGCAGGGACGCCGTTGCAAGGAATGTTTTCACTTCAA
The DNA here is from genome assembly GCF_028401425.1 of Psychrosphaera algicola. Classification (NCBI taxonomy): domain Bacteria; kingdom Pseudomonadati; phylum Pseudomonadota; class Gammaproteobacteria; order Alteromonadales; family Pseudoalteromonadaceae; genus Psychrosphaera; species Psychrosphaera algicola. The sequence goes on from NZ_JAQOMS010000002.1 coordinate 4,496,105, forward strand.
GGAAGAAGGGAATTCGTCAGTACATGGATGTACGTCAGACGAACCATGGACGAAATTACATTCCGTCTTCGACGATAATATAAATCTTAAATAAGGATTAGGGATTTAGCCGAAAGCGGTCTTTTGCCTACTTTTGGAGCTGTTGCAAAAGTATGGTCGACGCAGTCGAAATAGCTGCCGACAAGGCAAAGAAAGACACAGCCTGCAATGCGAACTATGACATTCCTCTGCACTTGGTTGGAGATCCCAAATATCGCTAAGGCTCTTTTAGGATGACGTTTTTCTGGTAGTTGGGATGACGGTTTTTTCTGTTGATTTGGGCTGTTGCAAAAGTATGGTCGACGCAGTCGAAATAGCCGCCCGCAGGGCAAAGAAAGACACAGCCTGCAAGGCACAAGCCCCGCGTCTACATATCTAACGACGTCAGTAGCTTTCTTGTTTTTGCATGTTGAGGGTCTGTGAAAACGTCCTCAGTGTGACCTTGCTCAATTATCTGTCCATCATCCATCACAATAATTCTATCGCTTAGGTACTTAATCAGAGAGATTTGGTGAGATATTAATACATAGGTCAGTTTGTGAGTTTGCTGTAAATCTAATAATAAGTTTATAACCTGCGCCCTCAATGATGGATCGAGTGGTGCGAGTGCTTCATCTATAATAACGACTTTAGGATCTAAAATTAACGCGCGTGCAATGCCAATCCGCTGTGCTTGGCCCCCGAAAACATGTGTGGGTAATAGTCGGCGTGTTCTGGTAACAAGCCTACCATTCTAAGTGCTTGTAATATTTTTTCACGACGCTGTGCTTTATCTAATGTTGTATTAAAGAGCAAAGGTTGTTCAAGTTGATTGCCTATAGGAACCGTAGGGTTAAGGGACTTTTGGGCGTCCTGAAATATCATCCGAATATTTTGGCAAAAGAACTTAGAATCATCCCACTTAATCACGTCTACATGGTGAAATAATTGCCCAGTATCTGGTTGTTCTGCACCTGCTAATAATCGAGCTATGGTGCTTTTACCAGAACCCGCTTCACCAATAATCGCCAATGTTTCATCAGGAATAAATGAAAACTAATCGGCCCTATGGTTTTATCTTTACCCTTTTTCAACCAGTGAGATTTGTCTTTGTAACACTTGCTAATGTTCAAAATCGAAAATATCGGAGCCGTCATTTGCTGTCTCCAATCAAAGGGTGGTGACACCTAAAGTACTGACCTTTTAACTTAACTTGTTCTGGCATAGTTACGCAGGCTTTTTGGGCATTGGGACAACGTGGGCCTAAGCGACAGCCAATAGGTAAATGCTGCAATGTAGGAATTGTTCCTTTGAGCGTATATAATTTTTTGCGAATATTATATTCGTGATCCTGAAAATCAGGTTCACTGTCAAATAGGGCTTTTGTATAGGGATGTTTTGGAGACGACAAAACTTTATTTGTCGGGCCACTTTCAATTAATTGGCCACAGTACATAACATTAATACTATCGGCCCAACTGGTGATTGAACTCAAGTTGTGTGTAATAAAAATCATCGCCATGTCTTTCAGTTGATTAAGGCTTTTTAACAGCTTAATCACTTGCAATGAGGTTGAGCTTTCCAGCGCGGTGGTAGGCTCGTCTGCAATGAGCAATTTAGGTTCTTTGGCAATGGCCATCGCGATCATTATCTTTTGACAGACACCTTCCGATAGCATGTGCGGATAGCTATTAAACACCGCATTATGATCTTTAATGCCTACTTTATGAAGCAAGTTGATGCACCGTTTTAACCTATGAACTTTATTAGCGTTAAACCAGCCTTTAAACTCATATTCCGGCAGTGACTCTTCCATTTGTGAAAAGATATCGGCAGTAGGATCTAAACATCTGCGGGGTTCTTGATAGACAATAGCAATGTTGGAGCTAATGATCTTTCGTCGCTTTTGTTCAGTCATTCGGTTTAAATCTTCGCCCATAAAATGCAGGCGGTCAGCAGTGACATTCCAACGGTTGTTTAATACGCCAACAAGCGCTTTAGCAATTAAACTTTTGCCCGAGCCAGATTCACCAATTAGGCCACTGACTTCACCCATTTTCATGGAGAAATTGGCAGACTCAACGGCTTTAATTGTTTCGTCGTTGGTCTTTAGTTCAATGTTAAGATTTCTAATATCAAGTAAGCGCATTTGGTTCCCTATTGAAGCCGGCGTTCTTTTAACGCATGCCTCAAACCATCACCAACGATGTTAGTGGATAAAATACAAAGGAATAGCAATAAACCCGGTAACATGACTGTCCATGGATTCAAATAAAATACGTCTAAGCTATCCGACACCATAGTGCCAAGTTCTGGTTCTGGCGATTGTGCGCCAATTCCAATAAAGCCTAAAACGGCTATGTCGAGAATGGCCGAAGAAATCGCCATGGTTGAAAATATAATGATGTTTTCAACCAAATTTGGTAACAAAGCGTAATAAAATAAATGTGAAGGTTTGGCGCCATCAAGCTTATAGGCAATAATAAAATCTTTATTTAAGAGCTCTGCGACTTCAGTACGAATGTGATGAATAAACTGCGGTAACATCGCGAGTACAACGGCCCAAAACGTATTAGCGATCCCGGGACCTAATATTGCGACAATAACAATGGCAATGAGTAACGAAGGCATTGTTAGCGCGATGTCCAAAATGTGGTTTAAAAAACTAGAGCGAATACCTTTACTAAAACCTGCGAATACACCAATGAGTACCCCTAACGTTAGCGCCATAAAAACAGAAACTATGGCCAATCCGAATGAAAACCCTAATCCGTACAATACCCGAGTAAAGATATCTCGGCCTAGTGCGTCGGTTCCAAACGGAAACGCTATGGTCCCATCTGGGTGCCACGCTGGTGGGGTGAGCAATGACTCAGGATGCTGTGCAAATGGTGAGTAGGGGCAAGCATAGGCGCAAATATTGCGACTAGAATAAAAAACAAAAATAACCAAGCTGCAACGAGAGAAAAGTGATTACTTTTAAACAAGCGCCATAATTGGTGGATTGGCGACGAGTTGTTAGGACTCGTAAAAAATCTAAATTTTTCCATAACCGTGTCTTCTCGCCAATGGGTCAAAAATCATATAAATAACATCAAATAAGATAGTGGCGACAAAGACCATCCCTGACATCGCTAAAATACCACCTTGTATTGCTGGGTAATCACGTTGATGAATTGCATCGACGAGCCATAAACCAACACCATACTAGGAAAAATAACTTCGGTGACCATAGCAAGCGTGATCAAAGTACCAAAGTGCAGCCCCATCATTTGAATAACGGGCAACAAACCATTTCGTAAACCATGTCGTCGCAACACTTGTATATGAGACAAACCTTTTGCTCTAGCGGCTTTCACATAACTGGTGTTCATCACGTTTTTCATTGACTGGCGTGTTGTTCGTATCAAGACGGTTGTTGGGTAAGCAGCAAGAACAAATGTTGGGATTGCTAGGTGGTTAACCGCGTCACCTAGGGCTTCGCGTTTATAACTCACATCAGACAGCAATATGTCGATGATCATAAACCCGGTTACGGTTGGAATGTCATAAACTAAACTTAGACGCCCTGAGATGGGAAACCAGCCTAAATTAATTGAAAAAACCAAAATCATTAACAAAGCTAACCAAAATATAGGCATGGAAAACCCAAATATCGACATAGCCAAGATGGATTTATCTAACCACGGTTTTGTCTCTGACGACGCTAAAATACCTAAAGGTATTGCAACGATAAAGCTATAGATTAATGCAAAGGTCGCGAGTTCAATGGTCGCGGGTAGGGCGTTAAATACCTGATCAAATATACTGGTGCCATTGGTGAAAGACTGACCCCAATTACCGTCAAACATTCGGATTAAGAAATAGAAGTATTGAACAATAACGTTTTGGTCGAGTTTATAGATACGAGCTAGTTCGGTGTATTCTTCGGCGGGGATTTCTCCAATGCCGGTCATATTACTTAGTACATCGCCGGGAAACATATAATTAAGGGAAAATACAAACGTAAAAACTGCGAATGTAATAAAAAATAGTAGCCAAACTTTGCGATAAACGTAATTAAACATTATTTCACCTTCTTAACGGCTTTTGAAAAATCAATGCCGCCATAAGGGTTAATATTAACCTGTTTAATGTAATCTCTGTGCACTTTATGTCTCACGGCATGGGCAATTGGAACCAATGGCGAATGTTCGAATAACACAGCTTCTGCGGCTTGGTAATAGGCCTTTCGTGTGTCGTGGTCAGTTATCGACAGCGCACTTATAATATTGCGGTCAAATTCATCATTACACCAGCCGCTCCGATTTGAGCCAGAAGAAGCCGATGCACAACTTAGCAGCGGACGATAAAAGTTGTCCGGATCTGAGTTGTCAGCTAACCAACCAATTAATACCGAATCATGCTCACCTTTTGCTAATCGCTTACGAAAGGTCCCCCAGTCGTAGGTGATGATGTTTGCTGTTATGTTAATTTTAGCCAAATTTTGCTGAAGAATTTCTGCCATTTTTCCCGCATTTGGATTGTAAACACGTTGAACAGGCATAGCCCAAATATCCATTTCAAAACCATCTTCATAGCCTTCTTGAGCTAACAACTCTTTGGCTTTCTCAAGTGAAAAAGGACGGACGTAGTTTGTATTGTCATAGGCCCACGACGTTGGCGGAACCAAACTATTTGCGGGTTCAGCTAAATCAAAATAAACGGCGTCGATAATAGCTTCTCGGTCAACAATGTAGCTTAGCGCTTTGCGCACATTGGCATTATCAAATGGTGGTACATTGGTATTAAAAGCCCAGTAACTGACATTCATAGACGTCGTTTCAACAATATCTATGCCTTTTTTACTATGTAAATAACCGACATCAGACGCCGTAGGGTAACCCATAACATCACATTCACCGGTTAGTAGTTTTGCTAAGCGTGAACTGTTGTTAGGCGTGATATCAAAAATGATTTGCTGTAATTCGCTGGCGGTTTGCCAATATTTTTCGTGGGCATGATAGCGAATGTGATGGTCACGGTCATATTGCACAAACTTAAACGGACCGGTTCCAATTGGTTTGGTATCAATTTGGTCCTTATTTTCAGCTGCTTGCAATTGTTCTCCATACTCAGCCGACAATATAACTGCAAAATCCGTGGCCATGTTCGCTAAGAAGGATGCCTGTGGATCAACTAATCGAAATTCGATAGTTAAATCGTCTACCACGATGATTTGTTCAATTAAGTCACTGAGGCCGATGCCTTCAAAAAATGGGTACTGGCCCCCGCCAACATCGTGATAAGGATGGTCTTGGTGCAATATGCGAGAAAAGGTAAACAACACATCTTCACTGGTTAACGTTCGTGTTGGCGTAAAGTAATTGGTGGTGTGAAATTCCACTCCTTTTCGTAGGTAAAATCGGTATCGCATTGCGTCGCTAGAAACGATAACTTTACGTGCAATGTCTGAAACAACTCGGCCATTGGTGGGATCAATTTTAACTAAACGATTGTATATTTGCTGGGATACAGCGTCTATTGTTGTACCAGAAGTTACAAGTTGTGGATTAAAAGTCTCTGGTGAGCCTTCGCTACAATATAATAAGGTTTTAGCTGCTAATTTAGAGTCATCGTATTGGCCGCAGGCGTTTAGTAAATTACAAAACAATAACAACCACAGTCGTTTGTAATTACCACTTTTTACTACATGGGCCAAAACTGCTTTAATCATCGGAATTTTTATCCAATAAATTGTATTTTTTAAGATAACCACGTAATTGATGATAGGTGACTTCAAGTTGCTCGGCGGTCTTTTTCTGATTGTATTGGCAATGAGAAAGGGCGGTTGTGATTAAATCCACTTCAAATTCTTGACTCGCATCTTTGAAATTAAGCGGGAATGTGTGCTGAGGCTTGGTTGCGACAGGGGTTGGTCAACTGTATCGTTCGCTGATATGTTAACGATTTCTTTAATCACTTGAGGCGCCGACTGACGGTCTTGTGTCTTGATACGTTTTTCAGGACGATACGGACTATCAAATGGGTCTAAGACAATTTCATGTACAGGTACATGGGGATTTGCTGAGCGATAAACACTACGTTCAACCACGTTTTTTAACTCTCGTACATTACTAGGCCAATGATAGTCTAATAGTAACTCTTTGGCTCGGCGAGAGAAACCACTAAATAGCTCCCAACCCAGTTCTTTTACCATAGAGATGGCAAAATGTTCAGCGAGCACCATAATATCTTCATATCGTTCACGCAGTGGAGGCAAGGTGATTACATCAAACGCTAAACGGTCTAGTAAGTCAGAGCGAAACTCACCCGACTCAGCTAATGCCGGTAAGTCTTCATTGGTAGCACACACCAAGCGTGTATCAATTTTTACTGTTTTAGTGCCCCCGACGCGTTCAAATTCGCCGTATTCTATAACTCGAAGCAACTTCTCTTGCACTAATCCCGAGGTGTTCGCTAACTCGTCTAAAAACAACGTACCGCTGTTGGCACGTTCAAACCGACCTTCGTGTCGTTTTCCTGCACCGGTAAATGCGCCGGATTCATGACCAAACAATTCACTTTCTAATAGGTTCTCATTTAAGGCTGCACAGTTAAGGGTAACGTAGTTTTGGTCCCAACGTTGTGAAAGGTAATGCAAGCGGGCTGCGATTAACTCTTTACCGGTTCCCCGTTCACCTATAATAAGAACAGGTTTATTCAAAGGGGCAAGTTGCGATACTTTTTCTAATACTTCTAAAAAACTATTGGCTTGTCCGATTAGATTATCTTTGTTTCTGAATTGGCTCATAATGCAACACTTGGTTAAAATGACTAATTGTTAGTGTATTTTAAAAACAACAAAACTTAAAGTTTTCCCTAAAGAAAATAAAAATTATTATAAAACATCGGGTTACAACTTCTGTAAAAAGTGGCAGGATATCTGAATGTATTACCCCAACTTGATAACAAGTCTTTATAAATGAGGTACGTATTATGGGTATTTTTTCTCGCTTTGCAGACATTGTGAACGCAAATATTAATTCACTTTTAGATAAAGCTGAAGATCCGGAAAAAATGGTCCGGTTGATCATTCAGGAAATGGAAGACACGTTAGTCGAAGTTCGCTCTTCTTCAGCACGCACTTTAGCCGACAAAAAGATGTGGTAAGACGCATCGACAGACTGAAAGCCGAAACGGCAGATTGGCAGTCTAAAGCGGAATTAGCTTTGTCTAAAGACCGCGAAGACCTTGCTCGTCAAGCATTGTCTGAACGTCAACGTTGTGAAGAAAACGTGGCTATGTTAGACCATGACTTAGAGTCGCTAGACGAACAGGTTAATCGTCTTAAAGATGAAATTGGTCAGTTGCAAACTAAACTTGAAGATGCCAAAGCACGTCAAAAAACAATCTTGATGCGCGGCAAAACAGCCAGTTCACGTTTGAATGTGAAAACTAAACTGAACAGTGGCAAAATTAACGACGCATTGTCTCGATTTGAACAATACGAACGTAAAATTGATAATTTGGAAGCTGAAGTTGAGTCTTACGATTTAGGTAACAAGTCATTAGCAGACGAGTTTGCCGAGTTAGAATCGTCAGATAAAGTGAACAGTGAACTTGAAGCGCTTAAAGCTAAAATGAAAAAGCGAAGAAAGACTAATAGAGTCTTTGGGGAGTAATTTATGAGCGACGTAGTCGGAATTTTAATCGCGCCAATTATCATCTTCATGATCTTTGTCGCACCGATTTGGCTAATTATGCATTACAGAAGTAAAAAGCAGGTTGGTAAGGATTAAATGAGAACGAAATTGTTGAACTGCATGAGTTAGCACGAAAAGCCGAAATATTGGGTGAACGAGTTAAAACATTAGAGTCAATATTAGACGTAGAAGCGCCTGATTGGCGCAACAAAAACGCTTAGGAGTAGGGTATGACTAAATCAAATAAACAGCTAAATCGTATTCCTAGCAAAGGTAAAATAGCCGGCGTTTGTGCTGGTGTTGCAGAATACACCGGAATGGAACCATGGTTAGTCAGAATAGTCTGGTTTAGTGGTTTAGTCTTCTCAGGCGGGTTCTTTTTTATCGCTTATGTCGCGTGTTGGTTTATTTTAGACAAAGACGGCACGGTTTCAAGACGCAAGGATGGCTTAAAACAAGCTCAAGACCAATGGCACCGTTTTGATGAAAATGAAGATATCGACCGAGCCGTAGAAGTTAAAAGTAAAGTTTGGCAGTCAGGAGAACCACCAAAACAAGCTTTTAGAGACATTGCGAGGCAGTTTGAAGGAATCGAACGCCGAGTTCGCAATATGGAAGGTTACGTTACTTCGAATGAATATACATTGAAACGAGAAATTAATCGTTTGTAGTAACAACCAAAATATTCACAATTTAAGAAATGGCCTAAGGGCCATTTTTTTGTACCTGAAGTTCAGTCACATCAACTGAAAGCGAACTATGAACTTCCTCTGCACTTGGTTGGAGATCCCTAATATCGCCGTGGCTTTTTTGGGATGACGTTTTTTGTTCTGGACTTTTGAGCCAATTTAAAAGTGAATTATGACATTCCTCTGCACTTGGTTGGAGATCCCTAATATCGCCGTGGCTCTTTTGGGATGACGTTTTTTGTTCTGGACTTTTGAGCCAATTTAAAAGTGAATTATGACATTCCTCTGCACTTGGTTGGAGGTTCCAAATATCGCTCCGCTCTTTTGGAATGACGTTTTTTGTTCTGGACTTTTGAGGCAATTAAAAGCGAATTATGAACTTCCTCTGCACTTGGTTGGAGATCCCTAATATCGCCGTGGCTCTTTTGGGATGACGTTTTTTGTTCTGGAATTATGAGCTGATTGAAGTTGGATTATGAACTTCCTCTGCACTTGGTTGGAGGTTCCAAATATCGCTCCGCTCTTTTGGAATGATGTTTTTGTTCTGGACTTTTGAGCCAATTTAAAAGTGAATTATGACATTCCTCTGCACTTGGTTGGAGGTTCCAAATATGGCTCCGCTTTTTTGGAATGACGTTTTTGTTCTGGACTTTTGAGCCAATTTAAAAGTGAATTATGACATTCCTCTGCACTTGGTTGGAGGTTCCAAATATCGCTCCGCTCTTTTGGGATGACGTTTTTTGTTCTGGACTTTTGAGCCAATTTAAAAGTGAATTATGACATTCCTCTGCACTTGGTTGGAGATCCCTAATATCGCCGTGGCTCTTTTGGGATGACGTTTTTTGTTCTAGTTACTGTGAGCCAATTTAAGGCGAACTATGAACTTCCTCTGCACTTGGTTGGAGGTTCCAAATATCGCTCCGCTTTTTGGAATGACGTTTTTTGTTCTAGTTACTGTGAGCCAATTTAAGGCGAACTATGAACTTCCTCTGCACTTGGTTGGAGGTTCCAAATATCGCTCCGCTCTTTTGGAATGACGTTTTTTGTTCTGGACTTTTGAGCCAATTTAAAAGTGAATTATGACATTCCTCTGCACTTGGTTGGAGGTTCCAAATATCGCTCCGCTTTTTTGGAATGACGTTTTTGTTCTAGTTACTGTGAGCCAATTTAAGGCGAACTATGAACTTCCTCTGCACTTGGTTGGAGGTTCCAAATATCGCTCCGCTCTTTTGGAATGACGTTTTTGTTCTGGACTTTTGAGGCAATTAAAAGCGAATTATGAACTTCCTCTGCACTTGGTTGGAGATCCCTAATATCGCCGTGGCTCTTTTGGGATGACGGTATTTCTGGTTAATTGTGCTCAACAATGACTTTTTGTTCTGGTTACTATGAGCCAATTGAAGTTGGATTATGAACTTCCTCTGCACTTGGTTGGAGGTTCCAAATATCGCTCCGCTCTTTTGGAATGACGTTTTTGTTCTGGACTTTTGAGCCAATTAAAAGCGAATTATGAACTTCCTCTGCACTTGGTTGGAGGTTCCAAATATCGCTCCGCTCTTTTGGAATGACGTTTTTGTTCTGAAATTATGAGCCAATTAAAAGCGAGTTATGAACGGCCTCTGCACTCGGCATGACTTTTCCTGTTATTCGGCATAACGACTTTTGTTATGGAAATAGCGCCAAAACCTAACCGGACGCAGTGTTTTTTTGTGTAAGTGTTTGAATTTAAAATAAATAGTAGGTGTTGTGTAACGTAATTATTACAGTGGGTGAGGTAACTATTTTCAAATTAGATTATTAACTCTACTCATTTTTTGCAAAGTTCGGACTTTAATCACGATTGAATCGATGTGACAAAAGCGTTGCCCAGTTTTGGGCCGTTTTTATTAGAGGCAGAACATGAGCGTCAAAGCGAATAATAATAATATTGAAACCCTATGTATTCACGCTGGCAAAGTGAAAGGTGCCCATCAGGGAGCGCTAACTACGCCTTTATATCAGACCTCAACCTTTGTATTTGAAAGCGCGGAGCAGGGGCGAGACGTTTTGCTGGTGAAGAAGAAGGCTATATATATACCAGATTAGGCAATCCAACCACGCGCGAGCTTGAATTAAAAATGGCAGCGATGGAAAAAATGGAAGATGCAGCAGCAACAGCGACTGGTATGGCAGCGGTGTCAGGTGCGGTGTTGAGTTTTCTGCAAGCGGGTGACCACGTAATTGTATCAAAAGCCATTTACGGTTGTTCATTTGCATTATTTAATCATCAACTGCCTAAATTTGGTATTGAGGTTACCTTTGTTGATATGACCGATGATGCAAACTTATTGCCCGCATTAAAACCAAATACCAAAATGTTATTTGCGGAAACTCCAATCAATCCAAATTTAGAAGTGTTAGACCTATGGCTAAAATTGGCGCGTTTTGCTTAGAGTACGATCTCATTTCGATTGTCGACAGTACGTTTATGTCTCCAGTGCTTCAAACCCCGGTGGATTTTGGCATCAACATAGTGATCCACAGTGCAACAAAATACTTAAACGGGCACGGTGATGTGGTTGCGGGAATTATTGTTGGCAGCGCTGAGCATATTGAAACTATTAAACTAACAATTCTAAAAGACATTGGCGGCACAATTAGCCCACACGATGCATGGTTAATATTAAGAGGTCTGAAAACCTTGCCAGTAAGAATGGACCGTCATTGCACAAATGGTCAGAAGTTAGCTGAATTCTTAGAGCAACATCCATTAGTGTCAAAAGTTTATTATCCGGGATTGCCATCGCATTCTGGGCATCAATACCTAGGTAAACAAATGCGAGGAGCCGGTGGCGTTGTGGGTTTTGAACTTAATGCAAATCTTGAAGAAGGTGCTCATTTTATTAATTCAGTCGAATTATTTTCAATAGCCGTGAGTCTAGGGGACGCTGAATCTCTAATCCAACACCCGGCATCTATGACACATTCACCGTATACCCAAGAGGAGCGTTTGGCCGCTGGAATTAGCGATGGCCTTATTCGCATTTCAGTTGGGCTAGAGCACGCAGACGACTTAATCGCCGATTTGAACCAAGCATTAAACAAAATTAACGAAGCACGAATGGTAACACCAAGTGCAACTGTATTAGGGTGCAGTTAATCATGAGCAAGCAATCAAGTTACGTTTCTAAGCAGTCGGACGAAACCGGTTTTATTAATTGGACAGACGAAGAAAATCAAATTTGGTCAGAACTAATGGCGCGACAAATGTCGTGCATTGAAGGCAAAGCCTGTGATGAGTTTTTGCCGGTTTAGATAAATTACAGTTACCAACAGACCGTGTTCCGCAATTAAACGACGTGAGTAAAGTTTTACTCGAAACAACAGGTTGGCAATGTGCTGAAGTGCCGGCATTGATTAACTTTGAAAAATTCTTTCAGTTGTTGGCGGACAAAAAGTTTCCTGTTGCGACATTTATTCGCCGACGTGAACATTTTGATTACCTACAAGAACCCGATGTTTTCCATGAGATATTTGGTCACTGTGCAATGTTAACTAACCCTGACTTTTCTGAATTTACCCATAAATATGGATTGTTGGGACTTCAGGCTACTAAAGAAGAAAGGGTCTTTTTGGCGAGGTTATACTGGTTCACTGTTGAGTTTGGACTAATGCGACAACACGGTGAACTTCGGATCTACGGCGGTGGTATTTTGTCGTCTCCTAGCGAAACCGACTATGCATTAACCGCAACGCAACCTGAGCGATTTGATATGAATATACTGGACGTATTCCGTACGCCATATCGAATTGACATCATGCAACCTAAGTATTTTGTTATCGACGCTATTCATGATCTTTTTGATTTTTCAAAACTGGATCTTATGGAAATGGTTCGAGAAGCAATGAAACTGGGCATGTATGCACCAACTTTCCCGCCAAAGAGCGCAGCATAATTTGTCAGGTGAGCCTTTAGGTTCACCTTTTTGGAATTTATTCTTTACAAAATTGCAATAAAACTCTTTCTCCGTTGTCAATTCACGTTTACAATCCGAAAATATTACGTTTTTGTTTTATCAGTATTGGAGTAACAATGCGGCTACAGATTGCGTGTCAAGACCGTATGGGTTTGGCTAAAGAAATTTTAAACATTCTCGTTGAATACGATATAGACCTAAAAGGTATTGAGTTTGATCAAGCGACTAAATGTTTATATGTGGCATTTCCACAAATAGAGTTTGAAGCGTTTCAGCAAGTCATGGCGGCTATCCGTCGAGTCGATGGGGTAACTGATGTTAAAACCACAAACTTTTTGCCTTATGAACGCGAGCACAACGAACTTGTAACCTTGTTGCGAATATTGCCAGATGGCGTTATTTCCATAGATAACAAAGGCAATGTGGTTACGGCCAATCAGGCCGCTTTAATTGACCTAGGTCGCAGCGAGTCTGAAATTGTTGGACAACCTGTGCAGGGGTTGCTTAAAGGGTTTAACTTTTTGAAATGGTTAGAAGGCAAAGAAGTTGTCGGCCAGACATTAAAGTTAACTGGCAATAACGAAGAATTTGTATCCGACATTTTGCCGATAAATGTCACAGATGAAGAAAACAACGTTCGCTTAGCGGGCGCCGTGGTTAACTTAAAATCACACAGTCGCTTAGGTCAACAAATCAACGCATTTAGAGACGACAATAACGAGTCGTTTGCCAATATCTTGGCCAACAGCACCAGTATGCGCCGGGTTATTCGTGAAGCTAAGAAAATGGCTCACCTTGACGCCCCAATACTTATTCAAGGTGAAACGGGTACAGGTAAAGAGCTGATTGCTCGAGCTTGTCATGACGCCAGTGAACGAAATGAAAAGTCGTTTTTAGCCCTAAGTTGTGCGTCATTGCCAGACAATGTTGCCGAATCTGAACTTTTTGGTTACGGCGCTAATGCCTACCCAGGTAGTGGCGAAGAAGGTAAACGTGGCATATTTGAACAAGCGGAAGGTGGAACGGTTTTCCTCGACGAAGTTGGCGAAATGTCCGCAGAGTTACAAACAAAGTTAATTCGCTTTTTACAAGACGGGACTTTCCGTCGTGTTGCTGATGAGAACAGAAGTTAAAGTGGACGTGCGTGTAATATGTGCCACTCAAAAAGATTTGGCCAATATGGTTCAAGAACATACATTCCGTGAAGATCTCTACTATCGTTTAAACGTATTAAGTTTGCACATCCCACCATTGCGTGAACGAAAACAAGACATCTTGCCGTTGGCGCAACATTTTGTTCAGCGATTTTCCCATGAGCTGGGTAAACAAGCACCGACATTTTCCAAGTCGTGTTGTGAGTATTTACAAAATTACCCTTGGCCGGGCAATACACGCCAACTTGAAAATTCGGTTTATCGGGCATTAAGCTTGTTGGATTCTGATCTTATTGAAAAAGAAGCGTTGGAACTGCCGAGTTATACCAATGAATTTGGTTATTTAGAGCAGGAATTTGAAGGATCGTTAGACCAAGCCGTAAAACGATTTGAAGCGAGCTTATTACGTAAGTTATATCCGGCATATCCAAGCTCTAGACAATTAGCCAAAAAACTTGGATTGAGCCATACAGCGATTGCTAATAAACTTCGTGAATACGGTATTAACAAAAAAAGTATCAAGGTTTAAGTTATGACATTGTTTGGGTATTGGCGTTCATCAGCCGCTTATCGAGTACGTATTGCGCTCAATTTAAAAGGCCTGCAATACGAACAAAAATCAGTACATTTGATTAAAGATGGCGGTCAGCAACATGCTGAGGATTATGCAGATTTAAACCCAAATAAGTTAGTCCCAACGCTGGTGGATGGAGAGTTTACGCTCAATCAATCATTGGCTATATTGGAGTATTTAGAGATAAAATACCCCAACATAAACTTGTTGCCAGCTAACTTAGCCGACAACATGAAATGCCGAGCCTTAGCGTTGGATTTGGCCTGTGATATTCATCCGCTTAACAATTTGCGGGTTTTGCAATATCTAACAGGGCCGTTGGCGCAAAGCGAAGAACAAAAAATGCAGTGGTATTTTAATTGGTTAGAGGTTGGCTTTACTGCATTTGAAAAAAGCATTAATAAAGTTGCAGGTAATTTTTGTTTTGGTGACCATGTCAGTTGGGCCGATTTATGTTTGATACCTCAGGTTTATAATGCAGAACGGTTTAACTTTGATATGTCGCCGTATCCTTTGATACAGCGGGTTGTCGCCCATTGCAGAACATTGGACGCATTTACAAAAGCGGCGCCAGAAAATCAACCTGACGCCGTTTAAATGTCCAATTAAGCTAAAGTTTAGAACAGTGTTTGATTTATCATTGTTGCCTTAGTTTAGTTTTGTGGTAATTTTGTTTTCGATTTTTTAGATAGAGGGTTTGCCATTGATCAATGTATTGTTAGTTGACGATCATGAATTAGTCCGTACCGGTATAAGTCGGATAGTTAATGATGTTCGTGGATTAAATGTTGTTGGTGAAGCCTCATCAGGCGAAGAAGCGTTTCAATTTTGTCGCACTCATACACCAGACGTTGTTTTAATGGACATGAACATGCCGGGGATTGGTGGTTTAGAAGCGACCAAAAAAATTATTCGATATTGCCCCGATGTGAAAGTGGTGATGTTAACCGTTCACACGGAAGATCCATTTCCATCAAAAGTCATGCAAATTGGCGCCCATGGGTTTTTAACCAAGATGACCCGCCCAGATGAGATGATCCAAGCGATTCGTTCTGTGCATGTTGGTCAGCGTTTTATTGCCCCAGAAATTGCTCAGCAGATGGCATTGAGCCAGTTAAATGGCGAAAAAATGATAAACCATTTGAATTGCTATCTGAGCGTGAATTGCAAATTATGTTGATGATCACCAAAGGCGAAAAAGTCCAAGATATTGCCGAACAACTTAATTTAAGCTCTAAAACCGTCAATAGTTATCGCTACCGAATGTTTGAAAAACTCAATGTCGGCAACGACGTTGAACTTACCCATATGGCGATACGACATCGCATGCTCGACATGGAAAAACTCTAACCGCTACTATTGATTTTAAGCCATGGTTGAATTTGACTCAAAAGCCTTTCTAAATACGGTAACCTCACGTCCTAGGGTTTACCGTATGTACGATAATGATCAAACGGTCATTTATGTTGGTAAAGCAAAAAATTTAAAAAACCGCCTTACCAGTTACTTCCGAAAGGACGTCGACAGCGTAAAAACCCGCGCCTTAGTAAACCAAATAAATAACATCGAATTCACGGTTACCGACTCTGAAACCGAAGCACTGATTTTAGAAAACAACCTGATTAAAGAGTATCAACCTAAGTACAATATTTTACTTAGAGATGATAAGTCGTATCCATATATTTTAGTCACTGATCACAAACATCCCCGCATTGCGATGCACCGTGGCGCCAAACGCCACAAAGGCGATTATTATGGCCCGTTTCCAAGTGCTGGTGCGGTTTGGCAATCGCTTAGGATCATGCAGAAAGTCTTTCCAGTGAGACAATGTGAAGATAATTTTTATAACGTTCGAAGTCGGCCATGTTTACAACATCAACTAAAACGGTGTTCTGCCCCATGTGTTGAAGGTTATGTCACCGATCAGCAATACAGTGACCAAATCGATTTAGTTAAACAATTTCTCACGGGGAAAAGCTAAGGCAGTTATCGATACATTAATCGGTAAGATGGAAGCCGCCAGCGTTGACTTAAACTTTGAAGAAGCCGCGTTTTTCGTGACCAAATAATGGCGCTACGCAAAGTCACTGAGCAACAAAATGTCAGTGGTAATATCGACGAAATCGATGTTATTGCGGTGAGTATCGATAAGGGATTGGCATCGGCTCACGTTTTGTACATTCGAGATCAAAAAGTCCTTGGTAGCAAAAATTATTCACCAAAAGTGCCACCTAATAGCGAACCGAGCGAAATTGTCACGTCTTTTATTAGCCAGTTTTATTTAAATGGCATGGGCGGTCAAAATATTCCGAAACTCATTGTTGTCCCTGAAATTGCCGATGACATTGAAGAACTGCAAAAAGCGATTGCTTTAGAGCGAGACGCAAAGGTTGAATTAGTTAAGCCTCAACGAGGTGAGAAGTTTAAATATTATCGATTGGCGCAAAAAATGCCGATATTGACCTAGCAGGTAAACTAGCCGATGGACGTGCAATTAGCAGTAAATACAAAGAATTGTGTGAACTGTTAAAAATCACTCAAATTAATCGAATGGAATGTTTTGATATCAGTCACACATTTGGCGATTATCCTATAGCATCTTGTGTGGTTTTTGGCCCTGAAGGTCCTAATAAATCTGAGTACCGACGTTATAATGTGAAAGGCGTAAAGGGCGGTGATGACTACGGTGCAATGGAATTTGCCATGAAAAAACGATTTGGCAAAGTATCATCAATCGATAATATCCCCGACATCTTATTTATCGACGGTGGTAAAGGTCAGCTTAACAAGGCAGAAGCCTTTTTTGCCGATTGGCAATTGGAAAAAGCTCCTATCATTGTGGGCATTGCCAAAGGAGAGGGCAGAAAGCCAGGTCTTGAGACTTTATATTTAAATGGCGGTGAAATTGAAGTTCATTTGCCAAAGGCCTCATCTGCATTGCATCTTATCCAACATATTCGGGATGAGTCCCATCGGTTCGCAATCACAGGGCACCGTGCAAAACGCGGTAAGGCCAAAACACACTCTGTATTGCAAGATATACCGGGGGTTGGTGCAAAACGCCGACAGGCGATTTTAAAGAACTTTGGTGGCCTGCAGGGCGTTATGGCAGCGACCGAAAAACAACTGAGTCAAGTCTCTGGTATCAGCCAAGAAATGGCAACTGAAATCCATAGCTTCTTGCATGATAAGGATTAAATAGGCATCATCGTAAGAGCCGACAATAACCATTCAATATGTAGTATTTTTTATGTGGAATATTCCCAATATAATAACGTCTTTTCGAATTACCCTTATTCCTGTCTTGGTGGTGTTTTATTACCTCCCTGCAGTTCAGTATGAATGGAAGTACTTTGCTACGGCATTTGTATTTTGGTTTGCCGCAATTACCGACGCTCTAGACGGTTATTTGGCAAGAAAATTAGATCAGTCGACGCCATTTGGTGCGTTTTTTGACCCTGTAGCGGACAAAGTTATGGTCGCAGTGGCGTTAGTCATTGTGGTCGATGACTACTCAAATATGTGGGTTACAGTACCTGCCGCGATAATAATTGGTCGTGAAATCGCAATATCAGCCCTGCGAGAGTGGATGGCTGAAATGGGCAATCGCGATTATGTTGCGGTGAGTATGGTGGGCAAGTATAAAACAGCTGCTCAAATGTTAGCGGTTATCGGCTTATTGTGGCACCCAAATGAATTTTGGGTTTTTGAAGGATGGTTGTTAGGGCCGCTTTTGGATTTTGCAACGTATGCATTTTTATACTCTGCAACCGCCCTAACTATTTGGTCATTGGTGATTTACTTTAAGGCTGCTTGGCCATTTATTTCTGGCAAAAAGCTTAATTTCAAGCCATATCAGTTAAAATTTCATCAAACAGACTGAAAAAGTCATTTTTATTTAAAATAGATATTGACTCAAAAAGGTTTGAATGTAGAATGCGTCTCCGTTGTCAGCGATGACAATGTGAAGTCAAAGTTTAGCATTTTATGCGAGTATAGCTCAGCTGGTAGAGCGATACCTTGCCAAGGTATAGGTCACGAGTTCGAACCTCGTTACTCGCTCCAAATGTTTTACTAAATGGCGGGTTGGCAGAGTGGCTATGCAGCGGATTGCAAATCCGTGGACCTCGGTTCGACTCCGGGACCCGCCTCCATGATTTCAGGTTTTAAAAAGTGTCGCCCGGATGGTGGAATTGGTAGACACAAGGGATTTAAAATCCCTCGCTCATAGAGTGTGACGGTTCAAGTCCGTCTCCGGGCACCATTCTTTCGTAAGGTAACTTACAGAGGAATGGGCAAAACATACGGAGTGCGAGTATAGCTCAGCTGGTAGAGCGATACCTTGCCAAGGTATAGGTCACGAGTTCGAGCCTCGTTACTCGCTCCAATTTTTTAAAACAGGCACTAAGGCACAAGTAATACGGAGTGCGAGTATAGCTCAGCTGGTAGAGCGATACCTTGCCAAGGTATAGGTCACGAGTTCGAGCCTCGTTACTCGCTCCAAACTTCTTTTGGATAACAAGAGAGAGTTGGTACCGCCAACTATAAAAAACTGCCCAACAAATTGCCCGGGTGGTGGAATCGGTAGACACAAGGGATTTAAAATCCCTCGCTCATAGAGTGTGACGGTTCAAGTCCGTCCCCGGGCACCATTTCCCTTTTGGGAAATACAAAGGATTGCGAGTATAGCTCAGCTGGTAGAGCGATACCTTGCCAAGGTATAGGTCACGAGTTCGAGCCTCGTTACTCGCTCCAATTTTTTCAATAGTTTTGTCAAAATTGGGATTCATCTGCAATCTTCTTAATCTCACATACAATAATCAATTCTAATTTTTAGTTATAAATCTTTGATAAAATCAAATTAACTCGGCTTTTTACGCTGTAGTGATTTAAATTTGTCGCAAAATAGATTACTTTAGCCACCTTTCAATTTTTAGATAACACCTTATGTTGATGTGTTGTCAGTAGTCAGAATTTAAATAAGAAGAGTTAGTCATGGGAAGAGCATTCCAAAACCGTAAAGATTCAATGGCCAAAACGGCTGCTATGAAAACTAAAATATATTCTAAATACGGCAAAGAAATATATGTCGTTGCCAAAAATGGCGGTTCTGACCCAGACGGTAATCTAGCACTTCGTAGCTTAATGGACCGAGCTAAAAAAGATCAGGTACCTGCGCACGTAATTAAAAATGCCTTAGATAAGGCCCTAGGCGGCGCTGGAGAAGATTATTCAGCGGCTCGATACGAAGGCTTCGGTCCAGGTGGTTGTATGGTCATAGTGGATTGTCTTACCGATAACAACAACCGAACTATCATGGAAGTTAGAAATAGCTTTACTAAAACAAACAGTAAATTAGGTGCTCAGGGATCTGCAGCACATATGTTTGACCACGTTGCGATTTTCCAATTTGACGGTGACGACGAAGATGTGGTACTCGAAGCGCTAATGAACGCGGATGCCGACGCTAACGAAATCGAAGTTGAAGATGGTAAAGTCACCGTTATTGCGCCGCATACTGAGTTTAATAAAGTTAAAGTCGCCCTTGAAGAAGCGTTTGAAGGCATTGACTTCGATACTCAGGAAATCTCTTGGGAACCTCAAACAATGACAACGGTATCAGGCGATGATGTTGCTGTGTTTGATAAATTTATGGATATGCTGAATGATTGCGAAGATGTACAAGATGTTTATCACAATGCAGAAGTTGAACGCTAATTGTTTATAGTAATTAAGTTGGCCCTAGCATTGGATGTCAATCTTTCAAATGCTTTAATAGAATTCTGTGATAATGGTCATCGCAATATTAAACAACTAAAATTTATTATCGACAGAACTGGCAATTTTGATGAAACTCAGACAAAATATAAGCGCTTAGTATACAGCTGTTTGGCTGTAGTAATATACTTTTGGGCAACTTCAAAAAACCTTATATATCCAAATCTTTGTCAATTTAATAACGTTTTCAGTTTAAGTTAGTTATCGTTCAGGCTTAGTTTAAAACATTATAATGAGTGTACGACATTTTTGTATTAGATATTATTAGGCGGATAATTCCCAGTATGAGGTAATATGAAAAATCAACGATTGTTAGAATTAGATGCTCTCCGAGGATTAGCAGCATTAGCTGTAGTTTGCTATCATTATTTTTATCGGTATAACGAATTATATGGTCATGAAAGTGTGAATGTAGGCTGGTCTCATATTGGAAAGTTTGGTGTGGAACTTTTTTTATGGTTAGCGGTTTTGTTATATTTTGGACACTAAATAGAGTGAATAAACCTTTAGATTTTATTGTTTCTAGGGTTTCTCGATTATATCCGGCGTATTGGTGTGCAATATTAATAACTTTTTTGATAGTAGCTTTTTATGGGCTTACTGGTAGAGAAGTATCTTCAATTGACGCATTAATAAATATTTTAATGTTTCATGGCTATTTAAAAGTCCCACATGTGGATGGAGTTTATTGGACGTTAACAGTGGAGTTGACATTTTATTTTTGGATGTTTGTATTTTATCTTAAGTCCGGTCTTGGAAAAGCAGAATTAGTATTTTCTGTTTTAATTGGCTTTTCAATCCTACATTCCATTGCTCTTATAGATATACCTAAGCCAATTTATACAATATTTATCTTGAAATATCTTCCATTCTTTACTGCTGGAATCTGTTTTTATAAAATTATTAACGGTATTAACAGTTTTAAAAGAAATGTTTTAGTATTGCTTTTTTCATTGTTATCAACTGTAGCTATATATTCATTTAAGCATTTTTTAGTATTCGCAGTTTTTTATATTGTGTTTTATTTGGCACTGTCAGGGCGAATGAAATTCTTGACTTTTAGGCCGTTTGTATTTTTCGGAGGAATATCTTATTCTTTATATCTTATTCATCAAAATATTGGCTACGTTATAATTAATAAGTTCTATGCGATGCAGTGGGAACCATTATTTGCAATTTGCTCATCTTTTATTTTTTGTATTATTATGGCAACATTAATGTCAGAATTTATAGAGAAACCATTTCTTAGATATATACGAGACAGCTACAATCAGAGTAAAGGAATGCAATTGATTGCCACAAAACTAACATTTTTTAGAAGTCCTTGATTTTTTAGTAGCAATTCCATTAAAGATTAAGTCAGTTCAATCCAATCTCTTCAGCACATTTGTATTACCACTCGCAGGAGTGGAAATACATGTGTTCCAAGCTTTTGAAAATTACTCCACTATATCTTCATTTCAACAAATACTAGACTCAACAATCAATGTTGACGCATCCAACTCCAAACTTGTTTAGTGGGATTCAACTCTTCGGAATACGTTGACAGCCTAATTAGTGTCACATTATCAAACGGTTGTACTTCTGCCCAAAGTCGGTTTTTTTGATTTTGTTGACCAATTTGAGCTTCTTCTTGAAACCAGATATCCATATCCTACGTCATCACGTTAAACGGGAGTGAAGGTTCGTTTTCAAGCGGAATTTTTTAAAACTTGCTGCCTTTCTTGTAATTGTTTTGTAAGTTTAGACTTGGCTTTTGTACAGCTTAAATCTAGGCTATGCAGTAACTGCTATACATTAGCTATCTGTTAGTGAACGTAAACCTCGTGATTATGTGAGCTTGAATATCAGACGCGACAAGTATGTCGCCGGTGCAGGCCTAAGCATGATTAAAAACTAAGTTTTTACTTCAAGCTCTGCTTGTTATTCAGATAAGCTAGTCGACCTGTAATTGGTTTAACGTTTAAACCTGTTAGACCATACTCTAAATAGTCTGATACCCATCTATTAATGTTATGTTTGTCAGTATTAAACCGTCGAGCTATATTTGTAACCCTCCCATAAAATCAGAATGTTAAAAATAGAGTTTTCCATTTAAAGTAACCCTAGATGGAGAACAACATGAAAAAATCGAGATTTACTGAAAGCCAAATATTTGCCATTTTAAAAGAAGGTGAATCTGGCGTGATGACGGTGCCGGAGCTGTGCCGTAAACACAATGTAGGCCAAAGCACTTATTACAAGTGGAAAGCTAAATATGGTGGCATGGAGCAGTCAGAGCTTAAACGCATGAAGGAGCTTGAGGAAGAAAACGCCAAGCTCAAAAAAATGTTTGCCGATGTGAGTTTGCAAAATGTGGCACTGAAGGACATCATTGAAAAAAGCTGTAAAGCCAGTGGATCGCAAGGAATTGGCGCAGTATGCGGTAATTCATCATGGTCTTGGCGTTGTGCTGGCGTGTAATGCATTAGGAATAAGTCGTTGCACTTATTACTATCAGCCTAAGTTGGTTGATGATAGTGAAATTATCACGGCTGTCTCAAAGCTCGCTCAAAAGCACACTCGTTATGGGTTTCGTAAGATATTTAAACGGCTGCGTTATATGGGCCATGGGTGGAACCACAAGCGAGTCTATCGTATTTACTGCGGTCTTAAGTTGAACTTAAGGCGTAAAGGTAAAAGACGATTACCCACGCGTGAGCCTGAGCCGCTTACCGTTCCTGCACAGGCCAACGATTGCTGGTCAATGGACTTCATGAGCGACAGTCTGTACTCAGGAAAGTCGTTTCGGACGTTTAACGTCATTGATGATTATAATCGCGAGTCACTCGCCATAGAAATTGATTCAAGTCTGCCAGCAGAGAGGAGCATACGAGTGTTAGACCGCGTTGCTGAATATCGCGGCTATCCTAAACGGCTCAGGCAGGACAACGGGCCTGAATTTATCTCTCATAAACTTGAGCTATGGGCCGAATTTCATGGCATCAAATTAGATTTTATAAAGCCAGGAAAGCCGACTCAAAACGCGTTTATTGAAAGATTTAATCGCACCTATAGAAATGAAGTCTTAGACTGTTATTTGTTTAACAGCTTGACGGAAGTACGAGAAATAACAGATAGTTGGATGGTCGAATACAATTATGATCGACCACATGAATCATTGAACGATCTACCGCCCAAAGAATATGAGCGACTAGATCAGGAAAACTCTCTTAATATTTGATCTAAATATGGGAGGGTTACATATTGGCTCTGTTCTCAGTCTCAAAAAATGGTTATACCGCTAATAAACACTTTCGTTTTCTGGCGTTTGGTTCTTTTCTTGACAGGGCTACAAGTTGATTTGTTGTTTCTAAGTTGCCGTCTATTCATATAAAGTTACTAAAACAGCCTGTATTAGATCAGATATTTAATGGAATTAGTATAATGTGTTGTTTTAGAGAAAAACCGTCATTCCAAAAGTCTGTAAAAATAGCCAAACCTAAGCAATATTCAGAACCTCCATCCAGTGTAGAGAAAATTACAAATTTCAGCGATGCTTACCCCATTGAAATGTTTAAACTTGATATCTAGCAATGAGTTAAGTAATTTGTTACAAATATAAAATAGTTAATAATAAACAATTTTCACATATAAAATAGTGGTTTGGAATGTAATGGTTGTGTATCTAAAAGGAAATTTGATGAAAAAAATACTAGTTACAAGTTTTAGCTTAGCGTTATCTTGGTCTGTGCAAAGCTCGGAAGTGGAAATATATTACAAAAACTTTTCCTTAACAGATACAGTAACGAATGAGGTCGCCCAAGGTATTAATGCCGTTGGTATCGAGGGGAACTTGTTTAATACTTTTTATTTTGAGTACGAAGCGCCACAGGGGAATGAACCAAGTAATCTATCTGACTATGTAAATAGAGTTACGGAACTCGAAGATTACAATGAAAAGATTACCGCTGGTTTAAAGCCATTAGCATTTCTCGATAGTGATCTGTTAAGTAACCTTTATGTCGAATATTCTAAAGACGTTTATCAGTTACAACATGAATCATATTCAAAGTATTACCTGCAAGAGCAGTTGTTTCTTGGGCGTTTTAGTACCAGTGAATCCACGGGCATAGGCGTGAGTTACGGGGTATTTCTTCATAATAATAAAAGAGAAATCATAAGTAACAGCAATGATTATTCGTCTGAAGAAGTTAAAGATGCTTATGGCCTTATGGTGCAATATAAAAGTATATTTATCCCATACCAGAATGGTTCGCCTTCAGGTTTTAGTCTTTATGGCACTGGGATCTTGATTGACGATATCAAAATTCAGTATCAATTTGCCGGTGGCGACGATTATTTTTATAGTGCCGGAATTGGGTTAGCCCATAGAAGTAAAGGTTTGAATTGGCACATTAAAGCAATTCTGGAAGGCACGACAGACACGGCAGTCGTTAAGTCTATTGCAGGTATTAGTTATAGCTTTTAAAGCTTAAAACAAGTTATGACGTTTCACAGGTGCATGTCGAATATTACTCGACAGTTATAGAGTTACTATAGGTGTTGGGCATTCGGTTTTAATTGCTTTATTTAGTTACAAAAAACGTCCTCTGCACTTTGAAGGAGATCTCAAATATCGCTTCGCGATTTTGAGATGACGGGGAACATAAAAACCGTCATACCCGTAGCTTGTAAAATTAGTCAGCCACAGCGATATTTGGAACCTCCAACCAAGTGCAGAGGAACGTCATAATCCACCTTAAATTGGCTCATAGTAGTCAGAACAAAAAGTCATTGTTGAGCACAATTAAACGGAAAAAACGTCATCCCAAAAGAGCCACGGCGATATTAGGGATCTCCAACCAAGTGCAGAGGAAGTCCATAGTTTGCCTTGCAGGCAGCTATTTCGACTGCGTCGACCATACTTTTGCAACAGCCCCAAAAGTAGGCAAAAGGCCGCTTTCGGCCAAATCCCGAATCCTTATTTAAGATTTATATTATCGTCGAAGACGGAATGTAATTTCGTCCATGGTTCGTCTGACGTACATCCATGTACTGACGAATTCCCTTCGTCCATGAAGTGAAAACATTCCTTGCAACGGCGTCCCTGCGGTTCACTTCGAGATATAAATCTCTACTAAGGGGATTTAGACGAAGGTAAATGTTGCCTGAACTTTAGGTGTAACAACGTATTGCTTTAGTGAAAATAATCATTCCAAACCAACAGAAAAAACCTGTAATTCCAAAAGAGCGGAGCGATATTTGGAACCTCCAACCAAGTGCAGAGGAACGTCATAATCCACCTTAAATTGGCTCATAGTAGTCAGAACAAAAAGTCATTGTTGAGCACAATTAAACGGAAAAAACGTCATCCCAAAAGAGCCACGGCGATATTAGGGATCTCCAACCAAGTGCAGAGGAACGTCTTAATCCACCCTAAATTGGCTCATAATTTCAGAAAGAAAAACGTCATTCTCTTAGCTTGTAAAATGAGTCAGCCACAGAGATATTTTAACTAGCTAGCTGTTGTCCTAGGAGTAAAGTCAGCAACACGTATTATCGCCATTGGATACATATTTGTTTGTGGGGGTTGGAATGGCTGATAATTGTTCCCATATAAGCTTTACAATAAATTTTAAAACGTTTATATAGTAAAAACGCATTGAGCTAGCTTGTGCAATTGGGAAGCCGAGGTAGGCTTTTTTATTCATATTTTGGTTAATAGATTTAACATCAACTACACTAATAGAATTAGTTAATTGTGTAGTTACGGATTTAGTTTAAATCCTATCTATTTTGATTTGTAGCGATATGGAAAGTAAATGAGATTAATCTCGAGTTATTTATTTCTAGCCTTTATATTAATTGCGAACTTCCCAAGTTCGCAAGGCGGCAGCTATGGTCATCAATATCAAATACTAGAGACAACAATTAATGCCACTTTATCATGTGATATTGATTCTCTTGGCTCTGAAGAATTTGAAGACAAGTTCTTTTTATCGAAGTTTGATTTTGAGTTGTCAGCACAATGTTGCACTTCTCCTGCTTCTATCATCACTTTTCACAACCCTCCAACTCAACGAGATTATTTAATCCGCGCACCACCTCTTTCTTTGGCTAGTTAATCTGTATTTGGGAAAAATTCCCCACAATTATTAATTATATTAGGTACAAAGAAATGAATAAATTATCGTTTTTATCATGCGATCGCGTGTCGCAAATAGAATGGCCTTGCCAATCATTAGCCGTTTCTATGCATAGTAAAGCTACAGAAATCACAACTGACTTTAAGCTAAACAGCCCACTTGTAATCGACTCAAACACGAAGGCGGTCGAAGCTGAATACATTATGAAAAAGCTCATGTTAAATTACAACTCGTGTTAGATGAGCACAGTAATTTTATTGGAACATTGAGTTTTAATGATTTAAATAATCAAGAAATCGTAAAAAGGTCGCACGAGGTGACGTTAGATCGGAACTTCGTGTCGCCGACTTTATGCGCTTTAAAGCGCATTTGAAATCGATTGATTGGGCTACGTTAGAACAAACATCGATTCGATCCCTCGTTCAAACTTTAGCAAGCTGCACAGAGCAACATATCTTAGTGACAGATAATGATGGCAATACGTTAAGGGGATTAATTTCTGCCTCTGATGTTGCAAGAGCATTACATCTTGATGTCGACTTAAATCTGCCAGTTAGCTTTAGATTGGTAAATAACGCAATTCATATTTTAGACAAACATGCAGCTTAAGTATTTAAAAATAAAGGAGTTCTCTCCCAAAAGGCAAAATTGTCTTTTGGGAGGGGAAATATGAACGTCATTGTTTTGCAATATGCCAGTTCACGAGCAGACCTTATTAGAAATTCAGCAAGGACATTAGCCAATAAATTTAAAGCCGCCCAAACGACCGTCGAAGTGGTGTGCTCATATATAGACAATGAAAATGTATATATGAGTAAAATTAGTTTATTTAAAAATGGGACCTTGCTCAATTGCAGTATGGGAGTCGATAGGGATGAACTGACAGCTTTTGAGATTGCGGTAAATTCTATACGAGCAATTAGTCCTCTTGGCAAGTCGTGGACGATCTAAATTGTCCACTATCTTGCCAAATTCGTATTTTTAAACGACTCAATATCGCTCTGTTTTAGAAAATAAAATGTCTTACATATTGTCGTGGAGCGTGCACAACACATGCTTTTAACTAATGAAAAATTAACATTTATGAGTGTTGGGTGTTAATCATTTCAATAAAAGGATAATTATGACTAATTCTAAATGCCCTGAATGCAGTAAGAACGTAGGTTGGAATCGACTATTTTTATCATCGGATATGAAGTTATTTAGTTGTAAAAATTGCTCTGCGTTACTAAAAATAAAACGAAAATTTAGTGACAGACAAATTATCTATAGCGCATTGCCATTCTATGTATTAGCAACATTCAATATTGTTTTAGAAAAATCGCTGTTTTCCCTGCTACTTTTTATTGTCGTTAACATTATTTGGGCGTCGCTTTTTATTCGATTTACAACCGTTGAAATTGCAAACTCTGTCGACGCTAATGCGAGTAGTACGTTGGAATAATCAAAACTGGTCCTGATCAATACTTAAGGTTATGTAAATGAAGGGGGCAGTTTGACCGTTTTACATTATGTTTGACGCATTTTTGCTTTTTTAATCGCAGTCTAAACCTAATTAACGTTTGGTTAAATTGGATCTCATTGTCAGAATTAAGCAAATAGGTTGGTTGTTTTTTAGACTGTTTAGTTAAGTTCTTCATTATTAATAGAACTTATTGCTCTACCATTTATTCCCTATTTTATTTTAAATTGCTTCAAAGCGAGTAAAACCGCGTTTGTCTTCTATTTTACTTAAAATTAATTTTATGTGTTTAGTGAGCTGTTAAATCCTGAGTAAATTTAGACGTTTGCGAATTCTCTGATCTCTATCTATTTTTTCATTAGTTGAAATTTTTTTAGCTATATCCGTAATAGTAGAGTGAAGGACATACCATGTCAGCCTTAAATATCCGCCCTGAAAATACAAAACTTGTTAAAACGACCATTGCCATTGCTGTGTCAGCTGCATTGATCCCAAACGCATTTGCCGGTGAAACAGTCGATTTAACGAATAGTACGGTTAATTCAACGACAAACGGCGCGACAGTGTCGGGGGATAAATCGACAGTGACCGTTCTTAATGGACAGACCATTATTAACTGGGACACGTTTGGCCTCGCAAATACCGAGTCTATCGATTTTAACAATAGCCAAGGCACGATGACAGGAACTGTCGTATTGAACAGGGTCATTGGTTCCGACTCCTCATTAATTGACGGTACAGTGACCACTTCCAATATTGAATCTTTAATTTTTGCCAATGCTAATGGCATCACTGTTGGGGATAACTTTGTCAATACGGGGGCTGGTACGAGTAACTTGTTGTTTTCAACAAAAGACATTTCAAGTTTGAGCGGTTATGACTCTGCAGCTGATAATTTTGGATTGACGTTAGGCACAGACAATAATGCTGATCTGATCGTAAATGGCACGATCAGCACCATAGAGCCGGCAAACTATAAATTAGGATTGGTTTCTGGCAACGACGTTATCATAGGCGCGAGTGGTGACGATGGCGACAAAATAGCGACAAGTTTTTTGACCATTACAGCTGACGGAGCAGTGAATGGCGCCAATAGTACATTAGATGTAGATGGCGAAGTGTCGATAAGTGCGGGCGGCGACGTATCGATTAACACCATTAAATCAGCGCCATTATTTATTGATGCCGGTGGCAACATAACAGTTGATCAGCAACAAGGTGTGCTAGAAGTCGGTCAGTTAGAAGGGGCGAATATAGACATTACGGCATCGCAAGTCATTGTAGAAGGTTCCGTGGAATTAAACTTGCCAATAACGGCAACAACGGATGCACAGGTTGCGACAAATACGTCTTTTTCAGGCGACGAAAACTTTATATCCAACGGAACGATCACGATAAACAGTAACGACATTGCATCAAATGACTTGACCGTTGGCTCAAGCGGTAATGCACTTTCTATCAAATCTACAGGTGGCACGCTTACTACGACAGGAGCAACCGTTGGCGATTTATACTTTGAACTTGATGGTAGCTTAAACCTTGGTGACGTCGCTACAGATGGCGATATTGAAATCACAGAACAAGCAGGGGCAACATCATCTTTGAACCAAACGGGCACAATATCTCTTAATACATCAGGTGCTTCGGTACTTGATTTTTCAGGTGTGGATGTCACAGGATTAGATGTTACGAAAACCGGCGGTAGCCTTACAGTTAATGCTAATGATCTTACATTTGGCGACACAATAAACGTAACTGGCAATACATTAACCTTAGACGCTAGTGGAACAATAACAGGCGTGGCTGGTAATGATGTAACGGCCAATAAACTTGTTTTAGATGGTGGTGCTAGTACTGATGGGGATTTAGAT
The DNA here is from genome assembly GCF_028401425.1 of Psychrosphaera algicola. Taxonomy (NCBI): domain Bacteria; kingdom Pseudomonadati; phylum Pseudomonadota; class Gammaproteobacteria; order Alteromonadales; family Pseudoalteromonadaceae; genus Psychrosphaera; species Psychrosphaera algicola. The sequence goes on from NZ_JAQOMS010000002.1 coordinate 4,525,420, forward strand.
ACAACGGTTGGGGTATTGGATCTAACCGATGTTAGTTCGGTTAATGTGGTTAATAGTGGCGACATATCCATTGGTGCGTCAAACATCAGTGGTGATGCCACTGTTGATGTAGCAGCAGGCGATGACATATTGGTGAACAACTTGGTTGATATTGAGTCCGGTGGTTCGCTTATTTTAACTTCAGGCGACAGTGCGGGCGAAATTACCATAAGTGGTGCCATTACAGGTGATGACGCAACGTTGACGCTTGAGTCTGACAATTTAACCATTAATAGCGCTATTAATACTTCAACGACAAACATATACACACAAACAGCTAACGGCACGATTGATTTAGAAAACTCATTAAATGCTAGCAGTACATTAGAATTAGGCGCCGCTAGTGTCACAAACTTATTTAGCGACTCCGCTGGTTTAGACCGAACAATTAATATAGGTGAATCCGGAAATACAGGCGCGGTGACTATTTCAGAAACAATTACAAATAGTAATGCAGAATTAAACATTACAGGCGGGAACGTCTCTATTTCGGCGGCAACGACCACCGATAGCCTAACCGTAGAATCCAGCGGTACAACGACGAGTACCGGTAAACTCACTGCAAATGAAATATCAATAACGGCTTCTGGCGATGTAAATATCGTCACCGCGGCGGCGGATATTGAAGTTGACGCAGGAGCTGGCGACATAACCATTTTAGAAGATGATGATATTAATCTGCACGATATTGTCACAACGAGTACCAATTCAACAGCGTTAGACATCACGTCAACAGCTGGCTCAATTACTTCAGAAGACGCAACATCAATAGGTGTCACAGGTGGTGAAATAGCACTTTCGGCAGGCAACGACATCGATGTCAATGTAACAGGCAATTCAACATTTAATTCGTTGTCTGATGGTGGTGATATTACGATTACATCAGATACCTCAAATGTGACATTTGGTGATGATGTGGGTGACACAGGTACCTTGTCTGTTACCGGACTCACGATTAACTCTGCAAATAATATAGATACCGGTGATGACGCAATAACGATTTCCGGTGATCTTGATCTAACAGCTGGTTCTGCACTTTTGGTCGGTGGTGCGATTTCTGCCACAGGCAGTGTTGATCTTTCTGGTGGCACAGTAGAAGCTGCTGCGATTACATCGGACTCAGATACAAGCGGTGGTGATGGTGACATTACGCTTTCAGCCGCAACAGACTTTACACTAAATGGTTCAGTGACCAGTAATAACAGTGACATAACGGTTAAAGGCAATAGTGACAGTGTGACCTTAGATCTAGGAACAGCAGGTTCTGGCAATCTAAACTTGACCCAGAGTGAATTGGATCTTTTACAAGCCGGAACGGGTGAAATTACGTTTGGAATGGAAACCGGTGGCGCGATTTCAATCGACGGTGTCGATCTTAATACAACAACCACTCACGCTGGCATTAACGTTTTAACGGCGGGTGCACTGACGACTCAAAATGCATTGGATTTAGGCAGTGACGCACTAACAATTGCTGCTGATAGCATTGTGAATACAGGCAGTACCATGATCACTGCGGGTGATGTTGAATTAGCGGTGACTAATGACGCAGATTTGAGTGGGATTAATCTTATTTCCGGTTCAGTTTCTGGAACCACAGGTGGCGCTTTATCTGTTAATAATGGTCAAGGACTTGATTTTGGCGTGACGACAGCTGATTCGATTTCTTCAACAATAACGGGCGCTGGTGGCATAACTGACTCTGGAACAATAACTACGGGGGACGTGACGTTAGCAACGTCAGCCACCAACGGCTCAGTAATATTAGATGATGATAGCAACGCGCTAAGTGGCACGGTAACGATAGCGGCGGGCACAGGTGACATCACGCTGGATAATGATGCGACGGATTTAGCCTTAGTGGTCACGAGCGGTAATGATGTGACGATAGAAGATGCGGGCATGGTTGACCTGCAAGGGTCGGTAGGCAATAACTTATTGGTGAGCAGCTCAACGGGTATCACTGATAGCGGCACATTAATGGTGGCGGGTACGACAGGATTAACCACCACAGGCGATGGCAGTGTGGTGCTTGATGGCGATACAAATGCCTTAACGGGTGTGGTGACGGTATCAAGTGGCGCGGGCGATATTACGCTGGATAATGGCACAACGGCACTGAGCTTGGTGAGCACATCAAGTGGCATGGTGACGATAGAAGATGCGGCGGCATTGGCGGTTGAAGGGTCAATGGGCAGCTTTGTTGTGACAGAAGCCGACAGTGTAACGGACAGCGGTGCGTTAGCGATAACAGGGGCGAGTACGATAGATACGAGCGGCGCTAATGGCTCGGTGATATTGGATGAAGATACGAATGCGTTAGGCGGCACGGTGACGGTGAGCAGTGGCTCAGGGGCGGTGACGTTAGACAATAATACAACGGCCCTGGATGTGGTTGCGAGCACAACGGGTGCGTTAACGATAGAAGATGCAGGGGCCTTGACGTTATCAGGTAGCTTAGGCAGCTTGATGGTGACAGAAGCGGACAGTGTTGCAGACAGTGCGATGTTGGCGGTAACGGGTACGACAGATATCACGACAGTGAGCAATGGCTCGGTGATATTGGATGAAGATACAAATAACCTTGCGGGTGCGGTGACGGTGAGCAGTGGCTCAGGTGCTATCACGTTAGACAATGCGACAAACGACTTGGCGTTAACCAGCACATCAAGTGGCGCAGTAACGGTTGAAAATGCAGGGGCGTTAACGGTTGCGGGCACGATGGGCAGCTTTAATGTCACCAATGCAACAAGTGTAAATGACAGTGCAACGTTGGCGGTCACGGGCACAACGACAATAGATACGAGCACGTCAAATGGCTCGGTGATGTTGGACGACGATGCAAATAACCTCGGTGGTGCCGTGAGCATAACTGCAGGTACGGGCAACATTACGTTAGATAACAATACCAACGCATTAGGCTTAGTCACTACCACATCAGGCAGTGTTACGATTGAAAATGCGGGTGCATTAATGGTTGAAGGCATCATGGGCAGCTTAGTTGTGACCAATGCCACCAGTGTTGCCGATAGTGGCATGTTAGATATTGCTGGGACATCAACAATCGATACCAGCACGTCAAATGGTGCGGTGGTGTTAGACCAAGATACCAACAATCTTGTTGGACTCGTAACTGTGACGTCGGGCTCGGGTGATATCACCGTAGATAATGCGACCACTGACTTAGGTTTAGCGGTAACAAACACAGGTTCAGTGACAGTTGAAAACGCCGGTGGTGTATCGGTTGCAGGTTCAATGGGTAGCTTTACAGTAAGCAACGCGACCAGCGTCAATGACAGTGCCACGGTAACGATTGTTGGCGCGACAAACATTACCACGACTGACGGAGCCGTGAACCTAGACGACGATGCCAATAACTTAGGTGGCACGGTTACCGTATCATCAGGTACGGGGGCAATTACGCTTGATAATAATACTAACGCCCTTGATGTTGTCACAACATCAAGTGGTGCGGTCACGATTGAAGATGCAGGTGCCTTAACGGTAGCGGGCTCAATGGGCAGCTTTATGGTGACGGATGCCGATAGTGTAAACGATACGGCAACGGTGATGGTTACAGGTGCAACATCGATAGATACGTCAGGTGCTAACGGCTCAGTAATATTAGATGATGACAGCAACGCGCTAAGTGGCACAGTTACGATAGCGGCGGGCACAGGTGACATCACGCTGGATAATGATGCGACGGATTTAGCCTTAGTGGTCACGAGCGGTAATGATGTGACGATAGAAGATGCGGGCATGGTTGACCTGCAAGGGTCGGTAGGCAATAACTTATTGGTGAGCAGCTCAACGGGTATCACTGATAGCGGCACATTAATGGTGGCGGGTACGACAGGATTAACCACCACAGGCGATGGCAGTGTGGTGCTTGATGGCGATACAAATGCCTTAACGGGTGTGGTGACGGTATCAAGTGGCGCGGGCGATATTACGCTGGATAATGGCACAACGGCACTGAGCTTGGTGAGCACATCAAGTGGCATGGTGACGATAGAAGATGCGGCGGCATTGGCGGTTGAAGGGTCAATGGGCAGCTTTGTTGTGACAGAAGCCGACAGTGTAACGGACAGCGGTGCGTTAGCGATAACAGGGGCGAGTACGATAGATACGAGCGGCGCCAATGGCTCAGTGATATTGGATGAAGATACGAATGCGTTAGGCGGCACGGTGACGGTGAGCAGTGGCTCAGGGGCGGTGACGTTAGACAATAATACAACGGCCCTGGATGTGGTTGCGAGCACAACGGGTGCGTTAACGATAGAAGATGCAGGGGCCTTGACGTTATCAGGTAGCTTAGGCAGCTTGATGGTGACAGAAGCGGACAGTGTTGCAGACAGTGCGATGTTGGCGGTAACGGGTACGACAGATATCACGACAGTGAGCAATGGCTCGGTGATATTGGATGAAGATACAAATAACCTTGCGGGTGCGGTGACGGTGAGCAGTGGCTCAGGTGCTATCACGTTAGACAATGCGACAAACGACTTGGCGTTAACCAGCACATCAAGTGGCGCAGTAACGGTTGAAAATGCAGGGGCGTTAACGGTTGCGGGCACGATGGGCAGCTTTAATGTCACCAATGCAACAAGTGTAAATGACAGTGCAACGTTGGCGGTCACGGGCACAACGACAATAGATACGAGCACGTCAAATGGCTCGGTGATGTTGGACGACGATGCAAATAACCTCGGTGGTGCCGTGAGCATAACTGCAGGTACGGGCAACATTACGTTAGATAACAATACCAACGCATTAGGCTTAGTCACTACCACATCAGGCAGTGTTACGATTGAAAATGCGGGTGCATTAATGGTTGAAGGCATCATGGGCAGCTTAGTTGTGACCAATGCCACCAGTGTTGCCGATAGTGGCATGTTAGATATTGCTGGGACATCAACAATCGATACCAGCACGTCAAATGGTGCGGTGGTGTTAGACCAAGATACCAACAATCTTGTTGGACTCGTAACTGTGACGTCGGGCTCGGGTGATATCACCGTAGATAATGCGACCACTGACTTAGGTTTAGCGGTAACAAACACAGGTTCAGTGACAGTTGAAAACGCCGGTGGTGTATCGGTTGCAGGTTCAATGGGTAGCTTTACAGTAAGCAACGCGACCAGCGTCAATGACAGTGCCACGGTAACGATTGTTGGCGCGACAAACATTACCACGACTGACGGAGCCGTGAACCTAGACGACGATGCCAATAACTTAGGTGGCACGGTTACCGTATCATCAGGTACGGGGGCAATTACGCTTGATAATAATACTAACGCCCTTGATGTTGTCACAACATCAAGTGGTGCGGTCACGATTGAAGATGCAGGTGCCTTAACGGTAGCGGGCTCAATGGGCAGCTTTATGGTGACGGATGCCGATAGTGTAAACGATACGGCAACGGTGATGGTTACAGGTGCAACATCGATAGATACGTCAGGTGCTAACGGCTCAGTAATATTAGATGATGACAGCAACGCGCTAAGTGGCACAGTTACGATAGCGGCGGGCACAGGTGACATCACGCTGGATAATGATGCGACGGATTTAGCCTTAGTGGTCACGAGCGGTAATGATGTGACGATAGAAGATGCGGGCATGGTTGACCTGCAAGGGTCGGTAGGCAATAACTTATTGGTGAGCAGCTCAACGGGTATCACTGATAGCGGCACATTAATGGTGGCGGGTACGACAGGATTAACCACCACAGGCGATGGCAGTGTGGTGCTTGATGGCGATACAAATGCCTTAACGGGTGTGGTGACGGTATCAAGTGGCGCGGGCGATATTACGCTGGATAATGGCACAACGGCACTGAGCTTGGTGAGCACATCAAGTGGCATGGTGACGATAGAAGATGCGGCGGCATTGGCGGTTGAAGGGTCAATGGGCAGCTTTGTTGTGACAGAAGCGGACAGTGTTACAGACAGCGGTGCGTTAGCAATAACAGGGGCGAGTACGATAGATACGAGCGGCGCTAATGGCTCGGTGATATTGGATGAAGATACGAATGCGTTAGGCGGCACGGTGACGGTGAGCAGTGGCTCAGGGGCGGTGACGTTAGACAATAATACAACGGCCCTGGATGTGGTTGCGAGCACAACGGGTGCGTTAACGATAGAAGATGCAGGGGCCTTGACGTTATCAGGTAGCTTAGGCAGCTTGATGGTGACAGAAGCGGACAGTGTTGCAGACAGTGCGATGTTGGCGGTAACGGGTACGACAGATATCACGACAGTGAGCAATGGCTCGGTGATATTGGATGAAGATACAAATAACCTTGCGGGTGCGGTGACGGTGAGCAGTGGCTCAGGTGCTATCACGTTAGACAATGCGACAAACGACTTGGCGTTAACCAGCACATCAAGTGGCGCAGTAACGGTTGAAAATGCAGGGGCGTTAACGGTTGCGGGCACGATGGGCAGCTTTAATGTCACCAATGCAACAAGTGTAAATGACAGTGCAACGTTGGCGGTCACGGGCACAACGACAATAGATACGAGCACGTCAAATGGCTCGGTGATGTTGGACGACGATGCAAATAACCTCGGTGGTGCCGTGAGCATAACTGCAGGTACGGGCAACATTACGTTAGATAATGATAGTAATGATTTATCTTTGGCGGTTGTTAGTGCAGGTAATGTTACGATTGAAGATGCAGGCGCCGTTGAGCTGAGCGAATCTACGTTAACTGGTGATCTAAACTTAACGAGTAATGGCAATATCACACAAACCGCAGCACTCAGTGTAGCCGGTTCGACAACTATCGATGCTGATTCAGATGATGACAGCGACAATACCATTACGTTAACTCAAGCAAATAATGATTTTGTTGGTAGCGTTATGATCGACGACGGATCATCTGTCAGTATTACCGATGTTAATGATTTAGACATTGGAGCTACGAACGCATCTACCTCACTTAACTTGATTGCAGGCGGTGGCTTAACGGATAGTGGCAACGTAGTTACTCCAATGTTGAGTTTTAATGCTGGCGGTGCAGTTACATTAACGACACTGGATGTTAGTACCTTGGGAGACTCCCAATCAGGTGGAAATGTTGTATTAACTACAAATGCCTCAACGAACGCCGGCCTTACTGTTAACGATATTATTGTTAATACGGCTCCTGGGAGTGTAATTAATACAAATGAAACAGCTTCAACGGTTTCAATCACCGATGACTCTGGAAGTATGACAATAGCGGGAACGATAAAGGGGCATGACGGCACAAATGATATCTATTTATCTAACGTTGCGCTTTCTGTTGGGATCACCGGCAATAACTACATTCTTTCAAGTCAGGATCAGGATAATTCAGAATTTATAAAAGCAAAATCCTACGACTTTACCTCACACGGTAATGTTGGTGATTCGAGTAATTCGTTATTTGTTGATTGGAAAGCGTCCTCTGCGTCAAGTGCAAATGATATTTCTCTTGTTCTTGGCAATTTAGATCTAGCGGATGCAAATGGCGGCGACGCTGCGGGCAACAATGATGACTCAGGCGTCTACCTAACAACAACGGATGGAACTAATGGTAGTGGTACAAGTTACCAAATTACCAGTGAGGACTTTACTGGTCCGGCTCGGAAATTAGCCATGTCGTTTACTTCGTCGGAAACAGGTTCCACATCAAGTTTAGTTAATGTGAATGGTGATTTAGCGGGTAATGAACTTGCCATGAACCTTTATAATCGAAATACTTTTGATTATGTAAACAATCAAATAGATGCGATTTTAGAAGTTATTGGTACTGGATTTGATTCAACAAATACCATCGCTGCATTTGTCTCTTATCTTGTAAATGGAAGTGAAGGCATAGACGGTTTTGTTGGCTTTGATTCTAACGTTATTTCGGGTTCTTCTGTGACAACATCGGATTTCTTTAGCTCAGGTAATTCAATTTATAACAGTGATTTGCGTTTAGATTTATTGGCTAACTTTGTCGATACGGATGCGAATAATTTGGTCGACTCGGCTGAGCTATTAAATAGCGTTTCGATTGAAGCAGGCGGTGCAACCGGCACTGTTTCTGGAGATATAGAAGCTAATGCAACGGCAATTGCCACTGAGACAACAAGAGCAACAAACGCTGAAAGCGCATTACAAGCGGATGTGGACTTAAACGAGTCTGATGCAGATACCGCAATTGCAGCATTACAAGCGGATGTGGACTTAAACGAGTCTGATGCAGATACCGCAATTGCAGCAGTACAAGCGGATGTGGACTTAAACGAGTCTGATGCAGATACCGCAATTGCAGCAGTACAAGCGGATGTGGACTTAAACGAATCTGATGCAGATACCGCAATTGCAGCAGTGCAATCGGATGTGGACTTAAACGAATCTGATGCAGATACCGCAATTGCAGCAGTGCAATCGGATGTGGACTTAAACGAATCTGATGCAGATACCGCAATTGCAGCAGTGCAAGCGGATGTGGACTTAAACGAGTCAGATGCAGATACCGCAATTGCAGCAAATACAAGCTCTATTGTAGCAGTGCAAGCAGACGTGGACTTAAACGAGTCTGACGCGGATACCGCGATTGCAGCGGTGCAAGCAGATGTGGACTTAAACGAGTCTGATGCAGATACCGCAATTGCAGCAGTGCAAGCAGATGTGGACTTAAACGAGTCTGATGCAGATACCGCAATTGCAGCAAATACAAGCTCTATTGTAGCAGTGCAAGCAGACGTGGACTTAAACGAGTCTGATGCAGATACCGCAATTGCAGCAGTGCAAGCGGATGTGGACTTAAACGAGTCTGATGCAGATACCGCAATTGCAGCGGTGCAAGCGGATGTGGACTTAAACGAATCTGATGCAGATACCGCAATTGCAGCAAATACAAGCTCTATAGCAGCAGTGCAAGCAGATGTGGACTTAAACGAGTCTGATGCAGATACCGCAATTGCAGCAGTGCAAGCGGATGTGGACTTAAACGAGTCTGATGCGGATACCGCAATTGCAGCGGTGCAAGCGGATGTGGATTTAAACGAGTCTGATGCAGATACAGCAATTACTGCCGTGCAAGCGGATGTGGACTTAAACGAGTCTGATGCGGATACCGAAATTGCTGCACTGCAAGCCGATGTGGACTTAAACGAATCTGATGCGGATACCGCGATTGCTGCAGTGCAAGCGGACGTTGACTTAAACGAATCTGATGCCGATACCGCGATTGCAGCAAATACAACAGCGATAGCAGAAAATGCAACTGGTATTTCGGATGAAATGACACGCGCTATGGCAGCCGAAGCCGCACTTCAAACTGAAATAGATACGATAGATTCAGATCTCAGTGGTGTTGTTGCCGACAATGCAACGGCTATAGCAAGCAATGCAACCGCGATAATGTCTAATTCAAGTGCAATCGATGCAGAAACGGCTCGTGCTGTCGCAGCTGAATCGCTAAATACAACAGCGATTGCGGCCAATGGCACTAATATCAATATTAATGCAGAGGCAATTACCGCAGAAAGCGCACGGGCAATGGCTGCCGAAGCAAGTAATTCTGAATCCGCAATGCTGGCTAATGCAAAAGCTGATTCATTGGCGACTTATTCAACATCAAGCGGTGAAACTCCAGTAGCGGCGGATGGCAGTGACATTGCAAATGCGAAGTTAAATGCAGTTGACGCTTCGTTGGTTACTGCGGGGGCAGACAGTACCGGACTTGGAACGGAACTAGATGCGATTCAGGCTGACCAAGAAAGTGGCAGTGGATTTGTCGATTTCTTCCGTAAATTATTTGGTGAAAGCGACAACAGTGGTACAACTGATTCAGGAGACAGTGAAACTGGCGAAAGTGAGTCTGGGACCAATAACGGATAATCATGCTAATGAGCAAACAAGTTGTTAAGCCTACGGATATAGATATGTTGTTAGATAGGAGATGTGCATGAACACAATGATTAAACAGTGTTTATTTGTGTTATTAGCGATTGGCGTATTACAAGGCTGTAGTCGCCCCGGGCATTCAGAAGTAGAAGTGGATCCTGAACCGTTTTTCTATAGTTTTGTTGCTGAAGATGCTTCGCTAGTGGGGCTGTTGGTTTCAGATAGTACTGGAACCGTGGCAACTGAAATTAGCCCCGGGGTTTATCAGTTTGGTCCAGACTATCTTCCTACGACACCGATTACGTTTGAGTCTAAAAATTTAGTTGAACCTGGTGCATCGTTTCAAGATATCGATGAAGATGGTCTAAAAAGTGCCACGGATATTAATTACAATGTCGGATTGGAAATTGCTTACATTGGTAGTTTTAGTGCTTTAGGAGAACGTACCGTTTTTGCCAATCCAATTACTGCTTTAATCCCATCAACAGGGATCCCTCTTCGGGGATTGGAGGACTGCCTGAGGAGTTATTTCAGTTAGCGTTTTTAGCTGGGATCGCAGGCGCACCTGCAACGACAATTGAACTAAGTGACGGCATAGAACTTTCGATAAAAGCCGTATTGTCTCGAACTGCGGTTTTACTCACGGCATTGCAGGAAGGCATTGTGATATTAGAAGGTGATACGCAAGCCGCGGTTGATGTCAGTATTGCCGTGTTAGCAAGTTTTAGGGATGCTGAACCAACGGAAGGACTTGCTGATATCACACAATTAAGCATTGCAATGCAAAGTGCTATTGAGTCGCATGTTTCCCAAGCAAATAGCGATAAGGTAATGCAACTTGCAAGTTCAATTGGCAATACCTTAGCAAGTACGACAGATGCGACATTTTATGAAGCATTAATATTGGCTGTTCAACAAAATGTCAATGCATCGAGTACGGTCGCCTCAATTCTTGAAAAACTGACAGTACAGGAGTTTTCTAGATTAGATAATGGCATTCAATTTGCCGTTAAACTTGCCAATGAAATCGCTGAGAGCGGCGGAATGTCGGCATTCTTAAATAGTTTGTCAATTGTTCCTATTAATGTGAGTGGCAATGGCCAGTCTATCGTTGACGATGGGGTGACCGATTTTAATTTAGAGTTAATAACATCCACTGAAACCATCAAACTTAATGGCAGTGACGCTTTTTTGACCAAAGTGAACTGACTTATTATTTTGAAGATGATTTATATGGCGTTAAAGTTGATGCAGACCACGCGGTACTCATAGCTTTAAATGCCAATGAAACCAACTTGTTGGGAGCGGCACAAAATGGCATTAATTCAGCAAGATTACTGGCGTTGTGCTGGAATAGTGTTGAACAACCAAATAGCTCCGACTCGGATGTTTGTGGTTCAGAAAATGCTAACCTAGAATATTATGCGCTTGCTACTCAAAGTGAAGTCTGCGCGGCAGATTTTGACGCCGCAGAATTGGCGCAAATTAATGCCTTAAATCGTCAGCAAATATCGTGTAACTAATTGAAACTCATGCTAACTTAATCCTAATCACCTATTGTTTTTACCTTGTAAGGTTTAAACTTTTGGTGAATAGGCATCAAATCGGTGTCATTTAATTGTACCGAATTTAGTTTAAAGGACGTATTGGGCTTTTATGGTTATTCGAGTTGTAACACCTAGCTTATCGATTGTAAGTTTTTTGATTTATGTGGTGCTGAGCTTTATCGCACTCAATGTTTCCGCGGTTTTAGCTGCGCCGACCCCGAGCTTACCTGAGATAAAAAACAACAGGAAGATTTACTCAATAAATCCAAAAATGACACATTAATCGACAATTTAGTTGACGACTTAGAAGTAGAAAAACAACAACAAAAAGCTGAAATTGCTGGCAACATTGCATTTTTATTGCGCGGAGTGAAAATCACCGGTAATAACGTCCTCACTAAAGAAGATGTTTCACCTCTCATACAACCCCGAATTAATCAACAAATCACAGCAAACGAACTCAAAGATATTGCCGCAAAACTGACGTTGGTTTTGCAGTCTAAAGGTTATAAAAGTTCTAGAGCGTTTGTACCACCACAACAAATTAGTGGTGGCATTGTAGAGTTTCAAGTAGAAGAAGATTTGTTGAGCAATATCCATGTTCTCGGCAAAGACAGTTTTAAATATGAAGAGTCATTGTTTTATCAATACTTTGCGGATTTAAAAGGCAAAATCATTCATACTCCAACCTTAGTTGAGCGTCTGAAATATCTCAATTTTTTACCGGGTACCCGAATTAAACCCACACTCAAAAAAGTTGAATTTGGCAAGAGTGCTTTAGTCTTGGTATTAGAACCTGTAGAAGACTTAACCGCATTAGCGATAAACAATAACGCATCCCGTTATCAGGGAGATTTACGTACCGTGTTTTCTACGTTAGTTACCAACCCAACAGGTAGGTCAGATACTTTTAGTCTGTTTGCTGCAATTAATCCTGAGTTTCCCAAGTACTTCTCATCAATGGCAGCCAGTTATTCCGTACCGTTTGGCAACAAAGGGGCAAAATTGCACCTCAATATGTCTAAGCTGGACTATCAAATAGATCCTGACGCCATTGGTCAAAGTCTATTATTGTTTAGTGGGAGCAGTGACACTATGAGTGTGTCCTACGAAAAACCATTTTGGTTAGATGTAGGTAGCAACAGTTGGACCGTTGGGCTTGAGAAACGTTCGGCAAGTTCACAAACAACCAATAATTTTCCAGACCCACTTGTTGGCAATCAAATAGGGTTTAAGTGGGTTGACCAATCTGAAACTTTATATGCATTAAATGCGTCAATGCAGTTTGTTTTTTCTGATCAGATTATTGATGAAAACTACCCAGCTCAAAATGTGCTTAATGTTAAAGTCGCTAAGATATTAGAAGGGCTAGCAGATGCCACGACGCAGGAAGAAATTGACTACAAAGAACTCAACAATAACAATGGCATTATTCCACAAAAAGGCCCAATAGGTGACACTAGAGACGCAGTTGCTAATTTTTGGAAAGTTTATTTGAGTTATTATCGCCGACAAACATTACCGTGGAATATGACCCTTAATGTGCAGGCCAATATTGAGTGGGCCAATTTTGATAATATTCTAAGTTCATATGATTATGGTGGTGCGGATACGGGGACGTCTGGTGGTGATCTCAGTATTAGTGTGGCTCGGAATTTTGAATTTGAAAAGTATCTAGATTGGATGAATCTGCAATTTGGGTTTGAACAACAAATTTCCTACAATACGTTTTACCCTGACCGAAATAGACCATTAGACCGAAGTGTAGAAGCTTGTGGTGGCTTAACTGACTTAACGCCATATTCACAATATCGTTGTGACGCATCGAGTCCCTTTCTATCGACACGACTTAAAAAAGACAATCATTTGTTGTCAGTTAAAGTACGAAGCCGATTGCAGAGCTTTGGCGTGACAGAAGATAAAGCCACTATTACCTACACTTATGTTTTTTAAACTCTATTGTTGAGACGAGTCCCGATAAGTAAAAGGTAAGACGAGTAATTCGGTTGTCGAATCGGATAGTATCTGCATATTTAGAATATTAACGTGTATTTTTTGATCGGCTCCTCTTCGCCATCCATAACAACAACCCCGTCTTCTTTAAAACCTAATTTAAGCAGTAAATTTTGAGATGCAATATTAGGAAAGTCGACTACGCCATTTAGGGCTGTTAATCCTTTTCTTTTGCGTAATTGACCAAAGCTGAAGCGGCTTCGAAGGCGTAACCTTTGCCAAAATAGTCAGGTAAAAAGGCATAGCCAATATCTTCAAATGCTAAGAAATCCCTTTTAAAAAACTGACAGAACCAATCGCAGTATGATCGTTACGCCGCACAACTATAAACAAGCCATGGGTTGGATAATTGACAATATACTTCTCTAAAATCATTTCCTCAGCTTGCTTCACCGTACGAATACCGCGGTCACCAATATTTTCGATAAAGCCGTTGGAATTAAGTAATTCAACCAGAAAAGGCGCATCTTTTAAGGTTAATTCACGAATGTTGAGACGGTCGGTGGTTATATTCATCTTTGGCGTTTGATTTTACATTTAGTCTATTGGATTACTTTACGTGCTATTGGCAAGTAGAGGAAATGAAATTTTATGAGGAAGTCATTTTTAAAGCGAACAAAATCGTCCTTGTTTTTGTTCACTAATTTAGTATTTAGTATTTAGTATTTAGTATTTAGTATTTAGTATTTAGTATTTAGTATTTAGTATTTAGTATTTAGTATTTAGTATTTAGTATTTAGTATTTAGTATTTAGTATTTAGTGGTTATCATTGACTGCCATTTTTTACTGTTTTTCTATTATGACTTGGCCGCTAATGCGTTTGCTACTTTTGATTGTGGCGGTTTTCCCAATGCAGCACATATATCAAGTCCTGCCTGTGCCAGTTTAGTTAAATCGACACCATGGGTGATCCCCAACCCAGTTAACATATAAACGACGTCTTCGGTGGCTACATTACCCGATGCACCTTTGGCATACGGGCAACCGCCTAAACCAGCAACTGCCGAATCTATGACACTGACGCCAAGCTCTAGACAGGCGTAAATATTGGCTAACGCTTGTCCATAAGTATCATGAAAGTGCACCGCTAAGTGCTTTATCGGTACGACCTCTGCAACCGCCTGCAACATCGCTTTTGCCTGTAGTGGTGTGCCAACGCCAATAGTATCGCCCAATGAAATTTCATAGCAACCCATTTTATACAGGGTTTGTGCAACGTTCACGACATTGTTGATGTCAATGTTACCTTCATAGGGGCAACCTAAAACACAAGATACATAACCACGGACTTTGACGTTTTCTAATTTGGCTTGAGCCATAATGGGTTCGAAGCGCTGTAAGCTTTCTGCGATTGAACAGTTTATGTTTTTTGTGAAAACGACTCGCTGGCAGCACCAAAAATAGCGACTTCATCAACTCCAGCACGAATCGCGTCCTCATAACCTTTCATATTTGGAGTGAGGGCAGGGTAGCTGATATTGGTTTTACGGGATATCCTGCTGAAAATGTCTGCACTACCCGCCATTTGCGGCACCCATTTAGGGGACACAAACGATCCCGATTCAATCACCTGCAAGCCAGTTTCAGATAAGCTGTTGATCAGTTTAATTTTATCTTCTAATGTGACCGGAACTTCATTTTGAAGACCATCACGTGGACCGACTTCAACAATTTTTACCGATTGTGGAAAGCCTGTTACTGTTGTATTCATTTATTTGTTTCCTGTTCGGCTTTGGTAACAGAATTTGGTGCTTCTGTAACAAGGTCAAACGCCAATAATGGCGATCCACCGTCGACCATATCGCCTTCTGCATAATAAAATTCAGTGACGACACCATCTGCTGAGGCTCGAATGGTATGCTCCATTTTCATCGCTTCCATGATCACGAGAGCCTTACCTTTAGTTACCGGTTCACCGACGGCAACCAAGTTACTGACAAGTGTGCCGTTCATTGGTGCAAGTAATCCGTCGTTACCAGCCACATCATCAACTTCACCTAAACTTGGCAGTACGCGGCTAAACTGAAAAACACCACTTGGGTGATAAAGACTCATTTCTAAACCATT
Organism: Psychrosphaera algicola; assembly: GCF_028401425.1. Lineage (NCBI taxonomy): Bacteria > Pseudomonadati > Pseudomonadota > Gammaproteobacteria > Alteromonadales > Pseudoalteromonadaceae > Psychrosphaera > Psychrosphaera algicola. The sequence goes on from NZ_JAQOMS010000002.1 coordinate 4,540,957, forward strand.
TTGAACCAACTCTGCCGTTGTCCGATAGCCATCAATATAACAAGTTAATGTATTGTTAGACTTAGCATTGGTGACCGTTGAATGGGCGCTATCAAGTTGCGTGTGCAACGAACCTTGGCAGTCGACAGCTAAACGAGAGAATGCTTCGCCTTGGATAGATATTAAATAATAACAAAGGTGGGCCGTGCGTTTTTGTTCAACCGATATTTGATATTCGCGATTATCATGACTGAGCACAAACGACTGCGTATGTGGCTCATTAAGTCGCCACCCGTTGCGTTGATGCCATGGTGAGTTGCGGTCTTGGCTGTGCTCTGCGACAATTTTTGCGTCATTTTTCTCGGTTAAGACTAATGCCAGTGCTGCCATTGGTAGCTCTTTACTAAGGGCTTGTTCTGTTGAATGGAACAACTGGTCTTGGTTTTTGTCGATAAAGCCTGTATCAATTTCTTCACGAATAAAAGGCTCGCATGTACTTAAATTATACAAAAACTCAATGTTAGTTGTAACACCACTAATGCGGAAGGCCGCGAGTGCTTTTGATAGTCGCTGTAACGCCTTTTGACGGGTTTCGCCCCATACAATGAGCTTTGCTATCATAGGATCGTAATACACGCTGACCTCGTCGCCTTGACGCACGCCCGTGTCGACCCGCACAAATTTATTTTGCTCAGGAGTTTGCATAAATTCCAACAAACCCGTTGCCGGTAAAAAGTCATTGTTGGCGTCTTCGGCGTAAATACGTGCTTCAAAAGCATGGCCATGAATGGCAAGCTCGTACTGTTGTTTCGGTAACGATTCGCCAAAGGCGACTCGCAATTGCCATTCCACGAGATCTTCGCCGGTGATCATTTCCGTTACGGGGTGTTCAACTTGCAGACGGGTATTCATTTCCATAAAGTAGAACGAACCGTCTACGTCTAATAAAAATTCCACTGTCCCCGCACCACAATAACCAATCGCTTTAGCTGCTTTGATGGCCGCTTCACCCATTTGTTGACGAAGCGATTCGGACATACCAAATGCGGGCGCTTCTTCAATGATCTTTTGATGGCGACGTTGCACAGAACAATCGCGCTCAAATAAATAAACTGCATTGCCATGGCTGTCACAGAATACTTGAATTTCCACATGACGGGGTTGTGTTAAGTATTTTTCAACTAACATGATGTCGTCGCCAAATGACGAACGTGCTTCGCGTTTCGCTGCCGCTAAGCCTTCGGCAAATTCATCCGCTGACCAGACTTGACGCATGCCTTTACCGCCGCCACCGGCAGCGGCTTTTAATAATACTGGGTAACCCATGTCGTCCGCGGCTTTTTTAATAATAGCATCTGACTGATCATCGCCATGATAACCGGGAACGAGCGGTACATTGGCTTTTTCCATTATCGTTTTAGCGGCGGATTTGCTGCCCATCGCTTCAATAGCAGAAACTGGCGGTCCAATAAAACAAATGTTTTCTTGTTCGCATCGGCGACAAAAATCTGCGTTTTCAGATAAAAAACCATATCCTGTGTGGATTGCTTGAGCGCCTGTTTGTTTAGCGGCGTCGACGACTTTATCACCCAATAAATAACTTTCACGAGATGGCGAAGGGCCTAAATAGACCGCTTCATCCGCCATATTGACATGGAGTGAATCTTTATCTGCGTCGGAATAAACAGCCACTGTGCTTATCCCCATAGCGCGCGCCGTTTTTATTATACGGCAAGCAATTTCACCACGATTAGCAATAAGTATTTTAGTAAACATTGAGATTATTCCTGTAGCTTATTAGCTGTAGACCCACGTTGCCAATTTGGTTGGCGTTTTTCAAAAAAGGCGGTTAACCCTTCTTGGCCTTCGGCTGATACTCGAATTTCTGCGATTCGACGGCTTGTTTCTGCCATTATCGTGTCATCCACATCTTGGCCTGCAACATCAAAAATCAACGCTTTAGCTTCACGAATTGCTGTAGGACCATTATTGAGTAAAAGGTTGGTCATGTTTTCAGTTAGTTCGTCTAGTTCAGTGACCGCAACAACTTCGTCAATTAAGCCAATTTGCTGGGCTTTTGCCGCAAAAAACGTTCCGCAGTGGCAAAGTAACGTCGACTGGCCTTAACACCAATCGCGGCTACAACGTAAGGGCTAATCGTTGCTGGGATCAGGCCGAGTTTAACTTCACTTAAACAAAAGCTGGCTTTTTCAGACGCGAGGGTAATGTCACAACAACTCACAAGTCCTACCGCACCGCCAAACGCTGCACCTTGGACTTTAGCAATTGTAGGTTGTGGAAGGTAATTTAATGCGTATAACATCGATGCTAGGGCATTGGCGTCTGTTAAATTATCCTCGAAAGAATAACTTGCCATTCGTTTCATCCAACCTAAGTCCGCACCGGCGCTAAAGCTTTTACCGTTTGCTGCAAGTACAACCACGCTGATGTCCTGCCGTGTGGCGATATGATCAAAAGTACGTTGTAATACGCCAATTATTGTATCGTCAAAAGCATTGTGTTTATCAGGATTATTGAGGGTCACCGTCGCAACACCACGGCTATCCACAGTAAATAAAACTGCGTTGTTTTGAGTCGAGAATTCAGTCATGTCAGCCCCTTACATTCTGAAAATACCAAACTTGGTATCTTCTATTGGTTTGTTAAGGGAAGCCGAAATGGCAAGACCTAATACTTGTCGAGTTTCCGCAGGGTCAATTACACCATCGTCCCACAATCGAGCAGAAGCGTAATATGGGTGCCCTTGGTGCTCGTAAGCGTCGATAATTGGCTGTTTAAATTCAGCTTCTTGTTCATCGCTCCAGTCTTCACCACGTTTGGCTTTTTGATCACGGGTTACTTGTGCTAATACGCCAGCGGCTTGTTCACCGCCCATGACCGAAATGCGGGCATTTGGCCACATAAATAAAAATCGTGGGTCGTAGGCGCGCCCACACATACCGTAGTTTCCGGCACCATAACTGCCACCGATTAATATGGTAAATTTAGGAACTTTGGCACAGGCAACGGCCGTTACCATTTTTGCGCCGTGTTTGGCGATACCGCCGGCTTCATACTGTTTGCCAACCATAAAGCCTGTAATATTTTGCAAAAAGACCAGTGGAATTTTGCGTTGGGCACATAGCTCAATAAAATGCGCGCCTTTTTCTGCGGATTCGCCAAATAAAATGCCATTATTAGCAACTATACCAACAGGATAACCGTAAATGTGGGCAAAACCACAAACCAATGTTGAACCATAAAGTGCTTTAAATTCGTCAAATTCGCTGTTGTCGACGACCCGTGCGATGATTTCTTTTACATCATATGGCTGGCGTGGATCTTTAGGGATCACGCCATAAATGTCTTGAGTTGGGTAGGCCGGTGGCGTGACATCTTTAACCGCCAGTTGCATTGGCTTAACTCGATTTAAATTGCTTATGGCACTGCGTGCTAACTCTAATGCGTGGTGATCGTTTTGAGCATAATGATCTGACACGCCAGATGTTCGGCAATGCACGTCGGCGCCGCCAAGCTCTTCCGCAGTGACAACTTCGCCCGTCGCGGCTTTTACTAGAGGCGGGCCAGCTAAAAATATCGTGCCTTGTTCTTTTACAATAATGGATTCGTCAGCCATTGCTGGGACATACGCACCACCGGCGGTACACGACCCCATTACCACAGCAATTTGTGGAATGTTTTGTGCGGACATATTAGCTTGATTAAAAAGATCCGGCCAAAATGCTCCCGGTCTGGGAATACTTCGTCTTGATTTGGTAAATTGGCGCCACCTGAGTCAACCAGATAAATACACGGCAGGTTATTTTCCTGCGCTATGGTTTGCGCGCGAAGATGTTTTTTACCGTAAGCGGGTAATAGGTGCCGCCTTTTACTGTTGCATCATTAGCAACGATGACACACTCTTGCCCACCCACTTGACCAATGCCAGTAATAATACCAGCAGCAGGAACATTGTCTGGGTAAACATCAAGTGCAGCAAGTTGTGACAATTCTAAAAATGGTGAACCTTGGTCCAGCAACTGAGTCACCCGATCACGAGGTAATAACTTACCACGGGATAAGTGGCGCTCACGGCTTTTTTCGCCGCCACCTAACTTGATTTTTTCTAATGTGGTTTTTAAGTCGTCAACCTGAGCCTGCATATGTTCTGCATTTTGGATAAACTCTGGGCTGCGTGGGTTCAATTTAGTAACTAATTTCGCCATGACAGTTTCTCTTTGGAGGCCCGTATCGGAGGCCTCTATCTAGAGACATCAACGGATGTCTCGTTACGTTTATTTGTCCGATTCAAACCCTATTCATATTGCAAATATTGAATCGTGTCGATGTAATTCCAAATTCAAAATAGTCGCGTGGGCAGACCTTATTTGGATTCGTTAAATAATTCACGACCAATTAACATTCTACGAATTTCAGATGTACCGGCGCCAATTTCATAGAGTTTGGCGTCACGCAATAAACGTCCAACTGGGAATTCATTGATGTAGCCGTTACCGCCAAGGAGTTGAATTGCATCAAGGGCCATTTTGGTGGCAAGTTCTGCTGAATATAAAATGACAGCAGCGGCGTCTTTACGAGTCGTTTCACCGCGGTCACATGCAGCGGCAACAGCATAAACATAAGATTTAGCCGCATTCATTTGGGTATACATATCTGCTAGTTTGCCTTGGATTAATTGGAATTCACCAATCGATTGGCCAAACTGTTTTCGGTCGTGGACATATGGCACTACAATATCCATACATGCATCCATAATCCCAAGTGGACCACCGGATAAGACAACACGTTCGTAGTCCAAACCAGACATTAAAACGCGAACGCCTTTGCCTTCTTGACCAAGTATGTTTTCTGCTGGTACTTCACAGTCTTCAAACACTAATTCACAGGTGTTCGAACCGCGCATACCTAATTTGTCGAGTTTCTGGTGACGGGAAAACCTAGGGTAATCGCGTTCAACGATAAATGCTGAAATGCCTTTAGAACCTGCATTTACATCAGTTTTTGCATAAATAACATAAACATCAGCGTCGGGACCATTGGTGATCCACATTTTGTTGCCGTTAAGAATATACTTATCGCCTTTTTTGTCGGCTCTTAATTTCATGCTTACAACGTCTGAGCCCGCATTCGGTTCTGACATTGCTAATGCGCCAACATGTTCGCCTGTACATAACTTAGGAAGGTATTTTAATTTTTGCTCATGGCTGCCATTTTTACGCAATTGATTCAAACAAAGGTTAGACATTGCACCATAACTTAAACCAACAGACGCCGATGCACGGCTGATCTCCTGCATTGCAATTACATGTTCTATGTAACCTAAATTACTGCCACCGTATTCTTCTTCCACTGTCATGCCAAGCAATCCCATTTCTCCAAACTTACGCCATAGGTCGCTTGGAAATTCGTTGTCGATGTCAATTTGCGCCGCTCGTGGTGCAATTTCATCGCGGGCAAAGGCATTAACTTGGTCGCGGATCATATCGACAGTTTCGCCAAGATTAAAATTTAGGGACGTGAAAGGACTGATCATGATGGTTCTCTTATTCTTATGTTAATAGGGTTCTGTTGATTGATTTTTGTTCTATTTTTCAGTTTTAATATTTGTAACAACTAGTGTAGTTCTAAATTTTAGCTAATGATTCATTGCAGCTATCTTCGAGTGCCGCTAAGTCGTGTAAAATATCTTCCAGATCTTTTTGTTGTTGGATAAGTTGTTGTTTTTTGGCGGCGATGAGTTCCAACATTTTATTTAATTGTTTTTCTTCTGTTGGTTCATTATCGTATAGTTCAAATATCGTTTTAGTTTCGCCTAATGAGAAGCCTAAACGTTTGCCACGTAAAATGAGCTTTAAACGAGTTCTGTCTTTTGAACTGTAAACTCGCGATTGCCCTTTACGACTGGGATATAACAATCCTTCGTCTTCGTAAAAACGAATACTGCGGGTCGTGACATCAAACTCTTTTGCTAACTCACCAATAGTGAATGTTGTTTGGTTTTGAGTTGTCATTAAGAACTTCCTACAAATTAATTTTTACAAATATTAGGGTAAGTTTACGTAAACGTAAAGTTAGATGTTTTTTATCCTTTTCTCCAACTGTAAATAAATTCGCACAATGTCGTTTTAGATTTGTATTTCAGTTCATTTCCTTTGTTTGGCAAAGACTCAGGTACACAACGGCATATTTGTAAACGATGGTGTTGAATAGACGTTGAATTAGTGACTCTCGGCAGGGATCAAATAAGCGTCTAATATGATCATTTAGGTTTTATCTATTGGTTTATAAGTGAATTTAATGTCGTTGAAATTAAAAATGTGGGTAAAAGTCTTTCTTCGAGGCGGGGTTTTAAGGGTTGTCTATCTGTTAGTTTGTGCTTAGGTTGATGTATTTAAATAGCTTTTTTGTTTTCGTGTAAATAATATTTTCCAACTGGTGGTTAAGCAAATCAGTGTTGAAAATTGGTTTACTCATGCAACCATCGTAGTATCCCCAGCATAAATTATAAGGGGTAAACTAAGCCCCACGCTTTAGTACCAATTAGGTCATCAACAAAATAGAAGGGTAAGCATTATGTCTGATCTTGATCCAATCGTTATTGTATCTGCACAACGGACGCCAATGGGCGGTTTTCAGGGCGCGTTAAGTGGCGCAACAGCACCGGAATTAGGTGCCAGTGCAATTCGAGCTGCAATTAGCCATGCAGGCATCTCGGGTAATGACATCGATGAAGTCATTATGGGTTGTGTATTACCCGCAGGACTAGGGCAAGCGCCAGCTCGACAAGCGGCCATTAAAGCAGATGTTAGATTAGCTGCTGGCGCCACAACGATAAACAAGGTTTGTGGTTCTGGAATGAAAGCGGTCATGATGGCCAATGATTTTATTACGGCAGGTTCTATTAATGTTGCAGTTGTTGGTGGCTTCGAGTCAATGACCAATGCACCATATATGTTACCGCAAGCTCGCTCAGGCATGAGAATGGGTCATAGCAAAACCATGGACCATATGTTCTTAGACGGTCTTGAGGATGCGTACCAAGGCAAAGCAATGGGATGTTTTGCTCAAGACACGGCTAATGAGTACCAATTTACCCGCGAACAATTAGACGAATACGCCATTCGCTCACTGACTCGAGCTCAAGAGGCAATTGCCAGTGGTCGATTTGATAATGAAGTATCGCCTGTAACCATACAATCCCGTCGTGGCGATATAACCGTATCCGTCGATGAACAACCGGGTAATGCCAAGATGGATAAGATCCCAACCTTACGTCCAGCCTTTGCGAAAGATGGCACTATTACTGCGGCTAACTCTTCTTCAATCAGTGACGGTGCTGCGGCATTAGTTGTGATGAAGTTATCTGAAGCACAAAAACGTGGTTTAACGCCAATGGCAAAAATTGTTGCTCAGGCGACAAATTCTATTGAACCTGAAAAATTCACTACTGCGCCTGTTGGGGCCATGCAATCGGTATTAGAGAAAGCCGGTTGGAAGGCCAGTGACGTTGATTTGTTTGAAATTAACGAGGCGTTTGCAATGGTAACTATGGCGGCCATTAGAGATTTAGAGTTGTCATCAGAGAAAGTGAACATCAATGGTGGTGCTTGTGCATTAGGTCATCCATTAGGTGCATCGGGCGCACGAATTATTGTCACTTTATTACATGCTCTTAAAAATCGTGGATTAAAAACCGGTGTAGCGTCGTTGTGTATTGGCGGTGGTGAAGCGACTGCAATGGCTTTCGAATTGTTGTAATCGTTGCGGTGTTAGACGAATGTCTTGTCTGTAAATCAAAACGCTAGGATAGAACCTAGCGTTTTTTTTTGGAAGTGAGATTAATTTAGCTGCAAGTTTTGCAGATGTTCATGGGTATGATCTTGCTCTACTTCTTCTATTTTATCGTTGCGTGCGGCTTGTTCGATACCTTTTCGGTCGACTAATACACGGTGAAGCTTATCGGTTGCTCTGTTTATGGCAACAGTAATATTGTCCTTTGAATCTTTAACTGCGACTTTGTGTCCGTGATATACGGTTTCAAATTCAGCAATCGCATTTTTCTTGTTATCTATAGTGAGAATGACGTTTGTCGAAATAAGTTCAGGAAAGTGCTCACTGATTTTTGCTAGTTTTTCCTCAACATGTTCTTTAATAGAATCTTTAACACTGAGGTGATGACCAGAAATATTTATCTTCATAAAACTTTGTCCTTAGATATGCAGAGCATACGCTCATTAATAACTATGGCCCTCTTATTTTATTTTTCCAGTGCTAACTGGTTTGTTTGCTGTTTATTTCACCAACTTGACGATTTTATTACAAATTTAGTTTTATAAAAGTTAAAAAACCGCCATAAAGAGGCGGTTTTTTTATGCAATGTCGCAGTAACTTTCTTACGTCATTTTTAAGCCATTTTTATGCGGTTTGTGGTGAGTTAATTTAACATAACAAAAGGGCAATAAATTGTGTTGGTATTACATGCTGGTTTTGCTTTCAGCGATTAATTATTAGGTTGACTATTTTTCGGGGATCGTTTTTGTGTCACCATCTTCAGGGACATAAACAAAACTGCCATCTGCCATTTTGTAGGCAACCCCAGCACGTGACCCCTCACCTGAGCCCATTTCCCCAGTGGACTTGTATTCTTTAATTTCTTTTCCTTTTTTAACAATAACCTCCATATTTGGTTTACCGGCATTTTTTATGACGGTGACATCATCACTAGAAAACACGCTTAGCGGGTTTTGGGCTAAGGCAATGAGTAGGGCCGCTATGATTACCAAAAATACATCCACCAAATTGACCGCACTGCTCATTGGGTTTAATTCTTCGTCTTCATTGAGCAAACGCATTACGCAGCTCCTTGTACAAGCTCGGTTTCAAATTCAGGTTCATTTGTTGTCACTTGATCATCATTGCGTCTGAATTTGCGAATATTGATCAGCTCAGTGGCGTACCAGCGCTTTTTAACTGACGCAGGCCAAAATGTAATGGTCGAAACCAATAATCCCCAAATAACCGCAGCGAAAGCAATGATGAGGTTTTCACTTATCCCTTGAATATTACCATCAGCAAGTGCTTTTAGTGCCGGTCCCATTGGGATCATTGTTGCAATTAAGCCTAACATTGGGCTCAATTTAGTGACGATCCTTAATGACTCCAACTGCTTTAAAGCAAACACATCGACTTCATCTTCATCACATTGAGGGTTGGCAATAAAATAATTATGAATTGGGTAACCTGCAATAGGTTTGGCTAGTCCTTGTTTTAAACTTGTTTCGTACTGTACCGAATGTTTACGACGTAATATTGATTGGGAAATAAACTTACCCAGTTCAAAAAGGGCATAGATGAACATGCCGCAAATTAAAAATAGTACCGGAACGATAAATAGTTCTGACATGTCTGCCATTAGAGTTTCAATTTGACTGATTAACACGGTGGACCTTACTTAATAAATTGATTTCAGAGCCGTATTGTAAAGTAATAAAATAAAATGTAAATACGAATCATTATCATTTGACTTAAATTTTGCGGTGTGTCATTATCTTTCCGTGGTTTGGTATGACACATTAAATACTTTGGATTACAGGCCTTTGGTATTTATATCCGTACCAAATCAAGATTAAACTACGACGTGGTAGTTTAATTTTTGGTTTATTAACATCGAAGTTAATAGAGCAGTTTTTGTTTATGTTGGAAGTCAAAGCCAGTGCGCACACACTGGCTTTTTTCATTTAAAGCTAGTCCCTGAAATCAATTGCAATTCGTTGTGTGTTAAACATCTACCTTGTAGCTTAAGGTGTTTGCTTCATCTCCAGTAATGCCTCTAAATCCCCAGCAATGTTTTGGTTGCTCATGAATGGTAATCTCGACATCAATAGGTTTGATACCTAATGTCGATTCAATCGACGTGAATAGGTGCTTGATTAGCGCTTTTTTGGTTTCTATGGTGCGTCCTTCCATCATGTTAATTTCAATGATGGTATATTGGGCGCTTCGGTCACTTGGGTAATAAAAATTATCAGCGTCCATCGGCATAAATCGTTGAATACGTTTATCTTCAGGCAATCCTAATACGGCGACAAGGCTCGCGTGGATGACATCAGATAGAGTGGCTTTTATTGGGTTTAACGTTTCTTTAATTCCATAAATGATAATCATAATGTTTCCTTTTTTGATTCCGTTAATACATTAATAATAACTTCTTGTTTTCTTATTCCAGCAGATTGTACAGTTTGATTAAATAGGTATAAAAAACGGCGCTAATTGAGCGCCGTTTCTAATGTTTGTTTTGTGTTATGTCGGTATTACGATTTGTCGTTATATCCTGACGAGTGAACATCAAACATAGCACGGCCAGATGGGTCAGCATTGGCTGCAAATTTAGCATCCCATGCAATCGCTTCAGGCGTTGAACATGCAACTGACTTACCGCTAGGGACACATTCAGCTGCTGAATCTAATGGGAAGTGCGCTTCAAAAATTGTGCGGTAATGATACGCTTCTTTAGATTGTGGTGTGTTATGAGGGAAGCGATATTCCGCGCTTGCCATCATTTGGTCAGTCACATTAGATTCCGCTGCTTCAACAAGAGAATCAATCCAACTGTAGCCAACGCCGTCAGAGAACTGTTCTTTTTGACGCCACAATACTTCTTCAGGTAAATAACCTTCGAACGCTTCACGTAAAACGTGTTTTTCCATTTTACCATTGCTTCCACAAAGTTTTAGTTCAGGGTTTATCGACATTGCGATATCCAAGAATTCTTTGTCTAAGAATGGTACACGGGCTTCAACACCCCATGCCGACATAGCTTTATTAGCACGAGCACAGTCAAACATGTGCAAACGGTCTAATTTACGAATGGTTTCTTCATGGAATTCTTTTGCATTTGGTGCTTTGTGGAAATACAAATAACCACCAAACACTTCATCTGCACCTTCACCAGAAAGAACCATTTTAATGCCCATCGCTTTGATTTTACGCGCCATCAAATACATTGGAGTAGAGGCACGGATAGTTGTTACATCGTATGTCTCTAAATGGTAAATAACGTCACGAATGGCGTCGATACCTTCTTGTACAGTGTAATGCACTTCGTGGTGGATCGTACCAATCGCGTCGGCAACTTTTTTCGCTGCGATTAAATCCGGTGCGCCTTCAAGACCAACAGCAAATGAATGCAGTTGTGGCCACCAAGCTTTTGATTGGCCATCATCTTCAATGCGTTTTTGCGCGTATTTTTGCGCAACAGCAGAGATTACAGATGAATCAAGGCCACCTGAAAGTAATACGCCGTATGGTACGTCAGACATCATATGAGACTTAACAGCGTTAGATAATGCGTCGTGAATTTCCTTTGCAGAACCTTTGTTGTCTTTAACGTTGTCAAACTCTCTCCAGTCACGCGAATAATATGGCGTAATTTTGCCGTCACGGCTTGACCAGTAATGGCTAGGAGGAAATTCAGTTACGGTACGACAAACTGGTACAAGTGCTTTCATTTCAGAAGCCACATACAGTTGACCATGCATGTCATAACCATAATACAGAGGGATGATCCCCATGTGATCACGTGCAATTAGGTAACTGTTATCTGTTTCATCAACTAAGATAAACGCGAACATGCCTTTAAGCTTGTCGATAAACCCTAAACCTTCCTGTTCATATAGCGCTAAAATGATTTCACAGTCAGATTGGGTTTGAAATTGATAGTCGACGGTCAGTTCGGCCTGCAATTCTTTGTGGTTATAAATTTCGCCATTAACGGCTAATATGTGATTTCGATTATTATTTAATAGAGGTTGCGCGCCATTCTCTAAATCGACAATCGCTAACCGCTCATGGGCTAAAATCGCATTGTCGTTACTCCAAATACCAGACCAATCAGGGCCACGGTGACGTAATAAACCAGATAATTCTAACGCTTTAGGGCGCAATTCTGTGGCATCAGTAGTGATGTCCAGAATTCCAAAAATCGAACACATAGGTGTTGTACTCCAAAAATTAATAATCAAAATCACGGTGCTTAGGTTTGACTTTGGCGCGGTCACTGGCCTAAGCAGTTGTATAAGTGTAATTAGAGTTAGTACTTTAACTCTTATCGCACACTGTCATAAACTTTAAATTATGCCAAGTGATTTTTGTGCAATTAATAAATGTAGGCGATTAAACGAAGACTTATTGAACAATTTTAGAGGTTGGGACTCGATTGAAGCGGCCCGTATTGAAAGGGCCGCAGAAGATTAGACAATACTAAATATCTGACTATTTTGAACGTTGAAACTCGGACGTTTTTGACCATTTTGGCCAGTCTTCGTTTGTCGATAATGAATAGCCAATATCGAAAAAGAGCTGTACGTCTTGTTGCGCTCCGGTGAGGTCCCAATTACGACGATATTCATCACATGGTTGGTGGTAACAACCGCGCACAACCAACTTCATTTTTTACTGTATTTCGCCGTTTTTTCATCGACAGGGGTTTCGCCATTGCCAGCGTAAAGGGCTGGAACACCCACTTTGGCAAAGTTAAAATGATCCGAGCGATAATAGTAACCCGCAGATGGGTTTTTACCTTTAATTAAAGTTCGGTTTTGTTTTGCTGCAGCAACAGTAAGGTAATTGTCGAGTTCTGATTTACCTAAGCCTTGAACAGCCACTTCTTTGACTTTTCCAAGAATATTAAGACTGTCCATATTGATATTCGCGACGGATTTATTCAGTGGGATAATTGGGTTTTCAGCATAAAACTTAGAGCCTAACAAACCTTGCTCTTCCGCTGTAACGGCCAGCACAGTAATTGAGCGGTCAGGCCGATTTTTTAATATGCTGAATGCTTGTCCTAACTCCAATAAGCCAGCAATGCCCGTAGCATTGTCATGGGCCCCATTATAGATTTTGTCGCCTTTTTTAGTGTCGTCAAAACCAATATGATCCCAGTGGGCGGTGTAAATGATGTGTTCGTCAGGGCGTTTAGCGCCGGGTAGGGTTGCAATAAAGTTATAGCTGGTTGATTTTTTTACTTTTGAATTAACAACGACCGAAGCTTTTAAACCATTCAATTTTACGGCTGTTGGCTTTTTCATCGCTTGTTTTTTGTAAGTTTCAAAATCGAGTCCAGCCTGATTAAATAGCTCTACGGCAACATTACGCTGGATCCAACCTTCAACGGCGACTCGACTCTTATTACCGTCGTCTTTCCAAAGTCCATATTGCGGGCCTGTCCAGCTATTTTCTACGACGCTCCAGCCATATGATGCCGGCGCTGTTTCATGAATGATAATAGCTCCGGCAGCACCTTGACGGCTCGCTTCTTCATATTTGTATGTCCAACGACCGTAATAGGTCATGGTTTTACCTTGGAATTTACTGTCGTCGCCGGATTCAAACCCCGGATCGTTGACAAGTATAACGGCGGTTTTGCCTTTCATATCGACATTGGCGTAGTCATTCCAGTTATATTCTGGTGCGTTAATGCCATAACCTACAAAAACAAGCTCTGAGTTTTTAGTTTTTCAAGTTCACTTGTGCGACTGGTGCCCATGACCATGTCTTTTCTAAATTGATATTTTTATTGCCAAGTGTTAATACTTGGTCTTCACTTGCAACGATTTCGACCAAATCAACAGGTTGTAAAAAACTGTCGCCATTTCATAGTTGAAAACCATATTTTTTAAAATTAGTCGTTAAATAATCAAGCATTAATTGCTCTCCCGGACCAGTAGGCAATCGGCCCATGTATTTGTCTGAGGCAATTTCTTTAACGTGAGTGGCGAGGTCTTGATCAGAAATAGAAAGGTATGCAGCTGACATTTTGTCATTGGCAGCAAACAATGGACTTGTTACAACGGATAAAGCAACAATCCATTTTCTTAAAGCTGGGTGTCGAAACATGAACAATTTCCTATAAATGCAATGTTTTAAAATGAAACATTTAACTTCATCAGTATACGCAAGGCGAACCGTGTGGCAAATAATGCTGCAGTAATTCAGATATTGGAAAGTGTAAACTTTTCGTTTCTGATATACTCAGTTTATTCGATTTTATCCTCGATTATATTGTTTTAAGTTATTGATTGAGGAAGTATTTAATAAGCGTAACCTTTAATAATGAAAAAATTCCAACCACTTACCCATTGGACCACTGACTTTGCAGCGCAAGGTGTTTTTGACGATATTAATCGATTGGTCGCCTTTGACGAGTGGTCTAACTGGCCAACGTGTGAAGAGCTTGCGACGCTTTTTCCTTACGACATTACCAATCTAAATAACAAAGCGATTGAATTTGTGCCGCAAAAGGTCAGCGAAAACTTTAGCGCTGTGGCCTACGAAGAAGTTATTTACACAACCGGTAAAATACCGACTCGTGAACAGTCGTGGCATGATGTGTTTGGCGCGTTAACATGGAGTTTGTTCCCGCAGACTAAAGCGTTAATTAACAAATTGCACTTTGACGACATCCAAAAAATGGCAAGGAACAACGTTCTAAATTACGAAACGCCTTAACTTTGTTTGATGAATGCGGAGTCGTATTGGTAACGACAAACAAAGAGGTTTTAACTAAATTGGAGTCGCATCAATGGACTGAAACGTTTGTTGATAATCGCGAACTTTGGCACTGCGCTAAAGCCGACGGGGTTGGTGTGTTTCAGTTTGGTCATGCAAATTATGAGATGTTAACAAAACCGTATATCGGCTTAACCGGAAAATGGCTAGCGCTAGAGATGAGTGCTGAGTTGTTGTCGTTACCATTAAACGTTCAATATCGAATGGTGGACGAAAGACTAGCAAAATATATTAAATCCGGTGCCCTTAACGACAATCAAAAGTTATTCCCGCTGCCATTGTTAGGCGTACCTAACTGGTATTCTGATAATGAACATCCTGATTTTTATTTAAATGAAGATTATTTTCAGCCAAAACGAAAATAATTAATTGCGATTTAAGTAACAGCGGTTGAATGTAGAGTTTATATCATTAGTGTTTGTCTGATAGAGCATAACCGATGGGCACTAATTGGTATTTTTTGTTAGAGTCATATGCCAAACATTGATGAGCTAATTTCATAACTATCTAGGAACCAATATGTTAAAAATGATTTTGAGTATGTTGGCTGTGGTTAGTATTTACAGTCATGCTGAATTCGACTTTAAAGTAGACGTATTAGCCGACGATTTGCAGCGGCCCTGGGGCATAAGTCACATAGGCAGTGGCAAAATGTTAATTACTGAACGAGATGGTGATGTGCGACTCTATGATGGCAAAACTATGCTGCCTGCACTTCAAGGTTTACCCTCCGTTTATAATGTTGGCCAAGGAGGCTTGTTAGATGTATATGCTCACCCTAATTATGCATCAAACAAGTACGTTTACTTTACATTTGGTGAAGGGACGGCGACGAAAAACTACACTAAACTTATCCGAACAAAATTTACGGGATCTGAGTTTGTCGACGTAAAAACACTTTTTATGGCTTCCCCGACTAAAAAACAAGCGTTGCACTACGCAGGGCGAATTAGCTTTTTAGCAGATAATTCAATGGTTTTTGGGGTTGGAGACGGTTACCTCTACAAAGAACAAGCTCAGGAACTAAACTCACACCTTGGTAAAATTATACGGCTTTATGACGATGGTTCTATTCCGGCAGATAATCCGTTTATTGGTAAAAAGAACACACTGCCTGAAATATATTCCTATGGGCACCGTAATCCACAGGGCATGTTTTTTGACAACAAACGCAAAATTCTATTTTCTAACGAACATGGCCCGAAAGGCGGTGATGAAATTAATATCATCCAGGCTGGGAAAAACTATGGCTGGCCTGCAATTACCTATGGTGTTGATTACTCTGGGGATATCATCAGTGATTTAACTCATAAAGCGGGGATGGAACAGCCTTTATTGCAATGGACACCGTCCATCGCGCCGTCATCTATGTTGGTTTATTATGGCGCAATGTTCCCTGATCTAAATGGCCATATATTGGCAACAGCGTTAAAGTTTACGCAGATGAGAGTTGTTAGATTAAACGATAAAAATGGTCAAGTGTCAGTAGTGAAACAAGAAGTGTATTTAAAAGACCGCGGCGAGCGAATTAGAGATATTGAATTGGATGACGTTGGCCGGATATATTTGATCACCGACAGTGGTAAGTTACTTCGCCTGACAAAACCTTAGTTAAATCAGTTTCACTAAACCCCTAGCAGGCAGTGGAACTGACTTTGCGACAAAATGTTCTTGATGATAAAAGGAGCGAATTAGGTAAACTCGCTCCGTTAACTATTAGGTTCTGATTGGAATATTGTTGCTAATTAAATACGATTTTAGCTCTTGAATGTCGATGATTTTTTATGGAATACTGACGCCGCAAGGGCTCCGTCGACACCAGCTTGTTGGTAAACGTCATAGAAATGCGACATTTCACCAGCGCCACCAGAAGCAATGAGAGGGACTTTGCATTTCTCACGAACTTTAGCGAGTTGTTCGATGTCATATCCTTTACGAACGCCATCTTGATTCATGCAATTTAATACAATTTCTCCTGCGCCTCTAGACTGCACTTCTTCTATCCAATCAAGTGTACGATAACCTGCTTTTTGAGTTCGAGATTCATCACCGGTAAATTTGTACACTTCGTACTCACCAGTTTCCGCATTAAAAACGAATCAATCCCGATTACAACGCATTGTTGACCATATCGGTCATGCAGCTCAGTGATTAAACTTGGGTTTAGCAAGGCTGGGGAGTTTATTGAGATTTTGTCTGCACCCATTGCCAAAATTTCACCGGCTTGCTCAACACTCTTAATTCCACCGGCAACACAAAATGGAATATCGATAACCTCAGCAATTCGAGAAACCCAACTTTTATCAACAACGCGAGCGTCACTAGAGGCGGTAATATCATAAAAGACAAGTTCGTCAGCGCCTTCGGCAGCATAACGTTCAGCTAATGGCACTATGTCGCCAATCGTTTCATGGTTTCTGAATTGAACACCTTTAACAACTTTACCGTCTTTAACGTCTAAACAAGGAATGATCCGTTTGGCTAACATATATACTTCAACTATGACAAATTCTGGACCGTAATGGTCGCTGACCACATGTTTAGTGTCAAGACTCTAGAATTTTATTTTCAGGAATTAATTATATTAAATGCTTAACATCCATAAAGTGCATACGTAGTCATCAGTAAATAGGTTCCCAAAACCCCCTGTGATCGGCTAAATTGACGTCACAACAACAGTGGATTTGGCTTTAAATTTATGACAAAACGATATTTAGGTATGAAAATACTTAGCATGGCAGCCGTGACAACTTCTCTTTTAATGTTAAGTGGTTGCGGTAAAAGCTCGATGGAAACATCAATAGACGCAAGCGATAAAATAAGCGCTACGGGCGATATAGAATTTTCAGAACATTATCTGACTCGGGATGTCCGTGATGATGTGTTTTATTTTGTTATGCCAGACAGATTTGATAACGGTGACCCGAGCAATGACTTAGGATCTAAAACCATCAAAATTAGCTCTGGTGGATTCGATCCAAAAAGCACTGGGCATTACCATGGTGGCGACATTAAGGGGCTTACTAAGCGTTTAGATTATTTAAAAGATTTAGGGATTTCGGCAATTTGGCTTACGCCTATCCTCCGTAATCAAGCAGTGCAGGGCGATTCGTCAGGTTATCATGGTTATTGGCCGTTAGATTTTACGGAAATTGACCCTCATTTGGGTACCAATGCGGATCTAAAAGAGTTTATAGACAAAGCCCACGCTAAAAATATAAAAGTGTTTTTTGACATCATCACAAACCACACCGCAGATGTGATTAAATTCAAAGAATGCCATGGCAGTGACCAACCTCAATTTAGTACTTCTACCGCATTATGTGATTATCGTTCAGTCGCCGATACAAAAGCTGGTAAGGGTTATACACCATATTTACCTGAGGGGACCGCTGAGTTAAAAAGCCCTGCATGGTTAAATGACCCTAAGTTTTACCACAATCAAGGTGATAGTACATGGCAGGGGAAAACTCTGTTTACGGTGACTTTATGGGACTTGATGATGTTGATACCGACAACCCTGAAGTTGTAAAAGGCATGATAGAAATATTCAATAATCTCATCAAAGAATTTAAACCAGACGGTTTTCGAATTGATACCGTCAAACACGTGAATATTGAATTTTGGCAGCAATTTACTCCCGCGATAACTGAGTTTGCTCAGTCTATTGGGATCCCACAATTTTTGTGTTTGGTGAAGTTTTCTCTGGTGATACCGACGTATTAAGTCATTACACAACTACAGGTGATATGCCTTCTGTTTTAGATTTTGCATTTCAATATCGAGTTAAGGATGTATTTGCCAGTCAAAAAGGCACTGACAATTTGGCGGACTTATTTAGCCATGATGTAAAATACGAAGATCATAATAGCTCTGCTGATCTGTTGATGAATTTTGTCAGTAACCATGATGTGGGACGACTTGCTTATACGCTTGACCAATCGTTGCCAAATGCAGATGAAGACGAAAAAATACAACGCTTTTTATTGTCCAATGCGATGATGTATTTTGCGCGCGGTATTCCTGTTATTTATTATGGTGATGAGCAGGGATTCACTGGCGACGGTGGGGACCGCGGTGCGCGCGAAGACATGATGCCTTCAGTGACGCCAGAGTATAATGATAATAATCTGTATGGCACGAGTAAAACCACAGCCGATGACAATTTTGACCCTTCGCATCCTATTTACCAGCAGTTTGCTAAATATGCTGAGTTATACCATGGGCACAAAGCACTTCGTCAGGGCAAACAAACGGTTTTACAAACAAGTGATGAACCAGGGATTTTTGCGATCAAACGTTCTTTTGCTAATAACGAAGACTATATCGTTGTTTTTAACTCTGCAACTGAGGAAAAAACTTTACCCAATCAATTGAAGGTCATTCAGCTGAATTAATTTATGGTAAAAAGGCGAATGTGAAAAACAGGGTTATTTCGACGACGTTACCTGCATTAAGTATGAGTATATACCGAATTGGTCGATAGTTTACGCTAACGCAAAAAAGCCCCGGACAAATAAATTGCTCGGGGCTTTTTTGTTTTAAAGGTGTTTTTAACTAAATTAAAATTAATTGCTATTAATACCGCTAAGTCTTTCACAAATGGCTAAAAATTACTAAAATAGGCAGATACCCGACAACAATAATAATTAGGAAAGTAATGATCCAGCCTGAGCCAAAAAGCGCACTGTATATTCACCACTCCGGTCCTGCACTGATTGAAACGCCGTTGTTAAACAAAGGCACAGCATTTAGTAAATTGGAACGAACTAATTTTAACTTGATGGGGTTGCTACCACCTCGTTATGAAACGATAGAAGAACAAGTCGATCGTGCTTACCGCCAGTTTTCAAGTTTTGACGATCCGATCAACAAACACATTTATTTACGTGCAATTCAGGACAATAACGAGACTTTATTTTTTAAATTGTTGCAGCGCAATATTGAAGAAATGATGCCGATTATATACACCCCGACGGTGGGCGATGCCTGTGAGAAATTCTCTGATATTTATCGCAGTAACCGGGGATTGTTTATCTCCTATACCGAACGCGATCAAATGGAAGATATCCTACGCAACGCAACTAAACAAAAAGTTAAGGTTATCGTAGTTACCGACGGCGAACGGATCTTAGGCTTAGGTGACCAAGGTATTGGTGGTATGGGGATCCCAATTGGTAAATTGAGTCTCTATACAGCCTGTGGTGGGATCAGCCCCGCATATACTATGCCTATCACATTAGACGTAGGCACAAATAACGAAAAGCTATTAAACGACCCAATGTATATGGGCGAACGTCACAAACGAGTTTCTCAACAGGAATATGATGCGTTTGTTGAACGGTTTATACGCGCGGCTCAAAAGCGTTGGTCTGGCGTTATGATCCAATTTGAAGATTTTGCACAGCCAAACGCAATGCCATTATTAAAACGTTATCGAGACGAAGTTTGTTGTTTTAATGACGATATTCAGGGAACCGCTGCGGTAACCGTTGGAACCTTGTTAGCCGCATGTCGCAAAAAAGGCGAAAAACTATCTGAACAAAAAGTCGTGTTTGTAGGTGCTGGTTCTGCCGGTTGTGGGATTGCTGAGCAAATCATTATGCAGATGAAGGCAGAGGGGTTGACGACAAAACTGCACGTAGCCA
This sequence comes from Psychrosphaera algicola, assembly GCF_028401425.1. Taxonomy (NCBI): domain Bacteria; kingdom Pseudomonadati; phylum Pseudomonadota; class Gammaproteobacteria; order Alteromonadales; family Pseudoalteromonadaceae; genus Psychrosphaera; species Psychrosphaera algicola. The sequence continues at coordinate 4,561,173 of NZ_JAQOMS010000002.1, forward strand.
AGTCTTTATGATTGACCGCCACGGTTTGGTTTCAGAAGGTATGACGGACTTACGAGATTTTCAGCAAGTTTTGACTCAAAGTGCAGAAAATCTAAAAGACTGGCAGTACTCAGGTGACTACCCAAGTTTATTGGATGTTATGCATTGTGCCAAACCGGGAATTTTAATCGGGGTGTCTGGCGTACTAGGATTGTTTACCGAAGAAGTTGTTAAAGCCATGTCAAAAGGCACAGAACAACCGATTATATTCCCACTAAGTAATCCAATTAAACAAATAGAAGCCCGTCCGGAAGACATTCTGAAATGGACTAAAGGTCAAGCCATCGTTGCCACTGGCAGCCCATTTAGTAAAGTTGAAGTTGATGGAGAAACGTTTGAAATTGCCCAGTGTAATAATGCTTATATCTTCCTAGGTATTGGGTTAGGTGTGATTGCAGTCGGTGCTAAGTTGATTAGTGATGAAATGTTAATGGCCACAAGTGTTACCTTGGCTGACGCGAGTCCGGTTGTAGAAAATAATGATGGCGCGTTATTACCTAAGCTGGTGGATTTACCAGAGTTAAGTAAAACCATCGCATTTAATGTGGCTAAAGTTGCTATAGAGCAAGGTTTAGCGCTGCCGTTATCCGATGAACAATTACGCGATAAAATTAATAAAAACTTCTGGCAACCAGAATATAGACCGTATAAGCGGGTAAGTGTTTAATCGTACGTTTGTGGTTATAAACGCATTCGGATTTAAAGCTTGTTGCAAGCTCTAGCTGCATTAATGGTCAAGTAACATTCGATAACAAATGATTACATCATGGTGTTACTTGACCTGCTAGATTATGGACTGGATTAAATTAAGGACGAAAGAATGAATAAAATTACCACAATGTGTTTTGTATTGGCTTTGTTAGGAGGCTGTGGTGAAGTGGTTACTGAAAGTGCTGACTCCGATACAGAAATCGTCACAGAGACTCCCGTTGCTGATGGCACAGACAAAACAAGTGTCGATTCTGATGCTTTATGGTCTGGAGAAGTCAGCCCGTCTACCGGTACGGAAACCGAAATTCAAGCCGGCACATTAACGTCTGGCGATTATGACGACTTACTTAATCCTGCACTTTATTCAGATTATATAACCTCTATTTTACAGGGGTCAGAAGAATTTTCTGAATTTCCTACCTTTGATATTACTAATGCAATTAAATTGTCTGTTGTTGATATGGATGACAAACCATTCGGTGGTGCAACGATTTCAATACAGTCTAGTGATACTGGGTATTCACTTTCAACACCTAGCGCTGGTTGGGTTCACCTTTATCCTGCATTAGATAGCCTATCAGATACGGTTGATATTACGGTTACTTATGATACTTATTCAGTTTCAAAAACAATAAAAATTAGCGAATTAGGCGACCAACGTACTGTTGATTTCAAAATAGAAGACTTTGCAAATTCGCCGTCAATGTTAGACTTGATGGTGGTAATTGATACAACAGGAAGTATGGGGGACGAACTGGCTTATCTTAAAGTTGAACTGGCTTCGATACTGAATGAACTCTCAGTTTCATTAGGCGGCATTGACCTTAATTTAGGATTGGTTATGTACCGTGATGATGGCGATCTTTATGTTACTCGAGTCTTTGACCTATCAAGTGATGTCGACCAAATTCTCGATGACTTGTCAGAACAGAATTACGATGGTGGTGGTGATTACCCAGAGGCGATGGAACGAGGTATTGGCGAGGCATTACAACAACAATGGCGTGGACAGGCGACCAAAATGATGTTGTTAGTCGCTGACGCGCCACCACACGACGAAGCGTTAATAACAACCTGGGAACTTGGCCAACAGGCACGTGAACAGCAAATTCATATCATCCCGATCGCAGCCAGTGGTGTAGCGTTAAAAGCTGAGTTTGTAATGCGCGGTTTGGCGGCGCTAACACACAGTCGGTATATATTCCTAACCGATGATTCAGGCGTTGGTGGCACCCATGAAGAGCCAACAGCAGACTGTTATGTTGTGACACGTCTCGACAGTAATATCCGCCGAGTGATATTGGATTTGTTCACAGGCGCTCGTACTGAACCAACAGAAAACGAAATTGTTCGAACCAAAGGTAACTATCAAAATGGCATCTGTGGCGAATAGTGCGCAATCATTCATGTGATATCGCACTTTAGGTTTTAACTTTAGGATTAAATGATTAATCTTGGTTATACGATAAAGCGATGTAAAAAAGGCGCCCAATGTGATTGCAATGGGCGCCTTTTATCTAATAGAGACTGATTTTACAGTCGACTATTTTTATTTAACCTCTTCACCAGCTGCTTGTTTGTCCGCATGATAACTAGAGCGTACAAATGGACCAGAGGCCGCATGTTTAAAACCTAGGTTGTCAGCTTCAGCTTTAAAGATATCAAACTCAGCAGGCGGTACATAACGTTCTACTGGTAAGTGATGTTTACTTGGTTGTAAGTACTGGCCAATAGTTAACATGTCTACGTCGTGCTCGCGAAGATCTTTTAGTACTTCAATTATCTCTTCGTTTGTTTCACCAAGTCCAACCATCAGCCCTGATTTAGTATCAACCTCTGGATGTTGTGCTTTGAATTTTTGAAGTAATTCTAGTGACCACTTGTAGTTAGCACCTGGACGAGCTAAACGATACATACGAGGCGCTGTTTCTAAATTGTGGTTAAACACATCCGGTGGTGCGGTCCCTAAAATCTCCAGAGCAGTGTCCATTCTTCCACGGAAATCAGGAACCAAAATTTCAACTTTAATGCTAGGGTTATGTTTACGAATTTCAGTCACACAATCAGCAAAGTGTTGGGCACCGCCGTCACGCAAGTCATCACGGTCAACAGAGGTGATAACAACATATTTAAGGCCCATTTCTTTGATGGTTATGGCGAGCTTTTCTGGCTCTTGAGCACTTGGAGGCAATGGGCGTCCATGAGCAACGTCACAAAATGGACAACGGCGAGTACAAATGTCACCAAGAATCATGAAAGTTGCCGTGCCGTGGGTAAAACATTCTGGCAGGTTAGGGCATGACGCTTCTTCACATACAGAACTTAACCCTTGGCTACGCATCGCTTTTTTGATGTTGTCGATTTTTCGCTCGACTTAGGCAATCTGATCTTCAACCAATCAGGTTTTCTTAACATGGTTTCGCGTTCAGTCGGCATGATCTTTACCGGAATTAGCGCCATTTTGTCTGCATCACGTAATTTAACGCCTGCTTCTAATTGAGATGTTTTAATTCTGCTCATCGTTTTTTCAACTAACCTTTGTTCAAGATCCGTTATGCCTTGTGTGATTTCAATGTCCTTCGCATTAAGCGAAAGCGCCAGTATTTTTGTCAGTCTATCTGCAGCATCAGAAACGTGGGAAGGCCCGCCAATCTGATTAGACTGGACCATTTCAAGTCCAGCGTAGCCACATGGATTAATTCGCAAAAACGGTTCCATATCCATATCTACGTTTAACGCAAGGCCATGAAAACTGCAACCTTTACGAACCCGCAATCCTAGGGATGCGATCTTTTTCTGATCAACATAAACACTAGGAGCGTCTTTTTTGGATATGCTTCAATATCAAATTGTGCCAGTAAGTCGACAATTGATTGTTCAATTTGAGTAACTAATTCACGAACACCTATCTTACGGCGACGTAAATTAAGCAATAAGTAAACAACAAGTTGGCCGGGACCGTGATAAGTGACTTGACCACCACGGTCTACTTTAATGACCGGAATTCCACCGGTATTTAACAAATGTTCTTCTTTACCTGCTTGGCCTTGTGTAAATACCGGGTTGTGCTCGACCACCCATAATTCATCGACGGTGTCGTCGTTTCTGCGGTCAGTAAAGTCCTGCATTTTGTGCCATATTGGCTCGTAATCAGAACGACCAAGTTGACGAATAACAAGCTTGTCATTTAGGTTGGTCATGACGACTAAAGTACCACACGCACAAGTTCAAGTGCACCAAGTTCGTTATAAACAAGTTCCATATGGTCTTTGCTTGTCACAGTTACCGATATAGAAAGTGAATGGTAATTGCCTTTACTGCTCGGCTTTATTTTTGGGACGTAATCACCCGGAGCGAGCCTTTGTAAAACGGTTATGACGTGAACCGGTAAGTCGTCGTGCGCCACGCCCATGATTTTAAACGTTTGCTGACAAGGAAAATCCAATAACTCGTCAAATTTCGTATCTTTTACTGTCATGTTAAAACCTCATGTTTCGTAGGGGTAAGGTTTAATAAAACCGAAAAACCGATCTTTAGACCGGTTTTTTGTTACTCAACGTATTTATTATAGGTCGAGTTTCTTTTTGACGAAGTCTTTTATCTTTTTAAAGACACTGCCTTCATTCACTTCATCGAGTGAAACTAATGGATATTGGGTAATGAGTTCGTCTTCAATTTTTAACGTCAGAGTCCCAACAACAGCGCCTTTATTAATTGGGGCTTCTAACTCTTTATCAAGAGTGAAACTTGCTGTTAATTTTTCTCTATAACCACGAGGGATAGTAATTGGGGTGCTTTGGTTTATACCTAAACGTACTTCATCTTTGTCGCCCATGTAGATTTTTTGCTTGGCAAACTCAGTACCGGCTTCATAAGCGGTTAAAGTTTCAAAGAATCGGAATCCGTAATTTAATAGCTTTTTGCTTTCAACTTTACGCGCTCGCTTACTTGCGGTACCCATAACAACCGCGATAAGGCGCATTTCGCCTTTTGTTGCTGATGATACAAGTGAATAACCAGCAGCGTCTGTATGACCGGTTTTAATACCATCTACATTGAGGCTTTTATCCCATAACAAACTGTTACGATTAATTTGAGAAATGTTGTTAAACGTGAAGTCTTTTTCTTGGTAGATTGCGTATTCTTCAGGAACGTCGCGTATTAAAGCGGCACCAAGTTTAGCCATATCGCGGGCGGTAGTCATGTGGCCATCTGCAGTTAAGCCATGGCTATTCACAAAATGAGAATCATGTAGGCCAATTTTTTCAGCGTACAAGTTCATTAATTGTGCAAACTGATCTTCACTCCCGGCAATATGTTCTGCCATTGCCACACATGCGTCGTTACCTGATTGAATGATAATGCCCCGATTTAAGTCAGAAACAGAAACTTCTTTCCCGACTTCGATGAACATTTTTGATGATTCTGGGAAGTTCTTTGACTAAGGCTTTGTGACTAACAGTTACCATGTCCGTTAATGAAATTGTGCCGTTTTGAATTTCACGACCAATAACATAACTCGTCATCATTTTTGTCAAACTTGCAGGGTTAAGTTGCTCATCCGCATTTTTTTCAGCGAGAACCTTACCAGTGTCAAAGTCAATTAGAATGTAACCCTTGGCATTAACTAAAGGCGGGTTTGGGACTAAAAAGTTGGCGTTAACGTTCAGGGTGAAAACCGTGGCAGATACTAAGATAATTCGAGTTAATAATTTTTTCATGTTTTAAAATTGAATTCCAATAACAGTAGTTAAATACAAAAGGATGAGGCGTGTTATTTAGGGTCGATATTATCCACACGTTAGCTAAGCATGTCTAGCAGACCAGTGAAATAACCGACAATTTGTTTAATCTAATGGTATACCCCTAACAAGTGACAAATTAATGGCTATGGAGTTCAGGGTTTTACGAAATAAATAAGGTTTGAGATAAATTCATGCGGTGGCCTAAATGGACGCAAAAATTTGCCTATTGCCTAGCCCAGAGGAAGATTGCAACACAAATGTCGAGCGAAGGCGTGACTGTTTCTGGTCAAAGTAACTGTTTGTTGGTCGTCAAAGCGAATTTACGACAACGAATACGAAAACTAAAGTGGGTCCGTTTAGCTCTGCGACATGATAAATAGTATGTTCTTATTAAGAGTACTAAAAGTCGAGAACCCAAATGTAAGCAATCTAAAAGTCTGAAATCGGAAATTCGACTATTTTGAATAGGCTTCCAATGTTGCCTCTGGGTAACCAAAGTCATGTACTTTTTGTTTAAGCTGCTTGGCATCTTTTTCTGAGCCAAATGGGCCAATTATCAAGGTTTGGTGATGTGAGTCGTCAATAAACTTTGAGTCAATATGTAACATATGACTAAGCCCTACAGCGGTATCACGGACTTCATCACGAGATTGAAACCCAGAAACTCTTATTTGATACTGTGACGATTCAAGCGCAACAGTAGGCTTTTTAGGTTTGAGAGGGGTGGTAATATCGTTTCGATTTTCACATTGGCAGTACCGGTGTCAAAAACCCCAATTTTCACTGCCGCTGAATAGGATAAGTCAATGATACGACTTTCATGAAATGGCCCTCTGTCATTCACTCGGACCACTACGGTTTTATTATTTGAAAGGTTGGTTACTTTTACATAGCTAGGTAAAGGCAGAGTTTTATGCGCCGCCGACATGGCATACATGTCATAAACTTCGCCATTTGAGGTTAAGTGCCCATGGAATTTTTTGCCATACCAAGAAGCAATGCCTTGCTGTGAATAAGGTTTCCTATCTCGCATTGGTTTGTATTTTTTCCAAAAACGATGTAAGGATTATTGCCACGTCCCACAGGCTCGTGTACTACTTTTGCATCTTCGAGTTCCATTGCCGTTGGCGGGCGAACGGGTGCGCTATCGTGTTTGTGATCATATCGACCACTGGTACAAGACGCCAATAATAAGGCTACAAAGACAAATACAAACTTCATGTTAACTCGCTAATAAACGTTTATTGGTGCTAATTGCCATTAAAATACCAAAACTTGCCATTAACGTCACAATAGAGGTGCCGCCATAACTGACGAGTGGAAGCGGTACACCAACGACAGGGAGAAGGCCGGAAACCATTCCAATATTGACAAAGAGATAAACAAAAAAGGTTAAGATCAAACTGCCAGCCAGCAATTTAGCAAAGCCTTCTTGAGCCCGAGCCGCAATATAAATACCTCGGGCGATAATAAAGGCATATACAGACATCAGCATTAAAACCCCAATAAACCCAAACTCTTCACTAAAGACTGAAAAGATAAAGTCGGTGTGGCGTTCTGGTAAAAATTCCAGTTGCGACTGTGTCCCGTGTAAAAATCCTTTACCATTTGTGCCGCCTGAGCCAATGGCAATTTTTGATTGAATAATATGATAGCCAGAACCGAGTGGATCGCTTTCTGGGTTTAAGAAAGTAAGCACACGTTGCTTTTGATATCCATGCATCAAGAAGTTCCAGAGGATATAAAGGAAGGGCACAGATGCACTGAGCAAACCGATAATTATCCGAAACCTTAAACCCGCCAAAAACAACACAAAAAATCCACTGCTGGCAACTAATATGGCGGTGCCTAAATCAGGCTGTTTGGCAATAAGTAGCGTTGGAATAGCGATTATTATAAAGCTAAATAGCGTATTTTTACTCGAAGGGGGCAAGGTAAATACACTTAAAAACCACGCCATCATCATAGGTAAAGCGAGTTTCATTACTTCAGATGGTTGGAATTTAACGATTTTTAAATCGAGCCAACGTTGGGCTCCTTTACCCATATCGCCAAATAACAATACAGCGAGTAAAAACGCAACGCCAAGGATATACAAGTGGGGTGCCCATTTTTGGTAAGTAAATGGGGATATTTGTGCGACGACAATCATCACAACGATGCCAATGCCAAGTCTAACCGCTTGTCGAATAACCATATCCATGTTTTGACCGCCGGCACTATATACGACACACATACTCAGCGCCATTAGTGTCAATATTCCGAGCAATAACGGAATGTCGATATGAAAGCGAAAAAACAACGAACTACGACGTTTTTCGTGTTCAGTTTTTGCCATCTTATTCTCCGGCCTTAACTGTAGTTGAAACGGGCGCTACGATATCAATTAACGGAGCAACTTTTCGTTTACTCGGAATACCTAGTGCAAAATACAAATCCATCATTTGCCGTGCAATCGGCGCAGCGTTAGAACCACCACCGCCAGCATTCTCGACGGCAACCACGATAACAATTGACGGTGAATCAAAAGGCGCAAAACCAATATACATGGCGTTATCGCGCTGACGTTCAGCAACTTTTTCTACTTCATACTCTTCGTCTTCACCAAGAGAGAAAAGCTGCGCCGTTCCGGTTTTTCCCGCAGAACTATAAACTGACCCTACGAAGGCCGAACGGGCCGTACCGTTATCAGCATTTACAGTATCGTACATGGCCTTTAAAATGAGATCCCAATTTTCAGTTTCTACGTCATCAATTGGCTCACGGATTTTAACGGGGGTTGCTTGATATTCGCCTTGATTAGTGATCCCTGTGACGATCCTAGGCTCGATGACCGTACCTTTGTTGACCATAACCGATGTTGCCATCGCAAGTTGAATTGGCGTTGCTGTCCAATATCCTTGGCCTATACCAATAGAAATTGTATCGCCTTTGTACCAAGGTTGCTTAAATCGTTCTTTTTTCCATTCCCTCGAAGGCATATTGGCTTTGGATTCTTCTTTTAAGTCGATGCCAGTGTAATTGCCAAAGCCAAACCGATGCCCAAATTTACTAATTTCATCGATCCCTAGCCGATAGGCTAAATCATAGTAATAAATATCGCAGGATTGGCGGATAGATAATGACAAGTTAACATGGCCATGACCGGACGGTTTCCAATCTCTAAAACGACGTTTAACATCTAGGTTTGGAAATCGCCAATAGCTAGGGTCCCATATAGTGGTTTCGGGGGTAATCAATTTGTTATGCAAACCAAGTAATGCTAATTGTGGTTTAACGGTTGAAGCCGGTGGATATTGGCCCTGCGTTACCCGGTTTAACATAGGTTTGTCTTTAGAATTAACAATCTTAGAATAAAGTTTTTGGCTTATACCACTAACAAAGTAATTAGGGTTATAACTTGGATTACTGTACAGAGCTAATATTGAACCGTCGCGTGGATCCATTGCGACAATGGCTCCGCGATTCCCGTCTAAAATTTCTGGGCCTTTTTTGCATTTCAACATCAATGGACAAGTGTAAGTCGCTGCTAGGAATAGGCGGCGTGACACTAAGTTGTCTAATCACTCGACTACGGTGGTTAACTTCAACTTCTTCACTGCCAGTTATGCCGTGGAGTTGCGTCTCGTAGAAACGTTCAATTCCTAATTTTCCGATACTCCGTGTTGCGGCATAGTTTTGAATTTGACTGTTTTGTTCTAAGCGATGAATGTCTTTTTTATTTATTTTTCCGACATAACCTACTGCATGGGTCAGAAATGAATCATAGGGATAATAACGCGCTAAACGAGCTTCGATAGAAACACCTAAACTTGTGTTGGTGAACACTAAAGGATGCAACTTCTTTTTCAGTCAATTTTGTCTTAATCGGCATGCCTTTAAAGCGACGCTGGTATTTTATTGATTTTTTAAACGCGCTGATGTGCTCTTCTGAAAGTTCGATAACCTCACTAACCGCAGCGATAGTTTCATCCATATCGTCGACGAGTTCGGGAATGATCTCCAATGAAAACGTCGGCTCATTGGTTGCCAGCACATTGCCATTAATGTCTTTAATTACGCCACGATTAGGTGCAATCGGTTGGACTTTTATTCGATTGTCGTTAGACCGAGTTTGGTAAGATTGGTAAGAAGCGACTTGTAAATAATAGAGATTACCGATTAATACACCCATCATGCAAACCACAAAAACAAACGAGATTATAGCTCGACGCGCAAATAAATTTGCTTCAGCAGAATGGTCTTGGATTTGATAGGAGTTACGGCGCATATGATTGAATTATATAAAAATCATTCTCTATGATAAGGATGATTATTATTTAAACTCCAAGCTCGATATAGACTTTCCGCCACGATAACGCGAACCATCGGATGTGGCAAGGTTAAAGGTGATAGGGACCATTTTTGTTCTGAACGTTGAATACACTCAGGTGACAAACCTTCAGGGCCACCGACAAGTAGACTGACGTCTCTGCCGTCCATCTGCCAACGACTCAGTTGCTTAGACAGTTGGTGAGTATCCCAAGGTTTACCGGTAACTTCTAACGTTACTATGCGATTTGATTGAGGCACAGCCGCTAGCATTTTTTCGCCTTCGGCTTGCAAAATACGAGGTATGTCTGCGTTTTTACCGCGCTTCCCGGCGGCAATTTCGGTGAGGTCAAACTGGCAGTCTTTTGGAAATCGGCGCTGATATTCAGCAAAACCGATTTCTACCCACTTGGGCATTTTGGTGCCAACAGCAACTAACTGAATTTTCATTTGGTCAGTCGCAATTTATTCGTCATTTGAGCTGGAGGCTTGCCAAAGTTTTTCTAATTGGTAGAAGTCTCGAGTGGCATCTTGCATCACATGCAGAACAACGCCGCCTAAATCCACTAAAACCCATTCACCTTCAGTAAATCCTTCAATACCAATCGGTGGATTGTCAGAATGCTTAGCTTCAGTTAATGCGTGGTCTGCAATAGATTGCACATGTTTTTTAGAGTTGCCTGAACAAATTACCATGTAATCGGTAATCGAAGATGTTTTGCTGACATTTATAGTTTGAACATCACGAGCTTTAAGACTGTCTATATTTTCTAAAACAGCATTTAATATTTCTTTATTTAACAAAGTAAGTTTGGCCTATTTATAATTAAGGTTTGTAATTTTACGCGTCACAGCCCGATTTGTAAAAGTGTTCGCGGATTTAATCCCAAATTAATGGCACAAACCTTATTTTGAGGTGGATTTTGGAAGCTTTCCAAATAAAAAGTCTTTTAACATGACCCAATCACCAAGAAAACTATAGAAAGGATAGGTAAAAGTGGCGGGGCGGTTTTTCTCAATAAAAAAATGGGCGATCCAAGCAAAGCCATAACCAAGTAGTGGCAAATACCAAAATACATAATATTGGGATGTGAACAGACCATAAAACAAAGTTAACAGTACCAATGTTGAGCCAACGTAATGAAGGGCTCGGCACATTGGTTTGCTGTGTTCAGCAAGATAAAAAGGATAAAATTCAGCAAATGATGAAAATTTTTGAGGGGGGCATCGTTCATCTATTCATCTCCCTTTGTCGTTGTTACGCTTTTTCACTTTTGTTTCGAATTTACATTCAGTTTATCTAAAACATTATCAGACAATAAGGTTAACTTGTTTGCCGCTAAGTCTGTATTGAATGACGTTTTACTTCTCTCTAAACATGAGCGTACCGCAAACATCGCCGATGGTGATATCTTCTAGTTCTTTATAATTGCCACCGTCAAACAGAGGCTTGTTTTTTCTTTTGTAACAAAAACCGCTACACCTTTAGATAGGCTATTTTCATTAACAATTGAATCAACGGCTTTGATCAAATAATGGCCCAATCCTAAATGTTGATGGTCAGGGTGAACGGCAATAAATGTTAATAAATGATAGTGGTCAAATGGGATAGCAGCGGCGACACGTTTTTCTTTTTCGATCATGTTTTTAGTGCTTAAATAGCCTGCGTTGATCATCATTTTTAAGCGCCAGTGCCAAAAACGTTCTGGTTCCAATCCGGTTTGCGGTTCAATTAAACACGCAACAGCGAGTAAATGTTCATCAGAATAGAGGCCAATCATAGGCTGTTCAGTTTGCCAAAAAGCCGCAAGTTCTTCGCGGATCGCAGCACGAAGACGCTTATCGTAATCTGGACGCTCACTTTCGAAAATATGTTTAAATACAGGATCTTCGTGATAAGCAACATAAAGCAACGAGGCTGCGAGATTAATTTCTTCTGCCGTTAATAAAATTGCTTTAATTCCTAAGTCTTCCGAGTGTTCTTGTGTAGCAGACATTCGTTTACAATCCTTATTCATTTGAGTGAACATAACGTACCAATATATTTTCAAATCGCCAAGTATAAATATTCAACGATTCACTGAATTTACAATTTTTAGTTTAAAACGGCAAAATATTTCTGAAGATTGGTTCACAATATGCTTTCTGATTGATAGATGACTTTGCTCCGTTCTAATTTTTTTATAATGGAATGTTGGGATGTTATTTGGCAGTTACAACGAGGTATAAAGAGGTATAACGAGGGCTAGTGCAAAGGTCGATTTTAGGGCTGGCTTTTACAGGTGTGGCTGTCAAAACAAGAAGTGAGGTCAATTGAAAAGAATTGACCTCACGACTTAATGGTTTCACGCTAACCTAAATTCCTCAGGAGGGGTTAATCAACATAAAATTTTTGGTCAAATTTTAATTTTTCTGACCGGTCACCTAATTTGATATCAATATCAAACTTATAGATTTCTTCATTACTAAATTTCAGTTGTGCTAAATAATAAATAGCGTCTCCCTCTTTCACCTTGCTAAATGATAACGATTTAGTTTGGCCAAGTAGGTTCCTTGCTGTTCCGGTAACATAGACATTTTTTGCAGCGTCATTATTTTGATTGTCTAGAACGGAAATATTTACAACCCCCATATATCGACTACGCTGCAATTCGTAAGTTTTAGCTACCGTTGGGTTTAGAAAGGAGCTTGGAAAGGCGATGTAATGAATATCCCAATCACCTTTTACGACCTTTTGTTCTGCCGATACAGTCCATGACGTAAGGACCATAACGCAGATAAAACACAGTGTTTTTAAATTTATTTGACTGCTCATTAAAATACCATTTTTAACATTTCATTAACTAATATTTGAACAAACTGCAGTCCGATTAAAAATACAATTAGGCTTAAATCCAATCCACCAATTGGTGGAATGATTTTACGAATGGGCGCCAATATAGGGTCTGTTAGTTGGTGTAATAACGCTTCGACCGGATTATAACCCTGTGATATCCAACTCATGATGGCGCGGATAATAGTTACCCAGAAAACAATAGTGAATATTTCTTTAATCACAGTAAATAAACCAGCAATTAAAATTTCAGGAATTGGAAATCCGTTACTAAACAAGGCTTGGATTGCGACTATTTTTAGTGTCGCCACTAAGTAAACAAGTACAACGCCAGCCCAGTCGATACCGGCAACACCGGGAACAACTCGACGTAACGGAACTAAAAGCGGATTTGTCGCTTTAACTACAAATTGGCTAACAGGATTGTAAAAGTCTGCTCGAACCAACTGTAGCCAAACACGCAGAATGGCAACCATGAGATATAAATCAAATAAGGTTGAAATTAAAAAGTGAAACGCTTGCATATATAAAGTACCTTAATAATTATGATAATTGGCTAAGCTCTTTTGCTCTTGCGATATTTGCATCTAAAGCATCGGCAGATATGGCGGACAAATTATTCTGTTCATAACAACGGATCGCCTCTGCGGTTGTGCCACCGGGCGAAGTGACATTTTTCTCAGTTGCTCAACTTCAATCGTGGCTTGTTGCGCCATTGTTGTTGCGCCAATAGCCGTTTGCTTTACCATCAGTTTAGCTTCTTCGTCAGAGAATCCTAGCGATTTAGCTTTTTCAATTAGTCCTTCCATAAACAAGAAAAAATACGCCGGACCGGAGCCCGAAATCGCCGCTACAGCGTCAATTTGTGCTTCTTCATTTAGCCAAACCGTTTCGCCAACACATTTAAATACAGTCTCAGCAACCGCTTTGTCCTGTTCGATTACATCCTGATCAAACGTTGTTATGTCAGACGCTGAATAAATGCCCGTCATGCCAAGGCCTAATACTGACGGCGTATTTGGCATAGTGCGGATAAACCTAACATTGCCAATAATGTCTTTATAGCTTTGACTATTAAGACCTGCAGCAACGGTGACAACAAGTTTTGAACTAAAATCGACGCCGTCTGCCACCAACTCTTTAAGCATTTGCAACATCATTTGCGGTTTGACGCCAAGGATAACAACATCTGAGTGTTCGATAGCCTGACGGTTGCTGCAATTTGTAATAACACCGAGTTCCGCATGCAGTTTTTCGTTTTTCTCTTTGCTTCGATTGGTGGCATAAATTTGTGTGGCTGGGACGCCAGCGTTAACCATACCAGTTAAAATTGCGCCAGACATATTGCCTGCGCCAATAAATGCGAATGTTTGATTTAATGTCATAAATAGTTTCTTGTCTTTTTAGTTTCTTGAGCCAAAGATGGCAGTGCCAATTCTTACCATTGTGCTACCACTCGCGATTGCTAAATCCATATCACCAGACATTCCTAGCGACAAAGTGTCAACTGTAGGATATTGATGTTGCAATTGCATAAAACAAGTGTGCATTTGGATAAATTCATTTTTAAGTTGTTGTTTGTCGTCATGTTGATCGGGAATAGCCATCAGACCTTTTAGTGTCAAGTGCGGTAAATTGTTTATAACGTCTGCTAACTCTTCTACCTTTGTTATTAATACCCCCGACTTTTTGTCAGAGTTTGATATGTTCACCTATGGATCAAAATATTCAAATTTTTTTCCAGTTGTTGTGCGTGATTATTGAGTCGAATTGCGATTTTTTCACGGTCAACACTGTCTACCCAATTAGCGGCTTCTGCTACGATTTGCGTCTTATTACTTTGAATAGGGCCGATATAATGCCATTCAATGTCATTTAGATGTGCCAGAGCCTTACATTTTTCATTTAGTTCTTGGGCATAATTTTCGCCAAATATACGTTGCCCACATTCATATGCCGCTATAATGTTGGATAAGGGTTTGGTTTTACTTACCGCCATAAGTTTTACATTAGTTGCTGATTTTTCAGCTTTTTGAGCCGCCATTTGAATATTGTCGTGGGCAGTTGACAGGCTATTTGCTATGGTATTTATAAGTTCTTTTTCCGACATGATTTTTGACTTTAATTAACTCTAGGTTATTAGTATGGATATTACCGAATTATTAGCGTTTAGTGTGCAACATAAAGCATCCGATTTACATTTGTCAGCTGGCTCACCACCAATGATTAGGGTTGATGGCGACGTGAGGCGCGTAAATATTCCGGCATTGGACTCGAAAGAAGTTCAATCGCTTATTTACGATATTATGAATGATAAGCAACGTAAAGAATACGAAGAAAATTTAGAAACGGATTTTTCGTTTGAAGTTCCAGATCTGGCGCGCTTTCGTGTTAACGCATTTAACATGAATCGTGGTGCTGGTGCGGTATTTAGAACAATTCCGGCAGAAGTGTTGTCATTAGAAGAAGTTGGCGCTCCTGATATTTTCAGAGATATTGCTGATAACCCTCGTGGTCTAGTTCTAGTAACCGGCCCTACCGGCTCGGGTAAATCAACAACGTTAGCAGCAATTATTGATTATATTAATGCTAAACGTCACGACCATATTTTAACAATTGAAGACCCTATCGAATTTGTTCACAACAATAAGAGCAGTTTAATTAGTCAACGAGAAGTACATCGAGATACGCACAGTTTTAGTAATGCATTACGTTCGGCATTGCGTGAAGATCCAGATGTTATTTTAGTTGGTGAATTACGAGATCTTGAAACCATACGATTAGCAATGACTGCAGCAGAAACCGGCCATTTAGTCTTTGGTACTTTGCATACAACATCGGCCCCTAAAACAATAGACCGGATTATTGACGTATTTACAGGTGAAGAAAAAAGCATGGTTAGGTCGATGTTATCTGAATCTCTGCGCGCGGTAATTTCTCAAACCTTATGTAAGAAAGTCGGTGGTGGACGTGCCGCAGCTCATGAAATAATGATTGGTATTCCGGCAATACGTAACTTAATTCGTGAAGACAAAGTCGCGCAAATGTACTCTTCGATTCAGACTGGTGCAGCACATGGCATGCAAACAATGGATCAGTGTTTAATGAATCTCATTAATATGGGCTTGATTACACGAGATGAAGCATTAACAAAAGCGAATGACAAAAATATGTTTAGCCAAGGTTTTGGCGGCGGCGGATTCTAGGACGGAAATTATATGGATTCTATAGATAAAATTTTTGAAAAGATGGCGATGCAAAAAGCGTCAGACCTTTTCATCACGGTAGGTTTGCCAATAAGTGCGAAGATTAATGGCGAATTAACACCACTTGAAAGTGAGCCTTTGTCAAAAGACGAAGCTCAGGAACTTGTTTTTAGTTGCATGAGTAGCAAGCAACAAACTGAGTTTGAAACAACTAAAGAATGCAATTTCGCGGTGGCGAATGATGTCGGTCGATTTCGTATTTCGGCGTTTTGGCAGCGCGATCAAGTTGGTATGGTTGTAAGACGCATCGTAACCAAAATACCTGATGTGGATGAGTTAGGCTTACCACCAATCCTTAAAGACATGATCATGGCTAAACGTGGGTTATTGTTATTTGTCGGCGGCACTGGCACAGGTAAATCAACAAGTCTTGCCGCGTTGTTAGGCTATCGAAACCGTAATTCAAAAGGGCATATTTTAACCATTGAAGACCCAATCGAATTTGTTCATGATCATAAAAAATGCATCGTTACCCAACGCGAAGTTGGTATTGATACACCATCGTTTGAATCCGCACTGAAAAGTTCGTTGCGACAAGCACCTGATGTGATCCTAATTGGTGAAATTCGTTCCCAAGATATTATGGAATATGCACTGTCTTTTGCTGAAACAGGTCATTTATGTGTAGCCACATTACACGCAAACAATGCGAACCAAGCAATTGACCGAATTATGCATTTAGTGCCAAAAGAAAAACACGACAAACTTAAATACGATTTGGCCTTGAACTTAAGAGCAATCGTCGCCCAACAACTTATTCAGACATCTGATGGGTTAGGGCGTGTGGCAGCCATAGAAGTACTACTAAACTCTCCTATGGTTGCTGAGTTGATTAAGAAAGGTGATATTTCTGGACTTAAAGAGGTAATGGCCAAATCCAAAGAAATGGGAATGCAAACTTTTGATCAGGCATTGTTTGAATTGTATCAGCAATCTCGGATCAGTTATGCAGACGCCTTGCATCATGCAGATTCACCAAATGATTTACGATTGATGATTAAATTGAGAAACAATGAGCAGACGGGTTCTGGTTTTCTTCAAGGTGTGACTGTTGACGGCTTAGAGAAAGACGAATAGAAATAGCCTTGTCATTCACAATTGTAATTTAGTTTTATTTACGATGCCGACGCACTGTCGGCATAGTTATTCTAATCGAACTTCAAGCATTATTATCCCTCTTAACTTCGAAACAAAATCCGATGAGTGCTAAATGGAACCTAGTTTGATGTGACTCTCTAGGCCATAGACGCTTAGCTAGCACATTGTGAAAACGTAAATTGCTGTGATAAATGCAATCGATAGGTCATTAAATTAGCTTATAACTAAAAGTGTAAAATAAACACAATATATTAGTGCTTTTATTCTAAAAATTGATTAGAATATACACTCTATTAATTTAGAGCATAAACTCAATCATTAATTTATTTTTAAAGGATAGCAATTATGACTTTCGCAGAACTCGCAACAACATTATTGATCACAGCAACTCCAGTAGATGCAGCGGCAATTGATAAAAATATTATCAAAGTTGAAATTCAAAACTCTTTACAATCAGAACTTAGCTTGATTAATTTTGAACACCAAGTAAAACCTGTATTTGCAGCTAAACTTGACAAACAAACATCAGTTAACGAAAACGCTGAATAATTACACCAGTTTATTAGCATTTCCATATATTATATGGTTCCAAAATGCACAATGGCTGAGTTTTTATCCGCGTTAGTTTTATCCTGATTTACATAAAGAATTATTAAAGAACCGTTTAGTTAAACGGTTTTTTTCGTCTTAAATTTGGTGTTTAGTTGTTAACTTAGTAACTCATCAAAAGTAACTCACCACAAGTAACTCATCACAAGTAAACTTAACTTAATCATCCACACCCGATAGCAATCCCAAATATCACAGTGGCTAGGCGCTATTACAAGTTAAGGAATGACTTTCTTATTCTTGATTTAAAATGTTCATGAGTAAAGCTAAGGAAGTCGTAGTTGTGTGGGGATGGCATATTTTGTCAATATTAAAGCCCAAATTTTGGACATAAAAAACCGCTCATCAGAGCGGTTTTTAAACGACTTAACGTTAAAGCGTTTTAGTCGCTTCAGATGTTGCACTGTTGGTTGCATTGGATGCACCAGCAGAGCGGCCTGATACCGTAATTGCAGGACGTGACTCGATAGCCATAGCCACTAAACTTTCACCAGTACCTGCTACTACAGGCGTTGGTTTTGTCATCGGCGCGCTAGCGAAGCCAATCGTTGCTGATTTTGGTTTAACAATTTCAGTTTCGACCTTAGTCTCAGCTTTTACAACTTCAGCTTTCAATTCGGTTTTAGCAGGTTCTTTTACTTCTTCAGCCGGTTTAGGCTCTTCCGTAATTGGTGCTTCAACTTGATCTACTTCAGCTTTAGGCGTATCGACAACGTCAGTTTTCACCTCAGGAGCCGCTTCAGCTTCAGGGACAGATACCGGAGCATCGACGCTTTGAACTTCTTCAATCGTTTTGGCAGCCGGTGTCAAATGTTCATGCGTTTGATCAAATGTTGCATCAGACTCAGGATAACGACTTTCAACTTCAGCAGCTGTTTTGACAGATGCGAGTTGTTTAATCAATAAACGTTGTGCTTTAGTAACAAAGACTTTATCTGTTCTTAGTGGGCGTTTAAACCTATCTAAACCCGTCACTTTAACAACCGCTTTTTCTACAACTGGTTTAGCTGCTTCTGGCTGTTTTGTCGGTGCTTTTTTAGCAACGTCAGTTTTAGCAACTTCAGTTTTAGCAGGCTCTGCTACGTTGGTCGCCTTTTGTTCGTTTTGAACTTTAGGTTTAACGTTTTGTTTCGCCGCTACTGCCGAGTCGTCTTTTTGAACTCGAACACGCTTACGATTGTTACGACGCTGACGACGTTCAGCGAGCTTCTCTTCTTTCTTAGGAGCAGGCGCTGCTGTTTTGGTTGTCGTTGCATCTTCGTTTTCATTAGTACGAGGCGCATTCTTTTGACGATTGTCATTCTTAGGCTTATTCGTGCGTTCCTGTGGTTTTCTACCACGCGGTTGTTCTGCACGTTTGTCATCGCGGTCTTCGTTATCGCGTTTGTTGTTACGATTACGATTACGGTTGCCATCAGCATTTTGGTTGCGATTGCGACTGCGATTTTTGTTGTTATTACGACGATTGTCTTCACGTGGCCCATTGTTGGTATTACGTGATTTATTTTGCGTCTTCTTAGTCGTTTCTTCTTCAGATTTGAATAAGTCAGTAACAAACTTAACAAGTTTACTAAATAAGCTTGGACCAGCTGGCTTAGCCTGTTCTGCTGCTTTTGCTGGAGCCGCAGTCGGCGCCGGAGCAACAGGTGCTGCAAAACCTTTTAATACCGGTTGTTCAATCTCTTTTTCATCGGAATAACGATTTCTTGAGTTGATTCTGCAGTTTCAGGTTTGGTCACAAGTTTAAAGCTTGAGTCAGCAATGTCTTCATCAATACGAACACGCACAACATCATAATGTGGTGTATCCATATGGATGTTAGGGATGATCATTACGTTAACTTTATTGTTAATTTCGATGTGGCGAATAGAGTCACGTTTCTCATTTAACAAATAAGACGATACAGGAACAGGCACTTGCGCTTGAATTTGAGCTGTATTTTCTTTAATAGCCTCTTCTTCAATAATACGAAGAATAGAAAGTGCTAAAGACTCATTACTACGGATTGTGCCTTGGCCATCACAACGAGGGCAAGTATGTTGGCTTGCATCACCTAATGAAGGACGTAAACGTTGACGTGACATTTCAAGCAAACCAAAACGACTGATTTTACCAATTTGCACGCGTGCACGGTCTTGTTTAACACTGTCTTTTAGACGGTTTTCAACTTCGCGTTGATGTTTTGGTGGTGTCATGTCAATAAAGTCAATAACCAACAAACCACCTAAATCTCTAAGGCGCAGTTGACGGGCAACTTCTTCAGCGGCTTCTAAATTGGTATTTAGGGCCGTTTCTTCGATGTCGCCACCTTTAGTTGCTTTTGAAGAGTTAATATCAATTGATACTAGGGCTTCAGTTGGGTCGATAACAATTGAGCCACCAGACGGAAGACGAACTTCACGTTGGAATGCCGATTCAATTTGCGACTCAATTTGGTAATGAGTAAATAAAGGTACGTCGCCTTTATAAAGCTTAACGCGTTCAACAAAGTCAGGTCTAAATAGTTCGATATGACCTTTTGCCTCATTAAATACGTTTTGGCTGTCGATTAGAATCTCGCCTACATCACGCTTAAGATAGTCACGTATCGCACGGAATACGACGTTACTTTCTTGGTGAATTAGGAATGGAGCAGGGCGACCGCCAGCAGCTTGTTGGATTTTATCCCAATGTAATAGTAGTGCACGTAAGTCGTATTCAAGTTCTTCATACGATTTACCAACACCAGCAGTACGAACAATTAGACCCATGCCTTTAGGCAATTCTAATTTGTTTAGCGCTGTTTTAAGTTGTGTGCGTTCGTCACCTTCGATACGACGTGAAATACCGCCTGCGCGTGGGTTATTTGGCATTAATACCAAATAGCTTCCAGCTACAGAGATAAACGTCGTAAGGGCTGCGCCTTTTTGACCGCGTTCTTCTTTTTCAATCTGAATGATAACTTCTTGACCTTCTTTCACCACTTCTTTGATGTTAGGTCGGCCTTGAAATTTATAATCGTCAGGGAAGTAATTGCGGGCAATTTCTTTGAGAGGTAAGAATCCGTGTCTATCCGCACCATAGTCGACAAATGCCGCCTCTAGGCTCGGTTCAACTCGAGTGATAGTTCCTTTGTAGATGTTGGCCTTCTTTTGTTCATGACCTTGGACTTTCGATGTCAAGGTCATACAAACGCTGACCATCAACCAACGCGACACGCATTTCTTCTTGTTGCGTGGCATTAATTAACATGCGTTTCATATATATAGTAGCTCTTTATTTTTTAGGGCCACGTTTCACACATTTTTACCTGCACTATTGAACACACCTAGGCGCTGTATAGTTTCTCAACTAGTTATTGCTTCATTTCAATCGTCTCGATTGTAATCAAGGGTTTCAAATTCTATTTGTCAGAATACTTCATGTGCCAATTGCTAAAAATGCTTTTGGAATACGTGGCACTGGTTAAATTAACGCCTCTTTTAGTTGACAGGTCTGAACGGTTAAAGAAGAGGGTAATATGTTACACGCATTACCGTACTTAAGTGGCGTGGAGGTTTGAGATTATGTTCCTAGCACCGATTATAGATGTGCGCTGTGGAAGTTTTCTGATATTATCGAGTTCTCAAACCCTGCTCCGTTACATGACTCTTACGTCCATTGAGTGAGGCAGTTCAATCAGTTGCTCAACTGAGCGCGGCCATTATCAGTCGCATTGCCAGATATAGCAACATAATTAAAGCAGTTTTTCATATAATTGTTGAAAAAATGACAGGTAATGACGTTTTTATGACCGAACAAACCACAGAATTCCCGAAAGTTCAATTTGTCGAAATTGACGAGGTTCATGAAGGGCAACGAATAGACAACTTTCTCATTACCAAATTGAAAGGGGTTCCTAAATCAGTTATTTACCGAATTTTGCGAAAAGGCGAAGTTCGAGTTAACAAGGGCCGTATTAAACAGACATACAAATTGTTAAATGGCGATGTTGTCCGAATTCCCCCGTTAGAGTAAAAAGTGACCAAGAGTCAAATATATCTAGTGGTCTGAAATCTGTACAAAAATTGGAACAAGCGATCATTTATGAAGACAAGTCTCTTATCGTATTAAATAAGCCATCTGGTATTGCTGTTCACGGGGGAGCGGATTAAGTTTTGGGGTTATCGAAGGGTTGCGTGCACTTAGACCTAAAGAAAAGATGCTTGAACTTGTGCATCGATTAGATCGCGACACGTCAGGTATTTTATTGATTGCTAAAAAACGTTCTACTTTAGTGGCGCTACATGAGCAACTAAGAAGCAAGTCGATGAACAAAATCTACTGGGCATTGGTTGAAGGCGAATGGGATAAGTCAGTACGTTCAGTGCAAGAGCCCCTGTTAAAAATCAATACAAAATCTGGTGAGCGCATCGTTGTTGTTGATAGAGAACAAGGCAAAAGCTCATGCACTATGTTTGATGTTGTCGAACCGCTCGACGGCGCAACATTGATAGAAGCAAGACCGCAAACCGGTCGTACTCATCAAATTCGAGTGCATACCGCGTGTAAAGGTCATGCTATTGCGTGTGACGATAAATATGGTGACAAAGCATTTGCGGCTCGAGCGAATTCACTGGGGTTAAAACGATTGTTTTTACATGCCAAGGAAATTTCGTTTTACCACCCTGTGTCTGAAACCACTGTGCGATTTGAAGCCGAATTGGAACCTGCTCTACTAAATGCAATTGAAGCGTTTAGGATTAAGTCGGATTAACCAGCGCTATAAACCAGTTGAGTAGCTAATACAAACGCGGTTCAAAAACGATATGATGAAAGTGCTAATAAAAGTGCTAATAGAAGTGCTAATAGAAGTGCTAATAGAAGTAAAGTTTAGTGGGTATAACAATTGAATCATTTCGTTTGGCGATTGCGATAACGTAATTAAAAAGAATAGCCATTAAAAAGCCACATCTTCATTTATTGAATGTGGCTTTTGTGATTTTATGTGGCTTGTTGTTCTAATACATGAAATCCAAACTGCGACAATATTTCAGTTAATTTAATTAAAGGTAGCCCAATTAATGTATTTGGATCGTCGCCAACCAGTTTTTCAAATAAGCAAATGCCCAACGCTTCACTTTTAAAACTGCCTGCACAATTATATGGTTTTTCTGCTAGCAGGTAGTTTTCTATTTGATCACGACTCAACGCTTTAAAATGAACTTCAAATGGTTCTACAATAGCCGTTGTTTTGCCAGTAGCAGAGCATGTAACCGCTAAACCCGTTAGAAAGGTGACTTTATTACCCGAGAACTCTGAAAGCTGTTTGACGGCATTTTCGTGGGTATGTGGCTTTCCTAAAATACGATTATCGAAAACCGCAACTTGATCTGAACCAATAATAAGGGCATCTTGATGACGTACTGCAACAGCATTCGCTTTTAAAATCGCTAAACGTTCAACAAGCTGCTGTGGTGTTTCGTTTAATAGAGGTGTTTCATCTACTTCTGGTTTATCCGTAACAAATTTGATATTAAGTTTATCGAGAATTTGTTTGCGAAATGGCGATGTTGAACCAAGTACTATTGTGGGTGTTTTAATTTTAGTCATGTTTTGCTCAGAAAATTAGCAATTTGTTAATTAATAGTGGATTATGTCCGGAGTTTAGCTTTTTTCGTGTTTCGTACTATTTTCTTTTGACTATAGAGAACACTAACTATATTATGCGCGCCCTATGCAAATGGTAAAAATTCCTATCTCGATCGCACCAGCAAGAGCTGCGCTTAAACGAATGACTTATGACGGTATTATCGTTAAGAGTGAGTTTGTTCGTATTAAAGAAGTGGCAACTGTTTTAGACGATCACATAAACGTGACTATTGAATGTGGTATTGATGCCCAGAATTTAGTTGTGATTAAAGGCAACGCGGCTGCTAATTTAGAATTAGTATGTCAACGATGTGGAACGGGTTTAAAACCCACATTTCTACAGAGTTCGCATTTACTCCGGTAAATGTGTCGGCTGAAGAGAGTGACGAACGGATACCAGATGCGTACGAAGAAATCGAACTAAATGAATTTGGTGAGGTCAGCCTCGTTGAATTAATCGAAGACGAATTAATGTTGGCGCTACCTATTGTAGCAATGCATGAGCTAAAAGATTGTCAACTCAAAGAGACTGACATGACATTTGGTGAATTGGCGCCAGAAGCGACGGAAGAGAAAAATCGAATCCGTTTGATGTATTGAAAAAACTTAAGAACTAGGAGACGGCAATGGCAGTTCAAAAAGTAAGAAATCCCGTGCTAGACGTGGCATGCGTCGTTCACATGATGCATTAACTGCAGAGAATCTTTCTGTAGATCAAACGACTGGTGAAACTCACCGTCGTCATCATATGACTGCAGACGGCTATTTCAAAGGCCGTAAAATTAAGTAAGCGAAAGTAGACTTAATTATGCGTGATATTCGCATCGCGCTAGATATGATGGGGGCGATTATGGCCCCCGAGCTACTATTCCAGCAGCCATACGCGCTGTTGAAAAATACCCCTATTTACATCTATATCTTTGTGGTCATTCGCAAAGTATTCACACGTTTTTAAATAAGCATAATGCGTTAAATCATCCTCGCTTGACGGTTGTCCATACGGAACAAGTTGTTAATCAAGATGAACGACCTGATATTGCTTTACGTCGTAAAAATCGTTCATCAATGCGCAAAGCCCTCGATCTTGTTGAGCAAGACCAAGCGGATGCCTGCGTTTCCGCCGGAAACACCGGTGCCTTATTGGCGATGGCGCGATATGTACTTAAAACGTTGCCGTTAATCAAACGTCCCGCGTTAATTAGTTCACTACCTACTTATGAAAACGAAAAAGTCTATTTGCTGGATTTAGGTGCAAACATACACCAATGCCCAGAGACCTTGTTTCAGTTTGCCGTAATGGGTTCTGTGATGGCAAACGAAGTTGAAGGTATCGAAAACCCTAGGGTAGCCTTGCTAAACGTTGGTGAAGAAGAGATCAAAGGCAGTGACCATTTAAAGCAAGCTGCTGAAATGTTGTCCAAATGTAAACACATTAATTATGTTGGGTTTGCTGAAGGTAACGATATTTTTTCAGGAAAAGCCGATGTTATTGTCTGTGACGGTTTTGTCGGCAATGTGGCATTAAAAACCATTGAAGGCGTTGCAAAGCTTATTATATCTAAGCTTAGAGCCTTAAGTGAAAAGTCTTTGTTTACCAAAATAATGATTGGTATCTTAATGCCAGGGATCAGAAAACTGTTTTCAAAGATGAACCCCGACCACTACAACGGTGCGAGTCTGGTAGGATTGCGCGGAATTGTGGTTAAGAGCCATGGTAATGCGTCTGCTAAAGCTTTTTATAGCGCGATTAAAGAAGCGGTAAAAGAAGCGCAGCGTCAAGTTCCACATAAAATTAAAGATAGAGTGGAACAGGTCCTCAAAGACGAGGAATAATAACAAAAAGTCTTAGCGACATTGAGAGGATTCATGTTTTCAAGAATTATAGGCACAGGTAGTTATTTCCCGCCTCATATACGTACCAATTCAGATTTAGAAAAAATGGTCGACACTAGTGATGAGTGGATCCAAGAGCGTACTGGCATGAAAGAACGCCGCATCATTGGTGAAGGTGAAACATTGGCATCAATGGCTGTTGAAGCGTCTAAAAAGGCGATTGAAGCGGCTGGTATAGACGCTGATGAAATAGATTTTGTTATTGTTGGTACTACGAGTCATTACCGCTCGTTGCCAAGTGCAGCATGTGAAGTGCAACGAGATTTAGGTCTAAAGTCAGGTGTTCCAGCTATGGATGTATCAGCAGCCTGTTCCGGTTTTGTTTATGCACTTAGCGTGGCAGATGCCTATGTTAAAACTGGGCAAGCAAAAAAGCCTTAGTCATTGGCGCTGATTGTTTAAGTCGATTAATGAGTCCTGAAGACCGTTCAATGGTCATTTTGTTTGGTGATGCTGCTGGAGCTGTTATTGTTGAAGCATCAGAAGAGCCTCAGCGTGTTGTCCACACACATCCATTCAGACGGCAACTACACAGAATTACTCCAAGTTGGAATTCCGACACGTGGTGATGAAGCATCAGTTCATACGAACTGGGGTTCTATGGAAGGCAATAAAGTATTTAAAGTTGCGGTTTCAAAATTAACAGAAGTCGTAGACGAAACGCTTGAACACAATGGTATTGATAAGTCACAAATTGACTGGTTAGTGCCTCATCAAGCGAACTTAAGAATTATTTCTGCGGTAGCCAAAAAGCTCGATATGTCAATGGATCAGGTTGTTATCAACTTAGACCGTTACGGCAATACATCAGCCGCAACTGTACCAACCGCGCTAGATGAAGCAATTCGAGATGGCCGAATTCAACGTGGACACAACCTAATGTTTAATGCATTTGGTGGTGGATTCATATGAGCATCAGCACTGATTAAATATTAAGAAAGAGATTTAGATGACAAAAGCAATCATTTTCCCATGGTCAGGGTTCACAGTCTGTAGGCATGTTAGCAGACCTCTATGACAAGTTTGATGTTGTACAATCAACGTTTAATCAAGCATCAGATGCCCTTGGTTACGATTTATGGGCGTTAGTTAAAGACGATGCTGAAGGTAAACTTAGCCAAACCGAATTTACTCAGCCAGCTTTATTAACAGCGTCAGTTGCGGTTTGGCGTGCTTACGTTGCTGAAGGCGGTTCTGTTCCTCGTTATTTAGCAGGCCACAGTTTAGGTGAGTACTCAGCTTTAGTTTGCGCTGGGGTACTAAGCCTTGAAGATGCGGTTAAACTTGTTGAGAAGCGTGGTCAATATATGCAACAGGCGGTTCCCGCAGGAACCGGAGCAATGGCCGCCATTATAGGTTTGGCTGACGATTTAATTGCTAAGGCCTGTAGTGAAGCCGCTCAGGGTGAAGTCGTTTCACCGGTGAACTTCAATTCACTAAGGTCAAATTGTAATTGCGGGCAATAAAGCTGCCGTTGAACGTGCAATGGAATTGTGTAAAGAAGCAGGCGCTAAACGTGCCTTGCCATTACCAGTTTCTGTACCGTCTCATTGTGCACTTATGAAACCTGCGGCTGATATGTTGGCAGCGGATTTGGTTAATTTAGAATTTAATACACCAGAAATTTCAGTGGTTAATAATGTTGATGTCAAAGTTGAATCGGACCCTGAAGCGATAAAACAAGCATTAATTAAGCAGTTATATAGTCCTGTACGTTGGACAGAAACCATTCAGTTTTTTGCAGCTGAAGGGATCACAGACAGCTTTGAATTTGGCCTAGGAAAGTACTTTCTGGTCTAGCAAAACGTATCGATAAGTCAGTAAGTTGTGTGTCTGTTTCAGACAGCGATAGCTTGTTGGCAATAGTTAAATAAGAGGGATATAGATGTCTTTATTTAGTTTAGAAGGCAAAGTGGTATTAGTTACCGGCGCGTCTCGTGGTATTGGTAAAGCAGTTGCAGAGCAACTTGTTGCCCAAGGTGCGAAAGTTGCAGGTACGGCTACATCAGAAAGTGGTGCAGCGAATATCTCAGAATATTTGGGTGAAAATGGTAAAGGTTACGCGTTAAATGTAACGGATATCGATTCAGTTAACGAAACGTTAGCAGCAATTAAAGCTGATATGGGTGACGTTGACGTATTAGTGAATAATGCTGGTATTACCCGCGACAATCTTTTGATGCGCATGAAAGAGTCTGAATGGGATGAAATTATTCAAACCAATTTGACCTCAATCTTCCGTTTGTCGAAAGCGGTATTACGTCCTATGATGAAAAAACGTCATGGTCGTATCATTAATATCGGCTCTGTCGTTGGTACTATGGGGAATGGCGGTCAGGCTAATTATGCAGCAGCGAAAGCGGGTGTTATTGGTTTTTCTAAGTCATTGGCGCGAGAAGTTGCCTCACGTGGCATTACGGTTAACGTAATTGCACCTTGGTTTTATCGATACAGATATGACTAAAGCGTTGGGAGATGACCAAAGAAAAGCGATTTCAGATCAGGTTCCAGCCGACAGGTTAGGTGATCCGAAAGAAATTGCGGCGACGGTTGCATTCCTTGCAAGCAGTGAATCTGGCTACATTACGGGTGAAACAATCCACGTAAATGGTGGCATGTATATGGTATAGCTATTGAAATTGTTTGATTTTGATAGCAAAAGGGTCGAAACTGTCATCAGGTTTGACCACCGCAATAAATAAAATTATAACTTGAATACGACGTAGTCATTCTTTTAAACTACGCGCATTCAAACATTATCTTATAAAATGATAAGGAAAATAAAAATGAGTATTGAAGATCGCGTAGCAAAGATCGTTATTGAGCAATTAGGTGTTAAAGAAGAAGAAGTTAAATCTGAGTCTTCTTTCGTAGATGATCTTGGCGCTGATTCTCTAGATACTGTTGAGTTGGTTATGGCTCTTGAAGAAGAATTCGACACAGAGATCCCAGACGAAGAAGCAGAGAAAATCACAACTGTTCAATCTGCAATTGACTATATCAAAGCACACGCTGAATAATCGATTTTGTATTTGAAATTGGGCAGCACACGCTGCCCTTTTTTCGCCTCAATATAAATTCCGCTTGAGTTTTAAACTTAGAATACAATCAGAATCAATATTCTTGGCAGTTTCCGGAGAAAGAACGTGACGAAACGTAGGATAGTTATAACGGGTATGGGCATGTTGTCACCATTAGGTAATGATGTGGCAACATCCTGGAATAATATGTTAGCGGGTAAAAGTGGCGCGCAGTTTATCGATCACTTTGATACGACTAATTACGGTACTAAATTTGCCGCCATGGTTAAAGGCTTAGAAACGACGGATTTTATTCCGCGTAAAGAAGCTAAAAAAATGGACCTTTTTATTCAGTACGGGATCATTGCTGCACAGCAAGCAATAAAAGATTCGGGTATTGAAATTACTGAACAAAACGCACACCGCATAGGTGCTGCAATTGGTTCTGGAATTGGTGGCTTAGGTCTTATTGAAGAAAATCATACTAAAATGCTTGCTTCAGGACCACGTAAACTATCTCCATTTTTTGTGCCATCGACCATTATTAATATGATTGCTGGTCATTTGTCGATTATGTACGGACTTAAAGGTCCTAATATCTCGATTACGACCGCATGTACCTCTGGTGTACATAACATCGGCCATGCAGCCCGAATGATTGCCTACGGCGATGCGGATGTGATGGTAGCCGGTGGGGCAGAAAAAGCTTCTACTGAAATGGGCATTGGCGGATTTGGTGCGGCTCGTGCGTTATCAACACGCAATGACGATCCATCAAGGGCTAGCCGCCCTTGGGATAAAGACCGTGATGGATTTATGCTTGGAGATGGTGCCGGGATTATGGTTGTTGAAGAATACGAACACGCAAAAGCCCGTGGTGCTAAGATTTATGCAGAATTAGTCGGATTTGGCATGAGCGGTGATGCTTATCATATGACGTCACCGCCTGAAAACGGTGAAGGCGCAGGTCGTGCAATGGAAAATGCACTAAACGACGCAAAAGTGAATGCTGAACAAGTGGGATATATTAATGCTCACGGTACTTCAACAGCGGCAGGCGATAAAGCTGAGACTCAAGCGGTTAAACGTGTCTTTGGTAATAGTGCGTCATCTGTGATGGTGAGTTCGTCTAAGTCGATGATAGGGCACCTATTAGGTGCAGCAGGCGCTGTTGAGTCTATTGTGACAGTAATGAGTTTATTGGAGCAGAAAATAACACCAACAATTAATTTGGATAACCCAGATGTTGATTGTGACTTAGATTATGTTCCACACGTAGCCCGCGACGCAGCAATTGAGTACGCGTTATGTAACTCTTTTGGTTTTGGTGGTACAAACGGTTCATTGCTTTTCAAAAAGATGTAACCGCTAAGTATTAACAAAACGACTAAATAAATACAGAGTTTAGTGAATTTTGCGCTAAATTTTGGTACAAAAGCCCAATGGATCTATTGGGCTTTTTTTATGTCATTTTTTGCTTTAATTCAGACGGATATAAAGTCGACCTATCGGACGACTGGTTTAAGCAACGTTCATTTTTGTACGGCGATGGCCACTTCACAACTGCATCTGTAGTTAATGGTTCTGTTACCATGCTTGATCAGCATATTGAACGACTGCAACAGGCAAACCAACGACTTAAATTTAATGCACTTAACTGGACTCAGTTAATCCATAATATTAGTGAGTTAGTCCAGAACACCCCTTGCGGTGTGCTTAAAATTCAAATTGACCGTGGTTCAGCGGTGCGGGGCTATGGTAATACGACTGAAACTAAGCCAACGGTTTTTGTGTGGTTAACACCGATGGCAGATTTTTCGGCGTTCCAACAGCCTGTGGATAATCTTGACCTAGTGGAAACTCCGCTAAGTCATAATAGGATGTTAGCCGGACTTAAACACATCAATCGGCTTGAACAAGTGATGATTGCTGTTGAACTTGAACGCACTCAATGTCTTGATGGGCTCGTTGTTGATATTGACGGTAATTTGATTGAAACAAATAAAGCGAATGTATTTTGGTGTGAAGACGGTAAGTGGTTTACCCCCGATCTCGAATTGTGCGGCGTAGCCGGTACGGTAAGGGAAAACCTGCTGGCGCAGCGTCAAGGTATAAAGATCACAAAAAGACTCGGCCAAGACGTTTTGGCGAATGCTGACGCGCTAGTTTTATCTAATGCGTTAATTAAGTTGCAACCGGTTCTCCATTTGGCTGGTAGGCGACTAGACTTAGAGATTGCCCAGGCCTTTATTAAGAAGTTTACAATATGACCTTGTTCTCCAATTTATCTAAACGACTGACAATTAAACATCGCCCAAGAACAATAAAAGTCTTAATGTTCGTCGTCGCAGTGTGCGCAATTTTACTATTAGTGTTAAGTTCAAGAGTTATTAGCTCCAAAGAACAACGTTTGCAAAATTCTCAACCAATATTATTCACAATCCAAAAAGGTGAATCTTTCAGTAAAGTATGTAAAAACCTTGTAAAACAAACGTTAATTACCGATTGTTTTGGCCATAAACTAGAGAACAAGCTATTTGGAACCGGTCTCAAAGTTAAATCCGGGACTTATAAAATCGAGCTTGAGCAGCATTTCGACGCTGTAGTTCAGCAGTTTATTGCAGGCAAAGAAGCACAGTTCAGTTTTATTATTTTGGAAGGTGAGAATGTTTATCAGGTGCTAGATAAGGTCGGTGCTCAAGAATACTTAACAGATGATGTATCAACACTTGACCTTAATTCGTTAGCTCAAAAGCTTGATTTACCAGAGCCACACCCGGAAGGATTTTTGTATCCAGACACGTATTTTTATACTAAAGGTACAACGGCCAGTGCGTTATTAAAACGAGCAGCATTAAAACAACAACAAACCTTGATTCAATTATGGAATGAAAATAATCACCAACAGATCCTAACAACACCTTATGAGGTGTTAATTCTTACATCAATAATCGAAAAAGAATCTGCGTTAAAATCGGAACGCGATATTATCGCTTCGGTATTTTTTAACCGACTAGAAAAAATATGCGACTGCAGACTGACCCAACTGTTATTTATGGTGTTTGGGACGAATACAAAGGCGATATTACTCGTCGACATTTAAAACAAAAAACAGCGTATAATACCTATCGAATTAATGGTTTGCCGCCAACACCAATCGCAAACCCAAGTGCCGAATCGATTAAAGCTGCGTTAGATCCGGCAGCCACCGATTATTTTTATTTTGTTTCCTCCGGCGATGGAGCCCATGTGTTTAGTCAAACACTTAAAGAACACAACCTTGCTGTAAAGCGCTATTTAGAAAAAACGAGAAGTTAATATGTCATCAGTTATTCCAGGAAATTTATTGTAATCGAAGGACTTGAGGGCGCAGGTAAATCAACAGCAATTAGCCAAATTAGCCAACAATTATTAGATCAAGGTATTCACTTTGTTAATACACGCGAACCTTAGTGGCACCCCGCTAGCAGAGAAAATGCGTGAAATTGTTAAGGCTGAAACTGACGAACTATTAACCCCAGAAGCCGAATTGTTAATGATGTATGCCAGTCGCATACAGCTCATTGAGAACGTAATAAAACCCGCGTTAGCAAAAGGCCTGTGGGTCATTGGCGACCGCCACGACTTGTCATCACTAGCTTACCAAGGCGGCGGTAGACAACTTCCGGATGACTTAATCTTACCTATTCGAAACGCAGTATTAAAAGGTTTTGAACCTGATCTCACAATTTTAATGGACATAGATCCGCGCATTGGACTCGGTCGCGCAGCAGAACGTGGCGCCCTTGATAGGATTGAACGTGAGCAAATTGAGTTTTTGACCGCACTCGAAGTGTCTATTTGCATCACGCGAACACTAATCCGCGAATAGTCACGGTAGATGCCTCTAAAGCGCTTGAAGACGTTCAACAGCAACTACAAGCCGTGTTGTCGACATGGTTAAAGAGTCTAAGCTGATGAATTTAAAGCAGCTTGCCCTGCAACCGCAACAATTGGCCCATGCCCATATTATTGAAGGTGCCGACTTACCAAAGGTTGTTGAATCTTGTTTACAGTTTACTGCTTTAATGCTTTGTTCAAAGCGGCCATTAAGTTCAGATACGCCCTGCGGCCAATGTCAAAGTTGTAAACTGTTTGCAGCCAACAACCACCCAGATCTTTTGTCAATTGGACAAGAAGGGTTAAGTGTTGGTGTGGATGAGGTTAGGTCTATCGCCACGTTTTTCTCACAAAAACCCCATATTGCAGGTCGGCAAATCGTACTTATCTATAATGCTGATAAAATGACTGAAAGTGCGGCCAACGCGGTATTAAAAACGTTGGAAGAGCCAACAGACAACAGTTTCATTTTATTAATGAGCGAAAATAGACATAATCAAGTGGCGACAATATTAAGTCGTTGCCAAGTGTGGGCCATTGATATTGATCAAAATACTGATTTGAAAGTCAAGTTTAGCGACATACCAGACTATGTAGTTGGTTATGCCGCTGGTGTTGAAAGCAAGTTAGAACGTTGGCGTGAAGATGGCGATATCGAACATTTTACCGCGATGTATCAAATCTTTATTCGATGGCTTAAAGGACAAGCAACAGCAGATGAATTTGTTGAAGTCTCCGGGAAACATGCTGAATTAAATACGTTTTTATTGTATTTAATCGAACGCAGAATTAGACAACTTATGTTGAAAAATGTCGGACAAAAGGCAATTGACGGGCATACTAAATTAACGCAATATCGACTATCTCGTAAAGAGTTTCATAACCTCGGTGCACAAGTCGCCTTAATTACTTTTATTCAAGAATTGGAATATTTGATTAGATAACTATGAACAGACTGACAATAGAAATAGAAGACGTAAAGGAATTGTTTCAGAGCTACATGCCTTTTATTAAAGGGGGGCTTGTTTGTTAAGAGCAATCAGCCTTTTAAAATAGGGGATGAAGTTAATTTGGTCGTTACTTTACCAGACGCATTAGAACCTGAAATGTTTACAAGTCAGATAGTTTGGATGAACCCGCAGGGCGCTCAAAATGAAAACCCAACCGGTGTTGGCTGTTCGCTTAATAATCACGACAATAAGATGCAGTTAAAGATAGAAAAGCTATTAGGGCCAATGCTTAATTCGCCTGAGCCCACTTATACAATGTAGCTACAAATAAGCGACGAACAAAGTAATTATGCCCCGAGTAGTTGTGAATTGAGCGAAGTGTTTGCATGTTGTAACGCGCAAACACCCGCTAATTAACAGTCCCATTACTATTCTCAAATGGCGAGTGTTAAGTAGTCTTAGCTATTTTGTAATACGTCGTCCGTTTATTTTCACTATCGCTTTATGTACCGCTTCAATATCCATTGGTTCGTTGACATTTTTATTGGTTGAAAACGTTTTATTAGAAACCAACTGACCTTTAGAAAACAACATGGATTTGTCTTTATAAATTAAGTGGAAATAACCATCACTATAATTACTCGCTACATCCGTAAATTGGACGTCCTCTAATGTTGAATCTAATAAGTTGTCACGAACAAATTCTGGACAATTTAGTCCTTTGTCTATGTAGGACGCCACAATGTTTTGCGCGCTAATAGGGACATCGCCAAATGATTCAAAACCGACAAAAATTGCCGTTGTTCGATAAAACAATTGCTCAGATTTAGACTGGTAAAACAAAAATACTCTGTGGTCTGACAATTTTCCGAAGTCTTGTTCAATATCAAAGGTTTGTTGATGAATTTGAATGGTCAGTTTTTGCTGATCAAACAGTTTATTTATTTCAAGCGGTGTATCTGAATTGGCATAACGGTAAATACCCGGTAAGCCCGTATTCAAATTAAAGAGGTTGGTATCCATGTCGGTGCTAAAACTTAGCTGATGGCTGTGACTAGAAGCGATGTTGTTCGCCTGTAACCAACTTTTAACCTTTGGTTCTATCGATGCGTCCAGTAAATAAATGTGTAGGTTAGGTTTGTCTGTGACGTCACACGATGGCGCAATCGTCGGGCGCATTTCAAACTCCCGATTTGAAACAAACGCAAATTTACTTTTGTTTTGATTGTATTCATTAATATCGATTAGGCCATGACGAACCAATAAGCTTTTTGCTGTAAGGGGTAACTTGCTGGGAACATTGCGCTTTGTTTTGCGATATCGGTATTTACCGTGGCATCACCCCATAAATGCATGGCGTGACTCAAACCAAAACAAATCACTAGGCCCGTTGCGATTTGATTTTTAAATCTATAATTTTGCAGTTGATTAATGCGTTTCAGATCAAGTTACTCACTAAAAATTGGTAACACAATATCCCGATAAACATGACTAAAAGTAGCACCCAATATCCGCCGCCTAAGCTAGCAAGATAAACGTCTTCTACTTCACTGAGTTGGTCAACTGAACTGGTGGATAAATGATAACCTAAACCACGATAGGCAAGGACATCTAAAAATAAAAAAGCTGAAAAAACGCAGCCATAATCGCGCTAACACCACGAATATGCCGTTTATAAGGAAACAAGGTGATTACTGGAAATATCGTTAGAATAAAACAACTAAGCGATATAAACGCAAAATGACCCACCCAAGTGATCAGTAAATAAAACCAACCAATGAAGGTTTCTGGTAGTGGGGAGCCAGAAAAATAAAAAACGAAACGACCAATGCTAAAATTAAATTAGCAAATGTAAACCAGTGACCCCACGCCAGTAAATTAAACGAGCGTTCAGTGTCGTGTTGCCCTTGAAGGTTTATAACCATAACCCAACCGTATTAGTGTTTCGTTAACTTTCTTTTTGTATTAGTGCTGTTTGCCGCCAACCGACGCAAGTAGCGCCTCTGAAAAGCTTTTTGCGATATCCGCTTTTGCTTTTGCAGGCACATTTGAGTCGATGACATTACTAACCGCGTTGCCCAAAGCAATTAATGCCAAGTCTACAGAAGGTTTTTGAGTTTGTATTACAGATAATAATTCTTCTACTAAATTATTAATCTCTTCGTTTGAGTATTTTGATATGATTGGCATATTAAAGTCTGTGCTTTGTTCAAAGATGATAAAAAGCAATGCTAACACAACAAAATGATTAGGAAAAATCATGTCTTTAGAAGTAAATCAATTTTCTATCGCATTTTACGAAAAAAGAAAATACCGACTTTTCCACGAAGTGGGCGGTAATGACAGATAATAGTCTCGGCAAATCAGAATCGTTTGTCGAACAGTTGCATAATATCTATACCGCAAAGCCAAGTAAAAGCTTTGCGGCGTTCAATGAGGAAAAAACACAGCGTTTTCTCAACGCTTGCACAGCTATCTGGCTAACGACGTAGCCTTTGATCATTTATCAAAAGATACGTTGCAATTATTCCAAGCTGAGTTAGAAAAATACGAATTTGAAGAGACGGGATATTTGTTGTTAATCGACTATGAATATGTTGCAAGTCGTTACTTTTTAGTTGGTGTGGTTAATTTGACGGATCATTATTCAGTAGACAGTGAATTTGGGATCAATCGCTCTCGTCATCTGGATTTAAATAAAATACAACTCGCTGCTCGCATTGATGTAAGCAATTTGTTGCACGCAAAAGATGACTTAAAAACGATTTCATTTATAAAAGGTCGTGCCGGTCGTCAAGTAAATGACTTCTTTATGGACTTACTTGGTTGCTCTGAAACAGTCAATGCTAAAGCACAAAGTAAAGAGTTACTTACTGCGATTGACGACTTTATGGCATCGGAGTCACTTGATCCAAAAGAAAAAGCCGAAACCCGTGAAAAAGTATACGAATATTGTAACGAACGTATTGCCAGTGGCGAAGATGCAGAAATGTCTGAACTAAACGACACATTATCGACACTAAGTAACAGTGAATTTAATGATTTTGTCGCAACCAAAGAATACAAATTTGACGATAATTTACCGTTAGATAAAAGTACCGTACGGAAACTGGTTAAATTGTCTGGTGCCGGTGGTGGTGTGTCCGTTTCCTTTGACCGCATCTTATTAGGTGACCGAGTTAACTATCAACCGCAAACCGATACGTTAACGATTAAAGGTGTTCCTGCGTCTCTTAAAGCGCATTTACTAAACGAATTTGGACTTGAGTGAGAAATTTAGAATGTTAAATGTTAAAGCAAAGATTGCTCGAAAAATTCGCGATAAAGCGATTATGCGCGCCAATACACGGATCATATTAGCGGGTAAAACCGCTAATGACTTTGATGAAGAACAACTTGAAGTGATCGTAAGGGAAGAAGAAGACAAGATCAAAGGCAATGCGAAAGAGCGTGGTCTTATGGCTTTGGCGGCGATGTTAGGACTATCGCTCTGGGGATAGTGGTCGTTTTAGGTTGTTTTTGACCCCATTGGTCTGGGTTAACCTTAGGTAAAGTTGCACGTTGATTAAGTTCAGATTTGGCAGATTAGTAAATGGTAGGGTAAGCATAATATGTTTCAACAAATGGTTAGGTTAACGTTAGCAGCAACAATTTGGCGTAAGTACCGCAATTATATTGTCGGTATTTTATCTCTAGTCGCATTTTGGTTATTGCTCAATTTTATTCATCAAGATTATTTGTCTTATGCGCAACTTGATGTTGAAGCTAATCAGTCAATCATCGCATATTCATATGTACTTAAATGGGGATTAATTTTACTGTCTGCTGGGGTATTTATTCGTTACGTGAAAAAGCCACTGAGCAGTGACAAAAACAAAACCCTGCAACGCGAGATGGAAAAGTCACATAAGATCAACAAAGAATCGCCGGTATCGGCGAGTTCCGAGACATTAGAAAATGATCCGTTTGCAAATATTCGAACAAAAAAGTCGTTACGTTCAGAGGCTGATTTTGTTCTTGAAAAAGGTGCAGACAAGAAAAAATAGATAGCTGTAGAACGACTATTTAATGTTTAGTCATAAACCATAATCGATTTGTCGACCGACGATTATGGTAAACAAAAATGTCTTGTTTGAAGAGAACCGGGCACAAGAATAGCCCATACGCAGAATAATATCAGGCCTAGTAGTATTCCAGCTCGCTCATTATCATCAACTTACTAATTCTATCTTTAGACATGCCAACTTCGCATTCTTTTAACCGAGCGGATGCCATCATTACGTCGGGCAAAAGGCTAAGTATTGCCACTGGCAATTGATCTTTTTGAAATTTTGAAAATATTTTATCGATTTTTTAAAACCAGCAATGGCGTCTTTGCGGCCACTTGATTCACTCGCTTCCTCAAGTTTAAAAATAATGCTGTTTTCCCATAAGTCATTTCTCGCTCAAATTGATTGTCGGCAGCATCTAAACAACGAAGATATTTTTTTCGTCCTGTTTATGCTTACTCTGACAATTTTTGATTTCTACAATCGCAGTATCATTAGCGCGAGTGTCCGTCGATATGGTCAATAATAATCCAACACAAACTTGGAGCATGACAATTGATTTCGTAAGCATAAATTAAAACCTCAAATCAGTTATGGTAATACTATTTTATAAGGTTTAACGATGGAGTGGTCGTAAACACCTGCTTTGATATATGGATCTTCATCAGCCCACGCCTTAGCATCGGCTAAAGAATCAAATTCTGCAACAACTAATGAACCTGTAAATCCGGCTTCACCTGGATTTTCGTTATCAATCGCCGGGAACGGGCCAGCAACAAAAAGTCTATTTTGTTGTTTTAAGTCGTTTAAGCGTTTTAAGTGAAGTTCGCGAACGGATAGACGTTTTTCCAAACTGTTTTCTACATCCTGCGAGCAGATCATGTAATACATATAAAAATTCCAATTATTTGAGAAGTACGGATCTTGCTACAAATGACATAAAAATCAAGTCGGATGGGAAGACAGTTGCTAAATTAGTTGATAGCATGCTTCGCAATGGTGATCTTAGTTAACTTAAGGTCAACCTAAAATAATAATTATAATGATAATAAAAGGTAGTCTGTATGAGTGCGGATAGAGAGCATTTTTCGTCAAAACTCGGTTTTATACTTGCCGCGGCCGGCTCGGCTGTTGGTATCGGAAATTTAGTTGGTTTTCCTGTGGCTGCTGCTAAAAATGGTGGTGGTGCGTTTTTGTTTATTTATGCAATTTTTGTCATCGTTATCTGTTTGCCAGTCATGATGGCCGAAATGGCCTTGGGTCGAAGCACAAATAAAGACCCGTTAGGTGCCTATACTGAAATATCTGAAGGCGATAAGAAATGGAAGGTTGCTGGCTTAATCGGTGTCATAACGCCGTTTATGATTGGGGTATTCTATCTCGTAATAACAGTTTGGATATTTGGTTATTTGGCAGGTGCGATTACCGGAGATCTCGATTTACTCGCTAATCCAAACACCTTTGGTGAATTTATTACCGGTAAGTCATTGTTTGGTTACATGGTTGGTGTAGTTGCTTTGACGGGATTCATTCTGATGAGCGGGGTTAAGCAGGGCATAGAACGTGCTGCCAAAATTCTTATGCCGACACTATTTATGCTGTTGGTCATGTTAGTCATCTATGTTTTGACTCTAGATAATGCGATGGCCGGAGTGAAGTTTTATATCTTGCCTGACTTTTCGAAAATAACAGCAAGTGTAGTAAGTGGTGCCTTGTCTCAGGCATTTTTCTCATTATCTCTCGGTATGGGTATATTAATTACCTATGGGTCATATATGAATCGCAATCAAGACATTGCTGATTCTTCTAAGCTAGTCGCTCTAACAGACACAGGTGTCGCTTTTGTTGCTGGTTTAATGATAATGCCAGCGATATTTAGTTTTGACCCTCAAATCGACCCGTCGTCGCTTTCTGAGTCATCCATCTCACTTATCTTCGTATTAATTCCTAAAATATTTTTGTCGCTGCAAACCGACATAGGTTATTTTGGCGCAAGCGCTATCGCATCGGTGTTTTTCTTATTGGTATTTTTTGCGGCGATTACGTCACTTGTATCGATAATAGAAGTACCAAATGCGGCATTAATGGAACAACAATGTATTAGCCGTAAGAAGTCGTTGGTGATTTTAGGACTAATGGTTGTTGTACTAAGTGTATTTGCATCTATGTCGTTTGGAATGTCAGAATTTTTTACCAAGTTTGTTTGGTATGCCGGGGCTGATAAATCCTTATTTGATGTCATTTACGATGTATTTTACGATACTATTTTGCCACTTAACGGCTTGTTAATTTGTTTGTTTGTTTCTATGAGATGGAAAAAACACAACTTTAACAACGCACTTAAAGAAGGGGCTGCAGCTGGTAAACATAGCTTTTTGTTTAAGTATTCAGATGTTGCGTTATCGACCGTCATTCCACTGATCTTATTTGTTATCTTTGCAAATACCGTGGCGTTGAAGTTTTTTGGGGTAAATTTACTCTTCTAACATTAAAGTGAACTCGATGATGTTAGTTATCGACTAGACATTAAAAAAGCCGCTATGATGAAATATGTCCAAGGTTATGGGAGATTTCATCTTAGCGGCTTTTTTGAAGCGTTATTTGGCATCCAAATGAACTGTCGTTAGTAATGTGAGCGTTTAGGTATAAGAATCTTCTTCTAAGTCTTCTTCTGACTCATCATCTTCACCCATATAAACACCCCAACCATCTGAATAACCGTTGTGTTTTTCTGCGATACGTTTGTAGTCTTGTTCAAACTCGCTGATTGCTTCATATGTGACTGGGAGTTCTTTAGAAATTTGCAATTCTATTGCGTCACTCTCTTTACCGCCGTGGTCGTATTTTCTGTTTTCAACCTTAACAATGGCTTCTTGTTCGTCAATTCGTCTTAAGAATATTTTTGCTACAGCATCAGCGTCTTCTTCTTTATGAAAAAGCGCAAAAAAATCGACAACATATTCTTCACTGAAATCAAATCCGGCGTCAAACATCTCTTGTAAAATTTGACCAGTTTCATCTTTGGGAAATTGCATAATATTCCATTTCTAACGTGTTAATTCGTAATAGGGCGATTGTAAGGCAATTTGCCGATAGGTGAAATGTATTCCACCTATCTGACGTAATTATTGCCTGTGGGTTCTTATATTGTGTTCAATAGGTTGACTTGAGCTGCTTCTAAAGGGATTAATATCTAATCCGCCTCTTCTGGTATAACGGGCATAAACCGATAGTTGGCTTGGATTACATGCGTCAATAATGTCACAGTAAATCCGTTCAACACATTGTTCGTGAAACTCATTGTGCATCCGAAACGAGATCAGATAGCGCAATAAGGATTCATGGCAAATTTTAGAACCAGTATAACTAATGATGATGCTTGCCCAATCTGGTTGATTGGTGATCAAACAGTTAGACTTTAATAAGTTGCTGTTGATGGTTTCAGTCACAACTTTTGGACTGCTGTCGCTACTGTCTTCGACGTCGTCTTTGGCAGCAGAGTCCGCTAGTGATAATAACTGGTCATTGTATTGGTAATCAGTAACTGTTATATCAAGTCCGTCGATATTGGTGCCTTAAGCAGTTGTTGAATTTGGAACTTATTAGGATCAGTGACATCAAACAATTCAACATTAACGGGCGCTCCCGCACACAAACTTAAGTCTTTGGCCATGGTTTCTTTAACCATTTCCCAGTCCGAAAACTGAGTTTGATTAAAGCTATTTAAGTATAACTTAAAGGATTTACTCTCAATTAAATTAGGACTTATGGCTGGCACCAAAAACTCTGCGATGGCAACAATAGGTTTGCCATTTGGGTTTAACCAACTTAGCTCATAACCGGTCCATAAGTCGTGGCCGTAAAATGGCATGGCAGCCGGAATGGTGAGTTGATCACGATTTAAGCTCCTTGGCACCGGTTGCAGTAACTTTGCATCGTACTGGTCGTGGTATTTGGTTGTTTTACCTAAAGTTAGCTCGTTTAAAATATCAGATTCGTTATACTTGTCGTTCATGTTTTCCATGTCGTTCATGTCGATTGGGCCAAGAGTTTATATACCGCTGGTATATTTGATATGGCTATTGTACTTAGGTTTAACTAGAAGTGAAAATTTTATGGACCAAGATTTAATTCAAAATTTGACGTCGTTAGTAACAAAGGCGCAGGTGTTGACAGCTGCACGAGGATATAACGACTTTGAACGAGACGAACAATGGCCGTCTCCTTGCGAAACCGAAGTTGACGGACAGTGGCAATGGGCACCGGTATTGCAAACCGAAGCCGGATTTGAGGGGACTTTAGCAATGTCGAATCGGCCTTAAACATTAAAATAGATCAACAATTTCAAGCGTTTTTTTCCACTTACTTTAGTTCAAATATCCTTGCTAAACATAAAGATGGTGATTTGGAGTTATTGCAAGCTTGGTCTGAAGAGGATTATGCTCGTTTGCAACAAAACTTGATCGGTCACTTAATGATGAAACAGCGCCTAAAACAATTGCCAACTTTGTTTTTTGCGGTAACCGACGAAGAAGATCTAAATTTAGTTGTTAACAACTTAACGGGTGAAGTGTGTTTAGAATATGTTGGTAAAGAACCACATACCGTATTGAGTCGAAATTTGGCGACGTTTTTAGCCGAGTGTGAACCAGTTTAGTAAACTGGTTCACGGTAGAGCTATTTATTCGGCTTCTTGCACCATTGGCCAGCCGCCAAGTGCTTTATAACGATTTACCATCATACAAAATAAGTCTGCGGTTTTTTCAGTATCATATAAAGCTGAGTGGGCAGACGCGTTGTCAAAGCCTAACCCGGCTCGTTTACATGCTTCGGCCAAAACGGTATGGCCAAGAGTAAGCGCTGCAAATGAGGTGGTATCGAACGTTACAAATGGGTGAAAGGGTACCCGTTTATAATTTACCCGCTCTACTGCAGACATTAAAAATCCGTGGTCAAATGCCGCGTTATGTGCAACAACTACAGAGCGGTTACATCCTGCCGCTTTCTGGCCTTTTCTGACCATTTTGCAAAGTTCTTTGATCATAGTTGCTTCATCGACTGCGCCACGAAGCGGATTAAATGGGTCGATACCATTAAACTCTATAGCGGCTTTTTCGATGTTTGCGCCTTCAAAAGGTTCAACGTGAAAATGAATTGTTTCATCTTTAACTAGGTTTCCGTCGTCATCCATTTTTAAGGTAACAGCTGCAATTTCTAATAATGCGTCAGTTGTTTTATTAAAACCGGCGGTTTCAACATCAATAACAACAGGATAAAACCCACGGAAACGGGACGCCAATGTATTTGTTATTTGTGGCTCAGCTGGCGAAGTGGCGCTTGGTTGGTTTGGTGATAATTCGTCATTACTCAAGATTTTGGTCTCTTTTTATTGCAGTTTAGATTCAGCGAGAGATTGAAATTATCCCATTTTAGCGCTGGCATTAACACTCAATATTAAATAATCTTTTTATTCAAATTGAAGAATAAAAATAGTGGCTAAAAGTGAGTGTTCGGCCGATATAAATAAGTAACTATTGGCAAAGTGGCGTGGAACGTAAAACTGGAACGTTTTTAGCATGTCCACAGAGGTAATGTCTTATCGTGGTGAAGTGTATGACAAATTCAGCCAGTGCAAATTAGCTCGCTAGAACATTTTCATACGCGTTTTTGAATAATACAAATGATTAGACGACGCAAAATGCGATAACACATTAATTACAATGTGACATGTTGATAAAGGTTTTTTAAATGAACAAGATACTTAAGCAACTGCTCCTTGTTGTGCCATTTTTACTTAGTAGCTTTGTGTCCTCAGCGGGCATGCGCAGCTATAGTGGCACCTTAGAAAACTCCAAATGGCAAGTTTCACAAAAAAGTCGGTTGCAATGCCAACTCACACATAACATTCCAAATTACGGGGAAGCCTTGTTTGTTAGTGAAGCCAATAAAATCTCAAATATGGGTTTTGAGCTTGACCTTAAACGATTACCGGCTGATTATTCGTTAGCGCAGGTGATGTCTGTGCCACCACGGTGGATGCTAAGGTAAGGGCGCAACACCTATTGCAGAACTTCAATGGCATCGTCAATTTAATGGCGACTTAGATGAAAAATCTGCATGGGTCATGTTAACTGAATTAGAAAAAGGGTATTTTCCAACGCTTTATTATGCCGATTGGCACAATAAACGCGACAGAGTGTCAGTGGCATTGTCGGCAACTAATTTTAAAGATAACTATTATCAATTTTTGGACTGCATAGACAATCTTTTGCCGTACAGTTTTGATGATATTTCATATGCGCAATTGCATTTTGAAAAAACAGTTCAAAGCTCGATAAAGCCTCGCGCAATAAATTGGCACAAATCGAAGAATACTTAAAACACGACAAAGACATTGAATTTATTTCTGTCAAAGCTTACAGCTCGTCGTGGGGCGGCAGGTATACCAATTTAAAAATGTCAGAAAAACGAGCCATGATGTTAAAACAATTTTTTGTCGATTTAGGTGTTGTCCAAGACAAAATTGAAACCGAAGGTTTTGGTGAGAAACGCCACATTGCGTCAAACCAAAATGAACTTGGCCGTGGTGAAAACCGCAGAGTTGTTATCGAGCTTATCAAGCCATAACCTCCCAACTCTCCTAAATAAACGGAGCTATCCCGTGACATAGCTCCGCTATCAATTACTAG
This sequence comes from Psychrosphaera algicola, assembly GCF_028401425.1. Classification (NCBI taxonomy): domain Bacteria; kingdom Pseudomonadati; phylum Pseudomonadota; class Gammaproteobacteria; order Alteromonadales; family Pseudoalteromonadaceae; genus Psychrosphaera; species Psychrosphaera algicola. Next base: position 4,604,875 of record NZ_JAQOMS010000002.1, read on the forward strand.
GATTATAGAGCTTAATTCATAGCTCAAAAGTCAAAAGTCATCCAAATTAAATTTAGATATAAAGTACAGTTGGATTATTCGCTTGAGTAAAGTAATGTATTTAATTAGATAAAACTTGGCAGTAACCAATTAATTGTTGCGACAGTTCATTTGCAGGTGTTCGGGTTGTAAGAGTGTTTGGTCGAACGGATTTAAATAGCGTTTAACATCTTAACGGAGTAAGTGGTGAAGGATTTTGTGGAGTTAGGTTTACCTGACAAAATGGATATTAAGCGTCAATATAACGCGATGACAATCACTAGGAAATGGTTTGGTTGGCAAGTGATTTTTCTAACTGTATTTGCTGTTGTTTGGAATGGTATTATTTTTAACAACTATTTGAGTGTTGAAGCTTACAGTGAGTTGCCTTGGATACATATTATCGCAGGTATTGCTGTAACCTATTACGCCATTACTGGCTGGTGTAATGTCACCAACATTCATGTTACGAAGCAGCAAATTCAAATTAGCCACAAACCATTACCTTGGATTGGCAATAAAACCATAGACTCCCATGACATTAAGCAGTTGTACGTAAAAGAAAAAACCTCTAGAAACCGGAATCACAACTCGTACTCTGTTAGTTATGAAGTCCATACCATTACAAATAGTGGCAAAGTGACGAGATTACTTAGCGGATTGTCAACAAGTGAACAGGCGTTATTTGTTGAGCAAGAAATAGAAAAATACTTGGGAATAGAAAATAAACTAGTTCGTGGTGAGTTAAGTTAATGAGCTGTTTATTACGTTATTAGGTTTTCGTAGCCGATATTGAAATAACAGCGGCGCCAAATTAGACACAATGTGCCTGCGAAATTAGCGCAGGTAAAAGAATACAAGGATGGTTTTATGAAATGTTTTACCCACCAAGTTGATTCCGTTGGAATATGTAAGTCGTGCAATAAAGCAGTATGTTCAGAATGTGCTGTTGATACTGGAAGAGGGCTTGCCTGTAGCGATTTTTGTGTTGAAGAACTGAACGATATAAATGTCATCATGGATAAAAGTAAACAAATTTATGGCATAGGCAATGACAGTAAATTACCGCCTACCGGGATCCTGATGTATATGTTTTTTGCCGCAGCTTTTATAGGTTTTGGCGTTTATCAAACAATATTGAAAGGACGCCCTGACTACTTTTTATTTGTAATGGGAACGGGTTTCTTAGTGGTAGGCGGATTAGCCTGGTACCGTAATAGAAAGTTAAATATCAACTGTTAGTTTTTATCAATTGTTGTATGGATTTGGTAACGAAATGGAATTTTGAAAAATGGAATATAGAAAAGAAAGCGTGATCTCAAGAGTGTTGAAACACTACTTATTGCCCTCAATTTTACTAATATACTGCCTAGTTGGTGCTTTTTGGGCCGGAGTCCCAATGTATAAAAAAAGTGGAACTGTTGAATTGATGGGTACAGAAGCCTTATTTTTGTCAATTGCCCCGCACTATGGTTAATTAGTGATTTAGTTATGTATGAGCCTATTTTAAACCTAAGCAAGAAGCAAAGATTAGTATGGGGTACGTTGATATTCATACCAGCGGTCTATGTGTTTTGTAGTACGATTTTTTCTGATCCCAACTGAAGACGTTAAAAATAAGTTTTTGTGGTAACTCCGGTCATAGTAACGCACTCATTTGACTTTGGAACAGCCTTCAGAATAGACTTGGTTAACAGTTAGTTATTTAAATGTCTGGGATTGAAATTGGTGTAAGTAATGAGCTTTATATTGTTTTTGGCGATTGTTATTGGCTTCACTGTATTGCCGATAATGATTTCGGCCAAGATATTAAAGGCGAACAAAACGTCGTTTAAAGCTTGTTTAATTAGTGCTGTTGGGGCTGTTTCGGTTGAGCATTTCACCCGCACAGCAATTGAAAATCAGGGCTTTGCTGGATTAGCTGCGTTAATCATAAACGGTATACTTTTTTCTTTGGTGCTTGGCACTGGCTTTTGGAAAGGTTTAACTATTTCATTGTTAGCTTTGGGCGTACAAATACTAATTGGGTACATTTTTGTGGGTATAGGGTTATCTACCGGTACTATTTAGGTTACACCATTATAAGAAACTGCAATTTACGAAGTTACTAGCTTGCTTTTTATCTAAAGGATTATCGTGATATCTAAATTACCTCGTTGGGTGGAATATGGCTCTTTTGTTCTTGCATTAGTTGCAGGACTTGTTAATTCCATAGGACTGTTGGGGTTTAAACACCAATCAATATCTCATTTGTCGGGCACTGCGACCCTTTTAGGCACCGGGATTATTAACTCAACGTATTCTGATGTTTTTCATTTGCTTGTGGTACTTATTAGTTTTTTAGTGGGCGCGGCGGTTTCTGGATATTTCCTAAGTAGTGGCGTTGTAAAATTGGGACGTAATTACAGTCGATTGCTTTATTTTGAAGCAATTTTGTTGCTTTGCTCGATTTATTTTTTAACAAATGACACGTTACAAGGACACTATTTAGCCTCTGCCGCATGTGGACTTCAGAACGCATTGGTAACTACTTATAGTGGCGCAGTCATCAGAACGACTCATGTCACTGGCCTATTTACCGACTTAGGGATCATGTTGGGTGCAAAACTAAGAGGCGACGAATTTGATAAACGTAAAGCACTATTGTTTCTGATCATCATTGTCGGGTTTATTTTAGGGGCGCATTAGGGGCTTATTTTTTTGTAATGTTCAGGTTTAACGCATTATTTATCCCAGCGATTATTTGTGCGCTACTGGCTTTGGCATACTCAATTTACAATGCAAAAATAAGTCATTCAGCGGTCGAAATAAACGATTAAGGTTCAATCGCTAACGGGTATTGGTTTATAAAAGGGTTGCAGTAGGGTGTTCAATGGTGGAACTCAGAAAAGTGAACATTGATCATGTCAGAACTTAAGCATGTATATGCTCAAATGTGGGCGGACTCCATAGACAAATTTAGTCATAATGAATGTGAGTTAGATCCTCTAATTAACAATAACTCCGATATGCGACGTGGCATAACGGTATTATCTTATTTCGACAAGGTCGTTGGAAATAATATATTGAGTTTTCTCGATGAATTAAGAACTATTGAACCTGAGCAATATTATTACCCCGCAAGCGATCTCCATTTAACGATTTTGTCGATTATTAGCTGCATAGATGGATTTAACTATTCGGATATTGACGCCGATGCTTATTCAAATGTGTTTAAAGCAGCAGTAAAAGACACCGGTCCATTTAAGGTGCATTTTAAAGGCATTACCGTTTCACCATCGTGTATTTTAGTTCAAGGCTACCCTGATTTTGAACCGTTAACCAAACTCAGAGATTCATTGAGACAAAGGTTCAAAAAGCTTTTATTGAAACGACTATTGATTCTAGATACAAAATTTCTACAGCCCATACGACGGTTGTACGTTGTATCTCCCCTTTAATAATAGTGCGGCTATGATCAATTTATTACACAAGTACAAGGATTATGATTTTGGGACATTAGAAGTCGAGTCAGTCGAACTTGTTTTTAATAACTGGTATCAAAATTCTTCAATAACAAAATCGATTTCGAGCGTAAAACTAAAATAAAATTTGAGCGTTGGGCTATTAATTAGCGACGGACACGTGATAGTTTGCCACAACGGTGCTCTGCCTAAGCAGAACATATGTATTGTTGATAAAAAGCTTTTGTACAGGAAGTTAACACTCAACATGGCCATAACTGCCTAAATTGAAAAACAATTAGAGAGCGTCGTTTAATGTCGACTGAGAGGGTAAACTACATTCAAATTGAGTTTAAGACAGTCGAGTTTATGGGTAGGTTACTCCGTTGAGAATGGTCAGTTTTAATTAAAATTTAAAGGAAATAAGAAAAAGTAAATGGATGAGATTAAAAACGTATTACTCGTTATTGTTGGCTCGTTAGTTTTAATTCTGTGGGCTAATCTTTCTGGGGCGAGTACCTTAAAAAACGCTTTTGACAAACAAAAAAGTAATATTCAGGTTAAAGGCAGTGGCAAGGTTATTCATATTTTACCCGACGACAATAAAGGCTCGCGTCACCAAAAGTTTATCTTAAAATTAGACACTGGCCTGACAATATTAATAGCGCACAATATAGATCTTGCTCCTAGGATAAAATCAATATCTAAAGGGGATACAGTAAAGTTCTATGGTGAATATGAGTGGAACAGTAAAGGTGGCGTTGTGCATTGGACACATTTAGATCCAAATAATCGCCATGTGCATGGTTGGCTCAAGCATAAAGGCAAAACATATCAATAATTCAAAAACGGTTTCGTTTTAAAGGATGCGCTTTATGGATAGTTCGACAATGATGCTTTGGGGTGTTGTTTTTAGTGGCTTAGGCCTTGGCTATTTTTCATATGGAAAGAAGCAAAAGTCGTTAGTTCCTTTGTGCTGTGGTTTATCACTTATCATTTATCCCTATTTTATGACGAGCTTATCAAGCTTACTGATTGTTGGCGTTATTTTGCTGGTGGCCCCATATTTTATAAAGTTTTAACTCAATTAGTCGTTTTTGAGACATGTTGGAGGGCGCCCAATAAAACTTCTCCAAAAGCTGAAACTGAATGTTCGACTCAAAAGACAAATTAATTAACCTATAAGAAGTAAATTAAATGTTTAGCGGTGTTTCTTTTGGTGTTCGTGTTGAATATATTGTGATGGACTAACGATGGGATATGGTTTTTATATTGAGGTCGCTGTTATATCAGTAACTTAGTTTTAGAGCATATATTTGTAAAATTGACTAGCGGGTGTTGTTACGTATATTTTTAATAGGTTAGAAAAGTAATTATTAATGGGAAAAGTTTAAACTTAAAATGCCTATAGTTAATTTAGATAATGTTAAAACCTTTCAGACACCTGAGTTATTTGCAACTTGGCTGGAACAGAACCACGATACAAAGACTGAGTTGTGGTTAAAAATTTTTAAAAAATCCTCCAAAATACCAACAATTACTTGGGGTGAAGCGGTAATTGAAGGATTATGTTGGGGCTGGATTGATGGCGTTAAAAAGTCGTTAGACGATGACGCTTATCTTCAAAGGTTCACGCCAAGACGACAGGGCAGTAATTGGTCAAAGCGGAACACGGAACATGTAGAGAAGTTAATTCGTGACGGTCGTATGCAAGAGTCAGGATTAATCCATGTCCGTTTAGCAAAAGCAAATGGAAGGTGGCAGGCGGCTTACGCGCCACAAAGCGAAATGGTCATCCCCGATGATTTTTTAGCCGCACTTGATGGTAATAGTAAAGCAAAACAATGCTTTGAAACGTTAACAAGATCTCAAAAATTCACAATATCGACGGGTTTACAGACCGCTAAAAAACCAGAAACAAGGCTTAAACGATTTAACCAATTCTTGTTAATGCTAGAGCGTAATACAAAGCCATCTTAAATTATTAAAGGGGATATTATTCGTTGCGAATTATGTTTTTTATTTGGATACAGGGATTAGATAATTGCCAAACAATTCATCACTTAAAAATTTAGTTGTCTCAACCACGAGATTAACAATGTTTAATGTCACCGAACTTTCTGATTTTGCTTGGTCAGAATCAGAATTAACCTCATCTATTTTGACATTGTTGACCCCAAACGTAGTGAAGTCGTTACCGCCGAATTTTCAAAATATTAAAACCACAACAGCAGCAAAAAATTGGTTAGACGAAATGGTGTCACAAAGTCATCTTTTTACCGTATGTTTACGAGATACAAAGACAATTATTGGTTTTGTATTTTTGTCAGAGTGGGACAACCAAAACGTACATTTAGGTTATTTGCTGGGTGAGTTGTTTTGGCAACAAGGCTATGCCAGTGAGTTTTTATCGGGATTTATCACTGATTGCCGCGATAATCACTTAGTTAAATCGTTAATCGGAGGGGTTGAGGCCGCCAATGTTCCATCCGCTAAGTTATTACTTAAACTCGGATTTGAACAAAGTCATACGACCGAAAACGGAGTTACTTTTTATCAAAGACAACTTTACTAACTTGCAATTAAAGTAAGGGGAGTTCGTTGTTTAATCTTCAAGATGGAGTTACCCCTCAATTTGTTTTTTAACGTTAAACTTATTTACGTAACGTTTATTGGCAAATATTGGCAACATCAGTCCATTTGTATTTTTAAATGACCTCTGTGCCAAATCAAATTCTAATTGTTATTCATAACTGTTTCATTTTCATAATATAAACATATTTCATTCGATTCAAATTACGTTACATAAAATACCTGCTAAGCTTTGTTAACAAGAAGTTGTCTTAACTGAAGGGACAATTGGTTAAGTGTTACGGTCGTTTTGTTGCAAATGCGATGAAGGTAATCGGCTTTGTTTCCATTTGTTTTATTATCAGAGTTGTTAATGCTATGCCCTTTAAAATTGAAAGTGTTCGCCATTTAGGTGTTCTAAAAGTTATCTATAGTGGCGCTGTTACGTTGGATGAAAGGATCAATGTCGTTCACTCTTTGTGTGTTGATCACTATGATTCGACTCGATTTAGAATTTACATTGACGCTAGGTTAGTCGACTACCAAATCTCAGTTGCGGAACAAGAAGTTTTTGGCGCTTATATAGCGTCACGAGAAGAATTTAAAGACGCACTCGTCGCTGTCGTTGTTAATGATGGGCAAGTAAAAACAAAAATATTATTACCAAATCATCTAAATCTGGCCAAATAATTAATATTTTTGATAATGAAGATGATGCATTGCAGTGGTTAGTATCACAATCTGTTTAATTTGAATACGTTTACCTAACTAACTTCACTATTCTTACATCCTCATTAAGCTGAAAAATTTCCTATTTTGCACTGAATATCACGCTGCAATTATTTAATATTGCAGTCTTACGTTATATAGTCACTACAATATTAGTTGTTGATTAGGAGTGGTGAAAACTGTGAATGTATTGTTAGTTTTTTCTGGCATTTTGAGCGCAGTTGCCGCGTTGTTGCATTTAGGGTGTATCTATTTTGGAGCACCTTGGTATCGAATTTTTGGTGCCGGGGAACAAATGGCACAATTGGCCGAACAGGGCAGTTTGCAACCCACAATTATAACATCAGGTATCACAATGGTATTGGCGATATGGTCTCTGTATGCTTTCTCTGCTGCGGGCATCATTGGTAAATTACCCTTTATGCGTTTAGCTCTCGTAACGATTACTGCTTTATATTTATGTCGAGGAATTGTTGGACTCTTTTTGATCTTTTACCCAATTGGCCGAACCCCACAGTTTTGGTTATGGAGCTCCGCAATTTGTTTATTGATCGGAGTGGTTCATCTTTTAGGCGTGAAACAGCAATGGCGTTTGCTAGAACCCCAGTTGTAATGTTAAACGCACGTTTAATTATGCTCATTACATCAAATCAATTAGGACATTCATGGATTCTCTATTTACCGTCATTTGGGTAACGTTAGTTGCCGGACTTGCAATGCCTTTTGGTGCTTTTATTGCGAATATAGAAAATGTAAAACCACAATGGTTAGAAGATGAGATCAGACATTTGGTTATGGCATTTGGAGCTGGCGCATTATTGTCAGCGGTGAGTTTGGTTTTGGTTCCAGAGGGGATAGTTGAATTAAAACCTTTGACCGCAGCCGCATTTTTCTGGCCGGCGGCCTAAGCTTTATGGCACTGGATATTTTATTAACAAAAATAGCAACACCAGCCAGTCAGCTAGCCGCCATGCTTGCCGATTTTATTCCAGAATCAATCGCATTAGGCGCGGCATTTGTAACCGGGAGTAGTAGTGCTTATTTATTGGCGGGATTAATCGCATTACAAAATTTACCAGAGGGATTTAATGCGTTTCGAGAGCTCAAAGAGTCATCGTCATATAAACCATTCAAAATTATACTGCTTTTTGCCACCATGGCTTTATTGGGGCCGGTTGCAGGGAGCATTGGTTATCTCTATTTAGCCGATTCAATTACGACGATATCAGCGATAATGTTATTTGCATCGGGCGGAATTTTGTATTCAATTTTTCAAGATATTGCCCCGCAAGTTAAACTGGAAAAACATTGGTTACCTTCAATGGGAGCTGTACTTGGTTTTATGTTTGGAATGGTAGGGCAAATGCTCGTTTAATGGTTTACGACTAGAACAAGTGTTATTGCCACATCTGCTCTATTCTGTCTTTATCTCGTTTTAGCTGTCTTATTTGAAATCGCATAGGGAAATAGCCGAAATTAATTCGGTGGGTAAACTCGCTGAAATGCTAGTCAAAGTTGAACTCGATTGATTATTTTCTGCGGTCATGATGCTCGCGACATACTTCGCCATCAGTGGTCCAGTCGTTAATCCCCGGGCACCTAAACCGGTAATGGTATAGAGGCCTTTGGTTGGGTTAGTATGATAACCGTCCGGATCAACGAGGTTGTTGGGCGCTAACTTATCTTTGCGCATTAATTTTCCATTGTTTTTATCAATATTTTTTAGTACCCAATTATTTGGAAAAACTTCACCAGCAATGGGTAAATGATCAATGGACGTTGCTCTAATACATGCACGGTCGGCGATAACATCATTTTTAGACAGCGAGTGTGCCCAATGTTGCTGCTCGTATACCTGTTTAACTTGCAACACATTATGGTCAGTTTCGGTTTCCCTTACTTCAGTATTGGCATCGTTGTGACGGTAAGTCGCACCAAAACATTGATACTCGCCCTGTGACGGTGTGACGTAGCCTTTGTGACATAAGGTTGTTTTTAGTTTATTAAGTGGCGTAGTTGTCGTTAGTTGACTGACTTGACCTCGTATAGGGTCGATTGAAATGTGCTTGGTTTGTTCAAACTTTGACGACAAGTGACCTGCGCAAATCGCAACCGCATCGTATTTTTGTGCGATTGAGTGGTCATCACACCCTAAGCCCCATCGAGCACTATGGGGGTCAACTATTGTGGTTAACTTATCTCCTTTGCCGTTTGACGTCCTGGTTGCAGTTTCGTTGCTTAATGTTGTAATTCGATGATTTAAATGGACATTAACTTTGTGTTTAGAAGTCAAATAAGACAATGCATTCTGGCAAAAGAAAATGGTTCTAGCCACCCCCTTTAGCAAACCATAAGGACGAATAAGGCAACTCTAAGCCAGCTAATCGAGATGACTCAATGTCGTCTACGAACGTACACACCTTTGGGAAAAATTCGGTTATTTGTTGGTATCTCGATTGCAAATCTTCAGTGAATGCCTGTTGCAACACCCCAGTTTGGTAAAAATGTTTAGTATTGGTGTGTTGTTCCATTTGCAAATAAAAATCCAAAGCATATTGATAAGCAGCGCAATTTAACGCTGCAAGCGGGCTGTTTTTACCTTGCAATAATGGATAAACCGCACCTTGACGATTGCCCGATGCACCCTGAGCAATTGCGTTATCAGCACAATAAATGTCTATTAAGAGTTTTGGGTTTTGCTGCAATAACTCATATGTGAGACAAACCGTAGCAATACCGCCGCCAATAATGGCCACATGTTCTAGATTGGAAATGACGCTGTGTCGGTGTTCTGGTTTAAGCATGAGCTATTTCTGACAATTCCTGCTACAAAATAATTAATAAATTGAAATTACTAAATGCCAGCCAGTATAAAGATTTTTAATCAAAATATTCACGATTTATTGGTCGTTTATGGATGATGATTTACGAAACCGATTTTGAGCGCTTTTTGTTAACGAATTATTTAGTTTTTAAATTGTCATTTAAACAACCTTTCAAATAAACGTGGGGACTGTTTGGCCCGACTTTATTTTCCTAATTCTAATTTATATTTAGAAAAACTGACCTTTGATATTAGACGTGGTCAATTTACGCAAAAAAATGAATATCGTATGAAACTGGAGTAACTAGATGAAGTGACATACTAGACATAAATACAGCCCAAAAAACGTGTTTTAACGAAATGGAATAGGTTATTTAAAAATAATACATGGGCATTGAAAAAATATTTAGGTGTCACAAAGTCGTGTTCAAATTGTCATAAAGCCGTTATATCATTGTCACTTGGACAATTTTGTATAAAAGTTTTTACAGTTGATTTAGGTAAAAATACAAAAAAAGTTTCAGCTAACACTTGTTCGCTGAAATAAGACCAGTTAACATTAAAAACAACGTAATATACCGCAAAATTATTAAAGTTATAAATTGGATTAAATATGAAAAGAGCAGTCATCACTGGCTTGGGCATTGTTTCTAGTATTGGTAATAACAAACAAGAAGTATTGGAAAGCTTAAAGATTGGAAAATCTGGCATAAGTGCATCAGAGCAATTTAAAGAATATAAACTTCGCTCCCAAGTATGGGGAAATATCGATATTGATATTTCTGAACATATTGACCGTAAAACAATTCGTTTTATGGGTGAAGGCTCAGCATACGCTTATATCGCTATGCAAGAAGCTATCACGGATGCGGGATTATCAGATGAGCATGTATCTAACCCTCGTACTGGCTTAGTGGCAGGTTCTGGTGGCGCATCTTCAAAAATCAAATTTTAGCGTGTGATACTTTAAGAGAACGCGGTGTTAAGCGTGTTGGTCCTTACCAAGTTCCTCGTACAATGAGCTCGACCTGTTCTGCAACATTAGCGACGCCTTTTAAAATCAAAGGGATTAACTATTCAATTAGTTCTGCTTGTGCAACATCGGCGCACTGTATTGGACACGCTTTAGAGCAAATTCAACTTGGCAAGCAAGATATTGTTTTTGCTGGTGGCGGCGAAGAAGTCGATTGGACGTTAGCGGGTTTATTTGACGGCATGGGTGCATTGTCTACTAAATACAACGATACACCTGAGCATGCATCTAGAACATACGATGCAGACCGTGACGGATTTGTCATCTCAGGCGGCGGCGGTATGGTCGTTGTTGAAGAGTATGAACACGCTATTGCACGTGGTGCAAAAATTTACGCTGAAATCGTAGGTTATGGCGCAACTTCTGACGGTTTTGACATGGTTGCTCCGTCAGGTGAAGGTGCAGAACGTTGTATGCAAATGGCATTATCAACGGTTGACCAACCAATTGACTACTTAAACACACACGGAACAAGTACACCGGTTGGTGATGTTAAAGAACTTGGCGCAATCCAAAACGTATTTGGTGGAAAATCCCCACTTATCAGTGCGACAAAAGCGATGACGGGTCATGCGTTAGGCGCGGCTGGTGTTCACGAAGCTATCTACAGTATATTGATGATGGAAAACAGCTTTGTTGCACCATCTATTAATATCAGCAACTTAGACGAAAAAGCAGAAGGCTTGAACATTATTACTGAATTCACAGAAGCAAATATTACGACAGCAATGTCAAATAGCTTCGGTTTTGGTGGTACAAACGCGACGTTAGTATTCAAAAAAGTATAGTAATTAAGTTAAAATTTTTGACTATATAAAATAGCGCAAAGCACTGAATTAAAAACCCGAAACAAGGTAAACTGTTTCGGGTTTTTAGTATTAGCGAACTGGTAATTGCATAAATGAAATTTTTGATAGACGAAAACATTCCCTACGCCGAAGCGTTTTTTCATCCTTGGGCACCATTGAACGATTTGCAGGGCGCGAGCTCAAAGCAGAACAACTAAAAGATGTTGATGTTTTACTCGTTAGGTCAATTACCAAAGTAAATGACGAACTATTGAGTAAGGCCAACAAACTTAAATTTGTTGGCACCGCCACGATAGGTGAAGACCATATTGATAAACCATTATTAAAGCAGCGTGGTATTGAATTTAGTTCTGCTCCAGGTTGCAATGCGACCTCAGTTGCTGAATTTGTGATCAGTGCGTTGTTAGTGCTCCACGACCGCTATAATCTAGACTTTATTAATAAAACCATTGCTATTGTCGGAGTCGGAAATATTGGCAAACGACTATTGCAGAGATTAAATACACTTAATGTTGATGTATTATTGTGTGACCCTGTTCGCCAAGACAACGAATCGGACGCAGCGCATTTTATTGACCTAAATGATGCATTAGCACGTGCCGACATTATTTCGTTTCATACCCCATTAACTCGTGATGGTGCACATCCCACGTTTCATTTATTAAACGAAAATAATTTACCGCTACTTAAAGACGACGTCGTTTTAATTAATTCTTGCCGTGGTGAAGTTATCGACAACCAAGCGCTCTATAACCACATTATTTGGCGCGAAGAATCGTCTAAGCCTGCAATAAAACTTGTGTTGGATGTCTGGGAAGGTGAACCTAACCCAATGCCGGCGCTGATTGAAAAGGCCGAATTGGCGACGGCACATATTGCTGGGTACAGTCTAGAAGGGAAGGCACGTGGTACTGAAATGTTGTATCAAAAAGTATGCGCTTTGGTAGCCGTGCCGTCGACAATCAAATTATCTACGTTATTGCCAATTGCTGATGTTGCTTCAACAAAGTTAGCTCAGGATGTTACTACGACAGAGGAATTAAAAAAATTGGTACATTTAGTATTTGACGTACGCCGAGATGATGGCTTATTTCGAGAGTTGCTAAATTCCAATGGCTTTGATTGGCTTAGAAAAAATTATCCAACGCGGCGTGAATGGTCATCGCTGCAAGTTGAAATTGAAAAAGATCAACAAATTCTATCGATTTATCGAAAATAGGGTTTGCTATTTAGCCGTCTAGACGGTAATTTTAGTGCAAATACACTAAGGTGTGTTTATCAATGTTAGGTGAACCCAATGGGTGGCGAATAAATGGTTTTTACCAAGGTATTTGATTTATTTGGCAGAATAGCGAAATGTAATTACATTATCTTGTAGGAGAACGATTTTGAGTTAATGACCCTGCATTGAACAATACGCTTTAGACAATAAACACGGTTGTAATAAGCCGAATAACTGGAAGTACAGAGAACACCATGTCACAGCAAAAATATAATGTCGCGATATTAGGTGCGACTGGCACTTAGTTGGTCAGCATCTAATAGAGATCCTTGAACAAAGAAATTTCCCTGTGGGCGAATTATTCCCACTCGCAAGCGCACGCAGCGCAGGCAAGACCGTAAGCTTTAAGGGCAAGGATGTTGACGTTATCAATGTTGACGAATTTGACTGGTCAAAAGCTCAAATTGGTTTGTTTTCTGCTGGTGGTAATGCATCTGCTAAATACGCTCCAATTGCCGCTGAAGCGGGTGTTGTGGTTATCGACAATACATCGCATTTCCGTTACGAACCGGATATTCCACTGGTGATCCCAGAAGTAAATCCTCATGCAATTGCAGATTTCCGTAACCGTAATATTATTGCGAATCCAAATTGTTCAACGATTCAAATGTTAGTTGCGTTAAAACCAATTCATGATGCATACGGAATTGATCGTATTAACGTATGTACTTATCAGTCGGTAAGCGGTGCGGGTAAAGAAGCGGTCGATGAACTTGTTGCCCAAACTGGCCAGTTGATGAATGGTCGTCCTGTAGAAAACGACGTATTCCCAATGCAAATGGCGTTTAACGTAATTCCACAAATCGATGTTTTCCAAGACAACGACTACACCAAAGAAGAAATGAAAATGGTGTGGGAAACGCATAAAATTTTGGGCGACGAGTCGATTGGTGTTAACCCGACAGCGGTTCGAGTACCTGTTTTTTATGGTCACGCTGAGGCAATTCATATTGAATTACGTCAACCAGTTTCTGCTGAAGATGTCAAAAACGTCCTTGAAGATGCACCAAAGGTGTTACTTTGATGGCCGACAGCACAACTTACCCAACTCAGGTGACTCACGGTAGTGGTCAAGATCAAACATTTGTTGGCCGAGTACGCGAAGACATCTCACATCCAAACGGCATAAACCTCTGGGTTGTTGCGGACAATATCCGTAAGGGTGCGGCAACAAATAGTATTCAAATTGCAGAAGTACTGATTGCTGATTACTTATAAATTGTAATTAAATGAATTAAAACAGCCCTTTGATTTTCAAAGGGCTTTTTTTGGCTATTTGTCAGCGGGATGGCCTGAATGCATTGTTTTTGTTTGGTTAATCGATATATTAGATAGATTCATTTAAACCTCGTTATTTAGTCCAAAGCATAAAATGGATATAACTATTAGAGTGAATTCAAATTGTTGGCACTGTACTTAAGGCAATTAAAATAACTTGCTGATTAATAGGTGTTATTTAAACGAAAGGCCATTAGAATAGATATATTCTTAACGTCTAGTGTCGTTAAATAGCCTTTATCTATTGGCATAACAAAGCCGAAGCATTGGTTTTAAACAACGTTTTACCGTTTTGTTAATGTATTGTTGGTATAAGGTTTGCTACAAAAATTGTATATCGCGTTAATTTTTGATGGACGTCAATTTAATGCGAATTTGGAAACGTGTATTTTGTCGCGTTTGGTCTAACATAAAACAAAGGTAATTGTTTTGTGTAGGTTTTGATTGATTTGGATATTATCGATGCGTTCTAGTCTTAAAATTTTACTTTTTATCGCGCTAACTTTTTTAGTCGCCAATCTCTCTGTCGCGAAGCCTGAGTCACGCTTAAAAGGCCCTAAGGGGGTCGACTATGGTGCGATGGGGAAATTTATGGCCCTGTGTCAAGTCGCGATACCATGTGGAAATTGGGCAATAAATTCCGAGTCAAAAATGATGTATCGGTTTACTAAGGTTATGGTGGCGGTATTAAAGAAAAACCCTCAAGCATTTGAATTTGATAACTTAAATGGCCTTAAAGACGGCGAATATCTAAAGATCCCAAGTCATGCAGAAGTTAAAGGTATAGACCGAAAATACGCTAAGCAGCGTGCGGACGCAGATGATAAATTATGGGCCGACAAATTGGCCGGTAAATTTACTGAAAATAAACGTGAAACTTTACTGTCACCAATCGAAGGTGCAAAACAGATTGACGTCAAAGTCGCTAAGCAAGAAATAGAAAAGAAACTTGAAGCAGCTCAAGTAGAAAACATCGAAAAACTTAATTCTATACAAGTTCAATTCGACTCGTCTAAACAGACGGTAGAAAATGTTTTATCAGAAAATAAATTATTACAGGACAAAATTACCGCATTAGGTGAACAGCTGCTCCGTATGCAGGAAGAGTTGCTAAAAGAGCGCGAAATTCGCCAAGCGGAGTTAGCGCTTTTAGAACAGGTAAGGATAACGTCAGAGCAAAATCTAACGAACACAACGGCATTAGTTGAAGAAACAACGGTGTGGGAAGAGTTTGTTGCTTTTGCAAAAACGACCTTAGGAATGATCATTATTTCGAGTTCTATTCTTATTTTGTTGTTGGTTTTAGTCGCAATGAAACTGCGTAATCGCAACAAACCTAAAGCATCAGAACAAGAATCCCTGACGTCTTAGCGCCAATTGCTGCGACAGCGGCCGCAGCAACGATGGCGGATCTTGACCTGTCTGAGCCGGTTGATGAATTAGACGAGGGGTTAGATAATTTAGATTTAGGCGATGATCTACTGCACGATGATGACATTCAACTTGACGTAGAAGATGAGCTAGATATAACTGACACCTTAGACATTGGTGACGATTTAGACCTCGGCGATGATCTTGATTTAGGTGGAGATGACTTTGATGATGACCTACTCGCTGATGACCTATTAAGTGACGATTCGGAAGAAATTTTATTGGATGACGAGTCTGATAACGACGATTTATTGAGTGCTGATGATGGCTTGTTACAGGCATCAGATATTGATGAATTGTTATCGGAAGATGACGATTTAGATGGCGACGATTTAGATGTCGATAACTTATTAAGTTCGGACGATATTGACCAGTTAATGGCTGAAGATGATGGTTCAGAAATCGACGAAGACACTATGCTTGATACTGGCGTTGATGATGTCGATGAGATTATGGACGAGTTGGGCATTGGTGACGATCTAGATGATCTCGATACCGAAGAAGAATTTAGTGGTGTTACAGATGACGATGACGATTTTGACATCGATGATTTAATTGACCAAGCGTCGGAGCAAGAAACTGCAGATGAATCCGAAACAGAGCCTGAATCTGAAGTTGAAGCGGATGATGAATTTGATGTTGATCAACTCATTGATGAAGCTGGTATCGATTCAGCAACGGTTGAACCAGAGGCTACCCCAGAGCAAGAAAACCCTGTAGATGATGATGAATTTGATATTGACGCACTCATAGATAGCGCCAATTTGGCTGAGGGCGATGAAGAAAAAGGGCAAGCATCGACTGATTCTGATGATGAAATGGATGATATTGACGCTCTGCTTGCTGAAACTCAGGCTGAGCCATTAGAAGCGCACATTGAACCTGAAATCGGTGATGTTGACGATTCACTATTTGATGGTGATGAGACTGATCCGACAATAGAAGAAGATGAGACTGAACAGGAAACTAGCGAAGTAGAGTCTGACGAATTGATCGCAGATTTACTCGATGAACCGGTTGCAGAACCAGCGCCGGATGAAACACCGTCGCAGGAAGATGCTCTCGTTGACGAGGCAATTGATGAAGAATTAGATCTTGAAGAAGCAAGTGAACTTGCCGAAATCGAATCTGAAATTGATGACTTAGAAGAAAGTGAACTTGATGCAATAGATGAGTTAGATGCCCTCAATCTAGACGATGAGCAATTAGATACAGAATTGCTTGACGAAACGCTAGAAGAACCAGAACTAGAATTAGAAGAACCAGCGCTAGAAGAACCAGCGCTTGAAGAACCAGAGCTAGAAGAACCAGAGCTTGAAGAACCAGAGCTAGAAGAACCAGAGCTAGAAGAACCAGAGCTAGAAGAACCAGAACTAGAAGAGCCAGAGCTAGAAGAGCCAGAACTAGAAGAACCAGAACTAGAAGAACCAGAACTAGAAGAACCAGAACTAGAAGAACCAGAGCTAGAAGAGCCTGTGCTAGAAGAGCCAGAGTTCGATGAGTCAGAACTTGATGAATTTGACTTAGAGCAATCCGATTTAGAAACTGAAGAGCTTGATGCAGAAGACGAAGAAGACGACGATTCATTTGATGAACTTGCAGACGAGTCAGAATTAGACGACATAGATTTAGATGAAAATGAAGAAGAAAGCGACCAGCCTATTAGAGATGTTGAAGCGAGTGCTGAACTTGACGTTTACCCCGAATTAAATCTTGATGAGTCGTTAGATGACGATTCTATGGATGATGAAGACAATGATTTTGATCCAGACTCGTTACCAAGCCTTGACGGAGAAGACGAATCCGAAGAATCAGATGAAGATAATTTAATCGACGCAGATATCGAAAGTTTACTGTCGGATCCTGAATTATCCTCAGAAGAATTAATGTCTGATGCTGATTTGATGAATGCCGGTTTTGGTGACTCTGATATTGAGAATTTACTGAATGAAGAATTTGGTGAAGAAGACATCGATTTAGATTCAGCGGCTGATCCAACAGACAGCGATGATAATGGGTCGGCTAAAAACACTGAAGAATCCTTTAGTATCGATGAATTGGAACAGGCTGATTTTGACGATTTATTATCGGAATTGTCGGATGATTTTGGCACTGCAGAGCTTGAACCAGATGTAACTGAACAAAAATTACCGAGCGGAGATGATACAGCTAGTAATGTTGCTGAACCTGCGTTAGATATTGCGGATGAACTCGGAGACGATTTAGCCGCTGATGTTGATTTGACAGCGGAAGAATTAGATTTTGTCAGTGTTGATAATTTAATCGACGAGCTTGGTGATGGTGACGAAACGAATGTGCCAGACGATTTTGATATCGATGTTGGATTAGATGATTTTGACGAATTAGATGGCGAACGTGGCTCAGTTGACGTTGACTTAGAAGATGGTGGAATGGCATCGCAACTGGATTTGGCGCGAACTTACCTTGAAATGGACGATGAAGAAAACGCACAATTGCTATTAAATGAAATTCGAGAAACTGGTCATGCGGACGCAATTGAACAGGCTGATCTGCTATTAAAAGAATTTATTAACAAATAAGATTGAATAAATCTGCCAGTTTTTTATAATTTTGCACCTTTTTAGATATTAAGTTAGGTCTTATGAGAATTGCCTTAGGCGTAGAGTATGACGGTGCAAAGTTTTGTGGTTGGCAAAGGCAAAATGATGTTGAGACAGTACAAGAAGTTTTAGAAGCCGCTTTATCGAAAGTCGCTAATCACAAAGTTAATGTATTTTGTGCTGGTCGCACCGATACAGGCGTACATGGTACTGGGCAAGTTGTGCATTTTGAAACAGACTCTGTTCGCGGTGAGCGGGGCTGGACTCTCGGGGTCAATACCAATTTGCCTGACGCTGTTGCAGTCCGTTGGATGAAAGTTGTTCCTGACGATTTCCATGCTCGCTTTTCTGCCACAGCACGGCGATATCGCTATATTATCTACAATGGCAAACTTCGTCCTTAAGCATACTCAATCATGGTTTGAGCCATTATCACATGCCACTTGATGAAAAAAGATGCATATCGCAGCACAGGCATTGTTAGGCGAAAATGATTTTAGTTCTTTTCGGGCTTCACAATGCCAATCTAAATCACCAGTTCGCTTTATGCACTTTATTAAAGTGACCCGCCATAACGAATTTATAGTTATAGATATAAAAGCCAATGCATTTGTCCACCATATGGTTCGTAATATTGCAGGAAGTCTTATTGCGGTAGGTCGCGGCGATAAACCTATTGAGTGGGTAGGTGAGTTGTTGGCAGTTAAAGATAGAAGACAGGCCGGTGAAACTGCAAAGCCAAACGGTCTTTATTTAATTGAAGTGGAATATCCAGAAATTTTTGACTTGCCAAAATCAAGTGCCGGACCACTGTTTTTACCAGAATAGAATTCAAATTAGTGGTTTTTAGAAGGTCATTATCGACAAATAAGACCAGTTTAATGAGTTCTTTTCATAAACATTGTGGTTTAATAGGGCCAATTTTGACGTCGGTCTAAATATTTGATGGAGTTCAAGTCGTTTAAACGCCTTGCCCATCTAGATAAATGGCCCATATTGACCACAGCATTACACAGGTAGCAATCACATGAGCTGGATAGAAAAGATCCTTCCAAGAACAAATACATCAACTAAACGCAACATCCCAGAAGGGATTTGGACAAAGTGTACAAGTTGTGACTCTATTTTATATAAAAATGATTTAGAGAAAGAACAAGGCGTTTGCCCTAAATGTGACCATCATATGCGTTTGACTGGTCGCAAGCGTTTAGAATTATTTTTAGACTCAGGTGAAAAAGTAGAGATAGCTGCGGATCTTGAACCTCAAGACGTATTGTCTTTCAGAGACACCAAAAAGTATAAAGACCGTATTTCAGCGGCGCAAAAACAAAGTAACGAAAAAGACGCAATGATAGTAATGAAAGGTCGTGTAAAAGGCGTGCCTTGCGTTGCTGCTTCGTTTGAATTTTCTTTTATGGGCGGGTCAATGGCTACGGTTGTTGGCGAAAAGTTTGTGCAAGCGATAAATGTTTGTTTGAATGAAAACATTCCATTTATTTGTTTTTCTGCCTCAGGTGGCGCACGTATGCAAGAAGCCTTATTTTCTTTAATGCAAATGGCAAAAACAAGTGCGGCGTTGGCTAAGTTAAGCGAAAAAGGCATCCCTTACATCTCAGTATTAACCGATCCTACTATGGGTGGTGTTTCTGCAAGTTTGGCGATGTTAGGCGATGTTAATATTGGTGAACCTAAAGCATTGATTGGTTTTGCGGGCCCTCGAGTTATCGAACAAACGGTTCGTGAAAAATTACCTGAAGGTTTCCAACGCAGTGAGTTTTTATTAGAGCATGGTGCAATTGATATGATTGTTGACCGACGCGAAATGCGAAATACTGTTGCACGTTTGTTCGCAAAAATGTGTAAACTACCGTCATTGGAAAAAGAACACAGAATGGCGTAATGACAACACAAAAGACAATTCAAACTTGTCCTACAAGCCAGTCTCTTAATGACTGGCTTTTTTATTTAGAGTCTCAACATCCAGCAGAGATTGAATTGGGATTACAACGGGTTAGAGCCGTTGCGGAACAAGGCCAACTGACAACCTTTGGTAAATCGAAAATTGTTCTAGTTGCCGGAACTAATGGCAAAGGCACGACGATTCGTTTTATGGAGCAGTATTTGCTCGATAAAGGTTTTTCGGTCGGTGTCTATAGTTCCCCGCATATGCACGTTTACCATGAGCGCGTGCGTATTAATGATTCTTTGCTTGGCGATGAGCAGCATGTTGCAGCATTTCAATATATAGAGAAAATTCGCGGTACGACACCACTGACGTATTTTGAATACGGTACATTGGCCGCGTTTTCTATTTTTAAGCAAGCAGAATTAGATTACGTATTAGTTGAAGTTGGCCTAGGTGGTCGACTAGATGCAACAAATATTCTCCCCATGACTTATCGATAGTGACGTCATTAGGACTTGATCATACTGATTGGTTAGGCGACACAATTGAATTAATTGGTTTTGAAAAAGCCGGTATTTTCCGCGCCGATAAACCGGCACTGGTGGGAATGATAGAGCCACCAGTTACGGTGTTTGAACAAGCTGGAAATTTAAACGTCAGTGACTTGATAGTTGCAGGACGCGATTATCAGGTGAGTTATTCAAAAGACCAAACACACTGGCAGTTGTCCTGTAACACATTTAACTTTGCAAACTTACCTAGACCTCTGATCCCTATTCAAAACGTGGCTACCGCAATTGTAGGGCTAAATTTGTTAGGTATCGAGCTCGACTTAAGCTCGTTACAGTCTTTATGTTCAACAATCTCATTGTATGGCCGCATGCAATTGATATCGATTGATGATGAAGCCCAATCCGTAAATGCAGCGAGCATCACACCTGACAGTGTCATTGAAGCTCAGCCCAAAGTACCAACCGGTTTGGCTATGGTCGATGTCGGGCACAACGCCCATGCGTTAAATTATTTAATTGATACTATAAAAACGCACCCAAAGTTTGCACAGATCAAACAAATCGATGTGGTTCTTGCCATGATGGCAGATAAAGATATTGAAGCTTCACTAAAATGTTTAGCACCACATGTCCGGAACTGGTATTTAGGTTCACTTAAAGACAACAAAAGGGCTGCAACCAAAGATGTCATCAAGCAGCAATTGGCTAAAATAGGTGAAACAAATATTGTAATACACGACGATGTTAAGTCAGCGTGGAGAAGTGCATCGACAAAAATAGATGCGGATACGCTTTTACTTGGCGTTGGTTCGTTTTACACTGTGGCTGAAATTTTGTCGTGTAATGATGTAAAAGGTTAGGGATTTTTGTGAGTGAAATAATTAAGCAACGTTTAGTTGGTATGTTGATCATCGTAATCGCAGGTGTTGTTTTTTGCCAGACCTACTCGACGGTGAAAAACAACTGACAAAAGAAGAGTTTAAAAAGTCCCAGCGAAACCGGAAATTAATGAACAGCCGATTTTGACCGAATTTCCAGCGCAGCAAATATCTGATGCAATGTTAAACGCGCCAGTAAATAATACAAAGCCAAGTGACCCTGATAATGAATCAGAAAAGCAGTCTGTTAATCAAGACGGCAGTGTGAATGTTGCGGCTGCTGATATTATTGAAAAAGGGGATTCGACCCAAGTATCGACTTTAAAAGAAGAAACATCGAATTTCCAATCAGCATCAACACCAACGCCGGTTAGTAATCAAGTCAAATTTAAAGAACCAGCTTGGATATTGCAGCTTGGTAGTTTTAAGCACAAAGAGAATGTCAATGTATTGCGACAAAAGCTAGCAGATGCAGGGCTAAAAACGTTTACCAAACCTGTGCAGACCAAGGGGGCGTCTTGTCTAAGGTCTATTTAGGTCCAGAGTTAAATAAAGATGTCCTTATTTTAGCGCAAGCCAAGATAAAAGAAATTGCCGATGTAGAGGGGAAAATAACCCGCTACGATCCGATAAAGTAGTGGCTTGTGAATTTGGCTTCTGTTAGAATTCGCGCCGAAATTTACCCAGCAGGTTAAACGAAATTTTAATGGTTTGGATCGATTACGCGATTATCGCTATTGTTGCTATTTCGGCGTTAATAAGCTTAGTTCGTGGATTTATAAAAGAAGCGGTGTCTCTTGCCGTCTGGGTTTCTGCCTTCTTCATAGCAAGTCGCTTCTATGCCGATCTTGCTGTTTATCTAACGGGTATCGAAAAAGAACTCGTGCGCAATGGCGCTGCTATCGCAATTCTATTTGTAATTACTCTCATTTTAGGTGCTCTGATTAATCATTTGTTATCAGAGATTGTCCATTACACAGGTTTAAGTGGCACTGACAAAATGCTCGGCATGGTGTTCGGTGGGTTACGTGGCGTATTAATCGTTGCGGCTACATTATTATTTCTAGACACTATGACGCCCGCTAACGGTGCTGATTGGTGGAAAACATCTGTACTGATTCCAGAATTTACAATCGTAGTTGATTGGTTCTTCGAATTGTTACAACAAAATTCAAGTTTATTGTCGACACAACATTGATGGAGAGCTAATCATGTGTGGTATTGTGGGAATTGTTGGAAAATCTTCTGTTAATCAAATTATTTATGATGGATTAACAGTATTACAACATCGTGGGCAAGACGCCGCTGGTATTGTGACTATTGATGATGGTCATTTTCGATTGAGAAAAGGCAACGGTTTTGTTCGTGACGTGTTCCAAGAACGTCATATGCAACGCTTACAAGGCAACATGGGGATTGGCCATGTTCGTTACCCAACTGCGGGTAGCTCTAGTTCTTCTGAAGCTCAACCGTTCTATGTTAACTCACCTTTTGGTATTGCTCTTGCTCATAACGGCAATTTGACCAATGCTGCTGAGTTACGTGAATTGTTGTTCAAAGAAGCTCGCCGTCATATCAATACAACTTCCGATTCTGAATTGTTGCTTAACATTTTGGCACATGAATTATGTGAATCTAAATTGTTAGAGTTAAAACCGGATGATATTTTTAACGCGGTTTCTCGAGTTCATCAAGTTATCCGTGGTGCTTATGCTGTTGTTTCAGTCATTATTGGTCATGGTTTATTAGCATTTAGAGATCCTAACGGTATTCGCCCACTTGTACTGGGTCAACGTGAAACCGAAGATGGTATCGAATATATGGTTGCCTCTGAAAGTGTTGCACTTGATATCGATGGTTTTAAGTTGGTGCGAGATGTTGCGCCTTGATGAAGCAATTTATATTTCTGAGTCAGGTGAGTTGTTTACTCAACAGTGCTTTGACAACGCTAAATGTGTTCCGTGTATATTTGAATACGTTTATTTTGCTCGTCCAGATTCGCGACTTAATGATGTTTCAGTCTATGGTTCTCGTGTCAAGATGGGTGAATATTTAGGCCGTAAGATCAAGCGTGAATGGGCTGACTTAGACATCGACGTCGTTGTGCCTGTACCAGAAACAAGTTGCGATATTGCACTACAGATCGCCCACGAACTTGATTTACCGTATCGCCAAGGATTTGTAAAAACAGATATGTTGGCCGAACGTTTATCATGCCGGGTCAAGCAGAGCGTAAAAAGTCTGTACGCCGTAAATTAAATACCATTGAAGTTGAATTCAAAGGTAAAAATGTATTGTTAGTTGATGACTCGATTGTACGTGGTACCACATCGGAGCAAATTATCGACATGGCTCGAGAAGCGGGCGCGGCAAAAGTTTACTTTGCCTCTGCGGCTCCGGAAATTCGTTTTCCAAATGTGTATGGTATCGATATGCCGTCGGCTAATGAACTAATTGCCCACGGGCGTGATGTTGAAGAAATTGCTGAGATGATTGGTGCCGATGAACTTATTTTCCAATCGCTTGAAGATTTAGAATCTGCAGTACGAGAAGAAAATGATTCATTAGTGTCATTTGAAACTTCGGTTTTCAACGGTAACTACATTACTAACGATATTGACCAAAATTATCTTGAGTCATTAGAAACGACGCGTAATGATAATGCCAAAGCAAATCGTCCAGAGCCATTAGATAATGGTTTGGAAATGCATAACGAAGAGAATTAATTGTCTTTGTTGTGACTCAAACTAAAAAGGCCAGATTTAATCTGGCCTTTTTAATTCTAGCTTTTGAAAATGTTAATTTCTCAAAATAGCGTCTACTCAATTATTTGCTGTGGAACTTTTCACAGGCTTCTAACGTATTTTCTACTAGTGAAGCCACTGTCATTGGTCCAACACCATCAGGGACAGGTGTTATCCAACTTGCACGCTCAACTGCGTCGTCAAATTTAATATCACCAACTAATTTTCCTGATTCTAATCGATTTATACCAACATCAATAACGACCGCACCTTCTTTAACCCAAGTACCTTGGAATAAATTCTGGTTTACCTACAGCAATAACCAAAATTTCCGCGCGACGTACTTGTTGTTCTAAATCTTTTGTGAATTTATGACAAACAGTTGTTGTACAACCCGCCAGTAATAATTCTAAGGACATCGGGCGACCGACAATATTAGACGCGCCAACAACAACGGCATGTTTACCTTTAAATTCTGTACTGGTATTAGCCAGCAATGTCATTATGCCTTTTGGCGTGCAAGGGCGAAGGGCAGGGACACGTTGCGCTAAACGGCCAATATTATATGGATGAAAACCGTCAACATCTTTATGTGGATGTATACGTTCCAAAATGGTCTCTACGTTTAAGCCATGAGGTAAAGGAAGTTGCACTAAAATGCCATCTATCTCATTATCTTCATTTAATTCGTCTATTAACGTCAATAACTCTTGTTCAGTTGATTCACTTGGCAGGTCAAAAGACTTAGAAACTAAGCCCACTTCTTCGCAGGCGCGTTTTTGTTGCCTACATAGACCTGTGACGCCGGATCGTGTCCAACGAGTATCACAGCAAGCCTAGGCGCTCGTTTACCGGCTTTGACGCGTGCAGCGACGCCAGTTTTAACTTTATCCCTTACTGTTTTGGCAATTGCTTTGCCATCAATTAATTTTGCAGTCATACCGCTCTCTAAAATAAATGCTAAAAACTGAGTGAATTGTAAACCTTTTAAAGAACGTTCGCATTTATAAATAGAGACAATGTTGAGGTTTATCTTAAATTTGCATGTGTTTTAGACAAAACTTGGTTAAAGTTAACTCATTTGCTGTAAAAATCGCCAAACGATAAAAATCTTTCAAAAAGTGTTTGACTGCAAAAGGGGTTATCCGTAATATGCCGCCCTGTCGCGAGGAAGCAATTTCTCAAAGATTTAAAGTCGGTGTTTAGCGCAGCTTGGTAGCGCACTTCGTTTGGGTCGAAGGGGTCGCAGGTTCGAATCCTGCAACACCGACCACTTTAAATTTTTGAAATATTTCCCGTAGGTTATGCGCCCGTAGCTCAGCTGGATAGAGCAACGCCCTTCTAAGGCGTCGGTCGTAGGTTCGAATCCTACCGGGTGCGCCATTTCTCGTTGACACGTCCTATAGCGGTGATTGTAGCTCAGTTGGTAGAGCCCCGGATTGTGATTCCGGTTGTCGTGGGTTCAAGTCCCATCAGTCACCCCATCTTTTGCGGAAGTGGCGGAATTGGTAGACGCGCTGGATTTAGGTTCCAGTATCGCAAGGTGTGAGAGTTCAAGTCTCTCCTTCCGCACCAATACTTTTATTTGTCGGTGTTTAGCGCAGCTTGGTAGCGCACTTCGTTTGGGTCGAAGGGGTCGCAGGTTCGAATCCTGCAACACCGACCATTAAATCCATTTTAAAGTCCACATTTCTCCGTAAAGTCAAAAAAATCAAATTAATTTACTCGTTTGCTCATTATTTAAGTCATTTGGCTGTGTTTTGGATGGACGATTAATAAAGACATGGCTATAATGCGCCGTCATTTTAAGAACATGAATTCGGGCCGTTGTCTATGATTTACAACTTCCGGCCATCAAGATAAAAATAATTGAGGTAGAAAATGCAAGTTTCATTAGAAACGACTCAAGGTTTAGAGCGTCGTCTTACAATTACGCTTCCTTCAGGTTCAATCGAAGAACTAGTTAAAAAACGTTTACGTGAAGTTGGTAAAACTGCGCGTATCGATGGTTTCCGTAAAGGAAAGGTTCCTGTTACTGTAATTGAAAAACGTTACGGTCAATCAGTTTTTGCTGAAGTTGCTCAAGAGCAAATGCAACAAAACTACATCCAAGCTGTAATTCAAGAAAAAGTAAATCCAGCTGGCGCGCCTTATTTCGAACCTAAAAACATGAAACGTGGCGAAGACTTAGTATTCGTTGCAACGTTTGAAATATTCCCAGAAGTTGAAGTGCAAGCGGTTGAAGAAATTGAAATTGAACGTCTAGTTGCTGAAGTAACTGACGAAGATCTTGCTAAAATGATGGAAACATTGCGTAAGCAACAAGCATCATGGGAAGAAACAGCTGAAGCGGCAACTGACGGTAGCCGAGTTACAATTAACTTTGTTGGTAAAGTTGACGGTGAAGAATTTGAAGGCGGCAAAGCTGAAGACTTTAGTCTTGAGTTAGGCCAAGGCCGTATGATCGCTGGTTTCGAAGATGATATCATCGGTAAGAAAGCAGGCGAAGAAGTAACAGTAAACGTTACATTCCCTGAAGAGTACCACGCTGAAAACCTTAAAGGTAAAGACGCTGAGTTTGCTGTAACGGTTAATAAAGTTGAAGTTCAAGTACTTCCTGAATTAAACGACGAATTTGTTGTTAAATTTGGTATCGAAGAGGGCGGCGTTGACGCACTTAAAGAAGAAGTTAAAAACAACATGACTCGTGAACTTTCTCAAGCACTTAAAGCGAAAGTAAAAGAATCAACTATCAAAGGCTTATTGGCGAAAAATGAAATTGACGTGCCTAAAGCGTTAATCGACCAAGAAGTTGAAACTTTGCGCAAGCAAGCTATGGAACGTTTCGGTGGTCAAATGGACCCAGCAAACATGCCAGACCTTCCTGCAGAGTTGTTTGAACAGCAAGCTAAAGATCGCGTTCGTACTGGTCTTTTACTTGGTGAGTTCATCAAAACTAACGAAATTAAAGCCGACGAAGACCGTGTTAAAGAAATTATTAACACTCAAGCGTCTGCTTATGAAGCACCTGAAGAAGTTATTGAACATTACTACTCAAACGAGCAGTTATTACAAAACATCCGTAGCCTAGCAACTGAAGATCAAGCCATTGACTTGATTTTAGAAAAAGCAAAAGTAACGGACAAAACTGTAAGCTTTGATGAAATAATGAACCCTCAACAAGCTTAATGTGAAATCCCGATTGACTTAGGGGTTGAACACAAGGTTAAATGGCTCGATATACTAAATGTATTTCGAGCCATTTTTGTTTTTAAGGAAGGTCTATGTTTAACCACACAAATACTGTGGCTGGCGGTAACCCTGCTGATGTACTAAGTGCATTAGTTCCTATGGTTGTTGAACAAACAGCCAAAGGCGAACGTTCGTACGATATCTACAGCCGCTTGTTAAAAGAGCGCATTATATTTCTTACTGGTCAAGTTGAAGACCACATGGCGAATTTAATCTGTGCGCAATTATTGTTTTTAGAGTCTGAAAATCCTGATAAAGATATTTATCTTTATATTAATTCTCCAGGCGGTAGTGTCACAGCGGGTATGTCTATCTATGATACGATGAATTTCATCAAACCTGACATCGCAACGATATGTATGGGACAAGCAGCAAGTATGGGCGCGTTCTTACTATCTGGTGGCGCAAAAGGTAAACGTCATTGTTTGCCAAACTCACGGGTGATGATCCATCAACCTTTGGGTGGTTTTCAAGGCCAAGCGTCTGATTTTGAAATCCATGCAAAAGAGATTTTAACCATTAAAGAACGTTTAAACCGTTTAATGGCAGATCACTCTGGTCAACCTTTTGAAAAGGTATGTAAAGATACAGACCGTGATAACTTCTTAAACCCTCAAGAAGCCCTTGATTATGGTTTAATTGATTCTATTTTAACTAGCCGTGAAACTAAATAATATTTACTATTGACCGATATAGGTAAATATAATTTTATTGACTACGCTTAAGTAGTGTTTTGTAGCTAGCAAAGTGAGGTGACTTTATGTCAGAGCATACAGATAACGACAGCAAACTACTGTATTGTTCATTTTGCGGCAAGAGCCAGCATGAAGTAAGAAAACTGATTGCGGGCCCTTCTGTTTATGTTTGTGACGAATGCGTTGATTTATGCAACGACATTATTCGCGAAGAAATAAAAGAGATATCACCAAAGCGTGATAACTCAGCTTTACCGACTCCGATGGATATCTGTAAGCATTTAGACGACTACGTTATTGGCCAACAACATGCCAAAAAAGTATTGTCTGTAGCCGTTTATAATCACTATAAACGTCTTAAAAATGCCGGAACCGAATTAGACGTTGAATTAGGTAAAAGTAATATCTTGCTAATCGGACCGACTGGTAGTGGTAAAACATTATTGGCAGAGACATTAGCTCGCTTATTGGATGTTCCGTTTACAATGGCTGATGCTACGACATTAACCGAAGCCGGTTATGTTGGTGAAGACGTTGAAAACATTATTCAAAAGCTTTTGCAAAAATGCGATTACGATGTGGAGAAAGCCCAACGCGGTATTGTTTACATTGACGAAATCGACAAAATCTCTCGCAAGGCTGACAATCCGTCAATCACTCGTGATGTGTCGGGTGAAGGTGTTCAACAAGCGTTGTTAAAACTGATTGAAGGTACAGTTGCATCTATACCGCCTCAAGGTGGTCGAAAGCATCCGCAGCAGGAATTTTTGCAGGTTGATACTTCGAAGATTTTATTTATCTGTGGTGGTGCATTTGCAGGCCTAGATAAAGTGATTGAAGCTCGCTCAGAAACGGGCACCGCAATTGGTTTTGGCGCTGAAGTGAAATCGATGGCTGACGCTAAAACGTTAACCGAACATTTCCAAAATGTTGAACCAGAAGACCTAGTAAAATATGGTTTGATACCAGAGTTTATTGGTCGATTGCCAGTTGTTGCGACATTAGGTGAGCTAGACCAAGATGCCTTGGTACAAATTTTAAGCGAACCTAAGAATGCGCTAACAAAACAATATGGTGCGTTATTTAAATTAGAAGACGTCGAACTTGAATTCCGTGAAGATGCTTTAGCTGCAATTGCGGCAAAAGCAATGCAACGTAAAACCGGTGCGCGTGGACTTCGTTCAATTATTGAAGGTGTATTGTTAAATACAATGTATGAATTGCCTTCAATGGACGATGTTTCTAAAGTTGTTGTGGACGCTTCTGTAATAGACGGGGATTCAGATCCCATTCTTATTTACGATAATTCACAATCAAAAGCGGTACCTGAATAGCAGGAACGATTAAAAAGGAGTCAATTGACTCCTTTTTTGTTTTAGCAATTGAACTTTTTCTCCTCCGCCCCATATACTTAGTAATTAACAGAATCCAGAGAATTCATTGATATGACCCATGATCCCGCAAATTCTAATATCCCCGTTTTAGCCTTAAGGGATGTTGTTGTCTACCCACATATGGTTATTCCACTTTTTGTTGGGCGTGAAAAGTCCATTGCCTGTTTAGAACAAGCTATGGAAAAAGACAAAAAGATTTTTCTCGTTGCTCAAAAAGACCCAACGACTGATGACCCAACTGTTGAAGAGTTGTTTACCGTTGGAACAGTAGCCACTATTTTGCAGATGCTAAAATTACCTGACGGCACCGTTAAAGTTCTTGTCGAAGGAAACTATCGCGCAAAAATTAGTGAATATACTGAAACTGGCGAATATTTCGAAGCGAACATTAAGCAAATTCAAGTGTTTGAAGCTGATGAACGCGAGCAAGAAGTATTGATCCGCTCAGCGATTAATCAGTTTGAAGGCTATATTAAGCTTAATAAAAAGATCCCGCCTGAAGTATTAACATCTGTTTCTGGTATCGACGATGCAGACCGCTTAGCCGATACCATGGCATCCCATATGCCGTTAAAAGTTGAAGAGAAACAAAAAGCATTAGAAATTGAAGATGTTCGTGAACGTCTCGAATATTTAATGGCATTGATGGAAGGCGAAATAGACTTGTTGCAAGTGGAGAAAAAATCCGCGGCCGAGTTAAAAAGCAGATGGAAAAAAGTCAGCGTGAATATTATTTGAATGAGCAAATGAAAGCCATTCAGAAAGAATTAGGCGAGACTGAAGACGGCGTTGACGAGTTTGATTCATTAGAACAAAAAATCGTTGAAGCTGAAATGCCAGAAGAGGCTGAGCTTAAAACACGCTCAGAACTTAAGAAATTAAAAATGATGTCAGCTATGTCTGCGGAAGCCACTGTGGTTCGTGGATACATTGAATGGATGACAAACGTACCTTGGAAAGCAAAGTCACGTGTCAAAAAAGACTTAAATAAAGCGCAGGATATTCTAGATTCTGACCATTACGGATTAGATAAAGTTAAAGAACGTATTGTCGAGTATCTCGCGGTGCAGCAACGAACAAGTAAATTAAAAGGGCCAATCTTATGTTTAGTTGGTCCTCCAGGTGTTGGTAAAACATCTCTTGGTCAATCAATTGCTAAAGCGACTGGACGTAAATATGTTCGCATGGCATTAGGTGGTGTGCGTGATGAAGCTGAAATACGTGGTCATAGAAGAACGTATATTGGCTCTATGCCGGGTAAAATTGTGCAAAAAATGTCGAAAGTTGGGGTTAAAAACCCACTGTTTCTATTAGACGAAATCGATAAAATGAGTTCGGACATGCGTGGCGACCCATCGTCTGCATTGTTGGAAGTTTTAGACCCAGAGCAAAACTCAGCGTTTAATGACCACTACTTAGAAGTTGATTATGATTTGTCTGACATCATGTTTGTCGCCACATCAAACAGCATGGATATACTAAGGCCCATTATTAGACCGTATGGAAGTTATTCGTTTGGCTGGTTATACCGAAGACGAAAAAGTAAATATTGCGCTGGAACATTTATTAAGTAAGCAGAAAAAGCGTAATGGCCTTAAAGACGGTGAATTTGACTTAACGGAAGATGCAATTGTAGATATTGTTCGCTATTACACGCGTGAAGCTGGCGTGCGTAGTTTAGAACGTGAAATTTCAAAAATTTGCCGCAAGGTCGTAACTGAAATATTAACGCAGAAAGACACAACATCAGTGACTGTCAACGCCGCAAATTTAAATAATTATTTGGGTGTTCGTCGTTACGATTATGGAAAAGTTGAAGGCGACGACAGAATAGGGCAGGTAACTGGCCTAGCATGGACTCAGGTTGGCGGTGACTTGTTAACTATTGAATGTGCCACTGTCCTAGGCAAAGGCAAGCTCGTCTATACGGGCTCGTTAGGTGATGTAATGAAAGAATCGATTCAAGCGGCATTAACAGTAGTTAAAAGCCGTGCCGAATCGCTTCGTATTAACACTGACTTTTCTGAGAAACGCGATATTCATATTCACGTACCAGAAGGTGCAACTCCAAAAGATGGCCCAAGTGCCGGTGTTGGTATGGTAACTTCGTTAGTGTCTAGTTTAACAGGAAATCCAGTGAAAGCTGATGTTGCAATGACTGGTGAAATTACATTGCGGGGCGAAGTCCTAGCAATTGGTGGTCTGAAAGAAAAATTACTTGCGGCACATCGCGGTGGCATTAAAACGGTTCTAATCCCTCACGAAAACGAAAGAGACCTCGAAGAGATCCCTGATAACGTGAAAAAGACCTTACGATTATTCCTGTTAAATGGATTGATGAGGTGCTCAATGTGGCATTAAGTCAGCCTGTAGAACGAATTTCGACCGAAAATTGCGCATAAAATCAAAAAAGGTGAAAAAAGCAATTTTTTACTAAAAAGGCTTTTCAAAACCTCGGACTGTGCTAGTTTATTGCCTCTAGGGGGATTAGGAGACTAATTTTCCAGACCTTAAATATACAGTCCGATGATACTCATAATGGACTACAGCCTGAGTGATAAACCTAGCTGTTAATAAAAAAATTAAAAAATTTAAAAATTATAGGGGATGATATTGTGAACAAATCTCAACTGATCGAAAAAATGGCTGAAGGCGCTGACATTTCAAAAGCTTCTGCTGGTCGTGCATTAGATTCATTCATTGAAGCCGTAACTGGCGCATTAGCGGAAGGCGATTCTGTCGCTCTTGTTGGTTTTGGTACTTTTACAGTTCGTGATCGAGCTGCAAGAACTGGACGCAACCCGCAAACAGGCGCAGCAATTGAAATTGCAGCAGCAAAAGTTCCAGCGTTTAAAGCTGGTAAAGCGTTAAAAGACGCTTGTAACTAATTAAAACTCTTTAATTAAACGGAAACGCATTAAAGTCTCTATAATCATTGACTGTTGTGCTGGAACACACATTGTTATTCAGGTCGTGTTTCCACTGTTCTACTAATTAAAGGTTCAAGCATTAAAGCGCATCTGGTAAGATGCGCTTTTTTATAATAGGCTAGGGATTGAGGTCAACAATATTGACCCTATATTGTTAGTTTGATTTGAATTCCAGTTCAGCTAAGAGAAGTGAAAATGCTAGAAAGAATTAGAGAAGGTTCTCAAGGAATCGTTGCCAAATCCGTATTGGGTTTAGTTATTTTTACCTTTGCCATTAGTGGTATCGGTAGTTATATAAATAGTACATCGGATAGCACAGTTATTTCAGTTAATGGTGTTGAAATCACCAAATCTGAAGTTGATCAGGCATATCAAAATGGTCGTCAACAATTGCAATCACAATATGGTGAAATGGTAGAGCAATTATTTGCCGACGAAGCCTATGTTGCAACTTACCGCGAACAAATTATTGATAACTTAGTTGTTGAAGAGCTACAAAAACAACAAGCTAAAGAAATTGGCGTACGCGTTAGCGACGAACAAATTCGTAAAGCAATTATCGAAATGCCAGCTTTCCAACTCGCTGGTGAATTTAGCAATGATATTTACTTGGCAAAAATACGCCAAGCGGGATATTCAGCTAGTCAATTCCGTGAAATGTTACGTCAACAATTGAGCCGTACGCAATTTGCAGGCTCTGTAATGGGCTCTGAATTTGTATTACCGTCAGAGAAGCAACAATTTGCCGCTTTGTTTAATCAAACTCGTTCATTTGACTTAGTCAAATTTGATGCAAAAGCATTAGAAGCGTCAATTACGCTTGAAGAAGCAGACATCAAAAATTATTTTGAATTAAATGCATCTCGCTACCAGACGCAGGAAAAAATCTCTTTTGAATATATTTTGATCGACAGCGAAAAACTTGCAAGTAAAGTTGTTGTCTCAGAAGAAGAGTTGAAAACGTATTACACAAATAATATTGCTGAGTTTACAACAGCTGAAAAACGTCGTATTTCACATATTCTAGTTGAATCTGGCGATGCAGCTAAGGTTGCTGAAATTCAAGCTAAGCTAGATGCGGGCGAAAATTTCGCTGACGTAGCTAAGTCTTTATCTGAAGATTCATTCAGTGCTGAAAACGGTGGTGACTTAGAATATTTCGAATCTGGCGTATTTGGTGACGCATTTGACTCAGCAGTAACGTCATTATCTACAGTTGGTGAAGTTTCACCATTAGTAGAAACAGACGGCGGTCAGCATTTCATTACGTTAACAGAGTTAACACCTGAAGTTGTTAAGCCATTTGCTGAAGTAAAAGAAACTATTGCTGAAGAAGCACGTCAATCTAAAGTTACTGAATTGTATATTGAAGCACAAACTAAAGTGACAGAAGTGGCCTTTGAAGTACCGGACGATCTTACTGACGCAGCTAAAGAAGCTGGTTTAGAATTAAGCACTCAAAAATTAGCGAGTCGTTATCAATTAACGGGTGACTTAAGCAATCCTCTATTAGTGAACAAAGTCTTTGATGTCGACTTTATTTCTGAAGGCCTAAATAGTGACCTGATTGAATTGAGTGATACCAAGTCAATCGTTGTTCGTGCCCTAGAGCATGAAGCCTCGCGTCCACAGACGTTAGAAGAAGTTAAAGGGTTAGTGACAAGCGCATTAACTAAACAAAAGCGTCAGAACTTGCTCAGGAGCAAGCTAAAGCGCTATTAGCTAAAATCTCTGAAGGGTTTGATTATACAACGGACTCATCATTGGCTGCGGAAACGTTTACTCGTGTAGATCGTAACAATACTGCTGTTGATAGAGCGGTTAAAGAACATGTGTTTACAATGCCTAAACCAGCAACTGACGCTACGAGCTCAGACTGGGTTGATATGGCCAATGGCAGCGCAGCTGTTGTTGTTTTAAAAGCCGTAGATGTCAATGTTAATGGCGATAAAAATGCTGGTGAACAAGTTGCCGGCATTTTATCTCAAGCGACAAACAAAGCATTTATTGAGTCGGCTAGACTAAGTGCAGAAATTGAACGTTAATACCGCTTTGGTATAAAAAACAAAAAACCTCGATTTATTCGAGGTTTTTTATGTCAAAAATTTATCGTCAACTACAGACGGTTTCGATTCAAATTATTGCTAGGAATCTGGAAATTTACCCTTAAGTAAATAACTAAAGGCGATAAGTTCAGCGATGACGACGTACATATTTGGAGGGATTTTGTCACCTACCGCCATTGTTTCTAACCGTTTAAACAATACCTCATCTTTATGTATCAATATATTATGGGCACGTGCGTGTTCAATAATTTGATCAGCGAGTTCGTTGTAACCTTTACTGACGATTTCAGGTGCACTAAAACCATCGTAAACTAAAGACAGTGCTTCGGTATTTTTATGATGATGATTTTTCATATCTTAATATCTATTAAACCAGTAGATTTAGCCGGCGACGGTTGAATTAACGCACTGTCGACTGCGAAGTTGGCTTGGCATTCAAACCCTAATGCGGTAAATCTATTTTGTAAAAGGGGCCAACAGCTGTTCACACGCTCAAGCATGACCGCAGACGAACACGTATTGGTGAATTGCAAATTTTGATTACGTAAACGGACATTACAACGCGCAATTCCAATACTTTCTAAGGTGATTTGAAAGTCGAATGAAAGTAATTGTTGTTCTATCTTCTGATCGTTATTTGAACTCGATTGCTGTTTTATTGAAATAAGTGATTTGGCTTTTTCGTCTAACAAAATAATTAAATTTAGAAGTGACGAACTACTGTCTTGGTTTGTTTGTCCAATTTGCCTTTTACTGGCGCTTATTTCCGTTATCGGGTCATCCATGAATAGTAAGGCGGTTAGTTGGTTGTTTCTCAGTTCCAGTTGAGTAAGCCGATGATCAAGTTTAGATGAGCTAACCCCGTTAATTGCGATAAAAGTTTATTTATTTCCTTTGGCACTGAAACATTTTTATCATTTTGTTGTCTACTGAGGTACTGCGTCATCAGCACCGTCATTGCCGGATTGAGAGTTAAGTTCGCTGGTCGAAGAGAGGAGGGTAGATAAACTTCTAATCGAGTCGTCGCTTGCATTAATAATACGGTTTGAGAATCTAATAATTGACGTTGGTTAATGGAAACCCGTTTTGGCGAGATATCGATGTTTGTCAATTGAGGCATATTCTGGACCGTGAGGAGCAGATGTTGATCTACTTTAGCGACAGCCCGTATAGGTGACGATACTAATGCAATAGATACATCAGCAGCACGGTTTTGGGTAACTTGTCCTAATTGTGAAGAACTTGGAATATGCGACACAATAAATACCTTATGAGCGTGTTCTTAAAGTACCAAAAAGTGGCAAATTTAGTGATCAGTTTGCCTGAATATCTAGGTAGCGGCAAATTCATTATGTTACAATGCCGCGTTTTATTTCGGATCTTCAGGCATTTATCGAAGACTACGAAAAATTAAAATACCACTGGTCGTAACGACCAGACTCATAATAGACGGCAAAAAGCTGTTTATAAAGTTTACAAAGTTAACTAGTAGAAAGTATTAATATGATCCCAGAGTTAGGTAATTTTGCGCTTTATATCGCATTCGGATTTAGTTTACTGTTATCCATACTGCCGTTTATCGGTCTTCGTAAGTCAAATATGGGGTTAATGCAAACAGCCCCTAATTTAGCGGTTGGCCTTTTTGTTTTCACCTTGTTTGCATTTTTATGCCTTGTTTTCGCGTTTGTTACCGACGACTTTACGGTATTAAATGTCGCTCAAAACTCCAACTCTGCATTGCCGGTTCAGTATAAGTTTGCCGCATCTTTTGGTAGTCACGAAGGTTCGTTCCTGTTGTGGTTGTTAATGCAGTCTGGCTGGGCCTGCGCAGTGGCCGTGTGGTCTAAATCGTTACCTACGACAATGCGTACGCGTGTATTGATGGTGATTGGCTGGATTTGTGTTGGGTTTTACGCTTATATCATTACGGTTTCTAATCCGTTTGACCGTACATTACCGTTTTTTCCGGTCGATGGCGCTGACTTAAATCCGCTATTACAAGATATTGGTATGATCATACACCCACCTTTGTTGTACATGGGTTATGTTGGAATGAGTATTTGTTTCTCTTTTGCAATTGCGGCTTTGTTAAGTGGCGATCTTGACTCTACGTGGGCTAAATGGTCACGTCCATGGACTGCTGTTGCTTATGGGCTTTTTAACACTCGGCATCACCATTGGTTCTTGGTGGGCTTATTCTGAGCTCGGCTGGGGCGGTTGGTGGTTCTGGGACCCAGTAGAAAACGCTTCTTTAATGCCTTGGCTTGTTGCAACGGCTTTGTTGCACTCATTAGCTGTTGCCGAAAAACGAAATGCCTTTAAAAGTTGGACTGTATTTTTAGCCATTGCATCGTTTTCGTTAAGTCTATTGGGCACATTTTTAGTTCGTTCTGGCGTCATTGTTTCGGTTCATGCTTTCGCAACGGACCCTGCACGAGGTGTGTTTATTCTTGTTTTGCTGGCGATTGTGATTGGCGGCAGTTTGTTGTTGTATAGCTTAAAAGCAGGATTAATTAAAAGTGTTGGCAAGTTTTCTATTTTTTCTCGTGAATCTAGCCTTTGGCTTAACAATGTCTTTTTAGTTGCTGCGACCATCATTGTTTTATTAGGTACCTTGCTACCTCTTGTGCATAAAGAAATTGGTCTTGGTACCATTTCAATAGGCGAACCTTTCTTTAATCAGATGTTTACTTATCTCATTGTGCCATTTGCATTATTAATCGGTATTGCGCCACACATTCGATGGAAACAAGACAAACCGAATAAATTTGTGGCTACTCCGTTGATTATTTGTTTGGCGTCGGTCGCTCTGTCTTACCTTTGGTTAGTTGTCGAATTTGGTGAGGTTAAAGGGCTTGCTTGGTTATCGACAAGTTTATTCTGGTGGATCATACTTTTCACCGCCGTTGAGCTGGTAAAGACGACTCAAAAAGTTCGCATAACCAAGTTGCCTTTAAGTCATTTTGCTATGGTCTTAGGGCATGTCGGTTTGGCCTTTGTTATTGCAGGAGTTGGCTTAACGAGTCAATATTCTACAGAACGGGATGTGAAAATGTTTGTGGGTGGCAGCGAATCGTTTTCTGGTTTTGACTTTAAATTTGTAAAACTACAAGATGTTAAAGGTCCAAATTATGATGGATGGGCGGCGCAAATTGATATCACACAACAAGGACAAGAAGTATCCACTTTGTTGGCTGAAAAGCGTTTTTATCCTGTACAACGCAATACTATGACAGAAGCAGCGATAGACGCGACATTTTTCCGCGACATTTATATTTCACTAGGCGAGCAGCTTCCTGATAAAGGATGGGCTTTACGTTTGCATCTTAAGCCTTATGTCAGATGGTTTTGGTTTGGTGGTATTGTTGTCGCATTTGCAGGAGCATTGATAGTCGCTGACAAGCGGTACCGCCAGCAAAAGCCGTCTGTTCGAATGCGTAGTTCTGCCGCCGCGGAGATTGTGTAATGAAGTATAAATTAAGCTTGTTTCTCCCCTTGATTATTTTTGTGATCTTAGTTGGCTTTTTACTAAAAGGCTTATTTAGCGATCCTCGTCAACGCGACTCCGCAGTGGTTGGTAAGTCGTTCCCTGAATTTCAATTACCCGATTTAATGAATGAAGAAAAAGTTCACTCATTACAAACACTAAGAGGTGAAAAAGTGCTCCTTAATGTTTGGGAGTACCTGGTGCATTACTTGTAAATATGAACTGCCTTTTTTGACAAAAATTAAAACGGAATATGGCGTTAAGGTTGTCGGTATTTATTACGATCAAAATCACGCGCCTGAGTTTGGTCAATTTGCAAATATTCCTCAGATCCAAATTGAAGTTAAACAATTGCTAGCTCAACTTGGTGACCCTTATCAATTTCATATATTAGATCTCGACCGCACTTTGTCTTTAGATTTGGGTGTCACGGGCGCTCCTGAAACCTTTCTGATGGATTCAAATGGGGTAATCAAAGCCCACCATATGGGAGATGTTAATGAGCGAGTTTGGCGCGATAAATTGGCACCAATTTGGAATGAAATGCAATGATGAAATCAATTTCAATATTAATCGTGATCCTAGCTTCACTGGTTAGCGTTAAATCTTATGGCTTTGACGAAATGGTGACGTTTGACAATCCTAAGCAAGAAGCCGAATACCGGGAACTTATAAAAGAGTTGCGGTGTCCTAAATGCCAAAACCAGAATATTGCAGACTCAAATGCCATTGTTGCAAAAGATATGCGGGCAAAAGCTTTATTGTTATTACAAGAAGGCAAAAGCAAACAACAAGTTGTTGACTATATGATTAATCGCTACGGACAATTTGCTCATTATCGCCCACCAGTTAATATCGCTACAATTATGTTGTGGGCTATCCCAGTAGGTTTCATCCTTATGTGTATCATTTTATTGTGGCGACGCAGTCGACTGTCAATGCAAGTTGATAATGCCACCGACACCGCGGGATTAAATTCAGAACTTGATAATTTGTTAGATGAAGTTAGTGACCTACAAAACGCAGAAACGACGAGGAACAATCCGTGAGCAGTCTATTTTTTAGTTTTATCGGAATGTGCATTGTCGCGTTAGTGTTTATATGTGTACCGCTATTTCGATTCAGCCAATTTGGCCATAAACGTAATGCTTCGGCGCAGTGGTTTGAACAACGTCTTGCAGAATTAACAGACGAACTAGAACAAGGCCGTTTTACTCAGCAACAATACGAGTTTGCAGTTACCGAATTAAAACTGACCACTAAATTCGAACTGACCAAAGAGAATAAGGTACAACCCACGATTATTAATGAATTTGGTTTCAGTTCAAAAATATTAATATCGGTTCTGTTTGTTGTATTTATCTCTGGGTTTTATTTGTTTTATGGCAATTATACAAAGTTGTCTAATTGGCAGGATTCAATTGATGAGTTACCTGATTTAACTCAAAAAATAATTCAAAATCAAAACCAAGCACCGACCGTTCAAGAATTGCAAAGTTTCGCTTTGGGATTAAGAACAAAATTAGCGGTAAAAGACGAAGCGATTGGATGGATGTTATTAGGTCGTACTTTATTGGCTTTAAACGATATAAACTCTGCGATAGATGCATTCAAAAAATCCTACGATAGAGATCCTAAAAGCGTAACCAATATTGTCAATTACGCACAGGCTCTTTATTTAAAAGGAGAGGACTTTGAACTGGGTAAAGCAGTAAACATATTGCGCGAAGCATTATATTTACAACCAGATAATATGATGGCTTTGATCATTTTTGGTGAAAGTAACCTACTATTAAAACGTTTTGATAATGCGAAAGAAGCATTTGAATTGGCATTGTCTCAGCTTAATGCTGATGACGAGCGCACTGTCGCTTTACGTCAACGAATTGAATTTATTAATCAAAGCACAGGTACACAAACACCTGATACGCAAACTAACGACATACAAAATGGATTAACAATTACAGTGCAACTAGATGACCGCGTTACGGCGTCTGGAACACAATTTCGTTATTTATTTTTATTCGCCAAGTCAGCGTCAAGTCCGGTTCCTGTCGCCGTGAAAAAATTGCCAATAAGCAATTTCCCGTTGACAGTTAATTTATCTGATTCGGATATCATGTTACCAGATGTGAAGTTATCGGATCAGAGTTCAGTTAATATTACAGCTCGTTTGTCGATTGACGAAGCGGCTGGTTTGACCGCAGGGGAGTGGCAAGGAGAGTTACTTGATATTAAGCCCTCAGCAAATGAACCTATTACGATAGTTATTAATAAGGAAACAAAATGAAGTCAACTTGGATTAAACAAGTCGTTTTAATCACTTTCGTATTGTTGTTGTCTGCCTGTGCCAAAACGCCAGAGCCACAACCTGTGGATGCGACCAACACGGAACAAGTGATAGCCCCTATTGTTGATGAACGTGACCCGTTTGAGTCGATGAACCGTTCATTATGGGATTTTAACTGGAATGTTTTAGACAAATACGTATTAAGACCTTTGGCCGTTGGTTATTCAGAATATTTGCCAAGACCAGCTCAAACAGGTGTCCGTAATTTTGTGACGAACCTTGAAGAAGCCAGGTTATGCGGTAAATAGCTTACTGCAAGGTAAAGTAAAACATAGCGGTAAAGCAGTAGGTCGTTTCCTGATTAACTCTACGGTGGGAATTTTTGGCCTGATTGACGTTGCTGACTATATGGGAATAGAACGCCACAAAGAAGATGCAGGGCAGACTATGGGTATTTATGGTGTTGGTAACGGACCTTACGTTATGATCCTAGGTTACGGTCCTACAACTATTCGAGACGGTACGGGGATTTTATTGATGGTCAAATCTTTCCACTGTATTTACTTGATTGGCCAGCAGCCTTGTTAAAAACGGGTATTAAAGCCGTTTACACTCGTGCTGATTTAATCGCGCAAGAGGGTATGATTGAGAATTCTGTAGACTCTTACATTTTTGTCAAAGAGGTTTATTACCAAAACCAGAATTTCAAACTTCACGACGGCAACCCGCCGCTTGAAGAACCTGAAGAGTTTGATGAAGCGTTTTTAGACGAGATAGATTAATAAAATAAATAGTGCTGAAACTGAGTTATACAATCGATTTCAGTCAAATAAAAAGGCCAAATTCAATATTCTTGAATTTGGCCTTTTAGTATGGATTAGTTAATGAAGTGGCTTAAGGTTTTAATGCCTTTTCACCACGACCGATACCAACTACGCCAGAGCGTACGGTTTCAATAATCGTTCCGTTATCTCTCATAACATCGATAAAGGCGTCGACTTTACCAGAAGTACCGAGCATTTGAACGGTGTAAGCACGGCTTGCTACGTCCACAATTTGGCCTCTGAAAATATCGGCACAGCGTTTTATTTCTTCACGTTGTTCGTTTGTGTCAGCTGCTATTTTTACAAGCACGATTTCACGTTCAACATGAGCACTTTCCGTTAGTTCTCGAACCTTTAAAACGTCAACAAGCTTATTGACTTGTTTGGTAATTTGCTCGATAACACGTTGATCGCCTTCCGTTGTAATCGTAATACGCGATAAGCTGTCGTCGTCGGTCTTAGACACAGTTAAACTGTCAATGTTATAGCCACGTTGCGAAAACAATCCAACAATGCGAGAAAGGGCACCAGCTTCATTTTCCAATAAAATAGATAGGATGCGTCTCATTATTCTTTCTCCCCTTGAATTTCCCCTGCGACTTTGCCCTTAGGTGCTAAAACCATATCGTCAATTTTTCCACCTTTGATTTGCATTGGATAAACATGTGCTGACTGGTCAACAACAATATCCATAAAGACTAATTTGTCTTTCATTGCAAAGGCGTCTTCCATGGCTTGATCTAGTTTCGCTGGGTCTGTCACACGGATACCAACATGACCATAGGCCTCTGCTAGTTTGACAAAATCTGGAAGTGAGTCCATATAAGAATGAGAATGACGTCCATCATAAAACATGGTTTGCCATTGTCTAACCATGCCTAAAGCAGAGTTATTGATGTTAATCACTTTAACTGGAATACCGTATTGTAAACACGTCGCTAGTTCTTGAATGTTCATTTGAATTGAACCGTCTCCTGTCACACAGGCGACATGAGCATCAGGAAACGCTAATTTAACCCCCATAGCAGCAGGTAAACCAAAGCCCATTGTGCCTAGACCACCTGAGTTAATCCATTGACGTGGTTTTTTAAACGGATAGTACAATGCAGCAAACATTTGGTGCTGACCGACATCTGACGTAACGTAAGCATCACCATTTGTCACCTTGTAAAGCGATTCAATGACTTGTTGCGGCATAATTTGGTTGTCAATTTTGCTATAAGCCAAACTGTCTTCTGCACGCCAATCGTTAATCGTCTTCCACCAAGTTGACATGGCTTCAGGGTCCGTATTGAGATCATGACTGTCGATGTAAGCAAGTAATTGTTCAATAACTTTTTCGCTTCACCTACCACTGGCACATTCGCTGGAATGGTTTTAGAAATAGACGTTGGGTCTACATCGACGTGAACGATAGTTGCATTGGGACAAAATTTAGCAACGTTGTTGGTTACACGGTCGTCAAATCGGGCACCGATGGCAAAAATCACATCAGCGTTGGACATTGATTTATTTGCCTCATACGTGCCGTGCATACCTAACATGCCAACAAACTGAGGATGAACGCCAGAAATACCGCCTAACCCCATTAAAGTATTTGTTACCGGTACATTTAGTTTTTCTGCAAGCGCAGTGAGTTGTTCAGATGCGTTGGCAATTACAATACCGCCACCGGTGTACAAAATAGGGCGTTTAGCGGCACATAAAATTTCTGCCGCTTTTTTGATTTGCTTTGAATGACCTTTAACCGTTGGGTTATATGACCGCATATTAATTTCAGCAGGCATTACATAAGGCGCTTTAATTTTTGGATTGACGATATCTTTAGGTAAATCGACAACAACAGGGCCCGGTCGACCTGTTTTTGCAATGTAATAGGCTTTAGCGATAGCTTCAGGAATATCCTCAGCTCGTTTCACTAAAAAGCTGTGTTTTACGATAGGGCGAGAACAACCCACCATGTCACATTCTTGGAATGCGTCTTCACCGATAACAGTGGTTGGAACTTGACCAGACAATACAACAAGTGGGATAGAATCCATATATGCTGTTGCGATGCCGGTAATGGTATTGGTTGCGCCTGGACCTGAGGTCACAAGGACAGAACCTACGTCACCTGTAGCACGAGCATAACCGTCTGCAGCGTGAACGGCGGCTTGTTCGTGACGGACAAGAATGTGTTCTATTTTATTATGTTCAAACAAAGCGTCGTATATATCTAATACCGCGCCATAAGGATAACCAAACAGGTGTTTTACCCCGATGTCTTCTAACGCTTGCACTACCATTTCCGCACCGGATAACATGGTTGGCGAATTCTTCTCCATCGTATTTTCTCACTTCAAAACTTATTGATCGTAGCTAGTTACGTTTTTACTCTAATTCGCACACCGATTACAAGGGCAAATCGCCGAATAAGTAAAATAAATTTATCTATGTTAGGACGATTGGTGCGATAACCGTTTATTTACTAAAAAAATAGTGTAATTTTTAACCAATAAGGTGTGGAGATACTTAATTTTGGCGTTTCAATATTACTTAAAAAATAGCCCATCTTAGTTTTAAAAGATTCTAATCTTCGGGTTTTTAAAAGATTGTAATCTTCGGTTTTCTGCAATTGTAACGGATTGTTTTTGATCAGCTATTATCTGGCACACCGCTCGGGAAACCGTATCGGCAGTAATTGGCTTATATTGACTAATAAAAGGTATGAATTGCAACGCAGTTAAAACATATTTCCCAAAAGTTTCACCTATCCGTTTCTCTGGACGAGGGCCGACTAATACACTTGGACGGACGATTAACGAGTGGTCAAAACCAAGTTGCAATAATTGGTGTTCGGTTTCGCCTTTCAAATTTAAATAGAACGATGACGCGCCGACTTTTGCACCAATGGAAGAAATAAAAACCAACCGAGTTGCGCCATTTAATTTAGCTAATGTTGCAAACTCAACTGGGTAGGTTTGGTCAACTCTAATCATTGCCTGTTGACTGCCTGCGTGTTTAATTGTGGTGCCTAAACAACAAAATAACGTGTCGCCAACAATATCTTGAACATGGGCTTCAAGGTGATCAAAGTCTGTTTTTATCTGGACCAATTTATTGTGTGTAAAGTTTGCGGGTAAGTCAGAGCGACTGAAGTTGATAACTTGACAATAGTGTTCGTCGGCCAATAACTGAGTAATTAATGATTGACCGACAAGGCCTGTTGCGCCAATAACTAAAGCGCGTTTGGGGTTAGTAGCAGTTTTCAAAGTAACTTTCTAATATAACTACTGCTGATTGTGAGTCAACATTACCTTTTTTAAGTTACGAAAGCCACCGGATGCAAATAAATCTGCCTTGGCATCAACTGTAGTCAGACGTTCGTCATGGGTTTCTATGGCATAACCAAAGCGACCATGGATCTTGTTGGCGAATTTTTTGCGCGGGCAGTCATCGGTTGTTCTGTACCATCCATATTAAGTGGCAATCCGACAACCACTAGGTCTGGTTCCCAAGTGGTAAGTAGCTTTTCAACTTGGTCCCACTGAGGTACACCATCCTTCGCTCGTAAAGCTTCAAGGGGGATGCCGTACCGGTTAATGATTGTCCTACTGCAAAACCAATGCTAGTTGTGCCGTAGTCGATACCAATAATGGTTTTTGACTTCATTAAGCGTG
The DNA here is from genome assembly GCF_028401425.1 of Psychrosphaera algicola. Taxonomy (NCBI): domain Bacteria; kingdom Pseudomonadati; phylum Pseudomonadota; class Gammaproteobacteria; order Alteromonadales; family Pseudoalteromonadaceae; genus Psychrosphaera; species Psychrosphaera algicola. Next base: position 4,649,515 of record NZ_JAQOMS010000002.1, read on the forward strand.
TCCTGAAATTGCGGACAGTTGACTGATGTCGATGCCCAGTTTTTGGATTGCTCTTTCCCAACGTTTTTCAACTGGGGTATTGAATAAAATATCGTGGTCAGCTTCAATTGTTAATCAGGCATTGTTCGCCATTTCATCTTCCAATTGACCAGCAGTCCATCCTGCATAGCCTAAAGTTAATAAAAATTGATCAGGTGCTTGCTCGGTTGACAAGCTTTGCAATATATCTTTCGACGTTGTTACATTGATGTCGCCCGGAAGCGCTATACTTGAAGTCCAAATTTTGCCCCCTGTGTGCAATACAAAACCACGGTCAGTTTGCACCGGACCACCTGTTAGCACATTTTTTGATGACAATGCCGATGATTCACTGGTTTCAATGTCAATTTCGTTTAACAGTCGACTAACACTGATCTCAGATGATTTGTTAATGACCAAGCCCATTGCGCCCTGATCATCGTGTTCGCAAATGTAGGTCACTGACCGACCAAAAAATGAACCATCTAAAGAAGGCATCGCAATCAATAGTTGGTTCGTTAAATTGGTGATTTCTGTAATTTCTGCCGTCATTAAAACTCCTATTAATTGCGCTTTTGAGAATGTGCTTGTTTTACTATTGCGCGCTTATGCGTTGTTCAATAGCGTCAAACAGTGCGCCTGTAATATCTACGTCAAATGCTGCTTCAATTTCTTTGATGCACGTTGGGCTAGTAACATTTATCTCGGTGACAAAATCACCAATCACATCTAAGCCAACAAATATTAGGCCTTTAGCTTTTAATGTAGGCCCAATTGCATTGGCAATCTTCCAGTCGGTGTCCGACAGTGGACGTGCTTCGCCTCGACCGCCAGCTGCTAAATTACCGCGGGTTTCACCTTTTGCTGGTATGCGAGCAAGGCAATAAGGCATAGGTTCACCGTCTACAATCAGGATCCGTTTATCGCCATTAGAAATATCTGGGATAAACGCTTGGACCATAGCAAATTGAGTACCGTGTGCCGTAAGTGTTTCAATGATCACACCAAGGTTAGGATCACCTGCTTTAACTCTAAAGATAGAGGCTCCACCCATACCATCAAGTGGTTTGAGGATGATATCGCCATGTTTTTCATAAAAAGCCCGGATCTGCTTATCACTGCGAGTTACTAATGTTTGCGGTGTAAACTCTGAGAACCAACTGGTATATAATTTTTCATTAGCATCACGCAGACTTTGAGGTTTGTTAACGATCAAAGTACCTTCGTCTTCTGCACGCTCTAAAATATAGGTGGCGTAAATAAATTCGGTATCAAAAGGAGGATCTTTACGCATTAGTATCACGTCTAGATCAGACAATAATATGTCGTTAGACTCGGCAAGAGTGAAGTGATCGCCCACCACATTTTGTACGGTTAATTGACGCGCTTGACCATATGCTCGACCATTTTCTAAAAATAGGTCGTTCATTTCAAAGTAGTACAATTCATAGCCCCGTGCCTGTGCTTGCAGCAACATTGCAAAGCTCGAATCTTTTTCAAATTAATATCTGCAATGGGATCCATCACAATGCCAAGTTTTTTTGTCATTTTTAATCCTAGTATTAAAAATTAAGCTAAATCACCAAACTGAAATTGCAGTGATGCTAATAAGGTTAACGCGGCGGTTTCAGTGCGTAATACTCTTGGGCCAAGTTGAATGTCTGTGTAATTGGCGTCACCTGCTTGGCGAATTTCTTCGTCACTTAAACCACCTTCTGGGCCGATAATAAAACGGACGCCACTGTCAGGTATTGTAATCGTTTTAATAGAAGTGGAGGCTTTAGGGTGTAAATTCAACTTCAGTTGGTTAGTTTCTTGTTTTAAAAACTCAGACAAACTGATTGGTGGGTGAACAACAGGAATAATAGCGCGACCACTTTGTTCACAGGCCGAGATTGCTATTTTTTGCCACTGCTGGTGTTTTTTCTCTAATCGTTCACCAGCTAATTTAACGCCACAACGTTCAGTAAAAACTGGTGTGATCTCCATAATGCCTAATTCAACGGATTTTTGGATGGTAAAATCCATCTTATCACCGCGGGAAATGCCCTGAGCCAAATGAATATTTAACGGTGACTCATTTTCAATCGCGGCTTTTTCTAGAGGCAATATTTGGACTGACTTTTTGCTCACATCCGTAATTTCGCTAAGGTAATCGTGCCCGTCGCCATTAAACAATATGATTTTGTAACCTTGTTTCAAGCGTAATACTTTAGCGACGTGATTTGCAGCGTCCGAGTCTAACTCGCAGTTGCTATTTAATTGCAATGGTGAAGAATGATAAATTCGAGGTATTCTCATGGCGTTTCTATTTGCTTTTTTTGCAATTTTAGCAGGCTGATTTTGATATGCCTATGGTTATCACATAACTATTTTTTTAATGAACAATAATTCGTTAAGCCTCAGTTGCTTTAGTTTATTCCGTCGAACCCAAGTTTTTTGTTACTAATTTTCTATGAAAAATATACCTTGAATTGCTATTATGCGGCACGGCTTTATTTAAGGAGTGCAAATGGATCCTATTATCTCTGTCGAAGGATTAATTAAACAATATAAAGATGTTATTGCCGTCAATAATGTCTCATTTGATATTCAACATGGGACTTGTTTTGGTTTGTTGGGCCCAAATGGCGCTGGAAAGACAACAACTATAGAAATGATGGAAGGCTTAACCCCACCGAGTAAAGGCCAAATTAAGTTATTTAGTAAAACGTTGACAAAAGCGGCGTTAGACCAGATAGGCATACAGTTCCAGCAAACTGCTCTACAAGACTTCTTAACGGTCACCGAAACCATTAACTTATTTGCTTCCTTTTATAAAAATACGTTGGCAACGGATACACTCATCACTATGTGTGACTTGGTTGAAGTCAAAGACCGTAATCACCAAAAATTGTCAGGTGGACAAAAGCAACGTTTGCTTCTCGCCTTAGCATTAGTGAATGACCCACAGATCATATTTTTGGACGAGCCAACAACTGGGCTTGATCCCCACGCTAGGCGTAACTTCTGGGATCTGCTTACTGAGATTAAAAACTCGGGTAAAACCATTATCATCACAACGCATTATATGGATGAAGCTCAGTATTTATGTGACGAAATTGCGATTATGGACCGTGGTGAAATCATTGCCCATAACAGCCCAGATAATCTACTACAACAGCATTTTTCAGGGGCGATTATCCGCTTACCAAAACCAAATTTAGAAGGGCACACCTTACCAAGTGGGACTCGCCCTTACGGTGATGGTTTTTATGATATTGATGCCATTAATGTTGAAAAAACCATAACGGAATTACTGTCGCAGGGAATTTCTCTTGATGGCTTGCAAGTTAAATCCGCAAACTTAGATGATCTATTTATTAAACTTACAGGTCATGCGCTTACTGGACCTACTATTGACGTAAAGGCGGGAGAATAACATGTTGGCATTAAAGCGCTTTTGGGCCATTTTAAAAGCCCGCAATTTAGAATTTTTCAGAGACAAATCGTCACTTAGTTGGAGCATTATATTTCCGGTTTTGTTGTTGGCGGGTTTTGCGGTGGTTTTCTCCGACAATGATAAAGACGTTTACAAAGTTGGTGTGATAGATAAGCCCGAAAACTTTAGCGCCTTTAGCGATGTGCGTTTTATCAATTTTGTCGACTATCAAGACATTGACGCTGCGATGACCAAATTGGAGCGTCATCAACTTGATTTAGTGATAGACCACACGAATAAAAAGATTTGGCAAAACGAATCTTCAGCAAACAGCTATATCGTTCAAAAGATGCTGTCTGGTGCTATTGACGAGCGTTGGCAGTCGTCGTTTATTGATGGCCGAGCCATTCGTTATGTCGATTGGGTATTACTAGAATTTTGGGCATGAACATGATGTTCAGTTGTTTATTTGGTGTAGGTTATGTCATCGTACGTTACCGTAAAAATATGGTGTTAAAACGACTTAATGCCACGCCTGTTAAAGCCATCGAGTTTTTAGCGGCGCAGATCACCTCGCGTCTATGGATAGTCATTGCTATTTCGGGTTCAGTATTTGCCGGATGTGATTTTATATTCGATTTCTATATGTTGGGCTCGTTTTGGAACTTATTACTTGTCGCTGTTTTAGGGGCGATGTCGTTAATTTCATTAGGTCTGTTGTTGTCTTCTCGCAGTCGCAGTGAAGAATTAACCGGTGGGTTGCTAAATTTGGTCACCTGACCAATGATGATCTTATCCGGTGTTTGGTTTTCATTGGAGGGGAGCCCTGAGTTTATTAGACAAATATCCTACTTTTTGCCATTAACTCATCTGGTGGAAGGGGCTCGAGCCGTGATGATAGAAGGCGCTGACTTTGTTGCATTGTCCACGCACACTATTCCATTAGCGGTGATGACATTTGTTTTTCTGACAATTGGCGCGCTTATGTTTCGCTGGGACGGTGACGGTCGTTAAGCGACTTGCTGAGTTATGATAACAGCTCACTATTGCAAAAAGGCACTTATTGCAATAGTGAGCATTGGATAAAACGGTAGCAATAAAAAAGCCCCAGTGACCATTTATTAGACGGTTATCTGGGGCTTTTTTAATTTTGCTTTTTACCAACCAACAGACGCTTTAAGCGCTTCAACTTTGTCGGTTTTTTCCCAAGGGAATTCTTCACGACCGAAGTGCCCATAGGCTGCGGTCGCTTTATATATTGGACGTTCTAAGTCAAGCATTTGAATCAAACCGTATGGACGTAAATCAAAGTGTTCACGAACAAGTTGGATAATTCTATCTTCTTCAAATTTACCCGTGCCAAATGTTTCAATACTGATTGACGTTGGCTCAGCAACACCAATTGCATATGAAACTTGAAGTTCGGCTTTGTCAGCTAAACCAGCAGCAACTAAATTCTTGGCAACATAACGAGCCGCATAAGCAGCAGAACGGTCAACTTTTGATGGATCTTTACCAGAGAATGCGCCACCACCGTGACGAGCCATGCCGCCATAGGTATCAACGATGATCTTACGACCCGTTAAACCACAATCACCCATTGGTCCACCGATGACAAAACGACCTGTTGGATTAATGAAAAATTTAGTTTCTTTCGTTAACCATTGAGCCGGTAATGTTGGCTTTATGATAGTTTCCATAACCGCTTCAACAAGATCTGATTGGGTAATAGAGTCACAATGTTGAGTCGATAAAACAACGGCGTCGATCCCAACTGGCTTGCCATTTTCGTAGGCAAAGGTAACTTGTGATTTAGCGTCTGGACGCAACCACGGTAGTGTCCCGTCTTTACGCACTTGCGCTTGACGTTTAACTAAACGATGAGAATATTCAATTGGCGCAGGCATTAAAACTTCAGTTTCATTACATGCATAACCAAACATTAAGCCTTGGTCGCCGGCACCTTGTTCACTAGGGTCTGCTCTATCAACACCTTGGTTAATGTCTGGCGATTGTTTGCCGATGGTATTTAAAATGGCACATGAATCTGCATCAAAACCCATATCTGAATGCACATAACCAATTTCTTTTACGGTATTGCGAGTTAATTCTTCGATATCAACCCAAGCGCTAGTAGTTACTTCACCACCAACCATGACCATACCGGTTTTAACGTATGTTTCGCAGGCAACTCGAGCTTTAGGATCTTGCGCTAATATTGCGTCAAGTACAGCGTCAGATATTTGATCCGCGATTTTATCCGGGTGTCCTTCAGAAACAGATTCTGATGTAAATAAATGTTTTGCCATGAATAATTTCTCTCAGATGAAAACTTATTTTGAAAATTAGTGTGTTTAGCTATTTTGATTATTAGCCAAAGTTACGTAATTTTAATCCAAAAACAGTGCTAACACCTAATACTTTTTTACATCTAGACGTCTATACGTATCTAATGTTGCTTTCAATGCACCTATTTAGAGGGGCTGGTTTGATTTAAAAAATAAATAATTTGATGATAAAACGACCTTTGTTTATTAACAAAAAGCACGTAAAGCGAGGAGACAAGTTGATAACAGGCACTATTTTGTGCCATTGCTCACAATTGATAAGTCAATCGGCCAGAATTAAACACAATAAAAAGTGCGTTAATTTTGTTGAATTTCGACCACATTAAGAAGTTAAGCAAAGCGACTCAGGAGACAAATCCGATAAATATGGTACTTAAATAAAATGGGCTTATTGTCCAATGCCTAATGAATATATCGACAGGCTTGTTAAGGCTTAGAATTGGGATAAGGCGTTGTTTTACTCAGTTTGGCCATAAAACTTGCACGTTTTTACGAAAGGATAAAAATCTTTACAAAGTTCAGCTTGTAAAATAGGTCGTTGAACACGCAAACCCTTGCAGGTAGGTGTTGCCTCTGATTATATGTTTGTAACAATAACAAAAGGTTAATCTAATGAAAAAATCGATAAAACTTGCAGTTGCGGTCGCTCTGCTTGGTGGCTTAACAGCTTGTGGCGGCAGTGATGTTAAATCACCTGTTGCTGAGGTATCTGCAGCGCAAAATACCACAAACACTATTTTGAAACCATGGACAGGTCCATTTGAAGGTGTACCAGCGTTTGACACTGTAAAACTTGACGATTTGATACCGGCTTTTAAAATCGCAATGAAATCGCATTTAGCTGAAGTTGAAGCAATTGCTAATAATAAAGCGCCGGCTACTTTCGAAAATACTATCGTTGCATTAGAAGCCGTTGGTGAAGATTTAGATCGCGTATGGACATACTACGGAATTTGGCGTTCAAACATGTCGTCACCGGAAGTACGCGAAGTGGGTAAAGAGTTATCACCATTAATTTCTAAGCATTATTCTCAGATTAGCCAGAACGAAACATTATTTGCTCGGATCAAAGCCGTTTACGAAAGCAAAGAAATGAAGACGTTACGTAAAGATCAACAACGTTTAGTTGAAAACAGCTACAAAGGTTTAGTCCGCAGTGGCGCTAAATTATCTGCTGAAGATAAAGAACGTTTTGCTGCTATTAACCTAGCTTTGGCAGAGCTACACACTAACTTTGGTAATAACGTATTAGCCGACGAAGAAAACTATGTTACCTATTTAAATGAGTCACAACTTGGTGGGTTACCGCAGTCGGTAATCACAGCGGCTGCATCTGCTGCAGCAGCGCTGGGTAAAGAAGGTCAATACGCAATTACCAACACGCGTTCTTCGATGGACCCGTTTTTAACGTATTCAGACGAGCGTGAGTTACGTAAAGAAGTATGGAACAAATACTATAGTCGTGGCGATAACGGTGATGAATTTGATAACAATAAAAATATCGCTGAAATCCTAAAGTTACGCCATGAACGTGTTCAATTACTCGGTTATAAAAATTACGCTGAATGGCGTCTTGAAGACCGTATGGCGAAAAATCCTGAAAACGCATTTAATCTCATGAATGCTGTTTGGCCTGCCGCGATCGCTCGCGTAAAAGAAGAAGTTGCGGATATGCAAGCCGTAGCAGATGCTGAAAAAGCAAATATCAAAATTGAACCATGGGACTACCGTTTTTACGCCGAAAAAGTGCGTAAAGCTAAATACGACCTAGATTCAGATGAAGTGAAACAATACCTACAACTTGATAACTTACGTGAAGCGATGTTCTATGTTGCTGGTAAGTTGTTTGACTTTAAATTTGACGCGGTCAAAGAGGGCTCTGTTCCTGTCTTCCATGAAGATGTAAAAGTATGGGAAGTCACTAAGCTATCTACTGGCGAACATGTCGGTGTCTGGTATCTAGACCCATACGCTCGTAAAGGCAAACGCTCTGGTGCATGGGCAACCTCATACCGCAGCTTTACAACTTTCCAGGGTAAAACCAATGTATTGGCGTCAAATAACTCTAACTTCATCAAGGGTGAGGCGGGCAAACCAACACTTATTTCTTGGTCTGATGCAGAAACCTTATTCCACGAGTTTGGTCATGCTTTGCATTCACTGTCGTCTCAAGTTGAATACCCATCGCAAAATGGTGGTGTTCGTGACTACACTGAATTCCAGTCACAATTGCTAGAACGTTGGTTAACAACGGATCCGGTTATTGATAACTACTTAACGCATCAAAAAACAGGTAAGCCAATTCCTGCTGATCTAGTGGCTAAAATCAAAAAAGCAGCAACATTTAACGAAGGGTTTAAAACCACGGAGTATCTTGCGTCTGCAATAATTGATCTTAAATTACACAGCATGGACCCGGCAGGTTTAGATGCAGATAAATTTGAACGTGAAACACTCGCTGAAATGGGTATGCCGTCTGAATTAGTTATGCGTCATAGAACGCCACATTTTGGGCATATATTCTCAGGTGAAGGTTATTCTGCTGGTTACTACGGTTATATGTGGGCAGAAGTATTAACGTCTGACGCAGCTGAAGCATTTGAAGGCTCACCAAGGTGGTTATTACGACAAGGGTATGGCGAAGAAGTTGGTCGACCATTTGTTCTCTGTACGCAACGCTATTGACCCTGCAGAGGCGTATCGTTTGTTTAGAGGACGTGATGCTAAAGTTGAAGCACTAATGCGTGACAGAGGCTTCCCAGTGCCAAAATAGGTATTGGCTTACTCTGAAGTATTAAAAAAGGTTAGCAATTTTGCTAACCTTTTTTGTTTTTAACCCAATTATATACGCCAAAAACTATCCGATATGCGACTGCAACCAACGCGTTAAGTCTTGTGGTGGCAATGCCCCAGAGACTCTATCTACTTCTTTTCCTTGCTTAAATACGATTAAGGTTGGAATACTACGAATATTAAACATGCCTGCGCTCGATTGAGCGTTTTGAGTATTTAATTTGCCAAAGCGATAGGTGTGTTTAAAGGCCATGGCGGCTTGCTGAAAATGTGGCGCAAAAGACTTACATGGACCGCACCAGTCAGCCCAAAAGTCGATTACGACAGGTAGGTCATTGTTCTGGATAAATTTAAAGACGTTGGCGTCTGTCAGTTCAATTGGTGCGCCCAAAAGTAATTTGTTTTTACATTTGCCGCAAATGCCATCCGCTTCAATTTTATCTTCAGGTACGCGATTTTTAGCAAAACAGGTGGAGCAAGTTATAAACATTGATGTGGTCACGGTTTTTCCTAAATACATTTAGCTGGTTTTGGTAGCCCTGCAATTCGAGTCGCTTGTTTTGCAGGCCCTTTTGGGAACAATCGATAAAGATAAATACTGTTACCTTTATCTGCCCCGAGTTCTTTTGCCATCGCTTTGACTAATAGACGTATAGCCGGGCTTGTTTTAAATTCGATATAAAAATTTCGGACAAAATTAACCACTTCCCAGTGATTATCTGTCATTGTGATGTTTTCTAATTCTGCGATATGATTGGCTAGTTCTATACTCCAATCGTCTAAATTGATCAGGTATTCATGTTTGTCTGTTTCATAAGAAGTGCCGTTAAATTCGATCATGGTGCTTATTTACCAACTTAATATATTATTTGCGCTTTCACAAAACTCGACCCACTGCGGGTCGTTAATCATTTCAAAGTGTTCATTTTCCCTTATATGTCGGGCGTTACAGTCAAGTTCTCGAGCGAAAAAACTGATGTTATCTATGGGTTTTATCGTAGGCAGCCTATACACAGCGTCCTGAGTAAATAGCACTTTGTCGCCACTGGACAAGAGTTGTTTCACGTTGTTCCATTGTTCGGACGTAAATAAGATGTGCAAGCTATTTGTTGTGGTCATGATTATTTCAACTTAAATAACGTAAATGTGTTTGGCGTTTTGTTTTAACTGAATAATGCCGCCGGGGTCTAATGTCAGTACGCTTGGCATCACATTTTTTTATGGAACCCCAACTTGTTTAATGACTTTTGGCAAACGAATGTTTCTTCTATATCGTACATTTCAAGTAATTTAAAGGTGCTCAAATAGTCTTTCTGACCTATCAGTTCGGGGTTTGCTCAATTAAACACTGAGTCACGCCTAATCCTAAAAATAACACACTGACCCGTTGGTCAAATGCGCCAAAAATCAAAGACAAATCCAATGCTTCTTTACCAGCTAAAGCATTCAACGCACTTTGTGTATGGATGATTAATATGTCGTTTATGACTTGGTCATTCATTTAAACTGCACCATTTTGTCAGACTCAGTGGTGAGCTCAGCAAATTCAGCTAGGCCGGAAAGGGTAAAGCTCGGGTGCAGTGCATCGGCATTAACACCGCGTTTTTCCGCCGCAGTCACGCACATCAATAGCGGGATATTATGTTGTGAATTTAAGTTAACTAATTGCGATTGACCATTGAGTTCATCAGAGGGGATATCCAAATTATTAGACCCGTTTAATACTGCGTCTTGATACAAAAAAACCGCTGTAATTGAATTTCCACGGTCAATGGCCGCTTGAGCAAATTGGCAGGCCGTCGCCACACTCTGGTGAGACCAAGGCGGGCAATGTAATACGAGAATAAAGCGATTCATAAAACACTCAATAAGGAATTCAAAACACAATGTAAGGGTAGTGCCGTCATTGTATTACATCTACCACAACTTGCTAATACTTTACGTTAAAAAAGAATACTGAATTAAATCTGAAATTAGGGCACGGAAGAAAGCGGCGACAAACAATAAACAAGCTATAGAGTAAATCATTTAAGTGATTGGTCAGGTGTGAAAAACAATGGCGAAAAAGTGGCAAAAAAAGCCTCACTATGTGAGGCTTTTAATGATTAAGTAAGGTAACGAAATTAATCGTCACTACCACCAAATGCAGTTAGTAACTGAATAAGGCTTAGGAAGATGTTGTAAATCGATACAAACAACGTCACTGTTGCTAAGATGTAGTTTGTTTCACCACCACGCACAATTGCTTGAGTTTGAAGCAAAATTGCACCAGATGAGAATAAAATAAACATCGAGCTAATGACTAACGATAACGCTGGAAGGTTTAGGAAAATGTTTGCAACTACTGCTGCAATAATAACCCAGAATCCTGCCATCATCATGCCGTTTAAGAATGACAAGTCACGTTTAGTCGTCAACGCATAAGCCGAAACACCGAAGAAGGTTAGGGCTGTGCCACCAAGCGCAGTCATAACAATCTCGCCGCCGCCTGCGCCGATAACCATATTTAGTATTGGTCCAAGGCTATAACCAAGGAAGCCTGTAAAAGCAAATACTGCAATTAAGCCAGTAGATGAATTCGCCGCTTTATGAACCCAAAACAACAAGCCATAAAATCCAACCAACATTAGGATTAATCCTAGGTGTGGTAAATTCAATGCCATTGCTGCACCAGCGACGATAGCAGCGAAGGCAAGCGTCATCGCGAGTAATGAGTAAGTATTGCGTAATACCTTATTCGTCTGTAATACAGATGCTTCAGTACTTTGATACGCTGTTCTGCTGTCCATTGTGAACTCCTGTTATTCAACAAAATAATTATGACAAACTAAACGTAGTTTTCACCAAATTACGTCTCTGGTCAATACATTGGGGTAAAGAAATTTTATTCAAGTTTATTAATAAATATTAATTATGTATTTTAATTGTGTCTTATTGGTAACTTATGTGCCTGTAAGTGTTGTGTGGCAGCGCTTCCCAGCAATTTAGTTTTTTAACATTATCACTTACGATAATTATTGCCGCTTAATATTCGAACTAAATTTGTTTTTTACTGCAACTAGTCGCTAAGTTTTTGGAATTTTTAGGCTAGCGTTAAAATTTTTATTCGATGATAACAGCAATGATAACAGCAATCATTTTGGTGTTTGAAATTTGGCCGCTTATTTCTTTGTTTTTGGGGTTTTTGATGAATATTCAACCTCAGTGGTTTAAAAAGCACCATTCAACTCACTTTTTACGTTTTTTTAGATTTACACTTTACATCAGGCGATTAGGTCACTAATATGCGCCCCATCAAGTGGAGAGGTGGCAGAGCTCGGTCGAATGCACCTGACTTGAAATCAGGCGAAGGGTTAAACCTTCCGGGGTTCGAATCCCTCCCTCTCCGCCACTTATTTTTACATCGAGTTGTTACAACTCGATTACATCGACTAATGGAAAGCTGGCAGAGCTCGGTCGAATGCACCTGACTTGAAATCAGGCGAAGGGTTAAACCTTCCGGGGTTCGAATCCCTCGCTTTCCGCCATATAAACAACCCTAGTGATTAATATCACTGGGGTTTTTATTGCCTGTAATATACGCCTAAATATCGGCTTATTGAGCCCATTAAAAGCCTGCACACCTTTGCTACTTATCGATAAAGCTCTTTATACATTAGGTTTATTTGATGTTTAGTATAAATCATCGTTTACGCTAAATTATTGTCTTAATCAGAATCCAGAAACCGAGTCTAAAATCCATCACACTCATTATTGTCAGTCGCTTTTGTCGAGACTGTTACAAAAATTAAGTTTTACTGTTGAAATTCAGTTGTTGTTAAAATTTTGGCGGGTAGTGGAAAATAAATGTCTTTGAAGAAGCTGTATTGGACCAAATGCAAACACCACTTGGTCCGAGGCTTTTCTTAAAGTAAAAGTAGATCTTCGAGCGCGTCAGCTAAAACTGGATATTTAAATTCAAATTTATTGTCGAGTAATTTAGTAGGAACAGCGTTTTGGCCAAATATTATAAGGTCAGCTCTTTCGCCCAATGTCATTCGCAATACAAACCTAGGGACTCTTAAGATCGCCGGGCGATGCAAGACAGTTGCTAGGGCATGAGTAAATTCTTTGTTCGAAACTGGGGTTGGAGCTGACAAATTAATCGGACCACTAATGTTTTTATTCTCCAGAACAAACTTCACAGCGCTAGCCCAGTCTTTTACGTGGATCCAAGGCATATATTGCTTGCCATTAGAAATTTTTCCACCAAATCCAGCCCAAAATGGCGGGATCATTTTTTCTAAAGCGCCACCTTGGTTAGACAGGACAATGCCTGTCCGAAGCAAGGTGACATTAGCGTGTTTTGCCGTGGTAGCAATTTCTTCCCATTGCTGACATAACTTACTACCGAAGTCATTGCCAAATGAGCTAAATGTTTCGTCTATAGACTCTGCACCTTGTGGGCCATAAATACCCACAGCACTTGCACTAATAAATTGGATTTTTTATCTGCACTGCATTCCGAGTTTATTTTAGCAACGAGAGCCTTTGTTGTATCAAACCGGCTGCTCATTATTTGCTTCTTACGCTTAGCGGTCCATTTTTATCAACTATGGGTTCACCAGCTAAGTTAATAATTGCGTCAAAATCGACTAAGTTTATTTCATCAAATGAGTCAATAACGGTAATTGAAGCATGCAGGTTTCTGCAGGCCTTTGCGTAGTTACGAGTAAAAACAGTCAATTTGTGAACTTCATTATCAAATCTGAGGAGCCTTATAAGCGCTGCTCCCAATAATCCTGTTCCACCGGTAATTAGAATATTCATTAACCTGCCAATTTATTTTTTAATTTCAGTAAAATAGCTTTACTATAGGTTTTTGTTAGTTTTGTGGCTCAAAAGAGCTGTAATTTGGTTTAAAAGCCTAACATTACCTTTAGGCTCCCAATTTAAATGGGACAATGAACCAAATCAACCATTTAGTTTATTATTTTTGGTAACAACAAATTTTAGATTAGCAATTTAGTAAAATTGCTAAAATTGTTCAGTTGCAATAAGTGAACGCAAATATCCTTAAAGGAAAAGTAGATGTCTAAGCTCGAAATGAACTTTGCCACAAGATTTTTATTTACGATGGCCTGTTTAATTATTTTATTGGCAGGAATAAAAGCGGCGAGCGCCATTTTAGTTCCATTTTTGTTATCCATGTTTATCGCCATTATTGCCAATCCACTAGTTAATAAACTAATTGCACTTCGGATCCCTCGAGTCTTTGCTGTGCTCATTATTTTGAGTCTATTAGTCGGTGCTGGAATGTCCATCGCTGGCGTTGTTGGGCAATCGTTTAATGACTTTTCACAGTCGCTGCCTGTTTACCAAGCAAAGTTATCTAATGAGCTCGAGTGGATAGTGAACAAACTTGCGTTATTTGATATTCATGTAGATCAATCGTTACTGACTCAATACTTTAATCCGAGTATTGCTATGCAAATGGTTGGCAATTTATTAAGTGGATTTGGCGGTGTTATGGCCAATTTATTTTTAATCATTCTTACCGTTGTTTTTATGTTGTTTGAAGCGCCGGATGTATCTAAGAAGGTTCATATTGCATTAGACGATCCTACAATGAAAATGCGTCATGTAGACCGCTTTTTAGAGTCTGTAAATAGTTATCTCGCGATTAAATCTCTAGTCAGTTTAGGAACCGCAACAGCGGTTGGCGTCTTATTGTGGATATTAGATATTGATTACGTATTGCTTTGGTCTGTGTTGGCATTTTTGTTTAATTTCATTCCTAACATAGGATCAATTATTGCTGCTGTGCCAGCGGTACTGCTTGCCATTGTTGTCCAAAGTCCAGCGGTTGCGGGCATTTTGGCGTTAGGCTATATTGCGATTAACACGATTTTTGGCAATGTCATTGAACCTAAATTTATGGGCCGTGGTTTAGGTTTATCAACCTTGGTTGTATTTTTATCTTTGATATTTTGGGGATGGTTATTAGGCACTGTCGGAATGTTACTTTCTGTACCCCTTACGATGATAGTAAAAATTGCGCTTGAGGCAAATGCCGACAGTCGTTGGTTAGCTTTGTTATTGAGTAATGTTGATGATACTGAGCTCAAAAATTCATAACAGTGTAAGAGTGACTCAGGTTCAAAGTACGCTCAAATTCAACGGCGTTGGAGGATAGGCTGATTGGCATTGATTAGACTGAGGCGTTTATGCTGTACTTACAAAAGTATTGTGGCTTTTGGCAAGTACAGCGCAATTTAGACGTTTAGTGGCTTAAGAATGAAGCAAGTTGTCTAACAATCCTGTTACTTTATTTGAAGCCTGTTCCATTTTATTGAGCGTATTTATTGCCTCTGCTTTATCACCTTTTTCAAGTTGTTTTAACGCCTCTAGTCCGAACTTATGCACTTGGCGGTGAGGTTCATCAATATGCATAAAGGTTGTGTTACTGCCAAATTTACTCTTACCTTCAGTTACATACCATTGACCAAGACGACACGACGAGTGGTCGGCAAATTCGTTAATTGATTTCGAACTAAGCCCTGCAGCGACCGCATATACATCACCTTTCCAAACCACATGATCTAACTTAACGGTTTGAATAAACGATTGCATTGTGGCGGACTCAATTGTTGATTTCATTTGATTACAAACACCAATGATGTTGCTGTAATCTTCATTTAATGTATTTACGCCGTTAGACAAGTCTCGGTTGCTTAATTGAATTCGATCAACTGAGGTAACAGTTTCATTGGTCGAGCGGATAATTTCATTTACGAGATCAGACACTTCGTTTGCAGATTCATTCGTGTTGTTCGCCAACGCACGAACTTCATCGGCAACAACAGAGAAGCCGCGACCCGCTTCCCCGCACGCGCAGCTTCAATGGCTGCATTAAGTGCTAATAAATTGGTTTGGTCCGAAATTTTCGAAATAGTGGATACAAAGGTATTAATTTTATCAGCCATTTCAGATAAGCCTGAAATATTGGTTGTCATCGAACCCATTTGGTCGCCAAGACCCGCCATGCCACCAACGATTGAATTTAGTGCATTTGATGAGGTATCAAACAGTTCATTAATCAATGCGATAGAGCGACTTTCTTCCTCTATTTGTTGAAATGATACTGCAACCGCTTCTCGAACCGATTTTATTTGCTCGAACGAGTCAACCGTACAGGCTAATAACTGTGCGTCAAATTCATTAAACGACTGATCAAACGCATTTTTTCATTTTGTAACTCCAAAATAAGTTCGTCTGCATTGGTTACCGTTTGGTTTAACGATACAATTTCAGCCTTAAGCCGAGTATTCTCTGATGACAAAGCGTCATATCTAGATTTTGAAACAAACATATGAATGATCTTCTTTTAATTAATTATTTTGGTTTATCGGCCTTTTATCGCTAATATTTAACTTTATATTAATTAAAGTAATTTTCTATCAGCAGACATGTGTTATTAATTATAGACAGGTTTTAAATAAAAAGGAGAGGTTGTGTTTACCCTAATAGCCAAATTATTAAATGTACTTAATTCAGATTCAGAGCCGAAACATCTGGCACTCGCCATTGTGTTAGCAATGTTAGCAGGTTTTAATTCCATCATGAGCGTTTTTGGTGTTTTTATTTTATTATTACTGATTGTTTTGCGAGCGAATTTGACCGTTTTCATTGCAATGCTCGCGGTGTTTAGTGGCTTGAAGTTGTTATTCATTACGTTTATTTCAGATTTTGGTGGTTATTTATTGCAACTTCCATCGTTAGTTTCAACTTGGACAGAGCTATATCAGGCTACCTGGTTTAGATTTTCGGAACTTTATAATAGTGCCGTTATGGGACAATTAGTGAGTTCGATTATATTAATCGTTCCAATTTATGCGTTGTCGTTTTGGTTAATTGTTAAGTATCGCTTAGCAATGAAACACTTTGTCGAGCGTTTTAAAATTGTTCAAAGTTTAAAAGCAAGTAAGTTTTACCAAATCTATCTAAGCGTTCAATCTGCGTAGTCGAATAGGGAAATAAGTTTCATGAGTAAAAAGAAGTAGCGAAAAAAGCGCAGAAGTGGAAGGCCAAGTCGACGAGAATAAAGAGGCTGACGCTAAAGCAAAGGCGAAACCAAAAGGGTTACTCAGAGTTGGTGGGATAGGTGGCGTTGCCGTCATAGCAGCGGCTGTTTATTTTGGTATTAATCCAGCCGCAAAATTTGGGCTACAAATGGCGTTAGAGTCGACTTTTGGCACGGAAACAGAAATAGAAGCAGTCAATGTTAGTTGGTCTCCATTTGGGTTAACAATAGAAAACCTACAACAAACCGATCCTGATAACTTAAACCGTAATCTGTTCCAGTTTGACCAAGCAGAAGTACAAGTCAGACCCCTAGATTATTTGATGGGTAATACAGTAATCGACAGTTTAAAAGTAGTTGAATTACAATTTGACGGTGCAAGAGCAGAACCCGGTGTCCGTATAGTTAAAGATGACCAATCAGCAGATACGTCACAAGAGACTGATTCTGATACAACGGAAAATGACCAACATGAAGGGATGTCATTCCCAAGTTCTAAAGAACTCTTAGCCAAAGCAGATCTACAAACCGAAATTAAAGCGAAAAATTTTCAACAGGTTTGGAAAACACAAAGCAGCGAGTTAAAGTCGGTTTATAAGGACCTCCCGGATAAAGGTTCGGTGAAAAGTTATGAACAACAATGGCAAGAAATTGAAGATACCGAAATATCATCATTAGATGATTTAAAAGTTTTGAAGGAAAAAGTTGCCAAACTCAAAGCTGAAATAAATGCGGATAGGCTAAAAATTAAGACCGCGAAAGCAAAATACAAAACTAGCAAAGCCGAAATAGATCAAGCTTATAATGAGTTAAAAGACGCACCTATGGACAAGACTGGGAGTCGATTAAAAAAACATTGCCTATTGATGATCCAAATACTCTAGCGATAAGCCAATTGTTGTTTGGTGATAAAATCACTTCTTATTTAGAGCAGGGTATGGGGTTCTATACCACCGCTAAACCGTATTTGGATAACTACCTTAAAAATAAAAAAGCGGAAGAGGCTGAGCCAGAGGTTATAGTCGGTGAAAACATTGTCTTTCCTTTAAACGACCCATTGCCAACGTGGTTGATAGTTGATGCGGAAATTAGCCTAACATTAAGTGGTAAATCTTGGTTGGTAACTGCAAGTGAGATTACGAGTGAATCTTATGTGCGTAATATTCCGGGTGAATATGTTATGTCGCACGTTGCAAAACAAGGCGGCAGCATAAATATCGAAGGGACATTTTTTGCGGCACAAGATGCTAAGTTCACCACAGACGGTAAATGGAATATGTCGGAGCTAGCCGTAAATAATTACTCAATCGCTGGTGATTCAGACTTGTCATTAGAGTTGGAACACGGAAAACTGCTGGGTTCGGGTACATTCGAATATGAGAACGAATTAAATTCAGAGCATCTATTAGCGTTCAGTGAAACAATATTTTCGGGCAATGGGACTGGAGATTTTGCTGAAATTTTATTGGATTCATTATCGAGTGTAGACCAGTTTAATATCAATATGAACGTCAGTGGTAAATTGAAATCACCTGATTTAGCCGTAGATTCTGACCTTGATAATAAAGTAAATAGTGCCTTTAGAGCGGCTGTCAAAAAGAGTTTAAAAAAGTTGAAAGCGAAACCAAAGCTGAATTGAGTCAAAAGGTTGAGCAAAACCTGACGGAAAAAGCCCCTGAGTTACAAAAGCTTAGAGACTTTGGCAAAGATTTAGATGAATGGGAGTCAACTCTCAAAAATAAAGCGGAAGACAAAATTGATGCGCTGATAGACAACAAAAAACAGCAATTCGAAGATAAAATAAAAAAGAAGCCGAAGACAAAATTAAAGATAAATTAGAAGACAAAGTTAAGGACAAACTTAAAGGATTTAAGTGTTGTGAATAATATGGTGTTCAGCCTTTAAAACGGTGAAATTTACTGAGCGTAAAAGCGTCTAATATTGTCATTAGGCGCTTTTTATTATCAATAGATTTAACTTGCTCTTTTGTTTTGCATTTTTTACAAAATCACTAAACTGGTCTTACCTTGCTCATCTTACCAGTTGCCTTATGTCAATCGAATCAATACTAAACAAAATGTCCGAAAAGCAGGACAGCTATGAATTAACCATTCCCGTCACCTATGGGGCCAAGGTCGTACTGCATTTGGTGGGATATCCGCTGCTGTTTGTTTTCAAGCGGCACAAAATCTTATTGTAGACCAACGCACACCGCGTTCGTTTCATTGTAATTTTATTGGTCCGGTCACCTGTGGTGAGCCACTGAAAGTCACGGCAGAAATATTAAGAACCGGCAAGAATGTGACTCAGATAGTGGCCTCAGTTTTACAAAACGACCGAGTTTGTGTCATGGCTCAGATCTGTTTTGGTATCAGTCGTGGATCAATATTGCATAAACCCGATACAACTAAACACGCCTTAACGGTTCCCAAAAAGGTAACTTCCTACCTCAAATTCCAAAGCTTGTTCCTAAGTTTATACAACATTTTGAACTCGCGGTGGAGAAGGGCAGTTTATCCCTAGGTAAATCCGATGACCCTGTGTTACACGGATGGTCCAAATTAAAACACCCACCGGCTCAAATGACATATGCGTGCTTAATTGCAGTAATGGATGCATGGCCACCAACGATGTATCAAATGAAACGGATCCCAGCTCCGGCAAGCACCATGAGTTGGGATGTTGAATTTATTGCACCAATCGATGATTTAAATGGTGAAGAATGGATTGCGAGTGTAAATGAAGCCCGCCACATTGAAGATGGCTATGGTCATGAAGAGTCAACGTTTTGGGCCCCAGATGGCAGGGTCCTAGCGTATTCTCGACAGGTTGTGGCGATATTTGCGTAAATTTATTGCTCTGTAGCGCCCTTATCTGTCTTGCATGCAGGCTTTTCTAAGAACTGCAGACGGCTATTTCATTTAAAGGCGATTTACTTTTATCAGCATGGTTTTAAATTTTGATTATAATCTTCACCGGCTACTGCATAGTGATGGGCTGAGGCTTTCAATAACTCAACTTGTTGGTCCGATACGCTTTTGATTACTTTACTAGGACTACCCACGACCAGTGAATTGTCTGCGATTTGTGTGTTTTCGGTAATTAACGCGCCTGCACCAATTATGCAGTTTTTACCAATGTTCGCGCCATTTAAGATTATGGCGCCAATACCAATTAAGCTTCTATCACCTATAGTACAACCATGTAACATGGCTTTGTGGCCGACGGTAACAGAGTGTCCAACATTTACAGGGTGTCCCTCATCGACATGTACAATGCAACCATCTTGAATATTGGTGTTGTCGCCAATGTGGATTGAGTCGGAATCAGCTCGCAAAACAGCATGAAACCAGATGCTGACACCAGTACCCATATGGACATCACCAATAACGTCGGCAGAGGGGCGATAAAGATATTTTGGCCTTGCTTGGTCGGGCGTTTGTTGTTTATTTCAAATTCCATAATAAAACCGTTAACAATGAAGACATTGATAATTATACTAGCGGTAAATCGACGAACTGTCTTTAACAATGGTGTAGATATGGATTTAAGTAGTTTAAGACGTGAGTATTGCCTAGATAACCTGAATGAAAATGACGTATTGCCAGATCCAATGGCTCAGTTTGAAGTTTGGTTACAGCAAGTCATTAGCGCAGGGTTAAATGACCCAACGGCTATGGTTGTTGCCACAGTCGATGAGGCAGGGCAACCGTCGCAACGTATTGTATTGTTAAAGCAATCAGACCAAGATGGGTTTGTCTTTTTCACCAATTTGGGCAGTCGTAAAGCGCAGGAAATAAAGCAAAATTCTAAAGTTTGTTTGCATTTTCCTTGGCATAGTTTAGAACGACAGGTCATTGTTTATGGCGAAGCACAAAGATTGAGCTTAAAGCAAGACATGAGCTATTTTCTTTCTCGACCTAAAGCGAGCCAACTTGCTGCATGGGCATCACACCAGTCTCATCCGGTTAAGTCTCGTGATGTATTGATGAGTACGTTTGAGCAAATGAAAAATAAGTTTAAAACCGGTGATATCTCAGCGCCAACTTTTTGGGGGGATTTCGAATAGTGCCAACCAAAGTGGAATTTTGGCAAGGTGGCGAACATCGTTTACACGATAGGATCTTCTACCAAAAAATCGACAATAATTGGACCATATCGAGACTTGCTCCATAACTCAATGATATTGAGTTTAAACAAGAACCTCCTTCAAAAAGGACACATTGTTGATAGACAGCCATTGTCATTTAGATTTTAGCCGATTTGATCAAGACCGAGACGCGGTATTAGAACGTGCTGCACTTGTTGGGGTTACTGACTTTATTATTCCGGGGTAACTCGTCGCCATTGGCAACGTCAGATTGACTTGTGCCGACGGACCGAAGGTTTTCACTTTGCATTGGGTTGTCATCCGTATTACATAAATGAGTTTGATGAAACTGATTTAGACCTACTATGTCAGCTTGCTAAGCAACGGGATTGCATTGCAATAGGGGAATGTGGGGTCGATAGCACTATCGTGGGTATTGAGAAGCAAATCGACATTTTTATTCAACATATTAAAATAGCCAATCAATTACAATTGCCCTTAATCGTTCATCACCGGCAGTCTCACCATCATATTTTCTCAGCATTTAAAATCTGTAAACCGAAATTTGGGGGCGTTATCCATGCTTTTAGTGGCAGTTTACAAGATAGCCTGAAATACATAGAACTGGGTTTTAAGTTGGGTATTGGCGGCACAATAACTTATCCGCGGGCAACAAAAACGCTGAAAGTGCTCAAAGAAATTATGCTTGAAGATATTGTTATTGAAACTGACAGTCCAGATATGCCAATAAATGGATTCAGGAGTCGTAACGAGCCCGATAAGATATTACATGTCGTACAGTCGATTTCAGAAATAAAGGCACTAGAGGTCACACACGTCGTTGACGTAACTCGTCAAACAACAATTGAATTATTTAAATTACCCCTGACAAAATAACAACAACTTAACATTGTCAGATTGCCTAATCCGGCGTATCGCGAACAATATATGAATTGGCAGAAAATGGTCGCAATCCGATTGTTAATAAATAACCAATCATCCCTGCTAACAAGGCCATTAAAAGTGTTGTTTTACTAATTGTATGGACAAAAAGAGTGGCGTCCTGTTGTAGTGCTTTTGACATCACGGTAATACGCACAAACCCAATAAGTTCACCGAGTTCATTAGTGACATCGGTGACATAAGGTTTTGGGGACATATTGGCTAATTTGTCATTTAGTGGATTCAAAAATCGGTCTTTGGTACTTAATGCGTTTTCACTGCGACTTAAAACGACACCGCGATTATCGTAAACAACCATTTCAACAATATACTTGGATTTTAAAACTGACTCGGTCACGGTATTAAGCGCTTCGATATCGTTATTTTCGATGTAATGAGCAGCACTATGTGAAGATTGGACTAAAATGTTGTCAGCCAAAACCTGCGCATTTTCATTGATTAACGTTTGGCCATTAAAATTAATGCTCGCCCAAATATTTAAGGTGACAATGAGCAAAACGATAGCCGCAATAAGTTGTGAAAACTTTCGGTTTATCGATGACGTTTTTATGTAGGTTACTTTTTACTCATTAATTAGCGCATTTACATCTAAGCTTTTTTAAATTCTGCGCATTTATTCGTTAAAAAGCAATCTGCTTTGTTATATTCTAGCAAGATATATAAAACCTAGTACTTATAACGTTGGAGCAAAAATGTTACAGAATGGCTTAAAAGAGAGCATTAAAATGGATACAAAGTCGCTTTTTGAAGCGGTTGATTTTATTGGTGTTGATTCATTATTCTCTGTAAAATTTGATCATAACGTCGCAACATTTGAGTCGTCTGAAAACGTTGTTAAAACCCGAACGAAATGTGTTTTATTTGGTGAGATTAATTGGTCTCATTATCAAGCATTAGTGAGTTATTTGGACGAGTTGTGTGGGAGTGGTGATCTAACGAGCGAAATTACATCTGTGGTCACCCATCAGTTTATTAAACCCACGGATGAATTACCCGGTGCCATTGCGTTGTATTTGTCGACTCCTTTAACTTCAGACAATCGCCTAAATTTAAGTCGTTGGGCAGAATCGCAATCGGTAGAAGTTTGTGTTGTTTCAAACGGACCAACATTGTCGGCACCTATAGTCTAATTGTCATGGATATGGACTCAACTGCTATCCAAATAGAATGTATTGATGAAATTGCTATATTGGCAGGCGTTGGTGAAGAAGTCGCAAAAGTGACTGAACAAGCGATGCGCGGCGAACTTGATTTTGCAGAGAGTTTACGAGCTCGAGTTAAAACATTAACCGATGCTCCGGTCAGCGTTGTAGATGATGTAGCGAAAAACTTGCCGTTAATGCCGGGTCTTGAAAACTTAGTATCAGAGTTAAAACATAATGGTTGGAAAGTGGTTATCGCATCGGGCGGTTTTACCTACATGACCGAAGTGTTAAAGCAACAACTTGGTTTAGATAAAACCGTAGCTAATCAACTCGAAATGGTTGATGGAAAATTAACGGGTAATGTCCTTGGTGACATCGTCGACGCACAGGCAAAAGCGGATACCGTTAATGAACTCGCTGTTGAATACAACATTCCAATGTCACAAACGATCGCAATGGGCGATGGTGCGAATGATTTGGTCATGATGGCGGCTGCCAATTTAGGCGTCGCGTTTCATGCAAAACCATTAGTGAGAGAAAAAGCTGATGTCAGTGTTAAAACTGGCGGATTAGATCAATTGTTATATTTACTGTAATAATCAATGAAAATTGTTCGCGGTTTGCTAAAATGCGCCGCGAAGAAAGTCGTTAATCAAATTTAGGAAGTCAGATGTTACGCATTTACAACACATTAAGTCGACAGAAAGAAGAATTTAAGCCTTTGGTTACTAGCAAAGTCGGCATGTACGTGTGTGGTATTACGGTTTATGACCTATTACACATGGGTCACGGCAGAACGTATGTCGCATTTGACGTTATGCAACGTTATTTTCGTTTTTAAACTACGACGTGACATACGTCAGAAACATCACAGATGTTGATGATAAAATTATCCAACGTGCGGCAAAAAATAACGAAACGTGCGATGAGTTAACCAACCGTACGATTGCCATGATGCATGAAGACTTTGACGCATTAGGTATGTTACCTGCTGATATTGAACCGCGTGTTACCACGCACATGCCTGAAATTATTGATGTTATCCAACGTCTTATCGATAAAAATCATGCCTATGTTGCCGGTAACGGTGATGTATTATTTGAAGTTAGTACCTATGAAAAATACGGACAGCTTGGTCGTCAAGACCTAGACCAACTGGTTGCTGGTTCTCGTGTAGACGTCGAATCGAGCAAACGTGACCCACTTGATTTTGTATTGTGGAAATTAGCCAAGCCTGGCGAACCTAAATGGGATTCGCCGTGGGGCGAAGGCCGACCATAGTTGGCATATCGAATGTTCTGCAATGAACTCAAAGCACTTAGGTACACATTTTGATATTCACGGCGGTGGTTCAGACCTTACATTTCCACACCATGAAAACGAAATTGCCCAGTCATGCTGTGCATTTGATACACCGTATGTAAATTATTGGTTGCACTCAGGCATGGTTCAAGTGAATAACGAAAAAATGTCTAAATCATTAGACAATTTTTTTACCGTTCGTGAAGTGTTAAAGCAATATGATGCTGAGTCGATTCGTTATTTCTTGTTGTCTGGTCATTACCGCAGCCAGCTTAACTACAGCAGCGACAACTTAACACAAGCCCGCTCAAGTTTAGAACGTCTATATACTTCGTTACGCGGTGTTACGCCAAACTTAGACGTTGAAATGACTAATAATGTATTCGTTGATAAGTTCCGCACAGCGATGGACGATGACTTTAATACCCCAGAAGCGTTAGCTGTTTTGTTTGAATTGGCAAAACAACTTAATAAAGAAAAAGAAGCTGATGCAACGAGCGGTGACAATTTGGCAGCAGATACCGCTGGTTTATTAGTAAATCTAGGAAAGGTACTGGGTATGGTTCAAAACCCACCAGAAGCGTTTCTACAAGGTGAGCAAAACGATGACGACGTTGCTGAAATCGAATCTTGGATAACACGCAGAAATACAGCACGTGTTGAAAAAGATTGGGCTGCAGCAGATGAAGCACGAGATAAACTAAATGAACTTGGGGTTATTTTAGAAGATGGTCCAGGTGGCACAACCTATGGCGTAAACTCTAAATTTTGACGCTATTTTTCTCCGGTAAATATGCATTTGCAAGGGTAAAGCAGTGTTTGGATGAACCAACCAATAGATCATAAAAAAGGCCAGTTAATTAACTGGCCTTTTTATTGTTGATTGTAATTTTTATTATTTAGTGGCTAAACGCAGGTGCGTAGCCTGAACTCCAAAACATAGCAAACGCAGTCATAATACATACGAGCAAAATGAGTCCGCATGTAACAACTGAGCTAGCATAAATAAACCCTCGTTCCTCTGGGATGTGCATTAAAATTGGCACACCGGCGTAGAGCAAGTAAATTGAATAGGCGAGTGCACCTAAACCCACTAACATAACAAACCAAACCACTGGGAAAAGAGCAGCAAAACCGGCCATAAATAATGGTGTAGCGGTGTAAGCAGCAAGTTCAAGGGTTTGGGTATATGTCGGTTTTGACCCAAAAGTATGAGCCATCCAGTGAGCTAAATATCCAAGTAAAAAGACGCCAGCTATTAGTGAAAAATACATTCCGACACATAACATTAATGCCGATTCGGGAGACATTCTAAGGGGTTCACCAACGCCAACACTCCAACCCATTGTTGTTACTGAATAATAAGCACAGATTGCCGGTATCATTGCGATGATCATGATATGTGACATTGAATACTTAAAACTTTCGTGGCGATTATCAATTGTGTGCCACTCTTCGACTGGGTGCGCATAAAGCCCCCACAAATGGTTTAATATCATAATTCTTTTCCTTATTGGCTATTAAACACAAACTGCACATAAGCTGCGCAACATGTCTATGTTATGGGCAAAAATAGAATTTGAGTCAAGATTAGAATTGTTTAAAAAATGTTCGAGTTATACTAAATAGTTATTACCGCAATTACTCTAATATAGAGTATTAATTCTATTAATATCGCTAACTTACTAATAAACAAAGGAGTTGTATCTTCAAAATAGTGTACATAATTCTGCAGTCACTTTTTTCTAAATTTTTGAAATCAAAATTATTTGTAAAAAATATTCGATTATTATTTTCTAGGTCGCTGAATAACCTAAAATTTGTGATTGATTTTTGTACAGCTTAGTGTGTTCTGATTAATTAGCCAAATGGCAAACATATTTTTTGCTGTGGTTTTATGACCTAAAATACGTCAAATTGATTGCTTAAAATACAAGTAGGGACGCTGAATCAACAGAGGAAGAAAGAAGTCGGTTTTTGGAAACGTCGGCCAAAAAATTGCTAGATTGGCCGAGTGCAAGAAATAACTGTTTAAGGTCCATTCTTTTTAGTCAAAAACACAGGGCGGGTTAAGTAAAATGATTTCTGAAGCGTATTGTTTTAATGCCTGCTGTACCGTTTCTTCCACATCGATTTCTGCAATATAGGGAAGTAAGTCAGCGGGTTCGCTAGTAATCGATTCATAAAAGACATATGCAGTCAGTAATTTTCCTATCAATGAAGCATGATTGCCGTCCCGGTTGTGTAATTTAAGTTGGGGTTCAATAATTATTGCTTTATCCCAAGTTAGTCCCACAGGGGCAACACAAGTTTTTTGGCGTTTTGCAATTTCAGAATGAATTTGATGAACTCTGCGGCCCTCTTCTCTGTTGCCTTTTTGTGGGTGTTCAGGAAATAGAATAGGGGTGATCTTTTGTTCCTTTGCTGTTGCAACCCATAATTCGGTGGCGGTCGTTGAGTATTTATGGGTGCCAGATTGGGAGTACTTTTGACCCTGTAAAATAAGATGAGTCCAGTTTTCGCTGGCAATTAAACTTGTCCTATGTTCCAGACTCGATTTATTGTCTAAAAAGCCTCCACCGCCATTAACGACTTTTATATGCGCGTCGGGATTGGCAGTACGCATTAATTGTCCTATTAATGTGTCTAATCCAACAATGTGGCTATTACCAAAAATTAGAATCTGATAGGTGCTTGAGAATCGATTATCGGGAATAGATAAATTTTCAGTTGTATTGTTGGTTTCTGCTTGTTCGTCAATTTGTTCGTCAATTTGAGCGTCAATAATTGACGGTGCATCTTTATTTTTGGTTATTTCTGAGCAAGCAGATAAAGAAAACAAAACGAGCAGAACACAATAAATTGTACGCATAACTATCCTTACTTAATTTTGACAGAAATCGGCTCCATTCAGCCATCAATGTAATTGTGACAGTGCCTTGATTTAACACAATAAACAGATGACAATGGTTTAATAATGAAATGATAATGATTGCAGGCAGTGGGGCTTTAATTGAATTATGAATTTGGTGGGGTAGTTGTTGACACAGCTCAAGTAACGTTATCAAAAAATGCAAAGTTACTTAATTGTGAACCCCGTGTTTTTGCACTTTTAGTGTATTTTTGCCAACACCCGCAAGAAGCCATTTCTAGAGAAGAGCTATTAACCCATGTATGGGATGGACGGATCGTAAGCGATGCTGCGGTAAATCGAGCCGTGGGTGAATTGCGTAAACTAATTGAAGACGACCCATCAAAGCCGCAGTGGATTAAAACCATCAGTAAAGTTGGATACAAATTTACGGTTTTACCGGCAATGATTGCGGATAATTCCAAAACTGATTATTCCAAAACGGATAGTGGCACCATGCCAGAAACAGTAACGGAATTGACAGTAACTTCAGCGTTGACATCACCAACACCACGACAAACTCCGCAAAAAGAAGCACATGCCTCAGTAAATCAAGCAATTACAAGTCCTGTTAACATTAACTATTTTGGGGCTTGGTTAACGGCAGTGTTAATTTTAATCGTTGTGGTGTATCTCCAATATTTTGCTCAACCTAAACATTCCAACCGATTAGGTGTAGAAGGATGGCAACCTGTAACCACCTCAATGGGTAGCTCATTTAACCCTGACTACGATTCAAGTTCTGAAACGGCATTGTTTTTATATCGTAAAGATCCTAACGCCTATGCTCAAATTTATAAGAAAAACAAAGGCAAAGAAGCGCAGAGGGTAACCGACGATGAATATTATTATACCGACGTGATCCAAGGTAATGACGGGGCAATCTTTGCATCTAGGTTAAATAATTTACAACAGCGGAATTGCGAAATTGTCAAAATTGTTCCGGCTACTTTACAAAATGAACACATAATGGATTGTGGCAAAGGTACCGTTACACAATTAGAGTTTGATCAAAAATTTAATCAATTGTTTTATCAATATCGGCCGAGCGTTGCTGATCCTTACGCTATTTACAGTTATCAGTTAGATACGGGAAGAAAGCGACAAATCACCCATCCTTTACAGCAAGGCAATACTGTTGGCGACTATGTTTTTGCTCTATCTCCAAACAGTAAAGTGTTGGCCGTTGTAGAGTATAGTGGCGAAGCAGATGATAAAATTAAGTTAGTAGATATTAGTAATAACTAAGGTTATCGCGACTAAGCCATTTATCAATAGTGTGTATGGTTTAGTCTGGCGGACAAACAAGCAGTTATTGGCATCAAATGCTGATGGTTTATATGAATTTACCCCTGACAACCTTAACTTAAATGTGACGGAGCAAAGCGACCAATACGGACGACTTGCACTTGGGCAAGATAACAATTCTGTGTTAACTGAACGCAGCCAATTAACAATTAATATTTTCCAGTATTCTGACTCAGGTAAAACCCTAACACCTTTAACAACCAGTAGAGGCGTCAGTTTGTCACCAATTTATGGTAATAAGTCAAATTTGTTAGCATTCAAGTCGGACCGCACGGGGCAAGAACAGGTTTATATCAAGGCGGATGGTGAAGTCGCCTATGTTGCTGCATTTCATAAGAAAATAGAGTTTATCAGTGCGATGGCTTGGTCACAAAATGATGAGCAGTTAGTTGCGAGTATTAATGGTGGGCTTTATGTATATTCAGTTGTAGATAACAACTGGCAGGCGATTGCAGAGCAGTTTAACCGAGTTCATCATGTAACATTTGCAGATCGAAGTATTTTGTTTAGTGCAGAGGTTGATGGACAATGGAATATATGGCAATACCTATGGTGCAAAGTGGTGAAGTTAAACAACTGACTACAAAGGGGGCTATAGTGTTCAAGAGGCAGGCAATAAGATTTATTTAACAAAGTTTAATCGTGAAGGATTATACGAGCTGAATTTAAAAACCAATGTTGAATCAGCCCTTATTCCCGACTTCCCTATTACCGGTTGGCGGCACTGGCAGTTACGCGAAAATAAAATATTTTATTTGTTAGATCAAACATACGTCGAGTTTGACCTAAGTATAGGCACTGAACACACTATTTATGAGTTTAGAGGGCGTAAACCGTATAGTTGCAATATGTCTTTTCAAATGGGGTTATTTAGCTGCGATCAGGTTGAGTTCAGTACCAGTCATATATGGCAAGTTAAATTGCGCGAGTAAGATTAAGGCAAAGCAATTGTTCTTAAGCCATTAAAGAACAAAGCTGTTCACTATTACTTAGCAAAATTACTATGTTAAAATGCCAGCCCTATAAACCACATTCTGAGAAATAATTTTGTCATCTGATCTCGTCGCCCCAATTTTACAATTTTTAAAATGCGAAACGCCTGAAGAATGGGTGCATGAAGCGGCCAAAAAAGAAAACTTGCAGGTGATATTAATCGATCACTTAATTTGTGAGCTTAAGTATACAATAAACAAATTAAATAAGAAGTTGGTATAAAGCATAGTGGCATAAGCGTACAGATACATTAGATTTAGTTCTCAGAGGCAAGCTACAGGAGCTTCTTTTGATAGGCAAATGGAAGCGATTCATGAGTGGAAAGATGATCATCAGGAAGTAGAAATATCCGGCCATAGTTTTGAAGATCTCGGTCTATCAGGTTTCAAAGGTGAGTATCTAGATAACGCTTTTGGGAGATTGTTGCTGGCTATTAAAAGACGAAAAATCGTATCTGGAGATTACATACTTTTTGAAGTAGTAGATCGTCTGGGGCGACTTAAAAAAATGGATATGGTCGATATTCTTAAACAGATTGTCGATGCAGGTGTAACAATAGTCACTTTAGATGACAGAAATGAATACAACCTTGAAAAGTTAAACAATGACCAAGGTCTATTAGCATCTTTAGTTGGCAAATTTGAGCAAGCTTATAATTACTCCAAGGTTTTGAGTGAGCGGATTAAGCATTCTTGGAAAAGACGGAAAAAAATAGCCAAAGAAGGCGGGTTTGTGAAAATGAGAACTCCTTTTTGGCTCGACAAGGAATATAAAGTAATTCCTGAGTATGCATCGATTATTGAGAGTATATTTGAATGGTATTTATTGGGGGATGGTCAAAGGCTAATTCACAGGCGACTAACAAAAAATTGGCCTGAAATCTTTGGAGACGGGTTTAGGGATGAATTTTTACTCAAAATCAAAGGAAACAAGTCTAAAATCGTAAACTGTGGAACCATCAAAAAATGGCTAGCAAACAAGGCCGTTATTGGGTTTTGGGGAGATATTCCAGGTGTTTACGAACCAGTTATATCGGAGGGATTATTCTATAAAGTTCAAAATGCCTTAAGAGAGAACTAAAAGGGCTTCAAAACCACATCACTATTTTATCGGTGGTCTAGCTAAGTGCCGATGTGGTAGTAACCTAACATTTGTAAAAAACACCGATAAATATGGAAATGTATCTGTAAACGGACGATGCACAAAAGAGGAAGGTTGGGATACGATAAAAATGTAGAGGGTCAAGAATTAGGTTGTGATCATTCAACTACCCTTCCAGCAGTTGTGCTTGATGTCATTGCTCATCATGACTTAGGTGAGTTGAGTGCTCTATTAGAACAAGAGAAGCGATTTAGAAAAAACTACACCAAGTTCAACAGATTGCTACAGCAGGTTGGCTATAAGCTTGTTTGTGATGGTAAGAAGATTACTGTACATATTCCTGACGGTAAGCAATTAGAGTTTAAATATCTCAAGTTTGACCGTTCTAAAACTAAGAAAAGTGGTCAGCAATATCATTATCTTTGTTTACAGTCTGAGAGAGTAATAATGATACCTAGACACGAGCCAATTACAGAAATCAAAAAGGATGTAGACATATCTGAAGAAGCCGATTCGCGTGAACTTTTTATCCCTCTAGAAGGTGACAAATTTAAAGGTAAAAAAGCGTCGGATGTTTTAACTAATGCGGTACTTATTACGGAAGCGAAAACTCAAATCGAAGAGGCACTTAAAAAAATATTTTTTCGGGAGAAGATTAACAAGCTATCAATAGATAAAATTGCGATTTGTTATTGAATTTGAAGATCGTCCCGAAAGACGTATTAACTAACTCGCAGTTGCACAGAATACGTTACTGGGTCTATTGAGTTAAGTCCATGACAACGCACTAGCTTAATATCTGAAGTGTAAACATGGACTAACGACTATCACAATACTGAGTTAGTAAAGCTAAAGTTGTACAGCTAAAGTCAGTTTAACAATTGGTAACCACTCCATATATGCCAACCAATTCCTTTTTTGATAAACACTTTTTGAACTTCAGATAAGGCTTCAGATGAGGTGCTTCCCATATGAATAAACTGATAAAATAGTGTTGAAAATTCTAGTGCGTATTCATCATCCAGTGGATAAATTGAAGAGATTACTTCTTTTACACCTATAACTCTTAGTGCTCTAGCAATGCCAAATGGCATTTCGCCAGAATAAACTTGACCATGTGTACCTTTACAGATTGATAAAAAGCAAATTGGGCATTGACTTTATCTGCTGTCAATAAATCTTGAACACTCAAATGATGAATATCATTTCTATTTCCTGAAGATCCAGCTAGTGCAATTGAAGAGCCATTTAAAAAGCTCTTGTTTTTGATAAGAAAGTTCGCTGGGTTATCAAAAGAACTTTCAAGAATATTTGACTCTGCGTTTTCAGATAGCCCATGAGTGGCAATATGAATATACTCGTTGCTCGCCAATGAAGCCAGAACCACTTGTTTGCTAGCTTGGTCATCTAAGTATTTTTCCCAGCCTAATTGTTGAGAAATCTTATCGGCCTCCACAGCAGTTCATAGTAGTGATGATAATGTGTTAGCTATTTTTTCATCAGAAAACTTGGGGGAAGCAATGATTGTTCCTGTAGAGGTTTCAAAGTCAAATGATTGGGGGATTTAATATAAG
Organism: Psychrosphaera algicola; assembly: GCF_028401425.1. Classification (NCBI taxonomy): domain Bacteria; kingdom Pseudomonadati; phylum Pseudomonadota; class Gammaproteobacteria; order Alteromonadales; family Pseudoalteromonadaceae; genus Psychrosphaera; species Psychrosphaera algicola. Next base: position 4,681,544 of record NZ_JAQOMS010000002.1, read on the forward strand.
GCTCATTAGTTATTGATAAATTGAAGACTTCACACCATTTTCTAGTATTATCGTAATACAGGGCTGCGAAAGGAGCAAAGATAGATATCCTTCGACAAAGATTGATAAATGCTCTCCCTCTTCGAATTGAAGTTCGTGTTCTGGTGGTCTCAACACCATCGAAAGAACTGTTAGTTCCCTTTCCACTTCTTCGAGTACGTTTGATTCATCCTGTCCGAGCGCAACAACAGCTGCTTCGTTTACTTTACTTATAAAAGTAGCTAACTGCTCACTGCCTCCTACATTCCAACCGCATAAGTCAGTCCTTTCCCCATTTGGGGCACGACTTAACTTAAAACACATAACATCGGTATCACTACCCTCAATTTTCCAATCATCTGTTACTTTATTGACATTCATGTAGAAAAGTATTGATGCCCCTCGCTCGAATACTTCTGCGACAGGAATAGTTACTCTTGGAAATTGAGCATTCAAGAAAAGGATTTCTTCGTGACTTATAGTGTCCTTTAAATTTTTCCACGACTCAACAAGATTGAAATAAATATTATTGGCGAACTCCTCATCTGAACTTTTATTATCTTTCATTACAAAATTGAATAAATTTTCTTGCGTCATAAAAAAGGTGTAAACGGTATTTCACTTTCTAAATTGATACTTTTATCAAACTGCTTAAAACTCTGAATAAATGAAAGTGTATGACTAACACCAGCTAAATATCGTAGGAACACCTTTACATGCATTCTAGGTATGTCAAATTTAAACAAGGCGTAAATTAAAATTGACCTTATTTCTATAAACCTCCTTGTAAACAAAATTATCCCGTCATCATCAAGCTCAGTAATGTCTCTTTTAGTTTAACTGATAGATAAAAGAGATAAAGTTGACCTGCATCCAGCGCTAAAGAGGAAAATTATATTTTAAGCTTATAAGAATTTGATCTTTTAGCATTAAAGTTACTTTATCCCAGTCATGCCAATCAGTTTTAACTCCACCGCCTTCAATATTAAGAGATTCGGCTACAAAGTTCTCTTCCACATCAAAGTCATGTTTTTTAAGAGCTTCACTAAAACTCTTTAGTATAGAGTGAAGAGTTCCAATACCAAAACCATCGGGATCTTCCTCAACTGACTGATATTTCTTAGTCAATAATTTAAGTTCATTTAGGAGTCTAGATGTATAACTTCCTATGTTTTTGATTTCATCATCAGTGGGTTTCAAATCAATACTTTCAAGGTAATTAACGGCCATAAGCTCATCATATCCAACATTATGTCCTGTTATATGGTCTTTGTAGTAATCGTTTGATATATGTTCTAAGGCTTCATCTTTAGCGTTATTCAATAACTCTTTGAACGTGTAAATCAACTCTTGGTGTTTATCTGAAATATCGAGTTGTTCTGAGTTGTCGTTTGCGTCGGGCTGTGACGCTGTTACTGATGACCTTTGAGATGCACCTAGTTTTTCTAGTAACCAGTTAAACATCATCTTTTCCTTTTGAATTGCGCTTGATTTCCTCTATAGCAAATTTGATCTTTTCTTCCGTTCCCTTTCCTTCAAATATGATTTTTTCATCATCGCTAATTATCTTAAATTTTAGACTTTTTACTTCTTGCATTTTTGTAATAAAATTAGACAATTCTCGTATTAAAGATGGGGTGATTTTTAAAACGGCTATTACGAACACAGCATCGAAAAACTCCATACCACTTCTTAATTTCCTAGTCTTTGTAGCTTTATAGCCTTTTTCTTGCCCGAGTATTCTTCTACATTTTTCTAATTCTTCTGCTGATAGTCCCGCTATATCTAATCTCATGATATTTTCCTTGATTTATCTGGCGATTAACTTGGAAGTCTGTACAAAAAGTAACCACTACTCGGTAATTTACATTGAAACTTTTTAATATCAACCATGTTACAACCCGTTTAAGCTTTGCTAAAGCGCTGTTAGGTAAGACTAGTTTTTGGTAGGTGACTAAGATTGACTACTGGTGATCTTTTATCTTTTTATTACTAATAATCATGTAGTTATGTTAACAAACTGATTAAAGAGTTTATTGTTCGTTGTGTTCCAAGAAAATCGCTTGTTTTAACGGGTTTACCCAATATTGCCTGTCAGCAACCAGATAAAAAATGTGAGAATAGATTCTATGCTGCCGCATGACGTTTTCAACCTTGCGCCATATGCTCCTGAAGTTTTTGTGATTTGTGCAAACAAATAGTTGAATGACATCATCATATTGCCCAGCGATTCCAAGAGGTAAAAAGTGGCCTGAAAATTTCTTCTCTTGGTTTACCCGATCAGCGTAGGATTCAAGCCAGTGGGTCAATTTAGAACCGTGGCGAAGAGGCCCACGGACACTGTTCTCAACTTCAATCATTACAAGTGTATCGCCTGTAATTCCCAAACCATCAGGGACACAGCCGAAATGCGCGGCAAAATCTTTTCTCATAGTGCCGATTTCATGTTCCGAAATAAAAAGGTCAAGAGTAAATAGTAGATTTTTCCTATTGTGTCTCAGATCGATCAAAGTTTGATTGGCGACCAGTCTGTGATATTCGTACTTTGAATCCATCTGTTGTCTGGTTACTGAATTGTTGCGTATAGCAATTCTCAGTCCATCGATCTCAGCAATTCGGTTTAATCCTTTGCGCGTTAGCGAATAGCTCTTGCACTGCGATATTGGGCTTCTGAGGATGCTATTTTCGTAGGTATAACCTTCAGAAGTCAGCCTTTTCAAAACTTTCCTGATTGAGTCAGAAGATGATTTTGCAGAGGGAAATAGTAGGTTGGTCACTTGGTGATGTGTTAGCCATCCGAAGCGGCCTAATGAGTACAAGATCTCATTTTCCCTTCTGAGGCTGTAGAGCTTACTTACTTTCGCTGCTCCCCATTATTTTTGCTCGCAGTTATTGATTCCAGTTAAAAAATTAGGCTTAGTTGTGGTAGAATGCTGCCTAAATAGAGTGTTGGATATTCAGCAATTGTTTAAAAACAATTGCTTATGTAGAGATATAAAATTGGAAGAATTATTAAAGCCGATTAAGAGTTTTCTGAAATGCGAGACGCCAGTTGAGTGGATTGCTGAAGCGGTAAAGAAAGAGAATCTACCTGTTGTATTAATAGACCACCTAATATGTGAGTTGAAGGCGGCCCAGTCTGCCATGTTCTTAATACGTAAATATGCAGTAGATAAAGATAGTGGTGATGCACTATTAGAGTGGTTGAGGCCGTTTGAAACTCTTATTTACAAAAGGGAAGGTGACTGGCGCTTATTGGCAGCAAAAAATACCCTGACAAAGTCGGTAATTCCCCGGTCAGATTCAAAATATGGACAAGATCTAGTCGATAAAATGGTGTTATTGATTAAAGAAGAACTTCACCACTTTTATCAGGTACTAGAGATGATGGATGAGTATGGCGTTGAGTATAAACATATTACGCCGGGGCGCTACGCGAAAGGAATGTTAAAACACGTTAAAACCCATGAACCTGAAACCTTGATAGATAAACTTATCTGTGGTGCATATATCGAGGCTCGCTCCTGTGAACGCTTTGCTAAACTAGCGCCACATGTAGATAAAAGGTTAGGGGATTTTTACGTGTCACTATTAAGGTCAGAAGCTCGACATTTCCAAGACTACCTCACTTTAGCCGAAGAAATAGCCGGTAAAAACCTATCAGACCGTGTCGCTTTTTTTGGTGAACGGGAAGCAGAACTCATAATTTCACCAGATACTGATTTAAAATTCCACAGTGGCTTGCCGCAACACTAATTTTTGCCCAAAATTTGAATTTTAGCTTGTTATTGATTGTTTATTTCAAAGCGGCATCGGTGCGTTTTCGATGACTTCTTTCATAACGAAGTAAGTTCTAAGTTGACGCACTTCAGGCAATGCTAACAACTTATCGCTATGCAATTTGTTAAAGTCGGTCATGTCTTTTGCCCGTATTTTTAACAAATAATCAAATTCACCCGCCACTAAATAACATGACAAGACAATTGATAGTTTTTTAATGGCCGTTTCAAAGTTTGAAAAGCTTTCAGGTGTTGACCTGTCTAAAACAACGCCGACCATTACTAATGCACTTAACTCTATAGCCTCTGGTGCTATTTGAGCGCGAACTGATTGAATTATCTTCAAATCAATTAAACGTTGAGTTCGGCGATAACAAGTCGCAGCGCTAACATTTACCTTATCAGCAAGGTCTGCATTTGAGATTCGCCCATCTTGTTGCAGTAATTTAAGTATTTTTTTATCAATTTTATCTAAATCAGGTTTGGTTGATTCTTTCATTTTTGGTTCTTAATGTTGTTTATTGTTTCATTTTGCCTTGCTTTAAGGTCTTATGTGAACATAAATTAACAACATTAGAAAGCACCTTTCGTTACAATGTTGGTAGTCTTTATTTCGACGTAAGAAATTGAATTGGAGACTGTAAATGTTAGAAAACTTTGAACGATACCCACTTACATTTGGCAAAACGCCGATAGAACACCTTCCAAGGCTAACCGAAACGTTAGGCGGTAAAGTGGAAATATACGCTAAGCGTGAAGACTGTAATTCGGGATTGGCAATGGGCGGCAACAAATTAAGAAAATTAGAATATATCGTACCGGATGCTATTAAGTCTGGGGCCGATACTTTAGTTTCAATTGGCGGTGTGCAATCTAATCATACTCGTATGGTCGCGGCGACTGCGGCTAAATTGGGCATGAAATGTAAGTTAGTGCAGGAAAGTTGGGTGCCACATGACGATGCCGTGTATGACCGAGTCGGTAATATTTTGATGACACGTTTGATGGGAGCCGACTGTCAGATGGTTGATGAAGGTTTTGATATTGGCATTCGCAGCAGTTGGGAAGATGCAATGCAGTCTGTACGTGATCAAGGAGGCATTCCCTACGGAATCCCAGCTGGTGGCTCTGTACACAAATATGGAGGTTTAGGTTATGTTGCGTTTGCCGAGGAAGTCAGGGAGCAGGAAAAGAATTAGGATTTACGTTTGATTATATCGTGGTCTGTGTCGTTACTGGTTCGACGCAAGCCGGTATGATTGTTGGCTTTAAAGTGGATGGTCGAGCGTCAAAAGTGATTGGCATTGACGCTTCTGGCACGGTTGAGCAAACCCGAGAACAAGTAAAACAAATCGCCCATAATACCGCTGAATTAATTGGACTTAAAATGGCGATTACAGATGAAGATATACACATTAATCCAGATTATGCCTATCCTGCTTACGGCGTCCCAAGCGCTGAAACAAACGAGGCTATGCGACTTGCAGCACGCACTGAGGCGATGATCACAGATCCTGTTTATGAAGGAAAATCAATGCAAGGGTTAATTGACTTAGTGAAAAAGATTATTTTCCAATTGGCAGTAAAGTCCTTTATGTCCATTTAGGTGGTGTTCCGGCAATTAACGGATATAGCTACACCTATCGAAATGGTTAGTAGGAAACAGAAACAGTTCGGTTTTGACGACGTTTAGGCTAATTAACTGAACTGCTTTTTTTATTGCATTTTCATAGGTATCTCTTAAGTCGAGAAACTTGCCTAGTAATTAACCAAGGCGTAAATCTTACTTTGCTAAAGCCCTTTAGCTAAACGTAGTCAAAATTGCAAATTCTAATTTTATATTTTTTTAACTAATAAAAGCGGTTTGTTAGTCCAAATTTATTTCAATTAAATCGATGGTCAATTTGTAAGCAACTAAATATGAACTAAGCTCTAGATTGAGCGTTAACGTCAAAAATGGTTGTTATTATGAATAAACTTCGTATCGGGTTATCAGTATTATTGGTTTCACTCACGCTATCTGGTTGTTTTGATTTAGGAAAAGATGATGAGGTGAAAGTTGGAAAAGGAGAACCACCGGGAACAATAGGCACTGGTCTCGATTCGGATTCAGATGGAATTTCCGATGATAATGATAATTGCCCATTGCTGAGCAATGAAGATCAAGAAAATACAGACTCAGATTCCATGGGCAATGTTTGTGACGACGATGATGATGGCGATGGTGTTTTAGACAGTGATGATTCTTTTCCACTTGATAGTACTGAAACAACCGATAACGATAATGATGGCATTGGTGATAATAGCGACACCGATGATGACAACGATGGCTTTTTAGATACAGTTGATGCATTTCCATATGACGATACCGAATATAATGACCATGACGGTGATGGGATAGGAGATCATGCTGATACTGATGATGATCAAGACGGTGTACTTGATGGTGACGATGCATTTCCATTTGATGACACTGAAAGTGCCGATTACGACGGTGATGGTGTTGGTGATAATAGTGACACCGATGACGATAATGACGGTACGTTAGATAGTGAAGATGATTTTCCAAATGATGATACCGAAAGCACAGATACAGACGGTGACGGTATTGGTAATAATGCCGATACCGACGATGATGACGATGGTGTCCTTGACGGTGATGATGCTTTCCCATTGGATGAAAATGAGCAGTCAGACCTAGATGGTGATGGTGTTGGCGATAATTCCGACACGGATCGCGATGGTGACAGTGTTGCAAATGAAGACGATGCATTTCCAGATGATGGCAATAGATCAGCTGTTTCAGGCGGCGGTGTTAAAGGACCTATGGCATTTGCCACAGTCAGTCTCTACGAGATTGACTATACTGCAGATGACTATCAGGGGTTTTAGTCGATACAGGTGAAACCAACGCACAGGCAAAAATTACCGGCATTACAATAGGCTCTTCTACGCCACCATATTTATTAGTCATCGCAGATGATGACGACACAATAGATATTACAACTGGCTTAGAACCGGTTATTACAATTGTTAAAACCGTTATCACTCAGCAAATGATCGACGATGCCGACGGTTGGTATGCAACACCACTAAGTACTATGGCGGTTAATATTGCGCTGGCTAAATCTGAGAGTGACGCAGAACTCCTTACCAATCTTAAAGTTGCGGCCAACCAAGTGAAATCGACCTTGGGATTTGGTGCAGGCTCTAGTGTAGATATTTATTCAACGCCACCTTTATTAGATGAATCAACAAACGATACGTCTAAACAAGTTGCCACAACAAAATATCGCAGTGCTGTAGAAGCATTGACAGCGGTTGTGTATCAAATGAATGCCCTAAATAACTCCAATGACGGCGAGGAAACTTCGCCAGACAGTGTTTTGGCGTCATTGGCAAATGACTTATCCGACGGCATTATCGACGGCAGTTCGGATGGCGAAAACTCAGGTTATTCCGCGGGGGTGCTTGATGTACTAGACCAAGACCCAGCCACATTACCTATACCTAATGATCCTGAAAATAGAACCGTTGCTCAAGTAAAAGCGGTTATTGTCTCGGAGACAAGCACCACGGGTGATGTGTCCGATACCACTGTCCTTGCTGAAGCCGGAACGGTTATTGAAGTGCAAATTGCACAAACCAATCCAGATATAGATAACGACGGCGTTTTAAATTCAGAGGATGCGTTTCCGGATGATGCCTCTGCTGATAAAGACAACGACAAAGATGGATTGCCAGATATCGCGTATTTCTTAGATAGTGATAATAATCGCTTAGGTGAAAACAGCGCACTCTCTGACCCAGATGACGACAATGACGGCGTTGGAGATGAAGAAGATGCATTTCCATTGGACGGCTCAGAATATGCCGATACCGACATGGACGGCATTGGTAACAATGCCGACGACGACGACGACGGTGACTTAGTCTTAGATGTTAATGATGTGTTTCCGCTAAACGCGACTGAATCGTCGGATGCTGATTTAGACGGAATTGGTGACAATGCCGATCCAGACGACGACAACGACGGTGTTGGCGACATTAGAGATGCATTCCCAAATGATCCAACGGAATTCTTAGATAGCGATGGTGATGGCGTTGGCAATCGAGCTGATACCGATGATGATAATGACGGTACGTTAGATGTTGATGATGATTTTCCATTAAATGCCGATCTTCAAAATGCAGAAGATTTAGATAACGATGGCTGGCCATCGGAGCAAGATCCAGACGACCTTGATAATACAAGTCCAGGTACTGCTTTTGTTGATACCGATATGGATAGTATTGGCGACGCAATTGATGAAGATGATGACAATGATGGTGTTGTTGACGTTGATGATGCATTCCCGTTAGACAACTCTGAATATTCTGATTTGGATAGCGATGGTATTGGAGATAATACTGACACTGATATTGACGGTGACTCAGTTTTAAATGCCAATGATGCATTCCCAAGAGATGCAACCGAGAGCACTGACTCTGATGGCGATGGCATTGGCAATATTGCGGATTCAGACGATGATAATGACGGCGTAAAAGATACAGACGACGCGTTCCCGCTAGATCCACTTGAACAGAAAGATTTTGACTCTGATGGTGTTGGTAATCGTGAAGATACCGATGATGACAATGATGGTGTATTAGATACCGTCGATAAGTTCCCATTTAATGCAGCGGAATCGTTAGATTTTGATAATGACGGTAAAGGTGATAATGCCGATAAAGACGACGATAACGATGGCTTAACTGACGATTATGAACACTCTATCGGCACAGATCCATTTGACATTGATACCGACGACGACGGCGTCATAGACCGTACCGATGCCTTCCCGACTGATCCAAACTTTAGTTTTGATTCTGATAATGATGGTGTCGCAAACTTCGACGTAAACGGCACTATGATTGATAATTGTCCTCTCGTAGCAAACCCAAGCCAAGCTAATTTTGATGGTGATACACGTGGTGATGCCTGCGATAAAGACGATGATAATGATCAGGTGTTAGATGTTGATGACGCTTTCCCTTATGACGCTTCTGAAAGTGCGGACAATGACAATGATGGTGTTGGCAATAATGCAGATGATGATGATGACAATGATGGGGTTGACGATACAAATGACGCGTTCCCATTCAATCGTTTAGAGCAATTTGACACGGATGGTGACAGTGTTGGTAACAATGAAGATACAGATGATGACAACGATGGCGTTGTTGATTCTGAGGATGATTTCCCACTCGATTTCAATCGTCAAAATGCTGAAGATCAGGACAATGATGGTTGGCCGGCAGAGCAAGATCCTAATGATTTAGATAATTCAATTCATAGCACGATATTTATCGACAGCGATGGTGATGGTCTTGCCGATGAACTTGATACCGATGACGATAATGACGGTGTTCTCGATATTAATGATGACTTCCCAAATGACGACAGTGAATACCGCGATTCAGATGGCGACGGTATTGGCGATAACTCAGATAATGATATTGACGGTGACGGTGTTGAAAACGAACTCGATGCATTCCCATATTTTGATGGTGAGTTTGAAGATTCTGACCAGGATGGTTTGGGTAACAATACCGATGATGATGACGATAACGACGGTGTCAGTGATGATCAGGACGCATTCCCGAATGATCCGACAGAGCATTCTGATCTAGATGGCGACGGTATTGGCGACAATTCAGACGACGATATTGATGGTGATGGCGTCCTAAATGAAGACGATGCATTGCCAAAAAATGATTCTGAATCCCTAGATACCGACGGTGACGGCCTTGGTGACAATAAAGATACCGATGATGACGGTGATGGCTTAGGTGACCTTGTTGAAATTGAATTAGGCACTTTGCCACTCAATCCAGATTCAGACGGTGACAATTTCTTAGATGGTTCAGATAACTGTCCGTTAGTGAGCAACCCAGATCAGTTTGACTTTGATTTTGACACTATTGGTGACTTATGTGACGGGGATATTGACGGCGATGGCGTGATGAACGACGAGGATCCTAGTCCATTTGATCCAACAAATGGCGAAGGCGATAAAGACTTCGACAACGACGGCATTGCAGATTATATGGATGACGACATCGATAATGATGGGGTTCCTAATGATGAAGATGTTGACCCTTATAACTCAGCCGTTTGGCGTGAAGAACAGCTTG